>OZ252240.1:0-4225354 GCA_965249515.1 Capsulimonadaceae bacterium
TCCAATGTCTGCTATATCTACGTGCGCGGCGAGTATATGCACCCCGCGAAGCAGGTGGAGCGGGCAATTGCTGAGGCGTATGCTAAAGGCTTTCTCGGCAAAAATATCTTCGGCTCGGGCTTCGATTTAGACATCCACGTTCACATGGGCGCTGGGTCGTATGAGTGCGGCGAAGAGACCGCGCTGATGTCGTCGCTGATGGGTGAGCGCGGGATGCCCCGGCACAAGCCGCCGGCTGCGCCCCTGCCGGTTGTAAGCGGCGTTTGGAAGTCGCCGACCATCGTGAACAACGTGGAGACGATTGCGACCGCCGTGCCGATTATCAACGTCGGCGGGGCCGTCTACGGCAGCTACGGCACCGGGACACCGGGGCAAGGGCCGGCGTCGCGCGGCACGAAGCTTGTCACGGTCAGCGGCCATGTCAAAAAGCCGGGCAATATTGAGATTGTTCTCGGGACACCGATCCGCGAGATGATTTTCGACATCTGCGGCGGCATGAAGGACGACATTCCGTTCAAGTTTATGATCCCAGGCGGCTCGTCGGTGCCGCTGCTGATCGAAGATGCGCTGGACACGCCGTATGACTACGAATCGCTGGCAAAGGTCGGTACGGCACTTGGGTCCGGGGCGCTGATGGTCTACAACGAGACTGTCAATGTCCCGGCGCTGATGACGCGCCTCATGCACTTCTACGCCCATGAGTCCTGCGGCAAGTGTACGCCTTGCCGTGAGGGAACCTCCTGGCTGGTCAAAATCCATGACCGGATCATGGCGGGCGGCGGGCGTTATGAAGACATTGATATTCTGAGCGACATCAGCAATAATATCGCCGGGCGGTCGTTCTGCCCGCTGGGGGACGCCGCTGTGTGGCCGCTGGTCGGCATGACCGGCGGGGGCGGGGCGCTGAAGTATTTCCGTCACGAATACGAAGAGCTGATCCGCAACGGGGCCGGCGGCAAGAAGCGGTCCTTTGCGCCATTGCAAATGGCCGCAGTCTAAGTCAATTTTTTGGAGAAACGGTATGGTCAGCGAAGAAAGCACAGCGTTCTACAAAGCGAGTGGCTACGTCGTCGTCAAGGGCCTGTTTGCTGACCATGAAGTTGCGGCGTACCGCGATCATTTCATGGCCCTGCGGGCCGAGGGCGCAAAGCCCGGCGATATGGTGGCCGACACCACAAAGGCCGCCGATCCGCTGAAGGCGTTCCCACGCATGATCCATATGCACCGCTGGGACCAGGCAAGTTTGAATTTCGTGCTGGCCCCGCGCCTTGCCGAGTGTCTCGCAGCGTTTCTCGGCGACGATCCATTAGCCGTGCAGACCATGCTCTACTTTAAGCCCGCTGGAGCGCGGGGACAGGCGCTGCATCAGGATAACTTTTACCTGCGAGCCGCGCCGGGAACCTGCATGGCGGCCTGGCTTGCTTTGGATGCCTGCGACGAAGAAAACGGCTGTATGCGGGTAGTCCCCAGCAGCCACAACTGGCCGGTGTTGTGCCCCGTTGAAGCCGATACGGCGGCGAGCTTCACCAATGTGACCGTGCCGATCCCCGAAAGCATGGAAGCGGTTCCCGTTATCATGAATGCCGGGGATGTGCTGTTCTTCAACGGGTCGTTAGTACACGGCAGCTACCCAAATACATCAGCGGACCGCTTCCGGCGCTCATTGATTGGGCACTATATCGAGACCCGCGCTGAGCAGGTTTCCAAGTTCGACCAGCCGGTGCTTCGCATGGACGGTAGTACCTACGAAATCGGCGGCACCGAAGACGGCGGCCCCTGCGGCGTCTGGGTAGACCGCGACGGCAAGCCGCAGATCGAAATCAGCGGCCATGAGATGGTAGCTGCCGGAGGGCATGAATGATGTCTGAGGGTGAGAAGACAAGCACAGATTTCCAGTACGTCACCGACACTAAAGGCGAGATGACTGGAGTTCTGCTGTCGCCGAAAGCGTTTGAAGCTTTTGAAGAATACATGGTTGACAAAGCGATGGCTCAGGCCGCGCAGGATGCCAAAGGCGAGGAAGTCATTCCCTGGGAGCAGGTGAAGGCGGAATTGGTCGCCGAAGGCAAGCTGGATGCTTAACCCGTACAGGATTGTGCTGACGCGCCCTGCCCGCAAGGACTTGGGCAAGCTGAATGCCCAAACAACGCGCAAAATTGCGGAAGCGATTGACGGTTTGACGCTGAACCCGCGTCCGCTGGGCTGTATCAAGATCAAGTCGGAAGACGGCGTGTGGCGCATTCGGGTCAACGATTACCGTGTCGGCTACAGCATTGATGACACCAGCAAAATCGTTGCGGTTTTACGAATCGGGCATCGCAGCGACTTTTATAGCTGATCGCATAAAGAATTAGAGTAAGAGAAAATACGCATGGCGGAAACGACAATTAAAACGACGCAAGGGACGACGGCGGAGAAACCTCCGACTGAGATGGTCAATCTTGTGATTGACAACCGGGCCGTCTCGGTGCCGAAGGGCACGCTGGTCATCACGGCAGCATTCCAAGCTGGGGCGGATATTCCGTACTTCTGCCATCATCCCCGGCTCAAGCCCGCCGGCGCGTGCCGGATGTGCCTGGTCAAGATCGAGAAGATGAACAAAATCCAGACTGCCTGCACCGTTCCCGTGGCGGAAGGCATGGTCGTGGACACGATTTCGCCGGAAGTGAAGCAGGCGCAGAACGGTATTCTGGAGTTTCTGCTGATTAACCACCCGCTGGATTGCCCGGTCTGCGACCGGGGCGGCGAGTGCCCATTGCAGAATATGGTCTACCAGTATGGGCCGGGCGTGACCCGCTTTATTGACGAGAAGCGGCACTTCCCAAAGGCCGTGCCGATCTCGGACTATGTGGTTCTGGACCGGGAGCGCTGTATTCAGTGCGCCCGCTGCACACGCTTCACCGAGGAGATTTCGGGTGACGGCGAGCTGGCGATTGAGAATCGGGGCAATGCCTCGATCATCTCGCCGTTCTCGCCGGAAGGCTTCAAGTCCAAGTTCAGCGGCAACACGATTGAGCTGTGCCCGGTTGGTGCTCTCACTTCGCGTACCTACCGGTTTGCCGCGCGGCCTTGGGAATTCCAGTCGCAGGACTCGATCTGCTCGATGTGCGGGGTCGGCTGTAATGTCGCGGTGCAGACCCGCAACGGCGAGCTGATGCGGGTCAACGCCCGGTTGAACGAAGATGTCAACGAGGAATGGACCTGCGACAAGGGCAAGTTTGAGCAGTACTGGGTCAACAGCAGCGACCGGATCAAGGAGCCGATGCAGCGGTACGCCTCGCAGCTCCGCAAAGTGACCTGGGACGATGCGCTCGGCGCAGCGGCGAAGGCATTGAAAGAGGCCGCAGCGGCGGACCCGAACTCGGTGGCGGGGATTGGGTCGTCGAAAGCGTCCAATGAAGACCTGTACCTGTTCCAGCGGCTGTTCCGAAGCGCTTTGGGCACGAACAATTTGGATCACCGGGCCTTCCCATTCCCAATCCTGCCGATGCAGACGACGATTGCCGAAGTCGGGGACGCGAAGCAGATTGTGGCAATCGGCACTCAGGTAGACGATGACTTGCCGGTGCTGTGGCTTCGTATTTACAAAGCCATCTCGAAGGGCGGGGCGCACTACTTCCGCAATGATGACGCCCGCTCCGCCGAGGTCGCCAAAGCGATTGGGGCCGGCCCGGAGACGGTCGTGCTGGCCTGGTACGGTCTGCCCGCCGCCGACATTGAGTTCCTCCAAGCCGCCTGCGCGGCCTCGGGCGCGAAGCTGAACGTGCTTCTTCCCGATAGCAACTCATGGGGCGCGATCCAGATGGGCGTCCTGCCGGACCGCCTGCCCGCGATGAAAGCGGTCGGCAACGGCGCGACCCCAAAGCTGGAAGCCCTTTGGGGCGGCCCGCTGCCCGCCGCGCCGGGCCTGGACACGCGAGGCATCTTAGAAGGCTGCGTCAGTGGCCAGATCAAAACACTCTATGTGATGGGTTCCGAGGCACTGCTGGCGTTCCCGGATCAGGAGCTTGTTACCGCCGCGCTGGCGAAAGTGCCGTTCTTGATTGTCCAAGACTTATTTATGACCGAGATCGGCAAGGCGGCTTCGGTGTTCCTGCCGGCCTGCTCGTTTATCGAAAAAGACGGCTCGTTTACAAACATTGAAGGCCGGAGCCAGAAGTTCAAGAAGGCGGTCGAGCCGCGCGGGCAGACCAAGCCCGACTGGCAGATTGTCGCCGAGCTGATGTCGCGTCTCGGCAAGCCGGTACCATACTTCTCGCCGCGTGACGTGGCCCGTGAAATCGCAAAGGCTATCGCTTAAATGACATTGCAGCTCTTCGCGCACCTGTTCTTTTATACGCCGAATATCCCCACCCAGTACGCCTGGGTGGAGGCGGTTCGGGTTGTCGCCCGCGTTTTGATGGGCGTCTTCGGCATTCTCCTGGCCGTCCCGCCACTGGTCTGGTGGGAGCGGCGTCTTCTTGGCTGGATGCAGCAGCGGCAGGGGCCGAACCGGGTCGGCCCATTCGGCCTGCTTCAAACGATCGCCGATGGCTTGAAGCTCCTGTTCAAAGAAGACATGAACCCGACCAACGTGGACAAAACGCTGTTTATTCTGGCCCCGATGGTCTTTCTGATCCCGGCTCTTGTGACGGCAGGCGTTGTTCCCTGGGGACCGAGCCGGACTTGGGGCGCAGTCGCGCCAAACATCAGCGTCGGGGTTCTATATATGCTGGCCTGGTCGTCGCTCGGCGTCTACGGCGTGGTGCTTGCGGGCTGGTCATCGAACAACAAGTATTCGCTGCTCGGCGGCCTGCGGTCGTCGGCGCAGATGATCTCGTATGAGCTAGGTATGGGCCTAGCGATTATTTCTGTGGTCCTGCTTACTGGCAGTCTGACAATGCATGACATTGTCGAGCATCAGGGCTACCACCAGATTTCGCCGCTGCTGACGAGTTACGGCATCGCGCTTCCCGAATGGAACGTGTTCAAGTTTTTCCCGCTTGGCTTTGTCGCGTCGCTCATCTACCTCATTGCGATGCTGGCCGAAACAAACCGGGCACCGTTCGACCTGCCGGAAGCGGAAACCGAGCTGGTGGCCGGGTATCATACTGAGTACACATCCATGAAGTTTGCGACATTCTTCCTGGGCGAGTATGCGAACATGATTGTCGTCAGCGCGATAGCAACGACCCTGTTTCTGGGTGGTTACAAAGGGCTTATTCCCTGGCTCAATCAGCTTCCGCCGTTCATGGTCCATCTGTACAGCGCTAATGCAAGCGGCGGGCGCGACTTGTTCCACTGGGGCGTCCCAGTATTGACCGACATCATCAACGCTTTCATTCCAGTGGTCTGGTTCACCGCAAAAATCTTGGCGGGCCTGTACTTCTTCATTTGGATTCGGGCGACAATGCCGCGCCTGCGCTACGATATGCTGATGAAGTTCGGCTGGCAGGGTGTCCTGCCGATTGCTTTGGTGAATATTCTGCTGCTGGCCGTTGCGCTTGCCATTAGCTACTGGGCGGCGCTCATCGCTTGGGCCGTTGTGAGCGGCACGATCCTGTTCTTCTTTGCGCGAAGCAAGCCGTCGCAGCTCTTCACGGCCAACTCGCGCCGCAATTTGACAATACAGCTCACATCCGGGGCCGAGCCGTACCGCACCGTGGCGGAGAACCCCGGCTACGGCGCACAGACGCTGCCGCCGGATGCACGGAAAGAGGCCGAGCCGGAAACGGCATCGGTCCGTTAGAAAGACAACAACTATGAGCCTTTGGGATGATATAAAATCGCTCGGCAACGAGGTCAAAGCCCCGCTGACCGGCATGGGAATTACATTCGGCTACTCCAACGAAAAGCGGGTCACGATCCAGTACCCGGAAGTGCGGCGTCCGATGCCGCGCCGCTCCCGCTGGCGTCATGTGCTGAACCGCTACGAAAACGGCATGGAGAAGTGCATCGGCTGCTCGCTCTGCGCGGGGGCCTGCCCGGCGAACGCCATTTTGGTCGTTGCTGCCGAGAATACCGAAGAGAACCGAGTCTCGCCGGGCGAGCGGTTCGCCGCGCAGTACGAGATCAATATGCTCCGCTGCATCTTCTGCGGTTACTGCGAGGAAGCCTGCCCGACGCAGGCCATTCAGCTCAAGGACATCTGCGAGCTGGCGGAAGACAACCGCAAAGACACGATCTACACCAAGCAGATGATGCTGGTTCCCGACCCGACGGTTTAGACCGAGAACCCACCCCGAAACTGCGTTTCGACCCTCCCGGAGCGGGAGGGTGAGGAGTTTATGTCGTTCGCTTTCCGTGCGGCAAACTCTTCGTCCTCCCGTTCCGGGAGGACCCCTGCGAAGCAAGGAGGTGGGTGAGACCTTCTTTTATGACAGCACAACTTGTGTTATTCGGCATCCTGGCCGCCATTGCCGTCGTGTGCGGCATCTGCATGATTTTGGCCGATAACCCGGTCCGTAGCGCCCTCTTTCTGGTGCTGGTCCTCTTCAGCGTCGCGCTGCTGTTTTTGTCCCTTCATGCGGTCTTCATTGCAGCGGTGCAAATTATCGTCTACGCCGGGGCGATCATGGTGCTGTTTATCTTCGTCATCATGCTCCTGAACTTAGGCACGCCGGAGCGCGTGGTGGACCGGCTCAAGCCGCAGCAGCCGCTTTCGGTGCTGGCGGCGGGCGGCGTGATTGCGGTGCTGGCGACAATCATTGCTTCCGTGCCGGTCAAATCGCAGGCGCTGCCGGAAGGCATTGTCGGGCCGAACGAGATCGGCATGAAGCTGTTTACCGCCGACTGGCTGTTTCCATTCGAGATCGTTTCCATTCTCCTGCTGGTCGCCGCCGTCGGCGCGGTCATGCTGGCGAAGAAGAGGATTTAATCCACACTATGATTGAGTCTATTCCCCTGAACTACTACTTGATCCTGAGCGCTGTTTTGTTCACCATCGGCGTTGTCGGCGTTTTGATTAAGCGCAACCCAATTGTGATTTTCATGTGCGTCGAGCTGATGCTAAACGCCGTGAATCTGACGTTTGTCGCATTCTCCCGCTACAAGGGCGACTTAGGCGGACAGATGATGGTCATCTTCGTGATGGCGGTGGCGGCGGCGGAAGTCGCAGTCGGCCTCGGCATTCTGGTCTCGATTTTCCGTAACCGTGCGTCCATCAGCGTGGACGAGATTGATTTGATGAAGGGTTAAAAGCGAGAAATTATGCCGCATTCCGCTCTCCTCTATGCCTGGCTGATCCCCCTGTTTCCGCTGCTCGGCTTCGTAATTAACGGCGTTTTAGGGCCATTGACGGGGAAGCCGCTGCCGAAGCTTGTGGCGGGTACTATCGGCACGGTCGCTGTGTTCGCATCGTTCGCCGTAGCGGTCCTGCTGTTCCTACACGTCATGGGTGCGCCGGAAGGCGCAAAGCAGACTACGGTGTATCTGATGCCCTGGCTCCACGTTGCCGCAGACCCGCAGGGTATCCACTTCTTCAATGTCAACTTCGAGCTGCTGATTGATCCGCTCTCGGTGCTGATGATGCTGATTATCACTGGCGTCGGCGGCCTCATCCACCTCTACTCGACAGCCTACATGGCGGCAGACAAAGGCTATCAGCGGTTCTTTACTTATCTGAACCTGTTTGTCTTCTTTATGCTGCTGCTGGTGATGAGTAACAACATTCTCGGCCTATTCATCGGCTGGGAAGGGGTCGGCCTCTGCTCGTACCTGCTCATCGGCTTCTTTTACGAAAAGAAGTCGGCGGGAGACGCGGCGAAGAAAGCGTTCATCGTTAATAGAATTGGTGATGTCGGCGTCTTGATTGGTATGTTCTTCGTGTTCCATTACTTCGGGACATTGGATTTTGTGACCGGGCATAGCGGCGTCACTGGCATTACGCAGGCCGCGCCGATGCTGGCGCAGTTGGCATCCACCACGGTGATTGCGACACTGCTCTTGATGTTCTTTCTCGGCTGCACCGGCAAGTCCGCGCAGATCCCGCTGTATACCTGGCTCCCGGACGCGATGGAAGGCCCGACTCCGGTGTCGGCGCTGATCCATGCAGCGACGATGGTGACGGCGGGCATTTACTTAGTCTCCCGCACTCACGCGCTGTTTGAGCTGTCCGATGTCGCGATGGTGACAATGGCCGTCATCGGCATCTCGACCGCGTTCTTCGCCGCGACTATTGGCCTGATGCAGAACGACATCAAGCGTGTCTTGGCCTATTCCACGGTTTCGCAGCTTGGGTATATGTTCGCCGCCTGCGGCTCCGGCGTCTTCGCGGCCGGCATGTTCCATGTGATGACCCATGCCTTCTTCAAAGCGTGTCTGTTTCTCGGTTCCGGCTCGGTGATCCATGCCGTCGAGCATGCGATGCACGCACAGCATGAAAAAGCGGGCCATGACAATGCCGCTCATGCCGAGCACGGGGACAGCGCCGACGAGAAGACCGGCGGCACGGCCGGGCCGGACCCGAATGACCCGCAGGACATGCGGAACATGGGCGGGCTGTTCCCGCATATCCGTGTGACAGCGGTTTCGATGCTGGCGGCGACCCTCGCGATTTCCGGGATTATTCCGTTCGCAGGCTATTGGAGCAAGGACGAGATACTTTGGCGAATGTGGCAAATCACCGGTCCATTTGAGTGGCAGCACTGGGCCTTCTGGGGCGTCGGCGTCTTCACGGCGCTGCTGACCGCGTTCTATATGTTCCGCATGATCATGAAGACGTTCTTCGGCAAGCCGCGCACGGAGGCTGCGGCTCATGCCCATGAGTCAAGTCCCGCGATGATTATCCCTATCGGTATTTTGGCTGTGCTGTCCTCGATCACAGGCTGGGCCGTGCTGAAGTTCGAGACGTTCTCAGACTTCCTCGCGCCGTCGGTGTCTACGCCGGGTTACTTGAACCCAATCCATGACGGCAATATGGAGCACGTTTTAGGGATTGCCACGCTGGTCGCGATTGTGCTGGTGATCGCCGCCTGCATCGTGCGCTACCGTGCCACCAAAAACAACGAAATCATGCGCCCTGAAACTCGGGCGAACCATCGTCTGTTCACTCCCGGCTGGTATAACTGGGCAATACTCAACAAATACTTTGTGGACGAAGCCTACAATTTCTGGTTTGTGAAGCTCGGCAAGAAGCTGTCCAACTGGCTGTGGCTGACCTTCGAGGTACGCGGCATTGACGGCATCGTCAATGGGGTGGGGGCCGTCACCGCCTGGTCCGGGCAGCGCATTCGCAAGACGCAGAACGGCTTTGTCCGTTCCTATGCGTTCTCCATGGTAGTCGGCATCTTCGTGATTTTGGTTTTCGTCGCCGTTCGTGCGGCAGGAATTGTGCATTAACTTATGACTGAGACAATGACAGAATTTCAAGGACTGCTGACGCTGCTGGTATTTCTACCCGCGCTGGTTGCGCTGATCATCGGCTTCCTGCCGAAATCGAATGTGCAACTCATCAAAGCGGTCGCGCTGGCGGGAACACTGCTCGCTCTCGTGGTTTCGTTGTTGGCCTACGCGCAGTTTGCGCCGCATGGAGCGCAGTTTCAACTTGTGGACAAAACTGGCTGGATACCATCGCTGCACATCAACTACTTCCTCGGCATGGACGGCATCTCGCTCCTGATGGTGCTGATGACGACCGTGATCTTTCCGTTTGCGGTTGGCGTCTCGTTCAAAGAGATCAACACGCGCACCCGTGAGTTTTACGCCTGGATGCTGGTGATGGAAACCGCCGTGCTCGGCGTTTTTCTGTCGCTCAATTTGGTGCTGTACTACTTGTTCTGGGAAGGCATGCTGATCCCGATGTACTTCCTCATCGGTATTTGGGGCGGTGAGCGGCGGGTCTATGCGACCGTCAAGTTCTTCCTGTACACGATGTTCGGCTCGATGGTCATGCTCGTGTCAATCATGTCCCTGTACTTTTTGGGCGGCTCGCAGACGTTTGACCTGCCAGAGCTGCAAAAGCATGTCAGCCTCCTCAACGGGACGTTTTCGGGCCGTGAGACTACCGACATCCTGCTGTTTATCGGCTTCTTTCTCGCGTTTGGCATCAAAGCTCCGGTGTTCCCGTTCCATTCCTGGGTTCCCGACGCATATGCCGAAGCGCCGACCGGCGGCACAATCATTTTGGTTGCGCTGAAGATGGGCCTATACGGCTTTATCCGGTTCTGCCTGCCGCTGTTCCCTTATGCCGTGAAGACGTGCGCTCCAATCATTATTGTGCTGGCGGTCATCGGCGTGATTTACGCCGCGCTGGTCGCGGCGATGCAAACCGATCTCAAGCGCCTGCTGGCATACTCATCGGTCTCGCACATCGGCGTGATTATGCTCGGCATCTTCGCGCTGACCTCAATCGGCCTGTCCGGGGCGGTGGTGCAAATGGTCAGCCATACGATCACAACAAGCGCCTTGTTTATCCTCGTGGCCGGGCTATATGCGCGGCGCGGCTCCTACCAAATCAAAGACTTTGGCGGATTGAACGCTGTCATGCCGATGTTCACGGTCGTCTTCCTGGTGGCGACACTGTCGTCGGTCGCTCTGCCACTCACAAGTGGTTTTACGGGCGAGCTGCTTCTCCTGATGGGTTCATTCCAGACTCACCCCTGGGCGACGGCGTTTGCGACAACTGCGGCGATTTGGTCGGTCGTCTATATGCTCTGGATGTTCCAGCGCGTGATGTACGGCAAGATCGAGAACGACGCCAACCGCGGGCTGGCAGACATGACACGCGGGGAGAAGTGGGCGCTTATTCCTCTCGTCGTGCTGATCTTCGCGCTGGGCGTTTTTCCGGCGCCGCTGACGCTGGATAAGACCAGCAAATCGGTCACGACCGTTATGGCCCAATCGCAGTCGGCGTACTTTGATCCATTCGCTGCGCCGGAGATACGCGCCGCCGCTGCCCCGGTCGCCGCGCCGCGTCTTGCCGACGCCCCTGCACCGTCGAAAGGCTCGCATCACTTATGACCCCTCCCATGCCCGTAAATACGCCTGACCTGATGGCTGTCGCGCCGCTGCTCTGGGTCGTGCTGACCGCAATGGCCGTGCTGATGGTGGACCTGACTCTGCCGCGTGACCGCAAGAGTATCTGTGTTGCCGTATCTCTGTTCGGCCTTATCATCGCCGGCGCTTCCTGCGGGTCTCTCTGGGCAAAGACCGGCACTGTCAGCCTGACCGGCTTCAACGGCACCATTGTTGCCGACAACTTCGCGCTGGCGTTCCAGGCGATTTTGATTGTCGTTGCCGCGCTGTCCATTCTGCTGTCCGAGAAGTACATTCAGCAGAAGGGCATCAACTACGGCGAGTATTACGCCCTGCTGCTGTTCTCCACGTCCGGCGCGATGCTGATGGCGACTTCCCGTGAATTGATCACGATCTTCATTGGCCTGGAAGTGCTGTCTATTGCGCTCTACATCCTGTCGGGCTTCGCCCGGACGGAGGCCCGCTCGGAAGAGTCGGCGATGAAGTATTTCCTGCTCGGCTCGTTCTCCTCGGCGTTCTTTCTGTATGGCATCGCCCTGGTCTACGGCGGCACCGGCACGACCCGGCTGGACCTGCTGGCGGCCACATCGCCTGCAATTCTTGAGTCTTCCTACTCTGTTGCCGGCTTTGCGCTGCTGTTGATCGGCCTCGGCTTCAAGGCGGCGATCGTGCCGTTCCATTCCTGGACGCCTGATGTCTACGAAGGCGCTCCGACTTCGGTGACAGCGTTTATGTCCGCCGGGGCCAAATGCGGCGCATTCGCCGCATTGGTACGCCTGGCGATTGTCCTGCTGCCGCTGTCGTCCATCTTCCACGACGTGTTTTGGGTGCTGGCGATCTTGACCATGATCGTCGGCAACTTCGTTGCGATTGTCCAGACAAACCTGAAGCGGATGCTGGCCTATTCCAGCATCGCCCATGCCGGCTATATTCTGGTCGGCCTGCTGGCGGGAAGCTCGGCGTATGCCAGCGCTGACCCGAGCATCCGCACGGAAGCTTATGCCGGCATCCTGTTCTATATTCTGGCCTACACGTTTATGAACCTCGGTGCATTCGGGGTGCTGATCTTGCTGGCCCGGCGCGGCGATGAGCTGAACAATATCGAGGATTTGCAGGGATTGGCCCAGACTCAGCCTGGTGCGGCGGCCTTGATGGCGCTGTTTATGTTCTCGCTGGCGGGTGTCCCCCCTGCCGCCGGTTTCTTCGGCAAGTTCTATGTCTTCATCGCCGCGGTCCACGCGCATCAGTACAGCCTGGCGGTGATTGGCCTGGTCGCAAGTGTCGTCGGTGCGGCATACTACTTACGCATCGTCTATACGATGTACTTCCAGCCGGCGAAGCGCGAGTACCCGACCAACATCTGGCGCTTCTCGCTGGCGGCAACGATTGCACTGTTTATCTCGGCGTTCTTCACGCTGCTGTTCGGCGTCCTGCCGTCGGGCCTTTACAAAACCGCCGTTTCCGGCTCGCAGTCGCTTCAGCCTGTGCCGATAGTGGCGACGGCCCCGCTGCCGTCCCCGGCCCAGAAGCCGATTGAGCGGGCCAGCGTCCATTAGGAACCGGCACTGGAAGTGCCGGCCTACTGAAAGCACAAAGTATGCCTGCGGCATTACTGCGTATCGCTCCGTGACTGAGGAGAGTCTTCAACCGCTTCGGTTTTCACTCAACAGTAGGCCGGCACTTCCAGTGCCGGTCGTCTCTTTTCCCCATGTCGGCGACTTATCTTCTCCCTATGTCGGCGACTTGTGGAGGTGGACCATCTTCCAGGCCCCGTCCATCTTCACGAAGACCCGCGTCTCGTTCATTGCCGAAAACACCGGCGGCACGGTCTCGGACAGCGTCGTCTTCAGCAGCGTGTAATTCACGATTGCTGTGTCGCCGTAAATCTGTACACGCGGCGTCAGTAAATCGAGGCGCGACGGCTCCCCGTTGCCGCCGCCCGCAATCAGCGCGAGATGGAAGTCCAGCCCGTCAATGCGCTGCGGGGCGATGTACCATTCATACGACGACATATCCTCGGCGCAGTGACGCCGATGCACTGCCGGGTCCGCCGTGTACATCGCATCGAGCATCTGCCGCGTGATCGCCAGTACTTCTTCTTCAGTTGACATGGTGTTCTCCTGAACGAATAGTACCCGGAACCTACCCCCGCTCGTTCCTCGCGACCCCTCCCGCAACGGGAAGGGTTAAGATTTTAAGATGCCCCAGTACGGGCACTGCTTGCCGTGTCCTCTTTCCTTATCCTTGCTTTGTTTCCACCCTTCCCGCTGCGGGAGGGGTCGCGAGGAACGAGCGGGGGTAGGTTGTCTTTCCGCGCTTGCTCATGCTATACTATCTCCATTCCAATTTGAAGGCGAGTGAAATCCGTGCCGCAATTTGTCTGTATGAACGGTGTGCTGACACCGAAAGAAGAAGCGGTCATTCCATTTTATGACCACGGCCTGCTGTATGGCGACGGCTTGTTCGAGGGCATCCGGGTCTACAATGGCCGCGTGTTCAAATTAGATGAGCATGTCGCCCGGCTTTATTTCTCGGCGAAGGCGCTTAACATCGTCATCCCTGCACCGCTTGAAGTCACCCGCGAGTCTATTTTAGAGACCGTTGAAGCAAACGGACACGCGAACGGCTACGTCCGTGTCACGGTCACGCGTGGCACGGGGCTGGGTCTCGATCCGAAACACATCAAGGGCGGCGCGAACGTCTACATCTCCTGTGAGCAGCTTGCGCTGTACCCTGCCGAGATGTACGAGAATGGCCTGATTGTCGCGACTGTCTCGACCCGTCTGCCGTCACCGGACGTAATTGATCCGCGCGTCAAGTGCACCGGCAAGTACATCAACAACATCATGGCAAAGGCCGAAGCAAACCGCTCCGGGGCGGGCGAGGGCCTGATGCTCACCCGCGAAGGCTATGTCGGCGAGGCCACCGGCGACAACATCTTTCTCATCAAAAACGGCGCTCTGTCCACGCCCCCCGCGTCCATCGGTATCTTGCAGGGAATCACTCGCGACACCGTCATCGGCCTTGCCATCGAGGCGGGATACACCGTCACCGAGCCAATTATGACCCAATATGACGTGTACAACGCCGACGAAATCTTCCTCACCGGCACCGCGGCAGAAGTCATCCCCGCCGTCGAGTTCGACGGGCGTTTGATTGGCGACGGCAAGCCTGGCCCCATCACCCGCCAGCTCATCGCCGCCTTCCGCGATCTGACCCAGACAACGGGAACGCCGGCGCTATAAGAATGGGATGGGCGGGCCGTTTTCGGGTAAAATGGTGTCAATATAAACAAGAAATTCAGGGAGGCAAAAGTGGAAAAAATGCTGACAATCTCTCGAAGCGATGCAGAGCAGCTTCGGATAACTCTTGTGGAGTGCATTATGGAGATAGACCGACTACGAGAGATGATGAAGGAAGACGACATTAGAATCGAGAAGTCGCAGGCACGAACGTATGCAATCATGGCGGAGATGGACGCAGAGACTCGGTCCAGAGAGCACAAAATGGCCTAGCCCATGTGGAAAGAGGTCATAGATTACTCTAAACGCATTGCAACTCTGGCCCAAGATACGCAGAAAAACAAGAACGACATCGCCAAGCTGCAAGAGCAGGTGCAATGGCTTACTGACAAGATGCAGCAGGCAAACTTCGAGAGTCAGCGGGACCGCGAAAACGCGGCCCACGAGCACGAAAAGCTGCTCCTGCGGCTGGAAGTTGCTCTGTTGCGTGCCGAGCGAAGAACTCTTACAGCGAAGGAAGACGTGACACTGCTCCTGGAAGACACGGATGAAAAGCGATAACGCATCTGTTAGTAACAAGGTATCCAAAGCACCGGAAGAGTCGAGCGAGACTTGCCCGCAGTGCGGGATGGCACGGAGCGAGCTTTACATCCGTGGGCAGATGGGATGCGCCCGTTGCTACGAGACGTTTGGCGATGAAGTGCGGCAGGCGCTGAAAGAGATACATGGCGAAATCCGGCACCTCGGCAAAAACGCAGGCTGAGAAGGAGGCTCTTCCCGCTTTTCCCGCGTGGGCGGGGGAGACCGGCTGGGAGGCGGATGTCATCCTGTCTACCCGCGTGCGGCTGGCCCGAAATCTCAGCGGAGCGGCGTTTCCAGGCCGGGCGAGCGACGCGGATCTGAAAGCGGTCGCAAAACAAGTGCTGGCGGCGGCGAAGCATCGAGACAAAGGGCAGGTCAGTTTAAGAGCCGTTGAGGTCGGCAGGCTGGGGGAGGCCGACAAAGCCGCGCTGGTGGACAGCCATTTGATCAGTGTTACGCACGCGATGGCCGGACCGCACCGCTGGGCATTGGTGGATGATCGGCACACGGTCAGTGTCATGGTCAACGAGGAGGACCATCTGCGGCTGCAAGCCATTCTGCCGGGGCTGCAAATTGACGCCGCCTGGCGGGTGGCCGACCAGATGGACGACCAGCTTGGCGGGCAGCTTGACTATGCGTTTGACGCCCAGTATGGGTATCTAACGGCATCGCTCGGGAACTGCGGGACGGGACTGCGGGTATCGGTCATGGCCCATCTGCCGGGGCTGGCGCTCTCGGAAAAGATTGAGAGTGCGATGGAGGCTGCGAGGACGCTGGGAGCGGCGGTGCGCGGGCCTTACGGCGAAGGCAGCGCAGTCGCGGGTGATGTTTATCAGATTTCCAATGCCGTGAGTACAGGGAAATCCGAGAAGCAGCTACTGACCCGCCTGGCGGCGACCGCGACCCTGATTCTGACCGACGAGCAGGCGGCGAGGGAACTGCTCTGGCGTGAGCAGCGTTCAAAGATAGAAGACGCGGTCGGCGCGGCGCTCGCGCGGCTGAAGGTTGCTGAGAGGCTGTCGGCGGGTGATTCGATGGCCCTGCTCAGCACGCTCCGGCTGGGAGCGCAGCTTGGGCTGCCGACCGGAGTAACCAACCGGATATTCAACGAGCTGCTGTCGTCGCTGCGCCTCGGGGCGCAGTTCGTGTCGGGCGAGAAGGCCCAGTACACGTTTTACGAGGAAACGCGCCGCCCGGCGCTGATCCGCAACAAGTTACGCGAGAAAAGTTAGAGTCAAGAACGAGAGTGATAGGGGAGAAGCGCAATTATGTGGCAGAGATTTACCGAACGCGCCCGCAAAGTCGTGTTTTATGCCCAGGAAGAAGCAGGCCGTCTGGGCGAGAATTATGTCTCGACCGAGCATCTGCTTCTTGGGTTGGTGCGCGAGAACGATAGTGTCGCCGCCCGTATCTTGGACCGAATTGGGGTCAGCCTCGGACGCATTCGCTCGGAGATCGAGCGGCAGGTCGCTCGCGGCGATGGGCGGCTGGGGCAGGATATGCAGCTTACGCCCCGTGCCAAGCGGGTCATTGACCTGGCGTATGACGAAGCGCGACAGCTTAACAATAATTATATTGGTACCGAGCATCTCTTGCTCGGCTTGATCCGTGAGGGTGAAGGTCTGGCGGGACGTGTTTTGTCCAAGCTCGGCGTGGATTTAGATCGCACCCGGCGCGAAGTGATGCACCTCCAGGAAGGCGGCGGCGAGGGCGGCGCTGCGACCGCCGGAGGCCGAACACAGGCGGTGAAGACCCGTACTCCGACTCTCGATGAATTCGGACGCGATCTGACCGAGCTGGCCCGCAACGAGAAGCTGGATCCGGTAATCGGACGCGCCAACGAGATCGAGCGCTGCATTCAGATTATCTCGCGCCGCATGAAGAACAATCCTTGTCTTTTGGGTGAGCCGGGCGTCGGCAAGACGGCCATCGCCGAAGGACTGGCACAGCGGATTATCATGGGCGACATCCCGGACTTTTTGAAGGACAAGCGCGTCATTCAGCTTGACCTCGCGGCGCTGGTCGCCGGTACCAAGTACCGAGGCGAGTTCGAGGAGCGCATGAAGCGGGTCATGGAGGAGATGCGAAAAGCGCAGGGCGAGATTATCCTCTTCATTGACGAGCTGCATACCCTGGTCGGTGCAGGCGCAGCCGAAGGCGCGATTGATGCGTCGAATATCATGAAGCCGGCCCTGGCACGGGGCGAATTGCAGTGCATCGGTGCGACGACTTTGGACGAGTACCGCAAGTATGTCGAGCGGGACGCCGCACTTCAGCGCCGCTTCCAGGCCATCCAAGTCAAAGAGCCATCGGTGGACGATGCCATTGAGATTTTGAAGGGCCTGCGCCCGCGTTACGAGCAGCACCACAAGGTCGAGATCACCAACGAAGCGCTTGACGCCGCCGCGCGGCTGTCTGACCGCTACATCTCGGACCGCTTCCTGCCCGACAAGGCGATTGACGTGATTGACGAAGCAGCGTCCCGTGTCCGCCTGCGCGGCGCGATGCCGCCGCAGGAGCTGCGCGATGCCAAAATCGAGCTGAATGCGATCCAGAAAGAGCTGAACGGCCTGCCGAACAATCGGCAGTACGAGAAGGCCTACGACCTCCAGGGCCGCAAGCGCGAATTGGAAGAGAAAGTCACGGGTCTGGAAGAAGGCTGGCAGGAGACCAAGAAAGATGCCAAGCAAACAGTGGACGAAGACGAAGTCGCCAGCATCATCTTCTCGATGACCGGCATTCCGGTCGCCCGCTTGGTGGAAGCCGAGACGCAGAAGCTGTTCCGTATGGAAGAGGAGCTGCATAAGCGGATTATCGGGCAGCACGAGGCGATTGTCGCGATCTCGAAGGCGGTCCGCCGCTCCCGCTCCGGCCTGCGCGACATCAAGCGGCCGATCGGCTCGTTTATTTTCCTGGGTCCTACAGGCGTCGGCAAGACCGAGTTGGCCCGTGCCCTGGCCGCTTATCTGTTCGAGAAGGAAGACAATCTCATTCGAATAGATATGTCCGAGTACATGGAAAGCTTTGCGGTCTCTCGTTTGGTCGGCGCCCCTCCCGGATACGTTGGCTACGACGAGGGCGGACAGCTCTCGGAGGCCGTTCGGCGCAACCCATACTCGGTGGTGCTTTTGGACGAAATCGAGAAAGCGCACCCGGAAGTCTACAACATCCTGCTGCAAATTATGGAAGATGGCCGCCTGACCGACTCGCATGGGCGGGTGATTGACTTCAAGAACGTCATCTTGATTATGACGTCAAACATCGGTGCCCGCTCGATCCAGGGCGAGCGCGAGATGGGATTTGGACGCCTCGCGACCGGGCCGAAGTCGGCGGAGGAGATTTCGCGCCAGATGGACAGCATCAAGGGGCGGATCACCGACGAGCTAAAGCGCGTCTTCCGGCCCGAGTTCCTGAACCGCGTGGATGAAACGATCATTTTCCACCCGCTGTCTGCCGAGGAGATCAATGAAGTCGTGACCTTGATGATTGACCGGGTCGGCAAGCAGATTGCTCAGAAGGGCATGGACTTCGAGGTTACCGACGCCGCCAAGCAGTACCTCGCCCGCGAAGGCTTCGACCCGCAGTACGGCGCACGTCCGTTGCGCCGCGCCGTGCAGCGGCTGGTGGAAGACCCGCTTTCGGAAGAAATTCTGCTCGGCAAGTTCAACGCCAACGACACAATAGTCGTAGATGTAGACGATGACCGCGGCATCATCTTCCGCCCCGGTGCGCCGCTCGGCCTGGAAGGCGAGCACAACCCGGTCGCCCCGGCGCACGAGGAAGCCCAGGTGCCCGAAGACGAGTTCACTGAGCCGACTGTAGCCTAGTCCCACACTAAAGGGCTTGGAACATATTGTTCCAGGCCCTCTGTTTTGGCTTCTTTTTCTTCGGAGACCTTTTCAATGCTAGAGGCCAGTGCCGCTGTTACTGAACCCGCTGTTGCTGAACCCGATTTCGGGCCGAACGTCCTGCTGATTGACCCGGCCCAGCCTGCTGCTGAGGTTCAGATCCAGCTCGATGCCATGTTCGCGCAGCAGGAAGCCAGCCAGTTCGGCCCGGAGCGCTGCGCCGTTTTGCTCAAGCCGGGTCGGTACGATCTCGATGTCAATATTGGCTTCTACACGCAGGTTCTTGGACTGGGCGAGATGCCGGATGACGTGACAATCACCGGGGCGGTCCATGTCGAGGCTGATTGGCTGGGCAACAAAAACGCCACCTGCAACTTCTGGCGCTCCTGCGAGAACCTGGCAGTTGTTCCCAGCAGTTCCTCCCCGCTGCACTGGGCCGTTTCGCAGGCAACCGCCCTGCGGCGGGTCCATATTCACGGCAGCCTCGACCTTTGGGACGGTGGCTGGTCCAGCGGCGGCTTTCTTGCTGACTCTCAGGTTGACGGCACGGTGAATTCCGGGTCGCAGCAGCAGTGGCTCTCACGCAACTGCGAGTGGGGGCAGTGGATCGGTCAGAACTGGAATATGGTATTTGTCGGCGTCACTCATCCCCCGGCCGGCGACTGGCCGGAGCCGGCTTATACGGTGGTGCCACGGACACCGCGTATCCGCGAGAAGCCGTATCTGTGCGTGGATTCTTCGGGCCGCTGGGCGGTCATGGTTCCCATGATCCGGCCTCCAGAGAGCGTCGGAGCGAGCTGGGCCGCCGGTCCGTCCCCTGCCACTGCTGTGCCGCTGGACCGCTTCCATATCGCCCGCGCCGACCGGGACACCGCTGCCAGCATGAACGCCGCGCTGGATGCAGGCCGGCATTTGCTGCTGACGCCTGGGATCTATCATTTGGACGACAGCCTGCGCGTGACCCACGCGCACACGGTCGTTCTGGGATTAGGGTTCGCGACGCTGATACCCGACCGGGGGACGTCTGCGCTGACAGTTGCTGATGTGGACGGTGTTTCTGTGGCCGGCGTGCTTGTCGAGGCCGGCCCTCTGCCTTCAGACGCGCTGGTGCAGGTCGGGGGACCGAGCCGGCGCGAAGACCATTCCCAAAGTCCCACTTATCTGCACGACCTGCACTGCCGGGTCGGCGGCGCGGCGGCGGGGGCTGCTGCCGTATGCCTGCAAATTGACAGCAACAACGTAGTCCTGGACAATATCTGGCTGTGGCGGGCGGACCATGGCGTTGGGGCGGACTGGGACGACAACCCCTGCGCCAACGGCCTGGTCGTCAATGGCGATCATGTCACTGCATACGGCTTGTTCGCCGAGCATTTTCAGGAATACCAGACGCTCTGGAACGGTGAGGGGGGAGAGGTCTATTTCTATCAATCTGAGCTGCCGTATGATGCGCCGTCGCAGGAGCGATGGCAGCACGACGGTGTCCCCGGCTACGCATCGTATAAAGTATCAGAAGGGGTGAAGACCCACCACGCTTGGGGGATAGGCGTGTACGGAGTGTTCACGCGCACGTCAGCAAGCTGTTTCAACGCCGTAGAAGCTCCGATCACGCCGGGGGTTGCGCTGCATCACTTGATTTCAGTTTTTATCACCGGGGAACCGGAGACCGAGATCACGCACGTCGTCAGCGGCATCGGCCCAATCGTCAACTACAACCGCCAAAAGGCGACCGTTAAGATGTTTCCGCCGAGTTAAACAAGGAAAGGCCCGGAGCATCATGCTCCGGGCCTTTCCAATTGAGGATGAAAATACTACTTTGCCCCACGGCTTTTCAGCATTTGCAAAGTCTCCGGCTGATGTTCGGCGAAGTAGACCAGATGCCTGTTATGCGACTGCTTATCGCCTTTGTTCAGCAGCGCGGGATCATCTGCGAGGAAAGCTACAACGCGGTCTGTCAAGCCGAGAACGCACGCGGCGGAGGGAGTCATTGCCGCGCCTTGCTCCAGAAGATACTCGATGATGTCTGTTCGGCGCATCTGGCAGGCTGCCCCGAGCGCGGTTTCGTTGCCGTTCGGCAGCCCAAGAAGCTGCGGCTCCTCTGCCAGCATTTGCTGAACTTTGGGCAGGTCGCCATGAGCGGCTTCCACAAAGTCTTTGACCTGCACTCTTGTAGGGATTGTCATTGATGGCACATCCTTTGTTGGTCGTCATGCCGCCACAGTTTCACGAATTTCCAGTTCCGTAACGTCGGGTGCGGGCAAGCCTTCCTCGTGCTTGTACTTAACCAGCCCATCCAGAGCGTTACGGAAGTTTGCGATTGTTTCCTCTCGCGTGTCGCCGGTGGCGAAGACAATGTCATCTAAATCAGGGGCATAAGCAGACCAGTTAGTGTTTGCCCACTCTAAAACCACATCTATTTTCATCGCAGTGTTAATCCTGTGTCTCTTCGTATCTTGGCGAGGACGCCGGACGCTACTTCTTTGCTGTCAATGCCGTTCACGACAACATTGCGTTCTACGCCGTCTTTTTTGTAGGTACGGTGGCTGCTTTCTCGGCGAACCAGTACCCATCCGTCATCTTCAAGCTTCTTGATCACGTCCTTGACTTTCACACGCCCCGACCCTCCTTAGTCTTTGTTTTATTCGATGAGCGGACAGGGTGGGATTCGAACCCACGGGGGAGTTGCCCCCCCGACTGTTTTCAAGACAGTTCCGTTATGACCACTCCGGCACCTGTCCAGATGCGCGACACTCTATTATAGCCGCCGGACGCCGGGCTGTCAATGTCTGAACCGCAGTTGACAGGAGCCGAGTTCATCTGCTATAAGTCTTGTCAATGGTTGTCAACCTGCTGGGTGTACAACTGCGTCCGATTTGGGTATGATGTCTCTGCCAGGCTTTGAGCGTTCGTTATTAGTTGACCGGGGCAGCACGCTGTCTTAGGTTTTATCTGCTATTGCGCGGTGGGCCTGGTAGCCATTCAGCGGGTACAGCTTACATATATTTGTCCGGGCCTTCGGTTGCTCGCTGGCTTAGGATTTCGGGACTAGTGCTATGCCGCTGGTGGTGGGGTGGGGGCCGGGGCGTCAGCCCCGGCCCTTCTTCTTTCTCTCCTCTTTCCCTCCCCGCCGAGCAGCAGGATCACAGGGCAGGCGACGCCGACCTAGCCGCGCCAACGTCCAATGTTTTGGCATCCTACTTGTCGGTTTTGGAGGTCTGGCCAAAGATGCGTGTGTAGGCGGCTCGCGAGACGGTGTCCAAATAGTACACCTGAACGCCGTGTTCTTTGGCGATGCGGGCGTAGGGCACGGCCAGGCGTCCGGTGAACTCGCAGGCCATGAAGCTGGGCTTGCTGTCTTCCAGCAGTTTGGCGAAGCCGTCGAGGTTGGTTCTGCCGTGCTGTGGCTTTTCGGTGCGGTCGGTAGTCAGCAGGGAAAAGCTGCTGACGTCGGCTTGGACATCCACGCCGAGATAGAGGGTTTCAGGCATGATCAAGGGTTGCTCCTTTGGTGTCAGCCTCTAGGGGTTGACAAATGGAGTGTACCGGGACTATAATAACGCATTCGCGGAGGCAGGGAGTGTCGCAAGACGGGATGTAGCGCAGTTTGGTTAGCGCACCGAGCTGGGGGCCCGGGGGTCGCAGGTTCGAATCCTGTCATCCCGATAAACGACGCCGAGAGGCCGACGCGAATGCAGAAACAGCCGGAAGGAGCAATCCTTCCGGCTGTTTCTGTTTGCCCTGAGCCGTTCTCAGCGGCGGGCGAGCGTCTTGGCTTGGATGGGGGCTGGGGCGGGGTGGATGCTGCCTTCGGCCCAGTTGCCGGTCCATTCCAGGCGCTTCGCGGCAAAGGCTGCTGTTTCCTTGCCCTCGCAGCGGGTAATGATGGCGAGCGCGAGATCAATCCCGGCGGAGATGCCCGCCGACGACATGATCGCGCCGCCGCCGTTGACGACGCGCGGGCCTTTCACGACACGGACTTTGGGGTACAAACGGGCGAGATTGTCGGTGTGCGCGGCGTGGGTGGTCATTTGATGGCCGTCGGCGAGGCCGGTCCGGGCGAGAATAAATGCCCCGGTGCAGACTGACGCGATAATCTCAGCGGAGTCTTCCGAGCGGGTCAGGAATTCCAGGATATGCAGGGGGAGGTTCTCGCGGCGTGCGCCGGGACCACCGGGAATGATAACGATGTCGGCCTCGAACGCTTGGGTCAGTAACTTGTCGGGCAGGACGCACAGGCCGTGGGCGCACTGTACGGTCTTCCGACCATCGGCGACGGTCTGCACCTGAAAGGCAGGTTTTTCGCTCCATTTGCCATCTAAAACGCGCCGGCAGGACGCCAGCACCTCATAGGGTCCGCAGAAATCCAGCTCGTCTACACCGTCATACAGCAGCACATCCACAGTCTTCATCAGTTTTGTCTCCTGTTGCGTGAGTTAAATTATGCATAATAAGTACTGCATGAATTGAAAGAATTACGCTTATTTCCAGAAGCGCAGCAGCGACTCGAAGATGCCCCGGCCATCCGCCGAGCCGAGCGCGAGGTCCGACGCCCGCTCGGGGTGGGGCATCAGGCCCAACACATTGAAATCAGCGGAGGCGACCCCGGCGATATTGTCTAAAGACCCGTTCGGGTTCGCGGCGTCCGTAACGTCTCCCGCCGGCCCGCAGTAACGGAAGATGACGCGGTTTGTCTCCGAAAGTTCACGGAGCGCGGCATCGTCGCAGACATACTTGCCTTCGCCGTGGGCAATCGGCACCTGTAGGACTTGCTCGGCACCCAGCATATTGGTAAACGGCGTTTCGGCATTTTCGGTTCGCAGGTAAACCTGCTTGCAGACAAATTTTTGACCATCATTGCGGATCAATGCACCAGGCAGCAGATGCGATTCGCAGAGGATTTGGAAACCGTTGCACATGCCGATGACGAGGCCGCCCCCGGCAGCAAAGTCCTGGGTCGCCGCCATCGCCGGAGAGAACCGAGCAATCGCGCCGCAGCGCAGGTAGTCGCCGTAGGAAAAGCCGCCGGGCACGACCACGCAGTCCACGCCTTTCAGGTCGGCGTCCTGGTGCCACAGGTACTCAACCGGTTGGCCGAGCACGTCTTTCAGCGTGTAGTACGCATCCTGGTCGCAGTTCGCGCCGGGGAACTTGAGGACGCCAAACTTCACTGGATCACCTCGTAGCGGTAGTCTTCAATGACCGGGTTTGCCAAAAGTTTGCCGCACATCTCTTTGACCTGGGCGTCCAAATCGGGGCCGTCGGCGACCGTCATCTCGACATACTTGCCGATCCGCACTTCCTCGACTCCGGCATAGCCGAGCTGCGACAGCGCTCCCTGCACCACTTTTCCCTGCGCGTCCAGCAGGGACGGCTTTAGCGTGACATACACTTTAATTTGCGCCATAATTCTACCCTTGCTTCTCATAGTATACCACGTCTATCTGCTGAACGAGCTGCTCCGCCAGCCCGATATAGGCAGTCGGGGTCAGCGCCAGCAGGCGCTGCTTGTCATCGTCCGGCAGGTCGAGTTCGGCGATGAACGCCTGAATGCCGGCCTGCGTGATGCCGGCACCGCGCGTCAGCTCTTTCAGGCGCTCGTAGGCTCCCGGCATCGAGACGCGGCGCATAATCGTTTGGACCGGCTCGGCCAGCACTTCCCAGGCATCGGCAAGGTCCCGCGCAATCGCGACTGGGTTCACTTCCAGGACATTCAGCCCGCGCCCGGTCGCCGCCAATGACAAATAAGAGTGCGCGATTGCCGTGCCGAGGTTCCGCAAGGCCGACGAGTCGGTGAGATCGCGCTGGAGGCGCGAGACCGGCAGCTTGCCGGCGAGATGTATCAGCAGCGCATTACTGACTCCCAAGTTCGCTTCGGAGTTCTCAAAATTGATCGGGTTCACTTTATGCGGCATCGTGGACGACCCGACTTCCCCGGCAACTGCCCGCTGCTTGAAGTAGCCGAGCGAGATATAAGTCCAGATGTCCTGATCGAAGCCGAGTAAAACCGTGTTGAAGCGCACGAGCGCATGGCACAACTCGGCGATGTAATCGTGTGATTCAATCTGCGTCGTCAGCGGGTTCCAGGTCAGGCCCAGCCGCTCGACAAACGCCCGCGACAACTGCTCCCAGTCCAGCGCGGGGTAGGCGATGGAGTGCGTGTGGTAGTTGCCGACCGTGCCGCTGAACTTGCCGAGATACTTGACCGCTTCAATCTGCCGAAGCTGCCGCCGCCAGCGATGCACGAACACCGCCAGCTCTTTGCCCAGAGTCGTCGGCGATGCCGGCTGGCCGTGGGTTCGCGACAAAATCGCCGTCGCCGCCATGTCTCGGGCCATGCCGGCGACCCGCTTCACCATCTGCTGCGCTGCCGGCATCCAGTGCTCGGCCATCCCGTGCCTCAGCATCTGGGCGTAGGCGAGATTGTTGATGTCTTCCGACGTGCAGCAAAAGTGAATAAACGGGATTGCATCGGCGAGCGTCGTCGGCCCGAGCCGCTCCTGCAAGTAATACTCGACGGCTTTGACATCATGCCGGGTGGTCTGTTCAATCTCCCGGACCCGCTCGGCGTCCGTGGGACTAAACTCTGCTGCCAGGGATGTCAAAAGCGCCGTTTCGTTTTCGGTAAACGCCCGCACTTCGGGGATTTCGGGCCGCTCGGACAAAAACCGCAGCCATTCGATTTCGACCCGTACCCGGTACTTGATCAGCGCAAACTCGGAAAACTCATCCGACAGCGCTGCCGTCTGCGCCTCGTAGCGCCCATCAATCGGGGAAATCGCCGTCACGGACATAAAACTTGCCTCCAAACAAACTCGCTTTTACGCAGAGAGTATACCTAATCCAGCGATACGAACGGGGCGATCTTGGCGAACTTCTTGGGGCCGATGCCAGTCACGAGCATCAAGTCTTCAATCTTGCTGAAGCCGCCGGCCTGCTGCCGGTGCGCCAGAATTCGCGCCGCCATGCTCGGCCCGACCGTCGGCAGGCGCTCCAGCTGCTCGGCAGTCGCCGAGTTCAGCCCGATCTGCTCGCTTGACCCGGCCTTGAGCTTGCCCGGCGCATCTTCTTTGACGCTGTTTTTCGTAGCGTGTTCGCGCCCACCGGAGCGTACTGGGGCGGCAGACGCGGCAGGAGTAGGAGAGGCAACGGCGATGCGCTCCGGGATGAAGACTTTTTGGCCGTCGGTGAGCGGCTGCGCGAGGTTGACGGCATCCAAATCCGCCACGTTTGTCGGCCCGCCTGCCGCCCGGACCGCCTGCATAACCCGGCTGCCGGACGGCAGCAGGTACAGAGCAGGATGGTGTACTGCCCCGCCGACATCTACATAGACCCGCGCCGGGCGCTTGGGTGCCGTCACTGTCAAGGGTGATTTGCCATGCGGCACATCGGGCGGCGCGGGGTCAGACACCGGGCCGGAGGGGGGCGCGGAAAAGACAATCGGCGGCGGGGCGGCCTGGTGTCCAGCGAACAAAATATAGCCGCTGCCGAGGAGGCAAGCCAGGCAGATAACGAGCAGTGCGGCGCGAGTTCGTGCATCCTGCATTTGTTTGTTCCTCCATGAGAGAGCGCCGGCATTGAAAGCGCCGGTTCATAGTTACACCACGACATTGACCAGCTTGCCGGGAACGACGATGACCTTCTTCGGCGCGTTCCCCGCCAGCGCTTCCACGACTTTCGGACTTGCCAGGGCCAGCGCCGACAACGCCGCTTGGTCTAAATCGGCAGGGGCGGTGATCTTGTCCCGGACCTTGCCGTTGACCTGCACCACCAGCGTGATCTCGTCGTTTTTGGCGGCCTCAGGGTCGGCTTTCGGCCACGGGTGCTTGTAGAGAAAGCCGCTTTGACCCAAACCGACCGTCCATAATTCATCGGCGAGATGCGGCGCGAACGGCGCGAGGGCCAGCACGAAATACTCGATCGCTTCGTCCAAAGCTGCCGAGCGGGTGCCGGGCGTGAGCGCGTTCGCGACCTCGTACATCGCGTTGGTCCATTCCATCAGCCCGGCGACCGCCGTGTTGAAGCGGAAGTTTTCGAGATCATCGGCGACACGGGTGATTGTCTGATGAGTCTTGCGCCGCAGGTCCCGGTCTTTGCCCGATGCTTCGCCAACTGTCTCGCGCCAGTTTCCGCTCCAGCCGTCACTCCACTGGGCGACCAGGCGGTAAACACGGGCCAAAAACTTGGACGATCCCCGGATGCCCTCAATGCTCCATTGGACAGTCTCGTCGAACGGTGCGACAAACATCTCATAAACGCGCAGGCTGTCCGCGCCGAACTGTTCGGCGGCATCGTCCGGGGTCACGATATTGCCCGCCGACTTGGACATCTTCGCCCAGCGGTAGACGATGTCGGCAGGGTCGAAGCGCGGCAGCTCCTCAGGCTTGACGGCCTTCCAATCGTCAATCTTTTCGTCGCCGCCTTCGGTCTCGCCCGCGTCCTCATCGGCCCCTGTCCGGCGGCCCGGCGTGTAGGCCAGCATCATGCCCTGGTTGCGGTAGCGGCGATACGGCTCATCAAAACCGATCAACCCGGCGTCGTGCAGCACCTTGGTCCAGAAGCGCGAGTACAGCAAATGACTGACCGCATGCTCCGCGCCGCCGACATACGTGTCCACCGGCAGCCAGTAATCGGCGGCCTCGCGGGAAAACGGGGCTTCGGCGTTGTTCGGGTCGGCGAAGCGCAGGAAGTACCACGACGAGCAGGCGGTGCCGGCCATCGTGTCGGTCTCGCGCTTGGCCGGTCCGCCGCAGACCGGGCAGTTCGTTTCGACAAATTCGCTGATTGCTGCCAGCGGCCCTTCCCCGGTCCCGGTCGGCTGATAGTTTTCGACCGCCGGCAGCAGGACGGGGAGCTGATCGTCAGGGACAGCCACTTCGCCATGCACCGGGCAGTGGATAATTGGGATCGGCACCCCCCAGTAGCGCTGCCGCGAGACCAGCCAGTCCCGGAACCGATACGTGACCACGGGTTTGCCTGTACCGGCCTCTTCCAGCCAGGCCGCGACTTTTGCGACCGTCTCCTTGCTGTAGGATAATCCGTCGAACGGCCCCGAATGCACTAAAACGCCTTTGTTGGTCGTCGCCGCCGTCATTGCGCTGCCATCCACTTCCGCGCCTGGTTCTTGGTAGACCGGCACAACCGGCAGACCGAACTTGCGGGCAAAGTCGAAGTCACGCCCGTCATGCGCCGGAACCGCCATAATCGCCCCGGTACCATAGCCCATCAGAACATAATCGGCAATCCAAATCGGAACTTGTTCGCCGTTCACGGGATTGACCGCAAACGCGCCGGTGAAGACGCCGGTCTTTTCGCGCCCTTCCGCCTGCCGGTCCATCTCCGTCTCGCGCCCTGCCCGCAGCACATAGGCGGCAATCGCGTCTTTTTGCGCGTCCGTCGTCATCACATCCACCAGCGGATGCTCAGGGGCCAGCACCAAAAACGTCGCGCCCCAAAGCGTATCGGGCCGGGTGGTGAAAACGGTGATGGAACCCCTCCCGGCTCGTTCCTCGCCACCCTCCCCGCCCTCCGGGTAGCCAGTGCTGAAGCGGAGAGGGGAAGAGGCTGCCACGTTATGAGCCTCTTCACCCTCCCGGTTCGGGAGGGTCGGCGCTTGCGCCGGGGTGGGTTCCAGAACAGCAAACGTCACTTCCGCGCCTTCGCTGCGCCCGATCCAGTTGCGCTGCTGCTGCTTGACCCCCTCCGGCCAGTCGGTCGTGTCCAGACCCGCCAAAAGCCGCTCGGCATAGGCCGTGATTTTGAGATACCACTGCGGGATAGAGCGCTTCTCGACCAAAGCGCCGGAGCGCCAGCCGCGCCCGTTGACCACTTCCTCGTTCGCCAGCACGGTCTTCTCGACCGGGTCCCAGTTCACCGGGGCGCTGCGCCGCTCGGCCAGGCCCTGTTTGTAAAGCAATAGAAAAATCCACTGCGTCCACTTATAATAGGTCGGGTCACTCGAATTGATCTCCCGGTCCCAGTCGTAGGCCATGCCGATGAGATCAATTTGGCGCTTGTAATTGGCCGCGAATTCCTGCACCATCGGGCCGGGGTTCCGCTGCCTCTTGATTGCCTCGTTCTCGGCGGGCAGGCCGAACGCATCCCAGCCCATCGGGTGCAGGACATTAAAGCCCTGCATGGATTTCAGCCGCAGAAACGCATCGGTCGGGGCATAGTTCTTGAAGTGCCCGACCGACAGCCCCGACCCCGACGGGTAGGGGAACATCTCCAGCCCATAATACTTGGGCTTTGCGTGGTCAATCTCGGCCCGGTAGAGGCCCGCGTCGGCCCACCGTGCCTGCCACTTCGTCTCGATTGCATGAAAGTCGTATTTCTCGTCCAGCGCCATTGTGTCTAATTCGTCCTAAGTTTCTTTTGGGTAGTATACTGCGGGGGCAGGGAGGGTGTCAAGGAGCAAACAACAGACTGCTCTGTTCTTTTTGCGGCAGTTCGATGTTGCAGCGGGCGGCAATCTTGAAAGCAAGTTCTCGGAAATCCTGGTAGCAGCTTTGTACCGCTTGAACATGAGATCCGATTGCTCCATCTGCGGGTTTAAGAGAAAACATCGGCTTGTTCGCTTCCATAGACATTGGCATCAAGCTGCGATAATGCTTCAACTGAGCAAGACAGTTAACGTCCTCGGAGATTTTGATCGGTAATTGGGAGGACTCGCTCAAAACAGAACGACGATACTCGCCGGGGATACGGTTCATCCAGCTTTCATAAGCGAGGACTGGGCGATCACGCCGCAACGCATGCTGCATTGCGACGTACCCAATTGGAATTGTGCTTCCGCTAGGCAAACTTCCGACATCGTCAGGCGCTTTGTTTAAGCGCTCATTCCATTCCTCGCGCCAGCTTCGCAAACTTGGGCCTAGATTACGAAGCCCTTGCAGTGAGTACAAGTCCGGCGCTAACGGCACCGCAATGTAATCCGCCGCGATGACGGCTGCGCGGTTGATGGCTCCGAGATTTGGTCCAACATCAATGAGTATTAAGTCGGCTTCTCGCTGTTGGGCCGCTTGTTCTACGATCCGGTAAAAAGAGGAGCTGACGCGAAATGCCCTGGATTTTCGGTCCAGGCATCTCGGCCATTGATCGCTCAACTCGTCCTCGATACGCGCTAAACCTAAGTCTCCCACAACCAGGCCAATCCGGTCTGTTATGTTCTCGACGTGAGGCGGTTTGATGTCGCCCGTGCCTTCAATCAACGGCTTCAACGCCCCGACAATGCTGAGTGGATGCTCACCATCCGGCCAAACTTCTTCCAGTCGTTCCTCCTGCAAAAACATGGAAGTCAAATTTGACTGAGGGTCCAAGTCCGCAGCGACGACGCTTATCCCGAGGTCCGCCAGCATCCAAGCTATATGGTAGACCAGAGTTGTCTTGCCAACTCCCCCCTTGTTGTTAAAGAAAGCGATGGTCTTCATTGTTTCTCTTTCAATATTACGAGGACGTAATTTGCTTCAAAGGTGAACTCCGCTGGCGGATTGCCGTTTTTTTCAAGAGCATCTTGAGCGCGGAGCACCCCTCGGCCATACCGGTTAACATATCCCAGCGTCTTCATCGCCTCACTGACAATAGGATTTCGATAATCGTTTTGACTGGGGAAGTTCTCCGCCGTTGCGCTTCCATAAAGTCCCCCGGGACTTTGAATCTCTACATGATCCCGAAACCAGTAAAAGCGAATGGGCGCGTTCGACTCATAAGAGCGGTGCATCACCGCATTCATCAGCAGCTCCCGAAGCGCAACAAGTGGATAATCGTGAGTTAGCGTTTCTCGCAACGCCGTATCATCCACCGGCTTATTCTGCACTTGCAGCGGCAGAAAGGAATCCATCTCGCGCAGAAGTGTCAGAAGGTCGCCGGTGAAACGGTTTCGGTCAAAACATCGCTCGACTGATTATTGCCTTCATAGCGAATAAACTGCACATAAGCGCTTGGCAGCCAATACAACGGCTCTTTTCCAAACAGAACTACTCCGGCGAATGTCGCGCAGTCGCGGTTGAGGTCATAAAATCTCAGCGAAGCAAGCTGTTCTTTGATGTCGCGATGATTCTCAGCGATCACATCGGCAGCTACCGCATTGCTTCGGTAAGTAATCGTGAAAGTATCTAGTAGGCTAACCTGGTAGAATGGATAAGTCTGAGGAGGCTTATCCGATGTCCGCGAAAAAATATCATGTTTCTCTCACCGAAGCCGAGCGTGACGACCTTCTGCGCCTGAGCAAGTCCCAGCGCCACTCTGAACGTGAACGCAAACGTGCCCGTATCCTGCTGCTCGCCGATGAAGCCAAAGAAGGCGGGGCGGACAAAGATGCCGACATCGCCCAGCAAGTTAAGGTCGCGCCGCTCACCGTCAACCGCACTCGTCAGCGCTTCACCGAGCGCGGCTTGCACCAAAGTCTGGCTCACAAAGAGCAGGAAACGCGCAAGCCCCGCATCTTGGACGGAGAGGCCGAGGCTTTTTTAGTCGCAACGACCTGTAGTACGCCGCCTGAAGGCCACAAACGCTGGAGCCTGCGCCTGTTGAAAGACGCGCTGATTGAGCAGCAGATCGTAGACGCCATCGGCAAAGAAACAGTGCGTCAGACGCTAAAAAAAATGAACTCAAGCCGTGGCTGAAGAAATGCTGGTGCATCCCGCCCAAGCAAAACGCCGAGTTTGTCTTCCGCATGGAGGACGTGCTGGACGTGTACCACAGGCCGCTCGATGAGAAGCGTCCGCTGGTCTGCCTGGACGAAGCCAGCAAGCAGCTTTTGTCTGATGCGCGGCCTGCGCTTCCCGTAGCGGTAGGACAGCCTGCCCGCCAGGACTGCGAATATGTGCGAAACGGAACCGCCAGTTTGTTCATGGTTTACGAGCCGTTGGCTGGCAAGCGCCACGTTCATGTAACCGACCAGCGCACTTGTCTGGACTTTGCCCGCGTGATCCTGCATCTGGTGGATGTGCTCCACCCTGACGCGGAAAAGATCGTTTTGGTCATGGACAATCTGAACACGCACACACCCGCGAGTTTGTACCGTGCTTTTGTGCCTGCGGAAGCCAAGCGGTTGGCGGACAAACTGGAAGTACACTACACGCCCAAGCACGGCTCGTGGCTGAACATGGCCGAAATCGAGTTGTCCGTGCTGGCGCGGCAGTGCTTGTCTGAGCGCATGAACGACAAAGAAAACCTGCAAAAGCAGGCCGCGGCTTGGCAAGCAAGGCGCAACGTGAGTGCCGTTAAGATTGATTGGCGGTTCACGACCGACGACGCCCGCGTGAAATTGAAAAAGCTCTACCCAACTATTCTACCAGGTTACCCTACTAGACTCAGATCATCAAGACGACTTTCGGCGCAAGGAGTCACGTCAAACGTCTTTGCGAAAGCTGTCCGCCGCTCAGAAAGTATCCGTTCCTCAGTCTCACTGGCAATTGCTCGCCGTGGACCAACTCGTATCCAAACTTGCCCTTTATAACGAACCGGCGGTAAATCTGATGGCAGAACTTCCACCACTGCCACTTCGCCTTGTCCGTTCGGCAGTATCCGCTTTTGAACCGTTATTGCCGGAAGAGGCAAAACATTTCCATTGGAGCGAATAGCGGCCAAGTCAAGGAGCAGCTTGTCCAAAACGACCAACCCGCTAGGAATGCCTTTGTCGCTGACACCAACGACGAGATAACCCGGCTGACGGTTGTTCGGAAAATCATTGGAGAACGCGCAGATCGCGATACTGAATTTATCAGTATCTCTGACGGACTCCGTTCGTTCAACTCGGTCTGATTCGAGGTCTGCAATCAGGGCTGACAGGTCTTGGTCGTTCAGCATAATGACACCTTTCTGCTTCCCGGCTTGATGGCTCCTCCAATTTCCCGGAACCCCGGCTGCCCGACTGCCTTCTAAGAGGTCTCCGTGGATGGGCAATGTGATTATAGCACAGACAGGGCACTCACATGGCACCGGCAGGAGTTTCAGTGGGGCGGCGAGAATAAGAAAGCATGACGCTTCGGGTTCTTTATCAGGCGACTCGCTTTTGGTCTGCTGAAGTTGTATCGCTTGTCTTGGTGGTGACCGGCGCGGTGCTGGCAAATCTTGGCGCGAATGTCATCAATGACTACTTTGATTTCGTGCAGGGGGTGGACACGAAGCCGGAGGACGGCAGCGGCGTCCTCACCTGCGGGCTGGTGACGCAGCAGCAGGCTCTCGGCTGTAGCGTCGTGCTGTTCGGGGCCGCCGCCCTTTGCGGGGTGGTTTTCCTGCGCCGCGACGCCGCGAACGTTGTCCCGCTGGCGCTGATTGGGTTTGCCTGCGCGGTGCTGTACCCCGCGCTCCTGAAAAAGTACGCGCTGGGCGATGTACTGCTCTCATGGCCTGATTTGCGGCTGCCCGCGTTCTCGTCTGCAAATGCGGGTATAGAGAGCTATGACTCCAGCACTCTTTTTTCGTGCGACCCGTGCGTTTTCCGCTCCGGCCAGTGTGGTTCCGGTGCTGCTCGGCACGGCGCTTGCGGCGCGGGGGTATGCGGGCGGCGGGCGCGGGGCTTTTGATTTTGGCGCGTTTCTGCTGGTGCTGCTGGGGGCGGTGCTGGCGCATTTCGGGGCGAATGTGATCAACGATTATTTTGACTTCGTGAATGGGGTAGACACGAAGCCGGAGCACGGCAGCGGCATTCTGACGGGTAGCTTGATGACGAAATCGGCGGTGCTGGGTTTGGGGTTGGGTTTGCTCGGCGGGGCGGCTGTCTGCGGCTTGCTGCTACTGAAAAGTCATGCGGGCGTTGTGGTGCCGCTGGCGCTGATTGGGCTGGCCTGCGCGGTGCTGTACCCGGCGTTTCTGAAGAAGTACGCGCTCGGAGACCTTTTGATTATCCTGGCGTTTGGAGTCGGCATCACCGCCGGGGCGTATGGGGTGCAGAGCGGGCCGCTGACTGCGGCAGCCTGGCTGCGGGTGGCGCTCTATGCGGTCCCGGTGTCGCTTCTCGTGGACGGCATTCTCCATGCGAATAACCTCCGGGACGCGCCCGACGACCGGGCGGCGCATATCCTGACTCTGGCGACCCTGCTGCCGCCGCGCGGCGGGCTGCTGCTGTTTCAATTCCTGCTGTTCGGCCCGCTGCTGTTTGTGCTGGTGGGGGTCGGGGTGCGCTTTCTGCCCCTGTGGAGCCTAGGAACGCTACTGTCCGCACCGCTGCTGGTCAAAGCCTACCGCACAATCAACGTGCCGCTGACGGCGCAGGCGCATTTAATTTTTGGGGTGCTCTATACGGTGTCGCTGCTGCTCAGGCCGGTGCTTGTGTAAATCCGTATCCCCCGCACCCGCGCCTCGAACTCCGCTAAGTCCCCGGCCCAGCCGGCGGCGATCTCGGCATAGGGCTTACCTGCAATTACGCTGTCGTAGGCGGCTTGGTTCGCAAGCAGGGTCATTAACTTCTCCGGCTGCCAGGTGCTGGGCGCGAGGCGGCGCAGGGTCAGGGCGAGCGTGAAGCCGACCCGCACGGCGTCCAAAGCGTCCCGGTCGGTGACAAGTATCTGGACACCGCCGCATGGCTCGCCTGCGAAGACGCTAACTGTCGGCGTGAACTTTGTGGGAATAAAGCGGACGCCGGGGACACGCTCGGCGTTCAGGGCGGACGCGAAGGCGTGGGGGTCGAGGTACGGGGCGCCGAAACTCTCAAACGGCGTGTCTGTGCCGCGTCCGACCGAAACATTGGTGAACTCCAATACTCCGACGCCGGGGTACAGCGCGGCGGCAGTCAAGCGGCGCATATTGGGGGAGGGATTGGTCCAGAGCAGCCCCGTCGCGTCGTACCAATCGCCGCGCTGCCAGCCCTCGCAGGGCACGACTTCGAGCGGGCAGGTCCAATGCTTTTCGGCGTGGAGCAGGCGGGCCATCTCGCCGCAGGTCAGGCCGTGCCGGATTGGGACCGGGTGCGGGGCGACAAAGGCCAGATTGTCGAGGTCGGCCAGCGGTCCTTCAGTGCGGGTTCCGGTGATCGGATTGGGCCGGTCAAGCACGACGACCCGCTTGCCGTGGGCGCTTGCCGCTTCCAAGATGGTTCCGAGTGTGCTGAGATACGTGTAAAAGCGGCAGCCGATGTCCTGAATGTCGAAGACCAGTGTATCCAGGTCTCCAAGCTGCTTCCCCGACGGCTGTGTGCGTGCCCCGTAGAGTGAGTAAACCGGCAAGCCCGTCTGCGTATCAACGCTGTCGGCGACTTTGGGCTGGTCGAAGTCGCCGCGCAGGCCGTGCTCCGGGCCGAACAGGGCGACCAAAGAGACGTCCGGCGCGTGAAAGAGCGCATCTATCGTCGGCTGCCCCGTGCGCGTCAGCCCCGTGTGGTTTGTCACCAGACCGACCCGGCAGCCGCGCAATGATTGGAAGCCGCCGCGGGCCAGCACATCAATTCCCGTGAGTGTCATCTGTCTATGATACCGCTCCCATCCCACCGATGCAAGGGCGTAAGGTACAATAAGCGCATGGCAATTCCGACAGCAGACACTTTCCCCACCGTCAAACTCAAACCGCAGCGGCCCGAGCGCCTGCGCCATCCCTGGGTCTACGACAACGAGATCGCGACCGGCCCCGGCGATGTCTTTGTCAATGGCGGTCTGGTGCGCGTGGTAGACGCTCGCGGCAAGGCGCTCGGCACGGGGTACTTGAACTACAAAAGCAAGATCGCCGTGCGGTATCTCTCGCGGAAACGCGATTTGGCCGTCAATGCCGAGCTTTGGGCGGTGCGCTTGCGGCAAGCCGCCGAATATCGCCACTCTTATTATGCCGAGGCTGGCGTCCTGCCGCCCGCTTACCGCATCGTTCACGGCGAGGCCGACGGCCTGCCGGGGCTGATTGTGGACAAATACGGCGACTTTCTAGTCGTGCAGTTTCTCGCGCTCGGCCTCGAACCCTGGCGGGACACAATTGTCGCCGCGCTCGGTGCGCTGCTGACCCCGGCCGGTATCTACGAGCGCTCGGACAGCGCGGTGCGTAAACTCGAAGGCTTGGAGGAGCGGGTGGGGGTGCTGCTCGGCGACGCCCCGCCGGATGACTTAGTGCTGGAAGACGGCGGCGCGATGATTCTGGCTGATCTGAAAACGGGCGCAAAGACGGGCCTGTTTTTGGACCAAATGCGGAACCAAAAAGCCGCGGCTCGCTATGCGTCAGGCCGCGACGTGCTGAACTGCTTCTCGTACACCGGCCTGTTCGGCCTGCGCTGCGCTCATGCCGGCGCGAAGAGCGTCACGGATGTCGAGATCAGCCCGGAGTTCAACGCGCTGAACGGGCGTCAATGGGAACGCAGCGGCCTCAGCATCCCGCACGAAGTCGTCACGGAGAATGTCTTTGATTACCTGCGTGCTCTGGAAGCGAAATCTTACAAAACCGACATGATCGTGCTGGACCCGCCAGCGTTCACCAAGAACCGGGGCAGCCGGGAGGGCGCGGTGCGCGGCTACAACGAGATCAACCGGGTCGCCCTGCGGCTTTTGAGGCCAAACGGCGTCCTCGTGACCTGCTCGTGCTCGCATCACCTGTCGGCGACTGAGTTTCGGGAGATTATCCAAACATCCGCCCGTGATGCCGGGCGCACCCTGAAGCTGATTGAAGGCCGAGGCCAGCCCGCCGACCACCCGGTGCTGCTCGACGCTCCCGAGTCGGAGTACCTGAAGTGCTTGATTTTGGCGGTGGAGTAGACAACATGAAGCGCAAACGAGCTGCTGGACTGATGCTGGCGGCACTAATTGTCGCCATTTCACTCGCCTTTCTGAGCAGCCGAAGCAGCACTGAGGGGCAGCTTATTCAGGTCTGCCCGCTGGAACAGTACGACTCAGGCTATACCGGCACCTTCGGCAACGATGGGTACTTGTGGCTCAACTCCCATGAGTTGCTTCTTCACTCAAAGCTAGTTACTTCTTCGCCTCAGTCTCATGTTCCATTGCCTCAACCTTTGGGGCCAATCAACGTCTATGACACAGTAGGTCAGCAGCATCAAGCAGCAGGGGGGCTTAATCAAGTATTGGGAACCCATACGATTTCTGCTTCACCGGATGGGCGGTGGGTGTTGTGCAATACTCAAGTCGTGACCACCTCTCCGGTCGGCATGGCGGCAGTGCGGCGGGCTGACGGAAAAAGAGTGGATTGGCCGAACCTACAGATGTGGAACAGTGTTGGATTCTGGATGCCGGATAGCCGCCGATGGGTTGGCGTGAATTATGTCCCCACGGGGCACAACATTAATGGACATCCTATGTCTGAAAGGCGCTTGGTCATTTATGATGTTAATCATCCCGGCTTCAAGTCGTTTCCGATACCGCAAGATACCGGACGAGAAGACATCATGGGTGTGACGCCGCAAGGCAAAATCATCTTCAACGACACGATGGACTTGGGATACGGGCCGGCAAAAAATGCACTGTTATCGCTCCGTGAAGTCTCGCTTGACGGACCGCAGCCGACCGCACGAACATTTCAGGTGCCGGTGCCGGACACCCCTGCGAGCTTCCGCAGCAGACTTGCCCTCTCGCCTTCAGGTGACCGGCTCCTGTGGTCCTGTTATTCGAGCAAGCCGAACTCCCTCATGTCATGGATTGACTATTGGACGCACCACTCGTACCTAGGCGGTGCAGCATCACAAGACATCTGGATATGTAAGCTGGATGGAAGTGCGCCGCACCATGTTGGAACGTATAGCAACCCCTCGATAGGGTTTAGCGCTGCCTGGAACCCCGACGGACAGCACGTCAGCTTGACGGAACAGGGGAGCCTTTACAATGTTTTCGTGCCGTAACTCTCGTCATGCAACAACGCTGAGTTTGCCGGTGTGGACATCATAAATGCAGCCGCTGACGAGAATGGTTTTGGGAACCCAGGGATGAGAGTGGATGCGCTGAATCTGCTGGCGGACATGACCGGCGAGGTCCCCGAACGCATGGAACTGTTCGGGGGCGATCGAGTCCGTGCCGCAAATGGTTCGGATGTCCTCGCGCAGGTCCTCGTCTCGGAACGTCTGCATGCCGCATTCGGTGTGGTTGACGATCAGCACCTCCTCGACGCCCAAACGGTAATGGGCGACCAGCAGGGACCGAATGACATCCTCGGTGACGACCCCGCCGGCGTTACGGATGACGTAGGCATCGCCCGTCTTCAGCCCGAAGGCTTCTGCGAGGGGAATGCGGTAATCCATGCAGGCGACCAGGGCCAGCCTGCGCGTGACGGGGGCCGTCGCCCGCGCCGGGTCGTAGCTTGCCGCGAACGCGGCATTGACTTCTAAAACGTGTTCCAATACACTCATGGCGCTATTTTACCCGGAGAACTCCTAATTATGAAGATACTTGTGCTTGGCGGAACGCAGTTTGTCGGGCGGCATTTGTGCGAAGCCGCGCTGGCGCGGGGGCATGAATTGACGCTGTTCAATCGGGGGCGGCAGAACGCCGGGCTGTTCCCGGAGGCCGAGCATCTGGTTGGGGACCGGGACGGCGCGGGGCTGGAGATATTGAGGGGACGTGCTTGGGACGCCGTTGTGGACACCTGCGGGTATGTCCCGCGTGTCGTTCGGCAGTCGGCGGAGCTGCTGGCGGGCAGCGTCGGGACCTATGCGTTTATCTCGACCGTCAGCGTGTATGATGACTTTGGCAAGGTGGGTCTGACCGAGACTTCGTCCCTGCACGCCGTCCCGGAGGCAAGCGTCGAAGAGGTCAACGGCGCGACCTATGGCCCGCTGAAAGTCGCCTGCGAACACGCCGTCGAAGCAGCCTATAATGAGGCAGGTGGTCCGGGCCGGGCACTAGTCATCCGTCCGGGGTTCATTGCCGGGCCGTTCGACCCGACAGGCCGGTTTACCTACTGGGTGCGCCGGATGGCGGCGGGCGGCATGGCCCTTGCGGCAGGTGCCCCGGAGCGGCGCTTTCAGATCATTGATGCGCGGGACCTCGCGGATTGGACAATCAGCCTGCTGGAACAAAGCGTCGTCGGGACACTGAACGCCGTCGGCCCGGCGTCGCCGCTGACCTGGGGTGAGTTTCTGGGAACGTGCCAAACGGTCGGCGGCGCGGACACCCGCACAATCTGGGCCGACGATGCGTTTTTGGAGAGCCAAGAAGCGGCATCCGGCGCACTGTTTCCGCTCTACTTCCCCGACACGTCCACGGCGCATGGCATCATGGCGGTGGACAATGCCCAGAGCCTTGCCGCCGGCCTGACCTTCCGCCCCTTGGCGGAGACCGTGCGGGACACGCTGGCTTGGGACAGTTCTGTGACACCGGAGTCTCGTCCGCAGGGCAGCCTTGCTTCTCCGTCGGCAGGCATCACGCCGGCGCGGGAAGCAGCGCTGCTGGCAGCTCTTGCCGTGGTCTAGAGTAGCGACGGCAGCACGACGACGCGGGTTTCAGACGGCAATGTTTCGGGGCAGACTTCCAGGGTCGGCGAGGGGTGCCGCACGATCTGCGCCGGGTCGAACAAGGCCAGAAAGTCGCCGATTGGCCGGAGCGGCAGGTTGATTTTGCCATTCTGATAGTGCATAGGGATAACTAAACGAGGCTGGATCAGGTCAATCGCGGCTTTCAGGTCTGCAAGCGGCAGGGTCGGTGGGCCGCCGGCGACGGCGAGGAAGATGTCTGTACCAACGAGCGGCGCGGCTTCGGCGGGAGAGAGCGCATGGCCGAGGTCACCCGAGTGACAGACAGAGACGCCGCCCAGCGTGAAATACGGCATCGAAACGGGAGTCGTGCGCTCCGGCGACTCCCAGACTTGAACCGCGCGAAAGTCAATCCCGCGGGCGCGGACACCGTCCGGGCGGCCCGCGAAATCCAGGCCGTTGAGCCGCTCGGGGTTGCCCGAGGACGCCTCGAAGTGGCTGTGATACTTCGGGTTCAGGTGGCTGACCAGGACAATGTCGGCAGCCACTTCTATCGGTGCATAGGTTCCGGCATCGGGAGCGTGGTAGGGATCAAGCAGGACTTTGGGGCTGCCGGCGGCTTCCAGCAAAAAGGCGGCGTGTCCGAGCCAGGTGATGTGCAGGCATTTTTTCATATTTTTTTCGGAACATACTCCGGTTTCCCGGCGTCTGCCTCGTAGAATTCCCTGCATTTCCAGGTATAATTTGCCGACAAGTCAGTAAGAACGGCGAAATTAGAAGCGGCAGGGTCAATATGGGATTTCGTCCGCAGGAGCAGCAAGCCATTGAACGCAGCGCAGTTAATCGTAAGCCATCGTCATGAAACACAGGGAACGGTCATCGAGGCCGTCGGCGAAGTGGACCTTACCACCGCGTCTCAGCTTCGTGAGGCCCTTCTTGGAGCGGTCAGCGAGATCGAGAAGCCTCCGGTCATTGTAGACCTCAGCAAAGTGGACTTTATTGACAGTGCGGGTCTCGCGCTGCTGGTCGAGGCCCGTAAGCGTCTGTCGCCCGACGGTCGAACCCTGAGCATTCTGCTCGCGCCGGGCCGTCAGCCGGAGCGAGTTCTCAAACTGGGCCGATTTGACACAATTATGACCCTCGCCCATGATTTATCTGACCTCTCGTAGCAATTTTTCCAATTATATACCCGTTAATTACATACCCGTTATGGCAAACAAAAAAGAAGCCGCCGACGCCAAAGTGACCGGCACTCCGGCGGGCACCGGCGGCACCAGCGCAATGAACCAGTCGGCTCTGCCCCAGGGCACGGGCATCATCGGTTATGTGGACCCGATCATCGGGCGGGTCGCGCACCGGGATGTCCTCGGGTTTCTCGGCTTTCCGCTGATCCGCCGGGGCGAGACAGTGACGCCTGAGATATTCTCCCGCGCCCACAATTTGTCCCGCCTGTTCGAGCTGCAAGCCGCGACCGAAGAAGAATAGAACAGAGCAGCAAGACTATGACACAGCCCAGCGAAAACTTCTACACTGAGAACTCGTACACTGAAAACTCGTACACGGAGCGGCAGGGACCGTCGGCGGCGGCCGGCGTGCTGGCCCTGCTGCTCGGCATTGCAGTGAGCGTTGCCGCCCTGCTGCTGGCAACCCCGCAGGGCAAGAAGTTCCTCGAAATGCTGCCCGGACGCAGCGAGCAGTGGCGCGAGCAGGCGGCTTCGGTCCTTGCTGCCAGCCGCGAAAAAGTCGTCAGCTCGGTCGAGAACCCGCCCCCGCCCGAGAAGCCGGGCCGTCTGCGCGAAAACTTGTAAACGCTGCTTTCTTGAAGCCCCCCGTCTCCCAGGCGGGGGGCTTCTTTGTCAGGCGCTCGGTCTGAGCGTATCAAGCAGGACTTCCTGGTTTGTCCCGGTGTCGGTAAACAGCCAGGAAGTCCAGCCGTTCGCCGACGGCAGGCCCAAAACGGCGGCGGCGACCTTGTGGATCGAGCCGCGGGTGCCGTTCGCCGCAATCGTACCGCCTTCCTGCACCGTCGCCGTGATGTCGGTCCCCTTGAGCCGGAGCCGTGTCCCGACCGGCAGGCGTCCGCTTTCAACAAAGCCGACAAACGGCACGCGCGGCTTGGGGGCACCGATCAGCACCCCGCTTTCATCGGCAGAGGTCAAAAGCGCCGGCGAGATATTCGCCAGACGCTTTTGGGCCACTTCCACATAAATGGGTTCCCGGTCAATCGTGATGTAATTGCGCCCCAAACGCTTCGCCACGGCAGCGGTTGTCCCACTCCCGCAGAATGGGTCCAGCACGACATCGCCGGGGTTTGTGGTCGCGGCGATGACCCGGTGCATCAGCGCTTCGGGCTTTTGGGTTGTGTGCGCTTTTTTGCCGTCGCGGGTTTCCCGCTCGCTGCCGGAGCAGAGGGGCAGGTACCAGTCGGAGCGCATCTGCTTGTCGTCATTGCCGGCTTTTAGCGCGCGGTAGTGGAACGTGTACTTCTTCTGGTCCGCCGACTTCTTGGCCCAGATCAGCGTCTCGTGGGCATTGCAGAACCGCGTTCCGTGCATTTGAGGCAGGGGATTGCTGTTGTGTGTTAAAACACCCGAAGCGAGTGCGAACAAATGCGGGTCATCAGCGACTGCAATATCTACAAACCGCTCGGTCCGCGCCGGTTTGATGCTCAAAATCTCCGTGTCGGCGGCCGCATTAGGAGCATGAGGCCGCACCCATCGGACTTCGCCCCGAAGATATGCGTAATCCTTGTGATCGTAACGGCTCCTCGCGTCTTTGATTCTGAGCTGAATGTTGAGACGAGCCGCCAGCGTTCGTAGAGAGCCTTCTAGTTCGCGGTTCTGAGCGAAGCCAAGCCGCCACCTGTCGTTGACCGCGTCATAGTGCCCATCGCCTTCTAGGTATCCTTGCAGCAATGCCCGCAGAAATACATTTGAACGCTGCCAGCAGAGGGCCGACAAAAACTTCGTCTTTGAGGTTCTGCCGCCCACATAAGCGTCCAGCAGGGCGTTCAAGACAGTGCCATGCATATTGATCATGCAGGCGTTGCCATGGTATTCATACCAAGCGCACTGACCATGAAACGCTTTCGCAACTCGGCAAAGGCGATGATAACGGTCACGCTCCTTGATGTGACCGGCAATCGTAATCGTTCCCTCATGCCGTGAGCCTTCCGCAATATATAGCCCCACAAACCAGCCCGTCAGCTCGTCGTCAAGACCGGAAGCAACGCAGTTGTCGGCCGGTTCAGGCAAAACACATTTCCCCAGAACATCACCTGTCTTCAGCTCACTCGCGGCGACAAGCCCACGCTGAGTCGGCCAGCGGTGAGTTGGAGTGCAGCGTAATTTTTCCCCGGAACGCAGCTCGATTTCCAGACCCTCAGAGCTTGCTGTCTCTGCCCAGCCACAAACTTGTGTCCATTGAGTTCCATTCCACAACTGGACGTCTTCCGGGTGAGAGCGTATCAAGTCACGGAGTGGAATCGGGCGCTCTCCCTGCGGGGTTCGAGCATAAACACGTGTTGTCTCACTGAGGCATTTTACCCACACCACATCGTTGAGCACCCAGTAGCCGACATCCATCAGCACGGCTCCGACTCGGTAGATGTTGTGGTACGAGCCGATGACCCAAAGCGTCCCGGTATCTTTGAGCACCCGGCGGGCGGCGGAAAGCCAGGCGCGGGTGAAGGCATCGTACTCGGCGAACGATTTGAACTTGTCCCAGGGGTCGGTGACGGCATCCACTTTGGTCATGTTTGGCCGCCAGAGGTCGCCCCCGAGCTGCATATTGTAGGGCGGATCGGCAAACACCAAATCCACCGACTTCGGCGGCAGGGCGTTCATGACGTCTACGCAGTCGCCGAGCAGGATTTGGTTCATCGGCAGCGCGGCGGTCTTCTTAGGGTCTTTTTTGGGGGAGCGAGTAGACATAGGCAGGCTATTGTACCACGGCGGACTCAGGAAAACAATAGCTTGGGACTCAAGGAAAACACAGGTCTGTTCAGACCCTCGGTGGCAGCAGGACACGCAGGACATCGCGGCCATCTTGACGCCACCCCAGCGGCGGGGCCTGCATCCGGCCTGGCTCGCAGAGATACGACGCTCCTGGCAGGTACCCCTCGGTCGGCATTCCGGCCACGGCGCAGCCCTGTAAGCGGCTTGCCACGGCGCTGACGGCACCCGGCAAATCGTCTAGAGACGCCAGCGGCTGCACGGAGATGACCCCGAACGTCGGCGACGGGGCAAACACGCTCTCGGACCGTGCAATGACAGTCCAGCGCTGATCGGCGCTTTGCCGAACTTCGACGCCCTCGGACATCCAAGCTAGCGCCCGCGCATCCTGCACGGCCCCTGCCGCCATTTCGGCCCGCACCGGCAATGGGAACCGCCCGGCGGCCACTGCCAGCGCCCCGGCCAAACGTGACGCGAACTCGCGGGCAGTGTTCCCCGAGCCGACCACGTAAATTGTCTGCGGCGACAGGCACCCGCCCTGGTCGTAAAGCAAAACGTCCTGGGCAAAGCCCAGTGCGGCGGCGTCCCAATCCGCGCCCGGCAGCAGCAGGCCGAACGAGACCCGGTGCCCGTAGCCGACCAGCGGCGTCTGCGGCGGGCAGTGCGCCCGCAGGGCTGCTAACGCTGCGTCGGAGCCGTGCGCCATGACGAGGTCCGCTTCGGCGCACAGCGCGGTGTCGAGGTCCGCCGTGCCGCCGGGCCAGGACATCAAGTGGATGCAGGCAGCCAAGTCAGGGGCGACTTCGGAAAGCGAGCGATGAAACACCCATGCCCATTGCGCGGAAGCGTTTGAAGGCAGCTTGACGAGTGACGCACTCCGCACGAGCAGGGCGCGGATAATGCTGACCCATGCCAGCAGCGGCGTGTTCCCAGCAATGACATGACTGATGAGTGGGTATCCATGCGTGTCTTGAGCATTCTCGGCTTCGATCAATGCCCAAATCGCGTCGGGCATGAGCGAGTCGAGAAGCGCATCGAGGCTGACTTTGACCATCGCGAACGGAAACGGCTCGCTCCATGTCTCGGCCTCGGCACGGAGGGCATAAGACGGCTCGCGCCAGCACCGCCCTAGCTCGGCGAGAGCCGCGACTACGGTCTCTAACGGCTGCTGTGCCAGCGTTTTTTGACGTTCCCGCAGGCTTAACGCTGCGGCCCGAATGCTGCTTATTGTTTCGCCCAAAGCTCCTCCACCGTCAGCGAGCACCCGCGTACCTCGGCGTCGGGGGCGCGTCCGTGCAGAATAAACCCGCCGGGCGTCAGCGTGCCCAAATCCGACGTCTGCACAGCTAAGACTGAGTTCAAGTTTGCCAGGTCGTAATGCCGCAGGAGGCCGGGCGTCCCCGCCGGCGTGTCCGCGCCGGTCTCGGCGTCAATCGCGCGGGTGCGGACCCAATGCGGCCCGCGCTTTTCGGGGTTCAGACCACGCCCATAGAACTGTGACGCCATTTCGGACATCCCGTACTCGCTGTGGCAGTCATCCATCGGGACACCCAGGCGGGACGCAAGCAATCCGTACAGCTCGTCGCGGGGCACTTCGCGGGTACGCCCCTTGAAGCCGCCGGTCTCAATCACGACGCTGCCCGGCGGCAGCCGCCAAGTCTGCTTAGATCCGTCAAAGAGCTGTACGAACGCGAACGCCGTGCCGAACAGCGTGATCGGCTCGGACAACTCAGAGAGCGCTGCCGAGAGTGCGGTGTCATCGTCCCAGAAAAAGCGCTCCGCCCCGAGCGCCCCGAGCATATGCGAGAGCGACGAGTTCGGGGCCGACGCCGGCTCCGGCATCAGCGCCCAGAGGGTAGGGGGCCGCGCCGGCAGGGCGGCGTCGAAGCCCGCCCGCAGGCTGATTTCATAGAGTTCCAGCGCATCGGCGTCGAAGTAGTGCTTGCTTGTCTGCGCTCCGGTGGTGCCTGACGAATGAAACACGGCGACGGTCTCGGGGAGAGGGGCGCACGAGAGGTCAAAGACTTTGAACGCCGCTGCCGGCACTGCCGGGATGTTCTGCCAGTGTTTGACTGTCTCCGGCGAAGCGCTTTGACCAATGCACAGCCGCCGGTAAGGAGCGGAGAGTTCATACTGCCGGGCGAACACTTTGAGCGCCAGCAGCTCGAATTCTCCGTTCCCTGTTTCGATAAAATCGGTGATTTCGCGTGCGAGTGCATCCATATGTCCATTGTACCCGGTGGTATACTGAACCCATCCATGAAATCGCTGCGTTCAATCGAGGCGCGTCTGCTGCTGGCGGTGCAAATCGTCCTGCTGCTCGGGCTGGCCCTGGTCTTTTTCGGCAAAAAGGCAACCACCGGCTATGCGCCGTCGGCGGTGAATATCAACACGGCGTCGGCAGGGCAGCTTGCGGTGGCGCTCGGCGTCCGCCCGGACACCGCGGCGGCGCTCGTGTCGGCGCGGGGGCACGGCTGGGCGTCGGTGTATGCTCTGCGCCGTGCCAAAGCGGTGAAGGGGGTCAAGACGGAACCCATCACCGACGCCGGGTTTGTCGTGCGGATGCCCGCCGATGCCGCCCGGTTGTTCTGGGCCGGCGTTTTGGCATTCCTTGCGGCGTTCTGGCTAGCGCACGTTGTTCTGCGAAAAGCCGCGTCGGGGGCCGATCCGTTTCTGCTGCCGCTGGTCGCACTGCTGTCTGGCCTCGGCTTAATGCTGGTGTACAGTGTCAAAGACCCGTACCGGGACTCGGCGGCGTTCACAGGCCAGGTCTGGGGCGTCGCGTTCTACGGCATTCTGGCACTGCTCATTCCATTGTCCCGTCCCTTCGGGCGGCTCAACCTGCGGCGTTATCAGTACGCCTATGCTGGGGCTGCAGCGCTGCTGATGCTCGGACTGCTGGCGTTTGGGCACGGGCCGGGTGGGGTGCATATTCAGCTCTTTGGGTTTGAACCCGTCGAGTTCATCAAGATTTTACTTGTGCTGTTTACGGCCTCGTATCTCGCCGAGCGGCGGGGGCTGCACGGCGACCCGAAGGCGCTGCTGCCGCGATTGTCCGACTTTGGGCCGCTGGCTGCCGCGTATGCGTTCTGCCTGGCGCTGTTCCTGCTGGTCAAAGACTTAGGGCCGGCGGTGCTGTTGCTCGGCGTCTTTGCCGCTCTGCTGCACTTGAACACGCGCCGGGCGCTCTACCCACTGGCGGCAGTGTGTTTGCTTTTGCTGGCGGCAGGCATCGGGTATACGCTGCACTTTGGGTTCTTTGCGACGCGGGTTGTCATGTGGCTGCATCCGTGGAACAACGCGGACAAAAACGGGGCACAGCTTGCACAAGGGTTGTGGGGAATGGCGACCGGTGGGCCGGCTGGGAGCGGGCTGGGGCTGGGGCACCCGGAGTTCGTGCCGCGTGCGGGGTCAGACTCGATCTTTGCGTCGCTCGGCGAACAGATGGGCTTGGTCGGGACACTGGGCGTGCTGGCGGTCTATACGCTTCTGGTCGCTCGGGGCATGGCGGTGGCCCGGCGGGCGGGGACCGAATTTGATCGGGGGCTGGCCGCTGGGCTGACTTTGCTTTTGGGCGGGCAGGCGATGATGATTTTGGGCGGCGTCTCCGGCCTGACTCCGCTCACGGGGGTCACGCTGCCGTTCGTGTCGTTTGGCGCGTCCTCACTGGTGTCGTGCTTCTTCGCAGTCGGCTTGCTGCTGCATATTTCGGGTAAGACGCTTCCGGCGGAGGCGAGGGACATCGCCGCGCCCGAGTGGCAGCGGGCGGCTCGCGTCCTCACCCTGGGAGCCGCAGCGTTTTTCCTAGTCGGAGTCGGCGGGCGGATGCTCTGGGTGCAGGGGCTGACCAATGTTTCGACGGCGACCCGCCTGCTTCGTACTCCCGACCGGGACACGCTGCCGGGGTCGCCGCTGCCGGTGCATGTCAACCCGCGCCTGCTACAGCTTGCGGCGCAGATCGAGCGCGGGCGGATTTTGGACCGGAACGGGTTTGTGCTGGCCCGAACTGCCGAAAGCAAAGCCGAGCCGGGGCAGACGACTCTGCTCTGCCCCGACGCCCGCCCGCGCGTCTATCCCGGCGGCCCGGCCTTCGGCCTCGTTGTCTGGTCGGTCGAGCGGCCCGCCTCGGCGAGCAACCCGCTCGGCGCAAACAATCGCCTGCGGGGCTTTGCGTCGTATGCTGATCTGCTGACGCCCTATCGCCTCCAAAACCTGCCGTTTCACGCTCACTTACGCGGGGCCGATGCTGCGCTGACTTTGGACAAGGGCCTGCAAGTCGCGGCGACTGAGGCGCTGACCCACTATGCCGGGGCCGTCAAAGACCGGCGCACGGGCCGGCCCAAGACCAAAGGCGCGGCGGTTCTGCTGGACGTGTCCACGGGAGAGGCGCTGGCGCTGGCCTCCACGCCGACATTTGACCCGGCGGCGCTGACCCCGGAGAATTGGGCGGCGATGCAGGCCGTTCCCGATGGCCCGGCGTTTGCGCGGGCGACTTCGGGCCTGTACCCGCCCGGCTCGGCGTTTAAGATTGTCACGGCGGCGTCGGCGCTAGAACACGGCCTCGGCCAAAAGACAGTGGTCTGTCAGCACACAGCCGTCAATGTCGTCTGGCACTACCATGACCACAACTACTCACGACGGCGCATCACCGACGAAGAGGGCTTTGTCCCGCACGGGGTTACCGATCTTTCCAGAGCTTTGCGCGTCTCCTGCAATGTCTATTTCGCCCGGCTCGGCATTGCGCTGGGGCCGGATGCTCTGGACGAAACCGCGCGGCAGCGGTTCGGTCTGCGCCACCTGCCGAAAGTCGCGAAACTGGCGGAGGACCTGCCGGACTGCGCCTACGGGCAGGGCGCGGTCCTGGTCACTCCGCTGGAAATGGCCTGCGCCGCTCAGGCCGTCGCAAACGAGGGAACCCTGCTGCCGCCGGTGTTCGTCAGAAGCATCGGCAAGCCGAGCGCCGGGACCGAGGCAATGACCTCAGCGTCAGCCACTCAGCTCCAGACTATGCTGGCGGGCGCGGTCACGGACGGCACGGCGCGGGGCGTCTTCGACGGTTTGCCGTTTACGGTCGCCGGCAAGACCGGCAGTGCCCAGAACGGATTGGGCGACGGCCTTTCGCATTCCTGGTTCGCCGGGTTCGCCCCGGCGACCCGCCCGACCTTAGCGTTCGCCTGCATCGTCGAAAACGGCGGCGCAGGCCGCGCCGCCGCCGCTCCGGTCTGCCGCGAGCTGCTCCGCCGCGCACTTCGCTGACGCCGGTGTGCTATACTGTAGAATGTGGCGCGTGGGACGCAGAGGCGTGGGACTGAAGTCCTCGCCTGTGGGGCGCAGACGCCAAGTGACCGCCTGCGCGGGCACGGAAAAGGAAAGAACTGCAATCCTACTCTTCGTCCACGAAGGTGGACGGTAGGCGTCTGCGCCCCACAGCGTAGGATTTCAATCCCACGCGCCCTTATGTCCCACGCGCCCTTATGTCCTACGCCTCTGCGTCCTACGCCCCTGTGCCCCACGCGCTGCCGGAGAAAGAAGTCAAAAAACGATGCTGGAACCCTGGGATGTGACCTCCTCGCGGTATCTGCTGCGGGATAAGTGGCTGACGGTCCGGGCGGACCGATGCCGAACCGCGTCGGGGATTACCGTGGACCCGTACTACGTGCTGGAATATCCGAACTGGGTCCAGATTGCTGCGTTCGACCCCGAGGACCGCATTCTGGTGACGCGGCAGTATCGGCATGCGGCGGGGACCGTCGGCCTGGAACTGCCCTGCGGAGTTGTGGAAGCCGGCGACGAAACCCCGCTGGCAGCGGCGGCGCGGGAGCTGCGGGAAGAAACGGGCTGCGAGTCCGACCAACGGGCGCTTGTCGGGACATTGTCGCCAAATCCGGCCACGCATACGAACACGCTTTACTGCTGCGCCGCCTACAATGTCCGCTGCGTCCAGCCGGTGAGCTTGGAGGCGACCGAGGAGCTTTCCAGCGCTTTTATGAGTGTGGACGAGCTGATGAGCGCGGTCGGCAGCGGCCAGTTTGCACAGGCGCTGCATCTCTCGGGGCTGTTCCTCGCACTCAATCATGCCGGCCGGATGACAATTGGCGGCCCGCGCCGATAATCGCCGGAGCCGATAATTGCCGAAAATAAAGGAAAACAAGACGTGCCAATTGGCTTGAAGATTTTGGACTTGAAACATTGGATTGGGATGGCTGCCGGAGTGGCGGCCCTGCTGGGCGCAGCCTCGGCAGCGCAGGCGGAAGAGCTGCGGGCGGCGTATGAAGCGCAAGCGGGGTATGCCCTGCACCTGCTGGAAGCGGGGCGGTATGGGGACGCCGAAGATGCGGCCCAAAGCCTGGTCACAGCGTACCCGAACGCCGCGTTCCCCTACGCCCTGCGCGGGGCGGCGGCCCTCTCGGTCGGCTCAGTCAAGTTTGCCCGGAAGGACTTCGACCGAGCCAATACTTATGGACAGGAGCCGGCGGCGCAGTACGGCCTCGCGCTCTGCGACCTCTTCACCCACGACACGCGCGGGGCGGGGGACACGCTGGCGGCGCTTGGACACCTGCCGCTGCCGGCGGCGGCGGCAGGGGATGTCCGCACTGCTTCGGCGTATGCCGCACTGCTGCGCGGCTTGCCGGTGCCGGCGGACTTGACCGACGGAGCGGCGGACGATTCGCTGGCGGCGGAAATCGCGGCGCTGGCGCTTGTTCGCACCGACCCCAAAGCTGGCGCGGCCCGGCTGGCGAAGTTCCTGGCGACCCCGAGCGGTGTTCCCATCGTGCGCGAGGCCGACGGCCTGCGCCCGCTGTTCGACCCCCAAAGGCCGCTGGAGCCGTGCGTGGTCGAGCCGGAGCTGCGTCAGATGTACGCCGACCGTTTGACGGGAAATATCACCGCCGCCGCAAAGCATACCGGGAGCGTCCTGCCCTGCTCGGGTGTCGTGGACATCCGTCCCGCGCCGTCCCTGCCGCGCCGGACAGCGCTCCTGTCGTACTCGGTAGACGGCGAGATGGCGGCAATGGTCAACCAGCCGCCGTATACGTGGACCTGGAACACGGCGCGGGTGGCGAACGGTGTCCACCTGGTCCAGATCCAGGCCGTGGACTCGCTCGGCAACGCGCTTCAAACGCAGACCGAGACCGTCCGGGTAAATAACCGCAACGGTGCGGTGACTCAGGAGGCCGACGACCCCGGTATGACAACGCTGCGGACCCGCCTGTGGAGCCTGCTGGCCCTGCGGCCCTCGCGCAAAGTGGCGGAATGGACCCTGGCCCAGTCGCTTCGGACGGCGGGAGACCCGGTCGGTGCCGGGGCGCACCTCTTGAACGCGGCGGCGCTCGACCCGGCCTACAAAAGCGGGCGCGGCACGGCGCGGGCGCTGCTCGGGCCGCCCCCGGCGCTGCAAAGCCTCGCCGCCGGCTCCGGCAAGCTCAAACAAATCGCACTGACGTTCGACGATGGCCCGAGTCTCGCCAAGACTCCGGCCCTGCTCGATGCTTTAGACAAAGCACATGCGCCCGCGACGTTTTTTGTGGTCGGCTCCCGCGCCGCCGAGGCCCCGGAGGTCCTGCGGCGCATGGCCCGGCGCGGCGACGAAGTGGAGAACCACTCGTACACGCACCCGAATATGAACCTCGTGCTTGGGTCGGACGCCGAAAATGAGATCGTGCGCGGCAGCGTCGTCATTCAGGCCCTGACCGGACATCAGCCGCACTTCTTCCGCCCGCCCGGCGGCAACGCCAGCGCCGCCGTGCAGCGCTTGGCCCGCCTGAACGGCCTGTCGCTGGCCTACTGGACCGTGGACGCCGTCCATTACGAAGATTTAGGCTCCCCCTCGGGTTTGGTCTCGTATGTGCTGGCCCATGTCCACCCCGGCTCGGTCGTCTTGATGCACAACGGGCCGGAAGTGACCTCAGCGGCCGTCGGCGCACTGGTCAGCGGCCTGCGGGACAGGGGCTACACCCTGGTCACGCTGGCCGAGATCGCCCGCGGCCAGACAGAGGCCGTCGTAAAGACGCCGCCGAAGATGAAAGAGTAGCCGAGTATGCCCGGCGAGCCGCGCTTCTGGCTGACGCTGATTGTGTTTGCCGCGACGATGCTCTGCGTGCTGACCCGCTCGCGCGGCCTGCCCGAAGCCTGGGCGGCAAGCGGCGGCGCGGCGCTGATGCTGCTGCTGCGCTTGGAAAAGCCCACCGACGCGCTGCGGGTGGTCCAGACCGGGCAGGATGCGCTGCTGTTTTTGCTGTCCCTGCTGCTGCTGTCGGCGCTCTTGGAGCGGAGCGGCTTTTTCGAGTGGGCGTCGGTGTCGGCGGCACGCTGGGCGGGCGGTGACGGGCGACGGTTGTACCGCAACGTTTTTCTGCTCGGGACGCTCATCACGGCGACCCTGTCGCTGGACACGACAGCGGTGATCCTTACTCCTGTGGTGCTGGCCTTTGTCTCGCGCCTGAAGGTGCCGGCCCGGCCTTACATCTTCGCCTGCGCGTTTGTCGCCAATGCCGCCTCGCTGCCGCTGCCGGTCTCAAACCTGACTAACCTGCTGCTGGTCCATGCGTTCAGGCTGCCGTTTGGCGGTTTTGTCCTGCGGATGCTGCTGCCGCAGTGCGCCGCGCTGGGCCTGAATTATGTTCTGTTTCGCTGGCTGTTCCGGGCTGAACTTCCGGCCCGCTTCGACGCCGCGACTCTGCCTAAGCCGTCATCGGTGATCCCCGAGCCGGGCTACTTCCGCGCGGCGGTCGTCGTTCTCGGCCTAGTGCTGGTCGGCTACTTTGCCGTGCCCTTCGCCGATCTGCCGCCGTATGCGGTCGGTTTCGCGGGCTGCCTGGCGCTGATTTGTTTCGGGGTCCGGGCCGGGCGCGTGGACTGGACACTCGCCCACGAGATAAGCTGGCCGGTCTTTCCGTTTGTGGTGGGATTGTTCGTGGTCATCGGCGGCGTCGAGGGGCTGGGTATCACAGGGCGCGTCGCCGCCGGCCTGCAATCACTTCCACCCCACTCGCTTTCGGCGCTGCTGGCGGTGGCGTTTGGGAGTGCGGCGGCATCGAACCTGGTCAACAACATCCCGGCGGCGCTGCTGGCCCGCAGCGTTCTCTCGCTCTCGCATTCTCCCGCGCCGCTGGTCTACGGGGCGCTGCTCGGCACCAACATCGGGCCGAACCTCACGCTGCCGGGTTCGCTGGCGACATTGCTGGTGCTGACGACGGCCCGGAAGCGCGGCGAGACTCTGACGGCCCTCGACTTCCTGAAGGTCGGCCTCGCCGTGACCCCGCCTATGCTGCTGGCAGCAGCGCTGACCCTTTGGCTGACCTTTCGGGTCGCACCGTGAGCATCAGCGGCCCGTCAGCCGCGTTTTCAGGAAGTCGAGCGGTGACTGGACTTGCAGGGTCAACGGGACAGCGATGGACGCGAGGCTTTGTGCCAGCACCGTCAGGCTGCCCTGGTACGTGCCCGCTGGCAGGCCCGTGCCGGGCACGGAGACCACGACCGCGATGCTCTGGCCCGGTGTCAGGGTTCCTTCCGACGGCAGGGACACAAGGCCCTCCAGGGGTTTGATCGCGCTGCCGCCGGTGGTCGTCTGCGCGGGCGTGATCCGAAAGTCGAGCGGGGACTCGCCGGTGTTTCTCAGCGTGAACTCGCCGGTGCCGTCCCGGCCGCGCCGGGCCGTGAGAAGGAGCGGCGCGACCCGGCCCGCCTCCTGACCGTTGACAAGGAGATGACCCGGCCCTGGGGCGAAGCTGACATTGCATTCCACCGCCCATTTATCCCCCGCCAGCGTATCGCCCGACGCATCGGTTTGGTCATCGGAGCTGATTTCCAGCCGCCCGGAGAGGACTTTGCCCCGCTCGGCGGCCCGCGCCGGGTCCACCCGCACGGTGATTTCATTTTCGTTGCCGCGGTACCGGTTCGTGGACACGACGATCCACGGGGCGCGGGACTTGACCTCGCCGCTGATCTCGCCGCCGCCGGCATTGTAGAACGACACCGTCATCGGCGGCGCGAGTCGTCCGGCGGGTACGTCGCCGAACCGGAGGTGCTTGCGGTTGACCAGAAGCACGGGCGGGGCGATCTGGCGCAGCTCCAGCAGGAACTCGCCCGCGCTGGCGTAGCGGTACTCGGTGTTGTAGGAAATCGCTTTGTTGATCAGTCGCGCGAGGTTCAGATCGGCGTTCGGCTGCTGGATCAGCGAATTGGTGATATACATCGAGCGCTGGTTGATTTGCTCCTGGTCCGGCGCGACCCCGGCGACCATTTCGTAGAGGATGCAGCCCATCGCGAAAATGTCGGTGCGGACATCGGCGACCCATTTGCCGTCGGCTTCAAGCTCCGGGGGCAGGTAGCCCTCGGTGCCATAGAGTTCGGCGGGGGCGTCGTTTTCATGCCCATGTCCGAAATATTGGGCCGCCCCGAAGTCCAGCAGGGTCAGATGGCCCTGGGGCGTAATCCGAATGTTCGCGGGCTTCAGGTCATGATGCACGATCTGACGCGAGTGCAAAAACGCCAGGGCATCGCACAGGCTGACCGACCATTTGAGGGTCCAAAGCCGGGGCAGGGGGTGACGCCGGGCGATGATGTCGTCGAGCGTGGCCCCGACAATGAACTCCTGGGCGATATAGAAGTGACCGTCGTTCTGGAACGCTTCATAAAACGTCGGCATCAGCGGGTGGGGGCTGGCCTGCATGCCGACCGACCGCTCCCGGTCGAACAGCGCCTGCAAGGGGGCCTGGTCGCGGGGGTGCCGGGCCGGAAAGAACTCTTTGAGGGCAATCTGCCGTCCGGGCGTCTCTGGATCACGGGCGAGATAGACCGCGCCGTAAGCGCCGGCCCCGACGACGCTTTCGACAAGGTAGCGCGTGTTGTGCCCTTGTACTTCCTCGCCGGCAGCCAGCAGCATAACATCATCCACTCGTTTCCGTTTCGCCACGTATTATGCACCCACGGCCCGGATTTCGGAGCCGAACTCTTGACAAAATTTACTTCTGTGGGTATTATACCTGATATGGCCCTATCGTTTAACGGTCAGGACAGCGCCCTCTCACGGCGTAAATCGCAGTTCGATTCTGCGTAGGGTCATCTTTTCAATCTTCTCCTAAAATCTTCTCCAATTCCCTGGGGAAGATTTTTGCTTTTTGGGTAAGTCTTGGTCTATGGAACGAATGTACGCGCCCTGGCGCATGGCCTATATTGAGCAGTCGCCCGCGCCCAAAGAAAACTCGACCGGGTGCGTCTTCTGCGATGCGGCCGCATCCCCCGACGATGTCGGCAATCTGATCGTGCATCGGGGCCAGTCGGCATTCGTGATCTTAAACAAGTTCCCCTACAACAACGGGCACTTGATGGTCGTGCCATATATGCACACGGCCAGGCTGACCGATTTGGACGACGCGGCCACTTTGGAGATTTTGACCCTTGCCAAGACCGCGCAGGCAGCGCTGGGGAAATCTATGCACCCCGAAGGCTACAACCTCGGTATGAACCTCGGCGTCTCCGGCGGCGCGGGCATCACCGATCATCTGCACCTGCACGTCGTGCCGCGCTGGAACGGCGACACGAACTTCATGCCGGTCCTCACCGATGTCAAAATCATGCCGGACTCGCTGGAGCACACGTGTACCCTGCTGCGCGAGGCTTGGGAACACTAACTCACCGAAACACTAACTCACCGGATGGAAAGGGCACGAGATGCCGGACGAAACGCAGAGCGAAAAAAGCAGAATAATTTTAAGTATGGCGGCGGAGGCCAGTGCCTGCCCGGCGTGTGATCTTGCCGAAACGCGAAACAAAGTCGTCTTCGGCGACGGCAGTGCCGACAGCCCCTTGATGCTGGTCGGCGAAGGGCCGGGCGCAAACGAGGACGCCACCGGCCTGCCGTTTGTCGGACGCGCCGGCAAGCTGCTCGACGAGTGCCTGCGCGAAGCGGGAATGCTCCGCAAACATATTTATTTGACCAATGTTGTCAAGTGCCGCCCGACGATTGAAGAGGCGGGCAAGATTAAGAACAGGCCCCCCCGCGCCGACGAAGCCACTACCTGCGTGTCTTTGTGGCTTGACAAGCAGATCGCCACGGTCCAGCCGCTCGTCATTTTGTGCCTCGGCGCACCCGCCGCAAACGCGATTATTCACAAAAACTTCAAGATGACCCAGGAGCGCGGCCAGTGGTTCGAGAGCCGCTACGTCCGCCACGCCATGGCAGCCCTGCACCCGGCCTACATTCTGCGCCAGGAAGGCGAAGCCTACGACCAGTCCCGCCAATTTCTGATTGATGATTTGATTGCCGCCCGCGACAAGGCCAAGACCGCTAAAGACGAGCCGAAATCCACACTGTTTTGAGAAGTATACCTACAGAGAAGAGGCGTGGGATTGAAATCCTCGCCTATGTGGCTCAGACGCCTACCGTCCACCTTCGTGGACGAAGAACAATCCAGCCCGTAGGGACGCAGCAAGCAGCGCCCTCCATATTCTTTGCCTTTCTTTGCCTGTTCTCGTTGATCTCCCCGCCCACATTGTTGGCTCAAGCCGCCAATAGCCAGGGCCAACAAATCCGCGCGTCCTACGCTCGCCTAGATGCTGCCTACTCCCGGCGCGATGTCCCAGCCATTCTGGCCTTTTTCGCGCCTGATTTCAAGCGCGTCACTTGGAATGCCGTGCTGACCTCAGTCCAGTTCCAGGCGGAACTGAAAGATGACTTTGATGGCACGGCTTCTGCGGCAGCGACCACTCGTCTCAAATCGCTTGTCATTCACGGCGACACTGCTGATGCTGTTGTTGTTCGCCGCCTGGACTGGACCTACCCCGATCCCATGCCCTTGCAGCCGCCTCCATATTTTCATGTTTGGGTCATACAGGAAGAATGGCGTAATGAACAGGGACAATGGCGTATGACAAGAATGGCTGACACGCCTTTGGTGCAGACGCTGGCTCTGCTGAATTCCCGAGATCAGAGTTTGCGCCTCCTGTCTGCCGCCGAATGGAGAAAACCAGCGATTATCGCACAGGGGCATCAGATTGATGCGGCGGACCGGGCACGTCTCAAACAGATTATCCGGCAATACGGCTGGCCGGGCTTCGATCTCGCCGGCACCGAAGGGGACGCCGCTGCCTGGGAGATTGTTCAGCATTCCGACGATGACTTGGCATTCCAAAAGCGCTGCCTGCCGCTGATCAAGGCTGCCGTCCGGCGTGGTCAGGCCATGCCGAGCGATGCTGCCTATTTGACTGACCGGATTGCATGGCACGAGCAGAGGCCACAGGTTTATGGGACGCAGTGGAACGTGCCGATTGCAGACCCTGCCCATGTAGACGAGCGCCGAACTTCAGTTGGCCTCGGTTCCCTCGCTGAGTATCAAAAGAGGCTCAAACAGGCGTATCAGACGAAACCTTAACGAAAACCTATGACCTATAAACTTGCCGCGATTGATTTGGACGGAACCTTGCTGCACAGCGAGACGCACGGCATCACGCCGGGGAATGAGGCCGGGATACGGGCCGCTGTCCAAAATGGAGCGCAGATCGTGCTGGCATCGGGCCGGCAGTGGGTGACAATCAACAAGTTCGCGGCGCAGCTTGGTTTGCCATTGGATGCGCCGATTATCGCGTACAATGGGGCGATGGTGCGGACTCATGGCGGCGAGCTGTGGCTGCATCAGCCTCTCCCGGCGGACGCGGCGGCGCAGATCGTGGCGTACTGCGCGGCGCATGGCTATCACCTGAACTATTACTTAGACGACGAGCTTTATGTGCGTGACCATACCCAATGGGTGGACATCTACCGGCGGCGGACGGGGACAATCGCGCACATCACAGGCGACTTGGGGCAGCTCGATGGGCGGCAGCCGACCAAGCTGATCCTGGTGGACACGCTCGAAACGACCAACGCACTGCTGACGCACTTTCAAGGCGTCTTCGGCGACACGCTGTATATTACCAAAACTGAGGACGAATACCTAGAGTTCATGGCGCCGAATGTCAGCAAAGGCGCGGCGCTTGCGCTCACGGCGGCGCGGCTCGGCCTGACAGCGAACGAATGCGCGGCGTTTGGGGACTCGTTCAACGACCTGCCGATGCTCCGGTGGGCCGGCCTCGGGGTCGCCATGAAGAATGCCCGGCCCGAAGTCAAGCTAGTCGCGCAGCGGATCGCTCCGCCCGCCGATCGCGACGGTGTCGCGGCTGTTTTGGCTGAACTCTTCCCGGTCCATCCACAAGACCAATAAGAAATGCGGGAAGGTCAGCGCGGCAATCAGCGACAGGTACAAGTAGACAAAGCTGCCGACCTCAACGTGCGCCCGGCCCGACCATGCAAACAAGCTCGCGAGAAAGAGCAGTGCGCCCACGGTCATCGGCAGCGCTTGTGCCGCCGAGCGCAGGGCGCACCGCCAGACCTGCCCATGCTCTAAGGGGCCGGTGTCGGCAGGGTCCAGACGCATCAGCCGGGCGATGTGCCGGGCCGAGTGCCAAACGCAGAAGTATACCCCAACGGCCAGGATCGCCGGCACGAGCGAGAAATACACCAGCAGCAGTGCCACTTCCCCCATGTCCCGCCAAAACGTGCGCTGGCTAAGTGTCCAGGACTGCCATCCATAAGCCGCAATCGCCAGACCGAGAACGACCAATCCTGCGCCGCGCATTTCGGGTGTCAGAGTCCAGGCCACGTGTCCGCCGTACCAGCCCAAAATCCCACTTGTGACCGACACAAATGCCGCCGGGTGCGCCAGCGGCGGCAGGACAATCGGCAGGCCCCCGCGCACGGCCCAGATCAGCAGACGCCCAGCGAGAGTTTTGGGACGCGGCTGCCCCACGAACACCGAGAGGAAATAGGCGTCTCCCTGTCCCCAATGCAGCCATGAACAGACCAGAAAGACCACCAGCGCGGCAAGCGGGAAGATTTGCCAGAACGCTAAATATGCAAAAACGAGCGCGGCATAGCCCAGCACGAAGGCGGCTAAATAACGCGGGGTCAGACGCTTGTGCAAGAGAAACAGCGGGGCAAGATGGTCCAGAGCGCCATGCGGCAGGCCCAGAAAGACCATGCCGACGATAAACGGCCAAAACTGCCAACGGACGGCAAGGGCCGGGGCAAGACACGCAAATGCCAGCACGGCGGCAAGTATGGCCCATGCGGGAGCCGAGAGCCAGGCTAAGAGGACAGCGGCGGCAGGAGCAGCGGCGCGGCCCGAAGCGCCGCCCCGAGGAACGGCCCCAGGGGCAGACTGCGGAGAATAGAAATGTCGCTCTGCCATGTGCTGCTTTCAGAAAGGAACGCCGTCAGCGCTTCCGGCGAAACACGCGAAAATAGGCGGTGGAAGTAGCCGGGGAACGCCCCAGGACGGTCATGGAGCGCCTGTAAAAAAACAGTGTCGAAAAATCGGTAACGCCACGGGGCCGGCGTCCCCCGAAATCCCGCCAAAGTCCCCGCCGCTGCGGCCTCAGCGAGCTGCTCAACCTGCGCCTGAATGCGCGTGAACGTGTATCCGCTCGACGGCTTCGCGCAGCCGCCCGCCGTGCCGAGAAAAAAGACGCGCCCGTCACGCCTCGGGAACGCCTGGGTCGTCATTGGGATTGCGCCGGCTTCTTCGCGGCTCACGGTGAAAGCTTCCAAGCCGCGGTGTTCGGCGAGATAGGCGCGGATTTCGGCCCGGTGCCGCTCGGCGGAGAGCGGCGGAGTGTCGGTGCCGACAATGTATGTGTTCTCGACCAGTGCCTCGGTCGGCGAGAACGGCAGGACATAAACGAAGTGCAAGCCGTCGTCCTGCGGCGTGCGGAAGTCCATCAGCGTACAGCGGGCAGGGTCAAAGGCCGGCGTCTCGGTCTGAACAAACTGACCCCAAAAGCGCTGCGAAAACGACAGGCCGCCGGGGGGCGCGGGGCGCGGGCGGCTGTCGAACACGTAATCGCCGTCCCAAGTCTCGCCGCCGGCTTCAACCGTGACACCATGCGCCGTCTGCGAAACTGTTCCCGCAGGACAGCCAAGCTTCAGCGTGACATTTAGAGAGTGAGCGAGAGTTTCCAGCACAGAGGCATAAAAGTCCGCGCCGTGGAGGCAGGCATAGCCAACGCCCACTCCTGTCTGCGCCGCCCGCTGCTCGCCTGGCCCAAGCACATCCCAGCGGTGCCAGCAGGAGGAGGCCAAATGGCTGTAGGAGTGAGGGAAAGTATCCCAAAAGCACCAAGTCCGGTCGTCGGTGAAAGCCGTTTTGCGGTCGAAGATTACGATGTCATCAGTGACGCCGCGTTCCAGCAGGGCATGGCAGAGGCTCAGGCCCGCTGCGCCTGCGCCTAAAATCAGGGTGCGTTTCGCGGGCAAAATACGGCGCTTTCTAGGATTTAGTTACAAGATTTAGTTGAGTGAAGACAATTTGCCCAGCTCCTGGGTGTCCACCGGCAAGCTCAGGCCGCCGACCACGTCTTGCATCGTGTCCTGTGCTTCGATCTCGAGCCTCAGCAGCTCGATCTCGCGCTGCAAGCGCCGGCTCGTTTCGGTCGTTTCCAGCAGGGACTGCTTTTCGTGCGGCGGCACTTGCAGAACACTGGCGACGGCAAAGGAAAGAAACTCAGGGTCCGGCGGCAACTGAAGCGTGCTCAGTGTGCGGCCCGACATTGCAAACAGCGTCTCCAGGTAAGTCCGAAACAGCCGGGCGACCCGGTCATAGTCTGCCTGAAGAGCCGAGGCTTCGGCAGGCTCCTCGGCAATCGGCTCCACCGAAGCCGACAAATAGGGCTTGTCGTGGAACGTGCGCGTGATGCGGAACCGACCCTCGCCGAATGCAAGGATATTCATGCGCCCATCCGGCAATTCTTCGAACTGCGCGATCCGGGCCAGTGTGCCGACCTGACGCGGAACCGCCTCCGCACCGATTTCCGCACCGCTTTGGATCAGGGTAATGCCGAACGGCGAGTTTTCCTCCCGGCAGCGCAGCACCAGCTCGCGGTAGCGCGGCTCGAAAATGTGCAGCGGCAGTGGCATCTCGGGAAAGAGCACGACATGCAGCGGAAACAGTGGGATGTCTTCGTAGTTAACCATAGCGATTCTCGCGATCAGTTAAGCGGGCAATTACTCGGGCACCAGCGTGATGTAGCCTAAATCTTGTCCCAGCACGAAGAACTCATCGGCGCTCTGCGGCACGGCATACATGGTCTTGTGGGAGCTATTATACATCTCGACAGCCTTTTGGGCAAAAGCCAGCGGCGAAAGGGCATTGAGAAAGAGACCTTTCCAGCCAAGCTCTTTGGTCACCTTGGCCTTCGCTTGCGCCAGCACGTCGTCGGCATTGCGCCCGGTGAGCGTCTCATCAATCTGCCGCCCCGCCACCGCCATCGTCACTCGAACCTTCATGGACTCAGTATACCCGCGAATGCGCTTGAGATGTGCCTCTAGGAAACGCTTTCCAGTCGGTGCTTGAACTCGTGCAGCATTTCAGTTTGAGCGATTGCCAGGCCGACCGTCGTATCGGCGGCTCCGTAGTAAACCAATACCTGACCATCTTTCTCCACCAGGCCGGTCGGAAACACGACGCCGGGCTTGTCGCCGCGCAGCTCATACGGCTCTTCCGGGCCGAAAATCCACTCCGGCCAGCGGCTGAGCAACTTGCTCGGGTCATCTTTGTCGAGCAGCGCCAGGCCCATCCGGTATTCCCAACTATCGCCGACCTGCATTACCCCATGAAAGATCAGCGCCCAGCCGTCTTTGGTCTCCACAGGCGGCGGACCCGCCCCGACCTTGCCGCTGTCCCAATTCGGCTGATCGCACTCTTCCAGCACGCAGCGCGGGTTGCCCCAGTGCAATAAATCATCGCTTTCGGAGATCCAGATATTCTCCAAAGGCCCGGCGGTCGGGCGGTGCAGCATCAGGTAGCGTCCGCCGATTTTGCGCGGGAACAGCACAGCATCTTTGTTGTACGGATGGATCGCCATGCCGCGCCGCTTGACACTGACAAAGTCTTGGGTCGTCGCGATGCAAACCCCCGCACCGTAGCGCGAGTAGCCGACATAAACAATGGCATAGGCTCCGATTTCCTCGACATAAGTGATGCGCGGGTCTTCACAGCCCCAGTTGTCGAACCAGCCAGCATCGGTGTCCAGCGGCGACAGCAGGGGCGTTTTCTCGATGCGCCAGTCTCCGATGCCATCGGCAGACCGGGCGACATGCAGATGCGACTGATCTTTGTCGTCAATGACCCGCAGCAGCAGCAACACTTCGCCGTCCACGAGATGCGCTGCCGGGTTGCAGACTGCTTTGCACGGAAACGGCATATCGCTCGGCTTCAGGATCGGGTTGCTCGATGCCCGCACGAACAGCTCGCGGGCTTTTTTAATGTAGTCTGCAAGGACGACGTTGTCGCTCTTTGTGTTGTCCATAAGGGTTATCCGATGGTGATGACGATCTTGCCGACCTGCGCGTTGCTTTCCATGTATCGGTAGGCGTCCGCCGCCAGAGCCAGCGGGAACACGCGGTCTACTTTCGGTTTGAACGTGCCGTCGGCCAGTTTATCGTAGATGTAGCGCTTCATCGTCTCCCACCGCTCGGGTGGATTCTTCATGACACTGAACGTGTAGCCGGTGAGGGCGACGGCTTTATGAAAGCCAGACATCGGGTAAGGGGTCGGCTGCCCGGAAAGGCCCCCGTAGAGGTAGACCGTGCCCTCAGCCGAAGCTGCCTCAATCAGCGTACTGATATAGTCCCCGCCGACCGGGTCGAAGACGATCCGCGCTCCTTTGCCGCCGGTAATCTCGGCAACACGGGCCGGCAGGTCCTCTTCCTCGGTGGCAATCACAAAATCCGCGCCCAAATCCAAGAGCTGCTGCTTCTTTGCAGAGGTCCGGGTGGTCGCAATCGCGGTCGCGCCCTCCGCTTTGACAATTTGGATCGCGGCCAGACCGACACTGGACGACGCAGCGGTGATGATGACAAAATCGCCAGGCCCGATATGACCGAGAGGGACCAGCGCCCCGTAAGCCGTGCAATACTGCATCCAGACAGCCGCACCTTCGACTGACGAAAGCGTCGGCGGCAGCACGGCCAGGACTTCGACCGGCACGACAGCTTCTTCGGCCAGCACCGGATACTTGTTCATCGAGTAGCCGGGGATGGTGCCGAACTTCTGCCCGATCAGAGAAGCATCGCCGCCGGGGCCAACGGCGGTGACGGTGCCGACCGCCTCATAGCCGAGGCCGGAGGGAAGCGCGGGCTGCTCGAAATACTGCCCGTGGAAGTACATGCTCTCGGCCCGGTTCAGGCCGACAGCTTCGACTTTCAGCGCGACTTCCCCGACGCCCGGCGGGCGCACGGTGACTTCCTCGACGGCCAGCACTTCCGGGCCGCCGAGTGTATGAAAGCGAACAGCCTGTGTCATAAGAGCACCTCTTTGTGAAAATCCAAGATGTTCTTACATACCCAAATGCCGGGGAAATACACCAGTTAATGCATCGCGGCGGGAGCTGCGCCGGCCTTTGGCTTGTTCAGCAGCAGCAGGGTCGGCAGCATGGCGGCGCTGATGAAGATGAGCATACGGAATGCATCGTCGTAGCTAAGAGCGGCGACCTGCTGGGTCAGAATGCGGTCCATGATGCCGAGCGCTCCGGTCTGGGCGTCGGTGTGGCTGTAGCCGCTGCTGGTGAGCGTGCCGGTCAAACCCGCCATGCGGTCATTGTAGGCAGGATTGTTCGGCGTCAAATACTGAACCAGATTGGCCCGGTTGACGTGCTGCTGGCTCTGGAAGTAGGTCGCCAGGATCGCGATCCCGACCGAGCCGCCGAGCTGACGCGCCAGGCCCAGCAGGCCCGTGCCCTGGTTGACTTCCGTCGCGCTGAGGTTGCCGATGGCGAGTGTGTTGGCAGGGATGAACAAAAAGCCCAGCGAGAAGCCGCGCAGCATCAGGGGCCAGAACGTGTCCGGCGGCCCCGACTGCGGGTTGAGGTGCGCTAGGCCCCACATACCCAAGATGGACAGGACAATCCCGAAGAATGTCAGCAGCCGCGCATCTATTGTTGACTTCGGGTTATTGCTGATCACCGCGCAAAGCGTAATGCTGATCAGAGTAGCGAACCCGCCCGGCAGCAGGGACACTCCGCTTTGCAGCGGCGACAGGCCCTGCTGCGACTGCGCCAGCAGCGGATACAGGTAGTTGACGCCGTACAGGCCGAAGCCGACCGCGACAAAAAGAATAATTCCCGCCGACAGCGAGCGGTTCTTCAGCACCCGCAGGGTCACGACCGGCGCTTTGTTCCGGGGTGACAGCTCCCACCAGACAAGCGCCGCCAGTGTGGCTGCCGAGAGCGCCGCCAGCCGCGTGATCGTCATGCTGTTGAACCAGTCGTCCTGCTCGCCTTCTTCCAGCACATACTGCAAAGTCGCCAGGCCAACGGCAAGCAGGCCGATCCCGGCCCAGTCAATTGGGACATCGCGCTGAGCCGGCTCGGTGTCATGCAGCAAAAAGAAGACCAGGCCTCCCGCCAGCAGGCCCATCGGGATATTGATGAAGAAGCACCAGTTCCAGTTGATCGCATCGGTGATCCAGCCGCCGAGCGCCGGGCCAACCGTCGGAAAGAAGACCAGCCCGAGCAGAAAGAGCGGCTGCACAATGGCCTGTTCTTTCGGCGGAAAGACCTGCACCAGCGCTGCCTGCGCGGTCGAGATCAGGGCCGCACCGCCCACGCCTTGTAAAACCCGCCAGAAGACCAGCTCGCCGAGGCCGTGCGACGTCCCGCAGAAGAACGACGCCACCGTAAACAGCACGATAGACCCCGTAAGGTAGTTACGCCGCCCAAACATCGTGTTGAGAAACGCTGTCATCGGTAGCACGATGACGTTGGATAGGATGTAGCCCGTAGAGACCCAGGCGACTTCCCGGACCGTCGTGCTTAAGTTTCCTGCCATCTGCGGCAGGGCGACATTGATGATGGTCGAGTCCAGCACTTCCATCGCGGCAGCCAAAATCAGGCCGACCAAAATCAGCCAGCGGTATTGGAAGTTACGCGCCTCAATCGCCGCCTTCTCCGCCGGGCCTATCTTAGTAAGACGGCTCGGCTCGGGCGGGGGGGCTGCGCCTTCCGGCTTCACATTGTCCGGGCCGGCGCCGTCCCGGTGGGAACGGAGCCGCTGGTTCCTTCGCTCAAGTGTGGTGCTCACTGGTTAATCTCCTCATTATCTGCCGCCTAACTAAATCGGCGCGGAATTTGACACCTACTGCCCGTGGGCAGCGGGTTATTCTTGCAGCTTTGTCAGCAAGGCGATGAGCGTCTGCTTTTCCCTGGAAGTCAATTTTGCCATCTGTGCGTTGATCTGGCAGCACTGGGCGGGAATCAGCCGGTCCAAAACGCGCCGGCTCTTCTCGGTCATATGGATTGTCAGCGCCCGCCGGTCTTCGGGATCATGGCGGCGCTCTAAAAACCCGTCGCGCTCCAGGCCGTCCAAGAGGCCGGTGATGGTAGCGCGGGTAACTCCCAAATTCTCGGCGATCTCCGAGGGGCTAGGCGCTTTGTGCTCGAACATCTCGGCAGACAACAGATGGCACAGCACGTAAAACCGGCCTTCGGAGAGGCTGTGCGGCTCAAGCGCTTCCTGGAAAACAGTCTCCTGACTGGCAGCGATTTGCTTGATCCGCAGCATAATCTCGTGTGCTTCAGGGTCAATATCCGGGTAGCGCTCGGCGGCTTTGCGGAGCACTTCGCCTTTCGGATAGCATTTTGGGAATGTGGCGTCTTTGTTCATGGTCGTGTTTAGTGTGTACCCATATTATACGGAAGCTAACAAAAAAAGTCAACCCCAAAGATTTCAGCGAATTTCGGCAGCAGTGCCGCCTCGACTTCGGGCCGGCTCGGGCACCCCGCGCCCATCAGCTCCCGCAGCGAAGTCACGTCTTTGTCGGCGATGCCGCACGGCACGAAGTCTTCCCGGAACGGGGTCAAATCGGTGGTGATATTCAGCGCGAAGCCGTGCATCGAAATCCAGCGGGAGACTTTAATTCCCATCGCCGCGATCTTGCGGTCCCCGACCCAAACCCCGGTCCGCCCCAGCACACGGCTCCCAATCACGCCGAACTCTGCCAGCGTCCGAAGCAGCGTCTCTTCGAGATCGCGCAGATACTTGTGCAGGTCCTGCCCGTGCTCCCGCAGGTCTAAAATCGGATACCCGACAAGCTGCCCCGGCGCATGATACGTGATCTCGCCGCCCCGGTCCACGCGCTCGATCGCGAAGCCGCGCTCCCGCAGCGCCGCTTCGGATGTCCGCAAGTCGCGCTCGTCGGTGCGCCGCCCGAGCGTGATTGTCGGCGGATGTTCCAGCAGCAGCAGGGTGTCGGGGACCTCGCCCCGCCCGCGCTTCTCCGTCAGCGCGTGCTGCATGGCAAGTGCTTCGGGGTAGGGCAGGGGATCGGGGATGGAGATAAGCTGGCAGCGCATGGATATAAAGTCACCAAGATGCCACGGGTTGAAACCCGTGGCACGATAGAGAACGCCTATCTGGTATACTGGCGGCATGGCCCGGCCCAATTTATCGTACCTTAAGAGCGTCTTTTTGTTTCTCATCGGCGTCCCGCTCGGTTTCTTGACCGGCCTGTCCGCCGTATCGAGCAGCGTCTTCGGGGTGCCGGTCGTCCGCCGCCTGCTCGGCCTGCGCCCGGCACGGGCGGTGGGGGTCGGTCTGACCCTGACATTCTTCGCTGCCCTGGCCGGCATTCTCTCCTATGCCCAGCACAGACAAGTGCATCTCGGCCTGGCCCTGCTGCTGTTCGTGTTCCAAACGGTCGGTGCGGTCCTTGCCGAGCGGCTTGTCGCAGCCAGTCCAAAGCTGGAGCGCCTGCCTGCCCTTTGGGGCACACTGATTATTCTAGGCGGCCTCGCGATGCTGGCAAACGCCCTGGGCGACTGGCACACGCCCGCATCTCCTTCCAATCCACTGCTGTTTGGCCTTGCCGCTGCGGGGCTGGCGGTTTTGGTCGGCCTCGTGAGCCGGGTCATTGGGCTGGGCGGCGTCTTGATCGTCCCGGCGGTCATTTACGGCCTCGGGCTGACCCCGCACACCGCGCAGGGCACGGCGCTGGTCGTGCTGACGCTGGCGTCGCTGCCCGGCGTTCTGGCCCATGCCCGGCGCGGCGAGATCGAGCCGCAGGCAGGCACCTGGCTGTCAGCAGGCGCGATTTTAGGGTCACTTTCAGGGGCGCTAGTCGCGACGGCAAATCTGACTGACCACGCACTCCTCCTGCTGTTCGGCCTGCTGCTGGTCGTGCTGGGACTAATGACACTCGGGCGCAAGCCTATCCCGCCCTCTGCTGACACCCCCTCTTGAACTTTTGGATTCTAGCGGCTATAATAAGTGTAGCCAAAAGCAATACACTTAGGCAAAGGAGGAATTTACATGGCCGTCAGTCAAAAAGCGCATAAAGTCACGGCGCGTCGCAAAGACATCCAGTTCAGTATCCGAACAGACAGCGATACCAAAGCCCTGGCGGCGCGTGCTGCGGGCATTGCACGGATGACGCTCACTGAGTTCGTGGAGGCGGCGGTACGCGAACGCGCCGATGAGATACTGGCGCGGCACGCTCAGGTTCTTTTGAGTGACCGTGACTTTCTTCTTTTTGAAGAGTTGATGAAGCGGACGGTTGAGCCGAATGACCTGGTATGCGCCGAGGTCGCGGAGTTCAACCAGGGCCGCTTCGACGAGCAGGGGCGTTACCATTGCTGATTGAGCCGCTGGACCCACGCCATGACCGGGAAGCGTTCGACTGCGGTATTGAACCAATGAACACGTTTCTTCGGCAGACGGCCCGCCAGCATGCCGCGAAGCATATTGGGGTCACACACGTCGCAGTCGAATCGGATGGCGCGAGCCGTATTCTTGGCTATGTTTCACTCTCGATGAAGCCCGTCAGCCGCGCCTCACTACCGAACTCTCAGAAGCTGCCGGGCGGGGAATATACAGTTGCTTTTATTGGTCAGCTTGCGACCGATGCCGAGTTTCAGGGCAGGGGTGTCGGCGAAAAGCTGCTGCTGTTCGCGCAGTTCCAAGCGCTGCGCGTATCAAGTGTCTTCGGCCTTGTCGGAGTTGCACTGGATTTGCTCCATGTCGAAGATGAAAACCCTCTTGTCACCGGGAAACGCCGCCAGTTTTATGCAACACGCCAGTTTGAGCCGCTGACCGACGACTTGAATCGTCTTTACAAATCTATGGACACGATTCGCCGTATGGATTTCACGCTGTAGAAACGAGCGCGGTGGGTCTTACGGCCCGCGCCAGCCACCAGTCGCCGAGGCGCTCATAGGACGCAGTTTGCGTCGGCTCGCCGTCAATCTCAATCTCGGCATATCCTATCGTGCCCAAATGAACGGCGACGCTCTGCAATGATTGACCCCAGGGACGGCGGCGAGCTTTGATCGCGGCTTCTTTGAGCGCCCATAGCAGCAGCATTCCGGCAGGGTCGTTTTCGGCCCCGAAATGGGTGGCGATTTGACTGCGCTCACCGGGTGTAAAGACGCGGGCGCAGAGGCCAGGATGTACTTGGCGAATGCGCTGAAGATCTACTCCAACACTGCCCTCGGTGCCCCAATCGGAGACGGTCGCCGCGCCCCAGCCGCCGCTGTGCGAAAGCGACAGCAGGGTGCCGGGCCGGTTATGCCCGATGATCGCCGGGGCGACTCCGTCCCGCCCGACCGACCAGGATAGCGGCGCGACCCCAAACTCCTCCCTCAGCAAACGCTTGGCCGCCAGTCGGCCAGCCAGCCAGTCGGCCCGGCGCTGAGGCGAGGTCCACGCTTCCCAAATTTCTACTTCGCCCGCAGTCAGCCAGTCGGCGGGAGTCTGCGCTGCCACCCAGGCGGCATCGGCAACGGCAGTGCGTTTGATCGGCATGGACCCAGTATAGCATAGACCGGGTATACCGACGTGTGCTACAATTATGCACGGATGAAAAATGCGCTGCTGATTGTCAACCCCGCCGCCGGGCAGGGAAAGCCGGCGAATACTCTCGGAGCAATTCACGCAGCGCTCGGGCTGTTTCTTGGGCGCGTCTTTGTCACGCATAAGGCCGGCGATGCGGAGGATGCGGCACGCGGGGCAGCGGCGGACGGCTTCGATGCGGTGCTGGTCGCCGGCGGCGACGGCACGGTGAACGAAGTCATCAACGGCCTGCTGTCGGCCCCAAACCGTCCGAAATCGCTGCCGCTCGGCCTGGTGCCGCTGGGGACGCAGAACGTGCTGGCGTCGGAGCTGGGCCTGCCGTCAGGAGGCGACCTCGCCCCGGTCGCCGCGCTGCTGGCGGGCGGCAAAACGCGGCTGCTGGATGTCGGCCTGGCGGGCACGCGGTACTTTGTGCTGATGGCCGGGTTTGGGTTCGATGCCACTGTGGTGCGTGATGTCCTGCGCCCGGTGAAAGACCGCTTCGGTCCGGCAGCGTATGCGTTTGCCACTTTGGGGGCGCTGGCGAAGTACCGTTCCACCGAGATCTGCCTCACTTTGGATGGTCAGGAAGTCTGCTCAGAAGCATTTCTGGTGGTCATCGCCAACGCCGCGTCGTATGCCGCCCGGCAGATCAAGCTCGCGCCGTTCGCTGCGCCCGACGACGGCTGGCTCGACGTGTGCGTCTTCGAGCGCCAAAAAGCCGACTGGGGCTTGGACCGGGTCGTTCCGCAGATGGGATTTGCGTCGCAGATGATGGCGGTGCTCGGACGCCGTCACCTGCAAGGCCCCGGTGTCCGCTACTACCGCGCCCGTTCCATTGCGCTCCGCTCCGACCCGCCGATTGGCGGTCATCTCGACGGCGAGGCGTTCGGCATGACGCCGGTTCAGATTACCGTCGTGCCGCGTATTCTGCCGGTCTTCGTGCCGTAAACAAACATCTCGTTTTCTCAGAAAGGCCCAAACAACACAATGTTTTCACCCAAGCTCACCGCCGATACCTATCAGATTTATATCGCTGGACAGTGGCGCGACTCGGCCAGCGAGTCGAAGATGCCCAATATCAATCCCGCCCACAAATCCCAAATATTGGGCTATGTCCCCGAGGCCACCGACGCCGAAGTGGACGAAGCGATGCTGGCTGCCGAGGCCGCGTTCCCGGCCTGGCGGGCGGTCAGCGGCAACATGAAGACGAAAATCTTCCTGCACCTCGCCCAAGTCCTGTACGCCCGCTTCGAAGATTTCCAGCAGACGATGGCCCGCGAGATGGGCAAAACCTTGTTTGACAACAAACTCGATTTGGACGAAGCCATCGGCGTGGTCGAGTGTGTCGCGCCGCAGGGGTTATCGCTGAAGGGTGAGACCTACCAAAAGAACATTGACGGCGTCGTGATGGAGTCGCGGCTGGAGCCGCGCGGGGTCGCCGCGATTATCACACCGTTCAACTTCCCGGTCGCCATTCCGATTGCTCAGGTCGTCGCGGCATTAGTCGTCGGCAACACAGTCGTCTGGAAGCCTTCGCACCTCATCCCCGAGTCTTCCCAGGCCATCGCGGCGGCTTTGGACGAATGCTTTACCTGGGCCAAAGAAAAACTTGGTGTCACGGTCCCGCCCGGCACGTTCTCGATGATTAGCGGCGACGTTTCCACCGGCCAAGCCGTGATCTCACATCCGGTCGTCAAGTGCCTATCGTTTACGGGCAGTAAAGCCGTCGGCGACGCCGTGGACGCGGCGGCAAGCGGCCTCGGCAAGCGGGTAATGAAGGAAGTCGGCGGCATCAATATCTTCTATGTCCACAAGGACGCCGACATCCCACGAGCCGCCAAGAACTTCGTCTACGGCAAGACCATCACTGGCGGTCAGCGCTGCACGTCCATCCAGGAAGTCCTCTGCGATGAGAGTGTCTACGAGCAGTTCGTCGCCGCCGCGATTGAGGAAACCAAAGGCATCCGCATCGGCGACGGCTCTTCGCAAGAAATGGCTGACGCCGACGCAACCCCCGGCCTCTATTCCCTGCCGCCCTTAGTCTCCGAAGAGCAGCAGTCGCGCGTGCTCGGCCTCATCTCCCAGTCTCTTTTGGAAGGCGCGAATATCCGCCGCCAAGTGCCCGTTCCCGATGCCCTTGCCGCCGAAGGCTGCTACGTCCCGTTTACGCTCATCGAGAACGTCGGCGTTGGCAACATCTTCTACACCACCGAAGTCTTCGGCCCCATCGGCATCTTGACCAAAGTCAAGAACATCCAAGAAGCCATCACGATTATCAACCAGAAAATCGGCATTGTCGCGTGCATTGACAGCCAAAACAAAGACGCCTCCGAGCACTTCATCCAGAGCGTTTTGAGGACCCGCGTAGACGATGGCCGCCACGGCACAGGTGCATTCTGGGCCACCCGCTTCGGCGGCGACCGTGGCGCGGGTTCGGGCAACCCAGCTTTGGACGAAAACATGGTCATGGGTTACGTCCTCTGGAAAACCATCTACCGCGCCTACAAGCCCTTCGCCGAGCCTCAAGACGACGCCGCGGGGATTTGAAGGTGTATTCTCATGGGACTTGAGTATCGCATTGCTTTCCCGCTTCAAGACGCGGATGCACTCAACCAAATCTTGAAGAATGCACCGCATTTATCAGAATACGACGAACCGCATCTTCTGTATATGTACCGGGCTGATCCAGCCGCAGGCACAGCGACAATGCCTGATGCGACGGCGGCCATCCGAGAAAATGGTTTCTACTTTTGCGATAACTGCGGTCTCCCAAGTGTTAGGGATGACATTTTAGACTACCTGCGCCTTTGTGTTGAGGCAGCAGGGCGGACATTTGTGATCGAGGACTTGGAATAACGAAAAAGAAGGAGGAAATCATGCTGGTGCATTTTGAGAAAACGGAAAAAGGAATTGTTATTCAGGTGCCGGACGAAATGGCAGACATCTCTGTCTTCGCTTCAGGCGACACGGTAGAAGTGTTACACGAGAATGGCCGCCTCATTGTCAGCAGGCCGGACGAACCGCGTTTCGACATTGAAGCCATGATTGCAACGATCACGCCGGAAAATCGCCATGCGGAAATCAAAACGGGACCGCCACGCGGCAATGAGGTCTGGTAGACATGGCATTCGTTCCGGCGCAAGGCGACGTAGTCTGGATTGACTTTGATCCACAGGTGGGTCATGAACAAAGCGGCAGACGACCAGCTCTCATTCTGTCGCTAAAAAGCTATAATCAGCGTGCAAGTCTTGCTGTCTTATGCCCAATCACCAGGCAAATCAAAGGCTACATCTTTGAGGTCTTAGTTCCTCCTGGTTATCCGGTCACAGGAGCCATTCTTACCGACCAAGTGAAAAGCATAGATTGGGCAGACAGAAACGCAAGATATATCTGTACGCTCCCGATAGAAATTGTTCAGCAAGTCGTCAAGAACATTGTGGCGCTCATTGGAGTTTGAAGAATATGCGCTGCTCAAAGTATATGATTGAGGAACTGATGGCGAGTGTCAGCGATGAAAACATTCACCCAGCGCTCGACTGGGGGCTAGACGTTGGCAAAGAAATCTTGCCCCCAGAATTGTTCTACTGCACTGGCGATGCGACAGTGCCCCTCGGAAATGGGCCGTACGTGATCGCGCATATATGCAACGATGCCGGCGGGTGGGGGAAGGGGTTTGTGCTGCCGCTCGGACGGCGGTACTCAAAGGCTGAGGCGTCGTACCGGGCGTGGTTCCGGGGGGAGATCGGGCCGCCGTTTGCGCTGGGGCAGACCCAATTTGTCGAGGTCGCCGCCGGGGTCTGGGTGGCGAATATGCTGGGCCAGCACGGGATCGGACAGCGGGGGCCGACCCCGCCGATCCGGTACGAGGCGCTGCGAGAGTGCTTGGGCCGTGTCCGGGAGTTCGCGCTGGCACAGGGCACGAGTGTCCAGATGCCGCGCATCGGCTGCGGGCTGGCGGGGGGCGACTGGGCTGTGGTCAGCCGAATCATTGAAGACGAACTCGTGCAGCACGGCCTGCCCGTCTGGGTGCTGGATTTGCCTTGAGGAAATTGTTTTTTGCTTGACGTGCTGCTTTTTCTGTTGACGGCTTGGGCAGCGGCGGCTTCGGGCCGGGCGCTGCTGGGCTTGCTTGGGTTTCGGGCCGAGATGCCCCGCTTGGAGCGGACTTTGTTTGGGTTTGCGCTGGGCCTCGGCCTGCTGGCAGCACTGATGCTGGCATTGGGGCTTGCCGGTGGCCTGGTGCGGCCCCTGGGCTTGGTGCCATTAGCGCTGCTGCTGGCGCTTGGGGCACGGGAGCAGGGCGCGATGGCGCTTGAGCTTAGAGGTTGGGTCAAGACGATTCGCGTGTCCGGCTGGGGCTGGGCACTAGCGGCCCTGTTTTCGGCGTTTGGCCTAATCTCATTTCTCGGCTGCTTTGCGCCGCCGACGGCGGGCCTCGAATGGGACAGTGTCGCGTACCATCTGGCCGACCCGAAGATGTACTTGCAAGTGCATCGCATTGTCTACATTCCCTGGGAAGACCACTCGAATTTCGCGTTCACCGCCGAGATGTGGTACCTGTACAGTCTCCTGCTGGGGGGCGTGGACGGTGGCGTTCCCCTGGCGAAGCTGTTCCATTTCGCCTGCGGCGCGGGAACGTGCCTGGCCGTTTATACGTTGGGCGCTCGGCTCTTCACGCCGAGCATCGGCAAAGTCTCCACGCTTCTCTTCGCTTCCACGCCAGTTGTCTTTTGGGAAGCGGGCACGGCGTATGTGGACCTAGCGACGGCGTTCTTCACGACCCTGACACTGCTGGCGCTGGGGTGGGGGATGACCTCGAATGATGCCCGCTGGCAGCGTCTTGGGGCGGTCTTGATGGGCCTGACACTTTCCACCAAAGCCACGGCTTTGGGCACCCTGGGCGTACTGGCGCTCGGCGTTCTGCTCTGGCATTGGCGCGGCCTCAAAGAGACGCCGCTGGTGGCGGTCAAATCCGCTGTGCTTTGGGGACTGCTGGCGCTGGCGGTCGGTTCGCCCTGGCTCCTCAAATCTGCCCTCTTAACGGGAAACCCGGTGTACCCGTTCTTCTACGGCATCTTCGGCGGGCGCGGCTGGAGCCAGTCCGCTGCCGATTATTACACAAATTGGAACGCTGGGTTTGGCATGGGCCATAGCCTGTCGGACATCGCGCTGGTCCCGTGGAACCTGACGATGTTCCTGCTGCCGGGCCATATCACGACCTATCCGAAGCCGTTCAACGATGCCCCTCTCACCCCGCTGGGCGCACTCAACCCGCTGCTGCTCGGGGCGCTGTTCTTTCCGGCATTCGGGCGCGGCGCGTCTGCTGCCGCTCGCGTGCTGGCGGCGTTTGCCCTAAGCTCCGTGCTGCTTTGGGCTGGGACGATGCAGTATGCCCGGTACCTGGTGCCGGTCCTGCCGGTTTTCTGCCTGCTGGCGGGGTCTGTGCTGGTTCAGGTATATTCGCAGCGCTTGAAAGCAGGCTACGCGCTGGCAACGCTCGGGGCCGGCTCGCTGGTATTCTCGCTCTATCTTGGGGTCAGCCTGGCATCGCAGCAGGCCCCGGTCGTCTTCGGCTTGCAGTCCCGCGCCGACTACATCACGCACGGCTTCGGGGCGTACCCGGCGATGCAGTTCATCAACACGGAATTGCCCGCAAGTTCCAAAATCGTGATGTACGGCAATCCACTCGGCTTCTACTGCGACAAGCCGTATCTGTGGGGTGAGCCGATTCATGGCACGACCATTCCCTACGATACGTTCCGCAGCGCCGAGGACTTGCGGGCGTATCTGCATAAGATGGGCGTCACGCACATCTCGGTCTCGCAAAGCGGCTTCCCGCTGACGCCGGGACTGTCCGGCTACCCGGCTTGGGTCTACCAACTGACGGCAGGCACCGGCCCGCCGCTGTTCTTTGCCCACGGCACTGGCGTCTGGGCCGTGCCATAGAAGAACCATGCCATAAATGGCACGGCTATTCAGCGCGGACGCTGAGAAGTACCGCTTCTGCAATGGCAGACCCGGAGGGCGTGGCACTTGGAACAAATCCGCGTAGGGGCACCGGCTAGCCGCGCCCTCTGGCCTCTTACTGCTTACCGACCCGATTTACTTCGCCACCGTTTTTTCATCTGGCAATATTGTCACTGTCACAAATTGCAGTATTACTTTGCTTGATGGCTGGCTGGGCTTGTCTGTCTGGGTATTCTGAACAGTAGTCGCAAAAATTCTGGTATCGCCATTTTTGAGGGTCAGCGTCGTTTGCATAGATTGGCTTGTGGTCTGCGGAACCGCACCGGTGACAGTTGGGGCCGGACGAGTCACTTCCATTTTTAACCGGACCGTGATTGTGCCGTCTTTGTTGACATGCGGAGTCGCTTCCAAGCTTGTCGGGAGTGGCACGAAGATTTGCGTCGCCTTTCCTTGCTCTTGCACGGGGAAGGGAAGCATTCGGTTATAAAAAGCCGCTCCAGAAAAGTCGGCAGGGGCTTGAACACTGACCTCAGTAATTTCGCCCTGAGCGTTCTGCAGTATCCCTGTGTAAATGCTTGATGCGGTTAAAGGACCGGAAATCGAAACGGGTACCGGACCGGAAGCAGGAATGGGTACGTTGTCGGGCACTTCAAAGACCCGAAGCGTTATAAGAATGCGCGGCAGCCTGACGGCGGGCTTCGGGTCTGCCACAACGGGAGACAGCAAACACAGTGCGAAAGTGCCCGTAACAAGGGCAGCAGCAATTTTCGGCATTTTTCTCTCTTTTCTACCCTTCCGGGTAGGAACCCAGGACGTTGACGTAGATGGACTGGGCGCGGAGGGCATCTAACGCCTGCGTAACGGGGGCGTCGGTTTCGTGGCCCTGGAAGTCTACAAACTGGACATATTCCCAGGCGGTGTTGCGGGCGGGGCGGGTGGCGACCATCGTGAGGTTGACGCCGTAGGTCTCGAAGGCACGGAGGGCGCGGCCCAGCGACCCTGGCTCGTTTTTGACGGCAAACAACGCGCTGGTCTTGTCCCGGCCCGTGGGTGGCGGCTCGTTGCGGCCAATGACTAAAAAGCGGGTGCGGTTGTGCGGGCTGTCTTCGATGGACTGGTAGAGCATCGGGAGGTTGTAGACCTCCGACGAGCGCTTGGGGGCAATCGCTGCGCCTAATGGGTCGGCGGCGGCGCGTTCGGCGGACTTTGAGGTCGGCATGACTTCAATCACTTCAACCCCCGGCAGGTTCGTGTCCAGCCAGCGGCGGCACTGGGCGAGCGGCTGCGGGCCGACATAGAGGCGCTGGATTTCACTCAGTGATTTGGCATGGGTCAATAAGTTTTGGACAATCACGACAAAAATCTCGGCGCAGATTTTCAGCGGCGTGTCGTGGAACATATCCAGCGTGTAGTTGACCACGCCCTCGGTGGAGTTCTCGACGGGGACGACCCCGTAGTCGGCCCGCCCGCGCTCGACTTCCCCGAAAACGTCCGCGATGCCCGCGCAGTCGTAGTAGCCCGCCGACGACCCGAACCGGGACAGCGCCGCCATCTCGGTGAATGTCCCCGACGGCCCCCAGTAGGCTACCGTCATCGGCTTCTGCAATGCAATGGACGCTGAGATGATCTCGCGGTAGATCGCGAGAAGCGACTCTTTGGGCAGTGCGCCGGGGCCATGCAGGGCCAGGAGGCGCACGATCATGTCCCGCTCGCGCTCGGGGGCAAAATAGCGGGCGCTTTTCAACTCCGCCTTCTGCCGCCCGACTTCCAGCGACACCTCCGCTCGGTCGTTCAGCAGCCGGACTAGCTGCTCGTCAATCCCATCAATTTGCTGCCGCAGTTCTTCTAAGGTCATAATACGCCGCTATTCGGCAGGCAGCACCCGAATTCCTGCCCCGCGTGTGCTACAATCATGTGCTACAATAGCGCAGGAGCGTTGTGTGACCGAAAAACTTTTGACCGAAAAACTTTTGACCGAGACTGAAACAATCACTGAGGCACTGCGGACAATGGCGGAGCTTGTCGCGGAGCACGGCCTGTCCGAGCTGACTGTGGAAGATGCAGGCATGACGCTGACAGTCAAAGCGGCGCTGCCGATGGGTGGTACGGCGACACTCGCTGTGCCCGCGCACCCGCATTTGCTGCCGGCGGCGCAAACGCCGGCATATTCGGAGACGGCGGTGCTGTCAGCGCCGCCTGCAAAAGCGAAAAGCGCCGCGATTGCGCTGGAGTCCCCGATGGTCGGGGTCTTCTACCGATCCGCCTCTCCCGATGATCCCCCGTTCGTGTCGGTCGGCGACTCTGTCAAAGTCGGCCAGCCCATCGGACTGATCGAGGCGATGAAAGTCTACAGCGAAGTGCCGTCGGAAGTGTCGGGCCGGGTCACCGAGATGCCGGTCGAGAGCGGCAAATTAGTTCAGCAGGGCCAGCCCCTGATTTTTGTAGAACCTCAGTGACCCGAGTTATGGCAGAAAAAACGCAGATTAATATCGGCATACTGGGCCTCGGCGTGGTCGGCAGCGGCACGTTCCGGGTGCTTACCGAGAACGCCGCGGACATCGCCCGCAAGGTTGGTGTCCCGGTGGTCGTGAGGCGCATCGCCGTCCGCGATTTGGAAAAAGCGCGAGGCGTGGATACCGGCTCGGCCCTCTTGACTGACCGGGCCGAGGACGTCACCGACGACCCCGAGATTGATATTGTCTGCGAGCTGATCGGCGGCGTCACCCCCGCCCACGATTTAGTTTTGCGAGCCATCAAGAACAACAAAAACATCGTCACGGCCAACAAAGAGATGATGGCGAAGGCCGGCCATGACCTGCTGCATGAGGCCGAGAACCGCGACCTAGATTTCAGCTTCGAGGGCAGTGTCGGCGGCGGCATTCCGATTATTCAGCCGCTCAAGCAGGCCCTCGCGGCCAACAAGTTCTCGCGGATCATGGGCATCGTCAACGGCACGACAAACTATATTCTCTCGAAGATGACCGCTGAGGACGCCGACTTCTCCGCCGTGCTGGCCGAAGCGCAGGCGCACGGCTACGCCGAAGCCGACCCGACTAACGATATCGAGGGCTACGACGCCCAGTACAAGACCGCGATTTTATCATCCATTGCGTTCACGTCCCGCGTCCTGCCCGAAGACATCTATGTCGAAGGCATTACGCGGGTCTCCAAGCGCGACATCGCAGTTGCCAAAGAACTTGGCTATGTCGTCAAGATCGCCGGCATCGGCGAGGACCTCGGCGACGCCCTCCAGCTCCGCGTTCACCCGGTCCTGCTGCCGAAAACCCATCCGCTGGCATCGGTCAGCGACGTTTACAACGGTATCTACCTCACGGGCAACGCCGTCGGCGATGTGATGTTTTACGGGCGCGGCGCAGGCAGCCTGCCCACGGGAAGCGCGGTGGTCGGGGACATCATCGAGATCGCCCGCAACATCCAGCGCGGGGCAACCGGGCGCCTCGGCTGCACTTGCTACGATCAAAAGCCCGCCCTGCCGATTGCCCGGCTGCGGACCAAATACTACGTCCGCCTCACGGCTCACGATCGCCCGAAGGTACTCGCCAGCCTCGCTTCCGTCTTCGGTGACTTCAACGTGTCCATCGAAAGCGTCGTCCAGCGTGCCCTGCCCGGCGGCGACGCCGAGATCGTCTGGATTACGCACCAAACCCTCGAAGCCAATCTGCGCTCGGCTTTGGATGTCATCAACCGCCTGCACATCGTTTCTGCTATTGAGAATTGGATTCGGGTGGAGGAATAACATGAACACAAATTTTATTCATCAGGATGAGCGCGGCGTCGCCTGGGTTGCTGGGACTAACACGAAAGTCATTGAAATCATACTTGACTACGTTCAAGACCAGTCGCCGGAACAAATTCACGGTGAGTATCCGCATCTTTCTTTGGCACAAATCCACGCGGCTGTCACCTACTACCGACAGCATGAACAAGAGATCAATGCCCTGATGCAGCAGTGGCAGGAGCGCTACGAGACCGAGTATGCCAAGCCGGAAAACCAGGCGCAGCGCCGGAAAATCCGCGCCCGCGGCGCAGCCCACTTTACGCCAAAAGAAGTGGCTGCCTGATGGTATCACTGTACATGGACGTACACGTCAAAGAATCAATCACACGCGGACTGCGCCGGCGTGGCGTGGACGTGCTGACAGCTCAGGAAGACAGCACCGCCATGCTTGACGACGCCCTGCTTTTAGACCGTGCGGCAGCGCTGAACCGCCTAGTATTCACTCAGGATGACGATTTTCTCGCTGAAGCGCACCGCCGCCAAACTCAGGGTGAGCCTTTTGCCGGTGTAGCTTACACGCATCAGCTCAACGCAAGTATCAGCCGGTGCATTGACGATTTGGAAATCATTGCTTTTGCCGGCAACCCAGAAGATTACGCAGGCCAAGTTATTTATCTGCCGCTTTAGTCAACTGCCCGCACATCGTCTCTGCTATCGAAACTGTATATGGGTCAAATGGTATGAGAGCTTTTGGGTATGGAAGAGGAGGCCGCCTGGGGGGGACTCGAACCCTCGACCTAGAATTTAGAAGATTCTTGCTCTATCCAGCTGAGCTACCAGGCGACGAGGGGCAGGAACGGCGGGCGGGCAAAACAAACAAGGAAAAAGCGGGGTAAGAGAATCGAACTCTCGACATCAGTTTGGAAAACTGGGGTTTTACCATTAAACTAACCCCGCACTGCTCACGCTTATCTGCGTCTGTCCGGCGCAAAAGTATTATACGCGCTGCGAAAAAAAATGTCAAGGGTAAAGTTAAGTTCGTGCCGTTCCCTAATCCGCCGACTTGTGCTATAATAACGGCGTTGAGGGCCTATAGCTCAACGGTTAGAGCTGCCGGCTTAACGGAGGCGGCGCTGTGTCCAACAGGATATGCGCTGTCCCTAACGGGCGACCGACGGGGCAACCCGGCGGCAAATCACTCCTCAAATTCGGGGAACCCTGCGCCTGAAAAGACCTGGCGATCCCGAGCCAAGCGTTTTGGCATCACCAAAGCGAAGGTGTAGAGACTCGACGGGGAGCATCCCAGCCAAAACTTGGGATGAAGAGAGAGTCCAGACCACGAACCCGAAAGGGGCGGCGAAAGCCGAAGTGGGATGCATAACTGGTAGGTTGGGGGTTCGAATCCCTCTAGGCCCATTTCCACCGAACCCGGTACTGCTTGTGCCGGGTCTCCTGCCTCCTCGCGAAAGGACTGCGCCATGCGCCGCACGATCCCGCTGTTCTCCTTGTTGCTCTCCTTGCTGTTTCTTTTCCTTCACTGCGCTTCCGTGTCCGCCGACCTTCCGCGCTGGGATACGGCGGCTCAAGGGAAGCTGGTGACGGCTCTTGCGGCTGATACGTCCGGGCACTTCTGGGTCGGGACGGAGGAGCGCGGGGTCTGGGAAGCGGATGGCGCCGGGGCGGGCGCGGGCTGGAAGCAGTTTGGGACCAAAGACGGTCTTGGGAAAGACGATGTCACGGCGCTTGTCTGCGACACCAAAGGCCGGGTCTGGGCGGGGCACCGCAGTGCCGGGGTCTCGGTCTTCAATGGGCAGACGTGGAAAAGCTATGACCAAGCGAATGGTCCGCTCGGCGGTCATGTGTTTGCGCTGGCGGTCTCACCCAAAGACGGCGATGTCTGGATGGCGACCGATGCCGGGCTGACCCGGTATTCGCTTGCAAAAGACGTTTGGCGCGATTACAGCCGTGCCGACGGGCTGCCGTCGGACCAGATTGAGGCGCTGGCGTTTGACCCCAAAGGCACGCTCTATGCCGGCACGCAGGGCGACGGCCTGGCGGTCGGAGCAGTGCCGGACGATTACGGCACCTGGAAGCATTTGATCGGCCCCAGCCGTCCCAGCCCCTTTGCGACCGGATCCGGCTTTCCCGACAACCGGATCACGGCCCTGCTGGTCGCCCGTGACGGCTCCGTTTATGCCGGCACCCCGAGCGGGCTTGCGGGATCGCAGGACGGCGGCAAATCCTGGAATTACCTGCGCGGGGCGAACTGGTACGCCAAAGTTTTAGGGCAGACAAGTCCGGTCCCCGCCGGGCTGGCCCCGTCCTCGACGCCGACACTGTCCGAGGATTACGTCTCAGCCCTGGCGGAAGACGGCGCGGGCCGGCTCTGGGTCGGCCACAGTGCGGCGGGAGTCGAGGCGGCGGACACCGCGCATCCCGATCACGCGCTGACAAACATCTTTCCGCAGCCGAATACTACCGATGTCCGGTGCCTGCTGGCTCCGATTGGGCCGTCGGTGCTGGTCGGCGGCTACGGCAGCGGCCTGGCCGTGGCGTCGTCTACCGACCCCAGCCCGCCCGCCTGGCCCGCGCCGTCACCGGCTCCTGCCGCTGCGGCTCTGCCGACTCCCGCCGCCGCGCCGACGGTTGCTGCGCTCAAAGCGCTGCAAGCTTCGGTGCCGGCTGCCGCGCCGCTGCTGAAACCCGGCGAGGCTGCTTACCTCGGCGACGACTGGCAGACACAGGGCGACTGGGTGGGGCATTACGGGCGGCAGTACGCTTTGCTGTTCGGCCTGAACAGCCCCGGCAGTTCCGTGGAAGCGTCGGAAGCAGGCTACGAGGCCGACGACGGGATCGGGCCGCATCACAAAAGCCCGAACTCGCCGTACACGTTTATCGCGAAAGCAAGCACGCCCGAGCGGCGGTTTTTATACTCCCCCTCGCTTGGCCTTCGGCGGGACTGCGAGGTCAACGACGGAAGCTGGCAGGGCGGCAAGTACCCGCTGACCTACGAAGGTCCCGACCTGTGGATTACGTTTACCGTGCCTGCCGGGCCGCACCGGGCGGCGTTTTATTTCGTCAACAACGACGGACACCAGGCGCCGTACCGACGCCGCAACTACCGATTAGAGATGAAAGCCGACGGCGGGACGCTGGCCGACGAAGACAAAGCGCCCGCGCTGGCGTCGGCGCGTGTCACCGACTTCTATCAAGGTGTCTACAAGCAGTTCCTTGTGATGGGGCCGGGGACATTCCACCTGAAAGTCGGACGTGCGAACAGCGAGTGTACCAAAATGCAGGCGGTCTTTCTGGACAGGCTGACCGCCGATCCTGCGTCTTCGGGGGCAGTCCCGGTGGTCAACGCGCCGACTGGGCCAGGTTACCTCGGGATACACAGCGTCATGCGCTCATTTCGGAAGAATAGCGCTGCCGCCGACCGTGCGGTTGTGATGGACGTGCAGCCGGATTCACCGGCGCGTACCGCAGGATTTCAGCATGGGGACGTCTTGGTGTCCGTCGGGGGCGAACCTGTTACCGGCACGAATGAGTTCGCCGAGATTGTGCGCCATCACCCAGCCGGCGAAACTATCGCGGTCGTTGTCCAGCGCGGCACAAAGCGCCTCACCCTGACGGCAAAGCTGACCTCGCTGCCTAGCCGGTTTATGCAGGCCACGCCCGGTCCGCATTCGCTGCCACCGGCGTATGCCGTGTTCGCCCCTGCCGCTGTGCCGCCGGCGACTCCCGGTGAAAGCGAAGGGCTGACGGCAGCCCGCGCTTTGTGGGCGGCGGAGGACGCAGCGGCAGGCCGCACGGGGGCCGTGCCCGGCGAGACGCGGGGCCGGGTCTCGGCGTACCGGGCGGCGCTTGCGGCTTCGGCTCCGGCGGCGCTGCTGGCAAACTGGCGCTGGCAGCTCAATCTTTGGCCGGATACTGACCGGGCCGAGTTTGCCTCGTATATGCAGAAGGCAAAGGCGAACCCCTAGAAACACAGTCCCAAATCAAAACACAGCCGCAAATCGGGTATCATTGCCGCTATCACCACTTCTGGGGGAACACACCACGCGATGACGAACTTTATTGGCCCACTGGGCCGCCTGTGCCTGCTGGCCGGGCTGTTTGGGGGCGTTGCGGCCCTGCCGCTGCCGACCGCCGGGGCGCAGACGCCCGGCACGGTGACGCGCAAGCCGTTTGGGCAGATGCCGGACGGGACGGCACTTTCACTGTACACTCTCACAAACCGCCACGGCGCGTCGGTGCAGATCACCAATCTGGGCGGCACGGTCACCGCGATCAATGTCCCCGACCGGCGCGGGAAGCTCGGCGATGTTGTGCTGGGCTATGATGCTCCCGCGAATTATGCTGCGAATACCGGCGGGACGTACTTTGGGGCATTGATTGGGCGCTATGCCAATCGCATCGCGCGGGGCAATTTGGTGGTGGGCGGCAAAACCTATAAGCTGGCGATCAATAACGCCCCAAACACCCTGCACGGCGGCAAAGTCGGCTACAACGAGAAAGTCTGGAACGCCGCCCCCGTCGGCAAAAACGGCCTGGCTCTCACGTATGTCAGCCCCGACGGCGAGGAAAACTTTCCGGGGCAGCTTTCGGTGCGGGTCGTCTACACCTGGACCGATGCCGATGCGCTCCGTATTGACTACACGGCGACCACTGACAAAGAGACCGTGCTGAACCTCACGAATCACTCGTACTTCAATCTCAGCGGCGCAGGCAGCGGCACGATTTTGGACAACCAAGTGTACATCAATGCCGACAAGTTCACGCCGGTAGATGCGACTTCCATTCCGCTCGGGCCGCAGTCTTCGGTCGCTGGAACGCCGTTCGACTTCCGCCGTCCGACCGCGATTGGCGCACGGATCGAGCGCCGCAATCAGCAGCTCCTTTTCGGGCACGGCTACGACCATAACTTTGTCCTGAACGGTTACCGGTCCGGCAGCCGAACCCCGCGGCTGGCCGCCCGCGTTTACGCGCCCCGCTCCGGGCGGGTGCTGACCGTCTCCACGACCGAGCCGGGCGTACAGCTTTACACCGGAAACTTCCTCGACGGCAAAATTCGTGGCAAGGGGGGCACGTATGTCCGGCGCGGGGCGCTGTGCCTCGAAACCGAGCACTTCCCCGATGCGCCGCATCAGCCGAGTTATCCGACCACGACCCTAAAACCGGGCCAGGTTTACCGGCAGACGACGATCTACCAATTCTCCGTGCGCTGAGAGAAAACGACAACAGAAGTATGAGTACGGCGGCGCAGGTCACTGGGGAAAAGACGGGACAGACAAAGACGGGGCAGACGCCGCGGCAGGCAGCAGGGCTGACCCCGCGAGCGCTGATACTTGGCGTCGTGCTGACGGTCCTGGTGGACTTCTGGATTCACTGGGCAGAGCTGATCATGGGCGGGCGGCAGGGCCACACGGCCCTGGCGAATACGTCCATCCCGTTTGGCGCGTTCTCGGTCATGTTCGCGCTCACCGGCCTGAACATCCTGTGCCGGGCGCTGCTGTCGAGCCTTGCGATGTCCGCCGCCGAGGTGCTCGTCGTCTACGTGATGATGACCACATCCACGGTGCTGTCGTCGTCGGGCCAGCTCCACTTCATCATTCCGACGGTCGCCGCTGCGTGGCACTATGCGACCCCGGAAAACGGCTGGGCCGGGTCGTTTCAGCGGTACATCCCGCACTGGATGGCCCAGACCGACCCGAACGTGCTGCACGGCTTCTACACCGGTCAGACCACCCTGCCGCTGGCGGGGTGGCTGCCGCAGATTTTGGCCTGGGGCGGTTTCATGCTGGCGCTGGCAGCGGCGTCCTTGTGCATTGTCGCGATCCTGCGGCGGCAGTGGGTGGACCGGGAGCGGCTGTCGTTCCCAACCGTCACGCTGCCGCTGGCCGTCGTAGACCCCGCCGCGCCGCTGCTCAAGAACCGGCTGTTCTGGCTTGGGGCCGCCGGGCCGTTCTTGGTCTCGTGCCTCAACACGCTGGCCTTGAATGTCCCCGCCGTGCCGCTCCTTAATCTGCGTGCCACGGGGGATTCCGATCTCGGCAAGTATCTGACAATGTCGCCGTGGAACGCCGTGGGCTACACACCGATCTCGTTTTATCCGTTTGTGGTCGGCATCGCCTATCTCATTCCCACTGATGTGACCTTCTCCTGCTGGTTTTTCTTTGTTGTGACCCGCATCGAGCGCGTGATCGGCGCGGCGCTCAATTTGGGCACCGGCGCGGTCGGGGTCAATCAGGCCACTTTCCCGGCGCTCGGGCACCAGGGCGCGGGGGCGTTTCTCGCTCTCACTTTGGTGTCGCTGTGGCTGTCGCGAGGGTATTTAGGCGAAGTTTGGGCCAAAGCGATTGGCAAGAAATCGCCTTTAGACGATACCGACGAGCCGCTGCCGTATCGCTGGGCGGTCATTGGCCTCGGCCTGTCGGTCCTCGCGCTAGTCGGCTTCTGCACGGCGGCGGGCATGAACCCGCTGGTCGCGCTGGCCGTCATCCTTCTTGGGCTGGTTTACATGATTGCCGCGACACGCATCCGGGCGGAAACCGGCAACGCCTGGCTCTATGGGCCGGACGTGGACGTAAGCACCCTGATGACCCGGACCTTCGGGACCAGTTTACTGGGAGCGCATGACCTGACGATTTTGGCCTTCCTGCGGCCTGCCATTGCGAACTTCGACCTGCGCTGCATTCCCATGCCGCACCAGATGGATGCGTTCAAGATGGCTGGGGAAGTGCGCCTCTCCCGCCATCCGCTGGTACTTGCGATTGCCGTTTCCACGGTTCTCGGCCTGCTGGCATCATTCCTGATTGCGCTTTCCCTCTGGCACGGCTTCGGGGCGGAGGGCCGCACAGATGCCTGGCGCACCGCGCAGGGCCGAGTGCCGTTCGACAGCCTCGTGGACATCCTGCGGAACCGGACCGGACCGGACAAGACGGGCATTCTGGCACTCATCATTGGGTTTGCTGTCACCACGGCGCTGATTGTCCTGCGGACGCAGTTTATCTGGTGGCCGCTGCATCCGGTCGGCTACGCGATTGCCAATACCAACACAATGACTTCCACCTGGGTGCCTTTTCTGCTGGCCTGGCTATTCAAGTCCCTGGCCCTGCGCTACGGCGGTGCCGGCTTCTACCGCAAGTCGGTTCCGTTCTTTCTCGGCCTGATCGCCGGGGACATTTTGGGCGGCGGCTTCTTCGATGCGCTGGGAGCGTTCACTGGAATCAATGTCTACCCCGTCAACTGGTAACTATCTAAAAAGAGCTGAGGAAGCGGAAGCCAATTTCGAGCGCCATATCTGGAGCCGCTGGTTCCCCCATGCGAGAGATCCCAATGGCGGCTTCCACCAAAACGACGCCGAAGGTTGGACACGCCTTCGGCATGGCACATCCAAGGCGTGCGAAACCAAAAGTGACCGCTGGACCGAATGCTACCATCAAGGCCGCGCTCTGCTGAACGTGGCGTCAGGACTGAGGCGGCTCGCCGGGCGGGTCTAATGGCCCCCGGCCCGGTGCCGGGGGCGGGGCGTAGAGGTTGTTTAAGATCGCGATATTGGCGGCGTCGAACGCGGTTTTGACCCGCACCCGCAGCTCGCGCCCGACGGCCCATTGGTCGCCGGGCGGGGTGCGAATAAGAAGCCGCAGGATAACGCTGAGGTCGGTGAACGAATCTGCACCGAGAAGCTCCGGCGGGGCCAGCACCCGCTCCGGCCAGTCTTCCGCCAGCGTGTCTGCTGTTTCTTGGAGCAGCCTGCTCGCGGCGGCAAGGTCGGCGTAGTACGACACACCGATGCGAAAATCCACCTGCGCCCACCGGGCGGTCAGGTTGGCGACATCCACGATGCTCCGGTTGGAAACCGTAATCAGCCGCCCGGACATATCGCGAATCTGCGTGGCGCGTAGGTTCAGCTTCTCGACCTGACCCTCATAAACCCCGATCTGCACCGTGTCACCAACCCCGAAGCGGTCGTCGGCCAGAATGTAAATCCCCGCGACCAAATCTTTCAATGAGTCTTGTGCGACAATCGAAATCGCGACTCCAATTAGCCCCGCTGACGCCAGCAGGGCCGACAGGTTCAGCCCTGCGCCGCTGACGATAACGATGCCCGCGACAGCCCAAATCAGTGTTGCCCCGGTGACGTCGGCGACCCGCGCCAGCGTAATCCGGCGCTGATAAGTCCGCTCGGTCCGGTCCATCACCGAGAGGTCTTCGGGCATGGCGGGGAACAGGCGGCGCAGGACGACACTCCAAAGACGCGCCAGAATTGCCGCCAGCAGGCAGACCACCAGGGCCAGCACGAGCGGGCGCAGCGGTCCGGTGACCAGGAGAACATAGGCGGGCCGGGTTTGGGGAAACAGATTGACGACCTGCCGGGCGACCATCAGCCAGAGCAAGGTGGGGGCGGGCCAGCCGAGTCGGTGCCCGGTGCGCCGGACAGCGGAGCGCAGGGCGACAGTCACCAGGACGCCGAACAGCAAAATCAGCGCGGCGCGGCCAAGCGCCCATCGTTGGTAAGCCGGCTGGCGCTCGCGCTCCGCCTGCCGGAAGGCCCGGTTGATACCGTCGGCCCAGCTTTGTGCAAGCAGGGCGGGGGGCTTGCCCGACGCATCGGCGTCGGCGTCGGTCACAGTCAGCAGCAGCTTCCCGTCGAGCAGCACGACCGTCTGCCCCGACCGCTCCCCGACCGTCACTTGCGGCGTCTGCGCCGCCCCCTGCCGGTCGAACAGCCCGCGCAGGGCCTCAGAGAGCCGCAGATTCGCCAGGTCCGCCCGGTCCGAAGCTGACGACCCGCCGACGGTATGCACGGAAAATAAAATCTGGTTGTTGAGCTGAATCAGCGCCATGCTGGAAGGCGAGAGCAGCGGCTTGATCGCCGCCCCCGCCGCGCCAGCACTGACTTGTGCCTGCACGCCTCCCGTACCAAGCAGATACGCGATGCCGATACAGGCGAACAACAGTCGCAGCAGGGGCTTTATGGTTACCAGGGCAGGGAACCGCTTTCGTTGAAGTAGCCGCCGGTAGGGCCGTCATCGGGCAGGGTAGCAAGATGGACGGCGATGGCTGCGCCCTGCGCGACAGTGCGGGTGCCGTAGGGATTAAGGTCCGTCACCACAGAGCCGGGACAGGCGGCGTTGACTTTTATTGGCGTGTCTTTCAGCGCGGCGGCGAAGATGACGGTCATCATGTTCAGCGCGGCTTTGGACGAGTTGTAGGCCAATGGCTTGACGCCGGCGGCCTCCCAGTTTGGGTCACTGTTCTCGGTCAGTGAGCCGAGGCTGCTGGAAAGGTTGACGATTCGCCCGGCGTCCGCCCTCTGCAAAAGCGGCACGAAGGCTTTGGTCACGCTGAAGACGCCGAAGACGTTGGTCTCATAAGTGCGGCGCAGGTCGGCGAGTTCTAAAGTGAAGGCGCTGGAAAGGCTGCCGTCTACTGAGATGCCGGCGTTGTTGATCAGCACGTCGAGCTTGCCGTAGTCTTTCTCAATCTGGGCAGCGGCGGCAGCAACAGTCACCGGGTCGGCGACATCGAGAGTGGCAGCGTAAGCGTCCGCCCCGCCTGCCGTCAGATCCGCCGCCGCTTCCTCACCGCGCCCGGCGTCCCGTGCGCCAATCAGCACCGTCATTCCGAGTGCCCCAAGCTGCCGGGCGATTTCTTTGCCGATGCCTTTGTTTGCGCCAGTAATGAGTGCGATTTTGTTGTCTGCCATCTTGTTCTCCTGTCGTCAAGCTACGCGGTGATTATGACACGAACGGGAGAGAGCTATCAGTCAAATTCCTGCGCGTTGTGAGCAGATTCGTGCGCTTTTGTCTAGGAAAAAGACTGCCGCCGGAACGCTGCGGGAGACAACCCCGTGACACGCCGGAAGTGGGCGGCGAGATGGCTCTGCTGGGCGAAGCCGGCCAAGCCGGCGACCTCTCCGACGGACAAATCCCGACGGCGCAGCAGGCGCTTGGCGGCGTCCACGCGGCATTCCAGCACAAACTCGTGCAGGGTCTTTCCGGTGGCCCGCTTGAACTGCCGGGCGAAATGGAAGGGGCTGACATGAACAATTTCGGCGACTGCCGCAAGGCTCAGGTCCGAATGGAGATGGTCTTGAACGTAGTCGGTGACACGCTTGACTTGCGGCGCTGAAAGGCCGTGAGCGCTTGGGGCACCGGCAGGCGGTACACTGCCATACTGCGTCAGCAGGTGTGCGGCAAGCGCGGTCGAGAGGCACTCGGCAAACAGCGGGCCGTTTGCGCCGCCGGTCTGGGCTTCTTCTTTGAGCGCCAGGGCAAGATGCAGCAGGCGTGGATCGCTTGCGCCAAAGCTGTTTTTCAGCTCCGTGGCGGAACCGCCCATTTCGGCGGCGGTGCGGCTGGTTAGCTTCGGGTCAACAAGCAGATAAAGGGCATGGGACGCCGTGGTCCACTTCTAGCGGCTCTCGTGTCCTGCCGGCATAAAGACGATGTCGCCGTAGGGCTGGATACGATGGCGGGTCTGGCCGTCCCGCTGCTGCCAGAGGTCGCAGCGCTCCGCAAGGTTCAGGCAGAGATAATGCAGGCGCTGCGGCGGCTGATGCTTCTCACCGGGCGCTGCTTGCGATTGCTGCAAGGTGAGTCCGTTCCAGCCTGCGCCCTGACTGGACACAAGAACGCGCCGCGTTTCATCGCCGGCGCAGGTCAGCTCGCTTACGTCTTTTGTCAAGTTCCGTGCTCCTCTCATTGTTGCCGTCAGCACACTAGTCGTCGGCATCTTTGGAGACGCCACGGACCCAGCGCGTGTGGCTGTCGAGCGCGAGGATTTGCGTGCCGCCGCGGTGCCGGTAAGTGGTGACAATCGGCGCTTGTCCGTGGTCCTGCTCTGCCTCGTAGGCCAGGGTTATCTGGGCAGGCTGGGCGGTGACGGCGGGGTTGTATGGGTCTTTCCAGCCGCAGGAGATCGGCAGGCCCTGGTAGAGCCTCGCCATACGGTAGCTGCCGGGCCGCAGTTCTTTGGCGCGGTCGTAATCATCGGGGCAGGTGAAGACCGACGCGGTTTTGGTGTAGGGATCGCAGTTCAAATGATCCTTATCTTTCTGCGGCAGGCGTCACTGGATGGCCCGTGCAAGCCGGTCCTGAGTGCGATCGCCGGTGGCCCATTCGTCGGGCATGGGCATGGAGAGGGCGTGCTCGAACTGTGCTTTGTAAAGGTGGTAATACAATCCCCGGTTGGCGAGCAGGTCGGTGTGGCTGCCGACTTCGACAATTCTGCCGTCGGCCATCGCGACGATTTTGTCGGCGTGCATGATCGTTGAGAGCCTATGGGCGATGATCAAAGTCGTGCGTCCAACCATCAGGCGGTTTAGGGCGTTTTGGATCAGCTTCTCGCTTTCGCTGTCCAGGGCCGACGTGGCTTCGTCGAGAATTAAGATACGTGGGTCACGGAGAAATGCGCGGGTGATCGCGAGGCGCTGCTTCTGGCCGCCGGAGAGCTTGGTGCCGCGCTCGCCGATCTCGGTTTCGTAGCCTTCGGGCAAGGCTTCGATGAAGTGGTGGGCGTTGGCGGCGACAGCGGCCTCCACAATCTCTTCGTCGGTCGCGCCGGGGCGTCCGTAGAGAATGTTTTCTTTGATTGTCCCCGTAAACAAAATGTTGTCCTGAAGCACCATGCCGATGTTGTTGCGGAGTGATTTCACTTTGACACCGGCAATGTTCAGGCCGTCCACCAAAATCTCGCCGCCGGAAACATCGTAGAAGCGGGGGACCAGGTTCACCAGCGTGGACTTGCCCGCGCCCGATGGCCCGACAAACGCAATCACTTCGCCGGGGGCGATGTCGAGATTAAGGCCCTTCAAAATCGGCACGTCGGGGTCGTAGCCGAACGTGACGTTCCGAAGCTGAACCCGGCCTTCGATCCGCGCCGGGAGGGCGACGGCACCCTCGGCGTCGGCGATGTCTGGGGCAATATCGAAGATGTCGAAGATGCGGTCAATCGCCGCGCCGGCGTTGGCGATCACCGCCGCCATGTCGGTGAGGCGCTGCAAGGGGAAGTAGAACATGCCGAGCGTGGTCCAGAAGGTAATCATCATGCCGGTGGTCATGCGCCCGGCCAGGACTTCATGCGCTCCGAACAGCACCACGGTGATTGGGGCCACTGTGGTCAGCACATTCGACGCCGCCATGTTGAGCGCCTGATAGCGCACGGTGGTCACCTGGCGGTCGTAGAGCGAGCGGTGCATCCGGTGGAAAAGGCGGGTTTCGCGCTTTTCGCGGGCGAATGCCTGCACGACGGTTGCGCCGGCCACCTTCTCCTGCACCTGCCCGGACAGCTCCGATAGACCCTCCTGCACGGCATGGGACGCTTTCCGTATGCGCTGGCCGAAGAACCGAACACTGAACACCCAGAACGGCAGGACAATTAAAGACACGGTTGCCATGCGCGGCGACAGCAAATACAGCCAGACAGCGATGCCGATGACCGAGATCGAGTCCATCCAGAGAAGCGTACACGCATTGCCGATGAAGTTTTGCGCCAGGGCAATGTCGGACGTCAGGCGCGAAACGATGGAACCCGACCGGTTCTGCTGGAAAAACGACAGCGACAGGCCCTGGATATGCTCGTAGAGGTCGTTTCGCAGCTTAAAGATGACTCGCTGCCCGCCGATGCCGACGAGATACCCGCGCCCAAACATGACGAAGCCCATCAGGAGCAGCACGGCGATGACCAGCCCAAGCAGAACGTTGGCCTGCTCGGCAGGGGTGTCATGGGGCGCGAAGCGGTGCAGCAGGCTGTCGAGCGCCGGGTACAGCCGGTTCACCCGCCCGGTGTGCTGAACCCCGTTGGCCATGATAATCCGGTCAATCACATAACCCGTCACGCTCGGCACGACTGCGCCGACCGTATAGTTGATGATGCCGAAGACCGTGGCCGAGATGAACAGCGGCAGGTAGGGGGTCAGATACGCCAAAAAGCGCAGCATCGCCATCCGCTCTTTTTTTGGGTTTCGGACTTCTTCATCGGCGGCCCGCATCCGCAGCTCAGCTAGAGAGTCGCGGCGCGTAGACTTGCGGGGACTTGGTTTCCAGAAGGGCAGTTTTTTCGATAGGGTGAGCATCGGTCGGTCTCCGGTTCCGGCAATTTGTGCCGTGGTGACGTTTCTTTTGCTATTATGCCCGAATATGCCCCTCAGTTCAACCTTTTATATAAAATTGACGGCGAAACTGCGCGTCAAGACGCCGGATTGGGTCAGGAACACCTTCCCGGAAGAGACCTCCCCCGGCCCCTCCTCCAGAGGGGGGGTACCTCCCCCAGCCCCTCCTCCAGAGGGGAGCAAGAGACCCACCCGATACGAAGTGATGCGGAAGGTGTAAACGAAAAGGTGAAGGGGGGAAGGCAGAGGGGGCATGGGAGGTAGGAGCGTGGGAATGAATTCCTACGCTGTGGGGCGAAGCGCCGATTGGCCGCCTGCGCGGGCACGGAGATGGATAGGATTGGATAAGATGGGAGAGGGGACTGCGTCCGGTTTTGTGATCGGTTCGGTGCGTTGAAACCTGGGAATTGTGATATAATACAGTGAAGCAGTCAATCGGGGCTGCGGTGCGGTAAAAGTGCGGTAATTGCCGCGAAATATGCGTTCTTTACATCAAACGTTCAGCGGCGTAACGCGGTAAAATACTTGCTAGGTCGCTGGGCCGTGGCTCTTTCGGTTACGAAAACCATCCAAAACAAAGCCATCCAAAACAAAGCCATCCAAAGCCATGAACTTCAAGCGCACTTTTTATGACACCGGGCCGAATGGGGAAACGCTCGTCTACAACGTGGAGAGGCTTTGGCTTCTGGCAGAGAAATTACCCGTGCAGTCCATTGTTCTGAGCCAAGTCGAGAGTGAACTGGACTATCCTTACCAATGGTTCAAGACCAAGAAGCCCTCGCCGCGCGAGGTGGCTAAACATGCGCGATTGATTTATGAAGCTGACCTGAGCTATCCCATCATTTTATCGGCACGCGGGCTAGTCATGGATGGCCTTCATCGGATTGCCAAAAGTTGGCTTCTGGGACATGGTGAAATCAAGGCTGTTCAATTTCCGACCGACCCTGTTCCAGACCATGTAATAGTGGCGAACTTGTCAGCGACCTAACAATGCGCTGCACCGGACGCCCCCTGCGCGGTTGCCTGTGCGTTGCGGGAGGCTTTCTTGGCAGGTGTATGCCTTCGGCATTACTTCGTATCGCCGGTGAGCTATGGCGTTAGGCCGCCCCACAAAGCGGGGCGTATCACCTATGGAAGACGAACAATTTAATCGCCTGTATAAGCACATCAAGCGTGGTCGGATCGCGGCATTGGAAGAGTTTCTTGACCAAGGGGGCGACCCGAACTTTTCCAATCCTGGCGGTTGGACCTTGCTGATGATTGCCGCATGGAAGGGGAACTCAGCGATAGTGAAATTACTTCTTGATCGGGGAGCCGCCTTGGAGACCGCGACGACACTTGGTGACACTGCTCTTGTTCTTGCGGCCTGTGGCGGATATGTAAAATGCACAAAGCTCTTAATTGAGCGTGGGGCCGAAACAAAGATTAGTCCTCTCGGTTATCCCTTGGCGGTTCACATGGCAAATAGGGGTGGGCCATATCCGAACATCCTAGAGCTGCTGGCGGCATCGGGAGCGGTCTAACAATGCGCTGCACCAGACGCCCCCTGCCGCGTGTTGCTGTGCGTATTCGTATGGCTTGCTTGGCAGGCGTCGCCGGTGAGCTATGGCGTTAGGCCGCTGGGCGAGGGGCTTTTCTGAGGCAGGGTCAAAGCCATGTGGGAATACAACAATCCATATTACACCGCGGGCAATCTGTATAATTGGCGCACTTAGCTCCGGGGTCATCTGCCGTATCCTTGCAGTGATTGGATAAGCAAAGGTCAAGATTGCGAAGCCGTCGGTAGCCAGCACAATTGGTATAACATTGACGGGCAAACCAGTGGGTGTTATCATTGTCAGGTACAGTGTCCGGGGCAATTGTGGCGACAGTCAGGCAAGCCAGCAGCCTAGCAATGCGCTGCACCGGACGCCACCCACCCGTTGTCTTTTGCGTTGAAGGCTTTCTGGTTGTGTGATGCCCGATAGAGGAATGGCGAGAGGATTATGGCGAGAGGATTGTTGCGATGGCGAGAATGCCTCGTGCTGGCAGTGTCAGCAAAAACAAAATGAAAAAGCTACACAAGAAATACCGGACAAGAAATATCGGCGAGAGTTGATTGCGGAGACGGAAGCAAAACACCAGCCCAAGAAACCGAGTCCCAAGCCGAAAAAGCCATAGCTGTACAATGCACTGCTCGCAATTTAACCGTTTCCACGGGGCTGAACCCCCGTGCTTTGAAGGGCAAACTCCCGCCTGCGCGGGCGAAGAAGCATGATTAGTCCCCGCCCGCGTAGGCGGGAGATTGCTCTTTTGAAGCCAAGCCGTTTAGGGCAGGGAGACTTGTTCCTCCAATCCCCAAAGCACCTGGCTGGGCTTGAGGGTGGGGGAACGGATGGCGTCGGCGAGAACGCTGAAGGCGGAGGCGGCGGGGAGGGCACCAACGATCTCGCTTTCAAGCGCGGCGGTGCCGAGGGCGGCGGCGCGTTGCTCCACGTAGTGGAAGACGGCGAGCAGCGGGGTTTCGGCAGGGCGGGTGAGGTTCATCGAGACCTGGGTGAGGCCGCGTCCCGGCAGCCGCAGGCCGAGCGCCCGGATGCCGGGCAGGTTTGGGAGAACGCGTAGCTCGCGGGCGATTTGCCGGGCGGTGGCGAGATCGGCGGTGGCGAGGTTGACGTTGTAGGCAATCAGCGGTGCCCGGGCACCGACGACGGCTGCGCCGGCGGTCGGGTGGGGCGTGGCGGGGCCGTAATCGGGTTGGAGCGACAGAAATGCCGTTTTGCGGACTTCGGGCAGGGAGCGGAGCGTGGGGGACGCCGCTTCGTAGAGGAAGACCGGCAGGCCGTGCCGAGCGGCGATCTCTGCGCCGACGTTTTGGGCGATCTCGGCGCACTCGGCCAGCATGATGCCCGACAGCGGCACGAACGGCAGGACATCGAGGGCACCGAGGCGGGGATGGACGCCGGTGTGGTCCCGCAGGTCAATGCGCTCGACGGCCACAGCGGCGGCACCCAGCGCGGCGATCTGGACCGCCTCGGGCGGACCGATAAAAGTCACGACGAGCCGGTTGTGGTCGGCGTCCGCGCTCCAGTCCACGAGCCGGACGCCGTCGGTTTGGCGCGCGGCCTGGACAGTGGCGTCAATGACACTTGGATCGCGGCCTTCGCTGAAGTTCGGGACGCATTGAATAAGCGAGTCCATTAAGCGGGCGTGAAGCGCAGAAAGACGATGCGCGGGTCGTCGGTGGAAGTGATCTCGATCACTTCGTCCTCGTTGATCTCCTCGCTGATAATCCCTCGGGCGTTTTTGTGGTAGACGTGCACGGCGTTCGTGATTGTGTGCGTCAGGGCATCGTCCGCCTCGCTGCCGGCGCTGAGGTCGAACGTCCCGGCCTCGCCGTCTTCTTCAAACGTGATGCCGATCAAAGGCTGCTTAACGAGGGCGTACTGCGGGTCGGCCTGGGGGCTGTAAATCAGTTCGACTGTGACCAGCTCTCCGGCACGGGTGCGGCTGAACTCGTCGAAATAGGTTTTCCATTCGGGGCGTGCAATTTCGCGTGTCGGCATCTTGTTCTCCTCGGGGCATCATAGTTTGGGTATGATAGCGTTATGAATCTCGCTTCCGATACCCTTTATACCCAAGCCCGCCTGCCTTTAGCCACTGTGCCTGCCGACACGGTCGCGGTCGCCGAGGGCCGCATTGTTGCCGCCGGCCTGGAAAGTGACCTGCGCGGGCTGAGTGGGCCGAACACCCGAGTGCAGCCGCTGGGCGGGCGGACCCTGCTGCCGGGTTTCCACGATGCTCACTGCCATGTGCTCGGCTTCGGGCTGACCCTGGCCGCCGTGACTCTGACCGATGTGCCGAGCGTTCCTGCTCTTATGCAGCGCTTGTCGGCGCGGGCCGAAGAAACCGGTGCCGGGCCAGGCGACTGGGTGCGCGGGCGCGGCTACAACCAGAACGTGATGGCGGAAAAACGTCACCCAACCCGCTACGACCTGGACCAAATTGGTGATGGGCAGCCGTTTGTCCTAGTCATCCATGCCAGCGGCCATGCGGTCTGCGTCAACGGCCGCGTTTTGGCGCTGATGGGCGTGACAAAGGACACGCCCGATCCGCCCGGCGGCACGATTGTCCGAGACGAGCACGGAGACGCGACGGGAGTTCTTTTGGAGACCGCCGCCAATCTCGCTTACGACGCCGCCCCGGAGCCGAGCCAAACGGAGAAGGTCGCCGCGCTCGGGCGGGCGTCGAGAGCGCTGAATGCCCTGGGCATCACCAGCGCCGTGGATGCGACTTTGGGCCTTGCTGCCCGCGACAGCATTCAGGAAATCCCCATCTACCATGCCGCCGCCGCGTCGGGGGCGCTCACAGTCCGCTGCTCCTTGATGATGCTCCTGTCTCAGCTTACGTCCATGGACACTGTGCCCGGCCCGCGTGACTTGACGACCGACACCGACTGGGTGCGGCTCGGCCCGGCCAAAGTCTTCACCGATGGAGCATTGACGACTCGCACTGCCCTGCTGCGCTCGGCGTTCGCCGGCAGCGACAGCCTCGGTACGGCGGTCTGGACCGCCGAGCAATTAAACGACATAGTGTTTCGGGCGCATACGGCAGGATGGCAGATCGCCGCCCACGCCATCGGCGATGCTGCGATTGACCTCTGCCTCGGCGCTTACGGCAAGGCGCAGGCGCATCTTCCCCGTGCGGACGCCCGCCACCGGATCGAGCACGCGATGCTGCTCTGGCCGGACCAGATCGGACGCCTGGCGCGTCTCGGCATTCTCCCGGTCTACCAGCCCGAGTTCTTGATGCGCTTCGGCGATGCTTACGTGTCAGCGCTCGGCGATTCCCGCGCTCATCGCCTGATGCCGTATGCCGAGACGCAGGAGGCCGGCCTGCCGCTCGTCTTTTCATCGGACATCCCGGTCATTCCCGGCGCACCGCTTGACGGCATCCGCTCGGCGAGGGAGCGCCGTGCGCCGTCCGGGACCGTGCTGGGAGCTTCGCAGTGCGCCTCCGCCCTCGATGGTCTGCGGGCCTACACCGAAGGCGCGGCTTACAGCGTCTTTTTGGAAGACGACCGGGGCAAAATCGCGCCGGGCCACCGCGCCGACTTTGTGGTTCTGGACGGCTGGCCCGACGCGCCAACCGTGTCGGCCACGATTGTCGGCGACAGCGTAGTTTACGGAGACATCTGAGCTTTGGGGCGCCGGGCGAACCAGCCCTTGACTGCGGCGATTTGGCCGAGGAGCCAGGCGCGGGAGAGTTCTTCGCGCCCGAAGATGCCCTGGGGGCGGGTGAGCATCAGCACAATCAGCAAGAGGGAGTAGGTGACCAAACGATATTGGTCAATGCCGCGCAAGCTCTCGGGCAGGACTGTCAGCAGCACGGCGGCGAGGGCCACGCCGCTGATAGAGCCGAGGCCGCCGAGGACGACCATGACGACGGTGTCAATCGAGCGGACAAACGAAAATTGGTCATTCGAGAGTGACGGCTGGTAGAGCGCAAACAGTGCCCCGGCGACGCCGGTGAAGAAAGCGCTCAAGACAAACGCGGTCACTTTGTAGCGCGTGGTCGGAATGCCCATCGCTTCCGCCGCGATTTCGTCTTCCCGCACCGCCAGAAACGCCAGGCCGTGGGTCGAGAACCGCAGGCCGTAGGCAACCCACAAAGTCAGCGCGGCGACTAAATAGACCCAGAAGAAGTTTGTGAGATGGGGGGTCAAAATGGTCGTGTCGCCGCGCGAAATCCCTGTAAACGAAGTCGCGCCGTCCACGGCCTTGATGTTTCGGATGACGACCTGGATAATCTGCGCGAAGCCGAGCGTGATGATGGCTAAGTAGTCCCCGCGCAGTCTGAGTGACGGCAGGCCGACCACAAAGCCGACCGCCGCCGCCGCGAGTCCCCCCAACAAACACAGCGTCAGCAGCGGATACGCACCTTGAAGCGTCCCGACCGGGGAGCCGTCAATCGGCAGCCCTGGGAACAATCGGGCATGGCCGTAGGTGGACACCGCCGCCGCGACATACGCGCCGACGGCGTAAAACCCGATGTGTCCAAGCGAGAATTGCCCCGTGAAGCCGTTGACCAAGTTCAGCGCGACCGCCAAAATCACATAAATCCCGCACGAGATGATAATGCCCTCTTTGTACTGGTCCATGCCGTAAAACGAGGTCGCCGATTGGTCCAGCAGGGGCCGCTCCACCCACAAGTTACCTAAGAGCAGCAGCCCAAGCAGGGCCAGGGTTCCGAGAACACGGGCCGGCAGGGAGGGGGACTTGAACGAGGAGGAATGAGCGAGCGCTTTCTGCAAATTACACTTTCTCCGCTAAACTTTTTCCGGGGCAAGACGCCCGAATAGGCCCGCCGGGCGGACCAGCAAAATCACGATCAGCAGCAGAAACGCGACAGCGTCCCGGTAAGTGCTGGGAATGCCGACACTGGGGCCGTAGGCGACGACCAAAGTCTCTGCCAGGCCCATGACCAGCCCGCCGACCACCGCGCCGGGAATGTTTCCGATGCCCCCGAGGACCGCCGCGACAAATGCTTTCAGACCCATGAGAACGCCGACATAGGGCGTAAACGCCGTTCCCGTCAGCCCTGTCACCATGACCCCCGCCGCCCCGGCCAGCGCCGCGCCGAGGGCGAAGGTGAACGCAATCACGGTATTGGTGTTGATGCCCATCAGCGCGGCGGCATCGGCATCAAACGAGACCGCCCGGACCGCTTTACCGATGCGCGTGTAGGTCACGATATAAGTCAGCAGGGCCATCAGCACGAGCGACAGTGTGAAAATCAGCAGTGTTTGCACACTCAGGGTCAGACTCAGCAGATACACCTGGTTCGGCAGCGTGACCACCGCGCCGCGCTGGATAAAGCGCTGCTCTGACCCGAAGACTTGCGGCAGTACGCCGAAGTTCTCGAGAAACAGCGACACGCCGATGGCCGTAATCAGTGCCGTCAGTCGCGACGGCGTCCCAACCGCCCGGCGGCGCTGTGTGGTGCGAAGAAGCGCCGCCAGCGCAATCCAGACGACCATGCCGATCGCGATGGCCGACACCGGGGTCCGGTTGCCGTTCAGCGCGATGCCGTAAGCGACATACCCCGCCGCCGCGCCGAGCACGATCCCCGGCACGACCCAGGACCGGGTCCGCAAGGGCCGGTACGCCGCCTGCTCAATCACCAAGCCAAGCAGAGCGCAGAGCAGCATCGCGGTCAGCAGTACCAAAAGTGCGCCCAGCGGCGAAGGCAGCAGGTGCCGGAAGGGGCCATGCTCCGGCAGCCAGGTCCCCAGGACGCCCGCCGCGCCGAGGCCGGCATACGCTCCGACCATGTACACGTCGCCGTGGGCGAAGTTGATGAGCTTCAGAACGCCGTAGACCATGGTGTAGCCGAGGGCGATCAGCGCATAAATGCTGCCGATTTGGACGCCGACGAGAAGTTGTTCGACAAGTTGGTGCATAAGGTCAACACAAGACAAGAGCGCGTAGGATGAAGACCGTGGGATTGAAATCCTACGCTATGGGCGCAGACGCCTAGTCTCCACCTTCGTGGAGAGAGGGCAGATTGCGGGAATAGGTTGGGTGTTGTATCCCATTCCATGTCCGCGAAGGCGGACATTAGGCGTCTGCGTCCGTAGCGTAGGATTTCAATCCCACGATTCTTTCGGCTGGGTTATGGGTTCACCGTCGTCATATATTTGTACGTGCTGCCGTGGATTTGCAGCACGACTGCGGGCTTGATTGGGTTACGGTCCGGTCCGATCGTGATCGTTCCCGTGATGCCCTTGTACCCTTTGGTCGCCGCAATCGCATCGCGCAGCTTGGCGCGGAACGCCGGGGAGGCGTAGTCGCCGTCCGCGGGTGCGCCGGCGCGTTTGATGGAGTCGGCCAGCACGCCGACGGCATCGTAGCCGCAGGCGGCGAGAGTGTCCGGCTGCTCGCCGCCATAGGCGGCCTTGTAGTCCTTGACAAACTTCTGGATCAGCGGATCCGGGTTATCCATGGACGTATGGTTCGTGAAGTACGAGCCTTCGAGCGCGGTGCCCGGCCCGCCGGCACCTTCAATCAGCTTCGGCGAATCCCAGCCGTCGCCGCCGAGCAGCGGGGCGGTCAGGCCGATGGCCCGCGCCTGCTTTGCGATGGGGCCGACCTGGCCGTAGTAGCCCGGCACGTAGAGGATGTCCGGGTGGAGCGCCTTAATCTGCGTGAGCTGAGAGGTGAAATCCACATCGTCCTTGCCGTAGTTTTGGGATACGACGATTTTGCCGCCCTGCTGCGTGAAGCTTTCCTGGAAGAACTTGGTCAGGCCGATCGAGTAATCGTTGCCGGCGTCGGTCAAAATCGCGGCGGTCTTGGCGTGGAGCGTCCCGGCGGCGAATTTGGCGGCGGCGGTGCCCTGGAACGGGTCAATGAAGCAGACCCGAAATACATACGGCCCAAGCTGAGTCACTTTTGGATTGGTGGACGACGGCGAAATCATCGGCACTTTGGCCGCGTTGCAGATCGGCGCGGCTTGGATGGAGAGCGTCGAGGCCACATCGCCGATCACCACGGTCGGCTGGGCGCTGGTGATGATCTTTTTGACCACGCTGGAAGCGCCGTCGGGCGTACTGCCGTCGTCCTGGAGGTCCACAGTCAGCGGGTGCCCGTTGACCCCACCCCCGCTGTTGATTGCCTTCACGGCAAGCTGGAGGCCGTTGTCGCTGGAATGCCCGAACGTGGATTTGTCGCCGGTCATGGACGCAAACTCGCCGATGACGATGCCGCCGGATTTCGCGCCGGACGCGGAAATTGTTCCCACGGTCGCAGTTTTGTTGGCGCAGCCACCCGCGAAGATTCCCAGGGTCGCCGCCGCACCGAGGCAGGCAAAAAGACGCGCTGGGGCGAAAATAACAGTCATGTGTGTTCCTTCGAGTTGTATTGATGGTTGGTCGCGTGAAAAGCGTGGGGCGGCGCTGCCCGAAAGTAGGTATGATGGCTATTCGGCAGGGACACGCCGGATTCCTTCCCGTGCGCCGATTTTTCTTGCCCACGCAAAGCTCGCCGCGCCGAGCAGCCCGGAAAGTGTCAGCAGCGACACGTACAGCCCGAGCCGGAACGGGGTGGGGGCATAAGTGAACATGACGGTATGTGCTCCCGCTGACGGAACGGCGACCGCACGCAGGCAGCTTTGGTAGGTCGTGATCGGCACGGTGTGGCCGTCGAGTGATGCCGACCATCCAGCGGCCTGCGCGTCTTCCAGGGCCAGCCGGTCCGGCTGGCTTGTTTGGAACGTCAGCGTCAAACGGTCCGGCCCGTCCTCGGCCAAGTGTACCGGGGCGGAGGAGTGCTCCAAGTGCGCCCGCGCTTGCCACTTCAAGTTGCGTGACAGATAGACGAACGCTGCCGGGCTGCGCTTGCTGCCTGCGGGGGCCAGGGTCGGCGCGGCCCGCACGGGGACCAGGCCCGGCACTGCCGGCTCGGGCGGCGCAACACGCACGGTCGCGACATACTTCGCGCCTAAAGCCCCGCAGAGCGCCGCCGCCCTGTCCCGGTCGGCCTGCGACGCTTTCGGGTCAAATGCCCGGACGGCTTTGACTGCCGCCGTTTCGGTGGTTTTGAGCGCGACCGGCTCATAGCCGAATGCATCGCGCAGGCCATACGGCATCATAGAGTTCGGGGTCAGCGTGTCCGCCCAGAGCGTTTGGTAATTGGGATTATCTTGGCGGAAGTCTTTCGGGCTGGTAAACCGCAGCCAGACTCCATTGGTCGGTGCGATGACCCGTGCTTGATAATTTCGGATGTCCGGGTCACGCTGCACCCGTGCGATATTTGGCGACACGGGAAGCAGCGCGGATGGGTCTGTCAGCGGGTACAGCGTCCGCCCGAAGTGCGCCAAGTCGGCGAACGTCAGCACGACAATCCCTGCCGTAAGCCACCCGCGCCGCCCGAGACTTGGCACCTGGCCCATCCCAAATGCCGCAAGCAGAGACAGGGCAAAGCAGGCCGGAAGCAGGCAGCGGGCCGGGTCATGGAACGCCCGAAAGCCGGGCAGCCCAAAGTATGCGAGGTGATACAGCCCGCCGCGCCCACCGAGCGCCATCCACAAACTCACAGCAAAGACGCCGACCCAAAACTTGGCGGCGTGAGAGTTTTGCCGGAACGCGCAGACCCCGCCCCAGAGCGCCAGTCCAAACGACACGCCCCCAACATAGCAGCACGTCTCCCACGCATTGCCCCGCGCCGTCCAGTCTCCGAAGTAGGGATTGCCGTACAGGTGCGGCAGCACAAAGTTCCCCAGTTGATTCACTGGCAGATAAAAACGGTCCACGACGGCAAACGACAGGTGGTGCCGGGCAGCATCCCGAAACAGCGCCAGCGTCGGCAACAACTGCCCCATCGCCAGTCCCGACGCAACAATGAGTGAGAGGAGGAGAAAACAGGCAGTCTGAAAACCCCTCCCGGTTCGTTCCTCACCACCCTCCCCGAGACGGGGAGGAGAAGAGTCAGGAAAGGAGTGAGGAGCCGGGGCGTCATCTGGGACTCCTCGCCCTTCCGTTTCGGGAGGGCCGGTGAGGAACGAACCGGGGTGGGTTCTCTTTCTTCGCCAAACAACCCACGCCCCGTAAGCCGCCGCCAAATACAGTGTCAAAAGCGTCATCTGGACATGGGCCGCGAGAAGCTGCAAACCGAGAACCGCGCCGAGGGTCAGGGCCGGGCCGACGCCAGGGCGGCGCAGCAGTCGGTCCAGGCAGAGCAGCACCCAGGGGAGCCAGGCGGACGCCTGCACCATGTTTGGGAACTGTTCTTTCGACACAAGCTGTCCGCCGAACATGAATGTCACCGCGGCCAGCAGCGCCGGCCCGGTCCCGACCCCGAGCGCCCGGCGGGCGAATAAGTATGTCCCAAAGCCCGCCAACAAGATATGCAGTGCAATCGTTAGGTTCTCGAACTGCGTCGCGGATACGAACGGCAGCAGGGCCGTCACTGGGTACAGCGGCCAGGTCTGTGGGTTGCCGATGTAGGGAGTGCCGCACAAAATCAGCGGGTTCCAGAGCGGCAGTCGTCCGGCATTCAAATTTTGCTTCAGGAACCCGGCCATCGGCGTGAAGTACAGGCCGATGTCGCCCCAGTAGAGCGCCTGCCCTTCCACCACCTGACGCCAAAAATAGATCACCGTCAGGGCCAGCAACAGCGCGGCTGCCAGAGCGTGTCCTTGCCAGGGGGCGAACTTTCGTGTAGAATGGGGCTGGGTATCTGCGGACGCTTGCACGGCAGGCAGTGTATCACGGTTGGAGAAGATTTGTCAATGGAAACAAAAACGCGCATTGCGATTATCGGCGGCACCGGATTTGGAAAAGCGCTCGTGGACGGCACGCCCGAGACGCACGAGACCAAGTATGGGCAAGCGCTACTGACTCGTGCCACTTTAGACGACGTGACCGAGCTGCTGTTTCTCGCCCGGCATGGCGTCGGCCACACGCTGCCGCCGCACGTCATCAATCACCGGGCGAACGTCGCCGCCCTGCGCGATTTAGAAGTGGACGCCGTCTTTGCCACCACGGCGGTCGGCTCGCTGCGCCCCGAGATCGTCCCCGGCGACTTTGTCGTTCTCGACGACTTTCTTGACTTCACCAAAGGCGTCGTCACGACCTTCTATGGCGAGCCGGGGCCGGTGCAGCACACGGACTTTTCGCATCCTTACGACCCCGCGCTGCGCGAGATTTTGCTGCAATCGGCTGGGATTGAAGCCGCGCCGCGTGTCCATGCCACAGGCACCTATCTGTGCGTTTCCGGGCCGCGCTACGAGACCCCTGCCGAAGTGCGCTTGTTCGGCGCCTGGGCGCACGTCGTCGGCATGACCGGCGCCCCCGAGGCGATTTTGTGCCGCGAAGCGGGGCTGCGTTATGCGTCGGTCTCGCTTGCCACGAACTACGGTACCGGCCTGATGACGAATTCGCCGCTGTCCCACGCTGAAGTCGAGCGGGAAACGGCGTCGCGCCGGGACATCCTCGCCGCCTGGCTCCTGCGGGCCGCGCGGGCAGTGAAATAGGATTTGCGATGCTGAAAATAGTTCCCACGGGGCTGAACCCCCGTGCTTCAAAGGGCAAATCCCCACCTGCGTGGGTAGATACAAACTTGCCTCTTTGTCCCTCCTCTCTAGGGCTTGCTTTTCGGAGCACGCGAGTCCGGTGCCTCGCGAAACGATCGTCAGCCCTCGTGCGGCACGAGCGGTGAAAATAAAAATTTTCGCGCTTGCCGACTCGGTCGTTTCGCTCTCCAAACTGCTGTATAATAAACCGACAATTCAACTCTCGCCCCAGATCCTTGTGCTCTTTATTTGATGCTTGAAAGGCAAGACCATGCAGCGTAAAATCGGTGGATGTCTCTTTTTCACTTTGCTCTGTTTGACGCCCGCGCTCGCCCGTGCGGATGACGACGTTACTCCGTTTCAGCAGTCCGAAAACTTTGTTCTGGTCGGCACCGTGCAGTCGGTCAGCGACACTGACGACCGCGTGATTGTCGGCGGCTCCGACGACCGCCGCTATGTGGTGGACGCTTACGGCGCGGACATCACACTTCTCGGCAGCCGCCCCGGCGAGACCCGCAGCCTGTCGCGCGGGATGCGCGTCCGGGTCGCCGGCACCCTGCTTGGGCGCAATCTGCTCGAAGCCGACCATCTGCGGGTGCTGCCCGAGACCGTGGAAGCCGCTATGCCCGCCCCGGTCGCGGTCGTGCTGCCTGCCCCGGCCCCGCTTGTTTCTGCCTTGCCAATCGCCGCCGGCCCGTCGTTCACACTGGACGCTCTCGTGCGGGACGTGGATACGGTGCATAATCAGCTCACGCTGCTCGGAGATGACGACAAACGCTACACCGCCGATACCCGCGTGACAGATATTATTCTGCGCGGCACCGAGCGGGCCGGCACCCTGTCCGACCTGTCCCACGGCATGCGTGTCCACCTCGTCGGCGTCATGCAGCCCGGTGGGTTGGTGGAAGCCGACCGTATCCGCGTTTTGCCCGCCGCCGAGCTTGCCCCCGCGCCGGTGGTCGCCCCAGTGCTCGTGACTGAGAACATGGACGCCTACACCGGCATCCTGATTGACGCCCGTTCCCTACCGGACATCAGCCGCTCCCCGGCCCCGGCGATTTACGCCGATGCGCCTGACGCCACGCTGCTTTACCCGGACCGCTCCCACGTGCCGACCCCCGACGAAGTCCAGGAAGAGTCTATTGTCCGCTACTACTGGACCGTGGACTCCGCTGCCGGCGGCATCGGCGGCACGAACCCGCTCATTCTGACCGCCCAGGCCGTTGTCGGCCCGGCCAAAGACGCCGTCCGGCTCACCCCGGAAGACGCCGCCCGCTTCCAGATACTCGACAAGCGCCTGCACTTCACCCGCACCTGGAAAGTCGGCTTCCTAATGCCCGCCGACCATTAGAACCACGAAGAATCAAACCCAAAAGCCGCTGCGCTCAATCAGGCGCGGCGGCTTTTTTGCGTCTGGGGCCAAAACGAGGTAAGATAGGCAAGAGAACGCCCGGAGAACCGCTGATGAATATACGCTTCCACAACTTAGGCAAGATCAAAGAAACCGAACTGGACCTGAAGCCGATGACGGTTATTATTGGGCCGAACAACTCCAACAAAACCTATATTGCTTACTCTGTCTACGGGTTGTGGCAAACCTTTATGGAGGCTGACCTCACTGCCACGGAATTTCCATTCCAACTGGCCGACGATGGGAGTATGTCCATTAAGCTACAGGCATTGCAAAAAGCGTTCGAGAGGGAGATCAGTGATAATGCCACCAACTTCTCAAGTGAGTTAGAGAGTTTCTACCAAGACTCTAGCGGTTCCTTGTTTTTGCACACACGGTACGAAATTGCGATGTCACAACAGGAGTTTAGAGCTTTAATCGAACCGCTTTCAGGCGCTTCATTGTCTGTGTATGGGAAAGGCGACATGCAGGTATCTTTAGAGGAAAGTTCTTTAGTGCTATCCTTGCCAGAAAAGACAGCGCAGAGCGTTAGCAACAGCCAACACTTTTACTCTCACGACACCTGGCTATTTGAGGCCACCATAGCACTGAATATTAGCCTCCGTAGGTATCTATTTGGGCGGCCCTACCTCTTGCCGGCTGAACGTAATGCATTTGTGATAACCTACAAGGTTCTTGCCAACCGGCGCCTAAAACTCATGCTGGATGCACAGCGTCGATTATTTAGCAGCCGTGAAACTTCAAAGCGTCAACTAGATTTATTGAAAGAAGCTGGCGAAGTGCGATACCCACAGCCGATTGAAGATTTCTTAGAATTGTTGTTTGAGATTGAGACAGAAACTCATCCATCTTCACAAGCTGGAATAGGAAAGCTCGCGGCGGACATTGAGCAAAATATCCAAAACGGCAACAAGATCAACTTCCGGGCGACGGCGTTAGGCGGTCAGGAAATTATGGTGGATGTTGGCGGCGGCCTGAACATTGATCTTTATAATGCTTCTTCTTCCATCAAGCAGCTTGCGCCGCTGCTTCTGTACCTGCGTTACCGGGCGGCGAAAGGCGACTTGCTCATTATAGACGAGCCGGAGATGAACCTGCACCCGGAGTCGCAGGCAAAGCTGCTGGAAGTGCTGGCGATGCTGGTCAATGAGGGCGTTTATGTACTGCTGACGACACATAGCCCCTATATCATGGCGCATCTCAACAATTTGGCGCAGGCGACGGAAGTGTCACCAGCGGCCAAGCGCAAGCAGGCGAAATCGCTCTACTTGGGCGACGCGGCGGCCCTACTGGACATGGATCAAATCAGTGCTTACGAGATGCGGGATAACCAACTGCATTCGCTCAAGGACCCGGATTACGGCATCCGCTGGGACACGCTGAGTGACGTTTCCGGGGACTTGCAGCAAAAGTTCTTTCAAATTTACGAGGAAGGACATAAACCGGAACGTGCCAAAACAACACGCAAGCCTGCAAAAACTTCGAGCGAATAAGGATGGCAAAATCAACACTACTTTATTCAACTTTCTGGAAAACCTCTTGGTGTTCCGAACTTTAGATGATCTATCAGTTCCACCCGAGAGTAGCGTGAAGTTTCGCATCAGCCGTCAAGAAGGGGAGTATGGTATTTGCCTGCTAATCCATGTAGACGACCAAATGTTCCCAATCTTTGAGGCTGATGTCCCACGCCCTGATTATCTTGCCATCTACCTCCACGGCAAAGGCTGTCTCTGCACGATCATTGAGATGAAGAGCAAAGACAACAAAAAGCTGGAACATGGATTGGATCAGATCAAATCACTTGCCGACAGATTGAAGACGGAGTTTGCAAAGCACTTGCCTCCTCGCTTTCGTCTCGACATTCAGGGCATTCTACTGTGCCACAACAATGCACAAGTACCGAATCTGATGATCCAAAAAATGGCTCAAGGCGGCCTCACGATTTTTCCGGCACTCTGCGACAACCGTGCGGAGCTTTATCCGTATATCTCGCGAAAGAACAAGCTGATAGACCGTTTTGACAACAAGCCACGCCGAAATCCGATGCCCAGAGGTGCGCTGGAAAAAATGATGTCCCATGATACGCTCAGCAAGCGTTTCGCTGATAAGTCTGCTGAGGGGCGGTTAAAATCGGGCACAGGATTGTGCATCAACTTCGTTCTATCCGAAGACGAATATGTGGCGCTCACGACACACGCCAAGAAATGCGTTTTCTTTGTCAAAGAGCGAGGCGACACGCATCAACAAACTCTGGCGGCGGACATTGCCGCGAACGGCTTAGAGGGCAAATTTGATGTAGCACCAATGCCGGAGAGTTAGGCGCAGAGGCAAGGCAAACACGCTATGGACCCAACCAACGAAGTTCTCGACCTGTTCGGCGTTCGCCTTCTCGCCGCGCTCGGCGGTCGGGTCAATCAGCACTGGCTCGTGGAAGCGGCAGGCGAGCAGCTTGTCCTGCGCTGCTGGGGGCAGTCGCCGCTTTGTGCGCTTTATGATGATGCCGAGCATCATGCAGCGTCCGTTCAGTACGAAGTCAATGTGATGGCGTGTCTCGCAGCGCAAGGCTGGCCCGTCGCGGCGATTGTCGCGGGACCGGCAGAGATCGCCGGGCAGCTTTGGAGCCTTGCCCCGTTTCTCCCTGGAGGCACTCACCTTGCACATGGGGGGCGTGATGAGCAGCGGGCGCGTGGCCGCCTGCTGGCGGAGTTTCATGTCGGCACGGCACAGCTCCTCGATCTGGGGCAGCGGCCCGGCTGGCGGCGCGGCGATGAAGTCCTGGCAGACCGTGCTTTGGACGTAATCTTGGACAGCAACGAGCGGGCATACCCAAAAGAAGTCTCTATCCTGCGCTGGCACTTGGACCGCGTCCGTGTTCGGGTCGCCGAGATGTCCCTCCTCACTTGCCCTGGCCAAATCGTCCACGGCGACTTTACGCCCTGGAACTTGCGCTTTGTTGACGGACGGCTGTCCGGAATACTCGATTTTGAGCTGGCGCGGTGGGACTACCGCATCGCCGACTTTGCGCTTTCCTGGCGCGGCAAATACGATGATTTGATCCACGGCTACAACGAAGCTGCGCCGCTGGACCCTTATGAATGGGAGTTAATCACGCCGCTCTGGTGGGCGCTTTTGATCCAAGTGACCTGCCGCGATCTCGAACTCGGCGTTTTCAGTGATCGCTGGGCAATTGACAAGCTGCTGCTCCGCTCCCCGCTCATGGGAGAGGACGCCGAGATATACAAAGCGTGACTGAACATAAGACAAAGAAACGCCCGGCGCAAATAGCGCCGGGCGTTGCTGTTTGTGAAGCCACCCTGTAAGCCGGGTTCTGTGTTTGTGTGGCCATCTCTCTGGGACACGCATTGCTGCGGGCCTCAAGCGGCGTTCGTGGGCGCGTCGCGCTCTCGTCATTCCAGGCGAGGACGAGTGCGCTCAGGCCGCGCCCTCCTGCCTTGCTTCCGATGGGGTTTACCCGGCACCTGCGTCTCCGCAGGCCCGGTGCGCTCTTACTTTAAGTCCCGAAGGACCGCACCATTTCGCCCTTACCACAAGTACCCTCACCCCGGCCTTCGGCCACCCCTCTCCCAAATTTGGGAGAGGGGACGGGGGTGAGGGTCATCTGTGGCGGTATGTTTCTGTGGCACTTTCCGGCGGGTCGCCCCGCCCGGCCGTTAGCCGGCATCGCTGCCCTATGAAGCCCGGACTTTCCTCTGTCGCACCCCTGGCGGGACGCGCAGCGGCCACCCGGATGACTTCGGCGTTAAGTATAGCACAAATCACGGTAAAGTTTAGGAGTCAAGCTGCCGACAATGCGCCTATGAACGGACTTGATATTGGGCTGGTGATTTTGATTGCCGCGGTCGGCGTGGTCGGGCTGGTGCGCGGGTTCGGGCGAACGTCGCTGGATACGCTGGCGGTGTACGCCGCGCTGTGGGCGGCGTCGGCGGCCTCGGTGCCGCTGGCGGCGCACCTGAGCCTGCACGCGGGCGGGGTTGGGGTCAACCAAAGCTGGGCGTTCGGGCTGCTGCTGGTCGTCTCTGGGGCACTGCTGCTTGGCGTGTCCTGGTATGTCTACGGCCTGACACAGTTCGATGCCGGGATGTTCGATAAGCTGCTCGGACTTGCCGCCGGAGTCGTCGCTGGGATTATCCTCGCGCATGGGGTGACGCAGGCGCTGGTCACCGCCGACCCGCAGTGCGTCGCCTCAGCGGCAATGGTCAACACCGGAACCGTCGGCGGCGAGCTGTACGGGTTCGGCGAGTATCACGCGGTCATGGACACGATTACCGGCTCGAAGACCTATCTGCGCGACGCGCCCAATCCCACGACACTTGCCGGAAAATAGAAGTAAATTGGCCGCTTTCGCCCCAAAAAGCGGCTTTGGCTCCCCAAAACACCCTCTTCTCATCAAAACACCCCTGAAAGGCTTGACGGCCTTCTGCCGGACGTGTATAATAACCTCATCTTCTCTGATTCTTACTGAGGTTTTTACTATGCAAGGCAATGCCCCTACCAACCCATCGGCAGTCAACTTATTTCCACTGGGCGTCGAAATCTTTGGCGAAGTCCAGCGTGTCCTCGGCAGCAGCCGGGTGCGCGGACTGCGGATCAAGATCGGCAACAAGCTGGTCAAAGAAGTCACGGTCGCGCCGCTCTCCACCGCCGTCACCGTCGCGCTGGTCCTGCTGGCCGTAATCATCAGCACCCTGAGCATTGAGATTGATCATGAGCCGGCGTCCTAACGTCCGTGCTTGCTTTTTGCCCATGCCTCCATCATCATTTGTCTTTTCTCCTATTTGTTTCCTCCAGTGAGGCCCCCTTTGTTCAGAACGCAATCCAGCGAGTGGAGCGCCGCCGCCGATTTATCGGACCGCCTGCGCCAGTCCCAGCTTAAATACGCCGATATGCCCGACCGCGAGATCGTCTCCCGCGCCCAGCGGGGCGAGAACCCCGCCGCCGAGTTTCTGCTTTACAAGTACCGCAACCTGGTCCGCACCAAGGTCAAGTCGTATTTTCTGGTCGGTGCGGAAAAAGAGGACTTGCTGCAAGTCGGGCAGATCGGACTCTGGCAGGCGATCATTGATTTTCGCTCCGACAAGGCCATTTCATTTCCGGCCTTCGCCAAAGTCTGCATCACCCGCCACATCATCACCGCCATCAAGACCGCCACGCGCCAGAAGCAGATGCCGCTGAACCAGTCCCTCTCGCTCGAAAGCCCGTCGGAGGACCCGACCACCGATTGGAATTTATCGGACATCCTGCCCAATCTCGGCGGCTCCGACCCGGAAGACATGGTGCTGCGAAACGAAGACACCAAAATCCTGCACGAGACGCTTCAGCAAGTTCTCTCCGACTTCGAGTGGCACGTTTTGTCCGGCTACCAGCTCGGCAAATCCTACCGCGAGATTGCGTCTGAATTGCGCTGCAATACCAAAAGCGTAGACAACGCGCTCGCCCGTATCAAGCGCAAAGTCAGCGGCGTTGCCATCGGTGACGCCGACCTCAGCGAGTTGCTTTAGTCTCAGTGGGGGGTGCTATGTACCAAGTTGCAGACGACTCCGGCTTCATCGGGATTTTTGACCCCCACGCCTACGTTTCCTTCGTAGCTGAAAGCTGGACGTTTGAGCAACTGGTTGACCACTTCAAGGCTGAGATGCAGCATTATCATCTCTTGCTTTGGGCGACGCCCTACGAAGAGATTTGGCGTGTGGACGTGCGGCAGGAAGCAAGCCCAATTACCGGCTTCCGCGAGTATACCGGCCCAATTGTCGCCACTGAGAACCTGCTTTGCCTGACCAGCTACGACAGTCTGTCAATGGGCGCACAGTTTGAGGACGTATCTCTGCCCCAGCAAAGCGATTGGGATTTGTATATCACAGTGACGCCCGGTGCGTATCAGTGCCGAATTATCCAAATGCAGGACCCGGACGCGTGCATTGAGACCGAGGACGCGGACTTCGTAATCGAGTTGCTCAAAGTAGACCAGCCCGCCTCGCCGTGGACCAGTTTTCCTGACGAGCATATTTTGGATTAGGGTACACTTTCACCATGAGCCTTACTGCGGAAAAACAGGTCGTACAGACCCTTACTTATGAGCAGTATCTGGCGGAAGGGGAAATCAACCGCCGCTATGAAATCCTGGATGGAGTGCGCCGCTGGATGCCTAACCCGACTGTTCGCCACCAGGACGTTTTGTTCAATATCGCCGTCGCCTTCAAGACGTTTGCGCGGACAAGCGGCGCGGGCCGGATGGTCGTCGCGGCGTGTGATGTGCTGATTACTGTGATGCCGCTGAAAACGCGGCAGCCGGATGTCCTGTTTATCAGCCAGGAACGCTTCGGCGACCGCGACCCGCTTGACCCGAGCGCCCTGGACCCTGCGCCGGAGCTGGTTGTTGAAGTCCTTTCGCCGAGTGACACGAAAGCGGTCTTGCGCGGCAAGCTGCGTGACTACCGCCGGGTGCAGGTTCGAGAATGCTGGGTCGTCAGTCTCGACACGCAGGCGGTGGAAGTGCTGCGCTTGTCCCCGGACATGGAAGAAGTATTGGCGGTCTTTTTGGGGGACGACATCGTGCGCTCCATCGTCTTCCCCGGTCTTGCTGTGCCGCTGGCCGATATTTTCGCTGTCTAATTGCCCGTGCAGAGTGTCGCCGCGCAGTTGGCAATGTTTTTGCAGAGAAGAACGGCAGGAGCCGCGATGACCACACTTCTTGACGCAAAACTGACGTCCCAAAAACAAACACTCCAAAAGCTTTCGGCGTATTTCCGTGCGGCCTCCAAGAAGCGCTCGGCGGCGGTGACCCAGGGGGAGCAGGCGATTTTGGGCTGCCTGCTGGCGGTTGCGGCGACGCTGTTCGTGATGCAGGGGTTCTGCGTCTCGGGCGCATGTATGCAGCCGCATCTGTTCACCGGGGAGCGCGTACTGGCGAACAAATTGGCGTACCATCTCGGCAGCCCAAAGCGCGGCGAGATCGTGATTTTTGACTATCCTAAAGATACGACCCAGGTGTATGTCAAGCGCGTGGTCGGCCTGCCCGGCGAGACGGTGTCCATTCGAAATGGGGACGTGTCCATTAACGGCAGGCTGCTGGCGGAGCCGTACAAGACGTACACCGCCCACGGGGATATGGCCCCGCGAGCCATTCCAAGCGGGCAGTATTTTGTCATGGGCGACAACCGGGATGTGTCCGACGACAGCCGGTACTGGGGCGAGCTGCCTCGCTATGACATTATCGGTGAGGCGGTCGCCTGCTACTGGCCCCCACGCCGCTGCCATCTTTTGCGCTGAGTGCTTGGAAATCCAGAAACACCGGAAGTTCAGAACATGGTCGTCTCAGAAAGGCACACGCCGATGTCCCCGAAACATCTTGTTTTCCTCGTGACTGTTCTCTGCGGCACGGCTTGGGCGGCAGGCCCGGTTCGCGCACAAATCGGCGGGGGGGACCTGCCGGACTTGTCGGGCCTGGCGGGCGCGATTGAAAAGTCCACGCAGGCCGCGCCGCCCGGACCGCCAAAGCCGCCGACGCCGGGGGTTGTCTACCATTCGGGCCTTTCCGTGCCGTCGGTGCATCCCGGCGAAACGGCGAAAAGTATTGTCCGGCTGATGCGCGAGCCGATGGAAAAGAAAAGCGGGCCGAACGCCGCGATGAAAAAGCTGGAAGACAGCATGCCGATGCTGCTGACACAGATTGAAGACTATCTGCCGAAGCAGGGCCTCGCCAAGCGTGACCTCGGGGTGGCTTTCGGCGTCTTTTTCGTCACGAACTGGGAAACGGCGAAGCACCAGACCTTGAGCGACCCGACCGAGATCAAGCTCATCAAAGCTGTCGGCGAGACTGCCGCCGCTAAGTACAAATCCAAGTTTGCGACCATGACTCCGGCGGTCAAAGAAAAGACTTACGAGCAGGTGCTGATGACCACAATTCTGATCAAAACGCTGACGGATGCCTTCGACAAGGCCGGCAAGCCCACGGAAGCCGAGTCGTTCCGAAAAGCCGCCGGAAGCATCTTCACGTCCCTGGTCGGCACCGCGCCGGAGATGCTTGACATTTCTCTGGACGGCAAAGTTTCCGGCCCTGCTTCAGACCCTCCCCCAACGCCGACCGACCCGGCGCCGTCCGAGACCGCCCCGCCCGCGGCCGACCCCGCGCCCCCTGCGACAGACGCCTCACCGCTGGATGCGCCGCCCGCCGACAAGCCTGCCGGACCGTCGGGAAAGGCTGCTCCGCACGGCGTCGCGCCTTCGAAGATTGCCGGTGTCTACTGCCGGCCCGCTTACGGCTCGGGAGCCGGCGGCGGCGTATCGGTGAGCTACGAGCCGGTGCTGGCGCTCAAAGATGGCACGTACTGCGGCGGGTTCGAGGTGCCGCCACCCGACTTAGATGCCGCTGCTTCTCGCCGCACTCATCCCTCCGACTGGGGCCGCTGGCGGCGGGCCGGCGGGGAGATACAAACCCGCGACGGCAGCGGCCATTGGGGGAAGTCCGGCTGGATCGGCCCGCTGCCGCCAAGCGGACCGGGTCAGACGCTCTCGGGCCGGTACACCAAAATCAGCGGCGGCGGCAACTCGGCGCTCGGAGGCGACATCACGGTTGCGATGCAGGACTCGTTTCTCTTTTCGCCTGATGGCCGGTTCCGCTCGGGGCATACCAATTCGGTCACATCCAGTCAGGTCGCCGGCGGAGCCAGCCAGGCGGGGAGCGGGACGTATGCGATCAGCCGCAACGCCATCACTCTGCATTATGCCGACGGTGCCGTCAAGCGCTGGTCCTATGCCAAAACCGCCGACGGTCTAGTGTTTCTGCACGGCAGCGCCTATGTGGATGACAAATAGGTGATAAGAAACTGTATAGGAACCGCTCCACGGGGCTAAACCCCCGTGCTTTAAAGAGCAAACTCCCGCCTGCGCGGGCGAAGAAGCAGAGCGGGCGAAGCTAAGTGCAGCAAAGCTGGCGCCAGTGTTCGTCCAGTGGCTGAGGCGGGAAATTGCCCCTTCGAAGCCTCGCGCTCCCAGTCTGGGACGAGGGTCTTATGAGCGTAGTTGAAGCAGCCGGTAAACTGTTTGAGTTCCTCGCGGCGCGGGATACCAGCTTCACGCGCCATTTGCGGCCGGGGCTGTCCCGTGTGGAAATTCATGCGCTGGTTGACCCGCTTGGCGTTGTGCTGCCCGAAGAAGCGCTGCAATTCTACGAGCATTACTCGCTGCCCAAAGGCTATCAATACATTCCAAAACATCCTAATGGGCTGGGCCAGCCAAGCTTCTTTGGCATCTATTGGATGCTGGGCTTGGAAGACGCAATAGACAAGTATCGTTCCCGCAATTATAGTGAGATTTTCACGGCGGCGGACGAGTTCATCCCTGGCGAGAACGAAGGCAGCAGCGGTTGGTTTCCGTTTCTGGAATCGAATGGTGATACTTACCTGCTCGATACGTTCCATGAAACGGGTAACCTATGCCCGATCATTCACGTCTTTAGAGACAGCGGGCCTGAGTCTGAGTTTGTCAGCATGACGGCAATGTTCGAGACGATGTACGACTGGGCCAATGAAGACGTACTTGCGGTAGAGGAAGGCCATATGGTTGGAGACTATGACGGCGACTCGATAAAAGTGGGACAGATCGCCGTTCGGCACAATCCCGGTATCGCGTCTTGGGAGCGCATGGCAGCAGGAGAAGAATGAACGCCGCTTATCTTGAGTACGATGCACTTCGGCAATATGCGGAAGAAAACATTCCCGGCCTGATTTTTGTGACTGTCAGCGGGGCGCACCTGTATGGGTTTCCGTCGCCGGACAGTGATGTGGATTTGCGGGGGAGCTTTGCCGCGCCCCTGCGGGACATTCTCTCGCTGGACACGGTGCGGGAGACTTTGGAGCCGGAAGGGATTGTTGGGGGAGTCGAAGTCGAAGCTGTGGGGCATGAGATCGCCAAGTATCTGCGGCTTTTGGTCAAGCCGAACGGGTATGTCTTGGAGCAGATCTTGTCGCCGCTGGTGGTCCTGACTTCGCCCGCGCATGAGGAAATTAAAGCGCTGGCGTCGGCAAGTCTCAGCAAGGGGCTGTACCGGCATTACCGGGGCTTTGCGTGGGGCGAGTGGCGCGATTACCAGAAACCGGGCGTCGGCAAGACGGTCAAGCGGCTGCTGTACCTGCACCGGGTTTTGATGACCGGGATCGTGCTCTTGACCGAGGGCGTGGTCGAGTCGAACCTGCCGGCGCTGAATACACGCTTTGGATTTGACCTTGCGCCGCTTCTGGCGATGAAAACGCGGGAGCAGGCAGAGGTGACGGGGGACGACTCAGCGTATACATCGGGTATCATAGCCCTGTTCGAGCGGCTGGACGCAGCGCGGGATGGATCCGCGCTGCCGGACGACGTGCCGAACCGGGCGGCGATCAACGAGTTTTTAGTGCGCCTGCGCCTGTCGAACAATGAATCTGGGAGTGAATTCTATGGCAACGGCTGAACTGGGTATGGAAGACGACATCGCGGAAGTTCTGCTGACCGAAGCGCAGATTCGGCAGCGGGTGGCCGAATTGGGAGCGCAAATCTCGCTGGATTACGCCGGCAAGGACCTGATGCTGGTGTGTATTCTCAAAGGCGCGAATATCTTTCTCGCCGATTTGGTGCGCGAGATCACCATTCCGCTGTCGTATGACTTTGTTGCGGTCTCTTCCTACGGCGCGGACACGAAATCGTCGGGCGTGGTGCGTATTTTGAAGGACCTGGACGAAAGCGTCGAAAGCAAGCATGTTTTGGTGGTCGAGGACATCGTAGACACCGGCCTGACCCTGCGCTTGTCCTACCTGCTGGAGAACCTGCGGTCGCGCCGGGCGGCGTCGGTCAAGATCTGTACGCTGCTGGATAAGCCGGCCCGGCGGCGCATGGATGTCCCGGTGGATTACTCGGGGTTCACGGTGGAGGACCATTTCGTGATCGGTTATGGCCTTGACTACGCCGGAATGTATCGGAACCTGCGCTATATTGGTGTCTTGAAGCCGGAAATCTATGGCGGCGGGTAATTTGCGTGTTTGCTTTTCGTGTCCGCTATGGTATAATAAGCCCGAAACCGACCTGCTCTCCGGGTTTCAATCAGGGCTGCCGTCGGTCCCGAACCGCGGTGTGGGTTCCTCTCAGCCCAGCACCATCCCCAGATTTGGCTGACGATCATCACGGCCACAGTCTTTTTCAGCCCCGCAAATTATTCACTGCAAATTATTCGCTACAAGTATTTTTATCCCATTTCCCAAAGGTAACCACACAGCACATGGCAAACGACGATCCCGAGAGCACACCCGCCCCCCGCCCGGCAGCCGTGGACAACCCGATCCCCCCGCTGACGCCCCGCGCTCCCCGCAACGGCAAAGACGGCGCAGCCCGCGAGGCGAACAACGCCCGTGAACAAAGCAGCGCCCGCGAGCCGCGCAGCACGTCCCGCGAGCCTCGCGAGATGCGTGAACCTCGCGAGCCTGTCCGTGAGCCGGAGGGCGGCGATGAGGCCGGGCGCGGCGGCGACGATGCCAATGCCCTGACAAAGTCCGGTGTTCTGGAAATCCTTTCTGAAGGCTGGGGCTTCCTGCGGCAGAACAATTTCGATCCCGGCAGCCAGGACATTTATGTCGCGCAGGCCCAGATCAAGCGCTTTAACCTCAAGACCGGCGATACCGTTACCGGCCAGGTGCGGCCTCCGAAAGACACCGAAAAGTACTACGGCCTGCTCCGGGTCGAGTCGGTCAACGGTGTTTCTCCCGATCAGGCCCGCAACCGGGCAAACTTCGACGACCTTGTCCCCATCTACCCCGACGAGCGCTTTCAGCTTGAAACCGACGCCAAGAACCTGACGGCCCGAGTCATTGATCTCATCGCGCCGATCGGCAAAGGCCAGCGGGCGATTGTCGTAGCCCCGCCAAAGGCCGGCAAGACGACAATTTTAAAATCCATCGCGAACTCGATTACGACGAACCATCCCGATGTTCATCTTGTTGTATTATTGATTGACGAGCGGCCTGAAGAAGTCACCGACATCCGGCGCTCGGTCAACGGCGAAGTCGTATCGTCAACGTTTGATGAGCTGCCCGAAAACCACATGCGGGTTGCGGATATGGTGCTGGAAAAAGCCAAGCGGCTTGTCGAGTCGGGCCGGGATGTGGTAGTATTGCTGGACAGCCTGACCCGCCTCTCGCGGGCATCGAACCTGACCGTCACGCCCTCCGGGCGAACGCTCCAGGGAGGACTGGACCCGGCGGCGATCTACCGCCCGAAACGATTCTTCGGCGCGGCGCGTAACATAGAAAACGGCGGGAGCCTGACGATTATTGCGTCGGCACTGGTCGAGACCGGCTCGCGCATGGATGATATTATCTTTGAAGAGTTCAAAGGCACCGGCAACTCCGAGCTGAAGCTGGACCGGGACATCGCTAACCGCCGGATCTTCCCGGCAATCAATGTCAAAGAGTCCAGCACCCGCAAAGAGGAGCTGCTGTACGGCGAGGAAGAGCTGAAATCGGTGTATCAACTGCACCGCGTTCTGGCCGGCCTCGGCGCGGTAGAAGCCACTGAATTACTGCTGGACCGCCTCAGCAACAGCAAGAGCAACAAAGAGTTCCTGAAGACCGTCAGCAAAACCGGGCGGCGCGAAGACTAATCAACACAACTAAGTTCGATTGCACCAAAGGTGATAGGAAGTGAGGTCAAGGTGCCAGGCGATTTCGATAAACTCTTTGACGACGAATGGCGGCCCCAGGACACCGACCCGGATGGCCTGGCTTCCCTGCGCGGCTCCAGCCGGGACGAAGCCGATGTGCCGGGCGAATACACGTCGGAGCGGGAGAATGCCAAGCCGCGCTCGCTGAATGAAAAAGAAGTTAAAGTGATGGGCGTCTATGCCCATCAAGAGAACGGAACGGTCGCGAACCATTTTGTCCTGCTGCGCGATAATCGGGGCCGCCGTGTCCCGATTTTCGTTGGGCAGTTCGAAGCGTGGGCAATTTCACTCGCGCTGGAAGGCGACTCACCCGACCGGCCTTTTACACACGACCTGATCCGCCTGATGCTTGAGCGCCTCGATGCTACGGTGGAGCGCGTGATCATTGACGACCTCTGGAATGAGACGTTCTATGCCAAGCTCGGCATTGTGAAGCAGTCCGGCGAAAGCCTGGAGCTGGATGCCCGCCCGTCCGACGCCATTGCGCTGGCTCTGCGTGTCCGTGCCCCAATCTACATGGCCGAAGCCGTGCTGGAAGCGACGATTCGGACGGAGTAGGGGGGACCTCACCCCGCTGCTGCGCAGCGGTCGTCTCCAAATTCTCTTTACCCTCTCCTTGCTTAAGGAGAGGGTCGCTGCGCAGCAGCGGGGTGAGGTCCCCAAACCCCATGCCCAAACATTCCTCTTTCTGGCTCGGTCTTCTCCTCGGCGGCTTCGGCGTGTTTGCACTACGCCGCCGCAAGCCGCGCCCTTCCACTCCTCCTGCCGACATTCTGCTTGATCTCTCCGGCGATGCCATAGTTGTCTGCGACGCTTCCGGTACCGTTGTTCGCACCAATCCTGCTGCTGACGCGCTGTTTGGCACGCAGTGCGCTGGGCTGAATTCTCTGCAATACCCTACCGGTCAGCCCGTGCCGCCGGGACAGCTTCCCCTTACTCGCGCCCAAACCGAAGTGGAATACCATCGTAGTAACCCTAGGGGTACGGCGCGGGTTCTATGCGCTTCGTCCCGCCTTCTGCCGAGCGGCGGCATGGCGGCGGTCTTTCGGGACATCACGGCGCTCCGCACCGCGGAAGCGCAGTTGCAGTCACAGCACACACAGCAAGCCGCACTGCACCGTCTGGGATTGCGGCTGGGCAAACTGGGCACTGACGAGGCGATTGCGGCAGCCGTTGTGGAAGAAGCGCGGGCGCTGCTGGCCGGCCTGCCGGACGTACAGGCCCGGCTGTATACCTACAGCCGTGCGGCGCAAACCATCACACTGCTGGCGTCTGCCCCGCAAGAGCGGCCCAAGCCCACGCAAAACCGGCCCGCGCCGCACACGCTTCCGTTCGATGCTGCCGACCCGGCGCTCTGGCAGCTTTATGTCGCCCGCAAGCCGGTGTCTGCCGAGGGGCTGCTGACCCTGCCGCTGCTGTCGGGGGGCCTTGCGGTGGGTCATCTCGCGTTTTGCTCGACCGCCCCCGATGCCTTCACTGGCCCCGGTCTGCGTCAATCGCTGGAAACGCTGACGGCGCTGGCCGCGCTGGCGCTGGCAATCCCGGCGGCGGTGGGGAGGGCGGGAAGCGGGGCGCAGCAGGCGGAAGCGCTGAGAGAGATTGGCCGGGCGGTGGCGGACGGCCTCGCGCTGGACCGGCTGGCGGACCTGACCGTGCGGTGTGTTCGCAGACTGACAAGCGCCGAAGCCTGCACCGTGAGCGTGCCGATCGGAGAAACGCTTTCGGTATTAGGGACGGCGTATGCCGATGACTTGCTGCTGCCGGAGCGCACCTCACCCAATGCCAAAGTCCTGCACGGCAAGGCAGTCCAAAAAGCATGGCGGACGCAGAAGGCGGTGAGCTTAACCGGGCCGGCGAATCCAATCTCCGATGCTGGCGTGTGGCGAACGCTGGCCGGAAGCGGCGGGCGGCACACAGTGCTTGCCCTGCCCCTCAGCCGCAGGTGCGGGGTGCTGACGGTCTATACCGGCGGCGACGCGCCGGTGCCGCAGGCGCAGCTTACGTTTCTGGAAACGGTGGCGGCCCTGCTGTCGGCAGGTCTGAGGCCGGTCCCAGCCACGATTCCAGAAGGGAGCGCAGGCGCGTGAGCGTTCCGGGGTCGCCGGGCCGCAGGCATTGCGCCCCGACCGGCGTGCCCACCGCCGGGCGTCCGTAGGTAATCTGCGGGCGGTTTGGCCCGGCTGTCAGCCCGGCGTACAGGCACCAGGCGGCGGCGACGACCCGGCCCTGCGGGCCGACAATCGCGTCTCGGTAAGCGTGCATCTGATTGATGTCTTCGCCTTCCTCGCCGGGCTGGGTGTAGGGCTTGAACTTGGCGTCCAAAATCCAGAGCTGCTCGCCGTCTGAAATTGCAATGTCCGGCGTCATTGCGTGCGACAGCGACTCGCGGCCTTCAGCGAACATTTGGTTGTAAGTCAGAAACAGAGTGCGCCCAGATGCCGACGACAAAGTCAGACGAGATTTGACGCCGGGCGTCAGCGTGAGCAGCAGGCGTCCCTCGCGCACGGCGAAGAACGCCGCCGGGTCCGTCGTGGCCCAGCCTAGCCCGCGCAGGGTGTCCAGCACGATCAGCAGGCACCAAAGCTCGTAGAGCCGCCAGGTCTCGCGCGGCGGCAGGGTCAGTTGGGAGCGGTCCCAGTCGAAACGGAACTGGTGGCGATACTCTTCCCGGTCATGGGCCAGGCGGGCATAATCAGGCCGCCGGCGTTCTCGCACCGTTGCGGGCAAGGTCCAGTCGGTGCGCTTTGGGATGACCTCGTTCCAGAGAAAATGCGCTTGCAGGCGGCGCGACGCTCGGACGCAGGCCACCGCCCGCGCCGCCGCCTCGGGTTCGTCATCGGCGTCTGCCAGCCGGGCAATCGCTTGGCTATCCCGCACGAGAACGTCCAGAAACGAGCGCACAGCCCGGTTTTCCGGGGTGTCCCGCGTGAGCGTTGTCCGGGTCTCGGCGACATGGCGCGTGGCCTGACGCGCATGGGTCATCCAGGCGCTCGCGGCAACTTTTTTCGCGCTCATCGGCAGGATGGCGCGGGTCTCGGTGGCGGGGTCGGTCAGCGGCGAGCAGGCGATCTGCGCCAGGGTTTGGGCGAGAGTCGGCAGCAGGCATTCAATGAACCGAAGCTGCTCAATCGGGGACTTCGCGGCGCGGTCCAAGTCGGTGGAGACGCCGAGCCGGGTCCAGGGCGACTCGGGAATCAGCCGTGCTCCGACTGCCAGCGAAACCCGCGCGATGTCGCCGAGCATCGCCGTCCGTTCCGCCGCCGACAGCAGAAGCCGCCAGTCACGCTCTTCTAACCAGTCACGCTCTTCCAAATCGTTACTCATAAAAGCGAATATACCCGGTGTCCGTGCCGTGCGCCTGCATCCGGGCGAGCTTCGCTGCCGTATGCACCAGCCCTTCGCCGGCGGCCCAGGCTTGCAGGGAGGCCAGCAGGGGGGACACCGACTCGCTCTGCCCATGCAGCTTCGGCAGGACCTTCTGCATGATTTGCAAGTCCAATGCCAGCGTGAAGTTATCGGCAGGGTCGCGCCGCAGTAGACCCTCCCCGCTTGCGGCGTCAAAGCTGTTCGCGAGGAACATCAAAACGTCGTCCCGGACACGGTACGCGAAGTGCAGGCGTCTCAGATAAAGCTGATCATTGACCACGCCGAGCGCCGCGAGTGCGCGTTCGGGAAACGTCGGGTCAAGCGACGACAGCCGCTCCCGCGCCCGTCCGACCGCGCCGACCCGCGACCCGAGAAACAGGGTCTGACGCCGTGCGGGCGAGGCGGCATCTTCGTCCAAATCCGTGCGGCCCTTTGCACCGCCTGGGGCGATGCCGAGCGCCGGCGGCTCGTCGAAATCAAATGTGTTAGCCCGGTCCAGCACCTTGCGCGAAAACTCATGCGTCGTTTCGTCTACGTTGACCGTGCCCGTCACAAACAGATTGGAGGGGAGCAGTAAGTCGGGGACACCTTCGTGCAGCGGAATTCGGTGCGCCCGCGACTCGAGCGCGGAGAGGTAGTCGGCCAAGTAGTGCTCAACCCGCGCCAGGTTCATCTCGTCCAGGCAGACAAAGTAGGCTTTATGACGGTTCTCAGGCTGCCCTGCCGCCCGGACGATGTCTAAAAACGGCGTGGAAACGTAGCGGTTTGCCAGCACGTTCTGGTAGCCGAACAGAGCCGTGGCATCGTTCCAGTCGGGCCGGACAGGGATAAGCCGAAACTGCTTCGGGGCCAGCCCGGTCATTGCTTCGGCGAACAGCTCGGCCAGCCGCGTCTTGCCGGTGCCGGAAACTCCCGACAAAATGGCGAAGGGCCGGGTCTTCAGCGCGACATAGTACGAGCGCAGGCGGTGGGCGGGAAACGTAAACCCGAGGCCAAGCGCATAGTCTTCCAGTGCCGCCAGCAGGCGGGTCTCAGTCAGTGCGGGCGGCGCGGCGGCGTAGCCGGCCTTTGGCTCACGCACGACGGCTTGGGCTGGCACCGGAAGGAAGGCCGCCGGGATACGCAGGGCTTCGTCCACTTCAGGATAGGTACTCGCGCCGAGCGTGTCTTTAAGCTGCTCGTAGACGACAAACAGGGCCAGCATCTGTTCCGCCGCGCCGGTCGGTCCGCTCTCGGGCAGGGCAAAGCCGTAAAGCGCCGCCGCGTCTTCCAGCGCATCATGCTTCTGCGCCGCTGAAAGCGCCAGGCGCTTCAGCGCGGGCCGTGTGAGCAGGGGATAGGTATCGGGAGCAAACGCGCAAAGCAGCCCGGATGCCGTCTGGATGCCCGTGCCGCGCGTTCCGAGGAATGCCGAGAGGCGTGCGTGCAGCGGCTCGGGGCCGAGCAATAAGCTTCGCAGGCGGTCGTCGAACGCTTTGGGAGCGGGCTGGAACAGCCGGCGGGAGAGGTTGCCGTTCGGGGCAAGTGTGGCGGCGGCTCGGAGCAGGCGGTCGCGGGTGTCGGCGCTGAAGGGACGTCCTAATGCAAAGCCATCTTCGGTCAATGCGGCGGCAAACGACGACCCGGCGGCGGCCTGCGCTTCGCGGCGGGACCAAAACTCGAAGCGTCGCTCCCCCTCGTCCCGCCAGGCCCGGAGGGCCGCCAGCAGGCTTCGCTGATTGTCGTCCAGTGTAAACATCAGGGTCCAATAACTGCTGGCAGTTGTTGTGCTCTGAGTATACCTAACTTGGCATGGGTTTTGTGCCGACAACGACGAACAGGGGGTCAGAGCGGCCTGAGCGCGGACTGAGGTTGAACTCTTCGGTGGGAGGCCATCCGCTTTCATCGAAGTAGAGCTTTGTCAGCGCGACGTGCTGGGCATCATCGGTGGACAGCCAGAGCTTCGTCGCTTTGGTCGGAAAGCAGCGGTTGGAGAACGACACGACAAAGCTGCCGCCGGGCCGCAAGGTCCGCCGGACTTCAGCGAACACTTCGGCAGGATGCAGCAGGTACTGAACACTGACCGTGCAGAGCGCCAGATCAAACGACTCATCGGGGTAGGGCAGGGCGGGGTTATCGTTCAGGCTCTGCACGACATGGTCGGTCAACTGAGAATTGGCGGCCATCTCGGCGTCGTTCATGCCGAGGCCGGCGACCCGCCTGCACCGCGCCCGTGCGTCCGCCGGCAGGTGCGTTAGGTACGCCGACATTAAATCCAGCACGTCGGCATTTTCGGGAACACGCGGTCCGAGAAAGCGGCTGAGGGCGTCAATCGCGGCATCGTCAATGTGGGCCACGAGGCGCGGCGACGAATAGAACCGGAAGTCCGAGGTCTCGTCTTGACGCTTGAAATATTCTGTGGGAATTTCGGCTAATTGCATCGTTCTATCTTCTAATTACAGCGGTCTGTGGTCAAGCATTCTATGTAGTAGGCGGCTAGGCGCTGGTAGCCGTCATCATTGAGGTGCGCCTCGTCGGCGGACAGCGCGGGGAAGTTTCGGGCATCAATGCCGCAGCCGGCGGCGGCGTCGGCCAGCTCCAGGCTGTAGCGCTCCGCCAGGTGGCGGACTGCACCGTTGTAGTCTTCCAAAGTTAGCCCCAGCGCATTCGGCGTGTCGGCATCGGCCCGGTACTGCGATGTTGCCAGCACGATTCGCGTGTCGGGCAGGTTCTCGATGAGACCGCGCAGTGCGGTATCATAATCGGAGAGAAACGTGCCCGGCAGAAACTTTCCGGGTGACCCAAGCGGGCGGCTTGTGCCGAAATCGTTGGCCCCGTACAGGATCAGCAGAAAGTCCGGCGCGGCATGCAGAATGTCCGGGACCCGCCCGATGCCGCTTTCTTCGTCTGCGATGAGGCCGTCGTCGCCGCGTCCGGTCATCGTGGTGCCGCCAGCCCCGAGGTTGATTTCGTCCCAGCCCAGAGCGTTGCAGATTAGCGTGGTAAACCGCTTGTCCGGGGAAGATGCACCGGCACCTTCGACCGATGACGCGCCGAAGAAAACTGCTTTTGTCATACAATAATGTTCCCAACAAAAAGAACACTTAACCGAGTTTTTGTGCGATGGTTTTAGCGCTCTGGCAGCACATCATTCACACGGGCCGGCACTACGGGGTAGACCCGCTGCTGTTCGCTGTGCTCTACCTCGCGCATCACCCGCTCTTTTGGGGCACGATGGCCTGGCTTGCGGCACGGGTGCGCCGCAAAAAGCCCGCTGCCGGAGTGGTCGCCCTCGGCGTCTTTTTTTGGTTCCTGCCCTATACCTACGTCCTGCTGTTCGGGCGCGGCCTGCCCTGGTGGGTCTACGCCCTTGCAGCGGTGGCCGTCGCCGCCGGCGGCACCCATGCCGTCCGCGAAATCCGCCGTCGGATCAATGGTTAATGGCTAAAGCGTCAGGCTGAACATGACAAACGGGCGCGGCTTGGTCGTGCCGTGGAAGAGCGGGAACTCGACCCCGACCGCCGAGATCAACCCGATCCGGGCGGACAGCGCGGCGGACAGGCCATGCAGGGTGACCTGACCGTCTACAGTGTAGCGGCCCGGCCCGTCGAAATTGAGAAGCGATGTCGCAATCACTGGGCTAACCCCTTCGTGCCCGCCCAGCAAAATGCCGCCCTTGATCGTGCGCGACGGCAGGTTGTCCGGGCGATGGAACCCCGCCGTCTCGCCGAAGAACCGCGCCCGCAGAAACTTGACGCCGAGATCCGACGCCGGCACGGCGCTGAACTGTGCGCCATAGTGGCCGGAGTTCAGCCAGACAATGTGCGTCCCGCCGAAGTCCTGAGCCAGCACCTTGGCCTGCGTCGGCTGGATGACTAAGTCGTAATGCCCATTGATCATCAGGACATTCTCAGGGTCGAAATGCCGCTGGGGCAGCCAGTTGGTCGAGTCCACCGGGGCCATCGCGGCGATGTACGTTTGGTACGTGTAGCCGTCACGGACAATCTGCTGCCGGAACGGACGGGTCAGCGGGCCGCCCCAAAGGTCTTTGGGGAAGTCCGCGCCGCCCACGAGCGTCAGCGCGACTTTGACGCGCGGGTCCACGCCCGCGACCAGCCCTGTCAGGATGCCTCCGAGGCTGATACCGGCCGCACCCATGCGCGTCGGGTCAATATCGGGCCGCTTGCTCAGATAATCCAGGCCCCGGCGGGCATCCAAAACCGCCTGGCGCAGCGCCCCGACCATGTGCGGAAGGTTGCCCGAGAGTATCCGGGCATCGCCCTTGTCGGCATCATGCGGGGTGCGGTTGAGGCTGTACGGCTCGACCACCATCAGCGCCGCGACCTGGGCGCGGGCGACTGCCCGGCAGAGCAGAAAGCCGCTTTTGGTCGAGCTGGGGTTCCATTCATGCAGCACGACCATCGCCGGGTGCGGGCCGGGGCTGGTCGGCATAAAGAGGTAGGCCGTGACCGTATTATTGACCGCATACGGCGTTTGAACGAGACTGGGATAAGTGACTGTTGTGATCGTCACGCCGCGCTCAGCCCCATAGGGCTTCTCGGTCACGGGAAACGGCGCGGTCTGGTCGTAATTGTAGAATGCCGGGTCCACATTTGGGGCTGGCCCGTCGGCCTGAGCCAGCGTAAGGGGAAGCAGAAGCAGGGCCACAGCCCCGAGCAATGCGCGTGAAAACTTGCTGATGCGTCTAAACTTGCTGATGATGGTTCCTCAATTCCGGTTGTGGGTAAAAAGAAGCGAATTACGCTTTCGAGAGGAATACCCAAAAATGACCGACCATGCCGCACATGCGGACAATGTCAAGAAAATCGCCGATTTAATCAAGTCCATTGACTTCGGCATGCTGACTACGACCGACGCCGAAGGCCGCCTGCATTCGCGTCCGATGTCCTCGAATAAAGATGTCGAGTTCGATGGCGATGTCTGGTTCTTCACCTACGGCAGCACACCAAAAGTGCATGAGATCGAGAACAAGCCGTATGTCAATGTCGCGTTCTCCGACCCGAAATCCCAGAATTACGTGTCGCTCTCAGGCCGGGCCGAGCTGGTCCGCGACCCGGCAAAGCTCAAGGAACTCTGGCAGCCATCGCTCAAAGCCTGGTTCCCAAAAGGTTTGGAAGAGCCGGACATCGCGCTGATCAAAATCAACGCCGACCAGGCCGAATACTGGGACAGCCCCGCCAGCCCCATTGCCCATGCTATTAGCCTTGCCAAAGTCGCCCTGACTGGCAAAGCGGCCCAGTCCGGCGAGAACGAGAAGGTGGATTTGTAGGAACCTACCCCGGAACTGCGTTCCGACCCTCCCGAAACGGGAAGGTGAGGAGTTATAGGGCGTCGGCGAAGAGGGCCGTTGCCTGCTGCGCTTCAGACTTATCTGACCTCCTCACCTTCCCGTTTCGGGAGGGTCGCAGATACGAAGTAATGCCGAAGGCATAGGAACGAGCGGGGTGGGTTCCAAAAACGCAAAAAGCTCCCCAGTCGTTTCCAGCCGCTTGACCGACTCGAACCTGTCGAAGTGTCCCTGCCGAGAGGCCAGATTAAGCCATTGCTTCAGGCGGCAGACCAAAAAATGGTCCGAGCGCTTGTCGGTCAGAGCCTGACCCTCGATGTGCGCCGTCAGTGCAATCAAGCGGCGCAAATGGGGTGCCCAGTCAATCGGCAGCGACGATTCGGCGGGGCAGGGGTTCCGGGCAATGCCTAGCTCACATGCGATCTGCTGGGCCAGGTGTGGATTGCCGAGTGCCCCGCGCCCGATCATAAAGTGCCGGCAGCCGGTCATGTCCCGGCAGCGCCGGAAGTCTTCCACGGTCCACAAATCGCCGTTGGCAACGACAGGGATGTCAAGCTGCTCCCGGACCATCCCGATGCGTGTCCAGTCGGCGGGCGGGGCGTAGCCCTGCATCTTGGTCCGCCCGTGAATGGTGATCCAGGCCGCCCCGCCGGCCGCCGCGCGGGCGGCGTTCTCGAAGATGTCGTCGGAGTTATCCCACCCGAGCCGCAGCTTGGCCGAGACAGGAATGTCCGGCGGCAGGGCCGCACGGATGGCTGCGACAATCGCCTCAACCCGCGCTGGGGATTTCAAAATCGCCGCCCCGCCGTCGTGCCGGTTGACGGTCGGCGCGGGGCAGCCGAAATTGATGTCAATCGCGCGTGCTCCAGCTTTCACTGCGACGATTGCCGACGCGGCCATGCGGCCTGGATCGCCGCCGAGGAGCTGCACCTGTACCGGCAGCCCGCCGGGCGTCCTGCCGCCGTGCAGCAGCTCCGGCACATGACGCACGAACTGCCTGCGGGGCGGCACTTCGGTGCTGACCCGCAGGAACTCCGAGACGGCGAACGTGAACGCGCCGCAGTCCGATTGGTACGCCCGCATCGGCGCATCGGTGAGGCCCTGCATCGGGGCAAGGATTAAGGCTGGGAGATTAGGCGTGAGCATAATTTAGAACCTACCCCCGCTCGTTCCTCGCGCCCCCTCCCTAAGAAGGAAGGGTGGAGCCAATAAGCCATCAGCGAGGCAGTGGCCCACGCGGTTGGTCCTAAACTCCTCACCCTTCCTTCTTAGGGAGGGGGCGCGAGGAACAGATACGAAGTAATGCCGAAGGCATAGCGGGGGTAGGTTCCTACAGCCCTCCCGACATGCGGAGCATGCCGCCATCAATGTAATATGTGCTGCCGGTGATATACGCGGCGTCGTCGGAGGCTAGAAAGATCGCGAGATTGGCGACCTCTTCGGGCTTGCCCCAGCGTCCCATCGGGATTTCGGCCATCAGGGCCGCTTCCATCTCCGGGTGCGCCTGGACATCGGCGTCAATCGGCGTGTAGATCGCCCCTGGCCCGATGTTATTCACGGTGATGCCGTGTGGCCCCATCTCGACCGCCATGGTCCGCATCAGCATCCGCAAGCCGCCTTTGGACGCGCAGTACGGAGCGTTGCCGGGCATCGGCAGGTCCTGATGAATACTGGAAATGTTGATAATCCGGCCCGGCCCATTCTGGGCCAGCATCTGCTTGGCAGCGGCCTGAGCGCACAAAAACGGCCCGGTCAGGTTGACCGCGATGATTTTGTTCCATTCATCGAAGGGGAACTCGGTGATGGGATGCTTGCGCTCGATTCCGGCGTTGTTGACCAGAATATCCAGCCGCCCGAACTTCGCCAGAGTCTGCTGCATGAGATTCGCCACCTGGTCGGGCTGGGAAACGTCGGCGGCGACGGCGATCACCTTGCCGCCCGCGCTTTCGATCATCTGCACGGTCTGGCTGGCGGCATCCGGGCCGCCGACATAGTCTACCGCCACCGATGCCCCTTCGCGGGCCATGCCGGCGGCAATTGCCTGGCCGATCCCGGTGGCCGACCCGGTGACAATCGCCACTTTGTTTTCCAGCTTCATGTGTGTCAATCTCCTACGGGTTAGAGGTAAAATAGAATTATGGATCGCCGCGTTTTTGAGCCTCGGCCCGACGGCAGCGCCGAGCGCCGCCGCAATGCGCTGGGTATGGCTATCGTTATTCTTGTCGCCGGCTGGCTCTGGCTGTCGTTTGCACGAAGCCACCCTTCGCCAGCGCCACCGCCATCCGCCCGGCCTGCACCGCAGGGCCGTTAAAGTATACCCGCTTATGGCTGCACCTTGGTCACGCTTTGCCTGTCTTTCGCTCCTCGCCGTCGCCGCGCTTTCTGCCCTGCTGCTTGGAAGCGTGGCGGTGCGGGCGCAGAACTCATCCTTTGCTACCGGGGCCGACCTGTCGGCGCTGCCGTATTACGAGAGCCGGGGCGTGACCTATTCCGACGGTGGTACACCCGCCGACTTGCTGACCATCACCAAGCGCAACGGCTGGCAGGTTGTTCGGGTCCGGCTCTGGGTGCATCCCGGCGCCGACCCAAAGAATGCTGTGTCGAGCCTCGCAAATGTCACGGCGCTCGGCAAGCGTATCAAAGCACATGGCCTCGCGTTTCTGCTGGACATTCACTATTCGGATACCTGGGCCGACCCGAGCCATCAGACAAAGCCGGCAGCGTGGGCCGCGCTGCCGTTTCCGAAGCTCGTGCAGACGGTCCATGACTACAGCCGGGACGTGGTCGAGCACCTGCACCGAAGCGGCGCGATGCCGGACTATGTTCAGGTCGGCAATGAGACCAAGAACGGCCTGCTTTACGGCAGCGGGGTGGACGGCAGCGGGGCTGCGCTTGGCGGCGATTTCTGGGAGCCGGACAAAGCGGGCATGAGCCGGGCGGCGTCGCTCCTTGCCGCCGGGCTGGCGGGGGTACGGGACGGCAGCTTGCCGGGGCATTCGCCGCTGACGATCCTTCACGTTCCCGACGGTCAGGACACCGGCTTCGTCAAATGGTATTTCGCGGCGCTGCCCGAAGCGGCGCGGGCCGCGCATGTCGCGCTTTCCTACGACGTCATCGGCCTGAGCTATTATCCCGGCACACCCTGGGACCGCAAAGCGGGCTATGAACCCTGGCGGCTGACCCATCTCAGCGACACGATGACATACATCGCAGCCAATTTACACAAGCCGCTCATGATCGTCGAGACCAACTGGCCGTCGGCGGGCGGCGACCCCGCACTGCCGGGAACGCCCGAGTTTCCCCTGACTCCCGCCGGGCAGGCGGAGTTTTACCGGGCGCTGCTCGCCGCCGTTCGCGCTGTTCCAAATCACTCGGGGCGCGGCGTCATTGCATGGGAGCCGGACACGCTGAACTGGGACTCGGTGTTTGACGCCCACGGAAAAGCGCTGCCCGCCGTGCGGGTTTTAGGAGGCAAATGACAATGCTGGAGGAGCTGAGAAGAATTGTCGGCCCTGATGCCGTGCTTGCCGAAAAAGGGGAGCGAGCGGTCTACGAAAACGACGCCTACCCATTGGAGAAGGCCGCGCCGCTGGCGATTGTGCTCCCAAGCACGACCTCGCAGGTCTCGGAAGTGGTGGAAGTCTGCGCCGCGCACGGCGTTCCGTTTGCCCCGCGTGGGGCGGGCACGGGCCTTGCAGGCGGAACCCTCTGCCCCGGCGGGGTGCTCATCGGCGTCGCCCGCATGAACAAGATTTTGGAGATTGATTTAAGAAATAGGCGCCTGACCGCACAGGCGGGCGCGGTCAATATCGCGCTGACCAAAGCGGTGGCTGCTGACGGCTACTTATACGCCCCCGATCCGTCGTCTCAGGGGGCCTCGACGCTCGGCGGCAACATTGCAAATAATGCCGGCGGGCCGCACACGCTGAAGTACGGTGTCACGGCAAACCATATTCTGGCGCTGGAAATGGTCCTGCCCGACGGCGAGATCGTGACGCTGGGGGACAAGACCGAAGACGTCAACGGCTACGATCTGCTGGGTTTAGCGCTCGGCTCGGAAGGAACATTCGGCATCGTCACCGAAGCGACCGTGCGCCTGACCCGCGCCCCGCAGAGTGTCCGTACACTGTTGGCTGTCTTCGACACCGTGGACGACGCGACCGAGACCGTCTCGGCGATTGTGGCGGCGGGGATTGTCCCGGCGGCATTGGAAATGATGGACTCCGTCATCTTGCAGGCCGTGGAAGAGGCGTTTCACTTCGGTTTCCCCCGTGACGCCGGCGCGATCTTGATCATCGAGCTGGACGGTCTGGCGGCAGGACTCGACATCCAAGCCGCCCGTGTCCGGGCGCACTGCGAGACGGGGAACGCCCGCGAAATCCGCGCGGCATCTACGCCCGTCGAGCGGGCCGCTCTCTGGGCCGCCCGCAAGAAAGCCGTCGGCACACTTGGAAGGCTCGCCCCGTCGTGCGTCACGCAGGACTGCGTCATTCCGCGCTCGAAGCTGCCGGAAGTCCTCCGCGCCATCGCGGACATCGGTGTTCGGCACCGACTGCGGATCGCCAACGTCTTCCACGCCGGTGACGGCAACCTGCATCCCGTGATCCTGTTCGACGAGCGCGACCCGGACGACGTGAGGCGTGTCCTCGCCGCTTCCCATGAGGTTTTGGAATTGTGTATCGGGGTAGGGGGCACACTGACGGGGGAGCACGGCATTGGGGTCGAGAAACGTGATTATATGCCGCTGCTGTTTCCGCCGGAGACCCTGCGAACAATGGAAGTGGTCCGGGCTGTCTTCAATCCCTCCGGCCTCTGCAACCCCGGCAAAGTCCTGCCGTCCTCGCACGGGTGCGCGTATGAGATCGCGCCCGGTGCAGGCGGTTCAGAGCGCCAGTAGGAGAGACCTCACCCCGCGACTTGTCGCGGGGTGAGGTCTCTCCTAACGGGCCACTAAAGCACGGTATACGGCGTCACCGAAACGACGCCGCCGACCCTGCCAAGCTCCGGCAGCAGGGCGGCCAGGGAAGCGTCGCCCGTATCGAACGTGATCAAGACATGGCCGGGGCCAGTGACGATGTCCAGAGAGACCTCCTCGGCGGCGCAGGTGGCGGCGAGGGCCGCAACAAGCCCGGCGCGTTCGTCGGTTTCCAGTAGGACGACCCGGCGGGGGGCCTCGGCGGGGGTGGTCATCGGATCGTCGTTCCTTTCGTGGCGGGCTGCGACACGCCCGGCGCTTCGGTCAGCGTCGGGCCGCGCTTTTGTGTGTGCGTGTAGTAGAGATAAAAACCCGTGACCAGGGCGATGACCAGCAGACCAGCGTAGAGCGTCGCGAAGACTTCCTCGCGCTTCAGCTTAAAGTAGCGGAAGTTTGCCAGCAGCACGGCCAAGCCCATCGGCACCAGCGCCGCGATGTTCAGGCCAAATACTTGAACAGCAAGCATCGTTGCGGTTAAGAGTCCGTAAATCCACCAGAACGTCCCGCGCACGTTTAAGTTCAGCCGCAAGACGACCGCAAAGAAAAACGCGACAAACAGCACGTCGCCCGGTCCAATGAAGATAATCGGGTGCAGGCCGCCGTGGTGTACTGCGCCACCGATGCCGGGAACAGGAACAGAAACGTGGTGGACAAAATCCGGGTGCTTGTCAACAATCGCGTGCGTGAAGCCAATAGCGGTCATCGCGCCAATGTAGTCAATCGGCATCGCTACCAGTGCGACCGGTAGCAGGACATTCGGCTCGCGAATAATCGGCGACAGCAGGATGCCGAGAAATGTACAGACCAAAGTGACCGCGAGGCCCTGAACGAATTGCAAGCCGAGCGGCGGGTTGTCGCCGTAGGGGGCGGACAGCCAGTAACAAAGCGCAAACAGCACCCCGCATAAGACCGCTGCTAGGCCGGATGCCAGCGGACGGGGGCGCATGGCGACAATCGCCTGCGCCAGCCACAATTGCAGCAGCATAAACCCCAGCGCCGCCGACACGACGATGCCCGCGACGATGCCGAAAGCAGTTCCCCGATGGGGTGCCGGAATCTGCGGCAGGAGCAGGTTAAACGCCGCATAGGCAGCCAGCGCCAGCCCAGCGGTCTTCAGTGCAGCACGGCCTGCCGAAGACGGCGATGGGTTGGTTGTCTCCGGTGCTTGAGTAGGGGTCATCGCTCCTCCGTCTCGCGCCGCGCTTTATGGTCGCGCCGCAGCAGGTCTTCGATCTCGCCGATCGTCGCCGCCGTCACCAGCAGGCCGCGCAGGGCGGACACGCCGGGGAAGCCCTTGAAGTAGTGCGTCATCTGCCCGCGCATCTCCCGAACCGCCCGCTCCTCGCCGACCGCCGGGCTTGCCGCCATGGTCTTCAGGTGGAACAGCGCGGCGTCAATCCGCTCGGCCAGGGTCGGCGCAGGCCGCTTCTCGCCGGTCTCCAAATACGCTTTAATATCTCCAAACAGCCACGGGTTGCCCATGACCGCCCGGCCCACCATGACCCCGTCGCAGCCGGTCTCGTCCATCATGCGCTTGGCATCTTCCGGCGTTTCGACATCGCCGTTACCGATGACGGGGATCGTGACCACATCTTTCACCCGGCGAATGATGCTCCAATCGGCATGACCTGTAAAGCCCTGACTGGCGTACCGGGCATGCACCGCAATCGCCGCCGCGCCGGCATCCTGCGCCCGCCGGGCGAAGTCAATCCCGGTGGTCTGCGACGGGTCCCAGCCCGCGCGAATCTTCACGGTGACGGGGACTTTGACCGCATCCACCATCGCTTTGACCACTGACTGGGCCAGGCAGACGTCTTTCAGCAGGGTCGCCCCCGCGCCGGTCTTGGCGACTTTCGGCACCCAGCAGCCCATGTTCAGGTCCACAATATCCGCCCCCGCCGCTTCCACGACTTGCGCCGCCTCGGCCATCAGCGCCGGGTCGCCCCCGAAGAGCTGCACCGACACGGGACGCTCGGCGTCCGACCAGTCGAACATTCCAAATGTCTTGGCGTTCTTGTAATGGATTGCGTGGGACGATAAAAGCTCGGTCACCACCAGCCCCGCGCCGTGGTTGCGGCAGAGCAGCCGGAACGCATGCGAAGTCACCCCCGCCATCGGCGCGAGCACCAGCGGCGTATCAATCGAGACCGCCCCAATATGCAGGGGCTTCAGCTTACTTGTTGATAAATTGCTTGCTGTCATCGTCATAACTGCTTCTCTATAAATACTTCTCTAAGCGGCTGTTCGGGCTGAGATATTCCCGCGTGATGATCTGCGGATGCAGATGATCGAAATCTTTGTCCGTTGTGAGGATCGTCGCACCTGTCACCCGCGCAGTTGCCGCGATCCAGACATCATTTTTACCCATTATCGGCCCGTGCCGGCGGCTGTAGTCATCAATCTCCACATACGCTCCCAGCAGACCCTCGTAGGGAATCGGCACGATCGTCAGGAAGTCCAGCATCTTTTCTTCCAGCATTTTGATCTTGAACAGCCCCCATTTGTTCTGCGCCGCCAAAACCCGAATTTCGGCTTCGCTGACAATGCTGATAATCGGTGTCGGCTGCCGTGTGCCAAGCTGATAAGTCGCTTCGATGTATTGTGCCAATGCCTGCCAGCTGACATACGCCAAGAGGATATTGGTGTCTAGTAGATACTGAACCCAGCGTACCGTAACGTCCGTGTCAGGCATTATTTCAGTGCCTTGAGCTGAGAGAGAAGCTGCTCGGTCGTTTCTTCGCCCGGCCACTGACCTTGGATCATCTGCATCGCGGTCTTACCCGGCGGCGGCAGGCGGCGCGGCCTCAGCTCCGAGAGCGATTGTGGCACTCGGGTTCCCAAAGCGGCTTCCAAGTGTGCAATTTGCAGCTTCAAATCCTGGACCTCGCGCTGAAGAGTCCGCAGGCTCAGATAAGAGGAGCGGCCTTTTCGGAGAGAGGGCTTTTACGCTATTGTTTTGCTTTCCGTTTTCGTGTTCACGGTAACCCCCTCGATTTCTTTACCACTCGCCAGCGGCGCGTCAATAGTCACCGCCCAATTTGTAGGGGCTTCAGTTTTATTGCTAAAATCGTCATATCTTATTCTTCGCGACCAATTCCATTACGCGATCAAGCAGTCTAGGGTGAAACTCCTGAACTTGTTCCAGAGCACTTTCCCCAAATTGCCGATACATTCGGGCAGCCTTCACGACTAAATCCTCATCGTCCGGCGTCAGGCAAAACCGATCCGGGTAAAACTTAACGAGCAGTTTGCCTCCAGAGGCGAGCCGCAATAAATAGTCCTTCGCATTGTCAACTCTGGTCTCACTGAGCGGCTCGACGGCCCGGTTGCATACCAAGTCCTTGCTGTAGGAAGTTTGCCCCGAGACAAAGTCCGTGCCCGACAAACGATAAATCGAGCCTTTTGCCGAACCATACCGTCGGTCAAAAGCACCCGCGAACCGCTCGCAGAGATATGGTCTACCCTCATATATTCCTGACGCACAGGTAAAATCTCCACCGAGTCTGCCGAGAAACATTGCCGCTACCGCAATGTTGTCAGTTGCGTAAACCCAGGACTGCCCGTGGGTGCCGACATGCGGAATGATTTGCACCAAGCCCTGCACCGGCGAAGCGTGATAAACCTCGTGCAAGCCGCAGTTCATATTTCCGATCATATTTCCGATTATACCACAGCCATCCTATCCAACAGCTTGGGCTTCCGCGTTTTCGGCAGAGGTCTTTTGCCCGATGACGAGAGCCAGGGCCGTCAAAACCAGGACGCCGCCGAAAAGCTGTACGGCGGTCACTGTCTGGCCGAGAAGCTGCCAGGCCAGCAGGGCGGCGAGGACGGGTTCCAGCAGGATGGAGAAGGCGACGCGGGACGACGAAAAGTGGCGCAGGGACCAGTTCAGCAGGGTATGGCCGAAAATTTGTGGGCCGAGCGTCATGCCAAGCAGGGCTTTCCAGACGGACAGCGAGTAATGGATGGTCGCGCCGCCGCGCACCAAAAGCGCCGCCCAGAGCGCGGCGGCGGCGACCGTGTAGGTTGCCGTCACCTGCCGCCGGGCAGAGACCGTGAAATGCAGGCCCTCGACGCAGAGTAGGTATGCGCCGAACAGCAGGCCCGCCGTGAGGCCGAAGGCGTCGCCGAGCCAGGATGACGGGGTCGCGGCCTGCCCGGACGCCGATGTCACGAGCCAGAGGCCGAGGCCGGCGACGCCCAGCGCGAGAATGTCCCGGCCCGACGGGCGGCGGCGGCCTAAAATAAATCCCCCGAAGGTAGTCCAGAGCGGGGTGGTGCAGGCCAGCAGCGTCGCACGGGCCACGGAGGTCCGGTCCAGTGCAGCGAACCAGGTGACGAAGTGCCCGGCGAGGCACAGGCCCGCCAGCAGCAGGCGCAGCCGGACGTTTGGGGGAATGGGCGCGGAGGCGGCGGGCGGGTCTCGGCGCACCAGGGGCAGGCCGCCGAAAAAAGACAGGACGCCGAAGAAGAGTGCGGCCAGCCCGAGCCGCCAGGCGGCAATCGCCAGCGGGGTTGCTTCCGCCAATGCCTGATGGGTGAACAGGCCCGCTGTGCTGACCAGAAACACCGCCAGCAGCAGAACCGCACGGGGCATCAAACTGTGCCTGTCACCGAGCGGGCGTAGACCAGGCGCAGGCCGTCAAGCGTGAGATGCGGCTCCAAATGCGTGATGCTTGCGCTCGACCCGGCCAGCAATTCTGTTGCGTAGCCGCCGGTCGCGATCACCGGGCAGTCTGGGGCGGCCATCTCGGCCCGGAACCGGGCAATCATGCCGTCCACCAGCGCCAGCGTGCCCAGCACGATGCCCGATTGCAGGGCATGGACCGTGTTGCCGCCGATGGCCGACGGCGGCGGGGCCAGCTCGACACGCGGGATTTTGGCGGCTTTGGCGAACAGCGTTTCCAGCGACAGGCCGATGCCCAGGCAAATCGCGCCCCCCAAGTAGACCGGCAGCCTGCCCGGCGACGGCGGGGCGGCGACGGCGTTGAACGTCGTCGCCGAGCCGAAGTCCAGCACGATGCACGGAGCGCCGTACTTGAACACCGCCGCTGCCGCGTCCACCAGCCGGTCGGTGCCGACATCTCCCGGCGGCGTGTAGCCGACCGTCAGCCCGAGATCGCTTCCCGCCGTGATTTCTAAAGCGTCCAGCCCGAACACCGACCGGGCCAGACGTTTCAGGGCCGGGGTCGCGCCGGGCACGACACTTGCCAGCGCCACTCCTGAGATGTCCGCCGCCGAGAGGCCGCTCTGCCCAAGCAGCGCCCCGAGAAACGCCGCGTACTCGTCCGCTGTCCGCCCCGTTTCCGTGCGTATCCGCCAGTGCCGTGTCAGCGCGTCGCCGTCATAGACCCCGAATGTCACATTGGAATTGCCCGCATCAATCACTAACAGCATGGGCTATTATAGCACACCCGAGACGGCAGAAAGCCCCGCCGGCTCGGTACCGAGCCGGCGGAACAGTATTTGGGGCGTTACGCCGACGCTTGAGCTGTTGTCTTCTTTTTGACTACGGCGGCACCGAGGCCAAGCACCAGCAGCAAGCCGAGCGAGACCGTCGTGGAAGCTTCTGGAACCGGATTGGTTCCGAGCGGCGGGGTTCCGTCCTGCGCCTGAATTGAGACTCCCGGCGCGGCGCTGACCAGGTACGCCGTCCCTGCCGGGTCGAACCGGATGTCGAACAGAGATACGTCCGCCTGACCGGTTTTTTGCAGCACCAGCACGAAGTCTGACGGGTCCTTGCCGGGCGGGTCCTGGTAGTTCAGGTTGAAGCCGAACGTGCTGCCCCAATTCGTGACCGGCAGCGTGAAGCCGTTCCGCGGGTCAGTGTTTTTGATCGTGACGCTCTGGCTGAAGAAGTTAAACGAGGCATCCCCATACGTGCTGATACCGAACGGATTGACCTTCCAGTCGCTGGAATACGTCAAGCCGCTGCCGGTGACACTGGCCTGAGCGGGGTTGGGTCCGTCCGGGTTGAACCCAAACTGAATGTCTCCGTTTCCCGTGCCGAGAAACGCCGTCGGCGTCGTGAACGACACGGTGTAATTGTCGTTGGTGCTGCCGGCCGATGCGGGCCGGGCTGCCGCGAAGCTGAGGAGCGCGGCGGCCCCCAATCCGAAAGCGAGAATGCGCGAAGAAACCATGAAAATGCCTGCCTTTCCGTGTGTCTGCAAGAGTTGCCGATGCGTCCGTCCCCATTTCCGAAACCCGCGTTGTTGCGGCCCGGAAACAGCGGACGCCCTCAGCATACCAAGCCACCGTAAACACAGCGTAAAATTTCGGCAGAGAAAACAAAGTTTGTGAAAGACTGGTGATTCTACTGGCATGTTTTCGCTGCGAGCGGGTCGAGGCTGCCCGCGTCTATCACTAACAGCATGGGCTGTTATAGCACAGGGAGCGCGTCGAAAATAAATGTCCGCCCGCCTTGACAAGCAGGCAGGATTTATGTTATCCTAATCGCAGGTCACAGAAAAGGGAGGACGCTCAAGTTTGTCGCCGGGTCATCGGGAAGTACCTATTTGTCGTCAGGCTGAAATCTAAGAGGCAATTCGTGATCACTCAAAAGTCTTCGTCACTCAAAAGTCTTCGTCACTCAAAAGTCTTCGTCACTCAAAAGTCTTCGTCACTCAAAAGTCTTCGTCAGTTTGCGCCGGTTCTCTGAACTGACGGCCTCTGCACTGCTGCTTTTCTCCCTCTTTGTTCCGCTCCATGCCGCAGCGATCAAGCCTGATCCGGTCAGCGGCGGAGATGCGGGCGGGAATGCCGCTTCTTCTCCCGGCCCTTCTCAGCCCTGGGTCGGCTCGGTAGACGATACGAACACCGGCACCGGCAACAAAACTACCGCCATTCCGACAGTAAGCTGGGTTGCGCGTGGCGGCATGAAAGTTGATCTGACCCTGTACCATAACAGCCAAACCGATTTCCCCAGTCCTTTCGGCTACAAGTGGCTGCTGTTCTACGAAAGCCAAATCGCCCCGACCAGCACCGGCAACGTCCAAGTCACCTGGGGCGATGGCCGCCGCTATGTCTTCGGCAACAACTCCGGCGTTTATACTCCGCCCCCCGGTATCCATGAGCGGCTGATTGCCAACGGAAGCCCCGCTACCAGCTATGACATCATTGACGAGGCCCAAACGAAGTACCGCTTCACGAAGTACAACAGCGGCGCATACGTTCTCAACACGATCACTGACAGCAACGGCAACCAGATTACGGTCAACAACGCCTCGAACGGCGGCTTGGTCAGCGTCACCGACTCAAGTAACCGCACGGCGACCTTCGGCTTTAACGGCCCGACCGCCGGCACATACAACACGATCACCGACCCGTTGGGGCGCGTGTTTACACTGACCTATGACGCCGCGAACTCCAACAACCTTTCCCAAGTCACCTCCCCCGTCTACAACGGCTCATCGTACAGCATCACGCTGGGTTACGACGCGCAGCACGATGTGACGAGCGTTAAGGACCTGCGCGGCAACACCTCCACGTTTTCCTACAACGCCGCAGACAAAAGCCTGGCCTGGGAAAAAGATGCTCTGGGCAACCCAACGAGCTTCAGCTACGGCGCGACCGCGACCACGATCACCGATGCCAACAACCACGGCACGGTTCATACCTACGCGAGTGGCCGCTTATCCCAAGTAACCGACGCGCTCGGCTACGCGGAATACTACACATATGATGCCGACAACAATGTCACGCAGAGACAGGATAAGCGCGGCTACCTTTGGAAGTACACGTTTGACGGCATGGGAAACATGCTGACCGCCACACCGCCCGGTGGAAGCGCAATCGCAGCAACCTACAATGCCCACAATCGACCGCTGACCATAACACAGCCTTCGGGTCGCAGCGTTGCCTTCGCTTACGACGCAAACGATAACCGGACGCAGAAGCAAGAGAAAGACGCAACGGGCAGCGTCAAAGCGACAACGACCTACATTATCGGCAACTACGGCCTTGTCCTCGACAAGTACGATCCCAACAGTCACCATACGGGCTACGCCTATGACGCCAACGGCTACCTCGCCTCTACCACCACGCCCCTCGGCAGCGTAACCCGGTGGACCTATGACGCACTCGGCTTCCAAACCGCCCGCACCGATGCCATGGGCCGCACCACCACCTACACCCCAGACCCCTGGGAGCGCCTTGTCACCACGACCTACCCCGACGGCAGCACAAACCGCTACATCCTGGATGCTAACGACAACCTCGTCTCCTTCGCCAACTCTGCCGCGTCGTTCACCCGCGCCTACGACGCCGATAACCGCCTGCTTACCGAAGCCTTCAGCGGCATCCGCCACTACAGCCACTCCTACGACGCCGCCGGGCAAAAAGGGCTGCTGTCCTCCGTCACCGACTACGACGGGCGCGTCATCTCCTACACCTACACCGCCCGCAACGAGCTGGCTTCCGTCGGTGACAGCGCCGGCACCACGTCCTATGCCTACGACCAGAACGGCAATCAGAGCCATCTGTACAACCCCAACGGCACCCGCACCGACCAGTACTACAACCCGGACAGCACGCTGCACAACTACTACAACTGGAACGGCGGCAGTGTCGTGTTCTCGTCCTACGGCTACGCCTACAACGCCGACCACCAGATCACGGGCATTAACGAAGGCACCAGCACCAATACCGACACGATGCCCGGCCCGACCCAAAGTACCTACGTCTACGACGGGCAGGGGCATTTGACCAGCGAGAGCCGCACCGGCAGCAGCCCCTACAGCACCAGCTACACCGTGGACGGGGCGGGCAACCGAACACTTTACTACGATGGCAATTCCAGCCCGTTCACGTATGACGCTGACGATGAGGTCAAGACCATCGCCGGCAGCGCCTACGGGTTCGGGTACAATGCCAACGGCGACCGCACCTCGGAGACCATCGGCGGGCAGGTGACGACGTTTGGGTATGACTTCGACGACCAGCTTGTGAGCCTGACCAAGCCGGGCACGACGGAGGGCTTCTCGTATGACGCCATCGGTCGCCAGATCAACAAGACGGTGAACGGGGCCTTGACAATCTACTACTTCGATGAAAGTCAGGTGGTGGAGGAGAAGACGGGGAGCGGCACTTTGCTGGCGCAGTACGTGTGGGGCAACGGCCTGGTGCGGTGCAACGGGGAGTACCCGCTTGCCGACGGGCGGGGCAATGTGCGCCAGAGTACGGATGGCAGCCAGGGCATCACGAGCGCCAATGCACCGACCGCCTTTGGGATCGGTTCGGTAACGGGGGGCACGGCGAGTGCGTACTCGTATGGAGCAAGCAGTGGTTACCGTCAGGACGGAGTTGCGCCGGTGGGCCTGCCAGGTTCGTATGCGCTCCAAAAAGTGGGGGCGCGGTACTACGACCCGGCAGTGGGTAGTTTTTTGACGCGGGACACGGACTTGTCTCAGTCGCCGTATGCCTACTGCGACGGCGATCCCGTCAACTTCACCGACCCCAGCGGACACAAAGCCAAGAAGCCAACCAAGCCGGGGCAGCCTGGTTCGGGTGCGTCTACCCCTGGTGGACCGGGCGGCAGCGGCGGTCCCACAGGCGGAGGCGGCGGTGCTTCTGGCGGAGGGGGCGGGGGCAAAGCCCCCGGCACGACTGCAAAAGAAGTCTCAGAAGGAGTTGCCGCAGTTTTGGGGGCGTTTAAAGGAGCAAAATTCGAGGGCAACTTGAAAATACACTATCGAGATGGTGTCGACAAGTTTGGTTCGTTTCACGATGTTACTATAGAAGTGGGAGTGAAAGGGGAAAAATAGCCCCCCAACTCAGTTGATGCACTTCCTGCTGTGACTGCACATCAGGGCAGGAAGTGCTATCACTACAGATCAAATAGAGCATTTATGAAAGGAACTCAGATGTCACATTCAGTCAATTCCGTTTGCTATTGTCTAGCAATCGCCCTCGCTGTAAACTTCATGCCGGCAACAGCGACTGCACAAATTCCAAAAAGACAGGATCAGGCACCCCGAAGTTTGTCAAGTCGGAACGATGTCTCTATCACAATATCTGTGAGTAGACCGACGCTATCCGAAGCAAACAATGAAGTGCAGGAAATACAAAAGACAATGCCAAAGGCATTGTTCAAAATTTTCCACAAAGATGTGAAGATCAATTACGCTCCCACAAAGGTGACAGCCAAAAACGACAAGTTCAGCCGCTACCAAGTGACACTAACTGGAAGTGGAAAACCCTAACAGGATTTTTGGCCGGCGGGGGTAAACTTTAAGGCATGAATATCAAACGACTGCTTCCGGCGCTGGCCGGTTTGGTTGCCGATGGTCGCGGCAACGTGCGCAGAGCACGAACGCAAGCCAGAGCATCACCAGCGCCAACGCGCCGACGGCGTTCGGGCTGAGTTCGTTGACAGGCGGCACGGCGAGTGCGTACTCGTATGGAGCGAGCAGTGGTTACCGTCAGGACGGGGTTGCGCCTGCGGGTCTGCCGGGTTCGTATTCGCTTCAGAAGGTCGGAGCGCGTTACTACGACCCAGCGGTAGGCGGGTTCTTGACGCGGGACACGGACTTGTCTGAGTCGCCCTATGCATACTGCGACGGCGACCCTGTCAACCGAGTTGATCCTGATGGACACAAATCTAAACTCAGCACGACAGTGTCGAAGGTAGGTATCTCTCTGCAAAGGTCCGGCGCTAGAACGTTTAATGTTGGCAAAATTGTCACCGTGGTAGGTCTTGTTGGTGTCGGCGTCGGGATTCTTGCCAAGTTTCCACCTCTCGTTACAGGTGGGGGAATTGTTGCCGTTGGCGGAGTAGGACTTGCTACGAATGGGTTGGCCGAATGGGGCACTGGAAAGGGACTTCAAGCACTATCGGCTTACTTATGACCTTTTCTCCTCCTGCTATAGTGATTGCTTCAACAGGCACCGCCTATGGTCTTTGTCTGTTGAGGCAGCATTCAAGCAGGTGCCGTTTTCCGGGGAACACCCGCAGTAAGAAAGCTATGCAATATGGTACATTCCGAGACAATCCCGGTTCTTGCGTTTTCAGCGTTCGCGCTACTTATGATCACTTGCTTCTTTAGACTGCCCGCGCCAAGCGCGATACGCGGCGGCCTTGTGACGTCGCTGCCAATCGCATACACTTTGTTCTTTGGGATAGAATTGGACAAAAACCCACTTGTCGCAATCGCAGCCTTCGTGCCTGCATTGCTGTACATTCTTGTGTTGGTGAAAACAAGTGCGGGGAAAACACGCTCAGTGATTGTGGCTTGTCTGGTTGTCTCGGCGGTGGTATCCTGGTCATCCTCATTGCTGTATACTCTCGTGAGGGTACAGCAGTCAGCACCCGTCAATCAAAGTTTTTTGCTGCTGCTTTCAATCTTTGTTCTTCTTTCCTTTGCAGCAATGTGCTTTGCACTTGTGCAAGCTGCTCGCTCAACATTTCCTGAACTATTCAAGCGCAAAGGTTAAGCGGTAGATCAATTCGGCTCGTCAAGAAACGCCTGTCCTGCTCATCGAGAGCAGGCCGGGCGTTTCTTTTGAGAGCAGGCCGGGCGTTTCTTTTGTTTGTCCCAATCGCGTCAGGATGACAGAAACTTCGGGGTGCCAGTCAACAGGATTTGTACAAGGAAACCGCGAACAGTACACCATGAACAACATGAAACGACTGCTTCCCGCGCTTGCCGGTCTGGCTTTGCTTGCTCTTGCCGCTCCTTGCGCCCAAGCGTGGAACGGGACGGGGCATATGACGGCGGCGAGCGTCGCGTATGACAATCTTTCGCCGAAGACGAAGGCGGCGGTGGATGCGCTGCTGGCGAAGCACCGAGACTATGCGCTGTGGATGGCGGAGAAGCCGGCGGGGTATGCCGATAAGGCGCGGTGGGCGTTTATGAAGGCGTCTACCTGGCCGGATGATGTCCGCAAGACGCCCGACGACCGGCCCATCTGGCACTACATTGACCTGCCGGTGGTTGCGCCGGGCTACACGCCTCCCCCGGCGACCTTGATTGTTGTGACGCCCAATGCCGAAACGCAGATCGGGGCGGAAACGGCGCTGCTGTCCACAAAGACCGCGCCGGATCAGGACCGGGCGGTGGCGCTGTGCTGGGTGGAGCATTTGATTGGGGATGTCCACCAGCCCCTGCATGATGCGTCGCTGTTCTCGCCGCTCTTCCCCAAAGGCGACAAAGGCGGCAACGATGAGTCGCTTGCACCCGGCGCGACCGACGCCGACCCGCTGGAAGCCGCCGCGCACCCGCGCAAGCTTCATGCGCTTTGGGACGATCTGCTCGGGGCGAGCCGTGACCCGGCCCAAATCCAGCAGAACGCCGCGCGACTGGCCGCCGCTTATCCACGCCGGGCGTTCCCGCAGCTTGTCCGGCACAAAGCCGTGCATGAGTGGGTGCAGGAGGGGACCAACCTCGCGCAGAAGTATGTGTACTTGAACGAAGCGCTGCCGATGACGCCGATGGGGGACCAGAAAGCCGAAGTCACGCTGCCGCCGGGGTACCTCACGGCGGCGCATGGGGTCGCCGACCGGCAGATTGCCCTGGCCGGCCTGCGCCTTGCCGACACGCTGAACGCGGCAATGTAGGAACCCCTCCCGCTCGTTCCTCGCTCCCTCCCCGCCCTCCGGGTAGCCAGTGCTGAAGCGGAGAGGGTCAGGAGTTTCGGAAGGAGAAGCTTAACGCACTCACGGGCGCGTTCCTATTCTGTCCTTCTCCTAGCTCTTCCCCCTCTCCGCTTCAGCACTGGCTACCCGGAGGGCGGGGAGGGAGCGAGGAACGAGCGGGAGGGGTTCCCAAGAGGGACTCTACGGGTTGCGGTCGCGGCTGAACATCTCGGTGACCCAGAACTCGCCTTTGGGGCTGCGGTACAGGCCGATGCCGACTTTGGCGAAGCGGGCTTCCAAGATGTTCGCCCGGTGGCCGGGACTTGCCATGAACGCCCGGTGGGCGTAGTCTACGTTGTAGATGTCATTGAAAACGCTGCAATAGAAGATATTCTCGCCGACCAAGAGATACTCCGGCTGGGGCAGGCCCAACTGGCGGTTCGATGCCAGGTAGCGGTCCATCGGCGACGACAGGCCGGGGGTCGGGGAGTGATGGTCGAAGTAGTCCTGGCTGCACATCTCTTCCGAATGGGCGCGGGCGGTTTGTGTGAGCATCGGGTCCGGCGTCAGGGTGCAGAGGCCGCGCCCGGCCCGCTCGGCGTTGATCAGGGCGACGAATGCCGTCTCCAGCGCTGCTTGGTCGCTTTCGAGCGGGGCGTCTACGTTCAGGCGGAGCGGGACCGAGACCACCGGCGCGGGGGCCGGCAGATGCGGCAGAACCGGGGCGGGTGGCATGGCGTTTGCGGTGGCCCAGACAAACCCGGCCAGCAGGATGGAGTGGAACATCTCGGCGGCAACCTTTCAGAAAATCAAGACAGCAGGTGATGTCTTTATCTTCGGGGTTCCGCGCCGGTTCAACAGGGACAGTGGGCGATTCGGGGCATAATCCGGTAACTCTACTGCCGGTAATTTTACTGCTGTGTGCGTTTGACAGGCAGGCGAAGGCGTGTTAAAATGAAGTCATGGACCGCTTTCGTCATACTTCTGGCGCTCTGGGCCGTGTGCCATCCGCTTTGGGCCGCAGATGAGTCGCCCGGCTACGCCCGCTGCCAGGGAGTCGCCCGGCTGCTGCACTGGCCGCAGATGCCGGTGCGCGTCTGCTTCGCACCGTCTCCGCTGAACACCCCCGAGCGGCGGCGGCGGGTGCAGGCCGGCTTCGACGAATGGGTGCAGGCAACCGGGGGCGCGGCCTGCTACCGCCTCGTGGACAGCGAAGCGGATGCCGACATCACGGTGAGCATTGCCGGTCAGGTCGCGCAGCCGAAAAACACCCGCACCCTCGGACAGACTGTTCTGACATATACTGGCACGATCCTCACAAAAGTCGTCATCCAGCTCGTCTACCTCGAAGACAACCCCGCGCAGTGTCAGGAAATCTGCGCCCACGAGTTCGGCCACGCGCTCGGGATTGACGGCCACAGCGACGATCCCGGCGACATGATGTTCCCGGTCCTGAGTCACTCGCTGTTCCAAGTCGGTAATCCCGAACTCGACTGGCTCTGCCGGCCGGGCCGTGTGACCCCCCGTGATGCCGCTACCCTCGCCGCCGCTTATCCTGCCGGTGTTTTCCTCGCCAAAAAGCGTTGACAATTCCCGTCGTTCTTGGGTACACTATATCCGACAAGATTAGTCGGTTATTATTTCCTCAGAACAGCTTTTAGAACTGCGAGAACCCCCCATGAGTGCAGCGACAGATACAATCGAAGAGTTTGCCAGCAAAGAGTACAAGTACGGCTTTGTCAGCGAGATCGAAAGCGACACCATCCCTGTTGGCCTGAGCGAAGAGGTCATTCGGACTATTTCCGCCAAGAAGAATGAGCCGGAATGGCTTTTGGAATTTCGGCTGAAAGCCTACAAGCATTGGCTGACCATGAGCGACCCGCTCTGGCACAATGTCGCGGTCAAGCCCGTGGACTACCAGAAGATCGCTTATTTCTCCGCGCCCAAGCCGAAGAAGGTCCTGAACAGTTTGGATGAAGTGGACCCGGAGATGCTGGCGATGTTTGACAAGCTCGGCATTTCGCTGGCCGAGCAGCAGCGCTTATCCAATGTCGCGGTGGACGCCGTTTTTGACAGCGTCTCGGTTGCGACCACGTTTAAGGGCGAGCTGGCCCGGCAGGGGATTATCTTCTGCTCGTTCTCGGAAGCCGTCACCGAGCACCCGGAGCTGGTGCGCGAGTATCTCGGCTCGGTCATTCCCTACTCGGACAACTTCTTCGCGACCCTGAACTCGGCGGTCTTCACCGACGGCTCGTTCTGCTACATCCCGAAGGGTGTCCGCTGCCCGATGGAGCTGTCCACCTATTTCCGCATCAACGCCGCAAATACCGGGCAGTTTGAGCGGACACTGATTATCTGCGACGAAGGCGGGTACGTTTCCTACCTCGAAGGCTGCACCGCGCCGATGCGCGATGAGAATCAGCTCCACGCGGCCTGCGTCGAGCTAGTTGCCATGAAGGACGCCACGATCAAGTATTCGACGGTTCAGAACTGGTACCCCGGCGACAAGGACGGCAACGGCGGCATCTACAACTTTGTCACCAAGCGCGGTATCTGCAAGGGCGACAACGCCAAGATCTCATGGACTCAAGTAGAAACGGGCAGCGCCATCACCTGGAAGTACCCATCGTGCATCTTGCAGGGCGACAACTCGGTCGGCGAGTTCTACTCGGTGGCGCTCACCAACAATATGCAGCAGGCGGATACCGGCACGAAGATGATCCATTTGGGCAAGAACACGCGCTCGACCATTGTGTCGAAGGGCATCTCAGCAGGACGCGGCCAGAACACGTACCGCGGGCTGGTCAAGATCAACCCCGGCGCGGAGAATGCCCGCAACTACTCCCAGTGCGACTCGCTGCTGCTGGGCGACCGCTGCGGGGCGCACACGTTCCCGTACATCGAAGTCAAGAACCCGACCGCGACGGTCGAGCATGAAGCGTCTACGTCGAAGATCGGCGAAGACCAGATCTTCTACTGCAACCAGCGCGGCATCTCCACCGAGGACGCTGTTTCGATGATCGTCAACGGCTTCTGCAAGGAAGTCTTCCGCGAGTTGCCGATGGAGTTTGCCGTCGAAGCCCAAAAGCTCCTCGGCGTCAGCCTCGAAGGCAGCGTCGGGTAAGTGAGCGGATAGGGGAAAGATACAGGATGCCACACCCTTTACTAAAAAGCCAGCTTCAAGAACTCGTAATCGAACACCTTGAGCTGGAAGACCAGCCGCTGCTGGTTGCACTTTATTACGCCTCCGAGGCGGCTCCTAACGAGGAATGCTTATTCGAGGTGGCAAGGCACTTCGGCTTTGACGAGGTGAGTGAAGATCGGCGCATTCTCCAAATTCAGTTTGGACCGTCTGAGGGGTTCCCCCTGCCTCCTGGGGACCGCTTGAGACTGTCACTGACGAACGTAACCGAGTTCCACACGGCCCTGTCGGAAGGCTGGCCGGAAATCAAAGACCTGATACGTGCCGTCAATCAGGACAAGTCATCCCTGCTGTACTACCGGCTTGGGGATAACGATGCTGAAGAGATTATGAGCGCCCTGAAAATTGCGGTGCCCGCCGCATGAAACAGTCTCGGGCATGGGTCATACAGGCACACTCGGATTTAGTCGCGGCTGATACCGTATTTAATCAGCAAGAGGATTCCACTTACTGCCAGGCAATCTCTAAATACCAGCAGGCTGTAGAGAAATCCGTCAAGGCGATTGTTGCCGGTTTGGCCGAGCTTGGGACAGCCGGAGTTGTCATCGGAGATGTCACTTCGAGGCACACGCTCGACCATGAATTGAGAGTGCTGGAAGCCGTGCAGCGTAAGAAGAGAGACATTGACACTGCCTCTGTCAGCAGGATCAGCGCAATACTGACAGACAAGCAGCGGCTAAAAACTAAGGCGCTGTGTGGTTACGCGCCCAAATGGCCCCCGCCTGGGCAGCCTTTCCCTATGAATACCGAATATCCTTTTCATCTTGACGTAGCTCAGGATGAATGGACCGCTCCCGCTGCATCGGGGTCATTCTCCCTAGAGGCAGTAAAGGGCGCACAGCAGCTTGCTTGGCCGCTGTATCGCAGAACGAAAACGACCGTTGACCTGCTGCGGCGTAAAAAAAGATAAACCGAGGAGAGAAACACAAATGGCGAGTAAGTATGTGATTGAAATCAAGGGATGGCCGGAGCATCATGATATCACGCTACACACCGAGCAGGAAGCCCAGGTCAAGGCCGAAGAGCTGGTCAAGAAGTCCAATGCCGAAGGTGTCACGATGCACGCGCACGGCGGGCGTCATGACGGCAAAGATTATCACTGGCAGGGCAAGAACGAGAACGGCCACCCGCGAGAGATTAAAATTGTTGTCGGTGAAGGCAAAGTGTCGTAAATAGACTGTAGGAGAGAACATGGCATTACTCGAAGTGAGCGATCTGCGGGCGCGGGTCGAAGAAAAAGAAATTCTGAAGGGCATCAACCTGACGGTCAACGCCGGCGAAGTCCACGCAATTATGGGGCCGAACGGCTCCGGGAAAAGCACCCTGGCGGGCGTACTGTCCGGGCGCGACGCCTACGAAGTGACCGGCGGCGAAGTGCTGTTCCAGGGCAAAGATTTATTGGAGCTTGAAGCCGAGGAGCGGGCGCAGGAAGGGCTGTTTCTGGCGTTCCAGTACCCCGTCGAGATTCCCGGTGTCAACAACACGTACTTCCTCAAAGCCGCGCTGAACTCTATTCGCCGCTACCGAGGCGAGGAAGAGCTGGACGCCGCGCAGTTCCTGAAGCTAGTCCGCGAAAAGATGAAAGTGCTGCATATTGACCCGAGCCTCTTGAACCGACCGGTGAACGAAGGCTTCTCAGGCGGCGAGAAAAAGCGCAATGAGATCTTTCAGATGGCCGTTTTGGACCCGAAGCTGGCGATTCTCGACGAAACCGACTCGGGGCTGGACATTGATGCGCTTAAGGTCGTTGCTGATGGTGTCAACGCCCTCCGAAGCCCCGAGCGGGCAGTGATTGTCGTGACGCACTACCAGCGTTTGCTGAACTATATCATCCCGGATTTTGTTCATGTATTGTCCGGCGGCAAGATCGTCAAGTCCGGCGGCAAAGAGCTGGCGCTGGAGCTGGAAGCTCAGGGCTACGGCTGGCTTGAAGAAAAAGACGAGCAACAGAAAGAGCTGGTAGCGGCGTAATGACGACAGAAATAGCAGCAACGGAAAATAGCTACCTGCGTGACTTCACCGGCACAAACACCGGCAGCGATGCCCCCGGCCCGGACTGGCTTCTCAGCCTGCGTCAGTCGGCGGCAGAGCGCTTCGGGGCGGTCGGCTTTCCGACCCGGCGCAACGAAGAATGGCGCTTTACGAATGTCGCCCCGATTGCCGAGACGCCGTTCGCGCTTGCGGGTAAAGCCGAAAGCATGATGACCGCTGAGACGCTGGCCTCCTATACCTACGAAGGCATGGGCGGGACGCAGCTTGTGTTCGTCAACGGCCATTTCCAGCCCACGCTTTCGAGCAAAGACTTTCCGGCGGGCGTCACGGTGACGACCCTCGCCGCCGCGATGGAAGCCAATCCGGCGCTGATTGAGAGCTATCTAGGACGTTACGCGAAGTTCAGCACCCAGGCATTTGTCGCTCTGAACACGGCGGCGCTCGAAGACGGCGCATTCGTGCATTTAAAGCGCAGCACCGTCGTGGACGAACCGATCCATCTGCTGTTTTTGTCCACGCCAAACGCCGGGCCAACGGTCTCGCACCCGCGCACGCTGATTATTGCCGAAGAGAACACGCAGGCGACGATTGTGGAAAGCTACTCCGGGACTGCGGACAGTGTATACTTCACCAACGCCGTCACTGAGATTGTCGCCGCCGAGAACTCGGTCTTGGATCACTACAAAGTGCAGCGCGAGAGTCGAAAAGCCTACCATGTCGCGACGATGCAGCTTCAATTAGCACGCAGTACGAACTTCTCGTCGCACTCAGTGGGACTAGGCGGCCTTTTGGTTCGCAACGACGCCAATGCGTATCTCGGCGGCGAGGGCATCGAATGTACCCTGAACGGTGTCTATCTCGGCTCTGACCGGCAGCTTATTGACAACCACACTGAGATTGACCACGCGATGCCGCACTGCAACTCGCACGAGATCTACAAGGGCATTTTGGACGGTCATTCACGCGGCGTTTTCAACGGCAAGATTTTCGTCCGCGAGGATGCCCAGAAGACCGACGCCAAGCAGACCAACCAGACCTTGCTGCTGTCGCCGACCGCGCAGATTGACACCAAGCCGCAGCTTGAAATCTTCGCCGACGATGTCAAGTGTACCCACGGTGCGACCATCGGGCAGCTCTCCGACGAGGCCATGTTCTATCTTCGCGCCCGCGGCATCTCGAAAGACAACGCCCGCGCCCTGCTGACCTACGCATTCGCCAGCGACATTGTCAGCCGCATCAAGATCGACGCCATCCGCGCCCAGCTTGACCAGGTGCTCCTCGCCGATCGTGCTTTGCAGGGAATTGCATTATAAGAGCGAAAACGCTTTACAATAGAGGCTGTCGTGCTAAACGCCGAAAACCGCTCGGTGCTGTGCCGCCGCGCGAGCCATCGGGCCTCAGTATTATTGACCGCGTTTTCGGCCCGATCTATGGTCTGTCGTGCTGGAACCTCAAGCCTGGCTACGGCTGCAGCTTAACGTTCGAGTTTGGGAAGCCGCACCTGGAGATCTGGAGTCCACGAGAGCCAGTCAACGCTGACCCGAATCGGCACCGGCCTTACAGATACCGCCGGCAGGTATCACCGCGCGGGGGCTGGCATCTGTGGCTTCGTGGATGCAATTGGAAGGCCTACTCAAACGGCGAATGGTCAGGAGCCAGTGATACGAAGCTGAGTATGGGGATGGCTGCTGAGACACTTGAAGGGCAAAGGCTTGTGCGAGTGTCTTACAATCAAGAACACAAATCTACCATGTTCGAATTTGACTTAGGCGGATCGCTCGTCGTGGAACCGGACGAATCTGAGCCGGACAGCCCGCCTGATGAACTATGGTCTCTCTTTGAACATAACGGCAAGGTGCTGACGCTTCGCGCGGATGGCACGTACAAATATCAGCCTGGAAACACACCGCCGGCACACGAGCGTTACACCTTGCTTTGCTTTTAGACCGAGAAAATTATCATGACAGACGCCTACGACATTCAAGCTATTCGTGCCGACTTCCCGATCTTAGCTCGGGAAGTCAACGGGAAGCCATTGGTCTACCTAGACAACGCCGCCACGACGCAGAAGCCGCAGAGTGTCATTGACGCAATGACAGGCTATTACACGGGCTATAACTCGAATATCCATCGGTCGTCGCACCTCTTAGCGGAGCTGGCGACGCGGGGCTACGAAGGCGCACGGGTTAAGGTCAAAAGCTTCCTCAATGCTGCCGAGTCACATGAGATCATCTTCACGCGCAGTGCCACCGAGAGCGTCAATTTAGTCGCGCAGACATGGGGGCGGCAGAATATCCGTGAAGGCGACGAGATTCTGGTCTCAGAGATGGAGCACCACTGCAACATCGTCCCGTGGCAGATGCTTTGCGCCGAGAAGGGCGCACGGCTCCGGGTCATCCCGATCAATGACGACGGTGAGCTTCTGATGGATGAGTACGCGGTACTGCTGAATGAGCGGACAAAGTTTGTCGGCATCTGTCATATGTCCAACGCGCTCGGCACGATCAACTCGGTCGGTGAGGTCATTCGGCTGGCCCATGCCCAGGGCATCCCCGTTCTGGTGGACGCCGCGCAGTCGGCGTACCACATTCCGATTGACGTTCAGGAACTCGATGCCGACTTTCTGGTGTTTTCTGGACATAAGCTCTACGGCCCCACCGGCATCGGCATTTTGTATGGCAAGCGCAGTTTCTTAGAGGCCATGCCGCCCTGGCAGGGCGGGGGGGACATGATCGAGACCGTGTCATTCAGTGAAGGCACGACGTTCAACCAGATTCCCTACAAGTTCGAGGCGGGAACGCCGCATATTGAAGGCGCGATTGGGCTGGGCGTCGCGATTGACTATTTGACGGGTCTCGGCATGGATAAGATTGCGGCTTACGAGCATGCGCTGACCGCCTACGGCTCCGAGGCGCTGTCTCAAGTGCCGGGCCTGCGGATGGTCGGCACGGCCAAGAACAAAGCGAGCGTGTTCTCGTTCACACTGGGCGACATCCATCCTTACGACATCGGTTCGCTCTTAGATGAGCAGGGCATCGCGATCCGCACCGGTCAGCACTGCGCCCACCCGGTCTTGCAGCGGATGGGCGTCTCAGCGACGGCCCGCGCCTCGCTGGCATTATATAACACGCGCTCGGAGATTGACGCGCTTGTCACGGGGTTAGCCCGTGTTCGAAAGATGTTTGGATGACGATAGACGAAGCACAAGATGAGATTGTCGAAGAGTTCGAGCTGTTCGGCGACGACCCCGATATGCGGAACTCGTACATCATTGATCTAGGCCGCAAGCTGGCCCCGATGCCGCTGGAGTTCCACACCGAGCAGTACATTGTCAAAGGCTGTCAGGCGCAGGTCTGGGTGCATACGAACCACCGCGATGGCCGCCTGCTCTTCGATGCCGACAGCAACGCGGCGATCCCGAAAGGGCTGATTGCACTGGCCGTGCGGCTCTACTCAGGCCGCACCCCCGAAGAGATCGCCAAGACGCCGCCGGACTTTATTGACCGGATTGGCATGAGCAAGCATATCTCGTCGTCGCGCTCGAATGGCCTCTTGTCCGTCATTGGCCGTATGAAGCAGGAAGCGGCAAGCGCCCTCGCCTCAAGAAAAGAGTAATTTTTATGCCCGCTGCCGATACCAAAATCTATCCACTGATGGTGGAAGCCGATATTCTCGAAGCCCTGCGGGAGGTCTACGATCCGGAGATACCAGTCAACATTTATGATTTGGGCCTGATCTACGAAGTCAATGTGGACGAGTACGGGGTCGTGGAGATTGACATGACTTTAACGTCCCCAGCCTGCCCAGTCGCCGGCATCCTACCCGGTCAGGTCGAAAACAAAGTCCGTGAGGTCCCCGGTGTCGCCGATGTCACCGTCGAGCTGGTCTGGGAACCGGCGTGGAGTATGGACCGCATGAGCGAGGAAGCCAAGCTCGAACTCGGCTTCTTTTAGCTTCTTCTTCTAGCTTCGCTTTCAAGAGAAAGACAAACACAATGAGCACCGCAACACTCGAACCTATTGCCGGAACCGCAGCGCATCCGGTGACGCTCACCCCGTCTGCCGTCGCCCAGGTCCGGCGTCTGATCGCCAAAAAGGGTGACGACACGCTGAAACTCCGGGTTGGCGTCAAAGGCGGCGGCTGCTCCGGCCTGTCCTACGTGCTGGGCCTCGAAGAAGCTCCGCGCCCCACAGACATTGTCTACGATGCCGACGGCCTGACCGTCATGGTAGACCCAAGAAGCGCCGAGTTCATCAGCGGGATGACTTTGGACTATTCCACCGCCAATTTGCTGGAAGGCGGCTGGAAATATCTCAATCCCAATGTCCAAAAGTCCTGCGGCTGCGGCACTTCGTTCACACCCAAATAATACGCGCAAGCAGGAACAGCCCCGCCTCAGATGAAGCGGGGCTGTTTTGCTGGTGGTCTATAATACAGACAACAAATCAAACGTAATACGCTTGACAAAGCAGCTTTCGGATGATATAATTGCGACAGTCCATAGACAAGGCTCAATCCAGCGCAGCAAAGGAGGAAATCGCTCCGAACAAACAGCAGCTTTTAACACAACTCAAGAAGTCTGAAGTACCCTTTGGGGTTGCGCTCCCGCACAACTCCTGCCGCTCCCCTGCAAGTCAACCCATTGGAGGCTCTCTCATGACTATCGAAGACCAAATTGAAGTTCTCGCCGATCACCCCAGCGTGCCGATCGGCCTCGTTCCCACTCCCACCCTGGACTACCGGGTGTTCCACAAGCAGACCCGCGCGACCATCAATTCCAGTGCCACGCTTGCGGCTGCGCCACTGCCGATACCGCTGCCAATTCCAATCCCGCTCCCGTGGCCCCCTTTTCTGCTGCCGGGCGCTCGTGTCCTGATTTGGAAGCAGGACCCGTCGGTCGCAGAGATCGGCATTCGCAAAGCGTTCCTCCCCGGCCATGTCTTTTCCGGCCCGCGTGATGCCCGCATCACCGTGCAAGGCGTCGCGCCCGTCTCGCCCAATGTCATGGGCGACATGATTGCCGACCCAGGAACGGAGGCGTTTGACGCGGTTCATACCTACGCTATCGTGCGCCAGACACTCACCATGTACCAGCGCGGCCTCGCCGCCGGCGGCGTTCCCGCCCCGATCCCCTGGCAATGGAACTCGCCTTCCAACACGGACCCAATCGCCGTCTTCCCCCGCCAGAGCGTGATGATGAATGCGTTCTACAGCCGGGGCGGAAAATCGCTGAACTTCGGCTTTTTCAACCAGCCCGGCACTCCGCCCGGACCGCCGTGGAACATCTTCACCTGCCGCTCTCTGGATATTGTCGCGCATGAGACCGGCCACGCGGTTTTGGACGGACTGAAGCCAAACTGGCTGCAAGGCGGCAATCCCCCGCAAACCGGGGCGCTGCACGAGTCGTTCGGCGACCTCACGGCGATCTTCCTGACACTCTCGCAGATGGATCAGTGTGAGGCGATTATCGCGCAGACCAAAGCTAATCTGCACGACAAGTCGTTCCTGTCGGACCTTGCCGAGCAGTTCGGCTTGGCGCTCGGCCGGCCCAACGGTCTGCGGAATGCCGACAATGATTTGCGGCTCAGTCAGGTTACGACGGAAGTCCACGATCTTTCCCAGGTCCACACCGGGGCCTTGTATGACATCCTGGCCGACATCTTCCTCTTCGAGCGCCGCACGGCGATCAAAGATGACAGCGCGACCCTGTACGATGTTGCCAAGTACCTGCAAAGCCTGCTCCTGCGGGCGCTGATCGCCTGCCCTGCCAGCGCGGCGACCTTTGTGGATGTCGCCAACAACATGCTGATTATCGCGGCGGCGGACGGCAAGCCGGTGCAGTATCGGAACTTTATCCGCAATCGCTTCACGCTGCGCGAGATGGTGGTTTCGCCGGTCCCGCTGTCGGCAGACCAGGCGGACGGCATGATGCTCGATGTCGCAGAGCATCCATCTATGGTCCCGGCGGAAGTTCAGGACCGGCGGGGGTGCTGCGGGACAATGCAGCACGCCGAATACAACGGTGGCCCGGAAGCAATGGCCGCTGAGCAGGACGAGCTGCGGCGGGCGATGAAAGAAATCAGCCTGCAAAATGCCGTCGCCAATGCGTCTTACCTGGTCGGCTTCTCCGCAGGCCCGGCCGCCGCCAACGGCCACAGCAGCGGTAAGGCGGTGAAAGCTGACCGAAAAGAAACGGTTCTGCACAAGTAGCCGGCACCGCTAGTGACAAAAAACGCGCCCGGATGAGCTGTCTCCGGGCGCGTTTTGGCTCCTAGAGTTCGATCACCACATCTTGACTTGTTGAGGAAAAACCGCATGAAAATCAGTGTTCGCCAAAGCGGCGGGTACGCCGGGGTCCCGATTGATCTGGGCACGGCTGACACGGCTCACTCAGCCAATGGACCGCACTTGGAAGCGCTTGTCAAGCAGGCCGGCTTCTTCGCCCTTCCGGCGGAAGTCGCGGGTGACACAGTGGGCGCAGACCTGCCGCGCTACACCCTGACCGTCAGCGATGTGGGCCGCGACCACACCGTCACGTTCACAGACGGCGGGGAACCCACAGCTAATCCGCTTCGCGAGATCGTCCGGCTCGTCACAAGCGAACCGCAGTGAGCCACCACTCTTCCGAAAAAAGTTCAGCCGCGTCTTTCACCGCATAAGCGGTAGGACCCTTGCCCGTGCGCGTTTCTCATCCACGGTGACAAACGCGCCATCCTCTAAGATTTGCTTGAACTGTTGGAGGGCCACGACGACCAGAGGTTCAATTTGACTTGGCAAAACGCCCAACGTCCGAACCTGAAAGATACTTGGCCGGTCTGCGCCGGAGGCTGCCAGGAGCGCACCAAAATCAAGGTCGTGAGTGAACACGACATAGCTGTTTAGGTTTGCCCACTCCATGATCTCGCTGTCTTCTGCCGTGGCGCTGCCGAGCGTTGACCAATGTACTGCTTCAAAGCCATGCTTCGCCAGCGCAGGGACCCATTCTTCCGGCAGGTTCATATCGATGACAAGTCTCATGCGGTCATCAGCGGCACTTCCGACGCCTCCGCCAGCCATGCCGCGTAGCTGAGAGCCGCCGGAATGTCGTCAGCTTCGAGATAAGGATATGCTTGCAAAATCCTCTCGTCCGTAACTCCTGTTGCCACTAACCCGACAATCGTACCGACGGTCACGCGCATCCCGCGAATGCAGGGCTTTCCGCCCATGACACGCGGATTTAATGTAATACGCTCGAATGCTTTCATGTCGTAATTGTACCTTCCGCTTCACCCGTTGCGAACATAGCCGACAATCCGAATGTAGCCGTTTACCCACTCATACGGCACGTTGATTTCCAAAAGCCGCTGCTCAATTTCCGGCGCACGGTCAACGCGCTGGGGCTTGAGAAGCAATCCCTGCGACACTTCCTGAATCGGGTCAATCTCCAGCCATTCTACGGATAAAACTAGAACTGGCCCCCAGTTGCTATCAAAGTAGGTTTCTGTGGCAGAAGTCAGGAAGCCATCAAGCGGTTCCCTCACGTCAACAAACTTGACGCGCCCCTTATTGTAAGGTATGTCTTGAAGGGTGTTAATAGCTTCCTGCCAGCGGGTACTGCTCATGCGTCTAGCGAAGAAGTCACGCGCAATGATGGCGCGAATGTCTTTTTCCTCAGCACCACGTTTGATCCACATCATTTCCAGTTCTGTCGGCTTCTGACCGCGATTGTACCTCACTCGCACTCGCTGCCATTCGCTGACTCTTGCTTTTCAGGTATACTAAGAGGGAAATGATTCCTATTCGTCTTGAACTCAAAAACTTTATGTCTTACGGTGCGAATGTCCCGGTGATTGATTTCTCCGGGATGCACACGCTTTGCCTGTCCGGCGAGAATGGACACGGCAAGAGCGCCCTGCTTGATGCAATGACCTGGGCGCTCTGGGGCGAAAGCCGGGCCGGTAAGAACAAGCACGATGAATTAGTACGCATCGGCGCGGACGAGATGAGTGTTCACTTCACGTTTGAGATGGGCGGCCAAAAGTACCGCGTTGTCAGAAAACGCTCCAAGAAGGCCGGCGGCAATCTTTGGCAGCTTCAGGGAGAGACGCCGGATCAAGGGCTTGGGATTGGCTGGCACCCACTGACCGGCAACACCGACCGGGACACCGAAGCGGCCATTCAAAAGCTGCTGCGGATGTCATATGACACGTTTCTGAACTCGGCGTACCTGCGTCAGGGCCAGGCCGATCAGTTTGTCAAGCAGACGCCCGGCAAGCGCAAGGAGATACTGGCGGATATTCTCGATTTGTCGCGCTATGATCAGCTTGAGGCCAAAGCGCGGGAGCGGGCCAAATCCGCGCAGGCCGACGCGACCGATTTGGAGCGGGACATCAGCGGCATTGACGCCGAATTGTCCGGGGAAGCGGCCCTGCGGGAGCAGCTTGCCGATTTGCTGGCGCGGGCCGAGGGTCTGAAGAAGCGCAATCTTGAACTGCGGGCGGATTGGGAAGCGATGCAGGAGCGCCGGACACTCCTGAAGGGACAGGTGGAGCTTGCGGCCACGCTGAAAAAGCAGATCGCCGACTGGGACAAAGAGGTCCGGGAAGTTTCGGAAGAACTTGACGGTCACCGTGCGGCGGCAGGCAATGCGCGGGCGCTGCTGGCGCGTCAGGACCAAATCGCCGCCGACTACGCGAAACTCGCAGCGGCCCGAACACTATTCGCTGACTTGGAGCGGGATTTAGATCAGTACCACCGAGGCCAGCAAGCACTAGCTGCTGCTGACAAGCAGTTGATGGCTGAGGAGAATGAGTTCCAGCGGCGTATGGAGCGGGCGGCCAGCGACCATGAGCAGGCGCTCTCGGCGGTCAGCGACTACGACATTCTCGTTGAGCGGCGAGCCGCTGTCGCGCCGCGTGTTGCCGCTGCCGACCGGGAGGAAGCCGGCATTCCGGCGGCGCAGGATGACGCGAAATCGCTTCAGGAAAAATTCACTGCGCTGCGCGAGGAGAACGCCGCGCTGGAATGGCAGGTCACGGAATGGCAGCGTAAGCTGACGGCTCTGGAGAGCCAGCAAGGCGTGTGCGATGTCTGCGCGTCGCCGCTGCCCACAGCTAAAGTCGCCGCCGTCGCTGCTGACTATATGCGGGCGAGAGACGACGCCCAAGCGAGGCAGAAAGTAGTCAAGGCCGACGCGGGCCGGGTCAAGGCGGAGCGCGACAGAGCGGAAGGGGTTGTGCGCCAGCTTGAAGCCAGCCAAAAAGCCGCCCGTGCGGACCGGGACCAGTTAGCTCAGCTTGAGCAGGCCCTCTTTATCCGCGAGGAGCGCCGCAAGACAATTCCCAATCTATTCCAAGTCCGCCGGGACGCCGAGCGGGTATTTTCAGAAGCGCAGTTCGCGCCTGAGGTGCGAGCGAAAATTACCAAGTTTGAAGCCGCGCTTAAAAAACTGGAACACGTCGAGGCCAGCTATGCTAACGTCAGAGCCGAGATAACTGCACTGGAACCGTCGGAACGGCAGCACATCGCGCTGGAACACGCACAATCGTCTCTGAGGACCGCCGAAGCCGCAATTGAGCGCGGCGAAAAGACACTGCAAAGCCGCCTCAGCAGCCGGGACACGGCTGAAAAGCAGCTTGCGACACTGGCCGATGTCAGCGCCGAGATGGCAAAGCTGGAAGTTCTGCGGCAGCAGATTAAAGAGCAGGAGGAGGCCCGCAGCACGGACGACAAACTTGTGTCTCAGGAAATCGGGCGCCGGGAGCAGACTCTGACGCGCCTGGAAGAGCTGAAAGTGACCCGTATGGATAAGTCCAAGCGCCTGACCGATGCCAAGTACGACCAGGAGGTGCATGAGCAGCTCACGCGGGCGTTCGGCAAAAAAGGCGTTCAGGCGCTGATTATCGAGAACGCCATTCCCGAATTGGCCGACGAAACCAACCGTCTGTTGGAGCGCTTGACCGACGGCGATATGTCGCTCTACTTCGAGACGCTGAAAGAAGCCAAGTCCAAAAAGGACACGCCGATTGAGACATTGGACATCAAAGTCAGTGACAATCTCGGCACCCGGCCACTCGAAATGTACTCCGGCGGCGAGGGCTTCCGGGCAGCGTTTGCCTTGAGAATTGCTCTCTCCAAGCTGCTGGCCCACCGGGCGGGGGCACGACTGCAAACGCTGATTATTGACGAAGGCTTCGGCTCGCAGGACGCCAAAGGCCGCGAAAAGCTGATCGAGTGCCTCGACGCCATCAAAGACGACTTCGACCGGATCATCGTCATCACGCATATTGACGAGCTGAAGGATGCGTTCGCGAACCGCATTGAAGTCACCAAGACCGCCACTGGGTCGCAGGTCGTCATCATGGAGGGTTCCGCCGGGTGAAGACGCCCCTGCTGACTTGGATACTTGCTGGGGCCTCGGGCATTGCTCTGACCCTGCTCCTGAACGCTCTCAGCACCGCCTGGCTGAACGCCACTGTCTTTGAGACCGACGCCCTGTACGACGGCTCGGCGGTTTTAGGCACCCTGCTCCTGCCGTCCTTGCTCGGCGGCCTGCCCCTCGGCCTTCTCGCCCGCCGGCAGGGTTTAAACGTCGCCGCCGCAACCTTCGGCCTGTTCTGTATCATCGGTTTCGTGCGTCCATTCTGGCGCATTCCCTTGGTCTCGCCGGAAGCCGCCCACAGCGGCCTGATCCATTATTTTTTGTACAGCCCACTCGTCGCCCTTGCGTTTGGAACACTCGGCGCGTGGGTCGCCTCGCAGTTCGCTATTGGTGCCTGGAATTTCGCCGACCAAGAGCCGGTCCTGCCGCCGGGATAGGAGATAGGATACTAAGAGGACACGGGGCTAAACCCCCGTGCTTCGAAGTGCAAGCCCCCGCCTTCGCGGGCGAAGATTTCCGAACTGTTCCTTGCCCGCGCAGGTGGAGAGTTGCACTTCAAAGCCCTGCCGTTCAGGGCAGGGAACACTTATGACACCAGAACCGTCCACCGCGCAGTTCCGCTTTGCCTGCGTCTACTGCCGCAAAATGATACGGAAGCCGATGCCGCGCTCGTGCTTCCCCGGCATCATGCACAAGCCCGCAGGACCGCCTTGCGCGGGGTGCGGCACGATGCTGATTTTCGTCGGGCGCTACTTTGAGCCGCCGCGCCGGAACGACTTGAAAGCCTGGAAGCGGCTGGAACTGCGGCATACGCAGAAAGATCACTGGTTTACGCCGACCGTGCCGGACGGCAATTCGTTCAGGATTGTCGGCCCGGCCAAATATTACGCCAAAATCCCGAAGCGGCTGGCACAGGAAAAGCAGCGCAAGGCAGAGCAGCGGGCACTATGCGCGGGAAAAGGGACGAAGCAGCAAGAGGTAGAAAAGAAACAGCGGCGGCTCGCAAGCCGCTCGCAGATGGGCGGGTCGCTGACCAATATCAGCGACGCGCCGAGATACGGAACGTAATATGATATTTGTAGATGAAGTGACGATTGATGTGAAGGCGGGGGACGGCGGCAATGGGTCCGTGGCGTTCCGCAAGGAAAAGTTTGTGCCGTTTGGCGGGCCGAACGGCGGCGACGGCGGCACGGGTGGCGATATTTTTATCGAGGCCGACTCCAATCTCTCGACCCTGCTGGACTTCCGGTATCAGCGCAGCTACGAGGCACTGCGCGGCATCCACGGCACGAGCCGGGACATGCACGGCAAGAATGCCATTGACCTGACCCTGAAAGTGCCGGTGGGCACGACGGCGAGCGACGCTGTGACCGGGCGGATTATTGCGGACCTCACGAAGCACGGCGAGAAGGCACTGCTGGCGCGGGGCGGGGAAGGCGGGCGCGGGAATGCCCACTTTGCGAACTCGACCCATCAGGCCCCGAAGTTTGCCGAAAACGGTGAGCCGGGCGAAGAAAAGCAGATCAAGCTGGAGCTGAAGCTGCTGGCGGATGTCGGGCTGATCGGCTACCCGAATGTCGGCAAATCCACGCTGATTGCCGCGCTGTCCGCCGCCAAGCCCAAGATCGCCGATTACCCGTTCACGACCCTGGTGCCCAATTTAGGGGTCGTGCGCGTGGATGACGAGCGGACCTTCGTGATTGCCGACATTCCGGGGCTGATTGAAGGCGCGAGCGAAGGGGTCGGGCTGGGCCACCAGTTTCTGCGCCATGTCGAGCGAACCCGCCTGCTGTGCCATCTGGTTGACGTTTCGGACACGTCCGGGCGTGACCCGATGGACGACTACGCGATCATCAACCGCGAGCTGGCGAATTACAACGAGGAGCTGTCCGCGCTGCCGCAGGTGGTGGTGCTGAACAAAACCGACATCGCCGACCCCGAAATTGTCGAGATGCTGCGGGCCGAGTTCGAGGGCGAAGAAAAACCCGTGTTTGTGATCTCTGCCGCGACCCGCTCGGGCCTGGAGCCATTAGTTTACTTCCTGGCACAGCGCCTCGCTGAGATGCCCCTGCCGGTGCCGTTTGACGATGGTATTGTGCGAATTACCCCCGAGACAGTCAAAGGCCGCCGCCCTGACCGCCGCTGGGAAGCGCTGTACGACGCCGCAAACCAGGTCTATGTGGTCAAAGGCGCAGGCATCGAGCGCCTCATCGCCATGACGCAACTCGCCAACGAAGACGCCGTGAGCCGTCTGCAAAGAACACTCGAAAAGACCGGCATCATCAACAAGCTGCGGACGCTGGGGGCGTCGGAAGGCGACACAGTACGGATCGGCAAAGCCGAGTTCAGCTTCTTCGATGAGGACGCGATTGATATGCCGGCGGGGAAGGAGTAACCTACCCCCGCTCGTACCTCGCGACCCCTCCCGCAACGGGAAGGGTAGAAAACAGAGAACTAAGCCCCTCTTTCCTATTCTTAACCCTTCCCGTTGCGGGAGGGGTCGCGAGGTACGAGCGGGGGTAGGTCCATCATGCACCCAATCCAGAAAATTGTCCTCCAGAAAATTGTTGTCAAAGTCGGTACCAGCACCCTGACGCTTGGGGGCGGGCCGCCGGATGCGGCCTATATCGCTGACCTAGCCGGGCAGTTGTCGCGGCAGCTTGATTTAGGCCGGAGCGTCGTGCTGGTGTCGTCGGGGGCCATCCGGGCCGGCATGGATGCCCTGCACCTGGCGCATCGCCCGCGCACGATTCCCGAAAAGCAGGCCGCCGCCGCCATCGGGCAAGGGCTGCTGATGCACACCTACGCCGAAGCGTTCGCCGCACACGCGGTTCCGGTCGCGCAGATACTCCTGACCCGTGAGGACTTGCAGGACCGGCGGCGTTACTTGAACGCCTGCAACACGTTTGAAGCGCTGCTCAGTCACCGGGTCGTGCCGATTGTCAACGAAAATGACACCGTGGCCGTGGACGAAATCAAGTTCGGGGACAACGATACGCTGGCGGCGCTCGTGGCATCGCTGATTGGGGCCGACACATTGCTCTTACTGTCTGATGTTGCCGGGTTGTATGACCGGGACCCGAGCCAATTTCCCGACGCTGCACTCATTCCCGTGGTCGAGACGATTGACACCGAAGTGGAGCAAAGTGCGGGCGGTGTGCAGAGTTTACTGGGAACCGGCGGCATGGCGACCAAAATCCAAGCCGCGAAAATCTGTGCGTCTACGGGTGTGCAGATGGTAATCGCTGATGGACGCCGCCCCAATGTCGTCGCAGATGCCCTGAGCGGCCTTTGCGGGACGCGGTTCGTGCCGAAGCCGACTCGCCTGCGCTCCCGTCAGCGCTGGATCGCTTACGGGGTCGTGCCGAAAGGCACGGTGACGGTCAACGACGGCGCGAAGCGCAGCCTCACTGAAAGCGGCGGCAGCCTCCTCCCGGCAGGGGTCACGGCTGTCGCCGGCCACTTTGCGCCGGGCGACCTAGTGCAGCTTGCGGACGCGGGCGGCAAGCCGTTCGCGTCGGGCTTCATTGCTTACAGCCACACGCAGGCAGCCAAAATCATGGGCCGGCGCACCGATGAGATTTTGCCCCTGCTCGGGATCAAGCCGAGCGACGAGGTCATTCACCGGGACAATCTGGTGCTGGACCTATAACCGCCCAATCAAGCTGTCATGGCTTGACAACTTTCCGCCGTTCGGTTAGAATAACTGCTATGACTATGCCCTCAGCCGCCGACCCCGCCGGCATTGCTATCCAGGAAGTCGAAATCAAAGGCCGCGCCGCGAAAGCTGCTGCTCGAACACTGGCGACGACCGGCACCGACGCGAAAAACGCCGCGCTCCTCGCGATGGCCGATGCGCTGAATACGCATCACAATGCCATCACAGGTGCTAACGAGCGCGACTTGAGCGCGGCGCGGGACAAGGGCATGACGGCGCACCTGGTCGAGCGGCTGACGCTGAACACAAAGCGCATCAGCGAGATGGCGGCAGGGCTGCGGCAGGTCGCCGCGCTGCCGGACCCCATCGGCGCGGTGCTGTCGGGATGGCGTCGGCCCAACGGCCTGCAAATCACCAAAACGCGGGTTCCCCTCGGTGTCGTTGGCATCATCTATGAAAGCCGGCCCAATGTCACCGTAGACGCCGCCGCGCTGTGCCTGAAGTCCGGCAATGCCGCGCTGCTCCGGGGCGGCTCGGAAGCAATTCACTCGAATATCGCTCTGGCGAATGTCCTGGCGGACGCACTCGAAGCCAGCTGGCTGCCGCGCACGGCCATTCAGTTGATCGAGAGCACCGACCGGGCGGCGGCCCGGCGGCTGATGACCCTGAACGGCTTCGTAGATTGTCTGATTCCGCGCGGCGGGGCGTCATTGATACAGACAGTCGTCGAGAATGCCACTGTCCCCGTCATTGAGACCGGCACCGGCAACTGCCATGTGTATGTGGACAAGGACGCCGATTTCGCAATGGCTGCGGCAATCACGCTGAACGCCAAAGTGCAGCGGCCTTCGGTCTGCAACAGCGCCGAAACGCTGCTGGTGCATCGCGCCGTCGCTGCCGACTTCCTGCAACTGCTTGGGCCGATGCTTGCTGATGCCGGAGTCGAAGTCCGGGCCGACGCCGCTGCCCGCGCCCTGCTTCCCGTAGCCAATGCCGCCATCGAAGATGACTGGTATACCGAGTACAATGCGCTGATTTTGGCCGTGCGCGTCGTAGACAGCTTGGACGCCGCCATTGCCCATATCAACACTTACGGAACGCAGCATTCGGAGGCGATTGTCACCGAAAGCTACGCGGCTGCCCAAGCGTTCACCGACGGCGTGGACTGCGCGGCGGTCTATGTCAATGCGTCCACGCGCTTCACCGACGGCTTCGAGTTTGGGTTCGGCGCGGAGATCGGCATCTCGAACCAGAAGCTCCATGCGCGAGGCCCGATGGGCCTGGAAGAGCTGACGACCTGCAAATATATTGTGCGCGGCAGTGGTCAAATACGCGAATAGGAAAGACTCATGGATCAATATCTCCCCGGCTCACAGCCTGACCCGAACGCCGGTGTTTGGCCCCCGGCCCCCACCGGGCAGCCTGGCGGACAGTACCCTGCGCCGCAGCCAATGATCGGCATTCCCTTCAAGTTCGCGCTTCGACGTGCGCCCGGAAAGGCAGCGGCGAAGGCAAAAATTTCCGACATCCGGGAAGGCTTTCTGCAATTCGACCCGCAGGGCATAATCATCCAGGGCAAAGCAATTCCCCGTGCCGAAATCCGGGCGCTGGTGCTGATTCCGTGCTTTCTCATCAGCTTGCTGATCGCCGTCATCGCCAATTCGCTAATGGAATATGCGTTCCGGCACGATGAGTATCTTGGTGTTCGCTGGACCGACGTGCGGGAAGTAACGCTGGCCCCGGAAAAGCAGCAGGCGTGCCTCGTGTACGATGCCCCAAACTACGCGGGAAAAGTGATGACATTCTCACTGGCCTTCACCCCTGTCGCCGGTGCATATGAGGCGCTGGCACAGTCGCTCCGGGCTTACGCGCCGGTCTCGGTGACCGAGGGCAAGCTCCGCAGCGCCACTTCGCCGATCCTGATAGCGTTTTTAGTTGTATTTCTCCTGACCATCTTTGGCCTGGCGATCTGGGCGTCGTCGGGGCATCACTAGGCAGAGCTTATGCAGCGACTTGGAATTATGGGCGGGACATTTGACCCCATCCACTATGGGCACTTGCTGATGGCGGAAGAAGCCCGGCAGGCGTTCGCCCTCGACGAGGTGGTCTTCGTGCCGAACGGCCGGCCCGCGCACAAGAAAGCGTACATGGTCAGCTCGCCGGAAGACCGCTACGCAATGACGCTGCTCGCGACCGAGTCCAATCCGTTCTTCTCGGCCTCACGGATCGAGATCGAGCGGCCCGGACTGTCCTACACAATTGATACGCTGCGGGCATTTCGCACCCAATATCCTGAGCTGGAAGCGCTGTACTTCATCACCGGGGCCGACGCGGTCCTAGAGATACTGACCTGGCACGAGTACGATCAACTGGCGCAGGAGTGCCGGTTCATCGCCGTCACACGGCCCGGTTTCGTCTTGGAGCGGCTGCGGGAGATTACCAACGCCGATTTTCTTGAACACGTCTCGTTTCTGCCGATACCGGGGCTGGAGATCTCGTCTACCGATATTCGGAAGCGGGTGCGCGAGGGCCGCAGCATCAGATACCTGACCCCGGAGCCGGTCGAAGATTACATCAGGCAGCACCAGCTTTATCGCCTGCTTCCCCAAGCCGACACAGAAACCAACTTATGAGCGAAGACGCCGAACGACAACTCGCCCTGGCCCGGCGTCAGCTTGAAGCCGTGCAGCAGGTCAGCGCCGCGCTGTACTCTATCACTGATACCAATGCCCTGCTGCGAACGGCGCTCGAAGCGAGTATGGAAGTGGTGGACGCCGACGCCGGCTCGATCCTGCTGTACAATGCCGCCGACAACACGCTGGTTTTTCGCCATGCGATTGGCCCGGTCGCGGACAGTTTGGTCGGCACGACTCTCGATTTATCGCTGGAGGTCGGGATCGCACGGCAGGTCTTTCTGTCGGGACAAGGGCGAGTGACGCCTGATGTGGGAGCCGATGCTGACCATGTTGGGACCGTGGATGCCCGGACCGGCTACCGGACCCGCTCGCTGATGACCGTGCCGCTGCACACGCGGGGCGGGCCACCGCTTGGGGTCGTGCAGCTTGTCAACAAGCGCTCCGGCGACTTCGACGCCGCCGACATGGCGGTAATCGAGATTGTCAGCAGCCTGGTCACGACCAATGCCCAGAATGCTCTGCTGGCCCGCGAGGCCAATCTGGCCGCCATTGCCCGGTCGGTCGGCGAGATCAGCCACGACATCGGCAATATGCTGACTCACATCCTGCCGTATGTGGACACGCTGGAAGGCTGTATCACCGATGTCCGGGCCGGCAAGCCCGGCGCGTTGGACATACTCGAAAGCTTCTACGCCGAAGTGCGCGATAATGTTGCCGAAGGGGTGGGGCAGGTGACAGCCCGGACGCGGGAGATCGCGGGGGCACTCAAAGGCGAAGTCGCGCCGCTGGACTTCAAGCCGGGCCGCCCATTCGACACGGTTCAGCGAGTCGTCAAAGCGGTCGCCGGCGCGGCGGCCCTATCGGAAGTCACGGTGAGGACCGCAGGCGATAAAGACCTGGAAGCAGTGTTCGACGGCTCGCGCCTCTACAATGCGCTTTACAACTTGGTCAATAACGCCCTGCCAGAAACGCCCCCCGGCGGCTCGGTCATTTTGAGCGTCCAGACCGATCCCGACCCGGCGTTTTACATACTCTCGGTCGCCGACACCGGCGTTGGGATGCCGCCGGAAGTCCGCACCAAGCTGTTCACCGATGCCGCGTACTCCACCAAGCCCGGCGGCACCGGCCTCGGCACCCGCATTGTCCGGCGCATTGTCGAGCAGCACCGGGGCCGACCGTCGGTGCAAAGCGAGCCGGGCGCGGGCACCACAATCACCCTCCGCCTGCCGAAAGACCCGGTGGGATAAACGGAGTAAAATGGGATGAGGGAGTGAACTCCCTCTCTGGAAGGCGTTCGGAAACGCCGCCTGCCTTCCAGGTCTGCCAGTGCAGTCCAGGGGACAAAAGAAATGTTGGCGGCCCGTGGTTCGATTTCTTGTATTCCGTCCCCTGGACGGGCGGTAATTCTGATTACCTTTCAGCGAGGGAGTTCACTCCTTCGTCCTTGTACTATTCCTGCGCCTACTCTCTCACTTCACCGTCAGCGGCGCTTTCACTGCCGCCGAGGCGGGCGGGAAGCAGGACTTCGCATCGCAGCCCTGAAAATCCAAAGACCCACCGAGCGGACTGATGCCATGCTTTGCGGACCTCACGACCGTGAACGGGACACTGACCACGACCGTGCCGGTGTAGACCAGCAGCGGCTTCGGCGAGTACGAGACTTTCACCAGCTTCGGGGCCGGATAGTGGGCCGCGCCGTAGACGATGCCGGGAGTCGGAGTCGGTGTGAAGACAGTCGGGATATACGCCGGGTCATTGGGTTTGTTGGCATTCACATGATATAACGGCTTGACCGAGAGCGTCACCCGCAGCGTCCCTTTGCCGCCGGGCGCGACGGCGGCGGGCGATACCGCGGCAGTCGCCGTGGCGACTTTGGACGGACCCATCTGCGCCGCCGCCGGTACAGCCGCAGCGGCAATCAGGGGCAGGGCGAAAAGCAGCAGTGTTTTATTCATTCTGTTCATAACTCGTTTTGCGGGTCGTAAAGTTCCGCGCCGATGCCAGGTCAGGACATTCTAAACAGCGCTTTGGCTGTCGCCGTGGTTACGGCGGCGATTTCCTCGACAGGTATTCTCTGAGCGGTGGCGACGGTCTCCGCGATGGCCGGCAGGTAGGACGGCTCGTTGCGCCGCCCGCGCTTGAACTGCGGAGCCAAGTAAGGGCAGTCGGTTTCGAGCAGCAGGCGCTCCAAGGGAGCAGAGGCAATGGCTTCTCGGACGGCGCCGGACTTCTTGAATGTCGCGACCCCGCCGATCCCGAGGTAACAGCCGGCGTCGAGACAGAGGCGGGCCTCGTCGGTGTCCCCCGTAAAACAGTGCATGACAATGGGCGCAGTCGTCTGCGACGACTTCAGCAGGGCCAGCACATCGGCCAGCGCGTCCCGGTTGTGGATAATCAGCGGCAGGGCGGGGCGCAGGGTCTGTGCGAACGCGACCTGCGCGGCGAACACTTCTTGCTGACCCTCACGCGGCACGGTGTCCCAATGGTAGTCTAGCCCGACTTCTCCATAGGCCGACACTTTGCCCGCGCTGCGCTCGTACAGACCCCGAAGCTCCTCCTGCGTTTCCTCCGACCACTCCGCCGCCGACTCCGGATGGATGCCAACGCTGGCGTAGATGGCCGGGTTTTCGGCGGCAAGACGGGCTGCGCTTCGGCTGCTCGCCAAATCGTAGCCGATGCAGAGCAGGCGCGTGACGCCTGACGCTTCCGCCCGGTCCATTGCCTCCTGCCGGTCATCCGCAAAGTCTTCGTGGTTCAAGTGGCAGTGCGTGTCTATCAGTTCGATACTCATCAGTTCCATAGGAGAGAGTATGACACGGGACAGGCTCCTTTGTGCTATACTGACAGAAATGGCGATTGCTCGTCCCGCTTCCAACCTGACCACGTTTCTGTCCGGCCCGGCCCGCGCCGACCGGCGCACCAAAGCGCTGATTAAGCGCCTGAAGCCCGGCGACATCGCGGTGATTGACCACGCCGATCTCGACGGCCTCGCCGCACGCGCCCTGGCCGAAGCCCATGTCGGGGCGGTAATCAATGCCCAGCCGTTTATCAGCGGCAAGTACCCGAACCGGGGGCCATCGGCGCTGGCTGCCGCGTCGGTGCCACAATTCCAGCTCGCCGATCCAGCGCTGTTCGCGTCGTTTCGGGACGGCGCGACACTGACAATTGACGACAGCTACAATTTGTCAGTGAACGGTGCGGTGCTGGACTCGCTGATTGTCTGGGACGCCGCCAAAATCGCTGAAGCAACGACGGCGGCGCGGTCGAAGCTTGGCGCAGAGCTGGAAAAGTTTGCCCGGAACACGCTGCAATACCTCGATGCCGACAAAGACCTGCTGCTCGACCCGACGGATGTACCCGCCCTGCGACGGGCAAAGCTGGCTGGCCGCCATGCCCTGGTGGTCGTGCGCGGCGAAGGCTATAAAGAGGACCTGGCCCTGATGCGCGGCTATCTCAACGACTACAAGCCAGTCGTGATTGCCGTAGACGGCGGCGCGGACGCCCTGCTTGAAATCGGGCAGCGCCCGGACATCATTCTCGGCGATATGGACAGTGTTTCCGATGACGCCCTGCGCTCGGGGGCGCAGATCATTGTCCATGCGTACAAGAACGGCGATGCGCCGGGCATGGAGCGGGTGAAGGCGCTGGGTTTAAATGCAGATTTATTCGCCGTGCCGGGCACGAGCGAGGATGCCGCCCTGCTGCTGGCATATGAGCACGGCGCGGACTTGATTGTCGCGCTCGGCACCCATTCCAATCTGGAAGACTTTCTCGACAAGGGCCGGGCGGGCATGGCGAGCACGTATTTGGTGCGCCTCAAAGTCGGGCCGCGCCTGGTGGATGCGCGGGGCGTGTTTAAGCTGTACCAGCCGCGCCCGCCGTTTATCGCCCACGTTGCACTGCTGCTGTCGTTTTTGTTTGCGGTCGTCGTTCTGCTGCGGTTCTCGCCGATGTGGGAAAATCTTGCCGCGCTGATCCATATCTGGTGGCGTCTTCATGCTTGATGCTCGGTACCACCTCTTTTACACGATCATGATCTTTTTGATGCTGGGCTTCGGCATTTTGATTGGGGCGTCCTACTACGGCCCGGTCCAGGTTCGCCAGCAGCAGGCGGTTGTCCGCCGCCTGGCCGAAGAAACCAATGCCGTCGTGCAGCAGCGCAACGAAATCAGAGCGCGGCTGAGTGACGATGAGTCGGCGCTGGCAGCACTGCGCCCCGATTTAGTGCGCGGCAAGCTGGCCGGCAAGCGGGTCATTCTCGTGCAGACCGGGGATTACGCGGACGCCACGCAGTCCGCCACGGAGTCTTTGGAGGAGGCCGGCGCTACCGTTGCCGGCGCGGTCGTGCTGTCCGGGCGCTGGGGGGCGCTCACCCCGAAGCAGCGGCAGACGCTTTCATCCATTGCCGATCCATCCGACCCGGCGGCGCAGGACAAAGCACTGCTGGCGGCGCTTGCCTCGGCGCTGGCGCACGGCACCGGGGCGCTGCCCGGCGCTTTACCCGGCGCGACTTCCGCCAACGCCGCCACGCTGGCTGCGGTTCAGTCGGCGGGCTTGCTGACCGTCTCCGGCGACTTCTCCTTGCCCTGTACGCTGTTTGTGGTGGTCGGTGGCGGCAGTTCCGATGCCACCGGCCCTTCGGTAGACGCCGGCCTGCTGGCCGGCTTCCAGTCTGTCTCCGGTGTCACCATCGCCGGCTGCGAGCCGTTCGCCGCCGCTGCATCCTCGGTGCCTGCGTTCCAATCGGCGGGCATTGCCACCGTAGACTGCATTGATCTACCGCTCGGGCAGATCGCGCTGCCCTTCGCCCTGCGCGGCGAGGCCGGCGATTACGGCCTCAAGCCGACCGCCAAGCAGCGCCTGCCCGACTCGCTCGGGGGGACATCGGCTCCATGACCAGCGGCCCTAAAGTGACCAACGGCCCCAAAGTCTGCGCCCTGATCCCCGCCTACAACGAAGCGGAGCGGATCGGCACGACGATAGCCGCACTGAAACTGCGGCCTGAAATCACAGAAATTGTGGTACTGGACGACGGTTCCTTCGACGGCACGGCAGAGATTGCCCGTGCCGCCGGGGCAGACTTGGTACTTTTAAGTAAAAACGGCGGCAAGGGCGCGGCCCTGTCGGCGGCTTATGCCGCTGCCCGTGAGCGGGCCGACATCTTTTTGCTGCTCGATGCCGATTTGGGGTCGTCGGCGGGCGAGGCGGTCAAGCTGCTGCCGCTGATTTGGGCGGGCGAGGCCGACATGACAATCGGCATACTGCCGCCCGACCCAGCGTTTGCGGCATCGGGCGGGCATGGCGGGCTTGGCTTTGTCGTGCGCCTGGCGCAGTGGGGAATTAAGCGGCAAACGCAGCGCGAGTTCCATCAGCCGCTTTCGGGTCAGCGGGCGGTGCGCCGGGCAGTGCTGGACGCCCTGGGCGGGACCTTTGCACCGGGCTTCGGCGTCGAGGTGGACTTTTCGATTCGGGCGCTCGGCGCGGGCTTCCGGGTCGTGGAAGTCGAGACCGAGTTTCGGCACAAAGTCACCGGCGGCGACTGGGCCGGTCTGCGGCACCGAGCCGTGCAGTTCCGCGACGTAGCAAGGGTCGTGTTTGCCGCCAAATAATTTATGTCTCTTCAAGCCAAAACCTACTTGAACCTGCTGGCCGGGGCGCTGGCCGGGCTGCTGGCCTGGGCGCTGACCGACCTGACCGGCTGGTTCTCCGATGTGCTGAATGCCCGTGAGGTCGTCAACGGCGGCAAGTATCTCCTGTACGGCGCGGTCTTCGGCCTGCTGCTTGGGCTGCTGCTGGCGCTTGTGGACACGCTGGCGCTGGGGTCTCGTCGGCGCATCACAGAAACACTGGCGGTCGGTGCGGCCATCGGCGCGGTCGGCGGCTGGTTTGGCCTCTGGCTTGGGCAATCGGTGTTTACGCTGGTCGCGGGATCGGGTGGCAATGAGGTGACGAGTGTCGGACGCTTCTTCGTCCTACTGGCCGGGCGGGCCGTCGGCTATGCCTTGATTGGGGCGAGTGTCGGCGCGGCGCAAGGGGTCGCCGGTCGCTCGGCGGTGATTGCCCGGCAGGGGGCGTTCGGCGGCCTCCTCGGCGGTTTCCTCGGCGGGACGGTTTACCAAATCGGCTACGGCCTCGGCTTTTCTCCATCGGTCAGCCGCCTTCTGGCGCTGGCGGCGACCGGGGCGCTGGCGGGCTTCTTTGTCGGTTTGGTGCAAAACCTGCTCAAACAAGCCTGGGTCCGGGTCGTGCTGGGCCGGAACGAGGGCAAGGAGTATCTGATCTCAAAGCCAATCACGACCATTGGGCGCTCGGAGCTTGCGGACATCGGCCTGTTCGGGGACCCGAGCATCGCGCCAACCCATGCGGCGATTGAGTCGCTGCCCGCACAAAACCGGCACCGGCTCCGCGCAGTGATGGAGGGCGGCAAGCGCGGGACAGAGCACGCGCCGCCACTGGTCAATGGGCAGCCGGTCAGCGGGGAGCAGTGGCTGGCGGATGGCGACACAATTCAGATCGGGCGGCGCACACTGCTGTTCAGCGAGAAAGCCACCCGGCGCAGCGCGGCATCGCCCGCCCCGAGCGCCGCGCCGACGCCAAATACCCGCCCGGCTTCGCGGTATATCGGTGAAGAGCTGAGCGCTGAACCCGCCCGGCGGCCGCCGCTGACGACGCCTGCCGATGTTGTCGAGCAGATGGGTTCGGTGCCCACGGTCAGTGAAATGACCGCACAGGCCGCTCCGAGCTTTGCCGGGGCCGGCTTCGGCGGCCCTGGAACGCGCCTGGTCTGCGTGTCGGGGCCGTACACTGGGCAGTCGTTTCCGCTGTCCCATGCGGCTGTGGCGATCGGACGCGCTCCTGAACGCGAGATTGCGCTGCCTGCCGACACATCGGTGTCCCGCGCCCATGCCCGGATTACTTACAGCGAAGGCCGGCACTTTGTCGCCGACGACGGCTCCGCAAACGGCACATTCGTCAACGGCGGGCGCATCGCCGGACCGCGCGAGCTGTCGTCGGGTGACACCATTACTCTGGCCGACACAGCGTTTCGTTATGAGTAGAGTTTTGAGTGAACCAAGAGTTGACAACCCGCGCCCACAGTGCTACAATAACGGCGTGGCTTGGCCGGAATGACGCAGACAGAAACAAGGCAGGAAAAGACGGCAGGGATGCAGGTGTCCGATATTCGCCGTGCGGCGAAGATGACCGCGCTTGCCCCCGAGTGGCAGCGGCTGGCCGCACTCTGCCCGGAAGCGACGGTGTTTCAGACTTACGAGTGGAACGCGGCTTGGTGGCGGCACTTCGGCAAAGTGTGGGGCCGCCGGCTGCGCGTGGTGACGTTCCGTGCCACCGACGGCACCCTGGTCGGCCTGGCCCCGCTGATGACCTCGTTCTGGTACGCGACTGCTCTGCGCCGCCTGTCACTGATCGGCACCGGTACCTCCGACTATTTGGATGTGCTGGCCGCGCCGGGCTGGGAACAAGAGGTCGCCGAGGGCCTGTATGACTACTTGGCGACGACCGGGGGCTGGCAGATTGCCGATTTTCAGCAGCTCCGGGTGGGCAGCTTTCTGCGGGGTCGCCCTCCGGCGAACTTGTCCAAACTCGCCGTGTTTGATGTGCTCGGAGAAGCCTGCCCGTTTCTGCCGCTGCCGCCGACCTGGGACGAGCTGCTCATGGGCCTGGGCAAGAAGACGCGGGCCAATGTCGGGTACTACGACCGGGGCCTGCAAAAAGTCTACATCGTAGACGCCGGGCCGGTCACGAGCGAGGCCGATTTAGACGGTGCGCTGACTCATCTCTTCGACCTGCACGGGCGGCGCTGGAACCAGCGCTGGCTGCCGGGGGTCTTTGCCGGAAAGCGCGTGCAGGCATTCCACCGGGACGCCGCGCGGGGCCTGCTGCACCAGAACTGGCTGCGCCTGTTCTCTCTAAAGCTGGACGGCGAAACTCAGGCGTCGCTGTACTGCTTCCGCTACGGCGACCGTTTTTGCTATTACCAGGGCGGCTTCGAGCCGACCCTGGCCCGGCTAAGCCTCGGGACGGTGCTAACCGCAAGAGCAATGCAGGCGGCGATCACCGAAGAGTGCTCGGTCTTTGATTTCCTGCGCGGCGACGAGCCGTACAAGGCCAAGTGGACCGGGCAGTCGCATCGGAACCTGCGGCGCCTGATAACACGCACAGGCAGCCCGTGGACGCTGCTTGCTAGGCAAGCACAGGGGTGGGAAGAACAAATCGAAGTGCGCGGCAAAGCCTGGATGCGCCGCAAAAAGAACCCGTAAAGAATTCGAGAGCCGCAAGCGCTCGCGCTGCCGGCATGGAACCAACTCAGAAAGTCTTTTTCCATGAAACATTTTCCGAAATTACTCTTGGTTGCGGGAGCAGTGTTCGCGCTGACAAGTGCGGGCTGTCAGTCCGGGCAGATCCGCAACAACGTGATGAACTCCGAGCAGGAAAACGCCCTCGGGCGCGACTATGCTTCGCAGATTGACACACAGGCGAAGTTTGTCATGGACGGCAAGACCAACCGGCGCGTGCTCGACATCGCCACGCCGATCTTCGCGCAGGCACAAAAAGAAGCCCCTAACGTCTCGTTCCGTGTGCGCGTGATTGACAGCCCGGAGGTCAATGCATTCTCCATTCCCGGCGGCTACATCTATGTTTATCGGGGGCTGATGGACAAAATCGGCCCTGATGACGATGCTCTGGCCTGCATTATCGGCCATGAGGCCGCGCATGTCGTCCGCCGCCATGTCGTCAAGTCCATCTCCGACTCGGAAAACAAGGGTTTTCTCGTGGACCTGATTTCGATCCTGAGCCGCAGCAACGCGGTCGGTCAGCTCGGCGGGACGCTGTTCCAGTTGGACCAGCTTCACTACAGCCGTGAGGCCGAGTTTGAGGCTGATCGCTGGGGTGAGCGCTTCGCCTACAATGCCGGCTACGATCCGACCGGCATGATCCGCACGTTCCAGACGTTCCAAAAGATGGAGGACGGCGCGAATGCCGCCCCGAGCTATGCGCGTGACCACCCGATCAATGAGAACCGCATTTTGCGTGCCCAGGAACAGCTTCGTGAACTGCGGGCGGACCAGGGCACGTACATTACGGAAGCCTACGACCCAAACGGCGACAAGGCCGCCGCGAAAGCCCATGATTTAGATTATCACCTCTTGGTGCTCTCCACAAAAATCCCAACCCCGCTGCCGGATACTCCCGCGAAAACTCCGGCCAAAGCTGCGCCGCCCACGGTGACGCAAAACCATCCGGCGACTCCCGGACAGCCCACGGCGGAAACCCCTCAGTGAGTCGCTCCCCAGCCATCCCTATGCGGAGCCGCGTCAGCGAAGTTCCCCCCGTGCCCGTCATGACTGTCGCCGCCATCATTCCCGCCTTCAACGAGGAACACCGGATTGGAGCGGTCCTGACGGCGGTGACGGCAGCGGGGATCGTCAGCAGCATCATCGTCGTCAACGATGGTTCTGAAGACGGCACCGCCTCCGCCGCGTCCGCCGTTCCTGGGGTCGAAGTCGTCACGCTGGCAAAAAACGGCGGCAAGGGCGGCGCGATGCGAGCCGGGGCGATGCAAGCGGACGCCGATATCCTGCTGTTCTTCGATGCCGACCTCGACGGCCTGAAGCCGCAGCATGTCCGCGATCTGCTGGCGCCGGTGCTGGCCGGAGACGCCGCGATGAGTATGGGCATCTTCCGGGGCGGACGGCTTTGGACCGATATGGCGCAGTTCTTCGCGCCGGCAATCACCGGACAGCGGGCGATCCGGCGGGACATTTTCCTGCAAATCCCCAATCTTGAGACAGTTGGTTACGGAATCGAGATGGCGATCAACGATTACGTTTCCCGGCAGGGTTTGGTTCGCAAGGATGTCATTCTGCGGGGTGTCACGCACCCGATGAAGGAAGAGAAGCTCGGCTGGGCCAAAGGCGCGGCATCACGGGTGCAGATGTATCGGCAGATGCTCAAGTTCGGCCTGTCGCGCCGCAAGCATCCAAAGGCGCAGGGCAGAAAAAAGCCGGGAAGCAAGTAATGCTTCCCGGCTTTTTCTTTCTTTTTTCTTTCTTTGCCTGCCTCTTCGCTACCGGCTGAAGTCGAGCGCCGGCGTCCACTTGTAATTGCTCGAAAACGTCGGGTCTTTGTGCGCCGCGCCGTTCTCGTAGACCACCCGGTAGAAGCTCGCCGTGTAGTGCCGCTCACCGAGCCGCCGGTAATGGTTCACCAAGCGGACTTTCCGGCCCGGAACGGCTGCCCCGAACAGCGAGACAATCGCGTGGGAGCGGTTGGTCTTGTACGACACAAAGACCGGCGCTTTGGTGTCATTCTGGAATTTGAAGTCTTTCTGGCCCCAGTACACAGTTGCGTCCCGGCCCGGATCGGCGTAAGGAATGGTGCGGACATGCTGCTTGCGCTCAACGATCTTCAAGTCGGCCAGCATGGCGGCGTTGAAGAGGGTCGTCGCCACCTGGCACATCCCTCCGCCCTGCTGCACTTCCATTTTGCCGTCCACAAAGACGTGCCCGGTGCCGAAGCCGCGAGCCGCCGTCCGCTCGCCGACAGTTCCGTTGACCGAGAAGACCCCGCCCGGCGGGACTACCGTGCCGTCAATGATCTTGATCGCCAGCCGGACAGTCTGGGTTCGGCCTTCGTCGCCGGGATTGAAGCGGGTGACGAAGTAGCCGATACGAGCGTTGATGCCGTTCAAGCTGGCAGTCGTGATCGCCGCTTTTTTTGATTTCACCGGCAGGATAATGTGCAGGATGCCGGGGTTTGCGACTACGGCCTTCTGGATCTGGTCCACGCCGGCGCTGACATCAAGCACCGCGCCGTCGTAACCGGGGACAACGCGGGCGGGCACGGACTCGGTGCCCATATCGTGGCTGTCGGCGGAAGCGACGACCACTTTGGCATCCTTCGGGTGACGGCGCACATACGGCGCGATGCTGCTGAGGTAGCCGCGCAGCTTGGCCCGATCTACGGTGAACTTGAACGCACCGGGACCGCTCGTGTCCGAGCCGCCGGAAGCGTAGCGGATGCCGAGCTGCTTGCGGGTCGGGTGCCAGGTCTGGTGTCCGTCCCCAAGCCGCATTCGTGTAGAAAGGCGCTTGGTCGCGGAAGGTGCCGGGGCGGACGGCGCCTCGGCGGTGGGCGGCGCATCGGCAGTCTGGGCAAAAGCGAGGGGAGACGCGGTGAGCAGTGCGGCGGCGCAAAAGAGCGGCAGGCATCGGTTCAGGCGATGCATAGAGTGGTATTCCTTTCGTGCCGCCGGAGAGCGGTCACAGACGCAATGAAGTTTTCCTAGTTATTTTACCCGATGACCTGGAGAAAGACGGCAGGGGAGCGATATGAAAAAAATCGAGGCGATTATTCGGCCTCTGCGGCTGGAAGCAGTCAAGAGCGCCCTGGCGGAAGCAGGCGTCAGCGGTATGACTTTAAGCGACGTGCGCGGCTCGGGCCGGGCGGGCGGGCAGGGTCCGGACATCTTCCGGGGACAGGCATATGTGATGCACCTGCCGCCGAAGATCAAGCTGGAGCTGACGGTGCGGGATGAAGATGTGGAAGAAGTCATCGCACTGCTTCTGGAACAGGCCCGCACCGGCGAGGAAGGCGACGGCAAGATCTTTGTCCTGCCGATGTCCGAGGCACGGCGTATCCGCACCGGCGAGGCTGGGGACGTGGTCCTGTAGCAAAAAAAGAGGGGCAGGCATTGGAGCCTGCCCCTGGGGGCCTAAGACTTTGCAGCTTTGTCGGCAAGATGCAGGACAACCGGCTGCTTGCGGGAGGTGACGACCCGTGCGAACTGCGCTTTGGCGGCGTCATAATCGGCGGGCAGGATTACTCCTGGATGCGAAGTCACGACCAGATGCACCGTGAGTGTATTGCCGGTAACTGTGACCGTCTGGTCATAGTCGCCGAGCGGCATCTTCTCGTGCAGGTCGTCGGGCTTGTCTTCCACGGCATAGCCCGGCGGGATTGTGACTACTAAATCCTCGACGGCCTGCCCGGTCTTGCTCTCGTAAATCGGAAACGTCCGGGAAGGGCGGTCATACGGGGCGCTCGACATATCCTTGCCGTTGATAATCAGCAGGTGCCCGGTGCGGGTCGCCCACAGCGGCGCGTGGTAGGTCAGGCCGAGAACCACCGGCTGGTCGCGGTCGGCCAGCGGCGAGAGCGTGTAGTCCAGCAGGGAGGCGTTCGGGCTGAACCCGCTGACCATGTTCTGGAAGCCCGGCTTGAGCTGCGCGGTTTGCAGGCCCCGGAACGAAAGCCGTGTCCCCAAGCCATTATCGCCGCTCAGGTCCACAGTGGTTTTGCACTCGGCGCTGCCGTCGGCATGCAGGTCCACGTTTGTCGTTGTTGTCTGCGCGTTGTCTGCGGGAGAGCCGAGCGGGATGGTCTCGAACGCGCCGCTGCCGTCGCGGATGACGAACGCATGGACACCCCGGTCGCCGCCGGGAATCTGGCCGAAGGGACACATAGCGGCGGTCGAGTCGAACCAGTACGGCTTGCCGTCAATGTCGGCCCGCACAATCGCGTGGTTGAAGAACGACGGCGCGGCCAGGTACTTCTCGACCGGCATCCGGCTGTCTGCGCCGAGCAGCACCGGCCAGGCGCTCTTGATGCCCGCTTCATGCAGCATGGTCAGCAGCAGGGTCGCCATGTCCTTGCAGTCGCCGTAGCGGTTGCGGCAGACTTCGGCGGCGGGGTGGGGCTGGAACGCCGACATACCCAGCTCAAGCGCGACATAGCGGGTCTGGCCCTCGACCCAGTAGTAGATCGCCCGCGCTTTGTCCGTGTCATTGGTCTTGCCCGCGGTGAGGGTCTTGACCGTGTCTTTGATTTCCGGCGAGACATCCATGCGGCTCGACGCCAGTCCCTGATACCAGTGCGCGATGGTCTGCCACGACGGCACGGTGGTAATCTCGACCGCCGGCAGGAACGTGTAGGCGGGCGGCATCCCCGGCTCGGGCACGATGGGCGCGAGGCCGGTCATCTTCCAAACGTAGGTTTTGCGCTTGCCGTCCGCCGATGGCGTCACAGTCGCAGTCATTGCGGACGCATTCCGGGGCAGGGTATTGATTGGCATCGAAGCTGGGGCGGTCAGGGTCATTTTGCTGAATGCCACTGGGTCTACGCCGTCGCGGAATGACCAGGTTTCGCTGTACTGGTTTGGCAGAAAGGCTTTGGTGGTCGTGCGCGTGTAGGTATAGTCAATAATGACGCCATCCTCGACCCCCGGCATCGAAAGCCCGGTGACTTTGGCGTCGTCATACATCGCAAACTCGGAGTAGGGAGCACTGGTATGCACATCGCCTTTGCTGGCAACAAGCACCGTGCCGTTTGGCTTGATTGTCCGCGCATGGACATTGGTAATCTTCTCGGTCGCGGCATTGAACGGGATTGAGATCTCGGCCTTGTCATGCGCTCGCTGGCTGAAGATTTTAAACGTCTCATGCGTCACGTCCGTGGAAGTGCCGTCGGCGTTCAGCGTCACCGTGCTTTCGTCGCGCAGGGTCATCGCCGAGGCATCGGGGAACGCCGCCGCCGCCGGGGCGGTCTTCAGCAGCGCAGCAGCGGAAACGTCAAACGGTGAGGCGGCGGGGGGCGCCGGCGCGGCGGAGACCGCAAGCGGCGCGAGGAGAGAAGCGGCGGCAAATGCGCCGAGCAGAAGCGGACGGTGCGGCATAAGTGGTCCTCTAGAATTATCCATAAGCTAGTATTGCATACGCGGGACGGAAAGCGGATGTTACCGGGAGAAATTTGTCGCCAAGACCTAGTGACCGCCGCCCCCGCCGGCCGGGGCTTTCTTGGGCTTGTGCAGGATAAACACCGCAGGGGCGGCGATCACGAACGACAAGCCGACCAGCAGAAAGGCGTCGTTGAAAGACATCGTCGCCGCCTGCGCCATGACGGTTCCGTCCAATGCCCGCAGCGCCGCCGTGTGCGCCCCCGTTTGGCTGAGGCCATTGGAAACGAAGTTCTGGGTCAAGCCGGCAATCCTCTGATTGTAAATCGGGTTGCCGGAATAGAAGTTGGACACCAAGTTCGCTCGGTGGAACGCTTCCATGTTTGCAATGTAAGTGTTGAGTACGGCAATTCCAAACGAGCCGCCGAGCTGACGAGCGAGATTGATCAGGCCGGATGCCTGCTGTGTTTCCGGGCCTTTCAGCGAGGCGAATACAACGAAGTTAATGGGCGTAAACAAAAAGCCCAAGCCAAATCCACGAATAATCAGCGCCAGACGGGTGTCCGGCTCGCCGGACGCGATGGTCAGATGACCGAGCTGCCACATGGACAAAATGAAAATGCCTACCCCGAATAAGATCAGAAGCCGCAGGTCAATGGGAGGCTTTGGCAGGCTCGTGATTCGGCCGCAGATCATGGCTGCAACGGCGGTGGCGAGACCGCCCGGCAGCAGCACAAGGCCCGTAGCAGTGGGGGGAAAGTCGAGGATATTCTGCGTGAACAGCGGGAAGATGAAAAGCCCGCCATAAAGGCCGAAGCCGAGCACGAGAAAGAGAATCAATCCTGCCGAGAGGTCCCGGTTCTTCAGCACACGGAAGTTTACCACCGGCGCTTTGTTCCGAGGCGAAAGCTCCCAGGCCAGCATCGCAGCCAGACTGATGCCGGCAAGGATCGCAAGCCGGGTGATCCATTTGTCGGAAAACCAGTCATCCTGCTGACCTTCTTGCAGCACGTACTGTAGGGACCCGAGGCCGACAGTCAGCAGGCCGATGCCGACCAAGTCAATCGGGCCGGCCTTCGCGCTGCCCGGCGCGTCATGCAGGTAACTCGCGACCAAGAACATAGCGATGAGGCCGATGGGGATGTTGACGAAGAACACCCAGGGCCAGTTGTAATTGTCGGTGATATATCCGCCTGCCAGCGGACCCAGAGTTGGGGCAGCAACGATGCCCAGAATAAAGATAGTCTGGACAACGCCCTGCTGCTCGCGCGGGAAAATCTGCCGCAGAGTCGCCTGCGCCGTGGACAGCAGCGCCGCGCCGCCTGCGCCCTGCAAGATGCGCCAAAAGACAACTTCAATCAGCGTCTTGGACGTGCCGCAGAAAAAGGAAGCCAGAATAAAGAGACCGATGGAAAACACCAGGTAGTTCTTGCGCCCGAAGCGCTGTGCCAGCCAGGCGGTCATTGGCAGCACAATCACGTTGGAAAGAATGTACCCGGTAGATACCCACGCAATCTCGTTCGTCGTTGCGTTGAGATTGCCGGCCATCTGTGGCAGGGCGACATTGATAATGGTTGTGTCGAGCACTTCCATGACTGCCGCCGTAATCAGGCCGACCAGAATAATCCAGCGGTTCGGGTCCAGCGCCGCTGCTGCTGCGCCGGCTCCGGCATTGCCGCCGCTTCCTGAATTGCCGCCGCCCGCACTGTCTCTGCCGGAGCCATTGCCTGATGACTGAGGCAGGCGGCGGCGGCCATGATGGTCAAGAACCTGGGTTGCCATCGGGTCTTTCTCGTTTCTACGTTATCGCGTGTGCCGTCCGGTGCTGACATCAATCGTTGCCGTCAGCGACGATCCTTGGCGCAGGTTATGTATGTCGGTCTCGGTCCCGAACTTCTTGTCTTCGCCTGGCTTCGCCGGGCGCAGCTCAATCCGAACCGGGAGGCGCTGGACGACTTTGGTGAAGTTTCCGGTTGCGTTGTCGGGGGGAAGGAGCGCCTGAGTCGCGCCCGTCGCCTCGTTGACGGAGGCAACCGAGCCGTGGAAGATGACGCCGGGGAAGGCATCCACTTCCACTTCCACCGCCTCACCCGGCTTGATGTTGCCAACCTGGGTCTCTTTGAAGTTCGCAGTTACGTACACATAATCGCCCTGCGTGATGGTCACGATCGTCTGGCCGGGCGACAGCGATGCGCCGATGTTGACGGCTTTCTTGACGACCGTGCCGTCGTTCGGCGCGTACAGATAGGTATCGCCCTCGATAATCTTGGCATTGTTAAGCTGGGCCAATGCAGACTTGGCATTTGCCTCATACGTCTTGATTTCAGCCCGCCGGACATTGACCTGGGTGCGGCCGGCCTGGGCCGTAGAAAGGTCGGCGAGGGCGCTGGCGTTCTGTCCTAAGTTGCTCTGGACATTGGACTGGTTGATCGGAATCTGGCTCAAGTTTGCCCGTGCAATCCCGAGGCCGGCGCGGGCGACTTCGACATTCTGATGCGCGGCGTCGGCGGCCCGCTGGGCGGCTTTAAGCTGGTCTCGGGTCTGAGCGACCGTGGCGCTGGCGCTCAGTACCGCCGAGTGAGCCTGAGCGGCCTGGAAGCGGGCGCTGTCCAGCGACGATGCGCTGTTGACCGTGGCTGCATGAGCCGAGTCGTACTGCTGCTGAGTAACCGCCTGCTGGCTGACGAGACGGGCATAGCGCCCCTCGTCGGTTTTGTTTTTATCATAAGTCGCTGCCGCGCCCCGAATTTGGGAGTCGGCGGAGTCGGCGGCCCGCCGGGCGGTGCGGACATTCTGCTCCTGGGTGGCGACCGCCGAGCGGGCGGTCTGCACCTGGGCGTCGTACTGCGCGGCCTGAGCCTGGGCTTGGGCGACCTGACTGCTGGCCTGCTGGACCTGGTTCAGGACCTGGCCGCGGCTGAGGGTCACTTGCTGCTGTGCCCCGGCGGTCTTGGCCTGCTGGGCGGCGAGCGCTGCCTGCGCCCGACGAATGCCGGCATCGGTGGCCTGCTGCTGGTACAGGAGGTTCTGCTCGGCTTGTGGAAGCTGGCTGAGAGCGGACTGATAGGCGGCCTGGGCCTGGGCGACCGAGGCGCGAGGGCCGCTGTCCTCGATACGTCCGATAAGCTGGCCTTTTTTGACGACATCGCCTTCTTTAACCGTCAGCGAGTTCAGTGTGCCGCTGATGATCGGGCTGACGTTGACCAGATTGCCGGTGATGTAGGCATCGTCGGTGCTGACATGGTTCTGGCTGTAGTTGTAGTACGACATTCCGTAAATGATCGCGGCGATCAGCGCGGCGGCGACGACACCAATCGTGATGATTTTTCGCAGCGGGCTGGCAGGCTTCTTTTCCGGTGCGGCGTCTCCGCCGGGTTTGTCGCCGCCCTCTTTCCCGCCGTCGTCTTTTTTGGGTTCTTCTTTTTTCTCGGCGTATTTGCTGCCGTCGTGGTTGTCCGCGCCGTTCGCGGGGAACTTGGCGGTGGCGTGTCCATTCCCATTCCCATTGCCGTTTGCGTCCGGTCTGGTCTGGGTCTGGCCCTGGGTCTGCTGCTGGGGTTCGTCTGCCATGGTGGTACCTTCCTACTGCATATCGAACGAAAGAAAATCTACTGTATCTGAGGAGCGCCGAGAGCGTTCTGGAACTGGGCACGGGCGACAAGATAGTTGTAAACGGCGTTGACCTGGTTGTTCTCCGATTGAACCAGTGCCGACTGGGCATCGGTGACTTCGAGGTACGTACCCACTTGACCCCGGTAGCGTATCTCGGCAAGCTGGCGGGCCGCAATCGCTGATTGCAAGGCGGCGTTGGCTGCGCCGATCTGCTGGGCGGCGGTGGCAAGGTTCAGATAGGTCTGCCGAACATCGAGCGCGACATCGGACTGGGTGGATGCCAAGCTGGTCTTGGCATTGTCAGTGCTGAGACGCGCTTCCTGCACACGGTCACGGGTCGTGCCGCCGTCGTAGAGCGGAATGGTCAGCGTCGCCATAAGCTGGGCGGTGCGCTTGCGCGGCGCCTGAAAGTTTGTATCGGGGTAGTAGTTCCCCGCCGCGCCGATGCTGAAAGTCGGCTCCAGCCCGGCGCGTGCCAGTTTGATACCGGTCTGCGCGACCCGGACATTGACCTGTGCCTGCAAGATTTCCGGGCGCTGACTGCTCGCCGCCGATAGGGCGCGGTCAATGCTGATCGCCCCGACTTCCGCCGGGGCATCCGGCAGCGGCAGAGTCGCTTTGGCATCGGGAGCGCCGACTGCCTGGAAATCCGTGACAGGCCGAGCGATGATGACGCCGGGCGCATCCCGCAGGGTCACCGGAGCGCCGAGGGGCCGTCCGACCAGGTCGTTGAAGCTCGTCAGCGCAACACCGTAGTTGTTTTGCGCCGTCGCGAGGTCCTGCTGGGCGGTGGCGACCTGCGTTTGCGCCCGCAGGACATCAATGCGCTGCCCCACTCCTTCGCGGTTCAGGTTCGTGGCGTCGGTGAGCTGTCGGTTAGCATTGTCGAGGGCCGCCTGCGCGACATCCACCTGATGCTGGGCGCGGAGGGTGTTAAAATAGATTGTTTTTGCCCGCAGAATACGCGCGTTACGGACCTGACCGAGAATGAACGTGTCGGCGAGGCTTTGCAGCCGGTACTGGTCGGACGCAGCGCGAATCTGGCCTGTCAGGTCGAGCCGGTCCGTGACATCAAGCTGAAGGTTCTCGAAGTGCGTTCCAAGCGTTTGGATCGGCGGCCCGGTGCCGACAGCAATGAGCGTTTTCTGATCGTAGCGAAACGCCTGAGCACTGGCGGTGACGTTTGGCTTGGCGGCATCTCCTGCGACATCGGCCCGCTTGCGGTCAATCTCGATGTTGCGGGTCGCGACCTGAACATCGGCGCTGCTTTTCAGTCCGGCCTGGACCGTCTGTGCTAGGTCAAACACCTGCGGGCCGGCGCTGGCCCCCGGAAGCGGCAGGTTGCCCTGCGATCCGGTGGTTCCCGCCGCGCTCTGCCCGGAGCCGCCATTGCCGTTGCTGCCGCTCACGCCGCTGCTGCCAACTCCGGTCGTGCTGCCGCCGGTGCCGTTCGTTCCAGCGCCATTCGTTCCAGCGCCATTCGTTCCAGTGCTGCTCGCGCCATTAGAGCTGTTCGTCGCGCTCGGGCTGCCGACGCCTATGCCATTGGTTCCAGCGGTTCCATTGCCACCAACTCCGTTCGCGCCCGTGCCGTTCGCGCCTGTGCCCGCACCGTTCGTGCCTGTGCCGTTCGCGCCTGTACCGCCGCCGGCTGTTCCTGCACCTGCTGTGCTGCCTGTCCCAGTGCTGCCTGCTCCGGTCGCACCGCCGGCTCCCGTCCCTGCACCGCCTGCACCTGCTCCGTTGCCGGCCCCGCCGGCAGCTTGGCCGATCCAGATATGGCCGGGAACGAATGCGTCGGCGGCAAAGGCGGGGTGGGCCGCGAGGCCCAGGACAGCCCCGAGGGCGACGGCGTGTTTGGTCAATTTTTGGTGCATAAACGGAGTCCTTGTACTGTCAGAGCGATCATGTCGGCGATGGCATCCGCAATTTCGTCCGCTTCCGGGACGCAGGGATAAGGGGGCAGCATACCCATCGTCATCATTTTGAGTATCCGTGCGGCGTGCATCGTATCCGGCACATCAAAAACGCCGAGCCGGTTGCCCTCTTCGAGCGCTCCGGCGAGAAGACGGTATTCTTCTTCCTGCTGGGGCTGAATATGAGCGCGGAGTCGCGGCTTGATTGCGACAATCATCTCCTGCATCGCCGGCGACTCGCGGCAGCTTTGGCAGGCGTTTAAGATTGGATATTGCAGCATTTCGGTCAGCTTTTGCACCGGCGGCTTGCTCGGATCGCGGGCGATCCCGGCAATTTGTTCCAGTCCGCGTTTTTTGTACTGAGAAATAATCGCGAGGCCAATGGCTTCTTTGCCGTCAAAGTAGAGATAAACCGTGCCCTTGCCGACCCCAGCGTCTGAGGCGATCTCATCAATCGTCGTTTTTTTGAAGCCGTAGTGCCAGAGCCGCTGCTCGGCGGCATCCAGTATTTTCTGCCGCACATCCCCGTGCCGTGTCATTTTAAGAGTTCCTATAGTGCTGAACGAATGACCAAATTGTTATTCTGGTCATGTTATACCGCACCAACGCCCATTTCAAGCGTTTGGTTCCACATTTTTTGGAAGAATTATTTTCTCAGGAAGCGAGGGGTCAGGAAAGCTCGCGGGAGCGCTCGGCGGCGGCCTGAATAGCGTCAATCAGGGCCGTGCGGATGCCGGCACGTTCGAGGACGTGCAGTGCGGCAATCGTGGTGCCGCCGGGGGTGGTGACGTTGTCTTTGAGCTGAGCGGGGTGCTGGTCCGACGATAGCACCATTTGGGCCGCGCCGAGGACAGTCTGTGCGGCCAGCAGCCGCGCGACATCGCGGGTCAAGCCTTCGCTGACGCCGCCGTCGGCAAGGGCTTCGATCATCAAATACACATACGCAGGACCGGACCCGGACAAGCCAGTGACGGCGTCTAATAACCGTTCCGGGACTTCGACCGAAAGGCCGACCGAGGCAAAGAGGCTCTGTGCCAGCGCCAGGTGCTCCTCGGTTGCCGACGCCCCCCGGCAGAGGGCAGTTGCGCCCATGCCGACCAGGCAGGGTGTATTCGGCATTGTGCGGATGACGGGGGTGCCGCCGGGCAGGAGCGCTTCCATCTTGGCGAGACGGACCCCGGCGGCAATGGAGACCACAAGCTGCGTCGGCGACAGCGCGGGGGCGATCTCGGCCAGCACGTCGGCGACCATCGGCGGCTTGACGGCGACCAGTATCAGATCGGCCCCGGCGATTGCCGACAGCGCCGACTCGGCGGCTTGTGCCTCCGGCCCGAGCGAGGCCGCCAGTGCGGCGGCTTTCGCTCTGTGGGTGTCGTAGAGACGCAGTCTGCCCGGCGGCATCGCCCCGGCCCCAACCAGGCCGCGGGCCAGTGCCCCGCCCATCATGCCGGTGCCGAGCACGGCTAATGTTTTTTCGCGCAGCATGGCGTTCTTGTTAGTCCCGGTCGAAAGCCGCCGCCCGGACTCCCGTGGCGGGCTTGTCCTCGATGTCAATGACGACCGAGGCTGGCGTGAACAGGTACACCTGCTCACCGATCTTCTCGACGCTGCCGTCAATCGCGTAGGTCGCGCCGTTCAGGAAGTCAATAATCCGCTCGGTCATGTCGTTTGACGTTTGCTCTAAGTTGACGATCTGCTGCTGACCGTCTTTGAGGCCGTCGGCGGCGCGGCGGGCGTCGTCGAAGGTCTGAATCGCACGGCGCACCGTGATATGGGTCTGGCGAGACTGGTCCATACGCAAGGTCGTTCCTCGGCGCAGCGGGTTGTAGGAGCCGCCGCTGGCGCGGGTCTGGGTCGGGACAGACTGCGGCGAGTGCTGCTCTGCCGTCGCTGCCGGTTCTGCCGGCTCTTCTTCCTCGTCGTCGTGTCCGCGAAGGAGATGTCCGAAAAGACGCCCGAAGACATTGCCGTCTCGGGCTGGGGCGTTGTCGTATTCTTCCGCTTCTGCACTGTGGTTCATTGCGCTGTCAAGCCTCCTGTCGTCGGTTAAAGAAAATCTTATCGTGCGCCGAAAATCGCGGTGCCGACCCGTACCAGGGTCGCGCCTTCTTCAATCGCGGCCTCGAAATCGCCGCTCATGCCCATAGAAAGTATCCGCCGGTTCTCGGCGGGCAGTGCGTCAAAAAGCTGCTTGAGCTGCCGGAAGTACGGGCGCGGCTCGGCGTCGTTTGGAGCGATGCCCATCAGCCCTTCCAGCAGGATATTGGGCAGGGCGGCGACTTCCGCCGCCGCGTCCCGCACCATTTCCGGCGGCAGGCCGGTCTTGGTCTCTTCTTCGCCAAGATGCACTTGCAGCAAGATTGCTGTCGGCTTTTCCGACTGCCGGCTGAGGGCCGAGGCAAGCTTCACGCTGTCCACGCTCTGGATGAGACCAAATAGCGACGCGGCGACTTTGGCTTTGTTGCTTTGCAGATGACCCAGCAAGTGCCAGCGGCCCCCCGAGACTTCAGCGCGTTTTTCCGCCGCTTCCTGTACGTAGTTCTCGCCGACATCAGCCACTCCGGCAGCAAGCGCTTCCAAAATCGCGCCGGCAGGCTTCTTTTTGGTGACGGCGACCAGTGTAATCTCGCCGGGCCGGCGGCCGGCCCGCGCCGCTGCTGCGGCGATTTGCCCCTGTACGCGGGCAATGTTATCGGTGATTTCGCTCACTGCGCTTCATCTCTTGCCCCGCGCCGCCCCAGTGGCCGCCGGTCTCCGGTCTCGATGTAGTACACCCGCTCGGCGATATTGGTGGCGTGGTCGGCAATCCGCTCCAGATAGACAACGGCGAGCAGCAGGTAGGATGCCGGAAAGATGCGGGCCGGCTCGTTTTGGGTCAGCGTCAGAAGCTCTTCGCGCAGGTGCTTGAAGAGGTCGTCCGCCTGGTCATCATCGTCACAGACCTGCACCGCGAGTTCCAAATCATGCCGGACAAGGCTTTGCAGGCTCTGCCGAACCATTGTTCCGGCGATCCCGGCCAGCGGGCCGATGTCCACGAGCGGCGCTCTCAAATAAAACTCTTGGGTCAGCTTCCGGGCGATCTTCGCGATGTCCACGGCATGGTCCCCGACACGCTCCAAGTCAGTAATGACTTTGAGCGCACTTTCCACTTGACGCAGATCGCGGGCCATCGGCTGCTGCAAGGCAAGGAGGCGAATGCACTGAGCCTCGATCTTGCGGTCCATCTCATCCACGGCGTCGTCCTGCGCCAGCACCGCTTCTGCCAGGGAAACATCGTTTTGGTGGATAGCTTCGACCGCTTGGGCCAGCATATTGGCGGTCAGTGTGCCCATTTGCAGCAGCTCTTGCTCCAGAGCTGCCAGCTCGTCATGAAAGCTTTGGCGCGTATTCTGCTTCACTGTGTTTTATTCCGACCCAATCGCAATTTTTTCGATTATAGCACAGTTGTTGCTATTTGACAAGCAATTCCGAAAGATTTTCGACTATATCTATGCCATAATTTGGGCGGAGTCTACTAAATGTAGGCGATTGCCCCCCGTGTCTGCCGCGCAGCAGGCGGCGACGGGGGCGAACGAGCGGCGGTGAATGGGGCAGGGGCCGTGCTCGCGCAGGGCGGCGAGGTGCTTGGCCGCGCCGTAGCCTTTGTGGCCGGCAAAACCGTACTCGGGATACACGGCGTCGTAGGCGCACATCAGGCGGTCCCGCGCGACTTTGGCGACAATGGACGCCGCCGCGATGCTGACCGAGCGGCTGTCGCCCTGAACCAGGGCGTTTTGATGAGCGCAGGGAAAATCGCGCACCGGCAGACCGTCAATCAGGACGTAATCGGGCGGGGGAGCAATTTGGGAATACGCAAGGCGCATCGCTTGGTGCGTGGCTCGCAGGATATTGATTTGGTCAATCGTCTCGGCCTCGATAGTGCCGAGACCGACCGCGGTTGCCTCGGCCCGAATACGAATCTCGGCGCGTTCCCGCTGCCGGGCCGTCATCTTTTTGGAATCTTTGATGCCGTCTAAATCGAAGCCGCGCGGCAGCACGACGCAGGCGGCCATGACCGGGCCGGCCAGCGGCCCGCGTCCGACTTCGTCAATCCCGGCGACTCGCACAAAGCCCGCATCCCAGGCTGCCGTCTCAAACTCCCACACTAATGGATCGCTCCGATGCGGGACGGCGGCCAGAAGATAAGCTGCGCTCGCCCGACCAGGCGATGCGCGGGCAGCGGCCCCCAGTTCGTGCCGTCGTTGCTGTCGTTGCGATTATCGCCCATCATCAGGTACATCCCGGCGGGCAGCGGCTCGGTCGGGGCGGAAGCTTCGCGGGCGTATTGAGCCTGCGAGATGCCCTGTCCCTGGTACTTATAGCCGTCCTGGTCATGCTTCAAGGGCTGCCCGTGGTAGATCTTCATATCGTAGTCGGGGTCCTCGGCAATAAACGGCTCGGCCAGCTTTTGCCCGTTGCGGATAACGTAGCCGGGGCGGATCGTCACCGGCAGATCTTTCTGGCTGGTGAGCAATTCGGCCAAGCGCTGCTTGCTCACGAGATGGGCGTGATGGCTATTGTCCATGACCTGAACGCCGTCGGGCATATATTTCACATGGCAGTCGGCTTGCAGGTCTCCGCCGAGGTCGGCCTGCGCTTCCGGGCCGCATTCCCCGGCTTCCGCCAGCTTTTGACGCACTTCATAGTGGCTGTGGAGTACGCCGTTGACGGTGAGCCGCCCGCTGACCACTTCCAGCTTGTCGCCCGGCAGGCCGATCAGCCGCTTGATGAACTCTGGGTCTCCCGGCATCGCTTCGGGCGGGGCAAGAAAGACAACCACGTCGTCATGGTGCGGGCCGTGCAGGCGGTAGTCAAATTTGTTGACAAGTATCCGGTCCCCGGCGTTGTCCTTGCCGAGCAGCGTCGGCTCCATTGAGGGGGAGGGGATAAAGAACGCCTGCAAAATAAAGGGCCGGATGATCAGAAACACCAGCGCGACCGCGATCATGCCGGACTCCAAGATCTCGGAGATCGAGCGGGCCGTGTCGGACTTCGAGTAGACAAACGCCAGTCGGATCAGCGACAGGCTGGCGATGATCGCCAGTATCCAGAGGATATTGAGGTTCGCCAGCGTCTCGGTCCAGTGCGCGGCGGCGGGCGTATCGGTCAGGGTCGGCTGCATGGAATTTCCCTACACAAAAATAAAGTCGCCGGAAAGCTCCGGCGACTGTGACTACGCGAGCGGGCAACTTAGAAGTTCCGCTTCTCTTTGATCCGCGCGGCTTTGCCGACCTTCTTGCGGAGGTAGAATAGCTTGGCGCGGCGCACCAGACCACGCCGGGTGACCTCGATCTTGTCAATGCGCGGTGAGTGGATCAGAAAGGTCCGCTCGACCCCGTAGCCGTTCGAGATCTTGCGAACCATGAACGCCGACCTTGACAAACCCTGCTTGCGGAAGATGACGGTGCCCTCAAAAATCTGGACACGCTCTTTGCCGCCTTCGACGACTTTGACATGGACGCGCACGGTGTCGCCCGGACCGAAGTCCGGCACGTTTTCTTTGCGCTGTGCTCTTTCAATTTCCTGAATCAATGGATGCATTAGGTTCCTCTTCTCCAAGCTGCGTCAGCAGCTTTTGGTCGGACTTGGACGGGACAAATTCCGCCCAGAGGTCGGGCCGACGCGCCTGCGTGCGGCGGAACTGCTCCTTGCGTCGCCATTTGGCGATCTCGGCATGGTGGCCGGAGAGCAGAACATCGGGAACGCGCCAGCCGCGAAACTCGGGCGGGCGCGTGTAATGCGGGTACTCTAAGAGGCCCTCGCTAAACGTATCATCTTCGGCGGACTCAGCGTTGCCGAGCGTCCCCGATTGCAGCCGGGTCACAGCGTCAATGACAATCAGCGCCGGCAGCTCGCCGCCGGTGAGCACATAGTCGCCGACCGAGATCTCTTCGGTGACCAAGTGCTCTCGGACCCGCTCATCGAAGCCTTCATAGTGCCCGCAGAGGAGCACGAGATGCGGGCAGCTTGCCAGCTCCCGCGCTTTGGCCTGCGTCAGCGCTTCCCCCTGCGGGGTAAGCAGAATACGCCGGGCGCTCTCAAATGATGGCAGGCTCTCGACAGCATCAAACAGCGGGCCGGGACGCATGACCATCCCCGCGCCGCCGCCGTAGGGAGTCTCGTCTGTGCTTTTGTGAACTCCCGGCGCGAAGTCTCTTAGGTTGTGGACGTGTATCTCCACAAGCCCGGCCTCGCGGGCGCGTTTCAGAATGCTGAAGCCGAGCGCCGATTCGATCATCTCCGGGAAGATGGTGACGACATCAATTCGCACGATTATTGTTCCGAGTCAGGCTTGATGCTCGGGTCATCAATCAGGCCCGGCACATCGCGGACGACGATTTTGTTGGCGTCCAAATCAATGTCAATGATGTAATCCCCGGCAACGGGGATCATCGCGCCGCCGTCAGTGACGTATACGTCGTGCGCCGGCGAGGTGAGCACGTCAATCAGCTTGCCGAACGGCTTTTCGGTGTCGCCGACAACGTCCAGGCCGAGAAGCTGATCCACGTAGTACTCGCCGTCGGGCAGCGGCGCACGCTCGTTCTCTTTGATCAGTACCGACGAGCCGAGCAGGGCTTCCGCGCCGTTTCGGTCGGTGACGTCTTTGAAGCGGGCAATCCAGAAGCCCTTCGGCTGACGACGCATCGCAAGCAGCGTCAAATCAGCTTGGAAGCCGTCTGATGCCCGCGAGAAGCGCACGACGCGCCCGATCTGGAGCGAGCGCACGGCGGCGTCCGATGTGGCGTCGGCGGCGGAGGCCCCGATCAGGCGCAGGCGCAGGCTGCCGCTGACGCCATGCGCCCCGGCGACTTCCGCCGCAAGCACCGTGTAGTCATCTGTTTCAGTCGTTTCGGTCATGGGAGGGGGAGAAGCTCAGGCGATAATCTCGACGTAAACTTTTTTCTTTGCTTTCATCGCGACAGCTTTGGTAACGGTCCGCAGGGCATTGGCGATGCGCCCCTGCTTGCCGATCACTTTGCCCAGGTCGCCTGGGGCGACATGGACTTCGTAAGTTGTTGAGTCTTCGCCCGGTATTTCGGTTACCGTGACATTCTCAGGTTCATCCACTAGTTCCTTGACGAGATACTCAATCATAGGTTTCAACGTGCTACTGCTCCTACTACAATCCCCGCTGCCGCTGCTCCGGCGCATTTCGGCAGGCGGGGGGTCTTGCTTGGTCTTACTTGTTGGGTATTGGTTGGGTCTGCTGCTGTTACTCAGCGGGGACGACGGCAGTGGCGGCGTCCGGGGCGGACTTGCCGGCGGCGATGCGGTCGTAAACACCTTGCTTCTTCAGCAGCGCCTGGGCGGTGTCGGATGGCTGTGCGCCGCAGCCGAGCCAGTAGGCGGCGCGGTCGTCGTTGATCTTCAGCTCGATCGGGTCTGTGCACGGATTGTAATAGCCCAGGGTCTCGATAAACCGGCCATCACGGGCGCGGCGGCTGTCGGCGACGACCATGCGGTAGAACGGGCGCTTTTTCGCGCCCATGCGGCGGAGACGAATCTTAACGGACATAAATTGGAGTTTCCTTTGATCTTAAATAGTCCAAATCGCGAGGAAGGAGTTCCCTCGCGATTCTCTGCGAATGATTAACTGCGTCCGAACGGCAGCTTGAAATTGGGCGGCGGCTTGCGCTTGTTCTTTTTGGCACTGTTCTTGCTGCTGCCACTGTGACGCCCGCCCATGCCGGCCAGCGACGGCATCCCGCCGCCATTCTGCATGTTGGCAAGGCCGCGCATCATCGTCTTCATCTGCTCGAACTGGGTCAGCAGGCGGTTGACTTCCTGGACGCTGCGCCCGCTGCCCGCCGCGATCCGGCGGCGGCGGCTGCCATTGATGAGGCTCGGCTCGCGGCGCTCGCCCGGCGTCATTGAAAGAATAATGCCCTCGATCTGCGCGATGTGGCTCTCGTCAATCTTCGGCATATCTTTCAGCGCCGCGCCGCCGAGGCCAGGGATCAGCTTGAGAATCTGGTCGATCGGCCCCATCTTCCGCATCTGGCGCATTTGGTCGAGATAGTCCTCGAAGTCGAACTTGTTGGACTTGAACTTCTTCTCAAGCTCAGCGGCCTTCTTCTGGTCAATCGCTTCTTCGGCCCGCTCGATGAGCGTCAGCACGTCGCCCATGCCAAGAATGCGCGAGGCCATTCGGTCGGGGTGGAACACTTCTAGCGCGTCCATCTTCTCGCCGACCCCGACAAACTTGATCGGCAGTCCGGTGACGCCTTTGATGGACAGCGCTGCTCCGCCGCGTGTGTCGCCATCGAGCTTCGTTAAAATAAAGCCGGTAACGCCGAGTGCCTGGTTGAACCCCGACGCAACGTTGACCGCTTCCTGCCCGGTCATAGCATCCACGACCAGCAAAATCTCGGTCGGCGTTGTCGCGGCCTTGACCCGCTCCAATTCCGACATCAGCGCTTCGTCAATTTGCAGCCGGCCTGCGGTGTCCAAGATAACAACATCGTTGCCCTTGCGGACGGCCTCGGCGACCCCTTCGCGGGCAATCACTTCGGGCTTGGCATCGGCCAGCGTGAACACCGGGGTCTTGACCTGCTCACCGACTACCTGGAGCTGCTTGATCGCCGCCGGGCGATAGATGTCGGCGGCCACGAGGAGTGGGCTGCGGCCCTGCTTGCGGAGCATCGCGGCCAGCTTGCCGGCGTGTGTCGTCTTGCCCGCGCCCTGGAGGCCACAGAGCATGATGACCGTCGGCGGCTTCGCGGCAAACTTCAGCGGAGCCTGCTCCCCGCCTAGGAGACCGGTCAGCTCCTCGTCCACAATCTTAACAACCTGCTGGGCCGGGTGCAGACCTTCGAGCACTTCGGTCCCGACCGCACGCTCACGGACACGGGCAGTGAAATCTTTGACGACTTTGAAGTTGACGTCGGCTTCGAGCAATCCGAGCCGCACTTCCCGCATTGCCTCGGCCACATCCGCTTCGGTTAGCGGACCTTTGGCACGGAGCCGCTGAAAGACATCTTGTAATTTATCCGCAAGGCTCTCGAACATGATGGAATACCGTTTAAAACAACTGCGAACGCACCGACAAATTATATCGCGGCGCGGGCGCGAGGAATAGTATACATCTTCGCGGAAGTAAAAGTCAAGAGAACGCCGTTTAGGCACTAGAGAAAATCATGTCGGCTGTCAATAATAACGGTACTGAACCTCGGCAAAACGGGTATAAAACGCAGTGGCAGCGCCTCAGCGGCTCCCAACTGCCTCCACAGAAAGAACTTGCTATGAACCGATCGCGACTCGGCGCTTCACCCGAAACTGTGAAGCTGTGCGGCCTCTGCGGCACCCTGAACCTGGAAACGAACAAAGACTGCTGGACCTGCGGCTGGCACGGCAATTTTGACCGCGACGTGCAAACGATCGCTTTGGCCTGGCAGCGCATCGAAGCGCAGCACGAAGAAGTGCGTGTCGAGCACCTGACCGCCCGCCGCACTGCCGCGCTGGGCGACTTCGGCGCGGCACGGCGCGTGTCCCCGATGCAGAAGCTTTTGCTCGGCGCTCGGGCCTGGTGGCAGCGGTTTCAGGATGCCCGCGAGCTGCGGGCCGCCCAGCGTCAGGCACGGCTGCATTCACGAACGCCGACCCCGCCCGACCAGCTTGGGGTTTAATTTGGCTGGGTTTAATTTGGCTGTTCAGCCGGCAATTCGGAGCCAGTCATGAAACAAATAATACATCCGGTCAATCAGCAGGGCCATACGGGTCATAATTGTCGAGCCGAAGATTGCGCCGAATGCGAACATCAATATCCAGCGTCCCAATTGCGCCGTTCCACGAACGGCGCGATTTTTTTGTTCGAACGCAAAAAAGAAATAGAAGAGCACCGAGACGAGGATCACAAGGAACAGCGTATTGTTCAGCACAAACGAGACCTGGTGCAGCAAAGCGTGGGTGTCGCCGGGCACGGGTGGGGGGGGCACGAGCGGCTTAAAGCTTTTCGTAACCTGCGGGATAAAGCGATTCGAGAAGTCGCGGAAGATCGTGCCGGCAGCGAGGCCGAAGAAGACGCCGAAGATCAGCCTGCTCATCCAGGAGAACCGGGGCGTGTAGATGGTGTAGAACATCAGGCCGAGCGGCACCGTCATAACCAGCGCCCACTGACCGTCGTGGACGAGCGGGTCCCAGAACTGCGGCTTCAGAACCGCGCTGATTGTGATATACACATCGTAGCCGAGCGCAAGTCCGAGAAAGATATGCTCGAACAAGCGGTAAAACTTGTTTTCCTTGAAAACCAGCGAGAGAATGGCAACCGTGCAGAGTGCGCCAAACAGCAGGGTCGGATTGAACAGGTGATGCAAATAGGCGGCAGTCTGCGGGTTCATTGGGCAGCCTTCCGCTCTGCGGCGCGGCCCGCAAAATAGCCGATGTTGCCGAGCGCGATCAGCCCGATAATCAGCGCGTAGACCAGCGACAGCGCCCCGGTGGCACGGGTGCCGAATGTCGAGGTGCCCAGCAGGAATTCATAGTCGCCCGCGCCTTTGACGCCGGTGAGCATGCCCGAAATCTGGCCGGAATCCAGGTACGGGTAGTAAGTGGGCGCTCCGACCGCCGTGGTCGCCAGCAGAAGCGGCACCGACTTTGCGCCCTGCCGCAAGCCGCCGAGGCCAAGCCACGCTTCCACAGTCGCCGACGGCGTCACTTCCACAACCGCCCCCAAGTCGTGCGTACTGGTGATGCCGTACATCACGGGCATTCCTTGCAGCGGGTTTCCATTGCGGTCTTTTTTAAGTGCATTCGGGAGATTGACTGCCATCGCCTGGATCGTCTGGCCGAACACCGAGCTGGGACGGTAGCCGAAATTGACGTAATCACGCCCCTCGACATAGGCGTATTTCGGCGCGAGGGTGTTGACCATGTTCTGCACGATTGTGTTGTTCTGCGGATCGAAGGACAGAATGGCAAAGCGCAGATGGCGCTTCATCAGATGCAGCAGAACAGCCTGCGTCTGCCACTGATTCTCGCCGCGTGACCCCGGCGACCACCAGCCGTCAACCAGCACCATGCCGCCGTCGGGGACCTGCGCGACCGTGTCGTAAAAATCTTGCGACTGCTTGCTGGGAATAATCGGCAGGTTGAACTTCGGGTTGAACAGCGGGATCAGGATAAATAGGATCAAGACGGCGTAAATCACACGCCGATCAATAGTTTGCAGGCGCTGCCAGATTTTCGGGTTCATTTTAGTTACAGCTCCTGATCGAAATAGGAAGAGCGCTCAAGACTGAGCCACAGCCGCAGCGAAGTCGCCAGCAGCCCGACCGTCAGACCGAACAGAATAGCCCGCTGGGCAGGTGCGTTGACCTGCATCAGCAGCCACTGCGCGACGTTTTCAATGCGGAAGTTCGCCCACGGATTTTCTACCGGCCTGCCGAGCGCATCGGTGCCGATGGTGGTGGGAATCCAGCTTGTCAGCACGGTTCCGAAGAAGACCGAGCCGAGCATGACAATCAGCGCCGCGGCCATCAGCAGGGTCGCCTCCGCCGACCGGATGCGGAACGCGCGGTAAGCGGCGGAAGCGATATAAAACGCAATCATGGAGAAAGTCGCCGCGCCGAGGTTGGTCAGGCCGCCTTGAAACAAAAAGTTGAAGACGTCTTTTGTCGTCACGCTCGACCCGAAGACGCGCCCATTCGGGTGGGCGTCACTGAGCAAGCCGGACACCAGCATCGCGACGAACATTACGATCAGTACGATGCTGTTGCCCCAGCCGGGCCGCTGCCGCGCGATTTGGCGTGTGTGGAGCTGAAGCAGGGAGATCACGCCGACCCCGATGGCGAACGCACCGATGACGTTGCTGATGTTGGCGACGCTGTCCTGATAATCGGTCAGCGGGTTCTTGCCGTTGTGCGTCGGCCAGAAAAACTCAGCGGCATAGTAGAGGCCGCCCAGGAAGGTGAACAGCGCGATGATTCCGCGCCGGGAGCGGCGCGGCGCCGCTTGAAGCGCCGCAAGAACGATCATCACAAGCAAAAAGCCGCCGGCCAGCTTGCCGAAGTACAGCGGGCCGTGGCCGGGCATCGGCGCGAAAAAATGATTCAATGCGGAAAGCAAATCGGCTCCTCGGGTTTACGATTTCAGCAGGTGCGTGAGAAAATTCAGCCAGGAAGGAGGAGCGTGGTGATGCAGGGCGAAAGCCGCTGCTGCCGTCGCCGCCGCCGCTCCGATCAAGACCAAGACCAGCAGGATGACTTTGCAGTAGTCCTGCCCGACAATGCTGCCGAGCAGTGTTCTATTCCGGGACAGATAAGCGCTTGCGGCGTAAAACTCATCGCCGATGATTACATAGTCGCAGGCAGTGATCAAGAACGGGATCTGATTGGTTTCCGTGGTGCCCGCCACCTGCACCGCGCCGATCTGCTGGCCGGTCTCGGCAAAGATCAACGACTCGGCAAAGAACAAGCCGAACAAAAACGACGCGGCGGGCTTCTCGCGGTTTAGGATGCCGGCCACCCCCGACGCATAAGCAAACTGCTGGGTTGTCAGGTAACGGACATCGCCGTCGTCGAACAGCTCTGGGCGGCCTGCATCGGCGTAAGCGTCGCGAATGGTCTCCTGCGCGACACCGTTGAACACCGGGTCGGCGGTCGGCAGGATGCTGCGGTTGCCGAACCGGGCCACCGAGCGTGCGATATAGCCGAAAATGGAAAGCGCCTGCAAGTTCTCGACTTGCAGGCCCTGCGGACCGGGGATCATCAGTACCGGACGTCCCATTTCGGTTGCGCGGCCCACCGCTTCATCAATGGCGTTCAGGCCCGGAATGCGCCGGATGGTCGGTGCCTTGCCGGACTGCGCGGTGAGGACTTTGTAGATAATAATCACCGACAGGAGCAGGACCAGCCGAGCTATCCACCAGTTATCGCTTGCATGCTGCATTTAGGAAGATTTCTCCGAAGGGACATTTTGGCAGATACGATCAATCAAAATCTGCACGTTTTGCGGCTGTTCGAGAATCTTTTGCAGCCGCTGAACCCCATGAATGCCGTCGGGCAGCCAGGGTGCCACAAATGGCGACAGAACCACCAGGCTCTGCCCGGCAAGGTGGCTCAGCGATGTTCCGGACTCCAAAAACAAGGCGGCAGGCACTTCCAGCCGCCATTTATGCACGGCGTCGGCGATTTTGCCGAACAGGACATCGCGCTCCTCGTCGGGGACCGGAGTGTCCCAATCAAAGCCGAGCAGGCCGCGGCTATCCATGAGCGGCGGCCTCCAGGCGAAAGCGGCGAACGGCCTCGATAACATCCTCTTTGTTGGTGTGATCGAACCGCAGGAAGACGCCCCGGAGCGGCTCGAAGCGCGAGTTTTTTGTTGTCAGGGGACTGAGCTTGATGCCCTCGTCGGTGAGGTAGGCATGGCGGACATCGGCCCAGCGGATCTCCAAATGCGTCAGTCCGTGCCGCGCGGTCGCCGCCGATGCCGTCAGCGTGTAGCGGACCGGAAAGACATATTCCGACAGGGAAAACAGCAGCGCCAGCGCCGGCGCCAGCCCCAGCCAGAGTGAGTGGAAGACGCACAGGCCCAAAGCCAGCACACCCAGCAGAATCGCCGCGATCTGCGCCCTGCGCTTCGGCTGCCGGGCGATCAGATGCACCGACCAGCCTAGAGCAGTTTCGCTGCCGCTCGTTTCTTCCAAAAGTGTCGTTGCCATATCAAGAGTTGCCTCATTATAACGGCCTCGCCCGTCGTTTGTCAACCCGCGCCTCGGCGGGCGGGGCGCGGCCTGCCCCTTGCCCAACCCTGCTTTTTCGGGTATGATACGTCCATGCCGCTGCTGGACATCCAGAATTGCACCAAACAGTTCGGCGGTCTCACCGCCGTCAACGGGTTTACCCTGTCTCTCGATGCCGGGGAACTGGTCGGGTTGATCGGCCCGAACGGCGCGGGGAAAACCACGGCATTTAACCTGCTGACCGGGGTCTATGCGCCGACATCGGGCACGATTGAGTTCAACAACGACTCGCTTGCGGGCCGCAAACCGTCGCAGATCGCCGCTGCGGGCGTGTCGCGGACATTTCAGAACATCCGGCTGTTCCCGACGCTCACCGTCCTTGACAATGTCCGCACCGCCGCCCATCTGCACTATCGCCCGTCGCTCTGGGACGCCGTCTGGCGCGGCGCGAAGTTCGCTCAGGCAGAAACTGCGACTCTGGACGAAGCGCGGGACCTCTTGGACCGCTTCGGCCTCTTGAAGTACGAAAACGAGTTTGCAAAGAACCTCGCCTACGGTGAGCAAAGACGCCTGGAAATCGCACGGGCGCTGGCGACCAAGCCCAAGCTGCTGCTGCTCGACGAGCCGGCGGCAGGGATGAACCCGCAGGAAAAGAACGACCTGATGCACCAGATCGAGACTCTGCGCGGCGATTTCGGCGTCTCCATTCTGCTGATCGAGCACGACATGAAAGTCGTCATGGGCATCTGCCGCCGCATTCTCGTCTTGGATTACGGTCAGATCATTGCTCAGGGGACGCCCCGCGAGATCCGCGAAAACCCCAAAGTCATCGAAGCGTACCTAGGCGAGGCCGTGGAATGCTGACACTCGACAATGTCAGCGTCTCCTACGGCGCAATCCGAGCACTGACCAACATCTCTTTGCAGATCAGCGCCGGTGAGATTGTAACCCTGATTGGCGCGAACGGCGCGGGAAAAAGCACGACTTTACGCGCAATCTCGGGCCTCGTGCCTGCAAGCGGCGGGCACATCGTCATGGAAGGCGTAGACATCTCGGCCTTGCCCGCCGACAAAATTGTCCGGCGCGGCATCGGTCATTCCCCGGAAGGCCGCCGCGTGTTTGCCAACATGACCGTGCGCGAGAACCTGGAGCTGGGGGCTTATACACGCCGTGACCGGGCTGGCATCAAAACGGACTTCGAGCGGGCGCTGGGGCTGTTTCCGCGCCTCCAAGAGCGTGTCGGGCAGAACGCCGGGACGCTTTCCGGCGGCGAGCAGCAGATGCTGGCGATGGGCCGCGCCCTGATGGCCCGCCCGAAGCTGCTTCTTTTGGATGAGCCGTCGCTCGGCCTGGCCCCGTTTTTGGTCCGGGACATTTTTCAGATCATTCGCGACATCAACGCGCAGGGCACGACGGTCCTTTTGGTCGAGCAGAACGCCCACATGGCCCTCGGCGTCGCCCACCGGGGCTACGTCTTAGAGACCGGCAGCATTGTGCTGGCCGACGACGCCAGAAAGCTGCTCGCCAATGATGCGGTCAAGAAAGCGTATTTGGGTGAGTAGTCGCCGATTATGAAACGAACATCACTTTACGAAACGCATAAAGCCGCCGGGGCGACACTTGTTCCGTTCGGGGGATGGGAAATGCCGGTCTCCTACACCGGAACGGTCGCCGAAGTCGCCGCCACGCGCACGTCAGCGGGCCTGTTCGACGTGTCCCATATGGGCGAAGTGAGTGTTGAGGGAGCCGGAGCGTTTGACTTCGTGCAGGGTGTGACGACAAACGATGTAGCAAAGCTCGTACCCGGCAAAGCCCAATACTCGCTGCTTTTGAACGAGGGTGGAGGCGTCATTGACGACATCATCGTCTACTGCCGCGCCGAAAACGTCTATTTGATTGTCCTGAACGCCGGCTGCAAAGACAAAGACTGGGCCTGGCTGCAAAAACAAGCCGAGGGCAAGCCGAATGTGACGCTCACAGACATCAGCGACGACACCGCGCTGATCGCCGTGCAGGGACCGGAGGCTGTCGCACTCACAACCAAAGCATTGAAGCTGGCCGAAGCCGTTGGAGCGCTAGGCCGTTTTCACTTCGCCGAGATTGCCGCCCCGGAAATGCCGGTAACTGTCTCGCGCACCGGCTATACCGGCGAAGATGGCTTTGAAGTATTCTGCGAATGGAAAGATGCACCCCTGCTTTGGAAGATGCTGACTGAGGCCGGCGCGACTCCTGCCGGCCTCGGCGCACGGGATGTCCTGCGCTTGGAAGCGGCGTACCCGCTTTACGGCCACGAACTCGACTCGGTGAACGGCCCGAGCGCCTCGGGCACGAATTGGGCAGTCAAGATGAACAAAGGCGAGTTTGTCGGACGCGCCGCGCTCGCGGGCAAGGCAAAAGCCGAGCAGTTAGTCGGGCTGTGGATGGACGAGCGGGCAATTCCCCGCGAGCATTACCCGGTGTTCGATGCCGCCGGGCAGGCGATTGGCGAGACGACCAGCGGCACCTGGTCGCCGACGGTCAAAGCCGGCATTGCGATGGCCCGTCTCAGCGCCGAGGCTGCCGCCGTGGGCACGCCCGTTTTCGTAGACATTCGGGGCCGCAAAGCGCCGGCGAAAGTCGTCAGCCTGCCGTTCTATCGCAACGGCGTTTAGGAATAAGTCAATACAGAAAAAGAGGTCACACCATGCCGGAGCCGTCAGATTTGAAGTATGCCAAAACGCACGAATGGGCCTGGATTGAAGACGGTATCGCCACCGTCGGCATCAGCCAGCACGCGCAGGAAGAGCTTGGCGATGTCGCGCTGGTCCTGCTGCCGGAAGCCGGTCTGATGGTTCAGCGCGGCGAGAAGTTCGGTGAGATCGAAAGCATCAAAGCCGTTTCCGATTTGTATTCCCCGGTGAGCGGCGAAGTAGTGGGGGTCAATGACGCGCTCACAAACGCGCCGGAGACGATCAACGATGACCCCTACAACGGCGGCTGGATGCTGAAGATCAAGATGACCCAGCCCGCCGACGCTGACCTGCTCCTCGGCAGCGCCGATTACGAAGCCTCACTTTAGTCTGGAAAGTTTGCATGTCCTATATCCCGAATACCGACACCGACCGGGCCGAGATGCTGTCCGCTATCGGCGTCGCCACTGTAGACGATCTGTTCGCGCCGATCCCGAAAGCCCTCCAGTACAATGGGGAACTGAATATCCCGTCCCGGATGGATCAGATCACGCTGGCAAAGCACCTGACAAAGCTGGCCGCGAAGAATGTCCATGCCGAAGCCTACCCGTGCTTCCTGGGCGCAGGCATTTACGACCATTACGTTCCGCCGACGGTCGCCGCGATCACCGGACGTTCTGAGTTCTACACGTCGTACACGCCTTATCAGCCGGAAGTCAGCCAGGGAATGCTGCAAAGCATTTTTGAGTTTCAGACCCTTTTGTGTCAGCTTCTTGCCATGGACGTTGCCAATGCTTCCATGTACGATGCGGCGTCAGCGATGGCCGAAGCGGCAATTATGGCGGCGGAAATCACCGGGCGCAAGCGCGTTTCCGTGCTGAGTTCTGTTCACCCCAACTACTGCCAGGTACTGGAAACCTACCTGCGGCACATGGAGATCGGCATTGACGTTGTGCCCGATACAGTGGGTGGGCGAGGGGACTTATCGCTTTCGGACGACACCGCCGCGCTGATTGTCCAGCATCCGAACTTTTTCGGGACACTCGAAGACATGGAAGCGCTGAGCGAAGCCGCACATATCAAAGGGGCACTGCTGATCGCCTGCGTTGACCCCATCTCGCTCGGCCTGCTGCCCCCGCCGGGCGACTACGACGCCGACATCGTGGTCGGCGAGGGCCAGCCGCTTGGCTGCCCGATGGGCTACGGCGGGCCGCTGCTCGGCTTCTTCGCCTGCAAAACTAAGTTCATCCGGCGTCTGCCGGGCAGGATTGTTGGGCAGACCCTCGACGGCGACGGCAAGCGGGCGTTTGTGATGACCCTACGGACCCGTGAGCAGGACATCCGCCGTGAGCGGGCGACCAGCAACATCTGCACCAATGTCGCGCTCCATGCCCTCGCGGCGACGGTCTATCTTGGTACGCTCGGAAAGCAGGGCTTCGCGCAAGTCGCCGAGCTGTGCCTGCAAAAAGCGCACTACGCCGCCGCGGAGATTGCGAAGCTGCCCGGCTACTCGCTGGCCTTCCCCGATGCGCCGTTCTTCAAAGAATTCGTTATTCAAACGCCATCCGACCCGACAAAGATTAACGAACAACTGCTAGAGATGGGCATTATCGGCGGGCTGCCGCTTGGTGCGACGTACCCCGAAATGAAGAACGCGATGCTGGTGTGTGTCACCGAGCAGCGCACTAAAGAAGAGATTGACGCGCTGGTCACAGCGTTAGGAAGCCAAAGCCACTAAATGATTGATACCCCTGAGCCATTGCTGTTTGAATTGAGCCGCCCCGGACGACTCGGCGTTGAGCTGCCCGCCTGCGATGTCCCTGTACAGCCTTTCGAGGCGCTCCTGCCCGGCATCACGCGCCGCGTGTCGCTGCCGCTGCCGGAGCTGTCGGAACCCGAGGTCATTCGGCACTTCACGCACCTGTCCCAGCGCAATTACTCGACCGACTCCGGGTTTTACCCGCTCGGCTCCTGTACGATGAAGTACAACCCGAAGCTGAACGAGGAAATCGCCCGGCTTCCCGGCTTCTCGCGGACCCATCCCGAGCTGCCTGACTCCGCGGTGCAGGGCACGCTCGAAGTGCTCTACTATATGCAGAACATCCTGGCTGAGATCGGCGGCATGGACACGGCCAGTCTTCAGCCCGCTGCCGGTGCCCACGGCGAGCTGCTCGGCCTGATGCTGATCAAAGCCTACCACGATGACCACGAGCAGGGACACAAAGACACAATTCTCGTGCCTGAAGCCGCTCACGGCACCAACCCGGCATCGGCGGCCCGCTGCGGTTATAAAACCGTCACGGTGAAGTCCGACAGCCGGGGCCGCGTAGATTTAGCGCATTTGAAGACCTTGCTTGGCGACCATGTCGCGGGGCTGATGCTGACGAACCCCAACACACTGGGCTTATTCGAGGACGACATTGCCGAGATTTGTGATCTCATTCACCAAAGCGGCGGCCTGGTCTACTGCGACGGCGCGAACATGAACGCGCTGGTCGGACGCGCCCGGCCCGGCGACATGGGCTTCGATGTCATGCATTACAACCTGCACAAGACATTCAGCTCGCCGCATGGGGGTGGGGGACCGGGGTCCGGCCCGGTCGGCATCAAAAAGATTTTGGAGCCGTACCTGCCGGTGCCGCAGGTGATCAAGACCGAGAACGGCTATGCGCTTGACCGCGACCGGCCTAAGTCCATCGGCAAAATCCACGGCTACTACGGCTCGTTTTTGTGCATTCTCCGCGCCTATGCATATATCATGTACTATGGCAAGGAGCGGCTGGCTCAGGTGTCGGAGAACGCTGTGCTCAATGCGAACTACATCCGGGTGCAGCTTGAGGACTCGTTCGATGTCGCGTTCAGCGAGATTTGTATGCACGAGTGCGTGTTCACCGCCAAGCGTCAGCAAAAGACGCATGGCGTCAAGGCGCTGGATATCGCCAAGCGGCTGATGGACTTCGGCTATCACCCGCCGACCATCTATTTCCCGCTGATTGTCCCCGAAGCGCTGATGATTGAGCCGACAGAAACCGAAAGTAAAGAAACACTCGACTTATTCATCGAAGCCATGCGCCAGATTGCGCGGGATATTGAAGAGAACCCGGAGATTGTCAAATCTGCCCCGCATTCGACCCCAGTCCGCAAGCTCGACGAAGCCACAGCCGCCCGTCAGCCGTGCCTCTGCTGGACCGGACCAACCGAGTAAATGAAATGGGTTTGGCAGGTAGATAAGATGCCGGGCGATCCCGTGCATAACATGAATACCGATGCCGCGCTGCTGGCGTCAATGGCTGAGAGCCGTGCCCTGCCGACCGTCCGCATCTACACCTGGGACCAGGCAGCAGTCAGCATCGGCCGCTTGCAGCGCGAGGAACCCGTCAGAGCGCTCTACCCCGGCCTGCCGGTCGTCCGCCGCCCGACCGGAGGCCGTGCTGTTCTCCACGGCACCGATCTGACTATCTCGTTGGCGGTGCGCTTGGACTGGCTGCCGGAAGACCGCCGCTCCGTACTGGAGTCTCACGCGCTGATTATGGACCCGATCAAAGATGCGCTTGCTTTGCTCGGCCTGCCGGTGAGTTACGGCGGCTGTCCGCTCGGCAGCCAAAAAGATGTCGTAGACTGCTTCGCGCTGAGTGCCGCCTGCGACCTCATTGACGGCTGCACGGGCAGAAAGCTCGCCGGCAGCGCCCAGCGCCGCGAGGGAGGAGCGCTTTTGCAGCAGGTTTCCATCCTGGGCAGCGTCGTTCCTGATCGCACGGTTTTCCTCGGTCACCTGCAAGACGCATTCGGGCAAATCGCGGTTATTTGACACGGATTTTACGGTATGATATACTTGGAAATGAAGAGAGCGAGGGATGTCTGTCATGGCACGCAAAATACTCACCTGCGACGATGAAAAACATATCGTGCGCCTTATCCAGGTCAACTTGGAGCGGCAAGGGTATGAAGTGATAACGGCATTCAACGGGGCAGAATGCCTGGAAAAAGTCAAAGAGGACCGGCCGGATCTGATTGTCCTAGACGTTATGATGCCGGAGATGACCGGCTTCGAGGTGTTGGAAACGCTGAAGAAAGATCCAGAGACCGAAAATATCCCGGTGATCATGCTGACCGCCCGCGCACAGGACTCCGACGTTCTGCGCGGCTGGCAGTCGGGAGTCGAGTGCTACCTGACTAAGCCGTTCAACCCGATGGAATTGATCGCGTTCGTGAAGCGTATTTTTTCTATGGAAGAAGGAATTGCCGATGAGAAACGGTATACGCTCTAGCTTAACCTTGGTGGACGACACGCAGGATGCCGAGGACGACGCCGCGGCGTATTATCCGTATCGCCCGGAAAACGAAAATGCACGGGGGGCCGGCGTTCTGCAAGGCAGCAGCGCGGTTTTCGCGCTGGTTGCGGTGAGCGTCGCCTGTGCGGCAGCGTCGGTTGCCGCTGGCAGCTATGCGATCTGGCTGTCACGGCATCAAGTGACGCGCCAAGCGCTCACCGATGTCAACGACATCTTGCAGTCCTGCCAAAATCGCATGAGTCAGCTTGAAGCGGATATCCAGCGCCTGCCCAGCCGTAAGGGGTAGCTGATACAGAACCGGAATACCAGGAGGCTCTTGCAGATGCGGGAGCCTCCTTTATTATGTTTAAATTTGGTTCCGATAATGCACAATATGCAATATCTTATCACTTAATGCCTCCTAAATCCCATGCGTGATCCTGAAGACACGCCCGTCCTTCTTGGAAATCTCCGCCAGTGCAACACCGCCTACTTGGACGAATCTCGTGCCATCAGCCCTCGAACGATGCGGCAAAATTGGCAGAGAGCCAGTGACAGTCCATATGCCATGACTGAGAACTGCATGATAGGGTCTCTCGGCTTTAATTTTTTGCTCCCCGTAAATTGGGGACCACACTGCGACAGCCACCTGAATAGCCGCTTTTGCATCTGGAACGCAGCCTCTTGGTGGAATATAATTGGCACGCTGAGATTGTGCAGTTGTAGTAGACACAAGCCACACACAAGAAATAATTGAAATTAACGTAAGCTGTTTCATGTTTGATCCTCGAACTTAATCCTCGAAACTGACATCGTAATCACTATAATACCATATTATAGCCCGCGCCACACTACAAAATATGTATGATAAATTAACTTTTATCTAAACGCTCAAAAGCTAATTGAGAATAAAAAGACCCGGCGCAGCCTGCGCCGGGTCCCGTTCGTCTCTGCCCTAATGCCGGAAGTGACGCCGCCCCGTGAGCACCATCGCGGCACCGTATTGGTCGGCAATCGCAATTGCTTCATCGTCTTTCTTTGAGCCGCCCGGCTGGATAATCGCCGTGACACCTGCCTGCAACGCTGCCTCGGGGCCATCTGGAAATGGGAAAAAAGCATCCGACGCCAGCACTGCGCCTTTGGCCTTCTCGCCGGCCTGGGTCACCGCGAGACGAACGCTCTGGACCCGGTTCATCTGGCCTGCCCCAACCCCGACAAGCTGCCGGTCTTTGACCAGCACAATCGCGTTAGACTTGACGTGCTTGACTAGCTTCCAGGCCAGCATCAGATCGGACATCTCAGCAGAAGTTGCCTGCCGCTCAGAAGCCGTGTTGGTCTCACTCGGCTTTAAGAGGGCGCTGTCCGGTGTCTGCACTAGCAGGCCGCCGCTGACACGCTTGTAGTCGTATTCCTGCGCCGAGGGCTTGGTCATCTCCGGCGCTTGCAACAGGATCAAATTTTGGCCCCACTGCTTTTTAGTCGTCAGGATTGTGAACGCTTCATCTGAGTAGCCCGGAGCGATAATCGCCTCAAAGAACGTGTTCTTGCCGGTGATTAAGTTTGCTGTATCGGCATCAATCTCCTGGTTGACTGCGAGGATGCCGCCGAATGCCGAGATTGGGTCGCCTTCGCGGGCCTTTGTGAACGCCTCAGCGAGTGCCGGCGCAAGCGCCGCGCCGCAGGGGTTCGTGTGCTTGATAATCGCGGCGGCAGGTGTGCTGCCGTCGGCAAACTCAAGCACCAAGTTGTAGGCAGCGTTCAAATCGTAGATATTGTTGAACGACAGTTCTTTGCCGTGCAGCTTCTTCGCCGCTGCCAGGCCGCCGCTCGCCGACGGCTCCCGGTAAAATGCCGCCTTCTGGTGCGGGTTCTCGCCGTAACGCAAATCCTGCACCTTTTCGAACGACAAGGTCAATAGCTCAGGGAACCCCTGCCCTTCCTCTTCGCTCTCTTCTTCATTCAACGGATGCGCGGCGAGGTAGGCTGTAATGGTTGCGTCATACGCCGCCGTGTGGGCGTAGGCTTGCACGGCTAGCCGGGAGCAAGTCGCGGGCGAGATTTGGCCGTTGTTCTTCTGCATCTCCGCCAGAATAAGCGGATAATCGGCGGGCGAAACAATCACCGCCACCGACGCATGGTTCTTGGCCGCCGAGCGCAGCATCGAAGGGCCGCCGATGTCAATGTTCTCGACCGCCTCCTCGCGGGTGACGCCGGGCTTTGCGATTGTCGCGGCGAACGGATACAGATTCACTACCACCAGATCAATCGGCATGATGCCGTGCGCGGCAATCGTCTCCATGTGCTCCGGCAGGGCGCGGTTTGCCAGCAGACCCCCATGCACCGCCGGATGCAGCGTTTTGACCCGCCCATCCAGCATCTCCGGGAACTGCGTGATCTCCGAGACGTTCTGGACGGTAAGGCCCGCCGCCGCCAGTGCCTTCTCAGTCCCCCCGGTCGAGATCAGCGCGACACCCATCTCCGCTAAGCCCGACGCAAACTCCACCAATCCAGCTTTGTCGGAAACGCTTAACAGCGCTCGTTGCACAAGTACCATCTGTCTTTCTCCTTTTTTGACTGACAATCGAAAACAAAAACGCCTGGACACCCGGCACGGCTTACGTGTCAAGATGCCCAGGCGGACGGCGTTCCAAATCTGCGGTTCCTCGGGGTGGTTCCCCGTAGACGCCGGTCGCGCAGATTTCTAATAATTCCCAACCGAATTATAGCACATAAGGAGGAATTTCCGTGCGGACGGCGAATATACTGTTACCGCGCAAACATCCTGTTGTTTCCAACTTGCCTGAAGTTTCAAACCTGTTAAGGAGATGCTCCCGTGAACGGCAGCCTCAAAATCAAAACCTCGCTGAGTCATCCGGCGATCCCATCCAGCCATTACCTGGACGAGAGCCTGTACGCCCTGCTCGAAATCCAGCCGGAAGCGGCACTGTCCACCTCCCGCCCGGCCCTGAATCTGGTCCTGGTTGTGGACGCCTCCGCCAGCATGCACCATTTTCAGCTCACCGACGAGGAGCGGGAATACTGGATGGGTGTCGCCATCTCCCGCGACGAGCTGGAGCGCGGCGAGGCCGACGACTCAGACGCGATGTACTGGACCGGGCAGACCCTCTCCGAGATGCACACGCTCGCCAATACACCAATGGCTCAGGTCACCGAAGCGATCAAGAACCTGCTCCTGACACTGCGCTCGACCGATCAAGTCGCGGTCATCGCCTTTGCCGACCACCCCCACACCGTCTTCAACCCGCAGGACTGGGCCAATTTCCCCGATGGCTGCCTGACACAGATAGATGCGCTTCAAGAAAGGCGCCTGCCGGTAGACATCGGCACCGGCACTTACATGGCTGAGGCGCTGCGCCAAGCCGCACAGTTTGTCGGGCAGAACACCGTGCCGCATGGCATCAATCGCCTGATCGTGATCTCCGACGGCATCGTCCAGGACCAGGACGCGACCCTGCAAGTCATCAGCCAAATCGAGGCGCAGGGCTACGCAATCACCACCCTCGGAGTAAGCGACGAATTCGATGAGGAGTTTTTGACCCGAGTTGCCGATAATTCCCGTGGGGAATACTACTACGCCGCAGACATCCACGAAATTACCGAGCGGCTGTCCCAGGAAATGACCACGCTTGAAGCGACCAGCATCACCGATTTGTATATCGCCGTGCGCGGCCTCGACGGTGCGGTCGTGCAGGACGTTTTTCTTGTCCGCCCGGCGATGACCATGTTCGACGAGGTCCACACCGAGGACAGCTGGCTGCGGGCGCGGGTCGGCGATGTTTCCGGGGCCGCCCCGGTCGGGGTCATGGTCCAGGTCGCCCCGCCGCTGCTGCCGGCGGGCGAGCGGGCGATTGTCGAGACCCTCTTGACCTGGAACAGCATGGACGACAAAAACAGCGTCCTGCCCGGCAACGATCGCTCACTGGTGACCGCCAGTTTTACCGACGACCCCGACGCACTCGCCGGCGTAAACACGGAAGTCTCTGATTTAGTAGACCGTTACAGCGTCTACAAATACGAGCGCGAAGCGCAGCGTGCCCAGGACAAGGGCGACCTCGATACCGCCCGCGAAAAACTCGGGGCCGCCACGCGGCAATTGCACAAGATCGGCGAAGACGCCCTAGCCCTCGAAATGGAAGGGCAGCTCGCCGAGCTTGGCGACGAAGCCTCGAACCCATCCCGCGTCAAGCGCATCAAAGCCACCACTCGCCGCCTCGGCAGTGTCCCGATGGCGGAAACGCACCCAGAATAAATTAGGCGCAGACAGAATAAATTAGGCGCAGACAGAATAAGCTATGACCGACTGGCAGATTGGATTACAAGCCTTCCGGGAAGGACGGATGCGGGAAGCGGCGGACCGGCTTGGAGCGGCGCTTGAAGAAAACGAACTGACCGTCTCGCGACTGGCCCGCTATGAAACCTGCGCTTACCTCGGGGCGGCGCGGTACTCGCTCGGCCTGCCCGTAGATGCCCTGGCAGCGTTTGAGGCTGCGCTACAATTTGCTCCGTCCCCTGCCCCGCCTGCCGACCTGCTGATGAACCTCGCCCATGCCTACCTTGCGGCGGGACGCCCGTCGGATGCCCGCGCGGCCCTGAGCCGGCTGCGGGCGCGGACACCCGGTCACGTCGCCGCGAATATGCTGGCGGCCCGTTTGGACACCCTGCACACTGAAGACCAAATCTCCGGGGCTGTGCTCGGTGTCTCGCCCGAAACCGCTGAAACTTATATCCGCACGCTGACATTCAGCCGACGCGCCGCCGGTGGCTATGAGCCTGCCGAAGTGCAGGAAGCACTCGGGCAGTTGCAGAGGTACATCGAAAGCCTCACCGACCAGCTTGAGCTGGCCGAAACCAAAGCCGCGCAGGCCGACTTGGAAATCCAGCGCTACCGGCAGATGGAAGACGCTGTCGTCGAAAACATCATGCAGTTCCAGCCGACTGCGCAAACCGCTGAGGGCGAAGTTCAATCCGGCCTGTCACCCATCGAGATTCTGTTCCAGCAGAAAAGTTAGCCGAATAGCCGCCGCGACAAGTTCGTTTGCAGCAGATTCTCCGGGTCAGTCTGCTGTTTCAGCGCAGAAAACTTCGCCGCCCGCTCCGCTCCCACCGCTTCCGCCGCCGACATCTGGTGCAGGGCGCTGTCTTTGGCGAAGTAGAACCGGCCCCCGGCGTCAAGTGCCAGCCGGTCCATCTCCGCCGTCAGTGAAAGCAGCCCGCCACGCCGCTCGGGCCGGACCGCAAAATCCAGCGCCAGCGAGTAGCCGTCCACGGCATGGGTCATCAAGAAATCATCAGGCCGGTGCTTCTTGAAAACGCCCAAATACGGCACCAGGCCATAACTCTGCGCCAGCGTAAGCTGCGCCCGGAACACCGCCCGTGCGTTTTCCTTCGGCACAAAGCTCTGATATTGGATGAGTCCACCCGGCAAGTAGGCTTTCTTCCAGTGCGGCACGTAGTCCAGAAGAAACGCGAACCCGGCGTGTGACTGCCGGTGTACATGCCCGTCCCCGAGCTTCGTGGAGCTGAGATATTTTGCCGTGTTGATCAGCTTCATTCCGGGGTCGTTCACGAACGGCTTCATAAAGCGCCACACGACCGACTTCGGCACCACCCCGAGAATGCTGTCCGGCAGCTCCTGGTTCTCGACCCTCAGTGTCTGCCCAGGGCTTGGATCTACGCCCGGCGCTAAGTAGTTCGCCTGATGCACCTGCCCGCGCCCAAGTCCATCCCCCGTGGCAAAACAGTCAATCCAGCCGACCAAATAATCCGACAACGGCAGCCGCTCCTCGAATACCTCAAACAGATGGTCCAAGCTGCGAATACCAATTGGCGTCACGTCCAAAAGCCCCGAGTAGACCTTCTTGAGCTGAAGCGTCAGCCGTGTGATCACTCCAAGCATCCCAAAGCCACCGATAGCCCCGTAGAACAGGTCAGAGTTTTCAGAACGCGAACAGCGCTTCGTTTCGCCCGCCGGCGCCATCAGCTCAAACTCCAAAATATGGTCGCCAATCGGCCCGACTTTGAAGTTATTCTTGCCGTGGATATTCATCGCCGCCGCCCCGCCGAGCGTCGGCATCATCGTCCCCGATACTACGTTCGGCCACCAGCCGTCTTCGACGGTATATTGCCAGAGCTGCTGAATCGTCACGCCCGGCTCGACGCTGATTACTCCAGTCTCCGGGTCCCAGTCCAAAATGCGCCGCATTCGGGTCAAATCCAGCAGCAGGTTCTCTGCGTTCAGCGACGCATCGCCGTAGGACCGCCCCGCGCCGCGCATCCCGACGGAGCGGCCCGTTCGCCGCGCTTCGTCAAAGACCCGGCAGATGCCGTCGGTGTTCACCGGACGCGCCACGTAGCTGAGGGCCGATGACGACATCCCCCACCCTTCGACACGTTCCAAAGTACGGGGGTCCAAAGAATTCGGGTTCATAGATTTGCTGTCTAAATGTTGAGATACTTGAAAATCGGGGCGGGGATGGCGCGGATGACGGCCATAATCGGCTTCCACTTGGCGGGGACGTAGGCGACGCGCACTCTGTCTTTGGCGGCAAGCAGTATTTCGGCGGCGGCCTGCTCGGCGGAGATCATGCCGGGCATTGTCAACCCTTCGGTCATCGGAGTCCGCACCGGGCCGGGCTTGATCGTCACGACAAACGCGCCTCGGCGCTCGATACGGTTTCGCAGGGACTCCAGATAGGCATTGAATGCCGCTTTAGTCGCGCCGTAGACCGGGTTGCCGCGCCGGCCCCGATCCCCGGCGACACTGGAAATGCCGACAATCGTGCCGGATTTGGCAGTATCGAACCGGGGCGCGGCCTCGTTGAGCCAGGCCACCGCCCCGGTAAAGTTTGCGGCAATGGTCGCGGCATCTTTGCCTGTATTGTACTCGTCAGCGCCGACCGCCGGCATGACACCAGCGGCATAGATGATTAAATCCAGGCCGCCCAGCTCATGCGTGATCTGCGCGAACAGCGCGGGAACGGCCCCCGTGTCCGTGACATCGTGAACATAATACCGAGCGTTTATTTCGGATGCAAGCGCACTCAGCTTGTCCTCGCGCCGGGCCACCAGGGCCATTTGCGTGCCGTCAGCCGCCAGGGCACGGGCCAGGGCCTCGCCAATGCCCGACGACGCCCCCACGACAATCGCACGTTTCCAGGTCGGCATCACTTACACGCGCCTCGCGGCCCAGAGGACGCCGTTCTTCAGAATCTGCCGAACATTCGAGTCAAAGTAGGTCGGGAAGACTTCGTGGCCCGGACGGAAATAAAAGACCCGTCCTGCCCCCTCACCCCGGTTTGCGCCCTTGCCGCCACCGCTCGTGAACTCCGGGTCAATCCCTGCGCCAACACTTGTCACAAAGCTCGGAAAATACTCGCCGCCGAGCGGGAAATACGACTGGAAGATCAGCGCCTGTGGGAAGGGTATGCCGAACGGCGCTCCATACATCTCTTCCGCCGGCAGCGTGAAGCTGCTCACGCCTTGCGCGATGGGGTGCTGCGGCGCACAGACTGTGATTTCCTCGGTGTCTGCCGGCTCCGCCTCGCGCCAGCCGCCATAGAGGTGCCCGGTGCAGTCCAAAATCTTTCGAAATGGCTTCGAGTAATGCGCCGAGTGCAGCGGGATAAATCCCATGCCGGCGTAGACCCGCGCTTTAATCAGCTCGGCCTTCTCGTCGGCGACTTCGTCATGCCGAGCATGGCCCCACCAGATCAGCACATCGGCGTCCGCCAGTGCTTCTTCAGTGATCCCTTGGTTTGGGTCGTCCAAGTTCGCAGTGACGGCCTCAATCATGCCGCCGCCCATCTCATTCAAGCCGTCGGCAATCGCGCCGTTCAAGCTTTTCGGATAGACCGATTTCGGCGCATGGGTTGGGGCCTCGTCCCACACTAAGACACGCACTGGGTTGTCTGACATAGTTTTCTCCTTGATCTTTCGCTCACTCGCCGCCTGCGCCGATGCCGGGTTCGGTCATCTTTCGCGCATCAAGCAGCTCTTCCAATTGGTCGAACGGCAGGATGGCTTCCGAGACGCATAGGTCACGCACGGTCCGGCCCTCGTCTACCGCCCGCTTGGCGAGCTTTGCGGCGGCATCGTAGCCAATCACCGGGGCGAGGCTTGTCACCATGCTCATAGACCACTCGACGAGGCTTTCCGCTTTTTCCTGGTTGGCGATCAGGCCCAGCACGGCTTTGTCCGTGAAGACCGTGACCGAGCTTGCCAGGAATGTCAGGCTTTCCAGCAGATTACGGGCCATCACCGGCAGCATGACATTCAAATCCAAGTTGCCATGCGTGTTCGCAACCGTTACCGTGACCGCGTTGCCAATGACCTGCGAACAGACCATCATGAGCTGCTCGCACATGACCGGGTTGACCTTGCCGGGCATAATGGATGACCCCGGCTGCACCGCCGGCAGCGACAGCTCGCCCAGCCCGCAGCGCGGTCCCGACGACAGCCAGCGGACATCGTTTGCAATTTTGAGCAGCGAAGTTGCCACCGTGGACAACTGATTGGCAAGTTCCACGGCGGCGTCCTGACTGCCCTGTGCCTCGAAGTGGTTTTCGGCCTCGGTGAACGGCAGGCCGAAGCGCTCGGCCAGCTTGGCGGAGACTGCGCTGCCGAAGCCCTCCGGCGAGTTGATCCCCGTGCCGACCGCTGTCCCTCCGATTGCCAGTTCATACAGGCGCGGCTTGACCGATTCGAGCCGAGCAATGCCGAGGGCGACCTGACGCGCCCACCCCGATGCCTCCTGCCCTAACCGGATGGGGGTCGCATCCATCAGATGCGTCCGGCCAATCTTGACGATGTCATCCCAGTCTTTGGCTTTGGCCGACAATGCTCTGTGCAGGCCGCGCAGGGCCGGCAGCAGCGCGGTTTCCAGCTCAGTCGCCGCCGCGACATGGATGGCGGTCGGGATAACATCGTTCGAGGACTGGCTTTTATTCACATGGTCGTTCGGATGCACCGGCGACTTCGAGCCAATAGTCCCGCCTGCCATCTCAATCGCCCGGTTCGAGAGCACTTCGTTCGTATTCATGTTTGTGGATGTGCCGGAGCCGGTCTGGTAGATGTCTACGACGAACTGCGCGTCGAGTTTCCCGGCAATCACTTCATCGGCGGCGGCCTGAATCAGTGCCGCAATCTCGCCGTCCAGCAGGCCCATTTCGGCATTCACTTCCGACGCCGCCCGCTTGATCGCGCCCATTGCCTGAATAAACGGGCGCGGAAACCGAATGCCCGAGACCGGGAAGTTCGCCACCGCCCGCGCTGTCTGTGCGCCGTAATAAGCGTCTGCGGGCACCTCGAATTCGCCTATCGAGTCTTTTTCAGTACGTGTCATTGTCATAAAATTTATTGTGTATTATTTCTGTGCTTCGCTGGAAAGATGGTACGACAGCACGGCCAGCTCCTGCAAGAACGACACGTTGCGGACTACGATCCGCTCCGGCACTTTCAGCAAAATCGGCGCGAAGTTGAGGATCACCCGCACCCCCACCGAAATCGCCATCTCCGCGACACTCTGCGCGACCGATGCCGGCACGGTAATAATAGCGATCCGGGCGTTGATCCGGGCGTTTACCTGGCGCAGTGTGCTGCCGTCCTGAATAATCAAGTTGCCCTGCGGACGACCAATCTTGGCCGGGTCGTTGTCAAACGCCGCCGCAATGTCGAACTTGTGCTCGCTCAGGCCGGGATAGCCGATCAGTGCGCTGCCCAAATTGCCCGCGCCGATGACAATGATCGGCTGCATCTGGTCAATTTTGAGGATACGTGCAATCCGCGTTTGCAGCTCAACGACGTTGTACCCCACCCCCGGCTTGCCGAACTCGCCAAAGTACGACAAGTCTTTGCGGAACTGCGCGGCATTGATTCCTGTCTGCTTTTCGACATCGGTGGACGAGATCGTCTCCACCGACGACGCTTCCAGGTCAATCAAATAGCGCAGGTACGTGGCAAGCCGCTCCAGAGTCGGAATTGGGACTTTGGGAATGCCGACATTGGGACTAGGGTTCAGGCTGCTCACGCGGGTGTATCTTTTCCGAGGCCGCACGTTTAGCCGTTCTTGTGATTGGCCGCGCTTGTGAAATTCCTCACAGACATTATACTACTGCCGGGGAACAGCGTCAAGCCCTCGTAGATTAAGCCCTCGCACCTGGCTGTCCTCAGCCTGACGGCGCAGAGACTGGGCAAGGGCAAGTTTCCCTTGCTTTTTTGCCGTGGCGCTTGCGTTATACAACTGGTCAATGTTCGGATACGGCGCGAGCAGCCAGAACAAACGGGCGGCGGACGCGCTCTCGATCAATGACTGCCGCTCGCCAAGATCAGGCGGCTTCGTGGTCCAATGGTCCCGGTACCCGCCGCCGGGAACGCTGGCGTACATGACAGCAAATGATGCTTCCCGGCGGACGGCGTTTAAATAGCGCACGTTCTGGGTGACATCGTAGAGTCGCAGCAAGGACTCGCAAAACAAATGCGTGAAGCGCGGGTTGCTCTCGGTCTTCTGCAATGATCCGGTCGCCGGGTCGGTCCACGCGGCCAAGCCGGCGTCAGCGGTGCGCCGAGCGGCGGCAAGGTCAGCCGCACTGTGACTGCGCCGGTAGAGCAGGACATTCGTGCGGATCATCAGCGCCGAATTATAGGTCCACTTTGTCCATTGGGTTTTGCCGTCGAGATGGATGCTGTCCCAGTACAGACCGTCGCTGTCTTCAAGGGTGCGGTCGGTCCAATCTTTGATTTTCAGCGCCCAGGCGACTTGATCGGCGTCAGCCGCCCCACCGACTTCGGCCAGGCGCAGCGCGGCGGCGGCGGCAGGCGCATTCGAGCAAGTGTTCTTGGTTCTGCGGTCCAGTTTCCAGTAGATGCCGCCGCCCAGGCGGTCGTCCCAGCCGCTCAGGACAAACTTTTGGGTTGCGCGGGCCATTTGCAGGTAACGCGAGTCATGGGTGTTTTGATACGCTTCGGCAAAGCCCAGCACCATCCATTCGTTGTCATCGTAATATTTATCGGTCCCGCCCGGTCCCGAGCAGTAGGCATTGTAGCCGGGAACCGGCACCGAGGGGTCCCAGTAACCTTCCAGACCGTCCGCGAACTGATCCAAAATTGGCTTGTACTGAGCGGGGTCGGCCTGCACGGCGGCGGCCAGCACAGTAAACTGGACCCCGTTGCCCCACATCAGCTCAAAGGGCAGCGCCTTTGGGTCAGCAGGGTAGCTCGGGCGATAGCGGTGCGCGGCGCTGTCGTAGAAATGCACTTGGATAAACTCGGTAGCTTCTTCCGCCTTCTGCCGGTAGTCGGCGCGGGCGGGGCAAAAGCTGGAGAGTATCAGCGCACAGAGCGCAAGGGACAATACAAAAGGTCTCAAAGGTCTCACAAGTCTTGCCTCATTGGTCATTGCCGTTATGCCCGGACATCCGCTGTCAGCGACCACCAGACATTTGAGAAATTCGCTTCCGCCTGCGCGTCCGCAAGGCTTCCGGCGTCCCCCGCCCCGAGGACTGCCTCCCGCGCCGCATCGCCGATAAACGCCAGCGTTGCGTCAGCTTTGCCGGCGGTGGGAACCAGCAGGCAGCGGGCCGTGAACGTCTGCGCCGCCTGCCCTGCCGCCGCCGCTTGCAGGACCCGCAGGGCGGCGCGGGGAATGTCGCCGTGCGCGGGCTTCGGGGACGACGGCAAACCGAAGGTCACGACCGTGCGCCCGGCGCGAGGGTCCACCTGGACATCGTAAACGGCCACGCCCGCGCGGCTCAGGTCAGGCGACGCTTGCAGGGCCGTCAGAAGCGACTGCTCTGCCGGGTCGCGGGCGGGAGCGCCGTCCGGGTCCATGGGCAGCGCCCCGGCTTGCGGCGGCACGACCAGCGGCTTCGACTGCACCACCGTCTCACCGCCTAATCCGAACGCTGCCAGCGCCGCCGGGTGGTGCACGGCCCGGTAGGCCAGAGCCACAATCAGCACCAAGACCAGCGCCGCCGCCGCCGCCGCCCCGCGCAGAACAGCCTCCGGTCGTGCAAGCCGCGCCGCTGCGCGGAGCGAAAGGCGCGGCATCTCGCGTGTCATTGAGTCGCGGCTGACCGGCAGATTGACTGCGACACGCTCGCGCTGCATCTCCTCGCGGCGGCGCAGATGGTCCAGCTTGATCCGGTCGGCAGGGCTATCGGGATTAACGTCGAGCGCCATCCGGTACCACTGCGCGGCATCGTCGTAACGGCCCTGATTTTCGTAGATGTCCCCGAGCAGGCTGTTTGCCGAAGCACTGTCCGGCGCCAGGCGCAGTGCGGCCATGCACTTCTCCGCCGCTTCCTCCCAGCATCCGCGCATTCGAAGCAGATTCGCCTGTGCCAGCAGCGCATAAGCCTCACGCGGCAGCGCCTCATCTTGAATAGCCAGTTGATCCAAATCCATTTTCCCCACGCGCCCCTGGGCCGCCCCGCTCCGCGTCCAGCGCCCCTTCGCGCCAGGTAACCCGGACAGCCGGCGCGACCACGAGCTGCGCGATCCGGTCGCCGCGCCGCACGGTCACCGAGACTTGACCCAGATTGATTAAAATGACCTGGACCACGCCCTGGTAATCAGTGTCAATCGTGCCCGGCGCGTTCAGCAGGGTGACCCCCGCCCGCCAGGCCAGGCCGCTCCGGGGCCGCACCTGTCCCTCGTAGCCACTTGGCAGCCCCAGGCGGATCCCGGTCGAAACCAGCGCCCGTGCGCCGGGTTCCAGCATCAGATCGCCCTCGATCGCGGCGTACAAGTCCATGCCCGCCGACCCCGCGGTCGCATACGCCGGCAGCGGCAGATCGAGTGCGCCTGGTTCCCGCTGAATGTCAATCTCGACTGCGTCCAAGCGTTTAGCCCGCCCGCCGCACCGGCAGCGTCACCGTGAACGTCGTCCCATGTCCCAGCTTGCTGGCCGGCTTTACCGTCCCGCCATGCGCTTCAGCCAGCGCTTTGACCAGGGCCAGTCCGATGCCGGTGCCGCCGACTTCCCGGCTGTCCCGGTTGTCTACCCGGTAGAAGTTGTCGAAGATTTTGGACAGGTGCTCCGGCGAGATGCCGATGCCCTGATCGGACACTTCCAGCACGACCGAGTCGCCCACCTCGTGCCCGGTGACCCGCACCTCGCCGCCGCGCGGCGAGTATTTGATAGCGTTGTTGACGAGGTTAGTCAATATCTGGTCAACCTTGTCCGGGTCGGCGTCAATCGCCGGAAAATCCTGGGGGAACTCCATCAGCAGCACATGGTCTTTGGCGTAAGACCGCTGGGCAGACAGCACTTTTTCGGTGAGCACTGCCACATCCACCGGCTGCCAGTTCATTAGCATCGCGCTGCCCTGCTCGATGCGCGAGATGTCCAGCAGGTCGTCAATCAGCCGCTTCAAGCGGTCACACTCCGAGTCCACGATCCCATAGAACTCGCGCCGGGTCGGCTCGTCGAAATAGCCCTCTTCGTCGGTCAAAAGCGTCGAGATAAAACCCTTGATGCTCGTTAGCGGTGTCCGCAGCTCATGCGAGACCGTGGAAATAAACGCCGTCTTCATCTGCTCGACCCCACGTATCTCGGTGATGTCGTTGAAGATCGCGACAATCCCCGCCGGCTCCCCATTGTCGTCGCGCACAGTCGCGCACTGCACCTGATAGATGCGCTCCGGGAACTGCGTTTCCGGGCCGGCATCGGGCACGGCGAACGCCACTTCTTCCGCGACTTCGGCGTGCCCGGAAGTCAGGGCGCGGGACAGGATCGCCCGGATGCGTGTGTCGGCAATCGCCCGCTCGAGAGGTTGGTCAATGACTGGGGACTGCGGGGATATACCGAGAATAGCGCGGGCCGACGGATTAATCTGCACGAGACGCCCGTTACTGCCGACCATCAGAAGCCCCGCGTAGAGGCTGTCAATCGTGTGCAGCAGCTCCTGCTTTTCCTGCACCACTTCCCGGTACATCTGCGCCGACGCAATCACCGCCGCGCCCTGCCGGGCAAGCTGCTCCAAAAGCCGGACGTCCTCCTCGGCAAATACGCCGCCGTATTTCTTGTTGAAGACGTGCAGAACCCCGATCGTCGTCCGGTCCACGACCCGGTTGTCTTCGTTGCGCTTTTCCACAATCAGCGGCACGGAGACGGCGTTGCGGATGCCGAGCTTCGCCAGTCCTTCGGCGGCGGCACGGGGGTCACGGGCGGCATCAAACGTAATGGAGGAAGTGTTGGTGCGGAAAACTTCGCCGGAAACGCCGTCTTCGGCCACCGGGCGCTCCAAAGACAGCATCTCTCCCCGGCTGAAACCCAGGGCGGGCGGCGCGGCGTAAAGCACTGCTTGGGCGGCGTCGTGCAGCAAGAAGACGCACTTTTCGGCCTGGACGATCTTTCCGATCCGGTCCACGAGCCGTTTCAGGATATGCTCGAACTCACCGGGCGACGGCAATGGCACCCCAGGAGCCGGCGGGGGCGGCGGGGAAAGAGGAGCAGTATCGGCAGGATAAAACGGCGTGTTCTGCGACATCGTGAGCGACGAACCTCAAGGGATTATAGCATGAGGTTTGCCCATGCGTCAATGCACGGCGAGGACTAGGAGTGTCTAGTTTAGCGCAGGTAGAAAATCAATCAAGTGAGCTTTCAGTTTCGGATATTTCCGCACAAACAACTGCCGCGCATTGTAGCAAAACACAAACAGCTTGACCTGACGCGCCAGCGCTTCCAAACGCCGAGAAAAGCACCGGCTCTTGCGCCCCAGCCGTGCCAGATAGTGACGCAGATCGGCGTTGTCCCCCTCCACCGAGTAGGTCTCACTCTTGCCCGGCGCGACTGCGTGCTGTCCATGCGGGTAAAGCAGGGACTTGTACGCCTCGTAGCCGTCGCTGAAGTAGCGCTCGGGCTGCAAGGGGGCCGTTTGGTCCACCAATGGCTGAAGCGTGTCGAGGTCGCGGTTCACGCTGACCGTCCAGGCCAGGATGCAGCGGGTGTGGCGGTCTACCGCTGTGCAGACGTAAGCAAAGTTTTTTTCTGCGTGAGGAACGTGTACAGCTCGTCCATCTCGACGGTCTGGGCTTGGGCCGGAGCCGGGCGGGCGGGCAGCGCGTCCGAGGCGTCTTTGACCCAGTTGACGACCGTTTGCGGGGCGATGCCGACAAGCCGGGCGGCACGGCGGAAGTTGATGCCGTCCACATACATCCGCAGGGCGGCGCGTCTTACCTCTGGAGAGTAGCCTTTCTTTTTGGGCTGGGGGGTGTAGTAGCGTCGGCAGTGCTGGCAGTGGCGGCGCTGGGTGCCGCAGCGGTTGAAGCCGGCGCGGGTTTGGCGGGTGGTAGCGGCGCAGGCAGGGCAGGAGGAAAGAGTAGTCATGCCAGCAATATCGGCACAACCTGCGCTGAACTAGACACTCCCCGAGGACTCTTAGGCCAGAAGCAAACGTCCGCAGTTCTCGCACGTCTGCATCAACGCGGCTTCCTTGACACTTTTAATCAGCGCTGAACCCAGTTTCATGCGGCAGCCGCCGCAGGTGTCGCCTTCGATCTTTGCGATTCCGATCCCCGACAGCTTTGCCCGGAGTTCGTCGTAGCGCTTCAGCGCCGCCTTGTCTTCGACCCGCGCCGCCGCTTCCTCACGCTGCCGGGCCAAATCGGTCAGCTCCAGTGCCAGGGCATCGTAGCGAGAGCGGTAGGCCGCCAGCACTTCCGCTTGATGTCCCTCCGCCGTTTTCGCCGCCGCCTCCGCCGCCGCCGAAACTGCCGACGCTGATTCGGTCTCGTCCATCAGGGTCAGAATGCGCCCGTCTAGGTCCGACTGCTGACGACCCAGCGCCTCGATCTCTTTTTCGATATTCGCCAGCTCACGGGCGTTGGTGATCGTGCCCTGGTAGAGTTTCTGCTGATAGCTTTTGCGCTTGCCTTCGACTGTTTCGAGCTTCAGCTCGCTGTCTTTCAGCTCTCCGGCCAGCTTATGCATCTCGGCTTTCTTGCGCTGCGCTTCGGCGTTTGCAGCGTCCGACGCCGCCCCGGCTGCCGTGCCGTTGTCCAGCCCGGCCTGCGTTTTCCGCGCCCGTTGGACCTGCGTGTCAATCTGCTGGACGGCGTACAGTGCCCCCAGCGTTTCCGAAACGGTTGGCATAAAAACTGCTCCTTGCCTCTCATTTTAGCAGAATTGCCCGGCGCTGTCAAATACAGGTACAATAGCTGTATGGCGAAAGCGCAAACCAAATATGTCTGCCGTCACTGCGGCTACGAAAGCGCCAAATGGCTCGGCAAGTGCCCCGCCTGCAATGAATGGGGATCGCTCGAAGAAACCATCACTCTTGCCCCCTCGAAAGCCCTCGGTGCCCGTTCCGCTGCCCATCCGCCCTCCCTTGTCGGCGCAAGTAAGCCTCAGCGCCTCAGCGATGTCCCCTCCCCCGCCCAGGAAGGCCGCATTCACAGCGGCATCGGTGAGTTCGACCGCGTCCTCGGCGGCGGCATCGTCCGCGGCGCACTCACCCTCATCGGCGGCGATCCCGGTATCGGAAAATCGACATTGCTCACCCAAGTTGCGGGGCACCTTGCCATGCGGGGTGGGAAGACGCTGTACGTGTCGGGGGAGGAGTCGGCGACGCAGATCAAGCTGCGGGCGGAGCGGCTTGGAATTGTCGGCGGCGATCTGCTGCTGCATAATGAGACCGATGTGACACTGGTGACGGCGGCGATCCAAAGCGAGCGCCCGGCATTCGCGATTATTGACAGTATCCAGACCATGCAGCACCCGGAAATCGAGTCGGCGGCGGGCAGCGTCTCGCAGGTGCGGGCGGCGACCGCGCATCTTGCCCAGGTCGCCAAAGGCGAAGGCATCCCGATCTTTCTGGTCGGTCATGTCACCAAAGAAGGCACGCTGGCCGGGCCGCGCGTTTTGGAGCATATGGTAGACACAGTCCTGACATTCGAGGGCGACAAGAACTATATGTACCGCGTGCTGCGGGCGGTCAAGAACCGCTTCGGCTCGACCGATGAGCTGGGCCTGTTCGAGATGCACGAGGAAGGGCTGGTCGAGGTTCCGAACCCGTCGGAAATGCTGCTGGCGGAGCGAACACAGAACACCGCTGGGTCGGCGGTTCTGGCGGCTGTCGAGGGTACCCGCCCGATGCTGATCGAAGTCCAGGCGCTTGTTGCGCCGTCTTACCTCTCCAACCCGCGCCGGACCGTGTCGGGCGTAGATACCAACCGGGTCAATCTTATTCTTGCCGTGCTGGAAAAGCGCGTCGGCCTCGGGCTGACTTCGCAGGATGTGTTTGTCAATCTCGCGGGCGGTGTTCGGGTCGAGGAGCCGGCCTCCGACCTCGCGGTCGCGGTCGCGGTCGCGTCGAGCTTTCAGGAGCGCCCGATTGACCCGACCACCGTTTTCGCCGGAGAAGTCGGTCTCGGCGGGGAAGTCCGGGCCGTCGGTCATATCAAGCTGCGCCTGAAGGAAGCTGCCCGCATGGGCTTCGGGCAGGCGATTGTCTGCGCCCGCAACAAAGCCGGCCTGCGCCACGCGCCAAACATCAAAGTCATCGGCGTGGACACTGTCCGGCAGGCGCTCGATGCCGCCCTGTCCCGGCCATGAAGTTTTTCTTTATCCTGCTCTGCATCTTACTCTGCCTGCTTGCCGCCTGGCCCGCGTTGGCCGCTGCCCCTGCTCCGGTCCTGGTAGTCGTATTACTGCCGGGGACAAGCCTGCAAAATTGGCAGCAGGCCGATGCGCCGCACTTGCACCATCTGATGCAGACCGGAGCGCTGGCCGTGATGAACACGCGCACCGCACATCGTCCAGGGCAGAGTGGCCGGGAGACGCCGGCAAGCGCCCTGCTGACACTCGGCGCAGGGTCGCGGGCCGCAGGCAGCCACGGGGAAAGCGCGGACCTCGGCTACGATCTGCACGTCGGCGGCCTCGCCGAAACACTGGCGGCGCATGGCATCCCGCTCGCAGCAGGGGGCGGCCCGGATGCCGCCGTTGCCGTTGCGGACTCAGTGGGCGGCGTTGTCCGTGCCGCGAAGCTGTACGCGGTGCCTGGCAGGTGCGTAGTCTGGGACGCCAGCTCGAACGTCGCTGCCGCCGACAGTCTCATTGGAGACGCCGCCGCGTCAGCGGCGAAGGGCGGTGGCCGGATCGTTGTCCTGTCGCCTTATCCGAGCGAGGCCGATTATGCCGAGGACCGGCGGCTGACTCCCATATTGCTTTGGGGCAAAGGCGTCCCGGCGGGCCTGCTGTCCTCGCCGTCCACACGCCGGGCAGGCCTCGTCACAAACACCGACTTCGCGCCGTCGGTCGCGGCGTCCTTCGGCATTCTGCGCTCCGAGTTTCGCCCGCTGCCGTTCGGGTTTGCCTGGACCTCAGCGGCGGCTTCAGACGCAGCGGATACTGTCGTGCGTTTGAGCGGTGAGTCGGTGCGGCAGATGCACGGAATGCGCCTGCTGCCGTATCTTGCGCTGGGCCTCGGGGTTTGGATCGTCGCGGCAACATTGTGGGCCATTCGCAGGCATCGCCGAGGCGCACTTGGGCTTGTCCCAATCGCGGCGCTTGCCGCCGCACTGTTTGCCGTGTCAGCGCCAACGTTTGGGGCGCTGCTGCTCGGCTTCTCGGCGTTCTTGATGCTGGCATCGCGGTTTGTCCCCGCCGACCGCCTGCTGCCGCTGCTGGCAGGCGGCATAACGCTGGCGCTGCTGACCGACCCGCTGACCGGAAGCCGCTTGATGCACACCGGCCTGCTTGGCTACTCAGCCATCGAGGGCGCCCGCTACTACGGCCTCGGGAACGAGGCAATGGGTCTGCTGCTGGGCTGCTCACTGGTTTGCCTCGGCTGCCTCTGGGGCGGCAGCAAGCTGGGTCGCTTTCTGCTGACCGGCCTGATGGCGGCCACTGCTGCGCTGCTGGGTACGGCTGGGGCGAAGGCCGGCGGCGTGGTGGTCTCGCTGGCGGTATTCGGAACGTTTTTGGGCACAGTGTCGGGCCGGCGCTGGACAGCAAGAACAGTCGCTGCCGTGCTGGCACTCATGGCGGTGGGAGTAGCGGCTGTCGCGCTTGCCGATGCGTTTCTCTGGCACGGCTCGCACATCGGGGAAGCAGTTCGGCGGATGGCAGCAGGCGGGGCTGGGGAAGCCTGGGACATTGTGCGCCGCAAGGCGGCGACCGAAGGGCGTCTTGCCTATCACAGCGCCTGGGCGGCGCTGCTGTGGCCGGGACTGCTCTGCACACTTTTTTTCTGGAAGCGAGCGCCCGCAGCAGGCTGGGCCGAGGCCGCCCTGCGGGCGGCGGGGATTGTAGGGGTAGCGGCGTGTCTGCTGCTCAACGATGCCGGGGTAGTTGCCGCCGCAATCTTTACGACGGCGTTATGGAGCGCGGCGGCACGAAAAAGCCCCCCTGTCCCAGTGGAACAGAGGGGCTGAAAGCGACGGGCGCTTACTGGGTTGGTGTCGCAGGCGCATTCGGATCGGTCGCAGGCGGCGTCATTGTGTTTGGCGTCGCAGGCGGCGTGGTCGTATCCGGTGTCGCCGGAGCGGCAGGCGGCGTCGCGTCCGTCGGGGCCGGTGCAGGCGGCGTGGTCGTGTCCGGCGTTGCAGGCGCGGTCGGCGGCGTCGCGTCCATTGGCGCGGGTGCGGCAGGTGGCGTGTCGGTCATCGGCTGGGCCGGCATGGCGGCATCGGCCGGCGGCATTAGCACCGTGTCAATAATGTGGATCGTGCCGTTGCTGGCCTCAATGTCCGCTTTGGTCACGGTTGCGTCATTGATTTTCAGCTTGCCCTTTTTACCCTTGGTGACCTGAAGGGTCGCGCCTTCCACGGTGGGAGGCGAAGTCGGATCGGTCATTGCCATTGCGTCCGCCGCCTTGACGTTTGCCGGGATGACATGGTAAGTCAGCACCTGCTTGAGCTTGGCGGGGTCAGCCAGCAGGGCATCCAGTGCGCCTGCGGGCAGCTTGGAGAATGCCTTGTTGTCAGGCGCGAACACCGTGAACGGACCAGCGCCTTTCAGCGTCTCGACCAGACCGGCCGCTTGCAGAGCCTTGACCAGTGTGGAAAGGTTCTTCGCGGCCATAGCGGTCTCGACAATGTCAAGCTGGGCTGGAGCCGTGGTCATAGGCGGCGTGGTCATGGGCGGTGTGCTGTCCATCGGCATCGGGGCCGTGCTGCCCATCGGCATGGATGCCATGCTGCCGCTGCCCTTGCTCAGGGACATCGCATACTGGTTCAGCGCATCGTAGTCCGCCACTTCCTGCTTTTCTTTGTCCACGCTGTAAACGTCGTTGAGCCTCAGGTTGTATGCGCTGGCGAGGACTGGGAACGTCTTGCCGCGCCCGACTTCGCCGGAGATCTGGCGGAACGGATAGCCGGTTAGCTTGCTGATCTTGACAATCGTGGCGATCTGATTGTCGGAGAATCCGCGAGCACGGGACTGCTGCAAGTCAACGCCATCAAAGACTTTGTTGTTCAGGATGCTGTAGTCGGTCGGCAGAGTGCCAGGGTTCATCGGAGACATAGTGCCGCCGGACATCGGCATCGAGGCTGTGCTGCCGGGCATCGCCGGAGTGGTCGGGGTTGTGGACATTCCACCACCGCCTGCGGGGTTGGGCGTTCCCGGCATCGCCGGCATCGAAGGAGCAGTGTCGGTCGGAGTCGATGTTGCCGGGGGCGTCATCGCATCGGGCGTCTGTGCGAAGGCCCCTGGTGTGGCAGCCGCAAGCATGGCGGCGACGGCGCTGGCAAGCGCCAAGCGGTGCAGAGTGGTTCGTGTGGACATGTGTGGAAAAGCTCCTTTTTACTGAGGCCGCCCTCTGGTTTGGCCCAGAAACGCGAAAGCGTCAAAGGCAGCCCAAAGCGGCGCGGTCGGTCAAGTTCTCCTCCGTTATACCTGGAACTTCGGCGAACAAAACATCTTAATACGCAAAAAACGTGATTTTCGGACGGAAAACAAAGAAATTATGGCTTCCCGCAACTATCTTCAGAAATATCTCGGCCCAAACGGCGCACTGAAACTGGCCCTGCCGGGCTTTGTGCCCCGCCCGCAGCAGCAGACCGTCGCCGCTGCCGTCGAGGCCGCAATGGCCGTGCCGGGCGGGATCGCGCTGATCGAAGCCGGCACCGGCGTCGGTAAAACGCTTGCCTACCTTCTGCCGGCTTTGCGCCATGCCAAAGACACGCGGCGCATCGTCATCTCGACACACACGCTGGCCCTGCAATCTCAGCTTGCCGGAAAAGACATTCCCCTGGCCCAGTCGGTCTGGAAAAAGGAAGTCCCGGCGGCGGTCGTCAAGGGCCGGGGCAACTACTTGTGTCTGCAAGACATGGACGCTGCCAAGAACGATCTGTGGACCGTCGGTGACCCGCAGTTTATGCAAATCTCACAGTGGAACCGGACGACGGCGACCGGCGATGTCGCGGACCTCGACTTCACCTATCCCGGCTGGTCCGAAATCCGCGCCAACACCGACACGTGCAAAGCCCAGGAGTGCCGCTTCTTTGACCGCTGCTTTTATTACCGAATGCGCCGGGAAGCGGCGGACGCCGAGATACTGCTTGTCAACCATGCACTGTTCTTAAGTGATCTGGCCGTCCGCCGGAGCGGCGAGCCTGACGCCAAGCTGCTGCCGGACTATGATTTCGTCATCTTCGACGAGGCACACCACCTGGAAACGGCAGCGGCAGCCGCGTTCGGCGTCGCATTTTCGTCGGCCCGCCTGCCGGGCCTGATGGATAAGCTGCGCCGGACCGCGCGAGTTTTGGACATGAATACCGACCGCCTGAAAGCGATCGAAAACAGCTCGCAAGCCCTCTTCGAGCCGTTCCTGCACGGCGGTCGCCCCGAGTTTGTCGTGTCCGACATCCTGCGCGGCGAGCCGGCCCTCCAATCCGCCCGCGCTCAGGCCGCTGCCATCGGGACGCTGCTTGACTCGACCGCGACCGAGCTTCTAAAACAAGACACCGGCGGGCAGGCCGCCTTGAAAGACCGTGTGGACGGCCTGCGGCGTCAATGTGTCCGGGCCAAAGAGGAGCTAGTGCTGGCATTTGGCGGCGACGACGCAAACTTCGTCCGCTGGGGGTCGCTCGGGCGCGGCGGGCGGCGCGGACCGTCGGCGACCATCAACTGGACCCCTATCTCGGTCGCCCCGATCCTGCAAGCCGCGCTCTGGAAACAGCCGCGCTCGGTCGGCTCCGCGCTGATCTCGGCGACGCTTTCTACCGACGGCGGCTTCGGGTATGTCCGCAAGCGCCTGGGCCTGTCCACCACCGACCCGCAGGTGTCGGAAACCATTGTCGGCTCGCCGTTCGACTACGAGAAGAACTGCCTGCTGTATATCCCGCGCCACCTGCCGCTGCCGTCGGACGACCCCGGCTACGCTTACGACACAGCCAATGAAATGATTGCGCTTCTGGAAGCGTCGCACGGCGGCGCGTTTCTTCTGTTCACGTCGTACCGGGCGATGAATGCCGCGTATGACCAGCTCACGCAGTCCGACCTGCCCTACCCGCTTCTGCGCCAGGGGGAAATGCCGAACCCGAAGCTGATCCAGACGTTCAAAGACGAAAAGAACGCCGTCCTGTTCGGCACCCAGTCGTTCTGGGAAGGGGTGGACATCCCCGGCGCAGACCTGCGTTTAGTGATTATTGACCGCCTGCCGTTCGCCGTCCCGGACAGCCCGCTGCACAAAGCCCGCGTAGACGAGATCACGGCGGCGGGCGGCGACTGGTTCGGCGACTTCGCACTGCCCCAAGCGCAATTACGGCTCAAGCAAGGCTTCGGGCGGCTCATCCGCACTTCCAAAGACCGGGGCGTCGTGGCAATTTTAGACACACGCTTAGTCAAAAAGACTTACGGCCAGCGATTTTTGCAGTTCCTGCCCCCCGCTCGGCGGGTCTACGACCTCGCCGAAGTGGAAACATTTTTCTCTGTGCAGGAGTCCGCGCTGCTAGTCGCGAACTAACCCAAACACAACCGATGAAGGAGTCACATAACGATGGCATTTGAAGTCCCCGCCCTGCCCTATGCTTACAATGCATTGGAGCCGCACATTGACGAAGCGACGATGCACTTGCACCACGACAAGCACCATCAGGCGTATGTCACGAATTTGAATGCCGCCATTGAAAAGCACCCCGAGCTTTCGTCCAAGTCGCCCGAGGAGCTGATCCAAGACCTAAGCGCCATCCCCGAGGACATCAAAGCCGCCGTCCGCAACAACGGCGGCGGCCATGTCAATCACACGATGTTCTGGGAGATCATGGGACCCGGCGGCGGCGAGCCGACCGGCCCGCTTCTGGATGCCATCAACGCCGCATTCGGCACCGTAGAGGCCATGAAGGCCGCCGTCAACGATGCCGGGGTCAAGCGCTTCGGCAGCGGCTGGACCTGGCTCGTGAAGTCCGCCGACGGCAAGCTGGCGGTGGTCAGCACCGCAAACCAGGACAACCCGATGAGCGAAGGCCACACGCCCCTGCTCGGCAACGATGTCTGGGAGCACGCTTACTACCTCAAGTACAATAACCGACGCCCCGACTACCTCGCCGCCTGGTGGAACACGGTCAACTGGGACGCCGTTTCCAAGCGCTTCGCCGGTTAAGCGATAGACGCGAGAAAAGCCCCCGGCAATATGCCGGGGGCTTTTTTCACAGCCAGCCCGCTTTTTTGTGTTCGCTCCTGCTTGCCCTTCATGTCCCCGGCGCATAGACCTCCACACCAAACAGTGAGTAGCCGAACTTCGTCCCCCGTTTCGTTCCGTAGATCCGAACATACCGGGCCGTGGTCGGCGCAAACTTAATTGTCTCCCGGTCCCCAGTTCCGTTCTGCGTACTGTAAGCATCTGTATAATTCTTGCCGTCCAGGCTGGTTTGCACCGTGTACGCGGCGGCGTAGGCATCTTCCCACAGCAGCCTGACATGGTCAACCCTCATCGGCTTGCCGAGGTCAACCGCAGCCCACTGCGGATCAGCGAAATCCGAACTCCAGCGCGTCGCGTCGTCGCCATCGGTGACGGCGGACGCCAGCGTGTCGGGAAGCTGCACTGAGGATGCCGTAACGGGACGCTTGTATGCGAGGTCCTTGAGATTGCGTGCCGGAGGCAGCGGCTCATTGCCGAGCAGCGGAATGGACTGTATGTAGACGCCGCTCAGGCGCAGGACTGCCTGGCTGCGGATGTTGCGTGACGAACTCCCGATTTGAATAGTATACTTGCCCGCATCCGCCCGCCACTGCCGGCCTCGGACATCGCAATATGCTAAATCGCGGGGCCGCAAGGTCATTGTGACGGTTTTCGTCTGGCCTGACCGCAGGTTCACCTTGCCGAAGCCTTTCAGCTCCCGAACCGGCTTGTCGATTGCTGGAGACGGGTCATGGACGTAAAGCTCGACCACTTCCGCGCCTTCCCGCTGGCCGGTATTTGTGACGGCGACGCTCACATCCACAGTGCCTTTCGGCGAGAGATGGGGCGAAGACAAATGCACCGGGCCATATCGGAACGTCGTATACGAGAGGCCGTAACCGAACGGGAACAGCGGCGTAATCTGCTGCTTATCGAAGTGGCGGTAGCCGACATAGATGCCTTCGGCGTAATTGATCTGCCCGTTTTTGCCGGGAAAGTTGCCGTAGTCCGGGTAATCCTCGCGTCTTGCGCCGAGCGTTGCCGGCAGCTTGCCGCTTGGCGTCACATCGCCGAATAAAATAGATGCAATTGCATGACCCCCCTCGTCGCCCGGAAACCACGCTTCCAGCAAGCCCGGCACTCGGCTCAGCCACGGCATCAGGACAGGTGTGCCGTTATTGAGCACCACGATCGTCTTTGGGTTCGCGGCGGCGACCGCCTCAATCAGCCTGTCCTGTGCGCCCGGCAGAGCCATTGATGGCCGGTCGCCGCCTTCCCCTTCCGTGCCCGCCGTCGTCACCAAAACGATTGCGACATCGGACTGACGCGCAGCATTGGCCGCATCGACGAAAGAAGACCGGCCCGGCAGCAGCCAGTTGAAGCGCAGGGAAGCATCCCCACCCGCTTGGAAGTATTCGATCCGCAAAGTGTGCCGAGACCGCGCCGCAAAGTCGGCATCAATCATCTGGGTCGAGACCCCGCCCTCGAACCAGTGATCTATGACTTGCTTGCCGTCTAAAAATAGCCGGTACCCATCATCGCCCGACAGCGACAATGTATAGCGGCCCGTGACCGGGGCCGTCAATGTCCCTGTCCATCGGACACTGAAATTGGTGCGCGGCACACCGATTATGGGCGCCTCATGTGACCAGTCGAACTGAAGCCGGGGGTCCGTGCGGACAAACGTGGGCGGCCCGTCGAGGTTCCGGTTGGCGAAGTAGATACCGTGAAGGCCGCTTTCAGCCCCTAATGCTGGCGTCAGCGCGGACGCAGGGACCGGAACGCCGCTTTCCTGCCCTGACACATAGTTCACCCTTACCCCACCGCCAAGCCGCGTTTTGATGCCATTCAGCGGCTCCACCGTATAAAACGGCGTCACCGCTGGACTGCCTTGCGAGTCGAACTGCATCCCTAGTGCTGCCGGGCCGATCACCGCAACCGATTTAAGCTTTTTCGCGTCGAGCGGCAGCAGTCCGCCAGTGTTCTTCAACAATACAATTCCGGCGCAGGCCGCTTGGTACGCCAGATTTTGGTGCTCCGGCGAGTTGACGATGCTGTGATCGATTGGGCGCGGCTCATCGAGCAGACCAACACGAATAATCGTCCGCAGGATGCGCTTGACCGAGTCGTCAATCGCCGTTTGCGTGATGCGCCCGCTCCCCAATGCCCGTGCCGCTTTGCCCGACGTCACGTAGGCCCCACCAGGCATCTCTAAATCATTGCCCGCTGCCACGACCCCCGCCGTTTCGTGTACCGCTCCCCAATCGGACATGACCAGGCCATTCCAGCCCCAGTCAGTGCGAAGGACATCCGTCAGCAGATACTTGTTCGCGGTCGCGTAGTAGCCGCCGACCCGGTTGTACGCCGCCATCACTGACCACACGTGGCCTTCAGTGACGCCTGCCTCAAACGCGGGCAGGTAAATTTCGCGCAGCGCACGCTCGCCGACATGAACGTTGACGGTGAACCGGTCCGCCTCTTCATTGTTGCAGGCAAAATGCTTGATGCAGGCCCCGCAACCGGTGCTCTGCATCCCATCAATGTAGCCGACTGCCAGCCGCCCCGTCAGAAACGGGTCTTCGCTGAAGTATTCAGAATTACGCCCGCCAAGCGGCGACCGCTGAATGTTGACCGCCGGGCCAAGCAAAACCTGCACCCCAGTCCCCTTGTTGAGCGCTTCCTTGCCGATGGCTTTGCCGACCTGCCTGACTAAAAGCGGGTCCCAGGACGACGCCATCACAACTCCTGCGGGAAACTGCGTCGCCGGCCCCTGCGTGCTGTCCGAGCCGCCCCGCACCCCTTCCCCAGCGTCCGCCATTGCCATGGGGGGAACGCCGAGCCGTGGCAGCGGCTGAGTCGTAAACCCCGTGCCGGTCAAAAACCCCAGCTTTTCGTCCTGCGTCATGCGGCTGAACAAGTCATTGACACGCGCTTCAAGCGGCGCTTTTGCGTCTTTATACACGGGGCCGGACTGCGCGTGACCGCTAACGGCAGTCAGCAGGAGTGCAAAAATAGCGAATACGGCGCGAACAGGGGAAAAAGTTTTGTGGGACATAATAATTTGAGGAGGTCCCGGCACTGACAGTACCGGGTTCTGACCCGTGCTGGGTTTCGCTGCGGCCCGCTTACCGTGCAGACGCCAGCTTCTTCTGGCCGATTTCCCACGTATGCTCCCAGGGCTGCTGCGCCAGCTCTTCGACACGCCCGCTATATGGCTCCATCTTCCAGCCCATAAACGCCCAGCCGACGTAGTTGCCGACGTCCCAAATCTTCTCCGACGGCAGCTGGCCCTTGAACTGCGGCATCGCGCTGCCGGGGATGCCGTACAAGACGACATAATAGATGTCGCCGTTCGAGATCGAAGACACCAGGTTCTTGCGGTAGCTGTAGTGGTAGCCGGGCTGGCCGCCCTGCGTGCTTGCCCCCGAAGCTTGTATCAGCGTGAAGTCCATCGGCGGCGGGTTCAGGTAGGGCTTCGACGGTCCGCGCCCATCCCCGTGCTCGCCGTGGCAGCCGGCGCAGTAGGCAACGTACAGCACCCGTCCGCGCTCCACTGAGCCTTCAGTTACCGGCTCCGGGTTCGGCATATCAAGCCAGGTTGTCGGGATGGTCGAATTCAGGTAGGCGACATTCTCGCCCGGCCCCTTCTGGTAATACTTGATCAAGTTGACCTTAAGGTCTGCCTGCTGCTGCGCCCGCTTGACCCCCATCTTGCCGCCCAAACACTGAAGATAGGCGATCAAATTGGAGCGGTCGTCGCCCTTGATATACGAAAACGACGGCATGAACGACTGCGGGCGGGTGTAGCGCGGGTTCTCGAAATGCGCCCAGTGCCAGTCGTTTGGGTGGTAGCCGCCCTCGCGCATCAGGTCGGGGCCGTTGCGTGATGACCCGATCTCATGCGGCGAGTCATAGGCGTAGTCGCCCGGCTGTGCGGCGAGGCCGCTGCCCATGCCCCAGTCCATCGGGCGGGTGTCCTGCGAGTGGCAGTAGACACAGCCATTCTTGACATATATCTCGCGGCCCTTCAGCTCCTGCGCCGTGTACTGGTGGGCGTTCGGCGACGGCTTCGGGTGGAACACTTGGACCGGCAGGATCGCCATCACGACGATCCAGCTAAACATCACAAGCAGCGAGCCGAACAGAATCGTCAGCGGGGTCATTTTCATGGAACGAAAGTCTTCTAATTTCTCTAGTCAACAACGGCAGTGCGATCATCGAACGCCGAGGCGGGCGCACCGATCTCCTGTATCTCGGCAATTTCTTTGTTGCGCACATCTGCGGCGCTCGGCATCTTCTGGCGAATGGTCATCACTAAATTGATCATTTGCATCACGACCGCAACCATTGACATACCACCGAAGACCGTGCGGAGCAGGAAGTACGGCTTGACAATCGGGTAGGCTTTAACCACCTGCTCACCTAACGTCACCCAGGCGCTCGACTGGGCCAAGCCCGCCGCGGTCAGCGCCCAGAAGTAGCCGTTGACCCCGATCAGCATCAGCCAGTACTGCGTGTCGGCGAGGTTGCGGCTCCACAGCGGCTTGCGGACAATCTGCGGCACCATGTACAGCGACGCGCCGGAGATGATAAAGGCAAACGCGCCCAAAAACGCCAGGTGCGAATGCGCGATGACCCACTGAGTAAAGTGGACAAAGCGGTTCACGGTCATGAATGCCTGGATGGTTCCCTGGAATGACACGGCCAGGTAGAAGAACGAGCCGGTCATGACATAGCGCAGGGGAATATTTTCGAGCATCTGCCCCCACTGCCCGCGCATAGTCATGAAGATATTGACGCTGAACGAGAACACCGGGATAATCAGGCCGACCGAGCCGACAATCGAGATGACCTTCAGCCAGTTCGGAATCGGCGATTGCAGCAGGTGGTGCTGCCCGGTGTTCGAGTACAGAAGCGCGATGGTCCAGAACCCAATCAGCGACATCAAATGCGAGTACAGTGGCCGGCGCGACAGCTTCGGCACCAGATAGTAGACCAGTGCAATCGAACCCGTCGTGATATAAAGGCCGAACAGATTGTGCCCGTAGAACCAGTTCCAGACCGCGTCGTCCATACCGATCAGCGACCCGGTCCGCTGGAGGCCCGACGCCCCCGCCGGTAGGTTTGAGGCATTGTTGCCCCAGAGGATATGCTGCGAACCGTCGGCGGCCAGATACGTCGTGAACGGGTGCCACATGACATTGCCGATAAAGTACATCATCGTGACCCAGACTACCGACCCGCCGATGTACCACAAGGAAACGTACATCTTCGGCTCACGCCGGGCGGCGATGGTCTGGAAGATAATCACAGCGTTGACGCACATCAAGACCAGCACCGGCCAGTCAATCCACCAGGGCAGCTCGGTGTATTCTTTCCCTTGCGTGTCGCCGTTCAGGATCGCCCCGATGCCGAGGAAGACCGCCAGGTTCCAGAAGAACAGCATTAAGTTCGCCGCCCGGTTCGAGCGCAGGGGGGTCTTGCAGAGGCGCGGGACGATAAAGTACCAGCCGCCGAACATTCCGGTCGAGAACAGCCCGAACAGGCCCATATTGATGTGCGACGGGCGCAGGCGGCTCCAGACAAGCTGCGGGATGCCGGAAAAGATGTCCGGGGTCGTCAGCTCATTGGACATGACAAAGCCGAAAACGACGACTGCCAAGAACCAGGCCGCACCGCTCATCAGCCCATGCAGGGCCGCCGAGTCGGGCTTGTCGAGCCGCTCCCAGAATGCCCGGACCCACGATGAACGGCCGGTATCAGCCGGCGGCCCCGAGCCGTTATGACCGTTCCCATGCGAGCCGTTCCCGTTGTGGCTCGAACCGTTGTACCGGGACCCGTTCGCCCCGTTCCCATTGGAATTGGCTCCATTGGAATCCGAAGGCAGCAGTGAAGTGATGGACATATCGTGCGAGGCTTCCTAAGTTGTAAAGCGCGAATAATTTCTTGAAAAAATAGTGTACACCTATTATACTCAAACTCGCCGCAAAACAGAACCCTTTTTCGACTTTTCGCCCAACAAAACCCGCGCCAGTATTCAAGCGGCCTCCGGGGCGTCTGCGGGAAAAGCGACAGCCTGCACCTGAGCTTCGAGTTCTGCAATCGTCGGCAGGCTCCCGACCAGCGCGTCCGGCAGAGACCGCGTCAGGGCAGTCAGGTGGGCGGCCACACCAATCGGCTTGTTCAAATCGCGCAGCGCGTATTCCGCAACCACGTCGTTTTTCGTCTTGCAAAGAACAATGCCGACGGTGGGTGCATCCGTCTCATGCCGCAGCAGATCATCCACAGCGGACAGATAGAAATTCATCTTTCCCGCAAACTCCGGCTCGAATGCCCGCATCTTCAGGTCAACCACGACAAAGCAGCGCAGTTTGAGGTGGTAGAACAGCAGGTCCACAAAGAAGTCCTGGCCGCCCACCGTCAGCGGATACTGACTGCCCACGAAGGAGAAACCCGCCCCGAGTTCCAGCAGAAACTCGCGAATGTGCGTGACAAGCCCCAGCTCCAAGTGCCGTTCCTGAGCGTCATCGCCGAGCGTCAGAAAATCAAAGTTGTACGGGTCTTTTAGAACTTGCCGGGCTAGGTCAGACTGCGGCGGCGGCAGTGTGCGGGTAAAGTTGGTTACAGCTTGACCCTGACGCCGGTATAGGTCGCTCTCGATCTGATGTTCTAAAATGGCGCGACTCCAGCCATGCTCGTGCGCGGCCCGAATATACCACAGGCGCTGGTCGGCGTCTTTCACTTTATCCAGCAGCCGGACCCAGTGACCCCACGGCAGCGGCGAATTGTGCAACAGTTGTTGCACAAGTTGGCTTTCAGGATACGCCGCCGCGAACCCGCGCATATATTTGAGGTTGCGCGGCGAGAAGCCCTCTACGCCTGGGAAAGCTGCTTTCAAGTCAGATGCCAGGCGCTCCACAATTTTCGCGCCCCAGCCAAACTGCGCCTGACGGTCAAGTATCTCGTGACCGATTTGCCAGTAAAGCCAGGCAACCTCGCGGCTCAAGGCCAGCGCCGCCTGAGTTTGAGCCGCCTGAATGCGCCGCTTGATGTCCGCAAGAAAATCCGGGTAATCCGATGGGATTAGCTCATTCATGGCTTACATCAACTCCGTGATCTCATATCGCAGGCGATTAGTTTCCCATCGCCATTGTACCTCGGGTACCATAACTCTATGAGCTTAATCCGACTGAACAATGTGACGATGAAGTATGAAGATACGCGGCAGCAGGAGCATTTGATCCTGCGCTCGGTCTTTTTCAAATTGAACGAAGGTGAACGGGTCGGCCTGATCGGCAAAAACGGTACCGGCAAGACGACAATCCTGAAGCTGATTTTGGGCGAGATTGCGCCAACTTCGGGCACGGTGGAGACCGAGCCAGGACTGAAGATCGGCTACTTTTCGCAGTTCTCCACACTTGACGGTCAGCTTTCGGTCCAGCAGACTTTGGAATCGCTATTCGCCGAGGTCAAGCAGATGGAAACGGAATTGGACGAGATCGCGGCAGCGTTGGAAACCGTGGAAGACCCCGACGAAATAGAGCGGCTGCTGGAGCGTCAGTCGGCGCTGCTTGACGAAATGAACCAAAAGGACGGCTGGGAGTATCCCCGGCAGATTGACACCGTGCTCACGAAGCTCGGCTTCAGCCCCGAGCACCGCGCCCGCCCCATCGAGCAGCTCTCAGGCGGCTGGAGGAACCGGGCGGCGCTGGCGAAGATCCTACTTGAAGACCCTGATGTGCTGCTGCTGGATGAGCCGACAAACTTTCTCGATGTCGCCGGCCTGGCCTGGCTCGAAAGCTGGCTGGTGTCGTTCCGGGGCGGCCTCCTCCTAGTCTCGCATGACCGGCAGTTTTTGGACGGCGTCGTGTCCCGCATTGCCGAGGTCGAGAACTACGGCTTCCAGGAGTACACGGGGAAGTTCAGCGACTATGTCCGCGAAAAACAGTTTCGACTCAAAACTTTGGCGCGGCAGTTTTTGCATGAAGAAGAGCTGCTGGTCTTCGAGGCCGAAGCGGTCGCCGACCGCGATGAGGCTAAGAACAACCCCGGACTGTCGCGCAAGCTGGCCGATCTGAAAAAGCGCCGTGAGCCGCGCCCGGTGGATGTGCTGGTGTCGTCGCTGTACGCCGGCCTGCGAATCCCCGACAAGCTGGCCCATGCCGAGGAGCTGTCGAAAGCCTATGACGGGCAGACGCTGTTCACGGATGTCTCGTTTGAGATCGAAAAAGGTGAGCGGCTGGCGATTGTCGGCCCGAACGGCAGCGGGAAATCGTCGCTGCTGCGAGTGCTGACGAGTCAGGAAGCGCCGACCGACGGCCAGATGGTCTGGGAAAGCGGGATCAAGTTCGCCGACTTCAATCAGACCTACGCGGACTTAGACCTAGCCGACACGGTCACCCATGCGGTCAATACAAGCGGCGGGACGGGGAGCCTGGCGTTCACCGCCGCCCGCAAACAGATCGCCAAGTTCCTGACCCTGCTGCAATTCTCCGAGGCCGACATGACCCGCCGGCTCGGGACACTGTCCGGCGGGCAGCGAGCGCGGGTGGCGCTTGCCATGTGCCTGCTGTCCGAAGCGCAGGTGCTGATTTTGGATGAGCCGACCAACCACTTGGACCTGACCAGCACCCAGGTCATGGAGCGGGCGCTGACCCAGTTTCCGGGCGCAGTCGTGGTGGTCAGCCATGACCGCTTCTTCCTCGACAAAGTCGCCACGCGGCTTTTGGTCTTCGGCCCGGACCGGACCACGACACTGTTTAATGGCAACTGGACCCAGTGGCAGAACAGTGGAAGAGCCTAAACCATCGGGAGTATCGCAGAGAAGTGGCAGGCGGAGAAGTGGCCTGGAATGCCGCCGTCGAACTCCGCCAGCGGCGGCTCTTCTTCGGCGCAAATCGCCTGAGCAAATGGGCAGCGAGTGCGAAAGCGGCAGCCGCTCGGGACATCAATCGGCGACGGCACATCGCCCTCGACTTTTTCGGCGGCCAGCTTGACCCCGTCTACACTCGGCACGGCGGCAAGCAAGGCACGGGTATACGGATGGCGCGGGTTGTCATAGAGTTCGTCGGCGGGGGCCAGCTCGACAATCTTGCCGAGGTACATCACGGCGACCCGGTGAGACAGCGAGCGCACTGCGCCGAGGTCATGGGCGACAAACAGCAGTGCGACCCCGGTTTCGTCCTGCAAACGCCGGAACAAGTTGAGGATCTGGGCGCGAATGGAGACGTCAAGCGCCGACACCGGCTCATCGGCCACGATGAAGCGGGGCCGCAGGGACAGGGCACGGGCAATTCCGACCCGCTGCCGCTGTCCGCCGGAAAACTCATGCGGGTACCGGGCGGCGGCGGTTTGGGGCAGGCCGACCTGGTCCAAAAGCCGGGCGACCTCGGCCCGGACTTCGCCGCTCGGCACGATATTGTGGACCCGCAGCGGCTCCTCCAAAGTCGCCCCAATGCTCAGGCGCGGATTAAGCGATGCAAACGGGTCCTGGAAGACAATCTGCATCTCGCGCCGTGCCCGCCGCAAGCTCTCGGGCTTCAGGGCGAGTAAATCCTGACCGTCGAACGTGATTGTCCCCGCGGTCGGCTCAAGGAGGCGCAGCAGGCAGCGGCCCAGTGTGGACTTGCCGCAGCCGGACTCGCCGACCAGGCCAAGGGTCTCGCCGGCATCGAGCGTGAGGTCAACACCGTCCACGGCACGGACATATTCGGTTTCTTTCGTGAACGGCCCGGTCGAGCGCGTGAGGGGAAACTGTTTGGTAAGGCCGGAAACTTCGAGAAGAGGCATAGTGCGGTTATTGTACCCGACAAAATGCCCCCCGGCCCCCAATAATGGGGGAGCCGGAGTCAGGACAAGCCCGCCCGGCTCTCTTCATGCTCCCCCATTATTGGGGGCTGGGGGGAGTTCTACTTGTACCCCGGCAGGAACTCGGCTTCGGCGTCGAACATTTCCAGCGTCATGGCTTTGATTTCGGCGGGGCTGCACACCGACGCCGTGTGCGGGTCGAGCAGCAGGGCATGGATCGCGGCCTCTTTGCTGCGCTCAATCGCTGCGGTCGCGCCCAAATCATACATCCACATATTTGACGCACACAGCGCGGCCATCTGCGGGGGCAGCGCCCCGTAGCGGGTCGGGCTGATGCCGTTGGCGTCTATCATACACGCGACTTCGACAATGCCATTCGCCGGCAGGTTCGTGATCAGCGTTCCCGCGCCGCCTTCGGGCGAATTTGGGACATTGCCGTGGATTCGCACCGGCGTGTCTTTTTCGCGGGCCTCAATAATCCACGAGCCGTACTCCCACGACCGGTCCTGCTCCAGCGGCTCGTTTCCATTGAGCATTTCCAGCCGCTTGGTGTCGGCGGCCTGCCGCCACGACGGCCAGTTGTTGGCGTAGAACGACGTTTCGCCGTCGTAGCCCGAACGTGCGTATTGGTCGAGTAAATCTTGGCGCTTGCGGTAGTACGGCAGATACTCGGACAAGTGCCCTGACGATTCGGTGATGAATGCGCCGAAGTGAAGCATCATGTCTTTGCGGATGATGTCCGAGTTCTCGCGGCCTTCGGCAGTGTCGGGGCCGTAGACATCGCTCTCCGCTTGTGCCATCAGCTTTGGGTACAAGTTCACGCCCTGATGCTCAAGCTTCGTGAACCAGGCTAGGTGGTTGATGCCCGCGCACTCCCAGACCATCTCATCGTAGGGAACTTCGGCACGGCCCGCCAGCAAGTGCCCTGTCCCCTGCACTGAATGGCACAGACCGACAACCGGCAGGTATGAGGTGCGGGCGGCAGCGAGGCACATCATGGACATCGGGTTGGTATAGTTCAGGACAATCGCCTGCGGGGCATAGCGCTCGATGTCCTTCAAAATGTCCAGCCAGACGGGGATCGTGCGAAGCGATTTGAACAGGCCGCCCGGCCCGATCGTGTCGCCGATGCACTGGCTAACGCCGTATTTGGCGGGAATATCGTTGTCGAAGCGGACGCAGTCCGTGCCGCTGACTTCGACGCAGCAGATGACGTAATCGCTGCCGCCAAGCACTGCCGTTCGGTCGGTGGACGACTCGACCTTCCAATCTGTTTTGCCTTGTGTATCCAGCACTTTTTGGATGAGGCCATGCATCGTGCGAAGCCGGCCCGCGTCAACATCCACCAGCGCAATCGTGCCGCCGAGACTGCCGGGGATTTGCAGCACATCGCGCACCAGGGTCGGTGTAAAGCCCGACCCAGCCCCCATCATGGTCAGCTTGATCGGCCGGCGCATTACGCCGGGCAGGCCGCTGGCGGCGGCGGACTTGGAATGAGCCGCGTGGCCCTCGGTCTTCCCCGCTTCAGTCTTCCCCGCTTCAGTCTCCTCAACGACATCTTCTGTCGCGTTTTCCAGCGTCGCAGTCGGCATGGGTCTTTGCTCCTTTCGCAGTCTTCCGCTTATTGCGCTGTCAGTGCCGAAAATTCCTGCCGGCAGGATAAATTGTTTTGCCGGCTGGGTATAAATCTGCGACACTTTGCTTTTTAGAAACGGAATGCGACCCTTCGATGCTTTCTTCAATTTCGGACCCTGCCGTGTCGGCAGTTCTCAGTGACGCCCGCGCCGGCCGGCTATCGCTGTTCCCCTCCCCCGACGACTGGCGGGACGGCTGGATTTACTTTCTGCTCGTAGACCGCTTTCACAACCCGGACAAGCCGCCGGCGCACCGGCCTTATAAGGCCGCATTTTCGGAGTTTCAGGGCGGCACGTTTCGCGGCGTCACTGAGAAGCTGCCCTACTTGAAAGACCTGGGTGTCGGGGCGCTCTGGCTGTCTCCGGTGCTGAAGAACCGTCCCGATGACACGCACTCCTATCATGGCTACGGGGTCCAGAACTTCCTCGAGATCGAGCCGCGCCTGGCCTCGGACCCCGAGCACGCGGAAGACGAACTGCGCGAGCTGATCGCCGAAGCGCACAAGCTGGGCATCTCTGTTATTTTGGACATCGTTCTGCACCACGCTGGCGACGTGTTTTCTTATGTGGCAGACGGCAAAGACTTCGGCGAACTGGACTGGTCGGAGGACGTGCAGCCCATCCGATGGCGCGACGGCGGCGTATTGCCCGAGGAGTTGCAGCGGGGCGACTTTTGGACCCGGCGCGGAATCGCCGAAAGCGCCGAGTGCGGCTTCCACCCAAACGGCGATTTCAGCTCGCTCAAAGCGTTTGATCTGGATTTCACCGACGCCGACGGGCGGAAGCCGGTTTGGGACATACTCATACAGGCCCACCAGTACTGGATTGCGCGGCTCGATATTGACGGCTTCCGAATTGATACGTTGAAGTTCCTATCTCCACAGTTTGCGCGGGAGTTCGGGCGGGCGACCAAAGAATTTGCACGGAGCGTTGGCAAAGACAACTTTTTCGTCTTCGGCGAGGTTTACGATACCGAAGAGACCATTGCAGCGTTTGTCGGGCGGGACCCATCTGACAAGAACAGTCCCCACGGAATTGACTCAGTCCTAGACTACCCGCTGTTCGATGTCCTGCCAAAGCTCGCCAAAGCTTTGCCGGACGCAGCTCCCAGCAGCATCGCAGGCGTGTTCGAGAAGCGTGCCGAATTCCTCAAAGACATCCTCAAAGGCCATGGGAGCCGAGGTGAGTATTTTGTCACGTTTCTCGACAACCACGACCAAGACAGCCGCTTCGGCAACACAGGCCGAGCCAAGCGTCCTGATCAAATCGCCCTCGGCCTGGCCCTGCTCTTTACGCTTCAGGGCATTCCCTGTGTCTACTACGGCACCGAGCAGGGCCTCAGCGGCCACAAGACCCGCGCTTCGATGGACGACTCCCATGTCCGCGAAGCGCTCTGGGGCAAGCGCGGGGGCTTTAGCCCGGACACTGCGATTTATTGGGCAATCCAAGGCTTGAGCGCCTTGCGCCGGGAGCACCCGGCCCTGCGCTGCGGGGAGCAGTTTTTCCGGCCCGTCTCCGGCGACGGTGTCCATTTCGGCGTGTCGGAGCTTCCCGGCGGCGTACTGGCCTATTCGCGGATTGTCGAAAGAGATGAAGTGCTGGTCACCGCGAACCCGAGTTTGACAGACACGTTCACCGGCGAAGTTGTGATAGACTGGACTTTGAGCGCAAACGGCGCAGTGTGGCGCGTCCTTTGGAGCAATCTTGGGGACGCCCCGGCACCGGGCGTGGTCGCCGAGCGCATGGCGGACTGCCCGGTGCGTGTTCTGCCGCTGACCCTGCGCCCCGGCGAGGTGCAGATACTCGCGCCGAAATAAGCCCAGAGGCACCGGCACTAAAAGTGCCGGCCACAGTGATCGTGCCGGTTCTGCCCTGCGTTTGACAACCCCACCGCGTTTAAGATACAATAACAAATATCTATGCCAACCGAGTATTCATTGGAATTGCTGAAAGACCTGCTGGCGCACGACAGCCCAGCGGGCGACGAAGGGCCGCTGGCAGATTGGCTGGAAGAATGGCTGGCACGGGAAGTTCCCGGCGCTGAGGTAAGCCACTTCGGCGACTCGCTCCTTGTAACACGTGGACCGTCGCCGTCGGTCGCCGTGTTCGCGCACCTTGATACGACCGGCTGGACACTTGGCTATGACAAGCATTTGATCCGCATCGGCGGCCCTGCCGGCAATCTTGGGGACGCTGTCCGCCCGGTCCGCCGCCCGGACACCGGCAACACACTGGCCCGCCGCCCCGATGGCGGCTGGAAGGTGTCTGGAAAGACCGACGCCGCCCCCGGTTCACGCTGGGTTTATGCCGCCCAACCCGAATGGACCGAGGACAAGATCGCCGGACCGTATCTCGACAACCGCGTCGGCGTCTGGGCCGCCCTCACCGCGCTGAAATCCTGCCCAAGTATCGCCGTCGCGTTGGCGACGCAGGAGGAGACCGGCGGCCCCGGTGCGGCCCTCTGCGCCCGGCGCTTATATGAGACGCGCGGCATTACGCAGGCACTGGTTTCGGACTTGACCTGGCATACAAAGCACATCAAGCGCGGGCGCGGAGTCGCCGTTTCCCTGCGTGACGGCAGCCTGCCGCGTCAAGCCTACCTGAACCGCGTCCTCGCTTTGGCCGAGCGGAGCGGCATTCCGTTTCAGCGCGAGATCGAATCGAGCGGCGGCTCCGACGGTGCGGGCATTGACCGCAGCGGCGTCCCAATGGACTGGATCTTCGTCGGCGCACCCGAAAAAGCCCCGCACACGTCCCGTGAGCGTGTTCACACCGCTGACTTGCAGAGCATGGCCGCCATGCTGATTTACCTGGCGAGCGAGATGAGTCAAGGGAAAAACTGACCCATGACCGGCCTGAGAGAAACCCTTCGTCGGCGCGGAGAATGGGAGAGTCGCACGGGTGAGATTGTCCACTGGCTCGTCCACTTTGTCTGCCTTCTGGGCGGCCCGTGCGCGACGATCTTGTTTGGGGTATGGTTTGGACCATCGGCGAGCATTTTGGTTACCCTCGGCACGCTCGCCTTCTTTCTCTGGTGGGTCTCGGCATTCCGCGGCTTTAGCACAGGTCAGATCGGCTGCCTGCTCATCATGCTGATTGCGGCCATCAATCTAAGTGTGCTTTTGGGTACTCTCACTGGATTGCGGACACATGACCCAGCGCGGCGTGCTGTGGCGGGATACTGGAAGCGTCCAAATGTGGCGGGATTTTGGAAGCAGCGATAGGAGATTATGTTAGATATTAGACAGATACGAACTGAGCCGGAGGCCGTGAAGGCGAAGCTGGCGGACCGGATGGCGGACCCGGCGGCGATTGATGCCGTGCTGGATGCCGACACGCGCTGGCGGGCGGCGCTGGCGGATGCTGAAGAATTGTCGGCGGAGCTAGGGCGCGGTAGCAAAGCGATGCCCCAACTGATGAAGGACGGAAAGCGTGGGGAAGCTGAGGCGCTGAAAGCGTCTTTGCGGGACCTCGGAGACCGCAAATCCGCGCTGGGCGAGGAGGCGAAGAGGCTGGAAGCGGAGCGGGACCAGCTCTTGCTGTATATTCCGAACCTGCCGTCGAGCGCGACGCCGCCCGGCCCGGAAGAGAACTTCGTGATGGTCAAGACGCATGGGGAAGTCAAAGCGTTTGACTTTGCGCCGAAAGCCCATTGGGACATTGCGACCGATCTCGGGCTGATAGACTTCACGCGCGGCGCGAAGCTGTCCGGCAGCGGGTTCGTGCTGTACCGCAATTTAGGGGCGATTTTGGAGCGGGGCCTCATCCAGTTCATGCTGGATTTGCACCGTACCAAGCATGGTTACACCGAATGGGCGACGCCGTTTTTTCTGAGCCGCGAGAGCGTACTCGCCTCGGCGCACCTGCCAAAGTTTCAGCCGGAGATGTATCACGACGCCGAAGCGGACTTGTTTGCCCTGCCGACCGCCGAACCCGCGCTGGTGAATATCCATCGGGACGAGATTTTGGATGGGCGCGACCTGCCGCTGAACTACATGGCCTATTCCCCCTGCTGGCGGCGTGAGGCCGGGGCGGCGGGCAAAGACACGCGCGGGCTGCTGCGGGTGCATCAGTTCAACAAAGTGGAGATGGTCAAGTACACGCTGCCGGAGAACTCAGACGCCGAGCTGGAAACGCTGCTGACCGACGCCACCGACGTTCTCGAAGCGCTTGGGCTGCCGTACCGGGTTAAGCTGCTGGCGGCAGGGGACATTTCGTTTGCAGCGGCGCAGTGTTACGATGTCGAGATTTACGCGCCCGGCGCGGACCTGTGGCTGGAAGTGTCGTCGTGCTCGAACTGCGCGGACTTCCAGAGCCGCCGGGGCAATATCCGCTTCCGGCGCGAGCCGGGCGCAAAGCCGGAGTTCCCGCATCTCCTCAATGGCAGCGGGACCGCCCTGCCCCGCCTGATGGCGGCGCTTCTGGAGACGTATCAGCTCGCCGATGGCACCGTGGCCGTTCCCGAAGCGCTGTCGCCTTACGTCGGCGGGCGCACGGTTTTGAGCAGGGAGGGCTAAGAGTGATGCAGTTCACGCATGAGATCACGCTGACTGCCGACGCCCCCTGGCGCACGGTCTGGGCCGAATGGAACGGGGTGCATCGCCTGCCGCACCTGCTGTCGCATATCTGCGCGGCCTCGCCGATTGACGATGACACCGCCCATTTCACGGTACTGCTGGAAGGCCGGCAAATCGAGTTCGCCGCCCAGCGGACGATGTGCGCCGACAAAACGCTGTGCTGGCAGTCGGTCGGCCCGCTCTTTTTGTATGTCCTCTCACTGACACTCGACAAGCCCCGGCACGGAAACAGTCTGGCGCTGACCCTGACCGTCGCCTACGACCCGCCCGGCTTCCTGCCCGACATCGCCGAATCGCTCGGCCTGAGCCGCCGCTTCAAGCACGACCTCGAAGCCGACTTCACCCGCTATGTCCGCGCCTTAGAGATGAACTGCATTTCGGAGCTTGCTGCGGTGGATTGAGAGAGTAGATTGGAATGCTGGGGGTTTCTACGCCCCCGGCATTACCCCCTCCACAGCCGCCCGCGCTCCGTGCTCATAGAGCGCGGCGAGGTCGGCAGTGAGGGCGGACACGAATTCAGGCGATTGGCCGAGGTCGCCGAAGATGTCGGTTTGTGCGAGAAGCGGCCCCGGATCGGGGCCGTTTTTTTTGGCGAGGGCCGTGAGCGCGGCGGCGCGGGGGTCGTCTACGGCGTAGGACTGCCCCGTCTCATCGGTGCCTGCCAGATAACGCAGCCAGCCGGCGACGGCGAGTGTCAAGAGGCGGTATGGGCGGCCCGTTTCCAGGGCCAGGCGCAGGGGCGGGAGCAGGAACTTGGGCAGCTTGGAGGAGCCGTCCAAACACAGGCGCGTAATCTGGTCTTTAATGGCCGGGTTGTCGAAGCGGGTCAGGAGCGTGGCTTTGTAGCCGTCCAGATCAATGCCCGGCACCGGCGGGAGCAGGGACGAAACCTCGTCATTCATCAGTCGCTGAATAAACCCTCGAAAGAGGGGATCGGCCATGACTTCGGGGACGGTGCGGAAGCCAGCGAGGAACCCAAGATACGCCATCGCCGAATGGGAGCCGTTGAGGAGCCACAGCTTCATCGTCTCGTAGGGCGCGACATCGGGCACGAACTGCACACCAACATCTTCAAGCGCCGGGCGGCCATCGGAAAACGTGTCTTCGATGATCCACTGCTTGAACGGCTCGCAGGCCACCGGCCAGCGGTCGTCGAGACCCGTCTCGGCGACGACCCGCTGCCGGTCGGCTTCGGACGTCTGCGGCGTGATCCGGTCCACCATCGAGTTCGGGAACGCGACGTTTGCTGTGATCCACTGGGCCAAATCGGGGTCCGACACCGACGCCAGCAGGGCGCGTTTCGCCGCGTTGCCGTTGTGCGGCAGGTTATCGCAGGAGAGTACGGTGAACGGCTTCGTGCCCTCGGCGCGGCGTCGGGCCAGCGCTTCGGCGAGGTAGCGAAACGCGCTGCCGGGGTGGTCGGTGTCGCCCGTGTAGCCGCCTTCGGTGATGGTCAGCGAGACGATGCGCGTCTGGGGCGCAGCCAGGACGGCTTGGAGTGCTTCGGGATCAGTCGGCGCAAATATATAGTCAACAATGGAGCCGATGACCCGCACATAGTCGCCCGATGCATCCCGCGCCATGACCGTGTACAGGCAGTCCTGGCCCTGGAGCGCATCCCGCATGGCGGAGTCCTGCGGCAGCAGGCCCACCCCGCAGATGCCCCATTCGTTCGAGTTGCCCAGTGCCAGCAGCTCATCTAAATAGACAGCCTCATGCGCCCGGTGAAAGCCCCCCACGCCGATATGTACGATGCCGGGCGTGACCTGGACTCGGTCATACGCCGGCACCCTGGCACGGTTTTTGGGATGAGAGAGCGTTTGGCTGGTCAAGCGTGTTGTCATGGCATAGTTGTACCCTTTCTTGGCCCAGACTCAAATGTCTATGTACCAGACAAAATGGGTACAAGCGTTAATATGCAGCTTGGGCTGACCGGTGCGACGTTTTAGGTCACCCAAAGCCATTTCGGGAACTCCGTCTGAGCCAGTTCCCCCGTTCTGCGACTGACCCTGGGAGAGCACACAGCAGCCGTTTATGAGAAAGCATCTTATGACCAGTAAGCAGGACAATGTTCCGGCTGAGGCAGCAGACGAAACCCTGACAGAATCCTTGCCGACATTTGCCAGGGTGGGTATGGGCACTCACCCGCAGTTTACCTCGTTCTTGCGTTACGCCAGCGTAATCGCCTGCGTCGGGCTGGCAATGGGGCTTCGTGTGCTACTGCAAGGCATCCTCGGCAGCAAAGCCGCCTATGTCACCTTTTTCCCTGCCATGATCTACGGAGCATGGGTAGCTGGTTGGGGTGGAGGCCTCCTCGCCACAGCTCTTTGCGGCCTGTATGCGACGGCCTATGTGCTGACGCCCACCGGCTCGATTTTTATCCATAGTCGCGCCGATCAGTTTTCTCTGCTGATCTTCCTGTTAACCGGCCTCGCTATTTCCGCGCTGGGTAAAACCCAGCGTTCCGCCTGGCTGCAAGCACAGAAGAGTGCAAAAGAGGCACACGAAACCGCAGCGTTCCTGCGGGACAGTGAGGCCCGCACCGGCGCAATTGTGGAAACTGCCCTGGACTGCATTATTGGCATTGACGCTGAAAGCCATATTTTCGAGTTCAACCCGGCAGCGGAGCGCACATTCGGTTATACCCGTGCCGACGTGCTAGGCCGCTCCCTGCCGGAGTTGATCATTCCGCCGGCGCTGCACGAAGCGCACCGCCGCGGGCTTGCGACTTATCTCGCGACAGGGCATGGACCCGTCATCGGGCAGCGAATTGAAGTTCCTGCCTTGCACGCGAACGGCACGGAGATGCTGGTTGAGCTTGCAATCACGCGCGTCCCCGTTGCCGGGCCGCCGCTTTTTACGGCTTATCTGCGTGACATCACGGAGCACAAGCAAGCGGAAATTGAGCATAACCGCCTGAGCGCCTACAATCAGCTTCTTTTGGATTCAACGGGAGAGGGCATTTACGGGATTGATACCGAAGGGCTTTGCACGTTCCTAAACCACACCGCCTCACGGCTGCTCGGGATTTCCCCGGAAAATGCGCTGGGCCGAAATATGCACGATCTGGCCCACCATAGCTACCCCGACGGCGTCATTTACGCCGCCGAAGACTGCCCGATCTACAAGTCGCTTCAGGTTCGCGAAAGCTGCCGTGTCGAGGACGACGTCTTTTGGCGGGCCGACGGCACGGCGTTCCCAGTTGAATACTCATCCGCCCCGATTATCAGTCATGGCAAGCTGCAAGGCGCGGTTGTAACCTTTGCCGACATCACCGAGCGCAAGCAGGCTGAGAAAGAGCTGCGGGACGCCCGCGATGCCGCCGAAGCGTCGAGCCGGACCAAATCCCAGTTTCTCGCCAACATGAGCCACGAATTGCGGACCCCGATGAACGCCATTCTCGGCTACTCGGAGATGCTGCAAGAAGAAGCCGAGGACGAGGGCCTAGACAACTTTACCCCAGACTTGCAGAAGATCCAGAACGCCGGAAAGCACCTGCTGGCGCTGATCAACGACATTTTGGATCTGTCCAAGATCGAGGCCGGCAAGATGGAGCTGTACTTAGAAGATTTCAGTTTGCCCGAAGTCATCGCCGATGTTGCCGCCACGGTGCAGACGTTGGTGACAAAAAAGAACAATACGCTCCAAGTGGTCTGCGGCCCGGAGATTGGCCGGATGCGCGGCGATTTAACGAAAGTGCGGCAGTCGCTGTTCAATCTATTGTCGAATGCCGCCAAGTTCACCGAAAACGGCACGATTACCCTGCGGGTGCGGCGCGAATCAGGCAACTATTTCTTTGACGTCCAGGACACCGGTATCGGCATGACCCCCGAGCAGACCGCCGGGCTGTTTGAAGCATTTTCCCAGGCCGATGCCTCTACCACGCGCAAGTACGGCGGTACGGGGCTGGGGCTTGCGATCACGCGCCGCTTCTGCCGCATGATGGGCGGGGATACGACTGTGTCAAGTGTGCCGGGACAAGGCTCAACATTCACGATGGTCCTGCCGGCGGTGGTGCAGCCGATTCCCGAGGCGGTATCGGAAACGCCCCCGGCAGAGACGCTGGATACGGCAACTGTCGGCGGTAAACACGGCGATGTCGTGCTGGTGATAGACGACGACCCGGCAGCCCGCGAGCTGGTCAGCCGCTTTCTGGCCCGCGAAGGCTACCGCCCGGAAACGGCGGCCAACGGCGAAGAAGGTCTGCGGCTGGCGCTCGCCCTGCATCCGGTGGCGATCACGCTCGACGTGATGATGCCGGGCATTGACGGCTGGACCGTCTTGCAGCGGCTGAAGGCCGACCCGGCGACGCAGGACATTCCCGTGGTCATGCTGACAATGGTGGACGACAAAAATATCGGCTTTGCGCTCGGCGCAGCGGACTACATGACCAAGCCGATTGACCGCGCCCGCCTAGCCGCGATCCTCAGCCGGCACCGGTGCGCTAAGTGCGATGACGGCGGCTGCCGGGTGCTGCTGGTCGAGGACGACGACACGACCCGCGAGATGATGCGCGAGCTTTTGGTGCGCGAAGGCTGGACTGTGGACGAAGCCGCCAACGGGCGCGTCGCTTTGGAGCGCCTCGCCGGCCCCCGCCCGGACTTGATTTTGCTCGACTTGATGATGCCGGAAATGGACGGCTTCGAGTTTTCCCATCGCCTGCGCGAGCGTCCCGAGTGGCGCAATATTCCGGTGGTAGTCCTGACCGCACGTGACCTGACCGAAGCTGACCGTCGGCGCTTAAACGGCGATGTCGAAAAGATTGTCCAAAAGGGTCTCTGGGACCACGCCGCCCTGCTGGACGAGATGCAGCGACTGGTCGGCGAGAAGAAGCCTTTGGAGAAAGCAGTCTGATGGCCCAAATCTTGTTAGTGGAAGACAACGAGGACAACCGGGATATGCTGTCGCGGCGCTTGATCCGCAAAGGCTACGAGGTCGCGCTGGCTGTAGATGGCGGCGCGGGTGTCCATGAGGCTGCCGCACTGCTTCCCGATCTGATTTTGATGGACATGAGCCTTCCGGTCTTGGACGGCTGGGAGGCGACCCGGCAGATCAAAGCTGCGCCGGAAACGGCGCATATCCCGGTCATTGCGCTCACGGCCCACGCGATGTCCGGCGACCGCGAAAAAGCCATCGCCGCGGGGTGCGACGACTACGATACCAAGCCGGTCGAGCTGCCGCGCCTGCTGCAAAAGATCGAAAATTTGTTAGGGGAAAGAGCGCCCAAGTGAATGAAACCGCGCTGGCAGACCTGCGGCATGATCTGCGAACACCCATCGGACATGTGCTCGGCTACGGCGAGATGGTGCTGGACGAGCTGGCGTCTTTGGACCGGCCCGACCTGGTCGCCGATGTGGAAAAGATGCGCCGGGCGGGCGAGCGCCTGCTGGTGCTGGTCAACGAGCGCCTGAGCGCCGGGACACTCGGCGATGCTGAAACCGCTCCGGCCCCGCCGCCGCCGTTCACCGCGCCGCCTGCCGTCTCTTTAGGTCAGCCGGTGCCGTCGGGTGACAGCCGGACAGAGAGCGAGGACGGCGGCCTCCTCTTAATTGTGGACGACAACGAGGACAATCGAACAGTGCTGGCCCGGCGGCTGGAAAAGCAGGGGCACTGGGCGGTGACAGCCGCAAGCGGGCCGGAAGCGCTGACGATCCTGGCCGAGCAGCCATTTGATTTGGTATTGCTCGACATCATGATGCCGGAGATGGATGGCTACGAAGTGCTGTCGCTTATCAAAGCCAAGCCCGAGACGCAGCGCCTGCCGGTGATTATGATCTCGGCTTTGGACGAAATTGACAGCGTCGTGCGCTGCATCGAGATGGGCGCGGCGGACTACCTGCCGAAGCCGTTCAACCCCACCCTGCTGCGGGCGCGGGTCGGAGCCAGCCTGCGGGAAAAGCGGGCGCGGGACCGCGAGCTGCGCTATACGGCGGCCCTTTCTGAGAGCTATGCCCGGCTTAAAGAGTTGGAGCAGCTTCGGGACGACCTGACAAACATGATTGTCCACGACCTGCGGACCCCGCTGACCTCGGTGCTGTCCGGCCTGCAAACCGTGCCGCTGGTGGGAGATTTGAACCCGACCCAGACGGAGATGCTTGACATCGCGGTAGATGGGGGCGAGACCCTGCTCGGCATGATCAACGACCTGCTGGATGTCGAAAAGATGGAGCAGGACTCGGTGCCGCTGGCGCTGACGACACTCACGGCGTCCGGCCTGATCCAGCGTGCCTGTGCCCAGGTCGCTCTGCTGGCGGCAGCCAGCAGTCTGGCCCTGGACGGGAGCGCGTCCTCTGACTTACCGCCATTGATTGGGGATGCCGATAAGCTGACCCGCACCCTGGTCAATTTGGTGGGCAATGCAATCAAGTTCACGCCCGCTGGCGGCACGGTGTCGGTCCGGGCTGACCGCGACGATTCGGACTCTCTGCTGTTTTCGGTGCGCGACACCGGCGAAGGCATCCCGCCGGAGGACTTCAGCCGCATCTTCGAGAAGTTCGGCCAGGTGCAGAGCCGCCAGGCGGGCCGCAAGATGTCTACCGGCCTCGGCCTGACCTTCTGCAAGCTGGCGGTGGAAGCGCACGGCGGGCGCATCTGGCTCGATAGCGCTCCTGGAGAGGGCACGGTCTTTTACTTCACTGTCCCTCTTGCGGCCCCTTCTTCTGCCGCTTCATTTCTTCCCGGCGCATCGGCATCCGGTCAATCTGCGCCGTCAGAGTGCCCAAGCTGATCGGACTCGGCCCGCCTGATGCGGCGTGACCATCTTTGCCGACCAGCAGCACCCGAAACTGTCCGCGCTTGACCCGAAACCGCGCCCGCAGCGCCGCCCCGCCCGTTTCCAAGACATCCAGACGTACCAAGTTCCGCTCGCGGAATGCCGCCGTGCTGCCCGCCAGCAGCGTGTTCTGCTTCTGCCAGCGCGGGTCTGCCCTGCTCGGCGCAAACACCAGCAGCAGCCGATTTCTGTCTCGATGCCGCGAGAGGTCGCTCTGGGCGAGTGCAAGCGCGGGCAGCAGGATCGCGCCGAGCGACAGGAAAACAAGCAGAGACTTGTTCATGCAAACCCCAGCACCGGATGCGGCACGTAAGGTGCTTCCAGCGACGCAATCTCATCGGCTGACAGCGTCACCGACAGGGCGCTGACGGCGTCATCTAAGTGATTCATCTTGGTCGCGCCGATGATTGGCGATGTAATCACGGACTTCGACAGCATCCAGGCCAGCGCAATTTGGGCGCGGGGGATACCCCGTGCTTCGGACAGTGCGGCAACCGCTTCAACGACTTTCCGGTCGGCGTCCTCGGTGGCTTTGTAGAGCGTCTTGCCGAACTCGTCGGTTGCAGTCCGGGCCGTGCTGTCATCCCAGGGGCGGGTCAGCCGGCCCCGCGCCAGCGGACTCCAGGGAATGACCCCGATGCCCTGATCGGCGCAGAGACCATACATCTCGCGCTCTTCTTCCCGGTAAATTAAATTGTAATGGTCCTGCATCGAGACGAACCGTGTCCAGCCGTGAGCATCTGCGAGGTATAATGCTTGCGCGAACTGCCAGGAGTACATTGAAGACGCCCCGATATACCGCGCTTTTCCGCTTTTCACGACATCGTGCAGCGCTTCCAGCGTTTCTTCGATGGGCGTGTCGTAGTCCCAGCGATGGGTCTGGTACAAATCTATGTAATCGGTGCCGAGGCGGCGCAGGCTGGCATCAATCTCGGTCATAATCGCCTTGCGCGACAAGCCCGCCCCGTTGGCGTCCGGGTGCATTCGCCCATGTACTTTGGTCGCGAGAACGATTTCGTCGCGCCGACCGAAATCTTTCAATGCCCGCCCGACAATCTCTTCGCTGGTGCCGTCGGAATAGACATTGGCCGTGTCGAAGAAGTTGATGCCGAGTTCGAGCGCTCTTTGGATAAATGGGCGGCTTTCCTCTTCCGGCAGCGACCACGAATGAGTGCCGCGCTCCGGCACCCCGTAGCTCATGCAGCCGAGGCAAATGCGCGAGACTTTGAGACCGGTCCGACCGAGTTTTTTGTACTCCATAAAATTACCTTTTTACACCCACAGAAAATAATACGGATATTTTTTCGCCGTTTTCCTGCCAATAATGAATGTTGGCATACTAATTGCAGTGTAGCCTGATGAGGAGTTTTATTTATGCCACGCCTGACCCATTTTGCTCTGCCGCTGCTCGGCTGCCTCGCCGCCGTTGCGGCAGCCCCAGCCCACGCCCAGTATTTGTATGTCGGCTCCAACGACGGTGCGGGGGGGGCCTACGATTTCGCGACGCCAGGCTTTGCGGCCATCACTTCGACAGGAACCATGGCCTCCGGGAACTGGTCAATCATCAGTGACACGCCGGTCGAAAGCACTTTCAGCTACACCGAAGTACAGGCGTATAACACCAGCAAAGTGAAAATCACCGGCGGCACATTCGGGAAGCTGCAAACATCCGACGACAGCATCATCAACCTGATCGGCTACGGCTTTGCCGAAAGCAGCGATTATCAGGTCATCAACAGTGTCCCCTACTACACCGTTTCCGGCTTTTTCAACGACAGTACGCCGTTCCAGACACTCTACACATCCGATGCCCAGTCGGGTTCCAACACGCTTGAGTTCAACGGCATGGCGGCTGTTCCCGGCGCGGCTCCGATTCCGGAAGCCTCCACTCTGGTATCGCTGGCTGCCCTGCTCCTGCTCGGCGCGGGCGTCATGGCCTACACACGGCGCAAAAGCGCCCGCACGGCCTAGACTAAACCGACGACTGCCAGCAGTCGGGCGAGAGGAGCAGGTTCAAAGTCGCCGACTGGACATCTGCGGTCTGGGCCGTGGTCGTGTAGAAGATGGACTCGCGCAAAAGGCGCTGGGCGGGGCTGGATAACAGGTGCCCCCCGCCGCCGGTGGCGGTGACAACTGCGTGGGCGGCGCGGGTCGCCAGCGTGATCGCCTCGGCACGGGCATGGAGCGCCTTGTCTTTATATTCCGGCTGCTCCGCGCAGGCCCCGCTCCACTGAAGGGCAGCGGCCCGGCAGGCGTCAATCTCCCCCTGAAACTCGGCGGCGGCGCGGGCAAATGTGTCATTGTGGCGCGACTTGGCCAGGGCATTCAGCGCGAAAACGCTGCCCCGAGCGCACCCGAGCGGCAGGAAAACGTGTCCGGTGATGCCGCAGAAGTCCCCGCGCTTCAGCGCCTCAGCGGGCCGCTCGTAGAGCACGAACTCGTCAGGCAGAAACAGATCGTTCAAAGTCACTTCGACGGTGTCCGACGCATTCATCACTACCAATGGGATCGGCTCGCCTGGTATCAAGCTCTCTTCGTTTCCCACTTTCGGCACGTAGAAATAGATATGGTCGTTCTCGGGCAAGCGCACCGCACCGAGTATGAACGAGTCCAGCAGGCTCCAGCCGGTCACCCAGGGCGCTTTGCCGGAGACTTGGTACCCGCCAGCAACGCGCTCCGCTGTGACCATCGGCGGGCCGGGGCGGCGCAGATGGGAGAACGCTACCCCGCATAGCTCTTCCCCCGACGCAAAGCGCGGCAGCTTTTCAGCTTTCAGCGCTTGGCTGCGCCCGCCCCCGACAAATCCGCCCCCGGCGTGGAGCTGCTGCTGAACAAACGCCGTGACGCCGCAAGCCGACGCCATTATTTCGGTGTATTCACGCCGCGTAGTCTCGTCGGCCCCAAAGCCGCCGTAGTTCGGGCTGATACCGAGGCCGAAGTAGCCAGCCGACCCGAGCACCCGCACATTCGCCGCAACCTGCCCATGAATATCGCCCTGATCGGCATTTTGGGCATTGGGCCGAAAAACGTCATCGGCCAAGCGCCGCGCCTCGCGCAAAATCTCATCGTTCATAGTTCCGATTATACCCAATTCCAGGTACACTAAATTTCAGGTACACTAGAGGCTCATGGCGAAGATACTTATCCATACGCTCGGGTCGTCGGGCGACCTGAACCCCTTTCTCGCCCTGGCTTTGGAACTCCAAGGGCGCGGCCACGAAATCCAGTTCGCGCTCAGCCCAAAGTTCACCGAAAAAGCGCGTGCGCTCGGCTTTGCGGCAACGGTTGCCGGGGAGGACCCCGACTGGGACTCGGACCTGATGCGCCGGATGCTGGCGATGCACCGGACCGACCCGATCCGGGTGATGTTTACAGAAGCTCTTGTGCCCGCGATTATCCCAGCCACCGAGTCGCTGGAGCCGCTGGTGCGTCAGGCCGACCTCTTTATTTCCCACACGATTCAGCTTGCCGCCCCGGCGGTCGCCCAGCGCACCGGGACACCGTGGATCAGCGCGTCTGCCGCCACGCTGATTTACGAGACAGGGGCCTACCCGACCCCGAGCTTGGCATGGAAGGGCTGTCCGGCCTGGCTGTCGAAGCTCGGCTGGCGGATCGGCTCGCAGCTGTTTTCGGACATTGATGCCCTCGCCGCTGCCGAGTACAAGCGGCTCGGGGTCGGCCCGCGCCCGAACATCGTCACCGGCGGGGCGTACTCACGCCGCCTGACCCTCGGCCTCTGGTCGCCGTCGTTTTTCCCTCGCCCGCCCGACTGGCCCGTTTGGTTCCAGGTCGGTGGGTATGCCCGCTGGGACGGAGGAACCCACCCCGGCTCGTCCCTCACCGGCCCTCCCGAGACGGGAGGGCAAAGAGTTTTGGGCGACACGGTATCTCCTAGCTCTTTCCCTCTCCGTTTCAGCACTGGCTACCCGGAGGGCGGGGAGGGTGCCGAGGAACGAGGCGGGAGGGGTTCTTCGACCATCCTCTTCACGCTCGGGTCGTCGGTCGTGAACCATCCCGGCGAGTTCTGGCGGACGGCTTTGGCGGCAGTCGCGCCGACGAATTGGAACGCGATTTTGCTCGGTGCGCCCGCAGACTTTCCGGTTCCGACGGCACTGGCGGGCCGGGTGTGGTGCGTTCCGTTTGCGCCCTATGCCGACGTGTTCCCGCTCGCCGATGCGATAGTCCACCAGGGCGGGGTCGGCACGACACAGGCGGCGTGCTACTATGGCCTGCCGTCCATCGTCGTTCCCCGCGGGTTCGATCAGTTCGAGAATGCCGCGCACGTTCAGCGCGAAGGCTGGGGTCTGCGGCTGATGCCGGAAAGCTTTACCCCGCACGGCCTGCGTATTCGCCTGGAACGGCTGCTGGCATCCAAAGAAATACAAGCGCGTGTACAAGCGCTCGGAAAAGAGATGCAGGCCGAGCCGGGGGTCTCCCGGAGCGCGGATTTGGTCGAGGCGGCGCTGACGGCACCGCGGAAACCTTGACAGTCAACGGCGCGTAACGTATAATGAGTCATCGTTTTAACGGGAATTATTGGAAGCGTTATCGTTTTCGCGGAGGAAGAATTGAAGCAGGATAAGTACACGCGGTATATGGGGCTGGTTATCCTTGCCCTGATTGGCTTGTCGGTCTGGGTGATGGTCGGGACCCATGTGGACCCCAAGACCCATCTGAAGGTCGCGAACTACCCGACCCGCTATGGGCTGGACATCAAAGGCGGCGTCCGGGCCATTTTGCAGGCCCACCCCGAGCAGGCTCCCGGCGTCCCCTACGATGAGGCGACGGTCCAGCATATTTTAGAGAACCGCATCAACTCCGCCGGGGTCGGCGAAGCGGTGGTTCAGCCGCGCCCCCAGCAGAAGCAGTTTATTATTGAGCTGCCGGATGTGAAAAACAAAGACGCGGTCATGGCCCAGCTCGGCACGACCGCCGCGATGACGTTCTACTACTTCCCGGATGTTCAGTCGGAGCGCAACCAGAGCGCCCCCCTGCGGATTCAGCAGGGCACGGGGCCGGGCGGACAGGAACTCAACTCGTTTCTGGTGACCCAGCCCTGGAACGGCTTCGCGCCGGGCGAATTATTCCGCGACGGCGCACAGATCAAAGCCGACTGGGCCGCACTTTTAACGTCGGCGAAGGCAAACCCGGCAGGCGCAGCGGCGACCGCCTATGCGCCGCCCGCGCCGGAGCCGTCGCAGTCGCAGATTCTCGGCACCAGCTATGACCGGCTGGTCTCCGACACTCCGGTTTCGTTCACACCCGCGCAGCAGAAGACCGCGGCGGCGCTGAACAAGGAGATTTACGGCTGGAACGCTCTGCTGACCGATGCGCTCAACGCTTACGGCGGCAAGGCAATCTTGACCGGCTCCGATCTGGAGCCGCAGTCCAGCGCCCACCTCGGGCAGTCGGGCGAGCCGACCGTCTCGCAGGTCTTCAACGCCAACGGCACCAAAGCATTCGCCGACTTTACCACGCTGCACACCGGTGAAATCATGGGCATCGTGCTCGATGACTCCGTGCTGTCCGCCCCGGTAATCAAGCAGCCGATCTTAGACGGTCAGGGTGAGATCAGCGGCGGCTTCAACAGCCTGGCGAAAGCCCAGAGCCTGTCCAACCTCCTCAATGCTGGTGCGCTGCCGATTCCCCTGGAACAAGTGCAGACGCAGAGCGTCGAAGCAAGCCTTGGGGTCGGCGCAGTCACCAAAAGTTTGATCGCCGGCGGGGTCGGCCTGGCCCTGGTCCTGCTGTTCATGCTGGCCTATTACCGCCTGCCGGGGCTGCTGGCGGACATCGCGCTTTTAGTCTATGCCCTGTTCACGCTGGCGATCTTCAAGGGCGCGTTGAGCTGGCTGTTTCCGGGCCTGGTCGTGACACTCACCCTGCCGGGCATCGCGGGCTTCATTCTGTCCATTGGCATGGCGGTAGACGCCAACATTCTGATCTTTGAGCGGCTGAAAGAAGAGCTTCGCAGCGGCAAGGCCCTGCGTCCGGCGATTGACGCTGCATTTAAGCGGGCGTTCACTGCCATTCGCGACTCCAATATCTGTACGTGCATTACGTGTGTCGTGCTGCTGTCGCTCGGAACAGCGTCGGTGCGCGGCTTCGCGCTGACGCTGCTGATCGGCGTCCTGGTCTCGCTGTTCTCAGCGATTACGGTCACGCGAACCCTGCTGTACCTGCTGGTGGATGTCTTCCCCGGCCTCGCCAAAAACACGGCGCTGTTCGGCCTCGGAGTCAACTCTCTAGTCGGACAGACGACTGGCGACGCGACGCACAAGGGCCTAAACATTATCGGTCGCCGCAAGCTGTTTTACTCCATCAGCCTCGGCATCATCGTGCCGGGGTTGATCTTCCTCGCGCTTGGCGGCCTGAAGCCGAGCATCGAGTTTACCGGCGGCACGCAGATTCAGGTCTTGTACGCCAAAGCCGTCAGCCTAGCCGATGTCCAAAAGGCAGTGGCCGCGCAGGGTTTCAAGAACCCCACGGTTCAGATGGCTGAAGGACACACAACGGCGATTGTCAGCGTCTCGGAGCAGTCCAAGACCGCCAGCAAGCTACAGAGCAAGGTCTATCAGCGCCTGACGACCGCGCTGAACACGCTCGGGCCAAACACCGAGCAGCAGTTCGGCAATGTCGGCAGCGTGATCTCGAAAGAGGTCACATCAAACGCGCTGCAAGCGGTGATTATCGCATCGGGCCTGATTGTTCTTTACCTGGCCCTGGTCTTCGGCATCGGCGGCTTTGTCGCTGGGCTTCGGCTGGGCACGTCGGCGGTCTTTGCCCTGCTGCATGACATTCTGGTTTTGCTCGGCGCATTCGCGATCTTCGGCTACTTTTTAGGCTGGGAGATTGACAGCCTCTTCATCACCGCCATGCTGACCGTTATCGGCTTCTCCGTGCATGACACGGTCGTCATCTTCGACCGGGTGCGCGAGAACCTGCGGCACAAATCGCGGGGCGAGAGCTTCGAGTCCCTGGTCAACCGCTCTATCGGGCAGACATTAGCACGTTCGATTAATACGTCGCTGACGGTCGTGATGACCCTGGTTGCGCTGGTTGTCCTCGGCGGGCAGACGACGCGCCTTCTGAACGTCGCGCTCTTGATCGGTATTCTCAGTGGTACCTACTCGTCCATCTTCAACGCGGCCTCTATTTTGGTAGACTGGGAAAACTGGCTGGCAAAGCGCCGCGCCAACGCTCCGGTTCCGGTGGCAGCCGCCGAGACTGAGAGCGTCCCCACTCGCGGCGGGGCGGCAGTGTATCCGTCCAATAGCAGCGGCAACGGCGGCAGCACTCGGCCTACATTGCCATCGTCGGCCCCACGCCCCGCCGCGCCCGGCGAGGTGCAGATTTCGGCAATCAAGGCGAAGAAGAAGGGGCCGGTCAAGCGGTTTTAAGAAACCTCACCCCGAAACTCCGTTTCGACCCTCTCCTTAAGCAAGGAGAGGGTAAGAGCAGAAGGTCAGGAAAGAGCGAGTTTCGTAAGCATCCCTCTTGGACTTATTCCTACCCTCTCCTTGCTTAAGGAGAGGGTCGAAACGGAGTTTCGGGGTGAGGTTTTCCGCTTTTCCGCCTTGCGCCCGAGTAACGCCCTACCATGCCATTTCAAAACCAAACACTCCCCACGCGAACGCACTGGACGGAGCCGGAGCGCAACCCCGCCGCCGAGCAGCGCCTTGTCAAAGACCTCTACATCCACCCGCTGACGGCGCGGCTGCTGTGCAACCGGGGCTTGACTGAGCCGTCGGATGCCAATGCGTTCCTTGTGCCCGCCCTGTCGCAGCTCCTCGACCCATTCGGCCTGCCGGATATGGACAAAGCCGCGCACCGGATCAAAGAGGCGCTGGCAAACAAAGAAACGATCTTTGTCTACGGCGACTATGATGTAGACGGCGTGACTTCGACGGCGGTTTATGTTCGGGCGCTGACGGCGCTTGGGGCGAAACTGGAATACCGGGTGCCGCACCGCAAGCGCGATGGGTACGATCTGAAAACATCAGCGATCGAGTATGCTCATGAGCGCGGGGCGACGCTGGTGATCACTTCGGACTGCGGTATCCAAGCACGGGAAGCAGTCGAGTATGCCAATTCACTTGGCATGACCGTGATTGTCACCGACCACCATGAGCCGGGCGAGACCCTGCCGCCGGCCTATGCTGTCGTCAACCCCCATCGCCACGATTCCACCTATAAGTTCCCGATGCTGGCCGGGGTCGGCGTGGCGTTTAAAACCATGCAGGCCGTTGTGCGCTTGGTGCAGCCGACCCATGAGAGCGCGTTTATTCAGAAGTTCTTAGATCTGGTTGCCTGCGGCACGGTCGCCGATGTCATGCCGCTGCTCGGCGAGAACCGCGTCTTTGCGTCGTTCGGTCTGAAGCAGCTTGCGACAACGCGCAAAGTCGGCCTGCGGGCGCTTCTCGACGGCGCGGGGATTGACACAAGTAAGCCACTGTCGGCGGAGACGGTTGGATTTGGGATTGGGCCGCGCATCAATGCGGTGGGGCGTCTTGACGACGCCGCGACGGCGCTGGACTTGCTGCTGACCGGAGACCCGGAAGAAGCGCGGCTGCTGGTCGAGAAAATGAATGCGTTTAATGTGGAACGCCAGGTGGCCCAAAAGCGTATTTTAGAGGAGGCCAAACGGATTGTCGAGAGCCGCGACTTAGACACAACCAAAGTGCTGGTGGTCGCCGCGCCGGGCTGGAACGCCGGCGTGGTCGGCATTGTCGCCGGCAAGTTAGTCGAGGCCTATGGCCGTCCAGCGATTGTGATTGGGGTCAGCGACGACGAAACGTTCGGCAAAGGCTCGGCTCGGTCCATTAAAGGCTTCGATATGTTCGAGGGTATCCAGCTTTGCCGAAGTTTACTTCAAAGCTGCGGGGGGCATGAGATGGCGGCGGGCCTCTCGCTGTCTATGGAGAACCTGGAAGCGTTCGAGCGGACCATCAATGCCCACGCGGCGGCGACGATGACCGACGAAGACTTCATTCCAAAGCTCGCCCATGACGGCCTGATTGACCCATCAGCCCTGAGCCTAAACCTTTTGGAAGAATGGGCGCAGCTTGCGCCGTTCGGTCAGGCGAACCCCGAGCCGAAGTTTGCGTCAGAGAACTTGCTGATCTGCGATGCCAAGCGCATGGGCAAGGATGCCAGCCATCTCAAAATGCGGGTCCGGTGCGAGGCGATGGACCCAACCGACTGCATTGCCTGGGGCCAGGGGGACTGGGCGGACCGCTCCCGTCCCGGCGACTTTTTGGAAGCGGTCTACGCGCCGCAGATCAACGAATGGAACGGACGCCGCCAACTGCAATTCGTGATCAAAGATTTGCGAAGCAGTTAGGCCCTGCCCACTGAGAAGAGGAACGACTTTAGAAGAGGAACGACCCAGGATGCCAACTACTCGGAGACTGCCGATCCGCTGGCAGCGGCTCTTTTGTGTACTCGCGCTGGCACTGCCGGCAGCCCTCCCGGTGTCGGCCAGACCGACGAGCGGTCTGCGCTGGGAGCGAATACATGTTTACAACGCCCCCGCGTCGGTCGTCTTCGCGAAGCTCGGCTTGACCCACAGCGTCAAGAACGGCCATACGCGGGATGGCAAGCAGGGCGTACCCGATCCAGGATTCCCGCCGGGCCTGACGGATGTCGTGCCGTATGACGCCGAAAAGGTGCTGCTGGTGCGGGGCACTCCCGGCGGCCTGCTGCTGTTCCGGGCGCGTGTTTCCGCCGCCGACATCGTTCAGCCGCCGCTGCACCTGCACGCCACGCTGCAAACGGTCCTGGAAGGCACGGCATCGGTATCGGCGGATTTGGATGCCGTGAGCGATGGTATCCACACGCAAATCAGCCTCGGTGATAGCGGCGCGGCGCGGGTGTATCAGATCACCGAGCGGGCCAATTCCGACGGCACCTACTGGGTGGCCTGCCGGGTTAGCCTGCCGCTGCCAGACCAGTCTGGCCTTGCGCCTACCGGCCCGATTTTCGTCCCAGAGCGCATCTGGACCGACCCGATGAGCCGCAAAGTGCGCCTCGGCGAAACCGCCGAGTTCCGCGACTTGGCCTCGGTGCGTCAGGCAGCCGCCCGGAAGCTCGGCGCGACGGGAACCGATGCCGCTGATGATTACACGCTGCAAATTACGCTGACGCCGATAGGGCCGCACGAATAGTGCCGAGCAGAAAAAAGGCGCGGATGTGAACGTCCGCGCTGTCAGGCGTCCAGAAACGCCACCCGTCCAGGGGACGGAAGATCATCTTGTCTGTTTCTTCTGTCCCCTGGACAGGCAGTAATTCTGATTACCTTCTAGCGCGGACGTTGACGTCCGCGTTTTCTTGCAACTTGTCGCTAGGAACCTCATGCTCCCTTCACTCCTGCCCTGGCTCGCTTCCCCGGAAACCGGCGGACCACTTTCCCTGACTGTCCGCCAGCGCGAGGGCGAGGAGATCACCGACGGCAGCCTGACCGATGACGCCGGGCATGTCTACCCGATCCAGGACGGCATTCCCCGGCTGCTGCCGCGTGAGATGCTCGATGCCCAGAAGTCCGAGATCGCGGCGCGGGATGCCCAGGTCGCCGATTATGATGCGATGGCTTTTTTGAACGTCTTCGGCAAAGTCGAGATCCCACTGACCCTCCGTGCTCTGGCCCCTGCCCCGACCGATATTCTACTCGAAGCCGGCTGCGGCACTGGGCGCATGACCGGCATCCTCTCGAAGCGCGTCCGCGAGATGGTCGCGATTGACTTCTCGTTCGAGTCGCTCCGGGTCAACCGCCGCAAGCTGATCGCCGCAGGGGTGACGAATGTGCATTTGGTACAGGCTGATTTGTGCCGCCTGCCGTTTGCCGCCAGTGCGTTCGATCGTGTCGTCTCCTGCCAAGTGCTGGAACACGTCCCCGGTCCCGCTGCCCGCGCCGCCGCCGTACACAGCCTGGCCCATGTCCTGAAGCCCGGCGGCACACTGGCACTGTCGGCTTACAAGCACTCGCTGCTGACCCGTGCATTCGCCCAAAAAGAAGGTAGCCATGACGGCGGCATTCCCTTCTTTCGGTTCACGCAGGCCGAGATGCGGGAGACGCTGGCTGCGAAGTTCACCGTCCACAGCATCACCGGGGCATTGGTCTATTTGTACCTGGCGAAGTGCCGCAAAGAGATTTAATAGTTCCTCACTTCGCGGGCCGGAATGCCGAGGCGACGTTGGGATTGGCGTCCAGGCGCTCGGTACGAAGCTGGGCGCATTTACCGATTAGCTCGGCTTCGGTGTCGGTGTAAGGGTTCAGCGGGGTAATTGGCTTGACATTGCTGTAGAGGCTCCACAAGGACTGTCCGCCTCCTGTCCAGCAGACTTTGAAGGTCCACAGCGACGACGCTAAGTGCTTGTCCGAAAACGATTGTAGGAGGCTGGTCAGCGTCGCGGTCGTGCCGTGCGGCTCTAATCCGTACTCGCCGACATAGAACGGGATTTGGCGGCGGTCGGCTTCCTTTTGAACGCCGCTGACAAAATCCGTCACGGCCTTTTGCTGGTCGGCGTCGCTTTTGGCGTTGAAGTCGTAATAATGGGCGCTGTAGGCGACGTTGTTCCAGCCCGACGGCGCGGGGAACGGCATCCACTGAATGCCGGTGTAGCCGTCCTCGATGAAAATGATGTGCGACATGTCGCCCGCACGGATGGCCCGGTAGAGGCGGTCCTGCACGACATACAGTGTGTCCGAGTTCGGCGTCCCGGTCGGCTCATTCAGCATATCGTAGCCCGCAACTGTGGGATTGCTTTGATACCGGCGGGCAATCTGTGTCCAAACCGCTTCGGTCTGCGTAATGTTCTTGGGGTCCTTGAAGAACGCATTGAGATCCGCCTGCCCGGTATGGCCCTGGTCGCTCTGCCCGCCCGGTGCGCCGTGCAGATCTAAGATCACGTAAATTCCGTGTGCCCCGGCCCAAGCAATCGCCGAGTCCAGTCGGCGCAGGCCACCGGGTTCCGTCACAATGCCCGCGAGGAACGGCAGCCGGACACAGTTGAACCCGGCGTCATGGAGCCGCGCAAAGTCCGTTTCGTTCAGCCAGGCGTCGCGGAACGCCCCCTGTACCCGCACTTTGCCTGCCGCCCCGAAGCGCTTTTCCACCGTTCCCCACAGCGAGACATGGTCCTTGATGGGCGTGAACGCCGAGCCGGGCGGAGGCGTGGTCACAAACGGCTGCATCCACATCTCCTCTACGAGCCAGCCGCCGAGATTGATCCCCCGCAGGGTTACGATATGCCCTGACGCATCCACAATCGTCGTCCCCTGTGTATGAAGCAGCGGCAGCGGCGTAGCTTTGGCCGGGCGCAGGCTGGGCAGCGAGAGCATCAGGGCAAAGAGCAGAGCAGTTTTGAGAGTGCGTATCATAAAAGTGCGGCTTTCAGAAAAGAGAAAACGGGGAAGCGATTAGTCGCTTCCCCGTTTCGCATGGCAGTAGCCCGATCGCAGAGTCAGTGCCTAAATTGTGCTGAAGGTTGCGGCAAAATTTGTGCCGTTCTTGTTCAGAGCACTTGTTCCAGCGGCATTGCCCTGGCCTGGAGTCAGCGTACAGGCACCATTGGCAAAAACCTCATCCTGGCCGCAATTCGTGCCTTCGTTGGTGAAGCCAGGCGAAACCTGGATTGCTCGCAGATACTTTACATGACCATCACCGAGCAGGAAGTTGGAGGCATCAGTATGACGCCCACTGTGAAAATAACCGTTGACGCGCGGGGGGTTGCCCATACCGGTGTTTTTAGCGGGGGCACCAGCCACTGAGAAGGCGCTATGATTGTTCAGCTCATACAAATCGCCATCCCCATTGTCGCCACCGTCTACTTCTTCAGAGCCGAAGGTACGTCCCGCACCGGGCTGGGAAGCGCTGGCGAACGCGGTCCAGCCATCTGGATCGTCACTCGGGTTGTTTAGGTCGCAGTACATACCCGATACTTCCATGATCATCACCGTTGAGGCCGGTGCTTGAATTGATGGCAAGGCACTATACCGATAGTTCGAGTCCAGGTTGTCGTTCATAGCATAGGACAAGGGATAAAAAGTCGCAGGGTTGCCTGTGAGCGTCTGCGGTCCGTTTGAGTCATCAGGGCACTTGTAAACACCAGTGGACTTGACGTAGGGATATATTCGGGAAGCCCAACCGGAGATGGCATAAAAATCTCCTTCAACTCCTCCAGGATACTTCTCATCCGCATCTTGTGAGTATTGTATCAGCGCAAGACCAAGCTGCTTCAAGTTAGATTGGCATGAGGCACGACGGGCGTTTTCGCGGACTTTTTGGAAGACAGGGAAAAGAATAGCGGCGAGTATCGCGATAATGGCGATAACGACGAGAAGCTCAATAAGCGTGAACCCTTTGCGGCGGGGCAAGCGTTGTTTCATAAGGATGGCTCCAATTTGCTAAGATGCCGGATAGCTATTTATCCGGTTAAGTGGTATCATCTTAGCACAGAACAGCGTCGGTGTCAAGTGGCACATCAATGATTTTTTTGCATTTGACAGCAGCCCGCCAAAAGACTTATAATAACGTACAGCCCATGCCCACCATCAAAGATATTGCCCGCGAATGCAACGTCTCAACCGCCACCGTGTCTTATGTCATCAATGGCAAAAACACGCTGCTGCCGGAGACGCGCGAGCGGGTCCTGCGGAAGATGCGCGAGATGAACTACCACCCGAGCGCTGTAGCGCGGGGGCTGACCAACAAGCGGATGAACACGCTCGGCATTTTGTTTGACAGCGTCGGTGCCGAGATCGCCGTCTGGCACCCGTACACATCGGGAATTTTGCAAGGGGTGGTCGCCGCCGCCGCCGAAGCAGGTCATAACGTGACGATTCTGACCGAACCCTGGCGCACCGCCGAGCGGTCCCTGCCGAAGCTGCGGGACCAGCGCACCGATGGCCTGCTGATTGTCGCGCCGCCATCGGACACCGATCTGCTGCCGGGTCTCGCGTCGGCGGGCCTCAAAGCGGTCACGATCTCGGCGGACAGCGGACCGTTCGGCATTCCCTCGGTAGATGTGGACAACGCCGTCGGGGTCCGCCTCGCCGTGGAGCATTTGCGGGCGCTCGGGCACAGGCGGATCGCATTCCTCGGCGGTCAGACGAATATGTATAGCGCAGCGGTCCGGCAGGCGGCGTTTGAGTCGGCACTCGAAGCGGAGGGGCTGCCCCTGCCGTCGGAGCATCTCGTCGCCACATCGTATGACGACTACCAGGCGGCGCAAGTCCAGGCGCGGGCGCTGCTGTCCCAACCCGACCCGCCGACCGCCGTGGTCTGCGGCAACGACCAGATCGCACTGGCAGCTCTCGACGCGGCGGCGACGCTCGGGATCGCCGTGCCCACGCAGCTCTCGGTGGTCGGCTTCGACGACATCCCCGACGCCGCCCGGATGGGTCTGTCCACGGTGCGGCAGCCGCTTGGCGAAGTCGGCCAAACGGCGGCCCGAATGCTTCTGCGCCTGCTGGCGGGCGAGCTGGTGCCGGCCAAGTGCGTGCTTGTCGCACCAGGTTTGGTGATCAGGAAAAGCACGGCGGAGGCTATTCCGGCAGGGCGGGCGTGACAGTCATATCCTTGAGACCGCCGGGGCGGAAGACCAGCCAGAGCACGGTCACCAGCGAGATGGCGGCGCAGAGGACAATCGTTGTCGGTGCGCCGATGAACTTTGCCAGCCAGCCGGCAAACAGTGAGCCGAACGGAATAGTGCCGATAAACATCAGCGTGTAGATGCTCATTACACGCCCGCGCAGGGCATTCGGCACATGAAGCTGCATCAGAGTGTTTGAGGTCGCAAAGCACAGCACAAAGCCGTAAGAGACAATCGCGATAGTGACATAGGCCAGCCAAAGTGACCGGGACAGGCCGAAGACTACCAGTACCACGGTCGCCAGCAGGCTGCCGGTCAGCAGCATCGCCCGCTGCCGGGTCGGATTCCCTAGAAGAGCCACAGTCAGCGCCCCACCTAAAGCCCCCACCCCGCGCACCGTCTCCATGAACCCGAATGACGCTACCTGCACCTTGTCCGAGGCGTCGGGCAGAAGCGTGTAACGCACGAAGACCGGAATGAGGACGTTGAACGAGAACGCGAACGTGCCGAACGAGCCGACCAAAATCACCAGGTTACGCACGGTCGGTGTCCGCAGCACGTATTGGAACCCTTCGCGGGTCGAGTTCCAGACCCCGCGCAGCGTGTTGTCCGCTTTGGCCCCGTCTGCGCCGACGGCTTTGGGCGGCAGGCGGATCAGCAGCAAACCGGCAATCACGGCCAGCGACAAAAACGCATTGCCGAGGAACGCCACGCCGATCTTGACCCGCGCCGCCAGCAGCAGTCCGGCCACGGCAGGACCGAGGGCGCGGGCGGCGTTGAAGATGCTGGAATTGAGCGCCACTGCACTCGGCACATCTTCTTTCCCGACGATCTCGACAATAAACGACTGCCGGGTGGGCATATCGAACGCCGCAAACAATCCAGACAGACCGGCAAAGAACAGGACGTGCCAGATCTCGATTTTGCCGTCCGATGCCAAAATCCCTAGCCCGAGGGCGCAGATAATCAGCCCGCTCTGCGTCACCAAAAGCATTTTGCGCTTATCCACGCGGTCGGCCACGACCCCAGCCAGCAGGGTAAACAAAAAGATCGGCAGGCCACCGGCAAAGTTGACCCAGCCCGAGTAGACATTGGCATCGGCCTCGATCTGCGGCGAATGATTGACTGTCGCCGCCCCCACCGCCGTACCGCCGTGGTGCAGCAGGTTGAATGTCACCGGGTCCACGAGCAGGACAATCAGCCAGCCTTGCGCGAGACTTTGCGCCCAGGTGCCGATAAGCGAGATAAGCTGTCCGGTCCAGAAAATCCGAAAGTTGCGGTTTTTGAGTGCCCGAAATGCGCCGGGCTTTTTGTCTTCTGAATTGGCCCGAGTCTGGCTTTCGTCCTCGAAGGCTTCTGATTGTAATCGCGTGCTTGCCATAGTGAATAGTTCGTCTTGTGGTGCTATAGTACCCGGCAGGTTTCTAAAGCCGCCCCGCCTCTAAGCCGCGCTCCTTTAATCCGCGCAAAATCAGTGGCAGCGCCGCCGCCGTGGCGACGCTGGCTGGGCCGTCGTGCATGAGGACAACCGCCCCAGGGCGCACTTGCCCCAGCACACGGGCGGCAATGCTCGCCGGGTCCGTGTCTCGGTAGTCGCGGCTGTCCACGCTCCATGCTGCCAGCCCGAAGCCGAGACGCCGCAGGGTCCAAACGAGCGAAAGTGACTTGAAGCCGTGCGGCGGACGCACCCAGGAGACGACGGCAACGTCAAGCACGGCCTGCGTCTGCGCGATCTCACGTTCAATCGCCTGACGCGGGAGCAGCACGAATGGCTCGTGGTGGTAACCGTGGATGCCAACCCCGTGCCCTTCGGCGGCAATGCGCCGCACGAGCGCCGGATGCCGGGTCGCCGCTTCGCCGAGCACGAAGAACGTAGCATGGATGCCCTCGGCAGACAGAGCATTCAAGATACCCGGCGTCGTCTCCGCCGACGGGCCATCGTCGAAAGTGAGCGCGACGGTATTCTGACCGAGCGGCAGGCGCGTCAAAATCGGCAAGCCCCAGGTCAAAGGCGCGACGAATACGAAGACAAAGTAGACGCAGAGCGCCGGGGTCAGAAACAGACCGAGCGCGTGCGGCCCGGTCAGCGGCCAGTGCCCGATCCAGTGCGCCAGTCCGCCCAGCACCGACATCTGCACAGTCCGCACGGCAATGATTTTGTAGACTGGGTTTGTCAACGTGCGACAATTCTCGCCTTCATCGCCGAGGCGACCAGCGGCCAGGACATCGGGCTAGGACGCAGGTATTCTCCCAGCCCCTGCCCCGACTCAACGCGACCCTCCAGCGTCACATTCGCGGCGCAGAGGGCGCGGAGATAAAACGGGGAGCTATCCAGGCGGACGCCGAGCCGAAAGTCAGCCTCGAAGCCCGCGCCGGCGGCAGAGAGCGCGGAGAAGTAGCGGGTGCCAAAACCATTCAAAAGGGGCCGGCTCAGGCGCACGTTCGCTGATGGGTCATGCCGAATGAGGCGTCCGCGCTCAAACAGCAGCAGATGGCTAACCGCCGGGCCACGGCGCGGACGGACATGGTACAGGATCACGCTCCGCTCCTGCGAAAGAGCCGCCCGCGCCCAGTACCAGTCGCGAATAGCGGCATCAAACGGCAGCCGGCCCCAGTTGTGGTCATGGTAGCCGGTGCCGGTGAAGGCAATGCGTTCGGAGCCGGGGTTGTGCGGCTCGCGCAGACTGATTTCCCCGCCGACCCGGCAGAACGGCGCGACCGGCAGCCAGGAGTGGTCGGTGTCGGACAGTGACTCTTCGCTCACACCAGGCACAAGCGGCGGTCCGGCGAACGAGAGCGCGGCCCCAAGCCGCCGCCCGTTGGCGTTCTCGTCAGCGATCTCCAGCCGCCATTGTCCCGGCCCGGTCATTGTGAGGGTGTTCGGGCCGAAGCGCAGGCAGAGGGGCGCAGCTTCGGCGGCGGTGATGTCGGCGCGGGCAAAGCGCGTGAAGTGGTAAGCGTGGAGCCGCCCATGACGGTACAAGGCAAAAAAGAGTGCATTCTCGGTGTACGGGTCGGCAGGCAGGCCGAGCGCAGACTGGCGATAGTAAGGGGAGAACGGGTTGCCGAGGAACCAAATACAGGAGACGGCCCAGTCGCCGCTGCCCGAAAGCGCGTCGAAGTACCACCACTCGTAGGCCCCCGGCGTCCGGCGCAGCCACTCTCCGTGCGCGGCTTCTTCGGCCGGGTCTAAAACAAGGCGCATACGCATAGTATACCCGAACCCCTCGGCCCGAACCCCACGGACACGTGAGGGCCAATGTGAACGGGCCAATTCGGGTATACTCACCTCGCAATGACGCTTCCTACACTGACTCCCCTCTTCTGGTACCAACTTGCCGTGGCGCTATCGGCGCTGGGACTGATCGGCACGGCGCTGCTGAACTTTCTTCTGTTTCGCAAGCCGCGAGCGTTTGTCGCGGCGGCTGGGGACAGCCTGCCGCGCATTTCGGTACTCGTGCCGGCGCGGGACGAAGAAGCCAATATCGGCGCATGCGTCGAGTTCCTGCTGGCATTGAACTACCCGAACTTCGAGGTGATTGCGCTTGACGACCATTCCGATGACGATACTTACGCGATTTTGTGCCGCCTGCGGGACCGGGACCCGCGCCTGCGGGTGCTGATTGGGGCGGACCTGCCGCCCGACTGGTACGGCAAGCCCTGGGCCTGCTGGCAGCTCGCGAACGCCGCCTCGGGCGAGCTGCTCCTGATGACCGATGCCGACTGCGTCTTCGCCCCAGACGCCCTGCTGCTGGCGCTCGGGGCGCGGCAGGAACATCAAGCCGATGTCGTGTCTCTCGTGCCGGACTTGCGCTGCAAGGGTTTCTGGGAGACGCTACTCATTCCGATCCAATACTTTGTGATCTTCGCGTTCCTGCCGACCCCGCTCATTCGGCTGACCCCGTTTCCGTGGTTCGCAGCGGCCAACGGCGCGTTTTTGTTTCTGTCCCGCGAAACGTACTTCGCCGTGGACGGTCACCGGGCGGTGCGCCAGCAGCTTGCCGAGGATGTCAAATTCTCGCAGCATGTCAAGCGCTCGGGCAAGTCGCTGTGGTACGGCGACGGTTCCCGAACCTATTTCGTGCGAATGTACCACGGGCTGGAAGAGCTGTGGGCGGGCTTCTCGAAAAACTTGTTCCCGGCATTCTCGAACAGCCTGCCGCTGCTGCTGTGGATCGTCTTTCTCTTGACCAACTGGTTTGTCCTGCCGCCGCTGTGGGCGCTTTGGGGTCGTGCCACGAACGCTGCTTGGACACTGCTGCCGCTCGGGACTTATCTGGGGCTGGCGGTAATTCGGCTGGGCGTGACGCTGCGGTTCGGGCGGGACTCGGCGGGCTATGCCCTGCTGAATCCGCTGGCATGGGGCCTGGTGATCGGGATTGCGCTGTCATCGGCGTACCGGAGCTTGTCTGGTCGGGGCAATGCCTGGAAGGGGCGCGTATACCAGCAGCCGACAAAATAGCCCTGCTTGGTTAAATCTGTGGCCCGGCGGGTACAAGTCCGACAAGCCGAATAAGCGGCATTCTGACAACGCTGGAGAGGTACCCCAATGGCTGAAAATTCGAAGGAGCAGGTGCTCCGTTACCTCAACGACTCTTACGCTGCCGAAGTCGGCGGCATTGCGTCGCTGCAAGATCTGGCGGCGGAAACGACCGACCCGGAAGTCAAGTCGGCGGTCGAGGCGCATATCACTGTCACCCAGTCCCAGGCGGACCGTGTGACCGCCCGCATTCTCGCACTCGGCGGCGACAAGTCCGAGCCGAAAGGCATTCTGAACCAGGTGCTGGCGAAGACCAGCGGCATCCTGAACATCTTTCACAGCAAGGAAGACAAGCAGACCCAAGACCTGATCAAAGCCTATGCGTTCGAGCACTTCGAGATCGGCGCGTACACCTCGCTCCATGCCTACGCTTCGGCAGTCGGCGACACCGAGACGGCCCAGCTCGCGCAGACGATCATCGGCGAGGAGCAGTCCGCCGCCGAGCGGTTCCAGAAGCTGATCCCGCAGCTTGCCGTGTCATCGGTCCAGAACACGACCGCTCTCTAAGAGACAAACGCGCTTCGGGCGGTTTTTTGCGGTATACTGAATGAGGCGGGAACCTATCCCGCCTCATTTTCGTTTCTCAAAGCCAAACGACTTTCCCTACAGACAATTTTCCAAAAGGACCCTACGCCCTTGACAGCAATTCCCCGCACCGCCGCGCTCGCTCTTGCCGCAGCCGCTTTGGTTCACCTCACGCTTTCGCCGGTGTCCGCCCAGACCGCGCCGGGCCGGACGACTACTGCTGTCGGCCTCGACCTCAGCGCCGGGCAGCAGGCGAAGGCCGATGCACGCCAGGCCCAGTTCCAAAAGGATATTACTGCCCTCCGCACCGACACAAAGCTGACCGATGCCCAGAAGCAAGCGAAGTATAAGTCACTGTATGAGGCGATGGACAAAGACATGATGGCGTTCCTGACTCCCACCCAGCGCTCTCAGGTGGAAAAGCAGCGGCAGATCAATGTCCAGTTTCAAAATGATGTCCACGCCCTTCAGGCTGACAAAAAGATGACTGACGCACAAAAAAAGGCGCGGTACCTGCAAATCACCGAGACCGCCCGCAATGCGTCGCTTGCCCTGATGACCCCGGCCCAGCGGGCCGATGCCATCAAGCGCAGCGCCGCCGCTGAGTCGGCCCAGAAGGCGCAGGCAGCGAAGATCGCTCAGGTGAAGAGCCTCGGGCAGCAGCTCCAAAAATCAGAAACTCCCGCCCAGTCCGCCAAGCTGAAAAAGATCGGGTCAACGACAGCCGCTGCCATCAAGGCGGTGTTCACCAACAAGTCGCTCTCGGACCAGGTCAAGACCGCCAAGATCATCGCCTTGCGGAAAGACGCCCTTAGCCGGGATCTTGCCCTGCTGACCCCCGCCCAGCGCTCCCTATACCAGCGCATTCAAGCCCTGATCTCCACACCGGCAGCCCAGTGACGAAGCCAGGCTAAACTGGCGGCGTGAGGGACAGCCGCCGCAGGTGCCCGGCCCGATTTGCCTGCCAGATATAGCCCGTACCGACATCCAGGCAGGAAAGCCAGCCGTCGCCATAGGCCGAGGTGTCAATACAGACCGCGAAACCTAAGTTTCGCGGTTTTCCATTCTTCTGGCTGGCGTGGCCGCAGACCATCGTTTTGCCGGACTCGTGCGGCTTCGCTTTGTCCAGGTCTCCCCAATGCAGGACATACGTCGGCTGCTCGAACAGCGGCAGGTCGGCGTAGACGCTTGCATGGACGAAGAAGTGCGTCTCGGTCTCCCAGTAATCTACGCAGTGGTCCCGGAGAAACCGCCAGTGCGCCTCCGGCACGGCACTCAGTCCCCCATAAGCGTCTTCGGTGGTATCGCCGCCGTTGATGCGCCAGCCCGCCAGCGCCTCACCACCCGATTGGGCATCCAGCATCATCTGGTCATGATTGCCGCGTAAGGCGACGACATGAAACTTCTCGCCAAGTGCAATCAGCCGGTCCAGCACACCGGGGCTGTCCGGGCCGCGGTCCACACAGTCGCCAAGCGTAACAATCGTATCGTCCGGCTCAAGGGCGACTGCTTCCAGCAGGGTATCAAGTGCGCCGGAGCAGCCATGAATGTCGCCAATCGCCAAAACGCGCATGGTCTATGTTTCTCAGTGATCGCGCATCTGTAATTGGGTATTTCCCCGGCCTTGAAAGGCCAGGCTATTAGGCTGCAAAGCCCCTCCGGGGTCAAGAAAACACCTGATTACTTTTGCTCTACTGCTTGGTATCCTTTGACCACCAAGCATGCCATGACTTATCCGACAATACAGAGAGACGCGAGCGAACCACAGCGATCATGCGATCAAGCGCAGCTTCCGCCGCGGGGTAACCACAAAGCTCACTCAGTGCCTCTAATTCATCAGCAGACCGCAGCACTTTAACTATCTCAGCATCAACATCGGTAAGCGACTCCCAGAAGCAAGGGCGGCCCAACGTCCAAATACCAGCCTCCAAAGGCCAGGCACCTCCACGCATAGCCTCTAGAGTCCCCAACGTCAAGCACAGAACAAGAGCCTCTCGACCACTTTCCGCGACCTCCAAGCGACAAACATCATCATCGGTCGAAGAAGAATCATCGCTCACGGCAAACACCTAGCTTCCTAAGAACCAACATTACCAGCCGAAAGAGGGTCATCCCGACCCGGTGAGAACCCGCACGACGCGGAAAGATTGCTCTGGACGGTGGACGACCGAGAACGCTCGTTTTGATTACGGGCATTTGTCTAGGGCAAACATTGGCGCGTCTACAAGTAGACAGCGTCAGTAAATCAACCCAATCGAACAGCAGCAGTCAGTGCCCATCGAGAAAGAGAGTGGACGCTCTTTTGGGGCCGATAAGGTGTCAAAGGCAATGTACCTGACTGATTTAGGACTCAACATCGTCAGCGACTGGTGTGCGTGTGACGATAACGCGATCATTCACGACGCTGATTGTGCCTTCGACGCCTTCTGTCAAACCTTCGTACCGTATCGTGCCACTCAGCGAGTATCCCCACGGCCTGAGAAAGTGCGAGATTAGGTACTCTAGCCAGGGGCCGTAGTAGTAGAACTTTTCGACTCCATCCCATTGAAGCCCGGTGCCATCTTCGGTAGGAATCCACTGGCAATACATACCGTCTGGCTTTCCATCGAGGCCCCGTCTTAATTCGTCAACTTCGTGCTCAGTATCCGCGAACTCTTTTAGGATGTCTTTGTGCTCCGGTATCAAGGGAGGAGCCAAAACAAAAATGCCAAAGAAATCGGTATCTATCAGAGTACCTCCTAAAAAACTGATGCCCTCTTTGATTTAGCAGAGAAAATCAATTCGTCTTGTCTACCCGCCAGTAGACACCCGTTTGGGACCGATAAACACTTCGATATATCAGATAGGATCTCAGCCCCAACGTTGCTGAAAAAGAGGATACTCAATGTCGTTGGGTTCGATCCCCTCATCCCGCAACGCTTGCCGGATTTCTTCTAGCTTGCTTATAAGACTACGCCGCGAGGTCGGAATATAATGCTCATCCTCAAGGGCCGTTATCATTCTACTAGCATCAGAATGAGAATAGCCTGACTGGGTCAATTTAATGAGTATATCGATCTTCCTCAACTAAGTGTCCTAAAATCTGCTTGGGTCCAATAAACACCACGTAAAGTAATATGCTACTAATCGCCGCGCCAGAATCACTTGCGCCAGAAGGGTTCTGGCTGCTGGACCGGCCCCGAGAGATACAGCAACGCCTGTGCCCTGGCGACTGCCCTGTTCCGCAAACGCAGGGAACCCTCCTGCTCTTCCTCCACCCTCCCGCCCTGCGGCCCACCCTCGCTTGCCGGAAGTGCGGCACATGCCCAAAGCCGCTGCACTGAGGGGCGGCGTCTTGCCCTCGGCGTCCTTCTTTTCAGTCAGCTCTCACGCTCCCCCGGCGGTTCGCTCTTCGTTCAACCAAAACCATGTTCGATGCCGCCCCTCCGAAAGCCTGCTAAGTAATTAGACACATGGTTCCCGGTCTTGAAAGGCTAGGCTAATAGAGTACAAAGCCCCTCCTGGGCTTAAGAAAACGCCTGATTACTTATGCTCGACGACTTAGTTCTCGGAATGCACCGGAGGTGCAGAAACCCCCGGCAGGGAAATGTTCTTCGGAAAAAGAGCAAGATGTCCTCGGAAAGCGTATCTGCTCCTCGTCCAATAGACGCCTTTTTTACCGTGGGTTTCTACACCACCCGCTAAAATTCGAAGGCTTCGTCGAGGCGGCGGAGGAAGTCCAATAAATCACCGATTTCGCCGGGCAGGGGGGCGTGAAACTGAAGACGCTGGGAGCTGCGCGGGTGGTCAAAGCTTAGAAAGTGGGCGTGGAGGGCTTGACCGTGCAGGCGAGCGAGCAAGCCGTTTAAAGTTTGCAGCGGCGATCCCCGAAACAAGTCCGCACTGACTTTTCGCTGGCCGCCGTAGGTGGCGTCGCCGACCACCGGGTAACCGGCAAAGGCGCAGTGGACACGAATCTGGTGGGTTCGGCCCGTCTGCAAGATCGCCTCGGTCCAGCTAAACTCCGCCAAATGCTCCAAAAGGCGCATTTCAGTAACCGCTTCCCGGACACCGGGTGTCCAGTCGCCGCCCGCCGGTCCTTCTTGTTCCAGCACAGTCATCCGCTTGCGGTCGCCCGGATGGCGTCCGATAGGGGCGTCAATGACCGCATGCTTGAACGGCACCCGGCCCCAGAGCAGTGCGTGGTACTTGCGGACCGCCGTCCGGTCGCGGATCTGTTTGGCGAGGCGCTCATGGGCAAAGTCATTTTTGGCGACTGCCAGCAGCCCGGACGTATCTTTGTCCAGGCGGTGCACGATGCCGGGCCGCAGCGGGCCGCCGACCGTGGACAGGTGCGAGCCGCAGTGGGCTAAAAGCGCGTTGACCAGGGTGCCGGACTCCGCGCCCGGCGCGGGGTGGACGACCAGGCCCTTTTGCTTGTTGACGACCAGGACATCGGCATCTTCGTAGATAATGTCCAGCGGGATATTTTCGGGCCGGACATCTTCCAGCGGACGCGCCGTAGGGATCGCGACCGTGATTTCGTCGCCGAACCGGGTACGGTATCCGGCCTTGCCGGCCTTGCCGTTGACCAGTACGGCAGAAGTCGCGATGAGGCGCTGGACATGGGCGCGGGAGAGGTGCGACAGGCGCTCGGCGACAAAGATGTCGAGCCGGATGTCGCTTTCATCGTCTTTGATATGCAGAGTTTCGGTCAACGGACACTGGCCTCCACCGGGCGCTGCGGCAGCGGCCGGGCGGACGGCGGCACGGGGTACCGACGCCGCAAAATCGCCATGCCGGTCAGCCCAATCGCCGCCAGCCCGAGACACAGCCACTGCACATCAGTCAGAAAATGGATCGGCCCGACTGTAACAACATCTGAAGTCGTCCCCGCCCGCCAGATTTCCATGATAAAGCGCTCTGTGGCGGTTCCAATGAGAAACCAGCAGGAAACCTGACCCAAGTACCTGCGGTGCCGCTCGACCCAGACCAGTCCAAGAAAGAAGAGGGTGCCGAGGAATGCCGCGTAAAGCTGAGTCGGGTGGCTCGGCACGGTCCAGTGGCCGTCGTCATTGAAGCGCATTCCCCAGGGCAGCGAAGTTGGAGCACCGTAGCAGCAGCCGTTTAAGAGGCAGCCGATGCGCCCGATGGCGTAGGCGATCATCACTGAAGGCGCGAACAGATCGGCGACTTTCAGGATAGAAAGGCGCTTGATCAAACAGTAGCCGAGCAGGGCCGCGAAGCCGCCGAACAGACCGCCGTGGAACGATAATCCGCCTTCCCAGACCTTGAAGATGCTGCCGGGGAAGTCCGGGGCCGAGCGGTAGCTGCTCCATTCAAGGGCGACAAACATTAGCCGTGCGCCGACGACGCCGACGGCGATCATCCAGATGCCGACATCGAGGATATTGTCGGCGGGCACGGCGGGGTCGGCCTGCCACTTTGCGACCGAGTAGGCCCGGCCCAATGCCGTCAGAAACGCGATCATCAGCAGTATGCCGTAGGTATGCACGACAAACCCGCCGATATGGAAGAGCACGGGAAACATAATGTTATTCTTTCACGGTCGCCGCTTCGGGCAGCGCCGCCGGCTGACGGCTAAAGTACAGCGCCAGCAGGCCGACCCCGATGCAGATGGCCGAATCGGCAAGATTGAAGACCGGAAACTGCCAGCGGCGCTCCGGTCCGGCATAGAGCGCCAGAAAGTCCACCACATGGCCGAGCCGCACTCGGTCCAGCAGGTTGCCGACTGCCCCGCCGAGAGGCAGTGCCAGCGCGACTGTCAGCAGCCTCGGCAGCGGCATCTTGGCCCGGAGGGTGTAGACAATAATCGCGGCGGCGGCAATTGCCGCCGCCGCCGCCAGCGGCAAAGTGCTGCGCTGGAAAATGCCGAACGCCCCACCGGTGTTGACATTGAACGACAGTGAGAAGAAGCTTGGAATGATCACCAGGTCATCTTCCGGCCAGCGCCAGTAGGAGCGCAGCACCCAGGCTTTGGTCAGTTGGTCCGCCCCCACCACTATCAGGGCCAGAGCGTAGAGTGTCCAGCGGCTCAAATTTGGTCATCCTGCTCGACTGTCGTGGTGGCATAGGGCAACGCTTCCAGCCGCGCCTCGGAAATAGGCGTGCCGTCAATGTCGGACAGGCCGTAGGTGCCTTCATCAATCTTCGCCAGGGCGCGGTTGACTTTCGCCAGCATCCGGTCGAAGTTTTCAATGGCGCTTTGGTCACGCTCCCGGTCATACAAGTCGGTGGCTTGGTCCGCAGAACTGTTCATATCTGCGCCGGACAGCTCACCGGAAGCATCTTTTTCGGAGTCCTCGCGATCCGGGCCGGCGTACTGCTCACGCTCGGCTTCCAGCTTCGTTTTTTCGTCCAGCAGCATTTGCTTGAAGTGTGCGATCTTTTCGTCGGTCAATTTCTTATCGGTCAATATGTGAATGCCTTTCGTGAAGAACCTACCCCCGGCACGAGTGCCGACCCCTCCCGAAACGAGAAGGGTGAAGAGGTTTGGGACAAAGCCCTGTGGGCACGGCAAGCCGCGCTCCTACAATCATAATCCGAAAACTCCTGCCCTTCCCGTTTCGGGAGGGGTCGGCACTTGTGCCGGGGGTGGGTCGTCTAAACCAATCTTCTCGACGCCACTTCGCCATCGCCCGATACCAGCCAGCTTCGGGTGCAGCCGGACGCGCAGAATGCCGCCGGGTCGTCCGCACCGTGTGTATCGGCACCGTCGGTGACGGCAACCCAACAGCGGGCGCAGCGAGCGCCCGGCGCGGGGCCGTTGTTTTCGATGTACAGGCCGGCGACCGCCGAGGACCGCAGAGTGACGCGGGAAACCATGAGCAGCGCGGGAAGCTGATTTAGGTACGGGTGCAGCGCGGCATAAGTTTCCGCGTCGGCAGTCAGGGTGACCCCAAGCTCCAAGCGTTTCTTGGTGCCTTCCAGCGCTTTGTTGACGGCCTCGCGGGCCGCGAGCAGCGGCTCCCAGCGGGTTTCGAGTTCATGGTTTCGCAGGTCCACGCGGTAGCCCGGAAGGGCGGCAAGAAGCACAGAAATAGGCTTGTCGGGCATGACAAGCTTCTGCCAGATTTCTTCTGCCGTAAACGAGAGAATAGGCGCGAGCAGGCGGGCCAGGCAGCTTGTAACCTCAAATAGGACGGTCTGCGCGGTCCGGCGGGTCGCAGATTTCGCGCCGTAAGCGTACAGTCGGTCTTTCAGGACATCGAGGTAGAACGCACTTAAATCCTGGGCGCAGAACAGCAGCAGGTTTTGGGCCACGCGCGGAAACTCGTAGCTGTTATAAGCCTGAACACATTTATGGACGGTTTCGTTCAGGCGGTGCATGGCCCAGAGGTCCAGCTCTTCCAGTTGGTCGAGCGGCACGGCATGCAGGGCCGGGTCGAAGTCGTACAAGTTACTGAGCGTGAAGCGCAAGGTGTTTCGGAGGGTGCGATACGAAGTCGCGGTCTGGTCTAGAATCGCGTCCCCCACCCGCACGTCGGCGAAATAGTCCGACGATGCCACCCAGAGCCGCAGGACATCCGCTCCGTACTTGTCGGTGACCACTTGCGGAGCGACGCCGTTCATCTTACCCTTGGACATCTTGCGGCCTGTTTCGTCCAAAGTCCAGCCATTGGTGATGACCTGCCGATAAGGCGCTTCGCCGCGCGTGGCGACCCCGATCATCAGCGACGAGTTGAACCAGCCCCGGTGCTGATCGCCGCCCTCTAAATAAGCGTCGGCAGGGTACGACAGCTCCGGCCACTGCTCCAAGACAGTCCGGCAGGTAGACCCCGAATCGAACCAGACATCGAAGATGTCGGTTTCTTTCACGAACTCAGTCTCGCCCGTCTCCGGGTGCGCGAAGCCCGCCGGCAGAATCTCCTCAGCAGGCACCTCAAACCAGGCATCGGTGCCGGAGTTTAAGATCAAGTCACGCACGTAACCGATAGCCACTTTGGTCAGCAGCGGTGTCCCCGACGGTTGGGCGTAGAAGACCGGAATGCCGACCCCCCACGCCCGCTGGCGAGAGATGCACCAGTCGGGCCGTCCGCCGACCATGGCTTCGATGCGGTTTTTGGACTCCTCGGGGAACCATCGGACGCCGTCAATGGCTTTCAAACACTTCTCGCGGTGACCGTTGTGATCAATGTTCACGAACCACTGCGGGGTGGCCCGCTGCACCAGGGGGTCATGCGAGCGCCAGCCCATCGGGTAGGAGTGCGTGTACTCTTCCCGCGCCAGCAGCGCCCCGGCTTCGGCCAGCCGGGTCATCACTTTTTCCTGACCCGCGCCGAACTTCTCGCCCTCGAAGTCGGCCCCAGCTTCGTCGTTGAATACGCCGTCATCGGTGAGCACTTGTAGCAGCGGCAGCGGTGCGCCGCCGTCTTTATGGCCTCCGGCGGCCCAACGGGCGTTGCGCTTCAACACCGTTTGGTAGTCGTCTTTGCCGTGCCCGCCCGCCGTGTGGACAATCCCAGTGCCGTCGGTCGTGGTGACATAGTCGGCGGGCAGCACCGGCGACTCACGCCCAAATAACGGGTGCTTAAAGACCAGTGTTTCCAGGCTGTTTTCCGGCGCGGTGAGATTTGCGCCTTTGACGGTCCGCAGGACGTTCCAGCCCGTGAACCCGGCAGTCGCCATGGTCGCGCCGAGACGCGCGGCGGCGACAAGATAAAAGTCGTCCCCATGCTGAACCACGGCGTAGTCAATGTCCGGGCCGACCGCAAGCGCGACATTGGCGGGAATAGTCCACGGGGTCGTGGTCCAGATGACCGTGTAGCAATGGCTTGGGTCGGCCTCGCCGAAGACGCCGGCCTCGTCGCGCAGGAGCGGGAAGCGGACATAGATGGACGGGTCGGTCCGGTCGGCGTACTCGATCTCGGCTTCGGCCAGCGCGGTCCGGTCGGCAAACGACCAGAAGACCGGCTTGCGGTCGCGGTAGATAAAGCCTTTTTCGACCATCTCGGCGAAAACGTCCAGCTCTTCCGCGGCCATCTGCGGCGACATGGTTAAGTACGGCTGGTCCCAGTTGCCGCGAATCCCGAGTCGCTGGAACTGCTCGGACTGCTTTTCGACCCATTCGGTCGCGACTTCGCGGCACCGCTGGCGGATTTCCATCCGGGTCGGGGTCAGCTTCTTTTCGCGGAACTCTTTGGCAACCAGGACTTCAATCGGCAGGCCATTATTGTCCCAGCCCGGCACGAAGGGGGCGTTGTAGCCCTGCATCGAGCGGAACTTGGTGACGACATCTTTGAGAATGATATTAAACGCATGGCCGATATGGATATTGCCGTTGGAGAACGGCGGGCCGTCGTGCAGCTCAAACGTGCCGAGGGCGGTCTTGGGCTTCAGCGACTTTTCGTAGACACGGTTCTGTTTCCAGAACTCCAAAACCTGCGGCTCCCGCTTCGGCAGGTTCGCCCGCTGGGGGATGGAGTTGGGATTGGTGTCGAGGCCGTCCGGGTTTTTGACATCGGGCTTCGGGACATTGAGTGTTTGGCTATAATTTGGTAGATCGGTATCTGGCATGGGTGGTTCCTCTCGCTAAGACAAAATCGGCAGGAGCGCCGGGCGTATCGAGAGGACGCCAATGATGCGGCGCAGGCAAAGCGCCCGCGCCGGTTCCACCGTGTTCCTAAGTAACGAGTTTCTAAGTAAGCTGTGAGTTCGTTTTGGCATAATTCGTAAGAACCTACCCCTGCTCCCGTGCCGACGCCAGGAACGCATCCAAAGCGTCTTCCCAGGGGCGCAGGGTGTCCCGGCCCATCAATTCCAGCGCGTAGCGGCGCATGACACTGTAGGGAGGCCGCTTGGTCGGGGAACTGAACCGCTGGGCGTAGTCGTCCGATGTAATCGGCGTCACCGGCACATGGGACAAGTTCGTTTTGGCTAAAATTGCCTTCGCGAAGCCTTCCCAGTTGGTCTCGCCCCGGTTGCTCACATGATAGACGCCGTACAGGCCCGTCCCGATAATCTCTGCAATCGCATTGACTAAGTCTACCGTGTAAGTCGGGGTCCCGAACTGGTCGGCGACAATCGGCAATTCCGGCTTGGTTTTGGCGAGATTGATCACCGTGTACGGGAAGTTCTTGCCGTGGACGCCGTAGAGCCAGGATGTCCGCACGACGTAGCAGCGGCGGCAGGCCGAAAGCGCCAGCTTTTCGCCATCCCGCTTGGATGCCCCATAGTGACTGATCGGGTTTGGCGCATCGAACTCCGTGTACGGCGTCTTCTTGGTGCCGTCAAAGACAAAATCGGTCGAGATGCACACGAGCGCCGCACCGACTTCCTCGGCGGCGCTTGCCACCGCCCACGAGCCGAGGGCGTTGACTTTGTACGCCAGATCCGGGTCCCGCTCGCAGCCGTCCACGTTGGTGTAGGCCGCACCGTGAACGACCAATTCGGGCTGAAGCTCGGCGAACAGTGTCCGCACCGCGTGGACATCAGTGATGTCCAGCGGTACGATGCCATTGGTTGCCGCCGGGCCGACATCGGTGGGGAAAACGTGATGACCAAATTCGGTAAAGATCCGCCTGGCATCGGTCCCAAGCATTCCTGCCGCGCCAGTAATAAGTATTCGCATTGTGCCGCCTATTATACCTTGAAATAGAGCGGGCACGTCAACCAGGCATCTCAAGACTAAAGCGTCATTTCGCGCCCACGCTCTTCAGTATTCGAATGATTACGGTAGTATTGGTACGAGGGCCGTCGTCAGCCCCATTTTCACTGAGACCGTTGTTGTTCTCAGCGATTTTGAGCGCCGTATCACCTGCTTTATTTCTGATAATGATGTTTGCGCCTTTTGCCAGCAGGGCACGGGCGACATCCGTGAGGCCATATTCGGCGGCGAGCATGAGCGCCGTATTGCCGTCGGCATCCTGGTGATTGACGTCCGCCCCCCGTGCAATCAAAATCAGCGCAGCATGGGCGTCGCGGCTATTCTCCGCGAACGGACGAGCAAAATCAGCAGCTTTCAGGAGAGGCGTCTTGCCGTCAGCGTCAAGCGCGTCAATTTTGGCTCCCTGATCCAAAAGGGCCGTTACTACACGCGGCTTGCTGCTGACTGCCGCAGTGTGCAAAAGGCTGGTTCCGGAAACGGATTCGTTGACTTGAGTTCCATGAGCAATTAACAGCAGCGAAATCGCTTCTTTGCCGGACAGCACTTTCTTGTCCTGGTTCTCCTCCATAAACCACATCGGCATCGCTTCGTACAGTGCCGAAACCGGCTCCGTGTCGCCGTCGTAATCAATCGAAGTGCCTTTGAGCCTGACATCTGCCCCGTGCGCCAAAAGCGATTTTGCGATCTCCAAGTCGCCGTGGTACGATGCGATCATCAAGGCAGTCGGCCCAATGTAGTGATCTCCCTCACGCGGCGGGCGGCGCATGATCCGGGCCAGCGGCTTTTCGTACCAGGCCGGGACAAACGGCTCGCCGCCGCCCTCGTAGTAGGTCTTCCAGTCGCGGACATTCGGGTCGGCCCCCTGGCGGAGCAGCGCTTCGACCTGCGGGGCGTCGTGGCGGCTGACGGCGGCGACAAGCCGGTGGCTGGCCTGACCGTGCAGGTAAGCGAGGTAGCCCGCGCCGCAGAGAGCGAGGAGCAAAATGGCGAATATAGCGAGGCCGAGTTTTGCTTTCATCGGACGCTTTGCGAGTGGCACCGAGCTGAACCCCCGTGTTTCCTGGCTGTCTTCCCTATTTCTTCCCCGCCGCCGGATACCCCACGACGATCCCGCGCCGCCGCAGGGTTTCCACGGCGGACGCTGCCCAGTGGTTCGGCGGGACATCGGAGAATGGGCGGCTGCCGATGGACGGCACTGTCGCCGGAAGGGGCGCAGTTTTAGCGGCACCGGCAATGTGAGGAGCGGGCTTCTTGACGGCGGCATATTGAGCCGGCGCAGCTTGGCTTACGGCAGGCAAGGCAACTGTCAGCATGAGCGCGAGTGAGATTGAGTTTTTCATCGTTTGTTTATCTTTCTGTGAAAGTCTTCTCAGGAAGTCGCTTGCATCGGCGGCTGCCAGCGCTTCCAGGCGGCGCAGGTATGGAACGCGGTGACAAAAAAGTCGCCGGAACCCCACGCTTCCGCCGATGCGAACTTCATTAATCTTCTTGCTTCCTCAAAATGCTCCGGCGAACTGTCTCGGAAGCACTGCAAATTTTCCCGTTCATCTTGCAGGCCATTAAGTTTCCCATGAACGTAATTGCATTGATAGCAGATTTTGACCCATGAGGCATCTGGCAATCCCATCTGCTCGTGCAGCTCCCCAAAAGAGTCTTGCAATGTGTCGTTTAAGCCGGTCTGATAGTCTTTGCCATCAACAGTCAGCGCAAGTCGGATGCTCCAATTCGTCTCGGCACCACGGTGAGGAACATAAACTTCAGTCAGCAGAGCACGCTTGGCAACACCGTTCAACTCAATCACAACAGAATGTGGAAGAGACAACGACAGGCACTGTGGGTCATGCAGAATTAAGTCAACAATGGAACGGACATGGACTGGCTTGTCATTAATTATCGTGAACAGAAATTGGTTCTGAGACTCGTTCATTTTCTTCATGTAAGTGCGCGTCTCTATAAGCAGCGTTTGGGTACCGTATATGGTGGTGAACTCAGCCTCAAAGACAGCGGCGGAAACGAAGTTTCTATATAGCAGCGGTAAGTCCAGCATGATATGCTCCTATTTGACGCCGCGATACTGCTCAAAGGCCACGGCGAGGTACTCTAAAAAGTCGGCGTAGTTGACGGACGTGACGCCGGACGGGGGGACGATGCCGAGGCGCTGCATCAATGGAACGGCGAGGCGCATGGCGGCGATCTGCTGCATCTGCGGCGGGAGCTGCCAGCGGCGGTCAATATAATGCCGCACGGCTCGGTACTCCGGCACGGTCATCTCGTAAACCTGCCTGCCGATGTCGGCGAGGGCGTAGGCCGCCAAATGTTCCGGCAGGACGCGCGGGGGCGGGGCGAGGGCTTCGAGGGTCGGGACACGCGGCGCACGCTGCTTGACCACCATCGTGCCCGCCACAAAGTCCCCGATGCGCTGGTACCGGCCTGACAGCAGCAGGCACAGAACCGGGAGCAGAATGCACAGGCCGCCCATCGCCGCGAGGCCCGGCTCATGGCCGAAGACGCCGAACATCACCAAACCGACAGCGACCAGCGGCATCCCGTCCATGACCCGGACCAGGTTGCGGATAATCGCCGCAAAGATGTTGATCGGGTAGCCGCCGTCGCGGATTACCCGCAGGCCAAGCTGCCGCTTGCCGGGGGTCTGGCCGTTCCACCGGGTCTCGAACCAGATGAAGTATCCCCACAAAATGGCGAACGCCGCAATCAGCGCGAACGCAACGGAAATCTCGCCGAAGAAGACGCCCAGGGTCTTCGAGAACGCGCTCGCGCTCAGGCTGAGCACGAGCGCGACAATGCCGACGACGATCCAGAGGCCTGTGTAAATGGCGATTTGCAGGAGCGTGTCCAGCAGGTTTGCGAGAAAGCGCGAGCCGATCCCGGCCAGCTCATACTCGATCTCGATATTCTCGGGCGTAACGACTAAGATTTCGCGTGACATACGTGTCCTCAGCCCCTATTATAGCGCACGGATAGGTATAATAACGCTACTATGGCAATTGATGAGCGGGCATTTATCAACGGCAAGCGGGCGGGCTGGGAAAAGCTCTCAGTCATTGTTGAGCGCACCAAAAACGGCGGCCTGAAGCAGCTCTCGCGGGAAGAGCTTCCGGCGCTCGGCTCGCTGTACCGCCGCGCTGCCGCCGACCTTGCGTATGCGCGAGCGCAGGGCGCAAACCCGAATCTTGTCTTATACCTCAATGAGCTGGTCGGCAACGCCCACGGGGTCATTTACGCCGAAGAGGCCGGCGGCTGGTCCCGCTTGTGGCGCTTTTTCGCCTCCGGCTTGCCGGCAGTCATGCGCCGCCGGATGCCGTTCATCCTCGCCGCCATTTTACTGAACATTGTTGGCGGCCTGCTGGCTTATACGGTCATCCACCGGGACCCGTCGCAGATGAGCCTGTATTTTCCGGCAGGCATGCAGGACTCGGTGGACTTTTGGAAAAAGGGCGGCGCGGACAACGGCACGATCCCACTCGGTGACGGCATCTTGTTTTCGTCCGGCCTGATGACCCACAACACGCAGATTGGCATTCTCGCCTTCGCGACGGGTCTCACGTTTCTCCTGCCGGTCATCTTGATGTTCCAGAACGGCACGATGATCGGAGCCTTAGACGCCGTGGTCCAGCCGACGGGCCATCTCACTTCCATGTGGGCGGGCCTGCTGCCGCATGGGGTTTGCGAGCTGTCCGCGACTTTCATCTGCGGCGGCGCGGGCCTCCTGACCGGCTGGGCGTTGATCGCGCCGGGCCGCTACTCGCGTAAAGACGCGCTGATTACGAACGGCATTGATGCCTGCAAGCTCATGGTCGGCACGGTTCCACTCTGGATCACCGCCGGCATCTTGGAAGGCAATGTCTCGCACTCGTCGCTTCCGCACTGGGCCAAGTTCGGCCTCGCCGGCCTGCAATTCGCTGCTCTGGTCTTCTACATTTACGGCAGCCGTCCGCATCCTAGATCACGAGAAATCAAAACCGTGTGTTGAAGACCATGCGTTAAAACGCACGGCTATTGGGCGCAGACGCCACGAAGTACCGCTCCGCGGCACTGGGAACAGCCCAATTTTTAGGGCTTGCCTCTACCCTATGGCCTTTTCCTAACCCCGCGAAGCGGTGCGTTTTGTGGCGTCCGCGCCGTATAGCCGTGTCATTTATGGCATGGTATCCTGACTACCAACCTCCGCCGCGCTGTTCGGATACAGTGCGTCCAAATCCTCTCCGGCCCTTCCAACGGCAGACAAGTAATCTTCGAGCACCCATTCTTCCAGCGGCAGCGTCAGGAGCCACTGCCAGAGCGCGGAGAAGTACAGCCCGACGGCTTGCTGTTCTTCCAGCGGCCAGTTCCGCCATTTCGCATAGCTCAGTTTGCCGAAAAGCACTTCAACGTCAATTTCGCCGCTCAGGTCATATGGGTCGGCAGCGAGTTCCAGCAAGCGCGGCAGGAAGTGCTTGAAATCGTTTTCGGTTCCCCAGGTCGTCAGCGCCTTGAAGGCATAGCGACTGAGGTCCTCTGCCGTAAGCTCGCGCAGCGGGCGGATGTGCAGCAGTGTTTTGTCTTCATCAGAAACGCAGCAGGGGCAGCCTTTAATCTTTCGGGCAAGGGGATACCCGGAAAACACGCTGTAAAGTGTTTCGAGCGCGGCTGCCATTGCTTGTTCTTCATTCTGTTCTTGATTGGTCGGCAAAATGCGCCTATTTCGATGTCGGCGGGTACTTTTTGAGGGCGGCGGCGACGGCATTGTTGATCGCTTTCTGGTCGGGCTTATCTACCGGGCCGGAAACGTAGGCTCGCCAGACCAGCTTTTTGGTACGCGAGTCAATCAAGTCCAGGATCAGTGTTCCTTCGGTGTAGGTATGGGTGTAGAACTGATCGTAGCCAGCTCCGTAGTAGCCGCCGCGCTCAAATCCGAAGGGACCACCGAAGTAGGACGAGAAGTAGGGCTGTGGGCCTAAGTTTTCGATCTCCTGCTTGCTTTTGGCTCCGGCGACATAGGTGGCGACTAGATCAGGGTTCTGCACCGTCTCCGACAAGCCTTTTTCCTGGAACTGATTGACGACGGCGGCCTGGATGCGGTCGGCAACCAGCGTATTATTCGGGTCGGGTGTCCCGAGGCGAGTCACGATGCGGCCTTTTTGGAACGCAAACGTGTGATACTGAGCAAACTTGACGGTTTTATCGTAGTCGGTCTTGACTGTCGGCCCGTTGCCGCTGTCGCAGCCGGCAAGCAGCAGGGCCGCAAGACCGAGGGCGGCGACGGGAAGAAGGCGCGGCGCGGTTTTGGTCACTGTCGAATTGGTTTTCATTGGTTTCTGGCTCTTTCTGGATCTGCTGTTCTCAGCATACCCACCAATACCAATCGGTGAACGTGATTAAATCAGCGAACGCGCTTTGAGGTCCAAGTAGTGATTGATCAGGTCGGCGCTGAGGGCTTCGGGGGGACTGTCTACGGTCCAGACGCCCCGGCGCTTGAGAATAGAAATCGCGGCGCGGCGCTCCTGCAAGACCTGCACCGCGACGGCTTTCTGGTAGACGCCGGCGCTGTCCTCGGGAACACTTCTGGCGGCGGCAAGGATATTCGGGTCGCTGACCGTGACGCAGACGACGCGGTGCATATCCGCGAGGATCGGGACGGCGTCGAGAAGCTGCGTGGACGAGTCCGGGTCCACTAAATCGCTGAATAGGACGACCAAAGAGCGCCGCCGCCAGCGGGTCGCGAGGTTTTGGAACGCGTCTTTGTAGTCGGTCTCGACCATGCGGGCGTTCAAATTATACAGACTCTCCAAAATACCGTAGACCTGCGCTTTGCTCTTGGCCGGCGGCAGGTAGGCGCGGATGTCGGCGTCGAAGGCCATCAGGCCCACTTTGTCGTCGCCCGCCGCTGCCACATAGGCCAGCATCAAAGCAGTGTTGACCACGTAATCGAGCTTTGCCATCTTCTGCACCGATTGCAGCATATTCCGGCCCGTGTCGAGCAGCAGGACAATGTTCTGCGACCGCTCGGCCTCATACTGCCGCGAAATCAGCTTGCCTCGGCGGGCGGTCGCGCTCCAGTCAATCTTCTTGTATTCGTCCCCCGGCACATACTCCCGCAAAGACTCGAACTCCGAGCCGCCCCCGCGCACTTTGGCCGTGCGGATGCCAAGCTGCATCAAGCGCCCGCGCCGAGCCAGCAGCTCGTACTTGGCGGTCTCGGCCAGGTTCGGATAGACTTTCACTGTCTGCGCCGCCGCGATCTTTCCCTGACGACAAATCAGTCCCAATCGGCCCGGATACTCGAAATACAGGTCCCCGAAAACAAAGTCGCCTTTAGCGGGCGGCGTCACATGGTAGGTGAAACCGACCGGGCGCGGGTCCGGCGGCAAGAGCAGCTTGCGCTCGACCGCGCTGTCCAGATCAAAAGTGGGGGGCGGCAGATCCCGGACCGCAAGAGTGAGGGCCGTCGCCGACTTGTTCTGCGCCGTGACCGTGACGGCGTTTGCCGTGCCGAGCGACAGCTTTTCATCCACGGTGCGGGTCAGCGAAAGCGCCGCTTCCGGGCGGGGCGCGGCGAGAAAATCAGCGAGGGTCGCCGCAAGCAGGGCGGCGTTGTAGACCAGTACCAGGGTCAGCAGCCAGGGGGCGTAGCCGACAAAAAGCAGCGGCACCGCGCCGGCGGCGACCAGGACAACGAAGCGGGGAGTAAGACGCATAGGTTATTATAGCTTAAACGGCAGGCAATCAGGGCGCACCCGGCGCGGCGGGTTCCGGTTCCGCCGCCCCTCCGGCGGTGAGGGTGCCGAGGACGTGCCGAAACGCGGGCTTCAGGGCCGGCCAGTCGGAGTCGAGGCACGCGCAGACGACCTCGGCGGTTTTGCCGCCGCCGGCCAGAGAGACCCGGTAGCCGTGCAGGCTGCCGCCAAAGCCAAGTGCGTTCCCTGCTCCTGTCCACTCGGCCAGTCGGGCATCGCCCATCGGACTTGCGTAGCCCGCAACTTGGGTCTCATGGTAGCCTTTGTGCTCGGCGGCGATGCGCCTGCGCCATTGCTTGTGCAGGACGCCGGCTTTGGACCCAGTGAGGGATTGCGGATCAGCGTTGTTCGCGACCACGTCGTAGGCTACCAGGGTCGCGTAGGTATCGGTGGTGATGTCCACTTTGGCGCTGTTCTGCGAGCACAAAACGCCGCCGACCGTGGACTCGCTGCCATCGGACATCTTGCCGCCGGACGCGGCAGGGGTCACGGCCCAGCCCGAAGGCAGATCGCAGGAAAACGAGCCGTCCGCCGCGGCAAACTTGGTGTAGGCGGTCGGCGCGGGCGTATGTTTTGGGGTCAACATCACAGCAGCAGCAATAATGAGTATTAACAGGACGCCGCCAATGCCAAGCCCGATTTTTAGGCCGTTTCTGTTCGGCTCCACCGGCGCAAAGCCGGGAGCGTAGGTCTGGCCACCGCCGTAGGGTGGCGGCGCGGCGGGGCCGGTTGGGCGTTGGGGCGGCGCGTAGCTTGGGGCGCCGAGGCCGGGCGGCAGCGCGGCAGGGGCCGCCTTCGGCGGCAAGGGGTTTCCGGCAAGATCAAATTGCGGTTCGTCGTCAGGCATTGTTATGTCTCCCGGTTAGCTGTGCAGACAGTATACAGCAGGCGAGCTTAACTGTCAAGTTTTGCGTGTTTTGTTCATTGCGCAAAATAAATTAACTATTTTAATATAAGTATTGACTTTTTTAATATATTTTCCTATAATACATTAGGAAACACATTATGACACAACCGATGCCGTCGAAATGCCCGCTTTGCAGCGGGGTACTCACCGTCTCCGAGACAACCTGCCAAGATTGCCATGTTCAGATGCGTGGGGAATTCGCCCTTGCGCCTTACCGCAATCTCGACGCCGAGCAGGTCCGCTTTTTGGAGACGTTTCTGCGTTGCCGGGGGGTCATCCGCGACATGGAAGCGGCCCTCGGCATCTCGTACCCAACTGTCCGCGCCCGCCTCGATGCTTTGCTGAACGCGCTCGGCTTTGACGGTGGCCCGTATGCCGAAGCGCCCGCCTCGATACCAGTTCCCGAGCCGAAGCTCACCCCGGCCCAGAAGGCCGCCAAACGCAAAGAAATCTTAAGCGCCATCGAAAACGGCACGCTTGATGCCGATACCGGGCTGACCGCCCTGCAAGCCTTGTCAGAATAGTCACTCTTCAAGGAGACACACCATGATTACCGCCCCCCTACGACCAATCGAAGAATTTGAAGCCAAGTCGAGCGTCAAAACGCGCGGACACCTCGTTCTCCTGGAATGGGACGATGCGCCGCTGCACTTCGCTCCGGCCCCGGCCAAGCCCGCCGCACCGGCAGTCGCCCAGTCGTTTGGGCCGAAGCCGCGCTCCCTGGCCGACCGCTGCTACGACGGCGGCATCCTGGCCCTGCTGGCAGTCACTGCCGCCGCTTTGGCGGCATCCCTGTGCCGCTTCTAAGAAAGAAGGCTCCCTATGTCCGAAGAAAGCATTCTCGTCCTGAATATGCTCCGCGAAGGCAAGATCACCGCCGAGCAGGCCGACTCGCTCCTGCGGGCTGTCCGCGAGACCGCCCCTGCTGCCGCCCCGACCCCGCCCGTGCCCCCCGCTCCGCCGGCAATCGCGCCGGACACGGCGGCGATGGCGGCGATGCAGGCGAAGCTGGCCGAACTCCAGGGCAAGCTCGGCGACCTCCAGGGCAAGCTCGGCGCGGCCCAGGCGTCGCGTACCACTGACTATGCCTCGACGCTGGCGGGCAAAATTTTCGACACCCTGCCGAAGCCCGAGATTGACATGAGCAAGATCAACAAAGCCGTGGACGAGGCAATGCGCGGCCTAAATTCATTGAAAAACGATGCCGTCCGCACCGCCAAGACCGCCGCCCGGCAGGCGACGCAGGAGGCTCGGCGGGCCGGCCGCGAAGGCCGGCGAGCGATCAAGTTCGATTTCAACTTCGATTTCGGCGGCGAGACCCCGAGCGGGCGGCCCGAGAACAGCGCCGGGGAACCGTCGGCGACCCAAACCAGCGCCGAAAGCATCGCCTGGACCGGGGCGGACACGCTGGCGCTGGAAAACCACCACGGCAGTGTCACGATTATCGGTGCAGACATTCCCAGTGGCACTGCCGAAGCGACGGTCACGAAGACCGCCTGGGCGGAGTCGGAGTCCGAGGCGCGGGTGGTGCTGCAGCAAGTCTTTTTGACGCATCAAGTGGAAGGCGGACGCTGCAAAGTCGGGATCGCCGCGCCGCGTGACGCCGCCGAGCGCCTGACGGTGGACTACGAGATCCGCGTGCCGCGCACGGCGGCTTTGGAAGTCTCGACGACCTACGGCAATGTCACGGCACGAGAGACGTCGGCGGCGCTCAAGGTGCAGACGACCTCGGGCAAAGTGCAGGCGTCCACGCCGGCGGAAGGCACCGGCGGGGACGCGCGTCTCAGCAGTCACACCGGGGATGTGTATGTGTCCCGGTGGAACACGCCGGAGGGCCGGGTCTCGGTCGAGACTTCCAGTGCGGTCATCCATGCCTCCGATGTTTCCGCCGACACGGTGACGCTGACCAGCCGCAGCGGCGATGTGGACGCGCAAAGCATCCATGCCGGGACGCTCGGGACATTTGAGTCGGCCAGCGGCGATGTGCTGGTGTCCCAAAGCACGGCGAAAACACGGCTGCATCTTCGCACCCAGAGCGGATCAACGGAAATCCTCAATACGCAGGCCGAGCAGGTGCAGGTGGAGACGGTGAGTGGTGATGCCCGCCTGCGCGGGGTATCGGGAACCCTGACGGTCAAAACGATCAGCGGCGATGTGGACGCTTCAGGAGCGGACAGTCCGGCCATCAGCGTGGTAACGGTCAGCGGAGACACGCACTGGGCGCTGCCCGCAGCCTTCGCCGGCGCGTTCGCCGGCACGACTGTCAGCGGCGACGTGACTTTGACGCTGCCGTCGGGAGCCGATGCCCGCGTCGAGATGAACACAACCAGCGGCGGGCTGGACCTGAAGCTGCCGGTCACCGAGGCAGTCACGACCGACCGCCACGCGGCGGGTACGCTCGGCGCGGGAACCGGCAGCATCCGCCTGCAATCGGTCTCGGGGGATTTGGTAGTGACGGGATAGAAGACCTCACCCCTTGACGGCGGCGGCGTTTTGTTGTAACATAGAAGGGCAAACAATTTTGACACGAACGGCCCGGAACCACAAGCGGTTTCGGGCTGCGAAAGGAACTCTTTTATTTTGACACGTCATCCCTCGCGGTGGCCCGCCGCCGTCGCCCTGATGATCACGGCGGCTCCGCTGCTTGCCGCCGCTCCCGCCGCCGCACAGATGCCTCCGATGTCCGGGCCGCCGTCGCCCATGACCCCGATGCCGTCGCCCGGCCTGCCGCCGCCCCCGCCGGTCGCGCCGCCGCCGGCGATGAGGCCCGCGGCGCCCGGACCCGCCGGGGTCGCCGCCATCGTCAATGGCAAAAAGATCTACCGCTACCAGGTCGCAAACCAAGTGATCAATCTTTACGGGCCGCAGGTGCTTAACACGCTGATTTTGATTGAGCTGATCAGCCAGGAAGCGCAGAAGCAGCACGTCGTCATCACCCCCGCCCAACTAGATACTCAGCTTGCCCAGGTACGCTTGCAGGCCGCCGCCCGTGTTCCCGGCGGCCTGGATGCGGTACTCAGCCAGCGGCACCAGACTTTGGATTCGTTCAAGCAGCAGCTTCTGACCCAGATGCAGGCCGAAGCGCTGACTGAGAAAACCCTGCCCCCCGCCCCTGCTGCCCAGACCCTTTACCATGCCCGGCATCTGCTGATTATGACAACCGCTCAGGCAATGGCCCCCGGCGCAAAGTCGCCGCACACCGACGCTGAAGCGCTGGCTTTGATCGCCAAAGCCCAGGCGGAGCTGAAAGCCGGCAAAAGCTTCACCGAGGTTGCGAACACCTACACCGAGGACCCGTCGGGCAAAGGCAAAGGCGGGGACCTGCCGGCGTTCGGCGCGGCGTCAGGCTATGACCCGAGCTTCGTCAAGGCGACGCAGGCGCTGAAGCCCGGCGAGACCACCGCCGTGCCAGTCAAGTCCCAGTTCGGCTACCACCTGATTCAGCTCGAAAGCACCAGCGCCGCGCCCGGCGCGGACACGAAACTCTACGCCGACGCTGCCGATGCCGCCCGGCGTCAGCGGGTTGACCCGGCAATCCCCGCCTATGTCCAGAGCCTGCGGGCGCGGTCGAAGGTCATTGACTACCTCGGCCAGTAGCCCGGCAGTCTCAGCCCACCGAACTTGTCTCGGTGGGCTTTTTTATTCGGTGAGAGAAGTGTAGGCAGAAGAGGCGTGGGACTGAAGTCCTACGCTGTGGGGCGCAGACGCCAACTGTCCGCCTTTCACTCCGCTACGGAACGAAGTGACTAGGAGGCGCGGACAAAGGATAGGACTGCAATGCTGGTCTTCTCTTGTACCCGCGAAGGCGGTTACTTGGCGTCCGCGCCCCACAGCGGAGGATTTCAATCCCACGCCTTCTTTCTCCCGGAATCTCTCTTTATTCCTGGAGGATTTTCAGACGTGGCAGCAAAAACACTCAATGTCGGCATGATCGGCTACAAATTTATGGGCAAGGCCCACTCCAACGCCTACCGGCAGGTGGCGCGGTTCTTCCCGGAAATGGAACTTGTCCCGCAGATGAAAGCGCTCTGCGGGCGTGACGAAGCCGGTGTCAAACGCGCCGCCGAAACGTTTGGCTGGGACAGCTACGAGACCGATTGGCGGGCGCTAATTGCCCGCGACGATATTGACATTATTGACATCGGGGCACCAGGGAATATGCACGCCGAGATCGCGATTGCCGCCGCCGAGGCCGGCAAGCATGTCTTTTGCGAGAAGCCGCTCGGGAACACGTCCGAAGAAGCCAAGCGAATGCTGGATGCGGTGACCAAAGCCGGAGTCAAGCACATGGTCTGGTTCAACTACCGGGCCAATCCTGCCGTGTCGTTCGCGAGGCAGCTCATTGATGACGGCGTCCTCGGGAAGATCTACCACTGGCGGGCGCTGTTTTTGCAGGACTGGATCGTCAACCCCGACTTCCCATTGGTCTGGCGCTTGAAAAAAGAAACGGCGGGCAGCGGCTCGCACGGCGACCTGCTGGCGCACTGCCTGGACACGGCCCGCTTTCTGGTCGGCGAGATTTCGGAAGTCAGCGGCGTTTTGGAGACGTTCATCAAGCAGCGCCCGGAGCTTGCCGCCACCGACGACCGCATGGGCGGCTCGGCATCGGAAGTGATGGGGGAAGTGACGGTAGATGATGCCTCGCTCGCGCTGGCCCGCTTCGAGAACGGCGCTTTGGGAACGTTCGAGGCCACACGCTTTGCACTGGGCCGCAAGAACCACAACCGCTTTGAGATCAACGGCAGCCTCGGCAGCCTAGTCTTCAACGCCGAGCGCCCGAACGAGCTGGAGATCTACACCGAGGACACCTTTGCCGGCACCCACGGCTTCCGCACGGTGAGTGTCACCGGCGGTCAGGACCGCTACACCGGCCACTACTGGCCGACCGCGCACAACATCGGCTACGAGCACACATTCACCAATCTTCTGTACGATGCGTTTACTGCGATTGGTCAAGATGAGAACCCATCGCCGGGCTTCCGGGACGGCTACCTGAACAATGTGCTTTTGGACGCCATCACAAAGTCCGCCGAGACGAAAAGATGGGAGCGGGTATACTCAGCATCGGAGGAGACAAACAGATGACGATTACCTTGAAGCCTTCCACCGAGGCGGTCCTGCGGGAAAAAGCCCGGCAGCAGGGCCAGGATTTGGATACCTTTGTTGACCAAATTCTCGCCGACAGCCTGGAAGCGCAGGAGCGCGAGAGCGAGGAAATCGCGGCGGCAGTCCGCAATGCAATGGCGGCGGCGGAAGCCGGGCGCGAGAAGCCGCTGCCTCAGTATCTCGCCGAGCAAAGGGTCAAACGTGGCCTGCCCGATACTTGGCCGAGCGCTCACCTATTGGAAACCGAAGAAGGCATGGTCATGGCGGAATATCACTGATGCTGGAACATTCAGTTTCGTATTATCTAGTAGGGTAACCTGGTAGAATAGTTGGGTAGAGCTTTTTCAATTTCACGCGGGCGTCGTCGGTCGTGAACCGCCAATCAATCTTAACGGCACTCACGTTGCGCCTTGCTTGCCAAGCCGCGGCCTGCTTTTGCAGGTTTTCTTTGTCGTTCATGCGCTCAGACAAGCACTGCCGCGCCAGCACGGACAACTCGATTTCGGCCATGTTCAGCCACGAGCCGTGCTTGGGCGTGTAGTGTACTTCCAGTTTGTCCGCCAACCGCTTGGCTTCCGCAGGCACAAAAGCACGGTATAAACTCGCGGGTGTGTGCGTGTTCAGATTGTCCATGACCAAAACGATCTTTTCCGCGTCAGGGTGGAGCACATCCACCAGATGCAGGATCACGCGGGCAAAGTCCAGACAAGTGCGCTGGTCGGTTACATGAACGTGGCGCTTGCCAGCCAACGGCTCGTAAACCATGAACAAACTGGCGGTTCCGTTTCGCACATATTCGCAGTCCTGGCGGGCAGGCTGTCCTACCGCTACGGGAAGCGCAGGCCGCGCATCAGACAAAAGCTGCTTGCTGGCTTCGTCCAGGCAGACCAGCGGACGCTTCTCATCGAGCGGCCTGTGGTACACGTCCAGCACGTCCTCCATGCGGAAGACAAACTCGGCGTTTTGCTTGGGCGGGATGCACCAGCATTTCTTCAGCCACGGCTTGAGTTCATTTTTTTTAGCGTCTGACGCACTGTTTCTTTGCCGATGGCGTCTACGATCTGCTGCTCAATCAGCGCGTCTTTCAACAGGCGCAGGCTCCAGCGTTTGTGGCCTTCAGGCGGCGTACTACAGGTCGTTGCGACTAAAAAAGCCTCGGCCTCTCCGTCCAAGATGCGGGGCTTGCGCGTTTCCTGCTCTTTGTGAGCCAGACTTTGGTGCAAGCCGCGCTCGGTGAAGCGCTGACGAGTGCGGTTGACGGTGAGCGGCGCGACCTTAACTTGCTGGGCGATGTCGGCATCTTTGTCCGCCCCGCCTTCTTTGGCTTCATCGGCGAGCAGCAGGATACGGGCACGTTTGCGTTCACGTTCAGAGTGGCGCTGGGACTTGCTCAGGCGCAGAAGGTCGTCACGCTCGGCTTCGGTGAGAGAAACATGATATTTTTTCGCGGACATCGGATAAGCCTCCTCAGACTTATCCATTCTACCAGGTTAGCCTACTAGCGGGAGTGTTTCAGCCAGGGCTGGCACACAGACACCGGACGCGCTAAATGCCAATGTTTCTCTTTACACACAATCTGTTATGGAGACCGGCGAACCCGTCATCTTGCATTACAAGATAATGAATCCGCTTGAGGACCAGACAGTTGGTACCAATACAGGTATGCGTCAGACATCTTGGTACAGCCTGAGTCTAAAGAATGCTTCGGGATTGTCAGCAGCAATAGGCCGCTCTGAGCGGTCACTGGACCTCGGCAGTTTGCATCCTTCAGAGACTAGCATACTTGCACCGGAAGGAGATAAGTCTGGCTACATTGTTGCTTCAAGTTTACTTGCTGCTTCACATCCAGGCAGATACACTCTCACCGCGCATATCGATATACGCTATGCTGTGGTAGACCCCGCTGAACACAACCCGTTTGTCCTCAAAAGTGTGGTCAATGCCAGCGACGCGCATTTTGTTAGGGACTACACTTTTCCAATCACCCTTACTGCTCCGGTTTCTTCACACCTGGCACACAAAGCTGAAACACTACGAAAGGACATTCAGGTAGAGCAAGACAACGACAAAGTGACGGCTCTGCTTGATGCTTTATTTGTGATGCCTGAGGCTGAGGCCGCGGCAAGCTGGACTGCGCTGGCAAACAATCCCCGGCGGATGTACGAGGAAAATATCGCAGATGAACTCGCAAATCTTCGTACTGCAAAGGCAATTGATTTGTTGGTGCAAATGTCTGACAATCCTGACCTTCCTTCCGCCACGAGATATTATATCAAGACGGATATTGATAGGGCTTACAACCTAGCTGGTCCCCGTATACGAAGCCATGTCAAATCCATCGCTGCGGACCGTGGCTTAAAAATGCCGGAGCAAGTTGCCATTCCCCAAGCGGCTGATTAGCATTGGAAATGATCGCTAACACAAAGCCGCCGCACCTTTCGGTGCGGCGGTTTTAGTCTGACACGCACCTTCAGCGGGCAAGCGACAGTCACCGTCTCGGCCACCCGAAGCGTAGAGTCCTATACCATTGGCGCTATCTTTGACGGCTACACCCTCAAAATCCACGCATAGCCCTACAACTGGCGCGATGCCGGGTACAACCCATCAACTACTCTAAGCAGCCCGGATACTACTCCTGGGGGTTATGCAGACTATACCGGCTATAGGCTGATTTTTCGGTACAAGTGGTCGTCCACTGACGGCAACCTTGGTCACTTGAATGGCGTTGACATCTACGAGTATGTTGACTACACCGGCAATCCAGGCACTTTCGGTACGGATAGTAGCGGCCCTTACTACCGGCCAACAAGTCCCCCAATCGCTCCCGATCCCAACGTAGGAAATGGAACACAACCTTATGAATTGGGTAATCCAGAGATAAGTCACGCGACGCCGACGATAGGCGCGACCCTTGACATACACTCTGCCTGGCCCACTCAAACACCATATTCTGTGCTGACCGTTACTGCCCCTCAGAAGTACGAGTTTGACGACTCCACTACCGGTGAAAAAGGGACAGTGCTTTTTGATGCTGGAAACATTCAAGAAGGAGTTTCTTTGAATCCCAGCGCCTTCTATATCAAGAAATCTGGCGCTCACGTCGAGAAACCATTACCGTAAGGAGGACAAAATGAGTAACTATAACTTTGTTTTAACGACCCTGACGTTCACTTGTGCATCGGTTTTAGGGGTAGCCCTGGTTCAGCGCGTTCACAGTGACAATGCACAGGCAGGACCACTTCATGCAGAGATGCGCCTTGTCTCGTCTAGTAAATTTGCTCCTGGAGAGCCGGTTTTAATCCACTACTCAGTGGTAAATGAGTCCCCTTCGGAAGAGGCCACATTTTTTGTGGGCGATACCGGTAGCGATTGGTATAGTATCCGCTCTCTTGATGCTGGAGGTCATTTACTGCAAGCGGTATCCCAGCCACATTCGCAAGTGCGGAAACCAGGGGGTTTGTATCAGCCTGCGGAACGAACTCTCTCGCCTGGCGAGAAGCTTGAAGGCGATATAGTAGCGAGTGATTTTCTTTCTCCGGCAGTTCCAGGGCAATATAGCCTTCAGGTCAAGGTATCACTTGATTATGTGATGCAGCCAGTGAATAGCGGGGGTTCGGCGCTAAAGGCAACTAACCATTTTGCTTCTTCTAAAGACTTTGCTTTCACAACCACAGTCACAGCAAACAACCCAAGCTTAGTGCGTGCAAAAGCGGAGGCGTTGCGTCAGCAGTTACTGCGTGGGGGTGCCGCAGAGGGTTCCAGAACGGCTACAGAAGAACTGTTCGCCATGCCGGAAGCGATTGCACTGCCAGCATGGCAGTCTTTGCTCGCTGATCCAAAGAGCAGCGATTTTGTACGAGCAGACGCCGCGAAGCAGCTTTCACTGCATCCGAGCCGGTCATCCGCTGACCTAGTAGCACAAATGCTCTGGAATACGGATCGCGATGCTGATACACGCTCGCCGTCGCAAACAGCCGATTTGTGGACAGCGATGTCAAAGTTGTATCAGACAGCAGCCCCTAACCTTAGGCCGTACATCCGATCACTCTACATCGCGAATGGAGTACCCGCTTCCGAAGTGGATAATCCGGCAGTGAAATCTCATCCAGACTAGAATGGCAACAGGGCCGCCGCATCAGATGATGCGGCAGCTCTGGCACCAACCCAGGAGCCAGAGCGTACCGACGCAGACAACGCCACCCGCAAAAACGCGCCGGTGACGACGCCGGCGCATTGGTTCAAGCAGGCTATCAGTGGCACCGGCTTCATGCTGAACCGCACCTTTTCTGCCAGGGCCAGCTTTACCATCCCGACATCCAGCAGTGGCGGGACCATGGCTTTCGGCACTTGCTTCGATGGCTACACCGTCCAAATCCACGCACAGCCGTACAATTACCACAAGCTGACCCAGACAGACAATGGAAATGGTACAATTTCTTTCACCTACGATTGGAACTCTACCTCGGGGCTTAAATCTGACCTTACTGACTGCCACATACACGAGCGTGTTGCTTATCCAGGAACCAGCAATCCCTATTTTGCTCCTGCTCCATTTAGTCAAGCTGTAAACTACCCAAATCCAACCGTAAAACCCACTATGGACTCCAGCGGTAATAGTATGACAACAGGGATAGGAAACGACACCCATGATGTTTGGGCGGCAGTGAAACCTTACCTAGCCAACTCGGTCACGGCAGCGCAGAGGTATGAGTTCAACGACACGGCCACTGGTGAGAAAAACGTGCTGATACCAGGACCTGACTCAACAGCCTCTATTGTCCGTTCAGTAACCAACAGCAGACCTCTATACCCAGCCGATATTTGGTGGTACTCGGTCGTTAAGCAAGGCAAGGAAGCCTGGCTGCAACTGCCTTGATCTAATCGCGACAGGGAAAATTATGAAAAACAAATTTTCGTCAAATGCGCTTTGCGTTCGTGCTGTCGCACTTGCGTTCGGCGTTCTCTGCTTAAGCCTTGCAGCCCATGCCAGCAGTGACAACCTGGGCGTGTTAAGCGCAAAAGTTTCCTTGTTGAGCAAGCCGTCAATTGTTCAAGGGGAGCCAATAGTTCTTCGCTACTCGGTGCAAAACAACTCTGAACAAAAAATCGGTGTTTCTTGGGGGAAAACAGATGGTCGGGTTTTCACGCTGACCAGCCAATCGGGAGCGACAAGAACTATTGAGCAAAAGCAAAGCTCTTCCGAGGGTTTTCACGTTGTGACCGACCCGTTCATGCGGAGCGGCGGCAGCTACGAGGCTTACTTAGTCGTTCCGCAGAAAGCCGCAAGCCTGCGCCCAGGGAAATATGTTTTTGCTGTGAGTGTTCAACTGCCTTACACAACAACTAATGCAGGCGAAGATAATCCTGTTAAGATTGAAAAAGACATCTCGGACAGCGGCGATGTTTACACCCATGTTTTCCGCTTTCCAATCACTGTAACTGCCGCCGATGACGGTGCATTACGAACCGCAGCGACCTCACTGCTAAAAACAATCTCCATAACGCCTTATGGGCCAAAGTATCAAGCCGACTTAGAGGCGCTGCTCTCGCTTCCTGAAGCGCAGGCTGCGGAAAGCTGGCGAGAGTTGACAGACCACCTGACCGCGACAAATACAGCATTAGTCGCTGACAGGCTGGGAGACACCGGCTCCGTCAAAGCCTCGGACCTGTTACTGAAAATGCTGGACAATCCTACTTTGTCACCTGATGATTCGTCAGCTATCAAAGACAAACTTGCAGAGATGTACAATTCCGGCACTGCAAGCCTGCGCTCGTACCTGAAAAGCGCAATGATGCAGCGTGGCGTGAACCTACCCAACCAAGTTCCTATTTCACAACCGACAGACTAGATTTGTACAAGCGGCTTCATGGACACAGACCCGCCGCACCGAAAGGTGTGGCGGGTCTTTTTTGTCTGCGGACTGCGAATCAGGCAGCGGCTAGTTCTCTGCCGGCTCAATATCGCCGGGCGTGACGGCCCCGAGATTGACTTCCACAACGCCGTTTCTCAGGCGCACCGGCAGGGTCGGCAGCGCGGGCAGGCTCTCATCGGGCTTGCGGCGCGTGCCGTGGATATTTTTGCCCGCCGCCGTGAATGCCGCGCCGTGGCAGGGGCACTGAAGCTGGCTGGCTTCGGCGGACCAGCCGACTTCGCAGCCGCGATGGGTGCATTTGGCGGACACCGCGGAAAGTGTCGCGGCATCGGTGCGGGTGACGAGCAGCACCCCGCCGTGCGGGACCGTGACGCGCTGCGGCTTGCCGGGCAGGAACAAGTCCGTTTTGCCGACGGGCACCCACTGCTCGGCGGCGGCTTGGGCGCGTCCCGCCAGCAAAAGGGCAATCCCAGCCCCAGCCGCCGTTTGCAGCGCTTCACGCCGGGTCATTGTCATTTTGCTCACGCTGTCGTTTTCAGTCATGGAAGTGCTTCTTTCTAGGATAGGTAATCACAGGCTGCCATAGCGGCCCAGGACCATGTCCTGGACACTGGGACGCGATTTGTTGGAAACTTTCAGGAAGACAGTCGTGCCGTGGACATCGGTGCAGAGCGCCAGCGTGTCGGTGGATTGCAGCATCAAATGGAAGCCCATGCCGAGCGAGACGCGGGTCGAGAATCCCTGTTCCAGGGTCGCACGGGCAAGATGCGCCGGGGCAATTCCGCTGCCGTTGTCGGCGATTTGCACGGTGACGGCGTCGCCGACCAACCAGACCGTGGCGCGTCCCCCATTGCCGTGTTTGACCGCATTGGTCGCAGCTTCAGTGCTGGCAGTGCAGAGATCGTCAATCCGGGCGTCGTCCATGCCGCTGGCATGGGCGACTTTGACCAGCGCATGACGCAGGGAGGAAGCGTCGGCAGGAGTTGTCAGCGTCTGCGTATAGCTTGGGGACAGGGCGGCGAGGTCGGACGGCGGGATCTCGCCGGGTTCCATAAGCTGAAGCTTGCCGCCGGTGACTGCCAGCAGAACATCGCGGCTGAAGACGCGCCGCTGTTCTTCGCTTTCAGTCAGGCGCATATTGACCGACTGCAGCTCTTCATTCACTATTTGCAGCTCGGCGTTTGCCGAATTATAGCGGCTGAGGGTCGAGCGCAGGTAACCGGTGATGACTGCAATGCAGAGGGTGCCGAGCAGCATCCCTATAAACTCGATTTCTTCGGCTTCGCTGGGAAACGAAACTAGGTCCAGCCCGTGCTTGTTGTCCGCAAACAGATAAATACGAGCCAGCACCAGAGCCGCGAGGGCCGTGCCGACACCGCCCCGAATCCCTAGCAGTGCGGCACTGACTGCAACCGGTATAAAGTAAAAGATCGTGTAGGGACGATGGATGCCCGCAATCTGCCCCAGCGCCATTTCCAGCCAGGTACAGACAGCCAGAAGCAGGATGGCAAGCAGAACAGAAGCGAATGTGTTGATCGGCTTGAGAAGAGTGGATTTCATTGCACTTTGTCGGCTTGACTCGAACAGCAGCGCTTTCTAATTGTTCCCTAAGAGTTTTCTCATCCAGCGGTATGATACCCCGGAACAGACATGAAAAACGCGCCCAGGCATTGCTCAGGCGCGTTTTTTGCCCAATTAGGCTTTTTCCGGGCGCAGCAGCGGAAACAAAATGACGTCGCGAATGGACGGCGCATCGGTCAGGATAATCGCCAGGCGGTCCACGCCGCCGCCGAAGCCGCCGGTCGGGGGCATCCCGTACTCCATCGCCCGCAGGAAGTCTTCGTCCATTGGGTGCGCCTCGGCATCGCCGCCCTGACGCAGCGCGGCCTGCGCGGCGAAGCGCTCCCGCTGGTCAATCGGATCGTTGATCTCGCTGAATGCGTTGCCAAGCTCGGCCCCGGCCATATAAATCTCGAAGCGGCGGGTCAGATTCGGGTTGCCCGGCATCTTCTTCGCCAGCGGAGACGTTTCAGTCGGAAAGTCTGTGATAAACGTCGGCTGGGTCAAATTGGGCTGCGTGAACCGCTCGTGCAGCTTTTCGATGATGCCGCCGACCGTCGGCTCGCTGTCGGTCGGCAGCCCGAGACGGGTCAGCACGGCATGGGCCGACTCCAGTGTTTCCAGCTCTTCCGGCGCGACCCCGGCATATTTTTGGATGCCGGCCAGCATCGGCAGGCGGGTGAAGTTCGGTGCCAGGTCAATCTCCTGGCCCTGGTACGTAAACTGCTCCCGCCCATGCAGCGCCGAGCAGACGTGCCGGTACATCCCCTCCACCAAAGTCATCATGTCTTCCAAATTGGCGTAAGCCGCATACACCTCCATCATGGTAAACTCGGGGGAATGGCGGGTCGAGATGCCTTCATTGCGAAAGACGCGGCCCAGCTCGTAGACTTTGTCCAGGCCGCCGATGATCAGGCGCTTTAAGTACAGCTCCAAAGAAATCCGCAGGTGCAGCTCAGTATCTAAAGCATTGTGATGGGTCAGAAACGGACGTGCCGACGCGCCGCCGGCGACGGTTTGCAGCACCGGGGTCTCGACTTCCAGGTAGTCACGGCTGTCGAGATACTCCCGCATCGCACGGGTGACTTTGATGCGCCCGAGCAGCCGCTCCCGCGACTCTTTGTTGACAATCAAATCCACCGCTCGCTGCCGGTAGCGCACTTCCGGGTCCTTGAGGCCGCCGGACTGCTTTTCCTCGCCGTCCTCGCTCTCATATTCCTTGCCGAGCGGCAGAGAGCGCAGGGATTTGGCGAGCAGTGTCCATTCCCGGACATGGACCGAAATCTCACCGCGCTGCGTTCGAAAGACAAAGCCCGAGACGCCCGCGATGTCGCCGAGGTCCAGATGGTGCTTGATGTCGTCAAAGAGCGCGTCCCCGACTTCGTCTTTGCGGACATAAAGCTGAATGCGCCCCGACGAGTCGGTCAAGTCCAGAAACGCCACTTTGCCTTGCACCCGGATGGCCGTCAGCCGGCCGGCAAGAAACACTGTCTGCGTGTCCAGCCGCTCAAAGTCCCCAACAATCTCGGCGGCATGGTGGGTGACGGGAAACCGCTCGGCGGCAAACGGGTCCCGCCCGGCGGCCCGCAGCGCGTCCAGCTTCTGCAAGCGGACCGGGTCCACGCCTTCCGGCACAGTTTGGGTGGAATAAGTTTCTTCAGACACAGGTCATTGGCTTTCTAAAGACGGCAAAACGGGCGGGGGCACATGGCCCGCCGCCCGTCAGGTGCGTCATTTGCGGATGGCGACGATTTTGTAGCGGGTCTTGCCGGCGGGGGTGGTGACGCTGACACTGTCGCCGACTTTTTTGCCCATCAGAGCCTCGCCGACCGGGGACTCGTCGCTGATCTTCTCGCGGTTTGGGTTGGCTTCCACCGGTGAGACCAGCGTGAACTCCCAGTCCTCATCGTCGTCATTGATTGTCACAACCGAGCCGATGCCGACGTGGTCGGTTGGGATCTCCTCGCTGTCGAGCGGGCGGGCGATCTGCATGATGTGCTTCAGGTCTTCGATGCGGCCCTCCAAAAACGCCTGCGCGTTTTTGGCGTCTTCGTACTCCGAATTCTCGGTCAGCTCGCCGTAAGTGATCGCGTCGCGAATGCGCTCCGCCACATCGCGCCGCTCGGTGGTGCGGAGGGTTTCCAGTTCATCGGCAATCTCTTTGTAGCCGGCAGGGGTTAGGACGATCTCTTCAATATCAGCCAAAGAACTCGGTCTCCTTAACGCGGAGTTTTTAGTTTTGCCGGAATTGTGCTGCAAGGGTGCAGAAGCAATTGCTGCCAAAGTTTGGGCGTCAGTATACCCGCGTGTCCGGGTCTTTGTCAACGGCAATCCCGGCGGGCGGCTTCCCCTTGCGGGGACGCTTCAGGCGCTTCGCCAACGCCGACGTGTAGGCGAGGCCGTCGCGCAAGGCATCCTGGTAGGCTTGGCGCAGGCGCGGGCCGGTCAAAGTCTGCCCGGTACTGTAATAGAGCGCCGCCGACCGTCCGACCGTGTATGTCCCGGCGTAGGCGATGCAGCCTTTGAAGACCAAACCGACCCCGCCGGGGACGAGGCCGACAAGCTGACGCGCCGCAGCCCGCCAGCCGAACGCGCTGCCGACCACCGGCAGCAGCTCGCGGGTCCGCGCTCTAAGGTCCACTTCCCGCCCGTAGGCCGCCGCGATGGACAGCAGCAGCAGGCCCTGGTTCTTGGTCAGCAAAATCATGTCACCTAAAGCCGTCGCCGGCAACAGGAACCCGGTGAGCGGCAGAACGCCGGGCAGGGCCGACAGCAGGGCCAGCTTGGCGTTTTCTTTGCTGACTTCATTGATGAGCGCTGTGGTGACGGCAGGCCGGAACGCCGGGACGTGCCGGGCCAGCGACAAGCGCAGCTCCGGGTGCGCCGCGACCAGGGCTGTCAGGACCGCCCCCAGCGCCGCTTCGCTGGCCGTCGCTGTTTCGGCGTCGAGCATCAGGCTGCCCGCCGGGACATCGGCTTTGCTGACGTAACTTGCCACATACGCACTAATATCTGCGGGACCACTCGGCCCCAAGTCGCGCGGCACGGCAGTCTCCAGCGCCAGACGTGCTCTGAGCAAATCGGCATGGTCTTCGGTGCCGACTAGCGCCAGACGGAACGGCGCTTCCGCCGCCGCCGCAATGTCGGAGACGTTCAGCGACTTGATTAAGTTCCAGAAAGTCCAGGCCCCCCGTGCCGACCCCGGCGCAGATTTCAGCAGCGTATTCACAGACGGCAATTTCGGCATTGTATGCCTCCAATCGCCCTCGTTATACCCAGATTTTGGAGCGGCGGCTGGGAACTCGGCGCGGTGCGTCGAAGTTGACTAAGAAACAGAAAGAGGAAACAAAATGACATTGCCCGTTGTGCATCTCGCGGGGTCGGCTTATGAACAGGGTGTCCAGCATGGACAGCAGCTCAAGGACCGGATTGACCATAATTTAGGCGTCTACTTCGCCCGCTTCGAGATGGAAGCCGGACTGCCGAAGGCTGAGGTGCTGCGGCGGGCGTCCCGCTACGCCGGGGCGATTGCCGGGCAGAACCGGGACTACTTTGAGGGAATGCGCGGGGTCGCGGACGGCGCGGGCGTTTCGCTGGAAGAAATCGCGGCGCTTCAGGTGCGCTACGAGATTTTGTACTACCAGTACGGACACGCCCACGACGACGCGCCCGAGTCAGTAGACGGCTGCACGGCGTTTGCGGTGCTGCCGGAAGCGTCGGAAAGCGGGCACCTGCTGGTCGGCCAGAACTGGGACTGGATTCCCGAGGTTCTCGGGGCGGTGGTTCACACGACCGACCCGGACGGCTTTGAGACGCTGGCGTTCACCGAGGCAGGCATTGTCGGCGGCAAAATTGGGTTCAACAGCGCCGGGGTCGCGCTTGCCATCAACGGTATGATGAGCACCGCCGATGACTGGTCGAAGCTCGCTAGGCCATTCCATGTCCGCTGCTATGAAATCCTGCGCTCCCGCGATTTCGACGCCGCCGTGTCGGTCGTGACTTCGGAGAGCCGCGCCTGCTCGGCAAACTTTCTGATCGCCCAGACCCCGGACAAAGTCGTGGACATCGAGGCCGGACCAAGCACCGTGCGTCTTCTGGAATGCGAGGGCGGCTGCCTGGTGCATACCAACAACTTTACCCGCCCCGAAGAGATCGGCGTGGTCGAGCCGGTGAACCCGAAGCGCGAGTTCTCGATTGGCCGCCGTGCCCGCATGGGGGCGCTGCTGGCCGGGCAGGGCAAGATTACCGTTGCCGACATCGAGGCCGATTTGAAAGACCACGTCGGCTACCCCTATGGCATCTGCCGCCATGCTGCCGTGGGGCTGGAGCCGCCGCAGAACCACTCCATCACCGTCACCTCGGTCATTATGGACGTCACCGAAAAAACGCTTCGGCTCACCGACGGCGTCCCCTGCGAAAACGAGTTCCAAACGGTGACACTGTAACATGAGCCGACCCATTGCCGCGCACAAAGTCTTCGACTTTGCCGATGTCCTTGCGGGCTGGCACAAAATCAGCGTGTCTGCTGGGCCATCGGGCGATTTGGTCGTTCTGTCACTGAGGCAGGAGCCGGAATACCGAAGCCGCGATGGCCTCACCTCAAAGTCATTCGTCAGAAAGCCGAACGACTTTCGCATTCACCATTTGACCGAGTGGAGTCATAGCCAGGTTGACCTGACGCCAACACTGCAAAACCTGCACTATGCCCAGCCGCTCCCACAAGGGCAGTGGCTGGCGGTTCGCGCTCGGTCAGAAGGAAACACAGACGGGAATGGGCATATCTATTCCGCGTCCGGCGAACTGACCGAAACGCTGGCTTTGGGTGATGGTATCGCCGATGTTCAGGTCACGGCGCAGGGCGAAATATGGGTTGGCTACTTTGATGAAGGCATCTTTGGGAGCAGCATATTCGGCAGTGCCGGTCTCGCTTGTTTTGATCCACACGGCGCTCTCGTATTTGATTTCAACAGCACGACGGTTTTGACGGGGGATAGCATTGCGGACTGCTATGCTTTCAATGCCGCGAACAGCAATGAGACTTGGCTTTGTCCCTACACGGACTTCCCAATCATAAAAATAAAAGATAAACGAATCAGCCGCACTTGGAGCGACAATCCAATTCGAGGATCAGACGCTTTCGCGGTTTGGAAAGACCGTGCGTTGTTTCGCGGCGGCTACAGCGAAAAAGACAAGCTGTTCATCGTCAGCCTCTACCGGCAAGAGAACAACGAGATGCATAAAGAGGAATGCCATGCGGTTGATGAGAACGGCGGCAGAATAAACTTTGTCGGCGCTTTCGGTAGAGGCTCGCAGCTTTACTTGGAGACCGAGGAAAGCATATACTCGATTGAGTTACAAGAAATATAAGACATGAATTGGAAGGAGATTCCTATGGTGGCGCTGCAAGAGCGGTATTTAACCGACCACGAAGGTAAGCGTGTCGGCGTTGTCCTTGACATGGAACGGTTCCAGCACATTCTGGAAGATCTAGAAGAATTGGACGACATTCGCGCTTTCGATGCCGCGCAGACGTCAGGAGACGATGGTGTACCGTTTGATCGCGCCATTGCGGAGATTGGGCAGAACAGTCTCGGCGATGCAAAACCAAGAGTAATGTGAGAACGAACGTGTGCTGGATGGATCGCCCCAAATTCTTGTGTCGCAGCGACACTGTGAGCTTCCGAGCCTCGGAATTTATTCCGTGGCGATTTTGTGTATAACATCGGCGATCAGCACGTCAATCATCCCCTTGACTCTCCTCCTGTTTTCGGCTATACTCCCCTCGCAGCCTTTTTGCTGCCACAATTTCATCGTTCACTCACCCTCGGTGCTTCGCGGTCAACGCGAGGCTTAAATGGGGAAGTCCGGTGCGCTTTGCTCTTTTACGAGGACAAGGCAATTCCGGCGCTGTCCCGCAACTGTGACGGCGTGTTTCCAGTTTACACTGAAAACGCGCCCAGCCAGACTACCAGCCGAAGGGTTTCCAGAAGACAGACGTCTTTTGGTGTTCCCGCCTGCGTCCGACAGGCAGAAGGAAACCCGTTTTGCTCACCACGCTTTTTGGTGCGCCTTGCCCTTTGCGGCGGCGCGTCCCAACCCCGGCACGTCCCCGTGCCTTTACGCTTCAGGGCTTTACGCTCATCGAGATGCTCGTCGTCGTCGCCATTGTCGCGACCCTCGCGGCGATACTCTTTCCCGTCTTTTCCCGTGTCCGCCAAAACGCCCGCCGGGCGGTCTGCGCTTCCAATTTGAGGCAGCTTGGCCTGGCCTGGCTGATGTACGCCAGCGACTACGACGAGCGGGCGTGTCCGTCGTACAACGCTAGTCAGGCCGACGATGCCTGGGACTTCCACCACCTCCCCAGCGGGGCTTGGACCACCGGGTTTCTCGGCGTCTATACCCGTGACGGCGAGATCCACGGCTGTCCGGACAATCCGTTCAGGCCGTCCCCCACCAAGCGCCCCTACAACGGCTACGGCTACAACGCCACCTACATTGGCGGCGACTTCTACGGTCAGCCGAACGGGGCAGGCGATGACCCCGCCACAATGCTATCGCAGATTGTCTTCCCCGCCGACACGGCGGTCTTTGCCGACTCCGGCATCAGCCCGCAGCTTGCCAACAACTTCCTGCGTGCGCCCGGCGACACCGTGTTTCGTGGCTCCTACTCCGCCGGCCTTGTGCATTTTCGGCACGGCGGCAGGGCGAACGTCTGCTATGCCGACGGCCACGTCAAGTCCGCAGCCGACCTGTTCCCATTCACCCTCACGCACCCAGAGTTCGGCGGTCTGTCCGCCGACGACTCCGCTTACGGCCCCGGCATAAAGCCGTGCATCGCCTACAAGCTCCCTTAATCTTTTGCTTTCGGATCACACAAGGAGAACACTATGACACGCAATTTCGCACGGCCCGCACTTGGGCTGATTTCTCTCGGGCTTTTGCTCGGCGGCGCGTCCGCCGCGCATTCCCAGCAGTTCGCTTCCAGCGTCACTGCTTACAGCAGTCTCAGCACCGATTCCCTGTACAGCAATCTAAACGCTGCGCTCGGGCAGCCGAGCACCCTGGCTGATGATGGCTTCGGTGATCTGTACCATACTTCATCCGTCTACCCCGCCTACGGCACAGACCCAAACGGGAATAACCTGCTGACCCAGTTTGGCGGCGGCAGCACGGCGGGCAGCCTGACGGTCAAGTTCGACCAGACTCCCATCACGCATAGCAGCGGCCACTGGTACGGCGAGGATTTTATCGTCTACAGCAACCAGTTCTTTGTCGCCGACACCTTTGCGGATGTCAATTCGGATATGACGCAAATCCACCTGACCGACGGCTCAGTGTTCGGCAGCCTGCCGACCGTGAGTGTCAGCAGCGACAACGTCAATTTCGTCACTCTCGCCCCGGCATCAAGCCTTCTCTTCCCGGAAAACCCGTACCGATGGGCCGGCGTTTCCACCCAAAACCCGAGCGGCTGGGACGACAGCAGATTGCAGGACTTTTCCAAACCCGTGAACCCAGCCCTGACCGCCGCCGATTTCGCCGGCAAGTCGGCAGCGTTCACCGCCAATACGCTGTACGACGGTTCGGCAGGCGGCACGGCGTTTTCGCTGGCAGGCACCCCGTTCGCCGACACCGGCATCCAGTACATCCGCTTCACCGGGTTCGGCACGATTGACGGCGTTTCCCGTGTCGGCATCAGCCCGGCGGCAGTTCCCGAGGCGTCCTCGGTGGTCTCACTGGGCGTTCTAGCGCTGCTGGGTGCCGGCGCGGCAGCAGCGCGGCGCAAAAAGACGGCCTGAGACTTAGGCAAGAACTTACCGAAAATGGGGAGGTCACCGAATATCGGCGGCCTCCTTTTTATTGTTTGCAGCGGGGTTTTTTCGCGTTTCTTGTCGCACAAAACAAAAGCGCGTTTCAGGCCCTTCCGATGTCGGCAACAGTGTGGTAAAACAAGTGCATGAAGCATCAGCCAATAAAGATCGTTTCACTTCTCCCAAGCGCGACGGAAATTGTCTGCGCTCTGGGCCTGGAAGAAAACCTGGCGGCGGTGACGCACGAATGCGATTATCCGCCGTCGGTCCTGGCGAAGCCGCGGATCACGCGCAGTGTCCTGCCGCCGGACTTGTCGTCGCGCGAGATTGATGCCGCAGTCCGCGAGCAGCTTGACGGCTCTCATTCGCTGTATACGGTAGATGCGGCGATGCTGGCGGCAATCGGGCCGGACGTGATTTTGACCCAGCAGCTTTGCGATGTCTGCGCGGTGTCTTACGGCGACGTTTTGGACGCCGTGCGGCACCTGCCAGCGCCGGGGCCATGCCTGGTCAATCTGGAGCCGACGACGCTGAACGCGGTTTGGGAGGACATCACGCGGGTGGGAACTGTGACCGGGCGAGCCGCCGAAGCGGCGCGGCTGACGGACAGCCTGCGGGCGCGGGTTTCTGCGGTCCGGGAGCGTGCGGAGAAAACAAAAACGCGGCCCCGGACGGTGCTGCTGGAATGGCTGGACCCGCTGTTTTGCGGGGGGCACTGGGACCCGGAGCTGGTCGAGATCGCGGGCGGCTTCGACAGGATTGGCAAGATGCACGCGCCGTCTACGCAGGTTTCGTGGGAGAGTGTGCGCGAATTTGCGCCGGAAGTGCTGGTTGTCGCGCAGTGCGGCTTCGGTGTCGAGCGCACGATGCAGGACATGGCGAGCTTTCAGGCGCTGCCGGGCTTCGGGGAGCTTCCGGCGGTGCGCGGCAGCCGGGTTTGCGTAGTCAACGGCTCGGATTATTTCAGCCGCCCCGGCCCGCGCCTCGCCGACAGCTTGGAAATGCTGGCCTCGCTGATACACCCGGAAGAGTTTGGCCTGCTTGCAGACGACCCCGAGCGAGCCGTGCATTGGAACCAATGACCGCTGAAAGTCATCATTAAAAACACTTATCAAAGAAAAGGCTATGCCGCTTGACTATGACCGCACTTTTAGACCGACCGAAAATGTCCTTAATCGACTTGCCGACGCTGCCGCACGCGGTGAAAGAGTTTGGCGTGGAGGCCCGCAAAGAGGGCCGCGCCTGGGAAGCGGCCTTTAATGGGCCAATCCAGTTCTGGACCGCCGCCAAGACGGAAACGCCGACTTACGGGGTCACCGTGCGGCTGTCCCGCATGAAGGACACGTTCACCCGCGAGCTGTACTCGGTCAACCTGCTGTTTTACTTTCCCGAGGAGGCCATGTCCGGGATGCACAACATCTACGACATGGCCCGGCAGTTTCCGTTCACCCGCATTCGCGGTCCGCGCACCCCTGTCCCAAGCTGCCCGGCCCGGCCCGGCAAGCTGTGGTACGACGCCAACCCCGAAGGCGTGATCATGGAAGATGTGCGCCTCGCCCCGGCGACCCTGCCTGATGGCCGTCCGGGGTTCTTTGCAACCGGGCAGGGTTATCGGGGGAAAGTGATGCTGCCGGACGGCCTGTTTATCCACGATGTCGGGGTCTATGGCGGATATTTAGACCCGGAAGAGCGGCCCGGTCAGCTTGAGCTGGCGCACCTGTTCGGCGGGATCGAGTTCGGCGCACGGAAGACCGGCGGCCAGGAAGACTTGTTTTTGACCGAGCTTGGCGAAGGCATCTGGGTCAAAGGGATCGTCGGCAATGTCACCGAGGAGCTGCACGTCGAGTCGTATAAGAACTCTGTCCGCCTGCCGTCGCCGGTGCCCGGCAAGACCCTCATCGGGGCACGCTCGATGAGCGAGACCAAGCTGCTACCGTACTTCGAGACGTCCGACCCGGAAGGCCGGCGCGGCTACAGCCTGCGCGGGTTTGTGGACCGCCTGCCGCATGTCATCGGCACGGAGGTCTGGGAGCGGGTCGTGCGGGTCGGCCTCGGCAGCAACTACCTCCCCTGCCCGGAGCTTGGCGGTTACTTGGGACTGATCCATGTCGTGCTCGCCCGCAATGAGCCGGAGTACCCGGAGACGCTGGACCCTGCCTACCCGGACATCGAGGAGCAGTACGAGGGCTGGATGGTCTGGCTGGATTTCGACGCCGACGGGCACCCGGTGTTCAAAGCCTGCCAACGGGCAATCACGCCCGATGATGTTCCGCGCTGCTATCAGGGCCTGGGTGAGCTGTTCGACACCAAGCGGGTGGCGTTCCCCATCGGCCTATACAAGCGCGGGAACACGCTGGAAGCGGCTTACGGCTGGGGGGATCGGGCGCTGTTTCAAGCCGAGTTTGATTACCGAACCGTCGTGAGCCGCCTGTCCGGGGCCTGAGCCGCGGAGAGCCTGCCAGCGTCCACGGCGACTGCGTGCCCAGCTTCGCGCAGGCGCAGCGAAACGACGCTGCCTGCCGGTGCATTTGGAGCGACCGCCCGGAACCCGGCGCTTTGCCCCGGCCCGAGCGGCCCGGCGAGGAGGTAGCCCGCCGCCGACCCGACTTCCTGCCCGGCGGCATCGGTAAACACGGCGGTCACTGCCGTGTAAGTCAGCGCCGAAGCCCCGATATTGACCACTCGCCCGGTGACTTCAGTGCTGCCGGCGGTGCGCTTCGTGTGCAGGTTTTGGACCGAGACCCGGTATTTGGGGGCCAGGGCGGACTGGATTGGAGCGGACTGGGCGCGGGCCGTTGGGGCCGATATCTGCCCGGCGGCAAGCGTGACGGCACCGGCGGCGAGGACGAGCAAAACGGGGGGGATATGCATAATTTCAAGACCTCTTTGCCGCGATTATCGGCAAGCGGGGCGCAAATTTGCAGAGGCCACGCCGAAAGCCTTGACAGCCTAGGCCCAAATGGGCTATCATGACTTGTTGCCGGCGCAAGTTGGTCAGCACAACGGGGTGTAGCTCAGCTTGGTAGAGTGCTCGGTTCGGGACTGAGAGGCCGCAGGTTCAAGTCCTGTCACCCCGATTGCTGATTCGGCAAATTGTGGATATGAAAAGAAACGACCGGCACTGGAAGTGCCGGCCTACTGCCGAGTGAAAACCGAAGCGGTTAAAGACCAAGAAACGCTTGCGTTTCTCTCTTCAGTCGCGGAGCGACTTTCATTCAAGAGTAGGCCGGCACTTCCAGTGCCGGTAATTCTGTCTGCGCGGTATCTATTTTTACCACCGGAGGAAAAATGCACTCTGTTCTCACTCTGGCCTTGCTGATAGCCCTTCCACTGCATACGCCTCCACTGCATGCGCTTTCGCCCCTCCCCGCTTCCACAAACTCAGGTGCCGCCGCGCCACTGCGGATCGGACTAGACCATTCGTTCCGCCACTCCACACTTCTCCTCATCTCCAGTGACCGTCAGTTTACTCTGCGGGACGCTCTCACGGGCCGCGCGGTCGCTCACGGCGCGGGGAACGTCATCTACAAAGCCAAAACCACGCCGGCGGGAACTACGCTGCTGCGGGCAGATGCCCTGACCGACACGCCTATAGACAGCGGCGGCGCATTAGCGTTTTCCGTGCTGCCGACAGCCGGTGGCGCCCTGCGGATTGCGCGTCTGGACAGCCGCCCATTCAGCACGCGCGGCCTGCCCTGGCACCGCTACCGGGGATCGCTGACCCTGCGCCGGGAGGCCGACGCGACATTCCGGGTGATCAACACGGTCGCCGTGGAGCCGTATCTGTACGGAGTCATCCCCGCCGAGATCGGGGCAAGCGTGCCGATGGAAGCGATGAAGGCGCAGGCGGTCGCGGCCCGGACCTATGCTCTGAAGAACCGGGGCAAGTGCGCCGCCGACGGCTTTGACCTCGATGACACGACACGCTGTGAAGGGTATTATGGCTTAGATGGGGAAACGGCGCTCTCGAACGCTTCTGTAGATGCCACGCGCAGCCAAGTGTTGACCTACTCAGGCCGGCTGATTGATGCCATCTTCTCGACCGACAGCGGCGGCGTGACCGCATGTGACCTCAGCGGCGAGTGTCCCTACTTGCAGGCCGTGAAAGACTGCGCCAACAACGGGGAAGAGTATGCGTCGGGAGGCCGTTACCACACCTGGTCGCACACGTTCACACCCGTGCAGATCGCGGCGCTGCTGGCGCGAGACCCGCGCACGGCGGTCAGTCGGTTTGTCTCGCTGACTGTGGACGGCCTCGACCCGTCAGGCCGGATCACGACGGCAACGGTTTCCGGGGCGGACGGCACACTGAAGACCGTCACCGGCCCGCAGTTACGGCAGATTTTGGGGTACGACACGCTCCGCAGTACGCGGGTGACACTCACGCGCCAACCCGACGGCAGCTACAAGTTTGATGGGCGGGGCTGGGGGCACGGCATGGGGATGTCGCAGGACGGTGCGGCGGCAATGGCCGGAGCGCCCTACCGCAAATCGTACACGGAGATTTTGAAGCACTACTATGTCGGCGCGAAACTCAGCAGCGATGAGTCTGTGGTGGCGTCGAAGTAGGAACCCATGCCCCGTAAGAACCCCTCCCGCCTCACAAGTTCGGCTCCCTCCCCTATTAGGGGAGGGCCAGAGATTTCGGATTGATACTGTGAGCGTTCCCATATTCAGTCCTGCTCTCTTAACTCTTCACCCTCTCCGCTTCGGGGAGGGAGCGAGGAAGAGAAGAATGAACGGACGAGCGGGAGGGGTTCTTAACGCGGGAGGGATTCCGAAAAAAGCACTTCTTACGCCGCTTCGGCGCGGGTCTTAATCGCTTCGAGAATCTTCTGCGTATTGTCCCGCATCAGCCGGGCAACGACGGCTTTCAGCAGTGCTCCAATCAGCGGGATTTCCAGGTCGTAGTCAATCTCGGACTGAAAGCGCGTCGCGCCCTCCCCTTCCGCCGTAAACACCCACGTCCCCCCATAGGCCGTATAATCGCCCTTAAGCTGCCGAAATGTCAGCGTGTGCGCGGCCTCGTCCCACAAATCTTCCTCAGTCCAGCGCACTTTCAGCTTGAAGTCCGAAGCGACCGCGACCCATTCGCTGACTGAGCGCAGGCCGTCGGCGCTGCGCTCACTGATTGCGACGCTTTCGACATCCGGCATGAACTGCGGGAATGTCTCCTGGTCCCGCGCCGCCGCAAACACGGCTTCGAGCGGGGCATTGACAAGGACGGTGTTTTCAATATGGGGCATGGTGTTCTCAGAAACGAAAGAGAACCGACATTGGAAATGACGGTGACTTAGACTACGCCATCCGGCGCACAAGCCCAACGACTTTGCCGGCGATCTGGACATCGTCGAAGTACATCGGCTTCATACGCTTGTTGGCGGGCTGAAGACGTATCCGCTGCTTTTCTTTATAGAAGCGCTTGACGGTCGCTTCGCTTTCGATCATCGCCACCACGGTTTCACCGTTGTCGGCGGTCTGCTGGCGGCGCACGACCACATAATCGCCGTCGTGGATGCCGTCATCAATCATCGAGTCACCGCGCACCTCTAGGATAAAGCCGTCGCCCGAGATGAAATCGGTCGGCAGTGGGAACACATCTTCCACATCCTCGACTGCGAGGCGCGGCTTGCCGGCGGCAACCGTGCCGATGATCGGTACCTGAATGACCGACTTACTCATCGAGCGCCCCTCACCCATTTGGAGGTCGGCCATGCCGCTCGGGGTCAGCTTGATGGCGCGGGTCAGGACAGCGTCGCGCTCGATATGGCCCTGCTCTTGAAGAGTCTTCAGATGGGCATGAACCGTGGACGACGACGACAGGCTGACGGCAGTTCCGATCTCGCGGACCGTCGGCGGGTACCCGTGGGCATCCATGTGATGCTGGATATAGTTCAGGATTTGTTTCTGACGATTGGAAATCGGTTTGTTGGAATAAGCAGGTCTTGGCATAATGCTCCTCCTTGTTGGGCTGAACAGACGCGCCGCACAAAACGTGCCGCACAAAAAAACAGGCGTTCGGCAACAGATGTTCGGCCTTAGTGAAAAGTATAGCACAATCAAGAGACATTTGACAAGTGGTTTATATTATGGTGGTCCTGTTTGTCAAGACAGTAAATCGGCTTTTTTAAGGTGGATTATGCCTCCTTGCTATCCTCCGGTTTTACTCGATCATTTTTAGTCGGCTCGGTTCCGTATGAACCGCCGCAGGTGTCAGGTTTCCCTGCGCCTGATGCGGACGCTGCTCGTTGTAAAAGTGCAAGTACGAGGCAAGGCCCGCCCGCGCTTCTTTGGGCATCTCGTAATCTGTTGGGCGTCTCGTAATCTGTCAGGGACACTTCTTTATAATTGATGCTGCGCCATAATCGCTCGGTAAAGATGTTGTCCACATAACGCCCGCGCCCGTCCATCGAAACCCATTTCAACCCCAGTACTAGACAGCGATCTACCGTATGTCTTTGTGCCTGATGTAGACACCGGCTTGCGATCATCGGACTCGCCAAGTTCTTATGCCAACCCGTTGCCAGTGTCTTCTACCAAAGTGCTTAATGACATAGTAAAGGTTATCGATACAGATAATTTCAAGGATTGGCTTATGTTTAAGCCGTCGGGAACCGACTCGATACCTGTACCGATAGGAACGTTCACCTGGAGTTGGACAGGTAAAACCTCAAGGACTTTTACACCTCCTGGAACATACTCCGCGTGGAGTCCCAATTATGGCTCAGTGGCGGGCGCAAGTACGCCTGGTAAATACGTGGATGAGCAAAGCACGTTTCCTCAGTGGAATGCCAACATTAAACAGGGATACTGGGCTGTACAAAATTGACTTTTGGAGAACAAATAATATGAAACTTCGCTCTCGTGGAATGTTGGTACTCTGTGCTCTATTGATCACTACTATGGCTTCCAATCACAATGCTCAATCTCAATCAGAGAAGACTACAGTCATCTCCAAACCAGGAGCAATGGTGGAAGGTCTGCAATTTACAGCCGTCCCGAGCAAACCAAAGTTTGCCGTTGACGAGCCAGTGCTGGTGACACTTGAGATTACCACTAACAAAAGCCAACCCACTAGCTTCGGAGACAATAACTCGCCAGTGAAAGCGTTCAAAATTGTGCTGACTGATGCAGGGGGCAACACAGTGCCTTTCACTCGATATGGTAAATTGGTAGAGTCGGAGCCGACTTTTTCCTCTCACTTTTCCTACGCGAACCGTGCCATTGAAGTACGCCCCGGATACAAGTTAGAGTACCATTTCTGGATCAACAGGATGTACGACATGACGATTCCTGGAGATTACCACATTACGTTCTCAAGATCAGGAATTGTTACAAGTAACGTCATATCCAACGTGGCTATTATCAAAGTAGTCGAGTCGGGAAAGTTTAATACGCCGAAGACCAATCTGGATTTGCCTACCGCAGAACCACTTTAATGTGTGTGTGTACATTCTTCATTTAGTGCTAATCGGTACTTCCAGAGAGAAATTAGAGACTCGGATTGGGTATTTTGGTAGGATAGTTGCCGCCGAAGCAGGCGCGGCAGGATTTGTCGTTCATCCCCAGCCAAGCGCATCGCCGCCATCTCCACTGGGAGTCGGCGGCTTTTTGCTTGACAAATCCCCCCCGGAACGCTTATACTAGGCGTACTCATTCCCTTTCTTGGAGGCAGATAATTTGGCGTATCAAGTGACACTTATTCGCGGCGACGGCACCGGACCGGAGCTGGTCGAGGCGACCCGGCGGGTGCTCGAAGGCACCGGAGTCGCATTCGAATGGGACGTGGTCGAGGCGGGCGTGGACATCATGGAGACGGCGGGGACCCCGCTGCCGGACAATGTCCTGGCATCCATCCGCAAAAACAAAGTCGCGCTCAAAGGGCCGATCACCACGCCCATCGGCACCGGCTTCCGGTCGGTCAATGTCGCGCTCCGCAAAGAGCTGGACCTGTATGCCTGCATCCGGCCCTGCAAGTCGTATGTCGGCGTCCGGTCCCGCTACACCGATGTAGACTTGGTCATTGTCCGCGAGAACACCGAAGACCTCTACGCCGGGGTCGAGTACCCCGTGGACAGCGCCGAGGCCGCACAGATTATCGGCATGGCCGGGGGAAAGATTCGGCAGGACTCGGCCATCTCGATCAAGCCGATCTCCCGCACCGGCTCGCGCCAGATCGTCAAAGCCGCGTTTGAGTATGCGGTCGAAAACGGGCGCAAAAAAGTCACGGCGGTCGCCAAAGCGAACATCATGAAGTACACCGACGGCCTCTTTTACGAAATCGCCCGCGAAGTCGCGAGTGAGTACGAGGGCCGGGTTGAGTACGACGAATGGCTCGTGGACGCGATGTGCATGCAGCTTGTCCAGAAGCCAGAGAACTACGACGTTTTGGTCATGGAAAACCTATACGGCGACATTCTCTCCGACCTCTGCGCCGGCCTTGTCGGCGGCCTCGGGGTCGCCCCCGGCGCAAATATCGGCGTGGACACCGCGCTGTTTGAGGCCACTCACGGCTCCGCGCCAAAGTACAAAAACCAGAACAAAGTCAACCCGACGGCGATGATCCTATCCGGGATGCTGATGCTGAAATACCTGAAAGAAGACGCCGCCGCCGCGAAGCTGGAAAAAGCCGTCGCTGACGTCATCGCCGAAGGCAAAAATGTCACCTACGACATGAAAGCCGACCGCAGCGACCCGTCCGCCGTCGGCACCGCCGAAATGGCCGACGCCATCATCGCCAAAATGCAGGCGGGGTAACGCAGACAAAAGGCAAGTGCAATGGCTGTCAGGGAAAAAAGCGAGATTATTCGGGAAGAGCTGTGGCGGTTTACTAAAGATCAATACTACCGTCTCTCCGAAATGGGCTGGTTCCTCGAAACAAAAGTTGAGCTGATTGAAGGCATCATCATCGAAAAATACCCGGACACTCCCGCAGGTGAGCCGCGCTCAATGCCCTGGACTGTGACGCAGTATCATCAGATCGCAGACATGGGCTGGCTCGATGAAACGCGGACAGAGCTGATCAATGGAGATATTATCGAGATGCCGCCGATTGGAACACGCCACATGACTGCCGTGATGCTTGCAACTCAGGCTTTGGAAGCCGCGTTTGAAGACAGTCATGTCATCAGCGTCCAGAATGCGTTCCGCGTAGGCGTTCGGATGGAACCGCAGCCTGACCTTGCGGTCCTGCCCGGCTCGATCCGAGACTATACCGACCGAATGCCGACGGATGCAGTATTAATTGTTGAAGTCTCGGATATGACCCTCGCGTATGACCGCTCCTGGAAAAAGTCTCTGTACGCTCAAGCCTACATTCAGGAATACTGGATCATCAACCTAGATCAGCAGCAAGTCGAAGTTTACCGCAGCCCAGAGCTGAAGCCTGACGATGCGCCCGCTTTCAGCTACAAAGAAAGCCGAATCTGCCGGGTCGGTGACTTCGTATCACCACTGGCGGCGGCGCATTTTTCGATTCCGGTCAGCGATCTGCTGCCGTGATGCTTACCAACAATACAACGAAAAGAGAGAACTTAGATATGGCTTCGGGAAAGAAAAAAGTAAGCGTCATCGGCGCAGGCAATGTCGGCGCGACCGTGGCGTTCCATGTGGCGCAGCAGGGATACGCCGACGTGGTCCTGTTGGACCTGCCGGACGATCTGACGCTGGAGCGGCCACGCAAGACCGGCTCGATGGCGCTTGGCAAAGCGCTGGACCTGAACCAAGTGTCGCCGATTGTCGGGTATGACGGACGGGTCAAAGGCACCTCAGACTACGCCGACACGGCAGGCAGCGACGTGGTCGTGATCACGTCGGGCCGGCCCCGGACGCCTGGCATGTCGCGCGAAGACCTGTTGGCGGTGAACGCCGACATCGTGCAGAGCGTCGCCGCGCAGGCCGCCGCCGCCAGCCCCGATGCCGTGTATATCGTCGTCTCGAACCCATTGGACGCCATGTGCCATGTCGCGCTCAAAGCGTCGGGCCTGCCGTCCGCACGGGTCATCGGGCAGGCAGGAGTGCTGGACAGCACCCGCTACCGCAACTCCATCGCCGCCGCTGTCGGCGTCTCAGTGGAAGATGTCCAGGCATACGTGCTGGGCGGCCACGGCGACCAGATGGTGCCGGTGCGCTCGCTCACGACGGTCGGCGGCATTCCAGTGTCGAAGTGGATTGAACTGGGCAAGCTGACTGCCGAACAGCTCCAGAAGATTGAGGACGACACGCGGCAGGGTGGGGGCATTTTGACGGGCCTCATCGGCACGAGCGCGTGGTACGCCCCCGGCGTCGCCTCCGCCGAGATGGTGGAAGCGGTGCTGCTGGACCGCAAGCGTATCCTCGCCTGCACCGTGCTTTTGAGCGGCGAGTACGGCGTAGACGGCCTGTACTTCGGTGTCCCGACCCTGCTTGGCGCAGGCGGCGCGGAAGCGATCTACGATCTCATGCAGCTTGCACCGCTTTCCGACGTCGAGCTGGCCGGGATCAAAGAATCGGCAGCGAAAGTCCAGGGAACCGTAGACAGCCTCAAAGCGCTGGGCAAGCTGTAGACGTGGCAGGCGGCAGACGTGGCAGGCGGCGGAGCTTCGGTTCGGGAGGATTTCATTGGGGAGGATTTCAGATGCGTGTCAAGGGTTTTACTCTGGTGGAACTGCTGACGGTGCTGGCGATTGTCGGCGTTCTGGCGGCGCTGCTGCTGCCGGTCATTGCCCGAGCACGACTCCAGGCCGCGAAAACCACCTGCCTTTCCAACGAAAGACAGGTGGGCTTTGCCTTCGCCCTTTACGCGCAGGATTCAGATGAGCGCTTGCCGGACTTCCATGCCGACTCGCGCAGCGCCGCTGCCGCCGCTGACGTGCCGTTCTGGCACGACCGGTTCTGCCAGTGCCTTTCCCCGGAGCCGGGACAGGTGTGTTTTGCTTCGCTGCTGTCTCCCTTCATGCGCTCACCGCGTGTGCTGTTTTGTCCGGCGGACACAGACGGCAAAGCAGCAGGGCGCGACCTGACTTCTTACGAGTATAAGCTGTGGCTGGCACAGGGACGCAGCCTCGCAGACATCCCGCACCCTGCCGGAATGGCGCTGGCGTGGGAGCAGTGGGCCTACCATGTCGAGGGGGGGCATTTGTCGGAGTACGACCGGCGCAGTGCCATGAATGTGCTGTTCGCCGACGGACACGTGCAGTGGAAACGTCTCGGCGACGCTTCCACTGCGCGTTATGGTTTGGGGCCGGACCTGCACGGGCTGTTTCGCGAAAACGCTCCGCTTGACCCGCTGTTCGGTGAGGATTTTGCGCCGTGATCTAGTAGACCACCAAGCCTGTCGCGCCGGGGCCGAGGTCGCCGGATACGCCCAGTGCGACCAGTGTGCCGTCCGAGTTGATCCGAAACGCGGCCACCGCGCCCGGCGCACTTTCCAGCACATACAGATACCGGCTCTGCGCGTCCAGCGCCATATCGGTCGGCTTGCTGCTGCTGCCGGTGCTGGCAACAACTCCGCCGCCTTCCAGCAAGCTGAGACGGCCGTTGGGAGCAAGGTCATACGCGGAAATCGTGCCGCTGGCGGTGTTGGTCGTCCACACATATGTCCCGGCGCGGTTGACGGCGATCCAGCAGGCTGCGCTCTGCCCCGTCGGGGCCGAGCCGGTAATTGGCAGGCTGCCGAAGTCGGACACGAAGTACGAAGAAACGGCACTTTTGCCGGCCGCGCCGCCGAATGCCTCCGAAACGATCAGATGCCCCAGCGGATCAAAGTTGAAGCCGAACGGCGTTTGCCCAACAGACGCCGTCACAATGGCGTCGCCGGCAATGCCATCCGCGTTGACTGGGAACACGTCAATTTTATTTGTCGCACGCTCGGTGACGATAAGCTGCTCGCCGTCCGGGCTGAACCCGATTTGCGAGGCGGCGGCGGCGGCGCTGCTCAAAGTGTGCGTCGAACCCGGCAGTGGCGCTAAAGAGCCGTTGCGGTTCATGCGGAACCCGGTGATGCTGCCGGTATCGCCAGCATTCAGCACATAAAGCAGAGTCCCGTAAACCGCAAGGCTGGTCGGGGTTGCCCCGCCGCTGCTTGTTGGCGGGAGCTGGTACATTTTATTGCGCCCGAGTACAAACGCGGCGATGTCATTGCTGCCGGCATCCACTGCATACAAATACCGGCGGTTCGGGCTGAGGACGACCGCGTTGGAGTTGCTGAGGTTGCCGCCAGTTCCAGTGCCGCCAGTGAACGATGTGCCGATAGCGACAAGCTTTCCACTGGACGCTTGGCGGAACATGACGACAGCGTTGCCAAACGCCGAGTTCGTGGAAGAAAAGACCGTGCCGGGCGAGGGGGCTTGGTCTGCGGCGGCAGGCAGGCTGCCAGCGGCAGTCACCACCAGCAAGAGAGGAAGGATTGGGAAGGTGTACATTCCCGAGCGGCTGCATTTCATCATTTTCCAGCTTTTCATAATTTTCCAGCTTTCCGACATCCCTCTGCGGATGCCTTTCAACAGACCGGCGACACGATTGCCGCAGTGGTCCTCGCCGGAAGCAACGCACGAAAACATGAAAAAGTTCAGTCAAAGCTCAGTCGTTGAAAAACAAATTGGAAAGTGGCCGCGCTAATGACCGGGCAGGCAGCGGCGGCTCATTTCATGGGCATACGGCAGCAGTGCCTGCGGCGGAAGCGGCGCAACTGCGGCGTAGACCTGCCCCTTATTTTGCCAGGAGATGAGTGTATTAGGCGTAGTTTTGCTTTGCGCCACTTGATACCGGTCGCCTCGATAGGAAACTGTCTGCGCTTGGCCGGTGCTGACACGGGCGTGAGAAAACACATAAAGCGTCACCGGAGCCCCCTGTGGGCTGCGAAACAGCAGAGTCGCGCAGTTCCCGGTCTTGTCCACCTGTGCCTCGATAAGAGAGGCGTCCATCAGGGCGAGGCTGATGGTTGGAACTTCCTGCCCAAGCTGCCCGGAAAGCCAGCGGGCCGCGGCGTCGGCGTCGCCGGTCACAAAAGTTTGAGCTGCCGGCAGAGGCGTGGGGATCGCTGGCCGGGAAAGCAGTGCAGCGACCGGCACAACTTGAGCGGGCCGCAGGTAAAATACGAGGAACAAGACGAAGCAAAGCGTCGCCGCGACAGCAAGTGCTGCTGCGCCCTGCCACTGCCCTGCCTTCGAAGCTGGGGGCGGCAGCCGGTCCCAGTCGGCGCGAACGCGCTGCCAAACCGCTGGTGGAAGCGTACCCGGCGTTGTTGCGGCCCGATACCGGCGCATACGTTCATGGTACTCCTGCTGAGATTTTCGCAGTGCGGCGACCTGCGCCGCACATACCGGGCAGGCGGCAAGGTGCGCGGCAACACGTTCGGCCGTGCCGCTTTCCATCTCGCCGTCCACCCAGGCCGCCAAGCCCCGACTGTCCATTGCTTTACACGGAGCCATGCTTTTTCACTCTTCCACTGCTTACCTTTTCGGCATCAGGCGTCAGGTTGTGCTCCCGCGCAAAGCTTGCCAGCCCACTGCGCATCTGCTCACGTCCGCGCGTCAGGCGTGAGCGTACCGTGCCGACCGGGATGCCCAGCGCGGCGGCAGCCTCCTCGTAGGTCAGCGCCTCCACATCCACCAATAATACCGCCAAGCGGATGCCCTCGGAGAGCCGTGCCAGCGCCATTTCCAGTTCCGGGTCCAGTATACCTCCCAGCAAAGCAGGCTCCGGCTCGCCAGTCGCGTCTGACTTGATGCCCTGCTGGAACTGACTGGCCTCCAATTCGTCGTCCCAGGGGACAAACTGCACCTGCTGCCGACGGCGATACAGTGTCAGATAATTGTTGGTCAGAATTCGCAGGGTCCAAGCGCGGAAGTTGGTGCCTGGCATGAATGAAGAAAACGCGGCATAGGCTTTCACGAGAGTGTCCTGGATTAAATCGTCGGCGTCGTCACGATTGCGTGTTATCCGTAAGGCCGCTCCATACAAATCGCCGGCATGAGCTGACGCAATTTGTTCAAACTCAGCCCGCCGATCTTGTTGATTGTGCTGTCGCCAGGGCCAGTGCTGCATTGCGTCTCTCCACTGCTCTCAATGAATGACATCCCGCTAAAGTTCCGTTTCGCCGGCTGCCAATCTTTTTCGCCGTTTTTTCGTCGTTTGCTGTAAGTGAAGAAAGCAGAACAAGGTATACTGATGCTATTTGCAGCAGCGCGACTTGGAAGATCACTCAAAATAAAGGCTTAACAAATGCCGGTAACACTGAAGGACATTGCAGAAAAGACGGGCGTTTCGGCCAGTGTGGTTTCGACTGTCCTGAGCGGGCGGGACAACGGTACGTTTGTCAGCGAAAGCACGCGGCAGAAGGTGCGCCAGATGGCTGAAACGCTAAACTACACACCCGTCCGCTCCGGTCGCCCGCGCGGCTCCCGCCGCCTGCGCCGGCAGCACACGGAGCAGTTTATCGGCATTTGGGACCCCGAGCACAGTGCCGGCAGCGCGTTCTTGATCCAGCATCTCCAGGTCGCCCTGCGCGAGCATGCAGTCGCGCTCGGCGCGGAAGCCGAGGACGACTTCGGGCTGCGCCTGCTGACGACCGAAGACCTGCCGCGCCTGGATGTGCTCGGCATCATGGGAATGATCTCGCTGTCGTCGCTGCCCCTGCCGCGTGAGGCTGCCGCTGCCGGCATCCCGAGCGTCATGCTCGGCGAGGCTGACCATATCCCGCGCGAGACCGTGCAGGTGCATCTCGGCGGCACGGCGGCGGGAAAAATGCTCGGCGACTGTCTGTTTGGGCTGGGCCATCGCCGCGTGGTCTATCTCGCGCCGGGGGCGGCGCGGGCGACCCGTGAGCGCCTGAGCGGCTTGCAGGCGGCCTGGCAGGTGCCGGGGGGATCACAGTCAGGCGAAGCTATTCTTTTCGCCACTGACACGCTGAAGACGCTCGGCGAGAGCGATCAAATCCACCGTGCGGTTACCAAACTGCTCGGCCCGGAGACAATTTCCAATCAGCGTCCGACGGCGCTGGTCTGTCACGACGAAAACTGCGCCGCCGTTTCCGCGCAGGCGCTGGCGGGCCTCGGCCTGGCTGTGCCGGGAGCGGTTTCGCTGGCAGGCTTCGGAGACACGCCGCGCCAGGCGGAAGCACTGACCCCGCCGCTGACCACGATCCGCCCGCCGGCGGCGGCGCTGGCGTCGTCGGCGGTCGCCGCCCTCTACCGCCTGCATGACGCCGCCGCCGGGGAGGCCGATGCCCCGGACAGCTTCGATATTTCCCTGCCCGGCGAGCTGGTCGTCCGTTCCTCGTGCGCCGCTCCGGCCCATTCCTAAGAACCCAATTCCTAAGAACCCAAGTCTCATGCCCGATTACGAGCGACATCCCCATATCCTGCGCCGCGATTGGGCTGTGCTTATCGTGATAGATATGCAGGAGCCGCTGCTGGCTGTCATGCACGAGCGCGAACGGCTCGTCGCCAATGTCCGGCTGCTGGTCGAAACCGCCGTCCTGTTGGGCATTCCCGTCGTGCCGACGACGCAGCGAGCCGAGCGTCTGGGGGGAATTGCGGCGGAGATCGCCGGCTTGCTGCCGGGTGTTCCGGTGACAGACAAGCTATGTTTCTCGTGCGCGGGCGCTGACGGTTTCGTCGAGCGGCTGGCGGCGCTCGGCCGTCGCCAAATTGTTCTGTGCGGGGTCGAGACCCATATCTGCGTCTCGCAGACCGCGCTGGATTTGACCCATTTGGGGTACCAAGTCCACACTGCCGCCGATGCCGTGTCGTCACGGACTCTGGAAAAGCACAAGCTCGGCATGGAGCGGATGCGCGACAGCAGTGTCCTGCCCTGCGCCGCCGAAGCCGCCGCCTACGAGCTGCTGGGCGAGGCTAGGACACCGGAATTCAAATCTCTGCTGCCTCGTTTCAAGTTATAGTTCCAAGTCATAGTACCCTCTAGTTTACTGGGGCCGCCGCCAATAATAATGGCGTACTGCGAATTACCAGCAACAGAGATGGGGGCCGACGTGCCGACACTGATTGAAACCAAGCTGAAACAGGAGCGCCTGCTGCGGATTATTGAAGATGAGCTGCAGGACCTCCCCCCATTGCCCGCCGTCATCGTGCGTGTCATGCAGACCATCAACGATCCGACCACGTCGGCAAGTGACCTGAACCGGCTGATCTCGGCAGATCAGGCGCTGGCGTCGAAAGTCCTGCGGCTGGTCAACTCCTCCTACTACGGCTTCCCGCGCAAGATCGCTACCATCACCAACGCCGTCGTCATTCTCGGCTTCAACACCGTCCGCAACCTGACTACCTCGCTCGGCGTCTTCAATGCGTTCGATGCTCAGGGCCAGCCGACCGGGCTGGACCGGGAAGCGTTCTGGGCGCACTCGCTCGGCGTCGCCGTGGCGGCGGGCGTGATCGCCCGGCGCAAAGGGATCGGCACCAAGTCTATCGAAGAGGTCTTCATCGGCGGCCTGCTGCACGATGTCGGCAAGCTGTTTTTGGACCAGTATTTCCCAGACCAATATGCGATTGCGATTAAGCTGGCGGCGGCGGCGCAGATCTCCATCTGGGAGTCGGAAAAGACCGCGCTCGGCATCGGGCACGCGCTGGTCGGCAAGCGGATCGCCGAAAAGTGGAACCTGCCACTGTCGCTGACCGCCATGATCACGCTGCATCACCAGCCGGCGTTCGCCAAAGAATACTTCGAAGTCACGGCGACGATCCAGGCCGCCGACCATGTCGCTCGCCGACTCGGCCTCGGCAGCGGCGGGGATACGAAAGTCGCGCCGCTTGCTCCCGAAGTCGAAAAATGGCTGGCGTTCACTCCCGCCGTCTGGGAAGCCATCGAGACCGACACCTGCCGCAGCTTCGACGCCTCCAAAGACTTCCTGCAAGTGCTATAAAATCGTCAGGTACGATTTGAAATTGGGATACCGAGGTCACGGCAGATTTTCCGTGCTAGGATGTCGTTTATTTCCTGATGACGTGGAACCGCCGAAACTGCGCCTGTGGCCGGGTTGAGGTAGATCGTATGGCTGCCGCCCTCGCGCAGAAGTTCGCAGCCGTGCGCTTCCAAATGTCTGACTAAGGCCCGGCGCTTCACGCTGCCACCAGAAACGGCTCACGAATAATTTCCTCGGTCTGCAAGGCTTCTTCGGCAAAAGCCCGATTGGCTTCTAGTACCAATGCGACCGCCTCCTGCAAGTTTCCCCGCGCTTCGTCCAGTGTGTTGCCCTGCGTGTTCGCGCCGGGCAATTCTTCCACATAGCCGATATAGCCTTCCGGCACTTTTTGGAAGACAGCAGTTAATGTGAGTGGCATGGTCCGGTCTCCTTCGCTTTCAAAACTTTACCCGATAGAACACTAAAAATCTTCCACCCAGCGCAGTGCCGGGTGAAACGCGCCAAACCGCGCGAAGTACCGTGCCGCCCGCAGCATTCGCTCCGTTTCAACGCCCAAATCTCCGGGATACGGTCCAGTCATCTGACCGCCTAGCCCAACCGTAAACTCCGCCCGGTCCCGAAGCGCAGGACTACACAAAAACAGCACGCTATCCCAGGTGCATGCCGCAACCAGATACTTATCTTCCGTTCCGCTCACCACTAAATATGGGTAGTATGGGCATTCTTCTTGCAGCCCGAGCAAAGCCTCCACACACCCATCAATCTCGCGCAAAACAGTTTCGATTTCCGGCCAGTTTAAGTTATCCACATTGCAGGAAGTACGCATACCTTCTCCGTAAATCAGGCGGCGGACTTGTAGCGGGCTGTCAGCATCGAGCAAAACGTCCTCCGTGGCGAGTCGCGGAAAGTCGGCATCTATGTCAGCAAATGTGGTTTGCACCAAGTTAGGCATTGTCCGCCTCGTCACCTTCATAGGAACATCCGCAGCCGATGACTTGAAAGCCGCAGCGCGGGCATTCTTCCACATCGCACACCAAAGCCACATGGTATTGGCCCTTGAGTACCCCGCAGTCATGGCAGGGTTCCGGCGGCCACTCAACGGCCTCCCGGCCATAAGCGAGGCGGTTGTAGGATTGGCCGTTAATGAAGTAGGTCAAGACGTTCTGCGCCGCTTCAATCTGGGCAGGCCATTCGGCAGCCATTTCGTGACCATTATAGATAATGGTTTCGGCTCCCATTACAGCGTTCCCCAATCCCGTTTAGCATCCGCTCCAGCGGTGAAGAAGGCTTCGATTTGGGCGGCGTCACGGTCGGCGACGGCGGCTTCCAACAAGTCAAGCTCGCCGCGAAAGGCTTGTAGGGCGCGGAGCAGCGCCTCGCGGTTTGTCAGGCAGACATCGCGCCAGAGGGTCGGGGACGACGCGGCGACCCGCGTGGCATCGGCGAACGAGCCGGCGGAAAGGCGGCTGGTCTGCGGGTAAGCGTTTCGAGTCAACTGGGCCTGACGCATCAGGGCCGCCGCCAAAATATGCGGCAAGTGACTGGTGACGGCCAGCATGGCGTCGTGGGTGTCTGGCGGCAGCAGCAGCGTGGACGCGCCGACGGACTGCACTAATCGCTGCACAGTTTGGACGGCGTGGGAGTCGGAAGTCTCAGAGGGCGTGATTGCCCAAGTGGCTTCCTCGAACAAGAGCGGGGTTGCGGCTTCGACCCCGGCCTGCTCGGAGCCGGCCATCGGATGGCCGCCGACAAACGCCGCCGCGCCGCCCGCCCGCAGCACGATTGCCGCTTTTGTGCTGCCGACATCGGTGACGACCGCGCCGGGTTTGATTGCTGACAGCACGGACGGCAGGAGGTCCAAGATGTGGCCGACTGTGGTACACAAAACGACAACGTCGGCGTCCGCAACGGCGTCTTCCAAGCGCGTCGTGCCGCTGTCAATCGCGCCGAGAGCCTGCGCCGCCCCTATCCGGTCCGCCGTGCGCTCGACCCCAATCACGCGCCGGGCCAGCCGCCGGGTCTTCAAGGCCAAGCCGAGCGACCCGCCGATCAGCCCGACCCCGACAATCGCGACGGTGCCAAAGCCGCCCGGCTCGAATTGGCCTTGAAAATGCGCTTCGCCCGTCATGGCTGTTCCGCCTCGAATTCGACCAGCGCATAAACATCGGTCAGCGAGAGAGTGACGCCGACCGACGGCAGGACAACACTGCTTGTCAGCCCTTCGGCGACGCGCATTTCCCAGAAGTCCGGGCGGCGCGTGTATAGCACAACACTTGCCCGATCCTGCTCCACCAGCAGGTAGTCGGTCAGTGAGTCAATGGTCTGATAATGCCGAAACTTCCTGCCCCGGTCGTAGGCTTCCGTAGATGGCGACAGCACCTCGATCACGAGAATAGGATTGAGAACAACGTCGCGCTTGCCCAAATAGTAGCGATTCGGCCCGCAGATGACCGAGACATCGGGGAAAGTATTCACGCCGTTCCCCGTGTGGACTTTGACGTCCGAGCCGTACACATGACAGCCGCGCGGGACCAGGGCATTTCCAAGAAGACGCACGAGATTGGAAGAAATATCGCCGTGGTCGGTTGTCCCGCCGCTCATCAAGCGTATCTCGCCGTGGACGTATTCCCAGCGCCCCAGCGAAGTTCGCTCAATCTCAAAATACTCTTCTTCCGTGTATCGCCGTTCTTCCACATACTGCTGTGCCAGTGCCATATCTCCCCCTTTACTCGCTTCTTTTGAAGATGGTTTGTTCCGGCTCGTCCGCCATGCCTTCCAGCTCGACGAGCGGCTTGGTTTTTGTGACTTTGGACAGTCCGCGCACGGACTCCAGCACCATGGTCGCGCCAATGCTGACCGCGAACACGCCGAGCAGCAGCCAGCGCAAGTCAACTGCCGTTGTCAGGTACAGCCAAAATCCGAGGGCGATGATGAGAAGAGTCGCCGCGAGCACCGCGATTTTGGCCGGGAGAAGCCCCGGCTCCGGCTCGCGTGTCTGCCATACCTCATGCTCCGCGAGGCACTTTTCCAGCAGCCGCCGGTTTCCCGCCTCTTTCAGCTTGAAATAGGTTATCGGCAGCGCAGGGTTGGCGCGGTGGTAAACTCCGAACACATTGTTCTCGACCGAAACATGGTTGATACGCTCCCATTCGTAAAAATGCACCAGGCCGTTCCGCAAGCCTTCCGTGGAAAGCCGCGTTTGCGAGCTTCCCCCGAAGATCGTGCCGAAAAAGATGCCGAACGCAAACGCAAGCGCAGCGGAGAGAAACGCCGAGCCGGGGCCGGTCATCCAGGCCGCCCCCGAGACGCCGAGGCGCGGCGCTTCATACAGCAGCGCAAGCAGGGCGAAAAGCGGGCCGGAGAAGAGCAGCAGGGACATCCACCAGTTGTATCTGAGCAGCGCCCAAAACGTCTGCGGCTCCAAAATCGTCTCGTCCGAGTCGCGGAACTCAAACGGCTTGTACATCATCGCGCAGGCAATGCCGAACGGCAGCAGAACAATCAGTGCGTGGACCCCGATGTTGAGCGCCGGAGAATTGAAATGGATCAGGCCCCCATTGCGCTTCAAGTAACGCAGGTAAATCAGCGGCAAAAACAAAGTGCCCAGCAGCACATACTGCTTGAAATGCGAAGATGCGCCGGGCTGCTTGATCGTCAACGGGTCCGCCATCGTATTTCCTCCCCCTGTTCAGCAAAAAAGGCCGCAGAGAAGCGTTTCTGTCACGCTCATTCTCTGCGGCCTTCCCCATTTCCTGCCTGGCTTTTATTTCCTGCCCGACTTTCCGGCACCTACAGCGCGTCTACCGTCACCAAGTCGTTCTCGCGGAACCGAACCCGCAGCTCTTGATCATCCAAAAGCATTGTGCCGAGCAGCGGGCGGCGGCCCGTCGCCAGAACACGAGCTGTATGCCTTGTCCCATTCCAAATGATTACTGCCTCGTGAATTGGAATGAAAATTGTTGTTCCATCTGCCAGAACCGAACGCTGGTCATAAAGGTACGGCAACTGCATCGCGGTCACTGCTGCTTGAGGTAAAGTCAATTCGCCGGTGAAGCCGGTATCTACAACGAACTCCAGCGTGATATTGCGCTGACTTGGCGTCTGAAACACCACAGATAAACTCGCACGACGACGGCTGACTTTACCTGACATCATCGGGGCAGTCGCTCCAAGACGCCGTCGAAAGAACACACGGCCTCATAGCCGATCCGCAGGGCATGAAGCTTTGAGCCAGGATGACGGCCTTGCAGTCTGGAGACTGCATCGAGACTCGTCTCATCGTCAATCTCGTAATCGCCGCTGTCGAGATCAAAGAGTATCAGCTTGCCGATATTCTCCGGCGTCTCGATTTGTGAGCGAATCTGATAATAAAGCTCCCAATCACGGTCGGTCTTTGTGACTGCGGCGGGTGCTTGCGTCGGTGGGGCTTGCAGAACTGCCATGAGTGTCTCCTTAAATGTGCCGACCCACGGCCTGGGCAATCGGTGCGATGTCGTGCATCAGCGCCTCAAAGGCTTCGGGTAGGAGGGACTGGGCACCGTCTTTCAGAGCCTTTTCCGGGTTCGGGTGGACTTCGATGATGATGCCGTCGGCCCCGGCGGCGATTGCGCCGCGTGTAACAGCGTTGACCAGGCTGGCCCGGCCTGTGGCATGGGACGGGTCGGCGATGACCGGCAGGTGCGAGAGTTCTTTTGCCGCCGCGATGGCGTTGATGTCGAACGTGTTCCGGGTGTAGGTCTCGAATGTCCGAATGCCGCGCTCACAGAGCATCACGTTTTTGTTGCCTTTGGAAGCAATATACTCGGCGGCTTGCAGCCACTCCTCAATCGTCGCCGCCATGCCGCGCTTGAGCATGCATGGCACCTGCGTTTTGCCGATCTCGGTCAGGAGCGGGAAGTTTGCCATGTTGCGCGTACCGATTTGCAGAATGTCGGCGTACTGACAGACCAATTCCACATCGCGCACGTCCAAGACTTCGGTAATAATCGGCATCCCGAGTTCTTCCCGCGCCGCCGCCAGCATTTTCAGCGCCGGCTCGCCGTGGCCGTGGAACGAGTAGGGGGATGTGCTGGGCTTATACGCCCCGCCCCGGAGAATATGTGCCCCGGCGGCCTTGACCGCTCGTGCCGACTCCATCAATTGGTCTTCGGTTTCGACCGTGCAGGGGCCGGCCATGACCACGACAAACGCCGGGTCGCCGATCTTGATTCCGCGCACATCAATCACCGTCGGCTCCGGGTGGAACTGCTTGCCGACCACTTTGTAGGGCTTCGTGACGGGGACGACTTTGTCCACATAGGGGAGCGCCTCGAACTGCTGCATCACTTCCGCCTTCATAGCGGCGTCGGCGGGCACACCGACCGCGCCGACAATGGTGGTCTCGACGCCTTCGGAGAGATGCACTCCGTAGCCGCGCTCCTCAAGCATCTGTGTCACGTGCGTTAAGTTCTCCTTCGTCGCCCCTGACGAGAGTATAATAATCATGGCCTGCTCCTTCGAACTGTGCTCTGTAAGACTTTTAAGAGTGTCTTTCAGTGTACCTTGCGCCCGGTTGTTTGTCAAGAAATCGGTGAAGGCGAACAGCGGCATAGAAGAGCGAACGAGAAACGGGCGAACACAAGGTTCGCACCCTACGTTGTTTGCGCCCTACACCCAGCCCGTCGCCCTCCCAACCCCGTAGGGGCGAACCTTGTGTTCGCCCTTCCTACATTTGACCCTCTTGCCCTATTTCGCTAAGAAACCGCTTGTCAAATGTCTCTTTTTGTGCTGTTCGCGAAGGCCGAACGCCTGTTGCCGAACGCCTGTTTTCCGTGCGGCGCGATTGTCCAGACAGCAAGGAGAAGCATTATGCCGAAGTCTGCTTATTCCAATAAAACACTCTATGCCAGCAAACACGAGCAGACACGATTGGAGCGCAGCACTGCGCCGGGGTTGTTTTGGCGACAGAGGCAGCATATCCTATGAAAACGTGGATGTCAAGGGCAAGGGGGCACAAAAGAAAAAGTAAAAAGCCGCTTCCTCCGAGTGGAGGAAGCGGCTTTGCTGCGTATCTTTATTTGATCTTGCCCTGCTGGGTGACGGCGTCGCTGAGGCTGTCGAGCGCGGATGCTTCCGGGGCGGCGGAGGCGGCGCGGTTTTCCTGCTGAATTTGCAGGTAGACTTCCTTGCGGTGGACGGCCACGTCGCGCGGGGCGGTGACGCCGAGGCGTACCTGGTCGCCCCGGACTTCGATGACGGTGATCTCGACTTCGTCACCGATTTTGATGCTTTGATTGAGTTTACGTGTCAGAACTAACATACGGCCCTCCCTGGCGCAGCGCGATTGGATTGATTTCGGAAGTGGTAGTCTCGCGCATGCACTTGAGAACTATTTTACTGCCTAACGCCCCCAAAGTCAACCGCAATCCGTTCCGTCCGTAGATTTATTTTTGCCGCCAATGCGCCTACTCGGCAGGGATCAGCCGATGCCGCAAGCCGTAGCTATCGGTGTTCAGCACGACCTGCTTGGCGAGGCGGGCATGCGAGTTGATCAAAATCGGGGCCAGCAGGTTTGCGGTGATGCCCGACGGATCGCCCGCCGGGACGGTCAGCAGGGTGTAGAGGCGCGGGCGGGCGGTGTCTTCGGTCAGGCCGAGCGTCTCCATCTCGGCACGCGGGATGCGCGGGGCGTAGTCCGGGAAGACTTTGTGCGGCTCGATGGCGAGAAACGCCAGGTCGCCGCGCTCAAGCGATTGCAGCCAGACAAACGGGCTGCCCTTGTCGCCGTCGGCCATGTGGTGCGGCAGCACGGCGAACAGGCGGCACGTCTCGAAGCCGGGCAGGCCCTCGGCGAAGGAAAGGGTTTTGAGAGCATCCACGATTAAAGCGCCAAAGCGGGCGGTCTCGAAGGTTTCGGTAGGCATGGGTGGTTCTTTCGTTGAGAGCAAAGGGTTGGAAGTCATCCCATGACTTTAGCCCGGCACATCCATTGGCCGGGGCAACTCGCGCTAGTGATCGAGCTAGTGAAGGAAATCGGCGAGGCTATACTGGTACGCTTTTGCGGTGGTGGACAGCGATGCCTGATAGACATTGGTGGCGCTCTGTAGCTGGACATACGCCTGAGCGAGGTCCACGTCCTCAATGCCGGACAGATTGCTCTCGTACTCGCCCTGGGCGCGGGTCAAATTCTGGGTCGCGGTCGCTGCTTGATTGGCCCGCGACCCCGCCGAGGCCGACGCCGTGTTTAGGGCGGACAGGGCGGTATCCACTTTGCCGATGTCGCCGGAGACCGCGACAGCATTCCCCGACGCCAGATCGGCTTTCAGGGCTTTCAGCGCCGTAAACGCCGGGCCGAACACCGCGCTGCCGACCGTGTTGATTTGCAGCGTGTGTCCGGGTCCAATCGTCGAAGTCAGCGCCTGGGCGTTGCCGATATAGGTCTGGGCCGCATCGAACGGCGCAGTTGTGGTCGCCGTGCCGCCGAATAAGTAGCGGCCTCCGGCTTGATTATTGGCAGTTTGCGTCAATTGCTGGAGGATATTGTCTACCTGGGTGCCCAAAGCCGCGAGGCTGTCCGGGGTCTGGGTCGAGTTCGCCCCGGCGACCGCGATCTGCCGGGCGGACTGCACGGCGCTCGAAGCGCTGGACAGCGCACTCTGAGTGGCAGTCAAAAACGAAGTTGCCGATAGTGCATCGCGGCTGTACTGGCTGTTGTCCGACAGAGCGCTCCGCAGGGCCAGCGACTGCGCGGCTCCGGCAGGATCGTCGGCGAACGATTGCAGCTTCTTGCCCGACGAAATCTGGCTCTGCACCGTCGAAAGATTTTCCAGGCTGCTTTCGATATTGTGCGTCTGATTTTGATATTGCAGGCTGTTTGTAATTCGCATGGCTGGCCTCCTCTACTTAGCGGCCTGAGAACAGGTTGTTGATGATCGTGCCCAGCAGGTCGTCCGACACCGAGACGACCCGCGCCGACGCTTGATAGGCCCGCTGGTACTTCAAGAGGTTGGTCAGCTCGGTGTCGGTCGAGACGCCGGTCGAGGAGAGGCGCTGGTTCGAGAGCTGCGTGTAGCCTGCCGACGCCGTCGCCGTGCCGGACTGCGCGGTTGCGGCCCGGCTGCCGGCATCGGAGACGGTCTGGTGGTAAAAGCTTTGGATGCTCGCCCCGCCGAGCGCGGCGGTCGCCGAGGTGAGCAGCCCGGCAATCGCCTGAGCGTTTGCACCGTCACCTGCGCCGAAGGTCGCCGGCGGGGTCGGCACCGAGGCCGCCGCAAGGCGCCGGGGATCGGCTTCGAGCGCCGGGTTCAGGCGCAGGGTCGCCGCTTCATTGCCGGTGGTCACCGTGAAGAACGCCGGGCCGGGATTGCCGTTGGCGTCCAGTCCACCCGCCTGAGCGGCGTTTACCTGGGAAGTGACCGATGCCGCCAGCGTATTGACTTGCCCCTGGTAGGCTGCGACTTGCGCCTGCGATTTGACGATCCCGGCAAGTGCGCCGCCGGTCAAATCGCCTGAAGCAGTCAGGCCCGGCAGCGTGACGGCATAGGAGTCCACGCCGAGCACCAGCGGGGTCGCGCCGACTGAGACGTTGACGGTGCCGTCGGCGGTGTTCTGCACGGCGATATTGGCGAGGCCCGAGAGCTTATCCAGCAGCGCTCCGCGCTGATCGAGCAGGTCGTTCGGCGGCTGCCCATCCCGTGTGCTGGCCCGGATGCTGACGTTCAGCGCGGCGATCTGGGTGCTGTAGTTGTTGATACTCTGCGTGTCCGAGGACGCCTGGCTGGCAAGGCTGGCGGCCGTCTCGGTCAGCCCCGACTGCACGGTGCCGAAGGCCGAGGCCAGCGCCGCGCCCTGCTGGACCGCGGCGGTCCGCACCCCGATGTTTTCGGGGCTGCCGGCGACGTCATGAAATGCGTTGAAGAAGCTTGACAGGGCGGCGTTGAGGCCGGTCGCCGACGGCTCCCCGAAGGCGGCTCCGACCTGCTTCAGCGCGTTGCTCTGGGCGGCCTGCCCCGACAAATTGGAATTCGCGTCCCGGACCTGCGTGTCCAAAAACTGGTCACTGGCCCGCTGGATGCCGCGAACCGAGACGCCGCTCCCGAGGAGGCCGGGCGTCAGCAGAGTGCCCTTGTCCGCCGACGTGTACGGGTCGCTGGCGGTCTGGTGGAGCGACTGGACGGCGTAGCCGGGCGTGTTGGCGTTGGCGATATTCTGCCCGGTGACATCTAAGCCGACCTGCGCGGCGGCCAGCCCCGAGGCTCCGATGGAAAGTCCAAAAAATGTTCCCGGCATAAGTGCGTTCTCCTGTGAAGGCGAGAGGTCTTGAAAACAAGAGGTTTTAGGCGCGGCTATCAAGAAAGGTGGAGCGTCCGCCCCGCCCGACCCGCACCGAGCCGTAGCCGCAGTCTGCGGTGCGTCCCGCCTCCACAAGGAGGTCCAGCGAGAACGCCAAATAGTCTAATTCGTTTTGGATCAAAGTCTGGTTGCGGCGGGTCAGTGTTTGCACTTGTTCGAGTGTCCGGCGCAGGCTGTCTTCAAGCGTTTGCAGCGTGGCTTGATTACGCTCGCTGCACTGAGACTTGATCGCGGATAGCAGCAGCGCGTGACCGTCGTGGCCTGCCATCGCCGCCCGGCGGGCGGTGTCCTGGGCTTCAAGCTGGACTAAAACTTGCGCGTATTCGTCCTGCAAAGCGGTGAAGCGCACCCGGTCGCAAGAGAGAAGCGCCATCTGCTGGCTTTCGAGCAGCTTTTGATGGCGTGTTTGCAGCGCCAGCTCGTCGCGCAGGGTCTTCAGGATTGTTTTGATATTGGCCGGTTCGGAGATTTCAAGCTCAGACATCTTACTTTTTCCTATCACTTCTTCCTATTACTTCTTCTTGTCTATGGTGCCGCCGAGGGACGGCGCAAGCTGATCGTACATCATCTTCGCCATGCCGAGGTCGCCCCGGCTGGACATCTTCTCAGAGACCGTCTGGTCCATCATGTCCTGAAAGATCTGCTTGCCGTCGCCGGTGTCGGTCAGCAGCGTGTCTTTCGGCACTGTCTTTCGCATCTCTGTCAAAAGCTGATGGAGGAAATAGCCCTCGAACTGCTGGGTCGCTTTTTGTAAGTCGAGATGCGCTTTGTCCATCGGCGCGGCGGCAGGAATGTCAATTCTGAGCATAACTTACTGTATCTCAATCTGGGCGTGGAGCGCTCCGGCTTCCTTCATTGCCTGCAAGATGGCGATCAGGTCGCGGGGCGTGACCCCGAGTGCGTTCAGCGATCTCACGACACTGTTCAGATTGGTGCTCTCCGGCACCGGGATCAGCCGCTCGTTTCCTTCGGTGACGCCGATGATCTTGCGCGGCAGGACTACCGTTTGACCCCGTCGGCTGAACGGGCCGGGCTGGGAGATGATCGGCGCATTGGCGATGGAGACGGTCAAATTGCCGTGGGCGACCGCGCAGGGCGAGACTTCGACATTGCCGCCCATGACTACCGTGCCGGTGCGCTCGTTGATAACGATCTTTGCGACTTCATCGGTTTCTACCGGGACATTCTCGAGTCCGGCGATCACCGAAACGGGGTCGAAGGTCGGCAGGAAACTGACATGGATGGTGCCGGCATCGGCGGCGACCGCCATCGTGACTCCGTAAGGCTTGTGGGTATTGATTGCGTTCGAGAGCCGCGCGGCAGTGGTAAAGTCCGGCTGGTTGAGCGTGACATCCAGTGTCCCGCCCGTGGCGCTCAGGAGCGTCGTCGGCACATCCTGCTCGACTAACGCGCCGCCGGGCACATGGCCTGCCGTGACAAAGTTCTTGGTGACCGAGCCGCCGCCCCCGCCGCCGGCGAGGAAGCCGCCGACCGAGACCGCGCCCTGAGCGACGGCGTAGACCCGGTTGTTGGCGGCTTGCAGCGGCGTCTGCAAGAGTGTTCCGCCTTGCAGTGATTTGGCATCGCCGAGACTGCTCACCGTGACATCAATCGCGCTGCCGTTTTTGACAAACGGCGGCAGGGTGGCTGTGACCATGACCGCCGCGACATTCTTGAGCTGAAGCGCACCCGGCGAGACGGTGATGCCGAACTTTTGCAGCATCGAGGCCACCGACTGCGGCGTAAAGGTCGAGCCGTTGCCGTCGCCCGTGCCGTCGAGACCGACGACCAGGCCGTAGCCGACTAATTGGTTGCCCCGGACGCCCTGCACGGCGGCGATGTCTTTCAGCCGCGCCTGCGCCGAAGCGCTAGGCGCAAGGGCGGCTCCGGCCAGGAGAAGCAGGAGCAGTGCGGCGGTTTGTGGGAGCAGGTTAGTCATACTGGTATATTTATCGGCTTGTGCGCGGCGGTTCTTTAGGGCTTCAGAACCCCTCCCGCTCGTACCTCGCTCCCTCCCCGCCCTCCGGGTAGCCAGTGCTGAAGCGGAGAGGGTGAGGAGTTTCGGATCGGTGAATGTGAGCGTTCCCGTCTCGCTCATCTCCGGCCTCTTTCCCTCTCCGCTTCAGCACTGGCTACCCGGAGGGCGGGGAGGGAGCGAGGTACGAGCGGGAGGGGTTCTAAAACAGCACCTTGAAGATGCGGGAGATAATGCCGTCATGCTGCTTGTCGCCGACCGGGCCGCGCCCGCCGTACTTGATCTGTGCATCGGCCACCAAGGGCGACGCAATCGTGTTGTTCGGCGCGATGTCCGTGGGGCGCACGACGCCGGTGAGCGTGATTTCCTGGGTTTCGGCGTTCATGCCGACTTTGCGCTTGCCTTCGACGACCAAGTTGCCGTTCGGCAGGACTTCTTTGACAGTGACGCCAATCGAGGCCGAGAGGTTGTCCGTGCGGGTCGTGCTGCCGCTGGCATTACTGTTGATGCCGCCGGTGACGCCGAACGTTTTGATGTTGAACAAGAGCGGCCCGAAACCGGGGCCATAGTTCAGGCTTTCGGTCTTGGCGGTCTTGGTCGCCGCCACGGATGACGCCGCGCCAGCCTCGGTGATCACGACCGTGAGGGTGTCCCCCACCCGCCGGGCCTTGTTGTCGGAGAACAGCGACACGGCATTGGTATCGTTGCGGCTAATATCAGTGCTGCTGCCGGGGAACAGCGATTCGGCCTGCGCCGACGCCGCCAGGTTCGCAGCAATTGCCAGCAGGGCAAGCGATTGTAAAAGTGCTTTCATAATTGGTTTCCTAAATCTCCATCTTTCTAAATCTCCATCTGTACGGTCTGGGCATCAACGACTTGGACGGAGAGATCGGCCATCACGCCGGGACGGTGGACCCGGACCGTGTCCCCCACCCGTCCATTCTCACGGGCCGTGGCCGGCGCGGTAATGGTCATGGCCCCGGACTGAATATAGATTGTCACCGCGTCGCCGTTGTGAAGGCAAAATGGAGAAGCGAGCAAGGCAGGTGCCGGCAGGCCGGGAGCAGCTGGGGCAGAAGCGAAGGGCGCGGCAAGCGGCGCCCCTACAGGGTCGGTGCCCACTGTCACATCTGCTGCTCCTGCGCCTTCTAAAATGACCTGCGTGTCCGGGTTGACGCCGGCCTGACGCAGCTTCAGGGCCAAATCGCCCTGGGTCAAGCGCCGGGTCTCGCCGGGCAGCGGGGCGCGGGCGACGAGGACAGCGGCAAAGCGGGTCCGGGCGGCCTTGTCGCCGCCGGACAGGCCCGCGACCGAGCCGAGTGTCAGGAAACCGTCGGCATTGGGCGCGGCGGCAGCGGCGGCTTTGAGCGTGATATGCACGGGCGCGGCATGGACCATGATCGGAGCAGACAGCGCAAGCAGGCACAGAACAGGATATTTCATGGGTTGTTTCCGAGAATGACGAGGGAGTTCACTCCCTCGCTGGAAGGCGTTCCGAACATCTTCTGTCCCCTGGACAGGCGGCGTTTCCGAACGCCTTCCAGCGCGGAAGTTTACGTCCGCGTCTTGATTTTGGCGCTTACCGCTTCAGGCCATTGGCGGTTTGCAGCATCTCGTCGGATGTTTGGATGGCTTTGGAGTTGACTTCATAGGCCCGCTGGGCCGTGATCATGTTCACCATCTCCTGCACGATCTGGACGTTGGACATTTCGAGCGTGCCCTGGGCAAGCTGGCCGAAGCCGGTCTGGCCGGGGGTGCCGTCGGTGGGGCTGCCCGAGGCTGCCGTTTCCTGGAAGTTGTTGCCGCCGAGGTGCAGGAGGCCGGCGGGATTGGAGAAGCGGGTCAGCGTGATCTTGCCGACCGCCTGCGGCGTGTTCGAGCCGCCTTTGGTGATGTTGACCGTGCCGTCCTTGCCGATAGCGATGGAGGTGGCGTCGGCGGGGATGGTAATCTCAGGCTGGAGCGCGAAGCCGTCGGAGTTGACGAGCTTGCCCTGGACATCGCGCTTGAACGAGCCGTCGCGGGTGTAGCCGTTGGTGCCGTCCGGGAGTAAAACTTTGTAAAAGCCGTCACCTTCGATGGCGACATCGGTGTTGTTGCCGGTCTCCTGCAAGGTCCCCTGGTCGAACATGGTCTCCGTGGACGCGGGCTTGACCCCGAGGCCGACTTCGAGGCCGGTGGGCGAGGTCGCGCCCTGAGCAACGGTCGCACCGGCGGGGCGCATCTCCTGGTACAGCAAATCCTGGAAGTCCGCCCGGCTCTTTTTGAAGCCGACGGTGTTGACATTGGCGAGGTTGTTTGAGATCACATCCATGTTGAGCTGCTGGGCTTCCATGCCGGTCGCGGCGGTGTACAGGGCACGCATCATAAGGGTCGGTTCTCCGGGTGCGCCCTTTTTGTCGAAGGGCGCGGGGTCGCCGGCTTCCATTCGCGTTCTAAAAAGCGCGAACAGTCCAGCCGTGTGAAGTTAGGAACCCACCTCCTTGCTTCGCAGGGGTCCTCCCTGCTAGGGAGGACAAAGAGCAAGATCAGGCGGCTATTCTTTGTTCCTCTTGCCCTTCCCTAGCAGGGGAGGGAGAGAGGAACGAGCGGGAGGGGTTCTTACAGCTTTCCGACCTCGTTGGTCGCTTTGCCGGTAGTATCGTCCTCGGCTTGCAGCATCTTTTGGTTGGTCTCGTAGGCCCGCATGATCGCAATCATCGAGACCATTTCTTTGACGATGCTGACGTTGGAGCCTTCCAAAAAGCCCTGCCGGACGGTGGAAGTCCCCGCAGCGGGCCTGATCGTCGAAACGGCGTACAGGTTGTCGCCGACTTTCACCGGATTGACATCGCTCGACAGCGCGGCAAGCTGCAATCGCCCGAGATTGACGCCGTCGGCGGTGACATCGCCGGTCTGGCTGATGATGATGCTTTTTGTCTGGGCGGGCACCGACAGGGTCCGCCCGCCGTCGCCGAGCACCGGCTGCCCGGTGTTGGTCTGGATCAGTGTGCCCTGCGCGTTCAGGCTGAGGGAGCCGTCGCGGCTCAGGCGCGGCCCGCCGGGCGTCTGGATGACCAGCGCGGCGTCGCCGGTCAGCGCGACATCGAGCGGGTTACCCGATGCTTGCAAGCCGCCCTGGGCAAAATTGGTCGTGACATCTTTCAGGCCCGCCCCGCTGCCGAGGGTGCCGAGCGCGGCCTGGTCGGCGGGCGAAAGGCGAGAGACGGGCTGGCTAAGAAACGACTCGAAGCGCGGGACATCTTCTTTGTAGCCGGTCGTGGCGGCATTGGCGAGGTTCTGCGCGATTGTGTCCTGAGCGGCCTGGTTTGCCAGCATTCCGGCGGCGGCGGTGTAAACTCCACGGGTCATTGAAAATCTCCCAACGCTATTATCGGCCTGCGGAGTTTGTTTCATTAGGGAGAAAATTGCGTGTTTTCGGGAATGTGGGTAAGATTAGCGTATGGCTTACGACAGCAGCAACAATGAGATTTTGGATGAGTTTCTCGGGGACACGCCCCGCGCCACCGAGTGGCGGGCGCTGCGCGAGGCCCTGCGCGAGCGATTGAAAGCAATGCTCCACGCACGGGAATTGGAGACCGAGCCGTCGGGATTGGCGTCTCTGGAAACGCAGATTGCCGCCCTCCGCAAGCAGGTCGCGGCGCTTGAAACCGAGGAAGTGGTCGCGCAGTTTGTCGAGGACAGCATCAAGGCAAGCCTGGCCCGCGCCCCGGCGTATGGAAGATTGGCAGACGAGGAAGAAGAGTGACGCAAAAAGAAGAGTGACGCAAAAAGAAGAGTGACGCAAAAAGAAGAGTGACGCAAAAAGAAGAGTGACGCAAAAAGAAGAGTGACGCAAAAAGAAGAGTGACGCAAAAAGAAGAGTGACGCAAAAAGAAGAGTGACGCAAAAAACCGCCGCGCCGTGCGGGGATACACGGTGCGGCGGTTTTTACAGGTGCGCGGGGAAACGCACCGGGTTTGGGTCGGTCTCGCGGGCGGTGTGTGCCTGCGTTGTATTCACTATATCACAGACGGCGAAGTCTGTCAAGCAATTTTGCGAAGTATTTTTTGGGAGGCACAAATTTATGTGCGGACGGTTTACGCTTTATCATACGACTGATGAAATCGCCGAGCGGTTTGCGGTCTCGGAGATCGCCGAGACCGAGGCACGGTACAACACAGAGGCACGGTACAACATCGCGCCGACTCAGAATGTCAGTGTCGTGACCCAAAACGGAACGCGGCATCCCGGCGCATACCACTGGGGGCTGATTCCGTCGTGGGCCAAAGACCCGGCCATCGGCAACAAGATGATCAACGCCCGCGCCGAGACACTGGCCGAGAAGCCGTCGTTTCGGACCGCGCTGTCCCGCCGCCGGTGCCTCATCCCCGCCGATGGCTTTTACGAATGGCAGGCCGCGCCCGCCGGCTCCAAAGTCAAGACACCCATGTACCTGCACCGCAAAGACAACGGCCTATTTGCGTTTGCCGGGCTGTGGGACGAATGGCACGCGCCGGACGGCTCTCCGCTGCGCTCCTGCACGATCATCACCACCACGCCGAACGCCGTTGCCGCCGAAGTCCACAACCGGATGCCGGTGATTTTGCGCCCCGAGGACGAAGCCTACTGGCTTGATTACACTGTCACAGATACCCGTGACCTGCTTTCGCTCCTCATCCCCTGCCCCGCCGAGGAGATGGAAGCCTACCCTGTCTCCCGCCGGGTCAATGTCCCGGTCACGGACGACCCGGAGCTGCTGGCGCGGGTTTAAAAGTGCCTCACAGAAGCCTGGACCTCACCCCGCTGCTCCGCAGCAGATACGCAGTAATGCCGCAGGCATACCCTCTCCTTTCTCAAGGAGAGGGTCGAAACGTAGTTTCGGGGTGAGGTCCTTTGTGCGGGTCTCCAATCCCTGCGTACAGAATACTTAAAATATGCGTTGAAACACACAGTCCGAAGTTCTTCCGTTACTTCTGAGCAATCAGCGCATATAAGCCTGCGTGGGCCGGGTCTTTGGGGTCGAACAGCACGGTGACCGGCTGACCGACGTGGAACTCGCGCCACTGGTCGGCGCTGACCTGCTCTTCGCGGCCGGAGTCCGCACCGCCGGGGTAGCCGTAGCGCAGGAAGTAGCGAGCCATGTCCTCGGTTTCCGTGCGCTTGTGCGTGATTGTGCCGATGACCGCAGTGCCGGTTCGCAGCAGATGGCCCCGGCTGCCGGCCCAGCGCAGGAGGCGTCGCAGCAGCAGCAGGCTGACCGCAAGCACGAGGCTGCCCGCCAGAAACAGGGTCAGGATACGGCTGCCGGGGCCGGCGGCCCAGGGCTGGCAAACCGTGACGCCGAGCAGCGATGCGACGCGCAGGGGGACCGGCTGGCCAAGATGAAACACCGGCACGGCGGGCGCACGGCGCGGCACGCGCTCGGGATCCGGCAGCGGGGCCGGGTCCGCCAGGGAAATCCAGCCGGTCCGAAGCTGAGTGCCGGAAGCGGTCGGGATGGCGGCGGCCCAGCGGATGGCGGTCTGCCGGGGCGGCTCCCCTTTGACTATTTCTTCTTTGGCCGCAGGCGGCTCGGTGCGAATTGCGACGATTTTTCCGGGGACGGAATGCCCGGCGGCGGCAAGCCAGGACAGCTTCGCCCCTTCCCAGAGGGCACGTCCGCTGCCGACTACGAACAATCCGAGCAGCAGGCCCGCCACAGCCAGCAGCAGCCGGGTCCGACCCGGCAAGTGCAGTCGGCGAGGGGTAGCAGCAGTCAGCTCCGGCTCCAGAGCGTGTTCAGCAATCGCTTCCATTGGTGTGTCGGTTCTCCTCGTTCCAGCGAGTCAAGTAGTCTAAAAGCGCCGTATGGTCCGTCAGCACGACTGCACCTGCCGCCAGCAGCGTCGTCCAGAGTTTTTGGGCGGCACCGCCGGCAAGGTCTCGGGCGCCGAAGTCCGGCGATGAATGCAGGCAGATGACGGGCTTCCCGGAGCGGCACTGGGACAGCGCGGCTTCGAGATTGGCGAGGTTGGCCCGCCCGAACGGCGTCTCGGCCACGACCACGAGGTCAGCGGCGGACGCCAGCCGGGCGGATTTTTCCAGGGCCGCATACGAGAGCAGCGAGAAGGCCGCTTCCTCGGCAAACGGAATGCCGAGCGCCCGCGCCATGTCGGCATCGGGGTCGCCCGAGTGCAGGCAGGCGGCGGAGACGGAGCCGCCGAGGCCGGACAACGCCAGCAGCAGGCCCGCGCCCACGCCGCCGCCGCAGATAACGTGGACGCTCGGGCGCGGCGTATCCATTGTTGGCGGGAGCGCTTCGGACAGCGGCAAGATTTGAGGCCGGCCCGACAGCGGGTGCGGGCGGACCCAGACCCGCGCCCCGTAAACACGGCGGATATTCTCGGCGGTCAGCACCTCGGCGGGCGCCCCCGCTGCCGCAACGCTTCCGTGACTGAGCAGAACCAGGAAGTCGCAGTAGTCCGACGCCTGATTGACGTCGTGCAGCACGGCCAGCACGGATTTGTTTTGGGTGTGCGCCATCTCGCGGGCGAGGGTCAGCACTTCGGCTTGGTGGCGTAGGTCTAAACTCGCCGTCGGCTCGTCGAGAAGCAGCACCGGAGTCTGCTGGGCGAGGGCGCGGGCCAGCAGGACCCGCTGCCGCTCGCCGCCGGAGAGTGTGGTGACGATCCGCTCGGCGAGGTCTTCGATCCGGGCGGCCCGGAGGGCGTCGGCAACGGCCAATTCGTCGGCGGCGGTTTCGGCGGCGAACGGACGCGGCGGCAGGTGCGGGGCGCGTCCCATGCGGACAATGTCGCGAACGGTGAAGTCCAGCGAGACGCCGGTGTCCTGCGGCACAACCCCAATAGTTTGCGCCGAATCACGGGCCGAAATATCGGCGAACAAGTCCCGGTCGCCGAGCAGCACCGCCCCGGCGGATGGCTTGATGGTGCGGGACAGCGCCCGGATCAGCGTGGATTTGCCGGAGCCGTTCGGCCCGAGGACTCCGGCAAAGACGCCGGGTTCAAGCGCCAGGGTCAGCCGCTCCAAAGCCGGCGGCAGATCGGGGGCGTAGCGGATTTGGAGGTCCTGGGCGTGGAGACGAGTCGGCATCGAGAAATTCCTGCTTTCGGCTCCTTTGTGTTCGACTCTATTGTAGCAGAAAAACTGGTGCATTCAAAAGCGGTTTTAAAAGAGGATTTTTTGCCGGCCGCGCCGAACTGTTCTGCGAGCCTCAGTGTTGAGCTTTTCGAGTTTTGTCGAGCTTTTTCAATTTCGTAATGCATTACCGCGAGACCCAGCAAGCATGACCACGACAGCCGACCAGTTTTTCAGCGGCCTGCCCGAAGACGATTCGCGTGAGGCGATGGGCCTCAGCCGCTCGCCCCTGCCGGACCCCCTGCCCGCCGGCCTGCTCGCCGATGACCTTGCTTCCTACATCAACCGCCTGACCCGGACCCGGCTTTTGACCGCGACCGAGGAAAAGTCCCTGTCCCGCCGAGCGCGATACGGCGACTTGACCGCCAAAGAGCGCTTAATTGAGGCCAATATGCGCCTCGTGGTGTCCATCGCTAAGAATTATCTCGCCAGCGGCATCCCGCTGGAAGACCTGATTCAAGAGGGCGCAATCGGCCTGATGACCGCGACCGAGCGGTTTGACCCGCGCATGGGGTACCGGTTCAGCACGTATGCGACCCAGTGGATCCGGCAGAGCATTGGGCGGGCGATTGACAACAAGGCCAAAGCGATCCGCCTGCCCGCGCACATCTCCGAGTCCCTGCGGAAGATAGATAAATCACGCGCTGAACTCCAGCGGCTTTTGGGCCAGGAGCCGACCGTGGAGGAGATCGCCGCACACACGGGCCTGTCGCTCAAGAAGATGAACAGCCTGCTGCAAACCACGCAGGAGCCGGTGTCACTCGATATGACTGTTGGCGACGACGACAGCACTTCTCTCGGCAGCTTAGTTTTGGACCGCAACTCGCTGAACCCTCAAGATGAGCTAATTGCCCAGGAGATGCGCGGCGAGATCGAAGCGATCTTGAACACACTCGACGACCGCGAGAAGATTATCATGCGGAAGCGCTTCGGCTTCGACGAGGACGATAAATCGGTCTTGCAGCAGATCGGCGACGAGCTGCATATCTCCCGTGAGCGTGTCCGCCAGATCGAGTCCCAGGCCCTGCGAAAGCTGCGCTCGGCTGCCCGCAAAAAGCGCCTCCGCGACTACTTGCAGTCTTGAGTGATTAAAAAGCCGCCGTCTCCATCGGGAGACGGCGGCTTTCGTGTTTTCGGGGGAGCAGCGTCTCAAACTTTGGGTCGGTAATGAGAAATGGCGTGCTGGTAGATGGTGACTTCGGTACGGTCGGGTTGGACCAGCCGCAGGGCCAAGGGGTCGTGCCAGCGCAGAGCGCCCTCGAAGGTCTCGCCGGTCATCAGAGTGACGAGAAGGGCAGTGCGGTTGTCGCGGTATTTGATGAGTTCGACTTCACGCGGGGAAAGACGCTCTTCAGGGTGCGTCATCCCCCGCATTTTTTCCACTTGAGAGATTTCCATGACGGGCTTCTCCGTGAGTTAAGGGTTATTTCTTTTTAGGGGCAGCGACGGCGGCAACAGGGGCGTCCGCTTTGTGGCGGGCTTTGTGGCGCTCTTCGGTACGCTTTCGGGTGCGGCGCAGTTCTTTAGCACGGACTCGCATGGGTTATTCTCCTTTATAAGATAGCAAAAGCTGACGAAATTGGTCTTGGTCTACGATGTACTCGGACACGAACGCGCCGTTCAGCAAAATCACGGGAATCTGCTCGCCGTATTTGGCTTCGAGGGCCGGGTCTGCCTCAACATTGACTTCTTCGAGTGTGAACGGCGTTTGCGCCTGCAACTGCGTCAAATCGCGGACAGCGTCTTCGCAGAGGTGGCAGCCGGGCCGGGAATACACGGTGACATGGGCTGTCATGCAGGCATTATAGCCGAAGCGCGTCCGGTTGTCAATGCCGGGTTGCCAAAGCGGGTACAGAGTGCCTATGGATATTCTGGTTCCCGAGGAAGTATACGACGAGATGCGCGGGTCGGCGGCGGACATCGCGCCAGGTGTGACTCTGCTGCCGTATGCCGAGGATGGGCAGCCTGAAGATACCTGGCGGGAGGCCGCTGGGGTGCTGCGGTGGGTCGCTGGCCGGCGTTATGCAGAGATTGTCGCAGGCGGCCCAAATGTCCGCTGGCTGCACACGGCAAGCGCGGGCGTGGATCATGTGCTGACCCCGCCGGTCAGGGCCAAGATGAGCGCGGGACTGGTGGTGACAGACTCGGGGCCGGCGTTCGAGATCGCTATCTCCGAGTTCGTGCTGGCCTGGATGCTGCTGGTTGCCCGCCGCCTGCCGGAGCTGATGCAGCAGCAGCGGGAGCGTCGCTGGGAGCCGCTGGTGCAGGCGGAGCTGTTTGGGCAGACGGTCGGGATTATCGGATTGGGACCGATTGGGCTGGGGGTCGCCGCCCGCGCCAAAGCGTTCGGCATGCGGACCCTCGGCCTGCGCCGCTCCCCTGCCCCCGCCGCCCATGTAGACGCCGTGCTGACCGGGCCGCTCGGATTGTCGCACCTGCTGGCGTCAAGCGACTTTGTGGTGGTGGCCGCCGCGCTGACGACCGAGACCAATGCACTGCTCGGCCCGGCGCAGATTGCTTTGATAAAGCCTTCAGCATGGCTGATCAATATCGCGCGGGGCGGCCTGGTGGACGAGCCGGCGCTGATCGCCGCGCTGCAAGGGCAAAAGATCGGCGGGGCGTGCTTAGATGTGTTCGCGTCGGAGCCGCTGCCCCAAAGCAGCCCGCTGTGGGACCTGCCGAATGTCCACATTGCCCCGCACAACTCACCCCGCACAACTCACAGGGCTGGACACCGGGGCTGCGCGAGCGTCAGAAGGCGCTGTTTCTGGCGAACCTGCGCCGGCTGGCGGCGGGCGAGCCGCTGGAAGGGGTCGTGGACGCGGACCGGGGGTATTAGGAGCAAAGAGGGCGCGGCAAGCGGCGCCCCTACGGCTCTGGTTTGGGGCAAATCCTAAATCTCGTTCCAGTCCACCGGCAATAGAGCGGGGTTTTGTGCCACGGGGCTGAACCCCCGTGCTTCAAAGAGCAATTCCCCGCCTGCGCGGGCATCAGATAATCCTAGTTCCTCGCCCGCGCAAGCTTAGTTCCTCGCCCGCGAAGGCGGGGGCTTGCACTTCAAAACCCTGCCGTTCAGCCCCGTGGCACAAAACCCTGCCGTTCTGGGCAGGGAGACTTACGGCACAGTCTCTTCTCAGTCTGCCCTAAATCTCGTTCCAGTCTACGGGCAGGAGGGCGGGGTTTTCGGCGGCGCGGCGGCCCACTTTGGCGAGGTCGCGCCACTGACCGCCCACTTTGACGCGGACGATGTCGGCGGTGAAGTCGTTGCTGGTGCCTTCTTCGACCGAGTTGCTGAACAGGTAGGAGCCGACGCCGTAGACATCGGCGGGGACGGCGTTTTCCTCGAACTCGCGGATCTTCTGGGGCGTGAAGCCGCCGGTGACGGTGATCTTGACATTCCGGCAGTAGGCTTTGGCGCGTTCCAGCCACGGAAAGGGAATGGTCCAGGACTCATACGCCCGGTCAAGCTCCCGGCGCAGCTTGTAGACCAAACGCGCATTGACGCCCCGGTCGAGCTTTTTGTCGCCGAGTGGGTCGAGCGACTTGTCCATGAGGTTGCTGCTGGTGTCGGGGCGGACGCCAAATAGAACGTACTTTTGGGCTTCGTCATGCTGCCCGGCGTTGGTCAGCTCCATGTGCTTTTGGAACAGGGCCTGCATGGTCGCGAGGCTGTCGCCGATGCAGTCGTTGTTAAAGTCCACCAGGGCGATGCGCGGGATGGGCGGCGGCAGGATGCGGGCGAACTGAAGGACGGTTTCCGCCGTGTCTCCGAGGAAGCAGGCGATGGCGGCATGGGCCACGGTGCCGCCGCCCGCGCCGCCCCACCAGTCCCCCTGCTCGTCGGTGGAAACGGCACTCGGGACAGTGCCGCCGTGGGTCTGGTTGTAGCGCTGGACGGCAATGTGGTAGGAGTAGCCGTCGCCGGCCTGGACTTCGTGGGCATCGAAGCGGGCGGGGAAGAACAGGACTTCCTTGCCGCGTGCGGCGGTCAGGACTTCGTAGACATTGGTGGCGACGCGGGTTTGGCGGGTGAGCGCCCCGAGGGTCGGCGTTTCCAGCGGCGCGAAGTCCCGGTAGCGGCCCCGGACTTTGAGCACCGGCGTGACATCGTTTGGGTCGCCGCCGTAGGGGGCCAGAAACCCGTCCTGCACGGCGGTCACTTCGAGGTTTTGGTAGGTCGGCACCCAGACATTTTGGGCGTCGAAGTAGCCGGTGCAGGCTTTGAGCATTGCCAGGGCTTTGTCCACGCCGGCGACCAGTGAGAACGGCGCACGGCGGGTGAACCACTGCATCTCTACCTCCACATCGCCGGTTTGGACCCCTTCAAACGTGTAGCCTTCGTCGGCCAGCGCCGACAGCAGCGTCACGATATTGCCGAAGTATTTATCCGAGTACCATCCGCGCCGCATCCGGCCAATATCCAGCTTAAACGTCTCGCTGCCAAGCCGTGTCCCATCGAAAATGCTCATAAATGTTCCAATCAGGAAACCATGACATGAATGTCACGGCTAATCAGCCTTCGGCTACGAAGTACCGCTTCGCGGCACTCGGAATTCTCTCTTCTAACCCCGCGCCTTCCAGGTCTGCCATTGCAGAAGCGGTGTTTTGCAGCGTCTTCGCTGAATACCCCACTAAAACCTTAGCCGTGACATTTATGTCATGGTTCCTGCTACTCCCCGCTTTGCTCGATGAGTTTGGCGACGAGGCCGGTCCAGCCGGTTTGGTGGGACGCGCCGAGGCCCGCACCGTTGTCGCCGTGGAAGTATTCGAAGAATTGGAGGTGGTCTTTCCAGTGCGGGTCGGTCTGGAAGATGTCCGTGCCGCCGTAGACGGGGCGGCGTCCGGCATCGTCTTTGAGGAAGGTTCTGGTGAGGCGGCGGGACAGCTCGGCGGCGACTTCGGCGAGTGTGAGGTTCTGGCCGGAGCCGGTGGGGAACGGGACGGTGTACTCGGGTCCTAAGTAGTAGTCGAACTTTTGCAGGGCTTCAATCAGAAGATAGTTGATTGGGAACCAGATGGGGCCGCGCCAGTTGGAGTTGCCGCCGAAGAGGCCGGTGGTGGACTCGGCGGGTTCGTAGTCGAGGCGGTACTCGGTGCCGTTGACATCCATGACGACCGGGTGGTCGCGGTGGAACTGCGAGACGGAGCGCAGGCCGTGCGGGGACAGGAACTCGGTTTCGTCGAGCATTTTGGTTAAGATGACCCGCAGGCGATTAGGGTCAACGATGGACAAGAGGCGGCGGTTGTTGTGGCCGGTCTCGCAGAAATCGGCGACGCTCTTGACGAGATTGGGGCGGTTCTGGAGAAACCAGTCAATGCGGCGGGCAAAGTCCGGCAGGACGGCAAGCTGGGCATTGTCCAGGGTGTCTACGGCAAGCAGTGGGATGAGGCCGACCAGCGAGCGGACACGCATGAACATCCGGTCGCCGCTGTCGTAATGCAGGACATCATAGTAGAAGCCATCGTTGTCGTCGAAGAGGTCTACGTCTTTTGCGCCCATCGAGTTCATCGCGTGGGCGATATAAACGAAATGCTCGAAGAACTTGGTCGCCATGTCCTCGTAAGAGGGATCGGTGCGGGTCAGCTCGATCGCGATGGCGAGCATATTCAGGCAGTACATCGCCATCCAGGAGGTGCCGTCGGACTGCTCCAGGTGCCCTCCGGTCGGGAGCGGCTGGGAGCGGTCAAAGAGGCCGATATTGTCCAGGCCGAGGAAGCCGCCTTGAAAGACATTGTTGCCTTCGGTGTCCTTGCGGTTCACCCACCAGGTGAAGTTCAGGAGGAGCTTATGAAAGACTTTTTCCAAAAACTGAAAGTCGCCGGGGCGGCCCAAAACACGGGCCTCGATTTGGTAGACGCGCAGGGCGGCCCATGCCTGCACCGGGGGGTTGACATCCCCGAAGGCCCATTCGTAGGCGGGAAGCTGACCGTTCGGGTGCTGGAACCATTCGTGGCCGAGGAGAAGAAGCTGCTCTTTGGCGAACTCCGGGTCAATCACGGCCAGCGGGATGCAGTGGAACGCCAGGTCCCAGGCTGCGAACCAGGGGTACTCCCAGGTATCGGGCATCGAGATGATGTCTTTGGCGTTCAGGTGCATCCAGTCGTGGTTGCGGCCTTTGAGGCGCACGGCGGGCGGCTTCGGCTCGGCGGGGTCGCCTTCGAGCCAGTGCAGGACATCGTACTTGTAGAACTGCTTGGACCAGAGCAGGCCGGCGAACGCCTGACGCATGACGCGGCGGGCATCCTCCGAGAGTTCCGCCGACCCGAGGCAGCCGTAGAACGTGTCGGCTTCGGCAAGCCGGGCCGCGAAGACCTGGTCAAAGCCCGTTCCGAGCGGGTCGGGGGCCAGGGCGTCCGGGGTGAGCCGCAGCTTGAGTGTTGCCGACTGCCCGGCCTCGACAGTGACGGTGTAATGGGCGCAGGCTTTGGTGCCGGTCTGGTTTGGGTTGACTGCGCCCTCGATGCCGTGGACGACGTGCTTATGGAAGCCGTCCTTGACATACGGTGTCGGGTTGTCGGCAGTCCCGTAGAGCCGCTTTTCATTGGTGTCGTTCTCGGTGAACAGCAGGGCGGGTGCGCCGCCGCAAAACAGCGCCCGCTGGCCCAGCTCGTGATGCCGGGCTTCGATGACCGTCTGCCTGCCCCCCACCCGCGCCTTCAGCCCCGGCTTGGGATTGGGCCAGCCCCAGGTCCAGATGTTGCGGAACCAGAGGGTCGGCAGGATGTGCAAAGTCGCGGCGTCCGGCCCCCGGTTCGCTGCCGTGATCTGGATGAGCACGTCTTCGGGGGAGGCTTTGGCGTATTCGATTGTCACGTCCCAGTACCGATTGTCTGCGAACACGCCGGTATCAAGCAGCTCATATTCCGGGTCATGCTTGGTGCGCTTAGCGTTCGTTTCGACTAAATCTTCGTAGGGAAACGCCGCCTGCGGGTATTTGTACAGCATTTTCATATACGAGTGCGTGGGAGTGCTATCCTCGAAGAAATAATACTCCTTGACATCCTCCCCGTGGTTGCCTTCGGGGCCGGACAGCCCGAATGGCCTCTCTTTGAGGATTGGGTCCTGCCCGTTCCAGAGCGCCAGCCCAAAGCAAAGCTCCTGCGAGCTGTCGCAGATCGCCGCCAGGCCGTCCTCGTTCCACCGATAGGCTTTCGAGCGGGCGTGGTCATGGGGGAGGTAGCCCCAGGCCGCGCCGTCCTCCGAGTAGTCCTCGCGCACGGTGCCCCAGGCCCGCGCCGACACGTAGGGTCCCCAGCGCCGCCATTCTGCGCCGGGCCGCCGCATTCGGGCATCTTCTAATCGCTGGCGCTCTTGGTCTAAGCCGTGGTCCAAATTGGTCATGCCCGTAAGTTCGGGGCATGGGGGCGGGTTTCCTGCAAGGGGACACAGGCACGGGGCTGAACCCCCGTGCTCTAAAAGCTCAAGTTCCCGCCTTCGCGGGCAAGGAGGCTGCTCGAACGGTGTGGCTGCGCCGGGAGAGTGTCCGATACGCGCGTTTGGGCGTGGTAGGTTCGTTTTGGCAAATTTCAAGAACCCCTCCCGCGTTCAGAACCCCTCCCCTGTTAGGGGAGGGCAAGGAGTCAAGAGTGTCGGCGGGGTCGAGCGGGGCGACGGACAGCTCGTGGACGGCCTGCTTGGTGGCTTTCTTGAGCTGGTACAAGCGGTTGCTGGTTTCAAGCGAGACGCCGAGGTCGGTGTCCGGCTCCTCGCGGCACTCGCGCTCGGTGATGTGCAGGTCTTCGAGCACCTGCTCGCGCAGGCGCTGCTTGTAAAGCTGCGGGACTTCTTTGGCGAGCAGCTTGACGGCGGTGTCAATCTGCCTTTGGAGGGCCGTTTCATGGCGCAGAACTTTGTCGAGCCTGTCGAGGCGCTCATCTTCGGTCAGTGTGTCGTCCTCGAAGATCTGGGCCTGCCAGCGGTGGAGCCTCCGAAGACGCCAGCTCGCTGCGGCGATCTTTTCGACGTAGTGCTGCTCCAAAAGATTGCGGGGAGCAAGCTGCTGTGTCCATTCGTCCTGGACCTGCTGGTAGCCGCCGGGGTCTTCACCGAGGGCGGGCAGGACAATGTCTCGGGCAAAGAGTCCGTGGGTGGTGGCGTTGCGGCTGGCGATGGCTTTGCCGTGCTGTGTTTTGGGTCCGCCGTGTTCGGTTTTGGGTCCGCAAGACGTGGTGGGCATGGTTTGTTTTCCTCAATCCCGGCCATGAATGGCCGGGCTAAAAGCGTACAAAGCCCCTCCGGGGCTAAGAAAATAAATCTTATGTCTACTATTATGGCGAGTGGGGGGGGGGAGGGATGTCAAGGCCAAGCCAGAAAATATCTTGCAGTTTGCTCGGTTTCTTGACATTTATTGTGATTATTTATATAATAGCGCATACCGTAATTTTGCGGCAATTTAGTAGCCTTTGTCCTTCCGAAGAAAGATGATATTATGTCTTACTTGCCTCTGCGGTCGTCCATCGCCACCATCCCTGCTGTGGTCTGTTTTTTTGTTGCTGTCGGCGGACCCTGTTTAGCTCAAACGGCTGCTCCTGCTGTGGGTACAGCAGTTGTCATCGCCGCTGGAAAAGTTGATATTCCTGAAGGAACGCAAGTTCACGTTTCTCTCCTCAAAAACCTGAAATCCGGGGGTAACAAAGCGGGGGAAGAGGTGCCGTTTGAGGTCGCGAAAGATGTTTATGGTCCCGGTCACGTCTTGCTCATTGCCGCCGATACGCCGGCTTTTGGCAAAGTCGTTGAGTCCAGCCGGCGTGGTATGTTCGGAAAATCCGGCAAGCTTAAGTTCAGCATTGATTATATTCTCACTGCCGACAAAACCCGTATTCCCCTGCGGGCCGACGCCCAGATTATTCGGGGTCGGGACAATCGGACAGCTTCTATCGCGACCGCTATTTTGCTGGCTCCTGTCGCAATCTTCATCAACGGCAAGGATGTTTCTGCGAACAAGGGGCAGGACTTTGTGATGTATGTCAATACTGATACGCTCGCCCAGTCTCCGCTGATCGCAGATTCTTCGTCTACTGCTCCTTCCACGGGTGTCCCGACTGTCGCGGTCCCAACTGCTCAGTCTTTGTTTCTGCTGACGGACGGGACTCAGGTTCAGGGAACTCTGATAAGTTTTGATGGCTCTCAGTACACTGTTGCTACAATCCAGGGGACCCGCATTCTGAAGACGTCCGACATCAAGTCTGTTTACGCCCTTGCCCCAGCCCCGGCAGCGCGTTAGCAAACGAAGCGAGGCGCACAGCCTCGGTATGATGCAAGGCGGGTTTTTCTGAGGTGTTTTCTGCACAATGAAAGCCAGAGTTATTTATTGTATTGCTCGGGCCGCAAGACTCGTGGCTTAATAAGGAAAAGATATGAAAAAAGTTTTCGTTCCTGTTATCGCACTTGCATTGCTAATCAGCTGGTCGCCAAATGCCCACGCGGGCAAGCAAAGTATTGGACTCTCATATGCAGAAGTGACTCAGTATTTGTCAAATGCGATTGTCATGCGAAGGTCCACAGCTGTTTATGGTCAGCCGCGATACCTGGGGATGACGAATGATAAACTGGCAATCATGGAAATCATAGGGGTGAAGAAAAACATTCTCCAAGCAAGCTTGATAATTGGCTTGCCTAATGATTCGCGCTCTGTTCTCCAGCGTAACACTGTGATGCTGCTGCGCTTTATGACCAATATTGCGCCCGACTGGAACGGTGGTACGCATTGGGCTGCCCAAGCGCTTGATCAAGTGACTTCGTCATCCAATAGCACGACCTATATCATTCGCGGTGACAAGAGGATTGAGATCACTTTCCTGAAACCGCTGGCTATGATTTCGTTGACTGTTAAACATAAGTAAAGGAAGGCTATTATTGATGCGTATTCGTCAACTCTTGCGTTTTGCTGTGCTTGCTCTTTCTTTGTATCTGATTGCATTATCAATGTCTCCCGCCTGTGCAAAAACATCGGCTGAGAAGCAATATGTTTCCGTAATGAAGCGTAAGATGCGGCAGATTGGTGGAACAGTTATTCGCTTCTCGGACCTCATTAAACACCCAAAAGTAGGTCAACAGCAGTGGTCCAATCAAGTTGCTGTTTGTTGTGTACAAATGCGGTTGTATCCGAATGAAGTTCGTAAGATATCGGTCCCCAAACGGTATCGAGCTGCCCACAGCGGTTTGACTGCTGCGCTTCAGGATTATTCTTATGTTGGGTATCACTTCCCGCATGCTTTAGACACGCAAGATAGGCCAGAAGGGCTTATATGTTCGCGTAAATTGGGGAAAGCTGATGATGAGCTAATCCGCTACGGGCAAGCATTAGAAGCTGAAGGGTTTACCGAGTAAGGCATGGAGGCCACAACAGCTAAACACCAAGCCTAGTACTCCAAACAATTAAGGGCAGGTATGGCTTGTCCGCAGCGGAGGCACTTATTGATGAGCACGGCCAAGGAGCGCGGACGCTGAGAAGCACAGCTTCACGGGGCTAAGAGTGAAGAAGGTTGCGTATGTCGGGAGAAGACTTGGAGCCGTGGTTTGCGCGGAACCGGGAGGTTTTAGAGGCAGCGTATCTGGCGAAGACCGAGCCGTGGGCGCAGTCGGGGATGAGTGGGCCGTTCGCGCGGTGGCGGGATTTGCGGAAGCCGGTAGCGGAGTGTTTGGACCGGGACGGGACGTTTCTCGATATTGGCTGCGCCAGTGGCTATCTTTTAGAATGCAGCGTGGCGTGGGCGGCGGAGCGCGGGGTGCGGATTGAGCCGTTCGGGGTGGACTTTTCGGAGGCGCTGGTGGGGCTGGCGCGGGAGCGGCTGCCGGAGCACCGGGACAATTTTTGGACGGCGAATGCGTTTGACTGGGTGCCGCCGAGGCGGTTTATGTTTGTGCGAACGGAATTGGTCTATGCGCCGGCGGAACGTGAGGGGGAATATGTGCGGCATTTGCTGGCGCATTATGTGGAGCCAAGCGGGCGGCTGTTGATCGCCAACTACTCTGAGGGCAGGCTGGACCCGGAGCATGGGCTGCTGCCGGGGCAGCGTCCGACGCGGTTTATTTTAGAGCGCTTGGAAACGCTTGGGATTGCGGTGGAGGGATACAAAGACGGGTTTGACGTGGGGACGGGCAAGGGCGGGCAGACGCGGGTGGCGGAGGTGGCGCAGGGCATATGAGAACCGCGTGTGCGTTTTGCCGCTTGTTTGGTATTTTTGCCGCTTGTTTGGTATAATACTGCAGAGCGCAGCAGGCAAGCTGTGTGAGTGGGATGTACCTGCCGGGCCGCGATTGGGCGGGGCGGCGGGGCCGAAGCGGGAAACGTGATTCGGGGGTGAGAACTGTGGATACCATCAGAGCTATTTCGATTATTCGTTCTCTCGCCAATGGGGTAGACCCGAGCACCGGCGCGGCGATGGCGATGGACAGTCCGTGTCAGCAGCCGGAGACGATCCGGGCGCTGTTTGCGGCGACTCAGGCGCTGGAGCGGGAAGCGTCGGGAGCCGGACGGGGGCCTGCGCCGCGGTCAGCGCCGGCACCGGAGGCAAGCGAGGCGTGGGACGAGGCGCGGGACCAGAAGCTTTGCGAGAACTTCAGCGGCGGGACCGACATCAAGGACCTGGCCCGGCAGCATGGATGCGGCGGCGAGGAGATTCAGTCGCGCCTGGAAGCGCTGGGGCAGGTAATTTCCAGCGCCCGCGAGCGGGCGCGTCAGGGGTCGGCGCTGGAAACGGCGGAAATGGACGACTTTTTCGTGTTCCGCAAGCCGCTTCACGCCGCGACGGCGGAGGGGGCGGGCCTAGCCGAAGGGGCGAGCGAAGAAAAGACACGAGAAGAAAAGACACGAGAAGAAAAGACACGAGAAGAAAAGACACGAGAAGAAAAGACACGAGAAGACAAGGCGCTGGCGGTCAGCGGGTCGGTGCCGCAGCACGATTAGCCGAGGTACGGGGGCAAAGTCAGCTTTGTCCCCGCGTCTTGACGCTGCCTCGTCCGACGTAGATCAGGCCCATCACCAGAAGCAGGATGCCGATGATGTCAATGAGGGTGCCGACGGAGCTGTAGATGAAGGGCAAGCCTTTCTCGCCGGTGAGAGACGATTCTGCGCCGACCAGCAGGAGCTTGCGGACGATGGACAGGATGGCGACGACTAAAAACGCCCGAACAACAGGGCGGCTGCTGCGGTCATGGAGAAAAATCACCGTGGTGTGCAGGACTTCGAGCAGGATGACGGCGAAGAGGATGTTGGACAGGAATTCGATGCTGCTTCGGATGAAAGGGTCTGCCGGGTGGGTCTGCGACCCTGTGACTGAGGGCGGAGTATGCATGGCATGGAGCACTTGCGGCATCTGGACCGAGAACGAGAAACAGGCGTACACCAAAACCAGCGCAGTCAGCAGGATCAGAAGCAGCGCCACGGCGACGTGCGCGAAGTCGCCTAAGAGGTTGAGCCAGCGGAGGGTTGAGACTGGAATGCTGCTGGCTTCGACGAAGTCGGTGTGATCATCGTTAGTGTCCATACTTCAGTGTACCAGACCGGGGCGGGAATTGTGCGGGACAGAAAATTGTGTGGAACGAGGCGCGGGGGATTGGAACGGTGGAGAAGATGAAGAGGTTAAGCAGCAGATTGTCGGCACTGATTTTTGCCGTCGCCGCGCTCTCGATAAGCCCCGCTGCGGCTCAGACTCCCTCCGCTCCGAATTCGTCGGTCCGCCAGGACACCATCGGCTATGCGGAGGGGACGCCTTTTGATCCGGCAGACCCGGCAAACGCTTCCCAAGTCGGGCCGCTTCGCTGTTATAGTATACCACTCACTCACATCACGCCAGATATTTTTCTGGATGAAATCGATCACGCGCTGGTGCCGAACGATGGTTTCTTGGTCCTGAAGCCGGGTCAAAGGATAAAAAATGCATTTCGCATTCGGGGGGTGGACACGGCTATCGCAAACTCTCGAAATAACAGCCTGCTCGTGTCGTGTACTGCATATGGGTATGTCGTCATACGACACATTGCTCGCTGCCTCGATGTACCGCCTTTACTTGCCGGGACCCCCCGCCCAATAAATCTTGCACCGGAAGAGGCAGAGTTCGAGGGAGAAACAAAACCGCGCTTTCGCTTCTTCGTGTTTCCATTGGTGCACACGCATCCAGACTTTATCCTGAACGTGCTGAACCAGGCATACGCGCCAAGCAACGGCGTTGTCATCTTGGGTCCGGGTGAGGTGATGCTGAACGCATTTAGAGTTGAGGGAGTGCGCCTGCTCATCCCGAACCGACGGAACGACTCTTTTCTTGTATACAGCACGATTGACGGCTATGCAGCGCTCAAAGTATTTCTTCGGCAGCTAGACCTGCCGCGCCCGCGCAAGCGGAAACCAGCCGGTTAAGAAAACAGTCGGTTAGCTGTCGCGCTCGACGATGTAACACGCGAGTGCCCGCAGGGGATCGGCGCGGGGACCGAAGTCCCCGAGGGCGGAAAGGGCGGTGTCGCAGGCGCGTCGGGCGAGGGCGCGGGAGGCGGGAATGCCGAGTATCTTGGGGTACGTGGCTTTGTCTTGTTTGAGGTCGCTGCCGAGGGGCTTGCCGATCTTTTCGGCATCGCCTTCTAAATCTAAGATGTCGTCGGTGATCTGGAACGCCAGGCCGACCTGCGTGCCGTAGACGTGCAGGGCGCGTTCTTCGGCAGGGGTTGCGCCGCACAGACGCGCCCCGGACAGGAGCGAGGCGAGGAGCAGGGCACCGGTCTTGCGGGCATGGATTGAGGCGACAGCGGCTTCATCGAGGTCCGGCAGCCCTTCGCTTTCGATGTCTGAGACCTGGCCCCCGACCATGCCGCGTGTGCCCGAGGCGCGGGCGACCATCTGGACGGCATCGAGGACTCGTTCGGCGGGGACATAGACGCGGCACTCGGCGATCAGGTCGAACGCGAGGGCGAGCAGGGCGTCGCCGGCGAGGATTGCCATGGCTTCGCCGTAGACGATGTGTGAGGTCGGATTGCCGCGGCGCAGGGCGTCGTCGTCAATTGCCGGCAGATCGTCGTGAATCAGCGAGAACGTGTGAATGCACTCGACCGCGCAGGCGAGAGGTATTACCCATTCGAGCGGTCCGCCGACAGCTTCGGCCCCGGCAAACACCAGCAGCGGGCGGAGGCGCTTGCCGCCGCAGAAGATCGAGTAGCGCATGGCTTCGTGCAGACGCGGCGGCAGGTCGCCGGCGGGCGGCAGGTAGATGTCAAGCGCCCGGTCGGTCAGGGCACGGTGCTGGGCGACATAAGCGGCAAGATCAAAGTTCATATCCGGCTTATACCCTTCCGGCGGCGATTTGCGCCGCTGTCAGGGTATTTCGAAGCAGCATGGCGATAGTCATCGGGCCGACGCCGCCGGGCACGGGGGTAATCGCCGACGCCACTTCGGACGCGCCCGCGTATTCGACATCTCCGACATCGTGATTTCTTCCGGCCACGCGGTTGTACCCGGCATCAAGGACGATTGCGCCGGGCTTGATCATGTCCTGGGTAATCATCTCGGCTTTGCCGACGCAGGCGCAGAGGATATCGGCCTGACGGGTGATCTCGGCAAGGTTCGGGGTCCGCGAGTGGCAGATGGTGACGGTTGCGTTTTCCTGAAGCAGCAGCAGGGCCAGCGGCTTGCCGAGAATAACGCTGCGGCCCACGACGACGGCATGTTTGCCGGCCATCGGCAGGCCGTAGCGCCGGAGCAGCTCGACCATGCCGCCGGGGGTACAGGACTGGAATGCGGGCAGGCCGGCGACCAGCCGCCCCAGCGAGATGGGCGCGATGCCGTCTGCGTCTTTCGCCGGGTCCATCAAAGACAGCACGGCGGGTTCGTCCATGTGTTTCGGCAGGGGATGCTGGACCAAGATGCCGTGCACGGAAGGGTCGGCATTGAGCATTTGGAGACACGCCGCGACTTCGGCCTGTGATGCCGTGTTGGGAAACGGGTAGGTGCGCGAGCCGATGCCGGCGCGGGCGCAGGCGCGTTCCTTCATGGCGACATAAGTTTGCGAAGCCGGGTCGTCGCCTGCGAGAATGGCGGCAAGCACGGGAACAATGCCGGTTTCCGCCGTGAGTGTTTTGACTGCCGCCGCGATCTCGGTCCGAATAGTTTTGGCCGTTGCCGTGCCGTCGAGTAGAATGGGTGTAGTCATAGATTCGTGATTATCCTGCGTGTGCTGCGAGTTCTTGTTTTGTGGTCTGACCAGCGGTCGGGCCGCAGACTTAAAGCATCCGCTGGGGCGCGGGCGGCCAGGACGGTGTCCGTGCCGGGAGGCTCGGCAGGGTGCCGTCGCTGGCGCTCCGGCGGTAGGCTTGCGCGGTTTCGAGAAATGCCGACGCTTCAGCAGGGTCGGCGAAGGCGTGTTTTGGGACGATGAAGCCGTAGCGTGGCGAGAGAAAGAGCACAATCATTTGCGGGCTGTCGGCGACTTCGGTGATGTTCTGCCACTTGACGCGCGTGTCTAGAATCGTCGTTTGGTTATACAGCCCATCGGGCTGCAAGGAGACCGTATGCAGGCCGAGGACGCCCGGCCTGAGCTGCGCTTGCACCGTGACGGCCCGCTGCTGCGCCCACCAGAGGTAGGCGATCCAAGCGGCAGAGAAGACCAAAACGAAGGGCAGGTACAGCGCAGGCGGCAGGTGAATGAAATACACTTCAACGGCAATCAGCGCGGGCAGGCCGAGGAAGCGCAGAAGCATCTGCCGCTTCAGGGCCGGGGTTCGGTTGATGACAAACTTGTTGAAGCGTAGGTAATCGCTGTTTTCAAGCGCGTAAGTGACTTCCACGGCATTCTCCTTCAGGCGGGTCTTATTCTTCATCCCCGTATCCGAAGGCGGGGATGGCTGCGCCGCTGGTGTCGGTGATATTGCAGTAGGGGGAGAGGCCGTACCCGTAATGGAGGGTCAGGGGCTGGGCGGAGATGTCCTCGGTGAGTTTTAAGATGACATCGCTGCCGTTGAGTTCGGTTTTGTAGATCAGTGGGGCTTCGGTTTGGTCGGGGCGGCGCAGGCTAAAGCCGGCGGGGCGGCCCGGCGCGGTCAGATGCCCCTGAACATGAGTGTAGGAAAGACGGATTTGCGCGGCAGCGGCGTCGTAGACCTGGCTTGCGAGCGTCGGCGCGGGATGCCCGAGGGCGACGGCAGCGAGGCGGCGGCCCAGTGTTTTGAGACTGGCGGTGTCAATATGGATGCCGTCGTCGAGGCCGCAGTCAATCGCGGAGACGACGGCGGTATAGGGAATGGTCTCGGCGAGAAGCCGCTGAAGCTCGCGGATACGGCTCCAGGACGCGGTGAGGGCCGGGTCGGGTTCGGTGACGAAGCCGCCGAGCTGAACGAGGTGAAACGGCAGGTCGGGCTGATTGAAGTCGGCCCGAAAGGCGGCAATCAAATCGGTCATGCGCGAGGTATAACGGGCAGTATCGGTCGGGTTCGAGTCGGACTCGCCCTGGTACCACAAAATCCCCGCGACTTTGCCGCCGTTGGCGCGGACTCGTTCGAGGGTCGCGCCGTAGAGCGAGTCGCCGCCCAGATGGCGGCGGGCGGGGTCCCACTGCTGCATGGAAGTTCCGCCGTGGGCCGAGGGGATGAGGCCGATGGGAATGCCGCCCGCGTCGGCCATCGTTTTGGCAAAAGTAAGACCGAGGCCCGCGCCTTTGGCACGGCTGGGGTCACGCGGCGCGGGCGTTGTCGGCATTGGCATTCCCCAGATCGCGTGGTGGATAGGGCGGGGGGACTCGCCGAGCCAGTGCAGCGGCTCCTCGGCGGGCGACCATGCTTCGCGGGACCCGAACGAGTGGACGAGTGGGTGCGGAGTTTCGACATCGGTCAAATCCCCCACCCCTTCCATGTTGCTTTGTCCGGCCAGCACCCAAAGGTCGCCGACGAGGACATTTTGGGCGTCGCCTACTTGGTACGGCCCGCCGGTGGGCAGTTCTACAGTCTCGCTGTTGTCGAGCGTCACCCGCGCAGTGCCGTCGGCGTCGCGCTGAAGCACTTGGAAGTCGGAGATTGTCATTTTTCTTCCTCTTGTTCGCTAAAATCTTGTTCGCTAAAATTGAGGTGCATGCGGCTGGCGGTCGGGGCGGTTTGGCCTTTGTACTTGCTGCCGAGGTCCGGGTGGCCGTAGGGCCGGTCGGCAGGGGTGCTCATGGCGAAGAACGAGATCTGGCCGACCTTCATGCGGGGGTAGAGCCGGATCGGCAGGTTTGCGACATTGGAGAGTTCCAGCGTAATGTTACCCTCGAAGCCTGGGTCAATATACCCGGCTGTGGCGTGGATAATCAGACCAAGCCTTCCGAGGGAGCTGTTGTGCGTCGGAATAAACGACTTGGTCACGAGAAATAAGCTGTCGGGTGAGTCCACTTCAATGCAGCGAACGGCGACCGAAGTCACTTTGTCGGCAGAGTGGATAAAGCGGCGCTTTGTTTCGCCCACTCTTGAAGTTGAAGCAGGGACACGCGCGGCTTTGCGCTCCATGCCGAAAACCTGAAGCGCCGCTTCAAACCGGATACGGTAGCATGTTCCGACTACGCGCCCATAGAGTGCTGCCGGGGACGCCGTTTGCCAGACTTTGATGCCGAGACTGGCAATCAATTCCGTCGCATCATCGGCCAAACTTTTGCTGCACAGGCACAGCTCGGCTTGACCCCGCTCGGAGCAGGTGCCATCCGTGTCCATCAGTCCCCGCAGAAGCTCCAGCCGCTGACAGGCCGAGGCCCGGAGGTAGGGCATCGGAATATGCTTGTCGGCAAGAACGCCCAGCGATCGCAGCCGGCATTTGAAGGAGCCGTTGTCACAATACTGCCCCTTTGTGTTACGCACCTGGCCGACGTTGCCAATGCTAAACACGGTTGGGACACTGCGCGGCCCGAGTGGGTATCCGCGCTTTAAGAACTCTTGATGAAAGTGCGCTTGGTCTTCGAGGCCGACAGTCAGCGTCGCTTCTGTGGAGGTTCCGTCGCCAAGCCATGCCCCGAGGACATAGGGATCAATCGGCAGTCTTGCTTCCAGCGGGTTCAGAGAGGCCACGGCAATCGCATGGTTGCACTCCGTGTATCCCGGCGTTCGGTGCCGGATTGTCTCGGCGATGCCTGCGGTCGTCTTGACAGAAGGGTTAGGCAGAACTCTGACGTTCAACCCGTCCTTGACTCTCTTATTGAACCTATTTTCGCGAGACCGCTCTGACTGGCTCCAAGTGACCCACCGATGGCTTGCATCAGCCACAATTTCGGTTCGGTCATCAAAAGTGAGTTTATGACAAGTGTTTCCGAGATAAATCGGACTGACGGCCTTCACCCGGCACGGCTCTCCATTGCCGCCGAATACCTGGTCACCCGGCTGAAGCTGCCCCATGGTGGTCCACCCGGTCGGGGTTGGGACCGCGGTGTCCAATGCCAGCGCTTTGCCTTCGACGCGACCTACCAGATCGTTGCCGAGTTTGATGCGCTCGACGGTGTTGCCGAGGATGAACTCGCCGGGGTGGATGATGAACGGCTCGTCGCCGACTTCTACCAGCTCGGTGAGGTCCTGCTGCACGGCTTTAGGGTCAATGCACGAGTATTTGTAGTTGCGGAACACGCGAAAGCGCCCGTCTAAGCGAACGTCAATGGAGGCAGGCTGCACCAGGGTTTCGTCGTAGGGGGTCAGGACGATGCGCCCGTTGGCAACGCATTCTTTGATGGTGTGGTCGGAGAGGATCATAAGGACTCAGTTTCCGGCAGCGTTTTTTTCATCCATTGGTAGCGCGGGCCGGACATCTTGGCGATGGCCTCGAAGCCGGCGGCGGCGGCGCAGGCGGCGGCGGGCGGGTTGTCGCGGCTGACGCGAAGCCAGACTTCCGGGTAGGCATAAGTTTCGGCGGCGAATGCGCAGAGGCGGCCCAGCATTGCCGCGCCGACGCCGAGCAGGCGCAAGTCGGGGGCAACCAGCAGGTGCTGGATTTCGATGTCTCCTTCGACCGGGTCTTCGACAATCTCCGCGTAGGCGGCTAAATCCCCGCCCCGGCGGAGGGTGAACGCCTGGTCGCACTCGTAGGTCCAGGCGGCAACGTCGCCGGAGGTGAGCGGGAAATCGTCCGCGCCGACTAAAAAGCGGACATCATCGGCGGTGGCCGCCCAGGAGGCGACGGTTTCGGCTTCGGGCATCGCCAGAGGGCGCAGCTCGTAGACAGGGTTAGACACTCTCGCTGCCTGTGCCTTCCTCCCGTGACTCGATGCCGCGCGGCTGCTTGGCGAGTGCGCCGAGAACACCGTTGACGAAGCGGCCTGACTCGGCGGTGCTGTACTTCTTCGCCAGCTCCACGGCTTCGTTGACGACGGCGGCGACGGGGGCATCGGGCCGGTAGAGCAGCTCGTAGGCGGCGAGTCTTAAAATGTTCCGGTCCACGGCGGCCTGCCGGTCGGCGGTCCAGTCGGGGGTCAGCGCGGCGATGCACGGGTCAATATCTTTCAGGTGATTCAGCGTTTCACGGACAAGAATTTCGGCGTACTCGCGGTTTGCGCCTTCAAGCTGGGACTGGGCGAGGGCTGCGCCGACCACTTCGTCTACGGGCTGGTGGCCGAGGTCAAGCTGGAAGAGCATCCGCAGGGCCAGCTCGCGGGCCTCGCGGCGCGTGCTGTGCGAATGAGAGGTGCTGTGCGGGTGGGCATGATGGGGGTGCGAGCTATCGGGTGTCATTGTCTTTCCATTGTACCCGAGCGCCGCCGCGTTTTGCCTGTCTTGCGGGACGGTCTTTTCTCGCGGGACGGTCTTTATTGACGTGCCCCCGCCGCCAGCGGGTCGGGGGCGGGTCGCGGCGGTTCAGCAGCAGGCCCGCCGCCGCGACCATCGCGGCGAACAGGCAGAACGCGGCGTAGCCGTCCCAGGGGTGCGCGGCTTCGGGGGCGAAGTGGGCCTGGATTTCGAGCGTAATGCGCGTGAAGTAGACGAAGCCGACGCTGCTCAGGGTCAGGGCCGCGCCGAGGCCGAGAGGAACGACCAGGCGCGGCAGGGACAGAGTGCGCGGCGGCTTGCGGCGTGACTTGGGCATTACGCTTACGGCTGACCGGGAATGCGCTCGGACAGGCCGGCATCAATGAACTGCCCGCCGACGGTCTGGCGGCAGTGGACGGCCAGCGTATTATCGGCGTTCGGCTTCAGGCTCTTCTGGGCCTCCGCGCTGACGGGCTTGTACTCGTAATCTCCGACGTAGCCGCCGGCCCGGTAAGCGAGAACGTCGTTGATGTAGACCTCGATGTCTTCGTCATGCTGCTCCCGGACAACCAGGCGGGCGATCTGCTCGGCGGAGAGCGGGCCGGGGTTGAAGGTACGGCGCAGCCAGATGTCCGGCGTATTCCAGGGCGTGCCGACCGGAGCGCCGGTCGGGGCGGAGGCGCCGAAGCCGCCGGGGCCGGTCTTCCAGGCGCTGTCGTTGAAGTTCGGCTCCGTCCAGCCGGGGGCGGGGTTTGCCGTGGTGTACTTCCAGGTCTGGGCCGCTTTCTCGGAGGTCGGCACGATCTCGTTGTAAGTCGGGACCGGATACTGAAGGCGGTTAGCGCGGGCGATCTGGGCCGGGTCGCATTTGAGGCGTCGGTCGTAGGTCAGAAGGCCGTTCAGCTCGGTCTCGACATCGGTGATCTGGGTGTAGACTGCGGCGCTGAGGCCCTTATCGTCGCGCAGGCTTTTCAGCTTGTTGGTATACTCGCCGTAGAGGTCTTGCAGGCCGGCGGGATTATCCGCTTCGATGTAGGTGCTGCCGGGCTTCCAGATATGGTCCGGCACGTTCAGGCCAATGCCGCCGTACTCGCCGCAGACGAGGGCCTGGTCGGGGCTGGGCGGGGCGACGTTGGGGGGCGGGTAGGAATGGACATCATCCACGCTGCCGACATCGCCGTCGTTCTGCTCGTAGCCGGAGCCGCTGTCCCGGTCGGTCAGGCGCGACGGGTCCAGGGTCTTGGCGAGCGCGACGAGGCTGCGGGTGTCGTGCCGTCCCTGGCTTTCGTTGAAGACGACCCACATGATGATGGACGGATGGTTCCAGTGGCTTTGGATGACCTGCCGCTCCTGCTTCTCGAACGCGGCCACGTCTACCGGGGGCGTATGGTCGGTGTAGGAGTTCGGCGAGGGCATATCCTGCCAGACCAGCAGGCCGAGCTTGTCTGCCCAGTAGTACCAGCGCTGGGACTCGACTTTGATGTGCTTGCGGACCATGTTGAACCCGAAGGTTTTCATGGCAAGCAAATCGCCCTTCATCGCGTCCTCGGTCGGGGGCGTATAGATGCCGTCGGGCCAGAAGCCCTGGTCGAGTGGGCCGATCTCGAAGAGGAACTGGTTGTTGACCAGCATTTTGGTGATGCCGCCGACTTTGCCGAGCGAGATCTTCCGCATGCCGAAGTAGCTGCCGACATGGTCGGTGACGACTTTGTTTTGGGTCAGGGTAACATCGAGGTCATACAGGAACGGGCTGCTCGGCGACCACAGCTTGGGTTTAGCGAGGGCGACAATGACGGGGACATTAGGCTTCGCGGTGACGGTCTTGACGACCTTGCCGTCCGCCAGAACTTTGATCGTGACGCCGGCACTGGGTGCCGGAGCAAGGGTCGTGACCGTGAGCGTCACGGCGCTCTTGTCTACGTTGGGGACGACTTTGATGTCCGCCACGGCGGCGGCGGGCGAGACGGGTTCGAGCCAGACGGTCTGCCAGATGCCGGAGGTGGGCGTGTACATGATGCCGGCGGGGTTGAGAGACTGCTTGCCGCGCGGCTGTCCGCCGAGATCGGTCGGGTCAAAGACGCGGACGATCAGCTCCTGCGGCCCGCTGCCCCTGAGAAAGTCGGTGACATCGTATTGGAACGCCTCGTAGCCGCCGGTGTGGACGCCGACGCTTTTGCCGTTGACGAAGACTTCGGCTTCGTAGTCTACCGCGTCGAAATGCAGCCGGGTCCGCTTGCCCTTCCAGGCAGGCGGCACGGTGAAAAAGCGCCGGTACCAGAGGCGGTCATGGTGCTCCATGACGCCTGAAAGCGCCGACTCGACGGGGAACGGCACGCGGATTTCGCTTGACAGTGTCCGCCCGGTCGGCAGCGGGTCAGCGGCGACGGCGCTTTGGTACTGCCAGATGCCGTTGAGGTTCAGCCAGTCGGCGCGGGTAAGCTGCGGGCGCGGGTATTCCGGCCAGGGTTGGGTCTGGCTGACCTGCGCGGCATAGGGGGTATCCAGCGGGCCTTGCTTAGGCTGCCAGGCTGATGCCGGGTGCGGCGCAGCGGTCAGCAGTGTGCCGAGCAGCAGAAAGAGAAGGGCAAGTTGTTTTGTCATAGCGGTGTACTTTCGGGCGGTGAAAACGGCAGAGGCGGTTTAAACTATTTCACGCGAGGCAGCGTGAGGCATTGTATGAATTAGCGCACGAAGAACGGCATTTACTGACTCCTCTGTAGTAAATATAGCGGCGACATCGGCGTCCAATTGGATGGTCTTGGGCGCAGATTCGCGCCGAGCAAAGCGGTTGGGCCGCGCCCTGCTGTAGTCGAACCGATACTCCGGCAGAAGCTCGTCGGAAACCGTGTCCGGGTCCGTTATTTTCAGATCGTTAGCCATTTTCATAATCTTGACGCTCCAAACGTGTTGCAGGACGCGCACTAATCAGACGGATGCCGTCTCGGCACTCGGTAAAACAAACCAGCAGCAGGCGATTTTGGCTGGATAGCCGACGATGAACTCGCGAACTTCCGTTTCGGAGTGGACTTCGTCCTCAAAGTTTGTCGCCAGCGGGTCATCAAAGACGCTTTGCGCCTCCTCGAACGTGACCCCATGCTTTATCTTGTTGCTTGTCGCTTTGGCTGGGTCCTATGCGAAATCCATAACATATTATAGCCGAAGCTGACTGATTTCCCTACTCCTCACCTTCCCGTTGCGGGAGGGGGGTATACCTGCGGCATTACTGCGTATCGGCACGGAGTACCGGGATAGGTTCCGAGAACGGGGCTACCAAAGGCAGAGGTCGCCTTTGCGGAAGGCGGCGTGACTTGGACTTCAGCATTCATGTCCCTGCCAGCACTTGATCCGGAGTCAAAACAATCAGTCCGGGTACGAAAGGAACAAAACGGGCAAAGTCAGACGGGTTCCAAGTCAAAATTGTTTGAACCCCAGCGGCAACACAGACCGCGACGAGGCGAGTATCGTGGACCTGTTTACCCGAAACTTTGGCGCGGAAGCAGAGATCCCGCCAATGCGTATAGAAGCCGTCTTCCGGCAGCAAAGCGAAAAGCAGACCGAACCGATCCAGCTCCATTTCCACGGCGTCCGGTGTCAGCCCCAAGCCATTGACGGCGGCAGGACGAGTCGCCACCGCTCGAAACTCAACTAAATTCTGCGGAGCAACAACCAGATTAACGCCCGCATCGGTCATTTGATCCATCGCCATTTGGGTTGCGGCTTCGCGCGGATCATTTTCGCCGGACAGGCGCAACAGGCAGGAGGTGTCCACTAAAGCACTCATCGTGCATCATCCCCGTAAATAGTTTCGCGGCTCGTGGCTTCGGGCGGCAAGATGACACCGTTCCCAGACCCCTTTCGGTAAAGCAGCGCCTTCCATTCGGGCGAACCCTGAATGAGGGGCAAGGTCTTTGCGGAGTCTTCCGCGAGGAGTGCGGCGGCCTGCGCGGAAGTGAGCAAACCTGCTTCTGAAAGTGCGTCTGCAAGGACTTTGCGCCGGGCAGTGTTGAGTTCAGCCGGTATTTCAAGTGTGAGTGTCATTTGCGTTTCTCCACGAAATCAAATTTGATATTTGCAGGATTGTTCCCAATGCCGCGAAGCGGTACTTCGTGGCGTCCTCGCCGTGTAGCCGTGTGTTTTAACACATGGCATAAGCACCCGGCATTGAAATGCCGGGCTACTATTGAATGAAAGTCGCTCCGCGACTAAATGCCATTGGCGTTGAGGTCAATCACAAACTTACTCCTCACCTTCCCGTTTCGGGAGGGTCGCCGCTTGCGGCGGGGTGGGTTCCGGTTGTTGGCGCAGGCGGCCAAACACCATCCTGTTGTGCTACGGGATGACTGGTTTGCTGAATGCTGCTGTATTTCGCCGCCTTCGCCTTGACGACGGCGCTGATGACCACAGCCGCAACCACGGCAACTACAGCAAGAAAGACTAGCATGAAAAATAAGCCGAATATGAGCATCGTTGCCTCCTATTCCGTCACATGGGTTGCCAGGAACTTGGTGTTGAGGTCGCCTTTGCGGAAGGCGGCGTTGGCGAATATCTTTTTATGGTACTCCAAGTCGGTCTTGACGCCGCCGATCTCGACTTCATCCAAAGCCCGCTGCATGCGGTTGATGGCGGCATCGCGGGTGTCGTCCCAGACGATGATCTTGGCGATCATCGAATCGTAGTACGGCGGGACATCATACCCTGAAAAGACGTGGGTGTCTATGCGGACGCCGAGGCCGCCGGGGAGGCGCAGGCTGGTGATTTTGCCTGCCGACGGCGCGAAGTCTCGGGCGGGGTCGCGGGCAGTCAAACGCACTTCGATGGCGTGGCCGTGCCACTGAATATCGCGCTGGCTGAAGGGAAACTTTTCGCCGGCGGCGACTTTAATTTGCCACTTGACCAGATCAATGCCGGTGACCATTTCGGTGATGGGATGCTCGATCTGAAGCCGCGTGTTCATCTCCATGAAGTAGAACTTGCCGTCGGGCGCGGCGATAAACTCGACGGTGCCGGCGCTGGTGTAGCTGGCGGCCTTCGCGGCTTTCACGGCGGCGTCACAGATGCGCTTGCGGATGTTGTGGTCGAGGTTTGGGGCGGGGGCTTCCTCGACCATCTTTTGGTAACGCTGGGTCTGGAGCGAACAGTCGCGCTCTCCGAGGTGAAGTACATTGCCGTGCTCGTCGGCGAGTATCTGGACTTCAATGTGCCGGAAGTGCTCGATGAATTTTTCGATGTAGACATCGGCGTTGCCGAAGCTGGACTCGGCCTCGACCTGGGCGGTTTTTAAGATTTTGGGAAACTCTTCTTCATTCTGAACCACCCGGATGCCGCGTCCGCCGCCGCCGCCGGCGGCTTTGATCATCACCGGGAAGCCGATTTTGGACGCCACTTTGGCGGCTTCGAGCGGGTCGCGCAGGGCGGTATTGGTGCCGGGGACGATGGGAACGCCGGCGCGTTCCATTGTCGCGCGGGCTTCGATCTTGTCGCCCATCATTTCGATGGCGTGGACGGGCGGGCCGATGTATTTCAGGCCGATGGCGGCGCACATCTCGGCGAATGACGCCACTTCGGCGAGGAAGCCGATGCCAGGGTGGACGGCGTCGCAGCCGGTAATGACAGCGGCGCTTAAGATGTTCGGGGCATTGAGGTACGATCCTTTGCGCTCGGGCGGTCCGATGCAGACGGCTTCGTCGGCGAGGCGGACGTGGAGCGAGTCAACGTCGGCTTGAGAGTAGACGGCGACGGTTGGGATTTTCAGCTCACGGGCGGCACGGATGACGCGGACGGCGATGTCGCCGCGGTTGGCGATAAGGATTTTTTTGAACATAATGTGGTAGGGCGCAGCGCGGACTATTCGCCGCCGTCGGCAGGGACGCTTGGCGCAGGCGCCGGGGCGGGATTGGCTCCCTGCCAGTAGGGGCCGGGCGCGGACGTAGCTGGGGCCGAGACGGGCGCGTTCACGACGACCGGCTGGGCGTTGGGAGCGGCCTGCCCGCGTCCGATTTCGGTGACTGTACCACTTGATGCATCAAGCTGGAACTGGCAGCCTTCGGCTTGAACGATGTCTTTTGTCACACCGTATTTCTTGAGTTCCTCAAAGCTCTGCGGGCTGCGGTCGTCGTGGTCGGACTTGTACATCGTGACGGCCTGGCTAATCTGGGACTGGTACTCGCTGCACACCGCGCCATAGGCTTTTTGCTCGGCAGCAGGCCGGCGGTTGTGCGACCCCGCCTGGGGCTTCAAAATCTTGGAATAGTACCAGGCCGAGAGGATCATAATGATGGTCAGCGAGACGAGGATGCCGACCAGGGACCATTGGCCGCGCCGCTGTTTTTGACTGCGAGCCTGCATATAAGTTTTCCTCTCAGGAGGCCGAAAGTCGGAAGAGGGCACGGCCATAGTCTACGGGTGCGCCGTCCTCGACCAGAATGTCGGCGATGCGCCCGCCCTCTTCGGCAACGACATCGTTCATCAGCTTCATGGACTCGATGCTGCCGACGACCTGACCGAGTTTCACGTCCGCGCCAAGCGGCAGGGGCGGCTCGGCGTGATAGAAGATCCCGACCATCGGCGCGGTTAAAATCTTTGGCTCGGGCAGGACCTCGGCGGCGGACGCCTCGGGCTGCGCCGGCAGGGCGGCGGCAGCGGATGGCGGCGCGGACGGGGCGATGCCGAGGGGCCGGACGGCATGGACCCGGTGGCCGGCGGCTTCGACGGCGATTTCGGAGACGGGGTATTCGCCGAGCAGGGCGACGACTTGTTGGGCGAGTTCTAAGTTCATGAACTAAATTTTAAGCGTGAAGCAGACGTATTCAACGAGTTTTAGGGCCTGGGCCAGAAGTAGCACGGCAAAGACGAAGACCATTGTCCAGGCAAAAATATCATACGAGCCGCTGTGCAGGAATGCGATCCCGGCAGGGTCGGCGCTGAACGCGAACCGTTTGGCAGCGGCATCGGACACGTTGAGAAAATGGCCGACGGCATGCTGAAGCAGGCCGAAGTTTGCGATAAGCAGGGCCGGCACACCCACCAAAGTCAGCGCCGTGAGCAGTTTGTGCTTCTGGCGCTGGTGCTCGTTGTAGATGACGCAGCTTCGGCAGCGCTCGCGCTTGGCAGCGGGGGTCAGAACTTTCCGTGCGCCGGTGCCCATCGAAAGGGCCTGGTCGGCGCGGGTCATCTGGTCCTTCCAGTCCGGCGCGATCATTGCCTGGAGGACGATGCGCTCCTCGCACATACAGCCTTCCTTGCGCTGCCAGCAGGGGCCGCGCTTTTCGATAAAAATCGGGCAGCGCTGCCGGATGCCGTCCTTGCAGAACGGCCCTTCCCAGCAGCGTCCGAGAAAAACCTGCCGCTGGGTGCTTGGAGGCGACTTTTTGACGCCGTGACCGTATTTGGCGTTGGCCCGCTGCACGGCAGCGATGTCGGCGGCGGCGGTCAAGCGGCGGACGATGTCCACGACGGTCCACAGGACGCCGGGGACGCCGAACAGCCAGGCGAGGCCCGCGAAGTCCTTCAGCACTAGCTGCGAGGCGGCGCTTGCGGTCTGATGTGTCAGGCCGTAGACCTGCGTGGTGACGAACGGCACCCCGGCGGAAAACAATGCGGCGGCCCCGAGCAGCCAGTAGCCGACCCCCTCGGCTTTGGCGCAGCAGACAAGCAGGGCGACGACCAGCACAAAGCAGGCGAGCCGCAGCAGGGAAAACACCAGCGCGATGTTCTCCATTTGCTGGGCGCGGGCGGCATGACCCAGGTGCGCCATTGCGGTATGGGTCCAGGCTCCGCCGAGCAGGCCCCAGAGCAGGTACAGCAGCAGCAGGCCGGCGGCGACTGCCGCAAGGCTGAGGATGCGCTGGGCGAACTCGTCGAGCTTCGGCAGTCCGGTCCCGCGCTGATTACTCGGCTGTTTGGGCCGGGGCGCACGAGGCAGGGGGGCTGCGGTGATGTCAATCCGCTCCGGCATACGCACTCACCTTCCTGGGCAGAGAACGGGTCCTCTGAAGGAAACTACTTGACGCGCTCGAGATACTGATCGCTGCGGGTGTCAATCTTGATCTTGTCGCCGACTTTGACGAAGAAGGGGACGCTGACGACCGCGCCGGTCTCGACGGTGGCGGGCTTGCCGCCGCCGGAGGCGGTGTCACCTTTTTCGCTGCCGGCGGTTTCAGTGACTTCCAGCTCGACAAAGCTGGGGACCTCGATGCCGATGATGGCCTCTTTGTGGTACATCACGTTCAGCTCCATGTTCTCTTTGAGATACTTGACGCTGTCGCCGATTTGTTCTTTCTGGACGGAGACCTGCTCGAAGGTCTCGGGGTCCATGACAAAGTAGTCCGTGCCATCATTGTAGAGGTACTGCATGGTCTTGCGCTCGAGATACGCCTGCTCCATGCGCTCGCCTCCGCGCCAGGTCTTTTCAATCGTGCGCCCGTTTTTGATGTTTTTCAGGGTCGAGCGGACGAACGCTCCGCCCTTGCCGGGCTTGACGTGCTGAAAATCGGTGATCGTGTAGATGTCATTATCCATGATAATGGAAATGCCGTTGCGGAAGTCGCTGGTATCCATAGCCGAAACAAAAGCTCCTCAAGAGTTACTGGAAAATTACTGTTCTGTGCCGAGATTATAGCATATCTGGGCGCTATTTCGCCCACGGGGGCGCGGCGGCGAGGCTTTGGACGCCGGGATACTGCGGGGAATTGTCGGCGTTTTTGGTGCCGATCGTGCCGACATAAATGGTGACGGTCTTTTTGGCATTGTCCCGCAGCAGAATAGTCGGCGTGGACTCAATGCCGAGCGTGTCGGCGAAGGCCGAGTCGGCTTTGATCTTGTCCAGCCCCACCCCACTGTCGAACGCGGCCTTGAACTTGGCTTTGTCCAGTCCGACCTGCCCGGCATAGCCGCTGTAGTAGCCCGGCTCCAGATTATCCTGGCTCGTGTAAAGAATGTCGTACATCGGCCAGAACTTGTCGGACGCGGCGGCGATCTCCGACGCCTGCCCGGCGGGGATGGCCCACTGATGCAGGGTCGGAAACGGGCGGTGCAGGAACAGCAGGTTGACCTTGCCCGGATACTTTTTCAGCAGCGTTTCGAGCAGCGGGTAGACTTTGCCGCACTGCGGGCACTGAAAGTCGCCGAACTCGGCGATGGTGTACGGCGCAGTCGCCGCGCCCCGCGCCGGCGCGGCGGCCTGGGCAACAATCTGCGGCCACTTGGCCTCAAGTGCCGCCGTGTCCAGCTTCGCCGCGGGGTGCGGCGGCGGCGGATGGATGGCTTCTCCGCCATTACCGCCCATTGTCTTGATCCAGAAGATCAGGCCGCCGAGGAGGGCGACCCAGACCACCAGCAGAGCCACTTTTTTCCCGCCGCCACCGCTTTTCTTGCGCGGCGGCAAATCAATCTGCAAGTCTTTGTACTGCGTCCCGTCAGCCATGTGTTTGTCCTCTTTGACTTCGTGATTGCCGCCACTCCCAGACCGCCGTGGCAAACAGCAGGGTCATAACAATCGCCGACGATCGGCACCAGATGCAGAACACGCCGAGGTCGGCATGGGCCACCCATTGCAGGTACCACGAGTACAGGACCCCGCCGCCGCTGACCAGCCCAATCAGAAGGTGCAGCCGCCGGTTCCAAATATCGCTGTCCGTGCCGAGCCGCAGCATCGCCGCCGACAAGAGCAGGACATAGCCGAGCAGTCCAAGCAGCGCGACGGGGACATGAGGGAGAAAAATTAAATCTACGTGCGCCCAGCGGCTGCTTGCGACAATCGCGCAGCCGCCGTCGGAAGTGCAGGGCAGGTCTTGGCGCGTCTGGTCTGCCCACCAGAGTGTGCCGGCGATGCCCGCCCCAGCAAACGCCAGCGCGGCCTCGGCGACTGTAAACGCCGTGCGGAGACGCGGTGTCGGGGGCAAGCCGTCGCTGGGGGCTAGGATTTTGTCGTCTGCTTGCGCTTCAGTCGTAGACATGACTGTATTATAGCCTGCCTTCCGCTGAAACGCAAGTACATTGTTTTATTGGCGAAGACGTGGGACTGAAGTCCTACGCTGTGAGGCGCGGACGCCCAGTGTCCGCCTTCGCGGACAAGGAGCAGAACCAGGGCGTAGGACTTCAGTCCCACGTCTCTACCCAACATTGGGAGAATTCGGCTAAGTCCGGTAACTTGCAGCGAGGGAGCCGGCGATGGCGTGCCAGCCGTCGGCGAGGATGAAGACGAGGACTTTGGCGGGGAGGGAGATGACGGTCGGGGGGAGCATCATCATGCCCATGCTCATCAGCAAAGACGAGACGACCAAATCAATGATGATGAACGGGATGTAGATGATGAAACCGAAGATGAAGCCGGTTTTCAGCTCGGAGATCACGAAGGCCGGGATGACCACCTGTATCGGCAGGACATCGGCGGGGTGTGCCGGGTCGGTGATCTTCGGCACGGGGGTCTTGCTCATCTGCAAGAACAGCTTCAGATCGGCTTTGTAGGTCTGCGCGACCATAAAGCGTCGCAGGGGGATCTCGCCGCGCTCGATCGCCGTGTTGAAGTCCATCTTCGAGCTGAGGTAGGGCTGGAGGGCGTCGGTGTTCATCTGATTGAAGGTCGGGGACATGACGAAAAAGGTCAGAAACAGCGACAGGCCGAGCATGACCTGTGTGGGGGGGATGCTCTGAGTGCCGAGGGCCGAGCGCAGGAACGACAGCACGATGACGATGCGTGTGAACGCCGTGGTCATAATCAGCAGCGCCGGGGCGAGGGTCAGGACGGTCAAGAGCAGCAGGATTTGCAGGGTGTTCGCCACCTGCTGGGGGCTTTTCGCCGGGGCGCTGCCGGGGATGGTCGGAATGGCGAAAGTCGGAGCGGCGCTGTGCGGAGCAGTTTGAGCATGGGCGGCGATGGCGCTGACGACGAGGAGTGTCAGCAGAAGCGTGGCGCGAATTGGGTAACAGCGTATGTTCAAGAGAAGTCCTCCGGCGGTTTGGGCGACAGCAGCGAGCGCAGGCGGGCATTGGACGCTGCGATGCCTGAAGACGGATCGGCACGGGTCAAGTACCCCTCGAACTCTTCGGCCATCGCCGACGGTGTGGGGGCGGGCGCTTCGGTCTCCCATTCGGTGACGGTGGTGACGCTCTGCGGGGTCGCGGCCAGCAGCAGGGTGCGCGGTCCCACCCGCACGACGTGGAGCATCGCGCCGCCCGGCAGCGGCTGCGAGGACATCACGGAGACCGGGCTGTCCTCAGTGCTTGGGACACGCCCAAAGCGCGGCGCGGCGATCCGGGCGGGCTTGCCGCCGACGCCCGGCTGGACCAGGCCGAAGCGCTTGAGGACATAGACGACGCCGGCGACACCGGCCAGCACGACGACCAGGGCTTCGAGCGCCCGGCCCGCCGACGCGGCGGGGTTCGGGGCGGTATCGGCCCCGGCAACAGGAGCGCTGTCACGCCCGCCATAGTCAGGCGCAGGCGGGGCGGCGTGAACCGTACCCGCTGTCAGCGCGACCAGGAAGAGCGGCGCGAAGATTGCAGATAGCCAAAGTTTAGGCAGCACGGGCATGGCTGTCTTTCTGCGATGCGCCCCGGTCGGACGCCGTGATGATCTCGGTGACGCGGACACCGAAGTTGTCGTCAATGACAATCACTTCGCCGCGGGCGACCAGCATACCGTTGGCGAACAAGTCTACCGGCTCCCCAGCGATCTTGTCCAGCTCGATGATCGAGCCGGCGGACAGGTCCATGATGTCCCGGATTAGGAGCCGGGTCCGGCCAAGCTCCACGGTGACTTCCAGGGGGATGTCGCGCACTCGCCCGAGGCCGCTGCCGTCGTCAAAGACCAGCGGCGGCGCGGCGGGGGCGGCAGGCGCAAAGCTCGGCAGGTCGAGCAGGCCGCCCATGCCCGCCGCCGGAGCCGACTCCGCGTCATACCCCGGCGCGGCGTCATAGTTCGGTTCGGCGTCTTCGGGGCCGTCGCTGCCGTAGGCTTCGGTCTCTTCCACGTCCCCGAAACCCGTATTCTGCCCGGCGGCGGCGACCAGGGCATCCAAATCCGCCTGCGACAGCATCCCGCTGTCTTCCGTATTTTCCAATTCTGCCATTGTGCGTGTTACTCCAAAAATAGATTTAGTAAAAACAGATTAGTTCTGTTCGCGGTGGGCGACAAGATCGGCGGCGGGTTCGATGACGTGCTCGATCTGCACGGCGAGGGTGCGGCCTCGCAGGCCGGTCCGGCCCCGGAACTTGACCTGCTCACCGATCATCAGATCCACCGTGCCGAGCCGGTCTTTGGGGGCATGAGGGTCCGCCGAGGCCGGGCAGACTTCCATCGGCAGCACCTGCCCGACCGTGAGCGCGGCGAGGTCGGCGACGGTGAGCGACGACCGGCCCAGGCGTGCGACGCATGGCACGGCGGTCGTGTTCAGGCGGCGGGCAAGGTTGTCGGCATGAGAATGGGCGGTCTTCTTGCGGTCGGAGACCATCCAGCGCTGCGTACTGAGCTTGCTCAGGATCGGCTTAAGCAGCAGGTACGGGATGCACAGGCTCATCGCACCCTGGAACTCGCCCATGTGGACTTCAAAGAGCATCAGGACAATGGTGTCGTTGCCGGGGACGATCTGAACAAACTGTGCGCTGGTCTCCATCGAGGCGACTTGGAAGTCCAGCGGCAGAACGGTCTCCCAGGCAGCTTTGAGGTCGGTCAGGGCCATCTCGACGATATTGCCCAACAGGAGTTTTTCGATGTCGGTCAGGTCCCGGACGACCTTGCCGGCTGCGCCTTTGCCGCCGAGCAGCCGGTCCATCATCGAAAACAAGATGCCGAAGTCCATTTCGAAGATCGCCTGCCCGGACAGCGCATCCACGGTGAGGATGTTCAGCAGCGACGCCGAAATGGTCCGCATATATTCGTCATAGGGCACCTGCTCGACTGAGACGAGGCTGATCTCGATCTGTGTCCGCAAATGGCCGGTGAGCGACGACATGAAGAAGCCGGCAAAGTTCTCGTGCAGCATTTGCAGGGCGCGGAGATGGTCTTTGGAGAGCTTGTCGGGCCGCCGGAAGTCATACGGCTCGTAGGCGGGGAGCGCGGGGGCGGTCCGTCGCTGCGCCGCCTGGAGGGCGTGGCTGGCGGCGGCCCGGCGCCGCTTGTGGAGCGGCAGAAAGACGCGGCCTTCGGCGGTGCGGGGCTGGGGGGCGGACAGCGATACCGACTCAATCGCCGCCCGCCGCTGGTCCGCCTCGGCGTTCGGGGCCGCTTCCTCAGTAGTGGTCATTGTCGCCAGCAGCGCTTCGATTTCGGTTTGTGATAAAACTTCGGGCATAAGTAAAATTACTGGTTTGGGGCGAAAAGAAAAACACCGGAAGCCTGACGCTTCCGGTGTTCTTATTCCATACTGCCCGCGTTATGTTCACAAGTTGTTTTGTGGGGAAAAATACTTCCAATTATTTTTCTCCAGGAGTGTCTAGTTTAGCGCAGGTAGAAAATCAATCAAGTGAGCTTTCAGTTTCGGATATTTCCGCACAAACAACTGCCGCGCATTGTAGCAAAACACAAACAGCTTGACCTGACGCGCCAGCGCTTCCAAACGCCGAGAAAAGCACCGGCTCTTGCGCCCCAGCCGTGCCAGATAGTGACGCAGATCGGCGTTGTCCCCCTCCACCGAGTAGGTCTCACTCTTGCCCGGCGCGACTGCGTGCTGTCCATGCGGGTAAAGCAGGGACTTGTACGCCTCGTAGCCGTCGCTGAAGTAGCGCTCGGGCTGCAAGGGGGCCGTTTGGTCCACCAATGGCTGAAGCGTGTCGAGGTCGCGGTTCACGCTGACCGTCCAGGCCAGGATGCAGCGGGTGTGGCGGTCTACCGCTGTGCAGACGTAAGCAAAGTTTTTTTCTGCGTGAGGAACGTGTACAGCTCGTCCATCTCGACGGTCTGGGCTTGGGCCGGAGCCGGGCGGGCGGGCAGCGCGTCCGAGGCGTCTTTGACCCAGTTGACGACCGTTTGCGGGGCGATGCCGACAAGCCGGGCGGCACGGCGGAAGTTGATGCCGTCCACATACATCCGCAGGGCGGCGCGTCTTACCTCTGGAGAGTAGCCTTTCTTTTTGGGCTGGGGGGTGTAGTAGCGTCGGCAGTGCTGGCAGTGGCGGCGCTGGGTGCCGCAGCGGTTGAAGCCGGCGCGGGTTTGGCGGGTGGTAGCGGCGCAGGCAGGGCAGGAGGAAAGAGTAGTCATGCCAGCAATATCGGCACAACCTGCGCTGAACTAGACACTCCCTTTTTCTCCCGCTACTTGACAAGCAGTTTTCGGGTGTGTATAATGGTGGCAGAAGTGTAAGCAAAGGTTCTAAAAACCTCTTTACCATTCTTCAGTTCTAAAAACCTCTTTACCATTCTTCAGTTCTAAAAACCTCTTTACCATTCTTCAGTTCTAAAAACCTCTTTACCATTCTTCAGTTCTAAAAACCTCTTTACCATTCTTCAGTTGGGCAGTGCTGCTCGACGTGCCTGTTCTTGCGTTCGTGTAAGTTTAGTCCGACTGAAAGTGTGTCAAATGTCATTTAGCAACTGCCCTCAGAAGATTAGCCCTTCACCGCGTCGCGCCTTCACTCTCATTGAACTGCTCGTCGTCATCGCTATCATAGCGATACTCGCAGCGATCTTGTTCCCAGTATTCCAAAAAGTGCGTGAGAACGCCCGCCGAACGGCCTGTCTGTCTAATGAAAAGCAACTTGGCCTTGCTTTGATGCAGTATGTTCAGGACAACAATGAGACTTATCCCTCTGGTGCTCTTCTCTCTGCAAATCCAGTTTTTCCAACAGGTTTGGGCTGGGCAGGAGAATGCTTCAGCTATGTAAAGAGTACCAGATTGTATGGTTGCCCTGACGACACGACGACTCCCGTAGTTCAGGCAGGCAACACAGTGGGTTACCCAGTGTCTTATGGTTTCAACTTAACTAGCTCAGGTGCTTCTCTTTCCGATTTTAATGCTTCGGCTTCGACAATCCTACTTTTCGAGGTTGCTGGCGATCCCGCCATGATAAATGATCCGTCAGAAGGAACACAAGGTTATACAATAGCACCCCCTAGTGGTTTTATGTCAACCACGGGGGATGGGGCGGGAAACATTTATTGCCGTGTGGCAGGCTTTAATGCGAGTCATGTTGTCACTGCCACTGACAACGATTCCGCCCCGCCCACGATTCAGTATGCAACAGGTGCATTAGGCGCACGTTGGTCTGCAAACTCAACTCCTAGTAGCAAACCGGCCTGGTATTTGGGTGAAACTGGTCGGCATCAGGACGGATCGAACTACATAATGTCTGATGGACACGCCAAATTTATGTACCCGAATCAGGTCTCAAGTGGCGGCAATGCAGCCAATCCCGGCTGCCATCAGGGAAATCTTAGTCCCCAGCCTTTAGGCTGTGCAAAGACGGCTCCGAATGATGCTGCGGGAACGGCGGGCCTCTCTCCCTTCACAGCAACATTCAGCCCAACATAGACACATCAAAAAAGAGTTCAGTCGTGATTAACGTCATAGAAAGGCAAATAGCAATGCTACACTTACGAACAATGCAACAACTTCTGGCAGAGCAACAATCCCCAACTTTGCCATTCGTCTTGTTTTGGGCAGAGAATATATCAATCGAGGGTAGTAGACGAGCCAGTATAATGGTCCCATAAATTAGGACAGCAAAATGGGCTAAAATAAGGTGGAAACCACCGCCCATGAGAAAACACTATACGGCTGCTTTCAAGGCCCAGATCGTCCTCGAAGCCCTGAAAGAAACCAAGACTGTTGCCCAAATCGCTTCCGATCACCAGCTTCATCCGAACCTGGTAACCAAGTGGAAGCAGGAAGCCGTCGCAGAACTTCCCGTTGTCTTCGAGCGCAAAGACACGCAAGCGCACGCCCTGGAAGCCCAGGAGCAAAAAGTCGCTCAACTTTACGAACAGATCGGTCGCCTCACAACGCAGGTGAACTGGCTGAAAAAAAAATCTGGCCTCGAACCTGACGCCTGACGAGCGCCTGGCACTGATCGAAAGACATCCAGAACGCGAGGACAGCCGCGTTCTGCCACTGCATCGGCAAGCAGATTTGTTGTCCGTGTCCCGCAGCCGCTTGTACTACGAGGCGCGGCCTGTGCGGGAGCAAGAGGTGTGCATCAAGCACCGCCTCGACGAGTGGTACACGAAGCGCCCCTGCCTGGGGTCGCGCAAGCTAGTGCATCTGCTGGCCGAGGACGGCCTTGCGGTTGGGCGGCATACCATCCGCCGTTACCGCGAAGAAATGGGGCTGGCTACCCTGTACCCGAAGCCGAACCTGTCTCGGCCCAGTCGTGCAGACCATCGGGTGTACCCGTATCTACTGCGTGATCTACGCATCGAGCGGCCCGACCAGGTGTGGGGCGTAGACATCACTTATATTCGCTTGCGCGGCGGCTTCTTGTACCTGGTCGCATTCTTAGACTGGTTCTCGCGCCTGATTGTGGCGTGGGAGCTGTCCGAAACACTGGAGATGTCCTTTGTTTTATCCTGCGCCGACGCAGCGCTTGGGCGGGCCGTGCCTCAGATTATCAACAGCGACCAGGGCAGCCACTTCACGAGCGAGCGATACACAGGCCGCGTTCTTGCGGCAGGAGCGCAGGTCTCGATGGACGGGCGCGGGCGCTATGTGGACAACATTTTCACGGAGCGCTTGTGGCGCACGGTGAAGTACGAAGAAGTATATCTGGCCGATTATGAGACGCCAAAAGAGGCGCGGATGAGCCTTACGTCGTACCTTTCGTTCTACAACCAAGAGCGCCCGCATCAAGCGCTTGGATATTTGACGCCTGCGGCGGTCCACGCCCAGCCTGACCGATTAACACAGAAAATCAAGGATAGCAAGGAGACATAATCCACCTTAAAAAAGGCCGATTGACTGTCTTGACAAATGGGACCACTATACAGTTTGATCTTTTCTCCACCCAGCAGTGGAATGATTCAAGACCCAGATGGAATTCACGCAGGAGAGGAGAGTTGCGGTCAGGGTGGTGGCTACGAATTATCAGACCCAACTATCAACCTTTACTCTTGAGGTTAGTGTAAACTTGTTTCTGTAAAAGTAGATGGCTTCTGCTCAAAAGTAGTAGGCCAGGGAGTATTCTTGAAGTTACCACACTTTAAGGACGACAACCCATGACCTACCAGAACGAGTTTACTCTGTCCGAGGCACTTTTAGAACAACTTTCCGCCAGCGGCTTGGACGCTTTGCCGACGCTTTTTCAAGTCCTCTTGAACGCTGCCATGCAAATCGAGCGCCAAAAGCACCTGGGCGCGGCCCCGCATGAGCGTACTGAAGAACGCACAGGCCACGCCAACGGCTACAAAGACAAAACGCTCAACACCCGCCTGGGCCAGATCACCGTCGCCGTGCCCCAAGTACGGGAAGGTGGCTTTTATCCACAGTCGTTGGAGCGCGGCACCCGCTCCGAGCGAGCCTTGAAGCTGGCGTTGGCCGAAATGTATGTGCAGGGCGTCTCCACCCGCAAAGTGGCCGCCATCACCGAGCAGCTTTGCGGCTTTGCCGTTTCATCTACCCAGGTCAGCCAGGCGGCAAAAGAACTAGACCAAACGCTGGAAGCCTGGCGGCAGCGGCCTTTAGCCGCTTGCCCGTATGTCTACCTCGATGCCCGTTACGAGCGGGTGCGCCAAGCAGGACTGGTGCAGAAAGCCGCTGTTTTAGTAGCTGTCGGCGTGGACGAGGCGGGAAAACGCTCGGTGCTGGGCGTGTCCGTGGCGCTGTCCGAACACGAAGTCCACTGGCGCTCCTTCCTGCAAAGCCTAGTGGCTCGCGGCCTGTGCGGGGTGCGCCTGGTCATCAGCGACGCCCATGAAGGACTGAAAGCCGCCCGTTTAGCCGTGTTCGGGGGCGTACCGTGGCAGCGGTGCCAGTTCCACTTGCAGCAGAACGCCTCGGCGTATGTGCCCAAGCAGGACATGAAAGCCTCGGTTGCCGCAGACATCCGCGCCGTCTTCAACGCCCAGGACAGGACTGAGGCGGACGCGCTCCTGAAGCGGACGGTGCAAAAATATGAGGCCACGGCTCCGAAACTTGCGGCGTGGCTGGAAGAGAGCCTGCCCGAGGGTCTGGCGGTCTTTGCCTTTCCTGAGCCGCATCGCCGCCTGCTGCGGACCACTAACGGCGTTGAGCGCGTGAACCGGGAGATCAAGCGGCGCACCCAGGTGGCGAGCATCTTTCCCAACGAGGCGTCGTGCCTGCGGCTGGTGAGCGCTCTGCTGATGGAGACCAGCGACGATTGGCAGACGGGAAAAGCCTACCTGACATTCACACATTAACCGAACAATAACCGAACAATCAAGATGCTCCCAGCTTTTACAGAAAAAACTTGACACTATCCTCTTGAGCCTAGAGCGCGAATTGAGAGGAGGAGACAGCAAGCACTGAGAACGAAATAACACACCACAAACATGATCTAATAACATGATCATACAACCTTTGGAGGAACACACAATGCAACAATTACAACATTCGCAGCCTTTGATGCCATCGATCCTGTTGTTCTGCTTTGGGCAGAGGATATGCCTAACGAAGTCAGACATCGTGCCACCCTGATCTTTTCGCCATCCTCGGAAGGTATGATTCAAGACCCTGAAGGGATACACACCGGTAGCGAATCCACAGGCCATAATCCCGAAGCGGCAGATGTCACATTCAGCCATCACTAAGAATGTTGCAGCAGAGGACGTAAGCTCGCGTCAAATATTGCCGCCATGACGTTCAGTTACTCGAGCGTCTGGTGGCTTTTTACTGTCTGGCTTTTGTTTCGCGTTTTCAAAGTCAGATGATGAAAATAGAGAACCCTCATCGACCATGAATAAAATGATTTTTATAACCTCTTGTTTTTATGAGCCTAATGTTGCCTCTATAACGAAGAGGCTTTCAGAAAAGAACATTTCTTGGTTCCGATTCAACACTGAGTCATTTCCATTGCTCACCAAAATTGGTTTGTATTGTTCGAATCAAAACGAGATGTACGCGACTTTATCAGATGGCAACAAGACGGTAGATACTCGACAGATCACTTCACATTGGTTTAGGCGTTTTGGCGATTTTTTGTTGAGCGAGGGGTTGGATGGTTATGAAGAGAGATTTGCGAGAAATGAATGTTTGGCAACATTACAGAGTGTATTTAGCCAAATGGACTGCTTTTGGGTTAATCCCCGACTGAACGAAAGTCAAGCCAATGTAAAAGTGCATCAATTGCAAGTAGCTAAAGCAGTCGGGTTATCTACGCCGTTGACACTGATAACAAACCAACCTAATGAAGCTCGGGCTTTTGTTGAGAATAATCGAAGCGCCACCCTATTTAAGCCAATCAGCGGGGCTGCAATTGGGGGTCAGCCGCCGCGCTATACTAAGGAGGTCAGCGAGTCCTATTCAGGCCAATTTGCACTTCCTCCTGCATCCCCAATAGATGAACCAGATCAGACACATTATGCTATATTTGCGCGGATACTCACACCAGAGAGGATGACGCAAATAGACAGTATTGTTGGTTGTCCTGTCGCGTTTCAAGAGTATGTAGAGAAACGCTTGGAATTGAGGATAACAATCATCGGCGAAGCTGTATTCGCAGCAGAAATCTATTCACAGGAGTATGAAGCCACGAAAATTGATTGGCGTCATCTTTCAACAGTACCGGACTCAATACCGACACATAAGGTTCACTGTCTCCCTGACGAGATCAGCGGCAAACTTTTGGAGTTGATGAAGCATCTTGGGCTGGTGTTTGGCGCAATAGATATGATCTTGACGCCCGAAGGGGAGTACGTCTTTCTAGAAATCAATCCCGCTGGACAATGGGAATGGATCGAAAAATTGACCGGAATGCCTATCACTGATACGCTGACCGATATGCTCATCCGAGGCTCCGTATGAAACAACCCCGGAAGCATCAAGTTTCCGGGGCTTTGTTTGCTACTGCGTGACGAAGTTGGTGAAGTAAACATTCTGGACATCTTCTTCGCCGAGTGCCTCGTTGACCTTCTTTTTGATCTCGGCTTTCAGCTTCGCACGCCCGGCTTCGGGGCCGACTTTGTCGCGGGTCTGGCTGGACAGCGACGAGAGGATGGCATCGCGGATCTGCGGGGTTTCTTCTTTCAGTCCTTCGGGCGTCTTGCCTTTGGCTTTGTCGAGTTCCAGGCCGACCGTGACTTTCAGGAAATGGTCGGAGCCGGGGTCCGACAGATTGACTAAAAATTCATCCAGTGTCAGTACCGGGCCTTTTTCGGCTTTTTTCGCCGCGCCGCCGTCCTTCTGCTTGGCGCTGGCCTTTTGGACCACCATAAACGCCGCGCCGAGGATGACCACGGCGACCACGGCCATAATGATCATCATTGGCGGCTTCTTTTTGACGGTCTCGGCTCCGGCTTTTTCTTCAGATGCGGCCATGGGTAGTCTTTCTCCAAACGCTTGAGGGCTGGGAATTTTTGGGCTGATAATTTGGTGCGTTTGTGTGATTGCAAACGCAGGGTAATTATCGGCAGACCGCCCTCCGAACTTTACTGCGCGTGCGTGTCTACCGGCCCGGCGGGGGCGGGGAAGCGGCGCAGCAGGACAATCTCGACCCGGCGGTTCCTGGCACGATCCTCCTCGGAGTCGTTGGCGGCCAGCGGGCGCTGGTCGGCGTAGCCGGACGCTTCCAGGCGGTCTGCGGCGACGCCGCAGCTCTCGAAGTAGCGCAGCACAGTGGTCGCCCGCGTCGTGGACAGTTCCCAGTTCGACGGAAAGCGGGCCGTGCGGATCGGCAGGCTGTCGGTGTGGCCTTCGACCCGGACAGGGTTTTGCGGGACGATCCGCGCCGCGCCGGCGACGGTTTTCAGCAGGTTCAGCTCCTCGGGGCGCAGGTCGGCCTGACCGCTGGCAAACAGCATCTTGTCGGTCATCACCGTGACGACGACCCCGCGCTCGTTGCGGACGACCTGCATGGTCTTTTCCATGTGGTTTTTCTTGATGTAGGCTTTCACGGCAGCGTAGGCTTTGTCGAGGCCGTTAGCGTCCTGCTGGGCTTTGGCGCTTTTGACGAAGTCCTGATTGCTGGTCTGGCCGGGCTTGCTGGAGTTCATGATCGAGGGCGTGGCATTGAGGCCGCCGCCCCGGCTGAAGATGGTCGGGACACCGTTCAGGGTGCTTTCGCCGAAGCCCGAGCGGACCGAGATGGCAAGCTGCTGGAACTTGGCCTGGTTCATCACGGACATCGAGTAGAGCATGATAAAGAAGGCGACGAGAAGGGTGATCATATCTGCGTAGGTCAGCAGCCAGCGCTCGGAGTTTTCGTGTTCTCCTTCGCCGCCCCCGCCGCCTCGTTTTTTCTTGCCTGCCATGGCGTTTGGTTTCCTTGTGAGTTGTAGGTTATACCGCTGCCGCTGCGGCTTCGATGGCGCGGCGGATTTTGGGCGAGAGGAACGCTTTGAGCTTTTCCTCGACAATGCGCGGGTTGTCCCCGGCCTGGATCGCGAGGATGCCTTCCATCATAATCTCCCGCACCAGCACTTCTTCATGCGAGATGGCTTTCAGCTTGTTGCTCAGCGGCAGAAACAAGAGGTTCGCCGAGCAGACGCCGTACAAGGTCGCGATAAACGCGGCGGCGATGCTCGGACCCATGCTGCCGGGGTCGGAGAGATTGGCGAGCATGTGCACGAGGCCCGAGACCGTGCCGATGACCCCGAGGGTCGGGGCGAAGCCGCCCATCGTCCCGAACAGGTTCGCCCCTTCGTGGTGCCGGGAGCCGAGGAACTGAATATCGGTCTGCATAATCTCGCGGACCAGTTCCGGGTCGGTGCCGTCAATCGCAAGCTGGACGCCTTTTTTCAAGAATGGGTCGTCCATCTTCTGGACTTCGTCTTCGAGCGCCAGCAGCCCTTCGCGCCGGGCCTTTTCGGCGTAGCCGACCAGGGTTTTGATAAGGTGCCCGACATCTTCTTTTTTCGCCAGGAAGGCATTCTTGACGATGCCCGGCAGGCCGGTGACGGTAGACAGCGGGAAGCAGATCATCGAAGCGCCCAGGGTGCCGCCGAAGACAAGCAGGGCTGCCGATGGGTTCAAGAGGGCCGACAGCTCGCCGCCTTCGATCAAAATTGAGCCGAGGAACGCGCCCCAGGCCAGTACCAGCCCGATCAGTGTTGCTAAGTCCATAAAACTACTCGCCTCGCTCGTGGGTGTGCTCGCCGATGCTCAGGGCAGCGCTATTCAGAGCGCCGATCCCGGCAAGGGCCGGGCGCGGGAAGATGCCGGCCTGACGCCGGAAGTCGAGGACGCGGGCGATGACTTCGTCAGTCGTCTCCCGCACTAAAAGTTTTTTGCCGGTGACCAGAGTGATGTGCGTGTCCGGGAGTGCTTCGACGATCTCGATGAGGTCGGCGTTCAGGACACATTCGCTGTGGTCGAACCGTGTGACATGGATCATGGTATTCTCCAAAAGGACGGAGGGGGAGACCTCACCCCGAAACTTCGTTTCGACCCTCTCCTTAAGCAAGGAGAGGGTGAAGAATTCTAGAACTAGGATGTGACCGTAGGGGCGCCGCTTGCCGCGCCCTCTTCTTGTCCTATTTCCTACCCTCTCCTTGCTTAAGGAGAGGGTCGAAACGAAGTTTCGGGGTGAGGTCCTTCCTTTACTGCTTCAGGCGGATCACTTCGTCGAGAAGCTGGTCCACGGTCGTGACGATTTTTGTGTTGGCCTGGAAGGAGCGCTGGGCGACGATCAGGCTGGTAAACTCTTTGGAGAGGTCCACGTTGGACTGCTCCAAGTAGCCGGTGCTGATCTTGCCGAGGCTGGTGGTCAGGGCCTGGCCGACCGTGGGCAAGCCGGAGTTGATACTGGGAGTGTACTCGTTGTCCCCGGTACGCTGGAGACCGGCGGGGTTTGGGAAGTCCGCGAGGGCGACTTGGCCGAGCACGCGGGTCAGGCCGTTGTTGAAGACCCCGGAGATCGCTCCGGTGTCGTCCACGCTGAACGACTGAAGCGTACCGGGCGCGAAGCCGTTCTGCGCGGTCGGTGAGGCGCTCGACGTGCCGCTGATCTGGGTGACGCCGGTAAAGTCCGGCGCGATCGCCTGGCCGGTCGCCGCGCCGTCGGTCGGGGAAAGCGTAATCGTGCCGGTCGCGCCGGTCTGCTTGCCGGAAGCGTCGAAGGTGATCGTGCCGCTGCCGGCGGCCCCGGCGTCGCCCGCCGCGCTCCAGTTCCAGGAGTTGACCGCCGCACCGTGGGTGAAGCTAAGGGTGACGTTCGCCGGCTCACCGAGGCTGTCGTAGACTTTGACGGTGCGGTCGTAGGCGGGGGTCGTGGCCGTGGACTCGGCACTGAGATTGCCGCCGAACGAGACATTGCCGGTGGCCTGCACGGCGGTCAGGCCGCCGACGGGGATGGACAGGTGCGAGGCCGCAGTGATCTGCTTGGTGGCGTCAATCTTGCCGTTGGCGTCGGACTTCCAGCCGAGCACAAACGAGCCGTTGGCGCTGTTGACCAGGCTGCCGCTGCTGTCGAGGCTGAAGGAGCCGTCACGGGTGTAGCCCACACCGTTGGCGCTGCCGAGCATGAAGTAGCCGTTGCCCTGGATCGCCATGTCGGTAGGCCGGGAGGTGCTTTGCAGGCCGCCCTGGGCGGTGAGGGTGTCAATGGCGGCGACCCGGACGCCGAGGCCGACTTGCTGCGGGTTCGTGCCGCCGCTGGCACCGAGGGGGGCGCTGGCGCCCTGGATGCTCTGGGAAAGCTGGTCCTCGAAGGTCACGCGCCCCGCTTTGTACGAGGTCGTGTTGACGTTGGCGATGTTGTTGCCGATGACGTCAATGCTGGTCTGCTGCGCTTCAATCGCGGAAATTCCGCTGTACATGGCCTGTAACATAATCTGTCTCCTGGGTTGGCTGTGCCTAAGTTGGCTGTGATGGCCCGGCACGCAGTCTGTCGCGCCGGGCGGGTTCGGGCAGCGTCCTCGGAAGGTCCGGCTGCGGGGCGTGTCAGCGCTTTACAAAATCATGGCGCTGTCAATGTTCGTGAAAATGTTTTCTTTGAGCGCGTCTGAGGCGACCGCCGTGATGACAGTGCGGTTGGCGACAGACACGACAAATGCCGTCTTGTCCATGAGTACGAGTGAGTCTTTGGCTCCTTTCGCGGCGGCTTTGGTCATGGCCTGCCCGAGTTTAGCGACATCCGAATCGGTGAGCGTGATCTGCCGGGATGCGAGCCGGGTCTGGGCATGACCGGAGAACTTGATCCCGGCGCGGGCGGCGGTCGCGGAGAGCAGGACGGCGTCGAAGCGCGGGCCGCTGGGGGGCGACTTAGTCTCTGGCGGAGCGGGAATTGCTCCCACCGGCGGGGCGGTGCGTATGCGGTTTTCGAGATCGAGCGTTGACATAGTTATTGAGCCTATCAACTATTGGATGCTGGTGACCGTGGAAGCGTCAATGCTCTGGCCGCCGACCTGCAAGTAGTTCTTGCCGCCGGACAGGGAGACCGATTGGACGACCCCGGAGACGCCGGCCTTGTCGGCGGTGGCGGTCGAGACCGTTTTGCCGATGAGCGCTGCGCTTTGGGCGACATTGGTAAAGCTTTGGTTTGCCGTCAGGGTTTGGTTCAGCGTGGCTGTCTCCGAGAGCTGCGAGAACTGGGCGAGCTGGGAGAGCGTCTGGGTCTGGTCCACCGGTGCGGTCGGGTCCTGGTTTTTCAGCTCATTGATGAGCAGTGTTAGGAACTGGTTTTGCAGGGCCGCCGCGCCGTTGCCGGCGGCTTTGACCGTACCGTCGGGGTTGATATTGGACGCCATCCCGCTGGCATTGGCCGGCGTGAACGATGGGATGCTGCTTGACATAGGTGTCTCTTTCTGCGTATTAAGTTTCTGCGTTCTAAGCGTGCGTGTCAATCCGGCCTAGAGCGCGGCGCACCGGCGGCACGGGACCCGTGATTTCTTCCGCGAATTCCGGCTCGGCGTAGCGGGCGCCGGTCGGGGGCGGCGCCCCCTGGCGTCCAGGGTGACCGTTGCCCGAAGCGAACCCACCGCCAAACGACTGCCCGTTTTGGGTCTGGCTGCTTTGGGTCTGGCTGCCCGTATCGGCCTGCCCCTGCCGGGTGTCAAACCCGGCGGATGCGCTTTCCGCCGCCGGTCTGACCAGCTCGGCGGGCGGCTTGATGGCGATGGTCAAGTGTTCGAGATGCAGGCCGGAGGCCCGCAGGGCCGCGTGGAGCGCCCCGGTGCCGCTTTGCAGGGCGGCTTTCACTTGCGGGGTCTCAGCGACGATATGTGCGGAAACGGTCTTGGCGTCTCCGGGGTCGGTCCCCGGCACGACTGAGACTGTGACGTGCAGACTGCCCCAGTCTTTTGGATGAAGCTGAAGGCTCATCTGCTGCGCCGCGCCCGGCTTTGGCGGCGGCAGCGCCCCCACCCCATCGGCGGCCTGCCGGACCACTTCGGCCCGGTCGGCGGCGGACAGCGGCTTCCCGAGAGCAGTGACCGTTTGGGCATCGCTATTCGGTGCCGGGAGAGCGGGCGGCGGGCCGGACAAAAGCGGGTCTGCCGCAGCAAGCTTTGCGGCCTCGTGCTTGCCGTCACCGGTCAAGAGCCGCTCCCTCAAAATCAGCTCCGTCAAAATCAGCTCCGGCGCTGACACCGGGTTCGCGGCTTTGGCCGCGCTTCCCGTCGTTCCCCCAGCGCCGACACTGGTATTAGTATCGGGATTTTTCGTGCCCGGCTTCAGGGCGATTTCGGGCGATTTCCCGGCGAGTCTACCGGGAGCGATCTTGGCAGGAACAGGCGTCGTCGCGGGAGGTCCCAAAGCCGCCGCGACTGCCGCAGGGATTGGGGCCGACACCAGCGCTGCCGGAAGCAGCGCGGCAGGTATGGGAGACGCGGCGACAGGCGCAAGGGCCGGCACGGCAGCCTGCGTCAGGGGGTCGCTTTGGACTGGCGCGGCGCTTTGGACTGGCGCGGCGCTTTGGACTGGCGCGGTGCTTTGGGGGGTCACAGGGGCGGGCAGCGGCACAGCAGGGCTGCTGTTCTTTGCTGCCGGCAGGAGTGCCGGAGCGGATGCTGTCAGAGGTGGCGGCGGCGCGGCGGGCAGCCCCGGAACGGCTTGCAGGACCGGTGGCCCGACCGAGAGCGGGGCCTGCGGGGCGGTGGGCGCGGCGACGAACGGCGCGGTCAGCGCAAAGGTTCGCGGCAACGGCAGGGCCTCCGGCGCGGCGCTTGATGCGGCTGTCTGTGGGGTAGTCAGAATGGGCGCGGCAATGGTTGTGTTCTGCGACGGGGCGGCCTGACGGAGCGGCGCAGTTGGGACGAGCGCGATTGGAGCCGGGGCGGCCAAGATGGGTGCGGCGAGGATAGGTGCGGCCAGAACCGGCACAAGCAGCACGGGGGCTGCCGGAAGTGGCGGGGCCGGAGCGGCGGCAGGCATGGATGTATCGCCTGCCTGGGCAGGCTCACGCTTGGCGCGGGACGGAAGAGGCAACTCACTCGCCGGGGCGGTCGGCTTCTCGGTGAGGAGAAACGCGAGGGTCGGCAAAGTGTCCATTGTCTTCGAATTTAAGTCTGTCTTCGCAGTTTGGCTCGTCTTCGGGTCTGGTGTCTTCGGGTCAGGGGCAAGCGGGCTTTTCGGGTCAAGCCCGGCGGCGGCTTTCAGGTCGGTTTTGGATGCGGGCAGCCCGCTTTGGGCGAGCAGCGCGGCAAACAGCGACTCGGGAAACGTGTCGAGGCCGGGTGGTCCGGCAGCAATCACGCCGAGCGCCACGGCTGGCGGCGCGGCGGCGGACGGCGGCAGGGGTCCGGCAATCATGTCCGGGGGCATGGCATCCTCCAATCTTTGAATGCGCCCCGCACAGCAGCGGGGCGTCTCCGGTATTATTGGCAGGATGCAGGACAAACGAGAGGGCCGGCGAAGACGCAAGACAAAGCCGCCCCGCGCAATGAGCACGGGGCGGCAGGAACGGAACACGGGGATGGGCCTAGACTTTGGCTTTGTCTTCGATGGACTGGCCGGAGTCCTGCTTGGACTTTTCCCCGCCGGTAGCTTTCAAGTAATCGTCGTAGAACCGCTTGATGCCGATGTCGGTCAGCGGATGCTTGAACAGCATTTCCATGGTCTTAAACGGAATAGTCGCGATATGCGCCCCCGCCTTGATGCTTTCGGTCACTTGCAGCGGGCTGCGGATGGAGGCCACGAGAATCTCGGGGTCCTTCGGGAAATCGTAGGTTTCGACCATGTTGACCGCCTCGACGATATTCAGCGGCGCTTCCAGGCTGCCCATGTCGTCAATGCGCCCGACAAAGAACGAGATAAACGACCCGCCGGCTTTGGCGGCGATGAGCGCTTGGGGCAGCGAGAAGATCAGCGTGACATTGAAGTTGATGCCCTGCGGCGACAGCTCGCTGACCACTTCCATCGAGTTCTCGTTCATCGGCACCTTGACAAAGATGTTCGGGGACCAGGAGGCGATGTCCTGGGCCTCCTTCATCAGCTTGTCCACGTCGGTCTCGACGCACTCGGCGGAGACGGGCATCTCGTCCCCGACAAGTTTGATGATCTCCATCACGCGCGTCTTGTGCGGGATGCCTTCTTTGGCGATCAGCGACGGGTTCGTCGTCACGCCGTCGAGAATGCCCCAGGCCATTGCCTGCTTGATCTCGTCCACATTCGCCGTGTCAATAAAAAACTTCATCTCGTGTGTGCCTCCTCAGCAGCTCGTGTCGTCAACGTCTTCGAGTCTATATACCCGTCTAGGCAGGAAAATGTTATGCTGGTGCGACAAAGCGGGGATCGAGCTGCTTTCGCTCGTGAAAGATTGCTTTCCGAGCAGCATGAACGGCAACGAGCTTGCCTGGGCTATCGCCAATAAGCTCGGAGACGGCAGGATGATTTGCCATCAATACACCAATCTTCTCGAACCGTTGCTGTTGGTTGGCTTCTTGAATGATGTGAGTAACAAAAGAGATTTTCTGCCATTCGGCGGCAACTTCCTTGTGGCCTTGATGTACAGTTTCTTCCAGCAGCACTGTGTAGAAGTCCGGCCAGAGCCACCACATCAAGCGCGAACGATGCAGTGCAAGTTCACGCTCCACTTCAGTCAAAGAAGATTGCAGGCGAATCAACGGCGCTTCTGAATAACCGCGCACTATATCGAGCTTGCTGGAGAAGGTCGCCCCGTAAGTATGCAGTGCCGTTTGCATACTCAATATGGCAGCGTCTAGCGGCTTGCGCTTGTATTGTTCTGCCATAGACCCGCCGAGCAGCGCCCCGCCGACCGCTCCCCCCACCGCACCGACAACCAAGCCGACCGGGCCAAACAGTCCACCAGCTACCGCTCCTGCTTTCGCGCCAATGAGTCCCCCCGCACCTCTTCCTGTACTTTCCGCGATGGTGTGCTTTATGGCAACTGAGACATCTTTGCCCATTTGAACAGCTTGGTAGTTGCGATAAGCGGAAGCCGCGACTGTCAGCACCGGAAGGTGCATTCCAAGACCATGCAGTGCGTGTTCCCCATGTGCGGCGGTGATGCCTTCGTGCAGACTGGAATGCACTGCGCTATGGTGAAAACCAGCGGCGTGGGCCATGTTTGACGCCAAATGACCGTGCGCGTCGGACGGCACGATGTAGGTCACTCCATGATGCGCCAATGCCTCTGCTTTGATAGAAGCGATGTCATGCACTGTCTTGACGTTGACCGGATGCCCGTCAACCAGTAAATCCCAAGCGGGTTGTGTCGCAGAACCTGCCGCCTGCACAATATGGCCCTGATGCACAAGCAGGTCCGCGACTTTTTGCTCCCCAACATAGCCCATCAAGCGATTGAAAAAGCCCTCTTGGGCAGCCGTGCCAAGCGTGTCGTAGTGGGCATGGATATATTGGGCGAAGTCGTAGCCATTGTGGACAGGTACGGAAGAACTAAAGTCTGTCGCTCGGATGACAGACGGATCAATTCTTGCCCAGCTCCATGCGAACTCAGCAACAGTCAAAGTGCCATACGCGGCCAGTTCTGCTTGATTAACCGGCTGACCCGCGAACTTGCTTATGTGATGGCCTAAAGCCTGAGCTTCTTGAGCGCCCCATACCATCTTCTGCCGCGCTTGTTCTCGCAGACCGTAAAGGCGAATAGCCCGAACTATGGGCCAGGCTATAATTGCGAGCGCAATGAAAATAAAGATGCTTCCAACGAGATCAGTAACCAATGCATATGCCTCCTCTACTGCCGCCTGTCAACTCAATAGCCAAAACGGCTGCGCTCATAGCTGCGAATTGTTTGAAGATTTGCCCGCTCTGTAAAAGTTAAATCAGTTTCCCGGAACGCCGGATTTGGGTGATACCAAGCCGCATGACTGAACAGTTGTTGCAGGGACGCTTTCTTGAACACATATCCGTGCGCGGCATAGATTGCATTGTACGATATGCTCAGTGCCGCCAAAGACTTGCCGGTCAAATCCTGGCTTGCAATGACGGTATTTTGGAGTGTGTTCAGATCAATAAGCGTGTCATCAAGACCTGAGCCGGGTGCAGCAGTTTCCCGCAATGGGTCGCGGTGCTCATGCGGATGACTTTGCTCATACGGACGCCCCTGCTCATCAAACATATGGCGTCCATAATCAAAATTTGCGCGTTCCGCAGCCCGTATCGTCTGCCCATTCTGCTGCTCCCTATTGGTGAGCATGGTGTGATTGAATGCAGGATCGGAATGATACCAGCTCTGCGCGTTGAAGTAGGCTTGAATAGCGGGCCGCTCAAAGATGTAGCCATGCAATGCATAAATCGAGTTATGCGAAATGCTTAATGCGCGAAGAGACAAATTCTTGAGGTCATCAGATGTGACCGCTTCATTTCGCAACGTATCAATGCTTAGAGGGACATCACTCAGCCCAGAGCCTGGCGGCGCATATGCGGTCATGGTGTCATCAGCGCTTGCGGCATGATTGCTACTGCTCATTTCCGGGGATGGATCAGGCATATTAAGGGTCCGAGGCAATGAGTCCTCTGACACGTCATTTCTTGGTGTGTCGTCTTGAACGGCTGGCGGCTCTGACGCCAGGGGATGGTCCATTGGAACAACAGCCGGAATTGCTGGGGTTACGGAAACTTTTTCTGGGGGAGGTACGCTCGCGGCGTCATCCGTCTTCGCAGTGACAGATTGAGGATGCGCGAGTTGAATCAGACCAAACCCTGCCGCAAAAAATACGACCGCTAACAAAGTACCGACAATCAAAACTTTGCTTTTGCTCGCGTTGAGTCCACTCAGGGAAGAAAGCCCCGCAGTCGCCGCTCGGCCGCCTGCGCCCAGCGCAGAGGGGGTGGACAATACGGAAGCCGAGTCATTTCCTGACAAAATTCGGCGGCGGTGCGGAAGAGGCTGCTGGAGATCGGAAATGGAAGCTTGCTCTACGGCGGGCACGGGAGTATCAAAGGCAATGCCGCAACACGGACAGTACCGGCTACCACACGGGAGAAGTGTTTCACATTCCTCACAAACATAGGAACTGGGTTCAGCAGCAGCAGGAGGAAACTGAAAGCCGCATTGGACGCAGAATGTCGAGTCGGCAGTGGCAACCAGGCCACACTGTGAGCAATGCTTGGTTGTTACATTCATGGTATATCTTACCGCAGTGCAATAATCATGCCAAGTAGGAATACCAGTGCCAGAAAAGAATTAGTCTTCTGGCAGGTGGTTATAGAGGGCGGTTTTCTCACCGAAGCGCAAGGCCCGGACAAATGTGGGTTTCTTGAATTATTCTCGCTTATTGCAGCAGCCTTTGCAGGCCGGCCTGCTCGAAATGATGGTCGGTGGTCAGCGCGTCCCAAAGGCCGTGCTCCTGCATCGACACAAAGCTGACGGCGTCGCAGAGCGAGTAGCGCTTGTCAGGGCGCTGCTCCAAGTATGCCTGCGCCCGGCGGTGCAGCGCCTCATCTACCCAGATAACTTCCACCAGCGGATTATCCGTCAGGTCCGCCAGAAACCTCAGCGTTGCCGCCCGGTTCATGCCGCGCACCAGGCAGAGCGGCACAAACTCGGCTAGGACGTAGCTGTGCGTCATCTTTTGCGCGGCAGTGTCAAAAAGCGCCACGGCATCGTGGTGGCGCGTTTCTTTGCTGTCGAAATAGCAAAGCAGTCCCGAGGTATCGAGAAGCATTATGCTTCGTCCTCATGGTTATTTGCATACTCTCGCATCAAGTCGGCGTCTATGCGCTCGTTGTCTGCCGAGTTCGGGTCGCCTGAATTGACTGCGCCGGCGTGGCGCATGAGCCGCTGCCGAGCGGCCTCATACTCTTGCGGTGTCAGGTCTTCCCGGCGTTTTCGCGTTTGAAATCCGGCAGCAATACGTGCGGCAGCCACTTCGGTCGGCGGCAGTTGGCTTTCCTGAGCGGCCCGCATGATCTCCGCGTAAACTTCATCCGGCAGTTCCAGGGTCATTGTTTTCATCTTGTGCCTCTTGTCGTCCAGTATACCAGACCTGCTCAGTCCTCCGGCAGCCGGTCGTACACAGCGTTCTTTGCGCCGACGCGGAGTGCCCAGCCGGAGTCGCCGTAGGACCAGTGCCACCATTCGCCTAAATAGTTGGTCAGGCCGGTCTTGCCGAGGGTGTCGAACAAAAGGCGGCGGTTTTTTTGGGCTTCTTCGGACAGCCCTTTGGTGTCTCCGGGGGCGCTGCTGTCGTCCATCTCGAACGGCGAGACCATGTCGAGCCAGTCGCGGGACGGCATTCGCATCAAGGAGAAGTCTACGGCTCCGCCGGTGGTGTGGGGCGGCGGGCAGGGGTCGTCGGGCGGGGCGGACATGGTGTTGGTCAAACGAATGAGCGTGGAGCGGTTCCATTCGGGGTGACGCCCGGCGAACTCTTTTTTGATCTCTTCGTACATGAACTGCTGCTGGGCCATTGGCCGGAAGCCTTCGATGATGACGATGTCAATGCCGCCCGGAAGGCTCTCAGCGGCTTCGGCCAGCATCTCAGCGACACGCTTGCGGACTTTGGGCGTGCGCTTCATGTCCTCGAATTTCGGGTGCTTTTCAGCGAAGTGGATACGCTTCGAGAGGGTGCGCGGGTCCACGAGAGGCTCGCCGTTGTCTTCAATCGGCACAGCGCGGAGCTTGGTCAGGGGTTCGCCAAAAGATCGGGCCATAGTGGTTTTTGCTTTCTAAGGAAGTGAGGTCTCAGAAACGCGGGATTGAAATCCTACGCTGTGGGCGCAGACGCCTACCGTCCACCTGCGTGGACGAGGAATGGAAACGCGATCGTATCTGTCTCCCTGTCCGCGCAGGCGGACACGAGGCGCTTCGCCCCACAGCGTAGGATTTCAATCCCACGCCAAATGTTACCCACTGCTTGTTGTTTTCTTCGCGAACGCCAGCATTTGGTCGTACCAGCCGATCACCTGGGCGGCGTCGCCGCTGCCGTGGCCGGCGTCGAACCAGACCACTTCGATGTCTTTACCCAGTTCGCGCATCTTGGCTTCGTAGACTTCCATCTGGCGCGGCGGGCAGCGGGTGTCGTTGCGGCCCTGAATAACGAGCAGCGGGGCGCGGACAGCGTCGGCGCAGGTGAGCGGCGAGGCGGCACGGTACAAGTCGGGCTTCTCTGACGGGGTACCGCCGAAGCTGGCGGTGGTGATGCCCTGCAAAAGTCCCGATGAGTCTTCCCAGGTGAGGGTTTGATCGGCAATCGCGACAAGCGCCATGCCGCCGGCCCACAGGTCGGGCCGTTTGCCGAGCGCAAGCAATGTTAAGTAGCCGCCGTAGGAGCCGCCGGTGACGAATATCTGGTCTGGGAGAGCGATCCCCTGACCCACTAAGTAGTCGCGGGCAGCGACCATGTCTTCGAGTTCCCAGTGGCCGGCGTCGCCCCAGATCTTTGACAGGAACTCGCGTCCAAACGTGGTCGAGCCGCGATAGTTGACCGACAGCCAGGCAAAGCCGTTTTCGGCCCAGAGCGACCCCATGCCGAACGTCTCGGTGGTAACCGTGTGCGGCCCGCCGTGGGTGTGAATAATTGTCGGAAACGGCCCATCGCCGTCAGGGACGCACAGCCAGCCCTGAACCATGACGCCGTCGGATGAGGCGAACGGCACGGACTTGACCGCACGGCCCGGCGGCAGGTCGGCGGGCGGGAGAACGTCCCGCAGGAACGCGCCGGTCTCGCCGTTCAAAGCAATCAGATGGGACGGAATTTCGGCGCTCCCCCACTCCGCCCAGACCTCGCGCCCGTCCGGCCCGAAGTACGCGCCGAGACAACCGTAGAGCATGAATGCGCCGTTCGGGTGGTTCAATCGGGTGGCAGTGTTGGTCTCCAAGTCATACAGGTACAGCCGCTGGGCGGCCTCAAACGTCTGGCAAAGCAGCAGGCGTGTACCGTCCGGGGACCAGTTAATGGGAATCACGTCGCCGCCTACGCCCGGCAAAGGCAGGTCGGTGACTTTGCCCGTAGCCGCATTCCAGAGCAGCGGGCGGCGCACTCCTGTTCGGTCGGAGCTTGCCGCGACCCGCGTGTCGCCGGGAATGGGGCAGAACGTAATCGGCTCCAGGCTGATGTCTGCGCCGTCTTCGAGTGTGTTTAAGAGCGCCCCACCCTCGTCAAACGCGAACAAGTGATACTGCTGCTTTTGGGTCCGCTCGCTTGCCGCAATCAGGGCAATTCGGCCGTCTTCAGACAGCAGGGGGGTCCGAAACAGCCACTTGGACGTGTACAGCAGTGTCGGCTCACCGAGGGTCCCGTTTTCCCCAATCGCCACGCGGCACAGGTTGTAGCCGTTTATGTCATTGAACCGAAACAAGAACGCATTGCCGGAGGCGCTCAGCGCGAGGCTCGGCTGGGGGAACGCAATGGTCGAGGCGCTGTAGGGCGGCAGGCTCGGGGTCACTTCTTCCGGCGGGCCACCCCCGAACGGGACGCGGACATAGCGCCCGATCTCGCTGCCTTTCGTGTCGTCCATATAGTACACGAATGCGCCGTCGGGAGAGAGCAGGCCGAACCCCACACCGCCCGGCTTATCGGTGAGGGGCCGGAACGCGCCCGTGGTCACATCCCACGCATGAAGCTGGGGCAGGCCGTCGTGGTCGGCGGTCACGAGGCCGCGCGTGGGGTTGAGCGCGGCGAACTGCGTATTGCTGACAAGCTTGGCCTGCGCTCGGTCTTTCCAGGCGTCGGGATTTGGGTTAGGCATCATTCTTTCTTTCGTGGAGCGAAGTTTGTGAGTTTATGGGAGTTTCAGTTTATCGCCAACAGTGCGGCGAATTGGTCTTTGAGCGCCGGGTACAGCGCCCGGTAGACGCCGTAATACTTTGCGTAGAGCGCATGGGCCGCCGGGTCCGGCGCGGCGGCGGCGGCGGTCTGGACAGCGGCGCGGCAGGCGTCGGCGACGGTGGCATACGCGCCGGTGCCGACCGCTGCCAAGAGGGCCGCGCCGAGGGCCGGGCCTTCGTCTATTTTGAGCATGACATGGGGCCGGCCCGTGACATCAGCGTGGATCTGCCGCCAAACGGGAGACTTCGCGCCGCCGCCGCCCGCCCGCACCTCGGTCATTGGAATAGCCAGCTCGGCAAAAATCTCGAAGGTATCGTTGAGCGCGAACGCGACTCCTTCCATCACCGCCCGCGTGAAGTGCTCGCGCTTATGCCGCAGGGTCATACCGAAAAAGACGCCCCGCGCGTCGGCATCGGGGTACGGGGTCCGCTCGCCGGTGAGATACGGCAGGAAAACCAGTCCTTCTGAGCCGATGGGAACCCGGCCTGCACCTGACGCCATCAGGGCATAGCGGTCTTCGCCGGTCGTGCGGGCGACCACGCCTTCGGGCTGGAAAAACGTGTCCGCCAGCCAGCGCAGGCTGCCGCCTGCGGACAGCGAGACACCCATCGTGTGCCACTTGCCGGGCACGGCATGGCAGAACGTGTGAACGCGCAGCTTCGGGTCAACGGCGGGCGTGTCCGAGTAAGCAAAGACGACCCCGGAGGTGCCGACGGTGCTGGACACGAGTCCGGTCTCGACAATGCCGCTGCCGACCGCCCCCGCCGCGTTGTCGCTGCCGCCGCCGGCCACGGGTGTGCCCAGGGCCAGGCCGGTCAGCGCCGCCGCTTCGGCATGGATATGGCCAGTGATCTCGATGCTTTCGGCGCACTCGGGCATAAACGAGTACGGGATACCGGCGGCGTCCAAAACTTCCTGCGACCACTGCCGGTTCGCGACATCGAGCAGGGCCGTCCCCGACGCATCGGAGACCTCGGTGGCATGAACGCCCGTCAGCTTGTAGCGAATGTAGTCTTTGGGCAGCAGCACTTTGACCACTTGGTTGTAGACTTCGCGCTCATGGTTCCGCAGCCAGACAATCTTCGGGGCCGTAAACCCGGTCAGCACGGGATTGGCGATGTACTTGACCAAGTTGTCCCGGCCCACCTGCGCGGTGATCCAGTCGCACTCGGCCTGGGTGCGCTGATCGCACCACAGCAGCGCGGGCCGAAGCACACGGTTGTCTTTGTCTAGAAACACCGACCCGTGCATCTGCCCCGACAGCCCGATGCCCGCGATCTCCTCGGCCCGGACTCCCGACAACGCCAGGACGTTTTGCGTCGCCGTGACTACTGCTCGCCACCAATCGTCCGGGTCCTGCTCCGCCCACTGCGGATAGGGCGTGGACAGCGGATACTCCTGCGTGTCCGCCGCCACGGGCAACCCGGCCTCGGTGATCAAAAGCACCTTCGTCCCGCTCGTCCCAGCATCCAATCCCAAATAGTAGGCCATAATAGGTTCCTTCGGTAAATCACACGCAGTCGAGGGCGTAAACGACCTCGCTGGGGGGCGCGGACGCCAAGCTGCCACCTTCGTGGCAGAAGAGCTAGAGCTTATCGGAAGTCCTGTCCCGCGCAGACTGATTTGGGTTTTACTTCGGCTTTCCGGCGCTTTTTTCCTGCACAATCTCGGGCGTTCGGGTAAACTTACGCTATGGCACGTATCAATCACCACTTTTTTGTCTGCACCAATGCTCGTCCCGAGGGGCACCCGCTGCCGTCGTGTACCCCGCGCGGCGGGGCGGAAGTCTTTGCGGCGTTTGGGCGGGAGATGGCCCGGCGCGGCTACCCCGAGGGGGTGAAAGTGACGGCGTCGGGATGCTTGACTCCGTGCAATCATGGGCCGAACGTGGTGCTCTATCCCGAAGGCATCTGGTATGCAGGCGTCACGCCCGAGGATGTCCCGATGCTGCTGGCAGCGCATCTCGACGGGGTCGGCACGGCGGACCATTTGCGGCTGCCGGAGACGGTGCAGCTTACGTAGGAGATTGGACAGAGAGTACCCTGCCCTGAACGGCAGGGCTTTGAAGTGCAATTCCCCGCCTTCGCGGGCATCGGACAAGAGGGCGCGGCAAGCGGCGCCCCTACGGAGTGGGCTTGTAGGCCCGTGCCCGGCGCTCGGCTTCGGCTTTGTCGCCGGGCGCGAGGCGGCCTTCCACGACTTCATTCAGCAGGTAATCTTTGATCTCGCCCAAGCGCTTGCCAGGCTCAAGGCCCAGACGCGCCATCAGCTCCTGACCGTCGAGGGGGGACGTGAGAGCGCTGATGTCCTGAGTCGCTTGGATGGGGGCCATGCGGTCTTGCAGCTCGCCCGCGCGGGAGATGTCCGTATGGCCGGGGGCCAGCGCGGAAACATCTACGCGGTGGATCTCGAACAAGTCGCCGAGCTGCGGGCCGAGGTCGCGCATCAGGCGGCGGACGGCGGCATCGGTCCAGAGGGGCTTGTACTCGCCGATCCGCATGTGCTGGGCGACAAGCTTGGAAACAGCAGCGATGTCGTCGTTCGGGAACTTCAGGCGGGTCATCAAGCGCCGGGTCAGGTCTGCGCCGGCCTCGGCATGGCCGTAGAAGTGGACTTTGCCGTCGGGGCCGACCGCTTTGGTCGGCGGCTTGCCGAGGTCATGGCAGAGGGTCGCCAAACGCAGTGTGAGGGAAGCGTCGGGGGTCAAGTTCCCGAGGGCAAGAAGCGTGTGGTCCCAAACTGGGTAGGCGTGAAACTCGTTTTGGGTCACCCCGACCATCGCCATGAGTTCCGGCGCGAACTGGGCCAGGAGGCCGCTGTCTTTGAGCAGTTCCAAGCCGAGCGTGGCACGGGAGGTCAGCAGTGTCTTGCAGAATTCGTCTCGGATGCGCTCCGCCGAGATGATGGACAGGCGCGGCGCGGACTGCCGGACGGCTTTCCATGTGAACGGCTCGATGGTGAAGCCGAAGCGAGCGGCAAAGCGCACGGCCCGGAGCATTCGCAGGGGATCGTCCTGGAATGTCAGCAGCGGGTCGGTCGGGGTGCGAATGCTCTGGGCATCAATGTCAGCGAACGCCCGGCCCAGAGGATCTGTGACCTCCCCGGTGTTTAGGTTTTGCAGCAGCGTGTTGATCGTGAAATCGCGCCGCCTGGCATCGTCGGCCAGGGTGCCCGGCGCGACAGTGTCCGGTTTGCGGCTATCCGGGGCATAGGACTCGATCCGGGCGGTGACGATCTCGACATCCCGGCCCTTGACCACGACCATCGCCGTGCCGAACTTGGGGTAGACCACGGGTTCAAAGTCCGCCGCGCCGCGCTCCCGCAGGAAGCGGGCAAGTTCCAAAGCGTCGCCTTCCAGCACGATGTCAATGTCGTCTTTGCCCGAAGGCAGGCCCATGACGCGGTCGCGCACGAAGCCGCCGACGAGGAACAGCCGGCCTGCATAGTCTGTGTCGCGCACGGCGTCGCGCAGGGTTTGGAGCACGGTTTCGGTTGGGGCGGGAGTGCGTTCATGCATAGTTTCAGTATACCCGGATGTGTGCCGGGCACGGTGGAATGGCACCGGCACTGGAAGTGCCGGTCTACTTTTGAGTGAAAACCGAAGCGGTTCAAGACAAAGAGACGCTCACGGCTGCTTGTCTTCAGTCCCGGAGGGACTTTATGCTTTTAGTAGGCCGGCACTTCCAGTGCCGGGTGCCATTCCACCGTGCCCGGCACACATTCGGGTACACTGCGCTTATGACATTTACACAACTGATTACCCGGAGCCTCGGGCGCGGCTTTAAGACAGGATTTGCACTGGCGGCGGCGACCAATGCCGCGATTATGCTGGCGTCGGACCGCGAGAACGGCGACCCGTGGGCGGCCCTGAACTGCGTCGCGCATATCGTAGATGGCGACGGCAAAGAGCAGCCGACCACCTATGCACAGCGTGAGTCTTTGATTGGAATCGGCATCAACGGCACGGCGATGTGCGCGTGGGGCGTTTTGTACGAAGGGGCGCTGCTGCTGACCAAGACGCGCTCGAATTTGTTTTCCGCACTGCTGGCGACCGGGGCGGCGTATGTGATTGATTTCAAGATTGTCCCGAAGCAGTACACGCCGGGGGTTGAGAAGCGTCTGAGCCATAATTCCGTGCTGCTGGCCTATGCTGCGATGACGCTGATGTTCACGCTGTCGCCAAGCTGGAACAAGGACATCGAGGCGTGAGGAGGAACGGGGGCATATAGTATGAGGGCGTGTTTGTACGAGGGCGTGAACGCCCTCGCTGGGGAGCGCGGACGCTGAGGTCCCGCCTGCGCGGGACAAGACATATTTCCGACACGTTTCCTCTGCCACGCAGGTGGCAGCTTGGCGCTTCGCCTCCCAGCGCGGGCGTTCACGCCCTCGTACCATACGCCCTCGTACAAATATGCCCTCGTACCATACGCCTTCGTTCGTGTTATAATAGGAGTATGCACTCTGCCCGGCTGTCTTTGCTCGCCTGCGGCCTGCTTCTAGCGTCGCCCACGCTAGGGCAGGCACCGGCCCCAACTTCCTCAACTGTTCCTATTCCGGCTGTTCCTATTCCGGCTGTTCCCACGCCTGCGGCCCCTGCGCCGGCGGTTCCGGCGACGATTATTCCCGCGCCGACGGCCTCCCCGGCCATCGCGCCGCCGGTGACGAACTCGACCGGGTCGGTGCCGAGCGCGACGGGTGCCGTGCCGAGTGCGACCCAAACCGGGCCGAGCGCGTCAGGGCCGGAGACGCCGCTGCCGGGGCGTGTGCCGCGCGGTCAGGACACGCCGGCGTATGCGAACGCCCCCAGTGTTGACGTCAACCGCTCGGTGATTTTGGATGGCGCGGATGAGTTCGAGTCAACCGAGCCGGGCGAGCTGGGGAGGTGGACGGCGCGGGGCAATGTCCGGGTGCGCTTCCAGGGCTACAAGCTCAGCGGGGACCGGGTGGATGTGGACACCGACCGAGGCACCGCTCGGTTTACCGGCAACGTGCGTTTGCTCGCGCCGAACGGACAGGTCGTCGAGGCCGGGCCGCAGAGCGTTTTGCAGATCAACCTGCGTCGCGGCACGTATCAGATTGCCGGGGCGCGTTCGACCATTACGCCGGAGCAGTCGCAGGTCGGACTGATCCTGCCGATTTATGTCTACGGCGGCACAATACGCGGGCGGCCCGGCCTGATTGACGCCCGCAACGGGCAGTTCACGACCTGCGATTTTCTGGACCCGCATTATTCGTTCGGCGCCCGCGAGACGTACCTCATTCCCGGACGGCGGCTGGTCGGGCGCAATGTGTCGCTGTACCGCAAGGGCCACCGGGTCTTCAGCATCCCGTATATTGTTGTGCCATTGACGGATCGGTTAGCCCGGCAGACACTGTTCCCGCAGGTCGGGCAGACTCCCGACGAGGGCTACTTCATCAAGTTCGCGTTCGGCTATGCGCTGGCGTCGAGCCTGCCGGGCATTCTGCGCGTGGACGAGTTCCAGAAGAAGGGCACCGGGCTGGGCTTCGACCAGAACTACGGCAACCCGAGTACGCCCCAGCGCGGCAGCGGCCTGTTCACGATCTACAGCCTCTACGACCAGAGCCGCAAGGTACAGGACCTCAGCGGCACCCTCAATCATACGCAGCAGTTCGGCACGGTGCTCGCGAACGTGACGTCGCAATTCCAGCAGAACTCGTACTTTGCCGGTCTGCAAAAAAGCCAGTCCCAGAACACGAATCTCAGCTTGACCCGGAGTGTCGGCAATCTCACGTCTTCCCTGCAAGCGACGCTGACCCAGAACTCATTTGGCGCGGGCCTGTCCCAAAATTTAACCTCGTCGTTTGATCAGATATTCTCGCCGACGGCGACGCAGCAGCTCCACACGCGCTTCGACTTTTCGCAGGTCCAGTCGCCGGGCTTTGCGGGCTTCGGCGGCACCAACACGCAGCAGCTTGACTCGAATTTGGACTATGCCTCGCGCGGCAAAGTGTTTGACTACGAGGTGCTGGCGACCAAGTACAACTCGCTGCACAACAGCGGCGGCACGCAGTTCTTCGGCGGCTTGCAGCGCCTGCCGGAGTTTCGGATCGCGACCGACGCCCTCCGCGCCCCGCTGCTGGCCCTCCTGCTGCCGAAGGCCGCCCGCGTGGATTTGTCGCTCGGCGCGTTCAACGAGCCGGCATCGCTGACCAACTCCCAGCGGGCGCGGTTCAACTTGGACTTAGGGACGAACACCCGGCGGCTGTCGGGCCGCAGCGACCTCGACTACGGCGGGTCGTTCCAGCAGGGCATCTACGGCAACAACACCGCCCAGTATGTCTTAAATGGCCGCACAGGGTACCGTTTGCGCATTGGGAACCAGTCCACTTTGGGCGCGACCTATACGTACCTGCGCCCCTACGGCTACACGCCGTTCCAATTCGACTACGCCGGCAACTCCAATCTTCTGGGCCTCAATCTCGCCGTTCAAGAGTCGAAAGCGTTCCAACTCACGGTCGGCACCGGCTACGATTTCAACCGTCTGCACTCGCAGTACGGTTTCCGGGCGACCCCGTTCCAGTCGGTCGCTGCCCAGGTCTTGTACACGCCGGTGAGCTTCCTGCGCTTTCGCACGACGGCGTCGTATGACATCAACAACAGCCGCCTGCAAGATTTGACCAATGCGCTCACCATACGCGGCTCCGACCAGCTCGCGTTCGACCTATCGGGCCGCTACGACCCCATCTTAAAGCGCTACACGACCCTGAACGGCGACCTCAACTTTCCGTTCTTCCGCGACCGCCGCGAGGACGCCGGCTACCGGGTGCGGGCGATTGCCGGCTACAACGGCATCACAAGTAGGTTCGACTACAAGGGTGTCGAGCTGACGCGCTCCTGGCACGACTACGAGCTGAACTTGATCTACCAGGACACCCCCCAGGGCCTGCGCCCCGGCTCATCGTTTGTGCTGTCGTTCCGCCTCAAAGCCTTTCCCGCCTACGAACCCTTCGCGACGGGTCAGTATGGTCAAGCGCTGAACACCGGGATTGGTCAGACGCTTTAGCTTTTAGGCGCGGTATAATCCCTGACAGGGGGTACCACAAATGGTGCAAAAAATAATTCGTAGAATGAGGCATGAATGGCAGTGACGGAACTCAACTTTGACTACATCATCTTCGACCTACTAGGCTAACCTGGTAGAATAGTTGGGTAGAGCTTCTTCAACTTGATGCGGGCGTCGTCGGTCGTGAACCGCCAATCAATCTTAACGGCACTCACGTTGCGCCTTGCTTGCCAAGCCGCGGCCTGCTTTTGCAGGTTTTCTTTGTCGTTCATGCGCTCAGACAAGCACTGCCGCGCCAGCACGGACAACTCGATTTCGGCCATGTTCAGCCACGAGCCGTGCTTGGGCGTGTAGTGTACTTCCAGTTTGTCCGCCAACCGCTTGGCTTCCGCAGGCACAAAAGCACGGTACAAACTCGCGGGTGTGTGCGTGTTCAGATTGTCCATGACCAAAACGATCTTTTCCGCGTCAGGGTGGAGCACATCCACCAGATGCAGGATCACGCGGGCAAAGTCCAGACAAGTGCGCTGGTCGGTTACATGAACGTGGCGCTTGCCAGCCAACGGCTCGTAAACCATGAACAAACTGGCGGTTCCGTTTCGCACATATTCGCAGTCCTGGCGGGCAGGCTGTCCTACCGCTACGGGAAGCGCAGGCCGCGCATCAGACAAAAGCTGCTTGCTGGCTTCGTCCAGGCAGACCAGCGGACGCTTCTCATCGAGCGGCCTGTGGTACACGTCCAGCACGTCCTCCATGCGGAAGACAAACTCGGCGTTTTGCTTGGGCGGGATGCACCAGCATTTCTTCAGCCACGGCTTGAGTTCATTTTTTTTAGCGTCTGACGCACTGTTTCTTTGCCGATGGCGTCTACGATCTGCTGCTCAATCAGCGCGTCTTTCAACAGGCGCAGGCTCCAGCGTTTGTGGCCTTCAGGCGGCGTACTACAGGTCGTTGCGACTAAAAAAGCCTCGGCCTCTCCGTCCAAGATGCGGGGCTTGCGCGTTTCCTGCTCTTTGTGAGCCAGACTTTGGTGCAAGCCGCGCTCGGTGAAGCGCTGACGAGTGCGGTTGACGGTGAGCGGCGCGACCTTAACTTGCTGGGCGATGTCGGCATCTTTGTCCGCCCCGCCTTCTTTGGCTTCATCGGCGAGCAGCAGGATACGGGCACGTTTGCGTTCACGTTCAGAGTGGCGCTGGGACTTGCTCAGGCGCAGAAGGTCGTCACGCTCGGCTTCGGTGAGAGAAACATGATATTTTTTCGCGGACATCGGATAAGCCTCCTCAGACTTATCCATTCTACCAGGTTAGCCTACTAGATGGCACACTCACCGACCCTCAGGAAGGTTTTGTGAACAGCGTCAACTTCGCGCTGACTTCGCTGGGAAAAGATATGCGCCCCACCAAGTCGCTGCTGCCCTTCATCGGTCCACCCATCCACGGCACGTTTCAGAGTCTGCTTGACGCGGATGATCCTGCCGCAGTCGAAAAGGCCGTCGGTTTATATCGTCAGCGCCTAGGAGCAGACGGCATCAGAGAAAACGCGGCATATTCCGGTGTGGTCGAGATGCTGGGGGAGCTTAGGAAAGCTGGTAAAACGCTTTTTGTGGCGACAGCGAAACCTCTGGAGTTTGCGGTACCCATCTTGAAGAACTGTGGATTAGACGGGTACTTCGCGGGTATGTACGGCAGCGATCTCGGGCGTGCGAACACGCCGAAGGCAGAGTTGATCAGGGCAATACTGACTGAACACGCGGTCAGCGCCGCAGCCGCTGTTATGGTCGGCGACCGCCGTCACGACATTGAGGGGGCGCGGGAGAGCGGAATGTTCTCGGTTGGCGTCACCTACGGCTACGGGAGCGTTGCTGAACTAAGGGAGGCAGGCGCGGACCTGCTGTGCGGTAGTCCTAAGCAGTTGGGGGTGCTCTTCCTTAACGCGGCTATCATGGCCGAGGAGTAAGAGAACCGGCGTAGGTCGGGAAAATGCCACCCACTTTCCATCGCGCTTTTCCCTCACTCCACGGGTGAAAGCAATTGCACCGCAGCAGGCAGCCTCCACCGCAAGTTCCAGGAAGCTGGCCGCCGTCCCCCACAGGCTAAAGTCGCTGCCAAGCGCGGTATAATCTCTGTGGTGCAGGAGAATAAATTATGCCACGCAAACTTACGATTACACTTGACGACCAAATCTACGACGGCCTGTATGCGACTGCCGGGCGCGGTCATATCAGCCGCTTCATTGAAACGGTCATGCGCCCCCCTCACATTATTCGGCAAGACGTACAGAGCTTGGAGGAAGGCTACCGCCGCCTCGCGGCGGATGAAGCCCAGGAATCAGAGGCGCTGGAATGGGCCGAAGCCTGTAGCCACGACTAGAATTTGGTTCAGTGGTGACAGCAGCGAACATCCCTGGAACAGTCAAGAAAGCGACGAGCAAACCATGACCATGACGATTAACCTACCGCCGGAGTTGGAGCGGCGTTTGCAGAGCGAAGCAGCAAAAGAAGGCTTGGACCCAAATCGCTTTGTCGTAAATACGGTGCGTGAGCGCTTGCATCAGGCGCACACTGTACCGACTGCCCCGCGCTTCTCGAAAGCCGAGTCGGAGCTGTTGCAGCGGATCAACGAGGGGCTGCCGGTGGAAACCTGGCGGCAGTATCACGCGCTGATTGCCGAGCGTGAGGCAGGAACACTGACCGCCGAACGGCAGCAAATTTTAGTTGGACTGATTGACCAGGTGGAAATTGCCCATGCTCGCCGCCTCGGCAACTTGATGGAACTCGCGAACTTGCGCGGAACCACACTCGATGCTGTGATGGACGATTTAGGGATTGTCAGACCCACCTATGTCTGACCGTAAACCCACAGCCCGGCAGAAGCAGCGAGTTTACGACCGGGCCAGGGGCGTATGCGAGTATTGCCTCTCGCCGGCAAATCATTCCTCGGATTATTTTTCGATTGAGCATATTCACCCTCGCATTTTAGGCGGTACGAACCAAATCAGTAATCTTGCACTGTCCTGTCAGGGCTGCAACAGCCACAAGTTCACGCACACCACGGCGATTGACCCGATGAACGGTACGCTCGCGCCACTGTTTCACCCGCGCCGGGACCGCTGGGCAGAGCATTTTGTTTGGAACGAAGACTTTACCCGAGTGATTGGGCGAACACCGACCGGGCGGGCTACCACGGAACACCTGCACTTGAATCGCGAGGGCTTAATCAACCAGCGCATTCTCTTTGGGCTGGCGAAGCGTCGTCCTCCTTACTGGGACATAATTCTTTGAAGACGAGCCCGCGACAGAACGGAGAAAGCGTGATGATGGATTTTTGGAGTATCACTCACGACCTGCTGCAAGCTGTTGTCCTGATGTTTACCTGTCTCTCGCTGGGGGTTGCCTGGAACCGGGCACGGGTGCATCTTGCCTGGCTTGTCCCGCTGACGCTGGGGCAATTTTTGTCCCTGGTCGGCAGTCTGTCCAACCTTTTTGTGATGAACTATATCTACGCCCACCATGTTCCTTTGAACCAGGCATCGGGACTATTCATTTCTCAGCAGATTGTGTATAGCCTCAGTATCCTGGCCGCCCTCTGGTTTGCGATTGCCTTGTTTTTCACCCTGCGCTCCCAAGCTGCCGTGCCGCGTCCGCCCGACCCGATGCAGGCCCCTGGCCCCCACCGCCAGGTTCACCGACTGCCTGAAAACGAGTAGGTTCACATTCTCGTACAACCAAAGTGCATTTATTTTTAGAAAGAATCAAGATTTTATGTCGATTGAGACCCCGGCGAGGCCGGTTTTGTCGCCGGACGAGATTGAGACGGAGATTCGCCGTCATTCGCGCTATGCGCTGGGACGCGATGGGGAAACGCTGTCGGAGCGGGAGCTGTTTTGGACACTGGCGCTGGCGGCGCGGGACAAGATGGTGGACGGGATGTTTGCTACCGAAAAACGCTACGCCGAAGGCAAGTCCAAGCGGCTGTATTACCTTTCGATGGAGTTTCTGATGGGCCGGACACTCGGCAATACGCTGATCAATCTTGGGCTGTGGGACTCGTGCAAAGAAGCGCTGGAAAGGCGCGGCGTAGACCTCGACGAAGTGCGGGAGTCGGAACCCGATGCGGCGCTGGGCAACGGCGGCCTGGGACGGCTGGCGGCGTGTTTCCTCGATTCGCTGGCGGCGCTCGGGATGCCGGGCTTCGGCTACGGGATCAATTACGAGTACGGGCTGTTCAAGCAGGAGATACAGCTTGGCTACCAAGTCGAGAAGCCCGATAACTGGCTAGCTTACGGGACGCCCTGGGAGATTGAGCGGCCCGATCAGTCGGTGCTGGTGCCGGTGTACGGGCGAGTAGAGACCCACGAAGTGGGCGGCAAGTTCACTCCCGTCTGGCTGGACACGAAGCCGCTGATTGGGGTGCCGCACGATATGCCGGTGCCGGGGTATGGGGGCGGGACGGTCAACTACCTGCGGCTGTACTCGGCCCGGTCGGCGTCGGAGTTCGACATGCAGGTCTTCAACGCTGGGGACTATCAGCAGGCGGTCGAGGACCAGATTGCGACCGAGACGATCTCGAAAGTTCTGTATCCGTCGGACATCCAGGCGGCGGGGAAAGAACTGCGGCTTTTGCAGGAATACTTTTTAGTCGCCTGCGCCGTGCATGATATTATCCGTCGGTATCGTCTCGAATTCGATACCTGGGATGAGTTTCCAAACCAAGTCGCGATGCAGATGAACGACACGCACCCGGCGATTTCCGTCGCCGAGCTGATGCGGGTGTTTATAGATGTACATCAGCTTGACTGGGACAAGGCGTGGGCGCTGACGACGGGAACGCTTGGGTACACGAACCACACGCTGCTCTCGGAAGCACTCGAAAAGTGGTCGGTAGGACTGTTCGAGTATGTCCTGCCGCGCCACTTGCAGATCATTTACGAGATCAACAGGCGCTTCTTAGAGGAAGTCGCGAAAGTCTGGCCGAACGACGGCGGGCGTCAGATACGGATGTCCATTATCGAGGAGAGCGCGGACAAAAAGGTCCGCATGGCGCATCTGGCGATTGTCGGCAGCCACTCGGTCAACGGCGTCTCGGCCCTGCACTCGGAGCTGATCAAAAGCGACTTGGTGCCCGATTTCTACCAAATGTGGCCCGAGAAGTTCAACAACAAGACCAACGGTGTGACGCCGCGCCGCTGGCTGCTGAAAGCGAACCCTGGGCTGGCGTCATTGATTACCAAGTCCATCGGGGATGCCTGGATTTCCAATTTGGACAAGCTGCGCGGCCTGGAACAGTTCGCGGATGATGCCAGCTTTCAGGCCGAGTTCAGCGCGGTTAAGTCCACCAACAAAGCCAGTCTTGCGGCCTATGTACAAGACACGCAGGGCTTGACCCTGAACCCCGACTCGCTGTTCGATGTTCAGGTCAAGCGCATTCATGAGTACAAGCGCCAGCTTCTAAGTGTCATGCACGTCATCCACGAGTATTTGAGTTTGGTAGACCAGGGAGTCGAGCCGGTTGTCCCGCGCACTTATGTCTTCGCCGGCAAGGCTGCGCCGGGCTACTGGGCGGCCAAGCAGATTATCAAGCTGATTACCAGTGTCGCAGCGGTCGTCAACAGCGACCCCCGTGCATTAGGAAAACTGGCGGTCGTCTTTGTCCCTGACTACCGGGTCTCGGTCGCCGAGAAGATCATTCCCGCCGCCAATCTCAGCGAGCAGATTTCCACGGCGGGCAAGGAAGCGTCCGGCACCGGCTGCATGAAGCTGGCGATGAACGGGGCGCTGACGATGGGCACGCTGGACGGCGCAAATATCGAGATCAAAGAGGAAGTCGGCGACGACAACATCTTCATTTTCGGCCTCTCCGCCGACCAGATCCAGCATATGCGCTCGCGGGGGACGTACCGCCCCTGGGACTATTACAGCGACCCGGCGACCAAGCAGGTGCTCGATGCCCTGAACACGGGCCGCTTCTGCCCCGCCGAGCCGGGTCTGTTCCGATGGATTTTCGAGTCCTTGCTCAATGGCGGCGACGAGTATTTCCACCTCGCCGACTTCCCGTCGTACTTGAAAGCGCAGCGTCAGGCCGGAACCGAGTACCAGGACGCGCCGCTCTGGACCCGCAAGGCGATTTTGAACGTCGCCCGCACCGGTAAGTTTTCGAGTGACCGCACCATCGCCGAGTACGCCGCCGACATTTGGGACATCAAAGGCCACTGAAACCGTGCGTGACGTGTATAGAAAAAGCTGATTTTCTATACACGTCGGGTATGATGTGTATAGAAAAAGCTGATTTCTATACACATCAACCCGTAAGCAGAGACACCGTGACCGATATTCGCCCGCTGACAGACCTTGACCCGCGCCGTTTCGAAACTACGGCTATTCTCAAAAAGACGGCGTCCGCCGGACGGCTGCTGGCAGAGCTGAAAGGCGTCTCGGCGTCTATTCCGAATCAGGCGATTTTGATCAACACACTGGCGCTGCAAGAAGCGAAAGACAGCTCCGAGATTGAAAGCATTGTTACGACGCAAGATGAGCTGTTCCGGGACAGCTTGTTCCCGGAGATGGACGGCAGCGCATCCGCCAAAGAAGTGCGCCGCTATGTTCAGGCCCTCAGCGTCGGGTTTGACCGGGTGCAGTCGCAGGGCATTCTCACAAACCGAACGCTTCTTGAGATTCAGGCCGTGCTGGAACAAAATACTGCCGGTTTTCGCGAGCTGCCCGGAACTGCGCTGAAAAACACGCTGGGCGAGACGGTCTACACGCCGCCGCAGGACCCGCAAAAGATTTTGGCGCTGATGTCCGATTTGGAGCAGTTTATCAACAGCCCCGAAGTCTTCGAGGCCGACCCCTTAATCAAAATGGCGCTGATCCATCACCAATTCGAGAGCATCCATCCGTTCTACGACGGCAATGGGCGGACGGGCCGCATTCTCAATGTCCTTTACCTGGTTCAGCAGAGCCTTTTGGACATCCCGATTCTCTATCTCAGCCGTTTTCTCGTCCGCACGAAATCTGACTACTACCGCCTGCTGCAAGGTGTCCGTGACGGCGAAGGCTGGGAAGAATGGACACTGTATCTGCTGACGGCGGTGGAGGAGACCGCGCGACAGACCCTGACCATCGTGGGCGGCATCCAGGCAGCGCTGCTCGATTATAAGCGCCGGATTCGTGCGGAGTATAAGTTCTACAGCCAGGACTTGATCAACAACTTGTTCATGCACCCGTACACGAAAATCGAGTTTGTCGAACAAGACCTCGCCGTTTCCCGCTTGACAGCCGCCAAGTATCTGGATGCACTGGCAGACGGCGGCTTTTTAGAAAAGAAGCGTCTGGGAAGAGCGAATTATTACGTAAACATCGCTCTGTACCAGCTGCTCACGCAGGAAGAAAGAGCGACTGGGTAGCCGCACCATCGCCGAATACGCCCAGGATATTTGGGACATTCGGGGAAGCTAACTTGCATTATGGGAGGAGACCGCTATGGCATCGTCAGCGAGAGGCAGCGGCTCGGGCAAAATTAAGAACCCCAATCCATCGCGGGTAGATGTGGTCTTCTACACAGTCTGGTTTTTTTGCGAAGCATTGCTTTACCTGCCTATTGTGCTTTTAGTGCTGCTGTATCTGCTGGCGACGGTGGGGCCGAAAGGCAGTTGGTATTTCGCCGTCAGCAGCTACCGTTCATGGCTCTACGGCAACGATGGGTATGGCCGTTAAGCGCCCTGACTTCCAGACCGGGGCTGTGACAAAGCAGGATGTGCTTCTGAGACGTAGGAAGTGAAGCGCGGCGGCGTTTCCCGCGTCTGCGGAGCAGACATTCTGCACTTCTAAAGTCCCGGTCTTTCAGACCGGGTCTTCTTGGCTTGCCAAGCTTCGGGTGATGTGCTATAATTGCGCGTGACTGAACTGTATACGGCGGCGGAGCGTCTTAGGCTTCGGGCGAAGCTGCGGCGGGTGGAAGAGGCGCTGGACAGCACCTATGGGGTGCGGGTCTGGCGGGCGGACTCCTATTCGAGCGATCTGGTCGGGGCGCTGGTAGCGACGGTGCTGTCGCAGAACACTAGCGACTTGAACTCGGGGCGGGCGTACCAATCGCTGAAGGCGGCGTTTCCGGGCGGGTGGGATGATGTGCGGACGGTCTCGGTCTCGGCGGTGGCGGACGCGATCCGCTCGGGCGGCATGGCAAACATGAAGGCCCCGCGCATTCAGGCGATTTTGCAGGATATTTACGACGGCACGGGGCGGACGGATCTTGGCCACATACGTGAGTGGGACGACGCCAAGATCGTCGCTTATTTGAAGTCGTTCCATGGGGTTGGGGCCAAAACCGCCGCGTGTATTTTGATGTTCAACTTGGGCCGCTCGGTGCTTGCCGTGGACACCCATGTACACCGGGTCTCGAAGCGCTTGGGGCTGATCCCGGCGAAGGCATCGGCAGATTTGGCCCATGACCTGCTGCCGGAGCTTTTGGAAGTGGGCGAGGCGTACTCGCTCCATGTGCATTTTATCGAGCATGGGCGGCGGGTGTGCCACTCGCAGAAGCCGGCCTGCGCGGTCTGCCCGCTGCAAGCGGACTGCGATGCGTTTCAGGCGCAAGTTTGGGCAGCGGTCTCTGGCGGAGCGGCCTCCGAATGAGTGCTTTGGTCAACGACGGCTACTGTTTTGGGTGCGGGCCGGACAACCCCGTTGGGCTGGGTCTGAAATTTGCGTGGGACGGCGCTGTCTGCACGGCGTTTTGGACGCCGCAAAAGGTGCATCAGGGCTGGGCGGACCGGGTGCATGGCGGCCTGCTAGGGCTGGTGCTCGATGAGGCCCTGTCCTTTGCAGCATTAGAGACGCACGGGCTGCACTGGGTGACGGCAGAGCTGACGACGCGGCTTTTGGCCCCGGCAATGGTCGGGGAAGCGCTTCAAGTCACGGCGCGGGTGGTTTCGGCCCGGCCCCGCTTGGTTGTCTGTGCAGGCGAGGTGCGGACAGTCACGGACAGCCGGCGGGTTGCGACAGGTCACGCGAAGATGATGCAGAGCGCGTCGGCAGCTAAAGGGAGCGCTTAGGCGCAGGGAGCAGGCAGCAGCATTGGAACAAGCACAGTCGGAGACGCCGTATTCAAACGGGAGCGAAACGCCGCTGGAGATCGCGGCACGGGCCGACGCCGAAACAGAGGGGCACGGCGGGCAGGCCCGGCGCGAGGAGCACGAAGCCAATGTGCTGGTCGGCGATATTGACCAATATGTCGCCGAGACCGATCCGGGGTCGCTGCCCGAGGCCGAGCGTCAGCTCGATGCCTGGCAGATTCCGACCAACCCGCTGGAAGGTGTGCCCGACAATGTCGCGCTGGAGCCTGAGAGCGAGCCATTGGTGGCGGTCTTCGCGGCCCAGAGCGAGGCGGAGGCAAACATTGTGCGTGGCCTGCTAGAAGCGTCGGGCATCCCCGCGTTCGTCAATGCCCTGTCCGGCCCGGCTCTGGGCGGCATTTTCCAGCCTGACGAGACCCGGTGGGGCGAGATTTTAGTTTCGTCGTCTGAGGCTGACGCGGCCCGTGCTGCGATTGCCGAGGCGACTGCAACCGATCATTCGGAAGATCAATAAAGATCACTAAAAAGATCACTGAAAAGATCACTAAGAGGCACTTATGCGAACATCAGCAGCATTGTCAACATCAGCAGCGTTATTACTTTTGGCTCTAGGCGGGGCGGCGCTGTCCGGCCCGGCGGCCTGGGCGCAGGACGCCCCGACTGTGCAGGACAGCCCCACGCCGATGGATGCCCCCGCACCGACAGATTCTGCTCCGGCAGCCCCTGCTCCGGCGGTGGTCGCGCCGGCGGGAGCTATTCAGATCGCACAGCCGTACAACAAAGCGGTCGTGCGCGAGTCGGTGCCGATCAAGCTGCGCGATTTTCCGCTCGGCGGCTACGTCTCGATCAGCATTGACGGCAAGTTTGTTACCGCGCAGGCGCTGCCCAAGAGCCGCAGCCTGCCGGTTTATGTCTGGGACACCAAGGCCACGTACACCGACCCGGATCAGCCGGACACGCCGAAAACCTACAAGGACGGCGCCCATGCCATCACAATCACGGTCTACAACGCGCAGAACAAGCTGGTCGGTCAGGACACGGTCGCGGTGCAGGTGGCCGACAAGATCAACCTGTCGGCATCGTCGGGCATACGGATCGCCTATCCGTGGAAAACGGGCCTGACCCTGCGCTACCAGCGGCGCACGACATTGACCGCCACGCCGACCGATGCGCCGGCCAGTACGTCGGCGCAGGTGCTTCAGCAGTCCCTGCTGCGCTATAGCCGCTCGGTCGAGAATGTCAGCGGCGGCACGGCCTTGATCCGCGACGAGATCATCCCGGTAGACAAATCCGTTCGCCCGAAGGCGTTCGTGTCCTATGTCGCCACACGCGGTCAGTCGCAGGCGCTCGGCAGCAGCGCTCATGCCCAGTACCGGGAAGTGGACAGTCGCGGACGTGTGCTGTCCAAGCTGACCGCGCAAAACACCGGCGAATCGGTGGGCTTCTCGATCCCGGTGCTGCCGCCTCGGCGCATCTCGGTCGGGGCGCACTGGGAGTCCCCGGTGCAGATCACGCTCGACTGGACCTCCCCCACCCCGGCGACAGTCACGGCGACCAGCACATTGGTGGATTTCGAGTGGCAGGATCGCTACCCGACCGCGAAGATCCGCGAGACCTACGAAGGCCCGGCGAACTTCTCCCCCACTGCCGGCTCGGTGCTGCCCGCGCTTGCCGGCCGGGAGATCAAATTCGAGCGCCTGATCTATTTCGCGTACAACGCCGGGCGCGTGGTGCGGACACAGACGACCATTTCGCTGGTCTCGAATGACCCCGGCCTGCTGACAGCGTCCCCCGGCCTCGGCAGCGGCGGCTACGGTAGCCCTGGCGGGCGTGGCGGCTATGGCCGTCCGCGCGGCGGCCCATCCGGAGGTTACCCCGGCGCTTCCTCCGGGGGTTATCCAGGCGGCGGTCCCGGCGGATACCCCGGCGGCGGGGGCAGCTATCCCGGCGGTGGGTATCCGGGCGGCGGTTACTCCGGCACGGCGGGTCAGAGCGGCAGTCCAGTCAAAGTGACGTACACCGAAACCGCCGTTCTGCTGATTTAGGCGTACTTACCAAGTTAGACAACAGCAGAGTTAGACAACAACCGATGGCACTCAAACTCACCGGGCCGGACCCGGATTACGATGCAGAACAAAGCGCAGTGAAGCACAGCGAGGAGCGTAAGGCCGAGCTGACTGAGCATCTGGCCGAGCTAAGAACGCGCCTTATTCGGGCGGCGCTGTACCTGCTGGTCGGCATGGTTGTGGCGTATTTCTCTTCCAAGCCGCTTTTCAAGGTCCTGTCCGATCCGATCACGCAGACCCTGGCGAAGATGCATCCGAATGCGTCGTCCGGCCTGCAAGTGCCGAACGGCGGGTTTATCGGGCGCGATTTCACTTCGTTCTTTTTCATCAAGCTGCAAATCGCGACGGTCGGCGGCCTGCTTCTGGCCGCGCCGCTCATCGTGCTGGAGCTTTGGGGATTTATCGCCCCGGCGCTGACCCCGGCGGAAAAACGGGGCGTCCACTTTGTCGCGCCCCTTTCGGTGCTGCTGTTCGTCCTCGGCGTCACCTGCGCTTACCTGGTTCTGCCCCGCGCCGTGACCTGGTTTCTGGGCTACATGGCCGACTTTCCGGGGGCGGTACTGTTTCAGGACCCGCTGACCTATATCGTCTTCACCATCAAGCTGCTGCTGGTCTTCGGCCTGCTGTTCGAGCTGCCGGTCGTGCTGATGTTTCTCGGCAGGATCGGTATTATCACGTCGGCACTGATGGTTCAATACTGGCGTCAGATCTCGGTCGGCCTATTCACCCTGGCGATGGTCGCCGCGCCGTCGAACGACCCCGGCACGATGCTGGCGCTTGCCATTCCCCTGACCTTGCTTTTCTTCGGCTCCATCGGCCTGGTCAAACTGGTCGAGCCGAAAGCGCCCCGCGCTTAGTCTTACTTGCTTAGTCTTACTTACCTAGCATACTTACGAGTTTGTTCGGCGCGGCACGAAACCCCGGCACTTTTACGGAGAAAGATTTGCCGAGTTGGCCCGGTTCTTGGATACACTCAGTGTAGGGAGAACTTGTTGATGACCATCGAACGTGCTTGGGCTATCGAACGTGCGTGGATTGCCTGGGACAGCCTGCTCTTATTTTTCATCTGCACTTTGGATATGTGCTCGACGCTGTACTGGGTTCATAGTGGGGCCGCCTCCGAAGCCAACCCGTGGATGGCGTTCTGCCTCCTGCACGGCGACGCCGCGTTTGTCGCGGTCAAGATGCTGTCGTTCCTGCCGCTGCTGGCGTTCGCTGCTTACCATCGTGCCCGCCGCCCGCGCTTGATCGCCGTGTCCCTGCGCGGCACCGCTATTCTCTATGTCGGGATTTACCTCTGCGCCGTCGGCGCACAGTGGCTGCGATAGGAATAGTTACAGTAGAATAGGAAGACGGCATGACGATTTTCGATGAGCGCCCCGCCCCGCCAATTTCGCGCCGCCGGTTTCGTCTGCTGCTGCTTCCCGCGATTGCGCTGCTCGGAGGAGCCGCGCTTTTTCTGTCGCATCGCCCGCACTTGCAGCAGACACTGCGCGAGTTCCGGGGCGAGACGGCGGCAGCGGACTCCGGCCCTAACTACGGCGTGAATGACGCACTGATCATCCGGCGCGGCCTGCTCCAACACCCGCATTCCCCGCTTCCTGCCGCGCAAGTGGCCCAACTGAATGCCCTTGTTGTCAGACCCACCGAAGAGCAGTCGCAAAGCGAGGCGCTGGACGTGCTCGGTCTGGCACAGCGGGCACACGCGCTGTCGGCGGCGCAGGCGCAGGACGCTCAGACTGCGACCCTGCTGGCCCTGAGCCGCAATCCCGCCCCGATGGTTCGCCTGGAGGGAGCGCGTCTGCTAGGCCATTTAGGGTTGAGCGGCAGCACGCCCGCGCTGACGCTTTTGCAGCAGGACGCCGACCCGAAAATCCGACAGGCCGCCGGGGAAGCGCTGATACGGGCGGGAAAATCTGGAGAATAGGACGCCGCAAGGTGGCGCGGACGTTCACGCCCTCGTCTTCGTTCGCCTGTGCTCTAGATATAGTACATAAGGGTTTCGACGGCTTCGTCGGTGCGCTGGGGGGTGGATGGGCCGCTTTCGGCGAGGACTTCGATGGAGGTGCTTTCGAGGATGTCCCGGATGGCGTCGCGGACCCGGCGCAGGACGTGGGCCAGCTCCGACGAGTCGCCGGCGCTGTCGTCGGCCCATTTCGGGATCGGCATGAGCAGACCCTCTAAGTGGCGCAGGGCTTCGGCAAGTGACACGTCACTGGGGGCGCGGTTCAGGCGGTAGCCGCCGTGCTGGCCGCGCTTGCTTTCCAAGATGCCGGCATGGGAGAGGGGCAGGAGGACTTGTTCGAGGTACTTTTGCGATGTGTCGCAACGCACGGCGAGTTCCCCGACCTGCCGGTAGCCGTTGCCGTCGCGCCAGTTCTGGATCAGGTCGCCGAGGACCCGCAGGCCGTACTGGCTTTTTGTGGTTAATCGCATAGGGAATAAAATCAGCGGAACCCGGCACACAAACGTGCCGGGTTCTTCATGGTTTGGCGTTACGGCGGGCAGACTTTGCCGCCGCCATCGGTGCTGGGAATGGTGGTCGCTTCGCGCTCGATGGGTGCGCCGATGATCGAACCCCATTCGGTCCAGGAGCCGTCGTAGTTCTTGGCGTTCTCGTACCCCAATAAATTGTACAGCGCGAACCAGGTGTGCGACGACCGCTCGCCGATGCGGCAGTAGGCGATGACATCTTTGCCTTCGGTGACGCCTTTGGTCGCGTAGAATGCTTTGAGTTCGTCGGCAGACTTGAACGTGCCGTCGTCTTTGACTGCGTTCAGCCAGGGCGCAGACTGAGCGCCGGGGATGTGGCCGCCGCGCTGGGCGGTCTCGCTCATGCCGGGCGGGGCGATGACCTTGCCGGAGAACTCATCGGGGGAGCGGACATCAATCAAGGTCAGATTGGAGTCGCCGAGCTTTTGGAGGACTTCGTCTCGGAAGGCCCGCAGCTCCCAGTTCGGCTCGGACGCCGTGTAGGTTGCGGGAGTGGGCGCGGGAACATCGGTGGTTAGGACGCGGCCCTCGGCCATCCACTTTTTGCGTCCGCCGTTGATCAGCTTCAGCTTATTTCGGTCATGACCGTAAATCAAAAACAGCCAGTAGCCGAAGGTCGCGAACCAGTTGTTGTTGTCGCCGTAGAGGACTAAAGTGTCGCTGTTGGTGATACCCGATTTGGACAAAAGCGCTTCCCACTGCCCTTTGTCCGGAACATCGCGGCGGAGTGTGTCTTCCAGCTCCGTCTGCCAGTTGAAGCCGATGGCTCCTGCCAGATGTCCTTGCGCGTAGGCGTCGGTGTCCACGTCAATCTCGATCAGCTTGAACGCGCCGCTGTCCATTTGGGCCGCCACTTGGTCGGTCTCGATCAAGACTTCCGGATGGACGTAATTGTCTGCCATGTCTGCTCTCCTGTGAATAAAATTCAGTACGCTTGGGCTTCGTCGGTGCCGATAAAGCCGACCCCAACGCCGAAGGCTTTCCAGAACGCGATGCTGTCGTCAATCTGCTTGTCGGTGCCGGACAGTTCCAGCATGATATAGCCGCCGGTCTGCGGCTCAATCTGTGCCCGGCGAATGTCGGCGCTGACCCCGAAGTTTTTGATCGCTTCGGCCAGCAGCGGCTGCTCGACACGGTCAGCGGGGAATGTCAGGTTCAGCCGGACTTTCTGGACACTATCAGGGGAAGTGATACTCATAAGTTTTCTTTTGGTAACTTTGTCCAGGGGTTGACTGGACATTGACGGGTCTAGTTGGAGGCACTATACCCGGCGGGCGGCGGGAGTGTCAAGAGGGAACCTACCCCGGCTCGTACCTCGCCACCCCTCCCTAAGAAGGAAGGGTAGGAGGTAAACACAGAGTAGGTTTTAATATAAGTTTTAATACTTCGGCACGCTCGGGTCTACGTCGTCGGACCAAGCGAGAATGCCGCCCTGGAGGTTTCGCAGCTTCTTGAACCCCGCGGACTTGAAGATCTGCAGGGCTTCCGACGACCGCTTGCCGGACTTGCATTGCAGGACAATCTCGCCCGATGTGTCGAACTCGTGCAGGCGCTCTTTCACGGTGCCAAGCGGGACCAATTTCGAGCCGGGGATATGCCCGATAGCATATTCATACGGCTCCCGCACGTCTACGAGCGTAAAATTGTCGCCGCTGTCGAACTTGGCTTTAAGCTGGGTCGCCGTAATCTCTTCGCCGGTGGTCAATGCCAGGCCCTCGTCGCCGCGCCCGACTCCGCAGAACTCGTCGTAGTCAATCAGGTGCGTGAGGGTGGGATTCTCGCCGCAGATCGGGCAGCTCGGATCTTTACGAACTTTGAATTCGCGAAACGACATTTTGAGCGCATTGAACATCAGGAGGCGGCCGATCAAAGTCTGGCCTTCGCTCAAAATCAGCTTCACGGTTTCGATGGCCTGGATGACGCCGATAATGCCAGGCAGGACGCCTAAGACGCCGCCTTCAGCGCAGCTTGGCACGAGGCCGGGGGGAGGCGGCTCGGGGTACTGGCAGCGGTAGCAGGGGCCGTCTTTGGCGAAAAAGACGCTGGCCTGGCCCTCAAACCGGAAGATCGAGCCGTAGACGTTCGGCTTGCCTAAAAGAACGCAGGCGTCGTTGACGAGGTAGCGCGTTTGGAAATTATCGGTGCCGTCAGCGATGACATCGTAGTCTTTGAGTATCTCTAAAGCGTTTTCGGAGGTCAGCATGACTTCGTGCTTGACGATGTTGACGTAGGGGTTGATTTCTTTGAGGGTCTGCTCCGCGCTGTCAATTTTGGGCTTGCCGACGGTGCTCTGGCGATGGACAATCTGCCGCTGCAAGTTGGTCACGTCCACGGTGTCGAAGTCCACCAGGCCAATGGTGCCGACCCCTGCCGCCGCGAGGTACATGGTCAAGGGAGCGCCAAGCCCGCCGGTGCCGATGCACAGGACTTTGGCGGCTTTCAGCCGCTTCTGCCCTTCCATAGTCACTTCCGGCATAATTAGGTGCCGCGAGTAGCGCAGCACTTCGTCGTTCGAAAGCTGCTCATTATCTGGGTTATTTGCCAACTGAAACGACGGCGCACCGCCGGTGCCGACGGCATCTAAACCGCCCGCGATGCTGGGTACGATGGTCAGAACGTCGCCGTCTTTAACCGCGGTTGCCCCGCCTTGCAGGTGCCGACTATCCTCGTCGTTGACATACACATTTACAAACGCTCTTAACGTGCCGTCCTCATTAAACAAGTGCTTCTTGATGTCGGGGTAGTTCTCGGTCAAATGCTGCAAGGCATGGTCTACGGTCGCGCCGCCGACTTCCACTTCATCATGGTTCATCGTGTACCGCTGCATAGGGGTCGGCACGAGTATCTTCACGGGCATGGTCAAATCTCCTCAGTAATCAAATCAGTCAATCAAAACTTCGTCTTCGTCAAAGTGGGTGCGGTCGTCGGCCAGCCGCCAGTTTCTCAGCTCGCGGGCCGTGCCATCGCGAACCGACACGATGGCGTAACAATACCCCGGCCAGGCGTGTTCCCGGTCAAACTCCGACGGCATCGCCGGGGCATCCGGGTGACTGTGATAGAACCCCACTACGCCAAGGCCGTCCGCCCGCGCCGCCCGGTCGGTTTTGACAAGCTCGCCCGGATCAATCTCAAACCGATTGCGCGGCGAATCATCCCGCGTGTTCGCCGCCGGAACCGTCCGCACGACGGTTACAGTCTCGCCGTCGGCCCGGCCCACCAGAAACCCGCAGCACTCGTGGGGATAGTCTTTAACGCCATGAGCGCGTATCGCGGCGTCGTGCTTGGTTGTCAGTCGAAGCGGCATAATTCAGGTTTCTTTCTCCTGCCATCGAACCCTATTGAAGTCCGGCTCAAACTTGCCACGCACAACAAATGGCGCTCCGACCTGCGCTTTTATGTGATATTCGATCAGATCGCGAAGCTCCTTGTGACGTACCCGGTCTTCCGGCAGGATACGCTCGTCATCATTCACGTCCTCTGGTAAGATTCCTGCACGATAAGCCGTGTCCCAACTCTGCCAGAGATGATTGTCTTCGACCGCCCACTCCACGACTTGCGCCGAAACAGGCGCTAGCTCGAAACGATCCTCATTGTAGTTGTACTGATTGTAGTTATCTTCATCAAGATGAAGTGAGCGGTAAAAGTGAGGCTGCTGCCGGTAGTCAGCAAACCCGCTGCGCGGTCCGTCATACCAATCTTCAATGACGTAAACTGTTTCGTAAACTGCCTCTACAATCATCATATGGCAGCCATTTCTCGCTCTGGGACCTCTTGCGCCTCTATTGCACACTCACTGACTGTCGCGGACAGTGTTACGTCGCGGCCCAGGCAGTGGAGGTAGCTGATAAGCTGGCTGATGGAGAAATCTGCAAGTGCGCCTTCAAGCAGTTCAGACAAATCGTGCTGGCTCAAGCCAAGTCTTTTGGCGGCCTGCGTTTTCGTCAGTCCGTTGCCTTGAATAACGTTTTCAATCTCCATAATGAGATAGGCTTTGAGCTGACACTCTTCCGGGTTCGGCAATCCCAAGTCGGCGAACACGTTGCCGCTCCCAACAAAAACGCCGGCTTTTTCTGAAGTAGCTTTCATTGCTCATTTTCCCTGCGCTGCTGTGCCATCAGTTCTTCATGGTAGGCTTCCGCGAGTCTCAGCCTATCCCAGATAATGTTCATGTCTTGTTTCGCGGTCTCGCTGCCGCGAGTGGACTTCTTTTGGAATGTATGCAGTACAAACACATATCCCGCAAAGCGCACAGTGTAGACGGCACGATAGGTATTGCCGTCGTCATTGACCTTGATTTCCAAACGCTTGCGTTGCCGAAGCCGGAAAGTGTTCGGATCGTGGCGGGCCGTGATCCATATTGTACCTGCTGAAGCGCCGTGCCTATCTTGTATCGGACACTGCCGGGCAAATCGCGCAGGTCTTCGTGTGAGGCACCGATCCAGATAACCGGCTTAAGTGGCGGCTTGTTTATTTGCTTTGTGCCTTCCATAGCGTCACAGTTTAGAAAAAGTCGCGCAGAAAGCAAATGTGCGGCGGCAGCAGGCGCGAAAGCAAAGTATACTGCGCTTCGTCGGTCACGGTCACGCGGCCTGCGGCGCGAAGAAAATCCAATGACGGCTGACCCCAATAGGCTTGAGAAAGGGCCTGGATGTCGAGCGTGATGCCGGGCGGCTCGTTGGACGGTGCGACGTGGACTTGACCGGCTTCGAGGGTGACGGCGAACGTGCCATGGTTCCAGTCGCAGTGCGGGTCGGCGACTTGCAGAGTGCTTTTACCCGATAAGTCGGCGTCGGGGCGCAGGGCAGTCAGCGCGGCGGAGACATCTATAACGCGGCCCATGAAGAGCGGGCGAAGCTTGGTTTCTAGGTTCCAGTGCATTAAGTGGAGCGGCAGGGGGTCGTCGGTTGGGGCGCTGTAGTTCACGGTCTGGACTTGGACACCGTAGTAGTGCAGGGCGGAGAGAAGGCCCTTGTACGCGGCGGGCGAATTGGCAAAGAAGTCGCCGACTTGGCCCGCGCCGCCACCCTCGGGGTAACGGAAGGTCAGATAGCCCTCGGCCTCGCCCGTAGACGGGTCAGAGTAGACCTGAACATAGGTGGTGCGTCCGTCGTGGTGGCCCAATGCCCGTTTCCACCAGTGCGGGGCGGTCTCGCCGGGGGCAGTTTCGGTGCGGAGGCCCATGCCGAAGTGGCGTCGGGCGAAGCGGTCGTAGACAGGCTTGACGGTTGCGAGGGCGTCCAGGCCCTCGTAGCCCGTGAGGTCGCGGCTTTCAGGGCCGGCTTTCAGCTCAGTCAGCGGGACCGTGTATTGCCGCTGCTCCCCCACCCAGTCCCAGCCGTAGCGGCGGTAGAACGCGAACGCGAACGGGTACAGGCCGCTGAGATATTGCCCGGCACCCTGCATGGTGCGTAGGGCTTCGCCGAGCAGGCGTCCGACATGGCCGCGCCCGCGCTGATCCGCGGTGCAGGCTACTCCGCCGATGCCGCCGAGGGGAGCGTCGGCATCGCCCCAGGCCAGAGTGAGGTGGTCAATCAGCGTACAGGCGACGAGGCGGGGGCCGTCGAAGACGCCGAGCTGCGCCTGCGGCAGAGTTGGTTTTGGCTCGGAGGTGTCCGGCGCGGGGCGTTTCCCCTGCCCGAACGCTTCGGCCATGAGCCGGGCGAGTGCGGGCTTATCGTCTGCCGTCAGTGTGCGGATGTCCATTGTGCGATCCTTGTGAGCAGAAAAAGGGCGCGGCAAGCGGCGCCCCTACGGTTTGGTCAGATCTGCGGATGCGGCTCTTCGGCGGGGTCTTCCCAGAAGCGCTCGGAGAGATAACGGTCGGCGCTATCACAGAGTATTGTCACGACGACGCTGCCTTTGGGGGCGGTCTTGGCGATTTCTAATGCACTGTGGACATTGCCGCCGGCGGAGATGCCGACCAGCAGACCCTCCTCGCGGGCCAGCCGCTTGACCATGACGTAGGCATCTTCGGTGCGGCACTCGATGGTGTCGTCGGCGACCGTGGGGTCGTAAATCGGCGGGACAATGGCGGTCTCTAAATGCTTCAAGCCTTCCAAACCATTAAACGGCGAGTCGGGCTGCATAGAGATGAGCTTAATTTTGGGGTTGACCGAGTGAAGATAACGGCCTGTGCCCATCATCGTGCCGGTGGTGCCGAGGCCGGCCACGAAGTGGGTGACGCGGCCGTCAGTCTGACGCCAAATCTCGGGGCCGGTCGTCTTGAAATGGGCCTGCCAGTTCGCGTCGTTGCCGTATTGGTCGGGATAGAAGTAGAGGTCGGGGTCCTCGGCGTACATCTGCTTGACACGGCGAATGGCACCGTCGGACTGCTCGGCGGGGGGGGTGTAGACAATCTCCGCGCCGTAAGCCGAGAGTATTTTCTTGCGCTCGGGCGTGACATTCTTCGGCAGGCACAGCCGGACTTTGTAACCCCGCGCCGCGCCGATCATGGCATAGGCAATGCCGGTGTTGCCGGAAGTGGCGTCGAGGATGATCTTGCCCGGCGTGAGCGCCCCCGAGCGCTCGCCCTCTAAAATCATATTCATGGCGGCCCGGTCTTTGACCGAGCCGCCGGGGTTGAAGAACTCGGCCTTGCCGTAGATCTCTATTCCGGGGACTTCTTTTTCGATTTTACCTAAACGGATCAGCGGCGTGTTGCCGATCAAATCTTCCAAACGGTGCGCGGACGGCTCAGGCATAGTCTTTTCCTAGCAAGTTACTAGGGGAATTATACCCGAAACGTATGCTTCTCCGGTTTCAGGGCCGAACCGATGGGGAACACCGAAACCGAGCAGTAAGGAGAACTTTCATGGCAACCAGTTATTCGCAAGATCCACAAAAAGACCCAAATCGAGACTCGAAAGAGGGCGGCGCAGCCGCCGAGAACCAGCAGAACGAGAACCAGCAGAACGAGAACCAGCAGAACGAGAACCAGCAGAACGAGAACCAGCAGAAGGGGCAGGAGGTCGTCGCCAAAAACAACGCCGCCCGCAAGGCACTTCCCTGGGTGGTTGCTGCCGTCGTCGTCGTCGCGCTGATCGTGTTCCTCGCGACCAGCGGTCTGCGGCACAACAACGCCAACACCAGCGCCGATTCGAGCGGCGCGGCGACCACGCAGGGCACGGCTCCCGCGCCGAGCACCGGGGCTTCCGGCAGTCAGGGCGGCGGGGCCGGACCGGAAGGCGGGGCCAGCACTTCGACGACGGCGAATGGAACGGCGGCGAACGGCGGCGGTCAGGCCGGTGCCGGTCAGGCAGGCCAATCGGGCCAGGGCGGCAGCGCAAACGCGCCCGGCCTGAGCACATCGGGTAACGGCACGGCGGGAAGCAGCATGTCCAGCGGCGGGGCAATGGGCGGCGGCACGGCGGGGAATAGCACGTCAGGCGGCAGCGCGTCCGGGACGAGTGCATCGGGCGGCGCGGCGGCGACGCCGGGCATGACCGGCCCGTCGGCGACTTCCAGCCCCGGCGGGGGCGCACCGGGGGCCAGCAGCGCGGCAGGGGCCGGCGGCGGTGTCTCCGGGGCCTCCCCGGCAGGCAGCACGAGCGGCATGGGCGGCGGTGCAATGGGCGCAGGCGGCATGGGCGGTGCATCCGGGGTCGGCGGCGGCGCGAGCGGAGCCGGGGGAGCAAGCGGGGCGGGTGCATCTGGGGCCAGCGGAGCCGGTGCGGGCGCGGCGGGTTCTGCCGGAAGCGCGGGCGGCGGGAGCGCTGGAAGTGCTGGCGGAGCCGGAGCAAGCGGCGCGGGTGCAGGCGGCGGGGGAGCCTCCGGGGGCGGAGGGGGAGCGTAGCCCCGGCGTGAGGAGCCTGCCGCGTTCGCGGCAGGCTCTGTTATCGGGTACAATCGCGGCTATGAAAGTTACCGTTCTTGGCTGCGGCACGTCGCACGGCGTTCCGATGATTGGCTGCGACTGCGCAGTCTGTACCTCTCCCGATCCCAAAAACAAGCGTCTGCGCCCGGCCATTTTAGTGACGACTGATAACGGCGCGAATATCCTGGTGGACACGCCGCCGGAGATGCGGCTGGCGTTTCTTGCAAACAATGTCCGGCGCCTGGACGCCATTCTTTACACGCATTCCCACGCCGACCATATTTTCGGCCTCGACGATGTGCGGTCGTTCAATTACCGCTCAGGGCTTCCGATGCCGGTCTACGCCGAGGCGTCGGTGCTCGGCGACCTGCGGCGCATCTACCAGTACATTTTTGTCCAGACACAGGCGGGGGGCGGCAAGCCGCAGGTGACTCTGTCTGAGATTTGTCCCCAGGAGATGCTAACGCTGCACGGCCTAGACATCCTGCCCCTGCGGGTGTACCACGGGCGATTGCCGATCCTCGCTTATAAGTTCGGCCCGCGCTTCGCGTATGTCACCGATGTCAGCCGCATTCCCCCTGAGACCTGGCCTCATTTGGAGAACTTAGATTTGCTGATGCTTGACGCCGTCCGGCGCGAGCCGCACGAGACGCATTTCCATCTCGACGCCGCGCTGGAAACTATCGCCCTGCTCCAGCCGAAGCGCACCCTGCTCACGCATTTGTCCCATGACTACGACTATGCTCCGACTAATGCCGACCTGCCGCCCGGTGTCGAGCTGGCCTACGACGGCCAGACGATAGACTTGTAGGAGCGCCGCTTGCCGCGCCCTCCTTTCTGATATTTATGCTAATTTTTTAGCATAAATGCTTGACTCCTTGCCCAAATTGTGCTAAATTATTAGCATGAAAACGCCCCCAAGCCTCAGCCGCCGTGAGCGGCAGATTATGGACATCATTTATGAGCAAGGCCGCGCCGCCGCCGCCGATGTGCGGGCGGCCCTGCCGGACCCGCCCTCATACTCGTCGGTCCGCGCCCTGCTCGGCATTTTGGAGACCAAAGGGCACCTAACGCACGTCAAAGATGGCCCGCGCTACGTGTACCTGCCGACCCGGCCCCGCGTCAGCGCCGCCAAGTCCGCCCTGCGCTCGGTGATGCAGACCTTTTTCGGCGGCTCGGTCGAGCAGACCGTCGCGACCCTGCTATCGGTATCGGACACCCCGCTCTCCCCCGAAGGAGCATCACGGCTCTCTGCCATGATTGATGCTGCCCAGCAGAAAGAAGCCAAACCATGACACTTATCCTGCCGCTGCTTGTCAAAAGCACCTTGCTGTTTGCCCTTTGCGGCCTCCTGCTTCTTGGCCTGCGCCGGGCGTCGGCGTCGGCGCGTCATCTGGTCTGCCTGCTGACACTTGGGGCGCTGCTGGCCCTGCCGCTGTTTTCGGCGGCGCTCCCCGGCTGGCGGCTGCCGGTGCTGAAGGAACCCACCCCGGCGCAAGCGCCGGCCCTCCCGAAGCGGGAGGATGCAGAGTTTAAAGCTCCCAAAACGCCGCCGCTTGCTGCATCCGGTGATAGTGCCATGCCTATCAATACTGCTACGCTTCCTGAAACTCCGCGTCCTCCCGCTTCGGGAGGACAGGCACTTGTGCCAGGTGGGTTCTTCATCCTTTACCTCCTCGGTGTCCTGCTGGCCGCTGTCCGCCCACTGCTCGGGCTGTGGGGCATCGCGCATCTGCGCCGCGCCTGTGTCCCTGCCGCCGACACGCAAACCCTCAGCCTGGCCGATGAATGCGCCGCCGCGCTCGGCCTGCCTTGCCGTCCGCTGCTATGCCGGGCCGAGGTCCCGGTGCCGATGACCTGGGGCGGACTTCGCCCGGTGGTCCTGCTGCCGTCGGGGTCGGTGGGCTGGCCCGAGGACCGCCTCCGGGCTGTGCTGCTGCATGAGATGGCCCATGTGGTGCGCCGGGACTGGGCGGGGCACCGGCTGGCCGACCTCGCCTGTGCCCTCTACTGGTTCCACCCATGCGTCTGGCTCGTCGCCCGCCGCCTCCGGGCCGAAAGCGAGATCGCCTGCGACGATTTAGTTGTGTCATCGGGCATCCCCGCCGCCGAGTACGCCCGGCACCTGCTGGAAATCGCCCAAAGCCTGCCGGGTGCCACACGCCCGCCCCACTCCGCCATCGCCATGGCTCAGACCTCAAAAATCGAAAGGAGAATTACTATGATCTTAGACAAAACCCACTCCCGCCAGGCCATCGCCCGCCGCGTCTTGCTCTTTGCGCTTGTTCCAAGCGTTGCCGCACTCGTTACACTTGCCGTGCTGCGTCCGATGGCGAAGGCGCAGGCCGATCCTGCGGCCTCGACTAGCACCAGGAATTCCTTGACTGATCCGCAGGGCAAGGCAGGGTTGGACTTCCAGTTTGACCGCGCGGAATTTAGGAAGCGCAGTGATGGACAAACGGAGATCACTACCGGCCCGAGTTTCAAGATCAACGGCACGACGCTGTTTGCAGGCATCACCGATGCTAACAGGCCGGGCAGCCCATGGTGGTCGGCGTCCGGGAGGCTTTTGCCGACGCCTGTTTATGATACCAACGCTTACCATGCAGAAAACTACGCCCATCCCAACGCGCATACTCTCAGCCTTGCGTTCCGGCTGCCTCCAACAGCCTCAGATATGACGGTTCGGTATGAGCTGCCGCAAAGCCTCGGCTCTTTTTCCGACGGTTCCTGGCCCACGAAACTTGCTGAAAACGCCCATCGGACGGAAGTGGAGATATTCTCCCACACTCATGGCAGCCGGGTTGTGACGGCGCAGTTTCCGCCGGCACTGCTCAAAGCCAATATCAGGGTTGGAATTGCCTCTAGCCCCTGGAAAACAGCCGCCTCTTACGCCCCCATTCCCGGCGGGTTTGGCAACACAGACATTTCGAGTAACAGCAAGTTTCTCTTCAGCCCAGTGACCGAGACAAAAGACGGTACGGTCCAATCGGTTGCCACGGATGCGACCGAAGACCTCCGCGTGGTCGTTGTAGACGTGCGAGGAAAAGAATCGCTGCCGATTCTGGTCGGTGATATGAGCAGTGGCAATGGGAATGGCGCGTTAGACCAAATCACGTCCTATTTCTCGCAGCCGCTTTCGCAAATCAAAGAAATCCGCATTCAGACACGTCCGTTCTATTGGATAGAGTTCAAGGATGTCGTGTTGCAGCCATCCGCGAGTTCTGCCGCGCCTGCTAATGTCCATGAGGGGCGGACCGAAAGTGCGTCAGATGCCCAATTTGGTCAAAAAGAAGCGCTGCGTTTGAGCCAGGCCCAGCAGATACGTGATCACCTCGCGAATTGGGCGCAGGCGAACAAACCTGCATTGGTACAGATGCAGAAGGCGCGGCCTGATGGTCTTGCGTCTCTGATGCGGGTGTACGACTCGCTCATCAAGCAGCCGCTGCCGCTATGGGACGGCGACCCGCGTGTCGGCAGGGCAGCATCAGTCCTCAGCTCGTATGTTCCCGACCCCGCCTTCAGCACCCAGACAGTCGCACTCACGCTTTCGCATCTGGAACGCTCCCAGGCACCAATGGACAAGGGCATTCGAGAAGATTTTGCCCGTTACCGTGACTTTCGGATTGCTCGCTCTGCTGATCCCGGCAGAAACAGTATAGTGGTTTGGGCCAGCGGGCGCATCACGCAGTCCACGGTTTCGGACAAGTTCATGGGGCACGGAAAGCCGATTTTGTCGGTGACGAGCGAGAAGACAATCACACCGCCATTTTCCTTCTAGCCGGCGATAAAATAAGAGAGGGACGGATCAATCATGCGCTCACCTATCAACTTTAAGCTGCCTCATTTTCGCGGACAGGCGACACGACGCGCCTTCTCACGCCGTGCCTTACTCGTCGCCCTCATTCCAGGCACTGCTGCCCCTGTGACGCTCGCTCTGCTGCGCCCTGCCGCGCAGGCGAAGACCCGGCCGCAGATAGTAACTTACACCCGCACAAGCGTCGTGCCATTTGTGTCTCCGCCGGACCCCCACCTCGCACCGCTTCTCATTTTGCCGCCTGTTATCGCGGCGTCCACGCCGGCCTCGGCAGTTTCAGTGACATTGGTAGGAGTTACCGATGGCATCAAATGGTGGTCGCCGTCGGGGATACCATTGGCGGCCCCGCTGTATGATGTCCGGGCGTTTCACAGTGGCAAGTACGACTACTGGCGCAAGGCGCTGGACTCCAATCAGCCGCGCCTGGATTTTGTCTGCCGCGTCTCGCCGGAAACCGCGTCTGATGTGACCCTGCGCTTTGCGCTCGACGATAACCATACCCCGTGGACTTCCAGTATTGGGATTTGGATGGAGAAGGTAGCGGGGCAGGAGATGCAGACGGAAGCGCAGATTAACCACCTATCCAATGGCCTGCGCGTCTACTCAGTCACCTACAGCGCCCCCCCGTCCGGGCGGCATTTGTCCGTGAGCCTCGCGTCCAGCCCCTGGACTCTGGCGGGGGACGGCGGCGTTTCCACATACGGCCCGAGCAGTATGTCCGCAGACAGCGGGGACCCCAGTCTGGGTTCGGCGAATTATGTGTTCAGCCCGCTGTTCGAGACCGATGGCCAGGGGCGGATTGCAATTTCAACCAACAACACAAAAAGCGACCTCCGTGTCTCGGCACTCGATGCCTCGGGACACATCTTTTTGCCGGCGCAGGTCGGGGACAACAGCGGCAACAGCTTCACGCAGATTGACGCCCGCTTTGCCCTGCCCGCTGCCCAAATCAAGCAGATCCGCATGGAAACTCGCCCGTTCAAGCTGGTGGAGTTCAAGGACATCGCGTTGAGGCCGGCACCGTAAAACCGCCGTGGATGCCCCGCCGTGAACGGCAGGTCTGGAGGCGAAGCGCCAATCGCCCTGCCCTCCGGGTAGCCAGTGCTGCGGGCGCAAGAACGGGCCGTGCGCCGATGGCATTTCCGCACACCGTGCGGCTCGCGTCTGCGCGTCCAGACCTGCCGTTCACGGCGGGGCATCCACGGCAGACCATTCCCGAAGGGACAAAGACGATGAAACGCAAGCAAACGCTGACCGACTACGCCCTATGGGCCGCGCTGCCGATGGCGCAGACGTCGAAGATTGAAAAAAGGCTGACTATGATCTTGGACCCAAAACAAAGCCGTTGTGCTTTGACCCGCCGGGTTCTTGTATTTGCCCTTGTCCCAGCGACTACCGCGTTGATGACGCTTGCTATGCTGAAGCCGGTCGCGAGGGCGCAAACTGCTCCGGCGGCGGACACGGTGCAGCTTCTCGGGGTTCAAGACATTGACATTCATCATATGGACCATCGCTGGTGGAATGCGGCGGGGCAGAGGCTCGCGGGCGGGGTGCAGGCCGGAGCGCCGTCCCGCACGGCGACCGACTTGCTCCGCAGCTCGATTGATAAAAACCTGCGCTTTGCGGTCCGCCTGCCCAGCGCGGTGGACAGCCGCAGCGTTGTGTTCGCGCCGCTTGGGAGCTATTACCCGCAGGGATTGTCGTCGCCCGGCAAGAGCGCTGATGATCCGTGGTCTGTCTGCGCCGCGTTTCCCGGCTCACAAAAAACAACTACACTTTCAGTCGGGGTCGCGTCCGGGCCGTGGACAGAAACCGTAAACTGCCCAAAGACACCAGGCAAAGTGCGGATGAGCAGACCGGCAGGCGAGGTTTTCTTTACGCTTGTCCCGGACCGGCGGGCACTGACTCCGGCGCTGGCGGGTGACAATTTAGTGCTGGCGGAGGCGACACGCAAGAATGCCGTCTTGATGGTCTCCGACCACTTCCGTTGCCCCAGCCCACTCCCAATAGACAAAATGGCAGTACTGATTAGCTCTTATGCCAGTCGCACAAGATCGGGCGATGCGGTGCAGCAGCTTCGGCACGACAGCGGGAACTACGAGCGGGCCGTCTATGGCCTGGACCCATCGGGGCGGGTTGTCATAAGGCTTGCCGGCTCCGGTTATTCGGAGATAGATGCTGAGGATCGCACCAAGTGGGTGCAGACATTCTCAGTTCCGAGGCCGCTTCTTCGGCGCATCGCCTCGTTTCGGCTGGTGGCGCGGCCTTATCAGTGGACAGAGTTCAAGGATGTCGCGTTGCAGCCACTCCCTTCCGCTAACGCGGCAGGAGGACCAGGGCATCGGGAACGGTGACGCCAGTTTCGCGGGGCGATTGGTCTGTGCCATTGAGGGCATAGGTCATCTGCGTGGACGCGCCGCCGTCGAGGCACATGGCGGCTTCAGCATGGGAGTGGTCGTAGCGCGGGAAGTAGCGGGCGACGAACGCGGCTAATTCGGCGTAGTCTGCGCCGGAGGCGATGCCGACGACGAGGTGGCGGGGGTGGCCCGCCGGGCCGTCGTAGGCGACAAAGGTGCGCGGCAGAGGGCCGGGGCTGACGAGGCGCTCCTGATACTGGGTGATGACGATTTTGCCGCCGGCAATCAGGGTCGGGCCGCAGCCGGCAGCGTCGGCGGGTGCCCAGTGGCTCAGGCGGCGGCCCATCGGGCCGGCGTAGGCAGCGAGGGTTTGGGGGTGTCCGGCATCGGTCGCGGCCCAGACAATGCTCGGGGTGCCGTCCGGCAGGAGGCCGAACGCACTGCGGACGTATTGGCCTTTGCGGATGGTCGGGCTGCCCGAGCCGAATAGGGGCGGCGCGGCATGGCGCACACGGCCTTTCTGCACGAGCAGGCCGACAAACTCTTTGCGGCCTGCGCTGTCTTCCGCGCCGAAGTAGCCGCCGTTGACGGCCATCAGCCCGTGGGTGCGGGTCAGCCATTCGTGGGGCGTGAAGGCCGCGCCGACCACGCGCCCACTCGAGAGAGCAATTCCCTGTGTTTGGACCGTGAGGCGGTATTGGGATTGAGCGAGGTCAATGTCTACCAGGTCAATGCCGGCACCGGGGCGGGTCGGGATGGCCCGGTGCATGACGCCCGGCGCGAGAGTGTCGGCGGTGATTGCGGTAGACGGCGTCGGCGAGGGCGCGGCGGGGGCGGACGCTGTGCGCGGGGTGCAGCCGGGGAGAAGGAGAAGGGGGAGGAAAAAGAACCTCACCCGGTCGCAAGCGACCACCCTCTCCTTAAGCAAGGAGAGGGTCGGTACGGAGTACCGGGGTGAGGTTGTTTTCATGCTAGCAGTGCCAGTCTACGTTGGAGACTTCGCGGGCGTACTTGATGATGAACTGCTTGCGCGGCTCGACTTTGTCGCTCATCAGGATCGAGAACATCTCGGCGGCGGCGTTGGCGTCTTCGAGGGTGACACGGGCTAAACTGCGCGTCTCGATGTTCAGGGTCGTCTCGAACAATTCCTGGGCGTTCATCTCGCCGAGACCCTTGAAGCGGCCTACTTGCACGTCTTTCCGCTTCAGCTCTTTGACTATGCGGTCACGCTCCTCTTCCGAGCGGGCGTAGAGGCGCGTGTCTTTCCCCGATTTGATCGAGTAGAGCGGCGGCTGGGCGATATAGACATGGCCCTGCTCAATCAGCGGCTGCATATAACTGAAGAAGAATGTCAGCAGCAAAGTTCGGATATGGTCGCCGTCTACGTCCGCATCGGTCATGATGATGATCCGGTCATAGCGCAGCTTGGACATATCGAACTTCGACGTGGACTCGCCCTCGTCGTCGCCGTCGCTGTCTACTTTGATGCCGATGCCGAGCGCGGTAATCAGCGACCGGACTTCATTGTTTTCCAGCGTTTTGTCCAAAGCCGCTTTGGACGTATTGATAATCTTGCCGCGCAGGGGCAGGATCGCCTGGTACCGCCGGTCCCGGCCTTGCTTTGCGCTGTTGTGGACAAACACGCCGCTCGCCAGTGCGAAGTTATGATATTTGTCCACTGTCAGGTCGTAGACATCGCCGGTTTCTTCTAAAGCGCGAACCGCCACGACTTTGCAGTTGTAGTTAGAGGCAGCTTCCAGCATTGCCGGCTCGTTGCCGGCGAAGTGCCGCTGAAGCAGCGTGTCGTAACGAGGAGCGGTCGGGCCGCTTTCGGAGCGCAGGCGGTCGTAAGCGCGGCGCGTGTCGGTTTCCTTCACGGCGGCACTCAGCAGGCGAAGCGCTTTGAACTTGTGACCTTCACGAATGCGTCGGCCTTTTTCTTCCGGCGATGTGCCCTCACGCCACCCAGCTAAACCGTTTAAGATGCTGGCCTTCTTGTCTGGGTTCTGCCAGGCTTTTCGGAAGCCGGCGACGATTTTGTCGGTGTGTTCCGGGTTATCTTCGCGCCAGCGGCGGACATCTTGCGTGTGCCGCTCACGGAATGCCTCGTCTTTCCATTGATTCTCGGTCTGAACCGAGCGCCAAAGGCGCAGGCCCTCGTCATCCCATTGCTCCACCGCCAACTGCCGGTGACGCTCACGGGCTTCCGGGTGCTCCTCAAAGTGGCGTCTTACCCGCTCAGACTGCTCACGGCGGCGGTCGCCATCGGCCCAGTAGGTTTCTTGCAGGCTACGCATCCGCTCACAGTATTCTTCGTACTCGTCGGATGTCAGATCACTGAACCAGGCGGCGAAGCCGCGCAGTAAACGCTGATTGAGTTCGTTATCCTGTCGCTGCCGCTTGACACAATCGCTGATGAACTGCCGATACTCACTGTTGCGCCACTGCGCTTTCGCAGACTCGCTCATACGCTCACGGTGTGCCGGGTCTTGCCACTGCTGGGTTGCAAAGTCGCGCATTACACGGACCATCTTTTGCCTGTACAAGGGATCCTGCCATAACCGCCTTGCTGTCATAGAGGCGGTCGCCGCCATCTTTGCGCGATATTCTGGGTTCTGCCAGAGCAAGTGCGCCATTTGCCTGTGCAGAGCAAGATGATCGAGCGCGTCCATGCGAACAATGTTGCGCGGATCGTTGTTGCGCTTGTTGATGTCTTTGTGGTGGCGAACATTGCCGGATTTGTAGTTGTAAACGCCGGTGTGAAGGTTATAAAGGTCAGCAAGATGGTGTGTATGAACCCATCTTTGCTTTCCATTCGCCCAGACCATCTCATAGCCTGCGCCAAGCGACTCCCCTTTTTCTGTCAAGCGCTGCTTGAGCGGCATCAAGCTTTCACCGCTGACCAACTCTGAGGCAGCGCGGTAAGACCCGTCACGTAAACGGAAAGGGTGGTCGGGTGTACAGCGGATAGACTCACCATTATCCAGTTCGACTTCCACCAGGGATGCGTTTCGCTTTGTCAGACGCGGCTCAATCAGCGGCACAACTCGGACGTCGCCTTTTTCATTGGTGGCATAGCCGAAGTGCGTGATGCCTTTGTCCCAATCATCCGCCAACTCTTGCATAGTTTTGAAATTCCCATCAGCTAATTTTAATAGTGTAGAATTCAAAACGCAACCGCCAGCGCTGTCCCCTTCTACCAAGAAAAGTTCACACTTTTTCGGGTCGCGCTCGGTGCAGTCGGCGAGCTTGCCGGGCAGGTTGGAGTTCTCCAAGCTGCTCTGGCGCTTGATGAGGTCGGCGGCTTTGCGGGCAGCGTCGCGGGCACGCTGGGCGGTCAGCGCCTTATCAATGATCTTTTTGCCGACGGCGGGGTTCTCTTCCAGGAACTGGGTCAATCCCTCGCCCATGATTGAGTTGACGATACCTTCGACATCAGAGTTACCGAGCTTGGCTTTGGTCTGGCCCTCAAACTGGGGCTTGAATAGGCGCACTGAGATAACTGCAACCAGTCCTTCGCGAACGTCATCGCCGCTGAGGTTGATGTCTTTTTCTTTGATTGCCCCGGACTTGCGGGCGTACTGGTTGATGACGCGGGTAAGGGCCGTGCGAAAGCCGGAAAGATGCGTCCCGCCCTCTTTGGTGTGCACATTGTTGGCATACGACAGCACTGTTTCCGAATAGGTGTCGTTGTATTGCAGCGCGATCTCGACTTGAACATCCTCACGGGTCTTGTTAATGTAGATGGGATTGCCGATAGAAGTTTTGTTCTCGTTCAGATGTTCTACCAGCTCATAGATTCCGCGCTCATAGTGGTAGGTCACAGGCTCCGCGCCGGTCAGCTTGTCGTGGAAGTGGATCGTCGCCTCCCGGTTCAGGTAACAGGTGTTCCGAATGCGCTCTTCAAAGATTTCCGGCTTGTAGGTGAACTCACCGAAGATTTCCGTGTCGGCCAGCCAGCTTAAAGTCGTGCCGTGACTGTCTGAAACGCCGATCTCTTTCAGCTTGCCTTTCGGCTTGCCGCGCTCACAGCGCAGCTTGAAAATCTTGCCGTTCTGCTCGATAATCGCCTCACACCACTCAGACAGGAAGTTGACGCAGGACAACCCGACGCCGTGCAGACCGCCGGAGACTTTATAGCCGCCATCGCCGAACTTGCCGCCGGCATTCAGCTTGGTCATCGCCAGCTCGACCCCCGACAGCCCTGTCTGCTTGTTGATTCCGGTCGGGATGCCGTTGCCGTTGTCCCGCACGGCAATGGACTGATCCGGGTTTAAAGTCACCCAGATTTCAGAAGCGCGGCCAGCCAAAATCTCGTCCACGCTGTTGTCCACGATCTCGAACATCAGGTGATGCAGACCCTTCGGGCCAGTATCGCCGATATACATTGCGGGAACTTGCCGGACATGCTCAACACCTTCCATGAGGCGCAGCTTGTCGGCGGTATACTCGCTCGTCACATGGCTCATCTTTGTGCCGTCGGACTCGCCGTTGGTCAAAATGTCCACGACAACCTGCCGGCCCGTCGTATCCAGCACAGCCATTTCGCCGTCCTGCCCGTTTAGCCCCAACCCATCGAGCGCCACCGGCTCGGACTGCTCGGTTTCTGTTTCCAGCAGTGAAGTCCGGCGCGGCATCGTGTTTTTTGCTTTCGCCAATTCGTTTCTCCTACACCAAGTCGTTTCTCTAGATTTGTTTCTCTCAAAGTTTGCGGTCGGTATTTATTCCGCGTTGCTGCCAGCTATTTGCTGAAATTACTCTCTAATTATAGCAGATTTTGGGCAGCGAAGTCAAGCCAAACGGTGTCTTAGGCAGGCCCCAAGTGTAGCCGTGATGGTTCCTGGGAACAACAATTCCATGATCTCACCGAACAACCTTGCTAATTTCCTCGACCAATACCTCGAAACCGCCAAATACCCTGAAGAAGCTCCGCTCGTGCATCGCCAATTCACCCATTCCGTGCGAAAGCTGGGCCTCGCGACGGAAGCCTGGCCGGGCCTGGCCGCCTGGGCTGCCGCCGAAAAGCTCGATGGCGTCTTTCTGCACCGCGTGTTCAAGATTGACTGGGACAGCCTGCCGGAAGAAGTCGGTGTGCTGGCGTCGCACCTGCCGTTTGAGGAGCGCCTGGCACTCGGCCATAACACGCGCCTGGCGACAGCGCTAGGCATGACGCATCTGGAGACGCTGGGAACTCGCAAAGGGCGGCCTTTAGGCATGATTGGAACTGTGCCGCCGCAGACAGTTGGGGCGTTTTATCAATCGGTGAAGGAAGTATTCGGCGGTCGGGAGGAAGCGCGGACCTGCGAGCGCAACGAGGTGACAAAAGTGGCAGTGGTTGGGGCGATGACCGCCGAGCTGACGCATGAAGCATCGGAGCGCGGCGCGGAAGTCTACGTCACCGGTCAGATGCGCCGGCCTGCCAAAGAAGCGATCCTTGATACCGGCCTCGGCGTGGTGATTGTCGGACACCTACGCTCGGAGCAGTGGGCGCTGACAGCTCTCGCGAATGTGCTGCGCGAACGGTTCTGCGGCCTGAAGATCGTGCTGCCAAAGGAGCCGATTGTTCAGGCCCCGCCAAAGCTGCCGAAGGCAGAGTAAGCCCGCCGTGAGTGACCCGCCGTGAACGGCAGGTCTGGAGGCGCAGACGCCAGTCGGTCTGCGACCGGAAGAGAGGAAGGGCGAATGCAGCAATCTTTCGCACACCGTGCGGCTGGCGTCTGCGCCTCCAGACCTGCCATTCACGGCGGGACCCCCACGACAATGCTTCACGGCGGGGTTTCAATGGCTAAAGCACTTCGGCGTCATACGCGAACATCAGGCCATTCGGCTGGGCAATCTGCACGGAGACAGCAATGCCGGCATCGAAGTATTCTTTCCGAATATAGCCGAGCGCGATTGACTGGCCGCCGCGCGACGGCGACTTGGCAGCGCTGGTGACACGCCCAATTTCCCGGCCCGGCTCCGGGCCATTTTCGGGGACATGAATGGTCGCGCCGACCGGCGGGACAGGGGCGTCCTCGGCCAGCAAAATCTTTCGCAGCGCTTTGTTGGTGTGGCCGCGTGCCGACAGGCGGGCGACAATCTCCTGCCCGACATAGCAGCCTTTGCTGTACGAAACCGCATCGGCCATTTCGGCTTCGGGCAGCAGCACCGACGGGGACAGCTCGGCCCCCCACTTGGGGATACCCGCGTCAATCCGCAGCGCTTCGGCTTCTTCGGCGCCTAATGGGATAGCTCCGGCATCGAGGAAGGCATTCCAGGCTATGTCTTTGTCTGCAAGCGGCACCCAAATGTCCACACCAGGCAGGATTGGGAACGCAGTGGCAATCCCCTCGGCAGGCGCGGCATTTCCGTAGACCGAAAAGAGCGTGTATTGGCTGGAAGCGTCGGCGATCTGCACGTCTTCCATGATCAAGAACTTGGTCAGGGTTGAAAGCAGAGCATTCAGGCAGGCTGGGTCAGTCTCAATCAGCAGCGTGTCAGAGGTAGCGTGGATATACAGGTCGGCGAGAATGTGCCCGGTGCTGTCGAGAAGCGCCGCATGGCGGTTTTCGCCGGCGGGAATGCTGAGGACATCATTTGAGACCATGCCTTGCAGGAATGAGGCACGGTCGGTGCCGGTGAGTGCGAGAAGCCCACGCGGGGAGCGGTCCAAGATGCGTACAGGCGACTGAGAAGTATTCATAGTCAGCCTATACCCAGTTAAGAGATCGTGCGACCGGCGCGGCGGTCCATCTCATCGAGCACGGCGATCTTGACGGCGGCGGCGGCAGCAGCGAGCAGGGCGCCCAGCAGGAACCCGGACTTAGAAATCGGCGGCAGCGAAATTGGCAGCATTGACTTTGTACCTTTCTTCACAATCTCCATATACCCGTATTGTGGCATTTTTCACAAACTTTGTCAACGTATAACAACCGGGCTTTTTCTGGCGCGAGTTTTGGATAAATATCTGGGTAAATAGCGGCTATGTCTACAAGTACAAAACATTCCGCTCCCGCTGCGAGTTCCCCTGCTTCTGCCGACCCCGAGACGCTCACCGAAATCAAAGCTGCCGGACTGCGCTTTGTGTCGGACAAGGTACCGGGCCTCCGGCGCGAGCCGGACGGCGATGCGTTCCGCTACTTTGCGCCTAATGGACAGGAGGTAACCGATGACAAGACGCTTTCGCGCATCAAGTCGCTTGCCATTCCGCCCGCCTACACCGATGTTTGGGTCTGCACCTCACCCAACGGCTACTTGCAGGCCACCGGGCACGATGCCAAAGGCCGCAAACAATATCGCTACCATCCGCACTGGCGCGACACCCGTGATGAAACCAAGTTTGCCCATATGACCGCGTTCGGCGCGGCCCTGCCGCGTCTTCGGGAGCGTGTCGAGGCCGATTTGCGCAAACCCGGAATGCCCCGCGAGAAGATTTTGGCGACGATTGTACGCCTGCTGGAAACAACGCTCATTCGGATCGGCAACGTGCAGTACGCCAAAGAAAACGCGCATTATGGCCTGACCACACTGCAAACCGACCATGTTGAGGTCGAGGGGGCAACGCTGCATTTCCACTTTGTCGGCAAGAGCGGCAAGGAGCATTCGATTGACCTCCGAGACAAAAAGCTGGCGTCCATCGTCGCCCGCCTGCACGATTTGCCGGGCCAGGAAATCTTCCAGTACGCCGACGCTGAGGGCAATCTGCACTCCGTCGGCTCGGAGGATGTCAACGCTTACCTGCACGAGGTCGCCGGGGATGAGTTCACCGCCAAAGACTTCCGCACCTGGGCCGGCACCGTCTTAGCCTCGCTGGCGCTTCAAGAGTTCGAGGCGTTCGGCTCGGCGACTCAGGCCAAGCGAAACGTCACAGCCGCCATCAAAGCCGTGTCCCAGCGCCTCGGCAACACGCCCGCCGTCTGCCGCAAATCGTATATTCACCCCGCCGTCTTTGAGACCTACTTAGACGGCACGATGCTGGAATCGCTGCGCCAGGAGACCGAACAGGAGATGGCCGAGACCATTCACTCCTTGAAGCCCGAAGAAGCCGCCGTCATGGCCTTGCTGGCCCGCCGGCTGGCGGCGGAAGCGGGAAAATAGGGCGCTAGAATTGACGAAGGCATAGATTGCTGCGAGGGCGTAAATGCGATGCCGTGAACGGCGTCGCTGAGGGGCGTGGACGCCAAAGTCCCGCCTGCGCGGGACAAGACTACCGATATGTTTCCGCTTCTTCCCCCACGCAGGTGGGGGCTTGGCGCTTCGCCCCCCAGCGAGGGCGTTCACGCCCTCGTTCTTTCATCCCTTCTTTCATCCCTTGACATCCCCTCCCCGCTTGGGCTAAAGTAACGCTATGGAATACCCGCCCCAAGACGCCGAAACGATCACTCAAGACGTGATCGAAAAGTACCAGAAGTTTGTGAACCCGACGCAGGTGGCGCTGCTGAAAGTCGGCGGCTTTGACCATATTGAAGCCTATGCCGAGGGCGTGACGATCACGGATTTGGACGGCAATTCGTATATAGATTGCTTGGGGGGCTACGGCGTCTTTTCGCTCGGGCACCGGCACCCGAAGGTGGTCCAAGCCGTCAAGGACCAATTAGACAAAATCCCACTGGGGTCCAAGACATTTCTGAACAAGCCGCTCGCCGACCTGTGTGCGAAGCTGGCCGAGATCACGCCGGGGGACCTGCAATACTCGTTTATTTCCAATTCAGGCGCGGAAGCCGCCGAAGCCGCGCTGAAGATGGCCCGGATGGCGTCGGGCAAAACCGATTTCATCTCGACCCACGGCGCGTACCACGGCAAGACAATGGGGGCGCTGTCGGTCACGGGCCGCGAGGTCTACCGCAAGCCGTTTGAACCCATGCTGCCGGGGGGCAGCTTCGCGCCGTTTAACGATGCGGGCGCGATTGAAGCGCTGATTACGGATAAAACTGCCGCCGTGATTTTGGAACCTATTCAGGGCGAAGGCGGCATTCAAGTCCCGTCGGACGACTACTTCCCGCGTGTGCGCGAACTCTGCGACAAGCGCGGCGTCCTGCTCATCATTGACGAGGTGCAGACTGGGCTGGGCCGCACCGGCAAATGGTTTGCGATCAACCACTGGAACGTTGAGCCAGATATGCTGATCCTCGCGAAGGCGCTGGGCGGCGGGGTGATGCCCATCGGCGCGACCATGGCGACCGAGGCGATCTGGTCGAAAGTGTTCCGGGAGAACCCGTTTATCCACACCACGACCTTCGGCGGCGGCGAGATGGCCTGCGCCGCCGCGCTGGCCGCGCTGGAAGTCACCTGGGAGGAGGGGCTGCCGGCAAAGGCCGCCGAAAACGGCGCGTACTTCCTGCATGGTTTGAAGAAGATTGCCGCCGAGCACCCGAAGATACTCAAAGAAGCGCGGGGCTTAGGGCTGATGCTCGGGGTCGAGTTCACCGACAGCGACATCGGCAAGCTGGTCATCGGCACGATGGTCCACCGGGGCGTCGTCGCCGCCTACACCCTGAACAATCCCAAAGTGATCCGGTTCGAGCCGCCGCTAATCATTACCCGTGCCGAAATAGACAAAGTCCTGGCCGTCTTCGCCGCCGGCGTCCAGGACGCCCTAGACCTGCTGGGGGATTTGATCTAGTTGGCAACAACCGCAACAATCAAGAGGATGGCGAAATTGCTTCTTAAGGTGCTAGAGAATGTTGTACCTGCTGATCAGATATCTGCGGCTCGGCATCGTAGGAGCCTATATATCGCCGGTGATGACAGCAAAATGACAATTTCACGGGCTGATGTACCTCCATTAAACATGGTGCCTGATCCAAACACTAAATTGGGGCCGAGCTTTTACATTGTTGACGATGGATGTGACGCGATGGATGGTTTTATCGCGTCAGCTAATGAAGACGACATAGTTAAAGCAAAAGTAGGCCGTAAAGCAGTAGAGGAGGCAGTAGTCACGGTAGTTCGCAAATTCAGAAACGGAAACAAGCCCAAGACCAAAGATTTGGAAGTTGAAAGCCGCTCAGTGCTTACCAATTTATGTGCTTTGGTCAAAGAGACGCAGGCTGTTGTGCCTATTGAAAACTTGGTTTTATCTGGGTTAGAAGAATTCACAGTCGGAAAAGTACACTTCCGCCCCTATTCGAAGGTCGCTCCGTCAATAAAGCAAAAACTTGCCCAGGCACTCAGTAACAAGTCGAACACGCAGCGGGAAGCAACAGACCAAATTTACGAGGAAGCTGTTTTGCCGCACTACAGCAACTCCCCGACTTGCGCGGAAGTAATTCTGGACGCGGAGCAAAACCGGGTTACCGAGATGGTAAACTCGGAAGTAGATGCATCGTTAAACCTATTGAGATGTTATACACATCTACTTTTCTCAAGAGAAGCAAGAGCATTCATAGGTCTAAAAGGAGCAGTTCTTGGAAATACAAGGCCATGTATCAGCTTCACTGAGGACAATTTTTATATAAGCCTGGAAAATGTGGGTATGCTCATGCCCTACACTGTAACACCTACCGTATTAGAACACCTTGTTCAAAATTACGCCTTCAATGAGTTATCTGCGGTGCTTAAAAAGCCAGAATTAGATCGCACTCAGCTTGAGCGCGTGATAGTGACTGCGATTCGATGGCTCGGACGTAGCGTGAATGCGTCAGGCGTACCGGAACAAGTGCTTAGTCTTGCCATTGCTTTAGAACGCCTAATGATTCCCGATAATGAACAAGGTGGTAAAGCCGACAGTCTGGCACTCAGGCTTGCTTTTCTAGTCAGCAGCAATGCCGATGAGCGTATGTCTATTTATGAGCAGGGTAAAAAACTGTATCGCCTACGCAGTGATGTTGTCCATGATGGTAAAATTTCAGTCGCCATCGATGACCTGCAAAACCTTGAAAGGTATTCGTGTTTGGCGTTAGTCAAAATGGCTCAACATTTGACAGAGTGGAAGACACATAATGACTTTGTGTACTGGGCGAAAAAGCAAACCTTTTCGTAAGGTTATGTGCATTGTCGGAAAATAAGCCAAATAGAGTTATTCATTCTGCTGCTCTCTCTGCCAGCCCTGCTTTTCCCGCGCAATAATACCCCCAACGTTTGGCAGGGCAATTTCGCCTCGGTCAGCCTGTTCAACACCGGCGACATCTTTCCGAAGGCGTTCCTGCCGGATTTGACGCAGGGTTTCCTGGTCTTCCAGCAGGTACAGGCCAGCGCGGATGACTTCGAGTGCAGATGGGTATTCGCCGCTTTGGACTTTGGCGTTGACGTATTCTTCTAAATCATCAGGCAGAGTAGCGGTCATGGCAGATATTTTCTTTTCGTGAGGTTGATCAGGTTCCGTCGTAGCCTTCAGGGAGTTTTCGCTTCTATGGTCACAAAGCCGCCGTCTATAACGTCTAGGATAACGCGATAACCGTACAGCAGGGACATTCCAATGAGAGATACGTCTTCTGTTTCCATCACTTGCACGGGACGCGGCTGACCGTCCCAAATAACTGTCGCGCGGTAGATGTTGAGGAGAACAGTGCTGCCGTCACCCAGAGTGACATAGCGCGAACCCCTTGCGGGCAGTGCAAGAGAAGCAATCACTTCGGGCGGCAGGGAAAGCGATCCATTGTATCCAGTGTCAAGAATGGATTCAACTTCTATTTCCTGCCCATCCGCGCCCTGCATCCGCGTTGTCAGCACGGCTTCCCTGCTGTCGTTAATCATCCCTGTCATCATATTGGGTTGACCCGCTTTCCGCCTAAGCGATAAGCCGCGCGGTGGCCGATGCGGACGCCGAATAAGACGGCGTCGGGCCTTCGTTCCAATAACCGCTCCGAGGCGGTCAAATCTTCCGGGTCTATCTCGTAGTCGCCGGTGTTGACGTCCAAAATTAAAAACTTGCCGTGATTGCCTTCTTCGACTTGGGCTTTGATTGTCTGGTCATAGAGCGCCTGACCGCGCTGTCCGATTTGCTGTCCTGCTTCAGTCATTGGCTTATCCTCCTGAGTGTGGTTTCTCTATTATACACCTTCCTGCTTGCCTCCCGCTTGTTCCGTCGGCTATAATCAGTTTATGAAGTGTTTTCGATTTGGTCTGCTGATTTTGGCGCTGCTGTGCGCCTCGCTGCCGGGTTTTGCGAAGTCCCCTGCCCCACTGCCTCGACAGGACAAGCCGGAGCTGCGGGCGTTTTGGGTGGATGGGTTTAACGACGGCTTCAAGACGCCGGCGCAGTGCGATCTGCTCCTGCACCGGCTGCGGGCGATGCACGCAAATGCGGTCTTTGTGCAGATGCGGAAGCGGGCGGATGCGTACTATTTGTCGCATTATGAAGGCTGGGCGCAGGATGATTTGGCACAGTTTGATGCGCTGGCGTATCTGTGTGAGCACGGGCATGAGGTGGGCAAGCCGCGTATCCAAGTCCATGCCTGGATTAATGCCTGCGCGGTCGGCGGCAATGCTTCGGCGGGGGCGCTGACGAAGCTTCATCCCGAGTGGCTGTCGCTTTCGGATACCGGGGCAGACTTTGACGGCGAGGCGACGAAGATTGATCCAGGGAACCCCGAGGCTGCCGATTGGACGTTTCGGGTGTACATGGACGTGGTGCGGCACTACGATGTGGATGGCATTCACCTGGACTTTATCCGGTACGGCGGCGACGGCAAGACCATCGGGCACTGGGGGTACAACGCCGTCTCGGTGGCGCGTTACAATAAGCGCTATGGGACAACGGGGTCGCCAATTTGGGACGACCCGCGCTGGCAGGCGTGGCGGCGGGAGCAGGTGACGGATTTGGTCCGGCGGGTGTATGTTTCGGCGACGGCGCTGAAGCCGGCGCTGGTGGTGAGCGCGGCCACCATCTGCTGGGGGAATGCGCCCAAAAGCGACCTCGCCTACGAGACCAAAAGCGCGTCCTACACGGAGGTCTTTGCGCCGTTCCGGGACTGGATGCGCGAGGGGATTTTGGATTTGAATTGCCCAATGGCTTACTTCAATGAGGCCAAGTCGGCGGCGAAGTGGGCGGGATGGAATACGTTCGCCAAAGACCACACCTACGGGCGGCAGGTCGTCATGGGGGTGGGCGGTTATTTAAATCCACCGGCGACGACGCTTGCGATGATCGCGGACAGCCGGAAAGCGACGGCGCGTGGGGGCAAGGCGTCTGGGAGCGTCGTCTATTGCTACGATGCCCCGGCGGGGCTGAACGGTACGGAGCTTCAGGGGGACACGGCGCTGTTTGCGGCCCTGCCCAAAGTCTGGTCCCGCGCCGTGCCCGTGCCGCCGATGTCCTGGAAGACGCACCGGACGACGGCCAGCATTCGGGGGACACTGCTGGAAGCGGACACGCTGACGCCTGCGGACAGTGTCGGGATTACGCTGGAAGATGGGCACGGGCACGTTCTCCGGCGGACGACGACCGACGGCAACGGCTTCTTTGCGTTTGTGAATGTGCGGCCCGGCGACTACGGCCTCGGGTTTGCGCCCCGCTTTGCCGCCGACGCGGACTTCCGCAAGACCCTGTGCGGGGTCGGGGTCTCAGCCGGAAATTCTTCTTCAGTCACGCTGCTGACAGTCTCGCGGTCGGGCCGCCATCTCAATTCCACGATCACCGGGATCAGCCAGCTTGCCGACACGGCCCATGCATCGGCGATGACGCTGACCAATGTTCTTGTCACCAGCGGGTCGGACCGGCTTGGAGACCACTTTTTCGTGGCAGACGGCTTCGGTCAGAGCACTCTTCAGATCAACGCGCCGCACCTGGTTCCGCCGGTCATTGCAGGCGACAAAGTGGCGGTTTCGGGGACACTGCGCCGCACGCCGGGCGGCATGGTGCTCGACGCCGACGCCGTGCGGCTTGTCGGGATCAAGCTGACTAGCGCTCCGCAATAAGTCAGCGCTCGGTGAGCGGCAGAGTGCGGCGGCGCTGGCCGAGCCAGACGCCGCCGACGCACACGGCGGTTTGGGCAGCAATCAAAAGCGCCTGCCGAACGATCAAGCTGACGGACGCGGTCAGCGCGACCTGCTGGCCGCCGTCGCGGACGTTCAGCGCTCCCTGCGTGATTTCCGCCGCGGTCCAGATGAATGCCTGAGCTGCGAGGAGGATGCCGAGCGCCATCAGACTGCCGGCAATCCGCACGCGGCGCGGGGCCTCGTAGCTTGGGGCCAGCCGGCCTAGCAGCAGCCCGCCGCAGAGCAGCGGGACGGTCGTGCCGAACACGGCGTCTTCATCTTGAATCTGCTGCACCCAGGTCTGGAACAGCGGCGACAGCGGCAGGGTCGCGGTGGGGTTGAAGTGAACGAGGCGGTAGAAATCGCTGACGACCGAGTGCGGCACCAGAAGCTGGACGCCGCCAATCAATACCGCAGTCGCTAAAACCGTGCCGACCGCCAGACCGACGACGGCTCCAAGCGGGCGCTCCCGCTTTTTCGCCCGCGCCCGGCTCGTTTTCGTCTGCGCGATGCTCTGTGTTCGTGCCATGCTGTATTATAACGCGATACTTGCCGGGCGTCAAGCAAGTGCCCGTGGGTATCTTTCCAAAATCACCATGAAAATCCTTCTCGCGCCCGACTCGTTCAAAGGCAGTATGACGGCCCCCGAAGCCGCAGAAGCGATGGCGTTGGGAATTCAGCGCGTACACCCATTGGCGGAGCTGGTCCTGCTGCCGCTGGCCGACGGCGGCGAGGGCACAGTCGCCGCTCTGGTCGCGGCCACCGGCGGACAGCTTCGCACAGCGCGGGTGACCGGGCCGCTCGGCAGGAAAATCACGGCGCACTGGGGACAACTCGGGCCGGACGGAGCCACTGCCGTCGTGGAGGTGGCGGCGGCGGCGGGGCTGGCCCTGGTACCGCCGGGGAAGCGCGACCCGGCGCGGGCAACGACCCATGGAGTCGGCGAGCTGCTGTTTTCGGCGGCAAGTGCAGGCGCACGGCGCATCATCGTCGGCCTCGGCGGCAGTGCGACCAATGACGGCGGGGCTGGGGCGCTGTCGGCGCTGGGTGTGCGGTTTCTGGACGCTGCCGGGGTGCCTCTGCCGCGCCTCCTCGGCGGCCTAGATTTGGCCCGGCTGGCGGCGATTGACCCCAGCGGCCTGAGCCTGCCTGCCGATGTTTCGCTGGTGATCGCGTCGGATGTCACCAATCCGCTGCTGGGGCCAAACGGGGCGGCGGCGGTCTACGGCCCGCAGAAAGGCGCGGATACTGAAACCGTCAAGCGGCTTGACGCTGCCCTGGCGAACTATGCTGCTGTGATCGAGCGCGACTTAGGGAAAGCAGTGGCGCACCGGCCCGGCGCGGGCGCTGCGGGCGGCCTCGGCGCAGGGCTGATGGCGTTCTTCAACGCCCCACTGTCGAGCGGCATTGACTTAGTGCTGGATGCCGCCGGGTTCGACGCGAGGCTTGCCGGGGCGGATTGGGTCTGGACCGGCGAGGGCCGGATTGATGCCCAGACACTGCAAGGCAAGGCAATTGCCGGGGTCCTGCGCCACGCCCAAAGGCAGGGTGTTCCCGTGCTGGCCTTCGGCGGCAGCGTGGACGGCGCGGCGGCGGACGCACTGATGGCCGGCGGCCTCCGGGCGGCGTTCCCCATCGTGTCCGGCCCGATGTCCCTGCGCGATGCCATGCAAAGCGGCCCGCGCCTCCTGGCGGACGCCGCCGCACGGGTCAGCCGTCTGCTTTAGGCGTCTTCACGGAGAGTTTCAGGCTCAGCGCCGAGGCCAAGCCATTGAGCCAAATGGTCTGGGTTCGCCGCCGCGAGCAGCTCTCCGAGCGGGACGCCGTCGAGCATTCGGAACAAGAGCGCGGAGTACGCGAACTTGACTGCGCCTGCTGCAAAGCTTTTCCGGCCCTGCGACTTGTCCAGCGCCTCGAACGTCGCGGTGACTTCGGCGGCGAACGCCGCAATCTGCGCTTGCAGCCCCCGCAGCTCCGCCCGGAGGTCGCCCGGCAGGTGGACCTGCAAATCGTCGAACCCCGGCGACAGCACGGCCTCGATCTTGCGGCGCATCGTTGCCAGGCTTGACAGCACGCGGTCAATCATCAGATACGCCGCGCTTTTCATCTTGACCCGCCGGCCCACGCCGTCCACCACCACGAAGCCCTCAGCGGCGAACGGCTCGATCTGCGCGACCGTTTCCAGCAGTTCTTCCACGGTCTGCAAGGGATACAGCTTGACGCGCGGCAGTGGCAGAGCCGGCAGTGTGCTTAGTGGAAGCTCGTCCAGCGTCTCCGCGCTCCAGGCCGCCAGCCAGGTCAGGCGGCGCTCGGTATGGGGGATAATCACGCGGTTCTCCGGGGCGGTCAGCTCGAACGAGTAGTAGAGGCCAGGGTCCAAAAGCGTCGTCAGCTCCTCAAATGGCGTCTGCATATCCCGCAGAGCTTGGCGCACCAGGTCGGCAAAAGTCATGTTATGGACGCCGACCGGGCCGGACGCATCCGCATTGCCTTTGGTCGCGATCTGCCAGGCCCCTTTGTAGAAGTAGAGGCAGATCAGGCTTCCGTCCACTTTTTCCTGCACCGACGCTGTCGCCCAATCAACTGGGTGAGCGTTCGGCTCGCCGTAGTTGAAGAACTTAAAGAACGAGCGCGACACGACGTTCCAGGTGCCAAGCTCCAAAATCAGTGCCCGGCACTCCTGCGCGACCGGCTCGGCCATCGGGGATGCGATCTGGTTATAGTTCAGCATCACGACCCCGAGGTCCGGGTTGATTTTCGCCTTGACGGCATATTCCAGCGCCAGGTCTTCCAGCGTCTTGCCGCCCCGCAGGTAGGTTTGGACTTGCAGTTCAGTTGCCATAGAGATCAGTGTACCAGCAAAAACGGCCCCTTGCGCTGCAAGGGGCCGTTTCGTCTCACAGCTTATGCCAGCCAGGTCAGGTGGCAGTCTATTTTGAGGTCGCGCAGCATTGTTTCCGGCTGGGAGCCGGGGCGCAGGCGAATGACCAGGTCGCATTCCTGATCGGCGACGGTCTCGCGCATTTGCAGCAGCATTTCGAGGCCGGCGCGGTCAATATAGCGGACGCAGCTTAAGTCCAGCGTCAGTCCGCCGGCTTTTGGGTGGTCGCGCCGGTCTGCCGCCGCCAGCAGGACCGGCTGGATAGTCGGCACCGTGAACGAATCTACGTAACCGATGACTGTCAGAACATCGCCGCCGTCGTTTTGAGCCAGTGTCAAAGTCAGCGGCACTTGGGGTAAATCCAGCAGTGTCAATGGTTGATCCCTCCTTCTCGTCTGCTCGTAATACTTGTCATACAGTTTGTTCCCGAAATTCGTGCCGCGTTTCCAAACTATTTTTGCCGCTTGTTACAGCAGCGGCGTGGACATGATCCGCGACGCGATGGCATGGGAGTCGGGCAGGACAATGTCGTCGGGAACGCGCTGGCCGGTGGTGACGAACGCCAGCGGCAGGCCGAACTTAGCCTGCATCGTCAGCAGCCGCCCGAAGCAGGTGTGGTCCGAGGCTTCGTCAAGCTTGGTCAGGATCACGGCATCGGGCGCAAAGATGCTCTGGAACTTGGTGACGATGTTGTCCATATCCCGCTGCCCGAGGTTTGCCGGGATTGTCAGATATTTCTGGACCGACCCGATGTCCTCGAACAAGTGGGCGGTCTCGCCGAGGGGAATCATCTCGTTGGGTGACCGCCCGCCGGTATCCAGCAGGACAATCTCCTTGCCTTCGGCGGCGTAGTCTTCCAGGTGCCGGATTAGGTCGAGCTTGCCATGGGCGACTTTGACCGGGACACGCAGGATCTCGCCGTACTTTTGAAGCTGCTCCGCCGCGCCGATCCGCTGCGTGTCGAGGGTGATGATACCGACTTTGCGCCGCTCCATCAGGGCGTAGCGGGCAGTCAGCTTCGCAATGGTCGTGGTCTTGCCGACCCCGGTGGTGCCGACAAACGCCAGAATACGCATTTTGCCGTGCGCCGGCAAGGCATCGAGGCCGCCGGAGAGGCGCAGGCGCTGCGATAGCACAGTGCGAAGGAAGGTCGCGGCATCGGACGCCGCCAGGCCGGCAGGGATCTCAGAAACGAGCTGCCGGGCCAGCGGCGCGGCGATGTCGGTATCGAGAAGCTGCTGAACCAGGGCCGGGTAGCCTTCCTCCGGCACGGGAATTGGGGCCGGCGCGGGAACGGCATCCTTGCGGCGGCGCGGGCGGGCGGGTGGCGGGGCTTCCTGAGCGACCAGGCGGGTCGCGCCGGCTTCACGCGGGTCGGCCTGCAAGGACGCCGGAACAAACGGGGCCGGCGCTTTCTGGGACTTAGGCTTTTCGGCGGGGGCATCGCTTCGGCCCCGGACATCTCGGCCCCGGACATCGGCGGTCAGCGCAGCGATCTTGGCTTCCAGCTCCTGAATGCGGGCGGCTTCGGCGGCACTCGGCTCCGGGCCGCTGTATTTCTCTACGCTGCTCGGGTAGCGCTCGCCCCCGGAGTAGCGCAGATTCGGGTTTGTGGGTGCCGGAGCGGCTTGGGACTGACCGGGCTGCGGCTGATAGGTGCCGAAGGTCATCTCGACCATCTCGCGCCCGCCCCAGCGCCCGAACAGCGCCCCTTTCTTGAACGTCTTGCGGCTGACGATGATGGCGTCCGCGCCAAGCTCCGACTTGGCTTGCAGGAGGCAGTCGGTGACGCTCCGGGCCGTGTAGGTTTTCGTGCGAAGGCTGTACTGGCCGGTCTTTTCAAAAGGGGACGCGCCGGGCATGATCGTGACGTTGCCGGGCATGATCGTGATGTTGCTCATAAGTGCTGGTATTTCCTAAATTAAGCGGCCACCGCGCCGACGGCGTGGACTTCGGTATTGGGAACAATTTCGTTGTACGAGAGAATAACGAGATTGGGCAGGGTGCGCTCGGTCAGGCGGCGCAGGGGCAGCCGCAGGGCGGACATGCAGATCAGGACCGGCTGCTGGTAGCCCATTGCGATCATCCGCTCCATCTGCTGGCTGAGGTTTTGGATCAAGCGGCGCGAGACCGACGGTTCCAGCGCCAGATTCGGCATCCCCGGAGTGACTGCTTCCAGAAGGTCCTGCTCCAAGACCGGATCAATCGTCAGAGTTTGCAGCGCCCCGCTGCCCTCGTCCACATACTGCCGGCAGATCGAGCGGGCGAGTGCACTGCGGACCCACTCGCCGAGCATATCCACATCTTTTGTCCGCCCGGCGTGGTCGGCCAGCGTTTCGAGAATAGTCACCAAGTCCCGGATCGAGATGCGCTCCCGGAGTAAGTGCTGCAAGACTTTCTGCACTTCGCCGATGGTCATCAGATTAGGAATCAGCTCTTCCACGACCGCCGAGTTGCCCTGCTTGATATGCTCGATCAGCGCCTGCGTGTCCTGCCGCGTGATGATCTCGGCGGCGTGCCCCTTGATGACTTCGGCCAGATGGGTCGTGATGACTGACGATGGGTCCACCACTGTGTAGCCCGCCATCTCCGCCCGCTCCCGGTGCGAGCGGCTGACCCAGAGTGCGGGGACGCCGAACGCCGGCTCTTTGGCGGGCATACCGTCCAAAATAGGATCAATCACGCTGCCGGGGTCAATCAGCATGATCGAGTGCGGCTGCACCGTGCCTGTGGCGATGGTCGCACCTTTGAGCTTGACCGCGTAATCGTTCGCTTTCAGGTGCAGGTCGTCCCGAATACGCACGGTCGGGATGATCAGGCCCAGCTCCAGCGCCGTCTTCTGGCGAATGACGATGATGCGCTCCAGCAGATCGCCGCTTGCGGTCTGGTCCACCAAAGACAGCAGGCCGTAGCCGAAGTTCAGCTCAAGAACGTCTACGTGCAGCAGCGGCAGGACACTTTCCGGCGCGGCGGGCAGCGCGGGCCGGGCGGCCAGCGCCGACGCCGCCGAGGTCACGGCACTGGCCGCCTGCTTTTCGTTCTTGGTGATGATGAAACCGATGCCGCCGAGAATGCCGGCGACAACAATAGTTTGGGGGATCGGAAAGCCAAAGGGAATAAACAAACACACCAGGCCGGCGGCGATAAAGAGCGGGCGCGGGGATGCAAACAACTGCCGGGCGATGTCTCCGCCCATGGCGGTGTCCGATGCCGCCCGCGTCACCATCAGGCCGGCGGCGGTGGAAATTAAAAGTGCCGGGATTTGGGCCACTAAGCCTTCGCCGACCGTCAGCAGCGTGTAGTCGTGCAGGACTTTGATGACATCTTCGCCTTTGGACAGTCCCATCGCGAAGCCGCCGATGATGTTCAGAACGATAATCACAATGGCGGCAATCGCATCGCCCCGGACAAACTTATTCGCGCCGTCCATCGCGCCGTAGAAGTCCGCTTCCTGCCCGACTGCCTTGCGCCGCTCCCGCGCCTGGTCCTGGGTGATAACCCCGGCGTTCAGGTCGGCATCAATCGCCATCTGCTTGCCAGGCATCGCATCAAGCGTGAACCGGGCCGCGACTTCCGCCACCCGGCCCGCGCCGCTGGTGATGACCACAAACTGCACGACGACCAGCAGCAGAAAGACGATGATGCCGACGACATAGTTGCCGCCGATGACGACTTGCCCGAAGGTCGCGATCACATGGCCCGCGCTGCCGGTGCCGATAATCAGCTTCATCGCCGACACTTCCAGGGCCAGCCGAAACAGCGTCGTAATCAGCAGCATCGCCGGAAACACCGAAAATTGCAGCGGCTCGGTCGTATACAGCGCCGTCAGGAGTATCAAAACCGCCCCGGCCAAGTTCAGCACCAGCCCCAAATCCAGAAACGCTTCGGGCAATGGGAGTATCAGCATAGAGATCATGCCGATCAGGGCCACCGCCATCGCAATATCGGTCTGCTGGGCAGCTTTGGCAAAAAAGCCCATGATCCCGCCGCCGCTCGGCCCGCTTCCAATTTTCCCCGTCTGTGCCTGTACTGCCATGCCGGGATTATTCCACGCCCCCCCGTAATGTTACAAGGATATTTTCGCCCCTCTATGCCAATCAACCGGATTATCGGGTATCATTACTCAGAACTCTGAAATCAGGCGGCGAAAGTGAGGCGAGCGATGACACTGACAATGGGAAAACGCGGCACGATAGTCATCCCAAAAACAATCCGTGACGAGTGCAGCTTGGCGGAAGGAACGAAGATTGATGTGTCTGTAGAAAACAACGCGATAGTATTGTTGCCGGCAATCACCACACGGACTCGAATGGATAAAAATTTTGATGAAGCACGGGAGATATTAGAATCCAAAGGAGTCACTCTGGAGATGGCGCTTGCGAAGTTATCGGAAATGAGAGCGCAAAGCACTGCTGCTGAGGAAGAGGGCCAATGACCGATCTTTCGCCGCCGAGCTTGTTTTTGGACACGGCTCTGTTCGTTTCAGCACTCCTTTCACGAGACCGTATGGCGTCGCCAGGTTATGCCCTACTTAAGCTGGGCGGAGCCAGTCTTGTCAATTTGGACACAAGCGAGGATGTTTTGCGGGAAGCTGAAGGAGTTTTGCAAGCGCTTCTTGAAGAGAAAGCAGAGCGGGTCAAAGTGATACTCGCCGAAAACTTAGCAATGGGGAATGTCGCAATCGTACCGCCCCCAAACAAGGCGACGGTACAAAAATGCCTTTTGATTACCGGCTATGCGCCGGATGCAAAAGTTCTTGCCGCAGCCATCGAGCGGGGCTGCGAGGTGTTCGTTACTTATGATAGACAGCATTTGCTGAACAATTCGAAGATCGGGCCGCCGAACACGCGCATTGTCGTGATGACCGGCGGCGAGGCGAAGGCGTGGGCGATTGACCAAATCAGTGTTCGATCCCGGCTGAGAGCCGAGCAAAAGCGGAAAAGCCCGTAACTCCGCCCCTCGGTAATCTTACAGGGATATTTTTGCGGGGAACTGCCAAGCGGTTCGACGCAGGAAAAAAATGGGTAAAGCAACAAGCGGGTAAGATAGCGAAGGGGGCTACATGAACAACCATTTATTTTCTTTCGGCGCAGCGCTGCTGCTGACCTTTGCACCGATTTCGGCTGCCGTCGCTGCACCTGTACCGACCGGGGAAGTCGTTATCGTCAGCACCGGGGATCGCCTGACACCCGGATACCAGGTGACGGTTCAGCCGAGCGGCATTATTGCCTCAACGCTCATTCCCAGAAGACGCCATGCTCCGATCCACCGCACGGACAAGATGATTGCCGCCACCCGCCAGCGCTTCTTTGCCGACCTGCAAAAAGCGGAGCCGCTGGACCGGCTGCCAACCGGCACGATTGCTTTGAACGGGTCCCGGCAGGTGCAGGGCGGCTCAGGAAGCCGCCGGTTCCGGCAGCGGCAGGCCACGCCGGCGGGGTCAGGCCGCCGCTTGGACGCCACAGGCCGCCCACAGATTTACGTGGTCTACGGGGGCAGGCAGTCGCCGAACCTGCGGGCCGTCAACAGCGACTCAGGCCGGACGCTGTATCAGGATGTCAAGCAGATACTTTCAGTCCTGCGAATGCCCATTCCGAACGTGCCGTAAGAGGCTTTGCTTCAGCGCAAATCTGCATTGGCACAAAAAAGAGCGCCGGACCCAAGTGGTCCGGCGCTCTTTTCGGTTTATGTTTGCCCTAGAGCTTCTGCGGCGGCTCGGCCCGGTCGGACAGGCGGATGGTGACCGAGGCCAGGGCATCCGACGTTTCTTTGGCGGTCGCGGGCCGGTTGTCTTGGGACAAAGGCGTGTTCGGCGGCAGGAAGCCGCTGCCGATTAGGCTGTTCAGCGCTTGGCGCTGCTCGGCGGTGGCGGCGGGGGGCAGGCGCTTGGGGGTCGGGAACGCCTGGGCATGGAGGGGCTTACGGCCCGCTTCAATATAGCGGACGAAGCGGTCTAAAGCCACGGCCAGCTCATAGCGGGTGACGGGCTGGTCGCCCTGGAAGCGGCCGTCTTTGGCGGTGCCCATAATGTTTTCATGGGTGATGCGCTTGACAGCAGGCGCGGCAAAGTGGCCCGGCGGCACATCGCGCGGCGGCAGGGCGCGGGGCGGCGCATTGGAGGCGGCGTGCGCGGTGAGCGGGAGAAGAAGCAGGGCAAGCGGGGCAAGTTTGGGTGTGAGCATAATGTGGGTTCCGGGATAAGATTGATATGGATTAGGGGGGCGACGGACCAAATGCAGGGCGCGAACCTTGTGTTCGCCCTTTCTCTGTTTCTGCTCACCCTTTCTCTGTTTTTGCTGCCGCGCATCTTGTCTGCCGCGCATCTTGTCTGCCGCGCATCTTGTCTGCTACGCCGCTGCCAGGAGGTCCTCGGTGATGCCCCGGCGCTGTTCGAGTGCCCTGCCGGTGCCGATGGCGACGCAGGACAGGGGATCGTCAGCGACGTAGGTAGGGACATTGGAGGTCTCGGCAATGAGCACGTCCAGGCCGCGCAGGAGCGCGGTGCCGCCGGTCAGGAAAATGCCGCGCTCGATAATGTCCGATGCCAGCTCGGGCGGGGTCTTTTCCAGCACGTTCTTGACGCGGGCGACGATCTGCGAGATCGGCTCGGCCATGCACTCGCGAATCTCTTGAGACGTGACTTCGACCGTCTGCGGCAGGCCGGTCAGCAAATCGCGGCCCCGGACTTCCAGTCTCGACTCTTCGCGCTGCGCGACCGCGCTGCCGATAGCGATTTTGATCTCCTCAGCGGTCCGGTCGCCGATGAGCAGGTTGTAATTCGTGCGGATATGGCGGATAATCACGTCGTCGAGCTTCATGCCGCCGATGCGAAGACTTCGGGATAGGACAATGCCGTTCAAGGACAGCACGGCAATGTCGGTGGTACCGCCGCCGATGTCCACGACCATGTTGCCGCCGGGCGCATCAATCGGCAGGCCCGCACCGATCGCCGCCGCCATCGGCTCTTCAATGGTCAGAGCTTCCCCGGCGCCTGCCGCAAGCGCGGCCTGCTTGACCGCCCGCTGCTCGACTGAGGTGACGCCCGACGGCACGGCGAGCAGGACACGCGGCTTGAAGAGGCGCTTGACCCCGCAGACTTTGTGCAGGATATGCTCCAAAAGCCGCTGGGTAGTCGTGTAGTCGGCGATGACGCCGTCGGTCATCGGGCGCACCGCGGCGATATTGACCGGCGTTCTGCCGACCATCTCGCGTGCCTTTTCGCCGATTTCGATTACCCGCCGCGTATTGACGTTCATCGCGACCACTGACGGCTCGCGCATCACGATTCCGCGTCCATGCACATAGACCAGAACATTCGCAGTCCCAAGATCAATGCCAATATCCTGGCTGAAACGCATCACGCTGCTGCTCCCGTCAATACCCGCTTCGATGCCTCGTCGGCAAAAGTCTCGTCGTCGAACGTATCGTCGGTGACGACACGCTCGATCTCCGCGCCGACCCCGCGCAACTTCGACTCGAAGCCTTCATAGCCCCGGTCCAGGAACTGCACCCCGCTGACGTCGGTCGTTCCCTCGGCGGCGAGGCCCGCCAGCACCATCGCCGCCGTCGCCCGCAGGTCGGAGCCGGCCACGGGAGCGCCGGTAAGGCGCGGGACACCTTTGATGATCGCGGCGTTCGACTCGGTCTTGATGTCCGCGCCCATGCGGGCCAGCTCGTCAATGTACTTGAAGCGGCGCTCAAACAGCGTCTCGGTGATGGTCGAGGTGCCTGATGCCAGGGTCAGCATGGCGGCGAACTGCGGCTGAACGTCGGTCGGAAAGCCGGGGTACGGGCTGGACGTGATGTGAATCGCATTCAGCTTCCGGTCTTCGGGCACCCAGACCCGGACGCCGTCGTCGCTGTAGTGTACCGACGCGCCGGCTTCGGCCAGCTTGCGCGTGATCGGCTCGACGTGAGCTGCGACTGCGCCGCGAATGAACACGTCGCCGTGGGTGATTGCGGCGGCGACAGCGAAGGTGCCGGCCTCGATCCGGTCGGTGTCCATGTTGTACTGCATCCCGTGGAGCGCTTTCACGCCTTCGACGGTAATCGTTTTCGTGCCTGCGCCGCGCACAGCGCCGCCCATCGCGTTGATGACATTGGCGAGCGAGACGACATCGGGTTCCTGCGCGGCGTTGGAGATGGTCGTAATCCCCTTGCCGAGCGCCGCCGCCGTGATGAGATGCGCGGTCGCGCCGACCGAACTGCGCTCTAGGTAGATGTCTGCGCCCTGAAAGCCTTCGGGGATAGATGCCTGAACAAAGCCGTGCTCGACCGTGGTCTCAGCACCCAGCCGCTCCAGGCCTTTGATATGGTAGTCCACGGGCCGTGCGCCGATGTCGCAGCCGCCGGGCAGTGCGACGCGGGCGTGTCCGAAGCGGGCGAGCAGCGGGCCGAGGACGCCGAAGGACGCCCGCATTTTGCGGATCAGCTCGTAGGGGGCCTCGGAGGTGGACAGAGAGGAAGCGTCGAGCGTCGCGACATTGTCGGTGAAGTCCACTTTGACACCGAGGAACTTGAGAATATCCAGCAGCGTCAGAACGTCGCTGATGCGCGGGACATTGGAAAGGATTGTCTGGCCCGAAGCGGGCAGCAGGGCGGCAGCAAGCACGGCCACAGTGGCGTTCTTGCTGCCGCTCAGGCGGACATCGCCTTCAAGGCGTCGTCCGCCGACGGTTCGTATTTTCTGCAAATGCGGTTCCTCCTGCACGGGGCGCGTGTCGCCGGTGGTTCGTAGATGCACCCTCTTCTTGGGGGCATGACCACCGGTCGTGGGTGTCTATCGGTTGCAGTATACTTCTGCTATGATAGGTTTGTCAAGGGAGACACAACGGCTGGTAACAACGGCCAGCAATGGGAGGGTTTGGGGCAGACAAGAAAAGACCCGACGGGAGGCGGCAGGTTCGTCGGGTCAACATTCTTTTCTTGTCTTTAGCGTATCTAATCTTTAGCGTATCTAAAGCGGCGCGGTGCGCTGGGGTTTATTTAGTTGTGGAGTATTTAGTTGGGTGTGCGTCCCCGCTCCGCAGTTCTGCACACCCCTATCTTCGGCGTGTGCACGGGGTCCGTTCACTGCCAGAGTTACCGGGTTTGCGGGTGTTTCTACTGATGGGAACTTTACGGGCGGTCGAATTGCCGTGTATAACCCGTAGGCAGCGACGTTTCTGCGCCGACCGCCGCGGATTTGCCGCCGGCGATCAGCGCCAGCCCACTCGGAAACAGCAGCAAGGTTTGGTCATGCGTCCCCATCGGCACCGGCGTCAGGGCGGCAAACGTCTGCGCGTTTGCACTGTACACTTCAGCGTTTCCCGTGGTGGCTGATGCCGCCACGCTCCAGCCCCCGGACAGCAGGACATCGCCGCTTGGCAGTATCGCCGCCGAATGCGCCATGCGCGGTGTTGTGAGGGGATGTGGCAGCGCTGCAAACGCCTCGGTCTTGGGGTTGAACAGCTCGGCTTGGCCCGGCTCGGCGGCCCCGTCCTGCCCGCCTGCGATCAGCACTGTGCCATCGGTCAAAAGCGTCGCCGTGGGTCGGTCCCGTGCGAAGCTCATCGGCCCGCGCGTTGGGTGAAACTTGCCGCTCGCCGGGTCATAAATCTCGGCAGTCGCGAGGGGCACACCCGGACGGCGCGTGAACCAGTGTGTCCCGCCGACCACCAAAACGCGCCCGTCGGCCAGCCGCACGGCATCGGCCCCAAACCGGTCTCCCGCCATTGAACCCGTCGGGGTAAACGACTGCGTCTTTGGGTCATAGACCTCTGCCGTGGCAAGTGTCCGCCCCCGGTGCGTGTTGAACCCGCCGGCAATCAGCACTTTGCCGCCCGCCAAAACCGTCGCCGTGAACAGCTCACGCGGCGATTCGAGGTGCCCAGGCAGCAGCTTAAACGTCTGCGTTTTGGGATCGAACAGCTCCGCGCTGTCCAGTGATCCCAGCACCGTATTGTAGCCGCCGCTGATTAAAACCTGCCCGTCCGGCAGCAGCGACGCCGCCGCGAAGTTGCGCGGGACGCTCATGCGGCCCCGGCATGGTATGAAGCGGCGCGTCAGCGGGTCGAACTCATCGGCGGTCGCGACGCAGCGGTCGGCGGGGTACGAATACCCCCCGGCAATCAGCCCGCGCGTCCCGCCCGCAAGCAGCGTGGAAGCCGCCGCCCAGCGCGGGTCGGACATCGTGTTCGGCGTCTTGACCCAGCCCCCCTGCCCTGCCATCCCCTGCCCCGCCGCCGGGCCGAGTGCTCCCAGTAGCAGCAGGCACACGCCCAAAAGCGTCCGCTTCGTCACTGCTTGACCCCATCGGCAAACCCATCGCAGGCCGCCGCCAAGTCCACATCGTTCAGGGTCAGCCCCGACGAGTCATGGGTCGTCAGCACGAGCGTCACTTTGGCATAGCGAATATCCATGTCCGGGTGATGGTCCACCGACTCGGCAGCCTCAGCGACAAGGTTCACAAACTCCATCGCCTGACTGAAATCCGCAAACGAGTACGTCTTCTCGATCCCGTCATTCTGCCGCACCCACCCCGGCAGATGCCCCAAATGCTCCGCAATCTCATCTTCTGTCAGCAGCGGCACACGCATAGCTTTTTGCCTCCTACGCCTATTGTACCAGCACAGAGGGCAGCGTTCAGCCTATTCCCATTCGCCAAAGGAATACCGGGAATAAGCGGGATGTCGCCAGAGCTTCAACGCCTGAGATTTTGATCAAATGTCGGTTCATACTCTGCTGAACTAAGTTCTGAGCGAGTTTCAAGATACTGGATTTCGTGACTGCCTCCATGCTGATTATCACTTGCGCGAAATAATGCCAGGATAGTGTCAAGTTTTTTCTGTAAAAGCTGGGAGCATCTTGATTGTTCGGTTATTGTTCGGTTAATGTGTGAATGTCAGGTAGGCTTTTCCCGTCTGCCAATCGTCGCTGGTCTCCATCAGCAGAGCGCTCACCAGCCGCAGGCACGACGCCTCGTTGGGAAAGATGCTCGCCACCTGGGTGCGCCGCTTGATCTCCCGGTTCACGCGCTCAACGCCGTTAGTGGTCCGCAGCAGGCGGCGATGCGGCTCAGGAAAGGCAAAGACCGCCAGACCCTCGGGCAGGCTCTCTTCCAGCCACGCCGCAAGTTTCGGAGCCGTGGCCTCATATTTTTGCACCGTCCGCTTCAGGAGCGCGTCCGCCTCAGTCCTGTCCTGGGCGTTGAAGACGGCGCGGATGTCTGCGGCAACCGAGGCTTTCATGTCCTGCTTGGGCACATACGCCGAGGCGTTCTGCTGCAAGTGGAACTGGCACCGCTGCCACGGTACGCCCCCGAACACGGCTAAACGGGCGGCTTTCAGTCCTTCATGGGCGTCGCTGATGACCAGGCGCACCCCGCACAGGCCGCGAGCCACTAGGCTTTGCAGGAAGGAGCGCCAGTGGACTTCGTGTTCGGACAGCGCCACGGACACGCCCAGCACCGAGCGTTTTCCCGCCTCGTCCACGCCGACAGCTACTAAAACAGCGGCTTTCTGCACCAGTCCTGCTTGGCGCACCCGCTCGTAGCGAGCATCGAGGTAGACATAAGGGCAGGCGCAAAGCGGGCGGCTGCGCCACGCTTCAAGCGTTTGATCCAGCGCCTGGGCCGCCTGGCTGACCTGGGTGCTGCTGACGGCAAAGCCGCAAAGCTGCTCGGTGATGGCGGCCACTTTGCGAGTGGAAACGCCCTGCACATACATTTCGGCCAACGCCAGCTTCAAGGCTCGCTCGGAGCGGGTGCCGCGCTCCAACGACTGTGGATAAAAGCCACCTTCCCGTACTTGGGGCACGGCGACGGTGATCTGGCCCAGGCGGGTGTTGAGCGTTTTGTCTTTGTAGCCGTTGGCGTGGCCTGTGCGTTCTTCAGTACGCTCATGCGGGGCCGCGCCCAGGTGCTTTTGGCGCTCGATTTGCATGGCAGCGTTCAAGAGGACTTGAAAAAGCGTCGGCAAAGCGTCCAAGCCGCTGGCGGAAAGTTGTTCTAAAAGTGCCTCGGACAGAGTAAACTCGTTCTGGTAGGTCATGGGTTGTCGTCCTTAAAGTGTGGTAACTTCAAGAATACTCCCTGGCCTACTACTTTTGAGCAGAAGCCATCTACTTTTACAGAAACAAGTTTACACTAACCGAACGGGTACGGACTGGCAAAGAAATGACCATTCGGCAAAGCGGCCTGTGGTCTTACAAAAACCATCGCTCCATTGACATACATATTGTATGTTGGATAATTTTCGGTTATTGGTGGCAGTGTTGCGCTTGGTGTCCCGCAAGTGAACGTGATTTTGCTGCCGATGTTCTGCCAGAAGAGCGGCGTTTGCTCATCCATCGCGGTCAGTGTGTTGAAGGCGCGGATGCCGGGGATTTCCGGGCTGCCGTCGTTGATTTGGCTGATGTGGTTTGTGGCGGGAACCGGGCCGATGATGCCGTTGGCCGGGCCGGTCTGCGCTCTGTTGGCTTGCGCTCTGTTGGCTTGCGCTCTGTTGGCTTGCGCTCTGTTGGCTTGCGCTTTATCGGTGGTAGTCTCGAATATCATAGATAATCTTTATGTCGCGAATGAACGGTGGCTGGTGGCGCTGCACGTCACGTTCGTGGAAGACAGCCAGCATATCTGCCATTGTCATTACCAAGTCGTTGGATTTGGTCGCTATCACCGGCTCATGCAACAATATATTTTTTTTGCCAACGTAGGCTACTTTGCTGTTGTGTGTCAGAATGATGCTCTGTGGCGATCTAGGATACAGCACAAATTTATTACTGCTACCACTAAACTCGATGCCCATTCTTGCTAAGTCACCGGGCAGCATCAATACCTGTTGCCCAGCAACCAGCGCATGAAGCGGCACTTTTCCAAACTGTCCCGCTGCTACAACTAAAATAGCGCTTCGAGCGGTACTAGATGTGGTGGGAATATACTGATATGCCATCAGCATGGCTTTGTCAGCAGGGTCATTCGGTAAGCCAGGCTCTGGAACGAAATGCGTAATCTTTCCTCCGCTGAGCGCATAAGGATCTAAGGCAACATCGTTGTTTAACACGTTTGTAGTACTTGGGTGGACCTTAATTCCGCATCCTGCCATAAGTGGGGTCAAAGCCAGCAGCATTAAAATCGCTGGCCTCACCCAAAAGTTTTTGAGAGATGACATTATAGCAGAATACTCCTCATGGCAGAGTATAGGGTGGTATCGCCACACTGAAGTCATCCGGGGGTGCCGTGGCAATGCCGTTGCGCCCACCGTTCATTGATGGGAACGAGGGGATGCCGGGAATGAGCGGAATATCGCCGGGGCCACGCGGCGGTAAGCCGTAGCTGATGTCGGTGCCGAATGGGTAAGGGCTTGCGTAAAAGTGCCCGTTCGGAGTTTTTGCCTGCTTGAAAACTGGCAATATGAGGCTCCCGTTCTGGTACAGGTAGTAGGTGGGGTAGTTTTCGTTAATTGGTACTGGTGCTGTTGCCCCACACTTGAACGTGATTTTGCTACCGATGTTCTGCCAGAAGAGCGGCGTTTGCTCATCCATCGCGGTCAGTGTGTTGAAGGCGCGGATGCCGGGGATTTCCGGGCTGCCGTCGTTGATTTGGCTGATGTGGTTTGTGGCGGGAACCGGGCCGATGATGCCGTTGGCCGGGCCGGTCTGCGGGTCAAGCAGAGTGTGATTGAGGTAAGCCGCCGCCAGGAAAGGCTGGTTGAGAGGCGGAGGCAGGCTCGCCAAAGCATTTAGGGTGGGGCCGAGGTCGGGGGGCACACCTGTCGGGTTCACAGTCGCGCCGATGTACGCACCACGCTGAAGGATGACTGGCGCACCGTTGAACTGGCTGGTGTTGCTGGGGTTGACGCGGTACTTCACCTGGAAATGATTGAGCAGCTTGAAGCGATGGAAGTCGCTCATGTAATCTGCCAGCTTCGGGAAGTTCATGTACCCGGCATAAGTCGTCAAATCAGGCGTTGTGCTGCGGCCAGACGGGTCAGTTGCGTCCGGCGTTTGGAGGCCGGTCAGCACCGGAGTCGGGTCCGGGTTGTCGGCAAAGTGAAACATCCAATCAAGAATGTAATCTTTGTCGACCTGTGTGTACGGCATCGTGCAGGTGAGATAGTCCAAGCAGTCATTGTTGTCGGCAAGCGCCGCGAGGCGGGCAGTTCCGGCAACGTTCGTGAGGGTGCCGCCATTAGGGGGCAGGTCGGCGAGGATTGCAGCATCTACATTTGCGGGGTTGATAGGAACGCCGTTGCGATCTATCCATCCGACTAGAATTGTGTCATCGGTGCGAATACCGACTTCCACTGTCAGCGATTTCGTGATTGCCGCCGCGCCACCGGGCGGCTGAACGATACACACAAAGGTCGTCAGGCCGGGATTGGAAGAAACGACAACATTCCAGGTGGATGTTGTTGGGTAAGCCGCCGAGGACGCAGGGCCGTAAGCATACCAATTATAGGTTGTGCCCGGCACAGCAGGCGCATTGGCCGCGTTCAGCAGCAGCTCGTCGGACGTGGATCGGACGGAGCCACCATAGACGACAACTGGATTTGGCAGCGCCTGATAAGTCGTATTCACCGGCAGGTCTTTGTTGAGACAAACGGCATTGAGCGGAACTTCGTTTGCTGGCCTCACACTGCATGCAACGAGGCTCTCAGATATGGCTCCGGTAGGGCCGTTTGTGACGTCTCCCTGCACATAGGAAGGGTAAGATGCGACGGGATGAGTGAGCACCCCATACGGCACCCCATTAGCCGCATCCATATGAACCGCGCCATCGAGCACTACCTGCGAGATTCCAGTCGTCGTATCAACCGGCACAGCGATCAGATGAGGCCCGCCGACATGCGGATTGAAGCTGGAGGAACCGACAGGAACCGTAGTAGCGGAAACAACTTCGTTGAACGGCGGCCCATCCTTTGCCCACGCCGATGCAGACAAACCTGTATTCAATTTTGCATTTCGGTAATCGGTAGAAACATAAACCCATACGTCCGTTTGAAGCAGAAGACTAACATGGTTCGGCATCGGCGTGGTCGGCAGGCCACTTCCCTGCCAAACTTCTTTAAAGTGATAAAAAAGCTGGCCGCTAAAATCGCCGACGACAGAGCCGTTTTCAAGAGCAGTGGTCGTCGTGCCCAGCACTGTGCCGTACCAGAAATAGTCGCTGCCGTTGTAGACTTGGACGTCATATGACCCACTGCCGTAAGTGCCGATGCCGCGCGGTGTCGCGCTGCGAGGATAGACAATCAGCGGCATATCATCAATAGCTTTGAACCGAGGATAGGTTGTGACGGACTGTCCGCCTTCAACCCCATCCATGATATACATTCCGTTTCTGTCTGTCGGCGGCGCGGGAAGAATGTTGCCCAGCCCATCGCAGGGAACGGCAACCCAGCCCCCGCTCGGGCGCTGTGCCTGAGTGGGGCATGCCATAGTGATGAGAAGGCAGAAAAGCGACAGAAGCGGGAAGCGACAGAAGCGGGAAGCGACAGAAGCGGGAAGCGACAGAAGCGGGAAGCGACAGAAGCGGGAAGCGACAGAAGCGGGAAGCGACAACATGGGCGTATCTCCTCGGTTCGCGGTCTGCACGTCGCCTCTCGAACTGCTGGCGTTGGTTGCTTTGAGTACAGTATAGAGGATGGTGCAGAGTTTGTCAAGCGTTTTTTGCAGGTGTTTTTGCGGGTTGCCGGCGCGGTATAATCAGCGGCATGAAAGCAGTGATTCAGCGGGTTTCTTCGGCAAGCGTGACGATAAAGGAAACGGGCGAGAAGCGGGAAATTGTGGCGGGAATGGTGACTTTGCTCGGGGCTGCGCCGGGGGATACACTCGCCGACGCCGAGTGGCTGGCGGAGAAACTGGTGGGCTTGCGGGTGTTTGCAGACGACGACGGGAAGATGAACTTGTCGCTGCTGGAGACTGGCGGGGCGATGCTGGTGGTGTCGCAGTTTACGCTGCTCGGGGACGCCCGCAAGGGGCGGCGGCCGTCATTCACCGAGGCTGCGCCGCCATTAGTTGCAAAGCCACTGTATTTGGCGTTTGTGGAGGCGGTCAAGCGGCGCGGGGTGAGGGTTGAGACGGGCGAGTTTGGCGCGGAGATGACCGTGGAACTGGTCAACGATGGGCCGGTGACGCTGATTGTGGAGACCTAGATTGTGGAGATGCCGGCTTGATTGGCACGGCGATGAGGACGAGCGTGTTTTGTTCGACTGAGACGTGCTGCACCGAGAGCGTGACGCGGCGCAGGCGAGCGCCGAGCAGGCGGGAGGCGTAAATGCCGGCCTGACGGGTCACGGCGCGGGGCGGCAGGAGCAGGCGGCCCACTTTGGCCCCCGTCGCAGTGAAGCGCAGGACGGTCTTCGGGTCAGGAGCGAGCGTGCCGGAAATCTCGGCGTTCTGCATATGGCCCCGCACCCGGACGGCGGCATGGAGGATGAGGCTCGACGGTTCCATAAACGCGACCGACACGGCCTCAACCCCATGCGCGGCAAGCTGCTTGCGGGCGGCAGCATTGCCGGCAAGATAGGTGTTGAGGTCGGCGGCGGAGACGCGCAGGATACGCGGCTTCGGGGCAGCCGGGGACTTGGGCGCAGTGGGCGAACTGGATTCGGCGGGCAGATTGGGCGCGGGTCGGCCTGCGGGGACAGGGGGCGAAGGCGAAATGGGTGCGGTCAGCGCATCAAGCGCGGACAGATGCCGCTCGGCGGCGGCGACCTGCGGCACAGTCGGGTGCAAGCGCATTGGCGGCGGGGCGGGCTTTGGGCGGAGCGCCAGCCAGGCCGCACTGCCGAGGCCGATGACCAGCAGAACCAGCCAGAGTTTGCGTTTCACGGGGTTAGTGCGCTTCGCTGAAAATATGCCGGAGTTTCGGCTCTTCGTCGGCCACCACCATCGCAATCACCGTGTCTTCGTTCTCAAAGCGGATGTCTCCCTGCGGCAGCAGGGCATGCTGATCGCGGACCACCGAGATGATTAGGGCGTCGCCGGGCAGCGGCAGGTCTTTGACGTTCTTCCCAAGCACCGGGGAACGCTCCGAGACGGTAATCGCGACAATCTCGATGTTGCCGTTCTTCAGCGCGGCCAGTGGGATAATCTCGCCCGTTTCGATCTGCTGGTCCAGCAGATTAAAGATGATCTGGGTGCTGGACACGGTGGTATCAATGCCGAGCTTCTGGAACAGCATCAAGTTGTCCGGGTCATTGACCCGCGCCACGGTGCGCGGGGCCTGAAACTTGCGCTTCGCCATCTGGCAGATGACCAAGTTGTCTTCGTCGTCGCCGGTGACTGCGACAATGACGTCGGCGCGGGCAAAGCCCGCTTCGGACATGATCCGCACCTCGCAGCCGTCGCCCTGCACCACCACTTCGCCCATCTGCTCGGCGAGGGCGGCTTGGCGCTGCCGGTCTTTTTCGAGCAGCAGGACTTCATGGCCTTCCGACAAAAGCTGTTTGGTCAGGTAATAGCCGACCTTGCCGGCCCCGACAACAATCACATACATAAGATATTCCTATAAGATATTCCTAGTAGGCTAACCTGGTAGAATGGATAAGTCTGAGGAGGCTTATCCGATGTCCGCGAAAAAATATCATGTTTCTCTCACCGAAGCCGAGCGTGACGACCTTCTGCGCCTGAGCAAGTCCCAGCGCCACTCTGAACGTGAACGCAAACGTGCCCGTATCCTGCTGCTCGCCGATGAAGCCAAAGAAGGCGGGGCGGACAAAGATGCCGACATCGCCCAGCAAGTTAAGGTCGCGCCGCTCACCGTCAACCGCACTCGTCAGCGCTTCACCGAGCGCGGCTTGCACCAAAGTCTGGCTCACAAAGAGCAGGAAACGCGCAAGCCCCGCATCTTGGACGGAGAGGCCGAGGCTTTTTTAGTCGCAACGACCTGTAGTACGCCGCCTGAAGGCCACAAACGCTGGAGCCTGCGCCTGTTGAAAGACGCGCTGATTGAGCAGCAGATCGTAGACGCCATCGGCAAAGAAACAGTGCGTCAGACGCTAAAAAAAATGAACTCAAGCCGTGGCTGAAGAAATGCTGGTGCATCCCGCCCAAGCAAAACGCCGAGTTTGTCTTCCGCATGGAGGACGTGCTGGACGTGTACCACAGGCCGCTCGATGAGAAGCGTCCGCTGGTCTGCCTGGACGAAGCCAGCAAGCAGCTTTTGTCTGATGCGCGGCCTGCGCTTCCCGTAGCGGTAGGACAGCCTGCCCGCCAGGACTGCGAATATGTGCGAAACGGAACCGCCAGTTTGTTCATGGTTTACGAGCCGTTGGCTGGCAAGCGCCACGTTCATGTAACCGACCAGCGCACTTGTCTGGACTTTGCCCGCGTGATCCTGCATCTGGTGGATGTGCTCCACCCTGACGCGGAAAAGATCGTTTTGGTCATGGACAATCTGAACACGCACACACCCGCGAGTTTGTACCGTGCTTTTGTGCCTGCGGAAGCCAAGCGGTTGGCGGACAAACTGGAAGTACACTACACGCCCAAGCACGGCTCGTGGCTGAACATGGCCGAAATCGAGTTGTCCGTGCTGGCGCGGCAGTGCTTGTCTGAGCGCATGAACGACAAAGAAAACCTGCAAAAGCAGGCCGCGGCTTGGCAAGCAAGGCGCAACGTGAGTGCCGTTAAGATTGATTGGCGGTTCACGACCGACGACGCCCGCATCAAGTTGAAAAAGCTCTACCCAACTATTCTACCAGGTTACCCTACTAGCCGCGTTTTTCCAAATAAAGAGCATCGTAGCTCTGGGCCGCCTTTTGCAGGACGCCGCCGGCCTCGGTCTCGCCAAGCGCGGCATCGTGGATCAGCCCGGCGGCAAGCGTCGTCGTGCAGAGGGTCGTGATGCCCATCTCGCGGTACGCCTGAGCGCGGATCGGGTCGTAGATACGCGCCGTGACGCGCGGCACGGCATAGACTTCCCGCGCGATCTGCGCGGCCATGATATTGGTGTTGTCGCCCTGGGTCACGGCGATAAAGATGTCGGCGTCGCCGAGATGTGCCCGGCTGAGGAGGTCCTGGTCTAGCCCGGACCCGACAATCCGCTGGCCCCGGAACTTGGTGCCGAGCCGCCGGAATGAGTCACTGGTCTGGTCCAGCACCGTGACTTCGTGTCCTTCATAGGACATCTGCCGGGCCAGGGTCGAGCCGACCCGTCCGCAGCCGAGAATAACGATCTTTTTGGCGTCGTCCGCTCCAAGTTTGGCTTCAATCGGCATACATCACAACCCTCTTCCTCGCGGGACTTACTCTTACAGCATACACGCAGGCGCCGCTTCTGTCAAGCCTAGTCATCATTTACTTGGGACTTATGCCTAGCTGTGCTCGCACATAAGCAAGGCGCAGTTCGTCGTTTTCCCACAAGCCAACTTCTTCCAGGCGGTCATCGAAGTTGTGAAACGTCTCTTCTCGGAAATACGCGAATGCATCTTCGATGCCACCGGCGCGGGCAACGTCAATACGTTCCTTTTCTCGGCGCTCGACTTCAGCAGCGTCCCGCACAAAGGCAGCCAATTTTGGTCGGCCTAGCATCTCATAGGATCTGGCCGCAGGCTCAAACCACTGCGGCACATTCATTGCCGCCTGGGCGAAGCCACCATTGCTTACCTGTAATTCCAGAACCATAGTTGCGAAATAAACTGTCACAGGGTCAGGCTGGCCGTCAGTAGGAACCGAAATTTCAAGGTCGCAACCAGCACGCCAAAGTGCGTCAGTCAGGTCGTCCTGATCTGGATACTCACCCTGCCGGTCCCGTTCCAAAATCGCCCGAAATGTTGAAGCAGCGTCACTCATATACTTTGCCTGTTTTACTTCTCCGCCAGCAAACGCTTGATCATCGGGGGCAGCGTCGCGGCTTCGTTTTCGGAGTAACCGGACTGGCTCCAGCGAACGATGCCCTTTTTGTCAATTAGAAACTGCGACGGGATGCCGTGGACATTGTAGGCGCCCTGCGCCCTGCCGTTCTGCACCGGCGATGCCGTGACAATATAGGTTATGCCGAAGTGCTTCATAAACGGCTTGACCTGCCCGACACTCCGGGCGTCGTCTACGCTCATGCCGACCACGGCGAGGCCCTGCTTGCCGAACTTCTGATGCAGCGCCTGCAAGGTCGGGGTCGCCATCTGGCAGGGGCCGCACCAGGTCGCCCAGTAGTCCAAAAGTACCACCTTGCCGCGCAGGGATTTCAGGGTCAGCGGCTTGCCGCCGATTGTCTGGGTTGTAAACGCCGGCGCGGGTGTTCCGGCGGCCAGCGGCGCGGGCGGAGCCTCTCCATACTGCGCGTGTGCGGCGGCGGGCAGCAGCGCCAGTGCGGCAGCCGCGAGTGCGATAAAACGTGCCATACAAGTTGCTCCTTTGGGCTTGACAATTCGCCCCTAAAGAGGATACCATGACAAGGGTGTTTCTTGTTCGTTACACAGGAAAACAAGCGGGAGAATTATGGAAAAGAAGAACCAGTACCACTGCATTGACGGGCGCACGTATGATTTGACGATGGCCTGGGACGAGAACTTCAAGGACAAGGATCACATCTTCAAGATCACGTTCAAGGCCGTTGACACCGCCACCGACCGGGCCTATGTCCTGCCCCGCGAGATCGCGACCTACCAAATCGGCGACCCCGACGAGAACCTCGGCGAGCGCGTGAAGTGGTACTACGAGAACAGCCGCGAGTTGCTGATGAGCGACTACCTGACCACCGCCTACCGCCGCGCCTGCGACTTCATTGAGCGGGGGCATTGAACCCTCGGAACCCCTCCCGCTCGTTCCTCGCTCCCTCCCCGAAGCGGAGAGGGTAAAGAGTTTCAGATGGAGAATCTCGGACCAGTTACGGGCGTACTCCCACGCTGCTCTCTTCCCCTCTCCGCTTCGGGGAGGGAGCGAGGAACGAGCGGGAGGGGTCCTACTTGTCGGGGTACACTTCCAGCGTGAGCGTCTGGTTCCCGGTGCGGCCCATCGCGATCAGCGTGTAGCTTTTGCCCGGCGCAAGGTCCAGGCCCACCGGGCCGACCAGCATTTTCGGCGTGTTCGCCGCCGCAAGCTGCAAGTCGTAATGGCCCCCCGCCAGCAGGAGTGGGCCGCTGCGCCGTCCGTAGCCGACCGACTTCACCCCGACAATCGTGTTGACCACCAGGTCCACCGAAGGCGTTCCCGGCGCGGCGTTAATCAGCCGCAGGCGGGCTTTGTTCGGCGTGACTGCTTCTTGTTCGTCGTCCGGCAGCACCTGCACCCGCGCCTTGCCGCCTTCCGCCGACCCCAGCGCCAGCAGCGTGTAGTTTCGGCGCTTGTCAAACGACAGGTCCTCGGTCAGCAGTGTCTCCCCTAGCCCATTGGCATTGAGGCGCACCGGGTAAGTTCCCGACGCCACGCTTTGGTACCCAGTGCTGCTCCGAAACTGCGACCGCTTCCAGACCCGCCGCCCGTCTACCAAAACGTCCAGACCCCCGGCATCCGGCACCGCATTGATCAGCCGGACATACGCCGCCTCACCAACGCCTGCGCTCTCGCTCCGGTTCCGGCATCCGGCAACGCCCAGCGCGGCCAGCGCCCCCACAGCAATCCCCCACCGCTTCGCTTGTTCCCTACAGTTCATAAATTACGCTGTTTCGCGGTCGCCTCCTGCTTTTCCTGCTTTTACTTTCAACGTGGTTCTTCTACGGCTTCCTCGTAAAGATGCGAGAAGTGCAGGTCGGCGTGGCAATTCGCGCAGAGTACGTCGCACTTTGCGATTTCTGCAAGAACTCGTTCCCGCTTATTGTGGCGTGTCACGAGAATAGAGACTTCGATCAACTTTTCAGTGGGGTCGCGATGATGAAAAGTGAGACAAGCAGGGCGACTCTGCCCGCAGATAGTGCAGGAACAGGTGCGCTTGTATTCGCGGAACCATTGGACGAGGTCAACCGAATACTTTTTCACTGTGTCTATGCTGCTTTCGCGGTTCCTTGCGTACCACTCACGCCGATATTTCCGCATCAAATCTTGATTGTCGGCTTTCCACTTCTCTGTTGACATCATTTCCTCCATGAACAGAAAAGCCCGCAAGTCTGTGACGACCTGCGGGCGGATGAGCGGGAGTTGCAGGACTCGAACCCGCGACCTCTCAGTTTGGAGCCGAACGCACTACCAACTGTGCTAAACTCCCATTGTTTGGTTTTTTTGTGTCTTGGACGGGTGTAATGTACCCGTCCGCGACACGGTTTGTCAACTACTTGGCTTCGCGGTGCATCTTGTGGACACGGCAGCGGGGGCAGTATTTGTTGAGTTCGAGGCGATCCGGGTGCTTGCGCTTGTTTTTGGTGGTCGCATAGGTGCGCTCTTTGCATTCGCTGCAAGCGAGCGTCACGACGACGCGGGCTTCATTTGCCATGGTTGGCTCCTTCGGTAATAAATCAAAGAAGGGCGAACACGAGGTTCGCCCCTACAAAATGTCAGTCAAATCAGACGAGGACTTTGGTGACGACGCCGGCACCCACCGTGTGGCCGCCCTCGCGGATCGCAAAACGCAAACCCTCTTCCATCGCAATCGGTGCGATCAATTCCCCCACAATCGTCACGTTGTCACCCGGCATCACCATCTCCACACCCTCCGGCAGGTCCAGGTTGCCCGTCACGTCCGTCGTCCGGAAGTAGAACTGGGGACGGTAACCCTTGAAGAACGGCGTGTGACGACCGCCCTCCTCCTTCGACAAGATATACACCTCGCCCTCGAACTTCACGTGAGGCTTGATGCTCCCCGGCTTCGCCAACACCTGCCCACGCTCGATGTCCTTGCGCTCAATCCCGCGCAGCAAAATCCCCGCGTTGTCACCCGCCTGAACCACGTCCAGCGTCTTCTTGAACATCTCCATGCTTGTCGCCACGGTAGTCTTCGTCGCTTCCCGGATGCCGATGATCTCGATCTGCTCACCCGCCTTCAAGACGCCCCGCTCAACACGCCCCGTCGCCACCGTCCCGCGGCCCGTGATTGTCATCGTGTCCTCCACCGGCATCAAAAACGGCTTGTCCACGTCACGCGCCGGCGTCGGAATAAAGCTGTCCACCGCCGCCATCAGCTTCAGGATCGCCGGCTCCCCGATCTCCGACTGGTCCCCTTCCAAAGCCTTGACTGCACTGCCCACGATGATCGGGCAGTCGTCGCCGGGGAACTCGTACTTGGACAAAAGCTCGCGCACTTCAAGCTCCACCAGCTCCACCAGTTCCGGGTCATCCACCATGTCTGCTTTGTTCAGGAACACCACAATGCTCGGCACGCCCACCTGACGGGCCAGCAGGATGTGCTCGCGGGTCTGGGGCATCGGGCCGTCGGCGGCCGAGACCACCAGGATGGCGCCGTCCATCTGCGCCGCGCCGGTGATCATGTTCTTGATGTAGTCGGCGTGCCCGGGGCAGTCCACATGGGCGTAGTGCCGCGCCTGGGTCTCGTACTCGACATGGGCGGTGTTGATGGTGATGCCGCGCTCACGCTCTTCCGGGGCGGCGTCAATCGAGGCGTAGGAGCGGGCGGTGGCCCCGCCGGCCTTTGCCAGCACGTTTGTGATGGCCGCCGTCAGGCTCGTCTTGCCGTGGTCCACGTGCCCGATGGTGCCGATGTTTACGTGCGGCTTAGAACGATCAAACTTTGCTTTTGCCATGGTTCAACTTCCTCGTGAATTTCGTTTTAATTGCTTGTGAATTGCGTGATTTTGGTGCCCGCGCTGGGGAATCGGACCCCTGCCATTGCCAGGCGACACTGTTTCCAGTATAACCCCACTTGGCCCCGCCAGGTTCCGGGCAAGCTTCCGCCGGTTCGTGCCGTTTATTATACCCCGTAAAACCGAGCAATGCAACCGCTGAGACGCCGCCGTAATTTTTACGCGGCGGCATGGTTTTTGTGCAGAAGGTGAGTGTAGAGCCGCAGCACAGCAGCGGTCTCCAGATCGGGCGCAAAACAGGACAGCACGCGCTCCCGGCCCGCCGCACCGAGTGCCGCACGTTTTGCCGCACCCTGCTCGCCTTCCAGCAGCGAGGACAGGGCATGAAACCGGGCCTCGGCATCGCCCGGCGGCACCAGCAGGCCGGTGACACCGTCCACCACCACCTCGCCGTAGCCGCCGATCCGGCTTGCCACGGTCGGCAGTCCGCTCGCCGCCGCTTCCAGCAGGACCAGTCCAAACGCTTCCGACTGCGGAAAATGCGCCAGGATGTCCAGCGCCGCCATCGCCGCCGGCATCTCCTCGCTCCGGCCTGCGAAGACGATCTTGTCCGACAGGCCGAAGCTGGCGGCGGTTGTTTCCAGGCCCAGGCGCTCCGACTCGCTGCCGTCGGGACCGATAAAGACAAGCCGCAGGCAGGGGTGTTTCTCAAGCAGCCTGGGGGCCAGCGCCAGCAGCGCCGCCTGCCCTTTGTCCGGCAGCCGGCCCACCATGCCGATCACCAGCGCATCCGGCGGAATGCCCCAGCGCCGCCGCTGGCCCTCCCGCCAGAGGGCGGCGCGGGGATCGCTCGGCACGGCGAACCGGGCGGCATCGAGGCAGTTGGGAACAACGCGCACCCGCTCCGGCGGCAGGCCGTGCGCCCGGAGCAGCGTCTGCCGGACGGCCTCGGACACGGCAACGACGGCGTGCGCCGTGCGCCGGAACAGGACGCCGCTCAGGCGCGGGGGCGTCCCAAGCGGCTTGTCGAGGTGGGAATGCAGCACCAGGCGCGGCGCGGAGCCATTCCCCCGAACACCGAGCAGAGCGACGGCGAGGGCGGCGGGCACGAAGTCGCGGCGTGAGTGGACATGGAGGATGTCCGCCCGGTAGGCGCGGACCTGCCGGGCAAGCCGCAGCACGGCTCCCGGATCGCCGCTGTTGCGGATTTGGAGTGGGCTGGCCGGGATATTTTGCGCGGCGCAGGCGGATTCGAGGAAAGTGTTCGGACGGCACAGATAGGCGACGGGGACATCCTGCCGGCGCAGGCGGGCGGCCAGACCGGCGGAGTGCCGCTCGATCCCGCCGCTGCCCGCTGAGGTCGCCAAAAACAGGACACGCGGCGCACCGGGCGACAGTTTGCCGGTCTGCGCTCCCCTGCTCTCCGCCCTCCCGTCTGCGCCCCATTCGTCCACCAGCGTCACGCCCATATCGCCCCCAAGCTAAGGGGCCGCTGTCGGCCCGTTTACTCAGTATAGCGGGCGAACATTAGAGGGCGATGAGAACCGAATGAGACTATTCTCATCTCTGACGCGACACGCTGGCGAAGACACTGAAAACTACACCTCCGGCGCACTCGGATTTGGAATGCAGGGCGCAGGGCTTGCCCCGGCCCTCGCTCGTCTCTCTTTTTGCTGGCTGGCAGAGGAGCCGGATTTGTATGACGACACCTGCGGCGAGGCGATTTATCATGCCGCCGCTGAGATTGGCTCGTAGTGCAGCACCATGATCTGCTCGGCCCGGAGCGGCAGCAGCGCATAAGTTTTTCCATCCGTAGACACGAACTCCACTTCATACGCATCCGGCGCAAGCTGCTCCACGACCGTTCCCACTTGACCGCGCACCAGTTTTTCCTGCGGCAAGTCTTGCGTCAAAGTCACTGCATCAAGAACGCTGATATTCTGGTTCATCTTTTTCCTCATCTCCACCGATTACAGCACATAACAAGTCGTTAAGCGCGGCAAGACCTCGCCTGTCAACACAATCCAAGCACTTCGTATTACCACGACACCTCCGAGTTGGCCGCCTATGGAATTAAAGATCAAGAGGTTGATCGCAAAATCAATCTGGTAGCGTTGCCCATATTGATCTTTTTCTTTCACCACCGCTTGATCCAGAAGGGCGGCGTTGAGCAGCATCTGCCTGAGACGCTCAGCGTCTTCAGCCGTAAACCCCAGCGCTGAGGCAAACACTTTCGCTTTATGCTTTCCGACCGGATGGTTTGGGTTCAGACAATAGTCGCGCAACCTCGCAATATCAACAATTGCCTTTTCGTTTTCTGGCAGGAACACGATTATACCTCCTTGTCATCCTTTCCATCTTACCCCGCCGTCCCCTCCACCACCGCAATCTCGTTCTCCGTCAATCCGTACAGGGCGTAGACCAATTTGTCTATCTGCGCGTCGGCCTGCTCAATCTGCTGCTGGATCATGTTCTTCTCGGTCGCCAGCCGCGCCGCCGCCTTGTCTTTGTGCAGCGTCAGCATCCGCTCCACCAGCCCCACCATCTTGTCATGCTGGGCCTTCTCGGCAGGCTTATCAAAGTCTATAGTTCGGATTGGTAGCTGGCCCAGGCTAAAAACGGTCACTTGTGGAAAGGAACTTTTAAAGTCGGCAAACATTATCTGCCAAAAGAATGCTGTCAGCTTAGAATTAATTATGCCAAGCAAGTACTTTTCTGTGATTGCATCAGCTCTGAGCGTGAAAATGTTTCCAGTGACAGCTATGGGTTCGGAAATCACAGAAGCTGTTGGGCGCTTACCAATTTGGCGAACTACCATTTTGTGATCTGCAAGATGAACTTCTGGGTCCCAACAGCCGCCCGCGCTTGCCGGCCTCTCAAACAAGACATATTCTGTATGGTCGTCGGTACTGTACCTGTGAACGTCAGAACCGGATAAGATAGGTACGAACTTAGGAGACTTTTTCTCTTCAGCAATATATTCTTTCCTATCGCCAGTGATCAAGCCACGGTTAATAGTGCCTATCTCTTTGAGACTGGCGAAGTCATTGAGAAGCCTCGAAATAAGCGACGCATTTTCCTCATTCAGCAGTACGTTCCAAACTTTGCCAGCCATATCATCGAAACGCCGTTGCCTGGTAAGCGAAAACGACTGTGCGACCGGGACAAACGACGGATTTAACTCTGTGGTCACGGCAATTTTGTGATTATCGCGCTTCTCGGCATCTAATTCTCGCCTGTAAATAAACACCGATGTATGAACATCAGCGGTAGCAAAGACTTTATCCAAAGCAACGGATATGCTTTCGATACAACATCTTTCTGTAATCCAAGACCGCAAGTTTTGCGCGTAAACATTGTTGAGCAATGACGTTGGGATAATAAACCCCAACAACCCAACGTGATTGAGCAAGTTTACGGACTTCTGAAGGAACAGATGAAACAAATCTATTTTGAACTCTGCTGCTACATAATTTACCCGCAGGTACTCAAGCTCGGATTGAACTGTGTTGTGCGGTTGAAGCATTCGGTAAGGCGGGTTGCCGATGACGGCGTCGAAGCCGCCGCCCGACATCACTTGGGGGAAGGCTTTTTTCCAGTCGAACGTGTTGATTTTAAGCTGGGCGTCCAAATCAAACAGCGCCATGTCTTTGCCGTCGTAGAAGTCCGGGCCAATCAGTGAGTTGCCGCACTTGATATTATGCTCCAAATCCGGCAGCGCCCGCTCCTTGAACAGCTTCAAGCTGTTGTCAATCAGCTCCGCCGACTCCCCTTCCAGGACCTTCAGCAGCAGCGACAGCTTGGAGACTTCCACCGCCTGCGTATCAATATCCACGCCGTAGATATTGTTCAGCAGGATGCGCTTCTTCTCGGCGGTGGTCAAGCGCCATACCTCGCTGCCGTCGTCGGTCTTTCGCAGCAGGTAGATAGTGGCCGCCTTGCCTTTCGCCCACTTCTCTTTGCCGGTGTCTAAATAGTATTTTTGGTGCCAGTCCAGAAGAAACTGGTACGCCCCAATCAGGAACGAGCCGGAGCCGCAGGCGGGGTCGAGCACGGAGAGCTTCGCCACCTGCGCGGGCGTCTTGCCCTCCACCAATTTGCCGACCGTGTTTCGGACAATGTAGTCCACAATATAGGTGGGCGTGTAGTAGACCCCGCCGGCCTTCTTGACCTCCGGCTTCTCTTCCACCTCGGCAGTGGTGCCGGAAATGCGGATGACTTTGCCGAGGAACTGCTCGTAGACCTGGCCGAGAATGTCGGCGGGGAAGACCGAGAACTCGAAGGGGCTTTCGGGGTAGTAGACACTGGCGATAATCTCTTTCAGGGTCCGGTCATCCACCGACAGGTGCGGGGTCACATTGTCCGGCGCTTCGCGCTTCGGGTCGGGGTCGAAATGAAACAGGCCCGAATTATAGCGGGCATCGGCCCGGTGAAAGATGTCCAAAAGGCGCGGGTAGACCGGGCCGCCTTTGTTGGTGAGCGGCTGAAGCAGAAAGTCCGGCTCCGCGCCCCGGTCCTCGGAAATCCGCAAAAAGATGATCCGGTCAATAATCATCTGCACGGCGTAGTTCAGCTCGCGCGGCCCGAGGCCGGGATTATTTTTGACAATGTTCCGGGCCAGCTTTTCGCGCCAGCCGGAGATTTCGGCAAGAAACGCTTTGTCCACCGGCACAGCAATCCGCTTGGCACGGGCCGCGTCGGCGTATTTGTCGAACGCGCCGGACAGCACGGCATTTTGGGAGAACCGGGCCGAGAGTTCGTCCCACCTGCCGGCGTAGTCGCTGTACTTAAAGTATTCGATCCGGGCGATCTTCGCCGAGTCCTTGTGTTCCGGCGCGATCCGCGTGTCGTAGACTGCGAACTCTTCAAAGTTTGTCAAAATCGAGAGCGGCAGCTTGGCTGTCCAGCCGTAGCGCCGGATTTGGTACGCGGGCGACTGCTCCAAGTCCAGCGAGACCGCCGGCTTTTTGGTTTCCAGGAAGAACTTGCGGCCCCCGCCGGTGCGGAAGCTGTAATCGGGGGCTTTGGTCCGGCCCGAGATTTTGATCTTGTCCTCGTGGACAACTTCCCGGTGCAGCTCGGACAGCCCAGCGGCGTTGTCCATGTCCCACCCGAGGGCCGCAAAGAGCGGGTTGACATAATCCACCCGTGTCTGCGTCTCGTTGTAGTGGCCTTTGCGATAATCGGCACGGTTCTTTCCAAAGTTGTCAATCAGTTGGGCAACGCTGTCGGGCAGTGGCATGGGCCGGGTTCCTTGTCTTTGAGAGTCTTCTGTCCCCTGGACAGGCGGTGCTTCTGAGCACCTTCCAGCGAGGACGTTCACGTCCTCGTACTCCTGCACATTCTCGGAATGGGTTCCTAAATCATCCCCTGCAAGCGCTCTTTGAGGCGCGTGTGCCGGTGGATGTCGCTTTGCTTCTTGACCGCCATCTGAATGGCGCGTTTGGGGCCGACAAGGACCGCGAACTTCTTGGCGCGGGTCAGGGCCGTGTAGATCAAGTTGCGCTGCAACAGCATATAGTGCTGCGTGTGCACGGCCAAGACGACCGCTGGGTATTCTGATCCCTGCGCTTTATGGACGGAGCAAGCGAACGCTAAGTTAAGCTCGTCTAAGTCGCTGAACTCGTAGAGGACTTCGTTTGTGCCCTGGGCGTCGGTGAAAGCTACAGTCAAAATCTCGTCTTCGTGGTTCACGGCGACGACTGCGCCGATGTCGCCGTTGTAGACGGCTTTGTCGTAGTTGTTGACAATCTGCATCACGCGGTCCCCCACACGGAACAGGCGCGGGCCGCGCTGAATTTCGTCGGTGCCCGGACGCGGCGGGTTGAGCACTTCCTGCAAACGGGTGTTGAGGTGCGCCGCCCCTGCCGAGCCGCGCTGCATGGGGGTCAGCACCTGAATGTCGCCGGGGGCAAAGCCGCGCTTCGGCAGGCTGCGGGCAACTACGGCCACCACTTTCTCGGCAAGCTCATCGGCCTCCTCGGCACCCAGCCACGCGCAGTCACGGAGCGCCGACGGCGGAGGCAGCTCGGGCATCCGGCCCTGATTGATCGCGTGGGCGTTGGTGATAATCAAGCTCTCGGCGGCCTGCCGGAAGACTTGCGTGAGCCTTGCGACCGGCACCGCCCCGCTGTCAATCAAATCGCGCAGGACATTCCCCGGCCCCACCGACGGGAGCTGATCCACGTCGCCGACAAAGACGACCTGCGCTTCCAGCGGCACGGCTTTCAGCAGCGAGTAGGTCAGCACCATGTCGAGCATCGAGCTTTCGTCTACAATCAGAACATCGCATTCGAGGGGCATATCGAGGCCCCGCTTGAAGCCGCGCTGTTCCGGGTCGAATTCCAAGAGGCGGTGGACGGTCTTCGCTTCCCGCCCGGTCACCTCGGTCATCCGCTTCGCCGCCCGGCCCGTCGGCGATGCCAGCAGCACGTCTTTGTCCAGCGCCTCAAACGCCGCGACAACCGTGTTGGTGGTATAGGTCTTGCCGACGCCGGGGCCGCCAGTGAGAATGCTGAAGCGGGACAAAAGGGCCATCTTAACGGCCTCGCCCTGCTCCGCCGACAGCGGAAACTTTTGATCGTCCAGCAGCCTCGTCAGCCACTGATCGAAGTCGTCTTTTGGGGGCGGGATTGGGGAGGATAATAAGGACTTCAAACGGGCGGCAATGCCGATCTCGGTGGTGTGCAGCGACGGCGTATACAGCGCGGTCTCGGTCGTGCCGAGCAGGGTCAGCGGCTCGGCGACCAGTCGGCCCGTGCCCGAAAGCGTGGCAATCGCCGCGCCCACGTCTCCCGCGCCGAGTATCTCGGAGGCTTTGGCGACAAGCTCGGCATGGGTCAAAAACGCATTGCCGCCCGATTCGACTGCTTCGTTTAAAACGTACACGACCCCCGCTTCGATGCGCCGGGGATCGTCCTCAGCCATGCCGAGGGCGCGGGCGATCTTGTCGGCACTCTTGAAGCCGATGCCCCAGATGTCCGAGGCCAATTGGTAGGGGTTCCGCTCGACCACTTCAATAGACTTGCCGCCGTAGGCTTTGTAAATCTTGACGGCATAGGCGGGCGAGACCCCGTGCGACTGCAAAAACAGCATGATGTTTTTGACTTCGCGCTGGTCTTTCCACGCCGTCGTGATCTTAGTTAATGTCTTCGCCCCAATGCCGCCGACGCCGAGCAGCTTCTGCGGATGGTTTTCGATGATGTCTAAAGCGGCGTCGCCGAACTTCGCGACAATGCGCTTCGCGGTCACCGGGCCGACCCCTTTGACCATGCCGCTTCCCAAGTATTTCTCAATCGCAAATGCTGTTGCCGGGCGGACGACTTCGTAGCGGGCGACAGTCATCTGCTTGCCCCACTGCGCGTGGTTGGTCCAGGTGCCGTGGCAGAGCAGCGACTCGCCGACGACGGGATTGGAGAAATTGCCGATGATGGTGATCACGTCGCGGGCATTGGGCGGCATGAGCCGGGCGACGGTGTACCCATTGTCTTCGTTGTGGAAAGTGATGCGCTCGATGACGCCTTCGAGCGCATCGAGCGTCGGCCCGTCAGTCGGCAGGGTGGCGGAGGGTTTGGGTTTGAAAGCGGCCATTGAGGGGAGATTATACCACCTACCCCCGGAACTTCGTTCCGACCCCTCCCGCAGCGGGAAGGGTTAAAAGTTTCAGAGTAAGGGACAGGGGCGCGGCAAGCATTGCATCTTCGTTCTGTCCAAAGCTCCTCACCCTTCCCGCTGCGGGAGGGGTCGGAACGAAGTTCCGGGGGTAGGTCAGTCCTCCACGTAGCCCGGCAGGAAGCGCTCCAGGCGGCCCGCCAGCTCTTTGACGATGTCGGCCTTGACCGTGATCGTTTCGGTGCCGTAATCCACCGAATGCACCCGGCCCATCTCGTAGCACTGAGCGATAATATCCGAGCGGTCGTAGGGCAGGATCAGCGTTACCGACGCCAAGAGCGCCTGCAAAGTCGCTTCCATGCGGTCCATCAGAAACGGGATATTGTCGCGCTTGGTGGCCGACAGGTAGCACGAGTTTGGGGTCTCGGCGATTAGCTCTTGCAGGACATAGGTATCGTGGATGCGGTCGGCTTTGTTGAACGCCGTGATGATCGGCTTGTTCTCCGCCCCAAGTTCCGCCAGCACTTCCGACACTGCCCGCATCTGACGCTCGCGCTCCGGGTGGGCCGTGTCTACGACGTGAATGAGAAAATCGGCCTGGACGACTTCTTCCAAAGTCGCCCGAAACGAGGCGACTAAATGGTGCGGCAGGTTGCGGATAAAGCCGACCGTGTCGGTCATCAAGACCGACCAACCGCCATGCGGCAGGACGACCCGCCGGGTGGTTGGGTCCAGGGTCGAAAACAGCATTCGGTCCGCCAGCACTTCCGCCCCAGACAGCAAATTGAGCAGCGTAGACTTTCCCGCCGACGTGTACCCAACCAGCGCACACGTCGGAAACGGCAGCTTGTGGCGCATCTGACGCTGCTGGGAGCGCTGCTCCTTCATTTCGTCAATCTCGCCGCCGAGCAGGGAAATCCGCTCCTTGACCCGCCGCCGGTCGCTTTCCAGCTTGGTTTCACCAGGGCCGCGTCCGCCGATGCCGCCCTGCTGCCGCTCGAACTTGGTATACAGAGAGGACAGCCGGGGCAATAAATAGTTGAGCTGGGCCAGCTCCACTTGCAGCTTACCTTCGCGGGTCCTCGCCCGCTGGGCGAAGATGTCCAGAATAAGCTGCGTTCGGTCGAGCACGCGCCGCTCCAGAGCATTGGTCAAGTTCCGCTGCTGCGTGGGCGACAGCTCATCGTCGAAGATGACCAGTTCGGCATTGGTGGACGCCAATTCCCCCTTCAAATCCTCCACTTTGCCCGGCCCGATATAGGTTGCCATATCCGGGGCGCGGCGCGACTGCGAAAACTCCCCGACCACCCGTGCCCCTGCCGTCATCGCCAGCTCCCGCAGCTCCGACAGCCGCATCGCCATATCGTCCTCGCCGCCCGCCAGGGACAGCGACACCACCAGAGCGCGTTCTTCCGTCGCCGTACTATAAGAAAGGTTTGCCATAGACAGACAGTATACCCGTTTAGGTGCAAACCGTCAGGCAGCTTGGTCTTGGGGCGGGCGCGTCGGCACCGCTTCGATCAGCGCACGCAAAGCTTTGTTGACCTGCTCGGAAGTTGTGAATACTTCCGCAATGTCTCTCTCCAAAATGATCGCTCTCCGCCGCAAGGCACGTTCAGCGTAGGGATTAGGCTTGGTTTTGCTGAAATCGTATTCCGGCAGCAAATCATCATCGAGGTTCTCATTGGGATCATCGTAGACGTGAATTCTATGCTCCATATCTTCTTGTTTCTCCTTTGGTTGCCGGCCTTGCACTGATGATGCGGGTGGCATTGGGACGCTCCGTGAAGCTGACGACCAGCAGACGCCGCGCATTGGATTCGCCCATCAAAATTTGGCGTTCTTCTTGGCCGGAATGCTGAGCGTCATCAAGTAGTTCCGAGAGCGGGTCGTCAAAAACAGTGACAGCCTCTCGAAACGAGACACCGTGCTTCTGCTGATTTTTATCCGCTTTCACGTTGTCCCACTCAAAATCTATTATCATAAGTGTTGCGGGACTGATTATACCCGCTTGGGCGCAAACTGCGTGGTATACTGATGCTGCGAACGAACAGACACGACAAGGAAAAAAGCAATGGCGGACATGGGTAAGAATGAGATGCAAGTCACCAGCAACGCCAATGAGCTGCGCCGGTTTCGCGACCGGGCGAGCGAGCAGCTTGCACAGGCGTCCGAGCGAAACCCCTACAATGGGACCCGTCCGTCTCTGTTGAGTTTTCACCGGCTGTTGCCGGTTCCTGCCGCAGTGTCAGCACGGGCCTCTGGCGCACCCAGTAAGCTCGCACGGGAAATCGCCGGTGACGAGCATCAGCCTTCATTGCTTTGAATATCTTCTGCTTCTTTCGCTGCCGCTTCCTGCCGCAACGCACGGGCCGCATAGGAGTTGGGACGGGCTTTGCTATAGTCAAAATGGTATTCAGGACGCAAATCGTCTTCTAAATTTTCGTTGAGGTCATCGTAAACCCGAATTTCATGTTTCATAATTGTTTTGCGCTCGCTCAGGGGCGCGGGGCGGGCTGGAGCCAGCGGGAGGGGCCGAGGAGGTAGGGAACGTCGCCGTTCCAGACCAGCGGGTCGAGGCTCATGGCCCGGTAGCGCTTGCCGCCGTTCACGCCCGGCTCCCACGAGTGGTAGAGCATCCAGGGTCTGCCTTTTCCGTCCTCGATGATGTCCTCGCCGCCGGGGCCGCAGACGCCGGGGGTGGACGACAGCCAGGGGGTCGGGCGCGGCTTGACATAGGGGCCGAAGACGGCGGGTGCGACGGCATAACCGACGGCGTAATCGCAGGTGGTGAAGTTGCTGGCAGAGTAGAACAGGTAGTATTTGCCGCCCTGCTTCCAGAGGGTCGGCCCTTCGACCACTGCGCCTTCCCAGGGCCGGTCCTGCTTGATGAGACGCGCCGGGTCGCCGATGAGGCGCAGGCCGTCGGAGGACAATCTCTGTACCCACAGCCAGCAGTCCCGGCCCCGGCTGTTGCCGTCGTTCTTCCAGGTCAGGTACCGCGCACCGTCGGTATCCACGAAGCAGCTTGGGTCAATCGCGCCGCCTTCTTCGCGCTGGTCAACCAAAGGCGCATCCCCGGCAGGCACGAACGGCCCGGCGGGCGTGGGCGAAACGGCGACTCCGACAGCCTGGGCATTGCTGAGCTTCGACCAGGCGCAGTAGTAGGCAACATACCGCTTGCCGGCCCCACCCCCTGACCCAAACTCGCGCACTTCGGGTGCCCAAGTCCGGCCTGGATTGGCCCAAGCCGGCAGGGTCGGCAGGGCGTCAGGCAGGTTGGTCCAATGCACGAGGTCGGCGGACCGGGCGCACTGAAGATGCACTGCCCCGCCGCCCGGCGTATTGGTGGCGTAGGCATAGTACGTTCTGCCGACGCGCAGCACCGACGGGTCCGGAAAGCTGTGTGCCAGGACCGGGTTCTGGTAGACAGTCGGGGCGGTTCGGCTTTCTGCCAGCAGGGCTGCCCCACCTACTATGCCGACCACGCCGAGCGCCAGAGCTGCCGCAACGCGCCAAGTCTTGGCCAATTTTACTCCTGCCGTCCTTTTCGCTCGTGTCATGGGGTCAGTGTACCCGGTTTAGCCGTAGCGCGGGAGCGAGCTGCTGAAAGAGGAAGGCGTATTCATCGGCCAGCTCGTCGTCGCGCTGAGACTTGGTCGAGCCGTTGCCGTGGCCGGCGTCGAAGTCTACGCGCAGAAGGACCGGTTTGCCGCTTGATGTCGCGGCCTGAAGACGGGCGGCCATCTTCGCAGGCTGCCAGGGCGAGACGCGCGGGTCGTTGAACCCGGTGGTCAGCAAAACGGCGGGGTAGCGGACACCGTCCCGCACATGGGAATAGGCATCCATCGCGTACAGACCCTTGAAGCCATCGGGGTCGGTAAAAGAGCCAAACTCCGGCACGAGGGGCGGACCGTTCGGGGACAGCTCGGCGCGAAGCTGGTTAAATGATCCGACATGCCCGACCATCGCACCCCAGAGGTCGGGCCGGGCAGTCAGGGCACGGCCTATCGGGACGCCGGCGGCACTTGAGCCTTCGCCGGCCAGATGAGAGGGCGACGTATATTTGTGGCTGACTAAATACTGGCCGCAAGCAATGAAGTCTTCCCAGGTGTTGTGCTTTCGCAGCTTCTGCCCTGCCCGGTGCCAGTCCTCCCCGTATTCACCGCCGCCCCGGACATGGGCAAAGGCAAGTACGCCGCCCCGGTCAAGCCAGACACGCCAGGTCGGGTCCAGATACGGTTCATACGGGCTGTAGCCGAACGCGCCGTAGGCGGCCATCAGCGCTGGATGTGTCCCATCAAGCTTCAAGCCCTTCTTGCACAGGATCGAGAGCGGAATGGGCGTGCCGTCGAGTCCGCGTGCGAACACTTCCTGGGCCTGGATGTCGGCAAAGGAGAGGGGGTACGGCGGCTTGAGACCCGTGTCGGCGACTTCGCGCGTGCGCGGATCATAGGTGAACCACACGGACGCATGGGTCCAGCCGGTCTCGCGGAAGACGACGCCGGGCCGAAGCGGGCTGACGGCAAAATAGTACGGACTGATTGCTCCCAGATAAGACAGCGGCACAGTGCGGGCCGGACCACCGGCGAAGGGCAATCGGCGCAGATGCGCCTGCCCGCCCGCCGAGTCGATGATATAGAGGGCATCCGCCGCCGCGCCGAGGCCAGTCAGAACAGCCAAGCCTGCCGGGACTGCCACGCGGGCATGGGCGAAGTCGGGGCGGGCGAGATCAACGGCAACGACTTGAAAGCGGGACGCATTTTTGTGGGTCAGCAGGTACGCCGTGCCGCCGTGGGCATCAAATGCAGTGACGCCGTCGGTTTCGTCGCACAGTTTAACCCAGGGTGTTTTCACGCCGGCCAGCGCGGTGCGGTGCGCCGTGTAGAGTGTCCATTCATGCCGTGCGCCGTGCAGCACGACGGCAAACGCATAAGGAGAACCTGGCGTCACCTGCACGGTCGGCACATCGGACGGCAGGAGCGGCACGGCTGGATTTAAACCTATGCCCAGGACGGCAGTATCGGTCTCAGGAGGAGTGCCGACGCGGTGCCGCAACGTCATACTATTTTCGTACTTTGCGCCGTAGCCCATACCAGGCGTCGTCTTTTGCAGGCGGATATAGTAAAACGCCCGGCTGTCCAGGGTCCAGGTAATACCGCCGTATTCTGCCCGGTCAATGGCTTCCGGGAGATCGCGGCCTGTTTGAGCATCGCGGACACGCAGGATGCTGTTCTCAGAGCCACCGGCAGAGATGCCGTAGGCGATCCGCTTGCCGTCCCAGGAGGGAGTGAAGTAGTCAAGCGAAGCATGCGTGCTGGCTGAACCGAAAGCCGCCGGATCAACCAGCACCCGCTCCGCGCCGTGCAGACCGTCCCGGACATAAAGCCGGGGAACCGGGTCGCCGGGCCGCGATTTCAGGTAGAACCAGCGCCCGCCCGCGACCTGCACGGAGGTTACGTTCGTGGCGGCATTGTCCAGCCGGGCAATCTCGGCTCGCAGCACATTTCGCCCTGGAAGGGCGGCAAGCACGGCACGGGTGCTGTCGTTCTGGCCCCGGAGCCACGCCTGAAACTCTCCATCCGATTTGCCATCTTCCATCCAGCGATACGGGTCTACGACTGTCTGCCCGAAATAGGTGTCTGTCACGGGCCGCACCGGGGCGACCGGGGCTTGTGCCAATCCGAGGCGCGGCAGCACGAACAGGACAAGCAGGGCAGCGATTAAGCAAAGTGTCTTCAAATTTCTCTCCTGAAATCGTCGTTAAGTTGTCGTTTCTATTGCTTAGTCGCATCCGACGCAGGAAACATGACGCAAATTTGTGAATTATGCCCTATGCACGGCGAATTTATTTTTCGGCAGACAAAGTCGCGGGCAAAGCTGGTCCGCCTTTGCCAAGCACTGACCGGCGACCGGGACGCGGCAGAGGACTTGGCCCAGGAAACGCTGGTCGAAGCCTGGCGGCACCGGAACGGTCTGCGGGACCCGGAAGCGGCGGATGCCTGGGTGGCCGGGATCGCCCGCAATGTCTGCCGCCGCTGGCACCGGCATCGGGGCCGGGAGCAGGCGCGTCCGGCCCCGCCGGAACCGGATCGCAGCGCGGCGGGCGCCCCCTGGCAGGAGATGGAGCGGGCCGAGCAGGCCGCGCTGCTGGGCCGGGCGATGGGCCTGCTGACGCCCGAGGCGCGGCAGGCGCTGACTGCCCACTACTGGGACGACCTTTCGCTGTCGGAGACGGCGGCGCGGGCGGGCATCACGGAAAACACGGCGGCGGTGCGGCTGGGGCGGGCACGGGGAGCGCTGCGGACGGCGCTGACGACCCGGCTGGCGGCAGACGCCGCCATCTTCGGGCTGACCGTGCCCGAGGACGGCTGGCGCGAAACGCGGATCTGGTGCTTTCGCTGCGGACGCCGGAGACTGGAAGAGCGCCGCGCGGCAGGAGCAGAGTTCGGTGTCCGGTGCCCTCAGTGCGATGACAAGGAAGACGGCGATGTCGCATTCTCAACCGGGCACGCGGCGATGGATGCCGCGCAGGTTTTGGGGACGGTTCAGACCTGCAAGCCTGCACTGCGCCGGGTCAACGCCTGGTGGGACAGCCGCCTGCGGCATGGCCTGGACACGGGACGACTGCCGTGCTGGCGCTGCGCGGGCGTGATGGTCCGGCAGGCGAGCGGGGAAGACCGCGCCGTGAGCTTCGGGCTGCGCCTTTCATTTGGCTGCCGGAGCTGCGGTGCGGAGTTCAGCCTGCCGGCCAGCGGCCTGGCCTTCCACTCGGAGGCCGTGCAGCGGTTCTGGCAGCGGCACCCACGCATCCGTGTCCTGCCGGAGCGCCGGGTCGAAGGCGGCGGGGGGCCGCTGATTGTCACGCGCTACGAGGCAGTCGGCGAGGCAGCGTCCGTGGAGACCGTTTACGATGCCAATTCTTTTCAATCACTGATTTGACCGCGGGCGTTTGACAGCGGGCGGGCGGACATGTCATAATTGAGGGCAAAGCGAGACATGGCAATGAAGTACAAAACAATTCTGCTCTTCGGGGCGCCCGGCAGCGGCAAGGGGACGCAGGGCAGTATTCTGGGGCAGGTTCCGGGCCTGGTGCATGTCGCCTGCGGCGAGATCTTTCGGGACCTGCGGGTCGGGACACCGCTGGGCCGGGTCTTTCTCGACTACAGCAGCCGGGGGGCGCTGGTGCCCGACGATTTCACGGTGCAGCTCTGGCAGGAGCATATTGACGGCCTGGTAAGTCTGGGCCGCTACGACCCGGCCACGGATATTTTGATTTTGGACGGCATCCCCCGCAATGCCGCACAGGCCCGGCTGATGGACACGCATATTGATGTCCGCCGCCTGTATTACCTCGACTGCGACGACAAGGAAAAGATGTACCTGCGCCTGAAGCGCCGCGCCCTGCACGAGAACCGCTTCGATGATGCGTCGGATACGACCATCCAGAACCGCCTGTATGTCTACGAGGCCGAGACCGCGCCGGTGCTCGGTCATTACGACCCGGCGATTGTCCGGCGCATTGACACGGGCCGCACCCCGATTGAAGTCCTCGCCGACATCCTCTCCGACGCCCGCCGGCTCGTCTCGGACATGGCGCAGGAGGACGCGGCCTAACCCAAGCGCCGGGCCGGGCAGGACACCCGGCGGGCGTGGTATAATAGGGCCATGCCACGAGATATTCCCATCGGCAACGGTAATTTGCTGCTCACGTTTGATTCCCGCTACACCCTGCGCGATGTCTACTATCCCTTTGTCGGCCAGGCAAACCACACCCGCGGGCAGGCGTGTCGGTTCGGGGTCTGGATAGACGGCCAGATGTCCTGGATCTCCGAGCCGGCTTGGGAGAAGACCCTGCGCTACGAAAGCGAGACCCTGGTGACCGAAGTGACGGCCACCCACTGGGGCCTCGGCCTGCGCCTAATCTGCCGGGACTGCGTGGACTTCGACCGCGATTTGTACGTTCGAAAAGTCGAGATCGAAAACCTCCTGCCGGTTTTCGAAGACGCCCCGCCGCGTGACCTACGCCTCTTCTGGCACCACGACTTCAACCTCAACGAGTCGTCGGAAGGCAACACGGCCTATTATGCCCCCAACCTCAAGGCCATGATCCACTACAAGGGCAAAACGTGGATGCTGGCAAGTGTCTGTGTCGAAAACAACGCCCCGAACGGCATGGAGAAAGACTTTGGGGTCCACCATTATGCCATCGGCGTTTCCCATGCCCACGGCGCGGAAGGCACCTGGCGCGATGCCGAGGACGGGGTTTTGGGCATGAACACGGTCGCGCAGGGGGCGGTAGACAGCACGATTGCCGCCCATGTCGCGCTAGGCCGCACCGCGACTGTCTACTACTGGCTGGCGGCGGGCGAGGACTATGCCGCCGTCAAGCTGATCCATAATTTGGTCCAGCAGCGCGGCCCGGAGTTCTTCCAGCACCGGGCGCGGATCTACTGGAACCGCTGGGTCAACAAGGACGATATTCCCTACGGCGACCTGCCCGAGCCGCTGGTCGCGCTGTATAAGCAGTCGCTTTTGATTTTACGGACCCAGATTGATAACCGGGGCGCGATTATTGCCGCCAACGACAGCGACTATCTGACATTCAACAACGACACGTACTCGTATATGTGGCCGCGCGACGGCGCGTTAGTAGCTTATGCGCTCGATTTGGCCGGGCAGCCGGAAGTGGCCCGGAACTTCTATGAGTTCTGCCGGGATGTCCTGCTGCCCGAAGGCTACCTGCTGCACAAGTACAACCCGGACCGTTCGCTCGGGTCGTCGTGGCACCCCTGGGCCGACGGCGCGGGCCACTCGCAGCTTCCCATTCAAGAGGATGAAACATCGCTCGTGATCTGGGCGCTCTGGGAGCACTACGAGCGCTACAAAGATGTCGAGTTCATCCGGGGCCTCTACGCGCCTCTGATCCGGCGGGCCGGCGAGTTTATGACCCAGTACCGCGAGCCGCACACCGGCCTGCCGGGGCCGTCGTATGATCTCTGGGAAGAGCGCCATGGCATCCACACGTTCACGGTCGCCGCCGTTTGGGCGGGCCTCAACGCCGCCGCGCTGTTTGCCGAAACGTTTGGCGACGAGGAGCACGCGGAAGCGTTTCGGACTGCTCAAGAGGAAATCAAAGCCGCCGCGCTGGAGCATCTGTGGGATGCCGGTCTAGGCCGCTTTGTCCGGCGCATCACCGTGGACCGGGACACCGGGGCGATTGATGCCGACCTGAACATTGACGCCAGCCTCTTCGGGGTCTTCCAGTTCGGCATGCTGGCCGCCGACGACCCAAAGATGGTCTCGACGATGGAGCAGATCGAGGGGCGATTGTGGTGCAAGACCGACATCGGCGGGGTCGCCCGCTACGAGAACGATTACTACCACCAGATCAGCGGCGACATCGGCGCGGTGCCCGGCAACCCGTGGATTATCTGCACCCTGTGGCTGGCCGAATGGTACATCGCCAAAGCCAAGACGCTGTCCGACTTGACCCAGGCATTAGACATTCTGGAATGGGTCCGCAAGCACACCCTAGCGTCCGGCGTTTTGGCCGAGCAGATCCACCCGTACAACGGCGACCCGATCTCCGTCTCGCCCCTCACCTGGTCCCACGCCACCGTCGTGATGACCGTCCGTGAGTATTTAGCAAAGCTGGACCAACTCTGCGAATCCGACTCCAAAACCGCCCTGCTCTCCGGCAATATGGACTTGTACGAGATGGCGGATTAGCCGCTGCTGCAAACTCAGGAAAAACCAATGGCACTGACACTTGACATTTCGCCGGACATGGAAACTCTGCTGCGGCTTAAAGCGGCAAAGAGCGGTCAGGACGTGACGGGCTACCTGCTGATGCTGATGCAGGCCGACCTCGACGCCGACCTTTCGGAATACGACGGGCTGGAAGATTATGCATCGGCGGTCGCAGGCGTTCAGGCCGGGCTGGCAGACATCGAAGCGGGGCGGACTTATTCTTCTGAGGACGCTTTTGCTTTGATAGAAGAAGACAAAGCCAGATGGCGTCAAGAAAGGGAAGCGCAGAAGCGCCGGCGTTCCCAGCCGGCAGCGGGTGTTCGCTGATGGAGGCCAAACAGCCCCTGATTTGGGCCATTCGTTATTCGCAACGGGCCATTCAAGATATTTCTGCCGCCTGGATGCACTTTGCCGAAAGTGCCGATGTGGACATTGCCGACGCCTGGGAGCGCGGGCTAAAAGCCGAGATTGCGAAGATGGCGCAGTTTCCGCGAAGATTTTCCGAAGCCGACAGCGGTCTGTTTTCGTTTCCGGTCCGCAGGATGACCTACCGCCGGACTCCACGGGGACCGGCCTATTTCCTCTACTTCAGCCTGCGCGTCAACCCAAGCGACGCCCCCACGCTGTTTATTATGCACTTGCGCCATGCAGCACAAGCGCCTTTGACACAAAAAGAAGCGCGGGAAATCGAGGCATCCGAGTGAGTTCTAGGTCTATGAAGTTTTCAGTGTTGTAAGGAGAAATTGATGGCACTTATTATAGAATTCAGCCCCGAAGCGGAAGCACAAATACGGATGAAGGCAACAGTTCGGGGTCAGGACGTGGCCGACTACCTGCTGACATTGACTGAGAACGATCAGGTCATTGACCTCAGCGAGTTCGCCGACCAAGCCGATTTTGACGACTCGGTTGCGGGTATCCGTGAGGGCTTGGCAGACTTGGAAGCCGGGCGGACGTACTCATTCGAGGAAGCTTCTGCCAGATTAGACGCGCATTTAGACGCGCTTGAGCGACAGCAAATTGAGCGGCAGCGAGCGGCGAGCACGCCACGTCAAGAAACAGCCGCTCTGTGAGGCAGAATTCAGATCAACCCCTGATTTGGGCGCTTCGATTTACTTTAAGAGCGGAAGCCGATAGCGCCGGGGCGTTGGACTACTTCACGGCTAAAGAAGGCATTGAGATTGCCCGCGCCTGGAAAAAAGGTTTCGACGCCGAGGTCGCCAAACTGGCGCAGCTTCCGACGCGGTGGCCGGTGGCTGAGGAAGACAAGCTGTTCCGGGAAAGCATTCGCCGAATGCTGTACCGGCGGACCCCGACCGGCCCGGCGTACCGGGTGCTGTTTGTCCTGCGCGAGAACCCCGACGACGCGCCGACGGTGACGATTATTCATATCCGGCATTCCGCGCAGAAGCCGATGACGCGCAAAGAAGCCAAATAAATTGAAGCATCCGAATGAGCATAAAAGCCGTAGTCTTCGATGCTGACGGGGTTCTGGTGTTTCCTGATCGCTTTGCCGAGCATTTGACGCGGGAGCATCAGATTACGCAGGAAGCGACGCAGGCATTTTTTCAGGGCAAGTTTCACGACTGCCTCTTGGGCAGCGCCGACTTGACCGAGCTTTTGCCGCCATACCTCAAAGAATGGGGCTGGCAGGGATCGGTGGAAGAGTTTATGCAGCTCTGGTTTTCGGTCGAAGATGCGGTAGACGTGCGGGTGCTGGATACCGTGAAGGCGTTGCGGGAGGCAGGCTTTATCTGCTGCCTGGCGTCCAATCAAGAGCCGCACCGGGCGGAGTACATGAAAGAAGTCATGGGGTTTTCGGCTTTTTTTGATCACTTGTTCTTTTCAGGAGTGCTGGGAATGAAGAAACCGGAAGCGCGGTTTTATGAGGCGATTGAAACAGCGCTCGGCCTGCCGGGTGAACAAATCGCGTTTTGGGACGACTCGCCCGCCCATGTCGAGACGGCAAAGCAGCGGGGATGGTCGGCAGAGCGATATACGGATTACGAAGAGTTCCAGCGGCAGGCAGCAAAGATTTTGGAGACGAGAGCAACACTTTGACGGGATGGCGCAAACAACCGATTGGAGACTTGCCGCTGTATCAGGCCAAGACAATGGCCTGGCTGCCGCGCATTGTCCAGGGATTTACGACCCGGCGCGGCGGGGTCAGCGCGGCCCCCTACGACTCGCTGAACTTAGGCGTCCATGTGGGCGATAATTTGGCCCAGGTGTCGGCCAATCGGCGGCGGGTCTGGCATGATTTGGGCGTTCTGGAAAGTCAAGTCGCTTTGGCGGAGCAGGTGCACGGATGCGAAGTCGCCGTCGTGTCGGCAGGGTCCGGCACGGTTCCCATTGCCGGGGCGGACGCTCTGGTGACAAACACGCCGGGACTGCTTTTGATGCTGCTGTTTGCCGACTGCGCCCCGGTGTATTTGGTAGACCCCACCAAAAAAGTCGTCGGGCTGGCACACGCGGGCTGGCGCGGCACGGCGGCGAATATCGCGGGCAGAACCATGGCGGCGATGACCGCCGAGTTCGGCTGCCTGCCGGGGGGCTGCTTTGCCGCTATTGGGCCGTCTATCGGCGAGGGCAGCTACGAGGTCGGGCCGGAGGTCGCCGACCGCTTCCGCTCCCTGCCGGGGGCGCGGGCCGCGAATGTCGTCACGCCGCGCTCGGAGATAAGCGGGACCTACAACTTGAACCTGCGGGCGGTGCTGTTCGCGCAGCTTTTGTATGCCGGCATCCCGGCGGGGTCCATCGCGGTCTGCGACGAGGACACGTTCCGCAATAAACGAGACTTTTTTTCGTACCGGCGCGACGGTGTCTCGACCGGACGGATGGCAGGATTTTTGGGGATCGAGAAGATGGGGATCGAGGAGAGCAGCCGAAAATGAATCGTTTGTTTGTTGTTGCCGGGCTGGTGATTTTAGTCGTTGCCCTGGTGTTTCTCAATCAAGGCATTAAAAAGACCGGGCTGCCGGACCATGACGAGGACGCCGCCCCGCCGCCCGCCGCCGCGAAGACCGCACCGCCGCCTGCAACCAAAGTTCCAGGAATGACGCCGGGGACCGCTTCCGCCGATCTGCCGGCGGAGCAGACGGTCGGCAACCCAGCGGCGGCCAAGCACCGGATCACAGTCGGGTGGGCCTACACCGACACCAGCCAGCAGAAGCCTGAGACCTTGAAAGCGCCTCTCGCGGCGATCCAGAGCTACGCCCAAAAGACCGGCGGCGCTGTTTCGGCGGAGATTGTCAACACTGATGTCCCAGTATCCGACCGCTCCCCCGCCGCCCGCACCATCGCCGCACCCGGCGTCTATGTGGATGGCAAGCCGGTCTATACCGGCGACATTTCAAGCGCTCCGCCCGAGAAAGTCCTCAGCGCGATCCAGGCGGCGACAAGATAAAGTCAGCGCACTGAATAAAATCAGCGCACTTTTTGCTTGGAGACGGCGCGGCTGAGGCCGACAACGGTTTTGACGATCTTGCCGGCATTGGAAACTGTATTCAGCGCGGGCTTCAGACGCTCCGGGTGGACTTCTCCGGCGGCATCTTTGACATTCAGCGCGGCATCTTTGATGTGCACGGCGGCGTCCCGCACCGAAAAGGCGGCGGCTGTAGCAGACGCCCCGATGTGCTTGCCGCGCACTGTTTCCTGCTGCGCGATGCCTTTGGCGGTCGTTACCAGGTTCTTGCCTGCTGCCAGGGGCCGCTTGTAAAGCCGTCCGGCGTTGGTCATCACCGACGTTTTCAGCTTCAATGCCGTGAGCGCCGTGAAGACGAGAACACCGACAAGGCCGACCAGCGAAAGAATGGTGAGGAACTCACCGAGTCCGAAAAGAAACCCGCTCATCGTTTACCTACCTCTAGAAAATCGCAAGGAGAACGCCCAATGGCACAAAAACCCACGCCCCCATTGACCGAGGGCGCACCGGTCCGGCTCGCCGACCGCGAAACCACCACCGCCGACACCAAGTCCGGCCTATTCTACCCATATTACCGGAGTTTGACCGGCACGGTCGTCAAAATCTACGCCGACAGTACCGCGTCGGTCGCCGTTGACCTGGACAGCCTGCCGGAAGAGATCCGCAAGCGTCATCAGACCGGCACCGATGCCATGCGGCAGAAGTGGCTCGACGGCCTTTCCGACGAAGGCCGCAACAAGCTGTCCGCCGCCGAGAAAAAGTTCTCCCTGCGCTACAGCTTGCTGGTCGGGATCGGCGATTTGCTGCCGGGCGACGCCCCCGAGCCGACCCGCAAAAGCCTTTCCGAGATTGAGGAAGCCGAAGCCGTGCATCTCGCCGAAGCTGCCAAAAAGAAATTGTCTTAGTGCAGCCCGGCAGAGAGTTGACTTGCCGGACATGAGGGTAAAAAATTTAGGGTAATAAAGTTTGCAGAAGGCTCGGTGTACCGCTGCCGAGGCTTGACAGCATTGGGGGTTTTGTGGTAAGTTCACACTATATGTATGGGTAGTAAATCTTGCTTGTACGCCTATTACCGCTCCACACTCAGAGCCTGCGATTTAGTCAGGGGGAATGAAGTACAAACGGCGGAAAACCCCGCCTGCTATGATGTTCTTGACCGGAGGGGATGCCTTGATACGATTAACTTAGAAAGTTAACACCAAATGGATAACGCTAACACAGTGATCAGCGCCGGCACGTACAGTGCAGTTTACAATGGCCTTTCACTCGCGGTTGCTGCAATGCTTGCAGGAACACTCTTTTTCTTCTTCTCGCGCTCGCAGGTTGGATTCAAATATCGTCCTGCCCTGCTTGTCTCCGCATTGGTCACCGCCATTGCCTGCTACCACTATTTCCGTATCTTCAATAGCTGGGTGGATGCACATCAAGTGGATGCAAGCGGAAACTTTGGCTTGTCCAAAGTGGTCTTCAATGACGCTTACCGCTACATGGACTGGATTCTGACGGTTCCCCTGCTCCTTGTCGAGCTTGTTGCCGTGATTGGTCTTTCCAAGGTCGAGAGCCGGGGCCTGCTGGCAAAGCTTGCCTTCGCGGCGTTCCTGATGATTGCGCTGGGGTATCCCGGCGAGCTGATCAAAGACAACACCCCGATTCGGGCGCTGTGGGGCTTCCTGAGCACCATCCCCTTCGTCTACATTCAGTATGTGCTGTTCAAGCAGCTCAGCGAGTCGCTTTCGCACCAGCCAGCAGAGGTAGCCTCGCTCATTCGCGGCGCACGAATCCTGATCTTTGGGAGCTGGGGCTTCTACCCGCTGGCTTACATGATCCCGATGTTGAGCAGCCTGCCAAAAGAAGGCACCGAGCTTGGCGTCCAGATCGGCTACACCGTTGCCGACATTATCGCGAAGGTTGGTCTCGGCGTGTTTATCTACTTCATCGCTATGGCGAAGACTGAAAACGATGCCCGAACTGGTGCAAACCCCTTCGAGCCGAACCTCAACGCGGCGACAAGCCCGGCCTAACTCCGCTCCGAGCTAAATGGTAAGTACCGCATCAGAGCCGCGCCCCTCGCCGGGCGCGGCTTTTTATTTTTAGGAGCCGACATGACAAAGAAGCCTATTACCATCATTTACTGGATAGTGATTGTGGGAAGCTTTTTCCTCGCAAATTACGCGGCCCAGCACCACTGGGCGCTCTGGACTATTACGCTTGCCGGCGCGGTATCCCTCGGCTCCGTGCTCGCTTATCTCTTTACGATGCAGCCAAGTGAGCCGGAAGAGTAAAGAGTATCCCAAGAAAAGTATCCTAAGAAGTGCGCTTGACGCACTTTTTTTCCGGGTAACAGTACTAATGTAGGAAATCTGATACGTTAGAAAGGGTTACAATTATGGGATTTGATACGGCGACAGCGACCTTGACTACCTCGCAGGCGTTTGTCCATTACAGCCTGTTTGCCTCGATGCTTGCACTGGGCGCGGGCTTTGTGTTCTTCCTGGTCGAAAAGGAAAGAATCCTGCCGGAATACCGGGGAGCAATGGTGACTTCGGCCATCATCTGCGGCGTTGCCTCTGTAGCATACTACTTTCTGACACGGAACTATGACCCGGCGAAGCCATTTCCAACCGAAATCCGTTATTTTGACTGGACTGTGACCACTCCGCTCCTGGTGCTGAAGTACCCGGAGATGCTGCGGGTACGCGGCATCGGGTTCGCCACAAAACTTGTTCTCGCGGACCTTTTTATGATTGTCACGGGGTTTATCGGAGAATTGTCAGGCCGCGCCGTCAATGGTCAGTGGACCTTGAACCCCGGCGGCAGCATCACCGCACATTATGTTTGGGGCTTCATTTCCACGATCGGCTATGCGGTCATTTTGTACCTGGTGATTGTTGAAGCCAAGAAGCTGGCCGAGAACCAGCCGGAGCCGATCCGCAACGGCATCAGCAAGATGAACAATTACCTGTGGTCCTTGTGGGGCGTCTATCCGGTTGTTTATATCGCCGAGGCGATCTCCGCAAACAACCCTAACCTCAACCTGGATTGGTTCCAGGTGTTGTCTTCGGTCGCAGACGTTGTCAACAAAGTCGGCTTCGCGATCACCGCGTATCTGGCCTTGAAAGCGCTTTCAGGCGATGACCAAAAGAGTAGCGAGCGGCTGCCCGAAAGCGCCGCTCTGCGAGCCTAATCTGCGAGCCTAATCTGCGAGCCTAATCTGCGAGCCTAATCTGCGAGCCTAATCTGCGAGCCTAATCTGCGAGCCTAATCTGCGAGCCTAATCTGCGAGCCTAATCTGCGAGCCTAATCTGCGAGCCTAATCTGCGAGCCTAATCTGCGAGCCTAATCTGCGAGCCTAATCTGCGAGCCTAATCTGCGAGCCTAATCTGCGAGCCTAATCTGCGAGCCTAATCTGCGAGCCTAATCTGCGAGCCTAATCTGCGAGCCTAATCTGCGAGCCTAATCTGCGAGCCTAATCTGCGAGCCTAATCTGCGAGCCTAAATCGCAGAGGCATTTGCCGGGGATTCGGCGGTGCGGAGAGATTCGCCCCACTGGGTCCCCCATTCGGTCCCCCAATTCAGGCCCCGGTTCTGCCCCCATTCCTGCAAAGCGTGGAACTGCCGGATCCATGCGGCATCGGCCTCCCGCGCGAGGGCCTCCCGCTCCATTTCGGTTGCTCTCCCCGCCCGGCGCAGGCAGCGGGCGCAGTCGAGAGCGTCCCGGACCGCCCGCAGCGCCTTCTGCGTATCTGCCGCTGGGCGATCGGCTTCTTGAACGACGACTTTCCAAAGCTCCGCGCCGGCACGAAGCACCCAGGCGTCGCGAACGTCTTCCTGGGCGCTTCCAACGCCTGCACCTTTGTGGGTAAGCTGAGTAGAATTCATGGGTGTATACGTTCAGTGAAACGACCGGACATGGTGTTTCGTTCCCGGATAGACTGGAAACACACAAATATTATCCCAAATTATCGGCAGCAAACCGCGCGAAACGCAGAAAAGAGTTCAGGAGACACACATAGCTGGAAAATTGGAAGGCAAATGGCAGTGGTAATTGGGCGGCTGGATATTCCGGTCAACAATGCCGGGGTCATACTGCTTGGTCCCATCGCCCAGCCCCAAGCCAGCCAGTCGTAAACACGGCGGCGGCTCAGGACGCACAGCCCGACGATTTCCTAACGACTCTCCAGAAGCGGGAGGGGATTAGACAAACCGATATTCTTGTGCTACAATAGGGGAACGGATTTGCCGGGTCTGTAACAATCCGGGGTCGAGAGAGTGGTTCAGGGGAATATTTGAAGAATGGTGGGGAAATGGCTCCCTGAGTAGGACTTGAACCTACAACATTTCGGTTAACAGCCGAACGCTCTGCCAATTGAGCTATCAGGGAACGAAAGCCAGAGATATTATAGCCGCTGCAAGGCGTAATGTCAAGTGGCCGATGCCGGGAAGACGCGAGAAATTCTTGAAAGTTACCGAAATCGTTTTTCATGACACCTGCGAGGCAACTCTGGTGGTCGAAATGCTGGAAACCGAAGCGTTCACGACCGAAGGCCGGCCCCACATCCCGCGCATTCTCTTCAAGCTGCTGCCGCAGCTTGCCACCCAGCACTGCTTCAACGACGATGGGCTTTCGTTCCGCCGGGAAGCGCAGGCCACGGAAATCCCGCATCTGTTCGAGCACCTCATTATCGAAATCCAAAACCAGGTGCGCCGGGGCATCGGTGTTCCCCTCAGCGGCGAAACCCGCTGGAACTGGACCGTGGACCCGCGCGGCCTCTTTTATGTCACCGTGGACTACGACAACGAGCTGGTCGCCCTCGGGGCCATCCGCCTGGCGGAGAATGTCATCAATGCCCTGGATAGCCGGGACCTGACCCAGATCGAAGCCCTGAACCTGAGCCGCGAGATCAGCCGCCTGCGCGAGATCGCGAAAATCAGCCGCCGCTTCTGCTCGACAATCCGCACGACTGGCTTGGTTCCAATTGCGCTCGGCAGCGAAGAGACGCCCAGCAGTGCTACCCCGGCGGGCTGAACTTGTCGCGGTACCGGTGACAGAATTCCAAAAACTCGGCAGGCATCGCGACCGGGCGGCCTGTCGAGCGGCGCACGAAACAGCCGCTCTGCTCGGCAGAGGCATACTCGACTCCTGTCTCCGGATGCACAAATCGCAGGGCCAGCGACAGCGCCGACCGTCCGACAGACATCACCCACACACGCAGCAGCACTGTCTCGGACAGCCGCACCGGACGTTTGTAACGGATTTCCGTGCGGGTCAGCACCGCCGCCATGTCCGCCGCGTACAGCCGCTCAGTCGGCCAGGGGCTTGCCTGCTGGAACGCGATCCGCCCATCTTCGAGCCAGCGCACATACGTCGCATTGTGAACAATGCTCGACGGGTCAAAGTCATAATACTGCGGGCGGATCAGCAGCCCAAACACATTATCCAATCCAAATACGTTATCCAAACACTCGCTTATTTTGTCACCTCCAGCAAAACTGCGCCTAGCAGCGCCGACAGGTTCGGCACGGCGTCCCGGTGCATGATCTCGTAGCCGTGCGAGTTTTCGGCGGCGAATGCCAGTGTGATCGGACGGGCGACGAGGCCGTGGGACGCCGCGCAGGACGCATCACTGCCGCCCCGCGAGAGGGCCTGAAAATGGGGAGTCTGCCCCACCCGCGCTGCTGCCTGCGCCACCAAATTGATGTCAGCAGCCGACATCGCCGAGTACGAATCGTTGACCCAGACGGTCGGCTGGTCGTCCAGAGCAAACAGACTCTCCGGCACGCGCGGCCCGATTTCCAGTGCAATCCCGACTGCCGCCGGGCGCTGCCGAAGCAGCCAGAGCGCCCCGTGTCCGCCGACTTCCTCCGCCGCCGTCGCCGCAAACAGCACCCGCGCGGGGTCTAGGCCCCCAGCGTCTTCGGTCAAGCTCTCCAGCGTCAGCAGCATTGCGGCCAGATCAGCCCGGTCATCGAGAAACGGCGACGCCACAAACTCGCCCAGCTCCGTCCAGGTGCGCCGGTCCGGGTGCAGCACCACCCGCGTTCCCGCCCGCACTCCCAATTCCGCCAGCTCGCCTGCCGTCAGCCCCGTAAAGACGCGCAGATCGGCCCAGGTCAGCGCCCGTTCCCGCGCCGCCGCCGCCGGGCTGCTCCCATCACTCGTATGGATACTGCCGACCGACAGAACACCGTTCAGCGGTCCCTGCGGGGCGAGTATCAGCACCGGCCCTTCGCCCCATTTCCACGGGAACGCCCCGCCAAGACTTGTCACGACCAGACGCCCGTCGTGCTCGACGCGGACGACCATCAGTGCGATTTCGTCGAGATGCGCCATCACAACGATGTCCGGGGCATCCGGCAGGCGCTCCGCCCCCGGCAGCGACAGCAGCAGGTTCCCCCGCGCATCGGTCTCGTGGACACACCCCAGACGCTCGGCATGGGCCGCGACTGCGTTTCGCACCGCGTCTTCCTGCCCCGGCGGCCCCGGCAGGGCGGTCAGCTCGCGCACCAATTCCAGTGCATTTGTCATAGGTCAGTCTCCCAAAAAAGAGCATGGTGTGAAGAGCATCGGCGTAAAAAGCGCAGGATCAGGAGACGTGGGACTGAAGTCCTCGTCTGTGGGCGCGGACGCCTACTGTCACCCCAATAAAGCCTCCACCTTCGTGGACAAAGAATAGGAATGGGCATTTATCTTTTCCGTGCCCGCGAAGGCGGTCACTTGGCGTCCGCGCCCACAGACGAGGACTTCAGTCCCACATTCCTCAACCCCACGTCCCCCATACTTGTCTTGCCCTACTCCGCGTTTTCCGCCGTGCGTCCGGCCCAGAACGACAGGGCGACTTCGACAAACCCACGGGGGCGGGTGTACTGCATCGCATGCGCCGTTCCCGACAGACGCCGGAACTCGCCGCGCGGCAGGGCGGCAGCCAGGCGGCGGGCGACCGCATCGGGAATGATGCCGTCGCGCTCTCCGCGCAGGACCAGGCAGGGCGCTTGGATTTCCTCGGCGTGTTCCAGAGGCGTGTCTTCCAGCATCGCCCGCGTCGTCCCGAGGTAGCGCACCAGACCCATCTGCGCGTACATTCGCGCCAGGGCAATCGTGTAATTCAGCGGCTCCTGCCCGCCGTCGAGCACCAGCCCGGCGGCGTAGCGGGCCAGCGAGATATACTGCCCCCCGACCGTCGCGCCGACCAGCACCAGCCGCCCCACCCGCGCCGGGTGACGCCGGGCCAGAGCCAGCAGCACCTGCCCGCCGAGCGAGTTGCCGCCGAAGTCCGCGCAGGGAACGCCGAGCGCGTCCATCAGCCGGGCCAGCCAGTCGGCCAGCTCAGGGATTGCAAGCGCTTTTTTCGGGCCGGGCGAGCAGCCGAACCCCGGCATATCCGGCACGTACACGGGAACGCCGACCTGACGCCCCGCAAGCACCCGCAGGGTCGGACGCCAGGCATCCGACGAGCAGCCGAGGCCATGAAGTAAAATCACCGGCAGCTGCCTCGCCTCGGGGCTGCCGGATGGGTCCAGAATGTGGACACTGACCTCGCGGCCATCCACGGAAAGCGTCCGTCGGCGCGAAGGTTCATGGGACATATTGCAGTGATTGTACCCCACCCCGCCCGCCCCTCGCGACCCCCTTCTGCCGAAAAGAAACGGCGTTTGTTCGCCTTGACGTTCCCCCCAACTCTGTGTTATCATAACAATGATATTGTGAAGGACACCGTCTCGATGCGCCCATTTTCCACCCTGCTGACATTTGCACTCATCACCACGGCTCTGCTGCCGGCGCTTGCCGGCGCGAAGCGCCATCACTCGGCTAAACCAAGCCCGCTTGCGCTGGCACAGGCTAACCACCGAATTCGCCTCGCCGCGAAAGAAAAGAAAGCCTGGCGCGAACATCTCGCCAAGCTGCATTCCCTGCCGCATTCCGAGCGGGTCGCGGAAAAGCGCCACGAAAAGCTCTGGCAGCGCAAGCACGATGCCAAAGTCGCGCAGATGCAGTCGGGAACGCACGTCAAAATCGCCAAAGTGCCGGCGAAGCGCCGCCACGCGCCGGAGATGGCGGCGGTGCCGAAGAAGGCCGCCGTGAAGTCATCGGCCCATTCGCTTCATCTTGCCCTGCGGGCGGCGGCTCATCAGCGGAACATCGCCGCGCATCAGGAAAACGCCGCGCATCGGGCGCGGCTGGCGGCAGCAGCACACCAAGCACGGCTGGCAAACCATCAGGCGCGGCTGGCGCAGGCTGCACGGGTCCATGCTCTTCATGCGGTGCATCAGGCGCAGGCCGCCGCGCTGGTCCATGCCCGGCTGGCGGCGGGACGCGCTCGGTGGGCGGCGCTGCACGGGAGCACCGACGGCAGCGGTCTCGCGCGGAACATTCGGTTCTGGGAAACGGGGGCCGCGGGTGTTCCGGTCAAAGTCATCTCGGTGGATTTGAACGACCCGAACGTCAAAGTCTCGGCGGTGATGGCGGCGCGGGGCAACGGCACGTCGGAGCCGTTTCGGCAGATGATCAGCCGGGCCAATCCGAATGTCGCGGTCACCGGGACATTCTTCTCGCTCGACGATTTGCAGCCGGTCGGGGACATTGTCATTGACGGCAGCTTGGTCCACTTCGGGGGCATGGGCACGGCGCTGTGCATCACGCCCGCGAACCATGCGGCCATGGTCACCTGCCGGTGGGGGCGGCACCATGATTGGAGTCCGTATGACTTCGTGGTTGCCTGCGGCCCGCGCCTGCTGCACGATGGACGGGTGGTGCTCGATGCCCGCGCCGAGAAGTTCCGGGACAAGCATATGCTCGCGCCGAACTCGCGGATCGCGGTTGGGATCACGCCCGGCAACACGCTGTTTTTCGTGATGACCCACTCTCCCATTTATCTGGGTAAGCTGGCCCGCGTCATGCAGGCACTCGGGGCTGCCGATGCCATGAACCTCGATGCCGGCACGAGCACCGGGTTCTACTACAACGGCGCGACCCTCGCAAAGCCGGGCCGCAAGCTCACCAACATGATCGTCGTTTATGGCCGCCGCGACCGCTACGAGCGGGCGCTGGACCAGCTTGTGCCGCCGGCTTACCATCATGCCGCGTCGCACCGGACCCCGGCCAGAACGCAAACGGCGGCGCTGGCTCGCCTATGACACCGGACATCCCGCCGCGTGTCTGGGCGGAAATCAGCCGGACGGCCCTCGCGCACAACATTGGGCTGCTGCAATCCCGCTTCGGCCCGTCCCGGATTATGGCCGTGGTCAAGGCCGACGCCTACGGCCACGGCATGGCTTTGGTTGCCCCGATGTGCATGGAATTCGGCCTATCCGATTTTGGGGTTGCCACGCCCGCCGAGGGCGCGGCCCTGCGCCCACTGGTGCCCCCGGACGCCGCAATTTACCTGCTCGGCCCGGCGTTCCCCGCCGAGGCCCCGGCGATTGTCTGGCACCGCCTGACCCTGCTCGTGAGCAGCTTCGAGATGGGCCTGGCGCTCTCGGACGCCGCCCGCGCTCTCGGTGTCACGGCCTCGGCACACCTCGATATTGACACCGGCATCGGACGCGCCGGGACGCAGCCTGCCGAAACTGCCAATCTGCTGTCCGCGCTCGATGCCCAGCCAAATCTCACAATCACGGGCGCCGCCACGCATTTCGCCGATGCCGACGATAACCCCGGCGACGCCCAAAACCAGCACGATTTGTTCACAAGTCTGCTGGCAGCGCTCGGCCCGCGTACCGGCAGCCTGCTGGTCCATGCGTCGAACTCCCCCGCCGCCCTGAACCTGCCACCGGGGGCACGTCACGGCCTGCTCCGGCCCGGCCTGCTCTTGTACGGCATCGAGCCGACCCCTGGCCTATTCAGCGGGAGTGACTTACCCCTGCGGCCTGTGCTATCCTTGAAAACCCGCGTGACCTTCTGCCGCCCGCTGCCTGCCGGGGCGACGATTTCCTACGGCCGCACCTACACCGTGCCGCCAGGCGGCGGGACTTATGCGACCCTCGGCGTCGGCTACGGCGACGGTTACCCGCGCGGTCTGTCCGGTCTCGGCTCCGTCCTGATCCACGGCCACCGTGCACCGATCTGCGGGCGCGTTTGCATGGACCAAATGGTGGTGGATGTCAGCCATATCCCCACTGTCCGGGCCGGGGACACCGCCGCGCTGATTGGCGCGGACGGCGGCGAAACGATCACCTCGGGCGAGATGGCCGCGCTCCTTGCAACAACCCCGCACGAGATCACGACGCGGCTGACGGCCCGTGTGACTCGCGTACTGGCAGAGTAGGATACCTCACCCTAATAAAACCTCACCCCGTCACAAGTGACGACCCTCTCCTTAAGAAAGGAGAGGGTGAAGACGAATTGGAGAAGATCAAATATAAATCTTGTACGTCGGGATGCCTAGAATTGGGCCGATGATGGCCCAGAGTGCGCCCATCGTGTAGTCGCCCAGGATCAGGCCGAGGAAGAAGGGGACGGCCCGGCGGTGCAGGCCGATCCCGCCGTAGCGGATAATCAGGAACTTTAGGAGCCAGGCAATGAAGATCGGCAGCCAGAAATACTCCATTGCATACGACAGGGCCAGTGCATAACCCGCCGGGTGAAACGGCCACCAGACGAAATTGACGCGCATGATGGACAGCGCGATGGTCAAAAGCAGGCCCCCCGCGATGAAGTACAGGCCCGTGCTGGCCGGCGGCACCGGCGAGTTCAGCCACCCTGCAAGACGGCTGTAGCTCTCTGACCCAACCCATGTTTTGAAGCCCGGCGCTTTGCCTTCCCCGCCGAATGCATACAGTACGTGGAGATGCGCCCAGTCGGTTGCAATCAGGCTCACCACCGACGCAAACGCCAGTACGCCGCACAGCTTGCCGATGCCCACCGACGGCTTGCCGTCGAGCATCTTGAACGCTTCCAATTGGTTCGGCATCGGATGGTTTCGGTAGCCCCGGTTGAACCAGTACAAGGTCGAGAGCAGGGTCAAATCCTGCGCTCCCAGGGCGCGTGACCCAAACAGGGTCACAAGCACCTGCACCGGGTTCACCCAGACAATCTCATGCGGCGAGCCGAACTCCGCCCGCACCCGCGTAATCACGAACCCCAGCAAAAAGACAATCAAGAAGAACGCCACGGCGACCCAGCCGCTCATGCCGAGCAGCGCCGCGAAGATGCCGAGCAGAACGCCCCCGACCGCCAAGCCCCCAAAGGCGGTCCGGTAACGCCGGGCTTCGGCGGGGTCGTCTGAACGCGCCCCGAGCCAGGCCGATTGGGCCACCTCCCGCCAGTAGCCCCGCCCGGCGTAGAGCAGCATAATCGCCAGGCCGAACCAGGCCCCGGTCGCCTGCTCGCCGAAGTACGGAAAGCTGGTCGTCTGCCCAGTATTCTGGTTGGCATCCCAGCCATAGATGTTGCCGACCACCCGGAAGACCCGCGCGGCGACATAAAAGAACCAGCAGGAAAACGACAAATCGAGCGGCATGAAGTAGCCCAGACCCACGGCAAACGGGTAAAACGATGTCTGAGTCGAGCCGATGGCGCTCCACGGGCGGGTGTTGACGATGTCATTCAAATTGAACAGCTTGACGTTCAGCTCCGGCACGGTCGGCATCAGGGTATGCAGACCGTTCAGGAAGGACACGCCGAAGGCCAGGCAGAAGCCGGCCCACATGACCGGGTTCTTAAAGAAAGTCGTGCCCGCCGACTCGCTGGTCATCGCCAGCGGCAGCTGCACAATGGGAAAGGTCAGCTTTTCGTTTTCGATCCACGCCCGCCGGACCAGCACGGTCAAGCAAAGGTACATCCCAACAAGTGTCAGAAAGAACAGGCCCCAAGACGCCAGCGGCACGATCCACGCCCGCAGGTAAAGAAGTCCCTGCGGGCTGTACAGATTGACGTTGCCGTGGTTCATCGCCGTCAGGGCGTCTTTGTCGGTGATAATCAGCCACTTCGGCAGGTACTGGAAGAACAGCGACTGCCACTTATTCTGCGTGGTGTCATGCCAATACGGGTAGGTGATCGCGCCAAACAGGTTTTGCAGCGTATCGTGCCCGGCGAACGTACACGAAACGACCAGCATGATATACAGCAGCAGTAATTCTTCCTGACGCATCGGGTGAGCGCGGGGAAAGACTTTGCGCCAAGCCAAATTAAGCAGCACGACAATGAACAGCATAAAGATCGGCGTGATAAACAGCGGCAGCGAGGTGCCGTCAAGCGTGTACCAGCGCACTTCGATCAAGATGGTCCAGAAGACGTTGAGCGGGATCAGCAGCAGGCCGAGCCAGAGGACCCGCCCGAGCGCCAGGGGCTTGACTTTTTCCGCCGGGGCATCGGCCTCCGCGTTTCCGGGTGATGTTGTTTTCAAAGCCATAGGCATTTAATTCCACGACTTTTGCCGATTTTCCTGCCCAGCGGCAGCGGCTGCCCGAACTATTTGGGCCGAAAGTTGGTATAACAGCAGCAGCTTCCATAGAAAGATGTTTTCCTAGAAAGATGTTTCCATGCTTGACCACGAACTGTTTACACGCTCCGAATTGAACCCGATCATCAACCCGAGCGATCTGCCCTACCCCTGCGACTGTGTCTGCAACCCGGCGGCGCATTTGGTCGGCGACGACGTGCTTTTACTTCTGCGGGTGATTGACCAGGAAGGCAGCTCGCATATCACCGTCGCCCGCTCCAAAGACGGCCTGACCGATTGGCGCATCGAGCCGAAGCCGCTGCTGCACCCGAGCGACTACAACCTGCCGTTCGAGAGCTACGGCTGCGAGGACCCGCGCCTGGTCTATTTGGCCGATCGCGGGCAGTATGCGATTACCTACACCGGCTACTCCCCGCTCGGCGCGGGGGTCTGCATCGCCACGACCACGGATTTTGAGTCCACCGAACGGTTCGGCCTGGTCATGGCTCCGAACAACAAGGATGCCGCCCTGTTTCCCCGGCAGATCAATGGCAAATACTGGATGCTGCACCGGCCCGCGCTGGGCGACATGGAACATATCTGGCTGGCCGAGAGCGAGGATTTGATCCATTGGGGTCATCCCTGGGTGATTATCGAGGAGCGCGGCGGCCCGTGGTGGGACGGCGAAAAGGTCGGCGGCGGGCCGCCGCCCATCGAGACCCCCGACGGCTGGCTGATCATCTACCACGGGGTCAAGGGAACGTCCCACGGCCCGATTTACCGCGCCGGCCTGGCGCTGCTGGATTTAGACAACCCGCACCGGGTCATCCGCCGCCTGCCCCGCTGGGTCTTCGGCCCGAAAGAGGCGTATGAGTCCACCGGCTTCATCCCCGGCGTCATCTTTCCGACGGGCACGATCATCAAAGGCGACGATTTAATGCTCTACTATGGCGCAGCAGACACCCGCATCGCCGTCGCCACCACCAAAATCCAGACGCTTTTGGATGCCTTGAAAGAGGAAGGGAAATGAAGCAAGACGCGGACGTAAACGTCCGCGCAGACAGGTCATCGGAATGACCGCCCGCCTTCCAGGTCTGCCAGTGCAGTCCAGGGGACGGAAGACCAACTCCGTTGGATGTCACTTCTGCTGTCCCCTGGACAGGCGGTGTTTCCGAACACCTTCCAGCGAGTGAGTTCAGCCACTCGCTCGCTCGCCCCATCGTTTGCAATCAGCATCTTCGTCCCGCAGGGACATCCTGCACGTCTAAAGCCCCGGTCTTCCAGACCGGGGTACACTGTTCCAATATGCCCCGATTGGAGAACCTCGCCATGCTCCGCCCCGCCATTTTGCTGCTGCCCGCCGCGTTTCTGCTTTGGCCCCTCGCCGCCTCCGCCCAAATGCCTATTCCTGCCCCAAACCGAGCAGCCAAAATTAACGCCGCCGACCTCAAATGGCGTACAATTACTCTGCACCATGTAACCCCCGGCGAAGTAATAGAACGAATGAATTGGAAGATGGCAACGACTGATCCTTACGCCAAAAACCAAGGCCCTCTGCCCACCCCCGCCGAAGCAAATCTGCCGGAAGGCGTCACGCATATATTCCCTCTGACAAGCAATAACTCATTGTTGCTGGACGCGACGGAAGCGGGCTAGAAAACGTGCCGTGAAATCGTCAGCGTCTTGGATGCTGCCCCCCGGCAGGTAGCAATCAACGTGTTTCTTGTGGCTGTTCCTTTGAATTTGAAGCAGGAAATTGACTTGTCTCACCCAAGCCAAGCGGTGCTACAGCTTCGCACAACCAACGCGGTTTTCTGCCAGCCTTCACCGGTGACAAACGGCAGCTACAGCGACACAACAGACGTTTTTGACAGCGATGCAACCGCCACTATTCCATTCATGCTGTCCTCCCGCGCCGGTCTCTTTTCTTCGGATAGTCCACCGATGAGTGGAAGTTACCTCGTGGCTGTTTCTTCTCTGTGCGTCACTCCCCATATCAATTCAGACAGCTCGATTACGCTCAATCTGGACCTCGCCGGTCTTAATCCCAGCCCGAACTCGGCAATTCCCAATCAGCCAATAGCCATTGCTCACACCGTTTCTAGCGGCGAGATGGCAGCCTACGACGTGACGCATTCTTTTCCAAAGAACGACTATCGCAAGCTGCTTTTTGTCACGCTCACTTCCCCAAGCCATTCTACGCAATAGGGTGCGGGATGACGCTTAGCTGGGAGTGGACCATGTAGCTTAGAACGGCCAGCAGGGCGGCGAGGCCAAGATACGCTGCGCCGAACTTCCAGCGGTCGGTGGTGGTTGCCTGGTAATACGGACTGTCTTCGGGCTTGGCTTTCCAGCCGGAGATAATGCGCGGCAGGCTCAGGAGGGCCAGCACGATAATCAGCGGGTTGTAGCGGGCCAGGAACAGCAGCAGGACTGCGCCGACGGCCAGCAGCTTCGGCGAAAACAGCGGCGTGATCCAGCCGCCGTCGAGCGGCGGGGTCGGGGCGAGGTTGAACAGGTTCATAAAGAAGTTCACCTGGGCCAGCGCCAGCCAGAACGGCGAATGGCCGGGCGTGACGGCGTACAGCACGAGGCAGCCCAGCCCGGCCACTGTCCCGAAGACGGGGCCCATAATGCCGATAAACGCATCTTCGGTGATGCTCTTGCCCCCCCGGCCCGTAGTGACGAACGCGCCCATCAGCGGCACGAAGACCATGATGCTGGTGGGGATGCCGCGCATCCGGGCCGCCACCGCATGGCCGCACTCGTGAATGAAGATCATCAGCACGATGCCCACCCCGAATTGCCAGCCATAGACCAGCCCCCAGACCCACATCGAGAGCAGCATCGAGCCGCCCCCAAGCAGCAGCTTCCCGGCGACAAGCAGGAACTTGAACTTGGCGGCAACGGCGAGGACCGGCGCGGCGAATTTCGCCAGCACCAGCAGGGCCGATGCGAGGGTGCCGAGGACGCCGCCTTTGGCTTTGAGGCGTTCGAGAAGCGACGGCGGCCCACTCGGCGCAGGGGGCGGGGGCGCCTGGCCCGGCCCGGCGTAATAGGGCGACGGGGGCAGGTCGGCGGGCGGCAGGCTGGGACGGGTTCCACCATCGGCAGTGCGCCCTGCCAGCAGACGACTTTGGAGTTCTTGTTCGGTTTCGTTCATGGTTACTCTTTGAACAATCGAAGCCGCGCAAACGTGCCTGCAAGACAAAAAGTCACGGGTCAAATACGCTTGTGGAAGACAAACCATTCCAGCATCAATAGCGCTAACGCGGCGGCGGCGAGGGCCGGCCAGAGATCGTTTTTGGCCCGGCGGCTCGGCGGCAGGTGCGCCGGGGCGGCTTGGGGTGTGCCGGGGTGGGTCAGCGCGGGCTGCTTCTGGGCGGCCAGTCGGCTTTCATCGGCGCTGTCTAAATTGACCGCGAACGGATAATCGGCACCCCCGACTTGGGCGTGGTAGACGCCCGCCTGCCGGGTGTCGGCGATCAGGACGACGCCGCCGGTCGCGGGGGCGCTGACGGCGGTTTTTGTGCCGTCGGGCCGGGTGACGGACACGCTCGACGGGCCGGGCGGGATGGTCACCGACGCAACGCCCCCGGTGGGGGTCTCGGGCGAGGACGCCCCGAGGCCGCCGGACGCCGTGAGCCAGCGGACGGCGTTGGTCAGGAAGATCGGGAACGAGACGCGCAGGGGCCAGTCGGAGTCGCTGAGAGCAAACGACACCGAGACGACCCGCAGGCCGTCATGCTCTCCGGCGGCAAGGAGCGGCCCTGAGTCGGCCTCAGCCAGCGATTGTCCCCAGGACTGCGCCGCCGTGTGCTTGGCGGCCCGCAGATGCAGGCCGGACAAGTCTACAAAGCGCATCACGGGATGGTTTTTGTTTTCGTCTACGAATGCCGGGTTGTCCGACGTGCCGCTGGCCGTGACGGGGAGCTGCGGACTGTCGGCATCGAAGACCAGATAATTGCCCGGCGGCAGCGGCGCGGCGGGCAGGACGCCGTCAAAGACGACCATGCCGTAGCCCGCACCGCTTTTGCCGACTGTCGCGAACTCATCGGGGGTGCATTCTTCCAGCACGACATCGGGGTCAAGATTGAGGCCGCGCTCTAAAAAGATGTTGCCGGGCGTCACCAAAAGCACCCGCCGGGGGCGCGGCGGGGCCAGCACGAGGGACGCCGAATTGTCGGCGGCCAGATCGTCTTTGACATCGTCCAATCGCGCCGTCACGACGCCGCCGTCTTTCAGGAGGGGGCTGTCAAATGTCTCGATCTGTGTGTTATTCGTGAAATTGAGCGCACGGGCATCCACCAGCCGCCCGTCTTTGAGCAGCGACAGCGTCCCACCGGAATGCGTCTTGCCGCCGGCGTTTTGCACCTCGGCAAAGACTTCATTCGTGCCAGTCTGCGGGTTGCGCCGACCGTCGAGACGGGTAATCGCTAAATTGTCGGGGGCCGTCGTGCCCACCGGCGACAGTGCGACATCGGTGCCGCCGAAGGGCAGGGCCGCCAGCTTTCGCCCGTCGCCTGCCGAGTATGCACCGTCGGAGAAGACGCGGATCTGCGCTCCAGACCGTGTCCCGACCAGCGACTGCGCCAGGGTCAGCGCCGCCGACAGATCGGCCACGGTGTCGGTCGGGGCCGCGCCGTCAACCGCGGCTTTCAGTCGCCCGCTGTCGCCGGTGAACCCGGAGACTAAAGACTGCGGCTTGGACGACGCCGAGACGACGGTCGCGACATCACCCGCTCGCATTTGGTGATCTACAAAGTCGTCGGCGGCCGCTTTCGCCGCCGCCAGCCGCGAGGGGTTCACATCGGTCGCGTTCATCGAGGCCGACGTGTCGAGGACAATCACAACCGTGTGCCCGGCTTGGCCCGCGCCGTAGACAAAGGGCCGGGCCAGGGCAAAGATCAGCAGGAAAGCGGCCGGCAGTTGCAGAAACAGGAGCAGGGAGCGCCGCAGTTTTTGGAACGGCGCGTTTGCCTGCGTTTCCTGCATCAGCGTGTTCCACAGATACAGCGACGACACGGAAACTTCCTGCCGTTTGAGGCGCAGCATCCACAGCGCGACAATGCCGCCGAGCAGCGGGATCGCCCACAAGAAGTTTAAGGGGTTAAGCAGGTTCATAGGGGATCAGTGTCAATGAGTTCTGAAGCGATTGTTTATGTTGTCTACGAAACGGCCCGCAAACCCGTCGAACTCGCAGCAGTCCGCGAAAGCGTCCGGCAGCAGGAGCCACACATTTTAATCGAAGGCAGTGGAGCGGGGTTTTTCGCCGGCTTGTACGATACCGCGCCGCTCAAGGTGTACCAAAATCTGCACCACGCCGATGTCCTGACGGAGTCACAGGGCATGGCGGACAGTCTGGCCCAAACAAACTCGCCTGAGAACATTGTAGCACAAGTTCGGCTCTGCGATGCACGTTTTGAGATCGTCTGGAATCTGCGGCGCGACCCCGACCTGGTTCCAGAAACGGGCGACCTTGTCTTTGACATCGCCAAGCTGATTACCGGGCTGACCGAGGGGGTTATTGTGATTGAAGGCAGCCGCCTGTACGACCCCAGCCAGGAATGGGGCTATAACCAGCTCTTTCCGGAGTGACACCATGAACATTACCACACTGAGCCACCCACTCGCGCAGCATTTTCTGACCCACCTGCGGGACCAGACCACCAAGCCGGCTAACTTCCGGCTGCTGACCAAACGCCTCACGGTCCTGCTGGCGCTCGAAGCCACGCAGACCCTTCGGCTGCGCCCCCGCGCGATCGAAACGCCGCTGGAACGCTTAGACTGCCTGGTCTGGGATGACCCGCTCGTGGCAGTCCCAATCCTGCGGGCGGGCCTCGGAATGCTCGACCCGATCGTCGAGTTCTTCCCGGACGTCGCCGTCGGCTACATCGGCCTAGAGCGCGACCATGAAACTGCCGTCGCATCCCCCTACTACGCCAAGCTGCCGCCCGAGATGCACGGACGCACGACGCTGATTCTGGACCCGATGCTCGCCACCGGCGGCTCGGCGTCCCAGGCAATCGCCACGGTCAAAGCCGCCGGGGCAGGCCGCGTTCTGATGCTGTCGCTCGTCGCCGCCCCCGAAGGCGCCCTGCGCCTGAACGCCGACCACCCGGACGTCGCGATCTTCACGGCAGGTTTGGACCGTCAGCTCGACGCCCGCAAGTACATCCTGCCCGGCCTCGGCGACTTCGGGGATAGATTATATGGCACGGAAGGTTAAGCGAAAAGATTTAATCTTTTCTTAACACAAATCTGTCAGAAGTATGCTATTATAGCAATACCTCTCGGCACTGCCCGCAGTTTGGGCACTCCCCCGAGGCATCGCGTGTCCGCTCATCGCCTTGAAGATCGTTGACGATTCTGAAAGATTGGAGACCACCATGCCTACCCCTATTTTTGCTCGGCCCTCTCGGCTCGGCCCTCTCGGCTCGGCCCTCTCGGCTCGGCCCTCTCGGCTCGGCCCTCTCGGCTCGGCCCTCTCGGCTCGGCCCTCTCGGCTACAGCCTGGTCTTTTTGATTGGCCTGCTTTGCTTCTTCCTGGTTACGCCTGCTTCGGCCCAAGCCACTCTGACCACGGTAGCAACCAGCAGCAACATTACCCTGAATTGGTCCAGCTCTCGCATTGTAGACCGCAGATACAATGTCTACCGCGGCCCCCAAAGCGGCGGTCCCTACACTCGCATCGCCTCCAATATCTCCACAGAACCCGCCGGTTCCAGCGGCACACTCAATCGCATGTATTTGGACAGTACAGGTCTCACGGCTGGCGTCAAATACTATTACAAAGTGTATGTACTTTACAATAACGGCACAACCGATGTTGAGCGTGAATCAAGCAATGAGGCAAGTGCTGCTCTTGCTGCACCCAGTCCCGATTTTCAGTTGACCGCTTATCCCGCCCGTCTTGCGGTCATTCAAGGATTATCCAGCGGGTTGACCGTTTCTGTCGTTCCGTCTAATGGCTTCAATGGCAGCGTCGCCTTGACCAATTCGGCTTTGCCGAGTGGAGTTACCCTCGTCTACGGAACCGATCCAACCACGGGCGCAAGTGTGCTGACGTTCACCGCGACGCCGACGGCAACACTCGGGCAAGGTTCAGTGACTATCGCCGGAACATCCGGGAGCCTGACGCAGACGGTTACAATCCCGCTGACCGTCGCACCCGTCGTGACCGGGGCAAGCGGCAACGTCACGCTGGCGTTCGGCACGGGCGAAGTGGGCCTTACGGCAGGCAGCACGGCAGGCGGAGGCGCTTCTTTGACAATCACCCCAGTCAACGGCTATACCGGCCCTGTCTCGTTCGTCGCAACCGGGCTTCCCAGCGGCGTGAGCGTCGTTACCAATCCCACCGCGATTTCTCTCACGGGAACCGCTGCCCAGACAACATTGGTCACATTCCAGGCGACAAGCGCCGTGACGCCGGGCTACTACCCGGTCGCGATCACCGGCACCGGCAACGGCGGCGTGACCACGACAGCGGTGACGGGCTTGAACATCCTGCCGCCCCCGAACGCACTGCCATTTTTACTGACGGTCACAGACAACTCAACTAATGCGATCCCGACTGGAATAGCCTCTGCGGTTGTTGCCCTCGGCACGACCAGCGGCTACTCGCAGCCGATCACACTGTCGCTCGTTGACGACCCAACCGCCCCCGTACTTGCGCCTGCAAACACGACCGATCCCACTAAAATCGGCGTCTCGTTCAGCCAGGCAAGCCTTGCCGTTAGCGGCACAAGCGCGTTGACAGTGACAATAGGAGCCTCAGTCGCGCCCGGCGCTTATCATTTCGTGGTCAAGGGAACATCCGCAGATGGCTCCATACAACGTGCGGCCTTCACCGTCTTTGTATTACCGGAGAACCTCGCCACTGGCCCGAACATCGAAGGCAGATCAACAGGACAAACATACACAGGCGACAATCCACCGTATCCCTTGGCAGCGGGAATTGGGGACATGGAGAGGTTTGATCTCGATCCAAGCAGTTCTTTCGAGATTGGCTCCAGTGGCCATATTGCCCCAAGTATTTCGGCTCCAGGTGTTTTACACCCAAACGCACCCACCGGCCTCGCGGGCTTGCCAGATGGAACTGATGACCGCAAATATGTGGCTGCTACAATTGCTCCGCCATATGTTTATGCATACCGCGCTTGCATTCGGGTGACGGCTATTTTCCCAGATAAAACTGCGCTTCACGGAAGTGGCACCTTAATAGGGATGAATCACGTCCTTACAGCGGCGCACGTCGTATTCGACCCATCCAGGGGTGGTACGGCAACGACAATCCTAGTCTTTCCTGGCTTTGATTATAATTGGTCATTAACGCATTTGACAACTTTTACCACTTCTAACCATACTTTTGTGGCAAAAGGATATCTCAAGGGAGCGACTTTCGCCAGTGGGGCCATCGGGAACATATTCTACGACGACTGGGCAGTGATTGACTGCAATCCAATCACCAATGGGCCTGTAGGACAGCGCGGCAGGCCACTGGGCAGTTACACACAGTATATGCAGCTAGAAAGCACTGACACCGTGTACCCTCCATCAGTTGTCACACATATTGCCGGGTATCCAGGCTTTACTTGGGCACCAGCAACACCCATTCTGACAGGAACCCGTCCTGGTATTTGTCCTGATCTCTTTGAGAGTTACACATACAATGGAGATGATGGTCCGGTCAACGCATCGCCTGATCCTAATCTCCTCAGTGACTCGCCTTCTCTACTATTTCCGACAATGGATGCTACAATAGGAGAGAGCGGTGCAGGTTTATGGCATTTCGGGAGTGACGACCCTACAGACACCAATTACAATGTTTATGGAGTATATGATGCTATCTTCACCTGGAGTGGTCTTGGTTCACGTTCAGGAGTTTCAGGTGTCGCCAACAAGATTACAACTCCACGTCGTGCGATAAGATAGTGTCAAGTTTTTTCTGTAAAAGCTGGGAGCATCTTGATTGTTCGGTTATTGTTCGGTTAATGTGTGAATGTCAGGTAGGCTTTTCCCGTCTGCCAATCGTCGCTGGTCTCCATCAGCAGAGCGCTCACCAGCCGCAGGCACGACGCCTCGTTGGGAAAGATGCTCGCCACCTGGGTGCGCCGCTTGATCTCCCGGTTCACGCGCTCAACGCCGTTAGTGGTCCGCAGCAGGCGGCGATGCGGCTCAGGAAAGGCAAAGACCGCCAGACCCTCGGGCAGGCTCTCTTCCAGCCACGCCGCAAGTTTCGGAGCCGTGGCCTCATATTTTTGCACCGTCCGCTTCAGGAGCGCGTCCGCCTCAGTCCTGTCCTGGGCGTTGAAGACGGCGCGGATGTCTGCGGCAACCGAGGCTTTCATGTCCTGCTTGGGCACATACGCCGAGGCGTTCTGCTGCAAGTGGAACTGGCACCGCTGCCACGGTACGCCCCCGAACACGGCTAAACGGGCGGCTTTCAGTCCTTCATGGGCGTCGCTGATGACCAGGCGCACCCCGCACAGGCCGCGAGCCACTAGGCTTTGCAGGAAGGAGCGCCAGTGGACTTCGTGTTCGGACAGCGCCACGGACACGCCCAGCACCGAGCGTTTTCCCGCCTCGTCCACGCCGACAGCTACTAAAACAGCGGCTTTCTGCACCAGTCCTGCTTGGCGCACCCGCTCGTAACGGGCATCGAGGTAGACATACGGGCAAGCGGCTAAAGGCCGCTGCCGCCAGGCTTCCAGCGTTTGGTCTAGTTCTTTTGCCGCCTGGCTGACCTGGGTAGATGAAACGGCAAAGCCGCAAAGCTGCTCGGTGATGGCGGCCACTTTGCGGGTGGAGACGCCCTGCACATACATTTCGGCCAACGCCAGCTTCAAGGCTCGCTCGGAGCGGGTGCCGCGCTCCAACGACTGTGGATAAAAGCCACCTTCCCGTACTTGGGGCACGGCGACGGTGATCTGGCCCAGGCGGGTGTTGAGCGTTTTGTCTTTGTAGCCGTTGGCGTGGCCTGTGCGTTCTTCAGTACGCTCATGCGGGGCCGCGCCCAGGTGCTTTTGGCGCTCGATTTGCATGGCAGCGTTCAAGAGGACTTGAAAAAGCGTCGGCAAAGCGTCCAAGCCGCTGGCGGAAAGTTGTTCTAAAAGTGCCTCGGACAGAGTAAACTCGTTCTGGTAGGTCATGGGTTGTCGTCCTTAAAGTGTGGTAACTTCAAGAATACTCCCTGGCCTACTACTTTTGAGCAGAAGCCATCTACTTTTACAGAAACAAGTTTACACTAACAACGCACGTTGAGTCTTCCTTATAGAGAGTTACTCTTGTCACAGCTTGCCAGGGATGGCAGCCGCCTGGAGGAGCCTCGCCTCCTCTGGACAAAGTCCCGTCCGTTTGCCGAGAGAGCCAGCGACCGGGGGCCTTGCGCCTGGGATCAGTCTTGTGCAAGACCGGCAGCGGGCGGGCAGTTCTCGCTTCGAGGAAGCGTTTTTCACTTCGAGCCGGGCCTTACCGCCTGCCTCACCCCGCCCGCCTCAGCACACGCTCAGGCGGGCTTTTCATGTTTCAGCTTAGAGAGTCAAATGGACAATCACCTGGACATTGGGGAGGGTGTTCGGTGAACATCCGATTGACCGCCCGAATGTCCACGCCTTTCAGATGGGACGGGCCGCATTATATCGCCCAATATTCGTGCAACTATCTATCCTTGTCTCTCGGCCCTTCCGCCCTCGCTCCTCGTCTGCATACCCGGCGGGGCGGGTTGGTAAAAGAATGGACACCCCCAGCACCGCCTACGTAGCATCCATGAAATTAAACAAAAAATCCTGGCAATCTGACTTGGCATGATTTATGCACTGAAGCGGTTTTAGCAAGCACACCAATTAGTGCCTTGCTTAACCTTTGTGTCTTGCTTGCTGCTCCTTCCCAGACCAGTGCCGGTCCTGGAAGCGTCCTTAGCTTTTTTGGGCGCTTACTCTTTCGCATCATTCATCCCCTCGGGGCCGAGGGGATTACCGTTATGATCAAGGAGCGCCGCCATGACCAACGACAACACTTCCTCCGTTAGCAATTCCAATTCCGTCAACAATTCGTCCTCCGTCAATGCCAGCCCTCAATCTTCCATAGACACCAGCCTTGCCCTGCGTGCTGTCGGCACTCAACCCTTTGCCGTTCCCAGCCGGGACGCCGAGCGGCAGATCGAGCCGCGCATCGCCCGCATGGAAGCCGAGATGGACGCGGCCCGCAGCCGGGGCGTTCTCGGGCTGATGCGTCTGCGGTACGAAGCGTGGCTGGAAGACAAGATGAAGGTTCCGGCCATCGCCAAGATGCAGGCCCGGCAGGCCCTCCTCGAAGAGCAGCGAAAGACCGCTGAGGCGGAAATCCGCCTCAAAGTCACGGTGCAGTCCGGGGAAGTCGGTGCCCAGCGCCACCGCATCGAGTGGAACGAAGTCAACCGCCAGCGCCTTGCAGGCGAGCTGCACTCGCTGGGCATGATCACCCTCTCCCCCGGCCCCCAAACGTCCCTTGCACCGACGCCGCTCGGTTCCCCTTCCTCCCCGGCCCCCGTCAGCACGCACGTCACAGACGAACAGGTGGAAGCGGTGGCTCTACGCGGGTTTTTGCAGGGCGTGGAAACCGAAGAAGACTGGCTGATCTACCGCAGCGAGTTGGGCCAGCATTTGGCTCCCTACGCCGTGGAGGAAGTCGGGCAGCGCCTACGGGAGCTGTGGCGGCTGAACCGCCAGGCCCAAGCGACCGTGTAGAAAGTGAGAAGGCAGTCCAGGGAGTAAGGAGCGGGACAGGGGGGACGCTGGAGCGTGTACAAGCGATCTGAAGCGGCGGCACACACGCCGCCGGGGGCCTCTGCCATCAGTGGCAGCATTGAAGTCGGGCGGTTCGCGCCCTCGCCGGGGACGGATGCAGAGGGCGTCCGGTTTCTCTGCGACGCCTCGGAATTGGAGCGCCACATCGAGAAGCCCTGGTTTCGGGCGTATGCGGCAGAGCGGCTGGACGTGCCTGTTCCCCCGCTTTCCGGGGCGGAGAAGACCGCGTCCCCGTCCGGCGCGGCGTGGGTGGGCGCGGACCTGCTGGCCCGCCATGCCTGCGTCATCGGGGCGACCGGCAGCGGCAAGACCCGGCTCGCGCTGCACCTTCTGGCAGAGCAGCTCCGCGCCGGCTGCTCGGCAGTGATCCTAGACCCCAAGATCGAAACCCTGCGCCACCTGCTATCACTGGCCTACGGCCTAGGAGTAGCGCCGGAGCAAGTCACCGTGCTTTCGCCGCATCTGTCCGGGGCCGGTGCGCCGGGGTGGAACCCGCTTGACGCACGGGCCTCTGGTCTGACCCCGGCGCAGGCGGCCTCCGACGTCGTTTCGGTTTTGGAAAAGAGTACGTCGTCTTGGGGACCTCGGATGGGTGACCTGCTGACGAACGCCCTGATCGTTATTGCTTCACACGGACTCTCGCTGTTTGAGCTGGCCCGCTTCTTGCAGCGCGACGACTACCGGGCGGGGCTGCTGCGGACGCCCCTGCCGTTGCCTCCCGCGAAGCCCGGCGCGGTGCTGGGGGATGTCGCCTTCGAAGAAGCACGAGACTTTTTCCTTTCGGAGTTTGCCGCGTGGAGCAAGTCAGAGCGGGCGGCCGCCGTCGCCCCGGTCTTCAACAAGTTCCGCGAGCTTCTGAGGACCCCGTTCCTGCGGGCGCTCCTTTGCGCCCGGCGGACCACTCTGCACCTGGGATCGCTGTGGCATAAGCCAAGACTTGTGCTGGTGCATCTGGACAGCGCGGCCCTTGGCGACGAAGGGGTGCGCCTCCTGGGCGGGCTGCTTGCCCATCAGCTTCTCAGAACGGCCCTGCGCTCGGACGGGCCGGTTCCCGTGGTGCTGGCGCTGGACGAGATGGGAGTCTCGGAGGAGTTCGTCGGCGAGGCGGCAACCCAAATCCTGGCAATCGCCCGCTCGCGGGGCCTACGCCTGTTGGTCGCCTGCCAGCACCTGAACCAGCTTTCGGACGGCCTCAGGACATCGCTTCTGGCGAACACGGCGGTACGGGCGTTCTTTCGCCTGGGCTACGAGGACGCGCGGCTCGTTGCCGCCTCGCTTGCCGCCGGGACCGGCGAGCGGACCTCGAAGATCGCTGTGGACGTCGGGAAGCGTGACGCGGAGGGGCTGCCGGAAGCCTGGGCGGAAACGGTTCACACCATTCGCGACGGTCGCGGCGAACCGATTTGCCTGTCCCCGGCAGCGGTTCAGGCGTTCTGGCATCTGGCCCGCAAAGCCGAAGGGGACGCCCAAGTTTCGGGCCTGAAGCGCCTGGCCTCTGTCTCCGGGATTGACCGACTGTATGTGCATGCGGCGGACAGCAAGAAGCCGGTCGAGCTGTCCCGGTATGTGCGGGGGCTGCCTGCGGGAGACTACGGCCTGTCCGGGTCCGGGCCGGTGCGCTTGACGGTCTACTTCCCCCGCCCCCGGCTCTCGGTACTCTCGCGAGAAACCGAAGCCGAGCGGGAGCGCAAGTGGATCAAGGTGCTGGGCGAGCTGCCGGTGCGCCAGGCGGTGCTGCGGCTGGCCTCCGGGGAAGCCAGAGTCGTTCAGGTGCTGCCGGTGGCAGACCCCATGCCGGCAGCAGGGTTTGATCGATTCCTGTCCGCCGCAGTGGCAGCAAGCGGACAGTCTGCACGGGAGGTCGAACAGGCAGGGGTGTGGCGGCGGGAAACGGCGGAGCGGGTCGCGGGAGTAACGCCTTCGGTAGACCACTCAGAAGCAGACCCTTCACATGCAAGGAATTCTACGCCCAGCCAGACCGCCGTTCCCAAGAAGAACCGAGTCTCGCCTCAAACCATCCAGCGTACCGCGCCGCAGTTCACCACGAAACCAGGCGGACTGCCGGCACAGCCGCAGGCAACTTCCTTAGCAAAAATGCCCATGCCGGAAGCCACTGAGGCACAGGCGCAGACGTCCTTATCGCGTACAGCTCCGAAGCGGTTTCCGGCACCAGAGCCGTCCGCACCGGACATTCCAATACCTAATATTCCAATCATTGCGGAGGACGGAAGCCTTGCCTGATCAAAACCAACATCCGCCAAGAGCGACAACACAACCCCTGACGGACGATGCTCGGCGTCTGCATGTGACGGTGGACGATGCTCGGCGGCGGCGCTACTCCCGCTCCCCGGCAGATGCGCCGTTCGTGTCCTTGACGCCTACCAAGGTCAAGATGCTGCTCTTTCTGGCCGAGATGCGCTTTTTGTCCCTGCCTCAGATTGCGAGGGTCTGCTGCCCGGCGGAGCGGCAGGATTTGTCGGAAAAGAATGCGCGGCGGCAAATGCGGGCGCTCTTCGATGCGGGGATGGTGGACGTGCTGCCGGTGTCCCGCGCGGCTTTGGCTCCGTCCGAGGCTCCGAACGACGCTTCCTTGCTGTACGGCTCTGCCCCGAACGTCTATACCTTGGCAGCGGCCGGACTGGATGCGCTTCATAAAGCCGGACTGCGCGAGAAAGAAGCAAAGGGCCGATCAAAGCCGACGTATGGCCCCAAAAACAGTCTGTTCCTGGCGCATGAGCTTGCGGTGCGGGACGTGCGTGTCTGGGTGGAAGAAATCGCACGCGGGGATGGCTATGACCTGGAAGCCTGGCACGACGGGGAGGAAGCGATTATTGACCTGGCACGGACTCAAGCCCCCTACCAGGTGCGGCCTGACGCTTGGTTTATTCTCCGGCTGCCGAAGGCGGTTTTGGTGAGCCTGGTGGAAGTGGACCGGGGAACCGAGCGCGGGGATCGGCACTGGCGGGAGAAGCTGACGGCGTATGAAGCGTTGTTTGCAAGCGGACGTCTGCCGGACGTAACCGGCTATGTCAACGCCCGCGTTCTGGTCATAACACCAAGCGCTCGGCGGCGCGATCAACTGGCGGAGATCGTCAAGGCGTTCAACGGAGTTTGCGCTTCCAAAGTCTGGGTAGCACAAGGAGACGTTTTACATGAGCCAAGTCTATACCCTCCCCAGTGGAGGCAGCAGGCTGACCACCCGCTAAAACCGCTCGTCTCGTCCTCTGCGGGCTAGTTGTTCACTCATGCGGCTCTGCACAATGGGTTGATGATAGAAAGATTTACCACAAGTTATTTCTCGCGTTAGTAGTGTACACTCAGCACGTTCTTCATAGCCGGTCAACGTTTCACTCTCACTGCAACTGCTTCCACCTAGTTTTCACGTGCGGGTCATTGATAAATGCCGGCAAGGTGGCTCATTTCCTCACTCCTTCATCTTGACCGTCAATAGTCCCACGTTTCGCTGCCGAGCGGCGTGCGGTTCAGCTCTTCGCGCTGCGTCTGCCAGTGCGGCATGGCAGCGGTCATCAGGGCGCGGAAGCGGTCGTTATGATGGCGCTCGTGCAGGTGCACCAGTTCATGGACGAGGATGTACTCCACGCAGGACACCGGCTTTTTGGCGAGTTCCAGGTTCAGCCAGATCCGGGACGCCTCTGTGTTGCAGGACCCCCATTTGGTTTTCATCTTTCGGATGCCCCAATAAGACGCCTGGACGCCGATGACCGGCTGCCACTTTTCTAAGAGTGGTGCTACTAATTCTTTCAAGCAGGCGCGGTACCAGCGGTGCAGCACCCGCTCCCGCTCTTCGGGCGTAGCGTCAAGCCGGATGTGCAGTTCCAGGCGGGTCTTGTTGAGAACGACTTTCGGCCCTGTGGGGCTTTCAATGATGCGGAGGCGGTAGCGCTGCCCTTGGAAGTAGTGGCTCTCGCCGTCAACCATTTCGCGCTTGCCCTGGCGCGGCTGGGCGCGGAAGTTTGCCTGCTGGCGCTTGATCCACCCAAGCTTGCCGATGACCGCCCGGCGGACCGCCTCATCGCTGACCGCAAGCGGCGCGGCGACACGGACCCGGCCCTCCGGCGGATAGACGCCGAGGTGCAAGTTTTTGATGAACTTGCGGACGACGTCTACTGAGAGGTGCTGGACGGTGATCCGATGCGGTTCTGTGCAGAGCTTAGTATTCATACTGGTTTTTCACGAGTTCCAGCACCTGCTCGGTCAGCGCCTCGTCCCCTGACAGAGCTTCTTTAATGGCGTACTTCACTTTGCGGGTTTTGACGCTACTGCTACGCCAGTCGTCCTGACGCTCACGGACGACCTTGTCGTTTATAGCAAGGGCCAGGTCTTTGTTTCGGTCCAGGTTGTCGTAGAGCGCCCGCTTGGCCGGCGAATTAAGCTCGGCGGGGTACGCTGCGGCGGGGGCGGGATTTTGGACCTGCGTGGTCAGCTCCACGACTTTCGCGAGGTAGTCTTTGTGATTGATCGCGTCGGTCTTGCGCTGGGCAATCAGAGCGTCCAGCAGCGCTGACATTGTTTCATAGTACTTCGGGTTGATCGGGGTCTCGTCAATGATCAGCTTGCGGACGTTGTTTTCGATGGTTTCAGCGACTGCTCCCTGGCTGCCCTTGATCCCACTGGGAAGGGCGTCCACGAAAGCCGTGCCACGCTCGACAATGAGCTGGACCAGCGAAAGGTCATCGAAGGCTGAGATCTTTTCGCTTTCCTCGGCCCGGATGTAGGTGTCGATCAGATGCCGCATGGCCGGCTCGTACATCTTGAGGTCAATATAGTCGCCGCTTGCCAGCTTCACTTCGCTGCGGGCCTTCTCGAAATGATCCACTTCGGCTTGGAGGTTCGTGATTTCGGCAGACGTATAGCCGGCTTCCCCCAGCTCGTTGGCGAGGTTGGCATAGGCACGCAGGAGGGCGGCCGTCAGCTTATAAAGCGCCAGGCGGTTCGGCTCGTTCGCTTTGAGCTGGGCGGCGTCGCCTGACTCGGTACCGCAGAAGTAGGCGAGATAGGCCAGCGTGTCACGGGGCGCTTCTACCGGCTCGCACAGCGCCCGGACAGCTTCGCGGGCGTCTTCCAGGTCCTGGCAAGCCTGAGCAAGCCGGTCAGTCAGCAGGCCCTTGACGTCGTCTTTGTCGTACCCGTCGAGCGCCCCCGACGTGTAATCGTGGATGGAGGTTTCCAGGCTGTGGAACAGGTCTTTGTAGTCCACGATGTAGCCGTAGTCCTTGTCGTCGCCGTCCAGCCGGTTCACGCGGCAGATGGCTTGGAACAGGCCGTGGTCGCGCATCTGCTTGTCGATGTAAAGGTAGGTCGCCGGCGGCGCGTCGAAGCCTGTGAGCAGCTTATCCACGACAATCAGGAGCTTCATCTGGCCCGGCTCCTCAATGAACTTCTTTTTGACCGCCTTCTCAAACTCTTCGATCCGGTTCACGGCCTTTTCCGGGGCTTCCCCGAACCAATCCGCCATCATTTTCCGGTAGATGTCGTACTGGCGCAGCTTCTCGGTTAATCCCTCCCCGGTCTCCTCGCCTTTGATGTCCGCCGCCGTGGGCTTGTAGGAGGTGACGATGGCGACTTTGCCGGCAAGGTCCGTCTTCTCGAACAGCTCGTAAAACTTGCAGGCTTGGAAGATGGAGCCGGAGACGAGCATCGCGTTCCCCCGTCCGCTCAGGAGGCGGTCGCGGGTGGCGAAGTCGAAGAGGATATCGTCCACGATCTTCTCCAGCCTGTCCTGGGAAGACAAGACTTTTCGCAGCGTCCCCCAGCGCAGCTTGAGCTGGGCGCGAGCGAGATCGTTCAACCCTTTGGTTTTGGCCTCAAACCACGCATCCACTTTCTTCGGCGAAGTCAGGCTTTGCTCGATGTCGCGGGCTTCGTAGCGCAGATCCAGCACAACCTTGTCTTTGACGGCTTCGTCAAACTTATAGGTATGGATGTAGCGCCCGAAGATTTCGATGCTTTTCTGTTTGTCGGCTTTCAGAAGCGGCGTCCCAGTGAAGCCGACAAAGACGGCGTTCGGGACAAGTGTCTTCATGGCCTGGTGCAGCTCGCCCGACTGGGTGCGGTGGCACTCGTCCACGAAGACATACAGGTCGCCTTTGGCCCGGAAGTCCTTCGGGAGCGCCTTCTTGATGTCCTCGGCATACGCGCTGACATCCCCCACTTCTTCGCCGTCCTCTTTGCCGCCGAACTTGTGGATCAGCGAGCACAAAAGCCAGGGCGCGGAGGCGTTCAAGGCGGCGATGAGGTCCGCGCCGCTTTTGGTCCGATGGATGTCTTCGCTGACGCCCTTAAAGACGGTCTCGATCTGCTGGTCCAGCTCGGTGCGGTCAGTCACAATCAGCACCCGCGAGTCCGGGCGGTTTTCCCGCAGCCACTTGGCGAGCCAAACCATGGTGAGGCTTTTGCCGGAGCCTTGTGTGTGCCAGATAATGCCGCCTTCGCGCCGGGTCAAAAACTCCTGGGCGGCTTTGACGCCGAAGTACTGGTTCTGCCGGCACAGCTTCTTGGTCCCGGCGTCATAAGCGATGAAGTCGTGGATGATCTCCAAGAACCGCGCCTTACCGCACATCTGGACGAGCTGCCGGTCCAACTTGTTTTCTGCGCTGCCGTCTTCTTCTTTCCAAGCCAGGTAATACTTTTCAGGAGTTTGGATGGAGCCGTAGCGCATGCCTTCGGTGTCGTTGCCGGCCATAACAAGCTGCATGGTGGAGAAGAACGGCTCAATGAAGATTTTCTTCTGGTTGTCCAGGTTCTGCCGGATGCCCTCGGCCACGGAGATGGTGGAGCGCTTGAGTTCCAAGACGCCGAGCGCGATTCCGTTGATGTACAGCACGATGTCGGGCCGCTTCTCGTGCGCGGCGGCATCAGCCCCCTTGACGGTGACTTCTTCGGCCAGCGAAAAGTGGTTCTGTTCGGGATGCGTCCAGTCCACGAGCCAGACGGTCTGGGTCTGTTCGCCGGTCCCGGTTTTGACTTTGACCCCGTAGCGCAGCATCTCGTAGACGGCCCGGTTACGGTCGTAGAGGCTCTTGCTGGTGTCCCCGGCGTCGCGGGTCAGCACAAACAGCGCCCGGTTAATCAGCTCCTCGCTGTGCTGCGTCTTCTTGAGGAACGCCCGCAGATAATCTTCCTCGATGTTCTTGTTGTTAGGCCGGTCTATCCAGTTGCCGAGGTAGTCGTAGCCCAGAGCGTGCTGGAACAGCCGGACCACGCGGTCCTGCGTCTTGCGCTCGATCTGTCCGACCTTGTTTTGGGGCTTATTCATAAAACTTCACCTTCGTTCACGAGGCTGCGCGGCGTGGGCCGCAGCGGAACACTCAGATGGTAGCGCCGGTCCCGGAACGTGCCTTCCGCAACCAGTGCGCCGCGTTCCGTGAGGTCTGCCAGGTCTCGCGTCGCAGTGGCAATGGAGGCCGACGTGATGCTGATATACTTCTTTGCCGTCATGCCGCCTGCAAACCCGTCCGGTCCGGCCTCGAACATTCGCAGCAAAGCTCTCTCCTGCCGGGGGTTCAGGCGGCCGCGCAGGCGGTCCATCTCCTGCGCTTTGTCCCACAGAAACTCCACCAGGGACAGCGTGCGGCGCTGGCTCTCCAGGCCGACACGGGTGAACCAGGTGAGCCATTCACTGAGGTCGTTCGTCCCGCTCTGGGCGGACGCCAGGGCCGCGTAATACGCATTGCGGCGGGCGAGCACTGTGGCCGAGAGGGCAAGGATCACGGGCTGCCCGACGCCCTGCGCCAGCGCTTTCTGCGCCACAGCCCGCCCGACCCGGCCGTTGCCGTCTTCGAACGGATGGATGCTCTCGAAATACAAATGGGCTATTCCTGCCCTGGTCAGGGCGGGCAGCGTTTTCTCGGTCCCGTTGAACCATTCTAAAAATCGGCTCATCTCCAGCGGCACACGCGTTGATGGGGGCGCTTCGAAGTAGACGATGTGCTTATCGGCCCGCGCGGAGACGATCTGCATCGGCTCGGCGTGGGTGCGGTACTGCCCGATGTCTGCCAGGTCGCGGCGGCCATTGACGACCATCGCCTGCCAGGAACAGAGCGTTTCTGCCGTGAGCGGCGTCTCGAACGTTTGGAGGGCATCCACCATCATCTCGGCGATGCCCTGCTCGCGTGCTTCCGCCCGCCGGTTGTCCGCAGCAAGTCCCAGCCGCCGCCGGATCGAGCTTTGCAGGCTGACCCGGTCGAGGATTTCTCCCTCAACCTCCGAGGTGGTGAGCGCTTCGGTGCTCATGATCTCCACCCGAACGTTGTCCTGCTGATCTTGACCGAGGTGCTGGGCGGCTCCGAGCAAGATGCCTCCGCCGAGGAGGAACTGCTTTTCAGCGTCAGCAAGCCGGGAAGCGTCCCACGTAAAAATCGGCCAGTCGTTTCGCTGCCAGTTCCAGACCATGATGAGTGAACCTCGTTAATACTCCTCATATGATAGCATATTATGAATAGTATTTCGGATATTTACTCCTCACGAGCCAATGTGCCCTGCGGCTCTCTTGTCTTCAAAACCAACCGTGTCCGTCCCGTCAACAGCTCATGCATCATGCCTTGTTTCAAGGCGCGGGTCTTGTCCCGCCGCTGCGTCAGCGCGTCTATCTCGGCATCCATGTCCGACAGCACGGCAGCAATCGCAGTTTGTTCACCCAACGGTGGAACTGAAACCGTGTACGCTTTCCGAATAACGCTGGGGTGTGCCTTATCCTGATAATCAAAGGTCAATTTACTGTGCAAAAGTTGAAGTTGCGCCGCCAAGAAGCGGTAATCTAACTTTGTTGTATCTACGCGCATAAAGCCGCAGACGTTTGTCACTGAGAATTTATGCTTGGCCCGATAGAAAAAATGCCCACCACCATCAACCGACCATGTTATCATCTCCTCGTCGAACATAAACCGGCCATAGCGGCCAAAAAGGCCGTCATTCTTCACCGACGAAGAGTAGATGGGAAGACTGCCCGGAATGCTCTCAATATCTTTCTTAGAAATCACCTGTCCCCGCGATAGCTTGACGATGCCAAGTTTTTCGAGTTGCTCGATTGTTCGGCTTTCCCACTTCTCCCCGAACCTCGGCAACCGATGCTTGCCCGTCAAAAGTTGCTGCATCACGGCCTGCTTGATGTCGCGCTTCTTGGTGAGGAGGCGGACCAGGCTGCTGAGGAGCGCGTCGGTGTCGGACAGGGCGGCGGCGATGGCGCGTTGCTCGGAAAGGGGTGGCAGTGGCATTTTCATGTCAGCTATCATTTCCCGGCGAACAGAGTCGACAGACGATTTAGCAGTCATTGACATCACGCGTGAGAAGAAATGGTTACCAAAGTAAAGGTAGAAATAGTAGCCATCTAGTTCCTCATTAAAGCTGTGCATGCAATAGACGCGCTGATGATAGTCAAACTTGCCCTTGATGTAGTGATAGATTTTGCCTGTACCGACCCCATCGCCCGCAGTCAGAACGGCCTCCCCATCAAACGAAAAAGAGTTGATCCTTTCGACAGTCGACGACCTTACAAAGAAGGGATACAAACCGTCTTCCACTCTATCTTGGGTATTTCGCGCACCTGTTGTTATCGAAACCAGTTTCGCAATCGAGTCAAGCTTCCAATCTTCGGGGATCACTCCTGCCTCGGTTTGCTTGTAGCCCGGCTTTAGTTCCATACCATTCCCATCTTTTTGAGGTGTTTGTCCACCCGCACCGCCAGCGCCTCCGCCTCGCAGGCCAGCACCGACAGCGGCGCAGCATACCGCTCGGCAAGCTGCTGAATGCGCCCCGTCAGTGCCGACGAAACCCGGTCAAGCTCCCCCTGCACGTCCCCAGCCAGCCGCGCCAGCCACTTGTCGTCCACGACCAAACTTTTGACCTCAGCCTCCGTCAGCACCAGGTACTTGGCGGCGACTTTTGCATCCAATGCCCGCTGCGCGTCTTTCACCTGCCGAGACGCTGCCGCTTCCTTGTCGGACAGCGCGAGGAACCGGGTGAGCAGGCCGCGCTCCTCATCGGCGTCCGGGTCAAACGCGATGTCACCGAGGCGAAGCTTCACGGTCGTTTTGGTCAGCTTGCCCTTGTCGCTTTTCGCGTCCGCCAGCAGGCCCTCCTCGCCGCCGTGTTCCTCGTCCATCTCCTCCATCTCGGCGGCGACTGCGTCACGCACGGCCTGAAGCTGTTCAATGGCGGCAGCGTCGGCGGCGAAGAAGCGGGCCACCAAAAGAGGCGGCGGCAGGAGATCGGTGTTGGGTTGGCCGTCCAGCACCGCCTTCCAGCCGTTCAAGACCAAGAGATACACGTCGTCCTGCATCGTCTCGGCCCAGTAGTCCATCAGGTGCTGGTAGACGTCATACGCATCCAAGAGCGGCACGGCCTGAAACATGCTGAGGAGGCTTTCGGACAGCAAGGCAATCAGCTTCTTCGGATGGTCACCGACGGCGATGCTAGACAAAAGCGGGGTGTTCGCGGCCTTCCAATCGTCAAACCGGGACGTAACAGTCTCGTTGTAGGCCGTGAACTCTTCGTGAGCGAAGATGGCGGCTTTGACTTCGTTACCGGCCACGCGAAGCGCACTGTAGCCGGACCGATCCCCAGGTGCAAACAGTTCGTCCCGAACGCTCGGCAGCACCTGCCAGTAGGAAGCCAGCGCGTCCAGGTCGCGGTTCGGGATGCCGCCGAGCAGATGCGCGGACAAGTCTTGAATGTCTTCGGGTTCCGCGCCGTCAATGTAGCGCGGCAGGTTCAGGTTGTAATCGTTCTTCGGGTCGGCAATCTCCAAGAGCGGCACCAGGCGCGAGTACCCGGCAATCTCAACCCCGTTGTTGAACGCATCCACGATCTTGTGCATGTCCTGGGCGCGGAGCCGGTTCTTGTTGCCGTCTTTCAGAAAGCCTTTCGAGGCGTCAATCATGAAGACGCCTTTGCGGGCCTGAGCGTTTTCCTTGTCCAGCACCAGGACGCAGGCCGGAATGCCGGTGCCGTAGAAGAGGTTCGCGGGCAGGCCGATAATCCCCTTCAAGTAGCCCTTCTTAACGATGGCCTTGCGGATGTCCGCCTCGGCATTGCCCCGGAACAAAACGCCGTGCGGCAGGATGACCGCCCCTTTGCCGGTAGATTTCAGAACCGAGAGGATGTGTAGCAGGAACGCATAATCGCCGTTCTTCGTTGGTGGGATGCCGTGCCCGAACCGCTTGTACTCGTCCTCCGCAGGGTTGAAACCGTTGCTCCAGGCTTTGGTCGAAAACGGAGGATTGGCGACGACGAAGTCGAAGGTTTTGAGCGAGCCGTCGGCCTGCTTGAAGAACGGCGTGGACAGGGAGTTGTCCTAGTGGATGATCGCCGTCGGGCAGTTGTGCAGGATCATGTTCATCTTGGCAAGGGCCGCCGTCGCGTTGTCCATCTCTTGACCGTAGATGGTCAGGTCCAGCCCCGTCCGGTCTTTTGCTTCATCATGGGCTTTTAGAAGAAGCGAACCGGAGCCGCAGGCGAGATCATGGATGGTCTGGTCCGCGCGGGTGGCGCTGCCGATGCCGACAACGCGGGCGAGGATTCGCGAGACCTCGGCGGGCGTGTAAAACTGCCCCTTGCTTTTTCCGGACTCAGTGGCGAAGTGGCGCATCAGGTACTCGTAGGCATCGCCCAGAATATCATCGCCTTCGGCCATGTTCCCCTTGAAGTTCAGGCCGGGCGTGTCGAAGATAGCAACTAGGTTTGAGAGCCGGTCCACCATCTCCTTGCCTTTGCCGAGCTTGTCCGCGTCGTTGAAGTCCGCGACATCAATGACGCCTTTGAGGTCGTTCGCGTCCGCGAGCTTCCCGATGAGCTTGTTGATCTTGTCGCCGATCTCCTTGTCCCCTTTCAGGGACACCATGTCGGCAAAGGCGGCCCCTTCCGGCACGTCGAGCAGCACGTCTTTCTGGCCGCCGTACTTGTCGGAAACGTACTTCACGAACAGCAGGACCAGCACATAGTCCTTGTACTGCGAGGCGTCCATACCGCCGCGCAGCTCGTCGCAGCTTTTCCAAAGTGAGGAATAAAGTTCAGATTTCTTGATCGCCATTTTGGTCCTTAAAATTTGTCGAGCACAGCGTCATTGTGCTCAGGATTTCCCAAAGTTTACCACACGGGAAGTCTCCTTGCTTCTCGCGTGGCAAACCCATTCGTTTCCATGCATCTAGACGAGCCGTTTGCGCTTTTCGACGCGCTTGTTGCCAAGAATGTCCCGCACGACGCCGACGCTCGCGTGAACGCCACGGATGAAGTCCGGGTCAAGCTGGGTGTAGAGAAGCGTCGTGCGCGTCTCCTTATGCCCAGCGATCTGCTGGGTCGCCAGCAGGTTCACTTTCGCCAGCCGGTTCAGCGAATACCGGCGCAGGCTGTGCAAGGTGATCCGCCCGCTGATCTTGGCCCAGCCCGTGATCTTCTTGAGGGATTTCAGGAAGCGCCCCTCGTCCAGCCGCCCACCGAACTCGCTGACGAACAAGAAGCCCTCGCCCTCGTGCCCGGCCATGATTTTGCTGCGCTGGCGCAGCCAGACGTTCAAGGCTTCCACCCATTCGGGACTGACCGGCAGGGTGCGCGGCTCACGGCCTTTGCTTTCTCGAATGACGATCTGGCGCTCCTTCAAGCGATAATCATACACTTTCAGCGAGAGCATCTCACCAATCCGAGAGGCTGAGTCAAGCAGGCCCAAGATGATGGCGTAGTTGCGGTCGCGGTGAAACACACGTTTCGAGACGGGGGTATAGAGGATGCTGGGGTTTTTGGCGGGGTTCCAAAAGTCGTGGACGCTTTTGAGGAGGGTCTGCATGTCCGCGTCCGTCGGCATATACTGCGCCGGCCTGGGGGCATGGCGGACCTGATAATCCGTCAGCAGGCTGCGCTCCACGATGTCGTTCTTCTGACACCAATGAAAGAAGGCTTTGGCGCAGACGGCGTCATGGTGCAGTGTCAGCGGCGCTTTGCCGGCCGTAGCCCGGCCGACGAGGTAGCGGTCCATGTGCCGCTTGCCGAAGCCGGAGAAGGGAACATTTTCTTGAGTAGCCCAGCGGACAAGGCCGCCAAGTTGGACTTCATAATAGCGCTGAGTTTTTTGTGCGCGGGTGGCCTGGAGATGGAGGTAGAACTCGTGGAGTGCCTCATCCCAGGTAAAAAGGGGGATAGCGGATGACATCTGTGCCCGTTTCGCCTCTCTGTTATTGACGATGTGTCAATAGCAGCAAGGCGAATGAATTACTGGTAAAATGTGTTGTTAAGCCGACACGCGGATTCGAACCGCGGACCTGCTGTTTACGAAACAGCTGCTCTACCACTGAGCCATGTCGGCATCGTACCCTTACTCCTGCTCAGGGATTATACTCTTTGGCGGCAGCCTGTGTCAAGAGAAAATCCGCGACCTGAGAAGAAATTCGCCGGCATCGGGTATAATCGCGGGCGTATGAGATGTGCTTGGGTAGGTTTTTCGTATGGAGTATGACGAGGCGCTGGCGTATCTCGACGGGCGGCTGCGGCTCGGCGTGAAGCTGGGCAACGACCGCTTTTCCGCGCTGCTGGGCCGGCTCGGCGATCCGCAGGAGCGGCTCCGGGTGGTGCATATCGCCGGGACCAAAGGCAAAGGCTCGACTTCCGCGATGACGGCGAGTATGCTGGCGGCGGCGGGGTACAAAGTCGGGGTGTATCTCTCGCCCTATGTCTACGATGTCCGCGAGCGCATTCAGGTCGGCGGGGCGATGATCTCCAAAGCCGACTTCGCCCGGTGGGTCTCGGAGATTGCGCCGCATGTCGCCGCTTTGGAGGACACCGAGTTCGGGCCGACCACCGAATTCGAGCTGAAGACCGCCGTCGGCCTCTGCTATTTCGCCGAGCAGGCGGTGGACTATGCCGTGCTGGAGGTCGGCCTCGGCGGGCGGCTCGACGCCACCAATGTTGTCAAAAATCCGCTGGTCACGGCGATCACGAATATCGGGCTGGACCATACCGAGCTTCTTGGGGAGACTCTGGGCGAGATCGCCGGCGAAAAAGCGGGCATCGTTAAGCCCGGTGTCCCCTGCGTTACCGGCGTCCCCCCCGGCGGTGAGGCATGGTCGGTAATTGAGCGCATCTGCGCCGAAAACCATGCGCCGCTCTTACCGATCACGCCGCCGTCGTGGACCGAGGGCGGGCTGACACTGACGACACCGCGCCGGACGCTCTCGGGGGTGACGCTCGGCCTGCGGGGGGCGTTTCAAGAGCTGAACGCGGCGGCGGCCCTGACGGCTTTGGATGCCATCGCCGGCCCGCACAGGCCGGTTGTGAGCGACGAGGCCGCCCGGCGCGGCCTTGCGTCGGCGTGGGTCCCAGGGCGCTTGGAGCAGGTACTGACACGCCCGACCGTGGTGCTGGACGTGGCGCACAACGAGATCGCGGCGGAGGCGCTGGCTTCGGCCCTGCGAGAACAGCACGGCACGGACCGCCGAAAGCTGACGCTCGTAGTCGGCTTGTCCCGCACTCATGCCCCGGAGCCGTTTCTGGGGCCGCTGGCGGCTCTGAACCCGGCCCGGCTCTTTGCCACTCAGCCGGCGTTCCGCCCCCGCCCGGCGTCTGAAGTAGCCGACGCCGCCCGGCATCTGAGGTTTTCGAATGTCGAAACGATTGAAACGAGCGTCGCCGACGCTGTCCGCGCGGCGATTTCGGAGGCCGGACCGGGCGATCTGATCTGCGTCACCGGCTCATTTTACACGGTCGGCGACCTGCCGCCGGGTTTCTGGTCTCAATTTACGCTTTAATTCACGCTTTAGGTGACTTGTTAGGAGAACTCTCATGCCGCATCAAGGAATTGTCTCGTTATCCATCTCGGCGCTGTCCATCGCGCTGACGCTCGGTGTGCTGTTTTACGCGCTGCGGGCCGAAAAGCGGCAGCAGGGCGAAAACCGAGACGAGCACTAGGGACCTCACCCCGGAACTGCGTTTCGACCCTCTCCTTAAGCAAGGAGAGGGTGAAGAAAAGACAGTTGGGAAGCAGACCTATCGTATGGGGCTTTCTCCAAATTATTCCTACCCTCTCCTTGCTTAAGGAGAGGGTCGAAACGCAGTTTCGGGGTGAGGTTCACTTCAGCGCCGCTTCAATCGCTGCTGTCAGGGCCGGGCCGCGCACGTCCACGGCGGCGATTTTGCCGTCGCGCCCGATCAGCAGGCCGAACGGGATGGCTCTGACGCCGTACTGGTTCGGCACGGCACTCCCCCAGCCTTTGCCGTCGAAGACCTGCCGCCAGGGCATCTTATTCGACGCAATAAACCCGGTCAGCGCGGACTTATCTTGGTCCAGCGAAACCCCCACCACGTCGAAGCCTTGTGCATGATACTTCTTGTACGCGGCAATGACATTCGGCATCTCCCCGACACATGGCCCACACCAAGTCGCCCAGAAATCCATTAAGACGACTTTTCCCTTGTACTGCGACAGCGACAGCGGACGGCCCGCCAGATCTTTAGCCGCAATCGCAAACGGCTTCGCGCCGGGCACGAGGCGCGGGTCGTGCATCGCCGGTTCCTGGGCGACGGCAGTGTCTTTCGTGGCGCCCGCCGGCGGTGTAAAGGTGAAATCGGCGGCGGTGAGGCTGGGCGCGGCGGACAGCGCCGTGACGGTTTCGGTGACAGTGGAAGTTTTTGCGCCAGCGCTGAGAGTGATCGCCAGACGGCGCAGCAAGTGGTCGGATGCACCGAGAGAAAGCGTCACGGTCTGGGCCGCGCCGGGGCTGCGGGGATTGCTCAGCGTGGCCGTCACGGTTTCGGTCGAGACGCCGCCGACAATCTTGGGAGCGCCGAGTGTTGCTGTCACTCCTTTTTGGTTCAGTAAATCACTCAGCAACGTGGGCCGGCTGATGAGCAGCGCAATCAGCGAGCGGGACGGCCCCAGCACCAGTGTGATGGCGGAAGCGTCGGCAGGAGCCGGCATGGTGCGGTATTTTTTGTCGCGCACACTGTAAGTCGTGAGTGTCTTGCCATCGGACACCAGCTCGGTGACCGGGCCGGACGCATCGGTGACTGTGGCTTTGGCGGTGTTTGGCTGCCGAAAGGCAAGTGTCACGGTGGACGCCGAACTCACCGGTCCGCCGCCAGTCCCTGTGACCGTGATTGTCGCCGACAGCGCCGTCAAAGCTTTGTGCGCGGCAACTGCCTGGTCCAGCAGCGCCTGGACCTTCGGGTCCACGGCAACTGGGGGCGCCGGCAGAACTTTAGGTGCAGGCGGCGCTTGACGCGCCGGCGCAGGGGTTTGAGCAAGGACTGGTCCGGCAATCACGGCGAGGCCGGCAAGCGCTGCCCCGAGGGCAGGGCGGGAGAAGTGGGGCATGGGAACGGTTCCTTTGGGTGATCTGGCCCCGGCGTCACGCGCCGGTGCCGAGGAAACTACTTGTGGCCGGTGCGCGGGAAGCGAACCTGACCGGCATGGCCGGACGTGGGTTTGGCGGGGCCGCGTCCACCGGCGGCGTTGAGGCTCGCACTTGCGCCGGAGCCGGTCTTTTTGCCTTTGGCCTGCGCCCGCCGGTCGGCCCGGTTCAGGGCGGGGGTTTCCATGTCGGGCACCGCCGCCGCTTCCGGCGCGGTCTGTGCTTCTTCGGTGATGCCGGGTTCGCCGGTCCCGCTGCCGCCTATCTGCTGCTGCTGCTGCTGTTCCATAAAAGTTGGTTCCTTTCACGCCTCAAGAAGTGCGTTCACCCTTGCAGTATACCCCGCCTGCGCCTCAAGGCGCGGCACGGCGTAGCGCAGCAGGGTTTCCATATTGATCACGTCTTCTTTGTTGTAGGCCAGCAGGAGCCGCAGGGCATCGTCGCTGCCGCGCCCGCCTTTGCGGTACGCCCGCCAGAGCCGCACGGCATCCATGCCGCTGAGGCCGTCGGTGTCGGGTACGCGGGCAATATGGAGCTGCTGCTCAATCTTTTTCAGGCCGCCGGTATGCCCGAGGCGCTTCAGAAGCGGGCAAAGGTCAATATGAAACCGATCCGCGAAGACCGAGTCCAGCACCGGAAAGCGGCGTTTCAGAAACGGCAGGTCGAACCCGGTGCCGAAGAAGGTGACGAAGCCGTCGTAGTCCTGGCTCTCATACGCGAACTGGGCTAAATTCTGGCCTTTGACATACGTGTGCATCTCGAACCCGTCATAGAGGCCAATCAGGGTGATGGAGTCGGCGCTCATGCCGCCGTTGGTCTCGATGTCTAAATAGCCGATTTTGGGGAACTGCGAGACGGCCCGCCAGTGCTCACGCTTCGGCAGGGCGTGGGCGAAGAAGTCCGCCCGTTCGTCTTCCAGGGCACTAAGACTGTCTTCAATAGTCGTGTGCAGGGCGATTTTATGACGAGGCGGCAGGCGCAGCGCTGACGCTCGCTCTTGGTAATCAGCCCAAGAGGCAACCCCTTGCGCCCAAAGAGCCTGCTCCGTTGCCGGACCGACGCCGGGCGCGTGAATGAATGTGGCAGTGAGCATAAAAGTGCGTGTAGCCCAAAGTCACCGGCACTTCTAGTGCCGGTGACATTTGGCTTGTTATTGTCCCCCGCCCGAGACCGTCAGAGCATTGACCAGCGTGTAGCCGGGGTGATCTTTCAAGGCAACCTGCGCGTCCTGCTCGGCGCGGGTTTTCATGGAAGCGTCTGCGACATGACCGTTGAGCGTGATGACATGGTCTTTGCCGCTAACATTGACCAGGTTGCGGGCATCCGCCACGACCGGGTCGCGGATAATGGCGGTTTTGACCGGGATTGTGACTGCGCTTGCAGCGGCATCTTCCGGCACGGTGGCAACCGCCTTGCCGGCTTGGTCCGCCGCCTGCTGGGTTTCGGCTGCATTTTTGGCGGTGTCTTGTTTGGCTCCCTGAAGCGTGTTGCCGCACCCGGCCAGCACTGCGCCGGCGGCCAGGGCCGAAATTAAAATGAGTGGCTTAGTCAAAAGCAATGTCTTAACCTAAGTTGCGTTTCTATGCTGTTGCGAGCATACTGTAAGCCAGCACGGTCAGAAAGACTTTTAGCTCGAAGCCTCGGGCCGTGACCGCATGAAGGGTCCGTCCGAACGCTGCCGCGATCTGGCTGAACACCGTCTCGATGCGCTTGCGCTCTTTGCGGGCAAGGTAGCTCACCCACGGAGCCAAAGGTAGCTCACCCACGGAGCCAGCGGTTCTTTGCTGTTTTTGCGCCGCTGGGCCACTAAATGCAAATCGGCGTCCTTAAGCAGCGCTTCTTCATGCTGGTCCAGATAGCCTGCGTCCGCGAAGATGCGGGCCTTTGGCGGCAGGTCCAGCGGCAGTCGCCGGAACGCCGCAATGTCTGCCTCGCTGCCCGGTGCGAGCATGACCTCGACGGGCAGGCCGCCCGTGGTCGTCACCAGATGCACCCGCAGGCCGTAGAAGAAGCGTTTCTTGCAGGCGATGTAGCCTCGAAACGCTTTGCCGTGCTGCTTTTGCGGGTACAAGCGGCTGCGGCAGATGCGAAAATTATCGCAGACGCTGGCGGGCATGCTGTCCACCGCGTACCACTGGCTTTCGTTGCCTTGCTTGTGAACGTCGGCCACAACCGCGAACAGGGATTGCCAGAGCGCTTCCGGGACTTCATGCAGACGGCGGTTCAAGCAGCCTTTGGAGAGCATGGGCCGGATGTAGCCGTGGTCCCGTAGGAACACGCGACTTTTCTCCTGGTTGCCGTTAAACAGGGCGGCGGCCACTAAAGCCACGGTCATGACCTGGGCCGTGGTCAGTTTAGCTTGCCGGGCATCTTTGTAGCCACGGGCCGAAAGAAAATCGTCGCACAGGCAGTAAATCGCGATGATTTGTCGAACAGAGGGATGCATGGTCGGTCTCCTGTGAAGTGTTGGGTGGTACTTTCACTTTACGGAAACCGGCCAGGCACCTAAACCTGCAAACGCAAAAAACCAGAAACGCAACTTAGGTATGTCTTATTCATAGTCGTATCCTCCGCAGTGATTATGCCCCAATAACACACTTTATAAAATCACAGTGGCTCCGAACCGCTCCATTTCTTCAAGCTGGGGGCTAAATTGCAGCAGCAGCAGAGTGACGCCCACCGCTTCGAACGCCGCGACCCGCTCTTTGACGGTATCCGGGGTGCCGACTAGCCCCGAGCGCAGGCCGCGATTGGACACCGAATAGTCTTCGAGAGACACTTGACGCTCTAGCTGCGTCCCTGCCAGCCATTGCTGGTAATTGTCGTACCCCGCCGCGCTCTGCTTGACATCGGTGATGCGCTTGCGCTCGGCCTCGGCTTCTTCGGCAGTGTCCCGGACAATCGCGTAGCCCGCCACGCCGAACGTCATCGGCGGCAGGCCTAGCCGCTCGCGCCGGGCGGACAGATCGGCAATCTTCTCCCCCACCAACTCCGGCGGATCGCCGTGCATGACATAGGCGTCGCACGTCCGCGCAATCAGCTCCTTCGCCGCCTCCGATTCGCCCCCGGCATACAGGGTCGGACGCGGCTTCGAGATGGGCTTCGGCGACAAGACCGCGTCCTGGACATCATACAATGGCCCCTTGTGGCTGAACTTCGGCTCGGTCCAGAGACCATTCACCACTTCGAGCCATTCCTCGGTGCGGGCATACCGATTGTCGTGCTGGTCAAATTGGACCCCGTACTGCTTCGCCTCCTCGGCCCACCATGACGACACGACATTCAGCGACAATCGCCCACCACTGATATTGTCAATGTTCGCGGCCTGCTTTGCCAGCAGCGCCGGGGCATGGTAGGCGGGCCGGACCGCGACCATCAGCTCCAGCCGCTCCGTCACTGCGGCTAATGCCGCCGCCGTAGACCACGCATCGAGGCACGGGGCGTCCATGCCCTTGATGTCGTTCAAGTTCAGCTCGGCCACCAGCGTCAGGTCAAACCCAATCTGCTCCGACCGCACCGCAAGCCGCTTGGCATAGTCCCAAGACGCGTCCATGCCCTCATCTTCCACATTCCGCAGCCACCCGCCAAACACCGGCAGCCAATATCCATAACGCATTTGATAATCTTTCTAAACAGTTTTTGCCGCGAACGGAGAGCAGGCGTAAAACGGGCAAGAAGAGTGACTAAAGTCACTCGCCATCTAATCCAGATCATCGTAGGACAGAACACCATGATCAATGTAGGTAGAGTAGTCTTCTTTGATGCGTACTCCTTCTTTTGCAAGCGCCTTTTCAGCTATCGCGCAGATGTCGTCAATGAACTCCTCACTCCCTTCCCCAGTCAGAGGATCAGGCTGGAAGTCTTCTTCCGAATAGATATAACAAACGACTTTCTTTTCTTTGTTGGCCCGAAAGAAGCAGACACGCGCCCCAGTTCGCATCTTTGCGTAGGGATAAATCCAGACTTGATAAAAAGAGATATGCTTGTCACCCTGCACCCAAGCGGTAGTTTTGGGCTTGCGCTTCTTTGAAATATCAATAGGCTGCATTATCCCACCCTCTGCTCTGCTTCCAAATAATCCGCCAGCCTCGCGAATGGGTCGAAACCGATGACGTGGGGGGCGTCGGCGACGAAGTTTGAGAGGGCGTTGATGTCGTAGTAGAGTAGGCTGCCGTCGCGGTCGTCAATCATATACTCGATACCGCCGACTTCAATCCCCGAGTTCTGCATGATGCGCTCGACATTGGCGACGACTTCGGGGGGCGGCGTATAGCCTTCGACCCGCAGGCCGTTTTTCGGGGCATCGGCGGCAGCAGCCTCGCTGCGGGCGAGTTCTTTGCCGTCCGCTGTCTGGCAGATGTCGGCGGGACACAAATTAAAGCTCTCGCCGGTCGTGTAGACATGAATGGCGTAGAGATACTTGCCGCCGAGCGTCTCGACCCGCGTGATACGGCCATCGCGGGCCGGGACGAACTCCTGCACCAGCGCAGTCTTGTCAATACCCAAATCAATTTGGCCCGCCTCGGCAGCAGACGCCAGCTCTTCCCGGCTATCATAGCGCACGACTCCCGCGCCGCTGCCGCCGATGTTGGCTTTGACTACCACCGGGAATCGCAGGCCGTCCGACGCCGCTGGGGCGGCCAGCGGGTCGCCGATGACCCGCGCTTTGGGGTAGCCCAAGCCGAGCGCTTCAAGCTGCGTGAGCTGCAAGGCTTTAGAAATCTCGGTTGTGAACGCCTGCACCCCGTTAATGACCCACGTTCCCGTCCGCTCCAAATGGGCCAGATAACTCAGCGTGTAGAACGTGCCCGGATGGTCGGAGCGCAGGTAGGCTGACGGACTCATGCGGTTAAAGAGAACACTGTATTCGCGCCCGGTTTGGCTGGGGTCGTAAAAGTGCCGCCGGGCGTCAATCTTGACATAACTCGTGCCGCGCCGGTCCAGCTCGGCAAAGAGCGGCTTGAACCAGTCGGGATGCTCGTAGTAGATAGCAACGGGGAGGGACATAGATAAAGAGCTTTCTGAAAGATAAAAAGCGTGGGATCAAGAAGCGTGGGACTGAAGTCCTACGCTGTGTGGCGAAGCGCCAAGTAACCGCCTTCGCGGGTACGGGGGAAAACCTGCCGTTACCGTTCTATTGTGTCTTATTCTCTGTCCACGCAGGTGGACATTTGGCGTCTGCGCCACACAGCGTAGGACCTCAGTCCCACGTTTCTTGATCCCACGCTTCTTGATCCCACGCTTCTTTGACCTATGGCAACGCAGGAACCCACCCCCTTCGCGCCGAACTCTGAGAGTATGCCGAACTTTAATTCACAGCAAGACGCCGTCGCGGCGGCGATTGAACGTATTTTACCCGAGATTGTCGCGGCGCGTCACCACCTGCACCAAAACCCGGAACTCAGCGGCGCGGAAGCCGAGACGAGCGCGTATGTCGCCGAGCGCTTGCGGGCCTTTGGCGTGGACGATGTGCAGACAGGTCTCGCCGGGTATGGCGTCACTGGAATCTTGGCGGGACAGGGCAGAGGCCCGATGTTGGCGCTGCGGGCCGATATGGACGCGCTGCCCATTCAAGAAGCGAGCGGCCTGGAGTATGCGTCCTGCCATGCCGGCGTCATGCACGCCTGCGGGCATGACGGGCATACGGCGACGCTCCTCGGCACGGCTCAAGTCCTGGCGGAGCGGCGCGAGTTTTTGCCCGGCCCGGTCAAGTTCATCTTCCAGCCTGCCGAGGAGACGGTCGGCGGGGCCGACGGCATGATTGCGGCGGGGGTCTTGGACGGCGTCGCGGCGATTGTCGCGCTGCACGGCTGGCCCAATCTCGAAGTCGGGCAGATCAGCACCCGCTCCGGGCCGATGATGGCAAGCGCAGACACGTTCGACTTGACGGTCAAAGGCATAGGGGGACACGCGGCCTACCCGCATACGACCGTGGACCCGATTGTTGTCGGCGGCCAGATCGTGTCGGCGTGGCAGACACTGGCGTCTCGGGAAATCTCGCCGCTCGACTCAGTGGTCGTGACCGTCACTCAGTTCCACGCCGGCAGCGCGTACAACGTCATCCCAAGCGTCGCCGAGTTGAAAGGTACCGTGCGGACACTCTCGAACACCGTTCGGGACGAGATGCCGGCGAAGATGGAGCGGATCGCGGCGGGCATCTGCGCGGCCTTCCGGGCGGAGTATGATTTTGCTTACGGGGCGGGACCGCCGGTCGTGGTCAATGACCCGGCGCTGACGGCATTGGTGGACAGTGTCGGCAGAGACATCCTCGGCCCGGCGAACGCCACCTATTTAGAGACCCCAACAATGGGCGCGGAAGACTTCGCCTACTATTTATTGCAAATCCCCGGCGTCATGTTCCGATTGGGCGTCGGCACCGAGGTCACCGCCCTGCACACGCCGACCTACAACTTCTCCGACGGGGCCTTAAAGCACGGAATAGCCATGCTGGCAAACATCGCCCGGCGGTATGGGCGATGAGCCGTTTCGCCGCTATGTTATTTGACCTCGATGATACTCTTTACAGCCGCCGCGCGGCGTTCGCTTCCTGGCTCGATGCCTACGTGACCAACACCCTGCGGCTGACGGACGCGGCTGAAACCGAGTGTGTCCGGGCATTGGTCCACTCGCTCGATTTGAACGGTTACGGCTCCAAGCAGGCGATTTTCGAGCGTCTGCACACGCTCTACCCGGCCCTGCCCGGTGATGCGCCCCGCTCACAGGAAACATTCTTCGCCGAGTTTCTAACCCATATCATTCCCGAAGCCGAAACCGAGGTGCTTTTGGATGCCCTCGCCGCCGCCAAAATCCCGTTCGGCGTCATCACCAACGGCTCGGCCCGGCAGTGGCGAAAGATCGAAGCCCTGGGTCTCGATAAGCGCACAACCTGCCTGTTCGTCTCGGGGACCTTCGGCGTCAAAAAGCCCGACCCGGCGATCTTCCACGCCGCCGCCGATTGTCTTTGCCTGACGCCGTCTGAAGTCCTCTTTGTCGGCGACAATCCTCACGCTGACATCGGCGGCGCACACGCCGCCGGAATGCCCGCCGCCTGGCTCCACCGGGGCCAGGAGTGGCCCGCCGAGATAAAAGACAAGCCTGAGTTTGTAATCAGTGAATTGGGCGAGATTACGCGAGTTTTAGGTATCGATCGACCGCTTGGACTGCAAACCTGACCGATTCGAGCCGATTGAAGATTCTTGGGCTTGAAAAAGTCTGCACTCCGTTCACCTCTTCGTTCAGTCAGGTTCAACCAAGACTTCGCCACCGCTTCGCATATCTAAATCGACGTGACTTAGATCCAGCAGAATCGCGCCGAGCAGAGGTGCGTTTTCCAGAACCATAATTTCTGTCTGCCGCTGTTCTTCGTTCCAATCCAGATCAATGACGTAGGCAATGCGTGTGATAATCCGCCCATCGGCGACCTGCAAATGCGTTGACCTGCCAGAGCGTCGAACGCGGCGTGTCGGGCGACGAAATCAGTGTCGGGGCCGGAGCCGACCAAGCGGCTGTAAATGCGGCCATCTACTGGATGCTGCCGGCTCAGTTCACGCGCTGCGAGCGTGGAGAATTTGGCGATGGCATAGTCGCCAGTGTCTACATGAATGGCGATGTGCTGACCGTTGAACTCCGGTTCCAGGGACGCTTTGAGCCGGTTGTAAACCGCTTCGCCGCGCTCGGCTAACTCCTGCAAGTATTCTTCGGAAACGGGTGGGCTGCTGACAGGCATAATTTAGCCTCCGGGCGTCAAGTAGTACGCCCATTGTACCAGAAGATCAGCGTTTTGCGGCAGCGTCAAACTCCTGCTGCTTGGTGAGGAAGAACTCGACGGCGGCTTCTCCTTCGGGGCCGATGTGTTCGGAGAAGGAGTTGACGTAGAGATTGATGTGTGCGCGGACGACGTCCGGGTTCAGGTCCTGGGAATGCTCCCGGCAGAGGGCGAACGCTTTGGCGTCGTGGGCATAGGCCCAGGCGAGGCTGTCGGCTACAATCTGGGCGAGATGGGTTTGGTCCAGAGTCTTGCGGGCGGCGATGGCCCCCAACGGAATGGCGAAGCCGGTTTTGTGTTCCCAGTGGTCGCCTAAATCTTGGATAAGGCCGAGGCCGTCGGCGGCGTAGGTGAAGCGCTTTTCGTGGATGACGACGCCCTGCGTGCCGGGTGTGGACAGCAGTTCGGCGTAGAGGGAGTCGAACGGCAGGAAGCGCTTTTTAAGGGGGCGTCCGGTGTAGAAGTCGAGGAGAAAATTGGCGGTGGTGTATTCGCCGGGGGTCAAAACTTCGGCGTCGGGGTCCCAGACGCCGCCATTTGCCAGCAGCAGCGGGCCGACCCCGCGCCCGAGAGCGCCGCCGTTCGGCAGCAGGTCGTAGCTGTCCCGGCAGTGGACGAAGTTCGCATAGCTGATCTTGACGACATCAATGGCTCCCGATTGGGCGTAGGCGTTGAGAGTTTCGACATCCTGGAAATCTACGCGGAATGTCAGGCCGTTCGTTGGGATTTGCCCGAGCAGCAGGCCGCTGAAGATGTACACATCGTTTGGGCAGGGCGAGATGCCGAGCGTTAGGTCTGTCATAAGGTGCTCTTTCTGCAATCATCGAAGTAGGCGGTGAGTGCGGCGACGGCTCGGGCGATATTCTCCGGGCGCATGTCGCGGGTGGACGCAAAATTGCTGATGGCGCGGATCTCGCAGACGGGAATGCCGAGGACTTGCCCGGCCTGCGCGACCGCCGCGCCCTCCATTGTCTCGAAATCGGCCCCAAAGGCTGCTTCCCGCACCTGCCCGGTTTTTTCGGTTCCCGTGCAGGCATTCACCGTACAGCCGGTCCCGAACCGGCTGCCGGGGAACTCGGGGAATCGAGCCAGCGGCAGCGGTGTTTGGTAAAACTCGCCCCAGGGCGATTCAGTGACGGACCGGAAGCCGGGCGGCTCCGGCAGCTCGAAGCCGACGTCCCCGTAGGTCTCGAATTGGCCGGTCACGATGTCGCCAATTTGCAGGCCGCTGCCGGGGTACGCTCCGGCGATACCGATATTGAGAATGCGCTTTGGCCGAAGCAGCCCGGCGGTAAGGAGTGTCTGCATCAGCGCTTGGGGGATGCCAACTCCCGTCAGGAAGCTGCTTTGCGCGGCGGTCAGATCACCAAACGCCGCCAGTTCCAACGGAGTCGCAGCACACACGAGTAGGTCGAGTTCAGGCACGCAGTTCCCCTTCCAAGAGTCCATACGCAAAATGGTCGCGCCAGCCGCGCTCGGCGTGATGCGAGTAGTGACGAACCCGGCCTTCCTCCCGGAAGCCGAGGCGGATCAGCACCCGCTGCGAGCGCTCATTCTCGCAGTCGGCATAGGCAGAGACCCGGTGCAGGCGGCCCGGTCCGAACGCATAGATCAGCAGGCCGCGGGCGGCTTCGGTCATCACCCCGCCTCCCTGGGTGTCGGTGCGGAGCATATAGCCAAGCTCGGCCTTTGCGTTGACGGTGTCAATGTCCGACAGCCCCACCCGGCCCGCGAGGCGGCCCGACGGCAGCAGGACAACGTAGTGCCAGGCGGTGCCGAACGTCATGGCATCCTCCGCCGATTGGATGTACTCTTTGACGGAGGCGCGGGTGCTGTCGCCGACCCAGCCGAACCAGCGGGAGAACTCCGGGCGCGAGTCACCGATCATTTTGCTGACCGCATCGGTGTCGCCGGCAGTCATCGGGCGCAGCGTCAGACGCGGCGTGTGCAGGGTCGGGAGCGGAGAGCGGGTCATGCGTCTATTTTACCCTTGCGCCCTCGGAACAACAACATAACCGCCCGTCATATCGCCGAGGACTTCCACGCCTGCCGGGCCGTGATGCCAGTACCACAGCACAATATAGGCACAGGAGAGAGCGTCCAGACTGTCTTCCAGCCGTTTCAATTTGCCGCCGATTTGGCCCGAAACATCGGCAGGGGGCCAGTCTTCCGGCAGGTCGAGCGGCGGATCGAAACTTGAAAGACCGCGCAGCAGGCGGCAATAGTCGTTCATCGCCGCCCAGCGCGTCTCATAGGTGCGCTTCGGCTTTGGCTTATACTTGAGCGTCTTTTCAAGTCCAAACAAAACAATGTGCGCCGGGTGCGGGAAGACCTCCATCGCCTGCCGCGTTTGCGTTTGGCGCGGGACCGTCAAATATGGGTCATGCCCAATGCCGATTTCTGCCAGACGCCCGACCAGGCGCTCCCCGCGCACGTCGCCGCCGAAAATGGTGCGATTGGCCGGGTGCGCTCCGGCCTGAAACCTCGCGAACCGTTTCCCAAGCTCCGTCTCGCAGGGCCGCTTGCCGGCCTCATTCGGCACCAGCAGTGGCGCGTCAATCCCGAGCAGCAGGCCGTCCCGCGCCTCCTCGGCGTCGTTCCAGCGCCCGATCCAGTCCAAAACATCATCGTCATCACCGAGCACCTCGGTCTTCTCCAGCACCGAAGCCCGGCTGCCAGCCTCGGCAGTGCAAGCAACAACGCACCCACCACTCGTATTTTTCGGCCCCCAGGCGAGGTCCAGTCCTAAAAAGAGCATGAAGTAGGATACCTCACCCGGCTCGTTCCTCGCCACCCTCTCCTTGAGAAAGGAGAGGGTAAAGACCGCACAAGAGGAAGCTGATTTCGGGCGGCTTTGCGCCCTCTGCTCCTGACCCTCTCCTTTCTCAAGGAGAGGGTGGCGAGGAACGAGCCGGGTGAGGTCCCAATTCTTCAATCTTGCCGAAGGCGATTTTGTCTTGGGCGGTGTGCTTGACCGGCACGACGGAGGCCATCGAGAGGGTGCCGCGCCCGAACTTTCGGTTGAGCGTGTCCACGGCGCGGGAGGCCGTCAGCCGCCGGGCGTCGTCAGGATAAAGCGAGGGCGTCACCGAAGAATTAGGCAGTAGGTCGTAAAACACAACCCCGACCTGCTTGACTTTTGGGAACGGATGTTCCCAAAGCGAGCAGAACGCTTGAAACAGTGTCCAGGTGTCCGCGCAGGTGGTCAGCCGCCGCTTGGCGGCCCACGAGCGCCCATCTTCCGCGCGGGCGTGGACCGAAATGCCGCGAGCTTGGTAGCCCAAATGCCGCAGCCGCTCGGCGGCTTTTTCCAGCAGCCGTCCGGCGACCGCTTCCGCGCCCGCCGGGGTGCGAAGCGGCGGCGGCAGGACATGCGAATGGCCGACCGAGCGCCGGACTGTGGGGGGCAGCACGACCTCGTGCCCGCGAAGCTGATGCCACCAGCGCTCACCCCCCACCCCGCCCCAGACTCGGCGCATCTGGTCTTTGCTCAGAGCGTACATCTGTTCGGTAGTAAAAACGCCCGCCGCGTGCAGTCGTGCTTCCATACCCCGGCTGATGCCAGGAAAATCAGTCAGCGCCATCCGGTACAGCTTGTGCGGCAGGTCTGCGGCGTCAATCACCCCTAGCCCGTTCGGCTTTTGCAGGTCGGCGGCGACTTTGGCGAGGAACGGGTTCAGGCCCAGCCCGACCGAGCAGTGCAGGCACTCGCCGACCTCGGTTTTGATGCGTGTCTTGATGTGTTCGGCCAGCCGCATGGCATCCCAAAGCTGCCGCTCGTTGTCCCAGAGTCTACAGACCATTTCGTCCACTGACCAGACCTCAGTGACCGGCAGGCAGTCCTCGACGACGGCCTGTATTCGTTTGCTGTACTCTCGGTACGGCCCATGTTTTGCCTCGATAATATGCAGATTGGGACACAGCCGCTTGGCATCTGCGACATTGGTGCCGGTCTTGACCCCATAGGCTTTGGCTTCATACGACGCCGCAATGCAGCAGGTCGTGTCCGACAGCAGCGGCACGACGGCGACCGGACGACCGCGCAGGTGCGGGTGCTCCTGCTGCTCGACCGACGCAAAAAACGAGTTCATGTCTAAAAATAGCCAGCCCAGGGACATAGGTAGTAGACTCCCTTCTACTCGCGAAGTACCGTATTGTACCAAATGTCTACTATCTGTGTCAAGCCCATTCGGGCTTACTTCGCATGACCGGGCCGGGTATAATAGTGGCAGAGTGCAGCAAGCAAAGAGGATTAAGATTGATCACACGGACGGACCTGCGTAAGACAGCACGAGAGTATTTGCAGTCGGCGGAGATACTGCGGGCCAATCGAAAATACGATGTGGCGATTTATCTCTGCGGTTACGCTGTCGAGATCGCCTTGAAAGACCGAATATGCCGGACATTAAAATGGGCCGGTTTCCCATCAACCGCCGGCGAGTTCAGCAATTACCGGAGTTTCCAGACGCATAACCTGGAGGTTTTGCTGAACCTTTCCGCATCAGGCGACACTGTAACGCAGTGGAACCCTGAGCATCGCTACAACCCACGAGGAGCCTATACGGCGGCTGAGGCCGCCAGTATAGTCAACGCGACGAAAAGAGCGCTAAGGGTAATTTTATGAAAACAATCAACACGATGGACGTCATGCGTCAGTTTCAGGATGCGGAAGAAAAAATTTCTCGGGAGCGTGGCGCGTTTACGCTCTTTGGCCTATTCGAGCGGACTGACATCTTCGGCAAGTATGATGTCGTCGTCTCCGCCCCCTGGCTGAAAGATGACTTGTCTTCTCTGAGCGTGATTACTGATCTTGTAATTGCCGCAATTGGAGACATAAAGTGGTGGCCAAAGATTGGAAGGTTCGACACTGTGCCGGAGAATGGTCCCTTTCTGGAAGCCGTGCGCGAAGCTCTGCCAAATGGCCCGGTCCAGCATGGTTTGAAGCGCATTACCGGCATCTACTACGACGGCAGAGTGATCCCAAGCGCGATGATCATCACGGCGACGGGCGATTTTGGTGAAAGCATACTGCCTGAAGGCAGGAATGTCGAGATGGCTGCCGCGTAACTGAGCGTTGGGCAGTGAACAAGCAATAGGGTTGCAGGATGAATGAACTGACGCATATAGACGAGGCGGGCCACGCGCGGATGGTGGATGTGTCGTTGAAAGATGTGACGCGGCGGACGGCGACGGCGACGGCGACAATCACGATGCAGCCGGAAACGCTGGAGAAGATTCGGGAGAATACGCTGGCGAAGGGGGATGCGCTCGGGGTCGCGCGGGTCGCGGGGATACTGGCGGCGAAGCGCACCGATGAGCTGATTCCCTTGTGCCACTCACTGCCGCTGTCGGACGTGTCGGTGGACTTTGAGTTCGGCGATGGGCAGATTGTCATCAAAACGTCGGCGACGACGGCGGCGCAGACAGGAGTGGAGATGGAGGCGCTGACGGCGGCGACCGTCACGGCTTTAACCATTTACGACATGGCGAAGGCCGCCGACAAGCGCATGACGATTGAGGGTGTGCATCTGGTCTCGAAAACCGGAGGAAAGAGCGGGGATTTTTCATGGAACCAATCCGAGTAGGAGTTTTGACAATCAGCGACCGGTGCAGCCGGGGCGAACGCGAAGATTTGTCGGGGCCGGCAGTGAAAGCCGCGTTGCCGGGTGAGGGGTTTGTCGTGGCTTTGGAAGCAGTTGTCCCAGATGACAAAAAGACGATCAGCGAGACGCTGCGGCGCTGGTGCGACGATTACGACTGCGGCGTCATTCTGACCACCGGCGGCACCGGCTTTAGCCCGCGCGATGTGACGCCCGAGGCGACCGAGAAGGTGCTGGACCGTATGGCCCCCAACATCAGCCAGTTTCTTGTGTGGGAGGGCCTGAAGCAGACCCCGTTCGCGGCCCTCTCGCGGGGAGTCGCCGGAGTGCGCGGCGCGACCTTGATTGTCAACCTGCCGGGAAGCCCATCGGGGGCGTCTGACGGTGCGCGGAGCCTAGTCCCTCTGCTGCCGCATACCGTGGACGTGCTGCGGGCACGCGAGACGGGGCATCCGGCGGCAGTGTAGGAAAAAGTCCCACGCTCCTACTCCTCCCCCAACACCTGCCGCCAGGTTCGTGCTGCGACGAAGCCTAGCTGCTCGCGGGCCGGTGCAAGGGCGTAGAACGTCTGGCCGGTTAAACGCGCCAAGTCGGGCAGAAGATGGGGGAAGTGCCGCTCGGTCAGTTCCTGGACAGCGGCGCTGACGCCGAGGTCGTCCGCCATCGTGTAGAAGACATGATGCCCGGTCAGCGGCGACTCTAAAGCCAGACGGAGGGCGACTGCCTGGTCGGCGACATCAATGTAGCCCCACAAGGATGGGTCGCGGTCTTCACCGCGGGACTCCAATGTGCGCCGCAGCCAGCCGTGCTGCTTGGCCCGGTCGAGGTCCCAAACGGCGGGCGGGCGAATGACGATGGTTGTCATGCCGCAGAGCCGGGTCATGGCGGCAGCGCTTTCCTCGTTCATCAGCTTAGACAGGCCGTAAGCGTCCTGCGGGCGGCGCGGGTGGGCCGTGTCCACCGGCAGGTAGTCGGGCAGGCAGGGATGGGTCGGAAACGAAAACCCCAGTGCGCCGACACTGCTGGTCAGCACGGCTTTTTCGATGCCTTCAGCGCGGGCGGCTTCCAGCACATTCTGCGTCCCGATGACGTTAATTCGCAGCAGCTCGTCGGGCGGCAGGCTGGGGCTGGGGATTGCGCCGATGTGCGCGACAGCGGCGCAGCCGGAGGCGGCATTCAGCAGGGCCAGCGGGTCGGTGAGATCGGCGTAGACCACCTCCGCCGCCATACGCACTTCTGCCGGTACTGCTCGCCGGTCCAAAGCGCGGACAGTGTGCCCGTGCTCGGCGAGTTCCAGCACAACCCGCGAACCGATCTTCCCCGCTGCCCCCGTCACAAGTATTCGCAAGCTTCCAAATCTTTCTAAAAATTGTCTCTCTAAAAATTGTCTATTGGGCAAAGAGCTGACGGATTAGCCGCGTGCCGTCGTCAATCTGTGTTTTGGCCTCGGTGACCGCCCGCTCGTCGAACGGGTAGTGCGATGCCGTGTGCGGCTTTTGCGAATCGAACAGCAGAAACGGCACCGGCCCTTCCTCGTGGGTCCGCAGCGCAATCGGCGTTTTGTGATCGGGGACAATCAGCAGGCGGTAGCTATCGCGCCCGGCCATGCCCGAGCGCAGCGGCCCGAGCAGCTTTTTGTCGGTGTCTTCAATGGCCTGCATCTTGTGGTCCAGATTGCCTTCGTGCCCCGACTCGTCGGGCGCTTCGACATGGATGTAGATAAAGTCCAGCGTGTCCAAAGCCGCCAGGGCATAATTGGCTTTCGCCGTGTAGTCCGTATCAATGTACCCGGTCGCGCCGGGAACATCAATGATTTTCAGGCCCGTCGCGCGTCCGAGGCCGCGCACGACATCTACGGCGGTGATGACGCCGCCAACTTTGCCGTAGGTCGCCAGAAAGTTCGGCAGGCTCGGCGCGTAGCCCTGCCCCCAGAGCCAGACCATATTGGCCGGGTTTTGGCCTTCCTCCCGGCGCTTCACGTTGATGGGATGCTCGTTCAAAAGCTCCAGCGAGTCGTACATCAGCTGCTTCAGGCGCTCCGCCCCCGCCCCTTCCGGCCAGTAGCCGGCCAGCGGCTTGCCGACAAAGTCATGCGGCGGAATGGTCTGAAGGTCAATCGAGCCGCCTTTCTCCGCCATGATATGCCGGTACTGGACTCCGGGAAAGAACCGGCGCTTGTCGGTGCCGAGCTTTTGGTTCAGCAGGTCAATCAGGGGCCGCGCTTCCTCGGTCGTGATATGCCCTGCCGAGTTGTCAAAGAGCGTCGTGCCGTCGGAGGTCACCAGCGAGCACCGGTAAGCCACGTCGCCAGAGTCCATCGGCACACCCATGGCGAGGGCTTCAATCGGGCCGCGCCCGGTGTAATATCTGCGGGGATCGTAGCCGAGCAGATCCATGTTGGCGACATCGCTGCCGGGGTACATCCCCGGCGGCACGGTCAGGACACTGCCGACCAGCGATTTTTCCGCCAGCGCATCAAAGTTCGGCGTCTTCGCCGCCTGCATCGGCGTCTCTCCGCCGAGTTCCTCCATCGGCAAGTCGGCCATGCCATCCGGCACCAGCATAATGTATTTCATCGCGTTTCCATGTCCTTTTTGCTTTCTTGGACTGTCAGCGGCGCAGGCGGCCAGACGCCCTCCGGCTGCTCCTGAGCGACAACAGGCACAACGGGTGGCTTCTCGGTCGCAATGCGGTACCAACAATAGCTGACAAAGAGCCAAACTGCAAGCAGCGTAACGCCGCAAACAGTCCAGCCTATATGGGTGTTGAAGTATTTCAAAGCAACGTAAACGATGAACACACTGCATATACTGACAAACGTCGTCACCATAAAAACAACGACGACAGAGACGATCTGCGGTATATGCATGGGATGCGTATTAACAGCAACATAAACAGCTAACCCCTGCTTGATTTGACGATGGCGTTTTAAGAGTGCAGGAAGCATAACAAATTGCATGAGTGCCACTGAGCCGAATACGCCCGCCCCGGCGACCTGCTTGCCGACAAGGGCAGCCATTCCCAGGGCAAGCAGCGTAAGGCCGATGCACAAGGGCAGGACCAGACTACCGCGACTTTCGCTCAGGGTCAGTCGGTGCGTTTTTTCGAATGGCTTTTTTGGTTCGGGAGTGCTCACAGAGGCAAATCCTGGCCGGTAATTCGCCGGTAAGCATCGAGATACTTGGCGGCGGTCTTTTCGGCGATCTCGGCGGGGAGCGTGGGGCCGGGGGAGGTCTTGTCCCAGTCAAGTGTTTCCAGGTAATCCCGAACGAACTGTTTGTCAAATGAGGCTTGCGGCCTGCCGGGCTTGTACAGCGACGCTTCCCAGAAACGGGATGAGTCCGGGGTCAGGACTTCATCAATGAGTATCAGCTTGCCATCTAATTGGCCGAACTCGAATTTGGTGTCGGCGATGATAATGCCGCGCTCGGCAGCGTAAGCGCGGGCGAACTCGTAGAGGGCAGTGCTGATTTCAGAAAGCTGCGCGGCGGTCTCCGCGCCGACAATTCCAGCCGCGTCGGCAAACGTGATGTTGGTATCGTGGCCTGTATGCGCTTTGGCGGCGGGGGTGAACAGCGGCTTCGGGAACTGCTCGCCCTGCCGCAGACCAATGGGGACGGGCAGGCCATACAAATTGACTTCGCCGCCGTGACCGAAAAGGGTTTGATAATCTTTCCAGGCGGAGCCATCGAGGTATCCACGCACAACGCATTCTATCGGAAGGGCCGAGCACTTGCGGACAAGCTGGGAGCGGCCTTCGAGCATCGAGATCATCGCGGCGGTGACGGTGACGCCGGCGTCGTGCAGGGCGGAGCCGACAGTATCCATGTCGCCCGAGACAAAATGGTTCGGGACAATGTGGGCGGTTTGCGTAAACCAGAACTCCGAGAGCGCGGTCAGGACACGTCCTTTATTCGGGATGCCCGTCGGCAGAATCACGTCGAACGCCGAGAGGCGGTCGGTGGCAACGACCAGCAGCATCGCGCCGAGGTCGTACACGTCGCGCACTTTACCCTGGATGAACTTCGGCAGGCCGGGAATATCGGTCGTCAGCAGGGCAGGTTGTGAGGAGGCTCGGCTCATAGGGATTATTATACCATAAGGGGACCTCACCCCGTCTTGTTCCTTGGCGACCCTCTCTTAGAACCTACTTCAAAACCCGGAAAGAGGCCCCCCGACCCCCAATAATGGGGGCTAGAGACCCTCTTTCGCTTTCGGAGGCGCATATACACGCTGATGGATGCTCCTTCAGTTCATAGTCAGAATGATGTCCTTCAACCCAATCAGAGTGTCAATCCGGTAGCTGGCTTGTGAGAAGTCGTTCGCTTTCGTGAAGTCGTTATAGACAATGACACAGTCAATCCCGGCCGCCACGGCTGAACTCAGACCCCTGGCTGAATCCTCTACCACCAGTGCCTCTTCTTTGCTGGCTCCGAAGCGTCTCAGGCCGGTCAGGTATGGTTCCGGGTGCGGCTTGGCGAGAGCGCAATCTTCACGAACAAGGACAAAATCCATGAAGTGTCGAATTTGGCGCTTTTCGTGGATGAGATCAAAGTCCACACGCTTTGCAGTGGTCACGATGGCCATGCGGGCATATCTCGACAGTTCCGCAAGCGCCTCGACGACACCTTCGATCTCAATGGCCTCGGTTCTCAGATATTCCTGGTAGTAGGCATCACGAGCCGCACGCCGCGTGCTGAGCGCCCGCTCATCAATTCCAGCCGCCTTGGCTTGGACCCAACTGCCCAACCCCTGCGTCATGTCCCGGAGGTATTGCGGCTTGTCCAGGGCGAAGCCGATGTCCGCCAGGGCGCGTTCCGCAGCTTTGTAATACCAGAATTCGGTATCAACCAGCACACCATCATGATCGAATAGAATGTACTTTTTCATCGCCTTCCCCCTATGGCGACAACAGATACTACTATTCCTGTTGCAGCCTTTCTCCTTTTCGATATTATATCCGATAACGTTTTTGATCCTAACACCCACTGTGCCTATGCCCGCCAGGTCATGCAATTTCTGGCCTGGTGTGAAGGCCGCAGCGTCACGAGATTACGCGACGTGCGGCCCCTGCACGTTAGGAAAGGAGAGGGTTAAGAGTTGGGCTTAAGGCGCTGCTTGCTACGCCGTCTATGCGCCTGCTGTACCAGTCCGTTCTCCGAACCCTCTCCTTTCTTAAGGAGAGAGTGGCGAGGAACGAGCCGGGTGAGGTCTCTTACGGCACCACTTTACCTAAAATCTGGCCGGCACGGATGGGGCCGATATGCCGGCTGTCGTCGGACTCGAGAAGATTATCGCCGAGGACGTAGATGTCCCGGCCGGGCGCGGGGGCTTTCGTGCGCCCGTCGGCGACACGGGCGTAGTAGTCGCCGAACAGGGCAGGAAACGGGATTTTGCGGCTGCCGTTGATCGTGGTCCAGTCGGCGGCGGGCGGGCGGCGGGCGTACTGCGGGCCGACATACGCGATGCGCTTGATCAGCTCGTCGCCGTTGGTGTCTTTGAAGATAATCACGACGCCGGGCTTGAGCAGCGTGCGAGGGACGGACTTCCAGACCAGCACCGTGTTGCCATCTTCGTAGGTCGGCGACATCGAGGGGCCGGAGACCCGGCCCTGCCGGACATTCAGGCGCAGGAGCAGCGCCACCAGAATGAGCAGGCCGAAGGCGACGTAGGTTTGCTTTCGCAGCCGCAGCCGGTTCAGCATCTTAGAAGCCCAGCGCCCGGACAACCGATTCAAGGTCGGCAGGAACGGTGGCGGGATGCGGCACGGTCTTGATCGCCCGGTCGGGGTCTTTCAGGCCATGTCCGGTGAGCGTCACGGCGACGGTCGCGCCGTCAAAGTCTTTGAAGTAGCCGGCGGCGTAGAGCTTTTTCAGGCCGGCGACCGGCGCAGCACAGGCCGGCTCGGTGAAGACGCCTTCGAGGGCGGGGAGCATCTGATAGGCTTCAAGTATTTCAAGATCGGTGACTTTGTCAATCACACCGCCCGACTCGTCGCGGGCTGTCAGGGCATGCTGCCAGGACGCCGGGTTGCCGATGCGGATCGCGGTGGCGATGGTATGAGGATTGAGGACCGGCGCACCGTCCACGATGGGCGCGGCCCCGGCGGCCTGGAAGCCCAGCATTTTGGGAAGTTTCGACGACTTGCCGGCGGCTTGATACTCTTTGTAACCCTTCCAGTAGGCGGTGATATTGCCGGCGTTGCCGACCGGGAGCGCGTGGAAATCGGGGGCGTCGCCGAGCACATCGCAGACTTCAAACGCGCCGGTCTTCTGGCCTTCGATCCGGTGTGGGTTGATGTGGTTGACGATAGTGATGGGGAAGCGGGCGCAGATTTCGCGGGTTAGACGCAGGGCATCGTCGAATGTCCCTTCAATCGCCAGCACTTTTGCGCCGTGGATGAGCGCCTGGGACAGCTTGCCGAGTGCGACATCGGTGTTCGGGAGCAGCACAACACAGTCCAGGCCCGCCCGCGCGGCATAGGCCGACGCGGCGGCGCTGGTGTTGCCGGTGGATGCGCACATGATCGCCCGTGCGCCGTCCTCGACCGCTTTGGTCACGGCCATGGTCATGCCCCGGTCTTTGAACGATCCCGTAGGGTTCATGCCCTCGAACTTCAGGAGCAGCTTCAGTCCCGGCGTGATGGCGGCTGATAAGCGGGGCGCAGGAATGAGCGGCGTATCGCCCTCAAACAAAGTGATAACCGGTGTCGTTTCCGACACCGGCAGGTAAGCGCGATACGAGTTGATGATTCCCTGACGCATAGTTTTTGTTAAGTTCTAACGAGAAGCCGAGAGCAGCCAGACAGTGACCGAGCGGCGTCCGACATTGGAGGCTTCGCGGTAGGTCGTGTGGCCGAGGTCAATTCGATGGCCTTTGATCGCGCCGCCGGTGTCTCCGGCCAGCGCGTAGCCGTAGCCTTCGATGTATAACTTGGAGCCGAGGGGGATGAGACGCGGGTCCACGGCGACCACGCCGTAGCCGGCCCGCATGCCGTTCGCGCAAAGTCCGGCGCTGCTGCCCTCGTAGGGCGAGTAGCCGGTGGCGGTCATGTGGAAGCACCGCATCCGCTGATAGGAGCCGGAGCGCGACGGCAGAGCGCGGGCCTCGCGGACCCGAATGCCGGCCAGGGTTTCCTGGTTGATGGGCGGGGTTGTGATGCGGCTCGCGACAAGTGTTCGGGATTTCAGTGCGTCGTTGACAAACCGTGCGGCATAAGTCTTGGTCAGCTTGCCGGGGGCGCCATGAGAACCCATCTGAATCCTACCGGGCGCGACTTCGCGGCTCATTTTGAAGACGGTCTTGAAGGGGATCGGCGCGGTTTCGCTGCGGGTGACAACGCGCACACGCCGGATCGCAATCTTCAGTCCATCTTTGATCGGCGCGGCCAAAGCCGGCGCGATCAAATCGTCGTGGCCTAACGTCACACCGGCGGCGGCAAGCGCCTCGCCGACAGTGGCGGCATTGGTGCGGAGCGTCTGCACCGGATGGCTGCCGTCGTACAAGTTGACGGCGGCGGGGATGGGAATGCTGCCGACGGCGGGGTCCGGCATCAGCGCCGGGAAAGCCGCGTGGGCGCCGCTTGACGGCATCGGGGCGAGGACAGCGTTGTCCTGCGCGGCGAGGGCCGTGAACGGAGCGAGCAGAGCGGTCGCGGTGAACAGCGACGCCACAGAAAGGTAGCCGAAAGTACGGGCCGGGCTTGAGTTTTGCAAATGGTCTCCTCCTACAGGTTGGGTTGCACGCACGGAAATCTTGTGCCAAAGTCTTTTTCGCAGAAGAGTGATTTTTCCGTGCGCCATGCCGGAACGCCTTTGGGCGAGCCGACCTTTGCGTCAATTTTTGGGGCCAGGGTAGTATAGCCGCCCAAAGATCTTGTGTCAAGGCACGTCTGGCTTTATCTTGATTAGTTGGCAGACATTGACAGAAAAATCACCCAGTAATTATCGCAGTGTTCTTGACTTTGGCCCAAAGATAGGGTATGATTGAGTGTCTACGAACGTATGTTTGATTAACTGATTTTTGCAGAAAGACAGAGGAGACCCCCCTTGGATAAAGAAAAAGCACTTGAGACCGCACTTGCGCAGATTGACAAGCAGTTCGGCAAAGGCGCGATCATGCGTCTGGGTCAGGCGGAAAAGCTGGTAACTGAGGCAATCTCGACCGGCTCGGTCGCGCTCGACATCGCACTCGGGGTCGGCGGCATCCCCAAGGGCCGCATCACCGAAGTGTACGGCCCGGAGTCTTCGGGCAAGACGACTCTGGCGCTGCACCTGGTCGCCGAAGCGCAGAAAGGCGGCGGCATTTGCGCGTTTGTGGACGCCGAGCACGCGCTTGACCCGGAATACGCCAAGCGCCTCGGCGTGGACATCAACAGCCTCTTAGTCTCGCAGCCGTCTACAGGCGAAGAGGCTTTGGAAATTACCGATGGCCTGGTCCGCTCCGGTGCGGTCGCGCTGATCGTTGTGGACTCGGTCGCGGCGCTGGTTCCGAAAGCCGAGATCGAGGGCGAGATGGGCGACAGCCATATGGGCCTCCAGGCCCGTATGATGTCTCAGGCGATGCGGAAGCTCTCGGGCAGCGTTTCCAAGACCAACACGATCATTATCTTTATAAACCAGCTGCGGGAAAAGATCGGTGTCATGTTCGGCAACCCGGAAACGCAGCCGGGCGGCAAGGCGCTGAAGTTCTATGCCTCGGTGCGCTTGGACATTCGCCGGGTCGAGACGCTCAAGCAGGGCACGGACATGGTCGGAAATAGGGTAAAAGTCAAGGTCGTCAAAAACAAAGTCGCCCCGCCGTTCCGTCAGGCCGAGTTTGATATTATGTTCGGCACGGGGATTTCGCGCTCGGGAGGAATTCTCGATATGGCTATCGAACTGGGCATCGCCAACAAGTCCGGCTCCTGGTTCACTTACGGCGACACGCGCATCGGGCAGGGCCGGGAGAATGCTAAGACGTTTTTAGATGAGCATCCTGAGATTGCGTCCGAGATGGACGACAAGGTGCGCGGGATTGCCATCGGCATCCCGGAGAAGCTGCCGGCATCGCTGGAAGCGGACGTGACCGAAGAAGAAGCCGACTACGCGCTGGCGTAATCGCGCATCTCCGGCCCGGCGTCGGGGCAATTTCGATGCCGGGCATGACAATTTGCGAGTTTATTTTTGAGAGTTTGACCTGGTTTAAGGAGAACAGTGACGATGACATTTGACTTCAAGCGGCACCTCATCAAAGTGCAGGGCGGACGCACCTACCTTCCCGTTTCGGCCCGAATCGTCTGGTTCCGGCAGGAGCACCCCGATTGGAGCATCGAGACGGAAGCCGTCGAGATCAACCATGAAAAGCAGTACGCCATCTTTCGCGCCCGCATCTGCGATGGCGACGGCAAGCTGATGGCGACCGGCACAAAAAAAGAGGATGTCAAGGGCTTCGGCGACTACATTGAAAAAGCGGAATGTGTGCCGCTGGACACGCGCATTCTGACGGCGGAGGGATGGAAGACCCACGACGAGCTTCGTCTTGGCGAACCGGTGCTTGCTTACAATGTCGAGACTGAATGCATGGGCTGGGTACCACTACTGGCAGTTCGGCGCTACCAGAAAGTACCTATCGTCCGTGCCTTCAACGGCAAAGGTTTTGACGTTACTTGCACACCGGATCATAAATGGCCGGTGCAGTATACAGTGACGACGAAGACTAAGAGATATGTGTATCGAAAGTTACAGGAGACGACACGGCTGACGAAGCCGAGCGCGATCACTGTTGGCTCAGTCGCCCCGGCTGGGCTGATGGACGTCACTCCTCAGCAGGCGTTCTTAATGGGGATGCTGATTACCGATGGGTACGTCCGCTACGCTGGTAAGCATATTTCTGCCTACATCTGCCAATCTAAGCCGGACGGCATAGAAGCCATCCGCGAACATCTCGCAGGCGTGCCGCACCGTGAAGCGATCGTCGCGGCCCACACCCGCACCTTTCCAACGGGGAAGACATACGATTGCCGCGTCGGATACAGATGGCACATTGCTGCAAGCTACCTGCACGATCTCCACGATGCTTTTGGGATTACTCACGAGACGGAATTGCCATATGTCATCGCGGGACTATCCAAGGAAGCCCGTGCGGCGATGATGGAAGCGATGATGCTGGCCGAAGCCGATGCAAAGGGAAATTTCGCACAGATGCCAGGGCGCAATGATTGGGTCATTGATCTCTGGACGGCCCTTTGCGCTTTGGAGGGTGACATGGTCTGCAAAGCAGTCGTGCGTGACGACTGCGGCGGAATTTGGACGGCCCAACGTAAGAAAGTCCGCCGTGTTTGGGCCAGCAATGTTGTCATCGAAGACGCCGGCGTTGCGGATGTTTGGTGTCCACAAACCCCATTCGGCACCTGGGTCGCCCGTTTCAGCAACGACGTTGTTACCATTACGGGGAACACCGGAAGTGTAGGCCGCGCCCTCGCGCTGTGCGGCTTCGGGACACAGTTTTCGCCGGATTTGGATGAGTCGTCGGCAGGCCGCTTTGCCGACAGCCCGCAGCCGATGGGCGGCGGCGGGCGCTTCGGCGGCGGGGGCGGCGGAAATAGTGGTGGAGGCAGTTATGGCGGCGGAGGCGCAAGCCGCTACGGTGTCCCGCCGTCGAATGGCAACGGCGGAGGACAGAACGGTGATGGCCCACGCTTTGCCTCTGCACCCCGCGAGGCTGCCCCACCCCGCGATAATGGCCCGGCACGCGATAACAGCCCGGCACGCGATAGCGGCGCACCACGGGCAGAAGCCGCCCGCCCGCAGCCGGCCCGCCCGGCACCGGCGGATGATGACGGAGAGGACGATTTCGAGGCGCTGGTCGGCGGTGCGGCCCTGCTCGATGCCACGGAAGACGATCCATTCGGCGATGATACGCCTGCCGAGGCGGCCCCGCCGCGACCGGCAGCGCCGGCGGGGACGCCCGCCTGCGTTAGCTGCGGCAAGGCGTTGACCAAAGGCCAGATGGAGCTATCGGTCCGCAACTACGGCGAGGCATTCTGCCCCACCTGCCAGCGGGACAAAACGCGGCGTCCGGCCCTCGCCGAGCGCTAGGCAAACACACGCACAAACAAGAACAGCCCGGCCTCTTTTAGGAGGCCCTCACAAAGACCACCTCACCCCGGAACTTCGTTCCGACCCTCTCCTTAAGCAAGGAGAGGGTAGCAGCTTGCTGCCGGGTGAGGTTTCGAGTTGAGTCTTGTTTGCATCCTAGCGCGACGCAACGAGCGGGGCGTGAGAGGGGTGGACAATACGGGCGATCACGGCGGGGTTAGTGACGGGAATCAAGAGGCGCTGACCGGGCAGCAGCGGAGTCGTGCCGGAAAGGTTGTTGGCACGGGCGATCTGCTCCTCGCGAGCCAATAAATAGGTGCTCGGGTTGCCGTAGCGCAACGCCAAACCAGCCAGGGTGTCGCCACGTTTTATGGTTTTAGAGATTGTGACGATCTGGGGAAGGGGTTGGGAGGCATAGTTCTGCTGGACGGCATGGGCCAGCGGGGCGGCGGCACTGACTAGGAAGTATCCGAGCGCGGCGGCGGCGGCAACGCCAAGCAGCGCGTTTTCAGTGCGGGCCAGCGGGCTAAGATGCGGGCGGCGCACGGGCCGCGGCTCCTCAGTCAAATCTTTCAGCACAAGCTGCGGGCGGGCACGAAAATCGGCGGCGCGGGGGGTGCTGAAGCGGGCGTTCAGGCTCTCATTACACAAGGCAGTTTTCAGCGGAACCATGGTCAATTCTCCTCACAATGTATCCTGCACGGACGAACAGCAGAAGCAAACATTAGTTTGTATTGAAGTCAGTATACTCAACATCTAGCGGGCTGTCAACATTATTTTGCCCATCTCTAGAAAAAAACAAACAAAAGTTTGCGTGAGTTCCCGCAAACTGTGGTATAATCCACGCGAACGCACTTATTCGCGCTTAAAGAACTTATTCGCTCTTATTAGCCTTTATTCCATTTATAACACACAGGACTCATCATGCACACACTTACTGAGAAACAGAATCAGATCCTCGAAGTCATCCGAACTCATATCGAGACGCGCGGCCATGCCCCCACAGTCCGCGAGATCGGCAAAGAAGTCGGCCTCAGCTCAAGCTGCACGGTCAAAAAGCACCTGGACAGCCTGGAGCTGAAAGGGTTTCTGCGCCGGGACCGCTACAAACGGGGACTGGATCTGATGGAAGGCGGCGAGCGGCTAAACATGGGTCGCTCGGTGTCGGTGCCCTTGCTCGGGCGGGTGGCGGGCGGTGCGCCAATTTTAGTGGACACCCAGCAAAGCCCGGAGATGCTGCCGATCCCCGTGTCGCTGCTGCGCCGGGGCGACCAGGGCGGGCGCGATTTGTTTGCCCTGGAAGTTTACGGAAACTCGATGGTGGATGCGGGGATCGCCGACGGCGACATCGTAATCGCCCGGCGTCAGAGCACCGCAAACGACCGGGACATCGTCGTGGCGCTGCTCGGTGAGGAAACCACGGTCAAGACATTCTTCCGGGAAGCCGATGGGGTGCGCCTGGAACCCGCGAACGCCGACTACGATCCGATCTATGCGTCGGACGTGGTGATTATGGGCAAAGTCGCGATGGCAATCAAGCGCTTCCACTGATCAAATGGTTCTTTTCGGGGCATTGCGCCGGCGTAGGACAGCTAGCCCCGCACCATACGACGCCAGGCCAATCGCGAGATAGACCGTGCCGGTGCCAACCCACAGCGGCCAGTCGCCGTAGCCGACCATGCCGACGACCGCACTCTCTCGCCCAAATGTCGGCTGCGGGCTGTCCCCATCTGCAAGCTGCGCGAGTGGCACAAACGGGCATAAAAACAGTGAGTTGACGGCAGGGCTACGGGCAGCGAGCGCGGCATCGGTCCCGCTCAGCGTCGCGTAGGAGAAGAACGGCAGGGCGTTGGCGAAGATCAATGCTAGGTAAAGCAGGGTCAGTGACGACCAGCGGTTGTTCAGCAGCGCCGACAGCAGGAACCCAAAGCCGCCGACCCCAACTACCACCAGCGCCAGCATCGCCGCCGCTTGCCAGCCGATGTCGTCCGTCGGCGCGGCGGGAATGGTACCACTCGGCGTGGGGCCGACCCATCTGCCACCCGGACCGCTCCTAAAGCTGGCCCGCCAAGCTGCCGAGACCACTGCACTGCTCCCAAAATGCGGCGCAGCTAGGGTCAGCCCGGCGACCAGCGCCGTCAGCAGCAAAGCCAGCGGCAGGCCCGACGGCAGCCGGGCGTCGCCGAAAACCCGGCGCACCGACGGCGACTTCCACTTCGGATCACGCTCCGCATCCCCCGTCACCAGCACCGGCACGAACAGCAGCAGCAGGAGGCAGGCGATGATCAGCGGGGCCGTCACCTGCGCCGAGCCGGATACGCCGAAGCCGTTCGCGCCGATGACCGCGCCATCCCCAAAGAAGACCAGCAGGCCTGCAAAAAGCAATGTCACCCAGCGCAGCGCGGCGGCGCGGCGGCTTGGGAAATCTTCCAGGCGGTTCATTGCCGCCAGCACCAGCAGCGCGGTCAGTGTCCCATTCAGCAGGATCGCCGGAACCCACGCCGGCAGGGTCCAGCCGTAATAGCGCTCCGGCAGGACCGCGCCCGTGACCGCGCCAATCGGGTTCACCGCGCAGAACCCCATCTTCGGCCCCCCACCCCCAAACCAGCTCATCGCCGCTGCTGCAAACGGAAGCGTCAGCACGAAAAACGCGATCAGCGTGAGGTAGGACAGCACCGTCGCCGTGGCGGTGTTCGCGGCATATGCCGACCAGCAGAGGCCGATGGCCCCGAACAAAAACGCATCGCCAATGAGAAGTATATACGCGAAGAAAACTTCGCCGGGGGAGACGCCGCCGAGCAGGAAACATAGCGATAAGAGAGGGAGGGAGGAGGTCAGGAGCAGGGCGACAAACGACACCGACGACAGCAGCTTGCCCCAGACAATCGCGCCGGGCCGCAGGATAGACCCACGCAGCAGCTCAAAGGTTCGCTGTTCCCGCTCCACCGAGATCGCCCCGGCGGTCAGCGCGGGCGTAATCAGCGCCATCATCACCGCCTGCGCGTAAAACAGGATCATGAAAAACAGGCGTCCCACGGTGAACCCCGCCGCCGTGTCCCCGTTTTCTTGGTTGGCGGAACGCTGCCCCCACCAGCCGAGGTACGAGAAGAAGAGGATCAGGGAGAGAAGCAGGACATAGGAGAACAGCAGCCAGTAGGTGCGTGAGCCGCGCATCCGCCCGCGCAGCTCTTTGGTGACGACGGGGTTGTCCAGCAGTGCGTTCAGCATGGCAATCTCCTTGGAAGCTTACTTCCAAGAAGAGTACGACGGCGCAGGGCGAAAATCCTGCAAGGAACGAGCGGGAGGGGTTTCTATCTCTCCCGCGTCAGCGCGTAATCGGCAAGCGCATGAAGCGAGTCGCGGTACGCTGACATGGGCAAGTCGAGCAAAGCTGTTTGCGCGTCCTGCACATGATAACGGGCGGCTTCAGCGGTGCGGACATAGCCGTCGTGCCGGGCAATCGTGGCCCGAACATCAGCAATTTCAGCGTCGGTAAGCGCCTCGGGTTCTTCCAGAATGTGCAGCAGGTGCGCCCGCTCGGCCTCGGAAACATCACGGAGCGTCAAAATCAGCGGCAAAGTCATCTTGCCTTCGCGCAGGTCGCCGCAAAGCGGCTTGCCGGTCTTGGCCGGGTCGCCGGTGTAGTCTAGAAGATCATCGGCGATCTGGAACGCCAGCCCGCAGCTTGACCCGTAGCGAGTGAGCGCGGCCACTTCGGTTTCGCTTGCCCCGGCCAGCATCGCGCCGACCTCGCAGCAGCCGGCGATAAACCCGGCGGTCTTCTTCTGAATAATCGTCAGGTAGGTCTCTTCCGACGTGTCCACGTCCCCTTTGGCGGTAATTTGCAGCACTTCGCCTTCGCTCAGACCAACCGTGACATTCGAAAAGACGCGAATAACATCAATGTTGCCCTCACGGGCCGCGAGGTAAATGCTTTTTGCCAGCAGGTAATCGCCGACCAAGACGCTGATCTGGTTGCCGAACGTGGCGTTCGCCGTTGGACGGCCCCGCCGCTCCGCCGAGCCGTCTACGACGTCGTCATGGATCAGCGACGCCATGTGAATGAGTTCGGCGGCGGCGGCGGACGCGAACACGGTGTGGGCCGGGAATTCGCGCCCGGCGGCATGGGCCGCCAGCACAACTAACGCCGGGCGCAGGCGCTTTCCGCCGGCAGACAGCGTGTGCCCGGAGATGGCGTAGGCTGCTTTGACATCGGAGCGGATCTCGTTACCGAGCATCCCTTCGACCGCGAGGAGATCATCGTGAACGGTGTCCAGAAACGAGACAGCGCCCGGCGTGGGCGTCACGGTTTCCGGCACGTATTCGGTTTTGGCCAAAGCGGCAGCAGCTCCCATAAGTCTCATTTCCATTCTAAAGCCGCACAGGCTAATTTTGGATCGGCTTGACACCGACATGAACGCAGACAAGCCCAAAAGTCAGATTGACGAACCGCACCGGCGACAGGCCCGCCCGCATCATGCGCTCCGCAAGCTGCTCGCGGGTGTCGAACCGGGCGACCGACGCCGGCAAATACGCATAGGCATCAGGCCGCCCGCTGATCGCCCCGCCGAGGCGCGGCATGATATGCCTCGCGTGAAGGTCGTACCCCGCCTGGAACGGCCCCGCCGGCGGCTGGGAAAACTCCAAACAGACAACGCGCCCGCCGGGCTTCAGCACACGGTTCATCTCCCAGAAGGCTTTGTCCCGGTCGGCGACATTGCGGATGCCAAAGCCAATCGTCACAGCGTCAAAGCTCTCGTCGGCAAACGGCAGCACGGACGCATCCGCCTGGGCCTCGTGCGCTCTCTCGCGCTCGAACCGGGCCGCGCCGTACTGAAGCATCGGCAGGGAGAAGTCCGCTGCCGCCACAAATCCCTCTGGCCCGACGGCTTTTCGGAGCGACGCCGTCCATTCGCCTGTTCCCGAGCAAACATCGAGCGCACTGTTCCCTGTTTCAAGGCACGCGCAGCGGGTCGCAAAACCGCGCCAGCCTTTGTGGATGCCTGCCGACAGCACGGAGTTCAGCAGATCGTAACGGTGCGCGATGTCGTCGAACATCTCACGCACATAAGCCGCTTTTTCTTCCGGCGACACCGGCTCATCTAAAACAGCAATGCCGCTGCGCGGCGTTTCGGTTCCCGTTCGGTCTGTTTCAACTGACATTGTGAAAAAAGTCGCAATCTATTTGTACAGATTATACCCAACAGACGTTGAACTGTCAACGCAAAATATGCCATGATGATGACAACTGCAAATTGGGGTCTCTGAATGATGCAAACAAAACCGTGGATGGTCAGCCGACGCTCTGAAATTCTGTCTCTGGCAGATCGCTATGGAGCCTACAATGTCCGCCTGTTCGGGTCGGTCGCACGGGGTGACGATGATGCTCGAAGCGACATTGACATCATGGTGGACTTGGAGCCGGGCCGCAGCCTATTCGACCTCGGCGGCCTGCTGACAGACCTGAACACGCTGCTTGGACGGGACGTGGATGTCGTCACGGAAAAAGGACTGCGCCCCGCCCTTCGTGAGCGTGTTCTGCGGGAAGCGGTTTTGCTGTAAGGAAACAATTTCATGGAAACATGGCCGCCTGCACCTACAAACGAACAGCTAAAGCCAATCACCATTACAACCAACCCGGACAAACTAAGGATGATTGGCAGTATGGCACTCGGATGCTCCATGGTTGCCCTAGCGATTCTAGTTACACAGCTTACTGTATCAGAGATTGCGGTTACGGTAACAAAAATGCTTCTTAATATCGAGAGCGGTTTGCTTTATCACTTTAGTCAGTTAATGGCTGGTGTTGGCTTTGTTCTCGGAATAGTAAGCCGTTCGACTTGGACTGGGCGCATTGCCCTTCTATGTCCGATATGCTTCTTTTTGTTGCCGTTCGTTTGTCTCATGCTACACTGGTACGGCGTGTTGCCCTACCATTAAATTGAGCACTCAGTATCTTTTGGAGAACATAAATTGAACATAACAATGCAAGCGACGACGATTGTGGGCGTTAAGCGGGACGGCAAGGTCGCGATTGCCGGCGACGGTCAGGTGACCCTCGACAAGACCGTGATGAAGAACACGGCGAAAAAGATTCGGCGGCTCTATCAAGGCAAGGTGCTGGCGGGCTTTGCCGGCAGCGCCGCCGACGCAATGGCATTGGCCGACCGCTTTGAGGCCAAGCTGGAAGCGTCCAACGGCAACCTCCAAAGGGCGGTCATCGAGTTCGCCAAAGAATGGCGCTCCGACCGGGTCTTGCGCCGCTTTGAGGCGCTGATGATTGTCGCAAACCCGGAATATCTCCTGGTCGTCTCCGGTGACGGCAATGTGCTGGACACCGACGACGGCATCGCGGCCATCGGCAGCGGCGGGCCGTATGCCCAGGCTGCCGCCAAAGCGCTGCTCGAAAACACGGACCTGTCGGCCCGCGAGATCGCCGAAAAGGCGCTGCACATTGCCGCCGACATCTGCATCTACACCAACAGCAACATCGTTTCGGACGAACTGTAACAAGCGCGGGCGAACGGCGTGAGTCTGGCCCCGGCTGGTGTATAATAGACTCCCTATGCGCGAGTCTTTCCAAAACGCCAATCCCAAGTACGCCGATGTCGTGGTCCAAATTGATGTCGCCGGGCTGCCGCAGCCGCTTACCTATGCCGTGCCGGAAGCGCTGACACTGGCGATCGGCGAGGCGGTGCTGGTGCCGTTCGGGGCACAGACGGCGGCGGGGTATGTAGTCGCTTTCAAGAACGACTGCCCGGCGGAGATGGCGGCGAAGATTAAGCCGGTCACGGCGAGGATCGAGAACGCACCGAAGTTTGACCAATCCCTGCGGGATTTGGGGCAGTGGGTGACGGAGCAGACCCTCTGCGACTGGCGGGACGCCCTGCGGCTGATTGTGCCCGATGTGATGTCGTCGCAGATCAAGACGACGCTGACGCTGGCCGAAAACTGGGAAGAAACGCTGGCCGGGTCGCGGGCGGCCTCTCAGCGCGAATTGGCGGCGGCACTGGCGGCCCTCGGCGGCTCGGCGGAGCCGGGGAAGCTTGCCAAAGCATTGGGTCGAGCCAAGCCCGGCCCGGCCCTGGCAGAGCTGAAAAAGAAGGGCATCGTCACCGAGGAACGCGCCGTCAAGCCGCCCCCCGCCCGGCGCAAGATGGTCCGGCTGCTGCGATTAGCCATTTCGCGGGACATCGCGGACGAAGAAGCGGCCCGCCTGGAGCGCGGCGGTGCGGCCCGGCAGGCGCGGCTGCTGCGGGCGCTGATTGCGGCGGAATCTGATACCAAAGCCGCGAAGCTGCCGATGTCCGGGCTGGCGGTCGGGGCAAGCGCGGGCGCGGCGGCAAAGGCGCTGGCAGACAAAGGGCTGGCGGTGTACGCCGAAGTGCCGATGCGCCGGGACCCGTTCCAGTTTTTCGGCTTTGTCGCCGGCGATGCCCCCCCGCTGACCGATGCTCAGGCGGCGGCGGTCTCCGAAATCGGGCGGCACCTCCAGGCCCGCGATGGACAAACGCTCCTGCTGTTCGGGGTCACCGGGTCCGGCAAGACCGAAGTGTATTTGGACGCCGTCGGGCAGACTTTGGCATTAGGCCGCACGGCGCTAATTTTGCTGCCCGAGATCGGCCTGACCGCCCAAGTTTTGGATTTGTTCAAGGCCCGGTTCGGGGCCGACGAAGTCGCGGTGCTGCACTCAGCCCTTTCTTTAGGGGAGCGTCATGACGAATGGCGGCGCATCGGGTCGGGCGAGGCACGGGTCGTGGTCGGCGCACGGTCGGCGGTCTTTGCGCCGGTGCCCAGTTTGGGCCTCATTATTCTCGACGAAGAGCACGATGGGTCCTATAAACAAGACTCGTCGCCGCGCTACCATGCCCGTGATGCTGCACAGTTTCGCGCCCAGCAGACCGGCGCGGCTGTCGTGCTCGGCAGCGCGACCCCGTCTTTAGAGAGCTACTACAAAGCGCAGAGCGGCGAGTACGGCTTGATTGAGATGCCCGAGCGCATCAGCGCCCGCCCCCTGCCCCCCGTCTCGGTCGTGGACCTGCGCGAAGAGATGAAGCCGCCTCCGACTCCTATTCCCAAGAAAGGCGAAACTAAGCCCGAGCCGCCGCCGCGCTCGGTCTTCGGCGCCGACCTGACAGCAGCCCTCGCCTGCTGCTTGGAGCGGCGCGAGCAGGCGATCTTGTTTCTGAACCGCCGGGGCTTTGCGTCGTTTCTCTTGTGCCGCGACTGTGGGTTCACGTTCCACTGCCCGAACTGCGACGTTTCTTTGACCTACCACCATGCCGGGCGATTTTTGCAGTGCCACCACTGCGACTTCAAGCGGCGCAGCCCGGACGCCTGCCCGAAATGCGCGGGCCTGCGCCTGCGTCCGTTTGGCCTGGGCACCGAAAAAGTCGAGGACGCCGTGCGGACTCAGTTCCCTTCCGCCCGGACACTTCGCATGGACCGGGACACGATGGTCCGCAAAGGGGCGCACGCCGAGACCCTACGGGCATTCAAGCGCGGCGACGCTGATATTTTGATTGGCACCCAGATGGTCGCCAAAGGGCTGGACTTCCCCAATGTCACATTGGTAGGAGTCGTCAGCGCCGACATGGCCCTCAATATCCCGGACTTCCGTGCGCCCGAGCGGACGTTTCAGCTTCTCACCCAGGTCGCAGGCCGGGCCGGACGCGGCAAAATCCCCGGCTCGGTGGTCGTTCAGACGTTCTCGCCCGAGCATGAAAGCGTCCAGTTCGCCGCCCATCACGACTATCTCGGCTTCTACGCCTCCGCGATTGAGCAGCGCCGGGAGCTGAGTTACCCGCCGTTCTCGGCCATGGCGAACATTGTCTTCACCGACGAGTCCGAGGACGAGGCCGGCCGCCGCGCCCACCATCTGGCAAACGTCCTGCGGTCAATCCTCGGCGACACCTTAATTCTCGGCGATGCGTCGGCGGTCCAAATCCTCGGTCCGGTCGCGTGCCCCCTGTCTCGCCTGCGCGGGCGTTACCGCTGGCATCTGGTGCTTCGCGCCCCGCAAAAGTCCGCCTTGCTGACAACCCTCAAAGCCGCCTTCGCGCAGATGACGCCGGGCGAGCGCTCCGGGATGACTCTCGACATGGACCCGCTGAGTATGCTGTAGGAGATCTCACCCTGCTCGTTCCTCGCGACCCTCTCCTTGAGAAAGGAGAGGGTTAGGAATTCTAGGACATGGCCGTAGAAGCAGCACTCGCCGTGCCTTCTTGTCCTGTTTCTTACTCTTACCCTCTCCTTTCTCAAGGAGAGGGTCGCGAGGAACGAGCGGGGTGAGGTTCCCCGCCTTTTTGTGCTATACTCTTTGGCAATATCAAGATGAAAACAAACGACGGGGGTGACAACGAAATGGCGAAGGCCGCGGGGAAGCTGGCGGATTTGATCCGGCGCGACGATCCGATTGTGAAGTATGATGAAGGCGCGGGGGTCAACCTGCTGCGCCAGAAATCCAAGCCGGTGCTGACTATCGGCGAGGACGTGGTCGAGCTAGTCGCGCACATGGAAAAGATCATGCGGGCCGCTAATGGGGTCGGGCTGGCCGCGCCGCAGCTCGGCATCTTGCAGCGAATTTTTGTCTACGATGCCGGCGACGGATTTCAAGCGATTATTAACCCAAAGATTCTAGGCCGCAAAGGCGAGCAGATCGGGATCGAAGGCTGCCTATCTATCCCCGGCTTGCAGGGCGACGTGTCGCGGGCGGAAGAAGTCGTGGTCAAGGGCATGGACCAATATGGTAAGCCCATCCGCATTCGCGGTGACGGCCTGACCGCGCGGGTCATCCAGCATGAGAACGACCATTTGGACGGCATCTTATTTATTGACCACGCCGACCCCGCCACACTCCACTGGGTCACGGCGGAAGAGATGGAAGACGAGGAAGAGGACGGCACCGGCCCGCAGACGCGGGAATAGATGTCGGGGGCGTAAACGCCTTCGCTGGGGAGCGCAGACGCTAATGACCCGCCTGCGCGGGGCAGGAATACGACTGATAATCTTCCGCCACGGAGGTGGCGGCTTGGCGCTTCGCCCCCCAGCGAGGGCGTTCACGCCGTCGCCTAATAGACGCCGTCATCATTTGACAGGTTTTGTACCACTATGCGTATCTTATTTATCGGCACCTCGCCATTTGCAGTTCCTAGTTTACAGAAACTTGCCGACGCACCGAAGCATGAGCTTTTGGCGGTCGTGACTCAGCCCGACCGGCCTTCGGGACGGGGCGGGAAGCTGTCGGTGTCTCCGGTCAAAGCCGCCGCCGCAGCACTGGGCCTGCCGCTGTTTCAGCCGGAAAAGGTACGGGTGAAAGACTTTGTGCAGACCGTGCGCGAGATGGCCCCGGAGATCATTGTCGTGGCGGCATTCGGCCAGATTATCCCGCAGAAAATGCTCGATATCCCGCCGCGCGGGTGTATTAACGTCCACGGCTCGCTGCTGCCCCGGTGGCGCGGCGCGGCCCCGATGCAGTATGCGCTGATGGCCGGCGACGACGAAACCGGTGTCACCATTATGATGATGGATGCCGGCCTCGACACCGGCGATATTTTGCTGCAAGCGTCTTTGAGCTTGGGCGAAATCGCAGACTTGGGTGAGCTGGAAGCGAAGCTGGCGGAAGTCGGCGCGGACTTACTGCTGCGGACGCTGACGGCGATTGAGGCCGGCACCTGCCCGCGTGTGCCGCAGGACCCGGAGCGTGTGACCCTGTCGCCGTCGCTGCCGCCGGAGACCGGGGAGATGGACTGGACACGGCCCGCCCGTGACCTGCACAACCTTGTGCGCGGAGTAACGCCCAAGCCCGGCGCGTACACGCTGGTACAGGGCAAACGTCTGAAAATCTGGCGCACTGAGGTGGAAGCGGACGAAGTCGGAGCGCCGGGAACGATTAAAACTCTTGGCTCCGGTGGTATAACCATCAATACGAGCAAGGGGACTTTGCGTTTATGCGAAGTTCAGCCGGAAAGCAAAGGACGTATGGCGGCGGATGCCTGGGCGCGGGGCACCCGCCTCCTGCCGGGCCAGACGCTGAAATAAGATGTCTGAGTAAGACGTCGGAGTAAGAAGTAGAAAGTACAATGGGAATGCAGGAGGAGCGGTTGGAACGCGGAATCGCACACAAGATGGAAGGGCGCTACCAGGAGGCGACAGCGGCTTTCCAATCGCTGCTGGACGAAAACCCCGACCATCCGGAAGCGCTGCATCAGATGGGCCTGGTGCTGGGCTTTGTCGGCGAGTTCGATCAATCACTGGCCGCGCTGGAACGTGCCGCGCTGCTTGCGCCGGGCAGTGTGCTGGCCCGCAACGACCTCGCGCTGACTTACACAATGCTGGGCCGCTACGAAGAAGCAAAAGCCGAGTTCGGGCGGGTTCTAGAGCAGGACCGGGGCAACGATGTCGCCCGCCGCAACCTGACCTACTTGGAATAACTCAACGGAGTAAATTTGCGCCGCTTTCTGCCGTTTCTGCTTCTTGCCCTTCTGCCGTGCCTGCTGCTTGGGCCGGTTGTCTTTGGCGGCGATGTGTTCCTGCCCACCGATCTTCTCCGCGACATCGCCCCCTGGCGCTCCGCCGACCCCCGCTCCCTGGTCCCCTGGAATCCGCTTCAGTGGGACGGCATGGCCGAGTTCTATCCGTGGCGGCTGTTTGCCGCCCAAACTCTCAAGTTAGGCTACCTGCCACTGTGGAACCCGCATCAATTCTGCGGCACTCCGTTTGTCGCAAACTCGCAGTCGGCGGTCTTTTATCCTCTTAATCTGCTGTTCTGCATTTTCCCTGTCGCCCGCGCGTTCGGCATCAGCGTCCTCCTGCACCTCTTTCTCACCGGCAGCTTCCAATATGCGTTCCTGCGTTCGCGGGCAATCGCGCTGGGCCGGCCCGCCGCGCTGCTCGGCGCGGTTGCCTGGCAGATGTGCCACTGGCAGGTGGCCTGGCTGGCACTGCCGACATTTCTGTGCGTCTCGGCCTGGCTGCCGCTGGCCCTGCTGCTGGTAGACAAAACTGCCGAGCGCCCAACCCCTGTGCGTTCCACCATGCTCGGCCTCTGCCTCGGGCTGATGCTCCTGGCGGGTCATCTGCAAATCGCGCTATATTGTTTGGGTCTGGTCACGGCCTACGCTGTGTTCCGCGTTTTGCCGTTGGTGAAGACCAACGGACGGCGGCTGCTCGGGGCCGCGCTGCTTGCCGGTGCGCTGGCGTTCGGCCTAGCCGCCCCGCAGCTTCTGCCGGCGACCGAGCTTGCCCGAATGTCCCACCGGGCGGGCGGGGCTGTGAACTGGACCGCCTACACGGGCTATGTGCGTCTGGCGGTGCCGCCGGTCAATCTCACGACACTGTTTGCGCCGGGCTTCTTCGGCAATCCGACCCGCGGCACCTACTGGGGCATTGGCCTAAACGGCGGTCCTGGCGCGTACATGGAAAACGCCGCTTATGTCGGTGTTCTGACGCTCGTGCTGGCAATCGCTGCACTGCTGACGACCTGGCGCACCCGTCCGCTGACTCGCTTCTTCGCTTTCGCCGCGCTTTTTTCCCTGCTGATGGCACTCGGGACACTGCTGAACACCTTGCCCTTCTTTGGGCTGCCGGGGTTCGCACAGACCGGCTCACCGGGCCGGATTTTGGTGCTCTGGTCGTTCTGCCTGCCGGTGCTGGCCGCGATTGGGACCGACACGCTCCTCAAGCAGTGGGACGCCAAAGCGCTCGGCAGAGCGCTTGGCGTCTTCGGCATTCTGGCCGCCGGGGCATTTGTCTTCGCCGCTCTTTGGATTGGCCGCAATTACCCGGCAGGGACTCTTGCCTCCAATCTCACGACCGAAAGCGACTTGTGGCGTCTGCCGGTGGGCCTGCTGCTTGGAGCGGCCGCCGCCGTCTGGCTGCATGGGCGCGGCAGCCTTTCTACGCCGCGCCTCGGCGGAGCATTGGTCGCTCTAACCGCGATTGACCTCTTAGCAGCGGGCTACGGCTTCAACCGCACCGCCCCAATAGCTGCCGTTTATCCCGTGACCCCGCTTATCGCGTTTCTGCAAGCCCACAACTCTGAAGGCCGCATTATGCCGCTCAATAAACGCTGGCCGCAGTACAGTCCCCCGCTCGCGATCCTGCCGCCGAACGCCGCGACGGTCTACGGCCTCGACGACGTGCAGGGCTACGACTCGCTCTTGACCGGCCAATACTTCGCCTTCGCCGGAGCAATGGACGGCGGCTCCCCTGCCCCGCCGGAGAACGGCAACATGGTCTTTACGAATGGCTTTATGACGCCGCAGTCCCGCGAAGCCGGAGCGCGTTACGCTGTCTCGCTGACGCCCCTGCCCGGCCTGACCTCAGTGTTTTCTGACAACGGGGTGTATATCTACGAAGACAAAGCAGCATTGCCGCGTATTCGAGTTGTTGGGGAGAAGCGCGGCGCTTACGGCCAAATCCTGGAGATGACAGCCTCGGAGGGACCGACACGGGTGAAGCTGTATACCGAAGAACTTTGGCCTCAGCAGATTATCATTGCCGACCAATGGTATCCCGGCTGGCACGCTGCCCTCCACAACGAAGTCTTGGCGCTGACGGAAGGGCCGGACATATTCCGCACCGTCGCGCTCACAGCGCGTCAGAAAAACTTAAATGCAATGAACAACGCAATCGAATTGCGTTATGAGCCGACGGCGTTCCGGGTGGGTTTGTATGCGCTGTGTTTGGCGCTGGGAACAACGGCGGGGATCGTGGCGGCTTGGGGCGCGGGACGGAGAAGAAAAGCCCCCACTAGTGGGGGCTAGGGGAAACCTTAAGCGGGTGCCGTTTCAGTGGTCGCAGGGGCGGCTTGGGCAGCGGCAAGGGCTTCCTCTTCCGTGCCGTAGACGCCGAAGATCGTGTTGAGGCGCGTGATTTGCAGCATCCGCTGGATCGCTTCATTGCACCCGGACAGATACAGAGCACCGTCGAGCGGGCGCAGGCGCTTCGTCGCGGACAGAAGTGTACCGAAGCCGCTGCTGTCCATATAGGTCACCTGGGCCATATTAATAATGATGGCAGGCTTGTTTTCATCAATCGCCGCTGAAACGGCCTCTTTGAACTGCGGCGTCGTGTAAATATCAATTTCGCCAGTGACGTCCAGAACGGGAATATCGCCCTGGTGGCGCAGGCTGGTTTCGATCCGCAATGTCTCCATGAAAGGGGTATCTCCTAGAACCGGGCAAAGTGCTGACGCGAATGCACAAAAGTGAGGTTACTTGCGTTTTACCCAAAATGGCGGAAAATAAACGGGGCGAGTAAAATCAGGTCCAGGGTCAAGGAAATTGCCCAGTGCGCGAGGAAACCGTACAAAAATGAGCGCGTCTTCAAGGCGAGAATCCCGAGGATGATCCCGCCGGGCAGAGCGCTCAGGACTTCCACGGGCGGCTTGGACGCATCATGCACATACGACCAGTGCAGCAGCGCGAAGAGAAGCGCCTGCACGATAACCGCGCCCCAAGTCTTCAGAAAGCTTTTTTGCAGGCCGAACAGCAGGAAGCCTCGGAAAAAGAACTCCCAGCAGAACATATAAAAGCCCATCGCCAGCTCGTAGTACAGCAGCGCTTTAGGGTTGACGTGCCCCAAAAAGAACACCGGCCCGACCCCCGACAGCGGCTGCGCCAGCCGCCCATAGAGATATTGTGCCTGGAACTGCCCGCGCAGCGACGGCAAGCTAACCACGACAGCGAGTATCAAGACCATGCCGACCCAGGCAATCAGTGTCCACTTGAGGCCAAGCCGCCGGTCCCCACGGGTCATCCCAAACTGGCTCGGCTCGGATTTCAGAAACAGGAGGATTGTCACGAGCGGCACCCAGAGGCAGAGCGCCGTGTTGATATACCAGTACGCTTCCGGCGATTTGGCATCGGGATTAGTCCAGAACAGGTACGCCGCCAGCAGCAGCCCGACCAGAAAGGTTGCCGCCCCCGTCGCGCCGTCCCCGCTGCGCCCTGAACTCTTCTCGCCGTGCTCGGCCTCCGCCCCCACCCGCCCCGCTTTAGATTTTGTCGCCATAGGTGCGTAGAGTTCGGCAGTGTGTGGAGAATTCCCTGCTCGGCAGCGGAAGAGAAGGCACTCGCTAACTGGTGTCCGGGAGCCAATCAACAAAAAGGTCCTGGGAGCTATGACGCAGTTGATGCACCTGAATGGAAGGCGGATCGTCGTCAGTTTCCTCATGGACAGTGAACAGTATGCGCCAGGAGTTTCCGCCGCGCCTGAGCTGATACAAATACACACGCAGCGGCGGGCCGGGCCGGAATGCTTGGAACCCATCGTTTTCGGCAGCGACCGCGCAGCGGAGGGGGAGGGTTGCCAGCCCAGCCCAAGCGGACAAAAGCCCGTCTCGCCATTTGTCAGCCGTCACTAAACCGTCGGCGCTTTTCAGCCGGTCGTATTCGGTCACAGCAATAGTGGTTACCACCGGCGCAAGTCGGACAGCATAGACCGGGAGATCGCTGTCTTTTGAATTAGGTTTGCGCGGAGGGTTCACTGCCGTGCCCGCAATACCGAATCCAGCTCTTCCGGCGTCGTCCAGCGGCCAGCGGCGAAGTCGGCGGCGCTTTGTCTCAGCCCAGCCATTGTTTCTTGGATCTCCGCTTCCGCCTCCGCCAGTGCCGGACTTAGCAGGGTTTCCAACGCCTTTTCCGGGGCAAGGCCATGTCCTGCGGCGACATTCCGCAGCCGAATCTCCATATCAGGGGCAAGTGTCAGCATGATCAGGTCTCCTCAGTCTCGATTTTACCACAAAAAGCTCAGGCGGCAAGTGTTTTCCGGGCTGCTCGGCAGTGTTCGTAAATCACGGCTTTGTCGAGTGTCGGCCAGTTTCCAGTGTCGTAAATCGTCTCGCCGGCGCAGAGAGTCAAAACTGCGTCGGAGGCAGTGGCGGAGTAGACCAGAGCGGCGTAAGGGTCAGTGGCGGGAACGGCGTGGGGGCGGTCGAGGCGCACAGCAACTAGGTCGGCGGCTTTGCCGGGTGTCAGTGAGCCGGTCTGGTCCGACAGGCCCATTGCCTCGGCCCCGCCGATAGTTGCTATCCGCAAGATGTCGCGGGCGGTGACGGCTTCGGCGTCTTCGGTGACGGCCCGCGACAGGAGCAGGGCAAAGCGCATTTCTTCCCAGAGGTCGTGTGCGTTGTTGGAGACCGCGCTGTCCGTGCCGAGGCCGACTCGCAGGCCGTCCGTGCGGAGCCAGCGGGCCAGCGGTGCGATCCCTGCACCCAGCTTGGCGTTGCTTTTCGGACAGTGGATGATTGCCGCGCCCGTTGCCGCCAGCAGAGCCGTATCGGCGTCGGTTTGATGGACGCAGTGGACAGCAAGTGTGTCCGGCCCGAGCGCCCCGAGTATTTGGGCATACGCGGTCGGGGTCGTCAGCGGGGCGTTCCAGGTAATGCCGCGCCGGGCGTACATCTCGGCGAATGGCCCTTCGCCCCGCTCAGTCAGGGCGCTTTCAGCAGGGGATTCGGCAACATGAACACTCGTCGGCAGATGTTCGGCCTGAACGTAAGCGTTCAGCGCGGCAAACAGCGCTGGCCGGATCGTGTACAGCGCGTGGGGCGAGACGCCGACCCCGACGCGGTCCGAGGCTCGCTGCCGGTGGGCGGCGATCTTAGCGGCCAGCGCCTCCATAATCGGGCCGGTCGGCTCGCGGTCATCAATGCCGAAGACTTCCTGATAGACAACCCCGCGCAAGCCCGACTCGGCTAAGACCTGCATCGTGACACCGGCATCGGTGTTGTCGCCCAGAGTGGTGATGCCCGATGCCGCGCATTCCAGCGCCCCGAGACGCGCCGACCAGAGCCAGTCATTGGGGGTGAGCGACGCTTTGGCGGCGGTTAAGGCGCGTATCCAGGGGAAGAACGGGACGTCTTCCAAAAAGCCGCGCAAGGCGGTGTATTCCAAATGGGAATGGGCATTAACCAGGCCCGGCAGCAAGGCGGCCTCGCCGAAGTCCCGGCATTCACCGGCGGGAGTGCGGCGCGAACGGACAGCGGCAATCCGGCCATCTTCCACAACGACTTCAGCCTCTTCGAGCGGCGGGCCGTCCATCGGCAGGACCCAGCGGGCAGCATAGATTGCAGGCATCGGGCGTCTTTCGGTCAACGGATTTTCAGGAACTTGTGGGTTTGCAGCGACAGCGACAGCAGTGTTGGGTAAGCTTTCACGGCGTCAACGCACAGCGCGACAGCGGCGGGGTTGTGAGCATTCGGCTGAACAAGTGTTTTGCGCCCATGCGAGCGGACACCGTCCAAAGCGCGAGCTAAATCCGCGTCGCTGTCCACGACATACTTGAACTCGCTGGCATTGGCTTCGTACCAGGGATGCAGGCGACCCCCTTGCGGCTGCTTGGGCGAGACCGTGACATGGTCAATCCCCCACTCCGGGCGCGGGCGGGTGCCGTTGGTCTCGATTTGCAGTCTGTAACCGCGCCCGTGCAGAAGCTCGCAGAGGGGCGCGAGGTCATGGAGGGTCGGCTCGCCGCCGGTAAAGCAAACCCAGCGGCACCCGCCGCCGATGCGGGCGATTTCCTCTGCCAGCGCCTCGGGCGTGTACGTTTCTTTGACCCGGAAATCGGTGTCGCAGAAGTCGCAGGCCAGATTGCAGCCGGCAAACCGCACAAAGACCGTCGCCTGCCCGGAGCGCAGGCCCTCGCCTTGCAGCGAGTAAAAGATTTCCACCAGCGGCAGCAGGCCGCGCTTGACTACGTCCATTGCCTCGCGGGTCGCGGCGGCGGGGTCGGGGGTTGCGCCCAGGTAGGGTTTTTCGAGCAAAGACGGCATCATGCGCTTAGTATACCCGGCACACCGCCTCTGCGTTATCCATTCCAGGGATGGGCTTTGTTTTTGGCGGGTTCGGTGGGGTCGCCGGCCTGCCCGGTCTCATCGGCGGAGTGGGTGGAATCGGGGTCAACATCACCCATTGGAAGCTCGTCACCGGCGGTGGTCGTTTCCGGCGTGGTTGTGTTGGGGATTTCGCCGTCTGCCGTGCCGATATACTCGGTGCCGGGATACTCGGGCGTGTCAGTTGTCGGTGAGTTTGGGGTCATTGGCTTTGTCCTCCGGGTGGTCGCCGTGCTTGTCGGTCTCGCCGCCCTGGCGCGGACCGGGGTAGGCTTCGCCGCTTTGGGACATTTCGTTTGCGCTCTGCTCCGGGGCATCTTTGCCGCCCAGAGCATCGGCCGCCCCACTGCCGGTCTTTTGCGGGTCGTGCGCGGGCGTATTTTCGGTGGTCGGCGTGTCTTTCGTCAGTTCCATTTTGTGTGTTACTTTCTGCGCTTGTGTTACCCGCCGCCGCCCGCGCCGCAAACGTCCGGGAACCGGGCGAAAGTTTAGCGCGTACTGGGAACGGGAACGATTTTCATGCCCATCCCTGTTGCACGGTTTGACAGCGACGATGCCACTGAACTGAATTAACTGCGCTTCCAAGCGATTAGAAACCATCCTAGCTGCCGAATGACCAAACGTATTTCAAGCTCCACTGCGCGACGCACCCTGCCGCCGATTTCGGTATTGGTGCTTTTTCTGCTGCCGACGCTCACCGCTTCAGCACAGGCCCCAGTGGTGAGCGGCCCCGGCGGCGGTGCTCCGGCGGCAGGCGGCCCGGCCCCCGGAGTCAGTGCCGGGACACCCAAGCCAGTTCCGAGCCGGCCTCTGAGCCTGGCCGATGTCGTGAACATCGCAGTCGGCGGGAACTCGGGGCTGGTGATCGCCCGTCAACGGCTGCAAAAGGCACGGGAGCTGATTATTCAGGTCAATGCCCAGGGACGCCCGCAGTTCAGCGGCGCAGCCGTGGATACGTACTCATCGTTCCGGGCCTTCGCCCCGATTCTCACAGTCCCAGTGGTGACCAACCCCACCCTGCCGGGCGGCGGGCAAATTCCTTCAGTGGTAGACTCGGGCACCGGCTTCTCGACCGCATTTATCGGCGGCGGAGGCGGCGGCAACGCGCCGAGCACCGGCAGCGCATCTTCGGTGAGCCTCGGCGCGACCTCGCTTGGCGCGGCCGGGGGCGGCGGGGCGGCGGTACCGACGGGGGTGACCACCCCCGGCACGAGTGCGCCGGGGTCGCAGGCCGCGCCTCCGGCGAATGCTGCCCCAGTCGCCCCGCCTCCGGTCGTCTCTCCGCCCGCTTCCCCCGGCAGCGCCGCACCGTCCACGACTGCCCCCGGAGCGTCTGCCCCCGGCGGGGCGGCTCCGGCAGGCGCGAGCACGGGCGCAGTTCTGCCGGCGATCCTGGCGGGTTACACGGCGGCTCCCCTTTCCGCCGCCTACACGCCGCCGGCGAGTGTGCGGCCCCAGAGGCAAATGGCGGAAGTGCCTGCCGAGCGGCCCCGCGATACCGGCACCGGAACGACCGGCACCGGCGGGGCGACCGGCACTGGAACCGGCTCGACTGCCAGCACCGGCACCGGTGGGGCAGCGGTCGGCAGCCGGAACAACGCCGCGGCGCGGGTCTCGGTCAGCCAGTACATAGATCTCTTCGGCCTGCTCTCGGCGGCGCGGGGCGCACAGGAAAATGTGCGCGACTTTTATTCCACAGACATCGAGCGCCTGAAAAACGAGACCGCGCTCGCCGCGAAAAACTTGTTCTTCAACCTGCTGCTGACCCAGAGCCAAGTCGCCACGCAGCAGGAGCAGGTGCGGTTCGCGACCGAAAACGTGCGGATTACCGAGGAGCGCTTGAAGCAGGGCATCGTCTCCCGCTTTGATGTGCTCACGGCGCAGACCGCGCTCTCCACCGCCCAGCAGCAGTTGATTTCGGCGTCAGACGGGCGCGACTTGGCCCAGGCCAATTTGAGCTATTTATTAGGCTCCGACCCCGACTTGCCCCTCTCGCTCGAAACTCCGCCTCTGCCGTCCTTGACGCAGACCGTGGATTTGAAAGGCAGTACCCAGACAGCGCTGACCCACCGGCCCGAGATCCGGCAGGCGGCGGACAATGTCCAGGAAGCGCAGCGCTTGGTGCGCCTCGCCGGCTCCACACTGCTGCCGACCGTGAGCCTCGTTGCGACCGGGGAGCAGACCACGACCGCCTCTATCACGTCGCCGAAGTCTTATGCCACCGTCAGCGCCCAGATCGCCCTGCCGCTCGATGACGGCGGCGCGACCCGCTCCCGGCAGCGCTCGGCGCGGGTGGATGTCCAGACCCAGGCGCTGACTTTGGAAGAGTTAAAGCTCAACGTCGCATTGGAAGCGCGGCAGGCGACACTCAACATCCGCAATGCCCAGGCCCAGGTCGGCGCGGCGCAGACCGGCGTGGACCGCTCGCAGGAGGCAGTCCGGCTGGCTTACCTGCGCTATCAGGGCGGTCTCGGGACATTTTTGGACGTTCTCAATGCGCTGGCCCAGCTTGCGGCAACCCGCAACAATCTCTCGAGCGCCGAATACTTTTACCAGATTTCGCTCGCCCAGCTCGTCCGCGCCCTCGGCGGCCGATAAAAGACTGTAGATAAAAGACTATAGAAAAGAACTTCTATGTGGATCGTTAAACTCGCGCTCAATAAGCCTTACACATTCGCGGTTCTCGCACTGCTCATCCTGCTGGGAGGCATCGGCAGTATTTTGTCTATGCCCACCGACGTTTTCCCGGCGATTGATATTCCCGTTGTCACCGTGATCTGGTCGTATCCGGGGTTCACGCCCAACGACATGGAAAAGCGCTTCGTCACCCAAAGCGAGCGGGCCTACACGACCTCGGTGAACGACATCGAGCATATCGAGTCCCAGTCCGTGTCCGGGGTCGGCGTCATTCGGATCTACTTCCAGCCGGGCGCGGACATCGCACAGGGCATCTCGCAGGTCACGGCGACCTCTCAGACCATCCAGCGCATCCTGCCGCCGGGCACCCAGCCGCCGTATATTCTGCGCTACGATGCGTCCGACGTGCCGGTCATTCAGACCGCCATCAGCAGCGACACACTCACCGAGCAGCAGCTCTCGGACAACGCCACGAACTTTGTCCGCACCCAGTTTGCCACAATCCAGGGCGCACAGGTGACCCTGCCCTACGGCGGGCGGGGACGGATTATCAACGTGGATTTGATCCCGCAGGCGCTGTACGCGCGGGGCTTGTCGCCGTATGACGTTTCCAATGCTATCAGCGCCCAGAACTTGGTGCTGCCGACCGGCGACGCCAAGATCGGCAGCCGGGACTACAACGTGCGGATCAACGGCAGCCCAAGTTCAGTGGACGCCTTGAACGACCTGCCGATCAAAGTGGTCAACGGGGCCATGGTCTATGTCCGGGATGTCGCCCAGGTGCATGACGGCGCGGCGATCCAGCAGAACATCGTCAATTACAACGGCAAGCGGGCGGTGCTGCTGCAAATCAACAAAAGCGGCTCGGCGTCCACGCTCGATGTCGTCAGCCGTGTGCGGGCCGCTCTGCCGCGCATCAAGTCCACGCTGCCGGCGGCGCTGAAACTCGATTTGATCGCCGACCAGTCCACTTTTGTCAAAGCCAGTGTCCAGGGCGTCGTCCGCGAGGCGGCTATTGCCGCATGTCTCACGGCTTTGATGATCCTGCTCTTTTTAGGGAGCCTGCGCTCGACACTGATTGTCGCGGTGTCCATTCCCCTCTCCATCCTGGCGTCCATTGCAACTCTCCATGCCCTCGGTCAGACGCTGAACACGACCACACTTGGGGGATTGGCGCTGGCGGTCGGCATCTTGGTGGATGACACGACGGTGACAATTGAAAACATCAACCGTTATCTCGGTAAAGGCCACTCGCTCCGCAAAGCCATTTTGGAAGGGTCCGCCGAGATCGCCCTGCCGGCTTTGGTTTCAACACTTTCCATTTGTATCGTTTTCCTGCCGATGGCGTTTTTGTCGGGTGTCGCCCGCTACCTCTTCCTGCCGCTGGCCGAGGCAGTCATCTTCGCAATGCTGGCCTCCTACCTGCTTTCCCGAACCCTTACGCCAACCATTGCCATGTTCCTGCTGCCGAAGGAAGTGGGCCTGTTCGCCGAGGAAGGCCACGAAGAGCAGAGCAAGCAGGACGACCAAAAGAGCGAACCGAAAAACGGCACGAACGGAACAGCAAAGAACGGAACAGCAAAGAACGGGAACAGCGCGAAGAACGGAAACGGACACGGCGGGGCGGCGGACAAGCCGCAGACCGATGCGGAGAAAGCCACCGAGAAACAGAAAAAGGGCGTCGTTTGGCGCATTCACAGCGCGTTCAACAAGCGCTTCGAGAAGATGCGCGAGGGCTACAAAGAGCGCCTCATCTGGACCCTGAACCACCGGCTCGCCGTGACGATCTTGTTCGTCGTCTTCTGCGCCGTGTCGTTCTGCTTGTTTCCCTTTATTGGCCGCGACTTCTTCCCGCAGGTGGATGCCGGTCAGTTCCGGCTCCATGTGCGTGTTCCGCCGTCCACGCGTCTGGAAGAAACCGCAAAGATTTTCAGCCAGGTTGAGGCCCAGATTCACAAAACTGTACCGGCCTCGGAAACGGCGCTGACTTTAGATAATATCGGCGAGCCGATCTTCGTCAACCTTGCGTATGGGGACAACGCCAATGTCGGGCCGTCGGACGGCGAGATTGATGTGTCTCTCACTCCCTCGCACCAGCCCACCGAGCAGTATATCGAGACCCTGCGCCGCGAGCTGCCGAAGCAGTTTCCGCAGGAAACATTTTTCTTCCAGCCCGCCGACATCGTCAGCCAGATCCTGAACTTCGGCTTGCCGGCTCCGATTGACGTGCAGGTGTCCGGCCCAGGCCGCAATGCTGCTGGCAACCTGGCCGTGGCCCGGTTGCTGCAAGCCAAGATCGCGGCAATCCCCGGCGCTGCCGATGTCCATTTACAGCAGATCGTGGACGGCCCGACCCTCGACATCGCGGTGGACCGGACGCGGGCGCAGCAGATCGGACTGACCCAGCGCGATGTCTCGCAGACACTTCTGACATCGCTTGCGGGTACGGGGCTTTCGTCGCCAAACTACTTCTTGAACCAGCAGAATGGGGTCGTTTACAGCATCGTCACGCAGACCCCGCAATACAAGATCAACTCGCCGGATACGCTCCTGAGTACGCCGCTGTCCGCGCCGGGCCTGGCCCAGCCGGCTCTGCTGTCATCGGTTGCGACTATTACGCACGGCACATCGCCGCTGGTGATCAACCACTACAATATCCAACCGACTTACGACATCTATGCCAGTACGCAAGGGCGTGATTTGGGCGGCGTGTCGAGCGACATCGGCACGGCAGTCTCCGGGGTTGCGAAGCAGCTCCCCAAAGGCAGCACGATCACCGTGCGCGGGCAGGTGCAGTCCATGAACACCTCGTTCACGGGCCTCTCGCTCGGCCTCATCGGCGCGGTCGTGCTGGTGTACCTGCTGCTGGCAGTCAACTTCCAGTCCTGGCTCGACCCATTGGTGGTCGTCTCCGGCGCACCGGGGGCACTCGCGGGCATTCTCTGGATGCTGTATATCACGCAGACGACGCTGAATGTGCCGTCACTCACGGGTGCGATTATGACCATTGGCGTCTCAACCGCCAACAGTGTTTTGGTGGTCACGTTCGCCAACGAGCGGCGATTGGAGGGCATGAGTGCGATTGAGGCCGTGACTGAAGCGGGCTACACCCGTATCCGCCCGGTTCTGATGACCGCGCTGGCAATGATTGTCGGCATGATCCCGATGGCGCTGGCTCTCGGGGAAGGCGGCGAGCAGAATGCCCCCCTCGGCCGGGCGGTCATCGGCGGCCTGCTGATCGCGACCCTGACCACGCTGTTCATCGTGCCGGTCTCCTACAGCGTCCTCCGCAAAAACCAGCCGCAGCCGATTGACGAGGAGGAAGGGGAAGAGGGCGACGAGGACACGCCCAAGCCTCAGCTCGCCAAGCACCGCCGCCCCATCGAAGGCGACCAGAACAACGGTCAGACTCGGGAGCAGGTCCTGGCCCAGCCGAAGGACGGCTCCCGGACATCTCCGGCAAGCTGACGCCGGAGCGCACGAAAAAGCCCGGTCTTCGCTGTAGGAAGACCGGGCTTTCATTGCGTGACCGCTACTTGGCGGCGGCGGCACGCTTGCTTTGGCCGCGTCCGAGGCCGCGCTTGAACGGGGCACGGTGGACAATCTCGGTGTAGTCGAGGCCGGCGGCGGTGAGCGCCTTGTGCCAGGAGTCGAAGCGGCGGCGGGCGGCGGTGATCAGGGTGATGTCCTCGATCTCCATATTCTTCGCGTTCAGCTCCTTGCCCTCGCGGTGGAACGCGCGGACCATCTCCAGAATACGCTCGTCGTCCCACTCGCGGTAGCGGCGGATGGCGTCGTAGTCCAGGCCCGATGCTTCCAGAGCCTCGCGCCAGGAGCCGAAGTGGCTCTTTTTGGTCGCGGCGGCGGCAAGCTGCGGGTCAACATTCAGGCAGACATTGCGCCAGGACAGGTCGGTTTCCTGCGCGTGCAGCTCTTTGATCCGGGCGATGATCCGGTCGCGGGTCCAGGACTTGTAGCGGCGGATCGTGTCATAGTCCAGCCCGGCAAACCGGACGGCGTCTTCCCAGGTGCCGAAGTAGCGGGTCGCGGCCCGGAGCAGGGACAGGTTGTTGCCGGCGACACTTGAGTAGTTCAAGTTCTCACCAGACTCGTACATCGAGAGAATTTCAAGGGCGATGGCGTCTTTATTCCATTTGCGATGCATTGAACGGGTTTCTCCTAAAATCTATGGGTTAATGGTCGGCTCAGAGGACGCCGCGCACAGCATTGTTCACGATCAAAAATCACAAGTGTTCACAATCGCTACGGTTGCGATGATGCTATTATACTAGGTAAATACCCAAACGTCAACAATTTTATATAAAAGTTTTGTTAAGTTTTGATTAAGTTTTTTTTCGGTTTTGTGCTACACTGAACCATAGAGAGAGAAAGATACCAATGCAGACAGCAAACGCAGACGAAACGCAGGCAGCCGAGCACGAATTCGCCGTTGCCGACCATATCGCCCGCTTGCGGCCCTATGTGCCGGGCAAGCCTATCGAAGAAGTGCAGCGCGAGTTTGGCTTATCGGACGTCATCAAGCTGGCGTCGAACGAAAACCCGCTGGGGCCGTCTCCCCGCGCCCTGGAAGCGCTCGCCAAAGCCGCCGCCGGAATCGCGCTCTACCCCGAAGGCAGCGCCCCCACCCTGCGCCGGGCCGTGGCCGAGTTTCAGGGGATGCCCGAAAACACGCTGGTCTTCGGCAACGGCAGCGACGAAGTCCTGCACCTGCTGGCGCTGTCTTTTTTGTCGCCGTGCGACGAGATCGTGCAGGGCGACCCGTCGTTTAGTATGTATGAAATATACGCAGCCCAGTGCAACGCGGTTCCCGTCAAAGTCCCATTGAAGAACTTCACGCATGATCTCGGCGCCATGGCCGATGCCGTGACCGATAAGACGCGGCTTTTGTACATCGCCAACCCGAACAATCCCACGGGAACCCTTGTCCGCCGGACCGAAGTCACCCGCCTGCTGGATCGCCTCCCGCCGCGCGTTTTATTGGTGCTCGACGAAGCCTACGACGAGTACGTGAGCGATCCTGAAAAGCCCGATCTGCGCCCGCTGATTTTGGAAGGCCGCAACGTCGCCATTTTGCACACGTTCTCGAAAGCTTACGGCCTGGCCGGCCTGCGGGTCGGCTACGGCATCATGCGCCCGGAAATCGCCGAAGTGCTGAACCGTGTCCGGTCGCCGTTTAACGTCAGCATCCCCGCGCAGGCCGCCGCCGCCGCCGCACTAGTAGACACCGAGCACGTCCGTCAGACCGTCGCACTGAACGCCGAGGGCCTCTGCTGCTTTTACGACGAGTTCGAGCGTTTGGGCCTCGCCTACGTCCCCAGTGCCGGCAACTTTGTCTTGGTGGACGTAGGCCGGGACAGCCGGGGCGTCTTCGAGAAGCTTCAGCAAAAAGGTGTCATCGTCCGCGCCGCCTACGGCATGGGCCTCCCAAACCACATCCGCGTCTCGACCGGCACAATGGCCCAAAACCAGCGCTTCATCGCCGCCCTGAAAGACGTGCTGGCGGATGTATAAAGCAGGTGCATCATGGCAGACGACGGCGCAATCTCGTCTTTCGACGAAAGCGGATACACACGCGGCCCCTGCAAGATTGTTTTCTCAGCCGCCCTGGCCCGAGAAGCCGAGGAGCAAGACGTATACCTCGCAGGTCTGCCCAATGGCGCTGAAGTGTCTGTCGGACGCGCTTTGCTCACGGTTTTGCAGGAAGCCGTTCTGAGCCGAGCATCTTACATTCACATCAATGCGGTCAAGCCCATGAATAAGTGGCGCGGCGAATTTCGTGTCCGGCATCGTATCGGCAGCAAACTCTGGCAGGTCAGCGCGTTTCCAATACAGACCTACGCCGCTTTTTGCGCTCGGCTGAAAATGATTTCCAGCATCAACATTGCGGAGCGCCGGGTTCCACAATTTGCCCGCTTCTGTTGGGTTCAGGCAGGCGCTTCTTACGAAATGCGGCTGTCCAGTATCCCCACGCAGTTCGGGGAAAAGTTTGTAATCAATGTCTCGCAGATTATGGGACACGGCGACTATACGGAAGAGCGGCATCAATGGCTGGATCAATTAAGCATGGACGATATTTTGGCTCAGCTTCGGACGATGCGTGGAGAAGCCTGAATGACTGAGACGAAACGACCGATTACTGCCGAAGATTTATTGACTCTGCAAGGGGTCGGCGACGTGCAGATTTCGCCGGACGGCGAGCAGATCGTGTTTGTCCGCACCACGACCGATACCGAGAAGAACAAGTATCGGAGTGACCTGTGGCTCGTGCCGACCGGCGGCAGCCGACCGGCGCGGCAGTTCACAAGCAGCACAGGCAGCGCTTCGTCACCGCGCTGGTCGCCCGACAGCACGCAGATTGCGTTTGTCTCGGATCGTCAAGACGAAACCGCGCAGATTTATGTGATCGCCGCAGATGGCGGTGAGGCGGCGGCGGTGACGACGCTCGAACCCGGCGGCGCTCAAAGCTTGCGGTGGTCGCCGGACGGAACGCAGATCGCGTTCTTGTACCGCCAAACGCCTGCCGCGTACACCAAGAAGGCCATCGAGGAGCGCAAGGAGAAGGGCTTATCCTCGCCACCGCGTGTTCACACAAAGCTGTTTTACCGTTTGGATGGCTTCGGCTATTTCGACGGCGAATACGACCAAGTGGCAATCGTGGATGTGTCTGCGAACGAGACCAAAATCCTGACAAGCGGCGATTTCTCCTGCGGCAGCTTGACGTGGGCACCGGATGGCAAAACGCTGGCGTTTCTCTCTGACCGGCGGCCGGACGGCGACGCACTGCCGGATGCCGACACGCAGGTTTGGACCGTCTCAGCCGAAGGCGGCGACTTGGTCCAAATCCCGGCGCCGGGCGGCGGCAAGAGCGGCCTTGGCTGGTCGCCCAATGGCTCGCAGTTTGCGTATGTCGGTAACCCGGACCCGACGGATCAATGGGGCACGAACAACGACCGCGTCTTTGTCCTGCCGGCAGCGGGCGGCGAAGCGTTGGACCTCACGGGGCACACGGACAAGGCCGTCGGCAATCTCGCCATCTCAGATGTCGGCGGCGGAGGCGGCGATGAGCTTGTGTGGAGCGCCGACGGCAGCGCCCTGTACATCTTGGTAAGTGAAAGCGGCGACGTGCGATTAGCGACAGTGCCGGCCGGCGGCGGTGAGCTGTCTTATCTCACTGATGCCAACCAAGTCGTGGGCGGCTTCAGCGTCGCGGGCGAGGCGTTCGCCGTGTCGGTCTCTGCGCCGACAACGCCGGGCGAAGTCTTCGCGGGAGACCGTCAAGTCACCCATCTCAACCAGTCCTGGCTGGACACAGTTGCATTGCAAACCCCGGAGCCGTTCGCAATTGACAACGGCAGCGGCGGGACCGTGCCGGGCTGGTTTTTGACCCCGCCCGATTTCATCGCCGGCGGCACTGCGCCGCTCGTATTGTATGTCCACGGCGGCCCGCACTTGCAGTACGGCAATATGCTGTTCCACGAATTGCAGTGGCTGGCCGCGTCAGGGTATGTCGTGGCTTACGCCAACCCGCGCGGCTCCAAGGGCTACGGCGAGGCGCACACGAAAGCCATTACGGGTAATTGGGGCAGCCCGGCGCTGGCCGACATCGAGGCAGTCGCCGACGAGGCCATCCGACGAGGCTACGCCGCCCCCAAGAGAACTGCCATCATGGGCGGCTCCTACGGCGGCTACCTGACCGCGTGGGCGGTCGGTCACACCGACCGCTTCGCCTGCGCGATCGCCGACCGTCTGGTCAACAATCTTCAATCTATGGCCGGCACCTGTGACTTTCCCTGGTCCCACGGGACGTACTACAAAGGCAACGCTTGGGACGACCCCACCGACCTCTGGCACCACTCGCCGATGGCCTACGCGGGCCGTATCAACACGCCGCTTTTATTGATTCATTCCGACGGTGACCTGCGCTGCCCGGTCACGCAGGCTGAGGAGCTGTTCGCCGCCCTGCGTCTCCAAAAAAAGCCTGTCGAGTTTGTCCGCTACCCGGCGGAAACGTCCCATGGCCTCTCCCGAAATGGCCCACCTGATCTGCGCTTGGACCGCTTGCAGCGCAACTTGGGCTGGCTGAACAAGTATCTCAAACCATGAAAACACTTATTCACGAGCGTGTCGAGATGGCGCAGGCCGGGACAAACCCGACGGTCATCTGCCGGATGCCGTCGGGGTGGGCCGTGCTGGGGGACGCGCAGTTCATCCCCGGCTACTGCCTGCTGCTGCCGGACCCGGTGGTGACGGACTTGAACGCGCTGGATGCCGACGCCCGGCGGCAGTATCTGTACGATATGACCATTATCGGCGATGCGCTTCTGGAAGTCACCGACGCCTACCGCATTAACTACGAAATACTAGGCAACCTCGACCCGGCCCTACATACGCACATCTTTCCGCGCTATCATGCAGAACCGGAAGAGTACCGGCCGCGCCCTGTCTGGATGTATCCCAAAGCGCAGCGGGCGTCACGGCCATTTGACCCAGAGCGTGACCGTGAACTTATGCAGCAGTTGGCAGAGGCCATCAGAAGGAAACTCTCGTGATTATTGTTATGCAGGCGTCGGCGACCCCGGCGCAGATTTCGGAAGTAGAGGGCGCGTTGCAGGAATGGGGCTACGAAATCCACCCCATTTACGGGGTCGAGCGCACGGTCATCGCCGCTGTCGGCGCACCGACCCAGGATGAGGCGCGGGTCGCCGAACAGGTCGAATCCCTGCCCGCCGTGGAGAAAGCCGTCTTGATTTTGAAGCCCTATCGCTTTGCCAGCAAAGAGTACCGGCCCGAAAAGAGCGTCGTCAAAGTCGGCAACGTGACAGTCGGCGGCGACGGGTTCGTGATGATGGCCGGTCCCTGCACGGTCGAGTCCGAGGCGCAGCTTATGGAGACGGCGCGGGCAGTCAAAGCCGCCGGGGCGACAGTCCTGCGCGGCGGGGCGTACAAGCCCAGCACGTCTCCCTACTCGTTCCAGGGACTCGGTGAGGACGGCCTGAAGCTTCTGGCGTTGGCGCGGGACGAGACCGGCCTGCCGATCATTACCGAAGTCATGCACATCGGTAATATTGATTTGGTCTGCAAGTACGCCGACATCCTGCAAATTGGCACACGCAATATGCAGAACTATGATCTGCTGATCGAAGTCGGCAAGCTGAAAAAGCCGGTGATGCTGAAGCGCGGGATGTCCGCCAAGATCGAAGAATGGCTCCAGGCCGCCGAGTACATCATCAAAGGCGGCAACGACGCCGTCATGCTCTGCGAGCGCGGCGTTCGGACCTTTGAGACCTACACCCGCAACACGCTGGATTTGTCCGCCGTGCTGGCCGTCCGCGAGCTGTCCCACCTGCCTATTATCGTAGACCCCAGCCAGGGCACGGGCCGGTCTTCGATGGTTCCCGCCATGTCCAAAGCCGCCCTCGCCGTCGGCGCGGACGGCCTGCTCGTCGAAGTCCATCCGAACCCTGAAAAAGCCCTCAAAGACGGCGCACAATCCATAACCATCCCCGCGTTCCAGACATTGATGGGCGAACTGAACGTCATAGGTGAAGCCATCGGGCGCAGGTTATGAAAGCCGCATTCGCCCTGTTAGCTGACAATGAAGCCCACAACGCCGTCCGCAAGCTGACTTGGCAGATGTATCAGCGACACGGCATCAGCCTGGAGATTAGCCGCCTGCCGCCTCATATCTCGCTAAAACAGCCGTTTGATATTCCTGATGTCACCCTCTGAAAAACTATATGGCAGAGTTAGCCGACAGCTTTTCGTCGGTTACTGTTGATCTCACTGAACTCCAGCTCATCGAAACCGCAGAAACAGAAGAAACGAGGGGCATTCTCTGGCTGAAGGCGGAACAGTCGCCGGGATTATGCCAACTGCACGACCGTCTCAACAAAGAGTTGGCGTCGCGTTTCAACAACACACAGGCTGATTTTGACGGTTCGGACTATCAGTTTCACTTGACGCTTTCAATCGGTAAGCCATTTTCTGCTTACCAGAATGCTTACGAGGAGTTCAAAGAGACTTCCGCGAAAATACGATTTCAAGCTTGTTCGCTCGCGTTGTTTGCTTACGACAACAAAAACGGCTCAGAAACAGAGTATGTCAGCTACAAAGTTTTGCCGCTCCGCAGCAATGAATAGAAGAACTATGTGCTGAAGCACATGGTTTTATCTGAACACCCTCGTTTTATTCATCCAGCCGCTTCTGGAAATGGAAGCCGAGAATTTGGAAGCCTTCGCCGAAGTAGAACTTGTGGGCGCGGGGGCTGCCGACATACGAGTTCAGCTCGACGACTTCGCAGCTTTCGGCGCGGGCGTAGTCGTAGACCCAGGCCATGAGCTTTTGACCGACGCCGAGCGAACGGAAGTCAGGGTGGACCACGACGTTGTCCGGTTCGAGATACTTGCCGCAGTAGAAGCGCGTCGCCACCCAAATCCCGCAGATGCCGACAAGCTGCTCTCCCAAATACGCCCCGGCGCATTGGTACCCCTGCCCCGGCATTTCATCCAGACGCTTGGCAAGCAAAGTTTCGTCTAGGCTGGGGTTAAGGATTTGGACCAGCGGCAGAATAACGGGTAGGTCAGGCGTGGGGATGAGGCGGACGGTGATGTGTTTCATGCGTATTGTCTTCAAGTTGCGAGTGTCGCATGGCTTCTACAAAACTTTTGCAACTGTTTTACAAAACTTTTGCAAAAGTTTTGTAACTTTGTTCACGATTGTGCCATAATAACTTCAGAAGAGATCTGTGTTCCGAATTGTCGCCTCCCCTACCCAAACGGGGCTTAGTATGGATGTGTGCGTGAGACAAATATTTCTCTAGGAAACAGATCACTTTTTGCTGAGACGCCAACCAAAATAGGTTGGCGTTTTTTATTGCGGCCAAATCACGACAGATACTTCGCGATGCTGAATGATTTTTCGGAACCGCTCTGTTGTTCTTTTGTCTACATAGCAAGCCCGAACAATCGCCCCGCAAACCATATCCGCCAGTTGAAGGAGGTTATCTGTGTGCGATGGCTTCATTCGAACTTGCTTGATGCGTCGCCTTCCGCCTGCCTCGTTCATCCTCTGCCGCAGGTACTTTTCAAGCTGCTGCTTAAACTCTTTGCCGCCGGTCGAGTCAAGGACAATACTTGCTTCGACAAGGTAGTCTTTGGCTGCATCAAAAACAAGGCCGCACACCAAATTGTAGAATGCATTCTTGCTGCTGATGCCTTCCGGCGCAAGCCCTGCTTTGTTTACGACAACGGAAAATATGAAAAAGTCGAATGAACTCACAGCCTGTAAAAATGCTTCGCGCTGCTCATTGCTGTTGTCGTTAAAGTGGAATTCGCCTGTTCTCCCGTCTTTGGGCATTCCCAACTCAATTCGCAAGCGGTCAATTCGGTGTGAGGTTGCTTCGGCTTCTGCGTTGTCGCTAAAAAGGACAAGAGTGACGGTGAACTGGCCGCTCGAACCTTCACCCAATTTGAAGCCTGTGTCTCCTGATTCATCAACGAAAACAAGCACCTAGGAGAACCGCTCTTCGGTCCAAGGGTCAGCGTGGTTATGGTAGCCGCGCTCTTCCCAGAAGCCGAGCTTGTCGGCTTTGAGGAACTCAATGCGGTTTAGGAACTTCGCGCCCTTCCAAGCGTAGAGGTGCGGCGTGATGATGCGGATCGGAGCGCCGTGTTCACGCGGGATCGGCTGATTGTCCAGAGCGAACGCGACGATGACGTCTGGGTGCAGCAGCTCATCGAGGCTGTTGTTTGTCGTGTAGCCGTCCTTGCCGTACTGCATGACATGGGTGACGCCGGGTTCGGGTTCGACTAGATCCACCAGACTCTCGAGCGGGATGCCGGTCCAGTGCAGGTCGTAGCGGCTCCAATGCGTGACGCAGTGGAAGTCCGCCGTCAGCTCTAAACTCGGCAGGGAGGCGAGGTCGTCTAAGCTGAGAGAAACGGGGTTTTTGACCGCACCGTCAATGGTCAGGCGGAACTTGTCCGGCAGGAACATCGGCTGGACACCGAGATCGAGCACGGGAAACTTCTCGGTCAGGTACTGCCCTGGCGGCAGGCGCTGGGAGCGCGGGGCTGCCACACGGCTTCCGGTCTCGCCTCGCGCCTGCGCCCGTGCGACGGCCTTTTGCTTGACATGCAGGTACTTTTCGCTGTATTCCGTGGCGTTGTTGGTATCGCTCGGCATTGTGGGTTACTGCGCTTTCTTTTGGTCTTTTCGGGCAGGGCGCGGGCCGTGCGAGCACGGAGTCTGGCGCGGCAGGACATCGGGCTGGGAAAAGCCGTGTGCTCCGCGCCGGGGAAAGACCGGACCTTTGTCCTGCGGAGTGTGGAGCGGCTTGGTCTCCCCGGACCCGCCCCACCCGCCGTGGCTGTGCTTAGTGAATGGCATATGCGAAGTTCTTTCTTTAGGTCTAGCGCCGGGCGGCGAGGGATGCCGGGCGCTTCTTTTTGCTGTACGTTTCCTGCGGCAAGGCGGACAGGAGGCGGGAAACGTCGGCGCTTGGGACTTTATTCCCCTCCGGGCCGGACAAGTAAAACGCATCGCGGGCGCGGCTGCCCCAAACCGACAGGCGGGCGGCGTGGATGTTCCAGCCGAGGGCCGAAATGGCACGAGACAAACGATACACGACCCCGGTTTCGTCGGGGGCGCTCACTTCCAAGAGGCTGAAGCGCTCGGAGGCGTTCTCGTCAATCTTGGCCGTGTAGATGGTCTGTTCTTTCAAGGGCTTTTTGTGCTTTTGCAGCAGCTCGCCGATGCCGATCTCGCCGAGTAGTACCCGGCGCAGGCTTTCCTGAAGCTCGGCGCGTTTCGGGGCGGACAGCGGCTTGCCCCGGTAGTCAATCCAGAGCGTGTCAATCGCAATGCGGACACTGGCATCGCGGGTGAACACCTGGGCGGTATGCAGGTTGACATCGTGGGCATACAAGACGCCGGTGATCTTCGCCAGCAGGCCGGGCTTTGGGTCGTCGTAAGCGCAGAGGGTCAGCTCGGTGTAATCAGCCCCGTACTCGTTCTTGAAGTCCATCGCGGGTTCAAATGTCTCGCGCAAGCGCGTAATCATCGCGATATGCAGGTGCATCTCTTCCAGCGGCGTGTTCAGAAGATACTGGGCGGGCAGGCTGCGCGTGTGCTCCAGAATGATGTCGGTCGGCAGGTCCCGCTGGGTCAGACCCTTGCGGATACGCTCGCGCTGACGCTTCAAGTCCGGGACTACCGCCGGAGGCAGGGCGCCGTCCTCGGCAGGCGGCGCGGACAGCACGGCTTCGGCGCGTCCATACAGCTCGGCCAAAAAGCGGCCCTGCACTTCCGTCCAGACCCCCGCCCCGACCGCCGCCGTGTCGGCGTAGGTGAGCAAGTACAGCATCTGGAGGCAGTCCAAGTCGGGCACCAGCCGCACGAACTCGCGGGTCGTCTCTTCCAGCGACAAGTCGCGCAGGCGGCTGGTTTCGGCCATCAGCAGGTGATGCCGGATCAGAAAGACAACTTTGTCCCGGCGCTCGGTGTCCCAGCCTAAGCGCTCGCAGATGCCGACCGCCGCGTCCGCCCCGGTCTCAGCATGGAGGCCGTCGGGCCACTGCTTGCCGATGTCGTGGATCAGTCCGGCCAGGTACAGCACTTCCGGGTGCGCGACTTCGCCGGAGATCCGGCGGCCTTCGGGGAACGACGCATTGGTCTTCAGCCGCTCCAAGTTGCGGACCACCTGAAGCGAGTGCGCCCCGACTGTCAGCTCATGCGCGGCGTCATAGGGAATCAGCGTCATCAGCGGCCCGAACTCCGGCAGCAGCCAGGCCAGCGTCCCCAGCTCTTCCAGCCGCTCCAGAGCATCCGCCACGTCCCGCCCGGCCAGCAGCAGGCGCGTGAAAACCCGGCCCGCCAGCGCCGGGTCGGACGGCTTCGGGGACGCCTCCAAATACCGCCCGATTTCCTCTTCCAGCGTGTTTGAGACGTGCAGGCCATACGCCTGGGCCAGCTCGGCGATATGCAGCGGCAGGGCCGGGTCCTGCCCTGCCGCCTCCGGGTCGGCGGCTTGCAGTGTGCGACGCACGGAGACCAGCCCCAATCCGAGCGGCAGTTCGCTGTCCAGACAGCCGCGCATGACCTTACGCGAGATGCGCCGTGCCGACGCCGCATGGGTGAAGTAGTCGCGCATAAACGCTTCCACAGCGGGTACATCGGGGGCGTCAGTGTAGCCAAGCAGGGCGGCTGCTCCTTCCTGCTTTTCGGCGGTCAGGGTATCCCGCGCCGCGCCGCTCGAGATATGCAGCGCCGCGCGGGCGCAGTGCAGGAAGTCCCGAGATCCCTTAACGGTGTCGGCTTCGCCGGGCGTTACCAACCCTAGCTCGACCAGCACGGTCCAGACCTGAGACAGAGCCGCCCGGCAGCACACCTCGCCCATCCATTCGGCGTTTTGAATATCGCGCAGGCCCCCCGCCCCTTCCTTGATGTTTGGCTCGACTCCGTACACCCAGTCGCCGCCGTGCTTCGCCAGCACCGCCTGACGCTCGGCCCATTTCTGAAACAGAAAGTCGGCGGTCAGGAGATGCGCCCGGAACTCGGCCCGGAACTCAGTAAACAATGCCTTGTCCCCGCACAGAAAGCGTGAGTCCAGCAGCGTCGTCTGGGTTTGATGGTCGAGCCGGGCCAAGTCGCCGATGAGGCGGTACGCATAGCCAACTTTGACATCTGCGCCATACAGAAAGACGTCCATGACCATCTGGAACATGTCTTTGATTAAAACATTCAGGTAAGAATCGTCTTCCCGTGCCGGCACGAATGTCACATCCACATCGGAAAACGGCGACAGCTCCCGGCGTCCATAGCCCCCAGTCGCAACAATTGCCAGCGCGGGAGGCGTGTCCGTCTTTCCAGCCCGCTCGACAGCCAGCGTAAACAAGCGGCGCAGCACGGCATCCACCAGCGCGGTGTTGAACGCCAGCAGCTCCATGCCACTGTTCTCCCGGAGCATCTGCGGCGAGTTGGTTTCCCGGCGCTTGTCTTTGAGGTACGCGGCGATTTCCGGCGGGGTGGTGAGAAGCGCCAGGCTCGGCGCGAATAGGAGGCAGCTTTGGTGGATGTAAACGGGCATGGGAGGATTATACCCGCTGGAAGCGATGCAGAGGGAAGAGACCGTGGGACTGAAGTCCTACGCTGTGTGGCGCAGACGCCAAGTAGCCGCCTGCGCGGGTACAAGAAAAACGCTGTGCCAACCTGTTCTTCGTCCACGCCCTCCGGGCCTGCCAGTGCAGAAGGTGGACGGTAGGCGTCTGCGCCACACAGCGTAGGACTTCAGTCCCACACCTTGTCAGCAATCCCCTACGACAGCGTGACGGCGTCGGTCTGAATATGCAGGCCGCCTTCGGCGATAGTGAACTGATGCACGGCAGACGAGTGCCCGGAGCCGCGGTTTTTCAGCACCTCCAGGAGGCGCAGACGCTCCCGGCCACCGTTCAGCCGCCGGTTTTCAAGCTGGATGATCGTATCGGCGAGGTACTCCTCGGGGGTCACCCGGAACGGCGCTTCGCGGGCTTCGGTCTCGCGGGTCATAATCACGCTGACCCCGTCGCGGCGCAGGCCATTCACCACCCGCTCGAAACGCACCCGCGCTTGCTCCGACGCGCTCGGGTAGCTCTCGAACTGGGTCAGGCTGTCCACGGCCACCCGCCGGAAGCCGTAGTCTTCAATCAACTGCCCGTACTGGTCCGAGACCAGCTCGCGCAGGAAAGCCTCCGGGGATGTGAACACAACCAGCAGTTTTCGCTCGCGCTCGAACCCATCGAAGTCCCAGCCGAGGGCACGGGCGTCCCGATAAAGCCGTCGCGGGTGCTCCTCAAACGTCACCAAGAGGCCCGGCTCGGCGAAATGCGTAATCCCCGCTTCCAGGAACTGCATTCCGAGGACGGTCTTGCCGGTGCCGGGCGCTCCCTGCAAAAGTACCGAGTTTCCTTCCGGCAGGCCGCCATGCAGCAGCCGGTCCAGGTCGGCAATGCCGGTCGGGATCCGGTCCTGGGACTTGGTTCCAGTGGAAATGCCGCTGGATTCACCGGCATTCTGGTCAGGCATGGGGAAGGCCCCCCAACGGGCTGTGGAAAATCGTCATTCCCTGGCAGACATCGCCGGCGAGAATGCCGGCGGCGCACAGTTTTTCGGCGGCCCGGCGCACATCGTCCTCGTCCCAGCCCAGCTTCACGGCAAGGCCCCCTGCATGGTCGCGCGTGTGGTGGTTGTCGGTAAAGAACGCGACCAGACTGCGCGAAAGCGCCGCCGGCAAAGCAGCAGAAGGGAGAGAAGGAACGGGGGAAAGAGAAGGAACGGGGGGAGCGGGTGTCGGCACAGGCTCGCCGGCAATCCGGCGCAGGGATTGACGCAGAGATGCGCCGGCTTCCATGGACTTGCGGATCGTCAGCACCCGCCGGATGGCCTCAACTCCGTAGGTGCGCCGGACCCCCTGCCCCTGCGCGGAGACATATCCCTGGCGGGTCCAGTAGCCGAGCTGCCGGACGGAAATCCCGCACAAAGCGGCAGTCTGCGCGATGTTGAGGGTCAGGTCTGGGAGCGCTTCCCAAAGCAGCGTGTCAGGGGAGGAAGGATTGTTCATAGTGTCGTCGCTGCCGAATTTCTATCAGGAGAGTCACGCGGATTATACCCAAAAGTCAATAGATATGGAATTCTTCAACCGGCTCCGGTACGTAAGACGGCACAACCTCGGAGAAGCGCGATGCCCGCACGGCAGCATCGGGAGCACGGAAAGGAAACGCCGCGAAACCACGCCGCCAAAGCGGCCCGTCGGCGGGAGCCTGAAGCAGCGGCGGCACGGCAAACAGCAACGCCGTCGCCGGGTTCCCGACTGGCGTACCGTCTCCCTCAGTGCCTGGCCCAATTATCCCGGCCTCGATCTTCGCCAGCGCCCGTGCCAGCGAGCCGGGCTGCTCGGTCAGATGCGCGGCATGGTAATCCGCCGCCGTGATCGTCTTTTCGTTCCAAACCAGCCGGACCAGCACAACAGACGGAAACGCGAACACCGACAGCAGCGCAGCTCCCAGGCCCGGCCGCCCCTGCCGGATTTGGCTCAGGCCAATCGACAGGGGCGCACCCGCGAGCGTTGCCGCCGAGGTCCATCCCGGCATCGCGCCGGTCGCGAGGCGGGCAATCATCAGCGCCAGGATTGCCTGCACTTCGTCCTTTTCCAAACGCTGAGTGAGGCCTGAAGTTACGTACACTGCGGTTTCGCCGTCGCGGCCCGCCGACACAAACGCATTCGGCTCCGAGCGCGGCACATAGTACAAGGTCGGCAGGGCTTGTCCGGTCCGGGCGCAGAGCGAGTGCAGCATTTCGTACAAATTGGGCGCACTGCTGTTTTCCAGCAGCTTGGCGTCCCACGCATCGCCGGGAAACTTGTCCGAGGCCCAGCCGCAGGCGACGACATAGGTAATCCCGAGCAGCAGCCCGCAGACAAGCCCGCCAAGCGGGTGCCGTCCGCAGGCCCCAAGCAGCAGCCCGATCACCGCCCAGAACCCGGCGCAGGCCGCCGCCGCCAGAAAGTACCGCTGAGACATATTGGGCATATCCCCTTCCGAATTTCGGTGTATTTACCCAAAGTCGCCTAAAACATCACACGGTGGCGGCGGGCGGCGACCGACAGCAGCAAACCAACGGCGGAGAGATTGACCAGCAGGCTGCTCAGGCCATAGGAAAAGAACGGCAGCGGCACACCGACCACCGGCATGATGCCCATGGTCATGCCGACATTCACGACGACGTGAAAAGTCAGCATAGATAAAACGCCTGCCGCAAGCAGCCGTCCGAGCGGGTCCTTGCAGTCCGCCATCACTGCGACGCCCCGCTCAAGCAGCACCAAATACAGCGCCAGCAGAACTAAACAGACGGCAAAGCCGCCCTCCTCGCCGACCACCGTGAAGATGAAATCGGTATGCTGCTCCGGGATAAACTTGCCGCTGCCCTGCGTCCCCTTCTCGTACCCTTCCCCGCCGATCCCGCCCGCGCCGATGGCGATCTCGCTCTGACGCAGGTGGTACCCGGTATCGCGCGGGTCCGCCGCCGGGTTCAGGAAGACTTGGAGACGGTTCTTCTGGTAGTCTTTGAGCACATGGCCGGGATTAAACTGCCACAGCACCACAAACAGCGCTGCACCCGCCAGCAGCACCGCCAGCAGGTGCAGGGGTTTCGCGCCGGCAATCGCGGTCATACCGAACCAGATCGCCAGCAGCACCAGCGCCGTGCCGAGATCCGGCTGCCTCGCGATCAGCAGCATCGGCACGCCGATATGCACCAGAGACTTCAGAAGCGTCCGCCACTCAGTAATTGTCTCCAAGTGTGACGACAAAAACAGTGCCAGGGTGCCGATGAGAATAAACTTGGCAAGCTCCGACGGCTGAAGCTCCACCGGCCCAAGCTTGATCCAGCGCGACGCCCCTTTGGCCTCGTGCCCGCCGAAGTGGCTCAGCACAATCAGCAGCAGGACAATGTTCAGCGGGTACAAATACCGGGCGTAGCGCTTCAGCAGCACTTCGTAGTCCGAGCGGGCCAGCGCCACCGCTGCGCCGAGGCCAAGCGCGACCCCGAAAAGCTGCTTTCGGACCATGTCCAGTGGGTGAAGGTCCAGGTGCAGAGCGCTGCGAATTGCCAGCACCCCGCCGGCGCAGAGCAGCACAACAGTTCCGAGAATTATCCAATCGAGCTGCCGCCAGCCTTGTTTTTGTGCGATCATGGCCTGTTATAGTACCATTTTTTTCGCCCAGGCGTTTCGCGGGCGAACCGAAACCGACGTGGCAGCGTTATAGAAACGCAGGAGCGTTTATGAAACTTGTTTCTTCTTCCCCCGAGCCGCGTCACACCCACCGGGTCCGGTCAAACAAATCCTGGTTTTGGGAACGCCTCGTGTCGCGCGGCCTGTCCGCCAAAGTTTTCAGCCGGGTGGTCTGGCTGCTGCTGCTGATTATTGTCGCCACGTTCACAATTGCCGTCTTTCACAGCTTCCGGCAAACACTGGACGCGGTCGCAGGCCAGCAATAATGATAGAGGGTGATTTGGAAAACGCGCGGCTGCGGACTGTGCTGCTGACAATCGCGCTGTCGGTCGTGACGGTGCTCCTGCTGCGGGATCGGCTCTGGTCTGATGGCCGGACGGCTGCGGCGCTGAACGCCGTCAGCACCAGCGTCTTTTTGTGGCACATCACGGTATACAAAGATCGGGCGATGGCCCGCCTGCTGCTGTTCGGACTGGGGCTTGGGGTGATGGAGCTGGTCGCCGACGCACTGTGTGTTCAGTTCACGCGGACGCTTGACTACGCGCCGGCACGGTCGCCAATGCTCGGCCTGTCACCGTTCTGGATGCCGACTGCCTGGATGATTGTCGCCGCCCAAATCGGATATTTAGGCCGGCGTCTTGTCGCCCGCCTCGGCACCGGCTGGGGCATGGCGGCGACCGCGCTTTTGGGGGCAGTGAATATCCCATTCTACGAAGAAATGGCCTACCACGCCCACTGGTGGCGGTACCAGAACTGCCGGATGCTCGGACATACACCACTGTATATCATCGTCGCAGAGATGGTCATCGGCCTGACCCTGGGACCGCTGGCCGCCCGCGCCATGCGCCCGGACGCCACTTGGCGCGTCGCGGCGCTAGCCGGTCTGGTTGGCGGCCTCAGCACGATTTGGGGGGGACTGATAGGCTACGGCCTGATCGAGCGAGTGCTGTAGCATCTCTCACTTTAAAATGCTCACCAGGTAATACACGCTGCCGACGCCCAGCGCCAGGGTCATCACCGCGAACGCCGTGATAATCGGCACCGGCGACTCGTATTCGCCGGTATCAATCATGCGCCGGGTGCGGCTGTACTGCCAGGCGGCAAGGAAAAGCGTCAGCAGGCCCGCTCCGGCGAATGCCAGCCCGAGCCGGCCCGAGCGGGCACCGGTGCCAGCGTTCATCCCGGCCTCGGTGAGCCGCAGCCGGGCGATCAGCACCCCGAAGCCGAGCAGCGAGATAGCCGTGCGAACCCACGCAAGAAACGTGCGCTCATTGGCAAGATGGTCGGTGGCGCTCATCGCTTCGGGGTCAGCAGGCTAGCTGCCGGGGCATCCAAAAGCCACAGCACACGGCCATTGACCAGCCGAATGCCCGCCGACGGGTGTACGTTGACTTCCGCACCGTCTTCCAGCACGGCTTTGACTGCCGGGGCCTTCTTCGCGCCGTTCACCAGAAACAGCACTAGCCGGGCGGCGTTCAGCACTGGAAAGGTCAGGGTCACCCGGTCCACCGGTGGTGGCAGGGTGCCGGGTGGGGTGGACACTGCCCAGGCATCGCGCACGGTCAGCGACGGCTTGCCGGGAAAGAGCGACGCGCAGTGGCCGTCATCGCCCATGCCGAGCAGGATCACATCCAGAGCCGGCGGCGGCCCGCCCACTGGCAAATCAAAGACCAATGCCAGCGTCTCGGCGTATTTGACGGAGGCTTCCGCCGGCCCGTCCGTGTCGGTCGGGATCGGAAACACTTGGTCGGCAGGAATTGGCACATGGTCCAGGAGCAAGCGTCGGCACATCCCATAGTTCGAGTTCGCGTCGTCAAACGGCACAGAGCGCTCGTCGCCAAGAAACACAAACACTTTTGTCCAGTCCATCTCTTCTGGGCCAGCTTTCGCCAGCCGCTCATATGTCCCCTTCGGCCCTGTGCCTCCGGTCAGCGCGATGGTAAACCGCCCCCGCGCCGCAACCGCCTCCCGCGCCGCGTCATAAATCAGCGCAACAGCCCGGTCTGCTAGGGCATCGTCACTCGGCAAAATCTCGTAATCAGTCATAGTTTTTCTCTTGACGGGTTCCCTACGGGCATTTTGTAGAAGAGCAGTAAAGACCCCGCTTCTAGGCCCAGGGAGCTATTGCTCTCCCGGCGCACGAAAGATTGCCTCAATATCCTGGGATCCGTTTAAGACGCGCAGGATGGTGGGTTCCCGCCCGGTCGTGATGTAGAAGATAAGAAAGCGTGAGTATTTAGTGACACGCCACACTCTCATTCCCTCCAGGTCCGGCTGGCCATAGTCGCGCTCAATGCCGATGCCGGGCATATCGGCAATCTGACGGTAGCTGCTTTTGACGGCCATCAGGAATTTGTCGGAAGCATTGAGGCTGGAGCGAGCAGCGATATAATCCGCCGCGTTCATAACATCGTTGATCGCTTCCGGTGTCTCGACAATTGTAAGCCTCATTGCCGGTTGGCCATACGGAGACGAACTTCCGCTTTTCTTTGCTCCCAAGTTTCCTCAGTGACTTCGTGGCTCGGACCGTTTTTTAAGCTGTTCGTGGCTTCGGCCAATAGCTCTACGAGTTGTGCCTGGCTCGCTACAGTATGTGGATAATCCGAGAAATCTAAATCTGATTCTTCCTCTTGCGGCTCGACCGTCACGCGCAAAGTTTGCTCCGGGTAGGCTTCCCGAAGGCGCGTCGTAATGTCTTCTGTCGTTCCTTCCAAGACTTGTATTTGCATTGCTTCTCAGTCTCCTCGCGCTTTTAGTTCAAGTGTACCCTACCCCGCCGATAAATCAGGAACGCTTATATCTGTGGAACGGCCGGAACGGAAGCGAAAAAGTGGCGTGAGCGCTTTTGGCTCTCTGCCGTGCATTATTGCTACTTTTTCGCTGGCCCTGCGGACACCTCGACGGATGTAGAAAAGATCAATTGTCTCTGCTGCATTTTGCACTACTTTCCAGTAGGCATCCCAGACGCTAGGGTCAACGTCCTGCTTGATCTCTTTGCCAACCTGCTCGCAGTAAAGTATCCATTCTGCCGGATGGACCCCACTTTCGTCCCAGGCCCAAAGGATCATTTGGTCAACGGTGCTGGCGGGAGGGTTTGTGAGGTTGTAAGTGTGCCCCTGAGCATCAACCGACATCAGGCAGAACGGCTGCCGGGTGTCTGCGGGACTCGCGTAAATAACAGAGAAGCAGGGCTGCTCTCCTAAGTTTTTGGGACCGGCGTACTCCCCCACAACATACGCGATGGCGTACAAATCGTCGGCCTTTGGCTCATAGGCGAAATGAAAGGGCGGCAAGAGTGTGTTTCCCAACGTGTCCTCATTACTTGGCAGGTCAAAGATGGAACCGGCACTGGAAGTGCCGGTCTACTGTTGAGTGGAAGTGTCTCCGACACTGAAGAATAAGGAGCTGAAGAGGGAAACGCAGACGTCTTCCAGTCTTTAACCGCTTCGGTTTTCATTCGACAATAGATCGGCACTTCCAGTGCCGGTTCCCCAGTAGCTACCGCGCCGACGGCACGCCGGCGAGGGCTTCATCTATGGCGGTCAGGGTCTCCGGGGAGAGGGTGACGCCGGACGCGCCGGCGTTGTCTTCGACTTGGGCGGGCCTCGACGCGCCGATAATGACGGAGCTGACGTTCTTTTGGCGCAGGCACCAGGCCAGCGCAAGCTGGGCCATCGAGAGGCCGAGGCCCTCGGCGATGGGGGCAAGGTTCTGGACGGCTGTGAGCGTCGCTTGGTCCAAGTTGCCGCCGTTCAGGAACATATTCTGGCTGGGGTCGGCGGCGCGGCTGCCTTCGGGCACGGGCTGGCCGGGCTTGTACTTGCCGGTCAGGACACCTTGCGCGAGCGGCGAAAAGACGACCTGGCCGATGCCTTCGCGCTCGGACACAGGAATGACTTCTTTTTCAATGCCGCGCCCGAGCAGGCTGTAGTAGGGCTGATTCGACGCCAGTGGGTGCAAGTGGTTGCCCCGAATGTAGTCGCAGGCATGAGAAATCTGGGCGGCGGACCACTCGGAAACGCCGGCGTACAGAATCTTGCCCTGACGCGCCAGGTCGTCTAAAGCAACCAGCGTTTCTTCCAGCGGCGTCTCGCTGTCGTAGCGGTGGCACTGGTACAGGTCAATGTAGTCGGTGCCGAGGCGCTTCAGCGACAAATGGCACTGCTCGAAGATATGCTTGCGGGAGAGGCCACGGTCGTTTGGGCCGTCGCCCATCGGAAAGTAGACTTTGGTGGCGAGGAAGTACGAATCGCGGGCATACGGGGCAAGCGCCCGGCCCACGACTTCCTCGGACTTGCCGCGAGCGTAAACATTCGCGGTGTCGAAGAAGTTGATGCCGAGGTCGTAGGCTTTCTCGATGCACGCCCGCGCCGCTTCGTCCTCGGTCGCCCCGCCGTAGGTCAGCCACGACCCGAGGGCGACTTCGCTGACTTTGACTCCGTACTTACCTAAGTGACGATACTGCATGATGGTTTCCTTGTGTCCGAGTGTATTTCCGGTGTGTGAAATTCCGCACGTTTCGTGGAATGGTGAGGGAAACGCGGCTGTACACGCAGGATACCCAAATTCCGCAGATTTCGCGTACTTTGCGGCTGAAACGGCAGCAGACGGGCGTTCGTTTGGCGACGGAAACAATGTGGGTACCACGAGTTCAGTGAGAAGAACTGGGTTGAGGAGGCTTGATTTGGAAAAGACCGTAGAGATGGGTGAGGCTTCTGCTTTGAACCTGGAAATTGACACACGGAAGATGCCAGATCAGATCGCTCTGGTGCATCTGAAGGGCGAGATTGACCTGCATACCTGCTCGCTTCTGCGCGACTCCCTCCGGGAGCTGATTGAGCAGGAATTCTACCGGATCGTCATCAACCTGGCGGATGTGCCGTATCTGGACAGCGCCGCGCTCGGGGTTCTGGTGGACGCCGTCCGGCGGGTGCGTGAGCATGAAGGCGGCATCAGTCTGGTCTCCACGACTCCGTTCGTCCGGCGGGCGTTCGAGATCACCCGATTGGTGAAGATCTTTCAGCTTTATGAGACCAACGATGCCGCGCTGGCCGAAGCCCGCGCCCAGCCGCATCCGGTTTAGACACCGAGCGAATTTAGGCACCGAGCAAAACAAAAAGCGCTCCTGTGAATGCAGGGGCGCTTTTTTGGCGTTCAGCTTTTGGCGTTCAGCTCGGCTGGCTGCTTTCCCATTCGGCATGGCAGCGGTAAATGGTTTCGCTGATCCGGGCGACGCGGGGGATCAAGTCGCCGGTGTCGTGTTTCAGCACTTCGCGCAGGGTCGGCGGCAAAAACAGGGCTTCCAGGACATCCAGGGTGCGCTTCTGCCCGGCGTAGTCGGCGATGCTCGGGCCGGAATACTCGGCCCCAAACTCCGCTTCGAGCGCCGGGCGCACCCGCGCCGAGGTCCGGTAGTAATTGGCGACAAACCAGCGGCGCATCTGAGCGTACTCGTCTTCCCGGCGGCAGTCGCAGCCGTTTTTCGCCGCCGCACAGAGTGTCTCCGTGAAGCGCTCGTACTGGTCAATAAAGTGCAGCCAGACCAGCGCGGCGGAACTCGCAGCCGGGCGGCGCGGCGCGGCATGAGGCCGTCGTCCGGCAGTCGGTCCGGCGGCGGCCCGGCGGGCGGCGTCCCCGGCCCGGAGGCGCAGACGGTACAAAAAGGGCAGCGGCAGGTTGCTTCGGATCATAGGATTAGGCAAACAATGAAAATAAAAAGGAAGAACTAGGCGGCAGGGCCGCGCTGAGAGACGTAGTTCAGGCGCAGGTCGTTGACCAGGGTTCGCAGGTCGCGCCGCAGATCGTCCGGGACGACGCTGCCGGGCGCGGAGTCGAGACGGGCGGCGAGGTCGCCGACAGCGTCAATAGCGACTTTGGCTTCGGCGAGATCGGGGGCGGCTTCCCCGGTCTGCGGGTCGGCAAGCAGGCCAAGCTTTTGCCATGCCTGCCCCGCCAGTAAATTGATGCAGTAGCCAAGCAAATCGTAGGTAGTCGGGGCGGCTTCCGACTCATCCAGCAGGCCAGTGTCGTTCGGCAGGTTGGTATCGTTCGGCAGGTTGGTATCGTTCGGCGGCGCGAACTCCGCGCTGACTGCCGTTTCGAGCGGCTCCGGCGCAGGAATTGGCTCCGGCACTGGGTCCGGCTCCGGGGCGGCGGTGCGCCGCCGGTCAACAAACGTAAATCCTGTTTCTTCTTCTGCCATTCCCGCTCCGCTCTAGTGCTTAGTCGCGAGACTTATTCTAGCACAAAATCCCGCGCCCCGCAAGGGCGGACCGCAAAGCGCAGCAAAAGTTTTTCAAGCGCCGCCGTCAGTAGGCTTCGTCGCCGAGTGCCGGGGCTGAGCGTGGGGGATCGAGCACATCGCCGCCGAGACGGGCGGCGCAGGCCAGCGCCAGAAAATAATCGCCATCGGGTTCGTAAGCGGGCACCGCGAGCGCCGCCGTGATCTCAGAGAGCCGGGCTTCCAGCGCCGTGTCCGTGCTTGTCCAGCGCCGCCAGAGCACCCAGGCGGTCATGCCCGACGGCAGCCGGATCTCAATGCCCCGAAAGCGCCGCAGCGCGGGAACCTGATGCACGAGGTCGTCCAGTGTCGGGTCGCCTTCCTCCAGCAGATGCCATCGCTCGGCTTTGAGCAGAGCGGGAATGCTCGGGACGCGCTGGACGCTTCCTGTCGACAGATCAACGACGAGGCCCCTTTGGATGCCGGTTTTCGGGTCGGGGTCGGTCTCGATCAAGAAGCGGATTTTGCCCCGCTGCGCCTGCCTGCTGCGTAGATTCATGAATTTTTTCTGAAAATATTTGTCTATGTACGTCTGTTTTTTGTATTTTTGGACGGGGATTTATCGGGTACCCTGTATTCGCTTAAAGGCAATCGCGCCAAAGCTTGGGGCACTCTCGCCCAAGAATGGAGAATATCGTCATGCTGTCCCCCTCCCGCAGATACCATTGCCCACTGTTTGCCTCGCTCGGTCTGGCCGCACTCGGCCTCGCCGCCGTGCATCCCGCCTTCGCGCAAACCGCCGTGCTCACCCAAAACAACGACAACGCCCGCACCGGGTCGAACACGGCCGAGACGGTCCTGACACCCGCCAATGTCACGACGGCGAAGTTCGGCAAGCTGTTCACGATCACCGGCCTCAATGCCAATGTCAACGGCCAGGTACTGTATGTTCCCGGCATCACAGTCGGCGGCGCAAAGCGCAACGTCGTCTATGCGTATACGTCAAACAATTCCGACAACTCCCCGAGCGGCGTCTATGCCTACGACGGCGACACCGGGGCGCAGCTTTGGAAGACCATTCTGCCGGCGTCGGCGACTTATACGACCGCCACGCCCGTGATTGACCCGGCAACGAGCACGATGTACGTGCTCACAAAGTCCGGCACCGACGATACCGGCTTGACCTATCTCCACGCCTTTGACATCACTACCGGCGCGGACAGACCCGGCAGCCCCATTCAGGTCTCGGCCAGCGCGGCGGGCACCGGCGACGGCAGCGCCGGCGGCAAAGTCTACTTTGACGGCGACCACGGCAAGGGCCGGTTCCATGCCAACGACCGGGTCGGCCTCTTGTTCGCCAATGGGCAAGTCTACGCGGCGTTCGCGCACAACTCGGACAGTTTCCCCTATCACGGCTGGGTGCTGGCCTACAAGTACGACGGCACCGGGTTCACGCAGACGGCGGTGTTCTGCACGACCCCGAACGGCAGCGACGGCGGCATCTGGCAGGCCGGCAAGGGCCTGACTGCGGATGCGTCGGGCAACATCTACTTCTCGGTCGGCAACGGCACGTTCAATGCCGACAAAGGCGGAATGGACTACGGGATGTGCTACCTGAAGCTCAGTTCCTCGCTGCAAGTGCTGGACTGGTTCGCGCCGTTCGACGAGCAGGTGCAGAGCAACCAAGATTTAGACCTCGGCAACTCGGGGCTTGTCGGCATTCCCGGCACGACCGCACTGCTGGGCGGTGGAACCAAGTTCGGCACGGCATTTCTGCTGGATTCGAACAGCTTGGGCAAGTTTACCCCAAACGGTCCGGATAAGTCGCTGGCCCGCATCAACGGTGTCAGCGGCAACGATCAGGTCGGCCAGAACCCGATTGCCTGGGACAGCGGCACATTCAAATATGTTTATCTCTGGCCTGGCGGTCAGCCGGTCGAGCAGTTCCGCTTTGATCCTGCCGCCGGCAGTTTAAGCCCGAAGAGCATCTTCGCGACCGCGTCCGGCGGGGTCACCAACGGCGGCTCGCTGGCCGTGTCCTCGAACGGCACATCGAGCGCGATTTTGTGGGCCTACGGCGATGACGGTACGGTACGCGCCTATGACGCCGCCAACGTAGCAAACGCCGAGCTGTGGGACAGCAGGCAGAACGCGGGCCGCGACAGCATCGGCCACTCCGGCCACTTCCAGTTCCCCACAGTCGTAAACGGCAAGCTATATGTCCCGACCGGCGGCGCAACCATCGCCGTCTACGGCCTCCTGGCGGCACCCGCACCGCCACCTGCCGCCACAACTCTTCAGATCAACGCTGGCGGGGGTGCCTCCGGCACATTCACAGCAGACACCGATGTTTCCGGCGGCAATATCTATGCCACAAATGCTGCTACCAGCACTGCTGGCGTTATTAATCCTGCCCCGCAAGCTGTCTACCAGAGCGAGCGCTACGGCAACTTCACCTACACCGTCCCAAACCTGCCTCCGGGTGCCTCGTACACTCTGCGCCTGCACTTCGCTGAGATCTACTGGACCAGCCCAGGGCAGCGCGTCTTCAATGTGTCTGTCAACAGCATGGCAGTTCTGTCGAACTTCGACATTGTAGCTGCTGCTGGCGCAGCTAACAAAGCTGTTGTCGAGAGCTTTCCAGTTACTGCGGATGCGAATGGAAAAGTGGTGGTGACATTCACGACCATCAAGGACAACGCCAAGCTTAGCGGCCTGGAACTGCTGCCGGCGGCGGCGGCTCCGATTGTTCTTTCGCAGATTAACGCTGGAGGCGGTCAGACAGGCCCATTTTCCGCCGACACCGGCTTCACCGGAAGCAGCAGCACTTACGCCACCGGAGCCGCAATCAGCACCGCCGGCACGGCTACTCCCGCGCCGCAAGGCGTCTACCAGAGCGAGCGTTACGGCAACTTTACCTACACGCTGCGTAACTTAACTCCTGGCGCACCTTATACCCTCCGCCTCCACTTCGCTGAAACCTGGTTCAGCTCCGCGAACCAGCGCTTGCTCAATGTCACCATCAACGACACGTCTGCGCTCACCAGCTTCGATATCTTCGCCGCAGCAGGCGGCGTGAATAAAGCAGTCGTCAAGACGTTCCCCGTGACCGCCGACAGCAGCGGCAAAATAACAGTCATATTCACGTCTGTCAAAGACAACGCCAAACTTAGCGGGCTAGAGCTTCTGCACTAACCTGTTTTCTGTTGCCCCTAATCGCCCCGGCAGATGTTTCTACCGGGGCGATTTTGTTTTAATACTTCCTTGGCGGGAGGCCGCCGACCGGGGGATCCGCCGGCTTGGAGCCTGGCGGCGGGACGAACATAAAGGCAGAGTCCGGGATTTCGGGGTCAATCCGCAGGTTCCTGAGCACGCACTCCTCTCCCTGTTTTTTACCTCGGTAAACGACGTCATACGCCCACCCATGCAGCAAATGGTCGGCACCGAAGTAGGCGGTAAACGTCCCGGTCATCGGATTTTTGTCAGTGACTTCGGCGACCGGGCGCGTGATCTGTATCGCAGTGTCGGTTTCACCCTGCCACTGCACTGTTCCCAGTAGGTGGGTCTGTGATCCTGTGGGTGCGGTCAGGCCGTAAAGGATCAAGCCCTGACGGCCTGGGTTGAAAAAGAAGGCGCTGAAGACCGGAACCCCAATTATGTCTTTGTTGAGATCCAGGTCTGCCTCGCGCTGATATTCTTTTTTCCATTGCAGGTAGAACCAGAAATCTTTTCCGTTGACAACGGATGTCTGGTCGCCAGGGGACTCGGAAAGAACCTGGGCAGGCCGCTTGAACTTCAAGTGAGCATAAAGTGACCATGGACCAGTTGAGTTCAGCGGACGTGCTTCAGCATCGGCGGACAGCGAGTGCAGCGCACGAGTTGCCTGCGCCGCCTGCTGAAGCACAGCCGCGGCATCCGGGTCTACCCCTGACGAAGCAACCGGCAGAAGCCGCGCGGAAGAAAAGTGAGAAGAGCGGTTTTGTGCCCAGATCGCGGCAGGGATGCCTCCCAAAAGCGTGAGGCCGACGCCAAGCGCGGTGCCGAGTTTGAGTTTATTAAGTGTCATTGTCTTCAATGCTCCTTGATAGTAAGAGTGAACTTGGGGGCTAACTTTTGCCGCGCCGCCGGCGATCTTTGCAAGGCACACAAGCGGGGCGGCTTCCGCTATGCGCTCGGCCAGCAAACCGGCGAGGACGGCAGCGGAGAGCGTCACACCCGCCGTCGCGAAGAGCTAGCGCAGGCGGCTGACGGCGCGGTTTGTACGCATTCGGGCAGCGTCTTCGGATGTTCCAAGCGCCGCGCTCAGTTCCGGGAAGCTGAGGCCGTCGGCGAAGCGCAGCAAAACCGCGTCCCGGTCTTTGGCGCTGAGGGCAGCCAGCGCCGCGTTGAAATGCGGCTCGATTTGGTCCCAGAGCGCGTTTTTGTCAGGGCTTGGAGGGCTTTGCTCTGCCACGGCTTGCTCCTGCATTTTTTGATGCGCCTCCCGGCGCCGCGCGTTCTTTGAGGCAAAGCGGGCCGTTTGGAACAGCCAGCCGGACAGCGACGCACTCTCACGCAGCGAAGGCGCTTTACGGGCGAGAAGCAGGAACACGACCTGCGTAACATCTTCGGCCAGCACCGCGTCGCCGGTTTCGCGGCGGCACACCGAATGCACCAAGTTTAGGTGCCGCGCGACAATCTGCGAAAATGCCGCCTGTGAGTTCCGGCGTACATACTGCTGTATTAACTGCTGATCGGTCATTTACCTGCCTCCCGAATGGTCATTCAAAGAAGTATGTCAGGGAAATGAGAAAAGCGAACAATATGCATAATTTGTGGCTTTTCGAGTGCATCGCTAAACAGACATAAATTTGCTTGACTTGTTTTCCTGCCGCCGATATACTAGAGGAAGATAGAGCAACTTTAAGGAAAAGGACGTGTTAGAAATGGCAGAAGTGCATTCACTCTTTAATACCCTGCAATCGTTCACGTTTGGGGGCGGCAAGACCGGGCAGTTTTACTCGCTGCCGGCGCTGGAAAAGGCCGAGGTCGGCCCGATCTCGAAGCTGCCGGTCTGCCTGCGGATCGTGCTGGAATCGGTACTCCGCAACTACGACAGCAAGCGGGTCCAGGAAGCGGACATCTGCGAGCTGGCGAACTGGAAGCCGAATGCCGACCGGACTGCCGAGGTCCCGTTTGTCGTCGCCCGCGTCGTTTTGCAGGACTTCACCGGCGTCCCGCTTTTGGTGGATCTCGCCGCGATGCGAACTACCGTCGAGCGCCTGGGCCGCGATCCCGGCATGATCGAGCCGCTTGTGCCCGTGGACCTGGTCGTGGACCATTCGGTGCAGGTAGATTACTCCGAGCTTGAGAATGCCCTCCAATTGAATATGGAAATGGAGTTCAAGCGCAACCGCGCCCGCTACCAGTTCTTGAAGTGGGGCATGCAGGCGTTCAATGGCTTCTCAGTGGTCCCTCCCGGCATCGGGATTATTCATCAGGTCAACTTGGAGTATCTTGCCAAGGGCGTGCTCTCCAAAGACGAAGTCTTCTACCCGGATACGCTGGTGGGGACCGATTCGCACACGACGATGATCAACGGCCTCGGGATTGTCGGCTGGGGCGTTGGCGGCATTGAAGCGGAAGCGGGAATGCTCGGTCAGCCGGTGTACTTCTTGACGCCCGATGTCGTCGGCGTTCACCTCTCGGGAGCGCTGGAGCCTGGCGTCACCGCCACCGACCTTGTGCTGACTATTACCGAAAAGCTGCGGGCGGCCAAAGTGGTCGGTAAGTTTGTCGAGTTCCACGGCGAAGGCGCGGCGTCTCTCGGCCTCACTGACCGGGCGACGATCGCGAACATGGCCCCGGAGTACGGCGCGACGATGGGCTTCTTCCCGGTAGACGAAGAGTCGTGCCGGTATCTCGCCGCGACGGGCCGGACCGAGGATCAAGTGGATGCGTTCCGGCAGTATTTCAAGGCTCAGGGCCTGTTTGGAATGCCCAAATCAGGCGAGATCGCGTATTCTCAGCTTCTGGAAATGGATCTGACGACAGTTCAGCCGAGTGTCGCCGGACCGAAGCGGCCCCAGGACCGGATCGAGCTGCCGGAGATCAAGTCCAAGTTCCATGAGCTGCTGCTCAATCCCGCGGCCTACAACAAGTCGCTGGCGGATTTGAACAAAAAGTTTGTCATACTCACGGGCATGAGCCACAACACCAAGCCGCTCACCGGCGGTGGCAACCAGGACCAACAGACACTGCCGGAAGAAACAGCCCCGCTGGACACGGTCAACGACACGGCAGCGTTCACAGAAAACGAGATGGTGCAGAACCGGCCCACCCCCGACCGGGTCGCTGATGTCCCGCTCGGCGAGTTCCCGCAGGCGATGGTGGAACTTAGCCACGGCGACATTGTCATTGCCGCCATCACAAGCTGCACCAACACCGCAAACCCGTCGCTGATGCTGGCGGCGGGGCTGGTCGCGAAAAAAGCGTCCGAGCGCGGCATGACTGTCCGCCCGACGGTCAAAACGTCGCTGGCGCCGGGGTCCCGCGTTGTGACCGAGTACTTGGACAAGACCGGCCTCACGGTGTACCTCGACCGTCTCGGTTTCCAGACCGTCGGCTACGGCTGCACCACCTGCATCGGCAACTCCGGGCCGTTGGAGCCGCACCTCGAAAAGACCGTGACGCAGAACGACCTGGTGGTGGCGTCGGTGCTGTCAGGGAACCGCAACTTCGAGGCGCGTGTGCATCAGAATGTCCGCGCGAACTTCCTGATGTCCCCGCCGCTGGTCGTCGCCTTTGCGCTGGCCGGCACCGTGGACATTGACATGAACACCGATCCCCTCGGCAAGGACAAGTTCAACAACGATGTCTATTTGAAAGACCTCTGGCCGACCGCAGGCGAGATCGCCGAGATGCTGTCGGCGGCGAACGACCCCGAAGTCTACCGGCGTCTGTATAAGGACTTCGCCGAGCAGAACCCGCTCTGGCAGGAGATTCCGTCGTCGCTCGGCGACGTCTACGAATGGGATGCGTCCTCGACCTATATCCGCGAGCCGCCCTACTTCGACAAGTTCAGCATGGCCGTTCCGACCTCCGCCAAAGAGATCACCGGGGCGCGTCCGCTCGCCATCTTCGGCGACTCGGTGACCACCGACCATATCAGCCCGGCAGGCGCAATCAAGGCGTCGTCCCCGGCGGGCCTCTATTTGCAGCAGAAGGGAGTGCCCGAAGAGGACTTCAACTCCTACGGCTCGCGCCGGGGCAACGACCGGATTATGATGCGCGGCACCTTTGCGAATGTCCGCATCAAGAACCTGATGGCCCCCGGCACGGAGGGCGGCGTGACCATCCACCAGCCCGAAGGCGAGCCGATGAGCATCTACGATGCGTCCATCCGCTACCAGGACGCCCACGTCCCGCTGATGATCTTCGCCGGCCAGGAGTACGGCACAGGGTCAAGCCGCGACTGGGCCGCCAAAGGCACTAATCTGCTCGGCGTCAAAGCCGTCATCGCCCAGTCGTTTGAGCGGATCCACCGCTCGAACCTCATTGGCATGGGCGTGTTAGCCTGCCAGTTCAAAGAGGGCGTCAGCGCCTTGACGCTCGGCCTCGACGGCACCGAGACCTTCGATCTGGCTGGCTACGAGAGCGGCCTGTCGCCCCAGATGGACGTCTCTTTGGTGATCCACCGATCCAGCGGGAATACTGAAGAAGTCCCGCTGACGCTCCGCATTGACACGCCGATTGAAGTGGACTACTACCTCAACGGCGGCATCCTCCCCTACGTCCTGCGCCAGCTTTTGGAAGAAGACAGCATCAGCCAAGCCGCCCACCTCCTCGACACCCTCCAGCCCCGCCCCGCCGCCGTCTAATCCGGCAACAAGAAACAGCCCCGCGCCAGATGGCGCGGGGCTTTCTGCTTTCATACAAGTTCGCAACTCCGCTCGTTCTCAGAATGAGTGGTATAATGGTAAGAAGCGGGCAGACAAGATCTTAGGTACGGTATTACCGCTCATAAAGTGAAAGCGATTTAAAACAACTATGACTACTATGGATACGTCATTTGATGTGCCTGAAGACATCCGGGAAGGACTTGACTCCGGACAGTACGAGCGCGTTGGTGGAGTAATACGCGACCTCAATACTAAACAAGTGGTGGCTTGGCTTCGTGAAAATAAACCAGATAGATTAGTCAATTTTGACTCTTCTTTCAGTAACTTCCTTCCGTTTTTAGGGGTTCTCAATCTTGCGGTTTCGGTAGGCGGATTTGCATTGGTTCTAGGACGATTGAGAAATATTGAAGATCAACTAAGAGGATTGAACGCTACGACATCTCAAATCAATCAAAAGATTGACTTCCAGGGCTATGCAAACTTAGCTTCTGCTATTCAACAAGCTAACTCAGCCTTTCTAATGTCCAATACACAAAACCGTCAATCTAGTGCTGTGCAGGCGATAGATAGGCTTCTTGTCGCGGAACATTACTTTTCAAGCCTGTTTGATGAGCAAAAAAGAATATATCTTGCAACAACGACCGAGACGAATTTCGAGTTCAATGGAAATCATCTTCTTTCAAGTATTTGCCTTGCATACACTTCAGAAGCGCTATGTTATATGGAGTTAGGCGAAGCGCAAGTTGCCGCAAGCCGAATCACAGAAGCCTATAAACAACTTCGTCAGCATTGCGAACATTTTTGCAGTCATCTGCTGCTGGCGTACAATGCGCCCTACTTGCATCCATACATCATGGCTCCAGATATGCAAAAAGATGTTCTTGACCGTATTTGGAAGATCTACAAATGGAAGTATGGAGAGATAGGTGTATCTGACATGATCAGTGAGCAAAACCAAAAATTTGTCAACCAGCCAAATCTCTACACAAAAAAGGGCGACTGGCCGGCTCGAAAAGAGACCGTAATCAAAAACCTCAGCTTCATGGAAGCAAAGATAGAAGAATGTATGCGCCTACAGAGCTACCAGGCTGAAATAGAATATGTCATTAGTAAAGGATTTACGTGGCGTGAGTGGTGCGCTATAAAACCAAAGCAACCGCAGCCGGATAAGTCGTTTTTTCTCATTGTGCCATGATTTGCATTTGCAGAATAAGGGTGCATTGAGTTTCTTCAAACAGAACAAGAAGGATGAACAAGTGCTGATTAACAATGACCTTCTATCTGCCATTGATGCAAAGATAGATAACCTCGCTTCAGAGTACAATCAGGTGCAGGGCTTGATCTTGACAGAGGATGACCTAAAGTGTAACCTCTACTGCAAACTGATCCAAATTCCTTATCTTGCTGAACCTGATATTACGGCAGATAGTTGGATAAAGGCAAGTAAAGTTCATGCAGAACTTACTTGGTTTAACAGTGTCGGAGAATTGAGGATAAAACCTGACATCACTATTCTTGATCCAAGAAATCTGAGTATTGTTCGTGCCGTTCAAAGTGGATTTGATTTACCAAGCAAAGGATGCCATTTCGTTGGAGATGCTATCATCTTTGAACTCAAGTTCATCCGTGGTCATGGAGGTATCGCTGAGGCAACATTGCAATCGGTGAAGGATGACGTTGCCAAGATTAAACGACTTTATGAAAAGATAGAAGGTGACGGCAATAAGTTTTCTCTTGTCTGTTACATAGTATTTTTTGCTAAAGTAAGCGTCGAGGGTAGCGATATGATAAGCAATTTTCAAGCCGAGATGGCAGGAGATAGTCGCTTTAGGGTGTTCTATAGAAGCGGTGGCGTCTCATTTACCAACCCATACTCTGCCTGACAGTAGGATTTATTCAACGCTGCCTACTTCAGCAGGGTCGCTAACGGAGATACAGCAGTGCTGAGGAAAGTGTAGGAAGTTGCTAAGGGTATGGCGGTGGAAGCAGACTGTGACACTTCCAGCATTCCGGCGCGGACGGACGCGGAGTTTGGCCAGTCGGCGTGGCGTCTTCCCGGCGCGGCGGCTTCGGTGCAGGCGGCGAAAGTTGCGGCAGGAGGTGTCACGGGCAGGAAACACGGGGCTGAACCCGCCGTGCTTTGAAGGGCAAGCTCCCGCCGTCGCGGGCGAAGATTGGCTTGCGGTCGCTGGCATTTTGCCCACGCAGGCGGGGAGTTGCACTTTGAAGCACAGGGGTTTAGCCTTGTGTCCCCTCGAACTCCATTCTCAAACTCGCCCCGTGCTACTCTATGCGCGGGGCGCTTTGTTTTGCCGGGCTGCCGGAAGTGCTGCAGGCGTGGGGTAGAATGAGAACAGCGGGGAACAACTCTGATGACGCAACCGAGCGGGGAAGAAATTGGGCGGCGTGGGCAGGAAATCTACGAGAGCCGTCTGCGGGCATTGCTAGAAACTGACGAGAACATCGGCAGAATTGTGTCTATTGATGTGGAGAGCGGCGATTATGAAGTCGGGGATGATTTGGTGTCTGCGGGACGGCAGCTTCAAGAGCGGCGCCCAGACGCGCGGATGTATGGCAAACGCATTGGCTACAATGCCGTATATGCGGTCGGCGGGTCGCTGACACGAACAGCGCAATGACACATGGCTTAGTGCAGGACTTGCAGGCCCGTATGGATGTGGTGTTCCGGCTGCCGGGACAGCCCAACCTTGTCATTGAATGCGTCGTAGACACCGGGTTTGCCGGGGCGCTGACGCTCTCGCCGGAGGCAGTGGACGCCCTCGGCCTGCCCTTCTTCCAGAAGATTGAGGCCAATCTTGCCAATGATGCCGATGTCCGAACGGCGGTTCATATTGCGACAATCGTTTGGCAAGGGCGAGAGCTTGAAGTCGCCGTGCTGGCAATGGGGCGGCGTCCGCTTCTTGGAACCGCGCTTTTAGACGGAAATCACCTGAGTGCGGACTTTATAGACGACGGTGAAGTCCTCATCGAGGAGATAGATCGGCTGACGAAGCAGGAAGCAGCGTTCGCTTAGGAGGTCAGGGCCGGGAGCTTTGTGCCATCCGGGCCGCGAGGGTTGCGATGTGGGCGGCGTTGGGGTGCTCGGGACGGTGGGCGGCGGCGGAGATCAGCGGCAGGGTCGCGGGGTAGAGGTAGGCCATGTCGTGCAGGGCGGCGATCAGAACGCGGGCGGTCTCGATGTCGGGGCGGACGCAGCGGGCCATGACGAGAAGCGTTTCGGTGATCTCGCCCGCCGTGGCTTCTTTCCAGACGCGGACGTTCTGGCTGTCCATGTACTGCGCAAGCTGCGACAGGTAGACGGCGGGGGCGTACAGCGGCAGGTCGTAGGCGGTCAGCGGCAGGGAGGCGTCAAAGAGCAGCCGGCCTTCGGCGGCGTCTTCGACCGTGACATGGGTTGTCAGCAGGTCCCGAAGCTCCCGCAGGCCGGTGGTCAGCGCGATGATGCCGGGAATACTCAGGTCTTTGACGGCGGCCTCAAACGAGAGGTTGAGCCGCCGGTCGAACAGCAGATCGGCGGCTTCCTCGAAGCGGGCGATGATGGGCGTGAGCGCGTCCTGCACGGCAGGCGGCAGGCGGTCCCAGTTATCGGCGTAATCGGCAGTGTTCATAACAGTCTCCGAACCTACCCCCGCTCGTTCCTCGCGACCCCTCCCGCAACGGGAAGGGTGAGGAGTTTTCGGATGTGGCCCGCAACGGCATCGCTTGCCGTGCCCTCTTTTTCCTGACTGACTCCTACCCTTCCCGTTGCGGGAGGGGTCGCGAGGAACGAGCGGGGGTAGGTCGGCACTTGTGCCGGGGTGGGTCACTTCACCAAGTTCTTCAAGATGAAGCCGATGTTGGCCGGGCGCTCGGCCAAACGCCGCATGAAATACGGGTACCAGGAAACGCCGAAGGGGACGTAGGCCCGGACACTGTAACCTTCGGCGGCCAGCGATTCCTGCAAGTCGCGCCGGATGCCGAGGAGCATCTGGAACTCGAACTGGCTGTTTTCGATGCGCTGCTCCCGGACAAAGCGCTTGGCTTGACGCAGGATACTCTCATCCTGCGACGCAATCGCCGGGTGGTAGCCGTGCAGCAAAAGCGCCTGCATCTGGCGCACATAGGCGGCGTCCACATCGGCCTTGTCCGGGTAGGCAACTGATGCCGGCTCGGCGTAGGCTCCTTTGACTAATCGTACCGAAATGCTGTCGGCATTGAGCAGGGCAAGGTCGGCGTCGGTCCGGCGCAGGTAGGATTGCAGCACGGTTCCAACATTGGCAAACTCGCCGTGCGCGGCCCGCACGATGTCCAGGGTGCGCTGCGTGTACGCTGACCCTTCCATGTCTACGCGCACAAACGCGCTGTTCTTCGCCGCTGCTGTCAGAACGCGCGTCAGATTGCTCATAGCAACGTCGTCGCCTAAGTCCAAACCCAGGGCCGTCAGCTTGATGCTGATATACGGCGATGGCAGGCCCGACTCCGCCAGCGCCTCCAGCACCTCGATATACGCCGCCGCCGACGCTTCGGCTTCTTCGGCGGTCGCCACATTCTCTCCCAGCAGGTCCAGTGCCGTGCGAATGCCCTGCATATCCAGCCGCCGGGCCGCCGACAGGGCGTCGCTAAGGGTTTCCCCGGCGACAAACCGCTGGACCATGCCCTTCGACATCCCATTCTGCACCAAAGTCCGCTTGACGGATTCGTTCTCCGCCAGCGCCAGCATTACCGCCCGCCCGTTCAAAGCCATTCTTTGTTTCTTTCTCTGAGTATTTAGAACTCGACGGTCGTGTCTTTCGGCAGGGCGGCGAGCTTGGCCTTGACATCCTCGGTAGCCTGCTCGAACTTGGGCTTGCCGAGGAGGGCGAACATATTGGTCTTGTACGCTTCGACACCGGGCTGATTGAACGGGTTAATGCCCATCAGGTAGCCCGAAACGGCGATAGCCCGCTCGAAGAAGTACAGGAGTGCGCCGAGAGAATAGGCGTCAAGCTGCTGAAGATGGACCGTGCTGTTTGGGACGCCGCCGTCGCGGTGGGCCAGCGATGTGGCCTCGTAGGCGGCGCGGTTGACTTCCGTGAGGGGGCGGCCCTGCAAGTAGCCCAGCTCATCGAGGTCGTTTTCGGCGGACGGCACGGCCAGGTCTGGCTCGCCGCCATCTAAAATCACAAACGTCTCGATGATGTTCCGGCGGCCTTCCTGGATCCACTGGCCCATCGAGTGCAGGTCGGTGGTCAGGTCCACCGACGCCGGGAAGAGGCCGATATGGCTTTTGCCTTCGCTCTCGCCGGTAAGCTGCTTCCACCACTCGGCGATGTAGTGCAGGCGCGGCTCGAACGACGACAAAATCTCGGTCGAGTAGCCCTTGCGGTAAAGTAAGTTCCGAGCGGCGGCGTAAAAGTAGGCGGGGTTCTTGGTGACATCGGACACGGCAGTAGCATCGGCGACGGCTTTGGCGCCGGCCAGCAGGACGTCAATATCAATGCCGGCGACGGCAATCGGCAGCAGACCGACCGGGGACAGCACCGAGTACCGCCCGCCGATACTGTCGGCGATGACCAAGCTTGGATACCCTTCTTCGTCGGCAAACTTCTTCAGCGCCCCGCGCTTGGCATCGGTGGTGGCGACAATGCGCTTCTTGGCTTCGTCCTTGCCGGCATTTTTTTCCAGCAAATCCCGAAACAGGCGAAACGCCACAGCCGGCTCGGTAGTCGTGCCGGATTTGGAGATAGCGTTGATTGAGAACCGCTTGCCATCCAGCTTCTTCAGCGTCTTCGCATGATCATGTGCCGACAGCGAGTTTCCGGCGAATAAGACTTCCGGCCCGTCGCCTTCGCCCAGTGCTTCAATCACCGCCCGCGCCCCGAGATACGACCCACCGATGCCGATGGAGATCAGCACGTCGGAGTTGTCCCGAATCTGCGCCGCCAGCATCTTGATGGTTTGCAGCTCATCTGCACTCACAATCTGCGCCGGGTCCACCCAGCCGAGAAAGTCCGCGCCGAGGCCCGTCCCCTGTGTCACTTTGGCGTGCGCCAAATCCACATCGGCCTGAAAATCCTTGACTTCGTCTAAATCCACATCGGGGGCTAAGTAGCCATAATCCAGCGAAAGCGGCAGCGCCATAAGTGTGATCCTCCCATTTGAAAACCGTCAAACCAGCGTACTTATACCCAGTTTAAGCCGCTCCGCAATAGGCCAAGCGCAATACTCCACATGACCAGCCCAACGCCGCAGTCTAAGACCTGCCAGGCACGGGGCCGCTGAAACAGCGGGGCAAGCTTTGCCGCACCGAGCGCGAGGCTGAAGAACCAGATGAGTGATGCAGTGACGGCCCCCAAAGCGAAGAATGCCCGAGACAATGCCGTGTACTGCCCGGCCAGCCCTCCGACAAGCACGATCGTATCGAGGTAGACATGGGGATTGAGCAGGCTGACCGAGAGCGTCGCCGCGACCAGCCCGGCGCGAGGCAGCGGCGCAGCGGACAGGTCCAGAGCGCTTGGCCGGAGCGCCTGCCTAAACGCTCGCAGGCCATAGAACAAGAGAAACGCCGCACCGCCGAGCGATGCCAGCCGGGCCAGCCACGGGAATTGTGCAATCAGGCCCCCCACCCCGCCCGCTCCTGCCATAATCAGCACGGCATCGCAGGCCGCGCAGATCGCCGCGACCAGCACCGCCCCTTCCCGGCGCAGGCCCTGACGCAGCACAAACGCATTTTGTGCGCCGATGGCGATAATCAGGCTTGCCCCGAGGCCGAAGCCACGCAGAAACGGAAGCAGAAGCATAAGCGGCTAAAGGCGAGTCAGCGTCTCGCGAGTCCGTGCCGTGTAGACCGTGCCAGTGTTTAAGGTCGTCGCGGGTTCCAAAAGCAGCAGATGGACTTCTTCCGGCGCGACGGGCAGGTGCTCGACGCCATGCGGCACAATCACGAACTCACCTTCTTCAACCGAGATGTCCCGATCGCGCAGCTTCATTGTTAGTGTGCCTTTAAGAACTAAAAATAGCTCGTCCTCAGTCGCGTGGGAGTGCCAGTCAAACTCCCCTTGCAGCTTCACCAGCTTGACCTGCATATTGTTCACATCGCCGACGATGCGCGGGTTCCAGTAGTCATTGATCTGCGCGAGCTTATCGGCAAGGTTGACAGCGGCGATTTCCATGGATACCCCTGACCAGCATTCTGTTTTAGGAGCAAGAGTAGACGAGTGACTAAAGTCGCTCGCTGGAAGGTGTTTAGAAACACCGCCTGCCTTCCAGGTCTGCCAGTGCAGTCCAGGGGACAGAAGATGCGAGACGCCGAATCTTGCGTCTCTTGGACGCGCGGTAATTCCTATTACCTTCTAGCGAGCGACTTTAGTCACTCGTCGCCCTCTTGAAGAGAAAAGCCCGGCGCGGTGCGCCGGGCTGGGAGTCACTTACCCCGGAAGAACTTCTTGAACTTGTACAGGGTCACATCCCGGTTCATCTCGGCGATCGCTTTGGTCAGCGGGATTTCCTTCGGGCAGGCTTTGACGCAGTTCTGGGCGTTGCCGCAGCTTGTGACGCCGTCGGCCCCGGAAATGGCTTCCAGCCGCTCTTCTTTGTTCATGGAACCCGTGGGGTGGCTGTTGAAGAGCCGCACCTGACCGATGGCTGCTGGACCGATGAAGTTCGAGTGCGTATTAACCTGCGGGCAGGCTTCCAGGCACGAGCCGCAGGACATGCAGCGGGCGAACTCATACGCTTCCTGCCGGTCGCGCTCGGCGATGCGCGGGCCGGGGCCGAGGTCGTAGGTGCCGTCAATCGGTATCCAGCCACGGATCTTCTTGAGGTTCTCGAACATCCGCGAGCGGTCTACCGCCAGGTCTTTAACCACCGGGAACTTGGACATCGGCTCCAGCGTGATCGGCTGCGCCAAATTGTCTACCAAAGTCGCGCAGCTTTGACCGACTTTGCCGTTCATCAGCATCGTGCAGGAGCCGCAGACATTTTCGAGGCAGTTCATCTCCCACACCGGCGCGGAGGTCTGCGTGCCATCTTTGGTGACGGGGTTCTTGCGGATCTCCATCAGGCAGGAGATGACATTCATCGCGGGGCGGTAGGGCAGCTCGAACTCTTGCCAGTAAGGCAGGGAGTCCTGGTCTTTCTGCCGCTTGATTTTGAGCGTGATGGTCTTCTGGTCAGGCATCAAAGTCTCTTTCTAGTTATCGGTCTGAGTGTATAACAATCGGGCGCATCGGCGCATTCCCAATGTGCAGCGTTTTTGTGATCGCATCTATATCCGCTTTAAGTGCGGCGGTGCGCGGGTCGGCAGCAAACGTCAAGTCCGGCGACCTCTGGCCTTTGTAGGTGATCGTCGTCGCTGTCCCAAACGACGCGCTCCGCATTCCGTGGCGCACCGGCAAGGCGGTCAGCGGCATGGCCGCAGAGAGGTCCTGAAACAGCTTTTTCGCCTGCACGCTCGGTACCACAGAGGACTTTTTTTCTGCGGCGGGGGCTGTCGTGATCTGACCTATTACCTCAGATTGGCTATGTCCGTCCGGCGAGACAACGATCCGGTAGCCGGTCGTATTCGTCGACCCGGAGTTTTCGATCACGGCTGTCTGCACCGGGGCCGCTTTCGGCTTCGCGGCGGCAGGCAGGACTGCGAGAAGCAGTCCTGCCGCGCCAAGCATGGCTGTCTTATTGAGCCTCGCTGTCTTATTGAGCTTCAACTTCGCGCTCTCCCGCAACCGAGACGGGGTTGCTCGCTTTCACCGGGTCGGCATCGTTGAGTTGCTGCTTGCCGGTGAGCCAGCTTTTGCTGGCTTCGGCGACTTCCGATTCGTCGTCATGGCCGTAAGCGGTATCGCGGCGAGCCTCCGGGGGCCGGGTCGAGAGCTGGTCCCCGCCGCCATCGCCGCCGGCTCCTGCCGCAATCTGCATTTCCTGGACAGCCGCGCCGGTCAGGCCTGCGCCCATTGCCAGAATGCCGTTCTTGCCGAGCGCACCGCCGCGATCTCCCTCTGCGATTGGGGTGTGTCCATTACCGTTTGCGCCGTTGCCGTTTTTGCCGTGGGTGTCAATAACGAGCGTTTCTTTGGCGGCTTCGGCAGTTGGAGTTGCCGTGCCCGCCGTGTCTTCCTCGGCGGCGTAGTTGCGGAGGCGCGGCTTAATCAGCGACGTGTCTACCGCTTCATACGACAGGCGCGGGCCGTCGGCGGTCCATTCGGCAATCGTAGACTTCAGGTACTTTTCGTCGTCGCGCTTCGGGAAGTCCGGCTTGTAGTGTGCGCCCCGCGATTCGTCGCGGGCCAATGCGCCGAGCGTGATGGCGCGGGACAGGTGCAGCATATTCTTGAGCTGCCGCGTGAACGGAATAAGCTGATTGGTCCAGTTCGAGCTGTCGGCAATCGAGACATTCTCGACCCGCTCCATCAGCTCCTGAATCTTAGCGTCGGTGGCTTTCAACCGATCATTGTAGCGGACGACCGTGACGTTCTCAGTCATCGTATCGCCTAGCTCTTCGTGAATCTTGTATGGGTTTTCAGTTCCCGTGGACGCCGCGAGCTTCTCGTACTTCGACTGCTGCTCTTTGAGCGCACTCTCGAACAGCGACGACGGCAGGTCATCCACGCTCTTTTTCAGGTGCTTGACGTAGTTGACGATGCCCGGTCCGGCAAGCTGGCCGCCGGTCAGGCACGACAGCAGGGAGTTCGCACCCAGACGATTCGCGCCGTGGTACTGATACTCAGCCTCGCCGACCGCAAACAGACCGGGAATGCTGGTCTGCTGGTTGCGCGGGTTGCCTTCGGTCAGGCCGCCTGTCGTCTCGTCTTTGGCGAAGTCTACCCAGAGGCCGCCCATCGAGTAGTGGACGGCGGGGAAGATCCGCATCGGGGTCGTGCGCGGGTCCTCGCCAATGAACTTCTCGTAAATCTCCAAGATGCCGCCGAGCTTGATGTCAATCTGCTTTTTGTCCAGATGCGTTAGGTCGAGGTACACCTGGTTCTGGCCCCAAACACCCATCTTGTCATCCACGCAGACCGAGAAGATCTCGCGGGTCGCAATATCGCGGGGAACGAGGTTGCCGTAGGCCGGATAGCGCTCTTCCAGGAAGTAATACCGCTCGGCCTCCGGGATGTTCTCACCTCGCCGCTCGTCGCCCGGCTTTCGGGGCACCCAGACGCGCCCGCCTTCGCCGCGGGCGGACTCGGACATCAGCCGCAGCTTGTCCATGCCGGGGATGGCGGTCGGATGGACCTGGATAAACTCGCCGTTCGCGTACTTCGCGCCCTGCTGATACACCGCAGACGCGGCAGTGCCGGTATTCATCACCGAGTTTGTCGAGCGGTTGTAGACAATGCCGGGTCCACCGGTCGCCAGCACGACGGCGTCGGCTTTGAATTCTTGGATTGCCATTGTCCGTAGGTCCTGAGCGATAATGCCCTTGCAGACCCCGTCGTCGTCTTTGACGACGCCTAAAAACTCCCAGAACTCATGCTTCTTGACCTTGCCCTCGGACTCGGCCCGCCGCGTCTGCTCGTCGAGCGCGTACAAAAGCTGCTGCCCAGTAGTCGCGCCGGCGTAGGCTGTCCGGTGATACTGTGTCCCGCCAAACCGGCGGAAGTCCAGAAGACCCTCGGGTGTGCGGTTAAACATAACCCCCATGCGGTCCAGCAGGTTGATAATTCCCGGCGCATTGTCCGCCATGTGCTTGATCGGCGGCTGGTTCGCGAGGAAGTCCCCGCCATAAACCGTGTCGTCGAGATGCTTGTAGACCGAGTCGCCTTCACCTTTGGTGTTGACTGCACCATTGATGCCGCCCTGAGCGCAGACCGAGTGGCTGCGCTTGACGGGGACAAACGAGAACAGGTCCACGGGGACGCCCGCTTCGGTGACCTTGATGGTCGTCATCAGCCCGGCCAGCCCGCCGCCGACCACAATCACTTTCGGCTTCAAATTGCTTGCAACACTTGCCATAGTTTATGCCTCTCCTGTATTAACAGCCGTCAGTAAATCCCAGTTCCTCTAAGTTCGTTTCCGCAAATTTCGTTGTGCGGTCAGGAACACGGGGCTGAACCCCCGTGCTTTAAAGTGCAATCCCCCGCCTGCGCGGGCGAAGATTTCAAAGTTATTCTGATGCCCGCGCAGGCGGTCATTCGGCGTCTTCGCTCCACAGCGCAGGAGTTTACTCCTACGCTTCCCCTATTCCTCAGCCGTGTCAGCAAACTCGACTTGATCATAAATCTCAGAGAGCGCCAAAGTCACACCGAGCGACGGGATTTCAAGCGCGTTTTCCAGGCCCGTAACCATGCTGTAAATCCAATTGCCGTTCTCGCCGCGCTCAAACAGCTCGACACGCGCTTCGGTCTGAGCCACCAGCAGGTACGACCGCAGCGTTTCTATCTGCAAATAGCGGATAAACTTCTCACCCCGGTCTTTCGGCTCGGTACTGGGCGACAGCACTTCGACAACCACTAATGGGTTCGTAATAACGTGCTTATTGCCGTTCCGGTAGAGGCTGGTGCCACAGACAACCGACAAATCCGGGTAGTAAAACGCGCCTGCCGTCCAAATCTTCATGTCCGAAGACAGGACGCGGCAGCCGCGCCCACGCAGGGCAGTCCGCAGCTCACTCCCAATGTTCATCGGGATGGACGCATGAGGTTCCGTGCCGCCGGACATGGCACGAATTTCGCCGTCTACGTATTCGGACTTTTCGGTCGCGTCCACTTCCCAAGCCAAATACTGCTCTTCGGTGTAGCGGCTCGGCTCAATAAATTGTCGAGCGAGTGCCATTGGTACGCCTCCTACAAGCTGATCGTCTGGTCCACACTCATTACAGTCATTGTGGCTTTCGATTTGACATCTTTCAGGGCCTGTCCAAAGGCTTCCGGGGTGCCGGTCAAAATAGGAAATGTCCCGTAGTGTTCCGGGATAACGACCTTCGGGTTGACCAGCTTCACAGCGTCGGCAGCGCGGGCGGGTCCCATCGTGTAGTGGTCGCCGATGCAGCAGAGCATGACATCAACTTTGTGAAACTTCGAGATCAGCGCCATGTCGGTGAACTCGTCGGTGTCACCGGTGACATAGATGACCGGGCCATCAGTCACGGAGATCAGGAAGCCGCCGGGAGCACCGCCGAAGTGCTGGCCCATATCGGCAGTGCCGGGCGGAGGCGTGACGACCGAGCTATGGATAGCAGGAATGAACGCGATTTTGACATCGCCGCCTAAAAGCGTCAGCTCGCCGCCGAAGTTGCCGTCGGTATCCATGCCGGCATTGGCTTTGGGAAAGCCGCCGTATTGAACTAAGGCTTGCTGCAAGTCGGCAGTCGCAACAAGCTTGGCGCCGGTCCTGTCGGCAATCGCCACCGTGTCCCCGACATGGTCGAAGTGGCCGTGAGTGATTAAAATCAAATCGGCTTTCGTGATGCCGGCCAGGTCTGCCGCGCCGCGCTTGTTGGCCGGGTTTTGTATCCACGGGTCAATCATCAGAATATGCCCGGCAGGCGTGGTCAGCTTGAACGCCGCATGACCATACCAGGTAAGCTGTGTGCCTTGTGCAAACGACGGCATGGACGCAAAGGCGAGAGCGGTGAAAAGTGCGAGGGCGAAAAGTTTGTTCATAGTGAATTCCCGATAACCTACCCCCGCTCGTTCCTCGCGACCCCTCCCTAAGAAGGAAGGGTAAAAGAGACAGGGTAAAAGAAAGACAGGATAGAGAGACGCGGCGGGCTAACTTCTGAAGCCCTCACCCTTCCTTCTTAGGGAGGGGTCGCGAGGAACGAGCGGGGGTAGGTCCCTAATGCTGCATTACGGAAACCGCCGGCGAGACGGTTGCGACGTTTTTCAGGCCATCGGCCCGCAGGTGGGCGATGCTCCACAGGCCCATGCCGGTGAAGACAAAGAACAGGCCCCAGCAGGCGTACTGGTTCATCCGCTGCGCGTGGGCCGAAATGGTCAAGCCCCAGCGGATACAGAAGTTCCACAGACCATTGGTGAAGTGAAACACAGTCGCGACAATGCCGATGGCCTGAATCGCGAAGTGGAGCGGGTCCGCCATCTGCGCGGCCATCGCGCCGTAGCGGATCGCGCTTTCCGGGTCCGGATTGTGCTGCCACAGCAGAACATACTTTTGCAGGCTCGTATAGTAGATGTGGTAGCCGATGTAAAAGAACGCGATCACGCCGCTGACCCGCTGCAAGAAGTACATCCAGTTGCGGCCATATTGATACTTGCCGAGGTTCGCCTGACCGTAGGCCGTGATCCAAATCCCATAAATGGAATGGTACAAGATCGGCAGGTAAATCAAGACCACTTCCAGCACGGCGACAAACGGCAGGCCGCCGTAGACTTTGATCACCGTGTTGTACGCCCCCGGCCCGCGCAGGGCATAGGAGTTTGCGATCAAGTGCTGGAGGAGGAAAAAGCCAATCGGGAAGATGCCCGACGCCGAGTGCAGGCGGTGCCAGATATAGGGGTCGTGCAAGCGCCCCTTCGGCCCGGAATTCCCGGTCTTGTCTTCAGCGTCTTTGGGGAGTGCAACAGCCATGAAAAATCCTTTCACGTAGCGAGTGACAGTCCAGTATACCCGCTTGCCTGGGCAAAGTAAAATGAATTGTTTTTGCGGGTATGATAAGCTGTGCTTAACTTAGACAGCTTGCAGCTCTTTTCGGATTTGGTCGAGACCGGCAGTTTCTCGCGGACTGCTGAGAAGAACTTCGTCTCCCAATCGGCGGTGAGTCAGCGGCTCAAAGCGCTGGAAGCCGAGTACGGGCAGACACTGATTGACCGGGGGCAGGGCCGGGGCAAGGTCACACCGACGCCTGCCGGGGAAGCGCTCTACGCCGGGGCAAAGCCGCTGCTGCGGGAGGCCGCCGCGCTCGACTACGCGCTGCGGCAGTTGTCCGATGAAGTCGCCGGGACCGTCCGGGTCGCGACTGTTTATTCGGTCGGCCTCCACGCCCTGCCGCCGAGATTAAAGCCGTTTCTCGCCGCCCATCCCCGCGTCAATGTCCACTTGGAGTACAAGCAGACGGATCAAATCTATGCGGGTGTCGTTAATGGAAGCGTGGATGTCGGCATTGTCGCCTGCCCGGCGGCCAAGCGTGGGCTGGAAGTCGTGCCATTCGCCGAGGAGGCCATGGTGCTGGTCTGCGCCCCGGAGCACCCGCTGGCGGCTTTCGGCATAGTCGGCATGAAGCAGCTTGACGGCCTCGCGTTCATTGGGTTTGCCGACGAGATCCCCACCCGCCGTTTGGTGGATGAGCGACTTCGGACAGCAGGGGCGCGGGTCAAAATGGTCTCAACCTTCGACAATATCGAGACGATCAAGAACCTTGTCGAGATCGGCAGCGGCGTCAGCATTCTGCCCGCAGAGACCGTGCGCCAGGAGCAGCGGGCCGGCACCCTCGCCGCCGTCCCGCTCGCGCCCGCCGAGGCATTCACTCGCCCGACAGGAATGCTACTGAAGAAAACAACCACCCGCCGGAAAGCCGTGCAGGCATTTGTCGGCGCGATGCAGAATGAGAAGCCGGAGGATTTATGAGCACAAAACAATATCTCGCGAAAAAGAGCGTCGAGGACTTGCAGGCGGAGGACACCGAGGGCGCGGGGCTGAAACGCAGCCTCGGGCCGTGGCAACTGCTCGCGCTCGGCATCGGGGCGACCATCGGGGCGGGCATCTTTGTCCTGACCGGCCATGCGGCGGCGCAGTACGCCGGCCCGGCCATCATCTTCTCGTTTATTCTCGGCGGCATCGCCTGCGCGTTCGCGGGCCTGTGCTACGCCGAGTTCGCGGCGCTGATCCCGATTGCCGGCAGCGCCTATACCTATTCGTATGCCACGCTCGGCGAGCTGGTCGCGTGGATTATCGGCTGGGACTTGATTTTGGAATACGCAATCGGCACGGCGACGGTCGCGGTCGGCTGGTCGGGCTACGTCACGAGTGTCCTGCGCGACCTCGGCGTTTTCGTGCGGGTCGTTCCCGGCTTCAACTGGGTGGCCCTGCTCGGGGTGCTGGCGGTGACCGCGCTGCTGGCGCTCGGGACAAAGGAGTCGGCTCGTGCCAACGCCATCTTTGTCGGGATCAAGCTTGCGGTGATCGCCGCGTTTCTCGGCTTCGGCGTGTTTCATCTGCACCCGGCGAACTGGCGCCCGTTCCTGCCACCGAACACCGGACACTTCGGGCAATATGGCCTGAGCGGCGTCCTGCGCGGCGCGGGCGTTATCTTCTTTGCATATGTCGGCTTCGATGCCGTTTCCACTGCCGCTCAAGAGGCGAAGAACCCACAGCGCGATATGCCGATTGGCATTTTAGGCGGCCTTGCGGTCTGCACCGTGCTGTATATCGCCGTTGCCGGGGTGCTGACGGGTCTGGTGCCCTATAAAACGCTCAATGTCGCCGACCCCATCGCGGTCGGGGTCGGGGCCATCGGGATCGGCTGGCTGACCGAGGCGGTCAAGTTTGGGGTCGTGGCGGGCCTCAGCTCGGTGCTGCTGGTGCTGCTGTACGGTCAAACGCGCATCTTTTACACGATGGCGTGTGACGGCCTGCTGCCGAGCGTCTTCAGCCGCCTCAGCCCGAGGTTTCACACGCCGTCGGTCGCGGCCTGGCTGCTCGGCACCATCGTCGGGCTGATTGCCGCCTTCGTCCCGCTGGCTCTTTTGGGCGAGCTGTCCAGCATCGGCACCCTTTTTGCGTTTATCTTGGTCTGCGCCGGGGTGCTGTACCTGCGCCGGACCCAGCCGGACCTGCCGCGCCCGTTCCGCTGCCCCGGCCTGCCTATCGTGCCGGTTCTCGGCATTCTTTCTTGCCTCTATTTAATCGCCGGCCTGCCGCTGTCCACCCAAGTCCGCTTGGTCGTCTGGCTGCTCATCGGCTTTGTCGTCTACTTCGGCTACAGCCGTCACCATTCCAAGCTTAAGCAGAAGGCCCCCGCCTAAGACGGCGGGCACAGTCAATCGGTGCCTCCGGCACTCTTCAGGACGGCCACTGTGGCGTCCCTTGCGCTGTCGGAAACGCCCGGATAGGGGCGCTCCGCCCAGTAAAGGGCGGTTTTTCCGTCCTTATCTTTGGCATTGACCGGTGCGCCTCGGTCCAGCAGTGCCTTTGTCGCCGCCGCCTCGCCGTAGGAGCCGGACCAGAACAGCGCCCCGCCGTGCCCGCCGTTGTCGCCGAGGGTCAGGCTTGCGCCCCGGTCCACCAGCAGGTTTACGGTGGAAACATGGCCGTAGCGGGCGGCCCACATCAGGGCTGTCACGCCGCCGCCGTTGTCATTGGGGGCGTGCTGATTCTTGACATCCACCGCCGCACCCCGATCCAGCAGCGCCTTCACCACCCGCACCTGCCCCCATTGGGCGGCCAGCATCAGGGCCGTGTTGCCGCCTTTGTCCTGCGCCGACACGTCCGCCCCCGACGTCAGTAGGTGCGCCGTTTTCTCCAGGTCTCGGCTCTGGATGGCAAGCATCAGCGGGGTCATGCCGCTGGCATCGGGCGCATTGGTTTCGGACGCCGCCGCCGGGACTATGGGGGCCACGCCCGACGGGGCCGATAGCAGCAGAGCAGTCAGGCCGCTCAGATACAGGGGGAAGTGACGACGCATGAGATGTTATCCTTATCTGTTGAATAAAGCTATTATACCACTGTACTCACGCCGCTGGACCCACCTTAGCTGAAGTGGACGCTGAGATGACACAGCCAGTCTGCGCCAAGCACCAATCTGAGAAGCAGAGACTTTTTGGGCGAGGCTTCACCATGAGCCGCCAGGAGACAAGAGCCAGGAAATGGAGCTTGTTTCGTCAAGCCATTGATAATCTCCCGGCGTACTGTTTGTGCAGAACGGCGCAATCAGTGCGGCGACAGTTTTCCAGGAAGCGCAACGCAGGCGGCAGACAAACGCCGTGCCGCCAGATTTATTCTGAGCAATGCCCTGATCTGCTGCCGACACTTGCAGAGTCAAAGTGCAGTGGCTCTCCGCCTCGGCTGTAAGCGCTTCCGGCAAGGTCACCTCGGCTACGCTGCCGTCTGCAAGGCGCGTAACGAGCGAGTATAGCTCGCAGGCTTGCGGCGCGTCGAAGCCATAAAGGCGCACGAGCGGACAGTCCGGCGACCCGTCAAAAACGAAATCCAGCCTCACAGGGCAGACCGCCGCGCTGAAGGGCGGCGAGGTTTGCCTCTTACGACCGCGCCTAGCCAGACAGCCTCGACACTTGGCAGATACTTCAGGTCAGGCTGACTTTCGGCAATCTTGGAGCTGATGATCTTCGCGATTTGCTGACGCGCCTCCGGGTCCTGCCAAAGATGCGAGCGGAAGCGTGAGATTAGGGTCGAGCGCGTTCTGACAATGGGCCGCCTTTTGCGTGGCTTTGCTTCCTTTGAGGCAGAACCCGAGAGCGCGTTGGGCGCAAACTGAATGCCGTGGTCGCCGTCATACGGCAGTCGGTGGTCATTTTCCCCCAGCCATATCGGGAGGGGAATACCGCTCGGGAACGCCGCGCATTTGCGGCCAGGTTTGCGTACAAAGTGTTTGCAATCATGACAGACTGTACTGAAGATCGGTAGAGTTGCCTCGAAATCACTTAATATATAAGACATATCTAGCCCATTTCCTGCGAGTACGCCAAGTTCAGTTCACCCGAAACCCGCAGCCAGGTCTCATGCAGAACACGGCTGTCCGCCTCCGCAGAGGTTATCTGCCCGGCAGTGAGAGCACGGTTGAGTTCGCTCCACACTGTTTCATTGTGGGACTCAAAGCGTGGGGAGACGACGGCAAACCAATAACTCAGGTTCCACCCTGCCGGAGACGGCTTCATAGAAAATCGGAGTTTCCTCGTCACGGCGCGTATTTCCGAAAGTTCAGCACGGCAAGCAAGGCGTATGTCCTCTTCCGAGAAAGAATGCCCGAACGACCGGGGGTCCGTGTCAAGAAACTTCATGGCAAACGGATGGTTGTGAGTCAGAATGCCGTTCTTCATTGAAAGGACTTCACCGTCAGTGAAGGTGACCTCATGTTGACCGCCTTCTTTCTTGAAAACGAAGCGGCTTCCGCTCTGCCAAACGAAAGCCGTTTCACGCTCCAAATATCGGATTTGGTCTTCGGCCTCGCGGACTGTCACATTCCCAATGCCTGCTTGACTAACCCTGGGATGTCGGCGGTGCTTTCGGCGATGTGGACCCCGGCGTTTCGCAGGGCATCTACTTTGGCCTGCGGGCTGCCGGACGTGCCGCTGATGATCGCGCCGGCGTGGCCCATGCGCTTGCCGGGCGGGGCGGTCAGGCCCGCGATGAAGCCGATGACGGGTTTGGTCATGGTCTTGATGTACTCGGCGGCGATTTCTTCGTCGGAGCCGCCGACTTCGCCGCACATGACGACCGCTTTGGTCTCCGGGTCGGCCTCGAAGAGCGGCAGGACATCAATGAAGCGCGTGCCGGGCATTGGGTCGCCGCCGACCCCGACGCAGGTGGTCTGGCCGAGGCCCGCACGGGTGAGAGCGTCTACCGACTCGTAGGTCAATGTGCCCGAGCGGGAAACGATGCCGATGGGGCCGGGCATGAACATCGAGGCCGGGATGATGCCGATCTTCGCGCCGCCGACGGTCAAAATGCCGGGGCAGTTCGGGCCGAGCAGGCGGGACTTAGACATCTTGACGACGTTCACGGCCCGAATTTCGTCTTCGATGGGAATGCCTTCGGTGATGCAGACGATGAAGTCAATGCCGGCGTCCACCGCTTCCATGATGCCGTCCGCCGCACCCCGCGCCGGGACAAAGATGCAGGTCGCATCCGCCCCGGTCGCGTTTTTGGCCTCCTGGACGGTGTCGAAGACGGGGACGCCCTGAACGGCCATCCCGCCCTTGCCGGGAGTGACGCCGCCGACGACTTTGGTGCCGTAGGCGATCATCTGGGTGGTGTGGAACTCGCCTTCGCGCCCGGTGATGCCCTGGACCAGCACTTTGGTATTTTGGTCAACGAGAATAGCCATAGATAACCCCTCCCCTGCCCCTCCCCCACTCAAGCCTAAAGGCGGGAGAGGGAAAGAGGCTTTAATCCTTTCGCCGCTTGAAGTAAAACACGGTCACCGGGACATTCTCGTCTTCCGCGCCATCTTCGGCATCGTCGTTGGCCCGGACATCGGCGACGGCGTTGACCAGCTCCCAGCCTTGCCCGCCGTGGGTATTCAGGGTCTCTTCGTCGGTCTCGTCGTCGGAATCGCTGACGATGATCTTGTATTCGAATAAATCGGCCATTGTGTGTCTCCTCACCATCTTCGATGGAATTCTTAGTCTGCCAGCAAATAGTACCCAATAAGCCGCGCCGTGTCTACCAGGGCATCGGTGTGGGTGCGCTCGTATGAGTGCGACGCATCCACGCCCGGCCCAATCAGCGCGACTTCGACGTCGGCACCCGCCCGCCAGAGCGCTTCACCATCGGAGCCGTAATAGGGATAAATATCGGTCTTCAAATCTAAGCCGTTGTCTGACGCCAGCTTACGTAACCGACGCCCAAACTCCCGCGAGTACGGCCCGCCGCTGTCCTTGACGCAGAGCGTGCAGTGGAACTCGTCAGAGTTCTGCCCATCTCCAATCGCCGCCATGTCCACCGTCAAGAGCTGCGTGATGTCGGAAGGAAAACCACCTGCCGCACCGTGCCCGACTTCCTCGTAGTTGCTGATAAAAATCGTCGTGGTCTGCGCCGGCTTTTGATTAGTATCCAGCAGCACCTTGACCGCGGCGAGAACGCACGCGACCGCCGCCTTGTCGTCTAAATGACGGGAACGGATAAAGCCGTTGACGCACTCAACGCGCGGATCCAAATAGACGAAATCGCCGACCGCAATTCCGAGCACCTTTGTCTCGGATGCACTAGTCGTCCGGGCATCTAGTCTCACTTCCAGGGTTGACGCCTCGCGCTTGGTCTCACTGACCGCCGCGCCATGCACATGGGACGACGCTTTCGTGAGCTGCACACTGCCCCGAACCATCCCCGCGTCTTCCGTGGCAATCGTCACCCCCTCGCCTTCGATGGCGTTCCAGGCATACCCGCCGATCTGCGACAGGGTCAGCCGCCCGCTCGGCTTGATCTCTTTGACTATCGCCCCGAGCGTATCGAGATGCGCGGTGATTGCTCGCGGCTCGGTGTCCGAGCGTCCCGGCAAAGTCGCCACAAGCGCCCCTTTGCGTGTCCGCCGCGTTTCCAGTCCCAGCTCCCACAGGGCGCTTTCGGTGTAGGTAATCGCCCGCGCCGTGTCCCCCGTTGGGCTGGGCGTGTTCAAAAGCTCCACCAGAAACTCGGTCAAATACTCTGTGTCAATCGTCATGTGTTGTCTTTCATACCGCTTCAATCTTGACATGGCCGCCATCCAACACGCGCAGCCAAACGTCAAAGCCGTAAAGCAGCACGTCCCGCGTCTGACCGTTCCAATCTAATACCGCCTCAAACTCGCGCAGTTCAATCATGCTGCCATCGCCCAGCATAACTAGGGTTTGGCTGTGAAACGACAAGCCGAGCGTAGCGATTTCAGCACCCGAGAGTGTCAGGTAGCCGTTGAACCCGGTGTCTATAACAGCCTCAAAGTTTTGCAACACTGCCATGCCGTAAACCGCTACGGGGAGGACTGCTTCACGGTCTACACTGATACTGCCGGTAATCATTGCGGCTTCACGATCCTTCTGCCGAGTCGATAAGCCGCTGCATGACCAATTCGCATACTGAACAATAGTGCGCCGTTGAAGCGCACTTTGGCCCGCTTCGCAGCAGCGACATCGTCAGCATCCATTTCATACTCTCCAGTCTCCGTATTGATGACTAAGAATTTTCCGTAATTGTCCGCCTCAAGCTGCGGCTTTAAGTGCTGCACGTAAATTTCCGTACCGCGCTGCACAACTTCCTGTGGCGTCCGCATGATTGTCTGCATGATGCTGTCACCTCAAATCTAAGTCTACTCATTTTCTCTCAAAAACTCTGCTACGGCTAAAAAAGCTTCTTCTGTTCGCGTCCTTCTGTCCGGTGAACCGTTAAACACTCGTGCGCTCATGTGATAAGTATGCCTGATTGGCAGTGCAGTCAAGAGGCGGATTTGCGGCGCGGCAGACTGCGCTTTGCCTCCCACCAAAACAATGAGTTGCAGGCTGGGAAGCAGCAGCAGCAAATCTTTGAAATACGGCAGGGCTTGTCTTATATCTTCCCTGGGGGCCGGCTTTATGTGTCCATTTTCGCCGACATACCACGGGACGATGTTCCAAATCAGCGTATCGGCGCGGGCGATTCCGGCGTTGTGGATTAAGTTCCACAGGTTCTTCGCCGTCGGGTCCGGGTTGTTGCTTGACACAAACTTGGTCTTGACTGCTTTCGGCCCCGGCGCTTCCAGCAGAAACAGAACGCGGGCGTTCACGCCGCCATCACAGGGGTCGAAATCAGGGATATGATACAACTCCCCAAGCGCAGTCCTGAGAGACGCCAGGTAGTCAGTCAGTGGCTTCATGTGCGGCAGGGTCAGCATGGCAAGCCGGTTGCCCTGCTCAACCGGGTCTTTCAAGAGTCCGGGCGCATCTTGCATAACTACTTCCGTCCTTTTCTGAGTGCTTCAATTTCAGCCCGCAGACGGGCGTTCTCAGCTTCGGCTTCTTCGGCGCGGCGGGCTTCGGTTTCAGCGCGGCGGGCTTCGGCTTCGGTGCGCTCGGCCTGCTCCAGCGGGGTCGGCAGGAACAGGCGCTTGGCCGGGTCGTAGAGGCGCAGGGTTTCGCCGACCTGCACCAAGTCCAAGCCAAGCTGCTCGCTGTGAAGTCTGACGCCGCTGAGTTCTAGGCGCACATACTGGCCGCTGTCCAAGCGGTAGCCTTGCAGGCGCGGCTTTAAATAGTCGCCGGTTGGGTCGAACAGGAAGTATTCAGGTGTTTTGAGTGTCTGCTCATAGAGCGACAGCTTGGTTTCGACATCTTCGCGCTTGGTGCTGCGCGAGGTCACTTCGATGACGACGCTCGGGAGATGGCCGTCTTCTTTCCAGGTCATGTACGAGTCACGCAGGCGGCTGTCGGGGCCGAACACAACGTAAGTGTCGGGCGAGACACGCGATTTGGGCTTGCCCTGCTCCCAGAAGACAAAGTTGTTGCCGGAAACGTAGACGTTCGGACGGCCCATGAAGTGTATTTTAAGCGCGGCGATGAGATACATCATCAAGTCGCGGTGTTTGTCGGTTTCGCCCATTGGTCTGCCATCCCTAGTTGGGTAAACAACGGCGCCCGACGCCGTCAAAGTTGAAGCTGCCATGATACTGCCTCCTGACGTGCTGCGGAACTTGCTGCGGATTACTTTCGCTCGCTCATCGCCTGCCAGTGGAGGTCGCGGGGGCCGGTGTAGACCGAGTCGGGGCGGATGATGCGGTTGCCGTCGAGCTGCTCGATCATGTGGGCGGTCCAGCCTGCGGTGCGTCCGACGGCGAAGACGGGCGTAAAGAGTTCTGAAGGAACGCCGACAGCGTGGAGGATGAGCGCAGCGTATAGCTCGACGTTGGCGTACAAATCGCGGCCCGGTTTGAGTTCAGCGAGCACATCAATGGTGGTCTGCTCGACGGATTTGGTCAGATTGAGCAGCTCGTAGTCGTTGGTCAGCGCGGCCATCTTTTCGGCGGCAGCGGACAGGAGGGCGGCGCGGGGGTCGCGGACTTTGTAGATACGGTGGCCGAAGCCCATGATGCGGCGTCCGGCGTTCATCTCGGCGCGGATGTAGGCGTCGGTCTGGGCAGGGGTGCCGATGGCGTGGAGCATATCGAGCACCGGGCCGGGGACGCCGCCGTGCTTCGGGCCTTTCAGAGCGCCGACCGCAGCAGTGAGCGCCGAAACCATGTCCGAGTCGGTGGAGATCGCGACGCGGGCGCAGAACGTCGAGACGTTCAGGCCGTGTTCGCTGACCGCGACCATGTAGGCGTTCAAACCGTCCACGCGGGCCGGTTCGGGTTCGACCCCTTCGAGCATATACAAAAAGCCGGCGGCGAGGCCATGCTCGGGCTTGGGGGTCACGATGTCCTGTCCGTTTTTAAGGCGGTAGGTGTGGGCGACAACCGCCGACATCTGGGCCTGCAAACGGGCGGCGCGGCGCTTGGCGGCGGCCAGGTCGAGACTGTCCACGTTGCGGTAGCCGACGGAGAGCATCGCTGCGCCCATCCGCAGAATGTGCATCCCCGAGGCATGGGGCGAGAGTGCCCGGAGCGCAGCCAGAACAGGCTCCGGCAGAGCGCGAGCGGCGCTCATCACGGCTTTGAGGTCGTCGTACTCGGCCTCAGTCGGCAGGTTGCCGTTCCAGAGCAGATAGGCGACTTCCTCGAAAGTCACTTTGCCGGACAGCTCGGACACATCGTAGCCGCGCAGGGTCAGGCGTCCGTTCTGCCCGTCCACTTCGGCGATATTGGTCGCCGCCGCGGTGATGCCTTCAAGGCCCTTGTGAATGATCGGGCCGGTCGTGTTAAGTTCAGATGCCATGAGTATCTCCTTGGAATAGATGGGTGTAAAAGTGTCAGTCAATGGTCTCGGCGGGGTAGCCGCAAGAGTGCAGGGCGGCGATAATGCGTCCCTGGTGCGCTTTGTCGCGCACTTCGATCAAAAGCTCAACGCGGGTCAATCCCAAAGCCAAGTTCGGGCTGAGGCGGTTATGGTTGACCGTGATGACGCTGCCGCGCTCGTCAGCAATCACCGACAGCAGCTTGACTAGCCCGCCGGGGCGGTCATCGCACGACGACAAGAGGTGCAGGTAGCGGTCCGCCCGGAGCATCTCGCGCTGGGTCAGGTCGGCCAAAGCGAGGGCGTCAATGTTGCCGCCGCAGAGGACCACGGCGGTCTTGCCATGCGCTTCGATCCGGCCCGCGAGAAGGGCAGCGAGGCCCGCCGCACCGCTCGGCTCAACAACGAGCTTGGCGCGTTCGAGAAGCAGCAGGATCGCCGACGATACAGCGGAGTCGGAAACGGTGACGATGTCGTCGGCATACTTCTGAAGATAGGCAAAGGTGCGCGGGCTGGGCGATTTGACCGCGATGCCGTCGCAAATCGTGCGGATGGGCACCGAGCTTGGCACGAGACGCCCGGCTTTCAGCGACTGCACAGCGGCATCGCAGCCGTCGGACTGGACTCCGATGACGCGGATGTTTGGGTTCGTTTCTTTCAGGGCCAGCGCGACCCCGGCAAACAGACCCCCGCCGCCGACCGGGACAATCACCGTGTCCACATTGGGGACATCTTGCAGCAGCTCCAGCCCCAGTGTCCCCTGCCCTGTGATGATGCCGTCGTCGTCGAACGGCGAGATGAACACAGCGTTTGACCGAGCGACGAACTTCAAGCACGCTTCGGTCGCCTCGTGCAGACTGTTTCCTGCCAGCACGACATGGGCACCGTAGCCTTCGGTGGCTTTGATTTTGGCGATACTGGCCGATTCGGCCATGAAGATCGTGGCCGTGACCCCGCGCAGGCGGGCGGCGAGCGCGACTCCCTGGGCATGGTTCCCCGCCGAGGCCGCCGCGGCTCCCCGCCCGCATTCCTCGGGCGTGAGCAGCGACAATCGGTGGTATGCGCCGCGAAACTTGAACGAGCCGGTGCGCTGCTGGTTCTCGCACTTCAGCAGCAGGTCTATGCCGCCGCCGACCCGGCGGGCGACACTGTCGCTGGTGACAATCGGCGTGTGGTGGGCGACGGACTGCACGCCCGGCAGGGCGGCTTGGACATGGGCAAGGGTCACGTTCAAAGGAACATCGGACATGGCATTATCATACTGGCGTCGGCCCAAAAAGTCAAGCCATAACCATTCTCTTGACTTCTCTTGCATTCGCAGTGTATAATAGGTTCATACGGGGTGTAGCACAGTTGGTAGCGCGCAAAGTTTGGGACTTTGAGGCCGCAGGTTCGAGTCCTGTCACCCCGACCAATTAGATTTGAATGGGACGCATAGTTTATGCGTCCTTCTTTTTTTGAATTCGCAAGTTCAAATGTGCAAGGAGAAGAATGGCAGTGAAAGCGAAGTGCATGGTCTGCGGGGACAGCTACGACATTGAGCGCGACCGGGGACAGGTGATCGAGATTGACGGGGCCGGGCACTACATCTGTCACCGGGACTGGCCGGGCTTCACGGCGGGCGTAGACCTGCAAAAGAAGGTACAGGAAGCCGAAGAAGGGGCGCATACCGAGCAGAACGAAGGCAAGCGGGCCGAAGCGCGGGAAGCGCTGGTGAAGTTTGACCAGTCCCCACGCCAGATTGTCGCCAAACTGGACGAGTACGTAATCGGGCAGGAGCGGGCCAAGCGCGATGTCGCGGTCGGCCTCTACGACCATCACCGCATCCATCAGGACGATTTGGCCCAGTCGGAAGCCGGCACGAAGGCCGAGGTCGAGCTGGAAAAAGCCAACATCATGCTGGTCGGGCCTTCAGGCAGCGGCAAAACGCTCCTCGCCAAAACGCTAGCCCGTTCGCTCGGCGTCCCGTTCGCCTCCGCCGATGCCACCAGCCTGTCGCCGACAGGATACACCGGCAACGACGTGGAGAGCATTTTGACGGCTGCGTATATTGATGCCGGCGAAGATTTGGAGTGGGCGGGCCGCTCGGTCATTTTCATTGACGAGATTGACAAGATCGCCCGCAAGTCTCAGGCGAACCCCAGCATCACCCGCGACGTTTCGGGCGAGTCGGTCCAGCACGCACTGCTGAAATTGGTCGAAGGCACGATGGCCCAGTTGCCGCTCGGCGCGTCAGGCCGCAAGCATCCAGACGCCCCCCCTGAATACATTGACACATCCAAAATCCTATTTATCGGCGGCGGCGCGTTCGAGGGCTTTCCCGAAATCGTCGCGAAGAAAATGAAGCGGCAGACCGAGCGGACAATGGGCCTGCGGGCCAACCCATCGGCGATTTCCGGTGACCCGCAGCGGGACTACGAGATTTTGGCCGAAGCCCCCGCCGAGGTCTTGATCGAGAGTTTGATCGAGTATGGCTTCGTGCCCGAGTTTGCGGGCCGCTTCCCGATTATCGTTCCGCTGGCTCCGCTGACCAAAGCGCAGATGCGGCTGGCGCTGACCCAGCCGAAGAACTCGGTTATCAAGCAGCAAGTGGAATTGTTCCGGCGCGACGGCATTGACCTGACGTTCACCGAGGACGCATTGGACGCCGTCGTGGACAAGGCCGTCAACATGAAGACGGGTGTCCGCGCCCTACGGTCTCTGGTCAAGAGCATGACCAGCCAGGCACGGTATGATCTGGCCGGGGACAAGACGACAACGGCGGTGACGGTCGGCCCGGAAACACTGGATGCCCCAGAGAAGTATGTTGTAGGGTGAACCTACCCCGCTCGTCCCTCGCGACCCTCCCGAAGCGGGAAGGTGAAGAGGTCAGATAAGTCTGAAGCGCAGTCGGCAACGGCCCTCTTCGCCGACGCCCTATAACTCCTCACCTTCCCGCTTCGGGAGGGTCGCGAGGGACGAGCGGGGCGGGTTCACCCCCCAGGCCGCTTGACCCAGTTGCCTTCGCGCACTTCGCGCTCGGTCAGCACATATGCCAGCAGCAGAGCGGCGGCGACCGACGGCTGGAGCGAAGCGCGGGCAATCGGCTCCAGGTAATAGACGTCCGGCGGGTCGCCGTCGCCGCGCAGCAGCAGGCAGCGCTCTTTGGTGTCGCGCCGCACCCCCACCCCGCCGCGCCAGCCGCGTCCGAGGATGTCGAAGCCGCCAAGACGCGAGTCTCCCTCCGTGACACGGAAAAACTCGCCGTTGACCCCCGATCCGCCCGGATAGTAGGAGGCCGCCGCCTGCGTCCCCGCCGAAGTGGGCTGAAGCAGGGTCCGCGTGCGGTCCCGGCGCATCACCCCCCAGGGCCGGCTTTCGCCGGCGGGCACGATGCCTTCCCCGAGGTGCAGCGACGCCGCCAGGGCACCGTCGGGCCAGGTCGCCAAGTAGTACCAGAGATAGCGGCGCGTGGGCACCACGACTCCGGCGCGGGTCGCGCCCGATGCGGCGATGGGATGGGCGCGGATAGTCAGCAGGCGGTCAATCGGGGCGTAGATGTCCATAGGGGTTTGACTTAGGAGTTTGGTTTAGCAACTTGACTTCGGACCATGTTTATTGCCATAATAAGCCGTTTTTAAGAATTCATATTTGAGACTTCACAGGAGAAAATTCAACGTGGAACAAACATTTTTAATGGTCAAGCCCGACGGTGTCCAGCGCCGGCTTGTCGGCGAGATTATCAAGCGATTCGAGGCGAAAGGCTTCACACTGGCCCGGCTTCAGATGGTGACGCCCACCCGCGAGCAGGCCGAAGCACACTACGGCGTCCATCGCGGCAAGCCGTTCTTCGAGGGCGTTGTCGGCTTTATCTCGTCCGGCCCGGTCGTCGCGATGGTCTGGGAAGGCGACGATGTCGTGGCACTCGCCCGCAAGATGATGGGCGCGACCAAGCCCGCCGATTCGCTGCCCGGCACGATCCGTGGCGACTACGCGAACACGATCGAGCAGAATCTGATCCACGGCTCCGACTCGGTCGAGAACGCCCAGATGGAAATCGGTTTGTGGTTTGGGAGCTAGGAACCGGCACTGGAAGTGCCGGCCTACTGTTGCGTGAAAACCGAAGCGGTTAAAGACTAAGAAGCGTCTGCATTCTCCACTCCTCAGTGTATGCCGAGGACGGCATTACCGCGTATCGGAGACACTTTCATTCAAGAGTAGGCCGGCACTTCCAGTGCCGGTCTCTTTATTTACCGCTTCTCCGCCCCCACCTGCTCCACTAGCGCTCGCTCGGCTTGTGCGACCTGCGCGTCCACTTCGGCGTCGGTCAGGGTTCGGCCCGCAGCGCGGAATGTGAAGCGCAGGGCAACGCTCTTTTTCCCTGCCTCAACCCGCTCCCCCGTGTAGATACTTTGCAGGGCAATCGCCTCGGTCAGTGCGGCGTCAACTGCGTTTCGGGCCGCCGACTCAATCGTGCCGTAGGGAGTCGCCAGATCCACGACGACGGCTAGGTCACGCGAGGTCGCCGGGAAGCGCGGCAGGGGCGTGTAGCGCAAGGCAGGGTCCGCATACTCCAGAAGAAGGTCGGCGTCCAGCTCAAAGACCGCGACGCGGCCTACCGACGCCGGAACGTCCAAGTGCTCTTTGATGGCGTCGGGGTCGGCCTCGGCGACGAAACCGAGCGGGCGGCCTTCCACGGAGACCGACGCCGAGCGTCCGGGGTGCATCTGCGGGCGTTGGTCGGCGGCAAACGTCGGCGCGGGCAGGTGCAGGGCCGACGCCAGCGCTTCCACCAAGCCTTTGGCGGTGAAGAAGTCCACGGCAGGCCCAGTCAGAACGGCGGCAAAGCGGCGCGGCTCCCGGTACTCGCCCGGCGCATGGCCCAACGCGAAGACTTTGCCAACCTCGAATAAGCGCACGTCCGGCTGGCGCTGCCGGACATTGCGGGCCAGGGCGTCGAGCAGATTGGGCACAAGTGATTGGCGCAGTCCCGAAAGCTCGGCGGAGAGGGCCTGACGGATCTGCACCCGGCGACTGGTCAAATCGGGATCGTCGAACGCCGACGGGGGGGCCAGCGTGTGGGTCATCGCCTCGGACACTCCCAAACCAATCATCAGAGTCCGCAGATGGGCCGCCAGCCGTCCCGCTGGGGCGTCCCCGCCGCCGACGCCCCGCGCCGCAGGCAGGGTCTCGGGAAGTGTCGCGTAGCCGATCATGCGACCGACTTCCTCGACCAAGTCAATTTCTTTGACCAGATCGGGCCGGAACGTCGGCACCGTCACCGACAGCGGCTCCACCGAAGCGTCCACAGCCAGCCCCAGCCGCCGCAGGCTGCCGGCGATGACGGCTTCATCTAGCTGCGTTCCCAAAATTGCGTTGACACGGCTCGGACGCAGGACGATGGTCCGCTCGGGCACGGGGCTTGGGTACAGGTCAATCCGGCCCAGCACCACTTCGCCATCGGCGTACTCTGCCAGCAGGTCGCAGGCACGTTCCAGGGCCAGCGGGGCCAGCTCCGGATCCACAAACCGCTCATACCGATACGATGCTTCGGTGGACAATCCCAGCGCTTTGGATGTTCGCCGGACCGTGCCGGGATCGAAGTGCGCGGACTCCAGAAAGACGTGCTTCGTCGTGTCCGAAACTTCGGCCTCGCCGCCGCCCATGACCCCCGCCACGGCCACGGCCTTCTCTTTGTCTGCAATCACCAGCATCTCGGGCGTGAGCTGCCGCTTGACCCCGTCCAGCGTCGTAATCGCCTCGCCGGGTTTCGCCAACCGCACGACAATCTGCCCCTCGGGCAGAGCCGCATAGTCGAACGCATGGAGCGGCTGACCCAGTTCGAGCATGACATAGTTTGTCACGTCCACGACAATGTTCAGCGGACGCATCCCCGCCGCTGTCAGGCGCTTCTGCATCCACGCGGGTGACGGCTTAAAGACGACGTTGCGGACCAGCTTGCCGGTGTAGCGCGGGCAGAGCTTGGGGTCTTCGACCCGCATGCCCACCCAGCGTTTGATGTCGCCGCTCTCATCGGGCAGGGGCATCGGCTGCCGGCTCATTGGAACATCCAGCGCCGCCGATGCTTCCCGTGCCGTGCCGAGCACGGAGACCCAGTCGCCCCGGTTGGGCGTGACTTTGGTATGGAAGACCAGCCCGTCTTCCGAGTCGGTCGTTTCTTCCACTTCCAGCCCCGCCATCGTCAGCGCCGCCGCCAGGGCGTCGTCATCGAGCGGTGTTTCCACAAATTCGCGCAGCCATTCAATCGGAAGTTTCATGCGTTCTCGTTATTCCGTCTCTTCGTTCTTTGGTGCGGGCAATCGATTACTCATCTTCAGCAGTGTATTTTCCAGCCGCAGTGCCATCTTTTCTCGCTCGTGCGCCTCATTCTCGCGGGAATGCTGCATTTCTTGGCGCATTAACTGCATCGCAGTGATAAGCTGGCGCACTTCGCGCTGAAGTTCTTTGATTTCTGCCTTGTTTTGCTGCAATGTCTCACCGATATTGATCAGCGACTTCGTGTATTCGGCGAACTTTTGCCACACCGTTAAGCCGCCTTTAGTGACCGCATGAGATCGGCAAGAATCGTGTCGTTTTCCGCCCGCATTGTCTCGATTTCGCGCTGATCCTCGTCCATCTTCTGCTGCATCAGCTTGAGTTGGCCTAAATTACGATCCACAATCGCTTCGTAGTCCGCGTCCGCCATCGGTGTTCGTTCGAGAGTCACAGTTTCCATAAAACCCCTCCACAAGCCATTGTACCACGCCAGACCTTGCACCGTGTCTACGGCAGTTCCCAAAGCCACTTTTCGTCGCGAATTGCCTGTGCCATGCGCGGAAGTTCGTCGCGCAGGTACGCCGCCCACTTCTCTGAAATCAGCGCTTCGATTTCTTCTTGCGGCTTCTCATAATCATCGCCGCGCAGCACAGAGAAGACCGAGGCGCGATAGTGGCCTCTATTGAGTTTTGGCTGACGGCCTACAAATTGATGCTTTTCCGCCATAGCATATAGTTTTTCGCGCTCAGCATAAGCAGCCTGACTCGCCGGCCACACTGTGCAGAGGAGCCTCAGTTCATTCGGCAGGTTATGAAATTCAAAGTAGATGTAGAAGGTGTTGTTGATTTGCCTGGGTGCAGACTTCCACTCCTCCAAGCCAAACGTGACCCAGCTTTTTGCAGCGGAGCCGACGAACACGCCATCGGTGCTGGCAATAAGGGAACGTACATACTGACCGATTTGGGCTTGCTGGTCAGGCCGATGCTCAAAGATTGCGTCTAACGCCTGTTTATGCTTTTGGTAGATGCTGCGGCATAAAATGGCGATGTCTGAGTCGGTCAAAACGTGCCTCCTGAGAAGCTGCGCGTAATGCTGCAAAGCCATGACAATCTCGCGGTCAAGCGTACTGCCATTTTCGCGGGTAATCTTCTCGATGACGTCACAGACCACCGAGTAGCTGACGGCCTGGTAGTCGGGGGAACTCGGCTCGTCGCCATCCGGGGTCAAATAGAGCGCAAGGACTTTGTAGCCCGGATAGTGGCTGTCAAACGCGGCGCGATAACGGTTGAGCTGGTCGGAATGCTCGCCGGTGCCAATTTTGTTTTCAATGACAACCCCAAAGCAGTTCAGATCATCAACGACGAGAATATCCACATGATGCCATTCGCGCTGAACGTAGGCATTGTTAAGATTGAGTCCGGCAATGTCATCTGCGGTTTGGTTTACTGCTTGGAGGAATGCGCTCAAAAATGATGCGCCGAGACCGTGGTTTTGGCTTGGGTCAAGCAAAAACGCCAGAAAATCCGAGTGACGCAGTTCGTGCTTAACAACGCCGACAGCCTCAAAGAGATTGAAGCGTTTGAGCAGGCTTTCTAGCTGGGCAAGCTTCGGGTTTTGCAGGGCATCGGCGAAAGCTTCTAAGGCTTGACGTGGGGTAGGCATGGCGGCTAGAACTGGCGGAGGAAGCGGAGGTCGTTTTCGGTGAAGAGGCGGATGTCGTCAATGCCGTATTTTGCCATCGGCATGCGGTCAATGCCGAGGCCCCAGGCAAAGCCCGTGTAGCGCTCGGAGTCAATGCCCTGCGCTTCCAAGATGTTGGGATGGACCATGCCCGCACCGCCAAGCTCCAGCCATCCCGAACCCCAGCGGATGGCGACTTCGACGCCGGGTTCGACGAACGGGAAGAAATCAGGGCGGAAACGGATTTCGACATCGCCAAATAATTGTTTGACGAGGTAGGAGAATGTGCCCTTCAAATCGGCCAGCGTGAGGCCCTCGTCTACGGCGAGAATGTCTACCTGATGAAACGTGTGCGAGTGGGTGGCGTCCACGGCTTCGTAGCGGTAGCATTTGCCGATCGTCGCCGCGCGGATGGGCGGCTTCTGGCTGCCCATGACGTGGGCCTGAAACGCCGTGGTCTGGGTGCGGAGCAGGTGGGTCGGGTCTATGTAAAACGACATCTGCTCGTCGAACGCCGGGTGATCGGGGGGATAATTGAGTGTCTCGAAGTTGTAGTGGTAGTCTTCGATGTCCGGCCACTCGTCGAAGCGAAAGCCGAGGCCGATGAGCGCGTTCTTGACCGCCGACATCTGAGACGTAATCGGGTGCTGCGTGCCGTGGGGATAAGCTGTGCCCGGCAGGGTCACGTCTACAGCGTCGGCAGCCAGACGGATGGCGTGTTCGCCGGCGGCAAGCGCTGACCGCTTCGCAGCGAGAAGGGCAGTCAGGTCGTCCTTGCGGGCGTTGACCGCCGCGCCGAACCCCGGTTTTTCGTCCGGCGGCAGGGTGCCGATGAGGCGCAGAAGGCCGGTTAATTGGCCTTTGCGCCCCAAATACGACACGTCGAGGGTGTCGAGCAAGGCGACGGTTCCAGCAGCGCCGAGTGCAATTCGGGCTTCGCCGGCGACTTGTTCAAGCTGTTCGAGCGGGGTCATAGCGGCGTCCTTACGCCGCTGCGACGACGAAGCTGTGGGTCGGGGCAACGACAGTGATGTTCAGCGACGCGACCAAAGCATTGAAGGCCAAGTTGTCGCTGATCGCCATCTCAGACAGCACCTTGCGGTCCAGTTCGACGCCGCTGTCGTGCAGGGCGGCGATGAACCGGCTGTACTGGACGCCCTGCGCCCGGCAGGCGGCGTTGATGCGGGCGATCCAAAGCTGGCGGAACTCGCGCTTGCGGTTGCGGCGGTCGCGGTAGGCATACTGCCCGGACTTCATCACCTGCTCGTTAGCGCTCTTGAAAAGCCGCGACTTGCCGCCGAAGTAGCCCGAGGCTTCCTTCAAAATCTTGTGGTGGCGCTTGTGCTTCATTACGCCGCGCTTGACTCGTGCCATTTTCTCTGTTCCTTTTGGTTAATTAACTTACGACTACTTGGGCAGGCCGTTCGGCAGCATTCGGCGGACGGCCTTCTTTTTGCCGGGGTACAGCTCGATGTCCGACGTCAGCACGCGCATGTTCGACGGGCTTTTGTGGATATTTAGGTGATTATGATGGGCATGACCGTGCATATATTTCCCGGTCCCGGTGATTTTGAACCGCTTGGCCGCCGTTTTGCGGGTCTTGATTTTCGGCATTTGATTTCTCCTATTTTTTGTCTTGACACGGCAACGAACCCGGCACAGGCTGTGTCCGGGTTCGTTGACTATCCCGAATGACTTTTTATGCTACGCTTCTGCCGAGGGCGGCGGCGCGTCCGTCTCCGCAGACGGCGGGGGCGCGGCGGCTTTCGGCGCAGCGGGCGGCTTGGGAGCGGCCGGCTTCGGCGACGGTGCCCCCCCACCCTTTGCCGGGGTCAATGTCAGGCTCATCGAGCGCCCTTCCATCGTCGGCGGCTTCTCGATAGCGGCGACATCGGCGACCTTCTGCATGAACGTCTCAAGCTGCTGGCGTCCGACTTCCGGGTGACGAATCTGCCCGCCGATGAACCGGAACGTCACTTTGACCTTGTCGCCATCCTCTAAAAACTTGCGGGCATGGTTGACTTTGGTCATCAAGTCATGCTCGGACAGGGTGCCGTAGCGCGGGTCAAGGCGAATGTCTTTCAGCTCACTCTGCTTGTGCTTTTTGGCGGACTCTTTTTCTTTTTTGGCCTGCTCGTACTTGAACTTGCCGTAGTCCATGATCTTGCAGACCGGCGGCTGGGCCTGCGGGGCCACTTCAATCAGGTCAATGCCGCGCTCACGGGCGATCAAAAGCGCCTCGCGCGGGGTCATGATCCCGAGCTGGCCTCCGTCGTCGTCAATCACGCGGATCTCGCGGGCGCGGATGCGCTCGTTCATGTTCACCCGCGGCTCGCGCGGGTCTCTGCGGAAGTCTCTGTTGTTGATGTCTTAATCCCTTGTTCTAGTCACTCACCCACTCAAAAAAGCCGGTGTGTGTGGGCCGACACCGACCGTTTGACAGTATAGCCGAAAATCGCAACTCTGTCAAGCGCAATTCAGGCGATCAAAACAAAATGCCCGTCAAATCGAGCACGAACCCCGGCAGCACGTCTTCCCCGGACAGCAACACCGGATTGTCCAGCACCTCAACTTCTTGGTCGGGCCGGTAGATTTCCACCTGACGACGGCGTGGATTGATCAGCCAGCCCAAACGCGCCCCATTCTCTTTGTATTCTTCCATCTTTCGCCGGGTCTCGGTGAGGCTATCCGTTGGTGAGAGGACTTCGACCAGGAAATCCGGGCAAAGCGGCAGAAACTTCTGCCGCTGCTCCGGCGTCAACGCTTCCCAGCGGTCGCGCCGCAGCCAAGACGCATCCGGGGCACGGGTTCCTCCCATCGGTAAATTGTAGCCGCCGTTGGCATCAAAAGTAATTCCTGATTTGTCCGAGTCGGCCCAAGCAAACAAGCGTCCGCCGACAACACTGCTTTGGTGGCTCGACTCGCCTCCTGATGGCGGCATGATAATTAATCTCCCTTCCCTGGTCAGCTCCATCCGAAGCTCGGGGTAAGTCGCCGCCATTGAAGCGAACTGCTCCCGCGTGTACGGCTCGGGCACATCCGCCGGCTCTTCGTCCTGCGCCGGACTTGGGCGCACTGCTTCCAAAACTGCCATAACAGTTACTCCAATATCCCCGTCAAATCGAGCACAAACCCCGGCAGCACGTCCTCCCCGGACAGCGATGCCGGGGCATCTACGATCTCCACATCCTGACCGGACCGGTAAATCTCGACCCGGCGGCTTTTCGGGTCAATGAGCCAGCCGAGCCGAGCGCCGTTATCCATGTACTCGCGCATCTTTTTCTGGACGGCACTGAGGCGATCAGTCTTAGAGCGCAGCTCGGCGACAAAATCCGGGCAGATGATCAGCAGGTCATCCTGCTCGTCTTCATTGAACGCTGCCCACCGTGATTTCTCGATCCAGCAGGCATCAGGGGATCGAACAGCCCCATTGGGCAGAGTGAATAGGGTGGAGGAGTCAAAAGTCTCGCCTAATCCTGCGGCCTCGCTCCACGTTTCCAGCCGGGCGGAAAGCTTCGCGTTGCGCCGCCCGGATTTTGGAAAGGTGGCCGGCATGATGATAAGTTCCCCTTCCCTGGTAAGTTCTGTCCGTAAATCAGGGTGGCTCGCGGCGAATGCCGCGAACTCCTGAGAGGTATAAGGCTCCGGTTCTTCCACGCCAGCGTGCGTTTTTGCTGGTGCTTCAGGCGGGCGCACTGCTTCCAAAACTGCCATCATGCCACCTCACTCTGTGCGATTCTACTTCGCGTAGGCCAGTGCGACAATCTTCTGCGCGGCTTCCTGCATGGTCTCGGCGGGGACCAGATTGGTGGTCTTTAAAAGCTCCGCACCTTCCGCCGCGCGGGTGCCGGCGAGGCGAATCACAATGGGGACTTTGACATCCAGCGATTTGACCCCTTCAATAATGCCCTTCGCCACTTCGTCGCCCCGCGTGATGCCGCCGAAGATGTTAAACAGCACGCCCTTGACGTTCGGGTCCGAAAGAACGATCTCTAAACTGCTCGTCACCGCCTCGGCCTTTGCGCCGCCGCCGATGTCCAGAAAGTCCGCCGGGTTGCCGCCCGCCCGCTTGACCTCATCCATCGTCGTCATCACCAGCCCCGCACCGTTGCCGATGATGCCGATGTCGCCGCCTTCGAGCCGGACATACTGAATGCCCCGGCGATGCGCTTCCACCTCAATCGGATCGGTCTCGGTGTCGTCCTGCAATGCCGCAAGCTCCGGGTGCCGGTACAGCGCGTTTTCGTCAATGTCCCACTTGGCGTCGCCCGCGATGACCGTGCCTTCTTTGGTGATGACCAGCGGGTTGATCTCCGCCAGGGTCGCATCGGTGCCGACATACGCCGCGTAGAGCGCTTTCAGCACGGGAATGGTCTTGCCAATCAAAGATTTATCAAATTTGGCCTCAAACAGTGCCTGACGGCAGGCGTAATCGGGCAGGCCGAGCAGCGGGTCAATAAACAGCTTGGCGATGTCGGCGGGATTGTTGTGCGCCACTTCCTCAATATCCATGCCGCCCTGGGTCGAGACAATGAGCACGTCCCGCTGCCGCACCCGGTCCTGCGTGATGGCAACATAAATCTCTTTGTCAATGTTGACGGCCTCTTCCACCAGCAGCCGGTTGATCTTCAAATTCGAGTTTGCCTGGGCAAAAAACAGCGTCTTGCCGAGCAGCTCTTTCCCAATCGCCTCGGCTTCGTTGGCATCGCCCGCCAGCTTGACCGCGCCGGCCTTGCCGCGCCCGCCCGAATGCACCTGGCCCTTGATGACCACCCGCCGGCCAAGCGACGCCGCCACCGTCCGCACCTCCTCCGGCGTCCCCGCGACCTGGCCCTCGGGTACCGGGACCCCATACTGCTTCAAAAGCTGCTTCGCCTGATATTCGTGAATCTTCATGTTTGTGCTCCTATGGAAGTTCTGCTCAATGATACCCGGATTTCTGCCCGTGGGTCATTGCTGACCAGGATTTAGCCAGACGGCAATGAAAGAGGCCGTCAAGGCTCTTCCTATGCAGGTGCCGGGTTCGGCAGCCTGTCAGACTTACTCGTGCAGGAGGCGCAAAGTTCTCGCAAAAATGGTAAAATGCTTTGCCGGTATTCAAATCCGTGTTCGAGGAGGGCGGCAGGCCCATGCCGGGGGGAAAGGAACAACCCACAATCGGTGCTGACGGCACCGGACTCAGAACGGAAGGACAAATAAGGATGGACGAAGCTGTCAAAAGCCCATTTTGGATCACCATTTTCACCTGTATTATCCTTTATATCGTCATTGTCGAGTCTCGGAAGTGGCTTTGGAACAACCGGCAGCCGGTGGTGACGGCAGAGGCACGAGTTGCCTACAAACACATCGTCAAAAGCCGAGGGGACAGCAGCGACTCATATTTTGTCGCATTTGACGTTGGGGCACATGGACGCCATGAGTTTGATGTAGGGGGGCGCGAGTACAACAGGCTGTTCGAGGGCAACACAGGAACGCTGACGTTTCAAGGAACGCGCTACAAAGGCTTTGTGCGCCCCGGTACTCAGGTGCCGGCTCCGGGACGGTGGGGCTAATCAAAGCGGGAGCATTACCGCGGCAGTATTTACAGCGGTCTTTCGCCCGCTCTGCGACTCGGCGTTCTAGTTCTTTGGAAATGCTCAATTCAAGGAAACCGGACGAACACCCATCTCAGTCATTAGTTCCTGCACAGACTTTCCACGGCGCTGAGATAGCTCAAGGAGGCATTGCAGGCGCTCGGCGTCCCAGTTCTCCGTCCGGTCCGACATACTGATCGCTTCCTTCTGTTCCGCAGGCGTCATCGTTTCCGCTTGGCGGCGGGCGACAAGGTAACGGAACCGGTCCCAGAACGCTTCGGAAAAGCCCCGATTGATCTCTTCGACAGGTTCTTTTTCCGTCATAGATGCAGGCGCGGCAGGAAACGGATGGCTGGCGGTCATCACTTCGCGCACATAGGCCGCCGTGTCTATTCCCTCGGCCTCTGCCGCTTCATGGACGCGGGCTTCGATTTCCGGCGGCAGGTCAACCAGCAGTGTCATTGCAGCGTTCTCCTCGTTTTCACCATTTTACCAGAAAGGCTTGGTCATTCAGCCGCCTCATCTGTCAGGTCAACGGGAATGTCTTCGGGAGCGAGGGTGACCACTCTGCCGTCCTGCCAGATGACGACAGATTGGCCGAGGCGCTTGTGCTCGCGCAGGGCATTTCGGACGGCAACACCAAGTGCTTGACCGACCTCTTCATCATTGTCCAAATCAATCGGCGCTGATTTTGCTGCTGTCTGTGCTTTCATAATTTGTCAGCCTTTCTTGATTTGCTCCCAAAGTGCCGCTTGCTGCACACGCAGGGTTCCTTTCGCGACAAGCGACGGTTCCGCCGGCTGTGTGTTATCATAGACGCGCCACAGATTTGCGAGCGGTCGGTACAAAGAGAAGAAGTTGTTTAATCCTGCTTTGTAACGGCGGCGAATGACAGGCTCCGGGATGTCATGCCCGCCGCTGAGAACCCGCAGGGCGACCCGCTGAATTGCCATCTCGGGAGTTGGCAGCCAGAAGAAGTAGAGGTTGAAACGGTATCCAGCCTGCTGCAAACGCTCGATATGCAGCGCAAGTGTCCGGCTGGCAAGCGTTGTTTCTATCGCAATATCCTGACGCCGAGACTGCAAATCGTCGAGCCGCCGCAGAAGTAGCCGCCCCGCCTGCATGTCCCTGGCCGGCGACGGACTGCCAGGCAGGTTCTTGGCGATCTCGTCGGCGTTCAGAAACGTGATTTCCTGAGATAACAGCCCGGCAGCGGCTGTAGATTTGCCTGCCCCGTTCGGCCCGGCGAGAATGACGATTTGCGGCATTTCCTTCCATTGTACCCCGGCGGACGGAAAGCCAGGGTAACACCTGCCGGAAATGGGTAACTTTGGGGGAGAAACTTAGGAAGAAGCAGCGCATTGTTTGATTTTGATATTGTGATACTTGGCGGCGGGTCGGCGGGCATTGTGTCCGGGGTCATGGCCGGGGCGCTCGGCCTGCGCGTCCTGCTGATTGAGCGGGGCAAGATGGGCGGTGAGTGCCTGAACACCGGCTGCGCACCGAGCAAAGCGCTCCTGCATGCCGCCAAAGTCGCGCAGACCATCCGCACGGCCGATAAGCTCGGGTTCGCGTCGCTTTCTGTCACGCGGGAGGACGCGGCGGGGGTGATGCGCCGGGTGCGGGACACGATCACGGCGGTGGAAGACGCCGATGCGACGACCAAGCTGCTGCAAGATAACGGCGTGGAGATACGGCACGGGCAGGCGCACTTTACGGACCCGCATACGCTTTTGCTGGACGGGCGCACAATCACGGCGGCCAATTTCATTCTGGCAACCGGGTCAAGCCCTGTCGAGCCGGATGTGCCGGGGCTGACCGAAGGGTCGTATTTAACCAATCACACAGTGTTTGATTTGGACGAAATCCCGCCGCGGATGCTGGTGGTTGGTGGCGGGCCAATCGGCACCGAGATGGCACAGGCGTTTGCCCTGCTCGGCAGCCGGGTGACGCTGGTGCAGTCGGCCCCGCGCCTGCTGGCCCGCGACGACAGCGAGCTGACGGGACTGCTGGCAAACTATCTGCGGGAGGACGGCGTTGATGTGCGTCTTAGCACCCAGCTTTCCGAGGTGCGGCAGGATGGAAACAGCCGGGTTGCGGTCCTGACAGCAGGAGTTCAGGCAAGCGAAGTCGGTTTTGACCAAGTGCTGTTTGGCGTAGGCCGCCGCCCGAACACCGAGGGGCTGAATTTGGAAGCCGCCGGGGTCGCCTACGATAAAGAGCGGGTGCAGGCCGATGACTGCCTGCGGACGACCGCGCCGCACATTTATGTCTGCGGCGACCTGCTCGGGCACGATCAGTTCTCGCACCTGGCCGAGTACGAGGCCAAGCTGGTTGTCCGCAGCATTGCGTTTCCAGGACAATCCAAAGCGTCGTTTCGCCTCAGCCCGTGGACGACGTTCACCGACCCGGAAATGACGCATGTTGGGCAGACGGAAGATGAGCTGAAAGCGCAGGGGATTTCCTATGAAGCCTACCGGCAGCCGTTCGCGCAGAACGACCGGGCTATCACCGACGGCGAAACGCGAGGCTTAGTCAAAGTGCTGACGACGCCGGGCCTGACCGGCAAGATACTCGGCGTCCATATCCTCGGCTCCCGCTCCGGGGAACTAGCGCAGGAGTGGATACTGGCGATGGAGCACGGGCACTCCATTCGGGCGATTGCGGACATGGTGCATGTCTACCCAACACTGTCGCTGGCTTGTCAGCACGCCGCGCAGCGCTGGTACGAGCGCAAGTCGCAGCAGCCGGCGATCAAAAACTCTCTCAGCGCTTATATTGGAACAGTCCGGCCCCGCGAGCGCTTGCTGGCGTTCGGCCTGCTCGGCGCGGCGGCGATCGGCGCAGGAGTGACCCTGCTGGGCCGGAACAATGTTCATGGTTCAGGAGTTGAGTAAGCATGACAAGCTATTACAACGAAGAAGATCTGGCCCGGTTCGCCGAAATCGGGCGTGAGCGGCCCGACCTCACCAAGAAGTTCTTTGAGTATTACTCGGCGACACTGGAAGAAGGGGCGCTGACCAAGCGCGAGAAAGCCTTGATCGGCCTGGCGGTCGCTCATGCCATTCCCTGTCCCTACTGTATTGATTCTTTCGCGCAGTCCTGCCTGGAAGCAGGTTCCAATCTGGAGCAGATGACCGAGGCCATCCATGTCGCCAGTGGCATCCGGGGCGGCGCGACCCTGATCCATGGCCTGCAGGCCCTGCGCTCCGTGGACAAGGTAAGTATGTGATGCTTTCCCTCCCCATGACAACGCGAGTTTTCGACACTGCCTTAGAGCGGGCCGGGCAGTTCCCGCTTCGGGCCGTGCGCGTTGACACGCTGCAAATCAATATCGGCAAGCGCTGCAACCAAGCCTGCAAGCACTGCCATGTGGACGCCGGCCCGAACCGGACCGAGGAGATGTCCCGCGAAACCGCGCAGGAAGTAATCGCGGCCCTGAAGCGAAACCCCGGCATCGGAACACTCGATATGACCGGCGGTGCGCCGGAGCTGAACGCCAATTTCCGCTACCTCGTCGAGTCGGCAAAAGCGCTGGGCCGTCATGTGATGGACCGCTGCAATCTGACTGTGCTATTTGTTCCCGGACAGGAAGACACGGCGCAGTTTTTAGCCGCACATCAAGTGGAAGTGGTCGCGTCCCTGCCCTACTACCTGGCGGACCGCACCGACGCGCAGCGGGGCGGCGGCGTGTTCGAGGAAAGTGTGGCCGGCCTGCGCCTCTTAAACAGCCTGGGTTACGGGCAGCCGGGTTCGGGCCTTGCTCTGAACCTTGTGTACAATCCGACCGGGGCATTCCTGCCGCCCGCGCAGGCGGCGATTGAGGCCGAGTACAAAACTGAGATGGCAAAGCGCTACGGCATTGTGTTCAATCACCTATACACAATCACCAATATGCCGATTGCCCGGTTCAAGCACTTTTTGGAGCGCACCGGCAACTACGCGCCGTACATGGATAAGCTGACGGCGGCATTCAACCCGGACGCCGCCGCAAATGTCATGTGCCGGTCTTTAGTCAGCGTCAGCTACGACGGCTTGTTGTACGACTGCGACTTCAACCAGATGCTGGGCCTGCCCGTCACTTCCAGCAATCCCCGCCATGTCCGGGACCTCGACGCCGCCGCTTTGGAGCGGCGCACTATCGCGGTCGGCGACCACTGCCTCGGCTGCACGGCGGGAGCTGGCTCGTCCTGCGGCGGGGCCGTCGCGTGACCCTCCCGGCCATTATTGCCCGCCCCGTCATCATCGTCATGGTCAAGGCCCCCGTGCCGGGGACGGTCAAGACGCGCCTTGTGCCTCCCCTCACGGCTGACTCTGCCGCCGCGCTCGCCGCGGCACTGGTTCAAGATGCCGTCCGCAGTGCCCGCCAGATCGCCGAGGTGCTGATTGCTTACGCTCCTGACGGCGGGAATCTTCTGCTAGAGGGCTTGCTGCCGGGGGACCTGCATTGGACCGCGCAGCAAGGCGGCGACTTGGGCGAGCGCATGGAGGCCGCAATGACGGACGCGGCGGCGTCAGGCTTTTCGCCGCTCGTGGTTATCGGCACGGACAGCCCCACTCTGCCTCCTGCCTATATTGCCGAAGCCATCCAAACGCTGCAAAGAAATAGTGCCGACATTGTCCTCGGCCCGGCTGAGGACGGCGGGTACTATTTGGTCGGAGTGCAGCGGCCACAGCCCGGCCTATTTGACAGGGTCGCCTGGAGTACCGAGGCCGCGCTATCGCAGACCGCCGCCAATGCCGCTCGTCTGAGCCTACGCTGCCACCTGCTGCCGCCGTGGCATGACGTTGACACCGGTGAAGATTTGGCCCGCCTGCGCCGCGAATTAGAAGACCCGGCGGTCCGGGAGCGCGTCCCAGCGACGGCGCAATGCATAGATTACTGACACAGGCTCCCTGCCCTGAACGGCAGGGCTTTAAGAGTGCAAGCCCCCGCCTGCGCGGGCGAATACAAATAAACTCATGCGGGAAGTTGCCTCTTTGAAGCACGGGGGGTTTAGCCCCGTGTTTCCTTCGCCGGGCGCACGTCCACAAACCACCGCTTGAGGGTCTTTGGCGCGATGCCTGCCTTGTAGCCGGCGTACAGCAGGCACATCAAGAGCGACGCCCGCCAAACCCCGTGCGCGTTCCACCGGCGCGGCGAGATGGTCACGAACGCAGATGTGATGCGAAACCTGCCGTGACGTTTCAGGCGCGAAACAAAGTCCATGTCCTCAAACAGCGGCCAATTCGGAAAGCCGCCGACCGCCGCGAATGCCGTCCGGCGCACAAAGATCGCCTGGTCTCCGGTGGCTTCCGACACGAGGCGCGAGCGAAAATTGATCAGCCGGGCCAGCCGTTGCAGGGCGAGCGAAGAGCCATCGGGAAAGCGCACCTGAAACGCCCCGCCGACAGTTGCCGGGTCGGCCAGCGCCCCTTGGACCGCAAGACCTGCACCGGGCGGCAGCAGGCAGTCCGCATGCAGGAACAGCAGCGCGTCGCCCGACGCCGCCTCCGCCCCAGCGTTCATCTGCGGCCCGCGCCCGCGCTCTGCGTCCACGAAAATCAGCGCCCCATGCTCCCGCACCCACTCCCGTGTTCCGTCGCTGCTGCCGCCGTCGGCGACCACAATCTCCGCCCCCGGCAGGCAAGCCTGCGCTTGCCGCACCGTCTCCGGCAGGCCGGCCCGCTCGTTCAGCACAGGGATAACAACGGAAATATTCAACGGTAGCTTCTTCCGCGGCTCATCTTTCTTCCGTGTACTTCTCTTTCAGGCTCGCGACGACGCTGGGGTCGGCCAGGGTTGTCGTGTCCCCGAGTGCCCGGCCTTCGGCGATGTCGCGGAGCAGGCGGCGCATGATTTTTCCCGAGCGCGTTTTGGGCAGCTCGGCGCTGAAGAGGATGTCGTCCGGGCGGGAGATGGCACCGATCTTTTGGGCGACGTGGGTTTTGAGTAGGCCCGCGAGTTCAGACGTGCCGCCGACACCATCTTTGAGCGTGACAAAGGCAGCAATCGCCTGACCTTTAATCTCGTGGGTGCGCCCGATGACGGCGGCTTCGGCGACGCTGGGGTGGCTGACCAGGGCCGACTCCACTTCCATCGTGCTGATGTTGTGGCCCGCGACCAGCATGATGTCGTCCACGCGGCCCAAAAGCCAGTAGTCGCCTTCCTCGTCGCGCCGCGCACCGTCGCCGGGGAAGTAATAGCCCTTTTCGGCGAACTTGCTCCAATAGACGCTTTTGTAGCGGGCGTCGTCGCGCCAGAGTGTGCGGAGCATCGAGGGCCACGGTTTAGTGATGACGAGTATCCCCGTCTGGTCTGTGCCGTGCGGCAGCGGCTCACCCGATTCGTCCACCACTTCGGCGGCGATGCCGGGGAATGGGCGGGACGCCGACGCGGGCTTCGTGCTGGAAATACCAGGCAGGGGCGTAATCATAATCGCGCCGGTCTCGGTCTGCCACCAGGTGTCAACAATCGGGCAGCTCTCGCGCCCGATGTTCTTGTGGTACCAAAGCCAGGCTTCCGGGTTAATCGGCTCACCGACCGACCCTAGGAGGCGCAGGGACGACAGATCGTGCTTTTCGGGCCACTCCGTGCCCCATTTCATAAACGCCCGAATGGCCGTGGGAGCGGTGTAGAGTATCGTGATGCCGTACTTTTCAATCAGTGCCCAGAAGCGGTCCTTCTGCGGCCAGTCGGGAGCACCTTCGTACAAAAACACGGTTGCGCCATTTGCCAGCGGGCCGTAGACGACGTAAGAATGCCCGGTAACCCAGCCGACATCAGCGGTGCACCAGTAGACATCGTCGTCTTTGATGTCGAAGATATACTTGGTCGTTGCGGCAACGCCCGTCAGGTACCCGCCCGACGTGTGCAGAATGCCCTTTGGCTTGCCAGTAGACCCCGACGTATACAGAATATACAGCGGGTCTTCGGCATCCATTGGCTGCGCCTCGTGCTTGGCACTGGCTTCGTCCATCAGCCGGTGCCACCAGAAGTCCCGGCCCTGCTTCATGGGAACGTGCCGCGCATCCTCGGTGCGGTTCACGACGATCACTTTCTCGATGCCCGTCTCACCCTCTAAAGCCTTGTCGGCCAAATCTTTGAGGCGCACTGGAGCGCCGCGCCGCCAGCCGCCGTCGGCGGTGATCAGCAGCTTCGACTGACTATCACCAATGCGCTCGGCCAGGCTGTCCGCCGAGAAGCCGCCGAAGACCACCGTATGCACCGCGCCGATACGGGCGCAGGCCAGCATCGAGATGACCGCTTCGGGGATCGCCGGCAGGTAGATGGTCACGCGGTCGCCCTTGACGACGCCCAGCCCGAGCAGGACATTTGAGAGCTTGCACACTTCCCGGTGCAGGTCCCAGTAGGTCAAAACACGGCTGTCGCCCGGCTCGCCCTCGAAGATAATGGCGGCTTTGTTGCGCCGTCCATCGGTCAAGTGCCTGTCCAAGCAGTTCGCCGCGACATTGAGCTGCCCGCCGGCAAACCACCGAGCATGGGGCGGGTTCCACTCGCAGACCGTATCCCAGGGCCGGGTCCAGGTCAAAAGCTCGCCGGCCTGCTTTGCCCACCATCCTTCCGGGTCCGCCGCCGCGTCGTCGTACACCGTCCGGTCGGTCATATTCGCCTGCGCCGTAAACTCTGCCGAAGGCGCGAAAGTCTGTTCATTTGCCACGTTGCATGGTCTCCTTGTTATTCTAGTTGCCGTTTGCGCCTTACTGGAAAGATCATACGGAGCGGGATGGATAAGCCAGGCAGTACATCTTCTCCGTCCAGCGTATCGCTCGTTCCGAAGACGAGCGATTGCCGCCCGCGCCGATGCGAGGTAATTGTGTGCTTGCGCGGCTCAATGACCCAAACGATCTTCACGCCCGCGGTCAGCCAATCTTCTACTTTGTCAGCAACTTCCCTTGCCGTATCGTTGGGTGAGCGTGTTTCCACCGCAAGGTCTGGGATGATAGAAACGTAGCCTTCCGGCAGAGTTTCCGGCAACCGTTCTTCTGCCACGAAGGCAAAATCGGGGGCCATAACCGTGTCTGGGTCACGCGCTACAAGAAAGCCTGTTTCGGCGGTGAAAGTCAGCCCTCGCTCTTCTGCGTAAACAAGGCCGTTGACATAGAACGTGATCCGACTGGTTGCGTCACCGTGCGGTCCGCCACTGGGTGACATTGGCCGAAGTTCTCCTTTGATCAACTCATAATGATAACCCTGTGCGGAAAGACGCTCTAAATCTTCCGCGGTCTGAAGCGTCGGCTTTGCCAGCGTCGCGATTGCCATGATTTGTCTACTCCATCGGGTACTTGAGGCCCCACTGTGAGCGCAGGGTATCCATTGTCTGCATGACCGTCAGCGTCTCATCGAGCGGCATGATGGCGCTTTCGGTCTTGCCCGCCCGCAGGCAGTCCTGGACTTCCTGCGCCTCGTAGTTGAAACCCTGGTCCACATACGGAACGGTGATTTCCTCGGTCTTGCCCTGGGCGCTGACTGTCAAGCGACTTGGGTTCCAGAACGGGGGATGGATTGCAATCGAGCCGTCGGTGCCGAAGATTGTCGCGTTCGACGGCGTGTTGACCCGAACGCCGGTAATAATCGAAGCAAGCTGCCCGCCGGGGTACTTGAGAGTCACGGCGGCCATCTCGTCCACGCCGGTCTCGCCGATGGTCGCCAGGCCGGAAATATCGGAGGGGGTGCCGAAAACCATGGACGCCAGCGAAATGGGATACACCCCAACGTCCAGCAGGCCGCCGCCGGCAAGCGCCGGGCTGAACAGGCGGCTGTCGGGGTCCACTCCGGCGCGGAACCCGAAATCCGCTTGCAGCATCCGCGCTTCGCCGATTGTGCCACTTGCAATCAGCTCCCGTACTCGCACCATCGCCGGAAAGAACCGCGCCCACATACCTTCCATCAGAAAGAGGTCCTGGGCGCGGGCAAAGTCAATCACCTCGGCGGCTTCTTTGGCGTTGACCGTAAACGGCTTCTCGCACAGCACGGCTTTTCCATGACGCAGGCACAAAAGCGCGGCGTCCTTGTGCTGTGGGTGGGGCGTCGCGATATAGACCACCTGGACATCCGGGTCTTCCGCCAGGGCCTCGTAGCTGCCGTATCGCTTCGGCGCGTTGTACTTGTCCGCGAACTCGCCGGCTTTTGCCTGGGAGCGGGAGCCGACCGCATGCAGGCGGGCACCCGGCACCGCACCCAGGCTTTGCGCGAACCGATTGGCGATGGAGCCGGGGCCGAGAATGCCCCAGCAGATGGTCTCGAACGTGATGGGTTTCAAAAGAAGATACCTCGAAGTGGCGTTGAAGCGTCATTCGCCACGTCTGCCGGAATTTCCTGCCCGGCAAGCGCCCCCTCAGTATAGCCAGTGCAGAAGCCGGCGCGTTTTGACAGAAGCAGAATATTCAGTACCGGTCCTAGATGCCCACAGTCAGGACCAGGGTCAGGACCAGGGCCAGGACGCGGACTTCGGCATTGCCTGCCGGAGCGCAGGCCGACAGGCCCGCCCGCAACTGTTTATCAGTCTTTGCGGCGCATCGTAAGCCATAGCGCATATTCCAAAAGATCATATTCCGAAAGCAGCGGGTAAAATAAGTGGGTAAAACATCGGTAAGCGACAGGAACGGAGAGAATTATGAACACCACCAGCAAAATGCGCGGTATAGACATTGTGCGGGATATGCTGCTTGGCGGCAGCCTTTTGTGCCTTGCGGCGGGCGGCCCACTCTGGGCGCAGGGCGGCCCGCAGCCAAGCGGCGGCGACAATGCCGCTCGCGCCGGAGTCGGCAATCCGCTTACCAACCACGCCCAGGGCATCCCGGAAGGCGAGCCGGGCGACACGCAGCCGATCCCCCAGGACGAGGCCGACGATATGCAGAAAGCCTACAAAGATTACACGGACAAGAAGTTCAGCGCGGCCCTCCCGAGGCTGCTGGCGATCGCAAAGAAGTCACCGAAGGTGATCGAGGCGCACGAAATGCTGGCAGACATCTATCTGCGCCAGAACCAGGTGCCGCAGGCTATTCCCGAGCTGGAAACTGTGGTTCGCCTGAAGCCTAAAGACGCTTCGTTCAAAAGCAATCTCGGGGTCGCCTACTTGCAGTCCGGCGACTCGGTCAAAGCCGCCGCCGTCTTTCAGACACTTGCGACTCAGTACCCGGCCAGCGCGGACTACGCCTACAAATACGCAATTGCGCTGGAAAAAGGCGGGCAGCACGCCGCCGCCGCCGCCGCATTCGAGAAGGCCGCGGCGCTCGAACCGAAAAACGGCCAGCTTCCGCTGGATGCCGGGCTGCTGTACCATCAGGTCGGCAACGATGCCAAGGCCGTTCCCCTGCTGAAGGCTGCGCTTGCATTGGCCCCAAGCGCAGGAGACCAGTTCAACGCCTACACCGCGCTGGCGGAGGCTGCGACGACCGCCAAGCAGAGCGATGAGACGATTCGGTACACAGTCTTAGCCAGCCAGGCCAAGCCCGGCGATTTCAACACGGTTGCGAACCTCGGCATCATGCAGCAAAACGCCGGCAAGAAGGCCGAGGCCGAAGCGACTTACCGCCAGGCGATTGCGCTTAAAGCCGACAGCCCCAAATCGCTTGCCAGTGTCCAGTCGAACCTTGCTATGCTGCTGACCGCTGACGGCAAGCTTAGTGAAGCGGCGCCGCTGCTGGTCCAGGCCACACAGAACGACCCGTCAAGCGTCGGCCTCCAGGACAACTTGGGCGCGGTCTACGAGAAGATGGGCAAGAAACCCGAGGCGCTGGCGGCTTATCAGCAGGCGCTGGCACTCAATCCAAACAACGGAATCGCCAAAGAAGGCACGGCGCGGTTAAGCAAGCCGTAGTGTGGAACCGGCACTGGAAGTGCCGGTCTACTTTTGAGTGAAAGTCACTCCGTGACTGAGGAGCGAGACGAGAAATGCGGGCGTCTCTTTGTCTTGAACCGCTTCGGTTTCCACTCAAGAGTAGGCCGGCACTTTCAGTGCCGGTAACTCTGGCGATGCTTCTAAACGCCGCGCCGGTTCTTTTGTTGGTATCACGACACCGCCGCGAAGCCCTCAAACTCGCCGGTCGGCTCGTCCCACGCGGTCGCGACTGCCGTGACTTCGGCGGCATGGGGGCCGTGCCGCAAAGCTCTCAGGAACTCGTGCAGCGACTCTTCTTCGGCCTCAGCCACCGCTTCCACCCCGTCAAGCGTATTTCGTACAACGCCGACGACCCCGAGCTGCCCCGCGACATGGGCGGCGTAGTAACGGTACCCCACCCCCTGCACCCGGCCCGAAATCTGTGCCTGGACTCGCTTTGTCATGGTACTTCTCCTCTATTGGCCTACTTAACGAGAGTAACTTTGGTCATCTTGTCGCCCTGCTGCAATTTCCCGGCCACATCCAGGCCCTTGATGACCTGCCCGAAGACCGCATAGCCGCCGTCGAGAAAATGCACGGGATTGACGCAGATATAAAACTGCGAGCCGGCCGAGTCTGGCTGCCCGGTGCGGGCCATCGCCACCGCGCCGGCGATATGGGTCAATGGATTGCTGACGCCGTTCTGCGGGAACTCGCCCTTGATCGTGTAGCCCGGCCCGCCGGAGCCGTTGCCATTCGGGTCGCCGCCCTGGACAATCTTGGACTGGCCCGGTGTGCCGAGATCGGTGATCCGGTGGAACGTCAGGCCGTTGTAGAAGCCTTTCTTGACCAGCTTCTCGAAGTTCGCGCAGCTCACCGGCGCGTCCTTCGGGTACAGTTTGATGAGGATGACCCCACGGGTCGTCGCCATGCGGACAATCGGCGCTGGGGCGGTCTTAGCGGGCGGCGCGGCCTGCGCCGGGGTGGTCGTCAGCGGGGCAGTCAGGCCGGCAAACGCGATCAGGCCGAGGGTCAGGGGCAGTCGAGCGATTTTCATGCAGTCTCCTTTGAGAGCGGGGTTTTGTTCTTTCGCATTGTAGCACTTCGCCGGGCGGTCGTCAATCTTTAGGCATCGCACAGAAGTCGGCAATGGCCGAGACAAACGCTTCGGGGTCGTCGTCCATCGGGCTGTGGTGCCCATGCGGGAACAGTACCAGCCGGGCATGACAAAGCGTTTGCGCCAGTGCGCGGGCCTGCGCCGCCGGAACCAGCGGGTCCCGCTCACCGTGCAGGATGAGGATCGGCAGGGACAACCCGGCAAGACGGTCCGCCAGCATCGGGTTGTCGCTGAGGGCCTGGAGCTGCACCCGAAGGACGCGGTCACTCGGGTTCGCTTTGAGGTACCAGTAGCACCGCCGTGCCTGACCGTGCCAGAGGCCCACCTGCGTATCCGGCGAGACCTGGCTTCCCAGCAGCGCCAGCGGGGCCATCGAGACCCGCAGCGCGGCCAGCGCCAGAAGTCCGAACGGACGGCGCAGCGGCCAGCGGGCGCGGACCGGCAGCGAATTCGGGTCCAGGGCCGCATCTACCAGGATCAGCCGCCGAACTAGGCCGGGAAACAGCAGGCAGACTTCGGCGGCCAGGTTGCCGCCGAGCGAGTGACCGATCAGTGTGACATCGGCCAGCCCGAGCCGGCGGCAGACTTCGGCGACCCACTGCGCCATCTGCGGGATCGTTTCCATGCCCGGCGGCAGCGGCGTTTCGCCGGTTCCCGGCAGGTCTAGTGCAATTGCCCGGCACGATGGCGGCAGCAATGCCAGCGTATGCCGCCACAGCTCTTTGCCGCCCGCCCACCCGTGCAGAAACAGCAGCGTTTCCGGGGCGTCGGCGGGGCCGACCGTCAAAAGCCCAAAATTGGCCTCGGTGCCGTGAGCAGTCTGCCCCATCGCCTTATTATCCTCCGTCACCGCCGCCGCCATCCCCTCCCCCGCCATCGCCGCCGCCGAAATCGCCGCCCCCACCACTGTCAAAGCCGCCGCCGAAGAAGTCGCCCGCGCCGGCGTCACCGGGATCGAAGCCCTGTGTGTCGTAGCCGCCGCTGCTGTCCCCGCCGGCACCGGCGAAGTCACCGCCACCCCCAAAGTCGCCGCCGCTCCCGAAGCCGGGATCGGCGTAACCCGGCTGATACCCCGGCATATCGGTCGCGAACGCATACGGCGCGTAGCCGCCCATGCCGTAGGTTGGCGTCAGCAGCAGATCCGTCAGCAGCGCCGCCTCAAAATAGCCCGCTGTCCAGCCGCCGCCGTATCCTCCCCAGCCGGCATTCTCATAGCGCCAGTATTCGCGGTACGGGTCGTAGCCGTCGTAGGCATACCAGGGCAGCGAGCGCCCACCCTGCTGAAACGCCAGCACCTGCGGCATCTCGCCCCGGCGCAGGGCATCGGCCTCATCGGGGGTGACTAAGACCTGCCGGCTCTGTCCATTGAGCGTGATGGTCACCGGCACCAGCGACCCCAGCGGGGCCGGGCGGCCTGAAAAGAACGACACGCCGCGCTGCTTGGGCGGAATGGCATCCACCGCCGCCTGGGTTTCCGGCAGCGACGGACGCATGGCCTCATCACCAGGCAGAACTCCGCCGTTCGCCCGGTCAATCGCCTTTTTCGCTTCCTGCGTGTCTGCCTGGGACTGGGTTAAGAGTGCCTGGGCACGGCGCAGGTCGGAAACTTCGGTGGCCCGGTCAATGATCTTCGCCGCCGACTCGTACTTTGCCGACGCTGCTTGGCGGAGTGTCCGGGCCGAGTCTGAGTCCGGGTTGTTTTTGGGCAGGACACCGATGTAGCCGTCCAAGTATTCAATCCATTGCAGCGTGTTCTCGCGCTGTGTTTTGATTGGTTCCAGCAATTCCGCCATCTGCTTCTTTTTACGCCGGCCTGCACTGACAATCAGCGCGGCGACTCCGGCAGCGACAGCAAGGAAGACGATCCAGAGCACGAGCGGCCCGCGCTTGTACTCGGCGGAGTTGATCTCGGCAGCAGTGGCCTCGGCAAGCTGAGCGGTTCCCGATTGCGGGTTGACGGCAATCGCCGGGGCGTATTTCTTTTCCAGCGCGGTGCGGGCTGAGGCGTCCAAAGCCGTGGTCCAGACGGAAACGCCGGGGTTCGGGTTTCTGAGCACCACCAGCACGAGCGGGGACTTGTCTAGGTTCAGCGATTTGTGCAGTTGGAACGTGTAATAGTCGCGCAGGTGTCCGCCGACTTTCCGCTCCAATGACTGGCTCTGGGCCATTGCCTGGGTCAGCCCCGCGACATAGGCGGGCGGCAGAGTGGACAGAATGGCGATCTTGACCGGCGTGTGCGGGTGGTCCTGGCTCTGCGATGCCGCCTGCTGGAGCGCCTGGACATCAATGCCGTTAATGCCCGGCTCGACATACACGTCACTTGTCGTCAATGCCAAATACGCCGGGTCATACTGCGTGCTGACCGGGACCGAGCCGCTGTCTTGTGCGCCGTCCGGGGCGGCGTCTTGGGCTGACACCGATCCGGCGAAAGCGAGAGCGCAAAACATCAAAACAAGTATCTTGAAAACAAGTATCATACGGAACATAAACATCTCCGGGTAACGTAAGGCAGGACAAAGACAATCTTTGGCCGGCTTACGGCGGGTACCCGCACTGATAGTACCCAAACCGTCGGCGAAATGGAGACACCCATGAACATCAGCGACATTCTTTCGGCTCTGCGGCAGATGGCCCCCGAGGAAAGCGCCCTTGACGGCGACCCGGTCGGCCTCTTGGTGACACGGGACGGTCCCGAGGCGGCGAAAGTGGGAGTGTGCCTGGATACCACCCCGGCGGCGGCAATGCGGGCGGCAGCGGCGGGGGTGCATCTCATGGTCGCACATCACCCGTTGATCTACAAGCCACTCAAGCAGATTGGGGATGACCCGGTCTCATCAGCGGTGAAGACGCTCATCAGGCACGACATCGCGCTGTATGCGATGCACACGAACTGGGACCGCGCTCCGGGCGGCATCAACGACACGCTGGCCGAGTGCCTGGAGCTTGCCGATGTCTCGCCGCTCGGCACCGAGGGACTCCTCGCCCTGCCGCGCCTCGGCACACTGACATCCCCGCGCCCGCTGGCGGACTTCGCCCGGTTTGTCGAGGCCGCGCTGGGCTGCGCGGGCACCAGCGCCCTGCGGGTCGGCAGCCCGGACCCCCGGCGCATGATCTCGCGGGTGGCGGTCTGCGGCGGGGCCGGGGCGGAGATGGCGGGAGCGGTGCAAGCGGCAGGCGCGGAAGCATTCGTGACAAGCGATGTGCGCCACCATGAGTTTTGGGAAGCCGAAGCGCGGGGCCTAGCGATGCTGGATGCCGGGCACGGCGCGACGGAGACGCCGGGGATGCGGGCACTCTGCCGCACCCTGCCGGGGCTTTTGAGCGGCGTCGAGGTGATCTGGGTGGGGGAGTAAGGGACCTCACCCCGGCACTTCGTGCCGACCCTCTCCTTCCGAAAGGAGAGGGTTAGGAAAAAGAGCAGACGCAGAGGGCGCGGTAAGAATAAGAGGGCATGGCAAGCAGCGCCCCTACATCCCTCTCCAAATTATCCTCTCCAAATTATCCTCACCCTCTCCTTTCGGAAGGAGAGGGTCGGCACGAAGTGCCGGGGTGAGGTCCCTTACTCCCCGCACTTCTCCCCAATCAGCGCGATTAGGGAGTGGGCAATACTGTCAATCTCGGCTTGATCGGGGCCTTCGGCCATGACGCGTACCAGCTTTTCAGTGCCCGACGCCCGGACATTGACCCGGCCGCGGCCTGCGAGGCGGCACTCTGCGTCAGCGATGGCGCTGCCGATGTCCGGGTCGGAAGCCCATGTCCGGCGGTCGCGGACGCGGACGCCGAGGAGCACCTGCGGGTACTCGGTCATCTGGTCGGCCAGCTCGGACAGCGGGCGGCCCGTCTCCCCCATCACTTTGAGCACTTGCAGCGCGGTCAAGAGGCCGTCGCCGGTGGTGGTCAGGTGGCCGAAAATTAGGTGCCCGGACTTCTCGCCTCCCAGCATGTAACCGCCCCCGCGCATTGCTTCGGAGACGTAGCGGTCGCCGACCGCTGTTCGCAGCAAAGTCAAGCCCGATTCGCGCAGGGCGACTTCCAGGCCCATGTTGCTCATAATCGTGCCGACGACGGTTCCCGAGGCAAGCTGTCCCGACGCGGCTAAATGCCGCCCCACTAAAAGCATCACCCGGTCACCGTCTACCACCCGGCCCTTTTCGTCGGACAAGATCACTCGGTCGGCATCGCCGTCGAAGGCCATGCCGATATTCGCGCCTTCCGCCACGGTCCGGGCCAGCATCGCCTGCGGATGCAGCGAGCCGCAGCCGGCGTTGATATTGATGCCGTCCGGGTCGCAGCTCAGGGCAACGACCCCAGCGCCTAAATCCGTGACAACGCGCGGGCCGAGTGCCGAATTCGCGCCGTTGGCGGCATCCAGAACGATCTTGACCCCGCGCAGCGTGACCCCACCCATCGCCGCTTCCAGGTGCTCCGCGTAGTGGTCACTCAAGCTGCTGTCCTGAGTGAAAACGCCGACCCCTGCCCCGGAGGGCCGCTCCCATGTGGCGACGTGCGGCAGATGGGCCTCGATCTCGGCTTCCAGAGAGTCGGCGAGCTTGTAGCCGTCGCCGCCGAAGAACTTGATGCCGTTGTCGGCAAATGGGTTGTGCGACGCCGAGATGACCACGCCGGCGTCGAAGCCCTCGCGGCGGACGATTCCGGCGACGGCGGGGGTCGGCACGACCCCTGCCGTGACCACTTGTGCGCCCATCGAGCAGAGGCCCGCCGCAAGCGCCGATTCCAGCAGGGTGCCGGAGATGCGCGTGTCCCGTCCGACCACGAAGCGCGGCGTATGCCCCCGCCCCAGGGTGCGGGCGGCGGCGGCTCCCAGCGTCATTGCCAGGGCGGGAGTCAGCTCGGTGTTCGCGACACCGCGCACTCCATCGGTTCCAAATAGCTTCTCGGACATAGGGACTTGCTTCTCTCTCAAGTTTTTTTCAGTAATTTTCAGTAATTTATGGGCGCGGCGCAGCGGCGGGCGTATCAATCAAGGCAGGCGGCGCGGCGGGCGAGATCGGCGGCGGGGCGATGACATGGATCGTGACCGTGATCGGGCCGGGCGGCAGCAGAGTAATCCCGGCGGGGACAATCGGCGCGACCCGGCGGACGATGTCTTTGGTAGCACCGGTGACATCCACCGGGCGCGTCGTCAGTGTCCCCACGGCGGCAAGCTGCTCCGGGCGGCCTTCGGCGACCACAGTGGCGGGGGACGCTTCGATGTTGCCGAACCGGTAGGGCGCGGACAGGGTGCCGACGACGTTGGCGCTGACGATCAGGGTCTTGCGGGACAGAGCGCGGGCAAGCTCCATCCGCACATGCACTGTCGGCGGCGTAAGCGTGACATCCCCGACCGGGCTGCCCGACGAGTCCAGTGCGACCAGTGTAAAATCGTCGTCCACCGCGCCCGCCGCCTGGTCCGGGTCGGCCTGCGCGGCCACGCGCACGACTGCGCCGACCGCGGCGCGGGTGCCGGCGACCACCGCCTCGCGCGGCGTAATCACCGGCGGCAGAAACGAAAAGCCGGCAGGGGCAATGCCAATATCGCCGGCTCCAACCCCAAGCTGCCGGCGGCGGCGCGGCTCAAGCTGAAGCGCAACCGGGCGCGGCTCGGACTCCACTGAGACGGTCGGCGGCAGGCCGGCCAGATGCACCGGCAGGGGCGCGGTCGTGCCCGGCTTAGCATGGGACAGGTCCACCCAGGCCGACACGGTCGTATCGGTGAGGCGTGCAATCTCTTCCGGGGAACCGTCGAGGGTCAGGGTCACCGAGGGCAGGTCCGTGGTGTTCAGGAGGAGGCCCGGCGGCAGGTTCCGCACCGTCAGCGGCAGAATGAGGATATGCGGCGGGCGGGCGTTGGTCAGCCCGGCGACATAGAAGTGCAGGACGACGGCAAAGAACAGGGCCAGCAGTTTGTAGCCGAAATTGTGGCGCAGGGCAGAAAGCATAATTTCTCAAACGACCAAAGCGTTAGGGACGCGGATCGCCGGTGGCTGCGGGCGTTTTCTCCGTGCCTTCCGGCAGCACGATCTCCGGCAGGCGCACCGGCGCAGGAGTGGCGGGGGCAGGGGGCGCGGGCTTGGCGGCGCGGGGCCGGATAAAGCTGCGGCGGCGGCGCACGGCGGGCTTCTCGCGGCCTGTGTACTCGCGGATCAGCAGATCGCGCAGGCGGTCGTCATCGCGCAGGCCGCGGGCCATTTTGCCGTCGAATGCCAGCGAAATAATGCCTGTCTCTTCGGACACGACCACGACGAGGGCGTCACTCAGCTCGGAGATGCCCAGTGCGGCCTTGTGGCGCGTATGCACCTGCATTCCCTGCACGACCCGGCTTTCTGAGAGCGGCAGGGTGCAGCCCGCCGCGACAACCCGGTCCCGGCGGAGGACCACCGCGCCGTCATGCAGCGGCGAGCCGGGATAAAACAGCGTGCACAGCAGGTCGGCGCTGACCTCGCTGTTCAGCAGCGTCCCGGTCTCGATAATATCGCTCAGGCCGGTTTCGCGCTCCAGGACCAGCAGCGCCCCGATCTTTTTGTCCGACAGGCTCTCAGCGGCCTGCACGATCTCGCCGACCATTGAAGACAAATCTTCACGGTCGAGGCCCCGGAACCCCTTGCCCCAAAAGCCCAGCCGCCCGACTTCTTCCAGCGCATGACGCAGCTCGGGAAAAAACAGGACGACGAGGGCGACCGGCCCAAGCGGCAGGATCTGCTGCAAAATCCAGCTCAGGGCCGAGAGCCGCGCCCAGGTGGAGAAGAGCAGCATCGCCACAAAGACGACCAAGCCGGTAATAATCTGCCAGGCACGGGTACCTTTCGCCAGCATCATCAGGCGGTACACGAGGTACGCGACAATCAGGATGTCCGCCCCGGTCCGCACCAGGCTCCACGCATCGCCTCCCGTCAGCCATTGCGCCCAGTTGTGCCAAATTCCCTGCATCGTTTAACTTTTGCCGTGTTCTGGCAGATTGTGACCCCTGGCAGATTATGACACAAGTTTCGCCCAAAGCGCAAGACAAAAAATGCCGGCGGCTGCATAAAGCAGCCGCCGGCGCTCGGCACAGGCTCTAGCCGCCGGGGACACCGGGGATGCCGGGCGGGGTCACCGTGCCCGCCGGAACCGGAACCGTGAGTGTACACGGCTGGAAGGCGTAAATCCAATAGCCGGCGTAGGGGCTGAGGGAGTCTGTCGCCGGGTTCAGAGCGATGTAGGCGTTCGCCGCCGGGTCATATCCATACAGCTTGGCCTGCACCACTGTGGGGGCGGAGGTCAGCGGCGCAGCAGAGAGGCCGGACGCGCTCACGGTGATGGTGGACAGCGGCGCGGCCAGCAGGAAAGGATCACCGATCTGGTTCCAGCCCGCCTGCAAGGGCAGTGAGAACGGCTGCGTGGCCGAGGCGGGTGTTCCCGGCAGGTGCAGGTAGCCGCCGGCGGCGGCGAGCCGTGTCCAGTAGCCCTGTCCCAGCCGGAATGTGTCGGCGGGTGCGGTGGGATAAAAGACGTAGCTGCTTGACCCCGGTACGTACTTGACCAGGCGCGTCGTCGTGGCAGCCTGCGCGGCGGACAGGCCAAAGGCCGCCGCAAAGTCGCTGAGGCCGCTGTAGTCGTATGGCGCGGAGATCATTTGCAGGCCGCCGGCGTACAGATGAGCCGGAGCCAGCGCGAACGGCAGGGAGACGGCGCTGGCGTTGGTCAGCGCCGTCAGCGTGGTCGTCGCGCCGGTGAAGATCGCCGTGGCCGGGGCAACCGGCGCGGGCACGGAAACGGTAATCCGCAGCGCGACGCCGCTGGGGACTGTCAGCGTGTATGTGCCGCTGGCATCGGTGGTCGTGGTGGCGACGGTCGTACCTGCGCCGGACGTGCTGACTGTGGAGGCGGAGACGGTCGCTCCGGTAATCGGGGCCGGCGGGGCTGCCGTGTCGGTCACTGTGCCGCTGATTGTCGCGGTGCCGGTGCCCTGGTTGGCATTAAACGACAGCGCGGCGAGCAGAGGCGCACCGTTGAATGAGCCGAGGCCGGAAGCATCGTCATAGCCCGGCCCGGCCTGATAGAACAGGTTGTTGCCGTCCACGATGTCGTGGAACAGCGTCGGATAAGCGGTGGTTGTCAGGAGCGGGTAGATCACCGGGTTCAGGAAGCCGATTGACCCAAGACCGTTCGCCGCCCGGCGCTGGTTGATCAGGGCCGTGTAGGCTGCCCAGAGCGGCGCGGCGGCGCTGGTGCCGCCGACCACTTCAGCGGTGCCCCCGGCGGTGGCCGTGCTGCCGACAAAAATGGAGTAGCCAGTGTTCGGGTCGGAGTTCAGCGAGACATCAGGGACATCGCGGCGGTTCGGGGATGCCCCCGAGGTCTGGTAGCTCGGCTTCGACCAGATGCTGCTGATGCCGCCGCCGCCGCCTTCGGGGTTGACGGCGGGGCTGCCGGAACTCCAGACGGACTCGCTGGTGTAGAGGCCGGGGGTCACTGCGTTGGTCGTGGGATTGACGCCCGGCTTGACGAAGGCCAGCTTCGTGCCGCCGACACCGGTGACATACGGCTGCGAGGCGGGGTTGTCCACTGCCGGAGCGGTCAGGCCAGTCGTCGTAGCGGTCGTGCCGGTAGTGTTGATAGCGAACGCATCATACGCGCCGCTGTCGCCCGCCGCGCAGAACACCGACTGTCCCTGCGCCGCCATCTGCTGGAAGACCGCGTTTTCGGCGTTGAGCAGGTCCAGCGATTCTTCGGCTTCGTCAATTCCCCAACTGCAGCTGATGATCTGCAGGAGCGGCAAGCCGCTGCTGTTCTTATCGGTCGCCATCGCCGTGAAGACGTCCACCGGGGACGTGAGCTTTGGGTCGGCTTCGTAGACGTAAACGCCAGTGGAGTTGGGAGCCAGCGCCAGGATCAGGTCAATGTCGAGCGTCACTTCCGTTTTGCCGCTGGGTGTCAGCGGCACACCTTTGTAGGGTCCGACCAGGCGGGTGGTGACCGGCGCGGCAGCTCCGGTCAAAAGCGTCGGCAGGGCGAACTGCGAAACATACTGCGCGACATCCCCAGCGATGAAGCCGTCCAGCTCGAACAGGCCGATGTTCTGCCCGGCACCGTCCAGCGGCGTCGCCGCCGTTCCGGTCGCGCCCGTCGTCGTGCCTGCCTGTCCGTACAGGGTCGTAATCGTGTCCAGGCCGTAGGCATATTTGATGTCGTTTGGAGAGAGGCCGCCGAGCGGGCCGCTGCCGATCCCGCCGGAGCCGGTAATCGGGGCCGGGGCATGTGCGCGGAGCTGCGGGTGCATCACAGCAAGATTGTTCAGGCCGATGACTCCTGACAGCCGGGCTGCAACCGAGCGGGGCAGGGTCGGCGCGGCGCTGCTTGCGAACGCGACCCGCCCGCTTGGCAGGCGGTACTGGTTCATTCGAACACCGAACGCGGCCTCGATCTTTGGGGTCGAGCCGGACACGGTCAGCAGGGTCCGGCCCGGCGTCGTGCCGGTGACGGTCAGCCCCTGGGTGCGGGCATACGCCGCGACTGCCGCGTAGTCCTGGGGGGTCGGACCGAACTGCGCCGTGAACTGGTCTGGGGTCAGGAAGTGTCGGTACAGCGGATCGCCGGGCGTATACTGCCGGCGCAGCAAGGTTTCCAGCGCGGCCTGGTTCCGGGGCGGCAGGACAAACTCGGCATGGAGCATCGCGCCGGGGTCCAGCCGCCCGAGCAGGTGCGCCGAGCGCAGCAGCGGGGCGGGTGATGCGCTTGCGCCGAGCGCTCGGCGCGGCTCAGCGGCCTGTGCGCCGTGTGTCAGCAGGGCGAGGGCCGCTGCCGCGAGGGAAAGCGAGAGTGACCGCATCTTGGCGGAAAAAATCTTGGCGGGGGAAATCTTGGCAAGCATCAAGAACAAGCTCCTTCAATCAGAAAAACGGCAGAAAGCAAAAAACTGAGCGAGAAGTCACTTCTACATGATTCTAATCAATACAGCATCAGAAGGGACATCAACAAAAACCAAAAAGTTCTTTTTCGAGTTCACTACCCTGCGAACAAAGACCTTATATGTACCTGGTGTAGTCATATCGAAAAGCTCGTTCAGATTGAATGTGGCAGGAAAACTTTGACCCGGATTCAGCAAAAGGGTGGAAATATGGCTCGGCGCTTTCCTCCGTGTTTCCATTCCACGGGGACTTAAATCGGCCTTCAGCCCATTCGGCTGGCTCAATTCTATCAAGTAGGCATATAGCGAAGAGGTTCTCTCAATATTGGTGCTCTCTTTTCCAGTATTTGTGAGAGTGGAAGTTAAGACAATATTTTCACCAGGACTGTAGACTCGCTTGTTAGTTTTAATAAACAAACGAAGTCCTTCAACCGGAAGCATAGTTTTTGCTTGCTTTCTGTAACTAGGAACCGCATATTCAGAGATTGGTTCAGCATATAGGGAGGTAGACCACAGAACTGAAGTGTTAACTGCGGAGAGCACCAATAAGCGGAGCATTGTTTTCATTTCACACACCTTTAATAACTTACTCATAATTTGTGGTTTTGTTATCACACACATAATCCTTCTGCCCTTCCAAGATCAAGGGGCAGGATTGGGAGGAAAAGAGATTTGTGGCAAATCAGCAACGTCATTGCTCCATACAGGTAGAGCACTGCTTGCGGAACCTGTCGGACCACTGGGTCGTGTAGTTGTAGCGGGGTCTGGATTGCTAGGGGTGATATTTGTTGGTGGGAGCCAGGTTATTCCATTGTAGAGCGTAGTTGCTCCCCAAACCCAAGACAAGGTTCCGACGGTTACAAAAATGCTGTCAGCCCCACTAGGTTTGTACATGAGATAGGTAGTAAAAGATTTGCTTTGTACAATCCTCGTAAAGCCATGATCGGCCAGTGTTGATCCATTAGTGTCACGTCCACTTCCGAGATCAGGATTTAAATCATAACCAGGCGAATCCGAATCACTAATGGAGCCAACTGGAACGATATTACCATAGATAGCAGTTGAAGGTGCAGCATCAGCGACATATTTTCCGAGAGAACTGGAATAAACTCCAGATGTTGTTGTCTTGTATAAGACAGTTTTATTGTTAATAAGCTGAACAAATGCAATGCTACCCGTCGCTCCAGAGACAGTTGCGTTCCACGTTATACCAGGATCACTAAAAACCCCGAAGGATAAGCCATAAGGTTGATCAACAAATCCATCTTGTCCAACTATTGTCCCTTTAGTCGAAGTGGTAGAAGTGAAAGACTGTAAAGTTGGTGCTTTGACCAGAAACGTGGCGTTTGCCGTATAGTTTTTATAAAAACTAACTGCACAGCTAACCGTTTGTGGTGTTCCTCCAAACGTACCTGCGATCCAATAGAAGCTCGTAGTATTACCGTAGAGCGGACTTGCTAACGGCATTATTTGGCTGGAAGTGACCGTTTGTGTGTAGTTTGTCACACGGGTAGTATTGTCGCCTGACACTGTCCATACAGGTATGTATGGTCCTTGCATATTGCCCGTCGAAAGCAGAGCCGCCAAATTGATTTTCTGCCCAACCAACACGGAGATTGGAGCAGAAGTGACCATGTTTCCATTGCACATCAGGCTTAGGCCAGTGGATACGGCTTTTCTGCTTGTTGGGGTCACCGCTTGTGGACTTGCAGTATTCCCAACTTGATAATAGTATATTTTGGTTGTTGACTGTACAGCCTGCCCACTAATGGGTGACCCGACATCATCAGCGCCTGACCCGGAAACGCTGCCGCGATTGCTTGTATAAGTAACTGTTGCAGTGACCGCGACAGCCCAGTAGCCAATCTGATTAAATGTCGCAGTGAAAGTGGCGGCAGGTGAAGACGGATTAGGTTGATTGATGCTAATTGAGGAAGATACCGGAGGGCTGACAAAGCTTTTCCCGTCGGCAGAATACTGCACATTTCCATACGACCAAGACCAGGTAGGAGCATTTACTGTATAAGTAGCCGATGACTGAGGGGCATTTGTAACGCTCGCGTTCAATGTGCCGCTCGCCTGTGCTGCAACTCGTGAATTGAAGTTCGCGGCACTGACCCCACTAGTATCAACTGTAACAATAGGTGGGGAACCACCCCAGGCAAAAAGGGTACAACCGTCAATGTCGGCGTTGCCAGTATAAATGACATTGCTGTAATCAATCTTGATGTGATAAGTCTGACCGGGAGTCAGCGTTGCAGACAGCTTAGAAAGTGACTGGCTAAGGTCAGGCAGAGCCTGTCCTTTGTCTTTTGCAAACAACACCTTGCTGCCATTAATAGTCACGTCGCAGCCGTCATCGCTAAGAATAGCTAAGTTGGTTGTGTTTGCATCGGCGGTGAAGTCACCTTCCAACGTGGTTTCTTCTAGCTTAGTGCTGTGATAAATTGGTGTTCCGCCAGACATCGCTCCAGTGGATTGTGCTTTGGCATCAGCGACAACCGTATCCCAGGTTGAGCTGGCGGGTTCAATTTGGATCGGCAAATTACCAGCGGCAGCCGGAAAAACTGGCAGAAGCAAAGTCAGAAGGCAAAAGAGAAGCGAAAGCTTAGCGAATAATTTCATTAGTACGATCTTTCGAGAGAAACGGCAGGTATGGCAGTCTTGTTTTCGGCTTGTTCTTGCTTGAGCCGTGCCAGCCAAGCTTGGTCAACCGGGTCGGTGGTTTGAAGATAAGCGATGGCTTGGTTATAGTTTCGCGCCCGCTCATACGCTTGAGACAACATGATCCGAGTCCAATTCTTTGTGTCCGGGCTATCAGCATAGCGCAGCAAAAATTGAAGCGTTTCAATGAGATGAGCGGTATCGCCGGTCCCGGCGTAAGCATTATAAGTGTCTTCAAGTATTTGGCGGCGACTAACAGTATGGCCGTTTTCTGGGTAAGCAATGTCTAAATGCGGGATCAAAAAGGCCTCGCAGATACGGGCATCAACGGCATAGTCTTGGCAGTTGAGCCGCGCTGCCATTGCCGAATAACGGGCAACAACCAAGCCGAAACGGCGACGCTCCAAATTAGGCGAAGCAAGTAAGCCCTGCGCGATTAACAGGTTTTCATAGAGAAGCGGATAAATGATGGATGGGTTATTAGATGTCGTCTGCCGGGCAAAAAACCAACGGCCGAGCGCACTAACATCACTGGGATGTTCGGGCAACGCCGGAACCTCTCCCCCTTTATCGGCAAGGGAGGTAAAGAGTTCGCGCTTGGCAGTCTTCGGCGCGGGCAAGCCGGCCAAGTCGGTGCGTTCGGTCGGTGTAAACCGAGAACTGCTGATAGCCGCGTGAGGCTGGGGCGTAAGCTTGCCTTTCGCGCAGACTGAAGCGGAGGCAGTCAGCAGGCAGCAGGTAGTCGGAAGCGTTAGGAGTGTCCAAAAATTGCGGCTCATAAGCGTTATCTCCATTATAAGGCAAAGATGCCAGGCTGTCAAGAGCAAAATCAGCGGCGAGTATCACGAGCGCTGGCCGAAGGGGTCGTCCCGGAGATGGCCGATGCGGCAGAGGCGCAGGAGACCGTAGACCGGCAGGGCCAGCAGGGTGTTGTAGGCGATCTCGCCGCCGGTCTCGCGCAGCCAGAGGCGCGGGTGGTGCAGGGCGAAGCTCGGCGCAATCAGCGTAGCGACCCCCGCCGCCAGCAGGCTTGATGCCAAAGTCACCAGCGGGGGCACCAGCAGGTTGGTGCGGATCAGGCTGCTGCCGAGGCTGCCGGCGAACGCGCCGGCGATGATCCGGCTGGCGAACACGCTGCCATAAGCCGCCGGCCCGGAAACCGCCGCCAGCAGGCCCGCCCAGAACCCGAGCAGGCTGCCGCGCAGGCTGCCAACCAAAATCGCGCCGCTCGACAGCACCACCAGCGGCAGGTCCGGCTGGGCGCCCCGGATCGCGATCCCGTGGGCGACCCGGCCCTGAAGCACCGCCGCGACCCAGACCAAAACCACGGCCAGCAGCACCTGACGCGCCGGGATCATTGCGGCCTCGGGACAGGGATAATCGGAGCGGACGGCAGGGCTGTCTGGGCCGAGGCGGGCGCGGGCGGCGACTGGATCACAAACGCTTCTTCCAGGTGGTCGAAATCAGCGGCGGGGCGCAGCACGGCGGTTTGGAGCGAGCGGGTCTTGTCCACCGTGACCGACGACACCAGGCCGAGCGGGACGGCGGGGGGGAAGACCCCGCCGAGGCCGGATGTGGTCACCAAATCGCCGACATGGATGATGGCGTCGCTTCGCAAGTAGATCACCTGCATCCGGCCCGACCCCTGCCCCTGACAGACCCCAATCGGCCAGTGCGCCGTGTGGTTGTGCACGGCGGCCCCGACACTGCTGCTCGTGTCGGACAGCAGCAGCACGGTGCAGGAGCGCGGCAAAGTGTCGAGGACCTGCCCGGCCAGAGCGCCGTTCGGAGCCAGCACTACCGAGTGGATATGGACGCCGCGGGCGCTGCCCTGGTTGAGCGTGAGGGTGTCGAATTGCGGGGAGGGCTTGAGAGCGGCCACCTGCGCGGCCAGCAGCGGACGCAGGGAAGTCTGCTCGAAGCCGAGCAGACGACGCAGGCGGATGTTCTCGGCCTGCGCGGTCAGCAGATTGCTGTTCTGGGCCGAGAGCTGCAAAACGCGGGCGTTCAGGACGGCATTCTCGCGGGCCAGCTTCGGCCCGGCCAGCAGCGATCCCACGCTGACATGCCAGCGCTGCCCGAGCCGGGCAACCCCGGTCTGCGCCGGGACCAGTCCCCAGTCGCGCACGACCCCGGAAACCGGGTCGGCGTGCCCCCGCGCCGCCGAGCGTCCATGCAGCGCGGTCAGCGCACCGCAGGCCGCGAGGGCCAGCAGCAGCGCTCCGATTCGCCGGTTGTCACGCTCAGGTCGCATAGTTCAGAGTGGCTTCTACAAGCGGGCCGGCATCGCGTAGTGGCCCAGACGGGTCTCGGTCAAGAGCACCGAGCGCAGGGCGCTGGAGCGGGAGGCTTCATCCAGACACTTGCCGGTGCCGAGCACAACGCACGAGAGCGGGTCGGGGGCGATATGTACGGGCATGCCGGTTTCGCGGGAGATCAGGCGGTCCAGGCCGCGCAGGAGCGCCCCGCCGCCGGCCAGCACGATGCCGCTGTCCATGATGTCGGCGCTGAGTTCCGGGGGGGTGTCTTCGAGCGTTTCCTTCACCGTCTCGACAATCGCGTTGATCGGGTCGGCAATCGCCTCGCGGACCTGCTCGGACGTGATCGTGGTCGAGCGCGGCAGACCGGTCAGGAGATCGCGCCCGCGCACCTGCATTGAAAGCTCCTGCTCCAGCACCGACGCGGACCCGATGGTGATCTTGCACTCTTCGGCGGTCCGGTCCCCAATGAACAAGTTGAACTGCTGCCGGACATAGGTTACGATGGCTTCGTCAATCTCGTCGCCGGCAATGCGGATCGAGCGGGCGGCAGCCATCGCGCCGAGCGAGATCACGGCGACTTCGGACGTGCCGCCGCCGATGTCTACGATCATCGAGCCAATCGGCTCCGAGACCGGCAGGCCCGCCCCAATCGCCGCCGCCATCGGCTCTTCGATCAAATACGCTTCTTTCGCCCCGGCTTTTTTGGTCGCTTCGATCACCGCCCGGCGCTCAACTTCGGTGATGCCAGACGGAATGCCGACCACGACGACGGGATGGACAAAGCCTCGGCGGCGATGGACTTTCTCGATAAAATAGCGCAGCATCCGCTCAGTCTGGTCAAAGTCCGCAATCACGCCGTCTTTGAGCGGGCGAATCGCGACAATGCTGTTCGGGGTGCGCCCAAGCATCCGCTTGGCTTCCTCGCCGACTTCGATGACCGCGTTGGTCTGCCGGTTGACGGCCACGACGCTCGGCTCGCGCAGGAGAATTCCCCGGCCCTGAACATGGACCAGCGTGTTGGCCGTGCCGAGGTCAATGCCCATGTCGCGTGAGAACCGGCCCGACATTCGGCGTATAAAGTTGAACATTGGAAGGGTGCTGCTCCTGAAGTCTGAACCGGGTGTCCGCTGCGGCGTCCCGTCCTATCAGTCATTATAGCACAAATACGAGGGGATTGCCGCCGCACTTCAGGACAAGTATCGGCACGAAGCTGTTGCCTAAGAAAAGGCGGCAGGAAGTGCCGGCCTCCGGGATCACGGCTTCGCGCCGCAGGAAACCAGCAGCGCCCGCGCCTGTGCCGTTTTCCCGGCGGCAATCAGGGGAAAGAATTTTTCCAGCCGCGCCCGCACCGTCGGGTTTCCGGCATTTTGCCTGCAAAGCTTGTACCAGGCAATCGGCAGCCGCAGGTCGGCGGGGGTCGGTGCGAACGCTGGATTTAAGTAACGGCGGTGCAAATTTTGAGTCGCTTCCAAGTCCCGGAAGCCATGCTCTGCCGACGGCTCGATTTGGGTGCCCTCGCCCCAGTCGTTCCAGGTCACGATCTGAATAAGCGGGGCCGCACTTTGCAGGGCGCGGGTGAGAGTCTCGGCGTAAGTGCGCCCGTCCCGGTCGTCAATCTGGCCGTAAGATGGCCCCACCCCCGCCGCGGCGTAGATGTCGTCGAAGCGCGGAAACGCGGCGGGGATAAAGAGTGGCGAACTTTGGAAGCGCCCGTAGAACGCCGCCGACTCGGCAAGCGCCGCGTCGGTGCCGCCATGCGGCGCGGGCCAGTCAAAGCCGCCGACCGCAGCCGTGGGTGCCTGCACCCGCGACTCGGTGAAGTACAGCGGCTTCTGCGGCAGGACCGAGAAAATCTCGTTCCACTCGGCATCACTGTAGTATGGCTTTCCGAAAGAGAGCAGCACCGGGCGGCCACCTTGTTTGACATACGCGGGCGACGAAAAGAAGTGCGCCTGCATCCACTCCATCAGCTTCTGCCCATGCGCGACGGCATCTTCTTTTCTGAAAACGCCGCCGCTGATTTCCTTCGGCACGGTCTGGTCTTCATAGCAGATCGCAAACTTCAGCCCGGCTTGCTGCAAAACCGGCAGCAGGGCCAGCGTACTCTTGTTGTTGATCCCGTAGTCCAAAAAGTCGTCATTGCCGTACCAGTCTATGATCACGCCGTCAATCCCGCTGAGCTTCATCAGCAGGACTTGGCAGCGCAGGGTATCCGGGTCCCCCGAGTCGTAGGGGCCGATAAGCGGCGTGTAGTGCGACGCGATTTCTTGATGCCCGCCGTGGACTGTCCGGTCCGGGTCATAATGATTCATGGTCCAATGCCAGCCCCACGCCGGGCTGTACGGCTTCGCCTGGAACCACGGCATATAGTGGGCCAGAATCAGCCGCTTCGGTGGTGGGGCCGGCTTGGGCTTCGGCGGCGCAGCGAGGACCGGCAGCGCAGCCAGCGCTCCGAGCATAAGCGCCGCCGCAAGCGTTTTTAGAAATTGGTGCATGGCTAGCTTTTCGTGAAAAAGGCCGGCATCACCACTGATGCCGGCTGCTATATGGGTGCTTAGAAGGGATTGCCGCCGTAGGGCTGGGTATCATACGCGGTCTTGACGTAGACGTTTTTGTACCAATCGAGCGAGCCGCGCTGCTTGCCTTTGACATGACCGTCGCAGAACAAGACATTGGTAATCCCATTGTGCCGGTAACGCGGCATGGACGAGCAGCCGCCGAAGTTTGTCGGACCGCCGGTGGCTGACGTTTTCGGCAGGTCGCAGTCCGCCCCGCCCATGAAGGCTGGACGCTGCGTAGCATCTTCAATATCGCGGTGTTCGCCGTAGCTGGTTCCGGGTGTAGGCTGCACTGTGGTGGTCCAGTAGCCTTCCCAGGTCAGGAATTGCAGCCAGGCGGTTTGGCCGACATCCTGACCCTTTTCTGCCAGCATAATGATGTCCGAGGGAGCATCAATCGCGGCTAACTTGATTGTCGGCGGCGGGTTTGTCGCTGTTTTGCCGTTGTAGGGAGCGCCTTCCTGAAAAATGTCATTGTGGACGCCGTAATTGGCTTCCTGGGTGCTGGGAAACGACGGGCAGCTCCACACACCGCCGACGCCGCTATAGCGGCCATTGAATTTGAATATGTCGCCGTTCTTAACGTATGGCCCAACTTCATCATACCAGCGTACTTCCAATCCAGCGGCATCGTTGTAGTGCGACATTGGATAAGACTCATCGTAGTCCTGGTTGTATTGCAGAACAGCAAGGCCAATTTGCTTCTCGTTCGAGAGGCACTGGGTTTTGCGGGCGTTTTCGCGGACTTTCTGGAAGACGGGGAATAAAATCGCCGCCAGGATTGCGATAATCGCGATGACGACGAGCAGCTCGATGAGCGTGAAGCCGCGCTTTTTCGCGGTACGCTTCAGTGGAATTCGATCTTTCATAGCTCGATACCTTTCAAGGTGGGGATAAGAACAAGGTTGTTTCAGGTCGAAAATACAAGTCAAAGAGGGTTACAGAGTCTCCTTTCCGAAGCCGCCGGGGGCCGCAGGGCAGTCGAGGCGCGAGGGATCAAATGCGAGCGCAGGCAAAGGCGCAGGCCCGTGTTGTCACCGGCCAGCGCCCGCAGCAGCAGCCGGGCAGCTTCCTCACCCATCGCCTCGACAGGCGGGCGCACCGTGGTCAAGCCCGCCGCGCAGGAGCCGGCGTCGTCATCGAACCCGAGCAGGCCGAAGTCTCTCCCAACCGACAGTCCTGACGCTGCCGCCGCGTTCAGCACCGCGTAGGCAATGGCGTCGTTTGGGGCGATGACCCCCGCTGGGCCATCGGGCGAGAGGCCGGCCAGCGTATCGGTGCAGAAGGACGCTGCCAGCGCGTGTCTATCGAACACCGGCGGGTCATAGAGCGCGGCGGGCCGCACATGAGGGTACAGGCAAAGCGTGTCCGGCGGGAGGCCGGCATGACGGACGGCGTCGCGGGCACCTTCAATGCGCTCCGACAGCCAGGCATCGGCGAACGGCGCGAGGAATGTCAGGTGCCGGTACCCGCAGGTCAGCAGGTGCCGGGCGGCCTGATAGCCGGCGTCGCGGTTGTCGTAGAAGACCTGCGCCAGCGGCGGCGCGATCTCGTGCCAGGACAGGTAAACGGCAGGCACATGGTCAATGTCCACCGCCCCAACGACCTCATCGGACATATCCAGCGAATCGCACAGACCGATCACGGCAATCGCGTCCGCCCCGTCCGCCCGCAGCGCCCGAATGGCGTCGGGGATGGGCACGGCGTTGGCTTCGTTGAGGCCCTGCGGGTACGGCCCGCGCCCTTCCGGGTAGCGCTCGAAAAAGCGGGTTGCGCCGCCTGCCGCCGAGAACGCCAGCTCCAAAGACCGGATCGCCTGCGTCATCCACACGCTGCCGACATTCAGGGCAGCCTCCGGGGCAATCCGGGCGGTCGCGACGATGCCGAGCGTAAGCGTCGCCCGCTTCGCGCCCCGCGCCGTGTCCGGCTCCGAAGGCAGATGCGCGACAAATGTCCCGCGCCGGTCGGATGTTTCCAAAACGCCGTCGGTAATCAGCCGTGCAACCGCCTGCTGGGCGGTGGACAGCGCGACCCCATACTCTCGTGCAAGGCTGTGCCGCCCTGCCAGCATCGTGCCGGCGGGCAGCCGGCCATCGCGCACCTTGCAGCGGATGTCTTCTTCCACCCGCTGGTACGCCCGCTGGGGCGGCGTTTTTGTATTACTCACAGTTTCACTGTCCATCATGCGGCTTTCTCATCTCGCCGGCTGCCTGCAGCTATAGCGATACAGTTGTATCTCGCGGGACTATTATAAAGCCTATTGCAAAGATTGTCAATACTACACAAAAATAATTTTCGGGTGGGTTGCGGGGCAAGAAAACCTCACCCCGAAACTTCGTTTCGACCCTCTCCTTAAGCAAGGAGAGGGTAGGAGTAAGAAATAGGATAAGAGGGCGCAGCAAGCGGCGCCCCTACGGGTCAATCCAAATCTCCTATTCTTACCCTCTCCTTGCTTAAGGAGAGGGTCGAAACGAAGTTTCGGGGTGAGGTCCCGCCGCCAGGTCTTGGAACTCGGTTTCGGTCAGGACGGTGACGCCAAGTGTCCTGGCTCTCTCTAATTTGCTGCCGGCATTGTCGCCGGCCACGACATAATCGGTCTGCTTGGACACCGACGACCCGGCCCGCCCTCCCAGCGTCTTGACGATTCCCTCGGCGTCGCCCCGCGTCATCGTCGTGAGTGTTCCCGTAAACACAAACGACTTCCCGGCAAACGTGTCCGCCGACGGCGTAAATTCGCCGGCGACGGGCACGACCCCGGCGCGGGCCAGCTTGTCCAAAAACTCGGTGGTCTCGGCCTGCCCGAAGAACGCCACAATATGCTCTGCCGTCGTCAGGCCGATGTCGTAGATATTCGCCAGTTCTTCCGTCGTCGCCGCCGCCAATTTGTCCAAAGACCCAAAATGGCGGGCCAAAATCTCGGAAGAGTTCTCGCCGATCATCCGAATGCCGAGGGCGAAAATCAGGCGCGGCAGGGGCGGGTGCTTGCTGCCGTCAATCGCCGCGAGAATGTTGTCCGCCAACTTGTCGCCCATGCGATCTAATGGCAGCAGGTCCTCTTTTTTGAGGAAGTACAGGTCGGCGGCATCTTTGATCAAATTTTGCTCGGCGAGCTGCGCGGCGTGTTTCTCGCCGAGCCACTGAATATCCATCGCCCGGCGCGAGACGAAATGGATAATGCGCTGGACATTCTGGCCGGGGCAGGCGGAGGAGTTCGGGCAGCGCGTCACCGGGCTGTTTTCGGGCCGTACCAAAAGAGTCCCGCAGGCCGGGCAGTGTGTCGGCAGCTTGTACGGCTGACTGTCTTCCGGCCGAGCCTCCAAAACCACTTGGACAATCTCGGGGATGACATCGCCGGCCTTTTGGATGACCACAGTGTCCCCAATGCGGACATCTTTGCGGTCAATCTCTAGCTGGTTGTGCAGGGTCGCCCGCTGCACCACCGAGTTTGGCGGCAGGGTCACGGCCTCGACAATCGCCACCGGCGTGATTGCCCCGGTGCGGCCTACCGAGGCAATAATATCCAGGATTTTCGTGCGGCCCTGCATCGCCGGGAACTTAAAGGCAATCGCCCAGCGCGGGGTCCGAGCCACCGCTCCCAAATCTTGCTGCTGCCCAAACGAGTTGACTTTGACGACAATGCCGTCAATGTCATAGGTCAGCGACGCTTTCTTTTCGGTCCATTCGGCGACATAGGCGATCACCGCGTCAATGTTTGGGTTGACCCGCGCTTTCGGGTTGGTCCGCATCCCCCATCCTTGCAGCGTTTGCAGCAGGCCGGACTGCGACTCTGCCGCCGGCTCACTTGCCGCCCCGAGCGCATACAAAAACAAGCTCAGGCGGCGCTTGGCGGTCACCGCCGGGTCGAGCTGACGCACACTGCCGGCGGCGGCATTGCGCGGGTTCGCAAACACGGCTTCGCCCGACGCTTCCCGCTCGGCATTGATGCGCGTGAACTCGGTGTGGTCTAAATAGACTTCACCGCGCAGCTCGACAAACGCCGGGAACGGCGGGCGCAGGCGCAGCGGCAGGCCGGGAACAGTTTTAAGATTGGCCGTGATGTCCTCGCCCACGACGCCGTCGCCGCGTGTCGCGCCGCGCTGAAAGAGGCCGTTTTCGTAGGTCAGCGAGATCGCCAGGCCGTCAATTTTGAGTTCGGTGACATACTCCACGTCGGCATCCGCTGCCAGCCCCAGATGCCTCTTGACTTTCTCATCGAAGGCCCGAAGCTCGTCGTTGTCGAACGCATTCCCGAGCGACAGCATCGGCTGCCGATGGGTATGCGGCTTGAAATCGGACTGCGGCGACGCCCCCACCCGCTGGGTCGGCGAGTCAGCAGTGACTAATTCCGGGTGCGCCGCTTCCAAGTCAATCAGCTCTCGCAGCAATCGGTCGTACTCAGCGTCCGCCATCTCCGGCTGGTCTAAAACGTGATACAGATAGTTTGCGTGATTGAGCTTTGTCCGCAAGTCTTCCGCCCGCACCGCGTCTTTTTGAATGGAGTCCGGGTCAGGGGTGACTTCGATGGGAGTTGTATGGGTGGGGGTTGTGTCGGTCATGGTGGCGCTATTTTACCCGACGGGGAAGGGAAACGCATAGTTAAAAACCGGCACTGGAAGTGCCGGTCTGCTATGACGGAAAATCGCAGCGATTGAGGGTTAGAGATGCAGGCGTCTCTTAATCTTTAGTTGGCTCAACTTTCTTTCGTCGTAGACCGGCACTTCCAGTGCCGGTTCTGGACTTTTTCACACTATCTTTCGCCGCCTTGTCTTTCGCCGCCTTGTCTTTCGCCGCCTGCCGGAGCATTCCGATAACCTCCCGGTAGTCCTCGTCTTTAGCGGCCCCCTCACTGTATAGAGGCTGGTTTCGCAGACCTTCGCCGACAGCGTCGGGCGGCACGGCATCAAACCGCTCAATATCGTTCTGCCGGTGCCAGATCGCCGCTTCCAGTGCGGTATGGTCATGGGGCACCGACGACCGAATACCAACATCCGCGCCCTGATCCAGCAGTCGGCGGACTTTTTCCGGTTCTCCGTCGGCAGCCGCCTGGATGAGCGGCGCCAGAGACGATGGCGGAAGCGGTTTGCTTTGGGCTGGGCGGGGCGGGTGCTGTTTGTGACTGCACCCGCTTATGAGGCAGGAAAAAATCGTGAGCACTGCAGCAGATGGCAAGAGCGAGCGTTGAGTTTTCATGGATGCGGTTCCCCCTGACAGCGCATTTTACCCGAAAAAGAGCACTATTGACGATACCTGTAGTCCTGTGCTATACTGCCCTTATGAACAAGCCGCAATCTTTGGGGGACCAGGAACTCTCGCTCCTGCGCTATGTCAACGACCATGCTCCGGTCACTGTGCGGACCGCCGCCGCCGAGTTCGGCGAAGCACATGGCCTCGCCCGTACCACGATTTTGACCATGATGGAGCGGCTGCGCCTCAAAAACTACGTGTCGCGCTTTAAAGACCGCGACCAGGGGGCGTTCCAGTACAAGCCGGTCGTCGCCAAGACCGAGCTGATGCAGTCGCTTGTGTCGGACTTTGTCGAAAAGGCGCTCGGCGGGTCACTCTCGCCGTTCGTGGCGTATCTTTCCGACGCCAAGCTGTCCGACCGCGAGCGGGCCGAGCTGCGAAAACTCTTGGAGACGATGGAGGAGTAGGCATAATGGAGCCGCTTGCCGTTCTGACACTTCTCGCCCATGCGTGCCTCTGGGGCACACTCTTGATCACCGCTGTCGGCGTTGTCTGCCGGTTGGCCCCACGCCTGCCGGCGGGTGTCCGCACCTGGCTCTGGTGGCTGGCCTGCGCCAAGCTGCTGCTCGATGTGTGCGTCACCGCTCCCATTAACCTGCCGGTGCTGCCCGCGCCGGTGCCTACAGTGCAGACCGCGTCCACACCACTTATGCGGCACTCGGCCTCGGCGCTGCCGCTCGTCAAAGCGCCGGCAGCGACAAATGCTGCCCAAGCGGTCGAAAGCGATACGGCAGCGGTGCCCGCTGTTGACGCGCCGCGCTGGCCCGCACTTCTGTTTGCCGCCTGGCTCGGCGGCATCCTCGTGTCTTTGGCAGTTGCGCTTTGGCAGTACGCGGCGGTGTGGCGGCTGGGTCGCGGCACGGTTCCTGTGACGCTGCCCGAGGCTGACCTAGACGCCCTGGCCCGGCAGATAGGACTGCGGGCGGCACCGCGTGTCCTCACCGGCCCCGGCGTCAAAACGCCGTGCCTCGTGGGCGGGTTTCGGCCCGCCATTCTGCTGCCGCTTGGGCTGGAAGACGCCTTGACCCCCGCCGAGCTGCGCTTGACCCTGGCGCACGAGATGGCGCATATTAAGCGCTGTGATTTACCCCTAGCGCTGGTGCCGCTCACGGCCCGAATTGTCTTTTTCTTTCATCCACTGGCCTGGTGGGCCACCGCCGAATGGGCCGCTGCGCGGGAGGAAGCCTGCGATGCCCTGGCGCTGTCCGCGACCGGCCTGCCCCGCGCCGCTTATGGACAGCTCCTGCTGAAGCTGACCGCGCCCGCCGCCGCGCCTCCCGCGCTCGGCCTGTCGCCGGGGTACGCCGCCCTGCGCCGCCGCCTGCTCGGCCTCTCCCAGAACCAGACAACGCCGCGCTGCGCCCGTGCGCTGGCGCTGGCCCTGCCGCTTCTGCTGCCCTGGCGACTGTCTGCCGCACTGCCGCAGGTCGAAGCCGCCGGCAATCCGGCTTCCGCCGCGACGCACTACACGGTCACGGCGCTGGCGGAGGGCGCGGACGGTACGGTTTCCGCGCTGAACGACTCCGGGCAGGTCGCGCTGTCGGTCGAGGGCGGCGGCAGCGCGGCGGGCTACGTCGGCGATGCCCAGTCTTTGGCTCCCGTCGGCACTCTGCCGAAGCACCGTGCGAGCCTGGCGTATGGCCTCAGCAACACGGGCCTCAGCGCGGGGACTTCGTTCAACATTCCCGGCCACGGGCGGGCGTTTGTCTGGGACGGCGCTCCCCACCGGCTCGGCTCCCTGCCGGGCTACCCGTACAGCGAGGCGCGGGCCGTGAATGCGGCGGGCGAAGTCGCCGGCTTCAGCGAGACCGGCCGGGCCGACCGGCTCCGCGCCTGGGTCTGCCGCGCCTTTCTGCACACCCAAGCGGGAACTAACCAGGACCTCGGTACGCTCGGCGGCCCCTATAGCGCCGCGTATGCCGTCAACGACTCCGGCCAAGTGGCAGGCAAAGCCGATACAGAAACCCTCGGCGCAACCCATGCGTTCGTGTGGGCCGACGGACAAATGACCGACCTCGGCACCCTGGGCGGCTTGAACAGCGTCGCTTACGCCGTCAGCGGCACCGGCGAAGTCGCCGGCGCATCCGAAACCGGCAGGGGTGTCCGCCATGCATTCGTCTACGTAAGCGGTGAGCTGCACGACCTGCCGCCCTTGCCAAGTATGACCGACAGCGCCGCGTATACCGTCAATAATCATGGCGAAGTCGCCGGCGTTTCGCAGACTTCTTCCAGTGTCAAAGACAAACGTGCGACCCTCTGGCACAACGGCCGACCAATTGATTTGAATGCCCTGCTCCCTGCCAATTCCGGCTGGGTCCTGACCGAAGCCCGCGCCGTCAACAACCGAGGACAGATCGTCGGCACCGGCCTCCTACACGGCAAAAAAAGAGCGTTTCTGCTGACGCCGCGCTAGAAAACTTACCATGACGCGACTTACGCTTTGCTTGCTGTTTTGGCTCTGCACGATTGTCGCGGTGACAGCCGCACCGCCGTGCTACACGGTGACAGATATTGGCACTGCTACGAGTGGCGAGCCGCTGTTCGTCAACAATTGGGGGCAGGTTGCCGGTTCGTACTCAACGGATCACAGGCCATACGCCGGAAACCTCGGCTTGCGCGGCTTTATCTGGACACGCGGCAGGCGAACCGATCTCGGTCTGCCGCATGGCTACAGCAGCGTCGTTGTTCGTGGCCTGAATAATCGCGGACAGATTGCCGGAAACCTAGACGACACAACTGACGGCGCGATCCTGAACATTGTTTGCCATGCGTTTCTGTGGCAGCACGGCACGCTGCGTTACCTGAGTGCGCCGGACGGTGATGAAGTGAGCAAAGCTAAAGCGATCAATGACAAAGGCGAGATTGTCGGGATTGCTACTGCAATCGGGAGGCCAATCAGCGATGATCCGGCGCAAACTCAGTCCCATGCGTTTGTTTATCGAAATGGACAGATGATCAATCTGGGTCCGGGCGAAGCCGACGCCATCAACAACAGAGGTCAGATTGCTGGCGAGACGCCAGGCGCGGTTCATACAGAGGCAGCCCTTTGGAACAAAGACAAGCCGACAAAATTAGGATTGTGGGGCACGGCCTACGCCATCAATGAAAGAGGGCAGGTCCTACTTCAATGGAACCCGGTCCAGCCTAAACTCTGGAAAAAATGGCAATCCCACTTCCTACCGATCCCACCCGGCTTCGTTGGTATCTCGGCGACTGCGATCAATAATTATGGCCAAATTGTTGGGAGCGCTTCGACGGAACAAAACCACTGGTCGGCGGCAAAACAGCGGGCGATACTGTGGCAAAACGGCTCAGTCATCAAACTGAACGACTTTATACCAGCCCGCTCCGGCTGGGTCCTGACGAGTGCCGACAGCATCAATGACAAAGGGCAGATTGCCGGGCATGGCCGGTTTCACGGCGAAGCCCGTGCATTTCTGCTGACGCCGACTAGGCCAGGGGTGTAAAACCCCCGGCAAAGAAGCGTCCTTCGGACGAAGATATAAACCGAGAGAGGTTCTCTGCTGGCATCTCTCTGTCCGAAGGACACCTTCCAGCCGGGGGTTTCTATACTCCCGACTGAGAGAACAACACGAAAGAGTATCACTATGATCAAAGAAGCCGAAGCGCCGTCTTTATTGACTACATATATAGTTAATCAAAAGCGCGAATTGCCACTCACCTGGCTGCTGTTTTGGGGGACACTGACGCTGTACCTGCTGACGCGGACACATCTCAACACGTTTGATGCCGTGGCGTATGCCAACCAAATCGGGCTGGCGCACGAGACCGGCAAGCTGCGGCCTTTGTTTCACCCGCATCACTTGCTGTTCAATGCGCTCGGCTTCGGAGCCTGGCGTCTGGCCCAGTTTGTGGGATACACAGGCGGGCCGCTCGTCATCACGCAGACTTTGAATGCGGTGCTGGGTGCGTGGGGCGTCGCGCTGTATTATCGGCTTTTGCGCCGCTTGCAGCCGGTCGGGGTTCGGCCTCTGCTGCTGGCGCTGGGGATGGCGGGGTCGTTCGGCTGGTGGATCTGTGCGACTGACGGACGGGTGAATATGCCGAGCTGCGTTTTGATGCTGGCGGCATTCGGCGTGGTTATTCGCCTGCGCGAGCGTCCTATCATGCACGATGCGGCTTGGGCCGGACTGCTGGCGGGGCTGGCGACACTGTTCCACGAAAGCGCGGGGCTGTTTGTGCTGGTCGGCGCGGTGGGGGTCTGGACGCTGACCGGAAACGGGGCGCGATTTGGCCGGCTGGCGGCTTACGGCGCGGCCTGGGCAGGAATGGTCCTCGGCGCGTATGCGCTGGTCGGTGTCCTGGCCCTGCATCTGCATTCGCCGGGCGCGTTCCATCACTGGATGAACGCCTATGCCGAGCGGGGCTGGTGGTGGGATTTCCATGTGTGGCGCAACCTGCGCCTGGATGGGTTTGGCCTGCGTCATGCCATGTTCGTGCAGCCGCTCGGGCGGGCGGCGCTGGCAGAGACCCCACTGTACTTGCTGGGACGGGCGGCGCTGGGTCTGATTTGGGCACTCTACGCTCTGGCGCTGCTGGGGCTGACGGCGGCGGCCTGGACAATCGCCGCGTCTTTGCCGAAGCTGCGGCGGTCCGCCGACTGGCCCGTTGCCGTGACTTGCCTGGTTTGGACCGGCCTCTACGCTGCGTTCTTCACGATTTGGTGCCCCGGCGCATTTGTCTTCTGGGTGCCGGTCTTGGTGCCGCTCGGGACACTGCTGCTGCTGGCGAAGCCCTGCCCGCGCATCCTCGGCGTCTGGGTCGGGGTCTTTGCTGCGCTGAACTTCCTGGGGGGCGTCCTGCCGTACCTGAAACCTATCGCCGGGATTTCGCAGCGGCTGGCCGTGGACATCAGAGCGCACACACCGCCGCGCTCACTCATAGTCGTAGCGGGGGTCGGCGGGGACGCACAATGCGAGGTGGACATTCCCTACTTCGCAGGCCGTCCGGTACTATCCCTGCACGGCCTGCTGGCACACTCGGCGAACCTGCCGGCGGCGTCGGCGGTGCTGGACAAGTCGCTGGCCGGGGCGTTCGGGGCACACCGGCCCGTCTATGTGCTCGGCGAGATTTGGGACGCTCGCGACTGCGTCAAGGGCCTGCAAAAGCAGTCGCCGGGCCTTAGTCCCGACAGCCTGCGGGGGCTGTTCGGGCACTATGCACTTTCGCTTGCTTGGACCGGCCCTCGCGGGCAGGTGTGGGAGATTACCCCTCCCGCTCGTTCCTCGCTCCCTCCCCGAAGCGGAGAGGGTTAGGAGTTTCGGAAGAAAGTTTTGCCCAGCAGTCGAGGTGTCCTCATCTTATCTCTTCCCCTCTCCGCTTCGGGGAGGGAGCGAGGAACGAGCGGGAGGGGTTCCTGAAAGCAGGAGTTCCGGCCCCGCACGGCGAATGGGAGGCGATGCCGAACGCCTCCAACCCCACTGACACGTCCTTCGCGGATACGCCGCTCGACACGCCGGCAGCGCCGAAGCCCACCGGGCGGCTCGAATCGCTGGACATCTGCCGGGGGATCGCCATCCTCGCGGTGCTGTTTATCCACGTTTCCGGCCACTTCCTGCCGCTCCTGCACCCGGCCAAATCACACACGCCGCCGACCTGGGCCTGGTACACGCTGGCCGTGCCGAACGTTGATTTTTCGTGGGCCGTGCCCTGTTTCCTGATGCTCAGTGCGTTCGCCAATGCCCTGAGCCTCGCGCGGACTCCAAGCCTCGTGCGTTATGGGTCGCGCCGGCTCACCTCCGCCGTGCTGCCCTACGTGCTCTGGAGCGGCGTCTACCTTGCCGTCAACCGCGCTTTAGGCCACGGGCAGCATCTCAGTTCAGGGCGTTTGAAGGACCTGCTGCTGTCGGGGAAAGCCGAGTTCCACCTCTACTTTTTCGTGCTGGCCATCGAGCTGTATGTGTTACTGCCGCTGCTGCTGCCGCTCTTCAAGCGCCGCCCGCCGCTCTGGGCCGCCGCGCTCGGGGCCGTGGTTTTGCAGTCGGCGATTTATGTCTCGAACCGCTGCATCTTGGTGCATCAGTTCCAGTCAACGATTTTGTGGGATATCCTGCCGGTAACGCTCGGCCTGTGGCTATGGAGCCAGATGGGTCGCTGGCCGGAGATATTCAAACGGGGCATCTGGCCTGCGCTGGCCTTGACACTGACGGCGGCGCTGGTCTACACGCCGCTGGCACTGGCGACACTGCTTCCGCCCGCCCGCATCAATACTGCGCTGTATCAGTTTGGGCAGTGGGGCTTCACCGCCGGCATGAGCTTCCTCGTCCTCGCACTGGCTGGGGCGCTGATCCGGGTTCGCCTTGCGCCGCTGCTATCTTATTTCGGGGCCGAGTCGCTCGCGGTTTATGTTATACACCCGCTGGCGATTATTGCACTGGACACGCTGGGAGTCCGCAAGGCCATCGGCGCGGGAGCCGGGTTCGTTGTTTATTACACGACCTGCCTGGCCCTGCCGCTGGCCGCGGCGTGGCTTTGGAAGCAGGGGAAGCTTGGACTGGCTGGCTTACACGCGCCAAAATGACAGGTCGGGCGCGGTGGACAACGGCAGTGGGCGGGCGGCGCTGCCGGCGAGCACCGGCTCACGCGGCGGAACGCGTGGCTCGCGAACCCCGCAGGCAGCGCTGCCGGGCGGCTCATCGTTTTTGCTGGACGTGTCGTTTCGGGGTGAGAGAGTTCCGCCGCTGGCCGCAATTTCGTAGCCTTCGGCGACAACCAAAGCAAGCTGTTCCAGCACGAGCACCGGTATGTCGCTCGGCGGCGCATCCGGCTCGGCAGCACGGCGCAGGAATTCCGCTTGCAGCACACGGAAGTCCCACACTTCCAGCGGCACGATCCCGGCGCTCTGGCACCCCAGCAGGTAGCAGACGTAGTCGGCGTAACCCATCGCTTCACCTCATTTCAGCCCAGCTAAATTTCAGCCCAGTTAAACAGCAACTGTTTCTATTATGACGCTCTGCACCGGGCGAGTCAAGCCGCTAGGAACGCACCGTGTCCCGCAGGGCCGTGAAGAGGGTCAGCAGCAGGAGCAAAGGCATCTGGAACAAGGTGGAGATTTGCTCGTAGGAGTGGTGCATTTTGTCGAAAGACGCCAAATCGCCTGACGCCTGCGCGTGATCCATCGCTGGGGTCAGGCCAAAGGCTAGAGAGAGCGTAGACAGCAGCAAAACAGCCGTGACCGCGAGGCAGGCGGAAGTCCAGCGGCGGGAGGTTTTCGGCAGCAGCAGGAGATTGGACACAAGAAGCATAGCGGCGCAGCCGAGGGTCAGAAAGTTGAAGAGGCGCAGGCTGCCGCCGACAACCGCCCCGGCCAAGGTGTTCTGGGCGGCAGGGCTGCCCGCCAGCAGCGGCGCGGACCGTGCGGCGTGGAACGCGGTCGGCGCGACCAGTGCGCCGATGGCGACCAGGCCGCCGAGCCACAGGGCCAGCGCCAGCCCATGCAGGACGCGGGCGGTGATTGGGAGCACAGAGTTCATAGAGAACCTACCCCGGCAGGGAGCCTGGTATCTGCGCCGCCGGGAGGCGGTTGACATCGCCGGCCAGCCAGTCGGCGACCTCAGCGAGCGGGACTTTGTGCTGCCAGCTATCGTTTAAGTTTTTAAGCTGTACCACCCCTTGCGCCACTTCGTCATCGCCCAAAATCACCGCATAACTGGCTTTCGCCTTGTCGGCGGCCCGCATCTGCGCCTTCATGCTGCGTGCGCCGTACTCCGTCTCGGCGGCGATACCGTTGCGGCGCAGGTCGGCCAGCAGCTTGACCCCGACGGGCTTTGCGGCGTCGCCAAGCGTGATCACATAAGCGGTCGGGGCGGGCGGCGGCGGCATCTCGACCCCGAGCGCTTGCAGAGCGATGAGCGCCCGCTCGACCCCCAATCCGAAGCCGATACCGGGGGTCGGTGGCCCGCCGATCGTCTCGACTAATTGGTTGTAGCGCCCCCCACCCCCGAGGGCGTTCTGCGCCCCGAGGTCCGGCGACTGGATTTCAAATGCGGTTTTGGTGTAGTAGTCGAAGCCACGCACCAGAAACGGGTCGTTTTCGTAGGCGACGCCGGCATCGGTCAAGTAGCCCATAACGGCAGCATGGTGAGCGCGTTCGTCATCAGTGAGATAGGCGGAGAGGTGGGGCGCATAGGCCAGTATCTCCAGCTCGCGCGGGTTTTTAGTGTCCAGCAGGCGCAGGGGGTTGGTTTCGTAGCGGTTCTGCCCTTCGGCGCTGAACTCGGCAAGGAAGGGCTGAACGTAGTCTTTGAGCGCGACCAAATAGGCGGCACGGGACTCAGTTGAGCCGACCGAGTTCAGCTTCAGTGTGAGATTCTTGATGCCGATAGCGCTAAAGAACGCCAGGGCAAGCTGGATCACCTCGGCATCCAATGCCGGGTCGTCGGTGCCGAGCGCTTCGACCCCAAGCTGCTCATGCTGCCGGTAGCGGCCCTTCATGCCGCGCTCATAGCGGAAGTGGGACGCGCAGTAATAGAGCTTGGTCATGCCGCCGCGCGCATACAGTGAGTTTTCGACATAGGCACGCAGCACCGACGCCGTGCTTTCCGGGCGCAGGGTCAGCGAGCGGTCGCTTTTGTCGAGGAACGTGTACATTTCTTTGGTGACAATATCGGTTTCGGTGCCGACCGAGCGCTTGAAAAGATCGGTGTCCTCAAAGACCGGGGTGCGGATTTCGCTGTAGCCGTAGACGCGGCAGAGGGCACGAAACTGGTCCTCCAACTGCTGGCGACGTGCGCTGTCGTCTTCCCAGCCAGGGGCGTCGGGATAGAAGTCGTGGGTGCCGCGTGGGCGTTGGTATTTCAGAGCCATAGTGTTTCAAGAAAACAAATATGAAGACGCGGACGTGAACGTCCGCGCTGTAAGGCGTTCAGAAACGCCACCTGTCCAGGGGACAGCAAGATGAGAGTAGAAGATTAAGACAGCAACACAGGCTTGAATCTATCTTGCTGTCCCCTGGACAGGTGGCGTTTCTGAACGCTTCACAGCGAGTGACTTCAGTCACTCGTCCCCAGCTTCCACGTACTGCCCCATATGCCGGAACTTTTCGTAGCGCTCGGCGACTAGAACCGGCGCGGGCATCGGCAGCAGCGGGGCCAGCGTATCGAGCAGCGCGGCTTTGACCGTCTCGGCGATACTGGCCCAGTCGCGGTGCGCTCCGCCCAAAGGCTCGGGGATGATGCTGTCAATGATGCCGAGTTCTGACGCCCGCTGGGCCGTGAGGTTCAGCGCGGCGGCGGCTTCGGCTCCGCGGGTAGGGTCGCGCCACAAAATGGCGGCGAAGCCTTCCGGGGGAATGACCGAGTAAACCGCGTGTTCGAGCATTAGAACGCGGTCGGCGATGGCGATGCCGAGAGCGCCGCCGCTGCCGCCTTCGCCGATAATCACCGAGACAATCGGCACCGGCAGGGTCGCCATCTCGAACATCGAGCGGGCAATGGCCTCCGAAATGCCGCCTTCATCGGCGGCGATGTCGGCGGCAGCGGCGGCAGTGTCCACGAATGTGATCACAGGCCGCCCGAACTTGGCGGCAAGCTGCATGATTCGTCCGGCCTTGCGGAAGCCTTCGGGCCGGGCCGAGCCGAAGTTGCGATGCTGCCGCTGCTTGAGGTCCCGGCCTTTTTGGTGACCGATGACTGCCACGGGCAGGCCGCCCAGCTTCGCGAAACCCGCGACAATCGCGCCGTCGTCGGCTCCGAGCCGGTCCCCGTGCAGCTCTGTCCAGTCCTCAAAGATTGCTGAAACGTAGTCCAGTGTGTAGGGCCGCTTGACATGGCGGGCGAGCAGGACTTTGTCCCAGGGCGTCAGGTGCCCGAAGAAGTGGGTCAGCAGCGCCGCCCGGTGCTCTTCATACTCGGCGATTTGGCTGGGAAGCTCGGGCGTGTTCTGCGGATTCGCCCGGTCGGCGACAATCTGCCGCAGCTTCGAGAGGTCGTTGTTCAGCTCTTCGATGGACTTCTCGAAGTCCAGCACGTTCATACTAGCCATGTGCGGCCTCCAAACGTGTCTCGGCACCTAAAACGGTGGCATGGGTGCCGTTGCCATTGTACGTGCGCGGCGCGTGAACAGAGAGCGCATCGGCGGGAGCGCCGCCGAGCAGGGTCAGCAGCGTGCCCAAAGTTTGCGGCATGTCGCGGCGGTGCACGACGGCGTCAATATGCCCGTGGGCCATCTGCCACTCCGCCGTCTGGTAATCTTCCGGCGGCTTCTGCACTGTCGCCTGGGCGACCACACGCGCCCCGGCAAAACCGATCAGCGCCCCCGGCTCGGCCAGATGGATGTCGCCAAGCGACGCATACGACGCCAGCACACCGGCCATGGTCGAGTCGGTCATAATCACAACGTAGGGAAGCTTTGCTTCGGCAAGGCGGGCGGCGGCGGCGGACGTTTTCGCCATCTGCATCAGCGACAGCAGGCCCTCCTGCATCCGCGCTCCGCCGCCGGTGGCGGTGAAGATGACCACCGGCAGGCGGCGCGAGACGCCTTCTTCCATCGCCCGCGCCACTTTCTCGCCGTGGACCGATCCCATCGAGCCGGCCATGAAATGGAAGTCGGCGACGCCCAGCACTACGGGCGTCCCCTGGATTTGGGCCAGGCCGACCCGGAAGCTGTCATTGCCGCCGGTCGCACCGACCGCTTTGGCGAGCTTCGCTTCGTAGCCTTCGAATGGCAGGGGATTAGTCGAACGGATTTCGGTGAACAGCTCCGCCCACGCGCCGCCGTCGGCGGTGAACGCGACGCGCTCGTCGGCGGTCAGCTTGTGGTGGAAGCCGCAGAGGGGGCAGACTTTGAGGTTCTTCTCGAAGTCTTTGGTAAACAAAATCTCGCCGCACTTGGCGCATTTGGTCGCGACACCGTCCGGCACCAGCGCGGCGCTTTCGGCGGCGGGATCGGGCGCAAATTTCGATTTTCGGCGGAACCATCCATCGGGGGGCATAAAACAACCTCGTGCTGACATTTCTTGCAGGACTTGGGGAAACCGTAAGACCTCCCATTATACCTGCATAGACAGCAAAACGCGAAATTTGTTTCATGCCGCGCCCAAAGAGCTACTCGGCCTGCGCCATCTGCGGCGCCCGCACAATGGGCTTGCGCGTGTGGACATGGAAGATAGGGCGGAGCGGGAGATACTCATCGGCGGCGCTGCGCTCGTCAGCGCTCGGCGAGGCGGGGGCAGGCTCCATCCAAGACGAGCCGAACACAAGGGTCGCCCCGGCGGCGAGCACGATGAAGTAGCCGAGAAACAGACGGGCTGACATAATAGGTCCTCCTGATTAGATACTGCCTGCGAAAGATACTGCTGAGAAATGTACCGGCCCCGATCGGCCCAACGCAGATTGTCGGCAACGGCAATCTAAAAAGAGAGAGCTATAATTCGTGCTAAGAAGTCAGCGCCAGAGTCGGCTTGGAGCGCAGGGGGCGCAGAGAGGCCGGCGGCGCATCGGCGCTTCTTCCGTAGCCGAGGGACGACTGCCGGACAACCAAGCTTGCGGGAAAAACCTGCGTCGCACACTCCGCTTCCGGGTCGGCCAGGCGGCGGAGGATCAGCTCGCCGGCGGTCTTGCCGATGCCGCTGAAATCCTGCGCCATCGTCGTGAGGCCCAGCTCGTTGAGGCCCGGCGGGACCACGTCGTCGAAGCCGACCAGCGCGATGTCTTCCGGGACACGCAGATCCAAACGCCGCAGCTCAGCGACAACCTCGGGCGCCCAGTAGTCTGCCAGCAGAAACACCGCTGTCGGGGCGTCGCGGTCTGTAAATAGCGCGGCTATCTGGTCGCTGTCGAGCCGCCGGCCACCGTCGCGCAGCAGGATCAGATCCCGAGGACTGAACTCCAGGCCGCTGTCCCGCAGCGCCGACTGGTAGCCGCGCAGCCGGTCGGCGGCGGCCTCGGTCGTCTCCATCCGGGTCAGGTGCGCGATGCGTGTGTGCCCTTGCGCGATCAGGTGCCGCGTGGCCTGATATGCGCCGTCGAAGTTGTCGGTGCCGACAAAGTCAAGTTCCACGCTGGGAACACGGCGGTCAATCGCGACTACCGGCATCTCCCGGTGCAGACTCTGGATCAAATCCACGTTGGCCGGGCCGCCTTCGTGCCACAGCACGAGGCCCGCAAAGCCGCTGTCCTGGGCATAACGCAAACACTCTGCTTCTTTTTCAGCGGCCTTCTGATATGTCTCGGCGTAGGTGTCGAGCACTAATGGATGATACTGCTGGGCGGCCAGCGTCTCGTTGATACCATAGAACGTGTCGGTGAACAGGGAGCCGCCGAAGCGGCGTCCGAGCAGCACTCCGACAAAGTGGCCCTCCGGCGACCCGCCGGACCGCCGCCCGCCGAGGCCCGGCTTGCGGATCGGCGGCAGTGCCCGTGGACGCGCTTCGTAGCCGAGCCGGGCCGCCGCCGCCAGCACATTCAGGCGTGTGCCTTCCGAGACAAAGATGCCGTTCTGACGGTCATTCAGGACTGTCGAGACCACCGACTGCGAGACCTTCGCCAGGCCGGCAACATCTTTGAGCGTGACCGATTTAAGAGACGGCATGAGTAGAGAGCGCTTTCTGAACGGCTTTATATAAAGATTTCCCGAGTGTACCCATCCGCCCGATTTCTTGTCAAGTGCATCGCTCTGAGGCGAATATACCCAAAATCGCGGGGAATGCTTCAGCCGACTCGAACAGGCCGCCGGGCATGAAGACGATCCAGCATCTGACTGATCGTGACGAATTTGAACCCCTGGGCGCGGAGGCCGTCAATGATCGCGGGCAGGGCAGCGACCGTGGCCGGGGTGTCCTGGTGCAGCAGGATAATCGCGCCGGGCGCAGTGCGGTCAAGAACCCTCTCCCGAATAAAGTCCGCCGATGTGTCCTTGTCGTAGTCTTTCGCGCCGACGGTCCAGGAGACCGTGACATAGCCGAGCGCTTTGGTGACGCCGAGCATTTTTTCGTTGTACTGGACACCCGGCGGGCGCATCAAGCTTGTGTGTTTTCCTGTCGCGGCGAAGATGTCGGCGTCGCAAACCCGCAGCTCGCTCGCGATCTCGTGCGGCTTCAAGGCCGGCAAGCTTTGATGGTTGTATGTATGGTTCGCCAGCTCGAAGCCGTCGCGATCTAAAAGCCGGGTGACTTCGGGGTACTGCTTGACGCGCATTCCGACCAGAAAGAACGTCGCCGGGACACCTTTGGCTTTCAGAATGGCGGCAACCTGCGGGCCGAAGGTCGGGTCCGGGCCGTCGTCAAAGGTCAATGCGACTTCCGGCACCGCGCCGTCGCCCTCTTGAAGCAGCGCGTTTTGGGCATCGTAGTGATCGCGCCCCTGCCAGTGCCGGACCCATTCGACGGGGCTAAACACTTTACGCAGCGGCGTTTTGCGGTGCGGGTTGACCGTCCAGACAAGCAGCGCGGCCCCTGCCGCGAAAAGCACGGTCAAGGCCGGGAAAAATCTTCGTACACGAGCGTTCATGTGCTTATTATACGTGATTTGTCAGCGAAACCGGCAGCGGGCTTGACGAAGCGGCGGGAAACGATTATAATGATAGCAAGAAAACTGCAACGTCTCCCTCAGTCATGCCTTTGGGACAGAAAGGCTGCCCCTTAAGACCAGCTTTTGCGGCAGTGCCGAGGTCAATTCCATGCCCGCCGGGGAACAGGACGCATCCGACGAGCCGGTGTACGTCATCAGTATCGCCGCCAAGCTCGCTGGGCTGCCAAGCTGGACGCTGCGCGTACTGGATAAAGAAGGAATCGTCCGCCCGAAGCGCACTGCGAAAGACCGGCGGCTGTATTCCGACCGGGACATCGCGCTGCTGGCCCGCATTCGCTACCTCTCCGAAGAGCGCGGCGTCAACATGAACGGCGTCAAGCTGATTTTGGAGATGGAAGGCGTCGTGCTTGAACCTTCCCACTGACCCAATTTTCGACAAAGGACAACACCACTTTTGATTTACCCATCCGCCGATACTATTGAAGACCGTGTCAAGAGCCGCTACTCGCTGGTCGTGCTGTCCGCCAAGCGGGCCAAGCAAATCAAGGAAGGCGCTCCGGTACTGATTGACACCGACTCGACCAATCCCCTGACCATCGCGCTCGAAGAGATCGCCGCCGGGAAAGTAACCGCGATCGAGGACGAAGGCGGCGACCTGGTGCCGCAGCCGGCCTCGGCTGTCGCCCGGATTGACGCCGCCGAGACGGGCCGGGACAACCTCGTGCCGGACACGAGCAGCCTGTAGAAGACAGTAACGATCTGAAGCAAACAATTTACAGAACACCGTAGCGTAAGGACACAAGATGCCGAAATCAGTCGGGATAGACCTGGGAACCACCAATTCCGTCGTTGCCGCCATTGATGAGACCGGAGTGCCGGTGGTCATCACGCTGGCCGAGGGCAGCCGCCTTTGCCCATCGGTCGTCGGCTTTTCCAAGACCGGCGAGCGGCTTATCGGGCAGCTCGCCAAGCGTCAGGCGGTCACGAACCCCGATCGGACCATCTCAAGCATCAAGCGGCAGATGGGCACCCGTTACCGGGTGAACATTGACGGCACCGAGTATTCCCCTGAAGAAATATCAGGCATGATCCTGGCAAAGCTGCGCTCCGACGCCGAAGCGTTTTTGGGCGACGTGGTCACCGAAGCGGTCATCACCGTGCCGGCCTACTTCTCCAATGCCCAGCGCGAGGCCACGAAAGCCGCCGGGCAGATCGCCGGCATCAATGTCGTGCGGATCGTCAACGAGCCGACCGCGGCGGCGCTTGCTTATGGTCAGGATAAAAGCGGCGAACAGACGGTGCTGGTCTGGGATTTGGGCGGCGGCACGTTCGACGTTTCCATTTTGGAACTCGACAACGGCGTCTTCGAAGTCCGGGCGACCTCAGGGGACACGCATCTCGGCGGCGACGACTGGGACATCCGCATTATTGACTGGATGGCGACCGAGTTCAAGAAAGAAACCGGCATTGACCTGACCAAAGACCGGATGGCGATGCAGCGGCTGAAAGAAGCGGCCGAAAAAGCCAAGATCGAGTTGTCTACCCTTCTGACTGCCTCGATCAACTTGCCGTTCATTTCGTCCACCCCCGAAGGCCCCGCGCACTTGGAGCTGACGCTGACCCGCGCCCAGCTTGAAGACATCACCCAGGACCTCTTGGAGCGCATGATCGGGCCGACGGAGCAGGCGATGACCGATGCGCGTCTTGAGCCTTCGGAAATCCAGCGTGTCCTGCTTGTCGGCGGCATGACCCGGATGCCGATTGTTCAGGAGCGAGTCCGCAAGATGTTCGGCCAGGAGCCGCACAAAGGGGTTAACCCGGACGAGATCGTCGCGATGGGCGCAGCAGTCCAGGCAGGCATTCTGACCGGTCAGGTCACCGACATTGTGCTTCTCGATGTCACTCCGCTTTCCATGGGCATCGAAACCCAGGGCGGCGTCTTCACCAAGCTGATCGAGCGCAACGCGACGATACCGACTTCAGCGACCCAGTTGTTCACCACAGCGGTAGACAGCCAATCGGCTGTAGATATCCATGTCCTGCAAGGCGAGCGCGACTTTGCGGTGGACAACAAGACGCTGGGCAAGTTTCAGCTCACGGGCCTCCAGCAGGCCCCGCGCGGCGTCACCAAGATTGAAGTGACATTTGACATTGACCAGAACGGCATTGTTCATGTCTCGGCCAAAGACACGGCCACCGGCAACACGCAAAAAGTGACGATCACGTCATCGAGCGGCCTCGGCACGAACGAAGTCGAGCGCATGGTCGTGGAAGCCGAGCAGTACCGCAAGGCCGACGAAAAACGGCGCGAAGAGCAGGAAATCAAGAACAAAGCCGACCAGCAGATCTACACTGCCATGCGGATTGCTGCCGATGCCCGCGGCTCAGTGAGCCAGGATTTGATCGAGGCCGTCAACTTGGCCGCCGCCCATCTGACTGCCGCGGTCAACGCCTACGACACGCCGAATGCGCGGCGCGGCATGGAGGAGCTGAACACGTCGCTGATGGCTCTCAGCAGCGCCTTCTACGACGCCAAATCCCAGAGCAACGGCACCAGCGCGTCGGTTCCGCCTCCCGCCGCCCCGGCCACCGCCTTGCCAGTGGACAGCGACAAGTTGGAAGAGACTTCCGCCCAGGCGTTTCCCGACCCGGACGCCGACTTCCGCATTGACATGGATGCGCCGGACAAAGAACCCGCCAAGCCCGTTTCTTCCTCCGCCCCAGCGAGCAGCGCCGAGTTCCGGGATGTGTAGGTGATGCGCTGTAAGGGCGAACCCGGCACTGGAAGTGCCGGGGTTTCGTTAACCGTGCCGCGTCGCCGTGTGCTTCAGCGCATAGTTCTTTGCCGATACCAAAAGAGGAACACGTTATGGCAGCCGCGCTTGCGTCCACAAACAAAACCAAGACCAGCCCGTTTCTGATAGCCGGGATTGTCTTCGGGCCGATTTTGATGCTGATGGGCCTGCATTATCCGCTCTTGCTTGAGACGAAGCGCCCCGATTGGTTTGGTTACGGGATTGCTGTCGCTGGGACGTTCGTCCTGATTTTGGGACTCTCAATGCTTCTCGCTAAACAGCAGAAGATTGAGCGGCGCCTGGACGAACTTGAGAGGCTAAATCGCTGATTGTTCGTGCTCTCCTGCGGGGCCGGGCTTCTTTTCGGGAACTTTGCTGGTATAATCAATGACTAAGAATCAATGATTATCAGCAGGGCTTCCGTTTCAGAAGTCCGGCCCCTTCTCTTGTCTAAGCTTATCTTGTCTGACGGAAACGGCAACTTACCAACTTTATGGCTACCAAACGTGACTACTATGATGCGCTCGGCGTTCCGAAGACTGCCAGCGTCGCCGAGATCCGCTCGGCCTACCGCAAGCTTGCCGCGAAGTACCACCCGGACGTGAACCCCGGCGACCACACGGCGGAAGACAAATTCAAAGAGATTAACGAAGCGAACGAGATTTTGTCGTCGCCTGAAAAGCGGCAGATGTACGATCAGTACGGCCATGATGGCCCGCCGCAGGGCTTTGGCGGCGAAGGTGGCTTCGGCGACATCTTCGATATGTTCTTTGGCGCGGGCGGCGGCGGGGGGCGCGGCGGACCGGAGCGTGCCCGGCAGCAGGCGACCCAGGGAAACGACCTGCGCTACGATTTAGAAATCACGCTTGAAGAAGCGGCGTTCGGAGTCCCCAAAACCCTGCGTCTCTCGCGCCTCGAAGGCTGCGACCTTTGCGACGGCTCCGGGGCGAAGACCGGCTCGGTCCCGCAGACTTGCCCGACCTGCTCCGGCACCGGCCAGGTGCGCCATGTCCAGAACACTATTCTCGGCTCATTCGCGACTGCCGCGCCCTGCGCCCGCTGCCGGGGCGAAGGCCGGATTATCGCCGACCCCTGCCCCGCCTGCCGGGGCCAGGGCCGGGTGCGCCAGACTGTTGAGCGCACGGTGGACATTCCGCCGGGCGTGGACTCCGGCGTCCGCCTGGTGGACCCGAACCAGGGCGATGCCGGTGTGCGCGGCGGGATGCGCGGTGATCTGTACGTGGTGATCTTTGTCCAAGCCCATGCCCAGTTCACCCGGCGCGGTATGGACATCATCTACGAGGCCCCGGTGTCATTTGCCCAGGCATCGCTTGGCGATACGTTCGAGGTGCCGATTCTCGGCGGCACCGAAAAGCTGACGATTGCCGAGGGCACCCAGCCCGGCGCGACGTTCCGCCTGCGCGGCAAGGGCCTCCCGGATGTCAACTCGCGCAGCATCGAGCGCGGCGACCAGATTGTCGCGATCAAGCTGAAAGTCCCGTCGAAGCTGTCCGACGACCAGCGACGGCTCATCAAAGAGCTTGCGGCAGCGTCAGGCGAGACTCTGCACACCGACGAGCGCGGCTTCTTCGGCAAGCTCAAGGACACGATCTCGCAGAAGTAACCCACCCCGCTCGTTCCTCGCGACCCTCCCGAAGCGGGAAGGTGAGGAGCTATGATAAGAGGGTGCGGCGCACCGTCAGTGTTGCTTTTTCCTGAAACTCTTTACCCTCCCGCTTCGGGAGGGTCGCGAGGAACGAGCGGGGTGGGTTCCGAAAGGCAGTTTATGCGCTGGGCCGAAATCCAAATTGATGCAAACGCCGAGGCGGTAGACGCCGTCGGTGCGGCCCTCTACGCCGCCGGGTGCGGCGGCTTCGAGGTGCGCGAAACTCTGCTGCCGCCCGCTGTCGCCGGCTACCTACCCGTAGATGACCGCTTGGAAGAGCGGCTAGAAGCACTGCAAGAAGCCCTTCGGGCGCTGCCGGCATTCGGCGTCGTAGGGGCCGGGACCGAGCTGACCCTGCGCTATGTCGAGGAAGCCGACTGGGCCACTGCGTGGAAAGCTTACTATAAGCCGATGCGGATTGGCACGCGCCTGGTCGTCACGCCGCCCTGGGAGACGCCCGAACTCGGCCCGGACGACCTCGCGATTGTGGTGGACCCCGGCATGGCGTTCGGCACCGGCAGTCACCCGACGACGCAGCTTTGCCTGGTCGCGCTCGAAGAATATGTCAAACCAGGCATGAGAGTCGCTGATGTCGGCACCGGCTCGGGCATCCTCGCGATTGCCGCCGCCAAACTCGGCGCGTCCACAGTAAACGCCAACGACAACGACACCTTGGCCGTCAAGATTGCCGCCGAGAATGCCGCCGTCAACGGCGTCGCAGTTCAAGTTGCCGAGACCTTGCCGCCCGGCCCCTACACCGTTGTCGTCGCGAACATCCTGGCCGACGTGATTATCGGCATGGCCGGTCAGCTTGCCGAATGGACTGCACCCAGCGGCACACTGATTGCGTCCGGCATCATAGACACCCGCGAGTCGGACGTTCGGCTCGCCGTCGAAGCCGCTGGGTTCCTCTCTAAAGACACGCGCCATCAGGGCGAATGGGTCGCGCTTGTCTTTCAGCGTCAGGCGGTTCAATGACACGTTTTTTTGTGCGGCCTGAGCAGATTGTCGGTGAGTTTGTCTATTTAGACGGCGATGATGCCCATCACCTGCGGGTGGTGCTGCACGCGCAGCCGGGGACGAAGCTGGCGGTGCTGGACGGCTCCGGCCGCGAGTGGCCGGCGGCGCTGACGGAGCTGGGCAAGACAAAGGCCACGGCGCAGCTTCGGGAGGCGTTTGAACCGCAGACCGAGCCGAGTGTGCAGATTACCGTGGCGCAGGCGCTGCCAAAGGTCGGCGAGAAGATGGAGCAGGTGCTACAGCGCTGCACCGAAATCGGGGTGTCGGGCTTCCACGTTTACAGCTCGGAGCGCAGCCTCACTCACTTCACCGGCGACCGGCAGGAGAAGCGGGAGGTGCGCTGGGGCGCGATTGTCAAGACAGCAGCGGAGCAGGCACATCGGGCGATCCTGCCGGCATTGACCATCGGCGGCGAGTTTCGGGATGTGCTGGCAACGGCCTCAGACTACGACTGCGCCCTGCTGGCCTACGAAAACGAAACCGATAACCTATTGAAAGCCACGCTGACGGCGGTGCCCCCAACGCCGAGGCGGGTCTTGGTGCTGATTGGGCCGGAAGGCGGGTTCAGCGACACCGAGATCAAAGCCGCTCGCAAGGCCGGCGTGCAGACTGTCTCGCTTGGGCCGCGTATCCTGCGTACCGAAACGGCGGCGCTGGTGATGGCGGCGCAGATTTTGTTTTTTATGGAGTAGAACTCTGTTTGTAGACATCCATAACCATATCCTGCCGGGGGTGGACGACGGCGCTTCCAATGTCGCCGAAGCGCTGGACATGGCGCGTCTTGCCGTCGCGTCGGGCACCGACACGCTGATTGCGACCCCACACCGGGGCTGGTTCTTGCATCAGCCGTGCCGCCCGGAGATTGTCCGCGCCCATGTCGCTGTGCTTCAGGAGTCTATCAACCGGGCCGGCATCCCGCTGACAGTCTTGCCCGGCGTCGAGATCAAGCTGAGCGGGCGGGTCGCGACTGATCTGCTCGACGGCGAAGTCGGCACCCTGGGCGATGCGGGTAAATGGGCGCTGATCGAGCCGCCGTTCGACGGCATCCCGCCTGACGGTTTGTCTTCGCTCAGAAAAGTCATCAAAGCGGGCTTTCAAGTGGTGCTGGCTCACCCTGAGCGCTGTGCGTCTATTCAGCAGAGCCTGGCGTTTTTGGATTTGTGCGCGGACCTGGGCATGGCGTTCCAAATTACGAGCGGCAGCCTGCTCGGCACGTTCGGACACAAAGCCAAAGCCACCGCCGAAGCTATGCTCACCCACGCCGCCGACTGGCCCCTCGTCATCGCGTCGGACACGCACGACACCCACGACCGTCCCCCTAACCTGCTGGCGAGAGCACGCGACGCTGCCGCCCTGATTGCCGGCGCAGACGAAGCGCAAAAGATGGTAGACACCCGCCCGCGCTCGATGGTTGCGTAAAAAATCTTCTGCATAAGAACCCCTCCCGCTCGTTCCTCGCTCCCTCCCCGAAGCGGAGAGGGTGGAGAGTTAAGAGCAAACCCCTGAAGCGCCGTTGGCCTTGTCTTCTCCTAACCTTGTCTTCTCCTGCCTCTGCCCCTCTCCGCTTCGGGGAGGGAGCGAGGAACGAGCGGGAGGGGTTCCTAATGAAGGGTTCCCCCCAAAACATTCTCCGCAAAAGTGCGGGTTTTCCTCTAAACTTCTTTCCCCGATCTGCCGATAAGTCGAGTATGGATACTTCCCCTATCTCTGTGCTTTCGCAAGCGCTTGACCTCGGCTCGGCCCGACTGTCGGCGATTAGCGCTAATCTTTCCAATGTCAACACGCCGGGGTTCAAGCGGCAGGACGCGACGTTCGCGGCGCTGCTGGACTCGGCGCAAGACGGGGCGCTGGCCCAAACGGCGGCTGATCCGCGCCACTTGACTCTCTCCGATGACCCCGGACATCCCGGCAGACCGACCCTGACGACCCAGCAGAATGGGGCGATGCGGGCCGACGGCAACAACGTGGATATTGACGCGGAAACCAGCCGCATGGCGGCGGCGCAGATTTACTACGAAGGGTCAGCGCAGCTTCTGGCCGGTCAGTTCAGCAACTTGAAGTACGTCATCTCAGGAGGCCGATAAATGGGCTACATGGACACTCTCGCGACCAGCGCATCCGGCATGACCGCCGAGCGGCTCCGCATGGACGTAGTCGCGAACAACCTGGCGAATGTCAACACGACCCGTACCCCCGGCGGCGGCCCGTTCCGGCGGCAGCAGGTGGCACTCGCTCCCGCAGGAACCTCGTTCGGCGAGACGCTGGCACACCTGTCAAGCGCGGACAGCGACGACGGCGCAGACGGCGGGGGCGATATGGGCGGCGGCGTGCAGGTCTCGGGCATCGTGCCCGATAACAGCCCATTCAAGCGTGTGTACCAGCCGGGCCACCCGGACGCCGACCGTTTGGGCTATGTCAATATGCCGAACGTGGACACAGTCACCGAGATGGTGGACATGATGAGCGCGACCCGTGCTTACGAAGCCAACGTTTCGGCAGTCGGCGCGGTGAAGTCTATGGCAATGAAAGCGCTGGAGATTGGGCGTGCGTGAGCATAGCACGAAGAGAACCTCACCCCGGAACTCCGTTCCGATACGCAGTAATCCGCAGGATACCCTCTCCTTTCTTAAGGAGAGGGTGGTCGCTTGCGACCGGGTGAGGTTCTTGTTTCTCCCCCGTAAAAAAACCTGTTAATCCCCACGCCGTCTGTGGAACAATCCCTACGTCTGAGTTTGCAATCTTTCCACAAGAAGGCCAAAGGAACCCCATTATGACATCATCCCTCATCACTGCCGCTGCCGGACTGTTCGCCAAAGCTGAGATGCCCGGCACTGATGCGCTTTCCGGGTCTGCAAGCTCGGGCAGCGGGGCGTCGTTCGGTTCGATGCTGCAAAGCGCACTCGGGCAGGTCAGCGCCCTTCAGGACCATGCCGGGCAGATGACGACGGCATTTGCCCAGGGCAAAACCGGCGACATCCACACCGTGATGATCGCCTCGGAGCAGGCGACGATGGCGCTTCAGCTTACGACCCAAATCCGCAACAAGGCCGTGGACGCCTACCAAGAAGTCATGCGAATGAGTATGTAGTCAGCATTCTCGCGGCAATGGATGAGGAGTTTGAGCGTTGGCATTCTTTACGCAAGCCTGGGATAATCTGCGAAGCTGGTGGCAGACCGCAACCCCCGTCACCCGTGCGCTGGCGACGGGCATGGCGCTGATGCTGGTGGTCGGCTTGGTCGTCGCCGGGTCGCTCGCGACCTCGCCCGATTACCAGGCGATCTACCACGGGGTCAGCGGCAAGGACGCGGCGGCAATGGAAACGGTGCTGCATTCCCATGCGATTGAGATGCACTACGACGACAAGCAGCAGACCGTCTCGGTGCCCGCCAAAGACGAAAGCAATGCCACCATGTATGTCGCGGCGGCAGGGATTTTGTCCTCGGACAGTGTCGCCGACGGCACCGAAACGCAAGAAGTCCCGATCAGCCCGATGGACTCCCCCGATGTCGTGACCCAGAAGCAGAACACCGCGAAAGAGCTGGCAATGGACCGGAAGCTGATGCGGCTCGACCCCATCGCCGCCGCCGCCGTCTCGATCTCCGCCGGCACTGCCACGACCCTGTTTGGGAACGACACCGCGCCCACCGCCTCAGTCATTCTCACCCTCAAACCAGGCCAGAAGCTCAGCTCGCTGCAAGTCAAAGGCGTCGTCAACTTGGTCGCCCATGCGGTCACGGGCCTGATGCCCGACAATGTCACCATCACTGACCAGAGCGGGCTGCCGCTTGGCCAGATAGACACTGCCGGGGACCCCAGCCTGCCGGGCGGCGAGGACGCACGGGCCAGCGAGATCGCCCGCAAGGGCCTCCAAGATTTGCTGGACCGCACAGTCGGCCTGCACAAAGCAATTGTGACGGTCCATGCCGAACTGAATTTAGACCAGACTTCTACCGATTCGATCCAGCACGCACCCGTCACCGGCACCAAGACCGGCCTGCCGGTCAGTGTCCGCACCAAAGAAGAAGACTATTCCGGCGGCGCGGGTGCTCCCCCAATCGGCGGGGTCGCTGGCGCGGGCAGCAACCTCAATGTCCCGAGCTACACCACCGGTGGCAGCGCGGGCGGCGGCGGCAAGTACACCAACGCCGACACCACCACGAACTACGACAACGATGTTGTCCACACCCAGACCAAAGTCGCGCCCGGCAGCATCAAAAAAGAGACGGTCACGGCGTTAGTTGACACGAGTGTGCCCGCCGACACGGTCGCCAAGCTCAAAGACAGCATCTCCACCGCGATTGGGGCCGTTCCCGGTGATACCACGCGCTTCGTGTCGGTGCAGCAGTTCGCGTTCGACACTAGTGCCCAGAAGGCGGATGCCGCCCAGATGCAGTCTCTGGCCTCGCAGCAGCTCTACAGCAACATCGCCCGCGCTCTGGCCGTCGCCGTCGTCGCCATCGTCCTGCTGGTTCTCCTGACCCGTGGCGGGCGGCGCGGCGCAGCCCAACCGCAGCTCGTGCTGTCAGGCGGCGGTGCAAACATCGGGCACCTGGCGGAGTCGCCGGACGACGCGGCGGGGGCGCTTTTAGACCGCTCTCTCAGTCACGGCGGCCAGAACGGCTATGCCGAAGGCGGACAGATGCTCGAAGAGCGTCCGCTGACTGTGGACGATATTTTATCCGAGATGCCCGAGCCGGAGATGCGTCCGCGCCGACGCCCGCGTGTCCCGTCTATTGAAGAGCACCAGGACATGAAGATGGAAAGCATCCGCACGATGGTTGATGCCCACCCGGAAAGTGTCGCACTTCTCTTAAAGGGCTGGATGGCCGAAGACATGAAAGTCCCAAGCTAACCGACGTTTTCCCGATTTACGAGAAAGATAATTTGTCATGGCACTTCGCTCCCAGCCGCTCACCAACCGCAAAAAAGCCGCGATCCTAATGGTTGCGCTCGGCCCGGAAACGGCCAGTCATCTATTTCAGCACATGACACCCGATGAGATTGACATGGTCAGCATCGAGGTTGCCCGGATGGGCAAGGTCAACGCCCAGCTTCGGGAAAGCGTCATCGAGGAGTTCCATGAGCTGTGCGTGGCGCAGGAATTTATCGCCGAAGGCGGCATGGATGCCGCCCGCGAGATGCTGATGAACGCATTTGGCGAAGAAAGAGCGAGCCTCATTGTCAGCCGCGTCATGCAGGCCCTTCAGGTCATGCCGTTCGACTTCCTCAAAAAAGCCGATGCGTCCCAGATCACGACGTTTATCCAGAATGAGCATCCGCAGACGATCGCGCTGATTATCGCTTATTTACAGCCCGCGCAGGCCGCCGCGATTTTGTCCGGGCTGCCCCAGGACTTGCGGGCCGATGTCGCCCGGCGGCTGGCGACCCTCGACAAGACCCCACCGGAAGTCATCCGCGAAGTGGAGAGTGTCCTGCAAAAGAAGCTGTCATCGGTGGTGTCCACAGACTTCACTCATGCCGGCGGGGTCAAGTCTCTAGTCGAAGTGCTGAACTATGTGGACCGCTCAACCGAAAAGACGATTATCGAGTCGCTGTCGGAGAGCAACCCGGAGATCGCCGAGGAAGTCAAGAAGAATATGTTCGTCTTCGAAGACATTATCCTCCTGGACGACCGGGCCATTCAGCTCGTCCTCAAAGAAGTGGACACCAAAGAGCTGGCGGTCGCGCTCAAGGGGGTCGGCGAGAACACGGCGGCACGCATCTTCAAGAATATGTCCGAGCGTGCCGCCGCGATGATGAAGGAAGAGATGGAATTCATGGGGCCGGTGCGCCTCAAGTCGGTCGAGGAAAGCCAGCAGCGCATTGTCGGCGTGATCCGCAAGCTGGAAGACGCCGGCGAGATTATTGTGGCGCGGGGTGGCGGCGAAGAGATGATCGCGTAGTTGACGTGGCGATAAAAGACGGGTATCGCACGCCGGGCAATAAATTACCCGTCTCCGAGGCGCAGACGCCAACCGTCCAGGGGACGGAAGATTGGGGCCGAAGCCGTGTTTGTATTCCCGTCCGCAGGACGATCAGCCGAAGGCTTCGCAGACGGGTACTTCAGTGCCCGGCCTTCATGGCCTGGCTGTATCAGTGTAAAACAAGTGACCCTATGACCTCCTGGCTCGATACTTTAGAACCTCTCGCCGCACCCAAGCCGCGCGTATCACTCCACACGCCTGCCTCGGAGCCGATCCCGGACATCGCCGCGCTGCGGGCCGAAGCCGAAGCGGCGCTGACGGCGGCGCGGGCCGAGGCCGCCGAGATTGTGGAAGACGCGACGATACAAGCCGAGACGCTGCGGGCCGCCGCCTGGTCGGAGGGGCTGCATCTAGGCCGAATTGAGGCCCGCGACACTGCCGAAGCCGAGCTGCGGACATTATGGACGGAGCGTCAGGACGCCCTGCGGGCAGAGATTGACACGATCACGGGGGACATCGGTGCGGCCCGCGAAGCGCTCTGGCGTCGGCAGGAGCCGGAAATGCTGGCGCTGGTTTTGGACATCGCCCGGCAGGTGATTAAGACCGAAGTCGCGCAAAACCCGGCAGTGGTGTCTGCTGTGATCGCCAATGCCATTCGCCGGATTACCGACAAAGAGAATGTCCGGGTGCGCGTCTCGGTTTCCGACGCCCCGCGGGTCAAGGAAGCGCGGGAAGATCTGATGGAAATCGTGGACGGCCTGCGGTTTATCGAGATTGTCGCTGACCGGCGGGTCGGTGACGGCGGCTGCGTCATCGAGACCAATGCCGGCACGATTGACGCCAAGATCGAGACTCAGTTTGCCGAAGTCGCCCGTGCGCTAGGAGTGAGTATGGATGAGTGAAGCTCTGGACTCCGTAGACATCGCCAAGTACCGGGCTATCGTGCAGCGGCTGGACACGGTGCGGGCGAACGGGCTGGTGACGCAGGTGATCGGGCTGGTCGTCGAGAGTGTCGGGCCGGCGGCGCAGATCGGGGAAGTCTGCGAGATACGGAGCGGCGGGCGCAATGCCAAAGCGGTCAAGGCCGAAGTGGTCGGGTTTAAATCGAACCGTGTGCTGCTGATGCCGCTCGGCGAGATGACCGGCATCAAGCCCGGTTCGGAAGTGGTCGCGACCGGGGAGATGCCCCGCGTGGTCGCCGGAGAGTTCCTGCTCGGGCGTGTTCTCGACGGCCTCGGTGCGCCCGCCGACGGCCTCGGGCCGGTGGCAGGGCCGGGCGCGAAGTCGTACCCGATCAGCGCCGCGCCCCCCGATGCGATGACCCGGCGGCGGATTACCGAGCCGGTCAGCCTCGGCATCCGGGCGATTGACGGCCTGCTGACGGTCGGCAAGGGCCAGCGTATGGGCATCTTCGCCGGGTCGGGGGTCGGCAAAAGCACAATTCTCGGCATGATCGCCCGGAACACATCGGCGGATGTCAATGTCATCTGCCTGGTCGGCGAGCGGGGCCGGGAGGTCCGGGAGTTCATCGAAAACGACCTCGGGGAAGAGGGACTGCGCCGTTCGGTGCTGGTAATTGCGACCGGAGATCAGCCGCCACTCGTGCGTTTAAAAGCGCCGCTCGTTGCGACAGCGGTTGCCGAGTATTTCCGAGATCAGGGCCGCGATGTTCTTCTGATGATGGACTCGGTGACACGCCTCGCGATGGCCCAGCGCGAAGTCGGGCTGGCGGTCGGGGAGCCGCCGGCAACGCGCGGCTACCCGCCGAGCGTCTTTGCCCTGCTGCCGAAGATTTTGGAGCGGTCAGGCACCAGCGACAAGGGCACGATCACCGCGCTATACACGGTCCTCGTGGAAGGCGACGACGAGAACGAGCCGATTGCGGATACCGTGCGCGGCATTTTGGACGGTCACATCTGGCTGTCCCGTGATTTAGCTGCGCGGGGCCATTACCCGGCCATCGAAGTCGGGCGCAGTGTCTCGCGGGTCATGTCTCAGGTGACTTCCGGCGAGCAGCGGCAATCGGCGACGCACCTGCGCGAAACTTTGGCGACGTTCAAAGAGGCCGAGGATTTAATCAACATCGGGGCCTACGCCGAGGGCAGCAACCCACGCATTGACGATGCCCGGCGGCTGATTGAGCCGGTCCGGGCGTTTCTGAGGCAGGGTGTCCACGAGCGAACCTCGATGCCCGAAACGATTGCCGCGCTAGAAAGTATCTTTACGCATGAAGCATTTTAGATTTCGTTTGCAGGCGGTTCTGGAGCAGCGTGAGCGCCGGGAGACACTCGCGAAGCAGACCTACGCCGAGGCACAAGCGGCCCTGAGCCGGGCCGAGCGGCTGCTGACCGAGATGCGCGAAGTCCGTCAGGCGATCTTGGACGAGCTGTGCCTTCGCCGCACCGGCGCGTTTGATGCCTTCGAGACCCAGCTTTACCAGGAGTACATGGCGGTGATTACCCAATCGCTGCAAGAGCAGGAAGCCGACATTAAAGCGCTGGCGACATCCTGCGAGGCCCATAAACTGCATTTAGTCGGCACGTCGCAGGACCGGCAGGCGCTGGCAAAAGTGCATGACCGTCACAAGCTGGCCCACGCGCTCGGGGTCCGGCGGGCCGAGCAGAATGTCATGGACGAGATGGCAACCACGCGCTTCAATTTCGGCCAGCGAGCCTAAGAAAAAGAGATTCAGAAAGAACCACGACAATGGACGAAATCAGCCGTATCACAAGCCGCATCAGCGAAATCCAGCAGCGCCTTTGTGCTTTGACCCAGACGCCACCCACGCCGGAAGCCCCAAGCGCTGTCCCCGCGCCGACCTTTGCCGCGGCCCTGACCTCGGCAAGCGCCGCCCCGCCGCCCGGCACCGCGACCATCCTGCCGCCGGGACCGTCGGGAGTAGCAGTGCCTGCCGCATCGCTCGGCCCGCTGCCCCCAATGCCGGTATCGCCCGGCGCGGCAAACGTCGTGCCAATCACGCCCGTCTCGCACACGCCCGGCGATTACGACACCCTCGTTGAGAAGTACGCCGCGCAGAACAACTTGGAGCCAAGTTTAGTCAAAGCCGTCATCAAGACCGAGTCCGACGGCAACCCGCGCTGCGTTTCCGGGGCGGGCGCAATGGGCCTGATGCAGCTTATGCCCGCAAATGTCAAAGAAGCCGGCCTCTCCGACCCCTTCGACCCCGAGCAGAACATCGCCGCCGGCACCAAGCAGTTGGCCGGCCTGATGGCGCAGTACCACGGTGATTTGGACCTGACGCTGGCGGGCTACAACGCCGGGCCGGGCAATGTCCGCAAATACGGCGGCGTCCCACCATTCACCGAGACCCACAACTATATTCACCGCGTCCGCGCCGCCATGACAAAGTAGACTTAGCTTTTAGTAAACTCAGCTTATGAAGATCGCATTCCCCATTCTCGGCCTGCTCGTCGTCCTCGGCGCCTGCTACGGCCTCGCCTTTGTCGGCATCATCCCCACGCAGAAGATGGCCGACAAGAACCCGGCGCTTGCCAAGACTCTGATCGGCCTGCACCTCGTCAAAGCCAAGAAGCCCAAGCCTGCCAAAGCTGATACGACTGCCTCAGCAGTCATTAGCCCGGAGCAGGAAGCACTGAACACCCAGAAGAAGCAGCTTGCCGACGCCCAGGCCAAGCTCGCCAAAGACCAGGCCGACTTCGACGCCCACAAAAACACGTCTGCCGCCTCCCCGCCCGCCAGCGCTGCCCCGACCGTAGACACCGGCGCAAAGCTGAACGCTATCTATGCCGCCATGTCCCCCGACGACCTCACGGTCCTTTTCACCCGCTTGCCCGACCCCGACGTCATCGCCGCGTTGATCAACCTAGACGAGAAAAAAGCCGGCAAAGTGCTGGCCGCCCTGCCCCCCACCCGCGCCGCCCGCCTCACCCGCCAAATGTCCCACCCCCGCCCCGTCAGCACCGCTGTTGCATCGCTGTAAATACAGTGGAAAAACGTGCGGTCAGCCTAACGACTGAGCAGCATTCCTCCGATAAGGTATTAACCGACGTTAGCCCGTCAAAATACCTGTAGAAAAGGCTGCCCAATGCCACACCCCGTCACTGACCGACCGTTCACGATTGCTGACACCGAGCGGCGCACTGATCAGCTCTTTGTTGTGCTGCTCTGGATCCATTTTGCTGCATCGCTGCTGCTGTCGTTCTGGTACCAGACACTTCCTGCGGCGCTTGCCATTGGACTGCCGGCCGCCCTCATCGTGACTCTGCTTGCTCGACTGTGCCCCGGTTCAGTCGTCGTTCGCTGCACCGCTGCTGCCGCCCTGATGGTCTTCTCCGCCTTGTTTATTCAGCAGACCCACGGCCTGACAGAAACACACTTTCATATCTTTTGTGCGTTAGCGTTTTTGCTGGCGTACCGGGACTGGCGAGTGATCCTGACAGCGGCATTGACTATTGCCATCCACCACGCCGTTTTCACCGCCCTTCAGACCATTCATATTCCCGTCTACATTTACACCTCTGATGCGGTCGGGGCCTGGTCGCTGACACTGATCCATGCCGGGTTTGTGGTTTTTGAATCGGGCATGCTGATCGGCCTCGCAGTCCATATGCGCTCAGAATGGCAGCAGGCAGAAGAACTTAGCCGCTTGACCCAGGTGCTGGCCGATGGACGGCTGACAGGGGACGACCTGACATTCCGGCTGGACTGGCCGAGCGATTCGCGTCTCGCCGCGACCGCCGGAGCATTGGACAGTCTGCTGGAGCGCCTGCGAAGTCGTATTCACACCGCCAAGGATGAAACTCGGCAGATTCTTGAGGACGCGCGTCTCGCCGCAAGGGAAACCGAGGAGATCAAATTGGGCGGCGAATCTGTGCACGAAGCGGTCAAAGAAATCTCTACGGGAGCAGAAGAACAAGCACGGCAGACACTTCAAGCAGCGACAGGCATGGAGGAGACGGCAGGGATGGCCCAGCGCCTGGCAGATGAGACACGCTCCCAAACAGCCAGTGTCCAGCAGATGGCGCTCTTGATCAAGGCACTGCGCGAAGAGATCGGGTGTATCGCCGCGACCAGTGTGGAACAAGCGGAAGCTGCCGGATCAGCACGGATCGCTGCTATGCAGGGTGTAGATACGGTTCGAGAAGCGTCACGCATGACTCAGACTGTGGTGACAGCCGTCTCGGAGAAGGTTCAGTATCTCGGTCAGCGATCCGGAGAGATCGGTGCCTTTGCCGAAACGATCAGTCACATTGCGAATCAGACCAATCTCCTTGCCCTCAATGCCGCGATTGAGGCGGCAAGAGCAGGCGAGCATGGACGTGGGTTTGCGGTCGTTGCTGAGGAGGTGCGAAAACTCGCCGATCATTCTGCGACCGCTGCGCGAGAGATTGATGCGCTGATCGCCGTCGTCCGGTCGGAGATCGAAGCGGTTCTGCGGCTTACGCAAGGCGCGGCGCAGTCCGGCGAGGAAGCACAGAGCGAATTCACGCGGGTTGCGGCCATGACCGAAGCAGTCGTCGCGGACGGCGAACGAACCGCGATGCTGGCGGGCCGAATCCATACGCTGACCACCGAAAACCAGCAAGCCGCGCAGAGTATCGGCGAGCGCGGTGAGCAGGTCGAAGAGCAAATCACCGACCTGCTCGTGCATATTGTCAGCCACGACCAGACAGCGACAAGAATGGCAGAGCAAGTCCTCGCCGCTCAGGAAGGAATGACACAGATTGCCGCCATCACGGAGCAAAACAGCGCGGCGGCTCACGATGTTACGGGCCATATCGCCTCCCAGTTCCAGGCTCTGGCAAGACTGGCTCAGATCAGTGAACAAGTCGCTGCCTCTGCCGAAGGCGTCTGCATTTCCCTGAACCGTTTTCAGACCAAACCCGTAGACAGTGGATTGTTTTCAGCAGACCGTCATTTAGAAGACCCGCCCCTCTCTGCCAAGCCCCTGTCAGCTTCCATGAAACGGGACAAGGCAGCATGAACCGAGCCGGCACATGGGGAGTCATTGTTCTCCTTCTCGTCTGGGGCAGCGGCACAGCGATGGCCTTCTGGCACTTTGAAGGCCAGTATTTGCGTCCTGTTTCGCGCCCTGCGGGGGCACTGGTCGCCCAGCCCGAGCGCCGGCTCCCGGCACCCGAGAGCACTCTAGTGACCGACCAGGGCAAGCTGCGCCTGACCGGGCAGGAACCCGTGACGCTGCTGAACTTCTGGAACCCACATTGTCCGTGTTCACGGTTCGCCGAAAGCGATGTGCAGCGCCTGATCAAAACGTATCGCCCGTCTGGCGTTCGCTTCGTCACAGTCATCGCCTCGGAAGAAGGTCTTCAAGACCAGCAGGCGGCTCTCTGCGACTGGCGAGCACGAGGTATTACTGGAACGGCAGCCGTCGCCGATGGAGGCAACAAAATCGCGCGTCGGTTTGGCGTCTGGGCCGCACCGGCAGCCGTGATTTTGGATGGGCAGGGCCGGGTCGTCTATGTCGGCGCTTACAACGCTGCCCGCTACTGCCACGACCCAAATACAGCCTGGGCGAACAAAGCGCTGGCCGCCGTCGTACAGGGCCAGAAACCGCCTCGCGCCAAGACACTGTTCTTCGGCTGCCAGCTCCTAGGCGGAGACCTCTAAACGCAATATCTCCTACCCCACTCTCCCCCAGGAGATGTCTCACCCCAACATTGCCCGCATCATTATCGCGTCACGGCGATACGCTTCGGCTATCGCCGGGCACCGGCATTCTGGAGCATTGTTATAACAGAGCCAAAGTTCTCCTTGCGAGCAAGGCTGAGGGCGGTTGCGCCGTTCAGGGCGACGGCGTTGATGTATGCGCCGTGCGACAACAGCAGGCGCACGACGTCCGGGTGGCCTTCCGGGTTCGGCAGGTCTTTTTGCGGCACCGGATGCGGCTTTCCGTCAAAACTGATGGAGTGGCCTGCATTGTCATATTTCGCCCACGCCCAGGTAGCCCGTGTTCGGAAGGCATTGTTCGTGCCGTCGTCAATGGCGTCCATCAGCGCGGTTCGGCCCAGCTTATCGCGCCGGTTTACGCCGGCATGGTGCGCCAGCAGCCAGGGCACAAGATAAGGACGCCTTTGTCGGACAGCCTGCATCAGCGCAGTTTTGCCGTGCCTGTCGGTAGCATCAATCTTCGCGCCGCGAGCCAGCAGCGCCTCGGCGATGGTGGGCTGATCCAGGGAGACGCACAGCATCAGCGGAGTGGATTGGTATGCGTTAGGCAGATTGACATCCGCGCCATGCGCGAGGAGCAGATGGACCGACTGCTGGGCGGAAACGACAGATTGACTGTCTTGATCCCCCTTGCTGGGCTTGATGTCTAGGCTGGCGACATCAGCTTTGTCCCAAGCTTCAATCGCCCCCATCAGCGCGGTTTCGCCGCTGTTCCATTCGGTCTCCATGCTCTTATCCGGGACTATCTCTCCATGCTCGTTGACATCGGCTCCACGCGCCAAGAAATACTCGACCAGGCCCGCCTGCCCTGCATCGGCGGCCAGAAACAGAGCATGGCTGTTTTTCGAGCGCAGACTGACACCAGCATCGAGCAGCAGGTCAATAATCCGCATCCGGGCATTTCCAGCGGCGTCGCCGTGCAGATGGCGACCTTTCGGCGTTTTGACCGGACGCAGCAGGGCCCCCTCGCCGGCATCCCGGACAGTCGCATCCAGCGCCGCCTCTCCTTCTCCCTGCTTCAAGCTCGCGCCGCGCTTGACCAGCAGGGCCACAGTGTCCGCTTGAGCCGTCAAAACGGCACACATGAGCGGCGTGAACTGTCCATCCAGTAGAGAGTCAACAGTGCGAATGTTCTTCCCGACGGCGTTGATGTCCGCGCCTCGGTTCAGCAGCAAAGCACAAACCGACGTATATCCGTTGACTGCGGCCAGATGCAAGGCAGCAGTGCTATCCTTGCGCTTCTGATTGACATTGGCCCCACGCGCCAGCAGCAAGCGGAGAGTCGGCAGACTGCCCGACTCTGCTGCTTTCATCAGCGGCGTTGTTCCCGAAGCGTCGGACGAGTTTGGGTCTTCCCCGGCATCAAGATGGGCACGCAGACGCACGACATCCCCGAATTGTGCGGCCTCAGAGATGTTCATCGGCGAACGGTCCCGCAGCAGAGCGACAGCGTCGTCTTGGCCTCGCATCGAGGCCCAGTCCAGCGCGGTCCGGCCTTGCTTGTCCCGGAGCGCCGGGTCTGCGCCATGCGCCAGCAGCGCCCGTACGACACCTGTTTTGCCATACTGCGCGGCAATCATCAGCGGCGTTGCGCCCGTTAAATCCACGGTGTTGACCTCCGCACCGTGGTCCAGCAGAAACGCCGTCAGTGGAGACACCGTCTTGACGCGCATATTCTCTTGAAAGAGCGCGAGGGACAGGATACCTTCACCCGAGGGCGGCGGGTTGACGCTAACGCCCCTTGCGACGAGCCACCGAACCGACTCCAGATCGTTCATAACGACAGCCGAGCACATCAGACTTGCTTCTTTTTCAGGGCGGGTGAAGCTCGATACCGGCAGGCTATGGAGCAGGAGGTGGAAAATCGGCAGACACCTATCGTGCTGCTGCGAGGAGTCTTGTGACGCCAGTTCAGTGAATGACCTGGGATTAGCGAAGGTCCGCGCCGGTGACGGGGGAACGTCTATGGCAGGAATTTCCCAGCCGGCCTCGGCGTCCGGGTTTGCACCTGCCTGAAGCGCGGCCTGCACCTCCGTCAGATCGCCGGCCTCGATAGCTTGGAGCAGATGCCGATTGGCGGGCGTGTCGGGTCGGATGACTCGGTTCATCGGACTCGCCGCGATTAGGACATGGCTTGGTATCATGCCGAAAGCCGAAGAAGAGCAGGCAAGGAGCGCGAAAAGCAGCAGCAGTTTCATCAGATTAGCTCCCGAGGGCGAGGAGGAGCATGGCGGTTGCCATGCTGTTTTGCAGAAAGTGGCCGACCATGCCGGGGACGAGCGATTTGCGGGTCTCAGCCATCCAGGCGAAGACGCCGCCGAGGACGGCCAGGGGCAGCATGGCGGACAGGCCGACCGGGTGGACGAAGCCGAAGATGAGGCCGGTGAGGACAATCGCGGGCCAGACGCCGACTTTCAGCTTGGCGGCATTGTAGAAGACGCCTCGGAACAGCAGCTCCTCGCAAAGCGGCGCGGCGAGGGTAACCAGAGCGATCAAAACGATCTGTGTCCAGGGAGCCGAAGCACTCATCAGCAGAGGGTCTATCGGATTAGTGGGCTTCGGCCCTGGAATGGCACCACCGATTTTCCCGGTCAGAAACAGTAGCGGCAGCCCAATCGCATAGCCCCCCACCCCGTAGAGCAGGTTCCAGCCCCAGCGATGCGTATTAAGGCCCAGTTCTTCTGTGACCGATGCCCGCTTCTTGGCGGCAATGGCAAATAGGACAGTGACTGGAATAGCCGCACTGAGAAGATAGGCGGAGGTACTCAAAATGACGTTGGCAATAATATGTGCGCTCGGCGGCATTGTTAAGAGGGAGTGCCTGACGCCGGCAAGAAGTCCACGGTAGTAGAACACATGATGGACCCCGAAGCCACCTAGTAGCCAGCCCAAGACTTGCGGGGTCAGCAGGTACAGCGCGAAGACGCCCAGCAAATCGCCGGCCCGGAGGCGGCGCTCGTTGAGGGGCACGGTCTCGCGCAGTGTCGGCCAGAAGCCGGGCAACGCGGACATATTCTGTCCGGGATCGGTCCGGTCGGCGAGGCTGCGGACGAGAAAGGTCAGCAGCAGGCCGAGGCCCACCAGGCCCATGAGGAACCAGAGCAGCAGCATGACAAACAGCGGCCCCATGGTCGCGAGCGCCTGCGACCGGGCGGTCTCGGCGTAGTGCCGGGCGAGTCTTGGGTTGCCCTGAGACTGATACAGCACCGACAGAGACGGCCCGAGCCACCAGCGGATATTGGGGGTGCTCCGAAGCAGCGCGGCATCCGCGGCGGTCTGCGCCGGGGACAGATGCGGGCCACGGGCGACATCCGCCCACACGCGCCCTTCCGCCGCCGTGCGCCCCGCTTCGGCGGGGGTCTGGCCAGGCGGCGGCCCGAACGCTTTGGCCGGGTCCAACTTGTTTCGGCCCGGCCCGAGCAGCGGCAGGTGCAGCAGCGCCCGCAGGACGAGGACGCGCCGGGCCGCACCCGGCGCGTTGCCGGAATCCTTTTGCAGCGCTTCCGCCGACTTCAGGGCTTCGCGCAAGCTTTTCGGGTCCGGCTCCCGGCTGACCCCGGCGAAGGTCGTAAGGTACGCGGTCTTAGCCTGCCAGTTCGTGGTCAGGGTCGCCGCCATCGTCTTCTCGTCCACTTGCCCGGTCATCGAGGACAGGTGCGAGGTCCGGGCGGCGGAAAACTCGCCGCTGACTTCCGCGACGCGCAGGGTCAGGAACAGGGCGAGCAGAACGATTACCCACACCGGCAGGCGGTCACGGGTGTCCGGCGGGGTTTTGCCGGCGGCGGGCGGCGAGGAAGAAACAGCCATCAGCGCGGCCCGCTCTCCAATGCCCCGAGGGCCTGACGCTTCGACTCGGCTTCGGCCCGCAGGCGCTTCACCGACGGGTCTTTCGGGTAACGCGCCGATGCCTGCCGCCAGGTCTCGACGGCACGGCTCCAATCACCCGCTTTTTCGTAGGAGTGGGCCAGCATCTTCCAGTCTTTGATGTCGGCGTCGGGCAGACGCACGGCGTGGCCGAATGCCTGCGCCGCCGCCGGGTAGTCGTGGGGCGTGTTGAAATAGAAAAAGCCCAGGTTCCAGTAGGCATACTCCGCGTTGGGATTGTTCTTTGTCCCGAGCGTGTAGTACGCTTCGGCATCACTTGTGCGCCCGAGGCTGTCCATCAGCCAGCCGCCGTTTGAGTAGGCTTCCAGGAATTGCGGGTCAGCCTCGGTGATAATCCGGTCGAGCGCGACGATGCGCGGGTAGTCGCCGTGGTGCCAGTAGTCGTCGGTCTGGTTCCACAGTTTGTCTACGACCCCGGACACAATGCCGTCGGCCTGAACCTGCTGGACTGCCTCCGAAGGGGCGGCCAAAGCGCGAGGGGCGGACGGCAGGGCAAGCGCGGCGCAGAGCGCGAGCAGCATGGGTGAAAGTTTCATCAGTGGTCTCCTTCTGAGACATGGGGCGGCGGCAGATGGACCCGACGCAGGGCCTCGCGGAACTCCGCTTTGTACCGCTCCTGGTCGCTGGACAGGTGCAGCTCCTCGGTGCGCTGAGTTTCGATATTCGCCTGGTCCAGTATCAGCGCGAGGAACTGCAAGTACCCTTGAAGCTCGGAAGCGTACCGGTGCAGAAAGATGATTCGCAGGGCGTCGCCTTCCACGCGCACCGGGGGCTTGAGCGTATACGGGGTCTGCGCGTAGATATGCTGGAACTCCGAGGTCCATGTCTCGGTCGGCGCGGCGGACAGCCGCACCCCAAACTCAATTGCTTCCCGGTTATCGTCAACGCTGATCAGGCGGCTGGTGTCAATCTCGCGCAGCGTGATCGTCGGCGACATCATTTCGTTCATGTTATCTCGCCTTCAGTTTATCTCGCCTTCGATCAGAAGGCAGCGGCAGGGGGCAGATTCGAGGGACGCAAATTTCGGCGGCAGGGCAATGAGCGTGTACTCACCCGGCTCGATTTTGTCTAGGTTGAGCGACTCCAGCAGGACAACGCCTGCCCCGAGCAGAATCCGGTGCGTCTCGGTGTTCTGCGGGCCATAGGGGCCGACCGAAAGATAGTCTATGCCGACCAGGCGGATGCCGCGCCGGAGCAGCCATTCCGCACCGCTCGGCGCGAGGCCCGTGTAGTCGGCGTGAAACGTCGGGTCTTGCAGGCGCTTAAAGCGCGTGTTGTCGGTTTGCAGCAGCACCCGCGTTGCCTGCGGCGCGATATTGGCCTGCTCAAGCTCCGCCGCCGTGATCGGGGAGCGACCGTAAATCCGCACCACTTCCGCCGGCCCGACCAGGGTGCGGACATCAATCGTCTCGACCGTCAGGCCGCCCGGCACGAAATGCAGCGGCGCTTCCAGATGGGTTCCGGTGTGTGCTCCGATTGTCAGCACCGACACATGACAGCCCATCCCGCCCGGCCCGATCTCCGAGACCTGCCGAGCCGAGAACCCGCGCTCGGCCCCCGCCCCGGTGACCGTCGCCTCCGAAACCGTCAGCGAAATATCGTGAATAATCATGCCGTCTTAAAGCCCCAAATCCAGCGTTTCCGTTTTTTCTGTTTCCAGTGTACCCGAACCGTGCGCCTCCGCGCGGTGCTTCGCCATATCAACGCAGTCGTTGGTCTTGAACGTCACCCCCTCGGCTTCCAGGAGGGAGCGCTGCCGCGACGCCCACGCCGCCGAGCGTTTCGCGATCCGCAGGTACCCGTCGCTCCCGACCACCCGCTGCCAGGGGGCCTCATCTTCGTCGGCAATCTGGTTCATCGCCCACCCCGCCTCCCGCGCCGAGCAGCCGACCTCGTCTCCGACCTGCCCGTAAGACATCACCTGCCCACTCGGGATTTGGCGTACTCTCTCGCGGACTAATTTCACCAGCGTTTCGTCTTCCATAGTCGTTTAAGGCAGCAAGCCTCTCTCCCTCAACGCCACCAGATATTTTTGCCTTTCCACTTTCCCCCAGCGGCCATACTCGCTGTCGTCAGGTGCCAAGCCGCATTCTACGTCTACGCAATCTTGGTACTCGAAACTTTGATCAGACAGTGCAGGAATTTTGCAGTCATAAATCCGAATGCCACCCCAGTATTTTACAGTTCGGCATCCCTTTTTGACGAACTCAGCGGCGATTTCCTCAATCAGACGCATTGCGGCATCTCTGCCGGTAATAGTCTCCGGCTGACGCATAACTAGGCCGCCGCCTCTCTTGTAAGTTAAATGGCAATGCACGTTGCTTCGATTTGACATGCTGTTTATCGTGCAGGCTTGGTCAACCCACTCTGCCTGTCTAAGCGGCTTGGAGGACGCCGTTTTCGACGCCTAGCTTTTTGGCGTCGGCGTGTGTGAGGCCGAGGGCGGCGCTGAGGATCAAAATGAATTCCGGGCCGCGAACGCGCTCGTAAGCATCAAGGATAATCCGGCTTCGGTCCTCCGGCGCAACGTCTCCCCATTGGTCCCAAATGACCGTGACGTGGATGCGGCTGCTGCGCCGCATCTGTTCTTCAATGATCATTGGCGCATCGGGGGAGCCATCGGAGCGCATCAAGCGCAGCTCCTGCGCCACGGCATCAACATAAGCCGGCTCGAGCTTCGGCTCCGGCGCAGGAATCAATTTATACGGCATAATCTATCTCCAAAGCAGGTCATAGTTCGTCAGCAGCCAATCTGCGCCCATAAAGGCTTGATTGAGTTCGGCTTCTGTGGCAGGAAGCGCGGTATAGCGCAGCGACTCGCGCCAGTGGGTGTCAACCATCAGAACATAGCGCTCAATCGTCGCCGCTGAAGCAGGAGGCCACGGAATGCCCTTCACAGAGCGGATGTCATTCAGCAACCAGTACCAGCTTTTCAGCGTATGCAGATTGCCGCCGCGCCAGAAGGCATGTGTCCTTGCGCCCTGCAAGTGAGGCGCGATGTCCTGGGTGACCGGAACACCGATAATCTGGAAGTAAGCGCACTTCATCAGCATTTCTGCGGCGTAACCTGTCAGGTAAAGTGCGCCCGTTTCACTGCCTGCACCGGTCAGCGCTAACGCTAGGCTGTCCCAATACCGCTGCTCGGCAGCAGATTTCATCGAAGGCCATGTTTCGAAAGGCTGAACTAGCGCAAGCCGTGTCCGGAAAGACATTTTACCTGATTTCCTGCGGCTTGCGGGGAGAACAACCTATCGCCCCGGCTGGTTCAGCGCGGCTTCGACGGCGGCGAGGACATCCGGGGAGAGGGGGTCGTGGCCGGCGGGGAAGCGTCCGATGACCTGGCCGTTTCTGCCGACCAAGAACTTGGCGAAGTTCCATTCGATGTCGCCGCCGAACTTGGGGTCGGTGGTCTTACTGGTCAGGAACGCATACAGCGGGGCTTGATTTGGGGCTTTGACGCTGAGCTTGCTGAACAGATCGAACGATGTCTGGTATTTGCTCGTGCAGAACTGGCGGATCTCGGTGTTGCTGCCCGGCTCCTGCGACGCGAAATCGTTGGCGGGGAACGCCAGCACGCGCAGGCCGCGGCCTTTGTACTTCTCGTACAGCGCTTCGAGCGACTTGTACTGGGGCGTGTTGCCGCACAGCGACGCCGTGTTGACAATCAGCAGCACTTTTCCCGAATAGCGGGACAGCGGCACAGGCTTTCCGGCGATGTCTGGCACGGTATAGCTGAGAACACCTTTAGCGGGTGCCGCCGACACAGGGAGAGCCGCGAAAGACAGCAAAGCAAGAGTGGCAAAAGTGTATTTTTTGAGCAGGTTCATAATTCTGGTACGTTCGCCGCTCAACGCCGAGTTTCCTGCATTTTATTTCCGCGCTTGACATACCCTCCAAATCATAGTATAATAGAGATACTATACAATAGGAGGTAAGACAATGCGAAGAAACCTTGTCAAAGGCGACCTGCCCGCACTGGTCTTGGCTGTCCTAAGCCGGCAGTCACTGCACGGCTACGGTATCGCCCGCGAAGTCGAGCAGCTTAGCAGTAACGCGCTGACGATGAAAGAAGCCACCCTCTACCCAGCGCTCCGGGCGCTGGAACAGGACGGCTTGATTTCCGGGGAATGGCAGCCACAGGAGAAGGGCGCAGACCGCAAGGTCTACACGCTCACGGAAGCCGGCAAACGAGAAGCGCAGAAGCGGACACAGGAACTCAAAGACTACGCGACGCTCATTCACACGATCTTAGAAAAGCTAGATACGGGAATATCCGAGAGAAAGGGGATTGGTCGTGCACAGCCTGCTTGAAGACTATTTGGCAGAAGTTGAAGGAAAACTGACTGCTTTGCCGGCGAAGCGGCGCGAGGAAGAGATGCGCGAGATGCGTCAGCACCTTCTAGACGCGATGCAAGTCAATCGGGAGTTGGGGCAAGATGAGAACGAAGCGGCGGCGAGCGCTTTGGCAGATTTTGGCACACCGGAGAAGGCGAGCGAAAGCGTTCTCTGTAGCTGGCGGCGTTATGTGCGAAAAAAGAATTTGAAAGACTCTTCTGTGTTTGCGGAAATGGTGACGCTTGGGTTTGCCGTCTCGCTCTTTACGAATTTTAATTGGCACGCATATGAGTTTAATTGTATGATCCTTTGCTATTGGGTCTTGACACTATTGGTAACCTACTCGCGGTTCTTGCCGGCGAAATATCAGCCTTCCTGGATGTGCTGGTGGTTTGTACCGTCTGTGTAGTAGGATACAGACGAAAACAGGACACTAAAAAGGGCGAACACAAGGTTCGCCCCTACACAGCATCGTGTTTATTCTTCCTCTTCGTCCAAGAACCGCTCGGCGTCCATGGCGGCCTGGCAGCCGGAGCCGGCGGCGGTGATGGCCTGCTTGTAGACCGTGTCCTGGACATCGCCGGCGGCGAAGACGCCGGGGATGTTGGTGATGGGGCGGCCCGGCTCGGTGACGATGTAGCCCTGGTCGTCCATCGCTAGATGGCCCTGGAAAATCTTGGTGTTTGGCGAGTGGCCGATAGCGATAAAGATGCCGTCGGTCGGGAAGAACGTCTCAGTGTCGGTTTTCAGATTGTGCAAGGTCAGGCCCGTCACTTTGCCAAGCTCAGGGTCGTGGATAGCCTTGATCGCCGTGTCCCAGATGAACTCGATCTTGGGGTTGTCAAACGCCCGCTGCTGCATGATCTGCGACGCCCGAAGCGTGTCCCGGCGGTGAATGACGGTGACTTTGGACGCCATGCGGGTCAGATAATTGGCTTCTTCCAATGCCGTATCGCCGCCGCCGACCACCACCACTTCGCGGCCTCGAAAGAAGAAGCCGTCGCAGGTCGCGCAGGCGGAGACCCCTTTGCCGTAGAGCGCGGTCTCGGTCGGCAGGCCAAGCCATTTGGCCGACGCCCCCGTAGTCACAATCGCGGTCTTCGCCCAGAACTCTTTGCCGTCCTCGGTCTTGATATGGAACGGGCGGTGCGAGAAGTCCACTTCGGAGACGTTCTCGGTCAGAAACTCGGCCCCCACCCGCTCCGCCTGCTGGCGCATCTGGTCCATGAGATCGGGTCCCATGATGCCGTGGGCGAAGCCGGGAAAGTTTTCCACGTCGGACGTAATCATAAGCTGTCCGCCGGGCAGATTCGGCGCTCCGCCCTCGATCACGAGCGGGCTGAGGTTGGCGCGGGCGGCATAAATCGCCGCAGTCAGGCCGGCGGGGCCGGAGCCGATAATCACGACGGAGCGCGGCTCGTTTGGGGCTTGGGTTTCGTTCGCTAGGGTCACGGGGGGCCTCTTCTGTCTAAAGTGCGATGTGCTGGTCTATTTTAGCACATGACATCTCTAAAACAGACGGACGGGCGGGCAAGTTCCCTGGACACGCGCCCCACGCTTGACACGGCATTTGCCGGTGTGCTATCGTCACGCTATGATGAAGCCCGAACGCGACCGGCGGCGGCTGCTCAGTGTGGTGGGACTGACCCTGCTGCCGCTGCCGGCGGTTTGGCTCGGGATGTACCGCCTTGACAGCATATTGTGGACCTTCGTGCTCTACCACGGCTGCTGCCTGCTGCCGGCGGCAGTGTGGGGTCGGGACCACTGGCGCGGGGCAGTGCGGCGTCCGACAAGGCGGCAGTGGGCGGCGCTCGGGGCGGCAGTCGCAGTGATTCTGCCGCTGACGCTGCTTGTCTACAGCAAGGTCGGGCGGGAGTTATTCGACGATGTCAGCCTGCGCCACGTCGTCACCGAGCGCGGCTTTCGCTCGGCCTGGCTGCTGCCGTTCGGGATCTATTTCGTGGCGGTAAATGCGACGCTGGAAGAGCTGTTCTGGCGCGGCGTGGTTCTGAACGAGCTGCGCGGCACGGGCGAGGCGGTCTGGACCGCAGGAGCAGTCTGGACGGCACTGACGTTTGCCGGCTGGCACTACTTAGTGCTGCGGCTGCTGCTGCGTCCCGGCTGGGCCGAGGCCACTGTCCTCGGGGTGCTGGGCGCAGGGATCTTTTTCGCCTGGCTGTACCGGCGCACCCATTCGATCGTCGTGCCGATCCTCTGGCACGGCCTGCTGTTCGACTTCGCGCTGGTGGCTGTCTTCCGGGCGATTCTGCTCGGGTAATGAAGGCCGATCCGGGTACATTTGTGCGATCACCCGAGGCAGGTCCTGCGCCAGGAACTCGGGGGAATTGGTGCTTCGGAGAAAATAAGTCCCTTTTTCCTCCAGAACCAAATACGCCAGCCCATGCAGCGCGGACATATCGCATAAGTGGTCAGCCGCATCCTCAAAGCGGCTTAAGTCTACCCCAGATTTACCGCGGTAGGCGGCTATGGCGAGGCCGAGCCGCATTCCCGGCTTCATGCTGGTTTCGGAGAAGCGGGGGTCCTCCCGGTTCACAAGATCATTCCGAAACATCAGACGGAAGTGGCCGGGATGATTCAATGCGAAGGTGACGAATGCAAGGCCCAGGGCGCGTACCTCGGTAACGACATCGTCCGTGTGACCGGCTTCCCGGACATACCGGTCAAGCCGCTCGAACGCGAAAAGAGCCACTTCGGTGAGCAGCCCCTTTGCACTTCCGAAGTGGTGTGCCGGAGCACCCGGAGAGACGCCCGCACGCAGCGCGGCGGCGCGAAGCGAGAAGGCTTCGATCCCCCCTTCGGTAATGATGTCGTCAGCGGCTTGAATGAGGGCGGCTCGCAGGTCGCCGTGATGATAAGTCGGTCTTTTTTGCGGCATTTTCAAATTCGTCTATACAATGTTCATATTTATCTTGACAGTGTTTAAATATCTGGGTACACTAGGTCCCAGTGCTTGATAGTACCACATTGTCACGCACTCGCATGCAACTATGACAGAGGGAGACACTATTGTCGAAGTGAAGTGGACCTCGGAGCGGCGTGGAATAGCGCGGTTCCGCACCGAGCAGCCGCCGTATTCGATCCTGAACCGGGGCATCGAGCGCGAAGTGCTGCCCATTTGCCAGAAGTATGGCATGGGTGTCCTGGCCTGGAGTCCGCTGGCGATGGGCCAGCTCACCGGTCGGTATCGCCGAGGCCAGCCGCCGCCCGACAGCGGACGCGCCAAATACTTTCCCAAGCAAACGAGCGACGAGCGGCGCTTGGGCGCAGTGGAGCAGCTTATCCCACTCGCGGAGCAGGCGGGGATACCTCTGACGCATCTCGCGATGGCTTTTGTCATAGCCCACCCCGGCGTGACATCGGCGATTATCGGCCCACGCACGACGGAGCACCTCGGCGACTTGCTCGCGGGGATTGAGGTCGTGCTTGACGACGCGGTCCTAGACCAGATTGACGCAATTGTCCCTCCCGGAACCGATGCCGGATCGCTGACGTGGAACTCGGACCCGGCGAACGAGCACCGTGCCATGTTCGGCACTTACTCTGCGTCGAAGACGGCGTCTCATGCCGTGACGCTTGCCTTTGCCCTTGAGTCGGAAGGCATCAAGGTCAGCATCGCCTGTCCCGGTTTCACCTCGACAGCTCTCAACAACTTTGCCGGCACGCGCAGTGTCGAGCAGGGCGCACGGGAAGCCGTCCGCCTCGCGCTTCTCGGCACAGACGGTCCGACAGGCACGTTCTCAGATGAAGACGGCCCGGTCGCTTGGTAGTCGCGCTCACAAAGTTATCACGCATCAGCAGCGAAAACCTGCCGATGGTGCGGGCCACTTATGCGGACCGCTTTGCTGCCTGGGAAGCGTGGGAGACTGTCTCGAATGCCGCGCAGGGCGAGCTGCGGTAAGCTGCCGCGGGTTTAAATTGCGTCTGCCTTCTCTTCCATCTTGTCTTCAACCTTGACATTTGGCGGTGCGAGCGGCATAATCAAGGCGAAGAGGAGGGCGACAGATGGCAGCTATGGACAAGAAGATTCTGGTGACGGGCGCGACCGGCAACGCAGGGGTAGCGACGTGCCGGCGGCTGGCGGCGGCGGGGTATACGGTCAGGATGGCCGATGTCGGCCCGCCCGCGCTGGAAGATCGAAGCTTAGGTGAGTTTGTGCGCTGCGACACGCGCACGATCACCGATGTTCAGTCCGCCGTGGCAGGCTGCGCGGCGGTGATCCACTTGGCGGCGTGGCACTGCGCCCATCAGCCGCCGGTGAGCGACGACACGATTTTTGCGGTCAACGTGGACGGCACATACAACGTGCTGCAAGCCTGCCGGCACGAGGGCATTCAGGCGGTCGTGTATGCGTCGTCCATGGCCTACGGCTGGGGCGGAGTCTACGGCGCGACCAAAGTGCTTGGGGAAGACCTCTGCCGGATGTACCATGAGATGACCGGGGCATCGGTAGCGATGCTGCGCTACCACGACTTCGTGCCGAAGCCGTACCTGGACTTCGGCGCGATGCTGCTTCGCAACGGCGTAGACCGCCGCGATGTGGCCGCGTCGAATGTGGCCGCGATGGAGGCAGCATTGGACAAGCGTTTCGGCCTGTTCCGCACGGTAGTCCACACGGACCACCAGATGCCGCCGGAGGTGGTATCGGACTTCCGGGGGCTTGGGCCAGACTGGTGCGAGGCGCAAATGCCGGGCGCGAAAGCGCTGCTGGAAAAGTACGAGGTATTTCTTCCGGAGCGTGTCGAGCAGCACGACATGACAGAAGCGAGCGAGAAGATAGGCTGGACGCCAAAGGTCGGCATCACCGAGTTCCTGCGGGATTTATCGGTGCGGGATGGACGCGGTGAGAACGTCCGGGCGCTGTGGGCGAGCGGCGAGATCCCGGCTTAGGCTCTCGCCTAAAAGCTGATCCGGTGGTAGGCTTGGAAGTAGACATCGCCGTTTTTCGGGGCGGACGGGTTCCAAAACTTGCCGTAAGCCGGGCCGTTGTTGGTACGCCAGTTCACGGCCAGTGTCCAGTCGCGGGCGGCGACATAGCGCGTGCCGAGCGTGAGCTGATGGCCTTCCGGGTACTTGGAACCGGGCCGCAGGCCCTCGATGCGGCCTACCAGGCTCCAGCGCTCCAGTTGGGGCAGCCGGTAATAGGTATCTAGGTACCAGCCGGTCATCCGCTCACCCGAAAGCGTACCGAACAGGTACTCGCCGCGCATCAAAAGCTGCGTCTTGGTGAACCGCAGGTCTAGACCCGTCAAATGCACCGGACGCATCAGCGATGCCGCCGGACTGTCCTGCACCGCGCCGTCCCAGCGGCTGATGCCGAGAATCGCATCGCCGGCGTAGGTCTGGGCGCGGGCCGCCGCGCCGCGAATGCGGCCCTGGTTGTTCCAGTCCTGAGCGCCGCGCCCGCTGAACGCCGCCGCTTCCACTTGCAAGTTCGCCGGGCCGCCGGTCCAGGCGACTCCTGGTACGCCCCAGTTTACCGAATGGTAGGCGTAATCTCCCCGCGCCAGCGGATAATCAATCAACCCCGACGCATAGGTCTCGCGCGGCTCGTAGATGCCGAACGGCAGCCGGACGACGCCCGCCTGCGCCCGCCCGGCGGTCCCGCCCCAATCCTTCTCAATCAGCGCCGACTGGGCTGTGAACGCACCGAACCGCCTGGTACCGTAAAACTGCACCCGCACACCCGGCGCGAGAGTTGTCTCGGTCCGCACCGCCGACGAGAACAGCTTGCTGCCGGAGGTGCCGACTGCCGCGACCCGCGAACGCAGATCGAAGTCCAGCTCTCCGGTCGTGCTGCCGGCCTGGGTGTAGCCGGCGACGGAAGAAAAAGTGAAGAACGCAAGCGACAGCAGCAGGAGCCGCGTCCAAGTGTACACAGTATTCATACAGCGATTATTGGAAATTGCCCGGCTAGTCGTTAGGCTCAGGAGTTTATGCGCTAAGAATTCCTCGCAATTTTGCCGATAGTGCGAGTATGAAAACAATTTTTCTTTTTGCTCTGCTGCTCATCATCCTGAGCGGCTCGGCCTCGGCAGGTATTGTTAGCGGCACGGTCACTGCGCCTTCCGGCGCGGCGCATGACGCCGTCGTCTACCTAACTGGCGGCCCACATGCCGCGCCGCTCCCAAACGCGGTCATAGACCAGCGCAACAAGATGTTTATGCCTCATGTATCGGTCGTGACGCGCGGCACGACCGTGCGCTTTCCAAATGACGACACGATCTTCCACAATGTCTTCGCCTATTTCCAGGCTAAGAAGTTCGATCTCGGGATGTACCCACGCGGCGCAAGCAAAAAAGTGACCTTCGATAAGACCGGCGTAGTGGTTCTGCTTTGCAGTGTGCATACGTACATGAGCGCGTATATTTTGGTCGTGGATACCCCCTACTACGCGGTCGCGGATAGCAAAGGCCGCTACACGCTGCCGGACGTGTCACCGGGCACCTACACGCTGCACGGCTGGCAGGAAAGCGGCGTGGAGCTGACCCGGACGGTCACAGTCGGCGCGGCCCCGCAGACTCTCTCCGTGGCGCTGGCGCGGAAGTAGAACAAGCTGAAAGTAGAGCTTCGATGCGCCTGACACTGCGAACGAAAATCCTGCTGCTGGTTGCCGGCACGGCGGTCGGTCTGGTGTCGGTCATCCTGCTGGCGTTTACTGGCCTGGTGTCACGGGAAATGGACCGGGCGGTGCGCCAGGATGTCCGGGCGACCGGAAGCGTCCTGGCCCAGCTTCTGCGCGAGCGGAGCGCGGTGCTTCTCAGCCAGGCCCAGGTCGTCGGGGACGCCCCGCCGCTGCGGGGCGCACTGACATCCCAGGACCCGGCGACGGTGCTGGATGCGGTGCTGGACTACCGGCGCAAGCTTGGCCTGGAAGCGGTCATGGTCACCGACCGCGACGGCGCGGTGCTGGCGGACACGACCGGCGGCGCTCCCATCCGTTCCCGCCGCAGCGCCGACCCCGGCGTCGCCGCCGCACTGGACAACCGCGCCTGGTCAGGAATCACTGTGCAGCACGGGGCGTTGATGCTGACCGTCTGCGTGCCCATCCGGCTCGGCCTCTCCCCATTCGGGACGCTGACCCTGTATCGCACGATTGATTCGGCGGTCGCCAAGAGCCTGCACGATTCGCTCGGCACGGAAGTCGCGTTTCTCGATGGCGGCCATGTCGGCGGGTCGTCCTGCACCCTGCCCCCCGCCCTGCCCGCGCCGCGTGTCCCAACGGTTATTTCGCTCGGGGGTATCCGCTATTTTGCGCTGTACGCGCCCCTGCCGACGACCGGTCCAAAAGACAATCTCGGGTTCATCACTCTGCGGCCCTATGACGGCGCGACCCGGCTGTACCGCCGCTGCCTCTTTGTCTTTCTCGCCGCCGCTATTCTTACCCTGCTGCTGGCGCTTGCGGTCGGGGCGGGAACGGCCCGGAGCCTGACCCGGCCCCTCGACGGGGTTGTGCAGGCCGCCCAGATCCTGCGGCGCGGGGAATGGCCGGCGCGGTTTGCCGAAGGGCGCACGGACGAGATCGGGCTGCTGCAAACGGTCTTCAACGAGATGACCGTGTCGCTGCGCGGCTCGCAGGAGCGGCTGCTGGCCCTGCTCGACACGGATGTCCTGACGGGCCTGGACAATCACCGTCGCTTCCAGGAGCGCTTGGAGCAGGAAGCGGCCCGGTGCGCGTCCTCGGGCGAAAGTTTGTCCCTTCTGCTTTTGGACCTGGACAATTTCTCGCGCTTCAACCAGAAGCATGGGCACGCGGCGGGTGACCAGGCCCTGCGGGATGTCGCGCGGCGTCTGCAAACCTCTCTTCCCGAGTTCGCCATTGTGGCCCGCTACGGCGGCGAAGAGTTTGCGGTCCTGCTGCCCCAGCATACGCTGGCCGGGGCCGAAGCCGCTGCCGAGGAGCTTCGCGTCCGCACCGAGGAGTTTGGGGACGACCTGACCCTGAGCGTCGGCTGCGCCGAGTTCGGCACGCACTCCGCCGAGGGTGCGGGTCTGGTGCTGGCCGCCGAGCTTGCCGTATCCCGCGCCAAGCAGCTCGGGCGCAACCGGGTCTGCCGCTTCGATAGCCTACCGGGCGCGGATTTGAACGCCGATCCCTATCAGCTTCACCGATTTTTGAAAGATGAAAGCTTGTCAACCATTCAGGCCCTAGCGGCGGCGGTAGACGCCAAAGACGCCTACACGCAGGGCCATTCGGCGCGGGTCGCCCGCTACGCGGTTGCGCTCGCTCAGGCCGTCGGCCTGTCCGACTCCGAGGTAGACCTCGTGCATATTACCGGCACTCTGCACGATGTCGGCAAGATCGGCGTCCCCGACTCGATTTTGAAGAAGGCCGGGCGGCTTGAAGATGACGAGCGGCAAATCATGGAAACGCATCCGGCCCTCGGCGAAGTGATTATCCGCAAAGCGCCGCAGCTTGCCGATACCCTGCCAGGAGTCCGCCATCATCACGAGCGCTGGGGAGGCGGCGGCTACCCGGACGGCCTTGCCGGCGAGCAGATCCCGCGCATCGCCCGCATCCTCGCGGTTGCGGACACGTTCGACGCCATGACCAGCGACCGGCCCTACCGCAAGGGCCTGTCGTGGGAGGTCGCCCTCGGCGAGATCGCTAGAGGGGCTGGGACTCAGTTCGAACCAGGGTTGTCTGAAGCGTTCACGACGCTGATGTCGCCGGAGATGATTGCCCGGAAAGCAGCGGCAGGCTAGAGTGGCAGTCGCCCTAGAGTGACAGTCGGTGCATGGCCCGCGTGAGACCAATGATCGAAACGCCGTCGGTGATGCGCCCGTCCATCGCCATGCCGTAGGCTTCGGTCAGGGGCAGGCGGCGCACAGCGAGCACTTCGTCGCCCTCCGGGTGCGCGTCTCCCGCCGTGAGCGATTGGGCCAGAAAGATCTGCCCGGCTTCGTTGGTCACCGAATTGGACAGGTGAAAGGGGCCGAGGTCGGTCCAATGCGCTGCCGACAGGCCAGTTTCCTCCGCCAGCTCGCGCTGTGCGCTTTCCAGCAGCGGCACGGCGAGCGGGCCGCCCCCTTCGGGGATTTCCCAGGAATATAAATCCAGTGGGTAGCGCCACTGGCCGACCAAAAGCGTATCGCCGTTGTCGAACACCGGGACGATGCCGAGGGCATGGTTCTGGAACTCGACCACGCCGTAAATGCCGTCCTGCCCGTCGGCGCGGACGACGTGGTCTTCGCGGACACGGATCCACGGGTTGACATAAATCTCCCGGCTGCCGCGCGTGCGCCAGGGGTTTTTGGGGTTTTCCTTGGTCATGCCTCCATAATACGTGATTTTGTTCAGCAACGCTACCTTGTGATTTTTTTCACGGACTAATTGGGTACACTATAATCGAAGATTTAGAAGGAGACAGGCGGACATGCCACAGGCGCGAGTAGTTATTGTTGGGGGAGGCTTCGGGGGCCTGAAGGTCGCGCAGACGCTGGAAAAGCTGATCAAGCTCGGCGACTCGGTCGAGGTGACCCTGATCAGCCGGGATAATTTCCTGCTGTTCACGCCGTTCCTGACTGAAGTTCTCGGCGGCGTATTAGATGAAGCCGATGTGATCTCGCCGATCCGGGCATTCCTGAAAAAGACAAACTTTGTCATGGGCGAAGTGACTCATATTGACATGGCGGCGAAAAGCGTCACTTACCGCCGGCCCCTCACCGATGAGACTGAAACGGTGCAGGCGGACCACCTGGTCCTGAGCCTTGGCAGCACGTCCTCGTTCTTCGGCCAGGAGGACATCGAGCGGTTTGCGTTCACGCTGAAGTCGCTGGATGACGCGACCCTGCTGCGGAACCACTTGATGGCGACGCTGGAGCAGGCGAACGAGGAAACCGACGGGGTCGCCCGGCGGGCGTTTCTAACTGTCATGGTGGTGGGCGCAGGCTACACCGGGGTCGAGGCCGCCGGTTCCATTCGCGACATGCTGAAAGATGCCGCCAAGAGCTATCCGCGTGTCCGGCCCGACGAGATCCGGGTGATGCTGGTGGACATGGCCGAGGCAATCCTGCCGACGATTGACCCATCGCTGGCAAAGTACGCGATCCGGCAGCTCCAGAAGCGCGGAATCGAGATGCGCCTGGGCCAGAAGATCAAAAAGATTGATGAGCGCTCGGTCACACTCAGCAAAGGCGAGTTCGTCCCCACCCGCACCGTGCTTTGGGCGGCGGGCGTGGTTCCCTCCCCGCTCACCGGAACGCTCCAGTGCGAGAAGAACAAAAAAGGCGCGATTATGACCGAGCCGACGATGGCGGTCAAGGGCATGGAGGGCGTTTGGGCGATGGGCGACTGCGCCCATATCCCCAATTTATTGGAAGAGGGCCGGCCTTACACGGGCACCGCGCAGAACGCCGAGCGGGAAGCCAAAAAGCTGGCCCGCAACATCATGGGCACGCTGCATGGTAAGGAACCGGAGCCGTTCCTATTTCGCACACTTGGCGAGTTTGTGAACTTGGGGCACCAGACAGCGGTCGCGCAAATCAAGTTCCTGAAGTTCTCCGGCCTTGTCGCCTGGTTCCTCTGGCGCGGCACGTATCTCGTCAAGATCCCGCATTGGAGCCGCAAGTTCCGCGTCGTCTCGGGCTGGACCCTGGACCTGCTGTTCGGGCGCACGGCGGTCGAGAGCGAGACCCCGCGCCTGCTGCGGAATCACTATGAAAACCGGCAGACTTCTTCGGACGAGCCGGCGGCAGTTCGTTAAAAAGCAAGCAGAAGATAGAAAGTAGAAAAGCCTCCGAGCGATTGCTCAGAGGCTTTTTTCTGCCTGCCGTTTCCGCTACGCCGCCAGCGCGTCGCCATCTTGGGCCGGGGTGAACGTGATTGTTCGGGCATCCTGACGCTTGCGGAAGTGGATCGTCTCCCACTGATGGATGTAGTCCAGCACGACCAGGGCCATCTTGCGGGCCTCGAACTCCGGCATCTGCAAGGTCAGGCTGTCGGTGGCTTTGACCATCTTGACCTGGCCCTGACCGTAGACCTCGCCCTGTCCATTGTCAATGCGGAGCACATACGGCTGCCGGTATTTGGCTTCCTTTTTCAAGGACAGCACCCGCGCCTCGGTATAGTCGTCGTGGGCGCTGCCCTTCTGGTCCTCGAAGCTCGTGAAGGACCCCGCCAGCAGATCGGCGCAGACCAGCTTCATGTCATCGGCATCCACGTAGTGCCGGACACGGGACACGGCCTTGTTGCTGTCGTCCAGCTCGACCAGGGTAAAGGCGATCTTGCTGCGCTTCGGGTCGAATGCCAGCAGGTCGGTGATGTCCAGCAGCTTGTCTTTGGCGACGAGCCGGAAGATTTGAATCTTCGTCACTTCCCGGCCCGCGCCGTTCTCAGTTTTTGTCTCGTAAGTGTTCATCGTCAGTTCTCCTTAAACCAGGTCAAGTATCAGAGGTCTCGCCTATTAGGCAGCTATAGGATAGGAACGAGGGAGTGAACTCCCTCGCTGATAGGTGCTAGGAAGCGCCGCCTGTCCAGGGGACAGCAGACTTCGTCTGTCTTTAATCCGACGTCCCCTGGACGGGCAGCGTTTCCGAACGCCTTACAGCGCGGACATTTATGCCCGCGTTCCTAGATGGTTTGTCGTCAATTACAGCACCTTGCGGTACGCGCAGGTCGGGTTCTCGCCGAGGCTGCTCCAGCACTCTCGGGTTATCAAATAACCGCGTCCGCCAACATAGTAGCAGTTCGCGACCAGCTCATCGCCGCACTGCGGGCAGATGCCGCGCACCCATTCCGGACGGGGCCGGTCGGAAGTTCCATCATAAGCCTGCCGTACACTTTCGACGGCGGCGTTTGTTTCAAGCAATGTGTCCATCATCGTTTTCCTCTCGCTAAACCAAAGTCAAAGCTAACACGTTTTTCTTGTCACTGGGGACACTTTTATTATATCGCAATTGGCAGCGTCTATCAACAGAATACGATGGTTGAGAAATTTGATCTGCCGAAATTCTCACGTGATGAGAATTTTCACGGCAGAAATACGGTGAGTAAAGAACATGAAACTGCCAATAATACACTCAACAGGAGAGTGCCGCCATGTTTCTTTGGATTGCCGCCGGCTACGTTTTATCCGCCGTCGCCTTTTACTCGTATATCGTCAAAACCGCACAGGAGGACCCCTACGAGTCCGCTGCGACCTTCGCTGAGTCTCCCGACCGCGAGTGGACCCGCGAACAAACCACCCGCAAGGCAGCTTAGGGCAAGGTTAGGATAGACACAAAAAACGGCCCGCCGGAGAGTATCCGGCGAGCCGTTGTTGTCAAGAGAAGCAGGGGTTATGCTGAGCCGCGGAACGCGATGCCGACTGCAATGCTGACCACGAACCAGGCAATGCCCGTATAGCGCGTGTAGTTTTGCAGACGCTCTTCGAAGCCGGGCTTGCCTTTGAAGTTCGCACTAACATTGCCGCCGATAGTGCCCGTCAAACCCTCGTTCTTCGAGGTCTGCGACATGACCAAAAGCACCAGCGCGATGCTGATAAGTGCCTGGAAAACCAGCAGGATGATCTGAATTGCGTTCATAAGCTCGTTACTTGTCCTCGGGCTTTGTCCCGGCAGCGACCGGCGGCTCCGGGTACGCTTTCGCGGTCGGCACTGGTGTTTCGTCGTCGGTCGTGGCCTTCTTGAACTCTTTGATGCCTTCACCGAGCGATTTGCCCAGCCCGGCCAGCTTGGTCGTGCCGAATAGGATCAGCACCAGGCCCGCAACAATCGCGACATCCCAGGGACCGCCAAAACCAAATGCAAGTGGCAACATATCAGTGTCCTTTCTTGTCCGCTGCGTCCAAAACAACGTCACCGGAGTGCAAAGCAGGCTCCGGCACTGGCTCATGCTCGATCTCTGGCTTGAGAGCCGGACGCATCACCGGCGGCAGCAGGTCTTCCGGGTCCTGGTCGTAAGACCGCCGCGCGGCAGCCTTCTCGACCGTTGGGCTGCTCGTACCCGAGTACGGGTTGCCGTACTCATGCGGCGGCGACAGAACCGGCTTGTAGACCGACTCGACTTCCGAATGGACCGAATGCACTGCCCCGGTCACTTCATCAGTGATCTTCCGCACCTCGCGGAGTGCCTGGCCTATTTGCTTGCCGATCTCCGGCAGCTTCTTCGGGCCGAAGATAATCAGCGCCAGCACCAAAATAATTCCGATGTCGGCGGGAGAGCCGAACCCAAACGCCAGAGGAAACATAGTATTCTCCTTCCCTTACGACGCTAGACCCCCGCCAAAGTTCCCACACACGCCGATTTAGCGCTTGGAAAACTGGAAGCCGCGCCGCGCACGTTTTCGACCGGCCTTTTTTCGCTCTTTGACGCGCGGGTCGCGGGTCAGATAACCGAGCTTTCGCAGGGCAGGCCGCAAATCGGGATCGGACTCGACCAAAGCTTTGGCGATGCCGTGACGCACCGCACCGGCCTGCCCGGAGATGCCGCCGCCCAGCGCCTTGATGAAGACATCGAAGCGGCCCACCGTCTCCGTGACCTCAAACGGCTGCATGATCAGCGCTTCCAGTGAAGCGCGTCCGAAATACTGGCCCGTCGTGCGGTTATTGACCGTGATGTTGCCCGGCCCCGACGACAGCCAGACTTTGGCGGTGGCGTTTTTGCGGTGGCCGGTCCCATAATAGCGTGTTGTTGTTTCTGCCATGATTATTCCCTAAAACCCGATCAAGTTAAGCGATGTTCTGCGGCTTCTGCGCCGAATGCGGATGGTCTGCGCCGGGATAGACACGCAGCTTCTTGAGCATCTGCGCTCCCAGCGAGTTGTGGGGCAGCATGCCCTTGACGACCCGCATCATCGCAACGACCGAATCCTTTTCGATCTCGCGTCCGCGTGTGACACTCCGAATACCACCAGGGTAAAGCGTATGGCGGTAGATCGGCTCGTCTTTCTTGTTATTGCCGGTCAGCATGACCTTGTCGGCGTTGATAATGATGACATGGTCGCCGCAGTCAACGTGCGGCGTGAATTCCGGCTTGTTCTTGCCGCGCAAAATCTTTGCAGTCTCAACCGCAATCCGGCCCATGGACTGATTAGTGGCATCAATGGTAATCCACTTTCGGTTTTTTTCCATCTCCAGCGGCTTGGCGCTATAAGTCGTCATTGGTTTCTCCTAATAGTCAACGCGCCAAAGGAACAGGCCCTGCGGCACGGCGGGCGCAATCGGGTTTTTAACCCGGTCGCGCGTTTCAAGTATCTCTTCTAAAGTCTCAATCGGCACTTTGCCGGAGCCGACCGCCACCAGGCCGCCGACCAGGTTGCGGACCATTGTCCGCAGAAAGCCGCTCGCCACTGCCGTCACCAGCAGGCCGTGCCGCGTGCGCCGCACCGACAGCCGGCGCAGGTCACGCACGGTCGTTCGGCCCGGATTGCCGCCGTAGCGGGCGTAGGCAGCGAAGTCATGTACCCCTACCAGCGGCACTGTGGCCCGGCGCATCAAGTCAACGTCCAGCTCGCCCCGATGATGCAGGCTGTAGCGGCTCCAGATCGCCGAGCGTGTGCGGCGAGTCCAAATCAAATAGCCGTAAGTGCGCTGGGTCGCCGAGTAGCGGGCATGGAAACCGGGCGCGGCTTCTTCGGCCAGAGCCACCGAAACATCCAGCGGCAGCAGCGAGTTCAGCGCAATCGCCCAGCGCTCGATGGGCAGGGCGCTTTCTGTCTGGAACGACACGATCTGCCCAAGTGCATGGACACCAATGTCGGTCCGGCCCGCGCCGTAGAGTATCATCTCCTCGCGGGGCACAAGGCTGTGCAGCGCCTCTTCCAGCACCGCCTGCACGGTGCGCTCACCCCGGCCCTGCCGCTGGTAGCCACGGAAATCCGTGCCGTCGTATTCAATCGTCAGCTTCAGCGTTCGCACTTTTGGAGACGCTTACTTACGGACCCGGCCCGGCTGGCCGGTCTTCTCCGGGGTCACCGGCATCCCGAACTCGCGCTCGGACGTCAGCGAGAGCTGCACGATTGGGGCCGCATCGCCGCGCCGCTGGCCGATCTTGACCATCCGGGTGTAGCCCGAGCCGGTCTTGAACTCCGGCGCGATCTGCGTGAACAGGTGATGCACCAGGGTCTCATCGGCAAGGTAGCGCCGGGCCTGACGCCGGGCATGGATCGTATCCACGCGGGCATGAGTGATCATCTTCTCGGCAATAGAGCGGACATCTTTAGCGCGGGTCTCGGTTGTTTGGATCGTCTGGTAGACAAACAGCGCCCGAACCAGGCTTTTCAGAAGCGCCCGTCGCTGATCGCTGGGCAGGCCGAACTTGCGGCCGCCGATACGGTGATTCATAGCAGTGTTCCTTTATTCTTCTTCAGAATTATTCTTCTTCGGTCTCGGCGGCAGCCGCGTCTTCGTCTTCTTCATCGTCATCGTCTTCATCGGTGTAATCGTCGGTCGCGCCTAAGATAGTCAGGCCGAGCGACGACAGCTTTTCACGCACTTCGGTCAGCGACTTCTTGCCGAAGTTACGGATCTGCATCAGCTCACTTTCGGGGATCTTGATCAGGTCACCAATCGTCAGCACCGAGGCTTTCTTCAGGCAATTATAAGTGCGGACCGAGAAGTCCAGCTCTTCAATCCGCGCATCCGGCGCTCCGGGAACGCCGACCGGGAACCCAGCGCCGTTTAGGCCGCCGATGCGTCCGGCGAAGCCTTGCGGGAATTCGACAAACCGGTGGAAGAATGTTTCCAGCAGGTACGCCGCCTGGCTCAGTGCGTCGCCCGGCGCCATTGTGCCGTTCGACCAGATTTCGAGCGTCAGCCGCTCAAAGTCGGTCTTGAATCCGACCCGCGTGGACTCAACATTGAACGAGACCTTGCGGACCGGCGTGAATGATGCCCCGATCGGGATGACGCCGATGATCTGCTTGCTTTTGTCCTGCTTTTCGGGCAGTACATAGCCCTTGCCCTCGTCTACAATCAGCTCCATCGAAAGATGGGTCTTGTCGTCGGCCAGGGTCGCAAGATGCACTTCCGGGTTGACAATCTCCACATCGCTCGGGCACTGGATGTCTGCGCCGGTGACATGACCCGGCCCAGTCACATCAATTTTGATCGTGATCGGATCAGGCTTTGTGCCGTTAGTCAAGACCCCGTTGCGGCCATGCACCTTAACGTACAGATCTTTGAGATTGAGTATCAGCTCGGTCGTGTCTTCTTTGACACCGGGAATGGTCGAAAACTCGTGCAGGACACCGTCAATCTTGATCGAAGTCACGGCTGCGCCGGGGATGGACGACAGCAGGACGCGCCGCAGGGAGTTCCCCAAGGTCACGCCGTAGCCGCGCTCCAGCGGTTCCACGATAAATTTTCCATAGGTCTCGGTCTGCTCCAGCGTCTCGATGCGCGGGGCAGCCGGATCCATTGTTGTCTCTGGCATCGTGTTCGGTTCTCCTTCAGGCGACCCAAATCAGCCCGGAAGGCGAGGGCGCGGCAACAGGCGAAAACCCGCCGTTCGAGCGGCGGGTTTTCGTCCCGGCGACAGCGCCGCCGCCCAAGAGGCGGGGCCTGATGATTATCGCGAGTAGTACTCGACGATCAACTGCTCGGTCACGTCGGTATCAATCATGTCGCGAGTCGGCACGGCGACAATCTTCCCGGTTAGCGAGTTCGCGTCGAACGTCAGCCATTCGGGGATACGCCGGCCCATACCGCGCAGCGAGTCCAGCATCGGCTGAAGCTTGCGGCTGTTTTCATGCACCGTGATGACTTCGCCCACGCGCACTTGGTACGACGGAATATCAACGTGCTTGCCGTTCACCAGAAAGTGACCATGCGAGACAAACTGCCGGGCCTGCGCCCGCGACGCGCCCAAATTAAGGCGGTAGATGACATTATCCAGCCGAGTTTCCAGCAGCGATAGGATGTTTTCGCCCGTCACGCCCTTGCGGCGCAGGGCTTCATCCACATAGTTGCGGAAAGGGCGCTCCAAAACGCGGTACGTCCGCTTCATCTTCTGCTTCTCGCGGAGCTGATGTGCGTACTCAGTGGTCTTCTTCTGCATCCCCTGCCCGTGCATGCCGGGCGGATAGTTGCGGCGCTCGATAGCGCACTTCTTGCTATAGCAGCGGGTGCCCTTCAAATAGAGCTTAATGCCTTCGCGGCGGCACTGCCGGCAACGGGCATCTCCAGCCTTTGAGACTGGTCCTTTTTTTACGGCGGTCATCGGTTATTTCTTCTCCAAAAACTCTGTGCGGGGCAATACTAGACGCGGCGGTGACTTAGACACGCCGACGTTTAGGAGGGCGGCAGCCGTTGTGCGGGATCGGGGTTACATCTTTGATGATGCTCACTTCGATGCCGACGGCCTGCAAAGCGCGGATGGCAGTCTCACGGCCTGATCCCGGCCCTTTGACATGGACATCCACCCGCCGCATTCCATTGTCCTGCGCGATGCGTCCAGCCTTCTCGGCGGCGAGCTGTGCGCCAAACGGAGTGCCTTTGCGCGAGCCTTTGAACCCGACCGAGCCGGCGGAGGCCCAGGAGATCAAGTCGCCTTTGACATCGGTGATCGAAACGATCGTGTTGTTGAACGTGCTCTGAATATGCACGATGCCTTGTGCGATATTCTTCTTTTCTTTCGGCTTCTGCCGCTGCGTTGTTTTCTTCTGTGCCATTCGGTCTTCTAATGTCTCCTATCAACCCGTCCTGAAATCCGCTTCTTAAAGTCCTCTAGAGGCTCGCGAAGCGAGGGCGGTACAGGACCCGCAAAAGTGCGGGTTCAAATTTTTACTTCTTGATCTTCTTCTTGCCGGCGACGGCGCGGCGCGGGCCGCGGCGGGTGCGGGCATTGCTCTTGGTCTTCTGACCACGTACAGGGAGTCCCCGGCGATGCCGGATGCCCCGGTAGCAGCCAATCTCCTGCAAGCGCCGAATGTTGATCTGAATCTGCCGCTTCAAGTCGCCTTCGACTCGAAACTCGCGCTCGATAGTCTCGCGCAGCGAGTTGACTTCCGACTCGGTCAGGTCGCGGACGCGGGTATCCACGCTCACGCCGTTCTTCGCCAGAATGTCCCGGCTGCTGGTCAGCCCGATTCCAAAGATGGAAAGGAGCGCGTACTCTACCCGCTTGTCGCGGGGTAGGTCAACGCCTGCAATACGTGCCAAAAGATGCCTCCTAATGTGTGCCTAAAACTAACCCTGGCGCTGTTTGTGTTTCTTGATAACGCAGATCACGCGCACAACACCGTCGCGCTTGATCACTTTGCATTTATCACAAATCTTCTTGACGGACGGCCGTACTTTCATCTGAATCTCCTATTTATAACGGTACAGGATGCGCCCACGTGTCGGGTCATACGGAGACAGCTCCACTTTGACCCGGTCACCCGGCAGAATCTTGATAAAGTTCATGCGGATCTTGCCGCTGACCTGAGCCAGCACGACATGACCGCCTTCGATGTTCACACGGAACATGGCGTTGGGCAAAGTCTCAGCGATTGCGCCTTCGACTTCGATTGCCTTTTCTTTGGCGTAAGTTTCCGATTCTTCAGCGCGGCGCTCATCGCGGGCAACGTGCTGTTTTCGTGGTCTTCGAGCCATAAACTCTGTTGTTTCTCCTGAGCTGCTTCTTTTAAGTTACTTTTTTAAGTTACTTTTTTAAGTTACTTTTCTTGGGACGGCGGCAGCGTCAAAATGTCCGGACCGTCGTCGGTAATTGCGACCGTGTGCTCAAAATGTGCGGACAGCGAGCCGTCCTTCGTAAAGATCGTCCAGACATCGCCCTTTTTGTGAACAACATCGAGCCGGCCAATGTTGACCATCGGCTCGATGCAGATGGTCATGCCCGCCCGCAGGCGCTCACCACGCCCCGTCTTTCCATAGTTCGCGACATTGTGCGGCTCCTCGTGCGGTGTCTGCCCAATGCCGTGTCCCACCAGATCGCGCACCACGTTGTAGCGGCTCCGCTCAACATGGCGCTGGATGGCCGCGCCGATGTCACCGATCGTGTTTCCGACACGCGCCTGGGAAATCCCCTTAAACAAAGCTTCGCGCGAAACCGTCAGCAGGTTCTTTGCCGCAATGGACACATTCCCGACCGGCACTGTCAGCGCCGCGTCAGCGCACCAGCCGTCAATGGAAGCGTCCAGATCCAGCGAAACAATGTCGCCTTCCATCAGAATGCGCTTGCCGCTCGGAACACCATGCACCACCTCATTATTGACCGAGATGCACGTATTGTGCCTGTACGGGACACGGCTAAACGAAGGCTTGTAGCCTAAAAGCGCCGGTTTTGCCCCGCGCCGTTTCAGCGCTTCTGCCGCCACTTCATCGAGATCAAGCGTGGTTGTCTTACCTGGTACGATCGCGTCCCGCATCGCCGCCAGCGCTTCCGCCACGGCCCGGCCCGCCCGGCGCATCATTTCTATTTCTTCCGCGCTCTTCAAGAGAATCATCCGCGTAGTATACCCTCAAAAATCTTTTTTTGCAAGAGCCGCGCGAACTCGCTCCGTCACGAGCGCGGGGCTGCCGCTTGCGTCCACCCGCCGAAGCAGTCCGCGCCGCTCGTAATAGGCTTGCAGAGGCGCAGTCAGCTCCCGGTAGACTTGCAGGCGATGGCGCACGGCCAAAGGCTCGTCGTCGGGCCGGCGCACTAATGCCGCACCCTCGTTGTCACAACATTCCGCCGCTTTCGGCGGGTTCTGCGTCGCGTTGTAGACTGTGCCACAGACTGGACAGACTAGCCGCCCGGAAAGGCGCTCGATCAAAGCCCCTTCAGCGACCTCTAAATCTACCACCGCATCAAGCATCGTCTGGAACGCTTCAGCCTGCGCAACGTCGCGCGGGAAACCGTCCAAAATATAGCCGTTTTGCGTATCGGATTCGCTTAACCGCTGATTGACCCAAAAAAGAATGTCACCATCGGGCACGAAGTTCCCAGCGGCGGTCGCGGCCTCGATCTTCTTCCCGAACTCCGTGCGTCGCGCGATATGGTCGCGGATGATGTTCCCAGTCGCGATGTGCGGGATCTGGTAAATCTCCGCCAGCGCCTTGCCCTGCGTTCCCTTGCCGGCACCGGGCGGTCCAAGAAGCACCAAACGCACTAGCGGATAAACCCTTCATAGTTCCGCATCAAAAGCTGCGCTTCAATTGCCTGCATCGTTTCCAGCGCGACGCCGACCACAATCAGGAGAGATGTACCGCCAATCAGCGTGAAGCCGGCTCCCTTATCAGTGCCGGTCAGAGCGGGAATCCAGTACTGCATCAAAGCGATGACCGCCAGGAACAGTGCCCCAGCCAGCGTGATACGCGTCATCACTTTGTCCAGATATTCCATCGTCGGCTTGCCGGGCCGGATGCCCGGAATGAACGAGCCGTACTTCTTGAGGTCATCGGACATCTGCTCGACATTCATCGTCACCGCCGTATAGAAGTAGGTGAAAAACACGATGATCGCGGCGTAGGCCAAGCCCGTAATTGGGTTCTTGCCCGGCGACATCCAGTTGGTCGCGTTGTGCAGGAATTGTCCAAGCGGCGTCGTCGCCGGTACAAATTGCGCGAATGTCGCCGGCAGAAGCTGGATGGAGAGCGCAAAGATAATCGGAATGACGCCCGCTGATGCCACGCGGAACGGCAGGTAGGACGTGCCGCCCTGGGACATCTTGTTGCCGACAATTTTGCGGACGTGCTGGATCGGAATCTTGCGCTGCCCGAGCGTCACGAACACGACACCGATGACAGTCACGAAGAACGCGACAATCAAAATTAAGACCTGCCAGGGCTTAATCGTGCCTCCGACCGCTTCGGTCGCAATGGCGATGAGCTGGCCCGGAAGCCGGACCATGATGCCGCAGAAGATAATCAGCGAGATGCCGTTGCCGATGCCCTTGTCGGTAATCTGCTCGCCTAACCACATCAGGAACGCCGTGCCGGCCATCATTGTCAGGATGACCTCGAAGTTCATAAAGATATTGGTGGACAACGCATGACCATTCCGCAGGTACAGCACAAAGCCGATGGACTGCGCCAGCGCCAAGCCCATTGTCAGGTAGCGTGTATACTGCGCGATCCGCTTGCGGCCCGACTCGCCTTCTTTGGCGAGTTCCTGCCACGACGGAATAGCGAACGTCAGGAGCTGCATGATGATCGAAGCATTGATGTACGGCACAATGCCCATGGCAAAGACCGTGAACTTTTTCAGCGCCCCGCCTGAAAACACATCAACAAGGTTCAGGATGCCTCCGTTTTTGAACAGAGCTTCCAGCGCATTGGTGTTGATCCCCGGCAGCGGAATGTGCAGGCCGACCACGTACACGGCAAACATCAAAAAGATGAAGATCAGCCGCCGCCGCAGCTCGGGGATGGCCCAGGCCGCGATCATGGATTCCACAAACGGCGTATTGGAGCCGGTCCGCGAGGGGCCGCCTGCCGCTGTCCGCCGTCCCCCGCCTCCGCCGAACGGCGACGACGGGACATTTGCGCTTGGTCTTTTAACTGCCATGAAGTTGCCTCAGTGAGTTGCCCTGATTAGAGTATTTCTGTCGTTCCGCCGACCGCCGCGATCTTGTCCAGCGCACTCTTCGAGAAGTGACTGGCCCGGACTGTCAGCTTCTTGGTCAGCTCGCCATTGCCCAAAATCTTGACCGTGTCTTTGATGTTGCCGATCAGGCCAGCAGCGAACAGCGTGTCAGGAGAAATCGTCGCGCCGTCGTCGAAGCGCTCCAGGGCGCTCAGGTTGACGACTGCAAACGGGGTTTTCGGCGGGGCGTTAAAGCCGCCCTTGCCCGCGATACCACGGTTCTGCGGCAGACGGCGGTGCAGCGGCGTCTGGCCGCCCTCAAAGCCGGGCTTGGTGTTGCCGCGGGCTTTATCACCCTTGTGTCCGCCGCCGGAGGTCTTGCCCGTGCCGGAGCCGGGACCGCGCCCGATGCGCTTGCGCGGCTTGCGTGCGCCTTCGTTCGGTTTCAGTTCAGAGAGATTCATTGTCCAACTCCAAGGCCTTCATGCGGGCCGTAATGTTTCTTGCGGCCAATCTTTGCTGCCGGCTTCGACAGTATTGCACCGTCCGCCGCCTCAACAGTGAGGACGTGCGTAATCTTTTTAATCATGCCCCGGATCGGGGCGCAGTCGGGCTGCGAGACGCTCTGGCCGATCTTGTTCAGGCCAAGCGCCCGCGCCGTAAGGCGCTGACTTTTTTCGTAGCCGATCAGGCTCCGGGTCAGCGTAATTTTCAGGTCTGCCATCGGTTATGCTCCCCCTTCGGTGGTCGGCTGACTTGTCGAAGTCGTCTCAGTCTGCGTTACATCGGCGGCGTCCACTGTTCCTACGGCATTCGCGGACACTTCCGTTTCCGGGGTCGCTGCTGCCGGTGATTCGGCGGTGCTGCCGTCGGTGGTTGAAATCACGACCGGTTCGTCGGTGACGACGCTCGCGATACCTGCCGCCGAATCCACCTGCTCCGCTTCGCGGGCCGCATCGGCCACCGCTTTGGAGACTAAGTCGTTGACGTTCAGCCCGCGCAGACGCGCCACATCGGTGGCCCGCTTGAGCTGCTTCAGCGCGGCGATGGTTGCCCACGCCGTGTTGACTTTGTTCGACGAACCCAATGACTTGGCAAGCACATCGCGAACACCCGCCGCTTCTAGGATTGCGCGGACCGAGCCGCCAGCGACGACGCCGGTACCAGGCGACGCCGGCTTGAGCAGGACTTCCGCCCCACCCTGCCGCAGCAGGACATCATGCGGGATAGTCGAGCCGACCATCGGCACATGAACCAAGCTCCGGCGGGCCGCTTCCATGCCCTTGCGAATTGCATCGGGAATGGCGCGGGCCTTGCCGATGCCAACCCCGACATAGCCGTTGCCGTCGCCCACGACCACAAGGATGCTCCAGGACATCGTCCGGCCGCCCTTGTGCGTCTTCTGGACTTTGTTTGTTTGAATGACACGCTCTTCCAGGTTCAGCGTGTCCGGGTTAATCAGTGCCATTTAGAAATCCAGTCCATTCTCGCGTGCCGCGTCGGCCAGTGCCTGCACACGCCCATGATAAAGGTAGCCGCCGCGGTCAAAAACCACTTTGGAAACGCCCGCCGTCTTCGCCCGCTCGGCGACCAGTGCGCCGACCGATTTAGCAGCTTCGATGTTGCCGCCGCCACTCTTTGAGGGCGTATCGCCCTTCAGCGATGCGTCCAGCGACGATGCCGCCGCCAAAGTCCGGCCCGCCAGGTCGTCAATGATCTGCGCGTAGATGTTGTTCGATGAGCGGTAGACATTCAGCCGGGGCCGGTCCGGCGTGCCGAGCACACGTTTCCGCACACGAGTGTGCCGCTTCTGCCGATTTTCGTTTTTGTTGATTTGTGCCATAATTTCGAGTTTCCTCTTGGCCCACCGTGTCACGGACGTTTATACCTACAGCATTACTGCGTATCAGCGTCCGCGTTATGAGCCGCGATAAGAACCTCACCCCGGCCCTCTCCTTGCTTAAGGAGAGAGAGAAAGAGGACGCAGGAACAGTACGCCAAGCGGGGCTGCCCGTCCGTCTTCTGTTTCCTGCTCCCTCTCCTTGCTTAAGGAGAGGGCCGGGGTGAGGTATATTTTACTTTTTGCCCTTACCGCCGCCCTTGCCGCCAGCCTTGCCGCTCTTGCCGGCTTTGCGGCGGACAATCTCGCCCTGATAGCGGATACCCTTGCCCTTGTACGGCTCCGGCGGTTTCAGCTTGCGGATGACGGCGGCCTGCTGACCGACCGACTCTTTGTCAATGCCGCTGATCGTGATGAACGGGCGGCGCGTGTTGGTGTCCTGACCGACCTCGAACGAGACGCCTTCCAGCGGCTCGACCGGGACCTGGTGCGAGAACCCGAGGCTGAGGACCAGCTTCGCACCGTCTTTGGCGGCGCGGTAGCCGACGCCTTCGATTTCGAGAATACGCTTGTAGCCGTCGGACACGCCGACAACCATGTTGTTGACCAGCGAGCGGGTTAGGCCGTGCAAAGCACGGTCGTCCTGCTGATCGGTCGGGCGCTTGACCAGCAAGCTGCCCTCTTCGATTTCAACGCTCATGCGGGGATGAATCTGGCGCGACAAAGTACCTTTAGGGCCTTTGACCGTCAAAGTGCCGTCAGCGGCGGCTTTGACTTCCACGCCCTGCGGCAGCGGAATTGGCCGCTTTCCGATACGAGACATGGGAGACTCCTTTAGTAGATGAATGCCAGGACTTCGCCGCCGATGCCCAGCTTGCGGGCCTTCTTTGCGGTCATAACGCCCTGTGAGGTGCTGACAATAGCGATGCCGAGGCCGCGCAGGACCGTCGGCAGCTTGTCATGCGACCGGTAAACGCGCAGGCCGGGCTTGGAAACACGCTTCAGGTTTGTGATGACCTTTTCGCGGTTCCGGGCACCGTATTTGAGGGTGACTTTGATGTTGTCCTGCACGGGCTGCTTGATGATCTCGTAGGACTTGATGTAGCCCTCTTCGTGCAGAATGCGGACAACTTCGATCTTAAGCTTCGAGGAGTCGACTTCGAGCGATTCGTGGTTCGCGCTGTTGGCGTTCCGAATGCGTGTCAAAAGGTCGCCGACTGGGTCTGAGACCGGCATAGTGTGTTTCTCCCATCAGACGGGCTACTTTGAGATAGTCCCGATATGGCCGTTATTTTAGAGTGTACGCAGTACCTACCAGGACGATTTGGTCACGCCGGGGACTAATCCCTGATGCGCCAGCTCGCGGAAGCAGATGCGGCAGATGCTGAACTTACGCATATAACCATGCGCTCGCCCGCAGAGCTGGCAGCGGTTGTAAGCGCGAACCGAAAACTTCGGCGTCTTCTTACATTTTTGGATCAGGCATTCTTTTGCCAAAGGTCTTTTCCTTCTTTGTCACGCTGGAAGCGTGGAAACAGGCAATAGTATACCTGAATTCCGCGCAATATCTACTGCACGGCGATTATTGAAGCCGCTCGCCCTGCTTTTCGCCTCGGAACGGTACGCCGATGGCCTTCAAGAGCGAACGTGCCTCGGCATCGGTCGGCGCGGTGGTCACGATGATGATGTCCATGCCGCGCACTTTGTCTACTTTGTCGTAAACAATCTCCGGGAACGTGAGCTGTTCTTTCAGGCCCATCGCGAAGTTGCCGCGCCCGTCAAACGAGTTTGGGTTGATCCCGCCAAAGTCGCGGACACGCGGCAGAGCCACGTTCAGCAGGCGGTCCAAGAACTCGTACATCCGCGCACCGCGCAATGTGACCTTCGCGCCGATCCGTGCGCCCTGGCGCAGCCGGAAGTTCGCAATAGACTTCTTTGCCCGCGTCACCGCCGGCTTTTGACCGGTGATCGTCGCAAGGTCGCTCACCGCGCCGTCAAGCTGCTTGGCGTCGCCACCGGTCTGCCCGGCCTGGCCGACACCCATGTTCAGCACGACTTTTTCGATGCGCGGAACCTGCATCACATTTTTGTAGCCGAACTCTTTTTGCAGGTTCGGGATAATCTCATCTTGGTACTTCTTGCGAAGCGTCGGCATGGTTTTAGTCTCGTCAGCCATTGGTAATCACTCCTCCCGACTTCTTGGCAAAGCGAACACGCTCGCCGTTTTCGTTCGTGCGGATCCCCACCCGCGTCGCGGTCTTGCCGTCGGCGGGGTCAACCAACTGGACTTTCGAGATGTGGAACGGCATAGACTGCTCGATGCGTCCGCCTGATGGCGCCGCTCCAACGGGGGCACCGGCATTACGCGGCTTCTGGTGCTTGATCACGATGTTCAGGCCATCCACGATGACTTTACCTTCGGCCCGCAGGACCTTCGTGATCTTGCCTTCTTTGCCCTTGTCTTTGCCGGTCAGCACGCGGACCGTGTCTCCGGTCAGCAGGCGAATCTTGCCGGTGAACTGGGCGATATTGCGGCGCGGGCCGCTCTTCTTAGGGGGGGTGTACATCTTAAAGCACCTCCGGGGCCAGCGAGATGATCTTCATCGCGCCTTCAAATTTGGAATCGCGCAGCTCACGGGCGACCGGTCCGAAGACGCGGGTACCGCGCGGCGCGAGGTTGTTGGTCAAAACGACGGCGGCGTTCTCGTCGAAACGCATCACCGAGCCGTCCTGGCGCCGAATTGCCTGACGGGTGCGGACGACGACCGCTTTCACGACATCGCCTTTCTTGACGGCGGCCCCAGGGGTCGCCGACTTCACCGCTGCGACAATAATGTCGCCGATATGAGCATACTTGGCATTGGAGCCTTTCAGCACGCGGATCGTGAGCAATTCACGCGCCCCGCTGTTGTCCGCCGCCCGCAGGCGGCTATAATCTTGAATCATTTACAGTTTCCTTTGCGCTGCCGGCCCAGTTCCAAACGCTCGAAAGCTTCTGGCTATGTAGCCGACCCTAGCAGTCGTTTGTCGAATCAGTTAGGCGGCGACTTTCTGCCGCGCTGTCATTGTTTCCTGGACTTCCCGCTTCGTCCGTGCAGTGTCTTCATGGCGCTCCTCTGCTCGCTGAAGATGCTGCTTTGCCGTTTGAACGAACTCAGCGTCTTCCACATCCCAGGTCGCGCTTTCAGTCTGACGGGCCAGAAAAGCGATATTAGCGACGATCTGACCAATGCGCCAGTTTGAATGCTCCTGCATCAGGCGACCAAGAACATCCAAAACTTCCTGGTGCTCACCACTCAGCATCTCTCTGTTCATCATGCATTTCCCCTACTGTTTTGTATCGGTTCATGTCAATATGCGGCAGATTATCCGTCACTTCGAATGAAACCGGTTCATCAGGATGATACCGATGTGCGCGGGTCGCGCGGGTCACTCCGTCGAAAACAATCAGCTCTTCATCAGCACCCGCGATAACTTCGATAGGCGGCATACCCTCAATGGATGCTCCGTACTCCATCTCCTGCATCGCGAGCTTATAATCATCCGCACCTTCCGGTCGGGTTGGCGACAAACGCAGTTTGCCGGGCAGCACCCACCGGAAGTCGGCCACTTACTTGGCCCGCTCGATGACGCGGATGACGCGCCAGCATTTGTCTTTGCTAAGGGGACGGCACTCCATGATCTCGACCGTGTCGCCAGTGTGAGCGTCGTTGGTTTCATCATGCGCTTTGAGCTTCTTATCCCGCTTAAGGATGCGCCCATACATCGGGTGCCGGACCAGGTTCGCGATTGTCACCACGACGGTTTTGTCCATCTTGTCACTGCTCACGACCCCGGTACGGACTTTGCGCCGGTTTCGGACTTCTTCCGTCTGCTCAGTAGTTGTTTCTGCCATCGCTTATCCCTTGCTTTCGGTGCCGAGCTGCTTTTCGCGCTTGATTGTCAAAATCCGCGCAATCTCTTTGCGAGCGTTGTGCACGACTTTGACATTCTCCTGCGGCTTGCTCAGGCGGTCTTTGCGGAACGCATAAATGCTCTTGTGCGCGTTCGCGACCGCTGTGTTCAAATCGGCGTCGCTCATGCCGCGCAGCGCGGCGCGACGGCTTTTTGTCTTTTCAGCCATAGTTACTCATCCTCCCCGACTTCCACCAGCTCGGCCTCGGCGTACTCATCGTCCGGCCCTTCGGTGATCAGCGTATGCGCCAGAAGCTGCACCGCCGACTCATGCCGGGTGACAAACTTGGTTTGGATCGGCAGCTTGTGCTGGGCCAGACGCATCGCTTCTTTTGCCAGCTCCTCAGGGACGCCGGACATCTCGAATAAGATGCGGCCCGGCTTCACGACCGCGACCCAGCCTTCGGGAGCGCCCTTGCCCTTGCCCATACGGGTTTCGGCAGGCTTCTTCGTGAACGGCTTATCTGGAAAGACACGGATCCAAATCTTCCCGCCGCGCTTGATTTTGCGGGTCATAGCGATACGCGCCGCTTCGATCTGCCGGTTAGTCATCCAGCAGGCTTCCAAAGCTTGAATGGCGAAATCACCGAAGTCTACTTTGTTGCCACCCGACGCCGGGCCGGTGCGACGGCCTCGGTGTACGCGGCGGTACTTGACTTTCTTTGGCATCAACATAATTTAATTTCTCCTAACGACGTTTCTGTCGCTCAACGACCGCCGCCGCCGGGGCGACCGCCGCCGAAGCCGCCACCACCGCCGGGACGACCGCCGCCACCGCTGAATCCACCGCCGCCGCCAGGGCCGCGTCCACCGCCGCCGGGGCCGCCGCGCCCACCGCCGCCAAAGCCGCCGCCGCGCCCACCGCCGCCGCCCGGACCACGTCCGCCGCCGCCACGATTACCACCGCCCGCTCCGCCGCGCCCGCCGCGTCCACCGCTCGGACCACGGTCGCCGAAGCCCTCTTCAGCGTTCAACCGGCGCTGCTGCTGCTGCTGGAGCGCAATGTCGGCGGTCGTCAAGCGCTTCTGGCCCGGCAGGATGTCTCCCTTGTAGATCCAGACCTTAACGCCGATGTTGCCGTAGGTAGTTCCCGCTTCCGAGAAGCCGTAGTCAATGTCGGCCCGCAGCGTATGCAGCGGGATCTTGCCGAGTCGGTCGCCTTCTTTGCGGGCCATCTCGGAGCCGTTCAAGCGGCCCGAGCAGAGGATACGGATGCCTTTAGCACCCAGCTTCATGGCGCGGGTGACCGCCTGACGCATCGCCCGCTTGTAGGAGACGCGCTTGGTAATCTGCTGCGCGATACTCTCCGAGACAAGCTGTGCGTCAATCTCCGGGTGCCGTATCTCGCTGACATTGGCCTGGAACGACTTTTTGAACTTGCCTTCGAGCAGCGCCCGCAGATCGTCCACACCCTTGCCGCCGCGCCCGATAATGATACCGGGCTTTGCGGTGTGCAGGGTCACTTTGACCCGGTTCGCCGCCCGCTCAATCTCGACCCGTGCAATCGAGGCATTCGCCAGGTCTTTGCGTGTCTTGATATAATCGCGGATATGGAAATCTTCGACCAGCGCTTTGGCGTAGCCTTTGTCCAAATACCATTTGCTTTCCCAGTCCCGGTTCACGCCGACGCGGAACCCGACGGGATGGATTTTCTGTCCCATGCGTTATTCTCCCTCTTCCCGTTTCTGGTCTGCGCCTTCGTCCGGGTCCGGCGCACGGTCACTCGTGTCTTCTTCGGGCGATTCCGACGCGCTTACAGGCGTCGCTTCCATCGGCATTGCCGATGTCTCGCCCGGCACGGCATCAATTCCTTCAGCCGCCATTTCAGTCGCCTCTGACGAGGCGCTGGCCGACTGGCCGCTCTCCGGCGTGTTGGCCGAATCGCCCGTACCGCCCTCGCCCTGCTCCGCGCCTGGAACAGTCTGCGTTTCGATGGCCGGCTCGGCAATCGGTGCGTCAAGCGCCACCTCTTGCTGCGCCTGCTCCGTCACCGACTGCGCCTTCGGCGCGACGTTTCCAGGAGCTGCCTTCGCTTTCGCCGGAGCCTGGACCGCCGTCCGGCGAGGCTTGGCGACTGCGGGCGGCGCGTTCGTCAGGATGACCGTCAGGTGCGCGGTTCGCTTCAGAATACGGTAAGCACGGCCCTGAGCACGGGCACGGACCCGCTTGAGGCTCGGACCGCCGTCAGCAAGAATGTTCTGAATCTTCAGCGTTTCCGTGCTTGCGCCCCATCCGTCATTGGCATTGGCGGCAGCCGAGATGACCACTTTCATGATATGCTCGGCGGCTTGGTTCGGAATAAAGCGCAGCAGTGCCAGCGCTTCCGAGACCCGCTTGCCCTTGATGACATCAATCACCAGGCGGGCCTTGCGCGGCGACATACGGATGTACTTGGCGACGGCCCGCGCTTCCGCAACAACTTCGACACTGACTTCGCGGCTTGCGCCAATCTGCTCTTTGAGTGCATTTGTCAGGTCATCAATCTCCATCCGCACCGTGTTCGGGCGGCTGGAATGCAGCAGCACTTTAAGGCTGCCGTCTTTTTCTTTGGTGAGCTTCAGCTTGGAAACCGGCGTCCGCCCCAGCACGTCTTTGACGGTCGGGAGCAGGGCGCGGTCTCTCGCGGCGGTATTCATAACTATCTCCTAATTCACAGCCCGGTTAGCGGCGCGTCGTCCGCGTGTCTTTGGAGCCGGCATGGCCCTTGAAGGTGCGGGTCAGCGCGAACTCGCCGAGCTTGTGGCCGACCATGTTCTCAGTCACGAAGACCGGAATATGCTTGCGTCCATCATGCACGGCCATCGTGTGCCCGATCATCTGCGGGAAGATGGTAGACCGCCGCGACCAAGTCTTGATAATACGCTTCTCGTTGCGTGCATTCATGTCATCAATGCGCTTGAGCAGCTTCGCGTCCGCATACGGACCTTTTTTGAGTGAACGTCCCATAAATTGTTTTCCTTAGACCTCACCCGGAAACAAGTTTCCACCCTCTCCTTGCTAAGGAGAGGGTCGGAACGAAGTTCCGGGGTGAGGTTCTTTATTTCGAGCCGCGGCGGCGGACAATGAACTTCTGCGTGGACTTGTTGCGGCGCGTGCGGAAGCCGTGAGCGCGAACGCCGGTCGCCGACACTGGACCCTTTTTGCGCCCAACCGGAGACTTTGCTTCGCCGCCGCCGTGCGGATGGTCGCGCGGGGACATAACAACGCCACGGTTGTGCATATAGACGCCTAGCCAGCGCTTCTTGCCGGCCTTGCCGTGCTTAATGTTCTCGTGGTCAATGTTGCCGACCTGCCCAATGGTGGCGCGGCACTCGGCCAAAATCATCCGCATCTCGCCCGACGCTACGCGCAAAGTGACATACTTGCCTTCTTTGCCCATAAGCTGCGCCGAGCCGCCCGCCGTCCGGGTCATCTGCCCGCCCCGGCCTGGCGACATCTCGATGTTATGAACCAGAGTTCCGACGGGAACCGCCCGCAGCGGCATCGCGTTGCCGGGCTTAATGTCCGCCGTCTCGCTAGAAACGACCGGATCGCCGACTTTGAGGCCGACCGGCCAAAGAATATACCGCTTGTCGCCGTCGGCGTAATGCACGAGGCAAATACGCGCCGAGCGATTGGGATCGTACTCAATGGTCGCAACTTTGCCGGGAACGCCTTCTTTGTCACGCTTGAAGTCAATGATCCGGTACTGCGTTTTATTGCCGCCCGCGACATTGACCGCCGTGCGCCGGCCCTTGTTGTTGCGTCCGCCGCTGTGCTTGTTCGGACGAAGCAGCGATTTCTCGGGCTTCGATGCCGTCAGCTCGGAGTAGTCCGACGCCGTGCGGAACCGCTGAGACGGGGTCGTTGGTTTGTAACGCTTGATACCCATAGTGCTTAAACTCCCTCAACCAGTTCAATGGACTGGCCCGGCTTCAAAGTCACAATGGCTTTTTTCCAGTCGGAGGTGCGGCCCTTGTTGGATCGCTTGAAGAAGCGTCCTAACCGGGTCTTGCCTTTGACGACCATTGTGTTGACCGAAACGACGTTGATGATGTTCTTCGAGTCGGCTTGGATGCGCTCAATCGCTTCCGCAATCTCGTACTTGTTGGCATTGCGGGCCACGACGAACGTGTATTGTCCATCCGCACCGCCCGCCATGCTTTTTTCGGTGACGACGGGCCGGACGATGATTTGATAGGGGCTTTTTGTCAGTGCGCTCATGTTACTCTGCTGCCTCCGTAGACGCTTCGACTGGCACTTCAATCGCCGCTTTGCCGTAAACGGCATCGAGCTTGTCCAGTGCGCCCTGGGTCATCACGATCTGGTTGGCGTCCAGCACGTCCCGGACCGAAAAGGCCGGGGCAACCCGGACCGTGATGCCGGGGATATTGCGGAACGACTTGTAGATCGTCAAATTGGTTTCGGGCAAAACGACCAGCGCTTTGCCGGTGACGCCGAGCGAGACCAGCAGCGCGGCGGCGGTCTTAGTCGAATGCGACTCCATTGTGATCGAGTCCAGAACAATAATCACGCCGTCGTTTGCTTTAGTGGTGAGTGCCGACGCCAGCGCCGCACGGCGGGCCTTCTTCGGCAGCTTGGCCGACAGGTCACGCGGGTGCGGGCCGAACACGATGCCGCCGTGGCGGTAGTGCGGCGCGGAGATGGTACCCTGACGCGCCCGGCCGGTGCCTTTCTGGCGGTACGGCTTGCGTCCGCCGCCAGCGACTTCGGCACGGGTCTTGGTGTCTCGGGTGTCCTGGCGGCTGTTGGTTGCTTCGTTCACAACCGCCTGGTGCATCAGCCCAGGATTGATTTTTGCCGCAAAAAGCGCGTCGCTGAGGGAAACATTTCCCCCGCTCGTGCCATCTGCTTTTTTGAGAATGGTTTCCGGCATGGGTAGGGTTCCTCCTTAGCGTTTGAATTTCTTGATCATGACCAGCCCGCCATTGGCGCCGGGGATCGCCCCTTTGACCAGCAGGATGTTCTTTTCGGTATCTACACGGACAACGCGAAGCCCCTGCTGCGTCACCTGGGCATCACCCATGTGGCCCGGCTTGCCTGAGCCTTTGAAGGTACGGGCTGCGTCGGTGCCGCCGCCGGACGCCGGCTTGCGGTGGGACGTGGACGCGCCGTGCGTGGCCTTGTTGCCGCGCCAGCCATAGCGCTTCATGACGCCCGCAAAGCCCTTGCCTTTGGAGATGCCTGTGACAGCGACTTTGTCGCCTTCAGCAAAGATGTCGGCAGCAAACTCATGGCCTTCAGCCACGGTTTCGCCCTCATCTAAAGGGATCTCGCGCAGGGTACGCTTCGGTGCGACATCATGCGCCGCAAAATGCCCCTTTTGGGGCATCGTCAGGCGATGCTCTTTGACGTCTTCAAAGCCGATTTGGGCGGCAGAGTATCCGTCTTTCGCGATGGTTTTCAGTTGTGTAACGACACAGGGACCGGCTGCGATCACGGTGACCGGAGTCACGCGACCGCCTTCTTCGAAGACCTGGGTCATCCCCAGCTTCTTTCCCAAGATAGAACTTGGCATTGGTTTCCTCCACGGCGCACCTGGCAAGTGTGGTACAACTTGTTGCGTGACGCGGTTTCTGTTTTGACTTTTCGACTTCTTTGTTCGGCTTAAAAGCTAAACGGCTACTGCGACCTCATCCATCGCAGCAACTTCTTGTGGCGTGATAGTTAGAATAGTGCCGAGCTTCAACTCTTCATCCTGACTCAATTTCGCCTTCAATACTTTCCAAAGACGTGACTGACGCTCAAGCTGCGAAACACCCGAAAAGCCGCTCCATATCACAAAGCCGCCAATACGAGTGACGCTTTTTTTCGCCACCAAAGCAACTTCTATGCCTGGGAATGCCGCCTCTAGGGCTGCATTCACCTTTTCGACGATTTCTTCCATTGCTGATCCCCAAGTGTTATCAATACAAATGCAGCGTCAACAGTCTGACGGGTCAACTCTTTGATGAAATCTCCTCGGACACCACGATCAAGGCCAGCTAGCTTGAAGTAAGCCCCCAAAAACTTGACCGAGCAATATCGCTGACTGTTAGACCAATGTGTACAGATTATCCCCTGAGCGGCCGCAATTGTTTCACGCTGAGTAGAAGGCACTACGCTGTCGAATTTTGCGGCCTCATACCAGGCTCTAAGGTCGTGACGACAATCGAAGCTCTTATCAAGACGAAGCGCGTAAGCCCTGAAAATGCATTCGACAGCGACACCGGCTGTGTAGTTTGCCAGTGCATAGCGGTTTTGATTAAGTAGCTCACGAACAGAGTCCACATGCTCCAGAGAAGCTTCGTGATAACTCTCTGCCGTAAACTTCATGGTGTGTTACAGCTTGATCTCGATGTCCACGCCCGAGGGCAAATCTAAGCGCATCAGCGCATCAATCGTTTTTGGGCCAGGGTCAAGGATGTCAATTAGGCGCTTGTGCGTCCGCATCTCGAAGTGCTCAAAGGACTCTTTATCAACGAAAGTAGACCGCTGCATCGGCAGGATATTCTTTTCCGTCGGCAGCAGGACCGGACCGGAGATACGCGCCCCGGTGCGCTTAACGGTGTCAACGATCTTCTCCGCCGACTGGTCTAAAACGCGGTGGTCAAACGCCCGGAGGCGGATACGAACTTTATCACGACGCATGGTAAATGGTTGCTCCCAGCAAACGTAAGGTCGGAGGACAATCCTCCGACCCTGAAAACAGAACTAGACAAGGACTTTGGTGACGACGCCGGCACCCACCGTGTGGCCGCCCTCGCGGATCGCAAAACGCAGACCCTCTTCCATCGCTATCGGTGCGATCAACTCACCCACAATCGTCACGTTGTCGCCCGGCATCACCATCTCCACGCCCTCCGGCAGGTCCAGGTTGCCCGTCACGTCCGTCGTCCGGAAGTAGAACTGGGGACGGTACCCCTTGAAGAACGGCGTGTGACGACCGCCCTCCTCCTTCGACAAGATATACACCTCGCCCTCGAACTTCACGTGAGGCTTGATGCTCCCCGGCTTCGCCAACACCTGCCCACGCTCGATGTCCTTGCGCTCAATCCCGCGCAGCAAAATCCCCGCGTTGTCACCCGCCTGAACCACGTCCAGCGTCTTCTTGAACATCTCCATGCTTGTCGCCACGGTAGTCTTCGTCGCTTCCCGGATGCCGATGATCTCGATCTGCTCACCCGCCTTCAAGACGCCCCGCTCAACACGCCCCGTCGCCACCGTCCCGCGGCCCGTGATTGTCATCGTGTCCTCCACCGGCATCAAAAACGGCTTGTCCACGTCACGCGCCGGCGTCGGAATAAAGCTGTCCACCGCCGCCATCAGCTTCAGGATCGCCGGCTCCCCGATCTCCGACTGGTCCCCTTCCAAAGCCTTGACTGCACTGCCCACGATGATCGGGCAGTCGTCGCCGGGGAACTCGTACTTGGACAAAAGCTCGCGCACTTCAAGCTCCACCAGCTCCACCAGTTCCGGGTCATCCACCATGTCTGCTTTGTTCAGGAACACCACAATGCTCGGCACGCCCACCTGACGGGCCAGCAGGATGTGCTCGCGGGTCTGGGGCATCGGGCCGTCGGCGGCCGAGACCACCAGGATGGCGCCGTCCATCTGCGCCGCGCCGGTGATCATGTTCTTGATGTAGTCGGCGTGCCCGGGGCAGTCCACATGGGCGTAGTGCCGCGCCTGGGTCTCGTACTCGACATGGGCGGTGTTGATGGTAATGCCGCGCTCACGCTCTTCCGGGGCGGCGTCAATCGAGGCGTAGGAGCGGGCGGTGGCCCCGCCGGCCTTTGCCAGCACGTTTGTGATGGCCGCCGTCAGGCTCGTCTTGCCGTGGTCCACGTGCCCGATGGTGCCGATGTTTACGTGCGGCTTAGAACGATCAAACTTTGCTTTTGCCATAATATAATTTCTCCGGTACTTATCATAGCCCCTTCCCCCTGGGGAGGGGGTTGGGGGTAGGTCTCTTAGCTCTGCTGGCGCACCAGCGACTTGCCTGCCGACTTCGCCATCAGCTCTTCCGAGACGTTGCGCGGCACTTCAGCGTAGTGCGACGGCTCCATTGTGGAAGACGCTCGGCCCTGCGACATCGAGCGCAGGCTCGTGACATAGCCGAACATCTCAGACAGCGGCACTTTGGCCTTGATCACCATTGTCGCGCCGTGGCTCTGCTCCTGGCCTTCAATCATGCCCCGCCGCGAGTTCAGGTCGCCGACAACGCTGCCCAAGAACTGGTCGGGCGTGACGACTTCAACCGCCATGATCGGCTCTTTGATGATTGGTGTCGCCTTGCGGGCGGCCTCTTTAAACGTCATCGAAGCGGCGATCTTGAACGCCATTTCCGACGAGTCCACTTCATGGTACGAGCCGTCGGTGACGCTGACTTTGATGTCCACCATTGGGTAGCCTGCGGAGACACCGGTCTCCATGGCTTCTTTGACGCCTGCTTGGATTGGACTGATGAACTCTTTCGGGATCGAGCCGCCGACAGTCTTGTTGACGAACTCAAATCCTGTGCCCGCTTCCTGCGGCTCGACAATCAATTCGCAGTCGCCGTACTGGCCCTTGCCTCCCGACTGGCGCTTGTACGGAACACGCGCAGTCGCGGACTTCTTGACAGTCTCTTTGTAAGCAACCTGCGGACGGCCCTGGTTCGCTTCCACTTTGAACTCACGCCGCATCCGGTCAATAATGATGTCGAGATGCAGTTCGCCCATTCCCGAAAGAATGACCTGTCCTGTCTCTTCGTCGGTACGGATGCGAAGGGTCGGGTCCTCAGCGGAGAGCCGCTGAAGGGCCATGCCCATCTTTTCCTGGTCGGGCTTGGTCTTCGGCTCAATCGAGACCGAGATAACCGGCTCCGGGAAGGTGATTGTTTCCAGCAGGACTGGCCGCTTCTCATCAGCCAGCGTGTCTCCGGTCGTCGAGAGCTGCAAGCCGACCGCAGCGGCGATGTCACCGGCGAAGACCTCGTCTACTTCCTCACGCTTGTTGGCGTGCATCCGCAGAATGCGCGAGATGCGCTCCCGCTTGCCCTTGTTCACATTGTAAACGTAGGAGCCTTTGGTCAGCGTTCCCGAGTATACCCGGAAGAAGGTCAGGTTGCCCACATGCTGGTCGTTCATCAGCTTGAAGGCAAGCGCTGCGAACGGCGCGGAGTCCGACGGCTCACGCGGCTCGTCCTCTTCCGTGTCCGGATTGATTGCAGTGACCGCGCCTTTATCCAGCGGCGACGGCAGGTAGTTGATCACGGCATCCAGCAGCGGCTGTACACCCTTGTTCTTGTAAGCCGAGCCGCACAGGATCGGAACAATGTCGAGGCTGATGGTCGCTTTACGAATGGCAGACTTTAGCTCGTCTGCCGTGATCGGCTCTTCCATCAAAAACTTCTCGATCAGCGCTTCATCGGTCTCGGCAACTTTCTCGATCATCTGAGCGCGGTACTTTGCGGCCTGCTCCTGGAGTTCCGCCGGAATGTCCACGACCTCAAATACTTTGCCGTCATCGCCTTTGTAAACAATGGCCTTGTTCTCAACCAGGTCAATCACGCCGGTGAACTCGGTCTCAGCCCCAATCGGGATTTGCAGCATGACTGCATTTGCGCCGAGCCGGTCCACAATCGTGCCGACAGCAAAGAAGTAATCGGCCCCGGTGCGGTCCATCTTGTTGACGAAGCACATACGCGGGACGCGGTACTTGGTCGCCTGACGCCAGACTGTCTCGGACTGCGGCTGTACACCGGCGACAGCATCGAACAGTGCTACAACGCCGTCAAGAACACGCAGGGAGCGCTCGACTTCGACGGTGAAGTCAACGTGTCCCGGCGTGTCAATAATGTTGATCCGGTGTGTCGGAGTGCGCTGGCCTGTTTTGACATCAGCAGTCTCAAGACCCCAAAAACAGGTGGTCGCAGCGGACGTAATCGTGATGCCGCGCTCCTGCTCCTGCTCCATCCAGTCCATTGTCGCCGCGCCTTCGTGTACTTCGCCGATCTTGTAGGAGCGGCCCGTGTAGTACAGAATGCGCTCGGTGCAGGTGGTCTTGCCGGCGTCAATATGGGCAGCGATGCCAATATTGCGCGTTTTTTCCAGACTATATTCTCGTGCCATAATGTGTTGCTTCCAGTTAAGAACCTCTCCCCCGGCCCCTCCCCTATTAAGGGAGGGGTGTACCGCAGACGGCATTACTGCCGTATCGGCTCTTGCGCCGGGGGTGGGTTAGAAACGATAATGCGCGAACGCTTTGTTCGCGTCGGCCATCTTATGCTTCTCTTCGCGCTGACGCACTGCCGAGCCGGTGTTGTTTGCAGCGTCGGTCAGCTCGGCGGTCAGCCGGTCAATCATCGTCTTGCCGTTGCGGCGGCGGGCAGCGGACACCAGCCAGCGCAGGGCCAGCGATGTCTTGCGGTCTGCACGGATCTCCATCGGCACCTGATAGGTCGCACCGCCGACGCGGCGGGGCTTGACTTCTACCTGCGGCATGACGTTCCGAACAGCCTGCTCGAAGATTTCAATCCCCTTGCGGCCTGTCTTGGTTTCGATGGCATCCAGAGAGCGGTAAAAAATCGTCTCCGACAAGCTCTTCTTGCCGTCCAGCATCATCCGGTTCACGAAGCGTGTCACCAAACGGTTGTGATAAACGGGATCGGGCAGTATCACGCGCTTTTTCGCGGGTCCTTTACGCGGCATATCTTAAATCTCCAATGTGTCCTGAAATCGCTCTGAAAATTAACGCTTTTTGCCTGCCGCCGCCGGTGCGCCGGGCTTGGGCCGCTTGGTGCCGTACTTCGAGCGGCTCGACTTGCGATCTTTGGTGCCTTGCGTGTCCAGTGTGCCGCGCACGATGTGGTAGCGAACGCCCGGCAGGTCCTTGACACGGCCGCCCCGGATGAGAACAACGCTGTGCTCCTGCAAGTTGTGGCCGATACCCGGAATGTAGGCAGTTACTTCCGTGCCGGGGCTGTTGCGGCCCGAGGACGTCAAACGGATACGCGCAATCTTGCGAAGCGCCGAGTTCGGCTTCTTCGGCGAGACGGTGCGGACCACGAGGCAGACGCCGCGCTTCTGGGGGTTGCCCTTCATGGCCGGCGCCTTACTCTTCTTGACAACACGCTTGCGGCCTTTGCGTACTAACTGGCTGATCGTCGGCATGGCGACTAAGTCCTTTCGGGTTCGATCTTGAAGATTCGATCTTAAAATAATTCTGTTTGCGGAGGCACAAAAACACCCCGTCTGCCTCGCAGTTTCGCAGGGAAGCGAACACGGCGGCACGGGGCAAGGCGTCTTATTCGACGATGCGACGTTTCTATTCCAGCTCAGAACCCAACACGGGAAAAGAAAAAAGCTGGCCGATGCCCCCTCTGCACAGAAAACGGTTCGCCCGCCGGGACACCAGCCCAGCGCAGCGAATTCCTCTGAAAACAACCTCCCCATTATACTGCCCGTTCGCGGCGATGTCAAGGGGTTGACCATTTGATGTAAAATAATCTCTCACGCCGCCTCGGTCAAATCTTGGGGGATGTCCATTTCCGGCGACAGGTCTTCCAAGTAATCCGTGTCGTCGTCTTCCTGCCAGCCTTCCTGCCCGGTCTCGACCGGTGGCCCCGATGACGCCGGACGGGCGCGGGTCTCGGCCCAGAAGCGCAGCATATCAATCTTCTCTTTCATCGTTTTAGAGAGCGGGATCGAATGCTCGGCCGTCTTGATAATGTCCTCGGTGGTGATGTCCCGGTCTAAATTAAACGCATCGTACATTGCGGCAATCACCGCCTGTTCGATTTCGGCACCCGAAAATCCGTCGGTCGCGTCCGCCAGAGCATCCAAATCGAAGAGTGCCGGGTCTCGCTTTCGTTTCTTCAAATGAATGTTGAAAATCTCGACACGCTCGGGAGCGCCTGGCAGGTCCACAAAGAAAATCTCGTCGAAGCGCCCCTTTCGCAGAAGCTCCGGCGGCAGTGCCGACACGTCATTCGCCGTAGCGACCACGAAGCACGGCGCGGTCTTGTCTTGCAGCCAGGCCAGAAACGTCCCAAACACACGCGCCGTCGTGCCGCCGTCACTGATGCCCGACGACTGCGTGCCCGAAAAGCCCTTCTCCAGCTCATCAATCCAGACAATGTTCGGGGCCGTGCTTTCGGCGACTCGAATCGCCTTTCGGATATTCTCCTCGCTCTGCCCGACAATCCCCCCAAAAATCTTCCCAACATCCATTCTGAGAAGGGGCAGGTTCCACAGCGACGCGATAGATTTGCTGGCGAGTGAGTTGTGCGTTACGGTGAAGTCACCAAGTAGAAACAGCCCGTCGCTGTCCACTTGGAACCCATAGTAGTCGTCTATTCCAACTGATTGGACGGTGATGCCGACATTCAGGACATTCTTGCGCTGACCCCGCACCGGGCAGCGTTTGCGTTCAAGCCGCACCGGCACCATGTCGGTATCACCCGAAATCGAGATACGGTAGTAATCCCCGCTGCGCTTCGTGCCTTTATGAGTGCAGGCTTTTCGGCAGGGAGTGATGTAGGCGGCAAGGCCGAGCGAACGACACAGAAACACCAGATCGTCAGCCAGCCTTTTGTTCTTTTGAATGATGTCATACGTGTTCCCGTGCTGATGCCCGTCGGTGTCAATCAGCCCCGCCAAGACTTGCAGGCGCACCTCCCGGCTGTTGGCTTTGTAGATGTGCGGGATGTGCTTGTTACCGAGAACGCCCATGCCGCGCAGCAGACCTGTCACTGAGTTTGGCGGGCCACCACATCTACGGACGAGGCAAATCAAGGCTGCCCGTCCTTTCTGTCTCCTTGTCACGCACACGCCTTGTTTAGCTGCGAATATCTCCAAGTAGTCAGCGATCTCCGCATCCATTGTTGTGACGTGAGGTTGATTTGTCGTACCGTCTCCCAGCCAAAGTCCCAGGAAGTATGGGTCAAGTGGAGCGGGACGCGGCATGAATTCAACTCCCGTGCGCCAGCCCATCGCCGCCTGCTTGAAGCAGGCGCTTCGTTCCAGATAGTCTTTGACGGAGATGTTGATGAGACCATTCTCGTCTGCTTCTTTGAACTTTTTATGCTCAGGCCTGTAGCCGCTCACACGCAGGGACAAAACATGATCGCCGTTGACCGTGTACGGCTCGCCCTTCGTCGGCATGACTTCGTACATCTCGTCCCGACCTCGAACTGTAGACAGCACAGTGCGCGGCAGCGAGTCCGGCCCCATAATCCGGTCCCCGACCACGACATCCTGCACCATCTTAATTGTGCCGTCGTGCATGAGTATCGGAGTGTCAGCCAGCTCACATTTTCCGCACCCTTGGACACCTAGAATTAAGATGCCTTTGGGGGCCGGCAGGCCGTAATCGCGGGCCTTTTCGGTGAACGCGACCGTGCGCTTGTCCATCCAGTCTTTGAGCAAATCTAAGCCCCCGACATCGGCGAAGGCTTCGGACGCCCGGTAGTATTCCAAAATCGCCGACTTGCGGATAATCTGCTCTTTTTCGGACAGCACCACGTCCACGTCGAACCGCCGCCGCTCGACCAGCGACTTCGCAAAGACATTCTCCGCTTCCATCCCCGTCAGCCCCTGCGCGGCGCTCAGCACCTGCTCGCGCTCTTCTTTCGTGAGCGTCGTCTGCACCTGCGGGTTGGCCTTTACAGACTCGATAATCGAGTCCAGCAGCTTGCCCAAGTCTTCCAGCGACGGCAGGGCGTAGTCCACCACCGTGATCTCTTTTTCAAGTTCCGGTGGCAGCCTCAGTACCGGCGACAGCAGCACCAGCGTCTTGTACGACGTTTTCAGCGCATACGTCAAGTCACGCAGGCGTCTGACAAGGGCCGTGTCGTTCAGGAACGGATGGAAGTCTTTCAGCAGAAACACGGCCTGGTCCCGCGACTCCAGCACGAAGTCCAGCGCCGCCAGCGGGTCGCGGGTCACTTCGTCGCGGTTCGACGGGTTCAGCACCATGCCCTGCGTCACGGTCCACTGGTACATCTTCTTGCCGCGAGCTTTGGTGATCGCCCGCAGCGCGTCCTCGACCCGCTTTTCCTCCCACGAGACCACATAAATGATCGGGTACCGCGCCCGAATCAGCGTTTCCAGCTCCGTATCCACTGCACTTTGCGCCATGTGTGTTTATCCTTGCCATCTCTCGTCCGGCCACTTATCTTCGTTCCAAAGGCTGTCGGGGTCGGGCTGTGCGCCCTGCCACAGCTCATCATACTTTTCTTGAACACGCGGGCTGAGTTGTTCCTTGAAGTTTTGCGGCAGATGAAGCATCTTGATCACTTCCACTACGTCTGCCAAGTCTTTGAGGCGGACAATGCCCGTCATGCCGGACAGCAGCTTAAGTTCGAGCAGAGGTGCCAGGTTCAGCAGCCAAACGTCGTCTTGCCTCACTGCCACCGATTGCGGATCAGGAAAGTCATACGAGACCGTAAACTTGATATAGACACCGTTTTCCGTGTCGTGGATATTTTTGCTGTTGACTCGCGAGAGCCGGTAGCCGCTGCCGAGGAGCGCCTGGTGTACTCTTGGCAGGCCCTCGTGGGTGACCAAGATGTTGATGTTCTCTGTGTAGCGCCGAAAGCCATGCAGAAACAGCCCCATACCGCCAACGACAGCGTAATTCACGCCAAGCTCGTTCAGCCGCGCCGCGATGCGTTTAAGAGCCTTATGTACTTCACCTTCGCCGTAGAAGAAAAGCCCGCCTTCCCTAAGCGCCCAGTTGATGTCCGCGTTCATCCGCTGCGTGTAATCGAGTTCCGCTGTTGAAGTTGTCATATCGGCCTGTCCCGCCCTTCCGCGATGTCCTGCCTGCCCCGCGCAATGATTTCGTCAAACCGTCCGGCTTCTGAGTCACGGGCAATTTCTTCATCCCAGCGTTCGTTCTTGATCTCGTCCAAACGCTCCATCAACTGCCAAAACTCGGTGTGCGGAAGTTCGGCAACAGCGGCTTCTATTTCTTGGATAGTCATATCTGCTTAAAGCTTTCATTCTCGTAGACATGAAATGTCCAACTTGCCGTAACCTTGTTGGTATTGCCAAAGATCACCAATTGTTTCCGATGCGTCGAAAAATCGCTTAGTACGTCAGCCTCCTTGATGATTGCGCTGTATCGGTCAAGATACATTCGCTTTTCAGAGGCTTTCAGATAGGTGACAAGCACCTTTAACGGTGCGTTGAACAATTGAAGCTTATTGATTTCGATAGCTGTGGAAGAGATGTCGTTTTCAAGCTCAATAGCCACGGTAATGAATTTGACATAGATATTCTGATTGGCTGGAAAATGGACGACATCTCTCTCCGAGTAGAAGATGCAGTCTAACCCATAATAGTCTTTGTTGTAGATTTCGGTTTGCAAAGATGCCGCAACATCCGCAACGACTTCGCGCATGAGTGCCGTGAAATCTTTGCGTCCTCTGTCCCAACGATAGACAATATCAGCATCCCTTTTCATAGAGCTATTTTGGAATGCTGCTTTGAACTGCTCAGGCGTGATGAGTTCCATCATTTAATCTAATTGTACCTCAGCGCGGACGATGCCTGCTCGCTGGTGTTTTGCAATGAGCTTGACCGTGCCGCCGGCGGGGGCATGTACAATCCAGTCGAAGTGGGCGCGGTCGTCGGTGGGATCGGCGACGGGGCTGAAACCGCTGGCGGCTTTGTAGCAGCGGCCTTCTAATTGACCGAGTTCTTCGCGGGTGCGTCCGACGTGCAGGGTCGCGCCTTCGGGGAGTTCAATCTCGGCAAGCACGGGGCGGACGCTTTTGCGCTCCATCGCCCGTTTGGAGACATACGTCGGCAGCCAGCCGGTGTTCTGGACGACCAATCGAACGCGGTAGATACCGTCGCCGAGGGGTGTGGCTTCGGCAGTCAGAAGTTCGAGCTTGGGCGAGATGAGCGCCTGCCAGATGAGCCAGTCGGAATGGGGGGCGATCTCGGCTTCGAGCAGGTGCGGGGGCGGGTTGCGGAAGCAGTAGGCATAGTCCCAGCCACCGATTTCGATCGGCCCAAGTTCGGGGTGCTCGAAGGGGGTCCAATCAATAAAACCGAGGCCATTCAGATTTTCGTCGTTCCATTGGATGAGTTTTAAATCGTCTTCAACGGGGTGGTCGCGGAACCAGTCAATGAACTTGTAGTCCGTGATGCCGGCCTGACGCTGCGGGGACCACAGCTCGGTCGTAAATGCATACACGCCCAAATGGTCGTACATCCAGTCGTCAAAGACGCCGGTGATAATTTCTTTTGGGTGGTACTTGAAGTCGTGGAACACTGAGACATTCGGGTAGCCCGTCATCTCGGTTCCCTTGTCGCCGATTTTGCCGAAGGTCCACAAATCCTCGGGGATCATCTCGGAGTCGGCCTTGACCCCGTAAGGCCGCAGGATCACGCCGCTCAGGGTGTGGAACGTCACCGCGCCGCAGATGTTTGGGTGCTTGACGATGAAGTCTACCAGAGCGCGGACTTCCGGCTCGGAGACCGGATACTCCCCTGCCCCGCTTTGGTCGCCCTCGGGCCGCCATTCCGACGGGAAGTTGCGGTTTAAATCCAGGCCCTCTTTCGGCTTCTGCATCTTGATTTGGACGCCGTCAAAGTTGGCTATCCGGCCTTCGGGCATCTGGCGATAATAAGTCCCGCCGGTCTCGGTGGGGTCCCGGCGCACCAAGAGGCGCGGCTCGTCGGGGTGACACTTCCACGCCCCATTGGGATCAGCAATTCGCATGGACAGCAGTTTGCCGTTGCCGTCTACATCTTCGCGCTTGAGGCCCTCAATCGGCTCCTCATCAAACGGATACGGGCGGGCGGATGACCGCAGCCAGCGCGGCGGGGTCTGCATTGCAAGCTCTGCGCCGTCGGGGTTGACACGGGGCACGATATAAAACGCACGGGTATCTAAAGCGCGTGTGACCTCGGCATTCACACCGTCTTCGGTGACTAATTTGTGCAGCAGATACAGCGCGGCGCTTGACGGCGACAGCTCGGTCGCGTGGATATTGGCATCCACCCAAAGCGCCGGCTTTTCCTCGGCAGGGCCGGCCGCAAAGCGCGTCACAGTCGCGCACCAGATGTCCCGGCCTTCATGAGACTGTCCTAGAGTCTGGACTTGCATCAAGTGCGGAGAGGTCTCAGCCATCTGGTGCAGCACATCGGTGATTTCGGCATAGGTCAGATACTTGTCAAAACGCAGGTCGGTCGGCATGGGCGGGTCTTTCTGTTACGTCTCTTCGGACGGCTAAGTTCGCCGTGCGCGGCGGGTTCTCCTGCGTAGGCATTCAGACGCAAAAAAGCCATGCATCCTGCGGGCGGGGCAGGCGGCATGGCGACAGGACTTGGTCGAGAAAGTCAGGCCGACGTGTCTACGTCGCTGCCCAAGTTCTCCGGCATCGGGACACCGGTTTTAAGCATAATCAGCGCCATGATTTGCGCCGGGGCGACACCCATCAGCGAGTTGACATAACTGATGTCGCTTGGCGAGAGCGCCGGGGCCGGGCGATGCTCCGCCGCTTTGGCCGTCTCTGGGGCGGCAGGCGGCAGGGATGGAATTTTTGGTGACATGTCTGTTGGCCTCTTGCCACTTTATACGGCTGTGTTGACGTTTTGGCCCAGATGCGGCTGTAGGCTTGCCAGTAGCGTCGCGACCTCTTGCGCCCGGCTGCCCGCCGCGCCGATCTGCCCCGCCGTGCCGGGGTCTCCGGTTTGCAGACCGACCAAAACCGCGCTGCCGACTCCTGAAAGTGTGTCTGAAATGGACATTGAGTTCTCCTATCCCGATCTTCCTCTTCATCTTCGGCGCGGGACTGCCCGTAGCTCCCTGCGAAGACTGCCGGATTGTCGGTTGACTTGCCAAGCCGCCGTGTGCTAAAATCAAGGCATTAAACCCGTCCGCTCTTCGGCGGCGGGTTCTTTTGCTTAGTAGGAGAACCGAGATTATGCTGCTTGGCAGCCAGCGCATCAACGCGCAGGGACATTTGGAGATCGCCGGGTGCGACACGCTCGACTTGGCGCGGGAGTTCGGCACCCCGCTGTATGTGATGGACGAGGGCATCATTCGGGACAACTGCCGCCGGTACAAAGCGGCCTTTGCCGAGCGCTACCCCAAAAACGACATCTCGTTCGCGTCGAAAGCCTTTCTGAACACGGCGATCTGTAAAGTGATACAGTCCGAGGGCCTGAGCCTCGATGTCGCCTCGGCGGGCGAGCTGTACACGGCAGTCAAAGCCGACTTTCCAATGGACCGAGTCTTGCTGCATGGCAACAACAAGTCTGATGCCGAGCTGCAAATGGCGTTGGACTACGGCATCGGCCACGTCGTTGTAGACAGCCTCCCTGAATTACGCCGGCTCTCGGCACAAGCAAAAGCATCGGGCAAAACACAGAAGATTTTGATTCGCGTGACCCCCGGCATTGACCCGCGCACCCACCGGCGTATCCGCACCGGGCAGGAAGACAGCAAGTTCGGCCTGTCGGTCGCTTCCGGCGCGGCGCTCGATGCCGTCACCGAAGCGCTCGGCGCGGCCCCGCAGCTTGCCCTCTCGGGCCTGCACTGCCATATCGGCTCCCAGCTTCTCGATGCCCAGACGCACGAGCAGGCGATTGACATCATGGTCGGCTTTATGCGGCAAGTCGCCGACACCACCGGCTGGATGCCCGGCGTCCTCGACATCGGTGGCGGCCTCGGCATTCGCTATGTCGAAGGCCACTGCCCTCCCACTTATGAAGAGTTCGCCGACACGATGATTGCCGCCCTCCGAACCGCCCTGGACAAGTACGCTGTCCCCGAGCCGGAGCTGTGGCAGGAGCCGGGCCGCACCCTGGTCGGCGAGGCCGGAACGACACTCTACACGGTCGGCACGATCAAGAAAGTCGCCATTCCCGAGCCGCCCGGCACGCGCACTTATGTCGCGATTGACGGCGGCATGTCCGACAACCCGCGCCCGCAGCTCTATGACGCCGTCTACGAGGCTTTGATTGTCAGCAAGGCCGGAGAGCCGAAGACGCAGACCGTCACTATCGCCGGCAAGCACTGCGAGACCGATATTCTGATCCAGTCCACGCAGACCCAGCCCGTGGAGACCGGCGATATTCTGGCCGTGCAGTCCACCGGCGCGTACAACTATGTCATGGCATCGAACTACAACCGTTTCACCAAGCCCGCCTGCGTCTTCGTCCTGGACGGCCACGCTGATCTAGTCTCCCGCCGCGAAACACTCGACGATGTCGTGCGCCTCGACCTTATCCCGGAGCGGCTGGCATAGCCACCTATGGACCAAGCCACGGTACTGAATTTCGTCGAGACGATGCTGGTTCTGATCATTGCGATCACGATCCACGAGTTCGCGCATGCCTTCACAGCTGATCGGATCGGCGACGACCTGCCGCGCTCCCAGGGCCGCATCTCGGTCAACCCGGTGGATCATCTGGACCCTATCGGTACCTTGATGATGGCAGTCACGACCTACACCGGCTTCGGGATCGGCTGGGGCAAGCCTGTGATGACCAATCCCGGCGCTTACAGGCACCCGCGCCGGGATATGCTGCTGATCGCCGCCGCCGGCCCGTTTTCCAATCTCTTGCAGGCGCTGGTCTTCGCTGCCGCCTACCGCCTGAACGCCGCGCAGGGCTGGATGCCACCTGGTACCCCCGGCGACAACCTGCTGACAACCGGCATCTGGATCAATCTTGCGCTGATCTTTTTCAACTTGATCCCAATTACGCCGCTCGACGGTTCCAAAGTGCTGTCGGCGCTGCTGCCGATCCGTCAAGCGCAGGCTTACGACCGCTTCATGGGCACGTTCGGACTGATTTTATTTCTTGTGCTGGCATTCTCGCGGGTCTCCGTCTATATCATCGGCCCACCGGTGGCCTTCTTTTACGCCCTTTTGGCAGGATACAACTAAGCAATGACGAAGAAGCGACTGCTCTCAGGAATGCAGCCAACCGGCGGCGGACGCCTGCATCTCGGCAACCTGGAAGGGGCGCTGCGGCCCTGGATCAAACTCCAGGACGACTACGAGATGTTCTGCTTTGTCGCCGACTGGCACGCGCTGACCACCGTGGCCGAAAAGCGCTTCGACATCGCCGAAGCGTCCCGCCAAACCGCAATTGATTACCTTGCGGCGGGACTTGACCCAGACAAGTGCGCCATCTTCCGGCAGTCGGACGTTCCCGAGCACGCCGAGCTGCACCTGCTGCTCTCGATGGCAACCCCCGTCGGCTGGCTGGAGCGTGTCCCCACCTACAAAGACAAGCGGGACCTCGTCAAAGAAAACGACACGCAGGTTTCCTATGGCCTGCTCGGGTACCCGGTGCTGCAAACCGCCGACATTCTCGTCTACCGCGCCCACGCGGTCCCCGTAGGCCGCGATCAGGCCGCGCATATCGAAATCTCGCGGGAGATTGCCCGGCGCTTTAATCATCTGGTCGGCGCGGACATCTTCCCGGAACCCGATGCCCTCATCAGCGAAGGCAGCGGCGAGATGCCGGGCATGGACGGGCGCAAAATGAGCAAGTCTTACGACAACGCCGTGTACCTGTCGGACACACCCAAGCAGACCCAGAAAAAGATCAACTCGGCGTTCACCACCCCGACCAAAATCCATCTCACAGACCCTGGCATCCCTGAAGGCTGCGTGGCGTGTAAACTGCGCCGAGTCTACGACCCCGAGAACTACTTGACGCAGTGGGACGAATGCCGGGCCGGGGAGCGCGGCTGCGGGCAGTCCAAAAAAGAGCTGGCCGAGATTATCAACGAGAACTTGGCCCCGCTCCGTGCCCGCCGGGCCGAACTCGAAGCCGACCCGGCCTACGTCGCCGGAGTCCTCCGGCAGGGAGCGGAGACCGCCCGCACAGCGGCCTCGGAGACGCTGAAGCTCGTGCGAAAGGCGCTGCTGCTGTAGGAACCTACCCCGCTCGTTCCTCGCGACCCTCCCGAAGCGGGAGGGTGAGGAGTTTCAGGACAAAATGCAGCGGCGCTGCTTGCCGCGCTCTTTAGCTTTTCTTACTCCTCACCCTCCCGCTTCGGGAGGGTCGCGAGGAACGAGCGGGGTAGGTTCCCAATCCCCTCCTAATCGGGTACAATAGCCGCAGTCCAAAATACACCTATCGAAAGACGGCTTTTTCCGGCCCTTTCCCACTGAGCCGGAAGCGCAGCGTGCAGCGTCAATGCAGGCACACCTATGGAACCTCCTTCACAAACCACCTCCACCCATACGCACGATCTTTTGATGCTGGCGCTGACCCTGCTGCTGGTCGCCGCCAATGGATTCTTTGTCGCCGCCGAGTTTGCGCTCATCCGCGTTCGGCAGACCCGTATCGCCGAGCTGGCCGAGGAAGGCAGTGTCCCGGCCCGCGCCGTGTCGGACCTGCTCAAACGCCTGGACACTTACCTTTCGGGGACGCAGCTTGGCGTGACATTAGCATCGCTGGCGCTCGGGGCTATCGGTGAGCCGGCGGTCGCGCGTCTTCTGGGCGGTCTATTCCATGCGGTCGGCATCGGCGAGCAGTCGGAATCGGCACACGTCATCGCCATCGGCGTGGGCTTCGTGGTGATCACGTTCTTCCATATCACGTTCGGCGAACTGCTGCCGAAGTGGTGGGTAATCGCCCACACCGAGGAAACCGCGCTTGCCGTTTCCCGCCCGATGAAGCTGTTTCTGCTGCTCGGCTACCCCCTGATCATTATTCTCGAAAGCGCCGCCAAAGCCATTGCCCGGCCTCTGCATATCGAGCCGGGCGATGCTCACGAGCAGGCGCACTCGGAAGAAGAAATCCTGGCGATCATGGCCCACTCGCATCGTCAGGGCGAGCTTCGGCCCTCGGAAATTGAGATCGCCGAGAACGTCTTCGACTTCGCTCACACGCAGGCCAAAGAGATCATGGTGCCCCGCGTGGACATGGTGTATCTGTCTACCACCTGGACCATTGGACGCAATATCGAAGTCGCCACCGAGAACGGCTTCACGCGCTACCCGCTCTGCGATGCTGACCGGGACCATGTGGTCGGCATGGTGCATATCAAAGACTTGCTCGCGATTGCCGGCGACCCGCAGGCCGACATCAAAAGCATCAAGCGCGACATCATCGGCATCCCCGAAACCAAACCGATTGACGAACTGCTGAAAGAACTGCAAAAGAGCCATACTCACCAAGCGGTCGTCGTGGACGAGTACGGCGGCACGGCAGGTCTCGTCACGCTCGAAGACATCATTGAAGAATTGATCGGCGAGATTCAAGATGAGCACGACGATCCCCCACCCCTGCTCTCTTTGGACGACACCGGCCATGCCTATTCCGTTGCCGGCACCGTCGCGCTCGACGAGGTCTCCGAAACACTCGGCGTTCCCATCCCAAACCCCGCTGACTACGATACTATCGGCGGCTACGCCCTGCACGAATTGCGCCTGCCCCCCCGCTACGGCGCCAGCGTCCGGCTGGACGGCTTCGATGTCGCCGTCGCCGAAGTCACCGGCCGCCGCATCCGGCGGTTATTGTTCACCCGCCATCCCTCAGAGGCAGGAGAGGATGTGCAGGAAACGCCCGCCCCGCCCGCGAATATAGTCAGCGTATAGTGACACTTTCCCGCCCGATCCGCTAACGACACTGAGTGACCGGCAGTGAACCTACCCCGGGACTTCGTTCCGACCCTCCCGAAACGGGAAGGTGAGGAGTTTCAGAGAAGATGTAGAGGCGCTGCTTCCGGCCCTCTGTCCTAAGCTCTGTACCTTCCCGTTGCGGGAGGGTCGGAACGAAGTCCCGGGGTAGGTTCCGGTAAAACATCATGCTCAAACACGAAGACGCCACCCAAACCTCGCCCTCCCCTGCCGCCAAAGTGCGCGTGACGCCCGAAGAGCTTGCGGCAGCGGTGACGGCACTGCAAATTCGCAAGGAAGGCTCGCCGGGAACAATCGCTATCGGCGATGCTGTTGAGGAACTGGGCTTAGACGTAACACCCGAAGAAGTTCTGGCGGAAGTGCAGGCGAAGCGGCAGGTGGCGAAGCCGAAGCGGCGGCGGGATTACCGAGCGCTTGCCTGCGCTTTTGCCTGCATTTCCGTACTGGTTTTTTCTAGGGCTATTCCGGCACCCAATCGTGCCGGAATTCCCTCGGAGCAGCCCGCCCAAATTCAGATAAACCCAAATATGCTGCAAGTCAAAGATGACACTGGCAGACAGGCGTATCTGTCTGAAGTTGGCAATAATCATGTGTTTCAGTGCCGGATGGGCGGCGGGCACACTACTGCTTTGGATTATCAGCCTAACAATTTAACAGTGCCGGAATGGACATTAATCAAGCACGATGATCAGTTTTATGTGCGCGGATGGATGCCGAGAGTGTCGGACAAAGTGCTGAAAACAGATGGGGTATTTTTCTCGAACGACAAAAACCCGCAGTTCCCGATTGCGGTCACATTCCCAATCAGAGGCTTCAAAGTCTGCTATTCGACGGGTGACGAAGACGGACAGGAAACACTTCATGCAACAGATATTCACCTGGACAGTCACGCTTATGAAAAATGGTAACTATGAGTTCTGATGTAATGGTCATTGGTGGGGGCGCAGCGGGGATGCTGGCGGCACGGCGGGCGGCGGAGTGCGGCGCGTCCGTCACACTGCTGGAAAAAAATGAGCGGCTGGGGATGAAGATATTGATTTCCGGCGGCGGCAAGTGCAACCTGACCCACGATGGACCGATGGCGGAAGTGCGGGCGCAGTTCCGGCCCAACGAAGCGCGGTTCCTGAAACCGTCGTTTTATCGGTCTACGAACGAGGATTTCCTGCGTATTCTGCACGAGCGCGGCATGGAAACGTATGTCCGGCCCGATGGGCGCGTCTTTCCCGTGGAGCCGGCCAATGCCAAAGATGTCGTGGCGCTCCTGACACGCTATGTCGAGGAGGCGGGCGTGTGCGTGCGCTACGGGGCATCGGTGACCGGGCTGGCGGCTGAAAACGGGCGCATGGTTGGGGTCGAGGTCGGCGGCAGAGTGCTTCCGGCGGCGCGGGTGATTGTCTCAACCGGCGGGTCGTCCTACCCGGCGACGGGCACGACCGGCGACGGCTGGCGGTGGCTGTCCGAGCTGGGGCATACGCTGGTACCGCTGCGAGCCGCGCTGGCACCGATGTACCTGAACGCCGTGGAAGCGGACTGGTCGGGGGTCGCCCTGCGGGACACGACCCTGCGGGCGCGGGCGGGCAGCGGCGGCAAGGAATACGCCCGCTGGACCGGCGATTTACTGTTCACCCACAAAGGCGTCTCGGGGCCGACGGCGCTGGGCGTTTCGCGAGAAGTCGCCGAGCGCGAGTCTTCGGCGTCAAACGTCTTGGAAGCGGATTTGGCCCCGAGCGTGACTTGGGAGGAATTATCGGCGGATTTGCGGCGGCAGGCGTTAGAGAACCCGCGCAAGACTGTGACGTCGCTTGCCGCGCCGTTTGTGCCGTCGCGACTCTTGGAACCACTGCTGGCGGCGGCGGGGATTGCGGGGGACACGCGGGGGGCGTATCTGAAGGCAAAAGCGCTGAATAAGCTGGTCTCGACGATTAAAGGCTGGCCGCTTGGGTCGGTGCGTCATGTGCCGCTCGAACGCGGCGAGGTAGTCGCAGGGGGCGTCGCTTTGGACGAAGTAGACCCACAGACGATGGCGTCCAAACTGGTCGGCGGCCTCTCCCTGTGCGGCGAGGTGCTGGACATCGCCGGCCCGGTCGGGGGCTACAATTTGCAGGCGGCCTGGAGTACCGGGTGGGTCGCCGGCGAGTCGGCGGCCCTTATGGCTTCTTGAGCTGTAACAGCCAGGATTGGTTAAACTGGGACAGGTTCTGGTTGATCACATGGCCGTCGCCCATCAGCTCATTGTAGCGCTTTTGGCTGACGAACAGCCCCCCATGCCAGGAGCCATTACCATCCATCAGCACGTTCACCTCCGCGCCTTCGTGCGCGGTCCCCGAGAAGTCATAGGCCGTCAGCGACCCGTAGGGCGTGTGCAGCAGCGCAATCTCAGTCCGGTACAGGTAGGACGTCTGGAACGCCGTAAACGCTGTCGGTGTGCCATTCAGCGGGATACCGTTGCCGTTGACCGCACTGATGTCTAGCTCGGTGTAGCCTTTGTCCGACGGGCAGTGCCAGAGTTCGTTGTTCTGGATATAGGGCTGTAAGATGTCCGACGCGCCAAGTTCGGTTCAGCTGTAAGATGTCGCGCAAGGGCAGCAGTTTCGGCGCAATGGCGGCATACGGCGATGTGGCCCAGATATTCGGATTTGTGTCGGTATCCGATGGGTCATTGCCGTAAGGGTACAGGTCATCGGCATCCTGCGCGTACAGGGAAATTGCGAGGCCGATCTGCCGCAGGTTCGAGACGCAGGCGGTCTGACGCGCTTTGCCGCGCACGGAAAAGAAGACCGGCAGCAGGATCGCGGCCAGCAGCGCGATGATGCTGACAACGACAAGCAGCTCGATCAGTGTAAATGCCCGGCGCATTGAGGGTAGATTGCTCACGGTGCTTCTCGCTTCTAAGGTCACAGCCCGCAGTGTTGATACCCTTTATTATGGCACAAGTGGGAACACAAAAAAACGGGCCTGCCCTCGGCAGACCCGTTTTTCTTTTTCATCAACACTCACTGCCTCAGCGGTAGTGGCGGCGGCTGGTGTGGTGGCGGTAGTAGTACGCCCGCCGGTCCCGCGCGGCCTGCTGCTGCGACTGGTGATGGCGGTCCTGCTCGTAGCGGTTGGCGGAGTACGCCGCTCCGGCGGCACCTAAAATCGTTGCCGTCTTGTTGTGGTGCAGCAACCCGTAGCCGGCAACTGCTGCGCCGCCAATGCCGAGGTTGCGCCACTGGTTCTTGTTTTTCTGATCGGCCATCGCCGCCATCGGCGCGAAGGCGCTGACCGCGACTGTCAGGGCCAGGCCCATTATCGTTGCATAGTTTGCTGTCTTCATAAGAGTTCGTTCCTTCCTTCAAATGCCTGCCCGCCGGTTGCCGGGGGCGAAAGCGTTTCGGCTTCACTTTTGGAGAGACCGACCGTAACCGTGTTTTGTTCCACGCGCAGGACTTTGTCCGCCGGGACAAACCCATGCTTGCGGGACAGCAGGCCGTGCGCCAGGACAATGCCCCGAAACACATCCACCCCAGAGTCCGCCACGACCTCGGATACCGTCCCAAGATCGCCGTCGGTCCCCCGCACGGTCATCCCCCGCGTGATCAGCAGATAGCTTCCCGTTTCCATGCTTTGATTCTACCCATTTGGGTTTACCAAAAAACACCTAGCAGGCAAATCAGGTATCTTTGCCGGCTTGGCGTCTTAATGCACGGATCTTGTCCCCATCTTCAGAACGGTACTCCATGGACAAACTCGACATTTTTGCGGCGGCATAGAGCAACGAAATCCTGGAAGCCTGGGTAGCTATCAATGCCGGCACGCACAGCGGGATCGGACCCCGGCAAGTAAGCAGTCGTGCAGCAGATACGTGACCCGGCAGGCAGGTGAGAAACACAGTCCCGCAGCAGTGGTGCATTCAGCGAGGTGTAAGCGGTTTCGTCGTCCTCGACTGAAATGCCTTTTTGATCGGCAAACTTTTTCAGCAGCCAAACATATTGGATTGGCTTGGCATCGGCGATTTTTACAAGGCTCAAGGTGTAGATCGCGCCGAGGCGCTTTGTAGACACTGTCGCGGGATCAAGATTGATCGGGCCGCACGGCACGGCGTTCTGCGACAATCCGGGAACAGCTTTTCGCGCCGATGACGCTGCCCGCGCTTCCCTGCTGCCGGGCGCTCCCAGGCAGGCGATGCAGATCAATGCAAGCAGCATGGCAGTTATCAAATATCTCATCGTGGTTTCCTTTCGCTGCGTCCAATGCATTATACCGAAAGTTTTACACGAAAATAAGGTTTGCACTCCGATACAAGCCGTGGTATAATGAGGGCGATGCCGGGAACAGTCCCGGTGGCCTTCCCTTTCAAGTTCGGTCCGCTGCCCGCTTCCGTGTCATTCGGTTCTTTCGTCGCCCGGTTCCTTCGGTGCTGCCGACGTGCCTGAGACCTCCGAAATGTTGGCTGTCCTACGACGAGAAGAAGGCGCGTTCGTCTCAGCATTCCCAAAAGCGTAACTTAAAGGCGTTTTTGCGGGAGCATCACACACTGAAAGGAGCCATTCCTTCCAATGGCAACCAAACTTTATGTCGGCAACCTGACCTATCAGATGACCGACCAGGAACTCCACGACCTCTTTTCCGAGGCCGGCAACGTCGCCTCCGCGCAGGTGGTGACCGACCGCTACACCAGTCAGTCACGCGGCTTCGGGTTCGTCGAAATGGCGTCCGAAGACGAAGCGCAGCAGGCAATCGCCGCCATCAACGGCCGCAATGTCGGCGGACGGGCACTTGTCGTCAACGAGTCCCGCCCACGTGAAGGCGGAGGCGGCGGCGGCAGCCGTGGCGGCGGCGGTGGGTACGGCGGCGGCGGGGGCGGCGGCTCGTATGGCGGCGGCTCCGGCGGCGGTGGTGGTTCCTACGGCGGCGGGAGTGGCGGCGGCTACGGCGGTGGCGGCGGCGGGCGCGGCGGCGGTGGGCGCGGCGGCGACCGGGGCGGCTACGGCGGCGGCGGCGACCGCTACTAAGCAGTCAGCTTGACATCACAAAAACGCCGGGGCATCTCGTTTGAGATGCCCCGGCGTTTTATTTTTTGAAACACTTGACTTAGAGCGCTCTAAGTTTAGTATACTCCTGCCATGCCCACCCAAGAGATGCCCGTCAAAGGCACACCAAAAGACGCGCTGACCATTCAGGAAATGGCCCGGCAAAGCGGCCTGAGCGAGCACACCCTGCGCTATTACGAGCGTATCGGCCTCTTAACGCCGGTCCCGCGCGACCTCAGCTCCGGCCACCGGCGCTACTCCGCCGACATGGTGACTGTGGTTGAAAGCTTGTCCTGCCTGCGCGGGACGGGAATGTCTTTGGAGTATATTCGGACCTTCCTGCACCTGCGGCAGCGGGGCAGTCTTGCCGCCGCCGAGCAGAAAGAGCTGTTCGCGGCGCATCTCGCGGTACTCACGGAGGAAATGGAACGAATCAAAGTCCGCATGGAGTATCTGGCGGGCAAAGTGGCCTACTGGTCCGCTGTCGAGGCGGGCGATAGGACCGAGGCGGAAGAAGTCAAGCAAGCCAACCGCCTGCTGATGCCGAAATTGAGACGAAAGAGAGACACACAATGAAAACATGGTTTATCACCGGAGCCTCACGCGGCTTTGGACGCGAATGGACGGAAGCGGCGCTTGAGCGCGGTGACAAAGTCGCGGCGACGGCCCGCAAGACCGACACTTTGAACGATCTGGTCGAGAAGTACGGCGACAATATCCTACCGCTCGAGCTGGACGTCACTGACCATGACGCCGATTTTGCGGCGGTCAAGAAAGCGTTCGAGCATTTCGGACGGCTCGACGTTGTTGTCAACAACGCCGGCTACGGGCAGTTCGGCATGGTAGAAGAGATCAGCGAGGACGAAGCCCGGCGGCAGATGGAGACAAACTTTTTCGGAGCGCTCTGGGTGACGCAGGCCGCCCTGCCCTCTCTGCGGGCACAGGGCAGCGGGCATATCCTACAGGTGTCCAGCATCGGCGGCATCGGCGCGTTCGCCAATATCGGGATGTACCATGCGTCCAAGTGGGCGCTGGAAGCTTTCAGCGATTCGCTGTCTCAGGAAGTCGCCGAATTCGGCATCAAAGTGACATTGATCGAGCCGGGCGGGTTCAGCACGGACTGGAGCGGCCCGTCGGCAAACCACGCCGCGCCGATTGCCGCGTATGACGGCGCACGGGAGCGGCGGGCGGCCAGCCGTGGCACCTGGAAGAGCGGCGACCCGAAAGCTACGCCGGCGGCAGTCTTCGCGGTTGTGGACGCCGAGAACCCGCCCCTGCGCCTCCTGCTCGGCGAGTTTGCGACAAACTTCGTCGGCCCGCTCTATACCAAGCGGCTGGAAGTGTGGGACGAGTGGAAAGAAGTCTCACGCGCCGCCGACGGGGAATAAGCACAAACGGGGAATAAGCACAAAAAAGCCGGGGCATCCAGATCGGATGCCACGGCTTTTTTGTTTACAACTTCCGCCTGCCGCACTTCGTTTGAGATTAGCCTGCGAGGATGTGAACAAATTTGATTTGGGCTTTCGCACAAAACACTCGTAAATCGTCCTCGTCAGCCGCAGAAAGCGACGGGTCACTCATGCGGCGGCAGCAGCTTGGACTCCATTGAAGAGTGGAGCCTGGCGGCAGAGTTCCGGCAATGCCGTTTTCCAGTGACTTCACCGTGCTGTACCCGACCGAGGAGTCTACGACAAAAATGCAGCGCTGTGGGCCTGGGTCTGCGAGCGTAAGCAGCGACAGGACATATATATGAGCTTTTGGAGGGGCAGCCGCAGGCGGCTTGGGCACGGCTGTTTCAGCGTCAGTGCAGGATGCGCCGAATGTCAGCAGGGCAAGGACCGCAAGTAGCAATGCAGCTTTCATAATCTATATCTCCTTCGCGAAGCATTTATGGCTTCGCAGTGAACCGCTGGTACAACACGCCGAGCACGGTGCCGTAGGCGAGGCAGAGGGCGAGAAGCTGAAGCGTGGCCCAAGATGACCAGCCGATGAGGAGCAGGCCGGTGTCCGGGAACGTGTTTCGCATGATTGCCGGGTGCAGGCCGTTTCCAATCGTCAGCGCCGCCGCGAGGCCGACAAAGAGACCGATGCCGACACCCGCACCTTTGGCAGGGGTGGACGACTGCAAAGACCAGGCCAGCAGAACGGCGTAGACGACGCCGGTGCCGGCCAGCAAGCCGCCCAGCGCGGCGAAACCGATCCACCAGGTCAAGGGCGACGGCAGAGGCGGGTACAAAAGTGTACCGAAGAACTGAGCCAAATCCGCCCGGTGCGCCCACGACGACACCGGGTACTCAGTAGTCGGATAGGCGAATGCCGACGGAAGCCAGCTCAGAGACAGGTAGTAGCCGGCAAGAAAGACGACGGTGCTGACCGTGCCAGCCCCGACGGCGGCGAACAAACGCACCCGGTACCGCGCAATCAGGCGGCTAGGATGAGTGGGCGGGTTAAAGACCCGCGACAAGGAGCCGAGGACGGCACCGAAGGCTGGCATGGCAAAACTTCCTAGCTCTAATAAACGCGAATATGCGGGGCCGGCTCCGGGCCGTCGTTCTGATTGTGACGACCCTGCGGCATAAAGTACACAAATGCCGTAAATAAAAAGACGCCGATGCACATCCCGGCAATGATCATCCAGGTCCGCAGGTCACCCCAGTCCCAGGCGGTCTGCCGGTAATCGGCAGCATCGCCTTCGCGGGTAAACGCGAATCCATGGTCGCCGCGCTTGCGAGCGTCGGCGGCATCGGCATCCGCCGCCGCCGCGGCCCCGCCGGATTTCCGGCGGCGCATCGGGACGGTGCTGTCCTGGCGCGGACGCGGCTGATCCGGCGGCAGGTCCCACTGCTCGTTATCGTCTACGGTGTCGGTCTCGTGGAAGTCCCGGTAGCCATCGCCGTCCAACCGGCCCCAGCGCACCAAATCATTTGCCATTGTCTTAAGTCTCTCTCAATCACTAAAGTCCGGTGCCGCTGACGCCGGTCCAGATGACATAAGCCACGGCCCAAATCGTGACCCCGATATACGTCCACATCAAGAATTTCGGGGTCGGCGAGCGGTCTTCTTCCAGCGTGCCGTAGCGCTCGATCGTCTCCGCGCCCCGACGCTGGTGCCGGATGGGCCGGTCTCGCCCGATAATAATGTAATACCAAGTGGCGACACTGAACGCAACGATCATCAGCATCGCCATCCAAAACCAGAACCAGGTGTCGGCCCCCTGCATAATGACCATGATGTCTCCTCCCGTATTGGCCGAAATTTAGAAAGGGCACTTGCCCGTTGCCGGATGCGCTGTCGCGTGCATCGCCACAAACACTGTCAGGAAGATCGAGGCCAGCATCGTGACCGCCACAACGCTGAGAATGCCGAGCATCACCCGTGCTTTTGGAGTCAGCGGCGCGGCGGGAGCAGCGGCAATCGGCACTTCTGGGGACGCGCCGCTTTCGAGGTTCCATTCCTTCTGCTCGCGCCCTGCAAACTGCCGGTGGCGCATGGCCCACAGAAACGGCGGCAGAGCGAGGGCATGGAAGCCGACAAAGATGAGGCACAGCGTAATCATCTGAGTGGGGTTGAAGTTGTCCATAGTTCCGACATTGTACCCGAAAATTTTGATTGTGCAATGTTTCACAATATCAAGATTTTCTGCGGCTTTTCCTGCTATAATGATGCCGTTAGCCGAGTTCATCTAGAAGCCGGCAGTTTTTAGAAAAGGGACATCTGGCGTGAGCCGCCTCTTACTTATTCGACTCTCCGCCGCCGCAAGCGTCGTCCTGCTGGCGCTGCTGAGCCTGGCATTTTTCTGGCCGGAAACCAGCCACGAGCGCAAGACCAACTGGGTTGGCGCTCCCGGCCCCACCCAGCCGATTGCGTTTTATCACCGGGTCCATGTCAACGAGCTGCACATCCCGTGCGCCTACTGTCACTGGACCGCGGCAACCTCGCGCTACGCCAACTACCCGCCGGTGGAAGTCTGCTGGGGCTGCCACAAGAACATCTCCATCACCCATCCGCAGATTGCGCGTATTCGGCAATACTACCTTGCCAAGCAGTCCGTGCCCTGGGTGCGGGTCAACCAGCAGCCGGGCTATGTCCACTTTGTCCATTCGGCCCATGTCGGCGCGGGCATTGCCTGCGCCACCTGCCACGGCAATGTCGGCTCGATGTACGTGGTCTACCAGCCGATCCACATGAACATGGGCTGGTGCATTACTTGCCACCGGCAGTACGAGAAGAAATTCCAGCCGTATCAAGCCTCGGTGGACTGTTACACGTGTCATTATTAGAGAAGCGTGGAACTGAAGTTCTACGCTGTGGGGCGCAGACGCCCAGTAACCGCCTTCGCGGGTACAAGACAAGGACGCCATTGTTGTCATATTTTTTGTCCATGAAGATGGACATTCGGCGTCTACGCCCCACAGCGTAGAACTTCAGTTCCACGCCTGAACTGACCGTTAGAAGAGATTTGCGTTTATGACCGAGATCAGCCGGCGAAAGTTCATTCAGCTCAGCGTGGTCGGAAGCGCCGTCGCCGCGACGGGCTGCCGTCCGCTTGGGCACTACAACCCCGGCATCTACCGGGCCGAAGTGCTCGGCACTTATGGCGGCTATGATAACCGGGTCTACCCCTACGTCAACCAGCCCGACGGCCTGATGGACGGGGTCCCGCAGTACTTCGCCACGGTCTGCCAGATGTGTCCCGCCGGCTGCGGCCTGCTGGTCCGCACCATGAGCGGCCGGGCGCTGAAAATCGAAGGCAACCCCGAGCACCCCGTCAGTATGGGCGGAAGCTGCGCCCGCGGTCAGGCCGCTTTGCAGCACCTTTACAACCCCGACCGTGTCCGTCAGCCCCTGCTCCACGCCAAGCGTGGGGACACGGTGGTCATGGACCGGCCCGCCGAGTCCAACCCGCCGGACACCCGTGAGAAGATTACCGAAGTGGTCAGCACTCAGACCGACTGGGAAAGCGCCCTGATAACCGTGACGGGCAAGCTCAAGAGTGCGTCGGGCAAAGTCGCGATTCTGGCCGACGCTCAAGAGTTCGGCGCAAGCCCGACCCAGATGCGTCTGCTGAACGAATTTGCGGCCAAAGCCGGCGGCAAGGTCTATTCGTACTCGCTGCTCGACGATGCCCCCTGGCGAGCCGCCGCAAAGGCCGTTTATGGCCGTGACCAGTTGCCGGCCTACCAATTAGAGCAGGCCGATGTCATTGTCTCGTTCGGCGGCGACTTTCTGGAAACCTGGCCGTCGCCCGTCTACTACAGCCGCCAATTCGGCGATTTCCGGCAGGGGCCGCGCCGGGCGCAGGGCGAGCACGGCAAGTTTATCTATGTCGGCCCGCGCATGAGCATGACCGCCGCCAAAGCCGACCTCTGGCTGCCTTGCAAACCCGGTACGGAAGCGGTTGTCGCAAGAGCCTTAGCCAAAGCGCTGGATCGCACGGAGGCTTCGATGGCTGAGGCTTCTGATGCCTCGGGGGTGCCCGTTGAGCAGTTTTATGCGCTGATCAAGGCATTCTCAGATGCGGGAACTCGCGCCGTTGCAGTCGGCGGCAACGGACTGCTGTCGTCGGCGAACCCGACCCAGGCATTTACCGCCGTCGAAGCGCTGAACGCGCAGGTCAAGAGCCAGTGCGTTGGCTTCGGCACAGCGGCGATTGCCGCTCCTACAGTAAGCCCACAGGCTTCCGGCCTTAAGGGCATTCAGGCGCTGACTCAGGCCATAGACGCCGGGCAGGTGGAAGCACTGCTCCTTGTCGGTTCGCCGAATCCGGTCTTCACGCTGCCGACTGCCGTGGGCTTTGCCTCGGCCATAGCGAAAGTGCCGTTTGTCGCGGCGATGACACTGTTCGAAGACGAAACCACGGCCCATGCCGATGTCGTCCTGCCTATTCGCTCGTTCCTGGAAGAATGGGGGGACCATGTGCCGCCGGTCGCGCCGCCGGGGGTCCGAATGGCGACTCTGCGCCAGCCGATTATTGACCCGCAGTTTGTCGGCGGTCACGGGCAGGTCCAGGACAACGCCGCCGCGTTCGTGCCGTGGTGGGACACGCGCGGGCTGGGCGACCTGCTGATTGATTTGGCGCGGCGCACCGGCAAGCCGATGGCTGACACCGACACGCGCTCCGCCGTCCGCAAAACGTGGGCGGGCATCGGGCAAGCCAATCTTGCCGCCGACACCATCGAGAACGACCCAAAGTGGGTTCAGGCGCTGTCAGTGGGTGGGATTTGGAATGCTGCCAGCGACGCCCCCGCCGCCGCGCCTGCCCTGCCAAACCTGGGCAACGCGCCGGGCCTCGCGCCGACAGGAGCGAAAGCCGGGCAGCTTGCGCTTCAAGTCTACCCGCACATCTACTTCGGTGATGGACGCCATGCCAATCTCGGCTGGATGCAGGAGAACCCGGACCCGATGACGATGGCGGTCTGGAACTCCTGGGTCGAGATCAATATGGAGGTCGCGCACAGCCTCGATATTCGGACTGGCGACTTGGTCCGATTGACTTCGCCGCACGGCTCGGTAGATGTGCTGGCCGTCCCCTACCCCGGCATCCATCCCGGCGTGGTCGCGATGCCGATGGGCCAAGGTCACGCCGTCTACGGACGCAACGCGATGGGCCGAGGCGCGAACCCAATGGCGATCTTGGCGCTGACCGCCGACCCGACTACGGGCGCGTTTGCTTACAGTGCAACGACCGTGACACTGACCAAAGTGGCGAGTGCCAGGAGCGGCTACTTCCCGGACAACACAACACTCGTACTGGCCCAGGACCGCCCCGGCGGGGTCGAACCGAACGCAGTCAAAGATTTGATCCACACGACCGCCAAAGAGTGGAAGACGGCGCAGAAAGTCAAAGGCGCTCCGCCTGAGAACGCTTCGCTGTTCAACCGCAGCGAAGGCAAGGAAAAGGGCGGTAACTAGTGCCGCCGGACCTCACCCGGTCGCTCCGCGCCCACCCTCTCCTTGAGAAAGGAGAGGGTCGCGAGGAACGAGCGGGGTGAGGTTTCTTAGAAAGACGCGAAAATGCCAGACGCAGCCGAACTAAATACAGAACGTGCAGGCGGGCCAAGCTCCGGCGGCGAGGGGCCGTCGGAGCGCAAGGCTTCCCCCTATATTGTTGACAGCCAGGGCGGGCACAAGACGCGCAAGTGGGCAATGACCATTGATTTGGATCGCTGCACCGGCTGCCATGCCTGCGAGGCCGCCTGCGCCGCCGAAAACAACATTCCGGTGGTGGGCGAGCAGCAGGCGCATCAGGGCCGCCTGCACCAGTGGATCCGGGTCGAGCGCTACTGGGAGGGGTCCTACCCAAATGTCAAAGCCCGGTTCATGCCGATCTTGTGCCAGCACTGCGACAACGCCCCCTGCGAGCCGGTATGCCCGGTCTATGCGACCTACCACAACCCCGAGGGCCTGAACGCAATGGTCTACAACCGCTGCGTCGGCACCCGCTACTGCGGCAACAACTGCCCGTATGATGTCCGAGCCTTTAACTGGTTCGAGCACTCTTGGGACGTGCCCCTGAACCAGCAGCTTAACCCGGATGTCACCGTGCGCGAAAAAGGCGTCATGGAAAAATGCACGTTCTGTGTCCAGCGTATCCGCCGGGCCGAGGAAAAGGCTGGCGCAGAAGACCGCGAGCTGGAACCCGACGAGTTTACCACGGCCTGCGCTCAGGCATGCCCGCCGAAGGCGATCACATTCGGCGATGTCAAAGATGACCGCTGGACCGTGGCGAAGCAGTGGAATGACCCGCGCCGCTTCCGCCTGCTCGAAGAGCTAGGCGTCTCACCCGCCATTGTGTACCTGAAGACGGTGGATGAGGACGCAGAAGCGGCGGCAGCGTAAATCAGAGAGGCGTGGAACTAAAGTTCTACGCTGTGGGCGCAGACTCCCAGTAACCGCCTTCGCGGGTACAAGAGCGGACCGTAATCATTGTCCCATTCCCTGTCCACGCAGGTGGACATTAGGCGTCTGCGCCCACAGCGTAGGAGTTCACTCCCACGTTTTGACGGCCTTCTAGAACAACCACAATGTTTGACAAAGACAACATTTTAACCTCGCCGCGCAAAATCGCGCTGGACCCGAACGCCTACGAGCCGCTGCGGATCGTGCTGGAAGACACGCACAAGTCCCGCTGGACAAAGCTCTTGGTCACCAGCCTGGTCTGCTTCGGCCTGGTGCTGTTCGGCATGGCGCTCATCTGGGGATGGGCTTATCCGACGCAAATGAACAATCCAGGCTTCTGGCACGTCTCGCTCGTCTCGCTTCTCTACTGGATCGGCATCAGTCAGGCTTTGGTCGCGGTGTCGGCGATTTTGCGAATTACTCATGCATCCTGGCGGTATCCGCTGAACCGGATGCTCGACATCGCCTCACTATTCGGCCTGTGGATGCCGCTCCTGCTGCCGGTGCTGGCCGTCGCGCGGGGCGCGGTCTACAGCCTCGGCATGGCGACCGGTCATGCCGGTTACATTTGGGATATGGCGCATGGCTCACTGGTTTGGGACGCCCTGGCCGTTGGCACGGCGTTCTTCGCCGGCTGGATGCTGCTGTACCTGACCTCACTGCCGGACTTTGCAATGCTTCGGGACCGCGCCGCGCCGGGCACCAAAGAAAAGAAGTTTTACGGGCGCATCGCCTGGTTCTGGATCGGCTCCGAGCATCAGTGGCGGGTTCTTCGCCGGGCGGAAGGCGTCCTCGTCGTCGGCATCTTGACCTCGTTTATCGGGTCACAGACTATTCTCGGCTGGGACTTCCAGCTCGCCGCCGCCCGGAACTGGGACTCCAGCATCTTTGCGCCGCTTTACACGCTGTCGTCGCTGCTGGCGGCGCTGGCGCTGACCGTGCTGATTATGACTGTCATCAACCGCCTGCTGCGCGGACGCGGGTTTTTTACCGAGATTCAGTATGACAGCCTCGGCAAGTTCATGGTCGGTATCGCACTGATCTGGACCTACTTCCGTATCTGCGACTTTCTGACCTCCTGGTACGGGCACATTCCCGACGAGTGGATGCTTCAGCAGAGTCGGACCGTGCTGTTTCCAGTGCTTGTCGGCCTGATGGTGCTCGGCTGCTCGGTGATCCCGGTTTTCGGCAATTTGACCCCATTCTTCCGCAAGAAGCCCTGGGCGCTTTGCACCATCAGCGTCTTTGTGCTGGTCGGGGTTGCCTGCCAGCGGTACTTGGACACCGTACCGACCTTCGCGCCGAAGTACGGTGCGGAACCGTTGCTGCCGACTTGGCCGGCCCTGCTGGTGTTCTTCAGTATCGGCGCGATGTTTGTGCTGACTTACCTTATCGCCGGGCGTTACTTCCCGCTGATGTCCTGGTGGGGCACGAGCAAGGAGCGCACCCGCACCGCCGAGCGGAAGATGGGCAATGCGACCGTAACGGTGATGGTGGAAGATCCGCCGCTGTGGGAAACATAAAGACCTGGTAAGAAGATCTTTTTCGGACGCAATTTTAGAGAAGGCAATTTGAAATGGCATTGATTGAGCGAGAGCTTGACAAGTTTCAGGAAACGCAGCGGGAAATCCCGCTGGTGCTGACAACCGGCACCAGCCATCTGCCGGTGCCGCCTGCCGCGCAGGTCAATACGGACCTGACCGATGCGGTGCTGAAAACCAACTGGCGCTGGTGGGCGGTGCTGGGCTTCTTCGCGTCCGTCTTCGGCGCGGCAGCCCTCACCTTTGTCTGGCAGCTTTACCAGGGCATGGGCATCTGGGGCATGAACCGGCCGATCTATTGGGGCTTGGACATTGCGAACTTCATCTTCTGGGCGGGGGTCGCGCTTTCGGGCACGATGATCTCAGCGATCCTGCGGCTGCTCCACGCTGGCTGGCGACGGTCACTGACACGCTTGGCGGAAACGCTGACTGTCTGCGCCCTGGCCGTTGCGGGCATCTTTCCACTGCTGCATATCGGACGCAACTGGGTCTTCTTCTGGATGCTGCCCTACCCCAATGAGCGGCAGCTCTGGCCGGACTACAAAAGCCCGCTGGTATGGGACGCGACGGCGCTTGGCGTGTATTTGATTACGAGCGTCATCTTTTGGTTCTCCGGCATCGTCCCGGACTTTGCGACACTGCGGGAGCGGACTTTCGGCTGGCGCAAGTTCCTGTACACGGTGTTGGCGCTCGGCTGGCGCGGCACCGACCGGGAATGGCGGCGGCTGAAAGTGCTGTTCGGCATCCTAACCGTGATGATTATCCCGGTCTTTGTGTCTCTGCACACGATTGTCGGCTGGGACTTCGGCATGAGCATCGTTCCCGGCTGGCACTCCAACATCTTCGCCCCGTACTTTGTCTGCGGAGCGCTGCTGTCGGGAGCCGGCGCGGTGTGCGTCGTGATGTGCCTCCTGCGCTGGGTGTTTCATTTGGAGCAGTATATTCTGCCCCAGCACTTCGACAATATCGGCAAGATCCTGCTGTTTATTGCGCTGTTCTGGGTCTACTTCTTCGGCGGCGACATCTGGTCGGACTGGTTCTCGCGGGACCCCGACCACGAAAACTATGTGAACTTCTTGTTCCACGGTTACAAGTATATGCTGGTGCTGCTGCCGATCTTTGCCGTGATCGTGCCGCTGGTAGCGCTGCTGTTCAAGCAGGTCCGGCGCTCCCCCTGGGCGATGCTTGCCATCGGGGTCGGCGTCAACATCGCGATGTTTACCGAGCGCATTCTGGTTGTCGTCCCGAGCGTCGCTGTGAACCGCCTGACCTGGGGCAACTACACCCCTGCGTGGCCGGACATTGTAATCACAGTCGGTGCATACGGCCTTTTCGGGATGCTGTACACGCTGCTGACAAAGTTTATCCCGATTGTCTCGATGTGGGAGTACCGTGAGGGCGAGCATGCCGAGGGCGTCGAGCGGGTCGGCGGCGCACAGATGCCGGTGACCATGCGCGAAGAAGCGATTGGATAGGAACCAACGACTATGGCGGAAACAACTGTTTTAGGACTGTTTGAAGAAATTGATCAGGCGGCGAACGCCTTGAATAGACTGAAGATCGAAGGCAAGACCGACTCACAGGAGCTGATGGTACTGTCGTCGGTGCCGTTCCCGGAAGGGGTTTTGGAAGCCGACCGGTCGCCGATCCGGCTGCCGATTTTGACCGTCGTGTTCGCGCTGACGGGAATTGTCTTTGGGGTACTGCTGGCGTCGGGAACGGCAGAGCTGTATTTGATTCGGGTCGGCGGCAAGCCGATCTCACCGGCTCCACCGATTGCGATTATCGCCTACGAGATGATGATGCTGTTCGCGCTCTCAGGCGCGTTCTTTGCCGCCCTGTTTGAGATGCGCCTGCCGTCGTGGCGGGCCAAAGTCTACGACCCGCGCATCTCCGAGGGCCTGATTGGGATTGCGGCGCACTGCGCCGATTCGGACAAGGCCGCCCAGGCCGAGCGGTTCTGTCGTGAGGCCGGCGCGACCGATGTCCGCCGCGATGCAAGGAGTTTCGAGTGAGCAGAGTGACCCACCCCCAACCCCCTCCCCAGGGGGGAGGGGGCCAGTTGAAGAAGATGTCTATGCTTTGCAATTATGCCCCTTCCCCCCTGGGGAGGGGGTTGGGGGTAGGTCTCCTCGCCTTCCTGCTGGCCGGCTGCGGCAACCAGATGTACCGCCAGCCGAACTACACGCCGATTGATGCCCCCCGCGCCGCGCCGCCATCCGACGCAGTCCCGGCCAGCGTTGCGCTGACCCCGACCGACGGCAAAGCCGTCGCGTCCAATGCCTTCGGGGCGCGGGTGCAGTTGCCGGGCGAAGATAAACCTAAGTTAGTCGCGCCGTACTTCACGACGTTCCAAACCAAAGAGCCGGTGCTGCCGCCGCCGAACCTGTCGGACAACGCGCTGCATGAGCCGATGCCGGCGTCGGTGAACGTGCTGAAGAACCCGCTCCCGCAAGGGTCGCGGCTGGTGCGCTCGGGTCAGATTTTGTTTTACAACCGCTGTGTTCAGTGTCACAACGCCAGTGGCTACGGCTACGGCACGGTCGGTCAGTATCTGGTGCCGAACCCGCCAAGCCTGGCAGGTCAGGACGTACAGCACGTCAGCGACGGCGGGATGTTCTGGGGCCTGACCATGGGCATCGGCAAGATGCCCGGCTTCCGGCACTGGCTGACACCGTCTGAGCGCTGGGCGCTGGTCGCCTATGTCCGCAGCCTTAAAGACAGCAAGGACACAGCCAGCGAAAAGGACCCCGCCGCCTGGACCGTCAGCCGCGATGCCCCCTACCCCGTCTACGGCGTGACGGGTTACCAGGACGGTCGCAGCGCGTACCCGTTCAAGGTCCTGCGTCCGCCGACCTCCGACCCGGACAGCCGCGAGAGTGTCCACAACCAGGGCTTCGGTCAGCCGCCCCCGCCGCAGACCCGCTGACGACATCGAGAAAAGCCGCCTTCCTGCACCTGTCAGGCGGGCGGCTTTTTGCTTGGGCCTCACACTTATGACACTCACACTTCTGCCAGCACGTATTGCTTATAGCGAACGTCCTTTTCGCCTTCAACCCGGCACGGCGTCGCCAGGCAGCGACATCTATGCCGCGTCGCCCGCCGACCGGGCGGCAACGGTCAAAGCCGCGCTCGATTCCGGCATCACATTCTTCCATGCCGCTTACGAGCGCGAAGCCCAGTCGCTCGGGCAGTCGCTCAAAACGCTCGGCGTCCGTAATCAAATCATTCTGAGCACCACCGACGGCGACGTGCTCGACCGCTGCCCGGACACCGAGGACGGCGCGGCGGCGGCAATCCGCGCCGCTCTTGCCCGCAAGCGCGAGCTGCTCGGCGTAGAGATGATTGATGTTTTCTCCCTCTACGATTTCCGGCCCGAGGTCCACACCCCCGCCCGCCTTGCCGGAGCACGTCTTGCCCTCTCTGAAGCCCAATCGTCCGGCCAAATCGAGCACATCGGCGCGACTTGCTACGCTGCCTACAATCATCTCGCCGATGCACTTGCCGACGGCGTCCTGGCGCTCGACCTTGTCATTGCCCGCTGTAATTATTTGGACCAGGCTGCTGGGCAGCGCTTATTCCCACTTTGCCATACACTCGGCGTGACCACGCTCGCCGCACAGCCGTTTGCCTGGACCGGCGGCGTCCCCTTCGTGCGCTTCCCAAACACTTGGCGGTATCGCAACCTCACCAAAAACTTCTACGGCTTCACGGCCAGTCAAGCGCATCTGTACTGGCTCAGTCGCCAGCCCCATATAGATGGTACACTCATCTCGATGCAGACGCCTGAACAGATTGCCGAAAACGTTGCCGCACAACAAATCACCAAAGCGCCCGAGGGCTTAGAGTCACTCTTCGAGTCGTTCACCGACGCAATCACCAAGACCAAAGAAGGCTGGCGCGGCCTGCTCCAAGACGAGCAATGGGAATACCGCACGGCGGCAGAGGCGCGGCTGGCGCGAAGGAATAAAGCAGCATGAGCACACGCCCGAACAAAAGCGCAGCCAAATGGATTATCACCATCACACTTGTCCTGCTGATTTCGGCTCTTGTTCACTACGTAATTTTGTTTCCTTACAGCGTCAAGTCAACAAAACTGCCGTTCCAGCAAGCGCAGTTTAGTTTAATTACTCAGCAAGTTCGTCAGGGTGTGCTGAAGCCTGATGCACAGGGAACCGTGACTCTGCCGAGTGACCTGGCTGCGGCAACCATTAACGGCAAAGTTTATGTCACTCATGCCTCCAACGGCTTGCTGATTGTTTTCTTCCCAACTTGGTGGGGCCAGAACTGGTATGGGCGGCGGATAGACTACACTGGGTACGTTTATTGCAGCCGGCCACTGGCCCCAACGGACAAAAACAGTCTCTGGACTACCGGTGATACAATCAGCCTGAACGGGCCATCTATAGATGCCTACCGGAAGCCTCCCAAAGCATGGTCGGTCATCGAAGCCAACTGGTATTTTGACAAGGGTATTAACCCTCATTGGTATTCTGTCATCAGTGACGACAACGAGATTTAGACGTGCAAAGAACTATGATTGACTTATCGAGCGATACGGCGACGCGGCCCTCGGACGGGATGCGGCGGGCGATGGCGGCGGCGGAGGTCGGGGACGAGCAGCGGCGAGAAGATGCGACCACAAGCGAGTTGCAGGAGCGGGTCGCGGCAATGCTGGGGTTAGAAGCCGGGCTGTTTTTGCCGTCGGCGACAATGAGCAATCTTGTCGCGTTGAAGACGCACTTGACGCCTGGCGATGAGTTTATCGCCACGCACAACGCACATTTAGTCGTCTGGGAAGGTGGCGGATATGCGTCCGTGGCCGGGGCGGCAGTCAATACGATTTTTTCGGAGCATGGGACATTCTCGGGCCGCCAAGTAGCCGATGCTGTCCGTCCCGATGACCCGCATTACCCACGGACACGGCTGGTGTGCCTGGAAAATACGCATGGGGCCGGCGGCGGCACGGTCTGGACACCCGCGCAGATTGCCGATGTCGTTGGGGCGGCCAAAGCGCACGGACTGGCGCTGCATCTCGACGGCGCACGGCTCTTGAACGCGGCAGCGGCATTGGGGGTGCCGGTACGGGAGATCACGGCAGGGCTGGACAGCGTAACGCTGTGCTTGTCGAAGGGCTTGGGCTGCCCGGTCGGCGCGGTACTCGCCGGGTCCAAAGCATTTATCGAAGCCGCTTGGCGGGCCAAGAAGCTGCTTGGCGGTGCGATGCGTCAGTCAGGAGTGCTGGCGGCGGCGGCGCTGTACGGTTTGGAGCACAACTTGGGACGGCTGCCCGAGGACCACGCGAACGCCAAGCGGCTGGCAGTGGGCCTGGCGGAAATCCCCGGCGTTCGGATTGACATTGCCCAAGTGCAGTCCAACATCGTCTTTTTGACTGTGGACGGCCTGACGAACGACGAAGCACGGGCGCGGCTGGAAGCGGAGGGAGTCCGCTTCAGCGGCTCCTGCGGCTCGATCCGGGCAGTGACGCATTTAGACATCTCGGCGCGGGATATTGAAACGGCGCTGGACGCCGCACGGCGGGCGTGGAGCTAAGAGGGAGCCTATTTGGACATCAGCGTGATTGGAGCGGGCGGGGCGATTGGACGCGAGATTGTCGCGCAGCTTGTCGCGGGGCGGGTCCTGCGGCCCACCGAGCGCTTGCAGCTTGTCGGCAGGCGTGGGAGTGCGTCCGAGCGGGTGCTGTACGGCCTGCGCTCGGATTTGACCGATGCTTATGCCGAGAACGCGCCGCAGATGGACATTGCGCTTGGGCCGGAGGAAGTGGTTGGGGACATCATCGTCATGGCCGCCGGGGCGACTCCCGGCCCGAGCGCAAGCGCCGGAACCATGACCCGTGACGATGTCGCCCACGCCAACCTGCCGGTGTTTGCCGCCCATGCGCGGGCGCTGGCGACGCATGGGCAGGGCCACGAAGTGGTCATCATGGTCACGAACCCCGTCGAGCTGGGCGTCGCGGTTATGGTGCGGGAGCTGGGGGCGCGGCGGGTCATCGGCATCGGAGCGTACTCGGACAGCCTGCGCTTCCGGCGCGAGATTGCCGCCGATTTAGGGGTGCCGCGCCAGCTCGTCTCGGGCTATGTCGCGGGCGAGCATGGCGCGAACCTAGTCCCATTATGGAGCAGTGTCCGGGTCTATGGCCTCAACGACGCCGAGACGGCAGCAGCAGTCGAGTCGCTCCGGGGGGGAGGACGGCTTGAGGACTACCCAGCGCGGGTTCAAGCGGCACGGGAGTCCATCCAGCACTTGGTCCTAACCGAGACGCGGGCGGCGTTTGAGGCGGTCGAGACGTTCCCGCCGGACATCCGCGTCCAGCTCCGGCCTGAACTCACGCACCTGTCGGGAGCACGCACGGTCATGGCAACCGCGAACGTCACCGTGGACATGGTGCGTCAGATGCTCGAAGGCCGGGAAATGAGCGTCGCCGGCCAGGTCATGCTTGAAGGCGAGGGTGTCTACGGCATCCGGGGCGTCCTCGGCCTGCCGCTGTTGGTGTCCAATCAAGGAGTGGTGCGCATCCTCTCCCCACCCTTGTGGCAGGAAGAGGCCCGCGCCCTGCACGAAGCCGCCACCGCCATCACCGAAAAAGTCACCCGCTGGCAGGACCACGCAGAACAATAACGCTCCATCAATGTTCTTCAGGCATTAATTTTCTCTGCTTCACATACTGCCGGCTTGACGGTGCGGCGGGCGGCCCGAACCAGAGTCCGAAGGGCGGTATTGACCGCTTCCGAGTCAGGAAATACCTCCGCAATATCCGGCGCAAGTGCCACCAAGTTCGTTCCCCGCGCATAACGCTCAGCATAAACGCCGCGCCGACCACCCTGGAAATCATACTCGTCCAGCATTTCTGGGTCGGCATTTGCATGAGCCGTTTCTGTATTAGTTTTCTTCATAATTTGTGCGTTCCTTTGCTGTTGCTAAACGAGCAGTAATGAGGCGAATAATGCCTTCTCTTTCAGTATGGACCACGACAAGCAGACGCTGCCGCTGAGACTGCCCAGTAGCGTCCAGCGTTCTTCATTTTCCGAGTGCAGCGGATCGGGGATCAGCACAGAAAGCGGATCGCCGAACACAGTCGCCGCTTCTGAAAAAGAGACGCCATGTTTGTCCTGATTGCTCCGATATTTAGCGCTGTTCCAATCAAAACGAAGTTCCACAGTGTCAGTATAGCAGAAAGCAGCAGACTTGATAAGCGTTCCGGTCAGGAGAGTGTAATCTCCAGCTCACGCGCAATTTCCGCCAGCGAAAGCCCGCGCAGACGGGCCAATGCCGCGACGGCCTGCCACCGCTGTGCGTTCGCCATTTCCACCGCATCAATGAGACCCACTAGTGCCACCCGTTCTTCTTCAGTCAATTCACGTTGCGTCTGCTCCACCAGCAGAAAATCGCGTTCCAACCGGGCTTTTGGGGCAAGCGGCGCATTGATCGTTTGTAGCAGCTCTGCCTCCGCTTGCGGCAGGACATCAGGCCGCAGACGCAAACGGGCGCTTTCCAGCAGATAAGTCGTGACATCAGTTCCCTGCGCCCGCGCTGCCTGCTGCAATTGCCCTTCCAGCTCCGGGGAAACATCCAGTGTAATGTTCATGGTTCTTTGCCTTCCATATTTCACGGCTTACGGTAGCCATGCCGAAAAATCCTTTGCGAACAAAAACTACTCTACCTTACTCGAATTGTTTTTAGCATCGTTGATTACACTGTCCTCACGCCAGCCTTTAATGATAACAAAAGGCATTAAGAGTAAGGCGATTATGAATACGATAAGTTCATAACCGTTTTCAAAACTATTTGCTTCCGGGTAATTGTCCGTGGCAGGGGAATATCCGTAGCCGGAAACCAGAACGATTTTACCTCTCCAGCTTTTCGCTGTCACGGTGTCACCGGTCTTTGCTCTATCCCAGAGATTGTGCCCAAGAAGCGAGGCCTCTTTTGTTTCGCCGCTTGCAGTGCGAAGTGTCAAATAGTAGTCATCGCGGCTTTTTGAGTTATGATTGTATCTTTTATTCGTTACTTGCATCGGGGTACGGGTACAGGGAGATAGATTTTCAAGAGATGATGCACCTGTTATGCAGTTAGGTGACGCCCGATATTGACGAAGAAGAGACTTCTGCTGAACGTTTGAATATAACGTCCAAGCGATCAAACACATCAACACTAAGGCGACAGGCACTTCAACACTAAGGCGACAGGCACTGTTTGCCACAACCACCTCATTCGCCCTTTAGTCCAAATGGTCGTATCTTTCGATGGCTGCGTGTTGTTCTCAGTATCTATCATATCTTTGCTTTCCGTTACGCGGTCCGGCCGCTTAACAACAGTATAGCCGCAATGTTAATGAAAAGCAAAAAAGCCCCCACCATTTCTGGCGGGGGCGTTGCTGATTTTTGTTATGCCTTGAACTGGGCTTTGAAGGCGGTGATGGCTTTTTTGAGGGCGTCTACCGTGCCTTCGGCCAGCGTTTTGTCGCGGGCGATGGTCTCAGGCACTTCCGGGTAGCGGTCGGTGAAGCTTTCATATTGTAGGCTGAAGCAAGCCAACAACCGCTTGCAAAACCCGCTCGAATGCGGCGGGGGCGAGCGTGCCGATCTCTGAGGCAATCAGGCTGATGTTTGCCGTGAACAGCTTGCCGGGGCGGGCGTAGCTGGTGACTTGCAGGGAACCGGCGGCAAAGTCCGTGCTGCCTAACTGCACGGCACGGAGATCGGCGTAAGGGTTGCTGGTAATCTGGCAGAGAACCCAGTCGCCGCGCCCAGCGTCGGCCAGCACGACCGCAGGCCGCAGCTTTGTCCGTGACAGGTCAGAGAACGGGAACGGGACCATGACTACTGCGCCGGCTGAAGATGGGACCATGCAGCGTCTTCCTCCGGTCGGTTCCAGTCTTCGGCAAGGGCCGCTTCGCTGAGCAGGGCCGTCGCGTTGGGGTGCGGTTCCTCGTCTAAGATGGTGACGAGAGCGCGATGCAGGCCGGTCAAAGTGACAGTTTCTTGAAGCTGCACGGTTCCTCGCTCGTCTATGGTGGCTTCTAAAGTGCGAATCATAGGTTTCTCCCAGCTTCATTATACACTTCAACGACAAAAAATCCCCGCCAGAATGACGGGGATTTTGCTTAATTTGGCTAGGATTTGAACTGGGCCTTGTAGGCGGCGATGGCTTTTTCGGAGGAGCGAAGCGGCTGCGGGGGAGTACCGAAACATAATAAAGCACCGAAAATACTCAGTGCTTCAATGGCCGTGATAAAAAAAGTGTCCCTGACTCCCTAGAGAAATTAGTGTCTCACGCACACGCCGTTTGAAGCTCGTTTCGGGTGAAACCAGCGGACGCCCCGTTTTTATGGGGAGGTGACTATTCGGAACCAAGGCAATTTGATTTTATTATGGCACAAAGATCGTAATTTCGCAATGTGCGAATTAACTTTGATTTCCCTGCCATGTTCTCGGAACGCCATAAGCGTCAAAGACCGTGTCGGCGCTCAACAAGATGCTGCCTGTCACCAGTGCCGTCGCGGCAATGATTCGGTCAAAAGGGTCTCTGTGATGAAACGGAAACTGTTGTATCAAAGTAATTTCTTGGACGGTAATCGGCAGGATTTCGATAGATTGGCTCTCCGCGAATGCCTGTAAATCCAGCAGGCTGGTGGTCAGTGGCAGTTTTCCTATGCCGGCCTTGATGCCGATTTCCCAGAACGAAGCAATGCTGATTTGCGTCGTGTTCTCCGGGTTTACAATGAGGTCCCGGACAAGAACAGGCAGTTCCCCCGCTCCCCGAACGAACCAGAGGAACGTATGGGTGTCAATGAGGTTCTGCATTAACGGTGGTCTTCCGGCATATAGTCTGCGAACATATCATCTATTGGGGTAGCCAGCAGTGCCTCTATATCAACACCTTCCAGAAGGTGGCGCCCAGCCCCGAACTCGCGCGGCTTGCGGGCTATCACAGGCGGTTCACGCTCACTCTGAGGGAGATGCCCGTTCTGACCAGTGCCCTTTGCTTGCGCTTGCGGGCCAATCTCCGGGATGACCTCGTCCATAATCAGCCGCGCAATCGCCAGCTTTTCACTCGCAGAGAGCGGTTTGATGGCTTGCTCATAAACTTGATATGCGGTCATAGTATTTGTCCTATTTCCTACGCTTCAGAAGCCAAGCGTTTCTGGCGCATCTGCTCTGTAGACTGCGCCAGCCGTGCGTCAAATCCTTCATGCATCATCGTTGATGAGGCCATGAAGACTTCTATTCCTGGAACAGCTACTTCAGAAACTCATCGCTTTCAGGGGAGTTTTTCAGAATGTCATAATCGTTTTTCCAGAGTTGCAAGAATCTGCCGAATGCCACTTTTTCTTAGTCACTTGGAAAAAAGGCGGCTAGGGATAAGTCAAAGTCATCATCAACAAAATATCTTATAGCAAGAGTCCTCTGGTTGAGTGAATTGACGAAATCGAGAACTCTCTGCCGATTAGCTTTGGCGGAGTCAGTTGTGATGTAGTAGGTGGACAGCACAATTCCTTCATTGTAGAGACGTGCTATTACATTTGGCAACGTTGTATGTTTAGCGGAAACACCGTAATCTTGTCTTTCAACTTCATAGCCTAGAAATTCAAGATGGTTCAGAACTTGGTCTTGTGTTGTTGGTGACATTGTAGGGCTTTCTGATTGATCTGGTTGTGGTTGACCAACACTTATAAGCGAGATACTTCTACCTTCCTTAGAGACTGTATAAAAACGAATACAGAGGCCCCCCGGCCCCCAATTATGGGGGAGTGTAAGTAAGGCACGCCCCTTCCGGTCCCCCCATTATTGGGGGCTAGGGGGAGTCCTTATTGGCTTTCTATACAGTCTCTTAGGCGATAGCAATTCTGAGATAGGCAATAGCGCAAAGACTTTGTAGCGGCTATTATACACCTTCCTAGAGTATTGGCGCTACATAGCAGAAAAGCCCTGGTCAATCTGACCGGGGCTTGGGTTTGTGTTCGCTACGCCTTGAACTGAGCTTTGAAAGCGGCGATGGCTTTTTTGAGGGCGTCTACCGTGCCTTCGGCCAGCGTTTTATCGCGGGCGATGGTTTCGGGGACTTCCGGGTACTTGTCGGCCAGGAATGTCTGGAACTCGGACTCGAAGCGGCGGACGTGCTCGACCGGGATGTCGTCCAAAGCGCCGGTGTTGGCGGCGTAGATAATTGGCACCTGCTGCTCCAAGGGCAGCGGCTTGTACTGGGGCTGCTTCAGGATTTCGACCAAGCGCAGGCCGCGGGCAAGCTGGTTCTGGGTGTTCTTGTCCAAATCCGAGGCGAACTGCGAAAACGCCTGGACTTCGCGGAACTGGGCGAGCTGCAATTTGAGCTGACCGCCGACGTTTTTGTCCTTCATCGCTTTGGTCTGGGCGCTGCCGCCGACTCGGGACACCGAGTTGCCGACGTTGATGGCGGGCCGGACGCCAGAGTTGAACAAGTCAGACTCCAAAAATATCTGGCCGTCGGTGATGGAGATCACGTTGGTCGGAATGTACGCCGAGATGTCGCCGGCCTGGGTCTCGATAATCGGGAGCGCGGTCAAAGAGCCGCCGCCGAGTTCTTTGGACAGCTTGGCGGACCGCTCCAGCAAACGAGAGTGCAGGTAGAAGACATCGCCGGGGTACGCTTCCCGGCCCGGCGGGCGGCGCAGCAGCAGCGACACCTGACGGTAGGCGACGGCCTGCTTCGAGAGGTCGTCGTAGACAATCAGCGCATGCTTGCCGTTGTCCCGGAACCACTCCCCGATACACGCGCCGGCATACGGCGAGATATACTGCTGTGAGGCGGGATCGTCAGCAGTCGCAGCCACGACGCAGGTATAGTCCATCGCGCCATTTAGCTCCAAAGAGCGAATGATATTCGCGACGGTGCTGGTCTTCTGGCCGATGGCGACATAGATGCAGAAAACGTCGGTGGTCTTTTGGTTGATGATCGTGTCAATCGCGACGGCTGTTTTACCGGTGCCGCGGTCGCCGATAATCAGCTCGCGCTGACCGCGCCCGATGGGGATCATCGAGTCCACGGCCTTGATGCCGGTTTGCAGCGGCTCTTTGACCGGCTGGCGCTCCACGACGCCGGGGGCGCGGGTTTCGAGCAGGCGGAACTCGGTGGAGACAATCGGCCCCTTGTCGTCAATCGGCTGCCCGAGAGCGTTCACAACCCGCCCGATCAGCCCTTCGCCGACGGGAATTTGGATGATCTTGCCGGTCCGCTTGACGGTGTCGCCCTCGCGGATACCGGTCTCGGAGCCGAGCAGCACCGCGCCGACATTGTCCTCTTCGAGGTTCAGGGCCATGCCCTGAATGCCGCCGGGGAACTCCAAAAGCTCGCCGACCATGCAGCCTTCAAGGCCGTAGATGCGGGCGATGCCGTCACCGACCTGCAAAATTGTCCCGACGCCCACTTCCTGGGTGTCGGCCTTGTATGACTCCAGCTCGCGTTCGAGAATAGAGGTGATTTCTTCCGGCTTGATTGCCACGTTTGTTTCTCCTAGAAAATCCTAAGCGTTTGCGCCCGACAACTGCCGCTCCAGCCGCTCCAGCTTGCCGCGCACACTGCCGTCCATGACCGTGTCGCCGATACGGACGACGATGCCGCCGACCAGCGCCGGGTCTACCGACATCGTCATCTTGATGGTTTTGCCCGTGAGTGTTTGCAGGCCGGCGGTCAACTTCTCGGCCTGCGCCGGGGTCAGGGGCACCGCCGACGACACTTCGGCATCGGCAGTATTGTTCTTGGCCGCAAGCAGAATGCCGAACTCGCGGGCGCATTCGTCCAGCAGGTCCTCGCGCCGCTTGCGGATGAGCAGCTTCAGGAAGTTCAGCGACGCGGCGGTGACGCGGTCGCCAAACGCTTCGTCGGCGACTTTGTTTTTGCGCGTGTCCGAGACCAGCGGCTCCATGACAATCGCCCGCAGGTGCGGCACTTCGGCGAGGAAGCGGCGCATGAGTTCTAAATCGGTCGCAACGGCATCTAAAATGCCGTTGCGGTCGGCCACGGCGAACAGCGCTCCGGCATAGCGGGCGGCGACACGGATGTCTTTCATGCGTTTCCCTGCCCGTTACTGGTCGAGTACGCCGCCGCGCCGGGCTTCGGGACGCCTGCGGGGCTGCTGCCGAGGCTGCCGATGAAGTCGTCCACGAGCTTGGTCTGCCGAGCATCGGTCAAGTTTTCGTCAATGACCTTGCCCGCCGCCGCGACCGCCAGGGTCACGATCTGCGAGCGCATCTCGAGAAATGCCTTTTGCCGGTCCCGCTCGCTTTCGTTGCGGCCCGACGTGATAATCGTCTCGGCCTGCGTCCGGGCATCGGCGACCAGGCTGTCCCGGAGGCTTTGCGCTTCTTTGACTGCCGCCTGGATTTTCTCGCGGGCTTCGGTCTCGATATTCGCCAGGCGCTGCTCGTACTCGCGCCGGGTCGTCTCCATGCGCTGCCGGTCGTCGTCAAGCTGGTCGTAGGTGGCTTTGATATCGGCCTGACGCTGGGCCAGCGTCCCAAACAGCGGCTTGTACAGCAAACGGTTCAGGATAAACAGCAGGAGCGCGAACCCGATAATCTGCGTGATGACCGCCAGCGGCTCAATGCCGAGGCTCTTCAAAATGTCCATAGTGTATTATCGTCCAGTATGCGTTTTCGGGAACGATCAGTGACCGGCCAGCATCTGCTCGACAGTCGCGGTGCCGCCCGGCAGCTTGCCCAGCAGGATGATGAAGACGACAAAGCTCAGGATTGCCAGGAATTCGACCAGCGCGAAACAGACCAGCATCAGGCCGCGAATGCGCCCTTCCGCTTCCGGCTGACGCGCGATGCTTGAGATCGCCGCCGAGAAGATCATGCCTTCGCCGATGCCCGCTCCAATGGCGGCAATCGGCACGGCAAGGGCGGCCCCGAGGGCCAGCAGTCCAAAGTAAATTCCTAACATGATACGGTTCTCCTTAGAAGTTGATTGCGATAGAAGTTGATTGCGATAAAAGTTGACAGCAATCGGGTTAATGGGTTTTGGCGTAATCGGCGGCGTCAATCCGGCCTTTAATCTCGCCGCCGGTCTCGTTCTCGTGCGGGATGTCCACGCCGTCCTGGTGATGGCTCGACGTGAAGATCGAGATGTACGAGCAGGTCAAAATGGCGAAGATGTACGCCTGCACCAAGTCTGTAAAGATTTGCAGCAGGTAAATTGGCAGTTGGAATGGGATAAAGTACAGGTGCGTGCCGCCTCTGGTCAGCAGGTCATTGATGATGTCCTCGCCGTAGATGTTGCCGAAGAGGCGCATCCCAAGTGAGAACGGCTTGGCGATCTCGCCGACAAGCTCGATCACAAACAGAAGTGGGGCCAGAAACAGCACCGGACCAAAAAAGTGCTTGATGTAGTTGACGAACCCGTTGTGCTTGATACCGACATACTGGACAAAGACAAAGACGAATAGGCCAAGCGCGATAGTCGTGCTGGTCGCTGCCGTTGCCGACTTGAACGCCGGAACTAAGCCCAGCAAGTTAGAGACTACGATGTACAAGAACAGTGTCAGCACCAGCGGCAGGTACTGCTGCCCGCCTTCGCCAAGCGCCCCGGAAAACTGCTCGCGCAGCCAGTCCAAAATGTACTCCATAAAGTTCTGGAGACCTTTCGGGTGCCGCGTCTCGGTCTTCGCACCCGCTGCCGCACCGATGGCGATCAAGACCACCCCGGCAATCAGGCCGTACAGCGTATACACCCACCAGTCAAGAAGAACCATAATCTAGTCAGTTACCTTGTTATTTTTCAGAAAGCGCATTACCGATGCTGTCACGCCGATTTGTGTCAGCAGCAGGCCCGCCAGCATCGGCAGGGCGGCGACGTGCAGGACGCACAAAAGCAGCGCGGTCGCGCCGCCGAACACCACGAGCTTGCCGGCCATCAGCAGACCGAAGTTTGCCGGCAGGCGCTTTTCGCCGGGGCGGACAGCGGCAGAGAGGCCGCGCCCGATAATGCCATACAAAAAGCCGTAAATCAGCATCCCGAGCGCGTAGCCGCCGATGAGGCTCAGGCCCAGCCAGGTCCGGCCCAGCAGAAACGCCAGCGCCAGCAGCGGAGCATTTGCCATGAAACCAGCGGACGCCAAAGCACGGAACGGTGGCAGGAACGCCGGCACGGGGCGCGAGCTGAGAGTGACAGTGCTCATTTTTGGGTGATAGTGCTCATTTTTTGCGCTTGTCGTCCGTGACGGAAAGAATACGGAACAGATTGAGAAACCCGGCGATCACCCCGGTGAGCGAAAAAACGATCGTTCCCCAGGGCATACTCAAGTGCCAATGATGGTCAATCCACTGCCCAATGAGGAAGCCGACCACGACGCTTGACGCCAGCGTGATGCCCGCCGACATGCCCGTACCGAGGTTCAGCGGTGACGACGACGGCGCGGAGTTGCCTGGCCTCGGCGGGTTCTTCCGCTCGCTTAGCGGCGCAGCCTGCCCGAGCGTGGGCCGGGTGAAGGTGATGTCCGGCGGGGGAGGAAGCGGGTCATGGGAGGGAAGTGCCGGTGCCGGCGTCTCGTCGTCTCCCGAATTGTGTGCGTTGCCCTCAGCCATCTTCGCCCCCTTCATTGCGGGCCATGTGCAAACTCGTTCGCGCTCAAACGGCGCGTTTATCGGGGTTCAGTATAACATAAAGCAGTCCGGCAAGTCAACGTCTTTTCGCTCGGTGTTTGCACTCTTTTTCACAAACTCATTTAAATAAGTCTGCCTGGGAACTTTTCGCCGCCCTAAACGCTCTCAATCACAGATTTTGGCAATGGAGCAAACCGACGTGAACGACCCTGGACAACGACCGATCTTTTTCGACGAATCGCGGCGGCGATGGAATATCGTCTCTTACTTCTTTGTGATAGCCGGCCTGCTCGCAATCGTCGCCGGCATCGCGTTTGCCGTGCAGATCGTGTTCAGCCCGCAGCTCCCGGAAATCTCCCTGGCGGCGGCCCGGCTTGGCCTCGCGCCATCGCTGCTGGCCGAGCGCATCAAGCCTCTGTCGCCGACTGCACGGCCTATCACTCCGAGTACGCGCCTGCATCCGACGCATTCGCATATCAAGCTGCGTTATGTTCTGAGCCGCAACCACCGGGTACAGGATGCCAAGCGCAAGCTGGCAGAGACGATCAAAAATGAGGCGCAAATCAAGGCCATCCCGGCATCGGCAATTGCGCCCGGCCATGTCGTCGGCCCGGTCCGGGCGGCCTTCTTCGAGGACAACGACAAAGCCGCCGTAGACTCTCTCGTGCGTCATGCCGGGCAAATCACCCATCTCATGCCGGTCTGGCTGCTGCTTGGGCCGAGCGGCGCGGGGGTTCGGAGCATCGCCGACTTTTCCGATGCCGGCGACCGGGAAGCGCCGAACTTTGCGCCGACAAACGACGATATGGCACTGGAAGCCGCCCGGCGCAACGGGGTCGCGATCCTGCCGGTCATCCAAAATTACGACGACAGCCCGCATGTGGAGCAGTTCCGAGCCGATTGGCTCCATGCCCTCCTCCTTAGCCCCGCCAAGCGAGCTGCCGTAATTGCCGGACTGAAAGACTACGTGGTGAGAGGCGGCTATCAGGGCGTCAACATTGATTTCGAGACCGACCAAGCTGCCGACCGCAACGGCCTTTCAGGCTTTATGACCCAGCTTGCTACGGCGTTTCACCCTTTGCACCTCCTGGTGACGCAAGATATACAGACCGACAGCGAGGCGTACAACCTGCCGGTGCTGGCGCGGGTCAACGATTTCGTGATCCCTATGCTCTATGACGAGAATACCGACGGCAATACCGCGGGGCCAATCTCCGGGCAGCCCTGGTTCCAGGAGCAGCTTGCGAGCGCACTCGCGCAGGTCCCGGCCTCGAAAGTCGTTCTCGGCCTCGGCACCTACGGCTACGACTGGACGGATGGCGGCACGAAAGCCTCCGACGTTTCCGTGCAGAAGTCATTTCAAGAGTCCGCCCAGATTGCCCAGGAAAACCGTTTCGGCGGCGATGGCGTTATTCATTTGGACCCGATCAGCCTCAGCCCCTACTTCACCTACAGCGACGAGTCGGCGGGTGCGGGCAGCAAAGAAGTCACGCACACGGTCTGGCTTCAAGACGCCACGACTGCATATAATCAGATGCAGGCCGCGCGGTCCTATCACACGCTTGGGGCGGCAATCTGGGAGATTGGCAAAGAAGACCCCAGCCTATGGGACTTTTACGGCAAAGACCAGTCTTTCGCCCAATTCGACCCGCAGAAGCTGTCCAAACTGACATTCGGCGGAGCGTTCGGCACGACGTTTATCGGCTTCGGCGATGTGTTAGATGTCGCTCAGGCCCCAACCGACGGCACCCGGACAATCACAGTTAGCCCCAAGACGCATTTTATTGTCGGCGAGCGGTTTAAGAAGTACCCGTCTCAATGGGTCATCCGGCGCAAAGGCCTGGTGGACCAAAGCACCGGCCTGAACACCAACAAAAAGATTGCACTGACCTTCGACGACGGCCCCGACCCGCGCTGGACGCCTCAAATCTTGGACATTCTGAAACGAGAGCATGTCCCGGCGACGTTCTTCGTGGTCGGCCAGAACGCCGAAGCGCACCCCGGTCTGCTTTCCCGCGAGTGGAACGACGGCATGGAGATCGGCAACCATTCGTACACACACCCCGAGATTGACCGTATCTCGCCGCTCCGCACCAAGCTCGAACTTGATGCCACGCAGCGGGTTATCGAGGCCATGACCGGCCATATGACCACGCTCTGGCGTGCCCCGAACCGGGCCGACTCGGAGCCGTCCACCGAGGCCGACTTCGACCCGGTGCTTCAGGGCGACAAGCTCGGTTACTTGTTTATCGGCGAGCAGATTGACCCGACCGACTGGAAGCCGGGCATTCAGTCCGACCAGATCGTCAAAAATGTCCTGGCGAACGCGAACAACGGCAACGCAGTTTTATTGCACGATGCCGGGGGCGACACGCGGGCCGAGACAATCAAAGCGCTGCCGCTGATTATCGAGGGCCTGAAAGCGCGGGGGTATACGTTCGTGCCGGTCTCGGCGCTGGTCGGCAAGCCGAAGTCCGTGTTGTTTCCTGCTGTCAAAGGCAATGCCGCCTGGGGCGTCGCGCTCGACCGGGCAGTCTTCGATTTCAGCTACTGGGTGGGACTTGGTTTTACCCTGCTGTTCCTGCTCGCCATCGGGCTGGGCATTTTCCGTATGCTGTTCATGGGCACACTGGCGGCGATTCAGGCCAAGCAGGAAGCAAGCCGCATCTTCGACGGCGGCTACCTGCCCCCGGTGAGTGTCATCATCGCCGCGTACAATGAAGCCAAAGTCATCAACAAGACCATCGCCACGCTGCTGAGTTCGGATTACCCGAATTTGGATATTCTCGTGGTAGACGACGGCTCGAAAGACGACACTGCGGGAGTTGTCTCGGCGGCTTACGGGCATGACCCGCGTGTCACAGTTCTTGTCAAGCCCAACGGCGGCAAAGCCTCCGCGCTCAATCTCGGCATCAAGCAGTGCCGGGGCGAGATCATTGTCGCCCTCGATGCCGATACGGTCTTTGCCCGCGACACGGTCAACAAATTAGTCCGCCACTTCGCCGACCCCGCCGTCGGGGCGGTCTCGGGCAACGTCAAGGTCGGCAATCGCAGCAACCCGCTGACCATCTGGCAGGCCGTCGAGTATATCACTAGCCAGAACTTCGACCGGCGGGCCTTTGATCTCTTGAACTGCATCACGGTCGTCCCCGGCGCGGTCGGGGCCTGGCGCAAGGACGCGGTCATCTTGGCAGGCTTATATTCGTCGCAAACTTTGGCCGAAGACACTGACCTGACATTCAAAGTCCGCAAGCTCGGCTATAAGATTTCGACCGATAACACCGCTCTTGCCTACACCGAAGCCCCGGACACCTTGCGCGATTTGGCGAAGCAGCGCTTCCGGTGGGCATTCGGGACGCTGCAATGCCTCTGGAAGCATCGGTCGGCCCTGCTGAACCCGCGCTACGGCACGTTCGGCACCATTGCCATGCCGTCGCTCTGGATTTACCAAATCGGCTTTCAGGCCATCGCCCCAGTCGTGGATTTGACCATCATCTGGTCCCTGCTCTACAGCCACGTCATCGCGCCGAACACAAGCCATCAAAACTCCTGGATGCTGCTCGGCTACTGGGCGGTCTTTTCGGCGGTTGAAGTGCTGGGCGCGTACATTGCATTTAGACTAGACAAAGAAGACAAAAAGCTTTTAGTCTGGCTGCTCTTACAGCGCTTCGTCTACCGCCAGCTCATGTACTACGTCATCGTCAAATCGCTCATCTTCGCCGTCCGCGGCTCGCTCGTCGGCTGGGGCAAGCTGGAGCGCAAAGGCACCGTCCAGCAGCCCGGCGAACCCGCCCGCCCGGTTACGCAAGGCAGCGAGGGGCAAATGGCACCGGATTAACTGCCGGGGCGAGCAAAACTTTGGCGTCGTGAAAGAACTTCGGGGAACACGAGGTGCTCCTTCACCGTATGTAATATTACAAGAAACCTTGTACTAGAAAAGAACTTCAAGATGGGACAAAAAACGCTCTCCGAGTGGCCTTTCGGAAAGATTATCGTGGCGATACTGATTAGCGCATTTGCAGGACTTGTGTTTGATTTGCGCTACGAACACAATCACATATTAGCGAAACATGAAATTGGGTGGACGCCGATTATTTATTCGGGCGTCTCGGTGCTGGTCGGAAGCATCGGGCTGGCGCTGTGGGACCGGGGCGGACGTGTCCTGCTGGCGGCGATTTTCGCGGCAGGATTTGTGGTCGGCGGTCTGGGGTTCTGGTTCCACGGGCAGGGGCATATTCTCAAAGACATCGGGCAAATGCTGTCGGTCTGGGTGGGCGCTCATCCGAACCCGGTCAAGAAACCACCGCTGCTGGCTCCGCTGGCCTTTGCCGGGATCGGGCTGTTCGGCCTTCTTGCCTGCTCCAAACGACTGACACCGCCGGCGAATACTGCCTCTGATTACAAAGCTTTCGTCAGCCGCGAAGCGCAGATAGTTGATTGAAGCACAGACGGTTGATTGGCAGCGCTTAGAATGTCAAGTGCAGGCGCATTGAAATCAGCGAGACCGGACCGCGATCCCGGTTAAAACCGGGGTTGCCGATCAGCTGAAAGTCAGGCGACAGCGACGCATTCGGCGTGAGCTGATAGGAATAATACACTTCGGCGACGCGCTCCGAGCCGTAGCGGAGTGTGCCGTCTCCGAGTATCAGTCCTAATCCGCCCGCCGCCAGGTAGTCTTTGTGGGCTTTTGACAGATCGCTTTGTGCGATGGCGATGCCGAGCACGTCACTGGCCCGCTTCCAGTGCGCCCCTGCCACCTGCCCGCCGAAAGACATCACCCGGTCGGCTTCGGCATAGCTGAATGTCTCGGTCGCCCCATTATTCCAGCCGAACCGTCCGAAGAGGCCCGTGACGCCGCCGTCGCTCAGGCCTTGCTCGAAGTTCAGCCCAAACCCGTATTTGATCGCCCCTCGCCGGCGGACTGCCGTGACATCCGGCGTTGTCCCCTGCGCCGCAGGCAGCGCGTCCCGGTAGCGTCCCATTGTGCCCTCATTTCTGTAGGCCAGCAGCCGCAGGACAAGGGGCTGGACGGCGATGACTTTTGGATGGACTTCCAATTCCGCCTGCTCGCTGTGCTGACTGCGAAGATTGTAGGAAAGGTCAAGTCCGCCCGCGACGGTCGGCACTGCGACGCTGCCGAAGCGAATCGCAAACGCAGGAGACAGGAAGCCCGCGACGACACCGTGATTGTAGCCGCGCGGATCGGCGGCCTTGTCGTAGGCTATGTTGTTGATGAACGCATTGTTCAAGAACTGTGTGCGGGCATTGTTTGCGTAGCTGTTGACATCAATATGATCCGAAATCGCCAGCTTTCCCGCCACAATCACCAGGCGAGACGCAGGCAGACTGCCGCCGATGACATCGTTTGCAGATTTGACCGTCACGTCCTGCGGAGATTTGCCGGAAGTGCGGAGAGGGATACGCCAGCGCACGAAAGCGCGTGCGAGATAGGGCTGCGCGAAAGGACGCTGCAAGCGAAAGCTCGGCTGCCCGATTAAGTCACCGTCGCTGTAGCCTGCCAATCCGTTTCCTGCACTCACCCCGTTGCCCAGCGCAATTTCAGGGTTGACGTAGACCTCAAAAAGCGGAGTTGGGTGCGCCCACAGATAGAGTGTGTAGGAATGGCTAAGTTCCGCCTCATTCCGCGAGCGCAGACTATTTGGGCCGGAGTACGGGCTGCGAAACGCAAAGAGGTTTTGCAGAATGTAGGTAACTTCGGAATTAACCCCATATTTCACTTTGAGCGGAGCCTGCCCGAGAACCTTGTTCGGCAGCGGCGTCTGAGTCGTCTGCCCATCAGAGGCCATCGGCGCTTGAGACGCAGCCGGGGACAAAGTGGAAGATGGAGTGGGGGATGAAGCCGGAGCCGGTGTTTGTGCTTGAAGAGTCTCAGGAAGAAACAAAAGGTTCAGCATTGCTGCGCTGTAACAGTTTTTGATGTTCATTTACTCATTACCAAGCCGCTCTGCGGCAATGCCGAGCCAGTCCGCCGCAATCTTCGACACGGCGGCCAGCGAGGAGCGTGTCCCCAAATCGCCCCGGACATCGCCGCCGTGAACCAGCAGCGGGACATACTCGCGGGAATGGTCTGTGGACGCCGTCGCCGGGTCGTTGCCGTGGTCGGCAGTAAGCAGCAGCAGGTCGTCAGGCCGCAAGTGTTCCACAATGCCTGCAAGCGCGGCGTCGAACGCTTCCAACGCGCAGGCGAAGCCGGCAGGGTCGTTGCGGTGGCCGTAGAGCATATCGAGGTCCTCGCAGTTCGCGAACACAAAGTCTTCCCGGCCCGTCTGAACAGCCTCCAAAATGGCCGCGAGGCCGGCAGCATTGCTCTGGGTGCGCTCGGCGCGGGCGAAGTAGGCACGGGGGAAGAGGTCGGCGACGACGCCGATGGCATGGGCCGTTTTGCCGGCACCGGCGAGCGCCGTCAGAAAGTTCGGCTCCGGCGGCGGCAGGGGATAGTCCCGGCGGTTCTCAGTGCGCGTGAAGTTTTCGGGACCGTCCCCGACAAAGGGCCGGGCAATCACGCGCTGAACATTGTGCGGTGCGACGAGCATTTCCCGTGCGGTTTCGCAGACCGCATACAGCTCAGGAAGCGGCACGACGCTTTCATGGGCGGCGATTTGGAAAACGCTGTCCGCCGATGTGTACACAATCGGCTTTCCTGTCCGAATATGCTCCTGACCCAACTGCGTCAAAATCGCTGTGCCCGACGATGCAACATTGCCGAGCGTCCCGCGCCCGATTTTGGCCTCGAACTCGGCAATAAGTTCACGCGGAAAGCCGCCGGGATAGGTCGGGAACGGGGTCTTGGTCACACTGCCCATCATCTCCCAGTGCCCGGTGACACTGTCCTTGCCCGCCGACGCTTCCGCCAGCCTGCCCCACGCCGCTGATGCGCTCGGGTGCGGCGCGACCCCCAAAATTGGTGCGATATTTCCCACCCCAAGACGCGCCAGCGTCGGCAGGTGCAAACCGCCGACAGCTTCTGCGACATGGGGCAGGGTCGCGCTCGACGCATCGGTCTCCCCATACATCGCCGCATCCGGCAGCGCCCCCACCCCGCAGCCGTCTAAGACAATCACAATGACACGGCGCATCGAGCTTTTCTCAGTGCGTGTCAAACGGCTGCAAGCTCGGCAGCTTTCTCAGCATCAATGATTTCAAGCGCTCCTTCCATCCTCACCAGTTCCTGATTGACATCTAGGCTGGCGTAGTCATCCGGGTGCCGCTTCAGCCAAGCGATAAGCATTTGTCGTGCTTCACGAATGGCAGGGAGGCACCGCTGACGTTCAAGCTGTTCGATAGTTGACCAAAGCCGTTCCCTCTCCGCCTCAAATGATCCCATAAAATTACCTTCCTCTCAATCTGGAAAATGCAAGGGCAAATACGCGCTGAAAATTATAGTAGTCATCAGGCGGCAACTGCCTGCCCAATTCAATGATTCCCGCTGGTCGAATTTTGAGAGGCATAGTCAGCAGAGAGTCGTAGAAACCCGGTATTGGTTCTCCCAGCGCATTTCTCAGCGACTCTAATGCCTCGATGTGCTTGTTGACTTTGTGATTATTTTCGACGGCCTCAAAAATGGGCCGTGCGACACTAACCCCCAATGAAAACAAAATCTCACTTCTAAGTATACGCTGCAACTGCTCCACACTGCCTTCTTCCCAGCCCGGCAGCTCAAAGTAGGACGTCGGTGTCAAGCCGGCAGAAAAATGATGCAAAGCTTCATGGATGAGAGTGCGCCAGCGTAAATCGGTCTGAGCGAGACTGTGATTTATGCTGATACTGCCGTCCCACAGGGCCTGGCCGTAGTTATCTGAGGCTATAGCCAGATTAACCTTGCCGTTCCAGCGCGACCGGCGGCCCAGACGCTGTTCAAGATAATCAGTGATGGCGGCAATCTCGTCGGTAATCCGTGCGGTAAGTTCGTCCATGATAATTGATATTACCCGATTAGGCCCGTGGGTGGGTGCGATCGTAGACTTCGCGGAGGCGGGCAACATCCACCTGGGTGTACCGCTGGGTCGTGGCAATGCTGACATGGCCCAGCATCTCTTGGATCGCCCGCAGGTCCGCCCCGCCGGACAGCAGATGGGTCGCGAACGAGTGCCGCAGGGCATGGGGCGACAGGGTGCGGGCAATGCCGGCGGCGCGGGCGTAGCCTTTGACCAGCATCAAAAAGTGATGACGGGTCATCGGACCGCCGCGCCGGGTGACGAACAAATAGGGGGACGGCGGGCGCTTGGACAAAAGCTGCGGCCGGGCCGACTGAAGGTAGGTCGTCAGGGTGCCCCGGACACCGTCGCCGAGGGGCACGAGCCGCTCCTTGCCGCCTTTGCCGAAGGGCCGGATCAGCCGCGCCCGCAGGTCTACACTCGCGGTTTGGAGCAGGACCAATTCGGAGACGCGCAGGCCGCAGCCGTACATGGTTTCCAGCATCGCCCGGTCCCGCAGGCCCTCGGGCGTGGAAGTCGCCGGCGCGGCCAGCAGCCGCTCGATCTCCGGCAGGGAAAGAGTCGCCGGCAGCCGCAGGGGGATTTGTGGCGGGTCCACGGCAAGGGACGGGTCGGCATCGAGAAGCTCCTCGGCGCAGAGCCAAGCCAGCCAGAGCTTCAGCGAGATGGTTTTGCGCGACAAGCTCGCCGGGGCAAGCCCCGCCCGGCGCAGACCCGCCAGAAAACCGTAGACATGCCCCGGCGTGATGCTGCCAACGCCGGAAACGCCTTCGCGGTCCAAAAACCCGAGAAACTGGGTCAAGTCCTGCCGGTACGCCGCCCGCGTGTTCTCCGACAGGCCCCGCTCGGCGGATAGATTGGCAAGGTACGCTTCCAAATAGGTTTGCATGGTCACGGGTAGATGCCGCGTGTCAGGGTGGCTTCGGCGACGCGGGCGACGCCGACAATGTAGGCTGCCGTGCGGAGGTCTACTTTGTGGGTCTCGGACGCCGCCCAGACTTCGGCGAAAGCGCGGCGCAGGATGCGGGCGAGGCGGGCGTTGACCTGCGACTCGCTCCAGAAGAATGACTGAATATCCTGCACCCACTCAAAGTAGGAGACGGTGACGCCGCCGGCATTGGCGAGGATGTCGGGGATCAATAAAACGCCGCGCTCGGCGAGAATGGCGTCGCCGCCGGGCGTGGTCGGGCCGTTTGCGCCTTCGACAACCATCTTTGCCCGAATGCGCCCGGCGTTCGCTTCGGTGATCTGTCCTTGCAAGGCGGCAGGGACCAGCACGTCGCAGGGGGTCTCCAAAATCTCGGCATTTGTCAGCGGGTCGGAGTCCGGGAAGCCGACAACCGACCCAGTCGAGGCGACATAGGCGGTCAGGGCCAGAATGTCCAGGCCGTGCGGATTGGCAATGCCGCCCTTGACATCGGACACGGCGACGACTTTCGCGCCGCGCCTCTCGAAGATTCGGGCCGCCGCGCTCCCGACATTGCCAAAGCCCTGCACGGCGACGGTCGCGCCGCCCATCTGCCAGCCGCGCTTTTTGAACGCTTCTTCGGTCACCAGAACGACCCCGAGGCCGGTGGCGTCAGCGCGGCCTTCCGAGCCGCCGATACTCACCGGCTTGCCGGTAACCACCGCCGGGACCGTGTGACCGGCGTGCATCGAATAGGTATCCATGATCCAGGCCATGATCTGGCCGTTGGTGCCGACATCCGGCGCGGGGATGTCGCTGTCCGGGCCGATCACCAGGCTGATCTCGGTGGTGTAGCGGCGGGTTAAATCCTCAAGCTCGGCTTTGGTGAGCGATTTGGGATCGCAGACCACGCCGCCTTTTGCGCCGCCGAAGGGGATATTGACCACCGCGCACTTCCAGGTCATCCACATCGCCAGCGCCCGGACTTCATCAATATCTGTTTCCGGGTGAAAGCGCAGCCCGCCTTTGGCGGGTCCCCGGCTGGTATTGTGCTGCACCCGGTAGCCGGTGAACATCCGTGTCCCGCCGCTTTCCATCGTCACGGGAAAGTGAACGGTCAGCTCGCGCTTGGGCTTCTGCAAAATGCCGTGGACACCATCGTCCAGGCCGAGTATCTGCGCCACTTGCGCGAGCTGCGATAGGGCAATCGCATACGGGTTCATCTCTTCAGATATAAGCCCAGACATAAGCGCGGACATGGATTTTCTTTCCTCCCAAAGCGTCTTTCCAAATTATAGCAGGTTTTTCGGTGCAGAGAACATTGACAAACAAACGACGCCGGGTATAATACCCCTGCGCTTTCGCTTGCTCCGGGGTCGTCCAACGGCAGGACCGCAGTTTTTGGAGCTGTTTATCGGGGTTCGAATCCCTGCCCCGGAAGCGTTTTTCGGTTCGACGGAATAGGTATCACGGCCTCCATGGACACAGAATACTTTCGTGCGGATGATCTGATCACGCTGACCCAGGGCGAATGGCAGGAACTCGTGTCCTCCATCCAGAACCTGGTGCAAGCCAACAGCGCCCTGCTCCAAACCGTCTCCGAGCTAATGGCCCAGCGCAACCAGGCCATTTCCAAACAAGCCCCCTCCAGCCAGACCGCCCCGAAACAAGCCGTGCCCTCCCAGCACTCCCCCTCCCCCCAGCATTCCGCTCCCCCCGCCGACCCTTACGACCTCCGTGCCCTCAACCACCTCCTGACCGATAACCCGTAACATCTCACGCTTTTTATTGCAAAAATTGCTATTGACACAATCTGCATCCTGTGATACAATAGATGCAAGACGCTGATGTTCGGGCGTCCTTCTGCGGTCTGATGGGAGAAACTCATGCTCTTCTTGTCCCTGCGCTCCGTTGTCCCTGCGCTCCGTTGTCCCTGCGCTCCGTTGTCCCTGCGCTCCTGACAGTAAGCCTCTTGTTTGCCGCCTCTAACACCTACGCCCAAAACAGCGGTGGCGGCTGGGTTGCCCAGCCGCGTCCAGGCGCCTCTGGCAGCAATGCAAGCGACTTTGACTGGACTGGCTTCACTATTTCCGGCACTAACGTAAACAACAATGGGACTTCTAACTCCGGCTCTTTCCATTGCTATTCAACCTTTGCCGGTCGTGGCACCTTAGTCGGCAATATCTACAATAGGAGTTCTACGACCACCTCCAGCGGAGCCTCAACCTACGAATGGCTGTGGACACCTACCGGCAGCAACGTCGGCGCACCGCCGCCCCCACTGTATGTCCTCGCCGAGGGGTCCTCAGTCGCAGACTTCAGCTATAGCAACACTGCCAAAGGACTGTCCGGCTCGGGAACCTTGAGTTATGGCTCGGTCATCTCTGATTATTTTTCCGGCACAGCAAGTGCATTTCAGAAGACGCTCTACAAAGTCCTTTTGGCATCGGGTAGCCCCAATGTTGCTGTAGCTATCAATCCGGTCATCAACCACTCCTACTCCGGCACACCGACCGGTGACTTTGGCGTAGCCACAGAAGTTCTGCAAACCGCGGGCTGTCCCATCGTTCTTTCTGCGCCTAACCCGATGAACCGGCCCGACCTCGGGGACGGCACCAATCAGTATGTGTACGATGCCACCACTCCCGACGGCCTGCTCAGATTTCCCGGTGCGATCCGGGTGGCTGGCGCGATTGCCGGGGATACCGCTTGGCTTATGCGTGATCCCAAAGCAGGTTTGCCGCACGTCGGTCTGACGCTCGACCTACCGGCGGAGACGACCTCGCAGGGCTGGTTCTATCTGGATCAGACACTAAACTCCTCAATCCCGGCGGATCAAATCGTTGTCAAGTACGGCAGCACCAACAGTCCCAGCGATGGGTTCAACTACAAGGGCTTGCCCAAACTCAACGGTGGCTTCGGCAATCATCTGGTGACGCTCACAGTAGACAGCAAAGCCTCTCAGCAAGCCCACATTCAGACGTTTTTCACTGGCATAGATGCAAACAACAAAAGTGTTGCGAATTACCCCAACGCCGCGAGTAATTTAGCACCTGATAAAAGCGTCATCCCAAATTGGTACTATTATTACAATCAAGTTTATGGTCTAACCGCAGCGCAAGGCGGTTACGATAAATCCGGCCAAACACCTTCGCACATCGATCTGACTTCTCCCTACGCTGTTCACATTCACGATGATGCGTATGGCCAATACAATGTGCCTGTCTATAGCCTAAGCAAGCCGATCAAAACAGGAGAATTTGTTAGTTGTCTCGGCAATTTGTCTATCAGCGGTGTTCATGCCTACATTTTCTTGTGCGCCCATGAGGCGGGACATCAATCTCTGTCCCAGCAGAAGGATACAAACGGTCTGTCGATTGTATATAATTGGTCTCCGAAAGACGCAAGCGGCAATTTCACGCAACCCTATTCTCAAGATGGTGACGATGTCATTGACGCCTGGGAGCAGACGCATCACTTGAACCCAGGGAGCAGCAATACGCCATCTTACAACTATGGCAACACAAATGATGTGCCTGACGACGAAGTGATCGCAGATATACAGGGCTTGGGGGGCCTCTTTGCTAGTGTGGATGCTTGGAGCAAAGACTGGGCGAATCAAGGGCTGCAAATTGGCAAGCCTTATTTCAACCCGAAGCCGGCGGCAAATCAAGAAGGATTTTATTTTGTTTTTACTCCCACGGACACAAATCAAACTCCTTTTCATGTGCATAGCCTGAGCGATCTAGCGACACATTATCCCAAAAACGCGATACTGACCGATGTTTCACAAATGGTTGGACCATAGTGGTTTAGTCGAAAGGTGGAGTTCTTATGAAGACAATTTTTTCAAGCGCAGTTGTTATGTTTTTGGCAGCCTCCCTTGTCGTAGTGCCAAAAGCCGGACTGTGTTACTCTGGTGGCTTGACCAAAGCAGAAGCAAATCAAGTCGTCTCGCTACGACAAGCAGGCTTAACAGGAGACACATCTCAGATACAAGCCATGCGAGACATTGTCAAGAATCCTTACGCGACAAATGCTCACACGTTCGCCCCTTCGGTTGATGAACTGCTTGTAACAACTGCTCTTCGGGCTTTGACGCGCCTCAACGCCACTGAAGCTATCTCTGACATTGATCTGCTGGTACAGAATACTAAGCAACACTATCCAGGGCTTGCGAATTTCGCAACAGTGCAATCAGCACGTCTGAAAGCGGAACAGGTCACTGCAACCGATAGTAACTTCCAAGCACGGCTCTCAAATTTCTACCATGCTTTAGGATTGACCCCAAGCGAGATTAATACGGGGGCTGCGAAATACAGGAAGCAGTATTATGCCAGTCCTGAAGGTCGGCGGCTTCCATTGCCTGTTGAGATTTATGCAATGCGCGAAGTGGCTGAAATGATCTACACTTTACCCTTGCAATCTTCAATGGAGAGCGCGAACGTGTTGGGCCTAGACTTTTCTTTGGATGCTCCCTCCAAGTTGAAAGTACGCCTGGCATCAATGCCGCCTCCCCAGCGTATCAGCACTTTAGTCGACGATACCACAAGCACGGTCGCTATGAGCGAAACACAAGATTACCAGTTACAACTACTTCTAGATAACAGAAGCAGCGCGAGCCAGGTTATCATGCAGCAAATCAAGCTGGCCGAACAAAACGAAACTGCTCCCTCTAGCCAAGAGAACCACGAGAGACTAGCCAATCTTATTCGCGAATTGGGAGATACAGGCGACAAAAATCTCCTGTCAATCGTCAGCGAGCACATCAGCAGCCCTGATAATCATATCGGAAGTGAGGCGAAATTGGCAACCCGTCGGCTTGAAGCAGAAGAAAGAAGGGTGATTCCAGCCGCCGCTGGTTATTAGCAACCTTTCACCGATACTTCATGATTGTCTTCCCGCCGAGGCCCGGAGGCTGAGTTCTCAGCCTCCGGGCTTTTTTGCGCGAATTGTGAACTCGGCAGGAGTTTGGGGGGTTAGCGGGGAATAACGCAGGGAATAATGTAACACAAATTGATTTTCCTCAAAGGAGCGCTGCATGGAGATCGCAATCGTTGGCCTCGGACGCATGGGCATGAATATGCTGGAGCGGCTGGCCGCAGATGGGCACACGGTTTACGGATATGATACGGACCCGGCGAAAATGCCGGAAGTCGCGAAGCGCGGCGGCAAAGGCGTGACCGACCTCGGCGAAGCGGTCCGAAACCAGCAGCAGACCCAGAAGGTGGTCTGGATCATGGTGCCGCAGGGCAAGCCCGTGGACGAGACCATCGCCAAACTACAAGGGGTGCTGTCTAAAGGCGACATCATCATTGACGGCGGCAATTCGTACTTTAAAGACACGGTACACCGGGGCAAAATGCTCGAAGAGCACGGCATCCACTACCTGGATTGCGGAACGTCCGGCGGGGTCTGGGGCCTCAAAGAAGGCTACTGCCTGATGTACGGCGGCAACCCCGACGCCGCGAAGTTCTGCGAGCCGATCTTCAAGACGCTGGCACCTGATGACGGCTACGTCTACACCGGTGCATCGGGGTCCGGGCATTACGTCAAGATGGTTCATAACGGCATCGAGTATGGGATGCTGCAATCCTACGGGGAAGGCTTCGATATTCTCCATGCCAGTGAGTATAAGCTGGATTTGACGGAGATTGCGTCGGCCTGGCGCTACGGCAGCGTGGTCCGCTCCTGGCTGCTCGATCTTCTGGTGCTGGCGTTCCAGAACGACGACAACCTGCAAAAAGTGCGCGGCTATGTCGAGGACTCCGGTGAAGGACGCTGGACGATCCAGGAAGCCATTGACCACAATGTCCCTGCCCCAGTCATCACAGCGTCGCTCTATGAGCGGTTCCACTCACGTCAGCCCGAAAACTTCGCGGCAAAAGTGATCGCATCACTTCGCAATGAGTTCGGCGGCCACGCCGTCAAATCTGCCGAGGGCACGGTGCATGACGCCACAGGCTCGGGCGAGTCAGTGGTCTACAGCGGCACGTCGGACAGCACCGCCGATCAGATCCAGCCGGGCGCGTCGGCGTCCGAAGCCGCCGAGATGATTGACTCGATTGACACGGCTGAAGCCGTTAAGGGGTAACGGAACACATTGGAAAAGCTCTGGGCAAACCTGCACGGAGGCAGCACGCACTTTCCGATTGGCATGATGATCGCATCAGTGCTGTTCGATACGCTGGCGTTCCTCGTGGGCCGTGAGCCGTACAAACGGGATCTGCATGCCGCCGGGTTCTACACACTGCTGCTTGGTGCGGCGGGCTGTTTCGCCGCCGTGCTATCCGGGCTGGCGATCTCCGCCTGGCAGTTCTTCGGCGCGGGCATTCTGGCGAAGCACCATGACTTCGTCTGGCCGGCATTTGGCCTGATGATTGCGCTGGCCGTCTGGCGGCTGGTGGTCAAAAATGATGCTTCGCGCCCAGCATTCGGCGTGTACTTAGTCTTTGCCGCCGTCACTGCCGCGCTGATGGGCGCGGCAGGCTACTGGGGCGGCGAACTCATGGGGAGTTAGATTTAGGAAGTTAGAGAAAATTGGCACGAGAACTTAAAGGGCTGGCGCTGGGCCTAATTGCGGGGCTGGGCGTTGTCGGCGCATCCTACGGCGTCTCAGCAGTCGCGCAGCACGCGCAAAAGGCGGAAGTCGTCGCGGCGGCGAAACCCGTGACGCCGAAAGCGGGTGTTCAGCCGGCCTCCTCGCAGCTTGTGGCGTCGGGGGCGGCTCTGTACAGCAGCCTGGCCTGCGTCGGCTGCCACGGCGCAAACGCGCAGGGCGGCGGCATCGGCCCGAGTTTGCATCACTTAGGCGACCCGGATGCTAAAGTCGCGCATAATATCGCCAACGGCTTCCAGGGCCGGATGCCTGCCTATAAAGACCAGTTGACACCAACACAAATCGGCACACTTGTCGCCTATATTCAATCACTCAAGTAAATGGGAGTTTCTATGACCACGAAAACTACGGCACCGGGGGTGCTTGATCCGCTTCTGATTGAAAGGCCGATCCCGCCCTGCTGCCTCGTCATCTTCGGTGCGACCGGGGACCTGACCCACCGCAAGCTGATCCCTGCACTGTTTTCGTTAGAAGCGCAGGGATTGCTGCCGGACCACTTTAAGATTGTCGGTTTTGCTCGGCGCGACTTCTCAGACCATTCATTCCGCGACGAGCTGCAAAGCTCGCTGCAAGAGTTCGCCGCCGATCTTTGGAAAGAGTCCCAGCCAGCCTGGCAGAAGTTCGCTCGGCGCATTGTCTTTCACCGCTCGGACTTCGACAATGCCGCCGGGTTCTCCTGGCTCAAAGAGCGCTTGGACAAGTTCGATAAGACCGACGGCACCCTGGGCAATCGCCTTTACTACCTCGCGACCCCGCCGACCACCTACAGCACGGTTGTCGAGCAGCTCGGTAAGGCCGGCCTGGTCAAGACCGGCAGTGAGCAGGACAGCGCCGGGTTCACCCGCATCATTGTCGAGAAGCCGTTCGGCTCCGATCTCGACAGTGCCCGTCTCTTGAACACCGAGCTGAAGCAGGTCTTCGACGAAGACCAGATCTACCGGATTGACCATTATCTGGGCAAGGAGACTGTCCAGAATATGTTCGTGTTCCGGTTTGCGAACTTATTGTTCGAGCCGCTTTGGAACTCGAAGTATATTGACAATGTTCAGGTGACGGTCGCCGAGACTGTCGGGGTCGAGCAGCGGGCCGGCTACTTTGATCATGCCGGTGAGCTGCGGGATATGGTTCAAAGCCACGCCCTGCAAATGCTGGCCCTGATTGCGATGGAGCCGCCGAACACGCTCAGTGCCAATGACATCCGCGATGAAAAAGCCAAAGTCCTGCGGGCGATCAAGCCGATTTTAGAGGCAGACTGTGACGACTGCGTTGTGCGCGGTCAGTACGGCGCGGGCAAGCTGGGCGACAAGGACGTCCCCGCATACCGCGATGAGCCGAATGTCCCGAAAGACTCGGTCACCGACTCGTTTGTCGCCTTGAAGCTCTCAATTCAGAACTGGCGCTGGGCCGGGGTGCCGTTCTATATCCGGGCCGGAAAGCGCCTGCCGGAACGGGTCACCGAAGTCAACATCACATTCAAAGACCTGCCGACCGTGCTGATCGCGAATGCCGACAACAATCCCGCCGAGCCGAATGTCATCACCATTCGGGTCCAGCCGAATGAAGGCATCTCGATGCGCCTCGGGGCCAAGCCGCCCGGTCAGAAGACGGTCGTGCAGCCCGTGGACATGAACTTCACCTACGGCACGTCGTTTGGCGAGCGCATCCACGATGCTTACGAGCGTTTGATTATGGACGCCCTCTTGGGCGACCCATCGCTGTTCACACGCGACGACGAAGTGGAGGCCGAGTGGGGCCTGATTACGCCGGTGCTGAACTACTGGTCGGAGCATCAGCCGTCCGCGATTGCCGACTACGCCGCCGGAAGCTGGGGTCCCGAAGAGGCCGACCAAATGCTGACTAAATCCGGCCGCTCCTGGTGGAACCGATAGAACCCCTCCCGCTCGTTCCTCGCTCCCTCCCCGAAACGGAGAGGGTGAGGAGCTTAGGAACGAGCGGGAGGGGTTCTGCTCCGACAGAAAGACTAATACTATGCCGACTGTTGCTATTGAAGGCCGTGATGCGTTTGAAGTCGAGACCGGCACGAAGCTGGTGCTTGCCATCGAAGACTCGGGCTATGACATCCTGCACCGCTGCGGCGGGATTGCCCGCTGCACTACTTGTAAAGTGCATTTCCTGAGCGGCGAGCCGTCCGAGATGGGTGACGCCGAGCGCGACACCCTGACCGAAGACGGCCTGCTCGGCCAGTACCGCCTCTCCTGCCAGGTGCGCGTCACTCAGGACATGACGATAGACCCGCCCGACCGCGCCGGCGACCGGGGCATCCCCGCCGGCGAGCGCCCCGAAGACTAGCCGCGCTTTCAAGACCTATTTTCAGTCCCGGAGGAACTTTGCACACTTTTAGCCCGGCCATTTATGGCCGGGTTCTTTGCCACAGAGGAGAGGCCCATGCCGGACAAAAAAGTCGCCCTGCTCTATGACCCCGCTGTGCTGGAACACCGCCCGCCGGACGGGCACCCGGAGCGGCCCGAGCGGGTGCAGGCAGTCATGGACTTGCTGGAGTCGTCGGGGACTTTGGAGCGATTGGCACGGCTGCCGGTCCTGCCTGCGACGTGGGCACAGCTTGAACTCGTTCATACCGCTAAGTATCTGGACTTCGCCGAGCGCGTCATTGCCGGCGGCGGCGGCTATTTGGACGCCGGCGATACCGTGGCATCGGCAGGGTCGTGGAGGGCGGCGACGGCTGCCGCCGGGGCGGCCATCGGCGCGGTAGACGCCGTGATGACCGGCGGTATGGACGCCAGCTTTGCCGTCGTGCGCCCGCCCGGCCACCATGCGCCGCCGGACCGGGCGATGGGCTTCTGCATTCTGAACAACGCCGCCGTGGCCGCGGCCCATGCAGTCGCCGAATATGGCCTGTCGCGCGTGCTTCTTGTGGACTTCGATGTCCACCACGGCAACGGCATTCAGGACTGCTTTTACAGCTCACGCGAAGTGCTGTACTTCTCGACCCACCAGTCTCCCGCCTACCCATTTACCGGAGCGATTGAAGAGACGGGCGCTGGCGCAGGCATCGGCTATACGGTCAATGTCCCGCTGCCGCCGGATGTCGGCGAGGCCGGCTTTCTGCAAGCCTTCGACATGGTCCTGCGCCCGCTGGCCCGGAGATTTCGGCCCGAGATGGTAATCGTTTCGGCGGGTTATGACGCGCACTGGCGCAACTCGCGGTATGTGCAGGGCATCCGGGAGCGGCTGACCGTGCATGGCCTGGCCGCACTGTCCCGGAGTCTTCAAGAAGTCGCCGGCGCCCACTGTCCGGGCCGCTTGGTGGGCGTTCTGGAAGGCGGTTACGATTTAGAGGCACTGGCCTATGGGGTGCTCGCGACCCTGCGGGTCTGGCTTGGAGATATGGACGTGGAGGACCCGCTTGGACCGCCGCCGACAGCAGCGCGTGAGCCGGACATCACGGCACTTTTGGAGGAGGTGACGCGGGTGCAGGGGCTGTAGGAACCCCTCCCGCTATGCCTTCGGCATTACTTCGTATCTGTTCCTCGCTCCCTCCCCGAAGCGGAGAGGGTGAAGAGTTTCGGAGGGGAATATTTACGGCGGCAGCGAGAGCGTTTTGTCTTGCTTTTTTCTGATCTCTTACCCTCTCCTTTCTTAAGGAGAGGGTATGCCTGCGGCATTACTGCGTATCTGCTGTGGAGCAGCGGGGTGAGGTGCATTCGCTACCAACACGCCACTCTCGTTTTGTGCGGCGGGCTTGCCGAACAGCACGAGCGCGTGAGGCACCGGGCGGCTCGGGATGCCGGGGGACGTATGCCCGGTGACGAGTATCTTTTTGCCGTAGACCAGCGATGTGCTGAAGCCGGAGTCGAGCAGGACCGCTTCCTGGACGCCCATTGACTGCAACGCTTTTGCGAGGTTCGCCGACGGCGTGACATACGTTGTCGCGCCTAAAGCCGGGCGGCCATCGGGCAGCAGGCAGAAGAACGCACGGCGGCGCGGGTCCTCGGCGTCGTGGACTTTGTACCGGTCAATCTGTGGACGGTCAGCCGCCGTGCCGTTGTGGACCAGCCAGACCCCGCCCAAAAACGCATCGGTCAGGCCGGGCAGCCAGGACGCTAAGTCTTTCTGCGTGCCCATCGTCTTCGGGTCATAGGGCACCAGGCGCGTTTCGGTCTTGGATAGCAGCACCAGCGGGCGGCCTACCAAGAGCGCGGTCCGATCGGCCCGGTTGAAAACAGCCGCCGTTTCGTTGCTGCACAGCGACGGCCCGATCAAAACATTGTCAGTACCCTGCACCGAAGCGTCCACAAAGAACGTGCCGTTGATCCCTGCCTGCGCCCCTGCCTGCCGCACCATGTCCCCCACCCCGCAGCGCAAAGCCGAGCGCCGGGTCTGCGGCATGCCGCCTTGGATGAGTATAAAGGGGACGCCATTCCTGCGGGCCGCTACGACCGTCAGCGGTGCTTGTGGATTGAGCAGGTCGGTTCCGAGCGCAGCGTCGCGCAGCTTGCCCGGCATGGCGGGGGAGGGAGCAGCGGGAGAGGGAGCAGAAGAAGCGGTAACAGGTGCGGAGAGATGAGGAGCGGGCAGGTAAAACGCGGCGGCGCTGCCGGCGGTTCCAAGAACAAGCGCCAGGCCCAGGGAGCGAAGCGCAGAAAATTGGCGAAGGCGGAGCGGAGTCGGAGTGAGTTGCATTGAGGAGAGTATATCTCATAAAAAAAGCGTTGTCAAGCACACTCATTACAGGATAGCATAATAACAATATGCTAGAATGTGAGACCTTTGACCTGGATGTCCAGGCCGATACTGCGGGTGCGGAAATTGTACGAGAACACCGGAATGAAGCCGCGCAGGGCCGGGCCGAGCGCTGCCTGGTAATCAATCACCCCGCCCCGCGAGAGGTCATAGCGAACGCGCCCGGCGACGACCAGGCGCGGCGTGCCCATCTGGAAGCGCAGATCCATCTCACGCGACGTGTCCAGGACATCGAAGTTGAACGGCGAGTCGCCGCTCGTGCTGCTGGCGAGGAACTGCACCCCGACCGCCGTGAGGTCTGAGAAGTAATGATTGACCGCAACGTTGATCTGGCTGTAGCGGTAGGCCGACTTGCTGCCGCTGTAGCTGCTGCTGGCGGACAGGATACTCGGCAGCAGGACCGTATTCGCACTGACTAGGAGCGGGCGCGTCGTCAGACCAATCTGCGAGCGGGTGCGCCGAGCGCGGATACTATAGGGCGCAGACGACAATTGCTCGCGGTAGTCCCCAATCGTTTCCTGGGCCTGGAGATACAGGACGATATGGTGCAGGTTCGACCGGAACGATTGGGGATCACCGTAAACCGGGTCGGCGGGCACATGCGACAGCGGCAGGTCGCCGCTGACGGTCGCTTCCGGCAGGCGGCTGACATACAGGTCATTGCGGCGGCGTCCGCTGGCGGCGTTGTGTACCGACAGGTTCTCGCCGAGGTAGAGGCCGCCGTGCGACGCCCCGCTGAAGAGCTGGATTGGGTTCGGCTCCGGCAGGAAATCCTGGAACCGCAGCGGGTCGCCCTCCGGCAATTGCCCAGGGGGCACGGTCGCTGCCGCCCGGAGGCGGTCCAGCAGCGTAGTCGGGCCGGCATAGGGCGCAGGCACGGCAGACGATCGAGCGGGCGGCGTATAAAGCGCCTGCGAGCTGGTCACGAGTGCTTCCACCGATGAGCGTGTGGGGAGCAGCAGGCGATACTGGACCGGAAAGCGCGAGATTTTGGAGTTTTGGCCGAACGCGATAAACGTGCCGTAGCGCGATGACACGCCGATGGTTGGGATGGCAGCGCGGCGCTGGGCGCTGCCGCCGGCCCTATTGTAGCCGAACGTCAGGCGCGGGATCGTCAGCAGGCGAGTACGAAAGAGGTACAGAGTCGCGTTCCGCAGCGTGCCTCGGTGCGCGGCAGCGTCGAGCGTGATGGTCTGAGCACGCAGGTAATAGTCGGCAGGTGCGCCGTCCGGCACCGTTGTAAAGTCGCCGTTGTAAGCGGTGATCAGCTCGGGCGTGGCAACAATGCGCGGGGCGCGAACCGTGTAGTAGCTGCGCGTGAGCAGAGCATCGGTGGCGATGGCGGGCGATTTCGGACCGCCGAAAGTGACTTCCCCGGCCCGCAGGGTCGTGTCCGCCTCATGCACCCGGACATTGCCGCGCAGATCGTAGCGACTCTGGGGCAGGTCGGCATCGGCCCGGTCCGCGCTCAGGGTCAGCTCGCCGCCATAAGTGACCCGCACGGCGTCGTACTGCGGGCGCGTCAGCGGCCCGGAGATTTGGCTGAAGCGCACATCGAGGGTCGGCGGCAGCTTCGGTGCGGGACCGACAGCCGCCGAGGGCGCGTCCGGCTCGGGCACGGCGGCGACCGGCGGGCGGGCGGCATCCGGCCCGGTGTCGGTGGCGTTCGGGAGCTGGGCGAACGCGGGGGCGGCCAGCAGCAGCAAGAAGGCCAGCCAGAGAACTCTATTTCCAGTCACTGAGGTCCAATCTCGCGGCGACGGCTTTGTCGAAGCTGCCGACACTGTCCCGGAACGCCTGATCGTCGTAGGTGCGCGACTGGATCACGACCGGCATCGGCACGGCATGGCCCATTAAAAGCGCCTGCTGCTTGCTGTCCAAAGACGCTAAAACGCTTCGCAGGGATGATGCCCCGGAGATGCCGGTCAGGACAGCGTCAATATCGCGCTCATCATTGAGCAGGCAAGTAATACGTGTCCCAAGCTGAGACAGCACTTCGGAGTCAATGCCCGAGGGCCGCTGGTCTACCACGAGAAGCGTCACATTGTACTTGCGAAGCTCGCGGGCGATGGTGCCGAACGTGGTTTGGTGGGCCAGATGCGGGCTTAAAAACTTGTGGGCTTCTTCGATTGTGATGACCAGCGGGGTCGGCTTCTTGGACTTATCGCCCATCGCATTCTCAGACAGCTTGATATACTCAGCGTGGATTTTGCGGGTCAAGATGTTCGCGACCAGCATATATTGCAGCGGCTTGTGGTAGTTGCCGAACTCCAAAACGACATTGATGTCCTTCAAGAGACACCCCATAATCTGCCGCACGGCATCGTCGGCGGCGTCGGCCTCCTCGATCAAAAAGCCCTTGCAGTCCTCGACCATGCGCCCGAGCTTGCGCTTCAGAGCGCTCAGCGACATGGCGTTCGCGCCGCTGTCTTCGGCGAACTGCTTAAGCGTCTCGCTGTCCATCTTCAGCAGTGTCGCCAGCCATTTGCTTTTGTAATGCTGCTCCAAGAGAAACGTCGTCTCGGCAGCGCTTTGATTGAGGTTCAGCTCACCGGCCAGCAGCAGAATATCTTCGACACTGATCTGGCTGTACGGTATCCGAACATCGTTCTCGACCGGCACCTTGCGCCGCGCCGACGATTCTCGATCCAGGGTAAAGACAGAGACACGGTTGCCAAAGTATTTTTTGAGGCCATCCACGCCCGCACGGTTCGGGTCCTCGGTAGTGCCCTGCCAGCCATACTCCCCGTGCATATCGAACACCAGATTGACGGCTTTTTTGTGCTTGATCATACCGCAGAGGCAGATGCGCGTGAGATAAGTCTTGCCGGTGCCGGACTTGCCGAAAATGCCGTTCGAGCGCTCGACCAGCTTTTCGAGGTCTAAACAAACCTGGATGTCGGCCATATCGAGCGGCGCACCGACATGGAAATGCTTGCCGCCCTCGGTTTCCGCCCCGAAGATGTCGGCGATGTCGTCCTCGGTCGCTTCCCCCACCCCGCTGAAATGGGTCGGCACGGTCTTGACGGGTTCGAACTCGGCGTCCCCGCCCTTCATCCGCATCAGCAGGGGCTTAAGCGTGACCGTGCCGAACGTCGAGGTGCCCGCAAGCGCCGAGCGCAGAAACACTTCCTCGGGGGACGCGCCCGACGGCGGATCGGCGAGTACGCCGGGCGCAACGCAGTCCAGAGATACGTCGGTGATCATCGCAAAGAACTCGTGCCGCTGACCGTCCACGACGACAAACTTTCCGGCCCGGATTTCTTCCACCGAGCCGGTGAGCTTCATCTGCACCCCGGCTTGGAGCGAGCCGCGCACGATGCTGCCCATTTGAATTCGGGTACGGGGGGTTGTACCGGGCGGCGGCAGGGCGTAAGTCAGCTTACCTGCCCTGTTTCCATTGCTGCCGTGTCCATTTATACCGTTTCCAAGTGCCATATTTCGCGCCCTGCTCCGCCGCTTCGTCAAGATGTAGTGTTACAACAGTGCATTATAACACAGGACGAAGCGAGGCGTCAACAGCAGCGCGGCAGCGCCGGGGGACTAGGGCACAATCTTGGTCGGTAGATGGGTTGCCGCAAAAACGTCCGGTGTGGACTCGCGGGCGATCAAGTTGTACCCAGCGACGATTTTCGCCTGCTGCGCCGGGCTGTCATGCTTGCGGCTGTATTCGATATTGCGGGCTTCCTGCTTGAGAAAGATTGTCATCGCTTGGCTGAAGCGCGGACTAGGCGAGATGAGATACTCGGCCTCCGGGGCGGCCTGCACCGGCAGTTTGGCCTGCGGGTGCCAGAGGCACACAGTTAATCCCAGCAGGCCGACAAACGGTACCCCAAACGCAGACAGCGAACCGATACTCATTGGAATTCCTCTTGCCTTTACTTTTGCCTTGCAATTCTAGCAAATACTCATAGATTAAAGAAGCCGCCGAAGCAAGTCTGCTTCGGCGGCGCAGCTTTTAGCCGTGGCCCCGTCCGGCTTCCACGTTTTCCCGCAGCGCTTCCGCGCTCATCGGGGCCATCGAGCAGAGGTATGCCCGGTCCCAGTCCGTTTGCGGCCCTTCGTTCATATGGTTCCAGAACGCCCGCAGGCCGGCGAAGACCCGCCGCATCGTCGTGTTCATCTGCCATGTCGTGTTCATCGTCTTACCTTTTCCTAATCACTCCGGGCCTCACCGCGAGTCACCCGGATCAACGCGAGTATCTGCTTTCGCAGCAATGGCTGTCTGCCTGCGGGCACCTCTGCCAGCTCTCGCAAAATCTGCTGCACCAGGTGCTGCTCCGGCGGGATTTCAGCCGCCTCGTCGGCGCTGATATTCTTTGCGAAATCGTGCTTGCCGGCGTACCGGAGCCAATCGGCGGGGGACTCGCCCAGCGCCCCGGCGAACTTGATCAGCGTCTTCTCGCCCGGCGACTTGCCCTTGACCATGTCCGCGATCTGGTTGTAGCCGATGTTTAGCTTTTCGCCCGCAGCCCGCGCCGAGAGCGGCTTTTCCGGCGTCCCCAGCTCGGACAGCACCCGCATCGTCTGCTTTTGCAGTTCATCATTCTTAGCCATTGATATAATTATACAACATCAGTGCCATCATTGTCAACATTATACCAACAGAGTTTTATTCTCTAAACATCGGTATTTTGGGCACCAAACTCTAGTGAATTGTTCGGTGTGGTATAATTCGGTGAAGCGCGATAAGCAAGGAGGCAAAGATGAAAGTGCGCGAAGTGATCAAACGCATCGAGGCTGACGGCTGGCACTTCGCCCGGCAAGGGGGCCGCAGCAGCCACCGCATCTATAGAAAACCGGGCGTACAGGATGAGATTGCTCTCTCCGGCCCAGATTCAAAAGATGTCTCGGCAGATCAGCTTCAGGATATACGGCGAAAGTCAGGACTGCCGCTGCGCTAAACAAGGAGCGAACAAATGGTGTTGAATGTGATCGTGGAAAAAACTTCTGACGGCTGGGGTGCCTATGCCCCAGATTTGGATGCCGCAATTGTCGCTCTCGGCGATACACGCGAGGAGGCTATCCAAGACTTCCGCAATGCACTTCTGGATATTTTTGATCTGCGACGAGAGGAGGGCCGAGCCGTGCCCAACATCACAGCATTGGAAATCCGTGAGACCCGCGAGGTCGAGACACTGGAAACACGAGTCATGGCCGCCGCGTAGTCGCCGACTTTACTGAGCTGCCAAACATCGGGAGGTTGCAGTGAAACCGCTTGCTTTTTCTGTTACATTCGTCCTGTTCAGCGAGATCGGCGCTGCGTTAGTGATGTTCAACGCTGCACCGCACCAGCCGCTTGGCTTTTGGCTCTGGTTCGGCGGCCTTGCCGTTCTCGCCCCGCTTGCCGGATACTGGCTGTACCAGCGACTGACGCGGCGGGGAGTGCAATAACGATGGAACCCGCTTCTCTTATCAGCGAAAAAAGCCTCCACTCTAAACGAGTGGAGGCTTTTTAGTTGTCTGTTAGGCCCGAATGTCAACGGGTCCCATGCGGCGCAGCTTCTTAAGCGCCCGCAGCTCGATCTGGCGGACACGCTCGCGGGTGACGGCGAAGCGCTGACCGACTTCTTCCAGCGTGTGCGCGTAGCCGTCGTCCAAACCGAAGCGCATACGAACAACGTCGCGCTCCCGCGGGGTCAGCTTGTCAAGGACCGCGTCGAGCTGCTCACGGCGAATCAGGTTCACGGCGGCGTCCGACGGCGACTGGTTCGTGTTGCTCTGGATGAAGTCCGCAAGCTGGGCCGAGTCCTTCTCGCCGACCGGAGTCTCCAGAGACAGCGGCTCCGACGCGATCCGCTTGATTTCGTTCACCCGCTCGACCGGCACTTCCATCGCGGTGGCAATCTCATCCTGGGTCGGCTCCCGCGACAACTGCTGGCGCAGCAGGCCCTCGGTACGGACCAGCTTGTGGATCGTCTCAGCGACATACACTGGGATACGGATAGTCCGCCCCTGGTTGATGACCGCACGGGCGATGGCCCGGCGGATCCACCAGGTGGCATACGTGCTGAAGCGGTAACCCTTCGTGTAGTCGAACTTCTCGACCGCGCGAATCAGGCCAATGTTGCCCTCCTGGATGAGATCGGCAAGACTGATGCCGGGCACCGAGTAACGCCGAGCGATGGAGACGACCAGGCGCAAGTTCGCCTCGGTGAGAACATCCTTCGCCCGCTGGTCACCGTCGGCGACCTTCCGGGCCAGATCAATCTCCTCAGCGGCGCTTAAAAGCTTGGTGCTTTTGGTCTTCCGCATCCACATCTGGAGCGACTCGTCGCGGGGATTATCTTCCACCGGCGCGTAGACCGTCTCCTGCGGCTCGTCTTCGGCCTGGTCCTCGGAGTCGTCGTCGCCCGACGACCCATCCATCAGCGGATTCGCCAAATCGTCGTCGCCCCCGGCGGCAAGCGCCAGGAAACGGATCGCATCGGGATCGTCGAGCGCACCGCCAGCTGCCAGCGCCGACTCATCGCTGCCGAATTCCGATCCCGGACGGCGCTCTCCGGCAAGGCCATGCGGCAGCGCTGCCGCGTTCGGATTGTCTCTCAGTGCTGTGTTGCTCCCCATTGAATATCCCCTTGTCTCAGTCCCGAGCGTTAAATGCCGCTCTTTTCACTGCGTCCGACTCACGTCTTTAAGATAAATGCCGCCCCAAGAATGCCTTGCCTGCATGATTGCCGTAAATGAAACATTTCATGGGCAGACTTGGTTCCTTGTTTCTTTCTACGGAAGCAAGCCCTTAATTGTCACAAATATCTCGGCGTTTTTCAGTAACCTAGATTACGTTTATATAAAATTGTTCGGCGTCGTTTACGCCCTGACTTGGTCTAGTACCCAGCCAGTGCGTGTTTCAACCAAGGAAGCATGCGTGGGGAAACAGAAAGGGAAAACAGAGAGGGAATTGATTGCAGGAAATTACTTGAATGCGGGAAATTGGCGCGGAATTTGCCCGGCCCAGCCGACAAATAGCGTTGTCAGGGTTGGGTCCCACTGACGGCCCGCACCGGCTTGCAGGGTCTGCTGCGCTTTTTCGGGCGAGAGCGCCACCCGGTATGGACGCGGCGACAGCATCGCGTTGTAGGCATCGGCCACCGCCAGAATCCGTGCGCCGAGCGGAATCAGCTCACCGGCCAGGCCATCGGGGTAGCCTTTGCCGTCCCAGCGCTCGTGGTGGTGCCGAATCATCGGCAGCAGCGCGGCGGTCGAGCGCAGCGGCCCGATAATCCGCTCGCCCAGCACTGTGTGCTTCTGCATCCGCACTTGTTCGGCGGCGCTCAGGGACCCGGACTTTTGCAGCAGGATGTCCGGCAGGCCGATCTTGCCGACATCGCGCAGCATCGCCGCCTGCCCGAGCAGCCGCAGGGCGTCGTCGGACAGTCCCAGGGCCGTCCCAAGCGCCTGCGCGTAGCAGATCACCCGCTCCGTGCCGCTATCGGGATCGCTCTCCCCTTCGCGGGCCTCCACCGCCCGGCTCAGGGAATAGATCACGTCTTCCACTTCGTCAAGCTGGTCATTGAGTGCTTTGATCCGCAGCAGCGACCGCACCCGCGCCAGCAGCTCGATCCGATTGAACGGCTTGACAACAAAATCGTCAGCCCCCGCCTCAAAGCCCAGAACCCGCTCTTGCGTGGTTGTCTGCGACATGATCAGCAGCACCGGAATACGCCGGGTGCGGGCTTCGGTCTTGAGTGTTCGGCAGACCGAGAGGCCGCCTTCGTCTCCCGTAGCCGCGTGCCCCGGCAGCAGCGGACTGAGCAGGATCAGGTCGGGCCGCGCCGCCCGCGCCGACTCCAGCGCCGAACGCCCGTCGCAGACCGTCAGCACCTCATACCGGCTGTCGGTCCGCAGGACGGCGTCCAGCAGGGTCCGACTCATCGGTTCGTGGTCTACGACGAGAATACGCGGGGCTGGCAGAAGCTCATTCATTGGTCTTTATTATGGAAGCGGGGGCGGGGCGGCGTTACCCGGTAAAGCCGCGTGGATTGTGCTCGCCTCCTTGTAGAGACGCGCCAAAAGCGGCGCGTTCGCCTCGGGAAAAGCGTAGCCGCCGAGGTCCGAAGCCAATACCCAGACGACCTGACGGCTCCCAAGTGGGCGGGCGTCAGCAGTCCGGGCTTGGCACAAAAATGGGTACAGGGTCACGGTCCGGTCCGGGTACTCGTGCGTGATCGCCGGCCAGGCTTCCAAAATCTCAGCGTCTAAGCCCGTTTCCTCGCGCGTCTCCCGCACCGCGCAGTCGGCAGGTGCTTCGCCGGTGTCGCACTTGCCGCCGGGAAACTCCCACCGCCCGCCCTGGTGCGCGTCGTCTTTGCGCTGCGCGATGAGGACCGTGCCGTTGTTCGTAGGATGCAGGATGATTGCCAGTGCGATATTCATAAAGATTGATTAGCCGAGTGACTAAAGTCACTCGCTGGAAGGCGTTCGGAGACGCCGCCTGTCCAGGGGATAGAATACAGACTAACTTTTCTTTACTTTTTCTGTCCCCTGGACAGGCGGTAATTCCGATTACCTGTCAGCGAGGGCGTTCACACCCTCGTTCGTCACGCCCTCGTCCCACTTATAGCTCCAGCCGCCCCTGCGCGTCGTGCCGCCACAGTAATTCGAGAAGTTTGCTCTGCGGCGTCGCCAGCGCGAACTTCGTTTGGTCTTCCGTTGACACCCAGGCATAACGCACATCCGCCGAAACCGTGCCGTCGAACTCGGCCTCGAAGCCGTGCAGGGTCACCCGGCGGTTCGCGACGACATGCTTGACCACGCCGAACAGCCTGAGCGTTTGTACCCGGACCCCGACGCTCGCGCAAGCCGCCCGCGCCGCGCAGGACTCCAAACTCTCGCCGTCCTGACGAGTCCCGCGCGGCATCTCCCACAGCCCGCCCCACAGCGGCAGATCGGGCGAGCGCTGGACAATCAGCGTTTGGTTGGGCCGTTGCGGGTCGCGCAAGGCAACCGAGACGTCTTCAATATCCAGCCACTTCTTGACATTTGAAAACTGCGGAAACGCCGTCGGCTCGCCCAGCGCCTTTGCCCGGCAGTGCGCCTCGACCGGACACGTCCCGCACGACGGCGCGGCGGCATTGCAGACCGTCGCCCCCAGTTCCATCAGTGCCTGATTGAAGTCTCCCGCCCGCCCCGACGGGATCGCCTCTTCCGCCAATCGCCAAAGCTGCGCCTGCGTCTGCGTAGAAGCCTTCGGGTCCCCCGTCACGGCATGAACACGGGCCATCACGCGAATGACATTGGCGTCCAAAATCGGCGCGTCTTGATTAAACGCGATAGACAAAATCGCCCCCGCCGTGTACCGCCCCACTCCCGGCAGCGACAGCAGCGTCTTCGAGTCGCTCGGCACGACCCCGCCAAACTCCGCCGCGACGCGCTGCGCCCCTTTGTGCAGGTTCCGCGCCCGCGCATAGTACCCTAAGCCTGCCCAAAACTTCAGCACATCATCGAGCGGCGCGTCCGCCAACGCCTCCACTGTCGGAAACCGCCCCATCCACTTGTGGTAGAACGGAATGACTGCGGCCACCGTCGTCTGCTGCAGCATAATCTCCGACACCCACACGGCATACGGGTCATGCCCCAGCCGCCGCCAGGGCAAATCCCGCTTGCACCCATCATACCACGTCAGTAAATCCCGCGAAAATTGGTCTTGCTGATCTGTCATAGTTACGGCTTGGCTGGGCTATCGCGTAGAGTCTTCCAGGAGTCAATCTCAATCGCGAAAAGCTCATGGATAATTTCGGCGTCGCTCATGCCGCTGTCTTTCATATTCTTCTTGGTCTTCTGCGACAGCAGCTCCGCCCGATTCTCGAACCGATACCAGCCGCGCTGTGCGAAAACAGCATCGTAGATTACTTGGCTGATGTTATATCCCATTCTTCGCCAGGCAACATTGAAACCGCTGATGAAGCCATTTACAACCTCTACGCGATCAGCATCGTGCATGAACATTGCAGTCCGCGCCTGAGCGTGTTCCAGCGTATCAATGATTATTTCAATGGTTTCTGCGGGTGTCATGGCATTTGCCCTACACTGGAAGTGCAGGTCTTTTGAGGTGTGATTGTCTGCCTTCACAGACATAAGATTATCACGCGGGCTTGTCTTGCTCCTGTGTCCACGAAGGTGGACAATCGCTTTTCAGAAGACCCGGATTTCCAATCCGGGTTCCCCTGCCCCAACCTATTCCCCCTTTGATTCGCTCGCACGCACTTTGCTTTTGTCGTCGCTGTCGGCCCCGGCGTCGAGCGAAATGTCTAAGTTGGGAGATGCGCCGTTGATGACAACCTCGTAGGCAGCTCGCATTTGGCGGGCGGCTCTGAGGGGCGGCATGAAGCCGTTGTCGGTGCCTAATCCTGGCACGAGCAGGGTTTGGATGATGTCGCCATGGAGTTCGTTAAACGATAGAACGGAGCGCAGGGCGGCACGGAAGGCTAAATAAGAATTGACCGTGCGGCTGATGTTCTGCGGGACACGCATGATCGGGGCGACAACAAGAAAGGGGAACTGGGGCGCTTGGGTGATGACGATCTCGGCTTGTCCGACGACCAATTCGCCGTTGTGGCGGTCACGGATCATCTGCTGAACTTCGATTTCGACGTCTTCACCCAGAAACTCGACGATCTGGGCGTCGAGACCGCCGTCCATGCGCCCGAAGGAGTTTGCGGGGGAAACGAGCGCATCGGCTTCGAGGGTGAAGATGCTGTCGCAGGTGACGGAGACGTTCGGCAGGCCGCTGAAGTACGCCGACCAGGACTCGACCAGGGGCAAGTACGTGTCGCAGAGGGTGATGTGCAGGCCATGACTTGGGGCGGACATGGATTATTATAGCACAACCCACCCCGAAACTTCGTTTCGACCCTCCCGAAACGGGAGGGTGAAGAGCTAAGAGGAGATGCAAACGGGATGACCCCTAATCCTAAACTCCTTACCCTCCCGTTTCGGGAGGGTCGAAACGAAGTTTCGGGGTGGGTTCTTCATCCAAACCGGCCCGAGACGTAGGCTTCGGTGTCTTTGTCTTTCGGGTTCGTGAAGATTTGGTCCGTATCGCCGAACTCTTTCAGCTCGCCGCGCAGGAAGAAGCCGGTGCGCTGAGAGACGCGGGCGGCCTGCTGCATATTGTGCGTGACAATCACAATCGTATACTCTTTTTTCAGGTCTTCCATGAGCTGCTCGATGCGAAACGTCGAATTCGGGTCGAGGGCCGAGCAGGGTTCGTCCATCAAAATCACTTCGGGTTCGACGGCCAAAGTCCGGGCGATGCAAAGGCGCTGCTGCTGGCCGCCGGAGAGGGCGAAGGCCGACGCTTTCAGCTTATCTTTGACCTCGTCCCACAAAGCAGAGCCGCGCAGGGTGCGCTCGACAATCTCGCCCAGCTTCTTGCGGTTGGTCGTGCCGTGGATGCGCGGGCCGTAAGCGATGTTGTCGTAGATGGACATCGGGAACGGGTTCGGCTTCTGGAAGACCATGCCGACCCGCTTGCGGAGGTCCACGACATCTACGCTTTTGGCGTAGATGTCGTCGGTATCAAGAGTGATCTTCCCGGTGAGCCGTGTGCCGTCAATCAAATCGTTCATGCGGTTCAGGGTCCGCAGGAACGTGGATTTGCCGCAGCCCGACGGCCCGATCAGCGCAGTGATCTGCCGGCTGGGAACGACCAGGTTGATTTTCTTCAGCGCATGAAAATCACTGTAGTAAAAGTCTACGTCGGCGGCGACCACTTTGGGCGTGGTCGCGACTGAGTTTTGGGCGCGGGTGAGGTCGGCGACACTGCCGGCTTTTTCGGTGCCGACCCGATTGGGTTCCAGTGAAAGCGGCTCTGTCGAGTAGGCATCAGCCATAGTTTATCTCCCGAATTATTTCTCTTCCATCACATTGCCGCGCGTCGCGAACCGGGCGGCAATGCTGAGAAGCAAAATCAGTGTAATCAAAACCACGGCGGCGGCCCAGGCCTGCGCGTTATGGTTCGGATCAACATCCTGTGAGTAGTTGTAGATACGAAGCGGCAGGGCATCAATCGGCGCGTTCAGGGTCGGCACATGGAGCTTACCGCCCAGCACGGCATGCGTCGCAAAGAACTCGCTGCCGAGAATCGTGAACAGCAGCGGCGCGGTCTCTCCGGCGATCCGGGCCAGCGCCAGCATGATCCCCGTAATGATACCGCCCTTGGCCGCCGGAAGCACCACGCTGACCATGGTGCGCCAGCGGGTCGCTCCGAGGCCCAGCGAGCCTTCCCGAAGCGAGAACGGCACCAGACGAAGAATTTCTTCGGTGGTTCGCATGACGGTCGGCACCATCAGAATGCCGAGGGCGAACCCGCCGGCGTAGGCCGAAAAGCCCTGCCCCGGATGACGCGCCGCAATCGGGGCGACCACGGCGGCGTAGGCGAAGATGCCGATGACGATGGAGGGAATGCCGTTTAGAACATCAGTGAAGAAGCGCACCAGGAATGCAAAGCGTCCGTTGGCCTCAAGCTGATAGATGCCGCCGAGAATACCCAGCGGCAGGCCGATGACCGAGGCGATTCCGAGCAGCACCAGTGTCCCGAAAATAGATTGGGACATGCCGCCCTTGTCTGTCTCTACGTTGTTTGGAAGCTGCGTGAACAGCCGCAGATGCAGCGAAGTGAAGCCTTTAGACAGCAGAAAAAACAGCACCAGACCAAGAATGATAATTGCCAGTGCGGCTGCCAGAACGCACAGCGCCAGCATTACGCGGTTGGCAAATTTCCGCCGGGCGATGCCGCCGCTGCGGGCCGGCAGCATCCGCCCTGAAGGGTCGGGGGTGAGGGTTGCGCTCATTTATTTTCGCCCCTGCACGTCCTTGGCCGTGTAGAAGACCAGCGCCCGTGCACAGATATTGACGACAATCGTCACGCCGAACAGCACCAGCGCGATCTCGACCAGCGCGGATTGGTTGAGGCCGGGCGTCGCTTCGTTGAACTTGTTCGCCAGTACGCTCGACATGGTGTAGCCTGACGACAGCAGCGACAAGGAAATGCCTGAAGCCGTCTGCGGCGCCTGGTTGCCGATCACCATTGTTACAGCCATTGTCTCGCCGAGCGCACGTCCGAGGCCCAGCACGACTGCGCCGATAATGCCCGATTTCGCGTAAGGAACAACCACTTTGGCGATGGTCTCCCATTGGGTCGCGCCAAGCGCATACGAGCCTTCCCGCTGCGCTCTTGGGATCGCCCGCAGAATGTCCCGCGTTACTGCCGTGATAAACGGAATGACCATGATTGCCAGCAAAACCCCCGCCGCCAGCATGGAGTATCCTGCCGATTGGCCCTCAAAGAGGGCGCCGATCACCGGTTTGTGCGGCAGGCTGGAATTGACGACCGGCTGGATAATTGCTGCCTTGAGAAACGGGATAAGGACGAAAATGCCCCAGAGGCCGTAAATGACGCTTGGGATCGCCGCCAGAAGCTCGATCAGAAATGTCGCCGGGGTGCGAATCCAGCGCGGGGCCAGCTCGGACAAAAAAATCGCCGCGCCGATGCTCACCGGCACCGCCAGAAGCAGCGCGATCAGCGATGAGAACAGCGTACCGAAGATAAACGACAGAGCATGGTAGCTGCTGGTCTGTTCGTTCCAGTCGGATTTCGTGATGAAGCTCCAGCCGCTTTGATGGATGGACTGCTGGCTGGAGCTGACAAGCTGCCAGAGTAGCCAGAGGATAATCACAAAGATGCTCAGTGAGGCCAAAAGCGTCAGGGCTGAGTAAATCGCGTCGCCGATCCGGGCCGTGGAGGAAGCCGACCGCACGGGCTTTGGCTTCGCGATGGGGGCCGTTTCCGAGGCGGAAGGAGGAATGCTGCCGAGTGGGACGCTGGGAGCGCGGTCAGCCATAAGACTTGCTTCTCCAAAAATCGTGTTTTAAAAAACTGTATTCGAGAAAATGCTTCCCCGCGCTTTTCCTGAGAGAAGCGCGGGGAAGGCAGGGCGATCCGCCGAAAGCTGCGGTTTGCGCCGTAGCTACTGGATGGACGCGACGGCGGCCAGAGCACGGGTCTTGACATTCGCCGGCAGCGGCGCGTACTGAAGACCCGGCGCGTCATTCTGGCCGGTGGTCAGCGCCCATTGCAGGAACTTCTTCATCTCCGGCTTGGTGCCGTTTTTGTAGACCAGCAGGAACGTGAACCCGGTGATCGGGTAGCCGCCCGCTGACTGCGTGTTGGTAATGACTTTGCGGAAGTCTGCGGGCAGGCTGACTCCCTCGGCGGCCAGAGTCGTGGTCTCGACGCTCGGGTAGACGAACTTGCCTTTGGCGTTCCGAACCGCCGCGTAGAAGATGTGGTTCGTCACGGCATACGACAGCTCGATGTAGCCGATGCCGCCTTCGTTCTGCTTGATAAGCTGCGCGACACCCTGGTTTCCCTTGCCGCCGAGGCCGACCGGCCATTTGACGGATTTGCCCGCGCCGACATCGGCTTTCCACGCTGGGCTGACTTCGCTCAAATACGTCGTAAAGATATTGGTGGTTCCCGAGCCGTCGGAGCGGTGCGCGGTGAAGATGTTGGTGCCCGGCAGCTTCGTGCCGGGGTTGATCCTGGCAATGCGCGAATCGTTCCACTTGGTGATCTTGCCCTGGAAGATGTCGGCGATAACATCGCCGGTCAGGCTGAGGCCGGGACCGATGCCGGGGATGTTGTACGAAACACAGACCGGACCGGCGACGGTCGGAATGTGCAGGATGCCGGGGGCCGCCCGCATCTCGTCAGCGTTCATTGGGGCATCGGATGCGCCGAAGTCTACCGAATGCGCGGTGATATTCTTGATACCGCCGCCGGAGCCGATAGCCTGGTAGTTGATCTGAACGCCGGTCTGGGCTTTGTATTCCTGGAACCATTTCAAGTAGAGCGGCGCGGGAAAAGTCGCCCCAGCCCCGTTCAGGTTCTGCGCCGACGCCGAGGTGCCGCCGAGAACGGCGAGGCCGACAGCGGCGATAGCAGCCAGCTTCAATGTCTGTGTCATGGATTTGATCATAAGATGTTACTTTCGTCTTCGGTTAGTCCGGCGGACGGCCTTTTGCAGGCCGCCCGCCGAGCAGTGTTGAAACCTGGCTAGAACTTGACTTGCAGTTCGCCGGTCAAGAGGCCGTACTTCGGCGGTGCGGCAAATGCCGGGTCGTGGGCAACGGTCGTTGGGCGAAGATACCACACTCGGAAGCGTGTGGCCTTGTCAAGCTGGTAAAGTGCGCCGTAGCCGAAGTTTTCGTCTTTGTAGGCGGAAGAGCCGCCGGTATTGAAGGCATTGGCTTTGCCTTCGCCGCGCTTCAGCACATCGTAGTTCGCCGCCAGGGTCAGGGCATGGGTGCCGGTCGCGCCGAACGTGTAGCCGCCCTGGACGTAGTAGCCGTCCACACGGTTGCCCTTCGCATACACGGTCTGCAAAGCAGAGCCGTTGGTCAGGGAATTGGCCGACCCGGTGAAGAAAGTCCGCTCCTCGTAGATGCCGCCGACATACTCGGCGTTCACGAAGACCTGAGACGTTCCGGTCGGGATGGCAAGCTGACCGTCGAAGCCGAGCAGCTCTTTCTTTGCGCCGGTATAGCGCGAGCCGGTTTGGTTCAGCAGCGAGGTCGCGGCGATGCCGGTGTTCGGGTCCTTGATTTGGCCGAGATAGTAGGACGACCCAATTGAAAGGACCTTGTTCGGGGTCTGGTAAGCAACCCGGTAGATTGTGTCAATCTTGCGGTCAGAGTTCTCGCCGACACGGCCCGCGCCGTTGACGGCGGCAACCGTCAGCTTGAGACCTGCGGGGATAAAGGCAAGCTGGCTCGGCGTGTTGTAGCTGAGCTGGACACCCTTGTCGTAGTCCTGGGCATTAAACAGGCCGTAGTTGCTTTCGCTGAACGCCAGCGGACGCTCCGGGGTCAGGTAGGTCGCGGACGAAACGGGCAGGATGTAGCCGAACGGGTTGGCGAACTCGCCGGCCGTGATCGTCAGATTCCTCGATGCATCACCGTCGCCGGTTGTGTAGGCAACATAACCTTCGCGGACCGTCACCTGCTGGTTCGGCACAGCGCCGGCGGTGACTGCGCCCCCCGTGTCAATCTGAATACCGTACTTAGTGTTCGGGGTCAGAACGCCGGTGAACTTCAGGCGGGCGCGGCGAAGCTGGAACGACTCGACGTTGCCGCCCTGCGCGTAGTTGCCGTTGTAGGAGCCGGACCGGGTGGAGACGCCCTGCGGAAAGCGGTCCAAAGACCCTTTGCCGTAGCCGTCGGCGTTCTGGAAGCGGGCCTGGATATAGCCCGAGATCTGGAACTTGCGATTTGCGCCAACGCCGTAGGAGTTGTTCGCGGTGTCCTGCGCTTTGTTCGCCAGGGCTTTAGTGTCGAGAACATCCACACGCAGGGCATCAATGTTGTCCTGGGCATCTTTGAGGTTGGACTGGATGGTGTCAAGCTCCGGGCGAAACTTGTCAATCAGCGCTTGAAGGCGGTTGATGTCATCCTGCGTGACGGTAGACACGGCGGGGGTGCCGGGGGGCGGGTTCGCGGAAATCATGTCGCGGACGGTTCCGAGGGCACGGTCGAGTGCGACGGCGAACTCGTAACGGGTCATCGGACGCTTGCCGCCGTAGGTGCCGTCGGGGTAGCCGATGACGATGCCTTTTTTGGCAAGGTCCTGCACCGCTTCATACGCCCAGTGGTTCGTGGGGGTGTCCAAGAACGGCGCGGCCTGCGCCGAGGCGGAAGGGGCGAGGGCTGCTGCGCCGAGGGCCGCGAGGCCGCCGGCGAGTGCCACAGTCCAAAGTTTCAAAATCTGTCCTCCTCGAAAATTGAATGAATGCTCGGGCCTTGCGCGGGGTGAGCATCAAGGACAGACAACAATGCGCCTGCCTTTCATCTCTTTTTCATCATCAGCGGCGATTTTACCTGCTCTATGTTAAGAGAATGTTAAGAGAATTGGAATTTAGGCTTAATTTGCGCGGATTTGCGCCGAAGCATCGGCCGCAGAAGAGGACGCGGCGGGGGACGCGGGCAGCGCAGCGGGCTGGACATAGATCGGGTTGCTGAAGACCCACGGCTTGGCCCCAAAGCACACCCCGCCGATCCGCCGCTTGTAGAGATACACTTCCACCCGGTAAACACCCGGCGTCCGCACCGCAAAGTCCAGGCGCCCACCCCGCGCCGCCGCGACCAAGCACCCATCTTTGTAAAGCCGGACCAGCGACCGGGTGCGCGGGGCCGAAGCGGTCAGGATCAGCGTCTCGGAAGCGGCATCGGGAAATGCCAGAGCGTCGCCCATCAGCGCCGCCGGCGCGACTCCCGCAGAGAGGTCAGCGGGCCGCGCTTCAAACGTGAACCCGGTCGAGTCGGCGTAATTGTCGTAGGCCATGTAGCAGTGACCGAGCGCCAGGGCCGAATGCAGCAGTGTTTCGTCTTTGGCGTTTCTCCCGTCCGGACTATCCGCTGCCTTCTTGCCGGGAACCGGCTCGCCGTAAGACAGCGGCTCGGAGGTCAGGAGATGAGTCCGCAAGGTCCGAAATGTCTCTTCATAGGTGGGGAACGGATAAGAGCGGCCCCCGAACTTCATCACGGCGTGGGCATCGAGAGACGCGATCCCAACTACGCGCCGGGCGGGCCGGCCCGGCGCGGGCGGTGTCATCAGCGTGTCCCACAGGCGAAGCTCGGGGGCGGGACGTGCGGCGACGAGGTTAAACGCCCGCTCCGGGTTCGGGCTGTGGTAGCGCCGCCAGACTTCCAGCAGGCCCGGCAGATTGATCTTCGTGCGGGCGATGGCACTCAGGTTGAAGACTTCGAGACCGATGCCATCGGCCATCTTGCCGAAGTCGCGCCAGTGGTCTTTCAGATCGCAAGGCAGGGCGACGAACCCGAGGCCGCCGCTTTCCTTGATAGCCGCCTGCGCGGCCTCGGCCTCGTGCGGGGCAGGCACGAAGCTGGCGGGGACTCCCAGCGCCAGCAGGTGCCCGGAATCGGTAGTGATCTCGGTGCCGACCAGCAGCAAAGTACGCCCGTGCCAGCCGCCCTTTCCATCGGTCCGTGCTTCCAGACTGGAATGATCGCACAGAACAACGTAGTCTAGCCCCGCCCGGTTCGCCGCCGCCGTGACCTGCTCCACGGTGCCTGCGCCATCGCTGTAGGTGGAGTGGATATGCACGGCCCCGGCGTAGTCGTAGAAGCGCGGCAGTGACAGGGTCCGGCCCCCGCGCTCCTCGGTTTTGGGCCGGCGGGGCGGGGGCGGCGCGAACTGCACCCGCTCGCGCAGGGTGGCAAGCAAGCCTTCGCAGCTTAAAATCGAGAGGTACAGCCGCACCCGCGACCATCTTAACACGTCAGCGCATCTCCGTCTACTAAGATGGGTCTATTGTAGCACGAATTTCGCGGTTTTGCACCCCGCCCCGAGGGCGCAAAAAGCGGCTTTATCGCTGCGCCGAGAAGTGTTTATTTGCCGCCGATGATTTTGATCTGCTCGGGCTTCGTCACGGCAAGCTGCGTTTGCGTGCCGTGCGCAACAAATATGCCGCTGACCAAGACCCGCTTGCCTTCGAGCTACATCAGGTCCGGGAACTTGGCGTAGTCTGCCGAAGCGATATTCGCCGTCAGGGCGTCGTGGTAGCTTGCCGCGAAGTCAAGGGCGACAAAGCCGTGGTTCTTCGGCGAGTAGACTTTGGTGACCGTTCCGGTGAACGACCCCGGCTTGCCGGTCAGCTTCGCCGCCGCGGTCAGCGCTTTGGCATCGAGGGCTTCGGTCAGCGCCTTGCTTGACTCCGGCACTGTGCCGAACGCCATTTTAGCGGCGACACTTGCCTGCGCGGGGGCCGGCGTGTCCAATCCGGCAGCTTTTGCAGGAGCCGCCGAATCAGGCGCGGCGACGGTCGGGGCGGCATGAGTGGGAACGGTCGGCGGCAGCGAAGCGGCCCAAATCAAGAGTAACGCTGGAATAAGTTTCATGGATATTCTCCAAAGTACGAAGCGGGCCTGCATCGCTGCAAGCCCGCCTCTGAGGTCTCAACACAGGTTGAGTGGTGGCTTAATTGGTCGGAACCTGAGATGGGCTGGTATAGACCTTGCCGTCAAGGTAGAAGACGCCATTACCGAACGGATACCACATATTGCGGTCACCATTGCCGGTGCCTTTCACCTTGCTGTAGAAGTCTGCCCCGTTAGGATGATTGTTGGTGCCGCCAGTCGCCAGTTTGGTATCATAGGCGGTCCACGTCATGCTCGGAACCATCGCTTTGACATGGCCATCCAAGAACAGAAAATCGCTGCGGCCATTATGCCAATCTACAGGTGCCTCAAATGGGACAGCGTCACTCGTGTAGGTTGTGTAAGACCCGGCATCGCCGGCTTTCACGCCAGTCGTTTTTTGGCCGGAGACCGGGTTGAAAGGTGTCCCGTAGCGGTTGACTGTGCCATTAAAGGCAATACTAGTGCCTGTTGCTATTTCCTGGGCACCCTCGTAAAGGAGAATAGTCTGCGCGGAGCTTTCCACCTGGTCTGCGTTAAATCCTGGATACAGGCCATTGTCGTAAAGACAGCCATTCACGATTCCACAGTCCGTGCTTTTCTGGAACTTAGGGCCATAGTTGCCGTTGACCGTCGCGTCACCGTGCCAGCCAGCCTGTAGGAACTGGTTCATAATATAGTTCGCTCCGGGCGGGGAAGTACCGTTGCTTTTGTAGGAAACTGGGTTTCCAGGAGAGGCATCCGGGCAGCCGAACAGGTTGCCTGTGCCACCGTTGCCACGCGTTTTGATATAAGGATAGATGCCGCCAATGTCCCGATAGGTCCCAGTCGCGGTCGTGCTCGTCAAAGGGACGCCATTCGAATCAATGACCTGCCCGATGATCCAGGTGGGCAGCAGCGGGTTTGTCGAGACAGGAAAGTTGTTGGTGATCGGCATCGGAAGTGTACCGTCGAAGTCATTCGAGTACAGCGCAAATGCGAGGCCAAGCTGCTTGAAGTTGCTCTGGCAGGTAGCGCGGCGGGCATTTTCGCGGACGCTCTGGAAAACAGGAAAGAGAATGGCGGCGAGAATCGCGATGATGGCGATGACGACGAGCAATTCGATCAAAGTGAACGCGCGGAGGGTGTTGCCTCGGCGAGATGACTGAAGGGGCATGGGCACATCCTTTTATTGTAGAAATGACAGGCAAAGAAGATTTCTGACTGCATAAAGAACGCCTCTAGTATACAGGGTAAAAGCGTCAAGTTATGTTAAGAGAAGATTAAGTTTTCCTAATCCATGAGTTCAGCCATGTGTTTTTTGCCACTTTTGGTTCAGGAGAATTTGGAAGGCATTCGCAGACGACGCAGGTTTTCGGCGCGAAACCGGGTATGTACCTCCCAAAGAACGCAAAAGGAAAGCGAAGTATCCTCAGATATGCAGGAAATGGACGCGCTGCAAGACCATCTCGCCGAAATCAAGGCCCTCTCGGAAGCCGCCGCCGTGCTGGGCTGGGACCAGCAGACTTACCTGCCGCCCGGCGGGGCAAGCAGCCGGGCCGCGCAGATGGAAGCTCTGAGCAAAGTCATTCACGAGAAGATGACCGGCCCGGACACCCGGCGGCTCCTCGAAGCCGCCGAAAGTGCGGCCCAAAGCGCCGGCCCCGACTCCGATGACGCCGCCCGAGTGCGCGTCGCCCGGCGCGACTTTGATCAGGCCACGAAAATCCCGGCGGCCCTGGTGGCCGAGACCGCCCGTGTCACCGCCCTCGCTCACGCGCACTGGGCGGACGCCCGCGCCGGCAGCGATTGGGGCCAGTTTGCACCCTGGCTTTCGCAGATTTTAGAGCTTACCCGCGAAGCCGCTGACGCCCTCGGGCACGGCGGGGAGCGCTACGATGCCCTGCTGGACCAGTATGAGCCGGGCACGACGGCGGCGGAGGTCCGGGCACTGTTCGACGCCATCAAGCCGGACACGGTCGCGCTGGTCAAGACCATTGCCGACCTCGGGCCGGACGCCATAGATGCGTCCGTGCTTTCACGGGCGTTCGCCGAAGGGGCGCAGGAGAAGTTCGGCAGGACCGTCATTCAAGCATTGGGCTATGACCTGAGCCGGGGACGGCAGGACCGCGCCCTGCACCCATTCTGCACATCGTTCGGCGCGGATGACGTGCGGATTACCACCCGCTTCGACACGGATTTTCTGCCGGCGGCCCTGTTCGGCTCGATCCACGAGACCGGCCATGCCCTGTACGAGCAGGGACTTGGACAGCGGTATGGGGCCGGGACACTGGCGGCGGCGGCCTCGCTCGGGGTGCACGAAAGCCAGTCCCGCCTTTGGGAGAACCTGGTGGGCCGCTCCCGCCCCTTCTGGACCTATTGGTACCCGAAGCTGCAAGCCGAGTTTCCCGACGCGCTTGCGGGCACGTCCGAGGCGGCGTTCTATCAAGCCATCAACAAAGTCGCGCCGTCCCTCATCCGGGTCGAGGCCGACGAAGTCACCTACAATCTGCATATTCTGCTGCGCTTTGAGTTGGAAACCGACCTGCTTTCGGGAGCGCTTTCGGTCGCCGACGCCCCGGACGCATGGAATGCCAAAATGGAGTCGTACTTCGGCCTGACCCCGCCGGACGACGCTTCGGGCATTTTGCAGGATGTCCACTGGTCGGCGGGGCTGATCGGGTACTTCCCGACCTACACGCTCGGCAACATTTTATCGGTGCAGCTTTTCGCGAAGGCCGACGCCGATTTAGGCGGGCAGGTGGAAAGTCAGATCGCGGCGGGAGAGTTCGGCCCGCTGCTCGGCTGGCTCCGAGAGAATGTCCACCAGTGGGGCCGGAAGTACCTGCCGAAGGACCTGACACGCCGCGCGGTCGGCGCACCGCTTGACCCGGCCCCGTACCTTGCCTACCTAAAGACGAAATTCGGGGATGTTTATGGGATCGGGTGACTGCACGCTTTGACAGATTATATGTTATAATTGTACAATCAGACTGACACAAACGAAAGTTTGTCTTGATTATGAAGTGGACGACTATGCCCGAACCGGAACCTCCTAAAACGCCGGCTGACGCACCGATCGGCGGCGGTCATGACATCATCGTTGTCGGCGCATCCGCCGGCGGCGTCGAAGCGCTGGCCGAGCTGGCGTCGCACCTGCCCGCCGCCCTGCCCGCCGCCGTGCTCATCGTCCTGCATATGCCCGCCTACGGTCACAGTGTCCTGCCGGAGATCCTCGGGCGGCGCGGCCCCCTGCCCGCGCGGCATGCGGAAGACGGGGAACTCATCGAGCCGGGCCGGATCTACGCCGCCCCGCCCGACCGGCACCTGCTGGTCCGGGACGGGCGCATTTTGCTGACACGTGGGCCGGCGGAAAACAACCACCGCCCGGCGATTGACGCCCTGTTCCGGTCGGCGGCCCGTGCTTACGGCCCCCGCGTGGTCGGGGTCGTTCTGACCGGCACGCTCGACGACGGCACGGCGGGGCTGCAAAGTGTCAAGACGCGCGGCGGCATTGCGCTGGTGCAGCACCTCGATGAGGCGATGTTCAAGAGCATGCCGCAAAGCGCGATTGAGAATGTCGCCGTGGACGGCGTCTATCCCCTGGCCGGACTGGCGCAGGAGATCGTGCGGCTGTCCGGCAAGCCGGCGGCCCGGAAGGAACATCCCGTGACATCTACACTGGACGAAGACGTCGCCGTCGCAGAAATGCACCTCGACTTGCTGGAAGATCGGGCGGAAGGCAAGCCGTCAGGCTTTAGCTGCCCGGACTGCCACGGCGTCCTCTGGGAAATCTCCGAAGGCAAGATGGTCCGCTACCGCTGCCGGGTCGGCCATGCCTATTCTCCGCAAAGCCTGCTGGCCTCGCAGTCCGAGAACCTCGAAGAAGCCCTCTGGGTCGCGCTGCGGGCGCTGGAAGAGAGCGCCGCGATGGCCGAGCGGCTTCAGGCGCGGGCCTCCGAGCGCGGACATATGCTGTCGGCGCAGCAGTTCTCGGAGCAGGCGCTCGACGCCCGCCACCGGGCGGGCATTATCCATAATGTCCTGCGCGGCGGCCAGATCGCTGCACCGCCGGCAATCGAGAGACCATGAGCGACCAAACCACCACCGGCGTGCTGCCGCCGGAAGACTTGCCATTGAATGACCCCAGCGCCGATGCTGAGTTCGAGGACCTGCTGCAATACTTGAAGCGCAGCCGGGGCTTCGACTTCACCGGCTACAAGCGGGCCAGCCTGCGCCGGCGTGTGGATAAGTGCATCCGGGAAGTCGGCCTGCCGGACTATGCCGCTTACATAGACTATCTGGAAGTGCATCCCGATGAGTTTGCCCGGCTGTTCAACACCGTGCTGATCAATGTCACGGCGTTTTTCCGGGATACCCCTTCGTGGGAGTATCTGGCCGAGGAAATCATCCCTCGAATGATCGCGTCCAAATCGTCCGACGAGCCGATCCGCCTGTGGAGCGCCGGGTGCGCGTCGGGCCAGGAGGCCTACTCGCTGGCGATGATCTTTGCCGAAGCGCTCGGCCCCGAAGCGTTCAAAGCGCGAGTCAAGATCTACGCGACCGATATTGACGACGACGCACTGACCCAGGCGCGGTCGGCGTCGTACACGCCCCGCGAAGTGCAGAGCGTCCCCCCGGCGTTGCTGGCAAAATACTTCAGCCGCGAAGGCGAGCGCCACGTCTTCGACAAGGACTTGCGCCGCTCACTGATCTTCGGGCGGCATGATCTGCTGCAAGATGCCCCGATCTCGCGGATTGACCTGCTGGCCTGCCGCAACACCGTGATGTATTTCAACGCCGAGGTGCAGACCGGCATCATCGCCCGGTTCCACTTTGCGATCCGTGACGGCGGCTTTTTGTTTCTCGGCAAAGCGGAGATGCTGTTCGCCCACTCCGGCCTCTTTATGCCGCTTGACCTGCGGCGGCGCGTCTTCATCAAAGTCGCCCGGCCCGGCCTGCGCGACCAGCTTCTCCTCATGGCTCATTCCGGGGTCGAGGCGTCCGCCCTGCCGCCAGACAGCCCGATGCGGCTGCTGGAATCGGCGTTCCAGACCGCCCCGACCGCCCAAGTCGTGCTGGATTTAAACGGGCGTATCACCACCGTCAACGAGCGGGCGCGGGTCTTGTTCCATCTCAGCGAGCGGGACATCGGACGGCCCTTGCAGGACCTGGAGATCTCTTACCGGCCGATTGACCTGCGCTCGCGGGTCGAAGCGGCGACGGCGGAGCGGCGCACGGTCAGTGTCAAGGACATTCCCTGGACTTCAAGCGGGACCAGCCCGATCTTTTTAGAAGCGCTCATCGTGCCGCTCCAAGACGACGGCCAGCTTCTCGGCATCTCGATCTCGTTCAGCGACGTCACCCGCTACCGGCAGTTGTCCGAAGAATTGCAGGCGGCGAACCACGAGATGGAGACCGCCTACGCCGAATTGCAGTCGGCTAACGAAGAGCTGGAAACCACCAACGAAGAGCTGCAGTCCACGGTGGAAGAGCTGGAAACGACCAACGAGGAGCTGCAGTCCATCAACGAGGAGCTGGAAACCACCAGTGAGGAGTCGCAGTCTATCAACGAAGAATTGCGGACCGTCAACTTAGAGTTCCAGGGGCGCTCGGAGGAGCTGAACCAAGTCAATGCGTTTATGGAGTCCATCCTTGCCAGCCTGCGCGGCAGTGTGATTGTCTTGGACGCTGACCTGCGGGTACAGATCTGGAACAGCCAGTCGGCGGAGCTGTGGGGCCTGCGCGGCGACGAAATCCAGGGCAAGCCGTTTCTGACCCTCGACATCGGCCTGCCGGTCGCCGCCCTGCGCCAGCCGGTGCAGGACTGCCTCGCCGGGGACCGCACCAGCCAGGAACTCCAAATGGAGGCCCGCAACCGGCGCGGCCAGCCGATTGTCTGCAAAATCACCGTGTCGCCCCTGCGCGGCAGCAGCGATACTATCTGCGGCGTTATCCTGCTGACCGAGCAGCAGTAGTGCTTCTACGTAGGTCCCTTTGTCGTCAAACGAGAGCTAGAAACCCAATTATGCCCATTTCTCTGACTGCCGACTCCGACGGCACACAAAATGATGATGCTCAGCCGGCACGTGTGCGCGGCCTGCTGCCGCTGGCCCTGCAAGAGCTTCAGGCGAGTGTCGAAGAGCTGCGGGTCGCCGACGAGGAAATGCGGGTTCAGAACGAGGAACTCTCTCTCAGCCGCCAGCGCCTCGAAGCCGAACGGCAGCGCTATCAGGACTTGTTCGATTTCGCGCCCGACGGCTACCTGGTCACGACCGCCGAAGGCATCATTTTAGAAGCTAACCGGGCGGCGTCGCGCCTGCTCGGCATCTCGACCCGCTTCCTCAAAAAGCGCAGCCTCGGTACGCTGATTGCCGTCCCCGATTTGGGCGAGTTCCAGAGCCGTTTGAAAAGCCTGAACGCGCCGGCGGTGGGGCCGTTTGGCGAATGGACCGTGCAGCTTCGCCGCCGTCCTTCGGGCAAGTTCTCGGCCGCTGTCACCGCCGCGCTCTATCAAGGTGCCCTCGGTCAGCCCCCAACCGTCCGCTGGCTCATTCGGGACATCACGGGGCGTGTGCAGGCCGAGGAAGAACGCGCCGCCCATGCCCAAGCCGAAGCCGCCCGCGCCGAGATGGAGGAAGTGCAGCGGCGCACCAGCGAGATACTCGAAGTCATCACCGACACGTATGTCGCGGTCGACTCCGAATGGCGCATCACGGCGCTGAACGCCAGCGCCATGACCCTGACACGGGCCGGCGGATTGGACCCGGCGGCGCTGATCGGACAAATACTCTGGGATGTTGACCCGACCCCGCAGGGAAAGGACTTCGAGGCCGAAACCATGCGGGCCGTCGCGTCCGGGCAAACTGTGGAGTTCGAGGCGTTCTCGGAAAAACTCGGACGCTGGTTCCACGTGCGCGTGTTTCCGACGCAGGAAGGGGCATCGCTGTATGCCAACGACATCACGGACCGCAAAGACGCGGAAGCGGTGCTTAAAGCCGCCTACGAGCGCGAGCGGCGCATTGCCGAGACCTTGCAGCAGACCCTGGTGCACACTCCGGCCCCGTCAGGCTATTCCGGCCTTCAGATCGAAACGTTCTACGAGGCCGCGTCGGATGAAGCCGCCATCGGCGGCGACTTCTTCGACGTCTTCACCTATGATCGCGGCAAGATCGCCCTGGTGGTCGGCGACGTCTCCGGCAAGGGCCTCGGGGCGGCGACGCTGATTGCAGAAGTCAAGTTCGCCCTGCGGACCATTCTGCGGGAAGCCGGCTCGCCGGAAGCGGCGCTGCCGCGCCTGAACGACTTTTTCTGCGAGGCCCAGGCGCAAGGCGACTTCGCCAGCGACAACCAGGTCGTGCTGTCTCTTGCGACTTTCGACCCGGACACCGGCAGCTTATCCTACGTCACCGCCGGCGGCGAGCCGCTGCTGCTGCTGCGGGCGGACGGCACGGCGGAAGTGATCGGCGCGAACGGCCTGCTGCTCGGGGTCATGGCTAACGTGGCCTACACCGCAAGCTCGGCGCAGGTCGCACCCGGCGACACATTTTTGATGGTCACCGATGGCCTGACCGAAGCGCGACGGGATGGCCGATTGTTCGGGTTCGAGACCTTGCAGGCCCAGGCCGTGCAGCTTCTGCCGTCTGGAACGCTGCGCGAGTTCGGCCAGGCGCTCCTGGACTCCGCGCGGCACTGGACCGGCGGCGCATTCGGCGACGACATCTGCCTGCTGCTCGCCCGCTGTCCTCCCGGCTGACCCGATTTGCGTCTTGACCCGGCGGCCCTTCTCATGCTATAATAGCTCGATTGTTGAACGAAGCCGCTTTTGCGGCTTTTAGTTCCTCTCTGCCCGTACCGACTTAGGCGAGCCGGCGCGGGCCAAAAATCTAAGCCCACAGAGAGGAGGCATTTTTAATGCCGTCCATCGCCATCACGTCGCCTTACGAGGCCGTTTACATTTTAGACCCCGATCTTGGGGACGAGCGCATCAGTGCCGTGACCGCAAAGTACCGCCAGATTGTCGAAGGCGGCGGCGGAACACTGGAAAAGATTGATGTCTGGGAGCGCCGCCGGCTGGCTTACGAAGTCAAGGGCCGCACCGAAGGCATTTATGTCGTCATGCAGTTCCGCTCCAAGCCCGCCGTTGAAGCCGAGCTGCGCCGCATCTTCCAGATCAGCGAAGACCAGATCCGCTTCCTGATTATTCGCCGCGATGACGAGGAAGCGCTGCTCCCGATTGCCGCCCCCGAGTCGGCAGTCGCCGCCCCCGCACCGGTTGCCGAAGTGCCGACTGCCGAGACGCCCGCCCCGGCGGAAACGCCCGCAGAAACGCCGGACCCGGTCGCCGAACCCGCCGCAGAGCCTGCCCCCGTAGAATAGACTACTCACGAGAAGACGCACGAACCAGACCTGGTGTAGAGAGCAAAGGAGAACGAGATGTTTTTGAATCGTGTCATCTTAATTGGACGCATTGTTACCGACATTGACGATGCTCTGAAGTACACGCCGAGCGGTATTCCCGTTCTGCAATTTCGCCTGGCCGTGGACCGGCCTCAGTCAAACGAAAACCGGCAGAGCGGTGCGCCCAAGCAAACCGACTTTATCACGATTGTCGCCTGGCGCCAAAATGCGGAGTTCACGGCCAACTACCTCAGCAAGGGCCGCTTGGTAGCCATTGAGGGCCAACTGCAAATCCGTGAGTTTGAGCATCAGGGTCAAAAGCGACGCGAAGCAGAAGTCGTGGTAGACAACCTGAAAGCATTGGAGCGCCCGAAGGAAGGCGAAGATGGCGGGCAGGGCGGCGGCTACAGCCGCGCTCAGTCCGGCGGCGGCTACAACGGCGGCGGGGGCGGACGCGGCGGTGACTACGCCGATGCCGACCCCGGCGGCGACACCGGCTACGGCGATGACGCCCCGGCGGCTCCCGCGCCCGCCCGTGCCCCAGCGCGTCCCGCTGCCGCGCCGGCCCGGCCTGCCGCGAACAATGCCGCTCCGGCACGTCCAGCCGCCGGCGGCGGGCGCTACCAGCAGCCCGCGGCAGACGAAGACTTAGACGACCCGTTCGCGGACAATTAAGAATGCAAAGACACTAAGAGCGCAAAAGAAAGCGCCCCTCAGCCGATAGGTGAGGGGCGCTTTCTTGTCTACTCTGGGGTCTGCTCTTGATCGTGCAGCAGGCCGCGCAGCTTCTCGCGCAGGGACGGCGGGGCGCAGAGGAGCAGGACTTTCTGGCGCAGGGAAACCACCAGAGTCTGCTCAAACGAGAAGCGCGTCAGGCACGAGCGGCAGATTTCCAGGTGACGCAGCACCACGGTCCGCTCCTCGGCGTTCATCTCGTGGTCCAAGTATTCATTCAGCCGTCTGACCGCTTCCTCGCACGAGTAGTAGTCGGCGCTGATACAGTCCGCCGGCGGGTGAATACCCGCGTCCGTCATTTCTGCGTCTTTCAAATTCGGTTCCACATTCTTGCCTCACCCGTCTATTTTACCGGCTCTCCGACGCGAATTTCTTCCCCGCTCAGGTACTCCCACAGCGCTTTTTGCAGCAGTTTCCGCCCGCGCGAAAGGCGCGAACGAACCGTACCGACGGGAATGCCCAGCATATCCGCGATTTCCTGGTAGGACATCTCTTCCACCGTTGCCAGCGCCACTGTGTCCCGGAACTCAATCGGCAGCGCCTGGATTGCCTGCTGGATGATCTCGATGTCGAGCTTTTCCAGCACCGCTTTTTCCGGGTTCTCCGTTTCCGGATGGTCCCCGCCAAGCCCGTCTTCGGTCAGGCGGTTGTAGAGATAGAAGTCTTCCAGTCCATCATAAGAAACGGTCTCGCCCTGCCGCGACTTGCGCCGGTAGTCGTTTAGAAAAACCGTGTTCATGATTCGGAACAGCCACGCTTTGGCGTTGGTTCCCGGCTGATATTGGTAAAAAAAGCGGTAGGCCCGCAGGTACGTATCCTGCAATAGGTCCTCAGCGTCGTTGGCGTTGCCGGTCAGACGCAGGGCGTTGCGGTACAAGGCGTCGAGATGCGGGTTCATCTCCGCCTCGAACAGCGCCGGGTCAGTCGGTGGGGGGGCGACAGGGGATTCTTCCGGGCCTGCCACGGGGGGTTCTTCCAAAATAGATGGTTCTTCCAAAACTGCCATCGTTTGTGTTTCCAATTCGGCCATGCCGCTTCCTATCGCAACGCTGCTTTCAAGCTCACTTGGGAGCCAGCAGCCGGACAAAACGATTGCGCCCGACTTTGACCACCTGCCCGGTCCGCACGGCAATCGTTTCGGCGGCGTCGGCGATCTTCTCGCCGTCCACGCTCACCCCGCCCTGCAAAACCAGACGCTTGGCATCGCCCGACGACGGTGCGAGACCGGCAGCGACCAAAAGCGCGGTCAGCCGGGCCGTCCCGTCCGGGGCGCACAGGTCGGCAGAGACCGCAAACTCCGGCATCTCGTCCGGCACTTGATGTTCTTTATGCACCCGCTCGAACTCGTCGTCCGCCGCCGATGCGGCTTCGGCCCCGTGGTACAGGGCGATGATCTCGCGGGCCAGCCGCTTTTTCGCATCGCGCGGGTGTGTCCGTGCCGAGTCGGTCAGCACACCGACTTCGTCCATCGGGACATCCGTGCACAGCTCATAGTACATCGGCATGAGTTCATCACCGAGCGACATCAGCTTGCCGAACATTGCTGTCGGGGCTTCGGAGATGCCGACATAGTTGCCGAGCGACTTGCTCATTTTTTTGACGCCGTCGAGGCCCACCAAGAGCGGCATCAGCAGCACGACCTGCGGCTCCTGCCCCATCTCTTTTTGCAGGGCGCGGCCTGCCAGATTATTGAACGTCTGGTCCTGCCCGCCCATTTCGATGTCGGCACGGATCGCGACACTGTCATACGCCTGCGCCAGCGGGTACAGCAGCTCATGCAGACTAATCGGCAGGCCCTCCCGGTAGCGATTGGCAAAGTCCTCGCGCTGCAAGACCTGAGCGACGGTCATTTTGGACGCCAGCCCGACAAGGTCCGCAAAGCTAAGTTTCCCCAGCCACTCACTGTTGAAACGAATTGTCGTTTTTTCCGGGTCTAGCACTTTGGCAAGCTGCTGCACATACGTCCGCCCATTGGCTTCGATCTCTGCTGAGGTGAGCATCGGCCGGGTCGTGGAGCGGCCTGACGGGTCCCCGATCAGCGCGGTGTAGTCGCCGATAATGATCACGACTTCGTGGCCTAAATCCTGGAACTGCCGCAGCTTGCGGAGCACGACCGCAAAGCCGAGGTGGATGTCCGGCGCGGTCGGGTCCAGCCCAAGCTTGACTTGCAGCGGCTTTTGCGTTTTCGCCGACTTCAGCAGCTTGGTCTTCAGCTCCGGCAGCGGCACGATATCCGCCGTGCCGCGCGATAGCAGCGCAATTTGTTCGTCGAGGGAGAGTTCCGCGTGCGGGGTGATATTCGGTGAAGCCATAGCAGGCAAAGTGTAGCACACGGAGCGCGGCAAAGTCAATTCGGAGAGATGGAGTTTAGGAACCGGCACTGGAAGTGCCGGTCTACTGTTGAGCGAAAACCGAAGCGGTTCGAGACAAAACAAGACAAAGAACAAAGCAAGACAAAGAACGCGGCTGCCTCTTGTTCATCAGTCGCGGAGCGACTTTCACTCAAAAGTAGGCCGGCACTTCCAGTGCCGGTTCCTAACCCCTCCGGCGATGCTTCCAAACCCCGTGCCAATCTGCAAACCTTAACCAAAACTTAATCTTCTCTTAATACCCTCTTAACCTAGCCGCTGTACAATAACAGCATGGCTCAGGTCGAAAGACCTTCCATTGCTCATCCCCTAACTCTTCAAGCCGCCGCGTTCCCTCGCAGCGGCTTCTTTTTGTCCCACGTCTTTGTATCAGGTGCAATTTTGTATCGGGTACAATGCGTCTATGCCTGAAGACCCCCTCCCAGCCGATGACCACGCCCAAATCGAAGGCTTTATCTCTGTCGAAGCCGCCCTGCATGGCGGACATCGCACGGTGCACGGCATTCAGCTTCGCGCCGGCAAAGACGACGCCCAGACCCGGCGTTTGGAGCAGGCCGCCCGCAAAGCCGGCATCCCCATCCAGCGCGTCTCAGCGGAGGAAATCGAGCGGCTCGCCGGCGGCAAGACCCACGGCGGGGTGCTGGCATCGGTCGGCCCATACCAATTCGCGGCCCTGGAGACTTTGGCGCACGGAGCGGCAAGGCCGTTTATCGCCATGATTGATGGGGTCGAGGACCCCTTCAACTTCGGCTCGTCCGTGCGCTCGCTGTATGCCGCCGGCGCGGACGGCCTGGTCCTGCGGCCTCGCAACTGGCTGTCGGCGGCGGGCATTGTCGCCCGCGCCTCGGCAGGCGCATCCGAGCTGATCCCTACCGCGCTGGCCGAGACCGCCGCCGATGCCGCCGCATTCTTCCGGGCGTCGGGCCTGACCATCGCCTGCGCGACCGACGAGCCGGGCAGCGTCTCGCTTTATGACGCTGATTTGACGAAGCCACTGTTTCTTTTGATTGGTGGCGAGAAGCGCGGCATCACCCGATCATTCTTGGACGGAGCCGATCTAAAGCTGCGTATCCCCTATGGCCGCCCCCTGCCCCATTCGCTCGGCACGGCGTCCGCGACGGCAATTATCGCCTTCGAGGTCATGCGCCAAAGAATGTCCCTGTAGGGGCGCTGCTTGCCGCGCCCCTACGGGTCTCAGGCCGCAACCGCACCCTGCGTGGACAGCCGGGTGAGAACATCGCGCACGACTGCGTCCGCGCCGATCCCTTCGGCCTCGCCCTCGAAGTTCAAAATCAGGCGGTGCCGCAGCGCCGCCGGGGCAACTGCGCTGATGTCGTCGTAGGCCACGTTGTAGCGGCCATCCAGAAGCGCCCGAATCTTTGCCGCCAGCACCAGCGCCTGTGCGCCGCGCGGCGACGCCCCAAAGCGCACAAATTGATTGACCATCGCCGTTGCCACTTCCGAGCGGGGATGGGTCGCCAGAATGACCCGGACGGCGAAGTCGCGGACATGGGACGCAATCGGCACTTCGCGGGCGACCTGACGCATCGCCATGATCTGCGAGCCGTCCAGCACTTTGTCTATTTGCGGCGTTTCCGCACCCGTGGTCCGCTCGACAATTGCCGACAGCTCGGCCAGCGTCGGCGACGGCACGATCAGCTTGAACAAAAAGCGGTCAAGCTGCGCTTCCGGCAGCGGATAGGTCCCTTCCATCTCAATCGGGTTCTGGGTCGCCAGCACGAAGAACGGCTCCTGGAGCGAGTACATCTTGCCGGAGACCGTCACCGAATGCTCCTGCATGGCTTCGAGCATCGCCGACTGCGTCTTCGGCGTCGCCCGGTTGATCTCGTCGGCCAGCACGATGTTCGCGAAGATCGGTCCCGGCTGGAACTGGAAGATCTTGCGCCCGGCCTCGTCTTCCATGAGTATATTCGTGCCGGTGATGTCGGCGGGCATCAGATCAGGTGTAAACTGCACCCGGTTAAACGATAAATCCAAGACCTGCGACAGTGTGCGTACTAACAGTGTCTTGCCCAGTCCCGGCACCCCTTCGAGCAGGGCATGGCCCCCGGAGAGCAGACAGATCAACACCCCATCCACAATATCCGTGTTGCCGACAATGACTTTGCCGCACTCGGCCCGCACTCGCGCAAAATCGTCCTTAAACTGCCGTATCGTCTCTTCGTTGATGTTCATATTCCTTTATTCGCGAATATCTCGAAATGTCCTGCTTAGAAGTCAGCTCTGGGGGCAGGAACAACCGGCACGGAAAGCGAATCGTAATGCAAAATGCTTTCCGAACGTGGGAAAGGAGACGACGATGCGAACTTTGGCTTTAGCAGCCCTACTAATAGCGGCGGGACCAGTTGGGGCGGCGGACACGGCGGGTGCGGTGCAGAAGACGCTGCAAGCGGGTTATGACGCCCGCGACAAAGCCGTGGCGCGGCATGATTTGGACGCGGTGCTGGCCCAGTATGCGCCGGAGTTTGTCGGGGTCAGCCGAACCGGGAAGGCCCATGACTTGAAAGAAGAACAGGCGGATTTCGTGCAGACGTTCGCCCTGCCCGTGCAGGCGGATGTCACGCAGTCCACGATTGAAAAGCTGACGCTGGCAAAGTCGGGGACAGAGGCGATGGTGACCCTGCGCCGGCATGGGACACTCCACCTCGCCGACCCGCAGACCCGCGCCGACCGGACGGTAGTTTTGGACGGCGTCTACGCCGATGTCTGGGCGAAACGCGCCGGGGTCTGGAAGCTGACCCGCGAGCAGGAGGTCTCGGTCCATGCAGCGCTGGCCCCTCAGACGACGCAGCCGCCGAAAAGTTCCCCATAACTGGAAAAATAGTTTTGCGATTTTTGCACACCCGGCAAAAATCGTGGTATACTTGAAAAGTATCCTATCTATCATCGCGTTTCGCTGCGGGGCGACACGCTGTTTTCTTCCCTCCCGAATTGTGCAGTTTTTTATCTCTTTGGAGGAGAAATTCCGATGTCTTACGTTGTTTACGACACACTGCTCGGCAAAGACGCCGCCGCCCATTGCCGCAAGATCCGGGTTGACAAGCATGTCAGCCTCGACGAAGCCAAGCGCTCCGCCCAGCTTCGCTTTATCCGCTTTTCCCGCGCCCCCGAAACCGGCACCGGCGCAAACCTGGAGCGCGTGACCGTGGAAACCAACGACGGCCAGATCGTCTTCGAGCTTCCCACCCCGGCGCTGAGGTGACCGCCCATTCGATGTCGTCACTTTGCGCGAGCGTGGGTATAATGCCGCTATGACACCCACGCTTACCCCGCCTATCGCCAAGATTCTGCCTAAGACCGACACCCTGCACGGCGATAGCCGCACCGACAACTATTTCTGGATGCGCGAGAAAAGCAGCCCGGACGTGACGGCTTACTTAGAGGCGGAAAACACCTACTCCGACGGTGCTCTGGCCGAGGCCGAAGCCCTGCAAGAGACGCTGTACGCCGAGATGAAGGGCCGCATTCAGGAGACCGACCTGAGTGTGCCATACCGTTTGGGCGACTACTTTTACTACAGCCGGACCGAGGAAGGCAAGCAGTACCCGGTCCGCTGCCGCAAGCGCGGCAGCTTGGACGCCCCCGAAGAAATCACGCTGAATTTGAACGCCCTAGCGGAAGGCCATTCGTACCTGGGCCTGGGAGCCTACGCGGTGAGCGATGACGGCAATCTGCTGGCGTTCTCCACCGATGTGACGGGGTTTCGGCAGTACACGCTGCAAGTCAAAGACCTGCGGACCGGCGAGGTGCTGCCCGACCGTGTCGAAAAGACGATCTCAGTGGCCTGGGCCGCTGACAACCAAACGCTGTTTTACACCGTAGAAGATGATGCCAAGCGGCCCTACCGCCTGTACAAGCACACACTCGGCAGCACAAACGCCGACGCGCTTGTCTATGAAGAGGCCGACGCCCAATATAACCTCGAAGCGTCGCGTTGCCGCAGCAAAGCCTATCTGTTTCTCGCGTCGGAAAGCTCCGATACCACCGAAGTGCGTTATTTGACCGCCGGCACCCCGACCGCCGACTGGACCGTTTACCGGCCCCGCGAGGACGGCCACCGCTACTATGCCGACCATCACGGCGACAAGTTTTTCGTGCGGACCGACAAGGACGCCAAGAACTTCCGCATCGTCTCCGCGCCCGTGGCCGCCCCAAATGACTGGACCGAGTTTCTGCCGCATGACCTCGCCATCAACCGCGAAGACATGGACTTCTTCCAAAATCACGCCGTCATCTCCGAGCGCGAAGGGGGCTTAGAGCAGCTCCGGGTCATCAGTATGGATACCGAGACCGCACACACGATCACGTTCCCCGAGCCGTCGTACACGGTCTCTTTGGATACCAATGCCGAGTACGACACGCCCATTGTCCGGTATCGGTACCAGTCCATGATTACTCCAGCGTCGGTCTACGACTACGATATGACCACGACGGAGCGCACGCTGCTGAAGCAGACCCCCGTGCTCGGTGGCTACGACCCGTCGCAATACGCCGCCGAGCGGCTGTACGCTGCGGCGACCGACGGCACACGCATCCCTCTCTCAGTTGTTTACAAGAAGGGTCTGGAAAAGAACGGCCAAGCGCCGCTGCTCTTGTACGGCTACGGCTCCTACGGCATCTCGATGCCCGCCGGGTTCTCATCGAACCGCCTGAGCCTCCTGGACCGTGGCCTAGCCTTCGCCATCGCGCACATAAGAGGCGGCGGCGAGATGGGCGAAGAGTGGCGCGACGCCGGTAAGCTCAAACAGAAGATGAACACCTTCACCGACTTCATCGCCTGCGCCGAGTTTCTTTGTGCCGAGAAGTACACATCCCCCGAACATCTCGCGATTCAGGGCGGCAGCGCCGGCGGGCTGCTGATGGGCGCGACCATCAATCTCCGCCCGGACCTCTTCCAAGCTGTCCTGTCCCAAGTCCCGTTCGTGGACGTTCTGAACACGATGCTCGACGACACTCTGCCCTTGACCACCGGCGAGTATCTGGAGTGGGGCAACCCAAATGTCCAGGCCGACTATGAGTACATGAAAACCTACTGCCCGTACACCAATCTGGAAGCCAAAGCCTACCCGAATATGCTGGTCAAGACATCACTGAACGACAGCCAGGTCATGTACTGGGAAGCCGCCAAGTACACCGCCAAGCTGCGCTCGCTCAAGACCGATACCAACGCCTTGCTGCTCAAAACCAACATGGGCGCCGGCCACGGCGGTGCCTCGGGCCGCTACGACGCCCTCAAAGAAACCGCCTTCGACTATGCGTTTTTATTGACCGCCCTCGGCGTCAGTGGATAAACACATGAAAATGCCCCGCCGATGCTTTTGACAAGCGCGGCGGGGCGTTTTTATTTCAGTCTTTGGTCAAAACTGTGAAAAGTGAGAAGACAATCGCTTTCAGCTTCTCGGGATTGAGCCTGCCGAAACGGCTTTCGATGAAACGCTCGGCAGCAGTAAAACTGTAGGTTGGCCTGATATAGCAGGTGCGGCTGATATGGCCCTCGACCAAGTCTGCGTTTGTCAGTTCCATTAAATATAGGTCAGTCTCCGGCTACGTAGAAACCATGTACAAAAAGTAGTCTGTACTGCTTTTGCAGGGCCAAGACGCAACGACAACCGCAGGACGAAGCTTGAACCCCTCTTCGGCAGAAAAGGGGAAAGGAACCCAGACTATTTCTCCTCGTGCATATTTTGGCATTCCATTGCTTCTTTCTCCGACCCCCAAATTTGGCTAAGTGTCAATTCGCTCATCAGAGCAGTTGCCTCTCCAAGAGGTATTGGCAGGGGGCCGACTTCGCGCACAGTTCCGTCAAACGACGTGAAGATGACAACATCTTTCTCATCTCGCTTTGGCCGGCGCACCGGCACCCTCCGCTTTGGGCGTTTGACGCCCAGCTTATACCTAATCATTTTGGTTCCCTCCAATGGCTGTTCAATGCACACGCAGAGTATACCGCAAAACGAGTTTACGCCGCCATTTCGCGTTCCCCATTCAGCTCAGAGTCGTCGTGCCAGAGCATTCGCAGCTTGTTGGAACCGTTCAGCGCAGCAACTTTGTAGCATTCGGCCAGCGTGGGGTAGTTGAAGACATTGTTGATGAAATAGTCTACCGTGCCCTTGAAGGCCATCACGGCTTGACCAATATGGATCAGCTCGGTTGCGCCGGTGCCGATGGCATGGACCCCTAAAATCTGGCGGGTCTCTTCGTGGATCAGCAATTTCAGCATCCCGACTTCGTCGCCGAGTAATTGGCCCCGCGCGATCTCGCGGTATTGCGCGACCCCGGCCTCGTAGGGGACGCCGTCGGCAGTAAGCTGGGCCTCAGTCTTGCCGACCATGCTGATCTCCGGGATGGCATAGATGCCAAGCGGGAACAGCTCAGGGATGGACGTTGTCGGCTCGCCGTAGATATGGCACGACGCCCGCCGGCCCTGCTCCATCGAAGTCGAGGCCAGCGCCGGAAAGCCGACCACGTCGCCGACCGCGTAGATATGCGGCACCTCGGTCTGGTAATTCTCGTTGACTTTGAGCCGCCCCCGGTTGTCCGGGACAATGCCGACGCTGTCCAGCCCCAGTGTACCGGTCGTACCTTGACGCCCGATACAGTAGAGCAGCGTGTCCGCCCGCAGATGCTTCCCGGATTGCAGCGTCGCCTGGACCAGCCCGTCGGACTGGACCTGAATGTCGTCCACGCGCTCGCCTAAACGCAAAGTCACACCCATCGCCCGCATCCGGTATTGCAGGGCTTCGGAAATCTCCGAGTCCACGAAATCCAAAAGTGTCGGCCTGGCTTCGGTGAGAATAACCCGAACCCCCAAAGTCGCCATCATGCAGGCGTACTCGGTGCCGATCACCCCGCCGCCGACAATGATCATGCTTTTCGGCAGGTGCGACAGCTCCAGGAGGCTGTCGCTGTCGAGAACATGGTCCCGGTCAAACGGGACGCTCGGCGGACGCGCCGGGACGGTTCCAGTCGCAATAATAAAGTGGTCGGCTTCCAGCATCTCGGTCGCATTCTGCCGGGTGATGCTGAGGGTATGAGCGTCCACGAATTTCGCGTCCCCGCAGACAATCTCGACTTCGTTGCGGACCATGTGCTCCCGAATGACTTCCATCTCGGTGCGGATGACCTGCTGGCCGCGTGCGATCAAGTCTTCGATGGTGATCTCGGGCTTGCCGCGCCCGCCCCCGCCCCCGCCATCGCCGTAAAAGCCGCGCTGCTGGATGCCCGACAGGTGCAGGACCGCCTCCCGAAGCGCCTTGCTTGGGATCGTTCCTGTATGTGTACACGCGCCGCCCAAAATCCGATTGCGCTCGATCAGCGTGACGCTCTTGCCGAGCTTGGCGGCCTGGATCGCCGCTTTTTGTCCTGCCGGCCCGCTGCCGATCACGACCATATCTACATGTTTCATGCCGGCTCCAATCTGTGGGACGTGAGTATTCTGTGGGACGTGATTTTCGGACGTATCAATGAGGCGAAGAGTCATAGTAGTCCCATACTCGGACAATTACCGGGAAAACTACAGGCTCAGCCGCGCAGCCTAGGCACAAAAAAGCCCCTTCCCTATCCGCTTTGCCCTTCGGCACCCGCGAAGCAGGAAGAGACGCCCTTGCCTCTTGTCCGTTGCTCATGCGCTTTTATAGTATCCTATTTTCCGGAGGATGTCAAGAAAATGGCTGGGCAGGGCAATTGACAAGCCGTGCCGACTTGGAGTACAATAGCGCAATCATGGAAGAAGACACGCAGTCTGAAGGGATGCACTGCACGAAATGCGGCGAGTTTCGCCTGCTGTCTGTGTTCCGGGTCCGGCGCGGCAAGCACGAGCAGCCCTGCAAAAAATGCTACTTGGAGTATGGCAGGCGTCACTACCAAAGCAACAAGCAGTATTACATTGACAAGGCCGACAAGCGCAACGCCCTCGTGCTGGAACAAGTGCGGCGTATCGTCTGGGAGTATCTTCGCGAGCACCCATGCGTTGACTGCGGCAACGATGACCCGCGCGTGATGGAGTTTGACCATGTGCGCGGCGTGAAGAAGTACAACGTCAGCGAGATGCAGAACCAGCGTCATACAGTCAAGGCGCTGATGGAAGAGATCGCGAAATGTGATGTCCGGTGCGCGAACTGCCACCGCATCAAGACCTATCATCAGTTTGGCTGGCATCAGCCGAAAATGCTCAAGTAAGACATGGCCTCGTAGCTCAGCGGATTAGAGTATCGGCCTCCGAAGCCGAGGGTCGCGCGTTCGAATCGCGCCGAGGTCACTCAGTAACTAGCAGCAACAGTCAATTTTAGCCCACCGCGCCTTGCGGCGGGCTTTCTTTTCGCCCTGGACTTTAGATTAGGTTTTGGAGAATTTTATGTCTATTTCGCCCGTGTTGATTGTCGGCTCGATGGCCCTGGACTCGGTGAAGACGCCGGCAGGAGAAGTGAAAGACACGCTCGGCGGGGCCGCCGATTATTCGGGCGTCGCGGCGTCGTTCTTCGCCCCGGTGCAGCTTGTCGGCGTGGTTGGGGACGATTTCCCACCCGAGCACCTGGACTTCCTGAAAGGGCGCGGCGTTGATCTTGCCGGGGTGCAGATCGTCCCCGGCGGCAAAACCTTCCGCTGGGCGGGCTACTACGACTTTGATTTAAACATCGCCCACACGCTCGATACGCAGCTCAACGTTTTCGCCGATTTCCAGCCGTCGCTGCCGGAGAGTTACAAAGCCGCGAAGTACGTCTTTCTCGCCAATATTGACCCGACCCTCCAGCTTGAAGTTCTCACCCAAGTAGAGAACCCAACTTTGACCGTCTGCGACACGATGAACTTTTGGATCGAGGGCAAGCGGGATGCACTGATTGAAGTCCTGAAGCGCGTGGACATCGCGTTTATGAATGACGCCGAAGCGCGGCAGCTCACCGGCGAGCTGTCGGTCATTAAAGCCGCCAGAGCACTGATGGCACTCGGACCAAAGACCGTCATCATCAAAAAAGGCGAGCACGGGGCACTTTTGTTCCAGGGCGACCGACACTTCGCCGCGCCGTCGTACCCTTTGGAAGAGATCGCCGACCCGACCGGCGCAGGCGATTCGTTCGCCGGCGGCTTCATCGGCTACGTGGCCTCGCAAGGCGACACGTCATTTGCGACCCTACGCCGCGCCGTGATCTACGGCAGCGTCATGGCCTCCTACAATGTCGAGGACTTCTCGCTGAACCGCCTGCGGACACTGACCGAGGCCGACATCGCCGCCCGCTACCGCGCGTTCCAAGAAATCGCCCATTTCGAGGCGCTGGAAGACGCAAAGGTGTAGAACCAGTGGAAAATTACCGGCAGGCAATCGCAGACTTGGCAGGTGACGTGCTTGCGGGCAAAATCAGCCATCGGCAGTTTCAAGACTCTCTGCCTGAGTATCCCTGGGAAGACAACGATACAGATGAACTTGTAGATGCAATCATGCACGAGCCGCACATCGGCTGGTTCCTCGGGGTAAGCAAAGCGCAGGGAGAGAAAAACCGCGCCGAGATTTTACAGTTGCTTGAGCGCGTCAGAAACAATCCTGCGCAAATCGTACCCGGCCTTGAAAGGCCGGGCTAGCAGGGTACGAAGCCCCTCCGGGGCTGAACGCCGAATGCGTCAAACTAATCTTCAGGCCCGGAGGGCCTTTGTAAACTTTTAGACCGGCCATTCATGGCCGGGATCATTTCGCTCCCACGGAAGGGAACCTACCCATGCTCGCCGCGCTTTTCGACCCGTTTCTCTCACTCCTCTACCCGCCGCGCTGCCTTGTCTGCCAAGCCCTCGGCACGTCGGGTCTCTGCACTCGATGCGCGGCCCAGATTGTTCCCCTCACCGAACCCTTTTGCCAAATCTGCGGTCAGACGCTGCCGCTCGATGCCGACAGCTGCACCCACTGCCGCCTGCGACGCCCGGCCTATGTCAAAGCGCGGGCGATGGGCGTTTATGACGGTGTCCTGCGTCACGCGATCCATCAGTTCAAGTATCGGGACCGGCCCCAGATGGCGACGCCATTGGGACACCTGCTGGCGAACTTTGTGCAGAAGGAAGCACCCGCCCTCAATGGCCTGCGCTTTGACGGTGTGCTGGCTGTACCGATGCACCCGGTCCGAGAGCGGCGGCGCGGGTACAACCAATCGGTCCGGCTGGCGCGGGTATTGTGCGCGGAGATTGATTTGCCAATTGTCGAAAACGCCCTCGTGCGCGTGCGTCCGACCCGCCCACAGGTCGGGCTGTCGCGGGAGGCGCGATTGACTAACCTGCGCGGCGCATTTGCGGTCAAGAGGCCAGACGAGGTTGCGGGAAAGACACTGCTATTGATAGACGATGTCGCGACTTCGGGGAGCAGTTTGCATGAGTGCAGCGCGGCGCTGAACGCGGCGGGCGCGGCGGGCGTCTACGCGCTGACACTCGCGGCGGGGAGCTGACCGGACGCTTCCGAAGCGCGGGCACAGACATCGGCCCGCTCGGCCAGGCCGACCGCCAGGAAGCCCCGCCGGGCGGCGAGGTACGCGGCGCGAGCGGCGTCCCGCGCTTCGGCAGACGCCGTTTGCCCGGCGAGAATTTGCCAGGTTTCGGCCATGTTCTGCTGCACTTTGGCCCAGTCGCCGGGATAATCGGCTTCGTTCCAAACTGTCAGCGCGGCCTCGTGGAACAGCAGGGCGCGGCGCAGGCAGTTCGGGCTTATATCATTGGGAAGCATGTCTGGCATCTGCTGTATATTTGGCATCTGCTGCCAGGCGCAGCCGAGGCTGTTTTGGGTTTCCGCCCAGAACTCGGGGAAATCGTCCGGCGTATAGACCCGCAGTGCCGCCTCGAAGTAGCCGATGGCCTGGTGCAGCCGCTCGGCCCGGCTTTCCCCCGGCAGGACGGCGAGCGAAGCGTATGTCTCCCCAAGATTGAACTGGGTCAGCGCCCAGCCGCTTGGAAACGCCGCCTCAGTGCGGACCCGCAGCGCTGCCTCGAAGTAGCCGATGGCGCGGCGGCGGTTCTCCGCCGGGTCACCGTCGGGCAGCTCCAGATAGGTCACCCCCAAGTTGTGCTGGCCCCGCGCCCAGATTTTGGGATGCTCCGTTTCGCTCCACACCTGCACTGCCGCCTCGAAGCAGGCCAGCGCCCGGCGCTGGTTTTCCGCCTCGTCGCCGTCCGGCAGGCGGGCGAAGACAATGCCGAGGTGGTTCTGCGCCGCTGACCAGGCTTCCGGGTTTCCTTCCGCCGTATAGGTGCCGAGCGCGTTTTGCAGCGCGGTCATGGCCGAGTACAGATGCTCCCCACGATCCCCGGTCGGCAGGTACAGCTGGCACAGCGCGAGGCCCATCTGCGCGTCGGCCCATCGCTCCGGGTAGGAATCCTCCGTGTAAACCGTCAGAGCCGCCTCGAAATGCTTGAGGGCGCGGCTCAGGACCGTCTGGCGCGGCACGATCGGCGTTTTCCACAGAGCCTGCCCGAGCGCCAGATGGGTCGCGGCCCAAAGCGCGTCTGAAAGCCGGGTGCGGTCGTCGCGGTCGAGGTCCACTTCCGCCCAGCGTGTCAGCAGCGCCCGCGCTTCGGGCATCTGCGCTGTGTTGATCCGCTCCAAATGCAAGGCGACCCACTCCGACAGCGCGGCTTCCGGGTCTTCGGTCCACTGGTGGTAGAACGCCAGCGCGTCCTCGCCGCGCTCCGCCCAGTGCCGCCGGAACCAGGCGTTCTGCACCCCCATCGTGTCCGGGCGCAGGCGTGCCCGCAGGGCCTCACGCATTGTCCGGTGAATGCGGTAAAAGCCGCTGCCATCGGCGACAATAAACGAGTACCGGATGATCTGCTCCCAGCCGGCCCGTCCATTGTGGTACAGTCGGTCGCTGTCAAGCGCCAGCGCCGCTGTCTCATCGAAGCGCGGCGTCAGGCTCAAGGCTTCTACCCACAGCTCCAAGTTGCGCGAGTGCAGGGACTTCAGGAAGCGGGTCGCCAGCGCCCCCGCCGCCTGGGCGGTCGGAATTGTGGAAAAGAGTGAGGGGGCCGGGTCTTTGCCGTCCGACAGCCGCGTGTTTAGGACAATGTCGGCGCAGAGCGCGAGTGTCAGCAGATGGCAGGACGGCAGCGCCGCGCCGGCATCCGCGCAGCGCTGCATCGCCTGCTGAAGCGGCTCGGCAGGCGAAGTCGGCGGCGGCCCAATCCCGCGCCGTGAGAGAAAATCCTGGGCATCATGGGCGGATACCCCGCCGAGCAGGTGCTGGTCAAGGCAGCCGTCCCAGTCCGGCTCGGCGTCCCAGCTCAGCCGGTCCCGGCCCGTGATCACGAGCAGAATGCCCGATGCCAGGCAGAACTCGGCCAGGCTCCGCACCCAGCCGTCGAGCAGACGCGCCTGCGCGGACTGCCCGCTTTCGCGCCCGGTCCACAGGGCCTCATAGGTGTCCAAGAACAGAACGGCTCGGCAGCCGCCGAAGCGGGCCGGCGCTGCCGCAAGGTCCTGAGCAAAGCGCCGGATCAGCTCGTCCTGAACAAGCTGCTCGTCCGACATCAGCGCCGATGACAGCGACAGCACGGCTTCGGTGCCGCCGACATGGCGCACCCACTGCTCCAGCTTGTCTGATTTCTTGATGACGTGTTTGATCTCGGTCTCGATCAGCCGGGTCGTCGCTTTCACGAACGACGGCGTAAACTCCATAGCCGCGCTGAATGCGCTGCTCAGGTGCGGGCTAATTTTGAGCATCGGCGGCGGCGCACCGCCGTCACGGGCCAAAATGACCGCGAGGCCGAGGTCGAACCGGGGGAATGCCAGGTGGAAGTTGTTTTCCAAATCGGCCCGCAAACGCAGCAGGACTTCCCGGTACGCCTGGGTCTGATCGGCGATGTTGTCGAGATTGAACCGGGCGTAGGGAACTGCCGGGGTCCGGCTGTCCAGGCTTGCGCACAGCTTCTGTATCAGGGTGGTTTTGCCGGCCCCGCCGACCCCGTAAAAGACAAGCACCCGGCTGTCGTCGGCGTTGGGGGCCGACAGGTGGCGCTCGAAGGCTTCCAGGTATTGTTCCCGGTTCGTAAAGAATTGCAGCGGCCCGGCGGGCGCAGCGGCGTCGGCGGCAAACGGATTTCGTCTCATAATCGGATATTTGTGCTACAATAGCCTGCTGTCCGCAGGGCAGCGCAAAAGGCGCTCAGAGTACCGACGTCGCAAAAACAACTGCAAGTCAAACCACTACCAGGAGAACTCCATGAACCGCCGACACTTGCCCTCTCTGCCGCCCACGGTTTTTTTGGCCGCCGCCGTGCTTGCGGCCTGCCCCGCTTCGGCGCAGACACTTCCCACTTTGACCTACACCGAGACCGGGTTCGGCACGACCACGCTGCTGGGAACCCAAGCGGACTACCACAACTATACCTTCAATATCACCGGTTTCAGCGGCGTTGTGTCCGACCCCACCGATTTCTACACCATTTACAGCTTCAAAAACTCGTCCATTGAGAGCAGCGCGAACTTCTACGGCCTCGCGCCGTTTAGCCTGCCGGAGGGCTGGACATTCACCGATCCCACTGATTTTATTATCTCGACAGACGCTCGGGGCATTCACGCCACCGACCCGATCTTCGGCCTCTCCATCTTCCAGAAGGCTGGCACCCCGGCGATTGACCTGAACGGTGCCCCATTTACGCTGTACCACCAGGATAACGGCGTGGACCCGTTTCTGAACCCGGACGGCTCCCTGCTGACTATTCATGCAGAGGCCGTGCCGGAAGCGTCCTCGCTGGCCTCGTTCGGCCTGCTCCTGCTCGGCGGCGGATGGACAGTCAAGCGGCGGCTAGCCCAGTAGCGTGTCTAGTATCTCCGATACGGACAAATACGCGCCGCAGATGACTTCGTCGGATGCGCCGTAGTACAGCGTGATCGTGTCACCGTCCTGAATGTGGCCGTTGGTGAAGACGACGTTGCCGAAGAAGCCGGTCAGCTCATACGGGGCCGACGGCTCCATAATTGGCTCGGCGGAGCGGGCCAGCACGATGCTCGGGTCGTCGCGGTCGAGCAGCAGCGCCCCGAGACAGTACCGTGACTGCTCGTTTGCGCCGTGATAGATCACCAGCCAGCCGCGCTCGGTCCAAATCGGCTCCGCACCCGCCCCCACCCGCGCCGAGTCCCAAAAGCCGGGCCGGGAGTGAGCGAGGCACTGGTGCTGCCCCCAGTGGTTTAAGTCAGGCGACCGGGCCAGCCAGATATAGTTGCCGCCGATGTAGACATTCGAGGGCCGGTGCAGGCACAGGTACTGCCCGCCGACTTTCTGCGGGAACAGGGCACAGTCTTTGTTGGACGGCGGGATGATCATGCCGTGGGGTGTGAACGCCACCCAGTCGGTCGTACTGCTCATGCCCACCCCCACTCCATTCGGCGACACAGCCGTGTAGGTGAGGTAGAACCGCCCATCAATCTCGCAGACCCGGCTGTCCTCGATGCCGAACGACTCCAATCCCCCCTGTCCAATTAGTGTTGGCTTGTCTTCCGGGACGAAATGCACCCCGTCGTCACTCCAGGCCAGCCGCAGGTGCGAGAGCGTAGTCAGAAATGCCTGCCCCCGGTACTGAAAGACGCGCGGGTCCTGGTACACCAATTCCGGGTCGTCTTTGGAATAGGTGACAATCGCGACCCCGCCCGGCGCCAGCGGGTCCAGCACCGGGGTCGAGACCATGCCGTCGGGCTGATCGGGCCGCTCGGCAGTCCGCAGCAGCAGCCCAATTCGGCCTTCATACCGGAACGCGCCGGGATTCAGCAGGCACTCCACCGTCAGTCCCTCCCGGCTTGGCTTCACCTGCGAAGGCCGCAAAATCGGGTTCGTCTCAAATCGCCGCGCAATATCCGCCATGTGTTTCTCTTTCTTACCAAAGTGTCTGAGGGCTATTCGGGACGGAGGAGGCTTTTTCCTGTTTGGGGGAGTAAACTAAAGGGAGTGCAAAAAAAGAGCCGGCACTGGAAGTGCCGGTCTACGTTTGAGTGAAAGTGTCTTCCACACTGAGGGTAAGCCAGTAGTATCTGCTTCGCAGTCACGGAGTGACTTTCATTCAAGAGTAGACCGGCACTTCCAGTGCCGGTGCTTGTGCCGGGGTTACATCGTCGGCTTCATGCCCTTCATTGCGCCTTTCATCGGCGCTTTGCGGGTATAGCCCTTCACGGCAACGGTCTTGCCGCTTTTGAGTGTCCGGGTATAGCCTTTGACGGCGGTTCCGGGCATCGGCTTTGCCATCTTGGTGTAGCCCTTAACTTGGACGGTCTTGCCGCTTTTGAGGGTCTTGGTGTAGCCCTTGACAGGGGTGCCGGGCGTCATCGGCGCGGGGGCCTGAGCGAATGCGGCGGCGGCGAGCAGGGCTGTCAGGCTCAGGGCGGCGGCCAGGCGTGTAAAAATTTTCATTGAGTTCTCCTATGGGTTCGGGACGTACAGATACGGCCTCAAGCGCACAAGCGCGGCAGATAGTTCCCAAAAAATAAACTTCGGCGGCGCGGCGCGTTTCGGCGTGGAAACGACACAAAGAAAGTGACAGAGAAACGAATGGCGGAATGGGAAGACGACGAGCGGCTGGCGGCGCGGTATGCCGCCGAGGGGGACACGCGGGCGCTGGAAACACTGTTCCGGCGGCACCTCGATACTACCTATGCGTTCGCCCGGCGCTTCTTGGACAGCCGGGAAGACGCTGAAGAAGCGGCGTCGGAAACCTGGCTCCGGGCGGGGCGAGCCTTGCGGGCGGGACGCTTCCGGGGCGAAAGCCGCTTTAAGACCTGGCTGCTCGGCATCGCGCGACTGGTCTGTTTGGAGCGCACCCGGCAGCCGCGCCTGCCGACCCTGTCCCTGTCCGGCCTGTCCGAGACAGTATCGGGGGACTGGGTGCTGTTCGCGCCCGAACCCGAGGGGATGTCGGACTTGGATACGGCGCTCGCGGCGCTGTCCGAAGACCACAAACTTGTGCTGACCCTCTGCGACTTGCAGGGATTAACGTCTGCCGAGGCCGGCATCATACTCGGACGTACCCCGGCGGCAGCGAAATCGCTGCACGGACGCGCCCGCCGCGCCCTCCGGGACGCGCTTTTGTCGCAGAAAGAAGACTTATGAGCGATCTGACCGAGGCCGAGCGCGATGAGCTGATAAATTTGTACGTTGACGACGCTTTGCCGGAGACGCTGCGGGCAGGGGTCGAAGCCTATTTGGCCGCACACCCCGAAGCTGCTGCTGATGCGGCAAGTTTGCTGGCAGCAGTCAAGCGCCTGCAAGCGGCGACGGGCGACAAGCCCGACGCCTGGTTTGCCGAGCGGACATTAGACCGGTTGCTGCGGGAACACGCGGCGGCGTCGGGCATCGAAACGATATTTGCAAAAACGAACTAGGAGATAAGACACAATGGCAGCGAAAACAATCATTCCCGGACTGCTCCGGGCCACTTCCCCGCGCAAAGAACTGTTCGAGGGCATTCAGACGGTCGGCAAAGCGGTCGCGACCCGGTCGTCGCTTCCTATTCTCACGCACATCCGCATTGCCGCGAAAGACGGTAAAGTGTCGCTGATGGCGACGGATTTAGAAATGTGGATGGAGCATACCCTGCCCGGAGTCGGCATCACCGAGGACGGCGCGGCGACCGCGCCGGCCCGCAACTTCACCGAGCTGCTGGCCGCGATGCCCGATGCCGACGTGTCGGTGACGGTCGAGGACGAGACCAACACGCTGCACCTGCGCTGCCTGAAAGCGAACTACAAGCTGCTCGGACTCAGCGCCGACGAGTTCCCACTGCTGCCGTCGGTCAAAGAGGACTCGCGCTTTGTGATAGACCGCGAAACGCTCAAAGATGCCGTGAAGCAGACGATCTTCGCAACCTCCACCGATGAGACCCGCGCTATTCTCACGGGCGTCCTGGTCGTCTTCCAGGGCGACAGCCTGCGCCTCGTCGCGACCGACACCCATAGGCTTGCCGTGCGCGACTGCCCGGTCAAGGAAGGCACGGGGTCTGCCAGCGCGATCGTGCCGTCGCGGGCGATGAACGAGTTGCTGCGGATTGTCGGCAATGAAGAAGGCGAAGTTGTGGTCACGCTATCAGGCAACCAGATTCAATTTCAGGTAGACGACGCTTCCGGCAGCAAGACGACGCTGATTTCCCGGCTGATTGACGGTCAGTTTCCAAACTATGAGCGGGTCATCCCGGCGCAGGCCACAAAGACCCTGACGGTCGAGCGCATTCCGCTCGCCGCCGCCGTCAAGCGGGCCTCCATCGTCGCCCGCGACTCCGCCAGCCGGGTCGTGCTGCGAACGACCGAAGACGGCGACAAGCTGACCATCACCGCCGAAAGCGGCTCAGTCGGGAACGCCTATGAAGAAGTCGAAGTCGCCCGCACCGGTGACGATACCGCCCCCGTCGAGATCGCCTTCAACGCCAAGTATCTTGCCGACGTCCTCAACGTCCTCGACACCGAGGGCCTGCACATCGAGCTGACCGAGCCACTCCGCCCCGGCGTCATCCGCCCCACCGACACCGCCGACTACTTATGCGTCCTGATGCCAATGCAGGTCGTTTAGTCAGGAATGAAAAGGGGGCGCGGCTTGCCGCACCCCCTTGATATGCTCATTGTTTTTGTGATTTCCTGTTACAATACATCTACGCAGATGGGGGCTAAAATGAGAACTATGGGAAATAAGAGCAGTTCGGGTCTGAGCAAACTACTCGAAATTCTTCTTGGACTCGCGTCACCTTCTGCCCTTCTCTTAATTGCTTTGGTTGCGGGTTTCACTATCATAGGAGATAAGTTGTTGTTCGCGGGAGTGAACCAATGGTTCAAAGGACAGGCGTCTCTTGGGCAGGTAGCATATGATCTATCAGTAGCATATATTGGAGCATACTCCTTCTATCTGCTTGTCGTTTATGCTCCTGAACAACGCAGACGTGAGCAGGCCCGTCCGGCGGTAGCAATTAGAGTAACAACTATTGTGCAACAGTGCAGGCAGATATTCCTACTGACTAATCAGGAATCTACAAATAAGCACAATATTAGCGCATTAAGTCTAGAGGCGATTACCGATATGTTTTCCGGTCTTGATTTATCTACGCATTCCCCAAAAGTTAAGGAAGTAGATGCAGATGGAAACTGGATATGGCTGACATGGCCCCAGTTCTTCAACTCGTTCCGCGAGGAGACAGAGAAGGCAAGTGAGGCATTGTCGCTTCTATCCACTTTTTACGATGCTGAACTTTTGGCATTGGTTGACAAAGTCAATAAGTGCGAGTTTTTTAGGAACATCACTCCACCCGTCACTATTGGGCATGGTGAGTTGAGAATTTTGCGTAGCAGCGCGTATGATTACTATGTGAAAGTTAATGCTCTCCGCGATTATGCGGACAGTCACGGCTATATCCGCCATTGGTCTGATGGCATTACACCGGCTCACGAGATGGTGGCCGACCGATACCCTCCACCCATGGATATTTAATCTGTGGACTAGTGGTCTAACCTGGTAGGATAGAGAGGTTTCTTTCTTCTGTCCGCGTAGGCAGACACTCACTCTTCAGAAGACCCGGATTTCAATCCGGGGAAAAGAGCAACCCATCATTTCTACCAGGTTAGACCGCTAGATCGCATAGCGGCTGGTCTCGACTATAGATATTTGACATTCTACGCAAATCGCGTTAATATATACGCATTATGCGTAATATGCTGGATGCGCTGTTTCCACGGACGCGGCAGAATATCCTGGCGGCATTGCTTTTGTCGCCGGAGCGGCGCTGGTATCTGAGTGATCTGGCGCAGTACCTTCATGTCCCGCCGTCGAGCCTACAGCGGGAACTGGCCTCGCTTGCGGACGCCGAACTCTTGTGCCGCGAAACGGACGGCAACCGGGTTTATTACTGGGCGAACCCGGCACATCCCCTGCTGCCGGAACTGCAAAGCTTGTTCGCCAAGACAATCGGGTTGGCGGACAAAGTGAAAGCCGCTCTGGAACCCTTTGGGGCAGACATTGACTTAGCGTTCATTTATGGGTCTGTCGCATGGGGGGAGCGGACAGCGGCAAGCGATATTGATGTGCTGGTTGTGGGGGATGTCAGCATGACGGAGCTAGCGCTGCCTCTGCGCGAACTTGAACAGACGCTCCAAGTCCCTGTCAATGTCACCCATTACACCGCCGCAGAGTTTTCGGGCAAGCGGAGGCAAGGAAGCCACTTTTTGAAAACAATTTTGCGGGGCCGGAAGATATTTCTGAAAGGATCGGAGCATGAGCTGGCAAACGCTGACAGCGGCACAGAAGATCAGGGCGCACTCCACGAGCAAGCGGGAACTCGATGATCTCCGCGCTGTGGTGGAGCGCGATTTAGCCGACGCCGCTCTCGTTGGATTGTCTGCCGACCGCCGATTTGCGACTGCCTACAATGCGGCACTGCAAACGGCGACAATGGCTATTGCCTGTTCTGGGTATCGCACGTTAGGAATGGGACACCATCAAACGACGTTTGAGGCCGCCGAGCTTGCGCTGGGAGCGAGTTCAGCGGCTTTTACAATCTATTTTGACACCTGCCGGCGCAAGCGCAACACGGTAGACTATGACCGCGCTCACGTTGCGACTGAAACGGAAGCGGCTGAAATACTAAAACAAGCGAAAGATTTTTTGCAGCTTACAGAAGCCTGGATTTTGCACAACTATCCGCTGTTGAAGAAGACATAGTTGCTCCGCTGTCATCCGCCCCGCCGACTACCTCTGTATCCTCATGCCTGTGTAGGTCGTATAAAGGGGTTGTCAGCCGTGCTTTGGCGCTTGCCCGCGCTTTAGCTCGTGCTCGACGACGGCGTGGCGCTCGGCGGTGAGCAGGGCGTAGACTTCGGCGTGGAGGTGGTAGAACTCCGGGGATGTGCGGAGCGATGGGTCGCGGTCGGGGCCGAACGGCACGGCGATCTCGGCTTTGAGGCGTCCGGGCCGGGCGGTCATCACGAAGATGCGGTCGCTGAGGAACACGGCTTCATCAATGTCGTGCGTGATGAACAGCGTGGTGGTGCGCTCGGTGCGCCGGATGTCCAGCAGCAATTCCTGCATGACCGAGCGGGTCTGGGCGTCCAGCGCCCCGAATGGCTCGTCCATCAGCAGAATGCGCGGGGAGTTCGCCAGGGCGCGGGCGATGGCGACCCGCTGACGCATCCCGCCGGACAACTGCTTCGGGAAATGGTCCCGGAAATCGGTCAGACCGACGGCGTCCAGGAAGTGCTCGGCGATTTCCCGGCGCTCGGCCTTTTTGATCCCACGCTGCTTCGGGCCGAACTCGACATTCTGCCGCACGGTCAGCCAGGGAAACAGCGTGTACGCCTGAAAGACCATGCCCCGCTCGGCCCCCGCCTCGAAGACCTCACGGCCCTCCAATAGCACCGCACCGCTTGTCGCTGGGATCAGGCCGCCGACAATGTGCAGGAGCGTGGACTTGCCGCAGCCGGACGGCCCGACAATGGATACCAGCTCAGCAGCGCCGACAGTCAGCGAAGTCGGCTCCAGTACCGTCAGCGGGCCGTCTTTCGACGTGTACTGCTTGCACAGGGCATCGAGCTGCAAAATTGGGGTCATATAAATTCACTTTTAATTGATGCCAGATACGCCCGCCAGCCGCCGAACTCCGTAATTTCCATGGCCGTTTCCACCGCGAACGGCTCGCAGACAAAGCCGTTCACGGCCGTGCCGTCCGCCAGCGCGACACTGCCGATGCCGAGCGGCGCGGGGATCGCCGCGACAAAGCTGCCGAAGCGCTCCGTCGGCATCGCCCAGACTTCCACCTCGATGCCGGGGCCCTCAAAGCCCGGCGAGCGCACCAGGCCCGGCTTCGGCGGCGTTGTGTTCGCCAGTGCGTACAGCTTGTAGCCGCCCGCCGTCTTTGCCGTTTGGACCAATCGCGCCCCGCGCCCGGTAAGCTGAGAGTTGAGCGGCTGCCCCGTCAGGTGCGCTCCGACCACGGCCACGAGGACGCACCCCGGCGGCACAGCGTTTTCTGCTTTCAGAGAGTGGTCCAGGCGGCCCGCAACTGAGAGCAGGGCAATGTCTGACCCAGCGCGACCAATCAGCGAAACGCCGAATGGCAGGCCATTCGGGCGCAGCCCGGCGGGCACGGCGACGGCGGCCAAATCCAGCAGGTTGACGAAATTGGTGTAGTAGCCTAAATTGGAGTTCAATCGGATTGGCTCGGCCTCGACTTCCGCATGGGTATAGATCGTCCCGGTTGTCGGCAGCAGCAAGAGGTCGGCGGCGGCCCAGACGGCCTCCGTTTCGCGCCCAAGCGCTCCCAGCCGGTACTGCGCTTGAAACACATCTACGGCGCTCCATTTGGCCGCGCCACCGATAATGCCGCGCACGGTCGGGTGCATTTCGTCCGCGTGGGCCGTAAAGAAGTCTTCGATGGCTGCAAGACGCTCGGCGACCCAGGGGCCGGAGTACAGCAGCGCAGCGGCGTCTTGGAAGGGCTGAAAATCGAACTCAGTTCGGACCCCGCCGAGCGCTTCCAGAGCGTCAATGGACGCTTCGTACAGACCCTGCGCTTCGGTGTCGCCGAAGAACTCCCGTTGGTCTTTGGCGGGGACCCCAAAGCGGAATGGGCCGCCGAGCCAGGGCGCAGGGGCATCGGCGAGCGGACGCGAGTACGGGTCGGCGGGGTCAAAGCCGCGAGCGACTGCGAAGACTTCAGCGGCCTCGGCAGGTGTGCGCGTGAAGATCGAAACACAGTCCAGCGAGCGGCAGGCCGGCACGATGCCGCGTGTGCTGAGGCTGCCGCGTGTCGGCTTCAGGCCGACCAGGTTGTTGAACGCCGCCGGCACCCGGCCCGAGCCGGCGGTGTCCGTGCCGAGCGCAAATGACACAAGCCCGCTTGCGACCGCGACCGCCGACCCGGAACTTGACCCGCCGGAGATATAATCGGCATCAAAGACGCTCGAACACGCGCCGTAAGGGGAGCGCACTCCGACAAGTCCCGTCGCAAACTGGTCCATGTTGGTCTTGCCGACCAGGATCGCCCCGGCGTCTTCCAAGCGCCGCACGACCTCTGCCGTTTCCTGCGCGACATAGGCAAACGCCGGGCAGGCGGCGGTTGTCTCCATACCAGCCACATCCATGTTGTCTTTGACCGCGAACGGCACTCCGTAAAGCGGCAATTTGGCCCGGTCGCCTCGCTCGACTTCCTCAGCCCGCGCCATGACGCGCTCACGCGGCACGAGTGAAATCCAGACCGGGTTCAGCCCATCGGTTACGATGCGCGAATAGATGCGGTCCAGCACGGACACCGGCGTCTCGCCGCCGTCATAAGCCTCGCGCAGAGATGTGAGGTCAAGCGATGTTAGGTTCATGGTGTGTTCCCAAAATACCGTATGAACATGGAAGCGTGGGATTAAAATCCTACGCTATGGGCGAAGCGCCAAGTGTCCGCCTTCGCGGACAAGGAACAGGATACGCACAAATCTCCTCCCCTCCTTGTCCGCGCAGGCGGACATTAGGCGTCTGCGCCCACAGCGTAGGACTTCAGTCCCACGCTTCTGCGTCTATGCTCCCTATTCCCCCCTCAAGATCACCAGCGGCTGACCGTGCGTGACGAGCGCATCGGGCCTCGTCAAAACCTCTTCCACCGTGCCTGCATGCGGGGCTGTCACCAGCCACTCGACTTTCATTGCGGACAGCACCAGGAGCGTCTCGCCCACGCTGACCGGCTGACCAGGTTCGACCAGCACTTTCCAGACGCTCGATGCCATCGGTGACGGCACGGCGACGCAGCCTTCGGGAACGGCAGCGTCGGCCAGCGGAGCGGCATCTTCTTCCGAGTCCTCACCGGCAAGAAGCTGCCCGGCGGCGGCCCATCGTTCGCGCTCGGCGGCGAATGCTTCCTGCTGACGCGCTTGACTGGCCGACGCTTCGGCCTTGATGCCATCCAAGAACGCCAGATAGTCGCGGTAACGAAACTCGCCCGGCTCGATTTGCAGCGCGACTTCGCCGTGCGGGAAAGCGTCACGCATTTCGAGCAGTTCGGCGGCGCTGACCGGGTAGAAGCGGATCTGATCGAAGGGCCTTAGCAGCCAGGGCGTGCCCGGCTCGAATTCGCGGGTGCTCTTGAATGTGTTCCAGACCTGCGTGGTGCGCCCGAAGAGCTGATAGCCGCCGGGGCCTTCCATGCCGTAGATGCACAGGTACGCCCCGCCGATCCCGACCGCGTTCTGCGGGGTCCAGGTCCGGGCCGGGTTGTATTTAGTCGTCACCAGCCGGTGCCGGGGATCGAGCGGCGCGGCGACCGGCGCACCGAGATACACATCGCCGAGGCCGAGCACCAGGTAGCGGGCGTCAAAGACGATGTTCTGGACATCATCCACTGAGCCGAGGCCGTTGATGCGCCGGATAAACTCGATATTGTCCGGGCACCAGGGCGCATCGGGCCGGACCGACGACATATACTTCTCGGCGGCCAGCCGGGTCTGCGGGTCGTCCCACGACAGCGGCAGATGCAGGGTGCGCGACGGCACCGTGATGTCTAAATCTATTGGGATGGCCTGTTCGGCGGCTCGCAAGGCTTCCAGCAGCGCCTCGCGGGGCAGGCTGCGCGTGTTGTAATGCACTTGCAGGCTGCGGACACCGGGCGTGATGTCAATGATCCCAGACAAGTTTTGGGCGCGGATTTGGCTTTCCAGCGCGTGAACACGCAGACGCAGGGACAGGTCTAAAACGTTCGGGCCGAACTCGACCAGCAGGGACCGGTCGCCGTCGGCACGGGTCACTACTGAGGGCGTATTGGGCGTGGCCGGGCGGGACACCAAAATTGCCGGCTCAGTCGGCAGTGCGTCTCGGATTGGCAGACTTGGCAACGGGGATTGCAGCGTCTCGATCGCGTCGTCTAGCTGCCGGGCCATCGTTTCGGCCTCGGCATAGGTCACGGCCTGGAAGCGCACCGTGTCGCCGGGCCGGAGCTGGCCCATCTTCCACAGCTCGGCATAGATAATTGTCGCCGGGCAGACGAAGCCGCCCAAACTTGGGCCGTCAGGACCCAATAAAATCGGCATATCGCCGGTGAAGTCTATAGTGCCGACTGCGTAGGCATTGTCGTGGATATTCGATGGATGCAGGCCCGCCTCGCCGCCGTCGAGCCGTGCCCAGAGCGGCTTCGGGCCGATCAATCGAACGCCGGTCCGGTCCGAATGGTGATGCACTTTCCAGTCGGTCGCAAACAGCATCTGGATGTCGGCATCCTGGAAGAAATCGGGCGAGCCGTGCGGGCCATACAAAACGCCGATGCACCAGGCACTCGTATAGGCTGGGGTCAGCGCGGGCAGCAGGGTAGCCCCCACCCCCTTCAGCCCCGTGCCGGGGCTTTGCAGGTGGATGATGTCGCCGGGACGCAGCGCCCGGCCGTCGTGCCCGCCGAAACCGCCGAGCATGAACGTGCTGCGGCTGCCGAGATAGTCCCCAACCGCCAGGCCGCCGCCCACCGCGAGATACGCCCGCAGGCCTGGCCCATTCGCCGTGCCGAGTGTCAGGGTCGCGCCGGCTTTCGCCAAAATCGCCTGATTGTAGGGAACAGTGACACCATCCAAAACCGCGTCCATCGGGGCACCGCAGAGCGCAAACACAGTGTCGCACCCAAAGCGGAGGGTCGGGCCGGACACAGCGATCTCGAGGCCTGCTGCTCCGGCGGCGTTGCCGACCAAGCGGTTCGCGAGGCGCAGGGCTAAATTGTCCATCGGTCCCGACGGCGGCACACCGACATTCCAGTAGCCGAGCCGGCCCGGAAAGTCCTGCACGGTGGTCTGCGCCCCGCCAGCCAGCACTTCCAGCGCGGTGCGCTTATAATCAAATTTCGATAAGAACGTCGTCGTGACCGTGCCGTCCGCCATCTCTGGGGACGCGCACACTTTTCGTAAGTAGTCTAAATTGGTCTCGATGCCTGCAAGCTGAGTCTCTGCCAGCGCCTTTTGCAGCACGTCCAGTGCCGCCGGACGGTCCGCGCCGTGAACAATGAGCTTGGCGACCATCGGGTCGTAGTAGGGAGTAATCTCCGTGCCGGGTTCCACCCAAGTCTCAGCCCGGACGCCTTTGGGAAACGCCACATGAGTCAATCGTCCGATACTCGGCTGGAAGTTCGCCCCGGCATCCTCGGCATACAGCCGGGCCTCAAACGAGTGCCCTGACGGCGAAACGGTCAAAGTCGGCAGCGGCGGCAGATCGCCCGACGCCTGCTTGACCATCCAAGCGACTAAGTCTACGCCGCAGACTTCCTCGGTGACCCCATGCTCCACTTGCAGGCGCGTGTTGACCTCTAAGAAGAAGAACTCTTGGGCATCGTCGTCGTAGACAAACTCGACCGTGCCTGCCGACCGATAAGAGACTGATCTGCCAATCCGCACGGCAATTTCGCACAGGCGGGCGCGGGTTCCCGCCGAGAGGCCCGGCGCGGGCGTCTCCTCGACCACTTTCTGGTTGCGCCGCTGTGCCGAGCAGTCCCGCTCGCCGAGCGCAATCACCTCCCCGGCCCCGTCGCCGAAAATCTGCACTTCCAAGTGCCGCGCCCGCTCGATAAAGCGCTCCAAAAACGCCCCACCGTTCCCAAAGCTGTTTTGGCCCGACCGCGCGACACTTTCCCAGGCAGCGTCCAATTGTTCGGAATTGCGGCACAGGGAGATGCCGATGCCGCCGCCGCCCGCCGTGCTTTTGAGCATGACCGGGTAGCCGAGAGTCTCCGCCGCCACCTGCGCGTCTTCTAAATCTGCCAGCAGACCCGTTCCCGGCAGCAGCAGAACACCCAAATCCCGCACCGCCGCCCGCGCCGCGTGCTTGAGCGCAAATGCCCGCATCTGCTCTCCCGTCGGACCAATAAAGACGATCCCGGCGGCCTCGCAGGCGTCGGCGAACTCCGCGCTTTCGCTCAAAAATCCGTAGCCGGGATGGATCGCCTCTGCGCCTGTTCCACGCGCCGCCGCCAAAATGGCGTCAATCGAGAGGTAGCTTGACGCGGCAGGCGACGGCCCGATCCGCACGGCCTCGCCGGCCTGCGCGACATGCAGCGAATGCCGGTCGGCGTCGGAATAAACGGCGACCGAGCCGATGCCGAGCGTTTTCAGTGTTCGGATCACGCGGCAGGCAATCGCACCTCGGTTAGCGATCAGCACTTTACGAAACATCTGTGGCATCCCAAATCAGGACCTCGACCGGGGTCGGGTTGTAAGCATTGCACGGGTTGTTAAGCTGCGGGCAGTTCGAGATTAATCCCAGCACGTCGCGCTCGGCCCGCATCTCCACATATTTGCCCGCGCCGGAGACGCCGTCTTCGAACGTCAACACGCCTTCGGGGGTGACCGGGACATTCATAAAGAAGTTGATGTTGTTCGGGATGTCCCGCTTTTCCAGGCCGTAGTCCGAGGTCAGCAGAGCGCTTAAGAAACTCTGGCGGCAGGCGTGCATTGGACTTTTATCCAGGGCATAGCGGACTTGATTGCTTTCAGTCGAGCACGCCCCGCCGAGCGTGTCATGCCGCCCGCAGGTGTCGGCGATGATGGTCAAAAGAACATGGCCGAACGACGACATCAGCCGCGTTCCTGTAGTCAGATAGATATTATTCTGGGCGCGGATCGTGTTCTGGAAATCGTAGCGGTCGGCGAAGTCGTGGGCATCGTAAAAGAGCGTGTCCACAGCCTGATTGCCTTCTAAATCTACGATGCGAAATGTCTGACCGCGGGTAATGGGGTGCAGCCAGGATTCGCCCGCCGGGATCACCCTGCGATAAACTGCGCTCGCCGGGTCAAGCAAGCTCTCGGCCAGTACAAATCCGTTCATAAGAAGTAACGCTCCGTCAGTGAAAAGCCGCGCCCGTTCTCGGGGCGTGAAAGGCGGCAGGGGTCATCAGCGGCGGGCGGTGGGACACGCTGGACAGCAAGATGCACAGGCCTGGGGGCGTAGACAGCGCTCGGATCGAGCGGGTGCGGGCAGGAGTTCAAGATGACCAGGACATTCATCTCGGCCCGCAATTCAACCGTGCTGCCCGGTCCCGAATGCCCTGTTTGGTAGGCCAGCGCCCCGTCGTCACCCACAGTCACTTTGCTGAAAAAATTGACGTTGGGCGACAAGTCGCGCCGGCCCAGACCGTACTTGGCAAGCTCGATCAGAAAGCTGCTTTGGGCGTCTTTGTAGAACTCGTTGCGATGTTCTTGATACCGCGCCTCGCCGTACTTCGCCCGAACAGCGGCGGCGTCGGCACAGCCGCAGAGGGCGTCATGCCAGCCCAGCGTATCATGGGTGATCGAGCACAGAATGCGGCCCATATCCGAGTACAGCACGAAGCCCTCGGCTAGCCGGGCGATCTGCTGGGCTTTCAGCGTATCGGGAAGGTTCAGGCGCTCAGTCGGATTGTCGGCATTGCAGAAGATCGCCCCAACATTCGCCCCGCCATCCGTGTCGGTGAGGCGCAGGGCCGTGCCGCGCTTCAGAATATGCGACCAGGCCGCGCCGGGCGCAAGGGTTTCTTCGAACAGAACGTCATCAAACAAAACGTCGTCGGCCATGAGGTCTCCAAGACTTTGGATTTACGAAAAGATTTACAAAACAGGCGGGGGCGGCATTGCCGGCGCGGGGTGAGTTTGGTGAGCCAGGGCGGCTCGCCGGTAAGCTGAATCCAGTATACCGGCCCAAACGGCGATTGTCAAGCCTAAATCGTCAGTATTTTTTGGAAATGACGATTTTCGTCGCTAAACATAATTTCAAGACGCAAAACGGTCACGCCGACGGCTGGGTGCCCCAATCGTAGGCGTACTTGACCATCTTGACTACTTGCAGCGACTCGATGCGCTGGATGCCGGGGATTTTGCTCAGGCGCTCATGCAGAAACGCCAGCAGCGCGGCATTGCTCTGAAACCAAACTTCCGTGACCACATCGTAGCTGCCCAGCGTTATGCCTGCAAAGCGGATTTCCGGCATCGCCCGCAGGGCATCTTGAATCTCGTCCAGACGGCTATGGTCAATTTGCAGGCCAAGCACCGCGACAACGTCGTAGCCGAGCGCGAACGGCGGCGCGACGGCCACAATTTTGATCGTCTGGTCTTCCAGCAGCCGGTCCACCCGGCGGCGGACGGTCGGCTCGCTGCTGCCGACGAGCGCCGCCACTTCGGCGTTCGACAGCCGGGCGTTCTCCTGCAAGACTGCAATGATTTTGCGGTCCAGCGCGTCCAAAACGGGAAGCGGCGCGGCGGACTCGGGGCGGCTGACGTGAGGCATCGGGGTATTCTCGCTTCTTGACGATTTTCGTCATTATAGCGCAAACTTCGCAGTTTCAGGCTTGACACTCTGACAAATGGCTTGACAGGCCGGCAAATAGTTTGTATACTTCTTTTGGCTCACCGACGAGCCTCCCCCGAGCATGGCGCTCTTCTTTTTCGGCCCGGCTCACTGCCGCGCCACGTTTGAAGGAGTGTTTTTTATGCGTCTTGCTTTCCTGCCTCTGTTCGCCGCGTCCGCGCTGGCCGCCTTTGCCCTGGCTGGCTGCGGCCAGAAATCCGAGACCGCGACCTCTTCCTCCGCTCCGTCTTCTTCCGCTCCAGCCACCACTGCCGCAGATGCCGCCGGGCCGATCACCATCGGCTACTCGGACTGGCCCGGATGGACCGCCTGGGCGATTGCCGACAAGCAGGGCTTTTTCAAGAAGCACAATGTCGCGGTCAATTTGAAGTGGTTCCCAAACTATACCGACTCGCTGAACGCTTTTGCGGCAAACCAGGTGGATGCCAACTGCCAGACCTGGAGCGACACGATGGGGCCGCTGGCGCAGGGACAGTCCGCCAAAGCCGTGCTGATCAACGACAACTCAGCGGGCAACGACGCCGTCGTCGCCGGGCCGGGCATCGCTTCAATAAAAGATTTGAAGGGCAAAAAAGTCGCCACCGAGATGGGCACGGTCGAGCAGTTTCTCCTGGACAAAGCGCTGGAAGCCAATGGCATGACCGAGAAGGACATCACGTATGTCCCGATCAAAGTCCAGGACTGCCCCGCCGCGCTGATTGCGAAGCAAGTGGATGCGGTTGCCGTCTGGGAGCCGAACAAGAGCCAGCTTCTTGGAAAGCTGCCGGGGTCACACGTCATCTTCGACAGCCGCAGCCTGCCCGGCCAGATCCCCGACCTTTTGGTGTTCCAGGGCAAAGTCGTCTCCGCCCGCCCGCAGGAAGTCCAGGGCATCGTGGACGCCTGGTACGACTCGATGGACTGGTGGCGGGCGCACCCAGATGAAGCCGTGCAGATCATGGCCGCCACCGCCAAAGACCCCGGCACCCCCGCCCAGCAGACCACGTTTTACAAGAGCTTCATTCAGGGCACCCGCATTTTCAGTGCGACTGAAGCGCAGGCGGCGTTCACTCAGAGCGCTAAGCCGACTTCGCTGTACAGCAGCGGCCCGTCCATTACGCAGTTTTTGCTGACCCAAAAGCAGATCCCCAAGCTGCCGGATTATGCGTCGGCGATTGACCCCACTTTCATCGCCGCCGCTGTCGCCAAAGGCGAAGGCAAGAAGCCGCCCTATGACTACACGCTGAAAGTGGATTAAAGAACTGATGAGAACGAGGGAGTGAACTCCCTCGCTGCTAAGTAGTTGTGCATATGTAATCCAGGATTTACCTATGGGGTAAACTTCTGGCATGAAGTTCATTGCTACACTCAGCGACGCGGACCGCGCTGCGCTCGAACAGGTTCATCGAGATGCTTGCGTCCATCGTCAGCGCCAGCGGGCGCAGGCAGTTCTGCTTTCCTCGCGTGGCTACACGCTGGAACAACTCGCCGACCTGTTCCAGACACACCGCGATACCGTCAGCGGCTGGCTGGACGCCTGGCAAGCACAAGGACTGGATGGGCTGGCAGATGCGCCCAAGTCAGGCCGCACGCCCAAGATTGATGCCGCCATCAAGACCTACCTGCACGAGATGCTGGAGAACCCTTCGCCCAACATGAAGGCGCTGGTTCTCGATGAGCTTAAAAAAAAGACGCCCAAGTGACCTGGGGCAGCATTCGCCGCGTCCTGCGCCAAGAAGGCTACTCGTTTCGGCGGGCGCGGCGTGTTCCGCCCAAAGCCCCGCCCGAAGCGCAGCAGGCGAGAATGAAGCGTGCTCTGGTTCGGCTGCATCGCCTCGAAGATGCGGGCCACTGCCAGGTGTTTTATGGCGACGAAAGTGGCTTTTGCCTCTCGCCTGTTGTGCCGTACCTGTGGCAGCCAAAGGGCAGAACGGTGGGCTTGCCCACCAAGAGCCATTCGCGTCGCTTCAGCGTGTTCGGGCTGTTGTCCCGGCAAGGTGGCCTCCACTCGTTCCCGACGCAGGAGCGGATCACGGCGCAGTTTGTTGTAGACAGCCTCGAAGCCGTTCTGCCGCGCCTTTGCCGTCCAACGGTGCTGGTGCTGGACAATGCCACGGTGCATCGCTCGAAGTTGGTGCAAGCAAAGCGCAAAGAATGGAAACAAAAAGGCTTGCGCCTTCTGTTTCTGCCGCCCTACTGTCCGCACCTGAACTTGATCGAAATCTTGTGGCGGCAGGTGAAGTACCGCTGGCTGGCTCCCGCCGCCTACCGAACCTTTGAGACGCTTTGTCAGAGCGTCACTGATGTTTTAGTTCAGGTCGGAACAAAATACCGACTTTCTTTTGCGTAACTACTTAGGTGCTAAGAAGCACCGCCTGTCCAGGGGACAGAAAAATGTAAGACAAATCTGTATTCCGTCCCCTGGACTGCACTGGCAGACCTGGAAGGCGAGCGGTCATTCCGATGACCTTCCTGCGCGGACGTTCACGTCCGCGTCCTTTGAAACACACAAAAGAAAGTCACGCCCTATGGCAACTCGCTTAGATGTCCAAACGCCCGAAGCGGCAGTCAGAATCCCGGCGGTCCGGCGACGCCGGGCCGGCCTATTTCAGCTCGGACAGGATATCCCGCGCGGCTTTTATGTAGCCATCGCCGCCGCATCGTTTCTGCTTCCGATTGCCGCTTGGTGCGTTCTCAGCTACAGCGGACGCGCCAATGCCCTGATTTTGCCCACCCCAACCCATATGTTCGAGGCCGGGGCGCAGATGTACCGGGACGGCGACCTCTTGCCAGACATCAAGATTAGCGTGACGCGCATCGGCATCGGGTTCCTGCTGTCCGCCGTGCTCGCCATCCCGCTCGGCATTTTGATGGGCGCGTATAAGTTCGCCGAGGCCGCGCACGAGCCGTTTGTCGGTTTTGTCCGCTACGTCCCCGTGCCGGCCCTGATTCCGCTGGTCATGGTAATCGCCGGGATTGACGAACCCGCGAAGATTTTGCTGATCTTTCTCGGCACGTACTTCCAAATGGTGCTGGTCGTCGCCGATGTCACCCGGCAGGTGCCCAAAGACTTGTTGAACGCCGCCCGGACCCTGGGGTCAAACCGCCTGCAAGTGCTGTTCAATGTCCTGCTGCCCGCGACCCTGCCGGGCCTGCTGGATACCTGCCGGACCATGATCGGCTGGGCCTGGACCTATCTGGTCATTGCTGAGGTGGTTGCGACTTCGTCCGGGCTGGGTTACTCAATCATGAAGGCGCAGCGGTTCTCCCGTGCCGACGAAATCTTTGTCGGCATCTTTATTCTGGGCTTTCTGGGGCTGGCGACCGATATGGTCTTCAAAGTCCTCCAGCCGCGCCTTCTGCCCTGGGCGGAAGCGCAGCGCGGCTGACAATCGTGCTGAAACACCGCCTAAGTTACGCGCTCCTGGCCGGCCTGACAATCGCGCTCGGGCTGGCCTCCCGTAAATTCGCCCCCCTGCTGCCGCCCTGGCTGGCGAAGAACGCCGGGGACGCCCTCTATGCCGTGATGGTCTACTGGCTGGTGAAGTGTCTCGCGCCGCGTCTTTCGATTGCCAAAGCCGCACTGGCAGCGGGGCTATTCTGCCTGGGGATCGAGCTGCTGAAGCTCGTGCAGGTGCCCGCGCTGGTCGCCGCCTGCTACAGCCGGGCGGGCGCACTGGTGCTGGGCAGCGGCTTTCACCTCTCAAACTTGGTCTGCTATGCTGCTGGAACCCTGCTGGCGGCGCTTTTCGATTTAGGGGAACTCGCTCGGTATCGCGACTGTTGCGAGACTATCTCCTCAAACATTAGCAAAGAACAAAAATGACGAAAATCGTTTCCCCAAAAGTCGAGTTCGGCGGGCTGCTCGCCCAAGTCCGCGCTCTCACCCCCGAGATCTTCGACACCGACGGCAGCTTCCTCAACTTAGTCCAGGGCGAGTGGAAGATGCCCGGCACGCCGCGCGACTTTGTTTCCTGCGTGGACGGCTCCCATCTCGGCGCACTGCCGATGCTCACCCGCGAGGCGACTCTGGGCGCAGTCGAGTTCGCCAGCGCCGAGTTCCGGGTCTGGTCGAAGATGGACCTCGGCGAGCGCAAAAGCCGTGTTCTGAATTGCCTTGCCCTGCTCTCGCAAAACACGGAGTTAATCTCCCACCTGCTGATGTGGGAGATCGGCAAAACCTACAAGCTGGCCTTCACGGATATTGACCGGTGCATTGACGGTGTCCAGTGGTATGCCGACAATATCGAGGCGATGATGCAGAATCGAACGCCGCTCGGGCTTGTCTCCAATATCGCCTCCTGGAACTACCCCTTCTCGGTGCTGATGCACGCGGTTTTGACCCAGACGCTGGCAGGGAACGCCATCATTGCCAAGACACCGACTGACGGCGGCTTTATCTCGCTCAGCGTGGCGTTTGCGCTGGCCCGCCGGTGCGGCCTGCCGGTGACGCTGGTTTCCGGCTCGGGCAGTCAGCTCAGCGAGATTTTGGTGCGGAATGAGCACATTGACTGCGTCTCATTTGTCGGTGGGCGGTCAAGCGGGCGCGACATCGCGGCGTCTTTGATTGACAAGCGCAAGCGGTATATGCTGGAAATGGAAGGGGTCAATACCTACGGGGTCTGGGACTTCTCCGAGTGGGACAGCCTGGCCCAGCAGATGAAGAAAGGCTACGATTACGGCAAGCAGCGCTGCACGGCTTATGTCCGGTTCGTGGTCCAGCGCAGCCTGTTCCCCAAGTTCCTGGAAACGCATTTGGATGTCCTGCGCTCCCTCAAAGTCGGCAACCCGACCCTGGTAGACAACCCGAACGACGCCCTGCCGAGCCTTGATTTCGGCCCCGTCATCAAATCGGCGCAGGTGCGCGAGCTGGACGGCCTCTATGCGAATGCTTTGCAGACCGGCGCGACTCCACTGTTCGAGGGCCAACTGCACGATGACTTGTTTCTGCCGGGCCAGGACCGGTCGGCGTACACCGCGCCGCGCTCACTGGTGGACCTGCCGAAAAGCGCCGAGCTGTACTTCCGGGAGCCGTTCGGCCCGATTGACTCGATTGTCCTGGTCAACCGCATCGAGGAGCTGGTCGGAGAAATGAACATCTCCAACGGCGCTCTGGTTGCAGCGATCGCCTCGGATGACGAAAAGCTGGCGAAGCACACGGCGAAAGAGGTCCGGGCCTTTAAAGTCGGCATCAACACGATGCGCTCACGCGGCGACCGGCAAGAGGTCTTCGGCGGACTTGGCGAGTCCTGGAAAGGCTGCTTTGTCGGCGGCAGCTTGCTTATTGAAGCGGTCACCAACAGCACCAATGGCGAACCGTTCAAAGGCAACTTCGACGACTTCACGATCTTGCCCGAGCAGCGATAGGCCCCTTGACAGCTTACGCATATTGCGTTAATATATACACAATGCGATTTGGCCGACGCCGCCGTCAGCGGCTTATCTCAGGTATACTGGCACAGACAACGCGCTCACAAGGAGACTTCCATGACAAAAATCTGCACCGCCGCCGCACTGGCTGCACTCGCCCTGCTTTCCGCCATGCCGCCGGCAGCCGCCGCGCCGGCCCCGAAAAAAGGGCACAGCGCCAAGACTGCCGCCAGGACTGTCTATGTCTGCACCGAATGCCGGGAGTATTTCTCCGCCGACGCGGCCAAAAAGATGAGCTACAAAGACGGCATGGGTCATCCGCTGACCAAGACCGCCAAAGCCCCGGCTGGATTTATGGACGGCAGCAAGTCGAAGATGTAGTGCGGGTTAGTCCGCTTTGCACCAGGCCAGCACGTCCCCGAAACGCAGGGACTCCAATGCCCCAAACAGCGGGTTGCGGCCCAGACGGGCACGGGCCTGTGCCGGGCTGGACAGGCCGCAGAGGAAGCGGGCCGCCTGGCGCGGCTCGCCGAGGGCGTCCGGCTGCGACCCCCGCAGCGCCGACCAGGCAGCGGCGTCGAGCAGGTCGTCGGGGGACGGCAGGCTGTCTGCCGACGGCAGGACCGCCGCCTTCCCGGTCAGGCAGAACGTGCAGTGCCCGCACGGCTCTTTGCGCTTTTCGCCGAAGTAGCCGACCAGGGCATTTGTCAGGCATCCGGCATGGGTGATCAGCTTCAGCACCATGCCGAGCCGCTTGATTTCCGCCGACTCGCGCCGCACAAACCGTTCGGTCAGGTCGGCGGCCAGCACTTCGGCGTCCTCAGTCTCGCGCCCCCGTGTGTACCGCTGCCGGACATCGGCGACCTTCAGCTTTGCCCAGCCCTGCTCCTCCAAGTATTCCAGAGCACGGACAACGCGCCGCCGCTCGACTCCCAGTGCCTCGGCGGCGTCGGTAGGGTTCAGCGCGTACCAGATCTTTCCCTGCCGGGCCAGGCCAAACAAGTCGCGGACAAAATCGGCGTGGACCCCCTGGAACTTGGCGTAAATCTGGTCCAGCGAAAGCAGCGGCATAACCTCATAGCCCGCGTAGAACGGGGTGCCCTGCTTGAAGACGCCGTCAATCTCTAAGTAGGTCAGCGCCGTTCGGAGCACCAACTGCCGGATGTCATGCTGCGACGACAGCGCGTACAGCGACAGGTCGAACTCCGGGCCGCGCGAGAGCAGGTCGTCCAAAAGCGACTTCATCGCCCCCTCGGTCGGCGTATCCCCGTAGGCAAAGTTCTCTAAAGTCGGCACGTCTTCCGCGCAGGCCAGCAGCTCGACTGTGGATTTCAATCCATCCCGCCCAGCCCGGCCAATCTCTTGACTGTAGCTTTCCAGCGACTTCGGCAGGTTGTAGTGGTACACATAGCGCACGGCGGACTTGTCAATGCCCATGCCGAACGCGATGGTCGCCACGACAATGCCCCGGTCCGACTCCATCCAGCGGTCCTGGGTTGCCGCCCGGATATCGTCGGCCAGCCCGGCGTGGTATGCTTCGGCGGGCAGCCCTTCGGCGGCGAGCAGCGCTGCGACCCGCTCCGCTGTCTTTTGCAGCGTGACATAAACAATCGCCGGCCCCGGCGGGCGCTTACCCAAGCGCTTCAGCAGCACGGCGTCCCGCTCGGCGGCGGAAACCGGCGTGATGCTGAGATTGAGATTGGGCCGGTAAAAGCCCGTCACAATCGCGCCTTCCTTGCTGATGCCGAACGCAGCCTCGATGTCTTTGACCACGGTGGGGGTGGCGGTCGCGGTCAGCGCCAGCACCCGCTCGGCTTGGATCGTTTTTGCAGCCTCGGCCAGCTTCAAGTAGTCGGGCCGGAAATTGTGCCCCCACTCCGAGATGCAGTGTGCTTCATCCACCGCGAACAGCGCGATCTTGGTTCGGGTCAGCAAACTCAAAAAGCGCTCGTTGTTGAAGCGCTCCGGAGCGACATACAGCAGCTTCAGGGTGCCGTTTTCCAATCGCGCCGTGACATCGCGCACCTCCTCGCCCGAGAGCGTCGAGTCGAGCCGGGCGGCAGCGATCTCATGGCGCACCAAAAAATCTATCTGGTCCTTCATCAGCGCGATGAGCGGCGAGACGACCAGCGTGAGACCTGCGTAGCGCAGGGCCGGGAGCTGATAGCACAGCGACTTGCCGCCTCCCGTCGGAAAGACCGCCAGTGCCGCGCCGTGTTCGTGCAGGGCGTCAATGACGACTTCCTGGCCTGACCGGAACTCAGAAAAGCCGAAGTGCTTTTGCAGCAGCTCTGCCGGGGTCTCGTCGGTAATCGCCTGGGTCTGCGTAATCATGGGTGTCATTTTCCGGTCTCCCTCCGTGGCACGCTAAAACGTGGTAAAATACAGCTATGAGACGACTTTTATGAGACGACTTTGTGCGCCGCTCGTCAAAACCTACACGCTTGTTCCACTTGCACTCGCCGGACTCCTGCTTTTCGGTCGTCCGGCAACGGCCCAGATTGTCGTAAACGGTCCGCCGCAGGCCCCGGCGGCACGGGCGCTGACGGCCTGGTTCGGACGACACGTCCCGGCGAAGTTTCGGCCGCGCGGCAAGTTCGAGGTCAAGCCGCTGTCCGACCCTGAGATGGACGATTATCTGCACAACGGGGATGACGGGCCGCACTCACAGAACGATGACGACGAGATTGACGGCGTGTTTGTCAACCATCCGCCGCAGATTGTGCTGCGTGTGCCGGAGCGGCAGGCCGTAGACTTTTACACGTTCGCCCATGAGTACGGCCACTATGTCTGGTTTGATCTGCTTACACAGGGCGACCGCCGGCAGTACAAAACACTCTATGAGCGCCAGAAATCCGCGCACCGACTGATTACCGGCTACGCCGGGGTCAGTTTGGAAGAAGGGTTTGCCGAAGCGTTCGCCGTTTCTCTCACCGACCCGGTCACTCTGAGCCGTCAGGACCCGGCCTCGGCTCGCTTTCTCACTCGCTGGATTCCCCCAACGCCATGACGACACCCCCGGACATCCGGGCGGCCCGGCCCGAGGAAGCTGAAGCAGTGCTGGAGACGCTCTGCCTCGCATTCGGCCTGGACACCGATGCCGCCCGGCCCCTCTTTTATGCCGATCCCTACTACGATCTTCTGCTGAAGCGTGTCCTCACCCTCCCCGGCACGGGGGTCGTTTCCTGCCTGACGGTCGTGCCCGCGCGGCTCCGTATCGGCGGCGTCCTGGTCCCGGCGGCGGGGGTCGCGGGGGTCGCCACCCGGCCCGCGTTTCAGCGCCGGGGCCATGCCGCGACTTTGCTGACTGCGACTGTGCTCACGCTGTACGCAGAGCTTGGCTTTCCGCTGGCCTTGCTGCACCCGATCTCCGCACCGTTCTACGAGCGACTCGGCTGGGAATATGCGTCGCGCCAGGTGCGCTGGCTGGCCCCGCCGTCCGCCCTGCCCCATGCGTCCGAAGCGAACTGTGTCCGGCCCCTCGCCGCCGCCGACTGGCCTGCCGTGCATCGCTTGAACGACACGCTGACCCGTTCCCAAACCGGGTCGTTTGCGCGGGACCGCCGCCGGGAGCGGCTGCTGGAAATGCCGGTGCCGGGCCGGGAAGCGTTTGTCTATGAAGGGGGCGGCGAGATCGCCGGCTGGGGCATCTGGGAGCGTCAAGAGGTCCTGCACCTGCTGGAGATGCGCGGCCAAACACCTGCGGCCCGGCGCGGCCTTGTCGGCTGCCTGGCAAATCAGCCGGACCCGATAATCGAATGGATGACTTCCCCGGCACAGCTCGCCGACTTCGGCCTCTCTTCGCTCGGCCTCGCCCCCGAACCCGGCATCATGCTGCGGATTGCAGACTTGGAAGCGGCGCTGGACGCCCTGCACCCGGCGCACTTCGCTCCCATCTTGTCGGAGGTTGGCACGACACTGACGGTCACTGCCGCTGACCCGCTCTGTCCTCAGAACACGCGCCCGCTGCGCCTGACCGCGCACGGCATCTTTCCGGGCACCGAGAGCAGTGGCCCGAGCATTCACGCCGACATCCGCGTCCTCGCCCGCCTCTACTTAGGCGACCTGCTGCCGTCGGATGCCGCCGCCTCGGGTCTGCTTTCTGCCGACGGCCCGCAGACACTTGTTCTCGCTGACCGTCTGTTCCCGCTGCGCGAACCCTATGTCGCGCCGCTGGATCAGTTTTAGGCGCAACTCATGGGCAGGGCGGGTACAATAGCCTACAATTACAATAGCTTACAATTCGCTTTATGTTTACCTTGAGGAGACCGCATGGCACTGACCGAACGATTTTACGGCGCGAATACCGCCGGCACCTCCCGGCCCATTCAGGATTTTGGGCTTTCCGATACCAAGGGCGTTTACCAATACACGGCCAAGCTTCGGGCGAAGGGCCTGCTGGTGATTGTCTTCTTCGCACCCGACTCGCTGCCGTCGGTGAAGGCACTCGAAACCGTACAGGGCTGGACCGCCGAGACCCCGCCTCAGAAATGGACGGCGCTGGGAGTCGCCGAAGGCGACCGTCCAACGCTGGCTGGGTTTGCTGAGGCGCATGGCTTGTCCGGCGTCAACGTTTTAGTAGACTTCGAGCTGTACCAAACGCGCATGTGGGGTGTCTCCCACCTGCCAAGCATCTATTTGATCTCCGGCAAGACCGGGCGCGTGCTGCACAAGATTATCGAGGACGATGATGAGGCACTCGTCGGCATGAAGGCGATGCTCCTCAGCGAAGTCGAGAAGATCGTCGCCGCTGAGGCCGCCGCCAAAGAGGCGGCGCAGAAGGCCGAAGAAGAAAAGAAGCGGGCTGAGGAAGAAAAGAAGGCAGCCGATGCGGCAAAGGCAGTAGAGACGAAGCCAGCAGCTTGAAAACGCTATAAATAACGCTATCAATGAGGCAAAAAGAAGCCGCCGACGCAATCCCAGCGCGGCGGCGGCGGCCCTCACAAAATGGAGGAGCAAGTTAAGGAGATCACGTCTTTCTGGACGGCTTCAACCGAGCAAATGTTCCCCTTTTGTCATCTCTCCATACAAAACCCTGAAAACCCCGGCAAAATTGCCGGGGTTTTTGTCTGCTGGTTTGCCGGCCAAATACTTTACTGCCAGCCGAGGCCGGCAAAGTCGAAATTGACCTTTTTTGTGCGGTTCGAGTAGTAGAACGTCAGGTCCCGGCCCAGAATCCGGCGGCTGATGGAATATTCGATGTCCTGGTAGCTGTCGGTTAAGTAGCGCTGGTACGATGACGCCAGGCCGATGCCCCAGTTGTCATTGATCCGGTAGGTAGCCGTCGCAAACAGGCCCCGGTCGTTCAGCGGCAGGCCGTAGGAGCCGGAAAACGACACCGTGACGCGCGGGACGACCACGGCGAAGTAAGTTGCCGTCAGGCGCTGCTGGGTCGTGCTTTGCAGCAGTGCCTGCAAGGGGTTCAGGCCCGACGCTGATGAGCCGAGCTGCGAGAGCAGCGGGTCGTAGCTGTACGTGTAGTTTAGCGAAAGTGTATCGGACTTGCGAAAGGACCGGCTCAGGCCGAGCGAAGCGGCGACGGTCGGGGCGAAGCGGCGGCTGATGCCGCCGAACGCCTGCCCGACCGAAAGCGAGTCGGTGAACTGGGTCCGCTTGTCTAGCTGCACCGGCGCGGTGAAGAAGCGGGCATTGACCGATGTGGTCGAGATCGGCGTGACAATCTTGCCGGTCTCGGGGGAGTTTTCGACGAGCTGCCCATGCTGGGTACCGAGGTCAGCAGTGTAGTTTACCCCCGAGTGCCCGAGCGTGCGCGGATTTGTCTGAATATAGGTGCTGAGGGTTGCGCTGCTGGCGCTGTAGCCGCCGTTGCCGGGATCGCGGGAGCCGGACGCGGCAACGTTCAGCGAGAAGCCGTCGAACTGCCGCGACAGGTTCGAGGACGCATACAGGCTGCGGTGCTCCGGGTAATCCACAATAAAATAAGACGAAGTCCGGTCGTCAAGCCGCTGCGTGTGGGTCCACTGCGCCCCCCACCCCGAGCGCGTGATGCCGCTGACGAGAAGCTGACCTGAGCCGGTGCGCCCGACATCGTAGCTCTGCTCCAAATCCAGCGCCATGCCGTGCCGGGCTGCATGGCTGCCGAAGAACGACGTGCCGCTGCTCAAATTGCTGCCGAGGCTTGCCCCGCTGACCGCCGCGTTCCGCAGGTAGACCGTGCCCCGGCTGTGGGTCGTGACATCGTAGTAGAACGGCACATTCAGGAAGATACCGGCGGAGCCGACACCGACGAGCTGCTGGCCGAAGATCTGGTTCGTGTTGATCGGCATGACATGATAGGCCATGGACAGCAGCTTGTGGCCGTCGCTGTACAGGGTCGCCCGCCGGAACTGAACCTGATCGTTCGGGTCCGCCGTGATCGCACGGGCGGCGACCACGACCCGGCTGTCGGACAAGTCCACAAAGCGGTACTGGTTGCTTTGCAGCGGAAGCTGTGCTGGGTCCGCCGGAAGCTGCACGGCTTCCAGATCTGCGCCGGTAACCGTGACTGCCTCGGCAGTGTCGGCCAAAATCGCGGTGCCGCTGCCCGAGAGCAGATCGTAGCGCAGCTCCGAGACACGCAGGACGTGACGGCCCCGCTGCATGACCGCGCCCCGTGCGAGAATTGTCTGGGTCTGCAAATCCACCTGCATTGAATCAGCGGTGATGTCGAGGGCTTTATAGCTGAGGTGCGCCGAGCGATTTTTGCCGTCGGCCTCGATAATGTGCATATCCGCGCTGTAGATCAAATACTGCGGGCAGTCAATGCGGATCCAGCGGGCATCTTTGTTGAACAGCGATTCGCGGTCCGCGGTGAAGTCCACCGAGGCCCCGCTGCCCGACATCCCTTGAAGGCCGCCGCCAAACGCGGCAGCGGAGACTTTCGCCGTGCCGGGCGTGTTGACACTCGTGAGCGACACGCGAGCGACCCCGGAGGTCGTCGCCGCCGTGTCGGGCGTGAGTGTTCCCAGGGTCGTCGTGAACCGGACCGAGGTGCCGTCGGGAGCAGGATGCCCGCCGCTGTCCGACACGGTGGCGGTGACCACGGTGCTGCTCTTCCCATCGGCGTAGATAACGTCCGGCGCGGCGACCAGACTGATTGTCGCCTGCCCGGCCGCAAGCGCCGTCTTTGCCGTCACGGCAAGCGCGGCAAGGAGCAGCAGCGGCAGGAAAGAGCGGTGATGGGGGAAGCGCAGCATAGTGAGACCCTACCAGGAGAAGCGTTAGGCGAGTAAGCGGGCAAGCGAAAGAAGTGAGCGGCGGGGAAGACCGGCTTCCCCACCGCTGAAGTGAACGGGCCGCTACAGCGGCGGCGCAGGCGGACCGCCGGGCGTAACCGTCACCGGCGTTGTCGTCGTCCCGCCACCACTGCCGCCGCTGCCGCCGCTGTTGTTGCTGTGACCGTGATGCGAGGCCGTGATGCCGATCGCGATCGCCGCCGCCAGCAGAACACCCAGCACGACCGGGCCGACACCGCTTTTGCGCTTCGGGCGGACGTCGCGGACGACCATTGGGCGGCCCTGCGCCATGTCGGCGTTCAGCGATGACACGACATGACCGGCAGCGTCGTTGATGGCGCTTTGCATCAGCATATCGGGGCTGTCCAAAGCATTGAACGACACCCCGCGTCCGGTGTAGGCCAGCGCCTTCACGGCCCGGCCCGTTTGCGTGTTGTACAGGGTCGCCGTGACTGTCAGGCTGACCGTGCGGGTCTGCGTGTCGGTCTGGATGGACTCAATCGTCCCGAGCAGGTAGCCGTCGGTCGCCAGCTGATCCGCTAAACGCCGGCCCTTTTGGGACGAATCGTAGGGCGGGACGACATCGGTTTCGGTGATCCCGGCGATGCCGGAGTCCTGCACCGCCCGCTGGATTTGCGGCAGCATCGGCGAGAAGGAGTTCGCTTTGTAGCGCCCGATGACATTCAAGCGCTGCTTGATAGCGTTCTCGACCCGTGCCCCGATAATCGGGGCATCGAATCCGCCGTCGGCCCCGCCGGCGACCTTGCTGGTGAATGGAAACATCAGGATCGTCTGGATCGGCCCGGAGGCCGCTGGCACGGTCGGGATCTGCACCGAGGCAAGATCGGCGGCCGTGCCGCCGCCCGGCGCCGCTGACGCCGCCGGCAGCAGGGTCGCGGCGGACGGCATCAGCAGGGCTGCCGTCAGCGCCAGCGCCAGGAAGCGCTGCCGGCGGGTGCGCCGCGCCGTGCTCTGGCGCACCGTACTTTGGGTCTGTGAGTGTGTACCGAATGTCATAAGTGTGTCCTCTTTGCGGCGTCTCAGATCTGCGGCTTCTTAGAAGCGCGGGCGGGTCCTAAGTATCTGGTCTCGGATGTTGCTGTGGAGGACTTGGCCGGTCAGGGTCAGCGCCCGTGGGTCGCTGTAGACGTAACCGCCATTGTCCAGCGAGTTCCGTGCGCCGATCCGGTAGAACAGCGCCCCGCTGCCGGGGAAGTCCGTGTTCAAGTTGATGTTGTTGAACACGACGGCATTGCCGTTCGCCACCGAGATAGTCCCTCCCGTACCCGTGATGGTGCCTGCAGTCTGGTTCGGGTCGGTCGCCGGGTTTGGCACATTATAGGCCCCGGCAGGCGCTTTGTAGGTCCGGGTGTTCGTGTTGAAGCCGGCGTCCGGGCTGATTTGCAGGACGTAATCGTTCGCGCCGGCGGTTGCGGGCACGGTGACGTTGATATTGGCGGACCCGGTACCGCTGACCGAGTTGATACGGGGAGCGACCGGCACAATGTAAGTGACGGTATTGGTCTGGCGCTGAGATGTCAACTGGAACGTCTGACCATGCCCGGTGGAGCCGCTGGTGTTGGTGTTCGAGTTGGTGTTAGTGTTCGTGCTTCCACTGGTGTTAGTGGTACCGTTTCCCGTGCCGTTCGTGTTTGTCGTGCCACCATTAGTCGTGCCACCGTTGGTGTTCGTATTCGTGTTCGTATTGCTGTTCGCGGACGTTCCGGTGCCGGGATTCGGGACCGTGGTGAGGAACGTAGACGGCTGGATATACAAGCCCTCAACAAGGTACGAAACGCGCTGCCCGAAGCCAAGCCCGGTGCCGGGGATACCGCCGAAGTAAGTCGCCGCAGTGCCGGTCGTCGTGGTCGTGATAAACGCGGTGGAGGCCGACAGCGTTACAAGCGTCGAGGTATTGGTCGGGTCGGGCTTGGACGCCGTAATGCTGGTCTTAAGGCTCGAATCGTCGTAGACTTGCAGTGACTTGCTGGCCTGGGAGAACAGCGGGACTTGTCCAAAGCCATTGATGCCGAGCAGACCGCCACCGTTGTTATTGTTGTTATTGCCGGCAGTGCCGGTGGTACCTGTCGTGCCGGTCGTGCCGGTATTGGTGTTTGTGCCGCTGCTGCTACCGGAGGTCGCAGTAGCGACTCCGGCCCCGATCAGGGTTTGGGCATTCGCGAGTAGAAAAGGTGAGTCACTGCGATAGACATGGAACTCTAAGAAGTTGTTAGCGTCAATGTTGCCGATATTTGCGGTAATCCGCACCGAGACCGAAACAAAGCCGGAGACAGTGGAGACACCAGCGGGAATGTTAGCCGGTCCGCCGACATCCGACGAGCGGCCGGCGACGGCGGAAGCGTTGTTGACATTCGCTCCGCCCAGCGAGGCTTCATTATGGTGGTGCCCGCTGCTGATCGCCGACAGGAGCAGCGCTCCCGAGATCACGGCGACCAGCAGGCCGCCGAGGCCCTTGAATGGGCTGGAATGACCCGGTGTCGCCGGTGCATCCGCGCCGAGATCGGCGGAGGTCGCCGTCTGGTATGATCCCGTGGTCTTGTCTACCGTGTAGGCCGGCAGATGGTAGATCGCCGTGGCCCGGTCGCCCGGCGCGATGCCGAGGCCGACATCCGTGACCTGCGCGTTGGCGTCATTGGCCGACGAGTCCGCGACGCGGATTGCTCCGACGTAGCGCCCGTTGCGGGTCACCAGCATATCCTGGCCGGGCAGCAGGCCATCGCGGGTGCCTTTGTTGATGGTGACGGTGACATTGTGCCCGTTCAGCGAGTTGTTGCCGGAGTTCAGCACGGTGGCAACCGGCAGGCTGAACCTGCTGAGCTGCCGGACGGCGTTGAAGGCGGCGTTTCCGAACGCTTCGTTGACAAGCTGTTCTTCATCGTCTACCGGGATCGGGCGCGGGTTGGACAGCCCTTCCGCCAGGCCGCCGTTTAGCAGAAAGCCCGATTTCGGGTCAATCACGCGGATCGCCATGCTGACTTTGGCCTGACGCCGGTCGCGCGAAAAGGAAATGGAGGAGATTTCCCCGGCGACAATCGCGTCTACGCCCAGCGCCTGACCCAGCCGCTCGATGGAGGACAGGTTCAGCGGGGGGGTCAGGCTCTCGCTCTGGATGCCGGAAAGGAGCTGCTCGCGCGGCAGGACCGAGTAGCGGTTCAGCTTGCCGAGCTGGACGACGAACGAGTCGGACGCCAGCCTTCCGACATCACCGCTGCCGTAGCCGGATGGGTTGGCAAAGTCCAGCACTGCCCAGACCGGCTGCCGGGCGGCGAGGCTCTGCGCCGACGTCGGCGGGGCCAGCAGCAGCAGGCAGAAGACCGGCAATGCCATCAGCACGGACAGCAGAAAGCTGACCGGGCGTGTGCTCCAATGCATTTTCAAGTGTTTCACTGAGTGAAGATCCTCCTAAGACCGTTCTGAAATCATCGCGCCGGTCCGGGACCGGCGCGTCAAGCGGCATAACTTACCCGATTACTTGCCTGTCGGGATACCGAGCGTCACCGGAGTGAACACGCGGATCCAGTATGCCTGCCAGGGCTGAAGTGTCCCGCCCGCGCTGACTGTCTGGTAAGCTGTGCCGTCATAATAGTACAAGGTCGGCGAGACCAGGTGATACGTGCTGCCGGTCGCAGTGGCGAAGTCCCGCGGGACGCCGTCCGCGCCGGTGAACGTGAGGCTGTTCACTGTCACACCGGCGGTGCTGGGAACACCGATCTGGTTCCAGTTCGGGTTCAGCGCCACCGACACTGTGCCGATCGGAATGGACCCGGCCTGCGTGACCGGCGTGGCGGCCTTGAGGTAGACCCAGTAGCCGACTCCGAGGCGCAGGCTGTCGGCAGGCGCATTCGGGTCCAGAGCATAGGCTCCCGAAAGCGGGTTCCACACCGCGACGTTCGAGCGGTTGCCGTTGGAGGGCGTGCCTGCCGGGCTGGTGTTGAGCGTACCGAACAGACCGGTGAACCCGAGGGCGCTGTAGTCGTAGGGTGTCGAGACGAACTGAAGGCCCGCCGCGAATGTATGCAGCGGCTGCAAGGCGGCGGCGCCGGTGAAGTCTGCCCGGACAAAGCCGCTGGCCGGCACGACTACCGTCTGCGGGGAGGTCGTGACGCCGCCCTGAGAGGCGGAGACGCTGTAGGTGCCTTGCAGCAGCGACAGCGAGTAGTTCAGCGGGCTGCCGTCGCCTGCCGGCGCGGCGGGCGAGGAAGTCGCAGCGGACGTCGTCGTGACCGTCTGTTTGGTCGCCGTGTTGACAATCGTGATGACAACCCCGGAGAGGCCGCTCGCGCTGCCGGCACTGGAGACAAGCCCACCGATCGTGCCGTTGACCGGCGCTCCCAGAATGATATCCGGCACGACCGTGTTGGCACTGCTCGTGATGACCACCGAGACCGGGGCACTGGTCGCAAAGCCGGCAGCGGAGGCGGCCACCGAGTACGTGCCTACGGTCAGGTTCGCAAGCGAGTAGTTGCCGCTGGTGTCCGTTGTCGCCGAAAGCGGCGTCGCCAGCGAGCCGCCGGAGAAGAAGACCGTCGCGCCGCTAATCGGATTGCCCGCCGTGTCCAGAACCCGGCCCGAGGCTGTGCCCGGACCCGCAGTGAGGACAAAGTTCACCGTGGCGGTATTCCCAGTGGAAACCGCAGTCGCTGCGGAGGTCGCGATGCCGAAGCCGGTCTTGCTGGCCGTGCCGGTATAGGAGGCCGGCGGGATCGAGGCCAGTGTATAGACGCCGTTCGCGTTTGTGGTCGTTTGATAGGTCTGACCGTCGGTGGACGTGAAGCTGACGGTCGCGCCGGGCACCGCACTCTTGCTGGTGTCGGTGACGGTGCCGGTGACGGTGCCGGGGTTTGCCGTTGCCATTGTCAGGTTCGCACTTTGAGTCGTGTCGCCTTCGATGACAAACAGGACGCCTTTATTGGAGGTCGTGCTGATAAAGCCGGTCCGGTAGGCCGCCAGGGTGTAGCTGCCCGGCTCAACGCCGGTGATGTCGAAGTTTCCGGCGCTGTCGGTCGTCGCGCTGAACGTGCCGCGTCCGGGGATGACCGGCCCGAGGCCCGACTGCACGTAGACCGTTGCGCCGCTGATGCCCGAGCCGACCACACCGTTGCCGCTGGTCGAGCGGACGGTTCCGGTGATGGAGCCGGTCCGCAGATAGCTGACGATGTTGTGAATGACGCCCTGCCGAACATTGCGGACTTCATAATCGTCCGGGTTCGGCTTAAAGGTCAGGGTACGCCGATAGAACTCCGAACTGAGCGCTTCGAGGCCGAAGGTCGCGTAAACAACTTTCGCGGTGCTGCCGGTGGTACCCACCGGTATCTCCGAATAGATCAGGCCCGCGCCACCCGGCGAACTGGCTGCGTCAACGTTGCCAAACTGCAGCGGCGGGATATGGTTCGCGAACGGCGCGAGCGTCTGATCAACGTGTGCGCCCTTGTTCGGCACGACCGTGTCAATCTGGCTGACGACTGAGCTGGAGTTGAGCGTGGTCGCTAGGCTAGTCCCGGCAGCGCCCAGGGTGAACGGCTGCGGGTAGGGGCCGAGCTGATCGAGCGAGCCGTCGGTTCGCCAGTTCGAGAGGTTTTGGATGTCTCGAACGTGAACTTCTTCAAAGAGGTTGCCGCCGTTGTTGTTTGAGATACGAATAAGGCGGTCCCGCAATGGGACCGGACTGTTCGTACCGCCCGGGTTCAACTCAACGAAGCTGCCGATCAAATTGTTGTCATAGGATGCCGAGAACGTCAAGCGACTATCGGTGTTGACAGCGGCGTTCGCCGGCTCATGGGTACCGCCGCTCGGGGTCGCGAGCGTCGCGTTCAGCACGTCGGACAGGAAGCCGCCCGCCGCGTTGTTCGCCGCCCCGTTCTGGGTCAAGGACGAGGCCACATCCTGGCCGGTGATGCAGAGCCGCCCACCCGCTGCGACAAAGGCCCGCAGGGACGCCTGGGTCGAGGCATCGGTCAGTGTTCCCGCCCCGGCCAGCACATCGCCGGTGAACGGCGACAGCCAGACAATGCACTTTGGGGCGCTCAACACGGTTCCCGCCGGAATGTTGACCTTTGTCGCCGGGTCGTTGACCAGCGGCTGCTGCACGGGTTTTGGCGTGTAGCTGTTATAGATCGAGGCGGGGATCGGGCCGCGCGAGAGAATGCGCCAGATGCTGTATTGCTGCGATGGCGGCGAGGCCACCCCGTCGCGCTGTGCGCCGGTATCGATGAAGGTGTCGGTGTACGACCCGACGCCGAGGCCATTGAGGAACGGCGACAGCGGACGTGTATTGAACGTTTCTCCGCCAGCAGGGCTGTACTCAGCCCCGATGTCCAGCACTTCTGTGCTGGGATTGTTGACATCCGCCCCGGTAATGACGTAGTGACGATAGATCGCGTTCGGCAGGATATTGACATCCACCGCCGTGACATAAGACTCCGCGCCGTAAAGCTTTGGAACCAGGTTGACAAACCCGGTCGAGCCGCCGAAAGTCGTTGCAGCGAACTTCTGACCTAGAGCATAATCGCTGACTAGCAGAATATCGTTGCTGCCGATGGAAGACGCCGTGCTGAAGCCGCCGATATTATCGTAGATGCGCCAGTTCCCGCCGGTCGTGCCGCCGGCGGCGACCTGCGCCGCGTTGTAAAGAATTGGCGCGGTTGCCTTATCGAATGCGATCACGTCCAAGTAGAAGTCACTGCCCGAACTTGGGGAAACCCAGTTCACAGTGTATAGTATACCGCCCTGTCCGTCCTGCTGCGCGGCCGGCACGCGGGTCAGCTTCAGCCACTCGGCGGGAGTCGCCGCGCCATCGGCACCGGTTCCGTCAGCTGTCGGGCGCACCCTGTCCGCTGTGCCGCTGAACGGCTGCTGGTCATCCACGCCGGCGAGGTAATACGGGTCGCGGTAATCGGTTGAGATCGTATCGGCTGCGCCGCCCACATTGTATTGCGGATTGACCACCTGACACTCAAACTCCGGCCCCCAGGGAGTAAAGAGGGCCGGGTTGCTGCCGGGCGGGTTCACGACAACAGCTTTAGTGTTGCCGTCGGTCACCGGTCCACCCTTGTCGGTCAGCACAAGCTGCGGGTTCGTGCCGCCGCCGCTGCGCCCGATCGAGATGTTGCCGATGGGATTGTCGGTCACCGGTGCGGTCTGTGCATTCACTGCGGTGCCGCTGAGGAATGCTGCCGGTCCTTCGATACCGGCGGACGACCCGCGATTGTTCAGTGTGAAGAGATTGCCGTTGCTGTCCTTGAACTGGTTGTAGGTCGCGTACCCGCCGCCGTTCATCAGGGCCGTGGAGGTGCCGCTGTCGAGCAGCGCCGGGGCGTTGGCCTGGGTGCGGAACCGTGCGTCTTTGGCGAAGACTTTGTGCTCCAGGCCCAGCGCGTTGTTGCTTTCGTACTTGCTTTCCGGGTCTTTAAGCTGAACGTAGACATTGCCGTCGTCAATGCCCGCTTCGCGGCTGCTCAGGCGCACCGTGAGCGTCACCGGCTGACCGGGCGTGAGGTTGCCCCGCGAGATCTGCCCGGCGGAGTTTGCGACATGGATGATCTCGTTGCCGCTGAAGGGAAGCAAGGTCGGCGGGTCGAGGTTCAGCACCTGCGACTCCAAAAGGCCGGCATAGGCCGTACCGACGACGTTTCCGCCGCCGAGGCTGCCGCCGGGCGGGATACTGACCGCCGTGTCCAGCGCCGTGCCTGCCGCCGGGTCACTGTAGGTGACGGTTCGGTTGGACGAGTAGGCGATGCTGTAGACCGAGAGAAACGGCGACCAGGTCGGGTAGATATTGTCAAAAAGACCGTTTGGATCGCTTGTGTTCAGCCCAGCCGCAGTGTTGATGACCGCCGGCGTGGCATTGCCGTTTATGTCCTTCCCTGCCGGGATAATCGTCGCGCCTTCGGTGTAGAGCGCCGGCGTCCCCGCCGCCGTGTCGCGCAGGGCGAGGATGTAATAAATCGCATGCGGCGACGTGGGCGATGCACTGCGCGAGAACGCGATGTACTCCTGGTTCAGCGAGGGATTCAGGTAAGGATTGGCGGCACGTGACGACCACGCCGGCGCGAAGCTGTCGGTGCCGGGGGTCGTTTCCGGCTTGCCGCCGTTCTGAAGTGTCGCAAAGCCGAATGAGCCGCCGCCGCCGACAACGAAAATGCTGCGGTTTGTGCCGCCGCCGGTGGTCAGAATTGGGGCCGCGTTCGGGTTGGCGCTCGGCGAGATGCCGGTCGCCGACAGCGCGGAGGCGGTGGAGGCAAACGCGATGGCAATGCCATTCTGCGAATAGGACGGGTCGGTATCATTTGCCGGCCCATCGGTGAGCTTTGCCGGGAACGACGGGTTGTTGGCGTCGAAGCCGCCGCTCGACAGATACAGGAAATACACATGGCTGCGGGCCGCGTAGGTACCGGCGGTACTGACGGCGGCAAAGACCACGAGGTTTGCATCATTGGGTGAGAACGCCATACGTCCAACACTGCCGAAGCCGGTCAGGGACGAGCCGGCGCTGTCGGTGCCGCGCATAGTCGGCGAGGTCAGCGAGGACACGGCGACGGTGGCGGCAGTGAACGGCACCGAATACAGGTTTTGGACATTGGCCGAGGCGGCATCGGAGGTAAATGCCAGGGTCGTATTGTTGCCGCCGCTCAGGGCCGGGAAGAACTCGCCATGCGGCAGGCCGGCGGTTTCGCCGGGGGCAGCAGCGCTGCTCGTGAGCTGAACCGCCGTGCCGCCATTGATCGGGATCGCCCAGATGTGGAACCGTGTACCGGCAGCGCCGGCAGCGGTGCGGTTGGACGAAAACACAAGCATGGTTTGGTCGGCGGTCCAGACCGGAGTCAGGTTAGTGGGGACCAGCGTGGGGCCGCCCGCGAATGCCGGGGGCGGGTTGAAGGCGTCGAACGTCTGCACGGCTTCATCCACCTGGGGGGCTGCGCCGCCGGCGATGCGGGAAACCAGCGCTCCCGCATGCATCAGCCTTGACTTTTTGTAAATGAAGCGGCCATCGGAGCCGCGCCGCATGTCGCGGGGAACACCGAAGTCCTGGAACGTCTTCGCGTGTGCGCTCTTCAGGGACGACGGGTTCAGTGCGGCCCGCAGCGACAGCGCTGCGCCGAGTGAGCCGTGCCGGGAAACGGACGGCGTCGCCAGCAGCAGGCCGGCGACCAGAAAGATTGAGCCGAGGACCGCCAGCAGCGGCAGCAGGGCAAGGCGAAGTGAGCGTAGTACGTTCAAGCGGATAAAACCTCCATGGCGGCGGGGCGAGGCCCATCCATCCATCGAACCGGTATCAAGCCGGCAAAGCGGTCTCGCAAAGTGGTCTCGTGTGAGAATGATGCGAGAAGAAGCGAAAGAGAAGCGAAGCTGCGGCTCTGGGGACAGTGCCGGGTTCGGTCTGTGACGATTATAACATAGCCGCGATTTTTACGCAAGCATTAAAAGCAAAGAAAGACCAAAAGCAAAGAAAGATCGGAACCGGCACTGGAAGTGCCGGTCTATTGTTGAATGGAAACTGAAGCGGTTATGGACGAAGAACACGGGCGCTTCATGCTCCTCAGTCCCGGAGGGACTTTCACGCAACAGTAGACCGGCACTTCCAGTGCCGGTCACTTGGGTTCTGCCTACTTGCTCGGGATCTCCAATGTCGCCGCCGTGTTGACATAGATCCAGTAGGCATTCCACGGCGTCAGCACCCCGCCGGTCCCGAGGGCCTGATAGCCGCCGCCGGAGTAGCCGTAGAGCGGGCGCGTGACCAGGTTGTACTGGCTGCTGCCGGCCTGCTGGAAGGTGATCATACCGCCGGTGCCGTTGTCGAACATCAGGCTCGACACCGGGACGCCGGCGGCTGCCGGGTTCGGCACGCCGATCTGGTTCCATCCCTGCCCAAGCGGGACTGCGACAAAGCTGCCCGTCGGCGTCGTTCCCTGCTGGGTCACCGGGACCGCGGCCTTGAGATAGACCCAGTAGCCGATCCCGAGGCGCAGGCTGTCGGCAGGTGCATTTGGGTCCAGAGCATACGCTCCGGAAAGCGGGTTCCACACCGCGACGTTCGAGCGGTTGCCGTTGGAGGCTGTGCCGGCGGGGCTGGTGTTGAGCGTGCCGAACAGACCGGTGAACCCGAGGGCGCTGTAGTCGTAGGGTGTCGAGACGAACTGAAGGCCCGCCGCGAACGTATGCAGCGGCGGCAGGCCGCCTCCGGCCCCCGTGAAGTCCACGCGGGTGAAGACTCCGCCTTTGACCGTGATCGTCTGCGGGGCAGTCGTCCGGCCCCCCAGCGATACGGTGGCGGTGTAAGTGCCTGCCGCAAGCGACCCGCTGTAGTTGACGGGTCCAGTGCCGTCGGGCGCGGCTGTCGTCGTCCCACCGGTTGTGAACGTGATGCCGGTGGTCTGGCCCGAGGCGACGAAGGTCACGGTCGCTCCGGAAAGCGGCGCGGTTCCGGCCTGGCTCGTCACCAAGCCGCCGACCGTGCCGGTGCCGCTGACCAGCTTAAACGGAACAGCCACCGTCGCGCCGAGGGCGAATGCCGTGGACGGGCTTGTCTGCGTGGCGTAGCCAGCCTTGACCGCCGTCACGAAGTACGTGCCCGGCGCAAGCGTCGCCGAGTAGTTCCCGGAGGCGTCGGTCGTAATTGGGGCCGGATTGGTCGTGACCGCGTTTTTGCTGCTGTCGGTGACGCTGAGTGCGACGCCGGATAGCGGCTTGCCGGTGGAAGCGTCCGTGACCGTGCCGGTCAAAGTTGCCAGGATCGGCACCAGGGCAAAGTTCGCCGTCGCGGTCGCGGCATTGACAACCGTGACCGTTTGCGCCGGAGCCGGCTGGTAAGCCTGCCCGGTAGCCGGTCCAACCGCTGCGACGCTGTAGTCGCCGGTCGGCACCAGGTTGAACGCATAGCTGCCGTCCGCCGCTGTAACCGCGGTAATGGCCGGTGCCCCGGTGGGCGTCGCGGTCACAGTTGCGTCGGCAATCGGCAGGCCCGTTCTCTTATCGGTAACGACACCGCTGATAGTGCCGGAGGCAATCGGCGTCAGGGCGACGTTCTGGCCGGTCAGGACACTGCCGAGGTAGACACTCTCGGCGGCGGTGCCGGGAGAGAAGCCTCCTTTAGTGACCGTGAGTGTGTACGCCGTCGCAGTCGTGGTCGCCGGGATACCAGTCAGCGTATAGACGCCGTCCGCTCCCGTTGTGACCGGTGGAACGACCGTCTTGCCGGCGCTGTCGGTCAGCGTGACGGTGGCCCCGGCGATGGGTGCCCCGCCGGTGGCGCTGGTGATAGTTCCGCTGATCTTCGCCGGGATCGGCGTGAGCGTGAAGTTGACCGGCTGGGTCGTCGTGTTCGCGAGAACCGTCACACCGAGGCTGTAATCCGGCGCGGTCGCAGGCGGCTTCGGCGCATCAGGCTTGTCCGCTTTCAGGTACTCATCGAAGCCTTGCGGGTTGGTCGGACCGACTGCGCTTCCCGTGTAGCTGGTGACCGGAACCGACGCCAGGAAGTAGTTCTCCGCAGGATTACTTGGAACCACTCCGGTGGCAGTCTCGACCGTCGTCCGTGTGATCGTGTTGTCCTGGGACAGGAACGTCGCCGTCGCGCCGGTGACCAAGTTCCCTGCCGTGTCGCGGACAGCCCCGGCAATGTTGCCGGGCGGCAGCGGGGAGATGGTCAGAGATGCGCCGCTGACGTTGATGTCGCCTTCTACGGTAAACGTGACACCGGTGTTGCTGGCGGCGCGTGAGTAGCCCGCTTTGTAGGCGACAAGCGTGTAGACACCCGGCTCGACGCCGACAATTTTGAAGGTGCCGGTTTGATCGGTGGAGGCGCTGAACGTCACGCGCGTCGGCGGTGCGTTGCCGGATGCCGGGACGAGGTAGACGGTCGCTCCGGGAACGCCCTGCCCTGCTCCAGCACCGGTTCCGGCGGTCTGGGTGATCAGGCCGCTGACGCTGCCTGTCCGCAGATAAGTGATGATATTGTGCAGGATGTTGGCACGCGGGTTGCGCGGCGCCGCCGGCGCAACAGATAGCGGGAATGCAGGGTCGCCCCCTTCCGGTGCATAGGCATCGTTGCTCATGGCTTCGAGGCCGAACCCGCTGTAGACAACCCGGCTGCCCGTGCCGCCGTTCGGCAGAGCGCCCGGCGTAGATCCCGCTTTGGGCAGACCATAAGGATCATCATGGATGACCATCGCTACCGGGCCGCCCGCGCCGTAGGTGATCACGGAAGTCGCGCCGTTTGCCGGCGTGAGTGTGTCAATCTGCCCAAGTAAGTTAGCTTGTCCGAGCAGCAGGCTGTTCTGGGATCCCAATGAGAGGGGCCGTAAGCGCTGGTCGAGAGAGCCGTCGGCCTGTCCGTCCGATCCCAGGACTAAGTTGTTCTGGTAGGGGTAGACAGGTCCAATGTCGGCGATGAAATCAGAGCGGAAGCCCAGCGGGTCCGGGTAGGTGCCGACAATCTCCGGGTAGTAACCACGGATAAGTCCGTCGTACCCCGGATCGCCGGTGATGCGGTTCTGGCCGCCTGTCAATGTGTTTGTGCCGCCATTGGAAGAGGTCACAGTGGCGTTCAGGACATCCGACAGGAACCCGCCGGGCGCATTGGTGGCGGCGCTGCCGAGTGTCAGGCCGGACCCGACATCCTGGCCGCCGATGAACAGACGCCCGCCGCCGGTGACAAAGTTCCGCAGAATGGTTTGCGTACTCTGGCGATCCGGCTGGTTCGGCGCATTGAATGAGCCTGGGTCGTCGAGCGCACCGGGGTCAGTCAGCAGGTCGCCGGTGTACGGCGAAACCCAGATGATGCAGCGGTGGGCATCGAGTACGGTCGCGGCAGGGACATTCTTGTAGGGAGCCACACCTTGCAGGTCCACGACCGCCGGCTGCCCCTGCTTGGTCGGCAGGTACGAGTTCAGGATCTGCTGCGGCACGGGGCCGCGTGCCAAGATGCGCCAAATACTGTACTTTTGCGAGTTATCGTAGGAAACGCCGTCCACCGTGCTGCCCTGATTGAAGCTGGTGGTGAACCGGTCGCTGTACGAGCCGACGCCGAGGCCGTTCAGCCAGCGCCAGCCGGCGTTCGGACCGGCATTGACGTCAGCCGGCGCGACGGAGAAAAGAGCCGAATAGGCGCTGACGCCGACGCCGAACTTCTGCAAGTACGGCCCAAACTGCCAATCGGCTTGGTTGCTGCTCAGAAACGTCGGGTACCCAGCATAGACCGTGTCGGGCAGGATATTTACGTCAACGTCGGTGAAGTAGGACTCCGCGCCGTAGAGTTTCGGGACCAGGTTCAGGTTGCCGTTCGAGCCGTTGAACGTCGAGCCGGCAAACTTCTGTCCCAGCGCGTTGTCGCTGACGACCAGGATGTCGTTGTTGTCAATCGAGGTGTTCGTGCTGAACCCGCCGGTATTGTCATAGATACGCCAGTTGATGCTTTGGCCCTCGTACTGAGACGTGTTTGCCGGCAGGGTTGGGAAGACGGCCTTGTCGTAAGCAATCACATCGAGGTAGAAGTCACTGCCCGAGGTCGGTGTCGTCCAGGTTGCGGTGTAGAGGACACCGCCTTTGTTGTCCTGATTGACGACTTTGGTGAGCTTCAGCCATTCAGCACGGTTTGGGTTGAATATACCACTGAACGACTGCTGATCATCCACACCAGCCAAATAGTAAGGGGTGCCGTAGTCGGCCAAGACCGAGTTCGGCCCAGCGTACTGCGCGTTCAGGAACTGGCATTCGTACTCCGGCCCCCAGGGAATGAAGAGGTCCGGGTTGTCGCCGGCGAACTGGTACTGGACGGGCGGGTTCGGGCGGGTATCAATCCCTGTGAGGCTGTTGTTGCCGCCGCCGGTCTTGCCGACATAGAGATGCGTATTGGTCCCGTTCCAGAAGCCGCCGAATGCCCCACGCGGGAACTCGTAGCCTCCGTTACCAAGACCGTAGGTTGGCCAGGTATCCACAATCGGCGGGAAGAAGCGGTTGATGCCGCCGTAGCCGAGGCCAGGGCCATTAATCGGCAGGTAGAAGCTCGACGAGAATGTGGACGTATCGCTGGCAGGTCGGTTGCTTTGGAAGTTGAACTGATTGTCTTTGGCAAAAACTTTGTGTTCCCGCCGGTCCGAGTCCTGGTACTTCGAGTCCGGGTCCTTGATTTGCAGGTAGACGTTGTTGTCGTCAATCCCAGCTTCGCGGTTGGACAGTCGGACGGTGAATGTCGCCGCCTGCCCGCCGGTGATGAGACCGAACTTTGTCGGCGTCCCGTTGACGGGGTCGGCGGTGTTGCCCGGCTGGACGTGGATCGTCTCCGTATTGCTGAAGCGCAGCAGGGTCGGAGGGTCCAGGTTCAGTACTTGCGAGATCAAAACACCGGCATACGCCGCGCCGACCGGGTAGGTCTGCGTGACCTGGCCGCGCGGCAGGGAAATCGCGATTTCCGACGGAACACCGCTGGTCGGGTCGTTGTAGCTTACCGAGCGGTTCGACGAATAGGCGATGCTGAAGATTGACCGGAACGGCGACCAGGTCGGATAGATGTCGTCGTAGGTGTTGGTCGCAGACGGCGCATTGAGTTCCGTAACAACCTTGACCGCGCTGTTCGACCCGGACGCCTCTGGGGTGATGCTCTGGAGAACAATCGCTGTGATCTGGTAGAAATACTGGCTGCCCGTCTGGATTGCCGCATCCGGGTCCGTGTAGGAAAGCACCTGTCCGGTTGGCCCGCCTACTGGGGTCCCGGTGATGCCGGGCTTGTAAGGGGCGTTGCCTTCCAGCCCGGAGCCGCCGTTGTTGGGCCGGTTCAAAGTTGTCGCCGACCCGGCGGGTGTGCGATACAGGTTGTACGAGACGGCACCGGCGACCGGACTCCAGGTCAAGTTGATGCTTGTCGCGGAAGCGCTGGCAGCGTTGAAGTATATCGGTGCACCGGGCTGGGCCGTGCCGGCGTAGCCACCGAAGCCGCTAAAGTCGGCGGCGCTGGTGTTGCCGCCCCCAGTGGGAAGGCCTGGAACATTGGAAAGCACTTCAATCCCGTTGACCAGCGGCTGATCCGTGCTGCCGACGACTTTTGAAAAGACGACCTGAATCCGTCCTCGTGTCGTCGGTGCGACATTGTTGCTGGTGAACTGCGAGAAGTAATCGGTCGCGACCACATTGGGAATAGTCAGAACGTAGGCTTTGTTCTGCCCAGGCGCAGCCTGAGCAATGTCTACGATGCTGGAATACTGAGTGACATTGTTGTTATTCGGATACTGGTAAGGAATTGCGACTTTGAAGATGCGCTTGCCGGCAACGGCATCCGTCGGATCGGCGAAATGCAGCCGCACGGTGTAGGTCGCACCGGGTGTCAGATTCGGAAGCGTGTAAGTGAACTGGTCGGCAGGGGCCGTGCCGACTGCCGCGCCGCCGATGCGGAACGTTGAATACAGACCGGTTGGGGCGGTTGGGTCGTTCGTCGTGTCCACCGCTGCCGTGTTTGTGCCGAGCGCACCGCCTGAGTAGAACGGCAGGCCGTTAAAGGCGTTATCCCCGGTATAAACGTCTTTGTTGGGAGCGAAGTAACCGTTGCTGCCGGCGGCGACCCGGTAGAGGGGCGTGGCAGCCGCAACCGGCGCGGTCGCGGCTTCGTAAGACCGGCCCGTCTCGCCCTGCGAGTTGACCCCGCGGACGGTTTGCAGGTAGTAAATGTCGTGCGGCTGGCCCTGCGAAGCGCCGCGTGAGAAGGCCAGGTACTCGAACCCGATGCCGGAGTTTGTGTACTGGTTCGGGTTGTTGTAGCTCCATGCCGGACCGGAGTCATCGGTGCCCGCTGCCGTGATGCGGCCATGCGCGGACTGAAGAGTCGCGGGAGGTGTCCCGAAGCCGGCGGAGCCAGTGCCGGAAGCGCCGGCGCCGCCGGACAGCAGGAACAGGCTGCGGTTCGAGGCGACCGTCGTGCCGGCGGTAATCGTGGTGATGGACTGGGACGTGTTCGGGTTCGAGCTGAACGAGTTGTTTGGCGCAGTCTGCGCGTTTACCTGGCTGGCCGTAGAAGCGAAGGCGATGTACTGACCGTCGTTGGAGTACGCCGGGTCGGTGTCGTCGGCCTGGCCGTCGGTCAGCTTCGCCGGCAGGGACCGGTTGTTGGAGTCAAAGCCGCCGGTCGTCAGGTACAAGAAGTATAGATGGTTGTGTCCAGCATTGGCGCCGGCAATGCTGTGGGCAGAAAAGATGAGCAGGTTGGCGTTGGTCGGCGAGATAGAGGGCCGCTGGACCTGGTCGAACCCGGTCCCGGCGATATTGGTCGGCGACGTGACGAACGCTGGGTCGGAAATGTTGGCCGGAGCGGTGGCGACGACGACTGCCGGGAACGAAAACTGGATTGCATACAGGTTCTGGAGGCCGGGCGTCTGGGCGTCGGACGTGAACGCAAGCTCGGTGTTGTTCGATGAATTCAGCGCGGGGAAGAATTCGCCGCCGCCCACCGGACCGGTAGAAGTCGTGATCTGGTATGCCTGTCCGCCGTTGACAGAGATCGCCCACAGATGGTAGCGGCCGTCCGCGCCGATTCCGCCGGCTGCCGTGCGGTTGGACGAGTAGACCAAAAAGGTCTCATCGGCGGACCAAACCGGGGTCAAGTTGGTCGGCACCAGGGACGGGGCGTAGAGCGGCGGGTTCTGTGGATTGTTTCCGACTATACCGCCGCCGTTGTCGAAGCCGTACAGCGGCCGGAACGCTGGGGCCGGGTTGAAGACGTCGTAAGTCTGCACCGCGCCGGGGATCGGGGTCGCGCTGGCCGCGGTGGCGCGAGACTTCACAATTGCGCCGGAGTGCATCAGGCGGCGCGGCAGCAATGTGCGCCCGCTGGGATCATGGCTGGAGGCGGTCGCAGCGCGGAGGTCCGCCAGGCGCAGCCGGGCCGAGAGCGCCAGCACTGCGCCGACACCGGTGCCCGAGGGCGACTTCAGGCCGGCCTGCGACGATGTCGCAGCCAGCCCAAGCAGGAGCGCCGCGGCCAGCCAGGCCAGGGCCAGACGGAAGCCAAGCGAGAAGCGCGAAGAAGTGTGAGAAAAAATACGTTCTGTGTTCAAGACGAATACAACCTCCCTGGTTGTGCGTGGTGCCGGCAAAAACCGCCTCGGGCCGAGCGCAGCGTGGACACCAAAAAAACAGCGGATAGGCACAAATGGCGGCACGGACAAGTCGGTCCGCGCAGAACGGTCATGGTTCAATCTGAGGGGGATAAGTGTGGCGGCGGGTCAAACTGCCCAGCGCTCGGTTGTGATCTAAAAGTTGGTTGTGGCCTAGAAAATTGTGATCGGAAGCTGCTTTCTGCCCCGCACAAAGGGCATCGGGAGCAAAACTAGTTGATTATATCACACACTTGAGGTTTGTGCAAGAGGTTTTTAGATGAAAATAACGGGGGCGGCGATTATTGTTACCAAAGGTTAAGAGTCGGGCAGATTTAAGACGCCAATTCAAGACGCTAGGCGCAGGCGGCTTTCCCGCACGAATGCCAGCACCAGGGCCGTGCCGACCGACACAAAGCCCGCCGCCGCCACAAACGGCGCGATGTGCCCGACCGAGTCGTACAGCTTGGTGCCGAGCAGCACCCCGACCAGCGCCCCCACCCCCTGCGCCGTGCTGACCGCCGCAAAGATCGTCCCACGCTGATGCTCCCCGCCCAGCACCGTCAAAAGCGCCAGCCACGCCGGGAACGCGATCACAAAACCGACCCCGAGCACCGTCGCTGCCGCGATAAACTCGAACTTGCCGGTGTGTGCGAAGTACAGCCCGCAGATCGCCAGCAGGCCCACCGCGCAGAGCGTGAACCCGAGGCGCACCGAGCGCGTGTTGCCCCAGCGGTCGGCAAGCTGCCCGGCGGGGAACGCAACGGCGGCAATCACCAGCGCCGGTCCCAGCACCAGCACCCCGAACTCGGTCTCGGAGATGCCGAACTGAGCGACCACGAACAGCTTCATAATCGGCAGGATGCAGCCGATGCCGAAAAAGGTCACGAACGCGATCCCGAGGAACTGCGGCACGGTCCGCAGGGCATCCAAAAACTGCGCCCCGGTGATGCTCTCGCTGCTGCCGCCCGCCGTCTCCTCCGCCGTCGGCACATGACGCACTTTGCCGCGCAGGGCGATCGCCGCAATCACGGCGACCGCGAACAGCACGGCGGCGAGGTAAAACGAGGGATAATAATACTCCGGCTGATGGTCCGCCTGCACCGCCGGCGGGGCCGGGGCCAACGCCGCCGTGGTGTGCGCGTGCCGGTGCAGATGCTCCGCCAGATGGCTGCCCGATTGGTGTATTCGGTGGCCGACCCGGTGGATCGCCGCGCCGAACGTCTCCTGCTTGGTCAGCCACGGGCCGAACGTGTCGTCGGCGAACCCGCCCGCGAGAAACGCAAACGCCGAGCCGAGCATATAGACGACGTTGAGAAGCCCCATCGCCGCCCCACGCTGCTTTTCCGCCACGACATCCCCAACATAGGCATAGAGCGACGGCCACATCGCTGCCTGTCCCAGACCGTCCATCGCCCGCAGGAACCCAAACGCCACCAGCACGGCGACCGATGTCACTTGCGCGGGATCGTAATGCACTGAGATCAGCAAAATCGGCGTGAACACCGTGATCGCCGCCCCGCCCAGCATCAGCGGCTTGCGCCCGATCCGGTCCGCCAGCACCCCGAGCGGGGACTTGAAGACCGACTCGCTGATGTAAAACCAGACCAGCAGCAGACCCATCACCTGGGTCGAGATGTGCAGTCCTTTGGTGAAATAGATCGGCAGCGCCGAGTTATTCAGCACCGAGATGCCAAGCTCCGCGCAGGCCGCAATCGTCAGCACCGGCAGCACCGCCGCCAGCCACCCGGCGGGCTTGTTCGGCACAGGTTTTGGGATTATTTGGGGAGAAGGCTGATTCATAGTCGCTATTGTACCACGCCGCTGCCCTGCCACGCGACAAGCACAGTGTTGATGGCGATTTTTCCATCTTCGTCTGGCGCGAAAAGCGAGACTAAATACTGTGCGGCAACCTGCTCGGCAGGCCGTCCCAGCGCCCCGGCGTCAGCCCTCAAAGCTTCAAGCGTCTCCTGCGGCAAATCAATAGTGAGTGTCATTGTTTTGTTCTATTAGCCTTTCACCTAAATACTGGCTGAAGCGGAGCAGGTAGCCGTCGGGATCCTGCACAAGAAACTCTTTCTGGCCTGACAGCCCTTCCGCTGTTTCATACCAGTTTTCCGCCATGGAACGGAAAAGCGGATAACCGGCGTGTTTCAGCGAGTTCAGCACCGGCTGAAGGTCGGACAGCTCAATCTGAAAGTTGATGCCCCGGCCATAGGGCCTTTCAAGTATATCCGTGTTCCAGCCGCCTTCCTGAAACGCTTCCAGCATGAGCTGCACACCGTCCAAGTCGAGATAGGCAAATGCCGGGTCCTCACGCCGATGCACGATTTCGAACCCGAGCGTCTCGACATAAAACCGCAAAGACGCTTCAAAGTCAGAAACAGTCAGCTCTGGGACAAGCTTGCTCCACTCCATGACGGCTCCTTTAGCCAGTGTCTGCTTCCTACAGTAAAACCTCATGGCCCGTCTCGGCGGATAGGTACAAAGCATCCAAAATCTGCGTGACGATGAGGGCCTGCTCGCCGGGGACAGGAACCGGGGTGCCGTCGGTTAGGGCTTGAACGAATGCGCGGATTTCAGCTTCGTGGGTGTGGACTTGTGGCAGGAACACCGGAGCCGTATCGGTCAGGGTGCCGCTCTCCTCGCGGTAAACCCGCGTGTTGGCGTCGGTGATCATGTCCACCAGCGCCCCGCCTTCGGTGCCCAGGAGCGTCGTTTGAAACTGGTCCTGGGCGATGTTGGCGGCAAACGACGACTCCAAGATCAGCGTCGCGCCATTGTCGAAGCGAACCAAGCCGGCGCCGAAGTCTTCCACGGTGAAGTTTTTGGGGTTCCACTGCCCGCGCAGGCCGATGACGCCCTCCCGGTGCCCGAATTTAGCCGATGTCTGCCCGGAGACCGACACGGGCTTGGGGAAGTCCATCAGCCAGAGCGACAAGTCGAGAACGTGTGCGCCGATGTCTATCAATGGCCCGCCCCCCTGCTTGGACTTGTCGGTGAAGTGTCCGTGGCTTGGGATACCCCGGCGGCGCAGAGCCTGGGCACGGGCATGGTAAATCTGCCCGAGCTTGCCGTCGTCAATGAACCGACGGACCGCCTGAGCGCCCGGACCGAAGCGCAGGTTGTAGCCCACCTGGAACTGCTTCCCCGCCGCGCGGCCCGCCGCGACCATCGCCGCGCCTTCCATGGCGTTCAGGGCCAGCGGCTTCTCGCACAAAACGTGCTTGCCGGCGGCGAACGCATCCAAGACCGGCTGGCAGTGCTGGAAGTTGGTCGTGCAGACCACGACGGCATCTATTTCGGGCATCGCCAGCATATGGTGGTAGTCGGCAAACGCATAGGGAACATCGAACTTGTCCGCCGCCCGCCGCAGCTTGTCTTCTCCGACATCGCACACAGCAAGGAGGCTCACTTTGCCCTCGTCTTGCAGCTTCGCAAACGCCGGCAAGTGCCGTGTCGTCGCGACCTGCCCGACGCCGATCATTCCAATCCCCAATGGTGTCGTCATGGGGCTGTGTTCGGCATGGGGGGCGCGTTTTCCTGCACACGCAAAAAAGCGGCCCTCCGAGACCGTGTCTTCGGGAGGCCGCTTTCGCTGCTCGCTTATCAGCGCTTGGGCACGGCGGAGCGGACCCGACGCAAAAACGCCGCCGTGAGCCGCTTGGCCCGGTGCCAGCGCGAAGGCTTCGGCGAAACCGGCGTAAGCCCGTCAGTCGCGGTCGCCGTCAGCCGCAGGTAGAAAATGGCGGCAAACGCCATATAAAGCGCAGCAATCCCCAATATGGTGCTCATAGTATTCTCTGTATTCCCCGTTACAAGTAACAGTCTTACAGTCTTCTTTGTTCCACAAGCAGGCAGGGATTAAACACGGGGCGTCGCAATCACGGCCGGGGTGAGGTTCGGGACGCGCCAGTCGCTGATCAAATACTCGGCCCAGACGCGGTCGTATACGGCGAGGGTTTGGGCAGCGATCGTGTCCCAGTTGAACGTCGTCAGCACCCGCTCGTAAGCGGCGTCGGACAAGCGCTCGGCGGTCTCAGGCTCATGCAGGAGGCGCAGGAGGCCGTCGGCCAGGGAGTTCGGGTTGCCGGCGTAGGTCGTGATGCCCGTCTCGTTGTTTTCGACCACTTCCGGCAGGCCGCCAGCATCGGAGACGACCACCGGCACTTTCGCCGCCATCGCTTCAAGCGCGACAATGCCGAACGGCTCGTACAGGCTTGGGAAGCAGGCGATGTCAATCACCGAGTAAATCTTCATCAAGTCGGCGTCGGGCACGAAGCCCGCGAAGTAGACATGGCGCTCCATGCCGAGATACGCGGCCAGATTAACCAAATGCTCCCGGTGCCCGCCGCCGCAGATCAAGAGCTTCGCATCATGGTAACCCCAGCGTACTCTCGGCAGCGCTTCAATCAGGACTTGAACGCCCTTCTCGCGCACCATGCGTCCGACAAAGAAAATGATCTTCTCGTCCGGCGCGGCATAGCGGGCGCGAAACTCGGCTTTCTCGGCGGGCGTGAATTCCGGCAGCTGGAACTTGGCGGCCTCAACCCCGTTCGGCACCACATCCATTTTGTCCCAGGGGGTATGCAGGGCAAGCTCGCACTCGCGCTTCATAAACTCGGTGCAGACAACCACCCGCCAGGCTTCATGCTGAAGCTGGCCCTCGACCGAGTTGATATATTCCTGCGTCGGCCCCTTGATGCCGCTGTTGCGCCCGTACTCGGTCGCATGGATTGTCGCAACCAGCGGCAGATGGTATTTGTGCTTCAGCGCAGCGGCGGCAAAGTGCGTCAGCCAGTCGTGCGCGTGGAGCAGGAGCGCCTCCCCGTCGCCCTTGTTCAGCAGCTCCGCCACCAGCGTATCGGCCCGCGCCAGCATCGCATCGTTCAGAAGCTGCACCCAATGGATAAAGTCGTTGCCCGGCCCTGACGGCGTCACCCGGTACAGATAAATCCCATCTTCGACTTCCTCAGCGGCAGCCCCCGGATGCTCACAGGTCACGATATGGACCTCGACGCCCTGGGCGGCCATCCCGTGGGCCAGGCCGTAGACATGGGGCGAAATCCCGCCGACAATTTTGGGAGGATACTCCCAGCTCAACATAATGACACGCATGATTATTCTGTGTTTCCTTTAGCTGCTGTTTTCTCACGGGACCCGCTGAACATGGCCGGAGGCAGGCCGGCAAAGGCTTCACCGACAGTCAGATAAGGCTTTACGGGGAACAGCCGCGGACTGCTGCCATGTGTCGGCACCGGCGGCGCGACTTTCCCTAAGTACGAACCAATAAAGAACAATCGCTGACGGCGCTGAGGGGCACCAAACTCGGCAGCAAGAAGGGTGCAGACGGTGACATGGTAGCCAAGTTGCTGCATTTGCTCTAAAATCTGCCGGTACAAGCGTCCGCCGCCTGTCCCCTTTAGGTTAGGTACGTTCTCCATGACAAAGAACTTCGGTTTCAGCGCCTGCACAAAACGCAAAAACTGGAACACCATGCCGCCGCGCTCATCCTCTAAGCCTTTCTGCCTTCCTGCTTGGCTAAATGCCTGGCATGGAGGCCCACCAAACACAACATCAGGCAGTTCTGCTTCCCCACTAAAGCGATGCCAGTATTCTGACGGATTTTCGATCTCAGCAATGTCACTTGCAATGACACAAGTACGATTTTTGTAGTGACCCTTTAAAGTACGGCAAGCATCTTCCCAGCAATCCAAAGCCATTTTTGTTTCAATGCGTCGGCTGCCGAGCACGGCTTGTTCCGCGCCGATGTCCATTCCCCCAGCCCCGCTGAAAAGGCTCATTGCTTTTAATGGCGTCTCAGGAAGTTTTTGTGTTAGGGCGTGGCTTAAGATTGCTTGAAATACAGCCAGCGCCATTGGAATAGGGACTGCATTGCCCACCTGTAACTGTGTACTGGTCAGCGTCCCTTCAAAGTGCAGATCGTCTGGGAAGCCTTGTAGTCTTGCCGCCTCACGGACGGTGACAAACCGATCCTCAAATGGATGAACGAATTTATTGAAGATGTATGCGGTAACGGTCAAGGAAGGCTTCGCAGGGTCAAGCCGGATCATTCGAAGATTGGGTCCACCTTGGCGCGTTTGGTCTTCTTTGACATAGAAGCGGAAACTCTTATGCCAAAGTTCTTCCGGGAGGTCCTGCATCTTTTGCCCGATGCCGAGAGCGTCAATGCGCCGCTGCACATTACAGCCGACACGCCGAGCAATATGGTTCGCGAAGAATGGGACTGGGTTGGGATCAAGACCCCTATTGGGTTCAGAACTCAAAGGCATCACTAATCCATTCGTCTCTTGAATGACTCCGGGTGAAAGAGAGAATGCCGTCGAAGAGGTTGTAAAGGGATTTGCTCGGCGGCAACTCGCCTGCGGTTTTTGCCAGACGAGTCTCGTCCTGCGTCCAAACGACATCTTGGAAATCTTGCAAATACGCTTCATAGTGGCGGACAGCGTGAATGTTTGAGATTAGCGCTGTTTTTACGAAGTAACTGGTTCTCGGTTTCGCAGCAGTAGCAATCTTGAGAACCTGGTAGGTCGCTTTCTTGATGTCGTCGGTCCGATCCATACCAACTGTGGTTTTTGAGTCAGAGACTGTTTTTCCTTCCGGCCAATGGGCAGGCTTGGGTTTTGGTGCGCCGCAAGCCCCAGTCAGCCAGAACACGGTGTCAATCGGGTCTTTGCGTTCATCACCGTAGGCGGCATACGCCCGTTCCCAAAACTGGAAATAGGATTGCAGATTGGCTTCGTCGTCTACCAGAACGCGCCGCACCTGATCCTGTGCCCATGTCAGCCGGTCACTGTCATTGATGGGCGACAAGGCCAGCAGCTTGATATTCCATCCCGTTCCGCCGCCGACGTTGGCCGTAGGCAGCATGATATTAAGAGAGGAAGAAGTTAAAGACGTGTTGTCGGTGCCGGCGTGAGGGCGAGAAACAACACCTCCCGCCTCGTCATTTTGAGTCTGAGTTTCCGCTACGGCTGCCAAAGGCAGTACCGTAAGGGGCCCGGCTTTCGCTTCTGCAAGAAGCACCGTTTTTGCAGTCTCATCGTAAACTATGACATCTACTGGTTCAGAAGCAATATAGACCTTGATGCTTTTGTTGTTCCGCTCAAACAGACATGTCAAGAACACGCAGAGCAATCGGCGCGTAATCCTGCCGATAGCTCCTGAAGGCGGCTTACTCGCAGGATGGTAGTAGAACTTTCCCGACAGAAGACACCGGGAGCAGGCATTTGCACCGAAATTGTAAATCAGCAGCGGAGAAGGTTGAGGGCAATAGAGCCAGCCGGTATTTGTCACAACTGCATAGTAAGAGATTGCGACAAATAGATCAAAAGCAGCGGCAAGTGACACCCCAAAGTCAGTTTCGCTTGTTGTGGCATACTTGTGAGCACGTTCAATCAGTACATTTGCCAACTCCCGCTCATCAGGGGTGAGGCGAATTTGAACAGCCTTATTAATCTGTGTTTTGACCCACTCATCGGGATTGTCGGCGAGAAGCGAAAGCTCGGCGTCTTCTTGAAGCTCAGCGGCTAACGCCGCTTGTGGATTATCAGGCATTCACTAGGCTCCTTCCGCTCGGTGTCCAATATCGGTGCGGTAGTGCATATGGTCGAAACTGATGTTCTTGACGGCGGCGTAGGCACGGGCGCGGGCCTGGGTGAAGTCGTCGCCCCAAGCCGTGACGCCGAGAACGCGCCCCCCGTTCGTGACCACTTGGCCGTCGCCGTCAAACTTCGTGCCGGCGTGGAACAGGGCGACATCGGACAGGTGCGCGACTTGCTCTAAGCCCGCAATCGGCAGGCCCGTTGGGTAGGCATTCGGGTAGCCGCCCGACGCCAGCACGACGCAGACGCCGCTTTGAGGCTTCCAGCGCACTTCCACTTCGTCGAGATGCGCGTCGGTGACGCCCAAAAGTATGTCGACAAGATCGGTTTCTAAGAGGGGCAGGACGACCTGCGTTTCCGGGTCGCCAAAGCGGCAGTTGAACTCTAACGTCTTGAGCGAGCCGTCGGGGCCAATCATAATACCGGCATACAGAACGCCTTTGTACGGAATGCCCGACTCGCGGATGGCATCCACCGCCGGACGTAAAATCTGGTCCACGGCCCTCTGATAAATCTCGGGGGTCACGGCGGGCACCGGAGCATAGCAGCCCATACCGCCGGTGTTCGGGCCTTCGTCGCCGTCGAGGGCGCGTTTATGGTCCTGCACCGCCAGCATCGGCACAATGGTCGTGCCGTCGGTGAACGCCATCAGCGATGCTTCCTCGCCCTCCAAGAACTCTTCGACAATGACGGCATCGCCCGAGGCTCCGAAGACGCGCTCTTCCATGATCTGCCGCAGAGCGGTTTGGCCGTCGGCGGCGGCGCGGCAGATGTAGACGCCCTTGCCTGCCGCCTCGCCGTCGGCTTTGACCACCAGCGGCGCTTCCGGGTGCGCGTCGAAGTGGGACTTGACGTAGTACGATGCCGTCTCGTGAGTTGTGAACACGGCAAAGTGAGCGGTCGGGATATTGTAGCGCAGCATCAAGCCTTTGGCATAGGCTTTCGAGCCTTCCAGTTGGGCCGGCTCGGCGGCGGGACCGAAGATCCGCAGGCCGCGCTGCTCAAACAAATCTACGATACCGGCGATCAGTGGCACTTCCGGCCCGACTACTGTGAGGTCAATGCCGTTTTCCAAAGCGAACGCCAGCAGGCCATCGCTGTCGGTAATCGGCAGCGGGACGCACTCGGCGAGCGCCGCGATCCCAGCATTGCCCGGCGCACAGTAAATGCGGCTGACCTGCCGGCTCTGCGCCAGTTTCCAGACCAGCGCATGCTCGCGCCCCCCGCCGCCGATGACCAAAACTTTAAGCATTCATCTTTGTTCCTATGTGCTCGTCTGTGAATAAGGCATCAGAACCCGGTCGCGCCGTCTTCCGTGCGGGACAGATCCAAATCCACGAACTTCGCGTACTCAGCCATGAAGCCGACTTTGACCATGCCGGTCGGCCCGTTGCGGTGCTTGCCGACAATGATTTCCGTTTCTTCCATTTCCGCCCGCTGCGGCCGGTCCCCGCCCTCTTCCTCCGCCGTGTTAAAGGCTTCCTTCATCTTATAGTACGCTTCCCGGTACAAAAAGCAAACCATGTCGGCCTCCGCCTCGATAGACCCGCTGTTGTGGGCGACAATCCCGTTCGCCAGGAAATTCGCACAGCCGGGAACCGTGATATCGAAGACTTCTTCCTCGCCTGCCGGAACAATGCTCTTGATTTCTTCCCACAAAAGGTCGCTGTTTGCCCAGACACCTAAAGCTTCGTCTTTCAGGCTCTCCGCAAACTTCGCGCAGATATCCCGGCGCGGCCTCCATCCCGCCGGAGCCTCTTCCGGGAGCAGCCGCGAGACTTCGGGCGGCAGGGCAAGCAAGTCATTATCCAGGGCCACCGGACCGTCGCCGAAATCATAGCACGGCATTGCCGTCCCGACGATGTCGCCGGGCCGAAGTTCGCCGACTTGCTTCCAGCCTTGCGCTGTCAGCAGGGGATGGTTGGCAGTCGCGGTGACGTTGCGTCCAGTACGAGTTTTGAGCATGAACACGGATTTGACGCCTGTAGACCAGACACGCTCGACAGTGAATGGGCGTATCTTTTGCCGGCTATCCGTTGCCAAAATGCTGTCGCCGGGCTGAACGTCGCGGATCGCGACGAGTTTGCCGGTCACCGCGTCCATCAAGCGCGTGTCGCCGACGACGCATTCCCGGAGGTCTGAGAGCATCGGGCGTTTGTTTTCGCGGCTTTCGACGGCGCGGGAAAGCTGCGAGAGGGCGATGACCGGGACTTTCAGCTCGCGGCCCAAAGACTTGAGGCCGCGGGCGATCTCGCCGATCTCCTGGACACGGTTTTCGGTGCGGCGGTGCGAGCGCATAAGCTGCAAGTAGTCCACGATGATCAGGCCGAGGCCGTGCTCGGCCATCAGGCGGCGGCACTTAGAGCGCATGGTCAGCGCGGAAGTCTCGGTGGCGTCGTCAATAAAGATCGGCGACTCGTACATATTCTGCACGACCCCGGCCAGCTTCCCCCACTCGTCCTCGTTCATGTGGCCGGTGCGGAGCTTGTGCGAGTTGACCTGCGCCTGCGAGCAGAGCATACGGAGCGCGAGCTGCTCTTTAGACATCTCCAGCGAGAAGATCGCGACCGGCTTTTTTTCTTTCAATGCGACGTGCTCGGCGATGGAAAGACAGAGCGACGTATTATGAACACAAATATCTTGGGCAATGAAGTTTGCGCCGTCGGGGACACAAAGGTCGTAGACCTGATGCTCGCCAATGGGTTCAATCGAGACGATCTCATCCCAATACAAATCGGGATTTGCCAAACGACGTAGGTCGCCGTCATTCAGCACTTCGGCGTACCGGGCCAGGCGATTTTGCGGCAGGCCCCGCTGCAAATGCGGATTGTAGCCGCCATACTTCCCGGCGCTGACGGTTTCGCCGCTTTGCCGGGCGAGTTCTACAAAAGAAAGCGACTGCGCGGCCAGCGCTTCTTTGACATACCGCCAGGCGTCCGGCGGCAGGTGGCCGCTGTTCGAGCGTCGGGCCTTGAACTCGGTGCCGAAGCGGCCCGATTTTTCGCCGATCCAGCCGATCTCTGTTTGGTAGGCAGCGACGGAAGTTGGCTCAGTGATCTCAACCCGCCAGCAGCGCGGCGTTTTTTTCCAGAACTTGGCGACGATGCCGAAGCGTGTCAGGGCATGGTGAACATCAAGCGCAAGCTGTTCTGAGGCAACCGCAAACTCGATGCGTGGATAGCCCTGCATATTGTAGATCGTGCCGTCGCAGCTCATCAAGACGCGCAGAAACTCCGCGAGATGCGGCTTGTCCCAGCGCCAGGCGCAGTCCGGGAAAGATTTTTCTTCCGACAATTTGCCCCAGAGGCCGAGGCTTTGCAGCCACAGTGTCAGCGGGTTTGGCGAGGACTTCCACTCGGAGCGGGTCGGGCGCACGACCTTGTACGTGATGCCGGCTTGGCGAACAACGCACTGCGGGTAGTGCGCGGCAGCGATCCTCTGGAAGTCGCCGACAATTACCGGGTCGGTGTTCGTAAAACAGGGTGTTCGTCCCGTCAGGCCTCCTTCCGCAATAAAATAGGCCAGGAGGCGCACCAAATCGTGCGGCATTGTGTCGTCGGTCCCAAACGCGGGAACTTGGCGCGGCACAGCGATCTTGCTGCCGGCGGACAGTTCATGGAGCGGCGTCCAGCCATGCACGGTCATAAAGGGATGGTGCCCAGTCACGTCTACCGTGCGCCCAGTGCAGGTGCGGACCCGAAAGCAGGGCTTGACACCGCTGTCTACCCAGTCGCCAACAGCAGCAGTGCGGACTGCTCCCGTTTCGGAGACACTAAGGACAGCGGAACGGCGCTGCTCCACCCAATCTTTCGCTGTGACCCGTTCCCCTGTCAAGGGATCGTCAATCAGCGTGTCATGCCGGACGCACTTTCCCATCGAAGGCCGCGCAGCGACGATGATGAGGTCAGTGTTTTGCAGGCCGGACGTGATCATATCGAAGTCGTGGATGCCTGTGGAGAGGCCGGAAATGCGGGACTTCATCTCGGAAAGCTCTTCGGCCTTGTCGTAGACCGACAGCAGCAGGGTTCGCAGCGGAGAAAAATAGGCGGTGGCCCGCTGCTGGGAAACGCTGAAAATCGAACGCTCGGCTTCATCTAAAACTTCGCCGACATCCTCGACTTCGCCCCGCGCCGAGCCGATAATTTCCAGGGACGCTGAAATCAAACGCCGGAGCGTGGCTTTTTCCTCGACAATCTTGGCGTAATACTCGACATTCGCCGCGGTCGGCACCGTATCGAACAGCGAGGCCAAATACGCCATGCCGCCGATGGCGTCTAATTGGTCGCGGTTCTTCAGCTCGTTCGGTACCGTCACCAGATCAATCGGCTCGTCGCGCTCGGTCAGAAACGTGATGACATCGAAGAGTATCTGATGGTTCTCGCGGTAAAAATCTTCTTTGTCGAGGATTTCAAAAACTTTTTCGACCGCCGACCGCTCAATCAGCATCGCGCCGAGCGTAGACTGCTCCGCTTCGATGGAGTGCGGCGGGACATAGGCTCCTAGCGGCCCGCCCGGCGCGGCGGCGTTGCCGTTTCCGTTGCCGCCGAACGCATTGCCGCCGCCAAAGCCGCCGTTATTGCCGCCGCCGGTGCGGCCGCGCTTGTCGTAGTCATTGCGTTCGGGCATTATTTTGGGGTGAAATGAAAAGAGGGACGTGCGAAGGCACGTCCCGGCAGAGAGGGCGGTTAGCCGGCGACGACGGCGACTTTGAGAGGGACGGTGACTTCCCGGTGCAGTTTGATCGGGATGTCGTACTCGCCGACCGCTTTGATTGGGTCGAGCAGGCCGACTTTGCGCTTGTCGAGCTTGATGGACAGGTCCTTTTCGACGGCGGCGGCGATGTCGGCGGCGGTGACGCGGCCATAGAGGCGGCTGTTTTCGCCGGCTTTGACTGTCAGTGTGACAGTCTTGTCGAGGAGCTGTTCGGCGGTACGGTCAGCGTCAGCCCGCAGCTTCTCGGTCTTGCGCTCTTCCTGGGCGTGCTTGGCTTCGAGGTTTTTGAGCGCTCCACCGGCGGCTTCAATCGCGAGCTTCCGGGGATACAGGTAGTTCCGGGCGTAGCCGTCGGCAACCGCAACCACTTCGCCCTGCTTGCCTTTGTGCTCAATGTCCTGGAGAAGTATGACCTTCATACTGCGTTTTTCTTTCATGGTCTTTTTCCTTTATGTGTGTAAATCTGCGTGTAAACTCTCAGAGATCGGCTCACCGCGATGACCGATACTCCAGGCCAATCAGCGCACCGCTGTCGCGCTTGCGATTGATGTTCTCGCCGCCCAATACCAGGCCGAGCGTCGGCATCAGCATCAGGGTTCCTTTGGCGTCAATCCGAAAATTGTTCGGGTCGTACAAATCCAGCGACAGCGTCTCGCGCTTGCCGAGTCCGACATCCGCGCCGACCGAGAGCTTCGACGCATAAATGCCGGCCCGGCCTGCGACCAGGCCCTTTTTGTCCAGCGCCTGCCCGCCCTGAAGTATCAGTTTGTTCGAGTCGCCGAAGCCGTAAATACCGGCCCGCACGAATGTCACCGGCGTCAAGCTCAATGGCACAATGGCGTCAACATCGGTCCGAAAATGTTTGCCGCGCGTGTTGTACAGCGCCTGGACGCGCGGCAGGTAGTAGGGCGCCCCTCGCGACGGCGACGGGGTCGGTGTTGCAGTGGGTGCTCCAGGCAGGATGACCGCGCCGACGCCCGGTGCAGCAACCACCGCCGCGCCCTTGCGCTTGCCGCCGGCAATTTTGTTCAGACGCTCGATGAGAAATTCGGCCTGCTCACTGCTGTCCCGGATGTTCTGCACCGTGTCTTTCAAGTTGCTCTGCACCTTCGGGTCGGTCGCGACCGTGCTAAGGGACCGGAAGTTGCCGGCGATGACATTCAGCTTGTCGGTGGTCATCTTGAGGTTGGCGACCGTCGCTTCCAGGTTCTGCGTGACGCCGCCGGTTTTGAGCGCGGTGTTCGCCTGCCCGGTGATACCTGCGACTGCCGAAGTCGTGTCGTTCAAATTGCGGACAATCGCGGCGATCTGGGCGCGGTTCTCACGGGTCGTGTCCCGCACCGACGCCGTCGTGGCGGCGATATTGTCCAGCGAGACCTGCGCCCCCGCCTGCGTCTGACGCAGCAGGACCAGCACCTGGGCATTGTCCTGGTCGAGAACGCCACCCAGCCGATTGGTCAGCTTGGAGCCGTTCGATGCCGCCGCGTTCAGGCTTTCGGACGCTTCCTTGATGTTGTTCAGCGTTTCCTTGAGGCTGCCCCGCGTGTTCGGGTCGCTGGCAGCGGCATTGACCGTGTCCAGCAGGCGGTTGATTTTTTTGGTTGTGACCGTTACCTGGTCCAGCAGCGCAGTCGCTTTGTCCGCCGATGCCGACAGGTCCAGCGCATGCTCGCCGACAATATCCGTTTCGCCATCTTTGATGCTGTCGTTGGCGCTCGAAACCCGGCCCGGCGGCGGCATGACCACGACCGTGCCGCTCGTGCCGAGCAGCGGCGTATTGATGACAAACCGCGAGCCGCGCGGGATCTGCACCGGCTGACCGTTCAGTTTGTCCTTGATTTGCAGCTTCAAATCAGCCTTCTGGGTGGGTGTCAGGCGGACACTCTCCACTTTGCCGATCGTCACGCCAGCCAAAGTCACCGGCGTTTCCGCCGTCGCGCCGTTGGCGTTGTCAAATAGGACATCAAACGAGTACGTGCTGCTGGCGCCCAGACTGCCCTTCAGCCCATACCACCCACCGGCGGCCAAAGCGAGGGCCACGACAAACAGCAGTCCGACCCGCCCCGCGTTTCCCAATGTCGTCATAAGTTACCTAAGCCCTCACAGATGCCTAGCGCCGAGCCACATCAATCGGCCCTGCCGAGCGGCCGGAGATGAACTGCTGGACAATCGCATTGTCACAGTTTTTGATCTGGTCGGGCGTTCCCGATGCCAGCACTTCGCCGCCGTGGATCATCGCAATCTTGTCACTGATGCGAAAGATGCTGCTGATCGAGTGCGAAATGACAATGCTGGTCACACCCAGCTTGTCCCGCATCTGCATAATCAGCTCGTCAATGACGCTTTCCATCACCGGGTCCAGACCCGAAGTCGGCTCGTCGTAGAGCAAAATCTCCGGGGAAAGCGCAATCGCCCGCGCCAGGCCCACCCGCTTCGCCATGCCGCCCGACAGCTCCGAGGGAAACAGCTTTTCGGTGCCGGGCAGGCCGACCAGGGCCAGCTTTTCCGCGACATTCTGCTTGATTTCGTCCAATGGCATCTTGCGGCGGCGGCGCAGGCCGAACGCGATATTCTCGAAGACCGAAAGCGAATCAAACAGCGCGGCATACTGGAAGACCATGCCCATACGCTCACGCACATGGTTCAGCTCGGCTTCCGGCATGCCGACAATCTGGGCGTCACCAATACGGATCGTGCCGCCGGTCGCCGCCGTCAGGCCGCCGATGCAATGCAGGAGCGTGGTCTTGCCCGAGCCGGACATGCCCATGACCGACAGGATCTCGCCGGGGGCAACCCCAAGGCTCGCTCCGCGCAAAATCTGCTTGCCGCCGACCTCAAAGCGCAGGTCGTTGACCTCGATCCAAGCTGGATCCAGATTTTCGGAGCCTAAATTTTCAGTGCCTGAAGTCGTCAAACCGACAGCACCTGATTGAACATAAAGTAGGTCATCACGAAGTTTGCGATATAAATCAAGATGATCGAAAGCACTACGGCGTTGGTGGTCGCATGGCCCACTTCGGTCGCCCCGCCGCGTGTTGCGAGGCCCTGATGGCAGCCGACCAGGGCGATGATCAAGCCAAAAACAATCGTCTTTATAATGCCTTTGGTGAAGTCCGACGGGTCCAAAAACTGCTTCATCGAGTTCCAGTAGGTTGTTGCCAGCACTCCCTGCGACTTCGACAGCAGCATCCCGCCGATAATCCCGCCGGTGTCGGCGAGGGCGCAGACCAGCGGCATCATCAAAACTGCGGCCAGCACGCGCGGCACGACCAGGTACTGCGCCGGGCTGACTGCCAGCGCCCGCAGGGCATCAATCTGCTCCGTGACCTTCATGGTTCCAAGCTCTGCCGCAATCGCCGACCCCGCCCGCGCCGCCACGACTACCCCGGTCAGCACCGGCCCCAGCTCGCGGGCAATCGCCAGAGCGACCACCGCGCCGGTGAACCCTTCCGCGCCGTACTGCTTTAGAAACGGCGCGAAGTACAGGGCGAGCACTGCCCCAGACGTTGTCGTGGTCAGCAGGGCGATGGACACGGAGTTGACCCCGAGCGATGCCATCTGCTCGACTAAATCACGGCCATCCACCCCGCCCCGCGCCGCTTTGATTGTCTGACTCAGCAGCAGCAAAATCTCGCCGAAGTACACGAGGGCGACGATAAACGGACTTGCCAGCGTCGCAATCAGGCCCGCCCCGCGCGGCGGGACCAGCGTGCTCGCTGCCGGCACTACAGTCATTTGGTCGGCCATTGTGGTTTGAAACGCCTCAACTCTCGCCTTGAAATCCCACACAGTATACAAGCAAACCCGCCCCGAAGTCAACCCGGCAGGCGGCGGGTTCAGAGTTAGGAACCGGCACTGGAAGTGCCGGCCTATTATGAAAGAAAGTCCCTTCGGGACTGAAGACTAGCAAGCGCAGGCGTCGCTGAGTCTTCAACCGCTGCGGTTTTCACTCAACAATAGGCCGGCACTTCCAGTGCCGGTTACTCATGCCGTGCCGGTTTCTATCCGCCGCGCCCAATGCCGCGCCGGTTTTCTTCGTGCAGGACTTCCGCCCCTTTGCGTCTAACCATCCCCCATGCTTACCAACGAAGACACACTCCAGATATTCAAAGATTCCGGCGCACTCTTAGAGGGCCACTTTCTGCTGGCATCGGGCTACCACAGCGCCGTCTATTTAGAAAAGTTTCAGGTGCTTCAGTTCCCGCCGATGGTTGAAAAGCTGTGCGCCGAGATCGCCGAGCGCTTCGCCAGCGCCGAGGTAGACGTGGTCGTCGGCCCCACCACCGGCGGCGTGCTGCTTGCCTACGAGGTCGCCAAGCACCTGGGCGTCCGGGGCATCTTCGCCGAGCGCGGCGACGACGGGTTGGGCCGTGTTTTGCGCCGGGGCTTCGAGATCAAAGAAGGCGAGAACGTGCTTTTGGTAGACGACATTCTCACCACCGGCGGCTCGGTGCGCGACACGATGCAGGTCATCGAAGGCTACCAGGGCAATTTGGTCGGCATCGGCGTCCTCGCCGACCGCTCCGGCGGGACAATAGATTTCGGCGTTCCTTTGGAAGCCCTGCTTCGTTTGAACGTCGAAAAGTTCGCTCCCGATGCCCTCCCCGATTGGCTTGCCGCCATCCCCATAACCGAGCGCGGCAGCACCAAGCACCTCAAGCCGTAGAAGCGGAGCGAACATGAACCCGACCAATCGCTGGCTGGAAACGAACAACCAGGATGAGATTGTTTCGCGCAGGCCACTCGCACAGAGGATTATGTTCGGCTTGTGGGTTGGGCCGCTTCTCTGGCTGACATACTGGGTCGTGCAGATGTCATTGCCAAGTTTCGCTAAATCGTTCACCGGTCCGGCTCTGTGGGCGGCTGCCGCTTTCATACTGCTTTGCCTTGTTTTGCCGGCATTTTGCTTCTTGAATGGAACCAGCGCACGCCGGTTTCGCTTGGACATTCATCATCGGCGCTACTCGCTGTCGAATGGCGTTTTGTGCTGGACGTGGACCAAGCATGGAGAAACCAGCGGCGGCGAGGTTTACATTTCCCGCACTAAGTCAGGGTCCTCTGTCGTGTTGTTTGGGGCACAACATTGGAAGTATGGGCTACCGTTTGAGTTCTGTAAGACAGAGACCGAGGCGTACTCACTTGCCGGGGAGATAGCCAGCAAGATGGGGCTAGATGTGAGAACATCTCCGAGTTCGAGAGCCACAGGATAAATTCCGTGGCAAGCCATGCCAATGCAAAAACATATTTATCCGATTTGTGGTTACGAGGGGCTTGATGAAGACCCCGGCCCCTCGCCGCACTTCTGGGGTTCGCAGGAAATCTGCCCGTCCTGCGGCTGGCAGTTCGGCTACAACAACCCGGCACAAATCGAGCGCTACCGGGCAGAATGGGTGGACACTGGAGCACACTGGTTTTTGCCGGAAAAGCGGCCCGCCCGCTGGAGTCTAACTGCCCAGCTCGCGCAGATCGGCTTGACGGTGAACGAGGTCCGACAAGCCGCCCAGCCTGTGTGAGCGGCTTGCCTTGTTCTGAACCCGTCACAGGCTGCCCAAGCGCCCGCCGTCTACAATCAGGGTCGTGCCGGTGACAAACGCAGCTTCTTCGGAGGCCAGAAAACAGATGGCCGATGCGATGTTGTCCGGCCAGCCGACCGCGCCGTCTATTGTCTCAACGCCGCTTTTGACATTGGGATTATTCCACAGCATCGGCGTGTCCACCGCGCCGGGGGCAACGCAGTTGATGCGGATGTGCCGCTCGATCATCTCCTCGCTGAAGCCGCGCGTGAACGACTCAATCGCGGCTTTCGACGCAGCGTAAGAAACAACCCCTTTGGTCGTCGCATGGGCATGGACGGAGCTGAGGTTGACGATGGCCCCGCCGGGCGGCATATGGGGGACGCCGTACTTGCAGAACAAAAAGACCGAGCGCAGGTTGACGCCCAGCACCCGCTCCCAGTCGTCCTCGGCCAAATCCAGCACGGAGTCGAAAGTCATGGTCGCAGCGTTGTTGACTAAGATGTCCAAATGGCCCCAGCGGCTCACTACTGCCGAGATCGCCGCCTGCACCTGGTCGGACTGGGAAACGTCGGCCCGAAAAAACTCCGCTTCCCCGCCCGACTCGCAGATGCGCTCCACCGTGCCGTTGCCGGTGTCCTGCCGGTCCACCACCATCACCCGCCCGCCTTCATACGCTAATCTCAGGCAGGTCGCCCGCCCGATCCCAGAGCCGCCTCCGGTGACCAAGCACACCTTGCCATTGAACCGCTTTCCTGGTTCGGTCATAAACGCCGTCCTTCTAATTACCCGCACTTGTCATACCGATTGTTCTCAACAAGAGAACAACAAAACGCAGGGAAAGTGCCCGAGCGCGGCGAACTAAGCGCGTATGATCTCTGTCGAAGATGTTTCCAAAGCCTACAATGGTCGAACCGCGCTTGCGCCGACGACCCTGATGCTGACGCCGGGCAAGACCACGGTGCTGATCGGCCCGAGCGGCTGCGGCAAGTCCACTCTGCTGCGCTTAATGATTGGTTTAATCGTCCCCGACACGGGCCGGGTGATGATCGGCGACACCCGGTTGACCCCGCAGAACGTCGAGGCCAAGCGTCATGCCATCGGCTACGTTATTCAAGACGGCGGCTTGTTCCCGCACCTCACGGCGGCGCAGAATGTCGCGCTGCTGGCAAAGCATTTGGGCAGGCCGCACACCGAAACCGACGCCCGCATGGCCGAGATGGCAGCGCTGGTACAGCTTCCGACCGAGTCGCTGGCTCGGTACCCATCCAATCTGTCCGGTGGGCAGCGGCAGCGGGTCGGCCTGATGCGTGCCCTGATGCTCGACCCGCCCCTACTGCTTCTCGATGAGCCGCTCGGCGCTCTGGACCCCATCACCCGCTCCGAACTCCAGACCCAGCTTAAAGCTATCTTCGCACGATTGGAAAAGACCGTGGTTTTAGTAACCCACGATATGGGTGAAGCCGCTTACTTCGGCGACACGATTGTGCTGATGCGCGAGGGAAAGATCGTGCAGGCGGGCACGCTCGATGACCTCCTGCACCGTCCGTCCGAGCGGTATGTCACCGACTTCATCCGTGCCCAGCGCTCGCCCCTGCCGGAAATGCCCGAGGGAAGCGCCCAATGAAAAAACAATTTCCCCCCGCCCCCAATAATGGGGGAGCAGTGCGGAAGAAGAAGGATTTTCTGACTCCCCCATTATTGGGGGCGGGGGGGCTTCTTTTCCTGCTCGTGCTTACTTTGCCTGCCGCCGCCCAAAAGCCGTCGCTAAGTGTCGGCTCCAAGCGGTTCGCCGAGTCGCGCATCTTGGGCGAGATCGTCACGCAGACCGCCAATCGGACTGGGGAAGCGTCAGCAGTCCATAAGTCCGGCCTCGGCAACACCGGGATCGTCTTTGCCGCCCTGCAAAGCGGCGCGATTGATGTTTATCCCGAGTACACCGGGACAATCACGCAGGAGCTTCTGAAGACCAAAGACAAGCTAAGTCTGGCCGAGATGAACACGAAACTCGCGCCGCTTGGTTTAGAGGCTGGGGTGCCGCTGGGCTTCAACGACACCTACGCGCTTGCCATGCGCGGTGACCAAGCGAAGGAGCTTGGCATCAAAACACTGTCCGATTTAGCCAAGCATCCCGAACTCAAACTCGGCCTGTCCCAAGAATTTCTCAAACGTGCCGACGGCTGGCCCGGCGTCAAAGCCGCCTACGAGCTGCCGTTCCCCGCACCGCAGGGCCTCGACCACGGCCTGGCTTACGGGGCGCTCGCTGCCGGGCAGATTGACGTGACGGACATCTATTCCACCGACTCCAAAATCGCCAAATACAAGCTGCGCGTTCTGGACGACGACAAGCATTACTTTCCGGCCTACGACGCCGTGCTGCTGTACAAAAAAGACCTGCCGACACGCCTGCCGAAAACCTGGACCGCGCTGTCCAAATTGTCAGGCAAGATCACAGCCCCGCAGATGATCGCGCTGAATGCCCAGGTGGAACTCACCAGCGCTCAACCCGAGGCGGTCGCCAAAGCCTACCTGTCCGGCGGCAAAACTGTCGCCGCCCGCGAGACCCTGTGGTCGGCACTGTCCGCGCCGGACTTCTGGCCGGAAACGCGCCAGCACCTGTTTCTGGTCTTCGCATCCCTGGCGCTCAGCCTCTTGGTCGGCATCCCGCTCGGCATCTGGGCGGCTCGGACCCGCGCGGCGTCCCAGCCGATCTTGAGCCTGACGGGGTTGATCCAGACTATCCCATCGCTGGCGTTATTAGCGTTTTTGATTGCCCTGCTGCATCGCATCGGCCCGGTACCAACCATCGCCGCGCTGTTCTTGTACTCCCTGCTGCCGATTGTCCGCAACACGTACACCGGGCTGACCGACATCTCCCCGACCCTGCGCGAGTCGGCATTGGCCCTCGGCCTGCCGTCCGCCGCCCGCCTGCGCCTCATTGAATTGCCGCTGGCGTCGCGGGCGATCTTTGCGGGCATTAAGACCGCCGCCGTAATCAATGTCGGCACCGCGACCATCGCCGCGTTTGTCGGGGCCGGCGGCTACGGCGACCGGATCACGCAGGGTCTAGAAAACAACGACAACCTGCTGCTGCTGGCCGGGGCCATCCCCGCCGCCGCACTGGCCCTCTTGGTGCAGTACGGCTTCGATTTGCTGGATAAAGCCGTGGTGCCGAAGGGGCTGCGGTAGGTCTCAGGAGAAATCAACTATGGGCGGTTACTACATCGGCATACATTTCAAGACGGGCAGCGGCGCGGCGATCACGGACGCCGTGACGCAGACCTTCGCGGGCGCGGGCTTCAAGCTGCTCTCGGGCGAGCCGGCTTCGGTAGTCGTCAGCGACGAAGACCAGCTCCCCGACGGCGACCGCTGGTACGGGGTTCTGGTCAGCGGAGAAACCAAAGGCGGCTGGGTATCGGTCTACGTAGACGACTGGGCGGACAGCGGCCTGCTGGCAAAATCCGTGTCCAAGTGTCTCGGCCTGCCCGCGCTCGAAGCCTGGGTCGCCGACGATGTCCACTGGGGCTATACGTATTACGAGCTAGGAGAAGTCAAAGACCGGTTCGCCGACGACCCCGGCCAAGTCGCCGAGACTGCCGAGGAAGCGCAGCTTTACGTGGGCCGCGCCGAGGCGCTGTCAGCAGTTCTGCGAGTCCCGCCGGCGCAGCTTGCCAAGACGCTGGCCGATGCCCACGCCAAAGCCGGGCAATTCGCGGGGGGGCCACTCGGCGATTTGGCCGAAGCCGTCGGCCTGCCGTTCGAGCATATCTTCACCGGCTACGATTACTTCTTCAGCGACGACCCCGACGACTACAGCCTGGATTTGGAAAATTGGCCTGCGTTCCGCCATCTCGCGTTCCAGATACCGAAAAACCGGGAGACGCTTGCGGAGTGAGCCAGACCAAAACCTTGCGGGCAAAAAAGCGTCAGCTCGGACAGTTCTTGACGCCAAGCGCCGTAGTCGGTCGGCTTCTTGGCGACTTTCAATTCGCGGCGAACGACACGGTACTGGAACCGAGCTTCGGCGACGGCGCGTTTCTACTGCCTCTGGTCGAGAAGTTCCTGGCGCTCTACGATGGCACGGCCGCCGAGCGTTTGGGTCAGGTGCTGACCCGCAATGTCTACGGCGCGGAGATTGACCCGGACTTGTACGCGCAGTGCCTCGCGAAGATCGAAGACCGCTGGGGCAGCCTTCCGGCACGGCACAACCTCGTCTGCGGCGACTTTTTCCGCACCAACTTCGGCAGGACGTTTGACTACATCATCGGCAACCCGCCGTTTGGCGGGACGATTGCGCCGGAGCTTCAAGATCAGCTCGACCGTGAACTCGGGCGGCGCGGCGGCCTAAAAATCAAAAAAGAAACGTATTCGTTTTTTATCGTCAAGTCGCTCGATCTGCTGAAACCGAATGGCCGACTGCGATTTATTTGCAGCGATACGTTCCTGACAATCAACACGATGCAGGGCCTTCGGCGTCTGCTCCTGGACACGGGAGCGCCAAGCGTCACGCGCTTAGGGGAGTTCTCGGACGAAACGCAGTATGCAATGGTCGTGCTGGACTTCGCCAAGACCGGCCCGTCCCCCACGCTAATTTTGGACGGCACGGCAGTTCCTAGGGAACAGATTGCGCTGACGGGAAACCATTCGTGGCAGATCACCCATGCCTACGCGCCGCACTTCGCCGGCCCGAAGCTCGGCGACTTCGTCGTCGCGACGAGCGGCATGACGATCGGCGACAACGCGCTCTTTGTCCGGCCCATCGCCAATGACAAGATTTTGGAGCCGTTCGAGTTCACGTTTGCCGACACGCCGCTGACGCTGGAAGCCGAAGTCGGACGCGCCCGTCTGGGCTTTTTATCGCCCCAAAAGCGGGCGATGCTTCGGGATCAAATCTGCCGGGGCGAGACGCGGCGCACAGTGATAGCGACGCCGCGCCCGGAGCCGCTTTCGGTCACACTGCCCCACCCCGACTACCGCCCATACAACAAGTCCAGCGGCGCGATTGTCTACGCCCCGCCGACCCACGCCGTCTACTGGAAGGACGGCGGCGACGCCGTGTTGACCTTCAAGAAAAGCGGGCCGTGGTACCTGCATGGGGTCGGGGGGCAGAAGCATTTTGGACGCGAGGGCCTCACCTGGCAGCTCATCTCGCAAACGCTCAACGCTCGTTACCTGCCGCCGGGGTACATTTTGGACAGCGGCGCTCCCTGCGCGTTCCTGCGGGACGGCATCGCTGACGACGAGCTGTATTTCGTTCTCGGCTGGACATTTTCGCCGCTCTGCCTGTCGCTTTTAAAGAACGTGATTAACCACACAAAGAACATTCAGGGCAAGGACTTCGAGCGCCTGCCCTACCCGTTCTGGGTCGCGGCAGACGTGAAGACAGCGGCGATTGAGCGCGTGAGGGCACTGGTGTCGGAAGCACAGGCCGGGCGCGTGTTTCGGTGGGATAATATGAAAATTGTTGAGGTGGGAGGGATGTACGAGTGGCAGAAAGCCACGGGTTGAAACCCGAGGCTGGAAAGTGCGCAGCGTCCAGGGGACGCAACACGAATACCGCTCGGTTCTTGTGTCGCCGCGACACTGTGCTTTTGGCAGCCTCGGATTTTCAACCCGTGTCTCTTCTTCCGTGTCTCTCGTTTAGTTCTATAGCATTCGGCGCATCAGGAAATGCGGAATGTCGGCATCGTCGAACTCATCGCCTTCGGCCACGAAGCCCAGGCGCTCGTAGAACGGAATGGCGTAGGTCTGCGAATCTAAGACCGCCTCGGTGAAACCCCGGCGCTTGGCTTCGTCCATGACGAACTGCATCAGCTTCAGACCGAGGCCGAGGCCCCGCGAGTCTTTGACTACGGCGACCCGTCCGATTTTCGCTCGGCCGTGCTTGTCCAGCAGCCGCGCCGTCGCTCGCGGGACCTGGTCGGCGTCGCGCAGCAGAAAATGGACAGCGATGTCGTCGTATTCGTCCATCTCCAGTTCGAGAGGGACAGCCTGCTCGGCGACAAAAACGGCTTTGCGGACGTCGTAGCAGGCATTGATGTCTTCGGGCGTCTGGGCGAAAGTAATGGTGTAGTGCATAATCAGGACTTTTAGGAACCCCTCCCGCTCGTACCTCGCTCCCTCCCCGAAGCGGAGAGGGTAAAGAGGTCCGAGAGGAGCAAGGCGGAAATACCAGCGTGAGCGGCGGAGATGACTGCTTCATAACTCTGCCCCTCTCCGCTTCGGGGAGGGAGCGAGGTACGAGCGGGAGGGGTTCATCCCACAAATCGGAACTTCAGCAGCGCCCAGGCGGCGTCAAACGCATCGCGCCAGCCGATTTTCTTGCCCTCGGCAGCGGTGCGGGCGGCGTAGCGGATCGGCACCTCATAAATCTTATACCCACGTTTGAGGATTTTCGCGGTCACTTCCGGGCAGAAATCGAAGCGCTCACAGCTTAGCGGAATGGCAGTCAGGACTGTACGGCGGAACATCTTGTAGCAGGTCGCCTCGTCGGTGACCACGCTGCCGAACAGCAGATTGGTCAGCTTCGGCAGCAGGCGGCGGGCGTAGTAGAACTTATCGCGGACTTCGTGGTTGAGCTTCACGGCGTCCCGCGAGAGCCGTGTGCCGTAGACCACCGCCGCCCCGGCGCGGATTAGTTTCAGCATCGGCAAAAAGTCCATTGGATCGTACTCGCAGTCGGCGTCTTGAATGACCACGACATCTCCCGACGCATGAGACAAAGCCGCACGGATCGCCGCCCCTTTGCCGGCGTTTTGGGGGGCGTAAACGATATGCAGGCGCGGGTCATGGGCGTCTTCCAGCGAGTGGAGCCGCGACGGTGTCCCGTCGGTCGAGCCGTCGTCCACGACAATCAGCTCCAAATCGGTCGGCACGGCCAGCACTGCCGCGATAATTTCTTTGACCGTATCTTCTTCGTTGAAGACCGGCATCAGCACGGAGAGGCGTGGGCCACGGATTTTACTTGTTTGCAGCATTGCCAGATTATTGTACCAGAATCGCGTTGTAACCTGTGCAGGACACGGGCGCTTGCTTGACACTTTGCGCCAGCGGGGACTATAATGAGATAAGAGGTAATATGGCGACAACTCATACCCGAACCAGCAGTGCCAAGCCGAACACGCCGCATCCGGCCCCGAGCGGACGGCGCAAGCCGGCGCCGAAGCGGAGGCGCAATCCATTCTGGGCGCGGCTCAAGCAATTCTTCACGGCAGTCTCGGCACTCGTGCTGATTGCCTTGATTGTTGTCGTCGGCGCGGTCACCTGGCGCTTGTATCAAGCCCCTCCCACCATTGACCTGGCCTTTAATCCACTCGGCATTACCTACCTGTATTCATCCGACGGCACCCCGCTGGCGGAGTTCTTCACCGAGCGCCGCAAGGTCATCACGATTGACGAGATGCCGAAGGACTTACAGAATGCCACCATCGCGTTCGAAGACAAGCGGTTTTACCAGAACCCCGGCATTGATGTGCGGGGAATCGGACGCTCACTGTACTCAAACTTCACCCACGTAGATATGAAGGGCGAGGGCGGCAGCACGATCACCCAGCAGCTTGCCAGGAACATGGGGGTCGGCGGCCTGACCCGGCAGAAATCATTTGGGCGCAAGTTCAACGAGCTGATTATCGCATCCCAAATCAACAAAGGCTACACCAAGCAGCAGATTTTGGAGATGTATTTAAACCAAGTGAACTACGGCAGCGGGGCCTACGGAGTCGAGGCCGCCGCCGAGGTCTACTTCAACAAGCACGCCAGGCAGCTTGATCTCGCTCAGTGCGCCCTCTTAGCCGGTCTGCCGAATCGGCCCGCCGACCTCAGCCCGTACAAGAACATGGACGCTGCCCGAGCGCAGCGGAAACGGGTGCTGGACCAGATGCGGGACCAGAAGTACATCACCCCCGCGCAGTATGCTCAGGCGGTCGCAAAGCCGATCAAGCTGGCCCTGCCGAAAGCACCGTCGCAGGGCAGCCAGGTCTTTCACGCCCCCTATTTTGTGGGCTACGTCGTGGACCAGCTTCGGCGCAAATATGGCGCGGAGCGGCTCTACGAAGGCAATTTAAAAGTTTACACCACCCTCAACTGGCCGATGCAGCAGATCGCCGAGCAGGAAGTGCAGTCGGGCATACGGAACGCCCGCCAGTACGGCGCGGCTCAGGGCGCACTGGTGTGCCTCGACCCCGAGACCGGCGAAATCAAAGCCATGGTCGGCGGCACGGATTACAAAAAGTCGCAGGTCAACTACGCCGTGCATGGCCGTCAGCCCGGCTCGTCGTTCAAAGCCATCGTCTACGCTGCGGCAATCAACGACGGCTCGGTCAAAGAAAGCACAACGGTTTTGGATGCCCGGACGACGTTCGGCACCGGCCACGGGTCGTACACGCCCACCGATGACGGGCGCTATTCAGACCGGCGGATGGGCCTGCGCGAAGCTACGGCCCAGTCGGTGAACGTCGTCGCCGTCAAAGTGCTGCACTTGATTGGGCCGCAGGCGGCGATCCGCTACGCCCGCATGATGGGTGTCCATGCCCGGCTCGACCCGGTGCTGTCGCTGGCGCTCGGCTCCAGCCCGGTCTCGCCGCTCGAAATGGCAAGCGTCTATTCGACCTTCGCCGCCGGCGGCAATCACCCCGAGCCTGCTGCCTGGACCCGCCTCGACGACGGCCAGGGCAATGTCATTGAAGATGTCCCCCCGGCGATTGAGACGCATATTCTGCAAAAAGACACCGTCAGCCAGCTCGACGATATGCTTCGCGCCGTGGTGACGGACGGAACCGGCAAAATGGTCGCGCCGCTGGTGCCCGATGCACGGGGCAAGACAGGCACCACCCAGGAACACAAAGACGTCTGGTTTGTCGGCTACACCCCGCAGCTTGTCTGCGCGGTCTGGGCCGGGCACCCGACCGATGCCACCAAAACCCGCGGTGCGGGCTACGGACAGGCGATGGAAAGCGATGCCTTCGGCGGCACGGTCTGCGCCCCGATCTGGGCGAGGTTTATGAGCCGCAGCCTGCCGATCTTCCACATGGCCCGTGTCAAAGAGATTGCCCTTGAAAAGTCCAAATCAGTCCCAGCCGCAAAGCCGATCACGGAAGCAGATAAAGCCGCAGCGATTACAGGCGGCCCGGCGGACAGCGCTTCTCCCGACGCCGCCAACAGCAGCCCCGACAGTGGCAGCACTCCTGATCCCGCGCCGCGCTCGCGCCGCCATCGCCGCGACTCGGCGGGCAGCAACGCCGCGCATGACAACGGCGACGGCACGGTGACGGTCAACGTAGACGACTCCTCCGGCCTCCTTGCGCCCGACGGCGCGGCAGCCTCCCACCCGGAAGCATTCCCAGCCGGCACCCAGCCGACCACATCGTCCCCGCAGTACACCGCGCCCGACAATTCCAATAATTCCAGCGGCACGGACAGGGCGGGAGCATCCCCGGACACATCTGCGCCGAGCGATGGCAGCGCCCCCACCCCGCGCCGCCGCCGTCATCGCGACACCTCGGGCGACAGCGCCTCCAATGACACCGTCACCGTCACCGTCAACCCTGAGGACGGGCTTTTGGCGACCAAGTGGTGTCCGCAGCAGATCTCGCGTACCTACAAGCGCGGCGAGGAGCCGCACCGCCACAGCCGGATGTACCCGCCCCCGCCGGGCGAGCAGTAGGGGTTTAGCGAAAGCGTGGAGTTTTGTCAGGGACGGAAAATTTATGAAGAGAACATTCCCTACTGAAGTGCCCCCCGATCACCGCCTCTCTGACGAGCAGGTCGCAGAATTGATGGCGGACGACATTCCATCGGAGTACGATATTGACTACAGCAAAGCAAAACCCAACCGTTTTGCACAGCGTAAAAATGCACCCAAGTTGGTCAAGCTCGATGCCGATGTCGCCGCAGTCTTTCAAACTGCGGAAGCGGTCAACACAGTTTTACGGGCGCTTATCCAGTCCATGCCCCAAGCCGCTCACCGCAAGTCACCGTAACAACGATCCCTATCATGCCGAGACGGGTGATCGCTGCCAATCTCGTTCTCGCTGCCTTGACGGGGACACTGATGTATCGAAACCGGAGATTAGTCCTGTAGACCCCTGCCTGTAGTGAGTTGCTCCGTTTATGATCACGATCCCAAAACCTACGCTTCGGCCTCCTGACCGCCGCACTGACCCGCCACCAAACCAGCAGACGCCACGAGCGGCGGGGCGGCGGGCGTGGTCGTTCGGCGGCGTCGTCCTACTGCTGTTTCTCGGGCTGGCTGCCCGGCTCTGGTTTCTGCAAGTGGCACGCGGCGACGATTTCAAGGACGCCGCTGCCGCCAATCAGGCCCGGCGGATCCGCGTTCCTGCCCCGCGTGGCATCGTTACCGACCGGCATGGGGTGCTTCTGGCCGCGAACCGGGCGCGTCTGGCGATCTACGCCGTACCCGGTGTCGCCAAAGACCCGGTGGTTTTGGGTCGGCTGGCGGCGCTGCTGCACCAGACCCCCGAGGAGATTCAGCAGACCATCGCCGCGACCCGGATCAATGCCTACGACCCGCTGCGTATTGCCCTCGATGTCCCAATGACGACCGTTACGCAAATCGAGGAAAACAAGCCGTATCTGCCGGGCGTGAGCACCCAGCCTGAACCCGTGCGCTGGTATCCCCACGGCACCCTCGCCGCGCACCTTTTGGGCACGATGGGCCGGGTCAGTGAGCGCGAGTGGAACTCACTCAGCAGCCGGCGCTACAACGACGGCACGGCGATTTACTCCAAAAACGATTTTCTCGGCAAAACGGGCGTTGAATCGGCTTACGAAAGCTACCTGCACGGGCGGCCCGGCGGTGCCAATGTTCAGATTGACGCCCACGGGCGGACCGTGCGCTCACTTGACGCCATAGACGCCGAGTCGGGTGGTACGGTGCAGCTTACGATTGACGCGCCGACCCAGGCCGCCGCCGAGCGGGTGCTGCGGGAAAACCACTATGTCGGCGCGGCGGTCGCGATTGACCCGCGCTCCGGCGCGGTGCTGGCATTGGCTTCCGCCCCGACCTTTGACCCCGGCCAGTTCGCGACGGGGATCACGTCGGCCCACTGGGAGCCGCTGCACACAAACCCAGCCCACCCGCTGATTGACCGAGCGGTCGGCGCGATGTATCCACCCGGCTCGACCTTCAAGCCGGTCGTTGCGGCGGCAGGCTGGCAGACCGGCGTAATCACTCCGAATAGCGGTGTCTATTGTCCGGGTTCGTACCACTTGGGCCGCGCCCGATTCGGCTGCTGGGAGACGCACAACGAGACCGATTTCACCAAAGCGATTGCCGAGTCGTGCGACGTTTTCTTTTACGTCTACGGCCAGAAGATCGGCCCTGATAGGCTGTCATACTATTCCAAACAGTTCGGCCTGGCGGAGAAAACGGGGATTGATCTCGGCGGCGAGGATATCGGCTCGGTCCCGTCTCCGGCCTGGAAAGCGAAACACTTTCACCGTTTAGGACCGGCATTTAGCCAGTGGTTTGGCGGAGACACGCTGCATATGTCTATCGGGCAGGGGGATGTGCTGACCACTCCGCTGCAAATGGCGCGGGTGGCGGCGGCCTTTGCAAATGGCGGGAACATTGTGAAGCCTTATGTGGTTTCGGAGGTATTGAAAGCCGGGACGCATACGGCGAGTTACCGGGCGACGCCGACCGTGGTGCGCCATGTGCCGGTTTCGGCAGCGAATATGGAGCGGGTGCGGATGGCGATGCGGATGACGGTGACGCAGGGCACCGGCAAGGTCGTCAAGTTTCCCGGTCTCACGGTCGCCGCCAAAACCGGCTCGGCACAGACCTATGGCAGCGCCATGACCCACGGCCTGTTTATCTGCTTTGCGCCCTATGACCACCCGACCATCGCCATGGCCGCGATTGTCGAGCATGGCGGCCACGGCGGCGGCACGGCGGGCAAGGTCTGCCGGGCGATGCTGCAATCGTATTTCCACTTGAAGACCACCGGGGAAGCGTCGGCCCGGAGCGATTAGGAACTTACTATGCTTTACGAATTACGCCACTACGACATCCGCAGCAGCCGGGGACTGGAACAGGTCACGCAGCGGTTCGCCGACCATATCCTGCGGATCTGGAAGCGGATCGGTATTGAGCCGACGGGCTTCTGGTCCATCATTGTCGGCACTCCCATTCCGCGCCTGACCTATCTGCTGGCCTGGGAAGATTTAAACCAGCGGCAGACGCTCTGGGACACGTTCGAGGCCGACCCCGAATGGCAGGAAGTCCGGCGCGACACCAATGCCGCCTGGGGCGGCAGCCCAATTCACACGTTTACCAGCATGATTCTGAAGCCGACTGACTACTCCCGCCTGCCGCACTCCGGTAACCAGCCGGCCCGGCTCGCCGGCGGCGTCTTTGAGCTGCGGACCTACCACTTCGACGATATGGCTTCGCTGGCGCAGACAGTCGAATGGTTCGGAACGCACGGCGCTCCGGCCTTCGAGACGCACGGGATGTTCGCAATGGGATTCTGGACCACATACATAGGCGTCGCGCCCTGCCTCCACTACATGCTGGTCTTCGAAAACCTCGCGCACCGCGAACGCGCCTGGGCATCATTCTACACCGACCCGGAGTGGCCCACCCGCCAGGACGGCCTTTATCCCGACGGCAAGCCCCTCTTCACTCGCATCGAAAGCTGCGTCATGAAAGGCACCGATTTTTCGGGCTGGAAGTAATCCTAGCGCAGCAGCGCCAGCAGATCACCAACCGTGCGGTGAGCCTCGCTGACTGGGCGCAGAGGCGCGGCCTCGTCAATCATGTAGCTGTTGCGGCGGCCTTCGCGGGTGCGCGTGATAATCCCGGCGTCCTCTAAATCCGTGACGATGCGCTGAACAGCCCGCTCGGTGATGCCGATGCGCTCCGCCGCTTCACGCAAGCGCAGGTCGGGTTCGTCGGCGAGGCACAGAAGGACACGGGCGTGGTTGGTGACAAATGTCCAGGAAGGGCCGGCCATGGTGTCAGTATACCCGGCTTAGAAGCTGTATAGTCCCGCCGTGAATAGTCCCGCCGTGAACGGCAGGTCTGGAGGCGCAGACGCCAATCGGTCTGCGACCGAGAACGTTGTCTGTCTTGCTCTCCTTCTGTTCTCCCCGCCCGCAGGGCGTTTCGCGCCTTCGCGTTCAGACCTGCCGTTCACGGCGGGACTATGCAGCTCCCAGCCACACTGCCGCCGCTGCCGCTTCACTTTGAGTCAGCCCATGTCCACCAGCCTCCCAATGCACCGAAACATCGGCTGCGCATTGACGCAGAAGCGCCGCTAAACGCTCGGTTTCAAGCACTGAGACCATTGGGTCGGTACGGCCTGCCCCGATAAACACGGGCACCCCATCAAGGCCCGGCAGCGGGTCGGGCATCAGCGGTACCATTGGGTGCAGCAGCACGGCGGCACGGAGGACGCCGGGATGGAGCAGCAGCAGCGCCGCCGCAATATTCGCGCCGTTGGAAAACCCGGCGGCAATAACCCGCGCCGGATCGAAACCATACTCCCGCGCCGCGTCGGCGATAAACGCGGCCAAAGCCTCGGTTTGGGCGATTAAATCGGGGACATCGAAGACGCCTTCGGCCAGCCGCCGGAAAAAGCGCGGCATCCCGTTTTCCAGGACTCTGCCGCGCGGACTCAGCAAGTTGGCGTTTGGGTTTAAGAGACGCCCAAGCGGCAGCAGATCGTTCTCGTCGCCGCCGGTTCCATGCAGGAGCAACAGAGTCTCCGCGCCAGTGGAAGCGGGCAGGTACTTATGCGTGAAACCACTCATTTAGACATCCTTCCGAGGCTGCACCAGCGCCCAGGCATTGAGCAGACCAGGCCCGGCAACCAGAATGATGATCTCTAAAAACAGCAGCGTGAGCTGATACTCGAAGCCGCCTTTGGTCGAATCGTAGCCGTTCTTCAAATGCACAATCCTAATCGCCCCCAGCATAATGGCTATCAGACCAGCGGCGGCGGGGCGGGCAAGCACCCCAGTCAGCACGCCCAGACCGCCGAGGAACTCGCCGTAGCCGACCAGTGCCGCTACCGGCAGCGGCAGGTGTGTAAAGCCGGAAAAGCCTTTCAGCCCCGGCCCGCCGAAGGCCCCAAAGGCGATAGAAGCGCCGTGGTACAGAAACGGCAGCGCCAGTGCAATTCGGGCGATCAGCAGGATGCGGTCCAGGGTGCTGATAGAACGGGTCGTGCCGGCGGCATTCGGTGTGTAAACACTCATTTCAGAGTCCCTTGCTTTCGGGTATAATTCGCAAAGCGCATCGAAAAACAATGCGTTTTCCGACACGGTAACTCACTCGGCGGGCGCTCGGTTCCCGTGCATAGCACTCTTTTTTGCCTGTCCGTGTTCCAGGCACACTCGGAGAACGTCATGTCCCACGAAGATCACAGCCACGAAGAACATCCTCACGGCCCGGAGATATTCTGCCCAGCGGGTGCTGCGCTGAACCTCCTCAGTGAGCGCTGGACCTTGCACATCGTCCGCACCCTGCTTGGCGGCACCAAGCGCTTCAACGAGATCGCCCGCACCCTCGGCCTGAACCCCGCCACCCTGCGCGAGCGCCTGCGGGCGCTGGAAGAGGAAGCCGTGGTCACGCGCACGGTGATCAGTGCGATGCCGCCGCATGTCGAGTACGCCCTCACGCCCAAAGGCATGGCGCTGAACGGCATCTTCGAATCACTAGCCGAGTGGGGAATCCAGTGGATGAAGCCGAAAGGCGCGGCCCTGATCGAGCCGCCCACCGACGACGCGGCGGACCTTGTGCCGGGCGAAGCGCGGCAAGCAGAGCTGCACTGCTGAGACCCGGCAAGAGAGAACTTGTTATGACATCCACTACGCCGCCGGCGCTCCGCCCACGCTTCTTCGAGCCGCTGCCGCTCGGCTCCGTCCGGCCCGCCGGCTGGCTCAAAGATCAGCTCCGGGTGCAGGCCGACGGCCTTTCCGGGCATCTCGACGAGTTCTGGCCGCCTGTTGCCGGCAGCCGCTGGAGCGGCGGGGAAAGCGAGGGCTGGGAACGCGGCCCTTACTGGCTCGACGGCCTGGTGCCGCTCGCAGTGCTGCTCAATGACCCTCGACTCCTTGCCAAAGCACAGCGCTGGATGGACTATATTCTGACAAACCAGCACGCCGACGGCTGGCTCGGCCCGAAGGAAGACCCGCATGAGGGCACCGGTGAAACCGCGCTTGACTCCTGGCCGCAATTTGTGCTGTTCAAAGCCCTGACACAGTGGCACGAAGCCACCGGCGACCCGCGCATTGTCCCGGCGATGGGGCGCGGCCTGCATCGCATCTACGCGCTGCTTCAGGGCAAGCCGCTGAGTTCTTGGGGGCGGATGCGCTGGGCCGACTTAGTTCTCTCCGTGCATTGGCAGTTCGAGCGCACCGGCGAGGAGTGGCTGCTGGACCTCGCGGCGCTGGCGCAGGACCAGGGCTACGACTGGCAGGACCACTTTGACGACTTCCAGTACATGGAACGCACGGATCGAGACGATCTGCACGCGCTTCCCGAGAAAGACTGGCTGCCGCTGCACGGGGTCAACAATGCCATGGGGGTCAAAAGCGGCGCGGTTTGGAGCCGCCAATCGGGCCGGCCTGAAGACGCACAGTCCAGCCTGCAGGCGATTGAGATATTGGACAGGTACCATGGGCAGGTCTCAGGGATGTTCAGCGGCGACGAGCACCTCGCGGGCCGGGACCCGTCGCAGGGCACCGAAACCTGCACCGTGACCGAGTACCTGTTCACGCTGGAAACCCTGCTGGCCCTGACCGGGCAGCCGTCCCTGGCGGATAAGCTGGAGCGAGTCGCCTACAACGCCCTGCCGGCGGCCCTGACCAAAGACATGACCGGGCGGCAGTACGACCAGCAGCCGAACCAGGTGGAGTGCAGCGTCGCGCCCCGGCGCTGGGTCTCAAACGGCGACCATTCCAACATTTTCAGCCTGGAAGGCAACTTCGGCTGCTGCACGGCGAACTTTTCTCAAGGCTGGCCCAAATTCGTGTCCCATTTGTGGATGCAGGCCGAAGAGGGACGCGGGCTGGCTGCCGTCGCTTACGGCCCCAACACGGTCACGGCAGAGATTGCCGGCACCCAAGTCACAATCGAGGAAGCGACCGAGTATCCGTTCCGGGACACCGTCACGCTGACCGTGCGGCTTTCCGCGCCGACCGCGTTCCCGCTGCTGCTGGCGGTCCCGGCCTGGGCGACCGAAGCAAGCGTGTCGGTCAGCGGTGCGTCCCCCGCCCCTGCTGCCGCCGGGCAGTTTTGCAGGATCGAGCGGGTCTGGCAGGACGGCGACACGGTGACCCTGCGCCTGCCCCTGCGGCTGCGGACCGAGCGGCGCTTCCACGGATCGGTGTCGGTCCTGCGCGGCCCGCTGGTCCTGGCGCTCCAGATGGGCGAGGAGTTCGAGCAGGTCGGCGGCACCCTGCCCTATGCCGACTGGGCCGTGTATCCGACCACCCCCTGGAACTACGCGCTGTCGGAAGCGGACATCGCGCCCGAGGCCCCCGTCACCGAAACGCCCCTTTCCACAGTCCCCTTTGCGGCGTCGGCAGCGCCTGTCACGGCGAATGTCACCGCCCGCCGCCTGCCCGAGTGGGGCATGGCCCACAACTCGGCGGCCCCGCCGCCCGCCGGCCCGTTCGCCGCGCTCGGCCCGCCCGAGACCATCACGCTTGTTCCCTACGGCAGCACGAACCTGCGGATCAGCGAGTTCCCCTGCCCAGACCTTCCGGCATAAGCTCTCAGGCGCTCAAGCCGAACAACCGCCGCAGCCAATCCACTAATTGGACCGCCTCCGGCGCGTCGGAATTGAGGTAGCGGCTGTTGATCGCCTGGCCCATTGGCCGGCCGGGGACCTCCTGCCAGGCAAGCCAGGTATGGACATGTGCCTTGATGAAGGCGTCCTCGATAAAGCGACGCTCCGTTTCGGGTATCTGCTGCACCGACAGCTCTGCCCGCTTCCACAAGTTATCTTCGGCAGGAACCAGCAGGGCGATAAAGTCCTCAATCTTGCCCGGCAGCGTATTGTTCGGCATAATCCAAACACCGACACGCGGCTTTTCCTCGTGTTCCAGGATCGTGCCGCCCACTGACGGCGCTTTGGGAATATCCGCGTAACCAGCATTCGTGAGAATATCGCGCAGACGCTGCCAGCGCCGGGCGCTGTCTATGTCGGCGTCTACTACAACACCGAGGCAGGTCAGTTCGCCGGTAATTTTTAGCCGCTGCGTCAAGTTGTCGAAGATATTTTGGACACCTTCACGGGTGTGGAACACAATCTCGTTGTCTGGGGCCGGCGCAGACCGACCACCTTCCAGGCGGTACTTGATCTTCTGGTTCACGCCATGCACCGTCAGCAAATGCTGCAAGACATGGTAATCGTCTGGCCCTTCCACCAGCATCACGTATTTGTCCGCCATCCTTAGCGCACCTCGATCTGTTCCCGCGTGACAATCGCAAGCTCGTGTTCGTCAAATGTCACCGCCCCAACCCCACTTTTTCGATTTTCCAGCCGCACCAATACACCTTCTTCCTCGGTATTGTCTGCCGCCGCTTTCTGGAATGCCTGGATGCAGTCCCAGCTATGGGAAGTCGCGAACACCTGCACGTTCAGCCGGTGCGCGACCTCAAAAATCAGCTTCCACAAATCCGGCAGCACCGAGTAATGCAGCCCCGTATCCACCTCATCAATCAGCAGCATTCCGTCTTTGGCATTGACCAGCGCCAGCGCAATCCCAAACATCCGGTTCATCCCCTCCCCCATGCTGCGAAGGGGAATCGGTAAACGAAAGCGCTGAACCTTTGCGATTGGGATGCGGTCAACACTGCCTTTTTTTGCACCGACAAAATTGATGTTCACGGTATCGGATGTGATGACTTGCAGTGCAGCAACAACATCATGCTGAAGATCAAGCAACACAGTGTTGTCCCACAGGGCAGCCATGTCTGTTTGGGATAGTCCTGCGGCGCCAACCACGTATGTCTTGATATAGTCGGCGTAGCCGATAGGTACGGCGCGTTCGCCCCATAAATAACTTCGGTCGAGCGGCATTCTAATCCAGCCGCCCTGTCCGTATTGGAACAGGAATGCAGGTGGAACGGAAGATATTGTAGCCATTTTGCCGTCTCCCTGTATCGAAGACGAGGGTTGTATGTTGATACGAACTACACTGTCCGCATCAACAGCAGAACCTATGCTGATTGCCTCCTGCATTAGTTCAGCACTACTGCGCCCATAAAATAAGTTACCGAGCGCCGAAGCTCGCTCCGGTGCATTCACCGAAGCTCGCCACTCTTCATTTTCATTTATCACGAGTTCATTGCGCTCCGCGAGAATATGGTAGAGAAGTGCAGGTTCGCCTTGTTCAGCATAAATCCGCAATGCCTCCAAAACACTGGATTTGCCGACGTTGTTTTTGCCGACGATGAGATTGACGCGGCCTAGCTTCTCGATCTTCAGATGCTTGAAGGCGCGGAAGTTTTTGATTTCGAGTGAGTCCAACACAAGCGACATAAAAGGCTCCAATTATTGCGGTTTGGCTTCAATCGTAACACTGCCGCCGTCTACGACATCCATAATTACCCGGTAGCCGTACAGCAGGGACATTCCGAGGAGCGGTCCGCCTTCGGATGCCAGCACTATTAAAGACTTTTCTGCGCCATCCCAGATCACAGTAGCGGTGTAACTCTCGAAGGCAACAACATTGCCGTCGGCCAAGACAAACTCGTTCAGCTCCCGGAACACTAAACGCAGCGAAGTGATTACCCTAGGCGGCAGTGTCAAGTAGTCGGTAAAGCCAGTATCTATAACGGCTCTGATCTCAGTCTCGCGCCCATCAGCACTTTTAATGTTCAGCGGTATTTCCGCCTCACGGTCGGCGTTAATTTCTCCGGTAATCATATTGCTTTCACCGGCGAGCGTGAGCCAATCCGTCCAAGCGCCAGTGCGCCGATCCGCATGGCGTAGAGCGGTGCGCCTGGATATTTGGCGGCGGCGCGGTCAGAGGCCGTCAAGTGGTCTGAATCAATTTCATATTCCCCAGTGTTTACGTTGATCACAAGCACTTTGCCTAAATTATCGGCTTCCACTTGCGCCCGTATTTGCTGTTCATAAAGCGCTTTACCACGTTGGACGATTTCTAGAGAGTCTCTCTGCATGGCTTTAGTCTCCTCTTAGGATTTTCTCCTATGCATTGTAGCACTCGGAACCCGGGGCGTCAAGGCGTCGTCTTTTCCCTAATCGCGGCTGATGAGGTATACTAGCAAAATCAGTCAGGCATGGGCGCGGGGGATGCAGAGTTTATGTGCGGAATTACGGGATATGTCGGCGGGCGAATTGGCAGCGTGCGGCTGGCGCTGGATAGCTTGAAGCGTTTGGAGTACCGGGGCTACGACTCGGCGGGGGTCGCGGTAGCCCGGCCCGGCGACGAGACAGTGACGGTGCTGAAAAGACGGGGCAAGCTGGGCAATCTGGAAGCGGCGCTGAATGGCCTGGATAAAAGCGGCGGGACGGTGATCGCGCACACGCGCTGGGCGACCCACGGACGCCCGAACGATGTCAATGCTCACCCCCACGCGGACTGTTCCGGGCGGATCGCGCTGATCCACAACGGCATTATCGAGAACTATGTCGGGCTGAAAAAGACACTGACCGAGGCCGGGCACAGTTTCCAAAGCGACACCGATACCGAAGTGCTGGTGCATCTGATTGAGTCCCATTTGACTTCGGCGGGTTCGCTGGAAGCGGCGGTTCGGGCGGCGCTGTCGGAAGTCACCGGGGCGTATGCCATCTGCGTCGTGTCGAGCCTGGAGCCGAACACCATCTATGCCGCCAAAACCGCGTCGCCGCTGATTATCGGCCTCGGCGAAGGCGAAAACTTTCTGGCATCGGATATTCCCGCCGTCATGGGCTACACGCGCGACGTGCTGGTGCTGGAAGACGGCGACTTTGCGCGAATTACGCCCACGGAAGCCGCGCTGTCCACGCTGTCCGGGCACCCGATCAACCGCGACGTGTTCCATGTCACCTGGGATGTGTCCACCGCGCAGAAGGGCGGCTACCCGCACTTCATGATCAAGGAGATCTACGACCAGCCGCAGGCCATTCGGGACACCCTGCGCGGACGAATCACCGAGACGCACGGCGTCGCGTTTCCCGAGCTGAAATTGCCGACGAGCAAATTGGTAGACTTCAATCGAATCGTCATTGTCGCCTGCGGCACGGCCTACAACGCCGGGCTTGTCGGCAAGAACTTTTACGAGCACCTGCTGCGCCGGCCTGTCGAAGTGCAGGTTGCCAGCGAATTTCGCTACAACGACCCGATTGTGGACTCCCAAACACTGGCGATTATCATCTCCCAATCGGGCGAGACCGCCGATACCCTGGCGGCGCTGCGGGAAGCCAAGATCAAAGGCGCGACCACCCTGGCCGTCGTGAACGTTGTCGGCTCTTCGATTGCCCGCGAGGCCGACGAAGTCTTGTACACTTACGCCGGCCCAGAAATCAGCGTTTGCTCCACCAAAGCCTACGTCACCCAGCTCCTCGGCCTGTATCTCTTGGGATTGTTCATCGCCCAGGAAGAAAACAAGCTCGGGCCGGGTGTTGTGGCCGCGTATGTGGAGCAGCTTCAAAGTCTCCCCGAGCAGGTCGCCGAAATCCTTGCCGACACGAGCGCCGTGCAGGCCGCCGCAAAGCAGCTCGCCCATTCGTCGTCGTTTTTCTTTCTCGGGCGCGGCTTCGACTATGCCGTGGCTCAAGAGGGCGCACTGAAGCTCAAGGAAGTCTCCTACATTCATGCCGAAGCCTATCCTGCCGGGGAACTCAAACACGGCCCGCTGGCATTAGTGGAACCGGGCGTCTCGGTCGTGTGTCTCGCGACGCAGTCCGCGCTCTACGACAAAATTCAGTCCAGCGTCAAAGAAGTCAAAGCCCGCGATGGGTTCGCCCTCGGCATCGTCAAGATCGGCGACGAGGGCCTGGACGAGAACTTCGTGGACGCCGTCCTGCGCGTCCCCGCCACCCACGACACGTTCATGCCCGTGCTTTCGATTGTCCCGATGCAGCTTCTGGCGTACTACATCGCGTCGGAACTTGGCCGCGAGATAGACCAGCCCCGTAATCTGGCGAAATCCGTCACGGTGGAATAAGCGAATGCGGAAAAAACAGCAAGAAGCCGACGTAAAGATGGAGACTGACTGGCGCTCTAAAGCGCTGGAAATATTTCCGGAGTTGTCGGAGGAAATCAAGGTCGCCGACAATCCGATGTACCTATGGATCGAAATCTGTCTAAAGTTTCAGAAGGCTTACGAAGTGCCGCAGGATGATGATTTCATACGCCGCACCTACGGCTTCGCGGGGTGGTGTCTTCAGCAGGCACGAGACGACCGCACCGAGTATGATTTGTTTACCTGCGTCATTGTCGGCTTTTATGAAGATATACCGAATACTAGAGCGGCACGAGCGGATATGCCGCGCTGGTTTTCTTTAGAGAATGTGCGGCAGAATAAAGAAGTTTTCAGCTACCATCTTACGGAAGCTGAATACAAAGAGCTGCTGACACTGTTTGTCTCAGTCAAACCGAAGCATGGAACGCGGCGGCGGACGCCACAATAAGAACTAATCTAAACTTGGATCGTGACAAAGACGACTTATGAAGAAAATTGGGGTGATGGGCTGCGGGATGATTGCAGATTATGGGCATATCCCGGCCATTCTTGCGACTGAGGGGCTGGAAGCGTGGGCGGTGTATGACCCGAACCCGGACCATGCCTACGGCTTGCAGCATAAGTACGGCATCCCGCACGGCTACACGATCAGCTCGATGTTCTTTGAGTCGGGCATTGATGCGGTCGTGGTAGCGTCCGCCGCGCCCGCGCACCTGCAAAACGTCCAGGAAGCCGCGAGGTACGGCCTGCCGGTGCTGTGCGAGAAGCCGCTGGCGATGACCGACGCCGACGCCCACTTGATGATTGACACAATGGACACGGCCGGGCTGATGCTGTCCGCCGGGTTCTGCTACCGCTACAGCGCGGTCGCGCAGAATATCAAGCGGCTGGTCGCGGAAGGGGCCATCGGCGAGGTCCGCACCCTGCGATTGGTCTACATCTGGAACCTGCACGGGCGGGACCGGGTGACGTCGGCAGGCGAGATTATCCGAAATCCCTACTTCCACGGGCGCATGATCGAAGGCGGGCCGATTGTGGACTGCGGGGTCCATCAAATTGACCTCGCCCGCTGGTGGCTCGGGTCGGAAGTCAAAGAGTATCAGGCAGCCGGCTCGTGGGTGGAAGATTACGAAGCGCCCGACCATATGTGGCTGCATATGGACCACGAGAGCCGGGCGCACACGATGGTCGAGATGAGCTTCACCTACGGCCATACGGTCAAGGACCCGCGCTCACACTTTGCCTACCACCTGATCGGCACGGACGGTATTATCCGCTACGACCGCGACGGCTGGGTATTCGAGGTCCGCACGAAACACGGCACGCACCGGCTGCCGGGGGCAAGCGAGAAGAACTTCGAGGGCCTCTATGCCGCCTGGGCCAAAGCGCTCGAAACGGGTGACCCGTCGGATCTGCCCACCGGCTACGATGGCCTCCGGGCCACGCAGATTGCGCGTCAGGCCACCGAAGACGTCATCGCGAAGCACAAGAAATCACTGGGATAAAACAAAAAGCGCCCCGGACGAATATCGTCCGGGGCGCTTCTCTTGTTTTGCGTGGTGACGCGAAACTACATGGTGGGCTTGGTCATCGGCTTCATGGTGGAGTGCATCATGCCGCCCTTCATCATGCCGCCCTTCATCATGCCGCCCTTCATGGGCTTCTTCATCATCGGCTTCTTCATCGGCTTCATCATGGGCTTCGACATCTTCTTGCCCATCATCGGCTTATTCATGGGCTTGCTCATCGGGGTGGTCTGCGCGATGGCAGGGACGACGAGGGTGGCAACGGCGGCGAGGGCAGCGATCTGGCTAATCAACTTCATGGAATGAAGCCTCCTTGGGTGTATTTCAGTGTCTTAAGCGTTTGACACCTCTGAAAAGTTCCAGTGTTTTCCCCCGAGAAAAAAGATTTTCTCGGCATTTTTCTGGAACTCGTTTCGGGCAGCGCTCGTCGTAGGGAAAAGACACCTGAGAGGACCTCAACCATGCGTTTCACACGAACACTGCCGCTGCTGCTCCCAAGCCTTATCTTGGGCACGGCCCTGCTGGCGGGCTGCAACGAGCACACGGACAAGCTCAGCGATATTACGTCGAACCCGTCGGCCTATGTCAACAAAGAGGTCACGGTGGCCGGCGAAGTCACCAAAGTCTACGAGCTGCCGCTCGGCATCGCCAATATCGCCGCCTACCGGGTCAGCGACGGCACCGGACAGACCTGGGTCATCAGCCGGGCCGGTGCCCCCCGCGAGGGCGACAAGGTGGGCCTCAAAGGCACGGTCCGCCCGGAAGGCCGGGTCGGGAACGAGGTGCTGACCAATATCATCGAGGAAAAGCAGCGCAAGGTAGAGTAGGCACGAATAAGACCGGCACTGCACTGGCAGACCTGGAAGGCTGGAAGTGCCGGTCTACTTTTGGGCGAAAGTCCCTGCGGGACTAAACGCAGAGGGGACGCCTGCGTTTGTTTCTTCAGTCCCGCAGGGACTTTGTACACTTTTAGACCGGCACTTTCAATGCCGGTTCCGCAGGCTTTAATACGTCACCGGCACACGCTGCCCCGTCGCCGACGACTCAATCGCGGCAAATACCATCGCCAGACTCTTGATATTATCGTGGCACTCGCCCATCGGCGTCTCTCCCGTTTCCAGCGCGTTCAAGAAGTCGCGAAGGGACCCGGCGATGCCGCCGGGCGCATCATGCCGGACCGGTCCCTCGATTGTCTCAGTGTCCCGCGAGAAACCCTCAGTGCCGGTGACTACCCCCACCGACGGTGCATTGTGACCGTCCCACAGCGCGGTGCCGCGCGGGCCGACCGCCCGCCAGTCGCCTTCCCAGCTTGTGTCCTTGCCCTCACTGCTCCACGACCCTCGGTACGTGTAGCGCAGGCCGCCGGTCATCTCGAACAGCGCGGTCGCGCTTGACGCCCCTTGATACCAGCTCCAGGGCGGGTTGAACTCCTCGCAGTAGACCGAGACCGGGTCCGCGCCCGAAACGTACCGAGCAGCATCGAGCGTGTGGATCGCCATGTCCAACAGCAGAACACTCGCCATTCCGTCGCGAAAGCCCCCAAAGTGCGCTCCGAGATAGAAATCGGAGTTTAAGATGCCGAGCGGCCCGGTTTGGTCCACCACAAGCTGCCGAAACGCCGACAGCCGGGCATCATAACGGCGGTTCTGGCTGACCATGTACAGCTTGCCGGCGCGTTCGGACGCCGCCACCATCTCCCGCGCTTCGGTCATGTTCGACGCCATCGGCTTCTCGCCGAGCACCGGGACTCCTGACGCCAGCGCCTGAAGCGTGATCCCGTGGTGCGCTTCGGGAATGGTGACATCCACCACGAAGTCGGGCCGGACTTCCGCCAGCGCCTTGCCGAGATCGTCCCCAGTATAAGATGGGGAGAGTTCCAGCGTCTGCGCCGCCCCCGCCGCCGCGCCGGGCCGCAGGTCTACCCAGCCGGCGATCTCGACTTCGGGATGCTCTTTGAGGTTCTTCCCCCACGCCTGCCCCATCCCGCCCGCGCCGACCAGCAATGCTTTTCGTAAGGCGTTTCGTGTTGTCATAGCGCCGATTATACCGCACTTTTGCACGTTCGGCTCAGTCCCATTCCTGGAGTTTGGCCTTCGCCACGTCCGCCCAGCGCCGGACTTCCGCGCCACGCTTCTCTAAAAACAGTGCGCTGCCGAGGATGCCGAGGCCCAGCAAGGTCGCATAGACCGCCCAGTGGATATGCCCCGCCAGGCCCTGCGTCTCGCGCAGCAAGAGGGCGACCAGAAACGCCAGGCCCGCGCCGGCGAACGCTTTGATCCGGGCCACGATGCCGTAAAAGAGCGATCCCACGCACTCTGTCAGCAGCAGCACGGCATGGAGCGGCAGAGCCGACGGCAGCCAGGCGGCGACGAAGGTCGGGGTCATCAAAAGCAGCAAGCCCGCGAGAAAGTACGCTGCCGGATAGGGCCGTGCCCCGCGCCGGGCGGAAAGTCCGAGCGCCAGCACGTACAAACCGACCGGGATCAAGTAAAAATCGCTGTTCGGCGGGCCGGGCGCTCCCAGCCGCTTCGACAGAAATGCAAAGTAGGCCAGCGCATACGCCGCAATCCCGGCATGGCCCCAGCCCGGTGCCCCCAGCCCGCGCGACGCCCCCAGCAGCGCGGTCCCGGTCAGGAGCAGTGTGTAAACGGCAAAGCGTTCGTCCCCGGCGCTGCGCCCATCCAGCACGGCGACACCGCCGATCAGCGCCGCCGCCAGGCCCACTCCAACCGCGGCGTAACTGAGGACACGCCCGGCGAACCGCACTTGCCGAGCGTAGGCCGCCCCCGCCGCCAGCGCCAGCCAAAGGAGGCCGACCAGACCCAGCGCGAAGCCCTGTTTAGGCGCAGACAGGGACGGAGCCAGGCGCAGGATTGCCAGCCAGGCTGCCCCGCTGAACGTCAGCGCCGCAAGCGCGGTGTACGACGGCGCTTGCAGGGCAATCCCGACGACTGACCACAGTATTCCGTAGAGGCAGACCGCGCCGATCGCTGGGCCGGACGCACCGGACAGAGCCGCCGGGAGCACGGAAAGCGAGACCAGCAGCGCCGAAGCCAGCAGGGGGACACGCCAGGCCGATGCCCGGCGGCGAACCGGCCAAAGCGCGGCGGCGGACAGCAGCGTTGCCAGCGGCCATTCGGCCAAAGCATAGATGACCAGGGCCGGGTGCAGGGCACGGTGCAGGGCGAGCGCGAGGCTGACCGCAGAAGCCAGCGCGGCAGGGTAAATCAGCCACGGACGCGCCGGACGCCAGGCCATGATCGCGAACAGCAGAGCCAGCAGCGCCAAAACCAGCGCGGTGAGTGTCTCGCGCCCGTTTGCGTCGGCTGCCGGCCCAAACGCCGCGCCGAGCAGGAAGGCCAGCACAACACCGCCCGCAAATCCCGCCGCGCACTCCGCCGCTTTGGGAGTTTGGCGCAGTCGGTCTGCCCCAGCAGCAATCAGCGCAGCAAAAGCCAGCAGGCCAAGCGGCGAGCACGGAAACGACCCATTGGCGGCATACCCGAGCTGAAGCAGCGTATCGCCCGCCGCCAGGGCCAGTCCGGCGTCGCGCCAGGGACGCGAGCGAAAGCGCAGGGACGCCCCGAGAAATGCCAGGCACAGCAGGGCCGGACCGAAGCCGTAGTTCAGCTCCCAGCCCCAGTGTGCGTGTGCCCAGGGCAGCCCGCGCACTTCCAGCAGCAAGGTTTCCAGTGTCAAAGCCGCTGCCGCCGGCCAGGCGGCAGTGCGGTCGTCCGCGAGACGCCGCCAGACAAGCACGCCTGCCAGAAGCGGCAAGGCCAGGGCCGTCGTCTCCCAGAATGCCCCCAGCGCGGCGTACACCGTGCAGAACAGCAGGGACAAAGCCGCGACGCCCCAAGCGGCACGCGGGCGTTTCCCCCACCCGGCCACGCCCAGCGCCGCCCCAGCCAGCAGCAGCCCCAGATTGGGCTGCGTGTGCCAGAATGAATGCACCGGAGACAGGCGCGAAGTCAGCAGTCCCAGCAGCACAAACAAGTACGCAGCCAGCCCGGCGGCCAGGGTCAGCCGCCGGAGCAGCAGAATAGACCCGAAGCTCAGCGCCGCCGGGAGCAGCAGGCCGCCCACATCTTGGGGGGACAACGTCAGCGCCGGGAACGATGACAGGGCAACAGCGGCCCGCGTCGCCTGTCCAATGAGCGACAGGCCTGTCAGGGCCAACACGCCATCGGTCCATGCCCGCGCCAGCATCTCTCGTCCCGCCCCCCTGCCGGAGAGCCAGGAGGCCAGTCCGACCGCCTGCACCCAGGCGGCGTAGACATACCAATCGTCAAAGCCGAGCCGGTGCAAGGCCGATGCCCCGCCGAGAACCAGTGCCGCTTGGGATACGAGCACGAACGCCGGGGTGTCGAACAGCGCGGCGGCAACCGCATAGGTCAGCCCGAGCAGCAGCAGCGCGGCGCTTGCCGCCCCAAGCGCCCCCGGCCCGCCGAGCCAGAGCGCCAGGGCCAGCGCAGAGAGGGCCGCGACATGGGCGGTGCCCCGGTAGACCTCGCGCCGGGCCGTATCCGCCCGGTTGGCCGCCAGCAGAAAGCCGAGGGCCAGCAGCGCGAATGCCGCGCCGTAGACCAGCCCGCGCACCTCGGAGCTTGCTGAGAGCGGCGGCAGCAGGATTTGCAGCAGAAAGTACAGCGCGGCGGCGGTGTCCGCCCCCAGTGCCCCTGCCGGCCAGCGGCCCGGCTCACGGCGCACGAGCCAGACATACAGCGGCAAACACACAGCGCTTGTCAGCAGGCCGATTATTGTCGGTTCCAGCGTCCCGCCAAGCAGGCGAAACGCATTCACGGCCACCATGTCAAGCGGCACGAGCAGAGCGGAGACGGCGACCAATACGCTTCGGGTCAGCGGCTGCTGACGCAAGGCGCTGGACCGGGCCAGCGCGAACAGGCCACAAGTCAAGCCGAGCATCAGGGCCAGCACTAGGTACCGCCCGACCGAGTCCCAGGTCCAGCGCACCAGCCCGACCAGACCTGCCAGCAGCAGCAGCGCCCCGACAAGCTGCCAGAGGGACAAATTGCTTTCTTCGAAGAACGCCGCCAGCGGCGACCGGCGCGGCGGCACGGGTGTCGGGGCCGGTACGATGGGAACTTCCGGGCGCGGCGCCTGGACTTTGGGGGCGCTCGGGAACGGCACGGCACTTGGGGCTGGCTCGATCAAGCTCCGGCGGCGTTCTTGGTAGATGTCGTACAGGCGACGCGCCTGCTCCGGCGCGACCCAGCGCTGCTTGACCCATTCGTCGAGCTGGCCCAGCAGAAAATCAATATGCCCGACGTTGGGGTCATCCGGCCCCGAAACCGCACCCGCAAGGCCGCGCATCCCTGGCAGGGACAAGCCGCACTGCGGGCAGAGAACTTGGTCCGGCGGGTAAACACGTCCGCAGCGAGCGCAGGTTTTCATCGGTCGGCTTCTCTTCTCAGCCCTTGCTGGCGCTCGGATAACGGTAGTGCCCGGCGATAGTCCAAAGCGTCAGGACATCCTATTCGTCGCAGCGGCCCATGTTGTGAATGACGAGGGGGACGCCCGCCGGGTCGCGGCGGTCGGAGACGATGCCGGTGTGGTCCGCGCCGCCGGGCAGCTTCCAGCAGACGATGTCGCCCGGCTGCCAGGTCGGCAGAGTTTCCGGCGTGACTGCGCTTGGCAGGGTCTCGCCGTGAGCGCGAAAGAAGACGGCGAGATTGGGGACACGCCGGTGGTCAATGTTCGGGTCGGGCCGGGACAGGCCCCATTTGCGCGGGTAGCGGTCCCAGTGCCGGGTCATGTCGGCGTGTACCAATGCCTGCAAATCCACGCCGTCCGCCCGCAGGCTGCGAACCACGACATCGGTGCAGGCCCCGCGCCTCTGGGGCGGGTCGCCGTTCGGATAGGGCAATAGGCAGTAAGACGCATCGTAGGCGTCACCGATTTGCCCCCGCGCCCCGGCAATAATCCGCGCCTGCTTGGGCGTCAGCGGCAGGGCGGGCGGCAGGGTCGGTCCCATGACAAGGAGGCGTGGGCTGAGGCGCGGCAAAGAATACCGCTCCCACAGGCCGAAGATACCTGCTGCCAGGACAGTGCCCAGCAGTGCAGTCCCCACCAGAACCGGCCCGATACGCTTTGTCATAGTCTTTGCTTTCGCCTGAAGGCGCTAATCAGTCCGAAGATAGCTGCCGGAAGGCAAAGATACGCCAGCCAGTCGCCCCAGCGCGTGAAGAATGTCCCACGCCCATCGCCGAGCGGCACGACGGCCACAAGAACATCGGGTTGGTACAGCGGCGACTGTGCTAAGACTTGACCGTTGGCGTCCACGATCTGCGACAGGCCATTCGAGTCGGCCCGAACAAACGGCACAGCGTTCTCCACGGCTCGGAACGGCAGCATCGCCCCATGTAATCTGTGAAGAACCCCGCGCGGGGTGGGAGGGTCGTAATTTGGCATAGCAATCAGCCGCGCTTCCTGCCGCACGGTCTCGCGGGTCGTGCCGGTGTAGCAGCTATCAAAGCAGACCTCCAGACCGATTTTACCTGCCTGCGGCGTGTCTACGACCGTCGCCGAATGCCCGGACTGATTGGTCTGCTGCTCGGCCAGGTACAGATGGATTTTATGATGCACCGGGCCGAGAACCGCCCCCGTAGGGTCAAGATACGCCGCGCAGTTGAACGGCCTCGGGCGGGCGTCATCGGAGTAGCCGACCACCAGGGCGGTCTTCAGTTCTTTCGCCAGCAGCCGCGTTTCGTCTTTGGGATTCTCAGGCGCGAACTCGCCGCCGAGTGACTCTTCCGACCAGACGATGAGTTTTGCACCGTCTGCCGCCGCACGTTTGGTCATCTGCACCCGGTCCACAGCATTGGGCGGCAGAGGAGCCAGATCGCCTGTCTCCTCGCGGGTCAGGTCTTGGATGGCCGCTACCATCAGCCTCGTTCCACCGAACGATTCGGTCTGGTCCACAAAAGACGACCCATAGCCCAGTGACAAAACGACAAGACCCATGCCAATGCCGAGCGGCACGAACCGATGGCGGCTCACGGCCTCAAGCAGCGCAGCGTTGATGCCCCACAGCAGCAGCGAGACGCCCCAGATGCCCGTCACCGACGCAATCTGTATCAGTCGCAGGTTTTGGTACTGACACAGCGCAATGTTTAGCGGCAGCGGCAGAAACGATGTCAGCCACTCGCCGCCGACCCCGACCGCCGCCAGAACCCCCACCCGCAGGAGCGGGTTCCAGGTCTCGGGCAGACGCGCCGACGCCAGCGCGACGAGGCCAAACAAGAACGACAGCCATAAAAACGGAATGTACGCCCAGAACAGCCGCGACGTGTCCGGGTTCCAGCCTGCTTGTACGATGCCGCAAAACGCGCCCGCCAGCATTCCCAGCCCGAACGCCTCCAAAGGCCGCCGCTTCTGCGCCGCCCACAAGAGCGGCACGAACGCCGCCCAGCCCAGCCATTCAGCATTGAACGGCGGCAAACTCAGCGCAAACAGCACCCCAGACAGCAGTGAGAGCAAGATTGCCATTGGCGTCAATTATACCGCACGGCAGGCTGGAAATCGGGTAAACTCATTTGAGAGGAGACCAAGATGCTGAAATCGGTGGAAGGCGTTTATCATAACGGTCAGATTGAACTCACGGAACTGCCCGAGGACATTCCCGGCGGCGTTCACAGAACGCGGGTCATTGTCACATTTTTGCCGCCCGTTCCAGAGAGACTGCTCCGCGATTACGGCATCAGCGAAGCGCAGGCCGCCGATCTTCGTGCTCGCCTGCGTACTTTCGAAGAGGACTGGAGCCGGCCGGACATGGATGGTTATGATTCGTTATAAGCGCGGCGACATTGTCTTGGTTCTTTTTCCAAATTCCGGCCTGCGTACAGTAAAGCGGCGACCGGCACTCGTTGTCCAAGCCGATAATCTGGGCCTCGGACTGCCGCAAGTCATTGTTGCAATGATTACCAGCAATCCTGCTAACGCAAGTCATCCCAGCCGCGTCTTTGTTTCTTTGGCAACTCAGCCGGGGCAGCAAACCGGCTTGATTTCGGATTCAGTTATCGTTACTAATAACCTTGCGACAGTTGCCGAAACAGAAATTTCTCATGCTCTCGGCATCTGGCACGATATGGCAGCGGTAGATGCTGCGCTGCGTCACACATTCGGACTAAAATAGTTTTCGCTTTCGATACGGAGAAAAACATCATGCCGGAGCCGGAGATTTTGCAGCAGCCAGGGTTTGTGTCCGACCCAGACACTCTTTATGCCGCGCTTGTCGCGGAAGTTGCCTGGGAAGAGCAGATCAAAGCGCGGAAGACCGCTTCGTTCGGCGCGGCGTACAACTATTCGCGTCTCACCTATCCGGTCACGCCGATGCTGCCGCGCCTGGTACCGGTGGTAGCCGCTTTGGAGGCCGCGCTCGGCTTTCGTCCGAACAACTGCCTGCTGAACTTCTACGAGGACGGCGGCGCGTCAATGGGTTACCACTCAGACTCCACTGAAGGGCTGGCCCCGGATACCGGGGTTGCGATTGTCTCGCTCGGCGCGGAGCGCACCCTGACCTTCCGCAGCAAGGCCGACACGGACGAAAAATATGCGTATCCCCTGCCCAGCGGCTCTTTGCTGTATATGTCGGCGGTCATCCAGGACGACTGGAAGCATGCTGTCTTGAAGCAGGACACGGCAGGCGGGCGCATCTCGCTGACATTTCGGCAGATTCGAGATGACAAAGGCACCACGCAATAAATTGCACGGCTGCACGGCAATGCCGCCGGCAAAAGGGACAGCGGGTAGACCGGCTGCTGTACGCGGTTTTGGATCGTGATTGGCTCACGCTTCCAGCTCGCTGAGGCGGTCAATGTCCCGCCGGACCAACAGCAGGGGTAGCAGGCCGGCACCCCCGAAAGAGCAGTCAATCAGCCGCCAGAAGAATGGAATGCCGCGCACCGGGCCGAAGACGAACGCCCAGGGCACGACGCAGACGCAGGCAATCAGCCCGAACGTGATGACCCAGCGGTTCCGCACGGGTTCTAAGTACGGCCCGATAAACGCCACCGCGATCATCAGATGCCCAAACGCCAGCCAGTCCGTGCCGTAGGCAAGAAACGGGTACTTGGCATCGGTGTCCCGCAGGCCATTCGCCACGCGCCAGATCCACTCGGACAGCCCGCCGTAGCCGTGTCCAACCAGGCGCGTCAGAATGCCGAGTTCCCAGGTCAATGGGATCGCGGTGATACCGCTCAGAGCCAGCCCCAGCACGAACGCCCCCAGCCAAAAGCGTATCCGCCGCCGCAGCTTATTTGCTTCGATTGCGCTGTCGGTTTCATTCAAGGCTGGAGCCACCATTTTCTGTACACGTTCCATTCCTGCTCCTGAGTCGTATAATCGGCGAACGGCGCGACCCCGGCGACCACATGGGGAACGGCCTTTGGGTCGCCAAGTCCTTGCCGAACGCCAATAAGAGCCATTCGGATGTTCTCGGCGGGCACATGGTGGGACAATCCTCCGACAGCATAGGTGGGCACACCGAACAGGACACGGCACTGCGAATGGCTCGACGCGACCGCCGAAGTAACGTGGACGACCTGCTGATGCACCAGCCAAACGTAACCGCGCGGCGAGTAGAGGCCGGAGTCGTAGCACATGACGGCAACCTGATCACAAAGCCGTGCGGCAGCTCGGAAATCGCCCTCAGTCCAGCCGTACCGATTGAGCGGTGACGGCAGCCAAAGCGGAACGGCGGCGGACAGCAGCGCTCCGGGCGGCAAAGCCGCCCGCGTTTCCCGCAGCAGGGCGAGGAAGTCAGTGTCGCCGCTCGGGCAGATCTCGTAGTCCCACTGGATGCCGTCGAAGCCGCAGTCTTTGACTAGCCAGACCGCTTCGGCGACCATAGCCTGCCGCACGACGGGCCGCGACAGGTCTACGGCCCCGCGTCCCGACGAGTTGCCGGCATACACCCAGGCCAGCAGCTTGACATTTGGGGCTTGCCGATGCAAAGCAAGGGTCAAACGCCGTGCCGATTCCGGCTTACGGTAGCGTAGGGTACCGTCTCGGCGAATATCGCGGACGTGGAAGTAAGCATAACGGACCTGTTCGGATTGCAGTTTTCGCGCCAGCGAAGCCGTGTCGGTTTCCGCGCCGAAATACCATTTGTAGCGGAGCCACAGCCCGTTCTCGCCCCGGTTTTGGCTCGCCCCGACAGGATGGGCCAGCAGTGGATAGGAAGCGTAGTCCGCCAGCAGGACGAGCAGCAGAATGCCGAGCGCCGCCGCCAGCCGCCGCTTCAAATTCCAGCACTTCCAGCCCCATTGCTTCCAATTCGTATGTTTCACCCACTCATCATACCTGAGACGCGGGCGCGGGGCGCGAGCAGCACAAAAACCGGGTAAAATGGGCGCAGTCACTATGAATTACAAACCCAAAATCGCGGTGGTTGCCGTGCAGGGCGATTTTGCCAAACATATCGAAATGCTGAACACGCTGGGCGCGGATGCTTATGGCGCACGGCTGCCGGGCGATGTCGCGCGGGCCGACGGCCTGGTCCTGCCGGGCGGGGAAAGTACAGCGATCGGGCGGCTGCTGACCCGGTACGGTGTGGACACAGCTATTAAAGCGGCCCACGCGGCGGGAAAGCCGATCTACGGCACCTGCGCGGGGCTGATTTTGCTGGCGAAAACAGTCACGGCGGAAACCGGCGAGCGCGGCGGGCAGCCGACCCTCGGGCTGCTCGATGTTGTTGTCGCCCGCAATGCGTTCGGGCGGCAGGTGGACTCGTTTGAGGTGCCGCTGGACATTCCGGCCCTGGGGCCGGAGCCACTCGGGGCGGTTTTTATCCGCGCCCCATATGTCATGGAAGCCGGGCCGGAAGTTGAAGTTCTGGCCCGGCATGACGGAAAAATCGTTTTTGTCCGGGCGGGGACAATTCTCGGCAGCGCATTCCACCCGGAACTCACGGGTGATGACCGGGTACATAAGCTGTTTCTTTCGATGCTTCCGCAGGCAGCGAATTGAGGGCGCACGTATGAGACGCACGCGGCGCATGGGCTGGCTGACGGTCATTGTTGTGCTGGCGGGAGTGCTGCTGCTGGCGGCATTCGGCCTGCGACAGGGCCGTGCCCCGTCGGCGCGGACCGCGCCTGCCGGGCAGCCACTGGTGCTGCTGTGGTCGCGCCCGGTGGCCGCCTTCCGGGGCGCGGCCCTGTCGCCGCAAGGGGAGCTGGTGGCGCTGTGCAGCGGCGCGAAGGGCGCGGTCTCGCTCTGGCACTGGCGCACGCAGCCCACCAAACCGCTCTGGGTGCACCCCGCCGCCAATGCGTCGAATGTCGCGGTCGGAGCCGCCGGGGCGTCGGTGCTGGCCTGGGCCGCGCTGGACCCGGACCAGAAAGAGATCACGATCCTGCGCGGGGCGGACGGCGCGACGCTGGCGCATCAGAGCCTCAGCGGGGCGGTGTGGGATGCCGACGTTTCCGCCGACGGCGCGTATGCGGGCGTGGTCACGAGCGGCAAGACATTATACTTGTACGGCCTGAGCGATCAGCCATACACGCGCCGGGACAAGCGGGTGCATCACTGGGCGCTGGGCGGGGTCGGCAGCTCGGTCGCGTTTCCGACGCTTGGGTCGTTTCTTGTGACCGGCACCTGGAATGATAGCTGCGTGGCCTGCTACACGCCGCAGGGCATCTGCCTGTGGCAGTATCCCGAGGGGGCAGCCGCGCGGCATGCCCTCGCAAACCGGCTGTTCACGGCGTCGCTTTCGAGCAGCGGGCGCTACGTGCTCGGCTTGTCCACGGCGATTGTCCGGTCGGGCGACCCAACCCTGTACCTGTGGCGCAGCGACGGTGGCGGGAATCCGCTGTGGAAAGTGTCGCTTGGCGACGATGCGTTTTATCCCGCCGCGCAGATCACGCAGAACGGCGAATATGTCGCGGTGTCGTATCTCCGGCAGGTCGTGCGCGGCAACCAGAGCCTGTCGGAGCATCACCTGCGCCTGCTGGACCGGGCCGGGAACACGCTGTGGGAGCGCGGCGACCTGCTGTTCTCGCCGTCCCTCGTCGCGCTGTCCTCCGGCGGCGAGCGTATTTTGGTGTCCGACGGTCAGCGGACCCTGTATGCGCTGCGCCGGGACGGGCATATCCTGCGGCGCTATCCCCTGCCCGGCCTGCTGCGCTCAACCGCCCAGTCCGCCGATGGCCGGATGCTGCTGGTCTACACCGGCGACGGCACCCTGAGCGTCTACGGGCTGGGGTGACGCGGCGAGGGACGCGGACGTGAACGTCCGCGCAGGAAGGTAATCAGAATTACCGCCTGTCCAGGGGACAGAAGACAGAGTGTTCCGGCTCTTATCCGGTTCTTCTGTCCCCTGGACAGGCGGTAATTCTGATTACCTTTCAGCGAGGGAGTTCACTCCCTTGTCCCCTTCCCTCCCCTCTTGCTATCTATCCACATTTTCAAGAAACCGGCAAATTCCCCAGGCCCCTTGCCCCCCACTTGGCATGGTCTGTGCATACATAACAGTTTGCCCCGCCAAAAATCCCCCTCTAGTTTTCCGCCCCGATGCCCATAATCAGAAGCAGAGAGTTTCGCAGGAGGAACGCACCCTATGCTCGGATTAGCGCAGGTCTTCGGCAAAGAAAAAATCGTCGGCATTGACATCGGCAGCCGCTTCATCAAAGCAGTTCAAGCGGAAGCGGGCCGCAGTCCCGGCTCCTGGCGCATTTTGAAAGCCGCCGTCGCCCCCACCCCGCACGACGCCGTCCGCGACGGCATCGTCATTGACCAAGCCGGGGTCGCCGGAGCCGTCAAAGCGCTGCTGGCCGATGCCGGCATTGATGCCAACGCCGTCGTAGCCGCCATCAGCGGCACCAGCGTCATCGTGCGCCATATCAAGATTCCCAAGATGACCGAAGCGGTCCTGCGGAGGTCCGTGCGCTTCGAGGCCGCAAAGCACATCTCGTCGCCGGTGGACGACAGCATGATCGAGTTCGAGATTACCGGCCTTGTGCCCGGTGAAGACGACAAAATGAGCGTTATGCTCGTCGCCGCACCGAACGACATGGTTGAGTCGCGTCTCGCGGCCCTGACCCTGGCCGGCCTGGAACCCGTGGCGATTGACGTGGAGGCATTTGCGCTTCAGCGGACATTGGTAGACCTGTCCCCGACCCGGCCCGGCGAGGGCACGACCCTGGCGCTGCTCGACATCGGCGCGTCCACCACCGATGTCAACATCATCGCCAACGGCCTGTTCGCCCTCACCCGCAACGTGCCCATCGCCGGCGACAGCTTCACCCAGGCGATCAAGGCCGCCCTGCCCGGCACCGACTGGACCGAAGCGGAGCGGATCAAGACCGAGGCCGACATGGCCGTGCTGCTGCAATCCGACAACGAATCGGAAGCCGCCGGGCTTGCCCGCGTCTTGCAGCCGGCGATTGACGAGCTGCTGCGCGAGGTGCGCCGCTCGACCAATTACTACCAGTCTCAGCTTGCCGACACCGCAAACTCGATCCTGCCGGTCGGGACGACCTCCCAGAACAGCGGCCCCGTCTCGAAGATCGTCATTACCGGCGGCAGCGCGAAGATGCGCGGCTTGGAAGCCTATATGAGCGCCCGGCTCGGCGTGCCTGTCGAGATCTGGAACCCATTTGAGAACCCGAACATCGAGGCCGGCGCGGTCCTGCAAAGCTTCATTGACGATAATCACCCATTGATGGTGACCGCCATCGGCCTGGCGCTGAAAGAACTGTCGGTGAAAGAAACGGCGGCGGCCCGGCCCGCCGGATCGCTCTCCGCCGGCGTCCCGAAGTTCCGCAATCCGCTGGCGAAAGCCGCCTAGACCTGTTCCCGGAGAATACCATGCCCTCGATAAATATGATCGCCCAACGCCGCGAGGAAAAGCGGCATCAGGAGCAAAATGCCCGCAAGCTGCTCTACTCCATCGCCGGGGAAGTCGGGGTCGTCGTCGCCGTAGCGTTTGTGCTGACTGCCCGCATCCTGGTTACCGAGAACCACATCGGCGACCTCAGCGACCAGCTCGCCAAGCTCAAGCCGCAGGTCGCTCAGATCCAGGCCCTGCAAGCACAGACCGCCGCGCTCCAGCCTAAAGTGGACACGCTCGACGGTGCAAAGGCCGACACACTGTTTTGGTACGACAACTTTTACGCCGTCACTGCCAGCCTGCCGGCGAAGACCTGGCTGACCTCCCTGGGTTCGGCCTCCGCGGCGGCCACTGCCGCCGCCCCCGGCACTGCCGGCGGCGACGACCCGACCCTCAACATCTCCGGGGTGGCGCTGAGCGAGGCGAATGTCGGCGAGTCCATGCTGCGGATGAACCAGTCGCCGCGCCTCGACCATGTCGAGCTGTCGTTCGTGCAGGCCCAGAAGATCGGCACGACCAATGCCGTTTCGTTCCAGATGACGGTCCACCTTAAGCCGCAGACACCGCCGGCCAAGCCCGGCAAAGAGGCAAAAGTCGCAGGAGCAACAATAGAAGGAGCGGTCAATGGCGCAAAATCTTAATCCCAATCTCCCTATGATCGGCCTGCCCCCGAAGCCGGCAGCCAAGCGGCTGATCCCCCTCCTGCTCGGCGGGGCCGGCCTGGTCCTGCTCAGCGGCAGCGGCATTCTGGTCGGCCTGAACTCCAAGCTGACTGCCCTGCAAACGTCGGCCCAGCAGAAGGACGCCGAAGTCAGCTCCAGCGAGCAGATCGCTCACCGTTACCAGACGACCCTAGACAGCTACAACGAGACCCAGGGCCATATCAAGTTTTTGGAAACGTCGGTGCCGGATAAGTCCTATGTGCCGACCCTGCTGGCCCAGCTCCAAACGCTGGCGGCGCAGACCCACCTGTCCGTGGCCACCATCCGGCCCACCGCCTCGGCCCCGGTCGCGGCAGCCCCCGCCCGGACACCGGACGGCACCCCCGGCACCCCGGTGAAGAAGGCGCTGCCGCCGCCATACGACACGCTGGACGTGGCCGTGGACGTTTCCGGCTCCTATGCCGACACCAGCACGTTTCTTTACAGCTTAACCCGCTTCCCGAAGATCGTCTCGGTGAACAGTGTGCAGATGCACCCCGGCGCACCTGCGACGCCCGGCGGCAGCGCCGTCATCACGACCAACCTGAAGCTGACCGCGTTTATGTTCCATGACGCTGCCCCTGCCGATGCGCCGGGCAGTCCGACGCCGGGCGGCCCAGCCCCGCCGCCGGTCACTGCCGCCCCGGTGTCGGTGTCGGTGGTCCCACCCACTGCCAATGGAACGGTCTACGGCGCGGTCGGACGCGCCGCTCAGGGCGCGGCCGCCGCGACCCGAGAAGACAACACCCGCAATGCCGAGGCCGTCAAAACGCTTTAGACGCTCTGGAAATTCTGTGAAACCACTATGAAAAAGCTCGAACAAAAGCAAATCCCGCAGTTCGCCGCGCTGTGCGTCCTCACCGCCGGTGTCGCCGGCTACGGGGTCATGCATCTGATGACGCCCGGCACGGCCTCGGCAGGCACCCGCCCCGCCACCCCGGCTGTGACCAACGCGCTTCCCGCTAAACCCGGCGACGCGAAGCCCGGCGGCACGAAGCTTGCCGAGGCCAAGCCGGGCGACCCGGCAGCGTTTCCCGCCGAGGGCAGCGGCGACGGCGGCGCACCGCCGCCCTCCCCAGCGATGCGCGACCCGTTCGTTGTCGGAATTGCCGATTCGTCCAGCCTGCCTGTCGCGCTCGCACCTGCCGCCGTCAAAGCGCCGACGCTGCCGGGTCTTGCCGGCAAGCTGCCGCCCGCCGGAGCGCGTGTCGCCAGCCTCGGCCCGCTCCCAGTCACCCTGCCTGATGCGCCTGCCGGGTCACCCGGCGGCCTGAGCGGCTTTCCGTCACACCCAAGCGCCGCCCCCGGTCAGCCCGGCAGTTTGCCATCCGCTCCGGCTGCACTCGCCCTGCCGCCTGCCCAGCCTGCGCCGCCGGCCTGGACCGTCACCGGCGTTCTGCAAGGCGCGGACGGCAAAGTGGCGATCCTGCGGAGCGGCGAGGCCCGGCGCATTGTCCGTTCCGGCGACTTTGTGGACAGCACGTACAAGGTCACGGGCGTGTCCCGGACTGCAGTTGTCCTGCGCCACGGCGCACTCGTGTACCGCCTCGCACTCGGCGCGGCTAAGCTGGACGCCGCCAAACCGGGCGTCCTTCCGGCAGTGCTGACTCAGCCCGGCCCAGCTCCCGTCCAGCCCGCCCGGCCACAGCCGCTTTCGCCACCGGCGCTGAGCGGCCCAGCCCTTTCCGAGAACCTGCCCGTTCCAGCCCATCCGGGCAAGCCGTCGCCGGTGAAAGTCGCCCGCGCCATCCGCCTCGGCCTGCGCCTGCTCGACGGCACGGTGCTGGACAAGAATTAACATCGCAGAAGGAGCGTGGGACTGAAGTCCTACGCTGTGTGGCGCAGACGCCTAACGTCCACCTGCGTGGACGAAGACCTGCGTGACAAGGAATAGAACATGACTGCTCTCTTTTCCTGTACCCGCGAAGGCGGTTACTAGGCGTCTGCGCCACACAGCGTAGGACTTCAGTCCCACGCCCTGAAACGAAACGCACAAAAACTAACTTTTGCTCAACCGACACTCACGGACGAACACTTTGGCTTGCTTCCCTAGACTCTGGAACAGCCGCTCAGGAGAAAACCATGTCACTTAACCCGAAATATGCGGCGGCCCTGGCGCTGGCGTCCGGCCTGCTCATTCCCGCTGCCGCATCGGCGGCTCCGAAGCCGCATCTGCCCGCCGTCCATGCGCTCACCAGCAGCGCCGACGATGTCACGCTGGACTTTGTTGGGGCGGACATCAACGATGTCCTGAAAGCCCTTTCGATGCAGACCCGGACTAACATTGTCTCCGGCAACGATGTCAAAGGCCCGATCACCGTCTCACTCGCCCACGTCTCGCTGGAAGAAGCGCTGGATTTGATCACCAAGCTGTCCGGCTATCAGTACGCCAAAGTCGGGCGGACATATCTTGTCGGCAGCCCGGCGGCGATCCAGACCCTCACGGCATCGGGCACCGCCCAGGCCCCGGCAGTCACCGGGGTTCTCTCGTTCACTTACTCCGACCCGGCCAGCCTGGTGGACGAGATCAAGCAGCTTTATCCGAACGTCAAAGCGACAATCGGGAAAGCCGTCAGCGGCTCGGCAGGCGGCGGCGTTCTCGTCGTCACCGGCACGCAGGCCGACATTGACGGTGTCCGGCGCGTTATCGGCGATTCGGAGAGCGCGATCTCGCGCAATGTCGGCACATCCGTCACCGAGATCTACAAAATCAAGTACGCGGCGGCGGACGATTTGCAGTCCGTCCTGAACCGGCTGGTGCCGAGCTTGATCACGACCCCGGCTCCGGTCATGGGCGTCATCCCGCCCGCGCCGACCACCGCCGACTCGGGCGGAGTCACCGCGACCACCACGTCCTACGGCGGCGCGGCTGCCGCCGGCACCGGCGGCACTACCACGGCAGTCACCGGCAACATTCCAGTGAAGCCGACGACGACCGCACTGCTCCTGACCGGCTCGGCGGCGGACCTTGTCCGCGCCCGGCAGGTGCTGGCAGCCGTGGACCTGCGCCCGCTGCAAATCAATTACGAAGCCCGAGTCATTGAAACCGCCTTCGCCAACGACGACCAGTACGGCCTGCTGTTCAATTTCGGCGGCGCGAATACCACCATCGGCGAAACCGGAACGTCCGGCATCCTCGGCTCGGGGACGTTCCCCGGCAAAGTCATCAAGTTTGGGACATTCGCCCGCACCCCGGTCACGAACGCCGTCAATGTCCAGCTCAATGCCCTGTTCAACGATGCCACCACGAAGATTTTAGCTTCCCCGAACATTTCGGCGATTGACGGTCAGCCCGCCGCGACGTTTGTCGGCGACTCAGTCAGCTATATCTCGTCGGTGACCCAGTCGGCGACCGGCCAGAACATCACGACTTCCACGGTGAATGCCGGCATCAAGCTGTATGTCACGGGCAAGGTCAACAACGACGGCTATGTCACAATGAATGTCCACCCGGAAGTGTCCCTAGTCACCCTGACCACGCCCGGTGCGGGCGGGGTCCAGACCCCGAATGTCCGGGTTCGGGAGGCGACCACGACGGTGCGGGTCAAAGACGGCGACACGCTGGTCATCAGCGGCCTGATCAACGATCAGGACGTGAAAACGATCCAGAAGGTCCCACTGCTCGGCGATATTCCGTTCTTCGGTCAGCTCTTCCGCAACACCCGCTTGCAGCACACGCATGACCAGGTGCTCGTCTTCATCAAAGTCAGCATTCAGAAGGATGCGTAGGAGACATCCCCTACAGAACCCCAATCTATACACCGATAATTCAGGCAGGGACACGCTCCCTGCCCTTTTTCTTGCCCTGTCCCGATTTTTGCTTTGTCCCGATTTTTGCTTTGTCCCGCGCGGCGCGTTCTCAGGAAAGTTCTATGCAGTCAACAGCCATGACCGATGTGTTTGTTTCCAGCGGCCTCGTCTCCGAGGAACAGCTTATGATGGCGCTTCAAAAGCAGCAGCAGCTTAAAACTCAAGAGCCGGTCGGCGACCTGCTCGTTTCCATGGGCCTGATTACCGAGCGCGACCGGGTGCGCTGCCTCGGCGAACAGTGGGGCGTGCCCTATCTCGATCTGACCGAAATCCAAATTCCCGAGGAAGTCATCTCGGCAGTCACGCAGGAGCTGGCCCGGCGGTTCAAAGTCATCCCCATCGAGCGCAGCCCGAAAAAGCTGACGCTGGCGATGAAGAACCCGCTGGACATCTTTGCGATTGACGAGATCCGTCTGATTACGGGCAAAGAAGTCGAGCCGGTGATCGCCACTGAAGAAGACATCATCAACGCCATCTCGGCCAACTACCGCACCGAAGTCAATGTCACCGAAGCGGTCGCGGGCGTGATGAAGGATCTGGACGAAGCAACGATTCTGCTGACCGACGGCAACGCGCCCGGCGACGACAACATCTCGATTGACCAGCTTAAAGAGCTGTCCGGCGAAGCGCCCGTCGTGCGGCTGTCCAATATGATCATCTCGCGGGGTATTACCGATAAAGCGTCGGACATTCATATTGAACCGGGCAAAGACGGCCTGCGAATTCGCTACCGCGTGGATGGGATACTCTCCGACGGCATGACGCTGCCGAAGAAAGCGCAGGCGGCGATCACGTCGCGCATCAAGATCATGGCGGACATGGACATCTCCGAGAAACGCGCCCCGCAGGACGGGCGCATTTCGGCGACAATCGAAGGCAAGCCGTATGACTTCCGCGTTTCGACCCTGCCGGCGGTCTACGGCGAGAAGATCGTCATGCGCGTTCTCGACAAATCCAACATCTCGGTCGGCCTGCACAAGCTCGGGTTGTTGCCGTACACGTTCGAGATGTTCGAGTCCATGATCCAGCGGACCTATGGGATTATCCTGGTGACGGGACCGACGGGTTCCGGCAAGTCCACCACGCTGTACTCGGTGCTCGCTAAGCTGAACTCGGGCGAGAAGAACATTTTGACGATTGAGGACCCGGTCGAGTACGAGCTGTCGGGCATCACGCAGTCCATGGTCAACAACCGGGCGGGCATGACCTTTGCCGCCGGTCTGCGCTCGATGCTCCGGCAGGATCCGAACATCATCATGGTCGGCGAGATGCGTGACCAGGAAACCGCCATGATTGCGATCGAAGCGGCGCTCACCGGGCATTTGGTGCTGTCCACGCTTCACACAAACGATGCCCCCGGCGCAGTCGCCCGATTGCTGGACATGGGCGTCGAAAGCTTTTTGATCGCGTCCTCCATTGCTGGTGTGCTTGCCCAGCGACTTTTGCGAACGGTCTGCATCAAGTGCAAGGAGCCGTACTCGCCGCCGAAGGACGCCATCAAGCGCCTCGGCATGAACCTGGACATTCTGGACAAGAGTGAGGTGACGTTCTACCGGGGCCGGGGCTGCGAGACGTGCAAGGGCACGGGCTACAAAGGCCGCGTGGGCGTCTATGAGCTGATGCCGGTGACCGACAAAGTGCGCGAATTGATTTTGGCCCGCGCTTCTTCGTATGCCATACGCGAGGCCGCTGTCGAGGCGGGCATGCGGACACTCAAAGACGACGCCATGGAGAAGATTTTGCTCGGCATGACGACGCTCGAAGAGTCGCTGCGCGTGATTTATTCAGGGTAACCCACTATGACAGCAGAACCCCCCGCACTCGGCGCGTTCACAGCAGCAGATATTGATGCCATTCTGGCGGGCGACAATGACCTAGCCGCGCTGCCCCAAGTGGTCATGCGCGTCATAGATTTGACCGCCGACCCGAAAGCGACGGCGGCGGACTTGGAGCGGGTCATCGGCAGCGATCAGGCCCTGGCCGCCAAGCTGCTGACACTGGCGAACTCGTCGTACTACGGCCTGCCGCGCCGGATTTCGTCGCTCCGGGAAGCGGTGGTCTTTCTCGGCTTCAAGACCCTTCGCAACATGGCGATGACGATCACAACGTTTAACTTGTTTTTAGGCCGCTCGGATAGTGACTCGCTGGTGCGCCGCGCGGTCTGGCGGCACTCGGTAGACACGGCCCAGTGCGCCAAAGCGGTGGTCAGTCTGCTGCCGCCGCCGGTGCAGGAAGAGATCGGCACGGACCAGGCATACACGGTCGCCCTGCTGCACGACATCGGCAAGATGGCGCTCGACCGCAGCCGGCACGCGCTGTTCGTCACGATTGTCGGGATCGCCGAGACGAAAAATCTGCGCTACTCGGTCGTTGAGCGCCAGGCGCTGCCGTTCGGCCACGGCGAGATCGGCGCGGCGCTGGCGGCCCGCTGGAACCTGCCGCCGATGCTCTGCGAGGCGATCGGCTTCCATCATACGCCCCGTGCGGCGGAGCGTAACCCGAAGCTGACCGCTGCCGTGTGTTTAGCCAACGAGATCGTGCATTTTTTGACCGATGCGCCCGCGGACGCCGAGTTTTCAGTTTTGCAGACCGCCTGCGCCGACGCAATCATCCCGCTGCGGGTCAGCGACGCGGGCCTGCACGGGATGCTGCGGGCCTGCCGTGCCGAGCTTGACAAGGGCCTCAGCGGCATGGCGTTTTGAGGACTGCTTTAAGAGACCGATTCAGGAATAATCTTATGATCCAAAACACGGAAGACCTGCTGCCGCTGGGCAGTGTCGGAACACAGAGCATCTACCAGACTGGCCCGGTGCCGTCGGCCCATGACACGCCGGACGACTTCGGGGACTTCGCGGCGCGGGTCGCCGAGACATTCGACAGCGTAGACCTGCTCATTGCGGCACGGGCCGAAGCGGAAGAAGCCGAGGCCCGCGCCAAAGCCGCCGGCGAGACCCCGCTGCCGTTCGCAAAAAAAGGCTACGTGGCGCCCGCGAAACCCACTGCAAACCCCGCCGCCGGCACCGGCGGCAAGCTGAACGGCCTGTTCCAAAGCCTCACGCCCGGCATGGGGGCGGACCAGGAGTCGCCGGCGATGCTCAACATGGGCGGCGCGGGCCTCGCCGCCCTCAGCGATGCGTCGGGCGTGGAAACGACGCTGTCCGCCCGCGACTTCCTCAGCGGCGCGATTGGGGGAGATTTCGACGAGAACGCTTCGCGCACGGTCGTCGGCGGGGAGGTGCGGGACCTCAACGAAATTCACATTGACGAGCTGCTGCGCCTGACCGTCGAGTCGGGCGCATCGGACCTGCACCTGACCGTCGGACTGCCGCCGATGGTCCGCAAAGACGGCAAGCTTGTGCCACTGCCCTTCGAAAAGGCCGACGAGCGCAGTACGCAGCGGGTCATCTTCGATATATTGGACGGCGCACAGATCGAGAAGTTCGAGCGCACCCACGAGCTGGATTTTTCTTATGGCGTCAAAGGCGTCGGGCGCTTCCGCTTCAATGTCTACCGCCAGCGGTCGTCGGTCGGCGGCGCGATGCGGGTCATTCCAAATGTTGTGCCGAGCATGGAGCAGCTCAAGCTGCCCGCCGTCTGCCGGTCGTTCACGCAGAAGCATTCCGGGCTGGTTTTGGTCACGGGGCCAACGGGTTCGGGCAAATCTACCACCATCGCCTCACTGATTGACATCATCAACACCGAGCGCGAGGCGCATATTCTGACGATTGAAGACCCGATTGAGTACCTGCACTCGCACAAAAAGAGCATGGTCAATCAGCGCGAGCTAGGCACCGACACCGACTCGTTCACCAACGCCCTGCGGGCCAGCCTGCGCGAAGACCCGGACGTGATTCTGGTCGGCGAGATGCGCGATTTGGAGACAATCGCCGCCGCGATCACCCTGGCCGAAACCGGGCACCTCGTCTTCGCGACCCTGCACACCCGGTCCGCCCCTGCGACCATAGACCGCATCGTGGACGTCTTTCCCGCCCATCAGCAGGAGCAGATCCGTATTCAGCTCTCGACCAGCATTGAAGCGGTGGTCGCCCAGCAGCTTTTGCCGAAGATCGGCGGGGGCCGGGTGGCCGCGATTGAGATCATGGTGGCGACCAGCGCCCTCCGCAACCTCATCCGCGAAGGCAAATCGTACCAGATCTACTCGGTCATCGAGACCGGTCATCAGTACGGCATGCAGGCAATGGACCGCGTTTTAGCCGACCTGCACCGCAACGGCACGGTGACGTTCGATGAAGCCGCCTCCCGCGCCATTGACCGCGAAAACTTCCAGCGTTTAGTGAAGGGATATTAGAGAGGGCGGGGCGGCTACGATTTTTCTAGTGCTTCAGAGAGTTTCCAGGGATACCTCTCCGCCAGCTTCCATATCGGCCCCCAGGTGCAGACCTTCCATCAGAACTACGCCTAAAAGTGGGCTGCCGTCAAGAATGAGCACCTCGGTCAAGCGCAGCTCACCCTGCCAGTCCATCTCGATTTCCACTGCTCCACTCACGAAAAGCGAGCCGTCCGCAAGAGAAAGACCGCGGCGGCCCAACGGCTGCGCGTCCAGACGACGGGCGACCTCGGATGGAACCGCAAGGTCGCCGTCAAATGCTGTGTCTACCACAAACTCGATCTCCAAAGGTCCTGCCTGACCGGGCAAAACAAGAACGACCCGAGGAAAACGCTGCCGCACCTGACCAAGCATCATTTGCGCTCTGCCCCCGTTCCCAAACCTGCCATTCGCCGGGCGAGGCTGCCATCCTGCGCCGGTCCGATTGTATAAAGGAACAGGAGACCGGACGGATGAACCCGGCGCATTGCCCGCATCGCCTCGGGCGAACTGGCGGCAACGGTATGATCGCCGGTATCCACGTGGATCGCGACGACTTCCCCGGAATGTTCAGCTTCCAGCCGCGACTTAAGCTTTCCTTCATAAACTTCAAGGCCGCGGCGGGTAACCTCATCGAGCGGCTGCCCATATTGATCGCGCCGCTCCAGAGGGGTGTGCGTCAGTGACATACTATTCTCCATTTCAGCCCGCTTGCTCCCGCAGTATACCTGCTGGGAAATCTGATACGTTTCCGTGAGTCTTTAACGAAGCCGCCTCCCGCGCCATTGACCGCGAAAACTTCCAGCGCCTCGTCAAAGGCTACTGACCGACTCAATTATTGCTTTCAGGTTGCGGTTGCGGGTGACTAAGAAGCGCAGCATATAGCGCTTCAGAAACAAAAAATCGGCCAAATGGCCCAGAGCACCGAGCGGAGAATTCCATTCCAGACGGTCGCGCATCAGGGTCCCGCCGGAAATTTTTGTGAAACGGTGCTCATGCGAAAGACTTTGGAATGCCCCCGAGAGGGCGATGTCGGCGAACAGCACGGGGCGCTCCATCTGCGTGATTTCCGACGACAATCTTTGGCGGATGCCGAGGTGCACGGCCTCGAAGACAAGCACGTCGCCAAGCTCCGCTCGTCCCGTGGTTTTGTCCCCCACCAGCCGCTCCTGGGTATGCGGCAGGGTGCGGGTGTGGACTTCCAAATCCCGGCAGAGGTCGAAGCAGCGCTCAATCGGCGCGTGGATTTCGGTGGCAAGGGTGAGAACGGGCATGACAGCTTTCTAAGTGGACGCGGCTTCGGCAGGGGTCAGCGTGTCCAGGGAGTCTTGGAGCACGGCGCGGAAGCGGGCGTCGTGGGCGTCGCCCAATTCCAGCAGCGCCCGAATTGGCGGGACAGCTTCGGGCATCTGTAGGTCGGCGGCGGTCTTGGCGGCGACTGCCTGAAGCCAGGGATCGTTTGCAGTCAGGAGGCGCAGGATCGCCCGGCGCAGCGTCGCGCTCTGGGCCGGGCCGAGCGTCCCGGCAAGCACCGTAATCTGCGCGGGCAGGTCCCAGAACTCCTCGGCCCACGCCTCACGGTTCAGATGCGCGAATGTGTCCCGCAGCTCCCGCAGCAGGTCGGGGTCGTCGCCGTCTTTCGGGCGCGGCTGGAATGCAGCTTCTAAAATTGCGGCGTCTACCAGCGGCGTCGAAAGTGCCGCCTGCTGCTTTTTCGTGCCGCGATACTTGCCGGCGGCGCGGGCCGCAAAATAGATTGCCAGCGCGAGGCCGCTTCGTTCCAGCCACAGAGCATTCATTGGGGTTAGGTACTTTCTCACAGAGGGAACAAGGGCGTCAACTCCCTCGCTGGCAGGCGTTAAGAAACACCGCCCGCCTTCCAGGTCTGCCCTCCGGGTAGCCAGTGCTGATACGAAGTAATCGGAACGATACCAGTGCAGTCCAGGGGACGGAAGACCAACTCTGTTGGATATTAATCTTTCTGCCCCCTGGGCAGGCGGTAATTTTGATTACCTATCTGCGCGGACGTTCACGTCCGCGTGTCTCTACTCGGCTTCCACGGTCCCGTACTCAGCGTCGAACTCGGCCAATCGCCGCTTCATCATAAAGGGAATTTGGGTGCGGTACGCAAACGGACTGGTGTAGTTATACTTCAAAATCATGTCGTTTGCTTCTTTCAGGTGCCGGGCATACGCTTCCCGCGCCGACGCCCGCAGGGCCGCGTAAGTCGCCGACCCGCGCAGGCTCGGCTCTGATGCTTCCCAGCGGGCGAGGGTTCCGAGGGTGACGGCCCGTGACGCTTCGATTTCCTGTTCGAGCATCAGCCAGGGCGGCACGACCCGGTTGCGCTTGAGCATTCGGTTGATCGCGCCCATGCCGGGCGGCTCGAACGGGTTCACCGACAAATCCAGCGGCTGCCCCCGGCCCGGCAGGTTGTCGAATAAACCATTGTCAATCGCATCTTGGATCTTGCGCTCGGCGATCCCACCGACCCAGTCCGGGCTATCATCAATTCCGCTCCCAAAACTCTCCGGCGAAGCCATATCTTTCTCCTCGCGTTTCTTTTCCCTCGCGTTTTTCTCTCCACCGAATTGTACCCAAACCGTGTATGCCTGCGGCTCGGGTACAATGACGGCAATGCAGATATTAGTGGTCGAAGACGAGCAAAAAGTGGCGGCGTTTCTGCGCCAGGCGCTTTCCGAGGCGGGCTACGCCGTGCAGGTTGCCCATGACGGCGCGGCGGGGCTGGCGCTGGCCCAGTCAGCGGCGTTCGATCTGCTGGTGCTCGACCAAATGCTGCCGCTTGTCAGCGGCCTTGACCTGTGCCGGGCGCTGCGGGACGCGCGGGACGAAACGCCGGTTTTGATGATCACGGCCCGCGATGCGTTAGAAGACAAGGTGATGGGTCTTGACTCGGGGGCCGACGACTACCTCACCAAGCCGTTCTCCATTGACGAGATGCTGGCCCGTGTCCGCGCTCTGCTGCGCCGGGGCGCTGCCCCCCGCACCCCGGCAGTGCTCACTGTGGATGATTTAACACTCGATACGCAGACGCGCCGTGCCCATCGGGGCGGCAAAGAGTTTGAGCTAAGTGCCCGTGAGTATGCCCTTTTGGAGTATCTGATGCGGAACGCCCGCCGCCCGGTCAGCCGCACCCAGATTGCCGAGCATGTCTGGGGCTTCGACTTCGACAGCGGCTCCAATGTCATTGACGTCTATGTCAGCTATCTGCGCCGCAAGGTTGACGCAGGCGCGGGCAAAAAACTGATCCGCACCCTGCGCCATGTCGGTTATCAGATTGGCTGAGTTTTGAGATTGGTTAAGCGGATGCGCTGGACAAAATCACTGCGGTTCCAGCTGATGCTTGGGTCGCTGGCGACCACGGCGATTGTGCTGCTGCTGGCATCCTGCCTCTGCTACGCGCTGGTCCAGGCGGCACTTGAGCGCGAGACCGACCAGGCGCTGCAAAACACCGCTGCCGGACTGCTGCGGCGCATGGCCCCGGATGAACTCCCCGAGCCGGGGGACCCGCCGCTGGAAGCCGACCCGGCGGCGGTCGTGCGGGGCACACACTTAGTTTCGGTATCTCTGCCGGGCGTCGGCAATGATGCCCTCTGTCTGCGGCTGGCGCGGATCAATGGAGGGCAGACGGTCGCGCTTTCGCCGGCGCTGGCGTCGGCCCCGGATTTGCAGGCGGTACTCAGCGTCCTTCCGGCCCGGCCCCGAAGCGCATTCTTTGCCGGAACCGGCGACGACACCCGGCTGCGCTGCTTCTTTGTTGGCGTCCCCAATTCACCGTATGTCCTGCAAGTCGCCGCGCCCTGGGACCCGGCGGAGGACCTGCTGACGGAGCTGACCTTCGGCATGGCGCTGGCATCGCTGCTGTTTCTGCTGCTGTCGGGGATCGGCAGCGGCCTGCTGGTCGGACGTGCCCTGCGCCCGATGAACAGCATCGTCGCCGAAGCCGAAGCGCTGACCCCTGACCGCCTAAGCGCGGTCCAGCTTGGCCCGCAGGCGCTGTCGGACACCGAGATCGGGCATCTCGTCGCCGCGCTGAACCGGATGCTGGCCCGCATCTCGGGCGCGTTCTCCGCCCAGCGCCGCTTTTCCGCCGATGCGTCCCACGAGCTGCGGACCCCACTGACGATCCTGCGCGGTCAGTTCGAGCTGGCCCTGTCCCGCCCCCGCACCGACGCCGAGTACCGAAACACGCTCGAAAGCGGCCTGGAAGAAGTCGGGCGTATGACCCGGATCGTTGAAAGCTTGATCCAGCTCGCTCGCGGCGAGGCTCCCGGCCCCCTGAGCCGCTTTGGGCCGCTGCCGCTGGCTGCGCTGGCCGGGACCGTCTGCGAGTCCCTGGCCGGACACGCCGCCGCCAGGGACATCCGCCTCGTCTGTGCGTCGGATGATGACGCGACGGTCAGCGGCGACCCCGACTCCCTGCGCCGGCTGCTGCAAAACCTGGTCGAGAACGCGGTCGCCTACACGCCGCCGGGCGGCACGGTGACGGTCACGACTTCGGCGGACGCCGAGACCTGCCGGGTCCGGGTCGCCGACACCGGCATCGGCATCAGCCCCGCCGATCTGCCGCACATCTTTGAGCGCTTTTTCCGCGCCGACCCGGCCCGTGCCGTTGTTGACAGCTCCGGCGGCAGCGGCCTGGGATTGTCCATTGTCCAGAGTATCGCCGGAAGCCACGGCGGCACGGTCACCGCCGAAAGCACCCTGGGTGAGGGCAGCGAGTTTATTCTGACACTGCCGGCGGCGCACCCGGCCTGAGAACCAAATGAGAACATTCTCATCGAATTTTCACCTCGCGTTAATGTTCGCGGCGTATGATAAGTCTATCGGATAAAAAGACACACGCAATCAAGCGGTGTGCCGACTTACCAAAGAGGAAACATAAACCCATGAACACTAAAGTGTTACGCGCCGCCGCCGCAGCCCTGGCGCTCGGCACAGCCGCTCTTGCCGGTACGGCCTTCGCCGCCGCCAAGATCACCCCCGACCAGGCCAAAGCCGCCGCTGTCAAGAAGATCCCCGGCCGCGCGACCGCCGCCAAGTATGAGTTCGAGGACGGTCACTGGCAGTATGCGGTCACCGTGGTCAGCAAGTCCGGCCAGATGTATGAGGCCGAAGTCAGCTCCACCACCGGCAAAGTGACTGCCACTGAGAAGACCAGCGCCGCCGACGAGGCCACCGAGGCCGCCGCCGACAAAAAGGCGGCGGATAAGAAAGCCATGATGAAGGCCGGCACGCCCGCGCATTAGAAACGCCGGCACATGAGAGGTCGGGACCGGCACTGGAAGTGCCGGTCTATTGTTGAGTGAAAACCGAAGCGGTTTAGGACTCTTCAGTCCCGAAGGGACTTTGCGCTTTTAGTAGACCGGCACTTCCAGTGCCGGTTTTCCCAGCCTCGCTTCTTTGGGTACATTCACCGCACGCATGAGAACACACGCCCCACTGCTCGCTTTTCTTGCCCTTGGGCCGCTCTGCCTTCCGGCAGCCGCGCAGACACCGCCCACTCCGGCAGCGGACCAAACGCCGCTGACGCTGCAGCAGGTCACGGCGCTGGCGTTTCAGTCCAGTCCGTCCCTGTCGGCGGCCCAGTTCGGGGTCACCCAGGCGTCGGCGCGGGTGAGCCAGGCGCAGGCCCAGAAACGCTTTCAAATCACGTTCAACAGCACCGCATCTACATCGAACGCCCACTACCCGACCGGCCTTAGCCAGAGCTTCGGCACCTACCAGAACACCTTGACCGTGCCGCTGCCGTTCGGCTCCCGACCCGGTCTGCTGGTCCGGCAGGCCCAGGAGCAGCGCGGCGCGGCGGCGGCCCAGCTCGACTCTGCCCGGCTGGCGCTCACCGGGCAGGTCGCGATCGGTTACTACGATATTCTGCGGAAGCAGGCACTGCTCTCCATCGCCCAGCTTACTCTGGCCGAGAACACGCGGGCGCTGGCCGATGTCCAGAAGCGGAACGGGGCCGGCGACGCCGCCCAGATCGACGTTTTACAGGCCCAGGTACCGGTCGCAGCGGCGCGGGCTACGCTCGACGGCGCGGGGAATGACCTCGCGGTCGCCCGCGAAATTCTGAACAGCCTGCTCGGACGCCCGCTCGACACCCTGCTGCTCCTGGCTGATGTCCCGCCCAACCTGCTCGCCCTGCCCTACACACTGACGCAGGCCCAGGCGTTTGTTTTAGAGCGCTCCCCGGACCTGCGGGCCGCCGAAGCAACCATCCGGGCCGACCAAGCCGCTGTGTCCGCCGCCCGGCTGTACCGCGAGCCGACCTACGCCGTGCAGGCAATTGACATTCGCAGCAAGGATGTCACCAGCTTTCTGCGCCAGGACACGCTCCAAGCCGCGATCACTCTGCCATTGACTGATGGCGGCCTCGGACGTGCCCAAGTCCAGGAAGCGTCGGCGGCCCTGCTGGCTGCTCAGGCTCAGCGGGACGCGATCCGGCGTCAGGTGCTGGCCGGGGTCAGCGCGGCGTACCTGACCGCCCAAAGCCGCCGCCGCCAGATTGAGTCGGCTCGGACGGCCCAGGCGATCGCTCAGATCACCTATGACAAAACCACGCTCGGCTACCGGGAGGGCCTATTTCCGCTGCTGCAAGTGCTGACCGCACGGGCCGCGCTGAACCAGGCCCGGCTGGCCTACACGCAGGCGCTTTACGATGCCGCCGCCGCGTCCACCGCCCTGTCCACGGCGTTCGCCGGGGCGACACTCACCCTGCCCACGACGACATCGCCGCCCCTAGCCATACCGACCGCGCCCCCAACGGGCGCTGCCGGCACCAGTCCCGCCGGGGCGGGCACGCCGGGCACTAGCCCCGCCGGCAACAGCACGACGGGACCCGGTGCCGGCGGCGCGGGCGCCGGAGGGCGCGGAGCGCCGTAGAAGACGCAGGGCGCTGTAAACAAAACTATGACCAAATACACACAGATTTTTGCCCTTGCGCTGCCGCTTGCCGCCGTCTTAACTGCCGGATGCAATTCGGGCGGCGGGACCACGAAAGCGGAAGCCAAGCCGCCGCTGCCGACCGTGCAGGTCGCGGATGTCACACGCGGCACCTTAGAAAAGGCCCTGCCGGTCACCGGAGTCCTGCAAGCCCTGCCGGGCCGGCGAGCCACCCTCAGCCCGCCGGTCGCCGGAGTCCTCAGTGGCCTGTTCGTGCGCTATGGGCAAAATGTGTCGGCAGGCCAGGTCATCGCCCAGCTTTCCACGAATCAACTTGCCGGGCAGATCGAGCAGGCCAAGGCAACAATCGGTCAGACCCAAGTCCAGGTGCGTCAGGCGCAGGCGAACGCTTTGCAGCAGCAAGCGCAGTCCCAAAGCGCGATTCTCCAGGCGCAGGCCAGCCTCAAAAACGCCGAAGCGGCCCTGGCCGGGGCGCGGGCAACTTTGCTCGGCTCGGACGCGGCGGTCGTCAATGCCCGGCAGAGCCTTAGCCGGATTCAGACACTCTTCAGCGAAGGGCTGGTGCCGCAAAAAGACGTACAGACCGCCAAGCTGACCCTGCGGACCGCGGAAGCGTCGGCAGCAGCCCAGCGGCAGGCAGTCGCCGGCCAGCAGCAGACCGTCGCCGGCCAGCAGGCCGCCGTGTCCGCCGCCCGCGCGGCGTCGCTGCAAAACGAGGTCAAGCGGCAGGATGTGCTGGTCGCTCGGCAGCAGCTCAAAAACGCTCAGGGCGCACTCGTGACCGCGCAGGCCCAAAAGGCGCTGTACACGCTCCGTGCCCCGCTGGCCGGACAGGTCAGTGCCGTCGGGGCATCGGTCGGCGAGACCGTAGATATGACCACCAAAATCGCCGTGATTGCAAACCTCAGCCTGCTTCAGCTCAACATCGGCCTGCCTGGCGACGCCGCAGCATCCGTGCGGCCTGGACAGGCACTGACCTTTACTGTGAACAGCCTGCCTGGCCGGGTCTTCCGGGCCACGGTGCAGAGCGTCGCCCAGAGCGCGGATCCGGCGACCGGCACGGTGCCGGCCCTGGCGCTGGTCCCGAACTCGGGATTTCTCCTGCGCGACGCGGCCACCGCGCGGGTGCAGATCGTTGTCGAGCGCCGCCAGGGGGTTTTGATCGTGCCTCGCGCCGCCGTGCTGTCCGACCCGGACACCGGCAAAGACACCGTGGCGACGGCGGACGGCGGCACGGTGCATCTGGTTCCGGTCACGACCGGGCTTTCGGTCGGCGACAGAGTGGAGATACGGAGCGGCCTGACAGGCGGGGAGCAGGTCGCAGTTTCAGGCCAGTACGGCCTGCCCGACGGCGCAAAGGTTCAAATCGCGAAAGCGCAGGTACAGCATGGACAATAAGACCAACGGCACGGCAGGCAAAAAAGCGGCGGGAGAAGACCCAAGCGCCAAAAAACCGGGACTGAGCGGCTGGGTGCAGCGGTACCGAAAAGCCATCCTGCTGCTGGTCGTCGTGCTGTGCCTCGGCGGCATCTATGCGTCGCAGGCGCTCCCAGTCGCTATCTTCCCGGATCTCGCCGCGCCGCGCATCATCGTCACCACCGACGCCGGCAATACACCCATCCCGATTGTGCTGGCAAACATCACGCGGCCATTGGAAAACGCCGTCGCCGGAGTTCCCAACGTCACGCGGGTCGGCTCGCTGACCCAGCGCGGCGGCAATGAGCTGGATGTCAACTTCGACTGGGGCACGGACATGCAGACGACGCTTCAGCTCGTGCAGGCCCGGATCGCCCAGGTCCAGTCCACGCTGCCGCCCGGCACGACCGTCACTGCCGAGCGGCTGAACCCATCGGTCTTTCCCGTGATCGGCTACAGCCTGTATTCCAAAACGGTCTCCCAGGCGGAGCTGCGCCGGCTCGTGCTGTACACCCTGCGCCCGCGCCTGCTGCGGGTGCCGGGGGTCCGCGAGATCACCACGATCGGCGGAGACACGCCGGATTATTTGGTTCAGCTAAGCCCAACCGCGCTGATCGCGCGGGGCGTCAGCGCAGCGGATGTTCAGGCAGCTCTGGCAAAGAACAACCAGGTCAACTCGGTCGGCTACTACGACCAGTCGTTTCTGCGCTACCAAGTCTTGGTGTCCGGCCTATTCAAGACCGAGAAGGACATCGCCAATGTCACGGTCGCGGTCAAAAACCGGGTGCCGGTGACAATCGGCGAGGTCGGGACAGTCTCGCGTGGGACCGAGGCGCATACCGTGGAAGCCAGCGGCGACGGCCACCCGGCGGTCTTGATGAGCGTCATTAAGCAGCCCACGGGGAACACGGTGCAGGTCTCCGACGGCGTCACGAAAGCATTGGCGGACGCCAAATCCCTGCTGCCTCCGGGCGTGACGATTACGAACTTCTACGACCAGTCGGAGATTGTTTTAGGCTCCCAGCACAGCGTCATCGAGTCTTTGATTTTGGGTGGGGCGCTGGCACTGATCGTTTTGATGCTGTTTCTCGGCAACTTACGCACCGCTGCCATCGTCTTGATTATCCTGCCGCTGACTATTCTCATCGCGTTCGCGCTGATGAAGGTGCTTGGGCAGAGCATGAACATCATGACACTGGGGGCGCTGGCAGTCGCGCTCGGCCTGGTCATTGACGACGGCATTGTTGTGGTCGAAAATATCTTTACCGAGCTGGAAAGCGGCAAGGAGCGTTCCGAGGCGATCTCTGCCGGGCTGAAAGCGATCACGCCGGCGATGATCGGGTCGTCGCTGACGACAATGGCGGCGTTCCTGCCCTTGACGTTCCTGAATGATTTGACGGGCCAGTTTTTCGGCCCGCTGGCACTGGTCATGATCGCGACCCTGACCGTCTCGCTGGCCCTGGCCCTGCTGCTGACCCCGATCCTGGCGGGCTGGCTGCTGCCGAGACAAGCCGCCGCGCATGATGCCCAGGGCCGCGGCTTTTTCGCCCGCATCCTCGGCTTCTTTCCACGGCAGTTCGATAAGATCGTCCGCGTCTACGCCCGCGCCCTGCGCTGGTGCCTGGCCCACAAGATCGCCGTGCTGCTGTGCCTGCTGCCGGTAGCGCTCGGGACGTTTCTGCTGTATCAGCGGGTCGAGACCGGCTTCTTCCCGGAGTTCGACGAAGGCGGGTTCATTTTGGACTACAAGCTGCCGGCGGGAACCTCGCTGGCCGAGACCAGCGCCGTGTCCGGGCAGATCGAGACGGTGCTGGCAAAGACCCCCGAGATCGCCGCCTGGTCACGCCGTACCGGCGCCCAAAGCGGCTTTTCAATCACGACCCAGAACACCGGCGATATGACCGTGCGCTTGAAGTCCAATCGCTCACGCGACATCAACGCCGTCATGGACGATGTTCGTACCCAAATCGAGTCCAAGTATCCCGCCGCCGAGGTGGATTTCAAGCAGACACTTCAAGATAATATCGGCGACATCGCCGGGCACCCAAATCCGGTCGAGATTAAAATCTACGGCCCCGACCAGGCAACTTTGGAGGACCTGGCCGGGAAAGTCAATGACACGCTCGGCAAACAGTCTTATGTCGTCGGCAACTTCAGCGGCATTGTCCATTCCAACCCCGAGTCGGTGCTGAACGTCAACACCGCCGAGGCCCAGCGCTACGGGCTGACCACCGACGACATCACGCAGGCAGTTTCGGCGGCTTTGCAGGGGGTCGAGCCGACCCAGATTCAGCAGGGCGAGCAGGCGGTTGGGGTGCGGGTCGTGCTGACCCATCCCGGCCAGACCCTCTCCCCGGAGCTGCTGCCGCACATCTTGATTGCGTCCCCGGTCACCGGCGGCACCGTGCCGGTCAGTGAAGTCGCCACGGTGGACAGCGCCCCCGGCGCGGCCCAAATCACCCGCGAAAACCAGCGGCAGATGATCGCGGTCACTGCCAGCTTGAACGGCCTCGACCTCGGCACCACAACTCAGCGTATTCAGGCGGTCGTCAGCAAGCAAATTCCCCTGCCAAGCGGCTACTCGATCGAGTACGGCGGCCTGTACGCCAGCCAGCAGCAGTCGTTTACCGAGCTTGGGCAGACGCTTCTCATTACGATGATGCTGGTCTTCACGCTTTTGGTCTTCCAGTTCCGCTCCATCCGTCAGGCCGCCGCGCTTCTCATCGCTGCCGTGCTGTCCCTGTTCGGCGTTTTGGCGGCGCTGACCCTAACCCATACGCCGCTGAACATCTCAAGCTTCACCGGCGCGATCATGATCATCGGCATCATCACTGAGAACGGTATCGTGCTGTTTGCGTTCTTCAGCCACTTGCGCTCCGAGGACCCCGACGGCAACGTGACCGCGCTCGTTCAGAAAGCCGGTGAGGAGCGGCTGCGCCCGATTCTGATGACTACTATCGGGGCCATTCTCGCTCTGATGCCGCTGGCGCTCGGCCTCGGGGCCGGCGCGGCCCTGCAAAAGCCCCTCGCCATTGCGGTCATCGGCGGCCTGTCCGTGTCCACCCTGTTCACGCTCATCGTCGCCCCTGTGCTGTTCGTGGCATTGGAAGGGCTGACAGACAAAAAGCCGAAAGCAAAGCCCGAGACGCCGGCGATGACGCAGCCGATCAACGCGCCCGAGCCGGTCGCAGTGGGGAAGGCTGAGGCAGGTGTTTAGAGTATGGGGTTTAAAAATGCGCGTTCTTGTTGTTGAAGACGAAGTGAAGGTTGCGGCATTCCTCCAGCAGGCGCTTGAGGAGGAAGGATACGCGGTGGATCTCTGCTACGACGGCGAGGAGGGGCTGCGGCACGCCCTGACCGCCGACTACGACGTTCTTGTTCTGGACTGGCTCCTGCCGATACGCACCGGGCTTGCGGTCTGCCATGCCGTGCGGGCGGCGGGCCACAGCGTTCCTATTCTGATGCTGACGGCGCGGGACGCCGAGGAGGACCGCATCGCGGGCCTGGACGCGGGGGCGGATGATTACCTTTCCAAGCCTTTTTCCCTCGGCGAGCTGATGGCCCGTGTCCGCGCCCTGCTGCGGCGGGGAACACCGGGCGCTCCGACAGTCCTGCGCGTGGACGGCCTGGCGCTGCATCCGGTCACGCGGCAGGTGCATCGAGACAACCGCCCTGTCGCGCTGTCGGCCAAAGAATATGCGCTGCTGGACTACCTGATGCGGAATGCCGGGCGGACGGTGTCTCGGGCCATGATCGCCGAGCACGTCTGGAACTTCGACTTTGACAGCGGCACCAACATCGTGGATGTTTACATCAACTACCTCCGCAACAAGATTGATCGCGGGCACAAGCAAAAGCTGATCCATACCGACCGGGGCATCGGCTACCGGATTGAAGATGTCGCCCGGCCAGGCTAATGCCCCTGGCAAACGGGTGGTTGAGATCCAGCCCCAAAACGAGCGTCGAGGAGATGACCACGCTTAATGAGCTATAGCCTCTCATTCAGGGTACACTCGGCAATACACAAGGCAGCGAGTGAAAACAGTGCGCGAAGGAATAACGACTCCGAAAGCCGGGCACTGAAGTACCCGTCTGGGAAGCCTGCGGCTGACCGTCCTGCGGACGAAAGAACAACCGACGCTGGCGCAACAATCTTCCGTCCCCTCTTCCGTCCCCTGGACGGTCGGCGCGAAGCGCCTCCCAGACGGGTACTTCAGTGCCCGGTCTCGTCCGAAAAGAACATGACCATTCTCACAACCACCACAGCCAACATCTCCCTAGAGACTGCCCTCGCCGCCGCGCTAACGGCCCGTGCGGCCTGCTTCGACACGGCCCATGACGCGGCGTTTCGACTGTTCAACGGCTTTTACGAAGGTGAGCCGCGCCTGGTCGCCGACCTGTACGGCAGGACCTTAGTTCTGCATAACTACGCCGACCCGCCGGTGAGCGCGGAAGAACTCGTGGACGCGGCGGCGGAGTTTTACCAGAACAGGCTGCTCTGGCTCGGGGCCGTGCTGGTGAAGGCGCGTCATGCCGAAAGCGACGAGATGCGGCGCGGGGCGCTGCTGGAAGGCATGGCGACGGATCGGTTTATCCGAGAGAACGGGGTCTGGTACCGGGTAGATTTGCGGCTGAACCAGGATTGCAGCTTTTACTTAGACACCCGGAACGTGCGCGAGTGGGCCAAAGCCAATTTGGAGGGCAAATCGGTTCTGAATACGTTCGCATATACCGGAAGTTTGGGAGTGGCGGCAAAGGCAGGGGGGGCAAGCCGCGTGGTGCAGCTTGATATGAGCCGGCAGTTCCTGAACCTCGGCAAAGACTCGTATTTGAAGAACGGCTTCGGGGTGAACCCGCAGGACTTTGTCGCGGCGGACTTCTGGCCGTCGGTCAGCCGCCTCAAGCGCGACGGCGCCCAGTTCGACTGCGTCTTTCTCGACCCACCGCTGCTGTCTAAAACGCGCCACGGCATTGTAGATTTGGCGGAAGGAGGGGCACGGCTGATCAACAAAGTGCGCCCGCTGATTGCCGACGGCGGGGCCTTGGTCACAATCAGCAACGCTCTCTTTGTCAGCGGCGCGGCATATCTGGAAATGCTCGAAGCGCTCTGCGCCGACGGCTATTTGTCCCTTGAAACCCTGATCCCAGTGCCGACGGACTTTATCGGAAGCGCGAAAGTTGATGCGGCCACGCTGCCGACCGACCCGGCCCCGTTCAATCACCCCACCAAGATCGCCGTGCTACGGGTGCGGCGCAAATAATAGACCGGCACTGGAAGTGCCGGTCTATTATGACAGAAAACCGAAGCGGTTAAAAATTCTGGAGTCCCGAAGGGACTTTGTGCTTTTAGTAGACCGGCACTTCCAGTGCCGGTTACTCTTCACGCATAACCCTTCGCCTTTAGATTATTGTACGACAGCGTCACCGCGTCAATCGCCGGCCCTTTGCAGATGTCCTGCTCGACCAAGAGATACGACGTGCCGGCTTCGCCGGCGGCGGCAATCAGGGCGTCCAATGGCAAATCACCGGTGCCGACCGGGGCGAACGAGCCGTCGGTCAAATCCCGATCTTTGAGATGGACAATCGGCACCCGGCCAGTGTGCTTCTTGACGAACGCGACGGGGTCGTGCCCGGCTTTCAGTATCCAGTAGGCGTCAGCCTCGATCTTCACAAACAGCGGGTCGGAGTTTTCGAGCAGAATATCCTCGCCAAGCTGCCCGTCTGCGAGCGGCAGGAACTCGAAGTCGTGATTATGGTAGCACAGCGTCATGTTGGCGGTTTGCAGGGTCTCGCCATAGCCGCTTAACACTTCCGCCAGAGCTTTATAATCGTCCGAAGTCCGGCGGCGCTCTTCAGGCAGATACGGCACGACAATGTTTGAGTTGCCGAGCGCCAGATTCTCCTGGATAACCGCCGACAGGTCGGTTTCCAGCCGCTCCAGCGCCACATGGCTACCGGCGACTTTCAGATGGTTGTCCGCCAGCAGGTCGGCCACCGCCCGCACCGACAGCCCCCCGTAGCCGGCCAGCTCAACTGTCCCGTAGCCGATGTCCGCCACTTTGCGGATCATCCCGGCGAAGTCTTTTTCCATGTCCTCGCGCAGCGTATAAAGCTGCAATCCAATCGGCAATTTCGGCATTGTGTTACTCCTTGTCCGCGCCGAGCGCGTTTAGCGCTTCATTCACCGCGCCCGGCCCTGTTTCCTGCCCTATTTGCGGCAGCGACGGCATTTCGCGGAGGAACGGGGAGCGGCTGAGGGTGCGGGTCTGATGCACAAGCGGCCAGGACAAAAAGACGCGCTCTTTGGCGCGGGTGATGGCGACATACGCCAGCCGCCGCTCTTCTTCCAGGCTGTCGGCGGCAAGCTGCGTTTTTTCGTCGTCAAGCCAGCGCAGGGAGCGGTGGTGCGGGAGCATGCCGAACGCGAAGCCGACCACGAAGACGACCGGCCACTCCAACCCTTTGGCCCGGTGAATCGTCATCATCTCGACCGCGTCACCCGTTTCGCCGTCTTCTTTAGCCTTATTCTGGGCCGCGACAAACGCCAGAAAGTCCGCCGGGGTCGGGAACGCCGCAGCGGCGGTACATAGCTCTTCGAGGTTGTCGAGGCGCGAGTTGCCTTCGTCCTCGACATGACCTTCCTCGCGCAGAAGCCAGTCGTCGTAACCCAGCTCGCGGGCCTTTCGCAGCCGCGCTTCCGCCGAGTCGCCGCCGAGGGCGATGTCCCGGACCAAATCCCGGAAGTCTTTCACGGCCAGTCCCTGGTTGGTGGTCTTGAACTGCCCCAGCGCCAGCATTTTATAGAGTGAGTGGCCTTTGCGGGCGGCCTGCGTCTCAAGCTCGGCGGCAAACGCCTGGCCTAAAAAGTGCGTCGGCTTGCCGAAGGTCTTGGACGGGATATTGAGGACACGCTTGACGGCTTCGTCCGCTGCCGGGCTGTCCCGCTCGACCGATAATTGTAAGAATGCCACCAAATCACGAATTTCGCGCCGGGCGTAGAAGCCCATCGCGCCCTGCAAAACGTAGGGAACACCGCCTTTGACGAACGCTTCTTCCAGAGCGCGGGAGTAGGCATTGGTCCGAAACAGCACCGCGCAATCTTTCAGGGCTGTTCCAGCCGCTTGTATTATTTTGAGCGACTCGGCCACAAACTGCGCTTCCGCGGCGGCGTCCTCGTGCTCGTGCGAGGTCAGCGCCTCGCCTTCCGGGTGGATCGCGGCCATCTCCAGCCGGTACTTCGGGTCAATCCCCGAGCTGCCGATCAGCTCGTTGGCGACCCGGACAATCGTCGCCGACGACCGGTAATTGGCGGGCAGCCGAATGATCGTGCCATTCGGGTAGGCAGCGCCGAACTGCCCGACGGTCGCTTCCGGGGAGCAGCCCCGGAAGGAGTAGATCGCCTGCCCGACATCGCCGACAATGAAGATGTTCGCGCTCCGCGCCGCCAGCAGCCGCGAGATTTCCCACTGCACCGCGCTGGTGTCCTGGGTCTCGTCAATGGACAAATACTGGAAAAACGACTGGTACTTTTCGCGTATCTGCGGCTGCTCTTGCAGCAAAATCAGCGTTTCTATCAAGAGATCATCGAAGTCCAGGCGGCGCGACGGCTTCTTGGCGAGAATATCGAACTTGGCCTGCTTGGCCTGCTCGTAGCACTTCCAGAACTTGACCAGCGTTTGGATGGACGGGTCGGCCCAGTTCGGCTCGTGTGCCCGGAACGCTGCTTCGGCTTCCTCCACTTTCGCGCCCCGGTTCTTGACCGCCGAGACCGCCGACAGTGCCCCTTTGGGGTCGTAGGCGACGTTCAGCCCGAACGGCGGCGACGGCAGCCCCCGCGCCATCCAATCCTTGTCGCCGAGAATGGCTTTGGCGACCCGCACCTGCCAATTCTCGTCGGCAAGCTGAAAGTAGCCTGCTTTGCCGTAGAGGTGCGCCCACTCGTGCTTGAGTATTCGCAGGCAGTGGGCGTGGAATGTCCCAATCCACATCTTCTCGACTGTCGCCGCGCCGCCATCACCGAGCAGGGCGGCTAATCGAAGTCCCATCTCATCGGCGGCTTTCTTGGTGAACGTTGCGACAAACAATCTTTGCGGATCTACGCCTTTAGCAAGTAATCGGGCCACGCGGCGGGTCAAAACTGTCGTTTTTCCACTGCCCGCCCCTGCCAGAACAAGTGCAGGGCCGGAGTCATGGAAAAACGCCTGCCGCTGCTGTTCGTTCAGCCCGGCTTCGAGCTTCGGGGCGAGGGCAGCCGTGCGGTGTGTGTGGAGGTCTTCGGTGATGGCTTCGAGGGTGGCTTGCATAAGCCAAGAGTATACCGCATGGAAGGGTGGCACGTCACCCGGCAGAAGCGACCGGCACTGGAAGTGCCGGCCTACTATTGCATGAAAGTCGCTCCGCGACTACAGAAAAGAGATCGTCGTCTACATCTTCAGTGTCGGAGACACTTTCATTCACAAGTAGGCCGGCACTTCCAGTGCCGGTCAATCTGACCGTGCCGGGTATAATTAGCTCATGCCCCGCGCCGCTTTTGTCTACACTGACCGCTACACCGATTACCACCTCTCGGACACGCACCCATTGCAGCAGAAGCGTCTCCTGATGACCCACCGGCTGCTGGACTTTTACGGGGCGTTCCAAGCGCCAAGTTCGCATTTGATCGCGCCGACATCAGCCACAGAAGGCGATCTTCTGCGGGTGCATTCCCCGGACTATTTGGATGCCCTGCGGACACTCAGCGCGGGCGGGAGCATACCCAATTCAAGGCAGTTCGGCTTCGGGACGCTGGATAATCCGGCGTTTCCAGGGATGTGGGAGGCGACCCTGCTGTACGCCGGCGGGTCGCTCGAATGCGCCCGGCTGGTCAGGCACGACGGCTTCGATGCGGCGTTTAACGTGTCGGGCGGCCTGCACCATGCGCGGCGGGACCAGGCGGCGGGCTTCTGCACTGTCGCCGACTGCGCTCTTGTGGCCTACTATTTACTGGACCAGGGCGCGAAGCGTGTGGCGTCTGTAGATATTGATGCCCACCACGGCGACGGCACCCAGGAGTTCTTTTTCGATGACCCGCGCGTCTTGACCCTGTCGGTGCATGAGACGCCGGAAACGCTGTACCCGCGCGTGTCCGGGTTTGCGGAAGAGATCGGGATTGGGGCGGGACACGGCTTCAATGCCAACCTGCCGCTGGCACCGGGCACGGGGGACGATGTCTATACCGAGGCGTTCAACGCCGCGTTCCTGCCGCTGCTGTCGGCGTTTGATCCCGAGTACATCATTTTGCAGGTCGGGGCGGATGCCCATTTCGCCGACCCGCTGACCCACCTCGGTCTGACGACGCGCGGCTGGCTCGGGCTGGCCACGGCGATTGTCGCGCTGGGCCAGCCCGTGATTGCCCTCGGCGGCGGGGGCTACAATTTAGACACCGTGCCCCGGCTTTGGACCCTGCTCTACGGAGCGCTTTCGGGGCAAACGTTCCCCGACACCCTGCACGACCCTGTCGGCGCATTCGACGCAAATGCCCAGGCCGCCCGCTTCCGGGACATCTATGTCAAGCGCCGAGGCACAAAACGCGGCGTGAGCATCAGCGATTACGCCGAGCGCAGCGTCGCGATCATCCAAGAGCGCGTCTTCCCCGTGCATGGCCTGTGAGTCCCGCAGGAGTGTGTCACTCGCCTTCTGTGGCCTTTGGCTCTTCTACCACCACAATTTGATGCTCTTCGTTGTCTTCCTGGAACAGGTCACGCTGGGCGCGGGCTTGGACATCTCGGCTGTGGTGCTTCTGGTCCTCGGTCGCCCGGTGACTGTAGGCTTGGAAGGCGACCAGCGATGCAATCACGAGTGACAGTGCCCCGCCGAACTCCAAAGTCGCCAGAGGGTCTTTCCACTCGATGAAGTGCTCCAAAAAGTTGATCGCGAGAATGGCGATAATGACGCTGATGACCCGCTCTTCCAAATCGTTCAGGCTCTCGACCCCAAGCGCGACGGTGACGTTCATCGGGGCGATAAACAAGCTGTACAGACCGACGCCAATGATATAGAACACAACGGCTTCGAGCATGATGCTAACGATTTCGAGAAATGCCAGTGTCAGGTGCGAATGCCCGGCGTGTCCGGCAATCAAATCCCCCCAGGACCGCCAGACGCTCAGGACGGCAAGGACCGTTCCTTGAAGAAACAGCGAGACCGAGACCAGCAGGACAGCGATCACCGACAGCAGGACGGTGTACCGGCTGCGTCCGATAGCCTGACTGAGCGGCGCGGGCGGGGTGCCGGCGGGCGGCTGGGAGTTATCCGGCGAGGCGGGTGACGGCATAAAGATGCTGCTTTCCAAAAGTGAAGAGTCTGAGCAAAAAAGCCCGCCGTCTTGAAGAACGGCGGGCTTTGGTAAGGGCCGGTTAAGACTTTTCAAGATCGTGGTGCGTATGCGTCGCGGTGTCGGACGTTTCCACCGTGACGCTGCCGCCCTGCTCGACGATGATTGTCACCGGGGCCACGGCAGGCGCGGCCGCGGAGACTGGAGCCGGGGCGACTGGAGCAGCCATGGGAGCAGTTGCCGGGGCAGTCGGTTCGGCGGCGAGCCGGGCGCTCGCGGCGTCGTAGGCATTGACGGTGCCGGTCTTGGCTGAGTCATAGGCCGAGGCGGCGTGTTCTTTGCCGGCGTTCACGACCGCCGCGCCGACGGCAAGCGTCAGGTCATCGAGCTTGCCCGCTGCCCGTGCCGCCATAACATCCGACTCGGTAATGACATGATTCGCCGGGATCAGCGGCAGACCGGAATCGGCCAGCACCGCCCGGCCTGTGGTCTTGCCGAGCAGCAGGTCGCTGTGCTTGTCTTCAATCGCGCTGCCCGCCTGGGCAAGCTTGACGCGGGCGGCGTCGGTCAAGTCGCCGGCCTTTTCGCGTCCAGCGGCGACGGCGTCGCCAGCCTGATCGTACCCGGCCGAGGCGGCCAGCGCGTGCATCTTGCCGGCAGCAACCGCCCGCTGGATATCGGCCTGAGTAATAATCTGCCCGACCGACACAACCGGCAGGCCGGCGTCATCGGCCACATCCCGCCCGGCCTGCTTGCCGAGGGCGTACTCAGCTTCCTTGCGCTCGATGGCTTCGGCGGCCTGGGTGCGGGCAGTCGCGATCCCAACCGACGCTTCTTGGGAAAGCTCGCCCGCCTTCACCTGGGCAGCAGCAGCGGCAGCCACTAAACCGCCCTTCGGCTCCTCGACAATGTCGCGCACAAATGGCGGCACGATTACGACATCCTGACCAATACTGGTCACGGTCTTAATCGGCACATCGGTCTGGCCCTTGTACATATCCTGAAAGACGCCGCCGGAGACTTCGTAGGCGACGACATTTTTGGAGTTCCGCTCAATCAGCACGTCGTCAATCGCGCCTAAGAACTTGCCGTCTTCGGTCATCAGGCGCTTGCCGAGGACGCCCTGTCCGGCCTGCGCCGCGTAGTCGTTCACGTCGCCTTCGACCCGGACGACGTGCGCGGCGGTCTGGACAGTGATGGCGTCCTCGCCGAGCGCATGAATATCGTCGGCGGACAGCCAGTACGTGTCGCCCCGGCTGAACAGGCCCGCGCCCTGCAAAAGCGTGAATCCGACCAGCTTGCCTTCGCGGGCATTGTAGACAACGTCGTGGGTTTCGCCGATCTGCGCCCCGGTGTCTAAAGTGATAACGGGCTTTGCGATCAGCGATTTGCCGGTGCTGCGGCCCCGGCGGTACTCGGCGACCTGCGCGGCACGGTCCTGGGGTGTTTGGGTGCTCTGGGGTGTCTGGATAGTGGCATCTGCCATAAAACTGCTCCTTCTGGTTCTAAAACTCATTCTGAAAAAAGTTACGGACGCTTGCTGTCGTCGGCGGCGATGACCTGCCCGGTCTTGCCGCGCCGGTTCAGGTACCAGGCGAGTGCGCCGAGCAGGACCAATGCGCCGATGATATATGGCAGGTAAGTTGCCAGCGCGAAGCCGGTCTCGGTCGCGGCAGGGGTCACCACGACCGGAGCCGGGGCCACGACCGGGGCGGGGGCCGGGTCGGTTACGGGTGCCGCCGGCACCGGGGTCGGTGTCACGGGCGCGGGAGCGGCCTGTGGCGCAGGAGCAGGCGTCGTGTTGTTGACAATCACGGTCGGCGGGGCCGCCGGCGCAGGGGTCACCACAGGCACCGGGGCGGCCTGCGGCGTGGGAGCCGTTGGTGCCGGGGCAGTAGGCGTATCGGTCGCGGCTGGGGCGGGTGTGCCGGTCGCGGGCGTTTCGGCGGACGTGATGCTGCCGCTGCTTGGGGCCGACGTCTTGGTGGTGTCAATTACGACCGTCTGGGTCGGCTTGTCGAAATGGATGGATGAACCCAGGTTCTCGGACACAAAGCGGATTGGCACCAGGACCGAGCCGTTGGCAAGGGTCGGCGGCGTGTCAAGGGTCACGGTTTTGCCGTCCACTTGCGCTTCGGTGCTGCCGACGGTCAGGGCCAGCGTGGATTTATCGCTTTTCGCGTTGACCGTCTTGGAGGCGGCATCGTATTTGACCTGGGCGCCCATCTTCTCGAAGACGCCGCGCAGGGGAACCAGTATGTGTGAGCCGCGCTGGACCGGCTGCTGCCCGGCGAAGACCACCGGAGCGTTGTCTACGGTGACGCGGATCGGGCCGCTCGACGCACCGGCGGCTGTCGTCTGCGCGAAGGCGGGGTGCGCCAGCGCCAGACTGCACAGCGCGGCGCAGAGAGTAAGATTTGATTTCATGGGGTCTCCGTTTTGCAGAAAATACAGGCATTTATACCAGTCCCACTACACTCTCAAACGTTTGCCTGCTCACACTCTTACGAGCAGAATTGAGACGCCGTAAGTTTGCCGCTTTGGCGGCATCGGGTAGAGTCGCCAACAGCAATCTCTGACAGTTTCTTAAAGAAAGACAACTTATGAACTTTTTACGACGCTTTTGGCTTCTGAGTCAGTTTATCCGCCGCAACGGCGGGGTCGAGGGCACGAAAAAACTGGCCCAAGCCGCACCGAAGTATTTGGCCCTGTATCGGCGGCTGCTGACCGACCCGCGTGTCCCCAAGTCCGCCAAAGCCGCCCTGGTCGGCGCGGGCGTGTTCGTGGTCAGCCCGCTGAATATCCCAGGGTTTATTCCGGTGATTGGGGCGCTCGACGACATCGGCATCATCTTGATCGTAAATAGCTACTTTCTGAAGAAGGTTCCTGTTGATGTTCTCGCCGAGCATCGCACTGCCGCCGGCCTGACTCCCGACCTGCCCTGACAGATCATAGAAAGAACACAATGACCGACATGACTCCCGAGCAGAACCACGGCCCATTTCGAGGCGTTCTGATTGACGTGGACGGCACACTCGTAGACAGCAACGATGCCAATGCCCATGCCTGGGTGGAAGCGCTTCAGGAAAACGGCTTTGAGTTGCCGTTCGAGAAGGTCCGGCGCATGATCGGCATGGGCGGAGACAACCTGCTGCCCGAAGCGATCGGCAAAGACAAAGACAGTCCTGAAGGCGAAGCGGTCGGCAAGCGGCGCGGGGAGATACTCAAACAGAAGTATCTGCCGACGCTGAAGCCGTTCCCCGGTGCCCGCGCCCTGCTTCAGCGGCTGCGCGATGCGGGGCTGATACTGGTGATCGCAAGCTCTGCCAAAGCGGAGGAGCTGGACGCGCTGCTTGAAATTGCGGGCGTGACAGACTTAATCAGCGCCAAAACCAGTTCCGACGACGCCGAGAACTCCAAGCCCGACCCTGATTTAATCCAAATCGCCCTGGACAAAGGCAAGCTGTCGGCAGGCGAATCCGTGATGCTCGGCGACACGTCCTACGACATCGAGGCGGCCCGGAAGGCCGGTGTCCCGACAATCGCGTTCCGCTGCGGCGGCTGGTCCGACCGCGATTTGGCGGGCGCACTGGCAATTTACGACGGCCCCGCCGACCTGCTCGCAAACTACGCGGCGTCGCCACGGGCGCGGCTGGAAGCGTAGGCGTAAAATTATTTTTCCTGCTCGTGAGAGTGCGAGCAGAAACCGGCGGCGGCGTCGTGTTTGCGCCGCCGAAGCGCCGGGTATTTGATTTCCGGCACACAAAGAGACAAGGCAGTCTTGTCACTTTTCTCAACAAATACAATCGTAAGAGGCACACACAATGAAAACAGTTGTTGGATTATTCGCACATTCGGAAGACGCAAACAAGGCCGTTCGTGAACTCGGCGAGGCAAGCATCGCCCAGGGCCAGATTCAGACCATGACCAGTGATGCGCGGGATAAAGTCGTCGGCGCACTGACCGGCAAAGGTGTCCCAAAAAGCGACGCCGACACCTACGCGGAAGGCGTCCGCCGGGGCGGCGCATTAGTCGTCGCCGAGACCGAAGACAACCAATCGGACTGGGCGGTCTCGATTCTCGACCGCAACAACATTTTAGACATTGACCAGCTCGGCTCCCGCTACCGCCAGGGCGGCTTCACGAACTTTGACGCGGCCCAGCCGGCGTACACCGAGCCGGATGTCACTTCAGAGCGGAACGCAGTCGGTGAGATGACCATTCCCATCGTCGAAGAGCAGCTTGAAGTCGGCAAGCGGTCGGTCGAGCGTGTCGGTGCCCGTATCCACACGGTCGTCACCGAGCGGCCCGTCGAAGCGAGCGTCACCCTGCGCGAAGAGCATGTCTCGGTCACCCGCCACGCGGTAGACCGGGCCGTGACCGATGCCGACGCGGCATTCGGCGAGAAGTCCATTGAAGTCACCGAGACTGACGAAGTCCCGGTTGTTTCCAAGACCGCCCGCGTGGTCGAGGAAGTGGTCGTCGGCAAGACCGCGACCGAGCGCACCGAGACCGTCACCGACACCGTCCGCCGCACCGATGTGGAAGTGGACGACATGGAAGGCCGCAACACGCGCTGACCCCAAGTACACGCTGACCCCAAGCGTCGGCAGCCGAAGGGCGGGGCGAATGCCCCGCCCTTTTTTGCCTGACTGGTTCCGAGAAAACAAAAAACAATGAGCCAAGTGATTTTTGAGGACGGCACACGCGGAACGGTGTTGATGGACGGCCTGCCGCCCGACCCCGACGCAATGCTGGAAGTGCTGCTGGATGACGGCAAGAGCCTGTTTCTGCCATCGTCGATTTTGCTGCCCCACCCCGACGCCGGGCATCACCGGGTCGCCGCGCACCCGTCGGCCTTCGGCGCGGGCCAGGGCAGCGCCGAGGAGATCATCATCCCCCTGGTTGCCGAGACCCTGAGTGTAGGCAAGCGCGAAATCGAGACGGGCCGGGTGCGCCTGACCAAAAGCGTGGTCGAGCGCACCGAGGTCGTGGATGAGCCGCTGCAACGGACACAGACTGAAGTACGCCGGGTTCCTGTGGGCCGCATGGTCGAGGCCGCCCCGGCAGTGCGCTATGAAGGCGAGACAATGATCGTGTCAGTGGTGGAAGAAGTGCTGGTAGTGGAGAAGCGCCTGCGCCTGGTTGAAGAAGTGCATATTATCCAGACGCAGACCGAGTACCATGACCCGCAGACGGTGACGCTCCGCACGGAAACGCTGACTGAGGAGCGGCTGACGCCGGGTGAAACCCCGGCGACTTAGGCAGGTGCGACTTCGGCGGTACAGAACGCACACCGAGAGGCGAGCATCGGGATACTGCTGAGGCACTGCGGGCACTCCCGCGTCGTCGCCGCGGCCGCCGGCTCGGTTTTCCGCAGGGTCATCAGGAAGTTGACGGGCTTGACGACAAAGAAGAAAACGACAAGCGCGAGAATGAGAAAGCTGATGACGGTATTCAGGAAGTCGCCGAAGCCGAACTTCGCGCCATTGATATTGGCGTTCAAGTTGCTCAGGTCAACTTTCCCGAACATTCCGATAAATGGGGTGATAATGTCTTTGGTTAGGGCAGTGACGATGCCGCCGAACGCACCGCCGATCAAAACGCCGACGGCGAGGTCTACAACGTTGCCCCGTAGAATAAACTCTTTGAACTCTGTGACTGCGCTCATGTCTTTGTCTCCTCTTTTCTTGAGGCTAAACTTACGCCTGCCGACATTGTAACACAAAAAGACCCGAAACGCAAAAAAATGGCCCGGCATCGCTGCCGGGCCGTTCTCTTTCGGGCCGTTCTCTTTCGCGTACTGGGAGGCTACTTGGTCGCGTCGTGGATTGCTTCTTTGGCCTTACCGAAAAGCTCCTGCGCCTTGCCTTCGACCTGCTTGGCTTTGCCTGCGACATCGTCCTCGGTGCTGCCGGTCACATCGCCGGCGGCGTCCTGTGCCTTGCCTTCCGCCTGCTTGATCTTGCCTTCAATGACATCTTCGTTCGCCATGAGAGTGGTTTCCTTCCGCGTGTGTACTGAGAGAAAGATACCCAAGCGAATGAGGGCTAAAACCAGCCGGCGGCGTCGTCGGTCAAGGGCGGCGAGCAGTCCTGCTCGATGACGACCGTGGTGCCGGTCGGGCCGGTTAGGAGCCAGAGGCAGCTTGCCGTCTGGAGAATGATCTTCATCCCATGCCCCAGGGTCGCTTTCGTGCTGTAGCCGCGCTGAAGGGTCGCGTGGGGCAGGTTCTCCACCGAGATGCCCTCGCCCTGGTCTTCGACCCGCACCTGCACACGCTGACTGTCTTTGTCCCAGAACACTTGCCCGGTACCGAAACCGGCGTGCACGACTGCGTTCATGCCCGCCTCGCCGACAGCCAGCGCCAAATCGAGGCCGCGCTCGCCCGGCAGGCCGACCGCCGCCGCCGCCGCCATCGCCTCATGCCGGAGCTGAGATAGGCCCGCGCTGTGGGTCAGGGAAACCGGGGGCGAAGAATGGACAGGAACGGGCGGCAGGTCGTCCGGGGTGTCGCAGAGCTGCAAGCGGCCTTCGGTAACGCTCGCCAGGACATCGCGCAGGAAGACGCGCTGGCGCAGGGCGTTCTCCTGCGCTTCCGCCAGCAGCCGGGTATTTTCCGCCTCGACCCGGACACGCTCGGTTAGCTCGGTGCTCATCTTATGGAACAAGAATGCATTGCGTGTCGCCGCCGCCACCTGGATCAGCAGCGTTTCCATCAGATGTAAATCGTTTTCGGTGTACGCGCTTTGGCGGAAGCTCATAATCTGCGCGGTGCCGAGCACCTGGCCTTCAAGCTGAATGGGAACGATCAAAAGCGACTGGACACGCGGCTTTTCGGGGTCCGGCGTGGTGGTCATGCGCCCATCGTCCTGAGCATAGAAGCGGACACTCTGCGTCTTTTCCTCACTGATGGCATCGGCGATGATCAGCGGCTGGCCGGAGCGGAGGACCCGGCTCTGCATGCCCTGCCCTTCCCGGTCGAGCGGCAGCGGCGGGAACTGGGCAGGGTCCATCTCGCGTCCCTCGCTGTAGGCATAGACGCAGCGGATGAGGTCGTCTTCGGGTGTGTAGATGGAGACAAGCAGTGTGGCGCAGTCCATCGCGCGGGCCAGCATGGATTGGAGGGTGCGGTAGATCACTGCCGGGTCGAGTGTTCGGCCCAGCAGTCCAGCGGCTTCATGGAGCAGCGCAAGTTCTTCCGCGCGTCGGTCGGGCATGATAGCAGTTCATTCGCCGAGGCGTGCGGATTTTCCTGCGTGGCGTGTACACGTAAGACAAGTATTTTCCGCAGGTGAGCGGGAACCTTCGGCGTGGGTATAACGTCGTAGACCTAAATTGATTTTCCAACAACTATCGCAGGGGAGCAAACTTATGGCACACGAAATAGCGACAATTCAAAATATCGAGCGGCGGCGGTTCCTCCGCACTGCGGCACTGGCGGGCCTCGGAGTTTGCGCCGCGTCCTTGCTGCCGAGTGCGGCGGAGGCGGGGGGGCTGTTTGCGGCGGCCAGCCCCGATGATCAGAAAAAGGTCGGCGACGAGGCGGCGGCGCAGGTCTTAAAGCAGTACAAAGAGGTCACCGACGGACGCGCGAAGCACTTCAACACTATCGGGCAGCGGTTGGTCCGCGCCCTGCCGGCATCCGACCGGCAGACCTGGGACTACAAATTTCATGTGCTGGACAGCAAGACGGTGAATGCGTTTGCGCTGCCGGGCGGCAATATGTTTATGTTCACGGGCCTGTATTCAATCCTGCCGACCGATGATGCGCTGGCGGGGGTGACCGGCCATGAGATGACCCATGTGCGCTTGCAGCACTGGGCAAAAGCCAGCGCCAAGCAGCAGGAGCGCCAGGCCGGCATCGGGCTTTTGCTTGGCCTGTTCCATGCCAGCTCGGGGGTGCAGACATTGGCGGGCCTGGCAGACAGCGCCATCGGCAAGAAGTTCTCGCGGGGCGAGGAGGACCAGGCGGACCAGGGTGGCCTCCAGAACATGATCGCCGCCGGCTACAACCCGGAAGGCATGATCGAGCTGTTCCAGGCTTTGGAAAAGATCAGCGGCAACGGCGGCAGCATCGGCGGCGATTTCCTGTCGGATCACCCGCTGACCTCCGACCGGATCAAGCACACGGAGGAGCGGATCGCGGCAATGCAAAACAGCCGCAGCTTCCCGCCGCTGACTCCCCTGCACTACAGCCGACTTTGAGGAACAAGAAAAACAAGAAGCGACGCGGCCTCTGTTCAGAGAGGCCGCGCCGCTTTGTCTGTGAGAATGAGTGCAGGAAATGAAGAAGCCGGGACAACTAACCCGGCGGCCAAATGACGGCTGAAAACTAACAACTGGAAACTAATTACTGGAAACTAGCAAGAGGCAGTGACCGGCTCGGCTTTGACGACTTTGGTGGCATGGTCGCCCCTAGGGCCGCATTCCAGCTCAAAATCCACTTCCTGGCCTTCGCGCAGAGAGCGGTACCCATCAGACTGAATCACCGAATAGTGCACAAACACATCTTTGCCGCGTGACAGCTCGATAAAGCCGTAGCCTTTGCTGTCATTGAACCATTTGACTTTCCCACTGATCATCGTGTGTGTCTCCCTTTCCAACGCGATTTTTGTTGGCTTCATTGCTCTTTATGCATAAATCATGCCAAGTAAATCGTGCAGGGGGAAACTGAGAAATTTATTTGAGAAAATTATTTTTTCGCGATCAGCGCAATCCTTCGGCGGGGCCGCTTGCTTTTCCGCCCGCAGCGCGGGTATAATAACCCCCATTCGTCCCCAGAGACCGTGATTGTAGAGACCGTGATTGTCACCCGAGGAGTTCCGTTTACGCCATGCCTAACATCAAATCTGTCATCAAAGACGTCAAGCGCTCGCGCCTGCGCCAGCTTCGCAACCAGGCGACCAAGTCGCAGATCAAGACTTACATGAAGAAGTCCCGCGCCCTGATTGCCACCGGCGCCGCCCCGCAGGAAGAAGTCGCCGCCAGTGTCGCCAAGACCGTCAGCGTCATTGACAAAGCGTGGAAGCGCGGCATCATCCACAAGAACGCCGCCGCCCGCCGCAAGTCCCGCCTGATGAAGCGTGCCGCCGCCGCCGCCTAGTTTCCTCCGTTTCCCTCCTGCTCTTTGGCCCAGGCGTCAATCATGCGCCGGGACAGGCTCACCGGGGGCGGCAGGTCCGGCAGCGTCTCCCGCGTGAACCAGGCTGCCCGCTCCAGCTCAACGCCGTCGGCAGCGATCTCGCCGGCGGCGTACTGCGCCGCGAACCCGATCATGAGCTGGTGCGGGAACGGCCACGGCTGCGAGCCGGCGTAGGCCGTTTCGCCCACGGTCAGCCCGACTTCTTCCTGTACCTCCCGCGCTACGCACTCTTCCAGAGACTCGCCCGGCTCGACAAATCCGGCCAGGATGCTCCAGCGCGTCCCCCACCCCGGCTTCTGCGCCAGCAAAATCCTCGGCCCATTATGTACGAGAATCAGCGTCGCCGGGGACAGATGCGGGTACCCGACATGGCCGCACTCGGGACACTTCCGGCCCCAATCCCCGTTTTTCGCTTCCGTTCGGTGCCCGCAAACCGGGCAAAAGGCGCTTGTGCGCCGCCAGTACAAAATCTGCGATGCATACCCGGCCAGGCCGTACTCGGCGTCGCTGATCTTCCCGAACAGCCCGCGCAGGTTTGTGGAAACCCAGCCGTCCGGCAGGTCGCAGCCCGCGTCCACCTCGGCGGCTTGGCACGGCACTCCGTCCAGCGTCCCAAGATACAGCGGCGCGGACAGCTCCAGCGCGTCTACGCTGCTCTGTGTTCCACGCGGCAAGGTTACGGCGCCGGAGGGGTCGGCAGGCGTCAGCACCTCACCTTTATAGAACAGAAGCCAGAGGGCCGGGCCGGGCGGCGGCGCGGCAGGCGGGTAAGCGCGAAGAAGGCCGGCAGGATCGGAAGTATTCATAGGCGATAGTTCGCGTTCTCGGCGTCTTTTCCCTTGTTTTTGCGGGTTAATCGGCGCAAAAGTTGGTATAAGAGAATGCGCCGGGACCCAAAACTCAGGCAGCTTTTCTCTGCAAGGAATTTCGACCGACTATGACTAAGCCCAATCCGGCCACGCGCCGAGCGCCTACGGGCTTCACCCGAGCTTTCACTTTGATCGAACTGCTCGTCGTCATCGCCATAATCGCGATTCTCGCGGCGATCCTCTTTCCCGTCTTCCAAAAGGTCCGCGAGAACGCCCGCCGGGCCTCCTGCCAGTCCAATTTGAAGCAGCTCGGCCTGGCCCTAGTCCAGTACAACCAGGATGCCGATGAGCGGTTCCCCGCCGGCGGCAACAACGGCGGCACCGGCTGGGGGTCTCGCCTCTACACGTATGTCAAAAGCACCGGCGTCTATAAGTGCCCGGACGACCCTACCCCGAACGCGACCAACCTGGAAGGCGCAGGCGAAACCGACCTGCCGGTTTCCTATGGCATGAACTCGAACCTCGGCACAGCATCGCTCGCCCAGATGAACGCTTCCACCAGCACCGTGCTGCTGTTCGAGACCCAGGGCGCACAGGCGGACATCACGAACCCGAGCAACGATGTCGGCGCGGTCAACAGCTCCTACGCCTCGCCAAGCGGCAACGGCGGCGACAGCGCCACACTTGTCGGCTATTTGGACTGGTCCAAGAACGCTAAGTACGTCTGCGGCGTCAGCAGCACTGTCGGTATGGGCAACCCGGCACGGGCCAACGTCGCCGCCACGGGCGGACCGTTCCTCGCGACCCCGGTGCATACCGGCGCGGCCAACTTCGCGTTCGCCGACGGCCATGTCAAGTATCTGCACGGCAACACTATCTCGGCAGGCCGCAGCGCGAGGGACACGAACGACACCCAGGACACGGCGTTTGTCGGGGAAGCTGCCGGGACTTCCAACCTCAGCACGGGTGGTTTTTCCGGGACATTCAGCTACAACTAGACACGGCCCGAACCGCAAAAAACAGCCCCGCTTCCAAAGAAGCGGGGCTGTGTTGTTTGTGTACCTATAAATCGTAAATCAGCGTGATCGGGGCATCAATGTCCGGGTGCAGGCTGGCGTGGACCGGGCAGGCGTGGGCGATGCGCTCGATGTGCGGGCGGGTCTCCTCGGCGACTGAGGCCGGCAGATGCACAGTCAGCGGCAGATGGCCGATGCGGCGCGGCGACGCCGTCATTTCCTTGCCGACATGCGCGGTCATGCCGTCCAAATTGAGTTCATGCCGCTCGGCGTACATCGCCACGGTGGTCAGGACGCATGACGCCAGCGCTCCGGCGACAAGGTCCGTCGGGCTAAACGCCGACGCATCCCCGCCGATGTCTTTGGGGGCGTCGGTATGCAGAATCGCGCCTTCCTGGTGGGTCAGCGTACATTTCTTGCCGCCATCGTAGCGGGCTTCGATCTCGACCATAGTTTTCTCCTCATCCGTAGTTTTCTCTTCATCCGTAAATTACCGGGCAGCTTCAATAGGAAACGAAACGTCGGCGGCAGGCTTGCCCGCCCGCTCGACATGCAGAGCAATGTCGTACCGTGTGGCGACTCCGAGCCGGACCGGGACTTTGTAGAGGCCGCCGCCCGACGCCCGCCCGCTGGTCTGGCTGCCGGTGCCGACGTGCGAGAGCATCTCGGGAGTTGCCGAAAGGTTGGCGCTGCCGATAGGCGTCTGCGTCCCGGCGTCGGCCAGCGTGACCGTGAACATATTGTCCCCGGTGTGCGGCGGCGGGTCGGAGGTGAACGTCACCACCAAGTCGCCGACGGTCTTGTGAGCCGTCGCCGGCGCGGCAGGATGCGAGCAGCCGACCAGCAAAAGCATCGTCATACAAAGAGCAATAATCTTCAAGGGTTTAACCATACCCGCGCAGCAGGCCGACGACCTTGCCGATGATCGCGGCGTTGTCGGACTTTCGCAGCGGAATCGGGGCGTAGTTCGGGTTCTGCGCCTGAAGCTCGATCCGGTTGCCGTGCCGGGCAAACTTCTTGACGGTCGCTTCTTCGCCCAAACGCACCGCGACGATGTCGCCGTTTTCCGCGGTCGCCTGCGGCTGGATCAGCACCAGGTCACCGGGCAGGATATGCGCTCCCGTCATGCTGTCGCCCTGAACGCGCAGCAGGAAGCAATCAGGGCCGGGCGAGCGCAAAAGCTGGTTTGGAACAGCGACAATATCTTCGATGTTCTGGTTCGCCAGCAGCGGGGTCCCCGCCGCGATTGTGCCGATCAGCGGCAGGCGGCGCAGACCCGATTCTTCGTCTTTGGCCCGCGATTCAAGCCGGGCCAGGATTCGGATGCCCCGCGAGGTCCGGGGGCCGTCTTTGGCCGACAGCCGCTCGATGTAGCCTTTCTTGTGCAGGGCGTCCAGGTGGATTGTCACGCCGCGCAGCGAGCCGATGCCCAGGCCAAGCTGCATTTCGCGGATGGTCGGCGGGTAGCCTTTGTCTTCGAGGTAAGCGACAATGAAATTGAAGACTTCCTGCTGCCGGTCGGTGACTTCTTTCGCCATCAGCGCGTCTTCCTTTTTTCCGGCTCGGACATCAGCTCGGCCAGTGACTGATACGGGTCCTGTGGATGACGCGCCATCTCGGCCTTGACATCGCGGATGCGGGTGACCACGGCCTGTGTCCGCCGCCAGGCAGCGACGCCCAGCCAGGCGATGATCGGCAGACCGAGCGCGAGTGTCCAGCGGGCGTCAAACGTGTTTGGATCGAGCATAGTGAGAATCCTGGGGAAAAGTGTTCAGCAGTGAGTATACCCAGTTGCGGCAAGAAACGTAGATGGGAGTGCAGTTTCAGCTCCCAGCGCCCAGGGCGCGGCCCAGAAGATCGAAGACCAGCGTATACGCCAGCCGGGCCAGGGCCGGGTCGTAACGCGGACCTTCGTCGCGCAGGAACGCATGAGCGCCGTTGAACTCATGCCACTGAAAGCTGGTTCCGGCGTCGCTGAGGGCATCATAAATGAGCCGCCGGCCCTCGCGGGGGACATGGGGGTCCTGACGGCCCCAGGACATCAGCATCTCGGCTTTGATCTCGCCGATGCGGTCCAGCGTGTTATCGGACTGGCCGAGGCCGAGTGTGCGCGTGTGGATGTCGGTCGCGTAAAAGCAGACGCCCGCCGAGACATCCGGGTTCATCGCGGCGCGGAACGCCAAGTGCCCGCCGAGACAAATACCCATCGTGCCAAGCTTTCCGGTGCAGCCCGGATGGGATTTCAGATAGTCCAGCACGGCACGGGCATCGCTGTCGTAGCTTGCAATTTCTTTTGCGAACTTGTGCGCGTTGCCCTGGTCCGCCCCGTCGGTGTCGTAGGCCAGCACGGTACCGGCGGGTTCAAGCTCATGGTAGACTTCGGGCACGGCGACGATATAGCCGTTTCCGGCAAGGGACGCGGCCATGCGGCGGATCGGGGCGGTAATCTGGAAGATTTCAGAGAAGAGGACCAGACCAGGGAAGCGCCCGGCGGCGGCGGGCCGGAAGACGGCAGTACGCATCGGCCCGGTGGGTGTCGGCAGGTCTACGTATTCTTCGTCACGCAGGATCATAGCGGCTCCTGAATGGGGAGACCTCGCCCCGAAACTTCGTTTCGACCCTCTCCTTCCGAAAGGAGAGGGTAGGAAATAGGACAAGAGGAAGGCGCGGCAAGCGGCGCCCCTACGGTCACGTCCTAGTTCTAGAATTCTTCACCCTCTCCTTGCTTAAGGAGAGGGTCGAAACGAAGTTTCGGGGTGAGGTACCTAATACGCCCCGTGTCCGGTCAGGACCGCCGGGATGGTCCGCAGGATCAGCACGACGTTCAGCCAGGCCGATTGACGCCGGACGTATTCCAAATCGAGAGCCACCGACTGCTCGAATGACAGCTCGGCGCGACCCGAGACTTGCCACAGTCCGGTCAGGCCGGGCGTCACCGACAGGCGCATCCGCTGCTCAGGGGTATAGAGGGCCACTTCGCGGGGCAGCGCCGGGCGCGGCCCGACCAGGGACATCTCGCCGCGCAGGACATTGACAAGCTGCGGCAGCTCGTCGAGCGAGCACCGGCGCAGAGGCCGTCCGACACGGGTGATCCGGGGGTCGCGGCGCATCTTAAAGACCGGGCCGGTGCGCTCGTTGGTGCCGAGCACGCTGCCGAGCCGCGCTTCGGCGTCCATGAACATCGAGCGGAACTTGAAGACGCGGAACTCGTGGCCGTCCTTGCCGACCCGCTTCTGGACAAACAGGACCGGGCCGGGGCTGTCGAGACGGATCAAAAGTGCGACCACCGCCAGCACCGGCAGCAGGATCAGAAGCGCCAGGCCGGACACGAAGATGTCCAGGGCACGGCGCAGGGCGGCATCGGCGGCGGATTTTCGGACGGCGACCAGCGGGATATTCTGCGCCGGAAGCTCGGCAGGCGCAAATTCGTTTTTATTGAAATCGTTATTGAAGTCTGTTTTTGTGACGGTCTGACTGGAAACGCTCATATATTCACCTCGGCAGAAAAGTTGTCGGGACGCGCGTGTTCTGGTATTCTTTCTGTGCAGAAACCATGCCAAGCCGGGGGGTAATCGGCGGTTTCGGGAAAATTCCCGGTATTTCTTTCGGGTTCTTTGCCACCGATGCAGTTTGACCGGATTTTGACGCGGTTTTCTCGTGCCGGAACTTCGGCGGCGGCGCAGCCGGTATAGGGAGTGCTGTGGGAACATTCCAGGCTGCTGCAGGGTCAGTTGGCATGAAACTTGCAGTTTAGGTTCCCGATGATCTCTTTTTGCGCCCCCTGCGCTTTCGGAAGGAAGTACACTATGAAGCCACAACTTGTGAGTCTTGCCCTGCTGGCCGGCCTCAGCGCTGCGCTGCCCTCTTTTGCTCAAACAAACCCCATACCGGTGGTCTCTGCGCCGACCGGCGGCACGGTCGCCGTGACCCCTGATTACAAGCTGGCTCCCGGCGATGTGGTCGGCGTTTCCGTGGCCGACTGGCCCGGCAACAGCACACCGTCGGCGGCAATCACGCCCGATGGCCTGGTCTCGATGCCGATGCTCGGTCAAATCAAGCTCGCCGGCAAGACCGTCCCGCAGGCGACTGCTCTTCTCACCACCAAATGGAAAAAGTACATCATTGACCCGATGGTCACCGTGTCCTTGCTGCAAAAGCACTCGCAGACCGTCGTGTTCAGCGGCTCCCTGGTCCGCCCCGGCGCGATGGAATACCGGCCTGGAATGCGGATCGTCGAAGCCCTGGCCGAAGCCGGCGGCGCGATCTCGACCGCCAACGCCGGCGGCGGCGTCCCGATTGCCGATCCGGTCCATGTGAGCGTGGCGCACGATGACGGCACCAAGCAGGTCCTCAACCTGAGCAGCCCCGAGACCCTGGCCGGCACCGACATGGACATCCTGCTCCAGCCCGGCGACGTTGTCACGATCCCACCGCAGTTCGGCAAGATCAATGTCGTCGGCGAGGTCCGGCAGCCTGGCGTCATCCCCTACCGCGAGCACATCACGGTTTTCGACGCGATCTCCGCCACCGGAGGTTACAACGCAGACTCGGCGGACCTCGCACACGCGACAATTCTTCACAACGGCGTGTCGTCGCCAATCAATCTCGAGCCGATGCTGCGCTCCGGCGACATGGCGGCAAATGTGACGCTTGCCCCCGGCGACCAGATCTCTATTCCAGAAATCAAATACCGCACCGTCGTCTTCGGTGACGTTGCGCGGCCAGGCGCTTTTGTCTACAAGGCAGGTTATCGTATCTCGGATGCCTTGAGCAGCGTCTCCGGCCCGACGCAGCAAGCGGACCTCGGCAAGATCAACATCATCCGTACCGATAAAATCCACGGTACGCAGATGGTCCGGGTAGACTTCAACAAGTTTGTGCTGCGCGGCGACCCCGCAGGCAACCCGCTGATTCAGCCCGGCGACTCGCTGTACATTCCCGACAAGCACCACAACCTCAGTGCACAAGACATTCTAGCCGGGTTGAGCGGCGTCAGCACACTCGCTTACACAAACCGTGCACTTCAGGGCCGCTAATCGGACATCTGATACAGACATAGGAAAGGCCGCGCGTGATTTCATGCGCGGCCTTTTTCTATGTACACGGTTGTGTGGCGCAAAGGCGCGTGGGACTGAAGAGCGTGGGATTGAAATCCTACGCTGTGTGGCGCAGACGCCCAGTGTCCGCCTTCGCGGACAAAGATCAATCCGAACCCGTAGGGGCGTCGCTTGCTGCGCCCTCCTGGTCTGTTCCTTGTCCACGCAGGTGGACATTAGGCGTCTGCGCCCACAGCGTAGGATTTCAATCCCACGCTTCCAATCCCACGCTTCCAATCCCACGCCTCTACATCCCACGCCTCTACATCCCTGCGCCTCTTTGCGTTCGCTCCCCTTCGACGATTACCCGCTTTTTGACCGCTGCTGCCGGGTTGCCGGCGTAGATAGTGTACGGCTCCGTGGGCTTCGACAGCACTGCGCCGCCCGCGATGACCGCGTGGTCGGCGACAAACGCGCCGGGCAGGACTTTCGCGCCGGCCCCAACCCATGCCCCCGATTCGACCGTCAGTGGACGCTCGATCAATCCAAACGCCGGGTCGGTCCAGTCATGGTTCCCAGTGCACAGATACGCGCCCTGCGACAGGCAGACATTCGGCCCCAGCGTGATCGGGGCGAACGTGTTGTCCAGCCAGACCCGTTCGCCGATCCAGACGTTGTCCCCCACGGCTAGAAACCACGGGTGCTTGATATTGACGCCGGGCTTGATAATCACGCCCGCGCCGACTGTCGCACCGAATAGCTTCAGGAGCGCGATCTTCAGGCCCGAGGACGGGTTCAGCGAGTTCTCGAAAAACGCAGTGTTGATGAAGTGCCACAGGACACGCACAGCAACTCCCCGGCCCTTGTCGTGCCAGGGAGGGTTTTGGTAGCTTCCCAAATCTACCGTTAATTTTTCAGCGGACAGCGGCATGGACTTGACTTTCGGGGCGGGCAGCCAGCATTTGGTAAAACGCATCGGCCTTCTGCATGGACACGGCGTAATCGGCCCGCGCGGCGATCAGCGCCTGATTCAGCGGCACGGCACGGCGGCGCAGGTCATCGCCCTGCAAGGCTTGCAGCACGGCCTGAGCCAGCGCGGCGGGGTCGGACTGGTCGCACAGCAAGCCATTCTCACCGCTTGTGATCCACTCGCGCACCGACTCGATGTTGCCCGCAACTGGGAATGTCCCGCAGGACATCGCTTCCAGCAGCGTGTTCGGGGTGCCGTCATGGTCGGCGGGAGAGATCGTCACCATTGCTAAGCGAAACAACTGGGCCATCTCGTCGTGGGAGACGAACGGCAGGCAGCGCACGGACTTCTCAATGCCGAGGCGGCTGATCCAGCCTTCGGCGACACTGTTCCCCTCCATCATCGCGCCGAGAAAGAAGGCATTCGGCATTTCAGCGAGTACCAGTGGGATAGCCTGAAAAAACGTATCCGTGCGGATATACGGCTTGACCCCGCGTGGGTTGATGACTACGGGCGCGTCCGCCGGGATATTCCAGCGCCGCCGCAGGTCGTCGTCCAAAGCGCCGGGCTTGAAGACATCGGTGCGTACCCCGCCGTTGCCGGGCAGCACGGCGAACGGCTTGTCGGCCGCCAGTCCATACTCACGGGCCAGGTGCAAATCCCGGACGCAGTCCGGGTGCAGGGCATCGGCCCGCGCCATTGCCCGGCGGGTCAGGCGGGCGATCTCCGGCGAGTCTTCGGCGAACAGCGTGAAATCGTTGCCCCAGACCGAGACCAGCAGCGGAAACGGCTCGCCTTCCAGCGCACGGGCTGCGAGTATACCCTCAAAGGGTATCCGCATGGCATGGACCAAATCGGGACTCAGCTTTTTGATAATCCCGCGGACTTTGCGCTGCTGAACCGCGACAGCCAGAGGGTTCAGGAGGTCCCGCAGCTTCGCCAGGATCTTCCACAAGACACTGCCGCGCAGGCGGGCGAAGAAGGGGTTACCGTGCGTGGTCAGGCCCCCGCCGCCGCCGGCGGACCGGACACGGGCCGAGAAGTCCAGCGGCGCGATATGCAGCGACGCCACCGGGGGGTTGGTCGGATCGCAGGGAAAGGTCGAGATGAGATGAACGTCATGGCCCCGGTCCACAAAGTAGCGGATCCAGTTTTTGGCGATTACGCTGCGGCCATCCGCCACAAAGCACAGCTTCAAATTACGCTCCTACTTGGTCTTTCAGTTCTGCCAGCCAGGGCGCGACCGGGCGCGGCCCGGACTTCGGGGTCCAGCGGATAATCTGCATCAGATACGCGCCGACTGACGGCCCGGCGATGCACTGCGCCCAGCCTTGGATCTGCCCGGTCTCAGCCGCCGTCCGCCGCCCACGCACAATCCGCCGGCGCAGGGCCGCCGCGAGACTTGGCACGGAGCCGGTGTGGAACACTTCCCCGCGTTCAGGCGACTTCAATAGGTCCGACGCCCCGCAGCGATCGCTGCAAATGACCGGGACTCCGCGCAGCAAGGCTTCGTTGACCACCACGCCCCAGCCGTCGTGACGGCTCGGCAGGACAAACAGGTCGCTCGCCGCCATCAGCTCCATCGCCGCCGCGTTTTCCATCGGCGCGTGGAACTTCACACGCTCGGTCAGGCCGAGAGTTTGCACCTGTGCTCCCAGGGCGTCTTTCTGGTCCCCGCCGCCGACAATTTGCAGTCGCCAGTCCAGATCGTGGAGTGTGCCGAGGGCATCCAAAAGCAGGTCTATCCCCTTGCGCTCGATGAGCTGTCCCAAGTAGAATATCTGCACTGGACCCTCGGAAAAAGTCGGCGCGGCGGCGGGCATCTTCGGCGGGTCGGGAAAGTAGCCGTAGGGAAAGATGACGCTGTCAGGGTAGCCCACCGATTTGTAAAAGTCTACCGCCATGTGGCCCATCGCCAGAATAAACCCGATGCGCCGCCCGAACAGCAGCCGGTGGCCCCAGTGAAACGGCGGCATGGCAATATCCCGCAGGCGGCCAGGAAACGGCGCTTCGTTTAACAATCCAATCCGGGCCGGCGTCCTGACCGCGAGGTAAAACGCCTTGTGCGCGACCGGCTCCTGATGGATGCCGGAAAAGATATGGATGCTGCCCTCGGGGCGCTCACCGACTAGCCGCCCGATTTCGTCGTCCTCGGGCGCGACGATTAGCTGAACCCCCGGCACGTCCGGCACCTTCCAGCCCTGGGCCACGCGGTCGGGCGTAATTGCTTGCTGCACCACCCAGACCACTTCAGTATCTGGATGTGCGGCTAGTGCCGTGATATGCGGCACTTGATAAAACGACAAAATGTTCTGCCAGAAAACGACGCGCATAGGTTTAATGTTTCGCGGCGACTTTTAGGGCACGGGCAAGGTCGCGGGCATAAAGGGCCATGTCCCGCAGACCGAGTGCGGCATGCTTCAGCCCGTGCTTGATCTCACCTTTTCGAATGTAATGCCCCCCAAAGCCTAGATTTGCTGTGCAGCGATAAAAGTAACCAATACGGGCGGTCCGGCGCTGCGCCGGGGTCATCAGAGGAGATGTCAGCAGGTTCCAGCGGAAATCCGCGCCGCCCCGCCGCCGCGCCGCCGGGTTGCCGGAGATGCTTGCGCCGTGGTGCCGGTACAGCAGCACCGGCTCCGGCGTGACCGCAATCGGACCAATCTGCATGGTGAGCCGCCACCACAGATCGTGGTCCTCCACATAAGCCAGCGACAAATCGAAGGCTCCGACTTGGCTGACCGCAGTTTTGCGGAGCAGCACCTGACCCGGCGTAATGATATGGTTGTGGAAGCACATATCGCCGAAAACCAAAGCGTCACCCGGCGCGCGCTTGATAAGACGCACACCGTCTATCCCGCGCCGGTCGGTCAGCGACTCCAAGCGGTCAAAGCCGGCAATGACGCTTCCATCGGCATTCACATCCAGCAGAAAGCCACACGCCGCCGGGGACGCCGGATGCGCTTCCAGTAGCGTCTTCAAGCTCTGCAAGGCGTCCGGCAGCAGCAGGTCATCGCTGTCCAGGCACAGCGCATAAGGAAATGCTGGGTTAGCTTCCGACAAGCCGTGGTTGCGGGCCGCAGATGCCCCTGCGTTCTTCTGCGAGAACGTGCGGATGCGGCTGTCCTGACGTGCCAAATCCTGTGCGATGGCACGGGAGTCGTCTTTGGAACCGTCGTCCACCAGCAGAAGCTCCCAGGAGGAAAATGTCTGCGCCTGCACACTTTCCCCCGTCTTTGCCAGAAAATTGGCGGCATTATAGACTGGAACGACGACAGAGATCATTGGGCGGGCCACTCTTTCAAGATGCTACTCGTTTCGGCGTCAGCTTGTCCGCCGCCCGCCACAGCACAGCCTCGCAGAGATCACGGGACTTTTTCAGCAGGCTGCTTTTCGGGATACCCAGAAAGCCGGCGGCGTAGCGGGCGAAGTCCGAGCCGGGCGCAACGGTCCAAAACGGCGACTGCGGCTGAATGGCCTGCCCATAGAGATGTTTGATGCCGTGCTTCTTTTCGGAAGGAACATGCCAGACCGCCAGGGCGAAGTCACTCTCGCTTGCGGTCTGATGCTTGCGTCCGGTCCAGATACGCCCGACATGCGGGTTCGCTGTCGGCTGACCGTAGCCAAGCTTGGCATAGAGATAGCTCAGAAAATGTGCTTCCTCGTTGAACTTCGGCTTGCCTGCACCAAATCGGGCAAGGCATATCTCCCAAAGCGGCTGCATCTCGCCCGCCAGTCGGTGTACGGCTTCGAGTGTCGCCGCAAAGAACTCGCCGCCGTAATACGGAGCGGCTTCGGAAGGGCAGGCGACGCCCAGCTCTTCAAAGAGACGCTTCATGTCCCGCTGCGTCAGGCCGTTGATGTCCTCATCGAGCGGCAGCTTCAGGTCAAGCGCCAGCAATTGTTTTTCCGCCAGGTCGCGGCTCAGTTTGTCCAGCGGCGCGACAAACACGCAGTCCGAGTCGAGCACGATGTACTGTTCGCCCGGTGCTCCGTGCGTGTCGAGGTGCTTGATGATGTCCAGAATGTAAAACTGGTTGCGCCAGGACCCGTGGTAACCAGGCGGCGGCAGGTAGGTCAGCGGCACTTGGATCACTTCTACGCCCAGCTTCTGAAGGAATCCGCTCGTGGAAAAGCCGCCGATGTCGGGCACGGCGGATACGGTCGTGTACAGCCGGTGCTTGGCGTCCGGGTTGTGACGCACACTTGACGCAAAGAAGACGACGATGCACCGCCAGTAGACTTCCTGAAACGCCGGCGACGACGACGCGCCGCCGACCTGCGGATACTCGCTTTCCGTTTCTTTGGTTTCGGCATGAAGCCAAGTCGCGATGATTGTATTATGCATAGTTTCGTTCAAACGGAGTGAGTCTGCGCTTCCGGCTGCGCTGGGGTCAGCCGAAGCGAGGCGGGATACTTGGAGCGCCGCGCAGCCCGTGTCGGCAGCAGCAGATGCAGAAAGACAATCATGTACATCGGCATCATGCAGAGATAGTTAAAGACGAAAAACGTGTACAGGCCGTCGCGGTACGGCTGAAACAAAATACAGGCCATGACCAAATAGGCAAATCGCCCGACCGAGTAATGGGTGCAGCGGAACGCCTGAAAATAGGCCCAGCCGAGAAACAGCGAAAACAGCAACGGCAGGATGACCACGCCGAAGAGGCCGAAATCCGCATACGCTGCCCCCATCATCGAGGCGGTCATGCCGTAAGTGTGCATGGGCCGGTCTTTAGTAGAGATCTCAATTACCCACTCGCCGGCGATCGGCTTGTCCGTCCAGATGGCACGGGGAATGAAGTTGATGAAGGCCGGCCAGATCGTTTCGCCATAGTAGAACTTCCCTTTGCCGTCCACCAGACTCAGAGTCATCGCACCCATATCCAGAAAGTCCGTGTCTGGGTGATTGGCCTGCGTGGCGGACGTGGTCCAGGTATCTGTGATGGCCTGTCCGATGTCGGCGAGGCCGCCGCCGCGGCTGATGGTGTGGCTGATCTGCTTGCCGGGCAGCCAAAGGATGCCGGCGACAATCAAGACGCCGATGACTTTCCGCGGCGGCCACTTCAGGCCGGCACGGGACAGGTATGCATAGCAGAAGAAGATGGTCGGCAGCAGCAGCAGCCACCGGCTATCACCCATATAGGTCTCACAGAGAGCGCCCACGAGCAAAGCTGCCGCAATGAGGCGCTTTTTGGGGCCATACCAGTAAAACAGCGGCATGAGGCACAGCGGCAGCCAGGAATTAAAGGTGCCGGTGATTGTGGACGCGACCCCATCCGCGCCTTCCCCGCCGCCGCCACGCCCGTGTAAGAATCCGTAGATTGCGAACGGTACCATAGCATACGCAAAGCCCACCACGTAGGCTTTCGAGAGGTTCGGCGGCTTTTCACAGCCCGGCGCGGGCAGCGGCCCGTGCTTCTTCAAATCCGTCGCAGAGATGATCAGCCAGCCGGTCGTCATCACGAACAGCACCAGGTCAAAGAGCAGGGAAGCCCGCGTGATCTCCACCAGACTAATCGGCTCGTGCGGGAACGCCGAAAACAGCGGAGCGCCGAGGTTCAACTCGATCAGCCGCTTGGTGACGACCCACAGGTGGAAGCCCAGGTACGTGACCGCCGGGTGCATCGCCGAGAGACGGGCATACCGAAACAAGGCAAAGACGCAGAGCGTCAGCGTCACCAAATCTATTGTCAGAGCACTTTGAATTTCATTCATGCGTGAGATTACTTTCGACCATTGTGCCGTAGGCACTTCGAATGCCCGCGCGGAACCGCTCCAGCGTGAAGACACCGGCCTGCGCCGCCGCGTTCCGGCCCATTTCGGCCAGGGCAGCGCGATTTTCGATTCCCCAAACAAGTTTTTCTTCGATTGCCCGACTGTCTCGGATCGGCACGACAAACCCTTCCGCGCCCTCGGTTAGCACGTCCGGGGCGCACGTATTCGCCGTGGTAATCACCGGCAGGCCGCAGGCCATCGCTTCGAGGATGACCTGTGCGAAGCCTTCAGTCAGCGAGGGCAGCGCGAACACGTCGCTCCGGTGCAGATCCGCCACCAATTCATTGAGCGGCAGGCCCAGCTTGAGGTCAAAGTCCACGTCGCTGTACGACTTCAGCAGTTCCCGGTCCACCCCGCCCCGCCCGCGCAGCAGCAGCCGGACGTTTTGGGACTTCAACGCCCGGACGGCATCCAGCAGATAAGACAGGCCCTTGCGCTGGATCAAGCTGCCGAGGTAAATGATCGTGAACGGCTCGCCCACCGGCGGCGCAGAGGCACGCGGCGGAAAGTCTTTGAGGCTGACCCCGTAAGGCACCACATGAATCTTATCGGCGGGAACGCCGTGCGCCGCGAGAGTCTGGGCCGTATAGCGGGAGGCGGCGACCCAGCCGTTAGCAAGCTGCGCTTCCTGGGCCAGCAGATCGAACGCTTCCGGCGGCAGGCTCATCTCGGCCTCGCGCATGAGGCTCGCCCGCGCTGCCGGGGTGCGTTCCATTTCCTCGGTCAAAAGCTCCTGAACCGACCGCGGGTGCGGGTGGAGCTGGAACAAGAAGCGGTGCATTAGGTCGGCATCGTCCCGGCGAAACGCCGCCTGGGCATAGTAGCTGTACGAAAACAGCGCGGAGTTTGTTTGAATAGCCCGGCGGCGAGCGGCGGCCCCGAGGGCGGCATCTTTATAGGAATGGAAATCGCGGCGGGTCAGCTTGGCAGCGATGTCCGCCAGCAGCGCAGGCGGGGAAGAGCGCACATGGCCGGGATCGAGGCCGGCGCAGATTCGCTCTGGGACGCCCCGGTGCGGAAATACCGTCTTCAGCGCGGTGTGGAGTGCCGGGTTCCAGTAGAAGTCGGTAATCAGCGCCTCCAGCAGATGGCTTTCTTCCAGCGCCAGCGCAAGCTGGTAGCTGTCACGCCGCCCCGCATGCGTAACCACCGCTTTCGGAAGCATCAGCGCCGCCGAGGTGTTTTTTTGTGAGACTAAAAGGGTCATGGCATTGTTCCGCAAAATCAAGGTTCCGCAAAACTAGGCAGGCGGGAGCGACAGCCATTTTTCGTACTGTGCGGCATCCAAAGGCCGGCGGCGGCCCTTGAACCGCGCAATATCTTTCAGCCCGGCCAGCCCTCCGCGCAGGTAGCCGGGCCGGCGAGTGGCGGCGAAGTAATACAGGCGACTGGCAAACGTGCTGCTCTGCTTGAGCAGCTTCCGCGCCGGCGGCACGTACCAGTCGTTCCAAAGCAGCCGGTTACGCCCGCCATAGAAGTCCATGCGGTAGAAGCTGCGCCCGGCATTGGTCGCCATGTGCGTGATTTGAAAGCCGGGGAACCGCCGGCAGGCCAGGCCCGCCTGGAACGCCCGCACGGCGATCTCATTTTCTTCGCCCTGATGGATCAGCTCTTCCCGGTAACCGCCAAGATCCAAAAACCGCTGCCGGTCCAGCAGATGCGAGCAGCCGACAAACGAACGCACGAGGCACGGTTTCCCGTCCAGCGGCTCGTCGAAATGGGCATCAATCAGCGGGGTATAGATCGGGAACCCCAGGCAAAAGTTGTCAGGCAGCGATTCGGCGTAGGCGACCGCGTCTTCCAGCGAGCCGGCAAATGGGAACGAGTCGTCGTCCAGACTGAGATAATACTTCGCATCCATCGCCTGCGCGATCTCGTTGCGGCGAACAATGTAGCCGCGCGACGAATCAAAGCGCGTGAGCTCGGCACCGGGACAAAGCGCGGCGGCATCGAACGGACAGGAACGATCCGAGCAGTCATCGAAAATCAAAATGCGGAGATCGCCCAGCCCAAAATCGCGGACTTTTTCCAGGGTCATTTTCAGATCGTCCCAGCGGTTCTTGGTGGCGATCCCGATCTGCACAAGCGGCAAGAAATTTTGCGATGCGATATTCGGCACGCTACATTATACCTCGTTGTCGTTTTGCCTTGCCACACTTTCTCGGCGCGGGCCAGCGGCTTTTCTTCGGGCGATAGCCCGGCGGTAGCTTTCTTCCTGAAGTGCGCCAACCCGGCTCAGGCTGTAATCGTCCAAAACGCGCTGCCGGGCCGCCGCTCCCAAACGCTGCCGCTCCTGCGGGTTTTGCAGCAATGCAGTCACGGCGTCGGCAATGGCGTGGGGCGACCGGGGCGGCACCAGGCGACCAAAATCGGCGGTACCATCTCGCAGCATCTCAGCCATGCCGCTCGGGTCGGTCGCGACCACGCCGCGTCCGGCGGACATGGACTCGAGGCAGGTATAGCCGAAGCTCTCCCAGAGACTCGGCAGGACACAGAGGTCGGTTTCGGACAGGAGGCGCGGGATTTCCGCAGCCGGCAGCGGATCCAGAAACTCGACTGCATTTTTGTGCCCAGCGAGGGCATGCTGCAAAAACGACCGCATATCCATACCCATTTTGGGCGAGGTGAGGGCGCGTCCGACAAAGCGGAACTTTGCCGACGGGCACTTTTCCAAAATCTGCGGGATGGCTTCTGCCAGGTCCACCACACCTTTTCGCATTTCCAGACGCCCGTAGTAAGTCACGGTATTTGTTTCGGTATTCAGCGGGATTTGCAGCAGGTCCGCGCCCGGCACGAAGAACAGCGGGTAGACGGCCAGCGTGTCTTTGGGCAGGCTCCACTTTTCGGCGACAAGCGTGGCGATTGTCCGGGACGGTGCCGCGACTTCGTCGGCATCCAGGCAGTGCGTGCGCTCTTCGTCTTCTTCCGGCCGGTAATCATAAAAAGGCCGCTCGCGTTTGAGAACAGACTTCGCCGCTGACAGAATGCGCCGAGCTGGGCTGTACAGCGCCGTGTTCATCGAGCGGAGCAGGTAGCTTGGCGTGTGCAGCTTGACAACTAGCGGAATGTCCGGGACCAAAGCAACAGCATCCCGCGCTTCCGCCCGATATTCCGGCCCTTCCAGCACCTCAAACGCGCACTCGCGGTGCCGCTGGGCGAACAGCGGCGCGACCCGGCGGGAAAAGCTTGACGTGGCATCCTCGCCGGTGTCCGGGTCCTGAAGCCGGTGAACCAGAACACCGTTGTCATTTTCGGTGCTGGAGCGGTCAGGGCTGCCGCTGAACACCTCAACCGCATGGCCCCGGCTGTGCATTACGGCGGCGGCCTGCTTGAGATAGGTCGCGATCCCGCCGGCAGCGGTGTCGGGCGGGTACTCATAACTAATAAAGGCGATGTGCATACGAATTCACGGTCAAGTCTCTTCTCAAAGTGTTTCCATGCAAGAACCATGCCAAAAAGAGGCAGCGCACGAAAAAACGCACGCTGCCCCCTGGTCTTCGGGGTTGGGACGGTTAGCCGCCCGCCGACCCGGTCGTATAGCTGAAGTTGTATTCCGCCGGCGCGGCAACAATCGGATCGCCGCTTTGCGACAGCACCGTCTGGCCGCTGCGGATCAGCTTGAACCCCTGTGCGCCGACCGAGAACGGTACTCGCACATGGCTGAGGCCGGCTCCAACCGGGTAAGTCAGTGTCTTTGCGCCGGTCGTGACCGCCAGGGTCGCCGGCGCGGTCAGCAGGGTCGAGACATAGAGGACGTCCTGCGGGTCGCCGAGCCGCCAGGAAACCGGGCCGACTTTGTCATTGGTCGCTACAGCATCTTTCGGATGTGTGCGATAGAAAAAGTACAGGCTGTCTTTCGTGATTGCGGGCTTCTGTCCGGCCTTGTACCAGTTGACGAAATACTGGTTCATCTTGAGCGCCCCGGCATGGGTCTTGTAGAAGCCAAGCGCCGAATGGGCGGCGTAGGGCCAGTATTTGTTGACATCATCAATGGGCGAGAAGTAAGTCGCCTCATCCCAGTCGTTCCAGGTGAACAGCTCCACCCAGTCAGGCTTCTGAACATTGATGATCGAGGCCCACTGTGCGGCCAGACCCTCGCCGCCATCGTATTCCATGTAGCGGCGGCCTAGCGATACCTGACGGCTGCCCCAATACTGCGGGGTGACGCTGCCCATCGTGCCGAGACCGGCGGCTTTCATCTGCGCCGCCTGGGTTTCCGCGTTGTTGAGCATGGTGCGCGATGGGTCGACCGGACAGCCGACAGCGGGTGCGTAAAACGAGCCATCAGCCAGCCCCAGGAGCAGCCCTTTGATTTCCGTATCAACCGGACCTTTCGTGTTGTCCTCACCCTGTGTGCCCGCAGCGTTCGTCATAAAAAAGAACGGCATGAAATACGGCGTGATGCCGGCGGCTTTCAACGGGTTCAAAGTCCCGTTCTGCCAGTTGCTTTTCGCGGCAGCGAAGCCGCCGCCTTCGCCGCCCCAGGTGGACAGCACGGGCCGGGGCAGGGTGCCCGGCGGGCCGGCCGGCGTGACCTGCCAGTAGTTGGGATGATTCGCATACGACTTCATCATCGCAGTCACTTCTGAAAACTGCAAGCCAGTCATGTCTGCCGAGAAGAACAGCTTGAAGCCGGTGCCGAGCGCCGCCGCCGCCTGGAAGATCGTGGCCGTGTCGTGCTTGTAGAATGCGTCGTTCCAGCTTCCGCAGTTCAGCGCGAAGCCGTCAATACCGGCGGCCTGCGCCTGCTGAATTTCTTTTTCGTAGCCGGCGATGCTGCCGCCGTAGTCCCGGTTGCTGACCATGTAGTGCGCGAACACCAGATGCCCGCCCTGCGCCGCCGTCGCGGCGGTTTTCCTGACAGCGGATGCGCCAAGGGCATCCGCCCCGCCGCCGCCCGGCGAGGTGTTTCGGAACACGGTCTTTTTGGACGCCCCCCCGGACTGCGGCGCGGACAGCACGCGCAGGGCTGCCAGCCCGGCGGGGGTGTATTTCGACGGGTCAATCACCGTCTTTGGCTTCAGGGACTTCTTGGCGGTGATAGCAGCGGGGGCATTCTTCTCGAAAACGACCTCAACCGGCGACTCAGGCCGCTCCGACTGGAACTGCCGAACTGCTTCCTGGGCACGCTCCAGGGTGAGGAAAGGGCCGTTGTCGGCGTCCGCCGCCGGCGTGAGGCCCTTCCAGTCGTCGCTGCCGCCTGGCGACACGTAAAAGCGGACTGTCCGCTCGCCGCCCGCCGGGGCGTAGTCTTCCGCGCTCAGGGCGTCAATCTGCTCGGCGGCGGTGCGGGTGTAAATAAGAACGGTCCGCGCCGGGTCGGAATGCCAGATGACCGGAAACTGCGGCACGGCGGAGAACCACAAGCCAAGGGACTCTTGGGGTGGGCAGACGCCGGGGGCCACGAGCACTTCGACCGGGCGGGCGAAGGCCGGGTCGGCAAGGGCGCTGACAGCGTCCCGTGCATGGGCGAGTGTTTGAAACGGCCCGGAGCCGCCTTCAGGTGTCGGGGACTGGCCGGTCCAGGAATCGCTTCCTGCGGGCGAAACATACAAGTAGTCTATAGAATCCGCCGCCTGGGCACGGGATACCGCGCCCCCGGTCAGCAGAAAAAAGGCGCATGAGGTCGTCAAGAGAGAAGTCGTCAAGAACCGAGTCTTAGACGAATGACTTTTAAGCACAGGTTTTGGTCTCCGTTAATCTCGTTTTATCAGTCTGAGGGCTGCCCTCGTCGGGCAACAGTGCAAGTGTCGGCAGTTTTTTTTCGCACATGTATACAGGTTTTCGTGAAAAAACCCAAAATACACGAAGAGAACGCAAGAGACTGGTAAAAGTGCAGAAGCCGAGATACGAAAAACCAACAACACGAAAAACCGCAGACGCAAAAACGCCGGAAACAAAAACTCAGGCTAGGTCGTCGAAATAGATGCGAGACGTTAGGATAAACCGAGGGGATAAAAAGAAATCTCGGGAGGAACCACGGTATCTTACCACAGGTTTTGGCGGTTCTCACGGTTTTTTGTAACACAAGTTTTTATTTTTTTGTGTTTAGGTTTCAGGAACCGACGCCTCCTTAATCCCGTATTGCAGTTGCACAAAAGCCCGGAGATAAGCTACACTAAGGGGGTGGCCTCGCCCAGCGGCCACCTTCGCCATCGGATTGGCACGTTTTTTGCACGTACAGACCATATCGAGCCAGACACACGACTCAGCATAAAGGCTTAAAACGCAGCAAAGGATTTTCATGAACGAACTTCAGCAGGCAAATTACCAGGCCCCTCAGCAGCCGAGCTACCAGGTTGAGACCGGCCTCGGCGATGTAGCCAGAGCGCTCTGGCGGCGTAAGTGGATCATCCTGATTCTGGTTCCCGCGTTTCTGGTCGGAGCACATTTCTATACTCAGCACCTGCCCAAGCAGTGGCAGGCCGAAGCCCAGCTTTTGCTGGTGCAGCGTGCAGAATACGGCGGCCAGGGAGCGCCCGATTCGAGGTATACCCCTCCCGCCCCAAACTCCGTCGCCACGCAGATCGGGATGCTCCGCACGGCTGCCATGGCCGACCGCACTTTAAGCTGGCTGAAGAACCAGGAGCTGACCACCGGACAGTCGGCGGACACCAGCCAGCTCAGCATCGGCGCCTTGCAAGGCGCGGTGTCGGTCAGCAACCCCACCGACTCCCAGCTCATCAACATCGCCGTTCTCGGCACAAGCCGCGACCAGGCCCTGCTCCTGACCAATGCCGTCGTGCAGTCGTTCGCCCAGTGGAAGACCGAGGAAGCCCGCAAGGATGTCCAAAAGACTATCGCCCGGCTGATCCCACAAACGCGCATCGCCCGCCGCAAGATGGAGGAAGCAAAGATCAAGCAGCTCGCCTACCAAAAAGACCACTCGCTGCTCGACTCCGGCTCACAAGCACGCATCGGCCTGGAGCGCCTGAACACCCGCACCGAAGCGGTCGCCAATATCCAGCAGGAGCTTCAGGGTGAGCAGGCCACGGTCAATTCGCTGACTTCCCAGATCGCCGCTGCCAGCGGTGCCATCCAAAAAGGAAGCATTCGTGATGATTCACAGACCGCCACGCTGAGCGCTCGCCTGAGCGACCTCAAGCTGGCGCGAGCGGACCTGGCGCGGAAAGTGACGCCGGCCTATCACGGAAAACTCGACATACTAGATGCCCAGATCAAAGACGTGCAGGGCCAGTATGACAGAGCGCTTGCCGCCACTAAGAATGCCAGCAACCCGACCCTGCAAACCCTGGGCGGGCTGCAAAACAGTCTGAATGCCGCCAAAACCCAGCTTGCCACGATCAGCGCCAAGCTGGCCGATGCCCTGCGGCTCCAAGCCGAAGCGCAAAGCAAAATGACGCCGCTGGTCCAGACCGGCTCGACCTACGACCAGATCGCCCAGGCGGCCCAGGAAGCGACCACGACCTATACTGGCCGGGAAGCGGCCCTGGTCTCGGCCCAGCTTCGCGAAAGCCAGATCAACGGCGACGTGCAGATCACGCAGTATGCGGTCGCGCCGGACGGCCCCTCGAAGCCGAACCCGGCGCTGAACACGCTGCTGGGCGGCCTGCTCGGGCTGCTAACCTCGCTGCTGCTGATCTTCGTCATCGAACAGCTCGATCGCCGGGTGCGGACTGAAGAGCAGGTTGAGCGCCTCGGCAGCGGCCCGATCCTCGGGGCGCTGCCCCGCCTGTCGCGTGGGTCTCTGTCACTGCTGAACCGGAAGATGCTGCCAGTGCCGGTGGCCGAGTCCTATAGTCTTACCGGCGCGAACTTGCAGCGGGTACTTGGAAAGCCCCTGGCGGGCATGGGCCGGATTGTCATGGTGACCAGCGCACAGGCCGGCGAGGGCAAGTCGCTGACCGCCGCCGAGCTGGCTCGGTCACTGGCCCGCTCCGGCAAGCGCGTCATACTGATTGATGCCGATATGCGCCATCCCGGCCTGCATGCGCTGTTCGACGGCGTCCCCGAGTCCGGTCTGGTGGAAGTGCTGGCCGGCAAAGCGGCGCTCGACGACGCCCTGACGGAGTCGGAAACGCCGAACCTGTCGGTGCTGTTCAACAGCGCGGCACGGGCAAACTCGGCGGACATCATCGTCTCGCCGCACATGAACAGCTTCCTGCAAACCGTGCGGAGCCGGGCAGACATCGTCGTGCTGGATACGCCCTCGTGTACCGTCGTGGACCCGCTGCTGCTCGCGCCGTCGGTGGACTACGTCCTGCAAGTCATTGACCTGGGCCGGGCCAACGAGGACGCCGTCAACAGCACGTCGAGCGTGCTGTCGGGCCTTGCCCCGCTCGGCCTCTTTATCAACCGGACCAGCAAAAAGAACGCGCCGGCCTACGAAGTCGCCCGGTCGTTCGCATCCACCGCCACCGCGCCGGGCCTGCCGGGCGGCGCCCGCCCGCTCTCCGCCGACCATACGCTGCTGATGTTCCGAAACACATCCGGGTATGCGCCTCACCTCAATGGCGCGTCCGATCCGCTGGCAGAGCATGGCGCAGACCCGCATGACCTCGCCATCCCGCTGAAGAGCGGCCCAAAGAACCGCGAGGAGCTTTAAGATGGCGACCCGAGTAAAAGCGGCGGCCCACGCCCAAAGCCCATTGGGCATCAATCTGCTGACCTGGCCGGGAACAATGTATCTGTTCCTAGCCGGCGTGGCCCTAATCTATGCCCCGATCATCGCCGGGGCCGCCGACCAGTGGCTGCACAACGACAACTATGCCCACGGCCTCTTTATCTTCCCGGTCTCGATTTTTCTGCTTTGGATGCAGAAAGACAAAATCGCTTCTGCCGAGCGCCGTCCGCAGGTCTGGGGCCTGCTGCCGCTGCTGGTCGGGCTGGCCGGCGCGGTTGGCGGTTACTTGCTGCAAATCAAGTATATTGGCATGTGGTCGCTCATCCCGACGCTCATCGGCGGGATTTTGCTTCTGCACGGCCCGCGGCTTTACAAGATCGTTCATTTTCCGGTCTGGTTTCTGCTGTTTGCGGCCCCAATCCCGAACTCGTTCCTCGGACCGCTGACCGGGCAGATCCAGGGCTATAGCTGCACTGGCGCGGCGATAATCATGACGACCCTCGGGTTTCCGGTGATCCAGCATGCGAATGTCCTGCAAGTCCCCGGCGCGTCGCTCGAAGTCGCGACCGCATGCAGCGGGTTCCACAAGCTGATCAGCCTGCTGGCCTTTGCGGCCATCTACGGGCATTTGTTTCTTGACACGCCGGTCAAGCGCACCCTGCTGGTCCTGCTGGCCGGGCCGATTGCCCTGCTGGTGAATGTCCTGCGGATTTGCAGCCTGGTCGCAGCGACTATCTACGCCGGCCTGCCGGGGCTGCACGCCACCCATGACCCGGCGGAGTATGCCGCCATCGGCGTGTCATTCGTGCTGTTCATCTTTGCCGGCAAAAAGCTCGGATCAAAAACCGCGCTGGATTTCCCAAGCTCTGCGGCTTCCAGCCCGGTGGCCTCGCTTCAGCCGATTATCCGAAGATCCCTGCCGCTTGCCGCCGCCTGCTTCGTTCTCGTGTTCGGCGTGGTCGCCGTAGAATATATCGGTGGCCCGGTTTCGGTCGCCCACCCCCGCAAGCTGCCCGTAGAAGGTTTCCCGGCCCGCCTCGGCGCGTGGCAGGGGGGAGCAGTCGCTCAGACCGACCCGGAGATCCAAGCCCGCCTGCGGACATCGGCGATTATGGACCGTCAATACGCCACCGGAGACGGCCGCGCGGCGGACGTGATGCTGGTCACGGCCAGCGACAACCTGGACATCCACGACCCCAAAGACTGCTTTCCGTCGCAGGGCTGGCAGCTCACCAACTTCCGCAGTAAAACAATCCAGGGTCAGGGCGTATCTTTGATGGACGCCGAGCTGGACGGCCAGAAGATGACGGTGCTGTACTGGACCATGGGCGTTTATACGCCTCCCGCGCCGCGCTATGCCGCCGCCCAGGCAGCCCTGGCCCTGCGGAACAAAATCGTTCCACGCCATGAGGCCGTCTCGCTGTTTGTCCGCCTGATGGTTCCCCAGGGTCCTCATGCAGATGAAACGGTCACTCAGCTTGCCGGCGAAGTCCTGCCGCCGGTGCAGGCGATGCTCCAAGCCAAAAAGAAGCCCGGCGAGCAGATTTCCGCTTTACCTGCCCCGCCGACCCGGCTGGCGGCAGGCCCAAACGACCGAACCCCGAACTTTGATCAGAAAAGGATCTAACCCAGTTATGCCAGATACACCCGCGCCGGACAGCACCCCGTTTCCCGGCGAAACACAGCCAGCCGTCAGGGAGATGGTTGCCCAAAAAGACATCGTCTCTCCCCTGGACACCCTGCCGCCATTTCCGCAGTCTCGGACGCCCGAAGCGCCGCAGCGCCGCAGCGTAAAGTTCAAGCTGCCGCTGTGGCTGGTGGCGGCAGGGATGTTTCTGCTCGGCCTGATCATTGGGGTCACAGTCATGCGGCACCGCGCCCAGACTGCAATGATTGTCGCGTCGGTGAACGGCCAGACGATCAGCCGTGATGACCTCTTCAATCAGATGCAGGATGCCTTTGGCGCACAGACCATGCACAAGATGGTCCAGAATATACTTCAGGTCCAGTTCGCGCAGAAGAAAAATCTGGCCCCCACCGACGCCGATGTCGAGCGGGAGTACGCCAAAATGAGCAAGCGCCCGAACTTCGCGCAGGCGATGGCCCAGAGCGGCATCACCGAGGGCGACTTCAAGCAGAACCTCCGCGTCCAGCTCGCCGAGACCAATGTCATCACCCAGGGCATCACGGCGACCGAAGCCGACGCCCGCCAGTATTACGCGGCGCAGTCCAATCCAAGCAACCCGGCAGCGCAGTTCTACCGCCCGGCGGCGGTCAGTGTCCAGGCGATTGCGACCGCAAATGAGGCGCAGGCCCAGAAAGCGCTGGCGGAGCTGAACGCGCAGACACCGTTCGAGCTGGCGGCAAGCACGTACAGCCTGGATACAAGCAAGACCAACGGCGGCCTGCTGGCGCCGCTGCTGTTCGGACGGTCCCCACTGCATCGCGACCCGGCGCTCGAAGCGCGTGTCTTCGCCCTGAAGATCGGCGACCAGATCGGACCGATCTTCTTCGCCAACCAGTGGTGGATCTTCCGGTGCCACGACAAAGCCCCGGCGGCGACTGTTCCCTACGCCGATGTGCAGGACCAGTGCCTGACCGGTGCGAAGCTGATCAAGGGGAACGCCGCCAACAGCCGGCGCATTCAGCAGGAGTTCGGCGATTTCCAGCGCACCGCCAACAAGCAGGCGTTCTGGCCGCAGTACCAGAAAGTCGTCACCGGGCAATAAATTTGCGATGCGGACGCCGCCGGGTAAACGCCTGGTAAATAAAAGCAGTTTTTTCCGGTATAATCGCCTGTAACTGCGAAGTTGGCATGGAATTTGCAGTTAATAAAGAATGAAGGCGCGTGATTTCCGACGCACTCTGCCAGGCGAAAACGCACTTCATTTCGCTCAACGGTATTTTATACCAAAGTCAAGACCCAGGAAAAGACACAGGAACACACATGAACAAATTCACCGCAACTGTTGCCGGCCTCGCCATCGCGGCCGCCGCCAGCGTCGCCCCTGCCTTCGCGCAGGGCAGCTTCACCACCGCCGGGCCGTTCGTCTTCGCGTTCTCGCCGACGAACAGCTTCACCGTCACCAACCTGCCCGTCGCCTACAACCCCTTCGGCGGCGGCGCGGTCTCGAACGGCTTCCTGACACTGTCGGGCGGCACGGGCATGGGCCAGGGTCCGGTCTTCTCGAACACGAACCTGTCCTTCTCGCCCACTTCGGGCGGCGCGGCGACCATCACTGACGTCGTCCCGTTCAGCTTCGTCGTTCCCGTTGACGGCCAGGGCTTCGGCATCTCGAGCTTCGGCCCCACCGCGAACCAGAACTCGTTCAACCTTCGCGGCGGCAACCCGGTCCCCGAGGCTAGCACGGTCCTGTCCTTCGGCGCCCTGCTCGCCCTGGGCGGCTTCGCTGTCCTGCGCCGCAAGAGCGCTGTTCAGAACGCCGCCTAGTTGATCTCCGGCAGGTCGTCTCTCCGCAAGGAGAGCGCCCTGCCGCACTCACAAAGAAGCCGCCCCGTGTCCTAGACGCGGGGCGGCTTTTTCAGCGTGTGCTTTTTAGTGCTTATGACTTATCACTCGTGACTTGTCGCGACTGAGCCGGACTTTTGCTCTGCCTTCTTTTTCAGCGCGACCGATTTCAGGACATCATAATACTGGCTGGTGATCCGGCGAGTGGAATACTTGTCTTCCAAGACGCGCCGGGCGTTGCGGCCCAAACGCTCCGCCTCCGCGGGGTCCTGGACCAGATGCGTCAGGGTCGCGACCAGCTTTTCGGTATCGCCCTGGTCCAGACGGACGCCGCAGTCCGCCTCGCGCAGGACATGAGCGATCTCTGACTTCTCCCCGACCAGAGCGATCGTCGGCCTGCCGGAGGCGAGGATTGGATAAAATTTGCTGGGAACGCACAGTCCTTCCATGTTCGGCTCCAGGGTGACCAGTGAGACATCCGCCGATGCAAACAGCTCCGCGACTTCGCTTTGCGGCAGGATCGGGAACATCTTCACGTTCTTGATATTCTCGCCCTCGATCCGCGCCCGGATCGTCGCCTCCTGAGCGCCGTTGCCAAAGAGGGCAAAAGTGATCGGCACTCCAGCTTCATCCAGTTTTTTTGCGGCGTCAATGATCGTGTTGAAGTTGTGGTACTTGCCGAAGTTGCCGGCATACAGCACGACAAACCCACTGAGGCCGAACCGGCGGCGGAGGCTTGTTTCTCGGTCGGCGGGGACGATCCGGTCCGCGTCCGCCCCGACAGCGATGACTTCCACCTGCGCTGCCGGCAGAGAATAATTGTCGCCCAAATAGTCCCGCATACAGCGCCCGATGACGACAACTTTGGCGGCGGCGTTCAGCCATGTCTGCTGCCAGCCGCGCAGGAGCCGGACAGGCCGGCTGTCCGATGCAAAGACGTCCATCTTGGTGACACGGTCCGGTTCCAGGTCGTAGATAATATAAACGTAGGGAACCCCAGTCATCTTTTGATAGAGATAGGCGACTGTCGGGATCGTCGGCGGCGCGGTCGCGGTCAGGACCAGATCATAGCGTTTGCCGGAAAGCAGCTTCAGGAGCGCGGTCTGCGTGAACAGCAGGTTTCCCAGAAGCCGGCGGCTTGTCGAGGCCCGGTTGAAGTTTGGCGCGGGGACGCGCGAGATGGCGATGCCGTCCCAGCTTTCCCCACGCGGCAGCTTCGCCCCGGCATCGCGGTAAAGATGCCGAGTCGCGATGACATCTATTTCGACGCCGAAGTCGTCGTGCAGGCTTCGTGCGAGGTCGGACAGCAGCATTCCGGTCCCGCCGGTCATGTCGGGGTAAAAAAACTCACTGACGATACAGATACGCATCGGTGGGCGGGATCTTTTGGTTTGCGGCGCGTCGGCTTCATGCCCAGCGATCATGGTTGGCATCGAAAATCTCCTGAAGTATGCTCTCGATATTGTAGGCTTGTTTCCACTCGGGATACTGAGAAGCGAACTTCCCATTGTCCCCGATCCACCAGATATGGTCTCCGATACGGTTCTGGTCTTCGTAGGACCAGTCCAGCTTTTTGCCTGCAATCCGCTCGCAGGACTCGATTGCTTCCAGCACCGAGCAGTTTGAAAACCGCCCGCCCCCAATGTTGTACACTTCAGCGACACGCGGCGCATCGGCAAACGCGGCGAAGGCATGAATTAAATCGCTGGAATGGATTGCGTCTCGCACCTGCTTCCCTTTATACCCAAAGATGGTGTACGGAGTTCCGGTCATTGTGCAGCGCATGACATAGCCTAAAAAGCCATGCAGCTTGGTCGCCGAATGCTGTGGTCCGGTCAGTGTGCCGCCCCGGAAACAGGCGGTCTTCATGCCGAAATACCGCCCGTATTCCTGGACCAGCACATCGGCCGCCACTTTGCCCGCCCCAAACAAGGAATGCAGGCATTGATCAATGGACATATCTTCCCGAATGCCCTCTTGGTAGGTGTGGGACGGGTCAATCTCAAACCGCTTTTCTTCTTCGAGCAGTGGGAGCTTGTTGGGAGTGTCTCCGTAGACTTTGTTGGTGGAGGTGAAGATAAAAGTCGCGTCGGGACAGTGCTGTCGGGCGGCCTCCAGCATGTTGAGTGTTCCGCCGGCATTGATGTCAAAATCGGTGAACGGCTCGCGGGCGGCCCAGTCGTGGGAAGGCTGCGCGGCGGTGTGGATGATCAGGCTGATGTCGGTTCCGAACTTCTGGAACAGCTCGGCGATCTGCTCTCGGGAGCGGATGTCTATGGAGTGATGTTCGTAATTCTGGGAAAGGGTTTCGTGGGAACGGGCAACGTTCCAGGCGGTTGAGGCTTCTTCGCCGAAAAAGTACCGGCGCATATCATTGTCTACTCCGACAATGTTCATGCCGCGCCGACCGAAATACAGGACAGCTTCGGAGCCGATCAAGCCCGCTGATCCTGTGACAAGGCAAACACTCATTGACTTCTCCTTACACTCATTGACTTCTGCTCCTCCTTGTTGACTTCCGCTCCTCCTTGTTGACTTCCGCTCCTCCTTGATTGTAGGTTTCGGACGGCGGCATCGTGAGACCGGCTGGGCTTAGGTTGGGGCGACCGAGGCAGACACAGTTTGCCGAAAAACTACAAACAAAACAGAATACAGGGACATTACTGCAAGAATCATGCCAAGCCGGAAAGGATCATGCCAAGCCAGACGTCGGCGCCGGCAAGTATTCCCAGGCTTTTTTCGGGGCAACAGGGCTGCTGCACCAGTTGGCATAAATTTTGCAGAGTAGTATGGTATGATAGGTACTCGTACAGTGTACCGCAAATTCGCTCCGATGTACAATGCTCTTCTTGGCAGCGCTCGGTATATCAAACGCTCGGCATCTTACAACAGTCACGCAACTAAGAAAGGCTACTGCATGAAAAAGGCGCTTATCACAGGAATCACCGGCCAGGACGGCTCTTACTTGGCAGAACTGCTGCTTGCCAAAGGCTACGAAGTCCACGGGATTATCCGCCGCGCATCCACGTTCAATACCAGCCGCATCAGCAGCTTGTACGAAGACCCGCACATCAATGGTGTCCGCTTGTTCCTGCATTATGGCGACATCTCGGACTCGACCAACTTGATCAAGCTGCTGTATCGTATCCAGCCGGACGAAGTCTACCATCTGGCTGCCCAGAGCCATGTCCGCGTCTCGTTCGACATCCCGGAATACACCGGCGACGTCACCGGCATCGGCACGGTGCGTATTCTGGAAGCTATTCGCGAAGTCGGCCTCAAGACCCGCTACTACCAGGCCGGAAGCTCCGAGATGTACGGCCTGGTCCAGGAAGTGCCCCAGCGTGAAACCACGCCGTTTTACCCGCGCTCTCCCTACGGCGCGGCCAAAGTCTACGCGCATTGGATTACGGTCAACTACCGCGAAAGCTACGGGATGTTCGCCTGCAACGGTATTCTGTTCAACCATGAGTCGCCCCGGCGCGGTGAGACGTTCGTGACGCGCAAGATCACGCGGGCCGTGGCTCAGATCAAGGCAGGGATGCAGGACAAGCTGTATCTCGGCAACCTCGACGCCAAGCGCGACTGGGGCTACGCCAAAGAGTATGTCGAAGCCATGTGGCTGATGCTTCAGCAGGAAGAGGCCGATGACTATGTTATCGCCACCGGCGAGACCCACACGGTCCGCGAGTTCCTGGAAGAAGCGTTTTCCCATGCCGGCATGAACTGGAAAGATTATGTCGAGCACGACGCTCGCTACGAGCGGCCTGCCGAGGTAGATCTGCTGATCGGCGATCCGGCCAAAGCCAAAGCCAAGCTCGGCTGGGCACCGCGCACGACCTTCCACGACCTCGTCCGTTTGATGGTGGATGAAGAGATTGCGTCACTGGGCCAGATCCAGACCCGCCCGAATGTCCTGGCGGGGAGCCGATAAGCATGATGACCCAAGCGAACTCTGAAGTCTCTTGGCCGGACACCCGCGTCGTCGTCACCGGCGGCGCGGGCTTCCTCGGCTCGTTTGTCGTGGACAAGCTTCGGGAGCGCGGCTGCCGGACAATCGTCGTGCCGCGCTCGGCGGACTACGACCTGCGCGACCGGGACGACATCGTGCGGCTGTATGAGGAAGCCAAGCCCGACATGGTCCTGCACCTCGCGGCGGTGGTCGGCGGCATTGGGGCGAACCAGGGCAACCCCGGACGCTTCTTCTACGACAACGCGATCATGGGCATTCAGCTCATCGAGTATGCCCGGCAGATGGGGGTCAAGAAGTTCGTCGCCACCGGGACGATCTGCGCGTACCCAAAGTTCACGCCGATCCCGTTTGAAGAGGACGAGCTATGGAACGGCTACCCCGAGGAGACCAACGCCCCCTATGGCCTGGCGAAAAAGATGATGCTGGTGCAGACCCAGTCGTACCGCCAGCAGTACGGCTTCAACGGCATCTTCTTGCTGCCGGTGAACCTGTATGGTCCGCGTGACAACTTCGACCTGAACACGTCGCACGTCATCCCCGCGCTGATCCGCAAGTGCGCCGAAGCGAAGAAAGCCGGGCGCTCCGAGATTGTCTTGTGGGGCGACGGCACCCCGACCCGCGAGTTCTTGTACGTCGAGGACGCCGCGGAGGGCCTCCTGCGGGCGGCAGAAGCCTATAACGGCGACCTGCCGGTCAACCTCGGCACCGGGGAAGAAATCCACATCCGGGATTTGGCGGCTGTCGTAGCGGAAGCGGTCGGCTTCACGGGCAATATCGTTTGGGACACGACCAAGCCCAACGGCCAGCCGCGCCGCTGCCTAGACGTGACGCGGGCCAAAGAGCTGTTCGGCTTCGAGGCCCAGAACACGCTGCGGCAGGGCATTGAAAAGACCGTTGCCTGGTTCGGTCAGCACGACACGGAGCTGCGCGAAGTCGTCTTCGCGTAAAGCACAGCAGCTTCACACAAAAACTTCATACAGAAACCTCACCCGGCACCAAGCTGCCACCCTCTCCTTGCTTAAAGAGAGGGCTGGAACTTCGTTCCAGGGTGAGGTTCTTCTTTTTTCACCAGCCCGTACTTTTCGTACTTGCGCGGCTCGTTTCGCTCTTCCAGGTGGCAAAGCGCCGTGTGCCAGGTTTCCAGCAGCCGCAGCTCCCAGGCAGGGATTGTGGGGGAAGTCACCCATTCCCAGGGATGCAGCAACCGCCGCGCCCACAAGGCCGCCCAGGCACGGGCCAGGACCAGATAAGGCCGGCGCGGCTCGGAATGCGACCAGTGCCGGGCCAGATAGGCGTTGAACTCGCCGCGCTTCCGAGCCTGAGCGGCAAAAGATTTGCGGGAAAGACGCGAGGCTTGCAGGTGATGTTCCGCCACTGTTCCCAGCGCCATGGCAAGCTGGTATCCCGCTTTTTCCAATTGGTAAGAGTACAGGGTATCGTCGGCATGACCTTTTGCACCGGGACCCAGCTCAACGTCAAAGCGCGGGACTTGTTCGAGAACGCGGCGCGAAAAGGCCATATTCGCCCCAACCAGCGAAATAATGGCATCTGCGGGCAGGCATTCTGAGGACGCCAACCAGCCGAAATGCTCTTTTTGCATCCAGGAGTGATGCAGGTGCGCGGCCAGCGTGAGGCCACCGGCGACGGCGTCCGCTTCTCCACGCTGGATCGGGCCGCACATGCCTTCCAGCCATTTTTGGGGCGGGCGCACATCGTCGTCGGTGAACAGCAGAATGTCCCCGGCCGCCGCCGCGATACCGGCGTTATAGGCGTTGCCTTTGCCGCGCCGAGGCTCCCACAAGTAACGCAGGGGCATATTGCCCAACGTCAGCGACTTGACCAAACCGGCAGTACCGTCGGTGGAAGCATTGTCAACGACAGTGAGATCACATTGATAGCCTTCAGGAATTGCCAAGCGCCCAATAGCTTCCAGCGTCTGCCGCAGGTCGTCGGCCCGGTTGCAGGTGCAAATAATAATGGAAACCGCAACGTCATTCATCGGCACGACTTATTGATTCGGCAGGACTTGTTAATGAGGAACTAGGCAAAACGAGCCGCTTCAGCGACCCTTTGACACGGGCCAGCACGGGCCGGCAGTCCATTTGATACCACATGGAGGCTTGCAGTCGCCGGTACTCAAGACTCCAGGGGCTGCCCCAGTAGCGTGGGGCCATATCCTTGAGGTCCTGAAAGTACCGGACATAGCCGTCGCCTGTCTTTGCCTCTGCATGGTACGCCGTACAGGTCAAGGGCCGGTCTGTCACCTGAAAGCCGAAGTGTTCCGAGATGCGTGTCCAGTAATCAAAGTCCATGATGTAGTGCAGGTTTTCATCAAGCAGGCCGATCTTCTCATAAACTTCACGCCGCCAGAAGATGCTCGGCTGTGGCATTGTATAGCGCTTCCAGAATTGCAGCAGCCCGCGATGCCCAGTGTATTCACCTTCCGCCAGCCTCGGCGGCGTCCCGTCCGTGAAGACGACATAGGACTGCCCAATCAGGGCAAAGGCGTTTGTTTCGGGAGCAAGCCGCTTTGCCACATGGTCTAGGGTGCCGGGCAGGAAGTAATCGTCGCTATTAAGCCAGCAGAGAATGTCGCCAGTGGACCTGAGAAAGCCTTTGTTGATGGCATGGCTCTGGCCCCGGTCCTTTTCGCTTACCCAGTAGGTCAGCCGGTCGGCGTACTTCTGGATGATCTCCACGCTACCGTCGGTGCTGCCGCCATCAATGACGATGTATTCCAGATTAGGATAGCCCTGATCCAGCACTGAGCGCAGTGTTTGTTCAATGAACTGCGCCTGGTTATACGAGGGTGTGATAACGCTGATTTTCGGATACACGGTTTCTACAGACTTCATTTCCACAGACTTCGTCATAGTTTTTTCCGCTACAGTTACGACCCCACATGCGCCGACTCTAGGTCAGCGTGAACCATCAAGCGAACCAGATCCGAAAAGCTGGTTTGCGGTATCCAACCTAATGCCAGGCGGATTTTGGACGGGTCGCCGACAAGCTGCGTCGTCTCAGGCGGGCGGACGAAGGCCGGGTCTATGCGCACATAGTCCCGCCAGTCTAAATCAACGCAGCCGAAGGCTTCGGCGACGAACTCTTCCACGGAATGCGTTTCTCCAGTGGCAATGACGTAATCATCGGGCGTTTCCTGCTGAAGCATCAGCCACATGGCTTCCACATAGTCCCGCGCGTACCCCCAGTCCCGGCGGGCGTCCAGGCTGCCGAGCTGAAGCTCATGTTCCAGACCCAACTTGATCCGGGCGGCCCCATTAGTGATCTTGCGGGTGACAAATTCCAGGCCGCGCCGCTCGCTTTCATGGTTGTACAAAATCCCGGAACAGGCGTACAGGCCGTAGAACTCCCGGTAGTTGACCGTCATCCAGTAGGCATACATCTTGGCGACGCCATAAGGGGAGCGCGGGTGCAAAAGCGTCGTTTCCCGCTGCGGCACTTCCTGGGGCTTGCCGAACAGCTCGGACGACGACGCCTGAAAGAACCGGGTTTTGGGGTTGACCTGCCGGATCGCTTCCAGCAGCCGGGTGACGCCGAGGGCGCTGCGAGATTATAGACTTCATCAGGCTGTGCTTCTTCCAGCATGAGAACCAGCGAGTTTTGGTCCAGCAAATCTCCGGCGACAAGCTGCACCTGCGTGAGCAGGTGGCTCATCCGGCTCAGGTTGTCAAATGACAGGGTGCGAACGGTGCCATAGATGGTGCATCCTTTGGACAGCAAAAGCTCCGCGAGCAGGCTGCCGTCCTGCCCCGCGATTTCGGTAATCAGCGCCGTCTTTTCGCGGCGGTTGTTCGCATGGCCGGCCATGCGGCTCATACTGCCGCCTCCCGCGCAATGCCGAGAAACGTCCGGCCGAACGCCTGCGTTCGCGGCAGCAGGCACGTCCGTGCTTTTTCTTCCAGGTGCAGCGTGGGGCCGGGAAGCCAAGCCGTGTGCAGTTCCTGCATCGCTTCAGCCAGCGCGTCCGCATCTTGGGGATCGAAATACACCGACTCCGGCGGGTCCTGCTCGCGGTGGACGGCAAGCGACGACAGCAGCATCGGCTTGCCGACGGACTTGGCTTCTTCCACGGTGGTGGACCAGCCCTCAAACAGCGACGGCTGCAAGACGGCGAGTGATTGGCGCATGAGCTGGAACGTCTGCGCGTGCGGGACTAGGCCCAGCAGGATCATCCGGTCCCGTAGGCCGTGCCTCGCGATCTCGGTCAGCAGACCGGCGAAATGGCTTGGGTTCCGGGCATCGTGGGTGTTCCCGGTGCACACAATCGTGATGTCCGGGGCCGTGTGGGTCAGCCGGGCCAGCGCTTCAATCACGACCGTGTGGTTTTTGTGTTTCCAGAACTGGTTCGGCAGGTAAAAGAAGCGCTCCGGCAGATGGTATTCCCGGCAGAGGCCGCCGGGGTCGGCGTCGTAGATGTCCGCCGGGACCTGGGCGACGAACGACAGGACGCGGCCTTTCGCCGCCGACTCTGGGGCGAAATTTACGAAATCCTTTAAAGCGTCCCTGCTGCTAACGACGATCCGAGCGGCGTCCCGCGCGGCTTCGGCAAAGAGGCGGCTGCGCTCGGCGTTCTCGCCCGGCGCGAACATTTCCGGGTAGTGCAGGTGCTGGAAATCGTAGAGCCAGGCGAGGGTCGGGACCGCAAAGCCCGGCCCGTAGGTATCCAGCCCGAACAGGCAATCTACACCGGCGGCCTTCAAAACGCGCCCGGTCCGGCGGCTGCGGCCTGCGGATCCCTGCACGCGCCGGAGCAGGCGCTGCGGCAGGCTTCCCCCGCTGGACAGCGGCAAAGGCAGGACGGCATCTACGAACGGCGCGAGGGCGGCGTAGCTGCCTTCGGACGTGCCTTCGGCCACGGCCAGGCTGACACGCGGACGCTCGTCTTCGGCCAGGCTTCGCAGCGCCGTCAGCACATTTTTGAGGTAGACCGTTCCGCCCGTCCACCCCGACCCGTCAATGTGGCCGACGGCAATGTTGAGAGATTTTCGGCTCATAAAGTCAATGTTCCGCTTCCGAGAGTTCGCGGATTACTCTCGCGGGGTTTCCCGCCACGATTGTCCACGGCGGGACGCTTTTCGTGACGACGCTCCCTGCGCCGACCACCGCCCCTTCGCCGATGGTGACGCCTTTGAGAATTGTCACCCGCGCTCCGATCCAGGCTTTGTCGCAAATCCTGACCGGAGCCATAGCGACATTCGACCAGTCTTTTTTGCCCTGCTGCCAGTCTAACACATCGTCTTTGCGCTGGGAAAACGCGAGTGCGTGAGAATTATGGTCCATGATGAGACCTTGATAGGCGATCTGAACATCATCACCGACTGTAATCCCGCAGGCCGCCGCCAGCAGTGTCCCCCCGCCGATGTGGGTCCGGGACCCAATCCGCACGGCGGCATCGGATTTTTCCAGCGCAATCTGGCATTCAATGTCGCTTTGCGCTCCAATGGCGAGAAAACACCCCGCTGGTTCTCGCGCTGTGAGCCAGCACAACTCGGTCGTTGCCCCCGCACCCAGCTCCAGCCGTGGGCCCAACAGCCGGGTCCACACCGTTTTCTGGTCCGGCTCGACCGTGCTGTACCGCCGGATACGCCGGACGATTTTGCGAAGAAGTAAAATCATAAAGTAAGATCAGGTATACGTCAGCTAAGCTCGCTCATCACTCCGCCCATTGGGATTTTTCGGCTTTATGGACAAAACTTCGTATTCTTGATCTAATTCCGATCCCTGTCCTTAACTTCTGGATAGCTTTAGCCAGCTTGCTGGGAGTCGGTAACGGAACCCCCCAGCAGTATTCCAAAAAAGCTTCATCGAACCGGGGGTCAACAGCCTCGCTTTTTGGCTTGACAAGAGGGAACTGTAGACTAGAAACAGGAACCTCACTCAATTTATTCGGCTCAGAAGTATGCGTCGCATCCGCCCGAAATCCGATGTTGGTAATCAGATTAACTTTGGGAGTGATGCTTACTTCTTGACGAGCAGTACATCCAAACCACCACTGAATATCCCATGTGTTGACAGGTTCGTTCCAGTGACCATTGAACATATTGTAAACATTGATCTTTTGCTTCCCATAGTAATCTAAATCTGTGGTCTTTTTGTATTCGGGCCAGACTTTCATGTCATAGTCATAGTTCTGCCAGGCCCGCCGCCAGGTCGCCCAGCCCCAAATGGAAGTCAGGCGGTTGAACATATAGCTTGCCTCGCGGCTCTCATCGGGGATTGCATTTGTCCCGGCAATATGCACAACCCGCAAATCATCACGGTATTCCGCCAGCATTTGCTCGCAAAACGGGAAAAATGACGGGTCGGGCAGGCAGTCGTCTTCTAAAATGATCGCTTCTTCGACATTCTCAAACACCCAGGAAATGCCCGACGAGACGCGCGGGCCGCAGCCGAGGTTGGCTTCGGCATAATTTGTGAGAACTTCGCAGTCCCAGTCCACGCCGTCAATTACCGCCCGCGCGGCGCGGCATTTCTCCGCTTCTTCGGGCGTGCGCGGGCCATCGGCGATGACGAACAGCTTGCGCGGCTGGGCCTTGCGGATTTCCGCGAAGACCAGCGCCGCCGTATCGGCCCGGTTGAAGATAATGAACGCAACAGGTGTGTCAAGCGGCATGAGTTTTACTTTCGGCTTCGGTCCATCAGCCCGCACGGCTCAGAACGGCAGGCGACGGCTCTTCTTCGCCCCAGCGCGGGCAACTTGCGACAAACTCCGGGAAGTCGCAGTCGCCGTCGGCCACTTGGAAGGCATCCAGGGACAGGGCGTGGTCGGGATCGAGAACCTTACAAAGCGGCACTTCCCCGTAAAAGGACGCCCACTGCGAATAAGTGGAAGGCGGGCCGAGAAGGTAATCGCACGCGGCCAGCGAGTACAAATCTTCAATGATGTGGCCGGGACCGGGGCGGACCTCCAGGCCCGGAAACGCGGCTTCGGACACCGCTTCATTGGAACACACCAGGAACCGCACCCGCCGCCCCGGAAACAGCCGCTCCATCTGCCGCATGAGCGCCGCGTACTGCGCCGGCTCAAAGAAATAGCGCCCGCCCTGAAACTCCCGGTAGTCCCCGCGCCGGATATGGACCCCGACAAGAAGATCGGCCCCGTCCCGGCAGGAGCGAATAAAGGCGGCGACATTCGCCGCCGCCGCCGCTTTCGGCGCGAAAAACCGGCGCAGCGTGTCCGAATGCTTGCGGAACGCGGCCATGTCCCGAAAGCACCAGCCGCGAATGACAATCAGGCGGCTGCGGGCGACAAGCCTCTGAAACGGCGCCTCGTTCATAAAGCAGAACGCTGCAAACTCGGTGTTCAGCAGCGCCGTCCCTTTGGGCAGCAGCGCCGGGCGTTTGAGAAAACGGAGCGTCCACTGGCTGACGGCGCCGAAGAGCCGCCGCCGCCGGGCCGGGGTTGGGCGGAGCAGGCTGGGCTTCGGCGGGAACCGGCAGAACAAGTCCCGGTCGAGATGCTCGAAATGCTCGCAGTAGTCCTCAAACGATGGGTTCACAACCGTCAGGCCATGCTCGGCGGCAAACGCGGCCAGATGCGCGAACAAGAAAAGCTGGTTGGCAAGCTGTCCCGGCTTGTAGGCGACAAGCAGCATACTAGAATGCCTTTTTGATAGTAATGTCCAGCGGATTGAGGATGAGGGCGACGCTGGCCTGGACCACATTCACGCCTTCGGACAAGTCGGTTACGTCCGAGACATACAAGGCGCCGACCCGCTCGATGTACTGGAACGTCTGCCCGCCGGCGGACAAGCCGAGGGCCAGCGGGTAACGGCCCGGCGCCAGCATGATCTGGGTATCCCGAAACACAGCTTCATACGTCCCCGGCTCCAATGTCTCCGGGAGGCTCCAGCTTGTGCGGAGCGATGCGTCCGTCGGCGTCCAAAGGCCCAGCGCAATGACGAAGTTTCGCGTCGGCTGCGTCAGCGTAAACCGCACCCGCACCTGCCAGGGGCGACCCACGGCGACCTCGCTCATCAGCGAGCCGTCCAAGTTCTCGACATGGAGGCTTTCCGCGTACCCGTTTTCCGGCATGATCCGGGGCCGGTCAATCGCGTACACGGCCTGCTGGTCAATCGCCGTCTCGACATAGCGCTCCAGCACCGTTTTCGTCGTGCCGGAAAGAATGGCCCGACCCTTTTCCAGAAGGATGGCGCTCGTGCAAAGCTTGCGGACGATGTCCAAGTTATGCGAGACAAACAGCACCGTCCGCCCGCTGCTGGCGACATCCTGCATCTTGCCGATGCACTTCTTCTGGAACTCCGCGTCGCCGACCGCCAGCACTTCGTCAATGATCAGGATTTCGGGGTTCAGGTGCGCTGCCACCGCAAACGCCAGCCGCACATACATTCCCGACGAGTAGCGCTTGACCGGCGTGTCCAAAAACTGTTCGGTTCCCGAAAACTCCACAATGGCGTCGAACTGCTGGGCAATCTCGCTTTTCTGCATCCCCAAGATCGCGCCGTTCAGGAAGATGTTCTCCCGGCCCGTCAGCTCCGGGTGGAAGCCCGTGCCGACTTCCAGCAGGCTGCCGACCCGCCCGTACAAGTCAATCCTGCCTTTGGTCGGCTCGGTGATGCGCGACAGCACTTTTAACAGCGTGCTTTTGCCCGCCCCATTCCGACCGACAATCCCGACGACATCGCCTTTCGGGACGTCGAAATTCACGTCGTTCAGCGCCCAGAACGTATCGCGCTCGACCTTTTGGACCGGATTTTTCAGCTTGTGCATCAGCATCTCGCCGATGGTGGAATGCTGCGCGGCATTTTTGGCGAGGCTGTAGGACTTGGACAGGCCGCGCACCGAGACGGCGACATCGCCGGCGGGCGTTTCGGAAAATACGCCGCCGGAAAGGCCAGTCGGAGTATCGGTCAGGACGGAGGAGGGCATGGGCATCTCTTTCATAGGCCGAGCAACGGTCCGGCCTCGGGAAGGTCATAAAAGTCTTAGCTGATTTCGCGCCATTCAGCGGCGCAGCGGCGCAGGCCGTCCGCTAAAGGCTGAGGCCGCCAGTCCGGCAGCAGGCGCTGCAAGCGCGACGAGTCCCCGACCCAGCGCACCGGGTTTCCGGTCTGGGCCGCCCCCCGGCAGGTCACCGGCTTTGAGGAGCCGCAGACTTCGGACAGCAGATGCGCCAGCTCCAGCACCGGCGTTTCCTGGGCGCGGCAGAGATTAACGGTTGGCAATGGCCCCCGCGCCTCTTTGAGTTCCGGGTGCGCTGCCAGCGCCAGCATCGCTTCGGCTATATCGTCCACATGCAGGTAGTCCCGCGACTCCCGCCCGGTTCCCTGCAAGCAGACCTCCGGCTCCAGCCCGTGCATCTGCGCGTACAGCTCCCACACCAGCAGCCGCCGCTGGCGCGGGCCGAATACCGAAAATAAGCGGCAGACGGCAACCCGCAGGCCAAAGCACTCTTGGTATTCCCGCGCCACCAGCTCGCAGGCCGCCTTGTGGAACCCATACGGCGAAACCGGTGCCACAGTAGCCTCTTCCGCGACCGGCAGATGGGCCGGATTGCCGTAAACCGCTGCGCTCGATGGAAACAGCACCAGCGGACGCAGCCCCGAAAGACGAATACTTTCCAGCGTGTTTGCCCATGTCAGCACCGCCGCCCGCAGGTCTTCCACCGGCGCGGATAGCGACCCGCCCACCGAAGCAGTCCCCGCACCGTGCAGGACAGCATCGGGCGCGAAGTCTTGAATGACCTCCGAAAGCGGCGCGTACAGCACGTCCGCCTGGAAATACCGCCCCGGCCAGTCCGCTTCCGGCTGGCTCGACCGGGCAATGCCGAGAACGTCATGCCCCGCCGCCGCCGCGAACCGCCCGACCGAGCCGCCGACAAAGCCCCGGCTGCCCGTCACCAGCAGTCTCATCGGTGTTTTTCTTTCATCGGGGTTTCCCCTGAACTGCATTAGATGACATCGGCGAACTTCCTTTCCATCTTCTTGAACGAGAACGCGCCGCCAATGAAGACGAGAATACTAATCACGGCTCCCCCAATGGCTGGCGCGATCAGCAGCGGCTGATGCCCGAGCAGAGACCATCTGAAGCCTTCCAGAAGCCCAGCCATCGGGTTCAGGAAATAGAACGCCTGGAACGCCGGCGGGATTTTAGTCAGTGCGTAGGAAAGCGTGTACGCCACCGGGGACGCATACAGCAAAAAGTTGGTCAGGACCGGCAGGACATACTGCACATCGCGGTAGGAGACCATCAAGGCGGACATATACAGTCCGATGCCCATCGCCAGCATCAGGATCAGCAGCAGCCAGACCGGCAGCAGCAGCACCGCGACAGTCGGGACGACATGGTTGATCACCATCAGCACAATCATCATCAGTAGTGCGACGCCGAAGTCAATCAAAGTCGAGAATACCGTGGACAGCGGCAGGGCCAGGCGCGGAAAGTAGACTTTGGAGACAAGGTTGGAATTAGTCAGGAGGCAGCCGCTGGCTTTACCGAGCGTGGAGTTGAACGCATTCCAGGCCAGCAAACCCGCATACGAGAACACCAAATAGGGAATACCCTTCGGTGCCGGCAGGTTGGCAATCTTGCCGAAGACGAAGGAGAAGATGCCGGCGGCCAGCAGCGGCTGGAGGATGACCCACACGACGCCGAGGGCGGTCTGGCGGTAGCGCAGCTTGACATCGCGCTGGGCGAGGGTGGTCAGCAGGTCGCGGAACTGCCACAGCTCGCGCAGGTTGATCGCCTGCCAGCCGGCAGTCGGCTGAATGGTCAGATAGGGCTTGGGAGTGGTCGTGCTGTCCATAAGGCTCCATTCGGATAGGTCAAGTCATGACAATTATTTGAGTATTCTACCACACTCACGCCCTATACTCTGCAAAAATCGTGCCAACCTCGCCGGTCGGCTTGGCAGGATTGCTCGGCAGAGCCGCTCAAAAGCCGAAAAAATAAAGAGCGCCCCTGCTATCATCGGCAGGGAACGCTCTCAACAACAGTCTTAAGTCTATTAATTCGACTCGGCCTTTTGGTGCCGGTACTCTTCAATATGCTGATAGACTTCGTCAGGGAAGTTCAGGTCTTTGTAGACATTGCCGGAGTCAGGATCGTCCGGGTTCGGGATGATCGGGAACTCCTGCTCGGACTGATACTGCATGATCTTGTCCCGGCGGGGCGGGTTGTAATTATGGTCCTTGACCTGAGCATACAGCGAACGCGCTTCCGCTTCGGCGAAGTCCTTGTCTTTGGCAAGCTCGGCGACCAATTCGTCTTCGGTCAAAAAGTGCCGGGCTACCATCGTAAAGACGAGCCGCCCATAGTGGCCGATGTCTTTCTTGTGGTCCAGCGCATCCAGTAGATGCGCCATCATCACGTCTTTTTTGAGGTCTTCCAGTGCCATGATAGTTGTTCTCCCGTGTTCGTAGAATAGCCAAAAGAACTGTTTCCAAAACACAGCAGAAATCAAACATTTGTTTGCATTTCTAGCTCTTTGCCTGCATCTCTCGTGCCCGGTGCGCCCACTCGCTCTGCGGATATTTGGCAAGAAACTCCAACAGCACCGCGCTTGCCGCTTCCGGGTCCGATGCCCGCAGCAGCTGCCCCAGCTTCAGACGGGCCATCTCATCCTCGGGGGCGTCCGGCGTTTCCGTCGTCACCGCCCGCAGCAGATCGGTCGCCGGGCCGATGTCGCCCGACGCTTCCAGCGCTCCCGCCAGGCGCAGCCGCTCCCGCGCCGAAAGCGGCAAAGTCAGGCCCCGCGCCGCCGCATCCCGGACACACCGGGCGGCTTCCAGTGGGCGCTCCCGCGCCAGAAGAGTCCGCACCGCGCCGAGCATTTCCCGTGCCGCTTCCTCCCGGTCGAGCACCAGCACCAGCGACGCCAGCTCCGCCCGCACTTCGCCGTTGTCCGGGTCCCGTTCGAGAAATGTCCGGTACCGCCGGATCGCGAGATCGAGCGTCTCCTGCCCGCGTGTCCCCGCTGACCGCGCATCCTGCAATAAATAGTCCTGACGCCCATCGCGCAGCAGCCCGGTCAGCTCGGCGGCGACCAGCCCAAACACAAAGCCGCCGATATGCGCCCAGTACGCGGTCCCGCCCGGCTCGGGGTTGACCAGAAAGAAAATGCCGCCGCCGATGTTTTGCAGCATCCATACCCCCACCCCCGCCGTCGCCGGCACTTCCAGCCGGCCCCAGGACGCCCCGAACAGGGAACCCGGCAGCCAGTACAGCCGAATCTGCGCCCGGTGAAAGCGGATGGCAAACGGTGCCAGGATCGCTGAGATCGCCCCTGACGCCCCCACGAGCGGCACGACCACTTTAGGCGCAAACAGCAACACAATCGCCATGTGCAGCAGGCCCGCCGCAATGCCCCCCCCGAGATACAGCGCCAGGAACGCCTCCCACCCCAACGCTTCCTCGACATGCGGCCCGAACAGCCACAAAAAGACCATATTCCAGAACAGATGCGCGAGGCTGACATGGACGAAAATGCCGGAAAGCAGCGCGGCGAAGTGCGGGTGGTTCGGCACCAGTCCCCAGCGGGCGTAAGTACCCGGCCCGGTAAAGCAGTAAGCCACGATGTTTAGCGCGATGATGATGTAAGTCACCCAGGGCGTGCGCCGCCCGCGCCGGTCGGTGCTGTAGGGCAGCGGCAGCAGCAGTGTCAAAAGCAGGAGCCAATAGGGGGAAAGGGACATAGGGTTGGAGGGCGAAATAGCACCGGCATCGTTTTTAGGAACCGGCACGATGTTGGAGACCGGCACTGGAAGTGCCGGCCTATTTTTGAGTGAAAACCGCAGCGGTTGAAGACTGAGAAACACTTACGCTCGCTTGTCTTCAGTCCCGAAGGGACTTTGTGCTTTCGGTAGACCGGCACTTCCAGTGCCGGGTTATTCTTTCTCCAAAAGCGCCGCCATCGCGGGCCGGGTCATGCGGTACAGGAACCACTCCTTCATGCGCCGTGCGCCCATGCGTTCGTACATCGCCTGCGCGTTTGTATTCCAATCCAAGCACGTCCACTCCATCCGCCCGCAGCCGCGCTCTGATGCTGTCTGAACGCAGAAGCGGAGCAGCGCGGTCCCAATCCCGCGCTTGCGGTAATCGGGCAGCACGAAGACGTCTTCCAGATACAGCGACGGTGCCGCCAGAAACGTCGAGTACGTTTGCAGCAGCAGAGCATAGCCGACCGGGCCGGGCGCATCGTTCACCTCCGCCAGCATGACCTCGAACTTCGGCGCGTCGCCAAACCCATGCTCTACCAGCCGCGCCCGCGCCGCCTCATCCGGCGGCGGCAGGTTTTCGAATTCCGCCAGCGCGACAATCAGCCCAATCACCGCCTCGGCATCCCCACGCTCCGCCCGCCGCAATGTAATGTTTGTCATTATTTTTCACCTTCGGTAATTTGCTGGTCAATCTCAGCCGCATGGGAGCGCACATAGCTCCAGGCATTCGCCAAGTCTTGGGCGTGTAATGTCGGGTACGCTTGCAGTAATTCCGCCTCGCTTGTTCCTAGCCGCCGGGCCTGTTCCAGCAGCCAGACGGGAATGCGGGAGCGGACAATGCACGGTTCGCCGCCGCAGACATTCGGAATACTCTCCACGCCAGGAAAAGCGTCGCCGAGGTCACGGGCGACCCATTGCAAGAGCTGGGCTTTCTCGCCGCGTGTCAGATTTGGCAGCAGTCTTTCCGCTTCCTGAATTGCGCTCATAGTACGTTCCTAATTCACCGTCGCCCGCTGATTTCCTGCTTGGTTTTCGGTTTTCGGCCCCAGGAGCGGCAGACGCAGTCGCTCCCATGCGCGGGGGCGCTTTGTAGCTCAGGGCAAAGTCTATGCGCTGCGACAAGGGCGGGTGGGTGAAGAGCCAGAAGGCGATGAATGGGGGCGGGTTTGGGTCGCTGAGGTTCTGCTCGGAGAGGGAAACGAAGGCGCGGGCCATGGCGGGGCCGTTGCCGGTCACTTGCAGGCCGTAGGCGTCGGCCTGATGCTCGACTTCGCGGGAGGCGGCGTTAGTCAGCGGGGCCAGCAGGAACGAGAACAGCGAGACGGTCAGGAGCAGTGCGGGGGTCGCGGCGTAGTCCGTGAGGCCGTCCACACCCCAGCGCGGGCCGAAGCGGGCGACAAGGCGCTCGGCGAAGCGCTGGGCCAGCGGCAGGGCCAGCAGGAGGCCGAGCACGGAGAGCGCGAAACCCCAGTAGAGGTGCTTCAGGACGTAGTGCCCCATCTCGTGCCCGACAATCGCGACCACTTGGTCGGCGGGCATCCGGGGCGGCAGGATTGTGTCCCACAGCACGATCCGGGCCGAGGACCCGATGCCGGTCACATAGGCATTGGTCTGCTTGGTCTGGCGGCTTTTGTCCACGACATAGATGGGCGCGTCGGGGATGCCCGCTTTGGCGGCAAGCCTCTTGATCTGCACTTGCAGCGGGCCGGGCGGCAGGGGCGTGAAACGGTTGAACAGCGGGTCTACGACCAGAGGCGCGGCAAAGATGCCGAAGGCGATAATCGGGATGAGCGCGGCCCAGAACCAGAGCGCCCACCGGCATTGGGAGCGCCGAATGAGCCAGAACAGCAGCCAGAGAATGGGTACGGTCGTCGCAATGTCCACGCCCAGCGCTTTTGCGTGATCGCCCGCCCACGCGCCGAAGCCCTCCGCCGATTGGCCGTAGGTATGCGGCAGCCAGTACCCGGCAAAGAATGTCAGGGGCGCGTGAATAACCAATAAAGTCAGCGCCAGCAACGTGTAGTAGCCGAGCAGGCGCAAGAACGAAAAATGCAGCGGCTGAACGATTTGGCGCAGGCGGGAGGACAGGCCCGATGCCAGCACGGCCCAGAGCGCCAGCAGGCTGTAGAGGGCGCTGCCGAAGTACAGGGCGTAGCCGATCTCCGAATACCGCTTCATCTGCGGGGTCACGACCGGCGGACGGACTTCGGGGGCGGCATGAACAGCCAGGCAGAGCAGCAAGAGGGAGACGGCAAAACAAGATGTATGGAAAGAAAGACGCATAGGCTTGATACGCAGGTTGAGGCGGCGGAAGTGCCGGGGGGTTCCACACCCCCGGCACCCAATCAGGTACAATCGCCGTTATGGAAACGGAACCCCAAAAGCTGGTCTTTGCGCCGCTCGGCGCGGATATGTTCGGCGACGACATCCTGCTGTTCGAGCACGGCCTGCTACTGGCCCTGGAAACGGCAGTCGAGGCAGCGGGCGGCTTTGTCTACGCCGATGTCCACGATGCCCTCGGCGGGACGGATAAGCGCGAGCGGCCTGTGCCGCCGCTGACCGAAGGCGAGGTCCGAGCACTGGCCGAGAGAGCATCGTGCCACGCCCTCGTGGACGGCCTGCTGGCCTGCGAGCGTCATGCCGAGACCGGAGCGCTGGCGGCGGTGACCGTCTCGCTGCGGGTCTTCTTTCCCGAGACGGGTGAGTTTGCTGCGCCGGACAGCCTGAAGTTTACGGCGTTCGACCCGGACGCCCGGCCCGAAACGCTGGCGCTGGACTACGATCTTTGGATCGCCTTGCAATTTCGCTTGTGTCTTGCATTGCTTGAAACTTTGGGCGTTAATGTGCCCTGGAGCTTTACGACCGACACTTTGCAGGTGACGGGGTCCTGGCCGGCCTATGTTGCGTTTCTGAAGGGCAAAAAGCTGGCCCGCACCCCGGAAACCAAGCTCGGCTACTACGAGCAGGCCGCGAAGCATGACCCGGACTTTTTTCTGGCCCACTACAACGCGGCGATGCTCTACAAGACGCAGACCGACTACGCGATGGCCCGCAAGAGGCTCACTCGGGCCGCCGCTGTCACCGAAAACCCCACTGATTTGGGCGATGTCTACTTTGAGCTGGGGCTGGCGTCTATTTATTTAGGGGACCCGAAGACCGCCCGCAACTTCTGGCAGCGGGCCGAGGAGTACACCCCGGATAACCCGGCCCTCCTAGTGAATATGGCGGGCACCTACGAGCAGGAAGAAAACTGGGCCGAGGCAACGCGCCTGAACACGCTGGCCCTGGAAAAAGCGCCCGATTACCACAAAGCATTGGTTAGCCTGGGCCGCCTCCACGCGATGTTCGGGCGCTTGGATGAGGCCATTCCACTTTATGAACGCGCTTTGGAGCTGTCTCCCGACGACGCCCTGCGCCGGTCGGTGCTCGGCGGCTGTTACCTTGCCGACGGGCGGGTAGACGATGCCCGTGCTCAGTTTGAGATGGCAGTCTCGCTCGATCCCGAAAGCGAGCCGGGCCAATACGCCGCACAGGAATTGGTGAAGATGGGGCCATCTCGGAACGGAGCAAAAGAGGGCGAGGAGCCAAAGAAGAAGCGTTGGGGGCTGTTTTAGGAACCCCTCCCGTTAAGAACCCCTCCCGCTCGTTCCTCGCTCCCTCCCCGCCCTCCGGGTAGCCAGTGCTGAAGCGGAGAGGGGGAAGAGCTAGGAGAAGGACAGAATAGGAACGCGCCCGTGAGTGCGTTAAGCTTCTCCTTCCGAAACTCCTAACCCTCTCCGCTTCAGCACTGGCTACCCGGAGGGCGGGGAGGGAGCGAGGAACGAGCGGGAGGGGTTCTTAACGGGAGGGGTTCCTACCGCTTCGCTGCTTCCCCTTCCTTCTGCCCGGTTTTGCGAATACGCTGTGCCCGGTCGCGCTGCTTGGCGCGGGTGAGCGGCGAGCCAGACCCCGACGACGACTCGACTGACGGCGTGGAGCTTGCGGCGCGTTTGAGCCGGGCGACATCTTTGCGCTCGACAATCTCGGCGTAGACCGCCGAGACTGACGCGCCAAGAAGCAGAATCATCATCGAGTAGTAAATCCAGAGGACGAATGCGATCAAGTTGCCAAGCTCGCCATACAGCGATTGTTTGGGACTGAGCAGAAACACTGACAGTCCCTTTTTGGCGATCTCAAATGCAATGGCCGCAGCGGCACCACCAATCAGCGCAGATTTCCAGGAGACTTTGGCGGACGGCGATGGCAAAAACTTGTATACGACCGCATACATCAAAGCACTGACGATCACCGCCCCAAGTTCAACGCCTCCTGCCTTGATTGCGCTCTCAAAGGGAACAATCTGAGCAATTGAACTGGCGGAGATCGCGGTAGACAAGGCCGTGACGCCGAGAGAAAGCACCAGCAAGAGACCGACTCCAAGCAGCAGTCCGAGAGCAACCCCGCGCAGGGCAAACCAGTTACGGCTTTCTTTAGCCTCCCAGGCAGCGTTCATGGCTGTCGAGCCGTTGACGAAAATCTGGATGGCGGCCCAGACGACGCCGAGGAAACCTACTAGGCCGGCGACCCCGTGTCCATTGATAATATTCTTGAGCGTTGGCCCGGCATGACCATAAGCGTCGGAAATGTTGGCTCTTTCCATGAGATGCACCACTTCCTTGTTTGCCGCACCCGGCAAAACGCGGTTTTTCAGCAACGATTGAATTTGCATGACGGCTTGGTCAGGATTATGCGCGTAAACTAAGCCTAATCCCCACAAGCCCACAAGCAGCAGCGGGACCAGCGCCAGCACAAGGAAGAACGACAATCCAGCGGCCAGGAGGCCGCTGTTGTCTTTGCCGAACCGGGCGAAGACCTCGAACGCGAAGTTGATGACAAAGACGCGCTTCAGGCGCATCAGCACCTCTTGGAAAAGGGAAAGTAAATTAGCGATCAAAGTTTTTCCTAGCAGTCAGCTTCTCTAAATCGGCGTCTAGCCTGGGCGCACCTGAATTGTCGCCGGGTCGGAGGTCGGGCTGCCGGTCGAATCGAGCTGCACGGCGGAGACCGTGAAGACTGTGTCCCGGTTGGCGCCGAACAGCGATTTGACTTGCAGCGGCAGGGCCTCGGCTGTCCAGTCGCCGTTTTTGTCGGTGACGATGTCTTTGGACGCGCTCTGGCCGCTGACCGGCAGGATGCCGCCGAGGGCTTTGCTGGTGTAGGTGATTACCACGCGGACCGTGCTGCCAGGCTGGGCGCGGCCTTTGACTGTCAGGGGCGCGGCGGCGTTGATATAGTCGCTGTCCTTCGGCTCGACAATCTTCGGCGCGGGCGGCGGACCGGCGGCGACTGAGAGGTTCGACGCCAGATTTTTTGTCACCGTGGTGCCGTCGCGGGCCGTGAACTGCGCGGAGACCGGGGCATTCTCGGCGCTGTCGCCGTCTTTGACCGTGTACTCGCCGACATAAACGCCGGGGTCGGTTTCTTTGAGCGGGATGTCTTTCGCCAGGCTGCCGAGTGTCACCCGTGCCCTGCCGCCGGGCGCGGCGGTCAGAGTGAAGACAACGGTGGAACCCGCGCCGACCGCTTTGCCCGACGGCTCGTTGGTGGTGAATGACTGCACCAGCTTGCTGGTTGTGACCTTGAAGCTCCAGCTTGCCGTCGCCACGTTTCCGGCGGCGTCGCTGACCGAGGCCCCGACTGTGTGCGGCCCGGCGGCGAGGGGCGCGTCCGGCTTGTAGGTGAACAAAGTCGCAGTCGTATCGGCGGCCAGCGTGACATCGGTGCCGTCCAGGGTGATTTTCGTTGCGGCCGGGTTGACCCCCGTGCCGCTGCCGTCAGACAGAGTAGCGTAGATCAGCGGGCGGTCGCTTTCGACCACGGCGTTCTGGACCGGACCATAGTCGGTGATCTTTGGGGCCAGACTATCAATGGACAGCGCTCCCGCGGCCTGAACCAGCGTACTTTGGACGCCATTCGCAGTCAAGTGTCCGATCACGGCGGCGTCCGACGCCGACGCATTTTTCGGGATTGTGTAGGCACCGGTGTAGACGCCCGGCGACGTTTCGACCATCGGGACACTTTCAGCGACGCCGGGAATGTCAAAGACCGCTTTGCCGTGGGGAGTGCCGCTGAGGGTCGCTTTTAGAACATCGCCCGCCCGCAGCGGCTTTTTAGCATCCTGCGTGAACGAAGTCACTTCAACGCTCGACACCGCGCCGGCGGGGGGCGGATTTTTCGGCAGCGGGTTGCCGAAGACGGGAGACGCGGGCGCTTCGCCGGGCGGAGTTGGGTTTGGGTTGGAGGCTGTAGACACGGCGGCTCCATAACCCAGAGTGTTGGCCGGATCGGTGCGGATGACCACAGCTTCATACGGCTTGAGGTCGCTCAGCGAAACACTACGCCCATCGAACGTGATTGGGGCATCGGCGGCAAGCTCCACGACCCGCCCGCTGTCGAGCGTAAGCGCGGCGTTGCCGTTCGCCAGATGCCCGATAGAGACGATCGTACCCTTGACCTGCCCGAATGTCGCCGTGACCACCGTGGCCGCACCGCCGTCGCCGCGCTGGACCGTCACCTGATCGCCGGGCTTGATCTCGGACAAGGGTACCACAGTGGCCGCCTGCCCTGTCGCCGACCGCAGAATAATTGTGGACACCGAAAGCGGCACGGTCGTATTCCTGCCGCCGGTCCGCACCGTAATCTGTGTCGGGGTCGTGTTGGTGTACACCCCGGTCACTTGTCCGGTGATTGCCGCGCTGCCCGGCACTTCGGGCAGCGAAGCGATATGCGAGTCTACAGTCTGGATGACGACCGTGCTGATTTCCGGCTTCCATTGCACCGAGGCTCCGAGCACCGACGAGATAAAGCGCAGGGGCACCAAAGTTGTGCCGTTGATAAGCTGCGCCGGCACCGGGAGCGCCTGCGGCTGACCGTTTACAGTGGCGGTGAGCGCCCCAAGCGGCAGGATAATCGCGGTTGCGCCCTTTTGGCCGTAGACGGTCTGCGTGGCTTTATCAAATTTTACCGTTGCGCCCAGCGCTTCGAAGATGCCGCGCATCGGCACGAGCGTCGAGCCTTTGATCTGCTGCGGCGGAGTCCCGGCGAAAGAGAGAGGCGCACCGTTCAGCACCACTTTGATCGGGGCTTGAGCCTGACCGACGGCGGGCGCCAGCAGCGCTAGGGCTGCCGCCGACCAAATAATCTGCGTTTTCGTTTGTGTGTTCATAGTATATTCCTGAGTTTATCCGAATGCCTGCCGTCTCAAACGAGACGCGCTTTCTTTGGGTACAATGACCGCACTATGTTAGACTTGACTCTGTTAGACTTGATTATTGTTGGAGCCGGACCCATCGGCCTCGCGGCGGCCTGCGCGGCTCAGGACGCCAAACTCGACTTCGTCATTCTCGAAAAAGCCGGACCCTGCCAGAGCATCATTGAATACGCCCCGCGCCAGAGCTTTTACTCCCCGGCGTCGGAGCTGGAAGTCGGCGGCGTGCCGTTTCCGATGGCCGCCGATGAAAAGCCGCGCCGGGAAGATGCGCTGGCCTATTACCGGGCGGTGATCACCAGCCGCAATTTGCCCCTGCATACGTGGGAGCGGGTTATATCGGTCCGAAAAGACGACAGTACATTCACGGTGAAGACCGTGCAGCAGCCCGACGAAGCCTGGACCAAGACTTACGAAGCGAAGCGCGTTTTGATCGTCAACGGCGTTTGGGACCAGCCGCGCACACTGACTATTCCGGGAATTGACCTGCACAAAGTCTCGACACACTATTTAGACCCGACCCCATATCTCGGCAAAGACTGCCTGACAATCGGCGGCGGCAATTCCGCCGCTGAAGTCGCGATGTCGCTGGCCCGCGCCGGGGCTAAATCCCGGATTGCTTTGATCGAGCCGTCGTTCGATGCCTGCAACCTGCGCCCGTTTGTCCTGCGCGAGCTTTTGATACTTGTCGAAGAACAAAAAATAGAAGTCTACTTTGAGACTGAGGTGACGGAAATCGCGCCCACCGAAGTCTGCCTCCGCCGCCAGACGGGCGGCGGCGGCAGCGAGAGCATTCCCAACGATTTCGTCTTCGTGCTGATCGGTCAAAACCCGGACATTCCTCTCTTAACCGCCGCAGGCATCCAGTTCGACCCCGATGACCAGCGGCCTGTCTACAACGCCGAGACATTCGAGACGACCGTTCCCGGCCTGTACATCGCCGGCAGCATCGCCCGCAACCAGCACATCGTCAACGGCCGCGCCAACGCCGTCGGCATCGTCGAGCGGATTGCAGGGCAGGTCAGGTAAAATGGAGAGCGTGTCCGACACCGAGCGTATTCAGATGGAACTGAGAAGGATTACCGATGCTTTGTCTCAAATCACCGGACTTTCCTCGAATTGGAGCGGCGTTGTGGAGCTGGTTCATGGAGCGGACTTCAAGGGACAAAAGCCGTTTCAGTGCGACATTTTGCTGAATGCAAATCTCGCGGCGCACGAGCTGCGGTGGCGAACTTTGCTGCATGAGGCCCTTCATGCATTTTCTTGTGGCTACAACCGCAAGGACTTCGAGGAATTGCGCGGGTGGGAAGAAGGCGTTGTCGAAAAATTGCAGCGATTGCTGCGCCCTGCGGTTTTTTCACTCCTGGCAGTGAACATCCCGGACGCCATTTTTCAAGAAGCGGAAGAAAGACATCTTTACAACAGTTACTTGATTGCGCTTGCAGAGCTGCAAGAAATTTCTGGTCAGCCTGAGCAGAAATTCTATGTAAATCTGCTGGGGACCCCGGTTCGAGATCGTCCGACACTTGTGTACGCGGCATCACAGTTATTGACTGGGGAGGCTCGAAAAGATTTTGCTTACGTTTTTTCAAGGGCCAACTCAATTCTGAAGGGAGAATTACGATGGAACTCACAGCCGCCGAAGAACAATGCCGAGAACGGATCATCCGCATGATCCTGACAGCCAAAACGCTCACGGAAATCGCGGAAGCGCGGCACATGCTCAAGGAGTGGATCATCGGACATCCGAACGATCTCGGCATTATAGATGGCTTTGATCATCTGGCAATGTCGCGCTCCATTGCTGAAAGCCGGGAAACTGTCGCGGTATAGCCGATAATATCGACCATGAAAAAGAAGCGCCGCTGGATTTCCGCCATCGTCTTGTTCCTGAGCGCAGCTCCCTTTGCTTGGGCAGGGTGGGTAGTGCTGTCAGCCGAGAAACGGTTCTTGGCAAGAGATGCTGCCGACGGGGTCGGCTCCGAATTCGTGAACGCTTTGACGGCTCACAAGTACGAAGCCGCCCACGCGCTGCTGACAGCCACGCAGCAGCGGATGCTTTCAGCCGGCGCAATTCAGAAGGCCGAGGAGCAGGCGGAAAAGAAGTACGGGAAGCCGACCCGTCGGGGCGCGATTGACGAATATGCGGTCGATAAAAATCTTGAAAGCGCAAGGTTTCTCTATGACAATACTTTCCAGAGCAATCAGAGGTTGTTTTTGGTTGCACTGGTCTGTACCGACGGCAAGTGGCAGGTCACGAGGTACCAATATGACTACAACCCGGCGTGACGGCGTAGAAGCACTTGGATTGTATTGATGCTCCAATGGCCGACGGTTTTGGCGGCGTTTCTGGCGTCGCTGGTCGAGTTTGTCGAGGCGCTCACCATCGTGCTGGCGGTCGGGGCCGTGCGCGGGTGGCGTCCGGCACTGATCGGTGCAGGGGCGGCGGCGGCGCTGCTGGCCGTGCTGATCGCGGCGTTCGGGCCGAGTCTGGGGCGTCTCGACGCCCACGTTTTTCAGCTTGTCGTTGGTGTGCTGCTGCTCTTGTTCGGGCTGCGCTGGCTGCGAAAAGCGATTCTGCGGGCGGCGGGTGTGCTGGCTCTGCACGATGAAGCGAAGGAGTATGCCGAGACGGAAGCGGCGCTGGCGGGTGGCAAGGCCGGGCCGGGCTTCGACACCGGGGCGGCGCTGGCGGCGTTTAACGGCGTCTTTATCGAGGGCATTGAAGTGGTGTTTATCGTGCTGACACTCGGCACGGTCGGGCACACGCTGCTGCCGGCCTCGCTCGGGGCGGGCGCGGCGGCGCTGGCGGTTGTTTTGCTCGGCCTGGTGGCCCGGAAGCCGCTGCTGCTGATCCCGGAGAATGCCTTGAAGCTGACGGTCGGAGCGCTGGTGTCGGCGTTTGGCACACTCTGGACCGGCGAGGGATTGGGGATCGAGTGGCCGGGCGGGGTTTGGTCGCCGCTGCTGCTGTCGGCGGGGTACTTTGGGGTCGCGGCGGTCGGGGTTGCCCTGGCATCGGCCTCTCGGCGGAGGGCGGCGGCATGAAGGCGCTTCAAACAATCTGGGCGGAGCTGATCGGGCTGTTCGTGGACGACTGGGCGTTTGCGGGGCTGGCCCTGCTCTGGGTCGGCGTCTTCGCCTTGCCGCCGGCGCGGCAGCTTGGAGCCTGGGCAGGACCCATTCTGTTTGCCGGGCTGGCGGCGCTGGCGCTGGGATTTGTCGTGCGGGCCGCGCGAAAGAACAAAGCTGGGAAAAACAAAAGCGGCTGAGTTTTTGGGGCGCGGAATGTTTTTCGGGCAATCTCGGGTATCCTGTAGGATAACGCCACTAGATTTTTCCGCCGCCGCCTATACTCTACTGCCGCATTCTCGCAAGGACACTCTCACGCAATGCAAATTCGCACGATCCAGCACGCCGTTCCCAGCAAAAAAGTCACCAACGACGATATTTTAGAAACATTTCGCCGCGAAAGCGAAGGCCGCCTGGAAAAAGTCGAGATTGACAAGCTCGAAAAGCAGGTGCGCGAGACGCTGGCGACGGCGGGAACGGAAGTGCGCTATAAGCTGAATACCGGCGAGAAAGCCATTGACTTCGTGCTGGCTGCAGGCCGCCTCGCACTTGCCGATGCCAAAATTGCACCGGGGGATGTAGACTTTTTGATCTACACCGGGGTTGGGCGCGGCTGGCTTGAGCCGGCGATGGCGAACGTTATCCAAAGCGAGCTGGGCATGCCGAACGCGACGTGTTTCGATATGCTGGATGCCTGCGCGAGCTGGCTGCGCGGGATGCAGATCGGCCACAGTCTCATCCAAAACAAGACCTATAAGTGCGGCATGATTGTCAACTGCGAAAGCAGCCTGGTCCGCTCATTCTGGTCGTCGGAGATCAAAAATTCCAATGACCTTAAGCACCGGGTCGCCCAGTTTACAATCGGGGAAGCGTCCACGGCGACCATCATCACCGACGAAAATCCCAATGACGACTTCAAGTTTCTGTTCAAGAACTTCGGCGAGCACTATAAACTTTGCATGATCCCCCTGGCGAACATGGCTGACTTCATGCCGGACACGCCCGACGCCCGCTACGCAACCTCCCAGTTTTTCTCCCTTTCGCGCGATTTAGTGGTCACGACGGTCAAGAAGATCGCCGAGACCTACACCAACGACCCGCATTTCCGCTCCGGCTGCTATGATATTGCATTCGGCCATGAGGCCAGTCAGAAGGCCAGCGAAGTCTTAGTCAAGCACATCGGCCTCCCGGCGGGCGTCTACTATTCGGTTCATCCACGCTACGGCAACTGCGTTTCGGCGTCGGTCCCGCTCGGCATGAGTCTCGCGCAAAAAGAAGGCCGCCTGCGCCGGGGCGACAGGACCCTGGTTGTCATCGGCAGCGCCGGCGTGTCCGTCGGCCTGGCCTCATTTACCTACTGACCAGAAAAAAGAAGCGTGGGATTAAAATCCTACGCTAAGGCTTTATTGGGGTGTGGGGCGAAGCGCCCAGTAGCCGCCTGCGCGGGTACAAGACAAGAGTTGCGGTCCGTTCCCTGTCCACGAAGGTGGACATTAGGCGTCCGCGCCCCACAGCGTAGGATTTCAATCCCACGCTCTTTCAATCCCACGCTCCTTTGGCCCACGTTTCTTCTCCCCCTCTCCTTGACAATCCCTTATCCTTCCTGTACACTAATCCTAGCACTCATACTTTTACGAATGCAAAGGACACTCCCCGATGAAAGAAGTCATTCTTGTCGCCAGCGGCGACTCACGGCTGGCGGCGAACCGGACCTGCGAGCCGGCGCAGGCGGCGATGGAAGCGCAGCTTGCGGCGGCGCTGGCGAAAGAAGGCTGGACCGTGAAGCGCGGGCATCCCTACGATCCCGTCAAAGAGCATGGCTTTATTGACGGCCAGAAGTACGGCATGGAAGTGTTTCTTGGGATTGACCCCCACGCGCCGCTCATTGTCGCCGAAGCGGTCTGGCAGTATTCGCATCATGTGCTGGCCGGGCTGACGACGCACCGGGGGCCGATTTTAACCGTTGCGAACTGGAGCGGGCAGTGGCCGGGACTGGTCGGGATGCTCAATTTGAACGGGTGCCTGACGAAAGCCGGGGTCAAGTACAGCACACTCTGGAGCGAGGATTTCACCGACTCGTTCTTTGTCAGCGGCCTGCGGGCATGGCTCCGGGACGGCGCGGCACGTCACAACAAAAGCCATGTTCGGGGCTACGACGAGTCCGAAGCGCCGGAGGAGAGTGTCGCGGTCGGCCATGAGTTTGCGGGTGCGCTGCGGCACCGCAAGGCCATTCTCGGCATCTTCGACGAAGGCTGCATGGGCATGTCCAACGCGATTATTCCCGATGACCTGCTCCATGAGGTCGGAGTCTACAAGGAGCGCCTGAGCCAGTCGGCGCTGTATGCTAAAATGCTGACGGTCTCGGATGCCGACGCCACGGGGGTTTATCAGTGGCTTTTAAGCGCGGGCATGACATTCCACTTCGGTCCCGATGACGCTGTAGACCTCACGGAAGCGCAGGTCTTGAGCCAGTGCAAGCTATACATCGCCGCCGTGCGGATGGCCGACGAGTTTGGGTGCGCGGCGATCGGGATTCAGTACCAGCAGGGCCTGAAAGATTTGGCCCCGGCATCAGACCTCGTGGAAGGTCTCCTGAACAATGTCGAGCGCCCGCCTGTCTACCATGAAGTCACCGGCGACGCGCTGTATGCGGGCCGGGCGCTGCCGTGCTTCAATGAGGTGGACGAATGCGCTGGGCTGGACGCTTTGGTCACGAACCGCCTGTGGCGGAAATTCGGCTGGCCGCCGGAAACCACGCTCCATGACCTGCGCTGGGGCCGGCAGTACACCGGTGAGGGCCGGGACATGTATGTCTGGGTCTTCGAGATCTCCGGGGCCGCCCCGCCCGCCCACTTTGCCGGCGGCTACCTCGGGGCCAGCAGCGAGCGCCAGCCTCCCATGTACTTCAAGCGCGGAGGCGGGACACTGAAAGGCGTCTCGAAGCCCGGCTGGGTGGTCTGGAGCCGCGTCTTTGTCGCGGGCGGTGCCCTGCACTGCGATTTGGGGCTGGCCGAATCAGTCGCGCTGCCCCAAGCCGAAACCGAGGACCGGCTGGCACAAACCACCCCGCAGTGGCCGATCATGCATGCAGTTTTGCAGGGCATTTCACGGGACCAGATGATGGCCCGTCACAAAGCCAACCACATCCAAGTCGTTTACGCCCCCGACCATGCCGCCGCCCGGCGCGGCCTCTACGCCAAAGCCGCCGCGTTCCAGGCGCTGGGCCTGGAAGTCTCCTTGTGCGGCGAAGTTTGACTTGCCAGCCGCCGCGAAAAACGGCTATACTGGATTTATCATGCTGACACGCTTAAAAGTGAACGGCTTCAAGAACCTCGTGGATGTGGATGTCCGTTTCGGGCCGTTTACTTGTATTGCGGGGGCAAATGGAGTCGGGAAATCCAATTTGTTCGATGCGATTCATTTTCTCAGCGCTCTGGCGGATAGGCCTTTAGTAGATGCCGCATTGTCGGTCCGTGACGAGGGCGGACGCACTGCGGACATCAGAAGCTTGTTTCATCGTGTCGGCAGCGAGTATGCTTCGGAAATGACTTTTGAGGCCGAGATGATCGTTCCCAAGAGTGGAGTGGATGATCTGGGTCAGACGGCGGAGGCCAGCATCACGTTTCTGCGCTACTCTCTTGCCCTTGCCTACCGTGCGGACGACAGCAAACGCGCCTTCGGCTTCTTGGAACTCATCAAAGAAGAGCTGACGCATATTACTCTTGGGGAAGCGAGGAAGCATCTTCTTTTCCCCCACAAGCCGGAATGGCTGAAATCCGCCGTGAGCGGACAGCGGCGCGTTCCTTTTTTTATCTCGACGGAAGGCGAGGGGATAAACCGCGCCATTAAGCTGCATCAGGACGGCGGCAGCAGCGGACGCCCCCTGTCTCGCTCCGCGATTAATCTGCCGCGCACAGTGCTTTCGGCGGCGAACGCGGCGGAAAGCCCGACGGCGCTGCTGGCGCGTCGCGAGATGCAGTCCTGGCATCTGCTTCAACTGGAGCCGTCCGCGCTTCGGGAGCCGGATGAGTTCACGGCGCCGACGCGCCTCGGCATGGATGGGTCTTTTTTGCCGGCGACGCTGTATCATCTGGCGCGGTCCCTGGGCGCCGCCGCTGGTCCGAGCGGCCTGCGGAGCGAAGAAGCGGACAGAGAGTCGGAAGCTCAGACTTACAGCAGCATTGCCGGCCGTCTGTCGGAACTCATTCACGATGTCCGGGACGTGACGGTTGATCGGGACGAGCGCCGGGAGCTACTCACAGTGCAGGTAACCGGGCGCGACGGAACCTCGCATCCGGCACGGGCGCTTTCCGATGGAACGCTGCGATTTTTGGCGCTGGCCGTTTTGGAGCTTGATCCTGAAGCGCAGGGCGTCATTTGTTTGGAGGAGCCGGAGAACGGCATCCATCCCGAGCGTATTGCGGCAATGCTTCGGCTTTTGCAGGACATTGCCGCAGATACGTCGCAGCCCGTTACCGCGCAAAATCCACTGCGCCAAGTGATTATCAACACGCATTCGCCGGCAGTGGTCGGCCAGATACCCGATGAAAGCCTTCTCGTCGCCGAGCCGAAAGATGCAATGCGGAACGGCTCGCATTTTCAGAAGGTCTGCTTTAGCTGCCTGCCCGACACCTGGCGCACAACGGAAGCGGCTGGGCGTGATATGGTCAGCATTGTCGCACGTGGGAAGCTGATTTCGTACTTGAACCCATTTCCCGCCCAGGAGCCGCAAGAGCACTCCAATGGGGATCACCCCGGCGGGGGTTCGTCGAACGGTAAAAAGAATGCTCTCATACCAGTCAGGCGGGTCATTGACAGAGTGGATATGCGGCAGCTTGTCTTAGACATCGCCCAAGCGGAGGCTTGACCCGCAGATGCCGGAAATCCGCTACACATTGCTGGCTGACGGCACTTCCGACCGTGCGCTCCTGCCTCACCTGACCTGGCTTCTCCGGCAGCATCTTCCGAACTACGCGATACAGTCTGAGATGGCGGAGCTTTGGAGGCTGCCGAAGCCCCCGAAAGGGCTGCCGGCCCGCATCGCAAGGGCTTTGAGCCTTTATCCGTGCGATCTTTTGTTCGTTCACCGCGACTCGGAACGCGAGTCGAGGGAAGCGCGTGTGGAAGAAATCAGCGCTGCGCTGGTCAAATTGGGACAAAACGGACTGCCGCCCGCACTGGGCGTCGTTCCGGTCCGAATGCAGGAAGCATGGCTGATCTTCGACGAAGCGGCAATCCGGCATGCTGCAAACAACCGTTATGGAAGAACACTTTTGCAGATGCCGCCGCTTTCGAGTATTGAGAACCGACCGAACCCGAAGCAGGACCTGCATGAACTGCTGCGTGCCGCCAGCGGGTTGGGAAGACACCGGATGCAAAAGTTTTCCGAGAGCCGGGCGGCGCAGCGGGTCTCCGAATTGACGGATGATTTCTCTCCGCTGCGCGGCGTACCGGCGTTTGCAGCGCTGGAAGCGGAAATCAAGCGCACAGTCGCCGAGCAAAACTGGTAGGCATATTTTCCTGCCTACCCGGTGCGGATGTTCTTGAGGGTGTGCAGGCGACGGTAAGCGAGTGCAGTCATGCCGGTGCGCTGCTTGAAGAGCTTGAGGAAATAGCTGGTGTCGGGGATGCCGCAGGTACGGGCGACTTCTCCGACGCTTTGGCTGGTGCCGACGATCAGGTCCTGGGCGTAGTCCATGCGGTAATGGTTGATCGCCTCGGTGACGGTTCGGTCGTAACGGCGGCGGTAGACCCGGCTGAGGTAGCTGGGATTGCAGAGCAGCGCGTCGGCGACAGTGGCCGTGGTGAGGGGTTCGTGGCAGTGCCGGTGGATGTAGACGTCGGCACGGGCCGCAAGGGCCGCCGCAGCGCTGCTGCGGCCCTCGGACTGCGGCGGACGGGCGATCTCGCAGAGCATCAGGGAGACCAGCAGGGAAGCGGCGACGGGGTTCAGGCTCTTGGCCTCGTGCTCATTCAGGAAGTGCCGGAACAGCAGCTCCAAAAACTGCGGGTTTTCAACTTTCGTGTGCTGCGGCACCCGCACGATGTCCACCGCGTCGGCCCCCGCCGGCGAGTATGCGGCAGGCAGCGGTCCGGTGGGCGTGTATTCGGCGGGCGTGTATTCGGCGGGCGTGTACTCGAAATGCACCCAGAAGTATTCCTGGCCCGGCAGGTTATCTGCCGTGCCCCAGTGCCGCCGGTTCGCACGAAGCAGCAAAGTTTCGCCGGCGCGGACGACAAAGTTCTTTTCCTCCTCCTGGATTTCCAGGGTTCCCGCCCGGACAAAGATGATCTCGTAGCTCGGCAGCCGCCGATTCGGGTGCCGTCCGAGGCCGCGCGAGAGGTACAATCCGCCCCAGTCCGGGTTGCAGCGCAGGGACGCCGCCGGGGAGTATTCGAAGTATTCCAGGGTCATTTCCATTGTTTCAATAAGCGCCGGTAAAAGTCACGGGTAAAAATAATCTTATTTTTCTACGCCTGTGTCGGATTGACCCGACGCGCGGAGTATGATATTATTATATCATCAACAGCGATGTTGTGTCACTACTCCACCGAAAGGCATTTTACATGAACTCTCCGACTACGCCGCGGGTTTCGCCTGTTACCCGCCGAGGCTTCACACTGATCGAGCTGCTCGTCGTCATCGCCATTATCGCCATCCTGGCCGCCATATTGTTCCCTGTTTTCCAGAAAGTCCGCGAGAATGCCCGCAAAGCCTCCTGCCAGTCCAACCTCAAGCAAATCGGCCTTGCGCTGATCCAATACTCGCAGGATAACGACGAAACATTGGTGCGTGCATGGAACGGCGCAGGCGACGCTTACAACAAGTCTGACAATAGTGGAAACTATTACAAGTGGATGGATGAAATTTATCCGTTCGTCAAAAGCACTGGCGTTTTCCACTGTCCTGATGACAGTGGGGGCGTGACAGACTTCCCCGTTGGTACCACGGGAAACTACATCCCGGCTGCGGTCGGTGGTACACCAGGCGGTGCCTTGCCTGCCGGCCAGAGCTACAATCAGAACTGGGGCAGTTATTCGATCAATGCCACTGGTTTTGATGGCAACCAGCCTGCGGAGCTGCGCGGACCTGGCAACACAAACCAAGCACTAAACACGCTTAATTCTCCCGCGACGACGATCTGGGTCACAGATGGGGCCGACATCTATCAGACCGCGTGCCCAGCAAACTCTGATCTCAAAATTCTGACTCAGGGCAGCTATAAGGGCATTGGTGCCTCAGCCACCCATGACGTCAACAACCCGCAGGACAACCAGCTTTCGATAGCCCGGCATGGAGCGCCGGATTTGTGCAACACGCTGTTCACCGACGGTCACGTCAAGTCTATGCGTTTGGAAGCGATGATGGCGTTCGACCCGACCAACACTTATCACTATATGTGGACGGTCAAGGGCCAGTAGCCGTTCGCCAAGACAACAACAAAACATCCTCCGCCTTGTGGAAACAGGGCGGGGGATTTTTTGCGGCGCTCCTTTGGAAACTGTATAGAAAGAGTTTCATGGGGCTGAACCCCCGCTTCGTTGGCTTTGAATCTTCGCCCGCGAAGGCGGGAGTTCGCCCTTTAAAGCACGGGGGTTCAGCCCCGTGAGACAAAGCCCTGCCGTTCAGTGCAGTGTACTCTTTATGTACAGTCTCGTACTTTCTGGCCCTCTATTCTTTGGCCGATACCCTCGTCAATGGAGATTGATTTATGTACCACACCGCCAAACCACTGACCGCGCTTTGCCTGCTGACGCTTGCGCTGACCGGCTGCCAGTCGCATGCCCAGACGCCGGGACCGGCAGCAACACCGGCGGCGAGTATTTTTCTGGAAGCGGCAGCTCCGGCGTCGCAGCATGGCTCGACGGGGGAAGATAAAAAAGCGGGTTCGCTCTACGGCCATGTCCTCGGCATGGACTGGGGCACCCACGCCGGCGACTACGCCGAGTACAACTTCACCGAGCCGGCGGCGGTTACGCCTGCCAAGCTGACCATCCGCTACGCCCGCGAAATTGCCGGGTCCGGGCGGCTCGAAATCAGCGTGGACGGCAAGACCGCCGGAACAGTCGCCGCGCCGGCGACCGGCGGCTGGGGGGACACGGCGGCGCAGTTTGCGACGGTCAGCGTGGCCCTGCCCAGTCTCTCCGCCGGGCCGCACCGGCTGCGGGTCACCGTGCCCGCGCCGGTCCCCACGGCGGTTCCGGCGGGGGCGCAAACGCAGAGCCTGCCGCCGTCGCCGATTTTGGATTTGGTCGGCAGCCGGACCGACAAGAACACGGTCGGGCACGGCAACAATGTCGCGCTTTACACCGGAGCGCCGTCGCGGTTCTTCTACGCCACCCAGAACATGACCGACGTGTTCAGCGCCGCCGACGGCCAGACCCTCAAATGGTTCCCGGATTACGTGCTCGTGACACCGTCGGGCAGCGGCAATGCAGCGGGCAACGTCAATATGGACCGGCTGGAGATCGCGGCGGGGACAGCTCCGCCGGCACCGGCTGAGACCACCGGCGTCTTCGAGCAGCGCCAGGTGTGTGTCACTGCCGAGGACGTGGTCGTGTCCCGCGTCTTTGTTTCCAATTTGACTGCGGCCGCCGTCACCCATCGCATCACGGTCCAGGGCGACTGCCGCGGGTCCGCCGACTTCCGGGCAGGACCGGGCGGCGACAAGCAGACCCGGCGGCTCGGGAATACCGTGATCCTGACCGACCACAACGTCTTTCCCGGCAAGCTGCCCGGCGGCCTTTCGATGGCGATTGGCGGCACACTCACACCGGCAAGCGCCGACACCGGCACGCCGGGCGCGTACACGCTCGGCTACGACCTCATGGTGCCGCCGGGCCAGACCCGCTCGGCGGTCTTCGCCTGCGCGTTTGACCGGAGCGCAGACAAGGCGGCGTTGAATTTGTCGGCGGCGCTGGCCTCCGCCGACCCGCTCGGGCAGAACCGCAGCGCCTGGCAGAAGTTCTACGCGGGCGAAGTGCCGGCGTTCACCTGCTCCGACCCCGGACTTTCCGAGCTGTATGCATTTCGCTGGTTCCTGCTGCTGTTTTCGCGGGCGGGCGGAGATTTAGGTTATTTCTACTACCCCGTGGATATGGAAGGCCGGGAAGCGTTCCAAACTTACTGCTGCTATAGCGCTCCGTTTATGGCATTTGATTTGAACTGGCAGAACAACCCGAACAGCGGCTTCGGGCAGATCGCTAACATGCCGAAAGTGGCCTACGACGACGGGCGGTTCCCGTGGTACACAACCCCTGAGACCAACCGTGTCCCCGTCAGCCATGCATCACTGACCGGACAATCGCTGATGCCCTGGGCAGCCTGGAAATTCTATCAAATTCACGGACGCGCCGACTTAATCAAACAGATCTATCCGGGCATGAAGCAGAACATGGACTGGTGGATTAAGGACCGCGACCCGGACCGCAGCGGTCTGTTTCGAATTGACGACCAGCTTGAAACGGGCATGGACGACCTGAACCGCCGCTGGAAGCAGGGAAAGCCGGCACGTTACCAGGCGATTGACGCCACTTCTTACGCCATTCTCAACCTCAAAGCTGTCGGCAATATGGCGCGGGTTTTGGGGAATGCCAAAGACGCCGCGTATTACTCCGGCTACGCCAAGAAATCTACCAATGCCCTGAACACGGTCCTCTGGGACCCGTCTTTGCAGCGCTACCGCGACCGCAGCCCGGACACGGGGGAATTGTCGGACTACAACTCGCTGACCATCTTCTACCCGATGTTCGCGGACGCCCTGACCAAGGCGCAGCTTCCCGAGATTTCGCGCTATCTGACCAACCCGAAAGAGTACGCGACCCCCTACCCGGTGCCGGCGCTGTCGCAGTCCGACCCGGAATTCGATCCAGTGCATCGCTACTGGGCCGGGCCGACCTGGCCGGCGACCAATTCGCATGTCGCCGAGGGCTTCGCCGAGACCGCCAAGCGCCTCGACCGAAGCCGTCTGCCCGAGGCCGCCGCACTGTTCCACAAGATCGCCGCGCTTCAGCTTCGGCCCCGCGCGGACTTCTACGAGCACTACAACTCGCTGACCGGCGAGCCGGAAAGCAATTTCCGGGACTACATGCACTCGTGGTGGATTGACTCGATCATCCGGCAGGCGGCGGGCCTGACCCCGCAGGACAACGGCAGCCTGGTGATTGACCCGCTCCCGCTCGGGCTGACTCATTTCGGCCTGCGCGGCGCACCGTACCGGGGTCACCGGGTGGACGTGCTGTGGAACGAGCCGGCAGCCGCCGGGGGCACGGCGCTCGCCGGCCTGACGGTCCGCATTGACGGCGTCGTCCGCAGCCGCCAGCCGAAGTTCGTCCCCGGCGGCCCCCCGCTCACCCTCTCAGCGGCGGTTGTCGGCAGCGGCGGGAAAAGGGCACGGTAATTACCGTGCCCACAAAACCCGGACATCCACGACGCGCATTCCGGCGGCGCGGGCGGCGACAATGCCGGGATCGCCGTCTTCATACACTATGCAGTCCTCGGGAGCCACGCCGAGCTGCGCGGCGGCCTGAAGAAAGATGTCCGGGGCCGGCTTGCCGTGCACGACATCTTCGGCAGTCACAATCGCCTGAAACAGCTCGCGCAGGCCGACGGCATCCAGTGTCGCATGAACCACCGAACGCAGTCCACCCGATGCCACCGCCATCGGCACCACGCCGGCATGGGCGCGGGCAATATCTGCCACCGCCTTAATTTCCGCGACCTGATGCAGCCCTTCCACGTACAGTTGTTCTTTGGCCTCGACTGTCTGCGCGACATCCAGCCCATAGCCGAAATCCCGGTTCAGCGCATCAATGATCGCCGCCGAAGTCACCCCCGCGTTCGCGTAGAACCGTTCTTCGGTAATGTCCCCGCCGCCCGCCCGCAGCGCGGCGACCCAGGCCGCAAAATGCCCCGGCATCGTATCTGCCAGTGTCCCATCACAATCGAAAATCAGCGCCGCAAAGGGCTGAGGAGGAGCGATCAGCTCAAACTGGGTGTTAGTCATAGCCAATTATAGCAGAGCGGGAACGGTTTCAGAACGGTTTCAGAACGGTTTTCGGGAACGGTCTTCCCCTGCCAGGACGTAGTTCCAGTGTGCTTGTCAATTTTCGGATCACCGATTTTCATGTCTGGCTCTGGCCCCTTGCGAGCGGCGTTGTCCTCGCGGCCTCTCTCGTTCACCCGCCCTGGACGGTGCGGGCAATGCAGCTTACCGGGGACTTTTGCAGCCATACGCTGTACCAGTCGTTTATTGGGCTGGCATTGGTGCTGCTGGTGTGGGCGGGGGTGCGCGGGCGGAAGTGGCTGCTCTGGTGGCCCGCATCAGTCGCCGTGCTGACACCGCTTTTGGTGGAAGGACTGAAGAACGCGACTCGGCTGCCGCGCCCGGACGGGGAGCCGACGGGCTTTCCCAGCGGGCACACGACGTTTGCGTTTGCGCTGGCCTGGCTGCTGACGCGGGCATTCCCGCGTCTAACGCCGCTCTGGTTCGCGATTGCGGTCGCCATTGGCTGGTCGCGGGTGGAAGGCCACGCGCATTTTGCGTATCAAGTGCTGTGCGGGGCGGTGTTCGGCACGACCATCGGCTGGCTGATTTCTCAGAAGATCGCGAGGCCGCCGTCGGGCGCAAGGGTCGCGCCGGTGACGAAGCCCGCGAGTGGGGAGGCGTAGAAGAGGACGATCCCGGCGACATCATCGGGGGTCGCCAGGCGGCGCAGCGGGGTCAGGCCGGCAACCCGCGCTTTCACGGCTTCGGGCAGGTTTTGGGAGTAGTCGGTCAGGGTCATGCCCGGCGAGACTAAGTTCACCGTGATGCCATGCGGTCCCAGCTCGCGGGCGAGGGTCCGGGTCAGGCCAATCAACGCGCTTTTCGCGGTCGTGTGCACGACATACTCGGGGGCGGGCCGCTGGACCAAAGTCGCCAGGAAGTTGACGATGCGCCCGCCACCTTGCGCCTTCATCACCGGCAGCACGGCCCGAATTGGGTTCACGGTCGTGCCGACCACGCCGTCGAACTCCGCCCGAAAATCGTCCCAGGTGGCTGCTTCGAAATCCAAATCCGCCGCGAACGACGACGCATTGTTGACCAGAACATCTACGCGCCCGAAGTGCGAAAGCGCATCGGCCACCATCGCCTCGGTCGCCAGGGGGTCGGTCAGATCGCAGCCGAGCGCCAGTCCACCGATTTCCGCCGCCAGCGCGGCGGCGGCGTCCCGGCTTTCGTTGTAATGCACCACGACCCGCGCCCCTTCGGCGGCAAAGCGCCGGGCGATTGCCGTGCCGATTCCCCGGCCCGCGCCGGTGACAATCGCAACTTTATTTTGGAGAAGCATGGTAGGAACCTCACCCCGTCACTCCGTGACGACCCCCTCCTTAAGCAAGGAGAGGGTGAAGAATTCTAGAACTAGGATGTGACCGTAGGGGCGCCGCTTGCCGCGCCCTCTTCTTGTCCTATTTCCCACCCTCTCCTTGCTTAAGGAGAGGGTCGTCACGGAGTGACGGGGTGAGGTCGCCCTATCCCGCCCCGTGCGCCATTCGCAGCAGCTTCATCTCGCGGGGGGGCGTGAATGCCATGTCCTCTTCCCGCACTTTAATTGATTCCACATCCAATACGCCCCGCACTTTGAGTTCTTCGAGCACGCCCTGCACCCGGTCTTCCGGGGCGCTCGCGCCGCTGGTGACCCCAATCGTCTCCGCCCCGGCCAGCATCGCATCGGTGATGTCCTCGCGCCCGCCAATCAAGTACGACCGCGCCCCAAGTGCTTCCGCGACCCGGTGCAGAGACTTGGTGTTGGACGAAGTCTGCGAGCCGATCACCAGCACGACATCGGAGTTCGGGGCGATCACCTTGATCGCATCCTGCCGGTTCTGGGTCGCATAGCAGATGTCGCCGGCAGGCGGGTCTTCGAGGCGCGGGAACCGCAGGCGCAGGGCTTCCACAATCTCCGCCGTTTCGTCAATCGAAAGCGTCGTCTGCGTGAGGTAAATCAGCTTCTCTTCGGTCGGCTCCGGCGCGGCGGCGGCATCGGCCAAGTCACAAATGAGGTGCAGGCGGCCCGGCGCTTCCCCGAGGGTCCCTTCGGTCTCGACATGGCCTTTGTGGCCGATATAGAAGATGCCATAGCCGCGCTTCAGAAACTTATGCACTTCGAGGTGGATTTTGGTCACCAAGGGGCAGGTGGCATCAATCACTTGGAGCTGACGCGCCGCTGCGTCGGCCCGGACACTCGGCGCGACCCCGTGGGCCGAAAAGATCAGAACGCTGCCGTCGGGCACGTCCGCGAGGTCGTCGGTAAAGACCGCGCCGCGTTGGCGCAGGCGCTCGACCACATATTCGTTGTGGACGATCTCATGGCGGACATAGACCGGCGCTCCGAAGATTTCCAGCGCTTCTTCCACCACGTCAATCGCCCGGTCAACGCCCGCGCAAAAGCCGCGCGGGCTGGCAAGCAGTGCTTTCATCTTGCGGTTCCTACCAGTTCGCGCCGCTTGGCGAGTGTCTGAAAAATCGCCGGGTCAATCTCCCGGCGGTGCGTCGGATCAAACAGCACATTCTTGACGGCGACTTGCCCGAGAAAGTCCAGCGCCTGCGACTTCGCCTGGCCCCAGGACGCTTCTATCTCCTCATCGGTCCAGGGCGGCAGGAGGTAGACCCAGTATTGGTCCTCATAGTCGTCGGCGTCGTCATCGAACTCCCGAAAGAACAAGTACAGGCAGCTCTCCCAGCGCACGGTAAACGCCAGGGGAAAGTCCCAGAAGCCGCTGTAAAGTATTGGCAGGGTCTTGTTCATTGTTGTGGCTTTCTTGCGATGCGGCTTTGCTTCGGGACGGGATTTGGGAAGAAGTCACCAAAAACGGTTGCGCCGACTCCCTCAGTGACATGAACGTGCCGCTCATTGGTCGGCCCGCCCGGATAGGCAGCTTCCGGCACCGCTTCTACTGTTCCACCCGCCGCCCGGAGAGCGCCGGCAGTTGTGGCTCGGATCGTGCCGTGCACCACGCCCGTGGCAGCGTCTTCTCATGTCGGCCCGTAGCTGCCGGAAAAGATTGCTCCTGGCTCTGGCAGCGGCGATTGTCCGCCGCGCACCACAATATCCGTATCGAGGACCTGGGCCATTCCATTGGTTTCCTCCGCCTGCGCGGGCTGGCAAGCAGTGCTTTCATTTGGGTATAATCTCGCCGGGATTTATTTGTGCTCTTCTTGTTTGCGCTCTTATTGTACCCGAAACGCCGGCTCCCGCAGGATTTCGAGGAGAACTTTAAGCGGAACTTTGAATTGGAGGCTTCGATGAAACTCTGCCCCGAACTCTTCGCATCAGCCCGTCCAATGTCTTCATGGAGACGCTTCTGCTGAAGCGCAGCGGCGACGGCTGGGCAATCAACGATTCCCATGACAAGAAGTAATCGCTTTCACAGGAGAACGCCTGGATGCACTGCCCGAACTGCGCCTTCGATAACCCGCCCGGCACGCTCTACTGCGGACGCTGCGGCACAGCGCTGACTGCCGCCGAGACGCCGCCCGCCCAACCCCAGACGCCCCCACCTGCTTATGCCCCGCCGCCAAGTTATGCCCCGCCGCCGGGGCCGACTTGCCTGCTGGTCTGCGTGTCCGGCCCTGATTTGGGGCGGCAGATTGTCGTCGGCGGGCAGCCCCTCACGCTCGGCACGTCGCCGGAGTGCGGGGCAGTCAGCGCCGACCCGACCGCCGCGCCCGAAGCGGCGGAGTTTGCGTTCTCGAACGGCTATTTCTACTTTCGCACCCGCTCGGGAGAGCCGCTCCAGCTCGGCAATGCCCCAGCCAGCGACGGTGTCCTGCCGCCGGGCGCACCGCTCCGGGTCGGGTCGTCCTGGTGGCAGACTGCGCCGCCCGCCGGTCCGTATGCCTCGTATGCGTATGCGCCGCCTCGGCCCGGACAGGTGCGGCCCAATCGCGACTGGTTCCAAAGCCTGAACCACCGGGTCGGGGCAGTCACCGGGGCCGGGCCGGTCGAAGGTCTCCAAGTCGGCGAGCTGCTGTCCGAGGTCTTCCACAAGCACAACGACGAAGATGTCGAGGAATACTTCATGACGGGAACGCGCACGACCACGCCGCCGCTGCTGTCGCTCGAAGCAGTCTGGCCGAAGCCCTGGGTCTTCTTCCGTATCTTCGCCGTCTCGCTGCTGCTCTTTTTCGCGTTCTCGTTCAGCGTGCAGCAGTTCCAGAACCCGAATCTGCTGCCGGGCCTGCTCATCACCGGCTCATTTGCCATCCCTCTCACCGTGGTCGTCTTCTATTTCGAGATGAACATCCCGCACAATGTCTCGTTTTACCAGGTCTTCAAGGCCATCTTGGTCGGCGGCATTTTCTCGCTGATCATCACGCTCTTTGGGGACATGGTGATCCGATTGGAGCTGCCGGGGGTTATCGAGGAGCTGGGAAAGGCGCTGGTGCTGCTGCTGTTTGTCGGCAATCCGAAGTACCGCTGGACATTAAACGGCCTGCTGCTCGGCGGCGCGATTGGCGCGGGGTTTGCGGGCTTTGAGTCGTCGGGCTATGCGCTCCGGGCGCTGCTCGGTGGGGGCCATCTGGACCTGGACACGGCCCAGCAGAGCATCATCCTGCGCGGGGTGCTATCGCCGGGCGGTCATGTCGCGTGGGCGGCGCTCGAAGGCGCGGCGCTGTGGAAGATCAAGGGCGACAAGCCCTTTGTTTGGAGCATGGTCCAGGACAGCCGCTTCCTGCACGTGCTGGGCCTGGCGATGGTCCTGCACACGGTTTGGGACATCCAGATCTTCCTGCCGTTCATCCCAACCCTGCTGATGTACCCGCTGCTGGCGGTCCTGAGCCTGATCGCCTGGGTCGCCATTTTGGGCTTCATCCAGGACGGCCTCAAGCAAGTCCAGACCGCCCAATCCGAGGCGCAGGCGCAGGAAGAACAAGCGCAAGAGAAGCAAGTGCAGTCCGCCATCCCACTGGACCCAACGCCCAATCTCCCGTAGGGGCACCGCTTACCGCGCCCTCTTTCCTTCTTCTACATGGTTGCAAAAATTGCGCTTGACACAATTTGTATCTCGTGATACAATAGGTGCAAGACGCTGATGTTCGGGCGTCCCTCTGCGGTCTGATGGGAGAAACTCATGCTCTTCTCGTCCCTGCGCCCCGCCGTTCCTGCGCCCCGCCGTTCCTGCGCCCCGCCGTTCCTGCGCCCCGCCGTTCCTGCGCCTGATGCTTTTTGGCATTGTGGCCTGCCTCTCGCTTGGCAACCCTATCCATGCCGGCACCTACACCTGGACTAAGACCGATGCCGCCGGCAACGTCACCGCCCGAAGCCCCACCTTCAGCGGCGGGCAGTGGTACGGCATCTACCACACCCCCAACATCCCTCTCCCTTACAATACCTGGGCGAATGGCACGGGAACCGGCGACAGTTCCGGGCAAACAGACTCTTTAGGCACTCTGACCGCCACTTTCACCTGGCAGCCTGCCGCCGGCCAATCCTTGACTACCGATCCTCCGCCCCAGTGCATCATCACACAAACCAGCGTGGCAAACTATTACCAGAACGGATTTGCTTCGCTGCCGGCGACGGTCTGTACAGACGGATTGGGTGATCCCGAGGTGGGTACAAAAGGAGTAAATGGCCGCTCCCAGGGAACCCGCTACAGTGTTGTCTCCCCTTCCGGCAGCACTGTGACAGTGACGCTGACCGGGGCGCGGGCGAAGATCGATCCGGCGAACGAGGGCCGGTATCCGAGTTTGAGTTCGGGGGTTCAATGGACGGTCAGCGCTTCGCCGGTCATCCTCACCCTCGGCGGCACAACAAAAGTCAACGGCAGTGACAATATCCTGATTGGGCAAGGCTGTACCGGCAATATCAGCGCTGGGCCATTCACGCTTTCTAAATTTCAATGGAGCGTTTCAGGCGAGACTTTCAAGAGTTTCGTTATGGGAACAACCCCTGGTACCCTGCTCACTAATCCCAAGCCTTACGGTCGCGTCAACTACTTGACTTCTGCGGACACGACAAGCCCAAATCCACAATGGTTTTGGAAAAAGGGTGCTGACTTTGGCGCACCACAAACAGTTTCCTGCACAGCAACCGCCAGCATCAATGGAACCGCCATCGGCACGGTGATTGGCTCCAAAACAGTCAGCGTTTGGCAACCATACAATTTCTTCGGACCAAATGCGGGCGGCGTTTCGCTAACTGGTACAGCCACGCCCGATCAATCCATACTCGGGCACATCACCTGGGTAGGAGCAGTTGGCACACCTGACCTGTTTGCATCTTACTGGGGTACAAAAGGAATATGGCAATTTACGCAGATTTGTAACATCAGTAATACTTTGAGAGTTAGTGTAAACTTGTTTCTGTAAAAGTAGATGGCTTCTGCTCAAAAGTAGTAGGCCAGGGAGTATTCTTGAAGTTACCACACTTTAAGGACGACAACCCATGACCTACCAGAACGAGTTTACTCTGTCCGAGGCACTTTTAGAACAACTTTCCGCCAGCGGCTTGGACGCTTTGCCGACGCTTTTTCAAGTCCTCTTGAACGCTGCCATGCAAATCGAGCGCCAAAAGCACCTGGGCGCGGCCCCGCATGAGCGTACTGAAGAACGCACAGGCCACGCCAACGGCTACAAAGACAAAACGCTCAACACCCGCCTGGGCCAGATCACCGTCGCCGTTCCCCAAGTACGGGAAGGTGGCTTTTATCCACAGTCGTTGGAGCGCGGCACCCGCTCCGAGCGAGCCTTGAAGCTGGCGTTGGCCGAAATGTATGTGCAGGGCGTCTCCACCCGCAAAGTGGCCGCCATCACCGAGCAGCTTTGCGGCTTTGCCGTTTCATCTACCCAGGTCAGCCAGGCGGCAAAAGAACTAGACCAAACGCTGGAAGCCTGGCGGCAGCGGCCTTTAGCCGCTTGCCCGTATGTCTACCTCGATGCCCGTTACGAGCGGGTGCGCCAAGCAGGACTGGTGCAGAAAGCCGCTGTTTTAGTAGCTGTCGGCGTGGACGAGGCGGGAAAACGCTCGGTGCTGGGCGTGTCCGTGGCGCTGTCCGAACACGAAGTCCACTGGCGCTCCTTCCTGCAAAGCCTAGTGGCTCGCGGCCTGTGCGGGGTGCGCCTGGTCATCAGCGACGCCCATGAAGGACTGAAAGCCGCCCGTTTAGCCGTGTTCGGGGGCGTACCGTGGCAGCGGTGCCAGTTCCACTTGCAGCAGAACGCCTCGGCGTATGTGCCCAAGCAGGACATGAAAGCCTCGGTTGCCGCAGACATCCGCGCCGTCTTCAACGCCCAGGACAGGACTGAGGCGGACGCGCTCCTGAAGCGGACGGTGCAAAAATATGAGGCCACGGCTCCGAAACTTGCGGCGTGGCTGGAAGAGAGCCTGCCCGAGGGTCTGGCGGTCTTTGCCTTTCCTGAGCCGCATCGCCGCCTGCTGCGGACCACTAACGGCGTTGAGCGCGTGAACCGGGAGATCAAGCGGCGCACCCAGGTGGCGAGCATCTTTCCCAACGAGGCGTCGTGCCTGCGGCTGGTGAGCGCTCTGCTGATGGAGACCAGCGACGATTGGCAGACGGGAAAAGCCTACCTGACATTCACACATTAACCGAACAATAACCGAACAATCAAGATGCTCCCAGCTTTTACAGAAAAAACTTGACACTATCGAAAAAACTTGACACTATCCTTTGAGAGACCCGCTGATCTACTATCGTGCGACCAATGGGAGTGTACTAGATGCGGAATTTAACTACGCCAGTCAAGAAGCTCCGCCAGCTCCCTGGACCGCCGATAGCACCGACAGTGTACCACACCGGGAGACATCAGGCGATGTCCCAACTCTTGGTCTTGCAGGTTTTTCTCATGCTTTAGTTATCGATGTATTCGATACATATATGATGTATCAGCCACCTGGGCCGAGCGTGTCATGGGTGCCACTACACAAATGTGAATGGACAATGAACTGCACTGCGGACCACGTAGATGGTGTTTGGTATCCAAATCCGATAGGCACACTAAAAATTGCAAGCGACGCTCCGTCGTCAGAATTTCCCATTTGGGAAGACTATTTTCCAGACCCTAATCATTAGCGGGTTTGACTCACAGAGGGTGCAAAGACATATGCACACGTGAAGAGGCAGAAAAGGAGTGGCATTCAAATGAAAAACTTAACAGTGTTGAGCTGCCTGTTGCTTTCGATTTCAGTTGTTTTGATAGGATCGTACATGACCAATGCATCGCATGTCAGAGTTTACAGCAATCGTCGGCTCTCGCCAGAACTTCGGATGCGGGTGGATCGTGCTAACAGCCTGCTAAAACAAGGATCACAAGAACGCCGTGCTGGAGATTTAGCAGATGCAGAAAATGACTTGAAGGCATGCTTGGCGGAGGATGTAGCAACAAACCAATTTGCGCGTCAGGAATTAGCGCAGGTATATGAGGCAGAGGGACGCACCGCCGAGGCCATTCAGGTTTATCAAACCATGCTTCATCCACCGGCCAATGAAGGCAACGGAGGTACATTTAGTCAGGATGGGTTCACTCTCATTCATTATGCCAATGTCTTGAATGACGCTGGGCGATGGCCGGAAGCAGTGCAAGCCTATGGAGAGATCCTAAAAAATCCGAATATGCCGGACAATCAGGAGCATCCCGCCTCCAACGAGCCACACTTGGAAATGTCCTTCAATCCGGGCATCCCAGAACCGGTGGCAATGAAAGCCATGCTCCACATTGCGCTAGGACGCCGCTACGGCCACAATTACAAGGAAGCTTTACCCCAGTTTGAGCAAGCGGTAGCGACTGACCCGAACATAGCAATAGCTCATTTCTATAGAGGCTACGCCCTGCGTGGGCAGGGCCGCCTCGCAGAAGCAAACAGAGCATTTGCCACCGCCGGGAAACTAGATGATATTTCGGTTCAGGCAGCAGCCAGAGCCCAGCTTCAGCCAGTCCACTGACAGAGAATGCCCACAGAATATCAACACAAGCGCCCGGTCCCATGATTGGGATCAGGCGTTTTTTGTGCAGTGCGGGTTCCAAGCCAATATCTGCTATAATAAAGGAAACAACTTGCGAACAGGTGTACGATGAATTTTTCTCAAACTAGTCTCGCGCCGCTGCACCGGCAGTATTTCGACATCAAGGCCGAGCGCCCTGATGTCGTTTTGCTGATGCGGGTCGGCGACTTCTACGAAGCCTACGGCGATGATGCCGAGACCATCGCGCGGGAGCTGGAAATCACCCTGACCGGCAAGGAAGACAAAGGCGCCGGGATGCGTATTCCCATGGCCGGTGTCCCCCATCACGCGATGGAGCGGTACGTGGCGCGTCTGATCGCCAAAGGCTACAAAGTGGCGGTCTGCGACCAAGTGGAAGACCCCAAAATGGCGAAGGGCCTGGTCAAGCGCAAAGTGACGCGGGTGCTGACCCCCGGCACGGTGGTCGAGGAGGCCATGCTTGATGCCAAGACCAACAACTATCTGGTGGCGGCGATCACCGGCGCGAAGGTGCCGAGCGGCGTGGGCGTGGTGGACGTGTCTACAGGCGAGTTCCTCGCTACCGAGATGCCGTGCGATGCCGGGCCGGAAAAAGTCGTGGAAGAGGTCATGCGCCTGCGGCCCGCCGAATGTTTGCTGCTGCCGGGCATGGAGGAATTGGGCGAGGCAATCAAAGCCGTGTCCAAGACGGTCGTGACTTACCATCAGCCCCAAGAGACCCGGAAATCGTCGCGTCAAACGCTTTTAGACCACTTCGGGACACCGTCGCTGCGGGGCTACGGCGCGGAGGCGATGACGTCCGGGCTGGACGCCGCCGCGCTGGTTTTAGATTATGTCAAGCAGACCCACGGCAGCGCGGCGGGGCATATCCGAAGCCTTGCGATTTACTCCACCGAGAACTACATGGTGCTCGATGCTGCGGCCCGGCGCAATTTGGAGCTGACCCATTCGCTGGCCGACGGCGCGAAGTCCAAAAGCCTGGTGACGATCCTCGACCGCACGGTGACGCCCCTCGGCGGGCGATTACTGCGAAAGTGGTTCGATCAGCCGCTTTTGGCGCTCGACAAAATCCACAACCGGCAAAGCGCGGTCGCCGAGGCCGCCGCCGATGCCCTGCTGCGCGGCGATTTGCGCGATGCCCTCCGGCGCATCTCGGATTTAGAGCGCCTCACCGCGCGTATCTGCTCGGGGGCGGCGAACGCCCGCGATTTGATTGCGCTGAAGCAGTCGCTGCAAGCTCTGCCTGATGTCGCGTCGGCGCTGGCCCGCGCCCCGGAAGGCGGGGCGCTGGCCCCGATGAAGGCGATTGTCGCCGACCCGCCCCAAGAGCTGATTGACCTGCTGGAAATGTCCATTCAGCCCGAGCCGCCGGTCCTGCTGCGCGAAGGCGGCCTGATCCGGGACGGCTTCAGCGCGGAGCTTGATGCCCTGCGCGAGCTGCGCTCCGGCGGCAAGGGCTTTATCGCCGGGATCGAGGAAGCCGAGCGCGAAAAGACCGGTTTGAAGAGCCTTAAAATCGGCTTCAACAGCGTCTTCGGCTACTACATCGAAATCTCGAAAGCCGGGTCAGGGGTCACGGTCCCGCCCGAGTACACGCGCAAGCAGACCACGGCGAACGCCGAGCGGTATATCACGCCGGCGCTCAAAGAATACGAGGCGCAGGTGCTGGGCGCGGAGGAAAAGATCGTCGAGCTGGAGTATAAGCTCTTTGTTCAAATCCGTGAGCAGATCGCCGACAGGTACACCGGCCCCATCTTAAAACTTGCCAAGACGCTGGCCCGTTTGGACGTCTTCGCCGGCCTCGCCGAAGTCGCGCTGGCCGGGCGCTTTGTCCGCCCGGACGTTCACGCCGGAGACACACTCGAAATCAAAGCGGGCCGGCATCCGGTGGTCGAGTCCCTGCAAGGTGGGACACTCTTTGTCCCGAATGACACGTATCTCGATGCCGACACCGCCCGGCTGCATATCATCACCGGGCCGAACTCGGCGGGCAAAAGCACCTATCTCCGCCAGGTCGCGCTGATTGTCCTGCTGGCCCAGATCGGCTCGTTCGTGCCCGCCGACTCCGCTTCCATCGGCCTGGTAGACCGCATCTTTACCCGTGTCGGGGCGCATGACGATCTGGCGAGCGGGCAATCTACGTTCATGGTCGAGATGAACGAGACCGCCAACATTTTAAACAACGCGACGCCGCGCTCTTTAGTGATTTTGGACGAAGTCGGGCGCGGCACGAGCACCTACGACGGCCTCGCGCTGGCCTGGGCGATCACCGAGTATCTGCATGCGGTCGGGGTCAAAACACTGTTTGCGACCCATTATCACCATTTGAATGAGCTGGAAAAGACCTCGGCGGGGGTCAAGAACTACCGTGTTGCGGTCAAAGAGCAGGGCGACCACATTGTCTGGCTGCGGAAAATCATGCCCGGCGGCACCGACAAAAGCTACGGCATTCAGGTCGCAAAGCTCGCCGGTGTTCCCGACCCGGTACTGAAACGCGCCCGCGAAGTCCTGCAAACTCTTGAAAGCATGGGCAAAGATGAAAGCCCCGCCGGCCCGCTTGCCACCCGCACTCAGCGCCTGCAAACCACGCTCTTCGAGGCCGAGCGCCACCCGGTTTTGGACGAACTAGAGGGTCTGGATTTGGGCACACTCTCGCCCATCGAAGCCCTGACCAAGCTCTACGACTTACAGCGCAAACTCACTCCGTAACTTGGTATAATACGCTCAGGAGGCCACAATGGAACGCACAACTTTAGAACGCGCCGTGGAAGTTGTCCGCGCCCTCACGCCGGGCGAGCAGCAGCAGCTACGCCAGATGATGGACACTTGGGAGCCGCCCAAAGAGGCAGAGACAACCCCAAAGCGGCAGCGGCGGCTTGCGGAACACCTGCGGGCGCGTGGGGTTATTGCGGCCCTGCCTCCCCGTTACCGGGTGGGTTACCACTCGGCGGATGCCGCCGACCGGCATCCGCCGATTGCCGTCAAAGGCCAGCCGGTTTCAGAAACGCTGCTGGAAGATCGAGAGCCGCATTAAATGGGCGTCTATTTCCTTGACAGTAGCGGCATCGTCAAACGGTATGTCGCCGAGACTGGCACGGCTTGGATCAAACAACTTTGCGATCCTGCCAGCGGCAACGATATTTACACGGCCCATGTCACTGGCGCGGAAGCTGCTGCCGCTGTTATGCGGCGGGTTCGGCGTGCCGAGATCGCCGCGCGGGACGGGAGTGTTGCCATTGCGGATCTACAAACACATCTTCGCACCAACTACACGATTATTCCAATCACTGAGGAAGTGGTACAGCGAGCGATAACTCTGGTGCAGCAGCATCGCTTGCGCGGCTATGACGCCATTCAGCTTGCGGCCGCCTTAGAGATGACTGAAGGACTGGCCGAACTCAGTCTGCCGCCGCCGATATTCATCAGTGCCGACAACGATCTCAACGCCGCCGCGACTGCCGAGGGCCTGGCGGTAGACAACCCGAACGCACATCCATAGCGAGACACCCACTTAATGACGCAAACTCAAGATATTGATCAGTTTCTACGCAGCCTCATCGGTGTACGTGATTGGAACGCGCAGTATGATCAAATCCGCCGATGGGCCGAGGCGGGAGGAGTGGAAGTCCTGCTTGCGGTCGCCGCTACGCTGACCGATGAAGCAAGTGTACCGCAGGTTGAAGAAGGGGTAAGGCGTGCTATTCTGGAACGGGTGCAGGAAACTTTGGCCCTGACTCTAGGGCTGGAGTCCGTCGCTGCCGCCCTGCAAGTGTCTGGAATGCGCCGGGGATGGGCGGCGTCCGCGCCGCCCAATTCCTACCGAAGCCTCCGGCTAGAGGCCGCGCCGATGCTGGCGCAGGCACAACCATCTCCCGTGCTGGGTGCCCTCTTTGAGCGCTTTGCGCCGGACACGGCGTATGCCGAATCGCTACTCTGCTTGGTGCAGGAAATGGTCCTGCGTGGCACGGCGATCGTCGGGGCCGCAGCGGCCTTTTGGGGACGTCATTCCGGGCTGCATCCACTGGCGCGTTTGCCGCTCCGGCTGCTCCCAATCGAGCGGCGTCTGCCGGGTTACCTGCCGAGCTACGGGCAGGGCACCAAAAACTATTCGACGCCGGGAGTATCGGCGGAGGCGGTGCTGCCTCTGCTGCCGCCAACAACACTTGAGGCAGACTGGATCGAAAACCCGCTCACCGAACCCGACGCCAAGCGCCTGCGGGCTGCCGTGGAGAACTGGGAGACTGGGTCAAACGGTCGAAGCGAGGCACGTTTGTTTAGGAGCGACATGGATATTCCCCCGTCGGCCATCACTGCGGCGCTCGTACTGTCCCTGCCGCTTGCGTGCCTGGAGGGCGCTTTCGGACCCGATCTGACACTTAACGCGGTGTCCCCGGCGGACGTGCTTTCCACTGTGTTTGCCGCTGCTGGTAATGGAGGTGCGTACAGTCAGGGCCTCGGTGGGGCATATGGACGGTTAGCGGCTTGGGAGGCGTTTGGAGCGCTCGCCGGCGCGGGCGAGACTGCCTCCATTGAAGCCGCCGCCGTGCTGGCGGAGTCGTGTGCCTGGTTCTCGTTCACGGCAAAGACTGCATGGTTCTACAGCGTGGCCTGGGACTTCGGCCTTGTCGCGCTGCGCCCGGACCGCCGCACCCTCGCGGTTTTAGCGGCAACTGATACGGATTAGTTTTACATCATCTGGCTTCAAAGGAGATCCATATGTCTGCATTAGCAACCCCGTTTGTGACGCCTGACGAGTATTTGGAAATCGAGCGCCAAGCGAAACATAAAAGCGAGTATCGTTCCGGCCAGATGTTCGCGATGGCCGGTGCCAGCCGTGAACACAACTTGGTTGCTGGGAATATTGCGGGCGAGCTTCGTAATCGTCTCAAAAGCCGACCCTGCGAAACTTATCCCAGTGATATGCGTGTGCTGGTCAAAGCAACGGGTCTCTACACGTACCCGGACGTTTCGGTTGTCTGCGGTGAGCCTCAGTTTGCTGATCAGAGAGGCGATGTCCTGATCAATCCGCTTGTCCTGGTCGAGGTTCTATCGCCATCCACGGAAGCGTATGACCGAGGCGCGAAATTTGCGCTGTATCAGCAGCTTGAGTCGCTGCAAGAGTATGTTTTGGTTTCGCAGGAGACGCCCAGAGTCGAGCGCTATGTTCGGCAGCCCGACGGACGCTGGCTCTATGAGCAGAACGCGGGCCTGGAAGCGGTGCTCACCCTGGAAACGCTCGGAATCGCGCTGCCGCTGACGGAAATCTACGAGCGAGTGACTTTTGCCGCCACCGATATGGGTACAATGCCGTTAAGCGAACCTCTAGGAGAATTGAACCGATGACGCACACACTCAACGCCCCCTGGCGGGTCAAAGACGAGCTGATCGAGCAGCCGAGCTGGGGCGGGCGCTATATTGTGGACTTGAAGGGGCTGTCAGATAGCCCGGAGTGGACAGGCAAAAAAGTCGGGCAGTCGTATGAGCTGGCACAGGCGTCGCAGCTTGTCGGCCCCGATGGCGGCGATGCCGTTGCACTGAGCGAGCTGATTGCAGGCGATCCGGCAGGCTTTTTGGGCCAAAAAGTGCTGGCCAAGTTCGGCCCCGACTTATCGCTTTTGATTAAGCTGACCCAGGCCAAAGGCAACTCGTTCCAGGTACACTTGCCCGAGGGCAAAACTTTGGGCCATTGGGTGCCGAAGCCCGAAGCCTGGTTTTACCTTGCACCGGGCCTGTACACGTTCGGCCTGAAAGCCGGCACCGATTTTGAGGCGTATTCGCGGGTGCTGCACACGATTGACGACGAAATGGGCCGCCTGAGTCGCGAGGTGGCGTCGGGCCGGTTTACGGTCGAAGGGGCGCGGGCGCAGGCTCAAGAACGTATTCATGCTTTGGACCCGTTCGCCTATGTCAACTTAGTAGAAGCGCACACCGATGACGTGATTGATCTCACGGCAGGCGGCATCCATCACTCATGGGAAGACGACAGCACGCGCTTCCCCGACGGCAACTTGGTCTACGAAGTGCAGGTGGATGTGCCCGATGAGAACTGCTCGATGCGCGGCTTTGACAAAGGCAAGATTTTGGATGACGGCTCCCTGCGCCCAACCCATGTCAAAGACTATTTGGCAACGATCAACCAGGACCCGGCACACAACCAAATCTCGCAGCATGCCCGCAAGCCCGAAGTGATTGCTGATGCGAACGGCGCGAAGACCGAGTCCCTGTTCCGCACTTCCCACTTCAACACCGACCGGCTGACACTCACCGCCGGGTCATCTCTGCCGCAGTCTTTGGCCGACGGCTTCCACCACGTCTTTGTCCATGCCGGCGAGGCCAAAGTCGGCGATTACACGCTGACGCAGGGCCGGTCGTATGTCTTCCCGGCAGCGATGGGCGAGTATACGCTCATCGCTGCCGGCAAAGACGCCGTGCTGCTGAAAACATACCTGCCTGTGTAAAGATAGAACTAGGGATAGAACGAGAAACAGAAAAGCGCCCGGCCTGAGACTTTCAGGTCGGGCGCTCTTTTGTTTCGTAATTTGTAAACGGTTCAGACGCTTCGAGCGCGGGTCTTGCGGCGCAGAATAAAGACCAGGCTGCCGCCGACGAACAGCAGGCCCATCGAGGTGGCCGTGGATGACTCCGGCACTGCCGGGTTGGCGGGGCCGGCGGGAGTGCCGTTGCTGCCGCCATTGCCGTTGCCGAAAACTCCCACCGCCGCGCCGACTCCAAGCAGGGCGGGAAAGATGCCCGACAGGCCCGACCCGCCCCCACCGCCGAGAAGCTGAAGCGAGGGTGAGACCCGAACCACGGCGGGGGCTGACAGGTCGCTTGCCGCGAGCAGATCGGGGGCGGTCCCGTCGAGCGCGGTCAGAGCCGGCACGCCGGCGAGATTGGAATCGGTCAGGGTGGTCGGAAGCGCGGCGAGGCGCGGCGGGGCGACCGGCTTGTTCGGAAACAAAGTCGGCGGCAGGGCCGAGACCATCGGGTTGCCGCAGGCCAGCTTCAGGATCGGCTGCCCGGTAGTGCGGGAGACGAACACCGGAGTACCAGCGGGGAGGCGGGACTCAACATAGTATTCGCTGCCGTCGGCGCGAACACAGGCGACCCGGTAGGTGCCGGCTTTTTGCAGGTGCCGCAGCACCAAGTTCTGACTAATATAAGTTGTCATCTGCGCGGGCGTGACATGGAAATGCCGAGCCAGACGCCGCCGCACGACGGGGTCTACGGAGACTTCCTGCGATAGCTCGCGGACACTGCCTGCGTGGTAGTTCAAAAACGATTCCAGCGGCACTGGTAGATGCCCCGCCGGGCGCAGCGGAGACGCCGACACCGGTGCAAGGGCGGCCAGGACCAGCGATGCCGAAGTCAGCGCAAAGCGCGTCGTCATTCCGTGAAAAATCACCCGAGCGCATGGCACAAAATTGCGTGGCATAGTAGTTCCTTAGTGGTTCAAATCAAAAAGCCGGGCTGTCCACAACCGTCGGACTGCCGTATTCTACCCGAAACGAGTGCTGCCGAAGACTATTATACGACGTTCGGCGCAAAATAGCAAGAAACTGGTAAATGTACCGGGGAGACGGATGCGGCATAGGCTTGACGTCGCCAGCCTCCTGAATGTTCCAGAAGCGCATTTCGGAGACCGCTTCGGCCCGATGGTAACAATTCACGGCGTTTGGGTGTTATAATAGGGACAACTAAGGATGAAAAGATACAAATGGCAAAAAAGCTGATCATTGTCGAGTCGCCGGCGAAGACCAAGACGCTCAAGGGGTTTCTCGGCAGCGACTACCAGGTCGAGGCCAGCATGGGCCATGTGCGTGACCTGCCGGAGAGAAAACTCTCGATTGACATCAAAAAAGACTTTGCGCCGACCTACGTGATTATCCCCGAGCGCGAGGACGTGGTCCGCAAGCTGCAAGCCGCCGCCAAGAATGCTAGCATTGTTTATTTGGCCTCCGACCCTGACCGCGAGGGCGAGGCGATCTCCTGGCATTTGCAGGAAGCGCTCGGCCTGAAGAACCCGCGCCGGATCCAGTTCAACGAGATCACCAAGACCGCCGTGCAGGCTGCGCTGCAAAACTCCCGCGAGATTGATATGGACCGGGTCAACGCCCAGCAGGCCCGGCGCGAGCTTGACCGGATTGTCGGCTACAAGATCAGCCCGATCTTGGCCCGCAAGGTCCGCCCGCGCCTGTCCGCCGGACGGGTCCAGTCAGTCGCGGTTCGGCTCATCGCCGACCGCGAGCGCGAGATTTTAGCGTTCAAGCCCGTCGAGTACTGGTCCATCACGGCGTCGCTCACGCCCGACACCGCGAGGCGCAAGTTCGACGCCGCGCTGATCGAGCGGGACGGCAAAAAGCTCGAGATCGGCAATCAAGAGTCCGCCGACAAGATACTCGCCGATCTCGACAGCGCGGCGTACACGGTTAAATCGGTCAAGCGCTCCGAAAAGAAGCGCAACCCGGCCCCGCCGTTTATCACCAGCACGATCCAGCAGGAAGCGGCCCGGAAGCTCGGCTTCAGTGCCAAGAAAACCATGCAGGTGGCACAGCAGCTCTATGAAGGCGTGGACGCGCCCGGCGAGGGCCATGTCGGCCTGATTACCTATATGCGGACCGACTCGACGCGCATTGCCGATGAGGCGTCGGCGGCGGCGCGGGCACTGATTATCGAGACTTATGGCCCGAAGTACACGGCGTCCGCCGGCAAGCAGTACAAAAAGGGCGGTGCGGCTCAGGATGCCCACGAGGCAATCCGGCCCACCGATGTTCGCCGCCTGCCCGAGAAGATCGCCCAAACACTGTCCCGTGACCAGGAGCGGCTGTATAAGCTGATTTGGAACCGCTTTGTGGCGTCGCAGATGGCCCCGGCGGTCTTCGATGTCGTGACCGTGGACATCACCGCAAAAAATTACACGTTCCGCGCAACGGGTTCCACGCAAAAGTTCGATGGCTTCCTGCGGGTCTACCAGGAAGGCAAAGATGATGCCAAAGACACGGCGGACGAAGACAAGCAGCCCCTGCCGCCGCTGACCGAAGCGCAGGCGCTGACCCTGCTGGCGCTGACCCCAAAGCAGCACTTCACTGAGCCGCCGCCGCGCTTCACCGAGGCAACGCTGGTCAAGGCTCTGGAAGAGAAGGGCATCGGACGGCCCAGCACGTATGCGTCCATTATCGCCACGATTCAGGACCGGCAGTATGTCGAGCTGACCGAGAAGCGCTTTAAGCCGACGGAACTTGGCACGACCGTCAACGATCTGCTGGTCAAGCACTTCCCGGATATTTTGGACGTCAAGTTCACGGCGGCGATGGAGACTCAGCTCGACGCGGTCGCCGACGGCAAGGAGGACTGGGTCGGCATGATGCGCCGCTGGTATGGACCGTTTGCTGAAAGCGTCGCCAAAGCCGGCGAAGAGATGGAATCGCTGAAGCAGCCGCCCCGCGAGGCTGGTCAGGACTGCCCGACCTGCGGCAAGCCGATGGTCATCCGCGAGTCGCGCTACGGCGAGTTCATCTCGTGTTCGGATTACCCCGGCTGCAAAACGATTGTCCGCCCAGAAGCGGAGAAGATTGACGAGGTCTGCCCGAACTGCGGCGCGGAAATGGCAATGCGGGCGGGCCGCTTCGGCCAGTTTATTGCCTGCACGAACTACCCGGAGTGCAAGACCACGAAGCAGACCGGCGCGGCCAAGATTGATGTCCCCTGCCCCAAGTGCGGCGGCGAGGTAGCGCAGAAGCGCTCCAAGAAGGGCGCGACCTTCTACGGCTGCGGCAACTACCCGAAGTGTGACTTTGTCGCCTGGGGCAAGCCGATTGGCCGGCCCTGCCCGAAGTGCAAAGGGCCACTCATCGAGAACACGATGCGCGGCGGCAAGATTGTCGGCATCAAGTGTAACACTGCCGACTGCGACTACAAGGAAGCGCTGCCGGTGAAAGTCAAAGAGACGGCTGAGGGCGCAGAAGCAAACGAGCGGGAATTGGCGGCGGTGTAAGAACCTACCCCGGCTCGTTCCTATGCCTTCGGCATTACTTCGTATCTGCCACCCCTCCCTAAGAAGGAAGGGCAAGAGACGGCCAAGAAAGACTTGCTTCCGAAGCTCCGACCCTTCCTTCTTAGGGAGGGGTGGCAGATACGAAGTAATGCCGAAGGCATAGGAACGAGCCGGGGTAGGTTCCAAGAATTTATGCAAAATCGGGGGATGATTCAAGTTCATGTTAGCGCTGAATTTCTACAGTGATCTCTACGGGGACGCACTTAAAAAAGGCCGCAAGTCGGCCACCATTCGCCTGGGCGATAAGAGCGACAAGTACCAGACCGGCCAGATTGTCTGGGTCACGGTCGGGCAGCGGTTCGCCCGACGCAAAAAAATCTACAGCGCCATCTTGGACGCCGTCGAGGTCAAGCCCGTCGGCGAATTGTCACCGCGTGATGTCCAGCGCGAGAACCCGGAGTTCCGCACCAAAGACGAGGTCATGCCCCTGCTTGGACGCATCTATGGCCGGGATGTCACAGACGAAGATGTCTGCACCGTGATTTACTTTTCGCCCGTGGACGAGTACGAGCTTTAGAAATAAACTATGTCTGACGAAATCACGATTATTGGGGGCGGGCTGGCGGGCAGCGAGGCCGCGTGGCAGGCGGCGAACGCAGGCGCAAAGGTGCGGCTGATTGAGATGCGCGGGGTCAGGCCGACCCCGGTGCATGTCGGCGATCAGCTGGCCGAATTGGTCTGCTCCAATTCGCTCAAGTCCAACGCGCTGACCAATGCCGCCGGGCTGCTCAAAGAAGAAATGCGCCGCTTGGACTCACTCATTGTGGCCGCTGGGGATGCGTCAAGTGTCCCTGCCGGCGAAGCGCTTGCGGTGGACCGGGACCTGTTCGCCCGGTGCATTACGGGCAAATTAGAAAGCCACCCCAACGTTACTTTAGAGCGGGCGGAAGTGTCGGCGATTGACGAAACCAAGCCATACATTGTCGCGACCGGGCCGCTGACTTCTGATGCGCTGGCCGCTGAGGTTGGACGGCTGACGGGCCAGTCGCAGCTTTTCTTCTATGACGCCGTCGCGCCGACCATTGATGCGTCTACCATTAACCGGGACATCGCGTTTATGGCATCGCGCTACGACAAGGGCGACGCGGCGTATCTGAACTGTCCCTTCTCGAAAGCCGAGTATGAAGCGTTCTACGACGCCCTGCTGGCCGCCGAGCTTGCGCCGCTGGGCGAGCATGAGGCCAAAGTGCCCTACTTCGAGGGCTGCCTGCCGATTGAAGTGCTGGCATCGCGCGGCCCGAAAACGCTGTCGTTCGGCCCGATGAAGCCGGTCGGTCTGACCGATCCGCGCACCGGACATCGGCCCTGGGCCTGTTTGCAGCTTCGTCAGGAAAACCGCGCCGGAACACTGTTTTCGATGGTCGGCTTCCAGACCCGCATGAAGTGGGGCGACCAGAAGCGCGTGTTCCGCATGATCCCAGGATTGGAAGACGCCGAGTTTGTACGCTTTGGGGTCATCCACCGCAATACGTATATCCAATCCCCGCAGGTGCTGGCCGACACACTCCAGATGAAATCCTACCCAAACGTCTTCTTCGCCGGGCAGATTACCGGAGTCGAAGGCTATGTTGAATCGGCGGCGATGGGCATTCTGGCGGGCCGCAATGCCGCCCGACACCTTCAGGGCCTGCCGCTCTTGTCGCTGCCGGACACCACAATGCTCGGCGCACTGGCAAATTACGTCGCGCACTACGACGGCAAGGACTTCCAGCCGATGAACGCCAACTGGGGCATCGTGCCGCCGCTGCCGGACCGTATTCGGGACAAAAAAGAAAAGAACACCCTGCTGGCCGAGCGCGGCCTGTCCGCGCTGGCATCCTGGATGTCCACTGCCGAGCTGTGACAACACCGCAATGATCGAAGCCTGCCGCGATCTGTTTCTTTCGGCGCAATCCGACCTCAAGGGCGCGTCGCCGCACACGGTCAAAGCCTACGCCGAGGACCTGCGGCAGTTTGTCGAATTCGCGGCGGCGCGGGGCGTCACCGACATTCACGCGGTTGACGCCTCCCTGCTCCGCGCCTATCTCGCCGAGATGCAGTCACGGAACCTTGCCCGTGCCTCCCGTGCCCGCAAGACCGCCGCCCTGCGGTCGTTCTTCTCTCACCTTGCCCGCCATTCGCTCATTGCCCGCTCCCCGGCGGTCGGCCTGCGAACTGTCAAGCAGGAGCGCCGGCTGCCGAAGTTTCTGCGGCCCGATGAGGTTGACGCACTCCTTGCCGCCCCGGACTTGACCAAACCACTCGGCCTGCGCGACCGTGCCCTGCTCGAAACACTTTATGCGTCAGGAATGCGAGCGGGGGAACTTGCGGCGCTGTCAGTCAACGACATCAACTACGACGAGGGCGTCATCCGGGTCATCGGCAAGGGCAACAAAGAGCGCGTCACGCTTTTAGGCCGGGACGCGGTCTTCGCCTTGCAGCGTTATCTCCGAAAAGGCCGCCCCGCACTGTTAATGCTGGCCGCCGCTGACGACGGGGCGCTGTTTGTCAACCGCTACGGCGAGCGTCTCTCCGACCGGGGCATCCGCAAGCTATTCGACAGATACTGCACTCAGGCGTCCACGCATCTGAAGATCACTCCGCACGTCCTGCGCCACACGTTCGCGACGCACCTCTTGTCCAACGGAGCCGACCTGCGGGTCATCCAAGAATTGCTCGGCCACGCCAGCGTCGCCACGACGCAAATGTACACCCACGTCACCACAGAGCGGCTTCAGGAAGTCTACGCCCAGGCACATCCACGGGCCAAGAAAGAGCCGCCTGCGTCTTAGAGACTGCTCCACGGGGCTGAACCCCCGTGCTTTGTGCCACGGGGCTGAACCCCCGTGCTTTGAAGTGCAATCTCCCGCCTCAGCACTGGTTGCCCGGAGGGGCGCGGGCGAAGATTAAGATCCAGTTGGTGCCCGCGCTCTCCGAGTCGCCAGTGCGGAAGGCGGGGACTTGCCCTTTTAAAGCCCTGCCGTTCAGGGCAGGGTACTTTTCTCTGTAGTCTCTTAGCCTCACGCCTTCTGTGGTAATCACCTCAAGCGGGGTGAGCGCCCTGTCCCTTGACTTTGACGCCCCGTGCGGCCTATAATAAACGATAATGTCCGTTTCCGTAATTATCCCCGCCTACAATGAAGCAGCGCGGCTGCCGCTGACTTTGGAGGCGACGGCGGCCTGCTTCGCGGCGCGTGCTGAGGCGTTCGAATTGCTGGTCGTGGACGACGGTAGCGCAGACCAAACAGCGCAAGTCGTCGAGGAGTTTGCGGCGGCACACCCAGAGTATTCCGTGCAGTGTTTGAGCTACGGCGGCAATCGGGGCAAGGGCTACGCGGTGCGCTACGGAATGCTGCGAGCGTCGGGCAAGAGGCGCCTGTTCTGTGATGCCGATCTTGCCACGCCCGCGGAAGAATACGACGTGGTCCGAGCGGCGATGGACGCAGAGAAGGCGCAAATTGGGATCGGGTCCCGGCCCCTCAAAGCCTCGAACCTGCTGGTGCATCAGCCCTGGTACCGGGAGCAGATGGGGCGCGGGTTTAATGCCGCCGTGCAGCTTCTGGCCGTGCCGGGCATCAAAGATACGCAGTGCGGGTTCAAAGTCTTCACGGCAGAGGCGGCGGACGCGGTCTTTTCGAAGTGCCGCGTGGACGGCTTCGCATTCGACAGCGAGGCGCTGTTTGTCGCCCGGCGTCTGGGCTACACGATTGCCGAGGTGCCGATCCGGTGGTCACATATGGACGGCTCGAAAGTCAGCATGGTCCGGGATGGCCTCCGAATGCTGGCTGATCTGTCGCGCATTCGCTGGATGCACCGGCATCTGCACTGCTCCGCCCCCACAACTGCTTCCTCCCATTCCAAAATATGAAACACGAAGAATACGAGCGGATGTACCGCTTCGAGGACCGTTACTGGTGGTTTGTCGCCCGGCGGCATCTGATTACAAGCCTCCTGGAAACCCATTACGAGCGCACGGGCAAATTGCAAATCCTGGACATCGGCTGCGGCACCGGGGCGATGCTTGATGAATTAAAGCCGTTCGGCTCGGTGGTCGGCGCGGACTTTTCGCCGGAAGCGTTGCAGTTCTGCGTCACGCGCGGGGCGCCTGGCGGGCTGGCGCGGGCGGATGTCCGGCGGCTGCCGTTCGCAGATGGCGCGTTCGATGTAGTCACGGCGATGGACATCATCGAGCATATTGACGACGACAAGGCGGCTTCCTCGGAAATCTTCCGGGTGCTGAAGCCCGGCGGGCGGCTGCTGGTGACAGTCCCGGCGTTTCCGTCGCTATGGAGCGAGCACGACGAAGCCCTGCACCATTTTCGGCGCTACACCGCGCCGCGCCTGAAAGATTTGTTTCAGCGGGTCGGGCTGAGCGTGCAGAAATTGTCGTACACGGTCACGACGCTCTTTCCGCCGATCTGGGCGTATCGCCAGATCAGCAATTTGCTGCCCCAGAGCCGCACGAACGGCGAAAAGAAAGCCAACTTAGTCAACTTCTCCGGGCCGGTGAACCAGGCGCTGCTGGCGCTGTCGCAGTGGGAGACGGGCCTGGTGAAGTTCTGGAACCTGCCGTTCGGCGTCTCGGTCGTCTGCGTCGCGCAGAAGCCCACAGACGGCTCAGGTGTTAAGAAAGCCCCCGCCCCATGAGCCGGCTGCCCCTGGGAGGGCTGATGACGGCGGGCGGGATTGGGCTGGGACTGCTGACCTATGCCGCTGCCGTGGAGCCGTATTTGATTGAGACCGTGCGCTTTGATCTGTTTGCCCCGCGCCTGCCCCGCGAGTTCGACGGCTACACGATCTACCAGGTCTCTGATCTGCACATGAAGCAGATGGGCCGCCGCGAGCGGCTTTTGGAGACGCTGCTGACGGCGCTGCCCCCGGCGGATCTGGTCGCGGTCACCGGCGACATGGTGCATACCCCCGCCGGCATCGGGCCATTTCTGACGCTCGCCAAGTCGTTCCATTCAAAAGACGGCACCTATGCCGTGTTCGGCAACTCCGAGCACAAAAACGGCGTCCGGCCCTTCGCGTTTTCGCAGACCCTCGCTGAGAACAAGGTCACGCCGCTGATGAACCGGCACGTACTGATTTCGCGGGGCGACGCGCAGATCGTGCTGGCGGGCGTGGACGACCCCGTAAGCGACAAAGACGATGTCACACTGTCGCTGGAAGGCGCTCCCGACGGCCTGTTCACGTTGCTGCTGATGCACTCGCCGGACTCGGTCGCCGAGGCCATTTTGCGGGGTGTGGACGTTGTGCTGTCCGGCCATACCCACGGCGGCCAGATTCGCCTGCCGTTCTACGGCGCTCCCTACACGCATTCGCTGCTGGGGCGGCGCATGAGCGACGGCTACTACAGCCGGGGCCGCCTGCGCGGAGTCGTCGGCATTCGTCCAGGCCGCACCCAGCTTTATGTCACGCGCGGCCTCGGCACCAGCGGCCTGTCCCTGCGCTTTTTGACCCGCCCCGAGCTGACCATCATCACCCTGCGGCGCGGCCTGCCGCGTCTTCAGCATACGGAGAGTCAGCCCACCGAAAGCGAGTAAGTCGTTGCTCCGGTTCCCTGCCCTATTGCTCTTGGGAGTTCTGCTGGCCGGCGGGGGCTGCACGGCCCGGCGTCACGCGGCGCAGCTCCCGCCCCGAGTGCGGCCCGCTGCCGCGCCGCCGGTTCAAGCGCTCCGGCAGAGCCGCCGGGACATCGTGCTGTCGTTTGCCGGGGACTGCGCATTCGGCGCGGTCAACGGCGATGGCGGCGGAACGCGGTTTCCAGCGGTCTACCAGCGCTCAGGGCGTTTAGACTATCCGTTTCACCGGGTCAGAGATTGGCTCCGTGCCGACGATTTATCAGTCGTCAACTTCGAGTGTACGCTCACCAATTCAAACGCTGCCGCCGGCAAGCAGTGGCATTTCAAGGGCGATGACAACTATGCCGCAATCTTTCCCGCAAGCTCGGTGGAGGCGGTCGGGCTGTCCAACAACCACTCGCACGATTATCTTGACGCCGGGTTTCGGGATACAGTGGCAAACTTTCGGCAGGCGCACGTCCCGATCTTTTACCAGAACAGGCCATATGTCACGACCATTCGGGGAACGCAAGTCGTCCTGATTGGGGACTGCACCGTGGTCGGCGAGAACACGACGCAGACCGCCGGGGTCGCGGCGCGTGTCTTGGACGAGATCAGACGCTGCAAAAAGCCGGGCAATTTGGTTGTCGTCGTCATGCACTGGGGCAGTGAGCTGGACACGGTGCCAAAGCTCTGGCAGACGGCAATGGGGCACCGATTCATTGACGCCGGGGCGGATGCCGTCATCGGGCACCACCCGCACGTCGTCCAGGGCATCGAGCGGTACCGGGGAAAGTATATCGCCTACAGCCTCGGCAACTTCGCGTTCGGCGGCAACTCCCGCGCCCGATTCCCGGAGACATTTATTCTGCGCCTGCACTGCCGGGCCGAGAACGGCAAGGCCAGAGTTCGGAGCCTTTCAATCATCCCATGCTTGGCTACGTCCGGCCGCCAAAGAAACGCGGACGGGGCTTTAGTCAACGACTACCAGCCGAAACCCGTCTTCGGTGCCAGTGCCGCCCGCATCGCCGCGCTTGTTCTGGCACGGAGCCGGCCCCTCACCTATGGAATCAAGGAAACCAACTATGCTGCCCGAGAAACTGCACCGTTACCTGCTCATTGACCTCGACTCGGCCCCGGACGTGCTGGCGAAGATGCTGGAAACCGTCACCGACCCGGCGATTTACGACCGCCGGCCCGACCCCGACCGCTTCACCCTGCGCGAAGTGGTCGCGCATCTCACCGACTGGGACCGGGTGTTTTTAGGACGCCTGGTCCAGACCCGCGACGCCGACAGCCCAACTTTGCAGGGAATAGACGAAGGCCAAGTGGCTTTGGACAACGACTACGCCCACGCCGACCCGGCCGAATGCCTCACGCGGTACCGGGCCAATCGCCGCGAGATTGTCGCCTTCCTGCGCGGCCTGTCCCTAGCCCATTGGGCACGGGTCGGCGCACACACCGAGCTTGGCCCGATCACTTTGGAAGCTCAGGCCGCGCTGATTGCCTTTCATGACGGCTACCACCGTCAGCAGGTCGTAGAATGGACTCGCGGCTAGTTCGGCATTTTAGACCTGCATAAACCGTGCGCCGATGCCGAAGATGGGGACATGAGTGAAGGTATTGAAAAGCTCGCCTACCGAAAAGTCAGCGATTATGTGCTGGTGCGGGCCATTGGGCGCGGGACCCACTACACGCTTTACCAGGCGGTAGACCCGCGCCTCGGGCAGATGGTGGTGATTAAGATCCTCCATGTCGCCCCCGGCAAGCCCGCCGCCGACGCCGAAAGCGCCGACCCGGCGCTGGCGTCGGTACTGGAAGCGCGGCTGCAGCGGGAAGCGCGGGCGCTGTCGGCGCTGTCGCATCCGGGCATCCCGGCGATTTACGAGACCGGCGAGCAGGACGGTCACCCGTTTCTGGTCATGGAGTATCTGATCGGCCACCCTCTGCGCCAGCACCTCGATCAGCGGTCACTGTCCATGCTCGAAACACTGGATATTTTAGGCCAGGCCGCGGCGGCGCTCGATGCCGTTCATACCGAAGGCATCCTGCACCGCGATGTCCGAGCCTCCAACATCATGCTGCTGCATGATGGACGTGTGAAGCTGGTAGAGTTTGGTCTAGCACGTCAGCCGGGCGACGCCACGGTGACATTGATGGGAGCATTGGTCGGGGAGCCGGCGTACATGGCCCCGGAGCAGCTTCGCAGCCAGCCCGCGACTCCGCAGTCCGACATCTGGGCGCTGGGCGTTCTGCTTTACGAGATGCTGGCCGGCAAGCCGCCATTCGAGGGCGCGAACTTCCAAATGGTCGCGCATCAGGTGATCGCGGGTCAGCCCGCCCCGGTGCCGGGCGTCCCCGAATCCGTCCAGGCCGTGCTGAACCGAGCATTGGAAAAGGACCCCGCCAAGCGCTACGCCTCGGGGCAGGAGATGGTTGGAGCACTGCAAAAAGCCGCAGCGGGTCATCCGAGTGTCAATGCAGCAAAAATCGCACCCCTTCGCCCCACTCCGACCTTCCGCACGAAGCCGCCGCGCTACGTTTGGATCGGAGCGCTGCTGGTCGTTCTCGCAGTTTCCGCCCTGCTCGGCTATTCGCTTTCCCACCATTCGCTGTCCACCGCGCCGCAGACAGTCTATGCCGCCGACCACGCCGCACCGCCCAAAGGCCCGCGCTAGAGAAACACGGGGCTGAACTCCCGTGCTTCAAACGTGCAAGCCCCCGCCTGCGCGGGCGAATACAGATCAATTCTGATGCCCGCGCAGGCGGGGACTTGAACTTTTAAAGCCCTGCCGTTCAGGGCAGGGACATCTAGGCACGCGGCGCGGGCGGCCAGACATCGTCTGTGGTCTCCGTCGTCTCCGCGTCTGCGACAGGCACTCGGGCCAGCCGGGCCGCTCGCCGGTTCCAGGCGACATGGAACGGCAGGCAGGCAAGCGCGAATACCAGCGGCAGGCTGAGACCAATCCCAAGCAGCAGCGCCTGCGTGGCCGGGTCCACGCCCATCGCCGCCAGCGTCGCCAGTGTCTCCGTCACGACCGGCGGCACATCCCAATGCTGCCGCGCCGCCAAACGCGGTCCCCAAACACAGATCAGCCCCAGCCCTGTCAGCCCCAGCCCTCCCGCCAGCGACAGCGCGAGAAACAGCCGCGCCCACACCCAGGGCCGGATTGGGGCATCCCGCGCCGGACGCAGCGCCAGAAACGGCCCCCAGGTCCAGTCCTGATCGCTCTGCCAGTTGAAAAATAGTTCCCACATTTTTTGTCTTCTACCCGAAAATGGAAGCCATTCCAGGCCATGTGTTGGGAAACCATGCCCTGAAGGGCACGGCTACGGGGCGCAGACGCCGAGAACTCCCACTTCGTGGGGCTGGGATCGGATTTCCCGAGTGCGCCGAAGGCGTAGTTTTCAGCGTCCGCGCTCCTTAGCCGTGCCCTTCAGGGCATGGTTCCTGCGGCATAGTCACGACGCAGTCGGCGGGGGAGGCCATACGCCTTGCACTTCGACCGCGATAAGCTGCTGCGGATGGCTCGCTTCCCGGTTCAGCCGATCTGCCCGCCGGTTCCAAGCCCATTGGGTTGGAAAGAGCGACAGCAGCACAGCAGCGAGCAGAGAGAAGCAAAAGGTCAGAACCGTGACAGGCGGGATAGTATTAATCCAAGTTTCTGTCGCTGCCACCGGCGGTATTTTCGCTTCGTGGTGCTGCGCGGTGGTGTAATCGTAATAAACCAGCAGAATGCCAAGCGCGGCCCCAACCGGCACAGTAAACAGCAGGGTCAGACCAAACATCTTGAGCCATAACCTCACAGTTACTCGGACGTTCTGCGGCGGTCGCAGGAACACAAACGGACCCCACCACCAATCGCTGTCAGTCTGCCAGTTGAAGAAGCGTTCCAGCGCGTCAGCCATAGAGGCATAAACGCGCCAGCCGCGCAAAATGGTTCGGCTTGCGGCAAGATTATTGCGCGTTTTTTGCGTAATCCGCCAGCAGGCCATAGCGGAGGCCGCGGGCGCTGAGGAGGAAACGGTCGGCGTGGAAGTGGGTCAGCAGGAGGTCTAAAATGAGTGCGCCGGCAGTGATGACATCGGCACGTTTGGGTTCCAGGCCGGGAATGGCCCGGCGGACATCTAAAGTGACGGACGCGAAGCAGTCCAGCGCGGCGGAAACTTCGGCGTGGGATAGGGACGTGCCATGGAGGGCGTCGGGGTTCGGAGCCGAAGACGCCTGCGTCACGGCGGCGAGGTTCAGGGCCGTACCGCCGATGCCGGTGACGAGCGGCGGGACGGCAGGGGCGGGAAACTGGGCGAAGGCAGACTGCACGGACTGCCGCGCTTCGGCGATCTCGGTGGGCGTCGGCGGGTCGGAGTGCAGAAAGCGCTCGGTGAGGCGCACCGCGCCGATGTCGAGGCTTTGGGAGCGCCCCACCCCGTTCGCGTCGCCCAAAATCAGCTCGGTGCTGCCGCCACCGATGTCAAAGACCAGCAAATCAGCTTCGGCAGGAATGGGCAGGCTGGAGTCGGAGCGGACAGCGGCATAGGCAAGCTGCGCTTCCCGGTCGCCGGTGATGATCTCGACGGTGACGTCCGCTGCCGCTTTGATTTGGGCAATAAACGCCGGACCGTTCACGGCGTCGCGCAGGGCGCTTGTGCCCGCGCCGAGCACGACCGCCGCGCCAAGCTGACGTGCGGCGTCCGCAAAGCGCACGATGGCTTCGAGAGTCCGGGCCATCGGCGCGTCGCCGAGCCGCCGGGATTTGTCTACCCCCTCGCCCAAGCGCGTGACCTCTGACTGCTCCGAGACGACCGAAAGCAGGCCGTCTGCCGAGACATCGGCAACGGTCATTTTCGTGGAGTTGGTCCCGATGTCAACAGCAGCAAGGCGCATCTTAATTCACTCCGCTTAATTCACTCCGCTTAATTCACTCCGCAAATCTCAGCTCGGCGGTCGGGGCTTGGCCCGGTTCAAGAGTCAGCACCGCATAGCGGGCTTTGCCGGCGAGGTCGCGGCCCAAGCTGCCGGGGTTGACCCAGAGGATACCGCCGGCGGCGCGGACAAACGGCGTGTGGGTATGGCCGCAGACGACAACTTTGGCGTCGGTGTGTGCGGCCATCTCGGCCAGACGCGCCGCCGGGGTCCAGGTGCCGACACCTTCTTTGCTGCCGGGCGAGTAGTGGGTCACAACTACCGGCGTGTCGTCCAAGACTAAAGCCGCTTCGGCGGACAAGTCCAGCAGCCAGCGGCGCGTTTCTTCTGAAATGGTTTGGCTGTCCCGGCGGATAGCTTCGTACTTGTCGGGCCGCTCCCGGCCCCATTTGGCCTTGTACTCGGCTTCGCGCTCCGGGAACAGGGCAACGTTTTTGTCGTAGTTGCCCTTCACCGAAACGCACTGCGGGCGGGCGCGAAGGAACCGCACACACGCTTCGGGATCGGGGCCGTAGCCGACCGTGTCCCCGGCGTTCAGCACCGGGCCGTCCGTCAGGCCCGCAGCCTCAAGCGCCGCCCAGACCGCTTTAAGAGCCGATACGTCCCCGTGAATATCACTGAACAGCGCGTACTGCATACGCGCTTAATCGTCCAGGGTCTTTTGGAGACGCTTGCGGCGGGCGCGAAGCTCGTCAATCAGCGCGGCCTGCTTTTTAGGCGACAGCTTCTGCGGCTCGGCGGCGGCGCTTTGCAGCAGGGCGGCAATCTTGTCTAAGGTTCGGATGGCCTCCTGCACCTGCTTGGCAGTCAGTGTGTCCGGGCCTTCGGCCAGTTCCGACGCCACGCTGTCAATCTTGTCAAGCTGCCGATCCAGCGCCTTTTCCAGCTCTTTGTCGCGTGACTTGGCGGGGATCTTTTCCCGAAGCGACGCGGCGGCATCGCCGAGCTTTTGGAAGACATCCTGCACGTCCTGGTTGGCCGATGCCAGCGCCATGTCAATATCTTCGGGGGCGGCGACGGGCAGCGGCGCGGCGGGCACATCGAGCCAGGCTTTGATCTTGGCGGCATTCGCCATCCCGATACCTTTGACGGCGGCAATCTGTTCGGCGGACGCTGCCCGCAGGTCGTCCTGCGTGTGCAGACCGAGCGCGGCCAGGGCCTCGCGGCGAGACTCACCGAGATACGGTACGCCGACCAGCCCCGAGTCCGGGTCGGACGGCGCGGTCTCCGACAGGTCGGCATGGACAGTGACAGCGGCTTCTTCGAGAATAGGTTTCTCAGCAGCGGGTTTCTCGGCGGAGGTCTTCTCCGTGGTTTTACGGCTCATGGGTGGGTTACTTCTTCCGGGGGAATGTTCTCAGCTTGGACCAGCATTTGCAGGAACTCGCGCTTAAAGCCCTGCTTTTGCAGCTTGTTCCAGTAGGCGATGAACTTACGGTACAGCGCGGCCCGCTCGGACTGCTGGCTTTGAATAAGGCGCTCCAGGCCAGGCCGAATCTCCGGGCGGGCGGCGGCGTGGGCCGTCAGAAACGCCGACAGCAGCGGCCCGCGCACGTCGCGGTCGTGAATCTCGCCGATCTGCTCCTGGACGGACTTGGCCGATGCAGACAGTTTCTCGAAGTCTTTGCCGCTGAAACAGGGCGCGAAGATTTCCAGCGTGTAGCGCAGACGCTTGGCGGCAATCCGCATATTGTGCAGCTCTTCCACTCTGGCTGGATCGCTGATATAGGGCGCGAACTGGTACAGCTCTTCCAGCCGGGTGTGCAGCATCAGCGGGGCGTTGGAGCGCAGGGTCTCCTGCGGGTTGACGGCGTAAAGGGGCAGCGCTTTAGCCATGCAGAATCTCCATGTCTTTATCTTTGAGATCGTCGCCGAGCAGCTTGTCGAAGTCTTTCAAGAACGCGCTCTTCTCTAGGCGGTTCAGCTCTTTGATCAGCAGCACACGCTCGCGGTCGCGCTCCGACTGCAAGTGGGCCTGGAATGCTCGGAGGCCAACTTTCTCGCTTTCGGGGGCGGCTTCAATCGCGGCTTGCATAAACTCAATCTGAACATCGCTGTCCCGGACCGCGCCGAGGGCGTCGGTGGTCCTCGCGACTTCTTTTTCGATGATCCCAAACGGCTTCGGCGGGAACGCGGCGGCGAACACGGACAGGGCGGCGCGGAGGCGGCGGGACGCAACCCGCATGTCGTGCAGGGCCTCAATGTCGTCGCCCTGCCGGGTGCCTTCCAAATGAGACATCATTTCATGGAGCTGATGCCGGAGCGACGAATGCGCCGCTTCGACAAACGTAGCGTCCGGGGCAATATCGTAGGGAGATTTAGCCATGACTACTATCATAGCCGATTTTGCGGCGCTTGTCAATATGTTTGTCAACAAGCGTGTCATAGTCTGTCAACAAAAACGGCCCTGAACCGGAGTCCAGGGCCGTTTGACGCCTACTTAAAGTGCATTGGTGATCAAGTTCGAGATTGTAGACTTCGGATGTGCGCCGACAAGCTGGCCGACCTGCTGGCCGCCCTTAAAGAGCAGCAGGGCCGGGATGGAGCTGACGCCGTAGCGGGCGGCGACTTCCGGCTCGTCGTCCACATCTATCTTGACGATCTTGGCTTTGCCGGACATCTCTTCAGAGATGGCGTCCAGTGTCGGCGAGATGGCCCGGCACGGCGGGCACCAGGGCGCCCAGAAGTCCACGAGGACGGGGACATCGGACAGCAGGACTTCCTTCTCGAAATCGGCCGTCTTGACGGCCAGTGCGTTGCTCATTGATAGTGCTCCTTGAAAGTGTTGGTGAGTTAAGTAAGTCGGGCTAAATGTACTCGGACAGGGCGGCTTCGATGGTCTGGCGGGTGTTCTGACCGCCCACCAGCTCGCCGACCTTCTGGCCACTCTTGAAAATCATCAGGGTCGGGATGCTTTGGACGCTGTAGCGTCCGGCAATCTCCGGGTCCTCATCCACGTTCAGCTTAAGAAACCGCACGCGCCCGGCAAAATCGTCTGCCATTGCATCCACGGTCTTGCCGAGGCCGCGGCAGGGGACACACCAGGGCGCCCAGTAATCCACGAGAACGGGGAGATCGGACTCCAGGACTTGCTTATCGAATTCGGCGGTAGAAACCGAGGCCGCTGCGCTCATAAAAAACTTCCTTCTCAGCGGCTTGGGATATTTGGGCGCCGCCGGCGATGCGTGTCATGAGTGGAACATCGCGAAAGGCCGGACAGTTCCCGAGTGGGCCGAGCAGAATTTGGCGTGGAGAGGCGGCGGCAGGGGCCGCGCCCGGTCGAAGGCGCGAAACAAAGGGCCGCTCGCAGAGAAGGTAGAACATATAGGAAGCCGCCAGGATCGCCGGCAAGCCAAACGCAGCCAGCAGAAGAAACGAAATAAGCGGGGCCAGATGCAGCGGCACTGCCACAAATTGCCAGAGTATCTGCACCAGCGGCGCATGAACCAGGTAGATGGAGTACGCGAACATGCCGACAAACACCAGCGGGCGGCACGATAGGACTCGGCGGGCCGGGGTGCCGGGCCGGGTCGCGAGTGTCACCAGCAGGGAGACGGCGAAAAGGCCGACCAGCAGGTCCGCCATTTCATTGGAGGAGAAATGCCGGATATGCCCAGTCAGCGACAGCAGCAGCAAGCCGGCGGCGAGGCAGGTCAGCCCGCCCCAGGGCAGGCGGTCTCGAAGCGCCGACAGCGCCGCGCGGCGGGTATAAGCCAGCTCGGCCCCGAGCATCCCAAGCGCGAACAGCACCCCAAAATGCAGCGAGAAGCCGTTGTACAGGGCGTGCCGGCAGGCACCGGAGGCCAGTGCCGAGGCGGCAAAGATCGCAGCGGTCGTCACGCCCGGACCGAGCCGCTTCCAGGCCACGACCAGCGCTGGAAACAGCAGGTAAAACCACCATTCCAAACTGAGTGACCAGAGCACATAGTTGAAAGTATGGATTTGGCTGACCGAAAAGTTTTGCAGCATCAGCAGATGCACCAGCAGGCCGTGCCAGGTCAGGGGCATGGTACCGGCCCAGAAGCCACCGGCGGCATTCCCGATAAAGAGGAAGTCCAGCATCAGCGCAAAGGCAATGGCAAAGTAGTAGGGGGGCAGAATGCGCCGGGCGCGTTTGACATAGAAGGCCGCGAGGCCACCGCGCAGCGTACCGTCGCCGCGCACGACCGGCAGCATCAGGCAGTATCCTGAGAGCACGACGAATACGGGGACCGTGTGGCCGTTCAGCAAAAACGGCACCCAATGCGGCGCGGTGTCCGCGCCGCCCAGCCAGATGGAAAGCCAGCCGTGGCGCAGAACGACGGCAATCGCCGCCAGCGCCCGCAGGCCGTCGAGATAGCGCAGGTCGAGTCTGTCTGAGGCGTCAGAGGACGGGGCGGCAGGGGGCGGGGCGCTCGCTTGTGGCGGAGGTACTTCCATGCCCTCTCCACTTGCAAAAGTCGTGCCAATGTTAAGAGAATGTTAAGAAAACGTTAAAAACAGCTAATCTTCACAGTTTTTTTGTGCTTTGGATTACTGTCCGCCCTTGACCAGGGCCATGAACTCCTGGCGGGTCGCTTTGTCGGTGCGGAATGCGCCCATGACGTGCGACGTGATCATCGTCGCGTCCTGCTTTTGTACCCCGCGCATCCGCATACAGAGGTGTGCGCCTTCCACCACGACCGCTACGCCTTTAGGACGCAGGGCGGTTTCCAGCGCTTCGGCAATCTGGGTGGTCAGCCGCTCCTGCACCTGGAGACGGCGGGCGAACATCTCGACAAGGCGCGGGATCTTGGACAGGCCGATGATCCGGCCATTGGGGATGTAGGCCACATGGACTTTGCCGAAGAACGGCAGCAGATGATGCTCGCAGAGGGAGTAATACTCGATGTCCTTGACCACTACCATGTCGTCGTAGTCTTCGTGGAAGATCGCGCCGTTCAGCAGGGTCTCGGCATCTTTTTCGTAGCCGCTTGTCAGGGTCCTCAGTGCTTCCGCCGCCCGGTGCGGGGTCCGCAGCAGCCCTTCCCGGCCAGGGTCCTCGCCGACAAACTTCAGCAAATCTCGGTAAGCATCCTCGGCATCCGACAGGCTGGGCCGGGCTTCCAAATCTTTCAAATCTTCTAAACTAAACTCCGGCAAATTATTTTCTCCCACTTATCGCCAACAAGCGGCGGCGCGGCGGCGGTTCCCGAAGACAAAAGCGCCCCTAGCCTTTCAGGCCAGAGGCGCTTGCGACGATGCCGAATATCAGTTGGTGCAAACATCAATTGGCGCAAACACCGGTTCCCGGCGAAGCGGCGTTGCTTGGAGTGGGAAGCGGGACATTCTGCGTGTTGTTGAGGTCGAGGCCGTCTTGAAGATTATACACTTTTGTGTTGTCGCCGGTGGAAGCGGCAGTGGCTCCGGTGTTGTCAATAATCGAATACTTCGCATGACCGTCCACAAACAGCATATTGACTCCTCCCGTATGGCGGAGCGAAACGTAGTCCGTCCCGAACAGAAAAAACCCATCGTTAGTGGTAGTCGCCGCGCCGTCGGCGGCTTCCTCCGTCAGCAGAAGCGTTCCCGAAGAGTTGTCGAATTGCGAAAGCGATTTGCCGTAGGCAATGGGATTTGTCGGCCCGATCGGTGTGTACTGGGCAGCGCAGGAACTGAACGCATACGAGTTGCCGGCGGCTTGTCCGGGGCTGTCGTCGGGGCAAATAAATACCCCTTTGCTTTTAATATATGTGTAAAGGCTGCCCTTCGTCATATCGAAAATCGCCGGTGTGCCGGCCATCCCAAACTGAGTGTAGTAGTTCCATCCGCCCGAGTAACCCACGCCTCCCGTACCTTTCACCGCAGACGGCATACGCTCGTCGGAATCCTGCCCATACTGAATGACGGCAAGCCCGAGCTGCTTCATGTTGGACAGGCAGGCGGTACGCCGGGCGTTTTCACGGACACGCTGGAAGACAGGAAAAAGTATTGCTGCGAGAATCGCGATAATGGCGATAACGACGAGCAGTTCAATCAAAGTGAACCCACGCCGCGCTGAGGAAAAACGCTGATTATTCATTTACGCGGTAGACCTTTCTCTATGAAAACATACTGGATCAGTGCGGGTTCGTGTTCCCGAGCAGGCAGTCAAACGACGAAAAAGCACTCGGCAAAGTTCATCGGTCGTTGTATACAATCCCGTAAGATCCCGTATGCTCGGCGTTGAGGGATTGCAGCGTCGCCGTTGCCCCACGCGACGGCTGCCGCGTTGTGTCAAGCGCGACACTCAGCAATGCGACAGTGTGCATCTGATTCACACGCGCTATCACTCCGCGCATGATGCCGTCGCCGGAGTGAGGCAGGTTAGCCACTTTGACTTCGGGTTTGACTTCGGGGTCACGCTCAACAGTCGGCGGCGGGATACGTACTTCCACTTTTTCCAGCGTGTGCGCCGGCGGCACTTTCGCGGTGAGTACAGCAGGAGGCGCTTTCTGAGTTACTTTCACCGTGCTTGGCAGATACGGGGCAGGCTTAATCACCGCTGGAACATAGCCCGAAGCGATCTTCGGCGAGTCGAGCGCATCGCGCAGCGGCGCTTTCGGCGGCGTCTTCACGACAAGCGGCGCGACGCGCGGCAGGGTCGGGGGGTTGACAGCGTTTGCCATCCGCTCCGGCGGAAGGATCACGCGCGGTGCAGGAACACGCTTGACAGCAAGGCGCTTGACGGCGGCGGCAGGCTTGACGGTCTCAGGCGTGTCCTGCGAGATGTTCGCGGCAGCCTGAGCGTGAGGGGTCTTGACGGTGCGTGGGTGCGGCAGAGCTGCCGGGGAAGTCTTGATAACAGGCATCTTGGAGGCCACCTGCGCCGTCGTCAGGGCCGGATGGGCGGTGTGCGCGGGCGTGTGCCACAGCGAATAGCCCAGGACAGCCCCGAGAACAGTCAGCGACGCAACGGCAGCATACGCCGGGCGCAGCGCGAAGATGCGAGCCGGGCGCAGGGAAATAGGAGCAGCTTCGGACGCCGCAATCGCCCGCACGATCCGTGAGTGCAGATCAGCAGGCGGCAAGGCAACGGGGCGGGCCGCCAAAGTACGGTGGGTGGCCTGAATCCAAAAGAGCGTTTCGCGGCAGGAGCCACAGCCAATCAAATGCGCTTCCACCCGGCGCGATTCGCCGAGTGTCGCCGCGCCGTCGGCATACGGCGACAGGAGCGGCGCGAGGGCATCACACGGTTCGGGGCGGGGCGTTCGGTTCGGCGAATCGGCGGACCTGCTCATGGGGAAATTGTCTTTCTTCACGCACTTTGGGTTATAGAATGTCAGACAGCAAATCGCGGCAAATGTTTCAGCAATTTTCGCCGGGCATTCGGACAAATTTCGGGCGTCACCGGGTATCCTATTGCTAATTATGGCGCAGCAAAAGCAAAACTCGGAATTTCTCGGCGGCGGCCCGAAATTCAACACTGTCGGCAAGGACAACACGCCCGCGTCGGGCCTGGAAGCGCCGCCGGCGCCGCCCAATCGCACTGGTTACTGGGTGCGGGTCGCGGTGATCGCCGGGCTGGTGGTGGCCCTGGCCGCCGTGCTGTTTTCCCTCAACGACCACACCCTCGGAACGACGGCGGTTCCGGCAAGCCACGGCGGGCAGTCGCTCTCTCCCGATGCCAAACCGGCAGTCAACCCGGACGCCAAGTAGGTCGCTATGTCCGTTGAACCTTCCGGCGGCGAGGCCGGGCGTGTCCGCTGCCTGTACTGCGGCGCAAACAACTTCCCGAACTCTGCCGCCTGCTGGCAATGCAGCCGGCCCCTCAAAGCCATGCGGGCTGCCCCGGCGTCCGGGGCGGAAACGCCGGCTTCGGGCGCAAGCCTCCCCCCCCTGCCGGCTGCCTTTCCGCCGGGGATGACGCCGCGGCCCGCACCGTCTGCGCCCGCGCTGGCCCCGAAAGCCGCCGCCGCGCTTGGCATGATGTTTCCCTATATCGGCCTGCCCGTGGGCATTGTTTTCTTGATGCTCGACGACCCGCGCAAAACTCAGCTCGGCTGGCTGCTGATCGGCTGGAGCATTGCCGGCACCGTGCTGAACTCGCTGGCGCTGGCGGCTATTCTTGGGCCGATTTTGGCGCTGCTGCGCGGCTTTGCTCCCCACCCCGGCGGCGGAGCGCCAGCGATGCCGGACCTGCCGACCGACCCCGGCGCGGGCCTGCGTTTTCTGCTTCTTTTTGTCTGTCATTTTGTTCTTTGGCTTACTCAATAGCCCGGCGCAAGTTTGACTTTCCCCGGTTCACGGATATAATTCACTACTCAGCAACGCCAGACATTGTTTCCGAGCAAACGTATCACAAGATAGATTTTTGTTCGAGTTCGACCACGCACCGCAAGAGTGCGTGAGGAGGTTCACCCCCTATGAGCGCCTATCCCAAGCTCGCCAAGCGTCACAAGATCGCTTATGTCGGCACGTACCCGCCCAAAGAATGCGGGATCGCGACATTCACCCTGGATGTTGTCAATTCCACCGACCTGTCGGGCTGGCGCTCCATCGTCTTTGCTGTAGATGATGCCGCGCCGGCCGAGCCGCACCCCGACTCCAAAGTCGTCTACACAATCGAAAAAGAAAACAAAGCCGACTATGTCCGGGCCGCCCGGCTGCTGGAAAAGTACAAAGTCAGCCTGCTGTCTATCCAGCATGAATACGGTATCTTCGGCGGCGACCACGGCGACTATGTTTTGGAATTAGTCCGGGCCGTGACAATGCCGGTCGTCGTGACCCTGCACACCGTCCTGCCGAACCCATCCGAGCCGCAGCGCCGGATACTGAAAGAGCTGGAAAAGCACGCTTCGTGCTTTGTTGTCATGGCACACAAAGCCGTCGAGCTGCTGGAAGATGTCTACGGCATCGCGCCGAGTAAGGTCCGCTTTATCCCGCACGGCGCTCCGAACGCTCCGTTCCATGCCGACCATGCCGCCAAAGAGAAGCTGGGCCTGGCCGGACGCCGCGTTCTGTCCACGTTCGGCCTGATCTCGCCGAACAAGGGCATCGAGGACGCCATCGCGGCCATGCCCGATGTGGTCAAGAAAGAGCCGAAAGCCACCTACTTGGTCCTCGGGCAGACCCATCCGGCCATCAAGCGCAAAGAGGGCGAGTGGTACCGCGACAGCCTCGTAAAGCAAGTCGAAGAACTGGGCCTGCGCGACAACGTCAAGTTTGTTGACAAATATCTCACGCTGCAAGAATTGATTGACTATTTACTCGCAACCGATGTGTATATCACGCCGTACTATGCCAACCCGCACCAGATCACGTCGGGAACGCTGGCCTATGCGATGGCCACCGGCAAAGTGATTGTCTCGACCCCGTACCTCTATGCCGAAGAATTGCTGGCCGATGGACGCGGATTTTTGTATCCGTTCCGCGACTCTGCCAAGCTGTCCGACATCATCGAAAGTATTCTGACCGACGATGAGTTATTCGAGCGCACCCGGCAGAAAGCTTACGATTACGGCCGGGCGATGACCTGGCAGAGTGTCGGCATCCAGTACACCAAGCTGTTCACGGAGATGCTCGACGAGCGCTGGGTGAACCACCGGGCGGCGATGGACGCCATGGCAATTCCCGGTCTGAACGACATGGTCCAGGGCGGAGAGGTCTGGGCACCGTCCCCGGTTTCGGCCCCGGCAGCGGGTAGGTTTTAATGGAAACACTGCGCTTTGACCACCTCCAAAAGATGCTGACCCAGATTGGCATCTGGCAGCATGCCGAGGAAACGTCGCCGAACACGCGCCACGGCTACTCGATTGATGACGAGGCGCGGGGCCTGATTGTCGGCCTGCGCTACTGGCAGGCCGGGGTCGCGCCGGAGTTCTACGGGCGCCTGGCTCGCACTTGTTTCAGCTTTGTGCAAGGCGCGGCGATTTCGTCCGGCCCGAGCGCCGGACAGTACCATAATTTCTGCGATACGGAAGGCAAGTGGCTGGACTCGGTCGGCAGCGAGGATTCCTATGGACGCACCCTTTGGGGCCTCGGGGTCGCCTGCGCCGTGGATGCCCCGTTTGCGCCACGCGCCGAAGCCGAGGCGCTGATTCTCGGCTCGCTGCCGGTGCTGCCGGCGATGCGCCCGACTTACCTCCGGGCCAAAGCATTTGTCGTCTTGGGCCTGTCCGAAGCGGGCCTCGGTTTCGCAGAAATCCGGGCGCTGGCCAATGCACTGGCCGACGATTTCGAGCGCAGCGCCGACGGTGACTGGCGCTGGTTCGAGCCGCAAATGACCTACTGCAATGCCCGCCTGCCCCAAGCGCTGTTTATCGCGTCGCGGCTGTTCCCCGATGCCCCGCGCTTTGGGCAGATTGCGACCAAGTCGCTCGACTTTCTGCTTGAAAAGACGCGCAACCCGCAGGGCAGTCACAATCCGGTCGGCAACCACCGAATGACCGAAGCGGGCTGGTTCACGCGGCATGACGACGCCCCGCCGCCGTTTGATCAGCAGCCGGTGGACGCCGGAGCGCTGGTAGAATGCTGCGCTGATGCGTTTCGCACGACCGGTGACCCGCGCTACAAGCAAGCCGCCGAAGACGCTTTCGGCTGGTACCTCGGCAAGAACACGCACGGCCTGCCGGTCTTCGATGTTGAAACCGGCGGCGTGTCCGACGCTTTGGTGCCGTGGGGCCTCAACAAGAACCAGGGAGCCGAGTCAGTGCTTTCGGTCCATCTCGCGTTTCAAGCGCTGCAAGCTATTCACGGACACTCAGGAGATTAATCTATGCCGGAAGCGGAAAAACCACAGATTTCGTTCGGGACCGACGGCTGGCGCGGCATCATTGCCGACAATTTCACCGGGGCCAATGTCCGGCTCGTCGCGCAGGCTGTTGTCAACTACTTCAAGCGCACGGATGTGCCCGGCAGCGACACGGTCTTTATCGGCTACGATAACCGCTCGCAGTCGGAATACTTCGCCGCCGAAGCCGCCAAAGTCGTCGCCGCGTCCGGCCTCCACGCCGTCCTGTCGGCGCAGTCCTGCTCGTCGCCGGCGATCTCCTACAATGCCCACAAAGACGGCGCAAAGGGCGGCATTATGATCACGGCGTCGCACAACCCGCCGCAGTTCAATGGCCTGAAGATCAAAATGGGCTTCGGCGGCTCCGCCCTGCCGTCGGATGTGGACGAGATCGTCAAAGAACTCAACAAGCTCATGGAGGCCGGGACATACTCGGTTCCGGTCGGCGCAGAGGTGATGGACCAAGTCGAGAAGCGCGACCTGCGGCCCACCTACTTCGACGGTCTGCGCGGCATGGTAAACCTGGAAAAGATCAAAGCGGCAAACTACCAAATCGTCGCCGACCCGATGCACGGCAGCGGCAGCGGCTATTTGTCGGATATTCTTCGGGGCGCAGGGGTCGAGATCGAGGAGATCTGCCGGGACCGCAACCCGGTCTTCGGCGGCCTGAACCCGGAGCCGATTGCTCAGAACTTGGGGCCGTTGAAAGACGCTGTCCTGGCATCGAGCGCCGATGTCGGTTTAGCCATTGACGGCGATGCCGACCGGGTGGGCGCGATGGACTCGGACGGCAACTTTGTAGACAGCCACCGGATATTCGCCCTGGTCCTGCGGCACTTGTACGAAGACCGGGGCCTGCGCGGCTCGGTCGTTAAGACCGTTTCCACCACAACATTAATTGACAAGCTCTGCGCCAAGTACGGCCTGACGCTGCATGTCACGCCCATCGGATTCAAGAATATCTGCGAGTGGATGCTCAAAGAACCTGTCTTGATTGGCGGCGAGGAGTCCGGCGGCATCGGTGTTTTGGGCTACATCCCCGAGCGCGACGGCCCCTTGATGTCGCTGCTGCTGCTCGAAACAATGGCGACCCGCAAAAAGCGGCTGGAGGAGCAAATCGCCGAGCTGATGGCCGAGTTCGGCCCGCACGAGTACCAGCGCGTGGATCTACACCCGGAGCCGGCCAAGATGCCCGCCGTCGTCAAATCGCTCTCCGAAGACAACCCCGACGAGATCGCCGGCCTCAAAGTGCAAAAGATTGACCGCACCGACGGCACCAAGTTCTTTTTCGAGAACGATGCCTGGCTTCTGCTCCGCGCTTCGGGCACCGAGCCGGTCGTCCGCGTCTACGCCGAGTCGTCGTCGCAGGAAAAAGTCTCTGCGCTCATCGCCGCCGGGCTAGGGCTGGTCGAGCGGGTGTAGGAACCTACCCCCGTCACTCCGTGCCGACCCCTCCCGAAACGGGGAGGGTGAAGAAGATTAGGAAGTAGCTGTTGGGACACCGCCTGCTGCGCCCCCTTTCCTATGCGTATCTTACCTCCTACCCTTCCCGTTTCGGGAGGGGTCGGCACGGAGTGACGGGGGTAGGTCTACGCCGCCAGCAGCATTTTTTTGACACTTTGGTCTTTGACGCTCTGCGCCGCCGGGCGGTAGACGCGCAGGAGGGCGTGGACACACTCGGGGTCCCACTGGGTTCCCGCCCCTTCCTCTAAAATCCGCAGCGCTTTGGCCTGGTCCATGCCTTTGCGGTAGGGCCGGTCGGTGGTCATCGCGGAGAATGCATCGGCGACGGAAATCAGGCGGGCGAGGAACGGAGTGTCGGTGCCCGCAAGGCCGTAGGGGTAGCCTTTGCCGTCCCAGCGCTCGTGGTGGTGCCGGACGGCGTCCAGCGTCTCCTCGAAGCCGGCGACCGCGCCGACAATAATCGCGCCCATCAGTGGATGCTGTTTGACCGCCTCGAACTCTTCGTCGGTCAGCGCCCCCGGCTTCCGCAGGATGCGGTCGGGAACGCCGATTTTGCCGACATCATGTAGCAGGGCGGCGGTCTGAACCGTGCGCCGGGTCTCCGCGCCGAGGCCGAGCGCCTCGGCGATTTGCAGGCTGTAGGTTAGCACGTCCTCGGAATGCCGGCGCGTATAGCGGTCCTTGTTGTCCACCGCCGTCACCAGAGCATTCAGCATCGAAAACCCCGACAGCGATTGAGTTAGTTCGCGGCACAGCTCCTCGGCAGGATGGTCCGCACCACCGCCGGTCTTGAAGTGCATCAAGCGCCGGTCTGCCAGCTCCAGCGCCTCCAGGTGACTCCCCGCCTCTTCGGGGAACGAGGCGATCCCCAGGGAAACCGAAAGTGGAATCGCAACCGGGCTGCCCGGCGGCTGAAACGACAGCGTCTCCAGCGCCGCCTCCAAAGCCTGCTGCAAGCCCGCTGCCGTGAGACCCGACCGCAGGACACCTACCGTGTTCAGCGGCAGGATCAGCGCGAACTCGTCCCCGCCGAACCGCGCGACGGTGTCGTTCATCGCCGTGTTTTCCCGCAGCGCTTCGGCGAGCCGGCGCAGCACTTCATCCCCGGCAGCGTGTCCGTAGGCGTCGTTGAAGAACTTGAAGTTGTCGAGGTCCAGCATCGCCACCGCCAGGGTTTGGCCGTCGGCGGCGCACCGTGCGGCTTCTTCCGCCAGCCGCTTATGGAACGCGCGGTGGTTCAAGAGGCCGGTCAGGGGATCGGTTGTCGCCAGTGCTTCCAGCCGCCCATTCAGCTCCCGGTTTTCCAGCAGCGCCAGTACCTGACGCACCAGAATCAAGCAGATCAGCACCAAAGCGCCCCAGAAGACGCCGTGCTTTAAGATTGCCCGCCCGGTAGTCTGGTCCGTGTAGATCACCAGTGCGACCACCGGCGGCAGCAGAGCATAGGGCAGCAGGGAAGTCCACAGCGACGCCAAGCGCCTCGGCTCTTCCGCAATGCGTATGAAAGCCATAGCCTGCCGTCCAGTCAGCACCCCCACTCCGATCAGCATGAAGCCCGCCGACCAGCAGACATCCAGCAGAGTTCCCGAAGCAAATGTCCAGTGCAGGGAAACATATGCAAACGTGCTGTCCGAAACGACTACCACAATCAAACCGAGGGCAATAAGCTGGAGAACCAGGCGCAAGTAGCCGGTTCTTCCGCCCAAAAGCAGCAGGCAGGCGGCGAGAAAAACATCCATAAATGGATACAGCGCATCAACAATCCGGCCTTCCAGCGTGCCTTTGGAAGCGAGAATTGTCGGCCCAAGCACAAAGTACCAGCTAAATGTCAGCATGGACGAAAGCACCATCAAGCCGTCGAGACCGATCCGTACCTGCGCGGCGGCAGAAAGCGGACGGCGGGGCAGCCGCCAGAGTCCCAGCAGCAGGAGCGGGTAAGACAGCAGCGAAAGAGTATCTGAGAAAATGCGTGAGATGGGCACAGGATGATGAGCGAAGTCGGGGTAAATTAGGTCAACCTGCTGAAGTGTGTAACAGATCATGCTGAGGCCGCAAAGCCAGGCGATCTGCGTTTCCCGAGATTTCCAGTAACTGCTTGTCCAGACCGGGCTTTTCTTGCCGGAGGCAGCCGGCCAAAAGCAAAGCAGCGCCGCGAGGGCGCCGCCCAGTGTTTCCATGACATCGCCGCCCAGATGCGTGGTCAGGGGAGACACCGGCTTGAGCAAAAGCCAAGCGGCATAAAAAAGATGAAAGAGAGCCGTGACTGCGATGCCGCGCTGCATGGAGCGACGGCTCTGCGTGTAGGCTAAGGCGGAAGATTGCGTGATGCTGACTTGCGGGTGTACCATCATCACGATTATCGGCGGGAAAAGCGGTTTTTGTTAGGCTGTCCGAACCGGGTATACTGAAATATGCAGCAATCACACGAAAGTCAATCACACGAAAAGTCGGCGCGGCTGTTTGCCGAAGCCTTGCGAGTCATTCCGGGCGGGGTCAATTCGCCGGTGCGGGCATTCAAGAGTGTCGGCGGCGACCCGCTGTTCATGCAGCGCGGCGAAGGGCCGTATATCTTCGACGTGGACGGCAACCGCTATCTTGACCACGTCATGTCCTGGGGGCCGCTGATCTTCGGTCATGCCCCGCCGCGCATTATTCGGGCCATTACCGAGGCTGCGGCGCGGGGGACATCGTTCGGAGCCAGCACCGAAGCCGAGGTTCGATTAGCCGAGAAGATCGCCGCCGCCGTGCCGTCGGTAGAGAAGGTGCGTTTAGTGTCGTCGGGCACCGAGGCCGTGATGAGCGCCGTGCGGGTCGCACGGGGCTTTACGAAGCGCGACAAGATCATCAAGTTCGAGGGGAACTACCACGGGCATTCCGACGGGTTTCTGGCGAAAGCCGGCTCGGGGCTGACCACGCTCGGCCTGCCCGATTCGGCAGGTGTTCCCGTGAACCTCACCCGCGATACAATTACTCTGCCCTACAACGATGCCGGGGCGTTCCGGGACGCGATGACCGCCCACCCCGGCGAGGTCGCGGTGGTTATGCTGGAGCCTATCGCCGGCAACATGGGAGTTGTCACGCCCCGCGCCGATTTTCTTCATGCCCTGCGTGATTTGACAACGCAAGACGGGGCGCTGCTGCTGTTCGATGAAGTCATCACGGGCTTCCGGGTGGCCTACGGCGGGGCGCAGCAGCTCTTCGGCGTGACGCCTGATTTGACCGCGCTCGGGAAGATTATCGGCGGCGGATTGCCGCTGGCGGCCTACGGGGGCCGGGCGGACATCATGGACACGGTCGCCCCGGTCGGCCCGGTCTACCAGGCCGGGACGCTTTCGGGGAACCCGCTGGCAGTTGCTGCCGGCCTGGAACAGCTCACAATGCTGGGAGAAGTGTCGGACACGCTGTATCCGAAAATGCACCACCAGATGCACTTTCTGGCCCAGTCCGCGAAAGACACCGCGAAGCGGCTTGGCATCCCCCACCGGGTCAACCGGGTCGGCTCGATGATGACCCTGTTCTTCACCGATGCCAAAGTGACCGACTTCGCTTCCGCCAAGACCAGCGACACGGCCCGCTACGGCGCGTTCTTCCGGGCGCTCCTCTCGCGCGGCGTCTACTTTGCGCCGTCGCAGTTCGAGTCGGCATTCACCAGCGCGGCCCATACCGACGCTCAGATCGAAGAAACGGCGCGGGTGGTCAGCGAGGCGCTTTATGCCGTGGCTTGACGACCTGCTCGCCCTGCCGCGTACCGATGAGCCTGAGCAGATTGATGATCCCGATCAGCCGCTGGCCGAAGTGCAGCGCTCGATGGCGGATGTCGCCCTTTCGAACCGCCTGTTCGGCGGCACCCAGACGGTTTTGGGTCATGTCGCCCGGCTGCTGAGGAACATCCCGCCCGGAACCGAGGTCAAGATACTTGATATCGCGACCGGCTCCGCCGACATCCCCGCCGCGCTGAGGGCGTGGGGCCGCCGCCGGGAACTTAATTTGACGATCGTTGGGGTAGACAACCAAAGCGCGATGCTGGATATGGCCCGGTCGGCAGCCCCCGGAGTCCATCTTGCTTTGGCCGACGCGCTCTATCTGCCGTTTGCGCCGGGATCGTTTGATCTGGCGCTGTGCGCCCTGGCGTTCCACCATCTCGGGTTCGACGCCTCGGCCCGCGTTCTCGCCGCAATGGACACTCTGACAACGCGCGGCTTCGTGGTCAGCGACCTGCGCCGGGACCGACCGACTCTCTGGGGTGTCGAAGCGGCGATGGCGGCGGTGAAAGCGCACCCGTTCACGCGCCACGATGCCCCCGCAAGTGTCCGGCGGGCCTGGACCCCGCCGGAGTACCGCAAAATGGTCGGCCTCAGCGGCGCACAAGGGGTGCGCGTTCACACGCACTGGTATTTCCGTGTCGCGCTGGTGCAGAGAAAGAAGTGACCGGCACTGGAAGTGCCGGTCTACTACGAAAGAAAGTATGCCTGCGGCATTACTGCGTATCTGCTCCGCGACTGAAGATGAGAAACGCCAACGGGTTCTGATCCTGAACCGCTTCGGTTTTCACTCAAACTTAGGCCGGCACTTCCAGTGCCGGTTCTCTTTTAGAATGGCTTGCGCTCATTGCCCACACTGTCTGCCGACGTTATCGTGGTCGGTGCCGGACCTGCCGGGTCCGCGACCGCTTTGTTTCTTGCCCGCCGCGGCTATGGCGTCACCCTGCTCGACCGAGCAGCATTTCCCCGCGACAAAGCCTGCGGCGAATACTTGACCCCCGGCTCGGTACGCCTATTGCGCGACGAAATCGGTGTCCTGCCGAGCCTGCTGGCGGCTGGGGCCATGCCGCTGACCTCAGAGACCGTCGTGCCGCACAACGGGCGGTCGTTCTCCGGGACCACAAGCGCCCTGGCCTGCCCGCGTGTGGTCACGGATAAAACGCTGCGCGACGCGGCCGAGGCCGCCGGGGTATGTGTTTGGGAAGGCTTCAATGTCCGGCAGATCAAGCGCGGCGAGGGCGGCGCGTTCTGCGGCGTTTCCGGCATCAGTGCGTTTGGGGAAGCGCAGACGATTACAGCCAAAGTTGTGGTCGGGGCCGACGGCACGCATTCGCTTTTGGCGCGGGAGATGGGCGTCGTGCGCCCCGTGCCCCGCTTGCAGCGGCTGGCTCTGGTCACACATTACCGCACGAGCGAGGAAGCGGGGAGCGGTGTCACGATGCACCTTCCCAATGACCGCTCGGATGCCTGCTGCGGGGTCGGGGCCGCCTGCGGACCGGACGGTACGCGCAATGTCAACATTGTCGTGCCGCAATCCGAAGCGGCAGAAATGGCCGGGCGGCGTCAAGCGTATTTTGAAGAGCGTTTGCACAAATCATTCCCGGCGGTCTGGGAATGGGTCAGCCAAAGCGAGCAGGTCGGCCCACTGCGTTCAATCGGCTGCTTCGGGCACCACACGGCCCGTGCGTCAGGTGACGGCGCAGTGCTGGTTGGTGATGCTGCGACATTTATCAATCCATTTACGGGCGAGGGTGTCTATTTCGCTCTGCGCGGCGCACAGCTTGCCTCAGAGACCATTGATGCGGCACTGCGACAGGGCGATACGCGCCGCCACGCGCTCGGTGCGTATGACCTAAGTGCCTATGACCGGGCGCGTCGGGCCGAGCTTTTGCCGCGCTACCGCCTGTGCGACCTGGTGCAGCGCGTCGTGCATTCGCCCGCCTTGCTCGGGTGGGGAGCGGAGCGCCTGCGCCGCTCGGAGCCGCTGACCGGCCTGCTGCTGCGGGCGGTCGGGGACATCGCCCGGCCCGCCGATTTGTTTTCCCTGCCGGCCCTGCGCCTCGCGCTGGGGACGCTTTGACCTATGCATACCGAAAATACCGTCTATATGCGCGGCTCGAAATCGCGCATCTTTCAATTAGCCGCCGACATTCAGGACTGGCCGACATTGCTGCCGCATTACTCCGAAGTGATCGTCTTTGAGCGCTCCGACGACGGCACGCGCAAAGTGGTCGAGATGGCGGCGGTGCGGGACGATTTCCCGGTCAAAGGCCAGCAGTTTCCGGTGCGCTGGCGGAGCGTTCAAATCTGCGAGCCGGAGACGAACACGATTTATTTCAAGCATCTGGCCGGCGTCGCGATTGGCATGTGGGTGGTCTGGACCCTGGAAGACGATCCGTGGGGGCGCGGCACGGCGGTCACGATTGCCCATGATTTGACCTATGCGCTGCCCGTGCTCAACGGCTGGTTTGCGCGGGACATGGTCGGCGACCAATTTGTCCACGCAATTGCGGGCCGGACACTGGCGGTGATCAAAGCGACTGTGGAGCGGGATGACCTGGGGTTAAAAAGATGATGGTGCCTGATGACGTGGGGATGACGGCTTTTCATGGTAATGCAAAGCTGAAGGAAACAGTGCTTGAGCGCCTCCAGGAGTATGAGGCTCAGGGTGATACGAGCATAAAGATGGCGATGCTTCAGGAGCAGCGGCAGCGGCGTGCGAAAAGCGGCATTGTTTTTAACCCCTATCCACAGATCGTGCGAAGGGAAGACATTGCCGGGCTGCGGATCAGCGGGGACGTGTCCACGCTGTATGCGCTGGGAGAAGTCACGCGAAGCAATCTTTGCTTGGTGGGGGATGAAGGGGACAGCCGCATTTATCTTGTCAACTATTCCGATGATGAAACCTACCACAAAAAGCTCGGGGTTCCGCCTACGGTAAAAAGCCTTCTCCACACAATCTCCAATAGCTTGGCCCCGGAGCGGGAACTTCCCTGGCTGAAACAGTTCTGGGCGGCAGTTCCGGTGGGGGCGAGTCTATGGCAAGCACCGATGCGACTGGTTTTATGGGCGCTGTCCGACCCTTCTCACGGCATTCTCGGTCTGAGCAACGCGACAGTCGCACCGGACAACGACGTTAGCATAGGCATAAAGGCAGTCCATGACTCTTTGGCACTGTACCGGACTTGGCTGGCAGGCGGCAAAGCCGAACCGCCCGAATGGTTCCCGTTTTATACGCAGGCAGAGGGCATCGTAAAGAACGGATGGCGGCAGGGTGACGATGGCAAGCCGGTTCACGACCTGCCGGCCTCGGAGCGCTGCTGCCTTCTTGCAGCCGCCTGCGCCGCGCAAGCCGCCGATGTCGAGGAGACGATTGTGACCCCGTTGCCTCAAGGCACAATCAAAATTCAAATCGTAGGCGACAATCTGAGGGCACCCGGTAAAGCCATCTCTCAGGCAGGTCTGTATGCTGCGGAAAGGGGCATTGTCCCCAGCATTTGGTACGAGACTTGTGCGAGCGTACTGCTTGACATCCTGGCAGACTGCCCGGTCCCGGATCGGGCAGATAGATAAGACAGAGCAGGTAAGAGAGGACGGGTAAGAGAGTTATGATGAACAAAATGATGCGGCGGGTAGCGGTGACGGGTCTGGGAATTATCACACCGATTGGCGTGGGTGTAGATGGCCTGCGGGCGGGCCTGCGGGCCGGGAAATCGGCGGTCGGGATCGCTGAGGGCTTCGACACATCGCCGTTTGTGACCCATGTCGCCGCGCAGGTCAAAGACTTCGACCCGGTGCCGTATTTGGACGGCAAAAAACTGAAGCGCCTCGACAAGTTCTCGCAGTTTTCCGTGGCGGCGGCGAAAATGGCGATCGCCGACGGTGCGTTGGATCTGCGGACGGAAGACCGGGACCGGATCGGCGTGTGCCTCGGCACCGCGCTCGGCGGGGTCGGTTTCGCGGAAGAGCAGTATCCGGCGTTTCTGGCGTCGGGGCCGCGCGGGGTCAACCCGATGCTGGCCCTGAGCGTCTTCGGCGGCGCGGGGTCGTGCAATATCGCGATTGAGCTGGGCGTCACCGGCCCGGCCACGGCGAACGGAGACTCGTGCGCGGCGTCCCCGATTGCGATTGGCCGCGCCGTGGATTTGATCCGGGACGGCAGCGCGGATGTCATGCTGGCAGGCGGCTCGGAAGCACCCTTGTCGCCGCTGTCTTACGGCGCGTTTGCGATTATCCGGGCGATGAGCCAGCGCAACGACGACCCCGCGACGGCCTCCCGGCCTTTTGACAAGAACCGTGACGGCTTTGTCATGGCCGAAGGCGCGGCGATGCTGCTGCTGGAAGAGTGGGACCATGCGGAGGCGCGGGGCGCAAGAATCTACGGCGAGGTTCTTTCGCACGCCTGCACCAACGATGCGTTCCACATGACCCAGCCCCGGCCTGACGGTGTCCAGGCGGCCCGGTGCGTGTCTCTCGCGATTGCCCGCGCCGGCCTCTCCCCCGCCGATATCGGCTATGTCAATGCTCACGGGTCGAGTACCCCGCTGAACGACAGTACGGAGACACTGGCGCTGAAACAGGTCTTCGGCGACGCCTGCAAAATCCCCATCAGCGGCACCAAAGGCTTCCACGGCCACGCCCTCGGCGCGACCGGCGCGTTCGAGGCCGCCATCTCCCTGCTGGCACTCCATGACAACTGGCTGCCCCCTACCCTGAACCTGATTGACCCCGATCCCGCCTGCGACCTCAACTATTTGCAGGGCACGGAGGGCTTGGACGCCCAAGTGGATTATGTCCTCTCCAACTCGTTCGGCTTCGGCGGCATCAATGCCTGCTTAGTGTTCGGAAGAGCCGACCGGGTATAATCATCGCTAGGAGGCAAGATCGATGGCACAGCAATCTACCATGGCAAGTAATTCTACACAGCTTCAAGACTACGAACAGGCCTTTGCCGAACAAAAGAGCGATACCGAAGCACAGATCGCCTCGCGTTTGGAGTATTACGCCTCTGTAATAGGTACATTCAAAGACGATCCTATGCTTGATGCCATGATGGCGAATATCCGCGAACGCCGCCGAGAAATGGACGAGGATGACAACATCAAGTGAAGCTGGCTACCTCTTAGACGCGGACACTCTTGAACGGATATTTCGCGCGAATTCTGCGGCTGTCAGGCGATTAAGTCAAACTCCACAAGAACAGATTTGGGTCAGCTCTATCACTGCTGAAGAGATGATTTCGGGCGCTCTAAGCGAGATCAATAAAGCACGTGAACGGGGAAATCGGGATGTTGAAGCGCCCTCGCGCTACTTTTCACGCCTGATTGAAAGGCTCCGTTTCTTCAGTATCCTTGCTTACACAAATGCTGCCGAGCAAGAGTATGACACTTATTCTGCCGCAACAAAACGTATCGGTAAAATGGACTGCCGGTTAGCGGCCCACGCCAGCACAAACAACTTCATCGTAGTCGCCTGCAACATTGCCGACTTCAGCCGTATCCCTAGTGCGAGAATCGAGGATTGGAGCAGGGAGTAAGTAAAGGCGCAGGTAATCGAACAGGCGGGAACTCCCGACCCGTTCCCGGCATTCGTGAGAGTATGCGGTTTACAAAGATGCAGGGTGTCGGGAACGACTTCGTAGTAGTGGATGCGGCAGCGCTGCCGGACGAAATACTGAAGAACGAAGTCTCGCTGCCGAGGCTGGCGATCCAAACGTGCGACCGGAAGTTCGGTATCGGGGCCGACGGGCTTTTAGTCGTCTCGCGGGAAATAGGCTCAGGCGCGGCGTTTCGGATGCGGATGTTCAACCCCGACGGGACGGAAGATATGTGCGGGAACGGTCTGCGGTGCGTCAGCCTCTGGGCGCATAGTGCCGGCTGGCTCGACGGGCGGACACAGTTTGTCGTTGCTGTCAAAGATGGCGTCCGGGACGTTCAGAAACTCAGCGTCGCGGCGGACGGTCGCACGGCAAGCTTTGGTGTGGACATGGGTGTGCCGCAGCTTGCGCCGAGCGCCCTGCCGTTTTGCGACTCGGGCCGGACGCGGATCGTCGGGTACCCGCTGACGGTCGGTGGCGAGACGGTCTTGATCACGGCAGTCAACACCGGCAGCACGCACACGGTTCTCTTCGGGCCGCAGCCGGACGAAGAAACGTTTCAGCGGATCTCGCCGCGCCTGGAGACTCATCCCTGCTTCCCGGAGCGCACCAGTGTTCTCTGGGCAACGGTTCGCAACCAGACAACCATTGACATACGCATCTGGGAGCGTGGGGCGGGCGAGACGCTCGGCTGCGGCACCGGGGCCTGCGCGGTCGGGGTCGCCGCCATTGTCAATGGCCTCTGTGCGCCGAACATTCCGATCCAAGTCATTTCCAAAGGCGGAACTCTCACGATCACCTGGCCGGGCGAAGGGGCGCCGGTCCACATGGCTGGCCCGGCCCAAATCGTCTATATTGGAGAATTTGCCCTCAATGCCCCGCGCTAACCCCATACCCGAAAAACCCAGCTTCGACAAGCGCTTCGATCTGCGCTCGTTCGGCGAGCCGCTCAAAGCCCTCCGGGCGGTCCCCATCCGCGATGCCGGCGAGCCATTGGTAGATTTGCGGACATTCAGCCCCGGCGTCATCCTAAGACCAGGCTGCCTGCCGTTTCTGCGCGAAACCGTGGCCCGGAAAGTCAACGACGTGCAGGCGCAGCTGCCCGAAGGCCACACGCTGACCATCGGCACCTGCCTGCGAACCCTGGAAATGCAGCGCAGTATCCGCGAGAATGTCACCAAAGATATGGCGGAGAAGCACCCGGAGTGGCCGGCGGCAACGCTGGCCCGGATGCTGAACCGCATGGTCGCCCCGCCCGACGACCCGTCCCCGCCCCCGCATACCACCGGCGGCGCTTTGGACGTGGGTATTCAGGGGCCGGACGGCGAGGCGCTGGATTTCGGGGCCGGGGACAGCTTCTGGGCGACTGCGCCGACTTATGTCGGCGGTCTGTCCGATTTGGCCCGCTCGAACCGCCTGCTGCTGATTGGGGCAATGGAGTCCACGGGGCTGACCAACTATGTCGGGGAGTGGTGGCACTGGAGTTACGGCGACCAGGGCTGGGCACTCCGGGTCGGCAGCCCGGTGGCTTACTACGGCGCGGTGACGGTGGAGGACGCCGAGAATCAGCGCATTCCGCAGCCGCCCGAGCCGCCGAAAACGGAAGAAGCCATCGAGGAAGCGGCGATTGAAGAGATGCAAAGCGGCACGGATTAAGCGGCACATATCAATTGAAGAGCCACGGCCAGAAGCCCACGGATTAAAACCCGAGACTGCTGAGTGCCCAGCGCCTTCCAGGTCTGCGAGTGCAGTCCAGGGGACGCAATACGGATACAGTCTGTTATCTTCGCCTTATGTCGCCGCGACATCGGTTTATCCGAGCCTCGGAATTTATTCCGTGGGCTTTCGTATCTCTAGTTGTGCAGCGTCCCGCCGACATATGAAGGCGGCCTCCGAGAAGTCGGGGGCCGCTTATTTCGGTTCTACTTTGCGTTGTTCACTGAGGGCTAATCGGTTGACTTGCGGAAACCCCGGCCCTACTTGCCAATGCAAAAGCGCGAGAAGATCTCGGCGATAACGTCTTCCGTCGCCGTTTCGCCGGTGATCGTGCCGAGGGTGTCGAGTGCGCCGCGCAGGTCAATGGACGCGAAATCGGCGGGCAGTCCTGACTGCAAAGAATAACGCGCCTGCGTGGTCTGCGCTGCCGCCGCCGATAAGGCCTGCTTGTGCCGGGCATGGGTGACGACGGCACTTTCCCCGGTGCTTGCCGCGCCGCCAAGCACCTGCGTGGTCATCGCGGCTTCCAAAGCGCCCAGGTTCCAGCCGGTCAGCGCGGACACGGCCAAGTCGCCATCGGCAGGAAGCAGAGCGTTTTGGGACAAATCCCACTTGTTCCAGACGACCAGGTGCGGGCGGGTCGCGAGAGATTGGCGCAGGGCGGCATCTTCGAGCGTCTCGCCGACTGCCGCGTCCAAAATCAGCAGGACAAAATCGGCTCGGTCAAGGCTGGCTTGGGTGCGGGCGACTCCGATCTGCTCCACGGCGTCGGCGGTCTCGCGCAGGCCGGCGGTGTCGGAGATCTTCAGCGCGATGCCGCCCAAAGCGAGTGTCTCCTCGATCACATCGCGGGTCGTGCCGGGCACGGGGGAGACAATCGCCCGGTCCGAGCGAAGAAGCGCGTTCAGCAGCGACGATTTGCCGACATTGGGCCGGCCCGCCAGCACGATGTGCAGCCCTTCGCGGGTCAGGATGCCTCGGCCTGCGGTCGCCAGCAACGCTTCGATCTGCCCCAGCACCGTGCCGAGAGCCGACGCGCAGGCGTCGGTGTCCAGCTCGCCGACTTCTTCGGGGAAGTCTATCGAGGCTTCGATTTGGGCCAGGACGCCGAGCAAACCATCCCGCAGGCCGCCGACGGCCCGGCTGAGATAGCCCTCGCTTTGGCGACGCGCCTGAGTTTGCGCGAGCTTGGTCTGCGCGGCGATCAAATCTCCGACCGCTTCAGCCTGGGCCAAGTCCATTTTGCCGTTGAGATACGCTCTTTGGGTAAACTCGCCGGGCCGGGCCAATCGTGCGCCGCTGGCTAAAAGCCGGGCGAGTATCTGCCCGGCAATCAAGGGGCTGCCGTGGCAGGAAATCTCGGCGACATCCTCGCCCGTGTAGGACCGGGGGGTATGGAAGACGGCGATCAAGACATCGTCAATGACTGTGCCATCCGTGCCAACAATCCGCGCCCGGTGCAGTGTGTGCCCCATGTGTTCAGCACACGCGCCGCGCCGCGTGACGGCATCTACAGCCGCAAACGCCGCCGGTCCGCTGACCCGAAGGACGGCGAGACCGCCGGTGCCAGGCGCGGTTGCGAGGGCGCAAATCGTATCGCTGTCGGCAGAATTCATGAGGAGAGTATACCCGGCGGGCCGTTTCGCGGCTTCCTCGCCAACGCTATAGCGAAAAAGCAGCGTATGTAGGATATAATAACAAAAATCGTGCGACTTTTTGCGCGTCCGCGTGTCATAGCCGGTAGAAGTTTCTAAGAAAAGTTTTTTGCAGAGGGAGACCGTCCATGCTCAGTCGAATCATGCGCTACTTGAAGGGCCTGCTCGGGTTCAAGCTCGACCAGCTCGAAGACCCGGAGATTTTGCTTCAGCAGGCACAGCAGGAGATGCGCGAAGCGCAGGCCAAAAACCGCGAGCGGGCGGTCCAGGCGATCACGCAGAAGAACAACTTGCAGGCGCTCGTTGACCAGACCCAGAAGATGGTGGACAACTTGCAGGCGAAAGCCGAGCTGGCCCTGAAAAACGGCGACCGTGAGCTGGCACGCCAATTGTTGGTCGAGAAAGGCCAGTATGACGGCACACTGACCTCCACCAGAGCGTCGCTGTCTCAGGCCCTCGAAACTACCGAAGCAGTCAAGACCGCCATGCGGCGCGAAGAAGAGCGCATCCGGGCCAAGACCGCCCAGGCGCTTTCAATGAAGGCTCAGTGGAAACAGGCCCAAATCGAGAACTCGATGAACAAGGCCCTCGAAGGCATGTCCGCCGACGGCACCGACCAGGCATTCGAGCGGGCGGCAGCGAAGATCTCCGGCGCCCGCTCGGAAGGACAGGCACGGACGGAGCTTGCCCGCGAAAGTCTCAGCGGCAGGCTGGCGGGCCTCGACGACGTGCAGGCGTCGAACAATGCCGACAATGAGCTGGCCCAGATGGAGCAGCGCCTCGGCCTCGCCCCGAAGCCGTCGGTCAGCGCTGCACCCAAGACGACTACAGCAACCGGTGCATCGGAGATTGACCGTCAGCTTCAGGAACTTGAAGCCCGCGTCGGCGGCAGCGGCGGGGCGTCAAGCTAAAACCAACCTATCTAAGATCAACTTATGAGCGAAATCCCAGGGCGATTGTTTCGGATCGCCAAAACGTACTTAGATGCCGCGAAAGACCGGCTCGGCGAGATTGATGCGCGGGCGCAGGACGAGCTAACCCGCGCTCTCAATCGCGACGACATTCAGGCGGGCCTTGCGGGCAGCGATGACCCGATGGAACGCGCTCAGGCGAAAATCGCGGCGACGCGGGGCGAAACGGTCGCCCGGCGCGAGGCCGCGCCCGCCAGCCAGACCCCGACTGACCCGATCCAGACCGCGTACAAAATCATCGGCATCCCGCCCGGCTCGGACTATCTCACGGTCCAAACCGCAGTCAACAAGCTGCGCGAGCGCTGCGCCCCGTCACGCTTCCCGAACGGCTCGGTCGAGCAGTCTGAGTCACAGATGATCTTGCAGAAAGTAGAAGAAGCCTATCAGGTGCTGCAAAACGCGCTTGACCCCGGCGCAGGCCGCTTCGACAAGCTGGAGCTTTAAGCATAGAACACCCAAGCATAAATCATCCGCTGACTATTCGCCGCCGGCTGAGTGTGCCGGACAAGACGCAAGTGAAGGCGCTGGCTGACGCGGTCCGCCAGGCTGACGGCGCAGACCTTAAGCTGGACTGGAATCTCATGGGGGATGCCGGCCAAACCGGCGATTTCTGCGGCTTTGTCGGAGGCCAGCTCGCCGGCTACGCCCAGATTGATAGCGGCGGCAGGGAAGTAGAGTTCACTGCCGCGACGTTCCCGGAGTTCCGGCGTCAGGGCGTCTTTCGTGCTCTGCTTTCAGCAGTTCGGCAAGAAGTGTTGACGCGGGGAGCAGAAAGCCTGCTTCTGGTGAGTTATCGCGCCTCGCAGTCAGGAACAGCAGCGGCTCAGGCGCTCGGCCTCCGTTATGTCTCCTCAGAGTACCGCATGGAAGCCGAGGCGGCGTCCCTGCCTCCCCTCCCTCTTGGTTCGGTGGCGCTTGTCCCAGTCAATTCCTCTAACATCGCGTCACTCGCATCCCTGACAGCGCAGAGCTTCGGCGGCGGGGGGACCTCTCCTGAAGCGCTGGCACAGCGGCTTCAGCAAGCGGGAGTGCGGTATTTCCTGGCACAGATTGACGGGGAGCAAATCGGACAGATTGGCGTTGTGGACACAGGCGGCAGCCTCTACATTCGCGGTGTCGGCATTCTGCCGGAGCAGCGGCGGCGCGGGTATGGACGTCAGCTTTTGGCGGCGACCATGACGCTGATGCTTGCAGAGGGGCAGACCCACTTCGCGCTGGACGTGGCGACGGACAACCCGCAAGCGCTATCTCTGTATCAGTCCTGCGGCTTTCGTGAAACCCTGGTGTATGTCTACTACAATGTCCCCATCTGAAGTGTTCACGGCGCTCGTTCAGGATGCGCAAGCCTGCCGGGCCTGCCCGCGCATGGAGGGCCGGCGGCGGGTGCTGTCGGCGGCAAATGGCCCACTCTCGGCGCGGGTGCTGTTCGTCGCGGAAGCGCCGGGCCGTCTTGGCGGGGACAGGGGTGGCGTGCCGCTGACCGGGGATGCGTCCGGGCGAAACTTCGGGCGCTATTTAAGGGCGGCAGGTCTCTCGCGCGAAGACGTCTTCGTCACCAATGCCGCCCTGTGTAACCCGCGCACTGAGCAGGGCACCAATGCCCCGCCGTCGGCAGCGGAGCTGCGGGCGTGTTCATCGTTCCTGGCTCGCACACTCAGCGTCGTGCAGCCGTCGGTGATCGTTACCCTCGGCAGCAAGGCGCTGGCCGCGCTGAGTCTGATCGCGCCACATGGGGTTACCCTGAAAGAGCACGCCGCCGTGCCGACCCTCTGGAATGGCCTGACGCTGTTTCCCCTGTACCATCCTTCGCCGCAGGTCGCGGTCAGCCCCACCGGGCGCACCCATGAGCAGCAAGCAGCGGATTACAAAGCGCTTGGCTCGCTTTTAGAAACGATCCAAAATGGACGTGGCTCTTGATGAAGTGCCGGGGGCAGCGGAGCGGCCAAGCGGCTGCCGGGTGACGATCACAGTTGGCGGCAGCGAAGTTGAAATTGTCCTGCCGCCGCGCGGCCTGTCCCCGGTCGTCTTTGGTTTCGCCGCTATTCTGCTGGGCAACCTGCTTTTGGCGCTGTACACCGGGCTGATGCTGCTTCTGGCAAACAAAAGCGTCCTCGGCATGGCTCAGATCGCGCCGAGCGGCCTGCCGGTCTCGCTGAGGCACGAGGTCGGGGTGCTGCTGACGGGCCTCGGTCTGGCGGAAGCGCTCGGATTCTGGACACTTTCGGTCATCCTCCGCCCTCTCTTTTTCCACGAAACGCTGACGTTCGCGCCCGATTGTGTCGAAGTGTGCCGCTCAGATTTTGGACGAGTCCAGCGTAGCACACTAGCGCGGGCTGATGTGCGCGGCTTCCAGCTCCGGCGCGACCCGCCGGGCCTCGATGCCGGGCGTCTGCTGCTTGTGGGCCGGGGTGAGGAAGTCGAGATCGGCGAGGGTCTGCGCGAGTGTGACCGGGAATGGCTGGTGTCGGCAGGGAACGCACTGCTGAAGAGATAATGCTTAGACCGGGCCGAGCAGGGCATCGAGGCGGGACAGTTCCAACGGGGAACCGATCGCAATCAAAATGTCGCCGGGGGACAAACGGCGGTCGTCGGGCGGGTTCGGGAAGAAGCCGTGGCCGCCCGATGCCGGGCGCATGGCAACGACTAACGCCCCGGTCTTTGGCTTGAGCTGTGCGCTGCCCAGCGTCATGCCGGCCACGGCGGACGTGCCGGAAATTTCCACTTCACGCACGGCGAACTCGGCATGGTCGGCTTCGGTGACGGCGGCGACAAAGTCGGTGACGGCGGGGTTGATCGCCGTCACCGCCATCCAGCGTCCGCCGAGCACATGGGGCGAGATCACTTTGCTGGCTCCGGCCCGGAGCAGCTTGGCCTCGTTTTGCCGGGCGTCGGCGCGGGCGACAATGTACAAATCCGGCTGAAGGCCCCGTGCCGACAGCACGATGAACGTATTGATCGCATCGGTGGGCGTCACGGCAATCAGCGCCGCGGCCCGCTCGATCCCCGCCGCGATCAAGATTGCGTCATCGGCGGCGTCGCCCTCGACATGGGGGATGTCGGCATCACGCAGCATCGCCAGCCGCCCCGGCTCCTGCTCGACCACTAAGTAGGGCACTTTGTTCTGGGTGTACCCCGAGGCGATCTCCTGCCCGATACGCCCGTAGCCGCAGACAATGTAGTGGTTTTTCAGTGCGTTCACCCAGCGGGCCATCCGTTTCCGCGAAAGCAAGAGTAGAGTTTGTTCGCTGACAAAGGTTTCGATGATTGTCGAAAACAGCCACGCCGCCGTGCCGAGTCCAACCAGAATGAGAACAATCGTGAAGACTTCCCCGGCAGCATTGAGCGGCTTGACTTCGCCGTAGCCGACAGAACCCAGGGTGATGACAGTCATAAACAGGGCGTCCAAAAAGCCCATGTGCATGATGACGACGTAGCCGCCGGTGCCGACCGCCAGCAGCAGCAGCCCCACCAGCAGTGCCAGCCGCAGGCGCAACAGGGGGTTCCGGGAGAAGTCTGCCAGCCGGGGCCGCAGCTTGATGGCGCGTCTGGCTTTCACTGAGCCGTGACCATGACTTTGTTCCCCGGCGTTACCGCGACAGCATAGCTTTTGCCGTGGAAGCGTACCCCCTTGACCGTCAGCCCGCCCCACCCCGGCGGCAGATGCGGGTCGGCATACAGCGATGCGATGGAGTCTCCCGCAATCTTTGTTCCCGTTCCCCGCCGGCCCGGCTCCCCGACTTGCAGGCCGGCGAAGCCGTACAGGACGCTTTGCAGGCAGCCGCCCATGCCCGTGCAGAAGTAGACCCGGTTCGACGACCGCTTCTCAGCGAATGCATCCCAGGGTCCGCGCATGAACGGGCGGTAGGAGTCGTGGAATTGGTCCAGCGACTCCTGCCCGCGCCCAAGCTTCGCCGCGACCACGGCCTGCATCGAGGCGGTCATCGCCGGGCCGTTCTTGATTGTGTGGGCCGAGTAGAAGTCCAGCATCTTTCCCGCCGTCTGGGCGTCAAATGTTTTGTTCAAGGGGTGGATCAGCAGTAGCGTGTCGGCCTGCTTTGCGCCAAACCGCTCAGTCATCGGCGCGGCGTTCTCGGCGGGAATGCCCCGCGCTTGGTCGTAAGCGAAGTACAGCTTGCCCGCGATAGCCGCCCAGCGCGGGTCGGCGGACAACCCCAGCGCCGCCGCCGCCGCTGTCGCCGCCCGCAGATTGGCCGCCACGACTGCGTTAGTGTAGGCATCGTCATTGACCACGCCCGCCGTTTCGTCAGGCGACAAGACTTTGAGGACATGGTACTTGCCGTCGGTGCCGAGCGTGACCCGCGACACCCAGTACGCCGCCGTCGCCGACAGCACCGGCCAGCCCTGCTTCGTCAAATACGCCTTGTCCCCTGTCCACAGATAATACTGCCAGGCCGCCCAGCCGACATCCGCCGTGATATGCCGTTCTTGGGCAAACTCCGCCGGGGCCATCTCCGCGCCGGTGTCCGCGCTTTCCCACGGGTACTCGGCTCCGGCGAACCCATGCGCTTTGGCGTTTCTTTTCGCCTGCCCGAGCGTCTTGAAGCGATATTCTATAATAGACTTCGCATACTCCGGGTGCTGGACAATCAAAGCAGGCAGCATCCACACTTCGGCGTCCCAAAAGATATGCCCGCCGTAGATATTGGAAGACAGCCCCATCGGTGGGATGGAATGGTCCGAGCCGGGGTAAGTGGAAGACAGCAAATAAAACAAGTTCGCATGGGTCACCTGCTGCGCTTCCGGGTCCCCATTGATAACAATGTCCGAAGTCTGCCAGAGTTTGGGCCAGTCAAGCAAAGGCTTTCCCAAAACGGCCTCATCGTGTTCGGACATCATTCCCGTGTGCTGCACATCGGAAGATGCGCCGTCGGTCACAAGTTTGCCGGTGCGAAGATCAAGTGTCTGCCGAAAAGGTTTAGCAACATCTCTGGTGAACGGCGGCTTGTCCATGAACGGCGGGTAGTTGGCCTCCAACTGACCACCTTTGTAGCGGCCAGCCTCGAAAGAAGACAGGATTTTGTTGTTTGGGGAAATAGTAACTCCGACATAGCCGTTGCTGCTATAGACCGGCACGATGCTGTTAGCATCAGCGCTTGTCAGAACCCACGGGTCGAAGGTCTTTTGATTGAGAAAAAGCTGATTGGCGGCGATGGCTTCGTCATGCGGCGAGGAGGGCGGGACGGGCGTTTGAGACGGCGTGGGATGGCAGCCGGCAAGCAGCAGAGAAGCGGCGGAAAGGGCAGGTATACAGCGGGCGTTCATACGGGTAGAATACGCGCAGGGGCGGGGGAATTCCTGCACGAGTTCGGAACCCGCAGACGAAGAGCTAGAGCCAAAAGCCTCGGGTTAGATGCCACGGGTTGAAACCCGAGGCTCGGATAAACCAGCGTCCAGGGGACGCAATACGGGATATATCCGAAATCTTGTGTCGCCGCGACACTGGTTTGTTTCAGCCTCGGGTTTCCAACCCGTGGCTCTTATCTCGCGGTCCCAACTCCGCACCGACGATGACGCGAATGACGACAAGGAACATTTTATGACGGACACACGGAAAATACGCTGGGGCATTATTGGGGCGACGGCGCAGATCGCGCAAAAAGGGGTCATCCCGGCGATCCTGGATTGCCCCGATGCCGAGCTGGTCGCGGTCGCGTCGCGCAGCCGGGAGCACGCCCGCGAAGTCGCGGCGGCGGCGGGGCCGGACGTGGCGGCTTACGGCGACTATGACTCGCTGATTGCCGACGACGCGGTGGATGTCGTCTACCTGCCGCTGCCGAATAGCCTGCATCTCGGGTGGGCGGTGGAGGCGATGAACAACGGCAAGCATGTTCTGGTCGAGAAGCCGCTGGCGCTGAACGCCGGGCAAGCTGAGGAGATGCTGGAAACCGCCGAGGCCAACGGGGTCGTACTGTCCGAGGCGTTCATGTACCGCTACCATCCCTTGCAGCTTGAGATCGCACGGCTCGTGCGCGGCGGCGAGCTGGGCGCGGTGCATCTCGTGCGGGCGTCATATTCGTTCGTGCAGACCGATTTGGCCGACTACCGGCGCATTCCGGGCATGGGCGGCGGGGCGCTGTTCGATGTCGGCTGCTACTGCCTGAACATCGCTCGGATGGCGTTCGGCGCGGAGCCGACGGCGGCAACGGCGAAGTCTTTGTACGACCCGAACAGCGGGGTGGACACCACGACCACGGCGCTTTTGGAGTTCGGCAGCGCCGGCATGGCTTTGATTGACTGCTCGTTCTCGCTGACATATCGAGCCTCGTATGAGATTGTCGGCAGCGAAGCGTCAGTGAGTATCCCGCGCTTCATGCTCGGCGGCCTGCGCTCCGGCGGGGTGCCGGAAGCCGGCGAGTACACGCTGTCGAAGGGCGGCCAGGCTGAGACCCGGACGACCGAGGTCGGCAATATGTATGCCGGGGAGGTGCGAGCGATGACCGCCCGGCTGCTCGGATCAGAGAGCCTGCTGCTGCCCGCCGAAGACGCGCTCAACAACATGAACGCGCTGGACGCTGTCGCCGCCTCCGCCCGCTCGGGCCAGAAAACGCTGCTGTAGATGCTATTTCGGTTTCGGCGTCACGGGAAACCAGCCTTCAGCCCGCAGGGTCTTGGTGAGCTTAACGGCGGAGGCAGCCCGGTTGAACGTGTACAAGTGGATGCCGGGTGCGTCATTTTGCAGCAGGTCCCGGCACTGGTCGGTGGCGTAGGCGATGCCGCGCTCGGCGACTTCTTTGTCGGGGCCGTCGCCGAGGGCATCGAGCAGTTTCTGGGGAATGTCCTGACCGCTCAGCTCGCCGATGCGGGCAAGCTGCGATAGCGAAGTCACAGGGAGAATGCCGGCGACAAGCGGCAGGGTGACGCCCGCGCGTTCGGCCTTGTCCCGGAACTCGTAGTAGACGGCATTGTCGAAGAAGAGCTGGGATGTGGCAAATTCCGCGCCGCAGTCCTGCTTGTGCCTGAGCCACTTGATATCGTCGTCGAGATGTTCGGCATCCGGGTGCTTCTCGGGGTAGAACGCGCACCCGACATGGAATTGGAAGTTCGTTTTAGCAAATTCGATCAAATCGCTGGCATGGGCGAAGCCGCCGGGGTGCGGAGTGTACGCCGGGTCGTGTTTGGGGGCATCCCCGCGCAGGGCCATTAAATGCCGGATGCCGGCGGCTTGAAGCGTGGTCAAAATCTCGGAGATTTCTTCTTTGGAGTGCCCGACGCACGTGAGATGGGGCACCGACTCGATATTCAGCTCACGCTCGATCCGGCTGGCGAGGTCCACGGTCTTCTGACGGTTGGAGCCGCCTGCGCCGTAGGTGACCGAGACGAAATCGGGGGCCTGCCGGGTGATCTCGCCCAGGGTCGAGTACAGGGTCGCCCACCCCGCCGGTTTCTTCGGCGGCGAGAATTCATAGGAGAGCGTCTGCACCCCAGCACAAAGTTTATCGCAGAAATCCATACCGACAGTTTACCTGATTCCCAGTAGATTTACCTCGACATATTCGCAGAGCGTGTGCAGCAGAACCTGGTGACACTCCTGAATTCGCATCGCGCTCGGGTTGACGCTCTGCACACAGATCTCGAAATCGGCGTGGCCCGCGCACCTGCCGCCGGTCTTGCCGGAAAACAGGCCGGTGACAACCCCCCGCGCCCGCGCCGCCGTGAGCGCCCGCAGGATGTTCTCCGAATTGCCGCTGCTGGTGAACGCAATCAGCACATCGCCGGGCGAGCCGAGCGAGGAGACCTGCCGGGCAAAGATTTCGTCGAACCCGTAGTCGTTGCCGATACACGTCAAGAGTGTGCCGTCAATGGACAGGCAGATGCCCGGCAGCGATGGGCGCTCCCGGTAGAAGCGCCCGGTGAACTCTTCGGCGAGATGCGCCGCCTCCGCCGCCGACCCGCCGTTGCCGCAGGTCAGCAGCTTATGCCCGGTGTTGAACGCCGTCAGCACGGCCTCCGACAGCGCGTTCAGCGCGGCTTCATGGCTCCGCAGACCGACAAGGTCCTGTTCAAGTTCCTGGATATGGTTTGTGAGCATAATGTGTAAAGCGGCGCAAAGCCAAAAGCCACGGGTTTAAGAGCCACGGGTTTAAGAGCCACGGGTTTAAGAGCCACGGGTTTAAGAGCCACGGGTTTAAGAGCCACGGGTTTAAGAGCCACGGGTTAGTTGGGAGCCACGGGTTTAAGAGCCACGGGTTTAAGAGCCACGGGTTGAAACCCGAGGCTCGGATAAACCCGCGTCCAGGGGACGCAATACAAATACGTTCGGAATCTTGTGTCGCCGCGACACTGGTTTGTCTCAGCCTCGGGTTTCAACCCGTGGCTCTTAAACCCGTGGTTCTTAATCCTACGTCCCTCTTGCTCCTTCCAGCCCTTCCGCCAGCAATGTCACCGGATGCGCGAGGCGAATGCTCGGCAGGCCGCGCTCTTGAAGCCCTGCCGAAATCCAGGCCAGGCAGCCGGGGTTGCCGGTCGCAATCACCGACGCCCCCGTAGACAGAATATGGTCAATCTTGCGGGTTTGCAGGCGGCGGGCCATGTCCGGCTCGGTGAAGTTGTAGATGCCCGCCGAGCCGCAGCAGACCTCGCTTTCGGGCAATGAAACCCAGCGCGTGTTCGGCAGGCGGGCCAGCAGAGCACGCGGAGCATCGCGCACCCCCTGCCCGTGCGCCAGATGACACGCATCGTGGTAGGCCATCGTGATGGTCGTTTCCGAGGGAGACTTCAGCGGGGCGACCCAGCCAAGACCGTCCAGCCATTCGCACACGTCGCGGACTTTGGCGGCGAACGCGGCGGCTTTTGCGGCATAAGCCGGGTCATCGGCGAGCAGGTGCCCGTAGTCCTTCATCTGTGAGCCGCAGCCCGCCGAGTTCACGACAATGGCGTCCAACCCATCCATCGGCGCGAAAGCGTCAATCAAGGCGCGGGCGAGGGTGCGGGCATCGTCCCCGTAGCCGTTGTGACCATGCAATGCCCCGCAGCAGCCCTGACGGCGGTTGACCAAGACTTCGCAGCCGTTCGCGGCCAGCACCCGCACGGTGTCGGTGTTGACATCGCCGAACAGGACGCGCATCGCGCAGCCGGAAAGGACCCCGACACGGGCGCGTTTCGGGCCGATTGCGGGAGTCACCGCCGGCGGCAGCGGCGGCGAAAGACGAGCGGGCAGCGTAGGCTTCTGCGATTTGGCGGCGGTCCCAGACAGCAAACTCACGGCGGGAGCGGGCACGACGCCGCCGGTGACGATCTGTGCCATTCGCATAGCGACTGTCATCTTCTTGGGCTGCGAGAGAGTTCCAAGCAATGCCGAGCGGGACAGGTCGGTGAGGGCGGGCCGGACCCGCTCGGCGTTGATCCGCTCGCGGGCGGTTTCTAAAATATGGCCGTAGGGGACGCCCGACGGGCAGGCGGTTTCGCAGGCGCGGCAGCCGAGACAGAGGTCTAAATGCCGTGTCACGTCCGGGTCCGACGGCGACAGTGTCCCCTCGTGCATCTTCCGCATCAGCACGATCCGCCCGCGCGGGCTGTCCGCCTCGCTGCCGGTTTCCAAGTATGTCGGGCAGGCCGGCAGGCAAAAGCCGCAGTGGACGCACGCCATCAAGTCTTGCTCATGCTGACCACGATTTGTTGGATTAGAGTTCATCGCTGATACCGGTACGCCGATGGATAATACTCGGCTTCAATGCTTCTTCCATACTCCCAGCCGTTTTCGATGTCTTCCAGGGTGCGCCAGGTGTAGTATTTGACTGAAATACCCTCAGCATCAGCCATAAAATCTGCCGCCCGCAGGGGGAACTCGTAGCGCTCGAAATCGTTCATTTTTGTTTGAAAAGCGCGTTCAACCAGATAGAAGCTTGGCGGCTCGGTGTGGTAGATCTGCTCAATCAGCGCATTGGCCGTATAAGGCCGTGCGTCGAGCAGGTCGGACATCTCCAGGGGAATGTGCAGAGCCGGCATGATGCTTTCAGGAATGCCGAGTGCTTCAAGCTGCTCGATCAAAACACGGAAAGTCTCAAAGGAGACAGCGACGAGGCTTTCCTGTGGGATCGGAGCATCTAAAAGCGCATTGAGATGGATAGTCAGCGGATGACTCAGCGGCGGGTCGTGCCGTGTTTGCAGAGCGTACTTAATCCAGCCGGAGACTTGCTGCCGCAGAACGTCATTCGGGTAATTTCCATTCGTTGTCTCGAAGCCATTGCGCCTGATCGGCGGTAAGGAGAGCGTTTCCATGTTTCCACGTCCCATCTTTGTTTAAAGCCGCTCCGCCCTGCAAATGAACATGAGGCTGTTCAAAGAGGCTCGGGTTTCCTCGGTCAATTCTATCAATTCCGGTAGGCGCTTGTCCTCGTTCTACCGCCTTCTGCATCTGGGGTTAGGACTGAGCGCCGCCATAAACGTCACAATTTTCCTACGAACCGTCCGGGGTTCCATGTTCCATTGGGGTCGAGCGTGTTTTTGAGACCTGCCATCAGGCGAAAGTCGGGCAGGAGCGGGGACCAGACGGGGACATCGGCGGCCCGCAGGAGGTCCGGCATCCGCGTCAGAATGAAGCTGCCGCCGCAGCGGTCGGCCTTGTCTTTGAGGTCGGCGTAGAAGACTGCCCAATCGGCGGCTTCGGTTTCCGGGGCGAAGTGGGCGGTCATCAGGCCGAGCGCGGCATCGGAGACGACTTGGGCGGTGAAGCCGCTTCGGCGGGCGGTCCATTCGAGCATCCGGGAGAACGCGCCCACCTGCGACGGCAGCGTGTGGAACTCGGCGGTCAGCGGCGCGTCGGCCAGCGGGAAATCGCGCAGGGCCGCCCGCAGCGCCGCCGACGCCGCCGGGTCCAGGCAGCCCGCGCCGAGCGTTTGCACCTGCCAGGCGACCGCTTCGGCGGGACCGTCGAAGCCGAGCACGACATATTGGGCATCGCCGGCATTTGGGAGGACGGACTGCGCCGCACGGGGACTGAGCAGAGAGACGAACGACGGGGATAAATCCGAGCCGAGCAGGTGATCGAGCACGTCCTCGCTGTTGTGCCCGGCAGGCAGCAGCAGCAGGGCGGTCGCCGATGCTTCGGGCAGGGGGGACACGCGAAATGTCGCTTCGACAATCAGCCCAAGTGTGCCGAGTGAGCCGCAGTAGAGCTTCGGCAGGTCGTATCCCGAGACGTTCTTGACCACTTTGCCGCCGCCTTTGACCAGCTCTCCGGCAGCGTTGACAACGGAAACGCCGAGCAGCAAGTCGCGCACACTGCCGCCGGGCAGGCGAGTCAAGCTGCCGGCGCGTGTGGCGACAATGCCCCCGAGGGTCTGCCGCTCGGGCCGGGCAATTTCCAGCGGCAGGCACTGCCCGTGCGCCGCAAGCGTCACTTGAAGCTGCGCGACCGTGACGCCTGCTTGCGCGGTGACAGTTAAATCCGCCGGCTCGTACTCGGTGATGGTGTTGAGGGAGGTGGTCAGCAGCACGGCGTCATAGCGGCGCGGCGCATAGCCCAGGCTTTGGCGGCAGCCGCCGCCCCAGGGGACAAGGGCCATGCCGGGCGACTGCCCCGCGAATTCACGCACGATCTCCTGGGCGTCCTCCGGCGACTGCGGGCACACGATTCGTTCCGGGATCGCGCCGAACAGGGCAAAATCAGCAGGAGCAAGATCAATCGAAGCAGGCGGAGCCGTCATAGCCCTAGTATATCATGTCCGGCGGGTCATGGTCAACTCTGTGCCGTCGGTTGCAGACGGGGATCAGTTGCGGTCGGAAAGCGGCGTGGTCAGCGCGGCAACCAGCGACGGCAGGACCGGGCGCAGGGCGTGGGTCATCGCTTGCAGCGGCTCGGGCTTCGCGAAGCCGACCCCATTGCCCGGCAGGTTGATCAAAAGCGTCTCGCCGCGCATGCCGGCGACCCCGCGCGAGACCGCGTCTTCCAGGTCCCCAAACTCCGCTGCCGTGCGCCGGAGCAGCTCGGCGATGCCGGGCGCGTCGCGCCGCAGCAGGGGGCGGGTGGCTTCCGGTACGACATCCATCTCCGAATAGCCGGTGCCGCCGACGGTCAGAACCAAATGGCAGCGCGACGGGACATGGGGCGCGTCGCACCAGTCCCGCAGAATGCGCTCGACTTCGGCGCGGGCACTTCGCACGACCAGCGGACGGTGCAGGGTGTAGAGGCCCTCGCTGCCGGTCATCAGCGCCGCTTCCACCGCCGCGCAACCGGCTTCCTCCCAGGAGCGCAGCCCCACCTCCGAAAATGTCCCGTCTCGGCGGGACAAGCCCAAAATACCCACTCGGATCACGATTACTGCACCAGCCCTTTTGTTACTTTCATGAAAATATCTTCCAAATCCATCGCTTGCTCGGTGAACCCCAGGACGCGCAGGCCGTGCGTCACCAGCCGCGTGTTTAGGTCCGCCTGCGCGTCGGCGTCGCCGTTGAAGTCTACTTGCAGGTGATCGTTCACCACCCGAACCGCCCGAACACCCGGCAGGTCGGTCAGCAGCGCCGCTGCGTCACCCAGCCGGTCCACCAAACGGATTTCCAGCGTTCGGCCCCCCGTCACCTGATCCATGATGTCCTGAACATCGCCCGAGACAAGCATCTCGCCGCGCTCGATAATACCGACTTTGTTGCAGAAATCGGCAAGTTCCGGCAGGATATGCGACGAGATGATAATCGTCTTGCCCATCGCCTTCAGCTCTTTGAACAGCTCTTTGATCTCGATCCGGGCGCGGGGATCGAGGCCCGACGCCGGCTCGTCGAGAAGCAGCACCTTCGGATCATGGATGAGCGTCTTTGCCAGGCACAGCCGCTGCTTCATGCCGGTAGACAATTCTTCCACATAGCTGTCCTTTTTTCCTGCTAAATCCGTAAGATTAAGTACATCATCAATGATACGCGGCCTACTATTCTTTGGCAGGCGATAGGCCCCAGCAAAGAAGTCGAGGTATTCCCACACCCGCATATCGTCGTAGATGCCGAAGAACGCCGGCATATAGCCGATCCGCCCGCGCACGGCTTCCGGGTGCTCGACCACATCAATGCCGTCAATTGTGGCTTTTCCCGATGTCGGCTTGAGCAGGGTCGCCAGCATCTTGATAGTGGTGGTCTTGCCCGCCCCGTTCGGCCCGATAAACCCGAAGATGTCCCCGGCTTCGAGGCTGAGGCTCAGATCTTTGACTGCCGTTAGCCCTTTATATTCTTTGGATAGGTGCTCGATTTGGATCAACCCTGTCTCCTTGCTTGCCCTTGACTTTACCGATACAAAAATTGTTCCCGGCGGGGGCAGGACCTTACCCCCGCACCGCCGACCGATACCGGGCCACCATGAACCGCAGTGCCGCTGCCGTCGTCAGCGCCGTGAACAGCAGATAAAAGAACGCCGCCAACGGGTCGGTCGCCGCACCGAAGCCGGGTCGGTCCGGCCCAAGCTGCGCGAGCAGCGAGTCCAGCGCGTAGAAGGGGTTTGCCCAAAGCACCAGGGAAGTTCCGCTGCCGAACCGCTGACTGACCAGGAAGCTGTAGACCTGATTGACGATGATTGTCCCAAGACACAGCAGGGCCGAGACGGTCAGCGCCGACGCCGTCGCAGTCATTGTCCGGCGGGTCTGGAATGAGCACAGCAGGCCCAGAGCGCTGTAGCAGCCGGTCGTCAGCAGCAGAAACGCCAGCACGGACGGCAGCAGAAAGAAACCCATCTGGCCCCGCACGGCGCACATCATCATATATGGCAGCAAAATGGCAACCAGCAGCCAGGGGACAAGCTGACGGCCCAGCCATTTGCCGAGCAGCACTTCGGACGCCGAGAGCCGGGTGGTCGCGAGAATCTCCCACGTCTGCTGCTCCCGCTCCGTCGTGATCGCCGTTGCCGAAAGCGCCGGGGCCAGCAGCACGATCAGTGTCAAAGTCCCGTAAACCAGCAGCGGCCACAGCTCGCGGGCGTCCTGGAGTGTCCCGCGCCAGACCCCAAGCAACCCTTTGGCGTAGTAGAAGGCCACGACAACGCCGAGAATGCGGGCGATCCAAAGGTTCGCCGCCAGGCTGCCCTTGCGCCGCAGCCGCAGCCGCCCGCGCACCTCACGCTCCCAGACCGGATTGTTGGAAAAGATTGGCATGAACCCACCCCGGCACAAGTGCCGACCCTCCCGAAGCGGGAAGGTTAGGAGAATAAGCACACTGGCGGTGCCGTAATAAGTCTGAAACTCTGTACCTTCCCGCTTCGGGAGGGTCGGCACTTGTGCCGAGGTGGGTTCTTACTCCACAGGAATATGGACAATCACGAGCGAGACATCGTTTTCGGTGACGGGGCGACCATCCACCGAAGGCTTCGGGCCGGCCAGCGCGGGGTCGCGGCTCCAGCCTGCCAGGATTGCCTCACCAGGCGCGGGCGTGTAGCTTTGGAGCGTCTCGCCGCCATAATAATTAGGCTGGCTATTCTGACTGAGTGACTGGAAGTAGCCGCCGAGGGCGGCCTGCATCCGGTCATGGATGCCACCGGTAGCGTCAGATCGGCGGCCCAGCGTGGGGAAGCTCGGCTGCGGGCCACTGCCCGAGGCGGCGTTTAAAGCCAGCGTCGCCCCGGCGGCAAGCGGGCCGACCTGCCGCCATTTCCCACCATAGAAGACGGCGCAGTCGGAGAGGGCGTAGGGCGTGCGATTAACGAGGCTGCCGGTCAGGACACTGCCGGGTGCAGTCAGCGTGCCGTCAATCGTGCCGCCGAGGTCGGTCGTGGCGCGGACATCGAAGGCCCGCATGGCCCACATATTGACCGGGGTGTTCGGCAGGGATGCCCCCGCCGAGGTCTGGACAATCTGCGCCGGGCCGGATGACGGCGATTCTCCGCCGGAGTTATAGCTATAGCCGGGGTTCGGCAGCGCCGCCGCGAGGTTGGCTCCCGAAAGCGTCAGGTCATACGTCGTCCGGTGCGGCGAGAACAGGCCGAGAGCCGCCGCGACTCCCGCTTCCCGGTGCCCGGCGGTGGTCTCGACAATCGCAGCCCGGTTGACAAACACCGTGCCGCCTTTGGCCGCGTAACCGACCGCAAACGTCCCGGCGGCGAACAGCAGCACCAGCGCGGGAATCGTGCCCCAGGCCCACTCCTTGCGGTCGAGCCGCTTGAGCACCAGGTAGTTGACGGGCACCAGTACGATGAGATACACCAGCAGGAAGATGGCGATCACCGAAGTCCCCGGTGCATCGAGCGACGGCCCGCGCATGACGGCGTTCGACAGCATTGACTGGCCGCCGCCCCCGTAGTAGCGCTGATTGGAACTGTCCTCCAGAGCAGCGGTCGCCGTCAGTACCGACGCGGAGGAGTGCCCGGAGTTTGTCAGCAGCTTCTGCCACACCGGCGGCAGGCCGAGCGCCCCCGGCGTCTGCTGCGCGGTAAGGGCCGGGTCGTATGCCGTCAGCGTCACCTGCCCTGCGCCGTAAGGGCCGGAGATGATCTGGCGCGATTGACCGGAGCCACTTGGCTCGACATGGATGCCAGGCAGCGGCTTCGGGGTCAAAATCAGCGACCCGCCTGCGCCGGTCCCCCCGACCGTCGCGGGCAGGAGGCCCTCGAAGAACGCCGCGCTGAAGCGGGTCGGGTCGGAGCCGCCGCAGACGATCAGGTGCCCGCCGCCGATGACCCAGCCTTTGAGGGCGGAGATTTGCGCCTCGGTCAGCCCTTCCACCGGCGCATCGCTTCGCAGCAGGACTGCATCCGCCCCGCCGTACCCGGCGGTTTTGTCCGGCAGGTCGGCAGCCGTGACGGCTTCCGCCACTTGCAGGGTGCCGGGATTGCCGGTGTTTAGTCCTCCCGGCCCGGCCTGCGGCGGCGTCAACTGCCGCCCATTGAGGAACGTAAACGCGCTTGGGTCGCCGCCGAAGCCGATCAGCAGGCGGTCGCCCGGTCCGATTGGGCCACCGGTGAAGGCCGCCGCTTCGCCGGGGTTTTGGTTGTCAATCTGCGCCAGCGCCCGCCCGTCGCCGCGCTCGCGGCCTTCCACCAGGCGCACGGTGAAATTGGACTGTCCGGGGTCAATGCCGCGCAGGTACAGGGGATAGGAATGCGGGGTTAGGCTGCCGCCGGGCACCGAGACGGGGCAGGCGAATGTGACGGCGGGGGCGCTGTCGCGGCCAAAGCGCCGTCCACTCTGCTGGGAGTCGCCGGACGTCAGGATTTGGAGCTGGCCGCTCAGCGTGTCCGGGCCGGGGTTTTTGACTGTAACGGTCGCCAGGCACCAGCCGCCGGATTTGTACCGCCCGGCGATGCCGAACCGCACCGAGAGCGTCGGGCCGCTTTGGGCGCAGGCGTCCGGCAGAAAAAGGCCGGTCAGCAGTGCGCCGCTGAGTAAAAGAAGGCAGAGACGCAGGGCGGACCGGAGCATGGGCTGAACCTCGGCAAAATTGGGGCGCGGCTTGCGGCTATCGTCCGCTTTCGGCGGCTTCGAGTTCGTCGTCGGCGATGTCGAAGTTCGCGTAGACCTTCTGGACATCGTCGTTGTCTTCCAGCAGGTCAATCAGGCGCAGCACCTGGCCGGCTTCCTTGCCTGCGAGGTCCACCGTTGTCTGCGGCAGCATGGTCAGCTCCGCCGATGCCACGGCGATCTTTGCGGCTTCGAGCGCTTTCTGAACGCTCCCGAAATCTTCCAGCGCGGTGGTCACCTCAAAGCCGCCGTCGTCGGTCGGCTGGATGTCCTCGGCCCCGCCCTCAATCGCCGCCTCGGTGATCGCCTCTTCATTCGAGACGCCGGGATCAATAATCAAAATGCCCTTTTGGTCAAACAAATACGAGACGCTGCCCGATTCCGCCAAGCGTCCGCCGGTCTTGGTGAACACCGAGCGGACATCAGAGACGGTCCGCTGCTTGTTATCGGTGAGGCAGCTGACCAGCACGGCGACCCCGCCGGGGCCGTAGCCTTCGTAGGTCAGGTCTTCGTAGTTTGCGCCGTCCCCGCCGCCGACCCCTCGCGCAATCGCCCGCTTGATATTGTCCTGAGGCATCGAGATCGCCCGCGCCCGCACAATCGCCGCGCGGAGCGTGATGTTGGAGTCGGGGGAGCCGCCGCCGGTCTTGGCGGCGACAATGATCTCGCGGGCAAGCTTCGTAAACAATTTCCCACGCTGGGCATCGGTCTTGCCCTTTTGGTGCTTAATAGAGTGCCATTTGCTATGTCCTGACATCGCTTCTCATCCTCTGCTGTCTGTTGAATAATTGGGTTAGGAAGATTATACAGAAAAAACGGGGCCGGCGTCAAGGCGTTCGGAGGACCTCACCCCGGTACTGCGTACCGACCCTCTCCTTAAGCAAGGAGAGGGTGAGATTAGGAAGTTCTTTGACCCGTAGGGGCGCCGCTTGCCGCGCCCTCTTATCTTATTTCTTACTCCTACCCTCTCCTTGCTTAAGGAGAGGGTCGGTACGCAGTACCGGGGTGAGGTCCGAGTTTTGCTGAAGATGCTTAGTAGCCTTCTTCGTCCAGAAACGCGGTCATCAGATCCAAAAAGAGCTGGCGCAGGGTGACGTTGCCGTGGTCGAGGCAGTAGCGCTTGGCCCGGTGGAACAGGGCGGGCGACATATCCACGGTGGCTTTCGCGCCGTTCGGATGCAGGGTCTTATGGGCCAGCATCGTTTGGACGCGGGCAATCAGCGCGGCGCTGTGCTCGGCGTCCTTGTCGGCTTCGACTGCGGGCGCGGTCATAAATTGCGACAGCACGAGGTCATCTTCACGTTCAGCGGCTTTCGGCTCCGAAACTGTGGGTTCTGTGGGCTTCGGCTCCGGGGCAGAAGCGGCAGGCACGGTGTCAGGCACGGGCGATTCAGGTTCGGGCGGGGCGGCGTCGGCGGACTTTTTTTGTTCGCGCAGGTTGGCAAGCCTCAGCTCGGCGAGCGTGGTCATTGGGGCGGTCTCCTCTTATATGTGCGCGTGGGAATGAATTCCGGCGCTGTGGGGCGAAGCGCCCAGTGTCCGCCTTCTGCACTGGCAGACCCGGAGGGCGCGGACAAGGAACAAGACACGCCGAGTAATCGGCTCTTTCTCCACGCAGGTGGAGACTAGGCGTCTGCGCCCCACAGCGCAGGACTTTAGTCCCACGCGCATTCGGCATTGTCTATTTTCCGGCAGCTTTGAGCTGCACCGGCCATTTCTTTTCGCGGCTCATCTCGGAGAGCGTCCGCGCAACAAGCGCCTGGGTCATCAAACGCTGGTCGCGGACGTAGCCGTTGACGAACAGGGCGTCGCACAAGACGCAGATGTCGCGGGGGACGCCTTTGGTGATGGCGTGAACGTCTTCCAAAGCGAGCGGCTCGAAGTAAGTGTCGATCTCGCCGCCGCCCGCTGTTTTGATCCGAAACGCGATCATATCGGTCATTTCTTCCAAAGAAAGCGGGTCCAGACGGCCCACGACGGCGATGCGGGAGCGGAAGGCATCGTGACGCTCCAGTTTTTTCGGCAGGTTGTCCTGAGCCAGCAGCACGACCGTGATCAGCTTGGTCTGAGCGGTCTGGAAATTGGTGAGGTCCGAGATGGCGTCAATCACGCGCGACGCCAGGTTCTGGCCTTCGTCGAGCAGCAGCACCGGATGGCGTCCGGCCATGTACTCGTCCAGCAGAAACTGCTCCAATGCCTGCCGGTTCTGGGCCTCGGTGCGGAGCGCGGTGATATTGTACGCTTCCAGCATCAGGCGCAGGAACTGACCGGGGGTCCGCACCGGAGCGCCGGGCAGGAACGCCACGGTCTTGGTGGGGTCGTCTTCCCAGGTCATTTGCAGGGAGTTTGCGATAGTGGTCTTGCCTGCCCCGACCGGCCCGGTCAGGACCGCCAGCCCGCGCTTCTGGTCCACGGCATAGCGCATTTTGGCGATGCTCACTTTATGCTCGACGCTCGGAAACGCATAGCGCGGGTCGGGCTGAACGGAGAACGGGGTCTCGCGCAGGCCGTAAAACTCTTCATACATAGGGGTTCGGGTTCACTTTGCGGCGGAAATTGGTTGGCACTCGTTCATTATAAAGGAATTCGCACTTAAAATCAAGTGCGGGGGAAGGGGAGGGATTGACGCGGACGTGAATGTCCGCGCAGACAGGTGTCAAGAAACACCACCTGTCCAGGGGACAACAGGATGAGATAGGACAGCAGACCTCGTCTATCTTTAATCCGACGTCCCCTGGACGGGTGGTGTTTCTTAACACCTGTCTGCGCGGACATTCACGTCCGCGTCAATTTCTGATACAGCGCCGAGAGGCGATGGAGCATGGTTTCGAGGCGGTAGCGCTCTTGAACCAGCGCCGACGCGCATTGGGCCAGGTTCCGGCGCAGGCGGGCGTCGTTTTCAAGGCGGCTGAGGGCCGCCGCCAGCGCCGCCGGGTCGTTCGGGGGGACCAGCAGAGCGGTTTGACCGTCGGAAAGCATCTCGGCGAGGCCGCCGACCCGCGACGCAATGACTGGGACCTCCGCCGCCATCGCTTCCAGAGCCGCGATCCCCTGCCCTTCCCGGCGCGACGGCACGGCGAAGACATCGGCGGCGGACAGCAGGGGCCGAATGTCGTCCAAATGGCCCAGCAGCCGGACATTCGGGGGCAAGCCGCGGGCCATCTCGGCGGCCAGCGGGCCATCGCCGGCAAGGACAAACGTCATGCTCCTGCGCCGGCGGGCGGCTTCGAGCAGCACGTCGAAGCCCTTTTCGGGCGACAATCGGCCCGCTGCCGCGACCACAAACGCAGCCTCGGGGACGCCGAACGCGGCTCTCGCTTCGGCGCGGCGCGGGGCGTCGGCAAAAGAGTCGGTGTTTACGCCGTTTGGGACCACGGTGATTTTGGAGCGTGGCACTCCATCCGCGATGAGGCTCTCGGCGACAGCGTCTGAGACGGCGACGATTTGGACGCACCGGGGGCCGATAAACGATAGGGCAAGGCGGGCCGGGAGTGTGTGCTCGACTTCGTTGTGGGCGGTGAAGACCAGAGGGAACGGACGGTGTGAGTAGGCCAGTGCGGACACCCAGGCCGCCCGCAGACCGTGGGCGTGGACAATGTCCGCGAACTGCGGACGGACACGGGCCAGACGCCGCGCCGAACGAGCGTCGGAGACCGACAGGCGGGCAGCGACCTCCAGCGGGATAGACGCATGGAAGTTGCCGTGGTCGCCGAGACCCGCCAGAAACTCCGGCGGCGCGGCGACGGAGTTTGTGACGCGGGCCGGGTCGAGGCCGTCCAAGAGGTTCAGGACATGGCGGCGGATGCCGCCCGATGCCGGGCGGACAACGTGCAATACTCGGATTGGCTGGGTCACGGCAGCAGGATTTTCGATCACGGCAGGGCCGCGACCCGGACCGTGCGGCGGTGGTGCCGGCGGCGATGGTGCCCGGCAGATGCCTCAGCTTCCGACGCGGGACTAGCCGGGGGCGTCACTCCGAAAACGCTCTGGATGAGCGGACGCGCTTCGGACCAGTTGGTCGCGACATCGTTTCCGGCCAGCCGGCTCGGCAGGGTCGCCATGCGGATTTGCTCACGCGGCGTGTCGTGGGTCAGCCGGGCCAGAGCGACTTCCTGCGCGGGCGTCAGATCGCTCTCAAGGTGCGTGTCAATTGCATTCAGCAGCGGCCCGATTTGGGCCAGGGCCGCCGGCGAGCGCAGCTTGGTTTTGAGCGCTGCCAGGAGCGCCTGCTGCCGCTTGGTGCGGACAAGATCGGTATCGGAATGACGAAAGCGGACAAAGCCCATCGCCTGCTGACCGTTCAAATGCTGCATTCCGGGTTTCAGATGGATGTGCAGATGCCCCCAGTTGTCGTCGTAGTCCATCTTTTTATCTACCGCTAAATCCACGCCGCCGAGAAGATCAATCGCCTTCTCGAAGCCTTCAAAGTCCAAAGCCAGGTACTTGTCGCTGGCGATGCCGAAGTTGTCTTGCACTACTTTCTCCGAGAGGGCCGGGCCGCCGATCTGATGCGCGGCATTGATCTTGGTCGTGCCGTGGCCGGGGATCGGCACGCGGGTGTCGCGCGGAATGGACAAGAGGGAGATGGTATTCTTTTGCAGGTCAATATGGGCGACCATCAGCATATCCGACCGGGCGCGGGTTTTAAGCACTTGATCGGTGCGGTCGTCGTAGTCCCGGTCACGCCCGATAATCATCAGGTTAACGGCGCGTTGGCTAGGGAAAGCGTCCGCCGCCGACTGAGGTCGGAGCAGCGGCGGCAGCAGGCGCTGGAGTGACCCGCTGGTGCGGTACAGGTAACCGCCATAGATAGAGACGGCGGAAATGCCGAGCAAAGCGGCGACGCCGAGCAGGCGTCCGGCTTTTTGCAGCGGCGAAGAACGGCGCACAGGCCGCCGGGGCGTCACGGTTCGGCGCGGGGGGGAGTGCGTCATGAGAAAAGATTGCTCCGATAATGAAATTTTGGTCAGCAGGGCCACTGAATAGATGGCTGCTTGATTATATCGCACATCGGAGCAGTTGTCAAATGAGTGCCTCACCCCAAAACCTCACCCGCTCGCTCCGCTCCCACCCTCTCCTTGCTTAAGGAGAGGGTCGCGAGGGACGAGCGGGGTGAGGTCTCCTACGCTTCTTTTGCGATCTGACTGAGATTACGCATTAGGGTCAGGGCGTCGTCGTAGGGCCGCTGCCAGGTGTTGCGCCCGAAGATCAGGCCGGTCGCACCGGCGGCGAACGATTGCCGGGCTTTTTGCAGCAGCTCGGCGTCAGGCTCTTTCTCGCCCCCGGAGATCAGCACCAATGTCTTGCCGGCGCTTTTGATGACCCTTGCAATGCCCTCTTCGGGCGTAAAGGCCGTCGTGTCATAGGGCTTTGGGGACGCCGGGGTGGGGCTGTGGGTCGGGAAGTTGATCTTGACGATGTCTGCGCCCATTTCGGTCGCCACACGGGCGGCGTAGTCAATCGCCCAGACACTTTCTTTGCCGCCTTTGGCCTCGACCGCCTCGCCGCGCGGGTAGGCCCAGATAATGGTCGGCATCCCAAACCGCTCGGCGTCGCGCCGGACTTCCGCCCACTGGGCAAAGTCCCGGTCCTGCGCCGGGGAGCCGACATACAGCGTGTAGCCCACCGCGTCCGCGCCGAGGGCGACGGCGTCTTCCACCGACGCATTGCATGACGAGAACGACTCGGCATCCGACGGCACTTCGGTCTTGCCGTTCAGCTTGACAATCAGCGGCAGCCGCCCGGCGTAAGGAGTGCTGTACTTCTGAGCCAGCCCATATTGAAGCGCAATCCCCGAGTAATTACCGTCAATCGCCAGCTTAAATTGGAAGTTCGGGTCGGCGGAATCGGGGTTCGCAAAAAAGTCACGCGGGCCGTGCTCCAGGCCCTGGTCAATCGGCAGCAGCAGCAGGGTGCCGTTGCCGGGGCCATGCTCGTGCATCAGCCGGTGCAGCCGGACCCGCTTGCCGGTGGAAAGATGGTCGAGATCGCTGAGCGTCAATCGTTGTGCCATGATAATTGTCCTTTTGGTGTCCCAAAGATGGAGGGAGCGCCTGCAAAAAGTTTCCCAACAAGGCCCGGCAGGTTAAACACCGGGCAAAATTGGATATGAGAGGAGTATCCCGCAGACGACACGCAAGGAACCGGGCAGGAGCCCACGGTGTTGACACATTATGCCTATTTTAGAAACTCCCCCGCAGTCGGTTCAGGAAACACTGAGCCGTCCGCGCCCTGACTCGGAGCGCGGTTACACGCCCGAGCCGCGCCTAACGCTGAAGGCCGACTTGGACCAAAACGGCCAGTACGGCGAGCGCTGGCTGGTGGTGGACCAGACCCATGTGCGTGTCCTGCGGACTGCGCCGAGCGGGCCGGCCTCGGTAGAGATGGACATCCCCATCGCCGACATTAAAGAAGCGAAGTCGGAGAGCCTGGTCGGCAGCGGGGCGCTGAGACTGACTTTGCGGGACGGCGCGGTGCGTGAGGCCGTGCGCTACACGCTCGGCGCGGCTCCGGCGTTCCAGGCGGCGGCGCGGGTGCTGGAAGCGTATGCCAAAGAAGAGGAGCCATCGGACTCGCTGCTGGCGGACTTTGACAGCAAGAAAGCCTGCGCCAAGTGCGGTGACCCGCTGCCCGACGACACCAATGTTTGTCCGAAGTGCGTGGACCGCAAGGCGGTGCTGATCCGCCTGCTGTCGTATGCCCTTCCCTACAAAGCCCGCGTGGCGGTGGTGGTCGCGCTGATGCTGGCAGGTACCTACGTCACCTTGCTGCCGCTGCTGCTGGCGAAGAAGCTGACCGACGATGTTCTGATCGCACACCATCATCCAAACTGGATTGGGCTGATTGTCGGCGGGCTGATTGGGTCGAGCCTGCTCGGCGTCGGCATCCAAGTCTGGCGCGGACGGCTGGTGTCCTGGATGTCGAACCACATGGTTCACACGATTCGTACTCAAGCCTATAATCGTTTGCAGGCGCTCTCGCTGTCGTATTACGACAAGCGCCAGACGGGTTCTTTGATGTCACGTGTCACCCAGGATGTCGGCGAATTACAGGACTTTTTGGTCCAGGGCATCACGTTCTTTTTGGTTAATACACTGATTATTTTCGCGTTCCTGATTGTGCTCCTGGTGCAGGACTGGCGCTTGACCCTGCTGACGCTGATCCCGGTACCACTTGTCATATTTGCGACCAACAAGCTGTGGAAGAGGATGCGGGGACGCTTCCACCGGGTCTGGCACCTGCGCTCGGGCCTGTCGGCGTCCATCAACAGCGCGATTTCGGGCGTTCGGGTCGTCAAAGCATTCGCCCAGGAAGCGCGGGAAGCAAGCCGCTTTCAGTCGCGCTCCGAAGCGCTGTTCACGGCCAATGTTCAGGTCGGGCAGGCGTGGAACACGTACTTCCCGGCGCTGTCGTTCCTGACTACCGCAGGCGTCTTCATTGTCTGGTTCTACGGCGGGCATGAGGTGTTCCAGAATGTCAGCAACTCGCCGCTACGGGGCATGACGGTCGGTGCGCTGACACTCTTCATCGGCGCGATTGGGCAGCTTATGGGACCGATCCAGCAGATGACCCAGATCGCCGACTGGCTTTCGCGCTCCACTGCCGCTGCCGAGCGGGTCTTTGAGGTGATTGACGCCGAGCCGGAGATCGCGGACAAGCCGGACGCCGTGGCGATGCCGCACATGACCGGGCGCGTTGAGATGGACGGGGTGTGGTTCTCCTACGACAAGAACCAGCAGACTTTGGAGAATGTCTCGATTGCCGTGGAGCCGGGCGAGATGATCGGCTTGGTCGGTCACTCGGGCGCGGGCAAATCTACGATTATCAATCTCTTGTCGCGCTTCTACGATGTCAAAGACGGACGGATACTCATTGACGGCGTAGACATTCGGAAGATCAGGATGGCGGATCTACGCCGCCAAATCGGCGTCGTGCTTCAGGAGCCGTTTCTGTTCCCCGGCACGATCTCGGACAATATCGCCTACGCCAAGCCGGATGCGACGCCGCTGGAGATCATGCAGGCCGCAAAAGCCGCCAACGCCCATGAGTTTGTCATGCGCTTCCCCGATGGCTACGATACGTATGTCGGCGAGCGCGGGGCGCGTCTCTCAGGCGGCGAGCGCCAGCGGCTCTCTATCGCCCGCGCGATCCTGCACGATCCACGCATTTTAATCTTGGACGAAGCGACGGCGTCGGTAGACACCGAGACCGAAAAGCAGATTCAGGAAGCGATGGCCCGGCTGATCCAGGGCCGGACGACGTTCGCGATTGCTCACCGCCTGTCCACGCTCCGCAACGCCAGCCGCCTGATGGTTATGGAGAAGGGCAAGATGGTCGAGCTTGGCACCCACGACGAGCTATTAAGCAAACCCGAGGGTGTCTTCCGGCGGCTCGTAGACATGCAGCAGGAAGTCAACAAGCTCAAAGACAACTTTGTGGAGTAGGAAGCGCCCCGGATTTCCAATTCGGATGTCCCGAAGTGCGATTGTCCACGCAGGTGGTATAATTTACGCGGGCGACAGGGAGGTTCAGCGTCATGCCTTTCCGTGATACTATCCGAGACTATAAGCGCAGCGCGGTCAGGCGATTGGAAGATGCCAAAGAGCTGTTGGAGGCTCCCACGTTTGATCCGCAGCGCTCCGATGCCGATCATCGCCACTTGCGCGGCGCGATGTATCTGGCTGGTTATGCGATGGAATGTCTGCTTAAGGCGTATCTCATTCAGCACATGAACGCGCAGACGCTGACTGCGGCGGTGGATACACTCAATCAGCAGCGCCGCCAGCAGGGGAAAGAGCCTGTAGAGCAGGTTGCGCGGACGGCAGCAGGCCACAAAATCCTGTACTTGCTTCAGTTGACCGATTTGCCACTGTATCCGGCCTATGACCCGAAGCTGTGGGCGCGGGTCGCGCAGTGGCGTTCTTCCTGGCGGTACGAGGCTGATCTTATTGCCCGCGCCGAAGCGGAAGATTTTCTGTATGACGTTCAATCCCTCGTCAACTGGATTTCACCGAAAATTATCGGAGGGTAAACAATGCCTGTGACATTATTTGACTATCGGCAAGCAAGCGCAAGTGTACGCGAGGCGCTGCAAAAGTCGTTCGGCCCGAATGCAGCCATTCGCACTGATGAGGGTGAGGACGGAAAAGTATTTGTCCGCATTGTGTCGGACCGTTTCGACGGTTTAAGCGACCGCACGAAACAGGATCTGATTTGGGACACTCTCCGGCAGGACTTGAAAGAGGAATCGCAGGCAGTGGCGCTTGTTCTGGCATTCGGCACCGATCAACTCTGAAATCTAATTAACTCCGCCCCGGCGTCAAATTCTCCACTGCCCGTTCTCGTGGATCAAAACACCGTCGGCGTAGATTGCGCCGCCGCCGGCGTCCGGGCGCAGGTCGCAGACCATGTCCCAATGCACCGCCGAGACATTCGTGCCGCCGGTTTCCGGGTACGAGTTGCCGAGCGCGAGGTGAAACGTCCCGCCGATCTTTTCGTCGTAGAGCGTGTTGCGCGTGAACCGCTGCACCCCGTAGTTGTTGCCGACCGCCACCTCCCCCAAGACCCGTGCGCCGGGATCGCTGTCCAGCATTGTGTTAAGAAACTCCAGACCGCGGGCGGCGTCGGCTTTGATTACGCGCCCGTTCTTGAACGTCAGCCGCACGTCGTCTACCTCATGCCCCAGATGGGCGGTTGGGAATGTGTAACGCACGACGCCGTTGACGCTGTCTTCAATCGGCCCGGTGAAGACTTCGCCGCTCGGGAAGTTCTTGTGGCCGTCGGAGTTCACCCACTTCCGTCCGCCGACATTCATTGTCAAATCCGTGTCATTGGCGACAAACCGCAGGGTCTGAACTCGGTTCAAGTAATCCACGTAGCGCTGCTGTTCTTTGGAAAACGCTTTCCAGGCAGCGGCAGGATCGGGCGTGTCCAGCAGCATCGCGCTGAATAAAAACGCCTCATAGTCGGCCAGCGACATTTTGGCATTCTGCGCCGCGCCTTGCGTCGGGTACAGCGTCAGGCTCCACTTGGCCTTGCCCTCGGCGGCCCGTGCAAAGAGCGGGTCTCGGACTGCTTTGTTCGCCCGCTGCGCCCGCGCCTGCCGGTCTGCGCTTACGCCCGCCAGCGCGGACGTATTCGCCGGCGCGACAATCGCGCACAATGCGTCCAGCGTCTCGTATTCCAGCTTCCGGGCGGGCGACACCCAAAGGAGCTGCTCATCCGACGCCGTCGTCAAAAAGATCTCGTCCAGGCCATCTACCAAGACCTGCACCGATGGGTGTGCCCCGGCGGACAGCGCCGCCCGGTACACTTCCTTCGCCAGCGGCAGCGCGGCCTCATCCACCCGGATGAGCACTTGCTCCCCCGGTTGTAAATATAGGCTGTAGCCCACCAGTGTCTCCGCCCACTTTGTCACTCTCGGATCGGTCATACGTTTGCTTCCTCGCTCTTTCTGTTTCCCGGTTTTCTATTTCCCGGCAGGCACAGGACTCACCGCCTGTTTTAATGCATTTTCCAGTGCGGCGGCAGTGGCTTGGGTGCCATGAAATGCTGCGATGACTTTGCCGTCTTTGCCGACCACATATCCAGTGGGGACATCGGTGACCTGGTAGGACTGGGAGCCGACGTCCTGCCCTTTGCGATGGGTATCGGCCAGGAAGAGGGGGCCGCTACACTCGGGGTGCTGGGCCAGACGCTCACGCAACTTGTCCACAGTATCCCACACATGGATTGCCAGCACGGGAACGCCCTGGGGCGCATACCGGCGGGCGAGGTCGCTGACTTGGGCCAGCGTGTCCGGCCCGGAGGACCACCAGGTGCTCCAAAAGACGAGGACGACCGGGTGCCCCTTGAAGTCTGACAAATGGACCGGAGCGCCGTTCGAGTCCGGGAGCGAGAAGTCCGGCGCGACCGTTCCAGCCGCCAGCAGCGGCGCGTCGGCGGAAAGCGTGGACGGCAGCGCACCGGGCGGCGGCGTCCATCCAAACTCTGCGGGCAGGTAAGGCGTGCCGGTTTGGACATGGGTAAGTTCGACGGTCGCATCACTGAAGGCGTTTTCCGTGACAAACCGGGTTGTCGTGCGATAGATGATTCCATTCGGGCCGATTGCAAAGCGGCGGTCTACCCCCCCGGTTCCGTCTTTTTCAGCCGGAACAGTGTATTCGATCACCTGACAGGGAATATTCCCCACCTGCTCCGGCCCAGCATAGGTAAGGCCAATTGTGGCACCGAAGTAGCAAACCTGCCGGAGCGCGTGATATATGTCATAAAAGCCGGCAAGCGGCGCGATATGCTCCACATCAATGTTGCTGCCGTCGGACGCGACCGGTGCCTGCTCGTAAGTATTGCTCGGCGGGTACAGTGTCCAGAGAACAGCACCGTCGGAGGTAAATGTTCGGCTAAACGGCGTCCCAGTATCAAATTCAATGCGGCAATAATTCGGCTTCATCAGCCACAGCGTCCCAGTGTCTTCGGTCTGGTTCTTGCCTTTATGAACTGTAAACCGCCAGTTCGCAGTCAGAGTATGACTGACGCGCGTCGCCGCCTCGGCCTGCCGGAGCAGGGCCAGGGATTTCGGGTCTGCCAAAGCCAGGCGCGGGCCGGGCGGCGGCCCCCAGGCAAAATCTTTCACCGTCAGCGGCGGGTTTAACCGGATATTCGTCAAAGTCAGCTCTGAGCCTATTCCCCCGCTTATTCCGCGAACGAGCGTCCGTGTCAGCAGACCATCCGGCCTCATCGCAAGGCGTGTTACCGCTCCGCTGGGCGCTCTGCCGGTCAGTACCCGATACGCCACACCACCGACCGTCTCCGAAGGGACTCGATGCAGCCCGGCAAGTGTCTGAGCCGGTGCGACGGCCAATTTGGCGGCGGCATAAGGATCGAAGAACGCCAGAAAAAGAATTCCTCCCGGAGCGTCGAGCGCCGCGAAGAAAGCTTGATCGGTGCCGACCGCACCGAGGCGGCTTTTGGAACCAAAGTTTTCCGGGCCGCGCACATCCCAAATTGTGGTTCCATCACTCAGCGATGTTCGCACCCGGTCCGAGCCAGCGGCATGGTAGACGACGCGCACAAAGTTCGGCTTCATCAACTGCACTGTTCCGTTGCCGTGTTCTGTCTCGCCGGCGCGTGTGGCTCGATAAGTGAAATCCGCCGAAAGCGACTGTGTGCGCTTTGCCGTCTTCACCCCCTGATTGAGCAGCGCCAGCCCCAAAGGGTCGGCCCAAGCTGCCGGCAGGAGCACTAGAAGAATAGCCGCAGAGAGCAGAGACAAACAGCATTTCTCCACCACCTTCGCCCACTTCGTCACTCTCGGATCAATCATATGTTTGCTTTCCTCGCCTGAATACGGGCATTGTACCCGATGCGCCGGAAAACCGTGCGGCATGGAGCGGTGTCAGACGGTGTGCAGGATGACCCAGAGCGAGCCGGCGCTGACGGCGAGCCAGAGGAACACTCCCTGCGCCATCGGCTTCCAGCCGACGGCGCGGAGAGTCTCGCGCGACAGGCCGGAGCCGATCAAAAAGAGCGTCAAGGTCAAGCCGACCGGCGCCAAGTGCGAAATGTTCGGGGCCAGCGCCCTGACCTCCGGCACGAAGCTGCGAGCGACCGAGGCCAGCAGGAACAGGCCGATGAACCACGGCACTTGCAGCTTGCCGGATGCAGCGGGGGTTGTGCGGCGAAACAGCGCCATCGCGCCGAGGGCAACCGGAACGATCCACAGCGCCCGCGAGAGCTTCACCGCGGTCGCGGTTTGCAGCGCCGGCAGGCCGTACCGGGCGGCAGCGCCGACGACTGACGAGATATCATGGATCGCGACCCCCGCCCATGTCCCAAACTGAGCCTGCGACAGATGCAGGGTATGACCGGCAATCGGAAAGACGTACAGCGCCGCGGCATTGAGCAAAAAGACCGTGCCCATCGCGACGGTCAGCTCCCCTTCGGCGGCCCCAATCACCGAGCCGACCGCTGCAATCGCCGAGCCGCCGCAGATCGCGGTTCCCGCCGTGATCAGCGCAGACGTCTTCGTGCTGATCTTCAGAAAGCGGCCGACCAAGTACCCCAAAAGCAGTGTCGCGGCGATGCTTCCTGCCGCCAGCAGTGCCCCCCGCCGCCCGGCTTCCAGCACCACAGTCAGGTTCATGCCGAAGCCGAGGGCGACGACGCACGCTTGCAGCAGTCCTTTCGATGCATGGCGGCTCGCTGACGCGAAGGGGTTACCCAGGGTCAGCGCCAGGGTCATGCCCAGGGCCAGCGCCGAGCCGGGAGACGCCCAGGGGGTCAAGCACAATACGGCGGCGAAGACGAAAATCACCTGCTGTAGAAGCAGCGGCGGCGCGAATTTTGCGGAGGTTACGGGGACTTGAGTGCAGGGCATCGGTCGGTTCTCATTTCTGTGTCCCTACTTTACCCCGCCTCATGCTATAATACAAATACATCTTTTGTATAAGAGCGATAACACTAAGTTATGAATATCAATCATCTGGCGATTTTCCATGCGGTTGCGGAAGAAGGCGGCATGAGCCGAGCGGCAGAGCGGCTGTGCATCAGTCAGCCGGCAGTCTCGAAGCAGGTACAGGAGCTGGAAGCGGCGCTTGGCATCACCCTGCTGGACCGACTGCCGCGCGGGGTCCGGCTCACCGATGCCGGGGAAGTTTTGGCGGGGTATGCCCGGCGGCTGTTCGCGGTCGAGGCCGAAGCGGTGCGGGCGATGCAGGAAAGAAAGGGGCTGGCGCAAGGGCGGCTGACGGTTGGCGCGAGCCTGACTATCGGCGATTACCTGCTGCCGGCGATTTTGGGGGAGTATCACCGGAAGTACCCCGGCATCGCGCTGAACTTGGAGATCGCCAACACGCGGGTCATTCAGAAGAAGCTACGGGAAAACGCACTCGACGTCGGCCTGACCGAAGGGTTTGTCGAGGATACCGCGCTGTCGGCGGATGTATTCGGGGAAGATGATCTGGTCGCCGTTGTTCCCCCTGACCATGCCCTGCTCCGGCAGGACTCAGTCACCGCGGTGCGGTTCTGCGCCGAGCCGGTGCTGCTGCGCGAGCCGGGTTCGGGCACCCGCGAGGTGACCGAGCGGGCGCTGGCGCGTCTGGGGATTGCCGTCACGCCCGCTCTGTCGCTCGGCAGCACCGAAGCGATCAAGCGCAGCGTCGCGGCGGGTCTCGGGGTCGCGATTATGTCGAGGCTGGCACTCGACCTGGAATTTCAGATAGGACTGCTGCGTCCACTGCCGCTGTCGGATTTGACGATCACCCGCCCGCTGCACGTCGTCCGGGAGCGCGGGCGGTCCGAAAGCGCGGCCGTGCAGGCGTTTCTCGCCTTGCTCCGGCAGTGACAACAATGCTTAGAAACCGTACAAGAGCGAACACGGACTCCCCCCCGCCCCAATAATGGGGGAGCAATACAGAAATGGGAGAGCAGGAAGCAATCTTCTCCGACCTGTCTCCGGTTCCCCATTATTGGGGGCGGGGGGGAGTCCGTATTCGTTTTACAATGCAGAGCGATTTGCCCGATAGGTGTGTGGTTGAGACGAGGTGCGTTCCATGCTGGCTCCAAAAACCTTAACTTTTGTGGAAAAACGATATTATCAAAGGCATTTGAGCACAATTCGTGGAAAAACGATAATATATGTGGAAAAACGATGATGAGTCAAGGGCATTTCAGCAAACGCCTGGAAAAACGATAACTTGACGGGGGGGGGTATCTTCGAGAGGAGCGGCAAGCCTTTGGCCGTGATGCCGAAGGCTTGCTGCAATGTTGCAGAAGAACTAGTGCATCTTGAATGGGCCGCCGGACGGCTCGGGCGGCATGGCGGGACGGGATGAGTCGGAAACGACTTCGTGCATTTCCAGAACATTCGGCTTTGGGTAAGCGTCACGCGGCAGGGTGCCGGACTGGGCATGGCCCTGGGTGAAGGCGTCCGAGCGCACCCAGTTCAGGAAGTCCTGGCGGCTGCCCCAGACTGTGAAGACGACATACGGGTCGCCGTCGTTGACCGGGCGCAGGACTTGGTTCGACACAAAGCCGGGCATGCCGTCCACCAGGCCGGCCCGGTCCCGGAAGGCAGTCTCAAAGGCTTCGGCGTACTCGGGCTTGACATAAATGCGATTGGCGACTGTGATCATGGTCTGTCCTCCGTGCTTATCATACCCGTTCGGCAGCGGAACTCGGGAAACTAAGTTCGGGGAAACTAATTCGCCGTGATGGCGGTAAGACAAGGCATGACACTTCCCAGTCGCAATTTTTCCAGTCGCAATGTTTCCCGGCGGCGGTTCCTGCAAAGCGCGGCCGCCGCCGGGGCCGGGCTGCTTGCCCCGCGCGGCGTCGCCGGAGCGGTGGATGGTTACGCTCCCATCACGCCGTCCCCAGCGGCGTCGGAGCATATCGAGGCGCAAATCCATCTCAATCAGATCGGATTCCTGCCGAATGAACCGAAACGGGCAGTCGTGCCGGCGACCGGGGCGATCCTCGGCGGCAGCTTTGTGATCATTGATGACGCCGTGGTGCCGGCCGTGCGCTATCGGGGGACACTGACCGAGTACGCCAAGCCGCAGTACGGGCACTTTGCCCGGCACTTTTTCGCGGACTTCGACGGCTTCGCGCGGCCTGGACGCTACCGCCTGCGCCTCTCGGACGGGCACCTGTCCGCGCCGTTCTCGATCGGCGCGGACATCTACGCCCAGCTCACTCCCTTGGTGCTGCACTATTTCGATGTCCAGCGCTGCGGGCATCAAGGCTCCGAGCACCGGGGTCCATGCCATACCGATGACGGCATTGCGGTCGGCGGGCCGCGCTCGGGGCAGAGAATTGACGTCTCGGGCGGCTGGCACGATGCCGGGGACTACCTGAAGTTTGTCGAGACCACCAGCTACGCCGCCGCGCTGATGCTGTTTGCGTATGAGCGTCATCCCGCGCACTTCCACAAACATTTCCCGGCCCCGCCCGGCATTCTCCCGCTGCCGTTGCGCTCCGCCCGAATCGGGCTGGACTGGCTGCTGAAGATGCACCCGTCCCCGAACGAGTTCTACTATCAGGTCGGCGATGCCGCCGACCACGACTCCTGGCGGCTGCCCGAGGACGACACCCCGGCAAAAGACGCAGACTGGAAGCCGCGCCCGGCCCAATTCGGGGTCGGCGCAAACCTCGCCGGGCGCACCGCCGCCGCGCTTGCCGCCGCGTCGCGCCTGTTTAAGCCTTACGACCCCGCCTACGCCGCCCGGTGCCTGGCATCGGCCCGCACGGCCTTTGTGCTGGGCCAAAAGAACCCGAAAATTGTCACGACGCTGCCCGCCGACTTTTACCCCGAGACGACCTGGCATGACGACATGGAATGGGGCGCGGTCAGTTTGTACAACGCCACCGGGGAGCGGCAGTATCTCGACCATGCCCTGCGCTTTGCTCGGCTCGCCGGTCCGGCGGAGACGTACAGCAGTGTCTACGATGTCCACGCACTGGCCCACTCGGCACTGTACCCGCATGCGCCCGCGCCGATGCAGGCGCAGCTTCTGGCCTGGCTGAAATCCGACGCCGATGGGGTACGGCGTCACGCGGCGGCGAACCCTTACGGTCTCGGCACCCCCTATGTTTGGGGCACGGCGGAGGCGGCGGTCGGCGCGGCGATGACCTGCCTGGCCTATGCCCGGCTGTCGGGGGACAAACAGTATGCCGGCACCGCCCGGCGTCAGCGCGACTTCGTGCTCGGCTGCAACCCATTCGGCCTGTCCTGTTTGGTCGGCGCAGGCACACGCTATCCGCTGTTTCCGCATCACCAAATTGCCAACCTGAAGAACATCGAGCTGACCGGCGCGATTGTCGGCGGCCCTGCCGACTTGAAAACTTATCAAAGCCAGCATATCAGCCTGCGCCAAGCCGAGTTCAGTACACAGTCTCCTTCGCCGCCGCCCGCCGCCGCGCTGACCAATGAAGTCAGCGTCTACCACGATGTTGTCCAGGACTACGTGACCAACGAGCCGACGAACGATTACACAGCCAAATTCTTGCTGCTGGCGGCGTTTTATGCCGATTTTTCATAATTGTAACCCCAAATTAACCCAGAGTGATTGAAATTGCCCTTGTTGGTTGTATACTACGGGGGTATGGACTTGCCCAGCGCGGCATGGATTCAAGAAAGGACCTTCCTCATGATCGATTCCCCTGAAAAGATTGATTCGCACGACAAAATCGAACCCCTCGGCTTCCTGCGGGATGCCGTCAGCCGGCGCACGTTCCTCACCCGCATGGCGGCGGCAGGACTTGGCACGGCAGCGGCGGCACTGATTGCCGGCTGCGGCGGCAGCAGCAGCAGCGGCGGCGGCACCACCCCCGCCGGCGGCCTGAACTCGTTCGCCGACCCCAAGAACTTCCCCGGCATCCCCGGCCAGAACGAAAACGTCGTGGTCCTGAACTACGCTCTGACACTGGAAACGCTTGAAGCGGACATCTACCGCCAGGTGCTGAACATCGCGGCGAACCAGCCGATCACGGCTCCACTGCCGGCAGACGGCGGCGCGTCCTTCACCCAGGCGGTCGGCAACGGCGGGCTGGACCCGGCCCTCGCGGCCGTCGGCTTCCTGTACCTTCAGCAGTATTCCGCCGTCGAAGCCGCCCACCGCGACTTCCTGCGGACCGCCATCACGGCGGCGGGCGCGTCCCCGGTCCCGGCGAACCCAAATGGCTACAACATCGGGCTTGGGGCGGGTACCGACCTCAAGACGCTTCTGACACTTATTCGCACCGTAGAAGAAACCGGCGTCACGGCTTACCTCGGCGCGGCGGGCTTCCTGACCGACGCCAACCTGGTTCAGATTGCATCCAGCATCTATTCCACTGAAGCGCGGCACTCGGCGGGCATCAATTATGTCCTCGGCCTGCCCACCGGCCCAAGCGGCGACATCGCAGGCAGCGCACAGCCAGTCAAGGACGTTGCGGCTAACGAATTTGAATATGCTCTGTCTCCCAAAGCCGTACTTGCCGCCGTCAAGCCATTCTTCGCCTAGACTTTTACGAAAGGAACTTATTCGTTATGCCAACGCATGTGACATTGTATTTCACCGCTGACCCGAAGATTACCGGCACCACCTCGGTCGCAGTCCCGACCGGGCCGTTCTCGGCGCTGACCAGCGCTCCCAGCCCGGACATCAAAGTCCTGAACTTCGCTCTGGCCCTGGAGACCCTGGAAGCCCGGCTGTACAAGGAAGCCCTCGCCCGTCTGACGACCGGCGGCACGGACCTGTTCGGCAAAAAGATCACCGGCCTCGGCCTGGCCTCGACCGAGATTGACGTTCAGTACTTGAACACGTTCGGCACCATTGAAGCCGAGCATCAGGCGTTTCTTGAGAAGCAGCTTGGCGGCAACTGGGCGCTGACAGCCGGCGCGTTGTTCGATTTCGGCTTTGCCGACACCAACAACTTCGGCACCCCGCCCCTGACCCGCCAGCAGACGGTTCAGCTTGTGTACGCCGCCGAGCAGACCGGCGTTTCTGCGTACCTCGGCGGCGCAGGCCCCGGCGGCCTGACCCCCGGCGGCCCGTACCTGGGCGTCGCCGCCAGCATCCTCGGCACGGAAGCCCGCCACACGGCGGCAGTCGCGATCCTGCTGAACGGTCCGACCTTCAACAAGAACCCGAAGCTCGCCACCGCGCCGCTTGTCAACGACCTCGGCACCGCCTCGGGCAAGGGCCTGGACAAAGCCCTGGCCCCGGACAGCATTCTCTACCTCGGCGGCACGGTCGCCCCGGACACGACCGTCGCGGGTGACGGCGTCATCAACCCGATCTCAGGCCCCAAGGGCTTCGTCTTCGTTGCTTAGTCGGAAACGGGACGCAAAAGAAACGCCCGGCCTGCTTTTTTGGAAGCGGGCCGGGCTTTTTTGGGTTGGCGTTGTTTCAATCCCGGCATAATATCAGCATAATAGCAACAGGAGAACGTTATGTCTGAACAAGTGGCGAAGCAGTTTATGGAGGCGCTCTGGACGCTGGAAGAGACGAAAGACGCGGAGCCTCTGGCGGGGCTGTATAACGAAGACGCAGTGATTGATAACATCCTGGCCCCGAACGGGTTTCGTGGGCCGAATGGCGCACGGAAGTTCTGGACCGAGTACCGGGGAACATTTGAAAAAGCCCACTCGGAGTTCCGCACGGTGACAGCGTCGGAGACGAGCGCGGCGCTGGAATGGACCACAAGTGGCACCAGCTTCAACGGCTCGCCGTTTTCGTACACAGGCGTCACGATTTTGGAGATGGACGGCGGCAAAGTTTCGCGCTCGTCGGCGTACTTCGACCCGTCGGCGCTAGGCCGGCAGATGGGTGTGAAGTAGGAACCCACCCCGGCACAAGTGCCGACCCTCCCGCCCTCCGGGTAGCCAGTGCTGAAGCGGGAAGGTGAAGAGGTTCTGAACAGGGCAAAGCCCAAACTCTTCGTCCTCCCGTTTTGGGAGGCCCCCTGCGAAGTGAGGAACGAACGAAGCAAGGAGGTGGGTTTGACCGAGAACGATGAGCTGCTGCTGCTGCGGGCGCTGCTGCGGGCGTCGGATTACGGGGTGCTGCTGTCGGACTCCGCCCGGACCGACCGGCTCTGCAACCGGCGCTTCTGCGAGATGTTCGGGATGGACAGCATTGAAACGCTGAGCACCCAGCCGGACTATGTCCGCCATGAGCTTGCGCCGCGCCTCAAAGACGGGGACGAGTTTATCAAGACGCTGGAAGATGTCTACGCCGATCCCCGGCGGATGCTGGAAGATGAAGTCGAGATCATCCTGCCGAAGCGCCGGCTTCTGCGCCGCTACACCACGCCGGTCATCGAGGAGGACGGCAGCATCACCGGGCGGCTCTGGACCTTTCTCGATATTACCCGCGCCCGGCAGATGGAGGGCAAAATCCGGGTGCAGGCCGAGCAGCTTCGGGCGCAGTCAAGGCAGCTCGCATCGGCGCTGAAAAGTGTCACCGGCAAGCTCGGCAAGGCTGAGGACACGCTGTCTTTGGTGCAGCGGCAGTTGTTCGAAACCGAGAAGCTGTCGGCGGTCGGGCTGCTGGCGGCATCGGTCGCCCATGACATCCGCAATTTGCTGACCCCGCTCTCGATTGAACTGTCACTGGCCGACCAAAACGACCCGCTGCTCCGGGCCGAGTCGCTGACCGCGATGCGCCGTCAGATTGACGGCCTGGCGCTTCTGACCCACCGCCTGCTGGCCCTGGCGAAGCCGCAGTCCGAGGAGCGGACGCCACTTGACCTCGCCGCGCTCACCGCAAATCTGCTGTGTCTGGTCCGGCCCCAGGCGCTTTTGGAGAATGTCGAGATCGCCTGCACGGTTTCGCCCGGCCTGCCGCTTGTCTTTGCCGACCCGGTGCAGGTCGAGCAGGTCTTGGTCAATTTGATCCTAAACGCCGTCCAGGCTATGCGCCCGCACGGCGGCGGGCGTCTCTCCGTAACCCTGGACACCAAAGACGGCAGCGCACAGGTGCGGATCGGGGACACCGGGCCGGGGATCGCGCCGGCGAACCGGCGGCGGCTGTTCGACCCGTTCTTCACGACCCGGCCCGACGGCGCGGGCCTCGGCTTGTTTTCCTGCCGCCGGATCGCCGAAGCGCATGGCGGGACGGTCACAGTCCGCAGTCGTCCCGGGCACACGCAGTTCACGCTCCGCCTGCCGTTAGGTGCTAAGGATAAAGGAGAGTCACCATCGCCGGAAAGCTGCTGATTGTCGAGGACGACCCTGCCATCGTTCAGTCTTTGCGGCGGCTGCTGGCCCGCGACGGCTACTTCGTTCACGCCGTCCTGTCCGGCGAGGAGGCTGCCGCGCATCTGCGCGAGGACCCCGCTTACGATCTGGCCCTGCTCGATGTCGCGCTGCCGGGTATGGACGGCTTCGCCTGCTGCCGCCTGCTGCGAGAGCAGGGCTGGCGCGGCCCGGTGCTGATGCTGACGGGCCGGGGCCGGATCGCCGATAAGGTCGCCGGGCTGGGGGTCGGAGCCGATGATTACATCACCAAGCCGTTCGACCCAAGTGAGCTGCTGGCCCGCGTGTCGGCCCACCTGCGCCGCACCCGCGAGTACGGGGTGCCCGAAGAGGAAGCCGCCGCCCTGCCGCTCGGCGCGGGCCGGGTGCTTGACCTGCGCCGCCGGGACGCGCTAATTGACGGCGTCCCCGCCCGCCTGACCGACCGCGAGTACGAAGTGCTGCTGCTGCTCGCCCGCCGCCGGGGCACGGCGCTGGACAAAGTCTGGCTGTTCCAGCAGGTTTGGGGCAACGCCCCCGAGGAAGGCATCAAAGCGCTGGCGGTCTATATCCGCCGCCTGCGGCACAAGATCGAGCCGGATGAAGACCACCCAACGTGCATTCTGACCGTCCGCGGCTTCGGCTACCAGCTCGCGGGCGAGTGACGGCTGCTTTCTTTCATTTCATGCCGGCAGTATGGTAGAATGCTTTAGCACACTCTGAAGGAAACCGCCCTATGCGCCGCCATTTTCGCCACTGCTTCCTGCTTCTTCCCCTCGCTCTGCTGCCGCTGACACCTGCCACTGCACAGTTCAACTCCATGGGCGGGAACGGCCTTGACTCTTACGGCTACGACAGCGGCGGCAGTTACCACGGCAGCAACTACGGCAGCTCCCCGAACTACATGGTTTCCGGGCCGTCGGATGCCGACATGGCGAAGCTCCAGTCGCAGCTCCAAAACGACTTCGCGTTCCTCGACCGCCGCAACGACCCGCCCCCACGCCGCTGGTCCGACGACCGCGACTACACCCCGCCTCCTCTCCCGCCTGCGCCCCATATTCCCAGTTACACGGAGAAAGTTCAGGCGAGAGCCGATGCCGGTGACAAAGACGCACTCGATCTTCTGGCCCATTCTATTGTGCTGTTCGGCGGAGACTATTCACGCGCCGTGACCATGTATCAGAAGGCGGTTGACAACGGCAAATGGAGTTCCGCCGAGGGTCTGTATCACCTGCTGCTGGATAAAGACAAAGGCGTTCAGGACATCCCCCGTGCCGCCAAGCTGCTGCCGCTGCTGTCCGCCGAGTGCGGCCCGGAGTTTAAGGACATTTACGGGCGGGCGCTGATTGCCGGCGACGGGTTCCCGAAAGACGTTTCCTATGGAATTGGGCTGCGAACAACCGCAGCGGAAGCCGAGACTGGAAACGGAGACATTCGGTATGCCCTCGCGAAAGATTACGAGACCGGGAACAGCTTCGATGCTGGCAAAGACCGTGCGATCTATTTCTACTTGAAGGCGCTTTCCTCTCAGAGCGCTTCTCCCTGGAAGCCGGAGGCCGCCCGCCGGGTCTGTGCGTTGATGCTGGCCCAGAAGAACGGGCTTTATCTTTACCGGGACGAAATTGTTCATCTGCTGACCGGATGGGACTCATCCCTCCCTTTGGCTGATAAAGACAAGCTCGCTGCCGATTTTGCGCGGTCGCTTGCGCCGGGGGAGCCGGTTCCGGCGAACCCGGCCACGGCGGCCGGTCTGCTTCTGATGAACATCAAAAACGGTATTCCCGACTATGGCGAGGCAATCAAGCACTTCACCGGAAGCCGGGACCTGCCGCCGGAGGATACTCCCAACACGGACCCCGTGGCACTGCATCAGCTTGGGCTGATTTGTGAGCAGGGCCTCGGCGTGCCGCGTGACCATGACAGGGCGATGACCTATTTTGCAAAATCGGGGGAGACCTACGGCGATGTCTACTACTACCGAGCGATCGACTCTCTCGGCAAGTGGCAGGCCTCGAAGCGCTCGGCGACGGGGAACGAAGACCTCTCTGCGGCCGATGACTCGCAAAGAGCCGCCGCGGAAGGGGCAAGACTGGGCGATGTCCGTGCGAAGAACTTATCGGCGCAGTGGATTCAGCGGAGCGCCGGGTGGAATCAATCTTTGACGGCGGCGGAAAAGACCGCAGAATACCAAAAAGCCATCCGTCTGTGGAGGAAAGCCAGCGCTGCCGGGGACACCCAGGCCACTTTCTACCTGGGCATGATGGCCGAAGCCGGCGAAGGAAGGGCCAAAGATTTAGTCGCCGCCGCACAGCTTTACCGCCAGGCCAGTGACGGCGGCAGCCCGCAGGCCCAGCACCGATACGCGGCGATGATGATTCTCGGGGAGGGCGGCGTCCCAAAAGATGCTGTCGGCGGCCAGGCGCTGCTTGCAGAGGCTGCCAACAGCGAGCCGGAAGCAGCCAATCAGCTCGCGGTTTTGCTCTGGCATGGCCCGGACTCGAAATCGCATGGGGCCGCGATCAAGAAGTGGCTGCAAAAATCGTTCGACGAAGGCTACTGGCTGGCCGGGCGCAACCTCGCCAAGTTTTACCATGTCGGCCTCGGCGGGACTAAAGACGAAGCGCAGGCCCGTGCCTATTTAGAGAAAGCCGCCGCAAGAGGCGGCAAAGACGGCGCGAAAGTCGCGCTGGACGCCTACACGAAAGGCGACTGCGTCAAGGCCGACCCGGCCGCCGCCGCCCGCTGGAAAGCAGTCGCCGGGTTATGACAAAGCCGCCCGGAACTTTTCGGGTTGTTTTGCGTGTTTTATTGACAGCGATAGTTCGATGAAACGGAGAATTCGAGATGGCACAATTTGAGAAAGCGACATTCGGCGCGGGCTGTTTTTGGGGCGTCGAAGCCGCGTTCCGGCAGGTCCCCGGTGTTCAGTCCACGGCGGTCGGCTACGAGGGCGGAACATTGACAAACCCGACGTACCGGGACGTCTGCACGGATACGACCGGCCACGCGGAAGTGGTGGAAGTGACTTATGACCCGGCGGCGGCGTCCTATGAGACCCTGCTGAATGTGTTCTGGGAAAATCACAACCCGACGACCCTTAACTACCAGGGGCCGGACCACGGCACACAGTACCGCTCGGCGATCTTCACACACTCGCCGGAGCAGGCGGCAGCCGCCGAAGCATCGAAGGCCGCCCAGGACAAAAGTGGGCGCTTCAAGCGGCCCATCGTGACCGAGATCGTCCCGGCGCAGACATTCTACGTCGCCGAGGACTACCATCAGCAGTACCTGGAGAAGCGCGGCCTGTCCACCTGCCATATTTGAGGCAGCCGCAGGCACAAGAGACCGGCACCCGTGGTGCCGGTCTCTTTTTTGTCACAGCACCCGCGTCCGCTTCGAGACCGCCTTGCGTGTTTGCAGCGCGGGCAGGTTCTCGCGGACAAACGCATTCTCCACGAGCCGAAAAAACGCTTCCCGTTCCGGGCCGCGCACGATGGCCCGCTCGTGTGCCTCGGCCAGCGCAATCGGGTACCCCTGCCCTTTGCGGGCCTGATCGAAGACAAGGCGGTGGACACGGTCTACCAAATCGGCATCCTCGGCGACCCATTGCGGGATTTCGACACGGGCGATCTCGCCGCCGGCATTCAGATAGAAGAAGGCGATGCACTGCTCGGCGGGGTAATACTTCAAATTGGGCGACGTGCTGGCATAGACCGGCGAGCGGTCGCCGGAGTGCGGCAGCAGGCGGGTGAAGAGCTGGACATCGGTCAGCGACGCTAACTGGGCACAGAGACCCTTTGGGTCATGCGGGCAGCCCGGCTCGCAGAGGGTCAGGCGCAGCGCACCAACTACATCTTTGTGACCGGGGCGGCTGACATAGCCCGCCACGGGGACACCGTGGGTCTGCCCGGCTTCGAGCATCTGGCAAAAGCCGTCAATCACCCGCCGCTGCTCGGCTTCCGACTCACCCTGCGGAGTCCAGACAATCAGCGGGTCGTCCACCAATGCAATCGCCTCTCGGTCTTTATTGGTCTCAATCAGGGCTGCCAGGGCCGCGCTTTCCGCCAGCAGGCGACGGTTCGCGATGATCTTGTCCGACAGCGGCACCGGGTCCCCGCCCCCCTCGGTCTGGTACAGGTCTTCGTCGCGGTAGTGCAGGGTCGCCTCCGACGAAAGCGTCGGGCGCTCCCCAGTGCCGTAGTGCAGGGCGATTTGCCCGACATTAATGAGATAGCACGGCGCGACGGCGTGACGGTCCAGCGGGATTTGGGAGCCGTCGGTGGCAAGCGCGGTGTAGACGGCGGGGACACCGGGCGGCAGGGGCTTTGTTGCCGACGGCGGCACGTCCCGGCAGTCAGCGGCGAGCCAGCCCGGTTTCGGCAGGGACTCTCGCTGCGGGCGCGTCGCCACCCAGGCATCTTCATCGAGGGATGCTTGCATCAAGGCCGACCGCATCTGCGCCGCGACTTTATCGCCCCGCTTCCGCGCCTCCGCCCCCATCTTCTGTATATCACCGATCACCTGAGTCAGTTCCAGCATGGTTTGTTTCCTAAGTCCGCACCGATTGCACCCAGTGATTATACCTGCTGGGTCCCCGGCGATAAAGATTTAATCTTTTCTTAACACAAATCCGCCAAAAGTATGCTATGATAGCAATACCTCTCGGCCCACTGTACGCTTGGTCCGCCCCGAGACATCGCGTGTCTGTTTATCGGCTTTTGCTTGAAGATTGGAAACACCATGCCCACCTCGTTTCTCGGCTCGGTCCTCTCGGCTCGGTTGGTCTCAGCTCTGTTCTGCGTCTTTGCCCTCCTCTTTAACATTCCTCCTGCCCAGGCGGCCCCGCAGGCCGTCTCCATCGCTGTTGGCGGGGACAACCTGACCCGCCTTCTCTGGAACAACCCCGACGCCAGCACCAGTCTCTGGAAGCTCAACGCCGACGGCACCGTCGCCTCACAAACACCCTACGGACCCTTCCCCGGCTGGACCGCGCAAGCCCTCGCCGCCGGAGCAAACAGCGCCCCCCGCTTCTTCTGGAACAATACCAATGGGCAGGCATCCCTGTGGAACACCACCGACCCGAACCCCGGCGCTTCCTGCCTCCTCTACGGCCCCTACTCCGGGTGGAGCGCCACGGCCCTCACTGTCGGCGGCAGCAATGCCGCCCGCCTGCTGTGGAACAACACGAATGGTCAGATTTCGCTGTGGAACTTCGCCGACGCCAACCCAGCGGCGACCTGCGTTCTGTACGGTCCCTAGGTGGGTGGAGCGGCAGGGCGATTGCGGCGGGAGCAGACAGCCGTGTGCGGATTTTATGGAATAATGCCGACGGGCGGGTGTCTTTGTGGAACCAGAGCGATGCCAATCCAGCGGCGACGTGTTTGATCTATGGCCCATACTCGGGATGGAGCGGTCGGTACTTGGGCGTGGGGCCAAACAACGCTGCCCGGCTGGTATGGGTGAACACGAACGGCCAGGTGTCTTTGTGGAACCTTGCGGACGCCAGCCCGTCGGCGACGTGCTTTGTCTTCACCCCACCGGCAGGCTACACGGCGGCAGGCATAGCGGTGGGGAATGATAACTTGGTGCGCCTCTTGTGGAGCGGGCCAAATGGCACGGCCCAGGTCTGGACCGTTGCCACGAACGGTACTTACGCGGCGCAGACCTACCCACTTGCCGCCTCGACACCTGCGGGCCTCACGGCCACAACAAGCGATGCTTGTGTTTCTTTGACGTGGCAGCCTGTCGCGGGTGCGACAAGCTATAACGTGTACCAAACAAGCAGCCTACAAGTACCGCCGACGGTTATCCAATCAGCAGCCGGCAGCAGCACGATTGACAGCAACATTACTTTAGGGCAAACGTACTACTATCAGGTATCAGCCGTCAATGCCGCAGGTGAATCGGGGCTATCTTCGCAAGTTTCGGTTACGCCTATTGGAAACCTAAAGCCTGTCGTCAAGATGACGGCTCCTATCAGCGGCACATCGGCAACCGTAGGAACAAGTCTGCTGTTGACAGCCGCCGCGATGCCGCGTTCCGGGACGGTTAGCTCAGTCGGCTTCTTTACAGCCCCCGCGCAGTATGACAGCAGCGGCAACCCCATTGTCACCACCGGAACACTTGTCGGCACTGCAACTGCGTCGCCGTATCAGGCGACCTGGAACAGCGTTCCAAGCGGCAGCTTCTTTTTGACGGCTGTGGCGACCGACAATGCCGGGCACGCGGCAACTTCCCTGCCGATTGCCGTCACTGTGACTTCTGCGCCTTCCGGCACGGCGTTGACGGCGGCGCAGGCGATTCAAGCCGCCCAAGCCTTCTCGTCGGCTATCGGCGCTCCCGTTTCTGCCGGCACTCCGACTTCGGCGACAGTCACCACTACATCACCGACTTATAACGGCACTGTCTGGCAGGTCAGATTTTCCGGCGTCGCCAGCGTAGAAATCGCCGATGTTTCCGGTGTCGTGGTTTCCTACTTCAATTACGCGCTTGCCAATCAGCTTAACGCCAACAGCCAGGGGCCGGGAACGCCCATCACGCAGGCGCAGGTACAAACGGTTGTGGCTTCCGTCCTGCAAGCCTCCCATCAGCCGCCAACGGAACTGGCAAACCAGCAGTTCACGCAGTCCAATCTCCTTTACCCGGCAACCTACGCCGGGGACCTTTGGACGGTGCGCTGGAACCGCTTCGCCGCCGGAGCGCCATACCGCCGGGACCAAGCGACGCTGCTGCTGCAAGCCGAGACCGGAGCTGTCGAAGCCTGGAAGCTGGCGTTCCAAACTCCCACCGTGACGGCTGTAACTCCAACCGTCAGCCAGAGTCAGGCGCAGTCTATCGCGCAAGCCACGATGAACGCGCAGGGTAGCTTCTTGGGCTTGTCCGGTCAGACGTTCCGTGCCTCACAACAGGTCATCGTTCAGCCCAACACGCTCTGGCCGCCGAGCGGTTCTACCACGCCCGGTTCGACGACGCCGATTCCCGGCAGCGCATCGCGCATCGTTTGGGACTGCTTCTTCTCGAACGCGCCTGCCAGCGGATCGCCGAGCGGCTCTATGTCTTCTGAGGTGTGGGTGGATGCCGCTACGGGTCAAGTCATTGGTGGCGACATTTTGCGAGTGAAGGCCCGTCGCTCCGCTCGGCAGAAAACGCTAAAGCTGCTAGTGCCAATGGCGAAGCCCAATCGTTAGGAATGATAAGCCCTTCTACGGCATGAGGAAATGACTATGACGAGAACACAGTTAACGTTACGACTATCGGCGCTTGCTCTGTTTGCAGTGGTGGGATTTGTTTCTACTCCTGCTTATGCCGGCCATTGGGCTGTATCTTTCCAGTGCAGTGGGAAAACAGTAGACCGTCCCATAGAAAGTAGCGCTAGCACCGGATACTACGGAGGTGCTCCAGTCACGACGGTGTGGCCGATGCAATTTTCTCCCGCCAACAACCTGGTTAGTTTTGGCAGATTGCTTAGACATGTTTGGACTTCACAGAAATCCGGGACAGTGACACCAATTTTGACGTGGGTGCAAGACAGTTTTTCCGACACTTCTTCTCCACCGTCTACGGCAATCATTCAAGAAACTACCTATGCAGAGGCTTGGTCCTATATCGGCGACCTGAGCGGCCCGCTTACCGTCGACGATGGTTTAGGTGACCCATCGTTTCGCCAGATTACCGGATCGCCACTGGGATCTCCCTACGTGGAAAAAAGTGTTTCAGCTTCTGGTACTCGGATTGTTTCTCATGACACAGGCGGACAGTCTGTAATTACCTTTGACCCCGTAACGCTCGCTTCAAACAGTGGATTTATTAACGATAACGGCGATTTTCCCGATGTTGTGATGCTTAAGGTCTCGGTTCTTTATCCTGTCACTGCGGCAAGCACTGCTGGAACGGTAGACCCAAAGAACCCGGCTTGGTTCAGTGGAACCGCCTGTACCGCCGTAGGTATAGCGGATCTCAATTTGCTATACGGCGGACAAGTTAGTGGAGCAGGCATACCGTCAGGTGACTATATTACTTCTGCCACACTCAAAATTGGGGGTAGTATAGTCAAGAGCTACCCCGAAGATTACATCGGCAAACTGCCCCCTTCAGGATTGACTGCTATACCTAACCTTGCTGTTATGTGGGACAGTACGCATTTTGCTGACGGGTCGCCTGTTGCAGTCGAGGTAGAAGTATACGATGCTAAAGGCAAAAATTACAAAGCGGACTTAACGGCACCGGCATATAACAAATTGCTGTCTTTAGGTAATCAGTCACAATTTGGCTCTAATGCTGTGAACAGTGTATCTGAAGCCGGGAAAGCAGCATACGGAGTAAACTATAATGTTGACTCGTCTCTAAACGATACTGTAGCAACTATCTTCGGGAAGTTGCCGAAATATACTGCATTCTATATTGACTCGCATGGAGGCGTGGGTAACTTAACGGATTGTGTTGGTGATGGTAACGACGCAGATCATGTTTTCGGAGGGATCGAAGTGAGTAATGCACTAAAGGCAAAGTCCCCGGTATCGCCGCCCACTTTTCCGCCTTACAATTTCGCAATGTTCGACGCCTGTATCGTCATGGGAAATAAATATGATAATCCAAGTAGCGATGATGATGCAGCGATGTCTGCCGGGTTTGGCCTTGCACAAGGCACCGACCGGGCTGCATTGGGCTTTGATTGGTACACCTATAGTTGGGCTTCCAATTCAGACTGGACAAAGCGTTTGTGGACTTACTTGGCACAAGGAGTACCACTCCGTCAAGCGGCTTCGCTGAGTAATGCAGAGGGGCAAATAAAAGGTAAACCTTCGCCTCTTTTTGGAGTTCCTTTCGGTTTTTACTCTAATCTCAACCCCGTTATTCAAGGGGATTCAAATATGAAGTTACATGGGGTTTATGGGGGATTAGTGACGTCGGACGGCGTTGGGGGGTTAGACATACCCTGGTACAGACCATTGCAATAAGGTTCGATAATATGTGCCAATTTAGCGACAAATCTGACATTGATCCAGCAACAAACCCTAATGTATGGCCACCTGCGCCTAGCTTTCCCCATGAGATACATAGGAAGATAAAAAATCGCACAACTCTTTTTGGGAAAGCGGCAGATATTATAATCGGTCTTTTCGTAGGGGCAGCTTCAAGCTTGACTTTGACAGGTATAGCTGCAAATATCTCTGATAGACTTTGGGTTCATGCAGGGCATTATGCAGGCAGCAATGGACATCAGCCTCTATCATGTAGCTTTTGGAGCTTGGGTTTGTTGCTTGCTTTAAGTGTTGCGTATCCGTTTAGACGCTTTTCGACCTTGTTTCTTGTGTTCGTTGTCTCAGCGTTGGGATCGGCTCTCCTTACAATAACTAGCGCTGTAAGTACGCTAAAATAACAACTCCTAAGCTATAGACAAAAAAGCGCGGGAGACACTGTCTCCCGCGCTTTTTAACTTTGGCCGATTAGATCGCCAATTAGGCGTCGGTGCTGACGGTTGGCTCGTTGACTTCGCCTAAACTCTCCTGCTCCGCAAGGAGGGACAGGTTTGCGCCGGATGTGCCGGTCATCTCGCGGACGACATCCATTTCGTCGTCTTCCAGGTCACGGCTGCGGGCCGACCCGCCGTTGGTCCGGCCTGCGCCGACCGCCGGGTAGCGGTGGCCGTCGTCCATGCCGTCGAGCCGCGGCTCGATGTTGCGGTACTGCGGCAGGCCGGTGCCGGCAGGAATGAGGCGTCCGATGATGACGTTCTCTTTCAGGCCGATGAGCGCATCCTTCTTGCCGCGCACAGCGGCTTCGGTCAGGACACGGGTCGTCTTCTGGAACGACGCCGCCGACAGGAACGAATCGGTCGCCAGGCTCGCTTCGGTGATGCCGAGCAGCAGCCAGTCGGCGGTCGCCTCGGTGCCTGGAGTCTCGCGGTCTGTGACCCGCTTGTTGGCGTCAATGAACTCGAACTTGTCCACCATCTGACCCGGCAGGAAGTCGGAGTCGCCGGCGTTCTTGATGCGCCGCTTGCGGAGCATCTGCCGGGCAATGACTTCGATGTGCTTGTCGTTGATGTCCACGCCCTGCGACTTGTAGACCGCCTGGATTTCGCGCACCACGTAGTTTGAGACGCCGCGAATACCCTGCAAGTCCAAGACCTTCTGCGGGTCGAGCGGCCCTTCGGTGAGGCGGTCGCCCGCTTCCACGATGTCGCCCTGCTTTACTTGCAACTGACCACGGTACGGCACCAAGATCGCCTTGCGAACCTTGATTTCCTTTTCGGTAACGCCGTCACCAAGAAACACATCCTTGATCTTCTTGATATGCTTGTCGGTCAGCTCCGTGCCGGCCACCAGCGTTTCCGGAATCTCCGTCGCCCGCTTGGCCTGGGTCGGTGTCATCTTTTCGAGCTTTTCGGCATCGGGATGTGACCCAAGTTCCAGGTCCTCAGCCAGCGTTTCGCCGGAGACCGCGCTGCCGGTGTTCTCATCAATCATAATCGGCGTGTGAATGATGACGCGCCGCAGACCCTTCTGCTCGATCTCGGCGACCGTGCCCGAGAACTCGGTGACAATCGCCTGGCCCTTCGGCTTGCGGGCCTCGAACAGCTCGACGACTCGAAGCAAGCCGCCGACTTGGTCTTCCAGGACCTTCAGGACCGCCTGGACCGCCCGGACACGCTCCCGGTCAACGCCGGTCGCCGACGGCGCGGCGGCGGAGGTCGGCTCTTCCGCCTGCGAGTCCAGCGAGACAAGGCCGCGCGAGATGTCGTTATGCAGCTCTTTCAGGGCTTCCTGCTTGCGGGCGCGGACGTTGGCAACTCCCGTGAGCTGCTTCTGCGCGATACCGCCCGAGTGGAAGGTCCGCATCGTCAGCTGCGTTCCCGGCTCACCGATAGACTGCGCGGCGATGATGCCGACCGCAACCCCCGGCTCGACCAGCTTGGAGTTCGCGAGGTCTAAGCCGTAGCAGCGGGCACAAATGCCCATGCGAAGCTCGCAGGTAAACGGGCTGCGGACGCCGACACGCTTGAGGCCGCTGTCCATGACCACTTTGGCAAGGTCCTGGGTCACCAGGTCGCCCTTGGCGACAATGATCTCGCCGGCTTTGGCGTGACCCGCCGGGTAAGCGATGTCTTCCAAAGCAAAGCGTCCGTAGATGCGTTCCCAGAGCTTTTCGATGACTTCGTTGCCGTCCTTGATTTCTTCCTGGTAGACACCAAGCTCCGTGCCGCAGTCGTCGGCCCGGACGATGACTTCCTGCGAGACGTCCACCAAACGCCGGGTCAGATAACCCGCGTCGGCGGTGCGAAGCGCCGTGTCCGCTAGGCCCTTCCGTGCGCCGTGCGTAGACACGAAGTATTCCAGAACGCTCAGGCCCTCGTGGAAGTTCGACTTGACGGGCAAATCCTCGATCATGTTGCCGAACGGGTCGGACATGACCCCGCGCATCCCTGAGAGCTGGGTGATCTGACCGCGTGTGCCTCGCGCATTGGAGTCGGTGAACATGAAGATCGGGTTGGTCGGCTTGATTGTCTCGAAGATCGCTTCGCCGACATCTTTGGCCGCCTTCTGCCACTCTTCCAGCACCCGCTCCTTGCGCTCGCCGCCGGTGATCAGACCGCGCTGGTAGTTCTTGTTCAGGGCGCTGACGTTCTTTTCGGCATCCACGATGATCTGGTTGCGCTTTTCCGGCACTTCCATGTCGGTGATCGCGACGGTCATACCGGCTTTGGTCGCCTCCTGGAAGCCAAGCGCTTTCAGCTCATCGAGAAGCTGAATGGTCCGGGTGTCGCCGTTCAAGCGGTGACACTGAGCAATAATCGCACCGAGGTCCTTCTTGCCGAAGCCATTGCCCTTGTACTGCTTCTTGGCAAACATATCGTCGAGCATCTTGAAGATGAACGGGTGCATATTGTCCGGCATGATGTCCATAAACAGCAGGCGTCCGACAGTCGTGCGCTGAACTGTCTTGCCCATCCCCTTGCCGTTTTGCAGTAGCTCGTTCGGCAGGGCCACATCAATCGCATCCTGAAGGCCAATCTGCGCGGTGGCATAGGCGAGTTCGGCATCGGCGCGGCTGCCGAATGTGTCATACTGCGGCTCGCCTTCCTTCATCACGGTCAGGAAGTACGCGCCCAGCACCATGTCCTGTGCCGGGGCCACAATCGGGCGGCCATCGGCGGGCGAGAATAGGTTATGGGTCGAGAGCATCAAGATCCGGGCTTCGGCCTGCGCCGAGGCAGACAGCGGCACATGGACCGCCATCTGGTCGCCGTCGAAGTCAGCGTTAAATGCCGTACAGACGAGCGGGTGGACCTGGATCGCCTTGCCGTCCACCAGCACTGGCTCGAACGCCTGAATACCCAGGCGGTGCAGGGTCGGCGCACGGTTCAGCAGCACAGGGTGCTCCCGGATGACCTCTTCAAGCGCGTCCCAGACCTCGGGTTTGAGCTTATCAATCATCCGCTTGGCGGTCTTGATATTGGTCGTGTAGCCACGCTCGACCAGCGCCTTCATCACAAACGGCTTGAACAGCTCGATCGCCATTTCTTTGGGCAGGCCGCACTGGTGCAGCAAGAGGCGCGGGCCGACCACAATGACCGACCGGCCCGAGTAGTCCACGCGCTTGCCCAAGAGGTTCTTGCGGAACCGGCCTTCTTTGCCCTTGAGCATATCCGACAGCGACTTCAGCGGGCGGTTGTTCGAGCCAACCACGGGCCGGGTCCGGCGTCCGTTGTCAATCAGCGCGTCCACGGCCTCTTGCAGCAGCCGCTTTTCGTGGTTGACGATAGATTCCGGCGCACGGATTTCCGTGATCTTCTTCAGCCGGTTGTTGCGGTTAATAATACGCCGGTACAGGTCATTCAGGTCGGACGTCGCAAAGCGGCCACCGTCAAGCTGGACCATCGGGCGCAATTCCGGCGAGATCACCGGGACAGCGTCCAAAATCATCCACTCGGGGCGGGACTTCGACGAGATGAACGCTTCAGCGACTTCCAGCCGCTTGATCGCCCGCGCCCGGCGCGGCCCCTGAGTCAGCGCAATCTCGCCGCGCAGGTCACCGGCCAGCTTTTCGAGGTCAATCTCTTCGAGCAGCTCTTTGACCGCCGCACCGCCGAGGCCCGCCCGGACAATCTCGCCGGCGGGGTCGTTCAGCCGCAGATTGCGGTCGAGCTTGTCCGAGAGCATATCCATCAGCGATTCGAGCTTGCGGTACTCGTCTTCAATCAGAAGCATCCGCTTTTCGACTTTTTCGTCCAGCAGCGTCAGGGCATCGCGCAGGGCCTGGATCTGTTCCAGCGAGTCCTTCTCGATGTCCTTGATCTCTTCTTCCATGTGACGGTTGCGGTCTACGATCCGCGCTTCGTCCCAGGGCTGCCAGGGTTCGGGGGCTTCCATGCCCTCCATCAGCTCGGCGTCATCTTCGGACGGCTCGACCGGCTCCGGCGGGGTCTGACGGGCCTTGATTTCTGCCCCGGCATCCACCCGTGCCTGCTCGATGTCCTCGTCACGCTGGTCTTCCAGCTCCTGAACGCGCTGCTCCAGCGCGATCTTGAACGACTCCATCTCGTTGTTGATCCGGCCACGGTCCACGTAGGTCACGATGTACGACGCGAAGTAGAGCACTTTTTCTAGTGGTCGTGGCGAGATGTCCAAAAGCAGGGACAGCGGCGACGGGACACCTTTGAGGTACCATATGTGGCAGACGGGCGCGGCCAACTCGATATGGCCCATGCGCTCGCGCCGGACTTTGGAGCGGGTCACTTCGACGCCGCACCGGTCGCAGATGATGCCCTTAAATTTGACTTTCTTGTAGCGTCCGCAGTGGCACTCCCAGTCTTTCACCGGCCCGAAAATGCGCTCACAGAACAGGCCGTCCCGCTCCGGCTTAAACGTCCGGTAGTTGATGGTCTCCGGCTTCTTGACTTCGCCATAGGACCAGTTGCGGACCTCGCCCGGCGAGGCGATCCCAATACGGATTTTATCGAATGCACTTGCATCTGTCATGGTTTATTTGTTTTCTCCAGAGACCCACCCCCAACCCTCTCCCTAAGAAGGAGGGGGCAAGAGTGGGTATCATACGGCAATTCCCTAACCCTCTTCACCCTCCTGCTTCGGGAGGGTCGGCACGGAGTGCCGGGGTGGGTTCTACACTCCGAACAATGCTTCAGCTTCGGACTCGGCGCGGGGCAGGCGCGGACGCAGGCCGCGTCCCCTCCCCTCGCTGTCGCCGTAGTCTTCTTCTTTGTCCTTCAGGTCAATCTCTTTCTCGTCTTCGTCTTCCACAGCCACTTTTAGGCCGAGCGACTGAAGCTCGTTGACCAGGATCTTGAACGACTCGGGGACGCCCGGCTCCAGCATCGCATCGCCCTTGACAATGGACTCATAGGTCTTGACACGCCCGAGAACGTCGTCGGACTTGATGGTCAGGATTTCCTGCAATGTATACGCCGCGCCGTAGGCTTCCAAAGCCCAGACTTCCATCTCGCCGAAGCGCTGACCGCCGAACTGCGCCTTGCCGCCGAGCGGCTGCTGCGTCACCAGCGAGTACGGACCCGTCGAACGTGCATGGATTTTGTCGTCCACGAGGTGAGCGAGCTTCAGCATATAGATCGTGCCGATGGTGACCGGCTGCGTGAACCAATCGCCCGACAGACCATCGCGAATCCACGACTTCGCCGATTTCTCGTCAATGCCGCTCCGACGCCAGACACTCTGCTGGACTCGCTCGACGATGGCTTTCAGATCGTAGCCGTCTACGGTCTTGAGGTTGGCTTCCTCGTCCATCGGTGTACCGTCGTAGTCCTCGGGCAGGTCCACTGCCGGGGGCGCACCGACCGTTGCTGCGACTTGCTCCAGACGCGCCGGAGAAAGTTCGCCCAGCTTGACTTCGAGCTTGGCAAGAAGCTCGGCGACGCCGTCTTTTTTTGCCGCTTCGAGGTCAATCTTCAGCTCTTTCTCAACGTAAGTTCGCAGGGCATCGTAGCGCGTGAACTCGGCGAACTTGCTGACATCGGTCAGGATTTCGGCCTCGGTCGCGCCCTCGAAGATTGGGTTGACGAACGAGCAGCCGAGCGCCTTGCCGACATACGCCAGGTGCGTCTCGAGAATCTGGCCGATGTTCATACGGCCCGGAACGCCCAGTGGATTCAGCACGATGTCCACGGGGGTGCCGTCGGGCAGGAATGGCATATCCTCCTGCGGCAGAATGCGCGAGATGACGCCCTTGTTGCCGTGTCGTCCGGCCATCTTGTCGCCTTCCATGACCTTGCGCTTCTGGGCGATGTAGACGCGCACCAGCATATTGACGCCCGCCGACAATTCGTCGCCCGAGAGGCGGTCCAATTCGCCTTCCCACTCATCGGAGAACATCGAGTCGGGCCGCTTTGAGAAGTCGAAGACGCGCCCGCTCTTGTCCTTGTACTTGAAGCGCGAGAAGACCTTGACATCAACGATCTTGCCCTTCTCACCGTGCGGGACGCGCAGGGAAACGTCGCGGGTCTCTTCGGCCTTCTTGCCGAAGATGGCGATAATCAGCCGCTCCTCGGCAGTCAGCTCGCCCTGCCCCTTCGGCGCGACCCGGCCTACCAGAATGTCATCAGGCCGGACTTCCGCACCGATGCGGATAATGCCCCGGTCATCGAGGTCTTTGAGCGCATCTTCGCCAACGTTTGGAATGTCGCGCGTGATCTCTTCCGGTCCCAGCTTCGTGTCGCGAGCTTCGACTTCATACTTCTCGATATGCACTGACGTGAACACGTCGTCGCGCACCAGCCGCTGCGAGAGCAGAATGGCGTCCTCGAAGTTGTAGCCGTTCCAGGGCGTAAACGCGACAAGCACATTCTGGCCCAGCGCCAATTCGCCGCCGTCGGTGCAGGGGCCGTCGGCCAGAAGCTGGTTGTCCCGAACACGCTGCCCGTTGTTGACCACCGGGCGCTGCGTCACGCACGTCGCCTGGTTCGAGCGAAGCATGTTGAGCAGGCGATACGTGTCTTCGCCGCCGTCTTCATCGGCTACGACGACAATCTCTTCCGCCGTGACCCGCTTGACGGTCCCGGCCCGCAGGGCGATAATCACTGCGCCGGAGTCAATCGCGGCCCGCTTCTCCATGCCCGTTTTGCACAAAGGCGCGTCGGGGCGCAGGGTTGGGACAGCCTGACGCTGCATATTTGCGCCCATCAGGGCACGGTTCGCGTCGTCGTTTTCCAAAAACGGAATCATCGCCGTCGCAACAGACACGATCTGCTGCGGGGAGACGTCCATGTACTCCACTTTGTCGGCGACGATAACCGGATACTGGTTGTTGTTGCGGACCTGCACCTGCTTGTCCACAAATGTGTTGTCGGGCTTCAGCAGCGTGTTCGCCGGCGCGATAAAGTAGTGGTGCTCGCCGTCGGCAGGCAGCCAGTCCAGATCGGTCGTCACTTTGCCGCTGATGACCCGCCGGTAGGGCGTCTCAATGAAGCCGAACTGGTCTACGCGGGCATGAACCGCCAGCGAGCCGATCAGGCCGATGTTCGGGCCTTCCGGGGTCTCAATCGGGCAGATACGCCCGTAGTGCGAGTGGTGAACGTCGCGCACTTCCAGTTTCGCAGACTGCCGGCTTAAACCGCCCGGTCCCAGCGCGGACAAGCGCCGCTTGTGGGTCAGCTCCGCCAGTGGGTTGGTCTGATCCATAAATTGCGAGAGCTGCGACGACCCGAAGAACGACTTGATACTTGCCGAGATCGGCTTGACGCTCAAAATCACTTGCGGCAGGATGTTCTCAGTGTCCAAAGAGGTCATGCGCTCTTTGGCGACTTTTTCCATCCGCAGGAAGCCCAGGCGAAGCTGCGAGTACAAAAGCTCGCCGACTGAGCGCACGCGCTTGTTTTCCAGGTGGTCAATGTCGTCCACGTTGCCGTTGCCTGCCGCAAGCTTCACCACATACCGGGCAATCGCGATGATGTCTTCTTTGGTGATCGTGCGGTACGACAAGGGCAGGGACAGCCCGAGCTTCTTGTTCATCTTATGACGCCCGACTTTGGCGAGGTCATAGCGGCGGGTATCGAAGAAGATCGAGTTCAGCAGCGAGCGGGCCGACTCGGGGGTCGCCGGGTCGCCGGGACGGATCTTCCGGTAGATGTCGAGCAGCGCCGTTTCTTTCGAGTAGACCGCCGACCCTTCCTGGTCCAGTGTTGCCACGATGTAATTGTTCAGGTAGATGACATCGAGCGTGTCCAAAGCGAGCGCTTCGATCTTGCGGGCGGCATCCATATCAATCTTGTCGTAGGCTTTGACGATGGTTTTCCCGGCGGCATCTTTCATGTCGGCGGTCGCATAGGGAACCCGCTTGCGCGGGTTGAACTTGCGGTAGTCGTCGCCTTCGGCGTTCATTGCCGGGGTGCCGTCGTCGTTGAAGTCCAGCACCTCCACTTCGACGCGGGTCCGGTCGTAAAGAGTTTTGCGGGTCGGCGACACAATCGTTTCCGGCTCGGCGAAGAGCTGGACAATTTCGGCGGTGGTGTTGCAGGGCGTGGACGGCAGCTCGACTTCGAACGTATCGTCTCCCTGGCTGATGCTCTTTTCGATGCGCCGAAGCTGGGTCGTGTCCATGATGGTGCCGGCCTCGACCAGCACTTCGCCCGTGGACTTGTCTACGACGGGTTCCGCCAGCAGCTTGCCGGCCAATTCTCCCCAGGAGACCGACTGCACGCCGCTCGGGGATGCCACCGGAAACAGGTTCAGCGCCCGCAGCAAAGTCGTAATCGGGAACTTACGAGTCTGTCCGATCCGCACCGTGATGGCATCGGTCGCATCGGTTTCCACGTCCACCCAGGCCCCTTCGCTTGGGATAATCGTGGCGTAGTAAAGCTGACGCCCGGAGAAGTCCAGCGTGTCCTTGAAGTAGACGCCCGGCGAGCGGGCAAGCTGCGAGACAACCACACGCTCCGCGCCGTTGATGACAAACGTGCCTTTGTCGGTCATCAGGGGCAGGTCGCCGAGATACACTTCGCTTTCAATGACTTCGTTCGCGCCCGATTGCAGGCGCACTTTGGCCTTGATCGGCGACTCAAGAGTCACGTCGCGGGCGCGGCACTCGCCGATGTCGTATTTCGGCTCGCCCAGAGTGAAGTCCACGAGCGAGATGGAATGATTGCCGGTAAAATCGGTGATCGGCGAGAAGCTGTCGAACAGTTCGTTCAGACCTTCCTGCAAAAACCAGCGGTAGGAATCAAGTTGGAGTTCGACGAGGTTGGGGACGTCTACCACATGCGCAGTCTGCTTTGCGGTATGCTGAATTTCTTTCAATCTAAACCTCCTGGGGAAAACACACGAACGCACAGTATATCATAGCTGAGTGTACGTTGTCAAGGGCTTTTGCCGGCACACAGCAAAAGGAGCGCCTGTTCCGCAAAGTATTTTTACCGGGAACAAACGCTGTATGATTACAGAAACGCAAGATTTATATAAAAGGTTCCCAAAGACTAAAGGGCGAAGTCCTTGCCCCATGAGACATCTTCTGCTATAATCAGCCATGGACCAACGGGATCAAAAAACTGTGGCGATTTTGGGGGCGGGGAGCTGGGGCAGTGCTCTGGCCTATCTGCTGGGGACAAAAGGCCACGCAGTTCGGCTTTGGGACCGGGACGCCGAACTCATGGAGACGATCAAAGAGCGCGGCCTGAACCCGAAGTACCTGCCGGAAGTGGCGCTGCCCGAGATGGTGACGGCGGCTCCAGATATGCGCGACGCCCTCACGGACGCCGACTGGGCGGTTGTCACGGTGGCGTCGGACGGTATACGAAGCGTAGTCGCCGATGCCGCGCCGTTTCTGGCCCCCGACACGAGCGTTCTGAGCGCCTCGAAGGGCCTGGAAGCCGAGACCGGGCTGACAAACTCCGAAGTCCTGACCATACTGCTGGAAGATACGGCGTATGCCGGGCTAGTCGTGCTGTCCGGCCCGAACCTCGCCCGCGAGCTGACCCGCGGGGTCCCCACTGCCGCGGTGGTCGCGAGCCTCGACCCCAGATTGGCCCGCGCCGCGCAGTCGCTCCTGATGACCGAGCGATCTTTCCGGGTCTATACCCACACCGATGTCAAAGGCGTCGAGCTTGGCGGAGCGCTCAAGAACGTTCTTGCCATCGGCGCGGGCCTGTCCGACGGTCTCGGGTTTGGGGACAACACGAAAGCCGCGCTGATGACCCGTGGCCTGCTGGAAATGACCGAGCTTGGGGTCGCCGCCGGCGGCAAAGCGCTAACGTTTTTGGGGTTGAGCGGCGTCGGCGACCTCATTGCCACGGCGTCGTCGAAGCTCTCCCGCAACTACCGGGTCGGCTTAGGACTGGCAGCCGGTAAGTCTCTGGAGGACGTTTTGACCGAGCTGCACCAGGCCGCCGAAGGCATCCCCACCGCCCGCGCTTCCCAAGTGTTAAGCCGCCGCTACGATGTTCAGACCCCGGTGCTTGCCGCCATCAACGCCGTCCTCCACGACGGCCTTTCGCCGGCTGTCGCCGTGGAGGAATTGATGACCCGCACCGCCCGCGAAGAGTTCTCGTCGTGATCCGCACGAAAGCGTCGCACAGAAGCGCCGCACGGAAGCTGCCGGCTGTTGCCGCCCGCAAAAACATACTTGTTCTTGGTATCAATCTGGATATTGTTTTGGATGGTCCAATAAGAGTCGAAGGCCGGCCCGCCGTCATGGCTGGCATTGCTGCCGTAGGTCGCGGTGACCGGCGGAGCCTGCTCGAAATCGTCGTCTTGGACGATATTTTGGGCATGGGCGGGAAGAAGGGAGGCGGCAAACAGCACAAGCGGCGCAGCGATGCGGAGGGAGATACGAATAAAGTTCATGGTTCCTTGCCTTTGATCAAAAAGCAAACAAGTGAAACGCCCAAAGGCCAGCGGAAAAGTACTCCTGCTGGTAATCTTGACAGCATAAACCATGCCAAGTGAGGCGGCGCCCACAGCTTATTTGCGAGGCGACGGCGGAGGCCGGATCGGGCCAGGCTTAGGCGGGGTCAAGCGCTGCCAGAGTGTTCTTCCAAAGTGTTCTTTCAGAGTATTCTGCCGCGGGTGGCAGAAGACATAGGCGAAGAGGCTTAACTTTCTGCAAGGAATCGCGGACGAGACACTGCACATCTGCTCCCTGTGAGGATCGGCAGCAAACGGAACAAGGCCCATGCAGGATGTTTCCCGCACGGGCTTTGGAACCAGGGACCTTGATGCAGAGACTTTGATGCCGCCAGGCTACTGCAGCTCTAAGCCGCTCAGTTTGGCGTTATCTTTGACGGTAGTGAACGCGACCGCGACTTTGCCGTTTGCGTCGGCGGTGACAGGCAGAGTTTCCACGACTGCTTTGTTGGCACCGCCTGCCGCTGCGAACACGTCGAAGTTGGTCAAGGCGGGGCTGCCGTTGACGGCGACGTTGAAAAGGCGCTGGCCGGCGCTGTTCCAGTAGATTTCGGCAAAGTGCAGGCGCAGGGTGTACGATGCGCCGGGCGTCAGGTTCGGCACGGTGTAAGTGAAGTTGCCGTAGCGCTCGGTCTGGTAGACCGCCGGCGGAGCGGGGCTGACGACGCCGCTGGTGCTGACGGCGGCGTTCGTAGCGTAGGTGCTGCCGCCGGCAACGTCAGTGTCCGCTGAGAACACGACGGACGCGCCACCGCCCGCGTTGATCTGCACCGCCGTTGTTTGGGCTACCGGCGCATTAACGATCTCCAGGCCGCTGAGCTTGGCGTTGTCCTTCACTGTTGTGAACGCGACCGCGACTTTGCCGTTTACGTCGGCGGTGACGGAAAGAGTTTCCACGACTGCTTTGTTGGCACCGCCTGCCGCTGCGAACACGTCGAAGTTGGTCAAGGCGGGGCTGCCGTTGACGGCGACGTTGAAAAGGCGCTGGCCGGCGCTGTTCCAGTAGATTTCGGCAAAGTGCAGGCGCAGGGTGTACGATGCGCCGGGCGTCAGGTTCGGCACGGTGTAAGTGAAGTTGCCGTAGCGCTCGGTCTGGTACACCGCCTGCGGGGCTGGCGACGACACGCCCGACGTGTCGATAGACGCGCCGGTGGAATAGGTGCTGCCGCCGGAAGCGTCCATATCGGCAGCGTAAGCGCCCACTGCACTGCCGCCGGCGTCAATCTGAAGCGGCTGGAAGGGCAGGCTGCCGCCAAGGTCGGCCAGAAGGTTTGCACCATTGAACGTCCCCCACCCGGTCGCGTTGTCGTAGCCGGCGACTGCCGGGTAGAACCGATTCGTGCTGCCGTCGGCAATGTCGTGGAAATCGTTTTTGTAGCCTGCGCCCGCGCCGATCTTGTAAATCGGCGGATTGGCGAAGCCGAGCGGGCCGCTGCCTGCCGCCGCACGGCGCTGATTGACCAGCGCGGTGAACGCCGCCCACAGCGGGGACGCGCAGCTTGTACCGCCGTAGATGGTCCAGCCGCCGTTGTAGTAGACCGAGTAGCCGGTGTATGGGTCAGCATCGAGAGACACGTCCGGGACATTGCGGGCCGTAGTCGAACCCTTCGACGACGCCGAGCCGACTAGGCCGGACTGGTAGGAGGGAACCGGCCAGACGGTGCTGATGCCGCCGCCGCCCGCGCCGCCGCCGCTGTTGTTCCAGACGGTTTCCGACTTGTACGCCCCGCCCGCGCCGGCGGTTGCCAGCGCCGTGCCGCCGACCCCGACCATGTACGGCTGGGAGGCCGGGTCATCCACGCTCAGCGACGAGCCATTGTCGTTTGCGCCGCTGTCCCCGGACGCCGCATAGATGGACTGGCCCTGCGCGGCCATCTGCTGGAACGCCGCGTTTTCACTGTTTCGGACACTGGCCGAGTTGGAGTTTTCAGCCAGTCCCCAGGACGTGCTGATCTGCTTTGCCAGATTGTCGGTCGCGATTTTGTTGTAGAGGTTGACGAGGCTGACGTCGGAGTTCGGCCCTTCGTAGACAATCACTTTGGATGCGCCGGGGGCCAGCGCGATTTGCAGCTCGATGTCCAGGGTCACTTCGGCGGGACCGTTCCCGCTGGTCGGCAGGCCGTTGAAACCATCCACCAGCACATTTTGCAGGGGGACATTCGGCAGGCCGTAGGCGTTCTCATAAGCCGTGATGTCCGACGCCGTATAGCCGTCCAGCTCGAACACCGCCAGCGTCTGTCCGCTGCCGTTCTGCGGTACGCCAGTTAAGTTGTATGCCGTCTTGATGTCGCTCGGGGTCAGCGCCCCGCCCGGCCCGGAGCCGGTTTGGAGCGGGGCCGCATACGGGTCCAGGGCAGGAGACAGCATCGGCAGGGTCTTCTGAACCAGATGCGGCTGCCGGCGGGCTTCATTGCTGAGGCCGACGACCCCGGAAACCAGTCCGGTCAGCGCCGACGGTATCTGCGGCTCGGCATCAGGGGCAAAAAAGCGCCGCCCGTCGGTTTTCGCCTGATAGACTTTCAAGTGCAGTCCGAATGCCTTTTGGACCTGTCCCGCCGGCGCAGACACATTCAGCACCGTGCGATTGGAATACGTCCCGGTCACGGTCAGCCCCATCGCTTTGGCATACGCAGTCACACGGTCGTACTCGGCGGGGGTCGGGCTATACCGGGCCGCGAACTGCTCGGGGGTCAGGAACTGGCCGTAACGCGGGTCCGCCGGGTCGGACAATCCGCGCAGCAGGTCCGCCAGCTCTGCCTGCCGGCGCAGCGGCAGGGTCAGCGCCAGCGTGACCGGCTCCGAAGAGTCCATTGCCGACACCGGCGAGGCCGACGCGACCGCCGCCGGGATATGCCCCGGCAAAGTCCGAAAACCGGGTGCCGGCGCGGCCAGCACTGTCGAGGGCGCCGTCAGTCCCAAAAACGCCGCGCCGAGAGCGCAGGCCGCACGGCACGTCGAAGACGCAAAGTGACGAGGAGACATAAAATTACAGGTCCCTTCCGAAGACAAAGAGCGGCCCCAGTGCCGCCCGCCCGAGCACACTCTCAGGCGTTCCTGCACGTATTGTATCGCACATTTGCTCGTTCCGCAACAAGCAAGCGGAACAATTCGAGATTGTTTATCGGGAAGGTTGATTTGTTGAGGTACTACGGCTAAGAGCCACGGATTAAAATCCGAGGCTCGGAAAATCGCAGTGTCGCGGCGACACGGGATTTCGGACGTGTCGGCATTGCGTCCCCTGGACTGCACTGGCAGACCTGGAAGGCGCTGTGAACTTGGCAGCCTCGGATTTCAATCCGTGGCTCCTGGACAGGGCGATTACTCACCCTTCTTTGGACCTCTGTATTCCGGCTCGTCGTCCCCGTAAGCGCGGGCTAACCCCTGTGCGCCAAGACGGTACCAGTCCTCACGTTCTTGATCCTCTTCAGGCAAAGTCACCACCGCCAGCGGCGTGTTTGCCCGTAACAAAAAAGCAGCCTCAGTGATTTGATACCTGATCTTCAACGCTGAATATCCGGCGCTTAGATTTGGCGGCGGCTAGAAATAGTTTCGCATCCAACAAAAGCTGTCTGCCGGTTTTCTGTTCTTCAGCGCTCTCTTCGGGTGGTTGGAAGAGGCGGTATCTGACATACAACAGCCTGTCGCCGGTGAAGTAGTATTCGGTTCTGCGTGTCAATTTGGGTTTGTCGAAACTGAATGCGCCCGAAGCGGGGTTCCACGGATACTGCTGCTCCACTGCAACGGCAAGTATGAGGTCCCCGCAGCCGCCGTAGTAGAAGAGACGGCGCATCGTTGTATTCGACAAGTCTGTAACCACGTCAATTCGTTGGACTACGTTTCGTCTCAATAGTGCAGCAAAGCTGCCTCCGCGATCTGTACCGGTCAAAAGCTCCCGGTGGATTGTTTTGTCACCGGCAGAGCTTCGGTCAATCTGTGCTGCTACGCTGCGTGTTCTTGCCGCTCTCGCAGGGATGGAATTCAGAGATTTATCGCAGGTGCCAGGCGCAGCACAGAACAGCACTCCAAGTATAAGCAACGCCGCCGCACAGGTATGCCTGACAAACATATTTCGCTCGGTGCTACAGCTAAAAGGGGCTGAGGTTTGCTGAAAGATAATCGCTCAGGCGGCGCAAAAGCCGCTCATGGCGCTCCGGCGAAACTGCACCGATGACGCCGGAGATGTCAAACGATGGCTGAGTAGTGAGAAATCCCAGACGAATCAGCGATTCAAATCGCAAGCCGCTTGCCGCAAAGTCAGCATCGTGGATCGAAATAACCTCGTCGAAGCCGGCGACCTGCTGATGCATCTGTGTACTAATACCGCATAAAAGTACGTCGCCAGGGTAAGGCATCAAGCGCAAGACAATCGCCGGTCGTGTCTTCGTTTGACCGTCAGCCTGCGGGAGTGGTGTCAGGATGACCTCGCCTTCCTCAACTTTCAAGTTTCGGACCTCGGTAGTTAGGATTTATCCTTTTGATGTCGGCCAGAGTGTATTCCGGCTCATCATCGCCGTAAGCTCGCGCTAAGTTTTTTTTCCCGAGAAGATACCATTCCTCACGCTCATCATCCTGTACAGGAGGCACAAAAATGGTGAGCGGCGTGTTTGGCTGAAGTTCATACGGCTCGTCCAGCACGATTTGCTGGCCGTCGAAATGCGCGGGCAGGATCACAGGGTTCATGGTTTTATCCTCTTTTAGTTGAAGTGAGGTGGGCTGAGATAGACACGCGACGGCCCGTTGACGCGGTTTTGCTTGTTGCCTTCTCCGCCGTGCTTGTCAAAAGGGACATCTACCATGATACCGTTACCTAAATAATAGCGTGTCAGCTCGTAAGACATCAGCCCGGCATCTTCGTTTGGATAGAGCTTCTCAATCACTGCGCGGGTAGTGCCACGCTTGATTTGAGCCGCCGACTTCTTCGCCTGCGCCAATGTCAGCTTTTGCGGGGCGGGTTTCGGAGAGGCGGGGGCGCGAGGAGTGTCAGCGGCGGCAGGGAAAGTCAGTCCCACCATCAAGAGAGTGCAAACAAGGCAGCCGAGGAGAAAATTACACTTCATGGCACTGTTACTCCAAATAGTCACTGAGGGGGCATTTGCTGGGGTGGCGGAGCTTTTTGAGGGCTTTGGCTTCGATCTGACGGATGCGCTCGCGGGTGACCTCGAAGTGACGGCCTACTTCCTCTAAAGTGTGCGGGTAGCCGTCATCCAGCCCAAAGCGCATTTTCAGCACGTCGCGCTCGCGGGGGGTGAGGGAGGTCAGGGCCTCGTCAATCTTTTCGCGCAGCAGGGTGAAAGTCGCGGAGTCGGTCGGGGACGAGGACTCGTCGTCGGGCAGGAAGTCGGACAGGCGGCTGTCTTCCTCCTCGCCGATGGGGGTTTCGAGCGACAGCGGCTCGGGGGCGATCCGCATGATCTCGGAGACGCGCTCGACCGTGATGTCCATCTCGGCAGCGATCTCTTCCAAAGTCGCTTCCCGGCCCAGCGTCTGCAAAAGATGACTGCCGGCTTTGACCAGGCGGTTCAGGGTCTCGACCATGTGGACGGGAATACGGATGGTCCGGCCTTGATCGGCAATCGCCCGCGTGATCGCCTGACGGATCCACCAGGTGGCATAGGTGCTGAACTTGTAGCCTTTGCGGTAATCGAACTTCTCGACCGCACGGATGAGGCCGATGTTGCCTTCCTGAATAAGATCGGGGAAAGACATCCCGCGCAGGGTGTAGCGCTTGGCAATGGAGACGACCAGCCGCAGGTTCGCTTCGGTCAGCACGGCTTTGGCGTACTGATCGCCGCGCTCGATGCGCTTTGCCAGACGGATTTCTTCTTCGAGCGTCAGCAGGTGGGTTCGTCCGACTTCGCGCAGCCACATCCGCACCGAGTCGTCAAGCGGGACGCCTTCGAAGCTCGATAAATCTTCCGGGGACAGGTCCGGCGGGTGCGGGCTGCTGACCCCGTCCTCAGCGAACGTGGCGAAGGCCATCTCTGACGCTCGCCGGACCGCCGGCGCATCCTCGTCGGGAAAGCGCAGGTCGTCGTCGGCAGGCAGATCAAAGCCGTCGTCGCTCAGCTCGATTCGGGAGTCGCGCCCGGCGTCCTGGTGGGCCGAAGCGGGGCCGGCATCTTCGACCGGCGCGTTCTTTGTCAGCACGTTCATGTCCGTTAAACTTATTTCCCTTCGCGGGCCGGCGGGGACTTCGGTGTCCCGCGCAGCTCGCTTTGCAGCCGGGCAAACTGCCGCAGCGTTTCCGTGTCCGCCGTGCCGCCCGCAATCCGTGCTTTCAGCGCGGAAAGGGCCTGCGTTTTGGCGTGGTCTTGCAAATGCGAAATCTCGCCGGCCAGCGCTTCCGGCAGCAGCGGCTCGTCGCCGCTGTTCATCAGTAAATCCGCTAAGAGATCTGCGCGGGGGTCATCGCCAAGTGCCGCCAGCACCTCTTTCGGGTCCAGCGAGCCGCCTGATTGATAACGCTCCTGCATAAACTGTGCCAATGCGCGGGCGCGTTCGGTAACGAACTCGCCGGGTGTGATGGACCCGAGCGCCGGGCCGGCCAAAGCGGGGTCATCGCTGACCATTGCCCGGAGCAGGTGCCGCTCGGCCTGCTCGGTCGCCCCGCCCCCCGAGGGCGGCGACGGCAGGGGGACCGGGCGGCGTGAACCACCGCCATAACCCACCGGCCCACTATTTTGGTAGCCGCTGTTTTGGCCTGAGTTTTGTCCCGTAAGATGCGCGGCCACGTCCTGCCGAATGTGTTCCTCGGCGAACGCCGCGCCGGAGCCGTAGTACGGGTGGTACGGGGCCAGCAGCTTGACATACTGCTCGCGCTCAAGCATACTTGGCACCGACGCCAAAATCGGCAGCGCTTTTCGGAACAATGCGACCCGGTCCTGGTCGGTCTCCGCCGGTCCTTTGCGAATCAGCCGCTTGATCCGGTACTCGGTGAGCGGCAGGGCGTTTTCGATGGCCTGATCGAACACCAGGCGCTTACCCAAGCGCAGCAGACTGTCCGGGTCCTCGCCTTCCGGCAAGTCCAAAACGCGCACTTCCACCTCCTGCGCCTCGAAGATCTGCGCGGCCCGCGACGCCGCCTTCAGCCCCGCCGAGTCGGCGTCGAACGCCAGCAGCACAACCGACGCCAGCCGGGCCAGGGTTTGGACGTGCTCCTCGGTCAAAGATGTTCCCAAAGTGGCAACGACGTTCTCAAAGCCGGCTTGATGGCAGGCGATGACATCGGTATAGCCTTCTACGACAATCGCCTGCTCACGGGCGGCAATCGCTTTTCGCGCCCGCCAGAGGCCATACAGTGTTCGGCTTTTCGAGAAAACCGGCGTTTCCGGCGAGTTCCAGTATTTCGGCTGGCCGGGCCGGGCTTCGGCGATCAATCGCCCGCCGAACGCGATGGGGCGTTCCTGAACATCGAAGATTGGAAAGATCAAGCGGCCCCGGAGCTTGTCGAATGTCCCGCGCTCCCCGATTGTCACTAGGCCGGCTTTTTCGGCGTCGGCCAGCGCAACCCCTTTTTGGGTCAAATGGCGGCAGAGGCCGTCCCACTCATCGGCGGCGAACCCCAGCGAGAAGTCCTCCGACGCCGCGTGGGCTAAGCCACGCTCTTGCAGATAATTCCGGGCGACCGGCGAGCGCCCGAGCACATCCCGGTAAAAGCGCAGGGCCAGGGCGTTGATCTTATAGATGCGGTCTTTTTCGCCCGCCTCGGTGCGCGGCCCGGCGCTTGTCCCCACACCGTTCTCAGTGCGCGGCCCGCCCCGGCCTGTCAGCGTGACATTGGCCTGAAGCGCCAGCCGCTCCAGCGCCTCAGGGAACGAGAGGTTCTCGATCTTTTGAACGAATTTAAAGACGTCGCCGCCCTCGGCGCAGGAGCCGAAGCAGTACCAGCGTCCGATTTCGGGGCTGACCGTGAACGACGGCGTCTTTTCCGAATGAAACGGGCAGAGACCTTTAAGCTTACCCCCGGCACGTTTCAGCGTGACATACCGCTCAATAACAGAAACAAGGTCAATCCGGGTCCGCACCTCATCAATATCGCTGCGGTCGGCCATAGTTCTTAATCAGGGGACGAGACGATGATGCCGACCAATTTCTGATCCAAGAACTGAAAGCCGCAGTGCAGCGTGTCTTTATAGTCAATGTTGATAATCGAGCCGCTGATCGTCGTGTCTTCCGGGTAGCCGTAGCGAGCCAGCACTGCCGAGTAGGAAGTCCCTAGCTTGATGCCGCGGGCCGTCGCATACGCACCGGAGTAGCCGGTTTCGCGGATCTGTACGACGCGCTTGTCCGGCGAGATCGTGAACTCCAGCGAGCCGCCGTTCGCCCGGTTGTAGATCAGCGTGACGGGCGGCTTGATCGGAGCCGCAGTCGCACCGCCACCGGGGGAGCCGGACGCCCCGCCGGGGAACCCGCCGCCGGGGTAGCTACCCGAAGAACCAGGGTAGCCGCCGCCGGGGAACCCGCCACCCCCGCCGCCGGGAAAGCCGCCACCGCCGCCGGGAAAGCCCGGAAGCTGCCCGGTACCGCCGCTGCTCCCCGGAAAGCCGCCGCCGCCGCCGGGGTAGCCGCCCGGAACACTGCTCTGCTGCCCGCCGGGAGCGCCGCCCGGCCCGCCTGTACTGCCCGTGCCGCCGGGAGTATTCAGCGTCGGGGCGGCCCCGCCGACCAGAATCTGGCTCGGATTGCCAAACTTACGTGTGACGACCGAGCCGGGCGAGAAGATCGGAACCCCCGCCAGCGACCGCTCCGGGCCAGCGGCCTGAGCTGGCCCCGCCGCCAAAGCCAGCGCTGCAAGCCCGACTGCCGCCCATTGCCGCCCGAATTTTGCTTGCCGCACTGCTTTTGCCTGATGAGTGTTGTCCATGAAATTCTCCTTTGCCGACCCGCCACAATTATTGGTGAAACGCGCTTGGTGCATTATATAACACTAGCATTATACGGTATTATTGCATTCATCCGGCCCTGATTTTACCCCGACGGGAAGAAGTTTTGACGTTATGCCCAAATTCAATGAACTTTTTTTACGGCCCGGCGTCCCTTTGTCTATGGAACAGGCCCAGGTAAGACGTATGCCGCTGACGGATTCTTTTCTGGTGGAGCGCTGCCGGGATAGCGACGACGCCGCGTTCAGCGAGGTGATCGCCCGCTACAAAGGCAAGATCTACAACTATCTGTATCGGATGACCGGCAGCGCCGAAGACGCCGAAGACTTGACCCAGGAAGTCTTCGTGCGGATGTACACGTCGCTGGACTCGTTCCGGGGTCAGTCCAGCCTGAACACCTGGCTGTTTCGGATCGCCGGCAATCTGTGCATTGACCGCTTCCGCCGGGCCAAGAACCGGACGCCCGCCTTTTCGCTGGACGCCCCGGCCGGCGGCGGCGACACTGAGCAGACCCACGAGATCGCCGACGAAACCTACGCCCCGCACCGGCTTTTAGAGAACGTCGAGATGGCCGAGCAGATTACGCAGGCTCTGGGCAAATTGCCGGATAAGCTGCGGGCGACCCTGCTGCTTCACGACATCGAAGGCATGCCCTACGAGGAGATCGCGCAGGCGGTTGGCTGCCCGCTCGGCACCGTAAAATCGCGCCTGTTCAACGCCCGCCTTCAGCTTCGCCAGCACCTTGCCGGCTATCTCCAGAGTTGAGATTTGGGTACAAGAAAACAACCATGAACTGCCGGAACATCCAATTGTTACTGCCCGATTTCGCCGATGACCGCCTCGATGCCGCTGCCGCATGGCAGGTGCAGACCCATCTGTCCGCCTGCGCCGAGTGCGGGCGTCTGCACAAGGGTCAGGCCGCTGTGACCGCCCTGCTGCAAGCCCTTCCTGCCCAGGGTCCGTCGGCAGGGTTCGATGCCGCCCTGGCCCAGCGCCTCGCGCTGACCCGCCGCCCGGCGGCCCCGCCCCCGCCGTCGTGGCGCACGCGGCTGACACCGACATTCACCCTGCGCCGGGCGCGTCCGGCGCTGGCACTTGGCGCAGCGGCTGCGGCGGGAATCGCGGCGTTTGTGCTGCCGCTTCACCCGGTAAAACCAACGGCGAATACGTCGGTGACCCGCACTGCCGACCCGGCATTTGTCGCCGATTGCCTGGCCCAGCACCGGCGCGACGCCGCCGCCGAGCCGCTGGCCGACCTGTCGGCACAGACCCTTACCGGCAGCCTGGACAATGCCGCCGCGCCGGAGGGCGCCGAGGCCCCAGCCGGCGAACAGGGGCTGCTTTGATGCGTCCGACACGACTCACACTGCTGTCCTGGCTGGTCTGCTCGGCTCTGCTGACACCGGCGCTTGCCGGGCCGCAGCTGCCCCCGCGCCCGGCACACCTGCCGCGCTTCGCACCGCCGCGCCCGGCGACGACCGCCGCCGACCCGGCGGCACAGGACCTCCTGCGGCGGATGCTGCAAGCGGAAAACACGCTGCCGCTGGCAGGCAACCAGGTGACTTTGGTGGTGCGGGACGGGCTAGATGTGTCGTCGGAGCAGCGGGTGCAGCGCAATGGTGCCCGCGCCCTGCGGCTGGACTATGTGCGCCCGGCCCGGCTGGCGGGGGAGCTGGTGGTGGACGATGGACGGTTCTATTGTCATTTTGTCCCGGCGAAAGACACGCTGGAACTCAGCCCGTCGCGGGTACAAAACCTCCGGGTGCGGGTGCCGCAGGTGATCCAGTCAGTGCGATCCGGGCGGCTCGCGGTGCAGCAGGCCGGGCAGGACACGGTGGCAGGCCATCTCTGCATTATCCTTCAGGTCACGCCCCGGAGCGGCGGGCCATCGCAGCGGTTCTGGGTGGACCCTGCTAACGGGGCGCAGCTTCGCAACGAGCAGTACGACAGTGCGGGGCACCTGCTTTCCGCGTCCTATTACACCCAGATTGTCTACAACCCGGTGTTTGACAAAGCGACGTTTAAGCTGCCGGCCGGCGGCGGCAAAGTCGTCGCCAGCGGGTTCTCCGCGCCGTCGCTGACGCTTGAACAGGTCCGCGCCCAGGCCGGGTTTACGGTGCTGACACCCAGTATCCTGCCGCCGGGGTTTCGCCTGCAAGGCGGCTCGGTGTCGGACCGCCGCGCCGCCCGCGTCGCCGAGCTGCGCTATGTCAGCGGTGCGGGTGTCCTGTCAGTGTTCGAGACACCTGACAGATCGGGAGGCGGCAATGAACGGCAGGCACGCCCACAGCACCCCCGGCGCGGAATCCTGTTCGGGCGGCGGGCCGGCCTAAAAATTGTCGTTATCGGCAACCTAAGCAGCGCCGAGCTGGACAGCGTCCTTGCCTCGCTGCGCTGAAGGCTTTCGCTGCCCCAACGACTGCTGCCGACCCGCTGAACGGCTCTGCCCCGCACGGCGGCTGACCGGCAGGTAGAGCAGGCGCTCGGGCCGCCGCCACCAGCCGCCGGTTTCGAGGCTCCAGTGGTCATGGTGGCCCTGCGCCGCCAGGTCCCGCACCATCGTCGCCAGCGGTGTCGGGATTGGACCATCGGGGCTGAGCGCAAAGACCCCCGGCTCATAACAGCCGTCGTCGCGGGTCACCAAGCTGTTCCAATTGAATGTTCCCAGCAGCGACCAGGCCGTGACTGCCCGGATGTCCGCCCCTTCCCCGCGAATACGGCAGGCCGCCGCCCAGACTTCTCCCAGCCAGCGCATCTGCTCGTCGGGCGTGCTGCCGAGGTGCGCTTCGGTGACGGCGAAAGGCCGCCCGTACCGCTCCCAAACCTCACGCAGCAGCGTCTCCGGCCCGGCAATCCCCTCAGTGCAGACCCGCACCGCCTCGACATCGGCGTACTCGTGCCGGCCATTGCCGCCGGGCACCGACGCCGGGTACCGGCGCACCCGCTCATCCAAGAACCTCTCGCTGGTCACATAATAATTGACCCCGAAAACATCCGGCGGGCAGGGGGCATCAGCAAAGAAGCGCAGGTCGGTATCGGGAATGCCGAGCCAGCACAGGTAATGGTGCATCGGATGGCCGGGCACGACCCGTCCGCAGAGCAAGTCAAAACTCAGCCAGCGGCGCTCATTGTCGAAGTCGGCTTGATAACGCAGCGCCGGAGTGCTGTAAGTCTTGCCGAGGTCTTCAGTCTGAACAAGCTGGGCGCTTGGGTTGACTTCTCGGATCGCCGCCATCGCAAGCGCCACGGCCTTGCACTGATTGACCAGCATTCGGGCAAAGGGCAGGCTGTCGGCGGCATGCGGGTACCAAAAGCCGTACAGGCCGCTGAACCGGGCCGTCGTCAGCGGCTCGTTGACCGGCGTGTAGCGGGTTATCCAGGGGTAGCGGCGGGCGACCGCGCTGGCATACGCCGCCAGCTTCTCGGGAAACTCCGGGTCGAGCAGATCGGTATGGCGCGGCCCGCTGCCGTGATGCACCAGGCCGACAATCGGCTCTAAATGCAGCTCCCGCAGGCGGCTCATGCGGGCGTCCGCCCAGGCCCAGTCCGCGCGTTCCAGACCGTCCGGCGCAGTCCGCTCCCAGAGCAGCGGATAGCGCAGGGCGGTCATGCCGAGGCCCGCGAACAGGTCCAGGTCCTCGATGCGCCCGGCGTGTCCGTTCCACTCCATCTGGTCGAAGTAGCGGTCGCCGACCCGGTTGACGGTGCATTCGACCCCGCCCCAGAGCGCCGGCAGGCATTTGTCCTCAGTCGTAGACACTCGCTTAAACGGCCTCGGCGACGCGGCCGTGCGGCGCGGAGTGGCCGTTGCGGCTGGAATGAGGCAGCGCTTCGGCCCGCGCCTCGGCTTCTTTTCGAGCCTCGGTGATCTTATCGAACGTCGCCAGCGCTTGCCCAACGACCTGATCCATATTGTAGTATTTGTAGGTCGCCAGCCGCCCGACAAAATAGACGCCGCGCTGGGAGTCGGCCAGCGCTTTGTACTTGTTGTAAAGGGCAGTGCATTCGGGCTTCGGAATCGGGTAGTACGGGTCGCCCTCGGCGCAGGGATACTCGTATACAACGCTGGTTTTTGCGTGCTCCTGACCCGTAAGCTGCTTGAATTCGGTGATGCGCGTGTAAGCGTGCTCGTTCGGGAAGTTCACTACGGCAACGGGCAGATGCTGCTCTTTGTCTAAAGTCTCGTGCTTGAAGTCGAGCGACCGGTACGGCAGCTTGCCGTAGCAGTAGTCGAAATACTCGTCCACCGGCCCGGTATAAATCACTTCGCGGTGCGGCACCATCGCCTGGATTTCCCGGTAGTCGGTGTTCAGCATGACTTTGATGTTCGGGTGATCGAGCATCGCCTCGAACATCCGCGTGTAGCCGTGCTTCGGCATATACTGGAACGAGTCAGTGAAGTAGCGGTCGTCGGTGTTAGTCCGGGTCGGCACACGGGCAGTGACTTGGGCGTCCAGTTCCGACGGGTCCAGGCCCCACTGCTTGCGGGTGTAGCCACGGAAGAACTTCTCGTACAGCTCGCGCCCGACTTTGCTGACGACGACATCTTCGGAGGTCCGGCAGTGCCCGGTTGGCTCGGCGCGGGTCGCCAAAAACGCTTCGCACTCTTCATCGGTCTTTAGATCCAAATCGTAGAGCTTGTTGACCGTGGTGCGGTTGATCGGGATCGGCAAAAGCTGATTGTCCACTTCGGCCAAAACACGGTGCTCATAGGCTCGCCATTCGGTGAACTGGGACAAATACCCGAAAATGCGCTCGGCATTGGTGTGGAAAATATGCGGCCCGTAAGGGTGTACTAAAACACCGTCATCGTTGTAGCGGTCGTAAGCGTTGCCGCCGATGTGCGGGCGCTTGTCTACCAGCAGTACGCGCTTTCCTGCTTGGGTCGCCAGCCGCTCGGCCAGGACACTGCCGGCGAACCCGGCTCCGACAATCAGATAATCGAACATGAAATTTCCTTGCTAATATGTCTGTGATGTTAGTTCTTCTCGGAGATGGCGGCGCTCATCAAATCTTCCATCCGCGCCTGCGTTTTGTCCCATGAGAGCTGCGACAGGAACGCATCGGCTTTCTGCTGACGCGCTTCGGCAGTCTCCGGCAACTTGTTCTCCCGCAGTGCCGCCTCGCAGGCGGCGACAAACTCGGCGGGGTCGTCGGCAATCCGGGCCAAACCCATCTCGCCGTAGGGCCGGACGACATCTCGAATAGACGTGGAAACGACCGGCTTACCCCCCGCCAGATATTCCGGCGTCTTGGTCGGACTAATAAAGCGCGTTGAGTCATTGCGAGCAAAGGTCAGCAGGGCCACGTCCCAGCCGGCAAGGTACGCCGGCAGCTCTTTGTAGTCCTTGCCGCCCAGGTAGTGAAGATTGGCGCTTTGCGGCAGGGTCGCCGGGTCAATCTTGGACACCGTCGGTCCGACCAGGATCCAGTGCCAGTCGGGCCGAAGCGCAGCGACCTCGCGCAGCAGGTTTATGTCCTGCCGCTCGTCAATGACACCGTAAAATCCGAGCCGTGGGTGCGGGATTTCTTTTTGGTCGGCAGGTTCCTCAGCGATCGTTCGGGCCGCTTTGAAGAACGGCACATCCACGCTGCTTGGGAATGCGTAAACCGCCGGGTGCCGGTCTTTCTTGGCTTCATACAGGCTTTGCCCGCCGGTGAACACCAGATCGGCTTGGTCGAATAATTTCGCTTCCCGCTCACGCAGGGCCGGAGGCGCGTCGGCAAACGCCGAAAGCTCGTCCATGCAGTCGTAGACAATCGCTTTGGGGACAAGATCAATGGTCCAGGACACCATCATCGGCGTGTAGTACCAGGAGACATAATCTGCAATCTGATGCTGCGCCATGAAGTCATTCAGCAGCCGCCGGTACATCTGCCCGTGCTCCTCTTCGGTCGGCCCCCAGGGCAAATGTGCAACTAATACGGCGACATTCTGCTCAGGCCGCTCGGAGACATCCAGCCGGGGTTCAGGCGAGTCGAAGACCGGCTCTTCGACAAAAAAGACACGGTGAGTCTGTCCGAAGCGGCCCATGAGATGCTGCGGGCGCTGATAGACAAAGTCCCAGCGCAGGTGGGAGAAGCAGAGCAAGTCATAGGTGCCGGGCATAGGGGTTCTTTCCAGTATGTCAAAGGGATGATTAAGACTTTCTTATATTCCCAGTGTTTATATCTGTCAAAACCTGTCAACAGGAGGCGCTTTAGTGGGAAAATGTATGCTAAGAGAGGGGAAACCGGCACTGCGAGTGCCGGTGTCTCTAGCCGAGGATCGAATTGAGAGAGACGCCGACAGGGAAAAGCGCCTCTTTGCGGGCGCGGGCGAATTCGAAGACCGCCGCCATCAGGGGGTCCCAGGTGAAGTAGAGGTCGGCGACATCCTCCCAAGCCGCGAGGATCAAACCACGCGATTCGGAGCCTGCGGGGATGGGGGCGAACGAAAACGCTTCGGCGGCCAGCACCGGGCAGTAGCGGGTCTGTCCAGCATGGCTGCCGCTGCGTGGGGTCAGACGATAGCATCCGATCAGCCGCCGCCGGGCGGGGTCAAGATTAGCCCCGACTTCTTCCCACGCTTCGCGGACTGCGGCTTCGTCAAGGGTCTCGCCCGGCTCGATATGGCCCGATGGAATGGTCAGGCCACGGTTCTCAATGTCGGCGAGCGCGACTTTGTCGCCGTAGAAGACAAACATCAGCACAGCCCAGAGCCGACCCGCGCTTTCCGGCGGCAGCGTCTCTCCGGCGTCAAACGTGGCGTCAGAGTCCCACTCGGCCCAGTATACGGTCGGAAACGGCTCGGGCATAATATCCAGCTTTAACCGGGCGTCATCTCCCAGAAGTCCGCGCCGGCAATATCCCAGGGCAAGCGGCGCTCGTCGGGATTACTCAGATCGAACTGCTGGCTGACATAGTACAAAATGGTCGCCGGCTCCGACCAGATGTTCGCGCCGCCGTGCCCTACCCCCCGCGGGATGTAGAGAAGCTGCGCCTTGCCGCCGCCCATCACGAACCGCATGGTCACGCCCAGCGTCGGCGAGTCCTTGCGGGCGTCAATCAGCCCAATCAAAAGCCGGTCAGTCGGCGGGACGAACCAGACATCTTCCTGGTTGAAGTGCAGATGGAATGCCTTGATCGCACCGGGCAGCACTTGTGAGTAGGACGACTGCCGGACCTGGAACTCGGGGATTGCTTCCAGATGGCCCGTTTCGTCGAAGCGGACCAGCTCGGCAAACGAGCCGCCGTCGTCGGTCAGCAGGCGCAGGTCAATAACCTTGACCCCATCAATGCGCTTCCCGCCCCCGTACTCCTGCGTCGTCAGGACATTCTGGAACTCCGGCCCAAAATCGCCCAGCGACAGCTTCTTCGGCATTCTTGTTACCCCACACCCAGAAGCTCGACATCGAACAGCAAGGTCGCGTTCGGCGGGATCGCGCTGCCCGCGCCGGCGACGCCGTAGGCAAGCTGCGGTGGGACGGTCAAAATGCGCCGTCCGCCGACCTTCATAGTCATGACCCCTTCGTCCCAGCCGCGAATGACCTGACCCTTACCAATGGTGAACACAAACGGCTTGCTGCGGTCCCGCGACGAATCGAACTTGCGTCCGTCAGGAAACGTCCCGGTGTAATGCACCGTCACGGCTTGGCCCGGTGCCGGGCTTGCGCCTTCCCCGACTACTTCATCTTCGTATTCCAGCCCCGACGGGGTCTTGATCTTGTCTGCCATGTGTTTCTCCTTTGATGTAGTTGATTTTGTTTGGTCTTAATTATCCGACGCTGCGGATTTATTGAGGAATGACTGTCCAGCCTGCTCTCTCGTAATAACGATACTGGTTTCCCGCCGGCGCAGGCCCCTTCAGGACCTGAGTTTCGAGCGGCAGCGGCGCGAGATGCAGCTCCTGCCAGGCCTTGGTCGGGTCGCGCCAGGCTTGCAGCACCAGGTCCGGCCGCTCAAGCTGGTCAAACGCTTCATCCATCGTCATCTTTGCAACGGGCAAGCCGTTGATGTAGTAGATATCATCGTTGAATTTGAGCGTCTGGTCCAGAGGGCTGCCCGGCGTCGTCCCGCCGACCATCAGGTTTCCCTGCACCCATTCTAACGATACCCCAAGCAGGGCATGACGCCGCCCCGAAAACTTCTTCGAGCGCGTAAAGCTGAGATTGGTTTCCGTACCGCCTGCCCGAAGCACCGTCAGTTTGGCGGCTGTCCCTTCGCGCCCGTCCAGCAGGCTTTGCGCGGCGTACCAGGGCACACCTGGAAGCGTCTGACCGTCCACAGCAGTAATTTGGTCCGCGACGCGAACACCAGCCAAATCCGCCGGGGAGCCGGGCTTTACCCACGCGACGATATGTTGCTTCCCCCACATTTCCAGGCGCACATTCGCCCGGCCCGGCGGAACAATCTGCGGCGCGTAATCGGAGCGGCGTTGCAGGTACATTGTATTGCCGGCAAAATCCAGAGTGATCAGGAAGCGTGACAGAAAATCGTTTCCGATGATGTTCGGCGAGCTAGTCGCATTTCCAGGATCGGTTTCATACAGCGGCACATCTGGTTCCACCAAGCCACTCATTTGAATTTGCGGAAGCAGCAAGGCGTCATAGGATTTTTTTCGCCCCGATGAAGCGTTTATAATCTGCGTGGACTGCCCATTTGGGAACGGCCCTGCTGCCATTCTCTGCATTGAAGTACTCGGGTTGCCTGTGTCGAGCAGAAAGTCGAGAGGTTTCCCGCCCTGTGAAACTGCGCTTAAAAGGTATTTACCCGCGTCGTAGCGCAAAGGGATTGCAAAGGAAGCGGCGGCAGGCTTCCAAGCTGCTGTTTTTCTTTGAAACACGAGGTTCTTATGCTGGAAGTCAATCTGCATTACGCAGGCGGCGTTGAACAAATGCAGAAGATCGCAGGGGATGATTCCGGCTAAACGGGGAACATGGTAAACCTTGCCCAGATTTGAAAGGACATCAACGATCTCAAACGGCGTTGTTGTCAGCGCTTCAGCTTTGCCATTAAAACGAAAATCGTAGTGCATTCCTGCGTCGCTTTTGTCACGGCCCGCGACCTTGAGAGATTGGACAAGCGCACTCGCTATTGTGTGTGTCCCACCCTGACCGAGAATGGTTTGGTTTTTCCGGGTGCTCACTAAAGGCAAATTCAGCTTTTTTGCTGCCCAGGGTTCAACAGCAAGCAGCATATTGAACGTCCCCGTGTCCACAACAAATGGCAGAGGCGGCTTGCCGTTGATGCTGGCTTGAACCACGATATACGGCATCAAGATGGGGTCATACTCGAACGGAATTGTCGTTGTGTCCAGCACGGCAGCCGTCTTCGAGACAGGTGGCTTTGCCGGCGAAGCAGCTTGAACCCCGTTTAGCGCGGCTAAAACCAGCACGACAGTCAGGATGAGTTTGAGGGCTGATACGTTGGAGGGCATTTAGCGGCTGAACTCCGGCTTGAGCAGATTGAGCAAATACTCGCCGTAGCCGCTTTTGACCAGCGGCGCGGCGGCAGCCTGAAGCTTGTCGGCGTCAATAAAGCCCATACGAAACGCAACTTCCTCGATGCAGCCGATCTTGAGGCCCTGCCGCTCCTCGATGACATGCACGAAGGTCCCGGCCTGCATCAGCGACGCGAACGTGCCGGTGTCGAGCCAGGCCGCGCCCCGGTCGAGGATGCCGACTTGCAATTTGCCTTGTGCGAGATACTCTTTGTTGACATCGGTGATTTCGTACTCGCCGCGTGGGCTGGGTGTCAGATTTCTAGCGATCTCGACCACGGAATTGTCGTAGAAGTAGAGGCCCGGCACGGCGTAGGGCGACTTCGGCGACTTCGGCTTTTCTTCAATGGAAATGGCACGGCAGTCGGCGTCGAACTCGACCACGCCGTAGCGCTCCGGGTCGTTCACATGGTAGGCGAACACCACACCGCCCTCGGGATTGCTGTTTTTTTGCAGCATCTCGGCCATTCCCGAGCCGTAAAAGATGTTGTCGCCCAAAATCAGCGCGACCTTCTCGCCGCCGATAAACTCGCGCCCAATGACGAATGCCTGCGCCAGTCCATTTGGCTCGGCCTGCACGGCGTATTCGAACGAACACCCGATCCGGCTGCCGTCACCGAGCAGCTTCTCGAAATGCGGCAGGTCATGCGGGGTGGAGATGATCAATATCTCACGGATTCCCGCCAGCATCAGGACGCTGAGGGGATAATAGATCATCGGCTTGTCGTACACCGGCATCAGTTGCTTGCTGACGGCCAATGTCAGCGGATGCAGCCTCGTTCCCGAGCCGCCGGCAAGAATGATACCCTTCATGCCGCAGAGTATACCTGAAAGTTCCGCCGCGTGTGCTATAGTGGAAAAATATGGCCGATTTCCCCTCAAGCGAACCAGGTACGCCGCGCCCCCTGCCCCGCCGTCCGGCCCCGCGCCCCTCGGTCCCGACCCGCGCCAACCGGCCCCGGTTTCAGCCGCTCGACGGCCTTTGGATGCTGGCGCTGTGTCTGGTCTCGCTGGGCGTTTCGTACTGGCTTGGGGAGGTGTCAGGCCGGCGGCTGGGTGGGTCGCTGCTGGCGGCGGGGACAGCTGCCGCGCTGTACGCCCTGGGCTGGCGGGCACGGGACCGGGCGGCGGGGGTAAGCGCGGCTCTGCTGGCAGCGTGCAGCCCGCAGTTCCTGCACCTTGCGGCTTACGCGCCGCAAAGCGCAGCGTTCACACTTTTGTCGGTGTGTGCGCTGCTGGCATTTGTCGCCGGGTCGTCTCTTGCGGCGCTGGCCCTGGCCGCGGGGGCCGCGATGGTCCGGCCCGACGGCGGCCTTGCTCTTGGCCTGCTGCTCCTTGCGCTGTCGGTCGGGCAGCGGCGCAAGCGGTCGCTTCTCGGAGCCGCGCTCTTCTTCATGCCGGTTGCAGCGTTTGAAACAGCCCGCGTCGTGCTGGGATACGGCCTGCCCCACCTGCCGGTTTGGGGAGGGCACTGGGAATCTTGGCGCTGGCTGTACGCACCGGCGTCTTTGCTGCTTTGCTGGCTGCTGCTGCCGCTGTGCGGGGAATGGACTGAAGGGCCGCGCCGCGCCCGCTGGCTGCCGGTCGCACTCTGGGCGGGTTTGTATCTCACGCTGTCGTCGGGGGAGTCGGCCGCTACTCCTAGCGGGATGCTGCTGCCGCTTCTGCCCTTGCTCTTTGCGCTGGCCGGGGGCGGCCTGTCCCGCCTCCTGCCGCCGCTGGCCGGCGAGTCACCGAGTCCCTTGCGCCGCTACATCCTGGCGACCCTAGCGGTTCTCGGGCTGATACTGCTGCATCTGCGGCTGGAAACGGCGCTCCGCTAATACCACCGTCTAGTACGTCAGCAGCGAGCGCACTTCGTAGCCGTTCAGCGCGGCACGGCCTGCCAGAAACTCAAGCTCAACGAGGAAGCAGAGACCAGCGACTTTGCCGCCGAGCTTCTCGACCAGCCGCGCCGTTGCCGCCGCCGTGCCACCGGTCGCGAGCAGATCGTCCACAATCAAAACGCGCTGGCCGAGCCGGAGCGCGTCCCGATGCATCTCGAGGATCGCCGTGCCGTATTCCAACTCGTATTCTTCGCGCTCGGCAGGGGACGGCAGCTTGCCGGCTTTTCGGACCGGAACGAAGCCGACCCCGAGGGCCAGCGCGACCGGTACCCCAAACAGGAAGCCGCGCGATTCGACCCCGATAATCACGTCCGGCGCGAAGCTTTGAGCGATCTCAGCGAAGCGATCTATGACTTCCTGGAACGCGGCAGGGTCGCCGAGGACCGGGGTGATGTCCTTAAACAAAATCCCGGACTTGGGAAAGTCCGGGATGTCTCGTATCAAAGATGCAGCCAGAAGCCGAGTCATTTTTAATATCCGCCGATTTTAATATCCGCCGACCATTGTCTGTCCGCCGACACTGCCGGCGTAGGGGAAGGTCGGCAAGACCGTCGTGCCGGTCGGGCCGGCAGCAGCATTGTAGCCGGGCGCGTTTACGCCCGGAACTACCGGGGCGACTCCCGCACCAGGCGTGTAGATCGCACCCGGATAGGCCACCGAGCCGTTCGGCCCAAGATAGCCGAAGGGCGAGCCGTAGCCGAATGGGTCTCCGTAACCGCCGTAGCCACCATAGCCGTTGTAGCCGAAACTCTCATTGGGCACCGATGCCACCGCCGGATTATCGGAGGGCACGGTGAACGGTCCGACGACGGCATCCCGCCCGCTGTGCAGCGGGGCAGGAGTCGGGGCGGTGTTGCGAAAGGTCAGCAGCGGCAATGCACGGATCGGCTCGCCGGTGCTCGTCCGGTCAATGATCGTGCCCAGAAAACGCTCGGGCGCTTCCCCCCGCCGGTAGAGGCCGTAATAAGCTTTCCACTGGGTCCGTGTCTGGCGAGAGATCACTGAAGCCGCCTCGAAGGCCCGCAGGCGGGTCTGCGGCAGCGAGATGTCTCCGGCAATCGCCGGGCTGATCTGCGTCAGAGCATTATCCACTGCCGCGACCGTCTGGATCGCATCGCGCAGGGGAACATGTGTAGACGGAAACACAATCGGCCCATTGCTGTCCATCGGCACGGCAGGGACCGCCGCACCGGGGTCGGCTTTGCTGACAACATAGACTTTCTGGAAATCTAAGTTGAGTGCGCTTGCGAGGCTGTTGATCGCCTGCAAGCGCCCGTCCGGGGTGTCCGGGTTGTCTACCGAAAACGATACCGGCTGGCTCGTATTGATGCCTGCGCCCCGGAAGACGATTGTGACCCCGTAGCGTTTGTTCATTGCCGCTGCCGCGCTGCTGGCGGAAGCGTTGGTGAAGGTCAGCGTGTCGGCCTGGGCCGGCACAAAGAGCGCGGCGCTCAGAACAAGCGCCGCGATGCCGATTTTGCCAATGTTTTTTCTGCGTGTGTTTTTCATCGGGTTGCCTCTCAAAGAAAAGAAACTTTTACTTTGTTCTCCCCGAAACGGCTTCCCGGCAAACACGCCCAGACTCTTAGTTACTTCGCCGCGGCGACAATCGCCGCGAAGTCGGCGGCTTTGAGGCTGGCCCCGCCAATCAGGCCGCCGTCAATGTTTGAGCGCGACAGCAGTTCGGGGGCGTTGCCCGCGTTCATCGAGCCGCCATACTGGATTCGCACGGCCTCGGCGGCTTCGGCCCCGTAGGCTTCGGCAATCGTGTGGCGCACGACCCCGCACACCCGGTCGGCTTCGTCAGGGGCGCACACTTCTCCGGTGCCGATGGCCCAGACCGGCTCATACGCGAACACGACACGCTCCGTAACCTGTTTCGCGCCGACGCCCGCCAGCGCCCCGAGCACCTGTACCCGCACGACATCGTCGGTCTCGCTGCGCTGCCGCTCCGAAAGCGTCTCGCCCACGCAGATAATCGGGGTCAGCCCGGCGGCAAGCGTCGCCTGCGCCTTGATATTGACCCCGGCATCGGTCTCGCCGAATGTCCGCAAGAGGTCCGGCGTCAGCTCGGGTTCGGGAACGCCGAACCGCCCGCGCGTCTCCGAATGGCCCAGGATCACATAGGTCACGCCGACCTCCGCCAGCATCGGCAGGGAAATCTGCGACGTGTACGCACCCGATGCCTTCCAGAACGCTTCCTGCGCCCCCAGCGCGATGCTGGTTCCCGTCAGCGCCTGATTGACCGCATACAGCGCCGTATACGCCGGACAGATCACAATGTCCACTCCGCCGTGTTCCGCCACCAATGGCTTCAGCTCGTCAAGTAGGGCCAGCGCCTCGCCGACCGTCTTGTTCATCTTCCAGTTGCCCGCAATAATTTTTTTACGCATTGTCTTCGGCTGTCTCACTCTCATAGGTTATCTTGATAACACGAAAATCCATACCATCATGTTCAACATCGCCGCCAACGATGACTTGAATGCTTTTGTATTCGGCCAACTCAGGTTCTTTCCAAGCAATCGCTTGCAGAAAGTCTAAAAATTCTTGCAGCGGAAAGAAATTGTACACCCCGATATACAAGGGGCCGAAGCTCCGCCCGCTTCTGTACCAATCGTAGGGCAGGCTTGCATCGTCAACGGCCACCGGACGCTCTTCCTCTTCCTCTCGCCCTTCAAAGAAACGTTCCATTTCGCTCTCAAAGAAGCGGCGTTCCGGCTTGGTGCCGGCTTCATCTTCTAAATCGAGACCTTTGGGATAAACCATTAGCTGTGCTTCCCAACTCATCGTCGTGTCTCCCAATAGGTGGGGAGCCATGCGTTAAAACGCACGGCTAAAGGGCGCGGACGCCACTAAGTACCGCTTCGCGGCACTGGGACTTTTGGCATAGCCTATTCTTAACCCCGCGAAGAGGGTGTTTTGTGGCCGAAGGCCATATAGCTGTGCCATTCATGGCATGGTTCCTCGCAGCATCAAGTTTTACTCTCGCGCCATCGGCAGCAGGTCGGCGACGCGGACGGGTGAGCCGGGCGCAGCCAGCGGCGCGACGCTATCCTGCTCACTATAAACGATGAAGCTTTGGTACACGCCACCGACCGGCTCGCGGCGCACTTCGAGGGTACGCTCGCGCAGGCTGACAATCCAGTAGTCCGCGATGCCGTTTTCCGCGTACAGCAGCGACTTAGTGTTGCGGTCGTACTGCAAAGTGCTGTTGGAAATCTCAACCAAAAGCAGGACAGCCACCGGGCGTGGCACTTCCGGGTAATCTCCCGAGGAGCCGCGCAGCACGACAACATCCGGTTCCGGCTCTAGTCCGCGTTCAACATGGAGCGGCATCTGCTGTTCGATAGCAGACTGGCCGCCAAAGGCATCCTGCAAAGCATCCGCAGTTTTGACAATGCCGAGGCTGTGCGGCCTGCTCATGGGACTTATGCGCGTGATTATCCTTCCGTAGATCAATTCCGTGCGCTCTTCCGGCCCCAAGAGTCCCTGCTCGGCGAGAGCATAGTATTCCTCGCGGCTGAATAAGTGCGGGGCTTGGCTGTCGCAGTCCAAAATCTCGCCGTCGGCAAAATCCAGGCTGACGCCAACAATGCCGGAGGAAGACAGGCGGCGAAAACTGTCCGGAGTCCAGCGGCGCAAAGCTAGCCCAGAGGCCGGGGCTAGGTCGGCCAGCAGCGTCTCGGCAGGGGCGGTGGGAACGGTCATGGCGGCGATACCTCCCAAATCTACTTGCTGTCTCGGAATAGGGTCTGGTCGCGGCGGCGGCCTACGGAGATGGTCGTAATCGGGACGCCGACATACTCCTCGACGGCTTCGACGTAGCGGCGGGCGTTATCGGGAAGCTTCGCGTACTCGCGGACGGCGCTGACATCCTCGGGCCAGCCCGCAAATGTCTTGTAGATCGGCTCGCAGCGACACAGACGCGCCTGATCGCTCGGGAAATCGGTGATCTCTTGACCGTTTAGGTTGTACGCGACCGCCATTTTGACTTCGTCGAAGCCCGTGAGTACATCTAGGTGTCCCAAGTACAAATCGGTCAGACCATTGACCAAAGCCGAGTAGCGGAGCGCGACCCCGTCGAGCCAGCCGCAGCGGCGCGGGCGGCCTGTCGTGGTGCCGTATTCCGCGCCCCGGTCCCGGATCAAATCGCCGAGGGCGTTGTTTTGCTCGGTCGGAAACGCGCCTGCGCCGACCCGCGTGGTGTAGGACTTGGTAACCGCGATGATCTGGTCAATCTGGGTCGGCCCCAGCCCGGTGCCGATGCACGCGCCGCCCGCCGATGGGTGTGACGATGTGACATAGGGATAGGTGCCGAGATCAATATCCAGCAGCGTCGCCTGTGCGCCCTCGAACAAGACTTTCTTGCCCGAACGCGCCGCATACGCCACGCGCAGGGCCGTGTCGTCTACGTAGGGCCGCAGGGCCTCGGCATGCGGCAATAAATCGGCCAGAATAGCCTCGGCGGACATCGGGGCGACGCCGTAAATCTTCGTCAGCAGCTCGTTCTTGTATTCCAAGACTTCGCTCAGGCGCTCGGCGAACAGCGCCGGGTCCACGAACTCGCGCATCCGTATCCCAACCCGCGCGGCCTTGTCCTGATACGCCGGGCCGATGCCGCGCCCGGTGGTACCGAGCGCCCGCTTGCCTTTGCGCTTTTCTTCCAATTCATCGAGAAGCACATGGTACGGCAGGACAATATGCACGTTGCCGCTGATCTTCAAATTCTCGCAGGAGACGCCTCGGGCTTTCAGCGAAGTCAGCTCCCCGACAAACGAGGCCGGGTCCAGCACCACGCCGTCGGCGACGACGCACAGCGTACTTTCGTGCAGGATGCCCGACGGCACCAGATGCAGCTTGTACTCGTCTTCCCCGCCCGCATCGTTCGGTACGACCACCGTATGACCGGCATTGGAGCCGCCGCCCCAGCGCACGACGACATCTTTGTCATGCGCCAGAAAGTCAATCAGCTTGCCCTTGCTTTCATCGCCCCACATTGCTCCCACAACCACCGTGTTTGCCATTGCTTTTCCCCGTTTTCTTATCCACCCTTATTCCTGGGCGGCTTGAGATTGGACGCGAAATTATAGCATTGTCGGCGGCGCAAAGTCAACGCAGGAGTATGGCAGAAAGCTGTCGAGGAGATAACGAAAACGAGAAGGGCAGCCGCACGCAGGAGGATTGTTCTTACAGTAACTTACGGTAAGGGGTAAGCCAGAGGCCCCGGCACTGGAAGTGCCGGTCTACTGTCGAGTGAAAATCGAAGCGATTAAGGAGTAGAAGACTTGGTCATTCTCTGCTCCTCAGTCACGGAGTGACTTTCACTCAAAAGTAGACCGGCACTTCCAGTGCCGGGGCCTTTGCTTCATTTCGCCCGCGACTGCACGGCCTCGCGCAGCTTGACCCAGCGGGGGTTGAAGCCGTCCGACCGCATCTCGGCGTAGGCGCGGGGGAAGGTCCATCCCTGCTGCGTGACTCGGTAGATGCCCATCATGCAGCCGGTGCGGTCAGCTCCATGCTGGCAGTGGACGAACACCGGGGACGCCGGGGCCTGCTTGAGAGTGGCGAGAAGTGTTGAGACTTGCTTGGGGGTCGGCGGGTCGGACCCCATCGGCAGGTTGATCCAATTGAAGCCGAGTGAACGGGCGTAGAGGCCCTCTTTTTTGACGGTTTTCGGTGCAATTCGCAGGTCAATGACGGTCTTGACGCCCATCGCTTTGAGCTGACGCAGGCCAGCCTCAGTCGGAGCCGCCCCGCGCCAGATGCCGGGGGCGGATTGGTGGAAGTTCGGCAAGTCGGCGGACTCGGCGCAGGCCGGAACCGCGAGTGCGGCCAGCAGGGCCAGGCAATTAAAGATAAGGATTGGTTTCATTGCAGAGATAGGTTCCGACATAGTCGCCGATGGCATCTTCCAGCGACGTAAACGGCACGTCGCAGCCGGCGGCGCGGAGGCGGGTCAGATCGGCCTGCGTGTGGTACTGGTAGGCGGCCCGGATGTTCTCCGGGGTCGGGACATAGGTGATGTCGGCAGGCTTGCCGAGGGCGCGGAAGATGGCGGCGGCGAGGTCGTTAAACGTCCGGGCCTGCCCCGTCCCGACATTGTAGATGCCGCTGGCGTTTGGGTGGTCTAGGAACCACAGAACGACGGCGCAGACGTCTTTAACATAGACAAAGTCCCGTTCCTGGGCACCGTCGGCATACTTGGGGTTGTGCGACGAGAACAGCTTGATCTGGCCGGTCTCGCGTATCTGATTGGTGGAATGCCAGGGCACCGACGCCATGCGGCCTTTGTGGTACTCGTTGGGGCCGAAGACATTGAAGAAGCGCAGGCTGGCAATCTTTTCAGTCCACTTCTCGCGGATTGCTTCAGTGTCCGAAAGCCACTTGGAGAACGCATAGGGGTTCAGCGGCAGCAGGGTCGGCGTGACGGCATCGGCGTCGGAAAAGCCTAAAGCGCCGTCACCGTAGACGCTGGCGCTCGACGCATAGACAAAGCGGACAGTGTGCGCCATCGCCCACTCGGCCAGAAGCCGGGTGTAGCGGACATTGCGGGCTTGCAGCTCGTCCATGTCCGGGAATGACGTGTCGGTGATCGCGCCGATGTGCAGGATGCCGTCGAGACGACCATCATAGACGCCCGCCGACAGGTCGTGCGCGAACTTCTCCGGCGAGACGACATCGGTGAACGACTTGCCCCGCAGGTTCTTCCACTTCGGCCCGTCGCCATATTCATCCACAATGAGAACATCTTGACGGCCACGGGCATTCAGCATGGCGACTAAAACGCTGCCGATAAAGCCCGCGCCGCCGGTCACTACCAGCATAGGTCACTCCATTAAGGACAGTGGGGCTTGCAGCAGGCGCTTCAGCTCCTGCATGAACCGGGCGCCGGTCGCGCCGTCCATCACCCGGTGGTCGCCGCTCAGAGTCAGACTCATGCGCGGCCGGGCCGCAATTGTGTCGTCGGCCAGCACGACCGCTTTCTTGACGATGCTGGACACGGCTAAAATCGCGCCCTGGGCCGGGTCAATGATCGCAATGAAATTCTCAACATCGAACGGACCAAGATTGGACACGGTGAACGTACCACCGCTGTACTCGCTGGGCTGTAGCTTCTTGTCGCGGGCCTTCTTGACCAGCGTCTTTGTGTTCTGAGCCAATGTCCGAAGCGGGGTCGTGTCGGCATCGCGGACGACCGGAACGATCAAGCCATCATCGAGCGCGACGGCGACGCCGACATGGACGCCGACGCCGGGGTACAGCTTGTCGTCTTTGAACGCCGCGTTGACGGCGGGGTATTTGACCAGCGCCTTGCCCGAAGCTTTGACCACCATATCGTTCAGCGAGATTTTCGTGAGCGTTTCGTCGTAAGAATTCAGCATCTCGCGCAGGGCCATCGCTTCGGCCATATCTACTTCCACGGTGATGTAGAAATGCGGGATCGTCGTCTTGCTCTCGACCATGCGCCGGGCAATGACTTTTCGCATCGCCGACAGCTCGGTCGGCGCGGACAGCGGCGACGGCGTAAACGACGCCCGCTTCATCGGCGCGGCGGGGGTCGGCTCGGCAGGCGGCAGGTCGCTGCTGACGGCGGTGGACGGCACAGATACGGCGGGGGCAAATGCCGGAACGGAAGTCGCAAATGCCAGCACATCCGCCTCGACAATCCGGCCCATCGGCCCGCTGCCAGTAACGCGGGCGATGTCCACGCCGCGCTGCTTCGCCACAGACCGGGCCAGCGGCGACGCTTTCAGGCGCTCCGTACTGCCGTTGGACGGCGCAGGTGCGGCGGTTCCCTTTGTCGGCAGGGGCGTATCATACTCGGCTGCCGCCTCGCGGGTACGCTCGGCGGACTGCGCCGGGGCCGTCGCGGCCTGGGAGACAGACGCCGGCTTCGACGACCCGCCGCCGTTGCTGCGCGATGCGAGAACATCGTCGCCGATCACGGCGATCACCGTGCCGACCGGCAGGACTGCGCCGGCTTCGGCTTTGACATGGAGCACGCCCGCGTCTTCGGCTTCGATCTCGACATTGCTTTTGTCGGTCTCGATCTCGGCAATCACGTCGCCGAGCTTCACCGTCTCGCCGTCCTGCTTCTTCCATTCCAGCAGGGTGCCCTCTTCCATCGCGTCGCCCATCTTCGGCATAATTACTTCTGGCATAAATTGTTTCTCTTAATCTGCGGCGTTCAAGCTCATCTTCAACTCCGGGAACAGGAGCGTGGGACTAAAGTCCTGCGCTGTGGGGCGAAGCGCCCAGCGTCCACCTTCGTGGACGAAGAACAGAGAAGCGCAAACGTGATCTCTGTCCGCGAAGGCGGACATTCGGCGCTTCGCCCCACAGCGCAGGACTTTAGTCCCACGTGCTCCATTCCCATCTCAGCCTACGCGCTCCGCTCCAGGGTTTTCTTGACGGCGGCGATGATGTCCGGCTCGTGCGGGGTGGCCGCAAGCTCCAGTGTCCGCGCATAGGGCATCGGGACAAATGCCCCGGCAACACGCTCGACCGGGGCGTCTAAATAATCGAACGCGGCATTGCTGATCTGGGCGGCAAACTCGGCGGCGATGCCGTAGAACAGCCACTGCTCCTGCACGACGACCGCCCGGTGGGTTTTCTTGACACTGTTGATAATCGTGTCCAGGTCAATCGGCTGAAGTGAGCGCAGGTCAACCACTTCGGCGTCAATGCCCTCGGCGGCAAGCTGCTCGGCGGCAGCGAGCGCCAGCACCGTGCCGCGCGAATAGGAAACGATGGTCACATCTTTTCCAACACGCTTGACATCGGCGACGCCCAGCGGAACGATATATTCGGGGTCGGTCGGGACATCGCCTTTGGTTCGGTACAGGCCCGCGTGCTCATTGAAGACCACTGGGTTGTTGTCCCGGATGGCGGCTTTGAGCAGGCCCTTCGCGTCGGCGGGGGTGGCCGGGGCGACCACTTTCAGGCCGGGAGTGTTGGCGTACCAGTGCGCTAAATCCTGGGAGTGCTGGGCGGAAAGCTGGACGCCGACACCGCCGGGGCCACGCAGGACACACGGGACATTGAACTGGCCGCCGCTCATGTAGAGGATTTTCGCCGCGTGGTTGATGATACCGTCCCAGGCGACCAGCGCGAAGTTCAGGGTCATGAACTCAATAATCGGACGCAGGCCCATCATCGCCGCGCCGACCGTCATGCCGACCATGCCGGCCTCGGAGATCGGGGTATCTACAATGCGCTCAGGGCCGTATTTTTCGAGAAAGTCTTTGGTGATCTTGAATGTGCCCTGATACTGACCGATTTCCTCGCCCAGCATAAAGACTTTTTCGTCCCGGTCTAGCTCTTCTTGAAGCGCCATGCGGATCGCATCGGCATAAGTCATCACTTCAGTCGAGCCGCTGTAGGCTTCGTGGGAATGGACGGTCGCGACGACTTTGGCGATGTCCTTGTCGTCCTGCGTGTCGGCCTTATACTGGATACCTTCGCCGGTGTGCATCGTGTCTTCCACGGGGATCGCCGACGGGTTCGTCGGGTTGACGCCGTCGGTGTTTCCCGTACCGTTCGTGCCATTGGCGCTGTGGGCCATGTCGCCAATGATCGCAATCGGCTTGCCGACTTTAATGGTTGCGCCCGGCTCGGCTTGAATGTGCAGGACACCGGCTTCCTCGGCTTCGATCTCGACATTGCTTTTGTCGGTCTCGATCTCGGCAATCACGTCGCCGAGCTTCACCGTCTCGCCGTCCTGCTTCTTCCATTCCAGCAGGATGCCTTCTTCCATCGCGTCGCCCATCTTGGGCATAATCACTTCAGCCATAGTTTCTTGTTTTCTCTCAAATCTACCGTGCTAGGCGGTGGTGATTAGTCGGCGTAGACGTCCTGCGTCAGCTCTTCGAGGGTGCAGAGTGGGCTGCTCTCAGCGAACTCGGCGGCGGCGCGGGCCATGTCGAGCGCCTTTTGGTCCATCTCGGCGTGCTTGGCGTCATCAAGGACGCCTAAGTCACGGAGGTTTTTCTCCAAAATCTTGACCGGGTCGCGGCCTTTCCAGACATCCAGCTCGCTCGGGTCGCGGTAAGTGGCCTGCGTTTCCGCGCCGTCCGCCGCGCCGTGCCCGACATAGCGGTAGGTGATGGCCTCTAAGAAATAGGGGGCGGGGTTCGCCCGCATTTTATCTACAACTTCTTGCGCTGCCGCCCGAACGGCGAAGTAGTCCTGGCCGTCTACTTTGGAATGGGCCATGTTGTACGATTCAACGCGGGAGCCTAAATCAGTGTTTGCCGAAGACCGCTCAATCGAAGTGCCCATCGCATACTTGTTGTTTTCGAGGACAAACAAAATCGGAAGCTCATAAAGCTGGGCCATGTTCATCGCTTCGTGGAAGCCGCCGGCGTTCATCGAGCCGTCGCCTAAAAAACAGACGCAGATATTATTCCCACCCTTGAGCTGCGGGGAATGCTTCAGCGCCCAGCCGATGCCGATGGCGAGGGGGACGTTGCCGCCGACGATGCCGTAGCCGCCGGCAAAGCCGTGCTCCTTGTCGAACAGGTGCATCGAGCCGCCCTTGCCGCGCGAGATGCCGGTGCTCTTGCCGTAGATCTCAGCCATCACACGGTTGGCGTCACTGCCGAGCACCAAACAATGGGCATGGTCACGGTACGACGACAGGGCCTGATCGCCGGTCTTCCACGTATGCAGAGTGCCAAGCGAGACGGCCTCTTGTCCGATGTAGAGGTGCAGGTAGCCGCCGACTTTGCCGGCGCGGAAAGCGCGGTTGCACTGCTCTTCGAAGTGGCGGATGTCGAGCATCTGCTGGTAGGTATGCAGCAGGTCGTCGGGGGTCAGGCCGAGCGCTTCAACCACGGCGGCGGGCGACGTAGGTGTCACCGGATGGGTGTGCCCATCGGTGCGCGGCATCGGCATTCGTGCGCCGTTTCTCGCACCGTTCGTCTCGGTCATCGGCGCGTCGGTCATCGGAACGTTTTTCGGAGGCGCGGCGGGGCTTGCTGCCATAATGGGGTGAACCTCTCGTTTATGTTGGAATTCGTGTACTTGAAATCGTCTCGGGAAAAGCCGGTGTATTATAGCGGAAATTGGCGGGCCGTGTCAAGGAACTTTGCACGTACAACTCCGGGTTATTTCGCTTGACAGAACCGCCTTCGAGGTTTATAATGGGCGTGTTATTCTTCTGCATAATTTATTTTCGGTGCCTAATTTATTTTCCGTAGTTTTGCCGCTTAGAAACTTGGTATCATCCCATGAACGTCTTTACCCAAACCCTGCACACGCTTACGCAAAAGTGGCGGGCCGTCCGGCAGGAAGGGGCCGTCCGGGACGCCTACCAATCGGGCCGCCTGGAAGACGCCATTGTTCACGCCCGCGCCCTCTATGAGTTCGATCTCGAAAACCCCTGGGCGAACTTCTTTCTCGCCTGCCATCACCTCGAATCCGAGCGCTACAGCGAAGCATTGTCGCATTTGAGCCGGGTGCAGACCGACTGGCCCGATGACGCCTACACGCACTTCGCGGTCGGCCTCTGCCATGATTATTTGGAAGCGCCCCACGCCGCCCTGCCCGCCTACCGCCGCGTTTTAGAGCTTGTCCCCGAATGGGCCAAAGCCCGCAAAAACTTAGGCCGCGACCTGTACCTCACCGGCGACTACCCCGCCGCCGAGACCGTCCTGCGCGTCTACTGCGCCGACTCCCCCGACGACCGCGAGGCCCACGACTTGCTCGGCTACATCTGCTACCGCCAGGGCAAGCTCCGGGACTCCTTCGGCCACTACGAAAGCGCCCGGCGCTTGGACCCCTTCAACCCCAAGCTCGACCGCAACGCCCGCCTCCTCTACATGAAAAGCGCCCGGTCGTAGAAACGGCCATTTCTGCGCCGCCAGAGAATATTATGTCTTCCCAGCCAAGCCCATCAACTTTCATCATTTCGCCCGATGAGTATCTGGAGCGCGAGCGCCGGGCAGAATACAAAAGCGAGTATTTTGCCGGCGAAATTGTCGCAATGGCTGGGGCGAAACGAAAACACAACTTAGTCACTACTAATACAAGTATTTCTTTAGGCACTCAACTTCGTGATAAGCCGTGCGAGCTGTATTCCAATGGCATGCGAGTGCAGGCCGACGGAGAGAAGCAGTACAGTTACCCTGATGTTGTGGTGGTCTGCGGCGAGCCGCAGTTTCGGGACGGGCGCGAGGATACCTTGCTCAATCCGACAGTCATTCTCGAAGTGCTGTCGCCGTCCACCGAGGCATGGGACCGGGGCGAGAAGTTCTTGCGCTCCCGCCAGATCGCGTCGCTGATGGAGTATGTTCTCATTTCTCAAAACGAGCGCCGGGTCGAGCAGTTCACAAAACAGCCCGACGGCTCTTGGCATTTGACCGAAACGACCGAGGATGGCGCTGTTCGCTTGGAGTCCGTTGGCTGCACACTTGCGCTCGATGACATCTACAACAAGGTCAAGCTTGAAGCGGCGCTGCGGATTGTCTCGGATGAGCCGCGTTAGGCAAGAAATCAGCCCAAAAAACTCTTGACAACCGCCTGGCCTCTGTGCTATCCTATCTCCGACCCATTTGGTCGGAGATTAATTGTTGAGAAAAGGCTTTACGCTCATCGAGCTGCTTGTTGTCGTCGCCATCGTCTCGATTTTGGCGGCGATTTTGTTTCCCGTGTTCCAGAAAGTGCGCGAGAATGCCCGGCGGACTGCCTGCCTGAGCAATCTGCGGCAGGTGGGAATGGCGACAGTCCAGTATGCTCAGGACAACGACGAAATGTTTGTCGCCACCGAGCGCGGCGGCGAGATTGACGACGCCCACGAATACTACTGGGGCGACATGCTTCAGCCGTACATCCAAAGCTGGGTAATGCTGCATTGCCCAGACTCGGCCCAGACGATTGAGTTCAAGAGTGGTCCTATCGCCTACAGCGAGCAGTGGACCTACGACTACGGTATCAACGATGTCGTCGGCGGCACGGCGATCTGCACGACCGAGCCGGATGACCCGGCCTGCACTCATGTCGGGGTGGCTGGGCAGAGTTTATCGGCGGTCACACGGCCCTCTGAAACGATACTGATCGCCGATAATGCGCCCGCCGCCACCGACACGGGTGACGTGAACAACGGCACGGGAGCAACCAACAAGCCCGCCGACCTCAGCCATGGTCGCCACGAGATCAACTGGCAGGTGGGGCAGCGTCAGCCGCAGTTTCTCAATGCCGATGGCCGGTCCCAGGACGGCTACCCGCGCCACGGTGACGGCTTCGTGCTGGTCATGGCCGACGGTCACGCCAAATGGCGCGGGCGAGCACTGGTGAATGGCCGATACACCGGCGGGACGCTCGACAGCGAATGGATTGCAGGCCGAGCCTGACAAACAGCCACAATCCGGGCACTTATCGGGTATGATTCCGTGTTACCTATTTGTGCCCAATACATCGGGCAGGGAGCATTTTCAAGAGAGTATTTTGAGAAAGACTGCCCAGACTTTAGAAAGTCGTTTCATGACCGTTAAATCTTCCACGCGCCCTATGACAAACGCAACAAAAACAAGCTCTGATAGCTCGCTGTATGAGCCGTTCCGCGAGGCCCTGCTGCCGCCAGACCTGACCGATGGCAAGCCGAAAGACTGGCCAGTCACCATACTCAGCCGCGACGAGCGCGAGCGCCAGATCGAACGCGCCTTTGCCGGACTGTACCGCTGGTACGTGGCCCGCTCACAGAAGATGCGGAACTGGAACCCCGACGCCGACTTTGCCTGGGGCGAAATGCGCTCCGACCACTCGCCTGATGTCGTCCAGCTCATTGAAGGCTTCTTCGCGGTCGAGCAGTACACGCCAGACTACACGTCCGAGATTTTGCAGATTGTCCGCCGCTCGAATGGCCGCTCCAACTTCCAGCTTCGGTGGGGCGCGGAAGAAGAGCGACACGCGAACACCTGGGAAAATGCCCTGTTGTTCTCGCGGGGCCGTACCCCGGCGCAGATCGAGCATTACAAGTGGCAGCTTCGCAATAGCAACTGGACCCTGCCCTGGGATGACCCGCTGCACATGATGCTTTATACGGTCTTTCAGGAGCGGGCAACACAGATTAACTACCTAAACTTCGCCAAGATCGCCCGCGGCGAGTCGGACAACCCCACCTATGCAAACGACGCCGACCCGGTGCTGGCCCGCGCCTGCACGATGCTGGCGGTGGACGAAGCCGCACATTATGCGTTTTTCTTGGAAGGTGCCCGGCTCTATTTGTACTACCAGCCGGAGGAGACCCTGCAAGCCATTCACGACGTTGTCACGCATTTTGCGATGCCGGCGCAGAGCATCATCCCGAACTGGCCCCAGGTCGCCGAGACGATCTACCGGGCGGGCGTCTACGGCCCCCGCGTCTTCCAGCGTGACGTTCTCGGCCCGGTCTTCGACAACCTGACGGTGGCCGGCAAGAAGGCACTGGAGTCGGGCATCAAGAAGGCCCGCGAAGTCCCGAACGACGACGGCGCGATGCGCTGCCCGGCCTTGTGGGATGTCTTCGATCCCGGCGAGGCCGAGCGGAGCGTAATGCGCCTGCACGACAAGATTGGCGCGTATGAAGCGAGTGTCGGACGCGCCACGCTCGACCCGTTCTCGTTCCAGGCCAACCCAGATTGGCCGCAGGCATAAACATGAGAAGAGCGTGCGGCAGGAAGACGTGGGACTGAAGTCCTCGTCTGTGGGCGCAGACGCCGACCGTCCACCTTCGTGGACGAGGAATAGGATTGTGATTGTTCTCTTTTCCGTGCCCGCGAAGGCGGTCACTGGGCGTCTGCGCCCACAGCGCAGGACTTCAGTCCCACGCTCTGCATGAGGCGAGTTGCATACACTATGACCCACACCGCGAAAATTGTGCTCCTGACGGCCCTGGCCCTGACGATCTTCGGCCTCGGCTGCCGGTCGTCGGAGCCGGGTCAGGCCGCCCCGAGCCGCCGGGCCTCGTCGCCGAGCACACGCTCACCGCGCACGGCGCTGTCCGCCGACCAGTCGAACTCCCCCCTGCTGCCGGACCTGAAAATGACGCCGGGAGCGACCCTGCCGGTTACCCGCGATGACATCTGTGTTCCCGGCTACACCAAAAAAGTCCGCAATGTCCCGAGCAGCGTCAAGCAGCAGGTCTACGCTGAGTACGGCATCGCCAGCCACAGGCCCGGCGAGTATGAAGTGGACCATCTCATTAGCTTAGAGCTGGGCGGCTCGAACTCAATCAAAAATCTCTGGCCCGAGTCGTATTTAACGCAGCCCTGGAATGCCCGTGTCAAGGACAAGCTGGAAAACGAACTGCACGCCGAAGTGTGCAGCGGCCAGATTGACCTCGCAGCCGCGCAGAAAGAGATCGCGACCGACTGGATCGCATCCTATAAGAAGCACTTCGGCGTCAGCGCCCCATTGTCGTCGGGCAGTGCCTCGCCGGCGGCGGGTCAGGGCCGCCGCTATTCCCAGCACCCGCTGTCTGGGGCCAATGTCCCATTCACCGTGCCCAATGTCCCTGCGTCCCGGTCGGCGCAGGTTTGGGTGAACTTAAACTCCGGCAAGTATTTCGGCCCGAACTCGCAGTATTACGGCCACACGACACGCGGTCAGTACCTGCGCGAGGCCGACGCCGTCAAGCAGGGCTACGTCGCGGCGCGGGGGCAGTAGGAGAATACATGACAAGCAATCACAAGCTAACGAGCCTCATTAAAGGCCGGACCGTCGCCGGAACATCAAACCAGAACGACGCGCTGACCGTCGCATTCACCGACCAATCCAAGATGACCGTGCAGACCGCGGGATCGTCCAACAGCGCGGCGACCGGCGGCACGATTAAAGCTGTCCGGCAGGCGGGCACAACGCTTGCCCTCGACATGGAAGACGGTGGCACGATGGAAGTTCAGACCGCCGAGGAAACATCAAGCGTCATGGTGCGCGATGCCCACGGCACGATGGAGTATGCCGATTAGAGGTGTTATAGAGAAGCCCCGCCGTCGCTGACGGCGGGGCTTTTTTGTGCCGGGGGTGTAAAAACCCCCGGCCAAGAGGCGTCCTTCGGACGAAGATTCGGCCCTGGCGCCTATGGACTTGTTGTTTGTCCAAAGGACATTTCCCTGCCGGGGGTTTCTACACCCCCGGCACTACTCGTCTTTCTCCTTCGCCCGCCGCTTGGCATCCAAAAGCCGGTTTGTGTAGCCTTCTTCACCCGGCGCGGCGGTGGGCTTGTCAGCGCTTGGCTTTGGCCCGCGCGGCAGGGACACGACCTGGGGGAACGGGTCGTCGGAGGTTTCGGGGGTGCGGGCGGCACGGCGGTTCAGAAGCTGACGGGTCGTGTCGGCGTCCCCGGTGCCCTCGGCAGTGCGGGTGGATGTTTTGCGCTCCAAGAGTTTGCTCATCTGCGGCGACGACGGCTGGGCGGTCGGCTTCGCGGCGGCGACCGTTTCGCGGTAGGCGGCGGCGCGGGCAGAGACATTCTGTGCATTGGCAGCCACCGTGTCGCGGACTTTGGCGGGGCGGATCAGCAGGCGGCGGACGGCGATGTCGGCGAGAAACAGCAGAGCGGCCCAGAGCAGCAGCGGCGGGCCGATGTCTTTGACTCCGACCACCCAGGACGGCGCATCGCGGTAGATCTGCCCGGCGTCGTTTTGGATTTTGCCCCCGGTGCCCTCGGCCAGCCGGGTCAGAAGCGGCAGGTTTGGGCCGAGTGTGCGGAACTCCGGCGAGTAGGGCACGACCAGGCTGACGGTCTGCGACGGCGGCGCGGGGCCATTCGGAGCTGCTTCTCCGCGCCGCACGTTGACTAAGTATGGCCCGGTCTGGTCGGCGTCGAACCCGCCTTCGTAGCGGCCCGGTCCGGTCTGGGACAGCGTCACGGGCTTCAGCGACAAATCGGGCGCGACGACGTTGGCGGTGATTTTGGCAGCGTTGACAAAACCGCCGTTGGCCGTGAACGCATCCACAACCAAGTGGCCTTTGCCGTTGTCGTTTGTGAGCGTGCTCTGGAAGTCGGCGTCGGTATTCTGGCGCAGGGACCAGCGCAGGGTCTGCGCCCAGAAGCGCGTGTAGCCGGGCCAGCCGAGCCAGCGGGTCGCCCAGTGCGGGCGGTCATCACTGGTGAACGCGAACGTCCGGCCTAGCCCATAGCGCCAGTAGGCGAACACCGGGTCCCGGTGGTCGGGAGCGGTCAACGCGACTGTCGCACCGGGCTTGGCCGACGAGACGTTGTAGCCCAGCAGCGGCGGCTCGGAACCCCAGTTGATGCCGGCAATCACTTCGTCATCGGGAATGGGCTTCGCGAGAAACGGCTCCTCGATAATACGCAGCTTGGACACCGACTGCTGATCTTTTCGGAGCAGCTTCGGCAGATCGTCGGGCTTTTCGGCGACATAGGCCGTGCCGCCGCCGATCTGCGCCATTGAGGCCAGAAACTGCGCTCCCTGCGAGTCCGCGCCGGTCGCGACTGTGGACAGCGTGATGCCGTGGGTCTTCAGCGCCGAGAGATTGGCCGAATTTTGGCCCGATTCGTTGATCGCGTCACCGTCGCCCAGAAACATGATGTGCTTGACTTGGGCGGGCGTGTTATTGAGCACCCGGCCCGCTTCGAGAATATACGGGTCGTAGACCGGCGGGTCATTCATGTCGGTCAGGGTCGCCATCTTGGCTTTCAGCCCGGCTTTGTCGGTGACATGCTGCATCGGAATACGCCAGATGCCGTTGCAGTCTTCGACCCCGATCTGATCCTGCGGGTCCAATAAATCTACCACGGATTTGGCGGCTTCGATAGACATGTTGACATTACCCGGCTCCTCCAAGTCTTCAATCACTAACGCTACGGCGATTGTCGGGAAGCGCTTCTTGTCCTTAATGTCCATCTTGACCGGCAGCGCGTCCTCGACCGGCGTTCCCGTGTAGTTGCCCGCCGCGAACGAATTGACGCCGCCGATCATGCCTAGCCCGACGCCGAACTCTTTGGTCGCGGCTTCCAGGGCGCTCATCTGGGCCGGCCCAAGCTCGTCGGCGGGGACATCGGACAGCACAACGGTGTCATACGACGCCAGCGCGGGCACGGAGGCCGGGATGCCGCCGGGGGTCTGGACATCCAAATCAATCTGCTGGGCATTGAGAGCGTTTTTGATCGATGCCAGCGACGAATTGACCGTATCGGTGACATACAGCACGCGCGGACGGCCCGAGACCGACACAAAGCCGAAGCCCTGATTATTTTCGGCAATCGTGTCCGAGGACGCCGAAAGCACGGCGGCATATTTGTGGAAGCCCGACGTGTGAATGGTCTCAGGGAACGTAAACGCATTCTTGCCCGCGTGAAGCTGAACCGGCGTCTGCCCGAGCGGCGCACCGTCACGGGTCAGGGTCAGCTTCCCAGCCTGCGCCACGGTGGAAGACACGACGACGCGCACAGTGAACGGCTGGTCCTGCCGGGCGCGGGTCGGCAGGGAAACGTCATCCACCATCGCTTCGGCGCTCGGCGTCCCATTCGTGCCTTGACCCAAAGCCGTCGGCGCAATGTCTACCCGAACACCCTTCGCCCGGAGCGTGTCCATCTCGGTTTCGGCGTCCCCAACATTCTCGTTGCCGTCGGACAGCACGACGATCTTGTGCCCAACCCCTTCCGGTAGCGACGCTTCCGCCAGTCTTAATGCACTCGACAGGTCAGTCGCATCCCCCGCCACGGTCGGCGTCCCATTTTCCAGCGACTGCAAAGTTTCCGACGAGGCTTCATCTACATTTGCCGTCCGCCCGAACTCGACCACCCCGCCCTGATCCCCCGCCCGCTTCCCGCCGAGTGCCTTGTTGATATACTCCCGCCCGGCAGCCTGGTCAGCACGTGGCACGGACTTGGACACGTCCAGAAGAAAGATCGTCGCCAGCTTATCTGACCGCTGCACGGTATGGATGCCCGCCAGAGCGCAGACCAAAAGCGCGGCGGCCAGTCCCCGCACGATCAGCGCAAGCTGCGCCGTGGCCGAGTTCAGCCCGGCATACGACCGCCGCCCGATGGCCCAGAGGGCCAGGAGCACGGCAGGCAGGAGCAGCAGCAGCCAGGGATGGTCAAATGTGATGGGACTTTGCATAAATAGAGCTAACGGACAAAATTAGAGTGGTCTGACCCAGGCGACAGTGTCTTTGGCTGAGAAAGCGACTTCATAGTCTCCATAGTCGTTGGAGTCAACGGCGGTGTGCCCCTTAAAAGGCTCCGGTGGAGTCTCTTCCCCCTCGATTTGTCCCATGATTTGCTCGACTTGCTTTCGTGGCATCCCGACTCGCACCAGGCGGTGCAGACGGGACGCGATTTGCGTTTCGCGGATTTTCTCTCGTGCCGCCTCGCGCTTCTGTTTGATTTTGGCCTGCATTATTTCCTGGGGTGTCATGGGGATGTGTTCATCCGTGTCTACCGTGCAGCCACACTGCGCTTGCAGCGCCTTCGGCTGAACCGCCACGGGGGCAGCGGGGAGATGGGCGCGAATCGCTGCCAATCCGGGCTGAACTGCCGCCAATCCATGATGCTGATAGAGATATGACCCAATCAAGCCGACTAACAGCAGCCCAATCAGCAAGAAGTGAAATTTGTTCATCTGAACTTGTCTCCTGTGCATACGTACATGAAGCGCAGACGCTAACCGTCGCAGCGACGGAAGATAGGCACGGTTCCGTTTCCCATTCCCCGTCCCCTGGACGATCAGCCGAAGGCTTTCCAGACGGGTAATTTATTGCCCGGATTTATCACTCACAGATCGCGGAGCCGGAGGCCAGGTGTCTTCTGCTTGGCTTTGCGGCTGCAACCCCTCCAATCCTCTTGTGAACCGCTTCGCCATAGGAAATGCGTAGATGTTAAACACCATACCGAGGGCACCGTAGATGAAAGATCGGATTAGCTTCATCACAACCTCAAGCTCACGCTGGTTTGCATAGTACCCCGCCGGCAGACTTCGGACGCCATAAAGATCGTTGGGAAGATAGGTCAGCACAATTCCGGCTTCAATGAACCACGAGAGGCTGCTCAACCGGATAAGCAGCACCGCAACCTGCATAATGTTCATATGTCGTCCTATTTCCGTTATCTTACGCCAAACTCCCGCGCTTCGTTTCCTCAGTATACCATAGGGGCATGGGGTACAATGGAGGTGTAGGAAAACAACTGTGCGAATGTGTGCAGAGTATCAAGGACGAGGATTATGCCGCTGACACGTGGGTTCCGGGCGCGATGGCTGCTCAACCAGCATTTTGACGACCATAACCAGGATCTTGGGGCGGCGGACGAGGCAGCCTACGAAATGCTGGCGGATGCTTTTTTGGGCGGGCCGCTTGGTGCAACCGTAATTGAGTGTTTTCGGACACAGTTTGACGGAGCGCGGGTGCGGTACAATTATGTCAGCCAAGAGTTCGGCGTTCTGGATGTCAATCAATATATCTTGACCTATTTCAAACCGGACCCAGCAGAGCATGGGCATTCGACAAACCGCGCTTATTTCGAGTGGCAAAAGCGCAGGCGAAAGTGAGGATTTGATGAACAATTACTGCCCGGTCTGCGGCTATGACTTCCATGAGCCGATACAAGATAGCATGATTTGCGCTTGCTGCGGGACGCAGTACGGCTACCACGACAGTGTGCGAAGCCATGCGGAACTTCGACGCAGATGGCTGGGCGGCGGCGCACGGTGGCACAGCAAGCGCGTTTTACCACCACTAGGATGGTCTGTGGAGGAACAGCTCGGCAGCATCGGCGTGGACAAAGCCGCGCAAAGAGAAAAGGAAGCCGCTTGAACAGCGGCTTTTTTCTTGCGATCATTAGAAACAAGACATGAACGAGAAGTACGATGCGATTGTGATTGGGGCGGGGCATAACGGGCTGGTGTGTGCATGCTACTTGGCAAAGGCCGGCCACAAAGTCTTAGTTTTGGAGCGGCGGGGCGTGGTCGGCGGGGCGGTCTGCACGGAGGAAGTCTGGCCGGGCTACAAAATTGATCTCGGGTCGTCAGTGCATCTGATGATCCATCGGACACCGATTGTGGCGGACTTGGAGCTGGAGAAATACGGCCTCGAATATATTGAAATGGACCCGTGGGCGGCGTTCCCGCTGCCCGATGGGCGGGCGATCTGCTTCCACCGGGATTTAGGCAAGACGTGCCAGAGCATCGCGCAGATTTCGCCGCGTGACGCGGTCGCCTACGAAGACTTTATCAAGCGCTGGAGTCCCGTCACGCGCGGCGTGTTCGAGGCGTTCCAAAAGCCGCCGACGATGGCAAACTTTGGGCGGCATGTCATCTTCGCCAAGTCGCCGGGGCGCTCGACTGCCGATGCCCTGCGGATGATCGTCTCGGGCTACGGACGCTTGATTAAAGAGACATTCGAGACCACCGAGATGCGGGCGGCGATGGGCTGGCTGGCCGCGCAGTCGGGACCAGCCCCAACCGAGCCGGGCACAGGACCGTTCGCGTCATGGTATACCGCCGTCCATGAAACAGGTGCCAAGCGGGCCAAAGGCGGCTCGGGAATGCTGACCGTGGCCTTGCGGGCGGCGTTTGAGGCCATGGGCGGCACGGTGCTGACCGATGCCTCTGCCGAAAAGATTGTGATGGACAAAGGCAAAGCCGTCGGCGTCATCGCGAACGGCGAAACCTACCACGCCCGCACGGTGGTTGCGGCGTGTCATGTGCTGACAACGTTTCGGACACTTCTGTCGCCCGAGGACCTGCCGGGGGATTTGGGGCGGCGCTTGGACGCGCTCAACGTCGGCAACGGGTTCGGCATGACGGTCCGCTGCGCGGCGTCGGAGCTGCCCGACTACGGCGGCGGGCAGCCCAATTTGGTGCATCAGGGAATGCAGCTACTTTGCCCGACCCCAGAGTATCTCACCGATGCCTACGCGGACTATGTCGGCGGGTACCCATCGAAGAAGCCTGCCGTGCTGGCAATGACGTTTACGGCACTCGATGGCTCTATTGCCCCACCCGGCAAGCATATCGTGCAGCTCTGGTCCCAGTATTTTCCCTACAAACGCCGCGACGGGCGCTCGTGGGACGACACGCGGGAAGAAGTCGCCGACTCGATCTGCGAGGTGCTGTATGAGCACGCGCCGAATATGCGCGGGGCGATTGAGAAGCGCTTTATTCAGACGCCGCTCGATTTGGAGCGAACGCTGGGGCTGATTAACGGCAACGTCATGCACCTGGAGATGTCCCTGGACCAGATGTTCGCATTCCGGCCTCTGCCCGAGCTGGCCGAGTACAAGACCCCCATCCCCGGCCTGTTCCTCACTGCCGCCAGCACCCACCCCGGCGGCGGCGTCTTCGGAGCATCAGGGTTAAGTGCGGCACGGGTGGTCGGGTCGGCGCTCAGGCGGAAATAACGGGAACATCGGCACTTTGGCAGGCTTTTGGTTGATGCGGCGCTTTTTCGCCGCTGTTGTGTTTGACATGGTTATGCTTGGCATGATTTGTGCAGTGCAAACAGTACGGCTTCCCGCTGCACCACGACCGTGGACATTCCTGTCTTCGTTCTCAGGCCATTGCGCCTCCCCAGACTCCGTCTAGAAAGACACTCTCGATGCAAGTCTCGCGCTTCTCAAGCTCCCTTTTCGGGCTGACGGCACTTGCCGCCCTCGGATTGGTCACTGCCTCTCCTCTTGCCGCACAGACGCCCGCTATCGGCTTCGCACCGGGATTTACCGGCATCGAATCTAATGCCGCCTATGACCTGGGCGATCCCAACGGCAGCTACAGTCTTGGCTTCGAGTTCACCGCCAACAGCGCTGTCTACGTCACCGCCCTGGGTTTCTTCAACGATCCTTACTACAACCCTGCCGTTCCCACTTTCGCCTCGCCCCATCAGGTCGGCCTGTTCCAAGTCGTCCCCGGTGCCGGCGGCGCGGCAGAGACTGGAACGCTGGTCGCCTCCGCGGCTGTGACCAAATCCGGCACGGCCGACGGGTATTTCCTGTATCAGTCCCTTGCCAGTCCATTTCAGCTTGTCGCGGGGAATAAATATGTGCTGGCAGGCGTCACCGGTCCCGATGATCCGTACTTCTTCGACGTTCAAGACAAGAACGGCAACTCTGCCCTCATGGTTGACCCCTCCATCACTTACAACCAGGACCGCGTCACCGCCAGTAGCACCCTTGTCTTCCCCGGCGGGACGGATGCAATCTCCGAGCCGGGCTTCTTCGGCCCCAACCTGCTCCTGACGCCGAACGCTCCGGTTCCCGAAGCGTCCCCCGCCGTTTCGCTCGGCCTGCTGCTCACGCTCGGCCTCGGCGGCTTGGGCCTGTCCGCCCGCCGCCGCTCCTACTCTTTGTAGACAACCGCTCATTTCAAGAAAACCATCGCTCAAGAAAACCATCGCTCAAGAAAACCATCGCTCAAGGAGACCCTCATGCAGACGAAATTCATTCCCTTCCGCCGGGCTGCTCGCTCGCTCGGCCTCGTTACTGCCGGCGTCCTGTCCACGCTAGGCGTTTTGTCCCTCACGCACGTCGGTCCGGTGTCGGCCCAAAGCCCCGGCGTTAATCTGGCCGCGCTTGTCGCAAAAGTCAACAGCCTGCAAAGCCGTGTGGATTACTTGGAAACTCATCCTACGCCCGGCCCGCAAGGCCCCACCGGCCCGAAAGGCGACACCGGCGCAGCCGGAGCCAAAGGCCCTGCGGGAGATGTCGGGGCAACCGGCCCTGCTGGCGCGACCGGCCCTGCTGGTGCGATGGGTGCAACCGGGGCGATAGGTGCAACCGGGGCGATAGGTGCAACCGGGGCGAAAGGTGACACCGGCTCCCAGGGTCCTATCGGTCAGACAGGGCCAGCCGGCCCCGTCGGGGCGACTGGACCGCAAGGCTCCGTCGGAGCAACCGGACAAACCGGGGCGGCGGGACCAGGCTTCACGCCCGACAAGATCGCTATCCTCAATGCCTTTTCTTTGTCCAGCGATCCCAGCGCGGGCGGCACAAACACGCTCCTGACCATCACGGGCGTCAACGTCCAGATCGTCAACGGCAGGGGCGGCACGGAAACGGCAAACGGCCTCGGCAATCTGGTCATCGGCTACGATGAGAAGGACGGTCGGTTCACCCAGAACCGCACCGGAAGCCACAACCTCGTCGTCGGCGCGGGCAACAACTACCTGTCCTACGGCGGCATCGTGGCGGGGCAAAGTAACCTCATCAGTGCTCCCTACGCTTCCGTCACCGGAGGCCAGGACAACGTCGCCAGCAGCGGCCACGCTTCAGTCTCCGGGGGCGGCGGCAACGTCGCCAGGGGGGGGTCGTCTTCGGTCTCCGGCGGCCAGAACAACATCGCCAGCAATGACTATTCTTCCGTCAGCGGCGGCTACGCCGGCACGGCCAGCGGCGGGGCGGCTTCGGTCAGCGGCGGCTACCAGAACACGGCCGGCGGCGACTACGCTTCGGTCAGCGGCGGCGGAGGCAACAATGCCAGCGACTTACGCAACTCGATCAGCGGAGGCCGCAACAACACGACCAGCAGCGATTATGCGGCAATCAGCGGCGGCGGCGGCCTCACCGAAAGCAAAACACGGGGTTGGAGGGCAGGTAGCGAGTCCGCCAGCGCGATTCCGGTGCTGGGCAACTTTGTCTCGCAGGCACCGTAGGCGAAAGCCCCCTCTCGGCCCGGACGCGCATGGAGCGCGTCCGGGCTTTTTGCTGTTCTGGTCTAACGCCCCGTGCTTCTTCTGCCGACAATAGGCACGACCTAGTTTTGAGCGTGTCGAGCGATGCGCGTGTGCAGGAGGGGTGTGTTATGGCGACGTTTACGTATGATGCGGTTGACCCGTCGGGACGAATGGTGAAGGGGAAAGTCGAGGCCGACAACGAGCAGGTGGTGCTCGCAAAGCTGCATGAGCAGTCGTTCCATGTGGTCTCGCTGGCCGAGAAAAAAGCCGGCCTGAAGATGCAGATGGCCGGCGGCAAGGCCGCGAAGATCAAGCTGCAAACGCTGGTGATCTTTTCCCGGCAGTTCGCGACGATGATTGACGCGGGCATTCCAATCATCAAGTGTCTGGACATTCTGGAGTCGCAAACCAAAGAAGACGCCATGAAAATGGTCATCAATGCCACCCGCAAAGATGTCAAAGGCGGCCTGTCGCTGACCGATGCCATCGCCAAGCACCCCCATGCCTTTACCAAGCTGTACATCAATATGATCCGCGCCGCCGAAATCGGCGGTATTCTGGACATCATTTTGGACCGTCTTGCAGGATTCTTGGAAAAGGAAATGGAAATAAAGGGAAAGATCAAGTCGGCGATGATGTATCCGATCATTGTCCTGAACTTTGCCGGGGTGATGGTCATCGCTCTGTTCATGTTTGTCCTGCCCCGGTTCAAGGAAATCTTTCTCTCGATGAATGTCGAGATGCCGCCGGTGACACTCGCGCTGTTTGCGACCGGCGACTGGCTGCAAAAGTTCTGGTGGGTTGTGATCATCTGCGGCATCGGGTCGTTTATCGGCTACAAGCAGTACGACAAGACGACGAAGGGCCACTACAATATTGACAAGCTGAAGCTCAGGCTGCCGATCTTCGGCGACTTATCGCTGAAACTGAGCATCTCGCGCTTCTGCCGGACCTTCGGCACGCTCATTGCATCGGGTGTGCCGATGATGCGCTCCCTGGAGATTATCGGGGAAACGTCCGGCAACGCCGTCCTTGCCGAAGCCATCGCCAATGCCCGGACGTCCATTCGGGAAGGCGCAAAGATCAGTCAGCCGCTGGCGGCGTCGGGGCTGTTCCCTTCGATGGTCACGCATATGGTGGATGTCGGCGAAGAGACGGGCCGGCTGTCCGAGATGCTCTGCAAAGTCGCCGATTTCTACGACGACGAAGTAGATGCGATGGTTAAGGGCCTGACCTCGCTGATCGAGCCGCTCTTGATCGTCTCGATGGGCGTCCTGGTCGGCTTTATCGCGATCTCGGTCATGTCACCGATCTTCAAACTGGTTAGCTCGATTCACTAGAAAGCCCCGCCCTGCGGGGCGAGGAATTCTTCGGATGACAGATACAGCAACGGACACTGCCGCAAGCACAGCGACTTGGGCCGGCCCGGAGCGGCGCGGGCCGAGCCGGCAAGACGATGAAGCGCGGGCGCGGAAACTGCTGGCCGAGTATCAGGCCGGCGGCTCCGGCGCGGCGGCGGCCCGTGACGCTTTAGTATTGCAGTTCCGGCCCCTGGTTCAAAAGCAGGCCCGGCAGTTCTTTACGTCCGCCGTGCCCCTGGAAGACCTGGTTCAGGAAGGCTTTCTCGGCCTGATCCACGGCATTGACCAGTACAACCCAAACTACGGGACCAAGCTGATCACCTACGCGACCCACCACATTGACGGGCACCTGCGGCATTTTCTGCGGGACCGAACCCAGATCATCAAAGAACCGGCCTGGCTTCAGGAAATGGCTCAGAAGGTGCGGCGTGAGTCTGAGACGCTGTTGCAGGAGCTTGGGCGGGAGCCGTCCGACGCCGAAATCGCCGCCGCGCTCGGCCTCGGCGAGCCGGAGGTCGCGCGTATCCGGGCCACGCGGTCCATCTTCGCTGTGCAGTCGCTCGACGAGGCCCAGGAAAGCGGCTCGGCGCGGGTGCAGGTGGCCGAAAGCAATGCCCAGGCATCCCGGACCGAGCTGCCCATCGAAGACAAAGTGGTGCTCGAACACGCGCTGGCCCGCTTGAAAGAGATCGAGCAGAAGGTGCTGTACTCGTTCTACTACGAGGACCATTCCCAGACCGACATTGCCCGCGCCCTGGGCGTCTCCAACAATTACGTTTCCCATATCCTGAAGAACTCCGCCCGGAAGCTTCAGCAGATGTTCCGCAGCGACGCTGTCCGCGAGGCCGCTTTGCAGCACGAACAGCGCCGCCGCCGGGTCGCTGCCCACGGCCCCGCCGCCCTGGCCGAAGAAGCCGCCGAGACTGCCCCGACCGTCGTGGACGCCGTCACCAGCCTGTACACCCGGCCCTACTTCGAGGCGCGTTTGGCTGAAGAGTTGTCCCGCGCCAGCCGTCATGAGCTGGAACTATCCATCATCCGCCTGCGCGTGGATGGCGCTCTGCCCGAAGCCGCGCTGTTCGTGCGGATCGCCCAAGTCGTCAAAGACTGTATGCGCCGCTCCGATCTCGTCGCCCGCTACGACGAGCGCGAGCTGATCGCCCTGCTGCCGCACACCGGCGCGACCCGCGAGACGGTTATCCGCCGCCTCCACGCCGCGCTTGGGACGCTTTTGACCGCGTTCCCTCACCCGTGTGCCCTCAGCCTCGGACGGTCCTCGTACCCCGCCGGACGTACCGCCGCCGATCTGCTGGCGGCGTCGGAGCCGACCGAAGCCGTGTCGACGCAGTAATTCTTGCCTCCGCTCGCCTGCTTGTTTATTCGCTCGCAGCTTGGGGAATATGACTGCAATTATTCGAGACAAAACGCGCAAACCGTCTGCCCGGCAAATTTGACTACGGCAGACCCAAAGGAGACCTATCCATGAGCACCCCGCCGCCTGTGTGGCCCCCCCAGCCCGGCTCGCCCTCCCCTTACGGAGCGCCGCAATCCAACAGCAATGCGACCCTAATTTTAGTGCTCGGCATTCTGAGCATCGTCTGCCTGCCGATTTTAGGCCCGGTCGCCTGGATACTGGGCAACAATGCCCTGGCATCCGGCACCGTGGACCCATCGCAGATCGGCCAGGTCAATGCCGGACGCATCTGCGGCATCATCGGCTCAGTCTTCATCGTTCTCGGCATTATCTACTGGATCGTGATCTTCGCGACAGTTGGCACCAGTGCCCTGCACCAGCCTACTCGGGCGTATTAACCGCGCCGTTACGGAAAGACAGCGAAAGCCCGCCGTTCAGCCATTGAACGGCGGGCTTATTTGTTTGCAGATGGAACCTACCCCGCTCGTCCCTCGCGACCCTCCCGAAACGGGAAGGTGAGGAGCCAAGAGAATAAGCGGGCGAATGTTTGCCCGGCCCCGGTCCAAAGCTCTTAACCTTCCCGTTTCGAGAGGGTCGCGAGGGACGAGCGGGGTAGGTTCCACTTTCACCCTGCCTGCCGCCGCTTCGGCAGTGTCAGCATGAAATCCTTCCACGTCGGCTTATACCAGCCGCGTTTCGTGACGCTGGCTATGTAAGCCGCTACGCAAGTCAAGGACAGCCACAGGGGGAACGCTAGGTCCATCTCCGTGAAGATCTGCCAATTAATCCGCTCCGGCATCGCTAAGCATGGGCGGAGCATCGCCCAAAACACAGCGGCCGCTGGTACACCCGGCAAAATGCAGGCCGCGTGGAGTGCCCCCTTTAGTGCTTCACGAGGATATTTCAATCCAACCAATGCCCCTGTGACTAGGGGAATGCCCAGCAGCCCGCAAGGGAGGATTGGAAAAGGGTTCTGGTTCAAAATGATGTTCATCACCCAATAGGGCACAGCCATGACCAGCCAATTGACAACGGCAAGTGCAGCCATCGAAGCCGAACAAACTGCGATGCCATAGAGAATGGCACCAACTTGTGGGCCAACAAAGCCGTGCTTACGCCGCCACTCCCATGCCATGCGCTTTCCGAACTTATCTGGTTCCCCAAACTGTGTCAGTGCGTGTTTCCAGGCGTCTTCCGGCATACTGCCCAGTTCTTCGTTGGCTGCCGCCAGCGCGTCCAAGTGCTGCCGCACTTCCTCGTGCAATGCCTGGCGCTCTGCCGCAGGCAGGCGTTTCAGGGGGGCGTTGAGGCGCTGAAACCAACGGTCGAGTTCTTCGTTTTCAAGCGGGCTGAACATCGGGGCCTCCTAACGTGTCGCCGAGGACGGCGTTGACGGCATTCGAAAAGCGGGACCAGGATTGGGCCGAGGCGGCGAGACGGGCCGCGCCGGTGTCGGTGAGGGTGTAGATGCGCCGGGCAGGACCGGAGGCTTGGGTTTCCCAGGCGCTTTCGACTTGACCGTCGCGCTCTAATGCCCGCAGGGCAGGGTACAGCGCCCCTTCGCCGACTTTGAGGGCATCGGAGCACCGGCGCTCGATCTCGCGGGCGATGGCGTAGCCGTGGCTTGGGCGGTCTTGCAGCACGGCGAGAATTAAGAGCGGTGTGCTGCCTTTTTTGAGTTCTTGATCATCGGGTTTCATATTGCCATTATACATGAGGTCTTGATGTATGTCAATAGCATTTCAAAACTTATCTGCGATAGGCGGGTATGATAGTCTGGAATGGGCCTGCCCTGAACGGCAGGACTTTGAAAGGGCAAGCTCCCGCCTGCGCGGGCGCTCGCTTCATGAGTCTCTTATGCCCGCGCAGGCGGGGAGTTGCCCTTCGAAGCATGGGGGTTCAGCCCCGTGTTTCCCGTGTTTTTTGTATCCCGAAGGAAAAACAGTTTATGTGGCTCGGCATTTTGTCCGGCGTCTACGCGGTTCCCGCGCTGTTTGCTCTGCTGCTGTGCCTGCGAAACGCCTACGCAGAGCGGCGGGCGGGGCCGTGGGGCTGGCTTTTAGGCGCAGTGCTGCTGACGGGGCGGTGGTGGGTGCGGCTTCTGCGGCCTGCCGCCCTCGATGAGCCGAGGCCGCTCACCCCGGACCGGCGCGGGTTTGCCGTCGGACCCGGCGGGGTGCGGCTGGAATGGGAGCAGTTCGGGCCGGACGACGCCCCGGCCCTGCTGCTGTCGCATGGCTGGTCGCTGACCCATGATACCTGGTACTACCAGAAGCGGGCACTGGCGGGGGAGTTCCGCGTGATCGTCTGGGACCTGCGCGGCACCGACCGCTCGGACGCGCCGACAGACGGTGACTATTCGATAGCCGCCATGACCAGCGACTTGGCCGCCGTGTTCGCGGCGACCGACGCCGGGCGGCACCCGGCGGGGTGCGTACTGGCAGGCCACTCGGTCGGGGCGATGCTGCTGCCGCACTTCGCCGCGCAGTATCCCGCGCTGATGGCATCGGTGCGCGGCCTGGCCCTGCTTGGCGGTACCGACACGCCGCTGCTCGAAACCATGCGCGGGCGGCGCTGGCTCACCCCAATGCGCGGCTGGTTCTGGGAGCCGCTGGCCCGAACGCTGGCCCGGTTCCCGTGGCCGTTCGAGGGGCTTGTCAAGCTGATCCGGCAGATAGGGTGCGTCCACCTCGCGCTGCTGTACGGCACCAATGCCGGCGGGGACAGCCGGGGTCAGAACGACCTGGTGGCCGGGCACTGCGCCGGGTTCTCGATGCGGGCGGCGGGCCTCGGGGCGCTGGCCTGCTTTGCCTACGATGCCCGTGCCCTCCTGCCGCAGATTACCGTGCCGACTCTGCTGCTGGCGGGCGATTTGGACACCAATATGCCGCCGGACATCCAGCGGGCGATGGCCGCCCGTCTGCGCCAATCTAAGCTGGTATTGCTGCCGCACTGCGGGCATCTGAGTCTGCTGGAATGCCACGCGGAGGTCAGCGCCGAGCTGAGGGCGTTCGCCCGGCGGTGTTTGGGGACCACGTTTACGGGGTGAGTGTGGTAGAATGGACACTGTGCACTTGGCAGCCTTGGGTTTCCAACCTGTGGCTCTTGGCCGTAGCATTCTAACCCACGGAGACCAACAGATGACACCTATACATCTTGCCGCTTCTCTCGCCGCCCTTCTCACTGCCAGCGCCGCCGGCCCCAATCTTGCCGAGCCGCCGGCAATCACGCTGCCGAGCCATGCCCTCCCTGCGCCGCCGCCCAGCCTGGATATTCCCCTGATGCTGGGAGCCTGGCAGGACGCCGATGGACTGCTGCTGCCGCCGGGCATCGGACGCTTCGAGACCTATTCCGATGTCGTGACATTTCACGCCGACGGCACCTGGACACAAGTGATTGACAAATCGGGCGGGCAAACGCGAAGCGCGGGGTACTACACCTGGGATGGCAGCCGCCTGACACTGGACGGCGATGGGCTGACCGGCGGGCGGCGGCAGTACGAAGTCACCCGAAGTGGCGATGCCCTGCGCCTGGTGCCAGTCGGCCCGGCCCGTGCCGTGGCGTTCACGATAAAGCACAGTACGCGGTAAAGTTTTCACCGCCGCCTGCCGATGAAGTGTCTAAACCCACACAAAACACCGTATAATAACGGGGAGTTTAGAAAAGAGCGGCAGGACATGAACTGGAAAGACTGGAACTGGAACGGACTGCGGGCAAGCGTAGAAGTCTGGACCGGCCTCGGGCTGATATTGGTGGGCGTCATCGGGCGCGGCCTCGGCGGGGGCGATTTTTTTGCACTGGCCCTAGTACCCTTCGGCCTCGGACTGATTCTGAGTGCCGTCGCGGTCGAGATCGCCAAAACGGCACGGGAAAAAGCCAGGGTGCGGGTCGAAGAGAGCCGCGAAGATCGGAAGCGCCGTTGACTTCCCAGCCTAAGCGTTTGGTGGTCGCGGTCACCGGGGCCAGCGGGGCGCTGTATGCGACCCGGTTTCTGCGGCAGGCCGCCCGCCACTACGACGACATTTACGTGATGCTCTCCGACAACGCTGTCGCCGTGTTCGCAACCGAGACCGGCGGGACCCTCACCCGGCCCTACTCGGCCCGAGATTACCTCGGCGGCGACGGCCCCTACGACAATATCCACTTTCTGAGTTCCAAAGATTACTTCACGCCCCCGGCGTCGGGGTCGTTTGTCCATGACGGCATGGTAGTCATCCCCTGCTCGATGGGCACATTGGGGCGCATCGCCAACGGCATCTCGAACGACCTGACCACCCGTGCCGCCGATGTCTGCCTGAAAGAGCGCCGCAAGCTGATTCTGGTGGCCCGCGACACGCCCCTCAATTTGATCCATCTGCGAAACATGGTCACGGTGACTGAGGCCGGCGCGATTGTCCTGCCCGCCGTGCCCGCGTTCTACCATCAGCCTAAGACCGTCGAAGACCTGGTAGACACAGTGGTCGCGCGGGTCTTGCAAAATTTGGGCGTCCCCCAGGACCTTCAGCCGCAGTGGGCGGTGGACGAGGAAATGAGTGACTGAAGTCACTCGCTGGAAGGTGCTCGGAAGCACCACCTGTCCAGGGGACAGAAGAAGCCGAACAGAGTAGGCGTCTTGCTCCGTATCCTGTATCTGTATTCTGTCCCCTGGACAGGTGGTGCTTCCGAGCACCTTCCAGCGAAGACGTTCACGTCCTCGTAACTTAGAATCGTCCTCGTAACTTAGAATCGTCCTCGTAACTTAGAATCGTCCTCGTAACTTAGAATCGTCCTCGTAACTTAGAATCGTCCTCGTAACTTAGGCTCTTGTTGTACCACGGGCAGCCGCCCATCACAGCACCCGGAACGTCTGCCCGAGGGCGCGTTCCGCCTCCCACGCTTTGACTTCTGCGGCCCGGCGGGCTTCGTCCCAGCCGAGCAGCGCGGACAGCGACTCCAGCGCCGCCGGCATCAATGCTTGGCGTTCTTCCACACTCCCCGCTTCCAGCCTCCCCGGCGGCAGGCGCCGCGCCAAAAAGTCCCGCAGGGTGCGGCAGTCTTCGTCGGCGACGGCGCACTTTGCGGCAGCTTCCAGGCTGTCGTCCGGGCAGACGGGCAGCGGCGGCAGGGGCGTGGACGCCGTCCGGCACGGCGGCACGGAGAGCGCCCGGCCCAGCTTGCGGCAGGCCAGATCTACCGCCTCCTCGGCGACCCGCCGGAAGCGGGTGATGCCCGCGCCGGATGCCATCACTAAGCCGTCGCCGAGGTCCTCCACTTCCTGCCCGGACGCGGCAACGGTGTGAATGGCCGCCTGCGCTTCGCGCACTTCGGAGAGGGCGTGACCGGGCAGGTATGCGCCGAGCGCCGACACCAGCGCCGACGCCTCGGGGCCGGTGACATACGGCGCGTCGCCATCTGTATAGGGCAGGGCAAGACTGCCCGCCCAGCACCCCGACGGCGTCGGGATCGCCGCCAGCAGCGCAGGGGGATCGTCCAGCGGCAGGATCAGCGCATCGCGTCCCGGCAGTGGCGGTCCCAGCACCGAAATCGTCTTGACCCGCCGCCCGGCGGGCCTGCCCGTCAGCCCCGACGCCCCTGCTCCCGCTGCCAGGATCGTCAGCGATGCCGGCGTTTCCCCAGTTTCGCCCGAGAGCGTGTCTTTCCAGCGGACACCCTCTACCCGCTCCCGGCCCGTGCGGCCCGGTGTCCGCCGGAGGTCCGTCACCGATGTCTGCGAATGCAGAACCGCGCTGTGGCTCCGGGCATCGAGGGCCAGGGCGCGGGCCAGGCTCGGAATGCTCGGTACCACCGCTTCCCAGACCAGCGCCGCCCCGAGCAGGCCGTCCGGGCGCAGGCCGGGGGCGCGTTTCTTGGTCTCGCGCACGGATAAAAGCTGATGCACCCGCAGGGCATGGTCGAAGCCCAGCGCGTCGGACAGGGCCAGCCCCGCCCGCAGCCGGGCCTGCGCCAGCAGGCCGTGGGTATTGTAAAACGGCACCAGGCAGGTCTGCGGCAGGGCCAGCGGCCCCAGTGTTTGCAGCAGGATCTCCCGCTCACGGATATCCTCCCGCACGGGCGTGAAATCCAGCGTTCCCACGGCGCTCAGGCCGCCGAGCGCCAGCCCGCTGCCCCGCGCGACTGCGCCCGCGCCGAAGTCATCCGCCTCGAACAGCACCACGGACAGCCCGCGTTGCGCGGCGTCGCGGGCAATGGCGGTTCCAAGCAGTCCACCGCCGACCACGGCAATATCAAACGGCTTTTGGGAAGAATTCGAAAAATTCATGCCGTGAGTATACCTAAAAGGCAGTTTCTTAACATTCTCTTTACATTAGACGGTTATAATAGTCGTCAGTCAAGAGACAGGAGAACACCATGCCCCAATTACCGTCTGCCCCGCCCCGACGCCGTGGCTCCACCCAAGCATTTACTTTGATCGAGCTGCTCGTCGTCATCGCCATTATCGCGATTCTCGCCGCGATTTTGTTTCCCGTCTTTCAGAAAGTGCGCGAGAATGCCCGCCGCACAGCCTGCCTGTCCAACGAAAAGCAGATTGGCCTCGCTGTCCAGCAGTACACACAGGACTATGACGAAAAGCTGTATTTCTATTCTGCGGCTTCGCGTAACGGAGCTGTTGTCGCGTCCGCCGATGTCAATTCGGTGCGCTGGTGGAATGCGCTAATGCCGTTCATCAAAAGCAACAATGTTTTCACCTGCCCAAGCGACAGCGGCCCGACACCCAGCTTGGATGCAGCCGGGAACAAAACCATTCTGCGTTCTTTTATCGCCTTGCGGCCTGCGGAAGGACTGTCTCTCGCCCAAATCCCCGACCCGGTCGAAACTATTGTCATCACCGAGAAGTGGGACAAGAACCCGGCAGGAAGCGCAATCACTGATAGCTGGGTTGAGCCGTTCAACGGCGACTTTGCTTACAATCCGCAGACCAAGCGCATGGACCTAGTCGGCGACCGGCACAACGAGGGCGCGAACTGCGTTTTCTTTGACGGTCATGCAAAGTGGTATCGTCCGACAACACTGATTAATAGCAAAGACTTGACCGGCTGCCAGCTTGTCCATGATTATCCCGTCGCTGACATGAGCTTGTCCAATTCCAATTCGGCTGTGGCCTCGCCTTATGGCGGCTTTGTCAACATTTGCAACAACTTCACCTACTAAAAGTTGCCGGGGGCCGATCTACTGATTTGAGCCGGGGGTGTAAAAACCCCCGGTAAAGAAGCGTCCTTCGGACGAAGATGCCAGACAAGAGAAGCCCTCTGTCCCTGGCATTTTCCTTGTCCGGGGGACATTTCTTTTCTACTTGGTCAGCTCGGCGATGACGGGGATGGCAACTTGATTGTTCTGGCCGGCGGCAACGGTGATGGTAGCTTGCAGCGGCCCGAGCGGAGCTTGGGCGGTCAGAGTGACGGTCAGCAGGTGGTGTTTAGCAGGTGCGGCGGAGGAAAGGTCGAGCGCGGCGTGGAGCCAGGGGGCAGACGTGCGGACGGTGAGGGATTGGACGTTCGCGGGAACAGCCAGGGACAGGACGACTGTGCGGGCGGCGGGCTTGCCTGCCGGAAGGCTGCCGAAGAACACGGAGGCGGGCAGAGCGTCGAGTGCGCCGGCAATCGTGCCGGAGACCGACGCGGACGGACGCGACAGCGGACTAGTATCAGGTGACACTCCGGCGGGCGGTGCGAAGCGCAGGTCGCCTTCGACTGCCCCGGCGGGCGCGGACGACAGAAGCTGCACGGTGTAGGCTTGGCTGACTGCGGCCCGGCCTTCCTGCATTGTTCTCTGGGGCGTGCCGGACGGCACGGCACGGACAGCGGGGTTGTCGCAGGTCAGCGGCGGCAGCGGTCGCCCCGCCAGCAAATCAGCATCAGCAGTGACCGTGAGCGGGTGCATAGCCCCAGCCCCCGACGCCACTCTGCCAAAGCGGAGGCTTTCAGGGGCGAACCGCACGGACTGCACCAGAGTCATATCCAGTTCCAGCGTCGCCAGCGTTTCAGTGACATTTGGCTTTGGTCCCGGACCATAGACCCAGACGTATTTACGCACTGAGCCGGACAAATTGGCGGCGAGGGTGACATCCAGCTTGACTTCCGCCGTCTCGCCAGGCGCAAGCCGCAGGAGGCGGGGGGCCGCGACGCCGGCGCGTGTCAGCAGCAGGCTCTCGCAGCCGCAGGAGCCGCGCAGGTCGGAGATGGTCAAAGGTTGGCGCGTCGGGTTTTTGAGCGTAAATGTCTGCGCCCAGTGCGGAGTCCGGTCCACGTCCACCCGGCCTGCGTCGAGGTGTAGTATCCCCGGCTGGGGCGAGGTGGAGCCGGGCAGCGCGGCAAACTCCAAATGCGGCGTGTCTGCAAGCGGCGTGTGCAGCGCCGCCGCGCCTAGAATCGGAGCAGCGCCCAGTGTGTGCCAAACGGTCAGGACACGGGATACGAGCGCGGGCGCGGGCAGGCGCGGCGCTGGGTCGCCGGTGTCCGGGCTGGTATAGGCCAGTGTTTCCAGCGGCCCGGCGACAAAGATGCGCGGGCACTGCCGGACTCCATACGCCGAGGTCACACGGTCATCGGGATCGGCCAGCACGAGTGTCTGTGCCGGGTCCAGCCCGGTGTCGGCAGCGAACTTCCGGGCATCCGCCGCCGGGCCGGAGAACACGACGACCGACGACTGCTGTTTGCCGCCGAGATCACCATTTGCCTGCACCTGCGCCCAGAGCCGGGCACAATCGTGGCACGGACGGCAGCCGCAGAAAAAGAACAGCGCGACGGGCTTGCCGCGAAGTTCAGCGAGGCCGTGCAGGTGTCCGTCGGTGTCCGGGAGGCTGAACGCCGGCAGGGGCAGGCCCAGAGAGACAACGCTTTTCGCCACCGTCGGCAGGCAGCAGGCGAGGCAGAGGCAGCAGAGCAGAAGCAGTGCCGGCAAGCGGCGGCCCATCAGTGTGCCGTTCCCATCGGCGCGGCGGCCTTGGCACGGCGTATGAAAACCACGCCGAGGCAGAGCAGGCCGAGCGCAAGCGTCAGCCCAGTGCCGGCTTCCGGGACCGCCTGGGGCGCGGCGACATTGACAAACAGGTCCTGCCCGGCGGTGTGCCCACCGTAGCTGAACGTAAAGTTCGCCCCGTACTGACCGAGGGGCGTCGTAGGATCAAGAGAAAGTGCGAACAGCGGCAGGGAAGCGGTTGTTCCCGGCGCGAGGGAGTCCGGCGCAAGCACGGCGGCGAGATCGACTGGAAATGTGGTCAGATCGGCGCCCGCCGGGCCGGACAGTAGGTTGAAGGTCGGAGGCTGGCCGGAAGAGAGCGGCGTGTTTCCCGAGTTAGTGAGAGTGCCGAAGAACGTCACCATGTCGCCCGGTGCGCCGGTGACAGTCGTGGGGTTCAGCGCGAAGCTGAACTGGGCCGACGCCCGGCTTGGAAGCCAGGCGAGAAGGCACAGCAGGAGAAGCGCAGCGCAGAGGAGTCTTGTTTTCATCAATGGTTTCTTTCTTGTGCAAAGTGATTAGGGCGTGACCGGGACGAAGCTGGTGAAGCCGCGCCCGTTGTAGGTGCCGGAGAGTTTAAGCTGCTTCGAGGCGTCCGCCGCCGGGAACTGAAGCATGAAGGTCGCCGTGCTGTTCGGAGCCAGCATCGGAACGACGGCGGGCGTCACAGTTGGGTTGGATTGTACGCCCCATTTCAGGCGCGAGGCCACCAGCGCGAGGTTCACGGCGTCTGCGCCGCCGGCATTCTGCACCGTCACCAGGATTTGTCCCGGCGTCGCCATCCGCACTGCCGAGACGGTTCGCAGAATCGCCAGACCCGTGTTGGTGACAGCGGGGTCTACCTGGACAAGCACGCTGTTGGAGGACACGGCCGCGCCCTGGTTGTCCGTGGCGGTCGCCGTGAACTCATAATTACCGGCGGTGAGGCCCGGCAGGGCCAGGGCATACGGGGCGGAGACGCTGCTGCCGAGGAACTGACCGTTGCGGTAGAAGTCCACTTTGGCGACTGTGCCGTCGGAGTCGCTGGCGGATGCGGCCAGAGTGACGGCGGCGGGGGCGAACAGGGAGGCCGCGCCTGGCCCGGACAGAGATACCGCCGGCGGCTTGTTTGCCGCCGCGTTGACGACGATCCCAACCGTCGCGGGGTCGCTGGCCGTGCCGTTGGCATCGAGCGCGACGGCTTTTAATGTGTGAGGCCCGACCGTGGGCGAATAGGGCACGGCAAACGGCGCGGCGGCGCTGGTGCCGACGAGCGCGTTATCAGCGTAGAAGCTGACCGACGTGACGGTCGTTTGGATGCTGGCGGCGGAGGCTTTCAGGGTCAGCGTCGTGTTCGGGCTGAACGTGTCGGTGTCGCCGGGGCTGGTGAACGCCACGGTCGGCTTGATCGGAGAGACCGGCGCGTAGGTCAGGGTGTACGCCCCGGTACTGCCGTCATCGAATAAATACAGACGGTTTTCCGCCATCGGGGCCTGACCTTTGAGGCGGACGATTCGGTGCGTCGTCCAGGCATTGTCGCCGAGTGCAATCACCTTGCCGTCGGAGCGAGTCACGCTTGTCAGTTGGTACACGTTTTGGCCGGGGTCGTCGGTGCGGATGTAAACGAAGCCGCCCACCGAAGCGCTTGGCACGACCAGATGCACCGTCAAGTTTTGATTGGTCACCGGGCCGTCGGAAACCGCCCCGGCGGGCAGAAGCGCCGTCACCGGGAACGCCGTGCCGTCACTGCTCCACACGCTGTCCGGCACCGGGCTGAGATCGGTCGGCAGCGGGTCAGTGCTGAAAAACAGGAAGTCCGGCCTGCCGTCATCCGCCGGGCTGACGATCCGCACGACATGGGCGAGAAAGTGCGTGTCAATGCCGTCAATCACCGACGTGCGTGGGTTGTTCAGGTCGTCTTTGTGCTTGAACGACGCGGAAAACGAGATAAACTTGCCTTGCAGGCTGGAGAGCAGCAGGAAGTTGGCATCGGCGGTCTTGCCCGGCGCAATATCGCCGAGATTTGCCGTCAGCGACGGACTGGCCGGCAAGCCGTTCACCGATGCGCCGAGGAGCTGAAAGGCGATTTGGAGCTGCTTCTCGTTTTCGACGATTTTGGGCTGGCTGGAGGTAATCGTCAGATTGTGCGCGGTGCCCGCGCCGCGATTGACGATCAAGAGGCCGAGCGGGAACGGCTCCGACGGCTCGACTTCAGGCGTGAACGGGTCGTCGGCGTAAACGTCGCGGCTCAGAAAATAGTGGAACTGAAGCAGCGGGTCCGGCTTGACCGTGATCGGCGCAGGAAACAGCGGCAGGGCGACTTTGACCCCGCTCTGCGTGTAGGCGATGGTCCCGCCGACCGTGTACTTGGTGTCGGCAAGCGGGGCGGCATCGCGGGTCGGCAGGATAGTCCAGATCGCGACTGCCTGGGTGCCCGGCACGATTGTTCCGGTCCCTGAAACGTCGCTGATGCTGGTCAGCACGGGGTTCGAAATGCCGAACTTGGCATTGGCCGGGTTGTTGCCCGAGTCCCGGATGTCGAGCGTGACGCTGACATCTTGGAGCGGCACATTAACCGGCGAGTTGCCGATTTTCAGCGTCGCCCGGAAAGCAGTCCGGGTGATGGCGACTTTCTGGTCCAGCTCGATCTTGACGCGGGCGCAGACGCCCACTTCCTGCTGGGCGTGTGCCCCGCTTCCGAGCAGTACGCACAGCAGCGTCAGCGCGAGTATCAGGGTTTTCGGCGAACCGATGGAAGTTTTCATGGTGTATTTACCTGCCCGGCGGGCGTTGTCCAAAATGCGTATCCTTCTACGGGGCGGGAGCGCAGGGGCCGTCGGTGGTGATCCCGGCGGGACCGCTGACATTGCTGCCACCGCCGCCGAAGCTGCCGCCCCCACCGCCGCCGCCGCCGCCGCCCCCACCGCCGAATCCGAAGTTCTCGAATAGGGAGATCAGGCCGCAGCCGCTAATCGCAAGCGAGCCGCCGACATACAGAATGAACGAGCCGGATGCGGTCTGAGGCCCGCCGCAGTCGTAAGACCACTTGGCGATCCCCTGCATCGAGTCGTTGACGCAGCCGGCAAAGTCATGGGGCAGCACTTTGCCGTGCGCGGCCAGCTTGGGGCTGGTGATTTTGGTGTTGATGATAGTCACTGGGACAATCACTGAGGAAAGCGGCGCGATGGTGCCGAGGCTGGTCAGCGCCGGGGTCACCGTGTAGCTCGATGACCCGGTGATGTTGAACTGCGTGTCTTTGGCGGCGATGAAGCCGTGGTTGGTCAGCGTATAGTTGACCACAGCCTTCCCGTTGGCGTCATAGGTCAGCGCCCCCAGATCAAGCTGGAGCGGGGACACGGTGACGACCGGGGCCGGGACACGGGTCTCGAAGACGGCTTGCAGCACCACGTCGTAGGTATCCGTGAAGGGGACCGGCACGACGGTCCAGGTGTAAGTGACAAGCTGGCGCGACAGGAACGGGTCAATCTCGTTCGCTTCCCCGGCGATCACGGCAAGCTGGCCGTGGTATGGGTTGTGGTTTGCCGCGGTGACATCTACGTTGTAGTTGCCTTCAGGAATCGCGGCGCGGCTGAGGATGCCGTCGGTGCCGGTCACGTCGTCTACGATGACCGCGCCGGTGGTGACATCGGACAGGACGACATGCGCCCCGGCGACGTTCTCATGGGTGTCGGCAAAGAAGCTGAACTCGTCCTGCGCGACAACTTTCAGCGCGGCGGCATTGGTCGAAACGCAGTTGAAGGAGAACGGGATGCTGACTCCGGCGTTGGTGCCGCGAATGCCCAGGGAGCCGGTATACGCGCCGAGCGGCAGGTCGGCAGCAGGGGTCAGCGCAAGCTCCAGGGTCGCGGTCGCGCCCGGCAGGAGGTCGCCTGTCCCTGGCGGCGCGGTCACCGACAGCCACGGGACATTCGGCACTGCCAGCGCCAGCGCTTTTGCGGGGGCGTCGCCGGTGTTTGTGACCGTGAAGTCCACCAGCCGCTGACCGCCGCGCACCATGCTGGTTTGCAGGGTGCCCGGCACGACCGACAGCACGGGGGTCGGCGGCACGACGGCGATGTTCAGAGTCGCAGCCGCTTTGGCCCCGGATGTGCTGACGATGTCGATCTCCGGGGCGCTGCTGAGGACAGAGGCATCGGATGCCGTGACGGTGTAGGTCACGGTCTCACCTTCCAGCGATTGCAGCGTGGTCTTCGGCAGGGTCACGTTCACCGTGACGTTCGCCGGGGCGTTCTTGACCGTCGCCGCGAGGCCGCTGAGTGCGCCGACGCTGAGGTTGGTCAGGGTCAGGGTGCCGCTCACGGCGGCATGCGTGGTGACGGTGACTGCCGGGGTGCTCGGGCTGACGACGAGGTCTTGCAGCGCCGTCACCTGCACGGGGATCGCCACAACATTGTCGGTAATCAAAGTCTCCGGCAGCGTATTCGCCGAGTTTGCCTGGATGATCAAGTAATACTGTCCGGCGGGAAGGCGCGGCACGGAAAGAGTTTGGCGCTCCGTATAGTCGGTGAACGCTTGGGTCGGCCCCGCAACCGGGAAGCTGCCAAGCGCGGTCGCCGTGACATCCAAAGTATTGTGGGTAGACAGATACACCGTGTCGGTCCAGCCGTTCAGGGCATCCCCCGGCCCGCTGTTCAGCACGGTCCAGGAAACGGCGATCTGGCCGAGCGGCGCGAATGACCCCGGCACAGTCGCGCCGGTGACAGTCAGATTCGCTTTGAGCAGCGGTTGGGTGGTGAACGTCTTGTCACCCGAGACGACCGGGTGGCAGCCGTCGGTGAAGCGTATCCGGTAATGGTACGTGGTCTGGGTCGTCAATCCAATCAGAGTGGTCGCGTGGCCGCCGTCAGCCACCGTGGAAGCGGCGGATGTCTGGCCGTAGCTCGTCGTCAGGCCGTACTCGATCTGTCCGGTGGTCGGCTTGCTGGTGCTCCAGCTCACAATGGCGCGGGTGTCGCGGGCATCCACAGTGGATTGAAGAAGCACAGGCGGCGTGAGATTGACAAAGAACGAGCGGCCGACGGGCTGTCCTTCGATGCTGCCGTCGGCGTTCAGCAGGCGGATTGCCAGCGAGTGCAGTCCCTCGGTCAGCCCGCTGAGCGTGTACGAAGTCCCGGAGGTCGGAGCGGACCAGGTGCCGCTGTTGTCAATTTGAACCTCGTAGCGGAGCTGCCCGGCGGGCGTCGAGGCGCTGTACCCGGTCCAGGTGAAGACGACAGTATTGGCGCAGACCGTGGACAGGTCGGCAGGGCCGGTCAAAATGGTCACGCCAGGCGTCGTATTGACCACCGTGACGGTCGCCGAGGCCGAGGTCGCGGTCGCCCCCGTGCTGTCGGAAACGACCGCTTTGTAGACATAGGTCCCGGCGTCAAGGCCGGAGACGGGCAGTGTGTATGGAGACGCTTGGACGACCCCAACACTAACGCCGTTTTGGAAGAACTCAACCTGCGCGACTGTGCCGCCCGGCGCGGTCGCCGTTGCCGTGAGGGTGAAAGCTCCGGGAACGCCGAGGGTCGCGCCGTCGCTCGGGCTGGTCAAAGTGACCGTGGGCGGCAGGCTAATATGCACAGGAGTCGCGCTCAGCTCGTTGGAGTTTGGACTTTCCCCGGCGACACCGACAGCGCTGACGACGAAGTATTTTTTGACATCGTTGACTAAGCTTGGGTCGGTCGCGGTCACGGTCGCCGCGCCCACCGTCGCGGTGATATTCGAGACATCGGTCGTGTACGGCCCGCCCGGTGTCAGAGCGCTTTTCAGCGTGTACGTCTGCGCGTTCGCGACCGTCGTAAATGTCAGCACAACCTGGCCGTCACCGGGCGCAGCGGTTTGCAGAGTAGGGGCGACCGGCTTCGGCACCGAGACGGTGATGGTAAGTCCGGGGAACGTCGCCGTGTTGCCGGCGCTGTCCACGGCTTTGGCCTTGAGCGTGTAGGTGCCCGCCGCCAGACCTGTCAAGCTGAAGCTGCCGGAATTCTGGGTTGTCGGCACATCGTTGACGAGGAGCGTGTAGCTGGTAATCGTCGTTCCGGCGGCAGGAGTCGCCGTGACCGTGACGGGAATGGCTACCCCGGTGTCGAAGTGTGCACCGTTCAGCGGACTGGTGATCGTCACCGTGGTCGGGGCCACCGTGCCGGTGGTCGCGCTGACCGTCGCCGACGCGGCGGACTCACCTGCACCGTTGTAGGCGGTGACGGAGTAGGAGTATGCCGCCGATCCGGAAAGGCCGCTGTCGGTGTATGCCGCAGGGCTGCCCGGCCCGGCGGCGGGAACGATGGCCCGCCGCGTAAAGACGGTCTCGCCCGGCCCCTGGCGGTAGACATTGAAGCCGTCTTCGTGCTTGCTGCTGCTGGTCCAGGTCAGCTTGATGGTGTCGTTGGTGCCGGTGACAGCGGCGGCGCTGAGGCCGGACACGGCGGTCGGGGCGGTTGTCGCCGAGACGCTGCTGCTGTAGGCGGACTCACCGACGGGGTTGGTGGCCTTGACCCGGTAAGTGTACGTCGTGTCGTCGGCGACTGCCTTGTCACTGTAGTAGACGCGCCCGGTGCCGGGCGACGGCCCGACGGTCGGGTCGCCGGGGGCCGCACCGGGCAGGACCGTGAACGCGGTCTCGGTTTCCGATTTGCGCTCGACAATGAAGCCGTACTCGGTGAGGCTGTTGTCCAGCCAGTTGATGTTGATCTGGCTCGGATTGGTCCCGCCTGCTGCCCGCAGGTCGCTCGGCGCACCGGGCGCATTCGCGGGGAACGTCGTGGCCGTGACGGTATTAGATGGATCGCTCGCCCCGCCCTGGTTGAACGCGACAACGTAGTAGGAGTAGGCGCTGCTGACGGTTAGACCCGTGTCGGTGTAGCTGAACGAGTTGCCTTTGCCGGGGTTGCCGCCGCCGTAGATATTGTTGTTGCCCCAGTTGGCAAAGTTCGAGTACGTCGTCTGCCCCGGCCCCTTGCGCCAGAGCTGGAAATACTGCGTGTGACGTGCGTTGTCCACCCAAGACAGGCGAATTTTCGTGTCACTGAGCGCCGCCGCCTGGAGCGAGATCGGAGAGATCGGCACGGTTGCAAACGTGCCGATATTGGAGTAGGGGGAGTCCCCGACGCTGTTGCTCGCAAACGCCCGGTAGCTGTAGGCCGTGTCTATAGAAAGGCCCGTGTCGTAGTTGTCGTAGAATGTGCCATTGCTGCCGGTGACGGCTTTCGGGTACCCGGCGAAGCTTGTGTAGACACTGCTCGGGTCGTCAGCGTTGAGCCGCTGCAAGGTCACAGTCGCGGCATTCGTGCTTTGGTCGGTGAAGTAAACGCGCACGGTGGTTTTGGGGTTGGCCTTGCCGTCCGCCCCGCTCGACCCGGCATTGCCCCCGAGGCTTGGCGCGACGGGCGCAGTCTGCGTCGTGTTGGTCGTCGCCGAAGCCGTGTCCGACGGGTCGCTCGCCCCGCCCTGGTTGAACGCGATGACGTAGTACGAATAGCTGGTGCTGACAGTCAGCCCGGTATCGGTGTAGCTGAACGAGTTGCCTTTGCCGGGGTTGCCGCCGCCGTAGATATTGTTGTTGCCCCAGTTCGCAAAGTTCTGGTAGGCGGTCTGGCCCGGCCCTTTGCGCCAAAGCTGGAAGTAGAGCGTGTGATTAGCGTTGTCGGTCCACGTCAAAGTCAGCTTGCTATCCGAACCTGCTACGGCGGCAACCGACAGACCGATAGGCCGCACGGGCACGGTCGCAAACGTGCCGACATTGGAGTACGGCGAGTCGCCGGCAGAGTTGGAAACGAACCCGCGATAACTGTAAGCGGTATCAATCGCCAGCCCCGTATCATAATTGTCGTAAAATGTGCCGTTGCCGCCGGTGACCGGTTTCGGGTAGCCAAGCAGGTTTGTATAAGCGCTGCTCGGGTCGTCGGCGTTCAAACGCTGAAGCGAAATTGTCGCGCTGTTGGTGCTCTGATCGGTCAGGTAGACGCGGATTGTTGTCTTGGGATTGGCTTTGCCGTCCGCGCCCGATGACCCGGCATTGCCCCCGAGGCTCGGGGCAACAGGAGCCGATTGAGTCGTGTTGGTTGTCGCCGAAGCCGTGTCCGACGGATCACTGGCCCCGCCCTGGTTGAACGCAATGACGTAATACGAATACGCGGTGCTGACGGTCAAACCCGTGTCGGTGTAGCTGAACGAATTGCCTTTGCCGGGGTTGCCGCCGCCGTAGATATTGTTGTTGCCCCAGTTCGCAAAGTTCTGGTAGGCGGTCTGCCCCGGCCCTTTGCGCCAAAGCTGGAAGTAGAGCGTGTGATTAGCGTTGTCGGTCCACGTCAAAGTCAGCTTGCTGTCCGACCCGGCTACGGCAGCGACTTTGAGGCTGATTGGCCTGACTGGCACGGTTGCAAACGTGCCGACATTGGAGTAGGGAGAGTCGCCGACACTGTTGGACGCATAAGCGCGGTAGCTGTAGCTGGTGTCAATCGAAAGGCCGGGGTCGTAGTTATCGTAGAACGTGCCGGTGCCCGGTGCGCCGGGACTGGTCTTGATCGTCTGGTAGCTGCCGGCAGGGTCATCGTTATTGAGGCGCTGGAGCGTGAAGCTGCTTTCGTTGGTGCTCTGGTCGGTGAAGTAAACGCGGATTGTTGTCTTAGGATTGGCCGTGCCGTCCGCGCCCGATGACCCGGCGCTGCCGTTCAGGCTCGGGGCTGCCGGGGCTGTCTGCGTCGTGTTGGTCGTGCCGACTGCCGAGTCCGAGGGGTCGCTGCCGCCTGCGGGGTTATAGGCAACGACATAATACGAATAGGCGCTGCTGACATCGAGGCCGGTGTCGGTGAAGGTGAACGAGCTGCCTTTGCCGGGGTTGCCGCCGCCGTAGATATTGTTGTTGCCCCAGTTCGCAAAGTTCTGGTAGGCGGTCTGCCCCGGCCCTTTGCGCCAAAGCTGGAAGTAGAGCGTGTGATTAGCGTTGTCGGTCCACGTCAAAGTCAGCTTGCTGTCCGAGCCTGTGACTGCCGCGACTTTGAGACTGATTGGCTTCACCGGCGCGGTGGTGGCGACCGCGATGTTGGAATAATCCGACGGTGTGCCGTCCGCGGCGATGGCCCGGACACGGTAAGCGTAGACCGTATCGAAATCCAGCCCGGTCGGGTCGGTGAAAAAGACGTTTGCCCCGGCGCTGTTGACCGGATCGGCGGAGCCGACGGGCACAAACGCGCTGTCGGGCTGACCGTCGGGTTTGCGCTCAACCGAAAAGCTGCTTTCACTCACGCTGCCGCTGGCCCAAAGAAGCTGAACCGAGGTTGGGGCCGGGTAGTTATACAGCCGCAGATTGGTCGGCGCGGCAGGCGCGGTCGCGGCGGCGGCAATGCGCCGGGTCACTCCCACGCGGGCGGGGGCATGACGCTTTGTGGCCTGGGTGTATCCCGGCAGCGGCGCGGCCCCGGCGGCGGAAATCAGGGTCAGCAGCAGTGCCGACCAGAGTACAGAAAAGTAGAAGCGCATATCGGTCTTCCTTGTGTGACAAAGAGTCGAAAAGCAGGTGGAATTTCTGTAAACAACCAGAGATTCGGAATATTTAGTTGTGCAAGTTCAAAGGGTACAACGCGGCGTGGGGTGGTTCTGGAAAGCCGCATGACAATTCTAACACAGTTTCCAAAAATATGCAAGGGGTTGGCGAAATTATTTTTTGGGCCTGCTGATACTAGAAAGCGACGCAAGAGAAATTGTTGCGGCGTGAGCGTCTGGAAACATATCGCCGGGACCCTGACCCGTTGGTTGCCGCCGACGCGCAGTTTACGTTCCCGCCCGAGGAGGTTCCAACTCTATGACCGAGCCACTGCTTGTCAGCGTCCGCTTGTTCTACAGGGATGGCCCCCTGTACCAGCCCGCGTACCTCGGCGGGCGCGGCGATTTAGGCCCCGCCGACTGCATTCTTGGGCAGCTTAAGCACAAAAGCGAGGAAGATTAGGAATCACCTCACCCCGAAACTCCGTTTCGACCCTCTCCTTTCCCTTCGAAAGGAGAGGGTCGCGAGGCACGAGCGGGGTGAGGTCCCTTAGTCCTTGTACGGATCGCGGATCTCCGGTCCGGCCATCGCCACTCCCATCGGAGCCAGGGTATGGACAATCCGCACCGTGCTGCCGTGGGACTTGACTACGTCAGCCAATCTCTTGTACGCCTGCGGGGCCTCGTCGGTGTCCGCGCCGCGCAGCTCGACGCCTTTCTTTTGGAGCCAGTCCTGCATCATGTGCTGGGTGATTGCCCCCTCGGACTTCTTTGCGCCGGTACGGAAGTGTAGTTTTCCACTTCAACGCTGTCCGGGATCGTGAACGCCCGGCTGTCGAAGCAGGCCGGATTGTCCCACGCCGCCGGACTGCGCCGCGCCCGAGCGGCGTTGAAGTGCGCGGTGGCGAGCGATGCGCTCACCGAGGCCAGCTTTTGCACGCTGCCGTCGAACCAGGCCTGAGTTTGCGGTGAGCCGAAGTCGGTCAAGAGGACGCTGATCTCGTCGGACTGCACAAACGCAAACTGTGCGCCTTCGATGCTGACGCAGAGCGCGAGGGCCGCCGTGTCCATATCGTCCATCAGCGCTTGGTCATAAGGCCGCTCGCAGTCCCGCGTGTATGTGTGAAAGCTTTTGCCGTCCACCCGCAGCAGGGTATAGGTGCGGCGCGGCAGGAAAAAGCGCGTCCGGTTTTCATAATCGGCTTTTATCCGGTCGCCGAGCGAGTCTTTGGTCATAGTCATATACTCCGAAGGGACAAGACGCATTGGGCGTCGTTTCCGCGAGCGAGGTCAAGCTTCGGCAAACAAAAAGGCCCCAGGCGTGATGCCTGGGGCCAAATGCGGTTTCTCGAAAGCTTGGAGACTATTGGGGACGTAGGTACCAAGCGAAAGAAAACCCATTCGGCGGCGCGGCAGGCGCGTAGTGTGGATACGCATGGGACGCAGCAAGGGACAGGCCGCGCAGGGACTGCGTGCCGCCTTGTGTCGAGGAAAAGTTGTTTTTCGGGTTGGTCATGGTCTGGCGAACAGTCTAGCACAGGAATTCCACCCCTGTCAAGCGCATTCCTCATTGTTTTCCGAAAAACGCCGTTTTCGGATTTTACCCCGCAGCAGTACCGGGTTTTCGCTGCTGAACCACACAATGTCTTGCAACCGGAACAAACTTGTGCCATACTCAGTCTGCGGACATCTACTGCCCTGAACTTTCAGAAAGATAAATACCTATGAAGCATTTCTTTTCCATGTCGGGACCTCTGCGCCAGGCTGCTCTGAGCGGCGGGGTCGCAGCCTTGACACTGCTGCTGCCGGGGCTGGCCTCGGCGGCGACACTCGCCGTGCCGGCGCAGTTCGCGACGATCCAAAGCGCGATTGCGGCCTCCGCCGACGGCGACACCATCCTTCTTGCCTCCGGCACCTACACCGGCCCCGGCAACACGGATTTGGATTTTGGCGGACGCAATATCACCGTGACCTCGCAGGACGGCGCGGCCAAGACACTCATTGATTGCGGCGGCAGCGCAAGCGCAAATCACCGCGCGTTTTACCTGCACACCGGCGAAACGGGCGCTGTCGTGAGTGGCCTGACCATCCAAAACGGCTACGAAAGCTCGCTGTCCGGCGGTGCGATCAATGTCTCCGGCGCAAGCGCGACCATTCGGGACTGCGTGCTTAGGAACAATGCCGCGATGTCGGGCGGCGCGGTTCTCCTCAGCGGCGGCACGACCACGGTGCTGCGCTGCGTGTTCACGGCTAATATGACCTCCGGCAACGGCGCCGGCGGCGGCCTCTACGCCGGGGCCGGCGGCACGAATTCGGTCGCGGTGACCCAATGCACGTTCACCGGCAATCTCGCAGGCAGCGGCGACGGCGGCGGTGTTTACACCACCAACAGCGGCAGCGGCACGATTGCGCTCACCGGCTGCACGGTTTCCGGCAATTCGTCGCCAAACTCGAACGGCGGCGGCATCTTCAACAGCAACAGCAGCAGCGGGGCCGGTGCTGTCCTGGTGTCCGCCTGCACGATTTCCGGTAATTCCGCTGGTTCGGCGCTCGGCGGCGGCGGCATCTTCAACAGCAGCAGCGGCACCGGGACTATTGCCGTGACCAACTGTGCACTGACCAACAACTCCGCCGGCGGCGGCGGCGGCATCTACACTCTAAACCAGAGCGGCGGCTCCGTCTCAATCACCAACTGCACTCTCACCGGCAACGCGGCGGGGAACGCGCTCGGCGGCGGCGGTGGGATCGGCGGCCTGAACTACGCCACCACGACCCTGACCAACGACATCGTCTACGGCAACTCCGGCGGCGAGGTCACAAACTACCGTCCCAGCACCGGACCCGGCACCCCCACCAATGCTGTCGCCATCGCCTGCGACGTGCGGGGCGGCTACCCCGGCAGCGGCGATTTCGACGCCGATCCGCTGTTTGTGAACGCTCCGAGTGACCTGCACCTGAACCCCGGCTCGCCCTGCTTCGGCGCGGGAACCGCCACCGGCGCTCCGGCAGCCGACAAGGACGGGCGGCCACGGCCCAGTGCGCCCACAGTCGGGGCGTATGAGGCCCGCCGACCCGCCACAGCCCGCATTCTCTGGGACAACAGCGATGGCCGCATCTCCGTGTGGAACACGGCGGACGTCAACCCGAGTGCCACCTGTCTCATCTACGGCCCCTACAGCGGATGGACGGCACGCGCTATCGCGCAAGGCCCGAACGGTTCCGCACGCATCTTGTGGACAAACACCGACGGGCGCGTCTCACTGTGGAACCTTGCCGACGCAAACCCCGCCGCAAGCTGCTTCATTTACGGTCCCTACCCCGGCTGGACCGCGAACGCACTGGCAGTCGGACCGGACAACGCCGCGCATCTCTTGTGGGACAACACTGACGGGCGCGTCTCACTGTGGAACACGGCGGACGTTAATCCCGCCGCAAGCTGCGCGGTTTACGGCCCCTACGGCGGATGGAGTGGCACTGCTATCAGCATCGGCGCAAACAACAGCGAGCGTCTGCTCTGGGACAACACCGACGGGCGCGTCTCTTTGTGGAACACGACCGACGCCAATCCCGTCGCAAGTAGCCTCATCTACGGCCCTTACCCTGGCTGGACCGCGAACGCGCTGGCAGTCGGACCGGACAACGCCGCGCATCTCTTGTGGGACAACACCGACGGGCGCGTCTCACTGTGGAACACGGCGGACGTTAATCCCGCCGCAAGCTGCGCGGTTTACGGCCCCTACGGCGGATGGAGCGGCACTGCCATCGCCTTCGGCTCAGACAACCAGGAGCGCCTGCTCTGGAACAATGTCAACGGACCCATTTCCCTGTGGAACCTCGCGGAGCCGGACCCAAACGCGGTCGGCTTCATCTACGGTCCCTACAGCGGGTGGACCGCCGTCAGCGTCGCCGCGCCCTAGTGCCCGGCTCGCAATCTCGACCGCTCGGCCAGCCAGAGGATACATCCTCTGGCTGGCCGAGTTTCCTTGACATCCCCTATCCGCGCGGGTATATTGAGATATGCTCTTAAAATTACCGGGCGATGTTGCTCTTCGCGCCCTCCCGCTGCTGCTTGTGCTGCCGTTTGCTGCGCTGCCCGCTTCCACGGCGGCGGCTCCAACCCCCGCGGCGACGGCGGGCGGCGAGCGGGTGCAGACGATGTACACGTCGTGGGACGACTACTACTTCTATGCCGCATTTCGGGTGCGCGATACCAACGTGCTCGGCACCAACACGGCGACCACATCCCAGCCGCAGCAGGACGACGACATCGAAGTCTTTTTCGAGACCGACGGTGCCCGCGCCAAAGTCCGCACCCCGCAGACCTATCAGATGGCCGTCTCGGCGGCGCAGGGCGCGTATTTCAGCGTCGGCGACGGCACCAAAATCCCCAAAGGCAAGGCGGTCTACTCCTACAAGTACGCGGCGACCGTAAACGGTACGCTGAACAAGCCCGAGGATAGCGACGCCGGCTACGATGTCGAAATGGCGATTCCCTGGTCCGAGATGGGCCGCTCCGGGCCGCCCAAGCCCGGCGATGTCTGGGGCTTCAATGTCCTCGCCCGCGACCGGGACAGCGTTTCGGCTCCCGCCGATAAGTTTTATTCGCTGTCGGAGAAAGTGCGCGGCAAAGGCGATGTCCAGAACCCATCCAAGTGGACCCGGATCACCTTTGCCGCCGACGGCGCGGCGACGCCGTCCACACCCGACAGGGTCGTCTGCGCCAAAGTGGTCGGGCAGTTCCCGCGCGTCAACGGCACCATTGTCAGCGGCGACTGGCCTGCGGTGACGCAGCTCGCTTTTGGCACAAACCCCATCACCGCCCCCGCCCCCACGGTTGCCGAGGAGCCGAATACCACCGAGTCGCCATTTGACAACCCGCCGCCCCTCGGCGTCGCCCCGCCGCCCGGCAAGCAAGGGCCGCAGACCGCCGCCCTGCCCGCCGGCACGATTGACCTGCCCGGCGGGCGCGGGACCATCAAGATTGTGCCGGGGGGAATCAAAAACCCGCTCGGCTCGGACCTGCCGCCCCCGACCGCCCGCACCGAAACCCGCCGGGTCGGCAAAGGCGAGTACCAGGTCGCGCAGGCCGTGCCGCGCTTTTCGAGTTCGTCTCCGACCAGCTCCCTGCCCCCCGGCGTGTCCGTCAACAGCGGCGCGTTCGTGCTGGGTCAGCCCAAGCCGCCGGCGTTCGTCATGGGCATTTACCGGCTGGACTTCAACGCCGACACGCGCATCGGGCTTGGGCAGAATGTCTGGAATGCGGGGGGCGGGACGCTTCTGGCCGACCAGCCGATCAACGGGGCCGGGCCGTGGTTTTCCGGCCTGCGGCCTTCGTGGCACCGCCAGCAGCTTGGCGAGATGCGCCTTGCGGGCATCGAAGTCGCCCTGCTGCGGACTTCGCCCAGTGATCCCCAACTGGGGCGCGAGCTGGATGCGTTTGTCGAAGCGCTGAAAGAGATGAAGGCGCAGAACTTAGATTACCCGCTGGTGGGTGTAGACGCGACGACGGGCCGGCCCGATCTGGACATGATCTACGCCCATGTTCCCGCCGAGTTCCGGGCGATGCAGGACGTGTCGGGCCTCGGCTTACCGGGCGTCCTCGTGTATGATCTTGCCATTGGAAGCAGCGATGCGCCGAAGAATCTGGCCGACGGCACTCCTGTGGCCCGCGTTTTCTACTCCGACGGCGTCGCGTCGGTCTCGCCGGGCCGGACCGACAGAAACGGTGTCCAATCCCGCAAAGGCGGACGCACCTACGACACGTCCTGGCAGGTCGCGCTGGTGTCCGCCCCGGCGCAGATTGTCGTGGATAGCTGGAACGATTTCGCCCACGGCACCGAAGCGGCGGCATCCCGGCAGTACGGCGAGCAGTACGTGGATGCCACCCGCGCCCAGGTAATCCAGTACGACGGCACCCGGCAGTGGCACGCGAAGTATTTGACCAACGCCGTGCCGCGCACGATCTTCCCGAAGACGCTGTATGAGGTCCCGATTCGCATCGAGAATGCCGGGGCGCTGCCCTGGCGGGCGGGCGAGGGCTACTCGCTTTCGACGCGCTGGTACCGCAACGGCAAGCTGTTCGACGACAGCGCCCCGCGCATTCCGATTGGCCGGGCAGTCCTGCCCGGTCACACCGTGACGCTGAATATCGGCCTGGTCGCCCGCAACAACTTCGGCGAGGACCTGGAGCCGGGCGACTACACCCTGGTCGTGGATATGGTGCAGGGCCAGGACCGCTGGTTCTCCTACGCCGGCGACACGCCCTTGCAGGTGCCGGTAACGGTGATCGGTGCGGACACCGGCCTCGGCGGCACCGCCGCCACGTTCCTCAGCACGACCACGCCGGGCATCGCCGAGGCCGGACAAAGCCTATCCTCCGCAGTGTCGGTCAGAAACGACGGCTCCGCCGCCTGGCCGGCCTCTTACGCCCTGGGCTACAAAATCCAGACCACCGACCCGGACGGCGGCACTCCCAAGACCGTCGCCGAGGGCAAAGCGCCTCTCAGCCCCGACCCCGTGACGCCCGGCCAGGTCGCCGTCGTCACACTGCCGGTCTCGCTCGTCGCCGCCGGCGGCACGGCGCTGGCTCCCGGCGCGTACCGCATCCACTGGTTTGTCCTGCCTGATACCCTCGGCACGCTGGTCAACGGCTCCTATGACGAGCCGCTCCGAGTCGCTGCCACTCTGCCCTTCGCCTCGTTCGTGCTGGCCGATGTCCCGCGCACGGTGGACCCCGGCAAGACCGCCACGGCGCGTCTGGCTTTGCAGAATATCAGCGCCCGGACACTCAAGAAGTCCGACGTTCGCATCAGCGCCCACTGGTACTACCTCGACGGCGCGGACCGGGGCGCGGACAGCAGCGCCCCGGCGACCCTGACCGCGGACCTGCCCGCCGGGGCTGCCGACGAAGGCATTGCGGCATCGTTCACCGCCCCGAAGCAGCCGGGCCGCTACGCGCTGGTCTGGGACATCCGCGAGGGCGACGGCCCCGCGCTGTCCACGCTGCCGGTTTCAGGCGGCGACACGCTTTTGCAGCAATTCATCACCGTCGGGACAAGCAAAGCGAGCTTAGTTCCCGTAGATTTGACCAAAGCCTTCAACACGGTCGGCATCGGTTCAGGCGAAGAAAAGCCGGGCGGCAATCCCAAAACCGGCGGCTTCGACGGGCGCGGCGGCTACCTGCCCGCCGAGCTGCTGCCGCCGGATGTGACGTCGGAAGCCGAAGGCAACCCGCTGCTTCAGGGCAAGCCCGGCCTGCCCCTGTACCCATCGGGCTACTACACGGCGCAGATTGGTCAGGGCCTCAGCTCGAACCACACCATCTCGTTCCAATACCCCGCCGTGAAAGCCGGCCTGCCGGATGTCGTTTCCTGCTCCGGCCAGACGATTTCCGTCCCCGGCGGCAAGTATCAGGCTGTGCATCTCCTCGCCGCCGCCTCGGGCGGCAGTATCGTGAATGTCAACATCAACGCCCAATACGGCAACGACACGGCTTCCCTGCCCGTCGCCGTCGCCGACTGGGGCAGCCTGCCTCCGGCTCCGGCATTCAGCATGGCGTACCATTACACACCTGCTGGGGCCAAGCCCGGCCCAACGACGCTCGGCGACTACCGCCTGACGCTGGACCCAACCAAAAAGCTGACCGCGATTGTCCTGCCGAACGAGCGCAGCCTGAAAATCCTGGCAATTACGCTGGAGAAAGAGCAGTAGAGGACTTCAAGCGAGGAGCAAAGTATGGACTGGCAAGAATATATTCATGGCAACCCAAACATCCTATCCGGCAAGCCAGTCATCAAAGGAACGCGGCTCGCCGTTGAGTTTCTTTTGGATTTGTACGGCGCGGGCTGGACTGAAGCGCAGCTCTTGGAAAGCTATCCAACGCTGACGCGAGAAGCATTGCAGGCGGTTCACGCTTATGCGGCTGAGAGATCAGCACGGCGCATAGCACCGGCACTGGAAGTGCCAGTCTACTGTTGAGTGAAAGTCGAAGCGACTAAAGATCAAGATTGCGCTGCACCACCTTTTCTTCAGTCCCGCAGGGACTTTCACTCAAACGTAGACCGGCACTTCCAGTGCCGGTTTCGGTGCCGGCAGAACAGGGAACGCCGTGAAGATTTCAAAAGAAAACGCTGCGATTGAAACTTTTGTTTGGCTACTGCTGCTAACCGCAACGCCACTTTGGGTAGTCATGCTCACGGGTGGGTGTGCTGTCGGCTTTGTTTATTTGGTGAGACATAGCACACAACTAGGCAATACTGATGTTATGCTGCCTTTGTTTGTGGTAGTTCTGCTTCCGCTGTCCATTTCTGTTTGTTACAGAACGTTCTTTGTACTTTTGTCCAAGCAGCCCCAACTATTGCTTCTTCTGACAGGGGTAACCCATCTTTTGTTTGTTGTGTGGGTAGTCGTAGTTCCATTTCGAAATTGACTTGTGCTCTCTCCAGTACTTGCTAAACATAGGGAATAAAGGAGACTTCCATGTCCGACCGACAACGATTTCCCGGCCTGTCGTCCACGGCCTTTGAGCATCCGACCGATAAAGCGACCCTCGCGGCCCTGCGGAAAGCGCCGGGCTTAGACTGGGTGTTTCGCAAGTTTAACGAGTACGGCGGCGACCGGGCCGGGCGGATGTTCTGCCTGTCGGACATGGTGCGGGTGGATGGCAGCCAGTGCCGGGACCTCCATGCGCTTTTGGTCGAGTCGTGCGCCATTCTCGATATGCCGGTGCCGTCGCTTTACATTGACCAGCGGCCTTTTGCGAATGCGTTTACGTTCGGAGTAGACTCACCGAGCATCGTGCTGTTCTCCGGGCTGATCGAGCTTTTGGACGAGGACGAGTGGCGAGTGGTTTTGGGGCATGAGCTGGGCCATATCAAGGCCGGTCATGTGCTGTACCGGCAGATCGCCGAGTTTCTGGCAAATCTGCTGATGCGGCTCGGCGGGCGGACCTTCGGGCTGGCGCAGGGCCTCGGGATGGGCCTGTTTTATGCGTTCTTCCACTGGTACCGGCAAAGCGAGCTGACCGCCGACCGGGCCGGGCTGCTGGCGTCGCAGGACCCGGCAGCGTCGGTGAATGTCCAGATGAAGCTGGCAGGCGGCTCGCGCAAGCTGCACGCGCAGATGAACAAGGAAGCGTTTCTGGCGCAGGGCCGAGACTACGAGGAGATGGGCCGAGACGCACTCAACTCGTTCTTCAAGATGAACCAGACTTTGCAGACCACGCACCCATTCCCAGCGGTGCGGGCGATGGAGATTGATGCCTGGGCCAACGGCGATGACTACGCAGCGGTTTTGGCAGGCAATTACGCCAAGCAGTCTGAGACGCCGCCCCCGAACACTGAAGCGTTCCAGGACACCCCGCCGGACAGCGAGCGCAAGTGTCCGAACTGCAAAGCGCTGGTCTCTTACCAGGCGTTCGTCTTCTGCCCGAACTGCGGCGCGGATTTGCCGAAGTAGGGACCGGCACGGGGTTAGGAACCGGCACTGGAAGTGCCGGCCTACTGTTGAGTGAAAACCGAAGCGGTTGAATACAAAGCAAGACGAAGAATGCGGGCGTTTCTTGTTCCTTAGTTGCTTCAACTTTCTTTCGTAATAGGCCGGCACTTCCAGTGCCGGTCTTTCGATTATCCTGATGTGCGCTTGCGGACGAAATCGGTCAGCAAATCGGCGGTCTCGGGCAGGGATAGGGCGCTGGTATCGAGCGACAAATGATAAGCGCGGGCGTCGTACTCCTCTTTGCCGATCATCTGGCTGATGTACAGCCGACGGGTCTCGTCGGAGCGCTCGATCAGCGTCTTCGCCTCGGCCTCAGTCGTCGCCAGACCATTTGCAATGAGACGCCCTACGCGGAAAGAAGTCGGGGCATGCAAGAAGATGTTCACCATGCCCGGATGCGGTGGCAGGACATAACGCGCAATGCGTCCGACAATCACGACGCTTTCCCCGGCGGCGATCTCCTGCATCACTTTGGTCTCGGCAGACAGCAGGTCGCGGTCGGACACCGACAGCGGCACCGGAGCCAAATACACCGCTTCCGGCGGTCCGGTCGTGATCCCGCGCAGCATCCGCTCCCAGAACGATGCTCCGCGCTCTTCCCGGAGCAGCACATCCGCCTCGTCCACTTGCAGGCTTTCGGCGGCTTTGGAAACAATCTCCCGGTCTAAACAGCGAATGCCGAGGGAGTCGGCGATGCACTGGCCCAAATAGGAGCCGCCGCAGCCAAGCTGCCGGCCCAAAGTCACGGTGATTTTCATGGCAAGCCTCCTCGAATGAGTTTACCCGGAACCAATCGTGCGTCGCGCATGTTGACAGAGAAGTGAGTTCGTTGTATAATGTGCCTATTGGCAAGTTATTTAGTAGGGAATATCCGATGAGCGAGACCAAGACAGACACCAAAGAAATTAAGCAGACCAAAGAAGAGCGGCTGAAGAAGGAAAAGGCGGGGCTGGATGTCCTGGCGGACATCTACAAGTACGCCGAAACCGGCTTCGACGCGATTGACCCCGGCGACTTCATGCGCTTCAAGTGGTACGGTGTGTACCAGCAGCGGCCCAACAACGGCCACTTCATGATGCGGATCAAAGTCCCCGGCGGGCGGCTCTCCACCGAGCAGCTGCGGACCCTGGCCGACCTGACCAAAGATTACGCGCGTGGGATTGCGGACATCACCACCCGGCAGACGATCCAGCTTCACTGGCTGACGATTGACAACATGCCGGACATCTTTGCCCGACTCGACGCCTGCGGCCTGACCACGGCCGGGGCCTGCGGCGACATCACCCGCAACCTGACCTCGTCCCCGGCCTCGGGCTTCGACCCGCAGGAGCTTGTGGACACGCGGCCGGTGGTTGACGCCATCCAGAACTTCTTTCATCTGAACAAGGACTTTGGTGACCTGCCCCGAAAGTTCAAGATCGCCGTGGAAGGCTCTCCCATCCAGAGCACTCTGCCGCAGATCAACGACGCGGCGCTGGTGGCACACAAGCGCGAGGCTGATGGCGTTGTCGGCTACCAATTCCTGGTCGGCGGCGGCCTGTCGCTCCAGCCGTTCTTCGGGCAGCCGCTTGACATCTTCGTGCCCGCCGATAACCTCGCGGGCATTGTGGATGTCATGCGGGCCATCGCCGAATGCTACCGCGATGCCGACCAGCTCCGGGCAAAGCGCACCCGCGCCCGCTTGAAGTACCTGATGGCCGAATGGGGACCCGAGAAGTTCACCGCCGAAGTGCGGGCCAAGCTCGATTGGACCCCCGACCCCGCCGCGCCGGGCTTTGCGTTCTCCGACGAGACCTACCGGGACCACATCGGGGTCAACGCCCAGTCTCAGCCGGACCTGAACTGGATTGGCCTGTGCATCCTGGCCGGTCGCCTCTCCGACGAGCAGATGCGCCGCGCCGCCGATGTCGCGGACAAGTGGGGCCGGGGCGAAGTGCGCCTGACCAATGTGCAGAATATGCTGATCCCGCATATCACGACCGAGAACATCCCCCACGCGCAGGAAGACCTCGCGGCGGCGGGCTTTGCCTGGGACGTGCCCAATATCCGCCGGGGCGCGATGGCCTGCACCGGCATCGAGTTCTGCAACTTGGCGATCACTGAGACTAAGCTGCGTATCGGCGACGTCGTCACGCATTTGGAAAAAGTCGCCCCGAACCCGTATGAGCGCGGCCTGAAGATCAACATGAACGGCTGCCCAAACTCGTGTGCCCAGCACCATGTCGGCGACATCGGTTTGCAGGGCTGTTTGGCCCGGCTCGACGATGGCTCGCAAGTGGAAGCGTTCGACATCATGCTCGGCGGCGATTTGGGCGCCCATCCGAGCTTCAGCCGCCCAATCCACCGCAAGGTGCCGGCGGAGAAGGTCAAGTACGCCCTCGCCAACGTCATCGAGAAGTTCCAGGAGACCCGAGAGGGCGAGGAGCGGTTCGCCCAGTGGAGCCACCGACACACCAACGAAGAGCTTGACGCTTACTTAGGCGTCGAAAGCATCGTCGGCGCTCCCGACCTGCCCGCGTCCGCCCAGGGCGCAGGCGCGACCACCTGGCGCTAAAGACAGCCAAAAGCCCCACGCTTCCTGCGTGGGGCTTTTTTGCATCGCCTGCCGGGTACAATGGTATTTTTCGGGCGAAAGGATCAGCACACATGGCGCAAGCGGCAGCGGTTCTGGAACGGGAAGCGGCAGACAACGGCTTGACCGACCTGCCTCTCCCGGCATCGGTTCAAGAGGTCCTGGCAGAGATGCTTCAGATCGTAGCCAGGGAAAGCGAAAACGCCCAGCAGATAGAAGTTTACCGCACGGCGGCGTCCGACGAGATCGAGTCGCACCTTGTCATCTCCGTCAGGACCGACCTGCCGGCAGCCGACGCCTTCGCACTCTGGGACCGGATCGGTGACGCCGTTCAGGACTGGACCCATACCCTGCCGGAGCCGCAGGAAGACATTGCGCTCAGTATTGCCGTGGAAGTGCTTTGGAGCGTCGCCCATGCCGCCCCCTGATCCGGCGCTGTTCCTCCTTCCGAGGATTGAGCGGATTTAGCAGGTAAAGGCGCAGGAATGAAGAGCGTGGGACTCAAGTCCTACGCTGTGGGGCGCAGACGCCGACCGTCCACCTACGTGGACGAAGAGTGGGACGCGCTCCGCCATCTGTTCTCCACACTTCTCCGTGCCCGCGAAGGCGGTCACTCGGCGCTTCGCCCCACAGCGTAGGACTTGAGTCCCACGCTCCTCACTCCCACGCTTCCTTTATCCTCTGCTGCCGGGAAACAAACCGCTCGTGTTTCTGACCTCGCGGCTGCCAGATGGCGGCGTGAACACAAAATCCGAGGCAGGCAATTTGGTGTTAATTTCGTTGCTGTTGATAAGCTCCGTCCGTGTGTCCAAGTCTGTCGGGCTAAGCGGGTCGGTTGCAACCAGCTTATAAAGCAGATGATCACGCTGACCGATATAATAAGTGACTGTTTCCTCTGCACCTTTCCAGTCTCTTCCCGGAGCGCCTGAGTGATAGGCGATGTGAGCCGTGACGACGTCAAACGGCATCGGTCCTGGAACACCCGGCAAATCGAGCACAACCGATGGCCCCAGCGAGTAAACTGGAGCCGACATCTGCGAATTATGCGAGTCTTCTAAGCGAAGGCTAAGAGCAACGTTTGGCATCCCCGCATAGGGCTCCGTCCCCCAGCCGGGTAAGCCGCCAAAGTCGGCAAGAAAGCTGCCGCCGACGGGGGCAGGCATTTTAGCATACCGATCCGATCGGCCATTTGGCGAAAGGCTATAAGGGCCACTAGCGTGTTGACCACTGCCTTCCGTGCAGGTCACATACAGATTGGCGCCGTCGCTGACAGCGGCGGCGCTGCCCGACATATCGCCTCCGAGAAGCGTAAACCGCTTGAAGCGGACCTTGTTGGGATACTCGATTTCGTAGGATGCATCTTGCGCTGTGTGGAGCGGTTCTTCCCGGCTGGTGACGTCGCACCTGAACGACTTCATGGCAGCGTAAGTGGCGTACATCCGGTCCATAATGGCAAGGGCCTGCGCCTGACTTTGCTGCTGATGGGCTTGCGCCTGACTTTGCTGCTGTGCGGCCCGAACGGCTCGGGCTTTGCGCTCGGTGGTGACACGGACAGCCCCGGCGGTGCCGAGGACGAAGACGGCGACAAGGACGGCGGCTCCCAGTTGAAGCCGCAGGCGGTGGGTGTTCATGGTGTGGATCGCTCCTTGGGCGAATGTAAACGCGGGCGTCCCGCTGGAAAGAGGAGAAAGCCTGGCAATGGCTTCGGCGGCGTGGGCCGGGGCGGGGCGGACGGAGAGCGGCAGCAGGGCGGCAAGCGCGGCGGCGGACAGCGTAACACCGTGTGCGGCGAAGTAGCGGCGCAGGCGGTCCAGGGCGCGGTTGATCCGCATCCGGGCGGCATCTTCGGACAGGCCATGCACGGCTCCAATCTCGGCTAGTGGACGGTCCTCGAAGTACCGCGCTAGAACGAGTGTGCGCGACGATGCCGAAAGCGAGCGGAGAGCATCGTTTAAGAGCGGCGCGACTTCCGCCCAGGCGTCCGGCATTTGCTCCGAGGGTTCGGTCTGCAAGGGTGCCGCCTCCTGCTCCCGCGCTTGCCGTCGCCCTTCCGAGCGCCGGACATTCTGCGCGGTCAGCCGCGCCGTCTCAAACAGCCAGCTTGACAGCGTGGCTTCGGCGCGGGTGGGCCGCAGCGACGGCGCTTTGCGAGCCAGCACGAGAAACACGGCCTGCGCGGCGTCTTCGGCTTGCGTTGAGCTTCCAAGCTCACGCTCACAGGCCCGGTAGACGAGGTTTGTGTACCGGCGCACCAGCGCGGAAAACGCTGCCTGCGAGCGGCTGTCGGTGAACTGCCGCAGGAGCTGCCAGTCTGTCGGGTCTGTCGCCATGATAGTTTTTTGTGCCTCCTTGCGTGTGTATGTGCCGCCGGACGACGAAGCGAACGGTTTTGCCGAAGACAATCCCAAAAAAGCCGCCTGCCCCGGCTGAACCGAGTGGGGCGGCTTTCCTTAGCTCGCGCTACGGCTTGGACGCGGTCGGCACGGGGATATTCGTGCCGAGCTTATTGAGCGCGGTTTCCAGCTCGGTCCCACCTTCGTTGTAGCCAACGGTGGATGCGGCGATTTTGCCGTCTTTGTCAATCACGTACTGCGTCGGGATGCCGCTCACATGGTACAGACTGGACGCAATGCTCGTCTTGCCGCGCCCGGCGGGATCGAACGCTGTCGGGAAATGATACGTGTCTTTCTTTGCTGCGACCCACTTGTCATACGCGGGCTTTTCGTCCCAAACGCAGACGCCGAGCACGGCGACATTCTTGTCTTTGATCTGCTGATAGACTTTTTCGAGATGCGGCATCGCGCTTTGGCAGGGGCCGCACCAGGTGGACCAGAAATCCAGCACGACGATTTTTCCTTTGTAGTCCGACAGGCGAACCTGGCTGCCGTCGGGCGCAGTCGCCGCGAAATCCGGTGCGAGTGTCCCCGCTGCGAGTAGAGGCTCAGACGGCTTTGGGGCAACATAAGGCTTGGACATCTGTGAGCCGGGCGGCGGGGCGAACTTGAAACTCGCAATCCTCAAAGGTGCGTTGATCTTAATGTTCCGTGCCACTGCTTCGCCGGACCAACCGATGTTGAATGTTGAAACAGTTCGATGCACTAAGTTATCCGCGCCGATATAAAGGCAGTCACGCTCAGTCAGCGCACCACCGGGCAGGGCTTTTAGGACGCTCTTCGGTATATAGGGGTCTAAGGAGATGTCACAGACATAGAACCAATCAACAATGTGGTAGGGATTGTCCTTGCCAGTTTTGAGTGCCAGCGTCCGTCAGTGATAGAAGCTGCCCTTTCGCCTGCTGTTTTTGGACTTTGGCGAACGCAGACTTCGCGGGATCAAAAAAGTCGTCGGAGGGCAGCGCGGCGTAAAGGTTGTGGCCCTGCGGATCGGCATTGTCCGCGGAGTATTGGCCTGCGCCGAACTGATGCCAGGTTTGGTGGCCGTCCGATGCAGCGATAAGTGGTTTTTTCGGTTTTTCCCAAAGACCTGTTGCTTTGCTTTTCTCAAGAAACCAGCGTTGTTCGCGCAGATAATTTGGCTTCATCACCCGAAAACTACTGATCTCCCGGAACGGTATTTTTGGACTGTCCGGGTGAGCGTTTGGAGACATATCCGTCATAAGCATATTCATCTCACAGTCTGCCGAGAGGCTGTGCGTTTTTTGCATCGCCGTTTGGACTTTTTGCAGCAGGGCCAGTGCCGCCGGGTCCACTTGGGGCGGGGCGGCGGAGGCGCGGACGCCGGGCAGGAGCAGGATCGGCAGCAGGGCGGCAGCGCGAAAGAGCGATGGCAGCGTAGTCATTGGGAAGTCTCCTTATGGTGTGTCTACAGCAGGAACGGAACAGCCGGACAAAACGGTTCGGCACTGCGAAAAAAGTCTCCGAGGGCGGCTTGGGGACCGCTCAGGCCGGCGGCAGGGGCCGGGCGAGCACCTGCGGGTGCGTGTTCAGCGCATAGACGACGAACTCGCCGAACAGCGAGTTGGCCCAGGCGAACCAGGAGCGCGTGTAGTGATTGGGGTTGTCCTTGTCGAACGACTCGTGCATGAAGCCGGTGCCGGCGTGGGTGGCTTTCAGCTCGGCCAGCGCCCCGGCGATCTCGGCGGGGTCGGCGCTGGTCAGGCCCCAGACGCAGAGGCCGATGGGCCAAATGGAGCCGGGTGCAGTGTGCGGGCTGCCGAGGCCGGCGTACCGGCCCGACGCGAAGCTGCGGTCGGCGCTGCTCCAGACGAACCGGCGCGTGGCGGCGTAAACGGGGTCGTCCGGGGCACACGCCCCGAGGTACGGCAGGGACAGCAGGCCGGGCACGTTGGGATCGTCCAGGAACAGAAAGTTTCCCAAGCCGTCGGTTTCGTAAGCGTACACAAAGTCGCCCTCGGCGTTTTTCTGGACCGCGTGTTTTATCAGCGCGGCTTCGACTTCATCGGCGAGGGCAAGGGCCGCGTAGACTTTCAGGCTGCCGCCACGGATCGCATAGCGCATCTCCGCCATTTGCCGCAGAGCGACCACAGCGAAGAAGTTAGAGGGGATTAGAAATGGAAACGTCGTCGGGTCGTCGGAGGGCCGGAACGCCGAGTAGATCAGGCCATTCGGCTTGACAGGCATGCCGTAGCTCGATGCTTGGCTGAGGTCCAGCTTTTTGGGAGCGCCGCGCCGGAAATAGTACGGGCCGTGACTGTCCTTGCGCTGCTGCTCTTTGAGCGTCTGCACAATGAGGTCCATCGCCTGTTCCCAGTCGGCATCGAACGGCGACGTGTCCCTGGTGGTTTTCCAGTAGCCGTAGGCGAGGCGCACCGGGAAGCAGAGCGAGTCCACTTCCCATTTGCGCTCGTGGACACCGGGCTTCATCACGGTGTCGTCGGTCACCCACTGGCTTGTTTTGCCGGGGTCTTCCAGAAACGCATTGGCGTAGGGGTCCAGCAGGATACACGCCGTCTGGCGGCGGATCGCGCCCGAGAACAAACGCTTCAGGCGCGGGTCCTGCTTGGTCAGCGGCAGGTACGGCCACAGCTCGGCGGTGGTGTCCCGCAGCCACATCGCCGGGATGTCCCCGGTCAGCACAAACGTGTCGGGAACAGCGCCGTCGTGGAAATGCACGGCAGTGTCGAGGGTGTTGGGAAAGCAGTTGCCGAACATCCAGGCCACTTCCGGGTCGGCGATCCGGCTTTGCACCGATTGGATGAAGTTTTCAATCGCCGGCGAAACAAACTTGCGGTCCGCAAGCGGCGGGCGGCGGGAAACAAAGGGACTGAGCGCAGGGGGCGTCTGCGCGAGCAGCGGCGCAGCGAGCAGGGCGGGGCCACCGAGGAGAATAGTTTTCAGGAGCAATCTTCGGGTCAGGGTCGTTCGGGTCATCATAGCTCTGATAGTACCACCCCACCCCCAAAGATTTCAACCACTCAGCAGCTCAACCCCTCCAGTCGTCCGTCCGAACGTTGGGGATAGTCTGGTAGTGGCTGGAATTGCCGGTGACGACGGTGTAGCCGAGGACAATGGCAGTGGCGGCGATGCGGCAGTCGCGGGTGCCGACCCGCTTGACGGCGGCAGGCCAGGACTGATACAGCGCTTCCATCTCGGCGGTGTAGGGCAGATGCTCAAAGCGCTGTAAATCCCGCACTGTATTCAGCAAAAGGTCATAAGCGAGCGGAACCTTTGCGCGATCTGGGGCACGCAGCGGGTTCAAACTTGCCAGCAGCGCCATCCGGCCCCGGAGCTGCTCCTCGACGACGATAGACGGCAAATAGATGGCGCCATTCGGCGCGGCGGTAACACGCCCAACGACTTTTTCGTTGCCGTTGAAAAAGAGCGTTGTTGTGTCGCTGTCCAGGACAAACATGTCACTCTGCTTTCGCTTTACGCTCGGCTTCCTCTTCATCAAGCCGTTTCCAGTCCTGCTCAAGCTCTTCCTGCCTCAGCTTTTTCATAAGCTGGACTGACTCCTCGAACAGCGGATCGTCTTTGTATTTGCCGGCCAGATCGAACAGCGGGTGCTTTTCCGGCGGGTCACCGGGCCGCCATTGATTGGCGGCGTGAGTGCCGTTACCGTTCTGCGTATAGGTCGGGATGTAAACAATTTTTGTGACGGTAGACGTGTGGCGCTTTACTTTCTGCATGGGTTGTCTCCTCGCGGCGAGATTGATTCAGTATAGCATAAAAACGCCGCCCGGTCTGAGAAGACCGAGCGGCGGACGGAGAGAGCGGCGTCTAGCGGATGCCGTGGGCTTTGTTGTAGGCGTCTACCGCCGAGCGGAGGCGGATGGCGTAGGTGGCGGTTTTGGCCCGGAACGTGTCGTACTGACCCTCGGGCAAGTTCGCGAGCGGCTTGGTCAAAAATGTCTTGACATAGGTTTCCGCCTCGGTCGTGAGGGGCTTTGCGATATGGGCGTCCTTGCACTCGCGCAGGGCGGCGTACATGGTGGTCAAATAGCGCACGTCGGTGACGCCTTCGCGGCAGGCTTCCCACTGAAGGGTATCTAAGACGCCGCCTTTGACGGGGTAGGTCAGCATTAAAGGCCGGAAGGCGATCTTGCTCGGCGGCGCTCCCGCCGAGGTCTCGTCGTAAGGGTCCACGCCGAATGCCGTCTGGTAGTCCGGCAGGAACGCGCCGTAGAGATTGGATTTCCAGAGCAGCAGGCCGGTATCCGCGCGGTTTGTCTTCGGGTCCTCGCTGCTTGCCGGCCAGTACCACCAGTCGCGGGTCATCGAGACGCGCTGCCCGTTGGTGCGGAGAAGCTGCTGCGGGTACTCCGAGTCACGGTTGTAGACCGCGATGTCGGTGGTCGCGCCGAGCGCCTTGAAATCGTCCTGATGCGGGATATAGGTCGCATTTGGAATGCCCAGCTTGCTCAGTGGCCCCATGCGGGCCGATGCCGCCGCGTTCGGCTCGGGGTCGGCATAATAGGTCAGTGTCGGGGACTGGTTGGTGCCGCGCAGCTTCTCGATCGCCTGGGGGTCGCTGTCGCCCTTGTAAAGATTGTACGCAGTGCCGAGGCCATTGTTTTTGTACGCGGCGACGGCGTCCATGAGCGTGTCGGACGAATCGTACAGCGAGGCAATCGTGAAGCCGTGGGCGTAGATGTCGAGGAGCTGGCGACCCAGCACATCTTTGGTGACAAAGTCGGTCGCCAAATTACGCCCGTCGGCGGATGGCACGGTCGCAGGCGCGGGGTCGAGGCGCGAGCGCAGGTCCACGCCGTACTGCTTGGCCGGCGAGAGCAGGCGGAGCGGCAGGACTGTCAGCGCGACCCGGACCGATACCGGCGAAGCCAGGCCCTTGCCGGTAATCACCACTTTGCCGGTGTACGGCCCTGGCGGGGTATTGCGCGGGACGGACACCGTGAGCCAGAACTGCTTGGTCGTGTCGGCGGCGATGTCGCAGACGGCGGGGCCGGAGAGACGCACTTCGGGCGCTGTGCCGCTGAGGGAAACGCGGTCGTCTTTCACCAAAATCTCCGGCACGGCAGCCGCCGTGTCCGGGTCACGCAGGACGCCCGCGCCGCTTTGCGCCCGCACCTGGACAACATGGAGTTCGGCAGCGGTCTTCGGCAGGACCCGCCCAATGCCCTGGAACGGGGCCGGCAGCGACGCCGAGACGTCCGAAAGCGCGATGGGGCTGTAGAGACAAAACGATGCGGCCTGGGTCTGCTCGGCGCAGGCGGTCATGGTGACATCGGAGTTCGACCCGGAGGCCGGGGGCAGCGAAGACGGCACGACACGCGCGAAGAGGGTCTGCGGGGTCCAGACCAGCACCGGCTTCTTTGCCGCCCGCATCACCTCCTGGGCATAGACCAGCAGGGTCTGCCGGTCCAGTCCCGGCGGCGTGACCGTGAGGCGCAGCGCGACCCGCCCGCCGTGGGTCTGGCCGGCCTGGGTCGCGAGGCCGTAGACGACCGAGGCGGCTTCCTCGGGTGAACCGACCGGCTTCCATGCGCCGACATCGCTGAAAGTCGTGCTGGGGATTTCCGTGCTGCTCACCCCTTTGCCGGCGGCATCCAGAGTCACCCATGCGACATCGTCCACGATGAGTCTGGACTGACGCGCCGTGGTGATGTCGAGCGCCATGCCGTTTGCTTCCGACCAGTCCGGCTTGGGGTCATCCATATCCCCCGCCATCTGAGCACCGGCGGGAAGGGCGAGGTCCAGCGACTTGGGCAGCGGCGGTGCGGCCCGAAGCGTGAAATTGGACTGCGGCAGGACCACCTCGTGCCAGCCGGTGAACGAGATGGGGACCGGCTGAGAAATCCATTCAGAGCGCGGCAGCGGCGCCGCCGCCGGGGACAGTGTCCGGCTCGGAGCCAGCACCCGGACACGCAGGTCGGCATGGCTGCCATCACCATGCACCCAGAGGCGCAGGCCGTTGGCAGTCCCGGCGGCGGGCAGGCCGTCGCGCACCAGCAGTGTCTGCACCGGCACGGATTTGCCGGAAACTTTAGGTGTCAGCGGCGTCATGGCTTTGACCTGGGCCGCCGCGGGCGAGATCGTGAGGGCGGGTGCAAGCGCCGCCGCGAGAAGTGTCAAAGAGCGAGTCGTGCCGAGGCGGCGAGAATGGTAACGGGTCAAGTGGGGCGTCCTCCAGAAGCGGGGTCGTGCAGCGTACAAAAAACGAGAGTGTACAAAGAGAAAAGACGGAATTGCGTGGAAAAAAGTTCCCATTCCGTCACCTTTGCAGCCGGTTTAGGGCGACGCAGGAGGCCGGTCGTTTTCCCGCTTCAGATTTCCCCGCTTCAGGACCGTAGCCGAAGTCGCCGTCGGCGTCGGCACCCCAGCGTCATAAAGATTCTGCTTGATATGATGCAGCGTGTCGGAAATGGTTTTAACTTCTACTGCTTTCGTCGGGTCAGCCCAGTAGAAGACCTCCCACTGAAGCGCGTCATTGCCGCTGTCCACGCCCCGGATGCGGACGAATGGAGGCGGATCGGTCATCACGTCCGGGTTTTCCTGGACGGCACGGAGGGCCTCCCGATGCACCATCGCTGTGTCCGCGCTCAGACTGGTATCGAACGCGACGGCGTAACGGCGTTTGCCGAGGCGGGTATGGTTGACGACGGCATTGGTGAAGACCTGACTGTTGGGAATCAGCACGGTTTCGTCGCTGTAGGTACGCAGACTCGTCGTGCGTATCTGAATGTCTACGACCGTCCCTTCATAATTGCCCACCGTCACCTGGTCTTGCAGCTCAAACGGGCGGGCGAACAGCAGCAGGACACCGGCAATGAAGTTCTCCAAAATATCTTTAAGCGCAAAGCCGAGCGCAAAACCGGCGACGCCCAAGCTGGCAATCAGCGTCGTAACATTGACATTGACGGCACTCAGCGCGACCAGGATACCGACGAAGATGGTCAGAAAATAGATCGAACGCACAATGAGCAGGCGCACCGCCCACGGAATATGCTTAACCTGTTCCAGAGACCGCCGCACGACACGGCGAACGGCTGTAGCTACGGCGAAAAAGAGCGCGAACAGGAGAAGCGCAACCAGAAGCCGGGGGACAAAAGAGACAATGTTATGCAGCGTGTTTTGCAGGGGCTTTAGAAAATCCTGCCATAAATTATTCAATAGCAACCCTCAATCCTGTTCATTTTCTCCCGTTAGGACGGGGGGTTAGAGTGACGAAGCGACCCTATGGCCTCGCCGCCGGCGTCAGGCTATCTGCGGACGTTTCCCACAGAAACTTTTGGGCGTCGCATTCCCGCGTGATGACCGTGCGGACGCGCAGGCTCACGCCGCGCCGCCCCGTCGCCTGCCGGATTTGCTCTTGCAGCCGGGCGCAGGAGGCCGGCTGAATTACCCAGGGCGCACGGACGACGGCGGTTAGTGTCAATTTCGTCCCGTAGCCGCTTATCCGCAGGTCGGTCAGATTGGCCGCGCCGTTATCCTGAATTGCCTTACCGACGATCTTTTCGGCCTGCGACCGCAGGGTTTCCTGGGCGAGCGTCTGCTGAAAGCTCCGACCGAGAAACACCGCCAGGGCAACAAGCAGGGTAGCACTCGGCGCAAAGCGGCGCAGCAGAGAGTTTCGGTCCAGGTGAGCCAGGCGGTGAAAGCCATTGAGCCAAAACACAAGCGAGGTGACGGCCTGGATTGCCACAAAGTTGGTCAGAAACAGCAAAAACGCTCCGCCGCCCTCCCGGTACAGGCCGTGGGCCACGCAGATGCCGCAGGAGCAAAGCGGCGGAACGAGCGCAGTGGCGATGGCGACTCCCACTAATCCGGCGCTCAGGCGCGGCGACGTGGTGGCATAAGCGCCTGCTGCCCCACCGGCCAATGCAATTACCAAATCCAAAATGTTGGGCGCTGTCCGGCCCATAATCTCGCTTCCCAGCGGCATAGCCCCATGCACCTTGCCGATCAGGAAGCCGATTGCCAGCACGAGCAGCACCCCGCAGACTTCGGCCAGGAGCGCCCTCCGCAGCAGCGATTGATCGCCGTCCACGAGGGCAAGGGCCAGACCGGTGATCGGCCCCAAAAGCAGCGCAATGATCATGGCCCCAATGACGACCGCCGTGCTGTTTTCCAGCAGGCCGTAGCTTGCGACAACAGCAGCCAGCGCATTCATCACCAGATACGGGACACTTAAGGAGGCGCCCTCGTGGATTTTGCGGCGCACCGTTTCGTGCTCGTGCGCCGGCGTCTCTTCGGTGGGAGGCGATACTATTCCGGGCGGGAGCGGCTTGGTATTCAGCAAGTCCATGTCATTTTCATCGTTTAACAAAACGGTTGATTTGTGCTGCCATGTCCAATATATTGGAACGCTGGCTTTGCAGGTCGCTGGCGACGGAAACATTTGTGGAGCCGACCGTCTGGCGCAGTGTGTTGAGGGGTTCAAAGTCTTCCCCCATGTCGGCGGCTTGGATCTGGCTTAATGCCTGTGATGCCTTTTGCACATCATCGTTGGCTGTCCCGAAGTTGCGCCGCTCCAAAGAAATGGATGCCTCATAAAGATCGCTCTGTCCCGTCAAAAGACGGTTTTGCGTCTGCGCGGCAGCGAGCTGCCCCTGGCTCTGCGTGAGCTGCTGGTGGGCCTGCGCGATCTGCGTGTCATACGCCGTTTTCTGCCGCGCTAGTTCGGCACGGCCCCGGCTGATACCCCAGCCGTAAAGGCCAAGCCCAATTAAGAGCAGCAGGACGAGGCAGATCAGAGCCACAGTTGCCGTTTTTTTCATACCATCACTCTTCATGCAAGACCCCTCCAAAAGCGGTTCCGCCACAAAAAAAGAGCGCCCGCAGACGGGCGCTCTCCAAATCCTCAGCCCCACATCGGCACGGCTGCGTTTTTCGGCGGTCTTATCGGATACTCACTATACCTGTTTCCGCCGAGGAAAAGCCAGCGAGCGCTGCGCCGCGCAGCCCTGAGCCGAAGCTCACTTTGCCGGTGTCGCGGCTAAATCGTAGCCGGCGGAGTCGGTGGCGACAATGTCCCATTCGGTGCCGAAGCGGCGCAGTGTGTACGACACGTAGACGGTCTTTTCGGCTCCCGGCGTGTCGCCTGCCGCGGTGTCCAGTGTCCCGTCCTGGTCGAACGGCACGGTGCCCGAGTCGCTGCCGCTGCTTGTGTCCGAGGCTTGGTAGACATGAGAGCCGAACGCAGTCACATCGCCGTTTTTGGCTTTCCGCAGGCGCGTGAAGCTGAACGTAACCGTGTGCAGGCGGTCGAGGGCATCGCGCGTGATTTTGGAAAAGTCGCTCGACGCGATCGAGTACGAATACTTATTGCTTAAAAAGACGCTGACCCGCGTGTCCGGGTCGCGCAGATGGCGGCGCACCAGGTCAATATCGCCGTCGGTCCAGGCATGGGCGATGTCGGCAAACGCCGCCTGGTAAGAGTTTGCCGGGTAGGCATGGCGCAGGGCGGTTTTGGCCGTCTCGCCGCCCGCCGACAGCTCCTGCACCCGCTCGGGGGTCGCGACATAGTAGTTGTTCTGGTTGTAAGTCGTCTGGTACACCGGGGCCGCGAACGGCAAGTATGCCGTCGCATAATCCGGCGTGTACGGGGTGCCGACCACGATCACATTGGGGCTATAGATGTACTGCGGGAAGCCGCTGTAGATCGAGTACACCGATGGGTACGAATGCCGCCAGGTGCCGGGCGGGCAGTAGTTGCCGTAGTAGTACCCGCCCAAAAGCGGCGGCTGATTGCCGGTGATTGGAGCCTGCCCGCTGAAGTAGCCGTTGGCCGGACCGACCGGCGGAATGGGATGCGTAAAGAAGCCGTTGCCCGGCCCAATCGGCGGCACATAGCCGCCGCTGTAAGCGCCGTTGCCATACTGCCCATTCCCGAACGCATACCCACCCGAGTTGTTATAATTGTTGTAGTTGTTTCCGCCATTATTGTAAGCCGGCGGGTTATAAGCCGGCAGGTTGTACGTGGGCTGGTTATAGCTCGGCAGACGGCTGAAGATCGGCGCACGCTCGAAGATTTGCCCGCCGCTCGGCGCAACCTGATTGCGGTAGCTCGGCGCTTCCCCACGCTGGATCGCCCCTGAGCGCATTTGCGGCGCTTGGGTCTGCATCGGAAAGCTCTGGCTCGGCAGATTTTGGGTGGGAGCCGGGAGACTCTGGATTGGTGCCGGAAGACTTTGAGCAGGCGCAGGCAGGCTTTGCTGCGGAACTGCACCGGGCCGCGCAAACCCGCCGACAATCTGCGCCGACGCCCCCACCGGCAGGACAACTAGACTCGCAAGGGCACCGGCGGCCAGGACAAAGCGGGGCAAAAGACGGTTTGGAGTTTGTCGGCGAGTGGTTTTCATGACGCGGCTGCTTTCTAAAAAATCAGGCACAGTGTATTATTACTCTATAACGACAGCCGGGCGCGATATGTTCCCTCAGCTTGCTTTTCCAGTTTTCTCGTCAAAGCGCCGAAAGGAACGCTGGAACATCGCCATGGGCCAATCCTTCCGGGTTGAGGGTCCGCAAGCCTTCTGCGTTTGCTGCCCGCAGCAGTCGCTTGTCGGACGCAACCAGCAGGCACGGCCCATAGCCGGATGGCAAACGCAACTGAAAATCTAGGTACGCCGCCAGGATCGCCGCATCAGCCGAGTTCATATTATGCGCGTCCACGAGAGAGGATGCCGAGAAGATCAGCAGATCGCTGATGGGTAGCATATCGAACTGAAAGCCTGTGATGACCTCTGACTGCAAGGCTGTCACAGCATCCGCCAAAACCGTGCGGTCAAATGACCCTGAGTTGTAACGGCGTCGGAGGATCGCGTAAATCTCCAAGTATCCCCAGGGCGTGACGAACATCGGACTGCCGGGTGCCGCTGCGAAAATCGCATCCACCGTCTCGCTGCCGACTTTGGCGATATACCTCTTGACAAAACCGCTGGCGTCTCAGAGGATTGTTGCTGACATCAATTGTTATCCCGTGCCTCGGTAATGCCGGCGGAGCCAAGCCGGTCCTCCGGCCTGACGCCCTGCGCCAGCATCCGCGCCCGCCCTCTTTGCGCCGTCGCCGTCGGGTCCGGCACGAAGCCGGATTTTGCGTTCTGCTCGGCCACAATGCGCTGTATCTCAGCTTTGTCCAGGAACAGAGATGAACGCTCGCTCGCCGCACGGCTGTTTGCCGCAATCTCATTTTCAAGAATTGCCATGTGCGCTGCCTTCCTCAGACAGTGTACCCGCTAGACGGTTATTTCGTTTGGCGGCGTATTGCTGATAAGCCTGCTCCACATTTTCATGCTGCTCCCGGTAGTGACGAAGTGCCGCCGAACTTGCGGTCAGGTACTGCCTACCGAAAGACTGTGCTGAGGCTGAGAATGTGTCTTGGGGCCATGCGAATTGATAGGTGTCAAAGAAGTTTGTAGCAAATCCGGCAGCCTCAGAGCGTACCAGGAAAACCTCTACGAGTACAGTCCGCCATTGGAACGCTCTTTTGTGTCCGAACCTTTTGGACAAGACTTCTGACATATCTGTCTGGGTCTGTAAGAAATTGTCGAGGAGGTCGAAATCTTGTGCCGGATAAAGCAGGTCAATGTCTTTGTGCAAACCGGCAGGGCGGATTTCCAGCAGTTCTTCAGCCCATCCACCAAAAAGCCATGTTTTGATGTGTGCGTCTGCAAGCGTTTTGATTACTTCGGCAACCAACCCCAAAGTGTTTTCAGCCATGCTTCATTACCAGCAGATGAGCAGCGCATTTAATTCCCGAGCAGGCGTGAGTCCAGCTCGTCGGAGACGGCTTCGGCGAGGGGGGCGTAGAGGCAGACGGTGCGCTCGTAGAGGGCCAGCAGCTCGGCCAGGGAGAGGCGGCGGAGCAGACGGCGGCAGACGGCGGGGTCACACAGAAGCATGAGTGTTTTCTTTCTCCGGGACGGCGACGGCAGCAGGGTCTTGGCTGGAGGCGCGGCGCTGGGCCATCCGCCAGGCGAGGCCGTCCATCCAGATGTCGAACGCGGCGTAGAACAGCCATAAAACTGCGCCGAACACTAAAATGGACACCAGCAGAAGCGGACGGTGGACGATGTCGGCGACTGTCGCAAGCAAACCCGCGAGGCGCGGGGCGCTGACCAAATCCCATGAGTTGAAGCGCCCCTGCATCAAGCCTAAATAGACGCCTAGGGCGCACAGGGGGAAAATCACGGGCCGCAGCATCGCGCCGGTGCGGCCTAGTCGAACCCGTGTCAAACGGTCCAGCGGCCAGACCGCCAGAAAGAACGCCAGCAGGCCCGCGCCGCTGTAGGCAAGGTAAAAGGCCGTGATCAAAAAGAAGTCCATGCGCCCGTCGCCGCCCTGGTGCGCCTGAGCATAGAGCGGACTCTGGGTCAGGGTCGTAAAATAGTGCCGCCACTCAGTCAGCAGATAACACGAGTTCGGCAGGAACGCCAGCCAGACCAGCGCCAGCGGCCCCCACAGGACCCACTGGACAGTGCCGGTTTCCGAACGCTCGCGGCGGACACCGCGAGCGATCACAAAGGCCAGCACGACCGGCACCACGGCCAGAAACAGGTTCCAGAGGACATTGGGGATTGGGCGCATCGTTTTAGTGACGGTTCTAATGAGTGGTGGTTCTAGTGCTGCCCTGCTGCTTGGACAATGCGCTCCAGAGCGCTCAGGTATGTATGGAACGCCGTCCGGCCCGCCTCAGTCGGGGCATAAGTCGTGTGCGGCTTTTTGCGGACAAACTCTTTGGCGCTGTGGACATACCCCGCTTCTTCCAGCTTGCTCAGGTGAATGGACAGGTTGCCATCGGTCACTGACAGCGTCTCTTTCAGGAAGCGGAAGTCGGCGTCGCCCCGCGCCATCAGCGCGGACATGATGCCAAGCCGCACCTTCTGGTGGATCACCTCGTCGAGAGAATCCAGCGACTCCACCAGGGCCGCGTATCCAATTTGGACAACTGCTGCCATATATCACCACCCATGCCGGCGGCCCATCAGCACGCCATAGACAATATGAAAGCCGCCGAAGGTCAGGGCCATCATTGCCAGAGCAACCTGCACCGGCAGCAGCAGGGTGACCGCGCCGGCCAGCACGAACGCCGCGCCGAGGTAGGAGACAGGCCGGACCGAGAACAGGCCGACCGCGCAGATCGCGAGGCCGTAAGTCAGCATCCAGATGCCCCACACGAACGGGGCCAGGCCGTGCACCACAAAGAACACCGTCAGGGCCAGCGCGGCGACAAATGCCGGCAGGGCCGCGACAATGATATGCGCTCCCAGCGGCGATGCCACCCGCTTGCCGATGGACTTGGCCCGCCGCTTGTTGCAGGCAAACTCGATCCCGACCGCAAGCGCCAGGGTCAAGAGCCACAGCAGGCCAAGCTTCGGATAGGCCGCCGCCGGGTCGAGTGCAGTCCCAAGCACATGGCTGGTGACCAAAACACTGGCAATGGCCGTGAGGCCAATCAGCACCCCGGACAGGCCGGACAGCGTCGAATACTTGGTCGAGCGTTCCATCGTCTGCCGGATGACCCGCAGGTTTTCACGGGCTTCTTCCAGCGGGGCAAGCAGGGCGGGCATGGGCAAGTTCCTCACGGTTAGCGACACTTTACGAAACAAAGTGCTTTATGACGAGTGCAGTATAGCACGAGGTTTCACGGTTGTCAAGCAGAAAAACAGTGGTTGTTGTCCTTTGTATAGAAATTGTAAAAACGTGAAGCAACCGAACAATTTATTATCCCGAAGTGCTATACTGTCAAGAGTAATACTTCGGCAGTGAGAGCTATGCGAAAGGAGACTGAGTACGATGAGGCGCAAGGTTAAGTTTGAAATTCAAATTCAAGGCTTCTCTGTCAAATTTGAAGGGGATGAGGAACAGGCTCAGACTGCTGTAATTCAAGTTGGGCAAGGGCTGGCAGGTTTGGCAGGTCTACCAGGACAGATGCTGCACACAACCGGCTCCAATGGACAGCCTCAGCAGGTTACTGGTCCAGTCTCGACACTTAGCGACAGCTCAGGCATCAATGAAGCCAAAGAGAGAACTGTCAAGACATCTAGAGCAAGAAGTCCGAAGGGTGAGTCGCCTCAATCTTTGATTGAAAATCTTGTCAATGAAGGCTATCTTTCAGAAGATCGTTCGGCGGAAGATATTGTGAAAGAATTGTCGAAGAAAGGCTTCACCTACGAAACTGGTGCTATTTCCACACCTCTAACACGTCTGACGCGAAAGAATATCATATCGCGAGACAAGAAGGATGGAAAGCATTTCTTGTACAAGAAAGCTGAAGAAGCATGACGGCAGACGAAGCAAAATCCGCTGTCGCCAACTACCAAAAAAAGTGTGAAGTCACTTATGAAGTAGCAAAAACTGGTTCGCGTAACAAGCAGTCTCTTTCTGGAAGCAACTTCTACGGCAACAAGTTCCATGATTCTGTTATAGAGATGTCCAAAGCTGAAACCGTATATCAAAAAGTTGTTGAAGCATCACGTCTCGACGACGCGACAAAGACTAAGCTCGCTCAATATAGTTCAGCGCTCAAATCATCGACGACAACTTTGACTCAGCGGACGGAAGCGATGAAAAATCTCCGTCTGGTGTGTCAATCTGTGCTGATTCCAGGCATAGAAAGCCAAACTGCGAGCACTGTTCCAGTAACAGAACAGGTATTGCCGCTGTCCGTTGTACAAAATACGCGAGGTTACTTAGAAAAAGTAATATCTCAAGCAAACGGCTGTTATGAGCATCAATGGTTTGACGCTTGTGCGGTTATGATACGGCGATTTACGGAGACTCTTATCATCGAAGTTTATGAGCATCAAGGAAAAGCGGATGAAATCAAAGACAGAGCTGGGGATTTTCTTGCTTTGCGAGACTTGATTGCGGCTATAACAAACAACAGTACGATAAACTTGGGGCGCGACACCAAAAAGACATTTCCGCTTCTTAAAGAACTTGGTGACAGATCAGCACATAATCGGCGCTATCTTGCTAATAAAGCTGATGTCGATAAGGTCATTCCCGGACTTAGAGTGGTAGCGGATGAACTGTTGCATCTAGCCGGGTTAAAGTAGAGCGATACAAAAGATTCCCAACTTGAAAGAAGCATGGCACGAAGTTTCGCCGTTGTCAAGCCAAACAAAAAAGCCCGGTACTTTTCGTACCGGGCTTTTCGTTAAGTCACCTTGTTGAGTTCACAAGCCGTCATAATGGGAATAGCCGCGGCCTTCGTCGCTCCAATAGTCTTTCGGCTCGTCCACCGTGTAGGTGATCTTGGTGATTGCCTTGATGTTTTTCAGGCCCAGCTTCATCGGCACCAGCAGGCGCAGCGGTGCGCCGTGCTCGACTGTCAGCGGCACCATCTGCTGATTGGCATCATTTTGGTGGGTTGCCAGCAGCGCCTGCGGGTGGTGGGCGGTCGCAAGATCAATAGACACGTAGTACGGGTCCGGGTTGCCGTAACCGTCGAGATTGACCGATGAATCGAGCCGTGCCCACTTCGCGCCGGGCATCGGCGGGTAGGCGCGGAGGAAATCTGCGAAGCGCAGGCCCCCCCATCCGGCGATCATGCTCCAGCCCTCGACGCACACTAAGCGAGTCACTTGGTCGCGGCGTCCGCCGAAGCGCTCGACTAGGGCCTGAACGTTGTCGGCTGTGAGTTTCTCTACTTTGCCCGACGCCAGACCCACAACGGTCAACTGCCAATCGGGAACGTAGCCCGGATCAGGCGTCTGGCCGTCGTAATTGTTCCGCAGCTCCCGCGCCGCCTGGGACAGAGTGTAGGTCGGCACGGCGCGGTTCGGCGAAAACAGCGCTTCCGCGACATCGTCGTCGAACGACAGTGTTTTGTCCAGCAGCTTGGCTTTGCGGGTGGTCGCAGCGATTGGTTTCAGGCCGAGCCGGGCACGGGTCTCGTCGGGCAGCAGCCAGGCGAAGCTGAACACGCCGGCGGCGACGCCGACGCCGTAAATCAAAAAGTCGCGCCGGGACTGGCTTTTGAGCTTGCCGACCGGCACACGCACCGTCTCCATATCCGGCTTTTCCGACATCAGGTGGCTGCCCGAAGCATGCGGCGGAGCCGGGGGCGTGGGCACAGCCTCCTCCGACGGTACTGCATCATCTTTCAGGCCGGGAAACTGGCTGTCTTCAGATTTCAGGTCTTCAGGTTTTTGATCGTCTGCCATATCTCTAATAACCATCGGACTGGGTCGGAAGTTCCATAAGCACCCGTTTCCAGTTCTTTGCTGCCGGGCATAACAGCGTATGCCTATCGCTACTATCAATCCCACGACCGGGGAAACGGTCAAGACGTTCACGCCGCTTGCGGGCACCGAGATCGAAGAAAAGCTGGCGCGGGCCGCGGCGGCGTTTGGAACCTATCGGCAGACGACGTATGCCGAGCGGGCAGCCTGCTTAACACGTGCCGGGGAGATTTTGTCGGCGGAAAAGCAGATTATCGCCGAGACGATGACCCTGGAAGTCGGCAAGACGCTCAAAGCATCGCTGGCCGAAGTGGACAAGTGCGCCGCCGCCTGCCGTTATTACGCGGAGAATGCCGCACGGTTCCTCGCCGACCAGCCCTACACAGTAGACGGTGCGTCGGCTTACGTTCGTCCCCTCCCGCTTGGGGCGGTGCTGGCGATCATGCCCTGGAACTTTCCGCTCTGGCAGGTCGTGCGCTTTGCCGCCCCGGCCCTGATGGCGGGCAATGTCGGCTTATTGAAGCATGCCGAGAATGTCCCGCAGTGTGCACTGATTTTAGAAGACGTCTTCCGGCGGGCGGGCTTCGCGGAGGGCGTCTTCCAGGCGCTTTTGATCGAGACGCCGCAAATCCGAGCTGTGCTCGAAGACCCGCGTATCGCCGCCGCCACTCTGACCGGCAGCGAGCGGGCGGGCATGGCAGTTGGGTCTCAAGCAGGCGCGAAGCTCAAAAAGACGGTGCTGGAGCTTGGCGGCAGTGACCCGTTCATCGTCATGCCGAGCGCCGATTTGGATGCCTCGGTTGAGACGGCGGTGACTGCGCGAACACTCAACAACGGCCAGTCGTGTATCGCCGCCAAGCGGTTTATTTTGCATGAGCGCATTGCCGATGAGTGGACACGCAAATTTGTCGCTGCCCTGGAAGCGCTGACGGTCGGGGACCCAATGCTTCCCGGCACCGACCTCGGGCCGCTGGCGACTCCAAAGATTTTGGAGGCGCTGACGTCGCAGGTAGACCGGAGCATCGCCGCCGGAGCGCAGCTTTTGACCGGCGGCCATCGCCTGGACCGGCCCGGCAATTTTTATGCGCCCACGGCCCTGTCGGACATCCCGCGCACGGCCCCCGCCTACTCGGAAGAGCTGTTCGGCCCGGTCGCCCTGCTGTTCCGTATTTCCAGTCTCGACGAAGCGGTACGTCAGGCGAACGACACGCCGCATGGCCTCGGCAGCAGTGTTTGGACGACCGACCCCACCGAACAAGAGCGTTTTATCAATGACATCGAGGCCGGTATGACGTTTGTGAACTGCATGGTGGCGTCCGACCCACGCCTGCCGTTCGGCGGCATTAAGCGCTCCGGCTATGGCCGTGAGCTGTCTGAGCTTGGCCTGAAAGAGTTTGTGAATTTGAAGACGGTTTACGTGAAAGACACAACGAGCGGCGGCAGCGCCGGTGCAGGATCGGCGACGGAGTGATTTGGGTCCGGCACGAAAGAGACCGGCACTGGAAGTGCCGGTCTACTGAAAAGCACAAAGTCCCTTCGGGACTGAAGAAGCTTTAACCGCTTCGGTTTTCACTCAAGAGTAGGCCGGCACTGAAAGTGCCGGTTTCTTATGCTTCCTTGTCCTCCGCGCTGAAGAAGTCCTCCCGCACACTGGCGGTCCGTGCCCGCATTTTCGCCGTCGCTTTGCTCAGGACATCGTAGGCCCGGCGTGTCCCGGCGGGCGTCGCCGCCTGGCTCAAGGCGTTCGATGCCGGCAGCCCGAAGCCGGCGGCGGTCGCTTCGGCGTCCTGGTTCGCGCCGATGAAGACGATCTCCCAGCCGTACTTCTCCCGCTGGTGCGTGATCATCTCCGAGATCTGCTGCCGGCTGAACTCATGCGAGGCGTTCTCCATGCCGTCGGTCATAATCACGAACAGCACTTTGCCGGGCCGGTCCTGTTCCGGCATGGCAGCAAGACGAGCACCGGTGGCGTTCAGAGTGCGCCCGACGGCGTCCAAAAGCGCGGTGCTGCCGCGCGGCACAAAGGTCTGCGCGGTCAGGCTCGGGGCACTCTGAATGCGCCGGCCTTCATACAGGATGTCATAGTGGTCGTCGAACTGAACGGTCGTCAAGTTTGCGCTGCCGGGCTGCGCCTTGTGCTCGTCGAGCAGCGTGTTGAAGCCGCCGATTGTGTCTTCGCGAATGGCGGCCATCGAGCCGGAGCGGTCCAGCACAATCGTAATGTCCATTAAATCGTCGTTCATAATTCTTCCCTCCAATCCCTCTACTCGCGGCAGCTCGCGGAAACCGGAAATCTCGCGCAAGCTCTAAAGAACCACGCTTTGTCTGCCGATATGAGGTGTATCTTTGGAGACTCACGCTTATGGCTTCCGCACCGACAATCAGCTTTTCCGGCTTGGCGTCCGGGCTGGACACGACCAGCATCATCACCCAGCTTACCAATACGGCCCAGATCCCGGTGACGCGCTTGAACACGCAGATCAGCGGCTATAACGCGCAGCTTGCCGATTGGCAGGCCCTGAACTCGAACCTTGCCGCCCTGCAATCGTCGGTGAAGACCCTCAGCAATCAGGCGACCACGAATATCCCGACCGGAGCGTCCACCACCCCGGCGGCGGCGACTATCGCCACGCAGGTCGGGGCGACCCTCGGCAGCCACACGCTTTCGATCTCTCAGCTTGCCCAGGCCCAGGAAGTCGTGTCGGCGTCGGTCAGCAGCAGCACCACCGCGCTTGGCAAGAGCGGCAGCTTTACGCTGAACGGCAAGACGGTCCAAGTCAACGCCACCGATGCGCTTTCCGATGTCGCCGCCAAGATCAACGGAGCCGGAGCAGGCGTCAGCGCCAATGTCGTCGCTGTCGGCACCGGCGATTACCGCCTGACCCTGACCAGCAGCCAGACCGGCACGGCCAATGGGATTTCCGCGTCGGACACCGGCGGCACAGTTCTTAAAGACCTCGGCGTCATCGCCGCCGGCCCGGCGGGCCTGCGCCAAGCCATTTCCTACACGCAGGGCGCGACCACCTACACCGGCGCGGCGTCCCTGACCCTTGCCAGCGCGACCCAGCCCGTCGGCACCCTGCTCGGCATCGCCGCCGGGTCCGCGCCGTCGGGCACATTCCATCTCACGAACGGCGGCACCGGGGCCGGCAACGAAGCCGATGTTGCAGTTGACCTTAACACCGACTCGCTGGCGTCCATCGCCAATACGATCAATAAAGCCGGCGTCAGCGGCGTCTCGGCGGAAGTGGTCACCGTGCCGGACGCCTACGGCAACCTGAACCGTGTCCATCAGCTTCGCATCGTCAGCAGCGGCAGCACCCAGCCGACGCCGAGCACCGCCACTTCGGCCATCCCCAGCTACACCGCCGGCGTGACGACTTACGGGGGCAGCCTGACGGTGGACGGTCAAAACGTGGCGCTCAGCGGCAACTCCAACTCGGTTGCCCAGATTCAGGCGGCCATTCAGGCCACCACCGGCAACAGCGGAATCACCGCGACAATCAGCGGCAGCAACCTGGTCCTCACCGACCCTGCCGGAAACCCGATCACGGCGACACTGACCAGCCTTAACTCCTATGCCAGTCTGGTCAATCGCGGCTCGTTTGCAAACCCGGCGATCGCGAACGGCAGCCCGGCCAAGCCGGCGGCGACCGCGTTTACCGATACAAACGGCGCACTTTCGACGCTCGGTGTGCTGCAAAACGCTTACACCAAAACGGTCGTGGCGGCCCAAGATGCCAAGTTCAATTTGGATGGCCTCGACCTGACCCGCGGCACCAATGTCGTCAGCGACATCATTCCCAGCGCCACGGTCACTCTGCTGTCCGGCACCGCCACCGCCCCGGCCACTACCACGCTGAACGTCACCCAGAACACCCAATCGGTCGTCCAGGCCGTCAATGCGTTCGCCAATGCCTACAACGCCGTCCAGAGTTTCATCACCAATGAAAACACGTTTACGCCCCCGACCGGCGGGGCCGGGGCCGTGAGCAAAAGCCCGGCTCTGTTCGGCAGCCCGGCCCTGACCCAGATCCAGCAGACATTATCCCAGGCGCTAACCGCCGTGTCCGGCAAGAACACCCTCGGCTCTATCGGCGTCTCACTCGACCAGCACAACAGCCTGACCGTAGATACGGCCGCGCTGACAACCGCGCTGCAGGCCGACCCGAACGCGGTCGCCAACTTGTTCGGCCTGTCCGGCACCTCGGACAGCGCTTCGGTCCAGTTCGTGCGCGGCGGCGCTAAAAGCGTGTCGTCGGCGGGGGTCGGCTACGGGGTCACGCTGACCCAGGCGGCGGCGCAGGCCAAAGGCACGGCAGGAGTCGCCACGGGCGGCGGGGCCAGCACAGCCTCCGAGACGCTGACATTCAGCGGGACACTGTTCCCCAGCACGACGACGCTGACGGTGCCGACTGGCAGCACGCTGAAGCAGACGGCGGACCTCATCAATGCCACCAGCAGCCTCAACACACAGATTTACGCGACGATTGACGCCACGAATCATCTGGTCCTTTCGTCGCAGGGCTACGGTTCCAGCGGCACGAGCTTCAGTGTCGCCTCCGACCGCGCCGCAGGCGCATCCAATTCCGGTGTCGGCCCGTCGCTTGCCGTCACCACCGGCAAGGATGTCGCCGGCACGATCAACGGCGAAGCGGCCTTCGGCTCCGGGCGCACCCTGACCGGGAATGCCGGCAACAAGTACACCGACGGCATCCAGCTGTTAGTCACGGCCACCGCCGTGCCGCCCGCCGGCGGCAGCGCCGGCCACGTCACCCTGACCCACGGGGTCGCCGACGGACTTGGCAGTGCGCTGAGTCAGATTTTGGACCCGACCATCGGCTCAGTGTCAGGCGCGGAAGGGGCCATCAACTCGCAGATCACCGCCGCCCAGAAGCAGATCGGTGAAATTCAAGTGACCGTGGATACCTACAAAGCGTATCTCACCAAGCTGTTCAGCGACACGGAAACCCGCATCAGCAAGCTGCAAGCCCAGGGCAGTGCGTTCACCGCCGCGTTCGGCGCAAACAGCAACAACGGCTCGTCCGGCAACGGTGTCGGCAAAGCCAGCGGCGGTTAAGCCCTAACTTTTTTCGCTTTTACTTGAGGAGCTTTATGAGTCTTTCCAACCCTTACGCCCAGTACCGCCAGAACACGATTGAAACATCCTCCCCGACCCGCATGGTCGTGATGCTCTACGACGGCGCGATCCGGTTTTTGACCCAGGCATTGACTGCGATGGAAGCGCGGCGGCACGAAGTCCAGTCGGTTTTGATCGGCAAAGCGTCGGCGATTATCGCCCATCTGCACGACAGCCTCGACGCCGAAGTCGGGCGAGCATTCGCCGGCTCGTTGTCCGGCATCTACACCGCCCTGCTGCGGACTTTGATGCAGGCCAATGTCGAGAACAAGCCCGGCCCAATTGAAGAAGCGATCGAAATTCTGCGCGACTTGCGCGAGACCTGGGCCGAAGTGGATCGCCAGTGCCGCCCGGCCCCCACCCGCGAGCTTGTCGCCGCCTGATCCCAGTTTACTTGGAGAGAAGTTTTTGGAGAAAGATTTATGTCCCTTGCCCGACGCCTCGCCGACCGCCAGAAGCTCACACGCCTGCTGGAGCTGACGTTGCAGCAGGTCTCCGCCCTCGAAACCGACGACATGGCCCGCTTCGACGCGCTCCTTGCCGAGCGGCAGGTCCTGGTGGACGGCTTCGCAGCGGGGCGCGACTCATTCTCCGCCGAGCATGGGGCATCGGAAACGCTCGTCGCACGCATTCAGGACGCCGACAAGGCCGCCCAATGCCTGCTGTATCAGCAGGCCGGCAAGGTCATGCGCGAGATGAACCGGCTGCGTCAGCAGGAAAAAGCCCGCGGCGCCTACTTCCAGGGAAGGTCCGTTCCTGCCCGGCCCATCGGCTTTCTCCCCGACACCCCAGCATTTATGGATACGCGCTCGTAGGAGCAAAAGAGCCGGGCGCTGAAATCGCCTGGCTCTTTTTGTTTTGAACTGAACTTTTCGCCGCCGTCGTCTGTGTGCTACAATAATGATTGCACAAGCGGCAGACAGCGGCACCGGAGGAACACACAGCGTGGCAGAAACGCCCGAAGCCAAGCGGCGCGAGTTCGCCGCCCTGGCCCGTCAGCAGGAAACGGCCCTCGTGCGGGCCGCCATGCGCCTCTGCCGGGGGCAGTCGGACCCGGCGCAGGACTTGGCCCAGGACACATTGGTCCGCGCCTACCAAGCGTATCTCGACGGGCGCTTTCAGCCCGGATCGAGTGCCTGGCCCTGGCTGCTGCGTATTCTGACGAACTTGTTCATCAACGACCTCAACCACCGCCGCCGGTGGGACGCCGACATAGATTTAGACACGCTGACTTTTTCCGGGTCGGGCGGCCCGCCGCAGACCCACGCCGCGCCTGCCGATGTTCCGGGGGTGGCACTGATGGAGCGGACGCTCGACGAGGCGCTGGAGAGGGCGCTTTCGATGCTTTCGGACCCACTTCGGCTCTGCGTCCTGCTCACCGACATGGAGGGCCTGAGCTACGAGGAGACCGCCGCCGCGCTCGGCATCCCCATCGGCACGGTCCGCTCCCGCCTGGCGCGGGCACGGATGAAGCTGCACGACCTGCTGCAAGACTTCGCCCGTCAGCACGGTTACTTGAGCACCCATAAGAATGGATAGGTAATACAATGCTTCATAAACTCGATCCCGCCAACGTCAAGCCATGCCGGCACATGGAAACGCTCGTCTCCGCCTGGATGGACGGCAAGCTGACTGGCATCAAGCGCTGGTACACAGAGCTGCACGTCAAAGGCTGCCCACAGTGCCAGTCGTCCCTGCCGTTCCTGCAAACCCTGCACTTTCGCCTGAGCGCTCTGGAAAGCCGGCTGCCCGCCGAAAAGCTTTCTGAAAGTCAGTGGCAGGCCATCGAGGCTGCCTGGACCCAGTCGGAAAAAGCCCAGGCCACCGAGTAAGCATCCGCCTAATTAAAGGATAGCGCGTTATCCTTTAATTGGTGGTATCCTAATTAAAGTTTGCTTTAATTAGAATATGCCATGAAACGCAATGCCGGACGATTTCTGCGCGGGGCCGCCTCGCCGGAGCCATACTCGACTTTTGTTCCGGCCCCCCTGCCGCCGGAACCGCCGCTTGTGCTGTCACCGGGAATGCTGGCGCTTTGGGAACAGGCGAATCGCGCTCTCGGGCGGCTGGACGGGGTGGGAACACTACTGCCGGACACAAGCCTCTTTTTATATTCCTACATCCGCAAGGAAGCGCTGCTGTCGTCGCAGATTGAAGGAACGCAGTCGTCGTTCTCCGACCTGCTGCTCTATGAGAGCCAGGAAGCGCCGGGCGTTCCTTTGGGCGATGTGCAGGAAGTGTCAAGCTACGTGTCAGCGATGGAGCACGGGCTGAGGCGCATTCGCAGCGGCTTCCCGCTCTCGCTGCGCCTGCTGCGCGAAATCCACGAGATACTGCTGTCGTCCGGGCGCGGCAGCCACAACGCGCCGGGCGAGTTCCGGCGCTCCCAAAACTGGATCGGCGGCACACGGCCCGGCAATGCCCGCTATGTCCCGCCGCCGCCCGAGATGCTGATGGACTGCCTCGGGGCACTGGAAAAGTTCCTGCACGATGACCCCTCCCCGACCCCGACATTGATCAAGGCGGCGCTCTGCCATGTGCAGTTCGAGTCGATCCACCCATTTTTGGACGGCAATGGCCGCATCGGGCGGCTTTTGATTGCTCTGCTGCTGTGCGCGGAGGGAGCGACCGCCGAGCCGCTGCTGTATCTCAGCCTGTACTTGAAACAGCACCGGGGAACGTATTACGACTTATTGCAGTCGGTCCGGGAAACCGGCGACTGGGAAGCTTGGCTGGAATTCTTTCTGCGGGGCGTCAAGGAAACGGCGGAGCAGGGCACGGGCGCCGCGCAGGCAATCCTCGGCCTGTTCCGCGAGGACCGGCAGCGGATCGAAGGCTTGGGTCGCGGCGCGGCCTCCGCCGGGCGCGTCTTTGCGCTGCTGCAAGCGACCCCGCTGCTATCGGCAGCGCGGGCAGCCGAGAGTTTAGGTGTCAGCACCCCGACCGCAATCACGGCGATCCAGAACCTGGAAGCGCTGGGCATTGTCCGCGAGCTGACCGGACGCAAGCGCGGACGCTTGTTTGTCTACGACCACTACCTGGATATTTTAAACGAAGGGGCCGAGCCGCTTTAGCTTGCGATCTTTAATTCATCATCAGGGGAGGCCGGGGGGCACTGAGGTCTTGGGTGCTGGGGGTGCGGGCGAGGGTGGCGACAAGCGCGTGGCCGTCGTCGCGGTGGTGCGGGGGGAGCAGGAACAGGACGCCTTCGGAGAGGCCGTTCGGCAGGAGGAGCGGCGCGGGCGAGCCGCCGTTGTCGAGGCGCAGCTTGAGAAAGCGCGGCAGGGTGTTCGCCCGCCATTCGCCGTGGGCGAAGGGAGCTTCACCCGGCTTCTGGTCCAGGACGAACATCTCGCGGCACGACCGCAGGCTGCCGCCGGCGTAGAGCGCATACAGCGATGCCGCCTGGACTTTCTGGGCGCCGGACAGCAGGCCCTCGATCAGCGCCTGCACCTGCCCGAGTAGGGCCAGCGCATCGAGCGGCGCGACCAGCCGGTGCGCGACCCCGCCGCCGAGCGCCCCGGCAAACTCTTCGGGCATCTCGGCAAGCTGGTAATACCCGCCTGACTCGGACAGAACGGCACGGGCGACCTCGTTCTCGTATTCCATCCCCGGTCCCACCTGCTTTTTGATATAGGCGATGGCGAGGCCGTGCTTGTCCGCCGACGCGGCGCGGACAAAATCAAACTCTGGATTATTTAACATAGCTGGCTCACTTGAAACTTGCCTACTTGAAACTTGGCAGTATGATACCCTTCATAATCACGTTTTGTGTCAGCAGGAACACCAGCAGGGTCGGCAAAGTCGCAAGTGTCAGCGCCGCCATCATCACGTACATCGGGGCGCCGCTGGTTTGCAGCTCGTAAATCCAGACCATCAGGGTCCACATGCTGTGGTCCTGGCAGATGGTCATGGCGTATAAGTAGCCGCCGTAGGCCGCCGAGAATGCGCCCAGACCAATCACCGCAAAGATCGGGCGGCTCAGGGGCAGCGTGATGGTCCAGAACATCCGCAGCTCGCTCGCGCCGTCGAGCGTGCCCGCCTCGTACAGCTCGCGCGGCAGGCTGTCAAAGAAGCCTTTCAGCAGAAAGATGGAATAGCCCGACGCCGCGCCCGGCAAAATCAGCGCGGCATAGGTGTTGAGCAGGTGGAACTGCTTGAGCAGCAGAAAGTTCTGGATCAGCGAAATCTCGCCGGGAAACGACATGGTCGCCAGCAGAAACAGCAGCACGGCATTTCCGTAGGACAGATTGTACCGGGACAGGGCATACGCGCACAGCGGGTTCACGACCAGCGTGGTCAAAATCGCCAGGAAACAATAGACGAATGTCACTGATACTGCGCTGCCGTGCAGAAAGATAAACTGCCAGACCAGGCGGTAGTTGCGCCCGACATAGTCCCGCCGCAGGTCGGCCGGGTGCGCCCGGACAAACGCCCACTCGGACGATGCAATGGGCAGAGCCGATGCCGCCGGATGCGAGACGCGCCAGCGGGTTTCCGGTGTGTCTGCGGACAATGTGTTCAGCGGCGCGACTTTCAGAAACGCAATCCAGTCAATCAGCGGCGGCCCGCTCGCCGGCAGAGCCAGCGGGTCGGGCAGGGGCACGGCGGCGAACGACGCCACCTGCGTGTGGTTGTCCTTGTTGTAATGCCCCAGCGTCTTGTACTGCTTTTGCAAAAACGCCGCGTAGGCGCTTTGGGCCGATGGGTTCACTTGAATATCGCGGAACGGCAGGATGTCGCGCAAAAACGTCTCCCAGTCCTTGCGCTCTGCCGCGTTTCCTTCAGGCTTGGCCGAAAGCCGCACGTCGTCGTAGGACTTGTAGGCCGTGCCCCAGGCCCGGTTCAGCGTTTTAAGGTCCGGCTCCGCGATCTGCTGAAGCCAGCGGCAGTACAAGGGGTCCGCGCCGACAACTACAAAGTAGTTCGCAGGCAAGGTCGCCTCGAACGCCTTCCAGTCGGCGCTTTTTTGGTCGGTACGGGGTGTCCAGGCATGACCGGCGGGCTGCTCGAACGGCGGAAAGACGGTCAAAAAGTCGGCATCTTCCTGAGAATACGCTTCGTCCAGTGCTTTGATGCTGCCGCGAACTTTGGTTCGCAGAAACGCGTGGTAGCGGTCGAGCAGGGGGCTGGGGCTATAGGCCGCTGCCGCGCCGCCAAAGCCCGCGCTTTTATACTGTGCCGGCAGGGCGGCGGCAAATCGGTTCCACTCGCGCACCTTGCTTGGGTCAGCCGCCGCCGGGGGCACGACGTTTTGGAGCGCGGCGAAGCGGGTGCCGTAAGCGGCGTTGATCGCATCCATGTCACCCCGGTACTTGTCTTCGGCGTACTTGCCGAACAGCGCGGTCTCAGAATAGAGGTAGCGCGGCACGATCTGCGGGCTGGATTTTTCGTACTGCGACTCGGTGGATGCACCGAGCATGACGAGGAACGGGTAGACCATCGCGACTGCGCCAAGTGTGAGGATGAGGTAAAGCGCCCCGACCAGCAGACGCATCTTCGGGGTCTTGCGACCGACAACGGGGATCAAAGCCATGCCTGTATTATAGCGGAGAGCAGGCAGGTTTGCAAGGGGAAGGCCAGTGGCATTAGAACCCCTCCCGTCTTAAGAACCCCTCCCGCCTCGCTAGGGCTTCGGCTCCCTCCCCGCCCTCCGGGTAGCCAGTGCTGAAACGGAGAGGGTAAGGAGTTTAGGACGGAAAAGCCCGGAGCAGTTACGGGCGCGTTCCCGTCTTGCTCTTTTTCAGCCTCTTCCCCTCTCCGTTTCAGCACTGGCTACCCGGAGGGCGGGGAGGGAGCCGAAGCCCTAGCGAGGCGGGAGGGGTTCTTAAAGAGCTTACCACCGCACGGCGTACAGGACAAAGCGTGACGGCAGGGTCTCGGCGGCATCGGCCTTGCGGAAGGTCTGGCGGGCGTGAGCTTCGGTCTCAGCCATGAGCGCCGCATGATCGGCGGCGGGGATGGCCCACATCTGCGAGTACGTCTGCCGGGCCAGGGCACCCAGCGTGTGCGTGGTCGGCACTGTCCGCTTCCAGGTCAGCTCTGGCGTTTCGAGCTGCGTCACGGTCGCCCCCGCCCCGCCGTCCTGCGCCCGGCGGCGCAAAAACGCCAGCGCCGGGGATAGGCCGGACACCCCGAGGTTTGCGGCCAGCACCCGCCGGACGCGGGCACGCTCGAAATAGAAGTCCACGAGCACCGAGCGGCCCCCAGTCTCGATGCCGAGAAATAGGACGCCGGAGGGCACCAAAACACGCCGCGCTTCGAGCAGCACCGACGGCCACCGCTCGACCAGGTGCAGAATATGCACCATCAGGACGCCTTGAAATGAGTTCGTGCGAAACGGCAGCCGCTGCAAATCCGCCTGCGCCAGATGGAGGCGTCCGGCAGACGACTTTGCCGCAATCTGGTCCATCATCGGCAGCGAGATGTCAATGCCGGCAACCTGACCGGGATAATGCCGGGCCAGCGGCGCGGCAAACCGGCCCGTGCCCACCCCGGCATCCAGAAACAGCCCACCACGGTCTAGGTGACACTCGCGCCCAAGCCGACGCACCAGCGCGTCGGTCTGCACCGGCGGCACGACCCGTGTTTGGTCGTAGTCCCCAGCCACCTGGTCGAACGACAGATAGCGCCCCAGTTCGCTCATATCTTGACCATTTTCGGCAGCGGATTTTTCGGCGTGGTGATGGTCGGCGCGACCACATACAGCGGCACCAAGCCCAGCGGGTCGTCGGTGTCCCCCGATTGCAGCCGCCGCGCCGAAATCCGTGCCAGCCCTTCGGGCGGCGTCCAGGGCTGATGCACCGCCGGGCCGATCCAGCCGGGGATGAGCAGACTGTCGCCGCACAGCAGGACATTTCGGCGCTCCCCGATCGCCTCCAAAGACGCCGCGAACGGCCCGTCAGCGCACACGCCGTGCTCGTACACCGCCGCGTAGACTTCCCCCCGGCGCGACGGCAGCACCGGCAGCATCGCCATTTCGAGCTGCTCCAAACCTGCCGCGTAGGCGTCCAGTGTCCCCACCCCGACCAGCGGCTTGCCCGAAACCTGCGCCAGCGTCTTTGCCGTCGTCACGCCCACCCGCACCCCGGTAAACGAGCCTGGGCCGAGACCGACCGCAAACGCCGTCATCTCGGCAAGTGTCAGCCCGTTCCGGGTCAGCAGCCCGTCTACTTCGCCCAAAAGCCGCCGCGACAGGGAGCGCTTGCTCCCGAAAAGGCTTGCAGCGCGAACGCTGCCGTCGTCCTCCGCCAGCGCCAGAACGCAGTATGTCCCGCTCGTATCCATTGCCAAAAAAGTCATTGGGAAGCCATTTCTTCCTGCATCTGCCGCCACACGCCCTCGAACGCCTCAAGCGCATCGCCGAGGCCGTCAAAGAGCCAAGTAGGGTCCGATCCATATCCATAAGCCGAGGCAAGAAGGCTTGCGATAGCCTCGCGGTTGAGATCGGAAATCAAAGTCGCGCAGCAGTATGGCATAGCGCCAAAGGCCCGGTGCATTGGTGCCACTTCGGCAGACGTCTCCTCCGGCCCGAGCATCAGCGGCAACATATCTCCCCATTCATAGCTCATAGCACGGTAGTCCAGGACAAAGCACGACGACGGCCACGATGCCCGCGCGGCGTCAATCATTGTGCTGATAAATGTCGCGTCGCCGTTGCCCCGGCAGCCGACACCGTAATCTCCCTCAAACGTGATAATCAGCACGTCTTTGTTTGGCATGTTCGGCAGGCAAGTCGTGAAGATGTGATACTTCAGCAAGCTCAATTCAGTGAAAGTATGCTCAGTGAGTTCTATCAAGTGACCCCAGCAGTTCTTCGGCCCTCGGGCCGTGCGCGGTCATGGTCAGGTGCCGGGTGTCGGGGCCGGAGGCTGTCAGCGTGATGTCTATTCGGTCGGCGGGGAGCGCGTTGGGGATTTTGTCGGCCCATTCGATCACGACGACGCCGTCGCCGTCTAAATACTCGTCGAACGCCAGGTCATAGAGGCCCGACGAATCGGGCAGGCGGTAGACATCGAAGTGGTACAGGGGGACGCGCCCGCCGGGGTGCTCGGAGACAAGGGTAAAGGTCGGCGAGTTGACCGGCTCCTCGGGCGGCAGGCCGAGGCCAAGCGCCAGCCCCTGGGTCCAGGTCGTCTTGCCTGCGCCGAGATCGCCGACAAGGCAGAGCGTGTCGCCCGCTTGAAGTTTCGCGCCGAGGCGGGCGGCGAGGGCCTGCGTCTCGGCGGCGCTGTGGGTGTCGAAGGTGCGTGTCATAAATGGCTGTGAGAGTTCACGGGGCTGAACCCCCGTGCTTTGAAGTGCAGACTCCCGCCTTCGCGGGCGAAAATTATGAGCGCTTAGTCTTATGCCCGCGCAGGCAGGGAATTGCCCTTCAAAGCACGGGGGTTCAGCCCCGTGAAATGCATCCCTCGAAGATGCGTGTCATGGGCTGTGCGTTACCCACCCCAGTTCCACATCAGCGGGCTGTTATCCAGGCGGTCGGTGACGGTGCGGCCTACCTCGTCAATGAACTCCAAATCGTCCTCATCCAGCTCGACTTCCCCGGCGGCGGCGTTCTGCGCGGCCTGCGCGGCATTGCGGGCACCGACAATCGCCGACGCCTGCGGCTGGGCGATCAGCCAGGCCAGGGCAAGCTGCCCGGCGGTGATGCCGTACTTGTCGGCCAATGGCCGCAGCTTGTCGAGGGCGGTTAGGGCACGGTCGAAGTTCTCGCCGGAGAACAGCTTGTTGCCCGCCCGGTTGTCGCCCTCTTCGAACGTATGCCCGCGCTTGAACTTGCCGGTTAGCAGCCCCTGCGCCAGCGGCGAATAGGCAAGGATCGAGATCTTTTTCTCGATGCAGTATGGCCCGGCATCGTCCTCGACCTGACGCCAAAACAGCGAGTACGGCGGCTGGAGGCTGTCCACGCGCCCGAACGACGCGGCTTCCTGGAGCTGGGCGCGGCTGAAGTTGGAGACGCCAATCGCCCGGATCTTGCCCTGCTCTTTGAGCTGGGTCAGTGCCCCCATCGTTTCCTCGATAGGCACGACATCAGTGCCGAAGCTGCCCGACGGCCAGTGGATTTGGTACAAATCTATTCGGTCGGTGCCGAGATTTTTGAGTGATCGCTCGCAGGCTTCAATCACCTGGTCCCGCTTCAGATGGTCCGCGAACACTTTAGTCAGGATAACGATTTGGTCTCGTTTATCCCCGAGCGCCGACGCGAGGATGCGCTCACTGTGCCCCTCGCCGTAGGCTTCGGCGGTGTCAAACGTCGTGATGCCGGCATCGAACGCCGCCTGGTGGGCTTTGATTGTCTCGCTGTCGTCAATCCCCGTCCAGCCCGATTTCCCCGCCTGCCAGCCGCCAAAAATAATCGGCGTAATCTGGATTTTCGTGCGCCCGAGCGCTCGCGTCTGCATGATAAAAGTTCCCTTCGGGCAAAATTGCTTCTGTTATGCCCAAGCCAATGCGAGTATAAGCGTTTCGGAGCGATTTTGTCAAGCCGCAGAGCACCGGAACTTTTTGTGCTTTATTGCCGTAGTTGCACGATAAGCTCTGGAATTTAATAGGAGACCCCTGGCATGATTTACGCAAACCCCAACACCGACGGCAGCAAAGTGTCGTTCAAGCCCCGCTGTGGCAACTTCATCGGCGGCGAGTTTGTCCCGCCGGCAGACGGACGCTACTTCGAGAACCCCAGCCCGGTCAACGGCAAAGTGTTCTGCGAAATCCCACGCTCCAATGCCAAAGATATTGACCTCGCTTTAGACGCCGCGCATAAGGCGAAAGCGGCCTGGGGGCGGACATCCCCTGCCGAGCGCTCGAACATTCTGAACAAAATCGCCGACCGCATGGAGGCCAATCTCGAAATGCTGGCCGTCGCCGAGACCTGGGACAACGGCAAGCCGGTTCGGGAGACTCTCGCCGCGGACATTCCGCTGGCGATTGACCATTTCCGCTACTTCGCCGGCTGCATTCGGGCACAGGAAGGCACGGCCTCGCCGATTGACGCCAACACCGTCGCCTACCATTACCAAGAGCCGCTAGGCGTCGTCGGACAAATCATCCCCTGGAACTTCCCCATTCTGATGGCGACCTGGAAGCTTGCCCCAGCACTCGCCGCCGGCAACTGTGTCGTGATCAAGCCCGCCGAGCAGACCCCGGCGACACTTCTGCTGCTGATGGAGCTGATTGGTGACCTCCTGCCCGCCGGCGTCCTGAACGTCGTCAACGGCTTTGGGGTCGAAGCCGGCAAGCCGCTGGCCTCCAGCCCGCGCATCGCCAAGATCGCGTTCACGGGAGAGACGACCACCGGGCGGCTGATCATGCAGTATGCCGCGGAGAATATCATTCCAGTGACGCTGGAGCTTGGCGGGAAGTCGCCGAACATCTTTTTTGCCGATACGATGGCAAAGCAGGACGATTTCGCCGAAAAGTGCCTGGAAGGCTTCAATATGTTCGCGCTCAATCAAGGCGAAGTCTGCACCTGTCCGTCCCGTGCGCTGATCGAAGCCTCGATCTACGATGAGTTCCTGCACCATGCGCTTGAGCGCACGCGCCGTATCACGCAGGGCAACCCACTGGACACGGCCACGATGCTTGGGGCGCAGGCGTCCAACGACCAGAAAGAGAAGATTTTATCGTATTTCGCCATCGGGCGCGAGGAGGGCGCAAAAGTCTTGATTGGCGGCAAAGAAGCCAGCATGTCGTCCGACCTTGCCGGTGGCTATTATATCGAGCCGACAGTCTTTGAGGGCGACAACAAGATGCGGATCTTCCAGGAGGAAATCTTCGGCCCGGTACTGTCCGTCACGAAGTTTACCGACGAGGCAGAGGCACTTCAGATCGCCAACGACACTTTGTACGGCCTCGGGGCGGGCGTCTGGACCCGCGACATGAACACCGCTTACCGGATGGGCCGGGCCATCCAAGCCGGGCGTGTCTGGACCAACTGCTACCATCTGTATCCGGCCCACGCTGCGTTCGGCGGCTACAAGCAGAGCGGGATCGGACGCGAGAACCACAAGATGATGCTGGACCATTACCAGCAGACCAAAAATATGCTGGTCTCGTATGACCCCAAGCCAATGGGCTTTTTCTGAGCCTCACGGACCGGCACTGGAAGTGCCGGTCTACTTTCGAGTGAAAGTCCCTGCGGGACTCAATGCCAGTGATTGCAACCTAATCTTCAGTGTCGAAGACACTTCCATTCGAGAGTAGACCGGCACTTTTAGTGCCGGTTCCCTTCCTGAACCACTATGTCACCACCCATGCCAATACAACCAACCCGCGTCGCGATCACGCCCGAGGCTGCCGCCTGGGTCGAAACCCTCAAAGGCCTGCATGGTCCCCTGCTGTTCCACCAATCCGGCGGCTGCTGCGACGGCAGCTCGCCCATGTGCTACCCGCTCGGGGACTTTCGCATTGGGTCAAGCGACGTGCTGCTCGGCGAAGTCGCCGGCTGTCCGTTCTACATCGGCGGCCCGCAGTTCGAATACTGGCGGCACACCCATCTCACGGTAGATGTCGTGGCGGGACGCGGCAGTGGCTTCTCCGTCGAAGCCCCCGAAGGCATCCGCTTCCTCACCCGCTCCCGCCTCTTCACCGACACCGAAAGCGAAGCCCTGGACGCCGAAGGGGAGCCAAAACGTGGTTCGCTCTAGCGCTCTTCCTAACACTTTCAGTGCGCGGCGGCATCCGCCGCAAGAATAGCGCTGTGGTGGATACTCCGAAGCTTGTGCGCTGTGGGTACAATAGCGGCATGGCAAATGAGATGCAAAGTGAAGAGACTAAAGACGAGCAGAAGGTGGATGGCGGGGAGCTGGCGCGGGATGTGCGGCTGCTGGGGAACGCACTCGGCGAGGTCCTGCGGGAGCAGGGCGGCGTAGCGCTGTTTGACCGGGTGGAGCGCATCCGGGCTTTGACCAAAGAGGCCCGCAACGAACCCGGCGAAGGAGCGGCGGAGGCGGAATTGAATGCGCTGTTTTCGGGCATGAGCTTTGGCGCTGCGCTGCCCGTCTTGAAGGCGTTCACGACGTATTTCCAATTGGTCAACCTGGTCGAGCAGAAGGAGATTGTCCGGGTCAACCGGCGGCGTGCCTATGCAGCGGGCGATGCCCCGCGCTCCGAGTCGGTGCGGGATGCTGTCCAGAAGCTAAAGGGGTCGGGCATGACGGCGGCGCAGATGCGGGCGCTGGTCGAGACCCTCTCAATCCAGCTTGTCTTTACGGCCCATCCGACCGAGTCCAAGCGGCGCACCGTGAACGAAAAGCTGCACCGGCTGTCGGCGTCACTCAGCGCACTCGAAATGCCGCAGATGGCCCGAAGCGAGTGCGAGCGGCTGGAAGCGGATGTCGTCGCCGAGACCGAGATCTTGTGGCAGACCGATGAAGTGCGTCAGCGGCGCCTCACGGTCATTGACGAGGCCAAAAACATCTTGTTTTACTTCGGCGAGACGCTATTTTCGGTGACGCCAAGACTGTACGAGGACCTGGCAGCGGCACTGGCCGAGTGCTATCCCGGCGAAGTGTTCGCCATTCCGAACTTTTTGGAGTACGGCTCCTGGGTCGGCGGCGACCGCGACGGCAATCCGACCATCACGCTGGACCATACGGCGGAAGTGCTGCGCCTCCACCGGGCGCAGGTCTTGGCGCTCTATGTCCCGGCGGTGCGGGCGCTGAGTGACCGATTGAGCCAGTCGCGGCACTATGTCGGCGTGTCGAGTGCGCTGGAAGAGTCGCTTTTGGCTGATGCTGAACTCCTGCCCAAAGTGGCGTCGGAAGCTGCCGGACGCTCGCCGCAGGAGCCGTACCGCCGTAAGTGCGAGTTTGTCTGGGAGCGCCTGCGCCGCACCCAAGACGGCAATCCGGGCGGCTACGGCAGTGCAGGCGAGTTTGTCGCCGATTTAAAGCTGATCGGGCAGTCTTTGGAATCGCACAACGGCCACTTCGCCGCCCGCCGGGCATTGGCCCCGCTGATCGCGCAGGCCAAGCTGTTCGGGTTTCATTTAGCGCGTTTGGACATTCGAGAGCACAAAGAGAAGTATCTTGGGGCGCTGTCCGCCGTGCTGTCCGATTCGGGCGTGGACTTTATGGCACTCAGCGAGGCCGAGAAGATCGCACTCTTAGAGCGCGAGATCGGCAGCCGCCGGCCATTGGTGCCCGCACACCCCCACTTCGGCGACGACGCCGATAAGACGCTGGGCCTGTTTCGGCTGGTCGCAGACAAAATGGACACGCTCGACCCCGATGCCTTCGGCTCGTTTATCTTGTCTATGGCGTCGGATGTTTCTGATGTGCTGGCCGTGCTGCTGCTGGCGAAAGACGCCGGGCTGGCAGACCTGAGCACGGACAGCGGCTGGTCCAAAGTGGATGTCGTGCCGCTGTTCGAAACGATTGAAGACCTAGAGAACGCCCCCCAAATCCTCGACACCCTGCTTAATAACCCCCTGTACCGGCGCAATGTCTCTTTGCGGGGCGACGCCCAGGAGGTCATGGTCGGCTACTCGGATTCCAACAAAGACGGCGGCTATCTCACCGCCAACTGGAAGCTCTATGTCGGCCAGGCGCAGCTTGCCGAAGTCGCCGCCGCGCACGGCGTCACGCTGCGTATCTTCCACGGACGCGGCGGGGCCATCGGACGCGGGGGAGGGCCGGCCGGCAAGGCGATTTTGGCCCAGCCGCCGGGCAGTGTCCGGGGCCGCCTGAAGATCACCGAGCAGGGCGAAGTCATTGCCGCCCGCTACTTCGACTCGGAGATCGCGTACCGCAATTTGGAGCAGATTGTCCATGCCGTGCTGACCGCAAGCGGGGAACAGCCCTCACCCCTTGCCCCTCTCCCAAATTTGGGAGAGGGGAGGGAGCGGAGCGGAAGGGGTGAGGGTTGGGCCGCCGTCATGGACGAAGTCTCGGGCGCGGCGTTTGCGGCGTACCGGGCATTAGTCTACGGAGACAAAGATTTTGTGCGCTACTTCCAGGAGGCCACGCCCGTCGGCGAATTGGCGTCACTCAATATCGGCTCGCGCCCGCCGAAGCGCACGGCGTCGGACCGCATTGAAGATTTGCGGGCGATCCCCTGGGTCTTCTCCTGGATGCAGAGCCGCCACACTCTCCCCGGCTGGTACGGGGTTGGCACGGCGCTGACCCAGTACGCCGACCAGTCGCCTGCCCACTTGGAACGATTGCAGGTGATGTACCGCGAGTGGCTGTTCTTCGCCACAACCATTGATAACGCCCAAATGTCGCTGGCGAAAGCCGATATGGAAATAGCCGCCCGCTACGCTGCTCTCGTCGCTGATAAAACCGTCGCCGAGCGCATCTACGGCGCGATTGCCGCCGAATACGAAAGATCCGCCGCGATCATCTGCCGTATTACGGGCGTGGATGCGATGCTCGACAACCAGCCCGTGCTGCAAAAATCCATTCGCCTGCGGAACCCGTATGTAGACCCACTTTCCTTCCTGCAAGTGGAGCTGCTCAAGCGTCTCCGCGCCCTGCCGTCCGGCGACGACGCTTCCGAGGAAACCAAAGCCGCCCGCCGCGACCTCCGCGCCGCTGTGCTGCTTTCTATCAATGGCATCGCGGCGGGGATGAAGAATACTGGGTAGCTTGCGAGGAATAAAAAGAGCATGGGACCAAAAGAGCGTGGGACTGAAGTCCTGCGCTATGGGCGCAGACGCCCAATGACCGCCTGCGCGGGCAAAGAAAAGGACTTCGTTTCTGCTCGGTTCTTTCTCCACGCAGGTGGAGACTTGCTTCGCCCCACAGCGCAGGACTTCAGTCCCACGCTCTTTTGGTCCCACGCGCTCACGCATCTTCAGCGTCCACCAAACCCTCTTCGGTGCCGACTTTGTGGATGTAGACGGGGACGTAGCCCCAGGTGCGGTAGAAACGCAGGGCAAGCTCGGCTTCGTCGGGATCAGCATCCACAATGCTGCCTTGATACACGGCAACGTACTGACCATAGTACTGGTCAATCTGGAATTGGGACATCTGGTTGAATGCCGTGACTTCCTTCCAGAACGGGGCGTCGTCGAGGCTTTCCCGGCGGCGCATCATCTCGAGGTACGCGCTGAGGGCGCGGTCAGGGGAAAGTTCGGTGGATGGGTTAGTGTCATCGGCGGCGGGCGACATGGCTTGCGTGTTCCTTTGGCACATTGTAACAAAAGCGGGCTTACATGTCAAGCACAGAAAAAAATCGCCCAGCACTTTGTGTGCTGGGCGATTTTTGCTGTCAGAGGCCGCCGGCGAACGACGAAGCCTCGTCTTTGTAGGTATGGAACGGGTTTTTCAGTTCCAGATGCAGGCGCTTGTTGAGATAGATCAAATCCCAGTCAATCACGTAGTCTTTGGAGCCGGTCGCCAGCAGCTTGTCAATGACAATGCCCCGGCCCTTTGCCCGCGTGTTCTGCGGCGGAGTCATGGTCGCCTCGAAGATGCGCCGGTCGGTGGTAGCTCTTTGGATCGCGCCGGACTGCTCCAACCCGTAATACAAGCTGGTCTCGGGGTTGACATTGTGGTACTCCAAATCCAGCGAGTGCAGGATGTCGTCGCCCCATTTGACCGCGCCGTTTTCGGACTCGATGAAGTCCTCCATCATCTTGCGCTTCGCCACCCAGTCCAGCTTGTCGGCCAGCTCGTAGGGGTCCCGCTCCAGGGAGTCCAGACACTTGGCCCACTCGGTCAAGACATAATCGGTCTGCTCGTCGCGGCCCGTGTACCGCTCCTGTGCGGCTTTGAGGTACAGGCGCTGCAAGTCCACGGCTCCAATGGTGCTGCCGTCTTTGCGCTTGACTTGCCATTTCCAGGTTGGGTCCCGCGAGACGCTTTTCAGAGCTTCCAGGGGATCACGCAGCTCGACATCTTGGAGCAGGATGCCGTCTTCGATCAAGTCTAAGACAATCGAAGTCGTCCCAATCTTAAGAAGCGTCGCGTACTCACTCATGTTACACTCACCGAACAGAATGTGCAGGCGGTGCAGATTAGAATAGTTGTAGTACGAGTCCCATTTCGGGTTGATAATCGCCCGGTTGAAGCGTACCCGCGATGAGATCGTCTTAACAATGTGATCGGACCGCTGCGAAAGCTGGAAGTCAATCGTCGGGTCCACTTCGACGCCGTAGAAGTTGCCGACCCACTGATAATCCACCTCGTAGTCCGAGATGGTCATAATGTTGTTCTTGAGGCTCTTGTAGTTCAGCCGGTGCCCGCCGACCCGCCCAACGCCCGCGAAGATCTGGCGCGTCACCAAAAAAGGCAGCAGGTACGAGAGCGCCTCCAGGAAGAAGCGGTCATCAATCGCCACCAAGAAGTTCTCATGGCAGCCGAACGTATGCCCGCCGAAGTGGTCTACCGAATTTGAGTGGAACGAGACTTTGTCCTGCAAGTCCAATTCGCGCAGGAGGCGCTGCAAAATCACGCGCCCGGCTTTGTCGTAGGCCACGGCATCGGCGAAGTCGGTGCATTCCGGGGTCGCATACTCCATGTGCGAGCCGACGGCGTCAATATAGAGCCGTCCGCCGGAGCGCAGGAACCCGCCGCAGCGGGCGGGTTCAAACGCGTAGTCGCGGGCGTGCAGGTCAATCAGGCCTAGCTTGTCTTTGTAGAACGCATGGTCTTTGACCTGCTCGACAATCATCTCAGCGGTGCCGACCGAATCGTCATTGACGAGGCAGCCGAACTCAGTTTCAATCCCAAAAATGCGTTTGTCCATAGATACTTCCTGAAAAGGGCCGCAGCCCGAAAAACCTCACCCCGGCACAAGTGCCGGGGTGAGGTCTCCTACTTGTACCGTGCCAGCGTCTCAGTCATCTCGCCCTCAGACAACAGGCGGAAGCGGCTTTCGCGGGTCGTGTTCCGCTCCAGAACGCCGGCTTCGATGGTCCAGCCTTTGCCGAGATGCTCAGTGAGGAACGCCGAAACGTCCGGCTTGCCTTCGCCGTCGGTGGAATAGTCGGCCTCGGCCCGGTCTTCGGCTTCGAGGTGCTTCATGCCGACACCCCACGCATAGAGCGCAGCCCGCAGGCCGGCGTCGAGTGTCGGGGTTCCCGACTCGGTCTCGGTTTTCAGGTGCTCGCGCATCCGGTCCTCGGCGTAGGCCGTGCCGGCGACGACCGCCATGCCGGGCGAAGTCGAAAACTCGCCATCATACGACAGGATCATCAGAATGTCGCGCTCGGCGGTCTTGCCAAGTTCGGCGAAGATGCCTTTGACCACAATCGGCTGGGCGAACGGGTCCCCGTAGATGCGCTTGATGGCGGGCGAGAGCTGAAACGAGATCAGGCGCTGGACACTGACATCATCGGGCGAGCGCGAAAAGCCTTCCTGGTGGGCGGCGTCAATCGCGCCCCGGCGGATCTGCTCAACATCGCTTTGGTTACCGATGGCGCTGAACATCAGCTTGTCGTAGACCTCGTAAATCTTGCGCTGGGTCTGACGCGCCGACAGCAGCAGCAGGCCGCCGTCGTAGGTGAGCGCGACCACCGGGCTGCCGTCTTTGAGGCGGTCTTCAATGTATTCGTTTCGCTGCTGGATACTTTCGTTCCAGTCGTAGGGGCTATAGGAAGGCAATAGAATTCTCCAAATCGTAAGCCGAGAGGTCACCGGCACTGGAAGTGCCGGTCTACTATGACAGAAAACCGAAACGGTTAAGGGAATAGGAGTGCAGATGTCTCCCTCTCTTCAGTCGCCGCGACTTTCTTTCGTCGTAGACCGGCACTTCCAGTGCCGGTAACTTTCGGCTGTTAGGACCGACCGAGGGCGGCTTTGATCTCGGTGTCGGTAAAGTCGCGGATGCCGTCGGCGGTGATATACTTCGCGGCGGGCAGGAACTTCGCCGAGCCGCCGGTGGCCGTGTCCAAATCAGCGGCGATGTCCAGAAGCGTCAGCGTTTCTTTCAGCGCCGTTTCCCGGTCCATGTCCCGGAAGGGGCCTTTGGTCTTCAAGATGTACTCGAATGCACCCTTGATCGGGGCCGAGCCGCTGCCTGCCGCGCCGTATTCGGCGGTCTCGAACTGGCCGCCCAAAACGTCGTAGAAGTAGATGCGGCCCTGGCTCGTGTCCCGGTCAAACGTGGACAAAATCGGAATAAACGCGCCAATGCCCTGCAAGGCCGCCGGAACATTGTTCGCGATTACTCTTTGCAGCTCCATCAGCTTGCCTTCCTGAGACATCGGCTGAAGCTGGGAGCGCTCGAAATACTTGAACGAATGCCGCAGATAACGCACCACTTCGACACTCTTGGCGAACGATCCCGAGATGGAAATCAGCGTGTAGTCGTCCAGAGCCAGCACTTTTTCGGCCTGATCGTACATGACCGTGTAGCCGGCGGTGGCGCGGCGGTCGGCGACATTGATGAGGCCGTCTTTGTACTTGACGGCAATGACGGTTGTGCCGTGGGTGTCCACGTCGCGTGCGCCCGGCACGTTCGGCACGGGGGTCGGCAGTGGCAGCCGGTCATTGAGCGAATTCTTAGCAAAGTTATTATCGGAAAACAGCCCGGCAAACCCGGCGCTGTCATTGTCAAATCGAAGCATATATGTCACGCAATCTGTAAAACGGGTTGAGCGAAGAATGCGCCGCAGAATTCGTTCCGCGGCGCAGTGCTTTGTAAGATTACTGGCCGCTGCGCTGGCGGTAGCGGCGGGCCTGATCGGGGTCCACGCGCTTCATGCGCTTCAGCAGATCGCTGCGGTCGGGGCGCTGGACATCGGGCTTGGAAGGGCCGGTCTCGTCACCCTCTTTGCGGAGGGGTTCGGCGGGGCCGGTGGGCCGGGTGGCGCGGTCGTCATCGGGCAGAAGTGTTGCGTACATCATTCGTTCCTTTCTCTCAATCACGTTCGCCCCAAAGGGCGAAAAATCCTGCAAGGGGGCTAACTGCCATTTTCGCGGAAGTGGCGGACCAGCTCGTCCAACGTGCGGGCGTCACGGATCAGCGCCATCGCGTCGGCAACGGCGTCCGGGGTCAGGTAACCGTCGAGATCGGCGATCCAAGACTCGGCCTCGGTCCGCAGGACCACTTTGTTCCAGCCGATGACGCCGATCGAGTCGCCGAACTTTTCTACCAAATAGCCGCGAATGGCGGCGCGGGTCGTCGCCGGCGGAACGGTCTGCGCGGTTTCGATGGCATCGTCGCCGACAAGCCGCACCATTTCGCCGGCCTGTTCCAGTGCATAATAGAGGCCCTCATCGGGGTCTACGTTGCTATACGCGAGATCGAACGACGGCAGGGTTTCGTCGTTCCACGCCACGCCTTCGGACTCGACATAATCGGCCAGCAGGCTGCGTTTGGCGACCCAATCCAGCTTGTCACTCAGGGACAGCGGAGCGGTCTCCAAAGCGTCCAGTGTCCGCTCCCACTCGGTCAGGGTCCAGTCGGTGTCGGAGCCGCGCCCGGACAGCTTCTCTTTGGCGGCGGCCAGATAGATGCGCTGAATGTCCAAAGCCGAGATCGTGCCGGTTTCCGCCGTGACCGACCATTTGTAGCTCTGGTCCCGCGAAATCTGCTTGATGGCATCAGTCGGCGACTTGAGCTTGACCCAGGGCTGCCAGCCTATCTCCAAAAGCGAGGTCACCAAGTACATCGTGCCGATTTTTAGTGCCGTGGCATACTCGGACATGTTGGCATCGCCGCAGATGACGTGCAAACGCCGCCAGAGGCGCGGGTCGGCATGGGGTTCATCGCGGGTATTGACCAGGGGCCGCCGGTGCAGCGTGTCCACCGAAGCGTCTTCCGTGAAGAAGTCCGCCCGCTGCGACAACTGATAGATGCTCTTGTCGCCATTCAGCTCGATGCCCATCTTGCCCGCGCCGGTGTAGATAATGCGTGTCGCGAAAAACGGCAGCAGGCCCGACAGCAGCTCGGCGAACGGCGTGGCGCGGGGAATCAAATAATTCTCGTGGGTGCCGTAGGACGACCCATGAAAGTCGGTGTTGTTCTTGAAGATGTGGACTTGACCGACGCCCGCCTTTTCCATCCGTGCCTGCGCCGCCGCCAGAACGATCTTCTCGCCGGCCTTGTCGTGGGCAACCAAATCCAAAAGAGAAGCACATTCCGGCGTCGAGTATTCCGGGTGGCCGTGGTCGTTGTAGAACCGTGCGCCGTTGACCAGCACTCGGTCGGCCCGCTCTTCCTCGACCGGCAGCATCTTCTGGTTGGGGGCATCGAATTTGGCGTCTTCCGGGTCAATCGTCAGCTTGTCCACATGGAAGCCGCGCATATCGTTGCGCGGGTCTTCCCCTTTGTAGTACCACGGGCAGGCAATCTTGCCTCGGTAGGCTTTGACAACCGCGCGGGACTCGGCCAGCAGGTCGCTTGCCCCCTTGCCCTCAACAGCAATCCCATATTCTGTTTCCGTGCCGAATAATGGCAAAAGTTGGTCTCCTGATAAGCACCCGGCCATAAATGGCCGGGCTATGAGAGTGCAAAGCCCCTCCTGCACTGGCAGACCTGGAAGGCGGGGCTGAAGAATAAACATCTGTATTCAGGCCCGGAGGGCCTTTGTAAACTTCTAGCCCGGCCATTTATGGCCGGGCCTTACGGCCCTAGATCACATTCCGGCGTGTGGTCTGCGTCCCCTTCTTGGGGGTGATCGGGTTCAGGCGCACGACGTTGTCCTGGTCGTAGTCCAAGAGCTTGAGCCAGTCCTCGATGTTGTCGGTCTTCGGGAAGATCTCGTTTTCCTTGAACTCGGTGCGGACTGCCCGCTCCATATCGTCCATCGAGACGCCTTCTTTAGTGCTCTTGACATCAATCGAGCGCTTGATCGCGAAGTCCTTGGCCCGCTCGACCACCGAGGTCAGCAGCGCACCCGAAACGAGGTCCTTCCAGTAGAGCGTGTCCACCGAGCCGTTCTTCAGGTAAACTTCCAAAAACTCGGTTTCGTGGTTCTTCGTCCAGACCAACTCAGTCGTCTTCTCGACCAGCAACTGCCGGGCCTTTTCCTCGCTGCCCTGCTCCTCCACCAGACGATAGTCTAATGGCAGGCCGGGATTGAGGTAGATGCCCAGAATGTCGGCGGTGCTCTTCTTGTCCGGGCGGACAACCTTCACCTTGCGGTCAATACGCTCAGGGCGCAGGATCGCCGGGTCAATGTAGTCAGGCCGGTTCGAGGTCAGCATGACCACGACATTTTCCAGCGAGACCAGGCCGTCCATTTCGGCGCAGAACTGCGGCACGACGGTGTTCGAGATGTTTGTAAAGCGCCCGGAAGAACGGGTCCGCAGAATGCTCTCCGCTTCATCAATGAAGATGAAGACGAGGTAGCCTTCTTTGGCCTTTTCGCGGGCGGTCGAGAAGATCTCGCGCACCTGACGCTCGGACTCGCCGAGCCACATATTCAGGATCTTCGGGCCATTGATATACATGAAGTATTCTTTGACGTCCCGCTTGGTCCGCGCTTTGTATTCCTGCGTGATATTGTACGCGGTCGCCTTGCCGATCAGGGTCTTGCCGCAGCCGGGAGGGCCGTACAAAAGAATGCCCTTCAACGGACGCTTGCCGAACCGCTCGTACAGCTCAGGGTAGAGCAGCGGCAGCTCGATGGCGTCCTTGATGACCCCAATCGCTTCCTGCTGCCCGCCGATCTTGTCCCAGGGGATCTCAGTGACCTGATCCAGAAAGAAGTCCTGATTTTCTTTGGTCGCGAACGCTTCTAATGCGACGCGGAAATTCGGCTCCATGCGGACTTCCGTGCCGGTCTTGATGACGGCGTCTTTGAGGCCCTCACCGCGCATCACGACGCGGGTGTTCATGCCCTGCTGGTCGCCGCCGATCCGCAGGCGTCCGTCTTCCAGCGCTTCGCTGACCTTCACGACCTGTCCGTTCTGGGCGGGGCCGAGATCGCCGACCACGGCGTAGGCTTCGTTGACTTTGACGCGCGTTCCCGCGGTCAGCGTCTCGACATCCACATTGGGGTCAACATTGGTGTAGAAGTCGTTGTCGCCCATCGCGATGTTCGCCGTGCCGTCTTCGTTCTTCGAGAGAAACACGGCCACGCGGTTTGCCGGTGCGGTGAGTTTGTTGTAGGCGTCATCGTACTTCTGGATCAGCTCCTGCGCTTCGGCGGACTGCTGCTCATCCACTTCTAATTGATGCCGCAAAAGCAGCAGGTACTGGTAGTTTGGATCAATCGGGTCGGTGCTTTTGAGGATCTCGTCCAAAACGAAGATCGCCCGAACCGCCGTTTCCTGGTTACGCGGGACATTTCCCGTGTCGCTGTTATTATCTCGGCGGCCACCACTGCGCCGCTCGTTACGTTCTTTGTCGCTCGCCATGCGTTCTTTCCTCTCGTTCTTTTCGCTCTTTTTCCCCATAATTTGTGTCGCCGTTATACCCAGTTTGCGTCCCCGCTAACAATTTGCGCGGCGGCTGCGGGTTCCATTCGTCGGTCAGCAGGGCGACCATGCGGATCGTGTTGCCCTTTTCGAAAGCATCCACCCATTGCGCGACAATTCCCCGCGCCGATGGGTCGGAGGCCGCCAGGTCGCGCACGTCGGCGGGGTCGCCGCCCGACGGGTGCTTGGCAAGGGTCTGCCGTGCTCGCCCGAGGGCGTTTTTGATCGCCGGCACCGTCGTTTCGAGTATCCGCGCGGTTTCCTCCGCGCTCCACCCGAGAACGTCGCGCAGCACCAGGGCCGCCCTTTGGCGCGGCGGCAGGCTTTGCACGAGGGCGACAAAGCCGAGCCGGACATTTTCGCGTCCTTGCTCCGCTTCTTCGGTGCCGGCCCCGAAGTCCCGCAGGCTGACTTCACCGACTTCGTCCAGCGACTCCCAGCCGGGCGGGCGGCGCTGAACATGATTGAGGCACAGGTTGTGCGCGATTTTGTAAAGCCAGGCCCGCAGGCTGGCTCGGCCCTCAAACGATTCGAGGGCGCGGAAGGCCCGCAGGAAACATTCCTGGACCATATCTTCGGCTTCGGTCGGTGTCCCGGTTAGCCGGTAGCAGTATGCAATCAGCTCGCGCCGGTACGGCTCGGTCAGACGGCTGAACGCCTCGCGGTCCCCCCGGCGGGCACGGGTCAATGCGAGGGCGGGCGGGTCTTTTGTCGTGGCCACGAACAGTCTCCTGCCTAAACAAGTGGGATAACTTTAAAACGCCGACGCGGGCCGGTTAAGTTCCCACATCTCGGTCAAGCTTCCCACACATGATTGGACACGGCAGGACGCGAAAAAGAACCGCTGCCGCAAAATTATTTTTTGGGGCAGCGCGGGTGAACAAGAAAGAGGGGCGAACATAAGGTTCGCCCCTCTCTCGTATTCGCGGCATTCGGCGAGGTTCGTTAACTTATCAGTGCGGCATTCGCTTGATTAGAAAAACCGACGAGCCGCCTTCATGGACACAGCCGCTGCATACAGCCATCGCATCGGTGAGCATCTCCATCAGCGGCAGGCCGCGCCCGTGCGCCTCGTGCCGCTCCGCATCCGGCATGATATAGGGCGGGAGGGGCGGACAGAATCCGGTCCCATAGTCCTGAACTTGTATGATAAGACGATTTTGGAAGTTCCATAAACCGAGATATACCAATGAATTGTGCGCTGTGCTTGATGCCCCATGGACTACAGCGTTTGCGAGGGCCTCTCCCAGCGCGAGGTCCAGGGCGAAGCAGTCGTCTTCGGTCATTCCCGCTTCCGTGCAGACCTGCATAGCCCGGTGCCGCGCTTGAGGCACCGCCGCCAGTTCAGCAGGGAGCCAGCATTCCAGCAATGGCGGCGTTTGGCTATCTAATCTATCAGCATCCGATTTCCAAGTGCCCATTGTCTGCACCTTTCCCCGCCATGACTCGTGCGGTTCGTTATCGTTTGTCATTTCATACGTTACCCGCTGCCCCGGCATCACAAACAAAGGAAGATGAACGTGCGGTAACGAATTAGGGGGCGGTAAGAAGGAGAACACGCCGATGCGACTGGGAACACCGCGCGACCCGGCACTGACACTGGTGCTGATTTTTTTGACCTGCGGGATCTATTACCTGTATTTTATTTATGTCGTGTCACAGGAGACATCGGAGTTCCTCGGCGAAGCGGACATCTCGCCGGGCGTCGAGGCGCTGCTGTCGCTCGTGACCTGCGGCCTCTGGAATATCTATTGGGATTATCGAATGGGCAAGCGGATCGCCCTGATGTCGGCGCGGGCGGGGCTGCCGCCGACCGACAATGCCGTGCTGTATTTGGTGCTGGACTTGGCCGGCTTCGGCGGCTTCGCCAGCCTCGGCCTTGTCAACCCGATCTTGCAGCAAGACTCGCTTAATCGCGTTTGGCGAGCCGCACAGTCGGGGTCAAGCTTGTGAACAACAGTCGGTGCATCAACGCACTGGCGGCCTGGGCGATGCTCTCGGCGATGCTTGTCCTCAGCGTCCTGCTGCCCCTGCCGGGCGCGGACGGGCGGATCGCCGGCCTGCCGTCGGTGTGCCTGTTTTACCACCTGACCGGCCAGCCCTGCCCCGGCTGCGGCCTGACCCGGTCGTTTGTGTCGCTGGGCCACGGCGACTGGCACGACGCCTTGCGCTGGCATCCGCTCGGACCGGCGATTTACTGCCTCTGCGGCCTGCTCTGGCTCCGCTGCGGCGTGTACTATTGGCGCGGCGTCACACTGCTGCCGCTGACGCCGCGCCTGATAAGCCGCCTGAGCTTTGCCGGGTGCGCTATGCTTGTGCTTGCCGACATCGCCCGGATCGGCTGGCTGTCCGCCCATCACCTGCGGTTTTGAGAGCAGTCGCTCGGACGCTCGTGCAGCCTACCTGTACTGCCTTTAAGCGGCAGTCGCTTTGACGCTAAGACCGGCGTTGGCCGCGAGGCGTACAATCAGCTTGTCGCCGAGCGCCGCACCGGGCGTCCAAATTCCGCCTGCGACACCGACTCCGTCACTAAGCAGGCAGAGAGCGGTTTCCGCGACAATCTTTGAGGTGGACCCATAGCCGGGGTCTCGGTCGCCGGTGACAAGGCACTGAAGCTTCCGTCCGCTCGGCGAAACGCCGGTGAAAAGGAGTTCATACCCCCCCGCCTCACGCTCAGCCTGGTTCGGCCCTTCGCCGGGCTGGAAGCCATCCGCATCCAGCAGCGCTGGTATCATCTCGGCCATGGCCTGCGCGGTTTGCTCACCTTTCTCACCCGGCCCCGCCGCAATCATTTCCTGGTAAGTAAAATCACGCCCGTATCGGTAATTTTGCAGCAGATTGGAGCGGTGGATATTCGGAATGTCGATAGGAGCCATGAAAAACGGAGCAACCCAAATCCCGAGGTCGAGGTCCAGTTCCGGCACATCGCCCGCCGGCTGGCGGGGTCCGGCCGCGCCCGGCGTAAGGGAAAAAGGGTCTCGGGCCAGGGCGGCAGCCTGCGGCGCGGCGGCGGCTTCCCGGCTTGCCCGCAGGCTTTCCAGCGTTCCGCCGGACAAAGTCCCTTGTAGTCGCATCACGCGGCAGACAACCGCTGGCAGCGCCGCGCCGGTTTCGGCCTCAGCCAGCGACTGTAGGGCAAACACGCCAAGCTCCGAAGGGAGGGAGTCAAACCCGCAGGAGAACAGAATTCTGGCCCCGGACTCTTCAGCGGCGGACGCATGGGCCTCGATCATCGCCCGCATCCAGAGCGTTTCCCCAGAAAGGTCCACATAATCCACGCCGGACTCTGCACAGGCGGCGACCAGCCGAGAGCCGTAACGCAGGTACGGACCGACCGTGGACAGGCAAAGGCGGGTGCGGCGGACCATCGCCCCCACAGCGGCGGGATCCCCGGAGTCCGCCGTGACGAGCGGAAAATCTTTCGGCAGCCCGAGCGTGTCCCGTACTGATTCCAGCTTGGCGAGGCTGCGGCCTCCGAGTGCCCAGCGCCTCGAAGCGGCCGCGCCGTGCCGCTGCGCGAGATGTTCCGCGACGAGCCTGCCGGTAAATCCGGTGGCACCGTAGACAATCAGATCAAATTCGCGCTCCTGCATTTTACTTTCCTGCATACTACCGAACCTTTCCCTTGTCGCCCCCTCCGGCAGAGGCCCCGGCAAAATTATGATGCCCAGATTAAATGCGCCCCTGCCTGGTGAGCCGCGCAGTCGAGGTCAAGCTAATGAGCGACGGTCAGCGCACCGCCTGCGGTTTCAGGCCCGGAGGCGCTTTGCCGCGACGACGGCGGCCCCGGCACCGAGCAGCAGCAAGCCAAAGGAAACTGTCGTAGAAGCTTCGGGGACCGCCGCTGGGGCATAGAAATTGTACGCGGCGTGATACGGCACGTCGGCTTCCTGACCCAGTGCGGTTGGAGCGAACGCCGGCGCAATGCCGCCGAACGTATCGAGGCGCTGGATAAAGCTGACTGTGCTGAACTCACCCGTGCCGCCATGCGATTTCGCGGCCAGCAGAAGCTGCGGAATGGAGCCAGTGTTTGCCGACGGCGCGGACGCAAACGTTGACCCGACTACGCTGCTGCCGTCGGCGTTGAATTGCCATGTCGGCCCGGTGTAGTGCGTGGCGACCGGCTGGGCCTCGGTTGAGTCGGTGTAGAGGGTCGCCGACGGCGCAAAGAAAGTCCATTGGAACGCCCCGGAGGCGCTTTGGCTGCTGTGGTAGATTTGAATGCCATTGCCGAATGTACTCAGCAGCAGGGTATTGCCTGCCGGAGGCGTCAGAGACTGCGCTCCGGCGGAAGAGACGAAAGCGGCTCCGACCAGCAGAAGCAGGGAGGTAGTGCGGGCTGTTGACAAAATAGACATGATGTTCTTCTTTCTCGATGTTCTTCTTTCTCGGGTTTGTTTGGACGCCCGGAAGGCTATTTGCATTTTTCGGCGGTGGCGGCGGCCCGTGCGGCGGCATCCTGGGAGTGCGTGACGACGAGGGCGGCCGTGCAGAGCAGCACGGCCAGCAGGACGCCTGCGACGGCAGCCCGCCAGAGCGCCGGGCGGGGCCGGGCGCGGGCAACCGCCCGGCTCAGCGACCAGGGCGGCAGGTCCGGGCCGCGCACCGCCGCCGCCAGAAACGCTGAAGCCCGCAGCAAGTGTGACAAGCGGGCGCGGCAGACCGAGCAGCGCAGCAGATGGGCCTGCACCCGCAGGCGCGTCAGGAGCGGCAGTGCGCCGTGCGCCAGCAGCAGCAGGTCCTGGTCCCAGGGCGGCTTGGCCGCGCCGGTCTGGGCGGTGTCTTGTTCGCGGTCCGAGCAAATCATGGCAGATATATCCCCTAAAATGAGCGTGTTGAAATAATTGCGTTGAGCGAACGCGGTCATCAGATATTCGCACGAGCCGGCGCATACTCTTGCAGCGCGAGGGCCGCTTGGGCATGGGCGCGGTAGAACTGATACTTAAGCGTGTTCAGGTTGCGTCCGAGCGTCTCGGCGATCTCCGGCAGGGTCAGCTCCGCATAGAAATAAAGCTCTAGGACTTCCTGCTGTGCTTCCGGCAGACCCGCCAGCGCGGCCTGCACCGCCTGAGTCCGGTCCAATGCCGCAAAGACATCTTCGGATGGGGGCAGGCCAGGACTGTCTTCCAACAGCTCCTCGGTCCGGCTCCGTGCCGCCGCCCGCAGGTGGTCCTGGCACTTATGAACAGCAATCCCGTAGAGCCAAGCTTTGAACCGGGTCTGCCGGCGAAACTTGCTCAGGCCGAGCCAGCCGGCAAGCCACGTTTCCTGCAAAACGTCTTCGGCGGCATCCACACCGACGCGCCGCTGGAGAAAGCCGCGCAGTGGCCCGGCATGCAGCCGCGCTAATGTGTCGAACGCCTCCCGATTCCCGCGCTGGGCAGCTCTGATCAGCCGCGTTTCAGACGATTCCCCGCCGGGCGTGAGTATTTCTCTCAAGCTCAATACTAATGATCCTTCTTGCCTGGTACTCGTTTGCATCGCACTTGATGTTTGCATGACGGCTTTTGCTTGCATTGCATCTCTTCAGTCGCTGCAAGTCTCGGCAAAAGTTGGCGGGAAATTGTTTTTTTCCAGCCCAACTTTCGCCGCGCCTGTCAGCGATGAGAGTACGACACTGCACTGCGGTACAAGACCGCGGTATGAACAAGACCGCGAACCAAAAAGGAACACCATGAACACACTCGTCAAAAACACGCTCGTCAAGCCCCTTCTTTCCGCCGCGCTGCTGGCCGTCGGCCATGCCGCCTCCGCACAGGGCTTCCAGCAGACTAACCTTGTCACCAACAACCAGGCCGCGTCTCCTGCCCAGCTCACCGACCCGAACCTCAACGGACCGGCCAACATCGCGTTCAACCCGGCAGCAGGTGCCTTCTGGCTTTCCGATACCGTTTCGGGCCGCAACACGCTCTACAACGGCGATGTCAACGGCAAGGCGCTGACTATCAACCCGCTGGTCATATCTATTCCCAGCACCACCGGCCTCGCCAACGGCACCCCGACCGGCATTGTCTTCAACAACAGCGGCGGCGGCTTCTTGGTCCCCAATTCCACCGGCGGCAGCGCCAGCGCGACATTTATCACCTCGTCGCTCGACGGCACGCTTTCGGGCTGGAAGGTCGGTGACGGGGCGCAGGCCCGCTTGACCGACTTCAATATCGGCGCAAGCTATACCGGCCTCGCGATTGCCGGCAAAGGCACTGCTGCGAACTTATATGCCGCCGACTTTTCCCAAAACAGAATCAACGTCTTCGACAGCACGTTCGCTTCGGTCTCGACCCTGGCCCCTAATGCTTTCACCGACCCGAACCAGACCGGCTTTTCGCCGTTCGGTATCCAGACCCTGGGCGGCAATCTGTTCGTCACCTACGCTCAGCAGAACGGCGCGAACGGCGGCGGCTTTGTAGACAAATATGATCCCAGCGGCACGTTCTTAGGCCGGGTCGCTTCGGGCGGCAGCCTGAACACGCCGCGCGGCCTGGCCGTCGCACCGGCGGGCTTCGGTCAGTTCGGCGGCGACCTCCTGGTCAGCAACTCCGGTAGCGGGCAGATTAGCGCGTTTGACTCCACCGGCGCTTTCCAGGGCTTTTTATCCGATGCGTCCGGCAATGCCCTGATTACGCCGGGGATCGCCGGGATTTCGTTCGGCAACGGCATCAGTGCGGGCGATGCCAACAGCCTCTATTTTACGGCTAGCACCGGCGGCGGGGCCGATAGCTTGTTCGGCAAGATTTCCGCCCCAGCCGCCGTCCCGGAAGCATCCACGACCATCTCGTTCGGCGCTCTGCTCGCCTTGAGCGGCTTGGTTTTGGTCATTCGCCGCAAAAAAGTCACAGCTTAATATGCACGGCAATCCCCAGCCCGCTGAAAGCGGGCTGGGGACGCCCAACACACTCGCGCTCTAGGAAGCGTGTACTCTAAAGAAACTACCCATATCCGAGGAACTACCCAATGAATATCTTGCTCAAATCGTCTCTCACCGCCGCAGCGCTCATTACGCTGGGCGCTTCCACCATTCACTCAGCCTCGGCTCAAGTCACCACATTCTTCAATGTCGGCAAAACCAGCGCCGACACAGTCACAAATATCGCAGGCGACGGCGATGTCATTCGCATCGGGAAACTGGTCTTGGCGGATGCATTTGTCAACGGCGTGATCAAGACACCGACGACGACTGTCAACGGCACCGCATTTACAAACAATGTCGTGATCGCCAGAACCGAAGCCAGCGGCCTCAACGTCATGACCGGCAGCAAAAACGGCGTGGACGTGCTTACCACCGGATTTGTCGCCGGGGGACCGTTCTTCACGTCAAGCGCCGCACCGTTTGCCAAATTGAGCGCAAACTATCGCGCAGTTCTTCAGGGCGGAATGTTCGGCACGCCGGGAAACTTCGGCAATGTCGCCTTTCGGGGTCTGATCCCCGGCCACAGCTACTTATTGCAGATTTGGGTGGAAGACCCGCGCGGCGCGACAAACCGTCTCCTCGGTGTTGATGAGGCAGTAGACCTGCGGCACAACATTGCCAACGGCCAGCAGGCTGGCGACAGTACGCACGGCATCGGTGCCACCGGACAGTTTGCTGTTTCCAATTTCGTCGCCGATGCCTCGGGAATAGCGAATGGAAACTATGACACGCAAGGCATTGCAAACAACGTCGTTCTGGTCAACGCTCTCCAGCTTCGCGATCTTTCCGCGAAGTAAAACCAGGGTAACTTTTGCCCCATGCGTTTTCATAATGGGTCGGGATGCCTGATTGTTAGCGTCCTCACGGCGAGGCCAGCGATCTCGTTTGCTGTCCCGACCCTTTTTAGGGGTCAAAACTTTGGAGTCAATGCGCCGCCAGCGGGGAACACCCTGCTTTCTACAATCCACTATGCACCACTCCGTGTGGCATTCCTGCTTTCAGAAAGGTCCCTTCTCATGAAATTTTTCTTGCTTTTTGCGGTTTTACCCATGGCCTTCACCACTGCGCTAATCGCTGCGCCTGCTCACGCGCAGACCTTCCAAACATCTCTGAGCGGGAGTCAGCAGTCTCCTGTTGTCTCTTCGCCTGCCACCGGTTTTGGCACGGTGCGTCTTGATGCCGGTGGGCCGACCGGCGAGCGTCTTTTCGTCACAGAAACTGTCTCTGGTCTGACTTCCGGCCTGACTGAGTTCCATATCCATGGTCCGGCGGCGGCCGGCACCAACGGCCCTGTTCTCTACAACATTGCGACACCGGAAAGTGATCCTTTAGAACTGCTCGGTAAGACCAGCTTCTCTATCTCGAACTTCGAGATTGATTTACCAGGCGTCGCCACAGCCAGCAATGGCTCTGTTTTCACACAAGGTCAGCAAGTAACGTTCCTTGACACAGGCCTAGATTACCTCAACATTCACACGACCAATTTTCCCTCTGGAGAGATCCGCGGCCAAATCTCTTCACCTGCCGCTGTTCCCGAAGCCAACAGCGTGATCTCCTTCGGCTTGTTGCTGACATTAGGCAGCTTGATGACCCTGCGTCACATGGCTCGGCGTCGCAAGGTCGTTCTTGCTTAGCGTTCTTCGGCGCTCACGGAATGATCAGTTCCATGAGTGCCTCCCCTGCAAGAATTGCATTGTTCTGGAAAGAGAAAACCATGCTTGCTTTGTTTTGTCTCCGCTTCACGTCAGTGCTTCCGCTGACCGAACGAGCCGTAAGGCCCCTAAATTTATTCGTGGGGATATAAGGCTCAACGTCTTTCCTAAGACGTTCTCTCTTTCTTGTCATCGTTCGAGTTTAAGCCTGCTGAGGGATAACACCCTCAGCACCCTGAAAATTAGTGTTCCTGCGGTTGCTGTAACGAATCGTCAATCCGATACGAAGTAACCGCGCTGCGCGATACCAGCGTAAAGCACTAACGGGAGTGCCGCAAATAATTACATTAAATAGTTACATTGGGGCAACAATGTATGGGTTGAGACACCCTAGAAGCCCTCGGCTTTAGCCGTAGGGAGTTGTCACTAAAAGGAAATTCCCATGCTCACTCGACGTAATCTTCTCAAAGCCACATTTATGACCACTGCTGCCTTTGCCGTTGCAGCTCACCTGCCTGCATCGGCCCAAGCCGCGCCGTCTTCAGCCGCGCCGGCTGCGACCGGACCGTTTCTGCTGCCCGCCCTGCCCTACGCCTATGATGCACTTGAGCCGTACATAGACGCAGAGACTATGCGTCTGCACCACGACAAGCACCATGCGACTTATGTAAAAAACTTAAACGCTGTCGCCGCCATGCTGCCCGCGAGCCTGGTTCAAACTGGCGACCCGGCCTATCTGGTGCAGAATCTGCTGACTGACCCGGCGCTCGGCATTCCCGGCCAAACCGACCCACTGTTCAAAACCGTCCGCAACAGCGGCGGCGGGCACTACAACCACACCTTGTTCTGGCAGATGATGCAAAAAAACAGCAGCGGCAAGCCCACCCGAGATTTAGCGTCGGCGATCAACAAACAGTTCGGCTCGCAGACGCAGTTCCAGGAAGCGTTCACGAAAGCTGCGCTCGGCCAATTCGGCAGCGGATGGGCCTGGCTGTCGCTTGCGCCGGGCGGGGCGCTGAGAGTCGAGCCGTCAGCGAACCAGGACAGTCCGTGGATGATGGGCCGAATTCCACTGCTCGGCATTGATGTTTGGGAACATGCTTACTACCTCAAGTACCAGAACCGCCGGGCAGATTATATCGCCGCCTGGTACAGCGCCGTCAACTGGGACTTCGTCAGCCACCGCTACGCGGAAGCCATGAAAAATGTCTGAACCTTTTCGCATTTTGCGGCAAACTTATTGCAGAGATTTTTCGCGCGGCCCAACTTTCCGTCATTGTGGCGGCGACACAAAGACTTGTGGGCGGAATTGGCTGCTCGCCGCTATGCTCTGATACAGGAGAACTCTTATGAGACTGCCGACAACACCGCTCCTTGCTGCCCTTTTTCTCGCCGCCGGTCATTCTGCCGCCGCGCAGGGCTACTCCCAGACAAACCTTGTGACTGACAACCAAGCTGTCGCCCAAGCGCAGATCACCGACCCCAACCTCAAAAACCCGTGGGGCATTGCGTTCAGCCCGACCGGGGCGTTCTGGATCTCCGACAACGGCACCGGCGTTTCCACCCTTTACAGCGGCGACTCGAACGGCGCTGCGCTGAAAACAGTCCCTTTGGTCGTCACCATTCCTGGTGTTCCGACCGGCGCCCAGGGTTCCCCGACTGGGCAAGTCTTCAACGGCAATAGCAGCCTGTTCGGCGGCGCGGCGTTTATCACGTCTTCAGAGGACGGCACTCTGGCCGCCTGGAAAGGCGCATTCGGCTCGACGGCGCAGCTTGCGGTCACGACCCCCGGCGCTGTCTATAAGGGCCTTGCCATCGCGGGCAGCAGCCTGTACGCGGCGAACTTCTCGCAGAACACAATTTCTGTCTTCGACTCCAGTTTTGCCCCGGCGACTCTGGCGGGCAGCTTCACCGATCCAAATGCCGTCGCGGGCTATGCGCCGTTTAACGTCCAGAACTTAGGCGGCAATTTGTTTGTCACCTATGCGCAGCAGGACGCCGCGAAGTTCAATGAAGTGGATGGGACGGGTCTGGGCTACGTGGACGAGTTCAACCTTGACGGCACGTTTAACAAACGCATCGGAACCGGCTCAGCGCTGACAGCCGGCGGGACAGACGCGCTGAACGCTCCCTGGGGCTTAGCGCTGGCCCCATCGAGTTTCGGCCAGTTCGGCGGCGATTTATTGGTGGGCAACTTCGGCAGCGGGCAGATCAGCGCATTCGACCCGGCCTCGGGCGCGTTCCAGGGCGTCGTCTCCGACGCTTTGGGCAAGCCACTGGTCAATGACGGCCTGTGGGGCCTGACCTTCGGCAACGGCGGCGGGGGCGGCAGCAAGGGCACGCTGTACTTCGCCGCCGGCATCAACGGCGAGCAGGACGGCCTCTTCGGCAGCATTGCTCCCGCCGCTGTCCCGGAAGCGTCCACGACCATTTCGTTCGGGGCGCTGCTTGCCCTCGGTGGCTTGGTCTTCGTCGCCCGCCGCAAAAAAGCGGGCGTCGCAGCATAAGTCTCAGGCAGCATAAGTCTCGGCTTGCGCTGACAAAGAGCCTGGCACAGTCTGTGCCAGGCTTTTTTGTGTTTTCCTAGTTGTGTTCTCCTAGTTGCGGCGTCAGCGCACACATCGCCGCGAGAAACAATTGTTTTCGATACCGGCCATTTTGGGTCATAATCAATGCCATGAGAAATACGCTCCTTCTTTCTTCGGTTCTGCTCAGTATGGCGACCCTGCTGCCGGGCTGCTCGCAGCAAACGCTAGACTCGGCGCGGCACGACACGCAGCGCAACCTCACGGCGGCGAAGCCGCAGCTTGCCAAGCTCGAACTCGGCTCGCGCGTGACGGCAGCGCTGGCATCGGCCAATGTTCATGGGGTCCGCGTGGACGCTGACACCAATGGGGTCAGCCTGCATGGCACGGTGAATTCCGCCGCCCAGAAAGCGCGGGCCGGACGCATTGCGCGGGACACGCTCGGCCCGGATAAGACCGTCAAAAACGACATCCATGTCAGCGGACAGTAGGCGGGAAGTTCGCGCCGAGCGCCCGCTTTTCCTGCCGGTTTGGGTATAATAGAACATCGGTTTGCGCGGTCTTTGGAAGTCTTTCAAGGCCGCTTTTTTCTCGGCGGAGGAAACATGATGGGACAAGTCATTGAAGCGGATGAGCGCGGGTTACTGTTAGTGCCGGTGGGTATGCTTGGGGCCGCGCAGCCTCATAGCCGCTATGTTGTGGAAGTTGTCGGAAAGAAACTGATTGTCGAGCCGGAGCCGACCGAAGAGCAGCGTCGGCAGACGTATGAAGCGTGGCTGAAAGAGTGGGACGCTTTGACGGATGAAGTAACGGCCGCTTGGGACACAGACAAATCGGCGACGGAAATTATTGCCGAGATGAGGCGATAATGCTGACCATTGATGCCAATGTCTTTGTCTCGGCGCGTGTTCGGACCGAAGCGAACCAAGTAGCCAGTGACCAGTTTCTGAAACGAGCGGCAGCGATGGCAGTGGAGATTTACTGCCCGACGCTTGTTCTGCCAGAAACAGCAGCAGCGGTGATTAGAGCGACAAACCGCGCGGTGCTGCCGGTTCTGGTACGGGTCCAGATCGAGACTTTCCCAAACTTGTCTCTGGAAGAGCTGACGGCTGACCGCGCATGTCGTTCTGCCGACATCGCTGTGACCTGCCGCCTGCGCGGGGCGGACGCGGTGTATGTCGCCGTCGCGCAGGAATACGGAACGACGCTTATCACCTGGGATGCGGAAGTGCTGGCGCGAGGCGCGGCGGCGGTGACAGCGATGACGCCCGCCGACTGGCTAGCGGCGAACCCAGCCACTTAGGAAGAATGACTTATGGACTTCAAAGTTATCTCAAATTACAAGCCGTCCGGCGACCAGCCGGCGGCGATTGACAAGCTGGCGCAAGGCATCAAGGCCGGCAACAAGTATCAGACGCTGCTGGGAGCGACCGGTACCGGCAAAACCTTCTCCGCAGCGAATTTGATTGAGCGTGTGCAGAAGCCGACACTGGTGATCGCGCACAACAAGACGCTGGCGGCGCAGCTTTGCTCGGAGTTCCGGGACTTTTTCGGGCAGAATGCCGTCGAGTATTTCGTCTCGTACTACGATTACTATCAGCCGGAAGCGTATATCCCGCAGACCGACACGTTTATCGAGAAAGACTCGGCGATCAACGATGAGATAGACCGACTCCGGCACTCGGCGACCCAGGCGATTTTGGAGCGCCGCGATGTCGTGATTGTGGCGTCGGTCTCGTGCATCTACGGATTAGGAGCGCCGGAAGAGTACGCCCGCATTATTCTCAAATTTGAGCGTGGCAAAGAGTACGACCGCGACGATATGCTGCGGCGGCTGGTGGATATGCAGTTCACCCGGAACGATTTAGTTCTGACCCGCTCGACATTCCGCGTGCGCGGCGACGTTTTGGAGCTTCAGCCGGCGGACGAAGAAATCGTCGTGCGCGTGGAATTCTTCGGCGACGAGGTCGAGAAGATCACGACTGTGGACCCGCTCACGGGCGAAGTGCAGTCATCGAAAGACGAGATTACCATCTTCCCGGCGTCTCACTTCGTGTCCAGCCCCGAGCGGCAGGAGCGGGCGGTGATTGGCATTCAGGAAGAGATGGAGCATCGGGTCGCGCTCTTCAAGCAGCAGGGCAAGCTGCTGGAAGCCCAGCGCATCGAGCAGCGCACACGCTTTGATTTAGAAATGATCAAGGAAGTCGGCTACTGCAACGGTATCGAAAACTATTCGCGGTGGTTCGACGGACGTGCCCCCGGCACGGCCCCGTCCACGCTTTTAGATTACTTCCCGGACGATTATTTGATGGTTATTGACGAGTCGCACCAGACTTTGCCTCAGCTTCGGGCCATGTACAACGGCGACAAGGCCCGCAAGGACACGCTGATCGAGTACGGCTTCCGGCTGCCGTCGGCGGGCGACAATCGCCCGCTGAAGTTTGAGGAGTTCCAGGAGCGCGTCGGCCAGTGCGTCTTTGTGTCGGCGACGCCGGCGGCCTATGAGCGCGAGAACTCCCAGCAGATTGTTCAGCAGATTATCCGCCCGACCGGCCTGATTGACCCGGAGATTGTCATCAAGCCGATCAAGGGCCAGGTGGATGACCTCTTGAACGAAATCCGCGAGCGGACGGCGCGGGGCGAGCGGGTTTTGGTCACGACCCTGACCAAGAAGATGGCCGAAGATTTGACCGAGTATTTGATGGACCTGAACATCAAGGTCAATTATCTTCACAGCGACGTGCATACGCTGGAGCGCACGGAAATCCTGCGTGACCTGCGTTTGGGCATTTACGATGTCATCATCGGCATCAACCTGCTGCGCGAGGGCCTGGACCTGCCCGAAGTCTCTTTAGTAGCTATTCTAGACGCCGACAAAGAGGGCTTTCTGCGCTCGGAAACGTCGCTCATCCAGACTATCGGACGTGCCGCACGGAATTTGGGCGGCCAGGTCATCATGTACGCCGACCGAATTACCGGCTCGATGGAGCGGGCGATCGGCGAGACCACCCGCCGCCGTACCATTCAGGAAGCTCATAATGTGGAGCACGGCATTACGCCGTACACGGTCAACAAAGCGATTCGGGAAGTGATCGAGTCGAAGAAGATCGCCGAGCAGAAGTCGTACTACAACGTCTCGCGCACCCGCAACCCGGAGACTTTGCCGCTAGACCAGATCATGTCCGCACTGGCCGACATCGAAAAAGAAATGAAGCAGGCCGCCCGTTCATTGGAGTTCGAGCGGGCCGCCGAGCTGCGCGACGAGCTGTCCCGCCTCAAAAAGCTGCTCCCGGCAGGGGCGAAGAAGTGATGGCATGAGCCAAAAACCTGCGAACAGCCGTTACCAGCCTGCGACTGGCGCAGAAGCCGAAAGCGAACCTGGCTCACGCGGACGTGTCCTGCGGAACAAGCCGGGTATCCAGCGCAAGCGGGAGATGGATCGTGCGGAGTTCGAGGCACTCGTCCGCGCCCAGACGGATTTGCTGGGACGTGTCACTGTAGAAACGCAGTTCACGGCAGACGGGCTGCGTTTGATGCACCGCTCCCGGCTCGGCGAACTGTACGAGTGGGCAGGAGAATATCGGACGGTGGAGATGGAAAAAGGCGGCTTCCGCTGGCCCCCAGCGTACCGAGTCGCGCAAAATATGGCGACATTGGAACAGGGCTTGCTCCAAAGATATACCCCTTGCCGTCCGGCTTCGCTGGACGTGGTTGCCCGGCACATGGCTGAGGTTCACGCCGAGCTTTTGCTCATCCACCCCTTCCGAGACGGCAACGGACGGCTGGCCCGCTGGCTGGCGGACTTGATGGCACTGCAAGCAGGCTGGCCTCTGCCAGACTATCGGTTCAGGGGGCGCGGCAGTGAACACGAACGCGCCCTGTATCTTGCCGCAGTCAAACAGGGATATTTGACACGCTATGATGACTTGACAGCCTTCTTTTTGCGAGCAGTCTCACGCAGCGGGGGGGGCGTCTGAAGCTCACGAGGCTTTAACCCCCGTGCCCCCTCAAATGCTGACGAGTCCAGCGCGTTGCGTTCCAGCATCCGGCGGCGGGTTTCCGGGTCACGCAGATAGGGGTTAGTTTCTAGAAGCGAGGCCATGTTGTGCTTTCTCCAAGTGGTTCGCAGGAGCGAAGAGCGTCATTCCTGCACTTGCTTGCCCTTTATTGTACCGCAAAACACTGTATTTCGCTCCTGCGGAAAGTGATGAGAGATGAGCAATTAAGTTGCCTCAGAAAGCCCTTCCTGGCGGGGACGAAGAAGTAGCGGTTTTCTCGTAGGGTGGGGCCTGCCCCTACCCGCTTTGTCGAATGGGGTACCCAGTGCTTCCAGTGCCGGGTATCATGTTGTCTATGACCAGTCCGCTCCACAACTTAGCTTTGCTTCGCCCCGGCATCCGCACGAGGCGCGTGTCGTCGTATGACCGCTCCGGCGGGAACAATGACTTTGTGCCGATTGGGACGGGCGAGACCAAGATTTTGGCAGACATCGGCGGGGCAGGCATTGTCAAGCACATTTGGGTGACGCTGGCCTGCGCCGACCCGATGATCCGGCGCAACGCGGTTCTGCGGATGTTTTGGGACGGTGAAGCGACGCCGTCGGTGGAAGCGCCGCTCGGGGACTTTTTCGGGCAGGGCTGGGGCGAGAAATACAACTATGCCTCGCTGCCGCTGGCCGCTGCGCCCGCCGGGGGCAATGCGCTGAACTGCTACTTCCCAATGCCGTTTGGCAGTGGGGCGCGGATCGAAGTCGAGAACCAATCGGAGTTTGATATTACAAACTTTTATTATTATGTAGACTTTGAGCAGCACGCGCAGATCGGGCCGGAGATGGGCCGCTTTCATGCCTGGTGGAACCGTCAGATGCCGGGGCCGGAGGCCGGGCAGGGCGACCGAGAAAACGAGTGGGAGACACTTGGGGTGCAGCCGAAAAACCCGTCGGATGCTGGCAATCATGTCTTAATCCACGCTGAGGGCGCGGGGCACTATGTCGGGACAAACTACTTTGTGGATTCTCCCACCCCGCTGTGGTACGGCGAGGGCGATGATATGTTTCTGGTGGACGGGGAAGATTGGCCGGGGTCGCTGCACGGCACCGGGACCGAAGACTATTTCAATGCGTCGTGGTGCCCGAAAGAAACATACGCACACCCGTACTTCGGGTATGCGCGGGTAGGCGGCGAGACGGGGTTCCTCGGGCGAACCCACTGCTACCGGTTCCATATGGATGACCCGATTTACTTTGAGAGGTCACTGCGGGCTTCGATTGAACACGGCCACGCGAACTCGCTGACGCTGGATTTGGCGACGGTCGCGTACTGGTACCAGACCGAGCCGCACCGCGTCTTCCCGGCTTTTCCGCTGAAAGAGGCGCGGCAGCCGATGCCGCCGATTGGGGCGGTCGAGATCCACAAGTGGCGCGATAGCTGGCGGCGCGAGATGGGCGGCGGGCCGCTATGGGGTCATGAGCCGCTGCCGGACGAGGCGCGGGTCACATAAGCAACAGGGCATAGAAGCAAAAAGCCTCCCCAGGCCGTTTTCGGCTTGAGGAGGCATATCGGAGAAGGATTACGTGCCCCACATGGCGCGAAGAATGTGGACAACAACATGGACTACTGGATGCATGGAAAGTCTCCTCTCTGTAGATTGCACTGCGGGGAGCGATGGTTTGGCCGAGACGTTCTCCCCAGCCGAAGCCGGGGTCCAAAGCGTCGCTCCAGGAGTTAAAAGGTTCGCGAGAACCCGCCGGGCTTATTTATTATACAGCAAGTATGCTGGATTTTACCAAGTCTATTTTTTATTTCGAATTTATTTTTCTGGGAAGCAGGCACGATGGATTATGACGTGATTATTGTCGGCGCGGGGCACGCGGGCGCGGAAGCGGCGCTGGCTGCCGCCCGGATGGGCGCACGGACCCTGTGCTTGACCCTGTCGCTGGACAAAGTAGCGCTGATGCCCTGCAACTGCTCGGTCGGCGGCCCGGCCAAAGGCCATTTGGTGCGCGAGATTGACGCGCTGGGCGGGCAGATGGGCATCAATGCCGACGCAACAGTCACCCACATTCGGATGCTGAACACCGGCAAGGGTCCGGCCGTGCAGGCGATCCGTGCTCAATGCGACAAAGATTTGTACTCGCGGGCGATGCGGGCGACGCTCGAAGCCGCGCCTAATCTGACACTCGCCGAAGGAATGGTCGAAGATGTGATCGTCGAAAACGGCACGGCGGTCGGCCTGCGGACGGCAGGCGGCGAGACTTACACGGCGAAGTCTATTGTTATCACGACCGGGACGTTTCTGCGCGGGGTCATGCACCGGGGCGACGAGCGCACCGCCGGGGGACGGCTCGGCGAGAAGCCTGCGGTGACACTTTCCGATACTCTGCGTCAGTTAGGTTTCCCGACCCGGCGGCTCAAGACCGGCACGACCCCGCGCATTGACAAAAACTCCGTTGACTTCACTAGGACGACGGCGATTGAGTCGGAACCCGAGACGCCGCCGTTTTCGTTCGGGCGCGAGCGCTTAGACATTCCCAACCTCTTGCCGTCGTGGCTGACCTATACGAACGAGCGCACGAAAGCCGTCATTGAAGCAAACCTGCATCAGTCGGCGATGTACGGCGGCATGATCGAGGGCCTCGGCCCACGCTACTGCCCGTCCATCGAAGACAAGATCGTGCGGTTCAGCAGCCGCGACAGCCACCAGGTCTTCCTGGAACAAGAGGGCTGGGACACGAACTCACTTTACGTTCAAGGCACCAGCACGTCGCTCCCCGCCGACGTTCAATTAGAGTTCCTGCACACCATTCCAGGGCTGGAAAACTGCGTCATGCTGAAAGCGGGCTACGCGGTCGAATACGACTCTGTGCCGCCGACCGAGCTGACTCATGCCCTGATGACCAAGCGCCTGCCGGGGCTGTTTCTGGCCGGCCAGATCAACGGCACATCGGGCTACGAGGAAGCCGCCGGCCAGGGCGTGATGGCCGGCGCCAACGCCGCCCTGTATGCCCAGGGGCAAGCCCCTTTTATCCTGAAGCGCTCCGATGCCTACTTAGGCGTCATGATTGACGATTTGGTCACCAAAGGTGCGGACGAGCCGTACCGTCTACTCACGTCCCGCGCCGAGTACCGTCTGCTGCTGCGTCAGGACAACGCCGACCTGCGCCTGACTGAACTTGGGCATTCAGTCGGCCTCGTCCCCGACACCCGCTGGCAGCTATTCACGGCAAAGCGCGACGCTATCGCCGCCGAGACGCTGCGCCTGGAAACCACCTATGTCAGCGGCTCCGACAACCCGCGCCTGGCCGCCCACGGCCTCCAACCCGTGAGCCAGCGCGTTCCAATGTCCGACTTGCTTAAGCGCACCGGCGTCGGCTATGACACCGTCGCCGCCCTCGCCCCAGCGCCGACTCCCCTGCCCCGCGCCGTGGGTGAGCAAGTCGAGATCACCTGCAAGTACGAAGGCTACATTGGCCGACAATCCGCCCAGGTCGAGTCCGCGGGCCGCCGCGAGGAAGTCCCGATCCCCGCCAAGTTCGACTTCAAGGCCATCCGCAACCTTTCGAACGAAAGCCGCGACAATTTGACCCGCGTCGAGCCGATCTCGCTGGGTCAAGCCGCCCGCATCCCCGGTGTCACCCCCGCCGACATCGCCATTCTCAGCGTCCACCTAGAGCAGCACCGCCGACGCGTTGTTTCCAGCGCAGGCAGTCAGGTATAATAGCAGGCAAGCAAAATTACTGCATCAAGTTAAGAAGACGACATGAACTCAGCCGACTGCTACAAAATTCTTGGGCTTACTGAAGGTGCTTCGCACAAAGATGTAAAAGCCGCTCGTGGTCGATTGATGTTGCAATGGCATCCAGATACGGTAGCTCATAATCCAGAGTTTCAAGCGATCGCTGAGGAGAAATCCAAGCAAATTAATATAGCCGTTGACTTCTTGATGTCACAGCCTGATCCGGCAAGTGATTATGCCCGGCAACGTGACCAAGAGCGAGCGGCAGAACAGGAAAGGGTTGAACGGGAGCGAAGAAAAGCCGAAGACAAACAACGGCAAGAGGAAGCTCAACGGCAACAGCAGCAAGACGCCGAAGAAACTAGGCAGCGGCGGCAAGATGCCGAAGACCAACGATGGCAGGAGGAACAATGGCAACGGGAGCCTATCGATCTAGGAGAAGAATGGCAGGCCCGATGGAAAGTAGAAGCGGCCCAGAAAGCAGAACAAGCCAAACAGCGAGAAGCAGCAAAGAAAGCCAAAGCCGTTCGCTCACGGTTATGGGGGGCAGCTTTTTGGATAGTTGTGATCATTAATTGGTATGTAACACACCCTTCGCATCAAACGCCGACACCGATACCGCAACAGGTGTATGATGCACCCCGAGAAGCGATGCCAGCAGAGGCTACGCCGGTAACCCCGGTGCAGCAGGTTTATAATCAGCCAAAATGGATTGCAGTAAGAAATGACTGGCTCAAAAGTGACTATGGCCGTAGCATACTAAGTAGTTGTGCATATGTAATCCAGGATTTACCTATGGGGTAAACTTCTGGCATGAAGTTCATTGCTACACTCAGCGACGCGGACCGCGCTGCGCTCGAACAGGTTCATCGAGATGCTTGCGTCCATCGTCAGCGCCAGCGGGCGCAGGCAGTTCTGCTTTCCTCGCGTGGCTACACGCTGGAACAACTCGCCGACCTGTTCCAGACACACCGCGATACCGTCAGCGGCTGGCTGGACGCCTGGCAAGCACAAGGACTGGATGGGCTGGCAGATGCGCCCAAGTCAGGCCGCACGCCCAAGATTGATGCCGCCATCAAGACCTACCTGCACGAGATGCTGGAGAACCCTTCGCCCAACATGAAGGCGCTGGTTCTCGATGAGCTTAAAAAAAAGACGCCCAAGTGACCTGGGGCAGCATTCGCCGCGTCCTGCGCCAAGAAGGCTACTCGTTTCGGCGGGCGCGGCGTGTTCCGCCCAAAGCCCCGCCCGAAGCGCAGCAGGCGAGAATGAAGCGTGCTCTGGTTCGGCTGCATCGCCTCGAAGATGCGGGCCACTGCCAGGTGTTTTATGGCGACGAAAGTGGCTTTTGCCTCTCGCCTGTTGTGCCGTACCTGTGGCAGCCAAAGGGCAGAACGGTGGGCTTGCCCACCAAGAGCCATTCGCGTCGCTTCAGCGTGTTCGGGCTGTTGTCCCGGCAAGGTGGCCTCCACTCGTTCCCGACGCAGGAGCGGATCACGGCGCAGTTTGTTGTAGACAGCCTCGAAGCCGTTCTGCCGCGCCTTTGCCGTCCAACGGTGCTGGTGCTGGACAATGCCACGGTGCATCGCTCGAAGTTGGTGCAAGCAAAGCGCAAAGAATGGAAACAAAAAGGCTTGCGCCTTCTGTTTCTGCCGCCCTACTGTCCGCACCTGAACTTGATCGAAATCTTGTGGCGGCAGGTGAAGTACCGCTGGCTGGCTCCCGCCGCCTACCGAACCTTTGAGACGCTTTGTCAGAGCGTCACTGATGTTTTAGTTCAGGTCGGAACAAAATACCGACTTTCTTTTGCGTAACTACTTAGTAGGCTAACCTGGTAGAATGGATAAGTCTGAGGAGGCTTATCCGATGTCCGCGAAAAAATATCATGTTTCTCTCACCGAAGCCGAGCGTGACGACCTTCTGCGCCTGAGCAAGTCCCAGCGCCACTCTGAACGTGAACGCAAACGTGCCCGTATCCTGCTGCTCGCCGATGAAGCCAAAGAAGGCGGGGCGGACAAAGATGCCGACATCGCCCAGCAAGTTAAGGTCGCGCCGCTCACCGTCAACCGCACTCGTCAGCGCTTCACCGAGCGCGGCTTGCACCAAAGTCTGGCTCACAAAGAGCAGGAAACGCGCAAGCCCCGCATCTTGGACGGAGAGGCCGAGGCTTTTTTAGTCGCAACGACCTGTAGTACGCCGCCTGAAGGCCACAAACGCTGGAGCCTGCGCCTGTTGAAAGACGCGCTGATTGAGCAGCAGATCGTAGACGCCATCGGCAAAGAAACAGTGCGTCAGACGCTAAAAAAAATGAACTCAAGCCGTGGCTGAAGAAATGCTGGTGCATCCCGCCCAAGCAAAACGCCGAGTTTGTCTTCCGCATGGAGGACGTGCTGGACGTGTACCACAGGCCGCTCGATGAGAAGCGTCCGCTGGTCTGCCTGGACGAAGCCAGCAAGCAGCTTTTGTCTGATGCGCGGCCTGCGCTTCCCGTAGCGGTAGGACAGCCTGCCCGCCAGGACTGCGAATATGTGCGAAACGGAACCGCCAGTTTGTTCATGGTTTACGAGCCGTTGGCTGGCAAGCGCCACGTTCATGTAACCGACCAGCGCACTTGTCTGGACTTTGCCCGCGTGATCCTGCATCTGGTGGATGTGCTCCACCCTGACGCGGAAAAGATCGTTTTGGTCATGGACAATCTGAACACGCACACACCCGCGAGTTTGTACCGTGCTTTTGTGCCTGCGGAAGCCAAGCGGTTGGCGGACAAACTGGAAGTACACTACACGCCCAAGCACGGCTCGTGGCTGAACATGGCCGAAATCGAGTTGTCCGTGCTGGCGCGGCAGTGCTTGTCTGAGCGCATGAACGACAAAGAAAACCTGCAAAAGCAGGCCGCGGCTTGGCAAGCAAGGCGCAACGTGAGTGCCGTTAAGATTGATTGGCGGTTCACGACCGACGACGCCCGCATCAAGTTGAAAAAGCTCTACCCAACTATTCTACCAGGTTAGCCTAGTAGGCTACAATATGAATCAAATTCACCAGCTCTTAGGAATACCTACTGCAACACTCATTCGTTCCACCACGCTACAGGATGATCTATGGTTTCCAGGAACATCTAGCGCTCCAGAATATTTTGGGAATACTAATACAAACCCCATTTTCGTATCGGTAATTTATAAAGAAAACAAAGTGGTTCAAGTGGAAAACAACGTCTGTTTAAATGACGTAATTCCGCCAATGTCAGTAAATCCTCCTAAGCTGGATGAGGTGCTTAATTCTCATTCTCATCTGCATCTTTCGGTGTTATACTATGCCGATAGTCCTCATATGGATACATCTATCGGTGATAACCAGCGTGAAGAAGCAACGCATTTCCTAGATATGGGCGGTATAAGCTACTATGACGACATTATGGGAGGTATTACCTACGTTTTCGACAGAGGACGTTTCCATAGTGATGATACAACTCGGCTCCAACCAGTAACATCGACAGATGCAGAAATTGATGGAATAATCGTTCATGTGCCAGGAATGAGCATGGTTCCGGCAGGGGACGGCGACAAAGAGCAAAGAAAGGACTTTCCTGACAGACACAACACACCTTCGAATTGAACTTTGTCGAGCTTTTCGCTTACTTGTTTTTATCGTGTAACTAGATGGAGAAACATCATGGCAGCAGAAATAGAACCACGCAAACAAAAATTCCCATTTACATTTGAAGTTATGTGCCCGAAGTGCGGACGCATGTCTGGTTGGACGGCTGAGGCTCAAGAAGATATTAAAGATTTGCACTGCCAGCATTGTGGGGTGAAAGTCCCCCACCCTTTGGAGCAGGTCTAAGCATCAGAGTTTGAGGTACTTTTATGTCAACTACTCTCGTTCCACAACAAAATAAATTATTGGTTCCGCAGCCTCAAGTAGAAGAACCGAACGGTCTGCGGCGCTGGAACGTGGATGAATATCACCGCATGGCGGAGATGGACTTCTTTGACGGGGCGCGGGTGGAGCTGCTGGACGGCGACATTTGGCAGGTTCACGCTTCTGACTATTACCGCTGGACGCCGGGGCAGTATCACCGGCTGATTGAGGCCGGCTTCTTTGACGACGGACGGGTTGAGCTGCTGGAAGGATTAATCTGGGACATGGCTTCACAACTGACCCTGCACACAACTGGGGTCCGCCTAACCCAAATTGCACTAGAAGAGGCATTTCAAGGCCAGTATGAGGTTCGTATCCAGATGGCAATTACTTTGCCCAATGGCATGGAGCCGGAACCGGACATTGCGATAGCGCCTGGTACACCACTGGATTATTTGGAGCATCATCCTCGGCCGGAAGAACTCTTGCTGACCGTGGAAGTCTCTGATAGCTCCCTCACGCGAGACCGAGGGCTAAAGCTGGTTTCCTATGCGCAAGCCTTTATTTCTGAGTATTGGATTGTGAACTTGGTCAATCACCAGCTTGAGGTGTACCGCAAGCCAGTTCCATCAGGGGACTACACCGACTTTCACATCTACCTGCCGGGCCAAATTGTTGTCCCCCTCGGTTCGCCGACAAAAGCTGTCGCGGTGAACGATTTACTGCCACCGATGAAACAACTATGACAAACATTGATACAGAAGTAGTGAAGAAAAAAGTGCTCGTGCTGGGGAGCGGGCCGATCCGCATTGGGCAGGGGATTGAGTTTGATTACGCCAGTGTCCATGCTGTCCGCGCCCTGCGGGAGGCGGGGTACGAGGCGATTATTATCAACAACAATCCTGAGACGGTGTCTACCGACTTTGATACGTCGGACCGACTCTATTTTGAGCCGCTGACAGCCGAGGACGTGCTGAACGTGATTGAGCGTGAGTCGCCAATCGAAGGGGTCATCTGCCAGTTTGGCGGGCAGACGGCGATCAATCTGGCACGGCCTTTGTCCGAGGCGGGCGTTCCGATTCTGGGGTCGTCGTTCGACAGCATTGATCTCGCCGAGGACCGGGATCGGTTTGAGGTGCTGCTGCGCGACCTGGGCATCCCGAAGCCGGCCGGGCGGGCGATTTTGACCACTGAAGACGCGCTCATGGTGGCGTCGGAGGTCGGATATCCGGTCTTGGTCCGGCCTTCCTACGTGCTCGGCGGGCGGGCGATGGAGATTGTCTACAACGACGACGACTTAGCCGAGTATATGCGGTATGCGTCGGAGATTGCCGAGGGTGCGCCCATTCTCGTGGACCGCTACATTGTCGGCAAGGAAGCCGAGGTAGACGTAATCGCCGATGGGGTCGGCGGCTGCCTGCTGCCCGGCATCATGGAGCATATCGAGCGGGCGGGTGTCCATTCCGGCGACTCGATGGCGGTTTATCCGCCGCAGACAATCAAGCAGTCCACGATTGACCAGATGGTCTCTTATGCCACTCGATTGGCCGAAGCACTTAAGGTTGTCGGGCTGATGAACATTCAGTTTGTCATCGAAGATGACTTGGCGTATGTGATCGAGGTCAATCCAAGAGCCTCACGGACTGTCCCGTATCTCTCGAAGATCACCGGCATTCCGATGGTCAAGGCCGCGACTTGGGCCTCGCTCGGCAAATCGCTGGCCGCGCAGGGGTATGTCAACGGCCTGCATCCGAACCAGCCGAACATCGCAGTCAAAGCCCCGGTGTTTTCGTTCTCGAAGCTGACCGATGTGGATATTAACTTGGGGCCGGAGATGAAGTCCACCGGCGAGATTTTGGGAATTGACACCGACTTCTCGCGGGCGCTGTATAAAGCCATGGTCGCGTCGGGCATTGACGTTCCCGCCGGCGGCAAGGGCGCGGCGCTTTTGGTGACGCTCGCTGACCCGGACAAGGACGAGGCCCTGCCGATTATCAAAGATTTCGCGGCGCTCGGCTTCACGCTCCACGCGACTGCCGGCACGGCCAAGTTTTTGGAAGCGCACGGGCTGACGGTCAGCACGGCAAAGAAGATCAGCGAAGGGACGCCAAACTTATTGGAGCTGATTCGCGGGGACCGGGTCTCGCTGCTGATCAACACGGTCTCGAAAGACAAGCAGATCGAAAAGGAAGCCGCGCTCATTCGCCGCGCGTCGGTGGAGCATTCCATCCCCTGTTTGACCTCGCTTGACACCGCCCGCGCCCTGCACACGGCGCTGGCGACGCGCCAGATCGGCGAAGAGTTCGCGGTGATGACGGTGGATCAGTATACGGAACCTACCCCGGAACTGCGTTCCGATACGCAGTAATGCGCAGCATACCCTCCCGAAGTGGGAAGGTGAGGAGACATACGACTAAGCGCCCGGCGGCAGTCTCCGCTCTTAATCCGAAACTCTTTACCTTCCCGTTGCGGGAGGGTATGCTGCGCATTACTGCGTATCGGAACGCAGTTCCGGGGTAGGTGTTCCTACTTCCCGTTCACCCGATACACAAACGCCAGCACCTCGGCGACAGCGCGGCATAGCTCGGGCGGGATATACCGGCCCGCGTCGAGAGTCGCCAGCGCATCCACCAGCGCCGGGTCCTGGCGCAGCGGAATGTCGTTCTCGCGGGCGGTTCGCAGAAGCGCGTCCGCCGCCGTTTCCTGCTTTTTCGTCAGCTCTTGCATAGTCATTAAACGTGATGGTGCTAAATATGGTGGTCTACGGCGGCGCGGGGCGACGAAAACGCTGCGCCGCCGTGGTGCAGCGGGGGCCAGTCGGTCTGCACGCGGCAGACGACATCGCACGTCTCCCACCCCGCAGATGACAGCGCGGCAGCGAGACTCGGGGCGTGTTTTACCAGCAGGCGGTACGAAGCAGGCTTTTCCGCACCGAGGCGGCAGCTCAAAGTCCCCGAAAGCAGCCCGACCAAATCCGCCTGCACCCGGCCCAGCCGAGGCGGGGAAACCCGCACCGTCACGCGCAGAACTTCCTCGTCTTCGGCGTTTTTCTTTGTTTGCAGCCAAAAATGCGTCTCGGCGATCCCCGGCTGGCCGTCAAATGCCATCGGCAGAGCAAAGTACAGGGGCGTCGCCTCGTGGCGGGCATGGGCGGTCAGCGAGGCTTGGTTGAGAAGCTGCTGACCTTCCAGCAGCGATGCCAGCCCATCCGCGCCGCGACGCATCGCGCCGTCACCGGATGCTCCCGCCAGGCGCAGCAGCGCCGTCCGCAGGTCGGCGACCGGCAGGGGGCCTTCGGCCATACGAAGCACCCGGTTTTCGGTGCTGCGGCCCACCGACCGCAGCATCTCGCGCAGGCCCCGCGCTAAAGCCTCGGGCGGGGTTCCCGCCTCCAAAGCCAGCCCAAGCCAGGCCGTGACCCGCTCCGGCAGGGCCGCGCCCGGCAAGCCGTCGGACGGGGCGTTCAGCACCGCTGTCAGCGCCCGCAGGCAACCGGGCGTCACCGGCAGGGCGAGAGACCTTGCCAGCGCATAGGCTTCCGGGGACGCCCCCGGCGCAGACGCCAGCGCGGCATTCGCCTGGGCGAGTGTTGAAAACGTCAATGGCAGCCCGGTCTGCGTCAAAACCAGCGCCAGCGCCACATCCACTTCCCCTGCCGCCGCGCCCATCTCGATCAAGGCCGCTCGCACCCGGTCCGTCGTCACCGTTCCAATGGCTGTGGGCAAGGGACTTCCCGACAACTGCATCGCCGACGCCAGCCGTCCAAGCAGGCCCAGCGCGGACGCGGCAGGTGCCCCAAAGGCAACGGGAAACGGCGAAGAAGTTGTCGGGGAGATGTGCATCGTGCGTGTGTCGTACTTTCCTTGCCTTCAATCTTTCCTTCCCTCCATTGTCGGCAGAAGCCGGCCTCAGCACAAGGGCCAGCCGTCGCGTATGAGGTATAATGGCCTCAGAACTGACATAACTTGTTGAGGTACAATAAGCGAAAGACGCCCCGGAGGTACGCCATGACACTGACACTCACTCCCGATACAGAAGCGCTACTGAACTCGGTCGCCGCCCAGCGCGGCCTGCCGCTCGACAAAACTCTCAACATGGTGCTGACAGAAGCACAGGCGGCGGCAGAGTACGATGACCTCGACGACGGCCAAATCATTGCTGAACTGCAAGCCAGCGTAGACGACCATGCGGCAGGGCGCAGCATGACGATTGACGAATACCGTGCGAAAGCACTGGCCCGGCGTCAGGCACGCGACCATGGCTGAAAATGATTTGACCATCTATGTCGTCCGCCCCTCGGACCGTGTTGCTGACCGCATCGAGGCGGAACACAAACGCTTGGAAAAGCAGCGCGGCCCGGCAGCGGCAGATGCCTGGGAAGATGCTCTGGAAGATGCCATCGCATCGTTAGCGACTTTAGGCAGACGCTGCCATAAAGCGCCGGAAGATGAGCTGTTTCAGCAGATTTATCCTGGTGCTGTCCTGCGGCAACATATTTATCAGCCGACGCGAAACAGTGCCGTTTGGCGCATTCTGTTCACTGTCCATGAAGCTGACGCGAGCGATCCACCCACTGTGCGTATTCAGATGCTGCGCCACGGCGCACAGGCACCGCTCACATACTGGCCGGAAGATGACGAATAGCCACAAAACATTTCGCAGATGACTGCCTCAACGAATTCGATTACCAATGGCAAATTACAAATACCACAACGAAGCAATCAAAGCGTTCCAATTTCTCGATGAAGCCTTGCGTCCTTTCGTGAAACAAGAAATGATCGCCGTCTACAAGGAGGACTGGCTCAGAAACATTGCAAGCTCAGTCAAATGGGAACGGGATGAGCCGATTTGGGACACGCTGGCTCTGCTTCATACGGTTCGTGTCAACTGGAACCCTGTCTTCAAAATGGATAAGCTGCGCGGGCCGGAAGAAATGGGGAAGGTTTCTGCTCTGATCGATTGGCGGCATCGGATTCAAGGGCATAGCTCTAAGCCAGTTGACAAGGAGGAAGCGGGAGATGCAATTCGAAGTATGCTTCACTTGCTGAAAAAGATTGGAGCCGAGTCTGAAATTGCCGAGGTCGAGCAAATCTTGGTCTCATTCCAGCCAGAAATATTCTCTAAGCCGATTGGCGTTTTGCAGGCCGACACTCCACTCGCTTATATGAGTGAAAAAGTAGAAGCAGAGTTGAAGAGACTTGAACAAATTGTTTCAAGCGCTACTCCACCGCCAACTCCTATTGTAGCAAGGCCAATACTCATTCACAGCGCACGTCAGCCTGAAATTCCTGGCGATATTGAGGCAGCCGACATAACTGACTCTGTGGTTCTGCTGAGGATTGATAGATCGTACAGATTTGGGATCACGGCGGCAGAACTTTATGAAGCAACACGAGGAGATTGGGCGATGACACCTGAAAAACGTTTTATAAAACCTCGATATGCGATGGCTATTGTTTCCTTTGTCATTCGAGAAGTTTACATAATTGACTCTTGGCATCCAGTCCTGGCAAGCTCATGGGGACCTGGCCGCTGGCAGTTTGATGGCACTATTGCTTCAGACAAAGCCGACTTCATAGGCAAGAGCGTTCAGCGCTATATCAATAGGCGCTCATCGAATCCAGTTCGATATGTCAACTGTGGTTAAGGGGGCTAACCAAAAGCGAAAGAGCCACGAATGCACAAACAGACGACCCGGCAGAGCAGTGACGACGCGAAGGACACACTATGATTGACCCGACGATTTACCGTGAGATGGGCCTGAACGACTCGGAATATGCCCTGATTTTAGAGGCGCTGGGGCGCGAGCCGAGCATCACTGAACTTGGGATGTATGCCGTGATGTGGTCGGAGCACTGCGGCTACAAGTATTCCAAGCCAGTTCTGCGACTGTTCAAGAAGTACAAAGAGGCGATGGATTCGGGCGAGGTCGAGAACGCCGGCGTCATTGACATCGGCGGCAATATCGGGGTCGTGATGAAGATGGAGTCGCACAACCACCCTTCTGCCGTGGAGCCGTTCCAGGGCGCGGCCACGGGGGTCGGCGGCATCCTGCGCGACATCTTTACGATGGGGGCGCGGCCTATCGCCATCTTGAACAGCCTGCGCTTCGGGCCGATTGACGAGGCCGAAAACGCCCACACGCGGTACTTGTTCGAGCACGTCGTCGGCGGCATTTCACACTACGGGAATTGCTTGGCGTCGGATGAGACCCTTATCTGGCGCGACGTATCAGGCATTCATTTTGATACTATTGGGCAGTTTGTTGAAGCGCATTTGCCGTTGGGCCAGGACACGGCAGAATTGGCAGTGCCTATTGAAACGCTGTCGCTGGACGCAGACGCACTTGAAAGCTGCTGGCGCCCGATACGGCGGGTATTCCGGCGTCAAACGAAATCGCTGGTACGCCTGCGGACAGCGATGGGTCGGTCGCTGACAGTCACACCCGATCACCCAATGCTGATGCTGGAAGACGGGGCGTGGCGTGTCCGCTACGCACAAAGCCTGCAAGCCGGGGATCAATTGCCACTACTTCTCGATTTGCCGGCGGCTGCCGAAACTGCCGCGCTTATGCCTTTGGACCTGATTGATGTCCTCACTGCACAGCCTGAGATGGCGGCGGATGTTTTCGTCCGATTACCTTCCGAATGGGAAGCGACAGCCGCCGTCCGCAGTGCGCTGCGCCTGCTGGAACCCTCGGCAGTGCGCCGACATCAATACTTGAAATTGGGTCGCCTGCCCTTCCGGCATTTCTGTCGTTTAGAAGCAGCATTAAATGTTCCCCGCACATCCTTGCGTGTGTTCCGGCGCAGCGGCAAAGCAAACTACATGAAGGCAGTCATCGAGCCGGATGCTGCCCTGGCGCGGCTGATCGGCTATTATCTTGCCGAAGGGTGTGTTTCGACGAGCGGCAATACGCAGAAGATTATCTGGACTTTTGCCCTGCACGAAAGCGAGTATGTTCAGGATGTCGCAGCCGCGCTGGAACAGCTTGGCTTGAAGCCCTGTATCGAGATGCGAAGCAGCACCATCGCGGTGTATGCCACTTCCTGGCTCCTGGGCTATGTGCTGAAAGACATCTGGAAATGCGGCGTGGGTTCTGCCGACAAAGCTGTTCCGGTGTGCGTCTTTGAGTGGCCCCCGGCCCTGCGCCGCGAAGTGCTGAAAGGTATTTTGCGCGGAGATGGATCACTGACGACAAAAACGCACGGCAGCCATGCGAAACTTGCGTTCGCCTCGATCAGCCGCCGTCTGTTTGACCAGACACTTGCGCTGATACAGCACGAGGGAGCAGTGCCGGCCCTACATAACCGCCCGGAGCAGGAAGGTCAGATTCAGGGCCGCTCGCATATGTCCAAGCTTTCCTATCGCCTTGAAGTCTCAAACCGAACCGGACTGCTGGCTTTAGCTGATGTATTTGGAAGCGAGCGGACAGAAAAGTTTGCCGAAGCGCTGGCGCGGTACGACGGCAACGGCGGAAAGTGGTCGTTCCCTCGCTTTCAGATGGCCGACGGCTTGGCCGCCGTCAAGATCAAGTCGGTCGAGCTACTTGAAACCGATGTATGCAATGTCTACGATATTGAAGTAGACGGGACTCACTTGTTCGCGACGACATCGGGCATCGTGACCCATAACTGCGTTGGGGTGCCCACAGTCGGCGGCGAGATTTATTTCCATCCGTCGTATACCAGCAACCCGCTGGTCAACGCGATGGCCGTGGGCGTGGTGCCATTAGATAAGATCGCGTCGGCGGAGTCGAAGGGGATTGGGAACCCGGTGCTGTATGTTGGGTCGGCGACGGGGAAAGACGGCATCCACGGGGCGACGTTTGCGTCGGTGGAGCTGGGGCCGGACTCGGAAAGCAAGCGGCCTAATGTGCAGATGGGCGACCCGTTTGCCGAAAAGCTGCTGATTGAGGCGACGCTCGAAGCCCTGGCGACCGGGCACGTGGTCGGCATTCAGGACATGGGCGCGGCGGGGCTGACCTGCTCGACCTGCGAGATGTCCGCCAAAGGCTCAGTCGGCATGGACGTGGATGTGCGGGCGGTGCCGCAGCGCGAGGCAGGCATGACTCCGTATGAGATCATGCTGTCCGAGTCGCAGGAGCGGATGCTGGCGGTGATCGCGCTTGGACATGAAGACGAAGTCGCGGCAGTGTTCCACAAGTGGGGCCTGAACGCGGTGGTCATCGGCACGGTCACGGACACGGGCCGGGTGGTACTCAAAGACAACGGCGTCGTGGTGGCCGATGTTCCCGCGAAGTCGCTGACCGACGACTGCCCGACTTACTCGCTGGCGGCGTCGGAGCCGGCGTATATCCAGGAAGTCCAATCGGCAGACCTCTCCCAACTGCCGGAGCCGAGCGACTACAACGAAGTCTTGCTCAAGCTGCTGGCGTCGCCAAGCATCGCGTCGAAGCGCTGGGTCTATGACCAATACGACTCAATGGTGCAAACCCAGACCACCGTGCTTCCCGGTGCTGCCGACGCCGCCGTGCTGCGGCTGCGCGACTCCGGCAACAAAGCCCTGGCCCTGACGACCGACTGCAACCCGCGCTACTGCTATTTGGACCCCTACTTAGGGGCGCAGATCGCCGTCGCTGAAGCCGCCCGCAACTTAAGCTGCGTCGGGGCGACTCCATTAGCCGTCACCGACTGCCTGAACTTCGCCTCCCCGGAGAAGCCCGAGGGCTTCTGGCAGTTCGAGCGGGCCGTCGCGGGCCTCGCCGACGCCTGCGAGGCGTTCGGCACCCCGGTCATCTCCGGCAACGTCTCCTTCTACAACGAAACGCCCGAAGGCGCGATCCACCCTACGCCCACAGTCGGCATGGTCGGCCTGCTGCCCGCCGCCGACAAGCGCGTCACAATGGACTTCAAAAACGAGGGCGACACCGTGTTTCTCGCTGGTGGCCCAGAGCGTACTTTCGGCGGCAGCGAATACTTGTCCGTCATTCACGGCCTGGAAGTCGGCAGCCCGCCGGTTCTGGACATAGAAGCCGAGAAGAAGCTGCAGGCGTTTCTGCGCGAAGCAATAGATCAGGGCTTACTGCAATCCGCGCACGACGTTTCCGACGGCGGTTTGGCGGTTTGCCTCGCGGAGTCCTGCATTGCGGGCTGCATCGGAGCAAGCATATCGCTGCCAGGGGCCGATGCGGGGGCACTTTTCGGGGAGTGCATAGCAACCGCAGTTATCAGCACATCCACTGAAAACTGTGAAGCGATCAAGCGCCTTGCTGCGACGCTAGGTGTGCCATTGCAAGACATCGGAAACGTGGATACAAGTCGGTTCATCATTAGTGAATATGTTGGTAATCGTGTCGGCATCAATCGCAGGATAGTTGTGGATGAGGAAGTTAGGAGTTTGCGCGACGCCTATGAAGGGGCCATCCCGGCGGCGATGGCGGGGGGAACCAATGGATAACCAAGACATTCGGATTGACGATTTGACGGCGTATGTCCATTCTGCCGAGGAGGGCGGATACTGGGCGGAAGTGCCGGCGCTCCCCGGCTGCTTGACGCAAGGTGAGACACTGGATGAGATCGTGGATAACCTGAACGACGCGATTGAAGGCTGGCTCAGTGTCCAAACGCAGGAGTCGCTCAAGGCGAAGGGCGTTCCGTTCACGGTACTGCCGCCGTCTGGATCATCACTCACTGGCATTCCGCGTGTTCGGACGCTGGAGCTTGCGGCGTGAGGCATCAATGAAAACTGTTTCAGGGAAGAAGTTCGCTAAAGCATTGCGAAGTCATGGGTGGACATTGGCCCGTATCACAAAGCATCATATTTACAACTCGCCTGATGGCAAGACAACCGTTTCCGTGCCGGTTCACAACAACGATGATCTGAAGACAGGGATACTGATGGCCTTGTTGAAGCAAACAGGGCTGACGGAAGCGGACTTATGAGCCTATGCCAAAAAGCAGGCAGGATTACAACTACGCTCATTTTTTGTTGTTCACGCACATCAGAATTGTATTATTGCTTGCTTTGCAAAATATATTTATAACTTCCTCGCAAAAACACTGATATTGGCACGGTATTTGCAGTATGCGAAAGGGTCAAGCTTGATGAGAAAAACCTAATCTTATCAGACAGATGCTTGCAGGGAAGCACTACCTTATGTCGAGTTTATCTTGCACGGACCCCGCTCTTTTTGTGTATCTGGCGTGGAACACCCGCTCCGACCAGGACATCCTCAGTGACGACGAGACCCGCCAGGCGGCGTACCTCGCGATCATCAGGCGTACCCGCAGCCAGCGCTGCCATGTGCTCGCGATTGGCGGCACGGACGGCGGCATTCACCTCATCGCGCAGTTTCCTCCCTCCATGCCTATCGCTACCGTCGCCCGCGTGGCGCAGGACGCCGGCAGTCAGGCCATCGCCATGCAGGCTGAAGCTTTCGGGGGCCATGAAGTGTCGCGTGACCATCTGTGGGAGCGCGGGTTTCTTGCCCATACCCTCCGCCCCACCGATTTCTCCGATCCCGAAAGCTACCTGCGTCAGCAAATCGTTTCCCCAAACGGCCAGCTTGCACTGAGCTTCGTTTGAAACGCGCAGCAAAACGCGCCGGAAAATCAGGTATACTACGGCCTGTATGTTCGACGCAGAAACACAAGCAGTTGCCGCACATGAGGCCGCACGGGATGAGGATGACGCGCCGCGCGAGGAATGCGGCGTCTTTGGCATTTATGCGCCCGGCGAAGATGTCGCCCGCTTGACCTACTTTGGACTATTTGCTTTGCAGCACCGGGGCCAGGAGTCGGCAGGAATTATGGTCTCCGACGGCTCGCACATCAAGTGGTACAAAGAGATGGGCTTGGTGACCCAAATTTTCGATGAGCGGACGCTGTCCCAGCTTCAAGGGCATCTTGCCATCGGCCACACGCGCTATTCCACCACCGGGTCGAGTGTTTTGCGAAATGCCCAGCCGCTGCACTGCGCGTGGGGCGACGGCACCGTGGCGATTGCGCACAACGGCAATCTCGTCAACACCGAGGAGCTGCGGGCCGAGCTTGAAGCCGAGGGCGTCCCGTTCGAGACGACCAACGACAGTGAAGTGATCGCCCGCATGATCGCTACCCAGCAGGACAAGACACTGGAAGAGGCGGTCGCGCACACGATGACCCGCCTGCATGGGGCGTACTCAGTGGTGATCTTGACCGAAGACACATTGATCGGCATCCGGGACCCGGTCGGCAACCGTCCCCTGTGTTTGGGAATTCACAACAACAAGAATTATGTGCTGGCGTCCGAAACCTGTGCCCTGAACACGGTCGGCGCCCAGTATATCCGCGAAGTCGAGCCGGGCGAGATGATTGTCATTGACCGCCACGGAATGCGTGAGCGGCAGGTGACGCCTATCGAGCGGCGGGCGACTTGTATGCTGGAATTCATCTACTTCGCCCGCCCGGACAGCACGCTCTACGGACGCGGCCTCCATGACTGCCGGCGGCGCATGGGGCAAGAGCTGGCATTGGAGCACCCAGTCCCCGACGCTGGTGTCGGCGGGCCGCTGATGGTCATGCCGATCCCGGATACCGGTACCCCCGCCGCCATTGGCTTCGCGGAAGCATCGGGCATCCCCTACGGCGAAGGCGTGGTCAAGAACCGCTACATCCAGCGGACATTTATCCAGCCCGACCAGCGGATGCGCGAGGCGGGGGTCCGCATGAAGCTGATGCCGATCAAGGAAGCGCTGGCCGGCAAGCGCATCGTGATGGTAGACGACAGCATCGTGCGTGGCACGACCACCGGCCAGGTGGTCAAGCTGCTGTTCGATGCCGGAGCCGCCGAAGTCCATGTGCGGATTACCGCCCCGCCGGTCCGGTTCCCCTGCTTTTACGGCATTGACATGGCAAACCAGCAGGACCTCGTCGCTGCCCGTCACAGCGTCGAAGAAATCCGGCAGATGATCGGCGCGACGAGTTTAGGCTATCTGAGCCTCGGCGGGGTCGCCAAAGCCATCGGCATTGCCGACGACAAGTTCTGCCGCGCCTGCTTCGACGGCGAGTACCCCATCGAAATCCCCCCGCATATCCGCGTCTCCAAGTTCGCTTTAGAGATGCCCATCAACGCCAAATAGGACTAAACTTCATGGCCTACAGTGAGTTCACCCTGCGTCTTCTGAAAGAACGGTTCGGTATTACGGCGACCGATGCCGACAACTTGTTTGAGACTGTACCGCCGCTTCCCGCTTCCGACTTCTTCCGCATCCTGCTGGTTCGGCACTTACCGATTGTGCGCGGCTTGGGAAACGAAAAAGCCCGCTCGGAAATGATCATCGCGCCGCTGCTTGTCGAAGTACGCGAGCAAAGCGGCCATCAGCTCGCGGTCTTCTCCGGCGTTGAGATGAGTATTGATGCCGCCCAGGGCTTGTACGGCTTCTGCGATTTTCTGATTTCCCGCTCCCCAACGATGCTCACCGTGACCGCGCCGGTGCTGACCGTGGTAGAAGCCAAGCGCGAAGACCTCACCGCCGGTATCCCGCAGTGCATCGCCGAGATGTACGCTGCCGCCCTCTTCAACGAGCGCGACGGCGAGCCACGCGAGACCATCTACGGCGCAGTCACCAGTGGCACCAACTGGCGCTTCCTGCGCCTGCGCGGCCTCCACGCCGAAGTAGACTTTCAGGAATATTTCATTGAGGACGTAGACAAGATACTCGGCATCCTGCGCTTTATGACGCAAGACTGACCCCGAGAGCAACGCCGCGCCTGCTTCGACGGCGAGTACCCCATCGCAATCCCCCCCCCACATCCGCCTCCCCAAGTTTGCGTTGGAGGTGCCTGTCAATGCCAAGGAGGGCCTTGTTCGCCGCGAATAAGCGCCACATGACGCGCCAAATTATCTGCCTCCAAGAAAGGGAATGAGTACGCCTAGTATAAGCGTTCCGGGGGGATTTGTCAAGCAAAAAGCCGCTGGAACCAAGTGGTTCCGGCGGCTCATAGTTTTTGCCCAAATTAGCCGCTCAAACTCAACGTTAATGCTTCTGACCAGCGTCAGGCGCGGGTTGCGGTTTTGGTAAGTACTTTTGCATCATCTCATGCTGCCGACAAATTTGGTCTATATTGCGCCACTGTTCATCCGCCGTAGTTCCATTTGGGTCAAGCTCTGCCAGTTTTTGCCGGACAAGAGGCAGCAAATCAGTGTGATTCTGCACGATGGTTCTGGTTTCTTGGTGTTCGGGCGGCTTTGGGAGGTTCGGTAAATCGGTGATGGAACCCGCCTCCATCGCCATGCTGTAAGGCGCTATAGTGAACAGACCGAAAGCAACGCCTTCAAGTTGGTTTAGGGACTGGATCGCGGCTACTTTCGCTTTCAACCACTGGACGTTGCTCGGCAAGTCAGACCAGGAATAAAGATGCGCAACGACGAGGCTGCAAGCAATGACTCTTGCATCTGAGGTAGCAAACGCCGCGTCCATATCTATGGGCGTTAAGTCCTTATTGCTCGCCAGCAGTTGTAGGGCCGTCAGCACCAAGTAGGGATTAGCATTGTGCAACAAACTCCGTGCTTGTACCAGGCTTGCGCTGGTCGTCTTCGGGTTGTTCAACTGTGGATGCTTACGCAGATAGAGGACCGCAGGCAGCACATCTTCCCGCCAACTATCAGGAACCAGATGAACATTTGTGAACATATCTTGCCCAGTCGCTTTCTCGTGCAAAATGCACAGGAGGAAGCGAGTTGCGCTCTGCGGCATTTCCCCGTCAGAACGATAGGCAAACAAAGTAGATTCGAGCCAGCGTGCTTCTTCTGGAGCAGGCCGTCCGGCAATAGATGCAGCTCTAGCGGGTATATTTGGCTGAGACCACGAATACCTCCCGTTATGAACAACGATTGGGGCACCAATCTGCTGAACGACTGTATAAGAGCCAGAAATGGTAGCAAGACCACTGGGAGTTGCACAACCGCTAAACCTGTCGGTTACGACTTTAACAAGTTCCCAAGTATTTTGCTTAGACTGTGCAACGGGCGGCAGATATGATCCGACTGCACCCGCAATTTCCCTTGTTACATCTGTAGGTTCTTGCAACCCAGCCCTCGCGGCAATGGTGGGCAAGAGCAAGACCCAAGTTAGAAGTATAAAATGTATGTTTTTCATATGTATTTCTTTGATGACATGGTTAGAGGCTAGTAGGGTAACCTGGTAGAATAGTTGGGTAGAGCTTTTTCAACTTGATGCGGGCGTCGTCGGTCGTGAACCGCCAATCAATCTTAACGGCACTCACGTTGCGCCTTGCTTGCCAAGCCGCGGCCTGCTTTTGCAGGTTTTCTTTGTCGTTCATGCGCTCAGACAAGCACTGCCGCGCCAGCACGGACAACTCGATTTCGGCCATGTTCAGCCACGAGCCGTGCTTGGGCGTGTAGTGTACTTCCAGTTTGTCCGCCAACCGCTTGGCTTCCGCAGGCACAAAAGCACGGTACAAACTCGCGGGTGTGTGCGTGTTCAGATTGTCCATGACCAAAACGATCTTTTCCGCGTCAGGGTGGAGCACATCCACCAGATGCAGGATCACGCGGGCAAAGTCCAGACAAGTGCGCTGGTCGGTTACATGAACGTGGCGCTTGCCAGCCAACGGCTCGTAAACCATGAACAAACTGGCGGTTCCGTTTCGCACATATTCGCAGTCCTGGCGGGCAGGCTGTCCTACCGCTACGGGAAGCGCAGGCCGCGCATCAGACAAAAGCTGCTTGCTGGCTTCGTCCAGGCAGACCAGCGGACGCTTCTCATCGAGCGGCCTGTGGTACACGTCCAGCACGTCCTCCATGCGGAAGACAAACTCGGCGTTTTGCTTGGGCGGGATGCACCAGCATTTCTTCAGCCACGGCTTGAGTTCATTTTTTTTAGCGTCTGACGCACTGTTTCTTTGCCGATGGCGTCTACGATCTGCTGCTCAATCAGCGCGTCTTTCAACAGGCGCAGGCTCCAGCGTTTGTGGCCTTCAGGCGGCGTACTACAGGTCGTTGCGACTAAAAAAGCCTCGGCCTCTCCGTCCAAGATGCGGGGCTTGCGCGTTTCCTGCTCTTTGTGAGCCAGACTTTGGTGCAAGCCGCGCTCGGTGAAGCGCTGACGAGTGCGGTTGACGGTGAGCGGCGCGACCTTAACTTGCTGGGCGATGTCGGCATCTTTGTCCGCCCCGCCTTCTTTGGCTTCATCGGCGAGCAGCAGGATACGGGCACGTTTGCGTTCACGTTCAGAGTGGCGCTGGGACTTGCTCAGGCGCAGAAGGTCGTCACGCTCGGCTTCGGTGAGAGAAACATGATATTTTTTCGCGGACATCGGATAAGCCTCCTCAGACTTATCCATTCTACCAGGTTAGCCTACTAGGAAACCCTAACAAAACCCCTACCCCGGAACCTCCTTCCCACCCTCTCCTGAGTCAAGGAGAGGGTGGTAAATACACAGTAATGCCGCAGGCATAACCGGGTGAAGTCTCCGAGGCATATATTTGTCAAAGTCTATGAGGGACATGAACACCCACCGTCTACTTTGTGAAGGACATTCGTGTAGGTGGTGGTGTGACAGGTGTATTACTCAAATCATAATTTCCCAAATATTGATTGGCATCTTCGCCAGAAGTGATAGGTGATCCACCTCCGCCACTTTTAGTGACATAAATGCCCAATGGCGTGTTGCCGGAAGCCGGCGGTGAACCAGCGGCGTTTATTGACCAGCCTGCTGTCGCCGGAAATGTCGTTGTACCATTCACAGTACAACACCAATCACTAAATGCCGCCTTGATCGACAGGTTCGTGAGGTTGTAAGTTACTGATCCTAGCACTGTGTTACCATCAGCAGATACTAGAGCTGTTGTTCCAAATGTGTATCCAGGCATCTGAGGAGCATCGGAGTTTGCCCACGAGGGAAGTGGTCCGAGTGCATCATAAGGCATTGGATACGCTGATCCATCATGTAAAGTGTCGACGCAGGCAGGAACTGTGATGATATTAGACCAGCCAGTCCATGCATAACCGATTGTTCCCTTTGTAACATTTGAGTTCCAAACTGCCTGCGGTTTGCCATAAGTTGCCGTATAAGTCGCTCCATTATTGATGTTTTGAACCACACCTAATTTCGCGCTAGGGTAAGCTGAACTGAGCCAGCTAGGTGGAGCGTCTGTTGGTATGATGCCAACAGATGCTCCAAGATCGACTGCAGGACCATTGGGAGCTAGCAGACTGGTCTGTCCATTATTTCCAATGTAGTAGGAATTGTCAGGTGTTGCCGTACAAGTTGCAGAGCCGATTGTTACAACTATGATTGTCAAAGCGGTTGAGCCTGACTGTGACTGGGAAGTTACGGTAGGCGGCTTCGTGCTGCTATCAGTCAGTGTAAAGCTGTCCGTCGCTGTCACCGAAATTTTATAATAACCAGGGCTGGTCGACTGTGTAGCAGTTGCTGATATGTTGCCCGTGGCACTTCCCGAAGAAGCGCTAACCGTGGGTGGCGTGATACCATTCGGCACAGAGCCGAAAGCAACAGTACTTGAGGGTGCATAGCCTGTCACAGAAGCCGACCAGCTCCAGCTATCTCCGCTTTCTTGTATTTCGCTACTAGCGTTTTGGACATTCAGCGTTCCGGTCAGGGAGGCCGTTGCTGTTTGCCCTATGCCAATGTATGCTGGGCTGAACGAACCGCTTCCAACTGTAACTGAGTAGGTCGGAGGCGGAGGCGGCGAAGCCGCCGTCCCATGCAGAGCAAGGCCAAAGATGCCAAAGAGCGTCAACATCAATAACTTGATTAGGCCCATATCAATCTTACTTGTAGTGGTTGCAAACATTGTCATGATTCCTTTCGTCTAGAACAAAACACAGAACTTTTTCCTAATTGGAAGCAGACATAAACTCCGCCGGGGTACGCGCATGAGCGAGTTTCGCTCCCGCTTGCCGGGCATATGCCATTGCTTTCTCGAAGCCCACGCGGTCATTCGGCATCCACAGAAGTAGCGACCATCTTACGTCTGCAAGAAGCGCGGGATCGGCCTTCGCCGCCGTCAGCGCCCGGTATGCCGCAAGGCGGAAGCGCTGGGCATCAGCATTCGCAGGCACGGCGTCCAGCGCCTTCCACAGAGACCGCGCGGCGACAGTCAGCGAGGTTTTTGCGGACGTATCAGCGGCGGGCGGGTCATAATGCACCCCGTTCATATAGGCCATCGGCTCCTGGTCGGTAGCGGCTTGTTCCCCTGTCAGCTTGTCGATCAAGACTGCTGAGACAATCGTATTGTGGCTGTGGTTGCGGGAGATTTTAACATAGTAGTCGCCGGGGCTTTTGACCGCGAACTGCGCGTACACGCCGTTCCAGAAGTCATGCACACGCGCATGGGCTAACACCGGCGCGGCCTCCGCCTGCGCTACCGTCTTGCGGTAGGGCTTGACCTCAATCAAGTAGTCCCGGTCGCGGTTGTCCCCGTCGTGGCCGTCTTTGTTGACAAAGTACAGGCTGACCCGGTGAATATCGCCGGTCGCCAGATGCACTTTGATCCACAAGTCGGGACCGGCCAGCGACGACGGATAAAACTCCCCGTGGTCGTCCCACTCCGATTGGCGGCGAACTCCGGTCACCGGCGTATAGAGCGCTTTGGGATTGTCGGTCTCCATTGCGGTCGTCCACCAGCGCATCCCATCAGCAGGATCGCGGTTGGGTCCGATGATGCCGTCCACAGAATAGGCGTCAGTGCAGGTCAGCACATGGTTCATCGCACACAGCACCGCGTACTGCCGCCCGTAGCGCCCGACCCAGTCCCCCTGTGTCTGCCAGTCTTCCCCCAGATAGACCGCACTCCCGGCAGGCATTTCGCCGGACAGGGACTGCACCGTTTTGAGCATCGCGTTGAGTTCCGCCAAAGTCGGCGGCGCGGCAGGCGTCGGCAGGGAGGCGGCGGTTTGGGGAGCAGGCGAGGGCGCGACTGCGGGAACTTGGGCGTAGGTGCCGCCGAATGTGGAAAGCTGTTTCACCCCGTCCCCGTAGCCGCCAATGAGTAGTGTGCCGTCGGGCTGGGGCAGCAGGGAAGTCAGGTAGTCGGCGGCTTGGGCGTCTTTCGGGCCAGGGTAGACACGCTTGCCCGTCGCTTCGTCCCGCACCTCAAGGCCCGTCTGACGGTGGCCCACCAGCAGGTGTCCCGCGCCGTCCTCCGCCAAAGCCGTCACATAGTCTTCCGTCAGCTCATACGCGCTGTGGCCTGCCGTCGTGGTCAGCGGCACGCCGCCACGGAAGGTGAGCGTGATATGGCCGGCGGCGTCGGCGTTCGCGACGAACTCTTTCAAGACCACTTTGTTCTTGGCCCCGGCGTCGGCGAAGATGTCCTCGTGGGTCAGCACCCGCTTCCGTTCAGACCCACGTTGAACACCCGCAGGCCCGGACGGTCAAATGCCACTTCCGCCAGAAAGAGCCGCACCCGGCAAGCGCCGCCCGGCGGCAGGTGGGGAATGGTATACACAAAGCTGCCGAACCGGGCATTCTGGTAGACCCCTTGCGGCGCAGGGTGGAACAAGCCCCCGGTGTCAATCGCATTGTCCGTGTGGAACGGGTGCCCGCCGTCAAAGTACCGGTCCGGCCCCCAGCCCCCTTCCCCCGCCCCGCCGCAAGCGATCCGTACCGGCGAACCGTGGGGCGGCAGGATTTCGATGGCTCGCACGTCCGCCTGCTCGGTCAGGCCGTCGTCGAGCCACGCCGACGGGTGCTCCCCGTCTACCTTCGCCGTCCAGTCCGCCCCGCGCACGAACCGCCATGTTTTGCCGCCGTCCCCGGAATGCGCCAGCCCCGCCGTGGTGCCTGCGTACAGCGTTCCGTCTTTGGCAGGCAGCAGGCAGTTGATCAGGCTTGTCGGCAGGCCGGGGCCGCGCGGCGCATGGGGCGGGGACAGCGGGCCACCCACCGTCTTCCAAGCCCCGTAGCCGCTCTGCGCCGTTGAGGTTGTAATGCCGTCCGCCTGCGTCCCGGCGAACACGTCACCTTTGGCGTTAAACGCCAGTGCCTGCACCGCATCAGATGGCAGGCCGCTCCATCGTCCGTACTGCTTCCAGCGGTCCTGGGCGAGCAGGTAGCGGGTCAGGCCGCCTTCGGTGGCAATCCACACGTCGCCGGTGGTCGGGCAGGAGGCCAGCGCGAACACCCGGAAGCCGCCGGTGCCTTCGAGCGGCCCGTAAGTCTTCCACGCCTTGCCGCTCAAGACCGAGACCCCGCGCAGGGTCCCCGCCCACAGCCGGTCTTGTTTATCCACCAAAAGCGCGTAAACATCGTCGCTGCCGAGGCCGTCTTTTTGGGTGAACTGCGTATAGCGGGAGGCGGCGGGGGCGCTCGGGTCGTAGCGCCACACCCCCTGCCCTTCGGTCGCGATGTAGGTGCGGCCTTCTTTGTCTTGCACCAGGCTCTGGACAAACTGCCCCTGCACCGGCCCGTCCCACGGCACCCGCGACGCCGCCGGAACCGTCTCCACTGCAACAACAGGCGCGGCGGCGGCAGGCACAGCGATAGAAGCCGGGCCGCTGCCCGCTTGGTAGACGCCGACGAGGTGGTACAGCGTGCTGACCTTCGGCGTCAAGGGGGACTCGGCGATGACCTGCGGTGGGTTGGGGCCGTCGGCGTCGCGAATGGAAAAGGCGAACTTGCCGTCATCGCCGCGCTTTTGCAGGTAGAAGCCGCTGAGGCTGCTGCCGTCCTGGCTGACAAACGTCTGGAAGCCGTCGGTGCTGGTAAGCGACACCCAGGCCGAGACCGTGTAGCTGCGGGTCGTGTCCAGCAGGCAGCGCCCGCTGTCCACGGACGTTTCCGCGCCGGAGAGGGTAAGCGGCCCGCGTTGGTCGGCTTGGGATGGTGCGCCCTGTGTGTGGTCGAGCCGCCACTCGGTCTGCGGCCCGGCGGCAAACAGCGCTTTGATCTGCGCCGCCGAAAGGGCCTTGTCGTAGACGCGGACATCGCCGAGCAGTCCGGTCACAAAATCGGTGGGCTGCGCGGCGAACTGCCCGCGCCCAAGCTGGGTGTGCCCGGCGGCTTTCCAGGCATGGGGGCATACGGCGGAGCCTTGCAGGGTACCGTTGACATAAAGGGAAAGATGCCCAGCGCCCGGCGAAGCGGGCTGACCGGCCAGGCAGGCGGAAGTCAGAAGGAAGCTACTGAGGATGGGCGCGAAGAACAGGGCGCGAAGAACAGGGCGCGAAGAACAGGGCGCGAAGAACAGGGCGCGAAGAAAAGATTGTGTTGGTAGAACACGGCATTTGCTGGCTCCGCTCGGGCAGACTGCGAAATTACGACGGTGAACAATTACAGCAGTGAACAAGATCGGGGCACGGCGATGCGCCGGTGGCCTCAACAACGATTGCAGTATATCCTATGAAAACGCAGTTGTCAAGGGCTTTAGAAATTAAGTTTTGGCGAGACCCTGGCAGGCAGGGGCGAGATGCGGTATAATGGGGGACGCCCATGACACAAACCCCTTCACTGCTGCTGATTTTGCTGTCGTTTCTGTTTGGCTCGCTGCCAATCGGCCTCTTGGTCGGGCGCATGGTCAAGAACATTGATGTCCGTGACTACGGCAGCGGCAACATCGGGGCGTCGAATGTCTGGCGCACGATGGGGCCGATTTGGGGCACCGCCGTCTTTCTGTGCGACTTCTGCAAAGGCTATTTCCCGACCGTGCTGACGACCCGTATGCACGAACACGCGCCCGATGTATCCCCCTGGCTGCCAGTGGTGGTGGGCCTCGCGGCCATTCTCGGCCACAATTTCAGCCCGTTCCTGCGCTTCAAGGGCGGCAAAGGGGTCGCGACTTCGCTGGGGGTCGTCTTCGGACTTTCCCCCACCGCCGCCGTCGTCGGCTTCGCTGTCTGGGGTCTGTGCCTTCTAGCCACTCGCTACATCTCGGTCTCTTCAATGATCGCCGCCGTGGTGACTTCGGGCGTGCTGATCGCCTACCACCATGACCTGCCGCACGTTTTGTTCGCGGCGCTGGTGACACTGTTCGTCGTCTTCAAGCACCGCCCGAATATCGCCCGCCTTCAGGCCGGCACCGAGCCGAAAGTGCGGGCAATGTCCCGATAAGCTTCTTTCCAATGACTCTCCCCATACATCCGAAAATTGTCCTGGCTTCCACTTCCCCGCGCCGCCGCGAGCTGCTCGGCTTGCTCGGGCTGCCGTTCGAGGTGGTCGCAAGCCGCTACGACGAGGCACTTCTTTCTCCCGATGGCCTGGCCCCTGCCGACTACGTTCAAACGCTGGCGCGGGGCAAGGCCGAGGAAGTCGCCGGGCGGCTGGCTGACCCCAACGCACTGGTCATCGGCGCGGACACGACCGTGACCCTGGACGGACGTTTTTTGAACAAGCCGACCGATGCCGCCGACGCCGCCCGGATGCTGCGGGCACTGAGCGGGCGGACGCACGAGGTCTACACCGGCCTCTGCATTGTTCACGGCGAGACGGTTTGCACGGACTTTGCCCGGACCGAAGTCGAGTTTGCCGCCCTCAGCGACGAAGTCCTTGCCGCCTATGTCGCCACCGGCGAGCCGCTCGACAAAGCCGGCGCGTATGGCATTCAAGGCAAAGCGCTCTCGTTCATCCCGGCAATCCACGGCGATTACTTCAACGTCGTCGGCCTGCCCCTTTTTCTCCTGTGCCGCATCCTCACCGAGTTCGGCATTTCCCTCTGGGCCTGAGCGTAACCCGCCTACTCGGCGTCGTCCATTTCGCCGCTTTCGGCGGCGTCCAGGTACTCGTCGAAGTCGTCCCCCAAGTCCTCGCCCATCTCTTTTCCCATCTCTTTGGCCCACCGGCGCATCGCTTTGGGATCGTCCAAATCGCCCATCGCGCTGGGGTCGGCGAGATCGTCCATCAACGCATCGTCGGAGCGGCCTCGCGCAAAGCGGGTGACACGCTTCACAGCCTGGTCGCTGCCGCAGTGCGGGCAGAGGTTCGAGTCCGGCGCGGCGGTCATCCCCACCAGCACGGTGTAGCGTTTGGAACAGTGGACACAGGTATATTCATAGAGCGGCATGGAGTTATTATAGCACAGAGCCTGCCCTGCGCTGAAGCACAAAAGAAACGCCCCGGCTCATGCGAATGCATAAGCCGGGGCGGTCTCTTGGGGCGCTTGTTAGGCGTGAAGCTCCGTACCTTCGGAGCGGAGCAGGCGGCTCAGGGTGTGCAGGCGGGTCGCAATGCCCTTTTCGGCCTCGCTGGGCAGGCCGTCAATGTGGTCGGCGAGTTTGACCATCGCGGTGCCGATCTTCTTGCCGTCGGGTGCGGTGCCCGCGCCAAGCAGCTTGCGGAGGGCGTCTACGTCGTGGCTGACTGCCTTTAGCTCGGGCTTGTGAGCCGCAGCCAGCAGGTCGTGCCAGTGGTCGAGCTGCGCCGTCGCAGCATCTAAAGCAAGGGTCGTGACGCCGTCGTGGAGGGCGTCGAGAAGCGCGGTCAGTTCTTTGGGGATCGTCAGTGCCATTTTCGTAGTCTTTCTAACAGCATCGTAAGTGGGTACGGCAGGATAAGCGACGGGAGGATAAGCGAACGCCGCCTGCCGCCTCACTATTCCCGGTCTAGGGACACTTCAACCACATCAGACACTACGGCGCAGGGCGGACGCTGCCGGCGATGTCATGGGCGAACGCCGGCAAGGGAATAGACACTCTGCCGCCCGGCGCTTTGAGTGTCCGGGCGGCCAGCGGAGCGCCCGCGCCGGTGTCCCAAAGGCGCACGGTGTACGTGCCGGGAGTCATGTTCGGCAGCGTCAAAGCCGCTGGGGAGGCCGCAGCAGCCCGGTCTTTGGTGTAGGCCCAAAACAGCACAGCATGGCTGTCGCCTCTGGCGAGCACGGCGATAGGAGGCGCGTAGTGCGTGACCACGAAGCGCGACACGGTGAACCAATCTTGGCCGACGCTGCTGACAATTACCCGGCTCGGCCCGGCGGGCAGGGACACCGACACGGTTTGCCGGGCGTCGTAATCGGCGCTCGCCGCCGGAAAGTCTGCTTCGACCGGGGGCCGGCCATTGGCGCTTAAAGTATTGGCGCTTAAAGTGAGGTGCGCCCCGGCTTTGGCAATAGTGCCGAGCACGACCCGGAACTCGCAGGGCTGCGGAGCATTCACCAGAAACGTAATCGGGCGCGGCATCATGTCCCGGTGGAAGCTGCCCTGGAAGTACCCGCCCAGGCCCGACAGATCGGGGGCCGCGCCAGGCGGCGGAAGCGTCACCGTATCCCGCGTGAACGCCGCCCAGCCGCTGCTTGGCGCGAATGCCAGGTCGCCGGCGTCTCCCGACGATTTCACGCGCACGGTCCGGGCCGGCAGGCCGGCCCCCGGCCCGGCCATGCGGACAAAGCCGGTCACGGACGCGAACTGCGGCCACCAGGCATTTTTTTCGACCGCGTCGCCGTACCAGAACTGGCCGGCACCGGCGGTCGGAGCCATGACACTCGCCCAGAGGCCGTCATGCACGAACGCTTCGGTGATACCGGCTCCACTGGTGGTCGGTCCCCATTCCCCGACAAAGACCGGGGCATTCGTGCCGCGCAGGCCGGCGAAGAATGAAATGATGTCGGGGGTGTAGATATGCACCTGGTCGTAGTCCAGACCAATCTGTGCCAGCGGGTCGCCGGGAACCGAGTTGCTGGTAGTCAGCGGGTGATGATTAACGTCACTGCTTCGAATAGCCGACGCCATCTCTTTATGCCAATTTACGACATCGGCAAAGTGGCTTTGCGCTTCGACAATGTTCTGGACTTCGTTGAACAGCTCATACGACAGTAAATGGGTGGAGTAGCCGTAGCGGGCGGTGATGTACCGATATTTCAAGCGGGCCAAGCGCCGGGCTTCGGGGTCGGTGAAGAAGTCATCGGGCTTTTGCAGCCCGCCGCCGTTCGCGCTATTTGCGGGATTCTCCGCCCAGTTGGAGTCGGTCTTAGCGGTGTACTGGCCGTGGTGCTGCAAGGTCATCTGGACATAGATGCCGTGTTTTTCGGCGGAGTCTAAGATCGTGTCCCAGCGGCGGGCGACATCGAGCAGCAGCGTCCCCGGCTTTGGATTATTCGCTTTGTCCTGCGCCCAGTCCAGGTTTTTGCCGTCCCAATGGTTCATCCAAATCCGCGCCCAGTTCATACTCGCGCCCGACATCTTGGTGAAAAGGGCGTCGTAGGTCTGACCGCTGCCGAGCCAGGCGGCATCCATGCCGAGCGGGTAGTAGGTGTGGCCGTTATCAAAGATGAACCGCTGAACAACTTTGGGGTCCCGGCGCACAAAGCCGGGGTTATTGGAAGAAACGCACAGAAACTGCGCCGGGCTGAGATTGACGGGAGCCGCCGCCACGCCGTTCCGCAGGACGCTGAGCGTATAAGTGCCGGGCGTGGTCGGGGCAAAGCGGACCCGCCAGCGGTCGCCGTCCCAGAACGCCGGCTGGATCGTCTTTGCCCCCGCCGGCCCGGCGAATACGACTTCCACGTCGTTGTCCGCCGGGTCAAACGGGTTTCCAGCCGCGTTCGGCACGGTGAACGATGCCTCGAACTTGGCATCTCGCGGCACGGTCGCCGTCTGGGCAGAAGCGGCAGGGGCAAGAAGCAGAGCGGCCAGAGTAAAGAGCGGGCGCGAGTTATTCATAGTTTTTCTTTCACACGGCAGCGGCCTCGGGGCGTGAGCCTTGAAAGCCGTAATAGGCGACGTACAGGTAGCACAGGACCGGCAGGAAGAACGCATGGTGAATGCCGATCTTGTCGGCAAGGGCACCTTGCAGCAGGGGCACGAGCGCGCCGCCGACAATCGCGGCGATTAGGAGGCCGGAGCCTTCGCCGGTCAGCTTGCCGAGGCCGGCGATGCCGAGCGTGAAGATGTTCGGGAACATGATCGAGTTGAACAGCCCGACCGCGATAATTGTCGCCATCGCGACATGGCCGGTGGTCAGCATGGACGCCGTCACCAGGACGCAGGCGGCGAGCGCGACGGCCCCGAGGGCGCGGCCTGCCGGAACCCGCTGCAAGACTGCCGAGCCGATAAAGCGCCCGACCATCGCGCCGCCCCAGTAGTAGGACACCAGCTTCGCGGCATCTTCGGCTCTCAGGCCGCCGGTATCCGGCTGCCCGAAGTAGTTGACCAAAAAGCTGCCGATGGACACTTCGGCCCCGACATACAAAAAGATGCCGAGCGCCCCGAGCACCGTGTGCTTGTAGCTCCAAATGCTCCGGCCCGAATGCCCGCTGTCTGCCGGTGTCAGCGTCGTGTCCTTGCTCTGCGCTTCCGTGCCGCGCTCTGCGGACTCATAGCCGCGTGTGCCCGCCAGCGGAGACAGCTTGCTCAACGCGACGCCCAGCGCCAGCAGAAACAAAATTCCCGCCAGGCTGACATACGGCAGGATAACCGAGTGGGCTTCCTGCACCGGGGTCAGCTTCACGGCGGACGCCGCGCTGAGAATAAGAATGCCGCCCAGATACGGCGCGATGGTCGTGCCGAGCGAGTTCAGCGCCTGAGCCAGATTGAGCCGGCTCGATGCCGTCGCCGGGCTGCCCAAAATAGATACGAACGGGTTGGCCGAGACTTGCAGCGCGGTGATGCCCGCCGCCAGCACGATCAGCGCCCCGAGAAACAGCGGAAACGACGCCACCAGGGCAGCAGGCAGAAACAGCAGCGCTCCAACCGCCGATGTACACAGGCCGACGACCATGGTCTTCTTGTAGCCGACATTTTCCACAAGCTTGCCGAACGGCACGGCGAAGACGAAGTAGGTAGAAAAGAAGCAGAACTGGATCAGCATCGCCTGAAAGTAGTTCAGGCTGAAAATGGACTTCAGGTGGGGGATCAAAATGTCGTTGAGGACCGTGATCAGTCCCCACATAAAGAACACGGTGGTGACCACTGACATTGCGCCGAGGTCACTGGTGAACGGTGCATTGCCGGCAGTCCGGGTTGTCCCCGGCGCGGCCGGGGAGCTTGTCATTGGGTTTGGCATAAAGGGGTTCTCGCGTTCGGTGAGTTGATTTCCCCGTTATACCTTATTGGACGCAGACTTGCAAAGACCGCTTGAGCGAACACGTACTTTTACGGGCCTGCCGCGCCGGGCGTGGGTTTGCCGGGGGCAGTGGCAGGGGGCGGCGTACTGGGAGCATTGGCCGGCTTAGGGATAATTGTCGCCGGCGGCGTCGTCGTGGGCGCGGCGGAGTCGCCGTGGCCGCAGCCGGCTGACCCCACCGTAAGGGCGGCAAAACCCGCAATGGCAGCAGCGATACGCAGCACCGATAAAGGAGACGAGAAAGCAGCGTTGCGAGCGAGCATAAGATGTTCCTTCGGGAGAGAGGTCAAGGCAAAGAAAGAGCGAATCAAGAGGACTTGCTCAGCGAACCCTTGACTGTTCGCCGAGCATGAGGAAAGCGCAGCCCGAGGCGCTGTCAGTAAGAAACACTGAATGTTGCGGCAATGGTGCTGTCGGGGCAGTCTGTGGCAGCCGCAGTTGCTCCGTTTGAATACTGCCCTGTCGCATCGTAGACACCTCCGGGAGTGCCTGCGGGTCCGAAGTCGCCGCCGGCTGAGACCGCCGAGGGGCGCAGGAACTTGGCGTGGGTATCGGCCATCAAATAATTTGCACCGTCTGTGTGGCGTCCGGTCGGCAGCTCGAAGTTGCCTTTGCTTGCCGGCGTCGCAGTCGGCAGGCTGTTACGCAGGTAGCCGGTCGCGTAGCGCATTGTCGTCGCCGAAGCGCCGGCGAAGGTCTGACCGGAGCCGCCGCCCGGATCGTAGTTACCGCCGAAGCCATAGCCGCTTGGCGAAAAGCCGTTGTAAGCATTATCGGGGTAACCGCGCACGGCATCCTGACCGTTTCCGGTTCCCGGCTTACCGGTGAGAAGCGTGATGTCGTAAGACTGGTCGGTCTGCCCGCTGCCGGAGACTTCAAACAACATCACAGTTTTGGCCGGCGACACAAAAGCGGCAAGCGCTTTGCCATCAGGCTGGCCTGCGGGGGCAGTGGGGCTGGCTTTACCAAAATTTGCGTTGATGCCATAGGAGCTGGCAGTCCGATAAACAGTGCTGTCATCGGGGCAGTGGAACAAGGCTGTGCTTTTGGCGAATGGGTAGACCTGCGAGGCCCAGCCGCTGGCCCGGCCGTAGACATCCCACCCATTCGGCATTTTCTCGTCAGCATCCTGGTTGTATTGCACGACCGCCAGACCGATTTGCTTGAGGTTGGAAAGGCAGGCGGTGCGGCGGGCATTCTCACGCACTTTTTGAAAGACCGGGAAAAGTATCGCTGCGAGTATCGCAATAATAGCGATTACGACGAGCAACTCGATCAGGGTAAACCCACGTTTGCGCTGCATGATGAAAAACTCCTTGGTTTCTGTCCAGAACGGTAGTCTAATATGAACTGTTGCTATTCTAGCATGGAAGACTGGAATTGTCAAGCGGTTTCTGAAATTATTTTCAGCGCTGACTTGACTGTTACATAAACCCGGATCAGCCGAGCGGGCGGCAGGATTGCCGCACAACAAGGGAAATCGGCACTTCCAGAGTGACCGGCGGCAGGGGGTCGAGCGTGGGGTCGGCGGCTCGGAGCCGCTCCCGGACCAGGCGCTCCTGAAGGCGCGTGACGGCAAGCCGTCCGATTTGTTCTTTTGGGATACGCACCGTGGTGAGCGGCGGCCAGGTATGGGCGCTGAAATTGATGTCGTCGAAGCCCACCAGGCTCAGGTCGTCGGAGATGGACAGGCCCAGGGTCCGGCAGACCGACATCACTGCCAGGGCCTGCCGGTCATTGGCCGCAAGCAGCGCGGTGGGTCGGTCAGGGGTAGTCAGCAGCGCCGCGATTGCGGCGGGGATGGCATCTTCGCCTTCCAGGGTGACTACGAGGCTCGGGTCTACGGGGCGGCCCGCTTCGAGGTGGGCGCAGTGGTAGCCGCGCAGGCGGTCCCGGAACGACGACGCCCTGGGATCGTCTCGCAGAAACGCGATCCGCGTGTGACCTAATTCAAACAGATAATTGACTGCCGCCAGCGCCCCGCCGAGGTTATCAGAGACGATGCAGTCGTGGCGCGAGGCGGGGTCCCGGTTGTCCACCAGGACGATCTGCGGCACCATCTTGAGGAACGCGGCCAAAATCTCCGGCTCGACGGTGCCGACCAGCAGCATGCCGGCGACGGTCTTTTCGCGGACCATTTTCGGCATTTGCCGAGCCATCTGGTGCCGGTCGGTCGTATGGACCAGCAGGTGCAGGCCGCGTGCGGCGGCTTCGACCTGCGCTCCGGCCAGCAGCGGCGCGTAGAAGGGATTCGCCTGCGGCAAATCTTCGGGGGATGCCCCAAAAAACTGGAACCCGATAAAGCCTTCATCGGCCGGCGAGGCGGCGTCTTTGGGGGATGCCGCCCGTGACCGGGCACGGAGCGGGCGGTAGTTGAGCCGGTCGGCGGTTTCGAGCACCCGCTTATGGGTGGGGGCGCTGATCAGCTCCGGGGCATTAAACGCCCGCGATACGGTTGCAGTGGAAACTCCGGCCTGCTTTGCAACTTCCCGAATGCTGTTCATGCGTTCATTGTAACACTGCTCGGAGCATCTGTCAAGCGGTTTTGGGCGCTGTTACAGAAATCTTTGGATTTATTTTCTGTAACAGACGTGGAGAAACCCAAAGAAGGCTTGACAACCGTTTGGGCGTCGGCTATAGTAGAAGAGCGTAAAGCATTGGCGTCCGGGCATTCGCGTCTGTGCCTCGGAGACGGGCATTTCCAATGCCCGGCCACTGTTGCCCGTTTTCTTTTATTGCCCGTTTTCTTTTGCTCGGACTTTCTCTCCCAACACAACGGAACACTCTGTGAACATAACGACCCAAACTTTGTCTCACGGCTGGCGCATGCACGAAGTCGCCCCCGACGCCACGCCCGCAAACACGCGCCTGATCTCCTGGCTCCCCGCCGAAGTCCCCGGCTGCGTCCACCTCGATTTGATGCGGGCGGGCGTCATCCCCGACCCGTTTTACCGCCTGGAGGAGCGCGGCGTCTACTGGGTGGATGACCGCGACTGGGTCTACGAAACGACGTTCACACCCGACCCATCCGCGCTGTCAAGCGCCACGTTTCTACGCTTTCATGGGCTGGACACGATTGCCGAGATTTCGCTGAACGGCGCACTGCTGGCTGCCACCGACAATATGCACCGCGTCTACGAGTTCCCCGTCACCGGCAAGCTGCTGGATGGCGAGAATATACTGGAAGTCGTCTTTCGGTCGGCAATGCGTGTCGGGGCCGAGCGGCTGGCGGCGTGGGATGCCGACCCGGCGAACGTCACCCTGCCCTATCACTGGGACAACTGGAATGAGCGGGCGTTTGTGCGAAAAGCGCAGTATCAGTACGGCTGGGACTGGGGGCCTGTCCTGCGCGGCGCAGGCATCTGGCAGCCCGTCGAGCTAGTTTCCGTCCCCGTCGCCCGCCTCACTGATTGGAAGCACACCGTCGAGTTCACCGACGACGGCAGAGCGCTAGTCACCGTCACAGCCGAAGTTGAGCGGATGCCAGGCTCGGAAGATACGCCTCTGACCGCTACCGTTGAGATACAAAGAGTCAGCCATTTTGAGCGCTACGACTATTTCGACGAGTCATACGATGATCCTCTGCCGGAACCAGAAGTCACTGATGTTTCAGTAGGTTCAAGCCATTCTAGTATCATGTTGACGCAGATAATTGACAATCCACGCCGCTGGGTTCCGAACGGCCATAATTCTGAGCCGCATCAAATGCCTCCTCTGTATACGCTGGAGTTGGCGCTCTATTCTGAGGACTCAGAAGATGACATGGATTATATTGACTTCACTGGAGGCCAGGTTGGGCTGCGGACAGTTGAGCTAATCCGCGAACCTGATGCCGATGGCAAAGGCGAGGGCTTTAAGTTTCGTGTCAATGGCAATGATACTTTCATCAAGGGCGCAAACTGGATTCCAGTTGACTCATTCCCTTCCCGCATGGAGAATAAGCCCGGCCTGGGTGCGATTGAGGACGAGCGCACGATTGATTTAGTGGAAGCAGCACACAAAGCAGGCTTTAATATGCTCCGTGTATGGGGTGGTGGTTTTTATGAATCCGAGCACTTCTACGACCTGTGCGACGCCTACGGGATTCTCATTTGGCAGGACTTTCCCTACGGCTGCTCCTACGTTCCCGATACGGGCGAGTATGCCGAGGCGGCCAAGATCGAAGCGACGCAGGCCGTAAGGCGGCTGCGCCATCATGCGTCGCTGGCCCTCTGGTGCGGCAACAACGAAAATCTAATGATGCACGAGGGCGACTGGACCGGGCACCGGCCCGACCGGTTTCTGGGCGAGCATCTCTACAACGAAATCCTGCCCGCTGTCGTCGCCGCCGAGAACCCCGAGACGCCCTACTGGCCCGGCTCGCCCTTCGGCGGCCCGGACGCAAACTCCGCCGACTTCGGCGACTGCCACAACTGGGATGTCTGGCACGGGCGCGGCGACTGGGTGCATTACGCGGAAAACGACAGCCGCTTCTGCTCCGAGTTCGGCTTCGCGGCATCCTGCGGGCTGGGCGCGTGGGACAAGTGTCTGGCTCCGCCCGACAAGCACCCGCACTCCCCGGCGGTGCGCTGGCACGACAAGACGCGCAAGGGCTACGACGTTTACTTGGGCATGGTGAACATCCACTTCCCCGAGGCGTTGTCGCTGGAAGACCTGGTCTACTACACGCAGTGCAATCAGGCGGAGGCCCTGAAGTTCGGTGTCGAGCACTACCGGCGGCGCAAGGGCCGCAACTGGGGCACGCTGTTCTGGCAGCTCAATGACTGCTGGCCGGTGCAGTCCTGGGCGATTATCGATTCTGAGGGCGAGCCGCGAGCCGCCTACTTTGCGGCCAAGAAGTTCTATGCCCCGGTCCTGCTATCCCTGGTGAGAGATCGCGAGACGGCTACGGTGCATCTGGTCAGCGACCTGCTGACGCCCCTTGCGGGCCAGATCGTTTGGACTCTGGCGACACTCGACGGCGAGACGCTCGCCGAAGGCGCGATGGATGTTCGTGTAGACGCCAACGCGGCAGCATCGGTCGGCACGTTCTCGCTGGCCGAAGCGAAGGGCCGTGAGCGCGACGTTTATGTTTACGCCAAGTTCGCATCCGAGGACGGTCAGACCGTTGCCGACAACTTGCTGCTGCTGGCCGAGCCGAAGGATTTACGCACCGCCGACCCGGTCCTGACGCTCCAAGTCGCCGAGACCGACGGCGGCTTTGTTGTGACGATCACTGCCAAGCGGTTCGCGCCCTATGTCTGGCTGCGCCGCACCGACAACGGCCCGCTGGCGCATCTTTCCGACAATTTTTTCCATTTACAGCCGGGCGAGACCCGGACGCTGACACTGCCGAAGCCTGAAGGCTTGCGGACGGCGGACGACCTGCGCGGGCGGCTCGTGCTGCGGTCGCTTTAGGCGACCTTATCCCGAAACCTCACCCCGCTCGTTCCTCGCGACCCTCTCCTTCCGAAAGGAGAGGGTCAGAGTAGGAGAAAGGGCCGGAGCCTGGCATTTCCTTATCCGAACTTTCTTCACCCTCTCCTTGCTTAAGGAGAGGGTCGCGAGGAACGAGCGGGGTGAGGTTTCGGGGTGAGGTCGCCCCATTGACAGATGCGCATACGTATGTTATGATAGCGAGTATCACTTTATTGTGCTAATTTCGCCATTTTAGAACTACGGAACCGCTTTATGTCTGTCACGCAAAAACCCACCTCGGTAGTCAGCGATCCCGGCACGCCAATTGGCCCGCGCTGGAGCGGGATCACGGTCCGTGCCTGGGTCATCGGCCTGCTGCTTATCCCGATCCTTGACTTCTGGCTGGAATACACCGAGATTGTCGCCGAGGGGCCGGACCTTGCCGCCATGTCCCTGCCGATGGCCGTGCTGTTCGCCCTGCTGGTGCTGGTCGGCATCAACCTCGCGGTCAAGCGGGTCAACCCGAAGTGGGCGCTCTCGCAGGCCGAGCTGCTGTTTATCTACACGATGAACACGGTCGCCATCTACATCGGCGGTATCGGCATGATGCAGTTTCTGACCCCCGCCCTGGTCGGCTGGCGGCATTATGCCACGCCGCAGAACAAGTGGGACGCTTGGGCGCACCTGGTTCCGCAGTGGGCCACCCCCGACCCATCGGTCGTGCATGGGTACTACGCGGGCCGGACGACGTTTTTCACCCCCGAAACGCTGGCCGGGTGGGCCGCGCCGATTGCGATCTGGACAGGGTTCATCTTTACGCTGCTGTTCTGCTTCTACTGCCTCGCCGCGCTGCTGCGGAAACAGTGGGTAGACCGGGAAAAGCTGATCTTCCCTATCGTGATTATTCCGCTGGAGATCACCCGCGACGGCGGCAGCACTCCCCTGTGGCGGAACCGGCTGCTCTGGGCGGGGGTCGGTATCCCGGCGGTGCTGGAGAGTCTGGCGGCGATCCATTTCACGCTGATCCCGACGTTTCCCTACTTCCCGATCAAGCCCGAGTACAGCTTGCAGCTCGAAACCGGGGTCACCGCACCGCCCTGGAACGCCATTGGCTACACCCCACTGGCGTTCTATCCGCTGGTCATCGGCCTGTCGTACCTGCTGTCGCTGGACGTGTCTTTCTCCTGCTGGTTCTTTTATTTGCTGACCAAGCTGGAAAATGTCGGCGCAACTGCGTTCGGCTTCCGCGACCCCGGCGCGGGGCCGAGTCTGGCGCACATCCCTTATATCGCCGAGCAGGGGGTCGGGGCATTCCTCGGACTGGCTTTGTTCTCGCTGTACCTCGCCCGCCCACAGTTTGCCGAGGCCTGGCGAAAAGCGTTTCGCGGGGACAGCTCCGTGGACGACTCCGCCGAGCCGCTGTCGTATCGAGTTGCTTATATCGGCCTGTTCGTCTCGTTTGCGCTTCTGGTCGGCTTCACAGTCGCGCTCGGCCTGTCGCTGCCGGTCGCACTGGTCTTCTGGGTGCTGCTGCTTTTGATCGGCCTGACATTTACGCGCATCCGGGCCGAGGCCGGGCTGCCGTGGGGGCAAGCGCCATGGGGACAGGCCCACGGCACGATGGTCAGCTTCGCCGGCACCGAAGCGTTTACGCCCCGCGAGCTGACCGCGTTTTCGTTCACCCGCTGGTTCGACGCCGACTGGCGCTGCTTCGGACAGCCCGCCGAGATGGAAGCGATGAAGATCGCCGATTCGGCGTCGCCGCGTCCGATGAACCCGCGCCATTTGACCGCCGCCATCTTTGTCGCGATTTTGGTAGGGACACTCGCCGCCTGGGTCTCCTGCCTCGGCATCTACTACCACTTCGGCGCGGACAGCGCCAAGCTCGATGTCTGGCGCAGCGGGCAGGGACATTACGGCTTCGATGAGCTGCAAGGCTGGCTGAACACTGCCCACCCGGTAGACAGCGGGCGTATCATCGGCGCAAGTGTCGGCCTCGCGCTTGTGCTGCTGCTCGGGTTTCTGCGGACCCGCTTTACCTGGTGGCCGCTGCACCCTATCGGCTACGCGGTCGGCTGCACGGACACGATGACCTGGATCTGGTTTCCGGTACTTTTGGGCTGGCTCTTCAAGTCGCTTCTCCTGCGCTATGGCGGGGTCAAAATGTACCGCACCGCCCTCCCGTTTTTCATCGGTCTGGTGCTCGGCGACTACGGCATCTCCGGCCTCTGGGCGCTGTACTTCCTCGCTTCCGGCCACCCCGGCTACCGCACGTTCCCGATTTAGAATTGGGTTCTTCTGCAACCAAACGCCGCGCCCGCGTGTCATAGATTCCAGAGACGCACACGAAAGGAGCGAAACGGTGAGCATTTCCGAAGAGTTCGAGAGACTTGAAGCACTGCACGAGGCTGGCACACTGACCGAAGCCGAGTTTACCGACGCAAAGACCAAAGTTTTGGCTGGGACGGCATCCGAGACCGGCACACAATCGGACATACGACGCTTACAGCTCCAAGCGGAGATTTTGCGACTCGACCAAGACTGGGCGGAGGAGCGCAGAGACTATCTACTAGGTGGCAAGAGCAATTCAGGCGCGGTGCCAACAGTAAACAGCAGTATCGGAAGTGCTATTTTCTTGTGCTTGTTCGCTCTTATTATGATCATAGTTGGGCTGAACAGCCCGAGAGGCGGCGGAGCAGAGGGCGGGGGGTTAATGTTGCTCGCCGCCGGTATCTGGATTGGGGTATACGGCAGCTCAAAAGCAAGCGCTTATAACGCCGCTTATGAGCAGTATCGGGTACAACGGGGCGAGTTGACGGCACAGTTGGAGGCGCTGGGCGGGAACGCATGATAGGCAGTGAGCCGCGGGTTGGAAACCCGAGGCGCTTATTCCGTAGCTCCCTGCGCTTTTATCTGCCCGCACACTCTGGGTATATCTCCGTCAAGCAAGGAGATTTATGATGAGTGAGACAGTCGGATTTATCGGCCTCGGCGGCATGGGGTCGGCGATGGCGTCGTGTTTGATTAAGAACGGGTTTGTTTTACGGGTCTACAACCGGACGTCCGAAAAAGCGCAGCCATTGGTGGACATGGGCGCAGTCCAAGTGAACACGCCGGCGGCAGCAGCCGAGGCAGGCGGGATCGTCGTTTCGATGCTCACCAACGACGCCGCCGTGTCGGAAGTCGCGTTTGGCGACGGCGGCTTCGGACACGCGCTCGGGCCGGGCGGCATTCATGTCTCGATGAGCACAGTCAGCCCGGATTTGTCGCGGGCGCTGGCAAAGCGCCATGCCGAGCACGGCTCGCTGCTTGTCGCTGCGCCGGTCTTCGGCAAGCCCGACGCTGCCGCGGCGCAGAAGCTGTGGATCGGGACCTCCGGCCCCACCGACGCTAAAGCGCGGGTGCAGGCGGTCTTAGAAGCGATGGGTCAGGGCGTCTACGATTTCGGCGACGATCCCGGCGCGGCAAATGTGGTCAAGCTGGCGGGAAACTTCCTGCTCGGCGCGGCAATCGAGGCGATGGGGGAGGCGTTCACGCTGGCCCAGAAGAGCGGCGTCCCGCGCGACTCGGTCTATGAGTTCTTCACGAACACGCTGTTCACGTCGCCCGTGTACAAAAACTACGGCAAGCTGATTGCCTCGGAACACTACCTGCCGATTGGAGCGGTGCCGTCACTTATCCGCAAAGATTTCGGCCTGGTGCTGGCCGAGGCAAAAAACGCCAATGTCCCAATGCCGCTGGCAAGCCTAATCCATGACCGGCTGACCGCGATGGTCGCCAAAGGCCGCGAGGACCGCGATTGGGCGGGCTTTGCCGGAGAGATTTCCGAAAGCGCCGGATTGTAGCGCAGGAAACGCCCGATGGAACTATCGCCGGGCATTTATCGCTTTCAATCTGAGACACACTCACACAGGAGACAATTATGCACAACGTCGTCAAAACCACCGCCGCCCTTGCGGCGCTCACGCTTCTCGGAAGCGCCGCCCTCGCGCAGACCCAAACCACCACGCCGCCCCCAGCCAAGAAGCCCGGCTTCTTCAGCCGGATGTTCCATCCGAAGCCCAAGCCCGGTATTTACCAGAATAACGCCACGCCGAACCACCCGATGAACGGGCAGCCGATGCATGGCCCGATGAACGGCCATAGCGGCATGATGAACCGCTCGACCGGCAGCTTCGGCGCGGGCACACGTCCCGGCATGATGGGCGGCTCGGGAATGGGCGGCTCGATGCTGGGAGGCCGGATTGTCGGCAACAAGAACAGCCATGTCTACCATATGCCGGGTGACGGCGGCAGCCTGCCCGCCCCGCAGAACCGCGTCTACTTCAGCAGCGCGGCAGCAGCGCAGGCTGCCGGGTACCACGCCGCCGGCGGCGGCCGGGGCATGATGCACAACAATATGACGCCGCGCGGCGGAGCGCAGGTCTACCACTAGAGTTCAGCAAAAAAGCCCCGGCACTCCAAGTGCCGGGGCTTTTCATTTCTTGCCTTGTCTCTTATCCCAGGCTGCGGCGGAACAGCTTGTCAATGACTGTGCCGTAGTCAAATTCGGCCTGGAACAGCGCCCGGTCGCCCCACCCGTAGCCGACTTGCAGGAAGTCGCCGGTGCGATAGAGCGAGATCGGGAACGCGACCCGCTTGGTGTCGAACAGCTCGCCCCGGCCCTGGTAGACCGCTGGAACATCGTCGGGCGTGATCGCCCGGACACACGCTTTGATGCTCGGGACACCGTTCTCGTCTAAGGTCATCCACACGACCCAGCCTTCGTACTGCTCCTCGATGCCCGGATGCGCCGGGTCGAGCGTCTCGGGGTAGGCAGGGTTGTTCTTCTCTAAAACGATATGAATCAGCCCGATATAGCCGCCCATCTCAGGGCACTCCACAAAGTTGCTCCCCAGACCGACTCGGTGGACCCGGTCCCAGATTTGCAGGCCCAGAGCACGGTGCAGGCCGTCAATGACCCCGCCGAGACGGAACCCACTGAGGCCATCGGCGGACCGGCTCTCGAAGTACGCGATTTGCTTGGTCTGGCTCATCGAGCGTGCGCCGATCAGGGTCCGCTCACCGCTCAGGCTAGGCAGCTTAACCGAGTTTTTGTACGATTCGACATGAGGCAGCCCCGCGCCCGACTCGCCGATGCCTTTGACCCAGACCCCTTCGCCAAGCTCAGTTTGCAGCCGGTCGTCGGCCAGCGAATCAAACTCGATCCCGCCGAACAGGTGCTGGAGCTCAAGCTGCGCCGGACGCTCTGCCGGGTCCAGATACCCGCCGTAAACCCCGACATCGTGGATAAACCGACCGTCGGGCAGCATCACTTTCCCCCGGTAACCCTGGCCCGTGACAAAGAAGCCGGGGCCGCCGAGCGGCAGGGTGACCGGACAAAGCCGGACATCTTCCATAATGACGCCTTCGGGGTTCGCGTCGTACCACAGCCGGCCGTCGCGGGCCGGGCAGACCGGAACCGGGGTGCGCGGGCCGCGAATGCGTGTGAACGGAAACTGCCGAGCCATTTCGTAGACGTTATGAATGCCGTGCATCTCGGCTTCGGCGAAGTAGAACAGCAGGTTGGTGGAAAAAAGCTCGCGGGTGACGGGGTCTTTCATCCGGGACAGGCGCACGGTGACCCCGTAGGTCTTTGTGTCGGTCTCGGGATCGAGCCAGGACTGGATCGGGCCGTTGAAGGCCGCTTCCCAGGCGCGGCCTTCCTTGCGGGCCTCGACACCGAACTCGCGGACGGTATGGGGAATAATCGCCATGCCATCGGGCGGGTCATCGGAGAATGCGGTTGGTTCAGCGTCGGGAACGACGGTGTTCACGGTAGTGGCAGTCATAAGAGAAACGCCTCAAATCTAATCGAGCAGAGCTTAAGAATCTAAGAATTGCAGTCGTGCTTCCCAAAGTGTACGATGTTATTGTTTCCACTTTGTTTCAGCTATTTATTTTGGTATTTTTGCAGCATTGTCTGCTGCACTTATGCTGACTATTCTCGGCAGACAAGTGTTCCCGGCTCAGGGAAACGGGGGCGTCAGGGAAGCATTTCGGAAAGACCGGCAGGAATGCGGGGGCCGTGATGACCAGCAGGGCACGAGGGAACCGGCACTTTCAGTGCCGGTTCCCTCGTGCCGCGCCCGAAGAAAAGCGGCCCCCGGCACAAGCCGGGGGCCGCCTTTTTCGACTTCGCTTATAACATCATTTGCCGAGCGCACTCAGCGACTCAAACTCCTCATCGGTGAGAATCAGCGACGATGCCGCAACGTTTTCTTCCAGATGCGCCACCGACGATGTGCCGGGGATCGGCAGCATCACCGGGGACCGCTTCAGTAGCCAGGCCAGCGCAAGCTGCGCGACCGTCGCGCCGTGCGCCTTCGAGGCTTCGTCGAGAACGCCGCCGGGCTTGACCAAGTCGCCGCCGGCGACCGGGAACCACGGGATAAAGCCGATGGACTTTTCGGTGCAGTAATCCAAGAGCGCCTCAGACTTGCGCTCGCTTAAATTGTACAGGTTTTGCACCGAGACAATGTCTACAATGGTCTGCGCGTGCTGAAGCTCTTCCACCGACACTTCGGACAGGCCGACATGGCGGATTTTGCCCTGCGTTTGCATTTCTTTCAGCGCCCCCAGCGTTTCCTCCGCCGGCACTTTTGGGTCAATCCGGTGGAGCTGGTACAGATCAATCGTCTCAGCCTTCAAGCGGCGCAGGCTCATCTCAACGCATTGACGGATATATTCGGGCCGGCCCACGGGAAGCCACTCGCCGGGTCCCGGCCGGGTCAGGCCGCCTTTGGTGGCGATCACCAGGCCGTCGGCATAGGGGTACAGCGCCTCGGCGATCAAGTCTTCCGAGACGTAGGGGCCGTAGGAATCAGCAGTGTCAATAAAGTTGACGCCCAAATCTAAGCAACGCTTCAGGACACGCTTTGACTCTTCCGGGTCCTTCGGATCGCCCCAGACACCATCGCCGGTAATCCGCATCGCGCCAAAGCCCATGCGGCGGACGGTCATATCGCCGCCGAGTGTAAATGTGCCGGACGCCGCGGCGTCGGGTTTTAAATCTGCCATTGAGAATTGTTCCTTAGTGTTGACTAGGTGTTCATTCCCACAGATAAACGCCGAACAAACCGCACAGCAGGCTTTTCTTAGGATACTTTAAAGGGTATTTTCTTGGTATACTCAAAGGTAGGAAACAGATACACCCGCCGGAAGGAACGGCAATGAGAAGGAGAACCCTGATACGCCCTGCCTCAATCGGCAGAGAGGAACACACAACATGGGAGCCATGGTACTCGCCGACCGCGTGCATTTTGCCGCGCTCATTATGTTCCATTACTTATTCCCACCCGTCACAATCGGGCTGGGCTGGCTGATTGCCATTCTGAAAATCCGCTTTCTGCGGACCGGCGACGAGCAATACGCACGTGCCTCACGCTTCTGGGGACGCATCTTCGGGCTGAACTTCGGTGCGGGCGTCGCTACCGGCATCCCAATGGAGTTCCAGTTCGGCACCAACTGGGCACACTTTTCCGATGCCGCCGGAGGCGTCATCGGCATCGGCCTCATGCTGGAAGGTGTCATTGCCTTCTTCCTCGAATCGGCGTTCTTAGGCGTCTTTCTGTTCGGCGAAAAGCGCGTCTCGCCCCGCTTCCACACCTTCTCCGCCCTTGCCGTCGCGGTCGGCTCGACCATCTCCGCGTTCTTCATCACCGCCACCGATGCCTGGATGCAGCACCCCGTCGCCTACACGCAGGCCGCCGATGGCCGGTACCGCCTTACGTCATTTGCCGGGTTCGCCGGCAATCCATTCGCCTTCTGGGAGTTCCTGCACACGGTCAACGGAGCACTCGTTCACGGGGCGCTGGTTATGGCCGCGCTGGGTGCGTTCTACCTGCTGGCCCGCAAGCATCAGAAGTTCGCCCATATCTGCCTCCAGACCAGCCTGATTTTCGGATTAGTCTTCTCGCTCACACAGGTCTTCCCAACAGGTGCCAAGAACGGCGAAATGGTGGTCAAGTACCAGCCGACAACGCTTGCCGCGATGGAAGGACAGTTCAAGACCGAGAAAGGCGCACCGCTGGCAATTATCGGGATGCCGGACCCGCAAAAGGGAGTCCTGCTCGATCCGGTCGTTGTCCCCGATCTGCTGTCCTACCTCGCTTACGGCGACCTGCATGCGTCGGTCAAGGGCCTCAACGACATCCCGCGCGACCTCTGGCCGCCGATGGAGCTGGTCTACTATGCGTATCATATTATGATTACGCTGGGCGGATACTTTATTGCGTTGACAGGGTTAGGCGTCTTTTTGCTGTGGCGGGGCAAGCTGGAAAGAGCACGCTGGTATCTCTGGATACTGATGCTTTCGCTGCCATTGCCCTACATTGCCAATGAAGCCGGCTGGGTGACCACCTGCGTGGGCCGTCAGCCCTGGATCATCTACGGCCTGATGCGGACCGCGCAGGGCATCTCGCCCAATGTCTCCAGCGGGGAAACGATCTTCACGCTGATCGGCTTTGTCGGCATCTACATTGCCTTGGGCCTGTTCTTCTTGTTTCTGGTCGGCAAGTTCATCGGTCAGGGACCGGAAGAGGACGACGACCGAGTGCCGGCGGACGAGCCGCAAAAGGAGCTAGTCGCATGAATACAGCTTGGTTTATCCTGCTTGGCGGACTTTTAATCGGTTACGCCGTTTTGGACGGCATGAGTATGGGGGTCGGGATGCTGCATCTGGCGCTGGGGAAAACCGATGCCGAGCGCCGGACCAATTTAAACGCCATCGGTCCGTTCTGGGCCGGTTATGAGGTCTGGCTGCTGGCCGCCGGCGGCTCGATGGTCGCGGCGTTTCCGCATCTTTACGCGGTCTCGTTCAGCGGATTTTATTTGGTACTGATTTTAGTGCTGTGGCTGCTCATCGGGCGGGGCGTCGGAATTGAGTTTCGCTCCCACGTCGCCGACCCGCTGTGGCGGGGCCTGTTCGACGTTCTCTTCTGCGGGTCCAGCGTCCTGCTGGCAGTGCTGTTCGGCGCAGCTGTCGGCAATGTCGTGCGCGGCGTCCCCCTCGATGCCACGGGGAACTTTCAGGGGTCGCTGTTTTCGGCGCTGAACCCCTACGCCATTCTGGTCGGCGTCCTCAGCGCGGCGCTGCTGGCGATGCACGGCGCGAACTTTCTGGCGCTCAAAACCGCTGGTGACCAGCAGGTGCGGGCGCGGCTTTGGGCGGGCCGGCTCTGGTACGGAGTCGCAGCGCTGACCGTGGCGGCGACCGCCGCCTCGTTCTTTGTCCGCCCGGTCGGGGCGAACTTTGCCCACTATCCGCTGCTGGGTGTCTTACCGCTGCTGGCGGCGCTGTCCCTGTTGGCGGTGCCGTTTTTCCAGCGGCGCGGCGATGACGGCAAGGCGCTTTATGCCGGGGCCATGTTCATTGGGGCGCTGATGGCGTCGGCGGGGGCCAGTTTATACCCGCTGCTTCTGCCCGATTTAGGCCATCCGGGAGCGGGCCTGAGCGTGTTCAACTCGGCGGCCCCGCAGCAGAGCCTCCAGATCGCGTTTGCCGCCAACATCATCGGCATGGCCTTTGTGATCGGCTACCACATCGTCATCCACCGCATTTTTCGCGGCACGGTCCAAATCCGCCCCGGCGAGCACGGCTACTGAGTATGTGCTATAATAAGCCAAGAGAGCGTGGTCAGAGGGAACGATCAGAGGGAACGAAGTGCTGGAAGATGTCGTCAAGGAATTAGAGGGGGTGTCGGCGCGGCTGGAAGCTTTGAGCCGCCCCCTAAATCTGGAAGGTCAAGTCAGAGAGATCGAAGCGCTGGAAGCCGAAGCAGGTCAGTCCGCGTTTTGGGATGATCCGTCCGCGGCCCAGGCACAGATGCAGCGGCTGAACACGCTCAAAGAAAATCTCGCCCCGTGGTCAGCCATCCGCAAGCGCCTCGACGATGCCCGGACCCTGGCCGAGCTGGCCGGGCTGGAAGAAGACCCGGAGCAGTATGTGCCCGAAATCCAAAGCGAGCTGTCCGCGCTCGCGGCAGCGCTCGACAAACTGGAAGTCGAGACCCTGCTGTCTGGGCCGCATGACGCCGCGCCGGCCATTCTGGAAATCAACGCCGGGGCGGGCGGGGCGGACGCCAACGATTGGACTTCGATCTTGCAGCGGATGTACCTGCGCTGGTCCGACCGGCATGGCTTCAAGGCCGATCTTTTAGATGAAGTCGAAGGCGATGTAGCGGGCCTGAAGAGCACGACGCTCCGCATCGAAGGCAAGAACGCTTATGGCCTCTTGCAGGGCGAGCAGGGCATCCACCGGCTGGTCCGCATCTCGCCGTTCAACAAAACGCGGGAAACATCGTTTGCCGGGGTCAACATTGTCCCGGAAGTCGCCGAAGTGGAAGACGTAGACATTCCCGAGAAAGACCTCAAGACCGATTACTTCCGGGCCTCCGGCGCGGGCGGTCAGCACGTCAACAAAACCAGCAGCGCGGTTCGGATTACGCACCTGCCGACCGGCATTGTCGTCTCCTGCCAGAACGAGCGCTCGCAGGGCCAAAACCGGGCGTTCGCGATGAACGTCTTAAAATCCAAGCTTTTGGCGCTGGCCCAGGCCGAAAACAAAGCAAGCATTGATGAGCTTCGCGGCGACCGCAAGGACATCGCGTTCGGGCACCAAACCCGCAACTATGTGTTTCAGCCATATACGCTGGTCAAAGACACGCGCACCGCTCACGAGACCGGTGACATTCAGCGGGTGATGAACGGCGAGTTCGACGATTTTATTGACGAGTACCTGCGCTGGCAGCAGGCACAGAAGACGCAGGATGCCGACTAAATGAAACCCTTTTTTTTCGCCGCCGGATTGTTTCTAATGACAACATCGGCGGTGGTTTATGCCGCGCCGAAAGAGACCGCCGCAACCACCGTGTCGGTGCAGACAGCGCTGTCTGGGGCCGGGTCATCGTCACGCGAAACCAATCTCGGCAACCTCGTCGCCGACGCCGTCAAGCAGACCGGCGACGCTTCGGTGGCGCTGGTACCCGCCGACGAGCTTGACGACAGCGCTTCGGTCCCCGCCGGGAAGACCGACCCGGCCAAGATCGTCGCCGCCCTGCACTACGCTGACGACCCCGGCGACACGGTGGTTGTGCTGAAGCTTTCCGGGGCACAGCTTCTCAAAGCCGCCGAGCGATCGGTGTCCCGGACGCCGGAGCCGTTCGACGGCTTTTTACAGGTCGCGGGCCTGCAAATCCGCTATAGCGCCGGTGCGCCGCAAGGCAAGCGCGTGTCACTGGTTGGGGTCGGCGGCGGCGAGGTGGATGCCGGCAAGACGTACCGGGTTGCCACGACTCGCTCGCTGGCAAACGGCGGCCTCGGGTATTTCCAAATCTGGACCGCAAAAGACATCAGCAGTGACACTGGAGTCTCGCTGGCAAAAGCCCTCGGCGGGTATCTGTCGGCCCATCCCATCGTGAACAGCGTCGTCGGAGACCGGATCGCGAAGAACTAGAAGAAGCCTATGCGCCTGTTTTCCCGCCCTGCCTTGCTGCTTGCTCTGCCCCTTTTGCTGCTGCCCGGCTGCCGCAGCCATTCGGAGACGCCGCCAGTCGCCCATTCCAGCTTCGACGGCGGGCGGGCCTTTGCCGCGCTCACCGCGCAGTGTGATTTGGGCGTCCGCCCGCCCGGCTCGGCGGCGCATGAGAAGTGCAAAGCGTATATTCTGGCCCAGCTTACCCCGCAAGTGGATAAAGTCCGCACACAGGCATTCAACTACCGGGACTCGGACCGCGACGTCACACTGCATCTGACTAACATCATCGGGGTCATCAACCCAAACGCGAAAAAGAAGATCTGTCTATTCACGCACTGGGATACCCGTCCGACCGCCGACCAGGATTTGGACCACAAAGACCGGCCCATTCTCGGGGCTGACGACGGCGCTTCGGGCACCGCCGCACTGTTGGAGCTGGCGCGGGTCTTCCATGCCAAGCGCCCGGACATCGGGGTCGTGCTGCTGTTTGTGGACGGCGAAGACTGGGGGCCGGGTGAGAACCGGATGTATCTCGGCTCCATCTACTTCGCCCAGAACCCCGGCCCGGACAAGCCCGACTACGCGGTCTTGCTCGACATGATCGGCCAGAAGAATTTGGTCGTCAAGCGCGAAGCTTACTCGCAGCAGGTTCACCCCGAGCTGAACGACAAAGTCTGGAGCGCGGCATCGGCTTTAGGTTACGGAGCGCAGTTCCCCGCCGACCCGAACATCCAGCAAGGCCCGATCGGCGACGACCACCAGCCCTTCAACAATGCCGGCATCCCGGCGATAGATTTGATTGACTTCGACTACCCCTACTGGCACACGCTGGGGGACACGCCCGACAAATGCAGCCCCGACAGCCTCAAAGCCGTCGGCGACACCCTGGCAAAAGTCATCTACGACGAAAAACCCAGCTAAGGAACCGTATAGAAAGAGTTTCACAGGGCTGAGCTCCCGTGCTTTAAAGGGCGACCCCCCCGCCTTCGCGGGCGAAGATGTTTTGTTCCTCGCCCGCGAGGGCGGGAGCTTGCTTTTTGAAGCCCTGCCGTTCAGGGCAGGGTACTCTTTTTATACAGTCTCTAAAGTGGCACTTGCCCTTCACGATTGGCGCTGCCCCAACCCTCTTCCGCCTTTTCAACCCACTCCTGCGTGATTGGCTTCATAGAGCACCTTTCCTTTTTCGACAATCTCTTTCAAGAAGAAGTCTTCGATTTCAAGTCGGTATTTCAACCTCTCCGGCGTAATCGGAATCAGGTCCATTGGAAAACCGGCATATACAGCTTGGTGAATCTCGATTGCCTGCCTGGCTCTGCGGCCTTCAAACGGCATGACGACCAGCAAGTCTACGTCGGAGTCTTCGTTGGGCGTGCCGTAAGCGTAGGAGCCGAACAGAATAATTCGCTCCGGGTGAAACTGCCGGGCGATCTCATCGCTCACCTGCTGGATTTGGGACACCGCAATCATGGAGCGATTGTACCATAAAACAAAAAGAGCGGAAGCATCGCACTTCCGCTCTTTTCTAACTATGCCGCCAGCAAAGTTTCTCGGTCCGGTGCGCCACAGCGCGGTGCAGGAAGCGGCAGTCTTTTTTCCGACATGATGCGTACCCATTCTTCCTTTGCTTCATGCAGACGTGCCAGCGCGATTTCGGGTGTCGGGCCGTCTACCGCACATCCAATAAACTCAACGATCTGGGCGACATGGCACCCGTCATTCGGGCTGTAGTACATTTTGAACTCGTAGCCATCCATCTTTGCTCTCTCCTGTGTATTCGTCGAGCGCAGCGCGGATTTGTTCGACTTGATAACTTTACAGTCATTGCTCCTGACCTTCCCGCTTCGGGAGGGTCGTAACTTGTTACGGGGTGGGTTCCCTACTTCTTTTGCATCAGCAGGACGCAGGCGAACAAGCCCAGCGCTCCGGCAACCCGCCACGGGTTCAGCGGGACACGGGGCACCCCGAACCAGCCGAAGTGATCCACCACCACTGCCGACACGAGCTGCCCAAAGACCGTGGCCGCAATCACCACCCCGGCACTCACTTTCGGGATGCCGATCAGGCCGACTGTCACTGCAAATGCCCCAAGCAGGCCGCCTCCGGCCCAAACCCACCAGTGCGTCTTGGCCAGCCCCGACACGCTGCCGCGTCCCAAAACGCCCAGCGCCGACAGCGCTCCTAAAGCGACCACTCCTACGACAAGCGACACAAGCGCCCCGAGCAGCGGCGACTTCAGCGCCGTGCGAAGCTGCGCGTTCAGCGCATCCTGCACCGGCAAACCCATCCCCGACAGTGCCAGCAGCGCAATCAGCAAATACGGCAAAATAGTTCTCTTTCTTTTTGGCCAACGCCGGCCCGCCGAAAGAACTTACCCCAATTTACCGCCCCTGCGTTTCCAGTCGGCGGCCACACGTTCTACAGCCTCACGTTTCTGCGTAGCTGCTCGACAAGAAGATGCACAGTCGTACAGGGATTATCCTGCTGTGGATTGTGCGCGTCGCCGTACTCCGCCCGCAGACTTGCCGCCCGCCGGACAGCCGCCTCTTGCCGGTGCTCCAGTTCGCGGTATGTGCTTTGGCTGTTCTTCCGGTAAGAGTGCCCGAGGCGCTGCGTCAGCAGCGGCTTGTATTGTATACGGCTCAACGCGCTTCGATGGTCATCAAAATGCAGCAGGTACCACAGCTCGAACGCTTCGTTAGTGTAAGCTACTTGGAAACCATTTGCTTCCGCATAGTGAATAGCATCGTTGAAATCGTCGGCAGGGAATGAGTCGCGGTCGAAGACGCACCAGCACTGATCAAATGTTTCCGTGGCTTCCTGCCGCAGTCGCTTGGCCTCTTTGACAAGACCGACCGTATTGTATCCAGTTCCTTTGATTATCAAGACTCGCCTCGGTGTCTGGAAACCCTCAAAGTATTTTGGCTCCGTCTTCTCGCCCTCGCAAACAATCAGAAACCGCTCTTTAACTGCCAACTGGTCTACCTGCCGCTGTGCTGCCGTTCGCGGCGGCTGCGGCTGGAACTGCGGCTTTTGGCTGTGTTCTCTCCGCTTCTGCGGCTTGCGATCAGCCATGAACCGTCTCCTGCCCCGCCGCTTCGGCGTCTTCCGCTTCTCCTTGCCCCCGTGCCCAGGGCAGCCGGCTCAGTTCACCCAGAAACGGGATTGCTCCGTAGCGGCCTTCGAGATACTGCTTCTCGAACGCGGCGTCGCTCCGCACCCGGTACTCAGCAAGCGAGGCTAAATGCGTCGCACCCTGACGGTCCTTTTCGGCAAACCAGATTTGGTCCCGTCGAAATAGCGTCTTGTCCAGCAGGTTTGTGTCATGGGTGGCGAAGATAAGCTGCGCCCCTTTTGGGTTCGTTAGCGGTGAGTGAAACAGTTCAATGATCCGCCGAGTCATCAGCGGATGCAGCCGCGCATCGAGTTCATCCACAAATAGTACCTGTCCAAATTTCAGAACGCTGTGAAGCGGACCCGCCATAGCAATCAATTTACGTGTTCCCTGCGACTCCTGGCTGTCCAAATCAAAAATTTCTGTGTCATCCGAATCTTCCCCAGATTCGCCCCAATTATGAGTGATATACACTTTTTGTGCCAGATGAGCAACAAGCTCAGTTCTTCGTTCATCAGGCCAATCTCGTGGCATTCGGGAAAGATCGGGAACGAATACATCTGCAATGCCCAAATCCAATTCGCGAATGAAAGGAAGCAGCACTCTGTTTTCTTCTGGATCATGCAAACACTTCAAGGTGAACTCTCGAAAGTTGTCATCTTGTAATCCGGTTTCCACCGCGAAATCCTTAAACCATTCCTGAACCTGCTGCGCGAGATTTCCATTGAACAAAGCCGTTACACAAAGAAACAGTGCCTCTTTGCGCGTTCTTGTCTCTAATCCTTTTCCCTCCTTAAAGCCGGCTTGGACGTCAATATCCTGTTCCTTACGTACAAACAAAGTAACTTCTTTGGACTTCGGAACGTAAAAAAGCCATTCGGCAACCACTTGAAACAGATTCGCTTCAAATCCGTATCTGTATTGCTTGCCGCCCAGCATGAGGACAATCTCGAAGAACGACGGCTTCGTGCGGCTCTCTTTGTCCAGCAAAAACATTTCCAACCCAGAACTGTGGGGGGTAGCATCTTCTCGGGCCGACATTACAACCATTTCTCGCATGAAATGCAGGGCGGCTCCCAGATTGCTTTTGCCGCTGGCATTCGCGCCATAGACGGCGGCGCTTTTGAGAAGGCTAAGATTTTTGCTGATCGGGGTGACGTTGTTTGTGTCGAGCGACGGGTTTTCGGAAGTCAGATTGGCCGCGACCATGCTGAACGTAGTCTTGTCCCGAAACGATTTAAAGTTGCCGACAGTGAACTCAATAAGCATTTTGCGCCTCAATTTACGGATTTTCCGCAGAAACAGCCGGTATGCTCTGTTTCAGAACGTTAGTGTACCCGAAACTTGACACACTCCCATCAAGCCCGGCGCGGCCTCGGCTGCCAGTTTCCTTTTCGGATGGCGGCTCGCAGCAGGAGAACTCCGGTGAGGATGCCGACGACGAGGAAGACGAGGCCAGCTTCCGGGCCGAACGCGCCGCCGGTCAACCAGGCCGGGCCGGTGAAGACGGCGTGCAGCAGGGTATGCGGATCACGGAACCCGGAATCCGGGCAGCCGTACACCGGCCCTTCACAATAGTCCCAGGCCCAGTGGATGCCGATGGACAGCCACAGGCTGCGGGTCAGGAGGTACGCCGCGCCCAGCGGCAGGCCCGCTTCCAGGCAGATTTGCAGCGGCCCGGACAAGTGCTGCCAGAGCGACGCCCCCGGCGTCGGATTGCCCAAATGCGCCAAACCGAACAGCAGGCCGGTTGCGCCCAAGGCGATGCCGCTGCCCCAGCGGGCTTCGAGGGTCTGGAAGATGTACCCCCGGAACAGCGTTTCCTCGAACACGGCGACGACGAGGTACAGCAGCAGCGGAGTCAGCAGAAACGGCTTCAAGGTCACTTCCGACACATGGTACGCACCGAGGAGGCGGTAGACGAGAATGCCCGCTGACAGCATGAGTGTTCCCAGCAGAAAGCCGCGCCCCAGCCCTGCCGGCAGGCCGCGCCAAGTCAGCCCAGCGCTTGCCCAAGGCCGGTGGTCGGCAAAACGCACTATGGTCCAGGTCGCCAGCACTGCCGCCGTCGCCGTCAACGCTTCGGCGAGGATTTGGCCCAGCGTTCGGTCATGTCCGGGCCGGTGATGCAGCAGCTTTAGCGCCCCGACCAGCAGCAGCGACAGCGCAGCAGCAATCGCTGCAAAGACCAGCAGAAACAGCGCGATTCGTGTCAGGGGATGTGCCCAAAAGCGCGGCCAGAAACGACGCTTGGTCGCATGAGTGAGCGGGGCGTCAGGAAGATCGGGTGTCATGGGGAATTGGACACAGCGGCGGGGGGAAAGTTGCATGAAGCCAAGAGCCACCGGCACTTCCAGTGCCGGTGGCTCTTGGCTGGGCCGGCCTAATACTTCAAGTACGCTTCGGAAATCGCGCTGCCGATTTCGATGCACCGGATCTGCACCTGGTCCAAAAACTGGTGCAGGCCCTGCTTCAAAATCTCCTCGGTCGTGATGAACGACAGATCGGCTCGCAGGCGGCCTACCAGCCGCTCGGCGCGGTTTGTCGCCGGAGCGCCTTTTGAGTGGCCGATCTGGCGCAGGGCGCGGTCCACGCGGGTGATGGCGTAGGAGACCGACGCCGGGAAGTCCGGGTTGCGGACCAGAAACGAGACCACTTTGCCCGGCGTGATGCCGAGACGGTTCGCTTTGCGGAACGCCTCGAATGCGCCGACGCTCTTCAGCACGGCAATCCACTGGTGCTGGTCTAAAGTCCCGCCGATCTCGGCTTCTCCCAGCAGGATATGGTACTTGACGTCCAAGATACGCGCGGTCTTGTCGGCCCGCTCCAGCATCATGCCGCACTCTAAAAACGCCCGCGCTTCGTCGGTCGGCATGGTCCGCTCGGTGATGCCCCGGAACATATGAGATGAGTTCTTGACCGATGCGAAAAACGCATGCGGAGACGCTTCCAAAATCTTGTCCACGTTCCACCGGGTCACTTCCAGGAAGAACATATTCAAGCTCTCGTACATCTCCGACGGGATCATCTCGCGGACACCGCGGGCATTCTCGCGGGCGCGGACGACGCAGGACGTGATCGAGTTGCCGTTGTCGCGGCGGAATGCAAAAAAGTCCAGCACATTGCGCTCGACCTGCGTGTCGTCGTACAGCGCCGCGAAGAGGTCGGCGTCGCCGGAAATCGCCAGAATCGGCCCCCACAGGGCCGACGGGTCGCCGTCGCCGGTGTGGGCGAGCGGAAAAGCGCCCTCAAGCTCCGAGTGGTACTGGACATCCACCATCCGGGCGGTCGCCTCGGCCCGCTCGACATAGCGCCCAATCCAGAACATGGCATCGGCTTCACGCGCAAGCATAAGCGCTCCTTTACACGATCACTTTGGGATTTCAGTACAGGAGTTTGGCATATTCTCGCCGGTTTTTCAAGGCTTTGGCGTCAAACAGCGGTTTCGGATGTGAGAGCGGCGGGGTCGGCCTGCACGGTTTGGTTGCGGCCCCCGCGCTTGGCCCGGTAGAGGGCATTGTCGGCGAGTGTGACCAGCGCCTGCGTGTCCTGCGTGATGTCGGGGAACGTCGCAACTCCGAGGCTGATGGTCTTGAAAACCGCCAGCTCGGGATCGTCGGCGAAGCCGGGGAAGACGGTCCGGGCGACCGCAAGCCGCAGGCGCTCGGCAGCCCGGTAAGCTTCGTCCGGCGGGGTCTCGGGCAGCACGACAATAAATTCTTCGCCGCCGAAGCGCCCGACAATGTCCACGCCGCGAACACTGCTTTGGAGAATGCCGGCCAGCATCTTCAGCAGCACGTCGCCCTGCACATGGCCGTAGGTGTCGTTGTAAGACTTGAAGCCGTCTACGTCCAGCATGATCACCGACAGCGGATGACTGTAGCGCTCCGCCCGGCGGCGCTCATCGGTGAGCACCGTCTGCATATGACGGCGGTTGTACAGGCCGGTCAGGGCATCGGTCACCGCCATGCTGTAAACGTCCTGATGGGCGCGGACATTGGCGAGGGTCGCGGCGGCCTGCCCGGCCAGGGCCGACAAGCGGGCTAGGTCGCGCCCGGTGAACGCGCCGGGAGCGCCGCGCTCCATCTGCACGACCCCAACCGTCTGGCTGCTGGCGACCAGCGGCAGCAGCAAGAGGGCGACCGGTGCGGGTGTTCCGCGCTGCTCCTCCGCCGCGCAGCGCGGGTCCTGGGCGCCGTCCCGCACCAGCAGCGGCTTTTTGCGCTCGGCGGCACGTCCGGCCAGGCCCTCGCCGAAGCGGACGCTGACAGTTCCGTCCGGCCCGGCTCGCTCAAGACGTGTCTGCGAGTCGTCGGTGAGCCACAGCACGGCCCGGTCGCAGGAGACCAGCGCCCTGCTGAGGGCGAGAAACTGCTCGGTGACACGCGGGGCGCTGGTCTGGGTCACCGACACGGCGCTGAGCTTTTCCATCGCCCGCACCTGTTCGCGCAGGCCGGCGGTCTCGAACCCGAAGTGCGCGACCACCGCCAGCGCCGCCAGCAGCGCGGTCCCGCCGGCCAGCCCGAGGAGGCCGATCCGGTGCAGCGCGAGAGCCATCAAAAGCACGGTCGGCACCGAGGCCAGCAGGCCGGCGGCTTCCAGCCGCCAGTTCTGCACCGCGTGGCGGCGTGCCGGGCGCTCGCTGCCCCGGTGCCAGTCCAGGCTGAGGTAACGGGCCAGCAGAAAAGCGGCGCTGTAGGCAGCGGCGACCAGGGCCGCGCCGCCGGGCGACGCCGGCAGCAGCCACCGCAGGCCGCCGCCGACAAGCGCCGCGCCAAGCAGACAGACCCCCCGCTCGTAAGTCATCCGCCGGGCCAGCGGCAGATCGCGGAACAGGGCATAGACGGTGTTGGCAAGCAGCAGCGGCAGCAGGGCGGCAAGCGGAGGAAGTAAGAGCACGGACACCAGGCCGGCCGCCGGCAGCAGGCCCACCCGCTGCCCATGCGGCCCGGTCACCGGCAGTCCGGCGGCCAGCGCCGCCAGGACCGCGCAGAACAAAAACAGCGGCAGCCGGTGCGGCTCGCTCAGATGCACCAGCAGAATCCCCGCCGCGAGTCCTGCCCCGCAGGCCGCCATGCCAAGCGCCCGCCGCGCCGCGCCGCGCCGCTTCGCCCCAGCGGCTCGGGGCAGGGCCGCACTGCTTGGAGACAGGCTGCTCTGCGTCTGCGGAGTGCTGGTGTTCTGTGTGAGTTCAGGTGTCATGGAAATCAGGTGTCATGGAAACGCGCCGCAGCAATTCTCGCGAAGGAGTCGCGTGAAAATATCCTTGTGGAAATCCTTGGGGTATTATTCCATAGGCGGCCCGCAATCTGCACAGTTATTTTCGCGGTTGCTTCGTGCGTGTTCTCAAACAAAAAACGCCCGGCCTCACTGACATGAGACCGGGCGTTTCTGCGTGTTGGTAACAGCTCTATGAGTAGCTACAGTCCGCGAGAGGCTTCCGCCGCCGCCTTCTTGATGCTGCTGTCGTCCGAGGCCGCCGCTTTTGCCAAAGCCGCGCCATCAGTGCCTTTACGACCGTCCGTAAAGTGAGTATTCTCCTGGTACGGAAATGGTCCATCCAACCCTTCGCCTTTCAGCGTATCCCTTGAGGTTGCTTTGTAACCCGGCGAAGCCGGAGAATATCTGGCTTTGATAAGTTGAAGGTAAGACCACGTTCCAGTACCAAAATTTTGAGATGTAGGAAGTGAAACCGCAGCAGGCCAGATCGAGCCATTTCCCTGACGCTACAAATAGGGTCCCCATACTATGTAGTCGCGCACCTCTGAGACGGCTTCTCCCTTCCAAAGTCCATCCACTGGAGCATATTCATCATCACTGCTTCTAAAAACTGCCTGCATTCGGACACTGTGAGGGTATGTATGTGTTCCCAAGCTTGGGAACCCCCGGTAATTAACATGGTCCGTCCGAATAATGTCCAAGTTCGACCGTTCACCAGGCTGGTATTGATGGAGACGAACAGCGCGAACAGCTAGGTCCTTAGGTTCCAGTGTCACATGATAAAATCTGTTTTTGAGCCAATGTGTCGGTCCTCGCTTTACGATAACGGGCTGGGGTAACAGCACATCATCCAGTGCCAAGATTTCCAGTGAAAGATTATCGTTTCCGCGAGAACAATCCTCTCCCCACAACTTCAGTGGTCTTTCCGACGTATTGAGGAGAATGACGTAGAGAAATACCCCCTGCCTTTCAGTAGAATGTGTAGTGGCAACTTCTTGAACTCCAATAGACACACTTAGGGTGTTCTCACTGACATGAGATGACCAGCTATCCAAATGAGGTGTTGTATCCATCTTTGCATCTTCGGAGTTGGTCATGGCTGTAGATTTGCATTCCAATGAGCGCTTTTTGGAGCGTAGCCACGATTACCATTTTTGGATTTGATTCTCCTGAATGTGCCACCCCCAACAGGCGATGTCAGCCCGAATGTACCGTTTCCATTTATTTGCGTCCATTCAGGAAAAACATTCGATGGAAGAAACGTTGCCGTATTACCGCTTGGAGTGACTGTCCCGGCTGCGTCGGAACCGTTCTGTGCAATATAGCCTGCCCAAGTGCCCGTTGAGTTTGGAAGAACAGCTTTTCCAGATGTGCTCCACACGAAATGTGCCAATGGAACACATTGAGTGGAGCTAGGCGGAAAATACATGAGGAAGCTTTCAAATTGATCATTCATTGTCGCCAATGAAACCAAGTAATCCGCTAGAGGCATTCCAGGACTATCATCTGTTTGGTAGCTTGGCACACTCGCATTCCAACCATACGGATAACCTGTGTCCAAACCCGATTGCCCATTCTCTGAATAAGTATAGTCGTTATCAACTGATGATACGGTGCGGTCTGGAGTGACAAGCTGCACGAGTTCAAGACTCCCTGTTCCAAACAGTGTTATATCAGGAGAAGCGACTGTCGCGGTAAAGTTCATACCTCCACGTAACCCATTAGCGGTTTGGGCGGCTGTTGGCCCAGCGAAAAGTTCGTATCGGGGACTACCAGGGCTATACAGATTGACCTTCATGTACCCGCCGGTTCCAGTGCTTGTCCAGATGGGCCTGAACACGGATACGGGCTTGCTTGCTGTCACAGTGAAAGCTGATCCCTGACCTACGGGGGGCGTTACGATTGCCGTGCATGATACTGATTCTGTTACAGGAACGCCATTATTTGCTGGGAGGAGGTCGTTCCAATACCACCGTGCGCTAGACTCGTCTAGCCGACCTGGGCCACTGACATAATAAGAAGCATCTTCGTCGAAAGGATCATTTCCAATCTCGGGCGTCTGTGACTGCCAAGTCTGGAACGTGGTGCCGCTGACTGACCAAGCATAGGTAATACTGCCGCCCGATCCGGCGGGGAAGCTAGGCAGGCCAACAATGCCCGCCGTGCAGCCCTGCCCCACCAATATCTGCTGGTTGCCCTTGCTGTCCAAAACCGGCCTGCCGCTGCTGTCTTTGAGTGTGCCGGTCAAGGTGATAATGACTGGGGAAACAGCAGCGGTATAGCTGACCGAAGCCGTGAGCGGCCCCGCTGTCGCGCTGCCCGTGATAGATGCCATCGGACTGAGCGTCGGCAAGCTCAAGCTCGCCGCCCCGGCAATCGCGGTGTAGTAGGGAATGGGGCTGCCGCTGCTGTCCGCGCCGCACACGCCGGTCTCGTCGTAACCCTCGAAAGCACCCGGACCGTTGTTTTCCGGGGTCGGCCCCGTCTTGACTGTCGGCATATTCAGCGCATTGCTGCATGAGCCGGCAACTGCGGGGTTGGAGTATGCGCTTGCCCAGGCGGCGACGCAGGTTTGCGTCACAATGACTGTTTGGGGTACGGGAGCAGGGCCGTTCCAGGTGAACGTAGTGGTGATGTCGCCTTTGGCGTACTCGGTGGTGCTGCCGCCGGCGGGAGCGGAGCCGCCGTAGCCTGGAACGCCACTGCTGGTGGAGTAGTGTTTGACGGGCGGACCGGTGGGCGGGCCACCGCCGGGGTCATAGGTGCCGGTGCCGCCGTAGGTGGGGGCGCTGTAGCCGCTGCCGGCTGGGGATTGGGCGGAAGCGGGGAAAGCGGGCACAAGTAAGAGGAGACCGGCAAGAGCCAGAGCGGGGCGCAGAAACGACGGGGCGCAGAAACGACGGGGCGCAGAAACGACGGGGCGCAGAAACGACGGGGCGCAGAAACGACGGGGCGCAGAAACGACGGGGCGCAGAAACGACGGGGCGCAGAAACGACGGGGCGTAGGCATGAGAGACATAGCTTTCTCCAAATCGCGGTCGGTTGCAGTCAGTTTGTAGCGGGGGACGCCCGGCAGTGGGCGTCTATATCTTATTGTATCACGGATTACGCCCGGTGTCAATGGTTATTTTTGCAACACTATGCGGCTCCCCCATGCCGGGCGAGGAGCCAGGCTTGGACACTGAACGGGGCGTCGCCGTCTTTGGGGCGCAGGCGAGTGTAGGTGCCGTCCGGCCCGAGCGCGTGGGCGCTGACCGTGTCTTTGAGGTACGGTTCCAGCATCTCGTCGCGGATTTGCTTTTTGAGCGCGGGGTCTTCGACGGGAAACAGCACCTCGACCCGGCGGTCCAAATTGCGGCGCATCAGATCGGCGGAGCCGCAGTAGATTTGGTAGCGGCCGCCGTTGTGGAAGTAATAGATGCGCGAGTGCTCCAAAAAGCGCCCGACCACCGACACCACCCGGATATTCTCGGAGACGATGGGGACGCCCGGACGCAGGCAGCAGGCCCCACGCACAATCAGGTCAATCTTGACCCCGGCCTGCGCGGCGGCGTAGAGGGCGCGGATGATCGGGGTGTCCGAGAGCGTATTGGTTTTGAGAATGAGCCGGGCGGGCTTGCCGCGCCGCGCCCACTCGGCCTCGCGGGCGATCATCTGCATCAGGCGCTCGCGCATATTCACCGGCGCGACCAGCAGCTTACGATAGCGCCGCTGCCGCGAGTAGCCCGTGAGGTGGTTGAACAGCTCGGACACGTCGGCGGCGATGTCGGGCCGGGCGGTGAACAGCGACAGGTCGGTGTAAATCCGCGCCGTAATCGGATTGTAGTTGCCGGTCCCGAGATGCACATAGCGGCGCAGCGCCCCGTCGCGCTCCTTGCGGACGACCAGCGCCACTTTGCAGTGGGTTTTGAGGCCGACCAGGCCGTAGACGACATGGACTCCCGAGTCTTCCAGCGCTTTCGCCCACTCGATATTATTTTCTTCATCGAACCGCGCCTTCAGCTCCACCAGCACCGCGACCTGCGTGTCGTCGTCGCGGGCCGCCGCCAGGGACTTCACGATCGGCGAGTTGCTGCCGACCCGGTAGAGGGTCTGCTTGACGGCCAAAACGCCGGGGTCGCTGACCGATGTTTTGATAAAGTCGAGGATCGGGCCGAACGAGTCGAACGGGTGATGCAGCAATAAATCCGCCTCGCCGATGATGTCGAGCATCGAGCGGTCCGGGGCCGCAAGCGCCGGGGGCACGAACGGGATCAGCGGCGGGTCTTTGAGGTCAGGCCGGTCCAGCTTCCAGACCTGCATCAGGTCGGACAGGCCAAGCGGACCGGGCAGGGCGTAGACATCGGCGGGATCTACGAGTAAATTCTCAATCAGCAGCTCGCGCACACGGGCGGGCATGGCGGTGGACACTTCCAGCCGGGCGACATCGCCGAACTGACGCCGCCGCAGCCCCTGCTCGACCGTCTGCAAGAGATCGGCGGCGTCGTCCTCCTGGATTTCCAAATCGGCATCGCGGGTAACCCGGAACGGGTAGCTTTCGGTCACTTGCAGCCCCGGAAACAGCGACTCTAGGTTTGCGGCGATGACCTGCTCCAGCCAGACCCAGCCTGTCTTCGCCCCGGCCTCATTCTTCGGACTGGACTCATCGGGGGGACACGGCACAAAGCGCGGCAGGACACCGGGGATTTTCATACGGGCGAACCGCTCCCCCAAATCTGGGTCGCGCACGACCACGGCCAAGTTGAGGCTGAGATTGGAGATGTGCGGGAACGGATGCCCCGGCCCAAGCGCCAGCGGCGTCAGCACCGGAAAGACGTCGCGCTCGAAATAGTGCTTTAGCGCTTTGTGCTGGGCGCGGGACAACTGGGCGTAGTCAAGGACCGCGATCCCCGCCGATTTGAGCGCGGGCCGCAGATCGCGCTCGAACACCCCGGCGGCCTCGGACAGCATCGGGCCGACCCGCGCCCGGACAGCGGCAAGCTGCTCCGCCGAGGTCATGCCGTCGGGCGAGACATCGGTCATACCCGCCGCGACCTGCTGCTGCAAGCCCGAGACGCGCACCATGTAATACTCGTCGAGGTTTGAGTGCGCGATGGCGACAAACTTGACCCGCTCCAAAAGCGGCTGGGCCGGGTCCCGCGCTTCGCCGAGGACACGGGCATTAAACGCCAGCCAGGACAGTTCCCGGTTCAGGTACAGGCTGGGGTCGCTGAGGGCGGGCGGGATGACCAGCTCCGGCGTCGGCGCATCCTGGCCGTCCAGCGCTTCCGCGGCGGCGTCACTGGACGCCGCTTCGGCAGGCGGGGTCTGAAAAAAAGCGAGTTCCGGCATGGGCAGGGGTCCTTCGGAGGTCAGGTTCGGCCTGCGCTGTCCGAATTCCTGCTTTGCGCAGGAACGCGGACGTGAACACCCGCGCAGACAATTTAAGACAGACGAAGTCTGCCGCCCCCTGGGCGGGCGGTAATTCCGATTACCTTCCAGCGAGGGCGTGAACGCCCTCGCAGTTTCAGGAGCCTTGAGACAAGGAACATCGCCGCCCGGCGTCGAACTTGATGCCCATGCTGGGCGCTCTCACAAACACAATCAATGCCGTGCTGGTCTTTCTGGTCGCCGCCGTGCCGCTGCTGCCGCAGGATCGAGAACCGTCGCGGCGATTAAGGCCGTTCTGGGTCCGCAGCGTCCTCGGCATGGGAATTGCGGTTGCGCTGGCCGAGAGCGGCAAGCACTTCGTGGTCTGGCCGGGGCGGCCTTCGTTCCCAAGCGGGCATGAGACGCTCGCTTTGGCCGCCGGGACGTGCCTGGCGACTTGGGACCGGCGCTGGCTGGCGCTGGCCGCGCCGCTGGCCGCTGTGCAGGGCTGGGCGCTGGTGGCGGGACAGTTCCACGAGCCGGTAGACATTGCCGGGGCAGTGGTTTCCGGCATTCTGCCGCCGCTGCTCTGCCAGGCGATAAAACGCCCGCATACCCGTTGACAGTGCCGCTCGGCGCGGGTATAATGTCCACACCGACGCATGGCGAGCGTAGTTCAGTTGGTTAGAACGCCAGTTTGTGGCACTGGAGGCCGTGGGTTCAAGTCCCATCGTTCGCCCTTTTCGGTTTTTCAGCCCGGCGGTTTTTCACGACATCGTGACGAGCCGCCGGGCTGATTTTTTGCTTGGCCCATTCTTCTTTGGAATTATTCCTACTCTTGACTTATTCCAGATAAACGTTCATAATAGCAGAAATGACTGACGATGAAATGACTGACGATGAAACGACACTTCAAGCGCTCCTGCGCGGGGCCAAGCTCCGGGTGACCGCCCCGCGCCTCGCCGTGCTCCTCGCGGTGCTGGGCCGGGGGCAGCACCGGGACGCCGAGGCCATCGCCGTGGCCGCCCGTGAGCGGCTCGGCACGCTCTCGACGCAGGCCGTGTACGACAACCTGCATACCCTGGAAGGCGCAGGCCTGATCCGGCGCATTCAGCCGTCCGGCCATCCGGCCCGCTACGAAGCGCAGGCACACGACAATCACCACCACCTTGTCTGCCGCCGCTGCGGCCTGACCGCCGATGTGGACTGTACGGTCGGCGCGGCCCCCTGCCTTAAACCGTCCGCCGATGGTGGGTTTGTCGTCGAAGAAGCCGAGGTCATCTTTTGGGGCCTGTGTCCCCAGTGTCAGCAAATTGAGAATTAGCAACAAAGGAGACCAATTCGATGAGTGACGCGATTACAGAAACGAACCCGGAAGCCGAGACACCGGATATTATTTCGGCGCTGAACCATGAGCCGGGCGCCCATCCCGGACCGGCTGACGGCCCGAGCGCCTGCCCCTTTGCAGGCGGTGTTCTTCGGGAGACCGCCGGCGGCGGGACCCGGAACCGCGACTGGTGGCCCAATCAGCTCAAAGTCGGTATCCTGCGCCAGAACTCGTGCTTTGCGGACCCGATGGACGCGGGGTTCAGCTACGCCGAAGAGTTCGGAAAGCTCGATTTGCCCGCCGTGAAGCAAGACATCTTCGCCCTGATGACCACGTCCCAGGACTGGTGGCCCGCCGATTACGGCCATTACGGGCCGTTCTTTATCCGCATGGCCTGGCACAGCGCCGGGACCTACCGCACGACCGACGGGCGCGGCGGGGCCGGCTCCGGGATGCAGCGGTTCGCGCCGCTCAATAGCTGGCCCGACAACACCAACCTCGACAAAGCGCGTCTGCTGCTCTGGCCGATCAAGCAGAAGTACGGCAAAAGCATTTCGTGGGCGGACCTGCTGGTGCTGGCGGGCAACTGCGCCCTCGAATCTATGGGCTTCCAGACGTTCGGGTTCGCCGGCGGGCGCGAGGATTCCTGGGAGCCGCAGGAGGAAATCTACTGGGGGTCCGAGACCGAGTGGCTTGCCGACAACCGTTACACCGAGGACCGCGAGCTGGAAAACCCGCTGGCCGCTGTCCAGATGGGCCTGATCTATGTCAACCCCGAAGGCCCCAACGGCCGGCCCGACCCGCAAGCTTCCGCCCACGACATCCGCGAGACATTTGCCCGCATGGCGATGAACGACGCGGAGACCGTGGCCCTGATTGCCGGCGGGCACACGTTCGGCAAGACCCACGGCGCGGCGAATCCGGATGGGTATGTCGGCCACGAGCCGGCGCGAGCGGATATTGAAGAGCAAAGCCAGGGCTGGAAGAACACATTCGGCACCGGAAACGGCGCGGACACTATCACCAGCGGCCTCGAAGGCGCGTGGACCACGACCCCCGCCCAGTGGAGTCATGGCTACTTCCAGAACCTGTTCGGCTTCGAGTGGGAGCTGACCAAAAGCCCGGCAGGCGCGTTCCAGTGGAAGCCCAAAGACGGCGGCGGCGCGGGCACGGTTCCCGATGCCCACGACCCGGCGAAAACGCACGCGCCGTTTATGTTGACCACGGACCTCGCTCTGCGCGTGGACCCGGCTTACGAGAAAATCTCGCGGCACTTTTTGGAGAATCCCGACGAGTTCGCCGATATGTTTGCCCGCGCCTGGTTCAAGCTGACCCACCGCGACATGGGGCCGCGTGCCCGCTACCTGGGGCCGGAAGTGCCCGCCGAAGTGCTGCTCTGGCAGGACCCGATCCCCGCCGTCACCCATGCGCTCCTTGACGCCGAGGACTGCGAGCAGCTCAAAGCCAAAATCCTGGCATCCGACCTGTCCGTCTCGGCCCTGGTCTCGACCGCCTGGGCGTCGGCGTCCACCTTCCGCGGCTCCGACAAGCGCGGCGGCGCAAACGGCGCACGGGTCCGCCTGGCCCCGCAGAAAGACTGGGAAATCAACGCTCCGGCCAAGCTGGCCCCGGTGCTGGAAACTTTGGAAGGCATCCAAGCCGAATTTAACCGCACTCAGACAAATGGCAAAGCGGTGTCGCTGGCGGATTTGATCGTCCTCGGCGGCAATGCCGGGGTCGAGCAGGCGGCCCGCGCTGCCGGCTACAGCGTCGCCGTGCCTTTCGCGCCGGGCCGCGCCGATGCCGCGCAGGCGCAGACCGACGTGGAATCGTTCGGCGCACTTGAGCCGGCGGCGGACGGCTTCCGCAATTACGTGAAGGCCAAGCACAAGACCTTCGCCGAGGAAATGCTGGTGGATAAAGCGCAGCTTCTCAAGCTGACCCCACCCGAGCTGACAGCGCTTCTCGGCGGGATGCGTGTTTTAAGCACCAATTTCGACGGCTCGGCGCACGGCGTCTTTACCACCCGCCCCGAGACGCTGACCAACGACTTCTTCGTCAACATTCTTGACCTCACTACGCAGTGGAGCGCGGTTTCGGATGCCCACGACGTCTTCGAGGGCCGTGACCGTTCCACCGGCGCGGTGCGGTGGACCGGCACCCGCGTGGACCTCATCTTCGGCTCGAACTCCGAGCTGCGGGCCATCGCGGAAGTGTACGGCAGCGCGGATGCCGAGCAGAAGTTCGTGCAGGACTTCGCCGCCGCCTGGGCCAAAGTGATGAGCCTCGACCGTTTCGATCTCGCTTGATCTCGCTCAGTGAAACAAAAATGGCCCGGCTCTGAATGAGCCGGGCCGTTTTTGTCGTCTAAGCCAGCATCACCCACACCCCAGAAGGCGAGTTCGGGAAGTGCAGCCGCAGGGTCTGCGTCGCGGCGTCCCAATCGTATGCGTCGGCGGGCAGCGATGCGTCGCCAGCAGTCACCGCGCGGGGAGCAGCGTCGAGGCGCAGGCGCAGGACTGCTTCGGTATGCTCCGGGCCGGCGCAGTGGAGCTTGAAGCCGCCGCCAGGCAGCGTTTCGGCCCCTGTGGTCTTGCAGGCCGCCGCCAGAATCGTCGGGTTTGGGGCCGTGACCCGGTCCAGGTCGAGCAGAAATGCCCGGCGTCCAGGGGTCAGCGTCACCGAGTCCAAGATCGGCAGGTCGGCGTCGAACAAGTCTATAAACCGGCCCGACAGGGTATGCGGAGTGTCCGGCAGGGATTCGGTCAATCCCGCCGCCACTCTGTAAGGCCCGCGCCGCAGAGCTAAAAAATTGGTTTCGGTGTAGTCGAGAGAAGCCGCCCGGCAGGCGTCTTGGACCAGCGCCCGGACACGGGCCGCACCACTTGGGTCGTAAGTCAGCGCCGCCGGGCTGGCAGCTTCATAAATCACTGTGCCCGCCCCGACTGCGTGTGTTCCCGGCGCGGCGTCCTCAGCCAGTCCTAAATGGTCGAACAGGGCCAGTCTCGGGTTGGCATAGGCATTCGGCGCGGCATTCCACCAGGCCCGGACACTGTTGAACGGGTCCTTGTCGTCGTCCACGAACACCAGTACGCCGCCGTTTTGGACCCATCCGGCCAGCGCCCGGCTGTCTTCTTCAGCGGCGGGCTTCATGCCCTCGTAGGTCAGCAAAAGTATCTTGTACGGGGCCAGTGCGCCGGGCAGCGGGGCGTTCTCCATCTGCACCGGCTCGACCGGCAGGCCGTGCTTCAGGAGCGGCATCGCAAGGCCGTAAAACGAGCCGAGATTGGGGTCCGACGGGGCCGGGCCGCCGCGCTGGAACATCAGCGTGTCCGCGACCACGACCCCCACCCCTTGTGTGCCGCAGGTCCATTCAATTTCGGGCTGGTCCATGTCGTTCAGGGCGTTAATGACCGTCATCAGCTCGGTGCCGTAGGCGGTCGGCAGCGGCTCGCCGGAGTTCGGGTCGCGGTGCCGGTCCTTCGACGGGTACCGGCCATGAAAGATGCGCTCGGGCCAGGGCATGACCTCGAAGCGCCAAACCTGCGGCCAGAGCAGCGAGGCAGTCAGCGTGCTTTCCCAGTTGAACCGATAGTTGTCCCACGTATAGCGCGGGTTGTCTTCAATGGGATCGTTCAGGAACCAGACGGCCTTGCCGCTGGCCCGGACGACGTTCATCATTGCGCCGTACTCTAAAAACGCCGTTTCGAAGGTCCGCTCCTGCTTGCGGCCCTCGTAGACATTCGGCTCGCGGGCGGTGCCGGTCCAGACCTGCGCGATGAAGCCGTCAGCCCCGACTTTGAGCAGGCTCGACTCGGGGCTGACGATCCCCCAATGCGCGTAGTTGATGAGGCTGTGGGTCGGCACGTAGCACTTAGCGTCGGTGCCGTGCTCTTGGTTGTACTCTTTGACAAAGTCGAAGATCTGCGTCAATGCCCGGCGGTAGAGGGTGTATTTAAGCTGCGATGCCCGGTACTGGGCATCGGCGGACGAGTCCGGGGCGACCCAGTCTTCATTGTAATAGGCGTTCCACTCGCGCCGAAAGCCTAAACTCCACCCGGCCCGCACCCAGAACTCCGGCTCTTCCAGGTGGATGCCCTCGGCCCCGGCATCGAGCGCCCGCTTGACCCCCAAAGACAGAAACTTGCCGAAGCTCTCGCCGGGGGACATATAATAGACGTCGCCGCCGTGCGAGATTTTGTGCCCATTGCGCTCGGTCTGCGCTTCGTCTTCGTGGTTGATGCCGTCGAAGCGCCCGTAGAGGTAGTCTTGATATTCGCCCCACGACACGCCGGTCATGACATGGACCCGGTAGCCCTGCGCCTTCCAGCTTGCGATCCGTTCGGGGAGGCTCGGGTCAATGCCGTAGCACATGGCGACATCGGAGCCAAGCTGGAGTCCGGGGTCCCACGGCACCAATGTTTGGAAGCTGGTGCGCTCTAAATTCTGGTGCGGGTCAGTCGGGCGGGTGGCAGAAGGGATAGAAATGTTTGGGATAGAAATGTTTGGCATGGCGCATGGTTCGGCGTCGGTAGTCGGCATTCCTGCCTGGGAACGCCTCACGAGTGCCGGAGTGGGAACCTCACCCCGGCACAAGTGCCGACCCTCTCCTTAAGAAAGGAGAGGGTAAGAAAAAATAAGCCAGAGGAGGGTAGCTTCCGGGAGCGTTCTTTTCTGAGCTGGTCCTATCCTAACTATTCCTAACCCTCGCCTTTCTTAAGGAGAGGGTCGGCACTTGTGCCGGGGTGAGGTTCCCACTCCGGTCTGTCTGACGACTCTACTTCGTCAGCGTCACGGCCAAAATCTTGACGCTGTCGTTGTTTGGGAGCGTCAGGCTTTTGACCGTCTTCGCCGGGTCGAGCGCAAAGCCGTAGGAGTACGCATAGAACGGGCGTGGGTCCTGTGCACCGCTTGCTAGGTTGCGGTACGGCATCTTCACGGCGCGGCTTTCGCCGGGGAAGCGGCCCGGCTGGAACCAGTCGCTGAAGCTCTGGACCAGCGACGCCGTCGTGCCGTCGTCGTAGGTCACCGTCATCACCTGCGCTTTCTGTGTGCCGTTGATCGCACTGCCCAGGAGCCATAGACCCGCGTACTTGCCTGCCGGGAGCGGCACGACTTGGCCCCGGCTGGAAACAGCGTCGGGGACGCCCGGCGCACCGATCCCGAACGGTACGCCCTGCCAGGTCTGGGTCTCCCCCAGCAGCTTAGCCGAGTAGCCGGTCCCGCCGCTGTCGAGGCCGCCGGTGGCACTGAACGATTTGCCGTCGGTGGAGATGCCGGGGGTATTGAACGCCGCGGCGAGGCCGACGGGCACGCCGGAGCCGGGGGCGACGACCGGCAGGGTACGGGGCAAGTCGGCAGCGGCGACCGCCGGGGTGATGATCGTGTTCGGGTGGACTTTATAGTCGGCGACAAACTCGGACCAGAGCGTGTCAACATCTTTGCCGCAGTAGGTCTTGAACAGCGCGTTCTGGTACGTTCCAAAGCGGACATTCTCGCTGAGCTTGGACACCAAACGGCTGTCGTAATGCAGCTCGCACCAGGAGAGGAACGTCGCCGTGGTCTGGTAAGCGTCGTGGTAGGTGGACTTCTCGGGGTTGATACGCGGGTGGAAGTTCTGCGGCTCGAACTTGACCCAGCGGACATAGTCGGCGATGCCCTCGACCAGCCAGACCGGGTTGTAGGCGGTGTAGGCCTGAATGACGTGAGCGGTCTCATGGACGGTCAGGGGCGTGTCGGTTGGGTGGGCGCGGCACCAGGCGGGGTTGACGGTCATGACGCCGCCGCCGGTGGCGGCGATGTCGGTGACCCCTTCGCCGGATCGGTACACGACATTGACGGCATTGGGGGTGAGGAACTTGTCGGTGTAGAGTAGCGCGGCGGTATCGGCCCAGGACTGCTCCATCTGGACTTCGGCCTTCTGCGCCCAGGCGGCGACATCGGGAGCCTGCGAATAGTCCACAAAGCCGCGCCCCGGCCCGAGCAGGGTCCGGGCGATGGGGACGGTCGAAGTCATCGAAATCTCGCGCAGCAGCAGGGTCGGGACATTCTGACCGGCGCTCAGGCGGATACGGATGGCCCGAACCGAACGCTTGCCGGGGGCTGAGGCGACCCCATTGGCATCGAACGTCGCTGCCTGCGTGTAGTGCACGGCATCGGGCGAGGTTTCGAGAATGCCGCCCGAAAGCGTATCCTGCCCGTCGGCGTCCCCGGTGACCACCCGGAGTGCGGAGACGGGCACGGCGCGGGAGAAGATGACCCAGAAATCGTCGCCGTCGTCCATGCCGGAGGCCGTCTGAAAGAACGTCTGCGGGTCACCGTCCAGCGCCATCTCAGGCCGGTGGGCGGCGGTGGACGGCAGAGTGGAGTAGACCAGCGCCTCGACCGGTCCGGCGGACACGGGCGCGGCGGGGACAGTTTGGGCGGTCGCAGTCAGCGGCAGTCCGAGAGCAAGCGCGGCGGAAGCAAGCGCCGGAAGGCGGCGCAGAAGAGAAGCGCGGCGCAGTGGGGAACGTGGGTTCATGGGTCTCCTAAATAGGCATAAGGACGAGGGAGTGAACTCCCTCGCTAGGGTTTTATTAGGGTGGAAGGCGTTCGGAAACGCCGCCCGCCTTCCAGGTCTGCCAGTGCAGTCCAGGGGACGGCAAACTTCGTTTGTCCTCATCTGTATTCTGTCCCCTGGACTGCACTGGCAGACCTGGAAGGCAGGTGGTACGTCTGCGTGCCTCTCTGCGCGGACGTTTACGTCCGCGTCTATCCCGCAAAGAGGAACCCGACATTTTCCAAATGCCGGGCAGGATGGAACTGTCAGCGGGCGGCGACGCCGGGCGCGGGCAGGATCTCGATGCCGCTGATCTTGGCATTCTGGTCCGGGCTGCCCTTCACTGCTGTGATGCGGATCGAGATGACGCCGCCGGCATCGGGCGTGATGTTGTCGAACTGCTTCACGACCGCTTTGTTTGCGCCGCCAGCAGCGGCGAAGGTGTCGAAGTTCGGCAGCACGGTTTTGTCGTTGATTTCGATATTCTCCACACGCTGACCGGCACCATCGCCGAAGATCTCGGCGAAGTGCAGGCGGACCGTGTACGCCCGGCCCTTCGGCACCGGGAACGTGTACGTGAAGTCGCTGCCGTAGCGCTCGCTTTGGTAGACGGCGAGCGGGGCGGCATTCGGAGCGCTGACATCCACCGCCGCCGGTGCGCCGTTGACCGAGCCGTCCTGCATATTCGGGTCCGGGATGAAGTTTCCGGCGGCGATGTCGGTGCCGCAGATGACCCGGATTGGCACCGAGAGCAAGACCGGCTTGTATGCAGTGGACGGGGCCGGCAGGGCGGCGAGAGTCAGCCCGGCGGGGAGGCCCGACGGCGGGCGGGAGGCCGGAGCCAAGCCCCACGTCTTGTTCGGGGCCGCTCCCATGGTCAAGTGCAGAGTGCCGCCGCCGGCAAGCTCGGACTGCGTGAAGTACGAGCGTGTCAGCGGCTTGCCGTTTAAGGTCGCCGACTGGATGTAGATGTTTTTGGCCGAGTTGTTGTCGGCGATCAGCGTGAACGTCTTCCCGCCGTAGTGGGCCTTGTCAAGCTGAATGGTCGCACGGGAGACCAGCGGGCTGCCGAGGACGTAAACGCCGCTGACCGGGCTGACCGGGTAGAAGCCGAGAGCGCTGAAAACATACCACGCCGACATCTGGCCGCAGTCGTTGTTGCCGCACTGCCCGGCGGGCGTGTCGTTATAGAGCGTGTTCATCACCTGACGCGCCCGCGCCTGAGTTTTGTAGGGCGCACCGGCGTAGCTATAGAGGTACGCGACATGGTGCACCGGCTCGTTGCCGTGGGCATACTGCCCGATTAATCCGGTGATGTCGGGGATGTTCGAGATGACATCGGACTTGGCATCAAATAAGCCATCGAGTTTATTGACAAACGCCGTGTCGCCGCCCATGATGCTCACCAGACCGGGGACATCCTGCATGACCGACCAGGTGTACTGCCAGGCATTCGCCTCGGTGTAGTCGTCCCACACAAGCATCTTGGGGTTGAACGGCCCGCGCCAGGTGCCGTCGGCCTTCCTGCCGCGCATAAAGCCGGTGTTGGTGTCGAAGACGTTGCGGTAGTTGGCGGAGCGCTTCAGGAACATCTGGGCATCATCGGCATGCCCGAGCTTCGACGCCATCTGCGCGATGCACCAGTCGTCGTAGGCATACTCCAAAGTCCGGGACACGGACTGCTTGTTGCCGGCGGAAAAGACGTACCCGGCGGATTTGTAGTCGCCGAGGCCGTCCACGTCCTGCATGGCAGTTGTTTTCAGCGCCTGATACTCGGCTTCGGCATTGGCGGGCGCAAGGCCCTTCAAGTACGCATCGGCGATCACCGGGGCCGAGTGGTAGCCGATCATCGTGTAGGTCTCGTTGTCGTAGAGCGGCCAGATCGGCATCCGGTTCGTGTGCGACTCCTGAAACTCAGAAAGCAGCGAGTGCGTGATGTCGCCCATGCGCTCCGGCTGAACCAGGGTCAGCAGCGGGTTCTGGGCGCGGAACGTGTCCCACAGCGAGAACGTCGTGTAGTTCTGGAAGCTGCCGGCATGGATTTTCTTGTCCAGGCCCAAGTAAGCGCCGTTGACATCGTTGTACAGCACCGGCGAGAGCATGGTCTCGTACAGGTTGGTGTAGAACGTCCGCCGCACTTCCGGGGAGATCGCCGACACCTGCACCACGTCGAGCGCACGGCTCCATTGCTTCACGGCGGCGGTGTGAACGGCATTGAAATCGAAGCCCGGCATCTCGGCGGCCAGGTTCTTGCGGGCGCCCTCGACGCTTGTGCCGGACAGACCGACTCGGACCAGAACCGCCTCGCCCGCCGCCGTCCGGTAATTGGCGAACGCTTTGACCGACTTGCCGGCGGCGGACGCCGCCCCGGCGGGGAGCCGTGTGCCGTCCTGCTCGATGCCGAGCGCGTCGAACGGCTTCGAGAACTGCAAGACAAAGAAGACCGTCCGGTGTCCGCCCCAGCCGTTGGAGAGCCGCGACCCGCTCAAAGTCGAATTGTTTTCCACCGTCAGCGTTTCATTGATGGGATCGTTGCCGACCCCATGCGCCAAATCTAAAACGATGTGCGCGGCGTCGGACTGCGGGAACGTGTATCGGTGCAGGCCGCAGCGCTCGGTGGCGGTCAGCTCGGCGGTCACTTTCGGGTCCTGCAAATACACTTTGTAGTAGCCCGGCGACGCCGTCTCCTGCGTGTGCGAGAAGCGCGACGAGTACCCGTCGCCCGCGCCGGGTGTCCCGGCATTCAGGCGGACATCGCCCACGGTCGGCATCAGCAGGATGTCGCCGAGGCCGCCGACACCGGTTCCCGACAGGTGGGTATGGCTGAAGCCGAGGATCGTGGTGTCCGAGTAGTGGTACCCGGAAGAGCCGTCCCACCCTTGCAGGGGCGTGTCCGGGCTAAGCTGGACAAAGCCGAACGGCAGGGTCGCGCCGGGGTACGTGTGGCCGTGGGCATCGGTACCGACCATCGGATTGACGCAGTCCACCGGCGCGGGCGCTTTCGGTGCGGCGGCGACCGGCACGGCGGACAGCAGACCCACTCCGGTCAAGGCCAATCCGGCATGGATAAGTCGGCGGGGCAATCGTCGGCGATTAAGACGAGGCATAATTCGTTCTCTCTTTGTGTGCGGGTTATCTTCGTATCATTATATGCGATTTAGGCCAAATAAGTTGCCAAAGCAGCCCACAATTTCCCGAAACCCAACAAAAACGGCCCCGGCCATGTGCCGGGGCCGCACTGAGAAAGTGGGAGTTAGCTTCCCTTGACGGTCCACAAGTAGTAGTACGTGTTGGTCGGGTCCTTCACCATCATCTGCTCAAGACGCATGGACTTCACGTGACCGTCGCAGAACAGCACATTGCACAAGTCAGGAGCGCCGTGACGCGCCACCGAGTAGTGGTAGTCCCAGGGGTTGTCAAGCACATGCCCAGCCCGAGCATCATGGATGCCTTTGTAAGGGCCGGCGGGGGTGGCACCACCCCCGACAGTCCCAATCTGAAGGTCGTGGTTATTCCCTTGACCGTTCTGGTAGCCGCCGTCGCCATCCGTCACCCAGATCGTCGTGGCCGGAGATTGCAGCGAGTTCAGGTTCAGCAGCGAGTTACCGGGGCCACGCCATTCATTCTTGTTCGGCGGTGTGCCCTCACCATCAGGATCGTAGCTGGTGGAGTTGATCTCGTAGCTGCCCCAGTTGTCAGTGAAGTCAACCGCATCGTCCGAAGCGGGGCCGGGCGCACCGACCGGGGCCGGGATGTAGTTGCCGGTTGGGCTGAAAGGATAGTCAGCCGTTGGAGGAACCACCACCGTCTTACCGGCGTCGTCGGGGCAGTGGAAAACGGCAGCGCTTTTAACGAAGGGATAGATGGAGTCCATCCACTTGTAGTAGTTTCCGCTGTTGTCTGACTGGTAGTAGCCATAGTTCGGATCGCCGTTCCAGGCACGCACCATTTGTTCGTCGTTGTCCTGCGAATACTGAATCAGCGCCAGACCGATCTGCTTTTCGTTGGACTGACAGGATGCCTTGCGGGCATTCTCGCGCACTTTCTGAAAGACGGGAAAGAGTATCGCGGCGAGGATCGCGATAATGGCGATGACGACGAGCAGTTCAATCAAAGTGAATGCTCTTTGGGTGGGACCGAGTCTCTGTTTCATCAATTTCTCCTTGTGCCGAAAATAAAATGAGTGCCCAAGAGGGGGACAGCTCAGAACGAAGAAAGCGGCAGTGCTGTAGAGTCAAGAGCGAAAATTGAGAAGAGGCGGCGTTGTCTCTTGGCGAAAAGCGGAAGGAGGACACAGAGCAGGAACTTCAGGGTTCCAGGCTCCGGCAGGTGGAACGCTCCACCAAAAGGGTCGGCAGCAGGATGTGCTGGAAAGCGGCGGCGGGACCGGGGGTCGGCCCCAGGCGGCGCAAGAGCAGCGCGGCGGCCCGCTGGCCGATCCGCTCGAACGGCTGACGGATCGTTGTCAGCAGGGCCGGGCGCGGCGAATACTGGTCATCATCGTCGAAACCCAGGACGCTGAGGTCTGCGGGAACCGATTTCCCCGCTGCTTCCAGGCGGGCAATCAGCGTGTGCGCGATCTGGTCGTTGAGCGCGAACACGGCGGTGGGAGCCGGAGACATCGCCAGCAGCCCGGACACGAACTCGTCCAGGCACGCCGGGTAGGACGCTGTCGAGAGTGCCCAGACGGTTTCCGGGACAGTCGGGCCGGCAGCCCGCAGCGCGTCACGATAACCGGCTTCGCGCTCACGGATCGAGGTTGCGGCCTGGTCAAGGGTCAGATGGACAATCCGCGTATGCCCGAGGCCGAGCAGGTACGCCATGGCGTCGCGGGCGGCTTCGTAGTTGTCGGCCCCGACAAAATCGCACGGCATCGTCTCATCGTAGCGGTCTATAAACACCACCGGGTGGCCCGCCGCCGAGACTTGCCGCCAGCAGTCCAGCGACTCCCGGCCCGCTTCCGGCCAAACAATCGCTCCGGCAAGCCCTTCTTTAAGAATCGCTGCGCCGGCTTCCTGCTCCAGCACCACCGGCGAGGTGGGCCGCAGGTACGTGTCGAAAATGATTGGCCGGTAGGCCGCCTCATGCAGGCGCAGCGCATGGCTGATGCCGCGCACAGTCTCGCGGGAGCCGTGGTCGGCGTCATGCTGCGGAAGGACCACGGCAATCGCCTTCAGGCCACCGGCGCGGCGTATGGCTTGGTGCCGCTCGCTTCGGGGACCGCCGGACACCGCCGCCGCAACACGCGGACGGCAGCCCGGCTCCCGGACAATCAGGCCGGCGCGGGTCAGCTCGGCGAGTGCGGCTCGGACCAGCGAGCGGTCAAGCGAGAACTCGGCGGCAAGGTCACGCTCCGCGGGCAGGCGGGACCCAGCGGCGTAGAACCCCTGCTGGATTCGCTCGGTCAAAACTTCCATGATGCGCCGGGACGCAGTATTGCGGGCATTGATCATAGAAGTGTCTGCGCCAACCAAACAACCAAACTTTGTTTTGGTTGAAGACCAAACTGTGCAGAGTATGACACCGAATTTCGGCCTTGTCAACCAAAATGCGCGGGTTTCACAGATTTAAATGCGGGTTTTTTGCCACCAAACCCAGCGAAGCAAAATTCCCGCCGCTAATTTGCCCGGTGCGCCGGAAGATACTTGCAGTGTGCAGAGCATTCTGTTACAATAAGCGCAACGCTGGCAAGAAAACCAAACCCAGAGCAAAACCGAGAACCAACCCGATGCTGTCTCAGTCCAAACCCGCCTCCTCTCCGGCATCCCAGGCGCTTCCACCCGGCACGCCTGCCCCCCTGCGCGGGCGGGCGATTGCCGCCGGGGCCGTCGCCGCCGCCCTGACCGCCGTGCTGGTGACCCAGGCGGAGATCGTCCTCTCGACCGTGAAAATCGGCTACCTGCAATTCCCGCCGGCGGCGCTTGCGATGCTGCTGCTGGCCGTGCTGGTCAACCGAGGACTCAAAAAAATCTCGGCCCGCTTCGGCTTTTCCGGCGCAGATCTGCTGGTCATCTACTGCATGGCCCTGGTCGCGGCGATGGTGTCGTCGCACGGGGTCGTGCAAAAGCTGGTGCCGCTGCTGGTTATCCCAAAGCACTATGCCGACGCCGCGAATAACTGGCATCAGCTTTATGACCTGCATGTCCCCCGCTGGATGGTGCCGTATGACCCAAGCGATCCCCACAAACAGGCGGTCGCCGAGGACTACTACAGCAAGCTGCCGCTCGGGCATGGCGTGCCCTGGGGGGCCTGGATCACCCCGCTGCTGGCCTGGGGCGTCTTGATTGTCCTGGTGCTGTTCTCGTTTCTGTGCCTCACGGCAATCCTGCGGCGGCAGTGGGTGGACAACGAGCGGCTGGCGTTTCCGCTGGCCCAGCTTCCGCTGGAAGTGGCGGGCGATGCCGACGGCTCGAAGTTCTTCCGCTCCGGGCCGCTTTGGGCTGGGGTCGCCGTGCCGGTGATCGTGTTCGGCCTGAAAGCGATTCACCTGGTCCAGCCGACCGTGCCCGACGTGACCCTGCAATGGAACCTGCACGATTATGTTTCCGCGCCGCCCTGGAATGTTGCCGCCGATGGCATCACGTTCATCCTGTCGTTTGCGGCCATCGGCTTTTTCTTTCTGCTGCCGACCGATATTTTGTTTTCGATCTGGTTCTTTTTTCTGCTGAGCCGCTTGGAAGTGGCGATCGGCACCTCGTTCAATATGGACCTGCCGGGGATGCCCCAGTTTCCGCCGCCCCTGCTGACCGGCTATCAGGCCATGGGAGCCTATTTGGTGCTGGCGCTGTCGCTGGCGTGGAGCGCCCGGACGCATCTCAAGACCGTCTGGCGGTCGGCGATTGGCCGCGAGTCGGCAGACGACTCGGGCGAGCTGCTGCCGTACCGGGTGGCGTTCTGGGGGCTGCTGGGCAGCCTGGGCGGCGCCGTGCTCTGGCTCTGGTGGGCGGGCATGTCGCCCTGGCTGGCGGTGATGGAGCTGGTGATCGGCCTCTTTATGATCGGCGTGGTCATGGCCCGCTCGACCGCCGAAGCCGGCATGCTGATGACCGAGACGACGTTCCGCCCGGTAAACTTTTATCAGCTCTTTGCCCCGATGCACACGCTGGGACCGACCAATTTAACCCTGCTGGTGTTCTTCGACAGCTTGTTCCTGCGCGATCAGCGCGGGCTGCTCCTCTGCGGCTTTCTCGACAGCGCCCGGATCGCCGACGGCGCCCGGCTCAGGCGTCGCTCGTTTGTCGGGGCGCTGGCGGTGGGCGTCTTCGTGGCGCTGATCGTCGCGACTTTCCTCAATGTCACCCTGCCGTACCAGATGGGCGCGGTGAAGATGGACCAATGGATGGAGCAGGGTAACTCGCGGTGGACGTTCAACGACACATCAGCGTTTGCGCTGAACCCGCCCCTCGTGGCCGGGGCAAGCTGGCAGATGCCGACGTTCTTCGGGGTCGGGGTGCTGATGACGGTCTTTTTGACCGTGATGCGAACCTTCTTTTTCTGGTGGCCGCTGCATCCGCTGGGCTATGCGCTGGCGGGGTCGTGGAGCACGATGCAGTTTTGGTTCCCGTGCTTCGTGGCCTGGGCCTTGAAATCGCTGTGCCTGCGTTACGGCGGCATGGGCCTATTTACGCGGGCGCGTCCACTGTTTTTGGGGCTGGTCATCGGCGAGTTCGGCATGGCGGCCCTCTCAGTGATCTTGAATCTCCTGTTCCGCATCCCCGCCCCGGCGTTCCCGTGGAACTAAACAAAGGATCAGGCCGGCGAAAATAAATTCTACTCAAGCTGCGAATTTCTTGACAATGGGCGCAAACTGTGTTATTATGCATCTAACCGATTAGAAACAACATCTAACGGCTTTCTACACGGTTAGACGAATTGTTTTGGACGAATTGTTTTTGTCGCAATGGCAGCAAAACTCGCAACAATCAAAGATGTCGCTCAGGCCAGCGGTGTTTCCACCGCCACGGTCAGCTATGTCCTGAATAACGGCCCGCGCCGGGTGGTCCCGGCCACACGTGCACGGGTGCAGACCGCCATCGAGAAGCTGCAATACCACCCCAGCACCATGGCGCGGGGCATGGGCTTGAAGCGGCTGGACTGCCTCGGGGTCGTCTTCCCCCAGCCCAATCCGGGCCTTGTCGCCGACTCGTATTTCAGCGCGATTTTGGACGGCATTATCCACGTCGCCACCGACCGCCGCCAGAACGTCACCCTCTACACCGGCCTCGAATGGACGGGGTCCGCCAGCCTGCCGGCGTTTCGTGACCGGCGTGTGGACGGCCTGCTGCTCGTCGCGACCCTGACCGACAGCGGCCTGGTTCCGGCGCTCACCGACGCCGGCCTGCCGTTTGTGCTGATCCACGGCGCTGCGCCCGACCCGCGCGTCTCCAATGTGGATATTGACAACGCCGATGCCGCCCGGCAGGTGGTCGCCCATCTTGCGGGCCTCGGGCACCGACGGATCGCGCTCCTCGGCGGTCAGCCGAATTCGCCCTCCACCGCGCCGCGCCGGGCCGGCTTTCTGGCGGCAATGGCCGAGTTCGGCCTGGCTGCGGATGACGCTTACCTGCTCGAAGGGGCTTACACCCGCGAGTGGGGCCAGCTTGGGATGGCACGCCTCCTCGCCTTGAACACGCCGCCGACCGCCGTGTTCGCGGGCGGCGACGGTATCGCGGCGGGCGCGTACCGCGCCTGCGCCGACGCCGGCGTTTCGGTTCCCGGCGGGGTGAGTATCGTCGGGTTCGATGATGCCCCCTATGCGCGGGACCTGACCCCGGCGCTGACCACTGTGCATCACCCGCTGACACAGATCGGCGCGACTGCCGCCACCGTTCTGCTGGATCGCCTGGACGCCGCTCAGGACGCCCCGAATAAAGATGATCTGGACACCGACCCGTCCGGCATCCGTTTATCCCTGCGCGGCGAGCTGATCGTGCGCGGCTCCACGGCGGCCTTGCTGCCGCCGCCTTAGCTCTGTTCTCGCTTTCTTCTCTTCCGGTCCTCCCGCATTCACTGCCGAATGTCCTCCACGCACCGCTGCGCGATTGACGCCGAGTCGTCTGTTTTCGTTTCGCCGCCCGGTCGTTCTCTGAACTTCTTTTTTGGTTTTTTCAGAAAGGTACCACCATGCCACGCAACACACAGCGCAAGCAGGGCTTTACGCTCATCGAACTGCTCGTCGTCATCGCCATTATCGCGATCCTCGCCGCGATACTTTTCCCGGTCTTCCAGAGTGTCCGCGAAAACGCCCGCGCCATCACCTGCGTCTCCAACCTGAAGCAGATCGGGCTTGCGATGACCCAGTACACCCAGGATGCCGATGAAAGTTTCCCGCGCGGGCAATATCAAGACGTTAACCTCGTCTATATGGATTGGCAGAATGCAGTTTACCCATACATAAAGAACGGCAGCAGCACTTCTGGGGCGGGCAACCCGCCGGTCTACAATGGCAAGGGCGGCGTTTGGAGCTGCCCCGACTTCCCGACTTCAGACGCCATTGATGACTATGGCGTCAACGAAAACATCTGCCACCGCGGTTACTTGGCGACGCCGGTTTCCCTCGCGCTGATCAATTCTCCTTCCAGCCAGGCGCTGGTAGCCGAGAAGGGACAAGGACTTCAAGGAGGTCAGCCGTTCGTTGCGACGGACGAGTACGTCTGGACAAACTACGCCAACAACGGCACGCCGACCAATTTTGTGCTGCGACCGGTAGACTTCTCCGACCCCAACTATGCCAAAGACCTACAGTACGACTTTGATGAGGTACCCGCAGCGGCACCTCTCGAAGCCTATCCCAGCCCGGCGGCCATGCCGCGCTATCGCCATCGCGGACGGTGCAACGTCCTGTTTGTAGACGGACACGTCAAGCCCATCCAGAAGAGCCAGATGAGCGGAGCGGTCGGCTGGTACAACTACTGGTATGTCGAAGGCGCCAGCGTTTCCGGGCCGGCATACTAACCCAAAAATTCGGTCAGGAAGGTTACTCAGCATCTATGAATAAACTTCGCGTCTCTTTTGCCGCTGCAACTCTTTGCGGCGGGCTTCTGCTCACTGGCTGTCATAATCAGGAACCAAGCATAGGGTCTAACCCTATGCCTGCACCTCATGCCGCACCTTCCGTAGAAGCTCAAATGCAGGACGTTGACAATAACCCGCACATCCCTGATGCGCAAAAGGCAGGCTTGAAAGCATCAATCGCCTCACATGCGCCTGCGGCAAATCAGACTCCCCCCACTCCGGGGCCGTAAGCCCACGCTTGCGCAGCCTTACACTCTTCCTGCTGAAGCCGACAGCACTCCGGCAGGAAGAGTGAATTTTTTGTCACATAGCTATGAAACTAAAATCCACCGCAATCTTTCTGCTCATGCTAACTACTCTGCCGGCTTTGGCGGATCAGGCAAAGTCCGCACCAGTTTGGGTCACGGGCTACTATATGGCAGCCAACCAGAGCGGAGCGTTGACGCCGGACAAGATTGACTTCTCGGCCCTTACGCATCTTGTCCACTTCTCAATCATTCCTCACCCTGACGGCACGCTTCAGGATACGATCACCAAAGTGCAGTCAGCGGACTTGGTGACACGCGCTCACAAAGCGAATGTTCGTGTTCTGATCTGTCTTGGCGGCGCGAACAGCGGTCCCGCCGTCGGCCGGGCGATTATGCCGGAGGCGCGGGCGGCATTTGTCAAGAGCCTCGTCCAATTCGTCTCAGCGCGGGGCTATGACGGAATTGACCTGGACATGGAGCCGATCACGCCTGCTGATGAGCCGAACTTTATCGCCTTCGTTCACACACTGCGAACAACCCTGAAAGCGGCACACCCGAAGTTACTGCTGACCATCCCTGCCTCGGGTGAGCCGGGCGACCAGCCGAAGCTGTGTGCTGAACTTCAAAGCGATTTCGATCAGATCAACATTCAGACTTACGATCTCAGCGGGACGTGGGAGGGATGGAAGACCTGGTACAACGGGTCTTTATACGGCGATGGCAAGACGCTGCTGACCCCCACCCGGCCGTTTCCCAGTGTCAGCGAAAAAGTCGGCTTCTACACGGCGGCAGGTATCCCCAAAAGCAAGCTTGGCATCGGCATCGCGTTTTATGGCTACGTCTGGAGCGGCGCAAACGGCCCCGCGCAGAGCATCCAGGGCGTCAAGACAGACACGCTCTCTTACAGTGAAATTATGGATCACTACTTCCAGCCGGTCGCCTACCACTGGGATGCACTGGCCCACGCGCCTTATCTTAGCCTCGGAACTCCGGACAATCCCGGCAGGAAGTTCATCTCCTACGATGATGCGCGTCTCGTCAAGGAAAAGGTCTCTTACGCACGGACGCAGGGTCTCGGCGGCGTGATTATCTGGGAACTCGGTGACGGTTACCAAGCAGCCCAGCCAGCTGGCCAAAAAGATGCTTTGCTCCAGGCCGTCAAATCTGCCGCCCTCGCACCGAAAACAACAGCCCCATGAAACACAGTATCCCAAAGCTCGCGCTCGGCCTCGCGCTTGCCGCTGGGCTGACTGCCTCCTTCATCTCGCATTCTCTCTCGACTGCACGCGCCGCCCCGCCGCACACCGTCAGGACGCAGCCACGCACGCCGGGTCAGCTCTGGGTGTCAGCGTACTACGCGGTCTGGACACAGCAGGCGGGAGTGCTGACCCCGTCGGCGATTGACTACTCGGCGTTCTCGCATCTTATCCACTTCGCGGTCGTGCCCGGTGCGGACGGAACTGTAGACCCGGTCAAGGGCGGGGTGACGCCCGCCGAGTCGGCGGCGGTGGTCGGGGCGGCGCATAAAGCGGGCCGAAAAGTGCTGCTGTCAGTCGGCGGCTGGAACACGTCCCCACAGTTCCGCACGGCCTACGGCGACCCGTGCCGAGCGGCGTTCGTGCAGAGCCTGGTGTCGGTCGCCCAAACACGCGGCTACGACGGCCTTGATATTGATATGGAGCCGCTGCTGCCGACCGATACGTCCGGCTACGAAGCGTTTATTCATCAGCTCAAGGCCGCGATGACGGCGGCCAATCCAAAGCTATTATTGACGGCGGCGACCGCCGCTCAGCCCGAGCTGTTTGCACGTCTCAGCCCCGACTTCGACCAAATCAACTTGATGACTTATGATTTGGCGGGGCCGTGGCAGGGATTCAAGACCTGGCACAACTCGGCCCTCTACGGCGACGGCAGCGTGGACATGAACCCCGGACAGCCGTACCCCTCGGGATCGGAAATGGTCGAGCGCTTCGTCAAGGCCGGCGTCCCCGCCCGGAAGCTGGGCCTCGGGACGGCGTTCTACGGCTCGGTCTGGACCGGGGCCGACACGCCCGGTCAGCCGATTGCCGGAGTCACCATGCAGAGCGGCGTCGCCTACGGCACCCTGATGGACACCTACGACAAGCCCGAGAGACGCCGCTGGGACTCGGCGGCGGCGGCGTCATATTTGAGCGTTGACGCCCCCCAAAAGCAGTTTATCCCCTACGACGATGAGCGGGTCTGCGCGGAGAAAGTGGCGTATGCCAAAGCGCACGGCCTCGGCGGCGTGATGCTCTGGGACCTCGGAAGCGGCTACCGGGCCTCGCAGCCGCCGGGCCGCCGCGAGCCGCTCTTGCTTGCCGTCAAGCGGGCCTGGCAGTCGGCCAAGTAAATGGTATTCTACGGTGGCATTTGTGTGTACGGTGGCATTTGTGTGTACGGTGGCATTTGTGTGTACGGTGGCGTTTGTGTGTACGGTGGCGTTTGTGTGTACGGTGGCGTTTGTGTGTACGGTGGCGTTTGTGTGTACGGTGGCGTTTGTGTGTACGGTGGCGTGAGCGCCCTCGCTGGGGAGCGCGGACGCTAAGGTCCCGCCTGCGTGGCGGAAGATGTCAGATTATCCTATTCTCGTCCCGCGAAGGCGGGACCTTAGCGTCTGCGCTCCCCAGCGAGGGCGTTTACGCCCTCGTACACACAAATGCTCTCGCAACCACACGCCCTCGTACACTTCCAGTGCCAGTGATTTGACCTCTCAGAAAGACCTCTCACCTGATGCTCGCACCACCCAAAATCAAAGACGCCGACCCGCCCGCCGCCGCGCAGGCATCCACGCCGGGAAGCGCCGTGACCGGGCGGGCTGTCGGCTTCGGCCTGGCCTGCGCCCTGCTCATCTGCGGCATCACGCCGTACAACGACTACTTGGTCGCGGCGACTTACCTGTCCGGCAACTTCTTCCCCATCGGCGCACTAGCGGCGATTTTGATCTTGACCCTGCTGGTCAATCCCCTGCTGATTACGCTGGGACAAAGAAAGAAAATCTTCGCGCCGGGCGAGATCGTCACAGTCTGGGCGCTGGTGGTTGTCGCGGCGGGCATCCCGTCGAGCGGCCTGATGCGTTACCTGATCCCGCACATTGTCGGGCCGCGCTACTACGCTTCGGAGCAGAACCACTGGGACGGCCTCTTTCTCGCCCACCTGCCGTCCTACCTGTTCGTCACGGACCCCGACGCCGTGCGGACATTCTTCGACGGCTTGCACCGGGGGCAGGCGATTCCCTGGGCGGCCTGGGCCGTGCCGCTCGGCTGCTGGGCGCTGTTTGTGGGGTGCTTGTTTCTGACCTTCTTCTGCCTCTCGGCGCTGCTCCGAAAACCCTGGGTCGAGAACGAGCGGCTAGCGTTCCCACTGGTCAAGCTGCCGGTGCTTTTGGCGGAGTCGCCGGAGCCGGGACACAAATTTAATTCTCTGCTGCGCTCGCCGCTGCTTTGGGGGACGTTCGGGCTGACCGCGCTGCTGCACACGGTCAAGGGCGTCCATCAGCTTTTTCCGACGGTCCCCGACATTGCTCTGGCCTGGCATACGGCGGACAGCCTGCACGGGCGGCCCTGGGACGGCCTCGGGGACATCGGGCTGTGCGTCTACCCGCTGGTCATCGGCTTCTCATATCTCATGGCAAGCGATGTTTGCCTGTCGTTGTGGCTGTTTTACCTCGTGTTCAAGGCGCAGGTGCTGGTGGGCGTCCTGTACAACTGGAACATGAGCGGCACCGGGGTCGGCTTCAGCATGGGACCGGCGTACACGGTCTACCCAGAGGTCGGCGGGGCGGTCATGCTGGCGCTCTGGACCCTCTGGACGATGCGGGCGCATTTGGGTGATGTCTGGCGTAAGGCGACCCGAAACGCGCCGGAGATTGACGACTCGCGAGAGTCGCTGTCGTACCGGTTTATCGTCTTCGGGCTAATTGCCGGATTCGGCGGGATGTTTGCCTGGCTGACGGTGCTGGCGAAAATGCAGCCGGGCTTGGCGGCGGGCATTCTGGCGGGCAGCCTGATAACATTTTTGATGCTCGGCTGGCTGGTCGCGCAGGCGGGCCTGCTGTTCGTGACCCAGACCTTTGCGACCTCGCAGGTGCTGACCGTCCTCGGTGGCTCGACTCCGTTTGATGCCCGGTCGCTGGCGATGGCGTCGCTCACCGAGCATATCGGCTGGCAGGACTCGCGGGAGTTTATGCTGCCGCCCCTCTTGAACTCGATGAAGGGCGCGGCTGAGAGCGGCCTCAGCGCCCGGTCGCTGTCCCGCGCCCTTGCGCTGTGCGTCGTCTGCGCGGTGCCGCTGTCCGCCGCCGTTTCCCTCTGGCTGCCGTACACACACGGCGGGGCCTCGGCCCTGAACAACCCGTGGATGTACAGCGGCGCCCCGCAGCTCTCGTTCCAGTGGGCGGCGTCGCAGGCCGCCGCGCCTCATCCGCCCGACACCAGTGGAATGCTGCAAATGGCGGCGGGCGCGATGCTGGTGCTGGGACTATTCGTCTGCCGAGCCTACCTGCCGGCGTTCGGCCTGCACCCGGCGGGCTTTCTGGTCGCGGCCTCCTACGCTATGTACTATTTGTGGTTCTCACTGCTGATTGGCTGGGCCTTGAAGTGTCTGATCGTCCGCTACGGCGGGATGCGCGGCTACCGCCTGGCCCTGCCGCTGTTCCTCGGCCTGGTCCTCGGCGACTGCATCAGCGCCCTCGCCTGGGTCGTCGTCGGCCTGGTGACCGGCAAAGGCTACCAGCTCATGCCAGGGTAAACTCATGCCGGGATAAATCTCCCGAACCTACGGGTATAATGATGTTTCTGAAAGCCGCCACGGAATAAATTCCGAGGCTGAGAAGTACACAGTGTCGAGGCGACACAAGAGGGACCATATGGTCCAATCTTCCGTCCCCTGGACGGTGCGCTTTTCTCAGCCTCGGAATTTATTCCGTGGCAAATTCCTGAGAAGCAGCCACCTATGCCCCCAACAACCATTCCGAAATACGTCTCTCCGAAATACGTCTCTCCGAAATATGTTTCTCCGAAACAAATTTTTGCCCCGGTGCTCGCCAACGACCAGATTATCGCCGGCCACCAAGTGCTGGTCTGCGAAGCGCCGGAGCTTGCCGCCGTGGCCCGGCCCGGTCACTTTGTCAATGTGCTGACCGCCGAGCGCACCGACCCGCTGCTCCGAAAACCGTTCTCGATCTACACCGTGGACCGAGAGCGCGGGCAGATCAGCCTGCTGTACTCGATTGTCGGCGCGACCACGACCGGCATGGCCCGCAAAAATCCTGGCGATCTGCTGGACCTCGTCGGGCCGCTCGGCGGGCGCATCTTCCAGCCGGATACGCGCCCCGGCGCGGTCCATATTCTCGTCGGCGGCGGCTACGGCGTCCCCCCATTGGTCTTTTTGTCCCGCGAACTGCAACTGAGTCATAAAAAGCCGGACATGGTGTTCATCATCGGCGCACGCCGGAAAGACCTGCTGCTTTGCGAAGAAGAGCTAAAGGTTGCGGGCGTGGACGCGCGGGCGGCGACCGAGGACGGCTCGCACGGCACTCACGGGCGGGTCACCGATGCCCTGGCCCCGCTGCTGGCCGAGCGGGCGGACCAGCCCGCCACGGTTTACTGCTGCGGGCCGACCCCGATGATGCGGGCGGTCGGCGAGCTGTGCCAGAGTGTCGGCGTACCCTGCCAGCTCTCGGTGGAAGTCGCCATGCCCTGCGGCATCGGCGTCTGCATGGGCTGCGTCCTCGATTTGGCCGATGGCCGCCGGGTCCGCTGCTGCGTGGACGGCCCGGTGTTTGAAGCGTCGGAGGTCAAATGGTAAACACTGAAGTCAAGATTGGAAAGCTGACGCTGAAGAACCCGGTCATGACCGGCTCGGGCACATTCGGCTTCGGCCCGGAGATGGCCGGCATTGTGGATCTGAACGCGCTGGGCGCAGTCGTCGTCAAGAGCACATCGCTGGAGCCTCGTCTCGGCAACCCCACCCCGCGCATTGTCGAGACCCCATCGGGGCTTCTCAATGCCATCGGGTTGCAAAACAGCGGCATTGACAATTTTTTGGCCGAAAAGCTGCCGTTTCTGCGGCAATATGACGTTCCGATTATCGTCAACTTGGTCGGCTACGAAGTCGGGCACTACGTTCAGCTTGCCGAAAAGCTTTCGGCAGCAGGCGGCGTTCATGGGCTGGAAATCAATATCTCCTGCCCCAATGTCAAGCATGGCTGCGACTTTGCGACCGACCCCGCCTTGACCGCCGAGCTGATCCGGGAAGTCCGCAAAGTCACTGACTTGACGCTCATCACCAAACTGTCCCCAAACGTCACCGACTTGGTGCCGGTCGCCCGCGCCGCCGTGGACGCCGGCTCCGATGCGCTTTCCCTGATTAACACCTTGCTCGGCACGGCGATTGACATCAAAAAGCGCAAGTTCCGCCTGGCGAACATCACCGGCGGCCTGAGCGGCCCCGCCGTCAAGCCCGTCGCCCTGCGCTGCGTCTGGCAGGTGCACCGCGCCCTGCCAAGCGTCCCGCTCATCGGCATGGGCGGCATCGTCAGCGCCACCGACGCCATCGAATTCCTCCTGGCAGGAGCCACCGCCGTCGCCGTCGGCACCGCCACCTTTGTTAATCCCACCGCGTCCACTGACATCGTTTCGGGGATTGCCCATTACTTAGAAGAAAACGGCATCGCCGATGTCAACGAGCTGGTGGGGGCGGTACAATAGAGGGGCGTATCTCTCATCAAAGCAAGGAAGCGAGGGCATAACACGAACTGATGGCTGCTCAAAAACCTAGAATCTTTATCGGTTCCTCTGTAGAAAGCCTGGAAATCGCCGAGGCGATTCTTTATAATCTCGAATATGTCGCCGAGGTGACACCGTGGTCTGCCGGTATTTTTTCGCCGTCAAACACCGCGCTCGACAGCCTGATTACGACTTTGGAAACTTTTGACTTCGCCGTGTTTGTCTTTTCGCCCGATGATGTTACGCAGATACGAAATCAGCAGGTCTCGACGGCACGTGACAACGTAACTTTTGAGCTGGGACTGTTCATCGGCAAGTTGGGAAAACGCCGCTGTTTCATTGTCGTTCCGCGCAACGATCCCGACTTGCACTTGCCAACGGATTTGATCGGCTTTACGCCGGGAACATACGAGGCGGGGCGATCCGATCAAAACTGGCGGGCCGCATTGACTTTCGCCTGTGTTGACATCAAAGCGGTTATCAAAGAGCTAGGCGCGATCCGGCGTCCAAGCTTAGTGAACGGAGGGCAATAAAATGGTAATGGATCAAGAACTTGTGCTCGACCAATCGTTTACACCACAGACAAATATGGGCTGCCACATCAACGAGCGGGCAGCATTCGTCGCACAGACATACAGGGCAGGGATTACCGGCACTCTTTCCGGCGTCAAGCTTTTCATAATATCCAACGCCAGCTTGAGGTCCCAAACCGTGTTCGAGATTTACCCCTTGCGAGTAGCAATCCGGCAAGTAAAGAATGGCTATCCAAGCCCAGTTGTGTTAGGAGAGGCGCTCATTCATAATGGGGAGGCTCCTCCTGATCGCTTGATTTCCTTCCCCAGCCCAATACGGCAAGAGGCAGGGATGCAATACGCGATTGTCGTAAATTACGTGGATGCACCGGTGGTGGATGACGGTCAGTGGCAGGGAAGTTGGTTCGGTGTGACCGGCGATCAATATCCCGACGGCGAACTGTTTTACGGCCCAGAAGGCGAGACATGGTTTGCCAGCAGCGTAAAGAATCATGACGTGCAGTTTCAAACATTCGTTATACCAGACTGAGAATGAGCAATCTGAACTTGGAGTTCAAGCCGATCAACCTGCGCCAACATGCTGATTTGTGCTTTCGGTTTATTGAAGACACGCATCTTTGCAGCTATGGCAGCCTGGACGGCTTTTTGGACGGAGCACAGAGCAGTCAGCGGTTTCTTGACCGGATTGCCGAAAAGCTGTCAGCCGACCCGGAAAGCTGTCTGCACGCCTGGCAGGACGATGAGATTGTTGGACAGATCAATTTCGGGACATTTGTTGACCCGTCAATCGGCTATCTTAGCTTCTTTTATGTCACCCCGCCCTGGCGCGGCACCGGCATCGCCGCCGCGATGGAGCGCTTTGCTGTTGCTCACTTTCAGCGGCGCGGTTACAAGACGGCCTGCCTGAGTGTCACCGCCGCGAATGTGCGAGCAAGGCGGTTCTATCTCAAGCAAGGCTGGAAGGACTTGGGGCAGCGAGAGGACCAGCCCGCGACGCACAACATGGAAAAAGAGACAGACGCAGGATAGGATGACCGGCATTGGAAGGCTTCCAGTGCCGGTTTCTTTTTTTACTGATACAGCACAGTCGCGGACAACGGCGCGAGAGGGATGGTCACAGTGTTTACGACTGCGCCTTCGGTGCCGGCGTGGTCGCCGCTGACGGCTAAATGCCAGCGGCCCAGCGGCAGGGTGAATGTCGTCGGGGTCGTCTCGCCGTGGAAGATGACCAGCGTTTTGCGCCACGGGTCGCGGGTCGCCGTGCCGTCTAAAACGAACGCCGTGGTCTTCGGCGGCAGCGCTGACACGGGCAGGAAGGTCAGCGTTTGGGCGACTTCGGCGGTGGTCGCGCAGCGGAACGCGGGGTGCGCTTTGCGGACGGCAATCAGGCCCCGGTAGTAGTCCGAGACATCGGCAAATGTTTGGCCCCGCGCCCAGTCGAAGCGGTTCACGCTGTCGCCGGCGTTGTACGAGTTGCCGTTGCCGCCTTTGGTCCGTCCCATCTCCGCACCGCCCTCCAAAATCGGTACCCCCTGACTGAGCAGGACCATCGCCCCAGCCAGTTTCACCGATTGACGGTCCAGCGCATCGCTTTTCGGCAGCGTCAGGGTGATCTTGTCCCACAGCGAAAGGTTGTCGTGGATGGAGACGTAGTTGATGCTCTCGGTCGGGGCCGACGCAAACTCCGGGGAGCCGCGCAGGGCGCTCTCAAGCGCGGCGGGGTCCGCCCCGCCGCCGAGCGTAAAGCCTGCCGCCGGGCCGCTGACCTCCCCCTGCATCACATTGCGGAATGTGTCGTTGAAGACGGCCATCTTTAGGCCGCGCTGCGCCCCTTTGCCGAACCGAAGCGGGCCGCCGCCGGTCCAGGGTTCGCCGTACAGCAGGATGTCGGGCCGGAGTTTGTGCAGCGTCTCGGACAATGCGCGGATCGTCTCCGGCGTGAACATTCCCATCTGGTCAAATCGGAAGCCGTCGGCACGGTACTCGGTCGCCCAGTAAACCAGGCTGTCCGAGATATACTTTCGCACCATCGGATGGTCGTCGTCAAGCGCGTTGCCGACCCCAGACTCGTTCAGCACATCCCCCTGCGCGTTCGTGCGAAAGTAATAGTACGGCACCGCCGCCCAGAACGGGGAGCCGTCGCCGCTCGATGGGACGCTGTGATTGTACACGACGTCCATGACCAGGCCCAAATGGGCTTGGTGCAGACCCAGCACCATCGTTTTGACGTCGCGAATGACGCTGGCCGGGTCATCGGGGTGCAGGCCGTAGCGCGGCTCGGGGACATTGAAGAGGTCAGTGGCATAGCCCCAGTTGTAGGTGCTCAGGCCACCGCCGTCCGGGGCGATGCTCTGGAACGGCAGCAGGTGAATGTGTGTGACCCCAAGCCGGCGCAGGTAATCTAAACCCGTCGGCGTACTCGTGTCGGGAACGACTGTGCCGAGCGCGGCCAGCCCGAGATACGTCCCGCGCTCCGCCGACGGCACCCCGCTCGACGGGTCAATCGTGAAGTCCCGGACGTGGGCTTCGTAAAGCACCGCATCAGTCGGTGCGGCAAGCGTCGGCGCGGGCACGGCCTTCCAATTCGCCGGGTCGGTGCGGGCCAAATCTACGACCATTGAGCGCGACAAGTCCGCACTTGCCGCCCGGCAGTAGATGTCCGGCGCGGTTTGCTGCGTCCCGTAGGACGTGAACCGGTACTGGTAGTAGACGCCGCCCAGCTCGCCCGGCACCGACGCCGCCCAGACTCCGTGCGCTTCCCGGCTCATTGGGACTTGCCGGTAGGACGCGCCCGTGGCCGTGTGGTACAGCAGCACTTCAGCCGACGAAGACACCGGACTCCAGACTTTGAACGCCGTCGCGGCAGGCGTGTACGATGCCCCCAGATCACCCCCGCTGTAGACATACTCCGGCCCGGACAGCGCCTCGCGGGCGTAGACCATACGCTCCGTACCATCCGGCAGCCGCAGCGTCAGCGGTTTTGCGATGTCACCGGGCGTCAGGCGGCGGCCCAGGGTCAGACGCAGGATGCGGCTGGTATCCGTCTGAGCAGCTTTGGCAAGCGCAGGGCCAGCAGTCCCCAGCGTCGTTTGCAGTGTGTGTTTGGCGAGGTCTGCCCGGAACCGGACGGGCGTGTTGTCCGCCGGCACGACCAGCGGGATATTGTCACCATTCGGCTTGAGGACCGAGGGCTGAGACCCCGCGCCGTAGTTCTCGGCCCAGCTTCCGCCCCGTGCGATTTTGTACTGGTAGGAGCCTTGAGGCAGGCGCGTCTGAAACTCATAGACCGACGGCGCAACTTCAATCATCTGTGTTCGGGGATCGTCGGTACTCCAGTCCGAGCCGCCGAGCTTGGACTGAAACGTCCCCGCCAACACGACTTCCTCAGCCTTGTCCGGCACCGTCTCGACCTTTGCAACCAGCACCGTCGCCCCGCCGCAGCGCACGGACACATGGCCGAGCAGCGACGCCGCCGAAACCGGCTGGTCCATCGCCACTGTGACCGTGTCGGCGGCATCCAAAAACGCCGGCTTGTTCGGCGCAGCCGCCAGTATCAGTGGCCGGACGGCTGTGGGGTGCCCAGCGACCGCGCACCCGGCGGCGGTAAGCCAGGCAGCACCGAGAGCGGCAAGTGCCGGAAAGTGTTTTCGTGTCATGGCTGGAATTATACCCGCCCAAAACCAGTGCCGGTACGCAGGCAGGAGAAGCCGCGCCCGAAGCCGAACAAGGCGCTATGCTGTCCGGCAAGCGTTTTATTTTGTGGGGGCTGTGCCGCCTGTCTGTCCGGGTCGCGCAGGCGATGACCGCCGGGCGGGCGGAGGTGACGGTGGTGCGGCTGCGCGGCGAGGCCGATACGCTGCTGCCACTTCTCGGGGCGGGGGTGCGGACCGTGGAGGCCGAGGCGCTGGCCCCTGCCGACACGCTGCGGGCGGCGGGCCTTGCTGGGGCGACCGCGCTGCTGGCGCTGTCGGAGAACGACCTCGACAACCTCCATGCCGCTGTCGCCGCCCGCGAGGCCGCCCCGGACGTTCCCGTGGTCCTGCGGGCGTTTGATCCGCTGCTGGCCGATCAATTAGAGCAGGGTGGCAATGTCCGGCGAGCGTACAGCGTCTCCGCCCTGGCCGCGCCGGCGTTTGTCGCCGCCGCCTGCGGCGATGCCGTGCTGGAAACCCTGCGGCTCGGCGACGGCGAAGTGCCCCTGTGCCGCGTGACGGTGAAGCTGAGGTCGCCGCTGCTTGGCCTCGGGGCGGACGCCGTCAAAGCTCAGTTCGCCTGTGCCGTGCTGGCCCGCGCCGCCGGCGGAGACGCCGAGGGACACGACTGGAGGACGGCACTAGGGGATGACGCTCAGACGCCCCTCCGGGCGGGCGAGACAATTTTGATCGGCGGGCCGCGCGAGTCGGTGCTGCGGGCCGTGACTCAAAACGCCGGCTGGCGCTCGCGCCGGCGTCCGTTCTGGTCGGCGGCTCCTCGCAGCTCGAAGCGCCGCACGTCGGGCCGCCCCACCCGGCTGCTGCCGACGGCCATTGCCTTGTCCGCCGTGCTGATCGCCTCGGTGTTCGTCTTCCGCTTCGCCCTGCATCTCAGCCCGATTGATGCGCTATATTTTGTCGTCACGACCGCTACGACGACCGGGTACGGGGACATCAGCCTGAAAGACAGCGCGGACTGGGTGAAGCTCTTCGGCTGCTTCATCATGCTGACCGGCGGGGCGCTGCTCGGGATCGTCTTTTCGTACCTCGCGGCGCTTGCGACCGCCGAGCGGCTCGATGAGACTTTGACGAGGCAAGCAGGACGCCTAACCGGCCATGTCGTGGTCGCGGGCCTCGGCAATCTCGGCTACCGGGTGGCCCGGCAGGTGTCGGACCTCGGGCTGGACGCCGTCGTGATTGACCCCGTTCCGCGCCCGCGCTTTGCCGAGGCCCTGCGCGGACGCGCCCCGGTGCTCACCGGGGATGCCTCGCTGCCGGACACTTTGGAGCGGGCGGCGATCGGCTCGGCGGCGGCGTTTCTCGCCTGCACCAACGACGATCTGGTCAACATTCAGGCGTGCCTCCATGCCCGCCGCCTTTGCCCGGAAATCGTTTCCGTCGCCCGCATCTTCGATGAGGCCCTCTCGGGGCGCATCTCGGACACGTTCGGCATCAACTGCGCCCAATCCGCGTCGTCCGCCGCCGTCAGCGCGTTTGTCGGTGCGGCCACCGACGAGCTGGCCCTGCGGACCCTCCCGCTCGGCTCGCTGCTGTTTCTTGCCGGGCGCTATGAAACCACCGGCCCTATCACCGCAGACATCCTCGCCGCGTGGCGGGGCTTGGGGGTCCGGCACCTCGCATTCCGCCTGCCCGGTGGCCCGATGCAGCCGCCGTCTGCCGCCGCGTCGTCGCTGGCGACGCATGGGCCGTGGCCCCTCGGCACCGAGATCATCCTCTGCGGCCCGGCGGACGCCGTCCGCACAATCTTTTCTTCTTAGAGACTGTATCAGGTCCCCACGGGGCTGAACCCCCATGCTTTAAAGGGCAATTCCCCGCCGTCGCGGGCACTGAAAATGCCTGAATTCTTCGCCCGCGCCCCTCCGGGTAGCCAGTGCTGAGGCGGGAGTTTGCTCTTTGAAGCACGGGGGTTCAGCCCCGTGAATCTGTTTCTGCACAGTTTCTCAAGCCGCCCGGCAACTTTTCCGCGACTCCCGTGTCTGAGACGGTGAAGGCGGAATCTCCCGCCCCCACGCACACAGCAGGAGACAACAACAGATGGAAACAGTGGTCGTTCTTCTCGTAGTCGCCGCGATCCTGGCGCTTGTAGTCTGGAGCCAGCGCCAAAGTGCGCGGCGTTCTTCCGGCGGCGGAAGTGACGGCGGCGGCGATTTTGGCAGCGGCGATTTTGGCGACAGCGCCGGGCATCACGGCGGCGGGCATGGGCATGGCAGCGACGGCGGGCATGGTGGAGGCGGACATGGCGATGGCGGCGGGCACGGAGGCGACGGCGGGGGCGGTGATGGAGGCGGGGGCGACGGCGGAGGCGGCGACTAGGCCGCCAAGATGCCTGGCCCTGAACTCCCGTGTCTAGCGCACGTCCTGCCCGCCGATCCCGCCGGGGGTCACGTTTGGGTCGGGGAAGCCGTCGGGGTAAGTCTGCCCGGCGGTCAGCGCCGACGCCCGCAAATACTTCACATGGCCGTCGGCGAACAGATAATCCCGCGCCGACGCCAAGTTCGATGTCCACCACCCACCCGGCGCATGGAGGCCGTCGTGGTTGTCATCCCACTCCCCCACCAAAATCTTCTGTGCCGGAAACTGGACTTGGGCCAGCGTCTGCAGAACAATCACCGGCGCAGGGCCGGCGCACGGAGCCGGGTACAGGCAGTGGATGTCGGTAATGTCCCCGGCGTTCGCCACATAGAATGCCGCGCTGTAGGCGTAGGAAGTCGCATCGAAGCTCGTGGCCGGGTCCGACGGACAGTGCAGAAACGCCGCCGTGTTCGGCCCGCCCACCGACACGAAGCTGCCCGGCGTCGCCGTCCGTTTCTGCCCCAGTGTCAGGTACGGCATGATCGGCCAGCGGAAATGCCGCCCCTGCCACAGCCCCATATCTGACTTGTCGCACGGGTACGTTTCGTCGTAGTCCTGCGTGTACTGCGTGAACGCCAGCCCGATTTGTTTCAAGTTCGATTGGCAGACCGCCCGGCGGGCGTTCTCGCGGACACGGGAAAAGACCGGAAATAAAATCGCGGCCAAAATCGAGATAATGGCGATGACGACGAGCAGTTCAATCAGTGTAAACGCACGGCGCGTCTGAGTGCGGCGGGAAAGTTTCAAGTGGCGGGTTGTCCTTTGTTTTCGTTTATGAGTGCGACTGATATGAGTGCGACTGATATGAGTGCGACTGAACATTTCAGCGGCGGCAGCGTCAGAACAGGTGCCGCCGAAACAGCGGCCTTGTCCGGCAGTGACGCCGGATCAAAATAGCAAGAAAGATGAGCAAATCCCCAATGAAAGTCAATGCAGTCAAAGCGGCCCTCGCCGCGATCCTACTCGGCGCAGCTTTGCTGCCGGTGGCCGCCCAGGCGGACAGCATCAACCAGCGCCTCCACGATCAGCACGGGCGCATCCATCAGGGCGTCGGCAGCGAGCAGTTGACCCGGCGCGAGCAGTACCGCTTGAACCGCCGGGATGCCTCCATCCACCGCCAGGAGCATCGAAACCGACGACTCAATGGCGGCCATTTGACCGCCGGGGAGCGCCAGCGTCTGAACCGCGAGCTGAACCGCAGCAGCCGGACGATCTACCAGGACAAGCATAACAGCTACACGCGCTGAGAGGGACTTTGGAAATGAAGCGTTTTCTTCCCTTCGTGTCCTGCCTCGTGCTTGGCGGGGCTGCCCTGCTTCCATTGGCGGCCCATGCCCAGGGCCGCCTCGAATGGAGCGGCACGGTGGATGACCGGGCAACAGTCTCCCTGCACGGGCGAGACATACAAACCCGAACCGTCAGCGGCAGGTCGGTCAGTACCGCCAGCTCGCAGGTCTTCGGACGCCTGCCGAACCGTCCGGTCTTTGTCAGCCTGCGAAAGCGCGGGCGCGGCACGGTCCGCGTGGTCCAGCAGCCGCGCCCGTCCAATGGCTACACGGCGGTCGTGCGTATCTACGACCCGCAGCCCGGCGACGCTCGCTACCGCTTCACCCTGCTTTGGTAGGGCGCGGGACCCACTTGCTGAGACAAACCTCACCCGGAGACCTCACCCCGCTCGTCCCTCGCGACCCTCTCCTTAAGAAAGGAGAGGGTTACGGAAAGCGAGGCAAACTTCCGCCGAACCATCTCTGGTCCTCTGTTCTCACCCTCTCCTTTCTTAAAGAGAGGGTCGCGAGGGACGAGCGGGGTGAGGTTCTTCAGGGTGAGGTCATTTTTCCACCGCATACCACAGTGTCTTAAACTCTGGCCCGACCGTGAACGTCAAAGCGCCGGCGGCATACGTCGCCGGGACTTTCTGCGTGTGCGCTCCGGTGCCGTCCAGCGCCCAGACCGAACGCGGTCCGTCGGTCTTCAGCGTCACCGTCGCCGGAATGCCTTCGGCCATCACTGGCCCCGTTCCCCACTGATTGCCGACACTCGTGCGGTCCGCGTTCCAGCTCATGCCCTGATTTTCCACTTTGCCCACCAGCGTCAGCAGCAGACGGCTAGACATGGCAGTGGGCTTCCGGTCCATCGCCGTCAGCGTCACCGCCGCGAAGTTGTTACCGAACGCCGGGAACGCCAGCACACTGCCGTCCAGCGTCACCGTCTGCCCCCCGACATACCCGGCGACTGACTGCGCGGCAGGGCTGACGGCAAGATACCGCGTGGCGGCACTGTCAGTGCTGCATTTGAGCGTAGCGGAGTCACCAACGATTTGGTACAAGATAATTGGCGGTCGGCCAGGCATCTTCGTCACGTCATCATGGGGGGACTGAACACGAACTGCAAGACGCTGTCCCAGTGGGCTTGATGCTTTATCATGGCTCGCTTCCCGCCAAAGTGCCGAGACAGGGCGGTCTTGAAGCTGTTGAGGCAGTAGAATCAGCGTTGGGTTGACCTCGGCTGACGGCACTTCCCCGGCCCGGAAAATCATGGCGGCGGCGGGGAGGAACGCGGTCTTGGCGGGGTCGCTGCCGATGCCGAAGTAGCCGTTGATTTTGTCGTTCGACGCGCCCGCGCCGTACTGGCCGTAATCGAATAAGTAGACAGCGTCCCAGTCCTGGAACGCGGCAAACGTGGCGAGTTCAGGCATCATCTCGGCCCGGTAGTCGCTCGGCGCAGGATGATTATACTCGGACACGGTGTACGGCTTGCCGGCCACCCGGTACTCGGCGAGGTCGCGCAGGGTGCCGCCGCCAGTTGCTAAATCGGAGACCATCGGCGTGTTCGTGATGGTCCAATCGTTTGCGTCCCACGGCTTGTGCGGGAAGCTTGGGTGCTGCCAGTACGCATGGTTGTCGGCGAAGTCCATGTTCGCCTCGCGGCCCAGGCCCGTCAAACCACCCCAGGAGATCTGGGAGCAGATGACATTGGCGTGAACTTTGAGCGTGTTCTTCAAGTAGCCGCGCATCTCTTCGGCGTAGGCGCGTTCGGTGCCGGCGAGAAACGAAATCCAATCGTCATGCTGGGCCTTGAGCGCGGACACGGGAATACTCACGGTTTTGGTTTGGAGGGACTGGCCGGGCGCAAGACCCGCGCCGTCCGCGCCGGGATGGATTTGGAGGCCTGCAATCCAGACGGTTCCAGCCTGGTTGCCGAGCGTGAATGCCAGGCGGTTGTGATTGGGAACGGTGTCATGGGCTGTGAAGACGTAGGAAAACGGCTTCCAATCGGTCGTGAGCGCTGCGTTTGTATCGAGGCCGATGTTGTGCCAGTCGTTTTGGTCGAGGCTTGCTGCAACGGGCAGAGTACGGCTTGCATCGGCTTTGGCCCGAAACGTCACGGTATAAGTTGCGTCGTTCTTGAGGTCCAGTCCTGTTTGATGCACCTGGACGTGCCAGTCCGTGCCGTCGGTTCTGGCGACCGTCGCCTGGGCACTGAGGCCGTCGGCTTTGAGGTCAGCAGCAGACGTGCCCTGATGCTCGATACTCCATTCGGAGGACGCTGTCAGCAGGCCGGGGCCATTGGGAGTCAGCGCCGTCCATGCCGCCGACAATTTGGCATCGGTGCCGTACTTCTTCAGAAGCCAGGCGTTCCAGAAGCCGGTCAGCTCGCCGCGAAACGGCTCCGGCAGCGTGTCCAGCCCTGCGCCGAGGCCCTCCCACGGGTCACCGACCAGCGAGTTTTCATTGTTGATCTCGACCACGGCCACTGCCGGGTCGGACACATAGGGCAGATTTGTGTACGGGTTCACATGGGTCAGCAAATCGCGGGCATAGTTCTTTTGGAGTAAAATCATGCGCCGGTCGAACTCGTCCACGCGCTTGTCGAACGACGTGGAGATTTGGCTGACCGATGCCGGGAAGCCGTCGGCTTCCGAGAACTGGCGGCTGACGTGCAAATTTAAGTTGACATACACGCCGTTTTGCTTGAGCTGACTGATAAAGTAGTCCAGCTTGTCGAGCTGAACGGCGCTGAGGTGCTGACGGTCCTTGTAGCCATAGTCCCAAATGCTCGCATCCTGCCCCCAATCGCTGTTGTCCATGTGGTGCAGGCGCACTAAATTGATGCCGAGCTTTGCAATCCGGGCCGCAACTTTTTCGGCGTCGGCATGGCTCGGGAACGCATCCTTGGCGGCAAAGTTGACCCCCAGAAAGCGCACCCGCGTTTTGGTGTTCGTTTCGACAAAGTGGCCGTTCTTGGCGACAATATAACCGTGCACCCCGGCAGGTTTGGCATTCAGAAACGAGACATCGGTGATCGTGCCGGGCGAAGCATCGTCCCAGGGCAGCACGAACGGGAACAAGACAGGCGGCTTCGGCGCGGCGGGCGCCTGCGCGGCAGAGGGAACGGCGCAGGCAAGGAGAGCGGCAAGAATGGGTGGGATGAGTTTTTTCATGGCGGATTTGATTGTGGCAGCGATGACACGAAACGATGACATGGACAATGACACGAAACGATGGCATGGGTAGGGCGAACCTTGTGTTCGTCCCTCTTCATTCACATACCAGCGATTATAGCACACAGCCCATCAGCTTAATACACCGATGATAAAATTGGCGTTGGACGGTGTTCCGAGCAGCAAGGCCGGGTACAATAGCGGCTGAATATCCTCCCGAAATAAGTCCCGAAAAATAAGTCCCGAAAGAGAAGACATGTCCATCCCATCCGCCCCCGGCAAGACGACGCTGCCTGCCGAGCCGAAACTGCCCGAGCCGAAACTGCCCGAGCCGAACTCCCTGCCGCCGCCGCATAAATACGACAGCGCCCTCGGGCAGCTTCGGCGCGTGCTCTTCGGACGCGCCCTGCCGACATCGGGCGTCGGGCACGGCAAGCTGCCGAACTTTCTGGCCCTGCCGATCTTCTCGTCGGACGCGCTTTCATCTAACGCCTACGCGACCGAGTCTATTCTCGGCATCTTGATCTTGGCCGGCACCGGGGCGCTGCATTTTGCCTGGGCCATCGCGCTCGGCATCGCCGCGCTTTTGATCACGGTCGTGCTGTCGTACCGGCAGATCATTTTCGCCTACCCCGAGGGCGGCGGGGCGTATCCAGTGTCTCGCGACAATCTCGGCACCCTGCCATCGCTGATTGCCGCTGCGTCGCTCTTGATTGATTATATCCTGACCGTGTCGGTATCGGTCGCGGCGGGCGTCGCCGCGATGATTACGGCCTACCCGGTGCTTCAGCCGCACCTGGTACCGATGTGCGTTGTCGCCGTTTTGCTGGTGACGATCCTCAACCTGCGCGGCGTCAAAGAAGCTGGGTGGGCGTTTGCCGGGCCGGCCTATTTGTTTATCTTCGCGATTTTGTCCACGATTGCTGCCGGCCTGCTGACGCTTGCGACCCATCCTGCACACACCGCCGCAGCCGTCGGGGCCGGTGACGCCTTGAACGGGGCCAAGATGGGCCTGCAAGGGGTCGGCCTGTACCTGGTATTGCAGGCGTTCTCGCAGGGCTGCACCGCGCTGACCGGCGTTGAGGCGATCTCGAACACGACCCCAGTGTTTAAAGCGCCGCAGGACAAAAACGCCGCTCTGACGATGGCCTGGATGGGCGGGCTGGCGACGGCGATGTTCTTGGGCCTGACATTTCTTGCAAACCGCTTCGGCATTCAGCATAACTTTCAGGACTCGACCGCGCCGGGCTATCAAAGCGTCGTCGGACAGGTCGCGAGCACCGCCTGGCCGCCCGCGCTGCACTTCATGTTTTACGTGGTGCAGTGGGCGACTGCACTGGTGCTGGTCATCGCCGCGAATGCCGCGTTTGCCGGCTTCCCGCAGCTTGCGTCCATGCTCGCCCGCGACAGCTTCCTGCCCCGGCAGCTCGGCAATATCGGCGACCGGCTGTCCTATTCCAACGGTATTTTGCTGCTGTCTGCCGCTGCCATTGCGCTGCTGCTGATCTTCCACGGCATCGTCTCCAATCTGCTCAACTTGTACGCCATCGGCGTCTTTACATCGTTTACCATCGCGCAGTTCGGCATGGTCCGGCGCTGGCTCCGCACACGGGAGCGTGGGTGGCAGACATCGCTGTTTTTCAATGCCCTCGGCGCGGTCGCCACGGGCATCGTGACAATGATTATTGCCGTCTCGAAGTTCGACGACGGCGACAAGATCGTGCCGTTCCTGCCGCTCCGCTACGGCACCTGGCTGGTGCTGATTTTGATGCCGCTCCTGGTGCTGTTTTTTCTGCGGATCAGCCAGCACTACAAAGAGATCGGTGCGGAGTTGTCTTTGGACAGCCTCACTCTGACCCCGCCGAAGCACAACACCGTGCTGGTGCTGGTGCCGCGCCTGCACCGAGGCATTGTCGAGGCCCTGAACTACGCCCGCTTGACCTCCGATGATGTCCGGGCCGTCTATATCGAGACCGACCCGGACCGGACCCAGGCACTGAAGAAAGCGTGGAACGCCTACGGCACGGATATTCCGCTGGTGATTATGGAGTCGCCGTTCCGCTCCCTGGTCGGTCCCCTGCTGCGCTACATTGATGCGGTCCAAAAGGAGCGCTCCGACGATGTCGTGACCATTGTCCTGCCCGAGCTGGTCTCCCGCAAGCTCTGGCACGCTCTCCTGCATAACCAGGCCGGCCCGCTCCTCAAGCTCGCCCTGCTGGGCCGCCGCGACGTGATTGTCACCAATGTCCGGTATTTCTTGGAGCATTGAGACCTCACCCGGCTCGTTCCTCGCCACCCTCTCCTTGCTTAAGGAGAGGGTAAGAGTGACTTCGAGAGATAATCCGGGCCAGCAACTGCGGCTCTTTTTTTTCCGACCCTCTCCTTGCTTAAGGAGAGGGTGGCGAGGAACGAGCCGGGTGAGGTCTCGGGGTGAGGTCTCCCGCTTGACACCCATGATACAATCACCATAGATACAATCATTATGGATACAGTTCAAGGAGAACATCATGGCCCAAGTCCTAGAAAGAGAAACGACCGCACCCACCGCCCTCGCCCCTGCCGCCCTTGCACCGGCGACCGCAAACCCCGGCCCCCTCGGGCTGTGCGCGTTCGCGCTGACCACCTTCGTTCTCAGCGCCGCGAATGCCAAACTGTTCACCGGCGTGGACATCGTCATCGGCCTGGCCCTGTTCTACGGCGGCCTGGCCCAGCTTCTCGCCGGGATGTGGGAGTTTAAGACCGGCAATACGTTCGGCGCGACCGCATTTACCTCCTACGGCGCGTTCTGGCTGGCAGTCGGGGCTATGATCCAGTTCAAGCTGATCCCGAACGAAGCCGCATTCGGCGTCTTCCTGCTCGGCTGGACCCTGTTCACGGCCCTGATGCTTGTGGCAAGCCTCAAAACCAACCTCGCGCTGATTACGGTCTTCGCCCTGCTGACGGTGACATTTTTGCTGCTGACGATAGATGCGTTCGGCGGCGGCACCAAACAGCTCGGCGGGTATTTCGGCCTTGCGACCGCTCTGGCCGCCTGGTACACGGCGCTTGCCGGCCTGCTCGCCTCAATGCCGTCGGCCTTCACCCTGCCAACCGGCCCGCGCAGCTAGATTGCCGGCTGGCAGGCCGCTTGACAGCCGTGCTGCCCCTCATGCTATACTAGGGGCAGCCTCCAGCGCCGAAGGCACTTTTTCAGAAAGAGGCTCCTTTGGCACCCCAAACACTTGTCCGCACCCAGACAACCCCGACTGAAAGTGCCGCGTTCTGGCGCGTCGCTCTGCTCATGGCCGGAACGGTTACCGTCTGGGCGCTGGTCAACACCTTCTCCGCCGAAAAACTGGCCTTCTTTTACAAGGATCAGCTTCATCTGTCAGTCGGCGCTGTGGCGTCGCTGGGCATCCTGCTGGCTGCCCCCAACTATTTCCGGCCATTCATCGGGGCGGGATCGGACCTATTTCCCCTCTTCGGCTACCACCGGCGCTCTTACTATGCGCTGGCGGCGCTGCTGCAAGCGGGAGGCTTCTTCGGGCTGTCTCTGCTGCCGCATCCGTCCTACTGGACCACGGCGTTGCTGGTCATCGTGACCGTGGCTGGGAGTGTCACACTGCTGATCATGGCGGATGCCGTGATGGTCTCAGTCGGCAACAGGACCGGCACGGTGCCGCGCCTGCAAGGCATCCAGCAATTCCTGCCATTTGCGCTGTCATTTCTCGTGCTGGCGCGTCTTGGTGGCTACGTCACCCAGAACTGGTCTTACGCGCACTGCTTCCGCACGGCGGCGCTGCTGGCTTTGCTGGCGCTTCCGCTGACCCTGCTGATTTCTGAAGGACGTGTCAGCCGCCGGCAGAGTGCCCACGAGACAAGCGCAGAACATGCACAGCGGGCGGGAGCTAAAGCACGGGATCGCGCCGAGTCGCTGGCCGCGCTGCGCCTGGCCACCCGCTCCCCCGGCTTATGGGCCGTCATCGCTTATATCTTTTACCTCACGCTGACGCCGTCGGGCAGCACGGCGCAGCTTTACTTCGAGGTAGACACGCTGCATTTTTCCAAGCAGTTCATCGGCGATCTTGGTCAGTGGTCCTCCGCCGGAGTCATTCTGGGCATTCTGACAATTCTGGCGATCTCGCGCCGCATCTCAGTTCGGGCGCTGGTATGGGGCGGCTGGGCAATTGGAACACTGGCGTACCTACTGAACTTCGCGCTGCACGATCCGCTTTCGGCGAAGCTGGTCTTTTTTGTCGGCTCCTACTTCGGCATCATGACGAGTCTCAGCATCCTGACCCTGGCGGCACGGGCCTGCCCCCCGAAGATCGAGGGAACGATTTACGGTCTGTTTATTGCCGCCAGCGGCCTTGCCGGCACCCTCAGCAACAAGATCGGCGGGATGCTGTACGAACACTATGGCGCACCGCATCACAGCGCGGCTCACGGCTGGTATGCGCTGAATTGGTGGGGCTTCGGCCTCACCCTGCTTGCCGCCGTGCTGATTCCGCTGATGCCGGCCTGGGCCAGAAGCGCGGCCCCGCTGTCCGCGAAACCTGCGGAGGCGGCGTGACAGCTTCTCCGAGCGCCCTCTGGCGCACCGCTGCTTTGCTGATGGCGACCGCGGCGCTCGGCGGGGTGCTGGGCGCAATCACCTACAATAAGCAGCTCTTTTTGTACAAGGAAGTGCTGCATCTCACCGCCAGCGGGGTCGGCACCCTGCTGCTCTTGATCAATATCCCCGCCTACTTGCAGCCGTTTATGGGTGGACTTTCCGACCTGTATCCCCTTTTTGGCTGGCACCGGCGGACTTACTTTGTCCTGGCCGCTGCCGTGCAGGCCGTCGGCTACCTGGGTCTCGCGACGCTGCATTCGTACCACTATGCGGCCCTCGTCTGCCTCCTGATCGTCGTCGGCTCCGGGGGGGCGCTGGCTTCGGTGCTGATTAACGCCGCGATGGTCTCGGTGGGCAACCGCACGGGAAACTTCGGACCACTGCAAGCCCTGGCCCAGTTTACGCCCCTGGTACTGAGCTTGGTCTACACAGCCAAGCTCGACGGCCAGGCGACCGCGCACTGGAGCTACCCCTATGCGTTCGGGCTGGCCGCCCTGCTCTCGCTTTCGCTGGCCCCGCTGGCGCTGCTGCTCGATGACCGCCAGGCCAGCGGCTTGCGGCGCATGACGCACGATGAGCGGCGGGCGCGTCAAGCCGCCAAAGACGCCGAGTGGGCGGAAACTCAGGCGGCGCTGCGGGACGCGGCCCGGACCCCTGGCCTGTGGACCATGACGGCGTTTTTGTTTTACCTTTATGTCACGCCGCTGCTCCTGACCGCGGCCGTGTTCTACGAGACCGATGTGCTGCACCTGTCCAAAGACTTCATCGGACGTCTCGATAGCTGGACTGCCGCCGGAGCGCTGGCCGGGCTGATCGTCTTCGGCGCAGTGTCGCGTTTTCTGCCGCTGCGGGTGCTGGTCTGGGGCGCGATTGGGTCGGACTGCGCGATCTATCTGGCGGCGATGACCATGCACGATGCGCCGTCGGTGCATTGGGGGCAGTTTACGTGGAGCTTCCTGGCGATCTTTCTGGCGGTCTGCCTGAACACGCTGGCGGCGCGGGCGAGTCCGCCGAAGATCGAGGGCACGGTCTACGGCCTCATGCAGGCGGCGATGGCCCTGAGCCTCGTGCTGTGCGACAAGTTCGGCAGCCTGCTATATGATGCCTTCGGCCCGGCCAGTCATCATTCCATCGCGCACGGCTGGTTTTCCGCCCTTTGGTTCGGCTTCGGCTTCACAGGGCTGGCCGTCTTTTTCGTGCCGTTTTTGCCGCACTGGGCGAAGGGACCCCATACTAGGACCTCACCCCGGCGCAAGCGCCGACCCTCTCCTTGAGAAAGGAGAGGGTGAAGAAGTCTAGGACATGGCCGCAGAGGCACCATTCACCGTGCCTTCTTTCTCACTCTTACCCTCTCCTTGCTTAAGGAGAGGGTCGGCGCTTGCGCCGGGGTGAGGTCCTCGAAAATAAAAGGAATGATTTCGGCGCAAACGTGGTATAATACGTTATCTCAACATAGAAGGAGGATTTTATATTGGACCATAGTTTACAGGGCGGTGGCGAAGGTTAGCCATTTTAACCTTCGGGGCGGCTTATAACCTACGGGTGAGATTCACCTGCGGGTCATGACTGGCTACTTTTGCCACCAGCCCACCCAGAAGTCTCGTTTCGTCGTCTACGGCCTTCGGGCCGCATTCTTCAGAACCAGCAGAAGCAGCGAGGTGTTTCGCAGATCAACCGCAAGGAAGACTGCGTACAGCCTCGCTGCTTCTTTTTCAAAGCGCAGGGGGAAAAGATGTTCTCCGGCCCCAACCCGTTCCTTTGAAGCCAATACTGTTAAAGCCAATAGTGTGTTTGTATTTCCCGCAGAACGGGAAATAGGAAGATAACACAAGGATTTGGGAAAAGAAAAGGCAAAGTCTCACGAGTGAAGCGGGTCAGATAGCTGGCGATCCAAACAAGGGGCGGGAAAGCCAGAGCGCATTCGAGGCTCATGTCGCAAGTGATGAGTTCCAAAACATCTTCAGGGATGCAGTCGATTCGGATGCTTCGGATATCCCCGTGTGCCAAGTAAGCCTGTAGGCTAAACAACAGAGGAAACCATGAGCGTTGTGAAGTTCGAGCGAACAGGCGCTGTCGGCTATGTTATCCTGTGCGATCCGCCCGATAACCAACTCGGCCGACGCTGGGCGGACGACCTCCGGGGCGCAGTGCATATGGCGAGCACGGCAGACATCCGTGTCCTCGTTGTCCGAGCCGAAGGCCCCAACTTTGGCACGGGTGGGGATGTTGCTGAGTGGCCGGGCAAGGATATTCACTGGTTCCACACCTTCATTGACGAGGTGAACCAAGCTTATCGTGCGCTGGAGGCGCTGCGCATTCCCACGATCGCGGCCGTCCGCGGCAAGGCGGTCGGCGGTCACTTCGAACTTGTCCTGCACTGCGACCTGATCGTCGCGGCTCATAGCGCTTCGTTCCACGCGGTCGAAACCCGCACCGGCATGGTCCCGCTTGCCGGTGGGCTTCAGCGCCTCGCCGAGCGGATTGGCCGCAGTCGGACGGCCGAGATTGTTTTCCTCTCCGAGCCGTTGAGCGGGACTCGGGCCGGAGAGATCGGCCTCGCTGCCCGAGTCGTCGAGGACGACCGTGTGGATGCGGCTGCCAACGAGCTGGCCGAGCGGTTCGCGTCCGGTCCCACGCTTGCCTACGGCGCGGTCCGCGCACTCCTGAAGGCTTGGTCCGCAGGCGGCGTTGCAGGTGCAGACGATCTGCTGCCCGACCTGACGATAAGGCTTTTCGAGACCGACGATGCACAGAAGGCTTTCCTGGCGCTGAAGCGTGCGACGGAGGCCGGCGGCGACAAGTCGGAGAGCGAGGCGGGTGCGCAAATCAGTTTCTCAGGGCGCTGAGGCCGTAGCCAAGTTGAAGGAGAACAAGCATGAGCGTCGAACAGAATATCGAGATTGCAAAAAATCTGTTAGAGGGCATCGGCACCGGCCGCGACCCGGCAGAGATTGCCGCAGCGTTTGCTGAAGATCTCCGTTTTGAAATTCAAGGGGACGACGGGGTCCTGCCGTGGATCGGTCACAGGAGCGGCCGGGCGGCAGTAGCCGAGTTCATGCGGGATGCACGCAAGCTGACCGAGCCGGTTGCATTCGATGTCGAGGACGTCCTGGCAAACGATAGTCGCGCCGTGATTGTCGGTTCGCTCCAGACCCGTATCAAGAAAACCGACAAGATCACCGCGACACAGTTCGCAATCATCTTAACGATCACTGATGGCTTGGTGTCGCGCTTTCAGATGCTTGAAGACAGCTTCGATGTTTCCAAGGCTGCCCGCTAGTTTTCAGGGAAAAAGATGAGGCCTTCATGAGCAATATGCAGCGTGTAATGTGGAACGGCACGGTCAGAGCGCTCCCGCTTGACGAGCAGCTGAAGGCGGCGGCGATTGCCGGCTGCGAGACTCTGACCGTGACGCCTTCCGACTACAACAAGTGGCTGGGGTCCAGCATCACCACCCGAGACATCAAAACCATGTCCCGCGACGCCGGCGTCGCCATCGTCCATCTCGATCCGCTCGTCCGCTGGGTAGAGGATTGGAAGCCCGACCTCCCACCCGAATCCTTTCCCGCCGACATCATCGGCTTTGACCAGGACGACTTCTTCCGCATGGCGGCAGCGCTCGAAATGTCTTCTTTTACTGTGTGGGGCGGTTTCCCGCAGGGGCGCTACTCCATGCACCAGATGATCGACGCGTTTCGACCTCTGGCACTTCATGCGGGGAGACCCGGATTTTGAGCTGCTCGCCACGATCCCCGGCGACAGGATAACCGGCGTCCAGCTCTGCGATGCCACAGCCGAGGTGCCATTCGGCGTGCCGCCGGCCTACGATGGTCTCAACAACCGGCGAGCGCCGGGCGACGGCGATTTTCCGGTCCGCCGGATCATCGAAGCGCTGCGTGCGATCGGCGGCCTCAACAACGTCGGCCTGGAGATATTCTCGCCGGTGTTCGACGCGATGCCCGCCGACGCGATCGGCGAGCGCTCCCGCCGGCTTCTCGATGCCTATCTCGGCTGATCGCAGCCTTTAGCCGCCATTCAGTTCAAGAAAAGCAATCACGAGTATGCTGTTCATCGTTCACTGCCTCGATGAGACGGACGCCCTGCTGCCGGTGCGGTTCTGCGGCCTGCCCGCAATGCTGGAGGTTGCGACCGAACCCGAAGAACAATTCGGCAGCGCTTTCCTGCCCTAGAGGAGCGGCACACCGAAAAGCCGCGCTCCCGCGCTTTGATCTCCTCAACAATCTTTGATCTCCTCAACAATAATGCCCAGGACAAAACGGTACGCGGCTTTCTGCTTCTTGATACTCGGCACACTGGTAGCTGTGCTGCTTTGCCCGGTCTGCCGCGCTCAAACGGGCGGCGCTCTGGGCGTAGACGTAAATGCCGACGTGGATGCGTTCGGGCACCCGCAGATGGACAGCGCCATCTTGCGCGACTATGCCGCGCGTAACACTGTCTACTCCCTGCCCCTCTATAACCTGCCGCCGGGCGACTCGTCCCACTACTGGGGCAGCCTGGCCGAGCAGTGCGACTCGGCGCAGATTGACTTCACGGCGGTCTGGCTCAAGGGCAACGGGCAGCCGAAGACGTTTGCTCGCTTGGTTCAGGCCCTGAACAAGCGCGGCCTGACGGGGCGGGTCAAGGTCATGGGGTTTGACGACAACCCGGCGTCTTGGACGGCCCTGTGGAACTTTCGGCACGGCGACGGCTATGGGTACAAAACGCCGTTCGATGTCAGCCACCCCGAAGCGTGGGCATTTGTTTGGGATGCCAATCTCAAAGCGTTCTTTTCGGCGGTGCCCGACGCCAACCGTTACAAAATCGCCGGGCGGCCCGTATACGCGATCTGGTCCGGCTCACCCGCATTTTTGTCCCATTTGGACGGCAACGGCTCCAAGCTGATTGCGTACCTGCGCCGGCAGTGCCGAGCGGAGTTTGGCTTCAACCCCTATATTTTGGTCCCCCAAGACTGGGTTCGAAACGACCCGTCGAGCGCCGCCCCCGGCGTGGTGGATGCGGTGTATCCCTGGTTCACGCCCGTGCCCGGCCCGAATTATTCCACCTGGAATGTCAGCGATTGGAATGGGGTGACGCTCGGCACCTGCATTCCCCGGTTCCATATCTCCAGCCGGGCCGACCCAAACGCCCCAATCTGGATCGTAGACCCCGATCACGGCAAAACCCTCGCCGGCGGCCTCGCGCACACCGCCGGCAATCCCCGGTGCGTGTCTACGTTTGTCGAAGGCTTCGACGACTACTGGGAAAATGCGGCCTGCTGGCGGGCGCGAAATTTGGATGAGAACGGCAAAGAATTGGGCTACGCCGCGACGGGTTATGATTACCCAAACCAGCGGATCAACATTCTGCGCCGCTTCAGCCGCCGCCCGTTCCCCGTCGACCTCAAAGAAGAAGCCGAGAACTGTGATTCGTTCACCGGCGCGGCCCCGTTTCCCGGCAGGCCGAACTTTTACCGCAACGGTCCGATTGCGATTGAAGACACGACCGACACGGGCGGCGGCTGGGATGTCTGCCGAGCGCAGGCCGGCGAAACCTTGACCTGGCAGGAAGTCCCGGTGCAGGGACGGATGCATCTGGCCGTCCGTGCGGCGGCGGCTCAGGGCGGTAGGCTGCACTTCGTCGTGGACGGCAAAAAGTTTCCCGCAGTGCGCGTGCCGAGCACCGGCGGCGGGCAGGGGTGGACGACCGTAGACATGGGCGCGTATTCGTTCGCCCCAAAGACTTATCACACCGTTTCGCTGGTCTGGGACACGCCGAATGTCAGCGTCAACTGGTGGCAGGTGCAGGCAGTCAAAGATGTTCGCTGAGTACTTGACCCGCTGGAGCCTCACGCCCGACGGGGAGCCGATTCTGACCCCCACCAGCCAGCTTCTGCCCGTGCGCTTCCGAGATCGGCCCGCGATGCTCAAAATCACGACGATCGAGGAAGAAAAACGCGGCAGAAAGTTGATGGCCTGGTGGGACGGCGACGGCGCGGCGGAAGTTCTGGCGCATGACGGCGATGCGCTGCTCCTGGAGCGAGCGATGGGCAGCCGTTCACTGGCTGACATGGCCCGCACCGGCAGCGGCGATGATGACGCCTGCCGGATTATCTGCGGCGTCGTTGCCCGGCTTCATGCACCGCGCCAGCAGCCCGCGCCCGAGACCGTTCCCCTCCCCCGCTGGTTTCGCGATCTGGCCCCGGCGGCAGCCGAGCACGGCGGCATTTTGGCCCTTTGCTCGGACACGGCCCGAGAGCTTCTTGCCGCGCCGCTGGACGAAGTCATTCTGCACGGCGATATTCACCACGGCAATATTCTGGACTTTGGAGAGCGCGGCTGGCGAGCGATTGACCCGAAGGGTCTGCGCGGCGAGCGCGGCTTCGACTACGCCAACTTGTTCTGCAATCCCGATCCCAAAACGGCAGTCGCGCCCGGTCATCTAGCCCGGCGGGCGGCGATTGTGGCCGAAGCGGCAGGGCTGAACCGTGAGCGGCTTCTGCGCTGGATACTGGCCTACGCGGGCCTGTCGGCGGCCTGGATGCTGGAAGACGGAGACCCGCCTGAAACCGCACTCAAGGTTGCCGCTCAAGCGGTGGCGGAGCTTGGCTTGTCAATTTGACAACCCGCACTGATTGCCGTACAATAGCTGCATGGCCTATTCCACGTTTCTCTGCCCGATTGACGAGTTCCAGATTGCCTACACGGTCATCTGCGGTCAGACCTTCCGCTGGCGCATTGATAAAGACGGCTGGTGGGCCTGCCTTCTTCCCATCACCGACCCCGATACCGGGCGGGCGACGCAGCAGCTCGTCCGGCTCTGGCAGGACGACGACGCGGTGTTCTACGAAACCGGCCCGAGGGCGCACGATCTCGCGCTGGTCCGGGACTACTTCCGGCTCGACGTGGACCTGCCCGCGCTGGCCCGGCAGTTTGTGGACGCCGACCACCATATCCGGCCCGCGATGGCCGAGTTCGCCGGCCTGCGGGTCATCCGGCAGGACCCGGTCGAGTGCCTATTCTCGTTTCTCTGCACCTCGGCCTCACCCCTCTACCGCATCCGCCGGACCATCGCCGCGCTCTGCCGCGAGTACGGCGACCTCTACCCCGGCGAAGTCGCCGGGCTGACCCATCACGCCTTCCCCCCCGTCCACCGCCTCGCCGAAGCGTCCCTGCCGCACCTGACCTGGCTCGGCCTCGGCTACCGGGCCGCCTATGTGAAAGAGACCGCGTCAGCCGTCATGGCCCACGGCGGCGCTCCCTGGCTGCTCGGCCTGCGCCGCCGCCCCTACCACGAAGCGAAGTCCGCCCTGATGGCCCTGCCCGGTATCGGCGCGAAGATCGCCGACTGCGTCTGCCTCTTCTCGCTCGACAAGGACGAAGCCGTGCCGGTGGATACCCACATTCGGCAGATCGTCCAGCGGACGTACCAAGCCGACAGCGCCCCAGAGAAGCCGACCTCCAAGACCCTCACCAAAAACACTTACACCCAAATCGCCGGCGATGTCCGCACCCGCTTCGGCCCAATGGCCGGCTGGGCGCAGCAGTACCTGTTTTTCCACGATTTATTTGAAAAAGGCGCCTGGGAAAGCTACACCGCCCTCTACCAGCCCCTCGCCGAGCCAATCCGCCCACTGAAAAAGTAACGGAACTTGTGAGAAACCGCATGAGCAAAGAAGAAGTCGCACCGGAAAATAGCTTCGAGGGCTACGCCGAATTCTTGACCGACGTGAAGAGCCAAATCCAGACGGCGCAGGTTCGGGCTGCCCTCAGCGTCAGCCGCGAACTGGTGCAGCTTTACTGGCAGATCGGACGGGACATCGTAATGCGCCAGCAGAAGCAAGGCTGGGGTCAAGCGGTTATCGCTCGTTTGGCCGCCGATCTTCAGAAAGCCTTTCCCGGCATACAAGGCTTTTCTTCCCGCAACTTGGAGCGGATGCGTGCCTTCTTTTTGGCTTATCCCGAGGAAAATCAATTTGCGACACAGGCTGTGTCGCAAATCCCCTGGGGCCACAATATCATCCTCTTTCAAAAGATCAAAGAGTCCCCCCAGCGACTTTGGTACGCCCAAGCCACAGTCGAGCACGGCTGGAGCCGCTCCATTTTGGAGATGCAGATCGAAGGCCGGCTGTATGAGCGGCAGGGAAAAGCGACCACGAATTTCTCGCGCACACTGCCTCCGCTGCAGTCCGACATGGCGCAGGCGCTACTGAAAGACCCCTACAACTTCGACTTTCTGACACTGAGCGGCGATGCCCACGAGCGCGACGTAGAGCGCGGCTTACTGGAACAAATTCGCCATTTTCTGCTGGAACTCGGGACCGGCTTTGCGTTCGTCGGCAGCCAGTACCACCTAGAGGTAGACGGGCAGGACTACTACTTAGACCTGCTATTTTACCATCTCAAGCTGCGCTGCTACGTTGTCATTGACCTGAAAGCCGTCGCGTTTCAGCCGGAGTTTGTCGGCAAAATGAACTTTTACCTCGCCGCCGTGGACGATACGCTGCGGCACGAGACCGATGCGCCAAGTATTGGACTGCTGCTCTGCCGCAAGAAGCAGGCTCTCACAGTGGAGTATGCCCTGAGAAATGTATCCACCCCGATTGGAGTAGCTGAGTTCATCACCGACCTTGCACGCCAGATTGAAGGCGAGCTGAACTCGGCCCAGATCGAGAACGCCGCTGACATAACAGACCGAGGATCTTCTCTGTCACGGGACTCTATTTTTTAACGTGCATTGATTTACTCGAAAAAGGCGCCTGGGGAAGCTACACATCCCTCTGCCAGCCCCTCGCCGAGCCAATCCGCCCGCTGAAGAAATAATTTCACCAGGACGGCGTTTCTCAGGCCGTTTTAACCATGCGCTGCCGACGAGCGGCAAGCACGCGCCAGACGGGGAACAGCAGCACGGCGGGAACCGCGACGAAAGCCAGCAGGAACTTGTCCGGCTCCTCAACACGGAACGGCTCGTATTGGGCAAACTCATTGGAAATGGTCAGTGCGTGAATGAGTCCCAGCGCCAGCACCGCGTAGGTGCCGTAATGGATCACGCGCCACTGGCGGCGAGGCAGTTTTTTGATGTTCAGCGAAGAGACAGTGACGATGATCAGCGTGTAAGCGGCAAGCGTACCCCAAGCAATCAAAATGCCTTGCCGAGGCGCAGTGAAGGGAACGAAGACGTTCCACCAGCGCATCCCCGTTGTCGCATGAGCCAGGAGCAGCGGGATCGGGTGCAGGAGAAACAGGGCCGCACCGATCACAGAGGTCGTGCGATGATAGGTAAAAGTCTTGCCTTTCAGGAACTTGATTTTTTGAGCCGTGCGAGAAGCCAAAAGAGTGCCGCCAGCACTGCTGACAATCAGCAGCGCCAGTCCCAGCAGCCCGATCACGCGGGCGATTTTAAGCAGTAAATCATCGGGCATGATATTTTTCCTGTTGCGTGTGAAGCGATTTCGCGTCTATTGTACCACGCCGGCGACATCGGACCAGTCCGCCCGCGTCTCTTGACAGCGCCAGATTTTTGTGCGATAATACTTTAACACTTGTAGAAATGTAAATCTATGGAAACGACAAACTATGCCGCGATGTTCAAGGCACTTGGGGACCCGACCCGCCTCCGCATCTTTGAGTTTTTACGAGGCTGCTGCGGCCCCGTGGCCGTGGAGGAGGATGGAGACGTGCGAACCGTCTCCGGGCCGACCGTCGGGGAGGTCTGCTGCCGGGTGACCGGCGCGGAAAGAATCACGTCCTCGGTGTCGTTTCACCTCAAAGAGCTGCGGCAGGCCGGGCTGATCACGATGGAGCGTCGCGGCAAAAACATGATCTGCGGCGTCAACCGAGACGCTGCTTCGGCGCTTGCCGCCTATTTGGGCCAGCCAGCCTCTCTCACTGCCACTGGTGTCTGCTGTGACGATACGAAAGAAAGAGATTGAAAGAAGGAACCCAATGAAACTCAGCCAATTCACCAGCCTGCTGCAAGCGCACCCGGACAAGCAGTTCCGGCTTGTCCTGCCGGGCGACGCCGCCGTGCCGATGTCGTTCCACATCACCGAAGTCGGGCACGTCACAAAAAAGTTCATTGACTGCGGCGGCAAGCTGCACACGGTTCAGACCTGTCAGCTGCAAGCCTGGCTTGGCCCCGACACCGACCACCGCCTGTATGCAGGCAAGATGGCCGGGGTGCTGACACTCGCCGAAGCCAAAGGCGTCCTGCCTGACAGTGAAGATTTGGATGTCGAGATCGAGTACGAAGACGCGGCTCTTTCGCAGTATCCGGTCGTGGGCTACGCAGTCACCGGCAGCACCGTCGTGCTGTCCCTCGCCGCCAAGCACACCGACTGCCTGGCAAAAGAGTCCTGCCTGCCGTCGCTGCCAATGGCCGGCGCGGCGTCTGTGTCGGCCTGCGGCTGCGGCCCGTCCGGCTGCTGCTGAGATCGAGGGGAACAAGCCATGAAGACAATTCTCTACGTCTGTGTCCACAATGCCGGACGCTCGCAGATGGCCGAAGCGCTTACCAACACGCTGGCAAAAGAACGCGGCCTCGCCGTGCGCGGCTTGTCGGCGGGAACGGTCGCCGGAACGGAAATCAACCCCTCGGCAATAACAGTCATGGAAGAAATCGGCGTCTCGATGGCCGGGCAGATGCCCAAGATGCTGACTTCCGAGATGGGGGACGGCGCGGACCGGACCATCACGATGGGCTGCGGCGTGGATGCCGACGCCTGCCCGGCGCGGGTCCGTGTCACCGAGGATTGGGGATTGGACGACCCCAAAGGACAGCCGCTGGAGAAAGTGCGGGCGATTCGCGACGAGATCAAAGCGCGGGTCGAGGCAATGCTGGGCGAGATGGGAAGCGCCGCGTGAAGGACGAAATGCCGCGCCGATATTTGGCGGAAGCCGTGGGGACATTTGGCATCGTCTTTGCGCCTGTGGCCCTGTCCGGGTCAGGGCATTTCCCCGGCGGCGACGGCAGTTTGATGGCGGCCGCCTGGGTCTCGGGCCTGGCGGTGCTGGCGTTTGTCTACGCGCTGGGACATATCAGCGCCGCGCACTTTAACCCGGCGGTGACACTCGGCTTTGCGTCGGCGGGCCGCTTTCCGTGGCGCTGCGTGCTGCCGTACTGGGCCGCGCAATTTGCCGGAGCAATCGCCGCCGCCGGGCTGGCCGCGCTGCTCTTTGGGCCGGGACACGGTACCCACATCCCCACCGTCGCCTGGCCCCATGCCGTGGGCCTGGAAGCTGTCTTGACTCTCCTGCTGATGCTGGTTATCAGCGCGGTCGCCACGGACAAGCGCGTTAATGGAGCCGTCTCCGGCCTCGCCATCGGCCTGACGGTCGTTTTCGACGTGCTGATCGGCGGCCCCGTCACCGGCGGCTCGATGAACCCGGCCCGCTTCCTGGGTCCGGCCCTCTTCGGCGGCCCCGCTGCCCTTTCACACGTCTGGATTTATTTTCTCGGGCCACCGCTTGGCGCAGTGTGCGCCGCCCGGCTGTACGAAACACTGCGCGGCGACGAAACCCACGCCCAAAGTGCGCCGAACGACTTGGTCGAAGCGCTGGCAGAGATTGAAGCGGAAGATCAGCGAGAGCCGGTGACAACCGAAAAGTAGTGCTCGAAGAACGCCGGGGCATTGACTGTCGCGGCGACATGGTGCGGGCGGCGAGTGTCCGGGTCGGGGCGGTGCCAGTCGTCCCAATCTACCCAGGTTTGGCCGGGGCGGTGTGGGCTGTGCAGCTCGACCGAAACGCGGCGGGCCTCGGTGGTGCAGAGGGACGGCTCGAAAATCAGCGAGGCGGCAAGCGGGTCGTGGAACGTGATCTCGGGAACGTCCCGGAACCAGACTTCGGCGAAGTTCGCGACCGGGGCAAGCGGCCCGCCGGCGTCGGCAAAGCGGCGGCGGCACTCGTCCGCCGGCAGGCGGCACTCGGTCGTGACATCAATCCCCACGGCAGAGAGGCGCGGCACGGGCGCGGCAAAGACCATCGCGGCGGCGTGCGGGTCGCACCGGATGTTCCACTCGGGCTGGGGCCGGTCAAAATACCAGCCGCCCATCAGAACGAGATGCTTGAGCAGCTTCGGGGTCTCGGGGTCCAGCGCAAAAAGCTGGGCGACATTGGTCAGCGGCCCAATCGCCAGCAGCGTGACCTCGCCGGGCCGGGCACGGATTGTCTCGCGCAGGAATTCAATCGCCGTGTTCTGAGTGTCAAACGTGCGGTGCGGCCAGGCGCTCGACGCCAGTGCGGCGGCTTGGGGCGCATCGGGCTGAAGCTGCTCTGCCAGCAGCGGCGACTCGGTACCGACATGGATAGGGATGTCGGTGCGTCCCCCGGCCCGGCAGACAGCATCGGCCAGCGACGCACGTTTCTCCGGCTCCCCGCTGACCGTCGTGATGCCAAGCAGCTCGCAGCACGGCTGACGCAGCAGATACGCCAGCGCCAAAGCATCATCAATATCCGAGCCGATGTCGGTGTCCAGCAGCACAGGAATAGGAGATTGGGATTCCATAGAAGTTTCGATGCGTTATCATACCCAACATCTCGAAGAAGCCTCAGCGGCGAGAGGGCCAAGTGCAAAAATACTTTTGCAATTCACTTGACAGACTTTGTGAGATGTGTTACTATCACTAGACAGCCAAAGTTGAAGCCTCGCCACCAGAAAGGAAAGAACGTCCATGACATCCCTTTTCAGACCTGAACCCGCCCCACGGCCTTCTGCGCTCCACGGCCTTCTGCGCTCCACGGCCTTCTGCGCTCCACGGCCTTCTGCGCTCCACGGCCTTCTGCGCTGGCTGGCCTCCCACGCTTGCTCACACAAACCGCTTCTGTCCTTAGTCTCGCCGTTCTGACAATGACTCTTTACCCTGCTTCCGCTCATGCCGGAACCTGGAAGTTCTCCTGCACCGGCAGCGGCACTTCTGACAGCAGCTACTCTGACTTGTACTCCCCAATGTACGGAGGTCCCTTCACGGCCCACGCGGATTGGGTCCCGCCTAGCGCCTCGCCCGGAACTTCTTACACAATTCCCAGCTTTGGGGGTGGAGGCTTCGGAGGCAGTGCCAATGCAGACGCAGCCGCGACTGGGGATGTCAGTATCACGGCCACTATTACCATCACCTGGATGCCTGACACATCCCTCCCCTCTGATCCCGCGCCTCCCTCGCTCTGGTTGATTGAAAGCTCCGGCTGCACTTATTCAGCCTCTTACTCGCCCTATGGCGTCATCCACACGGGATCTGGCAACGCTAACGACGGCCTCAGCAGCCCGGCTGACCCTCTGGTGGACACGTTCGAAAGAGGGGTCAAAAATGGTGCATATATGAGAAGCGCCAATGCTCCGGCAGGAACAGTGCCGCCCGCGCACTGGTTCAAGAAAGATGTGGCGGGCGGCGTCATCACGCTCAAGCGCACCTTCACGGCCCATGCAATGGCAAGCTTTCCACACGACGGCAGTACCGGAACCATGAACGTCAACTGCTCCTTCGAAGGCTACACCCTCAAAATCCACGCACAGCCGTACAATTACCACCAAACAAATGTGACAGACAATCAAGACGGATCATTGACTTTCACCTACGGCTGGTCATCCACTGATGGCAATCTTGGCAGTCTAGGGTCATGTTATTTCCATGAGCGGGTCACATACCCTGGAGGGAGTCCCTACGTTGTCCCAGCACCCTTCAGCTATCCCAATTCGCTGCCTAATCCTACGGTCGCTCCTGGCACCGGAACGAGCGGTATAGTGATGACAGCGACGAATACGAACTCTGACACTCAACACACATTTACACCAGTTGCTCTATACAGCAACGCAACCATCACAGCACAGCAGCAGTATGAGTATGATGATATTGCAACTGGTGCAAACAACACCATTGTTCCGGGGCCAGGCAGTGGCCCTTTCGCGATCACTCGCACAGTTGCCCCACGCCCTCCTTACGCTGTTTACTGGTGGTATTCTTGTACAAAACAGGGAACCACAGCTTGGTTGGCGCTTCGATGAGGATAAGGAGAGGAAACGTCATGAAAAATCGCTTTTTGGTAAAGACGCTGCTGACAGTGTCTACGGTTATAACGCTCTGGCATATGCAGGCTCAGGCCGCACATGCTGACAATTCTTTGACCACGCAAATGTCGCTCATAACTCCTAAAATGGTTTCTTTGGGAGAACCCATTATTCTGCGTTCAACAATTGTGAACACAAGTGACCAAGCCGTTGCAGCGCATTTAGGAAGCTACAATTCGGAGTGGTATAGCATGACTCTTAAGGATGACCAGGGGAAATCAGTGACGGCAAGTTTCGACAAAGATTTCTCTGAGCCTACTGGGTTGCAGACTAACCCAGATCGCACCTTGTCGCCGGACGAGAGCATCACAAAATACATAGTTGTCACACGGGATTTCGTTCCGCATCACCCTGGCCGATACCAGTTGATAATTTATGTTCATATCCCTTATGGGCAAGTAAAACCAGATCAAAAAACGCCTTCTGCTTGGAAGAACGCGATTTCTGATACAGGGATAGTATTATCCCAGGAGTTTACATACTCTTTGACCATAAAGGCGGGAGATACAGTGCGGCTGGCCCAAGATGCAAAACAGTTGCAGCAAAGAATTTCCGCACATCCTTACGGCGATCTCAGCGGTGCTCTAACAACAGCTTTGTTTTCTATGCCGGAAACGGCAGCCGCTGAGAGTTGGCGCGTCCTTGTCAGCAATCCTGGTATGTCTTCAGGTTTGTATGCCAGCGAGTTGAAACGGTTGCAAACACCGACTGCCGCTGATATGCTCGCGAAAATGCTGTCTAACTCAACCTTGTCTTCCGACGACAAAGCCTATGTTGCCCAATGCCTGAACGGGATGTACAATAAAGGCAACCCGGCAGTAAGAGAACACGTCAAATCTATTGCCGTGCGAAGAGGCATTCAGCTTCCCGAACAGGTTAACGTGCCACTACCAGCAGACTAACTTCACCGCAAGAGCTGCCGCATCTGCTGATGCGGCGGCTCTTTTTTGTCGGTGTAGGCAGAAAGCGCCGATGTGCTATAATAGACGCATGACACCGTTAGTTCTCCATAATACGCTTTCCCGGACCAAAGAAGTCTTTACGCCCGCCGACGGAAAGACCGTGCGGATATACTGCTGCGGGCCGACCGTCTACAATTACGCGCATATCGGCAATCTGCGGACTTATATCTTTGAGGATTTACTCCATAGAGCGATAACGATGCACGGCTGGCAGGTTGACCATGTGATGAATATCACCGATGTCGGGCACATGACCTCGGACGGCGATACCGGCGAGGACAAAATGACGACCGCCGCCCAGCGCGAACAAAAATCCCCCTGGGAGATCGCCAAGTTCTACGAAGAGGCATTCTTTGCGGACTCCGCCAAGCTCAATATCATCCGGCCCGGCGTCGCCCCCCGCGCCACCGACCATATCGCCGAGATGATCGCGCTGATTGAGCGGCTGGAAGCACAGGGCTATACTTATGAAACTACTGAAGGCGTCTACTTCGACACGGCCAAAAACGCCGATTACGGCAAATTAGCGGGTCTGAATTTGGGTGGGCAGCGCACCGGCGCACGGGAAGAAGTCAATGTAGACGCCGGCAAGCGCCACCCCGCTGACTTTATTCTGTGGTTCACAAACAAGCCCGCGCACATCATGAAGTGGCCGTCGCCGTGGGGCGAGGGCTACCCCGGCTGGCATATCGAGTGCTCGGCGATGAGCATGAAGTACCTCGGGCAAACGCTCGACATCCACTGCGGCGGCATTGACCATATCCCGGTGCATCACACCAACGAGATCGCCCAAAGCGAGTGCGCGACCGACAAGCAGTTCGCCCGATTCTGGGTGCATGGGGCGTTCTTGACCGTGCAGGGCGGCAAGATGTCTAAGTCCGGCGGCGGCTTTTTGACCGTGCAGCGTTTGATTGACGAAGGCTTCGACCCGCTGGCCTACCGCTACCTATGCCTGACCGCCCATTATCGGTCGGAGCTGGCATTCAATGTCGAGACCTGGGAGTCACTCCATGCCGCGACTAAAGCGCTGGGGAAGATCTACGAGATGAAGGCACGAATCGGTGAGGACGACGGACTTTCCGATGCCGAGTACGCCGCCGCCCGGCAGACTGTCTTCGACGCCATCTCCGACGATTTAAACCTGCCCCGCGCGGTCGCCGCCCTGCACGAAGCCAAGTCCTACCGCCTCTGGCGCGAGTTCGATTCGGTGCTCGGCCTCGACATCGAGCGCCGCTCCCGCGGCACCGTCCCGACCATCGAAGAAGCCGACGGCGAGCTGCCCGCCGCGATATTATCGCTCAAGTCTCAGCGCGATGAAGCGCGTCAGTCTAAAAACTTCGCCCGCTCCGACGCCCTCCGGGCCGAAATCGAAACCCACGGCTATACTGTCGGTGACTCGCCCCAGGGCACCGTTGTCAAGCGCAATCTGCTGTAGGGGCGCGGCAAGCGGCGCCCCTCTACCCCTTCCGCCACGCTTCCCCGGCCTGGGTCAGCGCGGTCCGGTACAAGCTTTCCTGCGGCCCGACATGTTTCTGTACCCAGAGCCAGGCCGATGGCACCAGGGCTTTGGCCTGCCGCGCCACCTGCCCGCCCGCCCAGTCCGCCAGACCCACGAAACGCTGATGGCCCAAACTGCCAAGCCCCGCGCGGCGGCTGACCGCACGGTACGATGGCCGGGGCTTCGGGAGCAAATGCTCGACCCCCTCGCGGGCACTCAGCGGGCTGGAGATTCATGGGCGCAGCAGGTTCGCATAGATGCCCGGCACACTGCCTTCGATGACGGTCGCACCGACGGCTTTCTGGTAAAACGCCACCGGCCCGGCGGCCCCAATAATGCCGTAAGCGTAGCCGAGGTCACGCAGGCCCCAGAGCGATTCGATTAAGAGTGCCTTGCCGATGCCGCGCCCCCGGTACGCGGGGTCCACCCCGGTCGGGCCGAAGAACGCCTTGCACGTAACGTCATAGGCCGCAAAGCCGACAAGCTGCTTGCCGTCAATTGCAATCACCCCGGACGCCGGCTGCCGGGACAGGGTCGCCGCCATCTCGTCGGCCCAGCTTTGGGAGAACTTCTCCCGGACAAATGCAGTGATCCGGGTCAGCTCGAACGTGTTGGGCCGGCGCAGGATAATCCCATCAGCGCGGACACTCGCCGCGCCGTCCTCACGCGGGGGCAGGCTGTACAGGGGAACCAGAAGATCAGGCATGATTGGGGTTGTTCGGCGCGGCGCTAGGGATTTCCTGCGTCGAAACCATATCGGAACCATGCGTTAAAACGCACGGCTATGCGGCGAAGACGCCACCAAGTACCGCTTCGCGGCACTCCGATCAATCTTTTCCTAGCCCCGCGAAGCGGTGCTTTGTGGCCGCAGGCCGAATAGCCGTGCCATTCATGGCATGGTTCTTCACAAAAGACCTTACTCGGCCAGCGCATTCAGGGTTTTCAGCAGCTCCGTCGCCAGCATGAACGCCGCCGTGTCCTGCGCGAACAGGTCCGGGTGCAGGGCGCGGGCCAGCACCCGCCGGGCGCGGCGGCGGTCATCGGGGCCGAGCCGGGCAGCGACCGTGTCCAAAGCGCCGCCAACCCCGCCGCGTGTCTGCGACGACAGCACTTCGATCCGCCGCTCCGCCGCCGCCAGCTTGCCTTCGGCGCTCTTGGCCCGCTCCCGCATCTCGCCCCAGCTTGCTTCCAGCTCGGCCAGCTCACGCCGCAGGCCGCGCACTTTGGCCTTCTGCGATTCGTGCCGGGTGCAAATCTTCTCGTGCAGGGCGGCATCCACCGTGCGCGGCCCGTCCCCTTTTGCGCCGACAAGGTCGCGCAGGTCCTGGGAACGGTAGATCGTCGCCCGCGAGACCCCCGCCCGCGCGGCGACATCGGCGACCGAAAACGCCGCCCCGATCCGCTCCAAGTCCCGCACGGCGGTCTTGACCCGCAGCCGCCGGGCTTCCGGGTCCTGCGGCTTCGCGCCCCGTGCGCGTATTTCTTTTACTGCCTTGCTCACGGGTCTATTTTGGCATATTCGGGTGCTGAAATCAAGGTGCCAGCGGCCTACTTGCCGCCCAGCGCCGACGCCAAGCGGATCAGACTCGGGCCGAGCAGCACCACAAACACCGCAGGGAAGATGAAAAAGACCAGCGGGAACAGCAGCGTCACCGGCAGACGCGCCGCCTGCTCCCGAACCGCCTGCACTTTGGCGGCGCGGGCCATGACGCTCTGCGCCCGCAGCACCCGTCCGATGCTTGTGCCAAGCAGATCGGCCTGCGTCACCGCCGCCACGAATGTCTTGATCTCGCGCATCTCCAGCCGGGCCGCCATGTCCTTCAGTGCCGACGCCCGCGTTTTGCCCACCAGCGTTTCGCTCCGCGCCCGCGCCAATTCGTTCGCCAGCGGCCCGGTCATCTTTTCCGTGACCTTCGCCATCGCGCCGTCGAGACTCAGACCCGCCTCGACACTCACCACTAGCAGGTCTATCACCTCGGGCAAGGCTTTTCGGATCGCCGTCTCGCGCCGCCGGATCGCCGACGCCAGCAGCGACTCCGGCAGGCAGAGGCCAATGACGAGCGCCAGCAGCAGCATCAGCCCGCGCAGGGCCAGCGTCGGCAGCAGCGGGCAGAGCGGCAGGGCCAGGCCCAGACCCAGCGCGGCGGAGAGCGCCCGCAGGCCGGCAAACTCCCCCACCCCCAGCCGGGCGGGGCTGCCCGCCCGCACCAGCATCCCGCGCAGCCGGGCTGCCGCCCCGGCGGGAGTCGAGCGCCGCCCCCAGTCCGCGACTTGCCGCCGCAGCGGTCCCCACAGCCGCTCCTGCCAGCCGCCGTCCAGCCGCTCCTCCGCCAGCGACCGCAAACTCGGGTCCCGAGTCGGGGTTAATGCCGCCAGCCGCCGCCCGAGCGCGGTCCGCTCCGCCCCAAGCAGACGAGCGACTGCCAGCGCTGCGAGGGTCCCGGCAAGGAACGCAAAAAAGAGTGTCAGTGTCAGCAGCATAGGTTTAAATCGCCCGGCACGGCGTTCGGGACTGAAGAATCTTGAACCGCTTCGGTTTCCACTCAAAAGTAGGCCGGCACTTCCAGTGCCGGTCTCCAATGCCATACCGGCTCCAAACTTACACGTCCAATGCCACCATGCGCCGAACTAGCAGGCCACCGACAATCTGACCGGCCACCGCGCCGGCAATCAGCGTATGCCCAAATGGACTTTGCAGAAGCGGCTGAAAATACTCGGGACTCCGCAGCGTCAGCACAGCCGCCAGCGCCGGGGCCAGAACAATCAAAATACCGGCAGACAGCCGCCCCTCGGCGGTCAATGTCTGCACCTCGCCCGCGACCCGCACCCGCTCGCGGATCGTCTCGGCGATCGCGTCCAGCACTTCTGCCAGATTGCCGCCGAGCGGGAGCTGAATGAGAATCGCCGTGACCACCAGCTCCAAATCGGGCGACGGCACCCGCGTCAGAATGCGTCCCAGGGCGATGTCTACGGGAACGCCCAGGCGGATCTCGCCCGAGGCCCAGGTGAACTCGGACGCCAGCGGGGGCGGCAGCTCGTCGGCGACCGTCTGCGCCGCCTGCGGGAACGAGTAGCCCGCACGGAGCGCCGACGACAGCAGCAGGAGGGCGTCCGGGAGCTGCAAGTCGAAGCGCCGCCGCCGCGTGTCCCGCCGGGCCTGAAGCGCTATCATCGGAACCCCTGCGCCGAGTGCCCCCAGTAGCAGCGCGGTCAGTACTAAGTGGGTGAGCAGCAGGCCGAGGAGAAATCCCGACACGGTCGTGCCCAGGCACAGCGCGATCCATTCGGCAGGGCGCAGGCGCAGGTCGGCTTGCAGCATCAGGCCCCGCAGGCGCGGCTCCAAGTCACGCCGGCGCAGCCAGCGTGTCACTGTCGGCAGAACGTCAGGCCGCAGCCCACTCGGCGCTGCCGAAGCCGTAGCCTTCAACGGCAGGACGGGCGCGGACAACCCGGCAAGGCGGCCCAGACGCTCCGACAACCGACGTGACGACTGTGCTCGCGCTTCGGTCAGCGCGGCCACCAGGCCGAAGATCAGCATGAAGACCAGCCCGGCAACCAAAAGCGGGTTCACGGCCAAAAATGGGTTCATGGTGCAGATTTTCCTAATGGCAGCAGGACGTCGGCGGACGACTCCCAGCGGAACACGTCCCGGAGCGCGATGCTCTCCCCGACTATCCCAATGACTTCGGCGATCTGCATCACCCGGCGGCGGCCATCGGGCAGGCGCTGCTGCTGAACGACAAAATGCATCGCCGATGCCACCTGTTCCCGGACCGCCCGTAGCGGCAGATCGGCCCCCGCCATCAAAACCAAAGTCTCCAGGCGCGACAGCGCCTCGCGCGGGCCGTTCGCGTGGATCGTAGACAGTCCGCCGTCATGCCCGGTGTTCAGCGCCTGCAATAAATCGAGTGCCTCGCCGCCCCGAACCTCGCCGAGCAGGAGCCGGTCGGGACGCATCCGCAGGGCATTGCGGACAAGCTGCCGGATTGTCACCTCGCCGCGTCCCTCTAAATTGGGCGGGCGGCTTTCGAGGGTCACGACATGGGGCTGTTGCAGCTGAAGCTCGGCGGCGTCCTCAATCGTAACAATCCGCTCCCCTTTGGAGATAAACGACGACAGGGCGTTCAAAGTGGTCGTCTTGCCGCTGCCGGTGCCGCCAGAGACGAGGATGTTCCGGCGGCCCACGACGCAGTCATGCAGAAAGTCGGCAGCGCCTTGTGTCAGCGTCCCGAGTCCGATCAATTCAGCGACTCCGAGCGGCGACCGGGCAAACTTGCGGATGGTCAAAATCGGTCCATGCACCGACAGCGGCGGCAGGATGATGTTCACGCGGCTGCCGTCACTCAGCCGCGCATCGGCGATTGGCGACGACTCATCGGCCCGGCGGCCCAGCGGCGCAAGAATGCGCTCGATAATGCGCCGCAGATGCGCTTCGTCGTCGAACGCCGTGTCGGTCAGGGTCAGCCGCCCGCCGCGCTCGACATAGACCGACACCGGCCCGTTGACCATGATTTCCGTCACCGCGTCGTCCTCTAAAAGCGGCTCAAGCGGCCCCAGCCCGACCAGCTCATGCACCACGGACAGTACTAAGCTGTCCCGCTGCCGCCCGGAGAGGGCCAAGCTCTCTTCCGCCAGCAGACGCCGGGCCGTCTGCGATGCCAGCTCGGTCAGCGCCGGACGCGCCAGGCGGCTCAGGCGGACGGGGTCGGTCTCCGCCAGCAGCCCGGCATGGACGCGCCGTTTCCAAAGCAGCATCTCGGGAGATAAAGCCACTTAGAGCTGCCCCCGAGCCAGAGAATAGACACTGCACGACACTTTGGCGTTTGGATGGGACAGCACGAACGGCACCCCGGCATTCACCGACGCCGGGACCAGCTTGCCGTCATTCGGCACGGAGCACGACACGGGCCGGCCCAGGGTGCGCGTGATGTCCGGCACTTGCAGACGGTTCGATGGCGAAACACGGTTCAGGACCACTTGGACCGTGTCCAAATTCATGGCATCGAGCCAGCAGCGCGTATCGGCAAGGGTTGTCAAATCAAATAAATTGGCGACCAGCAGCACGGTGTCGGCGGCTTCCAGCGCCCGGCGCGTGGCCGCATCCAGGGTCGGCGGCAGGTCCAGCACCACCCGCCGCCCGGCTTGCCGCAGCAGGGACAGCAGCTTACTGACGCCCTCGGGCGAAAGCGCACCGGGCGGCAGCGGGGCCGACGCCCCCGCCAATAGTTGAAGCCCGCACGGGTGACGATCCAAATGGTCTTCCAGCAGCGGCAGGTCAAGATCCGCGTGGTCTGTTTGGACCAAATCGGCCAGGGTCCGGCGCGGGTGCAAATTCAGCAGCAGTGCGGCATCGCCGAACTGCGTGTACAAGTCCAAAAGAACAGCCGGCTCGCCGGTGTCCACCGCCAGCGCGGCGGCGAGGTTCACCGCGAGGGTCGTCTTGCCGACCCCGCCCTTAGCGCTGGAAACTGCGATCACCCGCCCGCTCGTTTTGGCTCCGGCGCCGCCCGCCGCGCCCCGCCTTTGACGCTGACTGTCCGCAACAACGGCACTCAGGGCCGCGCACAGCTCCTCGCCCGAGACTGACTCGCGCAGGCACTCCTTCGCACCCGCCCGCATCGCCCGCCGCAGATCGTCGGGGGTGCATTCGGCAGTCAGCAAAACACAGTCCAGGGATAGGCCGGATGCCGAGAGCGCTTCGGCAACCGCAAAGCCGCCGCCCGGCGGCAGGCCCGCCCCCAGCACGACAATGTCTGGGCGCAAGGAGTGCGCCAGCCGCAGAGCTTCGGCCCCGTCCCGCGCCATCCCCACTTCTTCAGTCTCGGGGTCAGCCGACAGCGCGGCACGAAGCCCCTTCCAGTGTTCGGGCCGGTGCTCGGCAATCAGCACGGAAATCATCGGGCGCCTCCCTTCGGCACGGGAAACACGACCGGCGGGCCGGGCTTCGGGCCGTCGCCGCCGCCCTTTTGCAGATTGGGAAAGTCCTTGTCAAAGTCGGCGGGGCCGACGCTTGGGCGTTGTACCGGCAGGTTTTCCGGGCTGCCGGCGGGCGGCGGGTACGCGCCGACTGTGGCCGGCGTCACGATCTCCGGCTGAATGAGTATCAAAAGCTCGCTTTCCTCTTTGCGGGTCAGCGTGTTCTTGAAGAACTCGCCGATGACGGGAATCTGGCTGAGCAGCGGAATACGGTTGACCTGACGCGATTCAATGCTCCGGTATAAGCCGCCGATGACCAGCGTTTCGCCATCGGTCATTTGCAGGGTCGAAGTCGCCCGGCGCACGGTCAGCGCGGGCACGGAAAAGCCGCTGAGCTGAAGGCCCGCGCCGTAGTCCAGCTCGCTGACCTCGGGCGTGACGGTCATCTGCACCGTCTTGTCGCCGACCAGGGCCGCGCCGACCAAGAGGCGAACCCCATAGGGTTTGTACTCAATCGCCACCGACGCGCTCACACCGCCGGTGCCGCTGCTGGACTGCGCGACCGGAATGGGGATCTCACCGCCCACGAGAATGCTGCCTGTGCAGCCGTCGAGCACCATGAGACTCGGCTCGGACAGCACCCGTGCTTTGTTCTCCGTGATGAGCAGATTAAGCTGCGCGGCCAGCGGCGACACGCGGTTCAAACCGCCCCCGCCAAGCGGGTTGGAGTAAAACCCGGACGCCGTACCGATCTGCCCGAACACAATCGGCTGCGGCTGAAACGTGTACGAGCTTCCGCCGCGCGTACTGCCGACGCCGCCGGTGCCCCATTGGACGCCCAGGTTCTTGGCGGCGCTTCGGTTGATGTCAATGATCTTGGCCCTGACTAGTATCTGACGGGTCGGCCCGCCGCCGAGGTTCAGCAGGTTGATGACTTTCAAGTCCGGCGGCAGGGACTGGACCAGCAAATCCACCGGGTCCGGCGGCGCGGCCTCCGGCCCCAAGGCATTCCCGCCGCCGCGCCGCGCCCCGCCCCGGACAGCGTCCACGATGCCTTCGCCCTCGCCTCCGGCGCTTCCGGTGCGGATCGCCCCCCGGTACCGGCCCGAAAATGCCAGCGTTTTGCCGTCCACCACCGCACAGGAGACCCCAAGCGGAGCGAGCGACGGGGTCAGCAGGGCCGCGTAGGTCTCGGCCAGTGTCGGTCCCAGCACGGCAGCGGCAGGCATGACCGTCACCAGGTTTTTGACTTTGGGCGCATACACCCCGGCAATCACCGACACTCTCTGCACGGCAAGCAGGCTGGGCGCTTCGCCTTCCAGAAGCACCGTGTCCCCGACCGCGCGGGCAGTCACCCCCCGCAGGCCAATGGCCGATGCCATCGCCGCCGCTGCCGGGCGCAGGTCGGTCGGTACGGCAACCACCCGGAGCCGCAGCCGGTGCGTCCCCGCCCGGTCGCAGACAAACAGCGTCGTCTCGCCGGGCGCTTTGGCGTTCACGAGAAGCTGCCGCGCCGAGAGCGGCACGATGTCGGCAACGAGCGGGCTGCCGACCGCCGCCGTCGTCATTCGGTCGTAGACATAGATCTCCGACTGCCCGGCAGAGAGTGTTTTTCGGGCGTCATGGGCACCGATTTTCTGAGCGTGCGCTTTTGGGGCGCAGAGCGTCAGCAGCAAAAATAGACAGATCGGCAGCAGGTTTTTCATAAAAAGCGGTCTCACGGCGCAACTGAAACGGTCTGGCTGACGCTGCCTTTGACGACAACGATGTTCACGCGCACCGGCGGCTTCGGGGCCGCAAGCGGCACGGACCGAACCGGCGCAGGCGGCTTCACGGGCACTGGCACCGGCAGGGCTGGACGCGGGGCAGGCGGCACCGAATGGTGCGGCGGCGTGGCGACTTGGGCCGGCACGGACGACTCGCTGCCGTCGCCAATGGCCCGCAGGGCCAGATGCAGATGCCCCCGCGCGGCGGCCAGCACCAGGGCCTGCGCCTGCGCCGGAGACACGGCGACGGTCACATGGGCCGCGCCGGATGTCGGGGCAGCGGACGAGGAATTGGCGGGCGGGTCCGGCGACGTTTCGCCCCCGACTGCCAGCAGCAGGACATTTTGCAGCACGGTCCGAGCCGACGCCGGCCCGCTGCCCGGCTCGTCGGTCACCAGAATATCCACATGGTCCTGGGGCCGGACAAACACTTCCGTGCCGTCGGCAGGGTCGGTTGCCACCGTGAGCGCCCGCAGCGACGGCGGCAGGGCAAACGCCATGCCGAGCGCGGCGCTTGGGGCCGTGACGACGCTTGGCGTGACGACGGCTCCGGCAGGGATCGGCTGTGTCGAAATCTTGCCGACAAACAGTGCCGGCGTCTTCGCCGCTCCGTCCGGCACGTCCCCCGGCGCCACCGGGCGCAGGGTCAGCATCGCTGTCGTCAAGCGCGTCCGGGCTGGAATGGCGCGGGCGGCGGCGACCACCCGGACCGTGGCCGGCGCGGCGGCTCCGGCGGGCAAGCGGCTCCGCACGAGCAGAAACGCCAGACACGCCGCTGCAAGGCCCGCCGCCAGCGCCGGGGCAAGCGTCCCCCACGGCGGCGTCCGCCACCGGGAGGGTGTGTACGCTGAGTTTTTGTAAGCTGAGTTTCGGTTCGGCACGGTTTGCATAGGTGTCTTGTCCGAGAAAAACTACTGCGGCTAAATCTACTGCGTCAGAAAAGCTACTGCGTCAGGCGCGGCGGCGCGAGTGTGCCGAGCGCGGTGCAGGCTCCGCCGGAAGCGCCCGGCGCGGAAAAGCCGAGAAAGCGGCCATAGACAATCGCGTTCGATGTGTCCGGGGCCGAGATGGGCTGGCTGATGAAGAACGTCGCAAAGCCCAAAATCGTGACCGCGCCCGGACGGTTCCGCACCGCCTGACTGATGACAGGCACCAGCATCAAGTGGGCATCGGTCGGCTCCTGACGCCCATTGAACCAGGCGTCATACGTCCCCGAGGCGTGCGTGAACTGCGTGTTCGAAGGGGCCAATCGGGCGGCGATTCCCGCCCGCGTCAGGGCCGTATTGTCAAAGGCCAGCGGCGGGGTCGAAAGCGCTTGCCCCGCCGACAGCGGCTGGTCGGAGAGGTGCAGAATGGTACCCTGGTACCCCGCCCCCGTACCGCTAATCAAGAGCGGATCGAAGCTGCCCGCCACCGACAGCTTGCCAGTCGGGTCCCATAGGTTGAGCCGCAGCATGACTTGAGTTCCCGCGGCTTGGTACGCGCCGGGAGCCAGGGTCCGTGCACCGCTCAGTATTGCCGACACGGCGGCGACCGCCGGGTCAGTGTTGGCAGGGTCATCCCCGATGAGGCCGAACGGTGCGACCGGCATTCCCACCGGCAGGCCGCAGGCGGTCGTCATCCGAGCCGTGGCCGACGCCGACACGGTGAACGTGTTCGGCGAGCCGTCCGCCCCACGCGGCGCATACCCAACCGCCGGGGCAAATGACAGCGGGGCGTTGACCGTGCCGCGCACGGACACCGCACCGTCACTGCCGACATTCAGCGCGGTCTCGGTGAACGTCGCGCCGAGAGTATTGTTGGCCGCGACTACGCCTGCCACCGATACTCCCGCCGCCGTGGGATTGGCCGCACCCGCCAGCGCGGCGGCATCGGCCACCGCCTGCGCTCGCTGCCGGGCCAGGCCCATCACGCTCAGGTCAATCGCCAGCGCCGCCGCGCCAAGCAGCCCGGTCAGAAGCAGTACAACCATTGGCAGAACCGCGCCGCGCCGCTGGGCATAAGGAGCAAAGGAGACGTGGGACTGAAGTCCTCGTCTGTGGGCGCAGACGCCTAATGTCCACCTTCGTGGACGAAGAATAAGATTACCAGCGTGTTCGGTTCCGTGCCCGCGCAGGCGGACATTCGGCGTCCGCGCCCCACAGACGAGGATTTCAATCCCACGTCTCTTCGGCTCACACGATTTTGCCCGTCGTTTATTCACGCTGCACTTATTCACGCTGCATCACCAATCGGGCCGTGAGGGTCCGGGCGCTGCCGGAGAAGATATACGTCGTCACCAGCGGATGACTGTAGGTCACCGTGGCCCGGACCAGTGTGCCGGAAACGGCGTCATTGACGCCCAGCGCTGTGTCCCCAAGCGGCACCCAGACCCCGCCGCCGTCGGCGCTTTTTTCGAGAGCGATATTGGCAGACATCAGATGCAGGCCCGCCCCGGCGGCGACCCCGATACTTGCCGACGACGAGGCCGTGCTGCCTGCCGCTTCCGCCCGGACCGCTTCCCGCGCCGCCGCGCCGACCTGCGCCTGATCGCCCAGCAGCAAACCGACTTCGATGATGCCGAACAGCAGCAGGAATAGCAGGGCGCTGACCAGCGCGAACTCGACTACCGCCGCGCCGCGCCGCTGTTTTGTCGTTCTCATAAAATTAAGTGCATCATAAAATTAAGTGCAAATGGACGGCGGCCCAGGCCGCACCGAGCGCGATGGCCGGGGCGAATGGCATCCGTGCGGTTTTGGACACCGGCACCAGTCTCAAGCCCCCGGCAGGCAGCAGCGTCCCCCGGCGCAGGGTCCAGGCCAGCGCAAATAGGCCCCCGGCCCCGAGTGAGCCGAGCAGGGTCCAGAGCAGAAACGCCGGCCCCATCAGCGCCCCGACCGCCATGAAGAGCTTGACATCGCCCGCGCCGAGGACACGGGCGGCGTAGAGCGCCAGGCCCAGCAGCGCGACGGCAATCCCGGCCAGCGGTTCAAGCAGGCCGGAGACACTGCCGTGCCACCCGTGCCAAACGAGGCCCGCCAGCACTCCGGCGGCGGCGAGAGCGTTTGGGATGCGGCGGGCAGTGATGTCCCAAGCTGAGGCAGCAAGCAGCAGCAAACCCAGCAGGATCAGCGGGGTCTGAGCCACTTACTTGATCGCAGTCGCGGCGGTGTTCAGCTTGGTATTGGCATTGGTGCCTAAGACAGTCACAGCGGCGACGCAGACAGCACCGATCAGGGCAACAAGCAGGACATACTCAACCAGAGTTGCGCCTTCTTCGTCGGCCCAAAAGCGGCGAGCGAACGAGCGTACAGAGTTCAGTGTGGTGATCATAGAGTTTCCCCTCCAATGGAAAACAGGCAGTAGGCGAGCAGAGAATGGTGGGTTGGGCGTGGAAGGATCACAGAACGGGTTTGGGAACCGGGGCAGGCGACCGCCGACAGTGCCGCGGGAAGGAGCGATGCAGCCAGGAGAGATGCAGCCAGAAGAGTGCCGGTCTCATCCCGCAGAAAGCGGAGAGCGGCAGAAGCGAGGGTGGGACGTGGCGAGGCAGACAGAGAGAGCGAGGTCGGCATGGCGTGTTCCTTCCGTGGGCCGCGAGAGAGTGTCGTTCCGTGAGACTTCCGTGTTATTCTACAGCAAAAACCATGCCAAGTCCACGTATTTCTACGGGCCGGCGTAAAAATCGGGGATTTATTTTTTGGATTAGCGGCGGCGGGGGAGTGCGAGGAGGGACCCCTCCCGCTCGTTCCTCGCTCCCTCCCCGAAGCGGAGAGGGTGAGAGCAAAGAACTCAGGCGCTGTGGGAACGACCATTGCCGCTCGGCCTTTCTTGCTCTTAACTCTTCCCCCTCTCCGCTTCGGGGAGGGAACGAGCCTAAGCGAGCGGGAGGGGTTCCTAACGAAAGGGGTCAGGCCGCCCGGCGCAGGGGCAGGAGATCGGTTTCGTGGTTCGGCTCGCTGTCGCGGTTTTCGGGCCTGCCGGTCATCAGCGCGAGGAAGGCGACGACGACTGCCGGATCGAAATGCGTGCCGCTGAGGGCGCGGATATGCTCCAGCGCCCGCGCTTCGGGCCAGGCCATGCGGTAGGGGCGGTCCGACGTCAGAGCATCCCAGACATCTACCACGGCAAACAGGCGAGCGGCCAGCGGGATCGCTTCACCCGCCAGGCCGCGCGGGTAGCCGGTGCCATCCCATTTCTCGTGGTGACAGAGCGGAATGTCGAGCGCAGGCCGCAAAAACTCGATTGGGGACAGCATGTCGTAGGCGTCCTGCGGGTGACGCCGCATGATCCGCCACTCGGTCGGCGAGAGGTTCTCGGTCTTCAGAAGAATACGGTCGGGCACACCCATCTTGCCGATGTCGTGCAGCAGAGACCCGCGCCGGATCGGCACCCGCACGGCTTCGCTCAGGCCGACCGCCTCCGCCAGCCGGTCGGCGAGGTCGGTGACCCGCCGGGAATGGCCCTCGGTCTCCTGATCGCGCAGGTCCAAAGCGCGGCTCCAGCCCTCAATGGTGGCATCGTAAGCCGCTGTCAGCTCGGCGTGCGAGCGCTCGATGTCCCGGAGCATCGCCGCGCTGTCCAGCGCAATCGCCGTCTGCCCGGCCAGAATGTCCAGCCGCTCCCGCCAGTCGGCGTCGGGCTGAAGCAGCGAGCGATGAAAGACTTCCAGCACGCCGACCAGGACCCCTTTGGCGATCAGCGGCACGGCCCAATACGCGGCGAACTGCTCGGACGCCAGCAGGGGGATACCGGCAAAGACCTCCGGGGTCCAGGTCAGGTTGGACAGCTCGACCAGGCAGCGCTCACGCGCCGCGCGGCCCGCCGGGCCGATCCCGACCGACAGCGGCGAAAGATTGGACACGCCCCGGCTCAGGCCCAGGCCGGCGGCGTAAGTCAGCGCCTCGGTGCTCGGGTCACAGGTCAGCACGGCGGCGGCGTCCACTTCAAGCTGAACCCGGACTTGTTCCAGCACCAGGCCGAGGACTGCCTCCATGTTCGGGCTGGACATGATCGCAAGATCTATCCGGTGCTGCGCCGCCGTGTGCCGGACCCGCTGCTCTAGCCGGCGGTTCAGGGCAAGAATGCTCTGCTGGGCCTGCCGGCTCTGGGTGATGTCTTCCACGACAGCAATAGAGAACTGCGGGCGGCCCGCCCGGTCGCGTACCAGCGTCATCGTCAAATCCGCCCACAGCGGGCTGCCGTCGGCGCAGCAGTAACGCTTGACCGTCTCGTAGCGGTCGCGCTTGCCTTCCTGCAAGTCCCACTGTAACTGCGAATTCTCGGGGACATCGTCGGGATGACTCAGCCGGGCCAGCGCCGTGCCTTCCAGCTCCGCCGCCGTGCAGCCCATCATCTGCTGGAACGCCGGGTTGGTCCGGGTCAGCCGCCCGGCAAGGTCCACCCGCGCGATCCCGACTGCGGCGGCCTCGAAGATGGTCCGAAGCTGCGCTTCGCTTTCGCGCAGGTCGGCCTCCATGCGCCGCCGGCCCGAGATGTCCTGCACCGTGCCTTCATAGTGCAGCAAAACCCCGCTCGATAACCGCACCGCCCGCGCATTTTTCGTGATCCAGACCAGCGAGCCGTCGCGGCGGCGCATCTGCGACTCGAAGCCGAGCACAGTGTCGTTTTCTTCGAGGAGGCGCTGGAACTCGGCCCGGCGCGACGGGTCGGCGTAGATGTCCCGCCCGGCGTTGACCTGCTGGGCCATCAGCGCTTCGGGGGAGTCGTAGCCGTAGATCTCGGCCAGGGCGGCGTTCACCCGCAGGTAGTGACCCTCGGGCGAAGTCTGAAAAATGCCGATCAGCGCCCGCTCGAACAGCGTCCGGTAGCTTTCCTCGGAACGCCGCAGCTTTTCCTGCTCCGGGCGGTGCCGCTCGGCGTCGAGCAGTGTCCCGCACCAAACTGTATGCACTCCAATCTGTACCCGCGCCAGAGCGCAGTCCACGGCGACAAATGAGCCGTCGCGCGGGCAGGCCCGCAGCCGCAGACTCTGCCCCTCGGCCCGAGTGAGCGCCCCACGCGGGAACTCCGGCAGCAGTGCCCAGACCCGCTCCCCGAGGACATCCTCAGCCCGGCAGTGAAACAAACGCTCGGCGGCGGCATCAAACGACAAAACGCTGCCGACATCGTCCAGAGTGAATGTCGCGGCAGGCGTGGCGGAAGAAGTGGCGGCGGGTGATGTCGGCATACTGTTCTATCGGCAGGCAAGCGGCATATCTTCACGCACGGCGCATGGGAAAGCGGGCAAATCAGGGTAGAATACTGCCTAATGGCCGACACACGATATTTAGGCGCGGGCAAGAGGGCGGGGGCAGACAATGGATGATGCAGCGATGCGTCCGGCGCGGCCACGGGCGGCAGTATCCGCGGAAGAAAAAGCGCTGATCGAGCGCTGCAAGCGCGGCGATCTGGCGGCGTTCAACGACCTGGTCCGAAAGTACGAGAAGCAAGTTTACAACTTCGCGTACCGCCTGACCGGCAACTACGACGACGCCAACGATGTCGCCCAGGATGCGTTCCTGCGCGTCTTCAATGCCATCGGCACGTTCCGCGGCGACTCGTCATTTTCGACCTGGCTGTTCCGGATCACCACTAATGTCTTCTTAGACGAGCGCAAGAAGGCCAAAGCCCACCCGCAGACATCGCTGGACGAGTATTTGGAACTCGGCGAGTCGAGCGTCGCCCGGCAGATTGAAGACCCGTCACCCACCCCCGAAATGGTGCTGGAAGAGTCGGAGCGAGCGCTGATTTTGTCGAAAGCCGTCAGCGACCTGCCGGAGTACCAGCGGGCCATGGTCACCCTCTACCACAGCCAGCAGAAGTCATATGAGGAGATCGCCGAGATTATGGATTTGCCCATCGGCACGGTGAAAAGCCGTCTGAACCGGGCACGTCTGGCACTGAAAGAAAAACTTTCCGGCATCCGGGAACTTTTCGGCACGTAGCGGCGTCGCATATGCAGACAGGCTTGCGCCTGCCTCTTGGAACGAAATTCACAACTCTTTCAGAATCTCAAATTTTCTCAGAATTGTTTGGACATACTTAGGACGACCGCCATGAAACCGGAACGAGCGCAGGAACTTTACTCTGAATACGCGGAAGGGACACTGACCCCAGCGCTGGCACAGGCGCTGGAGCAGCATTTCGACGCCGACCCGTCGGCCCGCGCCGATTACGCGCAGTTTTCGACGGTGTACGCGCTTTTGGCGCTGCCGTCCGGCGAGGAAGTAGAAGTGCCGCTTGGCTTCCGGGCCAAGATTTTGGAGCGTGTCAGCGAGCAGTCGGAGCGGCGCGAGACGGCGAAAGCCTCCCGCGCCGCCAGCCTGTTCGGCAACTCGATCTTCGGCTGGCTCGTCCCGGCGGCTCATCGCCGCGCGGCAGGCGGAGCACTAGCCGCACTCGCTGCCGTCGTCATCGGCGGCATTCTCGTGACGCACCCAGGAGGCGACAAAGGGCAGCTCAGGGGGGGTCTCGATCCCATTCCCGGCATCTCCACTCCGTCCGCGCCATCGGGTATCGTGCAGAGCGTCGAGATGCAGGCCAATACCGATTATCACCTATTTCACCTGCACCTACCGAGTGATGTCCCGGCGGCGACCGTCAGCGCCTATGTCGTCTCAGCCACCGAGCAGATTACCGACCCGGCGCACCTCGCCGATGCGACTCCCGCTGTTTCCGGGCAGCACTTGACTAACCATCAGGGCCTGCAAATCCCGGTCGCGCCGGTCAATGCCCCCCCGGCGGGCAGCACGCTCAATTTACTGGTCCAGTACAAGCCCGACGCCGCCGGGTCAGTCACACGGGCCGAAGCGGTCTTTACACCGTTCGGCACGCCGAGTGCCGATATGCCTGCCCCGGTGAACACGAGCTTCCTGGACGGCATGCAGGCAGTCGCCGCCCACTACGGCGCGACCGTGGTGGTGGATGTCTCCGCCGCCCCAACGCAGCCGGTCACCGCGAGCTTCGCAGGAACCGACCCCGCTTCGCCGCTGGCGGACATGGCAAATACTGCTGGGTACACCGTGCGGAAAACGGCGGACAACACGTATTACGTGTACAAAGGGTAGGAACCTCACCCCGCTGCTCCGCAGCGACCCTCTCCTTAAGCAAGGAGAGGGTGAAGAATTCTAGGATTTGACCGTAGGGGCGCCGCTTGCCGCGCCCTTTTGCCCTAGCCGCGCCCTCTTCTTGTCCTATTTCCTACCCTCTCCTTGCTTAAGGAGAGGGTCGCTGCGGAGCAGCGGGGTGAGGTCTCCAAAATTCCCCGAAACATTTTCCCCCGCCGGCACTCCTACCCCGTGGAGGCCGACCCGATGCGTTTCCCCATTGCCTTAATTTTATTCTTCGCATTCTGCCTGAGTACACTGACTCTGCCCTGCCGGGCCGAGGCCCCGGTCAAAGACATATTTATTGGCAGCGGCACGTCCGGCCCATTCGTGCTGACCTGGAACGCCGTCGGGGCCAACACCGAAATCGTAGCAGTCAACAGCGTCGTGCAGCTCCGCAATTTAGACTACACGCTCGATGCCGCCGCTGGGACACTCACATTTACCCATCCCCTGCCTGCTCGCGCCGCCGTGGAGGCGACCTACGAGACAGTTCCCGGCGTCTCCCAGCCCCAGAGCAAAGGGCAGACTATCCCCCTTTCGGTGGATCTGCTGCGGAGCCGGACGGCCTACTTCTCGCTCGACGCCCTAGGCAAACAATCTGCCGGCACGGAAAACGCCCTGAGCCTCGGGGTCGGCTTCGGCTGGCGCGGCGGCGAGAACACCGGCGTCTCGTCGCGCTTTCTGTACGCCCCCCTCACGGCAAGTTCCAACGGAGCAAAGAACGCAGACGCGACTGGAATCTCGCTCGGCGGCACAGCCTCGGCAGGCCGGTGGGGCCAATTTTCGGCGGGCTTCTCCCGCGCCGACAGCGGCATGGACACCAGCGGCGCTAACACCGACCCCGGCAGCGGGGCGCGGCTCGAAGCCGGGCGGCAGATCCTCACACTCGGCGGCACGCTCAGCCCAAACAAGTCCATCTCGGCGCTTCTGAGCTTTCGCCAAGCCGACTCCACCGACAGCAGCAGTGGCACGGCGAAAAACAGCGAGACCTTGTCGTCGCTGGCGGTGACACTCACCCCGAGCGACCGGACCCATGTCCAGGCCGACCTCGCGCAAACTTCGCTGGGATCGGGAAACGACACGCAGACAGTCGCGCTGTCCCTGAACACCCAGGCCAATCGGACACTGAATATCAGCGCCGCGCTCAGCGATAAAAATCGGCCCGGTACGGCATTGGACAGCCAGACCCTCAGACTGCAAACGCTTCTCGCACCCAGCAAAACCTATTCGGTGCTCGGGGCCGCCGATTTGTCCCGGTCGGGCGCGGCCCGGACCGAGCAGCAGTCGGTGACCCTGCGGCTCACCCCCCAGCCGGCGGTGCAGCTCGACGCCGGCGTTCTGCTGCGCCGGCAGTCCCGCACCGACTCGCCTGATACGGTGCAGACCTCAGAAGCAAGCGTCGGCGCGGCCCTGCATCCCCTGCCGATTTTGGAGCTGTCCGGCCGCTACAAAAGCCGCACCGGACAGACTGGAGCCGGCACGGACAGCGGTCTCCTCGATACCAGCACCGCGCGGGTGGCGCTTGCACCACTGCCGGGCGTCAAGGTAGTCGGCACCTACGCCCAGAACCCCGACGACGGCCAAGACCTGTTCCGCTCCACCGACGCGATGCAGCGCGGGGCGCGGCGCGGCCTCGGCCTCGAAACCAGTCTCGGCGCCCTCTGCCTTTCCGGCGGCACGGACTGGTCCCGCGCCTACGGCACCCCGGACGTCGAGCAGACCCTTCATGCCGACCTCGGCCTGCGCTTCTCCGAAACGACCAAATTGTCGCTCGGCTACCAGGCCCGCCAGAACTGCCTCAACAGGGCCGTCCCCCTCGCCACCGCCTACAGCGTCGGCTTCACCCACACCCTCGGCGACCGCCTCAGCCTTAGTTTAAGCGGTAAGCGCCGCCAGGATGCCTCCACCGCCCCACCCGACTACAACGCCTCCGCCAGCCTGGGATTAAAGTTCTAGGGCTGAAGTTTTAGGGCTGAAGTTCTAGATACGTCTTGTCGCCGGAGCCGGCGGTAAACCCGAACGGCGCGTACAGCGCCTGGGCGTCCAGCGTGAGCAGGGAAACGCGGCGCAGGTTTTGCAAATCGGGATGGGCAAGGATGCATTCCACCAGCCAGCGCCCAAGCCCCCGCCCGCGCCGAGTCTCCGCAATAACCACATCAGTGAGGTACGCGTAAGTCGCGAGGTCGGACACGGCTCGGGCGAAGCCGATCAGCGTCTCGCCGCCTGCACTCTTTTCATATAGCCCAAAACAGACCGAGTTCGCCGCCGCCCGTTCCAATACCGTAAGCGTCAAGTCGCCGCCCCAGCGAGTCGTGCGGAGCAGGACTAGAGCGGCAGCGAAGTCTATTTGGGTCCGGTCGGTGGTGACAGTGAAACCGTCGCTCGTGTAATGCTGCGGGTGATCGTTCATCGCAATTCTCTACTTCTCCCGCAATTCTCTACTTCTCCCGCGCCAGGCGGCGGCTGAGGCGGCGGGTGTTCAGGACCACGCTGAGGGAGCTAATCAGCATGGCAGCGGCAGCGAAGATCGGGTTTTTGATGACCCCGGCCACGGCCAGAGGGATGCAGACGGCGTTGTACAAACAGGCCCAGAAGAGGTTCTGACGAATGACGCCCGCCGTGCGCCGGGCCAGGATGAACAGATCAGCCAGGCGGCCCAAGTCGTCGCCGATCAGCGTGACGGCAGCGGCGCGGCGGGCGATCTCGGTGCCGGAGCCGAAGGCGATCCCGGCATCGGCTTGTGCCAGTGCCGGGGCGTCGTTGATGCCATCCCCGGCCATCGCGACGACTTGACCCGATTGCGCGGCCCGGACACGGGCGACCTTGTCAGCCGGGCGCATCTGCGCGTAGGCGTCCACGATGCCGACCGATTTTGCGACCGCTTCGACAGTCGCACGGGAGTCGCCGCTGACCACTTCGAGTGTCAACCCCGCTATCCGAAGCGCCCGGACCGCTTCGAGTGCGCCGGGACGCAGGGCATCGCCGAGCGCCGCCAAGCCCCAGACTTCAGCCCCGACCCCGTAAAAGAGCGCGGTCTGCGCCGACGCTTCGGCAGCTTGCGCCGACAGTTCCAGCGCATCGGGAATGGCGGCGTTCCGGGCGGCGCACAGCGCCCGGCTGCCGACGAACCATTCCTGCCCATTGACGGTGCCTGTGATCCCTTGCCCTTCATGCCGGGCGAAGTCGGACGCGGGCACAGTCGGTAAGCCGCACGAACGGGCATGAGCGACCAGCGCCCGCGCCAGCGGGTGCTCCGAAGCCTCTTCCAGCGCCGCCAGCGCGGTTAAGTCGTCATCGGTTCCCATGAACTCACGGACCGCGAAGCGGCCCTCGGTCAGTGTCCCGGTCTTGTCCAGCAGCAAATGTGTCACACGCGGCAGCACTTGCAGGACATCGGTGTCGCCAATCAAAATTCCCCGCGCCGCCGCTGCCCCCACCCCGGTCGTCACTGCCAGCGGGGTCGCCAGGCCCAGCGCACACGGACAGGCGATCACCAGCACGGTCACGGCCCGGACAAGGCAGTCAGACGCCGAATGCCCGATCAGGGCCAAAATCAGCGCCGTGCCGACTGACAGCGCGATCATCGCCGGGACAAAGCGCCGCGAGATCCTGTCCGCCCACTGCTCGACCGGCGACTTGGCCGCAAGCGCCGCTTCGACCAGCGAAATCATCTGCGCCAGGGTCGTGTCCGACCCAATCCGGGTCACCTCCACCCACAGCGGCGCATCGGTGGCGACCGTGCCGCCGACCACATCGTCCCCTGCCCGCTTGGCGACAGGCCGAGCCTCTCCCGACAGCAGGCTCTCGTCCACCAATGCTGCCCCGTCCAAGACGCGCCCATCGCATGGGATGCGCTCGCCGGGCTTCACGACCACAATGTCGCCGACGCCCAGCTTGCCCAGGGACACCAGCGCTTCCCGGCCTTCGGGCGACCTCACCAGCGCCTTGCTCGGCAGCAGGCCGTACAAGAGCGCAATCGCCCCGGTCGCCTCGTGACGCGCCCCGGCCTCGATATGTTTCCCCGCCAGCACCAGCGCGACCAGCATATCCGCGGTGTCGAAGTAGACATGGACCCCGCCGTGCGCGACCACCCAGGCGCTGTAGACAAACGACACGGCAGCGCCGACTGTAATCAGCGTCTCCATAATCGCCGCGCCGCGCCGCGCCGCGCCCCAGGCTTTCGTGAACAGCGGCCACCCCGCCCACAGCACCGGCAGGGACAGCACAAGCTCCGCTCGCGGCAGCCACTGCACGGCGTCGGCGCTGATGCCCTGCCGCACAAACAAATCGGCGTAGAACGGGAGCTGGAACATCCCCGCGTTGACCGCAAAGATAAACGCTACCACTGCCCGCACAAACAGCGCCCGCCGGGCGCGTCGCTGCGGACTATCCGCATTGTCTCCGCTCTCACCCGTGTACGGCTCCGCGCTGTACCCAAGCTTTTTGATTGCGGCGGCAAACGCTTCCGGGGCCACTTTGGCTGGCTTGTAGACGATCTTGACCAGGTCCGACGCAAAGTACACCCGGCTTCGCTCGACCCCTTTCATCTGCCCCAGCGCATGCTCGATCAGCCACGCGCACGACGCGCACCACATCCCGCCCACCTGAAACGCCGCCTCACGGGTGGCGTCTAGGCCTTCGCCTTTCATCGGCAGAGATGGCCCCCCGGCCCCCAGTTCTGGGGGAGTCGGATGAGAGGGAAAAGACGAATCGGTATTGGGCCGGGCAATCAAACCCATTTGTAGGCACTGCTGATACAGCGTCGTCTCGGTCGGGTCCTGCCCCATGCCAAGCTGATCGCTCTCCGCCAGGATTTGATACACCTGCCGGCACCCCGCACAGCAGAACGTCCGCCCCGCCCCGCCAATGTCGGCGGCAATCGCCGCCCGCACCGGCAAACGGCACAAATCACACAAAGTTTGGTTCTGAATGGCAACCGCCATAATTGTTTGTTTTCTAGGTCTGTCGGTGCAATCCAGAGGACGCAGTATGGATATTATCCGTTGTCTTCATCTTGTGTCGCCGCGACACTGGGCATTTCTGACCCTCGGATTTCCAATCCGTGGCTTTTCTTACCTGTCTTTTTTCTCACTCATCCTTCGGCGGGTGCATCAGGTTCGGTATCTCCGTGACCGGATGGCGCGTGACAACGCTCATCGTGTACGCCAGCAGGCCGCCGAACAGCAGCAGGCTGAGGACAAGCAGCAGGGCAAACGGCGTCAGGCGCGGCGGGCGGCGCTTAAGTTTCTGCGCCGCACTCAGCGTTTCGATATATTTGACATTGCTCCAGGTGCGTGGCATGATGGTACGCTTTCTACCTACCCCCGCTCGTCCCTACCCCCGCTCGTCCCTCGCGACCCCTCCCTAAGAAGGAAGGGTGAGGACTTCAGAAGTTAGCCCGCCGCGTCTCTCTTCTATCCTGTCTCTCTTCTATCCTGTCTCTCTTCTACCCTTCCTTCTTAGGCCTGTCTCTCTTCTACCCTTCCTTCTCAGGGAGGGGTCGCGAGGGACGAGCGGGGGTAGGTAAGAGTGGGTAGGTGACGCGTAAAAAATCGCCTCTGCCCTGCTTCCTCGACCGATATGGATCGTAATCGCCGTGCGGCCAGCCGGCGTGGCACTTGCCAGGCTGACCACGGTAATCGGGACAGTAACGCTGTCGCGGGCCGGGGCGAGAATGGTCTGCGGTTCAACCCGTGCGCCCGGCAGGCCGGAGACCGAGAGCGAGACGCGCGACGGCGACGGCAGGCCGCTGCTGTAGGTCAGTGCGTAGCCGTTGCGGACTGTGGACGCCGTGCGGAAAATCGCGCCGTTTGCGTTGAGACTCGCGGATGGCGGGAATGCGCCGTAGATTAAAAACAGCACGACCCCGAGGCACAGCGGGACTGTCGCGGCAACCCAGACCCGGCGGGCATCCCACAGGCCGAGGCGCTTTGTCAGCGCCAATGTGCGGGTGACCCGTTCCGAGGCAGTCCCGTACCGGAACTCGATCAGGCCCGCTTTGCCGCGCAGCCCCAAAATATCGTTGCAGGCGTCCACGCACTCGCCGCAGCCGATGCAGCCGTGCTGTCCGACCCCTTGCTTGATGTCAATCTCCATCGGGCAGGCCGTCTCGCACTTGTGGCAGCGGATACAGTCGGAGTCGCGCTCGTCCAGGTACCGCACCGCCAGGGTGTTGGTGTCAGTCAGCGTCGAAAGCAGCGGGCCGTAGGGACAGGCACGGGCGCAAAATGTCCGCCGCAGCCAGAGCATATCGGCGGCAACGACGAAAGTTATGAGATAGACAGTCAGCCCAGCGGGCATATCGCGCCACGGAGCCGCCGTGGCCGCCAGCACAACGCTTGGAGCCAGCCAGTACGACGCCAGCGTGACGCCCGTTCCGAGCGAAACCGTCAAAATGCCCAGCGCCCAGACTGTCCGCGATAGCCGAAAGCGCGGACGACCGGGACGTGTCCGAAACGCCCGGTCCAGCCGCGTTTTCAGCGAATCGGCAAAGTCCGACGCCAATGTCTGCGGGCAGACCCAGCCGCACCAGAGCCGCCCATAAAGAAACGACACGGCGGACAAGAGCGCGACCCCAAGCAGGGCGACCCAGAGCAGCAGAAATAGATCGTGCGCGGCCATCTTGTGCCAGGCAAAGTAAAACTCATCCCGCCGCAGGTCCAAACGGAGACCGTTGGTGAACGGCAGGCCCACTAAGCCGACGCCGCACAGCACTTGGAGCAGGCGGCGCGGTGCGTGCCATTTGACGTTCCCGTTCGCCGCCCGCGTCACGGTTGGCGTTTGAATGATGCGGTCACTGAGATCGAGCATGGTAAAAACCCACCTCCTTGCTTCGCAGGGGTCCTCCCCAACGGGGAGGACGAAGAGGTGATAACGAAAGACTTCTACCTCTTTGTCTGGCTCCTTGTCCTCCCCTTCGGGGAGGACCCCTGCGAAGCAAGGAGGTGGGTACAAAAAAGGGCGGGCGCGACTGCGCCCGCCCTGCCTCTATTATACCTTCAACTGCACCGACAGTGTTCCAAATTACAGCGTTCCGCCCGGTGCGACCCGGTTGGTCGGCGAGACTTGATCGCCGCCGCGCACCTGTCCGCCCTTGCCGCCGTTGACATTCGGGTTGATACGAAGCACTTGCCCTTCGCCCGTGCGCTGCGTGTACTGCTGGTCCTCGGGCTTCAGCCAGGGCCGCCAGCCGCCGTGGCCGTCGGGCGTTTGACGCCCAAAGCCGAGTGTCTGCACATAGGCCACCAAGTCGCGGGCCTCGGGTTTCGGCTTCGGGTTCACTTTGTCCGTGTCGTCGAACAGCCAGGTGAACGCCGGCATGATCGAGCCAGGCACCATCTGGCGCGGATAATAGAAATGCGAGTAGTGCCAGTCGTCGCTGTACTTGCCGCCCTCGCGGGACAGATCCGGGCCGATCCGCCGGGTGCCTAAAAAGTGCGGCTGATCCCAGATATACTCACGCTCGTCGGCGATCGGGGCGACCGACGTTCCAATCGAATACCGCTTAATCTCGTTTGCCAGCGGACGGATCTGCTGCGAGTGACAGTACATACAGCCTTCACGCTGCCAGATACGCCGCCCACGCTCCTGCTGCGCTGTATAGCCCACAAGCTGCCCGAAAGGCTGCGCGGCCATGTCGCCGGTGAAGACCGCCGGGGTCCGGTGCGCCTCTTCCGCTGCCGCAAGCTCGGTGGTCGAGTAGATGGCGTGGTAGCGCCCGGCGTCTTTGGCGGTATTCTGCGACCAGTTCTCGTTGAACGACGGGATCAGCATCGTGAATGTCAGACCGATCACAAAGGTCATCAGAATGCCGATACCGGTCAGCATCGCGCTTTTCTCCGGCACTCGCCGCAGGACCAGCAGCAGGGTGCCGACCAGCACGATAAACAGGATTGGAATGAGTATTTGCAGCATAGTAATTCTTTCGGAACCCCTCCCGCTCGTGCCTCGCTCCCTCCCCGCCCTCCGGGTAGCCAGTGCTGAAGCGGAGAGGGCGAAGAGGCTCAGCGAAGATTGAGAAGCACCGCAGACGGCGCTCCTATCGTCCACGTTCTAAAACTCTTCACCCTCCCGTTTCGGGAGGGTCGGAACGTAGTTCCGGGGTGGGTTCACACCCGTGCCGTCAAAGTGCTCGGCGTCCGCGACGGGTCCGCGACCCCGAGGCCGCCGTCATCATCGCCCATGATTGGCGCGAGCGGCATGGTGGACGTCTTATACAAATTGAACGCGAACAGGAACATTCCGATCAGCATGAGCGCCCCGCCAGCGGCGCGGACGTGCCAGAACGGCTTAATATGGTCCACCGTGGTGATAAACGGCAGGCTCGGGTTGTTCCACTCCATGCCCTGATTGAAGCCGCCGATCCACAAGGCCGTGCTGAACAGAATAAACCCGACAAACGACAGCCAGAAATGCCAGTCGGCCATGCCCTCTGAGTACAGGGGCCGCTTGTACATCCGGGGCAGGGCGTAATAGCATCCGGCGAAGGCAAAGAACGTCACGAACCCAAACATCGCCATGTGCGAATGCCCAATCACCCAGTCCGTGAAGTGCGTTACGGCGTTCAATGACCGCAGGGCTTGGAACGAGCCTTGTGTCGAGACCAAGAGGTAAAACACGGTGCCGGCAACTAAGAACTTCAGCGGGACGTTGGCCCGAAGCTGATGCCACTCGCCGCGAATGGTGCCGAAAAAGTTGGTCACCGCCGACAGCACCGGCACGAACAGCAGGAAAGAGAAGATCGTCGCGACCGTTTGCAGCCAGTACGGGATCGGCCCATAAATCATGTGATGAGCACCATTCCAGATATAGATCGCACCGAGCGACCAGAACCCGATCAGCGACAATTTGTGAGAATACAAAGGCGCATTCGCCGACTTCGGCAGGAAGTAGTACGCCACGGCCAGCGCACCGGGCGTCGCGACCAGCCCGACGACGCTGTGCCCATAAAACCAGTTCGTGTTGGCGTCGTTCAGGCCCATGAATGCCGACGAATGGAGTATCTGCGACGGCCAGTTGCCGATGAGGTACACAAACGGCGTCCACATCAGCATGCCCATGATGTACCAGAGCGCCACGTACATCTGGTTATAGGTCCGCCGGGAGAACGTCTGCAAGATATTCACCATCAGCATAACCCAGCCGCCGAAGATGAAGATGCTCGACACAACTGGCCACTCTTCGTACTCCTTGCCTTTGGACATCCACCATGGGTTTACTGTATCCATCGGGTTCAGGACGCCGAGAATCATCAGCAAAACGCCGACCGAGTAAAACAGCGTCGTCGCGATGCCGAGCTTCTCGCTCCACAGTTTTGTGCCGCACAATCTCGGGACCATATAGTAGAACAAGCCCATGAAGACCGGCAGCAGCCAGCCGAAGATCATGCCCTGGACATGCACGGGCCGGATGCGCGGCCACGACAGCCAGTTGAACCCATAAAACAAGTCCGGGATGATAAACTTAAACGCTGCGATGACGCCGAACACGCCGAACAGGACCAGGAATGATACCCCAGCCCAGATGGCCCACTTCGCCGCCAAATCCTCGTGCTCAATCCGCTCCGTACCCTCAACCGAGGGCCGCATCTTCATAATCTGCTGAACTGCCATAATGGTTTGCTTTCGGAACCTACCCACTCTTACCTACCCCCGCTCGTTCCTCACGACCCCTCCCTAAGAAGGAAGGGTGGAGCTGTAAACTAAGCCTTCCGTGTCTATCTCTTACCCTGTCTCTTTTACCCTTCCTTCTTAGGGAGGGGTCGTGAGGGACGAGCGGGGGTAGGTCACATCCCGCTTGGAACATTTTTCTTGAGAGACTTCGGGTTGACACCCGCCGGCTGGCCGGACTGCGACGGCGGGGCCGTGCTGGTCTCCGCCGCCGGATTGCCTTCCACCATCGGCGTGATCGGCGCGGGCGAATTGGAAATGCTGCCGCCCTGCACGGTCGCCCCGCCCGGCGTTCCTGTGGTCGAGCCGGCGGGCGTCGCAAGTTGCGCGGTGGTTGTGTCCATATCGGCGGACGGCGGCATGGTCCAGGTCAGGCTCAGGGCGTAGGCGATCACTTCCTGGATTTGCGCCTCGCTGAGCGTGTTCTCCCAGCGCGGCATCGCTGTTCCATGCACCCCATAATGCAGCGAATGGTTGATCCGGTGATAGTCTAGAGTTTCGCGCATGAACGGCGCATCGTGCAGGTTGCGCGGCTTCGGGTTCAGCGACGACGCATTGACCCCGTTGCCGTCCTGGTTCGGCCCGTGGCAGCCGATGCAGTAGGATTGGTAGATATTCGAGCCGTGCGCGACGGCTGTTGTCAGCGATTCATGCACAAGAAACGGCTGAAGCTGGGCCATGTCCGCCGCCTGGGCGCTTTCCGCGCTGCCGTTGGCGTTCTTGTTGATATCGGTCTGGATCGCCGCCAGGCTTGCCGCCGAGCCGCTGCTCGGCTTGAAGCCGCCCCCGCCAACATGCGGCCCGAGTGCGCCGCCGAAAATCAAATATCCCAAAGCGCCTAAAATCACGACGCTCCATAGGCCCCAAAGCATGGGGCTGACCGGCGTGTTTTCAAGCTCTTTGACTTCGCCCCCGGCGTAGTAATGGAAGCCTGAAGGCTTTTCTTCGGGTGTGTGCTCCGCGCTGTTTTTGTCTGTCTGGGCCATGATTGCTGTCCTTCTAGCGACCTACCCCCGTCGCTTCGCGCCGACCCCTCCCTAGGAAGGAAGGGTAAGATTGAAGACATGAGGCGCAGGACGCTTGCTGATTGTCCTTGACTTCCATCCTAAACTCTTCACCCTTCCTTCCTAGGGAGGGGTCGGCGCGAAGCGACGGGGGTAGGTTACTGCGTCTTGTAATCCTTCGGCAGGTCCTGGTCGGGCGAGACGGGCCGGGCGCTGGCGTTTGCCGGGCGCAGGGACGCATCGTACATCGAGAGTGCCGCTCGCTGGCTGTCGGAGAACGGGAAGATCGGCATGATGGACCCCGGCACGAATGCCTGCGGGTTCTTGTAGTGCTCGGTCAGCCACTTCTGCGAGTGCCGGGTGCCTTCCCACGACAGCTCCGGGCCGAAGATGCCGCCCTGACCGAACTTCGGATCACCTGTCACATGTGCCTTGTTTGGGTCGCCGATATAGTGGCAGGCGTAGCAGCCACTGGATAGGAAGAGCTGCTTGCCGACGGCGACGCTCGGCACGACTTCCGCCGGGCGCGAGATATTGTACGCGGCAATGGTCGAGAAGCGGCTGGCCTGGCTGGACGCATAGTTCTGGCCGGTCTGGGACGCGATAAAGGTCACGAGCGCGTCCACATCGGCCTGCCGGGTTCCGTCAGCGACATACCCGTGCTGCTTGAGGCTCGAATCCACTTCTTCGTCGTACTCGGGAGCGCCTTCGGTGGTCACCGGCGCGGCTTTGGCTTTTAAGGAGCGCGGGTCAACCGTCTCGATGCCGGCGTCCGGGCTGCCGACCACGCCCGTCGAGGGCAGGTCGGTGTTTGTCCTGCGCTGGGCGAAGAAGTAGGGCATGACGCAGCTATCGGTAAGGTAACGCGGGTCCCAAAGCTGATGCGCGATCTTCGTGGTGCCGCCCGCCACGTAGCCCTCGTAGGTCAGCTCCGGGCCGATGTTGCCCTTCGAGAAGCCGGCGATCTTGTGGCAGCCATAGCACGCCTGCGACGCGAACAGGACCTCGCCCCGCGCGATGGTCCGCATCTGCGGGGCATTGGCGACATACTGGACCGTTCGGGCCGTCCCGGCGTTCTTCGGGTCGGTGAGGTAGCCCGCCACTTCGTCCGGCGCGACATCCTGCCCGTCCAGAAGCTTGATAATCCGCTCGGCGCTCAAGGGCTGCTGATACGTCACTTTGAACGATTTAGTATCGTAACTTGCATGGCACTGGGCGCAGGCCGCTTCCATGTATTTCGCGGCCAGCAGCGGGGCCTGCGAGTGCTCCGGGTCACCGTGCGCCGAGTTCTGGATCAGCTCCCGCCCGGTGCCGTAGTGGCAAGTGGTGCAGCCGAACGTCGGGAACGGGTGCTGTTTCAAGTTGATCTTCTGGGTCTGGTAGTCAGCCAGATCTTCTGGGGTCTGCCCGGCCTCGGTCGTGACACCGTAGGAGAACTTCGCACCGTGGATGACGCCCAAATCGCGCGGCTTGTCCCCGGACTCGACCCGGATGCCGGGGTGCGCCCCAAGCGTCTTGATCGCTTCGAGCGTCTTGGCATGGGCCGGATCGTTCAGATAATCCGCGACCTGCGCCGTCGGCACTTCTTTGTGATCTAAAACTTTGATCAGCTTTTCGGCGGTCATGTTCGGGTCGAGCAGGCCGACATGGCAGGACTGGCAGCGGTCCACCCGCTGCTGCTGGGTGCCGTCGGCCAAAAGCGTCGGGAACTGCAGCACCGTGACCTGCTTGACTTCAATCGGCGCATCAAGCGCCGCCTGCCGCGCGGTGTCGTCAGAGGCCAGCGCCGCCGCCGCATTCTTGTACTGCCCCTGCCAGTACGTAAAATCGTGCGTCCCGGCGTTCTGGTTGTTCCAGACCGACTTGACGCCGGTGACGACGACCAGCACCAGCAGCACGACGCTCCAAAACGCAAACTTGCCGACCATTGACTTGAAGCCAAACATAGTCTAATCTTTCGGTGCTTACTGCACTTCTTTCGGCATATTGCCCGGCCAGAACCAGGCCCAGTTCGGACCCCGGAAATACGTCCCGATAATGATCAGCACGATCACCGCGACCACGTACAAAGTCCAGAGCGTACAGGCCGTCCGGCGGCTTTTGGCGAACCAGCGTCCGATGCCGCTATGATGCCGGTCCACGTAGGGAATCGCCATCAGGCCGATGACGACCAGCCCCGGAATGCCGAGGCCGCCCCAGAACGCATCATACGCGACCAGTTCTTGCAGCCCCAAAAAGTACCAGGGCGCTTTCGCCGGGTTCGGCGGCTTCTGCGGGTTTGCCTGAAGCTCCAGCGGAGGCGGGGCGAACACGGACAGCGCCAGAATGCCCGCAAAGCAGGCCGCAAACAGCGCCGCTTCCCGGATCAAAAGGTGCGGCCACGACGAGACCATGTCGTCGGGACCCCGGTCCACCCGTGTGGACGATCCCTTGACCAGTTCCATCAGGCCGTAGGTCTTGTTCGGGTTTCGCGGAAAGATTTCTTCTTCACGAATTCGTTTCATAGGTTATTCTCGGCAAAGGACGAGGGAGTGAATTCCCTCGCTGAAAGGGCTTCGCCCACCTGTCCAGGGGGCAGAATACGGACCCGTCTTAATTCTTCTGCCCCCTGGGCAGGCGGTGCCTCTGAGCACCTAGCAGCGCGGACGTTCACGTCCGCGTCCGCTTGCCTGCTCCTTGTCTTCCCGCTTCGGGAGGCCCCCTGCGAAGCAAGGAGACGGGTCACTCCGGCGACTCTTTCGGACTGGAAATACCGCCGTCCTTGCGAATGCGCCACATGTGGTAGACGATAAATAGGCTCATAATTACCGGCAAAATCGCGACGTGCAGCACGTAAAAGCGAATAAGCGCTTCCTGCCCGACCGTGTCCGCCCCTAAAAGCCCCCAGCGGGTCAAATCGCCCAGCGGCGGCACTTGAAGCTGCGGCGGGATATGCAAGGCATTGAGGCTCGGGTTGATGTTGTCGGGAATCCAGTTCGCCTTGCCCGCAATGCCCGCGCCGACCGTGATGGCCCAGAACGCAAGCTGGTCCCAGGGCAGCAGGTAGCCCGTGAAGCCCAAAATCAGTGTCAGCACCATCAAAATGACGCCGATGACCCAGTTGAACTCGCGCGGCGCTTTGTACGCCCCGGTGTAGAAGACCCGGCACATATGGAAGAAGACGACGGCGATCATCGCATTCGCCGACCAGAAGTGCATCCCGCGCAGGATGCCGCCGAACGACACCGACGAGTGCAAGTCCTGCATCCGGCTGTAGGCTTGTTCGGTCGAGGGCACGTAGACGAACATCAAGAGGAGGCCCGAGACGGTTAGGATCAGAAACAAATACATCGAAAGCAGGCCAAGCCCAAACGTGTAGGTGAACCGCAGGGCGTGCTTTTCGATCTTCGCCGGCTGAATATGCAGCAGAAACGAGTTGAAGAACGCTTCCGACCGCTCGCGCTCGGTCTTCGGGAACGCCGTCGTGCGATAAATGGACTTGTAGACGTTGTGCCCAAGCACACGCGGGTTGAGGTTGTCCCAGACTTCGGGAGCCTGGCGGTAGATCGCCTTGCGGAGCCGAACGACAGCATTGTCTTTGCGGCGGTTCGGTCCGGGGCCGCTTGGGCGCGGCGGCTCAGGGGGTCGGAGTTCTTTGACGCTCATAGCGCGAATACTTTCTTTGCTGTGCAGGCTACCGGAATCCGGCACTGGAAGTGCCGGCCTACTGTTGAGTGAAAGTCGCTTCGCGACTCCAGAGTCTCTAACCGCTTCGGTTTTCATGCAAGAGTAGGCCGGCACTTCCAGTGCCGGTTCCCTCTTTCACTTTCCACCGATTTTCACGCCACGGTGTAATAATGCCCCGTCGGCTCGCTGAACTTCTTGCTTTTGTCCACTTCCAAATCCCCGCTGGGCGTCGCGTGGATGTCGAACCAGAAGAGCTGCACCAGCGCCGGGCCGTGCGTCACATTGCCCATATCGTCGTACTTCGAGCCGTGGCAGGGGCAGTCGTAACCCGTGGGCGACGCCGCGACCGTGCAGCCGAGGTGCTGGCAGACCATCGAGATCGCACCGATCTTGTCGCCGTGCCGGATAATCGAGACTTTCTGGTCGGCGATGTTCTGCTTTGCCCCATCCGGGAAGTTCGTCGGCTTGCCGATAGCGAACTTGGTCGGCGGGCCGTAGGAGACGTTCGGCCAAAAGAAGCGTCCGAAGACGCCCGCCGCGCCGAGCGAGCCGACCCCGACAATGCCCCACGTCGCCAGAGACAAAAAGTTGCGCCGGGTCAGCTCCTGCTTTTCCTGTTCGTAATTGATTGCCATAGGAACTTTCTGAAACGTCCCATAAGAAACGCCGTCTTAATCTTCGTCGTCTTCATCGCGGAACACGATATATTTGGCGTCTTCCGAGTTCTCGAAGACGCCGTTTTTGACGCCCCACAAGAACGCCAGCAGCGCCGCGATACCCATCGTCGCCCCGGCGATCAGCAGGGACCAAACGCTTCCCATTACCGACGCCTCCCGCCCCGAGGGCGCTTTGTTGTTCCTAAAGTTGTTATCGTTAGGCACATTATACAATCACCTCCGGTGGTTGTCAAGAAAAAAACCGAAGTTCGTGAAAATAATCGCAGGTGCGAAAGAATACACGCGCCGGGCCGGAACCCGGCGGGCGCAATCGCTGTTGCGGGTATCATGCCGAACCGACCCGCAGAACGCCGCTCGCAGTCCGATGCGCCGCCCGAAGCGCCGCCCGGCGGCCCCCGCCCCGCCGATGCGCCGGACCCGAACCGCTGGTTTATTTTGATCGGCCTCGTGATGTCGGTCATTATGGAGGCGCTGGACACGACGATCATCAATGTCGCCCTGCCGCAGATGGGCGGCAACCTCGGGGCGACCCCCAACGAAATCGGCTGGGTCTCGACCGGCTATATCCTCGCGGTCGTCACGGTGCTGCCGATTACCGCCTGGCTGGCGGCCCGCTTTGGACGAAAGCGGTATTTAGTCGCCTCGGTGCTGCTGTTCATTTTCGCGTCGTTCTTTTGCGGCATCTCGCACTCGCTCGGGTAGCTTGTCTTCTGGCGCGTGGTGCAGGGGATCGGCGGCGCGGCGCTTCTGTCCACGGCGCAGGCAACGCTTCTCGAGATCTTTCCGGCCAACCAGCAGGGCATGGTCCAGTCCATCTTAGGACTAGGGGTCGTCGTCGCCCCGGCGCTGGCCCCGATGCTCGGCGGCTGGCTGACCGACAATTACACCTGGCCCTGGGTGTTCTTCGTCAATCTGCCGATTGGGTTAGTCGCGTCGGTGATCGTCATCACGTTCCTGAAAGACTCGAAGTTCGGCGGCAAAGAGGCCGCCGGGGCGGTGGACTTCGCCGGCATCGGATTATTGGTTGTCGGGCTGGGGTCCCTGCAATACGTCCTGGAAGAAGGCGAGCAGAACGACTGGTTCGGCTCGGCGCTGATTGTCCGCCTGGCGATTTTGGCCGCCCTCGCGATTGCCGGGTTCATTGGGTGGGAGCTGTCCCCCCGGAACCCTGCGCCCGCCGTTGACCTGCGGGTGCTTAAAGACCGGAGCCTTGCGGGCGGGTCTTTGATTGGCATGGCGATGGGCTTTGGGCTGACCGGCGGCCTGTTCATCTTTCCGCTGTTCGTGCAGGGCATCCTGCACTTCACGCCGACCGAGACTGGGATTGTGCTGCTGCCTGCCGGCATCGCGATTGAAGTGGCGATTGTGATCTGCGGCCTGACACTCCAGAAGGGCCTGGACCCGAGGCTTTTGATCGCGACAGGCATACTCGTCTTCATCTACGCCAACTGGAACCTGTCGCACCTGTCGAGCCTCAGCAGCGGTCCGAACACCGTGCCCGGCCAGATACTGCGCGGCCTCGGCATCGGCTTCCTGTTCATCCCCGTCACCGTCACCGCTTACTCGACCCTCAAAGGTCCGGCCATCGCCCAGGGCACGGCGTTCTGGAACCTCTCGCTCCAGCTCGGCGGCTCGTTCGGCATCGCCGCCTTGAACACTTATGTCGTCAAGATGACCCAGTTCCACCGGGCCAATTTAGTCGGCAATCTCTTCGACGGCAGCGCCGCCCTCTCCGAGCGTCAGAGCGGCCTTGCCCAGTCGCTTTCCGGCAGCTCAGGCGGCTACACCCTCGCCCAAGCCAAGCCCGCCGCGCTCGGGCTGATTGACCAGGCGGTTCAGGTTCAGGCCCAGACAATAGCCTATAACAATGCGTTTCTGATGATCGCCGTCGTCTTCGTCTTTGTCCTGCCCGCTGTCTTTCTGCTCAAAAAACCCGCCGCCGGTGCCCCGCCCGGCGGCGCGGTATAACGCCAAGATATAACGCCCACGGCTACACCTGCTCACTCGGGCGGACTAACAGCTCATTGACACTGACATGGGCGGGCTGGGTTACAGCGTAGACCACGGCGGCAGCGATGTCGGCGGAATCAAGCGCTCGGAGCGACGCAAACCGGGCCGCCATCGCGTTCCGCGCCGCTTCAAACGTAATTTTGTCGCTGAACTCCGAGGTCACCATGCCCGGCTCAATCACGGAGACGCGCACTTTGTAAGCAACGGCTTCCTGGCGCAGCGACTCGGAGAACGCATTCACCGCCCATTTGGACGCGCAGTAGACGCTCATCCCCGATGGCGCGGAACGGCTTGCGGTGGACGAGATGTTCACAATATGCCCGCCGCCTTGCGCTTTCATCAGCGGCAGCGCGGCATGAGCCGCGTACATCAGGCCCAATACGTTGACATCGAACACGTTGCGCCACTCGCTCGTGTCCGCGCCCAAAATCGGCCCCAGAACGGCAATCCCGGCATTGTTGACGAGTATATCCAGCCGCCCCCATTTGTCCTGAACCGCCGATACCGCCTGACGCACCTGCGCCTCGTCGGCCACGTCGCACGCTAGGGCTACCGCTTCCCCACCACTTTCGGTAATCTTTTGCACCAGCGCGTCCAAACGGTCTGCCCGCCGGGCAGCGAGCGCAACTTTTGCGCCTTCCGCTGCGAGTGCTAATACAGTGGCTTCTCCAATCCCCGACGACGCTCCTGTCACCAGGGCCACTTTCCCGGTCAATCTTATACTGGTCATTAGTTTCTTGCTCCTTTCAGGGAAGAATACACCATCAACCATACTTGAGAGTCAAGGGGCAGCACAAATGCTAATCGGAGAACTTGCGCGGCAGACGGGGCTGACACCAGCGACAATTCGCTTTTATGAGCAAAGAGGGCTTCTCAGCGACTGTTTTATCACACGCAAAGACAATAACTATAAAGACTACGGCCTGGAGGCCGCCGAGCGCCTGCGCCTCGTCGCCCAGTCAAAATGGGCTGGGTTTACCCTGCGCGAGATCGCCGAGATGCTTCAGGGGTGGGACACGCGCACTCCGGCGCAGTGGTTAAAGATACTCACAGGCAAAGAAACGCAGATCGAGCAGCGCATGGCCGAGATGGAGCAAGTTAAGTCATACCCATCGGCGAAAATCGCCCGGTTAGCCGAGCGGAATGCGCCCTAACGTCCCCTTTAACCGCGTCAGCGCTTGACAACGTTTTCGGTCGAGACAAGGAAGTCGCAGGCGTGGAGGTCGAGGAACGCGGCTTCGTCCGGGCGGATGCGCTCCAAGTACACCGGGTCGGAAAAGCAGCGAGCCAAAGACTCGGGGTCGCCAAACCAAAGCTCGGTGATGCCGTCGTATTTGGGCGGCGGCATCCCCGGCAGCTCGGCGTCAATCCGGTGCTGCTGCACGTACCGACGCACGGTTTCCTGTACTACCGGCACGGACATAAATAAGTCGGCATGAACCGACTTGTGGTGCAGAACAAACTGCGCGTGGGTCAGCGCTGGGTTGCGAACCAGCAGAATAGTAAACTTGATCATGGGTATGTCTCCTTAATCCGAGCGTACCCAAAATTGCTTTGGCAGTCGGCGGCGTCTCCCGGCGGCGCGATGCAGTTCAAAACGGGTATAACACTCTGCAATGAACGACAATTCGATGCAGTCAGGTGGGGGACCGACCCGGCGGGAGCAGCAGGCGCGGGACACGCGGGCGAAGCTGATCGAGACGGCGCTGGACCTGTTCGCACGGCAGGGCGTGGATAACACCTCAATCAAAGACATCGCACGCGGGGCAGGAGTCGCGCAGGGGCTTTTGTACCACTATTTCGCCGGCAAAGACGATCTGCTCTGGGCGGTGCTGGAAACGCACATCTTCACACCCCACTCCGATCCGTCCGGCACGCCGGATACAGCCCGGCCGGCGGAAGACGTGCTGCGAAGCATCGCGCTTCAGTTCAATGCGTTTCTGGCAGCTCGTCAGCCGCTGATGCGTGTCGTTCTGCGGGAGCTGCAAACCAACCTGCGGGTGCGCGATCTCTGGGAGGACAGCATCCGGCGCGGAGTCGTCACGCTGCTGGAAGATTTTTTGCGTGTCCGGGTCGCCTCCGGGGAGCTGCGCCCGCACCGAACGGAAGTCACGGCCTATATGCTGATGTACAATGTCGTCGCGCTGTACCTGCCCGGCGGCAAATTGGGTGTCAGCAATGAGGAGGCAGTCTCCGAAATGGTGGAGATCATCGTGCGCGGAATTCGGGCGTAAACAAATTCTGAGTTAGGCTTGACATCGGCTCGCTGACATGATATACTGCCGATGTTGAACGACGGTTCAATGGTTTCAGCCGCACTTCCGTGCGGCGATTTTTATGGCGATTAAGTTGACTGTGCGTTCAACCAGCGAAAGAAGCATTAGAAATTGAGGGTCTGCATGGCAGTGGCACTGCGCGAGCAAAGGCCGGCGGAAGACGCACGGCGGAAAGATCACAAGGCGAGCGGCGGGAAGAAAGCGCCGCCGCCTGTCGCTCCGGCGGCAATGCAGGACTGGCACAAGTGGATCATTCTCATCGGCCTGATCACGTCGGCCATTCTCGAAGTCATGGACACCACCATTGTCAATGTCGCCCTGCCGCGCATGGCCGGCAACTTCGGCGCGACCCCCGACGAGATCGCCTGGGTCTCGACCGGCTACATTCTGTCCAATGTCGTCGTGCTGCCGATGACCGCCTGGCTTTCGATGCGGATTGGGCGCAAGCGGTACCTGACGCTTTCCATCGCCGCGTTTGTCGCGGCGTCGTTTCTGTGCGGCCTGTCCCATAGCCTCGCCGAGATCGTTTTCTTTCGGGTCCTGCAAGGCGGCGCGGGCGCGGCGCTGATCTCGACCGCGCAGGCGACGCTTGCCGAGATTTTCCCAGCGAGCCAGCAAAGCATGGTCCAGGGCTTCTTTGGGCTGGGTCTGGGGGTCGGCCCGGCGGTCGGCCCGCTGATTGGCGGCTGGCTGACCGACAATTACTCATGGAGCTGGTGCTTTTTCATCAACATCCCCATCGGCATTGCCGCGCTGTTTCTGGTGGGCGCGTTTCTGCAAGACACCGAAACATCCGGCGGTGCGGCGGCACGCAAAAGCCCGATTGACAGCATCGGCATCGGCCTGCTGGCGGTTGGGCTGGGGGCGCATCAGTACGTCTTAGAGGAAGGCAAGCGGCTGGACTGGTTCGACAGCCCGCTGATCCAGTCACTGACCGTGATCGCTGCCATTGGCCTGGCCCTCTTTCTGTACTGGGAGCTGCGCCGGGGCAATGCCCACCCGGTGCTGGACTTGCGCGTCTACAAAGACCGAGGGCTGGCCGCAAGTGTCGCGCTGGCATTCGCGCAGGGGTTCGCGCTTTACGGAATGCTGTTTTTGTTTCCGCAGTTCTCGCAAAACATCTTAGGCTTCTCGCCGACCGAGACCGGCCTGGTTTTGCTGCCGCAGGGTTTGGTCATCGCCGTGTCTATCGGGGTCAGCTCCACGGCGATGGAAAAAGGGGCGGACCCGCGCCCGATCATCTTTGCCGGCCTCGCGGTCGGCGCGGTCGGCCTGTGGCTGCTCGGGCATTTGACCGCCGCCAGCGGCATCCCGGACTGCCGGCTGGCCCTGATGACGGCGGGCTTTGGGATCGGCTGCCTCTTTATCCCGCTGACCCTGACGGCGTTCGCCGGCCTGAAGGGGCCGCAGATCGCCACGGGGTCGTCGCTGCTGAACTTAGGCCGGCAAATCGGCGGCTCGGTCGGGATCGCCGTGCTCAATACTTGGGTGACAAACGCGGCAGTCACTGCGCGGACGGGCATCATCGCGCACCTGACCTCCGCCCAGTCTGCGTTCCCGGAGCGCCAAATCGGCCTGACCCATGCCTTCCAGTCTCAAGGATACGGACTCGCGGCAGCCCAGTCGGCGGCCCTGCACACGCTCGACGGCCTCGTGCAGCGCGAGGCAATGACCATTGCCTACGAGACCGCGTTTCTAGTCTCGGGCACCGTCTTTGTGCTGGTCCTGCCGCTGGTCTTCTTTCTGAAGAAAGGCGATGCCTCCAAAGCCGCCGGCGGGGGGCACTGAAGACGAAGGAGAATGTCGTCGGGCAGCAAATCTCGGTCTCCGCCATGAGCGCCATTCACACCCGCCTGTGTGCGCTCTTCCCCAAGGGTCGCCCCGACCCGGCGCTGCTGGCGTAGCCCCCGACCGACACCCTCCGCCGCGCCAGCCTTTCGGCCCGCAAGGCCGAGTACGCGCAGGACCTCGGACGGTATGCCGCCGCCGGGGTGCCGCCGCCGGGGTGCCGCCCGGCGGCGCAGTGTAGCCGCTTCTTTTGCCGGTGCCGGCTAGACCGTCTGTTCGCTCGGGCGCACCAAAATCTCGTTGATGCTGACGTGCGCGGGCTGCGTGACGGCGTAGACCACGGCGGCAGCGATGTCCGGCGCTTCCAGGCACTGTAGGGAGGCCGAGTAGGCGTCATGCACGGCTTTTGTTTCTTCGTCGGTGATATGGTCGGCAATCTCGGTTGTCACTATGCCCGGCTCGATCATCGTCACGCGCACTTTGTAGGCAATCGCTTCCTGACGCAATGCTTCCGAGAACGCATTCACGGCAAACTTCGTTGCGGCATACACGCCGACGCCTGCCGGGACGACCCGGCCCGACACCGACGACATAGTGACGATGTGGCCGCCGCCCTGCGCTTTCATCAGCGGCAGCGCGGCATGGGTCGCATACATCAGCCCCAGCACATTGATATTGAACGCCCGCCGCCACTCACTCGTGTCCGCGCCCAGGATCGGTCCCAGCACGGCAATCCCGGCATTGCTGACCAGGATGTCCAGCCGCCCCCACTTCTCCTGAACCGCCGACACGGCGGCGTTCACCTGCGCTTCGTCCGTGACATCGCACGACAGCGCCAGCGCTTCCCCGCCGCCTCCGACAATCTTCTGAACCAGCGCATCCAGCCGGTCCACGCGCCGTGCCGCCAGCGCGACTTTCGCGCCTTGCGCCGCCAAAGCCAGCGCGGTCGCCTCGCCGATGCCCGAAGATGCCCCCGTCACCAGCGCCACTTTTCCCGTCAAGCTTGTCTCTACCATAGTCTTTCCTCCTCTTTCAAGCGTCTCTCTCTTTCGTATGCCGCGCCCAATGCACGGCAGCCAATAGGGTACACTCTGGAGTATAGTCCAATGTCAAGGGGTTCCAAAAAAATTATTATGCTTATCGGAGAACTCGCGCAGCAGGCCGGGGTGACACCCGACACAATCCGCTTTTACGAGAAGCAGGGCCTGCTTGACGACCGGCACCGGACGCGCAAAGACAACAACTACAAAGACTACGGCCCGGAGGCATTGACACGGCTGCGCTTGATCTCCCGTGCCAAATGCGCGGGCTTCACGCTTCGGGAGATCACGCAGCTTTTCCGGGACTGGGAAACGCTGACGCAGGTGGAATGGTCGGAGATATTCCTCGAAAAGATACGGCAAATCGAGCGGCGCATGACCGAGATGGCGCAGATGAAAGAGTATTTGCAGGCAGTCATGCCCGTCTGCCTCGCAAAATCCGCCTATAAGCGGGATAAAAACCCGTAGGGGCGCGGCTTGCCGCGCCCCCTTGTTTCTAGGCAGCCCCTACAAAGTCACCCGCAGCGTGTGAATCTCGAACGGCCCGAAGCCGACCGCGACGGATTGGCGGCCGAGCGAAAGCGGCTGCGGGTCGTCTTCCATCAGATTGACCAGCGCGGCGGCGCGGACAGGGAAGCCGAACTCGACGTTCGCCGTCGCCCGTGCGCCAGCGCTTTCGTAGAGGCGCACGATGACCGATTGCCCGTCTTCAGAGCGCTTAATCGTTTCGGCGATAATATTTGGTGCGTCAATCGTCAGCCAGGGTTCGGGAGACGCCGAGGCTTGGCCCGGCACAGCGCGAATGGGGATGTTCATCTCGTAGCCGCGCTGCATAATCTGCGCCGAAACAGCGGTTCCTGGGTGCGGGTACAGGGCATAGGTGAACTCGTGGTGCGCGGGGACATCGGCGACCGGGTCCGGGTAGTGCGGGCTTCGCAGGAGGTTCAGACTCAAAACGCCATCTTTGGCCCGGTGTCCGTACTTGCAGTCGTTTAAAAGCGCGACCCCGTAGCCGCCGCCCGGCTCGGAAACGTCTATCCACTTGTGCGCGGCAATCTCGTGTACCGCCGCGTCCCAGGTAGTGTTTGAAGTGGTCGGGCGCGAGATTGTCCCGAACTGGATGTCGCAAAGCACGGTATTCGACGCTACGGCGACCGGGAACTCGGCCCGCAGCATCCGGCTCGACTCGTTCCAGTCCACCGACGTTCGAAAATCGAGGCGGCGGCTGCCGGCGGTCAGCACGATGTCCTGACGCACGACCGACTTGCCGCCGGGCGTGTGATAAACGCAGCGCACGACTGCCTCGGGGCCATCGCTGAACGCTTCGGCGCTTTGGAGCGTCAGCGTGTCCGGGGGCCGCTGCTGGAAGTCAATCGCAAAGTCCCAGGCATCGCCGTCGTCGGCGTAGAGGTGCAGGCGATTGGCGACCGCGCCCGCCGTGATGGCCTCGCGGCCCGCCTCTTTGTCGTACACCGAGAGGATGCCGCCGTCCGGCGACAGCGTGACCACAAGCAGGTCGTTTTCCAGTGCGGTTTTGCTTGCCGACGGCGTCCGGTAGCCCGGCGTCTCGGCAGGGAGCGCCGTTCGGCTCAGGGCCGGCAGCGTCAAAAAGCGCCAATCATCCCCAGACTTAACCCATTCTCGGCGCGTCCATGACAGCGAGTTCACGGCGACCATTTCGCCTGCCCCCGTCTCGCCTACTCCCGTCTTGCCGGTCCAGGCCGCGTCGGCGTCCGACAACAACTGCTTCAGCTCGGCCTCAATCGCCGCATAGCGCACCAGCGACTCGGTATAGACCCGCGTGATGGACGACCCCGGCAGAATATCGTGGAACTGAAGCAGCAGCACTTCCTTCCACAACCTATCCAGCGCATCTTTCGGATACGCATAGCCCGCATCAGCCGATACCGCCCAGACGGCGGACAGCTCCACTTCCCGCAATAAGTATTCGATCTTGCGGTTGAAGCGCTTGCTCCGCCCCTGCGTCGTCAGCGTTCCCTGATGCTTCTCCAAATACAGCTCGCCCCGCCAAACGACATACTTGTCGGCATTCTGCGCCAAACGCTCGAAGAACTTGGCGGCGGTCTCCTGCACCACCGGACACAAACCCTCGAAGTTTTCAAGGCGCGACAATCGCTCCAAATGCTCCGGGCCGGGGCCGCCGCCGCCGTCCCCGATCCCGAACAGCATCAGGCAGTTCTCGGACACCGGGGCGTCGAAGTAGTTGGTCTCGGCCTTGTGGACCGAGCGCGGCAGGGCCGGGCCGTTATAGGTCTCCTCCGGCAGCATATGGCTGAGGATGCGCGAGCCGTCAATGCCCTGCCACCAGAACGTCTGATGCGGGAACTTGTTGATCTCGTTCCAGGACATCTTCTGGGTCATAAAATACTTCAGGCCGGACTTGACCAGAAGCTGCGGCAGCGCCCCGCTGTAGCCGAAGACATCGGGCTCCCAGAGGTTATCCACGGTGACACCAAACTCGTCTTGAAAAAACCGCTTGCCGTAGAGCATCTGCCGGATCAGCGACTCGCCGCCGGTCAGGTTCGTGTCCGGCTCCACCCACATCGCCCCCTGCACTTCCCAGCGGCCCTCGGCGACCCGCGCCTTGATCCGGGCATACAGGCTTGGGTACTGCTCCTTCATCCATTGATACTGCTGCGGCTGACTTGCCCCGAAGACATAATCCGGGTAGCGGTCCATCAAACTCAGCACCGTGGAAAATGTCCGGGCGGTCTTGCGGATGCTTTCCCGAATCGGCCACAGCCAGGCCAGGTCAATGTGGGCGTGTCCCACCGCGCTGATGGTCAGCGACGGGTCCCCGCCCCGCTTTTTGAGCGCCGGGGCCAGCACGGCGCGGGCGGCGCGGGCTTCCTCGGAGGTGTAGTCCCGAAGATGGGCCGATGCTTCGTACAGCGCTTCGGCGATGCGCTGCGCCCGTGCGGACTTCGCCGGCAGGACACCTAAAGCGTCAATCAAGACTTCGGCGTCATAGAGCAGCGCCGACATTTCGGGGTCATATTCCGCGATCTCAGCCTGCGCCAGCGTCCCTTGATTTTGCAGCGTGCCGAACAGATCGTTGCTGCCCGCATCCAGCCACAAATCCACCGCCTCGCCGCCGGCGGCGGGGCTTCGGAGCGGCACGACACGCTTGGTCGGCTTGCCGAGCGAAAAGTCGAACCCCGAGCTTTTGCTCGTCAGTCCCAGTACCGGCTCGCCGGACTCGTCGGCCACAAACGCTTCCCCGCTGACATCCAGCAGCAGCACGGCATTCTTCCCGGCAGCCTCGGCAGGCACCGTGCCGGTGACATGCATCCAGGCGCAGTCGAACAGCTCGCCCCACGGGTCGCCGGGCACAAGCTCCAGCTGCCGCCCGGTCTTGCGCTCGGCGTAGGGCACCGGCTCGGGCGTCACAAACGCCGTCACTTCCAGCGGGGCCAGGGTCTTAAAGACCGCATTTTCGATCTGCGACAGGACATGGGAAAAATTCGGGCGCTTGAGCTGAAACGGGTAAGGCATAGTGGATAGGTCTCTCGTGGATAGGTCTCGCAGGTCGGGGCATATTCGCGCTGATGACACCAGACTGTTGGCGCTGATGATACCAGATTGCGCCCAATGGGTCAAGCCCGATTGCGCCCAATGGGTCAAGCCCGGCAGTGAGAAGATCACCGCCGGGGCGCGGCGCACTCAAACCGCCGCGTCCCCGCTTCCTCGCCCGGTCCGGTTTCGGTGAAGCCCGCTTTTTGCAGCACTCGCACCGAGGGCACATTCTCCGGCAGGGCTTCCGCGAAGACCAGCGTGACGCCCGGCTGAGACAGCGCCCATGCGGTCAGGGACGCCATGGCCTCGGTCGCATAGCCCCGTCCTTGAAACCGCGCCAGCGTCCCGTAGCCGATTTCCACCGCGCCGCCGTCGGGACGGCTTTTGAACCCGCCGCTGCCGACCAGAACCGGCGGCGTGTCTTCCAAGTGCGCCACCCAGTAGTATGTCCCCCAGCCGTCCCCGGTCACTCCCGTATCCATCAGCTCGGCAAAGAACCCAAGTACGCCCCGGACTTCCTCGGGCGGCCATTCTGCCGGAATCGCCGCATTCAGCGGACCCGCCAGCGCGAGCGGGTCACGGTCTTCCAGCCGCAAAAGCTCCGCCGTCGCCGGCACGAGTTCTAAGCGCTCAGATCGAATACTCATGCACCGGGAAGCGGCAGCGGCACACATTTAGTTCCCGGTTCAGCCGACTGCCAGCCGCCCCTGAGACGCCGGCGTTGGACACACACTTGCGCTGTCAGAAGTCTCGCGTCATAATGACAAACAGAGCATATTATTTTTTATTTAAGCGCAGACTGAAGCGTAAAGGAAAAAATGGGATACGATAAAGGAAAACTTTCCAGAGAACAGATTGTGGAGGCGGCAAGCGCGGTGATCCTGGAAAAAGGATTTGCGGCAGTCTCCCTTGCGGACCTTTCCAAAGCCGCCCAAACCAGCGCCGGAAAGCTGACGCACCATTTTCCGACAAAGGCAGAGCTTTTTGCAGCAGTCTTTCGGGAATTGATGTTTGGCTACCGGGCAGGACCGCTTGCGCTTCTCGGCGACCTGTCCCATCCGCCCCGGCAGCGGATTGAGGACTTCTTTGGCGCAGTTTCTGCGTTCTACGCCGCGCAATGCGGCCCCATCGGCTGCCCGCTGGGGCACGCTGCCGGGGGTGCGGAATGTGTTTCGACTGCCATGCAGGACGAAGCGTCTGCGTTTCTGCAAGAAACCGAAGCACTGTTTGAAAGAGCGTTTCTGGACCTCGGGCATTCGCCGGAAGCGGCGCGAGCGCACGCCGTCATTTTTGTTTCTGCCTGGCAGGGCGCGGTCGTTGCCGCACGGACAGGCCGAGGAAGCACGTACATCCGGGCGGTTTTCGACAGCCTGCTTTCTGCGGCAGCGCCGAGCTGCAAATAGCCGGGCGGGCGGCAAAAGCTTGACTCTTTCCGCGACAAACGGCTATACTGGCTTCGTCTGATTAAAAAACAGAACAAACTATTTGTTTTTGGAGGCACCGATGCGTTTAGCCGAAATCGAAGTTGTTGACACCCCGCTTGTCAAAGAAGCCGTTGAGCTGGCCCGCACTTACTCCGCGCCGTATCTCTTCAACCATGTCATGCGCTCTTGGCTGTTCGGGGTGCTGGCAGCGGAAAAAGCCGGGGCGAAAGTGGACCCGGAGCTGATGGCCCTCGCCGCCGTGCTGCATGACTTAGGGCTGACCGAGCAGTTTGCCAGAGCCGATCGGTTTGAGGTGGACGGCGCGAATGCCGCCCGCAGCTTCCTCTCGGGGCGCGGCATCGGGGCGCGTGACGTGCAGCTTGTGTGGGATGCCATTGCGCTGCACACGACTTTTTCCATCGCCGCGCACAAGGAGCCGGAAGTCGCTTTGTGCTGCGCCGGCATCACGATTGACATTGCCGGGTATGGCCTGGAGCAGATTGAGCCGCAGCGCACGGCGGCGATCCTGGCCGCCTACCCGCGCCTTGCGGTCAAAGAGCAGCTCAAGGACACGCTGTGCGCGATAGCCCGCTCCAAGCCGCAGACAACCTACGACAACTTCGTCCGTGACATCGGTGAGCGCTACCTGCCCGGCTACTCGGCCCCATCCTTCGCTGACCTGCTGCAAAACGCGCCGTTCGACGAGTAGAGAGCTACCCCTAGCCCGCCGGCACGGTCATTCCCAGCACTCTTGAGATGCCGGGCGAAGACATCGTGACGCCGTACCAGACCGGGGCGGCCTCCATCGTTGTCGGGTTATGCGTGATGACGATCATCTGAGTTTTGAGGTATGATAACTTCATAAGCAACTCACTTTTGGAGGACAATCCGATGACAATCACTTTAACACCGGAAATGGAACACTTGGTTCAGAACAAGGTTCAAAGCGGCCTGTTCGAGTCACCGGCGGACGTTGTGTATGAAGGGCTGCTTTTGCTGGAACAAGACGAAGCGCGGTTCGACGAACTCAAAAAAGAGATTGCAGTCGGCATCCGGCAGGCCGAAAACGGACAGGTGAAAACGTTCAATGCCGAGAGTCTGAAAGCGCGTGTCCGGCAGGAACTGGCGAAAGGGTAAGCCGCATGGAAGAGCGCTATCAGCTCACGGACCGAGCCGACACCGATTTGCTCGAAATTTCGCTTTATCTCGCGCGTCAGGGCAGCATCGAGACCGCAGAGCGTTTCATTGATGCGATCAACGAGCAGTTCGTGCGGCTGGCAGATTATCCGGGCATGGGACGCGCCCGTGAAGAACTCGCGCCGGGCCTTCGCAGCATCCCGGAAGGCAAGTATGTGATTTTTTATCGCGCCGCCCAGGACACGGTTTTGATCATCCGTGTCCTGCACGGTTCCCGCGACGCCCGGCGCATCTTCCGGGAACCGAACGCAGGCGATTGAAATGAAAAAACGCCCCGCCCTCTGCGTGAGGCCGGGGCTTTTCGTTCTTTTGCGCTACCCGGAAGACGCCGCGCTCTGCCGACGCGCACTCAGCGCCGCCCCGCCGAGACCGAGCGCCAGCAGGACGCCGAGCGAGACAATGGAAGAGGCTTCGGGAACAGCCGCCGGGGCCAATACTGCCGAGATGCCTGTCGAGTCACGCAAAAAGTTGCCGTTCGCGCCGTAGCCGACCGCGAAATCCACAATGTCCCCAGACTTCAAGTTTAAGACGCCTGAGAAGGACGGCGCACTTGTCGGGGCATTGTAGGTGCCTGTCACGAAACCACTGAAAAGGGAAGTCCCGTTTTCGAGGATGTGAACGTCCGTTGTCGTGCCATCGCTCGTGACTGGGGTGAAGGCGGCACTGAGGTTATAAAGACCGTTCGCGGAGGCTGTGAAGCGGACGATGCTGAACTGGTCTTGTGGGCCGGGGTGAAAAGCAAGCTGGCCCGGCTGAAGCACGAGGTCGGCGAACCGGCTGTCTGGGACAGTGCCGAAGTTCTTGAGGACAAACGGGACATTGGAGGAAATGTTCTTGTACCAGCCGGTGGTGCTCGCTGTCGGCGCAAAATGATCGGTGTAGAGAGTCAGCGCCCCGCCGAGGGTGTTCTCGTACCCGTAGCTCCAGACGCTGTTTGGGTTGCTTACGGCGGAGAAGTCTTTGGCGGCATCATAAGTCTGGGCGTATGCCGAGGGGGCAGCCGCTGCAAACGTGAGGACCGCCAGCGTGAGCGCTGCCTTGTGCTTAAAGTGCATGAGAGAGTACCCTTTCGTGTCGTCGTAATATGTGAACGGTGGAAAACGACCTGGTGCAGCATAAGTCGGGTATAGCGCGGCGAGGAGTGCAGAAGAGCGCCGCAGAAGATAAATTGCATATTTTCCGCATAAATGTCAAGGGATTGGGGAAAATAGTTTGCGGGGCGCGGGGGATTGTCTAACGGGGGATTGCATAAGAAGAAGGCTGCCGGGGCCTTCTCAGCGCTCGGGCGACCGTGCCGTAGTGTTCGCCTTCCACTCCGGCGGGCGATTGGTGCTCAATATCCTCTTCCCGGCCCAGTTTGCTTGTCCAGCCGCCACCGGAAAGCTGCCGAGCAGCATGGGTCGGAACTCCGTCGCCGTCCGCATACAAAGCGACTTTTTCGTAACCCGGTTCTAAGTCAGCAGTGTTGCACGGCTCATAGCCCAAAGTCTGGAAGGCTTCGATGAACCGTTGAAGCGTATTCTCGCGGGGAACCGAGGACGGCCAGTAGGCGAAAGGGCTTGGGTCAGGCTACCACCACTTACGGGTGTCTGCTGCGGCCCAGGCGATGCAATTATAACGCGGGGCCGGTGGACTGGTGACGCGGTAACCGGCATCGGCGACGAGGGGGAAGCAGTCCTCAATATCATCGGGCGTCATGCGCGATACCCATGCGCCTCGCCCCAGGACAGCCAATCGCTTGCCATGGCTTCAATGTCACCTGCATGAGCGTCCGGCACGGGATTTTCTCCGGTGATTGCTCCCAGTGCCCAAAACCAGTGGTCCGGCTCCCGGCGCAGCTCACTGAAAATCAGGGGCAGGGCGCGTTCCCCCAATCCGATAATCTGCTGGTATGCCGGATGCATGAAGATCGCTGTCACCGAAGAGTGCAGTGCCGTCTCCCGCTGCCATCGTGAAGTCAGGTCGTGGAACTTTTGGTCCACTGGGTTCTGGGATTGAGATGCGGGCGGCATTTGTTGAGGGGCAGTGAGCGAAGTAGCCATGATTGCTACAGAGTACCCAGACCTATGAGAATTGTCAAGTTGCCGGCACGGTCATTCCCAGCACCCGCGAGATGCCCGGCGTGGACATCGTGACGCCGTACCAGACCGGGGCGGCCTCCATTGTCGTCGGGTTGTGCGTGATGACGATCATCTAGGTCTTTTCAGGTATAGTATACCTATCGCTCCATTATGAAGTGGCTTTGCTAGGGGAAGCCTCAGTCCAAATTCGGCAAACATAAGTGACGCGAGTTTTGCAACAATTATTGACGAAACTCGGGACGTACTTCCAGGAAAAAGATTGTCAGGCAATTATTCAATGATCACGGAAGATAACCTTAAAGTGCTTGATCTTTTCTGTGGTGCGGGAGGGTTATCCCTCGGGTTTATCCGCGCGGGCTTCACTGTTGTTTCAGCAATAGATAGTAGCGCCACTGCTGTCAATACTTATAGCAATAATATAGGCTGTCACGCAGTTCGTGCTGATTTATCGTTGCCCCTAAACCTCAATCCCGCAAGCGTCATTGTCGGTGGTCCCCCATGTCAAGGCTTTTCCACTGCCGGAGCACGACGCGCAGGCGACAACAGAAATGACTTGGTCAGCCGTTTTGCTTTTATAGTTTCTGAGATGAGGCCAGCCGCTTTTGTTTTCGAGAATGTTGAGGGCTTTTTAACAGCTGAGAATGGCACTAAAGTCTTTGAGTTGCTGAATCCACTCGTTGAAGCAGGGTATCGAATACATCTTCGCAAGATCAACGCGGCCAATTATGGTGTACCTCAGCACAGAAAACGCGTCGTTGCAATTGGTGGACTAGGCTGGGACCCCTCGTTTCCGCAGCCCACTCATTTCGCTTGTGGAGCGCCAGGCTCTGCTCTAACTTCTTTACATCTCCCGCCCACTCTTACATTTGCGGAAGCAGTACAAGACTTGCCTATGCCGACAAGCTTTCCACCCGGTTTTCCGAACGGGCATTTCTGCCGGCCTCTCAGCGAGAGGGATATTGAACGAGCTATGGTATTGAAGCCTGGTCAGACTATGCGTGATCTTCCCGAGAGACTACAGCATGAAAGCTACAAGAGGCGAGCTTTTCGCCGTGTGGCCGATGGTGTTCCGACTGAAAGACGCGGCGGGGCACCAACAGGCGTCCGGCGCTTAAGGCCGGATGAGCCGTCGAAAGCAGTCACGGGTGGAGCGCTCTCTGAGTTTCTTCATCCTTCTCAAAATAGACCTTTGACCTTGCGCGAATGTGCTAGACTACAGACTTTTCCTGACGACTTCGTATTTTATGGCAATGGCGCTGAGCAGGCACAACTCATTGGCAACGCTGTACCCCCCGTCTTCGCACGAGCAATTGCCGAAAGCCTCGCAACAGATTTACAATCTGTCCAACCTCAACATAGCGGGGGCAAATTGCTGAGTTTTATTCCGACATTATCCAATGGATCAAGCCCAATATTGAAAGACATCACGACAAAAATTCAAAAGAGATTTATGCCAAGCCAAGAAGAATTTGTAATGGATTAGAAGGAAAAAACCGTTGGCATTAACACAAGCGTAGAAAGCATTAATCACAAAGGCGAAGACCGGAGGGTCCGGGCAGCAGAGCGTATCGCTGGACAACCCAGTTTGTGCATATCTTATTGCAATGCTGATACAAGATCTTGGCCTGCAAGATCTTTTTCCTGAGATCCCTTCTATACTACCGCCCTTTTTCGGCGCGAATTCCCTCAGCGACCTACGCCTCGCTGACACAGACTTTTTAACAGTTCTAGAGCGTGTCTTGGAAGTTCAAAGTGATGCTGATACCTATTTTTTCTGTTTGGCAACTTTGCATAAGGCAAGGCTGAAATATGAGCGTATTCTGCAAACTCAGGGTATACCTACTGTTGACCATGTTGGACCGCGCGGCTTATTACAGTTCGGTAGCTTGAGCGCAACTGCCCTCGCTGGTTTCATGTTTTGGCGTAAGTGGCTTTATGACATAGACAACCGGGCGGGTCAAGAGACAGGCTATGTATTTGAGCCGATTGTGGCTTATGCGATCGGTGGTGTGCCATATGGAGCAAAAAGAAGCCCAATTACGCGCAATGGCGAGGGGAAATCCGGCAGACAAGTAGATTGTGTTCGAGATCAGGATAAACGAGCTTATGAAATTAAATTGCGTGTTACTATAGCGGCATCCGGGCAGGGACGCTGGGGAGAAGAACTCGATTTTCCTAAAGACAGTCAAGCCAGCGGCTACACCCCAATACTAATTGTCCTTGATCCGACGCCAAACGCAAAGCTTTCACAGTTGAGCCAAGCCTTCAAAGATGCATTAGGAGAAGTGTACGCAGGCCCAGATGCGTGGAACCATCTCGAGTCTCTAGCAGGACCGACCATGTCTCAATTCATCAAGCGTTATGTTCACAAACCTTTGGAGGAATTGCTAAGAGAGGCCCCCATGCAGTTGCCGGATATGACACTCAGTTTGCGCGGTGACACTCTCAATATTGATATCGGTGAAGAGACGTTGCTAATCAGGCGCCAACTCGCAAATGAAGTTCAAGCGGATGAAGATGAATTGCCTGAAGACGTTGATGAGCGATTGCCTTTCTAATTTTAGGGATCAGCTTCCGTTGTGTGAAACAGGCACTACTCGAACTTCATCTAGACTAGCCGTTTGCTACCGGCACGGTCATTCCCAGCACCCGCGAGATGCCCGGCGTGGACATGGTGACGCCGTACCAGACTGGGGCGGCCTCCATCGTGGTCGGGTTGTGCGTGATGACGATCATCTGAGTTTTGAGGCCGAACTCGCGCAGCAGGTCGGCGAACCGCTCGACATTCGCGCCGTCCAGCGGGGCGTCCACTTCGTCGAGAACGCAGAACGGGCTGGGCTTGACGGTCAAAAACGCAAACAGCAGTGCGGCAGCCGTCAGCGCCCGCTCGCCGCCGGACAGCAGGGCCAGGCTCTGGCGCTTTTTGCCGGGCGGATGCACCAGAATATCTACGCCCGTTTCTAAAATATCGTTCGGGGTCGTGAGCACAAGCTCGGTCTTGCCGCCGCCGAACAGGCGCGTGAACAGGGTCTCGAACGCCGCTCCGACCGCATGGAACGTCTCCAAGAAGACCCCGCGTGTGCCCTCGTCAATCTCCTGAATAGCGGCCAGGATCTTGGCGCGGGACTCTTCCAAATCCGCCGCCTGCGTCAAGAGAAACTCGTGGCGCTCGGAGACTTCGGCGTACTCGGCAATTGCAGCGGGATTGACCTCCCCAATCGCCCGCAGCTCGCGGCGCAGGCGGGCGACTTCCGCCGGGGTGCCGTCGGAGACTTCCGGGTCTTCGGCCAGCGCCAGCGCATCTTCGACAGAGACTTCGTATTCGTCCCACAGCCGCCCGGCCTGCGTGTCCCGCGATGCCCCCAGCCGCGCTTCCGCCACTTCGTTTTTGTGGATGGCTTCTAATAATAGGACCCGCGCCTCGGCCAGCGCCCGCATCTCGGCATTGGCGTCGTAAGACACCTGACGCAGCCCGAGCCGGGCCGACACGGCGGCGTCCAATGCCGCCTGCGCGGCGGCTTGTGCGGCACGGGCGGCAGCCACTTCCCGCTCCCGCGCCTCGGACTGCGTTGATAGCGCGGCCAGCTCGTCCGCGCCCAGCGCCGCCTGACGCGCTTTGCGCTCCTCCGACGCCGTCAGTGCGTCTTTGTCGGCGCGGGCGGCGCGGACGGCCCGGTCCAGGCTGCCGGTCTTCTCGGAGAGCGTCGCCAGCGTAATTCGCGCCGTCGTCAGCTCGGCTTGGCTCCCTTCGCGCTCCGCCATCAGTACCGCCAGGCGCTCGGCTTCCGCCGCCGACGTTTCATCGGCCCCGGTCACTTCTGCAAACCCCGATTGCAGCGCGGCCACTGTCCGGGCGGCCTGCTCCCGCGCCTGAGCCAGCGTCGCATGGGCCGACTCGATCCGCCGGGCGCTTTGCGCGTGGGCGTCCTCCGCCCGCCGCACTTCCGCCGCTTGCGACTGAGCACGGCGCTCGGCGTCGGCTTTAGCCCCGCCTGCCGACTGCTTCGCCGACGACGCCTCGGACAGCGCCCGCTCGGCAGACTCCCGCGCTGCTTCGGCGGCTTTGAGGGCGTCCAAAGACGCTTTCAGTGCGGCTTCTTTGGCTTTCAGCTCGTCCTGCCCTGCCGCGATCTCCGTTTTGCGGCCTAAGATATTCGCCGTGCGCCCGGCCTGACGCCCCCCCGAGAGCGCCCCGGTCGGCAGGACAATCTCCCCGGTGCGCGTGACGATCCGGTTCCAGCCTTTGGCCGACCCCGACGCCCGCAGGGCGTCGTCGAGCGTTTCGCAAAAGAAGACGCGCCCGAGCAGCACTTCCAGCGCCGGACGGAACTTCGGGTCGAACGTGACAATGTCCAGCGCCGCGCCGAGCACCCCGCGCGTGCCCTCGACGCTGCGTAGATCGAGCGTGTCCCGGCCCGGACGCATCCGGTCGAGCGGCAGAAAGGTCGCCCGGCCCGCCCGCCGGTCATGCAGGTAGGCAATCGCGGCTTTCGCGGCGGCCTCGGTGTCCGTGATAATATCTTGCAGGCTCGCTGACAGCGCCGTTTCCAGCGCGACTTCGTAGCCCGCCGGCGTCTGGAACGAGTCCGCGACCACCGTGAACTCGCCCGAAAGCGCCCCGCGCTTGTGAGCGTCGAAGACCGCCCGGACCCCCTGGAAGTAGCCTTCCTGCGAGTCCTCTAAGTCCTGCAAAGCCCGCAGGCGTGTTCCCAGCGCCACCGACGCCGACTGTGCGGCCTGTGCGTTCGCCTGCGCTGTTTGCAGAGCCGCCCGCGCCGCGTCGCGCTCCCGCAGAGCGTCACTCGCCGCCGTGTCCGCCGCGCCGACAGCCGCTTTGGCGGCGTCCAATGCCATCCGTGCTTTGGCTTCTTCGGCCCGCACCACCGCCGTCGCCGCCGCCTGCCGCTCGGCGTCCGCCATGACACCCGGCAGGGCCTGCTCAAGATCGGTGACCCGTGCCCCCGCCCGTGCGGCGTCCGCTTCCGCCGACGCCTGCCGACGCGCCAGCAGCAGGCTTTCCGCCCGACGCCGCTCCGCCTGCCGGGTCAGGCCGGCAATCTGCTCCGTGAGCGCCTGCACTTCGCCCTGCCGGACGGTCACATCCCGCCGCGCCGCCGACTCCTCGGTGCGAGTCGTTATCAGCTCGGCATCCAGCTCCGTGATCTGCCGTTCCAGCCGCTCCCGCCGCTCCTCAAGCTCTTCCAGCTCCCCGGCCAGCCCGCGCTGGGACTGACGCAAGCCGTCCGCCCGCTGCACCGCCAGCGCCCGCCCGCTTTCCGCCCGCTCGGCCGCCGCCGACGCCGCCCCGGACTCCGCCCGGCAGCTTTCCAGTGCCGCTTCGGCCTCCGCAAAGTCCCGCCCGATCTCCTGTGCCCGCTCCTCAGCTACCGCCAAGCGCTCACCATACAGCAGCGCCGCCGACTGATCCGCTTCCCGCGCCGCCCGTGCCGCCCGGAGCTGCCCCTCGGCCCGGCGCAGATCGGCAATCAGCAGCCCACTTTCGATAATCCGCAGCCGGTCCGCCAGCGCCCCATGCTTCTCCGCCCGCTCGGCCTGACGCCTGAGCGGTTCGACACGGTGGGCAATCTCACTTTGAATATCGCGCACCCGCAGCAGGTTGGTCTCGGTCGCTTCCAGCTTCCGCAGGGCCTCCCGCTTCTTGACCCGGTACTTCTTGATCCCCGCCGCTTCCTCGAACAGCCCCCGCCGGTCCTCGGCGTTCACCGACAGCACCGCGTCAATCTGTCCCTGGTTGACCAGCGAGTACGAATCGCGCCCGACGCCCGTATCTAAAAACAGATCGTAAATATCTTTCAACCTACACGGAGCCTTGTTGATAAAATACTCGCCCTCGCCCGTCCGGTACGCCCGCCGGGTGATGACCACTTCCCCAAACTCGAGCGGCAGCCCGCCGTCCGAGTTGTCCACCGTCAGCGACACCTCGGCCATGCCCGATGCCTTGCGCCCGTCGCTGCCGGAAAAGATCACATCGGCGGCCTTGCTGCCGCGCAGGGCTGACGCCTTCTGCTCGCCCAGCACCCACAGCACCGCATCGCCGAGATTGGACTTCCCGGACCCGTTCGGTCCGACAATCGCCGTGACCCCCGCCGCGAACTCAATCTCAGTCCGCTCCGCAAACGTCTTAAACCCCTGTAACTGTAACTTCTTCAGCCGCATCTGTGCCTAAGAGTATAACAGAAAGGGGAAAGGATTGTCAAAAAAAGCCCAGCACAGAAAGTGCTGGGCTTTTCAAGAAGAAGGTTAAAAAGCAGCGATTTCGACAGTTTCTTGACTTTGTAATGCGCTCATAATTTGAGCAGACAGTTCCTCGCTTGGCTCCTCTACCCCAGCAAGGTTATCCGATGCTGGCTTCAAATCGCGTCGCGCTGAGTTGATCTTTTGTATTGCAAAAATAAAGTCACTTTGACTCACTCGCTGATTTCCGTCAATCGCAGCTTGTGTCGCGGCGTTGATGACAGCGTTCTTGACATCGCGCCCGCAGAAGCTTGATCCTACCTCGACCAGTTCTGCAATGTCTACGTCCTCGGCAATCGGCATTTCCGACGGCAGGTGCTTCCGCCAGATCGCATTCCGCGCCTCGGCGTTCGGCATAGGAAACTTGATATGCCGCACCCGCGTTTCAAATGCTTGATCGTAATTCTCTACCAAGTTTGTTGCGAAGATGACCACGCCGCGAAACTTTTCCAAGCAAATCAGAAGCTGGCTCCGCATGGAATTAATGGCCTGCTCCGACCCTTGCGTTACATTAGTGAGACGCCGCGACAGCATAGAGTCGGCTTCGTCCATAAACAAAATGGCATCGTCACGCTGGGCGGCAAAGAACAGCGCTTCCACGTTCTTCGGCCCGTCGCCGTGGAACTTGCTTTCAATCTGCGCGTAACTTGCAACCAATATCTTTTTGCCGAGTGCCGACGCAATCGCATGAGCCGCAAGTGTCTTGCCGGTCCCCGGCGCTCCATGAAAGTTCAGTGCAGAGCGCGGAAACGGCTCGATGCGCCGCAGTCCCCAAGTGTCGTAAACAAGCGGCTCAACACGGATTGCGTGTATCGTCAGCTCAATCTGCGCTATCATATCGGCGGGAACAATAAGCTGGTCTAGCAGATGCAGCGGTTCTGTCGCTGCATACTGTTCCGCCCGCTGTTCGGTCGTCATTTCATCTGAAGCAGGCTTCGCTTCGACATTGACCGCTTTTGAAGTAGCATCAGAGGCGGCAGTATTGCGGACAGTAACATTCAGCGGCTGTGGCCCGGTGCGCTTGAACAGATTATGTACCGCTTTATCTATGTAACCGTAAAAGGCCCTTTGATCAACTTCGTCACCGGGAACGCCCTCGACCATCAAAGATTGACTGCTCTCCATGTCTATCCTTTCAAGATTATCTTATCCCGGCCTGCAAACTTTGCTTTCAAGTCGTCTGCCAAAGTATCTCCCTCAAAATCTTTTTGATGCTTGAGCACACCTTCACTACTGAGTATACCGACATGAACGATTGTGTGATTTCCGTACTCCCGTTTGAATGCTTCTACCGTATCGCCCGGCAGCGTCAATGGCTCATACCAATCCTTTATGGCTGAATAAGCTACTGCTGCCACGACAGCCACAACGGCAGTCACAGCTAACACCTGTATGATGATCCAGACAAGACCCAAGAGGGCAGTGACAATCGCACCAAGCGGCGGAAATATCCAGCAAGCGAGAGCAAACAATAGAAGCGCCTTCATAATTATCACCTCCTCAAAGCAAAAGTCACTGATAGATCGCCAGTGTCTTAGCGGCGTGAACTTCGCGTAGTTCGTCATCAACTTGCTGACTCTCGATGCGGCGAACTTCTATCACCTTTTCGGTTGTCTGGTCAAAAACACCTTGTACGAAAGAACAGTCCCCAGAAGTCATTTTCTCTTTCAAGGTGAACGCGACCTTGCTTGCATCGGCGTTTATTACCTCCGAATGCTTCTTAAACCAAGAAATGATGTGCGGCCCAAAAAGGATGACTGCACAGGTGAATACAACAATTGCGGCCGCAGCAGTAAGCAGAGTCCCTAAAGACATGAAGAGGAGTACATCAATCATAGTAAAATCCTTCACTGAAAAATAATGACAGAACGGCCTTCTGAGAAATCTACTAGGGCTTCATCAATACCCTTTGCGATGACTGTCTTGCCGTAAGGTGATTTGCCGTTGTGCAGGACAGGCTCATTGTTCGCATCCAGAAACAGAAACGTCAGCTTCTTGCCGGACGAATGCTCCTCCATCATCAGCGCCCCCTTAACGATTTGATCGCTGTTGGGCTGGCTTTTCACGAAGTACTCGACGACTTCGTTGTAGGTGACTATGTCAGCGACCTGCGGCTGAATTCGCAGCCCCTGGACAATGCCTGGTATCTTTTTGAGCGAAGCCTGCACATCTTCGTGCCCTAAAAAGTCAATTGCTGTTTCGACGTGCTTGAGAATGGAAGAAAGTCTGCTTCCTGTTGAGGTGTTTCGTGGCTTCATAGTGGGCTTACTCCGAAAAGTTTTGCAAATGTGGAAAAGAGGCAGACGTAAAAAAGCGAGACAGCACAAAGGGCTATCTCGCTCACAATGGGAGAAGTTGATGAATTTAAACTAAAGGCGCGGAAGAACGCAGGCGCGGAAGAACGCAGGCGCGGAAGAACGCAGGTTTTGGCTGATAACTCATCGTGTAGTGTTTGTGGTGGCACTGCAACATGGCACCGTACTTCTACTGTAGCATAAATCATGCCAAGTTCAAGCAAGCGGCAACAATTATTTTCTAGCAGGCGCGGCCCAGATGCCACGGGTTAAAACCCGAGCCTGAGAGAACCACCGTCCAGGGGACGGAAGAACAAAACCATCAGTGCAAGCTGTTTCTGTGTCGCTTCGACACTGCGATTTTCCGAGCCTCGGGTTTTAACCCGTGGCTCTGTGCCTCCCACTCCCGTCGCCCTGCGGGAACTTTTCCCCCGCTGCCCAAGTTATACCTCCGATTTCCCGAGACAAAAAATCACGATTGAAGGATAAACTCTATGACCCAGACCAAAGGCTATGCGGCCCAAAGCAAGACCGAACCCGTTACCCCCTTCGAGTTCGAGCGGCGAGCGCCCGGACCGACCGACGTGCAGATCGAGATTTTGTTTTGCGGCGTCTGCCACTCCGACCTGCATCAAATCCGCGACGAATGGGGCGGCTCGATCTACCCGATGGTGCCCGGACACGAGATTGTCGGGCGCGTCACCGAAGTCGGCAGCGCCGTCACCAAGTTCAAGGCCGGCGACCTCGCCGGGGTCGGCTGCATGGTGGATTCCTGCCGCGAGTGCGAAAGCTGCTCCATCGGATTGGAACAATACTGCGATCGGGGCCAGACGGTCTTCACGTACAACGGACGCTTCCCCGACGGCACCCCGACCTACGGCGGCTACTCGGACAAAATTGTCGTGGATGAGACGTTCGCCGTGTCCATCTCGCCGAAGCTGGACCTCGCCGCCACCGCGCCGCTGCTCTGCGCCGGCATCACGACTTACTCCCCGCTGAAGCACTGGAATATCCAGCTCGGCCAGAGAGTCGGCGTCATCGGCCTCGGTGGCCTCGGGCATATGGCTCTCAAATTCGCCCATGCGTTCGGCGCTCATGTCACCCAGTTCACGACTTCGCCGGGCAAGGAAGCCGACGCCAAGCGGCTCGGCGCGGACGAAGTGGTTTTGACCCGCGACCCCGAAGCGCTCAAGCCGCTCGCCCGGACCTTCGACTTTATCTTAGATACGGTCTCCGCGCCGCACGACCTCAATCTCTATTTAAATTTACTGAAGCGTGACGGCAGCATGGTGCTGGTCGGCCTGCCCGAGGACCCGGCCGCCGTTTCGGCATTTCCGCTGGCCGGCGGGCGGCGCTCGCTGGCCGGCTCCAACATCGGCGGCATCGCCGAGACCCAGGAAATGCTGGACTTCTGCGCCGAGCACGGCATCGTCAGCGACATCGAGATGATCCCGATCTCCGGGGTCAACGACGCCTATGAGCGGATGCTCAAAAACGACGTGAAATACCGCTTCGTGATTGACATGGCAACTCTCAGCGAGTAACACACCGTGGGTATGAAACCCACGGCAGGAAAGGGCAGTCGCCCTTCGGGTGGGAAGATGTCGGATAGCCCGAAGGGCGTCAGCTCTCTGGTGCCGTGGGTTTCATACCCACGGCCCCTCCAAATGCCTCAAAAATAGTGATTTTCTTAACATTCTCTTAACACAATTTTCGTGTAAGCTGTGTTATACTGTTACTGAAACCTCCTCCCTCCTTCTGAAACCTCCTCCCTCCTTCTGAAACCTCCTCCCTAACAGGGAAAAGGCTTAACGGGGCTTCCCAAGACTACCGCCGAGGAGCGCCCATGCGTATCGAAGACCGCGACGAATACATTGACCTCGTCGCCCAGGCCGTCATTGACAAAATCGAGGAGCGCGACCGCATCGAAGGCATGGTCGGCCTCGTCGTCGCCCGTGTGCTGGCCCTGCAAAAAGAGCAGGCATCAGCCGCGTCCATTCTTGCCGAATCATCTTCCCCCAATGAAACCGGAGCATCAGAGAAAGTAGAGGAGCATCTTCATGTCTAATCCCAATCTTGACCCGACTGAGACCGAACCGATGGACGCCGAGACCGCCCGGCGCGTTGAAGCCGACAAAATCACTCGCCGCGCCGCCCTGCGAAAGCTCGGCTTTGGCGCAGGCATGGCGGCGTTCGCACTCTTGGGAGTGGATGACTTCGCCCGCATGGTTGGCAAGCGTATGGAGCGCATGGCCGGCGATAACAAAGTCGCGGCACAAATTGCTGTAGAGTTCCAAAGTGCCGGCATTTCGGTGGCATCACCCTTTCCAACTGGAGACCCTTGCCTCGATTGTTGCACCCACTTCTGCAACTCTTACAACGATTGTTTCCAAAGTTATTGCGTCTGCAAGCGTAATGGGGGAACAGATGCAAGTTGCCGAGCAGCTCAAACAACCTGTGAGAACAATGCTGATTACAGCTTCGGTGGACCTGGGGGTTGCTTTCAAAAGCATTGTGGCTCCGGTGGCTGTCCTGATTGCCACATCCGTCCGTGCGACGCGATTGCATGATCAGGAAATTTCGGCGATGATCAACAAGATTCAAAACCAGACCTTCTTTTATTAATAGGAGTTACGCAGTTAAAGTCAATTTGAGGATAATTTTGCTGGCTGGTTGACGCCGATTTACCCTCAAACTGCGTAACTCCTAACTAAGCCCCGCTGTAAAGAAGTGATTATGAAATCGAACAATTTGTCTGTGCCTATTTCCCTTATAGTTCTTGCTGCCTCCATTTTCCTGCCTGGTTGTGCACAACAGCAGCATATACCGGAGGGAAAGCATATTTCGGAAGCGAAGTATCAGGAGTATATTCAGAAATATCCTGAGATGGGTGAAAAGGTCAAAAAAGGAAGTTTGACCAAAGACGCAGCGTATTCACTGCGTAATATTGCTCCTCAGATGAAGATAATGAACCAATTTGAGGATAATGTCGAAGCAAAATCAGCGGAGATAAACGCTAGGCACATACCTAAGTCGGAAAAACACAGACTAATAATGCAGTATATGAAGCAAAATCAACAACGGTACGTGGATGCAGCAAACGAGGCTGGTAAAGAAGCAGCCAGATCACAGAGCAAGAATTAACTTGCTGTCGAGCAGGTCACACCGCAAAGACCACTAGGATAGCAACGAGCAAAATAGTGCTAGCTGTAGGAACACAAATCAGAACATTGGGTGGTGCAACTGAGTGGATAAATGGAAATGCCACTGATTATACTCTGTTAGACGCACCAATGATAATTCAATTCTGGGCGATTTCCTGTCCAATCTGCAAACTTAATATGCCTCGCCTTCAGCAATTGACGGAAACCTATGCCGACAAAGGCTTACGTCTTGTCTCTATCCACATGCCGCGCATGGAGTCAGACATGGACACAGAGAAAGTGAAAGCGGCGATGGAGGAGGTGGGTTTGACCGGGCCATGCGCCATTGACAACGATCATGCGATAGGTGACAGGTTCGAGACTGGCGGTGTTTGGCCCTGCTACTTTTTGTTTGACGCCCAAGGCAGGCTGCGAAGCCGGGTGGCAGGCGCACTCGGCCTAAAGATGGCGGAGAACTCGCTCAAACGAATGTTGGGTGCCGGGGAACCGGCTTTGATGGGAGCGACCCAATGAGCGTTTTGATTGGACAGCCTGCCCCAACCTTCACCGCCCACGCCGCCTTTCCCAGCGAGACTGCAAGCAGCCCAATCCGCACGGTTAGCCTCGCGGACTATGCCGGGCGCTGGCTCCTGCTCTTTTGGTACCCGAACGACTTCACCTTTGTCTGCCCGACGGAGATACTGGCGTTCTCGGATCGCATTGAGGAATTTGAGGACGCCGAGACGGATATTCTGGCGGCCTCGGTGGACTCGATTTACAGCCACCGGGCTTGGGCGGCGACGCCGCGTGAGGCCAACGGAATTGCAGGTGTCCGGTTCCCGATTGTGTCCGATGCAACACATCAAATCGCCCGCGAGTGGGGCATCTTGCTGGAACGCGAAGGAGTCAGCCTGCGCGGGTTGTTTCTCGTTGACCCGGAAGGCGTTGTGCAGTACGCCGCCGCGCACAACCTGAACGTCGGACGCTCGGTAGACGAGACGTTGCGCGTCCTCGCAGCCCTACAATCGGGCGGCCTGTGCGGGTCGGACTGGAAGCCGGGACAGAAAGCGCTCACACCATGAAACGAAAGCAGGCCGGGTTTACGCTGATTGAGCTACTGGCTGTCGTGGCTGTTGTCGCTCTGCTGGCGGCTCTGCTGTTTCCGGTCTTTGTCAAAGCCCGCGCCCGTGGACGGCAAACCGCTTGCTTGTCCAATCTGCGTCAGCTTGGTATAGCTACGCTTCAGTATGCTCAGGATTACGACGACCGATACCCTCATGGCGGTGACCCTGGTGACTTATATACAAATGGCTGGGAAAACACACTCAATGGAATATACTGGCCGGCTGTTCAGGAGTTGCAGGCTAACAATTCGCTTTTGCCGAATGTGATGAGTGGGTATGTCAAAGACCATGAACTCTGGCACTGCCCCGCCGATAATGGCTTTGACAAAGGAGGTCAGCATGAAAACATTCCTTTCGATGCTTACCCATCTGCTTTCCAAGCCTTCGGCATGAGCTACGCTTACACAACAGAACTCGCGCTGCAAGGGCAGACCATCAGCGGCGTCCGGGCGTGGAGCCGGAGTGAACCTTACAGTGAGCGCAGTCCGGCGGACATTCCCTTGTTTTATGATCTTGTCGGGCATTGGCATGGTGGCATGGCTTATCAGGAGGGTCACCTAAATTTCGTGATGCTTGACGGTCACGCCGTCAGCGTAAATCGTGGGCGGGCGGATGAGCTTCACCACATTTTGTTCACAGTTCCTGCCCCGGCAACACCATGACTCCTTTTGAGTACCATATCAACGAATTCGCCGTTCACAGCGATTTTCCGCTGCCGTTTGATTACAAGGAACACCTAGATTTCTCTGCACTAAATGCTCACCACATTACTTTCCGGCGTGGCTCGCTTGCCAATGTTCCATGTATCTTGCGGAGGCTACGACACCGGCTAGTTTATGATGTTGGTGATGGGTTCTTAGTGCAACTGTCGGATATTGTCATGCACATTGATCTAAAAGCATCCACGCTGACAATAGATTGCGCCGACGACCGTCTAGCGGCAGCGTCGTTCTGGGCAGTCCATGCTGGGCTAGGGATAGCAACTCTGACGCGCGGCGGCGTCTCCCTACACGGCGCAGGGCTAGAGATTAGCGGAAAGTACGTCGCGCTCATGGCAGACAGCGGCACAGGTAAATCTACTTTATCTTGGTTCCTGATGATGCGAGGCGCACGTTTCGGCAACGACGATGCTATTCCTACTTATTCATCGGAGGCCGGTGTCATGTCATACCCCTCGATCTCGCTTTATCCCAAGCTGTCACGAGAGGCCGTAGACAGGCACGGATTGAACGCAAACAGGCTGCTTCCTGCCAGTCATGGAACTAGTCAGGAAGAATATTACGTTCCGTTACCGCCTCTCCAGCGTGTTACCGTTCCCGCGCCGCTGTCCGCCGTGTTCCTGCTGCGGCCTGTCGAATTGGGTTCAGCGGGGCCGCTTACACTGGAGAAAATGCGTCACTTGGTGACGGTGCAGCGCCTCACGGAAGACGACGCGGCGGCGGCGCTCCGAGCTAACCTCCATACCGTTTGGCTCCTCGGCAAATGGACAGATGGGCGCAGACTCGATGCTCTCTGCTGCCGAGTCGCGGCTCATGTTCCTGTGTATACGCTGGCCTATCCCCGCGCTTATGCTCTGCTGCCGCAAGTCAGTAGGGCAATCCACCAGACACTTAAAATGTTATGACGGAACACGAGTATTCCCTCCAAGAGCAGTCTTTGACGGACGTTCTGAAATGGGCACTTAACCAAAACCTACCGATACCGACGCCGAGAGATTTAGACTGTGCCCAGCTAAGTAGTTGTGCATATGTAATCCAGGATTTACCTATGGGGTAAACTTCTGGCATGAAGTTCATTGCTACACTCAGCGACGCGGACCGCGCTGCGCTCGAACAGGTTCATCGAGATGCTTGCGTCCATCGTCAGCGCCAGCGGGCGCAGGCAGTTCTGCTTTCCTCGCGTGGCTACACGCTGGAACAACTCGCCGACCTGTTCCAGACACACCGCGATACCGTCAGCGGCTGGCTGGACGCCTGGCAAGCACAAGGACTGGATGGGCTGGCAGATGCGCCCAAGTCAGGCCGCACGCCCAAGATTGATGCCGCCATCAAGACCTACCTGCACGAGATGCTGGAGAACCCTTCGCCCAACATGAAGGCGCTGGTTCTCGATGAGCTTAAAAAAAAGACGCCCAAGTGACCTGGGGCAGCATTCGCCGCGTCCTGCGCCAAGAAGGCTACTCGTTTCGGCGGGCGCGGCGTGTTCCGCCCAAAGCCCCGCCCGAAGCGCAGCAGGCGAGAATGAAGCGTGCTCTGGTTCGGCTGCATCGCCTCGAAGATGCGGGCCACTGCCAGGTGTTTTATGGCGACGAAAGTGGCTTTTGCCTCTCGCCTGTTGTGCCGTACCTGTGGCAGCCAAAGGGCAGAACGGTGGGCTTGCCCACCAAGAGCCATTCGCGTCGCTTCAGCGTGTTCGGGCTGTTGTCCCGGCAAGGTGGCCTCCACTCGTTCCCGACGCAGGAGCGGATCACGGCGCAGTTTGTTGTAGACAGCCTCGAAGCCGTTCTGCCGCGCCTTTGCCGTCCAACGGTGCTGGTGCTGGACAATGCCACGGTGCATCGCTCGAAGTTGGTGCAAGCAAAGCGCAAAGAATGGAAACAAAAAGGCTTGCGCCTTCTGTTTCTGCCGCCCTACTGTCCGCACCTGAACTTGATCGAAATCTTGTGGCGGCAGGTGAAGTACCGCTGGCTGGCTCCCGCCGCCTACCGAACCTTTGAGACGCTTTGTCAGAGCGTCACTGATGTTTTAGTTCAGGTCGGAACAAAATACCGACTTTCTTTTGCGTAACTACTTAGTAGAACTGGCCCAATACCATCGTATTCTTCCGCTTCTGATCAGGAGGCTGGACGCCGCACGTCCCGCTTGGTTCCCGATGCTTCTGCTGACGCGCCTGCGTCTGTCTCAGCATCATGCCCGACAAAGCGTTAATCAGCGCCTAGCCGCCGCCCGTGAAATCTCGGCGGCGATGCAGGCGGCAGGACACTACGCGCCGATCATTACCAAAGGCTTTGCCGCTTATGCACTCACCGGCAATCTCGACCTGCTGCATATCAGCAGCGACATTGACCCGTTCGCTGAAGACCTGCCCGCGTTCTGGGATGTGACGCATGCGCTGGGCTACACCGGCAAGCGCAAGGATACCCACGAATGGGCGAAACTAACGCGCGGCGGCGTGACGCTGGACGTTCATCAGTATTATCCCGTGACTTCCTATTCCAATGATGTGCAATCTGCACCTGATAAGGAGCTGCAGCCCTGGCTGCATCCGGGCCACTGGCGGATGCCGGCCCGCTCTTTGGACCTGCTGCCGGGCAACTGTCTCATCCGCTGGCCTGACTTGGCCGCAAACGCGATGCTGGGGATTGCGCCCGGCACGGAAGACTTGCTATTCCCATCCCCCGCCATGATGTGCCTCATCCACTGCGCTCACTGCTTTCGCTGCTCGGTCACGCGCCTGCATTATATGATGTCTATTGGAGATGTTCGGCTCTTAGAATTGCTCAATATTCAAACTTTGGCCCAGTCACCCAATTTTGATGCCGCCGAGTTTTACGCTTTGGTAAGCCGCTTCTCGGCGCAGGACGCTGTGTGTTTTGCAGACGCACTGCTGCAAGAGTTCTTCGGAACGAGATTTTCGGCAATGACGCCGGATGCTCTTCCTGTCGCTCCTTTACGGTTCTTAGAACACCTACCCTATGGTGGCTGGGTAATGACGCGGAAAATCGAAGATTTTCTGCTGCCTCGTGAGCTTGATTTGATCTTTGAGAGGATGGGTGTAGTGGCGCTCGACTCTCCGCTGTCGCTTGCTGGTGATGACTTACCGCGCTTGCTACTTTACGGGCCGCAGGCACAGCCGCCACTTACTGTTAGTGTTGGGTGGAATCCCGCCGAACAAATTCTGCGGGTCTGTTGGGAGTCGCTACCAGCACCTAACGTTCAGCAGGAGTTTTTGATACGCTTTGGTCATAACGCCTCTATCAAGGTGTGGCAGGCTGCGGATGGCTCGCTAGAAACAGTCGCACAAAAGCCTAACTTCGCTCCAACCCCCACAGTAATATGGCATCGTGGAGAGATTGATCGTCTTACCGTCACCTGTCAAGTCCTCATTGGTCCCGGCTCTGACCCTCAGCGTCTTCACATCTTCCTTGCCGTGCGGCGTTTTTATCCCGGCAGCGAGAGCACTCAGTCCGCCGCCTACCTTCCCCTGCTCCTTCGCCCCTAACGAAGCCCCGCTACTCTGCCATAATTGGGTGTGGAGGCGGCATCGCGAAAGGAGCGAGTTCTATGACAGCTATGTCTGTCTCCCCAGGAGCAGTGTTGGCACCCAAAATGCCGGTCTCGGTCAACGGAGCATCAAGCGGCGATGAGTCGCATTTGGTGAAGCTGACCAAGCGGGAAATCGAAGTACTGACCCATGTCATCCAGGGCAAGTCAAGCCGGGAAGTGGCTGACACGCTGTTTGTCAGCAAGCGCACGGTGGATTTCCACCTGGCGAATGTCTACGACAAGCTCCATGTCAATAACCGTGTGCAGGCGTTCCGCCGCGCCACGCGGCTCGGCCTCATTCCCTACGAAGCGCAGTTTGCAGACTAATTTTCGGATGAGTTCGCAAACTGTTAGAAGCATGCCCTAGCAGCCGCAGGCAACCCAAACTAAAAGCGGGAGACGCAAGTCTCCCGCTTTTTTTCGTGCCGGGCTTCCTCGTGCCGGACTTTCTAATGCCGCGCCAGCCACGCTTCCAGATCGGCGGGAGCAGTGAAGTCCAGCAGCGCTTCCCCCAAATCGTCAAGCTGGTCCGGCGTCAGTGTGTCCAGCCGGGCGGTGAGGTCGGTCGAAACGAGGCCGAAACGGCGGCGAAGCTGCCGGGCGATCAGCGTTTCCTTGCCTTCCGTCCGGCCCTGCGTGATGCCTTCCGTCCGGCCCTGCGTGATGCCCCTCTGTTCCCAGCTTGTGACAATCTCCATCGTTTCTCTCCTCTCGTTCGGCGTGAACTGCTCAATCGCACGCTCGTGCCGCTTCATCTCCTCGGCGCTGAGCTTCAGGTAGCTGTCAATGAACCCGCCGATGAGCCTGGTGCGGGCGGGGTCGAGCTTCAGGCTCGCCAGAAGCCGCAGGCACTCCGCTTTGACGCGGGGACGGTCTTTTGCACTCATCTTCATCTTCGCCATCAGCGCACTCGCCACCGGGTTTTGCTGGCGCATGAACCGACGCCAGGGCAGGCGGTTGAGCTGGATGACTTTGTACTTGAATTGTAGCACAGTCTCCTTTGGAAACGCAACGAGGTAGCGGTTCGGCTCCGGGCGCTGGGGCGCGTCGTAGGAGAAGATAACGACGGGGTAGACCGGCAGGTCGTACTTCTCCGACAGGCGGGCGAAGTAACGGAACATCCGCTTGGGGAAGTCGGCTTGGGGCTTGGCCTGGTTTTCGACATGGATCAGGAAGAAAGCGTCTTCGTTTTGGAACCGCGCTTTCATCAGCACGTCCACTTCGTGCGTTTCGCCCTGGGTGACATCGGTGAACAGCTCTTTGTCCATCGGAACGACTTCAGCGGTGCGGTCAAGGGCCGCGCCGATTTCGGGCAGGAACAAATCTACAAACTCGACGAAAAACGTCGAAAGCAGCTCTTTGAACAGGCGGTCGTGGTCCATAACAACGATTCTACCACGAAAGCGAGCAAGCGGCGGTGAAACGCGGTAAAATGGGCGTGGGCAGCAGACGTGCAACCTTTATTGATTTGCCGGGTCTGAACATAAGTGAGGGAACGACAATGGCGGGAGCGAGCGAGCTGGCACAGTGGTATTACCTGATGTATCTACTGCCGGGCGGGATCGCGCTGGCGCTTTTGCTGCTGTCTACGCTCGGCGGCGGGCTGCACCGGGGGCATCATAGCGGCGGCGGGATGCGTCACGGGGGCGGCAGACACAGCGGAGTGAAGCACAATGGGGCGAAGCACCGAACGGGGGCGGCGGCGGCGCGTCCCAACGGGATGGCGGCATTTTTTGGGCTGGGCCGGGTGCCGGGGCCGCTGGTCTGGGGGAGTGCGCTGCTCGGCTGGGGCGTCTTTGGGTTCTGGGGGACACAGTTCTGGCAGGGATTGCTGCATGTCCCAAGCGCGTTTGTCCTGCCGGCGCTGGCGACGGCGCTTTTGGGGGCATTCGGCATCGAGAAAGCCACGGTGGAAGCGGTGTCCCGGCTGCTGCCGGGCGACGAATCGTTTGCAGTCAGTACGGTAGAGCTGTGCGGGCTGATGGGAACGGCGGCGTTCCCCGTAGACGCCGCGCGGGGGCGGGTGCATATCTACGACGCGCATGGGTCGCTGCATGATGTCTCGGCCCGGACCGGGCCGAGCGCGGCGGCGATTGCGCGAGGGCGCAAAGTGTTGGTGACGGACTACGATGCCGTCGGTGACTTGGTCATCGTGGAAGAAACTGTCTAGAAGAAGCAGTTTAAAGGAGAAAACGATGGGTGCTGCAATGCTGATTGTCGGGGCCGGGCTGATGCTCGGGCCGCTGTTTGTGCCGGTTTTGGGGTTTGCGAGCAAAGCCATTCTGGGCGTAGTCGGCCTCGTGCTGTTTCTGCTCGGATTGGTGATCACGGTCTGGTCGTCGCTGTATAAGAAGACATCGGCGGACCAGGCGTTCGTGATGACCGGGCAGGGCGGTTCGCGAGTCGTGCTGGACGGCGGCGCTCTCGTCATCCCGATCTTCCACCGAATTACGGAAGTCAATTTACGGACGATCAAGCTGGGGGTCAACCCGCACGGGCCGAATGCGCTGATTACGCATGACAACCTGCGCTCGGATATTCTGGCACAGTTTTATATCCGGGTGCAGGCCGACCCGGAGCATATCCTGAATGCCGCCCGGTCACTCGGCGACAACTCGGTGAACGCCGAGAATGTCGAGAGTCTGGTCAGCGAAAAGCTGGTCTCGGCGCTGCGGGCGATTGCGTCCCAAATGGATTTGTTTGAAATCCATACCAAGCGCGACGAGTTTGCCGAGCGGGTGAAAGAGCACGTCAAGTCGGATTTAGAGGCCAACGGCCTGCTGCTGGAAAGCGTCACGATCTCGGAGCTGGACCAGACGGACCCGTCGGAGCTGTCCGACAACAACGTCTTCGACGCCCAGGGCAAGCGCAAGATTACCGAAATTACGGCGGCGGCGCTGGTCGAGCGCAACAATTTGGAGCGGGCGGCGGAGCAGGCCCGCAAAAACCAGGATGTGACGACGCGCCAGTACATTCTAAACCTGGAGCGCAACCAGGCCGAGGCCGAGGCGAACCAGGGCACGGAGATCGCCAAGATCCGGGCGACCAAAGACCAGGAATCGCAGCAGGCGGTGATCGCCCAGCAGCGGGCCGTGGAAACGTCGCAGATTGAAAAGCAGCAGGCGGTCGAGACCGCCGAGATCGGACGCCAGCAGGCCGTCGAAGTCGCGCGGGTCGGTCAGGGAAAGGCCGTGCAGACCGCCAACATCGCCCGCGAGCAGGAGCTGCAAACGGCGGCGGTCGGGCGTGACCAGGCGGTCGCGCTGGCCGAGCGCGTCAAGCAGATCGCGGTCGCCAATCAAGAGGCCGAGCGGGCCAAAGCCGAGGAGAAGGCCTTGATCGCCCAGGCCGCCCAGGAGAAGGCGACCCAGGAAGTCATCACCGTGACCCAGATCGCCGAAGCCGAGCGCGACGCCAACAAAAGGCTGATCGCCGCCCGGCAGGAGATCGAGCAGGCCAAAATCCGCCAGCAGACCGAAGCGCAGGTGTCGGCGTTCACGCGGGTCACCACTGCTCAGGGCGAGCAGGAGGCGGCGACCAAGCAGGCGGAGGCCCGCTTGCAGATGGCCCAGGCCGAAGCCCAGTCGCGGGAGCTGGTGGCACGGGGCGAAAAGGCCCAGCAGCTTGTGCCGGTGGAAGTCGCCCGCGAGAATGTAAATGTCGAGCAGGCGCGGGTGGATGTCGAGCGCAACCAGCTCGCAAACCGCCAGGAGTTCGCCGAAGCGGGCATCCGATTGGAGATCGAAAAGCTGCGTATTCAAGCCGACAAAGAGGTGCAGCAGGAGTTCGCCCGCGCCCTCGGCCAGTTCCTCTCGAAGGGCAACATGACCCTGTACGGGACGCCTGAAACGGCGCAGAAGATGATGGACAACATGGCCAAAGGCTTCGGCATCCGCGCGATGGCCGAAGGCTTTTTGGGCGGAGCTTCGTCGCCCGTGAGCGACGCCAGCGGCAACGGCCACTCGCCAAGCGGCGCGAGCCAGGTAGACACCCTCCTCGGCAATTTAGGCAAGCTGGTAACCCCGGCCATCGAAAAGCTCACCGGCCAAAGCGGCACGACCACCGAGCAAGCCGACGCCATCGCCAACGCCCTGGCCGCAAACCCGGCGGCCCTCCAGGCCATCGCCGACGCCCTGGCAGAAGGCGCGAAACCCGACGTTCAATTCGTCGCCACGCCGTCCTCCAAGCCTGCCGCAGCCAAGAACGCTGCCATCGTGCCGCTCGTTGTCGCAACAGCGGTGCAGGAGCAGAAGTAGGACTGGAGAACAGTAGGCGCGATTGGCCCCGGTCTGGAAGACCGGGGCTTTAGAAAAGCGATTGTCTGCCTTCCGCACTGGTATCGTTCCGATTATTTCATATCAGCACTGGCTACCCAGAGGGCGACTCGGAGAGCGCAGACATCAGCGAGGGAGCGAGACGGGTTCGCGTTTGCGTCTTGCGCCGCTGACAGGTCTTTGGTATAATGGGGGGGAGGCAGCCAAGCGCCTTTGGGCGTTCTGGTCTGCGGTGGTCGCTGCGTATGATGTAATAACAGTGACGCTTAATGTACTTCAGCTCTTAAGCCCTACAGGAGTGCCAGTTACAATGCCTTTATTTGATGGGAACCCAACTGATCCTTTAGTGACGCCAGGAGCCTTGCCTTCGCCAACACCATCCCCCCGAAAACGTATGCTGAAAATAGTATGGTATGTGGTTTTAGGAATTACTGTCATCGGGGCATTGGGCGAAGCCTCACATAGAGATATATCAGGTTTTTGGTTAGTCGCATTATTTGGCTTGCCAACCCTGTGGCTCTTCAAAGGATTAGGAACCCGTGTCAAGATTGCTGTTACAGGAGCCTTTGCATTTGTCTTCATCTGCTTCGCAATCTTCAGCATTACTCCACCAGGCAAAGCAGCTAACGCAAGTTTTAAAAACCAAGAAGCTCACGATGCACAAGTAGCAGCTCAAAAGAAACAACAGAAAGAAGCCAGAGATGCCGAACGGCAGGCACAGGAAGATAAAGCCGAGGCGCAGAAGAAGGCGTTAGAAGACAAAGAGCAAGCGAAGCAAGATGAGGCTCAGAAAGCTCAAGACGCTGTGAATGAATCTCGACAAGCAAAAGATGAGCAAAAGAGTGCTTACTCGAAGGCGAATGCTTACTCGGCAGCGCAACAATTTGTAACTGGCCATTTGAAGTCGCCGGGGAGCGCAAAATATCCCGACTTCGACGAAGAATACGTACAGTTAACGGGTAATAATACATATAGCGTTTCAGCATATGTAGACAGTCAAAACAGTTTTGGCGCTCTGATACGTACTTCTTGGCAAACAACTGTGAGAAACGATGGTGACGGTAATTGGAGATGTGATGGGGTGAGCATTACTGGTTCAACGGATTAACATCTGAGTGCCTTTATCGTCAAACAATGGTGCTGACAAAGCCCCTATGTTTATAGTCTAACAAGCACATTCCGGTGAGGGGCAGGTTATGAAAACATCTACGGCTAAAGCGAATAATTATGTTTGTCCTCGTTGTAGTTATGGACTGACTCGCGATCCTTCAGGCAAGGGGTTTGTCCGTCACAAATCGCGCGATAAAACTAAGCCTGAATGTCTCTTTGAGAGAGGCTTAAGAGATAAATAGCTATGCGCATACGACGCAGCTACAGGCGTGGCCCAATGGTACAGTGCGTTGCGCCGCTGGGTGATTGCGTCCCTTATGACAAATGGCAAGAAAAGAAGCAGACATGAAAGACTTGTTCTGGTCTCTCAACCTGGTCTCCATCTGGCTACTTTGCACCGTCATAGTTTTTGCCATTGGTTTACCCTTTGTCTATTTTCTGCACTTTTTTCAAGGCCACTATTTGGCATTGGGAGCGCCTTCTATCGGTTTGTCAACATACTACACTCTGATTATCAGGCAGATACGCTCTCGATCAAAAGGGCATTAGCGCGTTACGGCCTTGAACGCAAGCCGAACAGCCAGCGACCCAACAATGCGCTACACTGGACGGCACATACGCGTGCTTTACGTCAATAGTCCAGCGGCGTAACGCGGTAAAATACTTGTTGGGCCGCAGGGCCATAGGCTCGTTGTTTCGTACACCACTTTAGGAGGGCGAACGGATTATGTTATCATCGCGAAAATCGTATATAGTTATCTCGCTCATTGCAGTAGTAGCGACAGGCTGTGGGGATTCAAATACAAGTTCTACTGCTCCTTCCTTGCCTACAGCAACGGGAGCAGATGCGAAGCCAATTGCCGCAGGGGTAACAGAACAGCCAGCCGGAGATGGGTTTGGTGTTCCCGCAAGTTTTCATGCTTCCTATACCCTCAAGCAAGATGAAGATATTAGTATGGCAGACCGAACGCGGCGCAATGTTCGTATTGTTGTTCCTATCGGACTGTCAGATTCGGAAGTAGAAAATAATATGCGGGTGGCGGCAGAGAAAGCATACAGTAGCGACAATAGTCCTCATGCTATAACTGTCTTTGCCTATAAGCCGGGCACGCCGACAGACATGGAATATACGGCAGGCCGTTTAATTTGGGCACCACATGGCGACTGGATGCAGGCAGACCAAGATGTTCCTATTGAAGAACATAAAGCAAGCGTTGACATATCAGACGAATACCACCCAAAGCCAAAATCCACAACGCCAAAGAGCAAAGCAGATAAAGAACTTGATGCTGGCCTCGCGAAAATAGATAGTGACGAGAAAAAGCGAGAGGCCAGACTCAATCGCCGCATTTCTGAGAGTCGTAGACACAGTATTTACTACGATGTACAAACAGCTCTAAATAATGGTATGTCAAACCCGTCTAGATAGTGTCAAGTTTTTTCTGTAAAAGCTGGGAGCATCTTGATTGTTCGGTTATTGTTCGGTTAATGTGTGAATGTCAGGTAGGCTTTTCCCGTCTGCCAATCGTCGCTGGTCTCCATCAGCAGAGCGCTCACCAGCCGCAGGCACGACGCCTCGTTGGGAAAGATGCTCGCCACCTGGGTGCGCCGCTTGATCTCCCGGTTCACGCGCTCAACGCCGTTAGTGGTCCGCAGCAGGCGGCGATGCGGCTCAGGAAAGGCAAAGACCGCCAGACCCTCGGGCAGGCTCTCTTCCAGCCACGCCGCAAGTTTCGGAGCCGTGGCCTCATATTTTTGCACCGTCCGCTTCAGGAGCGCGTCCGCCTCAGTCCTGTCCTGGGCGTTGAAGACGGCGCGGATGTCTGCGGCAACCGAGGCTTTCATGTCCTGCTTGGGCACATACGCCGAGGCGTTCTGCTGCAAGTGGAACTGGCACCGCTGCCACGGTACGCCCCCGAACACGGCTAAACGGGCGGCTTTCAGTCCTTCATGGGCGTCGCTGATGACCAGGCGCACCCCGCACAGGCCGCGAGCCACTAGGCTTTGCAGGAAGGAGCGCCAGTGGACTTCGTGTTCGGACAGCGCCACGGACACGCCCAGCACCGAGCGTTTTCCCGCCTCGTCCACGCCGACAGCTACTAAAACAGCGGCTTTCTGCACCAGTCCTGCTTGGCGCACCCGCTCGTAACGGGCATCGAGGTAGACATACGGGCAAGCGGCTAAAGGCCGCTGCCGCCAGGCTTCCAGCGTTTGGTCTAGTTCTTTTGCCGCCTGGCTGACCTGGGTAGATGAAACGGCAAAGCCGCAAAGCTGCTCGGTGATGGCGGCCACTTTGCGGGTGGAGACGCCCTGCACATACATTTCGGCCAACGCCAGCTTCAAGGCTCGCTCGGAGCGGGTGCCGCGCTCCAACGACTGTGGATAAAAGCCACCTTCCCGTACTTGGGGAACGGCGACGGTGATCTGGCCCAGGCGGGTGTTGAGCGTTTTGTCTTTGTAGCCGTTGGCGTGGCCTGTGCGTTCTTCAGTACGCTCATGCGGGGCCGCGCCCAGGTGCTTTTGGCGCTCGATTTGCATGGCAGCGTTCAAGAGGACTTGAAAAAGCGTCGGCAAAGCGTCCAAGCCGCTGGCGGAAAGTTGTTCTAAAAGTGCCTCGGACAGAGTAAACTCGTTCTGGTAGGTCATGGGTTGTCGTCCTTAAAGTGTGGTAACTTCAAGAATACTCCCTGGCCTACTACTTTTGAGCAGAAGCCATCTACTTTTACAGAAACAAGTTTACACTAACCCCGTCTATTCCAGGTGATGTGAAAGCATCTATGGATGCCAACGTAACGGAAGTATGCCAAAAATATCATGTCTCCACGGATGACGCCGATTGTATTCGTACAGAAGGTGATACCGCCGGTTGGCCTGAGCCACAGTAGGCAAAAATACTGATGATGACGGCCGCATCATCCTAACGGCCCAACAATGCGCTGCACCCGCCGCCACCGCCGCCGATGCCTCTGCTTTCTAAGTTGGCTGTGCAGGCGGTGTCGCCGCTGGGCTTTGGCGTTAGACCGCAGAGACAGTCACATTTCTTGTTTCGTTCACAAAAGGAGATTACGCAAATGCCGCTTCAGTGTTCCCGATGTAATGGTGCCCTTGTCCCCGGTTCAAGATTTTGTAACAACTGTGGGATGCAGTTTGACCAACCCGTTCCCGCTGACCCAAATGCCGGGCAAACTAATCCAAGTGGACAGTTCCCGCTAACCCCTCCGCCGGGCTATCAGCAACCATATCCAATTGCCCCTAAGAAGAAAAGCCCAATTCTTATCGGCTGTTTCGGGCTTTTGGCCCTTTTCTTCGTTATCGGTCTCATCAACGCTATTGTATCAGGTGGAAAGGGTGTTGGGCCGGATACCTCAAGTTCACCGGCTTCTTCTCCGAGTTCTTCAAGCAACCCCGCTTCTAGCATGCCTGCATCGGATACACCCTCTGCTCAGGAATCCGGTGTGACAATGGCAAATTACAATCGTATCCAGACTGGAATGAATTATGAGCAAGTCAAGGCGATATTGGGCAAAGATGGGACTGAGATGAGTAGCAATAACATAGCTGGCATCAAAGATGTTATGTATCAATGGACTGGCGATGGATTTGGGGCGAACATGAACGCCATGTTTCAGAATGACAAACTTGTTCAAAAGGCACAGTTTGGTCTACAATAATCCTGTAACTTAAAAGCGGTGCTTTCTGCGGTCTAACATTGCGCTGCACTGGACGCCACCCGCCCGGTTTGCTCTGCGTTGTGGGATGCTGTGCTGTGCAGGCGTCGCCGGTGAGATTTGGCGTTAGGTCGCAGGGCGAAAGCCTGTCAAATAGCATGGGTAGGAACGACGCAAAATTAAGAGTGAACGAGTAAAATAGAGGCAGGAGATTGACCATGAACGACCAAAGTTTACTTGCCCGTATCACATCGTCGCCGCGTGTCTTGGCCGGAAAGCCTACAGTGAGAGGAACACGTCTGAGCGTCGAGTTCATCCTGAATCTGCTGGCACACGGCGCAACAGAGGCGGAAATCCTCGCCGAGTACGAAGGACTGCTTCCCGAAGATTTAACAGCCTGCCTTCTGTTTGCCAGTAAGTCTCTAGAAAACACCTTTTTCTTGCCGCTGGCTGAGGCGGCCTGATGCGCTTTATCGTTGATGAATGCACCGGGCCGAACGCCGCAGATTGGCTTCGCGGACAGGGATACGAAGTCTTCTCGGCTTATGAGCAGTCACGCGGGGCGGACGATGAAGTTCTGATTGCGAAAGCCTTTGCTGAAAACAGGATACTCATCACCAACGATAAAGACTTTGGAGAGAAGTCTATCGGGAGAAGCGGCCGCATCATGGTGTGGTCTTTCTGCGGCTGAACGATGAGCGAGCCGCGAACAAAGTCTTGGTTTTGGAGCGTCTGTTGGCGCAGTACGCGGATCAATTAGCGGACCGCTTCGTCGTGGTGACCGATGAGCGAGTGCGCTTCGGTGGCGTCGTAACTTTTCCCACAGAGCCAGAGCAGCCCGCCGCCTAACAATACGCTGCACCGGACGCCGCCGCCATTGTCTCTGCATTGTCGGGCGGAAGGCTTGGAAGGTATCGCCGGTGAGCTTTGGCGTTAGGTCGCAGGGCGTGAAGCTCTCTTCTCGCGCGGGCCAGGTATAATGCTTGCATGACACTCCCCGAAGGTATTCAAGCCAGAATTGCGGCGGGAGAGTTTGAGTTTTCCCGCCATGCCGTGGATCAGTCCTTGAAACGGCATATCAGTGTTCGGGAGGTTCGGGAGGCTCTTGTCAGCGGCCAGATGATTGAGGATTATCCGAATGACAAATATGGGCCGAGTTGTTTGCTGCTGGGCTTCACACAAGACTTGCGTCCTTTGCATATCCAGTGCAGTTATCCTGAACGTCCTTTGGTCAAAGTCGTTACCGTTTATGAGCCAGACCCAAACCAGTGGATTGACCTAAAGGCAAGGAAAGAAACAGAGGAAGAACATGGTGACTCGTGATTTAGAGGAGCATTTTATTGAGCAGAACATCACGTATGTTTTGGAGGCAGAAGGCAAGTTGTTTGTGATTGAGAATGTTCCGGCACGTGTTTCGACGGAGACCGGAGAGCAATTGTTTTCGCCGGAAACTGTGGAGCATCTTCAGCAGATGATGTGGGCCAAGCAGAAACCGGTGCGTGTTCTGGAAACACCTGTCTATGAGTTCGCAGCTTGAACAACCTCCTTGTGTTGCTGTTCGTATTCGTATAACTTGCTTGGCAGGCGTATGCCTGCGGCATTACTTCGTATCGCCGGTGAGCTTTGGCGTTAGGCCACTCCACGCAAGGTAGTTCTATGACCGAAACCAAACTTTTCTGCCCTGTGTGCGGTACGATGATGACCCAAAAGGAAAACGGTTGGTATTGTCAACTTGGGCAAGCATACATAGCAAGAGCAGTGATAGCGGCTATTGTGGAGGCTACAGAGCAGATACCAGCCATACCGCTAACTGAGATGCCGGAGAAGCAGAGTCGCCTTTTTGGCTATTGTTCGCGGTGCGGTCAGGGATTTCTCTCGACCCCGAATGGTACAAGAGTATGCCCGCAGTGTAGCTTGTCATTGCGCGGGAGCGTATTTTATATGCTCCAGGAGTACGGAAGCCACCAGATTGTTGCCAAAGCGCGTCAAGGAGCGGCCTAACAATGTGCTGCACCGGACGCCGCCTGTGCTTTCGGGGCACAGCTTGTCAAGAAACAAAATCGCAAGGGGAAGGAGGGCAGAACAGCGTATTCGAGGGAGAAGTCAGACTACTGTTGAGACCTTGAAGAATGGAGACGCTCATGGCAAAGTACACGGTGACACTGAATATCCGGCGCGAGGACGATGGCCGGGAAACTGTTCTGCACTTCGACGACAACCAGGTTGCGGAGATTATGGACGCCAAGGGGCGGGATTTGGGCCGCTTCCGGCTGACGGCGGAAGGACTGCCGGACATGAATGACCCGATCACGACAAAAGATTTCAGCAACTGCCTGAAATACTGCACGATTGATGAGGGGAACTCGCTGCCGTACTGCCTGGCGATCTGCGCCGCCGGCTCTTAGGGCGAGCGCCAAGAAGCAAGGAAGAAGCGGACTGCGGCGTTTAGCTTCAGGTGGCAGAAATCGAAGCCGCTTTTTTCGGCTCTCTTTTTTCGGCTCACCTATGCTATAATAATGCCGATGTCTCACTTTAATTCAACACGGTGCCGGACACGCGCAGGCCTGCTTCTGCTGCTCTTCCTGCCGATCCTGATTTCCGGCTGCGGGACGCAGGCGCAGAACACGCTGAAAGTGCAGGAAGATCTGAGCGAGGCCCTGCGCCATGCCCAAACCGACCCCACCGACAAAGCGGCGCGGCAGTGGGCCGACCGGGCGATTGCAGTCACCCCGAGCGATGCCAACACGTATCTCGGCTCCCGGACATCCACCTCAAATAGCCCCCTGCCGGTCCTCAGCGTCTACGACGTCTTCGCCGCCGTCGGCGATAACCCGGCAGTGGCCGATTACATGACCCAGGCGGTCAAGAAGTTCCCCGCCGATGAGCGCGGCTTCCAGCTTCTAGCCCAAACCCAGGGCCAGCTTGGACAGACAGCCGCGCAGCAAGCGACATCGGCGCAGCTTGTCGCGCTCCTCAACAAGAAAAAACTGGTGCCGGGCGCGTCTGACTTCCAGGCAATCACCACCGCGCTGGCCCAGGCATACTTCGATGCCGGCGACACAGTCAACGGCGCGGCGACCTATAAAAAGGCCATTCAAGCCTACCCCAACGAGCCGAACCCACTCAACGGCCTGGCGTATGCGTATGCCGTCCGGGGAACAAACCTGCCCGAAGCGCTGGCACTGGCACAGAAAGCCGTCACGCTGGCTCAGAAGAACACGGCGGCGGGCGCCGACACCGAACTGGCCGCGTATCAAGACACACTCGGCTGGGTGCAGTACCACCTGGGCCGTTATCCCGAAGCCGAACAAAGTCTGCTGCCCGCCGCGAACGCCCTGCCCCGACTGGCAGAAGTCCGCTACCATCTTGGGCTGGTGTACGCCGCGCAGGGCAAGTATGAAGCCGCCCGCGCCGAGCTAGGCCATGCCGTCCTGCTGGCGCAAGGCTATACCGCCGCGCAGGCCGCTTTGGACAGCCTGCCGAAGAACGATCCGTCGAAGAGCGCCGCGCCCAAAGCGGCAAATCGCCTGCCCTGAACGGCAGGGCTTTAAAAGTGCGATCTCCCGCCTCTGCACTGGTCAGCACTGGCTACCCGGAGGGCAGGCCCGGAGGGGCGCGGGCGAAGGTTTGGAATGGCCTGATTCTTGTGCCCGCGAAGGCGGGGACTTGAACGTTTAAAGCACGGGGGTTCAGCCCCGTGTCTCCCGTGTTTTCGTCTCCACATATTTGCTAGGAACCCCACTCAATGAAAGTCAATCTCCGCGCTTCCACTTCACTCGCCGCTCTGCTGGCCGTGCTGACTGTCTGCGCCCCCCAACCGGCGGCGGCGGCTCCCGGCGCAAAGACGCCCCAGCCGCGCCTGGCCGGCCATGTCCCGGTCGCTGCGATCGCCCGTGCCCACCTGCTCGGGCGGGTCGCGCCGGCGCAGACCGTCGGGCTGGCCCTGACCCTGCCCCTGCGAAACCAGGGCGAATTGTCGGCCCTGCTCTCCCGGCTGTACACGCCGGGCGACCCGCTGAGCGGCAAATTTCTGACCCCCGCCGAGTTTACCGCCCGCTTCGGCCCGACCGAGAGCGACTACGCGGCCGTCATGGCGGCAGCCAAGCAAAGCGGCCTGCAAGTGACCGGAACCCACCCGAACCGCCTGATTTTGGACGTTTCCGGGCCGGCGTCGGCGGTGGAAGCAGCGTTCGGCCTGACGCTGTCGCGCTACCGCAAAGCCGATGGGCGCGAGTTTTATGCCCCCAATGCCGGCCCGCTCCTGCCGCGCGGCCTCGCCGGACGACTCGCGGGCGTGGTCGGCCTCGACACTGCCGTCCGCCTGCGCCCGCACCTGCGGCCTGCCGTTGTTGCCCCGTCGGTTCTCAGCGGCCGGGCCGGGTCGGGACCAGGCGGCGGCCTGTCGCCGTCGGACATCAAGACCGCCTACAGCCTGCAAACAACCGCCGACGGCACCGGGCAGACCGTGGCGCTGTTCGAGCTGGACGGCTACACGCCGAGCGACATCCGGGCCTATGAAGCGCAGTTCGGACTGCCCCAAGTGACGCTGCAAAATATTCTCGTCGGCAGCGCAACGGGTGCCGCCGGGACGCTGACCGATGAAGTGACGCTCGACATCGAGCTGGCCCAGGCGCTGGCCCCGAATATCGGCCGAATCTTGGTTTACGAAGCGCCCAATTCCGAATCTGCGGTTTTGGACTGCTACAGCCGGATCGCGAACGACAATCTCGCAAAACAAATCAGCACGTCCTTCGGTGAGCCGGAGTCGGTGGCTGTCACCAACCTGACCGCCGCTGAGAACCGGATCTTTCAGCAGATGGCCGCGCAGGGCCAGTCGGTCTTCGCCGCCTCCGGCGACCTCGGAGCCTATGATGACGGCACGACCCTCAGCTTAGACGACCCCGGCTCCCAGCCCTATGTCACCAGCCTCGGTGGCACCAGCCTCGCCACCAACGGCACCGGCGGCCCCTATGCCGGCGAAACCGCCTGGGGCGTCCCGTACAGCGTGAGCGACCCCGCCAGCGGCACAGGAGGTTACGGAATCGGTGGCGGCGGGGGCTTCAGCACCCTCTGGCCGACACCCTCCTACCAAACTGCCCTGCCGCTTGCCTCCGCCGGACGCAGCGTGCCCGATGTCGCGCTGGACTCCGACCCGCAAACCGGCTACGCGGTCTATACCGGCGGCAAATGGGCCGTGTTCGGCGGCACCAGCGCCGCCGCCCCGCTGTGGGCGGGCTTCAATGCCCTGGTCAACCAGGGCCGAGCGGCGGCGGGCAAAGCGCCGGTCGGTTTCCTGAACCCGCTGCTGTACGCGATTGGCGGCAGCGCGGCCTACAGCGCGGACTTCCACGACATCACAAGCGGCACGAACCTGTTCTACCCCGCAGGCACGGGCTACGACAACGCGTCCGGACTCGGGTCGTTTCGCGGCGATGCCCTGCTGAGTACGCTGGTCAGCGGGCAAGTCGCGCCCCAGACGGCAAATATCTCCGGCACGATCACCGCCGCCGATACCGGCGCGGCCCTGACCGGCGTCGCCGTCAGCGCCCTGTCGTCCCCCGGCGGCGTCTCAGTCGGCACCGCGGCCACCGATACCAGCGGTGCCTACACCCTGCCGGTGCCCGCCGGTGTCTCTCTGTCGGTGATTGTCAGCGCCTACGCCGCAACTGCGGGCCGCTACGCCGGCGCAAAACTCCCCGCCGCCGCACTTGCCGCCGGGGGAACCGCCACCCTGAGCGCTGCCCTGCGGCCCGCGCACACGTTCCCGGCGGGCCTGCAAATGATCTCATCCCCGGACAGCTACAGCGCCGCCCTCGGCGACTTCAACACCCTGTTCGCCGTCACCCCCACCGCCGCCGGACGCATCGCCCGGCTCGTCGCCTGGAACCCGGCCGCGGGCAGCTACGCGCTTTACCCCGCCGCACCCGCAAACACGCTGACGCCCGGCGCCGGCTACTGGGTCAACTTCCCCGCCCCCGCCTACCCGCACTTCGACGGCGTCCCGACCCCGACCACCGTGCCGTTCTCCCTGCCGCTGTCGGTCGGCTGGAACCTGATCGGCGACCCATTCCCCGCCGCCGTCCTGCTGCCGCCAAGCGCCCAGGTCTCGCCGACCTTGTACCGCTACGATACCCCGAGCGCTCAGTACGTCGCCATCAACTCCGCCGCCGCCGCGCTCCAGCCCTACGCCGGCTACTGGATTTACGCCTACCAGCCCGTCACCCTGAGCATCCCGGCCCCGTAGGCACAGGGATAAAAAACGAAGAAAAGCCGTCTGCCTCTCTTTGAGAAGCGGACGGCTTTTGTCTTGCCTTTACCTAATTTGCGACTTCGGCCTCTTTGGAAATGTTGACACTCTCGCCGTCGAGCCAGAAATGCGAAAAGGGGCTGCGGGCGAGAGTGGTCGTGGACAGATCTACGTGCTCCTGCAAGCCGAGCAGCGCCCGGAACTCCAGGGCGCTGTCGCCGTCGGAGAAGCAGGCCAAATAGTCCGTGCCCTCTTGCAGCAGACAGATAAACTCGCCGGAGTCAATATGCTGAAGCGCGTAAACGTGCTGCGCCGTGTCTATCGTGTTCATATCTCTATTGGTTGTGGTGTTCATGTGATGGCTTTTTCCTGTTATGTATCAAAGACGGGGCGCAACGCGGTTTTGTTCCGCCGCGCCGCCGCTTGTGCGTGCATCATCGGCTAGTGCTATTTTACCCGGCCCGGCCCTTCGTCAACCGCAGATGCGTTTGACAACCCGAGAATTGATATGCTACACTGCCGGGTGCATTCAATTTTCCAGTCTGATCGGCAAGTCTATGTGTTCGATCTCGACGGCGTCCTGTACCTCGGCGATACGGCCATTCCCGGTGCCGCCGACGCCGTCCGCCGGCTCCAAAAGGCCGGCAAAAGCGTCTACTTCCTGACCAACAACTCGGGCCGCACCCGCGCCGATTATGTCGAGAAGCTTCGGGCCGTGAACGGCCTGGACATCTCCGAGGCATCGGTCTTTACCTCGGCCTACGCTTCCGCCTTGTACCTGAAACAGCGCGGAGCCGCCGGTCGTTCCGTGTTCGTCATCGGCGAGCCGGGCCTCGCTTCGGAACTCAGCGTGTCGGGCGGCCTGGTGCCAATCACCGAGCCGGACAGCGTGGATATTCACGATATTGACTACGTCGTCGTCGGCATTGACCGCAAGTTCACCTACGATAAGCTGCGCTTCGCCCATGCGGCGATCACGCGCGGTCATGCCCAGTTCATCGCCACAAACCGCGACTCGACCTTCCCGATGGAGACCGGCGAGATCCCCGGCGGCGGCTCTTTGGTGGCCTCGCTGGCAGCCGCCACGGGCCGCGAACCCGTCACCATCGGCAAGCCCGAGACCCACGCTTACGAAGCCATTTTGGCAGCCGCCCAGGTTTCCGCCGCAGACAGCGTTATGATCGGAGACCGCCTGGACACCGACATCGCCGTCGGACGGCGGGCGGGGGCCTACACGATTTTAGTATTAACCGGCGTCACCAGCCCAGAGCAAGCGCAAGACGCGCCCCCGGAATGGCGTCCTGACCGGATTATCGGCGACTTACGGGAATTGGGTTAGGCCGTTCTGCAAACCGATGCAGAGCACCGCTCAAAATTTTGTGGTTTTCGGCTATAATCAAAGCGTAGCAAGGACGAAAAATGCGGCAGGGAGGGAACGCAGCGAGATGGCGGAAAAACTGACACGGTGGTTTATTTTTGGTGTGGTCGTTTCGCTGCTACCGTTTGCTCTTGCCTACCTAAACCTTTGGGCCTCGAAAAAGTCAGCGAAAATTGAGGACTTGTTTTCGCGTGGCGAGCTGTTGCTTGTCTCGACTGCGATTGGCGCGGCGGCGATTGGAGAATTGCTGGGTGTCAAGGACACGCACGCGCTTTACAAGATTATTACCGGCGGCTGCTCTTTTGTTGTTGTCCTCACGCAAATGGCTTGGTATGCGTATGCCAGCGACACAAGCCGGGGGCTGGATGGGCGAAATGTCGCCAAGATTTCCGTCGTCTTTTTCGTTGTCACGCTTTTTTGCAGTTCGGCCTGCCTTTTTTTGGCAGGCATCTGAAAACGGAATTTTGCAGTCAGGAGTAAAGATGAAACCAAACCAAAATGTGCGCGGGGGAAGAAACCCCTTGTTCGAGAAAATCACTCTTGGTATTGCTCTTGTTGCGGCTGTGGTTGCAGTGGTGACGGCACTGATTGCTCGCGGGTGATACAAGGCAAAAAACCCCTGCTCCCAGTCATTGGGGCAGGGGGTCTTCGTTTTTCTGCAAGTCTTACCCCAGCCACTCTGGGTGCGAGGCCGTGCTGTCGAAGTGCGGGGTGGTCTTGAACAGCTCCAGCGAGCCGCTGGCCGCTGCAACCTGGGTCCGGCCCAGGAGCGATGCGATCCGGCTCTGCGGCAGAGGCTTGTACGTTCGGGCGGCTTCCAGCGCCTGCTCTAAAATTTCCATCCGGTCAATGCCGGTAATAACAACAGAAACAGGCATCGTCATGGAATAATGAAGCATCTCAATCGGCGTGGAAATCTTTTCCGCCAGCACTTTGTCGAGAATGAAATGATCGCCGAATGTCTTCATCGCCAGGACGCCGATCTTGCGCTGGTCTAAAATAGGCACCACGGTCTGCGTAAACGACCGGAAATGCGCGTCCATGATGTTGATCGGCATTTGCACCGTATCGAACCGGAAGCCGTGCGCGTCGGCGACTTCCAGCATCCGCCGGTGGACCAGCGGATCCTTGTGGCCCGTAAAGCCGATGAAGCGCACTTTACCGGCCTGCTTTGCCGCAATCGCCGCTTCCAGTGCGCCGTCTTTGGCGAAAACGCGGTCGGGGTCTTCCATCCGCAGGATTTCGTGGAACTGAATCAAGTCTACGTGGTCGGTCTGGAGCCGGGTCAGCGACTGCTCTAGCTGACTGTTGAACGCTGACCGGGTGCGGCCATCGAGTTTGGTCATCAGAAAGACTTTTTTGCGGTAGCCGTCCTGCGCCAAAGCCTTGCCCATTCGGACTTCAGAGTTGCCGTTGTTGTAGTCCCAGCAGTTGTCCATAAACGTGATGCCGCGATCAATGGCAGTGTGAACTAATTTTGTCGCCTCGGCGTCGGTGTCCGGCTTGCCGACATGAAACCCACCCATGCCGATCAGTGAGACTTCCTCGCCGGTCGAGCCGAGTTGACGATACATCATGTCGCCCCGGCGGACCGTCGCGGGCGGCGGCAGCGTGCCGGGCGGGACCGGCGGGGAGTTTAAGACATCTACCGGCTTGTCGCCCGGCTTGGCCTGAGCGACTGCCGCCGTTCCGGTTACTGTCAGGCCCGCCGCTGCGCCGGCGAGAGCGGCGCCGGTTTTCAAGAATTCACGTCGCGTATTTTCCATACCGCGCTTATACCAGAACGGGCCATATCCCAAACTCCTATATCCCAAACTCCTATATCCCAAACTATCCAATGCTGTTTTTGTGAGGGTGCCATGTCTCATTTATCCAAACCAAATTGCTGTCCCTTCCCCCAGCCTGCCGAAGCCGATGGCGGCGGTGGCGGCGTCACTTGCTTCGGATGCTGGGAGTACGACCCGGCTTCCGGCGCCGTCACCTGGTCGGCGGAGATGTTCCGCCTGCTGGGCCTTGACCCGAAGCACGGCGTCCCCGACTACGCCGGCTGCTTGACACTGTTCCATCCCGAGGACACCGCCGCGCTGGAGGCGCTGGTGACGCGGGCGATCGCATCGGGCCGGGACTACGCCCTGGACCTGCGCCGGATCACGCCGAAAGGGATGATGCAGTGGTTTCATGCCGCCGGCCGCCCGGTCCGGGACACGTCGGGGCGCACCGTTCGGCTCTCCGGCATCCTGCTCGACATCACCGAGCGCAAAACACGGGAGGAAGCCGGATACCGCCGGGAGACCGATCTCCATCTTGCGCTGGGAGCCGCCGGGATCGGCACGTTCCGCTGCGAATGGCCGTTCCACCGGATTGTCCTCAGCGACATCGCCCGGCAGCATCTCGGCCTGCCGCCGGAAGGCGATCTCAGCCTGCCCCAATTATACGCCAAGCTGCATCCAGGCGACCGGGACCCCGCCGACGACGCGCTGATGGCGGCGCTGGAGAACCAATCGGGCTATGATGTCGAGTGCCGTGTCCCGACCGCAGAAGGCGGCTGCCGCCGGCTCCAGTCGGTCGGACGCGGCACCTACGATGCCGAGGGCGTGCCGCTGCGCTTCGACGGTGTCCTCTTCGACATCACCGAGCGACGCCGGGCCGATGCCCGCCTGGCGCTCTCCGCTGCCGTTTCCCGCGACCGATCTCCCGATCAAATCATGCAGTCGGCGGCAGAGGCCCTGGGCCGGGCGCTCGATGCCGACCACTGCTACGGCATCTTCTACGATTTTGACCGGGGCATCGGCACTGTCGGTCCGGACTATTCCGCCCCCGGATTTCCGTCTCTCTCCGGCGGTTACGCCGTCGCCGATTTCGGCTTCAATCACGACCCGGCGTTTCTCGCAGGCCAAACCCAGGCCGTGCCGGATACGCTGACGCTGCCGTACCCCGTCAGCAATTCCCATGTCTGCCTGCGCTCCGTCCTGCGTGTCCCCCTGACCCCCGGCTCGGCGGCGGCGTATCTGACCATCACGATGGCGGGCCGCCCCCGGCACTGGACCCCCGCCGAGGTCACGCTGGCGGAAGCGGCCGCCGCCCTCATCCAGACGGCGCTCACCGCCGCCCAGGCCCGGCAGCGGCAGGCGTCGGCGGCGGCCGCCTGGCAGGAAACGCTCCGGCCCGCCCTGCCGGCCTCGGTGCCGGGCCTAACCCTGGCGCTCTTCCTGGAGCCTGCCGGGGACGGCCAATTCGGCGGGGACTTCTGCGATGTCTTTCCACTGGAGTTCGATCCATTGGAGTTCGATCCGCACGGCCCGGCCCGGTACGCCCTGGTTGTCGGCGATGTTTCCGGGCGCGGCCTCGCCGCCGCCGCGCAGATCGGGGCAGTCCGCAGTATGCTCCGCGTCTGCCTCCACCAGCAGGCGGATATTCAGCAGGCGGATATTCCCGAGGCACTGCGCGGTTTGAACGCCGTCGCATACGACCACGGGGTTCTGGACGGCTTCGTGACCCTCTTCGCCGGCATCTACAGCGCCGAGACCGGCGAGATTCATTACGTCTCCTGCGGCCACGAGTCCGCGCTGCACCGAAGCGGCGGCGGGCAGGTCACGGAGTTTCCCGCCACCGGCCTGCCGGTCGGGGTGGACCGAGACGCTGCCTGGACCGAAGGCTTCATTCAGATGCAGGCCGGCGACTCGCTGCTGGTGCATACCGACGGCCTGACCGAAGCCGGCCCGGACCGAAAGACCCTGCTCGGCACCGGCGGGGTTGCCGCCCTGCTGTCGGCGCATGGCGGTCACCCCGACCCCGCCGCGGCGCTGGCAGACATCCTCGCCGCCGTCCGCGCCCACGCCGCCCAGCCAGGCGGCTCGTTCCAGGACGATGCCTGCGCCCTCTTTCTGCGCCGGGCATAACGCAAAAGAGCGCCCGGCACGAGGATGCCGGGCGCTCTTTTTGACGCTTCTGCGCCGTTATTTGCCCACCGGGGCCGCCGTTTCGGCGTCTTTAGCTTCCAAAGACGTTTGGATGCACTCGGCGACCGCTTTTTCCACCGTGCGCGTCGCCTCGCCCATCGAGTTCGATGCGCCTTCAATCCGCTTTTCCGAGACCGGGCAGATGGCCCAGGCTTTGACTTTGGCGGGCTTCTTCACCCCGATCTGGTTGGTGCCGCCCTGCTGGTAGTTGATCGTAACCGTATATCCGCTGATACTAGCTTCATAAGACGCCATGCTTGTGTCTCCCCCGAATGATTACCGGAATTTATCTGCCGAGAATTATCTTCAAGTAGAGTACACCCTCGGCGCCCGAAAATCCTGCATGGTTTTTGGAACAATGCGAAAAAAGCAAAAATCCTGCTGGAAATCCACCCGAAGACGCCAGCCAGCCGCTGCTCTGTTTTGTGCTTTCTCATGCCGCTTTTGACAACTGCGTCGGCTCAACCAGCAGGCGCAGGCCGGTGGCTTGCAGCACAGCCCGCACGGAGCGCAGTTCCGGGTTGCCTTTGTCGGACAGCATACGGTACAGCGCTTCGCGTGTCAAATGGGCTTTTTCCGCGCACCGGGCCATTCCGCCGTTGGCCTGAACATATTTCCGCAATGCGACCAGGAACTCTTCGGCGCTTTCGTCCCAGGCATCCTGAAGGTACAGGGCAGCAGATTCGGGATCGCGCAAATCTTCGAACAAGATTTCATCAAAGTCTTTTAGCTGATAGTTTGGCATCACAACGGTTCGCCTGCCTTTCATGCTTCTGAGCCTATTGTAACCTGCAAGTTACGCGCCTGTCAAGGGGACGAGATAGCGCCTTGCCAAGCGCCCCGGAAATATGCCATAATAGCCGGGCGCGTCAGGTGCTTCGACCGACGCCGCATCCCCACGCGCCCCCATTTTTGCGTTCTTGTCAGGAGTCCCATGTCTACTCAAAGCGTTCCAACCAAGTATATTTTCGTCACCGGCGGCGTCGTATCGTCCATTGGCAAGGGCATCACCACGGCGAGCTTAGGGCGCCTGCTGCGGAACCGGGGCTTCGGGGTCACCATGACCAAGCTCGACCCGTATATCAATGTGGATGCCGGGACCATGAACCCCTACCAGCACGGCGAAGTGTTCGTCACCGACGACGGCGCGGAAACGGACCTCGACTTAGGCCACTACGAGCGCTTTGTAGACATCAATCTCACGCGGGACTCGACCGTCACCACCGGCGGGGTCTACTCCACGGTCATCGCCAAAGAGCGGCGCGGGGATTACCTCGGCGGCACGGTGCAGATGATCCCCCACATCACCAACGAAATCAAAGAACGGGTGATTGGCCTCGGCAAGAAGTCGGGCGCGGACGTCGTGATCGCCGAGATCGGCGGCACGGTCGGGGACATTGAAGGGCTGCCGTTTCTGGAAGCGATTCGCCAGCTCCGCAAAGATGTCGGGCACGAGAACGTTCTGTATGTTCATGTCACGCTGATCCCCTATGTCGGCCCGTGGGGCGAGGTCAAAACCAAGCCCACCCAGCACTCGGTCATCAAGCTGCGCGAGATCGGTATCCAGCCCGATATTCTCATCTGCCGGACCAAGCTCGATATTGACAACGAAATGAAAGAGAAGATCAGCCTCTTCTGCGACGTGGACAAAGAAGCGGTCATCGAAGCCAAAGACTCCGAGACGATCTACGAAATCCCGATGGTCTTCGAGAGCGAGGGCCTCGCCGACCTCGTCGTCAAGCGCCTCGGGCTGCATGACGGCCCCGCCAACATGGCCGAGTGGCATGATTTAGTCCGCCGGGTCAAGCAGCCGCAGTTTGAAGTGAATATTGCCGTCGTGGGGAAATACACGGGCAACGGCGACGCCTACATCTCCATCGCCGAGGCATTGAAACACGGCGGCATTGCCAGCGACGCCCGCGTCAACATCGAATGGATCGAAAGCGACGACCTAGAGGCTCCCAACTTAGACATGGCCGCACGTTTCGCCCAGACCGACGGCCTCATTGTCGCCCCCGGCTTCGGCGAGCGCGGGGTCGAAGGCAAAATCGCCGCCATCAGGCACGCCCGCGAGACCGGCCTGCCCTTCTTCGGCATCTGCTACGGTTTGCAGATGGCCGTGATCGAGTTCGCCCGCCACGCCTGCGGCCTCGCCGGTGCCAACACCGAAGAGGTAGATGCCCACACCCCCCACCCGGTCGTCCATATCCTGCCCGAGCAAAAGCACGTCACCGAAAAAGGCGCGTCCATGCGCCTCGGCGCGTATCCCTGCCGCTTGACTCAAGACTCGATGGCCGCACGATTGTACGGCCCCGGCACGATCTCCGAGCGCCACCGCCACCGCTACGAAGTCAACAACGACTACCGCGAGCAGATGACCGCCGCCGGCATGGTTTTTTGCGGCGTCTCCCCCGACTACCGCTTGGTCGAGATCATCGAGCTGCCCCAAAGCGTCCACCCCTACTTCCTGGCGACCCAGTTCCACCCGGAATTCAAGTCCCGCCCCAACCGCGCCCACCCCCTCTTCGCCGGCCTCATCGCCGCCGCCTTGACCCGCAGGACGGACCGCGCGGGGAAAGACACCGACCATGACGCCTGACGACATGACGCTCGATGAACTGCTGCCGCCGGGCGTTTACCCAATCTGGACGCCCTTCGATTCCTACGAAGCGGCGGCGGCTTTGATGAAAGCGCTCCATGAGGATCAAGCGGCGCAGAGGCCGGGCACCGAAATCCGGGCATTGGAAATACCCGTCTGGGAGGCTGCGCCGATACGCAGTAATGCCGCAGGCATACCGTCCAGGGGACGGAAGATTGACACAGCTTCGTTTCTTGTTTTTTCGTCCCCTGGACGATCAGCCGCAGGCTTTCCAGACGGGTATTTCCAATGCCCGGTTGAGGTTGTACCAATGCCCGTCACAATCCGTGAAGTTGCTGAAGCGGAACTCCCGGCGCTGCTGCATTTGTACACGCACCTCAACCCGCACGACCCGCCCCTGCCGCTGGACAAAGCGGCGGCTATTTGGGGACCGATGGCACGGGACCCAAACCAATGCGTCTATGGGGCTTACTTTGAGAGTGAGCTTGTCGCAACGTGCGAGCTGATCATCATCCCCAACCTCACGCGGGGCGGGCGGCCTTACGCGCTGATTGAAAATGTCGTCACCCACGCGGATTATCGAAGACGCGGCTGCGCGACCACCATGCTCAAATATGCTTTGGATGCTGCGTGGGAGCGCGGCTGCTACAAAGTCATGCTGATGACCGGCAGCAAAAAAGAAGAAACCCTGCGGTTTTATGAAAACGTCGGCTTCAAGCGTGGAAACAAAACCGGCTTCGTCGCCCGGCCCGGCGGCTAATTTTCTTTGTCCCTTTACACTTCCATCCTCACTGCCCTTGCCCCGCCGTTTCTTTTGATCGTGCTCGGCTACGCCCTGAAGCGGCTGCGGGTGCTGCATCCCGCCCATGTGCCGATCTTCAACGGCTTGGTGCTCCATGTCACCCTGCCGGCGCTGATTGTGCTGGGACTGCTCCGCGCCCCCGCCCTCTCGCCGCGCCTGACCCTGCCGGTCCTGGCGATGCTGGCGACTGAAATCGTCGCGCTGGGGGTGGTCTACGGCGCAGGCCGGGCGCTGCGTTTTCCCAATCAACTGCTGGGAGCATTGCTGATTGTCGGGGTCTTCGGCAACACCAGCTTTATCGGCTATCCGCTGACCCTGGCCCTGTTTCCAAAGCAATTCCCGACCACGATCCTCTTGGACCAGTTCGGGATGACCCTCTGGATGTACCTGGCGGCGGCGGTCATCGGGTCGCGCTTTGGACGGAGCGACACCGGGCACGGCGCGGCGATTGTGCGCTTCTTCCGGTCACCGATTTTTTTGAGCGCCGTGCTGGGCCTCGGCCTGCACCTGCTGCCGGTGCCGCCGACGCTGACTCAAAGCCTTGTGCTGCGTCAGCTTGGGGCAATTGTGATGCAGTGCCTCGGGTATTTAGGGCAGGGCACGACACCGCTGGTGCTGCTTGCGCTCGGGGTCGCGCTGCGGCCCGGCGCGGCGCTGAAGCAGCCGGCGGCCCTGGGGCTGGCCTGCGTGGTCAAGCTGCTGGTCTGTCCGCTGCTGGTTTGGGCACTCTGCCGGGTCTTAGGGGTCGGCGGGGAAGTGCGGGCGGACACGGTTCTTGAGACCGCCATGCCGACCGCCGTGATGGCGTCGGTGCTGGCCGGTCAGAACGATCTGGAAGGCGACTTCGCCGTCGGGGTCGTCTTCGCGGCGACCGTCCTGTCCGCCGTCACCGTGCCCCTGCTGCTGTCCGTGCTGCGATAAAGGCAAAGAACAGCCTACAGCCCGGCGTCGCTTAAGATGCTCTCAATATAGACGCGGGCGGAGCGCATTTCGTCAATCGTCGCGGCATTCTCAATTACAATCGGCACTTCGGGGAGAAACTGCGCGATGGCCCGAAGCTGCATCCCGAAGTCGAGCACACCGAAGCCGGGAGCCGTGAATACCCGGCTGCCGGCGGCATCGAGCGCGAAGTCCTTCAAATGCACCAGCCCGACCGCCGGGGCCATCCGGGCGATCAGGTCGGGGATCAAGGCTTTTTGAGCCGCAAAGCCGCGGGCGGTCAGCAGGTTCGGCGCATCCAGCACCACCTGCACATCCCCCGCCGGAAAGCGGCGGGCGAGGCGGACACATGCCGCGGCATGGTCGAGCACATGGGCGATAAACGGCTCCAACAAAATCTGCACCGGCAGGCCGCGCACCAGCTCACGCATGCCGCTGAGGGCGATGTACAGGCTGTTGAACGTTTCGTCTTCGGCATTGAGTAAGTTGGGCGCGGACAGGGTTCTTCCAAGCGTGCCGCTCCAGCAGACAATCCGCTCCACCCCGTTCATCATGCCCATGTTCTCGGCCAGGGTCCGCCAGTCCAGGCCGTCCACACCGTGCAGGCTCGGGTCATCGAGCCGCAGCGGGTTGATATAGCAGCCGACCGCGTCCACATGGAAGCCGGCGTCGCGGGCGGCCACTCCCATCTGACGCACTTCTTCCGCCGTGATGCCGTGGATGAACGAGGTCACCTGCCCCCGATAGAAGCCGGCCTCGGTGGCGTACCAAAACGCTGCCGGAATATCGGTCTCCTCGTAGATACTGACCATGACGCCAAGTTCCATTGTCTGTTCGGTTCCCCTCGGTGCAGTCCAAATCATCAGCGCGACAGCGGCGTGTCGCTGAAAAAGTCTATCACGGTGTCCAGACGCGCTTCTTCCGACTGGCAGTTACCGGACAAATGGGCATACTGCGTCTTGGCACTCTCGACAATCCCCAAGCTTTTCGCAATCTCGGCCTGCAACTCGGCGATCTTCGCGTCCGCCGCCGTCGTCAGGTCCGCAAGCTGGTCGCCGCGCGTCTGCCGAAATCTCTGCAAAGCCGCCTGCTTGCGGGTGGCGTCGGCGACAATCGCTTCCGGGGTGCCGCCAACCGATCTTCCTAGAGCCGACAAAGTTGCGTTGATGATCTGCTGCCGGGCGTCTTCGGAGACCCCGCTCGGCATATGCTGAAGCATATCCAGCGCCTGCTCGGCGGTGAACGGCACGACTTGAACTTTCGCCTGCCGGTAGAGCGCGTCGAAGTCTACTAGGCCGTCGGCATCTACCGGACTAGCGGCATCGCCGTCCCCGCCATCCGGCAGGGCATCGGCAAGTGGCATCGGGTTTAGCGAGCGCCGCGACTCGCGCCGCTCCTGCATTTTAAGCGCCCCGTCCAGCTCGTCATACGCCGACTGCGGGATCGGCTCCGGCGGCGGGGGCGGCGGCGGGTCCTTGATTTCGACGACGGCTTTCAGCGCCCGTTTCCAGAGGGGATCGTTGAGCATAACAGTCACTATTGTACCATGAAGTCGAGAAGGATACAGAACGAGAAGGATACAGAACGAGAAGGATACAGAAAATGGCCGGCACTGGAAGTGCCGGCAACTCTCAACGCGCCGGTTCCCAACGCTGATTAAATTCAGTATACTAACTCTGTGCTGTTCTTCACGCAAATCTTCACCCAAATCTTCACGCGCCTCTTTGCCCCCGCTCGCCGGGCCGGCTTTCTGTGGGCGGCGGCGGGCATCGGCCTCGCGACCGGCGTGCTCTGGACACTCCGGCACGCCCTCGACAAAGGGCAGGCGTCGCTCTTGTACCTGCCGGTGGTGATTGCCTGCGCCGTGCGCTTTGGGTTCGCCCCGGCAGTCTTCGGCGCAACCCTCAGCTTTTTTTGCTGGAACTTCTTCTTTCTGCCGCCGTTTGGAACACTCACCGTGGCCGACCCGCGCGATTGGCTCTCGCTCTTTGTGTTCCTCACGGCGGCGGTCTCGACCGCTCATCTGGCAGCGCGGGCGCGGACCCAAACCGCCGAAGCCCAGGCGCGGGAAGCCGAGATCGCGCTGCTGTTCGAGGCCAGCGAGACCCTGAGCCGCGAAGTGCGGGCGGGCCGCCTGCTCGCCGCCCTCTCGGCCCAAATGCTGTCGCTCTGTCATGCCGAGCGCTGCCTGGTCTTCCGCGCCGCGCCGGACTCGGACGCGCTGCTGCCCCCCGACCAGGCCGCCCCGGTTCCCGGCGCCGTCCAGACAATGGCCGAGATCGCCGCCGCGTCGGACCAGGCGCTCGGGTTTGGTGGGCGGCGCTTTTTGTGGGACCAGGCCGTGCACCAGTCGCGATTGACCCTGCCGGGCGGCGCGGCGGAAACTTTGGGGGTCTACCTGCCGCTCCATGCCGACGGCAGCCGGGTCGGCGTCCTTTATGTCGGGCCGCGCACCGACGGCAAGCCGTTCTCCGCCGCCGACGAGCGCCTGATCCGCACGCTGGCAAACCATGCCGCCGTCGTGATCGCCCGCGATGCCCTCGCCGCGGCGGCAGCGCAGGCGGATGCCCTCCGAGAAGCCGATCTCCTGAAAGACTCGCTGCTGTCGCTGGTCTCCCACGAGCTTCGCACCCCCCTCGCCGCCATTAAAGCCTCCGCCACCGGCCTGCTCCAGGACGGCGCAGACTGGGACCGGCAGGCATCCTGGGAGACCCTGGGCGCGATCAACACCGAGGCCGACCGCCTCAGCGCCCTGGTCACCAATCTGCTCGATCTGTCGCGGCTCGAAGCCGGGGCCTGGCTGCCCCGCCGCGACTGGTGCGATCTCGTGGAAATCATCGGCACGGCTCTGGACCGCCTGCCCGACCCCGAAGCCGCCCGCGTCACGGTTTGGGCAGCTCCCAACCTGCCGCTGGCCTGCGCCGACTACACGCAGATCGCGCTGGTGCTGACCAACCTGCTGGAAAATGCCGTCAAGTACACCCCGCCCAGCTCCCCGATCTCGCTCCGAGCCATCGCACACGGCCCCGAGATCGTTGTCACAGTACGCGACTTTGGCCCCGGCCTCGACCCTGCTGAGACAAGTCATCTGTTCGAGCGCTTCTACCGGGGCCGGACCCATCAGAACAGCACGGTCCACGGCACCGGCCTCGGCCTCGCCCTCTGCCGCGCGGTCGCCGAAGCGCACGGAGGAACAATCTGGGCCGCGAACGCTCCGCCAGACACGCCAGCCGGCGCAGTCTTCACGCTGACCCTGCCGCTCGCTCCAGAGCCACCGGAGGCAGGAAACACCGGGTGAGGCGGCGAATAGAAAAGGAAGAAACCTCACCCCGCTCGTTCCTCGCGACCCTCTCCTTAAGAAAGGAGAAGGTGGGAAGAGACTACCGGAGCGAAGTGGGCAGGGTCTTTATTTTCTGATCACTCTTACCCTCTCCTTTCTCAAGGAGAGGGTCGCGAGGAACGAGCGGGGTGAGGTTGCCTGTCACCTCGCCAAAAGACTTTTTTATGCCGACGCATTCTCATTGTTCAAGGACACCATCATGCAAATCACCCGCATCAAACCCGGCGGCTGGGTCATCATTCTGCTGCTCATCGCCGCCATCTTCTTCGGCATCCGCCATTTCCGCCCCCAGGGGAACATCTCCCAAACAAACGGCGGCGGGGGCGGGGACACAGCGGCGTCCACCGGCGGCGGGGGCGGCCTCACGACTGACCAGGCCGCCAATGGGGATATTCTCGTCTCTACCACCGGCACCAAGCAAAAATGGATGCAGGCCGAGATTGACAAGTTCAACGGCGAGGCGTCGGGCGGCAAAGTCTCGCTCAAGCTTACCGAGTCCCGCGATGCCCTGCACGAGATTTTGGACGGCAAACAGAAACCGGTGCTCTGGAGTCCGTCCAGCCCCGTCTGGGTCTACCAGCTTGCCGCTGTTTGGCCGGCGGCGCACGGCGGAGCGCAGGTCGCCGACATCGGCAACTCGCAGTCCTACCGGACCCTCTTCAAAAGCCCGCTCGTCTTTCTCACTACCAAAAAGAAAGCCGCCTACCTGCGGCCAATCCTCACCGGCCCAAACCCCTGGGAAGCCGTCCGGCAGCACAGCCTCGGCCAGCGCAAAACGCCCTGGGGATCGTTCCATTTCGCCTACGCCGACCCGCTGAACGCCAGCAGCGGCCTCCTGACCATGTCCCTGATTTTAGGCGGCTACGTCCAATCCCACGGCGGGGCCGACCCCATCGCCGCCGCGTCCAGCCCGGCGTTCGCGACCTATCTCAGCCAGGTCAACCGGGCCTTTGTCCGCGACCCGGCGGCGACGGGGTCGAGCGCCCTGGAAAAAGCCTTCCGCGCCGACCCCAGCTCGCGGGACTTCATCACCGCCTACGAAAATGCGGCGCTTGCCGCCGTCGAAGCCGACCCGAGCCTTGTCATTCTCTACCCGAACCCAACGGCCAATGCCGACCAGACCATCTATCAGCTCTCCGGCCCCTGGGTTTCCGACAGCCAGAAGACCACGGCCGCGGCGTTTTTAGACTTCGTCAGCAAGCCGCAAGCGCAGGACGACGGCGTCCAGTATTACTTCCGCCCCGCTCAAAACGGTGCTCAGACCCTCTCCGCCCGCCTCAGCCCCACCACCCGCGCCCAGTACCAGGGAGCGTACAGCTCAATCGAACTGCCGCCCTACGAGGCCCTCAACGAAGCCGCCGCCCAGTGGCGTCTGCAAATGAAACAGTGATGCAGGACACATTCCGCCCCGACCGCTTCTTCAACGCCGCCCAAATCGCCCGCCTCAGCGAGTTAATGGACGCACAGCGCCAGGCAAACGCCGCGAACACACCCCTGTCGCCGGGGGAGACGGCGGAACTCGCGGCGCTAATTAACGCCGAACTCTACGCTTCGGCAGACCGGGCGGCACTGCTGGCAGCTAGAGAACAGAGGACCATAACATGAATGTCACGGCTAACCAGTCTTCGGCTAAGAAGTACCGCTTCGCGGCACTGGGATTATTTTGATATTCTCAACCCCGCGAAGCGGTGTTTCGTAGCGTCTTCGCTAGTTAGCCGTGACATTCATGTCATGGTCTTCAAGGCATGGTATCAATCTCACTTTTTAGAATAACGCGATGAAACAACTGCGACGCGCCTGGAACGAATTCTGGTTTAAGCCGACTTCCCCGGTAACCCTCGGACTGTACCGCCTGGTCTACGGCTTCTGGGCACTCGGCTACGGGGCGCTGCTGTTCCCCGAGCGCTGGACCTGGTTCTCGAACAAAGGTGTCCTGCTGGACTCCGAGGCAGCGGCCTACAACGGCGGGGTCGGGACTTATGTCCATCAAAACGACCTGCTGATCCTGCACGGGTCGGACCACTGGCTGACCCTGTTTTTTTGGGTCTACCTGCTGGCGGCCCTGTGCCTGACTGTCGGCTTTTGGAGCCGGACCAGCGCCGTGCTTGTCTACCTCGGCATCTGCGCCCTGCACGCCCGGAACGCCCCCATCCACAACAGCGGCGATACGGTCATGGTGGTCATGGCCGCCTACCTCGCCCTCAGCCCCTGCGGCGCGGCCTGCTCGGTGGACCGGCTGACCCGCATCTTCCGGGGCATGGAGGACGACACCCCGCCTTTGATTGTCCCCTGGGCGCAGCGCGTGATGCAGCTCCAAATCACCGTGCTGTACCTCTGCGCGGGCCTGTCGAAAGCGTCCGGCGCGGCCTGGCAGGACGGCACGGCGGTCTACTTCCCGATGCACCTGCCGGAGTCGGTGCGCTTCCCCATCTGGGGCCAGGACAACATCTACGTCGTCAACCTCGTCACCTGGGCCACCGTCGCCATCGAGCTGGCCCTCGGCAGCGTCGTCTGGGTGCCCCGCCTCCGCCTAGCCGTCCTAGCCTCGGGCGTCGCGCTGCACCTCGGCATTGAGTACGCCATGAACATCCCGTTCTTCTCGGCGATGATGATCTCGTCGTACCTCAACTTCCTGAAGCCGGGCGAAGTCGCGGCATTCACGAAGTGGCTTGGGCGCTCCCTGAACCTGACCCCGCTGCGGCTGGTCTACGACGGCGAGTGCGACTTCTGCAAATCGTCGCTGCTCGTGGTCCGCTTTCTGGACGTTTTCCATGTCATCACTTACGTCAACTCCCATGACCCGGTGGCCCTCGCCGCCACCGGAGTCAGCTTCGAGAATGCCGAAGAAGCCGCCTACGCCGTCCGCCCCGACGGTAAGCAGTTCGCCGGCTTCGACGCCTTCCGACAAGTCGCCTGGAACCTCCCCCTCACCGCCTTCCTCGCCCCAATCCTGTACATCCCCGGCGTTCCCCAGCTCGGACGCCGCGCCTACAACTGGATCAAAAACAACCGCAGCCGCCTCCCCGTCGCCCCCCGCTACCGGGCCAAGACTGAGAACAAAAAGCAAAAACGGGAGAAAGTGGGAGCGTAGACATGACCAATGACAAGCTGACCGAATTGATTGACGATGCGGACTTGTCATCCATTGGAAGTGATCTGCTCTGGCTGGCGCGAGACTCGATTCGGCTGCTCTCAGACAAGACAGACAGGGATCAATTAGGCATTGGTGCATCATGCATCGGCGGCAATCCTGATTTGCCGGAAAGTGTAGATTGGCCGGAATGGGAAGGCTGCCCCCTGTCTTTCATCGCGCAGCTACGGCTGTCTGATTTGGCGCGTGTTCAGCAGATAACGGTCGTCCCGAAAGCAGACACGCAGCCTGCTCTCTTTGAATTTGAAGCGCAGCCTATCGCTCCAAAAGAAACGGCATCTATTGCTGAGAATGTCCTGCCGAAAACAGGCATCCTCTATTTTTTCAGTTTTGACGACGTACACACTGAGCGCCGTGATTGGACTGTGAGCCGGGACGCATGGCGCGTGATTTACTTTGAGAGCGAAGAAGCTGGATGCCTTACCCGGAGGCCGCCTCCGATTGGGCTTCAACAGGCATATTTGCCGGCGCATGGCGTATCGTTCTGGCGCGAGGCGACGCTGCCGCCGGTTGATGCGTATGAACTTGAGCCGCTTGGGCTAACAGACAGACAACGGGAAGATTACCAGGGTTTGCTTTACGATCTGGAAGAAATGCAGTTTCCCGGTTCCCCAACCCATCGCCTGCTTGGCTACCCGATGCAGATACAAAACAACATACAGGAAGAGTGTCAACTGCTGTCGGCAGGCCAGTACCGTTTCGACAAGACAATAGGTGTTATCGCTGTCTCCATAGATATAGCGCCTTCTGCGAACAAAAAGTCTGTGCCAAATTGGAGATTTCTACTGCAAATCGAAAATGGCTGGGGCGGAGCGCTGTATTATTGTCTGCCCAACGACGCATTGGCACGGCAGGATTTCTCTCAATCCTGGCTCGTGCTGCAATACGACTAACTGCCGCCGGAGCCACATCGGCCGCTCAGGCCAGTCTGAAGACTGGAACAATTTCAGCATTCTACGTCCGGGCACCGAGGTACCCGTCTAAAAGGCGCGGACGCCGATCGTCTAGGGGACGGAAGATTGACGCGGCTTCGTCTTTTGCTCCTTCGTCCCCTGGACGATTAGCCGAAGGCTTTCTAGACGGGTACCTCGGTGCCCGGCATTCTGATCTTCGACGCTACTCCCGCCCATTTTGCCCTCGCGCTCCCCGCCGGGGCGTTTCCGCGCCCGGCGCGGGCAGCGCCTCGATCTCGGTGACGGCACGGAGCAATAGCTCGCGGGCACGGGTCTTGGCGTCGCTCGGCTTCCAGGCGGCATCGGGCGTGGCGTCGAGCGCGTCCAAAATGATCTGCCGGGCGGCGTCTATGCCGTTCTTTTTGCCGGGGCCGAACTGACGCCGAAACGCGGCGTAGTCCTCAATCGGGCGGATCAGCTCGGGTTCCCAGCGGCGGTAGAGGGTCAAGGCCAGCACCGTCCGGCGCACGGCTTCGTCCCAGGTGCGGGTGCGGTTCGTGCCGTAGATCGTGTGCATCCGCTCGACACTGCCGAACGCTGCCCGGCAGAGCGGACCCCACGCACCAATGTCCGCCAGGCGAGACTGCACTTCGGGCAGCGGGGTCGGCAGCCAGTCCGCCCGGTCCTGCTTGGCACGGGCGGCGAGGTACAAGACCGGCTCGCGGGTCTCCGGGTCAATGCCCGCTTCGGGCTGGCGCATCGCGTCCAGCAGGTGCTTCTGACGGGCGTCGAGCCAGTCGCGCAGACCCGCGAAGCTCAAAGCCTTCTGGCGGTAGCTTTCGGCCAGACGTGCCCCAATCGCGCTGACTTCGTTTAATTGCTTGGTTTCCAGGGCACGGGTCGAGTCGCCAAGCGTCGGGCCGAACGACTCCAGCCCCGCCCGCAGGTAGAACAAGACCCGGCCCGCCGCCCGCTGCATATCGGCGACGGCAAACGACGCTGTCGCGACAATCTCGTCGCGCAGCAGCGTCTTGAGCTGCTCTTCCAGCACCGCTTTCCGCTCCGCGCTCAGGCCGGCGGTCGCCAGCGCAAACACCGGGTCGCCGCCCTCGGGGATCAAATCGGCCAGCGGCGACACCGGCGCCTCGGTGTCCCGCGCCCCCGCTCCGGCGGCGGCCGGCGGGGTCAGCAGCTCGGGCAGACCAAACGGCATCGAAGTGATGTCCTCGAACTCATTTTCGTGCTCGTCCATCCGGGCCGCCCGGTCCCGCGCCAGGTTGACGACTTCTAAGTACAGCTCGGGGACGTAGTCCAACAGCGACTGCAAAACAGCCTTGACCGACGGGTTCCGCAGACTGGCCCGCTTCAGCAGCTCGTCGGTGTCCGCCATCAAAAGCTCGTCAATGTTCTTGTGCCACTCGTTCGTGGTCAAAAGCTGACGCCAGCGCTCGGCCCGCTCGAAGTTCAGGAGGCGCGGCAGAGCGCGGCGGACCCCAGGATCGGTCACCAGCATATCCGCAAGGTCGCTGCCGGTCATCAGCGACGGCAGAATGGACCCGGCCAGTGTCCCGGACCCGACCGCCCGCTCCAGCCACGCCCGCCCCTGCGCCGGCGTGCCGAGGTTGATCACCTGCCGGTACTTGGCGGCGGGCAGGTTCGCCAGCAGCGCCGTGTTTTGCTCGGGATCGCCCTCAATCAGCGCGGCCACCACCGGCGCGGGCAGCGCCCCCAGCGTTTGATGCCGGGCGTCGGCAGGCATCTCCCACAGCAGCCGGCTTTTCTCCGCCAGGGTCGGAGCCGCCTCAACGCGGGCGACACCGACCGCCAAGTCATAACTCGGCTCCGCCGGCACCATCTCATTCTTCGGTTCTTGGTTATCGTTCATGCGGCCTCCGCGTCGAATATCACACAAAGTCGAATATCACACAAATCACGCTCAAAAAGCGTATTAGTATACCTGATTTTGGCCGTAGGAACCTACCCCCACTCGTCCCTCGCGACCCCTCCCGAAACGGGAAGGGTAGGAAGCAGGAATGATGGGCTTCTACGCATTGTTCTTGAATCTTACTCTTTACCCTTCCCGTTGCGGGAGGGGTCGGCACTTGTGCCGGGGGTAGGTAAATCCCTCAAAAATTTAATCTTTTCTTAACATAAATCTCGGGCAAGCCGTGTTATACTGTTTTCAATTACTCCGCTAGTCAACGCACCGCCGCGCTGCCTCTGCGGTTCCGAGAAATCGGTTCCGAGAAATTGGCTCCGACAAGAGCAGCGCGTCAGCATTTTCCACTCCTCACTGACGCCTTCTCCACACCTGATTAGAAACAGAAGCGTAAGTCTGTCATGTCTGTTACGTCCGAAGACACCCAGCAAATCGGCCTCGGCATCCTTCAGCGGATTGCCGTGCGCGAAAAGGCACGTCTGCACAAAGAGTTTCTGACACGCCTGTATGAGCTGCCGCAGGCGCAAGATATGCTTCTGTGCGGCAGTATGGCCCTGCACGGTGTTTACCTGCAAAAGCGCTGGTGCAAGGACTTGGACTTTGCCGCTCCCGTAAACATCGCTTGGGACTTTCAGGAGATAGCCGCGCAGGCTGGTCTGAACATCACCCTGCGCGAAGGCTGGGAAGGACAGCGCAACTCATTTAACGCTGTCCCCTATGTGTTTTCTTCAGCCAGCCCCTTCTATCCAGAGGTTGCCATCGGCGTCGAGATTTTCCCTTACGAGCATCGGTTTCTCGGCCCGGAAACCCGCGTGTTCACGACAGCAGCCGGCGAACAGGTGACAGTGTTAGCCAAATCTCTCGCTGAGATGATGGCTGCGAAGATCGGCTGCTTCTACGAGCGCGTCAAGGCAACGGATTTTGTTGACCTATGGTTTGGGCTTTCCAGCGATCCAACCTTGCTGTTCCAGACAAAAGCGATCCTGCGCGAAGGCTTGTGCGAAGCGGGAAACTTTACGCCGCCGAGCGACATCCGTGCAGACATTGTGCTTGAAAAGCTGTCTCGGCTTGAGGCAACTTGGCAGGACGACCTCAGCGTCTACCTGACCCAAGTGCCGAGCTTCGCGCAGGTGCGGGGCGACCTGAGCCGCTGGCTCCCAATTTTCGACACCCAATCTCGTAAATAGAAGGAGAACAGATTTCAGCAACATGACCCCGAACGAACGCAACGAGATGGTAGATATGGTGGCTCAGGCCGTCATTGACAAGATGCAGGAGCGCGAGCGCACCCACCAGCTTGCCGAATTAGTGGTGCAGCGCGTCATTGCCCTGCAAAAAGAAGAAGCGGACTTAAATGCCGCCGACCAAGCAAAGGAAAACACACATGAAGCCGACTAGCGAGACCGCAATCATTTCCGATCCCGAAACAGCCCGCGAGAAGTTCGAAGAGGCCCGGCTTTCCCGCCGCGCCGCCCTCCGCAAGATGGGCCTCACGACAGGCATGGCCTTCTTCGGCCTCTTCGCCGTGGATGATCTGGCACGGATCGCCATCAAGCAGATGGAGCAGCACAAAGAAACACGGCAGGTCGCTGAGACTGTCGCGAAAGAGTTCAAGACTGCCGGCATCGCTTTTGCCGATGCAGGCAGTATCACCCTGTCTTCAGCATGTGGTCGGTGTTATACTGAAGCTGGAAATGGTACAGACGGGTGCTCGAAAGATAACCCTGCTGGTGCAGCGCGGGACGCCTGCAACCAAATCGTTAACGACAACTTGAAAAGATGCTTGCATGACAACCTATGTCCCACCTAAGAAAATGGGTCGCTAGAGCGACAGCACGAGATGTTCTGCACTGAACTATGGACTAGGGAGCGTTGCTGGTCAAGGCTTCCTAGTCAATAGCGATTGAAAATTACTCACCAACATAGCCATTGCTATTTTATGTCGCTTCTCACGTTTAAAGTCACCACAATGCATTACAGAAAATTGTGCTATCAACTGGGTTTACTAATCCTTTTCTCTTTCTTGCTTTGTTCCTGTACAAAAGTTGCACCAGTGAAACGACATTTTCGGCATATCACTACGGATGAGTTCATGCAAGCTAACATTCAGGCTCAGAAAGATCAGGATGCGCGCATCAAAAAAAAGTCAGATGAGTTAGACAAACTGCACATCACTGGGAGCGAAAGGGAAAGGCAACTTGAAAGTGAAAAAGTTGCGGCTCACAAAGCCTTTCTGGACCAACTCAAAGAGAACAAAAAAGAGGTTATTGAAGGTATCACTCAACGACCTCAGAAATAAGCTCTTTCACTAAAGCTACAATCCAAAACCTTATTATGACGCTTGCAATCGGAGCCTTATTACCTTCTTTCGCGGACGCAATACACTGGCTAACTCCAATGGAAGTTAAGCCGCACGAGAAGCCAATGCTTGTGCAGTTTTGGGCGATCTCCTGCCCCGTTTGCAAAATCAATATGCCTCAGCTTCAGGAGTTCTTGGACACTTACCGGGAGCAGGGCTTGCATCTTATCTCGGTCCACATGCCGCGCATGGAGGCGGACATGGATGTGGAGAAAGTCAAGGCCGCCGTGGAAGAACTAGGATTGACCGGGCCGTGTGCGATTGACAACGACCACACGCTCGGCGACAGGTTCCAAACCGGCGGGGTCTGGCCTTGCTACTTTTTGTTCGATGCCGAAGGCAAACTAAGAAGCCGGGCGGCAGGGAAATTGGGAATTAAAATGGCGGAGAACTCGCTGAAACGGCTTTTAGAACTGGAACCGGCGCAATGACTCAAGCAAAACGCGGCTTTACACTCATTGAGCTGCTGGTCGTCATCAGCATCATCGCCCTGCTGGCGGCGGTGCTGTTTCCCGTCTTCTTGTCCGTGCGGGCTAAAGGACGACAAGCCGCCTGCACGTCCAATCTGCATCAGCTCGGGTTGGCAGCCGCACTGTATTCGCAGGACAGCGACGACCTGTTTCCCTACGGGGCCGATCCGACCGATCTGCAAGCCGACTCGTGGCAGACAACGGCGGGCGGACGGTTCTTTTCCGAAGTCCACCAGATGCCGCGCCTTCAGGATGTGCTGAAATCCTACGTCTCGTCCCCGGACGTGTGGCACTGCCCGTCAGACACCGGCTTCGATGTCGCCCCATTCACCGACGGCGAACTTTCGGCGTCGCCATCCGAGTTTTCGGAGTACGGGATCAGCTACGGCTATCGCACGGAGATTCCTCTGCGCCGCAAGACCCTCGGCACGGTTGCGGCGTTTGAGACCCGCCCGCCGTACACGGAACACGGACCATCCGACATCAATCTGCTCTGCGACCAGAGCGACTACTGGCACGGTCCAGTCGGCAACGGGCGAGTCAATATGCTGATGGTGGACGGTCATGTCGCAAACATTAGCTATGACCGCGCCCAGCAGGCATGGCATTTGGTGCTGGATAAGCCCACGCCCTAATTCCCCGGAAAGAAACCCAATGACACTTATCGGACAGTCCGCGCCAGCGTTCACGGCGGCGGCGTTTGATCCCGCGCTTCCTCCTGCCGCCCCGTTCCGCCAAGTCAGCCTTAGCGACTATGCAGGCCGCTGGCTAATTTTGTTCTGGTATCCGTCGGACTTTACCCATGTCTGCCCCACCGAGATCACCGCGCTGTCGGACCGCTATGGCGAGTTTTTAGACTTGGGCTGCGAGATAATCGGGGCCAGCACCGACAGCGAGCACTGCCACAAGGCATGGGCAGGTGTCCCACGCGACGCCAACGGCATTGCGGGCGTTCGGTTTCCCCTGCTGTCGGACCGCATCCAGACAATCGCACGGGACTACGGCGTTTTAGTCGAGGCCGAAGGACTGGCCCTGCGCGGGCTGTTTATGGTTGACCCGGACGGCGTGGTGCAGCACGCGACGATCAACAATCTCAATGTCGGACGCTCGGTGGACGAGACCCTGCGAGTGCTCCAAGCCGTCCAGTCGGGCGGCCTCTGCCCGTCGGACTGGAAGCCGGGACAAAAAAACTTAAACGTGTTATAATAGGCCATGCAGCATGAAGACATCCCGGCGGGGGCGAATGCGCCCCGCGAAGTGAACACGATTGTGGAAGTGCCGAAGGGGTCGTCCAATAAGTACAAGTACAGCCCGTCCGGGAACATCTTCCGGTACGACCACACGCTCTTTTCGCCGCTGCACTACCCCAGCGACTACGGCTGGATCTGCGGCACGAAAGGCACCGGACGCAAGCCGCTCAGTGTCCTCGTCATGTCGTCGAACCCGACCTTCTGCGGCTGCCTTATCGTCGCCCGCCCGGTCGGGGCGCTCCTGATGAACGACCACAACGGCCCGGACCACAAAGTTTTGTCGGTCGCGGTCGCCGACCCGCGCTTCGACTCCATTCACTCTTTGGGGGACCTATCGGAGCACACTCTGCTTGAAATCCAGCACTTCTTTGAGATCTACCAGGTGCTTGAGCAGCACGAAGTCGAGATCAAAGGCTGGGAAGACGCCCCCGAAACCCAGGCCAGGATCGCGGCGGCGATTGGCTAGGGTTACACCACCGCCTGCTTCCACGCGCCGCGCTTAAACAAAAACAGCGCGACCAAGCCGTTCAGCGCGGTGCTGACCGTCATCGCCCACCAGGCCCCCACCGCGCCGAAGCTCAAGCCGTAAATCAGCAGCCAGGCCAGCGGCAGCCGGACACCCCACATGGTCGCGACCCCCGCCCACGCCGGCGCTTTTGTTTCGCCCGCGCCGTTCAGCGCCCCCGTCAGGATCATGCCGAAGGCCAAAAACGGCTCGGACAGCGCGGCGATTTGGAGGTAGGAGACGGCCAGCGGCACCACCGCCGGGTCGTGCGTGAAGATGTGTGCGAACGGACGCGCCAGCACAAAGAAGACGCCCCCCATCACAATCATAATCGCAAGACCCTGCTGCAATGCGCTCCACGCCGCACGTTCGGCCCGCGCCGGGTTGCCCGCGCCCAGGTTTTGGCCCGTGAGTGTCCCCGCCGCCATCGAGAACGCAAAGCCGGGCATGAAGGCCACGCTCTCCGAGGTCAGGCCAATCGTCAGTGCCGCCACCGCCGCCGTCGCCTGCGGAGACCGGGCCAAGACCCCCGTAAAGACCATCATCGAAAGCACCCGCGACAGGTTCTGCCCGGCCGCCGGAATCGCGATCACCAAAATCCGCCTGGCCCAGCCCCAATCGAGGGTCTTCATCCGCGACGCAAACCCGCGCAGGGCCGACCGCTGGAGGAACCAAAAATACAAGGCCGCGCCGATCACCTGCGACGCGATTAAGGCAGTCGCCCCGCCCAGCAGGCCCATCTTTGGAAACCCGAAATTGCCGAAAATCAGCAGGTAGTCGCCGCCGAGGTGGATGATGTTGACCCCGATCATCACCAAAAGCGGCGTCCGCGTATCCCCCAGCCCTCGGAACACGCTGCTCATAATCAGCATCGCGAACAGCGCCGGAACACCCAGCAGGGTCAGGCTCAGGTACCGGACACACAGGCCGGCAGCGCGGGCATCTACCCCCATCCAGCCGACTACCAGGTGCCGCAGCGGCCACACAATCGCCACTGAGACGACGGCAGCGATCAATCCCAGCCACAACGACTGATTGGCCGCGACTTTCGCCTGATCGGGTTCTTTTGCCCCGGTGAAGCGGGAGACCAGCGCCGATGTTCCGATCCCAATAGACATGCCGACGGAAAACAGCAGAAACATGAACTGCCCGCCGACCCCGACCGCCGCCAGCGCGTCCGAGCCGAGATGCCCAACAAAGAAGCGGTCCAGAAACGAGTTAAACGTTTGCAGCAGCATCGTCAGCACCGACGGCCACGCCAGCGTCCAGACCGCCCGGTGCAGACCTGATTTCGTTTCTTTCCCAGCTTCTTTCTCGACTTCCGGCAGCATCGGCAGCGCACCCAGCCCGCCGTCCGCCCCCGACTCTGTCCTATCTTGCTCTGTCCTATCTTGCTCTATTCTATCTCGTTTGACTCCAGTGTCTACTGCCAACCGTTCCTGCTTTCCACTTGCCTTCAAGCTGCCACCGCTTTGGTATGTTCTACCAACGATAGCCCACATATAACACGCCGCGCTCCAGGAAAGTTCAGCCGGAGCAGTCCGCTATTTTCACTGTTCCACCCGTTTGCCTGCATTCGGACGATATATTTGACTGATATAGGGTACAGTAGCGTATCCTAAGATTTTTCCTGCCGGAGACCCGGCAGGGAGGCAGCAACCCAATGAAAGACAATGTTAGCAGGACGGAGAAGGCCGAAGACACGCACGAAACCGAGCGGGAGTTCTCCGAGGAAGTGCGCCGGGGCGGCGAGGGAATGCGCCAGATAGCAGAAGCGGACCGCGTGGAGGCCGAAGACGAGCGCGAAACCGGCGAAACGGAGCGCAGCGGCGGCGAGCTTCTGCGTGTGCTGGCCGAGTACCGCCGTGAGGATGCGGAAAAGCGGCGCATGGAAGCGGAAGCCTCGCGGCAGTTTCTGGATGAGATGCGGCAAACCGTAGATGCCGGGCGGGCCGCCGCCGAAGAAGCGCGTCAGGCCGCAGAAACCGCACGCAAGTCCGCAGAAACCGCACGGGAAGCGGCAGAGGAAACACGAAACATCGTCCTCGAAATTCGGCGGGGAATGGCGCAAATGGGCGCGGGCGATCACTGAAAATCCCGACGGAGCCGCCGTGCTGCGCGTCAGCCCGTAGGCCGAAGCACTCGTCAAAAAGAAAAGCCCAGCGTCCTAAAGACGCTGGGCTTTATGCCGTGTCTGACTTTACAGCGGGCCGCTCAATTTTACAGCGGGCCGCTCAATGTGGCGAGGCCGACATCTACGCCCTGTCCGCCTACCGTCTGATGGACATGGACGCAGAGAGTCACGGTCGCGCCCGGCTTCAGCAGCGCTTTCGCCGCCGGCGTAATCTCAACCGGCGTGTACGCGCTGTTGTAGCCGCTTTCGGTGGACGCCAAAACGCCGTTGACATAGATCTCGATGTCCTCGTCGTGGTAGGCCATGAACGCCAGGTTCGTATAAGAGCCGGGCGGCAGGGTCACTTTGCGCCGCATCCAGATGTCGCTGTCGTTCCACCCGGTCCCAGTCGGGATGCCGCCGGGCGGGTTGGTCGCAAACGGCGCGTTGCCTGTCTTCCAGCCGCTATCGTCGAAGCCCGGCTTGATCCAGTCATCAGCAGGCTTGCTGCCGCCGGAAACGTAGCGCCACGACGCCGGGGTCTTCTGCGAGCTTGCCAGCAGGTAGGTCGCCTTCGGGCCGACCGGCAGCGGTGCCCAGTTCGCCGCCACAACCTTGTCGCCTGCCGCCCACTTGGCCCAGACGGCCCGGTCGGAGAGCATCTTGACAAACAAGCCGCCGACAACCGGGCGGGCGGTGAAGAAGTTGGAATGGAGATCGTCCGCGGTATAGCCGTCGGCCAGCGGGCCGCGAGCGGTCGTCTGGTTCAGGTAATCGTAAACCGGCGCGATCAGCGTCTCGAAGTCGGCTTGGTTGTCCGCCAGCGTCGCGCTCCACAACGTCCAGTCCGTCTTCGTCTTGCGCGTCCGGCTATCCAGCGGCAGGCCGTAAGGCTGCAAGGCCGTCTTATAGTACGCCACTTCTTTCGCCCGCACGGACGCCGGGAAGACGTTCAGGCCCAAAAGCTGGTCCCAGACCAAATTGTACTGCTGGCTCCAGGTGCCGGGCTTGTCGAACGCCAGCAGCGCCGACTTGCCGCTGTCGGCAACGCCCATCCAGTGTACGGCATCGGCTTTCGCCAGGGCCGCATACTTTTTCGCGCCCGCCATATCTCCGCGATACTTGCACATATCGCCGTAAGCCGCCAGCGCGACAATCGCCTTGACCGACAGGTTGGCGTTGTGGTTCAAATGCCCCATGAAGTCGTCGGTGCAGAGCTGATCGCCGGGATCAAGACCATACTGCTCCAGGAAGTTCGCCCATTGGGTCATCTTCGGCCAGTACGTATTGACAAACTTCGGGTTGCCGTCCGTCTGCGTGATTGCGTCGCAGAGGATCAGCATGTTGGCCGACTCCTCCACCGGCATCTCCTCGCCGGGGTCGCCGGAGGCCGACGCAATCGGGAAGGTGCCCAGATCGTGCGGCGAGTTTGGAAACTTCCAGACCGGCGACGACGCATACGCCAGCACCGGCATGACCGACGCTTTGGCAAGGGTCGGCGAGAGCAGCAGCAGCATCGGAGCCTGCGGGTAGATAATATCCACCGTGGCAATGTCGCCGTTGGAGTTGTTTTCTTTGCTGAACAGCAGCGGCTGCCCGTGCGCGTCAATCGCCAGGCCGCTCGCCGCCAAGCACTGCCGGTACGCCAGCGCGGTCATCTGCGCGTACTTCGCCCCGCCCAGCTTTGTCATATCGGCGGTCAGCTCGGTGTCAAATGCCGCGCAGCGCGTGGAAAGGCTCTCGTAGTCTTTGTCCGCCGCCTGGAACATCGCCGCCGGGGTCGTGCCGTTCCGACGCCAGTACGGCTGAAGCTTCTTTCCGGCCAGCTTGATATTATAAATCTCGTCGTAGCCGACCATCAAATGCCGGGCCACCGGGGCCGCCGACACCGAGCCGAGGTCAAACGTGAACGCCAGCACCGGCTCGTTGTCGGACGCGGCGCGGGCTTTCGACGGCTCATCGGCGGCGGGCAGAGCGCCGTTTGCGACATACCCGGCCAGCAGCCCGGCGTTGCCCCCAATCGCGGCCTTCGCCTCCGCCGACGGCGCGACCGCATACGCATAGCCCCAGTCAATCCGCGTGTCGTCCCCGGCAGGCGTCAGCAGCGTCTGCGCCTCGGTCCCCGTGCTCAGGGCCGTCAGCGGCCCCATTGCTTCCCGCTTCCAGACCACCTTCTGCGCCGTATCGTTGACCGCAAGCTGCGACGACGTGCTGTCGTAGATCGAGACCGCGTGCGGCTTGCCGTCCACCGACTTCACGCTCCACGCAAGGTAGCTGACCGGACGGGCCAGCACGTTCAAATCATGCGGCAATGCCGCCGTCGTAAACGTCATCGTGACATGGACCGCTGAGTCCTCGAACTGATAAATACTCCGGGTCGGCGTTACCGACACCCCGACCTGCGGGAACGCCGGCACATCAGTCGGGTCGTAGCCCATCAGGCGAAACGCTTTGCCGTCCACGCGAATCAGGCTCACCAGCGACATCGGGTGCTTGGTCCAATGCACCGTCCCGGCATCGTTCAAGTGATCGGTCTCCGACCAAATGGACAGGTACGGGTCGTTCGTCACCAGCGGCACCGCCGGGGGCCGAAACGACGGCGGCGACGCCACCGTCGAAGCCATCACCGCTGGCACCAGTGCCCCAACCCGGCCAGTCTGTGCATGCTGGGCGCACCCAGTCACTGCAAAAGCAAGGGCCGTGCCTGCTGCTCCCTGCTTCCAGTGCTTCACTCTCCGACTCTCTACCTTGAACCGTTTCCAAAAATTTGCTTTCAAAAATTACCCTTTCCAGCGGAAGCGCCTGAGCACAGCGGCTTCCGGTTTCTGATTTACACCGTTAGTATACGAGAAATCGCCCTCAAATCGTGCTGCTTTCACGGCCTTTTTGCTCCATTTCAGAAATAAAAAGCCCCGGCTCCTCGGAAGAAGCCGGGGCAGTCATTGTTCACTGACAGCCAGGGAAGGTGCCGTTGGCAGTAGGTTTTGTCAAGAACCAATCGCACGGGTTGCCGTTGCTGTCCAGCGAGTTCTTCTTGTACTTGACATGACCATCATAGTACGCAAAGTTCGACCCGCCGTTATGGCGCGGCGTCGTATCCCCGTCGGGACCGGGCGTGCCAGCCCAAACAGTTGTTTTGACCGTGTTTCCGGCGGGCGGGAACGTCCCTTTGTAATCGGTGTAGCGCGTATCATAAACATTGGCTCCGCCGAACTGTGTCCCATCCGGGGCAGGATTGGGCCGGGTTTCCGTAAACTCAATCGTCGAAGTGGGCGACTGGATAGACGCCAGCGCCTGGCCTTCCGCATCACTGTCAGTCACGGTTCCAATGCCGATTGTGTTTCCAGTGCCGTCATCATTGCGGACACAGTTGTAAGCGTAGTCAATGTACTCGACATCTGGGTTTGTGTCCTGGAACGCTTTATACTGATCGCCTTTTCCCGTCGTGGAACCCCACATATCCACATGCGGCGCTTCACCATCCGGGCAGATATAGATTTGCTTGGCCTTTGTGAATGGGTACAGCAGCTCAGGCCAGTAAGCCCGAGCGCCGGCATCCCCTGGATGTCCGATCTCTTTAAACGCCCCGGAATTTCGCTCATCATAGTCCTGCGTGTACTGAATTTCCGCCAAGCTGATCTGCTTCATGTTAGACAGACAAGCAGCACGCCGCGCATTCTCACGGACCTTCTGAAAAACGGGAAACAAAATGGCGGCGAGAATCGCGATAATCGCGATGACGACGAGCAGCTCAATCAGCGTAAAGCCTCGGCGCGTGCCGGAACAGAGATTAGTCTTCATTGAGAGCCTTGTACCTTCCAAGTGGATGAGAGTGCTACTTTGATGCAGTTGCTTCCATTATAAGCCATCGCCACGGTTTTGTCAAGCTATTGGGTCACACTCATATTTATTGATACTATTTCATATAAAATATCGTCTCAAGCAGCAGAAAAAACCTCCACTACCGAAGGGCAGTGGAGGCATTTTGCATAAGCGATCACGACAAAGATTACTGGCAGCCGGGGAAGGTGCCGTTGGCTTTGGGCTTGTTCAGGTACCAATCACATGGGAAACCGTTGGTATCAAACGAGTTCCGCTTGTACTTGACATGGCCGTCATAATACGCAATGTTCGAGCCTTCGGTGTGACGCTTGCTGACGTTCAGCGGCTTGACCGCACCGGTGTTGCCGTCCCAGTTTGTCGAGCGTGGCTGGCCCGCCGGCGGGAACACGCCCGCGTAGTCTGTCTGTCCGGTGCGGAAGGTGTTAGCTTGACCGCCCAGGTCGCTGCGGTCTGTGTTAGCCGGGTCCATCGCATTCGCTTCCGTGAACACGATTGTGTTAGCAGGGGATTCAAGGGCAGCCAGCGCCGGCTGCTCGCCGTCATAGTTACTGACAAGACCAATGGTCTGAATACAGTTGTAGGCATAGTCGGTGATGTGAGCATCCGGGTTGCCGAATGTACGGCTATCGAACGCCTTCTGCGTATCAATATGCGGCGAGACTCCATCCGGGCAGAGATAAATGCCGGCAGACTTGGTGTAAGGGTAGATCAGTTGCGGCCAGTAAACACGGCGCACCGTGTCGCTGTGACCGCTACCGGTGTTGTCGAAGAAATACGAGCCGGTGTAGACTTCGTCAAAATCCTGGGCGTACTGGATTTCACCGAGGCTAAGCTGCTTGAGGTTGGACTGGCAGGACGCCCGCCGCGCATTCTCGCGGACCTTCTGGAAAACAGGGAATAAAATGGCTGCCAGGATCGCGATGATCGCGATGACGACGAGCAGTTCGATGAGCGTGAAGCCGCGTCGTTGAGGGTACTTCATGACATTTGTCCTTTTGAGTGTGTATTTGTGCTTCGGAAGCATTCCAAGAGAATTATGAAGCCTCACGCCGGATTTGTCAAGCAGGAAGGCTTGCACTCAGGGCCGAAAACTTCAAGAAAAAGTCTCCGGCTCTTTGCAGAGCCGGAGACTATCTCGCTTGCATTCAACAGATATATTAATTGAGATTGTTGCCGGTGGCAATGTTGCCTGCAAGTTGCTCATCAGGGTTATCGCCGTTCACGTCGCCCGGTTTGCATGCAGTGGGATAAGTGGCAGACGTTGTGCTGTTGTTGAAGCAGCCCCACTGGTTTGGCGTGTTATCGGTGCCAGCGGTAGCAGATGGGCGAACCGACTTAACGTGACCGTCGCAGTAAAGGGCGTTCATCAGGCCGTTGTGGCTAACACGTAGCTCCTGGTGGTAGGAAAACGCACCAGTCCCATCCCAATCAGACCAGCCCATGCCATCCTGATTCGCATAGCCACCGCCATCCTTGCCGATGCGCTCGGCCACAATAATCTTGACCGCGGGTTCCTGAACATACGCTAAAGCTCGGGGTAACCCCCCCCCGTTCTCAGGCTGAGTGCCAATAAAGTTGCTGTAGCCATAGGAGACGGGAATCGGTTGTAAAGTGGGATTACCACTAAACATACAATTCGAGGTGGGTGGGCAAGCATTTTTGAAGCCAGTTCCATCGGTGCTGTCTGGGCAAATAAATACGCCTGTGGATTTGACAAACGGGTAAATCTGTTGGCCCCAGTTGCCACCGCCGGAATTATCGCCTTTCAGCAAAACCCCATTGCTGGCAGGAAAAATTTCGTCGGCATCTTGTTGGTACTGAATAACGGCAAGTCCAAGCTGCTTAAGGTTGGATTGGCAAGACGCCTTGCGGGCGTTTTCACGGACTTTCTGAAAAACGGGGAAAAGGATTGCAGCGAGGATCGCGATAATGGCGATGACAACGAGCAATTCGATAAGGGTGAAGCCGGATCGGCTACGCCTTTGGCTGAGTTGGGTATTCATAGAGTCTCCTAATCGGTCGAAAAAAGAATGAGTGAGCCGTGCAAGGAAAGGAACAGCGGCGCTCGTCTCGCCATTCCGTGTGAGAACACATCTTCCGAACGAAGAACGAACCATCGCTCGAAGATGCAGAAGTGTTTGGTCGAGATGTCCGCGGTAATCCATTCGCGATAAGCACAACTCATTTCAACCAAACACAACCAAGTATAACACTGTTTCGGCGGACTGTCAAGGCCCGGCGGAAATTATTTTTTCGGACGGTTTACTCTCAATTTGGTGTGAATTCGCACATCTATACGACTAAGACGATGAAAACCGGCATTTGTTCCGGGGTTTGGCCCTGCCCGCGAACCCACCGGTTGACAGCCTTCCCCCGGTGTGATATAATCGAGCAGCACATTGGCCGCTTTGGTTCACTTTGGTTGACTTTTGGTGTACTACCATGACTTCTTTTCAGCCGGTCGGACGGCAGCAGGTCTTTCTTTCGCTGCAAGAGCGCATCGCCGCCGGACACTACCCACCGGGGTCCTGGCTGCCCGCCGAGCGGGCGCTGGCCGCCGAGTTCGGCATGGACCGCTCCGCAGTGCGCCTCGCCCTGACCCAGCTTGAAGACCTCGGCCTGATTGTCCGCGAAACCGGCAAGCGCCCCTGGGTCCGGGCCAGCCAGACGCGCCCGCACCGGAAAGGCCGCACCGGAACGGAAACGCCCCCGCGCCAGGCCAAAATCGCCGGCGGCCTGCGGACACTGGTCGCAATCCTCCCCCAGCACCCCGTCTACCCCGCCTCGCTCGCCATCATGCACGGCATCAGCGCCGTCCTGCGCTCCACCGAAGCCCCCTTCCGCCTCCAGGTCATTGACACCCACGGCGGCGGCGACCAGTCCGTACTGCTCGAAAAATCGGCCCTCGAATCGGTGCTGCATGAGGACATCGCCGGAGTTGTCCTCTGGCAGATGGGCGGCGACGAGACCCTGCCCCCCCTGCGCGACTTGGAGCGGCGCGGCGTGCCCGTCGTCTTCGTGGACCGCTTTCCCGAAGGCGCAGACTGCGACTTCGTCGGCTGCGACAACCATGCCGGGGTCGAAGCCGCCGTCGAGTACCTGCTCGGGCTAGGCCACCGCCGGATCGCCCATCTCACGTCCGACGAACTTTCCACCGCCATCGCCGAACGCCGCGCCGCCTACACCGAGACAATGGCGGCGGCCGGAATCGCGCCCCATCCCGAGTGGGTCTACACTGTCCCCCAGCACGAGATTTCGGAAGTCGGAGCGGCCTGCGACCACTTTTTCAGCCAGCCCGAGCCGCCCACCGCCGTCGTCGCCATGAACGATGCCCTCGCCTACCGCTTCCTCGCCGAATGCGAGACGCGCGGACGGCGCATCCCCGACGACATCAGCGTCATCGGCTTCGACGACATCGAGCAGCACTCGCCGCGCCCGAGCCTGCTGACCACCCTGCATCAGCCCTTCGACAAGATGGGCCGCCGCGCCGCCACCCTGCTCCTGCGCCGCCTGAGCGGCCCGGCCCCCGCCGGCAGCCTCTGTGCCCCCGGAGCCAGGCGGCATATCCTGCTCCCGGCCCCGCTCATCAAACGCGCCACCTGCCGGCCCGTATAACCCGGCCCGTGCAGCCCGGCACTGGAAAGACCCGCTCATGCCTACAATCCATCTGCTCCGCTTCGCTGCCCTGGTCCTGCTTGCCCTGGCCGCCGCGCCGATCCTTGCCGCCCCTGACCCCGGCCCCGCCCGCGTCGCCGTCTTCTCCGAGCCGGGCTTTCCCGCCGTTAACTCGTCCGCCCTCGTCTCGCCCACCCAGATCACCGCCGACCTGCAAAAAGCAGGCATCGCCGCCGAAACCGTCTCCGTGGCCCAGATTGCCGACCCGGCATTTAACGCAAACACCTACACCGCCATCGTCCTGGCCTACGGCAACGCCTACCCGCAGGCGGCCTTCGCCAACTTGAAGCGCTTCCACCAAAGCGGCGGCGATTTTGTGCTCTCGGGCATCCCCTTCACCCACGCCATCAAAAAGAACGCCAAAGGGGAATGGGAAGATCTCGGCAACGACAGCGATGCTGCGCTTTTTGGGCCAAACGGCATCGGCGTCGGCGGCTTTTCCAATGGCCCGCAAGGACCCGCCGTGATCGCCCCCGGCGACCCGCTCGGCCTGGCAAGTCTGAAGCTGGACTGGGGCGACGGCCACGACACGCAGGCCCTCGACCCGTCCACCCTGCCGCCGTCCGCCCGCGCCGTGCCGATCTTCACCGCCCCGGGCGGCAAGCTCATCTCGGCCCTGGTCGTCCACGGAGACGCCGCTTACCCCGGCGCGGTGGATGTCTGGACCAACAACAGCCTGCGAAATGACGATGCCCTCGTCGCCTACGCCTCCACCCAGCTTATCGAGCGTGGGGTCGTCGCCGTGCTCGCCCGCCAGGGCCGCCTCAGCCCCGGCGTCCGGAACCTGGCGCTGTCTGTGCTGGACCACCTGCCGAAGCCCGCCGTAGATGCCGACCTTGTCCTGCCGACGCCCCCGCGCCCCTACCCGACCTTGCAGCCGAAGACGCCCCCGCCCGCCAAGCATCTGCTGGTCGCCGATGTCCGCAAGCTCACGAAAGACGAGACCCTGCTGCTGGCCTCCGTCCAGGGCATCGTCAACCGCCGCCGGCCCCGCATTTATCTCATCACCAGCGATGACGACACCTTCTGGCTGACCCAGATGTCGGCGCAGGGGGCCACGGGGACATCCATCCCCGTCGCCGACCCGCTTTCGCTGGTCGACATGTTCCGCAGCGAAATCAAAGGCGCAGTCGTGCCCGACCCCAACGTCTACGTCTCCCCCTGCCTCGCCGTGGACTACGCCGGATTGGAAGACCTCGCCATCGCCACCCCCGAGCTTGCCAAGCGGCTGAAACTGCCTATCGAGCGCGACCTGCGCGGCGTCTTCCGGGACAATGCCGACGCCCTCCGCTTCGCCCGAGTCGCCCTGCTGCCGCGCTCGAACCCGTATTTGGCCCTCTGCCTCGACCCGCCCCTCTTAGGGTCGCAGGTGGACGACATCATCTCCGGGCGCGGCACTTGCTTCTGGATCACCGGCCCGAAAGCTCAAACCGAGCCGGGCGCAAATATGGCCGCCGAGCGGGCCGAGATCGCCAAAACCTTCGCCCAGATGCCCCTCACCGCCGTCATCCGCGGCTTCTGGTGGCACGGCGACGGACGCGGCCTCGACGAAACCCCCGGCGTCGCCCTGGGTTCCCGCTACGGCAAAGTCACCACCGTCAGCGACTACGTCGCCAACTTCTCCGTCACCAGCGGCCAGACCCTCGCGCGGCTGACACAGAAACCGCAGCCGCCCGCCCCGCCGCTCGACCGCACCAAAGTCTACTTCGCCCTCACCATCTCCGACGGCGACAATTTCTGTCCCTGGCGCGGCGTTCTCCGCGATCTGTTCACCGACCCGCTCTTCGGCACCATCCCCGTCGCCTTCGGCATGGGACCCAGCTTGATCGACTCCGCCCCCGTCCAGGCGAAATGGTACTACGACCACGCGGCCCCCACCACCGAGTTCCTGTGCGACGTCTCCGGGGCCGGCTACATTTACCCCACCGACTGGGCCAAAGCTTTGCATAACCGCCCGCAGACCCTCCAAACCTTCTACGATTTGACCCAAAGCTACATGACCCGGCTTGATATGCACACCATCCGTCTGATGAACGTCGGCACCACCGACATCGCCGATGCCGGCCGGGACTTGCCCCAAGTCCCCTTCCTCATGCCCGACTACGGCCTCGCCGGCGAAGCGAACTACGGCGAATACACCTACCCCCTGCCCACCGGCCAAACCGTCTTCCGGGGCGCCTCCGATGGCCCCGGCGCCGCCAAGCTCGCTGGACAGATCCGCGACCACGCCGGCACCGCCCGCCCCGCCTTCCTCAACTCCTTCGTCTACCTCTGGGGCACCCACATGTCCGACTTCAAGCAATTACTCACCCTCCTCGGCCCCGACTATATCGCCGTGACACCGACCCAGCTCAACACCCTCTACAAAGAGGCCCATCAGAAGTAGCCCCACACAAACAGAAGGGCGGCTCCCATGAGCCGCCCGCTTCCCAAAACCTCTACTCACAGGGCTGAACCCCCGTGCTTCAAAGTGCAAGCCCCCGCCGTCGCGGGCGAAGATTAGGTCTACAGCTTCTCCTCTGCCCGCGCCCCTCCGGGTAGCCAGTGCTGACCAGTGCAGAGGCGGGGAATTGCCTTTCAAAGCACGGGGGTTCAGCCCCGTGGAACTGGTCGCCCGCCAGCTCCGCCGCCCGTTCCCGAACGCCTCACCGCCCGCCTCGATACTCTCACGCCTGACCAGCTCGACGACCTCGGCGAAGCGCTGTTAGACTTTGAGACGCCCGCCGATCTCCAGCAGTGGCTTGACGGGCATTAGCAAGAAATCGGCAGGCGGCGTCCGGCGCAGCGCATTGCTGGGCCGCTTGGCTCCTAAGACTGCCGTATCAAAGCATCATAGACCGCATGAGGGCCAATCCAGAACCAGACCAGACCTTCCGCACGCTCCGTCGCCAGCACCCGGTAATGCAAGCCGACACGCGCTGACCAATATCTCCCGACCTTTTTAAACCGCAACGAAGAGTGGTGAGGATCGGATTGGAGCAAGCCAAAATTCCTGTCCGCAAGAGCACGGACTTCGGGTGGCAAGGCGTTGTAAAGCTGCCAATACTGAGGTGTGGTAAAGTGCCTCACAGAGGCCGGCACCGGCCCGCCTCAAACTCCTGATCCGCCTGCGCCCCCAACGCATCCAGTCGCCCTGCCAGCGCATCAGCCTCAATCTGCTGGTCCCACAAGTCCGCCTGGTACTCCTCAAACCACGCCGCAAATCGGGCCAGTTCCGGGGAAGGAAGCTGCGTCACCGCTTTTTCTAATTCTTGTACGCTCATAAGGATAGTGTACCAGATTGCGCCGAATGGCCTTCGTCAAAGCCAGGCAATCGCGCAAGCAACCGCGACGACCTCGGCTAAACCCTCCTCGACTTCCAGACCCCCGCCGATTTACAGCAGTGGCTTGACGGGCAACAACGGAGTCGCGCCCACTAGGCCCGGTCATAAGCGGCCAAAAAGTCCTCACGCGGAATCCCACTTTGAGTTAGGACAGTCCGCAGGGTCGAACCTTTAATGACTTTGTGGTTCGGCAGCGTCAGCGGCGTCCTGCCTCCATCTGCGTTCTCTCGCACCAGCGCCAGATGATTGCCTTCTCGCACCAGTCGGAACCCCAAAATCGCCAGCGCTTTGAGGACTTTGTCACGCGGCGCATCTACCGGAAGCGGCATCAGGCCGCCACCGCAAGCTCGGCGACAAAGGCTTCTAGCACCGGCGTCTCGGTCTCAATCACGCTGGGGCCGAACGTCTCTAGGTGGAACGCAATCGCCGACTCCACGTCCGCCAGCGCCGCTTCGTAAGTCTCGCCTTCCCCCACCACAACCCCCGCAATGCCCAGCGGATACGCCACATACCCATCGCTGTGCCGCTCCACCACAATCTTAAACTGTTTCATGTTTTGCCTCCTTCAAGCCGCCCTCTCCATCCCTGGGGGGTGTAGGGCTTGCCCCTCCCCTCTTTTCGGCCGTCATTCTCTCCGGGTCAAGGGGCTGCGTCAAGCCTGCCCGATGTTCGGCGAGCGCTTCCTCCGCCAGCCGCACTAAAGCCGGTGACGACTGAGCAAAAGACTTTTGCCGGCGCTGCTCGTCTTGCAGTTCCTCCAAAATCAAGGCCGCGATTGCGTCTTGGTCCGGTTCCGGGAGCTGCTGCACCTGAGCATAAACACGTTCCAGCAGTTGGGTCATCTCAAATCCTCACAGCATTTCGACGATTGTACACGTTTCTACAGCTCCCAATCAACGCCTGCCCGCCTCGGCTTCCGCACCGTCACCGATTTACAGCAGTGGCTTGACCAGCATGAGCGCATCGCTACATGGGTGGCGTCCGGTGCAGCGCTGTGTTAGACCGCTCCCTTGCGTTGCGCCTTTAACTGTTCTGAACGCATCAGTTTTGCCAAGAGCCATTCGTGAAATAGCGTAAAGTTACCCGCCACGGCGAACCCGGTTAGCAGAGATTTCACGAACTCGCGCCCCCACTTGATCGGCTCGTCCGTTCCCAAATGCCCGAACAAGGCAGAAAGTAACGAAGCGACAGTGAACGCTACAAAGTACCAGATGTAAAACCAGCGCCTCGGAAATAGTTTGTTCATTTTGCCTCCGTACCAGAAAGACTGTTGGTAGAGCGGCCTAACGACCTAGCTCAGCCGCGACACCTGCGTAAGCAAGCTTTCCGCCACGCACAGGCAACCGGGCAGGTGGCGTCGGCTGCAGCGCATTGTTAGGCCGATTGCCTGTTCCGCCCGCGTGCTTCCCGCTTGCGAAAGTCGGCAAGGGCTTCGCTTAAGGCTTTCACGACCTGATGCCGTTTACTCTCGTCTCGTAGGCGCAGGGGCAACTCATCATACACACTCCGAGACTCTCCATGGTCGCCCCATTGACCTGGGAACGGGCCAGGCAAGCGGCTACTAGGTAGTATCTTAGTCTGATAATACTCAATATACTTGGGTATTTGCTCAGGCGATTTGAATTGGAACGTGAATGAGCAAACAGACACATAATAAAACCAATGTGGCTTAAGTGTATCTGGATACCCGTCTTTTTCTTTCCACCATCGAGCCAAAGTATTTCCTCTTTGCGTTTACTTACTGGCAAAGCCTGCGTGCAAGCGGCCTAACTTGTTACTATACCGCACGAGCGCGGCATAACACGCCATAATTGCGGCTTTTACCGCGCTTCTGGCCCAGCGATTGGCAGCAAGTACACTTAGCGCCAGACCCAAAAGCCGCATGGCGGTATAACACGCCTCAAAGCGTGGCTTTTGCCGCACCGCAACCCGGCAGACCCGATTGACTGCTTCACTGCTATTATATCACAACTCCCAACTTTATCACACCGAACCGCGACCACAAAAACGAGCCTGACACCCCTTTTATCCTTCCTGACTCCGTGCCCGCGCAGGCGGACACTGGGCGTCCTCGCCCCACAGCGCAGGATTTCATTCCCACGCTTCCTATACGACCAATCTATATGACCGGCACTCACTGGCGACGCTGGAACGGATCGCCGCCGCGCTCAGTCGCCGGGTGGAGGTCCGCTTCGTTCCCGCCCTCCCTCGGGGGCACACGCGGCCTAAACAAATCCCCACTTTTTTTCCCATGCCTCTCTTCCCCCGTGCCTATCTTCCCCCGTGTCGCCGCGACACTGCTTTATTCCGAGCCTCGGAATTTGTTCCGTGGCACTCCCCTCTCTTCCTTCCGAATCAGACTCCCCCATTATTGGGGGCCGGGGGGCCTCCTGCTCCCTTCCTATCCAAACTCTTCACCTTCCCGCTTCGCCCGAAGGTTTTGCGGAGCAACGAGGGTCGCCGCTTGCGGCGGGGTGGGTTCCCCCCTTGACATCCTTCCCTTTCCCTGCCATACTAGTAGACAGAAGTTTCGCCTGGGAGAGCAAAACACAAAAAGGACCAAACCCATGCCCACCACACTCGGCGGACCCAAAACCGAACACGGCCAGGCCATCGCCAGCCGCAACGCCACCACACACGGCGTCTTTGCCCGCGACATCGTTCTCCCCGCCCTCGGCGAAGACCCCGGCGGCTACCAGGCCGTTCAGGACGAGCTGGTTGCCCAGCTTCGCCCCGGCAATCTGCTGGAACGGCACTACGTCGAGAAAATCGCGGCAGCGAGTTGGCGTCTCCGCAGACTGCACCGCTGGCAGGCCCAGCTTTTCGAGAACCCCGCCCTCACCGAAGACCAGCGCCTCGACAAGCTCGACAAAGTCCTCCGCCATGAAACCGCCTTGCAGCGCCAGATTGATACCGCCGTTAAAATGCTTGCGAAGGACGTTCCCAGCCTCTACGCCCGGCGTATCCGCGAACAAGTCCTGGAAGAAACCCAGATCTCCGAGCGCGAGTGCCGCACCGACCCCGACGACGACAAGTGCGTCTCGATGGAAACCAGCAATCGCCTGTACCAGCTTCGCAAAGCCACCCTACAGGCCGCAAACGAACTGTCCGTCGCCCCACTCGACGCGGTGGACACGCAAATTTGCCAAAACGAACCCGACGCCCCGACCACTCCGCCGAAGCGCACCTACCGAACCATGCTGCGGCAGCAGGAAACCTGCGTGTCGGGCCGCACCGATGACCTCCGCACTCAGTTCACCCCGGAACAGCTTGCCGAATGGGCCGCCGACGCACTCGCCTGGGGAGAACCGCCGCCCCTTAAGCCCTTCTCCCAGCCCCGCGCCCATCGGGTCCAACAGCTTCGTTGACTTGTTATGCCCGCGCAGGCGGGGAATTGCACTTTTAAAGCACGGGGGTTCAGCCCCGTGCTGCCGTATCAGTCCGTCTTTATGGTACAATAGGGATTATCGTAGATTTGTGATCGTAAGCAGCGTTCTCTCCGAGAAGGAACCACCTACCTATGGCAGACGAAAAGCAGACCCCCTACCGGGTCAAAGTCCCGGATATTGATTACTGGCGCGGCAAAATCGGCTGCCAAACCGGCTGCCCCGTCAAAACCGACGCCCGCGGCTACGTCATCGCCATCGCCGAAGGGCGCTACGACGATGCCTACGCCATCGCACGCGCCCCGAACCCCTTCGCCTCGATGTGCGGACGCATCTGCGGCGCTCCCTGCGAGGTCAAGTGTACGCGCGGCAACATCGGGTCGGACACGTCCGGGCCGGTCTCCATCCGTGCCCTGAAGCGCTTTGCGACCGAGCAGTATGGCGTCGAGAACTTGAAGAACTTGCACAAGTCTTTGGAGTATTCCAATGCGCGTGGGTCGGCCTATCCTATTCAGGATAAAGAGAAGATTGCCGTGGTCGGCGCGGGCGTCGCCGGCATGACCGCCGCGCACGACCTGGCCCGGCTCGGCTACCAGGTCACGGTCTTCGAAGAGCTGGAAGTCCCCGGCGGCCAGATGGCGACCGGCGTTCCGATCTACCGTCTGTCCCGCGAGCTGATGAATTTAGAGATTGCGGCGATCTGCGAGCTTGGCGTTGATCTCAAATTGGGTGTCTCGGTCGGGAAAGATGTCACGATCCCTGAGCTGCGGGAGCAGGGCTACAAAGCGTTTATCATTGGGGCAGGCTATATGCAGGGCCGGCCCCTGACCATCCCAGGGTCGGACAAAAAAGGCGTCCACATCGGCATCAATCTGCTGCGCGAGGTCAACTTGGGCAAGCCGTACCATGTCGGCGAAAAGTGCGTCGTCATCGGCGGCGGCAACGTCGCCATGGACGTTGTCCGTATGACCGTCCGCACCCCCGTCGTGGCCGGGCTGTCCAACTTAGGCAAGCCCAAGAACTACGCCATGACCGACATCGCCCGGACCCTCGCGCTGACCGCCAAGTCTATTGACTGCATCTTCGGCGAGTCCCGCGCCCAGATGAACGCCGACGAGTACGAGATCGAAGAAGCGGTCTTGGAAGGCGTCAAGCTCTGGCCCCAGCGGCTTCCCATTGAGATACTCGGGGGCGAGTCCGTCACTGGCATCCAGACCAAAAAAGTCAAATCGCTGATTGATGCCCAGGGCCGCTTCAACCCGCAGTACATTGATGGCAGCGAAGAAGTCTTCCCCTGCGACTCGGTCATCGTCTCCATCGGCCAAATGGTCAATTGGAACTTCATCACCGGCGTCGAAGACCTCAAGCGCACCCCACGCGGCACCATCGAGGTGGACCCGGAGACTTTGCAGTCTACGTCGCACCCGGACATCTTCGCGGTCGGCGACATCGCCCTCGGCGCACGGCTCTTCATTGACGGCATCGCGTCGGCGCAGAAGTGCGCGGTCGGCGTGGACGAAATGCTCTCCGGCATCACCCAGAAGCTTGTCAAGCGCGGCTATATGCGGGCTTTGCCCATCGTCAACTACGCCATGCCCGCCAAGTACGACAACTTCATCCGCCAGGAGCCGCCCGAGCGCGAGATTACAAACCGCTCCAAAGGCTTTGAATTGGTGGAATTTAATTACACCGAGAAGGCCGCACGGGAACAAGGCATGCGCTGTTTGCGTTGTCATGTTAACGTGGTCTTCGATGCCGAGAAATGCATCCTCTGCGGCCTCTGCATCAATATCTGCCCGGAGAGCATCCTAAAAATGGTCCCGGTCACGGATGTGGTCGGCGATGAGGACGTAGCCCGGCTGATCGAAGCCAAGTACGGCGTCCCGCAGGACCAGTTGCGGCCCGACGACGGCACCATCATGCTGATGGACGGTACCAAGTGCATTCGCTGCGCCCTGTGTGCCAAAATCTGCCCGATGGACTGCATCTCGATGGAAGCCTTCGAATACGAAGAAGAACTAGTCCCCGTGTCCACCCGGACCCGGACCGCAATGCCCCCCGAGCCATCACTTATCGGATACAAGGGCGTTGGGGTATAATAGAGACGTATCAACCACACCCGCGGACCTTGAACCCGCTTAGGAGAGTTAGAAAAATGCCCGCAACTTTAGAAATGCCGACCACCACGGCTCCTGACATGATGATCCAGACCGCCCCGCTGTCCCTCACCGACGCCGCCATGGCCGAAGTGACCTCGCTGATCTCCCAGCAGGACCGCACCGACCTCGCCCTGCGCGTTTATGTCGCCGGCGGCGGCTGCTCCGGCCTTCAGTACGGCATGGCCCTCGACGAGAACATCGAACCCGGCGACGAGACCTTCGCCTTCGGCCCCGTCACGCTCGTTGTTGACTCCACCAGCCTGCGCTACCTCGGCGGCGCGGTCGTAGACTACATCCACACCGACATGGGCGGCGGCTTCAAGATCGAGAACCCCAACGCCACCAAGTCCTGCGGCTGCGGCTCCAGCTTCTCGGCAGGCGATGACGAAGCCGCCGGCCTCGACACCCGCCAGGGCGGCGGCTGCGGCTCCTGCGGCAGCCACTAGCTCCGCTAGTCGCACGAACAGGGGCAAGCCATCTGGCTTGCCCCTGCTGTTTTTTGGGAGAGCATCATGCCTGAAACTCTAGAACGAACTGAACCAGCGCTGCGTCACAGTAACTACGGATCCGGCGAACTTGTCTCTGCATCGGATCCCCGTGCCGCCGTCATTTCTATCAATCCGGGACGCATGAGCGGAACGCCTTGTTTTGTCGGCACCCGTGTTCCTATCAAGCATCTTTGGGATTATCTAGAGGGCAGCGACACTTTGGAAGAGTTTTTGGATGACTTCGAGGGTGTTCCCCGCGAGGAAGTCATGGCTGCCCTGCGCCTCTCCTACGAGCGCCTTCTTGAGGGCTTGCCGGAAGTGACCTGGGAATGACTATTCTTCTGGATCATTGCCTCCCAAAACGTCTGCGTCGCTTTCTCCCCGATTACCAGGTGACAACAGCACGGCAAATGCGCTGGGAAGAAATTGAGAATGGAGAGCTTCTGGCACTCGCGGAGCAGCAATTTGATGTTTTGCTCACCATGGACAAGAACATGAAGTATCAGCAGAACTTCACAGGCCGCGACATCGCTGTCGTTGCTTTTCGCGCCAAGAACAATCGAATTGAAACACTAACTTCGCTGATGCCCGAAGTCCTCGCCCTGCTGCCGACCGTTCAGGCAGGCCAAGTGTACGCCGTGCCGGCTGGGACTATCGAGGATATAACCCTGCCCTGAACGGCAGGGCTTCAAAGAGCAAACTCCCGCCTGCGCGGGCGAAGAGTCAAAACACATCTTCTGCCCGCGCAGGCGGGGAATTGCCCTTCAAAGCACGGCGGGTTCAGCCCCGTGCCTCCCGTGTCCCCTCTACTCCCTCGCTGCCGCCCACCGACGCCGCACGGCAAGCATCAGCCCGCCCAATGCCAGCATCACCCCCAGTGAAACAGTCGTCGAGGCTTCTGGCACCGCCGCCGGAGTGACCAATTCCGCCGACAGGGAAGTCGCAGTGCCTACAACTTCAGATTGGCCAGAGCCATTGTATAGCACTGCTTGAACAAAGAACCCATCAGCGTTTGGATTGTGAAAGTTAGCAAGATTGTAGATGGAAAGGGGAGGCAGGGCATCGGAAGGAAGGAGGCTGTTGTCGGTGAGTTGTCCGTAGGCACTGACCACGGAGTTAGCAGGGGGTGAACTAAACCCTGTCACCGTCTCACTGTTGTCGGTTGTCTGCAGATAATAAAAACTATGGGCTTCGTCATAAAGTACGTCAATCTGGGCAGGGCTAGATGCATTTGGCGCGAATCCATAGTCACCGAAGGTGAAAGTGGTCCCGTAGGATGGCCCAGGCTCGTAGTATTGCCCAAGAGTAGGATCATAGGGCTGGCTGTCCGGGACCGAATAGTGAAATAGAAAGGAGTAGGTGAAGGGTGTGCCGACTTGGACCGAGGAGTTGAACCCGTCGCCGTATATCGTAGTGATTGTGCCTGTCGTGGTGATCTTAAAGGTCTGCGCGGAGGCAGGCCCGGCGAGGGCAAACGGCGCGGCGGCCATCAGCAGAAGCACGGCGAGCTTAGGCGACGAAGGGCGACGAAGGGCGACGAAGGGCGACGAAGGGCGACGAAGGGCGACGAAGGGCGACGAAGGGCGACGAAAGTGTGGTCATAGCGAAAGTCCTTTTCCACAGGATACAACAGAGTGGAACTTGCTGGGTCGTTCACGGCAGAGGGTGAAAAGATTTGCCGCACTGCCTTACAGTGCACAAACCATGCCAAGTAGGAATGCGGGGGCGAAGACGGCGAAAATCGTTTTGGCGGCAGGCGGAAGGGCAAATGAGGTACACTCCAACAGGAGGATAAACCCATGGCAATCGCAGAACGTGAGCTTCCCGCCACACCGCTTACCCTAATGGCAGACAAAGCGGAGGTCCGGCGCATCGTCGAGGAACAGTATCAAAAAATGGGCATGGTCTATGACCCGGCGGCGACCGCCGAACGCGCCCGGCAGATGGTCAGCGAGTGCCTGCGGGCACACGGCATCAAGCCGGAAGACAACGATGCGTCACGCGGAATTATTGAAGCGCGGGATGACTATTGGTGCCACAGCAAATCCTATGGGACGCCAGCGGCCTTGTCAAGCGGTACTATGAAGAGCAGGGCCGCGAGACGGTCAATGCCGTGTTCGCCGCCGTTCCGGCGCGGCAGATGCACATCACGCCGACAGGGTACGCCGAGACCTACTCCATCCTGCTCCGCAAGCACAACGGCGGCATTTTGGACTTGCGGACCTTCACCGAGGCAACGAACGCGCTTCGGGGCGAAATCGTCGAAGACCCGGACTTCGGCATTCTATCCATCACGGATGCGCTGGTGTTCGGCAGCCTGTCACTGATGCAGGCGCACAACATCAACTCGGCGGACGCCGCGATTTTGGCGACTTACCTGCGGTTCCAAAGGGCCTCGGCAGAGTCGTGTCTTCTGGTCTCTGCCGACAAGCGCTTGCTGCGGGCGGCGCAGGCCGAAGGGCTGTCCAGCCTGAACCCGGAAGCGATTGCTGACGGCGATGTCCCCGATAGGCTGGCCCAAAATTAGCTGCTCACAGCGGCCTTGTTTCCCGGCATTGCGGAAACTGTGAACAGCCCCAAAAGTTGTTCCCTATATTCATTCCCCGACGCGCGGTTTTCCGATTCATCGCACTGCCGCACTTGGGACAAACCGGCTCGGCGGCTTCATCAACAGCCTGCACCGTGCTGACTGCCGCCGGAGCGTTCGACACCTCAGCTTGCGTCTCGATGCCTTTTGCCTGCATTTCCTGCACCAGTTTCAGCAGCTTTGGACCATCAATGAGTTCCAGCGGCGGCAGTCCCCCAGCCTCGGCAAGCGCCGCCTGCGTGTAACCGCCGCAGGTCACAAATATCCCCCGCGCAGCCTTCTCGTTCGCTGTCACACCTCGCAGTTCGCGCAGGGGCCTCACGCCGACAGACTGCGTTTTCCACTGCTTGCACTGGACCAGCACGGTTTCCCCATCGCGCTGTAGAACTATGTCAATGCCGCCATCAGGGCCGCTGCCGCCTTTCTCCTCAACTTTGTAGCCCTGCCGCCGATAGACCTCACCGACAAGATGCTCGAACTCTTGCCAGGTCATGTTTCGGAGCGTGCCCAAGCTGCTTTGCTGGCTGAGCAGCCGACGCCGCCGAAACTTGTCTCCTTCGGCATACAGCGCGATCAAGACTAAAGCAAGAGTAAGCCAGGGGGCAAAGGCGGACAGTGCCAGCGCCGACAGATTGCCATGCGTCAAGAACGGCAGGAGCCAGCGCAGCACGGGGTAAGAAGCGGCAACAATCACTGCCGCAGCCCAAGTTGGCACCTGTCGGAAAATGAGATAAAAGAGGTTGTCTTCGACTTTTGCCGCGCCATCGCTAGTTTTCTTTCTGTTTGTCTTTCTGTTTGTCTTTCTTTTCGTCTGACTTCTTCTCGTCATCCGTCTTGTCCGCCGCCGGGACATCTAGTGTCACCGGCGGGAAGTCTAGGACGCGAAACAAGTACGTGCCACCCGTGGAAGGCAAGCGGAAGGTGAGGGCGAGCGGAGCCGTGAGGGCGCGGTCATCTTTGCCGGGCGTGAAGGCGAAGGTCCAATTCGCGCTTTCAGCGAGGGATTTCTGGCCCAGCACGCTGACCGGTAGGCCGAGCGGTTTGGTTGGTCGTCCGGGCGGCGTTTGGCGGGTCAAGCTAAAGTCGGCGGGCTTGAGCGTTAAAGCGCGGCGGGTCTCAGTGGTGTCGCGCAGGGCCAGCGCCAGCTCTAAATAACGCACCGCGTCGTCGGGGCGGCCCGCGTAGGTCTCTAAAGTCGCTGTGGTGACAATCAATTCCCAGCCGTCACAAACTAACTTGTCGCCGGTGCGATAGATTGTGTTTGCGCCGCCGTTCAAATGTTTGTCGAACCAGCGCCCGATGCGCCGCAGCTCGTCGAGGCGGTGCGACGGTTCCCCGAAGCCATGGCCTTCGCGGGGGTAACGCACGAACTCGGCGGTCCGGCCCAGCAGGTGCAGGGCCTGATACATCTCCTGCGAATTGGCGATAAACGTGTTCGGGTCGCCCTCGCCGTGCATAATCAGCACGGGCGTGTGTATGTCCTGAACATAAGTCGCGGGCGACCGCTCGGTGTAGAGTTCGGCCCGCTCCCAGGGGGAACCACCGAGATATTCGGTCTCCCAGCGCGGGGCCTGCGAATTGGAGAAGTCAGTCGCCAGCGAGAAGATGCCGAACTGCGAAACGGCGGCGTGGAACCGGTCAGTCCGGGCGATCAGCCAGTTCACCAGGTAGCCGCCGTAGGACGACCCGATGACGGCAATCTTTTCAGCATCGGCAATCCCCTCGGCGATGGCTTGATCAATGCCCGCCAGCACATCGGCGGCGTCACCACCGCCTAAATCATGGCGATTCGCGGTGCTGAACGCATTCCCGTAGCCCTCGCTGCCCCGGTAGTTCGGCGACAGGACCGCGTAGCCGTCGGCGGCCCAGACCTGCCAGGCGGTGTACGGCGACAGGCCCTGCACCGTCCGCCCATGCGGCCCGCCATGCAGGTTGACGATGAGCGGGAGCCTTCGGCCCTCTTCACAATACGGAGGCAGGGTCAGCAGACCCTCGATTTCGAGACCGTCGCGGGATTTCCATGAGACCAATTGGGTCGGGGCGAGAACATAGCCGTCGGCCCAGTCTTGGTTGAGGTCCGTCAGCGTCTCCGGGCGCTTCTTGTTCGGGGCCAGCCAGCACAGCTCAGGGACATCAATAGTCGAGCTTGCGACATACGCAATGCCGCCGTTCGGGGCGACATGGTAGTCATGCAAATGCTCATCATTCTGTACCACGGGTTCCCAGGTGGTGCCGTCCCAGTCAAAGACCGCCGTGGTCGTGCCGACCGCCGCCAGCACGTAAACCATCCCGGCGTCGTCCGTGTAGACACTCTCCCAGCCCGTGAGGTCATGGGGGAAGTTGGCAGTGAGGTTGGTAGGCTCTTGCTTCTCGCCGCTCGCCGGCACGGCGTAGAGGTTCGGCTGCGAGTACGACAGCTCCGGGTCGAGCGGGGCGATATACAGCACCTGGGAGCCGTCATGGGTCCACAGGGGGTGGAACTTGCCGCCGGGACCGTCGGCCAGAGGCCGGGCCGTCCCAGTCTCAATCTCCACCGCCCAGACATCGCTCTTGTGGTAATCGTTGACCTCGCCGGTGTAGTTGGTCGTGAACGCCACTTCCTTGCCGCTCGGCGACACGGCGATCTCGCCCAGCCCGAAGTCGCCGGGATAGACTAGTTTGGGCTTTTTGCCCTCTCGCTCGATCCGCCAAATCTGCTGCCGGAACTTCTCGAAGCGCTCGACCACGGCGTCATCCTTGCGCTCTTTTTTGTCCTCGTGATACTCTTCCAGCGGCTTCGGGCGCGGCTCTGTCGCCAGGTACACGATGCCCGACGAATCGGGCAGCCAGCCGTAGTCCCCCACCCCCTCGGGGGCATCAGTCAGCTTCTCGGCCTCCCCGCCCAGTCCGTCCATCGGCAGCAGCCACACCTGCGCCCGAGGCTCGTCCTCCCCACCCTCAAAGTCGCCGCCCTCGTCGTCCCGGTCTGAGAGAAACGCCAGCCAGTGGCCGTCGGGCGACCAGCGCGGCATCGCTTCATTGCCCGCCCCACGCGTAAGCTGCCGGGGGTCGGCGTCCGACCCGATCTTCAGCAGATACAAATGCTGCGTGACACTGTTGTCGTCCCAGTCCGTCTCGCTGACCCCGTATACCACCCGGACATTGTCCGGCGCGACCCGCACCTCCCCCGGCATCTTCAGTTCCAGCAGCGCTCGCGGGGTAATCTTCTGATTCCGTCTTCTTGCCATAGACGCAGATTGTACCCGGTCCACCGCCCCTTTCCCGCAGTGGCGCTCACGCCCTCGTCTGACTTCGGCTTACGATTTGCCCGGCTTGCCGATCTTCAGCAGGACTGCGCCGTGGGCGGGAACTTCAACCGAGTAGCTGCTGCTAAACGCGCCGGCGTTTTTGTGCAGCCATAAATCCCGTACCGGCTGCGGGCCGGACAGGCCGATGTCGGTCCAGCGGACGGTCAAAGTACGCGGCTCGGTGTCGCCGTTGACCAGGCCGACGGCGCGGGTGCCGTCGAACAGGGGCCGTGCCCAGACCTCGCCGTCATTAGCGTCTTTCGAGATGCGCCCGGCGGGCTTGCCGAGCGGGTCCTGGTTGATGTCCAGCGCCTCATCATTGGTCAGGAGCGCCAGCGTCAGCGGGTCCAAGCGGGTCAGGTCGCAGCCGATGAGCAGAGGCGACGACAGCAGGCACCAGAGCGAGAGATGCAGCACCTGCTCGTTCGGCGTCAGATGCGTTGGGTGTGTGCTGCCCTTGCCGACCACACCGACCATCAGCATATCCGGGTCGTTCCAATGACCCGGCCCGGCGGACTTCTCATGCCCGGCCTGGCTTTCGTAAATCGAATGCAGGCTGCCCCAGTTGTCGTCAATGTCACCCGTAGTGCGCCAGCAGTTGCCGCCGACCGATGCGCCCCATGTCCACACGTCGCCCATGCCGTACTGACACAGACTGTAGACGATGTCGCGGGGCTGGGCGGCAAGCGCCGCGCCCATCAGCGTGTACGGCTTTTGCAGCGCCGGCAGGGAGCGGTCCCCGTGAACGACGCCGTCATACGAGCACCAGTCGTACTTCAAATAATCCATGCCCCACTGGGCATACGTTGCTGCGTCCTGCGCTTCATGCCCGTAAGACGCCGTATAATTCGCGCAGGTGGTCGGGCCGGGGCTGGAATAGATACCGATCTTCAGGCCCTTCGCATGGATCGAGGCCGACAAAGCCGCCATGTCCGGGAACTTGGCGTTCGTCTGAATTGCGCCCTGAGCGTCCCGGCCCGCTTCCCCGCCGCGTCCAAGTTCCCATGTATCGTCAATGTTGACATACGAGTAGCCATGCCGGGCCAGCCCGGCAGCGATCATCTGGTCCGCGGCGTCCCGAACTTTGCCGGCATCCACTTTATCGGCCCAGACATTCCACGAGTTCCACCCAAGCGGCGGGGTCAAAGCCAGAGTGTGCGCCCCGCCCACGACGGTCAGCACACGCTTTGCGGTGCCGCGCGGACCGCGCACGGTCAGCATCACTGCGGTTGTTCCGGCATGGGCCAGTGCTCCGGAGAGAATGCCCGTTTTGGGATCAAGCGTCAGCCCAGCGGGCAGCGGCTTCGCCCCGTAAGTCAAGGGGCCGTCGCCGGTGGTGGGGATGAGAAACAAGAACGGCTTGCCGGGGGTCGCCCCAACCACACGCGGGCCGTGAATGGCGGGTTTCGGGTCGAGGGCAGGAATAACGAGGCGCGGCGGGGTGATCGGCACCACAAACGCTTCGGGTTTTGCGGCGTTCGGCAGCAGCGTCAGGCGGGCATCGGCCCAGTCGGCGTGGTCGTAGTTAATGCCGTCGCCGCCGTCAGTCACCCGCAGAGTCAGCATTTTGGCTCCGGTCAGATCCACCGAGATCACCGTCGGCTTGTCGCCGCCGCGCTGTACACCTGTTGTTTGAATCACTTTGCCGTCGGCAGCAACTGTAAATACGACCGAGCCTTTATGCTCGGTTTCGTCGTCCACGCCGACAGTCGCCTCGAACCGCACGGCACTTCCGTGCAGGCGGACGGCGAAGACACTCTCGGCGTGGGTGCCGACCCCATGCGGGTAGACCCGGCCCCCGAGCGTCAGCGGGTGTCCATCAATCGTTTTGTCCGCCGATGCTGCGCCGTAACCTGCCGTCATCTGGGACAGATCCAGCGTGTCCAGACGCACTGCTTCCAGTGGCGTGGCTAAGACGGAGGCCGGACACAGGGCAAAGGCCGCAAACGCAGCGCAGACAAGAGGTTTCATGCCTCCATTCTACGTGTGTTTGCGGCTTTTGTCAAGCGAGACAAGACATAAAACCGCCCGGACTCTCTGTTTGAGGCCGGGCGGTTTCATACGTTCCATTTTGCCCGTCATCGTACTTTTGCCCGTCATCGCACTGTTTTCAGTTGCTCCTTTGCCGCCGCCGTTGTTGCCACATCACCCAAATCCGCAGCTTTTTGGTAGGCCACCGCCACTGCCTTTTTGTCTTCCTCGTAAGCCGCCCGTGCGGCAGCTTTGTCTTTGGCGGGACTGTCCAGCACTGCATAGTAGCTGCCGGAGAGCGCATCGCCGACATAATACTGCACTGCCGCCGAGTCCGGGTACAGCCTGGCAGCTTCCTGGGCATGGGCCTTGATCTCCTTGTAGCTCCAAAACCCATTTTGTTTGAAGGCAAGAGCCACGTCCACCAGCGCTTGCAGCCGCGCCGGTGTGTACTGCACTTGGTTCGGCAGTGGATCACCTGTGACAATCTCTGGGAACAGCACTTTGAGATGCGGCTTACCGCCGTTGGATTGACTGTCTTGATAGTCCAAAGCGGAGGCAGCACGGTTGTAGACAGACATGGCCTCATTAGACCGCCCCGTTTTGTTAAGAAGAAGGGCGAACTGCATCAGCTTCTCGGTGTTGTTTTCTTGAAAGCCTTCAGCCGCAGAGCCATGGTGGTAAACCGCTTGGCGGCTATAATCCAAGCCTTTAGTTGTATCACCTGACGCACGGCAGCAGGCAATCAGCCCGTAGAGTGCCAGTTGATGTCCCAAACCCTGCTCTGGCGATAAATCAAGAGCCTGCTGATACTGGCTTTGAGCGCTCTGCCAGTTGCGACTTTGAGCAAAAACATCTCCTGCTCTGGCAAGCGTGATAGCGCTATTCTCCGCTTCCATGCTCTGTCGTATTCGTGCCTTCGTTGCGGGAGACGAAAATGGAGACAGCAAAGGAGGGCACGCAGCAGTCACTCTCGCCGCATTCGGCATGGTTCCAGGCGATTTGGCAAGAGCGGGCTGAACCACTGACGATTTCGTCTGTGCCCGGACCTCTCCAATCAACGGTGTGCTGAAAAGCACACCTAAGAGGACCATGCTCAATGCCCGCCCTTTTTCGGTGATGGTTTTTCCAATCTTCATTTGATTATCCTTTCAATGCTGTATAGCCATAGACGCCACGGGGCGCAGATCATGGGCGCAACACGTCCGTGCCAACATTTACCGTGTTCCATTGAGGCGGCGCGTCAACAGGAATGCCTGTATTAGACGAGGAACCGGTAACTGCATTCCCATTTCTTGCTGGGTTCCACATCCCTGTCGCGGCGTCTTTGACGACATTGCCGGTCCAGGACCAGTCCACTCTTTGCAGAGGAACCCACACAGGTGAACCAGTCCTACCTGAACTTGGCTTGTACATGAGCCAAGTTGTAAAAGTGTTAGAATCAAAAGCGCTGTACCAATCATTGCCGCCGTTGTCAGAGGCAGGAATAGTGAAACCAACACCTGGCTGATCGCCGGACTGCCCGGCAGCACTGACATCCCATGTATAGCCTTGCGGGTAAGCTGCGGTAGAACTCGCGGGATAAGGGAAATAGGTGTCTAATCCAGTCGTCGGCAGCACATACGAAGTGGTTCCATCCGCGTTGATGTGAGGCTCTTCAAGATAACAGTTGATAGACTGATTGCCTAAAGGGTGACGCTGAAAATTGATAGTAGGAGAAACTATTTGGGCGAAGCATCCATACCCGCCGGAGAATGGAGATGGTACGGTAATTGTAGCATCCCATAGCACAGCAAAGCTCATAGAGCCTTTAGCCGATGGGTCAAACTGTGGGCCGAGGGGTGCGGCGGACTTCACATTCCACATTGCTGTTGGCTTTTTGACATTAATTGGGGGTGAAGTCGCCGTGACGTTGAGGACAGTCTTGCCGTCAGGGGCGGTCATTGTGACGGCGCAGGTGACGGTCAAGTCCTCCTGGGCACGGTCATAAAAGTTCAGCGGGGCAACAGTCGTACTGCCTGCCGCCGGGCCAGTCAGGTCGGCGGGGCCGAGCGCAACAAGCTGGTTGCTGGCTGCCTTCTCATTGTAGGTCTTGAATGTGCTCCCGCCGACGGCCCAAGTATACTTCGTGACAGTGCCAATCGTGCCGGTCAATGACGCCGTGATCCGCTGGCCCGTCAGCACCCGGTAGTCACCGGCAGTCGGGTTGTAGGTGCCGCTGATATTGATAGGCATCGGGTAGACCGTCAGCGTGTCCCCGCCCCAGGAACATCCGAAGTTTACCCCGGCAGTCGAGGGACCCGAACTCGCAATCGCATGAGCGCTGAACGACCGAGACAGCGTCGCTACCCCATTCGTCACCGGCTGGCTAAAGTAGTGCGGGAACGCGCTCGACGAGGTGCCGCCGCTTTTTACCCCTGCGTAATATATCGCCACTTCCGCATCCTGAAGGCCGTTGTCCGCCGATGTGCCGCCGGTCGTGTACGGGTCCGGGTAGTGATCCACTTGGGCTGTCCAACTGGCGCTTGAGCTTTCACTCAGCAGCACCGAGGGCGGGGCAGGGTCGGTGGCAGCCGTCTGACCGGCGGCAGGCACCCAGGTCAGAGTAATGGTGGCGGAGACGGTGATGTCACCGGTCTTGGTGGTGTTGGCTTGGGTGGTGCTGAACCCTGCCGGCTGGGTAGGGATTGAAAGGCCGCTGAGCTGGTAGTAAGTGCTGGTGGAGGGATTGGGCGGCACCCAGGTTTGGGTTTGTGTATCCTTTGTTCCGCCCTGGGTTTGCGTTGTTTGGGTCATGCTGCCGCTGCCGGTGCAGGCAAACTTCCAGGAGCCGGCGTGGGCATCAGAGGCGGCAAGCAGGAGGCCCGTTGTTAAAAGCGCAAAAACGACGGGGCGCAGAAACGACGGGGCGCAGAAACGACGGGGCGCAAAAACGACGGGGCGCAAAAACGACGGGGCGCAGAAACGACGGGGCGCAGAAACGACGGGGCGCAGAAACGACGGGGCGCAGAGAGTGGCATAATCTCCTCCAAATCGCGGTCGGTTGCAGTCGGTCAAATCAGAGTCGGTTTGTAGCAGGGGACGCCCGGCAGGCGGTGGGCATCTGTGTTCTATTGTAGCACGGCTCGCAAAATGTGTCAAGCGCAGTTTTTGCAATGGCACGGCGGGATGGGCAGACGCAGAAAAGGCCCGACCTCAAGTGAGAGACCGAGCGTTTTCTGTGTTCAATATACCCGAAGAGTAAGCACCCGAAGAGTAAGCACCCAAAGAGTAAGCACCCGAAGATTAAGCGGCGACGGCCCGCTTGCGGCGGGCGGCGAAGACGCCGCCGAGGCCGAGGGCCAGCAGCAGGCCGAGCGAGACGGTTGAGGACGCTTCCGGCACCGGGTTGGCATTGCCGGAGAAGCTGTCCACGCGCAGGCCGGTCGCACCCTGGCCGTCATCAAGCACGATGAAGTCCAGCGTATTCAGGCCGGGCTGAAAGCCGCTCGTGATGCTGAACGGGGTGTACGTGTTGTTCGAGTTGTTGCTGAGGACCGTGTTGCCGGTAGACTGGCCGTTCAGGCGCAGGTCGGTGCCGAAGTTATCGGTGGCCCACTGGCCGGAAAGGGACGCCGTCGCCGGGTCGAAGCCGGTGAGGTCGAACGTCGTTTGGTAATCATAGTAGCCGATCGGGCCGCCATTGAGGAACGGGTCGTTGTTCGGCACGATCCAGGCGGAAGTCGCCGAGTCACCCAGCCAGCCATTCGGGACAATCGGGAAGCCGTAAGCCGAGGTCAGCACAGACACAGTGCCGGGGGTACCGGACGGTGTATTCACGAGCGTGTAATGCGGGTCGCCCTGGGTGCCATTGGGCAAGGACATACCTGAAGCGTCCACGCCGGTGGCGAAGACCGGGAAGCCGCCGGCATGAGCCGGAAGGGCCGACATTGCGCCGAGGGCGGCGAAGACAGAGAGGGTCAGGGCGGTTTTGCTGAAAATCATGGGTACTGCTCTTTCTTAACGGACCAAACAAGTGAGATTGATTGACGATGACACACTCTCATAGAGCAAAAACAATGCCAACTTTACCGCCAGCCCGCTTAATTCCACAAAAGCCAGTGTTTTTACCGACAAAAGATGTGGCAGCAGGTGAGAAGGAATTCTGGCAGGCAGGCGCGAATGACACATACAGGTTTGCGCCGAGAAGAATGGAACCCGAAGATGCCGCACCTACAACTGCCGCGAGACGCCGCCCGCTGGCGTATTGGGATGCTTGCCGCCCGGCTATCACTGCTGCTCGCCGTGTGGCTCCTGGGAGTGCCGGCAGCGCAGGCACAGACCAAGATGGCGCGGAGTCCGATTATCAGCCGCCGCATTGTGCGGCTGGCAGAGATGATCCCCGGCTCGGCCACCGATCTGCCGCCCTATTTGAAGACGCCGCAGGATGTCTATTTGATTGTCACCGCAGGAGCGTCCTACACGGAAATTATCGTGCTGGCGAACCCGGAAGCTTCCGCCCCCGCCCTTGCCGCTGCACTGTCATCGGCGCTGAACAGCACAGCCCTTGCGGGTCACACCGTCCGCTGGTCGGCAGACCGCTACTCCGCCGCCCAGGTCACGGTCAGCGCCGCCCGGTTCGGCGCAATGCGGGGCACCAGTACGGTGCCGGTTGGAGCGCTCGTATCCGGCCTGCGCCGGGGCGGATGGTCTCCACATCTGCTGCTGCGAACCCCACGCTATGCGTCGGTCTCGCTGCCTTCCCCGCACCGTGGCACCACTAACTTCCGCTGGTACGACTCCCACCACCTCAGCGGCCAAAGCGCCGTCGCCGTCTCGGCAGGACTATCGCCGCTCACAGTTACCGGTCTCACGGCGTACCTTCTCCTGGTTCCAGCAGCGGGCCTGCTGGGCCTGTGGCTGGCAGGTTTCCTGAGCGACCGCTGCCGGGGCGACATCGCCGCCAAGCGGCGGGTATTTCTCCGTGTCAGCACCAATGCCTGGATGGGTTCCCTCGTAGCCTACGGCGCCGGGTTTGCCTTTTTGCTGCGGCTGCCGACGCTTTCGACCTTGGCAGACCTCTGGTTCGGCAGTGCGACAACAGTGCTGCTTACGACAGCTTTGCCGCTGTGTGGGTTTCTGTTTGTACCGATTTTGCTTCTGGCCCGAAAGCAGACCCGAAAGCGCTTCGGCGCAGACCCCATTGCCGATGTGGTCCCGATGTCCGACGAGGAAAAAGCCGTTCGCAAGCGTGTCGCCGAGTGGAGCGCCCTGCCGCACATCGCCGGGGGCGTTGCCGTCGGCGCACTTGTGTTTCTATTGCCGCGTACCAGCCCGCTGTACCTCTACATCCACCCCGTCTCCTTCGCCCTGCCAATGCTCGGGGCGGCCCTGGCGGCGCGGGTGTTCCAGAAGCGACTGGACAAGTTCACCCAAACGACTCTGGACGACGCCCTGACCTGGCGGGCACGGCAGATTGGACAGACGCTCGGAGTTCGGCTGCCTGATGTTTCGGTGGAAGACAGCAGCCGCGCCGCGCACCTGGCGTTCGCAGCCCACAAGAGCCATCACATCACCCTGTCCCGCAAGCTGGTCGAGACATTCACTCCTGCCGAGACCGATTTCGTGCTGGCGCACCACCTCGCCTGCATGAAGCGGCGCACTGGGGGCGGCAGAAGCGCAGCAAAGGGCCTTCTGCTGCTGCCGATGCTCTTGCCCATCTTCCTCATCGTTTCCCCACGCATCATTCCCGGCATTCCGCCGCTGGCCGCGTTTATCTTATGGCCCTGGTTCTTTCCGGCGCTGATGATCTACTTCGGCCTAGTTTTGATTCTGCCTTTCGTTCTGGCCGGCGACAGCACCAAGCGGCAGATCACGAAGGAGTCAGCGGCTGACCAAGATGCCATCGCAGTGACCGGAGACCTTGCCGCTGCTAACAGCGCCCTGGAAAAGATGGAGGTAAGCCCAGCGGCAACCGGTCTGCGGCAAAGCAATCCCGCCGCAGGCGACTTGGCGCAAACAGTGGAAATGGCAGCGGCGGCCCGCCTAATACTACGTCGTGCTGCACTGCAAAAGACGGCAGAAACCCTGCGCTTCGCGCCCGCGCCCAGCGCAAGCCCGAGCAACAGCCCCATTTTCACCCCACAAGCAGAAGACCCGGCAGTCAACAACCCACCCCGATGGTAGCGTCGAATATACTTGGGAGACTCAGATGGAGCAAGTGTAAGAAGCAGTGCTTTGGCCTTGCCGTTACTTCGGGCAGCCCGCGTTTTCAGGGATCGGGCTGGAGCCAAGCAAAAACAGACGATTATGAACACTCAGCCCGTCTGCTGACGATTGCGGAAACCCTGGTATTGTTTGGGGTAACGGTTCCGGCGATTTTGCCTATAATCTTGAGTGTCTGACACGCCAATCGCTGCTCGACAAAGGCAAACCTGGGGAAACCCTGGGACGCAAAGCACAGGGCCTTCACACTAAATATCCAAACGCAGTTTGGTGCATGGCAGCCTGGCCTCCGAAAGTGCGACAGCATGAATATATACGCAGAAAGTCCAGCCCCATTCTAGAACGGGACTGGACTTTTTGTTTGTCCACGCCAACAATAACCCTATGAAAGCGATCAAAGCATGAAGATTGTGCGACACCCGCGCCATGCCGACAAAATCATGCGGACCGAAGGAGCGCTTGCGGTCGGCGGGGTCGGCGGCGGGGTGCTGCTGTGGGCCGAGGCCGCCCATCTCGGCAGCTACGAATTCGGCGGCTATGAGCTAGGGGGTTACGGGTTTGCCGCCGCCGCGTTTCTCAGTCTCGGCGGGGTGCAGGCCGGAGTCCGCGCCCTGCGGAACTACAACCGTTACTGCCGGGGCAGCGAGGGGGAGGACGCCGTCCTGCACACCCTGCGCGGCCTGCCGGACAGCTACACGGCGATTGCAAACTTTGTCGCGCCCGGCACCCGGCAGGGCGACATGGACCTGCTCGTGCTCGGCCCCGCCGGCATTCTCGTTCTCGAAATCAAATCGTACACCGGACGCTACGCCTGCGACGGCGATTCATGGTTCTCGGTTGCGCCCGACGGTGCCCGACGCCCGCTCCGGGGCAGCGTCTCGCGCCAGCTTAAACGCGCCGGCAAGGCGCTCCGGCATTATTTAGTAGACTGCGACGTCTCCGTGCCCGTCCACACCGCCGCCGTCTTCCGCGCCGGCGCGGACCTCGATCTCACCCGCCCGACCGTGCCGATTGTCGCCGAATATGCCCTGCGCAATTACGTTCTGGCCCTGCCCGATGCCCCCCGCCCGGCACGCATCGCCGATTTGGAGCCGCTGTTCGTCCCGGCTGTGCCTACTGCGTCCGCTGCGACGAGTTCTCTAAACCCATGACGGGGCGGATGCCGTCCTGACGCGCGGCGATCAGCTCCTCGTACAGACGGATGACGCGCCCGCCGACCGCTTCCGGCTCACGGAGCGCCGCGCCGCGCTTGGCGTCGTCGGCCATGCGGCGGAGCTGGATTGGGTCCGCCAGAAGCTCTCGTGTGCGGGCCGCCATCGCGTCCGGGTGGTCGTCTACTAAAAAGCCGTCCGTTCCCTCCCGGATCGCCTCGGGAGCGCCCCCGGCGTTCACCACGACGCACGGCAGGCCGGCGGCGAGGGCCTCGCCCACGGCCAGACCCTGCGTCTCGGTTTTAGAGGGAAACAAAAAGACGTCGGAGGCTTGGTACAGCGGGTCAAGCTTGGTCCGGCTCAGAAAGCCGGCAAACCGGGTGCGCCGGTGGATGCCCAGAGCGCGGGCCAGGCCCTCCAAGCTCCGGCGGCTTTTGCCGCTGCCCGCCAGCACCAAATACGTGTCGCTGGTCTTGGCCGAAATCGCCGCGAATGCCCGCAGCAGCAGATCCAAATTCTTTTCGGGCGCGAGACGCCCGACATAGAGCAGAATGCGGGCATCAGGGGGCAGCCCGAACTCCGACCGGGTCTCCGCCGGACGCGCCAGCACATACGGCGGCGCGGGGATCGCGGTCGGCACTACGGCAATCGGGGTCTGGACGCCGTAGCTGTCCGTCAGCACCCGCCGGGTCAGCTCCGACGGGGCCAGCACGGCATCGCAGGAGTTGTAGAAGCCGTGCATCCAGCGCACCAGCAGGCGGCGAGTCACCCCGACCGTCGGCAGCGGCAGGTAATGGGCATACTCGGTGTACAGGGTGTGGTTTGTCGCCAGGTGCGGGATGTTCAGGGCGCGGGCGGTACGCCGTGCGACCAGCCCCAAAAAGAACGGCGACTGCGAATGCACGATGTCCAGCTTCAGCGTTCTCAGAGCGTAGGCAATGCGCGGGGAAAACGGCACCGGGACGACGTAATCCGGCTCAACCAGGGCGTTCACCGACGGGTACCGATAGACGCCGGCCCGGTCATCTTTGTAGTTCGGGTAGCGGGACGTGAACACGAAGACCGTGTGCCCTGCCGCTTCAAGCTGGGCGGTGAGGGTCTGTACCGACGTGCTGACGCCGTTGATCAGCGGCGGGTAGCTTTCCGTGAATAGGCCGACACGCATGGGAACAATCCTTTTTGGAAACCTCACCCCGGCACAAGTGCCGACCCTCTCCTTAAGCAAGGAGAGGGTGAAGACAATCCAAACGTCCGGTGACCCGTAGGGGCGCCGCTTGCCGCCCCCTCTTATCTTATTTCCTATTCCTACCCTCTCCTTGCTTAAGGAGAGGGTCGGCACTTGTGCCGGGGTGAGGTTCAAATAATCAGCATGGCATCGCCGAACGATAGGAAGCGGTAGTCACGGGCCAGCGCCTCGGCGTAGGCCTGGCGGATAGCCTCCGCGCCCGCGAGGGCGCTGACCAGCAGCAGCAGGGTCGAGCGCGGCATGTGGAAGTTGGTCACCAGCGCGTCAACAAGCTGGAACGTGTAACCGGGGGTGACATACAGGGACGTTTCGCCGTCCATCGCCTGCACCCGGCGCGGGCCGACTGCCGCGCTTTCGAGGGTCCGGGCCGACGTTGTGCCCACGGCGACAATGCGGCCTTTGGCGGCGTTGATCGTCTCAGCGGCGCTTTCGCTCACCGAGACCCGCTCGGCGTGCATGACATGCGCCGAAACGTCGTCGGTCTCGATAGGCCGGAACGTACCCAGCCCGACATGCAGTGTCACGCGGGCGATTCTGACCCCCAGCGCTTCAATCCGCACCAGCAGTTCCGGCGTGAAGTGCAGGCCGGCGGTCGGGGCCGCCGCCGACCCGCCGGCGTCGGCATAGACCGTCTGGTACCGCTCCCGCGACTCCGGCGGCAGCGCAGTCGTGATGTACGGCGGCAGGGGAGCCGAAGAGTGTGCGGCGATGGCGTCTTCCACAAACACGCCTTCGGGGGCGGTGAATTGCAGCAGCCGCCCGCCCCGGTCATCGGTGCGCTCGACGACTTCCGCCGAGAGTCTATCCCCGAACTCCACGCGAACGCCCGGCAGCAGCTTCCGTCCGGGCTTGACCAGCGCCGACCACAGGCCGTCGGCGATGCGATGGGTCAGAAACGTCTCGATGCGCTCTTCGGGGCGCTCCGGGCGGTGCCCGAACAGCCGCTGCGCCGACACCCGCGTGTCGTTGATGACCAGCACATCACCCGCCCGCAGGTACTCCGGCAGGTCGGCAAACTGCCGGTGAGCAATCACCCCGTCCGTGCGCCCGAGCACGAGGAGGCGCGAGCGGTCGCGCCGCTCAAGCGGCGTCTGCGCGATACGCTCAGGGGGAAGCTCATAATCAAAATCGGAAAGCCGAAGGGCCGGCGGGAAAGGTTGGTTCATTACAGCGTACTGCTGCTATTGTAGCGGAACACCGGGGAGTTGTCAAGAGCAGAGATTAATGACAGACGGCAAGCTGGCAGCGGCTCTCGCTGGTGAACGGGGAACGGTCAAAGCTGCCATATTTGGCATCTACGGTAAACCCGGACAGGGTCAGCAGGGCATCGAGTTCTTGGGGAAAGAAGACGCGCAGGTCCAGAGCGCGAACCTCCGTCGGCTGGCCTTCAGTTCGGTAGTTCCAAAGGCCATGGCTGATTTGGGTCGCGGCGTCGTAGCGCACGGTTTCGGTGACGGTGACGAGGCTGCCATCGGGGCGGATATACTCGGTGATGGGAAAATAGGTGCCGGGGTCGCGCATCAAAAGGGCCAGCGATGGGTTGAACATTTCGAGCGCAAAGCGGCCTCCGTCAGTCAAGTGACGGCGGACGGCAGCAAAACACGCCTGAATATCTGGAAGCGTGTGCAGGTGCCCGAGGGAGTTATTCGGCAGGAAGATAAGGTCGAATGTCCGGCCCAACTCGAAATCGCGGATGTCGCCGAGAACTAGCTCGACGGCAGCGCCGAGCGCGGCGGCTTTGGCGGTGGCGGCTGCCAGCATCGGTGCGGAGCTGTCCAAGCCGGTGACGACAAAGCCGCGCTCCGCCAGCGGGAGTGTCAGCCGCCCGGTGCCGCAGGCAAGTTCCAGCATTGACCCGCCGGGCGGGCAACGGTCAGCGTAGAAGTCCGCTTCCGCGCTACTTTCGGCTCCCACATTGAGCCGGTCGTAATCTGCACCGTCGCCGTAGATTGTGTTCACGGCAATTTTTTGACTAGGTAGGCGACCATGCCCTGACCGCCGTAGTGCAGGTCCACTTCGTCCATCAACGCCCGCATCAGGCGGATGCCGCGCCCGCCAAGGGCATCGGTGTCTTCTTCGTCGCGAACGGCGGTGCTGGGGTCGAAGCCGGTGCCCTCATCGTGGATTTGGATCACGAAGCCCGGTGCGGCGACCCCGCAGGCAACGACCACCCGGCTCGACGCGCTTGGGGAGCCGTACAAAATCGCGTTGGTGACCGCTTCGCCGACCGCAATTTCGATGTCTGCCAGATCCATCGCCGTAAACCCGGCGCGAATGGCGGCGGCCCGGACACGCTCGCGGGCCGGGCCGGCATTCTGCGGATGGGCAGTGATCTCAAACTGTTCGGGCAGGTCGTACACAATTGCTCCCAGGCACCATGCCTGTATGCCAAGAATTTCTCCGCAAGCCAGTGGGAGCGGCATACTGCACAGTACCCGGCGCGAGTCTGTCCTAAAACATTGCCGCGATGCGCTTAGGGCGATGTACTCAGAGCAGCGTCCCCTGCCCCATGGCCGATGGCGGCGGGGTCAGGCCGAGGTGCTCCCAGGCCCGGCGGGTCGCAACCCGCCCGCGCGGTGTGCGCGACAAGAAGCCCATCTGCATCAAATACGGCTCGTAAACATCTTCCAGCGTGTCCCGCTCCTCAGACATCGCCGCTGCCATTGTCTCGACCCCGACCGGCCCGCCGCCGAACTTCTCGATGAGTATTCGCAGCAGTCGCCGGTCGAACTCGTCCAACCCCAGGGCGTCCACTTCCAGCATGGCGAGCGCCGCCGACGCCACTTCCCGGCTGATATGGCCGTCCGCCCGCACCTGCGCGAAGTCCCGCACCCGCTTCAGCAGGCGGTTTGCAATGCGCGGGGTCCCCCGCGACCGCCGGGCCAGTTCCCCCGCCCCGTCGAGGTCCGTGTCCACTTCGAGGATCGCCGCCGAGCGCGTGATAATCTCCATCAAGTCTTCGGGCGTGTAGAACTCAAATGTGTGCTGTATCCCAAATCTATCGCGCAGGGGAGACGACAGCAGGCCCGCCCGTGTCGTCGCCCCCACCAGCGTGAACGGCTGGACATCGAGCTTCACCGTCCGCGCCGACGGCCCCGTCCCGATGACGATGTCCACTTGATAGTCTTCCATCGCCGAGTACAAAATCTCCTCGACAGGCCGCGACAGCCGATGGATCTCATCGAGGAACAGTACGCTTCCTGCTTCCAGATTGGTCAAAATCGCCACGAGGTCGCCGGCCTTCTCAATCGCCGGCCCCGACGTCGCCCGCAGCGCCGCGCCCATTTCATTGGCGATAATCAGCGACAGACTCGTTTTGCCTAAGCCCGGCGGCCCGTGCAATAAGACGTGGTCCAGCGCCTCGCCGCGCCGCTGCGCCGCCGTCATAAAAATCGAGAGATTTTCCTTGATTTTCGGCTGCCCGATAAACTCCCGCAGCCGCTTAGGCCGGAGCGAGTATTCATCGCGGTCATCATCGCCAATCTCAGGAGAGATCATCCGTTCGCTCATACTCTCAGTATACCAGTTCGTTTTGACAAATTTACACGTCAAACAGTCTTGATCTCAAACCGCGCGACGTAGGCTTCATATTCTTCCTCCGTCATTTCCCCTTTCAGCAACGGAAGCCCTTCGTGCCACGATTGGTACTGCGCCTGCATCATTTCCTGAAACGAGGGGTACTTGTCGGCTCCGGGGTTCCAGTCTGCAAAGAACCAAGCCTCCCATTCGCCTGCGTTGTCAACCACTTTTGGATTGAGCAGGTAAACACCGTCGCCATTCTCACTGATCTGCAAAGCCACCTGCAAATGCCCTTCGGCTTGATCAGGTGCAGCATAGGCGTCAATCCAGTCCTGGTTTGCCACAGCGAACCACTGCGCCTGATTGGCTTGCCAAAGGCTGCCGGCGTTTGCGGCCCAGAACGCCTCCGGCTGCCGCCAGCCGTTTGTGACTTTGAGAAACGCCTTGTAAGAAGGCGGCAGCGTCACTCCCAACCGTGTTTCGACTTCGGCAATCTGTGCCTTCGTCACTCCTGGAAATCCCAGCCAACGCGCTTTGATTGCCTCCGAGGGCAGATCATCCGTATCTTCGGCAACGTCCAGCATTTCTTCCGCCCACTGTTTGAGAAACGGCTGCCAATCGAGTGAGTTCATCGCGTAGACCCTTTCCCAGATTTTGATCCGGGTTCGTTGACGCCTTGCCTATGCCACAAGCAACGACTGCTTAAGCGTTTCGGGCAGCTCGACAAGCATGAACCAATCTCTGGGGAATAAATAGTCTTCGCCGGACTCATCGATAATCCGCAGCTCACGGTCTGCTAGCGCTTCTTCATCGGGAAGCACACGGTAGATCTTGTGTCGCTCTAAAGACACCGCGTAACCGTCGTTTTTGATGCAGACGGCAAATGCCGGTTCTGAATGCTTCCGCTGCTCGGACAGAGATATTCCTTGCGATAGATCAATCTCAGAGATTGTCATTCCCGATGACATTACGCTTAATCCTAATTTCTTTTTTTCCAATGCTATTCTCCTCGTACCAATGCAGTTCAACAACTTTCACGGAGCCGGTGTCATAGTTGCAGTTTCCCTCACTCGTCATTATACCGCAAGCGAGCGCTTGCTGGGGTGAGCCAAAGATGGCAGGAGTTGGAACATAAAACGCCCCGTCGCGGCACCTTCACGCGGTGCTTTGAACGGGGCGGCGTACACTTTTGCACACTTATAATTTGGTTTGGCTCCGTGACCGGCGGCGGCGTGTCACTAAAATCATTCCACTCAGCAGAGGAAGGCCGAGCGAGAGAAGTGTGGACGCTTCCGGGACAGGGGCATCTGCATTGGGGCTGAACGAAATCGTCACAGCGCCGTTTCCGCCGTCATTGAATGCGGTGCCGCCGAGGCCGCCGCCGCCGGTGGTCACCACGGGGGAAGTCAAGTTGGACGTCAAAGACGAGCCGCCCCCGCCCCCGGCGAACCCGTTTCGGGACGCGCGGAAGCCGCCGCCCCCGCCGCCGCCGAAGAAGCCTCCGCCGCCCCCGCCGGCAACACGCCCTTCGCCGAAGCCGCCGGCCCCGGCCCCCCCAGGGGAACCCCCAGAATCACCGGCACCGCCCGCGCCGCCCGCAAGCTGCGTGCCGCCGAAGCCGTGACTTGTCCCGCCGCCGTCCGTGCCGTTGAACCCGCCGAGGCCGCCGCCGCCGTTCACCGCGCCCCCGCCCCCGCCGCCGGCGTCTGCCAGCTCAGTGCCGCCCAGGATGATGGCGGAGCGCCCGCCGCCGCCCGCGCTGCCGCCCCCGCCCCCGCCGAGGCCCCCGGTACCGCCATTGGTGCTGCCGCTGCCGCCGCCGCCGACAAGGATCGTCAGGGTCTCGAACGGGGTGACTGCCAGATTTCCGGAGACGAATGCCCCGGAGCCGCCGCCAAAAGTGGAAGACCCGCCGCCCGCGCCTTTGAGCGTCACAAACAGTGAGGTGACATCCGCCGGCACGACAAAAAAGTTTGTCGCACTGCTAGGATTGTCGAAAGTGAAAGTCGTTGATGGGGCAGGTGTCTGCGCGAAGGCAGGCATGGCTGCAAGGCCAACAAGGGCCAGTGCTGCGCCGAGGAAGGAAGTGGACCGCATGAAAGGAGCCTCTGAAGGTTCTTATGTGAGTTCCAGGCAGCGTGCCGCCCGGAGCACTGTTCGCGCTTGTTATTACTGCGTGTGCGGAACAGCGGCGGGGGAAATTTCTCCCGCACTCAAGTATACCATGCTTTCAGGAAGCAGAGCACCTCACGGCTCTTATTTCAGTTCCACGCCCTGATTGGTTACCCCTTGCCCCCGCTGCCCGTCAAAATGTTCAGGGAGGCGCGGAGGGCGGCGCCCATATTTGTCTTGTCGTCAATCTCTTTCAGGGCTTTGTCGGCGGCGGCGCGGGCGGCGTTGCGGTTGTAGCCGAGATTGATTAGGCCCTCGACCACGTCGTCGAAGATGTCTTCAGCGGCGGGCTTCTTCGCTTTGGCCTGGATGGCGTCTACTTTGCGGTCAAACGCCAGCGCGGCGAGCTTGTCGCGCAGCTCCAAAACCAAACGCTGGGCGGTTTTGAGACCGAGGCCGGGGATACGGACGAGGGCGCGGGTGTCTTCGGACGCGACCGTCCGGGCCAGCGCCTCGGCCTCCATTGCGGACAAAATGGACAGGGCGACTTTGGGGCCGATGCCCGTCACGGAGAGCAATAATTCAAATACTTTCTGATCATCGGGGGTCAGAAAGCCGAACAAGCTGATTTCTTCGGCCCGCATATGGAAATGGATGTGCAGAAAGACGCTCTCGCCGACGCCCGGCAGGAAGCCGTGAATAGACGCCGGGACATTGACTTTGTAGCCGACCCCGCCGACATCCAGAATCACGGCAGTGGCTTCGGCATGGGCGAGTAGGCCGCGCAGGGAGGCGATCATTGGACGCCTCCCGACGGCAGGGCCGAGCGCAGGGCGGCGACGAGCGCGGCCTCGGCGGCAGGGGCGAGCGCACGGCTTGCGGCAGGGTTGTAGTGTCCGCCGTACTCTGGGTCGGTGAAGGTCTCGCCCCCAAACTCACGCGGCCCGGCATAGCGCGGGAAGATGTGGAAGTGGACGTGCGGCGTCAAATTCATTAAAAACATAAAGTTGAAGTGGTCGGGGGCAAAGAGCTGTGTCAGGGCGGCTTTGGTTTCGCGGACGAGCGTCCACAGGGAAAGCACTTCGGCGTCGGAGAGAGCAGCGATGTCGGTCTCGTGGCGGTTCAGGGCGAAGTAGACGCGGCCCAAAGTCGCCTGGTTTTCGTTCAGCGCCAGGGTCCAGTGATCGCTTGCGAGCACGACGCCCCGCGACAGACAGCAAAGCGGGCAGAGAGAGTATGTCTCAGGCATAGGGCATTATACCTGAAAGAGAGCCATGCGCTGAAACGTTCAGTCGAGCGGGGCGTCGGGGTTCACTTCAGCCTGCGCCGACTTTCATATGACGGCGGGACTGGCCGGCGACAACCGAGGCGGTCTGCGCTTTATTCCACAGTCTGCGCTTTATTTCCACAGGGGGCTACTCCGGATCATCAGACCGCACCAGCCTCACCGTGCCGCCGTCTGGACCGTGTATATTTTGCACGATGATCCGGGTCGTCTTGTTCTCCGACAGTCTGCCTCCGACATCAGTGTCAGCCGATGTTCGGGAGAAAAGTTCAGAAGGACGGCCATCAGACCGGGATGCGCGGACGTAGGGGCCGCGAACGTTTGCCGCAGGATTTCATCCGCCCGCCCAAGTCTCGCCTCCTGAAAGAGCCGAGAACGCCAAAATCAGAAACGGTGCAGGCACCGGGGAATGACAGCTGCTGCCAGACCTTTCTCTTTCTGCGCGGTCTAGGCCGCCTTGAGCAATGACAGACGCGGCTTGTCCGCCTGATCCCGACTGCCCGCGGATGCGGCTTCGGCCCCGATGACCTTGAAGCGGGCGACGGCCTCGTCCAGTGAGGAGGCGATACCCGACAGCTTCTCGGCGCTCGCCACCATCTCCTCGACACTTGCGCTCTGCTGCGCGGTGGTCCCCGCCACCGTCTGAATCGACGATGAAACCTCCTCGGCGCTCGCGCTCATCTCCTCCGCCGCCGCACTGCTCTCCTCGACTACGGCCGCGACTTCGGAGATCGACCGAGAGACCTCGTCCGCGCTCGCGCTGATCTCCTCTGCCGCCGCCCCGATGTTCTGCACCTGCCGGCTCAGCTCGCCTACGATGCCCTGGATCTCCAGAAGTGTGCCCCCCGCCTGCTCGGCCAGGGCCGCACCCGCCGCCGCGTCCCGCGTCCCCACCTCCATGGCTGAGACCGCCTGCGCAGTCCGGCTCTGGACCTGCCCGATCACCTCCGCGATCTCCTGGGTCGCGGACGACGACCGCTCCGCCAGCTTGCGCACCTCGTCGGCCACGACTGCAAAGCCGCGCCCAACCTCACCGGCCCGCGCTGCCTCGATGGCGGCGTTCAGGGCCAGCAGATTTGTCTGGCCCGCGATCTCGTCGATTGTCTCCACAATCCCGCCGATCTGCGCCGATGCCCGCCCCAGCTCCTTGATCACTGCGGATGTTTCCGTGATGGTCTGGCTGATACGGGCCATCCCGGCGATCGTCTCCGTAACTGCCTGGCCGCCCCGGCCCGCCGCCACGTCCGCCTTCTCGGCGGCTCGGCTGGCTCCTTCGGCGTCGCGGGCCACGCTCGTCACAGCGTTGGCGAGCTGCTTGACCATCTCTGTGCTTTCCGACAGTGACTGTGCCTGGCTCGTGCTGCCCTGAGCGATCTCACTCGCTCCGCGTGCCGACTGCTCGGAGGCCTGAGAAACCTCGCCCATCGTCGCGCTGATCTGCTCGGTCGCCGTCCCGACCTGAGCGCTCACCGTTGCCATCGTGCCCGATGCCGACGCCACCAGTGCCGAGGTCTGCTGCAGCCCGCGTACCAGCTCCGAGAGGGACAGCTGCGACTGCCGGAACGAGCCAATGGCGTCCCTGACCTTTTCGAGCATCACATTGAACGTGGCAGCCATCTGCCCGAACTCATCTTTGCTGTCAAACGTCAGCGGTTCGGTGCCGGTGGTAATCGGGCAGGTCAGGTCGCCGTCCTCCATGGCCGTGATGGCTGCGGCGAAGTTGGTGATGCACACCCCCTGAAGCTTCGCCATTCGTCCCGACACCTGTGAGAGCGCCCCCGTGATGTAGCGGGACAGCCACAGACAGATGCCGATCGACAGGAGAAGCACAATGCCCTGCAGGACCCAGCCCAGCGCTGCGGCCTCGCGCGCTGATTTCCGCTGCGCCGCGTCCTGGGCGGCCACGAGCTTGTTCAGATCGTCGATCAGCTGCTTGATCCCGTCCTCAAGATGGCTGCGGGCCGGGACATACCGGGTCTCGTAGAACCGCTTGGCATCCTCTCCTTTGCCCGCCTTCGCCAATTCCATTACCTTGTCTTCCAGGGGGTTGCAGATGTTGTTGTCCTGGCTGGAGACCTGTTCCAGCTCCGTCGCCAAAGCCTGGCTGTTGGGCAGGAGTTTGATGCGGCCCTTTAGATCGTCGAAGGCCTTGCCTGCGGCATCGTCAGCCGCCATTTTGGCATCCCAGTGCCTCTGCTCCTTTGTGTACACATAAGCCATGACCTCGGAGGCCATCATTTTGGAGGCCATCGAAGCGTCCAGCGAGGTGACCACGCAGGCCTGGGCCTGTGCCCCCTCGGTAGCGGCGGCGTGGATATGGCGCTGCGCGTTCAGGAACACCGCAAACTCCAGAAAGATGACTACCGAAAAACCCAGCCCCAGCTTATAGGCCGTTTTGAGATCGCGAAACCAGCTCATAGTATCCTCACTTTTCTATGTCGGCGGAATCTTCCTTCTCGTTCAATAGTCGTTGTACCGGACTGCCTGGGACTTGGACAAGCACAGCGTGTCTGGCGTCAGAGAAGCAACACGTCAAAGAAGCGGCAGCGGCAGGCCGACTGATCGAAAGGCAAGGAAGCGCCTGGCGTGATTATCGGTGGTTCCTGGGAAATTCACCAGGGTCAGTTTTTTTCCGGCGCGACGGAGGGCATCGCCGGAGCCGGTGCGGGGTTAGGCTTGGGCGTCGGGCCGAGAGTCCACGTGATGCCCACATACAAGTTGAGATCGGACAGGCCGCGCGTGCTGTGGCTCGCGGCGACCAGGAGCGCCTGGTTCGCGGCGTAGTTGTCGGTCAGACCCACCCCGTAGGCCAGCTCGCCGGGCACCCCGTCAGCGGGCGTGGTGTTGCCGTAGACCTGCACACCCAGGACCAGTTTCTCCGTTGTCTGGTACGTACAGGCTAGGCCGTAGACCGCGTTATTTTTCTGGCCCTTCATACCGGGGCAGCCACAGCCGGCCTGTCCGAAGACATAGGCTTTGCCGTAGGATTTGGCGGCCATCAGGTACAGCAGATGGTCGGCTTTGCCCGTGCCCAGGCCGTAGGTCGTGCTGGCGGTCGGGACCTTGAGGAAGTATGCCAACCCGACCTGCGGGGCGCGTCGGGTCTCCTCGGCGAACCGCCAGCGCGCACCCAGGACGATGTCGCCGAAGCCCGTCTGCCGATCAGTGCCTGAGGCACGGGCCGTCGCAAGCCCTGCCAGCAGGTCCAGTTCCAGTTTTGGCGTCTGGCCGTAGGTCACAGTGATGTTGGGTGCCGACTGCGCCTCGCTGCCGCGGATCTGGGTCGAGAAGTAATTGAGGCTGATTCCAGTGTGACCCGCCTCCGTCGTCGCCGGATCGTCAACATTGTAGGGCGTGCCGGCATGAGCGGCCGAGAGAGAGGTACACAGCGCCAGCGCCAGAAAGCAATATTTTAACGAGGAACAGTATTTCATCCGAGAGCAGTATTTCATCCGTGGGAATCATCCTTTGAATTGGCTTTGAGTCCATTATAGAAACAGACGTAATTCTCTTACTGGGAAATATACCGGGCAGACGCACGCCAATAATACGAGGTTTCATGATATGGATGGAAACTCGGTGGCAGCCACAGCCGGCCTGCTGGAACCGGGTGCCACGCCGATGCCCCAGCAATATCCGCATTGGTACGGGGATTTCGGGCAGAAAGGTGAGCCGGCGCGAAATCCGGCATCCTTGCGGGGGAGCAGCGGGAAATAATCGGGGCGCTGTGTCGGTATAATAAAAGCAAGGCGATACTATCGTCGCCTTGCTGGAGAGGACTTTTACCCGTGACTATTCGAGACACTATCACTCTGGCCGCCCTGGCCTGCCTCACGCTCAGCCCGCTCGTCGCCCAGGCCGCTCCGGCCGCGGCCGAGGCCGCGACCCTGCGCTCCATTCAGGGCAACGCGGACGCCGCCCGTGCCAACGCCCACATCGCCCAGTGGAAGCGGGTGAACATAGAGGTGGATCGGATCGCCCAAGATGAGCACACGCTGGAAGCAGCAGGAGTCGCCGACACTGCCCTGCGAGCCGCCGTGCTGGCCCTGCGCTCCGCGCGCCAGGCGCACGATGGGGGCATGACGGAGCGCACCGCGGCGACGGTCTCCGCCCTGTGCGCCTCGATAACCCGCTAGGCAGCCGCCACGGGCGCGATGAGGGATCAGGATGGGTATCCGTTTCTGCCTGTCAATACCAGGACAGAGCGCGGCCTCAGCAGACAACCGCGACAAACAGCAACGCCCGCCTCCGAAATGGAATGCGGGCGTTTGTCGTCGGGTCGCACTGCGCTCTGCTCAGGCGCGGGCTTTCTTCTTCCTGGCAATCACCACGCCGCCCATTCCCAACACTATCAGCAGACCGAGCGAGACGGTCGTAGAAGTGGCTGACGCAGCCCACGGAGGCGGATGGCGCCTGAGCGGCGGCAGGGTGAGCGGCGGCGAGAGAGACGAGGACGAGGGCGGCGGAGGCGGTCAGGCCGAATACCATGCGAGCGTAAAAAGATTGTAGAATGGTTTCGTAGGGCAGACTACCAAAGGGGGCGAAACAGAAGATTGGGGCCGAAATCGGCCCCCAGCGCAAAAACCAGCAAAAATACTGGGGAAATACTGGGGAAATACTGGGGAAAGAAAAGCCCCGGCGTGAGGCCGGGGCAGGAGGGGGCCGGGGGCAGATTTTACGAACCTTTTTTCGGGCGGCGGCGAGATCGTCCGGCGGGAAGCAGGCCGGTCCTTGCTCCTTTTTGCCTCGGCGGTTACACCCAATAGGCGGTGACGGAGAGGATGCCTTCGGAGTGGAGGCATTGGCGCAGGGTCGGCTCGTCGGGATTGGACAAAAAGACGCTGCCCTGATCGTCGCCGCGCAGGATTTCGACAATCGGCAGGGCAGGCGTCTCCGCGCCAAGCTCGGAGCGCAGGCGGGTCGCGGCGCGGCTGTCTTTTTGCGGGTCGGTCTGGGCGTATTCCAGGGTCAGGACATTCATCTCGCGCTTGAGGCGGCGGACATCGGGCTGGGCGGGGCTGCCATAAAGGGTGATGCGGCTTGCCATAGGTCGGTTAGTCTCCAAAGAGTGCGAAAAGCCAGAGTGCGGGCAGAAAGTTAAGCGGACTCCTCGCGGGAATGCAGCGAGTCGGCGCAGGGCGAGACCGGGGCGTGGAACCCCGACAGGGCGGCGGCTTCGACCGCTTCGGGCAGGGTCGGGTAGGCATGCATCGTCAGCGCAATGTCGGCGACTGTCAGCCGTCCGTGCATGGCTAAACAAATCTCGTTGATCAGGCTGCCTGCCGATGCTCCGGCAATCTGTGCGCCCAAAATGGTGCCGTCGGATTTGAGCGAGACGATCTGCACGAAGCCAAGCGTTTGGCCGACGATGATGGACTTGTCGAGATGCGCGAACGGAAACCGGGCCACATCAAGAGCATCCTCGGCATAGCTCAGGCGGGCCAGGGCCGGAGTGAGGCCGACACTCGCCACTTCCGGGTCGGTGTAGGTGACACGCGGGATGACATGGTAGTCGGCAGGGCAGCCGGGGTCCTCTCCGTGCAGCGCCGAAACGGCGTTTGAGGCCGCCACGGCCCCTTCATACGACGCCACATGAGTAAACTTGTACTCGGAGGTCACATCGCCCGCCGCCCAGATATGCGGGACATTGGTCTGCAAGTACGCATTGGTTTTGAGGCGCGAATCACGCTCGCACTCGACCCCGGCGGCTTCGAGGCTCAGCGTCCCGACATTGCTTTTGCGCCCGGCGGCAACCAAAATCGCATCGCAAGTCACTGTCTGCCCATCGGCTAGGTGGAACGTCTTCTCGCCCCCACTCACCGTCACTTTGTCTGCGTGAGCATCCGTCACGATCCGCACACCTTCCGAAATCAGCTTCTCTTGCAGGACCAGCGCCGTGCCGGCATCGTCGCGGGCCAGAATGCGCGGGCCGTTGTGAAGAATTGTTACTTCTGCGCCGAAGCGCCGGAAGACCTGTCCCAGCTCACAGCCGATGGCTCCGCCGCCGAGCACGACAATTCGAGGGGGAAGCGTTGTCCATTCAAACACTTCTTTATTTGTCGCATAGCCCGCGTCTTCCAGGCCCGCAATCGGCGGAATGCTCGGCAGGGACCCCGTGCAGAGGATAAACTGCTTCGCTTTATAGCGCGTGTGCGTTTTTCGGCTCTCGACCGTGAACGGGTCCACGAACTGCACCCGCTCGCAGATCGTTTGGATGCCCTGCTTGGCAAAGCTTGCGACCGCGTCCCCACCGCCGACTTCTTCAATCGTCCGGCGGGCATGGCGCATCACCGCCCCAAAGTCCGCCATCGGCCCGGCAAAATCCGGCAGGCCGTAGGCCGAGGCTTTCTGCATCTGTGTCCACAAAGTCGCCGAGTGGATCAGCGCCTTCGACGGTACGCAGCCGGTGTACAGACACTCGCCGCCAATCAGACCCTCTTCAAAGATCGCGACTTTCGCCCCCATCTTCGCCGCCGTCCGCGCCGCCTTCGGTCCCGCCGACCCCGCGCCGATCACGGCCACGTCAAATTCTTCCACAGAGTTTTCCATATGTGCGATTATACCTGGTTCAAGGCCGTCAGGAGGACTTCGGCACACGAAAAAACCAACAGACAAAAGCATACAGCAGGTTGATGCCGAGCACCGCTCCAAAATAGGGTCGCCAGGGGCAAAGCGAAAGAGCAGCGACTGACTGCCATATCCCGGCGGGAAACTGATGATCTTTAATGAGCGTCAAGCCAAGAATAGCGCGGTAGTCGGCATCCCTCGGCTTCCGGCGAACCGCTTCGCGCAGTTCGGTGATCGCTTCGGAAAACTGCTCGGTCATGCTGAGGCTATGGCCCAGCGTGTAGCAGGCTTTCACGCTCTCCGGGTCGAGGGCAGCCGCGCGGCGGGCATAAACCAAGGCCCATTCCGAAGCACCCCGTCCTCGGTAGGAGACGGCAAGATTGAGGCAAGCGCCAAAATGGTCTGGTTTACTGTCCAAGACAGCTTGGTACTCGGCAATGGCTTCATCATAACGGCTGCTCTTGCGGAGGAGATTGCCAAGATTATAGTGCGCCCGCACATCGTTTGGGTTGAGCGCCAGCACTTCCCGACATTCTGTTTCCGCTTCTTTGACTTTGCCTGTTTGTTCCAGACGTACCGCGATATTGTTGCGCGTGATGCTGTCTGCCGGATCGAAATTAGCGGCTTCGCGGTAGGCGGCAAACCCAGCCTTCTTCCGGCCTTGCCGAGTCAAAGCCACGCCTAGATTGCAGTACGCATCGGCGTAATCCGGTTTAAGACGAATGGCTTCCCGAAATGAGCGTTCAGCATCATGCCACTGATTTTTGTCCAGCAGACAGTTTCCCAGATGAAAATATGCCTTCTCGAAGTCAGGTTTTAGTGCAATGCAGTGGCGATATTCCGCAATTGCTTCGTCCCATCGGCGTAGCTTACGATAGGCAGTCCCCAGATTATAGTGCGGCCTCCAATAATCGGGGTTTAGCCGCAGGCATTCTTGATACTCAGCGATGGCCGCATCGTAGTCTTTCATCTCAGCCAGGACCAAGCCAAGGTTGAGATGTGCGTCTTGCTCTTTCGGCTTCTGCCGGATGACAATCCGATATCGTGCAGAGGCGGCAGACAAATCGCCCTGCTTCCACAAAATCCGGGCATGGTTGTAGTTTGCAGTAAGCAGGAGTGGCGAGATTTCCAGCGCGTCCAGGTATTTCTCCGCCGCCTGCTCCGGCTGCCCAAGATTATCGAGCGCCAGACCAAGGCTGTTGTGGATTTCAGAATCGTAAGGGTTAATCCGCAGGGCTTCCCGATACTCAGATGCCGCCTCTTCGTAGCGCTTAAGTTCCGAGTAGGCAAGGCCCAAATTTTGATGGGCCTCCAAAAAGTCAGCGTTCAAACGCAGCACAGCCTGATATTCGGGGATACAGGCTTCCAGATTTCCAGCACGGTAGAGCGCCACGCCGGCTTTGAAGTGTTCGACACTTGTCATCTTACTGTCTCAGACACATACGGTGCCGAAAAGTTGCGGGTATACTGACGGCATGAAGATTTACACTAAAACCGGCGACGGCGGTGAGACAAGCCTTTACGGCGGGCAGCGGGTGTCCAAAGACGTCATCCGCGTGGAGACTTACGGCACGGTGGACGAGTGCAACGCGGTTCTCGGGCTGGCGATTGCCCACACGCCCGACGCCGAGACAGTGGGCATTCTCACGCGCATTCAGGGCGAGCTATTCGAGGTCGGCGCAGACCTTGCGACGCCGCTGTCGCGGGGCGAGACCGTGCCGCGTATGCGGCCCGAGGAGACGGCCCGACTGGAAACGGAGATTGACCGCTTCGAGGAGGAGCTGGAACCCCTGCGGCACTTTATCCTGCCGGGCGGGTCACTAGCCGGGTCGGCGGTCCATCAGGCCCGTGCCGTCTGCCGCCGGGCCGAGCGGCACCTGGTCACTTTAGAGGCAGCCGAGGAGATCAACCCGGAAGTCGGGCGGTATCTGAACCGCCTCAGCGACCACCTGTTCGTGCTGGCCCGCCTGGTCAATCACCGGGCGGGCGCAGCCGAAACCAAGTGGGAGAGGCCGGAGCGAGTGCCGGGGGTGTAGAAACCCCCGGCACCTGCCTACTGCGCAGTCACTATCAGCACCGGCAGCGTCGCGTCAGCCGTGGGGTCGTCCCCAAAAACTGCGGTTGCGCCGTAGACGCCAGCGGCGGTGAAGCCATTAGCAGTAATCGTCGTCGAGATAGATTTTCCAGCACCTAGCGAGCTGTTGATAATCTGCGGGGGACCCGGCAGCGGCTGAAAAGTGGTCGCACCGCTGGCGTTTCGAACAGTCAATCCGGCAGCAGGAGATGTTGGCGGGTCAGTAGTCGCTCTGATGGGAATAGGGCTGGCCGTGTTATTGGTCAGGGTCAGCGTGTAGACAACCGTGCCGCCGACCGAGACTGTACCGCTGCTTTCAGAGAGCGACGCCGTCAACCCCGTGGCAGTCGTCTTAGTGACTATCAGCGGGGTCTGGGTGCCGGTGTTCGTTCCCGTCGTCGTCGTGCCGGGGCCAGGGTTGCCGTTCCCGCCGCCGCCTCCCCCGCCGCAGCCCGCCAGCAGGGCGAGAGACACTAAGGGAAGCAGGCCAAGAGCGCCCCAGCGTTTGGTTTTGCGGCGCAGGCTTTCAGGAGTATTGTCGTGCACAAAAAGCATGGGAAGGTTCCTTTCCGAACTGCTTCATTCTAACACATGGCGGCGGCGGCGTCAAGCAAGCAAAATATCTCTTGACAGTTCACTAAAACTGCTGTATAATTTCCTTGCCAGGTCATTTGGAATTTGTTTGTTATCGAAAGGAATTGCCTTACCATGAAATGCACCCTTCTCGGCACGACTCTTTCTCGGCACGACTCTTTCTCGGCACGACTCTTTCTCGGCACGACTCTTTCTCGGCACGACTCTTTCTCGGCACGACTCTTCTAATAACGGCTGGTTTGTGTAACCGACCTGCTCAGGCTGCGGCTCCCCTCTACAGCGTGGGCACCAATGTCATTTCTGCCCCAGTCAACGGTACGAACTATGCCGAAATCTACCCCGGCCCTGTCACGGTTCCATTTTCAGTCTCGGACCAATGGGTTGATGTAAGCTGGGCTGCGCCCTCAGCCTACATCTCGGTCGGCTGGTCAATGACTGACGAGGCAACTACCAAGTTCGTCGGAGGCAAGCTCCCGATACACATCGGGGTCGCTAATGATACAACAGGCGGCACAGTTTCAGTTATGACCACCGCAACAGGAAACTTTCATCGTGGTGTGTATAACTACACTTCGGCCAGTATTTCAGCCACCGCTATGCTGGGAGGCGACAACACAGGGACATTTGTTTCCGCGACCACTCTTACGGATTCTGCGGGGAGCACAAAGGCTAAAACTAATCAAGTTACCTTTACAACCAGCATAATCCGTTAAGGCTGTTACACATGTTGCATGTCTGTCTCCTGCCACTCTCAGGAGGCAGACGCCTGGTAGGAGTTGCGTCATGCTTAAACGATTCTATTTTTTTGCCCTTAGCCTGTGCCTCGTTTCCCTCCTCGCCTCCTCATCCTGTCGCGCCGATGAAATCACGGCGACCATGCGAAAAGCTGATACGCAGCTCGAAACCCGCGTGACTCTCCGCTCGCCCCATATCCTCCTCGGCGAACTTTTAGAGAGACTCTCCAAGCAGTCTGGCGTTCCGCTGATTGCCGATGACTGGTCTACCGTCGGCAGCGACTCGGTGACCGTTTCCCTGCGTAATGTCCCCCTGGCCGATGCAATGAACGCGCTGTGGTCCCTGTTTAGCTACCAGCACGCGGAATGGGACTGGCAGCGCCGCACCGTCAAAGGCCAGCCCGGCAAATACATCTACACGCTGGCTCGTCCAAACTACGCCCGATTCTTGGCGGAGCATTTGCAGGAGCAGGTGCAGGTGGATTTCGAGGCACAGGCGCAGGAGTTATTCGACGCCCTGAATATGCCGCACGATCAGCTCAAAGAAGCCGCAAAAACCAATCTTTTGTTCAGCAGCCTGCTTGACGACGGGCGGGTCAGGCCGGGCATGGAAATCCTTGCCAGCTTGCCGCCGGAAACGCTCCAGAATGTTCTGCAAAATCATCAATCGCTTTCTGTTCCTGTCTCGCAGCTTTCCCCAGAAGCCCAAGCATCCCTGAATGCTTCCTGGGACTGGGAGGACTCGAAAGGGATTGGGTACCACCATCCTGATGGAAGTGTGCAGCCACTGCCTCGGGCGGACCGCATCTCAGTTTACACATTTAATGAACCTGATCTTGCTGCACCAGGTTTGTATGTAGACAGCGGACGAGGAAGTGGTGAATACTTCGGTGGAGGCTTTATGCAGAAGGATTGGCAGAAGAAAATCGCTGCCCGATGGACAGAGCCGGGGGATGATGCGGACAATCCCGCTTCCGCCCATGTGCTTGCAGCCCCCAAGAAATCGCCTCCCGCCGACAGCGACACACCACATCCGCTGGCAGACTACTTATTGCGGTTCGCCGAAGCCGCGCAAGTCCCGCTGATGGCTCGTGTACCGCATACGATGGACACACAGACACCTTCCGATACTGTTTCTCAAGCGCCGACGACAAACACAGTGAGAACATTTCTCGCCCAGGCACAGCAGGGGCCGCTGCTGATGGACCACAAGTGGCGCGGCGGCGTCCTGCTGATGACCTGCCAAAACTGGTTTGTCGGACAAAGTGAAGATGCTCGGCTGCCGTGGGCGGAAGTCAAGCGCCTCCGAGACGCCGAGGCGGCAAGTGACGGCTTTCTCACGCTGGATAACATAGCTCATGCGGCGAATGTTTTGAATGACGCGCAGATGACCGTGCTCGGCCAGTGGTTTCTGGTAATGCGCCAGGCGGCGCAGTGGCATAATTTTCTGGCGTTCTACGATAGGAACCCGGAGTACCATTCCCGCGTCCTGTCGGCCAAAGGGGACGACTGGCAGATCCCGGAAAACATGGTCAATACCTGGCTGAACATCAACGCCCTGCGCGTGACGCACCCAAACCTGCGCCTGCAAATCCAGCAGAGGCAGGATACCCAGAGCAAGCCGCCAATGCACCATCTCATGTTCGTAGTCCGTGACGATGACGGGGTTCGTCCACTCGCGGGGCAAGGCTTCGGGTATGAGGCGCATGAGTACGCGACAGGCCTGAAAGTGAGCGAGAAGTGGGATACGGCGGGGGCTGCGCCCGGCAAACAGAGCAGTGCAGCGAAATGACCGGCGGCAAGACAAACGAAAGCCGCCCTTGGATAGACAGGAGCGGCCTTTCCTTTTAGTGAGCTACAGCAAAGACTTGATGGCATCGGCCTCAATCTGGGCGGCGCAGAGCAGATCGGCGGGCATGCATCAGCTCGGCGGGCTTGCCGGAGCCGGGCATGGGCCGGGCATCAGTGCAAACCTACCGCAATTGTGAGCGCTTGATCCACTTGAAGCATTGCTGCATCATTCAGACGGCCATAGTAGCCAACGAGACGCGACTTGTCCAGACTGCGTGTCTGCATCAGCAGCACTTTAGAGCGCATCGGTAAGCCGCCCTCACCCAGCTCGATCAGCGCTTCAAATGGGTAGACACGCTCAGTTCGTTTACTTGTGATCGGGGCAATCAAGATAATTGGGGAATGACGGTTAATCAGTTCCGGCGAGAGAACCAGCGCGGGCCGTTCCCCAGCCTGCTCGGACCCTTCCGTCGGGTCGAGACTGACACGCACGACATCGCCGCGCCTCAGTTCAGCCGGGATGAAAAGCACGAGTGACCTCCGTATCGAGCGGGTCAAACTCGCGCTGGATTTCCAGATAAACGTCCGCCATTTCGCGGCAGCCTTCAATGATGTCTCGCTCTAGCGCCTCTTCCTGCTGCTTTGTTAGCCACGCTTCGATCAACTGCGCGAGCGCCGCGCTACGCTGCCCACTTGGAATGATCTGCTCAAACTTCTGGACGGTTTTCTCTGGCAAAGCGTAGGTGCGTTTCTGGGTATGCATTATGGTCTCCTGACCATACGGTTATACCATACGTCAGCAGCAAAAAAGCCGCGCCTGAATGTTCAGGCGCGGCTTTTTTCCCAATCGGTATTTGTCAATCTACAGCAGGGATTTGACGGCTTCGACAATGGCGTCGGCGTCAATCTGGGCGGCGTGCATCAGCTCGGCGGGCTTGCCGGAGCCAGGCATATGCTTGACCGCCAACTTGACCACCGTGGGCGCGTGGTCGCCGACACCGACGAAGGCGTCCAACACGGCGTCGCCGAGGCCGCCCTCGAACCAGTGGTCTTCCACCACGACCATCTTGCCGCCGGTGTCAGACGCCGCCCGGTGCAGGGTCTCTTTGTCAATCGGCTTGACCGAGTAGGCGTCAATGACCCGGATGTGGATGCCTTCGGCTTTCAGCATCTCGTAGGCTTTGTTGGCTTCGTGGAGCGTGATGCCGGCGGCGATCACCGCGACTTTGTCTGTGTCCGAGTGATGGACGAGCTTGGAGCCGCCGACCTCATAGGTCTCGTCGGCGCTGTACAAGATCGGCGTCTTCTCGCGAGTCGTCCGAATATACGAGATGCCGGGCGTATCGGCCATGATCTGGATTAGGTGCGCGGTCTGGTTCGGGTCGCTGGGATAGAACACTGTCGAGCCGAACACCGCCCGCATCATGGCAATGTCTTCCAGGGCCATCTGCGAGGGACCGTCCTCGCCGATAGAGACGCCGGCGTGGGAGCCGCTCAGGCTGATCGTGGCGTTCGAGATCGCCGCCATGCGGATCTGATCGAAGGCCCGGCTGAAGAACGCGGCGAACGTGGACGAGAAGGTCCGGTGCCCGCGCACGGCAAGCCCGACGGCCGTGGAGACAAGCTGCTGCTCGGCGATATACATCTCAAAGAAGCGGTCGGGGAACGCATGGTTGAACTCGTCGGCATGGGTCGAGTTCGACACTTCGCCGTCCAAAGCGACAATGTCCGCCCGGAAGCCGCCCAGGGCGGTAATCGCGTCGCCGTAGGCTTTGCGGGTCGCCTCTTTGGTGCCCATCTCATAGGTCGGCAGTTTTAATGGTCCGGTCGCAGCGGGCGCGGCGGGCGTGATATTCTCGGGCTTCTGAACGTCCACAATAATGTGCCGCTCGCCGCCCAGCTCGGCGATGGCGTCTTTGGCCTGGTCGGCATTCAGCGCCTTGCCGTGCCAGCCTTCTTTGTTGGCGAGAAACGAGACCCCGTGGCCCTTTTCGGTCTTGGCGATGATCCAAACAGGTTTGTCGGTGACGGAGAGCGCCTCGGCATACGCGCGGTCAATGGCGTCAATATCATGGCCGTCAATCTCAATCGTGTGTGCGCCAAACGCGGCGGCGCGGGCGGCGTAGACCGCGCTGTTCCAGCCGAGATCGGTTTCGCCGCGCTGCCCGAGGCGGTTCATGTCGAGGATCGCTACCAAGTTATTGAGCTTGTAATGGCTGGCTTTGTCCACTGATTCCCAGATGGAGCCTTCGGCCACTTCGCTGTCGCCTAAGACAACCCACACTTTGAACGGCAGCTTGCTGAGATACTTGCCGTCCAGCGCCATGCCGACGCCGTTCGGCAGGCCCTGCCCGAGCGACCCGGTCGCGACATCGGTGTACGGGGTGACGTGTGGGTTCGGATGGCCTTCCAGCCGGGAGCCGAGCTGCCGCAGGGTGAGGAATTCTTCGTCCGAGATCGCCCCGGCCGCCTTCCACATCGAGTACAGCAGCGGGCAGGCATGACCCTTGCTGAAGATCAAATGGTCGTTGTTCGGCGACTTCCAGTTTGCGTAATCGAGCCGCAGGTACTTCCCGAGCAGCACCGCCATCAAATCCGCCGCCGACATCGAGGACGTCGGATGCCCCGACCCCGCCGCCGTCGTACACCGAATGCTGTCCACGCGAAGCTGCGCCGCCAGCTCCTTCAAATCCACTTCCGCCATAGTCTGTTTCTCCCTGGTAAGCTTTCTTCTTAGCTTACTGTTGTTGGTATTTTTGTCGAAATGATCTCGATTGGATTGTTGGGGTCGTAGCTGACATTGATGCTTGGTTTCGGGTTGCCGATTTTCTGCCCGGAGACAATCGCAATCAAAAACTTTCCTTCATTCAGCGGGACAGCGTTTGAGTGAATCCAGCTTGGTCCGCCTGATAGCATTGCCCCAAACTCTTCTTGAAAACACTCTGCCGTGACGAGGTCTTGCTTCTGAACGCAGGAGCGTTTCGCGGCATGATCTACAGCATCGTCGCGTACAAAAAGCACATTTTCGCGGGAAAAGTACAAGTCTTTGTCTGATAGCCACCCATTAAGACGGTCAAGTATCTGCGTGAGATAATCGTTGGTTTCCATAATTTATTTGATGATGTACCGGTTGAACAAAGCCGCTTGTTCCAAAGTTCGCAAAACAATTTCAGAAGAACCCCGCAGTGAACCATTGAAGCCAGAGTAGGTACGCTCATTCGGAGCGAGTATGGCCTCGAAATCTAAGGTCGGCACTCGGGACTCGATGATACCGTTACAGGTCACTCGGTCAGCTCGCACGGCTGGATCAATCGCATTTTGCGCGGCTGCGAAGTCGCGCGTCACCCAGGTAGGAAGGCGTAGCAAGTCAAGCCCGGCAACCCGGATGACAAAAGCATCATTGATGCTGCCGTGATACACTCTTACCCAATCCTGCACGCGCTTCCCTGCCTTTATTCCACAAACTTCAGTTTTATTATGACGAAACTCACCGGCGAAGTCAATCAAACGCTTGACACGCCTAGTTTTCCTATGTATAATAGCATTATGAAAACCCCAGCCGCGCCAAGCCCGGCGCAGGAGTATCTCAAAGGCGGCCTCGGCCTGCTTGTTCTCGCCACCCTTCAGGACGGCCCCGCGCACGGCTACGGCCTGGCCCGGACCATCGAAAGCCGCACCGAAAACGTGCTGGCCCTGCGTGAAGGCACACTCTACCCTGCCCTGCACGCTTTAGAGCGCGACGGCCTCATCGCCGCCGCCTGGGAAACGCCTGCCGGTGGACGGGAGCGCAAAGTCTACACGCTGACCGAGGCCGGGTCCAAGAAGCTCGCCGAAGGACGCAACGGCTGGCAGCAGTTCGTTGAGGCCGTCGGGCGCGTGCTTACCCCCAAAGAGGACCGAATTGTTTTGCCGTCGGGCGCGTAATGTTTTTGCTTGCTTGTGTGACGCACGAAAGAGCCACGGAATAAATTCCGAGGCTAAAGTAAACAGTGTCGAGGCGGCACAAGAGTGCGTCGCCGCGACGCTGGTTTGTTCGAGCCTCGGAATTTATTCCGTGGCTCTGCCGAATGAAATTGAAAAGGACGCTTGACTATGACCCCCGACCCGGAACCCCTTGCTTCCGTCCGCGTGGAAGCCTATCTCGACCAGATCCTCGTCCCGCTGGCCCGCAATCTGTCTGCTTTCTACCGGGACGAATTGCGGCGGGAGCTACGGGCACATCTTTGGGAGCGCGTGGATGCCTACCGCGAGCTAGGCTATGCCGACGAAGACGCCGTGACCGAGGCATTGAAGCAGTTCGGGGGCGCAGGCGACTTCGCCCGGCAGTGGCGGCAGGAATGGATGAAGATGCCGTCGCGGCTGACCCTGCGCGACGTTTACGACGCCGGCAGACTGGCCTTGCGTCCGGCGCTACTGGGTCTTACAGCCGCGTGCCTGCCGTTCGGGATAATGGCATGGGCCGTCACCCACCTACATTTTCCCCTCAGCCAGACGGAGGTTGCTGTCGGGACGACATTTCTATGGATACTGATTGCCTTCGGCGTGGGTGTCCTGCCGTTATCTGTCGGCATCCGGCAGGGCAGGCGAACGCCGGGGCGGGCAGGAGTTGGGGTCACGGCGGCGCTGACGGCGGAAACCCTGCTGGCGAACTTACTGTACCTGCTGGCCGACCTCATCTGGCCGGGACGGGAAGTGGTGGACACTTTCTTTATGTTTCTACTGTTTATGAGTGCGGCCTGGATTCCCATTGCGGGCGGCGCAGCGGCAATCAGCGGATGGCTGACACGGCGGCGAATGAAAAGACGTCAAGTCACTTGAGAGGCTTTAACAAAAATAGACTTTCAGCGTCGCCGCAGTAGACTTTCAGCGTCGCCGCTTGAAGAAAATCTGCGAGTCTGTGGATTTTTGCTAGAGACTCTGAAGAGCTAAGGAGTAATGTCTGTCCGAAGTGCAGCGGGAACGAAGCGGGAGATATGGGCGGCATTGCTGGTTGCGACAATGAAGTCGCTGTTTGGAATGCCCAAAGTCAGGGCTTGCGCGGCTAAAATCACGTCAATATCCAGCTTTTTGGGGTCGCCGGTTGAAAGCCCGCTTTGCCGAGACTGTGACCACAGCGTCGCCGCAAGCAGCATCGCCGGGCTGGTAATCGGCAGAAACACAAACGCGCCTCTCAGGGCATCAAGATTAGCAATCCCGACAGATTTGTTTGCTCGCAAAAGCTCGCGCCGAAGTTCGTAGTCAATAACTTCCGGCACATAGATTTCATGCCCGGCAGCCCGGCAGGCGGCTGCCCATTCGGCAATAGCGACGTCCGGCTTGGGGTGCGAGAGTGCGCCAAGCGGGTAAGAATCCAGCAAAATATGGAACATCAAGGAAACATCGGGCTTTCTCCGCTTTCAAGGCGGTTTTTGTTCAGGTTTTGCAGGAACTCATTTCGCTCGGAGGCCGCTTGTCGTATTTTTTCAGGATCAGTTGGTGCAGCCTCGATCCATGACTGAAGCAGAGCAATGGCAGCAGCTCGTCTTTGAGACGCCTCAGCCTCAGTTTCAGTTTGTGCCGACGGTAAATGGCCCTGCACGAGCTTTTTGGCGTATTCTGCGGGTGCCAGACCAGTTTGACGGGCGAGGGCAGCGATTTGGGCTTCTTCGGTCGGGCTGAATTCGAGAGTGAGCATTTCTATCCCTCCGTTTGTTTCTGCTCCATTGTAGCATTTATTCGCGTCAATGCCCACGCGGCGTGTTCGCGGACCAGCGGCTCGGGGTCTGTTTCGGCGGCGCGGGTGAGCGCAGGCAGGGCGGCGGGGTCGCCGAGATTGCCGAGGGCGACGCAGACGTTTCGAAGTAAACCTCGGCGCTTGGTGCGTTTGATCGGGCTGTTCTTGAATTTGACGCGAAACGCGTCGTCGTCCATAGCGAGCAGCTCTAGGAGATCGGGTGCCGTGAGGTCGGCGCGGGGGCGAACGGCGGGGTCATCGGATTTGACGGCGAACTTGTTCCAGGGACAGACGGCCAGGCAGTCGTCGCAGCCGTAGATGCGCGTGCCGATGAGCGGACGCAGGTCTTCGGGGATACTGCCCTTCAGCTCGATGGTGAGATACGAAATGCAGCGGCGGGCGTCTAATTGATACGGTGCGGTGATGGCCCCGGTCGGGCAGGCGGGCAGGCAGCGGGTACACGTCCCGCAGTGGGTCGTATCGGGCGTGTCGGGCGGCAGGGCGATGTCGAGAAGTATCTCGCCGAGGAAGAACCAGTTGCCTAGCTTGCGGGAGATAAGGTTAGTGTGCTTGCCGATCCAGCCGAGGCCCGCCCGCATCGCCAAATCGCGCTCGGTGATCGGCCCGGTGTCGCAGTAGACTTTGCCATGCGCTTCGGGACTTCGGGCCAAGATAAACGCCAGCAGCGACTCCAACCGTGCCCAGAGCGTGTCATGGTAATCGTCGAACCGGGCATAACGGGCGACAATGCCAGTACCCGGCGGGTTCGCGGGCACGTTCCCCGTGTCCGGCGAGTAGTTCAGCGCGACGCACACCACGCTTTGTGCGCCGGGCAGCACCGCCCCAAGATCGCCGCGCTTCGGCTCCTGACGGTGCAGGTAGAGCATCTCGCCGGCGTGGCCTTCCGTCAGCCACCGGACATACGAGCGGTGGTGCGGCGGCGGGTCCGCCGACGTGATGCCACAGAGGCTAAAGCCCAGACGCGCCGCTTCGGATTTGATGGCCTCGGCCAGCAGCTCGTTCATAAAAACACTCATAAAAACACTTAAGCCGAGCCGCTCCAGGCAAAGCGCAGGATGCGGTGGTTGAGCGTATCGGCGATGTACAAATCGCCCCAGACGGCCCGGCCCGGCATCGGCTTTTCCGATGACGGCCCGACCGCGAGGCCGCCGGGGCGCATCAGGGTTCCCAGTGAGCGCCCGAGCTTCTCGATGGTCGCGATCACCGGCAGGCCATCGGAGAGCGACACGCACTGCACCCGCCCGTGCGTTTCGCCGGTCAGTGAGTTCGGCTCGCCGGCATCGGCGACATACAGCAGGCCGGCGGGGTCAAATGCCAGCGCACGGGGCTGATGCAGCGTGATGGAAGATAACGTGATGGAGGATAATGGGGCATTGTGGCGGCGGAAGCGCGGCCCGCCGATTTGCCCGCCGATTTGACTGTCCATGCGTCCTAATGGGTCAAAGCGGACCAGGCGCTGGGCAAACGTTTCAGCGACATACAGCGCCCCGCCGGACACCGGGGCCAGCGCCTGCGGGCTGCTCAGACCCGGCCCGCTTTGGCCCAGACTGTTTAAGTAGCGGCCTTCGGGGCTAAAGCGCTGCACCCGACTGCCGCCGGTATCGGCGACATAGATGTCTCCGGTAAGGGGCATAACCGCAATCGCCGTCGGCCCGGAAAACTCGCCGTCGCCGCTGCCCGGACGACCGAACACAAGTGTCAGGACCCCTTCGCGGGTAAACTTCTGCACCCGACCATTGCCCTGCTCGGCCACGTAAAACGCCCCGTCGGAGTCGGTCGCGACCCCTTGCGGCGACAGAAACTGCGCCCGTCCGCCGCCCCGGCTGCCAATCACCGAGACGCCGCCGTCCGGGGTAATCCGCTGGACCCGGTGCGCATACGAATCGGCGACAAACACGATGCCGCCGGGGTCCACGGCAAGCCCCGTCGGGTACTGGAACTGACCGGCTTGTGTCCCGCGCGAACCGAGCACTTCGACGGCCCGCAGACGGTTCGGCACGGTCGTGCCCATGCCGGCCAGCGACGACAGGGTCAGGCGGCCCCCGTCGTCTTCGTCGTCGAGGTACTTCTGGAACCCGCGCGGGTCCGCCATTTTGACCTGCGCCAGCATCGTGCCGTCGGGCAGGCGCAAGCCCGCGCCGATCTCCCCTTGCGCCGGACCCACAGCCTCGGAGGGAGACGCAGCCTCGCCAGGTGCGGGGTCGTCATCGCCGAACTCCAAAAAACTAAAGCGGTCGGAACTCATACTGCGCTTATTATAGCCGTTTCGTCGGCTATTCGCGGCAGCGGCGGCAATCGGCGCTGGAAGCATCGGTTTTCCCAAGAAACCGCAGACAAAGCGCCCTGCCCTGAACGGCAGAGCTTTGTGCCACGGGGCTGAACCCCCATGCTTTGAAGGGCAATTCCCCGCCTTCGCGGGCATCTAAGCTAATCTGTATTCGCCCGCGAAGGCGGGAGCTCGCTCTTCAAAGCACGGGGGTTCAGCCCCGTGGCACAAGACACGGGGTCAGCCTCCTGGAAACTTTTCAGTCGCAGGGTTGACAAACAAGCAGGCCAGCGGCTATACTCTTGCCGTTCCCGCGCCCGCATGGGCGCAGCACCTGATTTTAAAAGATTTCACGAAAGGAGAACCGGCCCAAAATGTACACGCACACCGCAACCGCAGACACGCTCGGCGCAGACCGCGCCCGGAGTGCGTCTCATCCAGCCGTCTCCATCTCGATGGTCTACATTCATACGCGCCCGCAGCCTCCAGGGAGGACACGCCGCTTTTAGCTGCACCTCCGACCGTTGACATTCAATCGTTGACACCAGGCTCCGGGCTTCCCGCGCAATTCCATCCGAGGATGGAGCGCCGGGAGTACCGGGGCCTTTTTTATTGTTCAAAAATTTCGATTGTTGAGAAACACTATGACGCTTACACAAAACCCGCCCGCGCAGCAAAACGAGACCGAAACACTGATCCGCCTGACGGCAGACTTCGGCCCCGACGGCACGTTTGGAGATCGTGATTTGGTCGTGACCCGCGACTCGGTCCAGGTGATTGAGCCGAACGGCGCGATGGCGTTTCAGATGCCCGTCGCCGAGATTTTGACCGCCCGCAACGAGCCGCTGATCGGCGGCGGACGGCTGGAAATCACCGCGAAAAACGGCGATATTCTGCCCGTGGTCACGTACTCGCAGACAGTCGCCGCCCGGTTCAGCGAGGCAGCGCGGGGGATCGAGCAGCTCGCCAAAGGCGAGCCATTCTCAATCAACCTCAAAGAAGAGCGCACCCACTGCCCGAAGTGCAGTCGCCTGCTGCCCGAAAAGGACGGCATCTGCCCGGCGTGTGTCAACCGCACGAAAACCATGTGGCGGATCGGACGCTTCCTGCTGCCGTACAAGAAGCAGGCCCTGAGTCTGGCCGCGCTGTCGCTTCTGACCACGGCTCTCAGCATCACGCCGTCGCTGATTCAGCGCTCACTCATCAATAATGTTCTCGCGCCGCCGAAGGGGCAAGCGTCACATCCCGCACAGCTGCTGCCGCTGATGGCCGCGTGGCTGGCGATTTTGGTTGTCGGGGTCGGTGTCCAGATTTTAAATGGCCGGACCGTCGCATTCCTCGGCGGCAGCATCGCGGCGGACTTGCGGGCGCAGCTTTACCGAGCCATCGAGTTCTTGCAGTTGTCTTACTTCGACAAGAAGCAGGTGGGCGCGATTACCAGCCGGGTCACTCAGGACACCGACCGGGTCTGGGGCTTTCTCACCGAAGGCGTCCCATACTTTCTCATTAACGGCCTGCTGCTGCTGTCGATCGCCGGCTTTTTGATCACGGTCAACTGGAAGCTGACTTTGTGCATTCTCGCGCCGATCCCCGTCGTGGTCGCCATCGGCGGCTTCTTCTGGAAGTCGGTGGCCCAATTATTCACGCGGGTCGGACAGAAATGGGCACGGTTCCATATCCATCTGAACGAATCGCTCACGGGTATCCGGGTCGTCAAAGCGTTCGCGCAGGAAGACTACGAGAACGCCAAGTTTATGTCCCGCAACGCCGAGCTGCGCGATGCCGGGATTGCCGGGGACACGCGCTGGAACACGATCTTCGGCTTTATGTCGCTGTTTGTCGGCATGGGGGCGCTGATTAACTGGGCGGTCGGCGGCTGGATGGTCTACAAGGGCCAAATGAATCTCGGCGACTTTTGGCTCTTCAATGCGCTGATTGCCCAAATTTACGGTCCGCTCGCGTGGTTCGCGCAGGTCAACAACTGGTTCAGCCGGGCAATGGCCGGGGCGGAGCGCATCTTCGAGGTGATGGACACCGAGCAGGAAAACTACACGCTGGCCGAAGTCCCGCACCACGCCATTCAGGGCGAAGTGGAGTTCAATAACGTCCGGTTCGGCTACGACAAGTCCAACCCGGTCATCAAGGGCCTGACCTTCACGGCCAAGCCCGGCGAGATGATTGGACTGGTCGGCAAAAGCGGTGCGGGCAAGTCTACCACCATTAACTTACTCTGCCGCTTTTACGAACCCGACGCCGGGACACTCAAGATTGACGGCATTGACTACACCGAGATGAGCCTTCAGGACATGCGCCGCCAGATTGGGATCGTGCTTCAGGAGCCGTTTCTGTTCAATGGCACCGTCTCTGAGAATATCGCCTACGGCAAACCGTCGGCCTCGTTTGAGGAGATCATGGAGGCCGCGAAAGCCGCCAACGCCCACTCGTTCATCCTGGCAAAGCCCGACGGCTACGATACGATGGTCGGCGAGCGGGGCGCAAAGCTGTCCGGCGGCGAGCGACAGCGCGTTTCCATCGCCCGCGCGATCCTGCACGACCCGCGCATCTTGATTTTAGACGAAGCCACGTCGGCGGTGGACGTGGAAACCGAAAAGCAGATTCAAGAAGCCATCGGCAGATTGATCAAGGGCCGGACGACGTTCGCTATCGCCCATCGCCTGTCCACGCTCAGAAACGCCGACCGATTGATCGTTCTCGACGGCGGCAAGATCTCGGAGATGGGCACCCACGCCGAATTGATGGAAAAGAAAGGCGACTTCTTCAAACTGGTCGAGACCCAAAGCCAGGTCACTCAGATTTTGGGTGCAGTCTAGCCTCCATGCAAATAATTTGCATGGAGTGATGCTTCAACTATGGTAAACTGTGCATATAAGGACATTCATGCAAATTATTTGCATGAATAGCTTCCTGAGAGGAAAACGCAGTGATTATTCAGTTCAAAGTGGGCAACTACCGCTCTATCGGTGCAGAGCAGACGCTGAGTTTTGTCGCGGAGAACACGCGGCGTCACCCAGGCAATCTGATTTCGCGTCCCGGCTATAAGCTACTCAAGACGACTGCGTTGTTCGGTGCGAATGCTTCCGGTAAAAGCAACCTCGTCAAAGCTATAGGAGCGATGCAAGGGTTCGTGCGGAACTCAGCAACGCGCATGAACGAGGGTGATCTTATTACAGCGGCAGAGCCGTTCCGCCTTGACACAGAACTGCGGAATGCCCCTTCTCGGTTCGAGATCAATTTTTTTTCAGACGGCATTGTCTACGTCTATAGCTTCGCTGTGTGCCGTGAGCGCGTTGAAGAAGAATGGCTGACTGCCAAGCAAGAGACCACTGGAACAAAACTTTTTGAGTTCCAGCGTAGGTTTAATGCAGCATCAGAAAAATATGATTGGAGCTTCAAGGGATTCAAGGAGGGGGACGAAACCCAGATCAGGGATAGGACCCTAAGCAATATGCTGGCGATTTCCGTTGGCACCCAGCAAAATGTGGGGTTATTGCGGCCAGCGTATCTGTATATGCGCGATAGTATAACCTTTTTTGATATGTCAAATGGAGAAGACACGCTGGGGATACGGACTGCCCAAATGTGCCGTGAGTCAGAGGATATGAGACACACTGTAAGCTCATTACTGTATAGTGCAGACACGGCTATTGAAGAAATATACATCGAAACCGAAATTCTACGTTCTGCTGAACCATCTCCAAACACACTTCTTGACAGTATGATGGCACGACTGCAAAATATGAGTGACATACTAGCGGATGTTAAAGAATCAAATCCAAAACCGCACATTGCAACTTCGCAACGGGACCGCAACGGAAACCGCGTTAGTTTTGACCTCCGGAAAGATGAGTCACAGGGTACACAGCGTTTCTTTGCTGTCGCAGGGCCAATCTTAAGCGCACTCAAGAATGGAGCGTTTATCGCGATAGACGAACTTGATGCCAGTATGCACCCACTGCTGACCCGGCGACTGCTGGAACTATTTCAGAGCGCGGAAGCTAACAAGCATGGCGCACAGATTTTGTTCACGACGCACGACTCATCTTTGCTCGACCAGGAATTATTCCGGCGCGATCAAATTTGGCTGGCGGAGAAATGCGACGGGGCTTCAACGTTCTTCTCGCTGGCAGATATCAAGCCGCCCATTCGGAACACAGAGTCGTTTTTGCGAAATTATTTGGTCGGACGCTACGGCGGGACGCCCCATTTGGGTCGTGCGTTCGACGACCTGATTGCCGGGGTCAAGGCATGAGGCCGCAGCGTGTGCTTAATCCGCGTCCACGCAAGCGCAGCCTGCTTGTTCAATGCGAGGGGCTGAAAACCGAGCCGAATTATCTGGACGAGCTTTGCAAAGCCTGCGGTGTTCGGCAGCGCTTAGAAGTGAAGGTCAAGCCCGGTAAAGGTCAAAACGCACGGGTAACAGTGGAAGCGGCGATCACGGAAGGCAGCCGCAGGCGGCTCGGTGAACGCATCTACGACGCCACCTGCTGTGTTCTGGACGTAGAACACGCCGCACATGAAGCCAGCTTGAACGAAGCCATAACACTCGCCAAAGAACATGGCATTCGGCTATTCCTGTCCAACCCCTCGTTTGAGGTCTGGCTGATTACTCATTTTGAGCGAACCAAACGTGACTTTGCCGACGGCGGAGCGGCGGAAGCGCATCTCAGTACCCATTGGCGGAAGCAGTTCGGGTGTGACTACGACAAAGGCGATCCAAGGCTCTACGCCAAACTCGAAGACCGAGTCAGGGACGCGTTAGAAAATGCTCAATGGACACTGGAAACCTTTCACGAGAACGCACCGTGCCGCATTTGCAATGCTTCCACGGAAGTTTACAAACTTGTGCGCGAGTTGCGGCAAACTTAATGCGCCCGATCACCCGCAATGGAGCGGAGCAATTTATGTCTGTTGTTGAAGAAAAACCAAATCAAACACTCAATCAAGCGCTGCCGCTCGATACTTTGCCGGAGAAGCCTGTCTCGCTGTGGCGCAACGGCGATTACCTGCGACTGTGGACCGGGCAGGTCGCGTCGGCGATTGGGTCGCAGGTGTCGGGGCTGGCCCTGCCGCTGCTGATTTTGGCGCTGACCCACTCACCCGCCAAAGCCGGCGGACTGGCGGCCCTGCGGGGCCTGCCGTACCTCCTGCTCTGCCTGCCCGCCGGGGCATTGGTGGACCGCTGGGACCCGCGCCGGGTGATGCTCTGGTGCGACGCTGGCCGGGCGGCTGCCCTCGGCAGTGTCCCGCTGGCGCTGGCGTTTGGGCACCTGACACTGACGCAGCTTTGCGTCGTGACCGTCATCGAAGGCACGCTGTTTGTGTTCTTCAATCAGGCCGAGTCGAACTGCCTGGTCCGGGTCGCGACCAAAGAACAGCTCCCTGCGGCGGTGGCGCAGAACGAGGCGGTCTACGGGATTTCGGGACTGATTGGGCCGTCTTTAGGCGGCCTGCTGTACGGCCTCGGACGCGGTGTGCCGTTTCTCACCGATGCGGTCTCGTATGCCCTGTCGGTGCTGGCTTTGCTGTCGCTGAAGACCGATGTCCGGCCCGCGCCGCGCGAAACCGAAAGGGCGCCACATCTGGGCCACGAGATCGCCGAGGGGCTGCGCTGGCTGTATGCCCACAAAGTGATCCGCTTTGTGGCCGTCTTGACCGGGGTGCTGATGTGCTCCTGCGCCGGCTGGGCGCTGATTTTGATTGTCATCGCGCAGAAGTTCGGCGCGACGCCGCTGACCATCGGCCTCTTGACTGCGACCGGCGGGGCGGGCGGCTTAGTCGGCTCACTGCTGGCCGTGCCGCTGCAAAAGCGATTTCGATTTGGGCCGCTGATGATTGGGTCAGCCTGGGTCTGGGCGCTGACCTGGCTCTTGTATGCATTCGCGCCCAATCTGATCGTGCTGGGCCTTGTCAATGCCGCAAGCTTTGTGGTCGTGCCGATTTACTTGGGCACCCAGTATGCGTATCGGCTCGGCCAGATACCCGACCACTTGCAGGGCCGGGTGAACAGCGTCTTCCGCCTGATTGCCTTTGGCAGCGGCCCGCTCGGTCTTGCGGTCACCGGCGTACTTTTGCAGAAGCTCGGCCCGGTATGGGCGATTTGGGTCACATTCGCCCCGCAGCTTGCACTCAGCGTCGCAGCGACGTTCTACCGGCCCCTGCGGAGGGAGTGACCATGACTAATTTCGACATTCGCCCGTTTCGCGAAGATGACCGAACCGCCATCATCGAAGGCCGCAATAAGCACCGCCCAGCGCATCACCAAAGGGCCGTCGTCGAATGGGAAGCCGACGACGCCCGGAAGCCGGCCGGGGAAGTTGGCCTGCGGCTGTGCGTCGGCGAACCCGCTGCGGCCTACTTAGACGCGGTAGATCGCGGCACGACGCCCCGGCGCAAGTCCGGCGTCTGCGACTTCATGCTATGGATTGCACAGGAACAATGGAACGACGCTCTGGCGGACGCCCTGCTTGACAAAACTGTGGAGTTCGCCCGGTCGCGTGGAGCCACGCGGCTGACAACATACCTGACTCTGTTTGATGCCGAAGACCCGATGGTCCCGTTTCTGGCGCGGCGCGGCTTCGCGGAAGTGAACCGCATGGTTCCCGTGATGCTGGACTTGGCCCAGTTTGACAGTACGCGCTTCACGTCACCTGCGCCGGATGGCATCACGTTCTTCTCGTATGCCCAAGCCGGCGACACCGAAGAAAACCGCCGCAAGCTTTACACGCTGGCAGCGGTGCTGGACCGGGATGCTCCCACCAGTGATGTTCACTCCGAACCGCCGCCGTTTGAGGAGTTCGTGAAGCATTTTGACCGGCCAGAGTGGAACAACAACGCCTTGCTGCTGGCGGCCAGTGACAGCGGCGTGTGGGTCGGCGCAAGCCAGCTTCGTTTTCAGGAACATACCGGCATTGCCTGGACGTTCCTGACGGTCGTTCTGCCCGAGTACCGGGGCCTCGGCATCGCCTACACCCTCAAACTGCGAACTATTGACGCAGCGCGGGCGCGGGGCTGCCCGCTGATTTTGACCGAGAATCACGAGGATAACGCCCCGATGCGGGCAATCAACAAAAGACTGGGCTTTGTGCCCGATGCCCCCGCCGTCAGCTACAGCAAAGACCTTTAGCGCACAGTTTCAGGAGACACGCATGACTACGCTCAACCCAAAAGAGTATCGTATTCGCCCGTTTCAGGACGACGACCGGGAGGCGATTATCGAGATTGCAAACCGGGATCGGCCCCGACATAGGTACAACAGTGCCGCAGCCGCCAGGCGGCGTGACACGCTCCGCAAGCCGGAGCTGGTCGACATTCGCCTCTGCACCATAGACGCGAAGACCGGCCAGCCGGTCGCCTATCTGAACGCCACCGATTTGAACACGTCTGGGTTCAAGCTGAAAGATGTCTGCGACTTCGACATTCTGGTAGCCCATGAGCATCGCGGGCGGGGCATCGGCACGGCGCTCTACGACACCGCTGCCGCATTCGCCGAGGAGCGCGAGTCAAAGCGCCTGGTGACGAGCTTCCGGGAAACGACCCCGGACGAACCCGCCATCGCGTTTTTGACGAAGCGCGGCTTCGCCGAGATGGAGCGCGAGACGCCGTCGTTTTTGGACCTGACGACGTGGGACCCGTCGCCGTTTCTGGGGTCTGTGGCACAGTCCGATGCTTACGGGACGAAGATTTTCACCTACGCCGAGATCGAGGACACCGACGAAAACCGGCACAAGTATTTTGATTTGGAAGTGCCGCTGATCTACGATATTCCCCGGCGCGACGAGCAGCCGTTCACGATGGAGCCGTTTGAAGACTGGGTCAAGTTCGTGGTCGAGCGCCCCGAATGGCGGCCCGAGCTGCTCCTGCTGGCGGAAAAAGACGGCCAATGGATCGGCGAGTGCCATGTCGTGCCGAAACTCGAATTCCCCGAAGTCGGCATGCAGTGGCTCACGGGTGTTCTGAAAGAGCATCGCGGCCACGGGGTCGCGACGGCGCTCAAAGTCCGGGCCTACGAAGCCGCCCGCGCCGCCGGGGTGACGGTCATGGTCACAGAAAACCACGCCGATAACGCCCCGATGCTCGCCATCAACACCAAGTTCGGCTTCACCCCCGAACCCAGCAACGTCGTCTACAACAAAGTCCTGGGGGAATAGCCATGACACGGAAAAAGTGATCTCGCCGCGAGGCGACGCGGGACCAATTTCGTTTGCCGTATTTCCCCGTGTCGCCGCGACACTGGTTTGTTCGGAGCCTCGGAATTTATTCCGTGGCAATTTATGCCGGAGCATTCTTGGAGGCCAATTCATGAAACTGATCAACCGAAAATCTACGCCGCGTGTCATCGGCGGGCAGGTCCAAAAGAAAAACAACCCGGAGTGGACGGCGAACTATTACACCCTCGCGCCGTCGTCACTCGTGATTGACCGGCAGCGGCCCGGCAAAGGCTACCGGCACGTTTTATTGCAGCGCGATGTTGAAGCGTTTATTCGCCTGCTGCCCGATTGGGCCGAATTGTCACGCGGCCTCAATGCGATTGTGCTGGCACCAGGCGAGTATACGCTGAACGGCTGGCACTTGCCGGGGGTCATTGGTATCTGTGCTTGGGAGGCCGGTTTGTGGATAGATTATGCCGTGTCGCACTACGACGACCACCAAGCGATTTATGACAGATTGGGCGTACAAAGTCACGGGATTGAAGACGGGGTGATGTGCGAGTTCACCGAGGCGCAGGCGAAAGCGTATCAGCTTCTGCACATACTTTTGCATGAGCTGGGGCATCACCATGACCGGATGACGACGAAATCCAAAGTCCGGGCTTGCCGGGGCGAGCCGTATGCCGAAAGCTACGCGCTGGCCTATGAAGCGCAGATTTGGGAGCGGTATCAAGAAGCGTTCGGCGGGTTTTAGGCGAGCACACGACGGACACACGGGGCTGAACCCCCGTGCTTCAAAAAAGCAACTCCCCGCCTGCGCGGGCATCCGAACTGATTTGTATTCGCCCGCGCAGGCGGGGGCTTGAACTTTTAAAGCACGGGGGTTCAGCCCCGTGTCTCCTTGAATTAGAATTGACCAATAATTTTGGCAAACCAAAAAACAGCTTTGATGTGGTTTCGGCGGGATTTACGGCTGACAGACAATACAGCACTTTATCATGCCCTGCGTGAGAATGACCAGGTGGTCGGCGTATTCGTTTTGGACGATGCTATTTTGCGGGCGCGGGACATCGGGGCGGCCCGGACGGCGTTTCTATTCGGGGCGCTGAAGTCACTGAGCGCGGATTTGGAAAAGCATGGCGGACGGCTGATTTTGCGCTACGGAGCCGAGCCGCACAAAGAATTGACGGCGCTGGTAGCGGAAGTCGGGGCCTCGGCGCTGTACTTCAACGCCGACTACACGCCGTATAGCACGGTGCGCGACGAAGCGGTCACGGCGGCGTTCGACGGCGCGGGGATCGCGGTCAAAGTCTGCGATGACGCGCTGCTGGCCGCGCCGCAAAATATCGTGGACCCGCGCAATGGGGAAGCGTTCAAGACATTCACGCCGTTTAAGCGGGTCTGGGAAACGCGGGTCCGGGTCGGAGCGCGGCTGAACCTCGCGCCCCTGCTGCCGAAGCTGAAGCTCGACACTGTGCCGACTTCCGCGCCGCTGCCGACGCTCGAAGACTACGGGCTGCATCTGACTCAGACCATCTTCGCACCGGGCGAAGTGCCCGCGCAAGCCAGCCTGCGGCAGTTCGCACAGTCGAAGCTGCGGGAGTATGCCGACAACCGGGACAACACCGGCGACGAAAACAGCACGTCGGCCCTGTCCGCTCATCTCAAGTACGGCACGCTTTCGGTGCGCGACTGCTGGCGCGAGGCGGATAAACTCGGCGGGCGCGGGGCGGCCAAGTGGCAGGATGAGCTGGCCTGGCGGGACTTCTTCAACACGCTGCTGTGGCATCATCCGACGATGCTCACCAAAGCCCTTCAGCCCGCCCTGGCCGCGATGCGCTTTGACCGAAACGACGAGTTTTTAGAGCGCTGGAAGGCCGGCATGACCGGGTATCCTTACGTTGACGCTGGCATTCGCCAGATGCTTTCGATGGGCTGGATGCATAATCGAACGCGCCAGATCGCGGCATCGTTTCTGTGCAAAGATTTGTTGATTGACTGGCGTATCGGGGCCGAGTATTATATGCAGGAGCTGGTAGACGGCGACTGGGCCTCAAATTACGGCGGCTGGCAATGGGTGGCGGGCACCGCACCGGACCCCAACGGCAATTTCCGCGTCTTCAACCCGGTCGCCCAGCAGCGCCGCTATGATCCCAACCTGACCTACTGCCGCCGCTGGATTCCCGAGCTTGACACAAATGCCTACCCTAAGCCGATGGTGGACCATGCCCGCGCCGGGGAAGAATTCATCAAGCGCTTCCAAAAAGCCTACGGCCCGCGCTCAGGGCAGCGACGGTAGCGTCCGCATGGGCGCGGGGCAAAAGGAGTCAAGATGAGAATGTCGGAGATTGTCGCAGAAAATGCCGCCGAAGACGAAGTGGAATCAGTCTGGATGCAGGCCGTCGGGCGCGAATGGTATGAAGAACTTGCGGACACACGCGAAGATATTTACACGCTGGAAGATGGCGAGCCGCTCCAGACGGCGCGGTGAACGCAAGCAAAGGCAGATATGTTGTTTTTTGTTTTGATGCCGCTATTTTTGCTCATCGTGCTGCCTCTGCTGACGCTTTGGCTGGGAGTTCACGCGGCCTCATGGGCAAAGCGGCTGGCGGCGCGTCACAAAGGAAGCCGCGCAATCTATCCGACCGCCGAAGTTCTTGAAGCGACCTTTGAGGCGGAGCCGGAAGGTGTCTGGCCTCCCAAACCGACAGCAGAAACGCCGGAATGAGCTTCCAGCCATGAATGACGGCATTAAACTGCTAGGGCTGTGCTGGCCTTGCTCTGTTCTTCAAGCCCGGAGGGCTTTTGCACCCTGTTAGCCCGGCCATTCATGGCCGGGAATGTTCGCCGGAGGTCAATTTCCATGCCCGACACACCTGACCAGCAAGCGCCGGACCCAAAGACGCTGCGGCTGTTTTATGAACCCAAAGACCGCCTGCGCTTGACCATTGATGGCGACCGTTCCTACCACACGGTCAAGCCCGCGTGGGCCGCGCCGCTGTCCCGGCCTGGTCAGTACCTGGCGCTTTTAGACGGCAAAGGCAACGCGATTGTCACCCTGCCGGACCCGAGTGTCCTGCCGCCGGACTCGCTGGCAGCAGCAAATGAGGAGCTGCGCCGCCGGTACCTGACCGCCACGGTGCGGGCAATCACCCACGCCAAGCAGGAGTTCGGGGCGACCTATTGGAGTGTGCAGACCGACCGGGGCGACCGGGACTTTGTCACCCAGAACCTCCAGGAGAACGCTATCTGGCTGTCCCCCACGCACCTGCTGTTGCTCGATGTGGACGGCAACCGCTTCGAGATCACCGACACGCAGGCGCTTGATGCCGTATCCCAGAACTATGTCGCAACGATTCTGTAGGGGCGAACCTTGTGTTCGCCCCGGCGGGGAACTTGACACTTTCCCTGCTCTGTCGGGTACACTTGAGCCAATTCAACGAAGAGTCCCGATTTTAGCGAGGAAGCATAGATCACACCATGAGCCACCGTATTTACAATTTCAGCGCCGGCCCCGCCATCCTGCCCGAGTCGGTTCTCGCGGAAGCCGCCGAGGGCGTCCGCGAGATCAACGGCACGGGAATGTCCCTGCTCGAAGTCAGCCATCGGGGCAAGGATTACGAAGCGATCCATGCCGACGCCGAGTCGCGGCTTTTGAAGGCACTGGGGCTGGACCCGACCGAGTACGCGACGCTCTTTTTGCAGGGCGGCGCGAGCCAGCAGTTTGCAATGGTGCCGCAGAACTTCTTGAATCCAGGCCAGACCGCCGATTACGTAGTCAGCGGCGACTGGGGCGCGAAAGCGCTCGGCGAGGCGAAGTTCTACGGTGACCCCAAAGAAGCGGCGTCGTCGAAGGCCGCCAAGTACACGTATATCCCGAAAGAGTTCTCGGTCAGCCCTGGCTCGCGCTACGTCCATATCACGACCAATAACACGATTGAAGGCACCGAGTACTTCGAGCTGCCGTCGAATATCGGTGACACGCCTTTAGTGGCCGATACGTCGTCGGACTTTCTGGCCTTGACACGGGACTATTCTAAGTTTTCGTTTCTCTACGGCGGCGCACAAAAGAATGTCGGCCCGGCGGGAGTCGTGCTGGCAGTCGCCAAGAAGTCGTTCCTGGCGACGGCAAACACCGACATCCCAAAGATTTACTCTTACCGCACGTTTCTCGAGAACCGCTCGCTGTTCAACACCCCGCCGACCTTCGCGATCTATGTCGTTGGCCTAGTGCTGAAGTGGATCGAGGCTGAAGGCGGCCTTTCGGCGATTGAAACCCGCAACAAGCGCAAAGCGGGCGTTTTGTACAATACGCTCGACGAACTCGCGCCGTTCTACCAGCCCACAGTCACCGACAAAGCAGATCGGTCGCTGATGAATGTCACCTGGCGCCTGGCCGACGAAGCGCTGGAACCCGAACTGCTGGCCGAAGCCAAGAAGGCCGATATGGACGGCCTCAAAGGCCACCGCAGCGTCGGCGGCTTCCGCGCCTCCATTTACAATGCGTTTCCCGAAAAAGGCGTCCAAGCCCTCGCCGACCTGCTCAAAGATTTCGCCCAGCGCAAGGGGTGATGGGAAGGACAAAACCGATGACCGTCACACTCACGCCCGATATTGAAACGCGCCTGAGAACTTTCGCCGAAGGGCAGGGACTTATCCCGGAGCAGGTGCATACCTCCCTGCTCACCCGTGCTTTGGCAGAGGCCGAGGCCGAGCTTCAGGAAACCTTGGCAGGCTTGGATCGAAGCGTTGAAGATTACGATGCCGGACGATGGATCACTGCCGAGGAGATGAGCCGAGAACTGAAAGCGCACGTTACGGATATTCGCACGGCCCAAAAGGCGAATGCCTGATGAGCGCAGAGGCGGACACAGAAAATCATCTTCCGGTCTACGCAGTTCGCCTCACGAGCGTTGCGAGAGAACAAACCAGGGCGGCGTTCTTCTGGATCAACGACAGCGCCGGGATTGACGCGGCAGACGCCTGGCAGAGAGGCATGGATACGGTTTGGGCCTCGCTGGCAACTCTGCCGTATCGCTGTCTGGTTGCAGATGAAAATCGGTTTTACCAGAAAAAGCACCCCGGTGTGCCGCTGCGGGTCTTTTTGTACCGGCACGGACGCAGCACCTGGCAGATTTTGTTTACAGTCCACGAGGCGGAAGGCGGCAACCAAGCCTACGTTAAACTGCATCAGCTTCGCAATGCCGCCCAAAAGCCGCTGACGAAATGGCCCGATGAATGACAGTAATAATTGCGACGGACTGGTACCCATTTGACGACGGCACGACGCTTGGCCAAGCCGGGTCTGAAGGCGGCGTAATTTTGCGCGGTGAGGAACACTCATTGGGGGCGCGAATTACGCTGGAACAGGGCGGCGCAATCGCGCCTTTTTCAATCACCTGCGGGGTCTACGGCCTTCTGATGCACACGCGCTTTCTTGGCAGTCAAGCCGAAGGCGAGCGAGAATATGACGCCACGAAGACCGGACTGGTCAAAGTCGCGGAAGCCGAGGGCAAAGACTTTAATGCAGAGGCGTCGGCCTTTACCGCGCAGTTTCCATAGATAGCATAACGAGCAGGATTAGGATAAACAAGGGAGTTTAAGTATATGCCGAAGGTATTAGTGAGCGATCCGATTGCCCCCGAGGGCATCGAGATCCTCAAGCAGGCCGCCGAAGTGGACGTGAAAATTGGGCTGACCAAAGACGAATTGGCGGCGATTATCGGGGATTATGACGCGCTCGCCGTGCGCTCGGAAACCAAAGTCACTGCTGAGATTCTCGCCAAAGCCGACAAGCTGAAGATTATCGGACGCGCCGGGGTCGGCGTGGATAACATTGATGTGGAAGTGGCGACCAATCGCGGCATCCTGGTGGTCAACAGCCCCGAAGGCAACACGCTGGCCGCTGCCGAGCTGACCGTCGCGATGCTGCTGGCGCTGGCCCGGAACATCCCGCAGGCCGACGCCACCATGCGGGCGGGCCGCTGGGACCGCAAAAAGTTCATGGGGTCGGAGATCTACGGCAAGACGCTCGGCGTCATCGGCCTCGGCAAGATCGGGCGCGAAGTGGTCTCCCGATTGCAGTCGTTCGGCATGAGCGTGTTGGGCTTTGACCCGTACCTGAAACCCGAGCAGGCGGACGCGCTGGGAATTAAACTCGTAGACTTGGACACGCTGTACAAAGAGGCCGACTATATCTCGGTGCATACGCCGAAAACCAAAGAGACGACCGGCATGATCAATGCCGAAAAGCTGGCCCTGATGAAGCCGACCGTGCGGCTGATCAACTGCGCCCGCGGCGGCATTATTGACGAGGCGGCACTCGCGGACGCTGCCAAAGCGGGGCGCATCGGCGGCGCGGCGATTGATGTGTTTACGACCGAGCCGGCGCCCGCCGACAATCCTCTGCTGGGTATCCCGAGCATCATCACAACACCCCACCTCGGAGCGAGCACCGAGGAAGCGCAGGTCAATGTCGCCATTGACATCGCCGAGCAGATTGTCGAAGTGCTGGCCGGGAAACCCGCCCGCGCCGCCGTCAATATGCCGTCGGTCTCCGCCGATTTATTGGTTCGTTTGCAGCCGTATCTGACACTCGCCGAGAAGATCGGCAGCCTCCAGGCCCAGCTCACGTCCAGCCCGATCAGCGAGGTGGAAGTGGTCTACGCCGGCGACTTCGAGAGCCTGCCGACCCTGCACCTGACCCGCGCCGTGCTGAAGGGCCTTTTAGAACCCGTGGTCGCCGAGAGCGTCAACTATGTCAACGCCCCCGCAATCGCGGCGTCGCGCGGCATCAAGATCACCGAAAGCCGCACTCCGGCGTCGGGCGAAAGCACCGGCCCGGTTCTAACTGTCCGTAAACGGGGCGGACCCGATGGCACCGAGCGCGAGATCAGCGGCGTCGTGCTCGGCAAAGACAATCTGCGTATTCTGACCATTGACGGTTACCGGGTGGATGTCCGCCCCTCCGGCCCAATGCTGGTCACCCAACACACCGACCGGCCCGGCGTCATCGGCCGTGTCGGCACCTTGCTCGGCGACACCGGCGTCAACATCGCCGGTATGCACGTCGGGCGCGAAAGCGCCGGCAACCGTGCGGTGATGGTCCTGAAGCTCGATACGCCGACCCCGGACGCGCTGCTCGACCAGATCCGTCAGATTGACGGCATGGAAACCGCCCGTTTGGTGCAGCTCTGACATCTGCCAGACCGACAGGAACCGACACGGACAAGAGCACCGGCACTGCGAGCATTTCATGGAAGTGCCGGTCTACGAAAAGCACAAAGTCCCTCCGGGACTGAAGAATCTTTAACCGCTTCGGTTTTCATTCAACAGCAGGCCGGCACTTCCATGAAATGCTCGCAGTGCCGGTCATCCAAACCCATTCACAAGGAGACCTCAATGATCGTTCGCAATTGTTCGACCCTCGGCGTCTGCGCCGCCGCACTCGCCTTCTTTGCCCTTGCCCCGTCGGCTCAGGCCGCACCCGGCCCGGCCCTGCCGATTATCGGCGGGCCGAATGCGGTCACCGCCGGGGTATTCATCCCATCAAGCGGCGCAGCGAAATCGGCGGGCGGGAACACTCAGCTCGATGTCGAGTTCCACTACGGCCTGCCGCTCCCGAACCCGACCCCGCTGCGGGTCGTACTCGGCGTCGGGGTCGAGACCGGCTCGAAGTCCGGCAGCCACTCGACGGTCGTTCCACTGACTGCCGGGCTTCAGGTCGGAGTCGGCGGCGGGGTGTATGCCGGCGCAGGGATCGGCTACTATTTCCTGAACCAGCGCCGGAACACGGGTTTCGACCGGCTCGGCACAACCAGCAAGGTCGGCGGCTACGGCGAGCTTGGCTACGCGCTGCCGGGCGGCCTGGCAACAGTCAGCGCCAAGTATCAGGCCGTCCAGCGGGCCGACGGCTTCGTGCTTGCGCTCGGCCTGCATTTCTAGCTGGGTCTGCATTTTTAGTTTGTCCAACAGCGATTTGTCGAACAAGGAGAACACCATGAACAAGACAGTCACCACCGCCCTTCTGACGGCGGCCTGCGGCGCGGCCCTTTGCGGCGTCTTTACCTCCGGCGCATCGGCGCAGTCGGCGGCAGCCGCCGAGAAGCCGATCACGATCAAGCTGGGCGCATTCTTCCCGAGCGGCAGCCGGCTGAAAGATGGCGTCCGGGACACCTGGTTCAGCGCCGGGGCCGAGTACGCTCTGCCGACTAAAGCGGGAGCCGCCACGTCGAACCTCAGCTACCTGGGGTACATAGACTACGCTGGCAGCGATCACCGGGGCATCAAAGCCAGCTATGTCGGGGTCGGCCCCGGCGTCCGCTACCTGCTGCAAGCCCCCGGCAGCGAGAGCACCCTGACTCCCTATGTCGGCGCGGGCATCGGCGCATACTTCCTGCACGGGTCGGGCCTCGGCGGGTCGTCCAACAAGACAAACTTTGGGTACCGCTTAAATGCCGGGGTCGAGTTCAAGCGAGCGTATCTGTTTGAGGTCAACTACACCGATGCCAACAGCCTCAGCGGCGCACGGTTCAGCGGCTTCAACATTCAGCTCGGCGCGAAGTTTTAACGCCAATGATGAAAAAAGACGCTGTTCGCAATCCGCACAATTTGCCCACCAAAGTCTGCCCGGCCTGCGGTCGGCCGTTCACCTGGCGCAAAAAGTGGGAGCGGGACTGGGACAGCGTCATCTATTGCAGCGACAAGTGCCGGAAAGAGGGCAAGAAAGCCTAAAAAGAGAAGCCCTAACCCGGCAGGACCTGGGCATCTTGGGCGTCGGCGCGGGCGGTGTCCTGATCGCGCTGGAGCGCCGGGGCGTCGCCGTCTTTGCGGGCGTCGGGCGCGGCGGCCTCGGTCTCTTTAGAAATGGTTTTCTGCACGACGCTTGCGGCCCGGCGGACCGCGACCACATCGGTCTTGAACTGCGGGAACAGGCGGATGAGAACCACTTGCAGGGCGGCGGCGACCGGCACGGCCAGCAGGGTGCCGCCGATGCCGAAGAGTGTTCCGCCGGTCATCAGGGCGAGGAGTGTCAGCAGCGGATGCAGGTTGACGCTGCCGCCGATAATGCGCGGCGCGACAATGTTGTCAAAGACCACTTGATGGATGAAGACCATCAGCAGCACCACAATAATCGCCAGGGTCAGCCCATGCGTCGCCAGCGCGACCAGGCCGATGAGAATCGTCGAGACCAGCGCTCCGAAGTAAGGAATGGTGTAGAGAAGCCCCGCCGTGATCGCCAGCGTCAGCGCGTAATCATGCAGCCCGGCGAACCAGAGCACGGCAAAGATGACGGCGATGTCGAGCGCCATCACGGTCAGCACCCCCCGGACATAGCTGCCGAAGACTGCAATAATGTCCGTCACCGTCGCCAGCAGCCCCTCACGCCTCTCTTTCGGCACCAGCAGCAGCGATTTCCCGAGTATTTTATTGAAGTCGAGCAGGATAAAGAACGTGATGATCGGGACAACCACCACCCACACCAGATTGCCCGCCAGCCCCGGCAGGTTATCCCCGAACCAGCGCAAGCCGTTTCCGAGCAGCTCCGGCACATGATGGGCCTGGTTGATCAGCGGCGGCTGAAGCGCAGTTGGGAAGTGATGCGCCTGCATCCAGGTTGCTGCAAACAGCGCGACCTCGTGCGGCGAGCCATAGAGCGGTTTCGGCACCAGGCGGGTGATGAGTTCGGTCATCTGCCCGCTCACGACGGTCAGACCCTTGACAATCAGCACGCAGATGCCGAGGAAGAGCGCGTAGATCACCCCAATTGCCAGCCCGCGCGGAAAGCGCCGCCCGAACAGCCCCTGCCGCTCTAATCGGTCCACTTCGGGCGTCAGGGTCATCGCAAAGATCGTCGCGACCAGAAACGGCGGGATCAGGTCCCGCAGGGCATAGCCGACGACAAGCCCCAGCAGCGCCAGCCCGAGATAGGCCAGCACCACAAACAGCGACACCACTTTTTTCTGCTCGAATACCGGAACGGAGGCCAATCTTACTCCTCGGAAAGCATTCAAATCTCGCGCAGTTTGGGCAGCTTTTCAATGACATCCGCAAGGTCCCGTTCAGGTACAAAAAGGCGATAGCAGCCGCAGTTGCCGCAAATGTAAGCCTCCAGAATAACAGACCGAACGAAATTATTCACCCCGCTCATTAAGTTTGTGCCTTGCTGAGAGTGAACCTGCGTGACGTGAATTTCATGGCTCGCACACTCGGGACAGGCATGGTTGCGCTTCATTAAGGTTTGCCCTTTGTCAGTTGTACCATCGGCAGATATGTTAGGACTCCGGCCAGTCATGCAGCGTCGCCGGGTCGAAGTCGGCCCCGTTCGGCCAGACCAGCGTATACACTTCCGGGTCCACCTGAACCTGATTGAACAGCGCGAGGTCACGCAGTGGCTCGTAAAGCTCACCCGTCAGCATCGGCAGGAAGTTGATTGTTCGCTCGGCGCGATCATCAAACGTGACAGACAGAGTGTAAGGTCCAACGATTTCGGCGGAACAGACGCGGTAAATAGGATGAAAAAACGCTGCTGTCTTGGGGGCAGTTTGCTCCATGCTGTTCTCCTTATGAGAGCGGCGCAATTGGTTCCGGCGGCTGACCGGCTTGGAGCTGTTGCCAACATGCCTCCAACTCAGCTTGATGCAGTTCCGCCCAGGCTTCGACAAGTCGCTGCTGACGTTTTGGGAGCTGACCTGCAAGCACGTCAATCGTATCCAAGCTGTAAATGGCAACATCGCTTCCATAATAGGCATGAAAGTGCGGGCGATGGTGCTGGGTTCCGGTCTCCATGTACATACGGATGATGATGCCGAAAAAGCGGCTGAGTTCTGGCACAATACCTCCTTGTTTCACCCTGTATGGTTCACTGCATCAAGAACTCATTGGCAGGCCGATATACGTGCGCGGCTCCGGGGGGCCGTCGTCATCGTCTACTTCGATGTAGTTGTCTAAAATATCGAACAGCTCGAATAAGTCTTTGTTGGTGTTCAAAAATACGTCGTAATTGTCGGCGACATCGGCGAGGTACAGCGGCTCGCGCGATGTTGGCCCTGCGGCTTGCAGCCAGCCCAGAAAGACGGCGGCAGCCTGCGCGGTCGGGGTGCCCGATGGGTCCCGGTCGGCGATGGCTTTGAGCGTCTTGCCTAGCTCGATGGTCTGCGCCTGCAAAGATGGGGCGCTCTCGTTAGTATCGGACAATTTCAGTCCATTCTTTCTAAGAAATCGTCTCTAAATAATCTTCCACTCGGGTCAGCACTTTGGCTCGCAGGCCCTCGATGGCGGTCTCGCGGGAGCCGAAGTAGTTGATTGCGGTGTAGCCGCCGAAGTTGGTGAAGTTCTCGTAGGTGGAGAACTTCGACGCATTGGCGGGCACCTCGACTTCTTCTTTGGTCTCGGTGTCGGTGACATCGAGGCTGCGGAGGAACGCCGCGCTCTGGTCGGTGTCTTTGATGCGCTCGTTGTAGGAAAGCCGGATGAGAAACTGCCGTCCGGCCTGCGTCGTGTAACGTTCGGTAATGTCCATTGGTAATTGACTCCCATCAGGCAGGGCAAGCGCAGATAAGGAAGGGCGAACACAAGGTTCGCGCCCTCCATTTTGCCCGGTTTTCGTCCTAACCCCGTAGGGGCGAACTTTGTATTCGCCCTGTTTTCGATTCGCCCGTCCTAAAACCGCCGCCTGGGCTTACTCTTCGGCGGCGTGGGCCGCTTTTCCTGCCCGGTGCCGTTTTCACCCCCACTTTCCCCTTTCGCCGGGTAGACTTTAGCGCGGGACGCGGCAATCGAAGGGCCTTTGGGGGATTGCAGCTTTTCGGCCCAGGGGCTGCCCGCTTTGCGGCGCACGAACGCCCGCGCCCGCTCGGCCTTCACCTTATCGCCGAGGCCGGCATAGGCTTGGCCCAGCAGAAAGTGCGCCTCCCCAGTGCCGTCAAGAAACCGCTGCCAGGGGGCGTCGAACGGCTCCAGGGCCGCGACCGCTTCGGTCCAGGCCCGTGCCCCCACCCGCTCGCGCCCGATTTCCAGCCGGACGGCGTTCATGCGGGTGACACCGGCCAGGAATGGCAGCAGAACAATCAGCAGGCTGCCCCAGTTCAGGATGGCCTTCGGCACCGGCGGCAGCGGAAAGCGGACATTGGCATAGGGCACCGCAAAGGTCAGCAGCAGCAGCAGCACAAACGAGATGCCGCCGTAAAGGAGGGAAATGCGGATCAGCCGCCGGTCGGCCTCGGGGCTGATGACATAACTGCGCGGCGCAGGAGTTTTTGGAGCAGGAGATTGCGGCATGGTGTGTCTTACGTAGTGATTGGTCTTGCGTGACGATTGGTCTTGCGTGTTTCGGCTCAGGCATGGAAACGCCCCGAACGGGCCAATCGGTGCGGCGATCGGCACAGGCCGGGGCTGAAAGAGAGGACACGGCGAGGGAATTACGCGGCGACGGGTTCGGGCGCGGTCTGAACCTCCGAAGCGGTTTGTGCGCCGGAAGTGACCTGCGCCGCCTGCGGGCCTTTATCGCCTTCTTCGATCTCGAAGAGAACGTCTTCACCTTCTGCCAGGCTTTTATAGCCTTCTTTTTGGATCGCCGAAAAATGAACGAATAGATCTTTGCGTCCGGCAACTTCGATGAAGCCGTAGCCTTTCGAGTCGCTGAACCATTTGACTTTCCCGTTTAACATGGTCGTGCCTTTTTGCCTCCTAGAGTGTTTCTGTCTGCGGAAGTGCTATCAGACAAGCCGGGGAAGATTACCCTTGCCCCTCCAATTATAACACGGTCATTCAGGAGTTGTCAAGATTTGTTTTTCAGCCTACAATTATCATTTTAATGTTACTCTGATGCGGCTCTAATGTTAGTCTGATTCGGTTTTCCGGTGCCGGCTGAATGACCACTATGACTTCGACATCTGTTTCACATAGCGGGGTCAGGACCTCAAGCAAGAGGGTCCCTTGCGGCCCGATATGTGCTTTTGTTTTGACGCTCATCATACGCAGAGTGTGCCCCAACAAAGCATTAAGCCGGCGCGTCGTCCCGGTCTTCCCATGCTTCTTCGTAGCGCAGGCAGCGGACCGTGCGGTCATTCTCTAGCTGCGTGTTTGCGGGAACCACACTCGCGCACGGGGCAAACCGCTGCGGGCACCGGGGGGCAAACGGACAGCCGGGCGGGATTGCGGTCAGCGGCGGGGGCTGACCGGGCAGCGACGGCAGCGGCTGGTCGGTCTTCGGGCGACGCCAGTCCGGCAGCGAGGCCAGGAGCGCCTGCGTGTACGGGTGCTTCGGGTCGGCGAACAGGTCGGCGGCAGGCGCATATTCCACCACCTGCCCGGCGTACATGACCGCGACATCGTCGCACCGCTCGCGCACGACCCCAAGATCATGGGTAATCAGCACAATCGCCGTGTCCAGCTCCGCCTTCAGCTCATCCATCAAATCTAAAATCTGGGCCTGCACGGTGACATCCAAAGCGGTGGTCGGCTCGTCGGCCAGCAGCAGGGCCGGGCGGCAGGAGAACGCCATCGCGATCATCACGCGCTGCCGCATCCCGCCGGACAGCTCATGCGGGTACTGCCGCATCCGCCGCTCGGGCAGGGAGACCCGAACCCGCGAGAGCCAGTCTTGTGCTGATGCCCACGCTTCGGCCCGCGTGACCTTCTGGTGAGCCAAGATCGTCTCCGCGATCTGCTCCCCCACCGTCAGCGTCGGGTTCAGCGCCGTCATCGGGTCCTGAAACACCATCGCGATTTTCGCCCCACGCACCCCACGCATCTGCTTCTCGGAGAGCGTCAGCAAATCCGCGCCGTCAAACAGCACCCGCCCGCCGGTGATTTGCCCCGGCGACGCAATCAGCCGCAGCACCGACAGCGCCGTGACACTCTTGCCCGAACCCGACTCCCCAACAATCCCCAGCGTCTCGCCCTTCTTCACCGACAGCGACACCCCGCGCACCGCCCTAGCGACCGGCCCGCGTCCCTCACGCCCAAACACCGTTTCCAAGTTCTCAATTTCCAGCAAATTATCGGTCATGGATTGTTTTGACTTTAGACAGAGAAATCCATGTAATAGGTTTCCGGGTCCAGCTTATAAATAATTACATTCGTGCGCCCATAATTTTCCAAGTCCTGCTTGGTTATGAATGCGCCGCTTGCCAATCCAAGACGATAGCGGAAGTACAGACCCATATCGCTGTTATTGAGCGGAGTATGTATGGCGTGCGGGATTGTACCGCCCTTCTGCTTGGGTTCGGCAGGAACACATATTAAAGATTTACCATCGTCCGTCATTAAAGTAAAATGCTGTTTCAGTGGTGGAAAGAAGCCAGAGCGTCCGATAGAAGCGGGCACTGGAATATAGGCTTGGTTTGGCTCACGTCCAGGACGTTGTCCCCAGTTCAACCCGCCGCCGCCTTGATGTATATCGCCGCCTTCGGCAAGCAGGGAAAGACCGACATGAGGCAAACCTTCAATTTCACTTTCTGTAGTATCCTGCGTAATGTTCGCCGCTACAGATTTGGTTTTGTAAGCCTCAACAGCTTCAGCGACAAGCCTGTCTGCCGCCGCTTCCCGACAATCGAGAGCGGATACCCATAGCTCATCAAAATAACTTTGTACCTCTTGTGCATCGGCTAAAGTTACGGCTTCTCGCTGTTGAGCAGCGAACGCATTCTTGCTATAGTTGGCAGAACCTACAAAACCGCGCAATGGCTGGCCGCCCTTATACCAGGAGTACGCCTTGACGTGTACAGGCGGCGGCGTTATTACATAACGGCACTCAAACCCAATAGGGTAGTCTGTGATAGATAACTGCTGAAAAGCTAGATGGTTGCTTCGCAGAAAACCGATTTGTGGAAACATCCCAATAATGAGATGCACTGTGGGTCGACTCTGCATGACAAGCATATCCTGCAAATGATCGGCGGCAAACGCCGCGCTTGCGTAACCCGAAATGATGCTCAAAGCATCGCCGTTTTCTCGTGCAGGCTGAACAAGCACCTGCTCATACAAGTTGTCAGTTATCACGCCGCGTATTGCTCCTAATCAACTAATTCGTATGCCTGCCGCCGCTCCCACAGTGTCAACTGTATCTGCTCATTGATTTCTCTCGTCTTATCCGCACTTTTCAAGTGCGTGTACGGCTGAATGTTTGGGTAGCAGTGCGTATACTCGATACCCGCAAAAGTTTTGAGGATAGCTTCAAAGATGACCTGCGCTCCATCAGCCGGAACAGCCATTCCGATCTGCTTCCGAACGCTTTCCTTTTGGCCTTCAAAGTAGTAGTTATCAGGAAAGGTTTGCAGACGTGCGCGTTCGCGGTTAGTTAAAGCGCGGGGTTCTTCCCAATGGTAAACGTGTGTGCCGCCGCCGCCGCTTCCGGTAATGGTATAAGCAGGCTTGTTAGGATCAAGACGGCGGTAAATCTGGCTCATGGTAACACTTTTAACATTGAGGCGCAGGCTGTCCGGCATATCCGCATTAAACGCATTCTGACCGGGAAGGATATGCTTCAAACGAGCAACAACGTCAGAAGACTGTCTAGTCAGCTCATGGTTATCCGCGTCCAAAGGAATAGGCGGCAGTTCTATTGCTTCGCGGGCAGTACGGGTAGGAATATGTGCCGGCAGATAACATGGCACCTCAAATTTTACATTTTGGTCGGCACGAATACCAACAATGATAATCCGATGCCTTGACTGCGGTACGCCGTACTGCTCAAATTTGTAAAGATGCGGAGTAAGCGAGTAGCCTGCCTCGAACAAATCATCTAAAATGCGTGTGAATGACTTTCCATCATTTGCTGACCGGATGCCGCCGACATTCTCTGCTAAGAAGAACTTGGGCCGGAAGTGCTTGAGCATACGGACGCCGTAAGAATAGAGCGGCCCGTAAACACCGTCCATTCCCTTTTGTTCTCCAACAAGACTATAATCGTTACATGGAAAGCCAAAAGCAAAGCCATCAATATCGCTGATTCGTTCGGCTTCTTCAGGAGTGAAGTCGCGGACATCTTTGTGTACTACTGAATGCGGGTTGTCCGGGCAGATATTGCGGCGGTACGTGGCGCAGGTATCTTTGTCGTAGTCATTAGCCCAAGCATGGGATATTGTAAAAGGCTCACCATTTGGGGCTTGGACGCAGGCACGAGTAGCGCCAAGTGCAAGCCCGCCGGGGCCGCAGAACAACTCGCCGAGTCGAAAATTCATGGTGTGTTCCTCAGAGGATAAAGTAGGAGTCTAAATATTATAGTACCTTATCCTTATCAGAACCTGCCTCAACAACATCAGAATTTTCTGAAATCTCTGTGTCAGATCGCCCAATGGCGAAAAGAATACGCTCGATTGAGCCATTCAGGTCATGTTTAATATCATACGCCCAAATGCGTATCACTGTCCAGCCCACCTCCGAAAGCGCGGCGTTGACTTCGGCATCCCGCTTGCGGTTGCGGGCGATTTTTGCTTCCCAATACTCGGTGTTGGACTTGGGCGGCGGGTAGCGGTCTGAATGGCCGTGCCAGAAGTCGGAGTCAATGAAGACGGCAACTTTCTTGCGGCGGAACACCAAGTCAGGCTTGCCGGTAATCGTGTCGGCATGGGGTGCAAAGTAGATTTTGCGTTTCTTTAGCGCCTGAAAGATAACCAGTTCCGGTTTCGTCCCCTTCGACCGGATATTCTGCATATTCTTCCGCCGCTGTTCCGGCGATAAATTGTCCATCGCGTCCGCGCTTCCTACTCCACAATCCCCACCCGCGCCAGCAGATCCTTCGGACTTTTGTAAAGTGCCGTGTCGGCCTCCTCAGCAGTCAATCCCGCGCCCAACGCCACAGTCCGCGCAAACGCTTCCGTGTGCAGGTCGCCCGGCGAGTGCGTGTCGGAGTTGATCAGAAACTTCGCCCCTGCCGCCCGGCCTAAAATTACCGTGTTGCCGTTGCCTAAACAATGGCCCCGGCGGGACGTGATCTCTAAATAGACGCCGTTCTCGGCGGCAAGCGCGGCTTCGGCCTCGGTCAACAATCCGGGGTGGCCGAGCACGTCCACGTCGGGACACTCGACACTGGCCCGGTTCGTGCCCAGCGGCACCGGCTCGACCAATGTCTCGCCGTGGATGACCACGATCTTCGCGCCGGCTCGCTTCGCCCGCGCCGCCAGCCCTGCAATGGCTCGCGGCGGGCAATGGGTCAGTTCAACCCCCGGCAGCACCCCGAACCCCCATTCGTCCCAGGCCAAGTCGCAGTCGCGGGTGATCTTCTCGACCAGCTCTTCAATGTTCGACGCCGACGCATGATCGGTAATCGCCATTGCGGTATAGCCGTTGACGTGGGCACGTCGAATCAGCTCCATCGGCAGCAGGGCACCATCGGAGAAGAACGAATGGGTATGGAAATCATACAGCGGCATAGAAATTGTCCTTGTGTCACATGTCTGTCACAAAACTGCTTGTGTCACACTGTCACGCGCTCTGTCACATGTGGGTGACCGCGTCACAGACGCTCAACAACGTGTGCTATGACCCACTCGGTAAACTCTTCGCGCTCCATCTCACTAGCCGCAAGAGCCATGATAGTTGTATACCACTCGTCGCGCGTTCCGGTTCGGTCGAAGCCGTTGCGGCGCAGAAAAGCCCGCATGGCGCTGTAGCCGATCCGTTTGTTGCCGTCTGAGAAGCCGTGGTTCATAATCAGCGAAAAGCCTAACACAGCGGCCTTTTCAGGAACCGATGGATAAAGGTCTTCGCCGCCGAACGTCATCTGCGGCTGGGCAACAGCAGAGTCTACGCCGTTGAAATCCTTGAAACCGTGCTTGCCGCCGGTGCCGTTGATGACCATGCGCTGCTGGATGAGGACCTGGTTGAGCGTAAGATAGCGGGTCATGCGAGACTTTCGAGGAGTTCACGGTCCTCTTCAATGATTTCATTCACAAGCTGCAAAAAGTCTTTGTCAATCTCGCCGGGCGCGACAAGCTGTAGAAACGCGAACTCCTCCAACGTCATGTTCATCTGGCGGGCGGTTTCCGTGAGCTGCTGGGCCTGTTCGTCAGGCAGTTCTAGTGTGATGGTAGTCATAACTTTGTTCTTTCTAGTCAAACAGGCTGGAAACGCTCATGTCCTGGTTGACGCGGTGGATGGCCTCGCCGAACAGGGACGCAATCGAAAGCTGCGTGATCTTTGGGCGCTCCCGATCCGCAGACAGGGGAACGCTGTCGGTGACGACGACTTCGGCGATGGCCGGGTGGTCGTTCAGGCGGTCAACGGCGTTCAAAGTCAGGACCCCGTGGGTGGCGGCGACATAAATCTCAGGCTTGCAGCCGTGGTCTACCAGCGTGTTGACGCACTCGATAATCGAGCCGCCCGTCGTAATCATGTCTTCCAAGATAATCGGCGTCTTGCCCTCGACATCACCGGCCAGATCGGTGATCTCGGTGTGGCCGTGGCTTTCGTGGAACTTGTAGCCGACCGCAAGCGGGGCGTTGAGCTGGCGCACCAGCTTCCGGGCCTGCTTGACCCGGCCCTCGTCGGGCGAGACAATGACGACATTGTCCAGGTTCTTGTGCTGGAAGTAATCGGCAAACATGCCCCGTGCGGTCAGGTGGTCCAGCGGGATATTGAAGAAGCCTTGAATGGCGTCGGCATGCAGATCCATCGTGATAATTCGATCCGCCCCCGCCGCCGTGAGCACATCGGCAATCAGCTTGGCCGTGATCGCCTCGCGGGGCCGATCCTTCTTTTCCTGACGCGCATACCCGAAGTACGGCAGCACCGCGGTAATTCGGTCCGCGCTGGCCCGGCGCATGGCGTCAATCAAAATCAAAAGCTCGACCAGATTGGTGTCTACCGGCGGGCAGGTCGGCTGGATAATAAACGCATCCGCGCCCCGGACACTTTCATTGTACTGGACATACGTTTCGCCGTCGGAGAAGCGGCTGATCCGCACGTTGCCGAGCGGCATATGAAGCCAGTCGGCGATTTCCTGGCCCAGCTTCGGGTTCCCAGTCCCCGCAAACAACTTGATTTCGGTCTTTTCCCGCATGGCTGATCCCCTAAATTTCCCCGCCGTCATTGCGGCAGTGTGCTGATGAGTACATTTCGATAATGGCATTTTGATTATACCGGGGTGGGCGGCGGATTGGCAAGGGGAACCTACCCCCGGAACTTCGTTCCGACCCCTCCCGCAACGGGAAGGGTAAGAGATAACTCTATGCCGCGAGGTGGTGGTCCGCGCTTTTTGTCTTGAACTCCCACCCTTCCCGTTGCGGGAGGGGTCGGAACGAAGTTCCGGGGGTAGGTTCGGGTATAATCCCCCCATCATGCGCCAATTCGACACGAACACCGACACGCCCGAAGCCATTCACGCCGCCCTGACGGCCCGTGACCATGCCAAAAACGCCCAAATCGAAGCCGTCGTCCGGGGCATCCTCGACGACGTGAAAGCGCGGGGTGACGCCGCCGTTCTCGACTACACCCGCCGCTTCGACTGGCCGGACGCGACTTTGGATGAACTGTCACAAACAGGAAACCACCTGGAAGTGCAGTATGGCCCTCTAGTATCTGACACCGATAGCGAAATGACCAACCAAGCCGCAAGCAACATCAGGGAATTTCATCTTGCAGAGCGTGGTCATTTACAATCGTGGATGCATACCTCGACTGATAGCGGGTCAACGGTGACAGGTCAGCTATTGCAGCCTGTCAAGCGGGCTGGCATTTACGTTCCAGGCGGTAAAGCTGCGTATCCCAGCACAGTCCTCATGGCGGCAATACCGGCAAGTGTGGCAGGCGTTGAAGAGATTATCATCTGTACGCCCTCAGACGATACGGGCCACATCAATCCGCTACTTGCAGATGCCGCCTGCTACTATGTGAAGAAACTATTCAAGATCGGCGGGGCGCAGGCGATTGCGGCGATGGCTTATGGCACCGAAACCGTGCCGAAGTGCGATGTGATTGTCGGGCCGGGCAATCAGTACGTCAATATCGCCAAAAAATTAGTGTACGGCGAGTGCGCGATTGATATGCTGGCGGGGCCGTCGGAAGTGGCGATTGTTGCCGATGAGTACGCAAACTCGGCCTTTGTCGCCGCAGATCTACTCGCGCAGACGGAACATGGGCACGACAACAAAGGCGTCCTGTTCTGTCACTCTTCGGAAACTCTGGAACACTGTAAAACTGAACTCTCAGCGCAGCGGGCGCGGCTGTCCCGCAAGGAAATACTCGACGCGACGGCACTCAATCTCATTTTTGTCAAAACGAACTCATTGGAAGAATCGCTGGCGCTCTCCAATCTATTGGCCCCGGAGCATCTGGAATTGATGGTCCGGGAGCCGCTGGCCGCTTTGCCACTCGTCAAGAACGCCGGGGCGGTGCTTTTGGGCGAGCATACGTCGGCGTCGGTCGGTGACTACTGGGCGGGGCCGTCGCACACCCTGCCGACCGCAGGCGCGGCCCGGTTCTCGTCGCCGCTGTCGGTCAACACGTTTATGAAGCGCACGAGCGTGGTCTACTACTCGCAGAAAGCCGCTGCCGAGGCTGCCGAGGATGTTGCCCGCTTCGCCGAGGCCGAAGGCTTCGACGCCCACGCGGCGGCGGCCCGGCTGAGGGCACCCACCCCGCAGCAAGCTGCGACCCTCCCGAAACGCGAGGGTGAAGAGATTGGAGCCGACAACAAGACAGCTTTGTCCGAAACTCCGCGTCCTCCCGTTTCGCCCGAAGGTTTTGCGGAGCAACGAGGACCCCTGCGAAGTGACTTGTCACGAAGCAAGGAGGTGGGTTCTTGATCTACGTAACCCCAACCGCCTTAGCCAAACGCGCCGAGATTGATGCCATCATCTTTGACATGGACGGCGTTCTCATTGACATCAGCCGCAGCATTCGCGTGGTCAACTGCTTGGCTGTGCCGTTCTACCTGCGGACCGTGCTCGGCTGGCCTGCGCCCGACGATCTGCTGACCTCCGCCGACATTGAGCTGTTTAAGAACGCCGGCGGGTTCAACGACGACATTGATTTGTCCAATGCCCTCGTGCTGTTCTATATCGCCAAAGGCCGTGAGAACCCGAGCGCAGCCCCGGAAACGCTGAATGTCTTGCAGCCCAATCTGAACCGCTACGCCGCCCGCATCAAGGAGCGCGGCGGCGGCCTCAAAGCCGCCGAGGCGGTGATGATGGAGCACCTCACCCGTGACGACCTGCTGGCCGTCGAGACCGACTACCGCAAGCATCTGGTCAAGCAGGTCTTTCTCGAGATGTTCGCCGGGGAGCATTCCGAACGGCTCTACGGCTTCGCGCCGACCCTTTACACCGGGCTGGGCTACATCAACGCCGATGTCCCGCTGCTGGATGTGACGCGCCTGCCTGCGGACAAGCTGCTCGGCATTCAAACCGGACGCTCGCTCGAAGAAGCCCGCTTCGGCCTGGAGCTGTGCGGCCTCTCGGAGCGCATTCCCAATGCCAATCTCATCACCGCCGGCGACGGATTCAAGAAGCCCCACCCCGGCGGCCTGCTGGCGTTGGCAAAGCGTCTAAACTTCACCAACGCCGTCTATGTCGGCGATACGTGGGATGATCTCAGAACCGTCCAGCGCTTCAACAACGCACCGCTCGGCGAGGCCCGTTTCTTGTCGGTCCAAGTCCTGACCGGCCCGGCAGGCGCGTCGAACGAGCGCCTGTTTCGCACATCCGGGGCCGATGTCATCGCCGCCGATATCAACGAGGCTTTGGACTGGCTGCGCGGCGAATAGCCTATATCCAGCTTAGGCCCTGCTCCGCCCATCCATGCAGGCCGTCCCAATAGCTGCCGCCCTCTGCGGGCCGTTCAAGCGGCAGGTCGCGGGCGATCATTTGCAGCGCTTTGAGGGCCAGCCGGGGCGCAAACTCCCGCTTTGAGACGCCGCGACGCCACAAGAACTGTTCCACGAAACCCGTATGGACAAAGGGGTAGCAGTCCTGGACCCAGACCATCGCGAGGCCGAGCAGCGGGTCGCCGTAGTGGCCGAAGGGCTGCACGAACTCTGCAAGCGGGTTTTTTTGATATGCAGGGTCTCCTGGTGCGCCGAACGGTTCCTGAAAACTGTCATTCGGGACGATCCGATAGGACAGCGGGAAAAAGTGACCATACGCAGTGTAAACAAGTGGGTCATCAACAGTTTGAATCGCCACCTCAACTTTCAGAAGCGCGGCGGCGAACCACGGGTCTTGAAGCCACTGCGTCCGGGCGCGTCCTTCTTCCGCCAGCCAGGGGTCGGCATTCCACCGGTTGCTGTCAACCAGGATCGAGACCTCATCCACCAGCGTCCGCCGTTCCAGCGCCGCGCCGAGGGGGCTTTCTTGCAAAGCAGCAGTAATGCCTTGCAGCCGATCAATTGCCTCAAAGGCCCGCTCCGTTGCCAGGCGTATCCGGTGCGGGGTGCCGCCCAGCGCCCAGAGCAGCAGGTTCTCGCCGCGCGGCGGCTCGCAGAGGGTCAGGAAGTCCGTGCCGTTCCAGCTCTCGACATCGCGCTCAGAAGCGAGGCGTGGAACCGGGCCGGCAAGAAGGCGCGGGCCGGGAATGCCGAGCCGTTCCAGAGTCGGCAGCAGGGCCGCACGAGCCGGGTCAATATCGCCCCGGAAATCCACAATCTTTTCTGCGCCATCGGCCACGGCCAGACGAACTCGGGGGCTGAACGGCATCCAGGGTTCTACTTCGGTTTGGACCGACAAAATGCGGGCATTCGGGAACGCGGTCATAATCAGCGAATGCTGAAGTTCGGACAAGCTGAACGTGTTTGTGGACAGCGTAGTGGTAGGCATGGAGTTTCCTTTGACGAGAAGTGCCGCTTCCGGGACAAAGCCGGAGAGATTGGCGCGAAGAGTACGCCGCGCCGCCGAAAGACGGCTGCGGACAGTGTTCAGGGGAATGCCGAGGATGGTCGCGACTTCCTCCCGCGACCAGCCGCCGACATAATGCAGCAGCAGCGTCGTCCGCTGAGCCTCGGAGAGATGCGCGACAGCCTGGCGCACAGTGACGGAGTCAGCGTAGTGAACTTCTTCGCTGGCTTCATTCAGCAGTGTCAGTGGCTCACCCAGGCGTCGTGTGCCGCGCCGGCGGCGGTAATCGGCGCAGAGCGAGAGCGTGATGGTTCGGAGCCAGGCGGCGAACCTGCCGTCCTCCCGCAGCTCCGGCAGGCGCTGCAAGGCATACACAAACGCTTCCTGAGTCACATCTTGGGCATCATCGGCATTGCCGAGCGTTCGGAAAGCAAGGGCGAGAACGAAGCGCCGGTGGCGCTCAATCAGTCGCCCCCTCGCCAGGCGGTCTCCGGCCAGCGCACGGCGCACCAGTTTGAGATCGTTGTCCATGTGATTTGTTATCTGCATATTAGAATGGCGCGGCAAAGCCGCGAAAAGGATCATGCGGCTGGACAAAACCCCGTCCGTTTGGTACAATACAATCCACTATGACACAAACCCGCGAAGCGAAAGTGACCCGGCAGACGTCCGAGACGAATATCGCGCTGACGCTGATGCTTGACGGCGACGGCGGCAGCGAGATTGTCACCGGGGCCGGCTTCTTCGACCATATGCTGACCCATATCGCCCGGCACGGCCTGCTGCATCTGACGCTTCGGGCGGACGGCGACTTGCACATTGACGACCACCACACGGTCGAAGATGTCGGTATCGCGCTGGGGCTTGCCCTGCGCGACGCTGTCGGCGATAAAGCGGGCCTCACGCGCTACGGCTTCTCACTGCTGCCGATGGACGAGGCTTTGGTGTCCTGCGCCCTTGATTGGAGTGGGCGCGGCCTGCTGGTCCATGACTTCGCGTTCCCGTCGCCGAAAATCGGGACGTTCGACACCGAACTCGTGCCCGAGTTCTTCCGGGCGGTCGCCGCCAATGCCGGCGTGACGCTTCATTTCGAGCAGCGGCGTGGAACCAACGCCCACCACATCGCCGAAGCCGCGTTTAAAGCGTTTGGACGGGCGCTTGACATGGCAAAGCGTCTCGACAGCCGGGTCGGCGGCATTCCGAGCACAAAGGGAGTTTTGTGACCACAGCGATCACCTTTCCGCGCACTTTTGCCGCCGATATTTCGTACCGCATGGGCGCGATTTTGTTCGGCTCGGTCGGAGTCATCGGCCTCGGCATGGCATTCAGCCATCACCAGACTCAGGCGATTTTCGCGCTGGCCCTGCCGTTTCTGGTCTTCGCCGGCGCGGCAGGGCTGTGCTGGTCGTTTCAGCTCACGGTAGACGACGCCGGCCTGCATCAGCGGTCGGTGCTGGGCCGGCGCGATGTCCCCTGGGACGCCGTCCAGCGCCTGGACCAGAGCCGGGCGTACTCGGTCCACGGCACGACCGACGCCGAGCTGGTCTGGCTGTCTTTGGTTTCCACCGCCGCGCAGGAAGCGATTGCCGAGGAAGCAATCCGCCGAGCCAACCTACGGCTGTCGCCGAAGAAGGCCGAATACCCGCTGAAGCGGCAGTGGGTGCGGTGACCTACCCCGGAGCTACGCTCCGACCCTCCCGAAACGGGAAGGTAAAGAGGCTCGGAATGGGGTCGAGAGCGCCGCGTGATATTCGCTTGTATTTCTCCTCACCTTCCCGCTTCGGGAGGGTCGGAGCGTAGCTCCGGGGTAGGTTCTTATGAAAGTCGCCATTATTGATTTCGGCATGGGCAACCTGCGAAGTGTCGAAAAAGCCTTCCACAAGGCCGGCATGGACGGCGCATTCGTCACCGACGACCCGCGCGAAGTGGCAAGCGCCGACAAGGCCGTGCTGCCGGGCGATGGGACATTCGACCAGACCATGCACTCGCTGCGGCGCTCCGGCACGGACAAGGTCGTGTCCGAGTTCGCGGCCTCGGGCCGTCCGTTTCTCGGCATCTGTGTTGGGATGCAGGTGCTGCTGACCACCAGTGAGGAGGGCGAGCTGGGCGTCATTGGCCTCAACCTCGTGCCGGGCCGGGTGCGGCGCTTCCCGGCGGGGACAGCGCTCAAAGTCCCGCAGATCGGCTGGAACACATTGGAATTTTCCGAAAACTCACCGCTCGGCGTCGGCTTGCCAGGGGACGAACCAATGGCGTACTTCCTGAACTCGTTTTACTGCGTTCCCGACGACCCCGCCGACAACGCCGCGACCACCGAGTACGGCCTGCCGTTCTGCTCGGCCCTGCATCGGGGCAACATCTGGGCGACCCAGTTCCACCCGGAGAAGTCCGGCCTGGTCGGCCTGGCGATTCTACGCAATTTCGCGAAGCTATAAACATGGGAGGCAGACAGTGATTTCGGGAATAGACATCGCCGCACTCGCCATTGCAGTTCCGCTGAGCGCGATTGTGCTGGGCATCGGCAGCGGCATCGTGCAGAGCATTCTGAAGTCGCAGGAGCGGCGGATCGAGCTGCGCCTCAAAGCGCAGAAAGGTCAGAATGGCGAAACGATCAAGCAGCTTGAAGCGCTGCGGACCGAGATCGCCGCTCTGCGCGATACCACGACGCAGTACGACCTCACGAACGATAAGATTGTCGAGCGGTTAGAAGAGCGCCTGGGCCGGATTGAAGCTAAATCGGCCCAACGCTACACGCCGGAAGCCGCCCCGGAAGACGTAATCCAGCGCAACGGACTGGGATAGGAGCAGAGACTATGGGTCACGAATTCATCAGCGACGTTTTGCAGCCTCTTTCGGTCTTTGGCGGGATCGCTCTAGTCATCTGGGCGTCGGCCCGTGCCAAGCTCGAACACCGCAAGCTGGACATGATGCGCGGGCAGCCCCTCCCGGAAACCCGGCAAGCACCGACAGAAGACCGCGTTTTAGCCGAACTCAAGGCCATGCAGCAACAGATGGCTGAGATGCAAAGCACGAGCCACAGCTTTGATCTGTCGTTCGACGAAGCCCTGAATAGACTGGAAAGCCGCGTCAGCCGCATCGAAACCAAAAGCGCCGCAGCAACGGCTGCGCCCGCCACAGACGCGACCACGCCACTCCGCAATGGACAAAGCTCGTGATTTTATGAACACCCTAGAGTATAGTTACGGGCGCGGTGATCATTCCGCCTTCCGCACCAGTGAATACGTTTTTCACCAACTCATTCCCTATATCGGCAACAAGCGCAAGCTGCTCGGATTGATCAATCAGGCCGTCGCCAAAACCGGCATTTCGCCAGATGGTACGTTCCTGGATTTATTTGCCGGCAGCGGCGTCGTTTCCCGCATGGCGAAAAAGCAGGGCTTCCGGGTTATTTCCAATGACTGGGAGCCATACGCAAGAGAAATCAATCAGTGCTATCTCGGGTGTAACACCGCGCCCGCGTTTGAGGCGCTCGGCGGCTATGACAGCGCGATTGCACGGCTGAACGCCGTTACGCCCCGCGCCGATTGGATCACCCATCACCTTTGCCCTGCTGACGATGAGCATTACGACATAAATAAGGAGCGTATGTTTTATACCCATGCCAACGGCATGGTCATAGACGCCATGCGGCTTCAAGTGCAGTGCTGGCAGCAGGACGGTCTACTGTCCGACTTAGAGATGTCTTGTCTACTGGCCCCGATGCTTTATCAAGCCTGCTATACCAGCAACACCAGCGGCGTCTTCAAAGGCTTTCACAACGGCTGGGGCGGCCAAACCAAAACCGCACTGTATCGTATTCTCTCGCAGTTCCAGCTTAAACCCGCCATCTTTCACGACAATGGACAAGCTAACCGTGTCACCCGAATGGACGCTGCGACGCTAGCCCAAACCCTGCGAGATAACGGCGAGACCGTAGATATTGCCTACTTAGACCCGCCTTACAATCAGCACCCCTACGGCAGCAACTACCATGTCCTGAACACAATTACGCTTTGGGATAAGCCGCCGCTGACCAAGCAGATCGAAGGACGCAACAAGGCAGCGATCCGCGAAGACTGGCGGACACAAAGGAGAAGTCCTTATAACCATTCTGGAGCCGCCACTACTGCCTATGACGCATTACTTCAATCTCTTAATGCTAAGTATATTCTCACTAGCTACAGTACAGACGGTACGATTCCTTTGCAAGACCTCGTGCAGGCATGCATTAGGCGCGGCCAAACCAATTTCGTACTACAGCAATACAAACGCTACCGTGTCAGCTCTCAACGCTTTTCGCATAAACCTGTCAATGTTGAGCTAATCCTGATCGTTGATGGCAACAGAAGTCACACCGGACTAAGTGCCGAAGCCATCTGTGACAGTATTTTGTGTAAAGAGAAAACTGCACTCCATGATCATCGGGAAAGCGTTCTGAGCAGAGCAGAACAAACGACATTATTTTAGGGGGTGATTTATGGCAAAGAAGCTTCAACTCAGAGAGACCAGAGCAGGGACGGTCATCAATGTTACCTCCACAAAGCAAGAGTCTGATGTTTATCAAGCGCTGCGTAAAGTTATCGTTGACATTAGCAGCAAGTATGGGTTATGCTTGCACCATGACCCTTACTGGTACTTGAAGTACATCGTCGAGAATCTGCGAAAGAATTATCCCGAAGATGATTTCAGCTACTATTTTGCGACATCGAGCATAAGGCCGGATGGCGGGATATTATCTCTCCTCGACGCAAACGGCAACAAATACCCAATCCTCATATCTGAAGTAAAAAATCAAGGGACAAACGATTTAAGGCAGCAAGAAGGTCTAAAGCCACAGGCTAAAGGAAACGCTATAGAACGTCTAGGAAAAAACGTCATCGGTCTACGAGCAGCTTTAGTGCACGAGACTATATTTCCATTCGTGTGTTTTGGTTATGGGTGTGATTTTGCTGAGAATTCCTCAATCCTTGACCGTGTGGTCACCATTGCAATGTTTGGAAAACTGAATACTACTCACTTACACAACAGCGGCGAAGGTGGAAGACTTAACCGAGGCAGCTTTTATTTTCGTGAGCCTAAGTGGGAAGTCTCTGAGATGGAAGCGGTTATGTATGATATAGCCGAGCGTAGTGTCTTTTACTATTTTTCCAGGTACGGGCAAGACATTTTCACAAAATCCGAATAAGCTATACAAACTAGATATAAGAAAGGCCTCCGAGCATAAATCATGCTCGGAGCCTTTTTGCTTGTCTTTAGCGACGGCGCATGTCTGCGTCAGCGAGCGCGGCTGACGCTCGTCTCAAAAGCCAAGGCAGCAAAGTTCGGGGTGGACGCCGCGCGGCGATCACATGGGAGGCTTAATTTCTTTTCAGGTCCGCGACCTGCTGTTTCAGTGCGGCGAGATCGCTTTGGAGCTGCCGGATCGTTTCGGCCATCTGCTGCGCGGTCATGTCGCCGCCGATAATCGTCGTTTTCGCCTCGTCGCTCATCTCTACGCCAATTGTGTCGGCTCGGTCGGCACGCAGAATGACGTTTCGCAGAATAAACGTTTTGAGTTCTACCCCTTTCCGCACCGCGAAATGCACCTCATACTCGCCGAGGGGAAGCAGGCGCACATCACGCTGAGAAGCGCTCAGCTCGGCGGCGGCCACCGGGCCGGCCCCGTATCTTTTCACTAAGTCCGGGCTGACGGGATATATCTTGACATAGACAATGCCCCGATATGGGGGGCCGCCGGCGGCGGAAAGTGCAATGCCGGAGTTCGGGTATCGGATCACGAGCGTCTGTTTTGCGGCATCCTGCTGGGCGGATGCTTGCTGCGCCCCACTTCCGAGAAGCGCGACGCTCCCAGCAAGCGCAAACAATAGACTCGCGGCATTGAATGCTCGGCTGAACTTCATCTTTGTCTCCATTATTTCGGTCTCCAGTCGTCCCAGCTTCTTTGGTTTACCCCGCTTAGCTTCTGGAAGCAGGCCGCTATTCCTTCTTCAGGGTCAGGCCCATCGGCCCGGTGAGCGAGCCGTCTTTTTCTATCGTCATCACGACATTGCTGCCGTTGATGTCGTGCAGCGTGACATGGTCGTCAACATCGTATTTGGATTCAACGGTCGTCCCCATCACTGTCACGTAAGCCTTGCTGCTGGATTTAAACTCCACCGACATCTCGCTTCCGATACCGCCGGTCCCCTGATACTTGCCGCTCAGGCCATGCCCACATCCCCAAAGCATCATGCTCACCATCAGCAGCACAAGAACAACGGGTGCTCGGCACGCCCAGCGATGCCAAAAAGTTCCTGCGGGTTTCTGTTTTCTCTGAGTGCCTTTCATCTGTTCCCCCCTTGCCGCGTGCCGGCACAAAAAAACGCCCGCTCTCTTTGTACAAGAGAGCGGGCGTCCGCCAGAGACTGAGACTGGCGGCGGCCTGGATGACGGCGCGGCAAGAGCCGCACCGAGATGCCTTCTTGTTTGGACTTACAACTTGCAGCTTGAGAAGTGGGTATTGCGAGTTTTCAGTCCAAACAGCAACAGCCGATTGGATTGGGGAAATTATAGCATAAGGCAAGGTGGTTGTCAAGCCTTCCAAAGCCTGCGTACAGCCCCAATGCGTAATGCACCGGGGCCGCTCCTTGCTTATGCCTAGCGCCGGCGCAGGAAGGCAGGGATGTCTACGTCGGTGTCGGCGGACGGGCGCGGCTGGGGGGCCGGCTCGGGCGATGGATAGACCGCTGTGCCGCCGGAGCTGCCGCTGTTTCCACTGCCGCTTTCGCGTGTGGCGGCGGTCATGGTCGTGCGGGCGGGGACGGGCACAAACGGGCGCTGGTCGAAGCCCGTGGCAAGGACCGTGATCCGCACTTCGTCCTTCATGTTGGGGTCCTGGACAATACCGAAGATGATGTTGGCGTCCTCGGCATCGGTGGCCTGCTGGATCAACTCGGTGGCTTCGTGGACTTCGGCCAGGGTCATATCCGGGCCGCCGGTGATGTTGATCAGCGCGGCGCGGGCACCTTCAATGCTGGTTTCAAGCAGCGGCGATGCAATCGCGGCCTGGGCGGCATCCACGGCCCGGTGATCGCCGCTGGCGACCCCGATGCCCATCAGGGCCGTGCCGGCGTTCAGCATAATCGCCCGGACATCGGCGAAGTCTACGTTGATGATGCCCGGAATAGTGATGATGTCCGAGATGCCCTGCACCCCCTGGCGCAGCACGTCATCGGCCTCTTTGAACGCTTCCACGAGTGTTGCCCGCTTCTCGACGACGCCGAGCAGGCGGTCGTTCGGGATAATAATCACCGTGTCCACTTTGTCTTTGAGATTGTCAACGCCTTCGTCAGCAAGACGCGAGCGGCGCGGGCCTTCGAATTTGAACGGCTTGGTGACCACGGCGACCGTGAGGATGCCCAAATCTTTGGCGATCTCGGCGATGACCGGCGCGGAGCCGGTGCCGGTACCGCCGCCCATGCCGGCGGTGATAAAGACCATGTCCGCGCCTTCCAGCGACTTTTTAATGTCGCTTTTGGACTCTTCAGCGGCGTTGCGGCCCACTTCCGGGTTGCCGCCCGCGCCGAGGCCGCGCGTGAGGTTTTCGCCAAGCTGCAATTTGTAGTCGGCGGCGGAGATGTCCAGCACCTGAATGTCGGTATTCATGGCGATGAACTCGACTCCGGTCAGGCCGGCATCAATCATGCGGTTGACCGCGTTCGTGCCGCCGCCGCCGCAGCCAATGACCTTGATCTTGGCGAACGGCGTTGTTTCTTCGCGATATCCGAGTGCCATAGTGAAATCGTCTCCTTGAAAGCGTGCCAAATTTTTGGCGTTATAAGTGCAATTACTTATGATACCGCAAATCGGGCACAAGTGCAAATTTTATCCGCCGTTGCGGCAAAAACGGGGTCACGGAATGCGTTCATCCCAGGGCATTATCCCTTCATACGCTTGATAGGCCATGTTTTCTGCCTGTTCCGCCTCTTTAAACTCAGCGGCTGCTTTCTCTTGCTCTTCTTGATTGTCAGCAACACTGAAGGCTTCTATTGCATTAATTTTGGCCTGGCGAGCACCTGCAACCCTGTCCCAAGCGGCACGGCGAACCGTGTCTGCCGCGCTGCGAACTGCGTCTTTTGACGGCAGCAGAAAAAGCGGCGGCTCTGGTTGAGGGCTGCGGTCATTCCAAGCATCTTCCAGTCTTTGCAGTTTTAATGCATTGTCGTATGCATCTGTCACACCTTCAATACGAACCGGCAAATAAAGCCAGCCATGTCGCAGTGTTGCCTCGTCCACCACCAGAGCGATTTGAAGACCAAGCACTTCAGCCTTGGCATAAAGCCAGTCATAGACTTCTTGGTGGCTTTGATTAATTTTCTGATAGCTGTCGGCACTCATTGTTGTAGGCATCGTAATAACCTTTAAAGGAACATCTAAGAAAAGCCTCCATTCGCCAGATTGATAGTAAACGCGGCGTCCTTGAGTGACAGTTTCAACTTCGCTTCGTTCACATTTATCTGCCCAATATAATCGGCATCAATCCGCAGTTTATAACACGCTTCAAGCCGTTGCTGAATATCTCTGCGAGCATCTTTTGAGATGATTGTACCAGATAGCCCACGGATTAGCTCAGGTGTTGCGTCGTGGCTCCAAGCTTCACGACCATTTGGCGGCGGCATTCTGTGGTACAAAAGCAGTGCTGTCACAGCCTGGTACGCGGCGTAATATGCTCGACTGGCACTTGATCGCACTTCCCCTTGCCTCGACAAGAGCTGTGCTGCCAAAAGCGAACCCTGCGCCATTCTCCACCATTGTTCCCAAGCGTCCATGCGTTTACTCCTATTGGCGTTCTTGTGTTATTCTACCCGCTGAGGGTGCGGGACATGATGCGGGCGAAGAAGCGGTGGAACCTACCGAGGAGAGAATTTTCGTTTTGTAAGGTGCGGCCCGAGTGGTGGTGCCGGGCACCATACTGAACCAAACCGATAGCGGTGGCGTAGACGGGGGAGCGGAGGTCGTCGGAGATGCCGCTGAGGTCACGGGGAGAGCCGAGGCGGGTGGGCATGCCGGTCACTTCGCGGCAGAGCGCAGCGGAGCCGACAAGCTGCGAGCCGCCGCCGGAGAGGACAATGCCGGCGGGCAGGGAGTTGTAGTAGCCGGATTTTAAGATTTCCTGGCGCACCATGAGAAACAGCTCGTGCATACGCGGCTCGACAATCTCGGCGAGGATGCGCCGGGGCAGAAGGCGCGGCTCGTCGCTGCCGAGACTGAGCACTTCGAAGAGGTCGTCGGGGGCGGAAATGTCTAAATTAGCGGCAGCCTGCTCGCGCTTGACCCGCTCGGACTCGTCGAACGACGCCCGCAAACCAACCGAAATATCCTGGGTGACGTGGTTGCCGCCGACGGGGATAGCCGACGAATAGGCGATGTCGCCGTCCACGAAGATGGCAATATCGGTGGTGCCGCCGCCGATGTCGGCGATGCAGACCCCTAAGTTCTTCTCGTCTTGCAGCAGCACCGCCTCGGCGGTCGCAATCGGCTCCAGCACCGTGGCTTCAATGGTCAGGCCGGCCTTGTGGACACACTTGGCGACGTTCTGCAAAAAAGTCACGGCCCCGGTGACGATGTGAGTCTCGACTTCGAGACGTGTGCCGGACATGCCGACGGGGTAACGGATACCGTTCTGACCGTCAATCGAATAGGAGCGGGGAATGGCGTGGATAATCTCGCGGTCGGGCGGCAGGACAATCACCCGGCTCTGGTCCTGCACACGCTCGACATCGTCCTGGGTGATCTCGCGGTTCGCATGGGTAATGGCGATCACCCCGCGCGAGTTCAGCGACGCGACATGCTCCCCCGTCACGCCGACCACGACCCGGTGGATCTCGTAGCCGGACATGGCGCGGGCTTTGTCCACACTGTCCATGATCGCCGAGGCGGCGCTGTCAATATCAATCACGACCCCCTTACGGATGCCGTGCGACAGACTATTGCCGACCCCCACAATGCTGATGCGGCCCGGCTCCTCGATCTCCGCAACAACGGTGCAAACCTTTGTCGTTCCAATGTCCAGCCCGACCACGCAGTCCCTCGCCACCTCCTATGCTCCCCTCGTCCCGTCCCGGCCCACTGCCCCGCGGCCTTCCATCCAGTGCCGCCGGATAATTGATAAATTCACGAAGATGCGTCCGCCCAGCGCCACCAGCGCGGCCAGGCCGAGCGGCTGGCCCATGAGGTCGCCGAGATACGCCAGAAACGCCGCCAGCAGCGTATTCGTGAGAAATCCCGAGATAAACACGTCGCTCTTGAACTTGCCCTCGGTGCCCGCCCGGATGCCGCCGATCAGCGAGTCAAGCCCTGCCAGCGCCGCCAGCGAGAGGTACTGGGCGTACTGCGTCGGGAACGCCGCGCCCGAGAAATAAACGAGGCCGAAGCCAAGCGCTCCGGCAAGCAGTGCAAACCAGCCCATCGTTGTTTCGCTACGCCCCGCTGTTCTTTGCGACCGCGCCCGACGCCGGCTGGGCGTACTTCGGCTGCGAGACGCCGCTATAGGCGGGAACAACCAGGCGCTTGACAGCCCGAACGCCAAACATGGCCTTGTCGAACGATTTGAGCTGGGTCGCGATCCCGCCGGAGATGTTCAGCGCCGTTTCCAGCGTCTTCGGGTCCCCGATGGCTTTAATGATATAAGGCGGGGTCTGCGCGGTATTGTTGACGAACACAGTCGGCCCGGCGCACCGGACCGGGCTGACAGCGACTAGACGCTGATCGTTGACCGCGACTGCCTCCGCCCCCGCCGCTTTCAGCTCGTTGACCACCATATTGATGTCGGTGTCGTGAATGATGTTCGGCGGCGTCATCCCTGCCGGCAGGCCGCCGGGATACGGCGTCTTGCTGTCACTCAAAGTCACTTCCACGCCCGGACCCTGCACGGCGGTCAGCCCGGCCAGAAGCTTGGCGGATTTCAGATCGGCACTGAGCGCCTGTGTCTGCGCCGACGCTGAGCCGACGCCTTTTTCGTACTTGGCGATCTGCTCCTGCTGCGCTCGGATTGTCCGCTGCTGGTCCTCGACCTGCTTGCCGAGAATATCGCCGCTGGTCTTGGCGACCGTGCTGTGGACGACCTGCTGGGTGCGGACCGACAGGGCCAGCATCGCGCCGAGAATGGCGCACAGCAGAAACAGCGTCACCCACCAGGTCCGGCGGTCTTGTTTTGGGGCGGCGTCGAGCGGCTCGGGCTTGGTGTCCATAGTTGGCTTACTTTGTTCGTGTTGCGTATCGGGCCGTCGAAAGCACGAGGGAGTAAACTCCCTCGCTGAAAGGTGTCCAGAAACACCGCCTGCCCAAGGGACAGAATAGAGATTAGGACAGAAGACAATCGGCCTTTGCGTCTCCTGGACGCGCGGCGCTTCCGAGCGCCTTCCACCCCAATAAAACCCTAGCGAGGACGTTCACGTCCTCGTTTTCTCTATGGGCCTCAATCTCTTTAGTCGCTTCGCAAGTCCGTGGCCGGCTTTGGCTTCCCTGCGGTGCGGGGACGCCACACCGGCTGCTGCGGGCAGCTTACGTCAATGTACGCCGCTCGCTGCGAGAGCGCCCCGCCGTAGGCGGATAGGGCCGCATCAGCCAGCGCCATCTTCCGGGGCAGCGAATCGGACTGGCCCAGACGAATCTGCGGCGTATCCTTTCTATTTAAGCACAAATTCAGGTTTTGGTCAATGGCTATTTTTGCGCCGTCCAAACCGGGGTCGGCGCGGGTCAGCGCCAGCAGGCGAAAGGCATCCGGCAGCCAGGATGTTTTGAGGGGCCGCCCGAGTGTCACCGCCGCCCCCGGCAACGCGGCTTCCGCCACGTCAATGACCGGCAGATTTGGCTTCGGCGGGTTTAGCTTCGGCACATCGGCCCGCGTGTCCAGTGTCCGGTACGGCACCCCTTGATGGTCCAGCAGCCAGCATTGCTGCGCCCCCTCTTGATGGGACACCAGCACGGCATAGGGCCGGCGCTCGGTGACGGTCAAAATCAGGAGGTTCGGCGGGCGCACGGATCGCTCGGCGTGGTCCACGACAGGGTCGGCTTCCAGGCGCTTTGCCAGCGGCTGCCGGAGCATCCAGAACAGGTTGGTGTGCGCGGGCACCGACGCCTCGTCGAAGACCTGCGACGGCGTGAGCGTTTCCGCCCCGACCACACGGACGCGGGTGACGTGCAGGCCCGGCGCAAACGCCAGCAGGGCAAGGTCGAAGACGGCGAGCAGCGCGGCGACGCCCTGAAAGGTCCGGTTCCAATTCCGCCGCTTCCGGTTGGCGCGGGGCTTGGGTCCGCGAGTGCGCTTGGCCGCCCGAGGGGCGGCCTGGGTATCGGAAACTTTGAGGTGCGTTCGCTTGTGCATAATTGGAAACTCGGTAGACACAGGCTGCCCCCGTGTGCTGTGTGCCACGGGGCTGAACCCCCGTGCTTTAAAAGTGCAAGCCCCCACCTCCGTGGGCGAAGAAATCAGAGCGGATTTGCTGCCCGCGCAGGCGGGGAATTGCTTTTCGAAGCACGGGGGTTCAGCCCCGTGGCACAAAGCACGGGGGTTCAGCCCCGTGCCTTTGGTCTCTCTACTCCAGCGCCAGCGCGATGAGCTTGTCCAAAAGCTGTGGGAACGAGATCAAAGCCGCGCCCGCCGAGCGCGGCAGCAGGCTCGTCGGGGTCATGCCGGGAATGGTGTTGACTTCCAGCGTGTAAATCTCATCTTTGTCCGTGACAATCATATCGGTGCGGGACATGCCCCGGCAGCCGAGTGTCTGGTGACACAGCTTCGCGATCCGCCGTGCTTCCTTTGCCGCGGCGTCGGAAAGACGCGCCGGGACAATCTCGTCGGTCTCGCCCGCCGTGTACTTCGCTTTGTAGTCGTAGAAGCCGCCATTGGGGACAATCTCGACAATCGGCAGCACTTCGAGTGTGCTGTTGCCGAGTGTCGGAACCGTAATCTCGGTGCCCGTGACGAACTGCTCGACTAACACCGTGTCGTCATACTCGAACGCAAGCGCAGTCGCGGCGTCGAGTTCTCCAGCCTGATGCACTACGGTCATGCCGATAGTGGACCCCTGCGCGTTCGGCTTGACAATCAGCGGCAGGGGCAGCGAACCGGGCTGCATCCGTGAGCCGCGCTTCAAGGTCATGTCTTCCGGGACACGGACGCCGACCGTTTTCAGCACACGCTTCGTCATGGCTTTGTCCATCGCCAGGGCGCTTGCCAAAACGCCGCTGCCGGTGTAGCGGATGCCGAGCACTTCCAGCATTCCCTGCACCGTGCCGTCTTCCCCGCCCTTGCCGTGCAGGGCGATGAAGACGACATCGGGCCGGTCGGACACCGACGCCAGCGGGAGCTGCGGCAGGGCCGTGATCTCAGTCGTGCCGTCTCCCGCGCGGAGCAGGCCCAGAGACTGCGTGACGCCCGGCGGCAGGAACTTCTGCCCGGAGGCAGTATCCAGCGCGTAGACTCTGTACTTGGCGGGGTCCAGGGCGTTTAATATCTGCTGGCCCGTAGACAGCGAGACTTCGCGCTCGGCGCTTGTGCCGCCCATCAGGACCGCGACTTTGATTTTCTGTGTCATCATATCTCCCGGCAATACAGGAACCTACCCCGCTCGTTCCTCGCGACCCTCCCGAAACGGGAAGGTGAAGAGTTTCCAGAGGTGAACGCAGCGGCTTTGCCTGAAACTCTTCGTCCTCCCGCTTCGGGAGGACCCCTGCGGAGCGAAGAATGAGCGCAGCAAGGAGGTGGGTTCATAACGCCAGCAGTCCTTCTCCGGCGGCGCGAATGTCGCCGGCGCCCAGGGTCAAGACCAAGTCGCCGGGGCGGACGATCTCGGCCAGACGGTCCGGCAGGGCGGCCTTGTCGGCGACATAAGTGACGTAGTCGGCCCCGCGCCGGTCGGCGGTCAGGGCGGCCAGCCCTGCGCCGGTGACCCCTTCCATCACCGGTTCACGGGCCAGGAAGATGTCGGTCAGGACAACATGGTCCGCGCCGGCAAAGCTCTCGGCAAACTCGGTCTTGAAGTCGCGCGTCCGTGACGGCAGATGCGGCTGGAAAACGGCGACAATGCGGCGGTCCGCATACGCCCGGCGGGCGGCGGCGAGGGTCGCACGAATCTCGGTCGGATGATGCGCGTAATCGTCAATCACCAAAACATCGGTCGAAGTCACACCCAGGCGCTCGAAGCGCCGTCCGGTGCCGGTGAACCCGGCCAGGCCCGCCGCAATCTGCGCGAACGGCACACCCAGGGCCAGGCCGACGGCGACTGCCGCCAGCGAGTTCGAGACATTGTGCAGGCCGGGCACGTGGAGGCAGACCGACCCGAGCGGCTGTCCGTGCCAGACCGCGGTGTAGCTTGGGGCCGGGCCGTCAAGCTGAACATCGCAGGCGGACAGGGTCGCCGCGCCGTCCTCGACCCCGTAAGTCACGATCTCCGGCAGCGGGGCCGATGCCTCGCGCATCTCGCCGAGCACGTCCTGAATGTTGGCGTCGTTTGCCGCCAGAATTGCCGTGCCGGTCACCTGGGACAGAAAGCGGCGGAACGAGCGCAGGACATTCGCGAGGTCACCGTAGTAATCTAAATGGTCGGCCTCGATATTGAGGACGACCGCGATCTTCGGGTTCAAATCCAGGAACGAGTCGTAGGCTTCGCAGGCTTCCGCCAGAAAGACATCGCTGCCGCCGAGCCGGGCATTGCCGCTGTAGGCGGGCAGATCGCCGCCGATCAGCACGGTCGGGTCGAGTATCCCAGCCTCCAGCACCATCGCCGCCATGCCGGTCGTCGTGGTCTTGCCGTGGGTCCCAGTGATTGCCACCGAGTTTGAATAGCGGGCCATCAGGCGACCCAGCATCTCCGCCCGCGAGATAACCGGGATACAACGCTCCCGCGCCGCCGTCAGCTCCGGGTTGTCTTTTTTGATTGCTGCCGACACAACCACCAGGGTCGCGCCGTTTAAATTTGCCGCCGAATGCCCGGCGTGTGCCACGATCCCCGACTCCGCCCGCAGGGCGGCGAGTGTCGGCGACTCGCGCTGATCCGACCCTGAAACAGCCACGCCCTGCCGGGCCAGCACCCGGGCCAGCCCGCTCATCCCCGCCCCACCGATCCCCACAAAATGAATAGATTCGCTCAAAACGCCCTCAAACTCCCGAGATTTTTGTACACCATCGTACACTCCTTTATTGTACCTGCTGCCCGTGCTTCTTGGTTCCGGCCAGCTCCAAAAGCGCCGCCGCCAGATCGGACGCCGCATTCGGGGTTGCCAGTGTCCCCGCCGCCCGGCCCATCGCCAGGAGGCGCACCGGGTCCGACAGCAGGGCCGACACTTCCGAAACCAGACGCGGCCCAGACAGGTCCCGGCTCGGCAGGATCACTGCCGCCCCGGCGTCCACCGAGCGCTGGGCGTTGCGCGTCTGCTCGTCGCCCCCGGTGGGCACTAGCGGAACAAACAGCGCAGGCTTCTGGGCCGCCGCCGCTTCGGTGACTGTTCCCGCCCCGCTGCGTCCGACAATGAGTGTGCAGAGCGCAAAGATGTCGGCGATCTCGTCCCCAACAAACGGGACCACCCAGTACCGCGCTTTCATATCCGGCGGCAGGCTGTCCCGCGCTGCCAGCAGGCGCTCGCCGTCCTGCCGTCCGCACTGATGGACTACCCGGCAGATCGTCAGAAGCTCCGGCAGGGCTGCTTCCACTGCCGCGTTGATGCGTGTTGCACCCAGCGCCCCGCCCGTGACATAGATCGTCGGCAAGTCGTTCTCGCTTGGATCGAAACCGAAGCGCTCGGTTGCCCGGTCTTTGCTCCCGCCGAAGATCGCCTGACGCACTGGGTTCCCAGTCACAAGCGTCTTCGCACGTAAGCGAGCTGGCAATTCTTGGGCTGCGCCCGCGAATGTCAGCGCAATGCGAGTGGCGAACCGGGCTGCGATCTGGTTTGCCAGCCCAATCTGCACCGTCTGCTCATGGATCAAAACGGGGTACCCGAGCAGCCCGGCAGCGACCACCAGCGGCACGGAGACGTAGCCCCCGGTCGCCAGCACGGCGTCGGGCCGAAACTTTCGGACTTCGCCAATCGCCTGTCCGACACCCACCGGCACCCGCAGAGCATCGGCGAAGTTTTTGACGGTCAGCAGCCCGCGCAGGCTGCCCGCCCGGCGCAGCTTGCCGCTCTGAACACCGACAAACGGAATGCCGGCGGCTTCCACCAGCCCCTGCTCCACGCCGTTATGACTGCCGACATAACGGAACTCGGGTGCCCAGTCCGTACCCGCAGCCATTTGCTGCACCGCCTGGATGGTCGCCAGGGCCGGGCTGACATGGCCGCCGGTCCCGCCGCCAGTGATGAGAAGTTTGATGGTTTTCATAGGGCAGGAACCGGAGGGGAGAACCTCACCCCGCTGCTCCGCAGCGACCCTCTCCTTAAGCAAGGAGAGGGTAAGAGTAACTAAAGAGCAAGCACAGCCCACATATGGTGCCCGTTTCTTATCTGCACTATTTCCTACCCTCTCCTTGCTTAAGGAGAGGGTCGCTGCGGAGCAGCGGGGTGAGGTCCCCTACTCCTTGAACGCCCCCCGGTCTGCCCGCGATTTGTCCGCCCGCGACCGGTCCAGACGCCGCACCGATGGCGGCAGGCTCGACGGGCGGGTGGACACGGTCATCCGGTCCCAGCGGCGGTTCCAATCGTCCTCATTCGGCGGCGTTTCCCGCGCCGCCGGGCCGTCGGGACCGTCCGGGTGACTGGAAATGTTGAGCAGAATGCCGATCCCGAGCAGCATCAGCACCAGCGACGACCCGCCGTAGGAGATAAACGGCAGCGGCACCCCCGTGTCGGGAATGGACGCGGTCGCGACCGCCATGTTAATGAGCGCCTGCACACTAATCAGCGACGTGATTCCCGCCGCCAGCAAAGCCCCGAACGGGTCCCGCGTGCTGTAGGCAATCGCAAAGCCCCGCGCCGCCACGAAGACGAACAGCAGCACTAGTGCCAGGGTGCCGATGAGTCCCCACTCTTCGGCGATTACCGGAAAGATAAAGTCCGTGCGCGGCTCCGGGATAAACAGCTTTTCCCGGCCTTCCCCGAGGCCCATCCCCGTGATACCGCCCGAGCCGAGCGCAATCAGGGCGTGCCACACCTGGTATCCCGTGTGGTACTGATCGGCCTTCGGGTCCAAAAACGCCGTGATTCGCCGCGCCCGGTACGGCTCGAACGCCACATACAGCGCGATCACTGCCGCCGCCGCCCCGAAGATCACGCCGAGATGCGCCGCTCGCGCCCCGGCGAGGAACAGCAGAATCAGCCCGGTGGTCGCCAGCACCAGGGCCGTGCCGAGGTCGGGTTCTTTGGCAATCAGCGCCGCCAGCAGCCCGATGACCAGGAGCGGCGGCAGCAGGCCCTCTTTGGGCCGGGTCCGAATTTTCGCGCTCCCTGCCAGCACCCGCGCCAGGTATAAAACCAGGGCCAGCTTGGCAAACTCCGACGGCTGCACGCGAATGCTCCCGTGCCCGATCCAGCGCCGCGCCCCGTTCACCGCAATGCCGACATGAGGAACAAGCACCGCCACCAGCGCGAGAATTGCCAGCGAGAGGCCGATTACCGCCACTTTCTTCCAGTGCCAGTACGGCACCCGGCTCGCCCCCCAAAGCGCGAGCAGCCCGCCCACGGCCCACGCGCCCTGCATCTTGACAAAGTGGAACGAGTCCCCATGCAGCTTCTCGATGGCGACCGCGTAGGACGCATCGTACACCGAGACGATGCCGATGCCGAGCAGCAGAAAGGTGAGGGACAGCAGCAGCCGGTCCATCGGCTGCCGCGCCGCCGCCGCCAGCGCCGCCCGCGCCTTCGCGGACTGAGATTTGGACGCATAAGAAAGTGATGGATTATTAGCGCTCATAAATTAGGAACCTACCCCGGAACTGCGTTCCGACCCTCCCGAAACGGGAAGGTAAAGAGATCAAGAAAAGAGGGCACCGCTTGCTGCGCCTCTACAGTCACATCCGAGAATTTCTGGTCCGAAAACTCCTCACCTTCCCGTTTCGGGAGGGTCGGAACGCAGTTCCGGGGTAGGTTTCTCCCGCACCGCCGCCTTAAACTGGTCGCCCCGGTCCTCAAAATCTGCGAACATATCAAACGACGCACACGCCGGGGCCAGCAGCACCGTGTCCCCCGCCGCCGCCAGGCCAGCCGCCATCGTTACCGCGTCTTGCAGCGTGTCGGCCCGGTACACGTTCTCGTACCCCGCCGTCCGTGCCGCCTTCTCGATGTCCGGGGCCGAGCGCCCAATCAGCACCAGCGCTTTGACGTTGTTTTTGAGAACTGCGTTCGCTAACTCCGACACGTCGCCGCCCTTGAAGACGCCGCCGGCGATGATCACCTTCGGCTCGGGCAGGGCTTCCAGCGACTTTGCGAAGGCGTCGGCATTGGTACACATAGAGTTGTTGACGTACTTCACGCCGTCAATCGTGTCTACATATTCCAGCCGATGCACGACGCCTGTAAACGTCGTCGCCACTTGGCGAATGGGCTCAATGCCGACCCCAAACGCCGTCGCCATCGCCGCCGCCGCGAGTATGTTCTCTATGTTATGTATGCCAGGCAGTTTAACGTCAGCGCCATCGAAAACGATGTCATCTTCTGCGGCCCATTCTTTGAGATCAATCGGACGGACAATGTTAGCATTGCCACTGCTGCTTTCACTGATGCCAAACCGGTAGAGGCCGTTGTTTTCCTCATTTTCCCAGGTGAACTCGTATTCCGCCGCTTTGACCGGATACCAGTTATATTCGCTGTTTATGACAGCAAAATCATCCCGCGTCTGGTTCTCGAAGATGCGCCATTTGGCGGCGACGTATTCTTGCCAGGTCTGACGGTCGCCGTGATCGGGCGAGATGTTCAAGAGAGCCGCGACTTTCGGGCGGAAGGTCGAAATCCACTCAAGCTGAAACGACGAAATCTCGGCGACGATGGCGGCTTCGGGCGGGGCATCGTAGGCCGCCTGAATGAGCGGCTGCGCGATGTCGCCCGCCGCGATGTTGCCGGCGATGTACGTCTCAATGCCGGCGGCGCGGAGCATCTCGCCGAGCAGCAGGGTCGTGGTCGTCTTGCCGTTCGTGCCAGTAATCGCGAGAACGGGCGCACGGGCAATGCGGTACGCGGCCTCAATCTCGCCCAGCACTGGGACACCTGCCGCAACGGCGTTTTGCAGCACGGCGGCGTCTTTGCGGACACCGGGGCTGGTGATGACGTAGTCAAGCTGAGTGTAGTCCAGCAGCGCACCGCCGGTGAGGGGCGCGAGGCCCAGCGCCCGGACTTCAGCCAGGGCATCCGTCAATGCCTCGGCGGGTTTGCCGTCATAGGGGATGACGGTTGCGCCGAGTTTTGTCAGGACAGCGCAGCAGGCCAGGCCGCTCCGGGCGAGGCCGACAACGGCGACGGTTTTGTTTTTGAATTCGGTCATACCCACCTCCTTGCTGCGCTCATTCTTCGCTCCGCAGGGGTCCTCCCCAAAGGGGAGGACGCAGAGTTTCAAAAAGACCGCCGCGTTCATCTCCGATACATCCACCTCCGAAACTCTGTACCTTCCCGTTTCGGGAGGGTATGCTACGCATTACTGCGTATCGGCCTTGTGCCGGGGTGGGTCACAGCCACACGCAGAACTGCGGGGCCAGCAATAATCCCAGCACCAGGGCCACGATTCCGAGTATCCAGAAGCGGGCGACGACCGACGTTTCCTTCCAGTCGGACAGCTCGAAATGGTGATGGATCGGTGTCATCTTGAATACCCGCCGCCCATTCGGCTTGCCGCCCGTGGCCTTGAAGACCGCGACTTGGATCATCACGCTGCCGGTCTCCATCAGGAAAACCACAGCGAACAGGAGCATCAGCACCTCTTGTTTGCCGAGAAGCGCCAGTGCGGCGAAGCTCGACCCGAGGGCCAGCGAGCCGGTGTCGCCCATGAACACTTTGGCCGGGTGGGCGTTGTACCACAGGAACCCCAGGCACGCGCCGGCCAGCGCGAAACTAAACTGCGGCAGCTGCGTAAAGGGCGGGTAAGTCGTCAGCGCCAGGCCCAGCAGGACAAAGATGGACAGGCCGCCCGCCAGGCCGTCCAAGCCGTCAGTCAGGTTAGCGGCGTTGGACATCCCAATCAGCAGAAAGAACGCCAGAGCGTAGTATGCATAGCCGAGGTCTGCGTGCTGATTGTGCCAAAACCAAACCTGCGTCGTGAAGTCCGCCTGCGCGGTCAAATACAGCCAGCCGACAAACGCCAGCGCGATCACTACCTGCCCGGCCAGCTTCTGCCGGGCCAGCAGCCCGAGCGACTTGCCGCGCTTGGCCTTCAAGAAGTCATCCAAAAAGCCGAGGCCCGCGTGGGCGAGAAAGACCAGCACGACGGCAATCAACTGCGGGCTGACCGGACGCAGACTCGGCACCAGCGCCAGACCGAGGCCCAGCGTCAGCAGCAGGGCGAGAGCGATGAGCAGGCCACCCATCGTCGGCGTCCCCTGCTTCGCGGCATGGCCCGGCACATGCTCGTTGATATTCTGCCCGAACTTCAGCACCCGCAGAAACTCTATCGTGCGCGGCCCGAGCAGCACAGCAACCAGAAACGCGACCAAAAACCCGGCCAGCGCATAAGGGTCGGGATGGGTCATGGGCACGGCTCCAACACGTCCGAACTGACCTCACCCGGCTCGCTGAGGCTCCCCACCCTCTCCTTGACAAGGAGAGGGTCGGAACGCAGTTCCGGGGTGAGGTTTTCCAGCGCCGCCGCGATCTTTTCCATCGCCATCGCCCGTGAGCCTTTGACCAAAATCACGTCCCCAGACGACGGCGCGAACCCATCCCGGACGAATGCCGCCGCGCTCTCACTGTCCGCGAACCTTTGCGTTGCGTTTGGCATCAATGCCGCAAGCGGCCCCACCGTGTACAGGGCGTCGAGGCCGCCGAGACTGGCGATCATCGGCCCCAGTTCGCGGTGCGCGTCTTCGGCCCGTGCCCCCAACTCGCGCATATCGCCGAGGAAGGCAATCTTGCGGCCCCCGTCGTGCGCCGACAGCGTCTCCAAAGCGGCTGCGACTGAGGCCGGCGCGGCATTGTAAGCGTCGTTGAGGACTGTTCCGCCCCAGGTGGTCTTGACCACGCTCATCCGCATCGGCGGCGGCGTGTAGGCGGCCAGCGCGGCAGCGGCGTCCGGCAAAGACACGCCGAGCGCATTGGCAACGGTCAGCGCAGCCAGCGCGTTGCCGATGTCGTGCCGCGAGAGTGAACAAATCTCGATGGGGACGCCGCCGAACTCGAACCGCCAGCCGGTTTCGGTCTGCGTGACGTTCTCGGCGGTTCCGTAGGTACTGACCAACGCTTCCGTCTTAGCTTTGAGGCGCTCGAAGTACGGGTCAGCGGCGTTCAGGACGGCAAGACCGTCCGGCGGCAGCGACTCCAGCATCTCGCCTTTCGCGTCAACGATGGCTTCCTGTGACCCGAGCAGCTCCAAATGGTTGTCGGCGATGATGGTTAAAACGCCGACGGTCGGGCGGGCGATGCCGCACAGATAGGCAATCTGGCCGGAGCCGCGCATTCCCATTTCGACCACGGCCGCTTTGTGTTCGGACGTGAGCTGAAGCAGCGCCTTCGGGACACCCGTTTCGTTGTTCTGACTCGCGGCTGTCTTCAAAATCGGCCCGAGCGGGGACAGGGCGGCAGCCAGCATCTCTTTGACGGTGGTTTTGCCGACACTGCCCGTCACGCCAATCACCGGAATGTCAAAGCGGTCCCGCCAGTGCCGGGCCAGCAGGCCGTAGGCGACCTGCGTGTCGGGGACACGCAGCACCGGCAGGCTCGGCGACGCCACGACATTCTGCGAGACGATCAGGCCCGCCGCGCCGGCACGCAAAGCCGCCGCGATATGCTGGTGCCCGTCGGTCTGCGGCCCCATGAGCGCGACAAACAGGCTGCCCGGCGCAAGTGTCCGCGTGTCGGTCGAGACCCCCGTGAACACTACGCCGTCGCCGCCGGAGAGGCCGTAATCCAGAGCCGCATACACATCGCGAAGCGTTAGGCGCATTCAGCCAATACCTCCCGCGCTACCAGCCGGTCATCGAACGGAATGGTCTTGCCCGCCGCCGTCTGCCCGGTCTCGTGTCCCTTGCCGGCAATCACAATCAAGTCGCCCGGCGATGCCATCTCGCACAAGGCCAGCTTGATCGCCGCGTGGCGGTCTACTTCGGTAATGACCGCCAAGTTGTCACGCCCGCCGTCTATCCCAGCGAGAATATCGGAGACAATCGCGTTTGGGTTTTCCGAGCGCGGGTTGTCACTGGTCAGAATGGTCAAGTCGGCAAGGTCAGCGGAAATCCGACCCATTAGGGGCCTCTTCAGCGGGTCGCGGTCGCCGCCGCAGCCGAAGACGCACACCAGGCGCTTGGGACTAAGAGCGCGGGCGGATTTCAGGACATTCTCTAAGCCGTCGGGGCTGTGGGCGTAGTCTACCACCACGGTAAAGTCCCGGCCGGGGGTCGGTACCAGCTCGAAGCGGCCCGGCACGCCCGCAAGCGCTTCCAGGCCGTTGACAATCGCCGTCGGCGGCACCCGGCGCAAGAGGGCGACCCCGGTAGCCGCCAGGGCATTGACCACCTGGAACAGCCCGCCCATTTGCAGATTGACCGCGAAGACTATGGCGCTGCCCTGCGGCGGCTGATAGGTCACCGTGAAGCGCGTGCCGTCGGGCCGGGCTTCGTCAATCGTCGCCCGCAGGGGGGCCTCGGGGTCGTTCAAGCTGTAGCGCAGGACGGTCCGGCCCGTGAACTCCAGCGCTTCGATCAATCGCTGGCCGTAGGGGTCATCGGCATTGACCACTGCCGTGAACGTCTTTTCGGGAAACTGGGCCGGGTACTCGATGAACAAGCGTCGTTTTTCGGCGAAGTACGCTCCCATCGTTCCGTGGGCGTCGAGATGGTCCTGAGTCAAGTTGGTGAAGACGCCGGTGTCGAACGCGCACTCGGCGGTTCGCTCCATCAAGATGCCCTGCGACGAGACCTCCATGACGCAGCGGCGAACGCCTGCCTGGGCCATGTCGGCAAAGAGCCGCTGCAAGTCCGGCGACTCGGGCGTCGTGCGCTCTAATGGGACAATTTTGCCATTGATCATCGCGCCAATCGTGCCGATCAGCCCGGTGCGCTCCCCAAGCGTCCGAAAGATGCTTTCGATCATGTACGCCGTCGTCGTCTTGCCGTTGGTGCCCGTCACGCCGATTAAGTCTAATTTTCGCGACGGCTCGCCGTAAAACACTGCCGACAGATGCGGCAGGATGGCACGGGTATTCGGGACAATGATTGTTGGCAGGCCGTGTGCGGCGTACCAGCCGGCATGGTCGGAATGGATCATCAGCGCCGCCGCGCCTTTGTTCAGCGCCTGCGCGATAAAGTCGTGGCCGTCGGACGCCGCGCCGCGCAGGGCGATAAAGAGTGCGCCAGGCGTGACCGTGCGCGAGTCGTAAGCCAGCTCGGTGACTTCGACATCGTCGCCCTGCCGCCGGGCCTCGGGAATAACTTGTGCGATCTCACTGAGTTTCATACGGTATAGGATACCTCACCCCGCTGCTCCGCAGCGACCCTCTCCTTCAGAAAGGAGAGGGTGAAGAAAGGTCGGACACGGAAATGCCAAGCACCTGTCTCTTCTCTTGCTCTCTAACTCTTACCCTCTCCTTGCTTAAGGAGAGGGTCGCTGCGGAGCAGCGGGGTGAGGTATCCTACTGCCCCACCCCCGAAAAGTCCGCCGGCCCGCGCGGCGCGTCCCCACCTCGCCCATTCCGGCTGCGTCTCGGCGTCTGTCCGCGCTCGCTCCAATCGGCCCGGCCCGGCGCGTCGGGCGGGATTTGGAGCTGAAGCATCGCAGCGCGGGCGATATTATGCACCACCGGGGCGGCGACCGCCGCGCCCCAGTGGATGCCCTGCGGCTCGAAGACGGCGCACAGGATGACCAGGCGCGGGTGGGACAAGGGGTACAGGCCGCAGAACGATGCCACGTAATGCCCGTTTTCGTAGCCGTGCCGCCCCGCAACCTGCGCCGAGCCGGTCTTGCCGCCGACCGTATAGTCGGCGATCTGGGCCGACTTCCCGGTGCCGTCGGTGACTACGGTGCCGAGCATCGAGCGGACAGCGGCGGCGACTTCTGGGCTGACCACGCGCCGGACCGGCTCCGGCGCGACTCGGGTCTCGACCCCATCGCGGCGGATGGCCCGGATAATGTGCGGACGCATCAAAATCCCATCGTTTGCAATCGCGGCATAAGCCGACGCCAATTGAAGTGGGGTCAGCGAGATGCCCTGACCGAACGAGATGTTGGCAAGCTGAATCTGCGACCAGCCGATCCCGCCGGTGAACCGATTGGGGGCATCGGGGGCCAGCAAATACGACTTCTGCTCGCCGGGCAGGCCGCTGCCGGGGTAATCTAAAAAGCCGAACTTTTGCTCGTACTCGTACAGCTTGGGTGCGCCGAGATGCAGGCCGAATTGGGCCATACCGACATTCGACGACACACGCAGGATGCCGCGCAGGTTTTGCGAGCCGAGATTGTTCGTCAGCGCGTCGGGCGCTTCATGGATCAGGTGCTTGCCGATTTGGAGGACCGGCGGGCAGTAGACCCGGTGGTCCATCATGCCGAGGCCCTGCTCCTCCAAAACCGCCGCCGCCGTGATCGTTTTCAGCGTTGACCCCGGCTCGTACAGATCGGACACGGCGGCGTTGCGCCACCGGGCGGCATACGCCAGCGCGTCGGCACGTGACAGCTTCCCCGCTGGACGGGGCTGGTTCGGGTTGTACGACGGCGACGACGACAGGGCCAAGATTTCGCCGGTCTTCGGGTCCAGAACAATTGCGACTCCGTGGGTCGCGCCGTGCGCCGCGACGCCGCGTGCCAGCTCGGTGTCGGTAACGTGCTGAAGGCGCTGGTCAATGGTCGTGACCACATCCGCGCCATTGACCGCTTCCACCAGCCGCCGGGTGGTGCCGGGCAGGAAGCGCCCGTTGTTGTCAATCTCAGCGACAATTTTGCCGTCATGCCCGCGCAGGACCGCCTCTTGACTGTGCTCCAAGCCCTCCACTCCGAGGCCATCGCGGTTGGTGAAGCCGAGCACGGTGGCGGCCAGCGAATTGTCGGGGTAAGCGCGGCGGGTGTCGGGAACCACGTAAACCCCGGCCAGCCCGGTCTTTTTGATTGCCGCCGTCAGCACGGCCACGGGCGGGGTCAGCGTGTCCGGCACGGCGACATGGCGCTTCAGCAGGACATAGTGGACATGGGCCGAGCGGGGGGTCAGCAGTTTTTGCAGCCGGGCGGGGTCATCATGCAAAATCGGCGCAAGCTGTGCCGATGCGGCAGCGGGGTCGGCCACCTCCTGCGGGTCGGCGTAGATCGCAGCGGCGGGGATATTGGCGGCCAGGGCCAGGCCGTCGCGGTCCAAAATGAGACCGCGCCGAGCGGGCAGCAGGCTTTTAGAGACCCGGTAGGCATCCGCCTGGCCCTGAAAATAGGTGTGCCGGGCGGCCTGGAGATAGACCAGACGCCCGGCCAGCAGGGCATACAGCACGGCGACGAACACGAACAGCAGTGTTGCGCGTGGCTTAATGACCCCAAGATGCTGCTGCGCCGCTGTTTTCTGTCGTGCCACCGCTGCTGTTCCCTTGATCCCAGTCCGAGGCCGTCTTGCCGCCGTCGTACTGTTTTTGCGCCGAAATATAGTTCACCGGAGTTGCGCCGCGCGGGGTCATGCCTTCCGCCGTCGCCGCTGCGACAATCCGCTGCGGGCTTTCGAGCGAGTTGCGCTCCGCCGACAAAAGCTCATTGCGGAGCTGGGCCTGATGCAAATGCCCCCGCGCCGACGCCTGCGCGATGCCAAGCTGAGTCACCCGCGCGTAAGCCGCCAGGTACAGCAGCAGCAGGGTGCAGACGACGGCGGTGCAGGTGGTAGCGATACCCATCAGCCGCATTTCCGACCGGCTCAGGCGGCTTGACCGGGCCGACGGCAGCGCTCGCCGGTTCGGCTCCGCCGCCGGCGTTTCGCGTAGGGCCTGCTTGCGGGCAGTTTGTTCCCGGTGCGGAGCGGCAGCGAAGCGTGCTTCGGCCTGCGCCGCGCCGCGCTGTGGGCGGCGGGGCCGGGTGGAGATCGGCGTCATTCTCGTGTCCAGCATCGCGTTCCCTTTGGGTGTAGTCTACAATCGAACCAGCGCACGGTTTCGTCTTTGTTGCGCGGTCCAGCTTACAATTTACGTCTTATAATTTACGGCTTATAACTTGCGAATGGCCCGCAGGCGGGCGGACCGCGCTCGCGGGTTGGCATTTACTTCCGATGCCGACGGCTCGACCGGCTTGCGGGTCAGCAGTTCAGTTTGCGCCGGCGGCGGCGCCCCGTAGATCGCATCGCCGGGACCGCGCCCGGAGAGCCGGGCGAACGTCTGCTTGACAATTCGGTCTTCCAAAGAATGGTAGGAGAGCGCCGCTAAGGTGCCGCCTTTCGTGAGGCGATCTGCGGCGCTTTCCAGCGCGTGTCCGAGAATGGTCAATTCGTCGTTGACGGCGATCCGCAGGGCCTGAAAGGTCCGGGTCGCCGCATGCTTGTCGTCGGGCCTCGCCTTGACGGGAATGGCCGCGTGGACCGTTTCAATCAGTTGCCCCACGGTCCGAAACGGCTCTTTCGCCCGCCGCTCCACGGCAATCCGGGCAATTCGGGCCGCCCAGTGCTCGTCGGAGTTTTCGCGGATGAGCGTCGAGAGTTCTCGCTCACCAAGCGAGTTCAGCAGGTCCGCCGCCGTCGGCCCGCCGCTGCCGATGTCCATCCGCATATCGAGAAGCGCGTCGGGGTCCTTAAACGAAAACCCCCGTGTTGGCGTGTCTAATTGGTGCGACGACACGCCGAGATCGAAAATTACGCCGTCTACTGTGTCAATCCCCAGGGCGTCCAGCACGGACGCCAGTTCATCAAACCGCGCCTGCCGCAGAATGGCGGCATCGCCGAACTCCGAAAGCCGTGCCCCGGCCTCGGCCAGCGCGTCGGTGTCTCGGTCAATTCCAATCAGCTTGCCGCCCGGCTGGGTCTGCGCTGAGATCGCCGCCGCGTGTCCGCCCCCGCCGAGTGTGCAGTCAAGAAACACGCCGCCCGGCTTCGGAGCCAGCACTTCCAGCGTTTCCCGGAGCATGACCGGAAGGTGGTAAAGCCGGTTCGTTTCAGCAAATTCGCTCATGCAATGCCCAGCTCGCGGGCTGACTCGGTGATCATCTCGGCGGTCAATTGCTCGTTGTAGGCCGCCCAGGATGCGCTGCTCCAGATTTCAATCCGGCTGCCGGTGCCGACAATCACGACTTCGTCCAGCAGCGAGATTTTGGCATACTCCCGCAGCTTTGCGGGGATAGACACCCGGCCCTGCCCATCGGCCAGCAGCTCCGACGACGTAAAAAACCTTTGCAGGCGCATTGTGTGCTCGTCGAGCTGCCGCTGCCGGCCCAGAGTCTCGCTGAGGTCTTTGTAAGCCGCTTCGGTGTAGACAAACAGGCAGCCGCCGAGTCCTTTGGTCATGTAAAAGCGCTCGCCCAGCGAGGAGCGGAACTTGGTCGGGATGATCACCCGGCCCTTGTCATCCACGCTATGGTCAAATTCGCCCTGAAAATTCACATTTTCCCCACTCAGTCACCACTTGCCGCCACTTGAGTACAACTATACGGCATCATACGCCCGTTTGTCAAGCGTCGGCGCAACTTTTTTTGCGGTTTCTTTGCGGGTAGTTTTGCGGGGGTGGGGTCTATATGTGGTTATCAGCAGACACATGACGCTAAATATGGCATCAAAATGGGGAAGAGTGGGGAGAGTGGAGGGAGTGTGCGGGGAAAAACGCGAAAAAGGGGTTGTTGGGACGAGGCCCCACTGCGGAAGAAGCCACGGGTTTCAACCCGTGGCTCTTTGCCCCGCTTAATTATGCCCCGAAGCGTGCGCCTCTGTTGCGGCGGTCTGCGCCCGCTCAATCTGACGCCGCCGCTGACGCTGGATTTGCAGCGGCTGCAAGTCCACGCACATGACCACTTCCGTGAGGCCGGCTTCCTTTACGGCGTCTCGCATACGCGGCAGCAGCGTGTGCTCGATAAAGTCGGCGTAAATCTCGTTGTAGTTGTACGTTTCCACAGCAACGGTCCACTTGACCCCCTGCCCGCGCTCGCCGCCGGGGTAGTAGAAGACATTCGGCCCGGTGCCGGTGCTCCATTCCAGGATCACTTTCGATGCCCCGTGCGCCTTCCAGGCCGCGCACTTCTCGCGCAGCGTGTCCATGTCGAATTGCGGTTCCTCGTGCAGCTTTCGCTCCATACCGTGGGGGTTCTCCTCAGACGCGATAAAGATAAGATGACGGGTTATTATAGCACACGGGGCTATTTGTCTGGGCCATTATTCTTCTGTGCCATTCTTTTGAACCAGCATCTCAGCATACACGTCGCGGCGGGACAGCTTCAGGTCGGCGCTGACCTGACGCACAGCGTCGCGCTCGGATTGGCCCGAGGCCAGAGCGGCGGCAAGCGCTTCGGCGACGGTCGGTGGCGCGGCAGGGGCGGCTTCCACGGCGGGGATGGCTTCGTCGTCGCTGTCTCCCCCAAGCCCTTGCACAATGACGGTAATCTCGCCCCGCGCGGCCTGGGCGGCGAAGTGGGCGGCGATCTCCGATAATGTCCCGCGCACGAACTCCTCGAACTTCTTGGTCAGCTCCCGCCCGACCGCCGCCGGACGCTCCGGGCCGAACGCCGCCGCCATCTCAGCCAGCGTCTCGGCGATGCGCTGGGGCGACTCGTAGAAGATGAGGGTCCGGGTTTCAGCTAAAGCCAGCGCGTTCAGCTTGGCGCGGCGCGGCCCTTTCGTGCGCGGCAGGAAGCCTTCGAACGCGAACCGGGCCGGCGGCAGGCCGCTTCCGATCAGGGCGCACAGCGCGGCGCTGGCGCCGGGAATAGGCACAACAAGGACTTGAGCGGCGAGGGCGGCTTTGACCAGCTCAACACCGGGGTCGGAGATGCCGGGGGTGCCGGCATCGGTGACGAGTGCGATGGTCTTGCCGTCGCCCGCCATCTGGCGCACCAGGTTGTCGGTTCGGCCCGCTTCGGAGTGCTGATGGTAAGCGACGAGTGGGGTATCAATGCCGAAGTGGGACAGCAGCATCCGGGTATGGCGCGTGTCTTCCGCCGCGACGAGGTCGGCTTCTTTGAGCAGGCGCAGCGCCCGCAGGGTGATGTCTTCGAGGTTGCCGATAGGGGTTGCGACGATGTACAGGGTTCCGGGCATGAGAGGAATTACCAGGGGAAAGACACACAGGCGTTGGCTAAATAATGGCGTAATGGATAAGAGGGCGTTTGTGTGTACGAGGGCATTTGTGTGTACGCGGGCGTGGTGAGAACGAGGGCGTGAACGCCCTCGCTGGGGAGCGCAGACGCTGAGGTCCCGCCTGCGCGGGACAGGAACCGATTGTGCCTGACAATCTTCCGCCACGGAGGTGGCGGCTTGGCGCTTCGCCTTCCAGCGAGGGCGTTTACGCCCTCGTTCTCACCACGCCCGCGTACACACAAATGCCCTCGTACACACAAACGCCCGCACTTATTTTTCTGAGCGGCGGACTATTTCTACTGCGCCGGCTTCTTTGCCGGCGGCACGACCACATGCACCGAGCCGGCGGACTGCGGGACCGCACCGCTTGGCATCGCGCCCGGCTGACCCGGCACTCCGGGCATCCCCGGCAGGCCGCCCGACGGTGCAGGGTGCGCTTTGGCGTACTGCTTCAGCCAGTCGCCTTCTTTGGCGGCTAAATCAGTGCGCCCGGCCTGCTGGAACAGCCCCAAAAGCTGGATATGCGTGCTCTGGTCGTTCCAGGCAAGCTGAGAGGCTTTTTGCAGATGCGCGATTGCCGCCGGAGTCTGCTTGGCTTGCAGGGCAAGCTGGCCGGTTGTCAGCTCCAAAGCCGGGTCCGGGCGCAGCGCGAGCGACGCTTCATAGGCCGTAATCGCCTGCGGGGTCTGGCGCAGAAGCTGATAGGTCTCGCCGAGCGAGGCATTCAGCGATGCTTTCTGCAAGGCGGGCAGGTTGGCTTTCAGCGCCTGCGTGTAGTCGGCGACGGCGGCTTGCAGCTTTGGCTGGGAGACGGCGGGGCTGCCGAGTTGACCGGCTTCGGCGAACGCCCGGTCGCCGGCGAGAGCCGGGTCCTTGACATCAATCTTTGCGCCGTCTTTCAGCGTGGTCAAGAGAGCCTGATACTTGTCCTGAGTGGTCTGCTGCCGAATGGCGTCGGTGTACTTCGCCTTGTTCTTCTCGAAGTCCGGCGGCATCTGAGTCTTGACATCATCGAGCTTGATCACAAAGTAGCCGTAGCGAGTGGACAGCACCGGGTCGGGGGTAATCTCGCCGGGCTTGAGGCTGAACGCCGCTTGCTTGAACTCGGGGATATATTGGGTGGCCTGATCAATGAAGCCGTCGTCACCGCCTTTGGCTTTTGTGCCGGGGTCATCGGAATACTGGCGGGCGAGGGCCGCGAAGTCCGCGCCGGGCGCTTTGGCTTTGGCGATGATCTGCACCGCCTGTTCCTTCGCCTGGGCGTCAGAGCGGCTTTTGGTGTCAATCAAGATATGCTGCGTGCGATACTTGGTGTAGAACTGCTTTACAGCATCCTCAGACACCGACGCCGGCAGCAGCGAAAGCTGCAATTTGCCGGGCACTCCGTTCTGCGGGTCGCCGATCAAGATCTGCTGGCGCAGGAGGTCGTCGGGATAGCGCTCTTCCAAAGTCTGTGTCCCGGCTTTGGTCAGCGCGGCATCAATGTCGGACAGCGATGCAGTCGCAGGCAGTGTCAGCCGCTGGCGGAAGCCGAGCTGGTCGGCGATCTGCGCCCGCTTCTGTGTGATCTCGGCATCCGAAACTGTGATGCCGCGCTTCTTGGCTTCCTGGAGCTGAAGCTTGGCAGCGACAAGCTGGTCCAGAACAGCGTTGTTCAGGAGCGGCTGCTCGGCGGCGGTGAGAGTGCGCCCGGTCTGGTCGAACCGAGCTTGCAGGGCGCTCTGGTAGGTGGTGAAATCGCCGCGCGTGATGGCGTCACCATTGACCGTCGCTACGGCGTCCTCTGATGCCTGTGCGGCGGCCTGAGTGCCGCTGAGATTGCCGAGATTGTTGCCGAGGCCCGACATGACGAGGCTGGACACAAGGAGTGCGCCGACCGCGAACAGCACCCATTTTCCAATAGGGCTGCTGGTGATCTGGCCAAGACCGGTCCGAAACGAGTTCAATGACATAAGTGGTTCCTAAAAAACACCGGCACTGAAAGTGCCGGTCTACTTTTGAGTGAAAACCGAAGCGGTTCAAGACGCATCAGTCTAAAACTCTTCAGTCCCGGAGGGACTTTGTGCTCTTCAGTAGACCGGCACTTCCAGTGCCGGTCCCTACGCCGCCAGCAGTTTCAAGAGGCCGTCCAAACATGCCCGTGACGACGCTTCTTTCGATGACATATCCGGGGCCGAATGACCGCCGTAATGCGTTTCCAGCGACAGCCAGCCGGCGTAGCCGCTCTGCGTCAGCGCCGCGAGCTGCCCGGCGTAGTCAATCGCGCCGCGTCCGACCACGGTCCATTCCGGCGCGAGGCCGCCCGGCGGCACGGCGGCATCTTTGATGTGCACATGGGCAATAAAATCTTTGATCGCGGCGTAGCCATCGGGGTATGGCAGCTCCCCGGCCATCAGGGCGTTGCCGGGGTCCCAGATTGCCCGCACCGCGTTCGAGCCGATCTCCTCTAATACGCGGGCCGTCTGCGCCCCGGTTCCCAGGCAGCAGGCGTGCTCGTTCTCAATGCCCAGCACGACCCCCGCCCGCGCGGCCATCGCCGCCGGCTCGGCGTAGGCGTCCACAATCATCTCTTCCTGCTCCGGGGACAAGGGGCCGTTTTTCCAAAAGGAAAATGTGCGGATCAGTGTCGTGCCGAAAAAGTCGGCGGCTTCAATGCACCGCTCCAAAAGCGCGATCTGATCGCCCAGCCCGCGGGCCGACGCGCTGTGCAGCGGCCCGCCGGGGCCATCAGGCTCCGCGCCGGGCAGGCTGCACTTATAGAACGGCGATGCAATTCCTACGACCGTCATGCCGCGCTCATCCAAAAGCTGCTTGGCCCGCTCCCAGTATTCCTTCGGAGCGTCCGTGATATTCTTGTCCCAAAGCTGACGCAGCTCCGCTCCGCGCACTCCGTATTCGGCCATGACGTCCAGCGCGTGGCCTAAGTCGGCGTCTATCTCATCGGTGATGACGGCAATCTGCATGAGTGTATTCTAGCCGAAAGCGCCGGGTTTGTCAACAAAGCGCTCTCGGGTAAACTCAGCATAACTTCCGAAAGCAGGACAAAACTTATGGCTGAAGAGCGCCTGGACAAGCACAGCGGGATGCACCACGAACTATTCGACGAAGACACGGACCAGATCAAGAGCCTCGGCGACATCGTGGAGAAACACGCTGGGGACGCCGTGTTTCTCACGCCGCCTGAGAAGTCGCCGAAGGGCGCGGACGGTGGGGAGATGGATTTCGAGGAAGAGATGCTGGAAACCGATCCCGCCCCGAACGGCGGCATGGACGGAGCCGACTTATACTCGCCGGATGACGAAGACAGGACGCTCGGCACTGACCAGTCAGGCACGGTCGCGGGGATTGCGCGGGGCTTCGGTACTCATCTGCCGCAGGACTTCGGCGCGGACGGCTTCCAGGTCGAGGCTCTCCCCGACCGGGCGCTGAAAATGACGGGGAAGCCGCTCGCCGACAGCGAGGAACTCGACGACTATGACGATGACACGGACACCGGAAAAGATGACGCTCAAGGCAGGCTCGCCGCCGACTCCGAGCCGTTCGCCCACGCCGTCTCGACCGACCCGGACGCCGACACCGAGCCGACTCCTGACCGCATTCCGGTCAAGAACCGCGCCCCAATGACCGCCGATGACGAGTTGGATGCGACGGGGGCGATGAAGTAACCTACCCCGGCACTCCGTGCCGACCCTCCCGAGACGGGAAGGTGAGGAGTAGGACAAAGAGCAAGAGAGCGAAGCAAACAAAGCCCCTGCGTCTTTTTCGAAACTCTGGACCCTCCCGTTGCGGGAGGGTCGGCACGGAGTATCGGGGTGGGTTACTTCAGCCGCCCCTTGTTCAGCGCCTCGAACCGGGCCACTTCCGGGGCCACGGTGAACGCGCAGTACCCCTGCGTCGGGTTGTGTGCGAAGTAGTTCTGGTGGTACGCTTCCGCCTCATGGAACCCCGTGTACGGCACCACCTGGGTCACGATCGGGTTTGAGTAAACGTGCGATGCGTTGACGGCAGCAATCGCCGCCAGCGCCTGCGCCTTTTGCTGCTTCGAGTGATAGAAGATCGCCGAGCGGTACGAGTTGCCGACATCGTTGCCCTGACGGTCCACGGTGGTTGGGTTGTGCGCCCGCAAAAAGATCTTCATCAGGTCGGAATATGACACGACTTTCGGGTCATACACCACCTGCACCGCTTCGGCGTACCCCGTCGTGTCCGAGCAGACTTTCTCATACGTCGGGTTCGCCCCATGCCCCCCAGCATACCCGGCATCAATCTTCGTGACACCCTTGAGCCGCCCGAACTCCGCCTGCATCGCCCAGAAGCAGCCGCCCGCAAAGGTCGCCACTTCCCGGCCCGCCGGAGCTGTCAGCGGCAAAATCGCCTCCGTCGGCTTGGTCTCATTCGCAGACGCGCCGGAACGCGCCGCACCCGGCCCGGAGAAGGTCACCAGTGACGCCCCGACGCCCAGCGCCAGCCCAACGGCCAGCACGGGCCGCCAGAACGCCGGCACCCGGCTTGCCCGCTTATAATCTTTCTTATAATCACTGCTTGTTTTTAAGTCTTCCATATCTTTAAAGACAAAGATAGGCGGCGGAAAGTTCCACAATAAGAAACGAGTGACTGAAGTCACTCGCTAGGGTTTTACTAGGGTGGAAGGCGTTAAGAAACGCCGCCCGTCCAGGGGACGGAAGGCTAGGAAGTCACGTAGAATCACGGCAGCGAGCCAAGCGCCTCCCTTGTGTTCTGTCCCCTGGACAGGTGGCGTTTCTTAACGCCTTCTAGCGAGGACGCTCACGTCCTCGTCCCATCCTCATCTTCCCTCACTATTTTTGCACCTGCTCCGCCAAAAAGTCCTGCACTTGCCAGCGCGGGTTGCGGCCATGGGAACCCAGGTAATCCAGCATCGCTTCCTCGGCGAACTCGGGATCTGCCAGCGCTTCGGCGTCGAAGTCTTCGCTCAGTGCTTCCCAGACCGCCTGCAAATCCGCAGAGCTGAACAGGCGGTGGGCGTCGCGCACGACTGCGGGCTTGACTTTGAGAAAGAGCTGGTCGGATGACTCGAAGCGGCCTTTGACCACGTAGCCTTCGATGCCGTCGCGGGTGGCGAGGTGTTCGAGTGAGCGCAGGCGTTTGTAGATGTCTCCGTTTTCGCTGCCGCCCGAGAGGCGTCCGTGCAGCTCGACGAGTTTCAGGCGGTAATCTTCGGCGATGCGCTCTTTTTCCAGACGGTCGGCGAAGACGTAATCGGGGTCAATGACATCAATCAAGATCATATCGGGCTGATCGGCGGGGATGACGGTCTCGATCTCCGGCAGGGTCATCTCGAAGCACAGCACATAGCCAAGATCGGCCAATTTATAAGCGTGGGGGTACAGCTTGTCCACGAGCTTCTTGGCCGATGAGCCGTAGTCAATCCCGAGGCCGCGCACGTTTTCGATGCCCGCTGAGACCAGTGGGTTGCCGCCGTCGTAAACATCACGGGTGGCGAACAGATACTTGCCGTGCTTGTCGCCGTACTTGTACAGACGGATATTAACCCCGTCTTCTTTTTTCTCGACCACCACTTCGCCGTCGCGCAGGGTCTTGAAAAGCGTGCGCTCCTGAGTCGCCGCGAAGCGCTCGGTGGTGTAATCGGAGACGGGCAGGATACGCGGGTAGCCACGCACGATTTGGTGCGTGTCAGCCAGAAAGATCGTCCCTTTGAGCACATACGAGATTGCCGCATGGCTGCCGGACTGATGGTACATGATAACCGGACCATCTGAGGAGAACGACCCGATGCCGACCCCAAAAAACGCCGCAAGCGACTCGCGGGTCCAAATCGGAACGCTCTTTTTGCACTCCCGCAGCTTCTCGGCGATTTCTAGGTACATGATGGAGTTTTTCTAGAGGGGGGAGGGAACCTCACCCGGCTCGTACCTCGCCACCCTCTCCTTTCTTAAGGAGAGGGTAAAGACCGCACAAGAGGAAGCTGATTTCGGGTGGCTTTGCGCCCTCTGCTCCTGACCCTCTCCTTTCTCAAGGAGAGGGTGGCGAGGCACGAGCCGGGTGAGGTTCTCCAGCATCCTCCGCCGCATCACAAAGCGCCGTTTTAGGCTTCGCGACCCCGCCCCTGTTCCCGGAAGAATGTCAGCAGGGCGGCGGCCACCGGGTCGGGACGTTCCTCGGGCAGCCAGTAGCCACCGCGCGGGATGCTTTGCCAGCGGACAGTCTCGGTCTCGGCGGGCATCTTGTCGGGGTCGCAGCGCGGGTCACTTTCGCCGAGCAGCACCAGAGTCGGCACCGGCGGCAGCGAGGCATTGGGGGCGGGCGGGACACGGAACGGGGCGAGACTCGCTCGAAGGGCACCAGGCGAGGCCAGCGCCGAGACATACAGCGCCAGGTCAGCTTCGGAGAGCATCTGCGGGTCGTGCGCCCAGGTTTCGAAGAAGTGCCGCAGGTACGATTCTAAGTTGGGGCCAATCATCAGCTCCGGCAGGTCCGGGGTCCGGTGGAACTCCCGCGCCCACCCCGACAGGCCCGGCAGCAGGCCCGGCGCGGCGCTCATAAAGGCAATCCCGGCGACTTCCTGGGGGTAGGCTTGGGCATATTGGGCCGTGATGTCGGCGGCAAAATCGCCCTGCCCGGCCACAAAGATCGGGTCGTCATTCAGCCCAAGCGCAGCAATCAGTCCCCGGACATCCTCCATGCGCGTCTGCGGGTCGTAGCCCCCGGTCGGCTTGTCCGAGTCGCCGCAGCCGCGCAGGTCGGGGGCGACCGCCACGTAGCCCGACGCCGCCAAAGTCGGCAGCACCCGCCGCCAGGCATGGCCCGTCTCCGGCCAGCCATGCAACAGCAGCACGGTCGGCCCTTCGTCGCCCATGCACCGATACCGCAGCCGCAACCCGTCCGGCAGCCGCACAAACCCGCTGTCTAAGTTCGACATTCTGTTCTTTGTTCTGTTTTTCCGTGCCGCACCGGCAGCAAAAAACGCGCCCGGACAGACTTTTTGCAGCCCGCCCGTGCGCGTTTTCGTGTGTCCAACCTATTTCTTTGCCATGTCGGCGTTGATCTGGATAAAGCTCTTCCACTGGTCCGGGACTTCGTCTTCCATGAAGATCGCATCCACCGGGCATTCCGGCTCGCACAGGCCGCAGTCAATGCACTCGTTCGGGTCAATATAAAGCTGGTCGCCGGCTTCATGGATGCAGTCCACCGGGCAGACCGCAACACACGACTTATCTTTCACCCCGATGCAGGGTTCCGCAATCACGTAAGGCACAACAAATCCTCCCAAATCTAAAAACGAAATCGAACGAAAATTTTTTCTTTGTGCCGCTATTATACACAACTGGCAGGGGAAATAGCAAGACTAGAGCACAGCAATTCTGCTTGACAATGGAGCACAACAGCTATATAATGCTAATAAGCAAGCATAGAAGAGGCAATCAATATGATTATTCTGCACGACGAGTCCAGCGCAGACCTGACTCATATACAGGCTATGGCAAAGGTTGAAGAAGGGTTTGCACTTTTCGATTATGTGAGCATTGCTCAAGTCAACGGGAATCAATGGATTGGGCAGATACTACAGCCCAATCGCAACATCTCGACCGTCGGCGGAAGGCTCGACCCCACTATTCTTCATGGTTTGCAACTTATGCAGGAACACACCGACGTACAATCGGTCGACTCTGTGCAAATTTATGATATTCAGTTGCTGGGTCAATATGATGGTCAGAACTTGTTGACACCACGTCTTCGCCCCTTGCCTGGTGCCGCCGTTCATAAACTGGATGCTGAAAAAGTAGGTCAAGTAATTGGAATACCGACGCGGCAACGACACAAAGATGGTACTTGGAATGTCATTGGTGAACTACTCAATGCGGAAAATGTTCCGCTATGCATCAGCCAGGAAAAGTTTAACTACCACATTATGATTGCAGGTGGTACAGGTTCAGGAAAGTCCAATGCGGCAGCAAATATCGTTGAGCAAGCTTTGAAGTTCGGAAAATGTGTTTTGATCCATGATGCAAAACCAGATTATGGTCTTGTTGACCGTGCAAACACTGATCCCAACGTAAAAGAAGTCTGGAAGCAGTTTGAATGCTACGAAATGGCCCCTCATAAAGCGGTCGATGTGGCGAGGGTTGGCTTTTATGGAAGTTGTGATCCAGACAAGGTAGATGCAGTAGTTGGGTTTCATGCTTCTAACTTTCGGTCGGAATTGCTCGCTGGTTTTTTCTTTTCTGGTGTGAATGAGCAACTTCAGTTTGAGAGTTTCGCCAGTGCCGGCGATTTTCTTGATGAGCAAGCGAAAAATGACAAGCAGCAATCATATTCGCTTGATGACATTATAAAAGTTGTGCAACAAAGGATGAATCCTGCATTTCCTGATCCTCAGCTGCAGATTAACGAAATGACTGGCAGGGCAATACAACGTAAAGTCAGAAGCCGGCGAACACAAATGCCGTGGCTGGATGCAGTGGGCTTCTCTCTTGGCAAGCTCAAAACAAATCGGTTGAGAGGTTCTAGCCTAAACACCGGAAACCAGAATACTGTTGTTCCTTTTGATTTCGGAGACTACGCAAAGTCAGGACGATTGCTTGTAATCGATTATCGAAAAATGGATGAACAGGCTTATGCCCTACTGTTGTCTTACTTTTTACGCATCTCTCACCAATACAGAAAAGATGCAAACGCTGTTGGCATCGTGCAGATGGTAGATGAAGCACATCGCATCTTTGACAATAAATCACGCCACAGTGATGCTCTGGCGGGTGCATTTGGGCGTGTAATGCGCGAAGGCCGTTCTCTGGATCATTCGATTGTTATGAGCCTACAAAACGCTTCACAAATTCCGCCACTTGTTATGAACAATTTGAACACAAAAATTGTCATGCGTCAGAACAGCAAGCATGAAGCAGATGCGGCTACACAAACAATGGGTAGGGATTTCTCAACCCAGTCCATGCGGTTGAGCAAGGGGCACGCTCTCGTATCTATGTACGAAGCGAGTTCCACTGTTTTGGCACAAATGGCACCTTCACCATATGAGTTAATGCGAAGCGACAATACCGGCAATGAGGACAAAGCCCAGCAGACCTCTTTGGGAGACGATCTTGGTTTTTGAGGTAGTAGCAGTTCAACAGTCCATAGAATCCACACTGCCCGAGCAATCACAAGACATAGTCGCTTTATTTGCAACAGTTGTAGATAGTGATGCTTTTTTTGATATTGGAGATCGCATTCTTAACGGAATAAAAGATGCAAGATGCCTTGCTGAATGCGGTCAACTAGCACGTAAGCGTGAGCCGGGCGGCGCATATTACGGTGCAAAATTTTGGTCTCAGGCTGCCACCTTAATGACAAATACCAACGACGCACTGCGACAGAAGCAACAGTTCAATCGTTTATGCAAGGAAGTTCAGATTTCTTCTAGCGTAGCTAGAGGTTATGTTGGACAGGGCGAGGCTATCAAGCTTGCAGAGTTTGCCACTTCCAGTAAGTCACTACGGAAAGCTCCCATATCCGTCTTTGAGAACGCCCGACAGATGAATAGCAAAGCAGTCCAGTATTTAATTAAAGCTGCGACTCTGTTAGATATTAATCCTCAAACAACGCCACGCCAGATTCACAGCCAGTGGTGCGAAATACATGGAACAGTCAAATCGAACTTGGACATTATCAAGCCCTCAGACTGGTGGGCATTTAGTCACCCGAAATGGAGAAAAGAAGAAGATTTTCCAGGTTCGATTCCCGGTGAGGTATACGCTAACGCTTTGTATTACTTCGCTCCGCAAGTGGGAGTGGCAGTTGACGCAATGGCCGGGAGCGGAATGATGAAACGCGTTTACGATGACCGGGAAAGATGGCAGAAAGATTTGGACTTCGATTTAGACATACATCTTTTTGATCTTTATCCAAGGCGAGACTATATTCAGTGCCACGATGCGATCAACCCATTACCGATCATGGCAGATTGGATATTCCTTGATCCGCCATATTTTGGACAGTCAGGGCATTTGTATGAGGGGGATCTTGCCTTAGAGCATGATTACCAAAGGTATTTGATACATCTATCGCAGATTTTATCTGCATTAGCGGCATCATTGAATTCAGGCGGTAGTTTATGTTTGTTCTTGCCGAAGTGGAGCGGTTTGACATCGAAAGATCAAAACCATGATATTCCGACAGACGCATACGCTCTTGCAGTAAACACGGGTTTGACTTGGATTGACACGGCTTATGTCTCACGGGGTCGCCAGCAAGAACCGGGCAGTGCGATGAAAAACAACTCAGCAAAACGTATTCGCCGAATGCGCTCCGATACGTGCGTACTCAGCGTGTTTCAGAAAGTTTAATTTCATGTCTAAGATGTTCGCTAAATTGGTCAACGAATCAAAACGCATAACGCGAGATGAATTTTCTACGAATTTTGGAGGCATAGCTGATGATGTCGTTGAAATGCTGGAGAGTAATTTGCTGCGTGAAGCAGTGCAACAGGCGCGAGATATTATGGATGAGGCAAACGAAAAATCGCCCCTCCCAAATGGTTCTCTGAGACTACGTCAAGTAGATTTCGGGTTGTTCAGCACTGCACCTGAGTTGGAAAAAGGAGAAGTTGCCGCTGTTGATGGAACACCAACCTTGCCAATGCAGATGTATTCTGCGGGGCAAGCGTTGTGTGTCGGCATTGCAAGCCTCTCACACCGCCGTCCGATGCAGGACACTCTCCACTACTGGTCCAGCAAAGTATATTTGTCTGAAGCAAGAGATACAGACGATTTTATTTCGCGAGAAGAAAAAGGATTGTTTGGCATTTCCTCATCAGCTTACCTCCGGTACTTTGAAGCAAAGCACGCCAAAGCTATTGAGGAAAATTACATCTTATTTGACGGGACTCTTGTCTATGAGTGGCTGGTTGCTATTGATGAGGGCGTTTCCCTCTATACGGAATTATTTGCCAGTGAGAAAAAATGTATAGGCATAATGAAAAGCATTAAATCCAACCCTGAGTTCACGAAGTATGCACGAGCAATAAAAACAGGTGAGATGTTTGTTATTGAAACTTTAGAAGATCATCTTAGCAAAAGCAATGTCACAAATAAGAACCACGGAGAAGGAGGAGCTACGCGAGGTACACAACCTGGCTTCAGAAAAAACATCGCTCCACACATTCTGCGCGGTGTATTCAAGCCAAGAAAAAAGGTGTTTGGCTTTGAGGTCCACATAGATCACTTAGAAGATATGCTTCGTATTGTTGCGGCTGATGCTCAAATGAATAATGCAGGACACGAGATTCCCTATCTCTTAAACCGTGTAGACGAAGAAGTTAGGAGAAACTTCAACCCTGCGATTCTACAGAATCGGATTTCCCTCAAAATGGCGACGCAAAGCGAAGAACTATTTTTTGAGGAGACAAACGAGCGCTCATTCAGGTAAACCCACCTCTATAAACATATCGGCGTGAACATATGGCGAGACCGAACGCTCTTTCTCGGCAAGATAACGGAACGCCGCCTCGTCTTCAGTAGCGTAAGGCCGGATTGTGATTTCGCTGTTCATTGGTGAAACGTATCCCAGGCGAAGCGGGCGATTATTCCCGTCAAGACGACCAGAAATAGGACGCGCACGAAGCGGCTGCCTTTGGCGACCGCCAGCCGCGTTCCCAATACCGAGCCGGCAATGTTGCAGGCGGCCATTGGCAGAGCGAGCGCATAGAGTAAGTGCCCCGTGAAACCAAACAGCAGCACGGCGGCGAGATTTGTCGCGGCATTGATGACCTTCGACGATGCTGAAGCCGCCAGGAAGCTCAGGCCGAAGACGCCGACAAACGTGAAGATCAAAAAGCTGCCGGTGCCCGGTCCGAAAAAACCGTCGTAGAAGCCGAGAGCGCAGCCCACCCCCACCCCGTACCAGCGCTGCTTGATCGCCGAGAGACGCGGCGCATGGATCGCCCCAAAGTCTTTTCGCACAAAGACGTACACCGCGACCGCAACGAGCAGCGCCAGGATAAACGGGCGCAAAGTCTGTGTCCGCATCCCGCTGACGAAATGCGCCCCAAGCGCCGAGAACACGAATGCCGCCCCCGCCGCCGGACCGACGGTCGGCCAGTCAATCTTGACATGGCGGGCATACTGCGCCGCCGCCACGGAGGTCCCGGCAATCGAGACCAGCTTATTCGTGCCCAGAATGGTCGGCACCGCCGCTCCCGGCAGCAGAATAAATAGCGCCGGCAATTGGATCAGCCCGCCGCCCCCGACCATCGAGTCCATGAACCCGGCCAAAAACGCAAAGCCGCACAGCGGCAGCAAAGTAGACAGCGGCAGCAAAGTAGACAGCAATAGCAAGTGAGTGATAACGGCGCTCCGTGGGTGTTTAACGAGAACAGGAGCGTTTGGCCCTAGTCAAAAGACCTGGATTTCCAATCCGGGTAAATCCAATCCCCTCATCTGCCGCTCAATTCATCTGCCGTCTAGATCTGCGCTCCCTGCGCGTTCAACCGCCGCCGAAGCTCGTCCGTGTCTACCTGCCGGGGCGTCATGTTTGTCTCTAAACACAGCGCGGCGGCGAGGCCCGCCGCTTCTCCCAGTGCCCGGCAGTTCTGCTGGATACGGACGGCGGCCTGCGCGGCAAACGTCGCGGAGAGGCAGCGGCCCGCGACGAGTAAATTGTCAATGCCGACGGGCAGCAGGCACCGGTACGGGATTTCGTGGTAGTGACCCGGCGGCAGGTGCTTCATCACCAGGCCGCCTTTGGCTTTGGTGCTGTGGATGTCAATCGGGTACGAGTTGCGGGCGACGGCGTCCGGGAACCGCGCTTCGGTCAAGTAGTCTTCCTCGGTCAGCGTGTAGTCCCCGGTGATGCGCCGAGACTCACGAATACCGACCATCGGCGCAATCGTACCGATGTACGATGCCTCGAAGCCGCGCACGTAGGTCTTGAAGAACCGTGCAATACGGCGTATTTTTTGACGTCCGACGGTCTGCGCTTTGGACAAGTCCCACGGGTCGGTTGCAGACAGACCCGCGATGCGCGGGCAGTTGAAGGCCAGCTCGCCCGGACGCCCGAGCATCGAGAAGAACTGCAAGTAGCCGAGATCGTCTTCGGCCAGGACACCGTTTGTGATTGCTTCGGCAATCAGCGGCCCGAGCGGTGTGTTTTTGGCCTCGCCGGTGCCGATCTCAAAAAGCGGCGGACGGGCGTAGCAGTTCATGCCTAGCTCGTCAGCCAGGAACACTGCCGCCCGCTCCTGGTCCACGCCCGCCAGGGCAAATCTGAGTGACATCGGCTGGTTCTGCCCGTCGTCGGGGTCGCCGGCGGCGCAGGGGACACCCGCCCGGAACGCCACATCGCCGTCGCCGGTGCAGTCAATCGTTACCTGCGCGTTGATGCGCTGCCGCCCGGCTTTGTTCTCGATGACAATGCCTATCAATCGCCCATCTTCGACAATCGCATCGCTGACGTATGTGTGGTACAGCACCCGCGCCCCGCTCTCGGCCAGCAGGTCATCCAGCACCAGCGCCAGCGTCACGGGGTTAAACCACAGCAGATCGCCCGATTGGCCAGTCGGCGGCGGGTCGTACTGCGCCGCCCGATGCAGGATGGCGTCGTTGATGCCATGGGTCAGCGACTCTTTGAGGATTTTGTTCGGCATCATCGGCGTCACCCACCCCGCCGACTGCGTCCCGCCAAGCTGCCCCAGCGACTCCACCACCAGTACATCGGCCCCGGCTTGCGCCGCCGCGATAGCCGCAATCACCCCCGCCGTGCCGCCCCCGCAGACCAGAACGCCGCAGGTGGCAGCGATGGGCAGGTTGTTATCGTTCGTTGTCATGGTATCCTGTTCTATAAGTGAGCACGAGGACATATTTAGTACGAGGACATGAATGTCTTCGCTGGGGGGCGCAGACGCCAAGTCGCCACCTTCGTGGCGAAAGATTTCTGATATACTACTCCTGTCCCGCGCAGGCGGGACCTTAGCGTCCACGCTCCCCAGCGAGGGCGTTTATGCCCTCGTTCTTTCTTGCCTCTCGAATTCAGCGAGTGCTACTTGCAGAGCCTTCACCACGCGCAATCGCTTCGAGTTATCACGCAGATACAATGGCAGCCGCGTCAGCGTATCCTGCCTGAGATCGTGATTACAGTGCGGCGAGTCCCAGATGCGGCTCGGCAAAATCTTGGTGGAATAATACCGGATGTAGCGGGAAATGTCCTCAAGAGAGTAGAAAGCAAACGTGAAGCGGCAGACGTAGACGTAATAAATCCATTTGTTAATCGGCGACTTACTCATTTGACGCGCATAGCCGTCCGTCAGCCCGGAAACGACGTTTCCCTCAAGAAAGTCCCCAATTATCACGCTACCTTCCCGGTCGTGGATGGAAAGCTGACGCGCTTTAATCAGGCTGTAAGGTTCTTTCCAATACCGTGACATTGTTACCCTCCTATGCCATCAGCATCGCCGGGTCCTGGCGGTAGAAATCTTTCAGCACGGCGTAGAGTTCCGGGTGCATCTCCGAAAGCGCCGCGGAGCGCATGAAGAAGGCTTCAGTGGCAACGGCGAAGAACTCGGCGGCGTTGGTCGCGCCGTAGGCGTCCAAAACACTGTGCTCGCCGCCCTGCGTCTGTGCCACGAGATGGGCGTACTCAGCGCTCATCACCCGTGACCACGTTTCGATTTGGGCGTCACCAAGACGCGGCGCACCGTCCGCCGAACCATCGCGCATATCGAGCTTGTGCGCGAACTCGTGCAGGACGACGCTCTGGCCCAGGCGGGGGCCGGAGAGCACATCGGCCCAGGAGACGATGATTGGGCCAGACAACGCGGCCTGCCCGGAGAGCGGCAGGACGTCTTCGGCCAGCAACCCGCGCACGTCACTCCGGGTCTGCGTCACTAAGAAGCCGTCCGGGTAGACAATGATTGTTTCGACGTTCGGGTAGTAATCGTTGTGCTCGAAGCCGAGCGTCAGAAGCGATGCCAGCCCGGCCACCGTCACTTTGATCTCGTCGGTCAGCGTCAGGCCATTGACCCCTTCCCAGCTTTTTTCGGCGACAAGAATGCGCGTCCCGTCTTCCAGCTTTTGACGTGCGGGCGGCGGCAAGCGGCGGTATAATGCGACATGAGCCGCGAGATGCCGCCGCCACTCGGCAGGGAACGGTTCGGCGAGCAGCGCCGCCCGCTGATGCGGTTTTGACCACGGGAAGTTCATAGGAACATATTTTGCCGGAACCCGGTCTTCCAGACCGGGGCAACTCTTCTTTGTTCGTCGCCCCGTCCAAACATTCCTGCCTCTCTGCTTGGGAACACAATAGATTATGGTATGCTGAAAATTATGATTGAACGAACTAAGCGCTTTTGGATCCGGGAGCCGTTCTGCGGGTTCTCGCATGGAATAGGCGCGGCCCTGTCGGTCGCGGCCCTGATCGCGCTGCTGATTTTGGCCCACGGCAAGGTCTGGCAGACGGTTACGTTTGCGGTCTTTGGAGTGAGCCTGATCGTGCTGTATACAGCCAGCACACTTTACCATTCACTGTGGGTGAAGCCGCAGCAGATTGTCAAGCTGATGCGCTTCGACCATGTGGCGATCTTTCTCCTGATCGCCGGTACCTACGCCCCGGTCTGCCTGGTCGGCCTGCGCGGGGCCTGGGGCTGGAGCTTGTTCGGGGTGGAGTACGGCCTGGCGGTGGTCGGGATCGTGTGCAGCCTCGTGTGGAAGGACTTCCCGGACTGGGCACGGATCGGCATCTACGTTCTCATGGGCTGGCTGATTATGATCGCCATTGTGCCGGCGGTTCATGTGCTGGGACCGGCGGGCATCGCCTGGCTGTTTGCCGGAGGCGCGGCCTACTCGGTCGGCACTATCGTCTTCGCGACCGACAAGCCGCACCTGTGGCCCGGCAAGTTCAGCGCCCACGACCTCTGGCACATTTTCGTCCTCGCCGGCAGCGCCTGCCACTTTGTTCTTATGGCGGTTATTTTGGCCCCGATGCTGTAGTGACCCCTCGTTAAGAACCCCTCCCGCTCGCTTAGGCTCGCTCCCTCCCCTGTTAGGGAAGGGCCAGAGATAGAGCAAAAGACAAGGGCATTCCCATTCCTAGGCATGCTCTTAATTGCCCTTCCCTAGCAGGGGAGGGAGCGAGCCTAAGCGAGCGGGAGGGGTTCTTAACGAGGGATAGCGAGGCGGAGGGGGCCGCTCTCTATTCCCCCCTCAAATCCAGATACGCCAGCTCCCCCGGCGTCAGGGTCATCTCGATGGCGGCGGCGTTGGCGGCGAACTGGCTCTTGGTGAGGCTAGACACGAGTGGGAACAGGTTCATCGGCTGGGACGCCGTGAACGCGAGGGCGATCTGGGCGACAGACAAGTTTTTGGACTTGGCTAATTCGCGGGCGCGGTCGAGGCGCTGAAAGTTGGTTTCGCCGCAGTAGCACTTGATGCAGATTTGGGCAAAGTAGTCATCTTGAGCGAATGTGCCGAGATTGTCCCGGTGATACAAATCGGAGAAGAAGCCGCCGGCCATGCTTGACCAGGGCATCACGGCAATCCCGCTTGCGGCGTAGTAGTCGCGGGACTCCTGCCCCGATGGCCCGCTGATCGAAAGGCAGTCGTCCCAGGGCGCGGCGTACATCTCGGCCAAGCTGTAGTTTGGGCTGGAAACCGCAAACGGAGTGAGGCCATGCACCGCGGCGTAATCGTTGGCTTCTTTGATTCGCTCCCAGGACCAGTTAGAGCCGCCGAACGCTCCGATTTTCCCGGCGTTTTTGTGCTTATTCAGCGCCTCGACAATCGGCCCCACCGGCACCGCCGGGTCGTCGCGGTGCAGCACATAAAGGTCGAAATAATCCGACCCCTGACGCCGCAGGGACTCGGTCAAATCCGCCTCGATGTCTTCGGGCGTCACCCGGTTTCTGCCGCCATAGGGGTGTGCGCCCTTCGCCAGAATGACGATCTGGTCGCGGACACCGCGCTCCCGGACCCAGTTGCCGAGCATCGTTTCGTTGCCCTCGCCGTAGACATGGGCGGTGTCGAACGTGTTGATACCGTGCTCCATCGCCATGTCAAGGAGTGCAAATGCCTGGTCAGGCTTGCTCGGGTCGAAGCCGGTGTTAGCCGTGCCCTGAACCAGCCGCGAAACCGGCCTGGAAACGCCGGGAATAGTGCCGAACTGCATTGGGAAGTCTCCTATCGTGAACTGACTGCTGCCCGCCGCTCCATCTCCCTGGCCGCGGGCACGACTCGGTCCAGAGTGCGGACAAAGCGGCTGATCTTGTGCAGCGCTTCCTCGATCTTCGCCAGACTGGTCGCATACGAGCAGCGGATATGGCCCTCGCCGCCGAGGCCGAACGCCGTGCCGGGAACCACCGCGACATGCTCCTCGAACAGCAGCCGCTCGGCGAACTCTTCCGAAGTCAGGCCCGTGCGCCGGATGCTCGGGAACGCATAGAATGCCCCCGACGGCAGGTGGCAGTCCAGACCCGCTGCGTTCAGGCCGTCCACGATCAATCTTCGGCGCTGATTGTACTGCCCGACCATGTCGCGCACCGACGGCTCGCCGCTTTTCAGCGCTTCGATGGCCGCCTTCTGGCCGGTAGTCGGGGCGCACATGATCGTGTACGTGTGGATTTTGAGCAGCGCCGCCAAAATCGGCGCGGGAGCGCAGACGTAGCCAAGCCGCCAGCCAGTCATAGCATACGCTTTTGAGAAGCCGTTCAAAAGTATGGTCCGCTCCCACGCCCCCGGCAGCGACGCGACGCTCGTGTGCGTGCCGTCGTAGGTGAGTCTATCATAAATCTCATCGCTGATGAGATACAAGTTGTGCTTGACGGCGAAGTCTACTATGGGCTGAAGTTGCTCACGCGGCATGGTCGCGCCGGTCGGGTTCGACGGATACCCCAGCACGATGGCCCGTGTGCGCGGCGTTCGCGCCGCTTCCAGTTGGTCTACTGTCACGCGGAACTCGTTTTCCATTGTGGTGAGAATGCCCACGGGAACGCCGCCCGCAAGGCTGACGCACGGCTTGTACGAGACATAGCACGGCTCCGGCACCAGCACTTCGTCGCCGGGGTCCAAGATTGCCCGCATGGCTAAATCCATGCCCTCAGAGACGCCGACCGTGACCAGCACTTCGCTTTCCGAGGAGTATTTCAGGCCGTACAGCAAATGGAGCTGCTTGGCGATGAGAACGCGCAACTCTAAGATGCCAAGATTGCTGGTATAGGTCGTCTGCCCCTTTTCGAGCGAGTAGATCGCGGCTTCGCGGATCGCCCAGGGGGTCAGAAAGTCCGGCTCGCCGATAGACAGCGAGATAACGTCTTCCATCTGCGCCGCGATGTCGAAAAACCGCCGGATGCCCGACGCCGGCAATTCGCGCACCAGGCGCGACAGCGGGAGATTGGAAGAAGTAGTGTTGTGGGAGGCTTCGTTGCTCATAGTAGATCTCAAGGGGCACTATTGTCTGGACAGTAAATTGCCCGTCACTCCGGCGGCTAAACATTTTACGGCGAGACGACAAGGCGCTGGTCGCCTTCGGTCTCGACAAACAGGTCTTGGTCTTCTTTGTAGCGGCGCAGGAGAAAATGCGTGTCGGTGGCGGTGACGCCTTCCAGAGTGGACAGCTTTTCGGCGACAAAGCGCCCTACCTCGCGTATATGCTTCCCTTCGACGACAACTCTTAAGTCGCTGCCGCCGGAGACGAGCCAGACGGAATGCACTTCCGGGTAGCGGTACAGGCGCTCGGCGACGGCATCGAAGCCGACTTCGCGGGCGGGCAGCACTTTGACATCAATAAACGCAAAGACGCGCTCGACCCCGGCTTTTTCCCAGTCTACAATGGTCTTGTAGTGCTTGATGATCCCGCGCCGCTCGTAGTCCGCAATCGCCGCCCGGACTTCCGCGACGCCGCGCCCGGTGAGGGTCGCAATCGTCTCCGGCGACGTGCGGGCATCGCGGGCGAGGATGGTCAGGATCTCATCCGGCCCCGTCTGTGCGTCCCGTGAGGTCTGTGCGCTAGGTTGGGTCATAGTGGGGTTAGTATGACATGGGGCCACGCATGTGTCAATGGGAAACACAGGAAGATGCACCGGCACTGATACGAAGTAATGCTCTCCTGAGCATAAAGTGCCGGTCTACTTTTGCGTGGAAGTCGAGGCGACTACAGTTGAGGCAGGCATTCCTATTTCTCAGTCGCGGAGCAGATACGCAGTAATACCGAAGGCATACTTTCATTCCACAATAGACCGGTACTGGAAGTGCCGGTGCATCCACCCCTACCCGGACCGATCACTTGCCGTCCAAGCCAAACGACGGCTTGGTGCCGTCCGCGAGCCATTTTGCGCGGCCATCTGCGAACACATAATGGCTGCCGCCGCTGTGGCGTCCCGGATGCGGCACAGACTGGCCCGTATCCGCCGCGTTTTTGACACCTGCCGTGCTCTCAAACAGCATCACAGTCGCCGCCGGGTCTTTGATGTCGCTGAGCCGGACATCAGCCAAGTTTTGGTTGAATGCGTAGTTCCACGCCTGCCCCGCTGGGGCTGATGGATCACGAAATAGTTCGGTGGGATGAAAACTCCTATCTGTGACATTCTTCCAAGTAGGGAGAATCGCATCCACCCAGGTGCCGGCAGGCGGCAGGTGATTGTCGTGCGCCTCGGCGTACTGTATCATTGCCAGCCCAATCTGCCGCAGGTTTGAGATAGATGTTAAGCCTTTAGCATGTTCCTCCATCTGTGCGGCGTCATGGGCGCTTGTGCGCTTGTAGCTTGGCAGCATCTGAAGCTGCGGGCCGGAGCCGGTGTCACTGGTTACGAGCCTCAGAAGAAAGGCTTTCTCTGCGGGAACGCCGGGCGGCTGAGCATGGACGAGAACCACCTGCGGGTCGGCGGGATCGAGGCCGACTACCGTGAACTGATACCCTGACAGTCCGTGCGAGTCCATGAAGAACACGCTGACGCAGGTTAAAAGCGGACTCATCCCATCTTCCGCCGCATGCGACAAGGGCGATTTCTCTGAAGCAAATGCCGTGTCAAACTGTGCAAAGGGAATCTGGCTTTGCACAGTGGTCGAAAACAAGCCATATTGCTCGGCTAAGTCATGCCGGGCACGGGCGGCAAGATATTTTCGCACAGCATCCGGCGGGGATATGGCCGGTTTGCCTGTCTGCGCGAAAGCGCCGCCCATTGCAAGAAGCAATCCGGTTCCGAAGCCAATTAAAAAACTGCGCCGTGTGGTCATTTTGTTTCCTCCTATCGTTATTTAGGCAATATAACGTAGATGCGGCACATTTCGGTTCGGGCTTCTCGAACCCGGCCATGAATGGCTGGGCTAACAGCTTACAAAGTCCCGCCGGGGCTAGATGCCTATTCGGTTAAGCGCATCTTCAAGCCCGGAGGGCTTTTGCACACTTTTAACCCGGCCATTCATGGCCGGGTTCTTTCGTTTCTGGGAACCAATCTTATCTGTTGGCTGTTCTTGATAGTAGAAGATAAGAGATAGAGAAAACAAACACAGGAGAAACTTATGCGTATACAGTCATCTATGCTGGTGCATTTGGGGTTTGGGAAGTATGTGCGGTCGGATCAAGTCACCGCCGTGCTGCCGATTGAGCAGGACCGGGGGCCGGGGCGGCGGACATTTGTCCATGTGCAGGGACAGACCGACCCGGTGGTGGCGTCGCGCTCGGAAGAGTCGCTGGTGCGCGACCTCGTGCAGGAGCCGAAAGAGATCACGCAGTCCCGGCAGCAGCAGGAAATCCTGCGCGACTTATTGCAGGATTTAGGGAGCGTCAACGCCACCGTGCGCCGCATCGCCCGCGACGAAGGCGGGCTGGACTTGGACATCTTGGAGCGGCGCATCCGAGAAGTCGTCGAAGATTAAGCGAAGAGTACAGCACTGGTGGAGAGAGCTTGGCGCGTGTGCGCCAAGCTCTTTTGCCGTTTCAGGTATACTCACGCTATGACACTCATTTTGGAACTGACACCGGCCGAAGAAAAGCGTCTTGCCGCCGCTGCGCGGCTGAACGGCACGGAACCGGCACTGTTGATCAAACAGCTTGTGGCCGAACACCTGCCATTGCTTGATTACAAAAACGGTGTTTTTCTGGATGCAGAGGAAAGAGAGCGCATTGCCCGTATTCTCGCTGCCGAGGGGAGTTTTGCCGATGAGAGCTGGGACGGTGTGGCCGAGCTGCACCGGGACCGTCAGATTGATAAGGCGAAAGAGGAAGCCTGGGCGAGGGAGTACACAGATTGATCCATGTTTTTGATGCCGGCCCGATGATGGCCTGGCTTAAGGGCGAACCCGGCAGGCGCGTTGTCACTCAGATTCTGACAAGCAATCCCGGCGAGTGCTTCGCGCATGCGTTTAATTTCACAGAAGTGTACTATTTGATTTTCCGTCAGGGCGGGGCAGCAAGAGCAGAAGCGGCAATGCAAGCTCTCCTAAAGGATGGTATTGCTGTCCGCGAGGATTTAGACACGGCATTTTGGAGAGAAGCCGCGACGTTTAAAGCAAGTCACCCGATGGCCCTGCCGGATGCGTTCTGCCTGGCCCTAGCCCGGCGGCTCGGCGGGACAGCCGTGACGACCGACCATGCAGAGTTCGATGCGCTGATACCGCTCAATTACGCCCCAATTTTGTTTATTCGATGACGTTTCAGACGAAAACAGCCCGGCGCAGACTGCGCCGGGCTGTTTTTTGTGTTGTCTTCGCGGTGTGGGTCAAAGACGGGAGCCACAGATTGGAAATCCGAGGCTCAAGTCCGCAGGCTAAAAATGGTAGGCCACTCCCACCGAGACGACCGGGTAATACTGGAACTTGTTGATGTCCGACTGGGTCTTGTCGCGCTGGGCATTGACGGCGGCGTTGATTTGGTCACTGAGCGTCGGGTTCGTAATCGCGATGCCGCCATTGCGGGCGAGCGAGAGGCGCGGCTTGCCTTGAAAGACGACCCCGACATCAAATAAAAACTCCACGGCTCCGCCCCCCGCCGGCCTGCCGAAGCCGAGGCCGAGGTACGGCGCGGTTTTATTGAACGACGCCCGGCCGTCGAGTGTCCCGACATCGGCGGCGCTGTAGGTCGTGCCGTTCAGTGTGTAGGTCTGCGCCCCGCCTAAGTCACTCGGCTTGCCGTGGGCGGTGATCGTGTTGGAGTTGAATAGCACTCCTGCGGTGACATGGAACGTGCCGGACGAGGACGGGTAGAAATCGGCGAGGGCCGAGACGCTGCTCAGCTTCAGCTTGGCATCGTAGGAAACGTCCTGCGAAGTCTGTGTCCGGCTGTACGAGTAGCCGCTGTAGCCGAGCCGCAGGGCGACTTGCGGGGCGACCAGCACGCTGCCTTCGATGCCGACGCCAAGTGTGCTGACCCGGACGGCAATGGAAGCGTTCGCAGCAGAATGAACAGAGGTTTTTTGTGCCGGCGCGGCAATCAAGTGGGCCGGCGGCGCGGCGAGGGCAATCAGCATCGAGTCGTTCTCCTTGTGTGTACTGGCATTTATACTCGGCATCTCTGCGCGAAAAAGAAAGGGTGAAGGGCCGAAAGTCTGGTACAATTGCTGAGGGATTTTACTGCTTGTCTGCCGAATAAGATGGCAAAGAGTACGGCTGCTGCTGAATACTGGAGAACGCCGCATGAATGCACCGTGGGAATTTCAGTTTCTGGGCCGGCTGGGCGCACGGCGTGGCGACCAGACCGTCCACCGCTTCGCCTCGTCGCGGGTCACCGCCCTGCTCGCCCGCCTGGCCCTGTTCCCGCGCCGGGACCATCCCCGCGAGGAGCTGATTGACCTGCTCTGGCCTGACAGCGACCTTGCCGCCGGACGACTCAATCTGCGGGTCGCGCTGGCATCGCTGCGCCGTCAGCTTGAGCCGCCCGATGTCCCCTCCGGCAGTGTCCTCCTCGCCGACCGGCTGACGATCTGCCTGCGCCCGGCGGTCTTCTGCTGCGATGTCACGGAGTTCGAGGCGGCGGTGAAAGACGCCGCCCGTGCGGCGTCGCCGGAGGACAAGCGCCGCGCTTTGGACCGGGCCGACGCGCTGTTTTGCGGCGAGCTGCTGCCGGGCTTTTACGACGACTGGATCGCCGACGAGCGGGAGCGGCTGAATGCGCTGGCGGAAGAAGTCCGGCGGCAGCGCGAGAGCCTGCCGGAACCCAGCTCCGGGCCGGCGCAGGCGGGCCAGACCGCCACACCTGGCATCACTATTCCCGGCACCTTCCCGGCACTCCTGAACTTTCCGCATCAATGGACCCGGTTTTTCGGGCGCGAAGCCGAGACCGCTGAGATTGTCCGGCTGCTGACCGACCCCGAAGAGCGTTTGGTAACCCTCTCCGGGCCGGGTGGGAGCGGCAAGACCCGGCTGGCGCTGGAAGCCGCCCGGCAAGCCGCGCCCCGCTTTGCCGGCCCGGTCTGCTTCGCGCCTCTGGCGGATCTCTCCGACGCCGCATTTATCCCAGACATTCTCCTCTCGGCGCTGGGTCTGGCACGGTCGGCGGCGGAATCTCCACTAGACCAAATCACGGCGCACTTGGCGGCACTGCCGCCCGGCCTGCTGGTACTGGACAACTTCGAGCACCTTGTCGAGCGCGGCGCCCCCTGGCTGCTGTCGCTGCTCGGGCGGGTGCCGCACCTTACCTGCCTGGTAACGTCCCGGCGGCGGCTGGCCCTGCCCGGCGAGCGCGAAATTCTCACCTCGCCGCTGCCGCTGCCGGACGAAACCGGGACCGCCGGCGAGATCGCTCAGAGCGCGAGTGTTCGGCTGTTCACCGACCGGGCGCAGGCTGGACGGCCCGATTTCCAGATCACTCCCCATAATGCCCCGGCGGTCGCCGCGCTGTGCCGCACCCTGGAAGGCATCCCGCTGGCAATCGAGCTGGCGGCGGCGCGGGTCTCGGCCCTGACCCCGGCGCAGATCAACGAGCGGCTCCTCTCGCGCTTCGAGATTTTGACCAGCCGGCGCGGGGACAAAGGCGGGCGGCACCGGTCCCTGTGGGCGGCGCTGGACTGGAGCTTTGCGCTGCTGCCGCCCGACCTGCGCGTGTTTTTCGCCCGGCTGTCGGTCTTTCGGGGCGGCTGGACCGCCGAAGCCGCCGCCGCCGTCTGCGGAGAGCCGCGGGCGCTGGAGTTTTTGACCCAGCTCCGCGAGCGGTCGCTGGCGCTGGTGTCGGAGGAGGCCGGCGAGATGCGCTTCCGGCTTTTGGAAACCCTGCGCGAGTTCGGCGCGGAGCAGCTCGGCGACGCCGAAACAGCCGCGCTGCCTGGGCGTCACGCGGACTGGTACGGCGACCTCGTGCGGGAAGCCGAAGGCCAGCTGACGCGGCCCGAGCAGGCCCGGTGGCTGGAACGGCTCGAAGCCGACCACGACAACCTGCGCGTCGCGCTGGCTTTCCGCCTGACGGCGGGCGAGGGCAGCGCGGAAGACACCGACGCGGCGTTTTCGCTCTGCGCCGGCCTGTGGCGGTTCTGGTCGGTCCGGGGCCACCACACATCGGCCTCTGAATGGATGCGCCGTGCCCTGGTCCGGCCCGGCGGCTCCCCTGCCCTTCGCGCCCGCACGGCGAACGGCGCGGGCAACCTGGCTTATGTCCGGGGCGACTACGACGCCGCCGAGGCGCTCTACACCGAGGCGCTGGAATTGATGCGGCAGGAAGACGATGGGCACGGGAGCCAAAAGCACATCATCGGCATCTGTTTGTGCAATTTGGGCATCCTGGCGACGCAGCGCGGCGACTACGAACGGGCGGAGGCATTGCAGCACGAAGCGCTGCACTTGCAGCGCGAATTCGGCAGTGTCCGCAGCACGGCATTCACCCTGCAATGCCTCGGCGTCGTCGCGCAGCACCGGAAAGACTACGCAGCGGCCCGCGCCCGGCATGAGGAAAGCTATGCCCTATCGGTGTCGCTCGGCGACGATGGCGGGCAGCTTTGGACCGTCGCCAATCTCGCCGACATCGCGCACAAGCAAGGCGACTCGGCCCGCACCGACACGCTCACAGCGCAGGCGCTGACGCTGTGTGTCAAGCTGCAAGACCGGCATGCCCTGCACAACCTGCTCGCCCAGACCGCCGGCTTCTGCACCGCACGCGGGAACCCGCACAAAGCCGTCCGGCTCCAGGCGGCCTCGGAAGCTTTGCGCCGGCGCATCGGCGCGGGCCTTTCTCCCGCCGACGCCGCCGAGCGGGCGCGGCAGCAGGACGAAGCCCACGCTCATCTCACTCCTGCCGACTATGCCGCCGCCTGGGCCGATGGCGAAGCGCTCACGGAAGAGCAAGCCGTCGCACTGGCACTGGAATAAGAGTATAAGAAGACAGCCCGGCGCGTTTGCACCTGACCTGCTTATCTCTCGCTCGCTGTGGAGCCTGGTTTCGCAGCCCGTCTGCCGGGAAAGGCTGGTGCAGCGGCCCGAGCCAGCTAGCGGTGAACGACCGTCAAACTCATCCTGTAGCCGGCTGCCGCCGGGCCGAGCGCCTTCAGTGCCCCGCCCTCACCAATGCGGTAAGCACGTAACTGACCCTGACGGCTCAGAATATACAGGCAGTCCGCCTCTTCGTCAGCAGCCATGTCCACCCCTATGACGGTATTGAGGGAAGAGATCGGTTTAAGTGTTCCTTGCGGACCGATACGGAACATCAGCAGCCGCAGCCGATCCCCGGAGAGGACATAAAGAACGTGATGCCTGTTCGAGATGGCTGTGCTCCAGATCGTGCCGGGAAGGCGTACCGCCCAGGGCATGAGCAGGGAAAAGCCGCCGCTCGCGCGTCGGCGCAGTTGATAAATCCGGGCGCGATTTTGACTCCCGTTGCTCACGATGTATAGAAACTGACCATCTTGAGTGATCAATGCAGCGAATGGTGCTTTCGCCACGGCTATGCAAGGCGGGGAGGCAGGCACAAGATGGCCCTGCGTCGTCACCGTGTATTGCCAAAGGAAGCCGGTCTCGGCGTCCATGATGCCCGCCACCCGCTCGCTTGCGTCTATTGCGAGTGTGGTCGGCATCGGGCCGCACGGCACGGAGGCGAAGGGCGGATACAAAATATCCCCTTGGGCAGAAACATGAAATTCCAGTATCTTCCCCGGCAGCGACTGCGAACTTGATAGGTCCGGCACACTGGCATAGGCATAACGCCCGGAAGGCGCGAAGACAATATTTCTGGCGCCTGTCCCAAGGCCGAAACGGTCATATTGGGTGAGCTGGCCGTCGGGCCGGACGCGGTACTGAAGAAAGTAGGGCCGGTAGTTCCCGTCATCCGTGTTGTTGCACTCCATCACGAGGAAGCGTCCGTCCGGGGAAGCGGTGAGAGCATTGACGGTTCCGCCTACAAACGCTTTGGGGTTGTAGCGGAGCGGGATGATTTTGAACTTGCCGTTATGCAGCAGTTTAAACACAGCGATGTTCAGCCTGTTTTCGTCAGCAATTGTCTGCGACAGAGTTTTACCATTGTCTCGCCCCGCTGCATTAGTAACCCCATATAAAAATGTGGAAGTTATATGTGAAGGATGATGCCGCAAGAGGCTCCGCGTTGAGTGATTACCAGCGGCAGAAGCGGCTTGTCTTTGTCCCAAGCAAAAGAGGAGAACGAGCAGAAATGTCTTTGAAAGGCACGAATAGCAAAGGCGTCGCTTATACATATCCCTAGCTCCTACGCTGTGCAAGATGTCTCTTGTAAGAGCGGAAAAGCGAGGATATGGTTATTTCCTCGCTTTTCCTGCTGAGATGCTATGGCAGGGTGTGATTTGCCTTCAGGTTGATGTTCGTCTCCCATGTAAAGCCGTTCTGCTTGACCCAGGTGACGTATCCATAACCTCCAATCTTTGAGTTGGGGTATCCACCGGAATGAAGGGACTGCGAGCTGTCGTCAGTCCAGGGAACCCAAGAGCCATTAGTGTTGAGTTCCACCCCGCGCGAGTCGCCGTTGTTTCCCCAATACGCTCCACGGATTGCCGAGGAGTCTATCAAGAATGACTTCACGTTGCTCTCGGTCGGTCCGTTTGCCGGGGGATAGTATTGATGATTAGCATCAAGCAATGACTGGGCAATCGAGTTTGTGCGCTTGATCGAGAACAAGTTGTTGCCGCTGGCTTTGTTCATCGCACTTTTCCTCCATCCTTGTGCGTAATAAACAAGTGTTGCGGCGCTATAAGACACCGGGGTGCCTAAGCCTAATCCACCGTTCAGCGGCACAAAGGGCGCAACGAGAATTTTGCCTCCCGCAACACTTCCGAAAGGCGGCGCGAGATGCAATGCAACCATTTTGTCGGCAATGTTTGCGAAATTGGGCGTGATGAACTGCATACGGGTTTCGTTGACGGCATAGATTTTGTTGCCTTTAATGCTGCCGTTGATAATAGATAGCGTTACCCCGCTAACAGCAGTTGAGCGCGTATTACCGACTGCGCTGTTCGGATCGCCTGTCGGGTTGACAACCGGCACCCAGCCGGGTACTGAAGTGCTAGCAAGGCTGGCGCTTGCTTGCAGCCCCAAATCAAGCTCATAGTTGGAGTACGGAGCGGGATTGCCATTCTTATCGGTAGGAGTCGGACCTGTGTAGTTCACAGTTCCGCCGAAGTATATATCCCCACTGTCGGAGTAGTTCCCTGTTTTAGTCGAGTTGACAGGATATGAATGAACAGCTAAAACAACGCTGTTCGGATCATTGAGGTTTGGTAACCCGCACGTTCCTGACGCCCCCCAGAAGCCTGGCTGAGACAAGATTTTGCGCCAAATGCCGGTGTTGTTTCCTTGATAATTGTAGAGGTCTGAACTTTGGAAACTAGGTGCAAACGGGTTGGCGGCAGGCGCAGGAGCATCAGCATTAGCATCGCCTTCCGCCGGAGCAGAAGCCGCTGTACCGTCGCCATAAATGATGGTGCCGCTGCCGCTGTCGTAGTAGGCAGACGGTGGATAGGAGGTCGCAGGGGAGTTGTCCGCGTAGTTCCCCTGATATAAAACACCGTTAGGGCCGCAAGCGGTTAAAATACCGGCAGTGGCCGGATACTGATCACCCGTGTCAGGATCAATGTCAGGCTCAAGGGCAGTCACCACCGACGCAGTCACTTGAGTAACAATCTGTGCGGCGTTACCTGTATCCCACGGAACGGCATGGGTGTCCGGGCTAGCTGAGTCTTCGCTGCTCTGCGGTCCTTCGGTGCCGGACTGCACTGCCGTAACGACGTAGAAGTATTCCGTGCCCGTCGCAAGCCCTGCCGTGTCCGAGTACATAAAGTTGCCGCTCATGCCGAGGCCGGGGTCTGCCATCGCGACATTGAAGCCAATCTGGGCGTAGGGACCGCCGCTGACCATGCTGCGGTACACGTTGTAGCCCGATGCCCCGCTGACCCCGCTCCAGTAAAGCGTAATTTTGTTCGCGCCGGTTGCTGCCGCCGCAAGAAACGCGGGAGCGGGAAGCGTTGAGGTAGACGGCGCGGCGCTGACTTCGGCGGTCGGCTGACCTGCAACATCGTCGGCATTGACAGCGCGGAGGATGTAATAGTAAGTCGTGCCACCGGTGACGCCAGCATCCGTGTAGCCAGTGCTGGTCAAGCCTGCCTGGTAGGGCGTAGTTCCTTCTGCGCCGGGTGACAACGCTCGGTACAGATTGTAGGAAACGGCATAGCTTGGGGGGGTCCAGCTTAAAGCTACGCTTCCGCCACTTGCCGTGGCGGTGAAGTTTGCCGGGGTGCCGGGTGGCGGGAAGGTGGAACCGTCAGCGAAGACGGCAAGGGTGCTCAGGAGGAAGCAGGCGAGGCTGATGAGGCAGGTCAATCTATGGCCGAGAGGAACGCGCCGAGAAGGACGCGCCGGGAAGGACGCGCCGAGAAGGACGCGCCGAGAAGAAAGAGGTGGGCATGGTGTCTCCGATCTTCAAGCGAGAGTTGATGACGCGAACGTACACGCGATGCCTCGGGGCGGACCAAACGTACAGTGGGCCGGGAGGGCGAACTAATTATAGCATCTTTGAGAGCATTGTATGTTAAGAGAAGATTAAATTATTTAGCGGTCTGAGCCGTAACAAAAAAGACGGCCCGGCGCGAAAGCGCCGGGCTTTTTGAGTCAGGAAACACAGAACAAAGCTAAATCCAGCGGTAGAGCAGGGCGCGGGCGACAAGCTGGTGCGGGGCGGTCAGGCCGTGGCGGCGCAGGAGGTCCGCCAGCAGCGTTTCGGCGTCGGACGGCGTCAGGCGCAGGCTTTCCGCCGCCTGCGCGGGTGTCTGCCCATGTGCGAGCAGGCCCAGCAGGCGGCGTTCGGTCGGCATCAAGGCGTCTTGGACAGAAACGGTCATGGCGGCAGGACCCCAGAGTACCGTCAGGCGGTGCGGCGCTTGGCCCGCATCTTGGCCTGCATCACAGCCAGGCTGCCGAGCAGGAGCAGGCCGCCGAGCGAGAGGGTCGTGGACGCTTCCGGCACCGCTTCGATGGCGGCGGGCAGGACCGTGACCGAAAAGTCCTGGGTCGCGACAGTGTCCGTCGCATTGGGGTCCGCGCCGCCCAGAATGGACAGTGTTCCCTGGTACGTGCCGGGCGCGACCGATGGGTCAAGCACGACATCAAAGAAGCTGCCGGTGTAGCTGTCGGTCGGGCTGCCGCTGCCGTCGGTGGTGCCCATCGGCTCCAGGTTCAGCGGCGCGTTGAAGATGAACGGGCTGCCGTCGGTGGCAAAACCGGCGAGCGAGATGTTTTCGCTGTAAAGGAACACCGAGTTCGCTGTCGGATTGGACAGGATGCCGAAAAAGTTCAGTGTGGTGCCGGCGGTGCCGGTCTGGGCGGAGGGGGTCAGGCTCAGGTCAAGCTGGGCATGGGCGGGCACGGCCAGCAGCAGGAGCGGCAAGAGCGCCATCGGCGCAAAGAAGGATAACAGTTTCATGAGGGTAGCCTTTCGTTTCCGCAATCGAGCGTGAATAATTGTCAGCGAGCGGGCGGCGGCAGCGCGAGCCGGACTGCACTGCTGAAGTGGCCGGTGCCGTTGGTTCTGGGATCAACATACGTGCCGCTGACGGTCAGCGCGGCGCGGGTCGCGGCCAGTGGAAGCTGATACACGACAGTGTCGGTTTCGGTTTCGCCGGGCCGCAGCAGGTTTGGGATCGTTGGCAGGACATTGTGAATGTCGCCGAAGGGCGGGGTTAAGCCGTTTACCGAGATGCCGGTGATCTGAACTTTGTCGGCGTAAAGGACGCCGTTGTTGGTGACCGTGACCGCGATGAAGCGTGTGCCGAACGTGTTGACGAGAACGGACGAGACGGCGGTGACGACCAGGTTGGGGCCGAGGTTGACCGTCGAAACGGGCGTCAGCAAGAACCCATGCGCCTGCCCAAACAGGGTGCCGGAGGCAAGGATGTAGCCGCTGTCGCTGAGGGTCGCGGCGGAAAGCACGATCCCGGAAGTGGACGGCACGAAGCGGTTCAAGTCGGTCATCACGCCGTTCGTGTACAGAAACGCATGGGTGTCGCTTGTGTCGGCGCTGTTGCTGCCGGGATACGACGACACTCCAGCGACCTGCCCGGCGGCATTGATCCCCGCCCCGAAGCTGTAGTTCCCGCCCAGCGTTCCGAGATCCCGGAGAGGCCCTGCACCATTCGGCCCGGACAAAAACGCATGGCTGCCGAGTTCCTGCGTGCCGGAGGGGGTGTCGGCTTCCCCGGTCACCTGCCCACGCGCGTTGACGCTGAACGCGAGGCTGCTGTGGCCGCCTAGCGTGCCGAGGTCCCGGAGAGGCCCGGCGCCGTTCGGCCCGGACAAAAACGCATGATGGATCGCGGAGCCGTCCGGCAGCGTGTTCGGCGCCGGCGTCTCGGAGTCGCCGCAGACCTGCCCGGAGTCGTTGATGCCGAAGCCTCTGCTGAAACTGCCGCCGAGCGTACCGAGGTCTCGGAGCGCCCCGCCGTTCGGCCCGGACAGAAACGCATGACTGCGCATCGCCGCCGTTTCGGCGAATCCGGTCACCTGGCCGCCGGCGTTGACCCGGTAAGCGACGCTGTAAGCGCCGCCGAGTGTGCCGAGGTCACGGAGCGCCCCGCCGTTGGGCGCGGACAAAAAGGCGTGCGGCCTGCTGAGGCCGGCGGTGGTGGCGGCGGTGTCCAGCGCACCGCAGATTTGAGCGCTGTCGTTGATCCCGACGGCCTCGGTGCCCGCGGCGAATGTCTTGAAGGGCATTGCGCCCCCCGGCCCGGTCAGCAAGGCAGTAAGGGTCTGGGTGGCTGGGTCGTAATTGCTGCCGACGACCCGGCCGGAATTGTTGACCGCGGCCGCACCGCCGTTTTGCGGGTCGTAAGCGCCGAGATCAACAATCGCGTAAGGCGACGCCGCAGCCGCAGCGGCGGGAGCCGACGCCGGCGCGGCGGCAAGCAGGGCCGGCAGTGTTGCGGCGAATGCCGCCGGCAGGGCGCATCGGAGGATAAGCAGATTTCGGAGAATGAGCAGACGAGTGTTCATCGAAGTTTCCTTTCATTTCGCGGGCGGCGGCAGAGCCAGCCGGATCGCGCTGCTGAAGTGACCAATGCCGCCGGTGCGGGTATCGGTGTAGATGCCGCCGACGCTGAGGGCGGCGCGGGCCGCGCCGGGCGAAACGACGTACACGACGGTCTTGGTCTCGGACTGGCCCGGCGGCAGCAGGTTCGGGATTGTCGGCAGCGTGTTGTGGATGTCGCCGGCAGGCGGGGTCAGCCCGTTCAGCGAGATGCCGGTGATCTGGACAAAGTCGGCAGCGACTGTGCCAGCGTTGGTGACGGTGACGGCGATGAAGCGTGTGCCGAGAGCGTCCACGGGGGCCGACGCCGCAGCGGTGACCACGAGGTTCGGCGCGGCATTCACCGGCGGCGCAGCGGCGCTGGTGAAAATGAAGTTCGAGATTGTCTGGTCGGCGACTGCCGCACCGGTACCGGCGCAGAAGCCGATGTACGGGTAAGCGGTGCCGAGCGCCGCCGGCAGGTCCACAGTGTAGGACGTGCTGTAGGTCGCGCGGGTGAGCGTGTCGGTCAGGGTCTCGGAGAGCACGGCCCCATTGTAGGACAGAACCACCGAGATTGGGTCGCCGCTGACAAGGTTGACCGCGCCCGGAACCCGGAAAATCCCGCCGATGCCGGGGTCGCCGTTCAGCGCAAGCTGGGTGCCGCGCGGCTGGCCGAAGCCGGTGAACAGGCCGAATTCGACCGTCGCGCTTGGGCTGATGGTGCCGCCGTCGCCCGCCTGCCCGTTGCCGATGCCCGAAGTGCCGAGTGCGTGGAGACCGCGCGGGTCGTTCTGCATGATGAACCCGAAGCCGTTGCCCGGCCCAAAGCTGAGGGGGTTGGTGCCGTTGTAGCGGTAGACGAACGACGCATAGAACTGGCCGATAGACTGCCGCGTGTTGGCGTAGACCGCCGTGTTCTCCGCGCCGAAGAACGTATTGTACTGAGCATCCGGCACGCCCTGGGTGGTGGTCAGGTGCAGGGTGCCGCCACTGAGGGCGGGGACACCGTGCGCGGTCGCATCCTGACCATCGTAGCCGCCGGAGTTGCCGTTGAGCGTAAAGCCGACCGGGTCGGAAAAGCCGTTGATCGCAGCGGCGGACGGCTGGGGGGCCGCCGTGCCGAACGTGAAATTGTCAATGTTGAGCGAGTAGTTGTCCGGCTCCTGGATGTCCATGTAGGTGATGGGCGTCCGGGAAGTCAGCCCGACAAAGTTGAAGTCCGGGCCGGGACTGGTGCCGAAGAAATGACTGCCGTTGCCGGGCACCCGCGTGAACGTCTCCCCGTCAGACAGCCGGAACGTCGCCGTGGTCGCCGTGTGGAAGTTGTCGCCGAGGTCGAGGCCGATGGCTGTCACGGGATGCAAGAACGTGATCCGCATCTCGCCGGGCGCACCCGGCTGCGTGCATTCCGTAGCCAGCACAGAGTTCCCCGGATAAAAGTCATTCGGCCCATTGCCGGGGACTGAGAGAAAATTATTTGGGAAATGGACGGTGTCTACGCCGAAGTTGACCCCGGACAGGGTCAGACCAGGCGGCACGGAATAAAAGACGGGGGTGGAAGGGGAGGAAATCCCCTCAAAATCAAGCGTCGTGGTGCCGGTGCTGTTTGCCAGAAACGCGCCCCGGTCGGAATAAAACGTAGACTGGGCCTGGGCGGGACCGGCGGCGAGCGCGAGGCCGGCCACGGCGGCAATCAATGGTTTCAGCAATGGTTTCAGCAATGGTTTCAGCAATGGTTTCATGGTGTGTCTTTGCATGGAGAAGAAAGAGAATTGGTCGGAGCTGCCGGGGACGGGTGCCCCCGGCAGAAGGGGGCTAGGACGCCGTGGCAGTCCGGCGGCGCTTGGCAGCCAGCAGGCCGCCGCCGCCCAGCATCAGCAGCAGGCCGAGGCTGACAGTCGTGGACGCTTCCGGCACGGCGGGGGTCGGTGCGCCGTTGGAGAGGATACTGAGCTGGAGGCCGTTGTGCGTGGCATCGTTGAAGAGCGCGTAGGTGAAGCCGTTGTGCCCGGCGATGACCCCGGTGCCGTCGGAGAGGAACGTTTCATTGCTGAAATACTGGGCCGGCCCGGCACCGGTCAGCAATGAGGTCAGCGAGCCGTAGGTCAGGAACGTGAACGGCTCGGTGCTGGTGTAGGGGCCGCTGCCGAGGTAGTTGACATCGAGGACGCCGCCGGTGAGGACCGCGCCGTTAACGGCGAGCAGGCTGTTCATAACATTGTCGAAGCCGACATTCAGTGTTCCGCCGCTGCCTTGCTTGAACGTGCCGTTGACCGACAGCGTGCCGAACGGGTCGCCTGCCGCGACCGTGCCGCCGTTGTTCTCGACCGCGCCGTTCACCGTTCCGGTGCCGGCGAGTTTGCCGCCGGTGAGAGTCAGCGCCGTGTTCAATGTCCCGTTTGCCTGCGTCAGTCCGCCGCTCTGTGTGAGCGGCTGGGTGAACGTCGCCGTACCCCCATTTTTGACCAGGATATTTCCGCTGTCGGTGACCGCGCTGGTGACAGTCAGCGCCGCGCCGTTCTGCACCTCGGTAGTCCCGGCATTGACAAAGCTCGATGTGCTGATGTTCAGTGCCTGCCCGCTGACATTGGCATTGACCGTGCCATTGTTGGTGAGTGTTGCCCCGCCCCCTTGCTGAAAGACAGTGCCGAACCCGACGAGACTGCCGCCGTTGAGCGTTAAGTTGGCGTTGCCGTCGTAAATGTCCAGGCCATTCGAAGTCGTGCCGAGAGTGATTTGGCCGCTGACAGTATCTGCGCCCTGCGCCAGCAGGAATGCGTTATTGTTCGTTGCCAGGTCCAAGTTGCCGTTGACAGTCGTGTTGATGATCTTGTTGTTGCCGTCGCCGTTAAGCACCAGCGCTGTATTTGTGTCGGTATTGATTGTGCCTAAGAGCGTCGCGCCTTTGACCTGCACCTGACCGCCGCCCGATGCGGTCATCAGAGCGCTGCCCGTGCCGGTGTAGGTGCCGGTGAGGGTGACGAGGCTGCCCGCTCCAATCGCGGACAGCGTGCTGCCATTACTGCCGGTGATGCTGTTGTTGAGCGCCAGCGTTCCGCCGCCCGTCGCCTCGGCGACATTATTATTGACGAAGTTCGTGGTCGTGACCGCCATCGTCCCGCCGGTCGCGTTGACCGTGCCGTTATTGGTCAGGGTCGCGCCGCCGCCCTGCTGGAACACCGAGCCGAAGCCGGAGAGGCTGCCATTGAGCGTCAAGCTGGCGTTGCCGTCGTAGATGTCGAGGCCATTGCCTGTCGTGCCTAGCTGAATCGCGCTGCCGACGGTGCCGACGCCTTGAAACCGCAGAAACGCAGCGGCGTTGGTGGCAAGGTCCAGGCTGCCGCCGCTGATACTGGTGTTGACGAAGTTGTTGCCGCCGTCGTTGTTGAAGATCAAAGACGTGCCGGACGCTTCGTTGATCGTGCCGAGAAGCGTTGCGCCCTGCACATTGACCGTGCCGCCCGCGCCGTCCAGAACATTGCCGGCATTGCTGGTCAGTGTGCCGGTGATGTCCACGATGCCACCGCTTTTGGCGGCGAGGGTGCCGTTGTTGACGGTGCTGTTGCTGAGCGAGAGAATGCCGCCATTGGTCGCTTCAGCCAGGTTGTTGTTGACAAAGTTCGTCGTCGTGATCGCGAGTGTCTTACCGTTTGCGTTGGCGTTCACGGTCCCGTTGTTGGTGAGTGTCGCCCCGCCGCCCTGCTGAAAGACAGAGCCGAAGCCGACCAGACTGCCGCCGTTGAGCGTTAAGTTGGCGTTGCCGTCGTAAATGTCCAGGCCATTGGAGGTCGTGCCTAAGTTGATCGTGCCGTTGACCGTGTTTGCGCCCTGAGCGCGGACAAACGCATTGGCATTCGTCACCAAGTCTAAAGTGCCGTTCACGGTCGTGTTGATTAGGTTGTTGCCGCCGTCATTGTTGAAGATCAGCGCTGTACCGAGGTTGGTGTTGATTATCCCGAACAGCGTCGCACCCGTGACATTGACCGTGCCGCCCGCGCCGTTGAGGTGGCTGTCGGCGCTGCTTGTCAGTGTGCCGGCGATGTTGACCGTACCGCCGGTGTTCGCGGCAATCGTGCCAGTGTTGGTCGTGCTGTTGTTCAGCGACAGAATGCCGCCGTTCGTCGCCTCGGCGGTGCCGTTGTTGACAAAATTCGTTGTGCCGATAGCCAGTGCTTTGCCGCCGGCATTGGCGTTGACCGTGCCGTTATTAGTCAGTGTCGCGCCGCCGCCCGACTGGAACACATTGCCGAACCCGACCAGGCTGCCTTGATTGCTCAGGGTCAAATTGGCATTGCCGTCGTAGATGTTCAGACCGTTGGAAGTTGTGGCGAGGTTGATCGCGCCGTTGACCGTGCCGGCGCCCTGGAAGCGCAGGAACGCATTGGCGTTTGTTGCCAGGTCCAAGTTGCCGTTGACACTGGTATTGACGAAGTTGTTGCCGCCGTTGTTGTTGAAGATCAAAGACGTGCCCGACGCTTCGTTGATCGTGCCCAAGAGCGTTGCGCCGTTGACCTGAATCTGGCCGCCGTTCGACGCGGTGATCAAATTGCCGAGGCCGTTTGTGAGTGTCCCAGACAGAGAGACGACACTGCCCGCGCCGATGGCGCTGAGCGCCCCGGTATTAGTCAGCGTATTGGTCAGCGACAGAATGCCGCCATTGGTGGCTTCCGCCGTGCCGGTGTTGACAAAGTTCGTGGTCGTAATGCCGAGTGTCTGGCCCGATGTGTTCGCGTTCACGGTGCCGTTGTTGGTCAGCGTTGCGCCGCCGCCCGACTGGAACACGCTGCCGAACCCGACCAGCTTGCCGGTGCTGCCGAGCGTCAGGTTCGCGTTGCCGTCGTAGATGTTCAGGCCATTCGAGGTCGTGGACAAGTTAATCGTACCGTTGACGGTGTTTGCGCCTTGAGCGCGGACAAACCCGCTGTCGGCGAGGCTGATGTCGGCATTGACCACCGAGTTGATTAGATTGTTGCCGCCGTTATTGGCGAAAACCAGCGAGCCGCCGGTTCCCTGGTTGATGGTGAAGTTGTTGATCGTGCCGCCGTTGTCGGTGAAGACGTTGTTGACGGTGATCGTGCCGGCGGCGTTTGCCAGGCTGCCGCTGAACGTCCCGCCTTGCAGGGTGAACGCCCCATTGCTGAAGAAGCTCTGGATGGTGGTGCTCTGGCCGAGTGTCATGGCCGCCGCCGAATCGTTGACGGCAGCGTCGCCCGCGCCGGGCGCGAGACCGCCGACCCAGTGTGAGGGATTGACGAACCAGTCGGCGGCGGTGCCGTCCCAGTTGACGGTGCCGGCGTGGGCGGGGTGTCCGACGAACAAGCCTAAAGACAGCAGGCCGAGGCCGAGTTTGGCGGCGCTGCGAAGAGAACGATACGGCGCAAAGCGGCAGGGGGCGGTTTTGCGGGTTGAAAAAATGGCGAGCGTCATGGTTTTCTTTCCTATCTCAATGCTGAATTGTCCGTCGGAACTACCGGACACGCTTCACTTTACACGGCGACCGTTAAACCACCGTTAAATTTTCGCGTTAAATTTGCCCAAACAAAGGTTTTTGGCAAGGAAACATTGAAAACAGTACAATTACGGGTGTCAATTGCCGAAAGGCATGGGGTACACCCAAATACAGTACGCTGACAGAAGTGAGATGCGACGTAAAGTGAGACCCACGCAGCCATGGATGACCCAGCCCAAAATGACCTGTGGCAGATACGACTGCTCGGCACCCTGGAAGCCCGGCGGGGCGATGTCGTCCTGTCTCGCTTTGCCACGTCGCGGGTCGCCGCGCTGCTGGCCCGGCTGGCCCTGTTTCCCCAGCGAATGCACTCCCGCGAGGAGCTGGCCGGGGCGCTCTGGCCGGACGCCGACGCCGACGCGGGCCGCCTGAGCCTGCGGGTTGCGCTGGCGTCCCTGCGCCGGCAGATCGAGCCGTCCCCGGTTCCCCCCGGCAGCGTTCTTCTCGCCGACCGCACGGCGGTCCGGCTCAACCCGGCGGCGTTTGCCTGCGATGCCGCCCGGTTCGAGGCTGCGCTTCGCACTGCCGCCCGCGCCCCGCTGTCCGCCGAAAAGCACGCCGCGCTGCACGATGCGCTGGCCCTGTATGAAGGCGAGCTGCTGCCGGGCTTTTACGATGAATGGATACTCGATGAGCGCGAGCGGCTGCAAGCGCTGGCGGAAGAAGCGCGGCGTCAGTGCCACGGCCTGCCGCCCCCCACCCTGCCGCCAGCGGGGCGCGGACCGGCGGTCCACTCGGCGGCCCGCGCACTGCGCGGCTTTCCGGGACAGTTCACGCGCTTTTTCGGGCGTGAGGCGGAGAAAATGCGGCTTGCGGCGCTGCTTAAAGACCCCGAAGTCCGGCTGGTCACCCTGCTCGGCCCCGGCGGCGCGGGCAAGACCCGGCTGGCGCTCGAAACCGCCCGGTCGGTCGCCGGGAGCTTCGACGGCCCGGTCTGCTTCGCGGCGCTGGCGGACATCGGTGACAGCAGCCTGGTCATCGCCGCCGTGGCGTCGGCCCTGCGCCTGACTTTATCGGGAGACGCTGCGCCGGAGAGCCAGGTCGCGGCGGCGCTGTCGGCGGGTCACTCGCTGCTGGTGCTCGATAACATGGAGCATCTCGGCGCGGGCGGGGCAGACGAGGCCCGCGCCTTGCTTGCCGCGGTCCCAAGCCTCACCTGCCTGGCGACCTCGCGGCAAACGCTGGGGATTGCGGGCGAGCACGAGTTCCCCCTGGCCCCGCTGCCGGTGCCCGGCTTGATGGAAGAAGTTCTGATAGAAGAAGTTCTGACTGACTGCGCGAGTGTCAAGCTGTTCGTGGACCGGGCGCAGGCGGTCCGGCCCGGCTTTGCAGTGACCCCGAGCAATGCCGAGGCGGTCGCCGCCGTTTGCCGGTCTTTGGAGGGACTGCCGCTGGCATTGGAGCTGGCGGCGGCGCGGATTCAGGCGCTTTCCCCCGCGCAGATGTCGGCGCAGCTGGAAGCGCGGCTGGACTTTTTGACCTCCCGCCGCCGCGACCTGCCCCCGCGTCACCGCTCCCTCCGAGCCGCTTTGGAGTGGAGCGTGCAGCTTTTGTCCCCGGCACAGGCGCACTTCTTCGGCGGCCTGTCGGTCTTCCGGGGCGGCTGGACTCTCGAGGCCGCCGCCGCCGTCTGCGATGCTGCCGATCCGCTGCCGCTGCTGGAGCAGCTTTGCGAGCGGTCATTGATTGTCTCGGAGGAGGCCGGTTTGGGAGTGCGCTTTCGGGTGCTGGAGTCCCTGCGCGAGTTTGGCGAGGAGCAGTTGTCCGACAGGGAGCGGCGGGCGCTGGCCTGCCGCCACGCGGCGTTTTTTCAGGAGCTTGCCGCGCAGCAGGGGGCGCTCTGGTACACCCCGCGCCAGAATGAGGGCCTCGGGGCGCTGTCCGCCGATTACGACAACCTGCGGGCCGCGCTGTCGTTCTGCCGGGCTGAGACGCTGGAGAGGGGCGGCGAGGACTGGGACGCCGCCGACACCGGCCTGCGCCTGGCGGCGGCGCTTGGCGACTACTGGACCACGCGGGGCCTGATGCGCGAGGGGATGGACTGGCTGAACGGCGCTCTTGCCCTGGGGGGCAGCCCGGCGGTTCGGGCGGATGCACTGGCGCAGGCCGGCTGGCTGGCGGCGGGAGTCAGCGATTTCGCGGCGGCCCAGCAGTCGCTGACCGAGGCCGTTGCCTTGTGCCGGGACATGGGCGACGGCGGCAGATTGACCCAGGCCCTGCGCCTTCGCGGAACGGCTCAAATGTGGATGGGGGATTTTGTGCCGGCCGGAGCGGATTTAGAGGAAAGCCTCGCCCTGGGCCGGGCGCAGGGGGATGAACGCGCTCAGGGCATGACATTGAATGCCCTGGGCGTCCTGGCGAACGAGCGCAGCGGCGACAATATCCGGGCCAAAGCGTTTTACGAGGAATCGCTGCCGCTGCTGCTCAAAGTCGGCGACCGGCAGCGGGCGGCGTACTGCCTGCACAATTTAGGCAACATCGCCAACACCGAAGGCGACAGGACTCGAGCAATTGCCCTTATTCAGCACTCGCTGGCGCTGGCCGACGAGCTTGGCGACGAGTGGCACCGGGCCTATTGCCTGCGCAGCCTCGGCGGCGTGTACCGGGACCGGGGCGACCTGCCGGAGGCGGCTCGGCTTCTGGAAGAAGGCGTGATCCTGTGCCGACGCCTCGGCGACAAGATGACCGAAGCCGGAACCGTGCTGGTGCTGGCGGATGTGCGGCGGATGCAGGGGAACTATACAGAGGCGACGGCGCTTGCCTGCGCCGCCCTCCGGGTCAGCCGCGAGATCACGCATGATATCGGGCAAACCGAGGGCTGGATCAATCTTTCCGAGACTGCCGCCGCGCAGGCGCAGTGGGAAAATGCCGCCGCCTTTCTGTCCGCCGCCGATGCCCTCCGCACTGTACCGCCGCAAGGCTACGACCTTGACTACTGGGACGCACTCTTGGCAGACGCCCATGCTGCCCTCGACCCCACCCTCTTCGACGCCGCCTGGCACAGAGGCCGCACCCTTACCTGCGACGACTACGGCCTGCGCTGAGGTATACTTCTCCGCAAAGGACACCCAAAAAGAGGACACTTAAAATGGCGCTCGCCGAGAAATATCTTTCTGACACTGAAAAACAGCACTCCACCGAAGCCGAATACTTCGAGTTCGACCGTATGAGCGTCGGACGCTGGGAGTATGTCAACGGCGAAATCCGGGCCATGAGTGGCGGCACGGCAAACCACAGCATGATTGCCATGAACATCGGAGCAACGCTCCGGGCCGCTCTGTTGTTCAAGGGCTGCCGGGTGTTCGGCTCGGATATGAGAATCCACACCGGCGACGGCATCAACACGTTCCCGGACGTGTCCGTTGCCTGCGGCCCGCTCGTGTTCTATCAAGGCCGCACCGACACCCTTCTCAACCCGCTTTTGATTGTCGAAGTCCTGTCCGACTCGACCGAGCCGTATGACCGGGGCGAGAAGTTCCGCCACTTCCAGACAGTTCCCACTCTTACTGACTACCTGCTCGTCTCGCAGCACGAACCCCGTGCCGAGATATTCACCCGCCGGGGCGATCACTGGGAATACCGCGCAGTGACCGACCTTGACGCCGCGCTTATCCTGCCTTCGGTTGAAGTGACGCTGGCTGTGAGCGATGTTTATGCGCTAATTGAGTGGGATCAGGGAATGAGCGAGATATGACAGAGAACTCACGGCCATTGCTTTACATATTCTGTCTTGAGGAAGAGCAGGAGCTGCCACAGGTAAACTATTCGCCGGAATTTTCGCTTAAGCATTGAGAGCCTGTTATGCACTTTGTCAGTGGATGGCAGACGCGACGGCTGGAAACCGTCTGGATACGGCCCTGGCAGGCCAGATAAGCCCAAAAGATGCATAATAGGCTCTAGGGCCGCTTCCGGGCCTGCTCTTAACTCCTCAACCTCTCCGCTTCAGCACTGGCTACCCGGAGGGCGGGGAGGGAGCGAGGAACGAGCGGGAGGGGTCTGAAAGAGGTTCTTCTTCCACTTGTTGTCGGGTACAATCACTGCCAATGACCAAGTTTGCCGCGAGTCCCCTGCCCCTCCTTTGTGTCCTGCTGCTGGCGTTGACTCTGCGTGTGCTGGGCCTCAACTGGGGATTGCCGTCGGCGGCCCACTACTTTTCGTACCACCCGGACGAGACCGTTGTGCTGGAAACGTCATCGGTGACGATGAATGTCTTTGCCGGGCACCTGCTGCCGCACTTTTACAACTACGGCTCGCTTCAGCTTTACTTAGTTTGCTTCGCGAACACGCTGGCCGCTTTGTTCGGCGGAGTCGAGATTGTTCCAAAAGCGCTCTCGGCGTGGTACCCTCAGTGGGCGAAGATGCACCTTATCGGTCGCTGTTTGACTGTCGGTATGGGGGTCGGCACTGTCTGCGCGACGTATGCACTGGGCGCACGGCTTTGGGACCGCCGTGCGGGTCTTGCTGCGGCTCTGCTGCTTGCCGTGATGCCGCTTCATGTGCAGCATTCGCACTTTCTCACAGTGGATGTCCCGGCGACATTCTGGGTGATGCTGTCTTTGGTCTGGTCAGCCCGATTGGCGACCGATGACCCGAGGCCGCTCCGTGCGGCCTTGTTTGCGGGTCTGTTTGCGGGCCTAGCGACGGCAACCAAATACAATATGGCCCTCGCCGTGCTTCCGCTACTGGCTGCAAGTTATGTCTCTTCACCTTCCCGTCTCGGGAGGGTATCCGCAAACGGATTACTGCGTATCGCAGCTTGCTGCGGGGTGGGTCTCCTCGCTTCTGTCTTAGCCTTCCTTGCCGCCTGCCCCGGCGCAATACTCGAAAACGCTGTCTTTCTTAAAGACCTGCGCTTCGAGGCGGCGCACATACAGAATGGCGACGACCCGACATTCCGAGATACAGGCAATGGGTTCGTCTATCATATTACGCACAACTTGGATGCCGGGCTTGGCCTGCCGCTTCTTCTGCTGTGTTTGGTGTCAGTCGGATATGCAATATACCGTCGGCAGCGCGGTGATGGCCTACTGGCGGCATTTGCCCTGCCCTATTACATTTTGATTGGCCTCGCGGCGGTCCGTTACGCGCGTTACGTTATTCCATTACTGCCGGTTTTGGCACTCTGGGCAGGGCGGCTGATTGCGGATGGGTCGCGGCTGCCGCAGGCAAACTGGCGAAGATTGGCCGTAGCGGCTGCGGCTGTATGTTTTCTCGCGGCGTCCCTGAATACTGCTATTTTGACATTGGCGATGACTGGTCAAGACACGCGAGACAAGGCTTTGACTTGGCTGAATAACTATGCGCCTGCATCTGCCAAAGTCGGCTTTGCCGTGCAGCCCTGGTTCGGGGACGTGCCGATCAGCCCCTACTTCACGTCGCCGAAACCCGGAAGCTGGCAGGCAGCGACGACGCCGGAAACGCTGGCGCGGATTGTCTACAGCGGCAAAGATTGGGATATTGCGGCGCTCAAGGCGCAGAAACCGGATTTTGTCGTTTTGAGCGAGTATGATTACAATGACGCTTTGCGCCTGCACAATCCAGAAGCAACGGCCTATGTCGCAGAGCTGAGGCGCGATTACACGGCTTTTATTCAGTTTCCACCAGTGTATTCACACGTTCCGACACATTTAGCGCCGTTGCCCTCAAGCGGTATGCCGCATGATATGACATATCCATCACCCCAGATTATTATCTGTGTACGAGAGACTAACCAGCGAAACATAAGGAATTTCTAACAAATGAACACGCAACGTGCACAAGAAGTTTTGGATGGCTTTGAGGGCAAGCGAATTCTTGTCATCGGCGATGTCATGCTCGATGAGTATGTTTGGGGGCGGGTCAGCCGGGTCTCGCCGGAAGCGCCGGTGATGATTGTGGATGCCGACAATCACACGTTCGTGCCGGGCGGGGCGGCGAACGTCGTCAACAATGTCTGCGCCCTGGGCGGCAAAGCGGTCATTGTCGGCCTAGTCGGTGAGGACTCGGCAGCGGCGACCCTGCGCGAGAAGCTCAGTGAAGAGGGCGCAGATGTTGCGGGCCTTGTTGCGGTCCCGGACCGTCCGACGACACTGAAAACCCGCGTCATCGCGCACACGCAGCAGGGCGCACAGCAGGTTGTGCGGGTAGACCATGAGCGGCGTGACCCGATCGGCAAAGACACTCAGGCGAAGCTGCTGGCGTTCCTCGGCGAGGCTATCCCCAACTGCGACGCCTTGCTGCTGTCGGATTATCAAAAGGGAATGCTGGTGCGGGACCTGGTCGCATCGGTCGTCAAATCGGGCCGGGCGGGGGGCAAGGTGCTGACCGGCAATTTGAAGCCAAAGGGGATGGGCAGCCATTGCCGGCTCTCAATGATTACGCTCAACGTCTTCGAGGCCGGGGAAGCATCGGGCCTGCTGCTCGGCGACGGCGGCAGTGACCCCGGCACGCTGCACGAGGCGGGCCGGATGCTGCTGCGGAAGTCGGGCGCGGACAATGTGCTGATTACGCGCGGGGCGCATGGCCTATCGCTGTTTACCAGCGACGGCGAACAGCTCGATCTGCCCGCGCATCCGGTCGAGGTGTTCGATGGCACCGGGGCGGGTGACACGACGATTACGACCCTGACCCTGGCACTGGCGGCGGGCGCGACCCCGGCAGAGGCGGTGACGCTGGCGAATGCCGCTGGGGCGGTGGTCGTGCGGAAGCTGGGGGTCGCGACCGCGACGCGGGCGGAGATTTTGGAGCGGGTACGGGAGTGAACCTCACCCCGCTCGTTCCTCGCGACCCTCTCCTTAAGCAAGGAGAGGGTGAAGACAATCCAGATAAGATGCGATAGCCAAAGGGCGCGGCAAACAATCCCCCACAGCCATTCCGATAATCTTTGTTCTTACCCTCTCCTTGCTTAAGGAGAGGGTCGCGAGGAACGAGCGGGGTGAGGTCTCCTATTGAGCCGGCGTCGTCTTAGGGGCGCGAATATGAACCGATTTTGCAGTCGGCGCTTCTTCGCTGCCGTCGGTGGAAGCATTGACGGGCGTGTCCACAGTCAAATCCGAGAAAGTGCCGGTGGGCTGACCTTTAGGGTCGCTGATTTTGTAGATTTTAGCTGCGGCGGGCACGGAGAGCACGACGGTTTTCTTGCCGTGGGTCAGTGTGATCGTCTTCGCGACAGCATCCACCGCCGAGATTTTGCCGGCGACATGGTTGTGCTTCTTCATCGGAGCGGCGGCGGGTGCCGGGTCGGACGGTGTCGCCGGGGCGATTGACGGCGTTTGGGCAAATGCGGCCGGCGGACACAGCAGGGCAGCGGTGAGGGCAAGGGGCAGCAGGCGTTTGATCATGAGCAAAGTTCCTCCAAATGGTGTGATGCCGCTAATGACGCAGGATTTTCGGCAGAGTTCACCGAATAAAGCCAAGATAGGCTGAGGAAAAGAAACGATGACATATTGCTTAGGGGTCATGACCGCCGAGGGGCTGGTGATGATGTCCGACTCGCGCACGAATTCCGGCTACGATCAAGTGAACGTCTGCCGCAAAATGTACCAGTTTGTGCTGCCTGGCGAGCGGGTCTTTATTCTGCTGGTCTCGGGCAGCCTGTCGCTGACCCAGAGCATTATCACGCTGCTGGGCCGGGACTTCGACCGTGGGGTCGGGCTGGCGTCTGCACCGTCCATGTACGATGCCGCGCGGGTGGTCGGCGAGCAGGTGCGTCAGGTCTCGGACCTTGACCGGGCGGCTTTGGAGCGCGACGAGTACCGTTTCAACGTGCATTTTATTTTAGGCGGTCAGATTAAGGGCCAGCCGCACGACTTGTACATGGTCTATCCGCAGGGCAATCCACTCAGAGCGACTGAAGACTCGCCTTTTTTGCAGATTGGGGAGCACAAATACGGGCGTCCGATCCTCGTGCGCGGCATCCGCTACCATGAGACGCCGCTGGTGGAAGCTGCGAAGTATGCACTGATCTCGATGGACTCGACGATGCGCTCGAATGTGACGGTCGGCCCGCCGATTGACTTGGCGATCTATGGCAAAGATGAGCTGGAGCTGCACCGCCGCCGCCGCATGACCGCCGCCGACCCGGACTTGCGGGCGGTCCATGAGCAGTGGGAGATGGCGCTGCGTCGGGGCGTCTCCGAGCTTCCCGAGATTGACTTCGAGACATTCGGCCAGAAAGTCTAACAGCTATGATGAACTTGTATTTACGGGCCGCCGGGATCGGCCTTGTTGCCGGCATGAGAAGTATGTCGGCTCCGGCGCTGACGAGCCACTACTTGTCCAAAGAACCGTCACTGTTTCTAAGCTCATCGCCGCTGAAGGGCATCGCTTCTCCAACTACCGCAAACGTGCTGAAATTCATGGCGCTTGGCGAGATGATCGTGGACAAGCTGCCGGGGGTACCGAGCCGGACCGATCTGGGACCACTGGCAGCGCGGGCCGTTTCGGGCGGAGTCTGCGCGGCGGCGATTTGCGCCGCCGAAGGCGAGCCGCCCGGCGTGGGGGCAGCCATCGGCGCGGCGTCGGCAGTGGCGTCGGCATTCTTTTTTTACACGCTGCGCCGGAACTTCGGCAGGGCGACAGGCATCCCCGATGCTGTTTCGGCGCTGGCGGAGGACACCCTGGCGCTTGGGATCGGTGTCCGCGTGTTTGCCGGGTAAAAATACTTGAAAAAAGCGCGAAACTGCCCTAAAGAACTGCGGATAGGTAGCCGACAATGGAGCTATCACCAGCCAAAGTGGCGACGTGACAAATCAAACGACAAAAAACGAAACTGACAAGGCAAACCCGGCGAAAGACGGGGACGCAAAGCTACCGGGTCTAACGCAGCTTAAAACGCTGTTATGACTGCCCAGCTGCCGCACTGATTTCAGGGGGCAAACAATGAAAATCTCAAACGACGAAGCTGTCCGCGCAAGCGCCATTAATCCGATCACTGCTGCGATCCGGCAGCCGCACACGCCGGTGCCGACAGTCACCAAAGCCGCCGGGCCGGGAGCCGGCCCGGCGGCACACATCGAGCTGTCCGCGCAGGCTCAGGCCCTCTCGGCGGCCACTACAGCATCCGCCAAGACCGAAGCGGCAGCCTACCTGCCGGCGGTCAACGCCGCACCGGACATCCGCACCAGCCTGGTAGACAAGCTCAAGGCACAGGTCGAGAGCGGCACCTACCATGTCAGCGGCGCCGACATTGCCGATCAAATCGTGCGCCGGGCGCAGGCGGACAAAATTCAATAAGAGAAGACAAATTTATCGTACATCTGTTCGATAACAATGACTAAAGTGAAACGCCGGGGCGAAAGCCTCGGCGTTTTTTTGTGCCTGCCCCGCCCGCTCAGGCAGGACTCCTGCGACTTTTGTAGAACTTGCTTACTAAGAACTTGTTTATCAATTGAGTACACAAAGGAAACGAATGCATGGCTTGGACACTGGCAGTAGTCAATCAAAAAGGCGGGGTCGGCAAGACTACCACGGCGGTCAACCTCGCGACCAGTCTGGCGCAGGCGGGCCGCCGGGTGCTGCTGATTGACTGTGACCCGCAGGGCAACGCGACGAGCGGCCTCGGGCAGAAGGAGACGGTGGAGCACAGTATTTATGATGCCCTGACCGGCGGGGCGTCACTGGCCGATATTATCCTGCGCGATGTCACGGTGCCGGGTCTTGACCTCGCTCCGGCGACTTTGGACTTGGCGGGCGCAGAGATGGAGATGTTCCAGGAATTGTCCCGCGAGACCATTCTCAAGAAGATACTAAAACCCGTCGAGAAGAACTACCAGTACATCTTTATTGATGGCCCGCCATCGCTTGGCCTGCTGACATTGAACATCCTGACTGCTGCCGACGCCGTCCTGATCCCGATCCAATGCGAGTATTATGCACTTGAAGGCATCTCGCAGCTAATGAACATTGTCGAGCGTGTACAGCAGCATCTCAATCCCAAGCTCGCCATTGGCCTCGTCGTACTGACCATGCACGATGAGCGGATCAACTTGTCGCGACAGGTGGTTGCCGAGGTGCGGGAGTTTTTTGGGGACGCTGTCGCCAAAACGATTGTCCCCCGGAATGTCCGTCTCAGCGAAGCGCCATCATTCGGCCAGCCGATCGCGCTGTACGACCCAAAATCGAAGGGAGCGGTCGCGTATGCCGATCTCGCTCAGGAGTTAATCGCACTTGGAAAAGAATAGCTTGGAAAAGAATAGATTGTTGGAAAAGAATAAGACACTGGATAAAAGCCGCCTCGGGCGCGGCTTGTCGGCACTGATCCCGCCGAGCGCTACAGCGGTCACAGTCCGCCCAGTGCCCATAGAAACGCCCCCTGCCCCATCCGCTTCCCCGGAATTGTCGGCGTCAGAAATCACCGACGGTGTCCAGCAAGTCCCCATTGACAAGATCATTGCGAATACCTACCAGCCGCGTTCGGAGTTTGATCAGGCCGCCTTGGAAGAGCTGACTGCCTCAGTCGTGGCGCACGGCGTTTTGCAGCCGGTCATGGTCCGCCCGCGCGGCGGGGGCCGCTTCGAGCTGATTGCCGGGGAGCGCCGCTTTCGGGCTGCACGACTAGCGGGCCTCACGAAAATCCCGGCAGTTGTTCGTCAGATGACCGATGAAGAGTCGCTGACAGTCGCGCTGATTGAGAACATCCAGCGGGAAGATTTGAACGCGATGGAGGCCGCACGGGGCTACAAGCAGCTACTCGACCAGTTCGGCCTGACCCAAGTGGAGCTTGCTCGGCAGCTCGGCAAGTCGCAGTCCACGGTCGCTTATGCTCTGAGCCTCTTGCGCCTGCCGTCTGAGATGCAGGACAGCATCTCAAGCGGCTTATTGACAATGGAACACGGAAAAGTCCTGCTGTCGGTGCCGGCAGCCGACCGCCGTCATGCGCTGTGGTCCCAGATGCTCGCCCAAAATCTGAGCGTCGCGGAATCCCGCCGACGTGCCCTGGAAGAGCCGGCGGTCGCGGCGAAGAGCAAGTCTGCCGCCGTCAACACCGCCGTTGAGGACATGGAACCCGAGGGTGACATTCATCTGCAAGCGATTGAAGACCGCCTGCGGAGTGCATTGGGCCTGAAAGTCGCGATCCGTAACGGTCGCACGGGCCGGGGCACGGTCACGGTAGACTTCTCGAACATGGATGAATTGGAAACAATTATTGACCGGATTGTGGGATGAGAAAACATACGACAATTATGTCGTTAGTTGCGCCACCGCATAGCACGACATGATTGTCGTATGTTCTTCAAGCATTGGGAGTGTCTTTGAGTTTGAGCGCAATTGCTTTTAGTCGGTCTGAAACCTGCTGCTTTTTTCGTGCATATTGTCTTTGCTGCCGATGCAGCTTGCACTGATAGCACTCTCGGCTTGTGCCGCCTTTGTTCCAGTGAGTGTTGCCTGGTGTATATTCATGTCCGTATGGACAATGTGTTTTCTCTTTATTGCCAAAAGTGGCACTGTCTGTGTGAGTAAGCTGAGAAACGATTTCAAGATGCGCGGGGTTGATACAGTCTTTGTTTTTACAAGTGTGGTGTAAAAACTGGTCTGGGGTCAGTATGACACCATAAGCAAGCTCATAAGACACGCGGTGGGCACGTCGGTTTCGGCCACCAACGACAAAACCGCCGTAGCCGCCGGTGACCTTGTTGCGTATCCATATCCAGCACCCGTCAAGCTCTACCCAGCTTAACCAAAACCGTTCTTTATCGTTATCATCCATGCAAGCAAGCTCCTTGTCAGTTATGCGTATAGTATATCAGAAGTCCGGTACTAGTACAAGAGTGCAACGCGAATAAACACCGGACTCTTGAGTCAGGAGTTGCGCCACCGCATAGAACGACTCAAGAGTCGTATATCAAAGAGTGAGATAAAAATTAGAAAGAACGAAGAAGAATGAACGCGGAAATTGTGTCGGTCGGGACGGAGCTGCTGCTTGGGCAGATCGTGGATACGGATGCCGTGTACCTGGCGAAGATGCTGTCGCGGCTTGGAATCGGGATTTATCATCGGTCTACAGTGGGGGACAACCCGGAGAGGCTGAAAGAAACGCTTGAATTGGCGCTCTCGCGGGCAGATTTGGTGATTACTGTGGGAGGACTGGGGCCGACCCAAGATGACCTGACCAAAGAGATGGTCGCAGAAGTGCTCGGAGACACGTTTGTCGAGGACGCTGCCCATGTCCAGTGGCTCAAAGACCGAGCTTCACTGCGCGGGTGGGGCAACCTGCCGGACAGCTTTATGAAACAGGCGTTGGTTCCAAAGCACGGGCGCGGCATCCCAAACCCGCAGGGCACGGCGCTGGGAGCGCTATTTGAGATGGGCGGGAAGATCGCGATCTGCCTGCCGGGACCGCCCAATGAGCTGATCCCAATGACAAACGACAGTGTCGAGCCGTATCTCAGCGAGAAAACCAGCGGGACACGCAGCATCATTCTTTCTCGGACCCTACGGATTGCCGGCATGGGCGAGTCTTTAGTGGAAGAAAGGGCTAAAGACTTGATGACATCGGATAACCCGACAGTCGCGCCTTACGCCAAAACAAGCGAGGTGCATCTGCGGATCACCGCGCGGGCGGCGACCCCGGAAGACGCCGAAGCCTTAATCGCCCCGCGTGAGGCGGCGCTCCGAGAGCGGCTGGGGGACGTTGTCTACGGCGTAGACAACGAAACGCTGGAAGGTGCGGTGATCGGGCTGCTGAAGCTGCTCGGGCAGAGTGTCGCGGTCGCCGAGTCGTGTACTGGGGGGTTAATTGCGAAACGGCTCACGGATGTCCCCGATGCGTCCCATGTCTTTGGGCTGGGACTTGTCACCTACTCGAACGAAGCCAAAATCAAGTATCTGAACGTGCCTACGGAGACTATCGAGCGTGTCGGGGCAGTGAGTGCCGAAACCGCGCAGGCGATGGCGGTGGGAGCAAGGATTGCCGACGGGGCAGACATCGGCATCAGCACGACTGGGATTGCCGGGCCGGGTGGGGGAAGCGACGCCAAGCCCATCGGTACCGTGCACATTGGGTTAGCCTGGGACGGCGGCGTCATCTCTGAGCATCACCATATTCTCGGCAGCCGGGCCGATGTCGCGTACCGGGCGTCCCAAAATGCCCTCGCACTACTCCGGCGCTTCCTGATGAACCCAGAAGACCCGCAGTTTCGTGAGGGGCAGGGGGCATGAATTATTTCTTTGCGCTGGAAGTGCCAGACGAGGTGAAAGTAGCAGTTGAAGCGGCAGCAGCAGAGTGGCAAAGTCTTCTCAAGCCGCCGTTAAAGGCCAAATGGCTTGAGCCAAAGGATTATCATATTACGCTGGAGTTTCTGGGCGACCAACCGGTTTCGTCGGAAGCAGTTTTAGCAGAAATCGCTGCGCCTTTGGCCGCTACTGTATTGCCTTTTAATGTGCAGCTTTCCGGGTTTGACGGTTTTGGCAGTCTCACTGAGCCAAGAGTGCTGTATATTGGGGTGCGGCCAGAGGCAGCACGTATTGAACTGACACAGGAACTCAACACGCACTTGGCGGAACATGGCTATCAACTTGAACAAAGACCGCCGAGACCGCATTTGACAGTCGCAAGGCACTGTCGGCAGAAAGAACGACTTCCCTGGCCGGGCTGGCCGGTTCCACACGAACGCTCGTTCCCCTTCTGGAAAGCGACGCGGTTTGTTCTCATGCAGACACTGCCGCCGGAGAGCCGCGCAAAAGACTCGAAAGCAAGGTACAATATCGTACACACGTTCCCTTTAGGGAGCGCCTAAGTTTCGGACGTATCATAAGAAACGCAATCCGCACGGGCGGCAAGGAGATTTGCACTTTGGATAAAGAAAAATCACTCGACATGGCCCTGGCGCAGCTTGAAAAGCAGTTCGGTAAAGGCAGTGTCATGCGCCTCGGCGAGTCGCCCCGAATGACGGTCGAAGTGATCTCCACCGGGTCGCTGGCGCTCGACATCGCGCTTGGAGTGGGAGGTGTCCCACGCGGGCGAATTACCGAAATCCACGGGGCGGAATCGTCGGGCAAGACCACGTTGGCGTACCATATCGTCGCCGAAGCCCAGCGGCTGGGCGGGGTGGCGGCGTTTATTGACGCCGAGCATTCAGTGGACCCCGAGTATGCGCGGAACCTGGGCGTGGACATCAACAAGCTCTTGATTTCCCAGCCGTCTACGGGCGAAGAAGCACTGGAGATTATGGATGCCCTGGTGCGGTCGGGCGCGGTGGACGTAGTCGTGCTGGACTCGGTCGCGGCGCTGGTGCCGAAAGCCGAGATTGAGGGCGAGATGGGCGACAGCCACATGGGCTTGCAGGCGCGTTTGATGTCCCAGGCCATGCGGAAGCTGAACGGGTCCATCTCGAAGACCAACACGGCGGCGGTCTTCATCAACCAGATCCGCGAAAAGATCGGGGTTATGTTCGGCAACCCGGAAACAACTCCCGGCGGACGCGCCTTGAAGTTCTATGCCTCGGTCATGCTTGATGTTCGGCGGATTGAAACGCTCAAGCAGGGCACAGACATGGTCGGCAACCGGGTCAAAGTCAAAGTGGTCAAGAACAAAGTCGCGCCGCCGTTCCGCCAGGCCGAGTTCGACATCATGTTCGGCAAGGGCATCAGCCGTTCGGGGTCAATTATTGACATCGGGGTCGAGATGGAGCTGATCGCCAAGCGCGGCGCGTTCTTCTCCTACGGCGACACGCGCATCGGGCAGGGCCGGGAGAACGCGAAGACATACTTAGAAGAGCATACAGAGATGATGGACGAGATCGAAAAAGTGATTCGCGGCAGCGACAAAGCCACCGAGATCCTCACCGTCGGCGCGGCAGAAGAATAAAGGAAACTGGCCGGGGAAGTTCTGCTTCTCCGGCGAATACCAGCAAGAATTATCACGCTTAAAAGCAGAGTGCTAAGCAGCCCGGCATCAAGCCAGAGTTTCTGTTGAACGAATGGGTGCGGGAAAAGACAGCGGAAGCTGGAGATGCCAGCACGGTAGAATAAGGGAAGCTGTCATGCTGCAAGGGTTGCGATCACAGATTTACCAAGTGGCCGATTTGGATGCGGCAAAGGCGTGGTATACGGCGCTTTTGGGCAAGCCGCCGTACTTCGATGAGCCGTTTTATGTCGGCTTCTCGGTTGGCGGCTATGAGATGGGTTTGCAGCCAAGTCCCAATCCCGATGCCGGGCAAGCGCAGGGCGCGGTGACGTACTGGGGGGGTTCCCGATGCGTCAGCAGCTTATGCGCGTCTGCTGGAACACGGCGCGGCTGCCTATCAGCCGGTGCAGGAGGTCGGCGGCGGGATTAAGCTCGGCGCGGTGACCGATCCGTCGGGGAACGTCTTGGGCATCATTGAGAACCCGCACTTTGCCGCAGAATGATTGCTGGGGGAATGATTGCTGGGGGAATGATTGCTGGGGGAGGCGTTTTTGATGTCGCGAGTTGAATTGTACCGGGAATTGTATCAGCACGAAGTAGACTGTGATGCGAAGATGCTGGCGATGATCGAATCGGTCCCGGCAGAGGGCCGCAGCGACGCCCGCTTTCAGCAGGCGGTTTCAATCGCCGGGCATCTGGCAGCCTGCCGCGAGAACTGGCTGAACCGGATGACGGAGCAGCAAGGAACTGAAGAAGACTGGTACGATGGGAACTGTTCCCTCGCCGCGCTGCGCCCGCATTTCGCCGCACTTGAGGGCCGCTGGGCAGCCTATTTGGCGGGCCTCGATGACGACAGCCTCACGCAAGAGTTCGAGTTCCGCGAGGGGGACGAGCGGTTTCGGCTGCCGACCGAAGTGCAGATCGTGCAGTTGTTCGGTCATGCGTCCTACCACCGGGGCCAGATCGCCCTGCTCGTGGATCAGCTCGGGGGCGAAGTGGCGGACACCGATTATGTGGACTGGTGGTGGGCCAAACGGGAGCGGGAGCAGTAGGGCCAGGAGGGATGTCATGGCATCATTGCCGCGGAAATGTCATACACCAAAGCAGTATTTAGAAGCAGACCGCAATGACCGGGGCAAGCCGGGAGCACAACCTTGTCGTAACTAACCTTGTGCGTGAGCTGAGTTCTTCGCTGCGGGGGAAGCCCTGCGAGACATACTCCAATGATATGCGCGTCGAGGTTAGCCACTCCCAGTATGCCTACCCGGATGTTGTGCTTGCCTGCGGCAAGCCGCAGTTTATTGATGGGCAACTGGACACGCTGACCAATCCAACAGTCATTATCGAGATTCTCTCGCCGACCACCGCCGCCGATGACCGGAGCTGGAAGTTCGCGCACTACCGGCGGCTCGAAACGCTGACTGATTATGTCATGCTGTCGCAGTTTCAGCCGTTTGCCGAGCATTACACGCGGCAGTCGGACAATCAGTGGATGCTGACGGAGCTTCAGGGTCTGGACGCCGTGCTGCCGCTGCCGTCGGTCGGCTGCGAAGTCCCGCTCTCACTGATGTATGAGCGAGTCGCGTTTGCGCCGGACCCGGAAATGCCGGGGCGGGTGTTTTGGAAAGAAGCCCAGGAAGAATGACGATTACGCTGACGCCGGAACTCGAAGCGGCGATTGGGGAGGCGGCGCGGGAGCGCGGGCTGACTGCTGAGGAAGTCGTGCTGGAGACGCTGCGCGGGAAGTTCCTGCCGGCCCCGGCGGTGCTCGGCGACGGAGATCATTTGAGCGAATGGGAGCAGCAGATCAGTGCGGCGGCGCTTCAAGTGGAAGCAGTGACGGCGGAGGTACGGAAAGTGAAAGAAAAGACAGAGAAGCCATGACCAAGGTGGACGCCCTGCGCGAGAGCCTGCGCCGCCGACTGGCCGCGCTGCCGGGCGCGACCGAAGAGTACCCATTTACGCTGGCTGTGCGCGTGTTTAAAGTCGGCGGGAAAATGTTCGCACTCACCGACCTGGAGGACGACCCGGTGCGGCTGACGCTGAAAGGTACGCCCGACGACAATGAGATTGACCGCGCCGAGTTTGCCGCTATCCGCCCTGCCTGGCACATGAACAAGCGGCACTGGAATACGGTCACACTCGACAGCACAGTTCCCGACGAAGTGCTGTCCGAAATGATCGCGGCGTCCTATGCCCTGGTCGTTGACGGCCTCACTCGCACTGCCCGTGCAGAGCTAAAAGAAAGGGCATCAGAGAAAGCAAATGCCTGAAATCACTGCATTGGAACCCCAGAAGCGCAAGGGGCGGCTGAATATCTTCGTGGACGGTCAGTTTGTGATCGGGGTGGGGGAAGCGGTCGCCGCCGACCTGAGCCTGCGGGTCGGACGCGAGATCACGCCGGAGAAACTCAAAGAGATCGCCGGGGCCGAAGAAGTGCAAAAGGCGACTGATTCCGCATTGGCCCTGCTGGAAGTCCGGGCGCGGGCAAAACGCGAGATTGAAACGCGATTGACGCAAAAAGGGTATGAAGACAGTATAATCAATATTGTCACGGCCAAGCTGACCAAGCTGGGCCTGCTCGATGACGCCCAATTTGCCGCGCTGTGGGTGGAAGCCAAGACCCGCGTCGGGGGCAGCCGCCCGGTCGGACGCCGCCGTTTATCTTCCGAGCTGTACGCCAAAGGGGTCGCGAAAGACCAGATTGCCGACGCTGTCGAAGTTGTCACCAATGACGACGAGCTGGCGCTGGCCCGTGCCGCCGCCGCAAAAAAGGTCCGGGGCGTGCCGACTGACCGCGACGCGCTGCAAAAAGAGCGCCAAAAGATGATGGGCTTCTTGCAGCGGCGCGGCTTCGGATGGGAGACGGTCAAGCGGGTTACCAGAGAAAGCCTTCCTGCCCCTGGCGATGCCGACGACGAATTTGACCCGGAAGAGTAACGAGGTCTTTTTCACAAGAAGCGCAGGAGAAACAGCGATGGCTGCCGAATAAACACGTTATTATGTATGCTAAGTAAGAACGCAGTGAGATTTCAATTCGATGGCGGCTTGACGGAAAACGTAACAGAGCATTTACTTTGCGAATGTCTTTTTGCACGACCCGTCCGCTCAACCTCAACCGTGATATTAGTCGAGATTTAATATCACAGTTTCGCTGGGGATGAGGGAACGATGATTTATTTTCTAGGAGTTCTGGCATTCGTGGCCCTTGCCGCGCTGGCCGGAACACTTTTGCTTTATTTAAAACCACAGCGCGAACGATTAAACACACAGATTGCGGCGCTGGAAACGGAGCGCGGAGCACTGCAAGCGTTAGCCGATGCCCGGCAGAAAGAGCTGCTGATCGAGACCCGCGAGGAAGCCCTGCGCCTGCGGGCCGAAGTCGAGGCCGACAACAAGGACAAGCGGGCGGAGCTGTCGCGGGTCGAGCGCAAGCTGGCCCAAAAAGAGGAAGCCCTCGACGATAAGATTGCCGGGCTGGACGATCAGCGCGAAACGCTGGCGCTTCAGGAGCGGGCGGCGCAGAAGCATTTGCAGGAGTCCTGGGACCTCAAGGAGCAGGGACGGATCGAGATGGCCCGGATCGCCGGGCTGACCCCCGAGGACGCCCGGCTTGAGCTGATGAAGGAAGTCGAGAACCAGGCTCGGCACGACCTGGCCCGGCTGGTCATGCAGATCGAGAGCGAGGCCCGCACCGAGGGCGAAAAGCGGGCACGAAGCATTATCGCGACCGCAATTCAGCGTATTGCCTCGGATCACGTCTCCGAAACCACCGTGTCCGTGGTCCCGCTGCCGTCGGAAGATGTCAAAGGTCGAATTATTGGGCGCGAAGGGCGGAACATTCGGGCGTTTGAAACACTCACTGGAGTGGATGTGATTATTGACGACACGCCCGAAGCGGTCGTGCTGTCGTCGTTCGACCCGGTCCGGCGCGAGGTGGCCCGGCTGGCGCTGACCGCGCTGATCCTGGACGGGCGCATCCATCCAGGGCGCATTGAAGAAACGGTCGCCAAAGCCCAGGAAGAAGTCGAGCAAAGCCTGCGCCTGGCCGGCGAGCGGGCGGTCATGGAATCGGGGGTTACCGGCCTGCACCCGGAGATTGTCAAGCTGCTTGGGCGGATGCGCTACCGGACGTCTTACGGGCAGAATCTGCTGGATCATTCGATTGAAGTGTGCCATATCGGGTCGAGTATTGCAGCGGAACTCGGGGCGAACGTCTCAGTCGCCAAGCGGGCGTCGCTGCTGCATGACCTCGGAAAAGTCGTGCCCGACTCGGAAGTACCGCATGCCCTGCTGTCCCAGGAGCTGATGCTGCGCTACGGTGAAAGTGCCGCCGCCGCCCATGCCGCCGGGGCGCACCATGAAGAGATTCCGATGGACACAGTAGAAGACGTGATTGTCCAGCTCGCCGATGCCATCTCCGCCGCCCGGCCCGGTGCCCGGCGCGAGATGCTCGAAAGCTATGTTAAGCGCCTGCAAAAGCTCGAAGCCCTGGCCGATTCGTTCCCCGGCGTCGAGAAAACCTACGCCGTACAGGCGGGCCGAGAGATCCGCCTGATGGTCCGCCCGGAGATCATAGACGATGCTTCGGCGCACAAGCTGGCGTATGACGCTGCCAAGAAGATTGAAGAAGAGATGGACTATCCGGGCCAAATCAAAGTCACGGTCATTCGCGAGACCCGCGCTGTCAACTACGCGAAGTAAGCACTGCTTACGAATTTGCGCCACTTAGGAAAGAGCGATGGATTATCGTGCGAATATTGATGCTCGGCGACATCATCGGAAAAGTCGGGCGCGACGCTGTTCAGACTATGCTGCCGACGCTGAATGAGATGTACAACCCGCACTTCGTCATTGTCAATGGGGAAAACGCGGCGGCGGGACTCGGCATCACGCCGGAAATCGCCCGGCGCTTGTTCGGCAGCGGGGTAGATGTCATCACGCTCGGCAACCATACGTGGAGCAAGCGCGACGTGATCAAATTCTTAGACCATGAACCGCGCCTGCTGCGCCCGGCAAACTACCCGGCAGGCACGCCCGGCAAGGGCTACGGCGTCTTTCCCTGCCGCAGCGGCGGCGGGCGGGTGGGGGTTGCCAACCTGCTCGGGCGGGCGTTTATGGACCCGCTCGACGACCCGTTCCGGCTGGCGGACACAATTCTGGAGGCGTTTCGGGGACAGACCGCCGTGTCGTTCTTCGATTTCCATGCTGAGGCAACGTCTGAAAAGAACGCCTTTGCGAATTATCTGGATGGCCGGGCAAGTGTCGTGGTCGGCACTCACACGCATGTCCAGACCGCCGACGAGCGCGTTCTGCCGCGCGGCACGGCTTGTATCACCGATGTCGGTATGGTCGGCCCGCAGAACTCGGTGCTCGGGATGCACGTCCACGAAAGCGTCCAAAGGTTCGTCACCCAGATGCCGCACCGCCTGGAAGTCGCCGATGGCCCGGTCGTGCTCTGCGGCATCGTCGCCGATGCCGACGACAAGACAGGTCGGGCGTCGCGCATCGAGCGCATTCAGATCCGCGATATTTATTGACTTTCACAGATTTATTGACTTTCACTCTGAGGAGCTGCTTATGAAAACCTTTCTGCTCACACTTTGCGCCTTAATCAGCGCCGTCGGCGCCGCTCAAGCGGCAGCGCCGACGGCAACGCCGGAAATTGCCGTGTACGATGGCAAGACACTGACCGACGACGGACTCACCGCCCAAAACTGGGGGGGAGGTAGCGCATCGGAAAGCACCGATCTCTTTTTGTTCGGCGGGCATTCGCTGAAAGTGACGACCCTGGACCCTTATCAGGGCGCAAAGATCACGCTCGCCAAGCCAGTGGCGCTTTCCGGCACAGACCGCGTGTTCCAGGTGACTATTCAGCGCGGCCCGGTCACTCTTCACTATGTTCCGGTGCCGGCAGCGGGAACCGTGCCGCAGAATACGCCCAGCGGAGGCGGCTACCCAGGAGGCGGTCCCGGTGGATACCCCGGTGGCGGCGGGTATCCGGGTGGCCCTTCTGGGGGGTATCCCGGAACAGGTCCGGGTGGGTATCCGGGCGGCGGGTTTGGCGGAGGGGGTGGATTTAGCGGCGGACGCGGACGGCGTCGCGGCGGCAATCGGGGCGGACCAAATGTGCCGACGGCCCCGCTAATCCCGCTGATCACCAAGCTGCGCTTGCAGTTTACGCTGGCTGATGGGCGCAAGGCCGACGTCTACCAGGCCATCCCGGAAACTGCCGACCCGGTCGCCGGCACCGGCTGGTACAGTGTCAACGTGCCCCTGTCGGCGCTGAAGTTTAGCGGCGGCGCGGCCCAACTAAAGAGCGTCACCGTGGCCGGAGATCAGTTTGGCGTGTTCTATATTGGGCGGATGCAGGTCGCGCCGACCCCCGCACCGCTGCCTGCGCCCAAGGCGGCTCCGGTGGAAGACCCGAACACGCCGAGCAATTCGCCCGACGGCCGCGGCTTCGGCGGGCAGTTCCAGCCGCCGGGCTACACGCCGCCCGGCGCGGACAACGGGCCGGGACGGCGCGAGGAATAAGCAGGGTGCTTTATAGAACCTCCTATGGCTACTCAGCCGACTGAAAATCTGCCGCCAATTCTGGACCTGCCCCGGCGACGCGGGCCGCTCCAGGCGCTGCTGGTCTCGCTGCGGCCCAAGCAGTGGGTCAAGAACCTGCTGCTGTTTGCGGGGCTGCTGTTCACGCTTGACCAGGGCCATACGGCCCGGCAGTTCGGCGCGGTCGCCCTCGGCTTCGTGCTGTTTTCCGCTTTGTCGAGCGTCGTGTATTTGATCAACGACCTCGCGGACAGAGAGAGCGACCGGCGGCACCCGAAGAAGCGGCGGCGTCCAATTGCATCCGGCGAGCTGTCTCCGGCGCTGGCCCTCGCCGCTGCCGCCGTGCTGGGCGTCGTGGGATTGGTCGGAGCATTCGGCCTCGGCCGGGCATTCGGCACGATTGCGCTGCTCTACTTTGTGGTGACTCTCGGATACACGTTTCGCTTTAAGCACATCGTCATTTTGGACGTTCTCGTGCTGGCGGCGGGCTTCGTCTTCCGGGCGGTCGCCGGGGCGTTCGTGATCGGGGTCGGCATTTCTCCGTGGCTGGTGCTGTGTACGCTGCTGCTGGCACTGTTTCTCGGGCTGTCCAAGCGCCGGGCGGAGCTGATCTCGGTGCAGCTTTCGGGGACACCGGGAACGCGGCGCATTCTGGAGGAATACTCGCCGGCGCTGCTCGACCAGATGATCGTGATCGTCACATCGGCGTCGCTGATGTCCTATTCGCTGTATACGGTCACGTCCCCGATGGCCCTGACCCACCACTACTTGATGCTGACTATTCCCTTCGTCATCTACGGCATTTTCCGCTACCTTTATTTAATGCACCGGCACTCGCTCGGCGAGTCCCCCGACGCCGTTCTCATTGAAGACCGCCCGATGCTGATCAATGTTCTCTTGTGGGGCCTGACCACCGCGCTGATTGTCACGCACACGATTGACAAGATTATCCCGCACTGAGAACCTACCCCCGGCGCAAGCGCCGACCCCTCCCGAAGCGGGAAGGGTTAAGATTTCAAGAACAAGAGGAAACGTCCCTGCGCCTGATGTTCTTCGCCCTACCTCACAACCCTTCCCGCTTCGGGAGGGGTCGGCGCTTGCGCCGGGGGTAGGTTCCGACAAAAACAAGGTACAATCACTCTAATTCTCACTGCTTCTGGTCGTTTTCGAAAGGCATTTTATGAAAGTCGGTTTGATCGGTCTGCCCCAATCGGGCAAGACCACGCTCTTCAACGCGCTCACGCGCGGCGACGCCAGCCCCGCCGGGGGCGGCAGCGCCGCGATGGTCAGTGTCGTGCCGGTCCCGGACACGCGCTACGAGTTCGCCATCAACTTGTTCCATCCTAAGAAGCGCACGTCAGCGACCATCGAGTTCACCGACGGCGCAGCGCAGCTTTCGGGCGAAGGCGGCAAGACGGCGCAGAAATTCGGCGCGGACTTCTTTGTTGGTATCCGCTCGGTAGACGCCCTCGTGCTAGTCGTCCGAGCGTTCGAGACGCCGTCGCTGCCCGCCCCGGCGAACGGCCTGAACCCGCTACGCGACTACCAGGCGATCACCGAAGAGCTTCTCTTGGGCGACTTAACCGTCATTGAAACTCGCCTAGAGCGCATTGACAAGCAGCTTAAAACGCGCAAACAAGGCGTGCCCAGCCCGGAAGTCACCGAGCGCGAGATTCTGCTCAAAATCAAGGCCGTCTTGGACGACTTTAAGCCGGTGTCCAGCATGACGCTCGACGAGGACGAAAAGCGCATTACTAAGAACTTTGACTTCCTGACCGGCAAGCCGCTCATCGCCGTCGTCAATGTCGGCGAAGGCGACATCGCGGCGGGCGACACTTTGCCCGTGCTCGCCCCCCTGCAAGCCCAGTGCGCGTCCGAAGGCACGGAATTAATTACTCTCTGCGCATCCGCCGAAGAGGAAGTCGCCCAGCTTGACCCAGATGACCAAAAAGAATTCCTGGACGCCCTCGGCATCGCGGAGCCTGCTGCCAGCCGGCTGATCCGCGCCGCGTACTCGGCCCTGGGCGTGATGTCCTTCTTCACGGTCGGCGAGGACGAAGTCCGGGCGTGGACCGTTCCGGTCGGCGCGAATGCCCTGGCCGCCGCCGGGCGCATTCACTCGGATTTAGCGCGGGGCTTCATCCGCGCCGAAGTGCTGGCGTTTGACGATTTGATTGCCGCCGGCACTGAAGCCGCCGCCAAAGCCGCCGGTAAGTTCCGCTTAGAAGGCAAAGAGTACCCCGTCAAAGACGGCGACATCCTCAACATTCGGTTCAAGGTATAACTATGGCAAAATGCAAATGGCGGATTGGGAGTGTCTTAATACTCATGGCTCTGGCGGGGGCGGTCTTTGGGCAGCCAGCCGTGCAGGTTCAGAATGCCATCACAGAGGTCCGCGTTGAGCATACCCCCTGCTATGGAGCCTGTCCGGTTTACACACTGATCCTCCGGCGTGACGGCACTGCCACTTTCATCGGTGTCCGCAATGTCGAGAAGATTGGCACCTATACCACAAATTTTAGCGATTTCAGCCAGTTGACGCAGGCAATAGAACAACGCGGATTTTCGCGCTTCAAGCCTCGATACGCTATCCCGGCGACAGACCTCCCGCACACGATCACCACTGTCATTCAGAGCAAAGGGCAAAAGACCGTAGACCGTTACGGAAACACCGGCCCGCAGTCGCTTTGGGAAATCGAGGCGATGATTGATGGCGCAGTGGCCGAGGCGCACTGGAAGAAAGTCAGCAGTCAGGCAATTCATTGAGAGGAAGCACAATGGGACGGACAATAACAGCCGAAGAAGCCAAAAGCCGCACGGGATATGATCTCGTCCAGGAAGCTGCTCAGAATCAGCAGCCTTTGATTGTCATGCTGGAAAATGGGAGCAGGGTATCAATTCAGCAGTATCAGCCGCCGGCGGGAGCGGAGGCGGAATTGCTGACTTTGGAGCCGCTCCCACAGTTTTCGGTAGGCATCCCTAAAGAATGGAAGGATGCTTTGTATGACCCTGCCTGATTTTGCCGACACGGATTTTTTCGACGCCGGGATGTTCATCGGGGCGCTTGACGTCACCGACATACGGCACTCGGAAGCATTTCCACTTGTTGAAGATGCGCGTTTAGGGAAACTTGCCGTGTCTACGACGACCGGCATTTTGAGCGAAGTCTACGGAGCGCTCACTTGGTCCAAAGCGGTTCAGCCGCTCACTCCACAGCAAGCCGCCTTCGCGATTCAAGCACTCGTCAAGCCGCCGTCTCACATCCAGATACTGCCGGACAATCTTGCAGTCTCGCTCAAGATGATGGAAATCGCGTCCAGTCATAATCTAACGGCGCGGCGTATCCATGATGCACGTCATGCCGCTGCGGCGCTGGCGGCGGGCGTCACGACGGTCTACACCTATGATGTGGAGGACTGGAAGCTGTTCGCCGGGGACGGATTGACGATCATAGGGCCGGCTTCGGCATTGCAGCGGCTTTCGCCGTAACTCCGTATGCACTTTAACTTTGTATGAACTTTTCGTTTCAACAGCTTTGGGGGCAGCTTCTCTCGGGCCGCGCGGGCGGGTCCTGGCTGTCGGCGCTTTCGGGCATTTTGTCGTTTGCGCTCTTTAGCCTGCTGCTGACTCTGCTGCTGCCGGGGCGGTTCGCGCACTCGACCCAGGCGGCGCTGATTGTCAACAGCGTGGCGGTCGTCCTGTCGGTGGTCATCGCGCCGTTTCTGCTGCGGACCCTCGACAAGATGCAGGACACGCTGACGCGGCAGAACAGCGAGCTGCGGAGCCTGCATGTGATTGACCGGGCCATTGCCGGGACCATGGATTTACAGACGATCCTGCAAGTCGCCATCAAAGAAGTGACTTTGGCGGTGGACGGTGAGTTTGGAGCGCTCTGGCTGCTATCGGAGAATGACGGCGTCACGGAGCCGGCGGCAGCGGCGTTCTACAACCTGTCACCGGGCGTTCAAGGACCGCTGACCGAAACGCTGGGGGCGGGCGCGACCGACCTGGCCCGGCGCACCGGGGTCACCCAGCGCCGTCATGGCCTGGAAGACTCATGGAAGACCGACCGGGTCGCCGACCGGCTGAAGCTGCGGAGCCTGCTGGTGGTCCCGATCTGCCAGGGCGAGATGGTGCTCGGCTTGGTGCTAGTCGGCAACCGGGGCGGGGCGCTGAACCCCTTGTCCGGCTTCACTGAGGACGATCAAACGCTGCTGGAAGCGGTCAGCGCGACGGTGGGAGTGGCGGTGCAGAACGCCCGCCTGTACCGGGAAACTTTGCGGCGCGACGAAATCCTCCGTGCCCTGGTCGCCCGCACCGGCGAAGCAGTGGAGTCGTCGTCGGACGCTCCCCTGCTGATGCAGATTTTGGCCGACGAGGCGGCGCGGATCTTGAGCTGCCGCCGGGTGGCGGTGTACGGCTACGAGGAGGGCACCCGGCAGTTCATGCCGCTGGCGGCGCATGACGCCGAAGCGGTGCGCGATGAGACCGAGGCAGGCAGCGCTCTGCGGCACTCTTTCTACGACCATCCTCTGGCACGAGCCGCTGAAGACCTGGCCCGGCGTGTTCTCCCCGCTGCCGTCAGCAGCACGGTCACCGGCAGCGTGGTCCCGGCCTACTATGTTCAGAACGCCGCCGCCGCCCTGGGCTTGAACGCGAAGGCCGCCGCATTCCTGAACAGCCCTGGCTACCTGTTCGTGCTGCGCTCTCGCGACCAGCGGGCGATTGGCCTGCTGTGCCTGCTCGACACCGGTCCGCGCCTGCGTCAGCCGGACTCGGCGGGCTTTGCGCTGGCGCTGGCCGCGCAGGCTGCGGTGGCGCTCGAAAATGCCCGCCTGTTCGCGGCCCTTCAGACTGCCCACGACCGGCAGCGCGACATTGCCGAGACATTGCAGCAAAGCCTGCTGCCGGTTGTCCCGGACCGGGCGGGCGTGATCGAGTTCGCGCATAAGTACCAAGCGGCACTGGAAGAGTCTTTGATTGGCGGAGACTTCTACGACCTGTTCCCACTCGGCGGCGGACGCATGGGCGTCGTCATGGCCGATGTTTCCGGCAAGGGCCTGAAAGCCGCCGTGCAGACCGCGATGCTGAAGTACACCCTGCGTGGCTTCGCACTGGAGACCCCGGACAGCCCAGGCGCGACTTTGGCGCGGGTCAACGACGTGTTATGCAGCCCGATGAGCAGCCATGAGGGCTTTGTCACACTCTTTTACGCTGTTCTGGACACGGCCACGGGAGCACTGCTGTATGCCAGCGCCGGGCACGAGCCGCCGCTGCACCGGGAGTCTGCGACCGGCTTCGTGCTGTCGCTGCCACTCAGCGAGGGTCTGGCCCTCGGCTGCCTGCCGGGGTTTGTCTACGGCGAGGCTCGCCTTCAGCTTGCGCCCGGCGACCTGCTGCTGCTCTACACCGACGGCCTGACCGAAGCTCGCGCCGCCGATGGCCGCTTCCTAGAACTCGACGGCCTCGCCGCCCTGCTGCCGCCTGCCGATGCTTCCGCCAACGCCACTGTCACCACCCTTTACGATGCCGTCACAAAGTTCGCCGCCAATGTCCGCCGCGACGACGTCGCCCTCCTCGCCCTCCGCCGCCTGCCGTAAACACTAATCAATTTGTGGTATCATATACTGACGTCGAAAGTGACGCCAGGAGCATCTTATGACGACGAAATCCATCACATTACGCTTGCCGCCGGAACTCTACGCCAGCGGCCGGCAGATCGCGCAGGAGCGCCGGGTCAGCCTCAACGCGCTGCTTCAGGAAAGCCTTGCCGAGACTGTCCGTGTCCAGCGGCAGCGCAAGCTGTTCGACGACTTCACGCAGCTCGGCGAGGATGCCGACGACTGCGATGTCGAATATGCGTTTCCCGCTGCCGCAGAAATCGTGCTAGGAGATGAAGCACGATGAACAATGCCGCCTCTGGGTCGCTTTCTGTCGTCAAGCGCGGTGAACTCTACTGGGTAGACTGGGACCCGGCACGCGGCTCGGAGCAGGCCGGACGCCGCCCGGCGCTGATTGTTCAAACCGATGCGGCAAACACCAACCCGCGTTATCCCAACACGGTTGTTGCCGCCGTCAGCACCTCGGGCCGCGCGATTGCTACCCACGTTCCACTCACTCCCTCAGCGCAGAATGGTCTCCCCGCCCCATCATTCGTCAAGTGCGAGCAGTTGTTTACCCTCAGCAAAAGCCGCCTCCTGGCGCGTCTTGGCCAGCTTGACCCCGGCGAACTCGCCCAGGTGGATACTGCCCTGCGTCAGTCTCTGGATTTGCCTTAGTTCTACTACTCTTTGCCCCGGCCTCCGCGTGTTCTCAGCGCGGCGTCAGCAGGAATGTAAAGGTACGGGGAGGCACTTTGCTTTCGGGGGCTGGGACAATGGTGCCCTCGCCGATAATCCAGCCCTGGTCGCTGATGCCGACGGCGCTGGTCAGCACCCAGCCTTTCGGCAGCGTGACGCAGCGGTTCAGGTCATAGGTGCGCCCCTGCTGCCATAGTGTCGCACGTTTGATTGCGCCGACGATTTGGCCGCGATTGTTTACTGCCTCGGCTTGACTGTTTTGCGGGGACAAGAGCGTGAGACGGCCCCGCGACCAGACGCAGGCATGAGTCACGTTCGCGGACACCGGCAAGCTGCCGGCGATTGTCCCGGAGTCGCTGACTGCCGACGGATGCATTTTGAGGAGTGTCACACGCCCGCTGCGCCATAAAACTCCCCGAATGTGGCTGTCCTCGCCGTCTCCCAGATCGCGCAGACCGATGATCCAGCCATGGTTATTGATGCCTCGCGCCGTGCCGGGCCAGAGCAGCCGAACCTTTCCTCGATGCCACACAAACGCATGGGTTCCGGCAATGCTCGCCGGGGGATTGTCGTTCGGGGTTTTGTCGTGGTTGTTGAAGATGACGCTGCCGGTAATGTCGCCGTGGTCGTTGATAGCGACCGCAGAGCTGTCGGTATCTTGGGGAAACCCCGCAAGCGCGTTGGCGGCGGATGGGAAATAGCCGGCGAGATGCGTCGTGCTGCCGGGCGGCCACAAGCAGGCGTTTCCGCCCCGGCCCGACCACGCCCCGGTAAAGCTGTACTCCGAGTAGCCGACGACCGCGCCGAAGCGGTTCAGCGCAGTGGGTGTCAGGAAAGATGAAGAAGGTAGCGACAAATGGGGATTAGCCGGCGCGAACGGCGTCGTATCGAGGAGGCGCAGCCCGCGCCCTTTCTGCCAGATGGCGGCCCGCGCGTCCGTCAGCCATCCGTGGTGCACAAGGGTCATCCCAACAACCCGCGTTCCACTGATGCCGCCGCTCACGTGCACAGAGTTGACCTGATCAAAGTTCGTCGGTTCCAGCGGCAGCATGGTGAGCGTATAGCGCGGCGGTGTGTTCCCATAAGCAGGCTCTTTGAACGGCAGCAGGAGCATCAGCAAAAGCATCAGTGGAAGGCAGGCAGTAGGCTTCATGCCGATATTTTACCTACATTAGTAGTCATATTAGACAATCGGCTTGCCATTCGGCTTAAAATAGAGTATTATAAACCCAATTCACGCCCGCACTTTAGGAACAAGACTTTAGGAACAAGTTTAGAAACAAGGAGCCTCACCTGTGGCACTGATTGAACGAGAGTTGACCCAATCGGGTTCAGAAAACGAATATCTGATTCGGCGGGATGCGCCGCTGTCGGAAACGGACCCGGATATCTACGCGGCCATCAAAAAAGAAGAAGGTCGGCAGAATGACAAGCTGGAGCTGATCGCGTCGGAAAATGTCGCGTCGCGGGCCGTCATGGAAGCGCAGGGGTCGGTGCTGACCAACAAGTACGCCGAAGGGTACCCCGGCAAGCGCTACTACGGCGGCTGCGAGTATGTGGATGTGGTCGAGCAGCTTGCGATTGACCGGGCGAAGCAGCTTTTCGGCGCGGACCATGCCAATGTCCAGCCGCACTCGGGGGCGTCGGCGAATATCGCGGTCTTTACGGCGTTCTTGTCGCCCGGCGACACGATTCTCGGAATGCGTTTGGACCAGGGCGGGCACCTGACCCACGGCTCTCCCGTGAACTTTTCGGGCAAGTTTTACAACGCTCAGTTTTACGGCGTGGACAAAGAAACGGGCCGGATTGACTATGACGAGTGCGCCCGGATTGCCCGCGAAGTCAAGCCGAAGATGATCACGTCGGGCGCGTCGGCCTACCCGCGTGAGATTGATTTCCCGAGATTACGCGCCATCGCCGACGAAGTCGGGGCGCTTCTCTTGGCAGACATCGCGCACATCGCGGGTTTGGTCGCCGCCGGGGAGCATCCCAGCCCGGTCGGTCACGCGCATGTCATCACCACGACCACGCACAAGACTCTGCGCGGCCCGCGCGGCGGCCTCATTCTGTGCGGCGAGGAGCACGCGAAAGCGATTGACTCGTCGGTCTTTCCCGGCACGCAGGGCGGCCCGCTGATGCATGTCATCGCCGCCAAAGCCGTGGCGTTCCAGGAAGCGCTGGCACCGGGCTTCACGGCGTACCAGAAGCAGATCAAGCGAAACGCCAAAGCGCTGGCGGCGGGCCTGACCAATCGCGGCTTCACGCTCTTTTCGGGCGGCACCGACAACCACCTGATGCTGATTGACCTGCGCCCGCAGGGGCTGACGGGCCGGACCGCCCAGGTCGAGCTGGACAAAGTCAATCTGACCACCAACAAGAACGCCATCCCCTACGACACCGAAAAACCCTGGGTCACCGGCGGCCTGCGTCTCGGCACCCCTGCGACCACCAGCCGGGGCCTCGGTGAGTCCGAGATGGACGAGATTGCGGACTGCATCGCCCGAACCCTGACCCACATCGGCGACGCGGCCACGTATGACGCCGTGCGGCAGGATGTCAAATCGCTCTGCGACCGCTTCCCCGGCTAGTCAGCCTGTGATTTGGGCCGGGGAGGATTTCACGGATGAAAGTGCGCGATGTTGTCAAGCGAATAAAAGCCGATGGCTGGTATTACTCGTATACCGACGGAGACCACCATCACTACCAGCATGGTACAAAGCCAGGCAAGGTGACTGTTCCCGGTCATCCCTCCGATGAAGTCAAGCCGGGTACCCTCTCAGGCATCTGGCGACAGGCAGGATTGAAGAGGACAAGATGAACCTAAATTGCGAATATCTCGTAATCTTGGAGCGCGGCGAGCGTAATTGGGGTGCCTATGCTCCTGACATTCCTGGATGCATTTCAACTGGCAAAGATAGGAAGGAGACGCGCCGTAACTTTATGGAAGCTTTGCAGGGTCATTTGGATTGGATGCAGCGAGACGGCGATGTTATTCCCCCGCCCCAGGCCGAAACTGAGTTCGTTACGATTACCTTGCCCGGCCTCGCCCCCCGGCGCTATCTGATCATCCTACAGCCGACGCTGCTCGGCAACTGGTCGGCAACCCCTGCCGATGTCCCTGATCTTGTGCTGGAGTTCACGACCCGCGCCGAGACCCTGCATCTGCTGCGGGTCGCCCTGCAAAGCCAATTAGAGACTATGCTGGCCGCCGGGGAGCCGCTGCCGGAGCCGGCGTCCGAAGCGGTCACAGTTACTGTCCGGCAGGCGGATGTCAGTGCCGAAGCGGATATCAGTGCCGAGGCGCTTGTCGCCGCATAAACTTACTATGAAAAACCGATGGCCTGCATTTTTGCTGTTGAGTGTCTGCGCCATCAGGGCATCCGCCGACCGGGACATCGTGTATTCGGCCCGGTACTATGCGCCGCCGGGCAGCCGCCAGACGAGCCATTTTCACATTTACCGCATCAACCCGGACGGCACGGGGAAAACGCAGCTCACGTTTGGTGCCTATGACGAAGAAGTACCACAGTGGACCGACGGCGGGCGACACGTCACGTTTTTGTCGTATGACGGCACGGCATCGGTGAAGCTCTGTCAAATCAATGCCGACGGCAGCAAGCGGCGCGTTCTGAGGACCTTGGGCGAGACTGAGGTGGTGCCCGCACCGCCGACGCCGGGTTACCGCCTGGAAAACATCATTGCGGACACCGGCAACGCGCCGACGCAGCATATTTTGATCAACGCGGAGACGGGGCAAAGGCAGACGCTTGCCGTGCCTGAGCATGACGACGACAACGACGCCCTGCTGCCGATGCCGGGGACGGACATCGTTTACGCCGCGAATAACCACAACAGCACGGTCGGCACAGATTATTTCTTTTACCGGCTGAACCCAAGTACAGGAGTGCTGCGCCCGCTGACCGGGGGCCAATTTCTGGCTTGGTCGCCGGACGGTTCGCGGTTCTGCGTCGCGCGGGGCCGGGACACGGCGGTATACGAGAAGCGCCCGGATGGCCGGGACCGTCTGGTCTGGTTCGCCCCTCTTTATGTTCGGGCGGCGGGGGGCGGGCCGATGCGGCAGCTCACGCCGCGCCTCTCCTGGGTGATTGGAGCCGACTGGCGGAAAGACAAGTAAGATTATGCCTCTTTGGAGACTGCCCTGGCTGGCGTTCCTGCTGGCCTTGATTTTAAGCTATTTCCTGACCCCGCTGGTCGGCAAATTAGCGATGCGCTTCGGCGCGGTCGCCGTGCCGCGCGAGCGGGACGTGCATAAAAAGCCACTGCCACGCTGGGGTGGGCTGGCGATGTTCGGCGCGTTTCTCATCACGCTGGGCGTCGTGTATCTTTACCACACGCTGTATCATGCCGCGTACCCGTGGACATCGCTGCAGGTGACCCGGTTTATCGGGGTGCTGACGGCGGCGTCGGTGGTAGCGATTATCGGGGTGATTGACGATAAATTCGAAGTCTCAGCGATTTGGCAGTCGCTGGCGCTGATCGCAGCGGGCGGAATTTTGGTGCTGTTCGACGTGCGGATTGACGGGGTGACGAACCCGTTTGCGCCCGCGCCGCTGCATCCGCCGACGCCGGGCGGGTATGCGTCGAACTGGGTGGCGTTCCCGTACTGGTTTTCGGCGTTTGGAACCATTCTCTGGGTCTTCGGGGTCGCCAAGACCGTGGACTTCATTGACGGGCTGGACGGCCTCGCGGCGGGGGTCTGCGCGATCTGCGCCGCGACGCTTGCGCTGATGTCGGCGGCGGCAAAGTCTCCGCAGTATGAAGTGACGATCATCGCAGCCACTTTAGTCGGGGTCTGTGTCGGCTTTTTGCGCTTCAACAAGCACCCGGCGAGTATCATTATGGGCACGGTCGGAGCGCAGTTTCTCGGCTTCACGCTGGCTGCGATCTCGGTCATCGGCACCTTCAAAATCGCCGCGACAGTGTCCGTCGCCCTGCCGGTGCTGGTGTTAGGTGTCCCGATCTTCGACGGCATCCGGGTCGTGACTCAGCGCACCCTCGCCCGGACACCCGCCTACCTGCCAGATAAAACATCGCACATCCACCACATTCTCTTGAAGAAATACGGCGGCTCCCAGCGCCGTGCCGTGTACATGATCTACGCCCTCACCGCCGGCTTCTGCGCCGCCGCCCTGGTATTGTTTCGGTTTTATGGAAGGTAAAATGTACGGAAGATAGGATATCCCCGCACGGATGATCACACGCGCTGATTTGGCTAAGACCGCACGGGCGCATCTGCGAGATGCTCGGATATTGCATCGGCACGGCAGCTATGACAGCGCGGTCTACCTGTGCGGCTACGCCGTCGAGATCGCGCTCAAGGCGCGTATTTGTCGGGCTTTGCGTTGGGCAGGCTTTCCGTCCACACCGGGCGAATTTCAGAACATCAAGAGTGTTCAGACACACAACTTTGAGGCGCTGCTGCTGTTCACGGGGCTGGAGAACCGAATCAAAATAGTGCAATATGATGATTGGGTAATTGTCAAAAAATGGACGCCTGAACAGCGGTACAACCCAGTTGGAACACAGACGATGGCTGATGCCGCCGATATGATTGCAGCGGCGCGGACGCTACTGGAGATACTTTTATGAGCTTTGTTGGAACATCAGCGCTTGCGGAGAAGTGTTTAGCCGCAGAGAAAAAACTTTCTGAGGAACATGGTGGGTTCGCCCTTTTTAGTATGATTCAGCGCGAGTCGACTGCCGGAAAATGGGATGTGGTCGCCTCCGCGCCCTGGCTGACGACTGATCGGGCGGGTATTCGGCTTCTTGGACAGGGCTTGCTCGCGTTTCTTTCTCCGCAGGAATGGCTTCAACTGGCAAGCCCGTTTCCGGTCGCCCCAGACACCGAATTTGTGCAGACGATGACGCGCCGCTTTGATGTGGAGCATGACCTGCTGGAAACTGGCACGATTTATACCAGCGATGTGACGGTGGACCGTGCTATTATTATCACCGCCAACCGAAAGCTCGCGTTTGCTTCTGGGACTCAACTACTGATCGCGACGGAGAGCCGCTAAGAGCGTGAACCGAGTTCTGCTGTCTATCATCTTGCTGAGTGGTTTTGCGTTTTTGATCTGCCTGATGCAGAATTCCGGCAGCCTCACGTACTACCAGATGATGCCCTACCCGAATGAGCGAACTCAATTTCCGAACGGGACGCAGTTGGTTCTGATGAGTATCCATCACAACCCGTGGATCGGTGTGAGCATCGTCTCAGGGGCGGTCTTTTCAATGTCGCTACTCGCGGCGGCAGTTCTATTTATCTACCGAAAATTGCTGGCGCACTTTTAGCATGACGCAGTGTGATACGACTTACTCTATGCAAAAAGTTCTCTGTGTGTTTGGAACCCGGCCGGATGCGATCAAGATGGCCCCGGTGGTGCTGGAGTTGAAGCGGCGGCCTGCCGAATTTGATGTCAAAGTCGCGGTGACGGGGCAGCACCGGGCGATGCTGGATCAAGTCCTGTCGGTCTTTGAGATCGTGCCCGACTATGATTTAGACATCATGACGCAGGGGCAGACGCTTTCGCAGGTCACGACACGGGCTTTGTCGGGTCTGGACCCGATTTTGGCATCGGAGCAGCCGGATTGGGTGCTGGCGCAGGGAGACACGACCACGACGTTTGCCGCCGCCCTGGGGGCGTTCTACCACCGGGCGAAGTTCGGGCATGTCGAGGCGGGCCTTCGCACGGGCAATAAGTTCGATCCGTTCCCGGAAGAGATGAACCGGCTTTTGACGACTCGTTTGGCGACCCTGCACTTCCCGCCGACCCCCGAGTCTGCCGCGAACCTCAAGGCCGATGGGGTGGGGGACGATGCGATTATTTTGACGGGCAACACGGTGATTGACGCACTTCTCACGATCGCCGCGAAGCCGTATGTGCCGGACGACCCGCAGATTGCCGAGATACTTGCCGACCCGCGCCCGATGGTGCTGGTAACGACGCACCGGCGCGAAAACTGGGGTGCGCCGATGGCGCGTATCGGGGAAGCTGTGCGGCAGATTGTGAGCGCGTTCCCAGAGATTGTTGCGGTCGTGCCCTGGCACCTGAACCCGCTGGTCCGGGAAGCGCTGACGCCGACGCTTTCGGGCCATCCGCAGGTGAAGCTGATCGAGCCGCAGGACTATGTGCCGTTCGTGAAACTCGAACAGAAAGCAACGCTGATTTTGACCGACTCGGGCGGCGTCCAAGAAGAAGCGCCGAGCCTCGGCAAGCCCGTTCTGGTCCTGCGCGAGACCACCGAGCGACCCGAAGGCGTCGCGGCGGGTACAGCCAAGCTGGTCGGCACAAACACTGAGTTGATTATTGCCGAAGCGTCGCGCCTCTTGTCCGACCCGTCTGCTTATGCCCAAATGGCCCGCGCCGTGTCGCCCTACGGCGACGGCGGGGCGGCAAAGCGCATTGCCGATGCGCTGACGGAGAGTGCCGCATGACTATCATTCCCCGGCGGGACGCGCACACGCGCGAGGCCGCGCACAACGCTGAAGCCTGGTTTGGACAGTTCTGGAAGCTTCTCGTGCGGCTGGCGTTGACCCTGTTCACGGCTTACTTCGTCTGGCGCATCCACACCATTCTCACAGACATTATCGTGGCGTCCATTCTGGCGTTTGCGCTGATTGGGCCGGTAAACTGGCTCTGCCGGCGGCGCATTCCGCGAGTAGGGCCACGGGCGCAGCGGCTGGCGGCAACCCTATTTGTCTTTCTGGCATTCGGCTACCTGGTTTATGCCGGGGCGTCGCTGATGGTCTCTCCGTTTGCCGATCAGCTTCATGGGCTGGCAAGTAATCTGCCGGTCTATCAGCAGAAGATCGCCCGCTACGCCGCCGTTCTGGAGACCGAATACAACGGCCTGCCGCCGAATATCAAGGCGCTGCTCCATCGCCCGGCGGGCGCAGGCGGTGGGGACGGCTTTTCACCGCTGCCCTGGCTGCAAAACGCGCTGATTGCGACAGTGTCGGGCCTGGCAAAAATCGTAGATTTGATACTTATCCCGGTGCTGGCATTCTACTTTGTGCTGGATGGCCGTGCCCTTCGCAACGAGTTTTTGGCCCTGCTGCCGCGCAAACGGGTGCGCGAGACGCTGACGCTGCTGCGGGAGTCGTCGGGCATCATGCGGACCTATATTATTGCGCAGCTCTGGCTGTGCGTCATTGCCGGCGTGGTGGTGTATGCGGGTCTGTCGCTGCTGCATATGCCGTATGCGCTGGTACTGGGGCTTTTGGCGGGGGTGACGCGGGCGATCCCGATTATCGGGCCGATCATTGGCGGCATTCCGATTGTGCTGCTGGCCCTCATTTTGCCCGGAGCGCACGGCGGCGGGATTGAGCTTGCGGTCAAAGTGCTGGTCTTTTTCAGCCTGCTGCACCTTTTGGAGAGCAAGCTCTTGATGCCCAAGTTTATCGGGCACCGCATCCATCTCCATGCGGCCGTCGTGATTATTGTGCTGCTCATTGGGGCCGAGTTCTTCGGCCTGCTCGGGATGTTCCTGGCCGCCCCGGTCGCCGCCGTCGCCCGGATACTGGTCGCGCACTATGTGCTGCGTCCGCGCCGCCGAGCACGGGCCGAGGCGCGGGGGGAAAGCACGGCTGCGCCGCCGCTTCTGATGAAAACGCAATAACCCACCTCCTTGCTTCATAACAAGTTACTTCGCAGGGGTCCTCCCCAAAGGGGAGGACAAGGAGGGTGGCAGACATCTTGGGAAAATATGTATACCGCTCAACAACTGAAACTGCACGAACAACTGAGTAAAGACCTTGATGCACTGCCGGCCAGGCACCGCGCCCTCTTCGCGGCGGCAACCACGGAGCGGCTGCTGCCCAACTATCAAGCCTTTTCGCTCCTGGAAAGCTGGGGTGATTACAGTATTCTGCGGAGCAGCTTGGACTTTGTGTGGGGTGCTCTCATCGCCGGTGACGTTCCCGTCCAAGACTCTTCGCCCGTCAAAAAAATGCGCCGGCTTTGTATGAGGCAGACGCCGGACGCGGACGACTTCGTCTCGCTGTTCGTGCCACTGGCTCAGGACGCGGTTTCAGCGGTGGTTCACGCTTTGGAAGCTGCGGACGGAGTGGATGCCAAACAGATCGCCGACTACGCCTGGACTTGCACCAGGACCGTGGAGAACTATCTTACCGATATCGGTAACCCCCATCTTCATAGCGGAGGGAGCACTGCTGATTTTCGGCGGAGATATGAGGGTGACCAGGATGCCTGGGAGGCGATGACCGCATGGAGAGGGCAAAGTTTTGTCGTGAGCAACGAGAATTAATGCGTCAGGAGATGTTCGACTGGGTGTGGGGTTCTCCCATGATGGAGTCGGAAATCGGCGTTATAGGAGATGACATTAATTTTCTGGGAAGAACGCCGCATCTTGATCCCACTGTGATCGAAGGCTTCCACGAGGTCGCTATGAGCCGGGGCATACGACCTATCCAGAGACGCCTTGTTGAACTTTTAGCCCAGCCGTAGTGGCGGCACTGCACTTTCCCGTGTCGTTGCGACACTGCGCTTTTCCGAGCCTCGGGTTTCCAACCCGTGGTGCCCTGTGAGTTCGTTCCGTCACACAATACCAGAGGAGACCGCGCTTTTGCCGCCGACTGATTTGCCGACCGATAATTACACGCCGTACATTTCCTACTTTCAGGCCCTGATTTTGGGGCTGGTGCAGGGGGTCACGGAGTTCCTGCCGGTGTCGAGCACCGCGCATATGCGAATTCTACCCGCCCTGCTGAACCATTTCAATTCCTCGTGGCCCAATGACACCGGGGCGGCGTTCTCGGCCATCGCCCAGCTTGGCCCGATGGTGGGGATTATCGCGTTCTTTCGCAAAGACCTGGTCCGGTACCTGGCGGGTCTCGGGCGGAGCCTCAAAAAAGGAGTCATCTTCCCGAAAGGCGATGACGATGCCCGGCTGGCCTGGTACGTCGTCTTTGCGACGGTGCCGATTGTCGTGGCGGGGCTGGCGCTGGAAAAGCAGATTGACGGCGAGTACCGTAATCTGTACTTTATCGCCGGGTCCATGATCGTGCTGGCGCTGATCCTGCTGGCGGCGGAAGTGGTCGGCAAGCGGACCCGGCGGCTGGAAAGCCTGACGCTCGGGCAGGCGCTTGGAATTGGACTGGCGCAGGCGCTGGCGGTCATTCCGGGCACGTCCCGGTCAGGCGTCACGATCACGACTGGGCTGTTTCTGGGCCTGGAGCGCGAGGAAGCTGCCCGGTTCTCGTTTTTGCTGTCGGTGCCGGCGATCACGCTGGCGGGGCTGTACAAGCTGCTGAAAACGCTGTTCCCGAAACAATTAGGCGACACGGCGCACGCCGGTACCGTGTCTTTAGCGCCGCACATACCGACCCCGACGCTGGGGGAAGTGGCGGGGCCATACATCTTTGCGGCGGTTGTTGCGGGCATTTTCGCCTACATCGTCGTGCGCCTGCTGCTTGGGTACCTGAGCAACGAAAAGAACTCGACTCTGCCGTTTATTATTTACCGGATCGCGCTGGGCATTGCGCTGATTTTCCTGGTGCATCTCGGCATCGTCGTCCCGCAGTCACACTAACGGGAAGAGAAAGAACAGAAAGAAAAGTCTATGATTACACAGCCGTTTGGACCGAACGCCGTTCCCGTGTCGCGCATTGCGCTCGGATGTATGGGCCTCGCGGGCACCTGGAACCCGGCGGAAGTCGGGCCGGAGCATCGCCGCAAGGCTATTACCGCCTTCGAGGCGGCGCTTGACGCGGGAATTACGTTCTACGACCACGCCGACATCTACGGCAGCACGGCTTGCGAATCCATCTTCAAGGACTGTCTGGCGGCGGTGCCCGGCAGCCGCGAAAAGATTTTTATCGCCACCAAAGTCGGCATTCGCCGTGGCTACTATGACCACTCGCCGGCCTATATTCGCGAAAGCCTCCGAAGCTCGCTGGACCGGATGGGGATTGACTGCGCCGACCTGTATCAGCTCCACCGACCCGACCCGCTGTGTCATCCGGCTGAGACTGCGGCTGTTTTAGATGAGCTGCTTGGCGAGGGCCTGATTCGGTCGGTGGGCGTCTCCAATTACTACCCGCATCAGACTTTGGCCCTGCAAAAATACCTTAACGCGCCGATTGTCTCCAACCAGATTTCGATCTCGCTGCTGCGATTGGACCCGATTTATGAAGGCGCGGCAGGCGGCAAAGCGACCAGCGAATCGTCTGGGGCGGACAGCGGCGACGGGGTTTTGGATCAGTGTTTGGAACTCGGCATCACGCCGCTTTCCTACAGCCCGCTCGGCGGCGGCTGGCTCTCAGGCCGTCGCGACGTTCCCGCAGACGCCGACCCGGCGATTGCCCGGACACTGGCAGCACTGACTGCGATGGGTCCGGCTTACGGCGGCGCGACCCCCGGACAGCTTGCGCTGGTCTGGCTGCTGGCCCACCCGTCGGGAATTATCCCATTGGTCGGCTCGAACAACCCGGCGCATATCAAAGAAGCTGTGGATGCAGCGGACATCACGCTCTCGCGGACGGACTGGTACAAGCTGTGGGTAGCGGCTCGCGGCGTCGCCGTCCCGTAGAGCATTCTGAGCGCGGACGAAAGTGAGATTTGGACAATGAGCGTTGTAGATTCGCTTGCCCCGGCGGAGATGGCTCGGCAGCTCGGCAACCCCGAAGGAGAGGTCGGTCTCGCAGTCATGGAGTGGGTTTATGAGAACAATCGGGCGTCCAGCGCACGAGCTGTCGCGGCGCTTGGACTTAAACCGAACAGCCGCGTCCTTGAAATCGGCTTCGGCAGCGGGCGGATGACCCCGGAAGTGGTCGGCCAGGCGTCAGGCATTACCTACGCTGGTCTTGATTATTCTCAAACGATGGTTGCCGAAGCGGAGCGCATCAACTCTGCACTGATCAGCGAGGGACGCGCCGAGTTCTTTCTCGGCTCGGCAGAGCAGATGCCGTTCCCAAACGGCGGTTTCGACTGCGTCTACTCCATTGGCGTGGCTCACTTCTGGCCAGACCCGCTGTCGGCACTCGCCGAAGTCCACCGGGTGCTGCGCCGGGGAGGCGCGAGCATGATAGGCTGTCTGCATCCGCGCACCGCGCCCGCATTCGCCCTGCCCGAAAACGGTTTTTATCTTCGTGATGCCGCAGAGTGGGAAGCGCTTCATTGGGCGGCCGGGTTCGCGGCTGTTGATGTCGAAACAATCGAAACCGAACAGGTTAGCCAGGCAGGAACCCTGACCACGCGCTTTGTTTTTAGACTTGCTGCTCTTGCCTGAGCCGTAACAAGTTTTCCCTGAGCTGTGACAGGCGCGGATTAATGTTCCCTAAAGCGTTGACAACCCTGGCAAGGGCGGGTATACTTGCCGGGTTCGTTGATGAGGCTAAGGATGGCGATGCGGGAACGGATACTCTCACTGCTGGCGGCGGGGAAGACTTACCGGGAAATTGTCGCCGAAGTTGGCTGCGCGAAATCCACGGTGTCTTATCACGCGAAGAATACCAAGCCGCCGCCGAGCTATAAAGTCCATGATTGGGCTGAGGTGCAACGGTTTTATGACGCCGGCCACAGCGGACGACAGTGCATGAAGGAGTTTGATGTCTGCCATTCCACATGGCACAACGCCCTACGGGCAGGCAGGATAAAGTCGCAGAATAGGCACATTCCTCTTGAGGTCCTTCTCGACAAGGAGCGCAAGACGGCTCGCGGTCACGTTAAGAAGCGATTGCTCTCCGCAGGCTTGCTAACGATGGAATGTACCCGATGTAGGCTGACAGAGTGGCTAGGTGCTCCTTTGTCATTCGAGTTGCACCATGTTAATGGTATCAACAACGATAACCGCCTTGAAAATTTGCAAATGCTTTGCCCGAACTGCCACAGCCAAACAACAAGCTACGGTGGCAAAAACGTAAAGCATATCACAAAAAAATAGTGCCGGATAGTTCAGTTGGCAGAACGAATCACTCTGAATGATTAGGTCCTAGGTTCGAGTCCTAGTCTGGCAACTACAAGAAACGCCCCCGCTAAGAACACTCAGCGGGGGCGTTTTTACGTTTTGGGCTTGTTTACGTTTTGGGCAGCAGCCGCCAGATTTGCCAGAGTAAAATGAGCGCGTGGGCGGTCCAGAAGGCTGTGCGGAGCCAGTTGGTAGCGACCAATTTGCTGATGGCGTCGGTGTCGAAGCTGTGCCCGAGGATGTCGTGGAGCGGGACGGAGACGAAGAAGGTCATGGCCCAGGTCAGCGCGGCGCAGGCAAAGCCCGCCCACAGGAGGCCGGGGGACAGCCAGGACGGGCGGGAGAGGGCCAGCAGGCCGGAGGCCCCGAGTTCGGTCACCATTGCCGGCAGAACGACTAAAGTCATTAGGCGCGTGTGTGCGCTGTGATACTCGGCCCAGTTTTGGGCACCGACACGGGCGAACAGTGGGTAATGGACGAGCTGTACAGTCCAGATAACACCCCACATGTACAGTGTCGCGGCAATGTCCAGCAGAAACAGCGGGGCAAGCAGGGATTTTGGGACAAGTGCCGTCACTTAGGAGTCACCGAATCTACATGGATGCTGTGTGAGCGGCGTCCAACACGAAATGTCACCGACACGCTTTGATTGGGGAGTGGTTTCCAGCGGCTTTCCGGCGGCAGGGCGTAGTAGGCTTGATGGCCGGCAAACGCGATGTTCACACCGTTGAAGAGGCCGCCGCCGCCGGAGCTGACCGGGGAAATCTGCCGCATGGTCACGGTGCCGGGAACGGTCCGCGCGGCGACGCCGGCAAAGTCGGCCTTGTCTTGGGCGCGGAGCCAGCGCGGCAGGACGGCAAGCAGGCCGATCAAAAACAGGGTGCAGCCGATCAGGACGGCGGCAGCTTTGGCGTCAAGCTGAAAGAACCGCCGCCAGTCCACAGGTTCCATCGCCGGCAAATCTTGGTGCATGAGTACAGCCTCTCCAAAACAAAAACAGCCCGGAATAATCCGGGCCGTTTTCGGCTTGTGCTTGCGAAAAGCGATGCGGGAAGGACAGGATTCGAACCTGCGGGGCTTTGACACCCACACATTTAGCAAACGTGCGCTTTCGACCACTCAGCCACCTTCCCACATCACTATTTTAGCACACGCCGCCAAATAATGCAAGCGAATTTATGACACGATTTCAGCTAGCCGCTGCCGGCTCGACTTTGCCGCCGTGACCCTCGACCTGGTTCTTGATAGACTCCAGCGAGGCGATGAGGCCGTCGGTAATAGTCTTGTCCCGGTCACCGGTCTGCTGGTCCATCCGCTCGCCCTGTTCCGGCTTCGGCTGGAAGGTCAAATGCACTGTCACTTCGCACTCGTTGGCGGCACCGTCAATCTCAAGCCATCCGAGGTAGCGGTTTTCGCCGTCGGACCCCCACTCCATGCGGAAGTTCGGCTTATCCAATCGGAAGTAGCCGTCGGAGTCGTATTTGTGGCCGCCGGCTTCGCCCAACACGCGGACACGCCCGCCGGGCTGGGCTTCGGCAGAGTGGGTGGTCGGCAGGTATTTCGGCAGGTTGGCGATTTCGGACACGAACGCGAACACGGTCTCGGGGGAGGCTTCAACGGTCAGCGAATGCTCGTAGTCAGGCATGGTGGTGTTCCTTCTAGTGGGTCTCTGACGCACTATACCCATTTTTCGGCATCGGCAAAGGCGGGTATACTCGGGGGGAATGTCACTCAAAGGAACCAGTGTATGAAAGACCCGCGTGTCGAAAAACTTGCCGAGATTTTGATCGGCCATTCCACTCGAATTCAGCCCGGCGAGAAAGTCTTGGTGGAAGCCTACGATGCGCCCGATGATGTCGTCACGGCGATTGTTGAAAAAATTGCCGAGGCCGGCGGACTGCCGTTCGTGACCGTCAAGCGCAACAAAGTCCTGCGGGCGCTGTACAAAAACGCAACGGAGGAGCAGATGCGGCTGACGGGTGAACTCGAACAGGCGCGGATGGCCGAAATGGATGCCTACATCGGCCTGCGCGGCGCGGACAACAGCGCCGAGCATTCGGATGTGCCTGATGACCGCATGAAGCTTTACCGAAGCCTGTGGTGGAACCCGGTGCATTCGCAGACCCGTGTGCCGCACACAAAGTGGGTGGTGCTGCGCTGGCCGACCCCGGCGATGGCCCAGATGGCGGGCCAGAGCACGGAAGCGTTCGAGGACTTCTACTTCGATGTCTGCACGTTCGACTATTCCAAGCTCGATGCCGTCATCCAGCCCTTAAAGGCGCTGATGGACAAGACGGACACCGTGCGCCTGATGGGGCCGGGCACCGACCTGCGGTTCTCGATCAAAGATATTCCGACCATTCCCTGCACGGGCCGGGCGAACATCCCCGACGGCGAGATCTTCACCGCCCCGGTGCGCGACTCGGTCAACGGTACGATTGCGTTCAACACGGCGACCATTTACCAGGGCTTGGTCTTTGAGGGCGTGACGCTGCGCTTCGAGCACGGCAAGATTGTCGAGGCGACGGCGTCCGGGGGCACGACTGCCGCGCTGAACGCGATCTTGGACAGCGATGAAGGGGCGCGGTATATCGGCGAGTTTTCGCTTGGCTTCAATCCCTACGTGATGCAGCCGATGAAAGACATACTCTTTGACGAAAAGATCGCTGGGTCGTTCCACTTCACGCCGGGCGGGGCATATGACGAGGCATTTAACGGCAATCGCTCGGTGGTCCACTGGGACATGGTCTTTATCCAGCGTCCCGAGTTCGGCGGCGGCAACATTTACTTCGACGACGTGCTGGTCCGCCGCGACGGCTTGTTTGTCCTGGACGAGCTATTGCCGCTGAACCCGGAGAACTTGAAGAAGTTGGGATAATCTCCGATGGAGCAGCAGCAAGGCTACTCCACGGGGCTGAACCCCCGTGCTTTGAAGAGCAATCCCCCGCCTTCGCGGGCGAAGATTTCAGTGCGGAGGCGCAGCAGTTGCGTCCTCTGTTGCAGGGGGCGCAGGCAATGGCGCGGCAGATACAGGGTCCGGCACGGCGGACGGCGGCAGGAGCGGGGCCGGGACGGTGAGGGCAGCCCGCAGGTTTTTGGCCCAGGAGGCGGCGAGGAGTGCGGGGGTTGCAAGCCCGGAGCCAGTTGTGTCAGCGGCAGTGACGGTGAGCACCGGGGTTCCGGCCAGCGCCAGGGTGGCGTCACCTTTGGGCAGGGTCGTCACCTGGACGGCATCGGGGGCGAGGGCGGCGGGGGAGCTTGCGAGGCGCTCTAGGCGAGCGGTGAGCAGGTCGGCGCGTTCGGCAGCGGTCATGCCGGCAGGCTGCGGGCCGCGCACTCTGAGGATGACCTTGCCGCGCAGAGTTGCCGGGGCGATCATGCCGCCGACTTTGCTGAAATCGGGCGTGATGAGGAGCGGCGGGTTGGCCGGGACTTTGGTTTCAGGGGCGTTCGAGGGCCGCCAGTTGACGCGGGGCAGGACCTGCTGGAGCCGTTTCGCCCAGAGGGTCGCGGCCTGAAGGGGGGTCTGCACCAGGCCGCTGGCTTTGACTGTGGCGGGGTCCACAGTGACGATGCGCCGTCCGAGGGCATAGATGACCGGGTAGCGGTTATAACGGCTTTTAGTCGGCGGCAGGTAAACAACAATGTCGGATGGCAGGATTTTTGGGTTCCCTAGAAGTGGAGTCAGGCGGCTGGTGATGGTGTCCACCCGCTGCGCCGGGGAAAGGCCGCCGGCGGTGCCGCGCAGGCAGAAGACATTGTAGCCGCCGAGTGTCAGATACGCCGGTGACGGCGCAGCAGGCGGGGCAGGCGCGTCTTGGGCGAGGACCGGGCCGGCGCAGGCGGCAAGCAGCAGGGCGGCAGTGATATGTAAGTGCATGGTTTTCTCCTGAGAAGTGCTGAGAAATTTTCTCACTCTTTATTATGGCGTCAGTGGCCTAAAAGCGAAGGGGACGCGCCTTCGGGGGCGATGGTGAACGGCTTGGAAACGCCGTAGCGGGCGCAGAGGTCGGTGAGTGCGCCGTCGGCTTGGGCGCTGTCGGTGTTGACCTGGGCCTGGACCTGCGTGACGGCGCTGAGGTCGGGCAGACCGCTGGAGTCGTGGTTCAGCAGCGCGACCTGCATTTTCGAGATAATCGTGGTGTAGTCCCCAAGAAATGTTTGGTAGCGGGTCGCGAGGATCGTGCAGGACGGCGGGGCGGGCGTGGCCCGGAACTCGCGGATGAGGCCCTGCCACTTGGCGGCATACTCGCTGTAGCCCTGACTGAGCTTTTGCGTGTTTTGCTTGGCGGCGTCCTGCCCGCCGTTTCCCTCTCCCCCTGACCCATCGGTCTCCGTGTCGGGTGTCGCCCCTGCCGTCTGCATGCCCTGTGCGATGCCAAGCATGGCATTGGCTCCGGCAACGTCATTATTCAGCGCGATGCGCTTTTGCTCAATCCCTTGCAGAAAAAATAAATAGGCGGCGGCATCAGGCGGCAGAGCTGAGGCAGGCTTGTCGGGAGCATTTGTGACCGCCGGGCCGGTGAAGGGCTTTTGCGTGGGCGCATTGGTCAGCGGCGGCGCGGAGGTCGGGACCGGCGGCGGGGCGTTGGTAACGGCGGGGGCGCTGGCGGCGGACGGGGGCGGGCTGACCAGGAGCGACGGCGACGTGCGGCTTTTTGCGGCCAGCACAGCCAGCGCAGCGGCCAGTACGACAACGGTGACCAGCGCGGCGGGCAGCAGCAGGGCACGGGGCTTGTGGGCCGGGTCGCGCGGCGGGAGCACGGCAGCCGGCAGGGTCAGGGGCTGGGCGCAGTTCGGGCAGAACTTCGCCGCCGATGAGACTTCGTTTCCACACTGCGGGCAAAACCGAGCGGCCATGTCTTTGTTTTCCTCGACGCTTTTCCCTTCTATGGTACCGTTATTTCCTTTCCGCTGTCAAGGCATATTTTCGGAACAAAGGGTAGACGGGAACAGTCTTATTTGGGTATAATCAAACGTCTGTTCGGACAAGAGAAAACACCCATGAGAATGCAACCAACACAAGATTTAACCAATCGCGACCTGGCGCAGACGCTGTGGAAGATCGCGACTTTGCTGAAGGACAAGCAGGACAACCCCTACCGAGTGCGGGCGTATGAGCGGGGCGCACGGGCGCTGATGGGCCGCCGCGACGACGCCGTGACCGTGCTGCGGGATGACACCCAAACACTGAGGCGGCGCAGGGGGGTCCTGGGCGACCGCCTGCAAAAGAAGCTGACGGAGCTGGCCCGGACGGGGCGGATGGAGTATTTTGCGGAGCTGTGCGCTGACCTGCCGCCGCATATCGGGGCGCTGATGGCCGCGCCGGGGGTCGGGCCGCGCCTGGCCCAGCGTCTGCACGACGCGCTCGGTGTTTCCACTGCCGAGGAGCTGCGGGACGCGGTGTGCTCGGGCCGGGCGGCGGGCGTGTACGGGGTCGGCCCGAAGCGGGCGGCGGCCTGGGGTCAGTTGTCGCTGTTTGAGGAGTAGGACCCCCTAGCCCCTAATAATAGGGGAATATGATCAGACCGGAAGTGCAGACCGCCCCGCCTTTCAAAGTTCGGTTCCCCCATTATTGGGGGCTAGGGGGCCGTGTATTGGGTACGTGGAAAGACACATTATGCCGGAACTCACTGAGATTGAGCTGGATTTATTTGCCGCTGATTTAGAGCGGGACGACGACCTAGACGGCGAAGGGGCGGAAACGGCGTGGCTTGATGCCGGGGCGGATGAGTACGCGCTGCCGTTTGACCTGCCGACTTTAGGCGTGACGCCCCGGCCCTACCAGAAAGAGGCGCTCTCGGCGTGGGGGCAGGCGCACGGGCGCGGCGTGGTCGTGCTGCCGACAGGGGCGGGCAAAACAGTCGTGGCGCTGATGGTTCTGGACGCAATGCGCGTGTCAACTTTGGTCGTGGTGCCGACAATTGATCTGATGCATCAGTGGCATGATACGATCTGCGCGAAATTTGGGCTGACTGATGCCGAGGTCGGCATGGTCGGCGGGGGGTTCAAGTCTGAGCGTCCGATCACGGTCATCACTTATGACTCGGCGGCGATGCCGAAGCGTGATTTGTCCAAGTTTGGCTTGTTAGTGTTTGACGAAGCCCATCACCTGCCGTCGGCGTCTTATCGCACGATTGCGACGCGGGCCGATGCGCCGTTCCGGCTGGGGCTGTCAGCGACTTTAGAGCGCTCGGACGGGCGGCATGACGATTTGGGCGTTCTGGTGGGGCCGACGGTATTCGAGCGTCAGCCGGCGACTTTGGCCCGCGACAAGCATATCGCGGACTACAAAGTCGAGCGCGTCTCGGTAGATTTGACCGACGACGAGCAGGCGCGTTACGACCGCTTGACCGCCGAGTTTTCCTGGTATATGGCGGCCAACCGCACGAAGCTGATGATGACCGGGGCGGCCAATTTGTTTGAGGCACTGATCCGAAGCGCCGGGCATGACCCGTCGGCGCGGCTGGCGCTGCGCTCGCACCGGGAAGCGCGGATGCTGGCGATGAACGCCGAGCGCAAAGTCAAGGCCGTGGAGGAGCTTCTCGGAAAGCACAAAGATGACAAAGTGATTGTCTTTTCCGAGTGGAACGTTTTGGTCAACGATCTCTCGCGGCGTCTTTGTTTGCCCGCGATTACGTACCGGACCCACACCGACGAGCGCCGGGACATCTTGGACAAGTTCCGGCAGCAAAAGTATTCCAAGCTGGTGACCGGGCGGGTCTTGAACGAAGGCGTGGACGTGCCCGACGCCAATGTCGCGATTGTGGTTTCAGGGTCGTCCACGACCCGCGAGTACATACAGCGGCTCGGGCGGGTGCTGCGTCCGAAGCCGGGTCATGCGTACTTGTACGAGATCATCTCGCGGGGAACAAGCGAAGTGAAGACGGCCCGGCGGCGCAAGCCGGTCGAGAAGGCGGAGTAGGAACCCCTGCCGCGTTAAGAACCCCTCCCGCTCGTTCCTCGCTCCCTCCCCTATGAGGGAAGGGCCAGAGATAGAGCGAGAAGCGCGGGCGCTCCTGTATTTCGTCCTAAGTGCTCTTTACCCTTCCCTCATAGGGGAGGGAGGGAGGAACGAGCGGGAGGGGTTCCGTATTCAAGAAAGCAAAATTATGGCGTTTCGGCAGGAAGATTTCAAGAAGACATCGCGCAAGGGCAGCGCCGCCGGCGTTTCGGCGTCGGTCTATCCGCATCAGCTTAAAGACAAAAAGGCAATCGCGCGGCTGGAGATCGCCATTCGGACATTCGACGCAGCGGCGGGGAAGCGGCGGCGGGACATGGACGCGCAGGCGATGACCGACTTTTTCGGGGACCCGCGCCTGGCACGGGGCATTGTGGCGTGTTTGGGGCAGTTCTACAAGTACGAGACGCCGGACTTCGCGCAGCTTGTCGGGCGGGACGCGGCGGCGCGTCTGCGAGCCGCCGAACTAGGCCGTCCGGTAGATGTCAGGGCGTTTACCTATGCGTATGTCAACGAGCGGCATCATGGCTTTTTGACCGAAGCGGGCCGGGCCGAATGCTACGACGCGCTGGCGTCCGAGTTTTGTTTGACGGCGCAGCAGTGGGATGTTTTGCTGCATTCGGACTCGGAAGACAATCAGATTTTGACCCGACATGGGACCGTGCCGACGCCTGCCGACATTGTGGCGCTGTACAATTTCCATTCGCTCGACACTGTTTTAAGACGCGCGGCGCAGATTGTCCTGCTCGGGCTGTCTTTGACCGCCGCCGACGCGGGGGAGATCCGCGCCCTGGCGCGGGCGCTGGGCGTCAAAGCGGTGGTCAGCGCCGATGCCGGGACCGTGACTTTGACGGAGACCGACGAACACTCGATTTTGCCGCGCCGGATGGGCCGTCTGGGCCGCTGCCTGCTGTTTTTGACGGCTGACTACGCGACGCGCAGCACCGGCGGCTATGCCGAAGCGCGTTTGGGGTCAAAGCCGTTTCGTTTGACGCTGACGACCGAGATTTTGCGTGTGCTGGGAATGCCTCCCAAGACGGCAGCCGGCGCACCGAGACCGGCGTTCAAGAAGCGCTTCGAGGCGGGGCTGACACTGCACAAAGACCTGCTCAAAGAAGGGGTCAAGCGGCGGGTGGCGGGCGAGGGGAACGGCTGGCGGGTGAAGCGCCTGCCGGAGCCGGGCGTCTCGCCGCTCGGGATCACGCTGCCGGACTTTGTCCTGCACCGGGTTGGCACCGACCGCGCGAGAACCGACATCACGGTAATGCTGGGGGCTGAGGGCGAGCCGGGCGACTTCGCGCTGCACTTGCCGCTGGGCCGGAAGCCGCTTTTAGCGGCGGACGTGCTGGCGCGGGCCGACGCCGCCGCGAGTAATCTGTTCGCGCAGCCCGAAGCCGCCCCGCCGGCGGTGCCGGCGGATGTTCGAGCGCTGTGCGACCGAGCGGCGAGCGAGGGCTTGGTCCGGGTCGCGGACGCCCGCCGGACACTGCACCTGCTGGACGAATCGCCGCTGATTGAGTGGATGCGTCTTGCGGCGGACCCGCGTGTGCGGTACATCCCCGGCGTCGGCATTCTGTCCGAGTCGATGGTGACGACGATCCGGGGGGAGTAGGCAGGGAAAAGAGGAACCGGTGCGGGAGTGCCGGTTCTTTTTGCGGCATAGCCGTATCAAGAAAATGCTGTCACGTGCCGAAGATAAGTTTGCGCGGCAAATCCGAGACAGAGGATTTTGCGTTTTGCGGCAGAATGCTCTTAGCAGAGGGAGCAGGGATCGCTGCTTGTGCCGAGCAGGGCGGTTTCTTTGCGCTTTCTCTGTCAGGCTGAGTTTTTGGTTCGGCTTGACATTGGGCTTTTTTTGTGAGATAATGTATTCACGTTCGCAAAATCGGCAGCCGAAGATGCTGAGATAGCGAATGAAAGCGTAAGCCCACAAGGCTTTCGCTTTTTTGTTTTTGAATTGCCCTCGGCCCGGCATTTCTGCCGGGAACTGTCGCCTGACATCGTTCGTTTAAAGTTATATGAAAGCACTTGTTCTTCTTCCTGCCGCCGCTGCGCTGGCAGCATCCATTTACCTGCATCCGCAGGCACCTCACACCCTGACGCCGCCGGCGCGGGCAGTGGCGAAAACTCAGCCTGAGAGCAGCCGGGCTGGGACGCTGCTGACCGGGCCGGCGGCGCTCGGCGATTGGTCTACCGATGCGCCGGGAGTGCGCCGCAAAGTCACCGTAGACACACTGCCGCCGCCGCGTGCGACGCCGTCGGTGGACAACGGAGCGAACATGGTGCCCCGGCCCGAGGGAGCGGTTCCGGTGGCTCCAGCCGGGTTCACCGTATCGCTGTTTGCGGGCAACTTGGACAACCCGCGCAAGATCGTCACCGCGCCGAACGGCGACATCTTCCTGGCGGAAAGCGGCGCGAACCGGATTAAAGTTCTACGGGCCGCGCCGGGCGCAAGCCGGCCCGAGACGATTTCCGTGTATGCTGAGAGTATGCACCAGCCGTTTGGGATCGCGTTTTACCCGAGTGGGCCAAACCCCAAGTATGTGTATGTGGCGAACACCGACTCGGTCGTGCGGTTTCCGTACAAGAGCGGCGACCTCACGGCGGCGGGGGCGGCGGAGACGGTTGTACCGGACTTACCGGGCGGCGGGCGGCTGCGCGGCGGAGGTCACTGGACGCGGGACATCGCGTTTTCGCCGGACGACAAAAAGATGTATGTGTCGGTCGGGTCGCACTCGAACCATGACGATGCGGACACGCACCCGGAAGAGTTTCACCGGGCGGATATTTTGGAGTACGGCCCGGAGGGAACCGGCGGGCGGGTTTTTGCGTCAGGTATTCGTAACCCGGTTGGGATTGCGTTTCAGCCTGGGACAGGGCGGCTCTGGACATCGGTGAATGAGCGGGACACGCTGGGCGATTATCTGGTGCCGGATTACATCACGCATGTCGAGGACGGCGGCTTTTACGGCTGGCCGTGGTATTACATGGGCAAGCATCAGGACCCGGATTTGCCGGATGCACACCCGGACCTGAAGGCGCGGACCATCACGCCGGATGTGCTCTTGCAGCCGCATATGGCGTCGTTGGCACTGACATTCTACGAGGGGCATCAGTTTCCGGAAAAGTATCAGGGGGCGATTTTCGCTGCCGAGCATGGCTCGTGGAACCGGGCGCACCGGGCGGGCTACAAAGTGATTTGTGTGCCGATCGGGAAAAACGGCGCGGCACGGGGTGAGTTCGACGACTTCCTGACCGGATTTTTAACGCCGGACGGGCATGTGTGGGGCCGCCCCGTGGGTGTGACCACGGCGCGGGACGGCTCGCTGCTGGTGACGGACGACGGATCGAACAGCATCTGGCGGGTCAGCTACACGGCAAAATAGTCCGACAGAATAACATTGGAAGCAAAAAGGCACAAAAACGGAGTGTTTAGGATTGAACGCACCCCTGCCTGTGATATAATACGGCTATGATGACTTCGGTGAGCGCGAAACGGTGCCCGAAATGCGGCAAGGCGGCGGTGCTTCAGGCGGTAATCTGCCCGGCCTGCGGGCATGAGTACCGCACCCGCTTTGCGGAGCCGGCGGTGCATCGAACGGAAGCGTTTTCGCTTATGCTGCTGCCATCTGCCGCGCCGGCGGCAGCGGTGCGCCGCCCGCGTCCGGCACGGTCGTTCGCGCTGGCGTTTTGGAGCAGCTTTCTGCTGGTAGCGGTGGCCGGGTCGCTGCTTTGGCTGGGCTGGAGCGTCTGGCAGTGGCCGCCGCAGGCGACGCTGGCCGCAACGGCTCCGGCCGGCACATCGGCGGCGCACCCGGCTCCGCCGATACGTTCGGCTTCGGCGGACCCGGCGGGACATCTGTACAAGACGATTGACCTCGCGATGTCGCTGTATCAGCTCGACCGGGCAGCCGGCGGCACCGGCCGAGTGATTCCGTGTCCGGACCCGCACACTCTGCTTTTGTCTTACGATTACCCGCCCCGGAGTGTGCGCGTTTCTTTGTCCCGAACCGACCTTTCCGGCGGCGACTATCAGGTGCAGACGGTTGCGCTGTACCGTGGGAAGACGTTGCTTCAGCGCCACGCGCAGATGGATTGATCCCCCAAATCGCAGTTTACGCAGCTTCCAGCATGAATGCGGGCAGCATCGCTTTTAGCCGCTCTGGGGTCACCGGCGGGCTGTAGAGATACCCCTGCATCGCATCGCACCCGAGGCGGCGGAGGGCGTCGCGCTGCCCGGTCGTCTCCACCCCTTCTGCAATCACTTCCAAATTGAGCGCGTGTGCCATGCGGACAACCGCCTGCACGACCGCCTGGTCCTGCTGGGTGTGCGTGTCCGCACCGCCGAGTTCCAGCACGAACGAGCGGTCAATCTTCAGCACATCAAGCGGGAACCGGCGCAGGTAGGAAAGCGACGAGTAGCCGGTGCCGAAATCGTCAATCGAGATGCGGACTCCGAGCGCCCGCAGATCGGCGAGCCGGGCCGCCGCTTCTCCCTGTGTCACCAGAGCGCTTTCGGTCAGCTCCAGGTCGAGGAGGGACGGGCTAAGGCCGCTTTCCTCCAGCGCCGCCAGCACGGTCTGTACGAGGCCGGGTTCCCCGAGCTGCCGGGCCGAGAGATTGACGGACTGGCGCAGCGCACTTCCTTCGCGCTCCCAGGCGGCGGCTTGATGGCAGGCTTTTTGGAGCACCCATTCCCCCAGCGGCACGATCAGACCGGTTTCTTCCGCCAGTGGAATAAAGCGGGACGGCGCAATTAGCCCCAGCTCAGGGTGCTGCCAGCGGACGAGCGCCTCGGTGCCGACGATCTCTCCGGTTGTCAGCGACACTTGCGGCTGATACAGCACAATCAGCTCGTCCCGCTCGATGGCTTTCCGCAGGCTGCTCTCCAGGATCAGGCGCTCATCGGCGGCTTCGGTCAGGGCGGGGCTGAAGCGCTGCCACTGTCCGCGCCCGGCTTCTTTGGCTTGGTACATGGCGAGGTCGGCGTGCTTGAGCAGGATTTCGGGGTCGGCTCCGTCGGCGGGAAAGACGCTGATGCCGATGCTGGCGGCGACGTGCAGCTCATGGCCTTCGATCAGCAGCGGCATAAAGAGGGATTCGAGCAGTGCGGCGGCTTTGTCTTCCGGGTTTTCTATGTCGTTCTCGGTGCAGGGCAGCAGCAGAGTGAACTCGTCGCCGCCCATGCGGGCGAGCAGGTCGCCGCCGCCGAGGCACCGCTCGAAGCGGGCGGTGACTTCGCGCAGGAGCTGGTCGCCGGCGGCGTGACCGAGGCTGTCGTTGATGCGCTTGAACTGGTCCAGGTCCATGAACAGAACGGCAAACGGCGCGGCACGGGCGATCGCTTCCTCAAGGGCCTGTCGGAAGAACGCGCGGTTCGGCAGGCAGGTGAGAGGATCGTTGAGCGCCTGCCAGCGGATCAGCGCCTGCGCTTTTTTTTGTTCGGAGATGTCGCGGGCAATGGTAGATGCGCCGGTGACATCGCCGGCGGCACCCACAATCGGCGACGAGCTGACCCAGACTTCCAGCAGCCGCCCGTCTTTGTGCCGGCGCAGCGTATCCGGCAGCTCGATGGCCTGCCCGGCGAGCAGGACCTCGCAGACCCGCCTGCTTTCCGCCAGGCGAGTGTCGGGAACGATAACTCGCAGTGGTCTGCCAGCCATCTCCGCTTCCGTCCAGCCGTAGAGCCGCTCCGCGCCGGGGTTCCAGCTTGTGACAATTCCGTTGATGTCCCAGCCGATGATGGCATCGTGGGACGACGCTACGATGGCAGCAAGGCGTCCGAGGCTGTCCTCCGCCTCGCGCCGTGCAGTGATGTCCTGCGCGGTGACGAGGGCCGCGTTCTGACCGGACCACAGCATCGGGTGCGACGTGATCTCGACCCAGAGCAGAGCGGCGCTGCGGGTGCAGTGTCTCCAGACGCTGTTTTCCAGCGGCTTGCCACGGTGCAGGGTCTCGCGAAGCGCGGCCTGAAGCGGCTCACGGTCTTCCGGCGGGCGGATGTCCATGATTGTCAGCGCGAGGAATTCGTCGTGGCTGTAGCCGTAGTTCCGCACGGCGGCTTTGTTGACGGCCAGGTAGCGCAGGGTATCCCGGCTGTAGACAAACATCGGCTGCGGGTTGTTCTCAAACATCAGGCGGTAGCGGCCCTCGCTTTCGCGCAGGCTGTCCTGCGCTGTCAGGACAACGCGGACACCAGCAGAGGCAGTGCGGATGACGGCAACGGCAATTAGCAGGGACAGGAGAAGGATCGCGCCCTGGACCGCTTCGCCGAAAAGAACCGTGCGGCGCTCACTCCGGCTTTCGGCGGCTTCTGATTCCCGGCGGTAAGCCTCAAGGCCGTGCGGGGCGGCCTCCGGGTACTGGGTCGGGTTGACACCGACCAGAGCATCGAGCTGGAATTCCAGATTGTCGCGGAGACCGGTGCCTTCGGTTTGCAGCAGGGTCTGGGCCTGCTTTGTCTGTCCGTGGTCGGTCAGGGAGATTTCGCGCTCTTGCTGGCTGCTGACCTGCGTATTCTGCCGCTCGGCAGCGGCGCACTGGGCCTGCATGGCGGCACTGCCGGGAAGCGTTTTGAGTCGGTCGGACAGAGCGGCGAAGGCGGCGCGGGTGCTGTCCGCCGCTTCGCGCTGCTGGTCGCGGTCGCCGGTATTGCCGGAATAAACATAGGACTGGGTGAAGAACGAAGCTTGGTGGGCATACAGCGCAATGTCTTTCGCCAGCGAGACGCACTCGCCGGTGCGGGACTCGATCTGGTGAGCGCGGTGGGTAGACTGCCGCACGGCACGGACTGTCTGTGAGTAGCCGAGAAGTCCAAGAAGTATGACAAGAAGAAAGCCGGCAGCGAGCATGGTCCCGACACGTGCGGGAGAAAAACGTTCATTGTTCGTCATAAGTACGGTCGTGCCTTGCTCCAGACTATCTGGCTTTATAGACTATCTGGCTTTATAGACTATCTGGCCTTGCGCGGTCGGTATGTGGCGAATGATGTGGCGGTTGGATAGAAACTTGGTGCGGAGTTTGAAGTTACCATGTTTGCGTGAGTTTCGGCACAGTTATTTTTCGGCACAGTTATTTTTCGGCACAGTTGTTTCTTTGATCCCCCATACATTGTCGGAGGCCGCGGGCCGCCGGCTCACCCTCAATTTCACTCCTCAAAAATAAGTAGACAAAAATCTACTTTTCGCTTGACATTCTTCTGAAACAAATGTATACTACTTTTGCTCCTGGTCGGCGGCAATCCCAAGTTCTCCCAGACCGCCGGCCAGGGCAATCAGAGGGCGATGTCGAAGAATTCTTCTGGGGGAAGAAAGAGCGAGGAACACAGTATGACGGCATTAGCAAGCGCACATGAGACCAGGCGCAAGGACGGCGCTCTGGTGCGGTACGGCCTGGGGGCGGGGACGCATATCTTGAAGGGCGGCCTGACGGCGGTGGCGGCGACGGGCCAGGCCCAGCCGGCATCGGACAGCGCCGGTTTGGTCTTTATCGGGGTGGCGTATGAGGAAGGCGGCGGCACAAGCGGCGCGGCAGCAGCAAAATCGGTGCGCGTTTTCAAGACTGGCGTGTTCACCTACGCCAAAGCCGGGGCATCGCTTTCCGACATCGGCAAGACGGCGTTTGTAGTGGACGACGGCACAGTATCTACGGCGGCGACGGTCAACAGCATCGCCTGCGGGGTCGTAGTCGGGGTGCCCGACGCGCTTTCGGTGCAGATTCGCATTGATGGAAAGGTCAATTAACCATGTCTGAACCCCTGGTTTTAGATGCGCCCGCACTGCTGACATTCTCTGACGAGGAGATGCGGAGCGAGCGTCCGGCCCGGCTTCTTGAAGCGGGCGATTACCCGGACAAGCAGTTGTCGCTGACGGAGAGTGACTTGGACGCGATCGTCTCTCGGTTTTCGTCGGCAGTGCCGGTGAAAGTGGAGCACACCGATTCGCCGCTGGACCCGGTCGGGCGGGTGCTGCGGGTATGGCGCGAGGGAAATGCGCTGCTCGGGATGCTGGCGTTCCCGGACGACCTGGCCGGGTTCCTGCGCCGCCGGGGCGCGGGAAAGCTGTCGGTCGGGCTGTCGCGGGAGCCGCTGGCGCTGCTGGAAGTGTCGCTGGTGCTCAGGCCGCGCGTGGCATCAGCGGCTTTGCTGGCCGCAGGCAGCCTGAGTTCGGAGATCGTGCAGCTTCGGGCGGCGCTCTCGGCGCGGGAAGCCGAAGTCTCGGCACGAGAGGTGGACCTGCAAGTCTCGGCCCTGAAAGCAGCGGGCCGGATCGTGCCGGCGTCGGAAGCGGCGGCGCGGGCACTGCTCGGGTCGGAAGCGGCGACCGTGCAGATGGCGGACGGCGTCCCGGAGCCGGTGGCATCGGTCTTCCGGCGCTTCCTGGCCGCGCAGCCGCCGGGGGTGATTTTCGGCGACCTCGCGCCATCGGCGGAGGATTTCGGATCGTTCACACAGACCGAACATACGTTCCTATCGAAACTTGGAGTAGACTCGGCACAGGTCGAAGCGCTGCTGAATGAAGAGCGTCGGACGACGCAGAAAGAGAAAAACCATGCACATTGACACGCAGCTTTTGATCGCCCTCGGCGTGGGCGCACACATTTTGGGGGCGCTGGCGAAGGCGCTCTGGAAGTCCCCGCAGCGGCAGGCGCAGGTGGACGCCATCGAAAGCAAAGTGGACGCCGTTTTGGCGGCCTTGCAGAAATAAAAACAGAAAGAGACAACAACCTACCCCGGCGCTCTGCGCCGACCCTCCCGAAGCGGGAAGGTAAAGAGCTTAGTTTGGCGAGGGAGCCTTGCTCCCTGGTTACTGACGGCAGAAAGAGAAAAACATGACACTGGTAACATCGGACATTCCCGAGCTTTTGACGGCGGGACTCAAAACAGCGTTCTTTCAGACATTTACCGAGACCCCGGCGCAGTGGGACCGGGTCGCGACCGTGGTGCCTTCGGAGCGGGACACGGAGCAGTATGCGTGGCTCGGGGCGCTGCCGGGAGTGCGCGAGTTTTTAGATGAGCGGGCGCCGGCAGATTTGAAGCCGTATGCGTATGCGATCAAAAACAAGACGTGGGAAAGCACACTCTCGATTGACCGGACGGCGCTGGAAGACGACCAGTACGGGCAGATCGCCCTGCGGGTGCGTCAGATGGCCCTGGTCGCCAAGCAGCACCTGGACAGCATGATCTTTGGGCTGCTGGGCACGGGTTTCACGGCAACCGGCTATGATGGGGTGCCGTTCTTCGGGGCGCACGGCTCGCAGTCGAACAAAGGCACGGACGGCCTTTCAGCAGGCGCTTTGCAGGCGGCGATCACGCAGATGATGCGGTTCACCGATGACCAGGGACGCCCGATGGGCACGCGGCCCAGCCTGCTGGTGGTACCGCCGGAGCTGTACTGGGAAGCGACTCAGCTTCTCAATTCCAGCTTTTTCCCCGATCCGGCTCCCATCGGCACGCAGGACCTGGCGATCAATCCGCTGCGCGGGATGCTGTCGCTGCTGACGACGCCGTACCTGTCGTCGCCGGGGAACTGGTTCCTGCTGGACACCGGGCGGGTGGTGCGGGCGCTGGTCTTGCAGATGCGGAAGGAGTTTGAGTTCAGCGCCCTGGAAAGCAGCTCGGAGAACGGCTTCCTGCGCGATCAGTTCTTGTATGGGGTGCGGGCACGTTACAATGCCGGCTTCGGGGACTGGCGGGCGGCATTCGGGGCGCAGGTAGGGTGACATGAGGAGGGTTTAGGAACGAGGGCGTGAATGCCCTCGTTTCCTCAGCCCCAAAATGAAAGGAGAACACAAATGGCGATTTTGCCCATAACGATTGCCGACCTCAAGCCGCTCTGCGGGATAGACGTGGGAGAGACCGGAAGCGATGCTGCGCTGTCCGCGCTGCTGCTCGGACCGCAAGCGGCGCTGGAATACGCGCTGGACCCCGGCATTCTGGCGGCGTCCGCCGGGGATGCCGGGCTGCGGGCAACCCTGGTGCTCGGGACGGCGGAAGCACTGGCGGGGGAGTACCTGCGGCGGCAGGCGCGGGTACCGGGAGCGACTGATGACTTCCATCTCGGGCCGCTGACGATTTCGGCCTCGCGCACCGACAGCGTGGCGCAGCTCGGCGAGCGTCTGGCGGCGACAGGACAGAAGCGCCTAGAGCCGTTTGGGCGGGCGACACGGCGCGTGGTCTATGATGCATCGGGCGGTATCCCCGATGCCTCTTCCAAATCGTCGCTTGTTCTTCAAGCCGAGGCGGCGGCTTCCTGCCGGCACACACGGTCGCTGTTTGACGATCACGAGGCCGACGAGTTTGCATGGGAGGATCGGTTATGACACAAACGGTAATCGCTCGCGCCGCACGGGTGAGGGCGCTGTTTGCGCGGCACGGGGAGGGGTTCACGCTAATTCGTGCCGGGGTAAACCGGGCGGCGACCGGACTATTCGCGCCGATGGATTTGCAGACATTGGGGCTGTATTTCGACGGCAACGAGTCCGTGGGTTTGCAGCGCCCGGCCCTGTCGCTCTATGCCGACGGCGGCGCGGGGAGCGATCCGCCGGCGTCCGGCGACCTGTTTTATCGCGACGGGCGGCTGTACACGGTCCGCAAGACCCATCTCTTTCGCTTCGCCGATACGCCGCTTTTAGTTCTCGCACTCTGCGACTGAAGTTTCAACAAAAAGTTTCAATGAAAGGATTTTGACTATGATACCGACAGTGGACATCAAGAAGACGCGGCTCGTAACCGACTACCCGCCGGCGCTGCTGCCGCCGACGCAGGCGTATCCCTGGCATTGCCTGCCGCTCGACCCGGAGATTTTGCGCCGGTACCTGGCGGTCTGCATGGCGCGGGGGATCGGGTACAAGCTGGGCGCGAAGGCCGATGATCCGGCCTCCCCGGTGCCGGACTATGAGCTGATTGACTGCTCCGGCTGGGTCCGGGCAGCAGTCGCGGCGGCAACCGAGGGGCGGACACTTGTGCCGGACGGCTCGGTCAACCAGAACGACTGGTGCGCGGCATCCGGGCTGAAGCGCAGCACGTTTGCCGCGTGCCGGCTTGGGGACGGCCTGACACGGATCGGCTTTATTCGGCCTTCCGCAAAGCATGCCATCGGCCATGTGTATCTGGCCCGGAATGGGCGGACACTGGAAAGCTGGGGCGGGCACGGGCCGGGCACACGGGCGGTCACAACGCACGTTCTGAGCGCGGAAACGACCGATGTGTATGTTCTGGCGGTGCGATTATGAAACTACAAAATAGCGTAGTACAGAATATTAAAAAAGCATTAGGACTGACGCCGAAGCCGCTGCTGGAAGAGCTGGCCTCGGTGAACGGGGTCTCCCTGCTGGGGGCGCTCTCGGCGGCGACCCTGCCCGAAGGCGGCGACCTGCCGGGCGGCGGTTTGATATTCCGGCGGATGCAGGCGGACCCGCAGGTCAAGGCCTGCCTGCAAACCAAAAAGCTGGCCGCGCTGTCCCAAAGCTGGGAAGTCCACCCGGCGTCGGACACGCCCGAGGACAGCGAGATTGCGGCGTTCGTGCGCTCGGCCCTGACGCAGATGGAAGGCAGCGTGCTGGACACGCTTTACGACGTGCTGGATGCCCTGGCGCTTGGGGTCTCGCTGGTCGAGATCGTCTACCGCCAAATCGAGACCGGGCCATATGCGGGGATGGTCGGGCTGGCGAGCCTGAAAAGCAAGGACCCCGCCGGGTTCACGTTCGAGACCGATGCGTTTGCGAACATCACCGCCCTGCGCGGGCTGAACGGCGCGGCGTACCCGCCGGACAAGTTTCTGCGCTTTCGCTGGCTGCCGCTGTATGCAAGTCCCTTGGGGCAGAGCGATCTGCGGGCGGCGTACAAGCCCTGGCAGGTCAAGCAGCAGCTTTTAGTCTGGTGGGCCAAATATCTCGAAAAGTTCGGGATGCCGACGGTCACGGGCACGTATGACCCAAACCGGGGCTACGGGCCGGACCAGCAGCGCGAGCTGCTGGCGATTGTGGCGCAGGTGCACAATGAAAGCGCGGTCGTGCTGCCGTCGGATATGCACCTCGGCCTGCTTGAGACCGCCCGCGCCCAGTCCGCCGGGTTCGCCGATGCGATTGAGTATCTCGACCGTGCGATTGCAAAGAGCATTCTCGGCCAGACACTCACCACGGATTCGCCGGCAGGCGGGGGCGGCAGTTATGCCCTGGGGTCGGTCCACCGGGACGTACTCGGGTTTTATGTCCAAAAGCTCCAGCGCGACCTGTCGGAAACAGTAATTGGGGCGCAGTTGTTCGCACCGCTGGTCGCACTGAACTTCGGCCCGGCAGCAGCGCGTCCGCTTTTCGTGCTCGGGACGCCGGGCACGGGACAGCTTGAAGCGGCGGGGAAGCTTATCACCGACCTCGTGGCCGGAAAAGTCATCGCGCCGGACGAAGGCTGGATTCGGGGGTATCTCGGCCTGCCGACGGGGTAAAGAAGGACCGGCGCTGGAAGGCTTCCAGTGCCGGTCTTGTTTGCTCACCAGAAAAAGGGGGAACAGACTTCTCGCGATTTCAGTCACGAATCGTGTTATAATGGACTGTTTGTAACCTGAGGTTAAGAATGCGCCCGGCGCACACATTCCCGGTATCGGCCCAAGAAAGGCACGTCATCTTATGCTGGTCCCGCTGCTGCTCGCTGCCACACACTCTGTACCGAAGACGACCCTGCACCCGAAAAAAGCAAAGACGACCCAGCAGTTCACGCTGGACATCCCTCCCATCACCCTGTCGCCGATGGCCCTGTCGTCTGCCGACGCGCTGCACTTGCCCCGGAGCCGAAAGCTGCTGCCGCTGACGGTCACGATGAACTTGGACGACTCGGCGCAGGAAGAAGCCGATTTGGTAACAGCCATCAACCGCGAGCGCACGGCGCGTGGGCTGGAGACGCTTACCCCGGACCCGGCCCTGTGCGTGGCGGCCACGGAGCATTCCCACGAAATGTGCGATTTGAACTATTTCGCGCATTCATCGCCGACCGAAGGCGAGGCCACCCCGATGGACCGTTACATAAGCGAGCTGCGGATGACCGGCCAGCCACGGCCCGCGGGAGGCTTGGTCGGCGAGAACATCTTCTACGCCAGCATTACCAGTGATACCTACAACGCCGGCTATGCCCACCGAAGCTTGATGGCAAGCCCCGGCCATCGCAAGAACATTCTTGAGCCGCGCTTCACCAAAGTCGGCATCGGCCTGTACCGGGACTCCGGCGGCCAATTTTGGGTAACGGAAATGTTTCTTGGGAACGGTTAATGGAATCTGTTTGATGGAATCTGTTTGATGGAATCTGTTAATTGGCACCGATACGTCCCAGCAAAATGCCGAGGGCGAAGACGATGCCGCCGCCGACAATCACTTGCAGGACGGTCTGAGCCAGCGGGCTTTTCATGAAGCGGTAGCGGATATAGGCAATCGCGACCAGCTCGACAACTACGACCACGTAGGCCAGGTGCAGCGCGACCCCGAGGGCGGTAATCAAGAACGGCAGCGTGTGCAGCATCCCGCCCAGCGTAGTAGAGATGCCGGTGATCATGCCGCGCGAGAGCGGCTTGCCCCGCCCCGAGACCTCGCCGTCGTCGGACAAAGCTTCGGCCAGGCCCATGCTGATGCCCGCGCCCACCGACGCCGCCAGGCCGACATAAAACGCTGCCAGGGAGCGGTGGGTCAGCCCGGCGGCGGCAAAGATCGGGGCAAGCGTGGACACCGAGCCGTCCATCAGCCCAAGCAGCGCCGGCTGGACTTTTTGCAGCACAAACTGCGCTTCGCTCTCGGAGACGCTTTGGGAGTTAGGGACGCTTTTTGGGTCGTCGCTCTCAACTGTGTTGATCGCCATGTACAAATGCTTTCTAAAATGATATTTCCAGGTGACAGAATGCTTTGTGACAGAATGCTTTCGCGTTATTCCCGCGCCGGACACTTCAGCAAACGCTGTGCGCTGTTCTTCTTTCTGCTGACACCGATGGCGGCAGCGCAGGCACCCATGCGCGTTGTCATTCCCCACGCTTCCCAGGTCGCACTCCGCCAAACCGGCGTCCACACCCACGCGAACTTTCTGCTATTCGGCACTGGCCCGCACGATCTTCAGGCCATGCAGCGCGATCCCGCCACTTATCCGCATTTGACTCTCAAAGCACACTCGCGGCTGCCGACCGACCGGGCCGCTCTGCCGCCGGACCTCGCCGCGTTCCAAAGTCCCGGCGACCCGCCCCTCGAAAACCCTTACGGTGCGATTGACGGCGGCGCGGGCAAGCCCGGCTGGAGCCTGCTGCCGGGGCACCAGAACAGAAAAAACACCGTCAAAGTCCTGGTTCCCACACGCTTCGTCAACTGGCTCGCCGCCCAGCCGCCCGCCCGCCGCCGGCAGTATCTGAGGCCGCAAAATTATTCGCTTTCGATTGCCTGGGAGGCACCGGCCCGCTGATTCCCCCTCTGAGTTTCCTTTCTTGACTTCGCTTTAGTCAGCGGCTATAATAGCGGCATGGACGCGACCCCTTACGGCATTGACCTGCATACGCACACGACGGCGTCCGACGGCAGCCTGCCGCCGGCAGCGCTGGTGCAGAAGGCGCAGAAGATCGGGCTGACGGCTCTCGCCGTCACCGACCATGACACCATCGCCGGGCTGGCGGAAGCCGCAGCAGCGGCGCAGGAATTGGGCCTGGATTTTATTGCCGGCGTCGAGCTGTCGGTCGAGGACGCCGGCGGGCGGTTTCATCTCTTAGGCTACGGCTTTGACCCCGAAAATGCCGAGCTTGGGGAAAAGCTGTCGGACCTGCGCCGGAGCCGGACGGCCCGTAACATGCAGATGGCCGAAAAGATGGCCGCGCTCGGGCTGCCGGTGACGATGGACGATGTCAAGGCCGCCGCGCACAAGTCCGGCGACGAAGCCGACGTTATCGCCCGGCCCCATTTTGCCGCCGCGCTGATTGCCAAAGGCATCGTGGGTTCGGTTCAGGAAGCGTTCGACACGTATTTAGCGTCCGGCAAGCCGCTGTACTTGGCGAAGGAAGTGCTGACGCCCGCCGATGCCATTGCGCTCCTGCACCGGGCGGGTGGGGTCGCCGTGATGGCGCATCCCGGCCTGGTCCCGCTTTCGGAAGCCGCACTGGCCGAGCGCGTCGCGGCGCTGCATAACGACGCGGGTCTCGACGGCCTTGAAGCGCTGTATTCGCAGCACAGCCCCGGCGACACGGCACGTTTTCTTGCGCTGGCCGCGCGTCACGGCCTCCTTGTTACCGGCGGCTCAGACTTTCACGGGACACCCAAGCCCCATGTCCCGCTCGGCGTCGTTTCTGACGGCAAGCCGGCACCAAGTGACCTGCTTTCAGTTCTGAGGACACGATTATGACTTTTATGCTTGACGAGATCCGGCAGCAGCCGGACGTCGTGCGGCGCATTCTTTCCGAGGAGTTCCACCGGGCCGAGCTTCTGGCGGCGGAAGTCAAGCGCCGGAACATCGCCTATGTTTATGTCGCGGCGCGGGGGACTTCGGAGAACGCCGCGCTGTACGGCAAGTATCTGCTCGAAATCCAGCATGGCCTGCCGGTCGCCCTCGCCGCGCCGTCGGTCTTTACTCTCTACGATGTCGTGCCCAATTTCGGCGCAAACGCCCTCGTGCTCGGCATCTCGCAGTCGGGCGCGGCCACCGATGTCATCGAAGTGGTCCGCCGGGCGCGGGAGTCCGGAGCGCTGACCGCCTGCATCACCAACGAACCCGGCGCAGAGCTTGCCGGCGCAGCAGAGTTTCCACTCTTTATCGGCGCCGGCGAGGAAGTCGGGATCGCCGCCACCAAGACCTACACCGGGACACTCGCCCTGCTCGCCCTGCTGTCGGTCGCGCTGAACACGGAGCGGCCCGAGCGCCTGGAGCACCTGCGCCGGGCGGCGGACTTCATGGAGCAGGCACTGGATTTGGATGACGCCGTGCATCACCTGGTCGAGAAGTATGCGAGCCTCTCCGGCTGCGTCATCTTGGGCCGGGGCTACAACCACGCCACCGCTGCGGATTTGGCCCTGAAGCTGACCCAGACCTGCGGCGTTTCCGCCCAAGCCTACTCCGCCGCTAATTTCCAGCACGGGGCCATCGCCCAGGTCGTCTCCGGCTACCCCTGCCTCCTGTTTGCGCCCGACGGCAAAGCGTTTCCGCCGATGGCCCAGCTCGCCGAAAAGCTCCGCGCCCAGCACCCCGCCCTCATCGGCTTCGCGCACGACGCTGCGTTTCTCGCCGGCAGCGAAACCGCCGTCCGCATTCCCGGCACGATCGCCGAATGGGTCAGTCCGCTCGTCTACGCCGTCGCCAGTCAGCTTTTTACCTACTGGCTGTGCCTGCTCAAGGGCCTCGACCCGGACAGCCCGCGCGGCCTCGCCAAAGTCACTCAGACCCGGTGAACATGCACAAACAAAAACCGCCCGGTCTTATTTGAGACCAGGCGGTTCCCGTTTGGTGCTTCAACATTAGCGAGGCTGCATCGCTGGCGGCAATTCTTTTTGCGCTGCCTGCCGCACATCTCCTTGACCTAATGCCGCCGCTTTCTTGAACGCCGCCTGTGCTTCCGCCTGCCGACCCAAACGCTTCAAGCCGTAGCCGACGTAGTAGTTCGTTAATGGAGAGTTGGGTTCCAGAGCTAACGCCTGCTGAAAGTGCGTTTGGGCTTGCACAATTGCTTCCTGATAGGTTCCGTGGTATCCCGGCCAGTCCATCTGTAACCCAAGCGCGGTTTGTATGGCTGCTGCAAGTTCGGTAGGGCGCGGTGTGCTCTGCGGAAAACCGCCGCTTTTCCGTATCAACTCTCCATTATCAATCAAAGGCAATGCTTTGTTGTAGGCCCAAACTGCCTGCGGATAATTGCCTGTCTTTAGGAGAAGACGTGCATAAGGCAGTAGGTTACGCGGAAAGACATCACCCTCGCCAGCCATCGCTTTGTATGCTTGAAGCGCTTCTTGAGTTTTGCCCTGTGCGTCTAGAGCCGCCGCCAATGTCTCATCCGCAAAGCTCCCATTAAACCCGATTGCCATAGCCGCTCGCGCATCGGCCTCAGCTTCGGCGTAATCACCTGAATCCATTGCCTTCGTAGCGGCACGAGTCAGAACCGCCGTTTTGTGGAACATTGCCCTGAATGCGGGCGTCGGCGCGGCCCGAACAGCACTTTGTGCCGAATTCCTCTGCCCCGACAGATGCCCACTTTGCGCTGATACGGCATTGGCTATGCCAATTATGGTGGCAGTAGCCACGACGAAAATCCGCTTTTTCATTGTTTTCCTTTTCAACAAATCTCCACTTGTGCTCAGACTCTCCACACGTTTGCAATTTCTCTCCTGTGCCTGGAACAAATTATTCGGCGGCGCAGTCAATGAAAACAGCCCGGAAACTTCAGAGAAGTCAAGTTCACCAAAGATAAGTACGCAAGAAAGGCCGCTCCCATGACACGCACATCAAAACTCACGACGTTTGGACTGCTCGCTGTCCTCGCCGGAACCTCACTTGTCCCGGCGATGGCGGATGGGCAAAAAGACAAGAACAATATGCGGAACCTTGCCATCGGCGGCGCGGCGGTCGCGGCGTATGGTCTGCTGAACCACAACAACACGGCCACGCTGCTTGGGGCCGCCGGAGCCGCTTTGGCCGGCAGCCAGTACGAGAAGGACCGCCACAACCAGTCTCAGAACAACGACCGCTATTACTACCGAGGACGCGGCGGCTGGAACAACGACAATCGGAACAACGATAACCGTTATAATAACAACGGTTACGACAACAGCGGCTATAACCGCGACGGTTATAATCGCGATGGCTACAACCATGACGGTTACAACCGGGACGGCTACAATCGTGATGGGTATAGCCAGGACGGCTATAGCCGAAATGGGGACAACCGGAACAGCGGCAATCGCGGCGGCTATTGGGATAATAGCAGCCAAAACGGACGCTGGGACAACAATCGGAACCGGGACGATAACCGGAACCGGGACGACAACCACCAGGACAACAACCGTCAAGATCACCGCGACCGCGATTAGGCGGGACGCCCCGGACACTGTGAAAAGACCTGCCGCATGGCAGGTCTTTTTTTGCGCGGCGGCAGGGCCGCGCCCAGTCACTTTGCGGCTGACAAGCTAAAGTCCAAGAAATCGCCGGCCCTCTCTTGACAGAGCAAACATTTGTTTGCTATAATGCCGTCAAGACACCCCCAAAGAAATTTAAGCCCAGGAAATTGAAAGATACGACCATGCCCAAGATGCCCACCAAGCCTGCCCCAGCCAAAACCGTCCAAACCAAAGCCGCCGCCCCGGTGCGGGTGGCTGCCGAGACGCCTGCGACTTATTTCACCGGGGCCGCCGGGCGGGCCTGGCGCATGAGCGGCAAGCACGCGGTCGCTTATGTCCACACGGCAGCGCTGGCCGGGGAGCTGCTGGCGACCGAGCCGCGCCAGCTCGCCGGCACCGCGATGGCGGTCTACTACGACCGCAAAGGCCGCCCGTTCGCCTGGCAGTTCCGCTTCGACACCGCCCGCTGGGCCGAAGTCACCGCGCGTCTGCTGTAGCCGGCGCTACAGCCAGCGAGCGTTGGGGCCGAAGTCGGCCCGGTAGTAGTCGCTCACATGGGTGCCGGGCGGGAAGAGGGCGTCGAGCGCCTGGCCATCCTCTTCCGTGACCACGATCTCCAACGCTGCAAGATAGTCGGTCATCTGCTGCGGGTTCTTCGGACCGATAATCGGGCTGGTCACACCCGGTTGAGCCAGGCACCAGGCCAGAGCCATCTGCGCCGGGGCGACGCCTCGTGTTTCGCAGAAAACAACATACTTCTCGACCGAGGCTAGTGCGACATCGTTGTCCCGGTTGTTGAACGCCCCATTCGCATACCGCGCCCCCGCCGGACGCGGCTGGTTCAGCCGATACTTGCCCGACAGCAGGCCACCGGCAATCGGCGCCCAGGGAATGACCCCGATCCCATAGGTCCGGCACAGCGGCAGCAGCTCGCGCTCGATCCGCCGGTCCAGCAGATTGTACGGCGGCTGCTCGCAGACAAACCGGTTCAGCCCCAGCTCTTTGGAGGCCCACAGCGACTCCATCACCTGCCACGCAGCAAACGTGCTGGTGCCGAGATACCGCACTTTGCCCGACTTTACCAGATCGTCCAGCGCCCGCAGGGTTTCGTCAATGGGGATAGCGGATTGGGGCCGATGGATCTGATACAGATCAATGTGGTCTGTTTCCAGACGTTTCAAGCTGTCCTCACAGGCTTTCATGAGATGGAACCGATGGCTGCCCCAGGCATTTGGATCGGCGTCGTCCATCTTGTTGTAGCCTTTGGTCGCCAGGAACACTTTGTCGCGCTTACCGTCCCGCGCCAGTGCCCGCCCGACAATCTCCTCCGATTTGCCCCGCGAGTAGACATCGGCAGTATCCAAAAAATTGATCCCGGCGTCCATCGCCTGGTCAATCACCGCAAACGACTCCGCCTCGCCGGCATCATCGCCAAAGTTCATGCACCCCAAACACAGCGGGCTGACCCGCACCCCCGTCCGCCCCAGCACTCGATACTCAGTCATCGTTTACTCCTTCTGCTCTTGCGGGCGCAGCACCCGCAGTTTTCTTTCCGTCGCCACGACGAGGCAGCCGTGCCATGTTTCGACCGGCTCTGTTTTGAACAGCATTTGCACAATTTGCAGCAGCGCCATCCGACCAGGATCGCGCAGGCGCAGAATACCTTGATGCGTTCCCGGCACGAACTTTTGGCTGTCGGAAAAATCTAAGTCCTGCGTAATCAGGAACCGGCCTGCCTGCTGTGCTGCTTCCCAAACAGTTTCATCCGGCTGACCAGTCAAACTTTCCTGTGGCACGGTATCCGTGTCATGTCCGTAGGCGGCAAGGATTGGCACAAGCGCTTCCGGCAGGTTTTCATCCAGCTTGATTTTCAATGATTTTTGTCTCAGGCCGCTTGCCGCAAAGACAATTCGGGAAGTCCGCGCACCGGGAGGTCTTCCTCCGCCGAAGCCGCCGCGAAGGCAATCACGGCCCGGACATTTTCTTCCGTGACTGTGGGAAAGTCCCCCGTAATCTCGCCTATAGATGCTCCTTCTCGTAAGCTTGCGAGAAGCGTTCGCAGAGTAACACGAGTGCCTGTGATGACTGTTTCGCCCCCACAGACTTGAGGGTCACGGCTAAAGTGCTTTTGATAGTTTATCATAAAGTTTTACTCCTTCATCATATCGTTTGCCAAATCTTTGTACAAACTCCGGTGCCGCTTTTGGGCTTCAATCCAGGACTCTGGGAACACTTCCTCGCCGAGCAGCACTGCGCCGATGGCGGCCCGGACTTGATGAGCGCAGGTGTTCGGCCCAATACGTCCGACCCCGGTGCCGAGGCCGGGGAACGCAACGGTGCTCACGAACTCCGAGATCGGCTTGCCGATGTGCGGCCCGTGACTGAATGTGCCATGCTTGATCAGCATCAGAACCGCGCGGGCAGCAAGATATGGATTGACACTGAACTGCAAGATCATTGGGACACGCATGGTCGGCGCGGCAATCAGAAACGGCAGCTTCGGAGAACCCGTCTCGACAATCTCGGCGGCTCCGACCAATAGCTCGCCGTGGTGGACGCTTTGGATGACCTCTTGCAGACGCGCCTGCACGTCCCAGCCGAACACTTCCGAGTACAGCAGGTCAATCCCGCCGTCCATGAACCCATAAGAGTTCGCCGGGCTGACGACGGCGTCGCAGGACAACTCGAAAATCGAGCCGCGATGCACGGAGACAAACGGCAGGTCCCCGCAGAACCGCTCCCAGGCATCCGCCAGCGCGTCTTCGACTGAGGTTAAGATAATGTTCATAGCTAGTTTCCCAGATTTTCGATGGTGCGTGCAATCAGAGCCGGCTTGACGTAGAAGCGGCCCCGTATCGGCAGTTCATTCAGAGCTGCTACCGCAGTGCCTTTGGAAGCTCGGCCTGCTTGAAATGCCGTAGAGAGCAAGCCCAGCGTTCCAGTGACCGGCAGCGCCATTTGCTGACAAGCTCGACGCGCCTGCAGATCGTCGGAAAGCACGAGAAGGTCCGAGAGATCGGACTGTGCCAGCGCATAGGCAAGTGAGGCTTCTTCGCCGGAATCCAGGTTCCGTGCCGCCAGCAGAGGCGGGATAACAGACATGTCAGGAGTCCGCCGCAAACGGCTGTCCTGAAGCGCGTCCGGGGCGTAGGCATCAACCTCACGCCAAACTGTTTCCACAACGATAATTTCCTGCGGCGGCAAGGCCCAATCCAATGCGTCTACCCAAAACAGGTGCAGAAGTGGTCCTGCGTCGGCGATGATAATCATGCGGCCTTCTTCTGGCTTCGTGCCCACGCGAGATCAACTTCCAAGTCTTCTTCCGTCCAATCTTTGCCCCCATCCGGGTAGTTTTCCGGCTTGAGGCGTTTTATTGTGCCGTTCGAGCGCGGCGTCTGCTGTAAAATGAGCCGCAGGTAATCGTTGACCTCTTTGCCGTCGAGGGCAGCATTTTCGAGGATTTGGTGTTCGACATCGGGCGCTAAATTGATCATTGGTTTCTCCTGTTGCGAGTTACGAGGCTTTTTCGAGTTTTGCGAAGCCGAGGTCGAGTTTTTTCATGCCGACGGCCCCCATGAACTGGACTTTGACGATGCTGGGACTGTCGAAGCCGACGACAAAGCCGTGGCCGAACGCGGCGTGATGGACTTTCTCGCCCAAAGCAAACGGCAGCGCTTTGGAGTTTGACGTTGGCGCAGACGCCGCCTTACGGGCGGAGTCGCGGGAAAGGTCGTCCCACTTGGGCGCGGTCACCGACTCGGGCCGGCGATTGTTTTCACTGATGGTCGGCGTGTAGTCTTCAATCGTGCCCCGGCGGGACGATTTAGCAAGAAACAAGCCCATCGGGATCTCGGAAACGAACCGCGACACGGGATTGCGCTGGGTCTGGCCGAAGATCATTCGCGAGCCGGCATAGGACATAAACAGCTCCTCTTTGGCACGGGTAATCCCGACGTAGCACAAGCGCCGCTCTTCTTCGAGTTCGGTCTGGCTGCCCATCGCCCGGAAGTGCGGGAAGATGCCTTCTTCCAGTCCCGTCAGGAAGACCACCGGGAACTCCAGGCCCTTCGCGGCGTGCAGGGTCATCATGGTGACCGAATTAGCCGTGTCTTCGAGGCTGTCAATGTCGGAGACGAGTGAGACATTTTCGAGGAACGCTGACAGCGACGGGTTGCCGTCCTCGCCCGATTGCTGCTGCTCGAACTCTTTGGCGACCGAGATCAGCTCCCCGACATTTTCCACCCGCGACTCGGCCTCGGGCGTCCGGTCTTTCTTCAAATCGTCCACATAGCCAACCGTGTCTAGGATATTCTGCACCAGCGCCGACACGGATTGGGTATCGCGCTTGGCCGTGAGATATTCGATAATCTTGACAAACGCATGGATAGAGTTCTTGGTCCGCGCCGGCAGATCAATCTCATGCGCCCGGCGGCAGGCATCCCAGAACGAGATTTCTTTCTTTCCGGCGAAGCTGTCAACTTTGTTCACGGTCGTCGTGCCGATGGCCCGCGCCGGGACATTGATAATCCGGCGCATCGAAAGCCCGTCATACGGGTTCATCAGCACCCGCAGGTAGGCAATCAAGTCTTTGATCTCACGCCGCTCGTAGAACCGGACGCCGCCGACAATTTTGTAGGGTATCCGATAATTGATAAACTGCTCTTCCAATGCCCGCGACTGCGAGTTGGCCCGGTACAGCACGGCGTAGTCTTTGTAGTTCCGGTCGCCCGAGATCGTTCCTTCGCGGACAACATTGACCACGGCGACCGCTTCTTCGACTTCGTTGGGGGCTTCCACCAGCGCGATGCTTTCGCCCTCGTGCTTGTCGGTCCACAGCCGCTTGTCCGCCCGCCCCCGGTTGTTGCGGACGACATGGTAGGCGGCGTCGAGAATAGTCCGCGTCGAGCGGTAGTTCTGCTCTAATTTAATAATCGTGGCGTCGGGGAAGTCCCGCTCGAAGTTCAGGATAATCTGGACATTCGCGCCCCGGAACGCATAAATGGAATTGTGAACCACAATCCCGCCCGCGACATAATTGCGAAGATTGGCAACCGACAAATCATAGGTCTTGCCTGTATATTCCTCGTCGGTGATGGACACGATACGGCTCTCTGCTACCCTCGCCACCCGGTCGGCAGGCTCCGGCAGCCAGGAAAAAGACGATTGAGGCCCGTTCGGAGTTGGCAAGCAAGTGACAATCGGAACATCATGCCAGAGTGAGAGTAGTTCGGCTCGCCCCGCTTCATGCTGGGTTCCAACACACGCAGTCACTTTCACACTCGCAAGGTTGCCACGGGACTGCAACTTTTTTGCATAGTCCCACGCATCATCATAACTGTCGAAAGTCGCATAACGGTGGTCGTTATTGACCTTTGCGTTGACGGAGAACTCATGGCGGTTTTCACCGAGAAGCATCATCAAGGAAACAGCCTCTTCAGAATACATAAAGTCAGTGCCGTCACCTCCCTCCCACCATTCGTATCCTGCACTTCTCCATATATCTTCGGGTGCATCGTCATTGATTTGACCAAACATTATGTGGTTTGGCGTTACAGTAACATCTAGGCCCTGCTTGGTACTGATGTGCCGCACTGGCCCGGTGTAGTCATTGACCATGACTTTCTCAACGATAGCTTTAGCCATTTCAGCTCGCCCGCAGGCGGCTAACACGGTGTCGCCTTCTTTAATCTGCTCGACGGGAACGTAGCCGGTGGGGGTCAGGATGGGGGTGCCTTCAACGACGCACTGATCATCGTCGCCGACAACGCAGATGTTTTTGTGCTTGCCGCTGAACAAGGTCAACAACTGATACTGGCTGTCGTTGACGTCCTGGAACTCGTCGCAGTGGACATAGTGGAAGCGGTTCTGGTAATGCTCTCTTGCTTTTTCAGACTCGCGCAGAAGCTGGACCGTTTTCATGATCAAATCGTCGAAGTCGAGAGCGTTGGACAGGGTCATCTTCTGCTGATAGAGCTGATACGCCCGCCCGACTGCCCGCTCATAGGGGGATGCGCTGAAATCGTTCAGGATGTCCTCGGGCGTCTGCAAAGTTTCTTTGGCTTTGGAGATCGCCGATAGCACCGCGCGAGGAGCGTACTGCTTGTCGTCCAAACTCAGCTCGCGGACAGCTTCTTTGACCAGCGAAATCTGGTCGCCGTCGTCGTAGATGACGAAGTTCTTGTCCAGGCCAATCAGCGAGCCGCGCTCGCGCAGGCACCGGGCGCACAGCGAATGGAAGGTCCCCGCCCAAAGCTCGCGCATGGCAAGGTCCCCGACGAGGTTTGAGATGCGCTCCTTCATCTCGGCGGCGGCTTTGTTGGTGAACGTGACGGCGAGGATGTTGTACGGGCGGACATAGCGCTCCTGAATCAGATAGGCGATGCGCTTGGTCAGGGCGTTGGTCTTGCCCGACCCGGCCCCGGCAAAGATCAGCACCGGGCCGCTGTCGTGCAGGACCGCCTGCCGCTGCGGCTCGTTGAGGCTGGCAAGAAGGGGCGAGTTGGGATTATATGCGGATGGCGTAGGTGTCTCAGGAGTCATGGGGAGATTATACCCGGAACCCCTCCGGCTCGTTCCTCGCTCCCTCCCCGAAGCGGAGAGGGGCGGAGTCAGGAGAAGACAAAGTTAGGAGAAGACAAGGCCAAGGGCGTTTCCAGGTCTGCTCTTAACTCTTTACCCTCTCCGCTTCGGGGAGGGAGCGAGGAACGAGCCGGAGGGGTCCTATCCCGCTCCGTCCCCCGCCGCGATGTCCCGCCCCCGCAGCCAGGTCAATCGCCACAGCGTAAACCCGAACAGCAGCGCCGCCAAAACCAGCGCAAAGATGCTGCCGGTAACCAGCTCCAGGGCCAGGCCCGCCCAGCCGTCCGGCAGGCCCGGTGCCAGCCACGCAAGCTCGGCGTAGACGAGGCCGCCGACAACCAGCACGAACAGCAGCGTGGACAGGCCCTTGAGCGATTTTGATACCACTGGGAATGTTCCTAGCGCCGCGCCGAGCGCTACGCCTAGAACAAACAGCGCGGCAACCAAAAGCTGCCCGCTGCCCCACGCCGCCAACGCTGGGCCGGCTCCCACCAGCGGCACGGAGTACAGGTACAAAAGAAGGCTGCCGAGGCCCGCTCCCGCCCAGAGGGTGCCGACTGCCGCCGTCTGCCCGAACACTTTGCCCCAAAAAATCTGCTTGATTGTCAGCGGTGTCAGCAGGAGAAAGCCCCACGTCCCCTGCCGCCGGTCTTTGGCGATGAGGTCCTGCCCGATCCCCGGTCCGCGAAACCCGAGCGCGTAGCCCTGCACCGTCAGCAGCAGCGCCGCGAGACTCAGCACGGCGGCACGGCTTGCGGCGAGGCTGGACCCATTAAAGAAGTGGAGCGGCGAGAAGCCAGAAAAAGCGTCAATGAAAGCGGGATACGCCAGCGTGAGCACAGCCGCGGCGGCCAGCCCGAGCGGAGCGCCAACCACCCAGTCGAACCAGCGGCCCGAGCGGGTCCGGGTCCGCAGCTCATAGGTCAGCAGCGGGTTGTCCGTCCGGGTCGTCACCCACGCCATCAGCGCCGCCGTCCGCGCTTCATTCCGAGAGGAGACACGTTTGCCGGACGCTTTGGGCGCAACAACGGAAGCAGTCAGCGCGGCAGCGCGTCGGGGCCGATAGGTTGTTGTCATCAGCAGCAGGCCCAGCGCGAGCGGGCCGGTGGCACACTCCCAGAACGGCGGCAGGGGGGCGAGGCTCCAGAGCGGAAAGCGGGACACCAGGCCCGGCCCGCCGGCAAACAGGCGCACCCACGCGGGCACCGGACTGAGCGCGGCTCCGAGACTGCCGCCCGGCACCGACAGGGCCGCAAAGGGCAGGACATACAGCAGGAGCGCCGACGCCCACTTGCCGGCGTTCGGCAGCGCCCGCCGCACGCCCACCGCCCAGAACACCGTGCTCAGGCCCGCCGCCGCAATCTCTCCAGCGGTCGTAGAGACCGGGGAAACAAACGGGGACAGGTCGCCGCACAGACAGACTAAAAGGAATGCCCCGGTGGCGACCCACAGTGGGCGCAGGGCGCGTTTCAAGGCGCGGCGCAGCACCAAGAAGGGAGAGCGGAAGGGGAAGCCGGGCCGAAAGCGCGGGTCAACTGCGAGAGCGCGGCCACAGACGTTCGGCAGCGACACCGCCCCGAGCAGGACCAGCAAGCCCGCCGCGTCCTCGCCCGGCCCGCTGGCAAACTGTCCGGCGAGGGAAGCCGTATCCCCGCTCTCCACCCAGGCCCGCCAGACAACCGCCAAAGCACAGAAGCCGATCAGCCGAGCCGTCGTCCGGGTCAGAGTCACTGCCCGCGTCGCTAACGGCAGCCCGCGCAGGTCCGCCGCACTCCCCGCCGACAGGACCGACCCCGAGGTCAGCGCGGACCCAGCCCAGGTCAAAAGCGTCAGCGGCAAGACATACCAAAGCGGGGAAAGCGTCGTGTGGAAGAACGGCAGGGTGCCGCTCAGGACCTGCACCGCGTAGTAAGGCCAGGACAGAAACAGAAGAAACGAGAACCCGGAAAAGAGCGTCAGATGCAGGGCCGAGAAGAGGTGCGCCAGCCAGCCGCCGCCCACTGCTCCCAAAAACTGTCCCAGAAACAAGAAGCTCAGAACCAGCGAGAACCCGGCCCCGAAATAGCCCGCGCGGCGGTTCCGGCGAGGTGCCGCCGCCGCAAACTGCCCCGGCGCGGCGTCCGGCGTCTGCCCCAGACCCGACAGCGCGGGAATGGCATAGGGAGGCGGCTGGAAGCACAGCAGGCCGAGCAGGACATAGAGGCAGACCACCTCCCAGGCCGTCACCCCGCCGAACTCCGCCAGCAGCGCATAAATGGGCAGCCCGGCCAGCGCCAGCAGGCCCGCCGACCGGGCCGGCCCCACCCCCATCGCCAGCAGCATCTCCGCTCGCCGCAGCGGGGTCATCAGGAGATCCGGCAAAGTCGCCCGCCGCGCCTCCTCCGCCACCGAAATCGCCGACGCCGTCCGGGCATTCGAGACCAGCAGCACATGGGCAAAGGACACCGCAACAAACAGCACCGCCGGCAGCGACACGTGGAAGATCGCGCCGAGCACGAACGCCAGCCCGGACCCGGTTCGGGAGTGCGCTTGGAGTGCCAGGCCGCCCAGCAGCAGCCCGCCCAGCAGCACGATTGTCAGCGCCAGGCGCAGCGGCAGCCCGAGCCGCCGCGTTTCCGCCCGGCCCGCTTTTTGCAGAAACGGGTTGTCCCGCAGCCAGACCGGCAGCGTCCCCGCGCCAAAGCCGAGGTCGGCCCGCATCTGCCCCAGCATCCAAAGTGTCCGCCGCAGCCACCGCCCCGGCCTGCGTAGTAAGTGTTTACGTAATAGGTATTTTGGTGTGATCACAAGATAAGACGAACCTCACCCCGCTCGTTCCTCGCGACCCTCTACTTATGAAAGGGGAGGGTGGGGATAATCCAGGCGCGGAGGGCGCGGCAAAAGCAGGAGGGCGCAGCAAGCAGTGCCCCTACGGCCTTCTCCAACTTCTCTTACCCTCTCCTTTCTTAAGGAGAGGGTCGCGAGGAACGAGCGGGGTGAGGTTCGCCTACCCCCCAAACATTCGCCACGGGTTCGGCGCTTCCTCCGCCGCCTGGGGCGCGAAGTTCGTCAGCGCCTCCTCGAAGTCTTCACGCGACAATTCTCGCCTCGCGTCCGGTCCCGCCTCGGACAGACGAATGAGCGCTTGTAAGCCCGCCTCGTTCACCACCGCTTTGATGTTCGCGCCTGAGTAGCCTTCGGTGCGCCGGGCCATCTCATCGAGGTCTATATCACCCGCCAGCTTTGCGCCGCCTGCCGAGAGTTCGAACAATTGGCGACGCGCGGGTTCGTCGGGCAGGGGAATCTCGATCTCGCGAGACAAGCGCCCGCCGCGCAGAAGGGCCGGGTCGAGCATGTCGCGCCGGTTGGTCGCCCCGATCACGAAGATGCGCTTGTTGCGGGTCAGGCCGTCCATCTCATGCAGGAATTGGTTGACCACTTTGTCGCTGTACTGGTTGACCCCGCCGGAGCGCGACGGCAGCAGGGCGTCTATCTCGTCCAAGAAAATAATCGCCGGGGCTTTGGCCCGCGCCTCGTCGAACAGCTTCTTGACCGACTTCTCGCTCTCGCCCAGCCACATCGAGTTGATCTCGGCGGGTGAAGTGGCAATAAAATGACAGTGCGATTCATGGGCCAAAACGCGGGCGATGGTCGTCTTGCCCGTGCCCGGCGGGCCATACAGCAGCAGGCCCGTCGGCGGCTCGATGCCCAAATCTTTGGACAGGCTTGGGTTCTCGAGGAGTAGCTGCATCTGGCGCAGCTCGCGCTTGGTGCGCTGGGGCAAAATGACGTCGTTCCAAGTGACACCCCCCGGCACGGCGGCAGCCTCGCGGGACTGGTACTCGCGGCTGGCGGCCTGTCCGAAGGCCGACGCCCGCTCCCGGTAGGCGGGATCGGGGGACAGCGCCGATGCTGTCCGAGCGGCTTCCGCAGCGGCTTCCGCCTGCCCGAGATAGCGCAGGGACAGAGCACGCGCATGGGGGAACCGGGCATCGGCGGGGTCCAAAGCAGAAGCTTTCTCGAACTGCGCTACAGACTGCCGGAACGCTTCCCGGTACTGCACGATCCAATCGGTGTTTCCTAATGCCTTCGACGCCGCCAGGACGCCTAGCCCAAGCACCGACGAGGCTAAATCGCCGAAGCCGGTGCCGACCGGCTTTTCCGACTCGCGCATCGCCGCCGGCAGCAATGTTTCCGCCCGCTGCTGATACGTCAGTCCAAGCTGATACGGCCCTTCGGCGTCCTCGGGAAACCGCCCCGCCGCCGCTTCAAACGCGGCAATCGCACCGGGAAATTCGCCCCGCCCGCGAAACTCCAAGCCCGCCTTGTAGGCCGGGTCCTCTTTTATCGCACTTTGTGTCGCACTCATACGCACAGTTTACCCATTTCCTGCGCTGCTTGCGTACCAATTATTTCAGCGTGAACGTCTTCATCGCCGCATCGGTGGCCGCCGTATACTTTTCGCCGGAGGCTTGCAGCCAGGAAACGGTCGCGAGGATTTTGCGGTTGTTCGCGGCGGGAAAAATGTAAAAGACCTGCCGGACGTTCCGGCCCTGCATTGTGCCGTTTGTCACCGTGCGGCTGCCGCGCAGGCCGGAGTTGGTCACAAACGCGCCCTGACTCTTGATCGCCAGCTTCGTGTAGGCCCGCTTCATATTCGCGAAGCTGACCCGCACATACTCGTCGAGTCCGACCGGCGCGGTTTCATCCAAAGTCGTGATATTCGGCGCAAACCCTGCGCTTGGCGCGGCGTAGCAGATTTTGTACTTGAGACCGGGGAACGTCTTGACCTTCCAGCCTGCTGGGGGCACATACGAGAACCCGCCTGACGGCTCCGACAGCCGCGCCTGCGCGTGTGCGGTCAGCGTCAGTGCAGGCGACAGGACAACTCCGAGAACAGTCAGCGCCAGAGCGCACGAAAACCGAATTGTCATGGGGTTCCTCTTTCTTGATCTTAGCTTGGAAAACCTCACCCCGCTGCTCCGCAGCGACCCTCTCCTTAAGCAAGGAGAGGGTAGAGATAGCTCAGAAAAGAACATTTGCGGAAGCTGCCCCCTCCTGACTTATTCTGTCTTACCCTCTCCTTGCTTAAGGAGAGGGTCGCTGCGGAGCAGCGGGGTGAGGTCTGAGCCATGCGCCTCTTAGGCAGGCAAAAACTCGGCGCAGAGCAGGCCGAAGTAGTGATCCACTTCATACGACAGCAGCTCGGCGGTCATCGGGAGATGTTTCTGCACCCCGACCAGCGCCAGGGTCTGCCAGTACGAATCGGCGAAGGCCGTCTCGGCGTAGTCCTCGGGCCACTCTAAAAGGCGCGGCAGAGCGTTTGCTTCCACAGCAGCTTTCATATCGGCGTCGTATTTGGCGGACACCGGCGTAAACCCATACGGGCCATCGGCAGCGTGGCCGTGACCCTGGTCGGCGCTGACGATCAGCGCGACCCGGCAGCCAATCTCATTTGAGGCCGACACCAATGCCTCGCCCCAGGCGATAAGCTGAGAGCGGGACAGGTCGCGGGCGGGGCAGCAAACGACCGTCGGCAGTGTCTTCGGGGTCAGCAGGGCCAGTGGAATCGTGACGCCCCAGTCCAGCGGCAGGGCGTCTCCCTCATTTTGACCCGCCAGCGGCATCACCGGCACTCCCAGTTCCGAGGCCCGGTAGGCCCATGCCGCCGCCAGGTCCAGATCGGTCTGCGTGCTGACTTGAACTCCGTCGGTCTCGCCGTAGCCCGACAGCATCGTGCCCAGCGTGATCGCACCGCGCTGATAAGCGCCGTGCGGGGTCAGAATCGCCACGGACTCAGCCCCAGACCGGGCCAGCGCCTCACGCATCCGGGCCATCGCCCGGCGTCCGTGCGGCACCGGCCCCGGCGCGTCCACATCCCGCAGCAGGTTCCCGCCATGGGGCGCAATACAGGCATACACAATCGGCATTAGAGTACGCTTTCCATTTTTCGGCTAGAAGCGGTATCCCGCCGAGATGTTCAAGCCGCTCAAATCAAACCCTTTGACGCGGGAGACGTACAAATACCGGGCTTCCAAAAAGCCGCTGTCGCCGAACGAGACCCCGACCAGGGGACTCGCGCCAAATGCCGTGCGGATGCCCGAATGGACATTGTAGTCGCCCGAGCGGATGTCTACAAAGTCGAGGTCGGCGGTCGCGCCGACATAGGCGACGTTTGGACCACCCTCGTTCAGTGCTTTTCGATAAGCGATCCCAAGCGGGGCCAGGAAGAGGTGATTACCGTGCCGGGTCTGGTACTGGATCTGCAAATCCAGCGCCAGCCGGCCTTTGGTGGACGCCTGCGCGATGGAGCCGAGGCCGAGGCCAATCGAGATCGAGCTGTTGCCGAACTGCGAGCGGGCCTTGCCGGAGGTCAGAAAAAAGACCCCGACTTCCGGCCCGATCCGAAAGCGGTTCTTGTTTTTTTCCACTGCCGGGTCCGGGGCCGCAGTCTCCGGCGCGGTCGAAGCCGGCGCGGTGGTCGGCACCAGGTTCGCCGGAGCTGTATCGGTCGGCGTCTGCGCCATCGCGGGCGCTGCGGCAAGCAGAAGCGCCAGAGCGCTTCCAGTTAAGAAGCGGTTCATCAAAAATCGGTTGGTCATGCGGTCATTCTCCTTGAAATCAACAAAATAGGATTAGTAACTGATATTACGCGCGGGCAGACGGTTACGAGGGCGTGAACGCCCTCGCTAAGGTTTTATTGGGGCGGGGAGCGAAGCGCTGAGGCCCCGCCTGCTGCACTGGCAGACCCAAAGGGCGCGGGACAAGAATAAGATAAAAGTGACATCTTCTGCCGCGCAGGCGGCAGTTTGGCGTCTCGCCCCCTAGCGAGGGAGTTCACTCCCTTGTTTTATGCGTAACATCAGTTAGTAAATCGCCTGCTCGGTGTCGGCGTCGAACAAATGCGTCTTGGCAAGATCGAACGTGACATCCAAAGCCTGCCCGTCTTTGGCCCCCGTCTCGGCGTCAATCGTGGCGACCAGCGAATGCGTTCCGGCAGTTAGGTACAGCGTGATGATGTCACCCATCGGCTCGGACACGTCCACGGTCGTGCGAACCGTATTGCCCGGCACCGATGCTACCGGATTGGTGAGGTTTTTGTCAAAGATGTCGGCGGGCCGGACCCCGAACACGACACGCTTATTCGTGTACGCTTCCAGCTTGACGTCTTGGAGCGGCGGCGCGGCGGTTTGAAACGCTCCGCAGTCAATGGTATACCCGCCGCCGGACTTCTGGAGCGTCGCGGGCAGGAAGTTCATCGAGGGCGTCCCAATAAAACCTGCGACAAACATATTGACCGGACGGGCGTAAATCTCCATCGGCGGGGCGCACTGCTGCAAGACCCCGTCCTTCATCACGGCTATTCTATCGCCCATCGTCATCGCTTCCACCTGGTCATGGGTCACATAGACCGTCGTGATGCCCAGTCTCCGGTGCAGCTTGATCAGCTCCGAGCGGGTCTGCACCCTGAGTTTCGCGTCCAAATTGGACAGTGGCTCGTCCATCAAAAAGACCTGCGGCTCGCGGACAATCGCCCGGCCCAGCGCCACACGCTGCCGCTGCCCGCCGGAAAGCTGGCCCGGCTTGCGGGCAAGCAGAGCCTCAATCCCCAAAAGCGCAGCGGCATCGTCCACGCGCTTTTTGATCTGGTCTTTTGGAACTCTTCGCAGTTTCAGCCCGAACGCCATATTGTCATAAACGCTCATGTGCGGGTACAGGGCGTAGTTTTGAAAGACCATGGCGATGTCCCGGTCTTTGGGCGAGACACCGTTGACCACTTTCTCGCCGATCTTGATGTCGCCGTCGGAAATCTCTTCCAGTCCGGCGATCATGCGGAGGGCCGTGGTCTTGCCGCAGCCCGACGGCCCGACCAGCACCATAAACTCCCGGTCTTTGATTTCAAGGCTGAGGTTGTTGACCGCCGCGACCGGCCCGAACCGCTTGTAAAGATTATGCAGACTGACTTGTGCCAAAAAACCCACCTGTCGTCAAGATGGGTATTGTTTCTCCATAGGAGTGGGGAATTCCTGCAAGGGGTGGGAGAACCTCACCCCGCTGCGGAGCAGCGGGGTGAGGTTCTCCTAAAGCGTCAGGAACAAGTTGTTCAGCGATTCGGCCAGGGTCGGGTGGGCCAGGGTCGCATCGCGCAGGGCCGTGTACGGCAGGCGGCCCATCATCGCGACTTCGAGGACCGCCATGAGTTCGCCGCCATCTACGGCGAGAACAGCGGCTCCTAGAATCTGCCCGGTGTCTTTGTCCACCACCGCTTTCATAAAGCCGCGTGTTTCGTCGGTCTCAATCGTGCGGGCCACTTCGGTCATCGGGATTTTGGCGACCTGAATATTCTTGCCCGACGCTTTGGCTTCGGCTTCGGTTTGGCCGACCCGGCCAAGCTGCGGGTCGGTGAACATCGTGTACGGCACCATGCGGCCCGTCGTCGTGCGCTGGCCGCCGTCAAGCAGATTGGCTTTGATGATTCGGAAGTCGTCATACGCAATATGCGTGAACTGCGGCCCGCCCTTGACATCGCCCAGCGCGTATACCCCCGGCACATTCGTTTCCAGCGTTTCGCTGACCGTAATCAGTCCGTGCGCGTCGGTCTCGATGCCGGCAGCCTCCAAACCAAGAGCGTCGGTGTTCGGGGTCCGCCCAACCGCCAGCAGCAGGTGCGAGCCGCTAACAGTCTTCTCGCCCGACGGCGTCCTCAGCGTCACCGAGAGACCGGCATCGGTTTTGGCAACACGCAGCGCTTCAGCACTCGTGAGTGTCTCAAGGCCGTCTTCAGCGAGTATCTTGGTGATTTCGTCAGCGACATCGGCATCTTCTCGTTCCATCAGCCGGTCCGACTTCTCGACAATTGTCACCCGGCTGCCGAAGCGGCGAAACATCTGCCCGAACTCCAGCGCGATATAGCTGCCGCCGAGAATAACCAAGTGCTCCGGCACGGCATCAAGCTCCATAATGGAGGTCGAGTCCAAATACTCGATTTCGTCTAAGCCGTCAATTTTAGGCACCGTCGGACGCGCCCCGGCATTGATAAATACCAGCGCCGCCGTCACGGTCTCCCTGCCGCCGTCCCGCCGCGCGATTTCCAGCGTTTTGGGACCCGTGAACTTGGCATCGCCGTAGACCAAGTCCACGCCTTCGGTGCTTTCCAGCTTTTTCTCACTGCCCCCGCGAAATTCGTCCACGATGTCCCGCTTGCGCTGCCGGACTTTGATCAAATCTACCGACACCGGCCCGGTCTGAACCCCGAAGTCCGCCCCGCGCCGGGCGAGATAGGCGACGCGGGCGCTGGCGGCCATTGTTTTGGTAGGGGTGCAGCCCCGGTTGACACAGGTGCCGCCGACCGCGTCGCGCTCAATCACAACCACCCGCCGCCCTGCCGCCGCCAGCGCCCGTGCCAGCGGGTCGCCTGCCTGCCCAGCTCCGACAATCATCGCATCGTAAGTTTTCGGCTCAGACATAGGTTTTCCTCTCTTGGTCACTCAGGGTACAAGCACCCTATGATTTATACTAACAACGGCCTGCGTTTGTTCTACTCGGATACAGGGCAGGGCGACCAAGCGCTGGTCTTCCTGCACTACTTCGGCGGCTCGTCCCGTGCCTGGCAGCCGGTGATAGATTTGCTGTCCAACGACTTCCGCTGCATCGCACTGGACCTGCGGGGGTGGGGAAACTCGGACGCCCCAAAAGCCGGGGCCGAGTGCCGCGTGGAAAACATGGCAAGCGACGTTTCGGCGCTCATCGCCCATCTCGGCCTGACGTCGTACACGCTCATCGGGCATTCGATGGGCGGCAAAGTCGCGCAGTTTGTCGCTGCAAGCGGCCCGCCCGCCCCCAAGCGCCTGCTGCTCATTGCGCCGTCGCCGCTGTCGCCGGAGCCGATGACCGACGACGGGCGGGCCGCGATGCGGGCCGCCTATGGCAGCGCCGATGCCTCCCGTGAGACGCTCGGCAAGATCGCCTGCCTGCCGCTGACGCCCGAGACCGCCGACGCCGTCGTTGCCGACAACCTGCGGGCGTCCCGCACCGCCTGGGAAGCCTGGGCCGACATCGGCAGCCGCGAAGACCTGTCCGCACTGGCCGCCCAAATTGCCGTCCCGACTTTCGTGCTGTCCGGCACCGGCGACACTGCCGTCACTCCCGAGACCCTGTCCCGCGAAGTCATCACCCGTATCACCGGCGCGACTTTGACGTCCGTTCCCGACGCCGGGCACCTGCTCCCACTCGAAGCCCCGTCAATTGTGGCAGATTGGATTAGAACTCGGTAGGAACCCTACACCCGCACCGCCGCCCCGCTCACCGCCGACTCCCGCGCCGCTGCCGCGACCCGGACCGCGGCCGCGCCGTCCTCGCCGGTCACCAGCAATCGGTGCGCCGGGTCCCGCACCGCCGCCGCGAAGTCCGCCATCGCGTCCTGAACCGCCTTCAAGTACACCGGGGTCGGCCCGCCCAGCGACTGCGACGCCCGGACCCGGCGCGTCACGCCGTAGTTCTTTCCATTGCCGCGCACAGTCTGCCGAAACTCATCAGCTTGCACGGCTTCCACGGGCAGCACAGAGTGAAGACCCGCCAGCCCAGCGTCGTCCACAATCCCGGTCAGCTCCAGCGCTGTTGGTATCCAGCCGTTCAGCGTAACGTGCCCGCGCTCAAACGCAAAGTGCGCGGCCTGCTTTTCCAGGGCACCAGGCCGGTTGAACGCATGGTAGAAGGACGCTTCCACGCCGTTCTCATACGTCACCAATGCCTGGACCCGATCTTCTTTTTGGCGGTCTTCTTTCTCCGTGCCATCGCCGCGTACCCAAGTGCGGCCCAGCACGTCCGACGCCGGAGCGCCGGCAATCGCCCCAATGATGTCGAAAAAATGAACCCCGTGTTCGACAAAGATCCCGCCCGACGCCACCGGGTCCCAGAACCAGTGGTCGTCGCCCAGCCCTTCGTCCGACGCATAATTCTCGAACCCGGCATGGGTCAACGGCCCGAGCCAGCCCCCCCGCGCAATTGCCAGCACGACTTGGTACAGCGGGTCATAGCGCATCACGAAGTTGACTCCCGCAATCTTTCCCGCCTCCCGTGCCGCGCCCAAGATTGCTGCCGCATCGGCGCTGCTTGTCGCCAGCGGCTTCTCGACAAAGACATGCTTGCCCGCCCGAAGCGACTCAATCGCCATCTCCACGTGCTTGTCCGGCGGGGTGACGATATGCACCGCCTCGACCGCCGGGTCCCGCAGCATCTCGCGCCAATCGGTGTACGTCTGCGGCACCCCATACTGCGCCGCCGCCGCACCCAATGCCGCCCGGTCCCGCCCGGCGAACGCCACCACCCGCGCCGCGCCGGAGTCATGATACGCCCCGGTGCAGAACGCGCCGAACCCACGCGGGCCGATGAGGCCGAGAGACAAAGGAGAATTGGCAAGAGCAGAGGGAGAATTGGTCATGGGAGAGGTTACCCGCAGAGGAGGAAAAAGGAAACGGGCACAAAAGGAAACGGGCACTAGGAAACCGGCACTGCCAGCGCCGGCTCTTAACTACCGTGACGCTTCTGTGCGGCTGATATTTTGCTCGGCGCGGAAGGCACTGTCGCTGCCGGGGTCAATCTCGATGATCTTCTGCCAGTAGGTGCGGGCATGGGTCATGTCTCCGGCAGTCGCCGCCGCCGCGCCTAAATCCTGGCAGTGACCCACCGCCGCGTTCCGCGCTTCGGTTCCGGCGGGGCCGCTTGGGTCGGCCTGCGCGGCTTTGGCCCAGGCGTCGAGGGCGCCGGAGATGTCTCCGAGCTGCCAGCGGACTTTGCCGAGATTGTTGGCCGCCGAAGCATTGCGGCTGTCCACACTGATCGCACTTTCATAGGCATTCGCCGCTGCCGACAGATTGCTGCCCTTCAGCGCCGCCTCGCCCTGCCCGGCATACGCCTGAGATTGGCCGCTGAGGGCCGCCCGCGCTTCCGGCGTGTTCGGCGGCACCGCCGATGCCGCCTGCCCGTAGACTCGGGCGGCGTCGGTGTAATTACCATTGCGCAGCGCAGCAGCCCCCCGGTGCGAGAGCTGCGACGACTGCACCCGATCCCGGTGCTCCTGCAAAGACACCACCACGGTCCGCAGGCCCCACACGATCAGTCCGAGCAGCGCGATCAGGGCCATCACCGGCAGAGCATAGCGCAGCGCCTGCTCCGCTTCCGGCGAGAGCAGACGCACCGGTGCGGGGTGCTGGAACGCCTGGGTCGGCTCCCCCCCGCCGGGGAAGGGCGTTGGCGCGGGGATCGGGACTGGCGCGAGCGTCGGGGTCGCTGCCGGCATTCCAGAGATCTCCGGCGGCACCGTGCCGGTGTTCATAGTCACTGGCGGCCCTGGCAGGAACGCCAGCGGCGGCCCGGCGGACACGGACGGCGAGCCGGCGGCGGACGGCGCAGCGGACAGGGAGAACTTCTCGGCTCGCAGGTCGGCGGCCATCATGGCGGCGTTCTGATAGCGGAGATTGGGGTCTTTCGAAAGGGACCGCTGCAAAATCTGCTGCAAGGGGCCGGGGACACCGACCGGCATGGTCGGCTGCATATTCATGATATTGTACGTGATCGTAATCACGCTGTCCCCGGTGAACGGCTTGCGGCCCGACAGCATCTCGTAGAGCGTGATGCCCATCGAAAACAGGTCGGTCCGGTGGTCTACGGTATGCGATGCCACCTGCTCGGGGGACATATACGAGGGGGTGCCGAAGACCTGGCCCTGGGACGTGATACTCGGCTCGGCAGTGATGCGGGCGATGCCGAAGTCGGTCAGCTTGACGATCCCGCCGGGCAGGATATGGACGTTGTCGGGCTTGACATCCCGGTGCACGACCCCCCGTGAGTGGGCGTACCCGAGGGCATCGCAAAGCTGCAAGGCGATCTCAAGCGTTTCCTTGAGCGGCAGCGCCCCCTGCATTTGCAGAACATCGCGCAGGCTCTGGCCTTCGAGATACTCCATGACCAGAAAGTGCCGGTCGTTCTCCTGCCCGACATCGTAGATGGTCACAATGTTGCGGTGCGACAGGGTCCCCGCCGCTTTGGCTTCCCGGTAGAACCGCTCGATCCGCTCCCGCTTCTGCGCTCCGGCCAGGTGCGGCGGAAGCTGCAATTCCTTGACGGCCACACGCCGGGCCATCGCCGGGTCAATCGCCTCGTAAACGATGTCGTTGGAGCGGGCGATCTCCCGCACGATCCGGTACTTGCCGAGAATGGTGTTGGACGTGACGGCCACGGATCAAATCTCCTATTTGCGCCGGCCCCAGCGGGACGGCTTTTCGTCCTTGGACGGCTCTTTCAATAAATCTTTCGATAAATCTTTCGGATCGGCCCCGGCATAGGGGGTCACGCTGCGGATCGCCAGCACCAGGGCGGTGATATTGTCCCGGCCCCCGCGCTCGTTGGCGGTTTCAATGAGCAGGGCCGCTGCCGCCGACGGGCTGTTTTCTAGGGCGATCGCCTGGATTTCGGAAGCCTCCACATGACCGGTCAGGCCGTCGGAACAGAACACGAGGATGTCCCCCGCCAGCACCGTCTGCGTGAACAGGTCCGGCTCGACCGTCGCTGCCGTGCCGACCGACCGGGTGATGATGTTGCGGAACGGCGACGTCTGCGCTTCCGCCAGGGTCATCGCCCCGAGGCGCACCTGCTCGGCGACCCAGGAATGGTCCTCGGTCACTTGCGAGATCTGCCCGCCGCGCAGCAGGTAAGCCCGGCTGTCGCCGACCTGCGCGATTGTCAGCGTGTCCTCGCACAGCACCGCCGCCGTCAGCGTCGTGCCCATGCCCTGCCGGTCGGGAATCGCCGCCGCAGTATCGAAGATCAAGCTGTTCGCCTCGCGCACGGCCTGGCGCAGACACGAGTCCCGGTCCGCCGCCGGCTCGGCGTAGTAGACGGCCATCACGGTCTTGAGGGCCAGCTCGCAGGCGATCTGCCCGGCGGAGTGCCCGCCCATGCCGTCGGCGACCGCATAAAAGCAGCCTTTCAGCGCCAGCGTCTGCGGGTCTTCCGGCTCGAAAAAGTCGAACTTGTCCTCGTTGTTGTCGCGCACCCGGCCCAGATCGGTCTTCGCGCCCATTTTGACCGTCGCCGTGACACGCGGCACCCGGCCCACATCCGCCCAGCCTTCGCTGAGTTCGTCGCGGCTCAAACGCGCGGTTTTTTCCAAGCCGTTCTTTTCCAAGCCATTCTTTTCCAAGCCGTTTTCGGTGATTGCCTCTGGCATGACGCTTGCTTATCCTTCTGCGGGTTCCGATTTTTCGGTAAGTTCGGACTGTGCTGCGGGTTCGGAATGCTCCGCAACTGCGGCGGGTTCGGCGGCTTCTTCCATCAGCGCTTCTTCAACCGGCGCGGCCTGACGCTCGAAGCGCAGAGCAGTCCCGCCGATCAAGATCACATCCCCAGCGTCGAGCGTCACTGGACGGTTCGGCGAAAGGTGCTCACCGTTCAGCAGGGTGCCGTTGGTGCTGCCGAGGTCGGTCAGGATATATACCCCGCCGCCGTCGGCGAGGATTTGCGCGTGTCCGCCCGACACATACGGGTCGCCAGCCAGCACCACCGTGTTTTCGGGGCGACGCCCAAACGTGGTCAGGCCTGGCATCAGCGGAAAGACGCGCCCAGCCCCGGTCGTCTCGACCACCTGCGCGTCGGTCTGCATGGCCGGTGCCGCCGGCGCGGCTTCGGTCTCAGGCACGGCCCGGTGGAGGACAAACCCGACACTCCCAAAGCGCAGCCGGTCGCCGTCCGCCAGGCTCCGCAGCACATGGGGCAGCAGCCGCTCATCGTTGACCTGCGTGCCGTTGGTGCTGCCCAAATCTTCGACCGCGACACTGCCGTCTCCTTCGGAGACTTCCAGCCGGGCATGGGTGCGGGAGACGGTCTTGTCGGGCACTAAAACGTCGCCGCTCTCCCGACCGACTGTGTTGGAGCCGGCGAAGAGTGGGTAAGTCCGCCCGCTCTGGTCTGCGAGCCAGGCGCGGCGGGGGGCATCGGCCCGGCTTTCGGGGTCGAACGCCGCCCCGGACACCAGCCCTGCCAGGGCATAACCGCAGTCCGGGCAGTACGTGTCGCTTGCCGACGTCTGCCCGAGCTGCACGGGGCACTGAGCATCCGCGCCCATCGGGCAGCGGCCCGGCGCGGACATTGCCGGCATAACCGGCAGCCCAAGCGGCCCGGCGGCGTCAAAGGTCCCGCCCCAGGCGGCCTGATCGTATTCCTGACGCCGGGTCGGCGTGGACAGCACTTCGTAGGCTTCTTTCAGGTCGGCAAAGACCGCTTCGTCGTCAAGGTGCATCTGTACCAGGCGGTGGTACGCCTGCCGGATCTCTTCCAGGCTGCATCCGACCGGCACTTCGAGTATGGCGTAATAATTTTTCACAAGCAATTCTTCAGTTCAGGTAATTCTTCTGCCGCCACGATTCTTTTACCATATCACGCGGCGTTTTTCCCAGCGCGTTTCGTTTCCTAGCGGGTCTTGCCCTGGTCCAGCGTGTAGATCGTGCCCATCAGCGTCTTCTCGACCGAACCGCCGCCCTGAATGTCCTGCATCGCCTGCGTAATCTGCTGGGCCTGTGCCAGACGGCCCTGGTCGAGCATCAGCGTCTTGGTTCGATTGAGGTCCGCCATCACCTGCGTCCGGTCCAGCCCCTGCGTCTTCATACCCATGACCGTCTTGTCCAGTGACCGGGCGGCGCGGGCAACCTCGATTTCGGATTGGACACGCGGGTTCTTGCCGGAACCGACTTTGGCCCGGTCCGCCGTAAACTCCATCAGGACGTCCGCCGAGAGCTTTTCCTGCCGGCCCGTCAGGGCATCGTCGTACAACAGCTCGGCGACCGCCAGGCGGTACGTGCCCGCCGGGCGCGGGGTCATCTCAAGCTCCCACAGCGACGACAGCCCGGTCTGCGCCTCGACATCAATCAGGGTCACTTCCGCGCTGCGGTGGCCTGCCGTCATCTGCTGGCCGTAGACCTGGCGCACCGAAACGCCCCGCGAGAGCAAGAGGCGCAGGCGCAGGTTGCGGGCGGTGATTTTCATCAGGGTGTCCAGCTCGCGCCGGAACACTTCGGGGATCAGCTCGGGCCGGGCGATATAGTAGTAGTTGCCGCCGGAGCGCCGGGCGATGCCTGCCATCAGCTCTTCGTTGTAGTCGGGGCCGAAGCCGAGGGCGGTGACCGTGATGCCGCGCCCCTTCTGCTCGGCGACTTGGCCGACAATGGATGCAAAATCTTTGGGGCCGGCGGTCGGCTCGCCATCGGTCAGCAGCAGCACCCGGTTCAGGGTGTTCGCGGTCTTCACCGACGCCACCTGCTGGCAGGCGGTCATCAGGCCCTCGTACAAGTTGGTCGTGTTGCCCGTGTAGATGCGGTTGATATAATCTTTGACCAGCGCCTTGTTCGCGACCCGCCGGGCCGGCATGATCACATCGGCATTCTCTTCAAACGTCACCACCGAGAGAATATCATCGGGTTCGAGCAGGTCCACCACATACGCACAGGCCCGCTTGGCGTAGTCCAGCGGCTCGCCTTCCATTGAACCCGACCGGTCCAGCACCAGCGAGATATTCAGCGGCAGGCGCAGCCCGGCCATGCCCGCCTGCCCCGCCCGGATGTCCAGCAGGAAATGCTCGCGCACCGAGTCCGAGACCGGCCCATACGCGCTGCCGGGCACCGCCGAGAGCGAAAGCGCCCGCGGCGGCGCGGGCGAGGCCGGAGCCAGGCTCATTCGGGTCCGCTGCGGGTCGGCGGTCATGCGCGTCCGGTCGGGGTCGCCGGTCATGCGGGTCTTGTCCGGGTCGCCCGGCGGGGGAGCGCCGGTCAGTCGTGTTTTGTCGAGATCGTCCATATTTGTACTCTGCACCACTTGCTGGACTTATTATAACAAAAGAGAGGCCGAATGTCTAGGGGCATCAGCCCCGCACCACGGTTTTCGCCGGATTGCCCAGCGCCGACAGGACCGGCTCGCCTGCCGACGGCCACCGGCGGGCCAGGACTTCATGCAGCGCGAGGCACGAAATCAGCCACGGTACGCCCGCAGTCCAGCCCGCCAGCACGTCGGTCGGATAATGCACCCCGACATACACCCGCGAGACCCCAATCGCGACCACGACCAGCACGGTGAGAATCCGCACGGCCAGACGCACCGCGAAGTTTTTGAACAGGTGCAGGACGAAGTAGCCGAGGAGGCCGTAGACCACAATCGCGATCAGCGAGTGGCCCGAGGGAAACGAAAACCCCGACTCGTGCAAAAGCGGCGTGAAGAAGCTCGGGCGCGGGCGTTTAATCACCAGCTTGACCCCCTGAATAATCACTCCGGCCCCGACAATCGCAATCGGCATCGTCCAAGCTGCCCCACGCACCCGACGCCAGAAGACGCCCACCAGCGCCGACACTGCGCCCAGCCCAGCCATTACCGGCGGTGATCCCAGGTGCGCCAGCACCGTCGCGGCCTGCGTCAGATGCTGCGTTCGGTGATGGTACATCCAAAAAGAAATCTCGCGGTCAAACGACGACACCGCTGTGCCGTGGTCCTCGACAAAATCGAACAAGCGAGCGAAAATCGCCGTAAACACGATGCTGAGGGCCAGTCCAATCGCCAGATGCCGCCCGGCAATCGCCGGCGCCCCCTGTGTTTGGTTCGCCCGGCTCACCGCCGACCCCGACTTTTTGACGACGTTCATAGCCAAAGAGTGTACCCAAATTTCGCGGAACGCGCTTGCATAACGCCGTGTTTATAGTGTATACTGCGGAGTTAAACCGCACAGATCGGCCCACTTTACCGGCCCGCCGCTGGGTGTTCCCACGGCACAGAAAGAGACACCATGAAAACCGGCATCCATCCCAACTACCACGACGCTTCCATCACCTGCGGCTCGTGCGGCCATGTCTACCAGACCAAGTCCACCGGCGGCGAAAAGCTGACCACCGAAATCTGCGGCAACTGCCATCCGTTCTATACCGGCAAGCAGAAGATGCTCGACAGCGCAGGCCGCGTGGATAAGTTCCTGTCTAAGTACGGCATGAAGAAATAGCGGCGTACTGCGGCCTCAAAGGGCGCAGCAAGCAGCGCCCCTCCCATTATTCTCGTAGGGGCGCCGCTCGCTGCGCCCTTCTTTCCGTTCCCCGGAGGTGCTTTCCATGCCAGCTCCCCCTATTGACGAGCGCACGCAGTACGGCGGTCAGGCAGTCGTTGAAGGCGTCATGATGCGGAGTCCCCGCTTTTTCGCCATCGCCTGCCGCCGCCTGTCCGACCAGAAAATTGTCCTGAAGCTCGAACCCGTTGAAAAACACGTCGGCGCGTTCCAGTGGCTCAACAAGCCGTTCCTGCGCGGCTCGCTGGCGCTGGTAGATGCCATGGCGCTTGGCATCAAAGCGCTCACCTACGCCGCCAATGTCCAGGCGACCGACGAATTCGCGAAAAACGAATATGCGAAAAACGAGGCGGCCTCCGCAGGTGCAGTGAATATGGCGATGGGCGAAGGCGTCGCGGAAAAAACCAAATCGTCCGACGGCACTATCACCGACGGTACGATTAACGGCATTGCCATCGGCGCGACCACCGTGCTGTCCCTGTTCCTCGGCTTTGCGCTTTTTTGGACCTTCCCAGCGCTCCTGACCGACAAGCTGCTGCCGCACCACGGACGCCTGCTGTCCAATCTCACCGAAGGCGCAATTCGGTTAGCCATCTTCTTTACCTATATTGGATTAATTTCGCAGATGAAGCATATCCAGCGCGTCTTCCAGTACCACGGCGCGGAGCACAAGGCGATCAATACTTTGGAGCGCCGCGTCCCAATGACCGTCGAGAACGCCCGCGAATCGAGCCGCATTCACCCGCGCTGCGGCACGAACTTTATCTTTATCGTTCTTGTCACTTCGATTGCCGTCTTCTCGGTGGTCCCGCGCCATGCGTTCAGCGAAGGCATCCTGCCCGTCCTGTCCACCGTGTTCTATCGCCTGCTGCTGCTGCCGATTGTCGCCGGCGTCGCGTATGAAATACTCAAATGGGCCGGCCAGAACCGGGACAAAGCCTGGGCGCAGGCGCTGATTGCCCCCGGCCTCTGGACCCAGTACCTGACCACGCGCGTCCCGGACGACAGCCAGCTCGAAGTCGCCATTGCGTCACTCGATGCCGTCTGGGCCGAAGAGCACGGCGGCACGGGCCTCATTTCGGTTCCCGCAGGCCACCCCGGCGAAGAACCCGAGCCGGTGATTGCTTAACATGATCCATCATGCCGCTGTACAGAGCTATACAGGCTCCTTAGCAGAACTCGCGGAAGACATCGGCAATCTGCGATACGACTTGCTGGCCGAGTTTCTGTTGCTGCTTGCGGCCAAGATCGCGCAGGATGGACAAAGAGATGCAGGCCGGGGCCGGTCGCAGCTTGCGGCGGCGTTGCAGCGCGGCGCGGCAGAACTGTCGGCGTCGGCATCCCAGATTGAAGACGCATGGCGGATTGCGAAGCCGTTTATGCCGCTGGAAGAAGAGAGAGAGGATAGATGCACACGGGGCTGAACCCCCATGCTTTGAAGAGCAAGCTCCCGCCTTCGCGGGCGAAGAATTCAGATATTTCCGGTGCCCGCGACGGCGGGGAATTGCCCTTCAAAGCATGGGGGTTCAGCCCCGTGTCTCTATGCTGACATTTTGCTTTGCTACAGTCCCGGACTTTCCTGCCGGGTAAAAGAGCGCTTTGGCGCAACGCATAAAGAGAGACCTATGTTTGAGAAATTAGCCGAAGTTGAAGAACTGTACCAGGACCTAGAGCGCCGCATGGCCGACCCCGAGTTGGTCGGCGATATGGACGAGTACCGGCGGGTGCATAAGCAGTACAGCGACCTCTCCGATATTGTCGCCAAGTACCGGGCGCACAAAGAGGTTTTGAAGCAGCTTGCCGAGACCGAGGATATGCTGCGCGGCTCGCTCGACGACGACCTGCGCGATATGGCCCAAACCGAGTTTGATGATTTGAAGAGCCAGCGGGCAGCATTGGAGCAGGACATGAAGGTTATGCTGCTGCCTAAAGACCCGAACGACGCCAAAGATGTCATCTTAGAAGTGCGCGGGGCGGAAGGCGGCGACGAAGCCGCCCTGTTCGCGGGCGAGCTTCTCCGAATGTACCTGCGCTACGCCGAAAAGCGCGGCTGGAAAGTGGACCTGATCAACTCGTCGGAGACCGGCAACGGCGGCTACAAAGAAGCGGTCGTGGAAATCCACGGCGAAGGAGCCTACTCGGCCCTGAAGTTCGAGTCGGGCGTACATAGAGTGCAACGTGTTCCCGCCACCGAGGCGTCGGGACGCCTGCACACGAGCAGCGCGACGGTGATTGTTATGCCCGAGGCCGAAGATGTGGAGATCGAGATCAACGAAGAAAAGGACATCGAGAAGCAGTACACGCTGTCTCAGGGCGCGGGCGGCCAGAACGTCCAAAAGAACATGACCGCTGTGCGCTTAATCCACAAGCCAACGGGGATTGTTGTCGCCTGCCAGGACCAGCGCTCGCAGCTACAGAACTATGAAAAGGCTATCCGGGTCCTGAAAGCGCGTTTGTACGACATCGAGATGCAGAAGCAGAACGACAGCGCCGGCGGCACCCGCCGCTCGCTCATCGGCACCGGCGGGCGCGAGTCGAAGATCCGCACCTACAACTTTCCGCAGGACCGCCTGACCGACCACCGCATCGGCCTCACGGTCCACAACCTGCCGACCATTCTCAGCGGCGAAATCCAGCACATCATTGACACGCTGGTCAGCGCCGACCAGGCCGAAAAGCTCAAGCAGGAAGTCGAAGCATAGAAATGGAACTCCGAACTCAAGTCTTGACGGCGACGCAATGGGAGCAGGAGATAGACAGTTTTATTAGTCTCCTGCAAGTCGAATGCAAGCATGAGTTAGTAGTCTCTTATGGCTGGGGCTGCGACCTGGACATGGATAGTCTCTACCAAGAAGTTCCTTTGCCGCTTTCAGGCCTGCGAGAATGGATTGCTCAAGCCACTGCGTCAGGCATCTTTACTCTCGGTGAAGGCACTCTACATATCCGCAGTCAAGACGAGGAGATCGAATTCGAGATTTGCCATGAGGCTGATGTTCATGTGATGACGAACAACGCTGAAATGGCGCAGGAAATCGTTGCAGGATGGACGGCGCGCGGTTTGACTTCTTGAATTACCGATGACAACCGCCGAGGCACTCATTGATGCGTCTGAACAGCTCGCGGCAGCCGGAATTGACACGCCGCGCCTCGACGCCCAGCTTCTTTTGGCCTGGACACTGAAAGCGCGGCGGGAGGACTTGGCGCGGGAGCCGGAGCGGGTCTTGGCGGCGCGGGAGGAGATCATCTTCAGGAAGGCGGTCAGCCTGCGCCGCCTGCGCCGCCCGCTGCCGTATATCACCGGGGAAGCGTGGTTTTACGGGCGCGAGTTTAAGATCAACCGGGCCGTGCTCATCCCGCGTCCTGAAACCGAGATGCTGGTAGATTTGGCCTTGCGGGCGTGTCAAAGTGTCCCGGAGCCGAAGCTGGCGGACATCGGCACCGGCAGCGGGTGTTTGGCCGTGACACTTGCCGCCGAGCGGCCCGAAGCGCGGGTTTGGGCGACGGATTTGTCGGGTGACGCGCTGAAAGAGGCCCGCAAGAATGTCGTGCGCTATGGACTTTTGGACCGCGTAACCCTGCTGCACGGCGATCTGCTGGGGCCGCTGCCGGAGGTCCTGCGCTTCGACGTTGTTGTCTCGAACCCACCGTATATCACCGAAGCCGAGGTCTTAGGCTTGCAGCCGGAAGTGCGCGACTACGAGCCAATTCTGGCCCTCTCAGGACAACCCGGCGCGGTCGGCTCTGATGGAACGGCGCTGCACCGGCGGCTGCTGTCTGAAAGCCGTGTCTTCTTGAAACCGGGCGGGACCCTGCTGCTGGAAGTGGGGCAGGGGCAGGCGCAGCGGGTCGCCGAGATGGCCCGGACACTCGGCTACGACCAAGTCGCCGTGCATGACGACTTCTCGAAGATCGGACGGGTGGTGAGCGCGTGTCTTCCGCAAATATGTCTTCCGCAAAATGGCTCCTAATCGTTCTGCTGCTGACTGCCGGCTGCTCGGCGCATGATCCGCCGACACAGACGCCGGTCTATCACACGGGCACGCCGACCAATCGGTCGTCGGTAAACTCGTGGGAGCTGAATTCCGAACCCGTCAACACCCAGCCGGGCGTCTATCGCGGCAGGTCGGCTGCCCTTAAGCCGATCGCGTCGGAGCGCGGCTTCGAGCCGGATGACCCAGTCGCGCAAAACGTTGTGACTGCTTTGACGGCAGGCGGTGTCCCGACCCAGTACCTGTCGGCACGGGCCAAAAACGGTGTCGTAATCCTGACCGGCGGGGTCCCGACCCCGGCCCGGAAGGCCCGCGCCGCCGCCCTCGCCCGCGCCGTCGCTGGGGTCAAGTATTTAGACGACCGAGTCCAAGTGATGCCATGAACCTACCCCCGGCACTCCGTGCCGACCCCTCCCGCAACGGGAAGGGTAAAATAAAAAACTCTGGGCATAGGGCGCTTGCCTCCTGTCCTCAAATCTTCACCCTTCCCGTTGCGGGAGGGGTCGGCACGAAGTGCCGGGGGTAGGTATGACCGAAACCGTGCAAATCAATCCCAATGCGCCCGATCCCGCCAAGATCGCCCGCGCCGCCGCCGTCCTGCGGGCGGGCGGCCTCGTCGCCTATCCGACCGAGACTGTCTACGGCCTCGCCGCAAATGCCCTGGGCGACGACGCCGTAGCGCGGGTCTTCGACGCCAAAGGCCGCCCGTCGGGCCAGCCCCTGCCGGTGCAGATTGCGAGTGCCGAAGAATTGGACACGCTGGCCGTGGACATCTCGCCCGCCGCCCGGCGGCTGATCGCCGATTTCTTCCCCGGCCCGCTCACGCTCGTCTTCCGGCGTCAGCCGCACGTCTCGCTGCTCATCACCGGCGGCGGTGAGACCGTCGGCCTGCGGATGCCCGACCACCCTGTTGCTCTCGGCGTCCTCCAAGCATTCGGCGGCCCGCTCGTCTGCCCGTCGGCGAACCTCACGGGCCGCCGGGCCGCGATGTCCGCGTCGGACGTTTTGGAAGACCTGGACGGGCGCATTGACCTCATTCTCGACGCCGGCCCGACGACAGACCGCACCCCGAGCACGGTTCTGGACGTGTCCACGGTCCCGGCCCATCTCATCCGCGAAGGCAAAATCAGCCGCGCCCAGCTTAGGGCGTATTTGGAAATCGCTTGACGGCAATGCCTAAAAAAACTGCTTGACAGCAAGCGGACAATCGTTTATAATGGCCTCACAAGCCCCGTAGTTTTCCTCTCTGCATTGTACTCCTCTGCCCGGAGCCGACCTGCCCCCACACGGTCGGCCCGCTGGCACCCCGTTGTCCATCGCGCCACTCTTGGTGACTGCGTCACACTTCTTGAGCGATCATCAACTTATTCTCACGGACGAAAGGTAGACTTCCTCATGAACCGTTCTCTTCTCAGCGCGGCCCCGCTTCTCGCCGGCCTTGCCTTCTGCGGCGCACCCGCCGCCCACGCACAAGTCACGATCAACTATTCACTCGGCGCTTTCACCTTCACCACGCCAAACCAGTACGCCAGCTTTAATCTGACAACTCGCACGAACACGCTTACGCTTCTCCCCGGCGTAGCCCAGACCGTCAACATCCAGGGAGTGCTTTTCACAGTCAACGACACGAACAATTTCCAGACGCAAGACTACACTGGAAACGTCTCTCGTACACTGACGGTCAACGGTGCCGTGCAGAACGCTGTCCAGGGCTTCACGCTGACGACCCGCTCAGGCGATGGATCAACGACATTTGCCAATGACGATTTGACTTTGACCCCCGGCTCAGCAAGCCAGGTGCTAACATTCGACCTCGGCAGCCAGGGTATACTGAAGTTCACCCCCGAGGGAATAAACTCCGGCGGCTTCTTCAACGAAGATACCGGCAGGTACCAGAGCAACGACCAGGGAAAGTTCCTTCTCACCCCCGCCGCCGTGCCCGAAGCCTCGTCGGTGGTCTCTACGGGTGTCCTGCTGGCGCTCGGCCTCGGCGCATTCGCCCTGCGCTCCCGCAAGCGCTTGGCGTCACAAGCTTAGTTAAAAGGCCCCTAGCCTTATCATGTTCCCTCAGAATTGGGGGCTAGGGGGCCTCTGTCGGGTACACTCTCCGTGTGCCTACTTTTCTCCGCATTCTTTCCACCCTGCGCCCGTATCGTGCGACCCTGCTGACCGGGTTTCTGTGCCTGCTCGGGTCGGTCGTTTTAGAGTTGTCCCCGCCGCTGGTTTGGAAAATCGTTGTGGATGATGTGATTGTCCGGCGCGAGATGGCGAAGCTGTGGCCGTGCGTTCTGGCCCTGACACTGATGCAGGGCGGGAGCACGCTTTCATCGGCCATTCGAACGCGGCTGCTGGAGTCGGTCGGGCAGAAGTTTGTCTACGACCTCCGAAACTCGCTGTATGCCAAGCTGTCGCATCAGTCGCTGGCGTACTTTAACGAGGCCCGGACCGGCGATCTGATGAGCCGGGCGTCATCGGACGTGGACGCCGTCTCGGACGTCGTCATCCAGGGCACCGACTCGGTGGTCGCAAACTTCCTGCGCCTCATCGGGGTCGCCATTATCTTCTGCTCGCTGAACCTGAAGCTGGGCCTGGCGACACTGGTACCGATTCTCGTCGTCGGCGTACTGCTGAAGCTGTTCAACAAGCGTGTCAAGGGCATCTACAAAGGCGCACGGGCGAAGCTGGGCTTGGTCAACGCCAAATTGCAGGACAACCTCTCGGGCATCCGTGTGATTAAAGCGTTCGCGCGAGAGGGGGCCGAGCAGTCGGCGTTTGAAGCCACCAACCAGCGCTATTTGGACGAAAACCTCAGCGCAATCAAGCTGCGCTCGACGTTTTTCCCCTTCGTCCGCTGGCTGGCGTCATTCGGCAACACCATCACCATCGGCTACGGGGCCTGGCTGATTTTGCAGGGACAGTTCACGGTCGGCGGGTTGATTGCCTACCGGGGCTACGGGCGGTACTTTTACGGCCCGATTGACGACCTGACCCAGATCAACGACACCGTCCAACGCGGGGTCGCCGCCGCCGACCGGCTGTTTCAAGTCTTGGATGCGCCCGTCACGGTCACCGATGCCCCCAATGCCAGAGACCTGCCGCCCGTGGACGGCGAGATTGTCTTCGACCATGTCTCGTTCCGGTACCGCGAAGGCACCCGGCCCGTTTTGGACGACCTTTCGCTCCGCATTCCCGCCGGACAGACCGCCGCCCTGGTCGGCGAGTCGGGCGCAGGCAAAAGCACGGTCTTCGCCCTCGTTTCCCGCTTCTGGGACCCCGACAGCGGCAGCGTCCTGGTAGACGGTCACGCGCTCACGAGTGTCACCCAGACCAGCCTGCGCCGGCAGAGCGCGTCGGTGCAGCAGGAGACGTTCCTGTTCGCCGCCTCAGTCGCCGAGAATATCCGCTACGCCCGTCCCGACGCCTCCGACCATGAAGTTGAGGATGCCGCCCGCGCCGCAAACGCCCACGGCTTCATCGCCGAGCTGCCCGACGGTTACGGCACGCTTGTCGGCGAGCGCGGCGTCAAGCTCTCCGGCGGCCAGCGCCAGCGGATTTCAGTCGCCCGCGCCTTCCTCGCCGACCCGCGCATCCTACTGCTCGACGAAGCCACCAGCGCCGTCGAACCCGAGTCCGAGCAGATTATCCAAGACGCCATCGAACGACTCATGCGCGGGCGCACCACCATCCTCGCCGCCCACCGGCTGTCCACGGTCCGAAACGCCGATATTATCTTCGTCTTCGCGTCGGGCAAATTAGCCGAGCAAGGCAGCCACGCCGAGCTGATGCGCCAGGGTGGCCGCTACGCCCGCATGGTCCGTCAGCAGCAAGGCGCAATGGAGACTGCTGCGTAAAGCCCCTCAAGAAACCCCACGCCGCTGCCGATAATTGTCAGCACGGCACCAATCCGTGGTACAGTAAATCTCTACTTAGGGCACAGTGCGAGTGCTCCCCCAGCTTCTCCGCGAGACCTACTCCCGGAGGCTGTCACCAATGTCGGTGTCTGACAAGCAAGACGTTTCCCAGAAAGGAACTCACCCATGCTTCACGCCGCCGACCCGCGCTCCGCCGCCGGCCCCACTCCTCTGCCTCCGGCCCTGCCCGGCCCGAACGCCCCCGTGCGCCTCGATGACCTGCCGCGCCTGCTCAGTCCCTACGCCCGCTCTGCGCCGGTCTATGTCTACTTGATGCGCTGCGGCAATGTCAAAGCCACCCGCATCCGGCTCAAAGACGACGAAGACCTGATTCTCGTACTGTCGCCCCGCCCAGCATCCCGAATGGTTCACTGACACCCGCAAGCCAAGCCCAAGGCCGCCGGGCAATCCCGGCGGCTTCTTTCTTTTGTGCGCCCCTACTTCTTCTGTGCCCGGTACGCGCTCAGGGCGTGAGCGGCGGCAGCCAGCACCGCAGGCCGGATTTGGGTTTCCTCGACCACGTCTTTAAGACTGTCGGAGAACTTCATCTCGTAGCCGCCGGTGCGGCCCGAGCCGTCGGCATTGGTCGCGGCGACAAAGTAGCGGACATCACGGTTGATGCCGAACTTCACGCGGGCATTCTGCCCGTCCCCGGAGTTGTCGTCGGTCGCAATCGTCTGGACATATCTTCCGCTTCCGTCCTCGGTGCCGACAATCAAAAACGAGTCGAAGTCCGACGATTTCAGATCCACCTGCGCGGTGCCGTTATCACGGGCGACGCAGGAATAGACATCCACATACGATCCTGCCTGAACATAGGTGTCCGTCGGCAGCGTCTGGTCCCCCGATTGCAGCCGCCCATTGATCGTCGTCTGCGAGTTCCCCGAGTTGCCGCCTCCGCCGCACCCCGCCAGCGCCAAGGTCGTCAGCGCCATCCCCACTCCCAGCAGCCCCAATGTTCTTTTGCTCATATCGCCCTCCAAGTTCACAGATGCCGAAAGCGAGCATTTTTTCCCCGTCTGCATCCCACCCGATTTATTGACTTCCTCCCAAAAATCTGTCATCATTGAATTCACTGCAAATTACATGAAAGAAGCCCGCTATGCTTGATACACGCCATATCCACCCCATGAGCGACTTTGTCCGCAACCCGAAAGCCCACGTCGCCCGCCTCAAAGAAACCCGCACCCCGGAAGTGCTGACCGTCAACGGACGCGCCGAAGTCGTCCTGCTGGACACGCAGACTTACGAAGAATTAATGGAACGGCTGTCGAACATTGACAAAATCGCCGCCATCCGCGCCCACATGGCCGAAGCCCGGAAAAATATGCCCCTGATCGAACCCATTACGGAGGAGGAAGTGGAGCGGCGGCAGGCGGTCATGGAGGAATTGGTGGCCGAAACAGAGCGGCTTGGGCTGTACCGATAAGTTTGGATTTCCCTATATGAAGCTTACCGATGACCTGCCGAGCGCCCGGCTGATTTACTTCAAGGGCATACTCTTCTTGATTACCGGCCTTCTGGCGGCGACAGCTTTGCTGCTGGACAGCCCGACGCTGCGAACGGCCTTTCTGCTCCTCATCACAATCTGGTCCTTCTGCCGCTTCTATTACTTCTGTTTCTATGTCATCGAGAAGTACACAGATCCCACTTACAAGTTCGCTGGGCTATACTCATTCTTATTGTATTTGCTGCGAAAGCGAGGCTGAAATGGAAGACACTTTTATGAAGGAGACATCAGAGTGGAACGAGAAGCTTTACCGGATGCTAATGACCGCCTATGACGACCGTGGCGATCCGTTCTGGGGCATCCTTGAAGAACTCGCGCTCATTAACCACTGGAACGATGACACTTTTGCTTCTGGGCGTGACGAAGCCAAGGCGGAGGCGGCTCTAGTAGAGACAATTCCTGAAGCGCAAGAACTCATGCGGGAGTTGATGGAGCGCGGTTTGGTCTATATCACTCGTACACAAGGCTGGCCGCCACCTTCAAGCGGCGTAGCCAGAGTAACGGCAGGAGAAGTGGAAGCCATCATCGCTGACGCTCAGAACTGGCTTGGCCCTCTCGTCGAAGGCCCTGACGCGAATTATTATAGTTTTTGCAGTACGATACCAGGGGAGACAATCACTCAGGAGAGCGTAAAGGTGAAGAAAGTCTAAAACCCCTGCAAGAAGGAGACGGCGAGGAGGCGGCGGCGGAGGGGCTGGCCGTAGTCTGCGCCGCCGGTGCCGTTGCCGGGGGGCAGGGAGACGCCGCCGGGGTAGGGGTCTTCATTGTAGAGGCTGTAGCGGACACCGATAGATTGGGCAAGGCCGAGGTGGTAGGCGACGGCCAAGTCTAAAGCACGGGCATTGACGGCGGGGAAGTCTGCCGACGCCCGGCGGCGGTCGCGGCCCTCGACCGATAAATCAAAGCGTGGGGAGAGGCGCTGCCCCAAGCGAAGGTAGACCTGGTTGCCGTTGGTGCCGCTCGCGTAGCCGAGCGGCAGGTCGCCGTTAAACCAGGCGAGGCTTGTCGGCAGCGGCGGCAGCTTAGTATAGGTCTGACGGTCGGTGTGGGCATATTCCAGCACGACATTCGTGCCGGTGCGCGGGAAATTGTCGGCGTAGCCCAGCAGGTAGCCGATCTTGCGCGGCGTGATGTTGCCTTTGCCGAGGCCTTTGGGGGCCTGCAAATCGTCAATCAAGAACTGACCGTAGACGCGCTGCGGCGCGGACGGCCCGCGCGGGGTGACTGAGACGCCGAGGTTAAAGTTGTAGTTGAAGAAGAACGGCTCATTGGGACCGGGATAATACGCTTTTTGATAGGCGTAGTATGGCAGCACCAGCACGGTCGGGGAGCGGAACTGCGTGGACGTATACGCTTCCTCCAGTGATAGGATCGTGCGGTCGCCAATCGGGTGCTCAATCCGGCGTCCGCCGGCGTAGACTCTTTGGCCGCCGTTCCGGTACTCCGAGAGGTACTGCGTGAAGCGGTAATTCCCAAGCGTATGGCCCAGCGAGAACGGTACCTCGATTTCAAGCGACGGCCGGGCCGGACTTGTGTCGCTGACGAGCATATCCCCGAGATAGCCGCTGCCCCAGCGGCGGCGGATCTCGCCCAAAGAAACGCGCAGGCCCCGGCTATTCACTGCCGTGACATATGCCTCGTCAATCCCTGAAAGCGCGTCCGGGTTGTCCGCGCCATGCGTCCCGTCATTGCGGAGGCTCACGGCGAGGTGATCGCGGGTCTGCCGGTAGATATTCGAGAGGCTGACTGTGTAGGCACCGTCGCGCCCTAGAACGCCCAGGAGACGCGCCCGGCCCAGCGCCTCACCGTGGGATGTCAGGTGGTTCCCCGTGTCGCTGCGCCCACCGGCTTCCAGTTCGGCAAAGCCGGTCAGCACTGGCGGGGTCGAGACCGGCGCGGCCAGCAGCGGGGCACCGGCAAGCTCGGGGGCAAGGATGTTTCGGGCATAGGCCAGCGCCGATGCCGCGCGGGGATCGGCGGGCTGGTCGGTGACTGCCCGGACCCAGTTCGCAAACTCGCGGCGCGTGTACAGCCGGGCCGTGACCCCTTGAAGCGCGGTGGCATCCGGCGCACCCGGCGGCAGCAGATGCTTCGCGGACAGCAGAGCGGCGGCGTCATACAGCCCCGACCCCTGCGGCACGACATCATCGGGCGACGCCGCGTACAACGGGGCCGGCCCGAGCGCCGCCCATCCGAGTATCAGAGTCACCAGAAATGCGGCAGGATGTTTCAGGAATGCAGCGGGGTGTTTCATAAGCTGGCCGGGTCGGGCTTGCTGGCCGGTGCGGGGGCGTCGGACGGAGACAGCAGCCGCGTGAAGATCGCCTCGTACTCGCGGGCGACGCTGGTGCGCGTGTAGTGTGCCTCGACATACTGCCGCCCGCGCCGGCCCATTTCGTTGGCTTTCGCTTTGTCGCGGTAGATCGAAAGGATGGCGTCGGCCAGCGCCGACGGGTCCTCGGGTTCCAGGCAGAGGCCGCACTTCGCGGCATGGATCACATCCGCCGTCTCGCTGCCGGCGTCTACCGAGGCGATCACCGGGCGAGCGACCCCCATGATCGTAAACAGCTTGCTCGGCACGGAATCGGAGCTGAAACCGCGCCGCAGTGGGATCAGGCCGATGTCCGCCGACGAGTACATCGCCGGGACGTGCTCGTAATCCTGGTATGGCAAAAACCGAACATTGGCGAGGCCCATCTTTTGCGCCTGCGCGGTCAGGGCGGGCTTCGACGCCCCATTGCCGACAATCGCAAACAGCAGGTCCGGCGTTCCTTGCAGGAGGCTCGCCGCTTCCAGCACCGTGTCCAGACCCTGCGACATACCGACATTGCCCGCAAACAGCACCACGAATTTGTCGTCCCACCCTTGCGCGGCGCTCCAGGAGTTGCGGCGCGGATGCGGCAGGACAAATGCCGCATCAATGAAGTTCGGAATGACGCTGATCTTGTCCGCCGGCACCCCTTTGGCAGTCAAGTTGCCGCGAAACCCTTCCGAGATCACGGAAATGGCGCGGGCGTGCTTGTAAACAAACTGCTCCAGCCTCTTGTAGCCCGCAATCGCCGCCGGGTGCTTCATCACGCCCATTCGAATGGCGACATCCGGGTAGATGTCCTGGATATTAGCGACAAACGGCACCCCGCGCAGCTTGCCGAGCAGGTAGGCCGAGATGCCGTTGGTGAGCGGCGGCGAAGGCGACGGCGTGACGATGACGTCCGGGCGGGGCATCAAAAGCCCGCTCAACGCCGATAGCAGCGTGAACGACAGGTAGGAAAAGAAGCGCGGCAGCAGCCGGTCTTTGTGGACGGGGACATAAGACCAGACCCGGTGGACAAGAATGGCCCCCTGGCGCTCGCGCCGGAACCATTTGCCCCGGTACTCCGGCCAGATGGAGTTGGTGGAATAGTGCGGCATGCTGGTGATGACCCGGACATCGTGCCCGCGCTGCGCCAGCTCCTCGGCCAGCTCCGCCATGAGAATGCCGGTCGCCGCACTGTCCGGCTGGTAGTACATCGTCAAAAAAAGGATCCGCATGAACTCTCCTGGCCCGCACCCGAACGCCCCCTGCGCTCACACGCTCCTTCCGGCAGCGGAAGTGCACCGGCGGTCAGCGTCGGCCTCACAGGTCTCCGCTAAAATATGCTTTATATTATACACTTGTTTCCACTCAGGACAGCGCGTTTTGGGCTTTCCGCTGTTACCGGCCGAGCAAATGGGGATCTCCTCAAGCCTCGGGCGGCGCGAGAGCCGCCCGTTGCCGATGCCGACTGCCGACGCTGTCGGCTTCAGCGGCGTGCAGGGTTCGGAACAATGCATCAAGCGCGTGGATCAAGTCGCTGGAATGGCAAGCCGCTGGAATGGATGGCATTGCGGGCTTCTCAATGCTTATACCCGAAAATCGTGTGCGGCGTCTCGGTTATCGCGCACCGCGTTAAGTACGATGGTAACAGCGCAGTGTTTGGGCCGCTGTCTGCTCCCAGGAAAACCGCTGTAGATTCGCCCGGCCCCGCGCCGCCAGGCTTTCCCGCTGGGCCGGGTCTTGCAGGCAGCCGAGCAGAACGCGGCTGATTTCTTCGACTAAGGCTGGGTCAAAAAACGCCGCGCCGTCGCCCGCCACTTCCGGCAGCGAGGCGGCGGATGAGCAGGCGACCGCGGTTCCCGCCTTCTGCGCTTCCAACACCGGCAGCCCGAAGCCCTCATACAGCGACGGAAACACAAACAGATCGGCGTGTTTCAGCAGCGGCATGATATGACTGTCGGGGACATACCCGGTGATTTTCACACGCCCGTCAAGGCCCAGCGCTTTGATCTCAGTGTGCAGCTCCGCGCCCGGCGGCAGGTGTCCCACCAGCAGCAGCGTGTGCGGCACCTGCGCTTGAATCGCCGCAAACGCCTGAATTAAGCGCGGAATATTTTTGTTCGCGGTCAAACTGCCGAACGCCATCACATACGGCGTGTCAACCGCATAGCGCCCGGCAATCTCCTTCCAGGCTTCCGGCGGCGGCGCCTCGCGCGGCCCTTCCAAAGTCACGGCGATCTTAGCCTCCGGGATACGAAGACGGCAATGAATCTCGGACTTGGAGAACTCCGAGACAGTCAGAACGGTATCGGCGCGGCGTGCGGACTGCTTGATAAACCAGCCCAGAACCAGCCGCTTTTGGCGGCTCATGCCGTGCCAGGGTGTCAGGTAGTTGAGATCATGGATCGTTACGACACTCCGGCAGGGCACGCGCAGCGGGCAGACATACCCCAGCGAATGCAGGACGTCCAGCTTGTGCCGGCGCAGCAGGCGCGGGAAAATAAGCTGCTCGTAGGCATACCGCGCTTCCCGCCGAGCCGCCCGCACCGGGCAGACGATCTTGCGGAAGTTTGCTTGCGGCGGCAGATCCAAAGCCGCGCCTTCCTCGCTGACGAACACCACGAATTCGTCGCTCGTGTTCAGTGCCGCCAGCGCTTTGATCAGCGACTCGGCGTAAGTCTGTGTCCCGCCGTTCTCGCCGGGAATAATATATAATAGGTTCAGACCGATACGCACGCTTTACCTCTCATCGGGTACGATTGCCAGTGCCGGCTCACCTTGCCCCCCCGGCAGCAGCATGGCAAAAACAGCGAACAGCGCGGGCGACAGAGCAAACACCAGGTTTGCCAGGCTTAAATGGCCTGCCCGATGCGAGTCCGCCAGGATGACAAGCGGCACCGGCAGGGCAAGAAAGATGGCACCGGCGGCGAACGTGAAGCCGATCCCCCGATGTCTGCCTGCCCAAGCCGCCCCGCAAAGCAGCAAAGCAAATCCTGCCGCCCCGCCAAGCAGGGCGGGTGTCACCCTTCCCGTTGCGGTCAGCTTGCCGCCGATATGCAGAGGAGAAAAATCCTGCGGGGCCGGCAGGTAAATCGGCAGCACCAGGGCCGCGACCACACCCAGTGCCAGTCCAACACCCCCCAGCGCACGGAAACCGTGCCGCTGAAGCGCATACGCGGCAACAAATGGCACCAGAACCCCATAACTCGGGCGTGAACACAGGCAGACGCCCCAGAATGCCGCCAGCACCGGGACACGCCAGCGATCCGAGCGGTCCGGCGGCCGGGCCAGCGCCCGCAGCAGCCACAGCGTAGACGCGGCGCAGTAGATGGCGTTCACAGTAAAGTCGCCCCCGGTCATCACGTCTAGCAGCAGCGCCGGACACATGAACAAAAACGTCACCCAAACCAGAAAGGCTTCAACCCGTGTTCGGCAAACAGAGGATAGCAGCACAAACAGCATAAACACCCAAAAAATATTTTGGTATGCTGCATCCCGCAGCAACTCCCGAAACGGCGCTCCCAACAGAAGCGCCCCCGGCAGCGGCGTGACCGGATTGCCGAGATAGGTCCGCACCGTGTACGGGTTTTTCCCTTCCAGCAGCCGGGGGATTGAGACATTCAGCGCATCGGCTCGGTCTGATCCCTTGCCAAATCGGCCGGAATGGCTCAGCGGATAAATAATCAAGAATAGCACGGTGAACAGCAACAGAACTGCCGCCGCGAGGCGCGGGGCGAGCCGTTCGAGCCTGGGCAACACAGAAGCACGGCGCACGAGTTGAGGCAGCGCCACCCCAATCCAGGCTGCTGCAAGCAGCAGATAGAGCAGAGTACCAAACAGTTTGCCAAACTTCAAGGTTGCGCCGAGCGACGGCAGAGCACACGCCAGAAAAAGCAAGGCACGGTTCCAGGAACGGTAAAGTAAATGGATATTAGGCGGCGCAGTCTTCAGAGATGTCATTTGTGTCAATCTGTAAATCGGAGGGAAACCGCCGTGCGGATTGCATAACTAAAAATGACGAACAGAACAAGATTGCTGGTTGTAATTCCTTGCGTATCTAGGCTGAAAAAGAATATCATGCCGCAGAATGCCCCAAAAGCATAAATGTCTTTTTTGTGAGCCGAAAGCTTCCAGCCTAGAGCAAGCAGCAGTGCCAAAAAACAAACAAGCGATGCCAGGCCATAATTAAAAAAGAAGCTTTGGAAGACGGAATCCGTGGCCGCAAAGCCGACATAATCAGATAGTGCGGTCAGACGGGCGCTGCTGGGTTCAAACAGTCGCTGCGGGTCTCCAAGATCGATTTCAAGCGCTAACGCAGTCTGCAATGACGCAAGACGCTGCGATGAGAGATCGTTCAGCAGCGCCCAGAGCGGGTTCAGCGGCGATCCTGTCAGCACAAATAGGTAAAGACCAATCGGCAGAAACAATATGGTGGTGAAAATCAACGCACGAGTTTTCGCACGGACGCGAAGGCCAAGCCAAATACAAAGAAAGCCAACACAAAGCGAGATCAGCAGATTGCGGCTTTGGGCAAACAGCAGCAAAAGCAGCGCCGCACTTCCATAGCCGCCAAAGATCAAGCGGTTTATTCCGGCAGGCCGCTGGCGATACAGTGTGCTCTCCCGCAGAATAACAAAGCCCAGCGCCGCCAGGATGACCGAGGCCGTAACGATTGGATGCCCGAAGCCCAGCAAAATACGCGGGCGACCATAATATGAGGTTGACTCAAAGTGTGATGTCACCATTCCATACATCAGAAGCGCGGCGGCGGCAGCGGTCATTCCAAGTGCCCAGTTCTGAAAGTTTTCGTCATCGAGCAAAACCGTCCCCAGCACAAAAACCAAGCTGACAATCAACGGCAGCACGGCGCTTACAATGAACAGCAGGTTGCCAGACAGGAGACCTGCACTCAATGGAACCAGTCCCAGAGCACATATCAAACCCGCTATTCGCAGCAAGGCACGCGGAACTGCACCACGCGAGACGTTCAGCACCAGCATCCGCCGCAGGCCTTCCACAGTTTTTCGTCGAACCAGAAAAAAAATGCACAAGGGCAAAACAATTCTCAGGTAGCGCAGGACCGAAGACGTATCTGCGGTGCTGGTGCCGCTTCCCGGCGGGCCGAATACCGGCAGAAGCCAAAAGAGACTGCTCGCCGCTCCTAAAAAGTATGCCGCATGTTTTCGGGTGAGGCTGAGCCACGACCGCTGAACAATGTCAGAAGCAATTGGTCGTGTGCTGATGTTTGTCCATACGCTCATATCGGCAGCTCCACTTTGCGATTTCGTCGTTGCCGCACCAGCGCCAGCAGCGCGTGCAGGGCGCGAAACATCGGCGGCGGGGACACGGCGACAAGAAGTGCGACACCTTTGTATCCCCAGCCACGGTCGCTGCGGTGGATGAACTGCCGGTAGATGCCCAGATGGTAAATCCGGTCGGCACGCTTTGCCATCATAAAGCGCACCGTATTTAAGCCGTGCAGACGGTCAAACGCCGCAATGCACTCCCGGCAGGCCGCCGCGCCGTAAATCGGCGCAAGCCGCAGGATAACTTTTGCCCAGCCCGTATACACCCCGTAAGCATCGTCCGACCAGGTGAACGCCGCCGCGCTCCCCGCACGGTTCAGCACCAGCGGCGCGGCGATCAAAGACACCCGGCGGCCCCGGACCGATGCGAGTATCCGCCCGACATGGGCAAAGTAGGTGCCGAGATACGGAGCGGGGTCTACCATGTCCCAAAGAGCCTTTCGGATGACGCACCCGCCAATGAAGCCGACGGCGGGGGCGTATGTCGTCAGGAACTCCTCGGCAGGCAGGGACAGGTCTGCCGAAATGTCCATCAGCTTGTCTTTGATCACCACCGAGACGGCCTCATTCACCGATGAATAGTTTACCGCAAGAAACGCCGGCTCGTCCCGCTTCAAAACGGCGAGGACCCGCCCGACGGCGTCCGGCAGCAGCCGGTCATCTTCCCCGAGCAGCCAGGCGTAGCCGCACGGGCACAGGTCCGCGCAGCGAAGAATGTTGCCGTCAATCCCTAAGTTGACCGGGTTCCGCACGTAAAGCACGAGCGGGTACAGCGCTTGCAGCGCGGCAATCGCTTCGGCGTTAGTCTCGTCCGCCGAGTCGTCGGCGATCAGCACCGGAACTCGGTACGGCGACGCCGCCGCGATGACCGACCGGACGCACCGCAAAAGCTGGTCCGGGCGCTTATAGGTCGGAATGCAGACGCACAGCAGCGGGTTTGCCGTGTCGGGAAGGTCAAGGTCAGCAGCGCTCATAGGGTTTCCGGAAAGCGAGCGGTCATGAGGTCAAAGCGGCTGCGGAGGCCGTCGCGCAGGCCCAGCGCCAGCGCCGAGAGCTTGCGGCGCTTCTGCGGCTCGTACAAGCAGATTTTGCCGAAAATCCTGACATTGAACAGCACATTGCTCAGGACCCAGCGGGGTTCGCGCCGAAAAAACGCGCGCCAAACGGCAACCGAGTTTCGGAGCCGGCAGTAATGGCGCCGCGGCGAGTAATGGAAAGTCAAGCCGCGAATCCAAAGAAAACGGTACCCTGCCTGATCGCCGACAGCGTGCTGCATCATTGGTGCGGTGGAGATAACAACCCGGACACCGTGTGCGCGGGCGCGAAGGCAGTACTCCTCGTCCACGCAGTCAATAAAGAACTCGTCGCGGAACGGTCCGACCGTCTCCCAAACCCGTCGCGGCAGCAGCGTGCCGGATGTTACCAATGTCACTGCATCGGCCCAGCGTCCGCTCCCATCCGCCGGAACGGCGCCGGGCTTGATCTTTTGACCGGCCTTGCCGTCTACAGATCGCAAAAAATTCGCCCCAACGATGATGCCTTCTGCCGACGCTGCCGAGACTTCCGTGTAGATTTTCGCGTAAGCTTCGGCGAAGTCTTCCGAGACCGCCGTGTCCTGATCAAACAGCAGCACAAAAGCGTATCCCCGTTCGAACGCCCACCGCGCTCCCTGGTTCAGCGCCGTCGCGATGCCCTGGTTGCGGTCGTTTCGCACCACTTCGATCCCCAGCTCCGCTTCGATTCCCGAATCCGCTTCCAGACCCGTCGGCGCAGCCGGTCCGGAGTTGTCCACCACTAAAACTCGGTCTACCTGGGCCGCGATTCGCCGCACCCGCTCCGCAATCCCGTGATCGGGCTGGTAGGTCACGACGACCGCGCAAAGGCTGTTTCGCTGCAATGCTGCTGTCATAAAAATTTCGCGTGCCGCAGGCGCTTCAGCCGCCGTCTCAGCAAAGCCGGCAGACGAAGCGCCCAGGACGGCGTCAGCATCAGCGGGATCAAGACGCCTAATACAAACGGGTCAGGGCCGTACACCGACAGCAGGCTGCGGACCCCTTCGCGCCGGCTGTGCTTTGAGCGGCCTGCATCTCCCCGCAGCCGGCTTGTCACGATCCCCGAGAAGACGAACCGACGCAGATGCTGCGCACGGACCCGGCGAACCGCAGCGCCCGTGTATCCCGCCTGCTCCGCGTACCGCAGCAGAGAAGAAAACTGCGTCACAAAGACCTCAAAGAAGCTGTAGCCGCCGGTATTGTCCGTCCGCACGGCAAGCAGCGGCTCTTTCGTAATCCAAAGCGGGCCGGACTTCAACAGCGCGTCTAAAAAAACATTTGCATGCCCCAGGTAGCTGCCGATCCACGGGGAATAATCTTTTGCTGTCAAAACATCGCGCCGAATTGCCATGACCGACAAAAATGTGATCCAGGTAGACAGGAATTCCAGCGCTTCGCTCGGGTCGGCGATCATGGTATCTTCCGGCACGGTGAACACTGGCGGCCCGATCTCCGAAACACTTTTGGCGAACGCGCAGAGGTTCAAGCAGAACGCCCCGCCTGACGGGTTCTGCTCAATCAGCGACAGCAGCTTTAACAGCGCCCCCGGCAGCAAAATATCGTCATCCGCCAGAACATATAAGTACATTCCGGTCCCTGCGTGCATCACCAAATGCTTGTTGGCGTCCGGTCCGAGGTTGGCCTCCTGCCGCGTGTAGGTCAGCGGCAGCAGCGGGTACGTGGCATGAAGGCGGTCAACCACCCCGGCGGTGTCGTCCGCCGAAGCATTGTCGGAAACAATCACTTCCACCCGGCAGCGCTGAAGCGGCGTCAAATCTTGTGCCCACTGCCGCGCCACCGCGCTGAGGCATTCTTCCAGCAGCTCGGCCCGCTGATATGTCGGAATACACAAAGAAAGAAGCATTTCGCTCATTTACCCGGCCCGCCTGCGCGGCTTATTGATGCCATTCCTGCCGCTTTCGGACAAACACCCAGGTCGCGAGGCCGAGGCTGAACGGCGCGATGCAGGCATACGCCAGCATCATTCCGGTTGCCCCAAACGGCTTGCCGAGCAGCAGCGCGGATGCGCCGACCAGGCCGGCGGAGACCAGCGACATCACAAGGTACGGCTCCTGTTTGTGAGCACGCAGGTAAATCGCTTGCGCTCCAATCCCATGGTTGATTACTGTAACCACCGCCAGCAGGCCCAGCGGCAGCGGGTCGAGAAACCGGCGGCTCAGCGGCAGTCCGGCCCGGCACAGGATAAAATCCAGGCCCCAGACCAGCGCGGCGAGTGCCGATACCAGGCCCCAGGAGCGCCACAGGCAAGGGAAAAATAAACGATCCAAGTACGCAAACTCGCGCCGTGCGATCAGTGATCCGAACGACGCCGATTTTGTCGCAACCCAGGAAATCGCTGCGCCTCCGACAGTGACCAAAACCGTCAAGCTCAAGCCCATCTGCCCCGCCGCCGCCGCTCCATGGGTCGCAAATAAGATTGGGTTGAACAGCTGCGCAACAAAGTATCCGCTGACACAGCTCAACGCGACCCTCCATTGCAGCGGCCAGATCTCAGTCCGCCAGCTTACGCAGTGTGTCTGAGTGGGCGTGCGAAGCAGGTCAATCAAAAGCCCGCGGCGAGTCCGCCAAAGCCAAATCAGGGTGGCCGCCAGGCTAACGGTGTTTGTCACCGGCGCGGCATACAGGCCCCAGTGATGCAGCAGCGCAGCCCACAAAAGCACACTGCCGGCGATGCTCTGCCACATCTGAAGCCGGACAATCTCGGCAATCAGCCCGCAGCCTTCCAAAACTGCCAGCACCGACATCAAAGCCAGCGACGCACCAGTGACGACCAAGACCCAAATCCAGGGAACCTGCCAGGCGGTTCCGCCGCCGTGCCGCCCGAAAAATTCCAATCCCAGCGGCAGAAGAGCCGCGATAAACAAGCCGCCGATGACCGCGTACCACTTCAAGCTCATTTGAAGCAGCGAAGCGAGCCGGCGCTTTGCTGCCGGGTCGCCATCGAGCGTACCTACAGCCGTCCAATCCAGCCTGGCCTTTTCGTGGCTGGCAAACTGCATCAAGACAAGCGCCAGCCCAAGCTCAAAGAAGACAGCGATCGCTAGCACACTGCCAAATGTCACATAGTAGCCCTGCTGGTCCGGGGACAAGCAGCGGGTCATCAGCACCAACGTCACCAGCCCGGCCGCCGCCGTCCAGGCCCGGCCGAGAACGGTGAAGCCGACTGCGCGATCCACGCCGGCCTTTCGCAGCGCCCGCATGACCAGCGGTTCGGGTGCCGGCGGCATTGAGTTGGTCGAAGGCGGCATCATGCGCCGCCTTCTGCCGAGGAAGCAGACCGCATCAGCCGAAGCCGACGGGCCGCGGGCAGAGCGATAAGCCGCAGTGCTCGACTGGGGAGCAGAAGAACCGGAAAGACCGTCAGCCAGTACCCCGGCAAAAAATACAAGCGCCGCGTCCACTCGACGGCAGCGCGGATTTCATCAGACACTGGGCAGCGAGACGCAACTTTGTATGAGCAGATCGAGCGCCAGTTCCAGGTCGCCGCAAGATTATCAGCAATCAGTGCGCGAAGGATCGGGCTGCGCGGCCCGAGGATTGCCGCCCAGACTGCAGTGGCATCGCAAAGAACATTGCACTGGTAGCGCAGGATATTCCGGTTCATGGCCGCAGTGACCGAGTCGTTTCCCAGACGGTTCTCGACGACCGGCTCCGGCAGCCAGAGCCAGCGCGGCCGCCGCCTCAGCATTTCTCCGAATATTAGCAGATACGGAAAATAACCGGCAGCTTCGATCCGTGCCGCTCCCAGCGCGTCTGCCGCTTCCTGCCATAACCCTCGATGGTAGACCTGCCCGGAGACATACCCCGCTACCGACCCGCACTGGCGCATTGTGTCCTCCAGCGTGGTGTAAAAATGCCGGCGCTCGCGGTCTGCCGGGTGCAGGATTTCAGCGAGGGGGTCATGCGGCTGAGTCATCGCCGTGTCATAAGCTTGAAAGCGCATACTCAGACCCGCAAGGTCCGGCTCGCTGTCGAGCGCCTCAAGGACCCGGCACAGGCCGCCGGGCGCGACCCGGTCATCCGACGACAAAAGCCAGCCGTACTCGCCGTTGGCCTCACGCATCGCTTGCAGCATATTCGGCGTGAACCCGAGGTTGGCGGCATGGCGATGGTAGGAGATCACGCCCGGATACCGGGCGCTCAGCTCGCCGACCATCGCCTGCGTCCCATCCTCGGAAGCGTTATCGCTGATGCAGAGCGTGACACTCCCGGCAGGCACTTCCTTGAGCTGTCCGAGCACGCTTTCCAATGTTTCGCGCAGAAACGCGGCCCGCCCATGATGGGTCGGAATGCAGAGTGTGAGGCGCGGATGTGTCATAAAGGGTATTACCGATCAAAGGCTTCCGAAAGTAAGCCGAAAGTAAGCCGAAATTAAGCCGAAATTAAGCCGAAATTAAGCCGAATTCCATTGCAGCGTCCGGCGCAGCGCAGCACCGAGATCGAACGCCAGCGACAGCCCGAGACCCTGCGCTTTGGCGACATCCGGTACGAACCGGGCATGACCGATATGGGCCGGGCCGGTCGGGCGCGGCGGCATCAAGGGGCGCGTGATCTTCGGCGGGACCGGCAGCAGGGCAGCCACTTTTTCCGCTGCTTCCGCCAGCGTCACCGCCTCCGGGCTGCCGACATTGTAGCTTTCGCCGCCGGTGCCCGATGCCAAAATCGCCAGCAGCCAGACCGCCAAATCCGCCGGGTAGAGATACGAGCGCACCGTCTCGCCGTCGCCTAAAATGCGGATCGGCCCACCGTGCAGGCCGTCGCGCAGGAAGTTGTTGATCGCCCAGGGCCGGTCGAGTAATTGATACGGGCCGATAAACGCGAACGGGCGGGCATTGACCACCCGAAGCCTCTGTTGATTGGCATAGGCAAAGCAGAGCGTCTCGGCTTGGCGCTTTGATTCGGCGTAGACGGCCCCCAGGGCGCACGGGTCGAAGCCGTGAAACTCGGTTTCCGGCGCATGGCTCACGCTCGGCGGCTGCGGGCCATACACGAGGCCCGAGCTGAGGTTCAGGAAGCCGTCCAAGCGCGGCAGACGCGCGGCGGCTTCCAAAGCCGCTTTTGTGCCGCCCACAATCGTGTCGGCAGTGCGGACCGGCTCCGAGTGATGGACACGGCTATCCGGGGAGGCCCCGGCGTGGACAATCCAGGTGACATCGGCGGGCAGGTCACGCAGGTCACGGACATCAAAGCGCAAAGTCTCGATGTCGGGCCGGGAGACTAAATGCGGATGAGCAGCAGCGAACGCTTCCGTCCCCCGCGCCGACAAAAGCAGGCGCAGGCCGAAGCCGTGGGCGTCGTTTAAATGCGCCGCCATCTCCGTCAGCCATGTCCCGACAAAGCCGGTCCCGCCGGTGACTAGGACGCGCCCGCCGCGCAGCGGTTCCAGAATGTCTAGATGCCCAGCCAGCGCCGCCGCTAAATCTTCCCAAATGAGTGCCCGGTGTTCACGACGCATGGACTGCCCTCTGCGCGGCTAATTGGATGCCGACTTCGACGATGACGTCTTCCTGACCGGCGACGACCCCGCGCCGGCCCAATTCAAAGAAGATGTCGCGGGGGTCTACCTCGTATTCCCGGCCGACCCGCTCGACATGCTTGGCAAAGCCCGAGAAGACCCCGGCGAGGCCGCTGACAATCCCGACGGAGTTGATGCTCGGCACGGAAGGCATCAGGTCCCGCTCGGCAAGCGCGGCGGCATCGAGCATCTTGTACAAATCAATGCCGGTATCATAGCCCAGCCGTCCGAGCACTGCGACCAGCGTTTCAAGCTGCGCGTTGCCCGCGCCCGCCCCAAAGCCCCGTGCCGTGCCGTCCAAAATACTCGCTCCGGCGTTCAGTGCCGCCAGCGAATTGGCAATCGCCATGCCTAAATTATTGTGCGCGTGGAACCCGATGGGCACCGACAGCGACTGCACTAATTCCCCGATGCGCTCGGTGACATCACTCGGCAGATAGGACCCTGCTGAATCCATGATAATCACCGCCTCCGCGCCGTAGGCTTCCATCTTCAGCGCCTCGTCGCGCAGGACTTCTTTGGTCGCCATGTGGCTCATCATCAGGACACCGTAGACCTCTTTGCCAGTATTTCGGACGAAGCTGATATGCTGCTGTGTCGTGTCCGCCTCGGTGCAGTGGGACGCAATCCGAAACACGTCCACGCCGAGATCCAAAGCTTTTTTGACATCGCGCTTGACGGTCGCGAAGCCGGGAATGACATGGACCGCGAGCTTGGCATGGAGCAGGTGCTCTTTGGCCGTCCGCAGCATCTCGTCATCGCTGATTGCCGCCAGCCCGACTTGCAGCGACGATGCCCCGAGGCCGTTGCCGTGTCCGACTTCGACCACCGGCACCCCGGCGGCATCGGCGGCCATGGCATAGGCCGCAATCTGCGCAGCCTTGAGCTGATGGCTGACCGCATGGTTGCCGTCGCGCAGGGTCGGATCGCTGATGAGAACGCGCGGTGTCTCGGAACTTGCCATTTAGTGCACCGCCTCCCGCGCCTTTGGGGCAGAGACATTCTCCAAACGCTCGCGGGCGAACTCTTCGGCGGCGGCGATGGCGGCGCAGTTAATGATGTCGAGATTGCCGGCATAGGGCGGCAGGTAGTCGCCCAGTCCGACCACTTTCACCGTGACAATGATGCGCCCGCCCTCAAACGTCGGCTCGACCACCATTTTATAGCCCGGCACGTAGGTTTGGATATTTCTGACCATGCCGTCCACGGCTGTCTTCAAGGCCGGAATGTTCGGCTCTTTGACTTTGGCGAATACCGTGGTCTGCATATCAATACACGGCGACGCCGGATTGAGAATTAAAATCGCTTTGGCGTGCTTCGCGCCCGAAAACGCCTGAATGGCATTTTCGGTGGTCTCGACATATTCGTCAATATTGATGCGCGTGGCCGGGCCGGCGGAGCGGGACGCAATGCTCGATACGGTCTCGATATACTCGATCTCGGAATGGGTCTGGCCGATGAGATAGGCAATCGGCACCGACGCCTGCCCGCCGCAGGTGATCATGTTGAGATTGGGGTGGTTCCGGGCCGACGACAAATTGACCGCCGGCACACACGCTTCGCCGACTTTGGCCGGGGTCATGTCAATGACGATCTTGCCCAGCTTCTCTAAAATCTTCCAGTGCCGCTTGGCATCGGCTGCCGAAGTGGCGTCAAAGACTAGATCGCAGCAATCCGGGTTGTCCGTGATGGCGTCAATGCTCCGGTCGGAGATCGGGACCCCGAGGCTGTGCGCCTTGACCATGCCCGGCGACGCCAAATTGCGCCCGACAAACAGCGTCGCTTCCAAAAGCGGCGAGCGCCGGATTTTGATGAGTAAATCCGTGCCGATATTGCCACTGCCGAGAATGGCGACGCGAAGTTTCGGCGTGTTTGATGGGCTGGACGTCATAAGTGCAACGCTCCCTGAAGCTCCGATTGGAGCTGTTCGTCGGTCAAAAACGGAAACATATTGTGCAGCGGCTGGGACTTCATCGTGCCGTCGGGCAGCCGCTTCGACGACACCGTCGGCAGGATTTGCTGGTCCTCGCGGGTCCACACCTCGCACAATGCCGGACCGGGCGTCGCCAGCAATTCGGCAAGCACCCGGCTCAGGTCGTCTTCCGTGTCGCAGCAGAAATACGGCAGGCCGTAAGCGTCGGCAATCTTGCGAAGTGGCGGGATAGATACGCCACTGCCTCGGCTCGCCCCGGCCAGGTGCCCATCGAAGAAGCTGCTCTGCGTGTTCCGTATGGACTGGTAGCCGTCATTGCTCACGACGACAAGTTTTATGTTCAGCCCGTAGTGCCGGACCGTTTGCAGCTCCTGGATATTAGTTTGCAAGGACCCATCGCCCGTGAGGCACAGCACGGTCAAATTAGGATCGGCGGACGCCGCCCCGATACTGGCCGGCAGGGCGTAGCCCATCGCGCCGAGTGCGCCTGAAACAAGAACGCGCTGATGCTCTTTAACCCGGAATGCCTGCCCGGTCACATAATACGCCGACCCGGCATCGGTGACCAGGGTAGCATCGCCCAGCAGAAGCTCCCCCAGCGTATCCAGCAGCGTGTAGTAGTTGATCTTGCCGGGGTTCGGCGTGTGCGCCTCGTTTCGGACTGCGTACTTTTCTTTCCAAACACGGCACTGATCCAGCCAGGCCGAAGCAGAAGACAGCGGTCCATTCTCAGACAACTGCGCGTCCGCTGCCGCGATAAACTCGCCGGCGCCGGCTTGGAGCTTGAGCGAGACACCGACATCCTCCCGTGCGAGCACGGCGGGGTCCATCTCGACTTGGATCTTGTCGGCGTCCGGCGCGAATTGGTCCAGCTCATACCCGGTCGTCGAGATGTGCAGGCTGCTGCCCAGAAACAAAAGGACGTCGGCAGTCTGCACGGCGAAGTTGCCCGCCCGGTCCCCTTTGGGTCCCGGATGCCCGATAAATAGCGGATGGTCGTAGGGCAGCGCGTCCAAAGCCAGCGAAGTTGTCACGACGGGAATGCCCAGCTTCGGCAAAATTGCCCGGAAGGCCGCGACACTGCCCGATGCCCGCAGGCCGTGTCCGGCGACAATGAGGGGCCGCTTGGCAGCACCCAGCCGCGCCAGCACGTCCCGAACGGCCTCCGGCGCGGCTCCCATCGCCGGCGGCGCTTCGCCCGCGCCGTCGTAACCGCGCAGCGTGTCCGGGTCAACCAGTGCGCCCTGAACGTCCAGGGGAACATCAATCAGGACCGGGCCGGGCCGCCCGGTAGTCGCCAGATGCACGGCCCGTTCCAGCTCATAACGCACCCTCTGAGGATCGTCCAAAAAGATCGCCGCTTTGGTGACGGATTTGACAATCGGCACGATGTCCACTTCGAAAACGCCGAACTGCCGCAGGCCGTCAATTTTTGACCCCTGAATAGTCTGCAAGCGCTTGCTCTGGCCGGTCAGCACCAGCAGCGGGCTGGAGTCCTGGTACGCTCCGACAATGCCGGTGAGCGTGTTTGTCCCGCCGGGACCACTCGTGGCGTAGCAGACGCCCAGGGTGCCGGTCTGACGCGCGTAGCCTTCGGCGGCCATGGCGGACGCCTGCTCGTGGTGGTTGCAGAAATAGCGGATTTCGGGAACGCGGCTGACCGCATCGAGCAGGTGCATCATGCCGCCGCCGGAGAGCAGAAAGACCGAGCGGACGCCGATGCTTGCGAGGTGCCGGGCAATGTAGTCGGAGACGCGGAGTGTCATAACGCGCAATTATACCTGATTTGCAGCCTAAACCGGCACGGCCGAGCGCACGAACCTAATGGCTTCGTGCAGAGCGCGGCTGAAGACAAACGTGTCCACGGCGTAGACAATCATGTTTGCCCCCATCTCGACCGAGCGCACGACTTCCGCCTCGGTCTTCGCCATCACTGCCACACTCTTGCCGGCGGCACGGGTCCGGGCGGTCGCATCGGCGACAAACGCCGCCACTTCCGGGTGGTCCACGTCGCCGGGGACTTCGAGCGAGACCGACATATCATAGACGCCGAGATAGACAAAATCCAAATCCGGCAGCGCCAGCAGGGCATCGAGCTGACCATACAGTGCCCGGTTTTCCAGCAGCACCCCGGACAGCGGCGCATCGTCCGGCATTTGTTTCTGGCCGTAACCGCCCGCCCGCGTGAACGGGTTCAATCCCCGCGTTCCCGCCGGTCCGAACTTCAGCCCGCGCAGGAACTCGTCCGCCGCCGAGGCCGACGACAACTGCGGCATCAGCAGGCCCGCCGCGCCTAAATCGAGCGCCGATTGAATGCCCGACTGCCGGGGATCGGCCAGACGGACCAGCGGGGCGCACCCGGCGGCCTCCGACGCCCGGATGCTGCTTTCAAGCGCGGGCAGGTCGTAAAAGCCATGCTCGCAGTCGAGGATTTGAAAATCCATCCCCGCCTGCCCGATGATCTCGGCCAGCGTTGGAGACGGCACCAGCGACCAGATGCCGACCACGGGCGTTCCCGACGCCAGCTTTTGCCGCAAGTTTGGAAGGTTGTCTGTCATTTCGGCGCTACTTTACCCGCAGACCAAGCTCCGCCTGCGCCTGTGCCGCGCTCGGCACATAACAGGCGGGCATCCGGCCCGCCGTAGGTGATTACGTTGAGATTGGGGTGACTGCGGGCCGACGCTAAGTTGCGCCCGACAAAGAGAGTCGCTTCCAAAAGCGGCGAGCGCCGAATTTTGATGAGTAAATCCGTGCCGATATTGCCGCTGCCGAGAGTAGCAACCCTTAGCTTTCGTGTGTCTTGCATGGTTTTTACCTAAACGCTCAAGCGGCGCGATTTCTCGTGCATCCCGACCGGCATGGCGGCTTCAAGCTCCGGACGCGGCAGAAGCGGCGACAAGTCTTCCAGCGGTGGGGAGACCAGGGTGCCGTCGGCCTGCATCGCGAGCGACAGCTTCGGCACAAAGAGCTGCTCCGGGTGCATAAACACCTCGCAGATCACCGGACCGGCGGCGTCCTGCATCTGCGGGATAACCGTGTCGAAGTCACCCCAGGTGCGGATTTGATACGATGGAATGCCGAACGCCGCTGCGATTTTGGCATAGTCCGGGCAGGTGACACCGGATTTCTCGTCGGTTCCCGAGTAGTGCCCGGCGAACAGCGCCTTCTGCGTGTGCTTAATCATCAAGTAGCCATCGTTGTTGAAAACGACAATCTTGATCGGCAGGCCGTGATGGATGATGGTCTGCAATTCCTGCAAGTTCATCATCATGCCGCCGTCACAGTTGAGACACAGCACCTCACCCCGGTTCCGGGCGAACGACGCTCCAATCGCGCCAGGCAGTCCGAAGCCCATTTCGCCCAGCCCGGTCGAAGTCATCAGGCGCTGACCGTCTTTCAGGCGCAGGGCCTGATGCCCGCTGAGGAGCGCGGTGCCCATGTCCGTGACAACCACTTGATCGTCTTTGAGAAGGCGGCTGAGCTTGTCCATAAACGGGTACGAGTTGAGGAAGCCGCCTTGATCGGCGTGCTCCGGCCCGATCCAGGGGTACTTTGTCCGGTACTCGGAGCAGCGGCCCAGCCACGCCGCCTGTTTCGGCAGCGGCGTGTCCAGCACCGCCAGCAGCGCAGTCAAAAACGCCCCGGCGTCGGCGGCAATCGGCAGCGCCACCCGCGCCCCGTGCTTTTTCGCTTCGGCGGCGTCAACATCCACCACGGCGATCTCGGCAGCACGAGCGAACTCGGACAGATCATAGCCGACCTGCGGGATCGCCAGGCGGGTGCCGATACAGACCAGGGCGTCGCAGTTTTGCAGCACGAAATTGGCCGCCCGCTGACCGTAGGTGCCCGCCCGCCCGAACACCTGCGGGTGGTCCGAGTCCACCATGTCAATCCCCGCCCACGATACCAGCGCCGGCGCATTCGTTTTTTCAAGCAGTGGCAGGATCAGCTCTACGGCGCCAGCAAGGCGGATGCCGTGTCCGAGCCACAGCAGCGGTCGCTCAGCCCGGCGCAGCATCTCTGCGACGGCCTCAGCACTGTCCAACAGGTCAGCCGCCGGCACAGCCGGGGGCATGGGAGCGCTCTCGGGTAGAGACATTTGTGCGGCCTGGATATTCATCGGCACATCAATCCAGCAGGGGCCGGGACGGCCCGCCGTACACTCGGCATAGGCGCGTTCCAGCTCGCTGGCAAGACAGGCCGGGTCCATGACCCGGTGGGCATATTTCGTGACCGACTCCATCATGCCGGAGCTGTCGTAGCCCTGGACTCCCCACATCCGCAGCGGGTTCTCGGGTGTGATAAACTTGGAGTTCTCGTTGCCGGAGATAATCAAGCCGGGGATCGAGTCGGCCCATGCGCCGACAACCCCAGTGGTAGCATTAGTCGAGCCGGCACCGGTGGTCAGGATCGCCGCAGTGACTATTCCTGAGGTTCGGTAATATGTCTGCATCGCCATACACGCGGCCTGCTCATGGTGGACACAGACAATCTGGGTGTATCCCTTCTTGGTGATCGAGTCGAAGAGGTGCGCGTTGCCCGCCCCGACAATGCCGAAGACATGCTTGATATTCTTTTCAGCCAAAAAATCAGCGATATAATCACTTGCTTTCATAAAATCTTTGCCATTCCATCATCTTTGCCAGTGCCGTGTCTGTTGGAACCCGCGCCCGCAGGCCAAGCTCTTCCCGTGCCCGCGCCGTGCATGGCACATAGCGCTCGGGCGACCGGCCCGGCTCCGGCGTTTTCGCGATCCGCACCGGCAGGCCGCCGCCGAGCGTGGCGATTTTGGCGGCAAGTTCGGTGATACTCAGGTCGTCCTCCGAGCCGACATTGTACGGGCGGCAGGGCTGCCCACGCAGCAGCAGTGTCCAAAGCCAGATTGCTAAATCGGAGGCGTATAAATAAGACCGGCGCGGGGTGCCGTCGCCGCCGATTTCAATGCTCCGGCCCACCAATGCGTCTCGGACAAAATTGCCGGCGGCATACGCCCCGCCGAGCGGCAGGTACGGTCCGGCAAACGCGAAGCACCGGGCGATCACAGGTTCCAGGGTGCCTGAGCGTCCGTAGATCGCACAGAGGATTTCAGCCAGGCGCTTGCCTTCGCCGTAGGACGCCGCCCGGCCCATCGGGTCCGGCGCTCCGAGATAGTCTTCCCCAACGTGCGTTGTTTCCAGCGGCTGCCGTCCGTAGACCGCACCCGACGACGTAAGCAAAAAGCGCCGCGCCCCACAGGCGGCGGCAAAATCCAGTGTCCGGCGCGTACCTGCCACAATCGTATCCAGCATTGCCAGTGGCTCTTCGGCAATCAGCCGAGAATCGGCCTCGGTCGCGGCATGGATAACGTGCGAGAACTCGCCACTTGGAAAGTCGAACGTCGTCACGTCCCCGGTGTGCAGAGTCACCGCCGGGTCAGACGCCAGATGGGGCGCTTTCTGCGCGAACGCCTCGGGGCGGCGGGTCAGCACCGTCATCTCGGTCCCCAGCTCCAGCGTTCGGTTGGCCCAGCAGAAGCTTTCCAGCAGCCAGCAGCCGAAAAACCCGGTCCCGCCGGTGACAAACACCCGCTGCCCGCGCAGGTCGTCCCACAAGCCATCGGTGTGCGCCAGAACGTGATCGAGGTCAGCCGCCAGCGGGTTTAGAACCATTAAACAACCATCAGTTCCCGCCGGGCAGACTTGACATAACTGCCAATCACGTCAATCATATAGTCCTTATGCGCGTCGGACAATCCGGGATAGACGCCGACCCAGAAGACGTTGTTCATCACAAAGTCGGTGTTCGCCAAATCGCCGATCTTGCGGTGGGCAATATGGGCATAGGCCGGCTGCTTGAGCAGGTTGCCGGCAAACAAAAGCCGTGTCCCGATCTTCTTGCTGTCCAGATGGCGCACCAACTGGTCGCGGGTGAACGGGGCGTCGGGCCGGACGGCAATCGGAAAGCCGAACCACGACGGCTCGGAGTTGGGCGTCGTTTCCGGCAGAATCAGATGCTCCTGCATCTCCTGAAGGCCCGCGTACAGGTACGCAAAGTTGCGCCGCCGCGTGGCGATAAACTCCGGCAGCTTCTTAAGCTGCGAGACCCCGACCGCCGCCTGCATATCGGTCACTTTCAGGTTGTAGCCAATATGCGAGTAGGTGTACTTGTGGTCGTAACCGCAGGGCAGGTCGCCTAATTGCCAGTCGTACCGCTTGCCGCAAGTATTATCCTGACCGGGCGGACAAAAGCAGTCCCGGCCCCAATCGCGGAACGATTCGGCGAGAACTTTGAGCTTGACATTGTTCATAAACACCGCGCCGCCCTCGCCCATCGTGATATGGTGGGCGGGATAGAACGACGCCGTGGCGATGTCTCCGAACGTCCCCAGCTTCTGGCCGTTGTAGGTGCCGCCGATGGCATCGCAGCAGTCTTCCACAAGATACAAATCGTGCTTTTTGACGAACTCTGAAATCGCGGTCATGTTGCCGGGGTTGCCAAGTGTGTGCGCGAACATCAGGGCACGGGTCTTCGGCGACAGTGCTTCTTCAAGCTGGTCAATGTTGAGGTTATAGTCGGGGACCGTGACATCGAGAAACACCGGCACCAGGCCGTTCTGGATGATCGGGTTGACAGTCGTGGGGAAGCCCGCCGCGACCGTGATCACTTCGTCGCCAGGCTTCAGTCGCCTGTCGCCCAGGGCGGGAGAGGTCAGCGTGGTCAGCGCGATCAAATCAGCGGACGACCCCGAGTTGACAAGCAGGGCTTTTCGGACCCCGCAGAAGCGGGCGAACTCGCGCTCGAATTGGGCAGCGAACCGGCCCGTCGTGAGCCAGAAGTCCAGTCCCGAATCTACGAGGTGCTGCACATCCACGGCGTCGAAGACGCGGCCCGACACGGGCACAGCGCTGACGCCCGGCACGAACGGCTGCGGGGCGAACGCTTCGGCGTGGTATTCGACAACTAAATCGGCGATCTGCGCCCGGAGCGCATCGGCTTTTGCGGTCATTGCAAGGTCTTTCTAAACACGTCCCCCCAACCCCCAATAATGGGGGAGTCAGAGAAGAATGGGCCAGGACTTTTCCCCGTCAGGCTCCCCCATTATTGGGGGCTGGGGGGACGACAATTTCATTCAGCGTTCAAAAACTCCCGGTACCACTGGATCGTCTTTTCCAGCGCCCCATCCAAACTATACAGCGGCTCCCAGTCCAGCATCCGGCGGGCTTTGGCGGCGCTGAGGTACTGATGCTTGATTTCGTTGGACGCTTCATTGCGAACGTCGGGCACCAAATCTGACCCCATCACATCTAAAATACGCTGGGTCAGCTCCAGCACGGTCACTTGCAGCTCGTTGGAGAAATTAAACGCTTCGCCCTTTAAGCTCGGGTTTTGCGCCAGCTTCTCGGCCAGCAGCAGGTACGCCGCCGCCCCGTCCTCGACATAAAAGTAGTCGCGCACGAATGAGCCGTCGGAGCGGATCACCGGGGCCTGTCCGCGCAGCACCGAGCGGATCGTGCCGGGCACAATCCGGTTCCAGTTTAAATCGCCGCCGCCGTAGAAGTTGCCGCAGCGGGTGATTACGACCGGCAGGTCGTAGGATTTGGCGTAGGTGTACGAGATCAAGTCCGCGCAGCTTTTAGAAACGTCGTAAGGGTGCTGCCCCTGCAAAGGCGTCGTCTCATCGTAGGGCAGCACGTCCTGGTCGCCGTAGGCTTTGTCCGACGACGCGATCACAATACTTTTGACTTTGGGCGAGCGGCGGCAGGCTTCCAGCAGGCACCAGGTGCCCTGAATGTTGGCCTCAAACGTCGAGACCGGGTTGCGGTTTGCGATCCCGACAATGGTCTGCGCGGCCAGGTGGATCACCGTGTCAATCTCGTACTCGCCCAGGGCGCGTTCCAGCATCGCTTGATTGGCAACATCGCCGCGCACGACTTTGACGCGGTCCAGATAGCCCGAGCGGGCCACCTCCGAGCCGGGCACCCAGTCCCGCACGAGGCAAATGACATCTGCCCCGGCGGCGACCAGGGACTTGACCAGCCAGCCGCCGACAAGACCTGTCGCGCCGGTCACAAAGGTCGGGCGGTCCCGCCAAAAATCAGAATTGGGCACGTTGTCTATACTTTCCAGTTGTCTATACTTTCCAGGGTGCTTCTCCCGACTGCCAAAGCTTTTCCAAAATGCGCTTTTCGCGCAGGGTATCCATGCACTGCCAGAAGCCTTCGTGGCGAAACGCCGCAAGCTGACCCTTCTCGGCCAGCCGCTCCAGGCAGTCAATCTCCAGAATGCTGTCGTCGCCTGTGAGGTACTCGAAGATGCCGGGTTCCAGCACCATAAAGCCGCCATTGATCCAGCCTTCGCCGATCTGCGGCTTTTCGCTGAACTCGCGCACCAGGTCTCCCTCGAAGACCAGGCCGCCGAAGCGCGACGGCGGGCGGACCGCGGTGATAGTCGCCATTTTGCCGTGCGCTTTATGGAAGTCTAAGACGGTTTGCAGGTTGACATCGCAGACACCGTCGCCGTAGGTCACCATGAATGCGCTCTGGTCAAGCTGGGCTTCCAGGCGTTTGAGGCGCCCGCCGGTCTGGGTCTTCTGGCCGGTGTCCATCAGATGCACGATCCAGTCCTCGGCGATGTCTTTTTCCAAATCCTCCACCTGCCCGCTTGCCAAATCAACGCGAAGACTGCCGCCGAGCGAGTAGTGGTCTAAAAAGTAGCGCTTGATCACCTCGCCTTTGTAGCCCAGGGCCAGAAAGAAATCGGAAAAGCCGTAATGGGCATACGATTTCATGATGTGCCAGACAATCGGATGCTCGCCGACCTCGACCATCGGCTTCGGCTTGATTTCGGTTTCTTCCGCCAGGCGTGTCCCGAGGCCGCCGGCCAGTATGACAACATTCATAGGTCTAAATTCATAGGTCTAAACTTGGTTCGGGGCGGCCCGGAAGTAGTCTCGCACGACGGCGACGGCGAAGGCCAGCAGGGCCAGGACGGCGCAGATCGCGGCCAGCTTGGCGAGGCCCGGCTCGCCGTTCTTCGGCGGCACGGCGGCGTCCACGACCGTCATGCGGTTCAGCGACGCAGCATTGTCGAGGCGTATTTTTGCCGCTTCACTGAGAGTGGCTTTGAGCACATCGAGCTGGATGCCGACTTCCGCCGACAGCCGGCCCGCTTCGCCGCTCAGGCGGCGGCTGACCCCGAGCCGGCGCTCGGCTTGGCTGATCTGCCGGGTCAAAGTCGCCTGCCGCGCCGTAAGGCCGGTAATCTGCTCGGTGGAGCGGACATCCGGGGTAGTCAGGCGGCGCTTGACTCCTTCTTTCTGCCGGCTCAACTCCGCCTGGTCTACGTTCAGACGCGCCTGAGTGGACACGACCAACGGATTATCCGGCCCATACAAGCGCGATGCGGTGCTGTACGCCGACTGGTCCGCCGTGACCCGGCTGCGGGCATCGGAGAGCAGGGGGTCATCAGTCGGGATATTCGAAAGGTCGCGAAGCTGGCTGCCGACAAGCTGCTGGCCGGCGGAGCGCACCGCCTGCGCCGCCCGCAGCTCTGTCTGCACCTGGCTCAAGGCCGTATACAGCCCGCCCAGCCCCGCCGCCGCCGTTTGAGCGTCGCCGCCCGCGCCGGCGCCCAAAGAGGCTCCGCTCGCCGACGCCGTCCCGGAGGCTGCCGGCAGAGGAGCCGAGCGCGGGTCTACCCGGCTGAGGCCGCGCGTGAACGCCAGCAGCTGCTCCTCGGCGGCCTTGTAGTTTGCCCGTGCCGACCGTACCTCTTTATCGGCTCCGCGCAGCAGCACGGAACCCTGGTCCGTGTCACTGGTAGCGTAATACTCTTTCAGCGCTTTAGCATAATCGTTGGCGGCGTCTGCCGCCGCGCCCGCCACGGCATCCAGGCTTGGCGTGGGGTGCAGAGCCAGCTTTGGCGGGCCGGGCAGAGTGACCGAGACATACAGCAGGCCATCGGTCGGGCTGTCGTCGGGCTTGACGCTTTTGGTTAAAAACTCGACGGCGTCGTCCTCTGTGCGGAACCTGCCGGGGCCGTAGAGCTGCCGAAGCTGGACATGGCGCTCGACCGACGACGCCAGCGACCGGCTTTTCAGGACACCCAGGTAGCGCTTGCTGCTCCCGCCGCCGCCCGCGCCGGCCAGCAGGGCCAGGGCCGAGCCGCCGCCGGACGACTGCTGCAAAGCCACGGAAGTCGCCGCCGTGTAGGTGCGCGGCACGAGTGCCGCCAATGCCAGGGTCAGGGCGGCGACGCACAGCGGGCCGAGCCAGAGCCAGAGCCGCCCCTGCCGGCGCAATGCCGACCGCAGACGTCCGCTGTCAATGAGTATTTCGTCGGGAAGTGTCCCGTCGGCGTGAGGCTGCGGCAGGGGGATCGGAGCCGACGGCGTTGTGATTGGGTCTTGCGAAACGGTTTGCGGCACGGTTATGGTGTCTCTGAGCGCGAAGATGTCTCTGAGCGCGAAATTGATGGGCGGAAAATTAAGCAGAAATGACAGGAAGTGTGTACTTCTTCCTGCCATTATATCTTACGCACTCCGCTCTTGTCAAATACAGACGGGAAACCGGCACTGGAAGCGCCGGTCTATTGCTAAATGAAAGTATGCCTGCGGCATTACTGCGTATCACTCCGTGACTGGGGATAAGAGGTACTCGCGTATTCTGATCGCAAACCGCCTCGGTTTTCCTTCGCAATAGGCCGGCGCTTCCAGTGCCGGCTCTGCTGGCCTACAGGCCAAAGACGCTCGACAGGACTTTCAGCGTGATCGCCGAACCGACGAGGCCCTGGAAGAAATCGCTGAAGCCGTTGCCGCTCTTGCCGATCTTCTCGGCCAGCACTTTGGTCGGCACCAGGATCAGGTCACCCGGCTGGAGCGCCCCGGCCTTGCTGGCGGGAATCAGGCCGCCGCCCGCATGGATAACTTCGATCCGGTCCCGCGCGGCATCGGGCGTGAAGTCGCCCGAGCGCTGAATGTAGTAGTCAATGGACTGGCCGGGGCGATAGAGGACGCCCCGCGCATTGAAGACTGCGCCGACGACTTGCACCGTAGTCGGAGTTTCCGGCACGACCAGCGTGTCGCCGTCCTTGAGCAGGACATCCTCAATGCTGCCGGGCCGCTTCAGGGCCGAGGCAAGCTGCACGGCGACCGACCCATTCGGCTGAAGCTGGCTTGGGGTCAGCAGCCGCCCCGGCGTGACGAGGTTGTTCTGCGCCAGAGTTGCTGTCAGCGGGGCGAGGTTCGGGTTCGACGGTGCGCTGGCGGCAGCGCCCCCGAGGCCGGGAATCAAGCTGGGAGAGCTTGTGCCGCTGGCAGCCGAGCCGGCGGCCTGGATCAGCTCAAGGTTGGCTTTCGCCCGCTCCCGCTGGGCCTGACTCAGATTAAGCATATCGCTCATGCGGCTGATGACCCCCGCGAGATTGAGCTGCCCGGTCGTTGCCAGCGCTTCCGAGGTCCGCGTGAACTCCGCGCCTTCGGGGAACGCTTCCGGGCGCAGGCCGCCCGCCTGCTTGATGGCGTCGCTGAGGTGCATGCCCTGCTGGACAAAGATCGGGCCGGGCCGGAGCACCATGCCGGTGACGGTCACGACCGCCGGGTGGTCCCGCAAGGTGCCGTCGCCCTGCACCGCCACCACGTCGCCGTCTTGCAGCACCAAATCGGTGCCCGACGACACCGTCTGGTCGGCGGCATAGGAGACGTTCTGCGCCGGGATAGCCGCCGACGCCACCTGCACGGCCTTGTCGGAAACCGGACGCCGGGCATGGGCCACCGAGACGCGGGTGCCGCCGCCGGGCTTGAATGCCCCAGCCAGCTTCAGCAGGTCGCTCAGGCGCATCTCGGTCCCGCGGGCATAGAGGCCGGGCGCGACCACGTTGCCGAGCACCTTGACCGTGTGGTCGGGCGTAAAGTGTGCTTCGCCGATTTTGTAGACCGCCAGAACGTCGTTGTCCGACACCGGCAGGTCGGCGGATGCCACGCCACTGTCAATATCGCGCAGGCTGACATAGGCGTAGGCATACGTGCCGTCGCCGCGCTGATGCAGCAGTACCGCCCGGTTGAGGTAGGCATCAGGCAAGGGGCCGCCGGAGTCGAGCAGCAGGTCGCTGACCTTCATGTTGTCGCTCTGCGTGTACAGGCCGGGCCGCTGCACCGCGCCGCGCACGGTCACGAGCCGCCGGCCCAAATAGGACACGTCTTGCAGCGTATACAAACGAAGCTGGTCAAAGCGCTTCAAGGGGATGTTCTGAGTCGGGTCACCGTCGAGCGCTTTGGCGATAGAAACCGAGACCCGCGTCGTGGTATTGTCGGCGTTCAGGCGGAGCAGGTCGGCCCGGTCCAAGTACGCATTGTACAGCGGCCCTCGCGCCTTGGCAATCAGCTCGGAGACGGTGAGGCCGGGAGTCAGCGCAAAGTCGCCCGGCTGGGTGACTGCGCCCTGGATCGAGACGCGGTTGGTGATGATCGAGCGAATGGAAGCCACATCAATCGTGTCGCCGTCGAACACCGGCACGCTCGCCACTTTGGTCTTGTCGCGCAGGTTGACATCACGAATGACCCGGTCGGTGCCGCTGTTGATCGTGTCAATATGGACATTCTGGTCCACGCCCGACGGCTTGACCCCGCCGGCGTAGCGCAGGGCGTCGCGCAGGGTCTCGCGCCCGGTCAGCTCGTAAATCGCCGCCTGGCGCACTTCGCCGCGTACCGAGATCCGGGACAGCCGTCCGGGAATGTAAATGTTGTCGCCCGGCTGGAGCGCGATGTCGCCGGCGCGGGCGAATGGGCCGCTGCCGGTCGCGCCGAGCAGCGGGTAGATGTCGAGGCTGCCGACGAGCCGCCCGCCGCGCAGGACACGGATGTCGCGCAGGGAGCCGTCGGCGGTCGGCCCGCCCGCCGCATTCAGCAGGTTGAACGCCGTCGCGGTCGCCGGCACGGTGTACGTGCCGGGGGCGAACGCCGCGCCGCTGACCGTTACCTGGATCGTTCGGAGCTGCCGCAGACTGATGGAAACGTCCACATTGCGGTACAAGCGGGACAGCCGCGCCCGCAGGGCGTCTTCCGCCTGCGATGCTGTCCGGCCCGCGACCGAAATCCGTCCGACCCCTTCGACATTGACTCCGCCCTGAAGGTCCACGGTCGTCGTATACTCGCGCGGGGCGAGCGTCAGAGCATTGACACGGATGGTTAGCGAGTCGCCCGGCTGAAGCTGATAGTTCGGCGGCAGGGACGCCAGAACGTTCTTGTAAAGGGTCGAGACCGGGTCGGCGATCTGCCCGGTGACTGCATTCGCCCCGCCGTTCTGGACCAGGGCATTGTCGCCGGGGAACTGGATATCGCCGCCGAGTGTGCTGGAGGCATCTCCAGGAAACCCGGAAGGCGATGAATACGGCCCACCGGGATACGCCGCGCCCGAATAGGGGGCGTTCGGGTCTTGAGAATTATATTGCGAGTTGTACTGGGAGTCATAGCCGGACGCATTGGGCGAGCGTCGCCGGGCCGGGCCGCTCGTGACATCGCCGGGCAGCGTGTCGCCGCCCATGCCGCCGCTGCCGAACGTGCCGCCGCCGTAGGGATCAGCGCCGTAAGCGCCGCCTGGCGCATTGGGATCATTTGCGCTGTAAGGATCGGCGCTGCGCCGGGCACCGATGTCCCCGCCGTTTGGGCCGCCGGGATAAGTGCCGTCTCCGGTGTAATCGCCGGGCTGACCGCCGCCGGCATAAGGATCGTTCTGAGCGGACCCGTTCTGGTATGCGCCGTTTTGATACGCACCATTCGGGTCCGTGCTGTTTGGGTAAGAACCATTTTGATATGCACCATTGGAAGGGCCGCCGGACAGTGCTGCCGCGCCGTAGCCGAGTGCTGGGTCTCCATTGAACCCGGTGTTGTCACCTGCGCCGTAGCCGCCTGGCGCGGTGTTGTAGCCGTTCGAGTTGTAGGGATTTGGGTTATAGGCGTTCGGATTATAACTGTTCGGATTATAGGTGTTCGGATTATATCCGTTTCCGCTTGGTCCGACCGGCTGACCGGGCCGTCCATTGCTGCGGTTTCCATTGCTGCGGACCGGATAGCGGACCGGACGCGGGGCGGGCAGCAGGGCACGGCGACGGGCGATGATGATCTGGCGGGCGGGCTGGAAAAAGTCGTAGCCGAACAAGGGCAGGGGCTTTGCGGCGCGGCGCGAGGTGGGTGCCGACGGGTCGGTCTGCACCGTGTAGTCGCCCGGCTCGCGGGTGACCACCGGCGGAATGAGTCGGTTGCCGGTGGCCGGCGGGGTCACGCCATACGGAACGCCGAACGGGGCGCGGTCAAGGCTGTACGGGGCGGAACTCCCGCGCCCGCCGTTTTGGAACGTGTCGGCGGGGCCGTAGGGAGCGCTGCCCGGCTGACCATTGGAAGGACTGAAGACCGCGCCGTTTTGCGACGGGTCCGCCGGGTAAGCCGGCTCCGGGCCGGCGCTTGGGTATTCGCCGGGGGCATTGGGATACTCGCCGGACGTGCCGGGGGGCCGGTTCGGGTCGAGCAGCACCAGCGGATTAGCCGGAGCGACCGGAGCGCGGCGGCGGGTCGTGCGCCCATTGCGGGTGCCGACCGCATCGGCGTGGCCTGCCGTGTCCACTCCCACCTGGGGGTTGGCCGTGTCGCCCGGCAGGCCGCCGCTTGGAGCGGCGCTGCCCTCCATTGCCGCCGATGGCGGGTACGGCGCAGGGTCCTGACCAAAAGAGCGCAGCGGCGCGGCAAGGCTGGAAACGGAAAGCACGAGGCCGAGCACGGCGGCAAGGCGAGAAGGGTGATGCATAGTCGGTCCTGTTGGAAATATAGTCTGGGCGTGGGTTAGGCCGAGCGGGCCAGCTCGGTCATCTGGCTTAACTCTGCAAGCTGCTGGGCGGCTTCCGCCGCCGCAGCGGCGGTCGGGATGCCGGACCGACCGGCACGGCCTGCGAGGCGCGACAGCACGAGGTACGCGGTATCGGCGAGTATCTGCCCATCGCCCGCAAGCGTTTGGGTGCGGACATATTCGGCGTCCATGTGCAGCTTGATCGGCAGGATCTGCGCGATATAGAATCGCTCCCGGTCGGCCTGCCCGGACAGCAGAAACTCCTCATGGCGAAAGTACAGCGCGGTCGGCCCGGTCATCCCCGGACGGACACTCAGGACAACCGGGCGAAGGCGGGCATCAAAGCAGTCCACGAAGCGCGGCACCTGCGGGCGCGGCCCGACCAGGCTCATGTCGCCGGCCAGCACGTTCAAAAGCTGCGGCAGCTCGTCGAGCTTCCAGGAGCGCAGATGCCGCCCGAGTGGCGTGATGCGCGGGTCGTCGAGCGCGGTCACCGACGGCCCCATGCCGCATCGGGCGCACATCGTGCGGAGCTTCCAGATGCGAAACAGCCGCCCGCCGCGTCCGACCCGCTCCTGGCGATAAAACACCGGCCCCGGCGATGACAGCGCGACGGCCAGCATTGCCGGCAGCAGCACCGGCGCGGTCAGCAGCAGGAGAAAAAGCGCGGCGGCAAAATCAAGCGTCCGGCGGGCCGGAGAATGTTCCCGGCAGGCCGAAAGATGTTCGCGGTTCGGCATAAGTGGGGTTACCTGCATCAGCGGCGATGACCGAGAAGAGACACTTGGGAAAAGTATACACCATTTTTCCACAAAAACGCTTGCTTTTCCAGAAGGCCGCCGCAGCCGCCGCGTCACTCCACGAATTCAGACACAGATTTCCCAGTTTTGTTTCGCTTTTTTCCGGCGCTAGATCAATTCCCACGCTTTCAGGACCGACAGCAGCGGGGGCAGCGGGGTTTGCCAGAGCCAGCTGACTTCCAGCCAGAGGCCCGGCAGGGCAGCGCTGTAGTAACGGCCCTGCGCGTCAAGCGCGGCAGGGCGGTAGATCCCGTCTGCGCCAAGCTGATAGAACTCGGCCTGTTCACGGATCGGGTCAATCAGCCAGTATTTGGGGATACCGGCGGCTTCGTACTCAAAGAACTTATCGCCCCGGTCCCGCGCCCGGCTTTCCGGGCTGATAATCTCAACGACCAAATCCGCCGGTCCTTCCAAGTGGGTACTTCGCAGGCGGTCAAGATGGGCAGTCGCGACGAAGAAGAAGTCAGGGGCGCGGCCCGGCAGGCTCAGGGCCGGCTTCATTTGGTACGGCTCACCCCGAATGACGCCGAGCTGGTGCGCTTCGACATACAAGCGAAGCAGGGGCTTCAAAAACCCAGACAGGTCTTCGTGACGCTCAGAAATTGGACTCATTTCGATAATTTCCCCGTCTACCCACTCGACGTGTTGGTTCTCATCGTTTCGTTCCAAAAAGTCTTCATAGCTAATTTTCGTTGCAGGCTGCGTTTGCATCAAGGTTGTCATAGTACGCCTCGTTCTTCACATACTTGCTGTTGACCCAAATCCAGGGCGGCAGTGGGCGAGGGGGCGGTTCGTAGCGGATAATCCGTTCGGAAGGCAGGAGTTCAGCGAGCAGAGAACTGACCCAATCGTGACAGCCGAGATCATAAGCGTAGCCATCCCACTGCTGGAACATGGCAGACAGCAGGGCGGCACAGGCAGCACCTTCCTCGCAGAGATCTTCGTGAAGCTCAATGTTTAGCCTACCTTGTGGGGGCGTGTGCATCAACAATGCCCATTCTTTGGTACGCCGATCAGTGACCGCCATGATTTTAGCGGTCAGCGTGTCTTCCATTCTTTCCCGCGACTCGAATCCCCACTTTGCGGATGCCGACCAGCGCCCGTGGTGCCCCTCGCCTGCCGGATGCCAGATGCCGCCATTTTGTGCGGCCCACGAGTGCAAGGCGTCTTCGTCTATCGGCTCGCGGGTGAGAAAATCGAACATCGGTGGGATGTACATGGCTTAGCTTTTTCTTGCCCGCGCCCCTCCGGGCCTGCCAGTGCAGAGGCGGGGAATTGCACTTCAAAGCACGGGGGTTTAGCCCCGTGGCACAAAGCACGGGGGTTTAGCCCCGTGAAACTCAGCCTTACTTCCCTAGAACTTCGCCACGGTGATTGCGCCCTCCGACGCTGAAGTCACCGACGCGGCGTATTTGGCGAGGACGCCGGTGGTGTAGTGGGGAGCAGGGGCAGTCCAGGCAGCACGGCGGCGGGCGAACTCGTCTTCGGAAACGTCTACGCTGATTGTGCCGGCTTCGATGTCCAGAGTGATTTGATCACCTTCATGCAGCAGCGCAATCGGGCCGCCGACCGAGGCTTCCGGGGCGACATGGCCGACCATCAGGCCGCGCGTCGCACCGGAAAAGCGGCCATCGGTGACCATGGTGACTTCACCGCCCAATCCCTGCCCGACCAGGGCCGCCGTGACCCCGAGCATTTCGCGCATTCCCGGCCCGCCTTTCGGGCCTTCGTAACGGATAATGACGACATCGCCGGGCACGATGCGCCGCGCGGAGACGGCGGTCATGGCGTCTTCTTCCCGGTCGAAGATGCGGGCCGGGCCGCTGAAATGCGTCGTCTCGTAACCCGCCAGCTTGATGACCGCACCTTCAGGGGCCAAATTGCCGTGCAGGATGACGATGCCGCCGCGCGGCTTAAAAGCTTTCTCGACGGGAACAATAACGCTTTGACCCTCGGCTTCCTCGGCGAGTGCGGCTTCTTCGGCCAAAGTTTTGCCCGACGGGGTGGGGCGGTCGCCGTGCAGCAGGCCGGCGGCCAGCAGGTTCTTGGCAACCAGGCGGGTGCCGCCCGCGCGGTGCATATCGGTCGCGACATACGTTCCGCCGGGGGTCAGGCTGGCAATGACCGGAGTACGCGCCGAAACGCGGTTGAAGTCGTCCATCGTGAGCGGGACGCCCGCCTCGCGGGCCAGGGCCAGCAGGTGCAGGACCGAATTGGTCGAGCCGCCGGTCGCCGCCGCGCCGGCAATGGCATTCTCAAAAGCTTCTTTGGTCAGGATATCCGAGGGCCGGACACCGCTTTTCAGAAGCTGGACAATCATGCGGCCCGCTTCGACCCCCACTTCGTCTTTCCTGGGGTCCACGGCAGGGACGCCTGCCGAACCCAGGGACGCCAGCCCTAAGAACTCCATGACTATCGCCATCGTGTTTGCGGTGAACTGCCCGCCGCAGGACCCCGCGCCGGGGCAGGCAGCGTCTTCCAGCTCGGTCAAATCGGCGTCGGTGATCTTTCCGGCGGCGGCCGCGCCGATGCCCTCGAACACATCTTGGATGGTGATATCCCGGCCCCGGTAGCGGCCCGGCGCGATCGAGCCGCCGTAGAGCAGCATTCCGGGGATGTTCAGCCGGGCCAGGGCCATTGCCGCCCCCGGCGCAGTCTTGTCGCAGCCAACTAAACAAATCACGGCATCGAACATATGCCCGCGCGTCACCAACTCAATCGAGTCGGCGATCACTTCGCGGCTCACCAAAGACGTTTTCATGCCCTCGGTGCCCATGGTGATGCCGTCGGAAATCGCAATCGTGTTGAACTCCTGCGGGGTCGCCCCAGCTTCCCGGATGCCCTGCATCACTTTCTGGGCCAGCGCTCTGAGGTTCAAATTACACGGCATCGTGCCGATCCAGGTAGACGCGACACCGATAATCGGCTTCTTGATGTCCTCGTCGGTCAGCCCGACACCTTTCAAGTAAGAGCGAGCGGCGGCCCGGTCACGCCCTTCGGTAATCACGCGGCTTCGCGCTTTCGGGTCATAGGAATTGGTCTCGGAACTTGGATTTTCAGTAGGCATAGGGACACTCCGTCAACAAAATAGTCTGACGGAATTATACCTGCGGAGGCGGAGGTTTGGCAAGAAAGCGGAGAGGAGAGGGTAGGGGCAAGCCCTACCCCTATAGAGATAGATACAGAGATAGAAGATTATCGCTTGAACGAGAACGGGGTGGACAGCGGGGCGAGGTCCCCGAGGTCGTCGTCGAGCGGGGCCGGCCTGCTGAAGCTTGGGGCGGCGGCTTCGGAGCGTGGGGCGGCGTAGCCGCTGATGTTCATCGTCGGCGGGGTCACGATCCGCAGGTTGCTGACAAGCGCCGGGTCCAGGCCCTTGATGACGGCATTCTCGGGCGTGATGATGCCTCGGACGACTAATTCCTGCAAGGCTTGGCCCAAAGTCGTCATGCCCAAATTCGAGTTGGTCTCAATAATGGATGGGAGCTGGAATGTCTTGCCTTCCCGAATGAGGTTTTTCACGGCAGCCGTGGTGGTCATAATTTCCAAAGCCGCAACGCGCCCGCCGCCGATCTTCGGCACGAGCGTCTGCGCGATGACGCCTTGCAGCGACTCCGAGAGCTGGGTGCGGATCTGCGACTGCTGATGCGGCGGGAAAACGTCAATGATCCGGTCAACAGTCTGCGCGGCGCTCGACGTGTGCAGTGTCCCGAAAACTAAATGGCCGGTTTCCGCCGCCGAGACCGCCAGGGAGATTGTTTCCAGATCGCGCATCTCGCCGACCAGAATGACATCCGGGTCTTCCCGCAGGGCCGCCCGCAGCGCCGACGCGAACGACTCGGTGTGGACTTTGACTTCCCGCTGATTGACCAGCGACTTTTTATGGTTATGCACAAACTCAATTGGGTCCTCGACCGTGAGAATATGTGCGTGCCGCTCGCTGTTGATTAAATCCACCATCGCCGCCAGGGTCGTGGACTTGCCTGACCCGGTCGGCCCGGTCACCAGCACCAGCCCGCGCTCCGCCCGCGCCATCTCCGCCAGCACCGGCGGCAGGCCGAGCGCCGCGAACGACTTGATCTCGGTTGGGATTACCCGAAAGACCGCGCCTTCGCCGCGCCGCCCGACAAAGAAGTTGCACCGGAAGCGGGCCAGATTGGGGATTTCGATGCTGAAGTCCAAATCCCGCTTCTCTTCAAACCGATTTTGCTGATCGCCCGTCAGAATCCCGATCAGCATGGTCCGCAGCACGTCGCGGGTCAGCTCGGGGTAGGGGAGGCGCGACATTTCCCCATGCAGGCGGATCGTCGGCGGCGCACCGACGGTCAGATGCAGGTCCGATGCTTTGCTGGTCACAGTCGTCCGCAGCAGTTCTTCAATATCCATAAAAGCCGTGTCCTCTCGACAGGAAACCAAAAACGCAGGCCAACCAAAGTACAGGCCGAACGCTTTATTATCGGGAGTTGATTGTCAAAAATAGAGGCCGATGCAGTCATTATACTGCATCGGTCACATGTTCGCGCTTCAGTTTGTAAAACGCTTCCGCAAGGCAGTCACGTCAGCAGGGCGGCTGCAATGGACCGTCTTGCCGGAATAGGCACGGAGAACCTCGGCCACGGCGGCCCGGTTCATCGCGTTATCGTCGTTCGGATCGGTTGGCACGCCTGGGACCGGGTTTAGATAATACTGCCGCTTGCCACCGGCAAAGCGGAGCATCTTAACAAAGCCGGGATGGGTATTTGTGCGGGCAATGTCGGCACGAATGTGCCGCAGCACGATCCGTTGATAGCACAAAGTCCAGTGCAGATCAAGCCAAACAATCACATCCGCGTTTTGGAGCAGATCGTCTACCCACCAGAGGTACCCGCCTTCAGACACCCAGCTCGGCTGCGCCGCAATCTGCCGAACATCGTGCAAACGCTCTTCCAAAGAGCGCTTGCTATGGTGAGCATAACCGATATTGTCCAGCTCATAACAGGGAGCGTCGAGAACATTTGCCATCTGCCGGGCGAGTGTCGTCTTGCCGCTCCCGCCAGTGCCGATAATATGAACACGCTTCGGCAAACCATTCATCAGCGGGCTGTTCATCTCAGAATGCCCTCCACCATGTCTAAGTAGCGGAACAAGCTGGGCGTGTACGCCGGGGAGAACGTGCAGCCTTGCGCGTTCGCAATCCGCCTTAGCTGCTCTGTTTTGCCCACCAGATGCCGCAGCCGTGCGGCTTTTTCGAGCGTTGCTTCCGGCACCGCCCAATCTTCCGGTGTCAGCAGCTCCGTCTGTCCAAGTCGCGCAGCCGCGTCCTCCAAGCCAGGCTTCGGGTAAAACATCAGCCCCATATCTGAGTCCGGGTGACGTGCCAGGTACTTCGCTGTAATTGAAAACATAAACCAAGCGAAGTGAAAGCCATGCGCAACTTCTGCTTCAAGCCCCGTCGCCTCCGGGAAATCTCGCTTGAGATACTCTAACCCCGTGTAATCCTCCGCTCGGCGATCAAACAAGACTGCATAGTCAGCGTCGGCCAGCGCCGTTGACACCGGCTGCCAGTAGCAGTCTACCTGTAGCAGCCCATGCCGCCCTTCATGTAGAAAACTGACGAACCCGCCGCCAGGCGGGGCGTGCTGCGGCGTAGCCTTGGCTAAAATCAGACTGCCGACTTGCTGCGAATAGTGCCGCAGGGACGCTCCCATCTCTGCCGCTCCATCGTCCGCGACCAGAAGCCACGGATCGAGGTCACTGAGATCATCGGCCTCGCCCCGCCCGAACGATCCCCACAGATAAGCCGCACGGACCCGCGCATCGCCTTGCCAGAGAGCTGTCAGCGGGGCGAGAAGCGCGTCGCGGTCTTCCCGATGCTCCCGCACCGCCACCGCAACCGCAGGGTCGACTAACTGTTCAGCAATAATTCGTGGCCGAGACATAATATTATTTCGTGCTAGGAGAACAGCCCTGCTGACATCCAGTTTAATCGGGCGCGGATTTGGAACGGGGAGTTCATGTTCAGCCGCGTTACAGTGACACGTCCGGTAGCAGTCAGCCCGATAATACGATTAAGTTCGGGATCGAACGCAAAATGCTGTTCCCACAAGTCGCGACGCGGATGAAAGAGCGGAACGAGTTTTCCTTCAGCTTCATCGTGTCCGGCAACAGCATCAGATTTGAAACCGTTGCAGGAAGCACATGACAATGCAAGATTATCATGCGCATTGTCACCGCCTGCAGAGCGAGGGTGTATGTGTTCGACCTCAAGAGCGAAATTGAACGCAAGTTGCGGCGCACGGCAGTATTTACACCGAAATCCCGCACGTGGGGCGATGATCAGATAAAGTGGGTTCAACCCTTGCTACTCTGTACAGCTTGTGTCCGCGCGATTGCTGCGTCGAAAGACATTTCGACGAGTCGCTCCCATTCTTCTCGTTCTGCAACCGTCAGCGTTTCCATCCGAGATCGCAGATCTATCATTCGTTGCTGCTGCGTCTCCGACCAATACTTGTCACCACGGTTGTAAGGCCAGATAACGATTGGGGTCGAGACCACCTCGGGTGTCGGAATAACCTCGCCAAGCTCCCCTAAAAGATTGCCAAGTGCTTCGGTAGGGGTCCTGCCTAACGCCTGTCTCTCACCGACAGTCGCTCGAAACTGAGCGGTCTCTACCAATTCCATCGGTTCTGCTTGCATTACGTTTTGCATTTCGTTTCTCCCAGCATCATTTTACCTAATTACGGTCAAAGATCGCACCGGCTAGCAGCAGCACCAGACCTGCGACTGACGGAACAACGCGGAGCAGATGAAACGCCCCCCAGCGGTCCCGAAGCTGTTGCCAGTCGCTCGGCAAGGTGGTAACCGTCCACGACGCCATCTGGCCGACGATAGGCACCTCTATCAGCATCGTAACAATGAGAGTAAGGACAAACAGCAGAAGCGCTGCAAGGGCAAGGAAGAACGTGATTAAATGGCCGTAGAAAGACAGCACCAGCACTGGCACTACCGACAGTAGTGCCACCGGCACAAGCACTGTCATCAGTGAGCCAAGATTATGCCCCATCTTCCTGACGACCGCAAGTAAGACATCCGGCTCGAACGTGTCGAACGACCGGCTAATACCAAGCCACGGTCCCCAGTACATGCCGGAAACAAAGGTGAGCAGGAGAATACTGATCAGTTCACAGATTTTAAGGGCCATAGGACAGAATACCACACAAACAAAACAAACAAAAAAGCCGTTACACTTTAGAGTGTAACGGCTTTTTCCAATTAATCTGGCGGTGACCTATTTTCCCGGACAATTGCTCGTCAAGTATCTTCGGCGCTGGAGAGCTTAACTTCCGTGTTCGGAATGGGAACGGGTGGACCTCTCCGCGATAACCACCAGAAAGTGGTAGGATCAAAACCCCCGAAGGGGTCTGTCCTTTGACAACTGCATATCAAAAAGCAATGGGTATGCACAGCAATTTATTATTGCTGAGTTTTTGTAATCAAGCCCTCGACCGATTAGTACTGCTACGCTGAACATGTTGCCATGCTTACACCTACAGCCTATCAACCCGGTGGTCTTCCGGGGGTCTTACCAGCTTATGCTGTGGGAAATCTTATCTTCAGGTCTGCTTCGTACTTAGATGCTTTCAGCACTTATCAGAACCAGACATAGCTACCCAGCGTGTGCTCCTGGCGGAACAACTGGTACACCAGAGGTCTGTCCATCCCGGTCCTCTCGTACTAGGGACAGCTCCCGTCAAATTTCCTGCGCCCGCAACGGATAGAGACCGACAATGTTGTTACCACTCTCTAAAAGGAGAGGGAGCAGGGCATTTCTGCCTGCTTCTGCATATCGCTATGCAGTTCGGACTATATCTTCACCTGCGAAATTGATCACAGGCACCCGGCGTATAGTCTCTGAGGGTTCCAAACAATCCAAAAGTTGCGCCAGTGTGCGTTTACGGAACTTGGAACCGTTCATACTAAACGCGATCTGAAGAATATCTTGCAATCCTTCTCTAGTGAGATGTTCTTTCCGATGCATCATTTCCACAACTTGCTTGAACTTTAAGAACTGGTTTTGCTTGTCTGAACGGAGCGAAAACTCCGCAAAGAAAGGCAAAACCGCTTCATGCAGATCATCGTGCCGTTTGACAACATAAACCCATGTCCGGTCTCGCGCCGATGCTGAAGCATTGCGCTTGATCAAGCCACAATCTAAGCTGTCTTGGAAAAGTTGCAGGACGGAAATCCTCTCGCCATTCTGACTGACATGGAACTCAGGAACCACTTGGACGCCGAGCGAAACATTTGCTGTTGGATGAACTCCTAGATAGAAGCATCCTTCACCATCTGCGAACCCGGCCAAATAACTTCCTGTCGCCACATCTATTTCTCGCATCGTCTAGCCTTCCCTGCTGATTGTCCGCACCGAACACATTTTCACTGCTTCTGTATTGTAGCACAGAAACGAGTAGTGTCGGATACCCCGGAGTTTCCAGCAAATAGCCAAGTTTAAGGACAGCAAAGTCTACTGTCTCACGACGTTCTGAACCCAGCTCGCGTACCGCTTTAATGGGCGAACAGCCCAACCCTTGGGACCTAATCCAGCCCCAGGATGCGACGAGCCGACATCGAGGTGCCAAACCTTGCCGTCGCTGTGAGCGCTTGGGCAAGATAAGCCTGTTATCCCCGGCGTAGCTTTTATCCGATAAGCCTTGGCGCGCCCACGCGCTACCAAAGGGTCACTAGAACCCACTTTCGTGCCTGCTCGACCTGTTTGTCTCACAGTCAATTTCCCTTATGCTCTTACACTCTACAGCTGATTTCCAACCAGCCTGAGGGAAACTTGGTGCGCCTCCGTTACATTTTGGGAGGCGACCGCCCCAGTCAAACTACCCGCCTGTTACGGTTCCTTCACCGGATAACGGCGAAGGTTAGTGTTTCAGCATAGTCAGGGTGGTGTTCCATTGGCGCCTTGCGGCTCCCACCTACGCTCTACAAACTAAACCAAAACACAATAACAAGGTGTAGTAAAGCTGCACGGGGTCTTTTCGTCCAGTTGCGGGTAACCGGCATCTTCACCGGTACTACAATTTCACCGAGTCTCTCGTTGAGACAGTCATCAAGTCGTTACACCTTTCGTGCAGGCCGGAACTTACCCGGCTAGGAATTTCGCTACCTTAGGACGGTTATAGTTACCGCCGCCATTCACCAGGGCTTCGATTCAGAGCTTTGGCTTGCGCCGAACCCCTCCTGTTAACCTTCTGGCATTGGGCAGGTGTCAGCCCCTATACTTAGGATTTCTCCTTAGCAGAGACCTGTGTTTTTGTTAAACAGTCGCTCGATGCTTGTCACTGCGACCTCCGGATTTAACCCCAGAGGCACCCCTTCTCCCGAAGTTACGGGGTCAATTTGCCTAGTTCCTTAACGAGAGTTATCTCGAACACCTTAGTATTCTCTACCTGCCTACCTGTGTCGGTTTGCGGTACGGGCAGTATAACCATAAGTTTAGAAGATTTTCTCGGCGATCCGCCCCCCCACTTCGCTTCACCCGAAGGATCCACTCGTTCACTCTCTCAGATTGCGCTTGCGTATTTTACTATCAAGCCTCCGTAAGAGTTTCACGCGCACTACCAACAGTCGCGCTGAGGACTGGGACCGCGTCCCTCCATCACTGATTACACTGGTCACGGAATATCAACCGTGTGTCCATCGACTACGCCGTTCGGCCTCATCTTAGGCCCGACTAAACTTCAGAGGACGAGCCTACCTGAAGAACCCTTAGGCTTTCGGTGGACAGGATTCTCACCTGTCTTAGCGCTACTTATGTCCGCATCCTCACTTGCTGCCAGTCCACCACTGCTTACGCTATGGCTTCGTCCCGACAGCAACGCTCCTCTACCACTTGCCCGAAGGCAAGTCCGACGCTTCGGTGGCTGGCTTGAGCCCCCATACATTATCGGCGCAGAACGCCATTCGACCAGTAAGCTGTTACGCACTCTTTAAATGGTGGCTGCTTCTAAGCCAACATCCTGGTTGTCTATGGAATTCCACATCCTTTTACACTTAGCCAGCACTTGGGGACCTTAGCGGTCGGTCTGGGCTGTTTCCCTTTCGACAATGAAGCTTATCCCCCACTGTCTCACTGCTACGCTATGATCTGTCGCCATTCGGAGTTTGGTAAGGTTCAGTAACCCGGTAAGGCCCCTAGCCTTTCCAGTGCTCTACCTGCGACAGAGAACACGCAACGCTGCACCTAAATGCATTTCGAGGAGAACCAGCTATCTCCGTGTTCGATTGGCATTTCACCCCTACCCACAGCTCATCCGAGCATTCTTCAACATACACCGGTTCGGTCCTCCACTCGGTCTTACCCGAGCTTCAACCTGGCCATGGGTAGATCACACGGTTTCGGGTCTAATCCCGGCAACTCAGGCGCTCTATTCGAACTCGCTTTCGCTACGCCTGCGTGTCTGAGACACTTAAGCTAACGCTGCCGAAATTAACTCGCGGACTCATTCTGCAAAAGGCACGCAGTCATACGATAAATCGTACTCCCACTGCTTGTAGGCGGCATGGTTTCAGGTTCTATTTCACTCCCCTCCCGGGGTTCTTTTCGCCTTTCCCTCACGGTACTAGTTCACTATCGGTGGTAAGAAGTATTTAGCCTTAGGAGGTGGTTCTCCCAGATTCACGCAGAATTCCTCGTGCTCCGCGTTACTTGGGTGCTGTCGAATCAGTCTCGATCCTTTCGTCTACCGGGCTTTCACCGTCTATGGCTGGCTTTTCCAAAGCCATTCGACTAGAAACGAGATTTGTAACTGATTTGGCCTTCTGCTGTTAGCCTTAGACAGTCCCGCGACACCGAATACGCAACGCCAGCAGGCTATATTCACGTATTTGGTTTAGGCTGTCCCGCTTTCGCTCGCCGCTACTTACGGGATCACTTTTGTTTTCTCTTCCTTCGGGTACTTAGATGTTTCAGTTCTCCGAGTGCCCTCCTCGTACCCTATGTATTCAGATACGGGTGCCATGCATCGCATGGCGGGTTTCCCCATTCGGAAATCTCCGGGTCATAGGTTGCTTGCACCTCTCCGAAGCGTATCGCCGCTTGCTGCGTCCTTCATCGGCTCCTTACCCCAAGGCATTCACCATGCGCCCTTTGTAGCTTGATTACTCATATATACTAAGGTTTATCTCAAACTGGCAGCAGATTGCTCTACCGACAGCATCGATGAAATTGCTATGTTTACCCATTGCTTTTCTTTATGCAGTTGTCAAAGGACAGTTGGATTGAAACTAGTCTAAAAGACTTTGCTTCGCTCCGAACACTGGTCTCCTCGTTGGGAGCCGGCCAGTGCGGTTTTCGCGGCAGCAATACTGCCGGAAACTTGGCGAGCTTGTCAAACTTAAGTCTAATGCTTAGTGACAGAACTCAAAACGTAAAAACTTGAATGTGCAGCACTTCGATGGAGAATAGCGGGTTCGAACCGCTGACATCTACTTTGCAAAAGTAGCGCTCTACCGACTGAGCTAATTCCCCGAAAGCAATCTGCACTTTGGCAGTGATGCTCAGATTAACATCGAAAGACTAATATCGAAAGGGTAGTGGGCCCAAGTGGACTCGAACCACTGACCTCACGGTTATCAGCCGTGTGCTCTAACCAGCTGAGCTATAGGCCCCTTGTTATGACTATCTTTCAGACAAGCGAACGAGGGAAGGCAGCTTGCCTTCCCTCGGTGAGAGCGGTGGTTTGCTGTGTTCTCTTATGCGGCTGTCTGATTGGAAATAATCATAAAATCTCGCTGGTGTGCAAAGTTAATCCGAAGAAGACAATGCACATTGAAAACTAAATAGGGTTTCGTGAAACAAATCTACTGAACAGTAACAAAAAAGTAGTTCCAAGAAAGACCGACCTGTATTGATGCTGAACCCTCGCAGTAAACTGCTTAAGAAGTCCAGACATAAATCCTTAGAAAGGAGGTGATCCAGCCGCACCTTCCGATACGGCTACCTTGTTACGACTTAGTCCCTCTCGCTCCCCACAGCTTAGTAAGCTCCCTCCCTTGCGGGTTAAGCCACCTACTTCGGCTGCAGACAACTCAAGTGACTTGACGGGCAGTGTGTACAAGGCCCGGGAACGTATTCACCGCAGTTTAGCTGACCTGCGGTTACTAGCGATTCCGACTTCATGCAGGCGAGTTGCAGCCTGCAATCCGAACTGAGACCGTATTTTTGCGATTGGCTCCACCTCGCGGTCTTGCGTCGCTCTGTTTAACGGCCATTGTAGCATGTGTCAAGCCCAGGATGTAAGGGCCATGCCGATTTGACGTCATCCCCACCTTCCTCCCGCTTACACGGGCAGTTTCCAAAGAGTTCCCGACTCTACGCTGGCAACATTGGATGAGGGTTGCGCTCGTTGCGGGACTTAACCCAACATCTCACGACACGAGCTGACGACAACCATGCAACACCTGTCTCTACGTCCTCTTGCGAGGAAGGACCACTTTCATGGCATGTCGTAGGATGTCAAACCCTGGTAAGGTTCTTCGGTTAGTGACGAATTAATGCACATGCTCCACCGCTTGTGCGGGCCCCCGTCAATTCCTTTGAGTTTCAACCTTGCGGCCGTACTCCCCAGGCGGAGTGCTTATTGCGTTAGCTGCGACACCAGGGGGGTCGATACCCCTGACATCTAGCACTCATCGTTTACGGCGTGGACTACCAGGGTATCTAATCCTGTTTGCTCCCCACGCTTTCGCGCCTCAGCGTCAGTTATAGGCCAGCGAGCTGCCTTCGCCATGGGTGTTCCGATCGATATCTACGCATTTCACCGCTACACCGACCATTCCACTCGCCTCTCCCACACTCAAGGTCCCCAGTATGAAAGGCAGTTCCGAGGTTGAGCCTCGGACTTTCACCCCTCACTTAAAGACCCGCCTACGCGCTCTTTACGCCCAGTAACTTCGGACAACGCTCGCCCCCTACGTATTACCGCGGCTGCTGGCACGTAGTTAGCCGGGGCTTATTCACCAGGTACCGTCATTTATTTCTTCCCTGGTAAAAGAAGTTTACATCCCGAAAGATTTCATCCTTCACGCGACGTCGCTGCATCAGGCTTTCGCCCATTGTGCAAGATTCCTAATTGCTGCCCCCCGTAGGAGTCTGGGCCGTATCTCAGTCCCAATCCGGCTGATCGTCCTCTCAGACCAGCTACCCGTCGAAGCCTTGGTGGGCCGTTACCTCACCAACTAGCTGATAGGCCGCGGGCCCATCCTGAAGTGCCTTGCGGCTTTGTATCCTCTGTGATGCCACAGCGATACACATGCGGTATTAGCAACTCTTTCGAGTTGTTGTCCCCCGCTTCAGGGCAGGTTGCCCACGTGTTACGCGACCGTTCGCCACTAGGTATTGCTACCCCGTTCGACTTGCATTTCTTAGGCACGTCGCAAGCGTTCGTCCTGAGCCAGGATCAAACTCTCCATAAGTGTTATTGTTATTCTCCGAAGAGAAAAGCAAACTTGTTGAATTGTCTGAGATACTATAGCCGGCTAGGTCTATAGTTCCAGTTTTGCCTCCCCTATTGCTAGGATCAGCGATTAAAACTTCCTTGGCTTCTTTGTTACTTTATTTATTTGCAGAGTAAACTGCAAGATATATATGCTCAAAGGTTTGTTTCACGATTCCACTATTTAGTTTTCAATATGCACCGCCGCTCTTCCCGATCCGCGTTTGCGTCTCGGAGGCAAGCAATAAAAAACCACGCTATCGCTCGGATAACCGTCTGGTCGGGTGAAGAAAACTGTCGGCGCGGACGCTTTCAAGTTCGTCGTCACCCCCACTCGGTTGCCCTTGCAGCGCGGAGGTCATTGCTCTTCGGCTTAGTAACGAGGGATAGTATACATCAGCTTCGCAGCGTTTGTCAACCCCTTCGTCAAAAGTTTTTCAATTCTTTTTCGCGGCTCTTTCGAGCTTCGCCACGTCGCTGGCTCTTTGGCCCGGCGACAGGATTTAGTATATCAGAAACTTCTTCGTTTTGTCAAGGGGTTCGGAAAAATAATTTGTTTATTTTTTGTCGTCCCTCGCAGTCGCTGGCTCTTTGGCCCGGCAACGAAGAGTAGTATGACATCGCGTTTCCGCTTTGTCAAGGGTTTCAGAAAAATCTTTTGGATTGTTTTCCTCGCCCCAGTTCCCGTCAGGCTTTGCTTCCGGCAACGAGGGATAGTATGGCATGGGCAAACCCAGGAGTCAAGGGGTTTTCAAATATTTTTGCGATTATTTTTCCGGGACGCTTCCATCTCGGCAAATGGCGAGGATAGCTCCCGCAGCACCTCGAAGGCCATGTCTAAATGCCCCCCCAGCGGGCGCGACGGATCGGCGAACCAGGACAACACTGCAAAGCGGAACGCGGCCATTCCTATCTGCGCTGCCAGAACCGCCAGCCGCTCGTCAACCCCGCGCCGGCAAAGCGCCGCAGCCAGGCCCTCCGCCAAAGCAGCCTCCTTCGCCAGCTCGCGCTCCTGAAGCGCAGGGCTGCTCGCGATCACCTGCTGCCGGGGAACCGAGAAAGGCCGGTTGTCCTCCAATATCTGCTCGACAGACCGGAACGCCCAGCATAAAGCTTCCAATGGCTGAAGTGTCCCTGGCGCGTCGGCGGCCGCGCCGGCCAAAGCAGCCATCAGTGTGATCTGGCCATCGAACAGAACCTCGCGCTTGTCAAGGAAGTGCCGGAAGAAGGTTCGCTCTGTGACACCGGCGCGGGCAGCGATCTCAGACGCCGTGGTCTGCTCGTAGCCGCGCTCGCTGAACAGCTCCAAAGCGGCCTGCTGAAGCCGCCGCCGCGCTTGGTCTCCATTTCGGGGCATGCTCCTATTATAGCCGCAAAGTTTACGTTCACCATTGCAAGGCTATAATGTCATAGACTGACATAACACAGTGATCTTGAAAGGGACAATTGTAATGCCTGGAATGAATGCAAACACGATGAAGGCGATGATGCTTCCCCAGTTCGGAGGGGTTAATCAGTTTCGCTTGGAGGAAATCGAGCGGCCGTCGCCGGGACACGGGGAAGTTCTTGTTCAAATTGCCGGAACCAGCGTAAACCCTGTTGATGCCGCCGCCCGTGCCGGCAAACTGCTGCCGCTATTCCCAGCGGAGCGCCTGCCGCTGCTGCTCGGCTTCGATGCCAGCGGGCGTATTGAAGAAGTAGGCGTGGGCGTGACGGGTTGGAAGCCCGGAGATGCGGTCTATGGCTTTCCCGGCGCGGACCCCGGCACGACCATGCAGTTCAGCCGCGGCACCTTCGCGGAGTATATCTGCCTTCGCACCGACGAAATCGCTGCTGCGCCGCAGTCGGTTCCTCTCCCCGACGCCGGAGCCATCCCTCTGGCAGCGATGACCGCCTGGCACGGCCTCCTGACCCAGGGCGAACTACAGCCCGGTCAGCGCGTACTGATCCAGGGCGGATCGGGCGGGGTCGGCCACTTCGCCGTCCAGTTCGCCCACCGGCTCGGCGCGACCGTCTACGCAACTGCTTCCAGCAAGAACACAGACTTTCTCCGGGAGCTAGGCGCAGATGTCGCGATTGACTACTCCACGAGCCAGGTGAACGGGCTTGCGGGCCAAATGGACCTAGTGTTCGATCTGGCAGGCGACAAAGCCGAGGAGAGTTCCTGGGCTGCTTTGAAACCGGACGGCATGCTCGTCCTAGCGGCGGGGCAGCCGAACCCTGCGCTCGCACGCTCGCCAGGTCAGCGCTCCCGCTTCGCCATGGCGCTGCCAACCCCCGCAGATCTGGCGCGTGTCGCGAAAATGCTGGATGATGATCAGGTGCGCCTCACGATCTCCGGGCGATTTGGATTAGAGCAGGTCGGCGCAGCGCAGGAGCAGCTAGAGCGCGGCGGCACCCGAGGCAAAGTCCTCGTCACCGTCTCTTAGGAAGTCGGCCTTAAGCCGCACCCCCACTTGCGTCCTACTCCGGCCCCCCTCGATATTGCTCCCCAGCATTGGGGCGGGGGGGCCTTTCTTCTTTCTCCACTTCCAGCAGCACCACCGGCTCGGTCATCAGCGCGGCAATCATCTTCATTGTCGTCTCGCTGATAATCGTCAGGGCGTCCTTCGACGGGTCCGGGTTTGCGGCCAGCATCTCCGCCGCCGTCATTGGCTTGCCGATGATCGCCCGCACGTGGGCACGGTGCAGACCCCCATGCTTCGGCAGCACTCGGTCGGTCCCTTCCAGCGCAATCGGCACAATCGGCACCCCCGTTTGCTTCGCGATCAGCGCGAAGCCTTTTTCCCCCGGCAGCAGTGTCCCCGGCTCGGCCCGTGTCCCCTCCGGGAAGATGCCCATGACGCGCCCGGCCTTCAGCTCGGCCATCGCCTGGCGGATCGCGCCCCGGTCGGCTGCGCCCCGCTTCACCGGGAACGCCCCCATCGCTTTGATGTACGGCCCGAACAGCGGGATTTTGAACAATGTGTCTTTCGCCATGAGATGCAGTTGGCGTTTCGTGACCAATGACAGATACGGCGGGTCCATATACGCTCGGTGGTTCGGAGCCAGAATGATCGGCCCCGTTTCCGGGATATTCTCCGCTCCGATCACCGTGATCCCGCCCAGCAGCGGCACAATCAGGCGCACAATGACGCGCGTGATCGCATACGCCCGCGTGTACTCTTCCGGGGGATACTCTTCACTGATGGATTTACTCAACTCGCGCCTCCGCATCCCGGCACAGGCTTAATATTCGCGCCACGACTTCATCCACGCTCAGGCCATCGGTCACGAGATGCACCGCGTCAGCCGCCGGCACCATCGGCGCGACTTCCCGCGATTCGTCCCGCGCATCCCGCGCGGCGATGTCGGCTTCAAGCTGCTCCGTCGGCAGCGAGACGCCCCGCTCGCCCAGCTCCTCCCGGCGGCGGCGCACCCGCTCGTTGAGTGACGCCGTCAGAAACACTTTGACTTCGGCCCCCGGCAGCACCACAGTTCCGATGTCCCGGCCCTCCATTACCACTCCGCCCCGCCGGCCCATCTCGCGTTGCAGCGCCGCCATCCGTGTCCGCACACAGGGGATGGCCGACAGTGGCGACGTCAAATTGCTGATCTCCGGCGTCCGTATCTCGCCCGTCACGTCCCGCCCGCCTGCGAACACCCGCCCGCGGTCCAGCCGCACATTTAAGCTTTTCACCAGTTCGCAGACTGCTTCGGCATCGTCCGGCGCGACCTTCGCCTCCACAACTGCCCAGGCCAGCGCCCGGTACATCGCCCCGGTATCTACGTAGGTAAACCCGAGCGTGTCCGCTGCCTGACGGGCCACCGTGCTTTTTCCCGCCCCCGCCGGCCCATCAATCGCTACAGTTATCCCACGCACAGTTGTCATAACGGCATTGTAGCCCGTGCGCCGCCTCTTGTCAACGTAAGTCCTGTCAACGCAAGGGTATAATAGCGGCAGAGGAGACCGACCATGTCATATGTGACGATTGAAGACGCCGACAGCCAGCTAGCCCAGCTTGTGGATCAAGTCAGCAAAGGCGAAGAAGTGATCGTTGTGCGCAACCATGCTGTCGTCGCTAAGATTGTACCAATGCCAGCAGCGTCAGAGCCGCGCAGAGGGGGGTTCGGCAGTGCAAAAGACAAGTTGATCTACATGGCAGATGACTTTGATGCTCCACTTGAGGACTTCAAGGATTATATGTAATGGATTTACTTTTGGACACGCACACATTTCTTTGGTTTATTTTTGGCAACGCTCAGATGAGTGAAAAAGCGGAAGCGCTTGTTCAAAGCCCTACAAATCGAAAGTTTCTAAGCCTAGCCACGCCCTGGGAGGTTGGCATCAAAGTCAGCACAGGAAAGCTTACTGTCTCACAGCCTGTAGACCAGTTCTTCGCTGAGGAAATGTACACGCACTTGGTTCAGATGCTCCCCATAACCCTCGCACACATCGCCCGCGTGTCTACACTGCCGTTTCATCACCGAGACCCGTTCGACCGGATGCTGATCGCGCAGAGCCTGACCGAAAACATCGCGCTGGTCTCCGCCGATGTCGCCTTCGATGCTTACGGCATCACTCGTTACTGGTAATCTAAACTTTTGCTGGATTGTAATTTATGAGCACTTACCCCGATCAAAACCACAAAGTCACCCTCGCGGCGCTGGCCCGTAAGAAGCGGCAGGGCGAGAAAATCTCGATGCTGACCGCCTACGATTATCCCATGGCACTCCTGGTAGACGGCTCCGGCGTGGACATCACACTTGTCGGCGACTCGCTCGGCATGGAAGAGCTGGGCTTCGAGACGACACTGCCGGTGACAATGGACATCATGCTCCATCATACCAAAGCCGTCCGGCGCGGCACCCACCGGGCGCTGCTTGTCGCCGATCTGCCGTTTTTATCCTACCAAATCAGCCCGGACGAGGCCGTGCGCAATGCCGGGCGGCTGCTTCAAGAAGGCGAGGCCGAAGCGGTCAAGCTGGAAGGCGGGGTTTCCATTGCCCCGACTATTCGGCGCATCGTAGACGCTGGCATTCCCGTCATGGGCCATATCGGCTTTACCCCCCAGAGCGTTCATCAGCTCGGCGTCCGCAAGCAGGGCAAAGACGAGGCCGGGGCCGCGCAGGTGCTGGCCGACGCCCAGACAGTGCAGGACGCCGGCGCATTTGCGGTTGTTCTGGAACTTATTCCCGAAGCGCTGGCCGCCGAAGTCACCGCCGCGCTGTCCATTCCGACTATCGGCATCGGGGCCGGGGGAAGCTGCGACGGGCAAGTGTTGGTCACCTCCGACCTGCTCGGCCTGCGCCCCGAACGCGCGGCGTTGCGCCATGTCCGGCAATATGCCCAAATTGGGCAGACCATCAAAGAGGCATTGGCTGCGTACCGCGAAGAAGTCGCCGCTGCCAAATTTCCCTAGCATAATAAGCCGAACTTGTTTTTTCAGAGGCTCGTTTCGGGTACACTGGACTCAGTACGCTCTTTCTCGGTACGACCTCACGCTTACTCGGAGAAAACCATGAGCATTCCACCTCCCGACAGCAGTTTCGCACATTCTTATGACAGCAGTCCCAGCATTAGCCAAGACGACAAGACAATGGCGATGCTGGCCTATATTCTGGGTATCTTTACCGGATTTCTCGGGCCGCTTGTCCTGTGGCTCCTGAAAAAAGACCAGTCCAAGTTTGTCGGGTTCCACGCCCTGCAAGCCCTGCTGCTCCACGCCGTCGTCGTCATCGGCTATATCCTGTCGAGCGCCCTGACTTTCGTCCTGATTGGCTTCATCACCGCCCCCGTGTTCTTTGTCTTGGGCCTAGTCTTCAGCATCCTTGCCGGACTCGCCGCCAATAAAGGCGACTGGTACGACATTCCCGTCATCGGACCCATCGCCCGTCAGAACTCCGGCATTTGAGACCGCCTCACTTGATAGGCCGCCGGGAAATCTCCCGGCGGCCTTTTTTGACGCCTGGGGTATACTCGGAACGAAATACGATTTCGAGGAGACCCCCAATGCCGAAACTGATCTTAGTGCGACACGGCGAGTCGCAATGGAACCTGGAAAACCGCTTCACCGGCTGGGTGGATGTCGAGCTGACCCCGCAGGGCGAAGAGCAGGCCCGAATCGCCGGAGAGCACCTCAAAGATTTTCCCATAGATAAAGTCTACACCAGTGTCCTGAAACGGGCCATTAACACGTCGAAGATCGCTCTGGAAGCCGCCGGCAAGCCCGCCGATCTGCCGACCGAGCGTGACCAGGCTTTGAACGAGCGTCACTACGGCGACCTGCAAGGTTTGAACAAAGCCGAGACCGCCGCGCAGTACGGCGACGCCCAGGTCAAAATCTGGCGGCGCTCCTACGACGTTCCCCCGCCCGGCGAAAAGGGCGAGTCGCTGAAAGACACCGCCGCCCGCACTCTGCCATACTTCCAGGCGCACATTGTCCCCGACATCAAAGCCGGCCTGAATGTGCTGGTCGTCGCCCACGGCAACTCCCTCCGCTCCATCGTGATGGATTTAGATCAACTTACCCGTGAGCAGGTCCTAGAGCTGAACATCCCCACCGGCATTCCCCTTGTCTATGACTTAGACGACGACGGCAAAGTGCTGGACAAGAAATACCTGTTCACCCGCGAAGACGCCGCACATTAACCCGGTCCCAATGACGTGAGGCACGGAGGCCGCTTATGATTGCCATCAATGATCTGCACAAAACGGCTCGCGAGTATCTGCGGGCCGCTAAACTGCTCCGCACTCGGCAAAGTCATGACGTCGCGGTCTACCTTTGTGGATACGCTGTGGAAATTGCCCTGAAAGCCCGCATCTGTCGCACTCTGCACTGGACCAACGGATTTCCAGAGACACGCAAAGATTTTGAGGGAAAGAGCAGCTTGAAAACACACGACCTGGAAATACTTTTGGACTTTACGGGCATACAAAACAAGGTTAAACTAATCCACTTTGCCGATTGGGCCATTGTCAACAAATGGAATCCTGAGCAGCGATACAGTCCGCTCGGAACGCAAACGCTCACAACAGCCAAAGACATGATCCAGGCTGCACAAAACCTTCTGGGGATACTGCTACGAATGTCAACTCAATCGGTACGACTCTTGCGCGGAGGCTTCAGATCGCGGAGAGTGCTATCGCCTCAATGCAGGGTCAATTCGTTTTGTTCGTTCTTGTGGAGCGCGAAGAAGCCTCGGGCAAGTGGGACTTGCTTGTTTCTGCCACTTGGCTGAACACTCATCGCCAGGGTGTGCAGCAGATGGTGGATTTACTCAAGCCTTATCTCACCGAAAGCGACTGGCTGGCGCTTGCAAGCATTACGCCTTTGGCACCCACTCTGGAATATGTCCAATGGATCGCCCGAGAGTATGATGTGCAGCATAACAGTCAAGAAGTGAGTGATACGTTTTGGGATAGCCTGTTCATCTCACATGGTTATGTCATCACTGCTAATATGTCGGCTGCGCCCACGATGACGCCGCTTGTTACTGCTTGAAAGCCTACAACCAACAAGGAAAACACATTGAAGACAAGCTATGCCCTGAGCCAGACAATTATCCCCAGCGGCAGCCCGTCGGTGGTAGACCTGCTGGCGACATTCGAGGCCGATGCCGCACCGGCGTCCACCCGCCGGCCCCTCTGCCTGAGCCTCGTGATTGACCGCTCGGCCTCGATGGCCGGTGCGCCGCTCGCCAACGCCCTCCGGGCCGCATCGGCATTGGTGGATCAGCTCACGCCCGAAGATATGCTCTCGGTCGTCACTTACGACGATCAGGTGCAGACCATTCTGCCGCCGCTGGCCGTCACCGACAAAGCCGCGATCCAGACGGCTCTCGGACAGATCCGACCCGGCGGCACTACCAACCTCAGCGGCGGCTGGCTCAAAGGCTGTGAGCATGCCGCGTCCGGCGGCGGCCCGGACAGTGTCCGGCGCGTCCTGCTGCTCACCGACGGTCAGGCAAATGTCGGTGTCGCCGACCCGCAAATTCTCATTCAAACCGCCCGGCAGAAGGCCGACACCGGAGTCGTGACTACAACGCTTGGCTTCGGCGGCCACTTCAACGAGGACCTACTGATTGCCATGGCCCGCGTCTCCGGCGGCAACTTCTACTTTATCCAGTCCTACGACGATGCCGCCGATGTCTTCAAGATCGAGCTGGACAGCCTGAAAGCTGTCGCTGTCCAGAACCTCACCGTGACTCTCATGCCTGCACCGGGCATCCAAATCCAGAACGTCCTGAGCCGCTACCAAACCGAGACCAACCCCACTGGCGAGACGGTCGTCACCCTCGGCGATGTCTACGCCGGTGAAGGCAAGCTGCTCGCCGTCGAGCTGGCTTTGCCGGCCCAAACCACGCTCGGCCCTTGCGCTCTTCTGTCACTTGCTTACAGTGGAGACGCCGTCACCGGCGGCGCGATTGTCTCGGACACGGGAACACTGGACGCCCAAGCGCAGATCGGCACCGCCGAGGACGCCATGAGCGCCACCCCAAGCACCGCCGCCATTGCCCAGATCACGCGCATTCGGATTGCCCGCGCCAAAGACGAGGCCATTACCCTCGCCGATGCTGGCGATCAAGCCGGGGCGGCGCAAACCCTGCGGACCGTCATCGCCGACCTGCGGCGTCTTGGGATGCACGAGTCGTTCGAGATCGCCGAAGAGCTGGACCAGCTTGAGTATTACGCCCAGCGCCTTGAGTCCCAGCGGTTTGACAACGCCAGCCGCAAGGAGATGCGCGACCAGTCCTACCAGGCCGGTGCCCGCAACCGGGCGGACCTCAACCTGCGCGGCGTCGCTTCGGGTTCGGCAGCCGACCTGCCGACCCTCACCCCCGCCGAAGCGGCGTCCGCATCAGGCGCACTCGTCGAGTGCTACCGCGCGGGCGGCAAGCTGCGGATGCGGGTCATTTCCGACGGCTACAGCGCCAGCTTCAATGTCCAGTTCCCCCGTGCCATTCGCGAGGAAGGTATCACTTACTGGGTAGAAGACCTCAGAGTGTCATCCGACAGCAGCTTTTATCATGCGGGCGGCACGATCAAGCGTGTCCTCGTGCCCGGCCAGACCCCGCGCCCGAGTGGCACGTCCGCCCCGGCCCGCAAAAGCAGCGGCAAAGCGTCCGCCGTCACCGGCTCCGCCGCCGGCCTGCCGACCACCGACAGCGTCGGCGACGGCGTTTTGGTCCAGTGCATCAAAGACGGCAGCAAGCTCCGCGCCCGCGTCGTCTCCGACGGATTCGACCCGAACTTCAATATGCGCTTCCCCCGCGACATCCGCGAGGAAGGTACACTGTACGTGGTAGACGATGTCCAGGAAGTCGGCGGCGGGGGCAGCTACATGGCGATGGGAAATATCAAGCGCTTCGTGCAGTAGGCGCGGGGTTTAGAAAAGACACAATGCAGACACTCACGACAATCGCTGACTTGCGGGACGCCCTCAATGCCGCCCGGCAGGACGGCAAAACCCTCGGCCTCGTGCCGACCATGGGCGCGTTCCACGAAGGCCATCTGACCCTCATGCGCCGGGCCAAAGCCGAAAACGACCTTGCCGTCGTGACCCTCTTCGTCAACCCGACCCAGTTTAACGATTTGGACGACTTCGACCGCTACCCACGTGACCCGGCCCGCGATTCGGCCCTAGCCGAAGCCGAAGGCGTGGACTTTTTGTTTATGCCGATCCCCGACGAAGTCTACCCCAAAGGCTTCGATACCGTGGTCGTCGTCCGTGCTTTATCTGAGCGCCTCGAAGGTGCGTCCCGGCCCGGTCACTACGCGGGGGTCGCCACCGTGGTCGCGAAGCTCTTGAGCATGGCCGGGGCCGACCGCGCCTACTTCGGCGAGAAAGACTGGCAGCAGCTTCAAATTATCAAGTCTCTGACCCGTGATCTGGACATTCCGACTGAGATTGTGCCCGTACCGACCCTCCGCGAAGCCGATGGGCTGGCGCTGTCGTCCCGCAACGTCCGCCTTACACCCGAGCAGCGTTCGGCAGCATTAGTGCTCTCGTCAGCTCTCGATAATGCCCAGACCATCGCCGACACAGGCGTTCAGGATGCCTACCAATTAGCCGCGTGGATGCGCCAGACTATCGAAGTTCAGCCGCTCGCCAAAGTGGACTACGCCGTCGTCGTCGCCCCGGACACGCTCCAAGAAATAGATACGATTGATCACGGGGCCGTCGCCCTCGTCGCCGCCACCTTCGGCAAGGTCCGGCTCATTGACGCCCGCCTCCTGCGCCCCACCGACGGACCAGGCATCCGGCGCTGAGGCATTTGTCCCCGTGGGGATTAGAAACAAAGAGTAAAGCCATCGCAGAGCAGAATAAAGACAAGAGAAATGAAGACGAGAAAAATGAGCGTGAAGAGTGCTTTGAAGAACAGTCGTCAGAAGGGCTTGAGCTGACCGACAAAGAGAAATCACTGGTTGATGAGCGCACAAGCCCGAATGCGCTGGTGCTCCATGAGGTCATCCGCAAAGCGGGTGAGGATGAGCTGTCTCGTCCGGCAATTGGCCTCGCGCTGTCCGCGCTGGCCGCCGGCCTGGCAATGGGCTTCTCTCCGCTCACGGAAAGTGTGTTAAGCTCCCATTTGCCGGACGCCCCCTGGCGTCCGCTCATCTCCAAGCTTGGCTACACTGTCGGCTTCCTCATTGTGATTACCGGGCAGCAGCAGTTGTTCACCGAGAATACGCTCACGCCTGTCCTGCCGCTTTTGAGCAAGCCGAAGCTGGAAACATTGGGCCAGCTTCTGCGTTTGTGGGCCATCGTGCTGGTCGCCAACCTCGTCGGCGCACTGGTGTTTGCCTGGGTGATCGGCAACACCGCCACGTTTGGGCCGGACGTGCGCCACGCCTTTCATGATTTGGGAACGAAAGCGTTTGAGGGCGGCTTCGGCGTACACGTCCTGCGCGGCATCTTTGCAGGCTGGCTGATTGCGCTGGTCGTCTGGATGCTGCCGGGGGCGCAGGGAGCGCGTCCAGCCGTGATCATCATTATAACGTACATCGTCGGTCTGGCCGAATTATCGCACGTCATCGCCGGCTCGGTCGAAACACTGTACCTTGTCACTACCGGCGCAGCCTCATGGAGTGCTTACCTCGGCGATTTCCTTGCCCCGGTCCTGCTCGGCAACATTCTAGGCGGCGTTACCCTGGTTGCCGCGCTGAACTTCGGGCAGGTCGCACCGGGCAAATAGAGAACCGGCACTAGAAGTGCCGGTCTACTCTTGAATGGAAGTCACTCCGTGACTGAAGATGAAAGATACCAACGGGTTTTGATCTTAACCGCTTCGGTTTTCACCCAACAATAGACCGGCACTTCCAGTGCCGGTTCTCAGCCTGCTTCGCTTCCTAGCGCATACACGAGCGTGACGGAAGCATTAACCGTGACCTGCTGGGCGGAAATGGGCGTTTCGGCGGAGGCCGGCGCAGCGGAAAGCGTCCCACCGGTATAACCGAGGGAAAGAAAATCATCAGACGCGCCTTCGGTGATGCTGACCAGGCGACCTAGCCCAACACCGGCGGCGGCGGCCATGATGCCGGCTTTCCTTTGCGCGGAAACAACCGCCTGCGACAGCGCTTCCGCCTCGGCCTGCGCCCGGTCGGACAACCCAAACGAGACGTAATCCACGCTTAAGGCAGAGTTAGTCGTCACTTTGTCAATGACAGAGCCGACTTGGTCCAAGTCCCGCACCGTCACTTGCAAACTGTTATGCACCTCATAACCGCTCAGCACCGCCGTTCCCTTCTGGCGGTTGTACTGCGGCTGGACCTGATAACGCTGCGTCTCGATGTCTTTGTCGGCAATGCCGGCTTCCCGCAAGGCTGCCCTGGCTGCTGTGGTGTGCTCCGCGTTTTGACGCACTGCCTCGGCTTGGTCTGACGCCTGCACCGCGACTGACAGAGTCAGGGCCGCAAAGTCAGGCATCGCTTTGGCCTCGCCATGCCCTAACGCGGTGATCTGGTTTTCGTTCATTGGGTTACCTCGCCGCTCCCAGTGCATATACTAGCGTTACGTCGGCAGTGACCACGATCTGCTGCTCGTTGATCGGTGTTTCCGGCGCACCGCCCGGCGCGGCCAGCGCCCGCATCGCCATCATCGGGCGCACAATCGGTGCCGAGCCGCCTTCGGTCATCGTCAGCAGGCGGCCTAGACCGACCCCCGCCGCGTCCGCCATGACGCCTGCTTTGAGCTTCGCGGACTTGACCGCCAGCGACAGCGCCGCCGATTGCGACGCCGCCCGATCGGACAGGTCAAACGACACGCCGCCAACTTCCGCTCCAACCCCCTTTGCGGTCGCCTTGTCAATCACCAGGCCGACTTTAGTTAAATCACGCACCGTCGCCTGCACACTGTTCTGCACCTGATACCCCGTCAGCACCGGCGGGCTGGGCTTGTAGTCGTACTGCGGCTGGACCGTGTACGACTGCGTCTGAATATCTTTGTCCGCAATCCCCGCCCCGCGCAGCGCCGCCAGGGTCGCCGTCGTTCGCACGGCATTCTCCCGCACCGCCAATGCCTGATCGGACGACTGCGTGGTCACCGTCAGCGTCACCAAGGCAATATCCGGCTTGACTTTGACTTCCCCATGCCCGAGAGCCGTGATTCCCTCGGCGGATGACGCCAGCCGGAACTGCGGAATCGCTTCCTGGCTCCGCGCCATGCCCAAGCTGCTCCCCATCAGCGCCGCCGCCAGTCCCGCCGCGATCATTGTTTTGTTCATCTTCTTTTGCTTTCTGGTAGACCCTACCAATACTGCCACGACGCCGTATGCAAAACGTACACGCCCAGCAGCAGGTTCGTCACTCCATGAGCGAGAACGCACGCAAAGAAGTTCCGGGTGAAGCGCAGCAGCCCGCACAGCGCCAGCGCAAACACCGCCGCCGCCAGCCACTCCGGGTGCGACAGCGCGAAGACGCCGGCATTTACCAGAAGAGCCACAACCGAAAATGTTCCCACCGGCACCCGCCGAAAGTCATCCATGTCCGAAACAAAGCGCAGCAGGAAGCCCCGGTAAAACAGCTCTTCCACATACGGCACGACCACGACCAGCCCAAGAAAGCGCACGACCAGAAACAAAAACACCCCCAGCGGCGTGGAAATCTCGCGGGAGGGATCAAACGCCGTCCGCGTCCCGAGAAATGCCGGGTGCGGCGTGTGCTTGTCAATGAAAATCCAGGCAAAAAACAGAATAACGCCCAGCGCCGTCGCCCACACCCAGCCCCCGCCGCCGGGCCGAGCTTCAGGGAACGCCCCGCGCAGGGCAATCAGTGCTCCTCCCACCAAAGCGATCTTGACCGCGTAAAACACGGGATAGATTTTGAGCGGCAGGTGGCTTTCGAGCGTCGTCAGCAGCAGAAACAGGGCAAACGGCAGCACATACGGCACCCAGGCCGGCAGTTTTGTGGTCATAGCCCCTAGTATAAAGGAAGAAGGGGGGAGGCGTCAAGACCTACCCCGGAACTCCGTTCCGACCCTCCCGCAATGGGAAGGTTAAGAGCTTCGGAGAGGCCGTAGGAGCACTGCTTGCTACGCTCTTTTTATCTTGCTCCTCACCTTCCCGTTGCGGGAGGGTCGGAACGGAGTTCCGGGGTAGGTTCCGGGTACAATACCCCTATGTCCCACACCCCCATCGGCTGCTACGTCCATATCCCGTTCTGTGTCCGCAAGTGCGCCTACTGCGACTTCAATTCGTATTCGGGCTACACCGATGCCCATATCGCCCGCTATGTCCAGGCCCTGACCCAGGAAATTCGCCAAGCCAAACTCTGCCCCTCTCCGCTTCGGGGAGGGTGGCGAGGGACGAGCCGGGAGGGGTCAGTGGACACCGTCTTTTTCGGCGGCGGCACCCCGACCGCCATCCCTGCCGCCGACGAAGCCGCGCTGCTCCGGGCCGTTCTCGACACCCTGCTAATCACGCCCGACGCCGAAATCACGACCGAAGCGAACCCCGGCACGATGGACATTCAGCACCTCTCGGTGCTCCGGGACGCCGGCTTCAACCGCATCTCGTTCGGCGTCCAAAGCTTTGACCCCGGCCTGCTCAAAACAATGGACCGCATCCACTCCGCCGATGAAGCCCGCGCCGCAATCAAAGCCGCCCGCGCCGCCGGCTTCGACAATGTTTCCATTGATCTCATGTTCGCCCTGCCGCGCCAAACGTTGACCCAGTGGTCGGACACGCTCGCCCAAGCCCTCGAACTCGGCACCGATCACCTGTCTTTGTATTCACTGATTGTCGAGGAAGGCACCGGCTTCTATACCTTGCAGCAGAAAGGCCGCCTCCCGCTCCCAAGCGACGACCTCGCCGCCGATATGTACGAGCTGGCCGTCGAAACCGCACAATCAGCCGGCTATGCCCAGTACGAGATCGCCAATTTCGCCCGGCTTGGCCGCGAAAGCCGCCAGAACCTCCACTACTGGCGCAACGAGCCGTACCACGGCTTCGGCTGCGGCGCAGTCTCGTATCTGGACGGCGCCCGGCGCATGAACCTCAAAACGCCTGCCCAGTATGCCGACGCCATCGAAACCAATGCCGATTTGACCCTGTCTACCGAAACCCTCACCGACGACGAAACGATGGCCGAAACCATGATGCTCGGCCTGCGCCTCACCCAAGAAGGCGTAAACTGCGCCCGCTTCCAAAAACGCTTCGGCCTCGACCCGCGCCAAAAGTTCGCCGCCGAAATCGAAACCTTCACCCGTCGCGGCCTCCTCGAAGTCACCGAAAACGCCATCCGCCTCACCCCGCAAGGCGTCTTCCTCGCCAGCGAAGTCATGGTCGCATTCGTATGATTGGAGAAGATGATGGGTGAGCCGATTGATTGGGTAGAGCTTTCGCGAAAAATTGCACAGAGCAAGCTTTCCCCAATAGCTTTCGTCGCCCTTGAACAGATCATTGGCGAGGATGTTATTCGAGAGGCAGTAGACTACTACGTCGCCTGGAAGCAGGAACGTGACCTTGTGCGAAGTATTTTATGGGCAATTCGCCCCTGGTCCGCGATGCAGCGCTGCTACGAGATTATTCGCTCAAGCGATGACCGCGAAGATCGTCGAGCGGCAGTTGAGCTTTTGCGCGTTGCCGCCGATGAACGTGCTTTGGACTGGATTGACGAGTTTCTTGCCGATCCCGATGACTGGATACAGCAAGGGGCTGTTAATATCCTGGACCAAATGCTGTTCGGCGGCGGCATTCGGTACAACGAGCCAGCAATGGAAAAAGTGGACCGCTTACTCGCTTCTGCTGAGACGCATCCAAACCCTAATGTCCGTCAAGGTGCGGCCAGCCTCCGTGCCCAGGAAGACCAACGGAAAAGACCCGGTCTCCGATGGCGGAGAGTGCATACAACGGTTCCGAGTGCCGCAAAGCGGCGCGGTAGGACCATGCCATGAATGGCACGGCCCTTCAGCGCAAACGCGGCAAAGTACCGCTTCGCGGCACTCGGGACAATCTGTTCGGAATAATTCGTAGGGGCGCCGCTTGCCGCGCCCTCTTTTCTTGTGTGCCTATGTCACACCAAAGGGTAAGGGCAAGCCCTACGCCCTACACTAGACGTTTCCTAGTCCCGCGAAGCGGTACTTTGTGGCGTCTGCGCCGTCTAGCCGTGTGTTTGTGCCTGCGGCATTACTTCGTATCAACACATGGTTCCTTCATCTTCGGCCTCCGGCTTGCCAATCGTATAAACGACCAGATAGTCGGGATCAATCACGACGATACCGCTCGGTTTCAACCGGTACTCGCCTGCCGCCGCGAATTTCAGCGCACTCAAATCTGCGGGGAGAGTGAACTCTTCGCCGGTATCTTCGAGAGCAACCGCAATGATCGCTTCATTGATGCGAGTAATAATGCCGTGAAGCTGAACTTTATGATCTGTTTCCCCAGCTTTGTTAAGATAAGTCAGACTCATCAGCAGGTGCTTGCCGACATATTCGTCATACTCAGGCAGGTGCGTCAGCAGATATGGCTCCAGGTCAAAGTCATCCTCGGCATTCGGCACGAATGAGCCGGCATCCTCTACGTCTTCCATTGTTGCCCCTTCATCCGGCGTTACGCAACCAGCAGCCGCCCCTGCTCTGGACGCTCTTCCGGATCAATCACGATGCGAACATCATGGTGGAGCGCGTTGGCGAACCGCAGCAGACGCTCGACCGAGTAGCCGCGAAACTGACCATTCAAAAGCGCCGAGACTTTCGGCTGGGTCAATCCCATACGCGCACCCGCTTCGGCTTGTGTCAGCCCTCGGGCGGTGATAATCCGGCTCAACTGCTGCACGATTTTTGCTTTCGCCAGGTGCGTCTCCGGGTCCGGCAGCCCGATGTCTGCAAACACATTCTCACTCATAGTTCTTCCCTCCGTTCCATGTGACGCCGTTGCGCCTCCTGCCAGCGATTCTGAACAGTACGCATCTCTTCGGCAGGCGTTGCAATGCCGCTTTTCGACTTCTTCTGGAAAACGTGCAGGATGTAAATGGCCTCGGCGAAACGCACGGTGTAAACGGCGCGATAGGCAGACTTGTCCCGCTGATGCACAACTTCTAAAACCCCTGCGCCTGAAAATCCTTTGAGAGGTTTAGCGCTAAGGTGCTTGTCACCTGTCTGAGCGAGAAACAAAGCGTAGCCAAAGAAATCCTGCACTTCATCCGGCAAATCGCGAAGGTCTTCGCGGGAAGAACCCAGCCACTCGACCGGCTTTACTTGCCCTTCATTGACATCCCTGTTCATGTTCTTACTATACCCTATTTAGGTAATAAACCCACTTGACAGCGGTATAGGGTACAATAGCGGGAGAGATGAACCCGTACCCTGTCAGCCTCAATCTCGCAAACCGACTGTGCCTGGTCGTTGGCGGCGGCAAAGTGGCCGAGCGCAAGATCACGGGCCTGCTCAGGGCAGGTGCAGCCGTGCGCCTGGTGTCACCCGAAGCCACCGAAGCTCTGGAAACTTTGGCGGCAGAGGCGCAAATTGACTGGCAGCGGGAGCGGTACGTGCCGAGCGGAACCGGCGTCTGGGACGGCGTGTTTTTAGCAATGGCGTGTACCGATAACCGGGAAGTGAATGCCGAAGTGACCCGCAACGCCCAGGCGCAACAAATTCTTGCGCTGTGCGCCGACAATCCCGAGGCCGGAAACTTCGTCTCGGCAGCGCAAATCACGCGCGGCGAGCTGGTTTTGACCGTGTCCACGGGCGGCGGCAGCCCGACCCTTTCAGCAGTCCTGCGGGAGCGCCTGGAAGCCGAGTTCGGGCCGGAGTGGGCACAACTCGTCGAAATGCTCGGGCGGCAGCGTGAATTTGTCAAAACGAACCCCACCGAAGCTGGGCGCAAAGCCGCCGTGCGGCGCGTTTTGGACGACCCAGAAGTACACAAGCTGCTTTTGGACGGCAAAGAGTTAGAAGCGGAAGCACGAATTCGAGAATGTCTCTCCTAGTCCTCGGCATCAACCATACGAGTGCGCCCATCGAAGTGCGCGAAAAGCTGGCGTTTTTGGAGCGTGACCTGCCCCGTGCGCTTTCGGCCCTCTCGGCGCTGCCCCATGTCCGGGAAGGGGCATTGCTTTCGACGTGTAATAGAACAGAAGCCTACGCGGTTGGAGAGACGAATACCGGGCCATTAGAGAATGCTTTGGCGGAGTTTCTCGCCGGCTGGCATGGCCTCTCCCGGCACGAGTTCGACGGCCATCTGTACTGCTACCAGGCGGGCGCGGCGGCCAATCACCTGTTCTCGGTGTCGTCGGGGCTGGACTCGATGATTTTGGGCGAGCCGGATATCCAGCGCCAGGTCCGAACGGCGCTCGAAGCCGCGCAGTCGGCGAATAGCCTGGGGGCGCGGCTGAACCGCTTGTTCCAGGATGCGCTGGTCACCGGCAAGCGCACACGGACCGAAACGGGGATTGCGCGGGGGACATTTTCGGTCGGCGCGGCGGCGGTGGAGCTGGCAACCCAGATCTTCGGCGAGTCGCTGGCCGGCCACACGGTCCTGGTGCTCGGTGCGGGCAAGATGAGCGAAGTGACCGCACGGCACCTCCAGGCGCGGGGCGCACCGGCAGTCTTGGTCGCCAACCGGACATTCGAAAAAGCCGAGGCGCTGGCGGCGCAGTTCGGCGGCACCGCCAAGCGCTTCGACAACCTGCCGGCGCTTCTGGCAACTGCCGACATTGTTGTCTGCTCCACCGCCGCGCCGCACCCGATAGTCACCCGCGATTTGGTGCTGTCCGCGATGCGTGTCCGCCGAGGCCGGCCTTTGTATCTCATTGACATCGCCGTCCCGCGCGACGTCGAATCGTCGGTGGATGACTTAGAGAACGTCTATTTGTACAACATTGACCATCTTCAGGAGCTGGTGGCGGGAGCCAGGCACTCGCGGGCCGGGGAAGTTTCGCGGGCACGGGAGATTGTCGAAGCGTCCACCGCCGAGTACCTGCGCTGGGAGCGGTCACTGGAAGTCGCCCCGCTGATTGTCGGTGTCCGCCGACAGCTCGATTCGGCCCGTCAGGCCGAATTGGAGCGTCTGCATTCACGCCTGCCCGACCTGTCCGAAGCGCAGTGGAAGGCGATTGAAGCGTCGTTTATGGCCCTGACCAACAAGATCGCGCACCCGGCGACGGTCGCAATTAAGTCGGCGTCGGGTGCCGATGATGGCGCGGCGTCTTTGGAGACTATCCGTCGGGCCTTCGGCATGCCGGGGGAGGAAACAGAGCGATGACCGAAACATTCTTTTTGATCGCCGCCGCCGTCGGCTACCTCTTCGGCTCGGTCGCTTACGGCGCATTTCTGCCGCTCCGTCTCCCTATCCTCGCTCTGTTCGGACGCACGGCGACAATTCTGGCCGTTGTCCTGCACACGCTCGCCATCGGCCTGCACTGCGCCCGTGTCCATCAGACCCCGTTCACGACCCCTGCCGAGACATTGTCGGCGTCGGCGTGGGCAGTCGCGCTGGCCTATCTGCTGTTAGAGCTTCTCTTGAAGCCCAAGCCGACCGCGCTGGGAGCGGTCGCCCTGCCCGCCGCGTTTTTGTGCCTCTTCGCCGGCGCGTTCTTCCATACACCGCACCCCGCAGCGCTCGGCGCGGCGTCGCTGCCGCTGCTGAACTCGCGTCTCATCAGCCTGCATATCCTGGCCCTGCTGTTTGCATTCGGCCTGCTCGTGCTGGCGTTCGGCTGTGCGGCTTTGTATCTCACGCAGTACCGACTGCTCAAGCAAAAGAAGCTTTCGGGGGGCCTGTTCGGCAAGCTGCCGCCGCTGGCGAATTTAGATCACCTGGCATTCGCGCTCGTCGCCTTCGCCTTTCCACTGCTGACCGTCGGCCTCGCCGCAGGGGTCGTTGAGGCCCTCCCCGGCGGCCTGCCGGGCCTCTGGGGCGCGGACCCGATGGTGCTGACCTCGGCAGTCACCTGGCTGGTCTACGGCCTGTACCTAACCCTCCACGCCGCCGCCCACTGGCGCGGCCCACGGGCAAACTACCTGCTTTTAGGCGGCTTGCTGGCCGCCGTCGTGACCTATTTCATCCCAACTACAACCCATCGGTTCGGGTAGGACTTTTTTATGCTGAAACGCGGATTATTCAAGAGCATTTTCCAAAAAGTGGACCAGATGGTCACCGGGCGCGGGAAGATTGACGAAGCGCTGTTCGAGGAGCTTGAAGAGGAGTTGATTGGGGCCGACCTCAACATCCATACCACAATGCGGGCGATGGGCGAGCTGCGGGCGATGGTTCAGGACAAGCGCCTCCACGACGCCCAGGATGTCACCGACTACTTGAAGCGCTTTTTGTGGGACACGCTCACCGGCGACAAGCACGATCTGCCGGCCCTGAACGTCTCCGAGAGCCAACTGACCGTGTACCTCGTCGTCGGCATCAACGGGGTCGGCAAGACCACGTCCATCGCCAAGCTGGCACACTTGCTGAAGAAGCAGAACAAGCGCGTCGTCCTGGCCGCCGCCGACACGTTCCGCGCCGCCGCCACCGAGCAGCTTGCGCTGTGGGGCGAGCGCGTTGGGGTCCCGGTCATCACCGGCAAGTCCAATGCCGACCCCGCTGCCGTGGTTTTCGATGGCCTCCAAGCCGCCAAAGCCCAAAACGCCGACTATTTGATCATTGACACGGCAGGCCGCCTGCACAACAAAGCCAATCTCATGGAAGAGCTGAAAAAGATCAACCGCATCATTCAGCGCGAACTCGGAGGCCGCTCCGCCGACGAGACTCTGTTGGTCCTCGACGCCACTACCGGTCAGAACGCCGTCAATCAGGCCCGCGAGTTCAAGACCGCCGTCGCGGTCACGGGCTTGGTCCTCGCCAAGCTCGATGGCACCGCCCGTGGCGGCATCGTTATCACCATCAAAGACGAATTGGGCGTCCCGATCAAGCTCATCGGCACCGGCGAAAAAATCGGCGACATCGAGGTCTTCAACCCCCAAGCCTTCGTAGACGCCCTATTTGAGTGAGCTTCAGAGTGCCATGCCATAAAGGGAAGTATCTCGCGACGTTTGCGGTCAAGTAAGCGGGTATACTCACAGTCTATGCAGACCATTACGCCTACGCAGCTCGGAAAGCTGCTCCTGAATGTCGCCCTGACCCGGCCGGTCTTTGTCTGGGGACAGCCCGGCATCGGCAAGTCCGCGCTGATTGAGCGGTTCGCCCGCGATGTCGGCCTGGACTGCGTTTCCCTGCTCGGCTCGCAGCTTGCCCCAGAAGATTTGATCGGGGTCCCGCAGATTGTCGAGGGCCGCTCGGTCTTCTGCCCGCCCCGCATGATCGCCCGCGATACGCCCTACCTGCTGTTTGTGGACGAGCTGAACGCCTGCTCATTCGAGGTCCAGAAGGCGTTCTACTCACTCATCAACGACCGGCGGCTCGGCGAGTATACCCTGCCGACCGGTTCCATAGTCGTCGGCGCGGGCAACCGGGCGCAGGATCAGGCCATCGTCAAACCGATGTCGTCGGCGCTGATGAACCGAATGCTCCATGTCGAGCTGAAGCCAACCGTCCGGGACTGGCTCGATTGGGCCTACGCCGAAGGGGTCCACGAATGGGTCATCGGGTACCTGGAAACCCGGCCCGACCATCTGGTCACTCTGCCGCCCAAGACCGAAGAAACGTTTTCGACACCTCGCGCCTGGCATATTCTCAGCGACGCCCTGCGCTCCTATGGCCCGGACATCGTGCCCGACGAGGCCGAGATGCTGGCGGCGGGGGTCCTCAGCCCCAGTCACGCCCGCAGCTTCGCCGCGTTTGTCAAGCAGCTTCACGGCACCCTGCGAATCGAGCTGATTTTGTCCGGCGACCAGCCGCTCCCCCGCGCCGCCGAAGACCGGGACGTCCTGTACTTCGTCGTCCAGTCCCTGCGGGCGCAGCTTGCCAAGACCCTGCCGCCCGAGCGAGAGAACGTCAAGCCCGCTCATAAGCACCTCGCCAGCCAGGCCAAGCGCGTCTTAGTGGAGCTATGCGACATCTCGGTCGAAATGGCGACGGTCATGGTCGCCGAAGAGACCGGCGGCGACGCCCGCCCGCTCCCTGACTGGTTCCTCGTCGAAGTCGTCCGCGACCTCCCCCGCCTCGCCCAGCGCGTCGCCGTGAAATCGTAGCAGGTGCCACGGACACGAACAGGTGATTTGTCGATTGGTATCCAAGAAGAAGTACTATGGCGCGGCGTAAAGATAAAGAGCAGCAGAAGGAAACGCAGCTTGAAAAGACGCGCAAGCGGATTGCGGGGGCGAGGGTGCGCCTCGGCAAGACTCTGCTCGGGCCGCTGCTTCAGCATGCGCGGATTGTTGAATGCGAGGGCAAGGAAAGTGACCCGGAAATGGCCTGCACCGATCCGGCGCAGGGGGTGATCTGGCTGAACCCGCATCGGCGGCACGACCTCGGCGAGCCGGAATGGGCGTTTGTGCTGGCCCATCAGCTTTTGCATCTCGGCCTCGGGCATGGGCCGGGCGGGGTGGGGCGCGACCCGCGAGCCTGGAACCTCGCCTGCGAGCATGCCGCCGATACCCTGCTCTACGGGTTCAAGATCGGCACCGCGCCACACGGCTTCGAGCCGGAGCTGTCACTCGCCAATGTCCGCGAGGAAGAGCTGTACGAGCTGCTTTTGACCGATAAGCCGGCTCTGGAAGCGTTCAAGACCTATGCGGGAGTGCGCCGGCCTGATCTGGTGACGCGCCCGCCCGTCCCGGCGGCTCCGGCGTGCTACAGCCCCTACGGACGCGCGAAGCCCCGCACCGATTGGGGAACGCTGCTGGCGGAAGGCATTCGCGAAGCCGTGGAAGAGGCGGTCGAGGAAGCCGGACAGACACTCGGGCAGGCCGACGCCGACCAGCGCAAGGTCTGGAAGCCCGGCGAGGCCGCACGGCGCTGGGTAATGAACGAGATGCCGCTGCTCGGCGCGGTCGCCGCGCAGATGACGATCATCGCCGACGAAGACCTCTGTGACCGCCTGGACATCAGTGTCGCCGCCGTGGATGCGTATCTCGGCGAGATCTTCTTTCACCCACGCCGGGGCCTGTCGGGACAAGAGGTGCTGTTTGTCTATGTCCACGAGCTGCTGCACGCCGCCCTGCTGCATCATACGCGCGGGCGCGGGCGGGACCCGTGGGTCTGGAACGTCGCCTGCGACTTTGTGATCAACGACTGGATCATCGAGATGGGTGTCGGCACATTCCCGAGTGTCGGCGGGCTGTATGACCCGCGCCTCAAGGGCATGTCCGCCGATGAGGTCTACGACCTGCTTCAGCGCGAGCCGGGCCGAGCCAAAGGCGCACGCGGCTTCCGGGGCGCTCTCGGCGACGTGCTGTTCGAGGGCGCGGCCCGGCGCATCTACCGGGGCGACGTGTCTACTCTGGACGACTTTTACCGGCGCAGCCTCACAGCGGGGCTGACGGCGACAATGGGCCGGGGCCATCTGCCGGCTGGCCTGGTCGAAGAAATCAAATCGCTCTGGACCCCGCCTGTGCCCTGGGACGTCGAGCTGGCCCGCTGGATGGCCGCCCATGTGCCGCTGCTCCGGGACCCCCAACGCACTTACGCCCGCGCCAGCCGTCGGCAGTCGTCCACCCCCGACATCCCGCGACCCGCCCGCTTCGTGCCGCAGGAGTGGAAAGACGCTTGTACGTTCGGCGTTGTTTTAGATACGTCCGGCTCGATGGACCGGGAGCTTCTCGGACGCGCCCTGGGCGCGATTGCGTCCTACGCCGAAGCCCGCGACGTGCCCACGGTGCGCTTGGTGCTATGCGACGCCCAGCCTTATGACCGGGGCTTTCTCGCGCCGACCGACCTGCGCGGCATCGTGTCCATCCAGGGCCGGGGCGGGACCGTCCTCCAGCCCGCCGTCTCGTTCCTGCACCGCCAGCCGGACTTTCCCGCCGACGCCCCCGTGATGATCCTCACCGACGGCGGGTGCGAGGAGGAGCTGCTCGTTCCCCGCCCGCACTGCTTTGTTTTGCCCCGCAAAGGCTGGAAAGAAGGCGCGATGCTCCTCCGCACCGACGCCCCCATCTTCCGCGTCCTCAAAGAAGAGCACTTCGAAGGCTGATACATTCTCCCATAGTGCTGGCTAACTTTATTCCCCCACAATCTCCGCCAATCGATCCACCATTTTGGACAGCACGCCGAACGCCCGCTGGATGGGTTCTGGCGAGGTCATATCAATCCCGGCGAGCTTCAGGGCGTCGAGCGGGTACAGCGAGCCGCCGGCTTTTAAGAAGTCCAAATAGCGGGCGGCAGCGGGAGCGCCTTCGGTGCGGACTTCTTCGGCCAGGGCATTTGCCGCCGAAATTCCCGTGGCGTATTGGTACACATAAAACGGCGCGTACAGGTGCCGGAACATCGCCCAGGTGATGCCAAGCCGGGCGTCATCCAACTCTACTTCGCCGCCGTAGCCTTCGCGGAAGAAGCCCGCCAGCGTGGCGCTCATGCCGTCGGCGGTCAGCGCCTCGCCGCGCTCGATTTTTTGGTGGCAGTCCAGCTCGAATCGGGCCAGAGTCGGCATGACAAACAAGTAGCGATGGAAATTGGAAATCGCTTCCTCGACAATCGCCAGAGTCGAATCGCGGTCGGTGCGGGTGTCTAAAAGATGGCCCCGGACCAGCGCTTGGTCGAAATTGGACGCTACTTCGGCGACAAACAGCGAGTAGCCCGAGTAGATCGGCGGCTGTGACTGCCAGGTCAAATACGAGTGCATCGAATGGCCCAGCTCGTGCGCCAGGGTGCTGACTGAGAATAGATCGCCCGTGAAGTTCATCATGATGAACGGGAATGTTCCGGGCATTCCCGACGAAAACGCGCCGCTGCCTTTGCCGATGTTCGGGACACCGTCCACCCAGCGGTCTTCCGAAAGCCCCCGGCGCATCGCCGAAACGTAGTTGTCACCAAGCGGGGCCATGCCGGCGCAGATGAGGTCGGTCGCCTCGGCAAACGAAATCGGCGGCTCGGTTTTGGGCATCGGCGCAGGCACGGTGTCGGCGGGAATGTCCGAGCAGTAGAGCGTCTCAACCCCGAGGCCCTTCTTCAGCAGTCGCCAGTAGCGGTGCCAGATGGGTAAGTTCACCTGAAAAGTTGACAGCAGCGTGTCGAAGACCTCGCGGGGGATGGCGTTCGGCGTCAGCGACGCTTCCAGGGCCGAGGAATACCGACGGGCGCGGCTTTGGAACACGCTCTGCTTGACCCGCCCGCTCAGGCACGCCGCCAGCGTGTTCCTGACGCTGAGATGCCCGTCCGCATACGACTCCCACGCCGTTTTCCGCACACTTTGATCGGGGTGACGCAGCAAATCGGCAATCGTCCCCTGCGCGACTTCATGCGACACGCCCTCGGCATCAACCACCGGCGCAAACTTCAGGTCGGCGTCGGTGAGCGCCCCGGACGCCGTCCCAAGCGCGGCCAGCGGCTCTGCAACCTGGGCCAGCAGCGCCTCGACTTCTTCCGACCGGACATGGTCCCGCCGCCGGGCCAGCGTGTCGAAATAGTGCGCGTACATCGTGAGTTCAGGCGTCTCGGCCACCCAGCGTGTCAGTGTCGCCGGGTCGAGGGCCAGCAGCTCCGGCTCGTAGAACGCCGTCGCCGACGCAAACCTTGCCCCGAGGCCACCCGCCCGGCTATAAAGCGCGGCGGCGGTCTGATCCCCGGTGTCCCCTGAGCGCTGCATCCCGGCATAGAGCGCCAGCTTCCGCACGGCCATTCCGACTTCGGTCCTTTGGGCCAATGCCTCGGTCAGCGCCTCGGGCGATTCGCCGAGATGCCCGGCATACCCGCCGAGGCCATCCAATAGGCCGCCAACCCGCGCGAACTCAGTCTCCCAGACGTCCGCCGACGCAAACACGCTTTCCACGTTCCAAGTTAGTTCGTGGGGCACATCCTGCCGCCGTGGTAATTCAGTCATAGTTTTCCTCTTTCTCAAGGTGTAGGAGACCTCACCCCGGTACTGCGTACCGACCCTCTCCTTCCGAAAGGAGAGGGTGAGGATAACTCAGGTGCCCAATAACCCGTAGGGGCGCTGCTTGCCGCACCCTCTAATTCTTATCTTAAACTCTTCACCCTCTCCTTTCGGAAGGAGAGGGTCGGTACGCAGTACCGGGGTGAGGTCTCCTACACCGTCGCTTGCAGCGCATACAAAACGCCGTTGGTTGCGGCACAGACTACCCATTCGCCGTACAGAGCCGGCCCCGCCGTGCCGAGGCGCGTACCAGGGGACGTTTCATAAGCCCGCTTGACCGTGTACTCGGCATCGAGTGAATAGACGAACCCGTCGTCAGCCCCAGCGAAGACCGTCGTGCCGGAGCATACGGGGGACGACCGCAGGGGAGTTTGGCTCAGACGCCGCGAGCGGACCAAATTGCCGGAATGCGCGGCGACAATGTGCAGGTAGCCGTCGTCGCATGGCACGAACAGCAGGCTGCCGTCGGGAGACAAGGCCGGGGCCGCCGCAATGCCCGACGACGACACCGAAGTCCGCCAGCGCACCGCGCCGGTCGCAGTCTCTAACGCATAGACCGTGCCGGCCATTGTCGCGGCACAGACAATGCCCTCATGGGCCAGCGGCGCAGCATCGAACGGCCCATCGGTCGGTGTCGCCCAGACTTCTGCACCGGTCTCTAGGTTGAACGCCCGGACAAACTGCGCGTCGGACAGCGCGAAGACCCCGCCGCCCCAGACCGCCGGGGCCGTGTCACACTGCCCGCCCACCGGCAGGGTGCGAAGCAGCTTGCCGTCGTCCCGGTCCAGCACGAGCAGCGTCTCGCCCGCCGGGACAAGCAAAAAGCCGCCGCTGACCACGACCCCGCCGTACACCGGGCCGGGGACTTTGACTTCCCAGCGGCGCGTTCCTCGAATCGCATCCATTGCCAGCACCGCGCCGCCGAGAGTCGCGGCGTACAAGAGGCCGTCGTCCGACAAAGCCATGCCGCCTCGGTCCGGGTACAGCCCCGTCCGGTCCGGCAGGTCGAAGTCCCACAAAGCCGCGCCGGTGGTCAGCTCGAACGCATAGATCGCCGCCCGGCCCGACCCCGTATCAATGCCCGATGCGACCACCATGCCGAACGCTGCCAGCGGGGCGCTCCACTCTAAAGCGTCTGATGCCCGCGTCGGGGGAAACGATGGAAACGACCAGCGCCGGGCGAGGTGTGCCCCGAGCGTCTTGGTCCCCGCGAACGCATGGCTCTCCCCCCCGCCCGGCGTCATGCGCCAGTCCGTTTCGGTCCGAAGAACGTGCGCCGGGTTCAGGCGGCAGACCGTCGCCAGCCACGTATTCGGCGTCCCACAGACCGCACACAGGCGGATACGCTCCCCGCAGCGGCGGCACTCGGTCGCCCCTTCCGGCAGGTCGGCGGCGCAGTGCGGGCAGTTCGAGAGCGGCGGCAGGACACGGATAGAAAGCTCCAAATCGGGGGGCAGGTCGGCGGCATCCACCGCCAGCGCCGAGAGATACTGCCCAAACAGCGACACCGAAGTCGCCGCCAGCGCCGCGTGTCCCGCCAGTCCCGGACGCAGTTCGGCGGTCACCGCCTGCTTTTCCAATGGCGCCAGCGCAAACTCGCTCGGGTAGACATCAAGCCAGGGCACGGGAGACTTCACCCCAACATGCAGCACCGCCCGCCCGCTGTCGTTCTTGACTGTCGCCACCCGCCGGGCAACTTTATCCGCCCCGAGCGCATGCTCCGCCGAAAAATCAAACTCAGTTGTGTCTAAAACTGGCATTTAGAACTGCACCACTTCTGCCGGGTGTCCCGTGTTGCGTGTGATACTTTCCGCTATCTCTTTCATAATCTGCTGTGCTATTGGCTCTGAAAACTTCTCGTCGTGAAAGTCAACCTGCAAGCCGACCATCTCTTCGGAAAAAGAGATTTCACATCTCAGCACTTCAATTCGATGATTTCTCCAACCTTTGATCGGCTGAGAAGGGAACGAAACGGGCCGCAGCACTTCGGCATAGCGTGCGCTACCAAGCATTGGGAAGTCAGGAAACTCATCCCCGCCAGCGTTGCGGCGGCGTATGATGAAGCTAAGTGGCCGCGTTTGTTCTTCAGTCATAATCCAGAGCTACTATATCTAGAGCCACTTTTTAGCCCGCGATTTCCAGCGGCGCGTATTGCAGGTGCATCTGCTCGGCTTCCGCTGTAGTCAGGCCCGTTGCCGATAGAACTTTGGTCACGAAGTTTCGCCCGCGCACCTGCTCGCAGGCATTCACAATGATTTCTGAGCGCTCAATCGGGTCCAAGTCCTGCCAGGCGTTCCAGATGACATACAAGTTCAGCGGGCCTTTTTGTGGCTCTCCGTCTTCAATAATGAACGGCTCCGCCGGCGGCGACTGCGGCGACTTCCATTCCTGCGAAAGACGATTTTCCAGTTCTTGGTATTTGAGATTGCCGACTTCAATCAGTTTTGCAAAGGACATTTCTACCTCCATAACTCGCTATAGTGCTACTGAAGCCAAGCCGCATCGCTTTGGGCATTACGCGCCTCCTGGGCGGTCGCTTGATCCTGCCGATACCGCATTCCGATCCAAGCCGTCTGGTACAGCCGCCGGGTTCGGGCTGTGAACGACGCATCGACTAGCGCCATAAGCGGACGGCGCTGACGGCGGCGGACTTCCCGCAGCAGGGTCGCCCAGAACTGAAGGCTATGATAGCTTTCATGCGAAATGGCTGGTATATAAAGTCGCCCCACTGCAAGCGCAGGAGCCAGACGGGGCTGGATTCGGTCGACAGCACTGGCTCCGGTGAAGCGGAAATAGGAGTTCTTCAGCAGCATCTCCGCCGAGTAGCCCAGCAAATAAATCCCGCTGCCGGGATGTCCCGCCGCAATTAAAGCAGCGCCCTCGCGGTACTTCTGCGCCGAGGCCAGATCAAACTCCTGCACGGTTTCAGGCACAGCTTCCAAGCGTCGCCGCAGCGTCATTGCCTCGCCCCCAGCGCACGTTCCGCCGAAAAATCAAACTCAGTTGTGTCTAAAACAGGCATAGGATTCATAGCGCGGACTGGAAAAACCCGGCATTTCTGCCGATAATTCGTGTATTATGACTACCACCTGCACACAAACTCTTTATGCGCCCAACCCTCCCCAGATCGAGGAACCCTGGGCGAAAGTCCTGCTAATCGTCGTGGCCGCACTGATTGCCGCGCTTGCCCTCGGCTCATAACTGGTTCCGCACCGCCGCGAGCTGTTTGTCCTGTGGAAACGCTTGCCGACTCAAGGCCAACAGCGCCGGGCGGGACGCGCCCAGTATAGTCAGCGAATGGTACCCCAGCGTGTGCTTCGCGTCTTTCGTTGTGACTTCAACGCCTGAGCAGGTGAAGCAGACGCAAACGTCCGTATGCGCCTGCCCTTTCCATGCCCGGAACCCGACACCCGGCATGAAGCACTGTGCGCTGTCGGGCGCCGACGTGCCCTGCGCCAGCGCCGCATGGAGCGCCGCTCCGAACGGCTTCCCCTGCACCGGACCATCGCCGAGGATCAAATAATCCCCCAAGTATCGCGGAGAGTCATACGCTTTTTGCAACGCCGCCTGCTGCCCGGCATTCTCGTCCTCGTCCCCGCCTTGCAGATGGAACGTCTCCACGCGGTCCGCGCCGTCCAAAACCGCACACGTTTCCGGGCCAAGCGCCAGCGGCTTGTCGTAGCCCATCTTGTGCTTGTAGGCCGTGTAAGCCGCATCCCGCCGGGCCGTCTCCTGCGCCTGGCGGCAGTAGGGAGCAGCGGCAATCGCCGCGAGGAGGCAAAAGATAATCAGGCTGACAACAGTGACAGTGCGTTTCATCGGATTCCTCTTTAGCAGCGGCTGCACAATTCAGAAACCGTGCATTTTAGCGCGTGATTTCTTGCGGCAGTGTCAGCCCAAATAGCGCGTCGGCAGCGGCATTTCCAGAACACCGCTTTTCTGGCGCTCCACCCGGTACGCCTTGGCGCTCGAACGAGACGAGATGGCTTCCGCGAGGTCCGTGCCGGCGAAGTGCAGGGCCGCGCCGTCATCCGCCGCGTAGCCGTCGGGCAGGCCGCCGCGGATAAACTTCTGGTAGAGGGGCCGCCGCGACTCTTCGCTCTCGTAATGCGGACAGAAGCTGCCCGGCAGGAAGCTGAGGCCGTCTTTGAGCGGCGCAAGCTCACCAAACGAGTCCGTGCTGCCGCCCGCAAACCAGCACAATGCCCCGGCGCTGACCCCGCACAGCACGACCCCGGCGTCCCACGCTTCCCGCAGCACGCTGTCCAGACCGTGCGCCCACCAGACCGCCAGCAGGTTGACCGTGCTGCCGCCGCCGACATAGATCACGTCCTGCGAGAGCACAAACGCCCGCAAGTCCGGCTCAGTCCGCTTGAATAAGCTCAGGTGCGACGCCGCCGCTCGCTCCGGCGGGAACGCCGCGTAGAACCGCTCGGTGTAGCTTTCCGAGTCCCCGCTGGCCGTCGGCACGAAGCAGACCTTCGGCCTCAGCTTGCCGGTCAAGCCCAGAATGAAATCGTCCAGCAGCGGGTTCTCCGGCTCCTCCGAAAATCCACCCCCACCGAGCGCGACAATGTGCTTCATAAACGCTTTCTTGACAACCCTACTCAAAACTACGGCTCAAAACTACGGCTCAAAACTACGGCAGGGCGGGCACCGGCGTGTCGGCGGCGACTTTGGCGGTGAACCTGTCGCCGCGCTTTGCCGTCGCGACCGGGCTGCCCGCAAACTGCCGCCCCGGATCGTAGACCGTGCTGACCGTCAGGCCGGAATGCTGCGTGTAGTAACCAGGCGCCGCCGACTGCGTGTATCCATCGGTCGGCAGCGGGTCCAGGTTGAAAAAGTAATACGCCTGCGCGTCCATCTCGTCCGCCGCATCCGCTGCCGCGCCGCTGCCGGCGCCAACTACCAGAGTGATCGGCACTTGGATTCCCGCGCCAGTCTGAACCGCCGTGCCGACAAAAGTCAGCCGCCCGCGCCGCCCAAACAAATCATGCGCGGTAGACGCCGTCACTTTCCCGGTCGCCACCGCGCCTTTGGACAGCAGCAGCAGATGGTTTGGTCCATAGACATTTTGATCCACCAGGAACTGCACCGGGTCTCCGACCTTGCTTTCTCCCGCCTTCAAATCCGTGTCCAGCCGCAGCCGCACACTCGCTCCCTTCGGCAGAACGGCAGTCGAGCCGGCGGGAACTGCCGAGGCCGTCTGCGCCGTGACTGTTCCCAGCGCCAGCGCGGCGCAAGCTATCGAGAGTGATATTGAAACTGTGTAACGCATCGCTTTTTTCCTTGATTGAGAGTCATATTTGATACGTCTTTAATACCCAATATCGCTCCACAAGATCGCACTTGTCAGTGCCGAGAGATGCCCGGTGGTGACCGTCGCCACCACGACACCCGCCTGAATGCCCGCGCGGCTTGATCTGTACCGTCTCGCCCCGCCGCAGCGCATCTTTGGCAAATGCCGCCCGGCTCATGGATTTGCTCCTACTGTGCTGATTCCAAAGGGGCATACGCAATCCCCATCCGCTCGGCTTCCAGCGGTGTCAGACCCAAAGCGATACGCAGATTGGAGGCTGAGCTTGTTCCTTTTGCGGCGCGGTAGGCTTCCAGCACGATTTCAGAACGCTCCAGCTGCGTGAGCTGCCCCCACTCACTCCATATGATGTATAAATGAGTCGGCGTTTGCTGTCCCTGGCTTTCCATGATGATGATCGGCTCGGCGGCACCCGGCTGCGGATTTCTGAGTTCGTCCACAAGCTGCTGCTCGAACGCCTGATGAATCGGATTCTTTGGATAAATTCGCTGTGCGAGAGACATTTTGCAAGAAACTCCAGTTTAGCTTATCGGCAAGGTTTCCAGCGAACGTGTGTAGGCATCGGGCGCAACATCCAAAGATTGCAGCCAAGCAGATACCTCCGGCGAGATCATATGCTGCACGGAACTTCCAAACTTGAGCGTATAGACAGGGAATGTTTTCGGGTGCTGCGGGTTTTGCCAAAGCCAGCGGACCCGGCGCGTGTGCTGAAGGTCCCAGCCGTCCACATTACTGAAGATAGCTTTCCAAGAGTAGGGACCGACAACTTCTCCTACCCCGTAAGCCATTTGGGTTCCCATCCGAAGAACTATCAAGTCGCCCGGCTTAATGTGTTCAGCGAAGTGGCGCAGCATCGCCATCTTCAGCTTTGTCCACTGCGGGTTTGCGAGAAGTGGCTCCTCGCACTCAGGCCAGGGACCCTCTCTGCCTGGGCCGACGACAATTACATCATTTCGCAGGCACATTTCGGTATAGTTCTTCTCACCGTTGCCTGCACTCACTTGCCATATCTGCTTTCCCACAATATCCATTGGATTGATCTCCTTCTGCATCTATTCCCGCCCGAAGACTTCGCGGCGGGCGTCGCGCTCGCGGTCGCGGTCGGCGATGCTGTCACGCTTGTCCCAGAGCTTTTTGCCGCGCCCGACCCCGATCTCAAGCTTCGCGAAGCCATTGGAAAAAAACAGCTTGGTCGGGATGACCGAGAGGCCGCGCTCGTTGACCCGTGTGACGATCTTGGTGATCTGCCACTTGTGCAGGAGCAGCTTGCGCTGGCGGCGGGCCTCCAAATTGTGCCGGTTGCCCTGCTCATACGGGGCGATATAGAAGTTGTAGACCCACAATTCGCCGTTCTGGACCCGGCAAAACGAATCATTCAAATTGGCAAGGCCCAATCGAATGGACTTGATCTCGGTGCCGGAGAGGGAAACGCCGGCGGCGTAGGTTTCTTCCAGCTCGTACTCGTGCCGGGCTTTGCGGTTCAGGATTGTGACATTGCGCTTGCGGGCATCGTCTTTGGAATTCTTTTCTTTTGCGTTTTTCGTTGCTGCGGTCGCCATAGTACGCAGATTATAGCAGATTTGGATAGCAGATTCGGCGGCGGGCACGGTATAATGGACCGTATGACCGTTTCAGTCGTCACCGGCGGCGCGGGGTTTATCGGCTCGCACCTTGCAGCCCGGCTGGCCGAAGGCGGGCACCGGGTCCGGGTGCTGGATTGCCTGGTGGGGGAGACAGCGCGGCGGCGGGCTGCGCGGCTGGCGGCCCTGCCGGGCGTGGAGGTAGTCACCGGCGACATTCGGGACGCCGGCATCTGCCGGAGCGCGTTGGCGGGCGCGGACTTTGTGTTTCACCATGCGGCGGAGGTCTCGGTGCCGCAGTCTATCGCCGATCCGGCGGCCTGCGTGGCCGTCAACCTCGGCGGCCTGGTCCATCTGCTGGAAGCGGCCCGGTCGGCGGGAACCGTGCGGCGCTTCGTGCTGGCTTCATCCTGCGCGGTCTACGGCGACACGCCGGGTGCGTCGAAATCGGAAGCGTCGCCGACCGATCCGCTGTCGCCCTATGCGGTCACGAAGCTGGCCGGCGAGTATCTTTGCCGCAACTATTTTGCGCTGCATGGCCTCCAAGCTGTCTGCCTGCGCTACTTCAATGTCTACGGGCCGGACCAGGACCCCAGCGGCGCGTATGCCGCCGTCATTCCGAGGTTCATTGCGGCGCTCCTGAACGGCGAGAGGCCGGTTGTCTATGGCGACGGCGAACAGACCCGCGATTTTGTGTTTGTCGGGGACGTGGTGGAAGCCAACCTGCGGGCGGCGCTCGCCGGCCCGGAAGCCGCCGGTCAATCGCTGAATATCGGCAGCGGGCAGAGCGTTTCTCTCAATCAAATCCTCGCAGCGCTCGGCCGCCTGACGGGCCGAGACACTGAAGCGGACCGGCGGGAAGCGCGGGCTGGAGACATCCGAAACTCCCGTGCAGACATTGCCGAGGCACGAAATTTACTGGATTTTTCGCCGGCAGTGGCTTTAGAGGACGGGTTGGCACGAACTTTGCACTGGTATCAGTGAGAGCGAACACAAAACTAAGATTACGGAAGCTTAAGGAGCGGGACTACACATATGAACATCTGCGTCATTGGAACCGGATATGTCGGGCTGGTCACCGGCGTCGTCTTTGCCGACATGGGCAACGATGTCGTCTGCGTGGACAAGCTGGCATCGAAGATTGACGGCCTCAATCAAGGCGTCATGCCGATCTACGAGCCGGGCCTCGAAGAGATGGTCGCCCGCAATGTCGGCGACGGGCGTTTGGAATTCACGACGGATTTGGACAGCGCCGTGCAGAAGGCCGAGATCGTCTTCATCGCCGTCGGCACTCCTCCCCGCGAGGACGGCTCTACCAACCTGGACTATGTCGAAGATGCCGCCAAAGGCGTCGCGCGTGCGCTGAACCGCTACAAAGTCATCGTCAACAAAAGCACCGTGCCCGTCGGCACCGGCGACTTTGTCCGCGAGGTCATCGAGACCAACAAGCGCCGCGCCGTGGACTTCGACGTTGTCTCGAACCCCGAATTCCTGCGCGAAGGCTCGGCGATCACCGACACGCTCGTCCCCGACCGAATTGTCATCGGCGCACCTTCCAAGATCGTCGCCATGCGGCTTTTGGAGCTGTACGCCCCGCTGGAGCGCCCGATGATCGTCACCGACGTGGCAAGCGCCGAGATGATCAAGTATGCGTCCAACGCGTTCCTGGCGACCAAGATTTCCTTTGCCAACGCCATCGCCAACATCTGCGAAGAAGCTGGCGCAGATGTCACCCAGGTCGTCAAAGGCATGGGCCTCGATGCCCGCATCGGGCAGGCGTTCCTGAACGCCGGTTTAGGCTACGGCGGCTCGTGCTTCCCGAAGGACACCCGCTCGCTGCTGCACACGGCGCAGTCTTACGGCTGCGAGTTCCCCCTGCTGGCCGCAACGATCGAGACCAACGAGCAGCAGCCGAAGCGCTTTATCCAGAAGATTCACGATGCGCTGGGCGGCGATGATTTGACCGGCAAGACCGTCGGCATTCTCGGGCTGGCGTTCAAAGCCAACACCGACGATATGCGCGAAGCCAAGTCGCTCGATGTCATCGCCGACCTGCTGAAATCAGGCGCGACGGTCAAAGCCTACGACCCGATTGCAATGGAGAACACCAAGCCGGAGTTCCCGCAGATCACCTACGGCGCGAATGCCTATGAAGTCGCCGCCGACGCCGATGCCCTGGTGATCGTGACCGAGTGGAATGAGTTCAAGAACCTGAACTTCGAGCGCATCTCCGGCCTGATGAACCGCCCGCTGATCCTCGATGGCCGTAACCTTTACGACCCGGACCGCCTGCGCCGTTTGGGCTTCGAGTACCACAGCATCGGGCGTATGTCCGCAAAGCCCACGCTTAAGCCGTCGCCGGCGTCGCTGAACGGTCAGTTCGCCGAGTCGGAAAAAGAAGCGGTCGCCGCTTAGGACTACATCTTAGGACTACATCTTAGGATTACGCCGAGGCAAAGGGTAGCACAGGGCAACAGCCCTGTGCTATAATCGCTTCAATGATCGCCCCCGAACAACAAACAAAGCAATCTGCACTGCCACTGACCCAGCATCCTGGCCTGCGGCAGTTCGTTAAATTCGCGATTGTCGGCGCGAGCAATTCCGCGATCAACTTCGGCTTGTCCAACTTGCTGCACTACAAGTTAGGCTGGCCGCTGATCCCGTCGCTTACAGTCGCGTTCTTTATCTCTGTGCTAAACGGCTTTTTCTGGAACCGGCACTGGACGTTTAAAGAGAAGCGAGGTAAACCCGCGCACACGCAGTCGCTCCAATTCTTGCTTGTTAATATCGTCGGATGGTTACTGAACACTACTATTGTGGTATTGGTTGTTGCCAGCGTCAAGAGCCACGGACATGGGCTTTTCAGTAATCCAGACGAACTCGGCCACATCATCAATGCCATGCTGACCAATACCGGCAAGCACGAGTACGGCCCACTGCTTTTCAACGGTGCGCTGTTGGCAGCAACCGGCGTGGTCGTCTTCTGGAACTTCTTCGCCAACCGCCTTTGGACTTTTAAGCATTAGAAACAAGAGACGGGGAGGAATGGAGGACGCCCGCGTTCTTGGTCTTGATTTATCTTGAACCGCTTCGGTTTTCACTCAAGAGTAGACCGGCACTGAAAGTGCCGGTTCTTTTTGTTTCGCTATCATTCGGGTACACTTTACTTATCTTACCTATAACCATGAAGCTCACCCGCGCACAAGTGGCGCAATCACTGCACGTCACGCCCAAAACCCTGGCTGTTTGGGAGAAGTCCGGGCGCATCCCCGCCCCCGAGCGCGACTGGCGCGGCTGGCGGCTGTACGACGAAGCCGCTATCACCGCCGTCCGCGCCGCCCTCGGTACGGCTCCCGCCCCGGAAACGACGGAAGGAGAGCGGGCGCAGCTTCAGGTCAGCGCCCGCAATGCGCTTTCGGGAGTCGTGCGCGAGATCAGCGGTGACGGCATTTTGTGCGAAGTGGTGCTGGATTTAGGGAACGGGCAGGAAATCGTGTCGGTCATCACGCGCTCGTCGGCAGAGCGCCTCGGGTTAAAGCCCGGCGTCATGGCGACTGCACTAATCAAATCTACGGAGGTGCTTCTTGCGCGTTAAATTCTCTCTTGTCCTAGTGCTGATGGCTGCTCTGTGCGTTCCCGGTCATGCCGCCCCAGAGCCATTGCGTGTGGCGGCGGCGGCGAACTTGCAGCGCGTGTTTACGGACGCGCTGCTGCCGGCGTTCACCAAAAAGACCGGCATTGTCGTCCTGCCGACCTACGGCGCGACCAAGCTGCTGGCGGCGCAGATTGAAAACGGCGCCCCGATAGATGTCTTTGTCGCCGCCGACACGCAGACCCCGCAAAAGCTGCTGGCCGAGAAGCTGCTTGTACGCGGCACGGTGAAGCCCTACGCCGTCGGGCAGCTCGTCCTCTGGACCCGCCGGGATGCCCGCGCTCACCCCGCGACACTTCAAGACTTAGCTCAGCCTGCCTACACGAAGATCGCCTACGCCAACCCGAAGACCGCCCCGTATGGCCTAGCGGCGTCGGAGGCATTGACGAACTCGGGCGTCGCGGCGGCAGTCACGCCCAAGCTGGTGCAGGCGGAGAACATCGGGCAGGCTTTGCAGTATGCCCAGAGCGGCAATGCCGATGCCTCACTGACTGCCCTGTCCCTGGTGATTGATGACAAGACCGACCCGTATGTCATTGTCCCAGAACGCCTCCACGCTCCGATTATCCAGTGTTTCGGCCTAGTCAGCACGACGACGCAGACGACTTCGGCGCTGGCGTTCATGGATTACCTCAGAAGCGGCGATGCCGCCAAGATCTGGAAGCGCTACGGCTACACGCTGCCGCCTTCGGGCGAGGCCCCTCCGGCAAAGAAACGCCGTTGACGGCGTCTAGCTGGGCGTCTTTGGACTGGTCCCCGCTTTGGCTGTCGCTGCAAGTCGCCGGCTGGGCCACGTTCTTTTCGGTCGTCCTGGGCCTGCCGCTCGCCTATGGACTGGCACGGGCGCGGTTTCCGGGACGCGGCCTGCTCGAAGGGGCTGTGCTGCTGCCGCTAGTTCTGCCGCCGACCGTGCTGGGCTATGCGCTTCTGGTGGGTCTTGGATCACGCGGGGCGTTCGGGCACTGGCTGCGTGACATCGGCCACCCGCTCGTCTTCACCTGGCAGGGCGCGGCCCTTGCCGCCTGTGTCGCCAGCCTGCCCCTGTTTGTCACGCAGGCCCGCGTGGCGCTGGCCGCCGTGGACGCTGAGGTTCTCGACGCCGCCCGCACAGATGGCGCAGGCTTCGCCTGTCTTGCCAAAGACATTTATTTGCCCCTGGCCCGCCCCGGCCTGCTGGCGGGAGTCACCCTGACATTCGCCCGCGCCCTCGGCGACTTCGGCGCGACCCTGATGGTCGCCGGAGACACGCCGGGCCGCACCCAGACCATGCCCCTCGCCATCTACGATGCCGTCCTCTCCGGCGACACCCACACCGCCGCCGTCTTCAGCGCCCTCTCCCTTGCCCTCTGCCTCACCGTCTGCACCTTCGCCGCACGGTGGGGGCGCTGATTATATTGGCGGCCAGCTCCGGGTACAATAACAACGTCTATTCGGAAAATTGGGATAACAAGGCAATACTCCAATGTATTTATTCAGAGTGCAAATTCAGAACATCCGATCTCTCAGAAATGTGACATGGGAAATCGACAACGAGAGGGCTTTCGGATGGCACGTAATACTTGGAGACAACGGCTCTGGGAAATCTTCTTTTATTCGAGCTACAGCACTTGCGTTGGTCGGCCCTTCCGAAGCTCCTGCACTGCGGCAAGATTGGAATGAATGGCTCAAAAAGGGCCAGCCAAAAGGTTCTGTGAGAATCTCATTGGATGGTGCCGACAAGTATGATCTATTTTCCGGCCAAGGCGCTACACCGAAAAACTGGTATTTGAATGCTGGGCTGAGTTTTGTCAGACAGGAAGACGGCACGGTTTCTTTATCAAAGATGCCGGCACGCTTCAACCCTGAACGTTTCATTTGGGGAGGGAAGGGAGGCTGGTTTTCGGCTTCTTATGGCCCCTTCCGACGATTTTCAGGCGGCAACAAAGATTATGAGAAAATCTTCTACTCAAACCCAAAACTTGCGCCACACCTTTCGGCATTTGGTGAGAGCGTCGCTTTAACGGAAAGCCTAGAATGGCTGAAAGAACTCCGCTTCAGAGCCTTTGAGGAGAAGCCTGACGGCTTGCTTCTTGAGCAGATCGCCCAGTTCATTAATCAAAAAGATTTCCTCCCTCATCACACGCAGTTGCAAGGAGTTTCTTCGTCTGGCGTCACTTTCGCGGACGGAAATGGCTGTGAAGTCGCAGTGGAAGAACTTAGCGATGGCTACCGATCTATTCTGAGCATGACATTTGAGCTGATTCGGCAAATGACCAAAGCGTATCCCGGCAGAGCAATTTTTGCGGATGATTTCGCTAAAGTGATTGTGCCGGGCGTTGTGCTTATTGATGAGGTAGACGCCCACCTGCACCCTTCCTGGCAGCGGCAAATCGGGCGGTGGTTCCGAGAGCATTTTCCAAACATCCAGTTCATTGTGACCACTCATAGTCCGTTTGTTTGCCAGGCCGCCGATGTCGGAACCGTGTACCGCCTACCTAAGCCGGGCAGCAACGAAAAGGCTGGTATGGTCACGGGAACAGACTTAGACCGGCTCCTATTTGGCAATATTATGGATGCTTACAGCACCGACATGTTTGGTACTGGCGCAACCCGCTCAGAAGAGTCTAAAAAACGCCTGCAAAAACTCGCGGAACTTAACATGGCAGAATTAATGCGCGAACTGACAGCCGAAGAACGTCAAGAGCAGGAAAGCTTGCGCTCAACCCTGCCAACCGCCGCACATTCCCTTTCCACAACGAATGGTGCTAAATGATTCGACTTCCCGCTGTGACTTTGTCAGAGACGACACTATTCACTCTATCCGAGCTTCAGCATGATGTGAATTCTCAGGTCTCCTATGTGCAGCAGGTTGCCAGAGGAAAGATTCTGTTTGAACAGAAAAGTAGCAGCGCAGCATTTCGCCCGGTTCGCGAAGCACTTAGGAAACTCTGTACTGGTGCACGACGTTGCTGTTATTGTGAAGACTCGCAAGCCACAGACATTGAACACATTTGGCCGAAGGATTTCTATCCTGAACTTGTGTTTAGTTGGGAGAATTACCTTTACGGATGTGCGCGTTGTAACAGGCCCAAATCGAACAGGTGTGAAGTTTACTCTGATGAAACCCGCTTGAATGTCCCTTCGTTTGTCAAACAGCACAAAGTTCATCCACCGGCAGGCAACGCTCTTTTGATCAATCCACGTGTCGAAGACCCGTTTGAGTTTATGATGCTGGATTTGCGAGATACTTTCTTTTTTATTCCAATTGCGCCGCCCAATACAAAACAGTGGGAACGCGCTGACCACACGATTGAGCTGCTCAAGCTCAACGAGGAGGATGTTCTCCCGGCCGCTCGTGAAGAAGCCTACGAGAACTATATCGCCCGCTTAGAAAAGTATATCGATCAAAAATCAAAAAGCAAACCGCCGGAAGTTCTGCATCGCCTTGTACATTCGATAACAAAGATGAGGCACCCGACTGTCTGGCATGAGATGAAGCGTCAAACTCACGTCGGTTTCCGTGAACCGATACCACCCAACATCAGATATATGAAAGAATTGTTTTTGGCGGCTCCAGAGGCGCTGGAATGGTGATATGTTATCCGGCGACACCCACACCACCGCCGTCTTCAGCGCCCTCTCCCTTGCCCTCTGCCTCACCGTCTGCACCTTCGCCGCACGGTGGGGGCGCTGATTGCTGCAACAAAGCCCTCCCTGAAACCTTTAGAACATAGTTCTTACAAGTGCAGGCTGGCAGTGCCGGTCGGCGAGATATTTTCCCATTCCTGGATCATCTTTTGGTACTCGAAGCCCGCGCGGCGGATGTTCCGGTCCAGGTCGCACAGGCCAACCGGGTTGACCCGGCCATTGTCCTCGCGCAGCGCCGTGTCCCAGTCCACTTGGTCGGTCAGGCTGTACCAGGTGAAGCCCAAGATCGGAACACCGTCGGCCCGCAGGCGGAAGACGTTCATCCACTGCTTCCACAGCCAGTCCCAGGACTTATCGGCATCGGAGATATTCGTTTCCGTGTGCATCACCGGCAGGCGGTAGCGGTGGTAATACTGGGACGTGATGACGTAGTAGCCGAACACTTCGCCCGACCCCGTAATCCGCCCGTCTTCATGCACCAAATGCTCGTTGGTATAGTAATAATCGGTGCCCATGACGCAGCTTGCCTTGACCTGGTTTTCAAGAAGCCAGTGGTATTCGGCGCGGGTCATGCCGTTGTCGGTCAGATACTCATACATCACCGCGCTGACCGGGTGCCCATAAGTCAAATCCAGCGGCAGAAAGCGCTTTTCGTTATGGAAGCTCGCCAGCGGCAGGACAGCCGGACACGCCGCATGGAAATACTCCGACGATTCGCTCTGGATAAAGACGGCGTCCGGGCGGACTTCGAGGATCGCCTGCATCGCCAGCGTGTTGGCCCGGCACAGGTTGCCCAGCGCAGTCACAAAGCTCCGGTCGCTCGTGCCGCCCTCGTTCCACCACCCGAGCTGCCCGGAAAAAGTCGCCGCGACAAAGATCTCGTTGACCGGCGTGTAATAGCGCACCTCGGGGAAGCGCACGGCAAACGCCTGCGCATACTCGGCAAAATGCACCGGCCAGTCCGGGTTGTCGAACCCGCCGATCCAGTCTGGCACCCCAAAATGGCACAAATCCACCAGCGGCGTGATACCCATCTCCCGCATTGCGGCGAACGTCTCATCGGCAAACGCCCAGTCGTATCGCCCCGGCCCAGTATGAGTCGAGTATAGCGGCGGCCCATAGCGCAGGAACCGAAGACCAAGCTGCCGCACCAATTCAAAGTCATCCCGCCAGCGGGCATAATGCCCGCACTTTTCCATCTCATCCACCCGGTGCGCCGTCCCGTCCGGCAGCAAAATCGTCGGATAGCTGTTCTCAATCCCTGTCGCAAACATAAAATTGGTCATGGCCTACACTCCCTATGCACTTACTCCCTACGCACTTTCAGGGATGTTCTTTTTGTAGTTATCGGCAAATATGCCTGCTTGGCATAGTTTATGGTGCAGTTGAATCTGCGGCTTTTAGTGTTCCCGACTGAGTGCGCGGATAAGCGGAACAGAAACGCGGAACAGAAACAAAGCCCGCCGGCATGGTGCCGACGGGCTTATTTGCGTTATTAGTGCCTGCCGACACCCCAGAGCGTTCTTTTGACGGCGCGGCTGACGGTAGGCGGGCCGACATTCGGGACAAGGCCCACCGAGTCGGCGGCCCCGCCGACTTTCAAGATCGTTTTCCCGCCGTTCGCCAGAGATTTTGTCACCGGGTAGGCCAGCGCCCGAGCGACTTTGCCGCCGTTGATCCGGGGCAGCCGAATTCGCGGCAGCAAGGAGCCTGCCGTCGCAGGCGCAGTGAAAGCAAGGATCAGTGCAAGAGAAAGAGTCAAATTCCAGCGTGTCATGTGCGTGCCTCTCTGCGATTATAACACGCATTGGAAAAGCCTGCAAATTCGGGTGCCAAACTCGGCTTTTGGCATGGTTTGTGCATCTCTACTCAGCAAATGCACGAACAAAGTATCAATTCCTCAGAAGCGGACCTGACACCGGCGGCGCTTGGCTTTGCCCGCGCCTACTACGCCGGAGCGCTGCTCGCCGCCCGGCACCGACCGGATGACGCCCATATTCGACTGCGAGTAGAAAACGCCTGGAAAGAATATCGGGAAGCCGCCGAAAAGCACGGCGGTTTGAGCGCTCTCCTGCCGGAGCAGAACTGAGCCGAAGCAGAATTGACAAAAACACGCCCGCAGGTCACTCAGACCTGCGGGCGTGCTCCTTGAGCCTAACTACCGGGCTGCCCCGACCGCCGGACCAGTGCCGGCGACACCAGTGCCGGCGACAGATGCGTTCAGCGTTTCCCCCAGTGCATCCAAGACGCGTTGCGCCCGCTCCATCGTAACGCCGTGATACTCGTTGCGCTCATCCCGCGAGACCTGGGCCTCCGACACGCCCAAGCGGTCCGACAGCTCGCGCTGAGACAAGCCATTGGCGATCCGCAGGCCGATCAGAAGCCGCCCCATCTGCGTCAAGTTCCGCAATGGGCCAATCTCGCGGCGTCGGACTTTCTCGTACCAATCCACTTCCTCGGCAAGTTGAGCGTGGTAGGAAAGCGTTGCCTCCATGCCAAGCGCGACTTGCTCCGGCGTGAACCCTTGCGCTTCCAGCGCGGCTTTCTGCTGAATAGCGAAATCCCGGTCTTCATCCAGGCGCTGCCGCGCCGCCTCATATTCCGTTTCACTGCGAATCATAGTTTTTCTCCTTTCAAGGAGTGTCTTATTCCGGAAAACGGTTGCATCCGTGCGGAACCGTTGAAGAACAGCGGACAAGCGAGCCTCGGCACTACTTGATGACCTGAACAATGCCTTTGGGTCGGTGGTCTATTCGAGACTTGCGGAAGGCTGCCGGAAATAACAGGTTGTTGCCATGCTGGTCAGTAATGCCTGTCGGCTGACCAAAATGTGGATACATCTCCACACGATACCTGTGCCAAAGAGGCAGTTGCAATTTCGTTGAGTTAGGGTCTGGGCGGCGCATCGCATGGTTCCACGTCCAAACCTGGTATGGATCAAGAGCGTTCAGTTCAAGCGCGAGAGACCCTGTGACAATCCTTGAAATGTCTGCCTCAAAGTAGCCATCAATATCGTTTGGGTGGTCTTTGTTCTCCACAAACGAGCCGTCCACGAAAATATGGTCAATCCCGACTTGCCAGAGCTGACGAACTACGACACTCAAATTCGTTGCCAGCCTGCCGCGCCAAGCATGGTCCCAGGTGTCGGAAGGATTGCCTTCTCCTGTGACAAGGTGGGAGATGCGAATCTCTTCCAGCGTCATCGGGTAGTCTCCGGCAGGCAGCACATCGTCAGGCGTGAAGAAAGGCAGCATCATTCTAGGTTGTCGGCTCCAATGCAATTTATCTTAACATATACGTTAAGCCCATGTCAAGTGTTCCCGTACTGGTTTTTTACCAAACACCTAATCTGCATCACTCATTGCCCACAGTTTTCAGCTCCACCGACACGCTGTTGATGCAGTAGCGGTCGCCGGTGGGGCGGGGGCCGTCGGGAAAGACATGGCCGAGATGACTGCCGCAGCGGGCGCAGGTAACTTCCACCCGGCGCATTCCAAACGACGTATCTTCGTGCAGGTCTACCGTGCCGGGCATGGCATCGTAAAAGCTCGGCCATCCGCAGTGGGAGTCGAACTTGGTGTCCGACTCAAAGAGTTCCAGCCCGCAGGCGGCGCAGGCATAGGTGCCGCCGGTCTTGGTGTCCACGTATTTTCCCGTGAAAGGCCGCTCGGTGCCCTTCTCGCGCAGGACATGATACTGCTCGGGGGTCAAAGCCTCGCGCCACTCGGCTTCGGTCTTGACGATCTTTTCTAAAGTCTTTTCTTCACTCATAAATAGGTTCGCTTTCTGTGTTTGCACTTGCTTTTTGAACAACTATGCCGGGAAATTGGTTCGCTTGGGTACAATGAAAAGCACTGAGGCTTTTTATGGACGCATTGATTTTATTTTCGCACGGCTCCCTGCTTTGCGGGGCCGGAGAAGCCCTCGACACTCACGCCGAGCGCCTGCGGGCATCGGGCGAATGGGATTATGTCTCGGTCGGCTACATGAACTACTCGGAGCCGACGTTTGCTGAGGCGGTCGCCGAATGCGCCGCCGCCGGGGCCACGAAAATCGTCGTGCTGCCGTTCTTTCTGGTTTCCGGCTACTTCGTCACCCAAACCCTGCCCAAACAGCTTGCCGAAGTCAAAACCGACTCCCCCAATTTGGAGTTCGTCGTCGCCGAGGCTTTGGGCTATGATACGGGCCTTGCCGATGCGCTGATTGCAAGCGCCCAAAGCCCGCTCGGCCCGGAACAGTGGCGCGGCGACCTCACTGCCGCCGCCCGCGGCTGCCGCGCCCGCTCCGACTGTCCCCTTTATGCGACACCGAACTGCCCGCGCGTCCCCGCCCCGGACACCCCCGCCCGGCCTTTCGTAGAGTAGCAAGCATGAAGCCTTATTTCACACGTCGCAAGTGTTTTATTAGTCACTGTTCGTACCCAAACCGCATTACGATCCAAAGTATTTTCTTCCAGGCAGGCGAAGATAGCGGAGGACACGAACAAAGAACCATGTGTTAAAACACACGGCTATACGGCGCAGACGCCACGAAGTACCGCTTCGCGGCACTAAGAATAGGAATTATCCTAACCCCGCGAAGCGGCGTTTTGTGGCCGTAGGCCCTGTAGCTGTGCCATTCATGGCATGGTTCTTAAGATCGATGGGTTCCGTTGTGACCCAAGACACCCAAGAATTGGCGGCTGCGCTTCCGCTTGGGCGGACAAACTCGAAGCGCTGCGGGAATATGCAGAAAGCTTGGCGGGGACGCATTCCGAAGCGGCGGATTACCGGCTGCCGACCCCGAGCATCAAAAAGCAGCGTAACTTCCTGCTCCTGCTTGGTTTTGAATGGAGCGAAAACATGAAACCACGAGTACGTGATCCCGACGGGCAAGTTGTCAAGACAATCGCGGCAATCGGCTGTGCAGTGGCGCTTGCCGTTTTCTGTCACCCGCTTTATGTCAGCCGCCTCCCGCCTGTGCCGCGATGGGTCGCGGTGCGGGCGAAGCAAAATGCGCCGCGTGTACGGGTCGGGATGACCGACGCTCAGGTTTGGTCCACGCTTGGACTAGCAGGCCGGGGCCTGAGAACACGTGTCAACGGCAGTGGTCCCACGGGTGCCTGGCCGTCAAATTATGTGCTATGGCCCGGTTATGTGGTCCATGCGCGGTGGGATTTGAGAAATCACCCGGCAACACTGGTTGCGTTCAGGTTCCAAGCACGACTGTGACAAAACAGCTTCTGTTTGCCCTTGCCGCTTTTGGTCTTGCCGCTATTCTCTGCCTGTTGCTGATACTGCCGCGCCCACTGCCGCCGGTTCCGAGGGGGCCGAGGCCGTTTGACACGCTGCATCCGCATACGCAGAATATACTGCGGCGGCTTGGGATCGCGCCGGAGCGGGTGACTCAAGGGCTTGGAACTCACCCGGCAAGCGCCGGCATTCATGGAATAGATGGCACAGTCAATGGACGGTCTTACGGCGCGGCGTTCGACCTGGAAACGGCGGATCTGACGCCGCCCGAGACGCGGGCACTGCTCGGGCGTCTGCGCGGGGCGGGGCTTGTCTGCTGGTGGCGTCTGCCCGGCGTCAGCTTTCCCCCGGCGACCGTCGCGGGGATCGAGACCGGCCCGCACATTCACGGTGTGGACCCAAATGTGCGCTGCAAGCCGCGCCTCACGCGCCAAATCGAAGACTACATCGCCGGAAACAACGGCATCGAAGCGGGCCGTTACGCCCACCGTCCCGACCCGCCCGCCGCCGACCCGCAGACGCTCGCCGAGCGGCATCTTATCCGCAGAGAATTAGAAAGCAGACAAGATCAATGAAAACTGCACTTTTGGTCATGGTACACGGGTCGCCCCGGCCCGTTGCCAACAAATCCATGTTCGAGGTCGTCGAGGAAGTCAAGGCGCGGGGCGTCTTTGATTTGGTCGAAGTCGGGTTTATGGAGTGCAACGAGCCGACCATTGCCGACGCCGCCGACACCTGCGCGGCATCCGGGGCTGAGACGGTCATCGCCGTGCCGTATTTTCTGCACACCGGCACCCATGTCGCCGATGACCTGCCGACGCTGTTGGAAGAGGCGGCGGCGCGTCACCCGCAGGTCACGTTCCAGATGGGCCGCTACATCGGTACATCCCCCGCGCTGACCGAGATTTTGTCCCGACGGGCGGCAGCGGTGCAAGAAGGTTCGTGAGCATACAGGAGGGTTCGTGAGCATAACCGATTTGACTGACGCAAGCTACGACGAGTTTCTGCGTGACCTGAAAACATGCATTCGCACAGCGCAGGTAAAAGCCGCTCTGGCCGTCAACCGCGAGATGGTTCTGCTGTACTGGCAGATCGGGCGCGACATCCTCACACGCCAAAAGGAGCAAGGCTGGGGAAGTAAAATTGTTGACCGCCTGAGCCACGACCTGCGCGTTGCTTTTCCTGAGATGAAAGGTTTCTCGCGGACAAATCTGCTTTATATGCGGGCGTTTGCTGAAGCATACACTGAGGAGGCAATTGTCCAGCAGGCTGCTGGACAAATACCCTGGTTTCATAACTGCACTCTGCTAGACAAAGTCAAAGCGCAGGAAGAGCGTCTTTGGTATATCCGGCAAACAGTAGAGCATGGCTGGAGTCGGACAATTCTTATCCACCAGATTGAAAGCAATTTGTACAGCCGTCAGGGGCAAGCGCAGACTAGCTTCAAGACGCTCTTTCCGATCAATCATCCGCCTCTTAGAAAGAACTCAGCTTCCGATGACTTTTTCACTTCGCATTTCGGCTTCACTTCGCATTTCAGCCTCGTTTCTGCTGGGCCTCTCACTGGCAGCCCCGACTCAGGCTCAATCGGCGGCGCATGGGGTAGACCTCGCCGCGATTGACACCAGTGCCGCGTCCTGCACCGATTTCTATCAATACGCCAACGGCAAATGGCTGGCGAGCCATCCCATCCCCGCCGACCGCAGCTCAGTCGGCGGGTTTTCTACGCTCTACGACCGCAATCAGGCGGTCCTGCACAGCATTGTGGACCAGGCAGTCGCCGGGCCGCCCGCGCCGGTCGGCAGCGTCGGGCGCAAAATCGCCGACTTTTACCATTCCGGCATGGACACCGCCCGGATCAACCGCGAAGGAGCCGCACCGCTTAGGCCTGAGCTGGCCCGGATTGACGCCGTCCACAATACGCTTTCGCTGGAAGCCGAGGTCGCGCACCTGCACCGGATCGGGGTCAGCGCAGTGTTTAACTTCGGGGTGGGGGCCGACGACAAGGACAGCCTGCACACGATTGCTCAGGTGGACCAGGGCGGTCTCGGGCTGCCCGACCGGGATTATTACACCAAGACCGACCCGAAATCGGTCGAGCTTCGGACAGCCTACACGGCTCATGTCGCTCGGATGCTGACACTGCTCGGGGACACGCCGGCGGCGGCAAGCGCCGAAGCGCAGACAATCTTGGGATTGGAAACGAAGCTGGCCGAGGTCTCGCTCACCCGCGTCGAGCGGCGCGATCCGAATGCGACCTATCATAAACTGACGGCAGCCGAGATGGATGCCCTCACGCCTGGCTTTTCCTACCGGCCTTACTTCGCCGCCGCCGGTGTGCCGAACCTGAACACGCTCTTGGTCAGCTCGCCGAAGTTCTTTGCCGAGACCGGGCGCTTGATGACAGCAGCGCCGACCGCCGACTGGAAGACGTACCTGCGCTGGCACCTGGTCAGCAGCACGGCGAATTATCTCAGCGAGCCATTTGTCGCCGAGCGGTTCGCGTTTTATGGCACGACCCTCAGCGGGGTCACCCAGAACCAGCCGCGCTGGAAGCGGGTCCTGCGCGAGACCGACAGTGAGTTAGGGGAAGGGTTGGGCCAGCTTTATGTCGCCCGCGAGTTCACCCCCGCCGCCAAAGCTCGCGCCCTCACTCTTGTCACCAATGTCAAAGCCGCCCTGCGCGACCGCCTCGTTTCTCTCGACTGGATCGGCCCGGATACGCGCCGGCGTGCCCTGGAAAAGCTTGACAAGATGCGGATCAAAATCGGCTACCCCGATCACTGGCGCGATTACTCCAAGCTCTCGGTCAGCAGCTCGTCGTATGTCGTCAACGTCCTGGCGGCCAACCAATTCGACTTCAACCGCGATTTGGCGAAGCTCGGCCACCCGGTAGACCGCAGCGAGTGGCACATGACCCCGCCGACGGTCAACGCTTACTACAGCCCGTCGGGCAACGAGATTGTCTTTCCCGCCGGCATCCTACAGCCGCCGTTTTACGATCCGAATGCCGATGACGCCTCGAATTACGGCGGCATCGGCGCGGTCATCGGCCATGAGATGACCCACGGGTTTGACGACTCAGGCCGGCAGTTCGACGCGGGCGGCAATCTCGGGGACTGGTGGACCGCCGCCGACAAAGCAAACTTCGCGGCACGGGCGTCTCAAGTCGCGGCCCAATTTGACAATTTCGTCGCTGTTGACAGCCTGCATGTCAACGGACATTTGACGCTCGGCGAGGACATCGCGGATTTGGGAGGCGTCAAGATCGCCTACCTTGCGTTTAAAAAGTCGCAGCTCGGCAAGCCAAAAGCACCACTCATCGGCGGCTACACCCCGGAGCAGCGCTTCTTTCTGGCCTATGCCCAGATCTGGCGGCAGAATGAGCGTCCTGAAGCCCTGCGGATGGGCCTTGCGACCGATCCGCATGCCCCGAACAGGTTCCGCGTACTGGGGCCGCTCGCCAACCTGCCCGAGTTCGCCGCCGCGTTCCCCTGCCCGGCGGGCGAGACCCGGACGGCAGCAACGCGGGTCAACATCTGGTGAATGCCAGTAAAGCGGGTATAATCAAGCAGCAAAATTGACGGGAAAGGCTTCGGCGGGAATTGTCCCGCCGGGGCTATTTGTGCGTCACACAATCTTCGGACAGAAAGAAGCGTGCATGGATTTACGGGAACTGCCGGGGCTGGCGGACGATTATCCGGCGTATGAAAAACTCAAAGCGGCGGTCGCGGCGGGCGGGGTCGTCCAGCTCGAAGGACTGCCGGTGCCCGCGAAAGGCTGGCTGCTGGCACAGCTTGGGCGCGAGCTAGGCCGGCCCCTGGCAGTCATTTCCTATAACGATGACCAAGCAGGCCGGCTGGCCGCGGATCTGGCCCGCTACGGGGTCGAGGGAGACGCCCTGATTGCCCTGCCGTCGTCCACCGAAACACTGATCTTTGCCGAAGGTGCCCCCGACCTCGCGATCACCGGAACGCGGGTCGCGGCCCTGCAAAAGCTGGCTCTTGGCACCGCCAAAGTCACGGTCGGCCCGGTCGGCGCCTGGCTCCAGCACACGGTCCGGCCCGATCTCCTCAAAGACCGGCGTGTGGTGCTCACGGTCGGCGAGACGGTCGAGATTGAAGCGTTGGAGAGGTCGCTGACGGCGTTCGGCTACGACCGCGTGGAAGCGGTCGAGATGCCCGGACAGTGGACCCGGCGCGGCGGCATTTTAGACATCTTTCCCGGCGATGCCCGCCTGCCCTTGCGCGTGGACTTCTTCGGCGACGACATCGAGAGTATCCGTCCGTTCGATACCGAGACCCAGCGCTCGGCGGGCAACTCAGAGGCGCTAATAATTGCCCCGGTGCGCGAGGTGCCGTTTGAGGACGACGCCATCGCCGGGGCCGTGTCTCGTTTGAGGCGCGAGCTGCCGGCGCGGGTCGCCGCGCTGAAGAAGGCCAACTTGGAGGAGCGCGGGGCGGAACACGCCGAGCGCTTAGAGGAGCGTATCGAAGGCGACATCGCCCAGCTCCAAGCCCATATCACGTTCGACACGCTCGAATACTACCTGCCCTACTTGTATCCCGACGCTGTCTGTGCGCTCGATTATATCCCCGAAAATGCCTTGATTATTGTGGACGAGCCGAGCCAGGCCGAGGCGCGGTGGGAGCAGCGCGAGAATGAGATCGCCGAGATCTTCACGGCGCGGGCAGCGCGGGGCGAGTATCTCACGCCCGAGATGCCTCATGCCTGCGGGTTCGACACGGTGAAAACAGCCCTCAAAAACGCCGACGCGGCGGTCTTTCTGGCCCTTCTGGGGCGCGGCATGGATGATGTCAGGATTGCCGCGTCCATTCCGACCCAGGCCGGCGCGATGGAGAGTTTTTCCGGGCGGCTCCCAGCCTTCTTCGAGGCGATTGACGGCTGGCTCGGCGCACGGTTCCGCTGCGTCATCGTCAGCGAGCAAGTGGAGCGGATGCGCCAGATTTTGGCCGACCACAAGCTGCCGGTCTCGCCCCAAAACCGATTGGAGACAAGCGGCGAGGCGGGGGTCTATGTCCTGCCCGGCACACTTTTGGGCGGCTTCAAGCTGCCGGAAGCCAATTTCATGCTGGCGACCGACACGGACATCTTTGGACACCGGGCGCACCAAAAGCCGCCGAAGCGCACGTTCAAAGAGGGCCTGAAGATCACGTCGTACCTGGAGCTGCGCGAGGGCGACTATGTCGTGCATATCCACCACGGCATCGGGCGCTACGCCGGCATTTCTCGTTTGAAGGGCACCGACGGGGCCGAGCGTGACTACCTGCTGTTAGAATACGACGGCGGCGACAAAGTCTATGTGCCGACCGATCAAGTGGATAGAGTCCAGAAGTATATCGGCTCGGCGGACTCGCCGCCCCAGGTCACGCGGCTGAACTCCGGGGACTGGGCGCGGGCGACCAAAAAGGCCAAAAAGCAGGTCCAGGAGATGGCCGCCGACCTGATTAAGCTGTATGCCGCCCGCAAGGCCGCGACCGGCCACGCCCTGCCGCCGGACACGCCCTGGCAGACGGAGATGGAAGAAGCGTTCCCGTACCAGGAGACGCCAGACCAGCTTGCCGCGATTGAAGATGTCAAGCGCGATTTGGAAGACGACAAGCCGATGGATCGTTTAATCTGCGGCGATGTCGGCTACGGCAAGACCGAAGTCTCGATCCGAGCCGCGTTCAAAGTGGTCAACTCAGGCCGCCAGGTCGCCGTTTTGTGTCCGACAACCATTCTCGCTCAGCAGCATTTGGGGACGTTCCGCGAACGCCTGGCCGCGTACCCCGTGAAGATCGAGATGCTGTCGCGCTTTGTCACCAAAGCCGAAGCCGCGCAAACGCTGAAGGGTCTGGAAGAAGGCACGGTAGATATTGTCATTGGCACGCACAAAATACTCTCGAAAGACGTGAAGTTTCATAAACTGGGCCTCTTAGTGGTAGACGAAGAACAGCGCTTCGGGGTGACACACAAAGAGCGCATCAAGCAGATGAAGAAGAACGTGGATGTGCTGACTATGACGGCGACGCCGATCCCCCGGACGCTCCATATGTCGCTGTCGGGCATCCGGGATATGTCGCTGATTGACGACCCGCCGGAAGGCCGCATGGCGATTAAAACATTTGTGAAAGAGTACGACGACGAATTGGTGCGCGAGGTAATCCTGCGCGAGCTGGACCGGGGCGGCCAGATCTACTTTCTGCACAACCGGGTCGAGAGCATCACGCATATCGCCGAAAAGATCCGCCGCTTGGTGCCGACCGCCCGCTGCGAAGTGGCACACGGGCAGATGCATGCCGATGATCTCGAAGATGTCATGCTCGGCTTCGCCGAGAAGCGGTTCGACGTGCTGGTCTGCACCACGATTGTCGAAAGCGGCTTGGACATTCCCAACGTCAACACGATTATTGTTGATAACGCCGACCGGCTCGGTCTCGCCCAGCTCTATCAGCTCCGGGGCCGGGTGGGGCGCTCCAAGCGCCAGGGCTATGCCTATCTGCTCTACCGCAAAGACAAAAGCCTCACCGAAGTCGCCGAAAAGCGCTTGGGCGCACTGCGCGAGTTTTCGGACCTCGGCAGCGGCTACAAAGTGGCGCTCAGAGACCTAGAGATACGCGGCGCGGGAAATCTTTTGGGGGCCGCCCAGTCCGGCACGGTCGCGACGGTCGGCTTTGACCTGTACACCCAGCTTTTGTCGTCGGCCATCAACGAGATGCGGGGCCAGCCGACTGAAAGCGAGTTCGAGCTGCCCCATGTCTCCCTGCCGCTCGATGCGCTGATCCCAAGCGCCTATATTCCGAGCGAGGCCGAGCGCATTCTGATGTACAAGAAGCTGACTGCCGTGCGAAAGCCCGATGATGTCCAGCGCATTCAGGACGAGTTCGAGGACCGCTACGGCGACCCGCCGCGTCCGGTTTGGAACCTGCTGGCCCTCTTGCGCCTGCGCCTCAGATGCGCCGAAGTCGGCGTCTCTTCGATTGTCGCCGAAAAGCGGCGTCTTGCCATCCGGTTCACGGGAACACACTTGACCCAGGACCACTTGAAACGCCTCTCGCGGACCTATATGCAGCACCAGTTCCTGCCCGACGTCGTCTTTGTCGCCAGTCCCGAGTCGCCCGCCAAGATGCTGGCTACTGCCGAAGAGATGGTCGAAGTGCTGGCAAAGTTCCTGCCGCCGAAGATTGTCGAAGCCGCAAGGCCCGTGCCCAGAGCCGCTGCCGTCCCAGAACCCGAGCGCCCGAAACCCGCGCCGAAGCCGAAAGCGCCCGACAAAGAAGCCACCGAAGCCGATGTCGCCAAAACGCGCAACTTGGTGACCAACCAGATTTCGTCCCGCCGGCGCGGCACGTATACGCGGGGGCGCGGATAAGCCATGCCGGAGCCGCGAGTCATTCGGAACCATGCAATAAATTGCAAGGCTACACGGCCTTCGGCCAAAAGTGCCGCTTCGCGGGACTAAGATCATCTTTCCCAACCCCGCGAAGCGGTATTTTGTGTCGTCCGCGCCGTGTAGCCGTGCGTTTTAACGCATGGCTCTTTTACAAGTTGAATCCCTGCTTTCGGTACTTCTCCGTGATGATCTCGCCGAAGAGCCGCTCTTCTTCCGCCTGATCGGGATTTGACGGCGGCGGCTCGAAAGTCATTGCCTGGGCGGCAGATTGCACCTTGCAAAAGGCTGCGCGGAGACGCTCTTGCTCGTCCTGGTCTTTTTGTAGCAGAGCGTCAGTGACCTCTTCCGGGTCAAGCCCCTTTTTGGCGGCCGCCGCCCGCAGCCGCGCTTCCGTGTCCGGCGCAAGTGTGAGTGTCATGGGAACTCTTGTCTCATTTATCCTATTTTACCCGTGTCTTATTTTACCTGTGAACAGTGCGGTTTGACGTGCCCAAGTTTCTGGGGCGGTCTGCTATAATAACGCATGGCTTATACGATTGCCGCGTTCTACCGCTTTACGCCCGTCAGCGACACAGTAGCCGCACGGCGCGAGCTGAAACAAACTTTGGCACGGCTTGGCCTCTGTGGGACACTGATTATTGCACCCGAGGGCATCAACGGCACACTGGCCGGAACCAATACGGCGGTTGATTCGCTTCTGGACATACTCAGCGAGCGATTTGGCTTGCCGCGTGGCGATGTGAAGTTTTCGGAAGCCGCCGAAAAGCCGTTTCCGCGGCTCAAAGTGCGGGTGAAGCGCGAGATTGTCACGTTCCGCCAGCCGGGTGCCGATCCGTCGGTGCGGGCCGGAACCTACGTGGTGGCCTCGGACTGGAACGCACTTTTGGCCGATCCCGATGTGCTGCTGCTGGACACGCGCAACCGCTACGAAACACGCATCGGCAGTTTTGAGAATGCGCTTGATCCCGGTATTGAGCAGTTCAGCGACTTCGCGGAGTATGCCCGGCAGCACCTGGACCCGGCCAAGACACCGAAAGTTGCGATGTTCTGCACCGGCGGCATCCGCTGCGAGAAGGCGTCGGCGTTTCTCTTGTCCGAGGGATTCGCTGAAGTATATCACTTGAAGGGCGGCATTCTGAAGTACCTGGAAGAAGTTTCCGCCGAAGAAAGCCGCTGGTCGGGCGAGTGTTATGTCTTCGACCACCGCATGGCGGTCGGTCAGGGCTTGACGACTGGGCGCTACTCCATGTGCTTCTCCTGCGGCGAAGCACTGAGCGAGGCGGACCGAGAGCACGCGCAGTTTGAGGACGGCGTCTCCTGCGCGTTTTGCCATGACGCCACTTCCGAGGCCGACAAGTCGCGGTTTCGGATGCGCCACGCTCACCTCAGCGAACGAAGCGCCGCCGGTTTGTGTTAATTCGTAAGCCGTGGGGGAATAAATGTATCAATGAAGATCCAAAACACAACGCAGTCAATAGCGCAGAACGGAACCGCCGAAGAGGCCGAGCGGATGCTGACGGCGTGGGGCGCAGCCCCGCTGCTGTTCTTTGCCCTGCTCCCGGACAAGCGCTACCTGCTCGGCGAGAACTGGGGCGTCGCCTACCGCGTCGTGGGCCGGCAGGCCCTCGCGCTCGGGGACCCGTTCGGCGACCCCGCCGCCGCGCCGGAGGCCATCCGGGCTTTTGGAACACTGTGCCGCCGGCATGGCTGGAAGCCGGTGTGGTATCAAACAACAGCAGAAAATCTCGACACGTACTGTCAGGCGGGACTGAAAAGCGTCAAAGCAGGTGAGGATGCCCAGATCGCGCTCTCGGACTTCTCGCTGGCCGGCAAAAAGTACGTCAAGCTGCGGAACGATCTGCGCCGGATCGAAAAAGCGGGCATCACACTGGAAGTCTACGGCCCGGATGCCCCGCCGAGCGCGGAGTGTATCGCTGAGATGGACAGCATCTCGCGCGGCTGGCGCAAGGCGCATGGCGCGAATGAAGGCTGGTTTGCAATGGGCGGGTTCGATCCGGCGAGCGAGCTATTTGCCCGGAGCCGCTGCTTTGTCGCCCGAGACACCGGCACGGGCCGGATGGCGGCGTTTACGACCTTTGTGCCGATCTTCGGCGTCAATCATGTTGACGGCTGGACTTTGGATTTGATGCGCCGTCAGGCCGACTCAGTGCATGGCGTCATGGATTTTCTGATCGTCTCGGCAGCGGCGCAGTTTGCCTCCGAAGGCGCGAAGACACTGAGTCTCGGACTGTCGCCACTGGCAGGTGACGACGACCCCAAAGAGGCCGCCGCGACTTCCTCCATCCGACGCTTCCTGTACACACGCCTGAACCGGGCGTACAACTTCCAGGGCCTGCACACGTTTAAAGGCAAGTTCGCGACCCGTTGGGAACCGCGCTTTCTGGTCTACTCGGGCCGCCTGGCACTAGCGTCGGCCTCGGGCGCAGTCCTGAAAGCGCACGTCACCGCGCCGTCCGCGCCGCCGAAGCTGACCCGGCGGGTCGGCTCCCGCCGGCAGGGGGCGCTACTGCTCGGGGCGCTCCTGTTTCTTGGGGTTGTCCCGCTGGAACAATCGCTGGCCCATCAGACGGCGCTACGTTCGCGCCATTGGAGGCAAGTCTACTCCGCCCGGCTCACCCACACGCACCTGCTGCATACGCATTTCCGGCTGCGACCGTTCAGCTTCCAGCGTCCGGCACGGGCGTAGGCCCGAACATCGGGCCGAGAATGCCGGCGAGCTTTGTCAGCGGCTTTGCCACCGGCGGCAGGCCGAGCACCGGACGCAGTCGCCCGAGCGTCTCCTGCGCGAACTCCACAAGCTCGCGTGTCTTGGCCTGCCCGGCGCTTCGGTCTTGCAGCCAGAACAGCACAAACAGCAGGTGCGCGGCATACAGCAGGGTCGTCAGCGCCTCGGCCTGCCCGCGCTTCGGGGCGTCCGACGCCCCGGAAACAACCTCCCAAAAGATGCCCCAGATTCGTGTCCGTGTCCCGGCGACCCCGTCCCCCAGCACCGCGACCTCAGAGTCCGGGGCCAGGCCCGCTGCAAACAGCGCTCCCATTGTCCCCCGGTGCTCGCCTAGCCGCTCCAAATGCGCTTCCATCGCCGCCGCAAACCGCCGGGCCAGTGGCAGGGGCGGCAATTTCGCGACTTCGGCGGCGAAGTCGTCGGTCAGGCGGTCGTAGAGCGCCAGGATAAATTCTTCTTTCCGCGCAAAGTATCGGTAGGCCAGCCCGAGCGAGCAGTCGGCGGCAGCGGCAATGTCCCGCATCGTCGTTTCCGCGTAGCCTTTTGAGGCAAACAGCCCGAGCGCCGTTTCTAAGATATGCTCCCGCGTCTGCTGCGATTTTGTTTGGGGCTTGACCGTCATAAGCTTCTCCAAAAATAATTTATGAACATGTTCATAAAATTGTTGCTTTTTCCTAAACTCCTGGGTATCCTCTTTTTAGACAGGGAATGAACACGTTCATTATACCCAAGACAATCGAGTTTGGAGGCACACAATGGCCGAGACGGTGATTAAAGATTATCTGAAGCAGCTTGCAGGGATTTTCAATGTGGATGCGTTTCTGAAGCAGGAAGTCAGCCCGCGTTCCATTCAGCGCTACTACACTGACTGCGCCTGGGTCTACGGCCTGCTCCACTCCCCGGCGGGGGCAGTGCATCTTGCCCTGAACTTCGACGGGCGTTATCGCCCATCCGGGTTCTATGCCCAGCCGCGCTTGGTACAGAAAGAGATTGACCGGCTCGGCGCGACACGCGCCCTGGAAATCGCCTGCGGCAAGGGGTTTAATACGCACTGGCTGGCACCCCGCAACACGCACACGCAGTTTTGCGCCATAGATCTGACCCCGCGCCATGTTGAAATCGCGTCGAGGCGGCATCATCTAAACACGGCGTTCGCGGTTGGCGACTATCAGCACCTGTCGTTTGCCGATGGATCGTTCGATGTCGCCTATGCTATCGAATGCCTCTGCCATGCCCGCGATCTCGGCGAGGCGCTGGGGGAAGCCTACCGTGTCCTGCGCCCTGGCGGACGCCTTTTGCTGACCGACGGCTTCCGACGGTCCTCCACCGAACCGCTGGACCCCGCGCTGGATACTGCGACCCATTTGGTCGAGTTGTCCATGAATGTCGAGCGGTTCTGGGACATTGACTTGTTTGTTCGGACCGCCGAGGCCGCCGGTTTCCGTGTCGCCGAGAAACGCGACCTGTCCGATGCCATCGGCCCGAACCTGCGGCACCTGCAAGCGATCGCCAAGCTGTACCTGCGCTGGCCGACGCTGGCCCGCTTCGTCACTCGCCGACTGCCGCCATACCTGGTCCGCCATGCCGTCACCGGCCTGCTCGGCGCGGAGACCCTGCGCTCGGCAGCGCAGGGCTACTACCTGCTGGTGCTGGAAAAGCCGCAATGAAGCCGGGCATCGAAATATCCGTCTCCCAGGCGCAGACGCCAACCGCCCTGCGGACGGAGGGTTGTCCCCCGTCCCCTGGACGACCAGCCGAAGGCTTTCCAGACGGGTAATTTATTGCCCGGTCTTCATGGCCGGTCTTTCTGCCTACATCTCCCCGGCCCGAGCGGCGAACATTCGGTCGTTGAACGTCTTGAAAAAGCCGTCGTACTCGCCGCTGCGCTCGGCGTTGCGCTGGGGCTTGACGCGCTCGACAATGATCTCGGGCGCGTCGGGCATACCGGTCAGCAGGCGCATCGTTTCGCTGACGTAATCCGCCAGCGGCATGGCATTCGGGTCACTGGCCTGCCGGTCGCCCATCAAGGTTGTCTGGACGTAGGGCGGGATCAGCTCAATCACCTGAACCGGCGTGTCCTTGAGCTGGTAGCGCAGGGACTGCGTGTACGAATGGATGGCGGCTTTGGTGGCGCAGTAGGTGGGAGTCATCGCGAGAGGCGCGTAGGCGAGGCCCGATGTTACGGTCAGCACGGCGGGGTTCGGCTGCTTGAGGAGCATCGGCAGCAGAGCCGCCGTGAGGTGGATCGGCCCGAGCAGGTTGGTTGCGACGGTTGAATCCACCTCGGCGACGGCACTCTCGGGCTTCAGCAGGTTTTCATTCTTCATGATCCCCGCCATGTTGATCAGCACGTTGAGTGCAGGATAGTCTGCGGTCACTTTCTCGGCAAATGCCGCAATGCTGCTGGTGTCGGCAATGTCGAGCGTCAAGGACTTCATGCCGGGATTGACCGAAGTCACTTCGTCCAGGGCGCTTTGCCGGCGTCCGCAAATAATCACCTCGTTGCCGAGCTTATGAAACGCTTCGGCCATCGCGCGTCCGATACCGGAGCCGCCGCCGGTCATCAAAATCGTGTTGTTCGTCATTTTCATTGTGTGTTTTCTCCTGTTGTAGTGAACTTACGTGGCATGAGCCGTCAAGCCGCCGAGGATAATGGCCCAGACATCCTCAAAGAGCGTGTCAGTATCGGGGCGAGACCATTCGGCGGCGTTCGCGGGGTTGTGGAAGGCGGATGTTGCGACCAGCACTCCCCGCGCCGCCGCGTCCGGGTCGCGCGGGGCGAACTCGCCCGATACAATGCCCTCGCGGATTATTTGTGTAATGAGTTTCAGCAGAAACGCGATGTGCTCCCCGACCACCGCCCGCGCATCCAGCGTAAGCGCGTGGTACGCGGCGAACAGCTCCGGGTCGTCCAAAAGGCGCGAGCGCTTCATCAGCGCAAGCTCCCCGAGAAAACGGTGCAGACGCTCGCCCGCCGGACCGTCCTCGGCGGCGATAGCATCGAGCGGGCCGTCCATGCGCGTAAGCCACACCGAAACAACCGCATCCCGCAACGCAGCTTTGTCGGCAAAGTGCCGGTAAACGCTGCCGTGGCTGACCGCAAGAGCACGGGCGACATCCACCACCGTTGCCTTGCCCGGTCCAAAGCGGCGCAGGACTTCCTCCGCCGCCTCCAAAATCTTTTCCCGCGTCAGCGCCGTCTCGCTCATGAACAGATAATACCCAATCAAATGACAGATTACACTACCTGTCAGTCAAGTACTCAAAAAAGGGCCTGCCTCGGGCGCAGGCGCCTTCTCTGTCATGCTGGGACGGCGTCGTACACCACAACTTTGCTCCACAGATGGCCGCACTCGGCGATCATGCGCTGATGGCCGGGATGGACATCGTAAGCGTCGTGCGCGGCGCGGTCCTCGAAGTCAATCAGCAGTGCGACCGCGTAGGTATCGTCCACCGGCCCGCCCGATGTGCCGCCGGGCTTGGCCAGGGTCATCTGGAGGATACCGGGAATGCCGGTCAGGTTCGCCCGGCAGGCGTCAATCGTCAGACGTGCGCCGTCGGCTTTGTGGTCGTCACCGAGCCAGAAATAGACCGCGTGATGGAAAGGACTTGCTGCTGCCATAGTTTTATTCTCTTTTCTTTGTGTCTTTACGTCGCTTGCGGTTCAACTTGCCATGAAGTAGTTGACAGCCCACTCGATCCGCTCGGGGAACTCCCAATCGGGGTGCAGGGCCTGTATTTCCGCCGCCAACTGAACGGATTTTCCCGCCATACTTTCCCCAACCGACGCGGTGGTGCGGCTCTGCACGGCGGCGAGCCACTCCCGGACCACCCGCGCTTCTTCGGCCTGGCCCAGGCTGCCGTGGCCCGGCACGATTATCGCCGGGCGGCTCTGCTCGATACTTTGCAGCGCTTTGGTCCACTGCACCGTACTGATGTCCGCCCGCGTGGAATGGGGCGGGAGATACGGCACGATCGGGGTCATCCGCTCTTCAATCAAGTCGCCGGCGAACAAAATGTTTTCCTGGGGCAGAAAAATCGTCTGGTCGCCCGGAGAATGCGCCGTGCCCCAGTTCCGAAACTCGACCCGCCGCCCGCCGAGATCAAGCGAGGCGCGGTCGCCACTGTAAGTCGTCGTGGCAGGAACGATCTCGGCACCTTCCAGAGAATGCGCGACGCTCGGCCCAAAAGACCGCAAGTAGGTGAGGATCGCCGGCCCTGACTGTGTCAGGTAATCGTTCTGCGGGCGATTCAGGAAAACCTCAGCATGATTTTTCAGCGCGACGGCTCCAAACGCATGCTCCGGATGGGCGTGGGTGTAAGTCAAAACAAGCTCACGTCCGGGCGCAAGCCGGCGGGCCGCGTCCAGCACCTGCCGCCCGCTTTCCGGCCCCAGCCCGGAGTCCACGACCAGCGCCTTCTTTTTGCCGACAATGATGCCGATGTTCGGGACTAGGCTGATGCGCCGGTCGGGAATAATCCAGACATCCGGGGCGATCTCGCAGGGAAAGCGGGCATCCACCAATGGGTCCGGGGCGGCGACCGGCTTCAGCGCAGGGGCAGGCTTGCCGGCGGGGGCCGGGGGCCAAGCGCCAACCCGGTTCAGCATTCCAAACCAGTCTTCCAAGTGCCAGGTGTGCGTAATCTTTCCATTTTCAAGGTGATGGAACTCGTAGATCGGCACATCCAGAAACTGGCCGGTCGGGGCGACCCCAAAAATCTCGCCTTGATGCGTGCCGGTGATGCTGGCCCGAACCCCGGCATGGCCTGATGCGCCGACAATCTCATGGACGACGACTTTGAGGTCGGGAAAGGCCGAAAAGAACATCGGAAGCTGGTCTTTCAGGCCCTGCGGGCCGTCTGCCTGACCGGGGATCATCGGAACATCTTTCCAGTCCGGCGTCAGAACGTCGTTCAGCAAGTCGGGGTTTTTGTCGTCGAACGCCCGGTACAGGGTTTCAATCATCGAGATTTCCTGCTCGGTGAGCGCGGCAAACTGCGCGTTGGCGCGATTCATGGTTTTGTTTCCTTTGGTTTTGTGTTGACGGGTGCTGAAAGATCGCCGAGGCCGAGGCTTCGCTCGAACTCGGCACGGATATGGTCGGCGACAGCGTTGACCACTTCCGCGCCGTCCGGCTCGGTCGCGATACGCGCCCGGAACGGGCGCTTTCCAAATGGTGTGCTGACAATCCGCACGACGGCGTCCGCCGCTTCGCCGGCATCGGCGTTTAAATCGAGCGTCGCCGCAAAGCCCTTCATCAAGTCATCGCCGAGTCCGGCATACGGGCCGTTGTCGTGCTCCGCCTGCCGTGCTTTGTCGCCCGGCGACCCGGCGTTTTGGAAGTGATTGGTGCCGATCCAAGCGGTCAGCGCCAGCGCTGTTCGTATAGACATTTTTGTTTACGTCGAGTAGAGTATACCTATCTGAAAACGATATGTCAATATAGTTTACTAGACGTAAAGGAAATTATGAAAGACGAAAAAAAGCGGCGCGGGCGGCCGGCGGGGGAATGTGCGGTTTCGCACGAGCGCATCTTGGATGCCGTGCAGGCCGTGCTGGAGGAAAAAACTTTCCAAGACCTGACGATGGAAGAAGTTGCCCGGCGAGCGGGCGTCGGCAAGCCGACACTGTATAAGTGGTGGCCGTCCAAAGCCGCCCTGGTGCTGGACTTATTTCGGCAGCGACTGGTTGCCCCGAGCAACGTGCCTGAAGAGCTGACAGTCGAGGAAAAGATCCGTGCCCAGGCATTAGGGGCAATTGGTCTGCTGAACGGTTTTCTCGGCAAGGTCTCGCGGGAGATTATCGCCGCCGGGCAAAGTGACCCGGACGTGCTGCGGCAGTACCGCGAGATTTATCTCAGCGAGCGGCGGGCGATTACACGGAGATGGATTGAAGCGGCAAAAGCGACAGGGGAGATGCGAGCGGACACCGACCCGGAGCAGATGATTGATATGCTCTACGGCGCGATTTACTACCGCCTGCTGATGGGCCATTTGCCGCTTGATGCCGAGTTCGGCAACAAACTCGTGGATGATGTGCTGGCGGCGGCAGCGCGAGACGAAAACTGATGTGAATTTTCACCAAACACGCGCATTTTTTGGTGAGAGCGGCTACAATGACGCTGTCGGTGCAAACCGACCGCCCGCCGAGGTTGTCCTACTCAAGGCGGGGCCACGTAATCAATGGAGATTTTCTATGGCACAGACAGTGGACACCCCCCTGGCACCCGAGGATTCAGTCTCTGAGAACTCAGTTTCTGAAGAACTCAGCCAGGATTTCACCTTCGCGCCCTCCGCGCATCCGCCGGTCTCGCTTCCGGCGGGCGTGCGACTGCTGGGAACAACGGCGACGCCACCGAAACTTGGCTTCGCGCCAGTCCCATCAGCTTCCGACGGCGGCCCGATTGCTGCCGGAGCCTGCGCCGTGCCGCCTGCTCATTTGCAGCGCCGGTTCCGTTTGGGCCTGTACGACACCGCCATGCTCCTGCTTTTTTTGAGCTGTGCGGCGCTTTGCTGCTACCGTCTGCTGTGGGCAATTCAGTACTAAATCCAACGCCCGCTGCCCTCGGGGCACAAAACAGGAAAACGCGCTTCCGGCACTGACCGGAAGCGCGTTTTCCTGTTGGAAACCGTATCCAAATTGGGTATAATAGACGTGTAAAATACACATCAAACGCCACCAAGTCAAAGGAGATTTATATGGCACCCACTCTTCACCAGGAGATCGGACTCCGGCGCGAAGCCGAGACCCCTGACTCTGTTTCTCTGCCGGCAGTGACGCCGGCGTTTTTGGAGACGCCCCTGAGCGCCGCGCTTCCCCGCACCGCCGCGGGCGCACAGCGGCGCACAGCAGTTTTGCGCCGTGCGCCGCGCGTAGACTGGTTCGAGATCGGCACGATCGGCCTGGCCCTGGTCTGCGCCGCTGTTTCCGTTTACCGCCTGTTCTGGGCCATCTAGTTCCAGACGCAAAAAACGCCCCCGGCATTCGCCGGGGGCGTTTGCCGTTTCGGGACTATTTCGCCCCGCACATCTGGCGGTACAGGGATGCCACGCGCTTGATATAGCGCTGGGTTTCGCGGTAGGGCGGCACACCGTGGTAGCGCCGCACTGCCCCGGGGCCGGCGTTGTAGGCGGCCATCGTCAGCGCGATCTGATTGAATGGGATCAAGCCGGCGTCCGACGGCGCACCGCCGTAGCTGTCGAGATGACCGCGCAGGATATGCACCGCCGCGCCGATATTCTGCACCGGGTCGTAGGCGTTGGTAACGCCCAGCCCCCGCGCGGTCTCCGGCATGAGCTGACCCAGTCCCATCGCGCCGGTGTGCGAGGTCGAGTACAAATCGAAGTCCGACTCGGCAATGATCATCGCGACCGGCAGGCGCGGGTCGAGATTGTTGATGTCGCTAAAGTACAGAATACTGGTCGTGATCTTGTCCACATCGGCCTCGGACAAGCGGTGGTTCCAGCGCCGGACCAGACCTCGGTAGGGCGCATAGATCGAAAGCGCCCGTGCCGACAGCGCTCCTGCCGGATGACCGGGGTTCGAGTCCACCAAGTACACGACACGGCGGCCTGCTGACGAGCGAGACACCGACACCGTGCGCCGGGACCTCACCCTCGACACCAGCCGCCGGGCGGCAAGAGCATCGGCGGCCACGACATCGCCTTCCGGCGCGACCGCATCCAGGCGGAAGCTGGAATCGTCGGGCACTACCGTCAGCAGCGCCCGCACCGACGCTCCGGAATCGAGCCACTTTGCCCCGCGCAGGCCCGGCGGCACCGAAAGCGTCACCGCATTGCCGCCGATGTTCAGCAGGGCCGTCCGGTCGTCGCCCGCCGAAATCACCCCGCTGACAATCGCCTTGACTTCCAGCGCCTGCCCCGCGTGGGACTCCGGCGCCCGCAGGGTATCCGCGGCCCCCGCCCCCGCCAGCAGGCGTGCAGACACCGCCGCCCGCGCCTTGAGGAAATCCCCCGCCGGGTCCGCCGCCGCCGTCCGGCAGACGGCACACGCCAGCCCCGCACTGAGTATCAACGAAAAAAAGTATTTCATGGCAGTTTCGTAGTCAATCTTAACATAATCGGCGTCTGCTGTCAAGAATAGCAGGGCCGTCCAATTTCTTTTTACCGAGTTTTACATCGTTTGTTGACAACGGCTGACAATTAAGATATACTGCACACAGGAAGCCGACGCCGCGCCCGAAAGGGCGGCACGGAGAAAGAGAACCAGAGACGGATGGAGTCCGAATCCCGAGATTTGCTGACCGTGGAACAGGCAGCGGCATACTTGCAGCTCAGCCAGTCCAGCATTCGCTCCTACATACGTCAGGGCAAGCTGAATGCGTTTCGCATCGCCGGCAAGCGCAAGGTGCTGATCCCGCGCACGGAGCTTTTGAAGCTGCTGGAGCCGGCCCGCGCCCAGGACGTTGATTTGGAGCTTGCCGCCGGCCCCAATGGCGAGGACGCCTGATCTTTTCTGCCAATTTGTTTTTATCCCCCAATGACTTTTTATCCCCCATGACACCGTCGTCATCCACTATCGTTATTCAGGCCCGCACCCGCCCCCCCGGCCTCCTCGCCGAGCTGCGCGAGCTGTGGTCATTCCGGCACCTGGTCCGCACCCTGGTCGAGCGCGACCTGCGTGTCCGCTATAAAAACTCGGTGGTCGGCATCGCCTGGACCATGGTCAATCCACTGGTGCAGGTGTTTGTCCTGACCATCGCCATCGGCTACATCCTCGGCTCCGGCCCGAAAAACCTCAGCGCCTATATCTTCTGCGCGACGATCCCCTGGACCTTCTTTCAGACCGCCATTCTCGACTCTTCGACCTCGGTGCTGGCAAAGCTCGGGCTGCTGAAAAAAGTCTACTTCCCGCGCGAGATCCCCCTGATTGCCACGGTCTGCCAGAACTTCGCGCAGTTTTTGATCTCGCTTGGGGTCTTCATGGTCTACCGCTGGGCGCTGACCCCGCTGCTGCACGGCGGCAATGTCCTGCCGCCTCTCGCGATTTTGTGGCTGCCGGTGCTAATTGCCGACCTGTTCCTGCTGACGCTGGGCGCGGCGTTTTTTGTCGCCGCCGCCAATGTCTTCTACGAAGACATTAAGTTTATCCTCAACCTCGTCATGGGCTTTTTGTTTTATCTCATGCCGATCATTTACTTCGCCGAAAACGTCTTCTACTCCCCGCGCATTCCCGCCAAGCTGCAATGGTGGGCGTACCACCTGTACCTGGCGAACCCGCTGGCCTGGCTGATTACGGCCTTCAAGCAGGTCTTTTTCGGGGTGTCCGACATCTCGAACAGCAACGCTCCGCTGCCGCACAATTTCAGCGCCCCGTTCGACTGGCGCTTTCTGCTGCTGACCACCGCGTCATCGCTGCTCGTCTGCCTGTGGGGTTACTCGTTCTTCAACCGCTACAAGTGGAAGTTCACGGAGCGGCCATGAAAAAACCCACCCCGGCACAAGTGCCGGCCCTCCCGGAGCGGGAGGGCAAAGAGGCTATGGAGGTGAGCGCGAGTGCGCTATCTGAAACTCCTCGTCCTCCCGCCTCGCCCGAAGGTTTTGCGGAGCAACGAGGACCCCTGAGCGGCGAGGAACGAGCAAGCAAGGGGGTGGGTCCCGCCGTCGAAGTCATCGGCCTGGTCAAGGAATTTCGCGTGTACCACCGCAATTTCGGCTCGCTGAAGTCCCATGTTGCCGCGCTGGCGAAGACCCTGGTGCAGCGAGAGAGCGTCTCGGGCTATGAAATCCGGCGTGCGCTGGACGGCGTCAGCTTCACGGTTGCGCCGGGCGAGGCGGTGGCGCTGATCGGGCGCAACGGCTCCGGGAAAAGCACACTGCTGTCCATTCTATCCCGGATTTACCTGCCGACCGCTGGGGAAGCGCGTCTGCACGGGCGGCTGATTAGTCTTTTGGAGCTTGGCGCAGGCTTTGACCCGGAGCTGACCGGAGCGCAGAACGTTTTCTTCAACGGCGTCATTCTTGGGCTGACCGAGGATGAAGTGGCGGCGTCTTACGACGCCATCTTAGAGTTCGCGGAGCTCGACCGGCAGGCGATGGACCTGCCGGTGCGGATGTACTCATCGGGCATGCAGCTTCGATTGGGCTTTGCCATCGCGGTCCATTTGCAGGCCGATTTACTGCTGGTAGACGAGGGTTTAGCGGTCGGCGACGAAGGTTTTCAGGAGAAGTGCTTTCGGAAAATGGAGGAGTTTCGGACCCAGGGCAAAACGATTGTAATGGTGACGCACGAGTTGGACCATGTCGAGCGACTGGCAAGCCGGGTGCTCTGGCTCGACAAAGGAGTCATTCGGCGCGACGGTCCCGTCGCCGACGTTCTCGCCGAGTACCGGGCCAATTTCTCCTATGGATAGGATTTCTCCCGACATCTCGGTCGCCATCGTCTCGTACAACACGCGGGACCTCCTGCGGGCCTGCCTGCGCTCGCTTTTGGCGGGGGAAGCGGACGGTGAGGCGTCTTTAGAGATCATCGTCGCCGACAACGGCTCCGCCGACGGCAGCCCGGAAATGGTCCGGGCCGAATTTCCGTTTGTGCAGCTCATTGAAACGGGCGAAAACCTCGGCTTCGGACGCGCCAACAATCTGGCCCTGGCGGACGCCAAGGGCCGGGCCTACTGCCTCGTCAACTCCGACGCCGAAGTCCTGCCCGGCGCTCTCTCGCAGTCGCTTCGGACTTTAGACGCCGACCCGAAGATCGGCCTTGTCGGCGGCCAGCTTCTCTGGCCCGACGGCCGCAAGCAAACGTCCTACGGCGACGACCCGACCCTCGCCGGCGTCTTCCGCGAGCAAACGTTTTTGGGCGCACTCGGCAGCGCACACCGTGTTGCGCCCCCTGCTGCGCCTGCCGTGCGCGACGTTGACCAAATTTGCGGGGCGTTTATGCTGATCCGCCCGGAAGCCTGGTACGAGATGAACGGCTTCGATCCGCACTATTTCATGTATAATGAAGATGTGGACCTAAACTACCGCCTGCGCCGGGCCGGCTGGCGGGTCGTGTTCGACCCCAGCGTCCGCATCACGCACCACCTGGGGTCGAGCAGCAGCGCCGACTGGCAAAAACGCGCCCGCATGGTGGCCGCCTACAACGAAAGCCGCTTCTACTTTTTTTCGCGCTTCCACGGCCCGGCAGCAGGCCGGACACTCCGGGCCTACTGCCTCCTCGGCGCGGCCATCCGCCTGTCCGGCTGGACCGCCCTGTCCCTGGTGAAGCCGAGTGCCCGCAGCAAAGTCAAGCTGTTCAAGGAAGTCTGGCGGCGCACACAGATGATGCGAAAAGCAGGATCAATATAGAAGATTACGGCTATGACTGGCGAATTAATCAAAGTCAAATTGTCTATGACAATGGCTGGATGGCCTCTCCAAAGACAGACGCCGGGCAGCTTGGGTATCTGGAAAAACTGCCAATTCTTTGTCAATCAGGACATTGAAGAATGCGATTATTGGGTTGTTTACGATGATATGCTTCGCCCTGAACAAACGCAATGCTGTCCAAAAAACACCTTGCTGATAATGGGCGAACCACCTTCCGTCAAAAGTTATCCTCCACAGTATCTCGCACAATTTGCGACAATACTGACAGTTCAACCGCACATAAAACACCAAGATATTATTCGCACACATCTTGGGCTGCCCTGGCTAATTGGCGGATGTTATATAAAGGAAAGCAATAGTTGGAAGTCTGAGACGAACAGAAATTACGACGAGCTTAAGAGTACAGCGGAGCCTGAAAAGAACAAGTTAATTTCCGTCATCTGCTCCGATAAAAATTTCACGCTTGGACATACCCAACGACTCGATTTTGTCCGCAGGTTACAACGGCATTTTGGAAGCGATTTAGATGTATTTGGTCGAGGCGTTAATGATTTCCAGGATAAGTGGGAGGCGATTGCTCCTTACAAATACCATATCGCTATCGAAAATGGCAGCTTAAGAAATTATTGGACTGAAAAGTTGACTGATGCGTTGTTAGGGTGGTCCTACCCTTTTTATTACGGCTGTCCAAACATAGGTGACTACTTCTCTCGGGATGCTTTTTCACTATTAAACCTTGACGATTTTGACGGCAGCGTCCGTCAGATTGAGGCAGCTATTCGCCAGGATGCCTATCAATCTTCAACAGATGCACGTCGCCAAGCGCGAGAACTCATCCTTGACGAATACAATTTGTTCAGCCTGTTAGCGAATGTAATATCTTCGCGCTGGACCCCTTGTCTGAAGGTAGATATGCGCCTAAAGACTGAGGCTCAGATACTTGGAGCACCCGGAGAAAGAGCAAGACGGCTTATTCATAAAATTGCGACACGTCTATCGCGGGGAAGTGCATTATGATAGCCGGATTGATTTACAAGCTGATCAAAAAAATAGTACGGGCCAGCGAAGATAATATTCCGAAGGCATACATCATGCTTTTCTTACCGCCCGACCCGAAAGTTGTGGATGCAGGAGCGCATGTCGGCGGTGACTCACTTGAAATGAGCATTCTCTGGCCGAAAGCGACGATTTATGCGTTTGAGCCGGTTCCAAAGTTGTTTCAGCAGCTTGTTTTAAACACACGCATTCGAGGCAACATTCAGTGCTATCCTTTTGCGCTGGCGGCAGACACAGGCAATGCCGCTTTGCATATCAGTGGAGACGGTGGAACTGCATCCAGCTCGCTTCTTGCTCCCAAAGAAACACTCAAAGTTAATCCAAAAATTACTTTCTCGGAAATCATTCCCGTCCCAACGCTGTCACTCGATCAATGGGGCCAGCAAAACAAATGCAATTCCTTGGACTTCCTCTGGCTTGATATGCAAGGTGGAGAGCTTGCAATGCTGCGCTCGTCTCCTTTGCTGCTGTCTACAGTGCAGGCGATACATTTAGAAGTTTCAGTCATAGAGCTTTATGAACAAAACCCACTCTATGCGGAAGTGCGCTTCTGGCTAGAGCAGCAAGGATTTCGATTAGAAGCAGAAGAAATTATTCCGCAGTGCAGTGGCAACGCTTTTTTCGTTAGAGAAGGAGTTACGTTGCGACCGGATCGGCTTCTGCATATTGTTATGAGAAAAACAGCAAGGGTGCTGAGACCGCAAAGAAAAAGGGAGTAGCGAGGCAATTTTGGACCTCGCACCGGCAGTAAGAACTCGACATGAATCCGAAAGTGACCTGGATACTGTCAGTGAAAGATGGGATGCCTTATCTCACGGAAACGCTGGCTTCTATCGAAGCGCAAACTTATCCGCACTGGGAAGTGTGCGCCTGGGTGAACGGCTCTTCCGACGGCACCCTGGAAGAGTTGCAGCGGTGGATACCGTCGCGCCTGCCGGGCCGCATTGTTGCCGACCGGCCCACCACTTACGGAGAAGCCGTTGGAACAATGATCCGCGAAGCGCAGACAGAACTTTGCGCTCTGATTCATGCGGATGATGTCAATGCCCCGGAGCGCCTTGAGCGCCAGGTAGCATTTATAGAGGCGCACTCCGAAGTCGCACTGGTGGGCAGCAGGTACGATGTTATTGACGGTGAAAGCCGCCCCGCCTCCGGCGGCGGCCCCGGACACGGCTATACTCACCATGATGACATCGTTCACATGATGATGATGGAAAGCCCTTTGGGGTGCCCGACAGTTCTGTTCCGGCGAAGTGCAGTGCTGGAAGCGGGAAACCACCGCCATGTCCCGTTCGTTGAAGACTACGATCTTTGGATGCGGCTGGCAGTGCGCCACAAGCTGGCGAATTTAAACGAGTTTCTCCTGCATTACCGAGTTCATCCGAAAAGCGCCACGACTTTGGCGACGGCGGCAAACCTCGTGGTTCCTGCGGCAGACAGGATGTTTGCAAAAAATGCCCTGCCCCTTTATGGATTGTCCGAACCCGAAGCGCTGCGCCTGCGGGAACAGCGGCATCCCTTCGCGCTGCTGCCGCTGTACCGGATCGCGAGGCACCTGAGCCGTACACAGGGGCGGTCGGCGATCAGCCGCTACTTTTCCGCTTCCTTCGTTCAAGGGAGCCGGGGCCTTGTCAAGCCCACAGATCTGTTTTCGCGGACGCTGCTGACTGCCCTCGCATACCGGCGTAGGCCCCGTCACTTTTTCTCACTGCTTTGGGCGAGGCTGCGGCGCCGCTAACTGCTGCATCGCTTCTAAAAGATGCGGCGCCTGCACGTCTGCTGTGAAGTTTTCCAGGACGCGCCGGCGGGCGGCTTTGCCGAGCGCGGCGCGGCGGGCCGGATCACGGCAAAGCGCGGCAGCCGCTTCCGCCATTTCGGTCGGCGAAAAGCGCGGCAGGACTACCCCGGCGTCACCTGCGAACTCCTGCGGCCCGCCGGTTCCGGCGAAGCAGACGACGGCGCGTTCCAGCAGCATATTCTCCAGCAGCGCCAGCGAGGCCGTTTCTTCCCACGAGGTCAGCGCGAACACGTCAAAGAGCTGGTAGTGCGCCTGCGGGGTGCGCGTGAACGGCACGAACTCGATGTCTTCAGTCAAAGACAGCTTACGGGCCATCTCCCGGAACTGCCAGCCTTCCTCGTTTTCGGGAACGCCGACCCAGACGAAACGGACTGTGTCGGCTCCCAAGAGCCGCTTGACTTCCGCCGCCATCAGCAGCCAGAGCTGCGCCCCCTTGCACCAGTTGATGACGCCCGCGCCGCCGACCACAAAACGCCCGTCGGAAGGTGCAGCCGAGGGTACACCCGGTGCAGGGTCGGTGAATGCCGGCACAACCACCACTTTGGCCGGGTCAATTCCGAAGCGGTCCGTCAGCGCCTCGGCGACAGCCTCCGAGACCGCCACGTACTTCGCCGGCAAGTCGCGCAGGAGGTCCGGCGAATGTTCCATAAACGGGGCCAGCACATGGTCCAGCTCATGCACATGCAGCAGCACCGGCGCAGGCGGCAGCGAAAGTCGGCGCACTGCCAGCAATCCTGCCACGCTGTTGACATAAACGAGATCGGGCCGCCACCGCCGCAGCGGCCCGGCCCACAGGCGGCCTTTGGCAAGGCTCAGGACACGGTGCCAGACAAACCGCGCCAGCGCCAGCAGCGGCGCGGACATCCCCGGCCAGCCCGAGCTTACCAAGACCTGCACCGGCCCCAGCGCCCGGAAGCCCGCTTCCAGCGGTCCGCCGAGGTAGGCGACCGTTCGCAGCTCGACCGCATCGCCGAACCGCTCGAACGCACTCAGAGCTACTTTCGGCGCTCCGGTCGGCGACAGCTCATGGATCAGCAGCAGAACACGTAGTTTTCTCATAGACTTTGAGTATACTCTACTCATGCGAATCGGCATTGATGCCCGGACACTCGAAGGCCGCTTTACCGGCGACCGGACCTACTGGCGCGGCCTGCTCGGGGGTCTGGCGGCGACCGATACTGAAAACGAGTATGTGCTCTATACCCGTGGCCCGATTGACGGCCCGCCGCCGTTTGCGCCCCGTCCGAACTTCACCTGGCGCGAGATTGCCGCACCGAAAAATGATGCCCTCTGGATGCTGTCGGCGTTCCCGAGAGCGCTCAAAGCCGATAAGATTGACGTGGCGCATACGCAGTACAATATCCCCCTGCTCGGCGCTCCCTGCCCAGTGGTCACGACTGTGCATGACGTCTCATTCCGGGTCCACCCTGACTTGTTTCTGCCCCGCGACCGCTGGATACTCAATACGCTGGTGCCGCGCTCGATGGCGAAAGCCGCCGCAGTAGTCGCCGTCTCCGAAAGCACGCGCCGGGACATCCTGCGCTTCTGCCCGTCGGTCGCCAAAAAGAAAAACTTCCAAGAAAAAGTCCATGTCGTCTTAGAAGCCGCCGGCCCGCAGTTTAAAATCCCGCAAGATGGGCAGGAAACCGCGCGGGCGGCGGCGAACAAGGCATTAAATTTGGATGACCGGCCCTACCTGCTCGCGGTCGGAGTCTTGCAGCCGCGCAAGAACTTAGCCCTGCTGCTCGATGCGTTCGCCCTGCTGAAGCTCGGCCCGCACCCGCCGCCGCCGCACCGGCTGGTCGTTGCCGGCAAGCGCGGCTGGCTCGACGATACCGATGCCCTGATGGACGCCCTGCCCGAGGCCGTAACGCGCGATATTCACCTGGCCGGGTATGTTGCTGACGATGATTTGCCGACACTCTACGGCGGCGCGGATGCCCTGTGCTACCCATCGCGCTACGAAGGCTTCGGCCTGCCGCCGCTGGAAGCGATGGCCTGCGGCTGCCCTGTTTTGTGCAGCCGGTCGTCGTCGCTGCCCGAAGTGGTCGGCGACGCCGGTATTTTATTGCCTGCCGATGATTCAAGCGTCTGGGTGCACGCTTTAGAAACCCTGCTCGGGTCTCCGGCGGTGTCGGCCCGCTGGCGCGAGCGCGGCCCGGAACGCGCCAAGCTGTTTTCGTGGGAGAAGGCGGCACGGGAAACGCTTGCAGTTTACGAAGAGGCTGCAAAGAAAAGATAGGGACAAGGGCGTGGGTGAAACGATGGCGTGAACGCCCTCGCTGAGGTTTTATTGGGGCGGGGGGCGAAGCGCCGAGGTCCCACCTGCGTGGGACAGGATTAAAGAAAAGACAGGTCTAAGGAGGGACGAGAATGCGCCGTAACAAGCTGGAAATCTGCCTGCATTTTGTATGGGCTACTTGGGATCGCCTGCCGCTGATCACCGAAGATATTGAGCGGGAAGTGTATCGCTGCTTGGAACAAGCCTGCCGCGCCGAAGGCTGCGAAGTGCTGGCGGTCGGGGGAATGCCTGACCATATCCATCTGCTGGTGGCTGGACACAATACCCTGACCCCGGCGCAGCTGATGAACCATGTTAAAGGCGGCTCGTCGCGCTTTGTTTCCGAAACCCTGCGGCCTGGTCAGTGGTTCGCCTGGCAGGGAAACTACGGATGCTTCAGTATCAGCCGCAGCCACCGCAAAGGAGTTGCCGAGTATATCCAGCATCAAAAGCAGCATCACGCGGAAGGAGACCTGTGGCCTAATGCCGAAGAAACCAGCGAGGTTTTCTAAACCGCTCCCTGCCACGCAGAACAAATCTTCTGCCATGTAGGTGGCAGCTTGGCGCTTCGCCCCCCGCCCCAATAAAACCTCAGCGAGGGCGTTTACGCCCTCGTAAATACAAACGCCCGCGCAGCCGACACCTTTATCTTGTTCAGCGAATGGAAATATGACATATGGCTACTCTTTTAGACCCGAAGTTTCTGGCGGTTCTCGCCTGCCCTGCCGACGACAGCCGGCCCCCGCTGCGGCAGGACGGCGATACACTAGTCTGCGACCTCTGCGGGCGCATCTACCCGATCCGCGACGGTATCCCGATCCTGCTGCCCGAAGAAGCGACATTGCCGACCCGCTAACCCAGTGACCGAGAACAACAAGTCTCGGAGAATAACAAGTCTCGGAGAACACCCCACGGAGATTACTGTGCAGCTTACACGTACCGGCACCATCCGTATTGCCCTGATCCACGGCCCAAACCTTAATATGCTCGGGGTCCGTGACCCGGACATTTACGGCAAGGACGATTACGAATCGGTCAACCGCAAGATCACCGCCCACGCCAAGTATCTCGGCGTCGAGGTGACCATCCGCCAGTCGAACTCCGAGGGCGCAATCGTGGACTTTGTTCAGGAAGCCATGAGCACGGCCAACGCCATCGTCATCAACCCCGGCGCGTACACGCACTACTCGTATGCCATTCGCGATGCCATCGCCGACTCGCGTCTGCCTACGGTCGAGGTGCATCTGTCCAATATCCACGCCCGCGAGGAGTTCCGCCGCCACTCGGTCATCTCCGCCGTCACCACCGGCCAGGTCGTCGGCTTCGGCCCCTACGGCTACCTCATGGCCCTCAGCGCGGCGAAGAACTTGATCGAAGAGAGCCATCGGTAAGGGACCTCACCCCGAAGCTTCGCTTCGACCCTCTCCTTAAGCAAGGAGAGGGTAAGAGTAGAGGACGGAAGAAGGAGCAGGCGCTTGGCCTTTCTTGGTCTGTATTATTCCTACCCTCTCCTTGCTTAAGGAGAGGGTCGAAGCGAAGCTTCGGGGTGAGGTCCCTCCTCAAAAATCTCCGTCCCATCCCGCAGAGGCCGCGCAAACCGTGCGCCGCAATACTCGCAGGTGTTGCGGTCCACCACCCGCAGCCGTCCGCAGTTCGGGCAGGCAACCCGTGCCGGCCAGGCCCGCAGCGCCAACAGCAAGAGGACGCCATACAGCCCCAGCCAGAGCACCGCGAACGCCCACACGGCCTGCCCGCGCCGCTCGTCCCCGCACCGGCGGCAGATCAGCCAGGCCAGCGCGGCGGCGATAAGGCCAGAGGGACAGGAAATTAAGAATACGCGCCAGTAGTCACCCGAGTTGTCCCGAATGCTCGCTGCCGCAGGCCAGCCGAGTGCGCTTCCGACAGACGCATACGCAGCAACTGAGGGAATGACTGCCGGGGGGAATGCAAGAAAAACAGCGCTGTCTGCCAACGAGCGCGGCTTTTCCTGCACTGAGGCCCAGCGTCGCCCAGAAGAGGGAAAAATCTCGGTTTTCAAAACGCGCCCATCTGCGCTGACTGTCACAACCTTGTCGGCTCCCGTCGGCTGCCTATCCTGATACCAGAAGAAGAAGCGGGACATATCAGCGGCGGCGACCTGAACATCCGTTTTGCCGCCGGGCGGAAGCGGCGTCGTGAACAGCCGGCGCGTACCGGCAAGATTGACCTCAGAGTTGGGCCGGGTGTAGATCGTGATTTGATGGTTTGCGGCGACAAAATCGGCTTCCGGCTTGAGAAATTGTGCCGCTCTCTGGTCACTGCTGTAATATTGCCTCTCGTCAGGTGAACTTGCCGTTCCCAGAAAACCAACTGGGCCAGGCGCGGCTTGCAGCAGCCCGATACGAGAGGGCGCGACCTCGTACCAGAAAAGAGAGTGCGAGAACTGAAGAAGCCGTAAACCCGCGAAAGAAGTCTCCGAAGGCATCCCCAGCGGAAACTGTCCCGCCCGCATTTTGTCCCGCGAAAAGCCATTAGGTCCCAGGTAGCTGATTACCGATGGGGCGGAAACAGAGATGCTGTACTGCTCGATTTGCCTTGAACGGCTGTCGTAGTAGTCGTTGTTCAGGAGCGATCCCAGACCACCTTCGCCGCTGAGCTGCGAAACATAGCGGTCTGTTCTTTGATAGGACGGCGTGTATTTTTGCGCAGGAACAGTGACGGGCAGGTAGGACATATCCGACAACTCATCTTTTTGATACAGCTTGGCCCAAACGCCTGGGGCAATTTTATGACCGGCCAGATCGGTGACGGTCACGGTCTTTTGGTCGGTGTCGTTGATATCCGGGCCATGCTGGACGCTCTCAAAAATGCGGCCCTGCGGGTCAATCTTGTACTCAGTACGCCACCACTCTGTAGCGGAGTGATCGCTGACATACCGATAGGCCGACCAGGAAAGGCTCACGACGCCGACTCCAGCCGCCAGCACGGCAGGATAGAGAGCCAAACCCAGCGCAAACCGCAGCGGCTTGACCTGCCCTTTGTAGTCTCCAGAGGACGCGAAGCTGCCCCAGGCCGCCAGCATCAAAACGACTGCGACAAGAACGCACACCAGCGCAGCCTGCCAGAACTCCGTCAAATACAATGCTGCCCACGGCGCGAGGAGCGCCGACACAATCGGCAGGGCACGGCTGCCGTACCAGCGGGCCGGACGCAGGCCGACCAGCAGACCGGCGAAGTAAAATGGCAGGCCCGACAAAATCGCTGCCCATCCGGCCAGCGTAAACCGGAAGTCGAACGGGGCCGGGATATGGTTAGGCGATGAGGCCCAGAGTGCGAACCCGAGTAGCGGTGGGATCGCCGCTATCAGGTACAGGCAGACGCCGGGAACCACTTTGCCGAAGTAAAGCGTCGTGCGTGTCGCCGGGCGATGCATTAGAAACGCCCATTGGTCGCGGCGCAGCTCCGGCAGGATTTGCAGCAGGCCGAATGCAAGGCCAATTAGCGGAACCGCTGTAGTCAGCACCAAGTTGGCGTCACTCCAAATTGACTGTACAGATTGGAATGTCGGCTGCCGGTACACGCTGTAGGCGAGGCCGAGGGACAGGAGCAGGAGGGCCAGCGCGGCCCAGCGGGCGTTTTCATGCCATTCTTTCCAGAACAAGGCTTTCCAATCGGTTCTCATTTGGCGTCCTCCAATTCGGTGTCCGACAAAAAGTAAGTCTTCTCGCCGCGCGTGCTGAGATAGCTGACGAAGGCATCTTCCAGGCCCAGCGGGACCGGGTCAATGCGCTCGGCTCCCAGTGACGCTAAACGCTGTTCGGTATCGTGGCTGTCTTCGGGCACGGCCAGTGTGACCGTGACCTCGCGGCCTGCCCGGAAGACTTGCAGGAGACCCGGCAGCAGCGGAAAGGTGGGGGGCGCATCGCGGAAGGTCAGCACATACTGCCGGACCCGGCGGCGGAACGTGTCGAGTGTGCAGTCGGCCCGAAGGGTCGCACCGTCCAAGACGGCGATCCGGTCGGCGACCCGCTCGACATCGGACAGGAGATGCGACGAGAAAAAGACGGTCTGGTCGGCATTGCGCGTCAGATAGATCATAGACTGAAGCAGGCTGCGCCGGGCGACCGGGTCGAGGCCGAGCGCGGGGTCGTCTAAAATCAAAAGCTCCGGCTGCGGGGCGAGGGTCAGCGCCAGGCACAGGCCCGCCCGCTCGCCGCGCGAGAGGTCCCCGGCTTTGGCGTCTGGCTTCAAGCCGAAGTGGTCCAGCACCGACTGGAATATCTTCGGGTTCCAATGCTCATAGAACGCCGATTGGAAGCGTCCGCATTCGGCGGCGGTCATCCAGCCGTAGACATGGTGGCCTTCGGCCAGGTACCCGATGCGGGCGCGGGCGTCCGGCGGCAGGTTTTGACTTTCAAAACCCAGCACCGACGCCGACCCGCGCGTCGGAGGCAGCAGGCCGAGCAGCATCCGTATGGTCGTGCTTTTGCCGGCCCCGTTGCGTCCGAGAAACCCGAAGATGCAGCCGCGCGGCACCGTGAGGTCCAGCGTGTCCACGACGCAGCGTTTCCCAAAATAGCGGGTCAGGCCATGCGTTTCAATGACATTTTCGCTCAAAGTGTTGCTCCTTGCCTATCGGACAGCTTTTCAGACAGCAGTGCCCAGATTTCGCCGGGCGAAAAGTCGAGAAATGCGACTTCGGTGATGAACGCTTCGGCGGCAAGGGCTAGGCGGCGGCGGCGCTCGTCTTCGGAGAGCCTCTGATGCCGGACGGCGACAGTCAGCCCGCGGCCCGGCTGAGACACGACCCGGCCCTCGCGGGTCAGCTCGCTGTAGGCCCGCGCCACAGTGTTGGGGTTGATGGTCAGCCGCTCGGCAACGGCCCGGATGGACGGCAGAGGATCGCCCGGCAGGAGATGCCCGGAGGCAATCGCCCGGTCAATCTGGTCCATAATCTGCCGGTAAATCGGCAGCGGGCTGCCGGTGGCAATCGAAAGCTCTAGCGCCAAAGACGCCTCCTAACTGTATTAGTACGACTAGTACAGTATAAGCGGAGTTTTGCGAATTGTCAAGTGCCCGGCAAACTATTTTCGGCACGGAAGCCATTTCAGCGGTATAATGAGGGAAACTGCGCCTCTCAGAAAGAATTTTTCTATGTCTTCGCCCGCTTCTCCCTCGAACACGCCGGGGCGTTTGGACGCCATCCGCGCCGCCTTTGCCGCCGCCGACCCGTCTTTTGACGCCCTGCTGCTGACCGACATCGGCAATGTCGGCTACGTCTCGGGCTTCACCGGGTCCACCGCGCAGGTCATCATCACGTCCACCGAAGCGCTGTTCATCACCGATAGCCGGTACACGCTTCGTGCCCACAGTGAGTGTGCCGGGTTCACGGTTGTCGAGACCCCCGCCGGCAGCGGCGGCTACGGGGAAGCGCTGAAAAATGTTCTGGAAGCGCGGCCCGCCCTGACGCGCCTCGGCTTTGAGGCAAATACCGTCACGGTCAGCCAGTTCGAGGCATTCCGCGTTCTGCTTCCCGAGGCTCAGTTTCCCGAAACCGAGTGGGTGCCGACCAAAGATGTCGTCGAAACGCTGCGCCTGATCAAGGACGACGGCGAGATTGCGCTGATTAAGAACGCCATCACTGTCGCCGAGGCAGCCATGACACAGGTCAAGCACTTGCTTCGGCCCGGAACCCGCGAAATGGACTTTGCGCTCGAACTCGAATTCGCGATGCGGCGCTTAGGCGCATCCGGGGCGGCGTTTGACACAATTGTGGCGGCGGGCATCAGCGGCGCACACCCGCACCACCACGCCGGGCCGCGCCCGCTGGCAGGGGGGGATTTCGTGACGATTGACTGGGGCGCGACCGTGGACGGCTACAATTCGGACATCACGCGCACCTACGCGATTGGCGCTGCCGACCAAAAGCAGCGCGAGGTTTACGCGCTGGTACACGAAGCGAAGACGCGGGCCATCGCCGCAATCAAGCCTGGAAAAACGGGAAAGGAGATTGACGCCGTCGCCCGCGACTTCCTGACCGAGCATGGCTACGGGGAAGCGTTCGGCCACTCGCTCGGGCATTCCCTGGGCCGCTCGGTGCATGACGGCCCCGGCTTTTCGGTTCGCACCGATACGCTGATTTTGGCCCCCGGCATGGTGATGACGGTCGAGCCGGGCGTTTACCTAGAGAACTGGGGCGGCCTGCGCCTGGAGGAAGACATTCTGGTCACGGAGGACGGCTGCGAGATTTTAACCCACCTGCCGAATGCGCTGGAAGTGCTGGGGTAGGAGAAACACAAAGGTTCCGATGCACCGCCATTTATCGCCATTTCTGAGAGCTGCCCGTGCCTTTACGCTCATTGAGCTGCTTGTCGTCATCGCCATTATCTCGATTTTGGCCGCGATCCTTTTTCCAGTCTTCCAAAGTGTCCGCGAGCGGGCACGGGCGACCGCCTGCCTGTCCAACCAGAAGCAGATCGGGTTGGCGAGCATGATGTACGCGGAAGACAACAATGAAGCGCTGCTGCAATACTACTACGGGGAGTTTGCCTTGACGCCAAACAAGGGCTTCTGGCCGAACCGCCTGTTTCCCTACCTCACGACCCGCGCCATAGTAGCCTGCCCGAGCCGCACCAAAACCCCGGCTTCCGCCGCCACGCAAGCCGCCGATGAGGCGGCCGGCCTGCTCGGCTACGGCCTCGCCCTGCCGTTTCCCGGCAGTGGCTACTATGCTCTGCCGCAGTACCAGTCACCCGCGCAGCATGTGTACCTGATGGATGGCATCGGTACCGGGAGCATCTCGGCGGTCGAAGTCTACAAAGCGTATGTCAATATGCCGTATCCCGACCCGAACTTCCCCTACACAAACAACTACGTTTACCATGCCAGCCCGGACCCGCGCCATAACGGGCGGGTGAACGTGATTTTCCTCGACGGCCACGCGAAAGCCGTCCCGATGCAGACCCTTTACGGCCTGCCCGACAACAGCCCCGCCAGCCTCGCCAAGCTACCGGTCCCGAAGACGCCGGAACTCGATGCGCTGTGGGGCGGTGAGTGACCTACCCCCGGTACTGCGTACCGACCCCTCCCGCAACGGGAAGGGTGAGGAGCAAGAAGGACAGAGATTGCTTGGCGTGAGGGTTACATCTATTCTAAATCTTAACCCTTCCCGTTGCGGGAGGGGTCGGTACGCAGTACCGGGGGTAGGTAAAACCAGGACAGGTCATCCCGCTTGCTTGTTCAGGATCACCTCGCAGGGAGCGCGGTCTACCACCGTGCGCGTCACCCGCTGCATCAGCGTGTCGGCAGGGTCGTCCGACGCCTGATAGGCCAGCACGATCAGCGACGCTTCCAGGGCCGTGGCCTGATTGACGATCTCCTCCCCAGCATCGCGGGTGCGGATCACATTCGGGTCGGCGGAGACCCCAACGCACCGGGCGGCGTTCGACGCCGCCGCGAGGGCCGAGGACGCCAAGCTTTCTTCTTCCGGCAGCGGGGCGGTCAGGGGCAGGTGACGCGGGACTTCCAGAATGTAGGAAAGGTGCAGGCGCGACTTTTGGGTGCCGTCCGCCGGCCCCGCCGCCCGCGCCAGGCGGCAGGCGAGAGAACTCGCCGCTTCGGTGTGTTCGGGGCGCAAAAGCGGCACAAGAATGTTTTGCGGGGTGTTTGCGCCCCCCATTGCGCGTGTCCCGCCGTGGCAGGAGAGCTTTAGCGACGCCCGCGCTTCCTCGAGAGTCGCCGTCACCGGCAGGCGCGAGCGTACCCCCGGCACGGCCCGGACCACATCCATGACGCTTTCCGGCAGGGCGCAGACCACAATCCGCGCCCGGTACCGCGCGATATAATCCATCGCGTCCCGGAACGTCTTCGCCCCTTCCGCCGAGCAGCCGGTCAGCGCCGAGCCGTCCACAATAATGCCCTCGACATGCCGCCTCAGCAGCAGGTTCGCCGCCGCCTGAATGGTCGGCCACAAGTTTTTGTCCAGCTCGCCTTCAAGCTGCACCACATCTTCCCGCGCTTCAATAATCATAAATGCTTTCTGAAAACAGGCTCACGCGGCCTATCTGCCCTTCGCCTCGCAAGAATTACGGCAGCCAGCGGCGCGGTCAGGGCAGCGTAAGGTTCGATTCGTGCTATGTCTATGTGAGCCTTCAATCCGATGCCCATCCAAAGCATCAGACAGGTTAATCCCAGCGCAAACAAAAGGGCGCTGCCGGGCTGCCGTTGACAAAGCAAAACAACAGTCGCAAACATCAAATTGAGTGCGGAAGCCCACAGGACGAAACATAGCGCCTGCAAAATGAAGTGGGCCATAATTTATCTTCCGTTCCAAGCAGTGCTTACACCGAAGCTGTTTCCCGCTGCTTTTCCTGAGCGTGTGCGAGATGGTCTTGGGAGGTAAGCACATTGTGTTCTAACCGCTTCAAGTCGCTTAAATAAGAAACGGCGGCCTGCAAAAACTCTTCGTCGCTGACTTCCCAGGCGGCGGATTTTGTCCAGCCCTTTGCGAGATAGGAGATATTGACCACAAGCTGCCCGAAGCGCAGGCTAGGGTTAAGCTGATTGATCTCTTCTAAAACTTCGGATATTTGTTTTCGTATTTCCATATTGCTTCTAAACCATGTCCTAAAGGACACGGCTATTGGGCGCAGATGCCGAGAACCCACCGCTTCGCGTGGCTGAGAACAAGATAGTAAAATCTGAGTGCGCCGAAGGCGTAGTTTGCGGCGTCTGCGCCCAATAGCCGTGTCCTTTAGGACATGGTTTAGAAGCAATATGGCTCCTATCGGCATGGCTCCCTAGCCCATCGCTACCCGCCGCACGGCTTCCGCCAACCCCATGACATCTTCGATGGTTTCGTCGGCGATGAGCGCGGGGTCGTTCGGATTATAAAGAGTATACTGCATTCCGCGCTTGAAGCGCACCGTTTTCATGCCGGCGGCTTTCGCGGGGCCAATGTCGTTGTCCGGGCGGTCGCCGACAAACACGGCGTCGGGCGGCGCGATTTTGGCTTCTTTGAGGCCGTACTGAAAGATCGCCGGGTCGGGCTTGAACAGGTGGACGATCTCGGAGATGACGATGACGTCAAAAAGATTGGCGATGCCGTAGTCGGCGATGGCCTGGAAGACTGGGGGATGCTGGTTAGCGATGATGCCCAGTTTGTAGTCCTGCTTCAAATCCATCAAAACCGGCGTGATGCCGTCGAGAAGCTGGCCGAACGGGCGCGGGTGACGCATCTGCTGGTACAGGTCCCGCGCCTCATGCCAGAGCGTCTCGGTCTCGGAGTCGTTGGTGCAGTAGAACGCCAGCGTGCCCTTGATCGCCGCTTCCGGGTTTGGCCCGAGCGCGGTCAGCCGACGGCGGGTCGCGTTGAAATCATCCCACAGAACGTCCTTGCCATGCGCCCGGAGTGTCAGCAGCAGCTGATGGAACAGCCACTGGTGCTGCGCGTTTTCGTCGAAGATCACGTCGCCGATGTCGAAAAAGATAAAGCTTGCCATGACAGGTTGATACGACAGGCACGGCGGGTTTTCCTGCCTCAAGTTCTCTGGCAAGAAGTTCTTCGGCAAGTGGGTATACTGACTTTGATTTACAGCGAGGAGACAGACCCAATGGCAAACACAGATGAGCGGCCCGGCGCAATTACATTCAAAGGCACCCCGATGACACTCATGGGGCACGAGCTGAAAGTGGGCGACCGCGTTCCCGAGTTTTTAGTTCAGACCGCAAACGACCTGGCCCCAACCACCTGGGACACCCTCAGCGAGCACGGCACGAAAGCCGTCCTGATGATTTTGGTTCCGAGCATTGACACCAGTGTCTGCTCGCTTGAAACCGGCAAGTTCAACCGCCATGTCGCGAGCCTCCCGACCGACAAGATCAAGACCGTCGCCGTCAGCGCCGACACGGCGTTCGCGCAGAAGCGCTGGGCGAATGCCGAGCACGTCACCAATATCGAGATGCTCTCCGACCACAAAGACCGGACCTTCGGCCCGTCGTTCGGCGTCCAGATCAAAGAGCTGGGCCTCCTGAACCGCTCCATTTACCTGGTGGATAAAGGCGGCACTATCCGCTACATCCAGACCGTCCCCGAAGTCGCCAGCGAACCCGACTACGACGCGGTGCTGGCAGCAGCGCGGGAGCTGGTCGCAGAAAATTAGCAAAGACACAAAGGGGCGGCGCTTCACGGTTGGAGCGCCGCCTTCTTTGCGTCTGGCTTTGTGTTTGGGAGCGGGCTGTCTTTGACCCATACCTGATCCTTCCAAGCGAGCCGCTCCTTCGTGCCGTCCGTGAAAGTCAAGTCCACGGCAAGCGTTTTCTTCACGTAAGAGCCGGTGATCTGCGCCGCCAGCATGAATACCCGCCCGTGTTCGTCATCTCTGTCCACAGCCAGCCGGAAGCTCGGGCCGCTGCGGGGCAGCCGCTGCGGGCCATTCTTGGCGTCCGGCAGGATGATGAAGCCGTAGGTGTCCAGTGCTTGCTTGAAGACCAGCACCAGCGCTTGACCTTCCAGCGCAGCGTCCTTTACTCGGACGATACTCCACTCCAACTCAATGTTGTCGCCATTTGCTAATGGGTCTAAGAGATGATCAGCCCGGAGCGTCCACAGAGTTTTTGGCTTATCTTTACTACCGGCAATATCAAAAGAGTAGAGCCAGCTATAGTTCGGATACAGAGGCGTGCCGCCGGAAGGGAAGCCTCTTGTAGCTTTTGCGGCCTTCGCAAAGTCATCAATGTTCTTGATTGTCTTTGGGTCCGGCGGCAGCTTGATCCGGGAAACGCTGAGGGTGCGCCCGTCCGGCAGCGCCTTTCGGTAGATGGTGCCTGCGGCTTGATTCATAACTTGAACAGCAGTCAGCGTTTGCCCGGCAGGCGGCGGGGCCTCTGCGTGTGCGACCGCTACGCTGACAGCCAGCAGGCCCAGCAAGGACAGAACAAGAGGCATCTGTATATTTGTGAGCATGACTACTTTCGCTTCCTTTCAGCCGTTAGGGTTCCATGTCGTTTCAGCAGAACCTTTGGGGTCAGAAAATGGAAATCGTTCTGGCAAAGAAGGTGTGGAAATGTTTTGATAAGTCAGATTGTACCCCGATATTGAGTGGTCCTCCCACTTTAGCTGGGCTGGCGAGCGGCCAGGGCCAGCCGTCGGCGCGAGGAATCCATACGAGGGATCGTAAATGGATGTCAGGGGCGAAACGCCACTCGCGTCTGCTTTCAATGCAGGACCCTGATTAACACCCGTGACTCTGACTACCCAATGGTTGAGAAACCGGTTCGTTGGGTGAAGGTTATTCGTTCCTTGACCTGCATCGTTTGGATCTACAACCAATGCTTGTGGTTCAGAGCTACTGTATTGGTAGGTTTGACCGTTGCTAACCACGGTGGCGGTAGCAGGATAATTTGGTCTGATGCCGACCCTTTCTGCGGCAATGTCTTGCGCTCCAAAGACATAAACGAGGAAGTTTGCCCAGGCCGTGCATCGTCCATCCGCGTTTTTCACCAAACCTTCTGCCGAATCGTAGGCGGGCAACTCCGGCTCACTACTTGAAATCGGCCCCCAGTATTGCATCACCCGACCGTCAGACGCCCGCTTGACGCTGAGGCTGGTAAAGGCCCCCCAGATCAAAGGCAAAGCATCGGCAGGCGTGGACTTTCCCGCAGCAAAGACACAAGCCGTGTCAAGAACCGTTTGGAGTGTGGAAGGCGGGTTTGCCGACAGCACGACATAGACTTTGTGGTCGGAGATGCCGCCGTTTTGGTAGGTGGCCCCATTGTCATTGGAATACCTCCACTGGATTGACAGCTTTGGAATAGAGGCGACCGTCGCTGGAAACGCCTCGACGAGTGGAATGTCCTTGATAGAAACCCCTGTCGTATCCACCGTTGCCGAAACAGCAGCCATACTGTAACGGGGCGGAGTGACAGAACTTCCGATAATTTTCACTTGACCGCTTGTAATCAACGTGCTGCCCGATGGAATTGCTGGAACCGGGGCAAGCGAGACGGATACCGAGGCTGTGGTGCCTTGCGTGTAGCACAGCGGCAAAGCCTGAATGCTGCCGGCGGTGCCTCTGCGTGTGCTGTCGGCATCGTCAAGGCCAGCAGCAAGATCATAATTTTCAAGCACACAGGATGCTTATGTCCCTTCATTTTTCGTCCCGAGTGACTTGCTTGGCGCTGCCATCGGGGCCGGGTTAGAAACCAGCGACCAGGCGTGACCCTGCCAATGGTACACGAAGACTTTGCCAGTTTCCGAAGTGAGGGTTGCCGTCAAATCGCCATTGCTGAGTGCGCCGCTGATCTTGCCGCTGACAATCAAGCCGTCCAGTCCAGAAACCGGAACCGCCAAATGGCTTTCACGCGGGGTCAATGGGATGCGGCTCCCGTGCGGGCCGGGCCGCACAATGTTGGCGCTGCCTTTGTAAAGGACAATCAGCGTCTCGCTGTCTTTTGTTTGACTATTTTCGACTGCAACATCCAGCACCCCCGCCTCCATTGAACCTACCCGCGTCTGCCCAGGGAGGGGAGCCGCACCGAAAGTTTCTGCTTCGTTTGTCCACAGCACTTGTGGCTGTTTGCCGTTGGCAGAAGTCAATAAATAAGTGTAGCGATACCGATGGTCAGACGTGGGACCGAGAAAATATCCCGGATGATCCTTGAGCCACTGGGCATCGGCTGCCTTTTGCTGTGGCGTCAATTCATTATTTTTGGGGACTTCTGTGCGCGTGACAGTGACACTCTGCGTGTTGGGCAGTCGCTTCTGATAGAACTGCACTGTGTCTGCTTCCACCGCTGTGGGAGCAATCGTCATCGCGAGCATGACTATGGGCTTCAGCCGTTTTCCATTCATTTGTTGTACCCCTAATAGTGGACTAACCTGGTAGAACAGATAAGTTCATTTCGCGGCTTATTGAGAAGCGAAATTGCCCGAAAGCCACTCATATATCCTATCGGGTTAGACCACTAGATATGCTCTATTGTTGCGTGTGCTTATCGTAAGTGAATGTCTCGTAAGGCGGGTTTGGATTCAAACTTGCCCCGCTTTGATTCCTCTGTTGCAAATTGCTTCGAACGGCAGCAGGCGTGGCATATGAGTATTGTATGGCTCCAGAACCATTCGTGTATAATGACCAATACCCAGGGATGGAGTCAGCTTCCCACTGCACCTGAGCATCCGGGAAGGTAGACTTTAGAGCAACATAGCCATAAGAAGGATCATATATTGAAGTGGAGGCTGGTCCATCAACAGCAATCGCACCCTTAGTGCCAGGCGTTAATGACACCACAGCGTGATCATACCATTGTACAGGCAATCCGGCTCCACCCTGACCGTATGTGACCGAAGGGCCTGAATTACCTTGTGCAGGGTGCTTTGGATCAGTGTAGAAACCATCACCGGGGCTTCCATCCGAATTTGAGGAAAGGTACTGCGGGTATCCTGGAGGAGCAACTGAAGCCACTGGCTTAATTTCAGACCTCAACTCAATGCCGTATATGTCCGCACCAATAGCTTGCGCTCTCAAAATGTCTCTGAAAAATTCAGCCCACGATCCACACCTGCCTTTTTTCTGAGTTATTAAATCCTTTGTATAAAACAAGCCCGGCGTAGCATAACCATCTGGCCAATATTTCATTGGCTTACCATTAGCGTCTTTAACTCCAGTGGACAAGGAATTGTGGAAATCGCTCCAAATCGCGTCTACAACATCGGATGCTTTGGATTTGCCTGTCGCATTTCGGCAGCCGACATCTAGCACAGTCTGATATAGGTTCGTTGTTAACGGATCGCCCAATGTCAGGTAGACTTTATGATTCGATACCCCTCCTGTTTGGTAGGTCGTCCCACCGTCGTTTGAGTAGTTCCACTGGATCGCAATGTTTGAGATATACGCTACCGTTGTCGGGAAAGCATTCGCAAGCGGAGTTGCACTGATGGAAACCCCTGTCGTGTCCACTGTAGCTGCTGTGGCAGGCAGATTGAAATTGGGCTGACCGGGCGAAATCGAGTTTGCAGAAGTTCCCTTAATCTTTACTTGACCGCTCGTAATCAACGTGCTTCCGGATGGAATTGCGGGAACCGGGGCAAGCAAAACCGCTACCGAAGCTGTGGTGCCTTGTGTGTAGCACAGTGGGTAGCTCTTGTCGCCGGTGTCGGTCACGACCCCGTTCAGCGGCACCGAGTTGTCCTGCCACTGCGGCGCACTGTACTTGCTCCCGTCTTTTTTTATTTTGCCAACGGCTTGTGACTCGCGCTCGTGTCAGATGGAGTGGATGCAGTGTTATCCTTGACCCATGCCTGACCGTTCCAGACAAACCGCTCCTTCGAGTCGTTCGTAAAAGTCAGCTCCACGGCAAGCGTCTTCTTCACGTAAGAGCCGGTGATCTGCGCCGCCAGCATGAATACCCGCCCGTGTTCGTCATCTCTGTCCACAGCCAGCCGGAAGCTCGGGCCGCTGCGGGGCAGCCGCTGCGGGCCATTCTTGGCGTCCGGCAGGATGATGAAGCCGTAGGTGTCCAGTGCTTGCTTGAAGACCAGCACCAGTACTTGACCTTCTAGCGCAGCGTCCCGCATTCGGATTTCGCTCCGGTCAATTTCGGGGTAATTCATACTGGGGATATGGTCAGCCCTCAGCGTCCACAGAGTTTTTGGCTTGTCTTTGGTTTTTGGCTTGTCTTTGCCTCCGGCAACATCAAAAGAGTAGAGCCAGCTATAGTCTGGGTACTCAACAGTGGTGCCGGGCGGAAAGGTGTTTGGAGCTTTCGTCACTTTGGTAAACAGATCAAGGCTCTTGATTGTCTTTGGGTCCGGCGGCAGCTTGCTCCGGGAAACGCTGAGGGTGCGCCCGTCCGGCAGCGCCTTTCGGTAGATGGTGCCTGCGGCTTGATTCATAACTTGGATGGCCGTCAGCGTTTGCCCGGCAGGCGGCGGGGCCTCTGCGTGTGCGACCAGCACCGTCAAAGCCAGCAGCAAGATCGTAATTTTCAAGCGCAAGGCATCATCCCTTCTCCTTTGCCGGCGACTTCTCTACTTTGCCGCCGGCTTTAGTTTTGTGCCTGATGCGGCTTCCGAGAGTGGACCGACTTTGACCCATTTGCCGTTTCTCAATACGTAGCGAATGCGAGGACCACCCATTTTCTTCAAGACCTCCGCCGAAGCGACGCTGGTAACGATCACTTCCAGCGTTCCCGCTTTGAGACTGCCTTCGATGACCGCCCCAGTTGCAATGGGGCCGAATGTTGCGCTGTCTACTTGTAAGACTGTATCCTGCCAACGCATCGGCTGATAATCGCCCTTTACATCTGGCGTAAAAATGTTTGCGTATGTTTCACCTGCCTGCTTGAAGGAAACCACCACGGTTTTGGCCTCTACTACGGCATCAAACATCTGCCACTTACCATAAAGCACTTCGAACCCATCGTACTCTTCCACTTTATGCTGCCAAATGCTTTTGTTCGCTTGCCCTAATGTCCTCAAATCAAAAGAGTACAAATAAGTATGATCTGGTTTGCTCAACGAAACATTAGCAGGAAGCGATTTCAAGAATTTTGGTGATAGTGGCACAGTAGGTATCTCGTGCCGCGTCACAACCATCGTCTGACGATTTGGAAATGACTTTTTAAAGACTATATCATCTGCACGTACTGCACTCGGCAAAAAAAGTAGCGTCCAAGCACACCACGTAAGATGGCAACAGGAAATCATAGTTTTACGCTCCCACAAGTCTAAATCAACTTGTCCTGCTGCTGGCATCAATTAAATATTGTCTCTCTTTGATTTTTGTTGTCGTTAACGATAGGAAATCTATCCATACCATCCTGATCCTGAAAATGCCACCAATAATCCTGAACAGATGCGTCTTCCCAGCTCTGTTCAGCGGCAGGCATACTATTTGCTGCATATGTTTTTCCGTAGGATGGATCATAAATAGTGGTGTAAGGCGAAGACGCCGCAGGATTTACAGGAATGCCATGAATAGCAGAGATCTTTACAACCGCATGCCCATCAAAGCGAAATGCTGGCTGTTTGTTACTTTGAGCGGGGTTTGCAGGATAAACATCAAGCCCATGGTTTGGCGTATCTGGCTGTGCTGGCACATAAGTCCAGCCAGGTATAGATGGAGTGGGATCAGTAGTCCAAATGTTGGATGGTGTTGCTTCAATACTCTGAGCACCGAAAACATCAGATAAAAAGCCTGACCAAGCGCCACACCTACCATCAGCGTTTTTGATTAAACCAGCCGTATCGAAGATACCGGGTTTGGGTGACGCTATCGGTCCCCAATACTGCATTGCTTTTCCATCTACCGCCCTCTTGACGACCAACCCCGAAAACAGCTTGGCAATGTCTGCAATAACTTTAATGGGATCGGAATCTCCATTGGCACTTTGGCATCCAGTTTCCAACACTGTTTGATACAGGTTCTTCGTCAATGGATCGCCTAATGTCACATAGACTTTATGATTCGATACTCCTCCTGTTTGGTAGGTCGTCCCACCGTCGTTTGAGTAGTTCCACTGGATCGCAATGTTTGAGATATACGCTACCGTTGTCGGGAAAGCATTCGCAAGCGGAGTTGCACTGATGGAAACCCCTGTCGTGTCCACTGTAGCTGCTGTGGCAGGCAGATTGAAGTTGGGCTGGCCGGGCGCAATCGAGTTTGCCGAAGTTCCCTTGATCTTGACCTGGCCGCTCGTAATCAACGTGCTGCCCGATGGAATTGCTGGAACAGGGGCAAGCGAGACGGATACCGAGGCTGTGGTGCCTTGTGTGTAGCACAGCGGCAAAGCCTGAATGCTGCCGGCGGTGCCGCTGCCCGGCGGCGTTGAGGTGTCCTGCCACTGCGGCGCACTGTAGGAGCTTCCGTCCTTGTCGTTAAGAACAGTGTGGCTCCCTGAGCCGGAGAACGACACTTGCTTCAATGCCAGACTGACAACGACGACGTTGACGCTGTTTGCGGTGTCGGCGGCGGGTTTGGCCGAGGCCGCTACCACGGTCTTGTAGTCGGTTGCGCTGGTAGAAACTGTCGCGAAGCTGACAGGAAGCGTCTGCCCGGTGCCGGTCGCGCCCGAGGTCCCGCTCCACGTCGGCTGCCCGGCGGGGAATGTGAGGGTGGCGGGACTGGAAACCGCTTTAAACGTCAGCGTTGTATTTTTCAGCACGTAGAGCGTGCCGGAAACCGTCACGAAGCTTCCCGTGGCTGGGTCCTTGTACTGTATTCCCGTAACAGGAACCGTTTTGACCGGCACACCTTTGATGCTTCCGGCGGCGGCGGGAGCCAGGCGGGCGGTAGCGGCAGGCGCGGCGCTTGTGCCGGCGGCAAGATCGCCGGCACTGCCGCCGATGTAATTGAAGCCGGAGTACGTGCCGAGATTGGCGTTGGCCGTGTCGTCATGGAACGTGACAGTGGCCGTCACCTTGATAATGTAGTAGCCCGGATCGTAGAAAACGCCCCGGAACTGCGTCGTCGCAGCGCCCTGGTCCCATCCAATTCCATAGTTGCCGGTGTACTTCGTAAAGCTGCCGGAAGCGCCGTCCGCCGATTGATACACCCCGCCCGTCGCCCAGGTCCAGCTTTGGCTGACTGTATGACCGCTGGGGGCTTGCGGGCTGGGAAGGGCCGAAGCGCTCACAGCGGAAGTGATTGTCTGCCCCACCGCCGCCGGGTTCGGCTGCCAGTCACCCGTCGTCACCTTCACCGTCGGCGCGGCGGACGGCCCATACATATACAGCGTACAGCCATCAATGTCCGGCGGCACACCCTTCGCCGCGTTCGCCACTGTGTAGATGATGTTGCTGTAGTCAATCTGCACACTATGGGACCCCGCAGACAGCGTCACCGGCAGATCATGCAGGGAGCTTGCGGTATCGGGTAGCGCCTGCGGCTTGTCTTTGGAACTCCACACCAGCGTTCCATCCACATACACGTCCGCACCGTCATCCGAGAAAATCGCAAGCCGCGTCATCGTTGCGTCCGCCGTCACCGTGCCGGTGAACGTCTGATGCACCGGCAGCAGGGATGGGTCGGGCGCATTGCCCCAAATCGGGCCGCCGGTGGACTCGGCTTTGGCCTGCGCCTGCACGTCGGCAAACGTCTTGTTCGGCAGGGTTTCCAGTGGCAGCGGCAGGTTCCCGGCAAGCGCGGGGAAGCTGGAAAGCAATAAGAGCAGAGAAGTAAAGGCGGTCTTGGGCATAAATGTCTTGGGCATAGGTATTCCTTAACGGTGAGCGAGGCCCTTCTTATGGGGTTTGGCGTGGCTGGGTTTGGCGTGAGCGGGTTTCTTTCGGGATATGTTTTGGGCGTCGGCTTTTCGCTGCAATTCCTCGAAAGAGACCACCGGCCCCATCATCACCCGTGTCTTGACGGCTTGCAGGGCGTCCACTGCTGGAGCGTACTGCTTACGGCGGGCGTAAATGGCCGAGAGCTGAAGGCTGACCCAGTCTTGCAGGTTCTCGTTGCTCCCAGCCTCATGGCGCAGCAGCATCAGCACGGCAAGCTGCCGGTCGGTTTGTCCTGCCGTTCCATAGACGGTGGCAGCGGTTTTGAGCAGCAGGCGTCGTCCATCGTAGCGGGCGGGGTCGGAAGAAGCATCGGGGAGCAGCGGCAAAAGAAAGCCGTCAAAGGTGCGGGCGGTCAGGGCGGGGTCAATCCTTCGGTTGATCAAAAGCAGCGCAGCGTCATAGGCGTCGTCAATGGCGGCGGCACGGCTTTGGGGGCTGTTTTGCGCGATCTCATCTTGGGCTTTATGGAGCAGGGGCAGAGCGTCGTTCCGCGCCGGCGTACTGCCTTCCGCCGCAAGCGTGTCGAGGACGGCCTGCCGGGTCTGCGGCGCAGTCGCCAGCCAGGGTTCAGCGGCAGCAACCGGTTTTATCGGAGTGCCGCAGGAAACAAGAATAAAACTAGAGAGAATGATACAGGCAAGCATAAATAGTGTTCACGTTTGAGTTTGCAGAGCTGTCACTCAACAGATGCAGCCTGCGGTATTGTAACATATGAAAAGCCTAACGTCAACAATCGTCCACCTTATTTTTGTTGCTGACGAAGAATCGAAGCCAGCTTGCAGGGGGACGCGCCCTGGCAAAAGATCCCCTTGCCGATTTTGGGGATTCCCGGTATAATGGAGGACAGTGAGGCGGCAATTTCAGTTCCGAAATGCCGCCTCCTTCCCTTGTTTATAGCCCCGTTGAAATTCGAGAAACAGGCCCCAGGAAACCCGTGAGCAGCCCACTTCCAACCGACGACCCAGCGCCAGACCAGCGATTACGAGACCAGCCGCTGCAAGACCAGCAGCTTGAACTCGGCGAAGCGGAAGGACTCACGTCCCTGCGCCGCGCGTGGGAACGGACTCTGCGGGCGCTGGCAAGCACCCTCAACAAGCAGACCATTGACAACTGGCTGCGTCCGCTGAAGCCGCTCTCCTACTCCCCGGCATCCGGCGGCGACGCCGGCGTGGTCGTGCTCGGAGCGCCGTCGTCCTTTGCCCGCGAGTTTGCCGAAAAAAAGTACGCGCAGACCCTGTCGGCGCTTCTAGCAACCCATCTCGATGCGCCCGGTGTCCAGGTGCGGTTTGTTATCTCCACCCCCGAAGTCCAGCCGCTTCTCGGCGAGCAGCCGCTGCCGCTGTTGCAGGCCGCCGCACGGCACTCCGCTTCCATGACCGGCGAGCGCGGGCTTCCAGTCCCCGCGACTGCTGCGCCGGAGGCCGTGTTCGACGGCAGCTCCAGCAGCGGCGGAGCGCGGGGGAGCCGGAACCCATTTGCGCTGGAGCTGTCGGCGTCCCCGCTCGTGCCCCGCTATACGTTCGACAACTTCGTGGTCGGCAAGTCCAACCGCCTCGCCCACTCCGGCGCGGTCGCGGTGGCGCAGTCGCCGGGCGAAACCTACAACCCCTTGTTTCTCTACGGCTCGCCGGGGCTGGGCAAAACGCATTTAGCGCACGCGATTGGGCATCAGATCCGTTTGGCGCTGCCGTCGGCGCGGGTGGTCTATGTCAGCGGCGAGATGTTCACGAACCACTATGTCACGGCCATTCGGGACAAGCGCACCGAGGATTTCCGGCGGGCCTACCGCAATGTGGATGTGTGGCTCGTGGACGACATTCAAACATTGGCGTCGAAAGAGCAGACCAAAGAAGAGTTCTTTCACACGTTCAATGCCCTCCACCAGATGAACAAGCAGATCGTGCTGACATCGGACCGCTCCCCCCGCGAGCTTCGCGCGATGGACGAGCGCCTGTGGTCGCGCTTCGAGTGCGGCCTGGTCGCCGACATCGCCCCCCCCGAACTGGAAATGCGCGAGGCGATTTTGCAGAAGAAAGCCCTGCTCGAAAACCTGGCGATCTCCGACGAAGTGATCGCGTTCATGGCGAATTTGATCCAGAGCAATATCCGTGCCCTCGAAGGAGCGCTGATTAAGCTGATGGCGTATGCATCGCTCGCCCGCAGCCCGGTGACCAAGCAGCTTGCCAGCGACGTTCTCAGCGGCTACTATGTCGAGCGGATCACGCCCCGCGAGATGGCGATCCGGGAGCAGGCCGCGCGGGAGATGGCATCGGCCTACCCCGAAGACCACAGTCTGGCCCCGCTCCTTGTGCGCGAACCCCAGCAAATCACGTCTCATGCTCCAGTGCCGGGTTCGGCAGTAAGCGCAGGCGGCCCGGCGGTGGATGCGATTATTGACGCGGTGGCGTCGCAGATGGGAGTCACCCGCGAGCTGATTGTCACTGGCGGCGGGCGGAGCAACCGGGCGACCCGGCTCTACGGCGACGCCGGCTTTGCACGTCAGGTGGCGATGTATGTCACCAAAGAGATGGGCGGGGTGCCGCTGTCCGCGCTTGCGGCGACATTCGGCTTGAAGAGCCACACGGCGATTGTCCATGCTCACGCCCGCGTCAAAAAAGAGATGGAAGACGACCCAAAAATCCTGTCGCTGATCGGCAAAATCCGGCTTGAAATCGAGCGGCAGCGGTAATTCGGGACGAGGACATATTGGAACAAGGGCGTGAACGCCTTCGCTGAGGGGCGAAACGCCAAGCTGCCGCCTGCGCGGCAGAGGAAACGCGCTCGGAAGTTGGTCTTGTCCCACGCAGGTGGGACCTTAGCGTCCGCGCTACCCAGCGAGGGCGTTTACGCCATCGTACCTATCACGCCATTGTAGAATGAGATACCCACGGTTCAGCAGGCGACTCCTGAGTCGTGTGACATAAGCGTGTGACACTGTGACACAAGACGGCGAAAATGTGACACAACGCGCCCGAAGTGTGACATAGCAAAACGCCGATGTGACTCAAGTTTGCACTGTGTCACACGCCGCTTCTTATGTCACAGCGCACTGTGACACAAGCGGCGTTTTGCGGGTTGCGGACTCTGTTTGGGGACTCACGGGCAACATCGGCGCAATGAGTCCGCACAGCGCATTTGTCAATCCGCAAGCCCGGCGCAATGAGTCCGCAAAAAAAGCGAGTCGGTTTGCCCGCCTCCCGCACATCCGGCGCACGTTCGGGCGCACCGCGATTCGGGCCGCAAAGGAGTGGCGAAACGGTTTTTTGTGTCACACTGAGTCACACTTGTGTCACACCCTTATTACTATTATTACTTAAGAATTCTCTCTTATAGAAATTAGAAGACTCCGGAAGCAAAGCCGAATGCACGTCGTTTCCCTCACGCTGGATCACTTTCGGAACTATGAGACCCTGGCAATTCAGCCTGGACCCGGACTCAATATCTTTGTCGGTCTGAACGCTCAGGGCAAAAGCAATTTATTAGAAAGCCTGTACCTGCTGGCAACCAGTAAATCGTCGCGGGCCGGCAAGGACGCCGAGCTGATCCAGTTTGGTGCCGCTCAAACGCGGGTCAAAGCCGATGTCCTCCGGGTCAAAAACAGCGACATCGAGATCGAGCTGACTTTGTCGCAAACCGAAAAGAAGGCTGCCCGCATCAACGGCGTCAAGCACACCCGATTAGCCGAAGTCATCGGCCAGCTCAACGCCGTACTCTTCGACAGTGGGGATTTGGAAATCATCCGGGGCGAGCCGGCTATCCGCCGCCGCTTTCTAGATCTCGAAATCTCGCAGACGTCCCCGCGCTATGTTCTGGCGCTGGGATCGTACCGCAAGAGTCTGGAGCAGCGGAACCGCCTGCTGCGGGACCTGCGCGACGGCCACGCCCCCCCGTCAGCCCGCGCTAGCCTGCCGGCATGGAATGAGAGTTTGGCCGCGCACGGGGCGCGGCTGATCGAGCGGCGCCGCCTGTTTCTGGATCGTCTGGCCCAGCTTGCCTCGGAAACGCACACGGTTCTCAGCGACAGCCGGGACACGCTGGAAGTCACGTACCTGCCGTCGTTCCCGCTCGGTGACTTGACCGAGGCCGATGCCATTCAGGCGCGTTTCTTGGAAGAACTCGCGTCGGCCACCGCTGAAGAGTCGGCGCGGGGGACCACCGTGCGCGGGCCGCAGCGCGACGACATCGCGTTTCTGGTGAACGGCCAGGACTGCCGCTTGTTCGGCTCGCAGGGCCAGCAGCGCACCGTCGCCCTGTCCCTGAAGCTGGCCGAGCGGCGCCTCATCGAAGAGCTGGTCGGCGAGCCGCCGCTGCTGCTGCTCGACGACGTTCTCTCAGACCTCGACGACGCCCGCCGCAGCCTGCTGTTCGAGCTGACCGCCGAGGCCGGCTCACAGACGTTTCTAAGCTGCACCAATCTCCGGGCCTTCGCGCCGGGCGTCCTCGAACGCGCCACGGTCTACGCGGTCACGGCAGGCACGGTGGAGAGACGCTGACTCCGTTAGGAACCCCTCCCTGCTCGCTTAGGCTCGCTGTCCCTCCCCGAAACGGAGAGGGAGGGAGACAGAGGAGATTGACGGCGGTGGTAGTTCAGCTCTTTGCATCTGAGTTCTTTGCTCCTCACCTTCCCGTTTCGGGAGGGTCGTGAGGAACGAGCGGGGTAGGTTCCTATGAGAAAAACACGCGGGATGGCGCAGGCGTCGGGCGCGGTGGATGGGTTCTTCGTAGACCAAGAACTGGCGGCGGCTTTGCGCCCGCACCTTGCCAAAGCCCACTGGGCCGGCGTCGTCGGCCCGCAGGTGGCGGGTGTGACACAAGTAGAAGCGGTCAAAAGCGGCGTCCTCTATGTCCGGGTCAAAAACAGCGTTTGGGCCAACGAGCTGACGCTTCTCAAAGACGATATGCTCCGGCGGCTTAACGCCAAGCTCGGCGGGCGCATTCTCACAGACATCCACTTCAAGGCAAGCGGCCTGGCAAAATCCAAAAAGCCGACGGAGCGGAAGGCCGACCCCGCGCCGACTGCCGATGAGCTGGCGAAGACTCAGCTTCCCAAAGCGGCGATCGCCAAAGTCGAGGCGAAGCTGACAGAAATCACCGACGATGCCCTGCGCGGGCGCATCCGGGAAGTCATGCTGCGAGCCGCCCGGACCGAGGAATGGAAGCGGCGGGCAGGCTGGGCGGTCTGCGAGCGCTGCGGGGCGCTGTCTGCGCCGGGCAGCCGAGGGCCGGAGCCGCGCTGCACGGTCTGCCGGGCCGTGGTTTTTGGACTATGAAGCCCACTCGAACAGCGCTTGCCGCCGGCGGGGTCTTGGTGATACTCATTGCTCTGCTGCTGTGTTTGATCCCAAAGCCCGAGAACGACCTGTTTTTCGAGCTTCGCACCGGCACGGACATTCTGCACACCCATCGCCTGCCGCACTTCGATACCTATTCCTGGACCGAGTACGGGCGGCGGTGGGATGTCCCCGAATGGCTGGCGTTCGTGCTGTACGCGCTGGCGTTCCGTTGGGGCGGCTTCTTCGGAACCTGGCTGCTGCTGGCAGGGTTGATTGCTGGAACGGCTTGGGTTGTCTGGGACACGCTGGCCCGGCGGGCAGGGGTCGCCTGGGCATTCGTCCTTTCCGTGCTGATGCTGCTGGCGATGAGTGACACGCTGCAAGAGCGGCCGTATGCGTTTAGCTATCTGCTCCTGGCGCTGTGGGTGAAGATTGTGGTCGAAGCCCGCGAAGCACGGCACTGGCTGCTGCTCTGGCTGCTGCCGCTGTGCATCCTTTGGGCGAACGTCCATCAAGGCGTCCTGGTTGGGATTGGTTTGCTGGCCGTCTGGGGCCTGGGAGACGCGCTGAGGGCCTTGCAGGGGCATTCGGGCGCGGGGCGCTGGACCCAAATCATGCTTGGTCTGGCGGCGGCGTGTGCGCTGGCGTCGCTGGTCACTCCCTACGGCTGGCGGCTGTACCTAAACGTTTGGATTACTCTGCATGATCACGCGCTCATGGCAAACGTCACCGAATGGAACCCGGTCTCGGTCCTGCCGCTGCGTCAGTTGCAGCCGTTTCTGGCCGTGAGCGTCTGCGTCTTCGGGGCGCTAACCGTAAGCCGCAAAAAAAGCCTGCCGGACACGCTGGCGGCGCTGGCGCTTTTCGTCAACGCCCTGCTCCATGCCCGAAACATCGCACTGTTTGCCGTCGGCGGGGTAATGATTGCGTCCGTGCACCTGCCATCTGTCATCGAGCTGCTAAAAAAGATCGTCGGCTTCACCGAGCGGTCGCGGGTCCGGGACACGCTGCTCGGCGTCTTCGCCGGCCTGTCGGTGCTGGCGACGATGCTGGTCAGTGTGGCGAGCCTCAGCCGGGCCATCGGGCCGCGCGGCTGGACCGCCGAGGGCATCGGCGAGGCGGCGGCGCGGGTGCCGTCCTACCCGGCGCATTCGGTCGCATTCGTGCGGGCGATGGAGTTCCCGCCGCGTCTGCGGCTCTTGAACGACTTCGAGACCGGAGGCTACTTGCTGTGGACTCTACCATCGGAGCCGGTCTTTGTGGATGGACGGCTGGACGTTTACACCGGGCGAACTTTTGACGACATGCTGACTCTCAGCCGTGCACCGGGGACTCCCGAGTGGCGGGGCCTCATGGATGTCTACGATTTCGACTGTGTCCTAACAAAAAACAAACCGCTGGCGAAGACATTGAAAGCCGACGCCGATTGGCAGTTGGTGTATGCTCACCCGGACCCAAAAACGGGGCGCAAACCGCGTGAATTCGTCTTTTTGCGCCGCCGCAAACAGTTTGCGCCCTTAATTGCGCGGTGTCTGCGGGCCGGCAGTGCGCCCTGAAAAGAGGCGGCGCACACCCGCAAACTTTGCCGCGCACAGGTGTTGCGCCTCGTGCCCACTATTGCTTGCCTATCGTGAACTGCTGCAAGTACGCCCCGGTCGGGTCGGAATACGACAGCCAGACAGCATGGGTGTCCGGGTCCACCGCCAGGGTATGCGCTTTCTTGTGCGACGCCACACTGCCGAGCAGCGAGAGCGTATCTCCCTTTTCCTGCACGACCGAGATCATGCCCGCGTCGCCGCAGGCGCAGTACAAGCGGCCTGTGCTTTCGTCGAGGGCGATCTGATCCACATAACCCGGCGCAATGTCGGTGGACGCCAGCACTTTCCCCGTCTTCTGGTCCAGCAGGACCACTTTGCCCTGACCGGCGCTCAGAATCCGGTGCGTTTTGGTGTCAACCGCCAGGCCGTGCGGGGAGGTCATCGGTGCGGTCGGCCAGCTTGCTTCCACCGTGTTTGTGTTCGGGTTGATCACCTGGGTGACATCCGCCGGCTTGATGTTCTGATACAGCCGGTCCGCGCCGGGGTCATACGCGGCATATTCGGGTGCGCCGGCGATGGCAACCGACCCGACCAGTGCGTTGGTCTTGGCGTTGATGACCCAGTCCTCCATTCCGTCATCGTGGCAGACATAGAGCATATCGTTCTTGGTATCGAGCACGATGTCGTCGCCGGGACCCGTCAAAGCGATTTCGCCGGTCTTGGTTAGGGTCGTGTTGTCGAAGATCACGACTTTCTGCCCGCCGCCTGCGGTGAACAGCTTGTTGTCGGCGTCATCCACGGCGATCCCGTTGATCGCGACCCCAGTGTCCACCTGCTGCACGGCATTGGTTTTGAGGTCCAGCACGACCAGTGTTTTCTTGCCGGGGTGCGAGCCCAGCAGGCGATGCTTGGCGCTGTCTACGACCATCCAGTCAAAGCCGCCCGCGCCGCCGGGGACGGTAATCGGCGTCTGCGGCGTCAGCAGCGGCGCGTCGGCAGCCTGAGCCTGAGTCGCAGTGAGGGCCGCCAGAGTCGAAAAAAGAGCCGCAGAGGCGGCAAGTTTAGGAAGATTCATTGATTTGTCTTTCTTGGAAGGTTGTTATAGGCGGTGCATCCGGGCTACATCCCCGACACGCCGAGTTTCTGCTGCCGCTCCTGCTTTGCCGAAATTCCCGCCTGTCCCTGGGTTGGCTGGCTATTTTTCCCACAGCCAGCAAGAACGGCCAGAGTAAGGATAGAAGCCAAAAGCGCGGCAAGTGCGCGAAGAAAAAACGAGGTTCATATAGTCATTCTTATCCAGGAAGCTGCCCCAGAGAAAGCTGACTTCACTCAGGGGCAGGGTTCCGTTAGGCACGGTTGACTCAACAGTTTACTTAATCACTGTGATGTGCGAATAGATGTCTTTGACGGCGTCCGAGCAGCTCTCATTGCCGGCAGCGAGCGGATAATTTTTGGGGAAGCTTGGCGGCGTCGCAAACTGAGAGTAGTCGCCGATTTTATTCGGGTCGTAGCACCACTTCAGTGCATCAGTCTGGCTGACCGGGATGCCAATTGGATGGGTGTTTCCGCTGTAAAGAGCGACTTCCATGCGGACCGCCTTCACATGGCCATCTACGAAACACATATTTTCCAGCGTGTCATGGCGCAGTTGGCTTGTTCCGGCCCCGTTACCTAATGTGCTGATGATATTATCGAATGCGACCGAGTAGCCGGGGTTGTCGTAGGAGTCGCCGAAAGCGACTGTCTCGGCGGGGCTGACGATCTGACCGATACTGCGGCCTGGCCGGAAGGAAATTTGCTTGCCGTAAGCATCAAGCTGAGGCTTACCGGCAGCGTCCTTCAAATCAAGTTGCGCCCCGATGAGACCATAACCGCCATCGCTGACAATGCCATCATCGTAGCCATAGCCAAGGCAGGTACCGGTCGTATTATAGTTGTCGAAACAGCCATAGGGGTCTGCCGCATTGCCGCCTAACGCATTGCCGCTTCCATCCCCTTTGGTCGGAGTGGCTTGTGTGCGGTCAGGGCAGAGGAACATTGGCATACTTTTGCAGTAAGGCTGCAAAATTACATACCAGGCAAGCTGATATGGACCGCCATCAATTCCACCTGATTGGTTGTTCTTGACCACTGGTGGGGTGGACTCGTCTGCATCCTGGTTGTACTGAGTGTAGGCAAGGCCGATCTGCCGCAGGTTGCTCGCGCAGGCAGTACGGCGGGCGTTTTCGCGGACCTTCTGAAAGACCGGGAACAAAATCGCCGCGAGAATCGCGATAATGGCGATGACGACGAGCAGTTCAATCAAAGTGAACGCGCGGGTGAAGCCGGTACCGGCGGGGGCGGTGCGGCGAAGGCGAGGGGACATAAGAGGCTCCTTAAATATGTCGGGAAGGGGCACACGAAAATGCCACCCGAACTGTACCCGACGAAGCTGCCGGATTATGTTAAGAGAAGATTAAGTTTCAATGAGAGTTTTCTAATCTGAGGCGGAACCCAAAATCGCGGCGTTTGCGCTGATGGGTTCCGGGCGGTGCTGAATCACGCAGGAAATCGCGGCGGCAACAGCGAATAAAGGCGCAGGCAGCCAGGGAGGGCAGAGTTGTGATCGCGCAAAGACCGCTTTTGGGTTGGACGGCGGCATTCGCCGCTGGGATTGGGCTGGCCGCGCTCGGCGGACTGCCGCCGGCCGCCGCGCTATGCCTGGCGTCGCTCGGCATGGTGGCGCTCTATATACGCAAAGTCCCAATCCTATTGCCGGTGGGCCTGCTTCTGCTCGGGGGAAGCGCCGGGGCCGTGCGCTTTGCGGCGTTCGCGCGTGTCCCGCAGGCCGACATCTCGCGGCGGGTCAGCGAGGCGCGGCCGCAGACAGTCACCGGCACCATTGCGAGTGACCCGGAAGCGCGGCCCGGCGGGCGCTGGACATTTTTTCTGCGGGCTGATGCCCCGGACACCGGGGAAGTCTCGGTGTCGTTAGGGGCGGAGGCCGCGCATGGTTTGGCACTGGATTACGGCGACCGGGTGCGCCTCACCGGGCTGCTGACAATCCCTGAGCCGGCGACCAACCCCGGCGGCTTCTCCTGGCGGGACTTTTTGGCCCGCCGGGCCGTCTACTGCGAGCTGAAGGCAAAGCACCCCGGCGCGGCGCTGGTGCTGGGAAGCGGCGGGGCCAATCCGTTCCTAAAACTGGCCTGGTCGGTGCGAAAGAAGGCCCTTCGGGCGATAGACGGCAGCCTGCCGCCGACCGAGGCCGCCGTGCTGTCAGGGATTTTGATCGGGCGGCGGACCGACCTGCCGCCGAGCCTGCTGGCGGACTTCGTCCATACCGGCACCGTGCATATCCTGGCGTCGGCGGGCCTGCATGTCGGCATTCTGGCGTTCTGGCTGGAAAAGCTGCTTGGGAAGCTGTCTCTGCCGCGCAAAACTCAGGCCGTGCTGCTGATGGCGGCCCTGGTGCTCTACGCCCTGGTCTGCGGCGGGCGGCCTGCGGTGGTCCGGGCCGTGCCGATGGCCTGTCTGTACTTCGGCAGCATTTTGTTCGAGCGCGAACCCGATGCCCCGACAGCCCTGGGCGCGGCGGCTTTGATCGTGCTGCTGCTCCAGCCGACCGCGCTGCTGGAGCCGGGGTTTCAGTTGTCGTTTCTGACAGTCGGCACTCTAGCGCTGACCATGCCGGTCTGGAACGGGTTCTGGCGTCCGAAGCTGGCTCCGATCAAGCTTCACCCACTCCGCCGCGCCGCCGAATGGACCCTAGACGGTCTCGGCCTGAGCCTGCTGGCGCAGCTCGGCGCGATGCCGATTGTCGCGCTGTCGTACTCCGAAGTCTCGCTGTCGAGCGCCCCGGCGAATGCCCTGGTCGTGCCGCTACTGTTCGGGCTGATCCCGCTCGGCATCCTCGGCATCGGGGTCTGGACTGTCTGGCACGGCGCGGGGGCGCTGCTGCTTTCGGCAGTGGGGTGGGGGATCACGCTGATTACGGGAATTGTCCGGGCGCTCGGCGAGTCGCGGTGGGCCTACTTTTCCCTGCCGCCGCCCCCGCTGCCACTGGTTCTCGCATTTTACGCACTGGTCTACGGAGGGACGGATGGACTGCAAAGACGACTCAGCGTCGAAAATCACGCGCCGCCGGCTGCTGCTGGGGTCGGCGCTGCTGGGGCCGCTGGCCTGGTGGGGCCTGTCCCGCCGCCCTGACCCGGACGCCGGCAAGCTGCGGGTGATTGCGGTAGATGTCGGGCAGGGCGACTGCACGCTCATTATTACGCCAAGTGGCCGGACGGTTCTCATAGATGGCGGCGGGACAAGTGACGAGGCGGCAGCAGGAGACACCGATGTCGGGGCCAAAATCGTCGTGCCCTTTTTGCAGTTTATGGGCATCAATACGATTGACGTGCTGGTCGTGACTCACCCGCACGGCGACCATGTCGGCGGGCTGGCGGCGGTAACACGCGGGCCGCGAATCGGCATGGTCCTGGACGGCACAACTCTTTCCTATCCGTCCCCCGCGTACACCGAGTTTCGGGCGCAGCTAGGGCGCAAACATATTCCCTGTGCGCGTGCCGTGCGCGGGCAGACGCTTGACATGGGCAACGGGGTGCGCCTCACGGTGCTGAACCCGCCGGACGACAGCGTTTTCGGCAGAGCAGCGGCTTACGGCACGAACACCGACGACGCCACAATCAATAATTATTCGGTTGGATTATGTGTAGATTACGGCAAAACGCGATTTATACTCACGGGGGACGCGCAAAACGAGGCCGAATCGGAGATGCTGCGGGCACATGGCGACCTGCGCTGCGATGTACTGAAGGCCGGGCACCACGGCTCGAAGAACGCGACCGGCGGCGAGTGGCTCGGGCGATTACAGCCGGAATACGCCCTGATTTCCTGTGGCCGGCACAACCGCTTCGGTCACCCCGCCCCCGCAACACTGTCCCGGCTTGCGGCGCAAAGTGTGCGGGTCTATCGCACGGACCATCACGGCGCAGTCACGTTTGTCAGCGACGGCAGGACGGTCGAAGCACGGCCTTTTCTGCCAGGGGAAGCCGCCGCGCCGGGCGGCGTTTGAAGCACAAAAAGCCGGGGTAAAAGGGCCGTGTGCCGCACTGCTTGCGGTGCTTCCGAGACATTAGAAAGTCCCCTGCCATGAAAATGCTCTCCCTTGCGGCTCTGCCCGTCGCGGCCCTCACCCTCGCCGCTCTGTCCGCGCCGGCTCAGGCGCAGACCTTTTCGACCTATTTGGACGGCGCTCAGGTGCCGACCGCATCCACCGCTTACGGCTTCGGCACGGTTCGGCTCGACGCTGGCGGCCCGACCGGCCAGCGCTTGTTTGTCACCGAGACTGTTTCCGGCCTGACTTCGGGCCTGACCGAGTTTCATATCCACGGACCCGCCGCGCCCGGCTTTAACGGCCCTGTGCTCTACAACATCGCCAGCAGCATGGGCGATCCGCTTGGCCTGCTCGGCAAGACGAGCTTTTCGTTCACCGATTACGAGATTGATCTGCCCGCGACTGTGACCGCTGATAATGGCTCCATGTTCACGCAGGCGCAGCAGGTGACATTCCTGGATGCTGGGGTGGATTACCTGAACCTGCACACGGAAAACTACCCCGAAGGCGAGATCCGCGGCCAGATCCCCTCGGATGCACCCGTTCCCGAGACCGGCACCGCCGTTTCTTTCGGTCTGCTGCTGACACTCGGTGGCCTGGCGGTTCTGCGCCGCCGCGCTGTCAAGAGCGCTGCCTAGCACGGCATAAAACCACAAAAAAACGCCGCCGGGACCCGAGTTTAAGCTATGGGTCCCGGCGGCGTTTTGCTCTGCGCAGGGTCGGCCTACCGATTAGGACCGGACCCCCAGATGATGTTCGTGGGCTGCGGGTTCTTGCTCGGCAGATTCGGCAGCGGGTCGTAAGCATTGCGGGCCGCAGGAGAAAGCTCCAGGATCGCCGCCGGAGCGGGGGCACCGGCTGGGACGGCACTTGCATCCGTGGCTCTGGCCGGCCGGCCGAGCGGCAGAGACTGGGAACCGGAAAGATGGCTGATATGCATAGAACAAACTCCTTTAAATAAACACGAAATGGATCGCCGAAAGGAAGCAAACAAACCGTGATGCGCCTGCCGGTCAGATCGCTGTCAGGTTCATTCTCGGCAGCTTCACCCGGTATTTTTAGGGGTATGAAATAAGAATGCAAGAACAAAACGCCACTTATCGCGGATTGTTCCACCGGACGGAAGCCGCCGCACTGTTCGATGCGGACGCTTATGCGGAGATGCTGGCGATTCTTGAAAGCGCCCAGCGCTCGATCCGGCTGACGTTCTACCTGTTCGGCGGACCGGATGCGGACCGGATGGCTGAGGTCCTGGCCGCAAAGCAGGCGCACGGCGTTTCGGTGCGCGTCCTGCTCGACCGGAAAGTCGGCGTCGGACCGACCCTGCCGTCGGTGCTTCAGGAGTGTCAAAAAACCTACCGCAAGCTAAAGCGGCTGGGGATTGATGTTCGCCTGAGCCGGCCCGGCGCGGTCTCGCACCATAAGTATATCGTCGCGGATGAGGCCGAAGCGCTGCTCGGCGGTATGAATGTCGGGACGCTGTTCCGGCGTTACCATGACTTGATGCTGCGGGTCTCTGGCCCGGTTGCCGCTGACTTGGCCCGGCGCTTCGACGCCGAATGGGGGGGCGAAACACCCACGCAAACCGTGCGCGACGATGCTGCGCCCTTCGCCGGTATGGTCCCAAGCTTCAGTGGGCCAGCCCGGGCACGGGTCGTCGGCACCGGGCCGGGCGAGCGGACGACTCTGGCCGCGCTGACCCAGAACCTGCAACGCGCACAGCGCACCGTAGATGTTGCGCTGTGTGAGATAGGCCGGACGGCGCTCTTAGGTGAGCTGATTGCCTGCCACAATCGAGGCGCATTTGTGCGTGTGCTTTTAGACCCGCAGATTACCGCACCCATTGGGCCGTCGGGCCTATTGAACGCCGGGGCAGTCCAAACCCTGCTTGATGCCGGGATCGCCGTGCATCTCTACACGCTGGGACGGGACTTCATGCGCCTGCATCTGAAGATGGCGGTGTTCGACGGCGAAAGCGCTGTCGCCGGGTCCACCAACTGGACACGCGGCGGCTTTGAGTGGGTCGGCGAGACCGATCTGGAGCTGCATGGCGGAGCCGCCATTGCCCAGCTTGCCGCACAATTCGAGGCCGACTGGTCGCGCTCGACCCCCGCCTCCCCGCCGACCCAGACCGCCCACTTCCTGCACAACCTCTATGAGCGCTATGCGCGGTGGATTTAAGCGCCGCTTAACGCCTGGACTGGATGACTTCAGCGGAGATCGTCGTTCCTGGATCGGCATAAATCTCGGTTAGCTGGCTGACGGGGATCGGCCCGCCGGCGGGACGGGTGGGACGGCGAAAACAGCCCCGCATCTTCGGGGGAGTGAAGACGCGGGGCGCGGGCAGGGGATGAGTTAGGCCCCCGAGAGTCAGGCCGCCGAGGCGCGAGCTTTCTTGCGGGCAGCGACGGCCACGCCGCCGAGGCCGAGAGCCAGCAGCAGGCCGAAGCTGACGGTCGTGGACGCTTCCGGGACGGCGGCGGGCGCCGGCGGGAAGTCGCTGTTGATGTTCAGGGTGAAAAAGCTGGTCCTCTGCGTCCCCGCGTTGTCAATAAAGCTCAGGCCGGCCTGGCTGCCGTCGGGGTTGCCGAAGACATCGCCGGTGAAATTGCCCTGCCCGTCGCGTGTGAAGCCCGTAGTCAAGTCGGGGATCGGCATTGCAGCGCCGTCATAGTAGTTGTCCGCCTGGGTGACGAAAACTTGGTAGGTGCCGGGGTCAAGCGGCACGATCAATCCCGCGTCCGCAAATGCGCCGCTCACGGGGTCTGCCACGGAAAACGGGCTGTCGTCGTCATCTTGAGCGATGTACGCGCCGCTGGAATCGAACAAGGTCAGGACCGGGTCGAAGCCGCCGGGGCCGGTCGCCGAGCCGTCCACATTTAGGCCGCCGCCGTAGGAAGTCGTGTACAAGGTGACGAAGCCGGGCGTGACGACATCAAAACTGAAGATTGCGTGGTTGTCGTCCTGCTGAAACGTGCCGCTGTAGAAGGCCGGCGCAGTCTGCGCCTGCGCTGCTGAAAGCGCAAAGAGGCCGAAGGCAGCCACGCCGAGGGCGGAGCCGAATTTGGACAGATGAAGCATAAAATCGCCTTTCGTTGCCGAGCCGCACCGGGGCGGCGAGATGTAAAGAAGGCTGAAAAGCCGACGGCGGGGGGTCGAGCGGGACGCCGTACAAATACCTACTGCAAGATTCATGCCAAGTCGCCTGCCTGCTCGACTCCGGCTCCGAAACAATTCCCGGTATTTTCTCCGTATGCTTTTCGACGCGGCCCGCCGATAATCCTCCTATCCACTCCTGCCGAAACCAAGCTGCCGAAGCCGCGTTCGGCGTTCACCAGTCAATCAAAGGCGCCACAATGCAAAACCCATACCTGGAAAGCCTGCTTTCCCGCATCAACGATATTCCGACCCTGCCCGCAAGCGTCCTGCGGGTCATGCAAATGATCGAAGACCCGTTCTGCTCGTCGTCGGACCTCGCCAAAGTTATTCAAGGCGACCCGGCGATGGCGGCCAAAGTCCTAAAGCTGGCGAACTCATCCTACTACGGCTTCCGGCAGAAGATCGGCAATATCCCGCAGGCGGTTACCCTGCTGGGGTTCGCGACCCTCAAAAACACGCTGCTGGCCGCCGCCGTCTTCGATATGTTCCGCATCTCCGGCACCGGCTTCGACCTGCCCTCCCTCTGGACCCACTCGGTCACGACCGCCACCGCCGCCAAGCTGCTCGCCAAACGCGCCCGGTACCCGCAGTCCGAGAAAGCGTTCACCGCCGCACTGATGCACGATGTCGGGAAGATTATTCTCGCCCGCTTTATCCCGCAGGGCCTTGCCGAGATCGTGGACACGGTGCAGGCCGAGCATCTGGCGATGTACGACGCCGAAAAGAAAGTCCTGGGCCTGTCGCATCCCGCCCTCGGGGCTTGGGTGCTGGGCCGCTGGGGCCTGCCCGCGCCGATTGTCGAGGCGGTCGAGTTCCACCATCACCCGACACGGGCGCAGAATGCGTTCGACCTGGCCGGCATGGTCTATCTCGCAAACATTCTCGCTCACCGCTCCGGCATCGGCTACAGCGGCGACGGTTTGGAGCGCGAGATGGACCCGGTCGTCTTGCAGCATTTCCATCTCAACGAGACGATTCTGGCAGATCTCTCGGATGCGCTGACATTCAAGCGCCTGGAAATTGAATCGTATGCCGGCGCGGCGGCGTAAGCAGCAACTATGGCCGAACCAATCACTTATAAACTTGGCAAGACCGGCCTGTGGGCGGAATTCCGGCCCGTGCAGGACGGCCTGCGGCCCACCTGGCAGATGGCGGTCTCGGCCCGAAATCGGGGCGGCACGAAGGTTCTGGTGCCGCTGCTCGAAACCAGTGTCCTGCGCCCGCTCGCCACGGTCCGGGTCAAAGGAGAAGCCTACCCACTGACGATTGACTGGCATTCTTTGGAGCGCGGCGGGAAGCTCTGCCTCGGAGGAACCCGTCCGCTCGGCGCGGGCGGCGCGGCCCTGGAATGGGAAATGCGCTGGACCCCGGTGCCCGGTAGAGGCGGATCGTTCGCGGCGGAAATGCGCCTCCGAACGACCCCGCGCTGCGCCGGGGCGCTGACCCTTGACCTCCCTTCGGCCCTGCACCGGCCCGAAGTCTGGCGGCACCCGGCGGCGGCGGGACGCGGGCATTCGGCCCTTTCGGCGATGTCGGAGTACCACCATTACGCTTTGAGCCTGGTGACGCTCGGGGGCGAAGCGGACTGGTCCGACGCCGGCGGCTGGACAGTGACTCTGCCGTCGTTCTCGCTCGGCGGCGGCAAGCTGGTGACGTTCGGCCTCGGCTTCGGTCCGGCCAAAGACCCCGGCGAAGCGCGGGCGGCGCTGGTGACTCAGTACGCATCCCTGGCGGAGTCGTCGCTGCACTCCTTAGAGCGTATCCCGTGCCTCGACCCGGCCTCCACAGTCGCGAAACTCACCGCGCCGGAAGCGTACACGTCGAAGGGCATGGAGCGGCTGTATTTAAACGCGCCGCAAGCAGATGGCGGCTTTGCGGATGACACTTACTGCGGGGCCTGGCCGCATGAGCCGGCGGCGGCGCTTGCGGCACTGTGGGACTGGAACTCGCTTTATGCGACCCCCGGCATTCCCCGCTTGGTCCGGTTTGGCGGGTCCGGCCTCTGCGCGGACTTTCAAGTGATGGGCCGGGAAGGCGAGCCGGAGCCGAACAAAGGGGCGTTTCGAGACACGCTCACCGAAGGGGAAACGTTTGGGATACGCGCCAACGCCCGCCTGGCCCGGTCCTTGTTCCGGCTGCACGCGGTCACCGGCGAGCCGCTGCTGCGGCAGTCGGCGCTCAATATCGGTCACTGGCTGCTGCTCAAGCAAAACGAGCGCGGCTTTTACGACGGCGCACGGGTGCAGGGGACGCGCGGCCTCGCCGGCGACGGGCGCGTGCTGCCTTCCCCGTGCTTTCTGGACGGCGCAGAAGCGATCCGGGCCTTCACCGCCGCCTACGGCGCGACCGGCAATGAGGTCTGGATCAAGGCCGCGTGGCGCATCGCTGAGTTTCTCCTGGAAGGTCGCGGGCGCGAGTTTGACCCGCAGCCACCCCAATCTGTTGCTGGAACCATTCTGTCGCTGCTGGCCCTCGATGCCGAGTCGCCGAACCCGCGTCTGCGGGCGGCCCTGGCCGACTGGAGCGCCTGGCTTCTCGCCTTGCCGCTTGACGTGTCAGACGACGGCAGCCTGTACGCGGGCTTGTTCGACTGCGCCGAAGCCGCTTTCCGCTTGTTCAGCCTCAGCCGGAACCCGGCCCATCTGCGCTTCGCCCACGCCACGCTGGCCGCCGTTCCTCACAATGCCCAAGCGATGTCCTGGCGCACGGTCGCCGCCGCGCAGTCGTCGCTGCTGGCGCTGGCCGGCCTGCTGCCCGGCGCCCAAACTCCCACGCAGATCAGCTTCGATGCCCCAAGCGTCACGCTTGACTGGCGCGTCTTCACGCCCGACCCCGCCGCCGCGCCGTTTCTGCGCCTGCAAGCCGCCGGCGGGGCCGATGCCCCTGTCCGCTGGCTGCCGCTGGTCTGCCGGGCCACTGACCAGCTTTTGCTGCTCATGCTCGCCCCGCCGGAAGTCGGGGCCGTCTCGGTTTGGAAGAACGGCAAGCGGCCTCTTCTGCGGAACCTCCGCACGGGGATTATTGACACCGATGCCCCCTTGACGCCGATTTCGGGCAAAGAGCGCTGGGCGAACGCCGGGCTGTTCACGGTGGACCCGTAAAAGACGCGAAAGACGCGGACGTTCACGCCCGCGCTATTTATTCGGCAGCGGCGGTAGGCCCGCGCGGCGGAGGCACCAGTCCAGCACCCAGGGCCATTCGCCGTAGCCGTAGTACGGGGAGATGTGGCCGCCGCCGGGCAGCTTCTGTATTTCTAGTCCCAAGCCGGCAGCATAGGCCGATGATTGATCAAACGTCGCGTAATCGTCGGTGTCTGATGCCACCAGGACCGTCTCGCGCCCGACCGCCGCGAGGCCCGTCTTCGAGAGCGGTGGCGGGAAAAAGTCCGCCGCGCCAGGCGGGGCGTCGAGCGGCGGGATCTCCCGGATCACGTAGGGCGGCGCGACCAGCAGCACCCGGTCCGCGACCGGGCCGGGCCGGATAAATCCCGGCGTGTTCGCCATTGCCGCGTGGTGCATCCAGTTGATTGCCCCCAGCGAGTGAGCCAGCACGGTCAGCGATGTGTCGGTCGGCACGTCGGCGAGCGCCGCGTGCAGGGCATCCATCCACGCGCTTGGGTTGGGCGCCATCGGCTCCGGCATCTTCGGAGCGCGGACATCCGCGCCTTCCTCTTTCAGCTTCGCCGCGAGATGCTCCTGCCAGTGTTCCGGCTTGTTGCCGCCCCAGCCGTGCAGGATCAAAAAAACGTCTTTCATGGTCGGTTTCCTTTTGAGTTTTCCGAGACAATATCTTTCCGAGCGAATATCTTTCTGAACGTGCGAGGTTTCTCTCTGCCGCCCCCTTTCTCCTTTCTGCCCTCTCGTCAATCCGGTGTCTGAGCAAACAAAGACGAACTGCCGATAATGACGGCACTATGCACACCCTAATCTTACGCGGCTTGTCCCGCTTTTCCCTGCCGCTGACACTTGCGGCAGTGATACTGCTTTGCGGCGGCTGTCCCGCTGCGGCCAACGCGCCGACTTCGGCGGCGCTGACTCCCATTTACAGCTTCAACCCCACCGATTACAGCCGCAGCCAAAGCGACTCCAACGGCTACGGCCTGACCGGCACCGCCCCCCAAAAGCTGGTCGGCAGCCCGAGTGGCGACTACTTTCTCCTCACCGAGGGCGGTGGGGGCAACGGCTTCGGCACCGTGCTGAAGTTCCAGACCAGCACCGGCGTGTCCACGGTCCTGCACTCGTTCGACGCTGACGGCGGCACGGAGCAGGCCCTGCTGGCCGGGGCGGGAGATATCCTCTACGGCACCCAGTCGAACGGCGGCGCGGCTGCCAGCGGCGCGGTCTTCCGTCTGGCGGCGGACGGCAGCGGGTACGCCGTGCTGCATGAGTTTTCGGCGGGCGACCAAAACGGGGTCAATGCCGACGGCGCTTACCCGACCGGCGCACTGGTGCAGGGCGCGGACGGGTCTTTGTACGGCGAAACCCAGTCCGGCGGCGCGTATGGGCTGGGAGAAGTCTACGCGCTGAGTGCCGACGGCAGCCAGCTCACGATCCTGCATACGTTCGGCGCGGGAACCGACGGCGCCTACCCGGCGGACGGCCTCCTGGCCGGTCCCGACGGATTTCTGTACGGGGTTACCGGGCTGGGCGGCGCGGGCGGCTCCGGCACGGTGTTTCGGATCAAGCCGGACGGCACCGGCTACGCGCTGCTGCACGAGTTCTCGGCCACCGACGGAAATGGGGTCAACGCCGACGGCGCACAGCCTGCGTTCAAGCCGGTCTTCGGGCAGGGCGGCCAGCTTTACGGCGCCGTGCCCTACGGCGGCAGCGGCGGCAGCGGAGCGATCTACCGGATGGCCGCCGACGGCACCGGCTTTGCGGCCCTCTACGGGTTCAGCAGCCCGGACGGCTCGGGCGTGAATGCCGACGGCGCTTTTCCGTCGTGCGCCCTTGTGACGGACACCGAGGGAAACTTTTACGGCGCGACCTGGTCGGGCGGCGACTCGGGGTTAGGAACGATCTTTGGACTGAGCGCCGATGGCTCCGTGCTGAGTTCCCTGTATGCGCTGGACAGCGGCGACGGCACCGCGCCGGCGCTGACGGCGGACCGGAGCGGGGTCATCTTCGGGACCACCGCCGACGGCGGCGCGAACGGCCACGGCAGCCTGTTTCTGGTCAGCCTGCATCGCCCGGCGACCCATGTTCTGTGGGCAAACAGCAATGGGCAGGCGTCGGTCTGGGATATGACCGCGCCCGCACCGGCCTCGGCGGCCCTGCTTTACGGCCCCTATCCCGGCTGGACCCCCCGCACGATTGCCGAGGGGCCGGACGGCCATGTCCGCCTCTTGTGGACCCACACCGACGGGCGTGTGTCGGTCTGGAACCTTGCTGATGCCGACCCTGCCGCAAGCTGCCTCATCGCCGGCCCCTACCCCGACTGGACGGGAAAAGCGCTTGCGGTCGGACCCGACAACGCGGCGCACCTCTTATGGGACAACGCCGACGGGCAGGTGTCTTTGTGGAACTTGGCCGAGGCCCATCCCGACCAGACGTACATCCTTGCCGGTCCTTACGTCGGCTGGTCCGGCACGGCCATTAGCATCGGGGCCAATAATCAGGAGCGTCTGTTGTGGAACAGCACCGACGGGCGTATGTCGGTCTGGAACTTGACGGACGCAAATCCCGAGGCGACCTGCGGGGTTTACGGCCCCTACGACGGCTGGACCGCAAAGTCGCTTGCGGTCGGGCCGGACAATGCGGCGCATTTGCTCTGGGACAGCACTGGCGGACAGGTCTCGCTCTGGAACACTGCCGAGGCCCATCCCGACCAGACGTGCCTCCTTGCCGGGCCTTACGCCGGCTGGTCCGGCACGGCGATTGCCATTGGAGCAGACAACGCGGAACACCTCCTTTGGAGCCACGACGATGGGCGCGTCTCGCTGTGGAACCTCGGCGACTTCCAGCCCGACGCCACCTGCCAAGTCTTCGGCCCCTTCAGCGGCTGGACCCCCGTCAGCCTCAGCGCCGGGCCTTAAGCGCATCGCTGGGCAGTAAGCGCACTCGCGTCTTAAGTGCGCTTAAGACCTGAGTGCGCCTAAGAGGCGCTGCACACGCTGGAACGCGCTCTGCTGCACAATGGCGCGTTCCACTGGGTCCGGGTAGCGGTCTTCCGTCGCGATGCTGGTGGGACCGACGGCGCTGTATGTTTGGAAGGCTTTGGAGATGCCATCTAAGCCTTCCCGAACCAAGCTCTCATGCCGATATATATCGGTCTGTAAAACACGCGCCAGAGCATCCGGGCCTCCCTCGAACCGGCGCAGGATATAGTCTATATCAAACGCATCTTTGTCGCCACCATGCAGCCGGTCCGCAATGGCAATTCCCTTCATGGCGAGGAGGCTGGCCGGTGAGCAGACCTGAACTTCAGTTTGATACTGGCTGCCATCGGGCAGATGGCCGGATAGGGACACAAGGCGCGGATCAAGAAATGCCAAATCTAACCCACGCAGAACGCTGGGGTGAAGACCCTGCGTTTCCCGAGACCCCATGTAGCGCTGGCTGTCGTCATACTCACCGCAGAGAAGGTTCACCGCAACTTCCACCGCCGGACTGTCCTCATCAACTGACACAAATTGAAACCAGCGGTACTTTTTGAGGGGGCGAAGTTCTTCTCCTGCTTTCAGGGCATCCTGCTGATAATTTGCACAGATCAGCTTCTCTTCAAGTGTTTCGGTGCCGTACTCAGCGAGCCTAACAGGATCAAGGGCGATATCGACATCTATTGTCCCTTCATGCGGATCGGCCCCCTGTGGAAAAAGCAGAGCACAGGCTGTTCCACCGACGAAAACCACATGGTCGCGCTCGTCCTCTAACAGAAATGCCAGTTCCAGCAAGACTTGACGAGCCGCCACGATCATCTGTGGCTGATAGCTATCTCGTATATTCACCAATTGGGAACAATCTCCTTTTGCAGAAGGAGTTCGGCGGCTTCTCGCCCGCGCCCGCCTGCGCTTTGCAAGTCTAAGTAGGCCTGGAGAGGCGAAACCAGAGAGATGTCCTGCTGTTGCCTTGCGCCGTAAAAGACGCCGTCATCGTAGGGCGTGAGCAGAACCACATTGGCTCCTGTCTGCACGGGTGCAAGGTCAAATAACTCACGAAGATTTGCTAGATCACCGGCGACATAAGCTGTTGTGCGCTGATAGGCTGTATAAGGCGCATACTGAGCCGCCGCCGCAAGCGCCGTAAACGCACAATGGACGCCAAGTCCACGGCAGACGCGGGAGAACTCGCGTTCAAAGGAAGCTAACTCGTTCAGGGTGTGCAGCAGTGTGGATTGGTGCTTGCTGAAACGGTAGTGTCCCGCCCAAGTCGCCAATAGCTCGCGAGGTTGCGTCAGAAAAGCGCCCTTGTCAGTTTCCTCAAGCCATTCTTTATCAAGCAGCAGTTATTTGACTTTGAAGACTTGTCCTACACTCACCGATGCTTCGTCCGCCAGCGCTTGCAGCCGCCACATCTTAGCAGGCTGCGTCAGAAGAACCCGCAGGACCCGCTCGGCTTTCGGCTGATACAGTGAGCGCAGAGGACGAGACTGCGCCGCCGGGTTCGGCTTGCCCTCCACATGGAGATAAACGCCGCCGAATGCCAAATGGCAGTTGCCGGCAAAGTCCAAATAACCAACGCCCTGTGCCCGGCACATCTCCGCGGCTTCCGGCGAAAGATAAGGCGCAATGAATACGCTGAAGGCGGACGGCGCTTCCTGGCGATACTGAGCAAGCCGATGAAAAGCCCGGTAAAAAGCGCTGCGGGCGTAGCGCGGCTCGCCGCTGCGGCTTACCTCGGCGAAAAGCGTGGTTTCCTGTCCCAAATGCGTAAACCGAGCCAGCAGATCGGATTTGTCTTCGCTGCCCAGCATCGGCTGCAAGCTGACGGATACCTGAGCGTCAGGCACCTGACGCAAACACTCATCGAGAGCCAGGATGGCATAACGCCGCGTTTCTGCATCCGTCTCCGCTGGTTTCATTGTTACAGCCGCTTTCATCGTTTGGTGAAAACCAGTATAACAGTGAAAACGCAGTCTGTCAACTTCAGACGTTCCGTTCGGTGACTTCTACCGACAGGAACTTGGTTTCGCCGTAGCCGTAGAATGTGCATCAGGCGCAGTCGGCGGCGTCGCGGCCCACGGCGATCTGGACGAGGGCAGGGCGGGGGATGGGCGCGGTGGGGTCGAACGAGACCCAGCGGCCATCTAAATACGCCTCGAAATAGGCGTGGAAGTCCGGCGGCTGCAAACCGAGGCAGTAGCCGGACACGTAGCGGGCGGGGATGTTCAGGGCGCGGCAAAGCGCGATCCCGAGATGCGCGAAGTCCCGGCAGACCCCGATCCGCTGCACCGCAGTGTCAAAGGCCGACGTCCCGGTGTCCGACGTGCCGTACTGGTAGGTGATATGCGTATAAATCCAGTCACAGACCGCCGACACGCGGGCAAAGCCGGGCACGGCCTCCCCGAACAGGTCGGTTGCCATCGCGACCAAGCGGTCGGACTGGCAGTAGCGCGACGGCAAAGTGTACAAAAGCGTGTTCGTCGGCAGGTGCAGGGCGTCGGCTTCATAAGGGATTGTCTCGTAGGGGAGCATCGCCGGGAAGCGTGCGCCCGGCAGCGTGACCGTGGCCGTGTATTCGGCCCGCACATTGCCCGCCGGCAGCAGGACCCGGCGGCAGGGGTTGCCGTAGAAGTCCGGGAACGGCTCGGCGGCGGCAAACGGCGTGACCGTGAAGACCGGCCCTTCGACGTTCTGCACCCCGGCGATCTGCGCCGCCTCGATTTGCAGCGTCGTCGGCGTGTCCTCCGGCAGCACCAAATCCGCGACAGCGTGTATGCTGAGTTTCAAGCCGTGTCTTTCCTGCCGGTCATGGAATAAATCACCCACTGCCCCGTGTGGTCCTGCTCGGTGACCTGCCCGTCCCCAAGATAAACTTCCCCGTCGTCGCCCTGCACTTTGGCCCCCAGCAGCTTGCTGATCTGGACCATCTTTTCAATCATCTCATCTGTCGGATACTTGGTGTATACACAGCCTCCATCAAAATCGAGCCAGCAGGGATACTTGCCTGGGCCGGACCAATCGGCGTAATAGGGTCCGTTCAGGCCGCGCAGCGTCAGCTCCGGGTCTGCGCGGACAATCGCCAGCCATTCGTCCGGCGCAATCTCCGGGCCGTCTTTGCCGGCCCAATACACTTGCCGCGTAATATGCAGGTCGTATCCCATGGCTCTCATTGTACCCGCCCGGCGTGGGGCGTGAGAAGTCGGACGGCAAAAATACGGGACTCTTGCTGGGAAGCGGAAAAACCGATACTCTTACGGGGGAAGAAATCGTGAGGCTGTCTGCCGAAACCGCGTTTTTCGTGTTACACTGTAGTTGGCCTTCACGAAAGACCCTCGAAGGCCGCCTGTCGTTCTCTTCTTTTTGTTCTCGCTGAGGAGTTTTTATGCGTTCATCTTTCGCGCCCCTGACCATTGCCCTGCTTGCCGCCGCTGCCGTGCCGGCCTGTACCCAGTCCGCCGCCGCCGCGACTCTGCTTGTCCCGCAGAAGTATCCGACCATCCAAAAGGCGCTCAATGCCGCCAAACCCTACGACACCGTGCTGGTTTCGCCCAAGCCTAAAGGCGGGGTCTACAATGAAGCCGTCACGATGGCAACTCCCCATGTCGTTTTGTCGGGCGTCGGCAATCCTGTCATTGACGGTACCGGCCTCGGCACAATCGTCACGCCCGACCCGGCCAACCCAGACTTCACCTACACGGTTTATCCGAACGGCATCAGCATCCTCGCTGACCATGTCGCCGTGCGTGGGCTGACCGTGCAGAACGTCGGCGACTCGTCCGGCTACCCGAGCCTGCCCGCCGGCATCAGCGCCGGCCGCCAAAACCCCGATACCTTTGTCGTCACCGGTGTCGCCGACCTTGAAATCAGCGGCGTCACGGTCCGCAGCAGCTACCGGGGCATCGAGATTTTAGGCTACTCCGACGGCGTCGGCGCGGGCGGCGCGTCGGTCAGCCTCAAGGGATTCCGGCTTCTCGGCAACGTCGTCACCAAGAACTTCAGAAACGGCGCGGAAATCCTCGGCGGCACCGACCTGCAAATCGCCGGCAACCAGTTCACCGGCAACGGCAGCGACGGGCTGGACATCGGCAGCGATCCCACCCAAACCCTGTATCCCCTGAGCGCACAGATCGCCGGCAACACGTTCAGCGGCAACACGTTCAGCGGCCTGGTGATCTACGGCGACGGCCTGCAAATCGCCGGCAACGAGATCGGGTCCAACAAAGGCCGGGGCCTTTCAATCCTCGCCGATACCTACAACCCGGCAGCCGGCACGCCCGCCGCGCCGAACCCGCCCGCAAGCCTTGTCGCGGGCAACTCCATCCACGACAACCTCGTGGCCGGCGTCTACATCAACGGCACCGTGTCGGTCACCGGCAACCTGATCTCCCGCAACACAAACTACGGCCTGTACTTCTCGTCCGCCGAGTTTTCGACCGCGACCGGCAACACGATCACCGGCACCCTCTATGACGCCGGCTCGTTTTTCGCCCCGCCCGACGCCGGCACTGCGATTTACGCCGACGGCAATTTCTACCAGTTCAGCTCCACTGCCGCCGGCGATGGCCTGAAGATTGTCGGCAATTTCCTCAGCGGCAACGCCGGCGACGGCATCGCCCTGGCCGGTGTCACCGGCACCACGGTGTCCGGCAACAGCATCTCCGGCAGCGGCGGCATCGGCATCCATGCCTCCGACTACCAGGTATTCCAGTCTATAACCACGCCGAACATCATCACCGGAAACCGCGCTCTGGGCAGCGCAAAGTTTGATGCCCGCGACGACTCGAGTGCCGCCGACACCATTACCTACAACGGCACGACCTACCCCGGTGACGGCGTCCCAACCGTGAACGTCTGGACCAGGAACCTCTTCGGCACGACCGACCCGGTCGGCCTGAGCAAATAGTCTCAAACTCAGCAAAACAGCCTCCTGCGTCAATCGCAGGAGGCTGTTTTTGTGCGTCCGAAAAAGTCAAAAGCCAGTGTGCCACGGCTCTCGCGGCCTTCATACGCGGCACTAAGGCAGATGCCCGCCGGGGTCATAGCGGACAAATTTGCCGTGCGCGAAGTAAGCCGTGGCATGGAACGGCTTGAGGTTATTGTAGCGCCAAACGGGCCGCGCCGCAAGCTGCGCCAAAGTGCCGTACTCGGTCGGCCAGCCGAGCACCTCAATCACCTGCCGCGGGGTCATGCCCGGCGTCAGCGGGGTTAGGCGCTTGGGCGGAGCCAGGCGCAGAGCGCGTTCCATCTGCCACGGGTCTGCGAAGTCCTGAAACAGCGGGGGCTGGAAGCGCGGCTGTTTGGGTCCGGCCCAGCCGCGAGCGGTGATCTTTACCCGGCGCGGCTGGTCGAACGTCACGCGCAGAGGATTATTCGTCACGAAATCCGCCGCCGACATATCCCAGCCGGGGCCATCGCCGCCGTTCATGGCAAGGTCCGCATAAGGCTGATTCAGGCGCGTCACGGACTTGACACGAAAAGACGTCTGTAGCGCGAACTGATACCCTGCGTGGCTGGCAGCGGCAGTCAATCCCAGTGGCTGCGTCATCCAAACGCGCCTGCCGAGATACTTTGCCTGAGCCACTTGCAGACCCTCGGGCCGGGGCAGATAAACCGGCAGCGAGACTTGTCTGGTCCGGGGCCGAAATGGTTGCCCCCTTGTCGTCCGCGACGCTGAGGGGAACTGTAACCGTGAGTGTGTAGAGGCCCGGCAGCAGGCCGTCGGTGTCCCACCGAAGTCCGGTCCAGGAGCGTCCCAGAATGCGGCTCAGCGGCCCGTAGCCGGGACTTGGAAGTGGGGCGGGCAGAAGTGTCACTCTCGCCGAAACGATTTTTCGTGTTCCTTCGTCTTTTGCCTCAGCACGGATTTCGGAAAAACGTAGCTTCATAGTCAACGGCTTTTCCGAAAGGGATTCCAGGCAGAAGTCATAACTGCCTGCCTGGATTGTCGGAAACAGGTACGCATTGACAGACGGGAGTAGCTGGTCAGGCACTGGGCCGGGCGGGTTCTGCGCCCGGCAGACCCCCAGCGTCATCAGCAGGCCGAGGCTAAACAGACATGACGCCCAGCTTGAGAACAGTGTCATGGCGCTCGCTTTCGAGTGTCAGCGGGTAGTCGGTCGTATAATGCAGGCCGCGGGACTCTTTGCGGGCCTGGGCACACCGAGTGATGAGCTGGGCGACTTCGATCATGTTGCGAAGCTCTAAAACGTCGTCGGCCAGCACCGAGTCGTCGAAGATCGGCTGGGCCTCGGTCCGGAGGGCGGCGACGGCGGCGGCGGCTTTGGCAAGGCGGCTGTCCGAGCGGACGATGCCGACATACTTCTGCATCGTTCGCTGCAAGCGCTTCCGCAGGCCCTCGACCTGCGCGTGGTCCAGTGCGCCGACCCGCCGGGCCGCGCCGGGGAAGTCCGGGACCGATGTGCAGACGTCCGGCAGGTCGGCCCGGCGCTGGGCGTCATCGGCGGCCCGCTTGCCGAAGACCAGCGCTTCCAGCAGCGAGTTGGACGCCAAACGGTTCGCGCCGTGAACTCCGGTGGACGCCACCTCGCCGCAGGCATACAGGCCGTCAATCGAAGTCCGGCCCGACAAATCGGTGACGACCCCGCCGCAGGAGTAATGCGCGGCGGGCACTACGGGAATTTGGTCGGTCGTGATGTCAATGCCGAACGACAGGCACCGGGCATAGATGGTCGGGAAATGGGTTTTGATCTCGTCGGCGGGCAGGTGCGTGATGTCGAGATACACGCACTCGTCGCCCGTTTTCTTGATCTCGCTGTCAATCGCGCGGGCGACAATATCGCGGGGCGCCAAATCTTTGCGCTCCGGGTCGTACTCGGCCATAAACGCCGTGCCGTCCTTGCGCCGAAGTATCCCACCCTCGCCCCGGACCGCTTCCGAGATCAAAAAGCTTTTGGCGTCCGGGTGGTACAGCGATGTTGGGTGGAACTGAATAAACTCCATGTCGGCAATGTCTGCCCCGGCCCGCCAAGCCATCGCGACCCCGTCGCCGGTGGCAATCGGCGGGTTGGTCGTAAACTGGTACACCTGACCCGCGCCTCCCGTGGCAAGCAGCGTCGCCGGCGCGACATACGCCTCGACGCTGCCGCTGGCGTCATCCAGCACATACGCCCCGCAGCAGTGGCCGTCTTCTATAACTTCTATAATCAGGTCTATGGCGTAGTGGTGCTCCAAAACCGTGATATTCGGGTGCGACTTGGCAGCCTCCACCAAAGTCCGCTCGACTTCCTTGCCCGTCAAATCCGCCGTGTGGATTATTCTACGCCGCGAGTGACCGCCTTCGCGCCCAAGCGACAGCTCGCCGTTCTTTTCGCGGTTGAAGTTCGCCCCGAACGTCATCAGCTCGCGAATGCGGTCCGGCCCTTCGTTGACTAAAACGCGCACTGCATCCTCATGGCAGAGGCCCGCACCGGCGATCAGCGTGTCCTGGACATGCAGCTCGGGGTCATCGTCCGCGCCCATCACCCCGGCGATCCCACCCTGCGCCCAGTTCGTGTTGCTGTCGGTCCGGTCCTTTTTGGTAATCAGCGCGACCCGTCCTTTTTCGGACACTTCCAGCGCAAACGACAGCCCCGCGCTGCCACTGCCCAGTACCAAGTAATCAAAAGTCTGCATCGCTGCGTGTTCGTTTCTAAATTGCGTCATACTCACCCCTGAAACCCATTCTGTGCCGGGGTTGTTCCCTGCAAAAGACCATGTGTTAAAACACACGGCTATACGGCGCGGACGCCACGAAACACACCGCTTCGCGGGGTTCGGAATTGGCTTTTGTTTCAGTGCCGCGAAGCGGTACTTCGTGGCGCTGCGCCGTATAGCCGTGCCATTCATGGCATGGTTTCTTCATTCCGCATTTGTGCCCCCTGCCATTTGCCTGACCGCGCTAATCTGCAAGAGGCGTTCGGCAGCATCTCGGCCTGTCTCTTCGGGCGTGCCCAGACCGCTTTCAACCGTCTCACGGAAAATGGAGCTGCCTTCAGGAGAGGCAACCATAACCTTGATCTGCAAAGTGCGGTAAGTCCAGATCGCAAATGCCCCGACTGGTGTTTTACAACTGCCTCCAATGGCCTGGAGGAAAGCGCGTTCCGCACGGGTTGTTGTTTGCGCTTTTGTGTCATTGAAAGCCAGCACCAGGTCGCGCACTCTCGTGTCGTTCTCGCGTGTTTCAACCGCCAGTGCGCCCTGTCCGGGGTCGGGTGTGAACCAGTCCGGGTCCAAAATCTCGGCGATATTTTCCTGCAAGCCTAAACGATTGAGGCCGGCGACCGCCAAACAAATCGCGTCGTATTGGCCTTCGCGGAACTTCCGCAGGCGCGTGTCAATGTTGCCGCGTATCTCCAGCATCTGCAAATCGGGACGGCGGGACAGCAGCAAAGCGCGGCGGCGGACGGAGCCGGTGCCGACTTTTGCGCCGTGGGGCAAAGCGTCCAAAGTCGAGCCGACCAGGGCATCGCGGGGGTCCTCGCGGGGCGGGACGGCGGCAATGACCAGGCCCTCGGGCAGCGTGTGCTCCAGGTCTTTCATCGAGTGAACGGCCAGGTCAATCTCGCCCGCCAGCAGCGCCGACTCTAACTCTTTGGCGAAGATGCCCTTTTCGCCAAACGACGCCAGAGGCACGTTCGCTGCCTGAGTCGCGTCGCCGCGTGTCTGAATTACTCGGATGTCTACATCTAAGTTTGGATGGGCCGAGCGCAGGGCATCGGCGACCCAATGGGACTGGGCCAGGGCCAGCTTGGAGCCGCGTGTGCCGAGACGAAGGGGTTCAGGCATGAAGAACCCACCCCGGCGCAAGCGCCGACCATCCCGATACGAAGTAATGCAAAGCATAAACGGGAAGGTCAAGAGGTTGAGGCCGTTGCATCCCCTCCAAACTCTGCACCCTCCCGTTTCGGGAGGGTCGGCGCTTGCGCCGGGGTGGGTTCTTCATCTTCTCCGCCCGATCCAGGTCCAGCCGAGCGGAAGCAGGCCCGCCGCAAGCAACGCTTTAACAATATCGCCGGGCAGGAACGGCAGAATGCCGGCGATTGTAAACGCACGGGGAGCGCCGACAAAGTGCGCGAGCTGCGCTGCGCCCAGCATATAAATCACTGCCGAGCCGAGCAGCATGGCGGCGAGCATGAGGAGGGGCTGCCGGTCCCAGCCGCGTGTCGCGAGCCACCCGACGAGGGCGGCGGCGAGGGGAAAGGCTAAGAGGTAGCCGCCGGTCGAGCCGAGGAGCCGGGCCGGGCCAAACCCGCCGCCGGCGAAGAACGGCAGGCCACAGGTCCCTTCGACGAGATACAGCAGCAAAGCCAGCGCCCCCAAGCGGGGGCCGAGCAGTGCGCCGGTGAGCAGCACGCCGAAGGTCTGCCCGGTCACCGGGACCGGTGTCCAGGGCAGAGGAACGGCGACCTGCGCGGACAGCGCGGTGACGAGGCTGAAGGTCAGCACAAGCAGGGCATCGCGGCCCCAGTCGGCACTTTGGGAATAGGCGGCGCTTTGGGAACGGGCGGAGCCGGGCCAGATTGCTTGGGCCAGCGGTGTGTGTGTCAAATTCGGTCTCCCTCGGGAATAGAATAGTGATTTTCGGTATTATACCTGCGAGGCAGTTAAGAAAGAGGAATTTACTTATGGCGGAAGAAATTACGACTGAGACTGTGACACTGAACGTGTCCGACGGCACGACGATGCCGGCGTATATCGCCCGGCCACAAGCGCCCGGCCCGCACCCCGGCATTCTCGTTTTCCAAGAAGCGTTCGGGGTCAACGCCCACATCAAAGATGTCACTGAGCGGTTTGCCCGCGCCGGGTACACGGCGATTGCACCCGCGCTGTTCCACCGCACTGTTCCACCGCACCGATGGCAGCTTCGAGGGCATTTATACCGATTTCGGGCCGGTGATGCCGCACATGGCGGCGCTGACCGACGACGGCCAGACCGCCGATATTCAGGCGGCATACTCATGGCTGACCACCGAAGGCGGGGCGTCGGCAGTCGTGTCTACAGGCTACTGTATGGGCGGGCGGACATCGTTTCTCGCCGATACCCTGCTGCCCCTGAAAGCCTCGGTGTCGTACTACGGCGGCGGGATTGCACCCAATGGCTTTTTCCCGGAGCTGCTGACAAAAGCGCCCGCGCTTAATGCCCCGATCCTGCTGTTCTGGGGCGGCAAGGACGAGCATATCGGCACCGACGCGGTCAGGTCCGTGGAGGACGCGCTGAAATCCGCCGGCAAGCCGTATGCTCAGGTCGTCTTCTCCGAAGCTGACCACGGCTTCTTCTGCGATGCGCGGGCATCGTACAACCCGGAAGCCGCCCGTTCGGCGTGGGCGCTGACACTGGAGTTTCTGGCGACGTATGTGTAGGAACCCACCCCAAAACTTCGTTTCGACCCTCCCGAAACGGGAGGGTGAAGAGGTTTCGGATTAGGACACCGGCACACATGAATCACATGTCCTGTCACGGTCTCTTGCTCTAACCTCCTCACCCTCCCGTTTCGGGAGGGTCGAAACGAAGTTTCGGGGTGGGTTCCTTCCGCCGAAACAAATCCGTCTTGACATTCGCCACCCGGTCCAAAAATAAGACGCCGTCCAGGTGGTCAATCTCATGCTGCAAGACCACCGCCTCGAATCCCTCAGCGTCCAGCGTCATTTGCTCCCCCTCTAAAGTGAGCGCCGAGACTGTGACCTGTGCGTGGCGCTTGATATTCGCCGTGTAGTCCGGCAGGCTCAAACACCCTTCGCGGAAGAACTGCTCGCCGTCATGGGCGATAACCTCGGGGTTGACCAGCACCAAGAGGCCATGCCCGCCGGGGTATTTCGGGTTGCGGGACGTGTCCACAATCGCAATGCGCGAGAGGACCCCGATCTGCGGCGCGGCGATGCCGACCGTGCGCGGCGGGCAGCCGTCCATTGTGTCGAGTAAATCCTGGGCGGCGGCCCGAATGTTCTCATCAATCTCTGAAGACGGCGCGATGACCACTTTCAGGCGCGGGTCGGGGTACAGGACGACCGGGCGAACCGCCATCTACAGCGCCTCCGGCGCGAACGCCTGCATAGTGATGTCTACGCCCAGCGCTGCTTTGAGCGCGGCAATATCATCCGCCAAATCAATCTCGCCTGCCGCCGCTTCCAGCAGCATGACATACACCGGGGCGCCGGCAGGCCCCGCAACCCGCGTGTCCATATCCGTGACATTCACCCCGCGACTCGCCAGCGCCGCCGTCACCTGATAGACAATCCCCGGCTTGTCCGCCCCGTAGACCGTCAGCAGCGTGTCCGGGTCGGCCTCGGAATGCGCGTCCGGCACCGCCTGCACCGTCACCGTCAGCCCCATCTCTTCCGCCAGCGGTTCCAGCGCCGCCCGCACCTCGCTCTCTGATTTATCCGGCGGCACCCGCGCCGCCAGCATAATCGCAAATGCCCCATGCAGCCGCGTCATCGAAGCATCGTCGAGATTGCCCCCAAGATCAAAGACAACTTTCGCCAGCGCCGCGATAATCCCCGGCCCATCTCGCCCCACCGCCGTGATCACAAAGATTTGTTCCAAGATACTTTGTTCCATGCTGCGATTATACCTGCTGTCAGCGCCTGTCTTCCTCAAAACGCGGTATGAAAAGTGGTGGCGTAAGATTTGCCGAAGATTTGCCGGAGAAAATGGGAAGAAGCAGGTATGGCAAGAGCAACACAAGAAGTTATTGCAGAGCTTAGTGCTTTCCAATATGATGACTTTGAGGAAGAGGCACTTGGTGAAGGGTTCGATCATCTATACGATGTTTGTGTGGAGCTGACTGACACACCGCATCCTGAGCAGGGAGCAGAAGCCCTCTTCACTTTGCTTGAACGTGTGGAGGGAAAAGATTTAGGATCACCTGGCCCAATCGTTCATGCCCTAGAAAAACTACCAAACTACCAGACGGGCCTGACAGAGTCTATGCAGCGGAAGCCAACCACCTACACTGTTTGGATGGTTAATCGTGTTCTGAATACGCCGCTGACGGCAGAACTTCGACGGTACTGGCTTGATTTGTTGCGAGCGACACTATCTCATGTTTCAGCGAGCGAGGCAACTAAAGCTGCTGCTGAAAGATTTATCGAGTACCAAAATTCCCAGGTTATGTGATAAACTTTTATCATCAGCCGTGGGAGGAGCAAAGCGGTGGCAAGGGCTAAGAGCGGGGCTTGATGACGTTGAGCATCGCGTTGAGACGCTTTTGGCAGCCTTTGTCGCTGCCCTGTTTACGCCACCTCCAAATCCTTATATCAGTCTTCTTTGTATTTGTACTGCGTGTCAGGCCGGTAGAACTTGCCGCGCACAGCGTTGACCCAGTCCTCATCTTTTGTTTCGGGAATATCAGAGAAATCGATGTCTGCGTCCGACTTCTCGGCAAGGGCAGCGATTTCTGCCAGAACTTACCCGGAGAGTGGCTTTATAGCTTTGGGTGTGGGGTCCATCATGAATTTATGGCATGGTCGTCTGTAAGCTGAGGATGGCGTGTCCTCGCATTAAGCATGGCCTCGCGCAAAACGGAGTTGAGGCGCTTTTGGTAGCCTTTCTCGCCGTCTTTTTTCAGCCAGTCCAGAATGTCTGCGTCAATGCGGACCGTAAGCTGCTGCTTGATGGGGCGGTAGAACCTGCCGCGCACCGCGCCTTGCCAGTATTCATGGGTCGTGGCGGGAGCATCGGAAAAATCAATCTCGTCCTCAGTCATTGCCGCCAGCGCTGCGATTTCCTCACGCAGCGAGTCAGGTATTGTTTTCATAGTCTCTCCTTTCGATTTTGGTCACATTTCGTGCTGAAACAATGCGTATGTGTTCCTCGCCTGCATAATCGGCCCAGGTATGCACTACCAGCAGGAGCAGTGCGCCGGGGACCAAGCCAACCGCCTGCCAGCGTTCCTCACCATTCACAGTGCGGTCTTGCTGAGAAATATGGAGCGGATCGTCGAAGACAAATTTCGCCAGCTCAAAGCTGACCCGGTGCTTCTTTTTGTTCGCGGCGTTTTTGCTTTCATCCCAGGTGATGTTCATTGTAACTCCATTTATGTAACGACAGCATTGTACCACATTCGTTCCGACATTGTATGATGATGCAGGAAAGTCGCTGGCCCCTGCCGAACTGTTCCGGCATGAATACCCCTTTTGACTATCCCCCCGCCCGCAAGTCCGACCAAGTGGACGATTATCATGGCACCATGGTTGCTGACCCGTATCGGTGGCTGGAGGACCCGGACTCCCCCGAGTCGCGGACGTGGATCGAGGCCGAGAATGCGCTGGCGTTTGCGTTCCTGGAGAAGATCCCGGCCCGTGCGGCTCTCGAGAAGCGGCTGACGACGCTGTGGAACTACGAACGGTTCGGGACGCCGTACCTTCAGGGCGGGCGGTACTTTTACAGCAAAAACGACGGCCTGCAAAATCAGAGCGTGTTGTATGTGACGGAGAGTCTAGGCGCCGAACCGCGTGTGCTGCTCGATCCGAATACGCTGTCCGGCGACGGCACGGTGGCGCTGTCGGGCACGGCGATCTCCGACGACGGCAAGTTTTTGGCGTACAGCCTGTCGGCGGCGGGGTCGGATTGGACCGAGTGGTTTGTGCGCGATATAGACACCGGGCAGGATTTGGCTGACCATCTGAAGTGGGTCAAGTTCTCGGGGGCATCGTGGGCCAAAGACGGCTCGGGCTTCTACTACAGCCGCTACGATGCGCCCCCGGAAGGCGAGGCGCTGTCGCAGGCCAATTACTTCCAAAAGCTGTATTTCCACGCCCTCGGCACTGACCAAAGCGAAGATGTTTTGATCTATGAGCGCCCTGATCAGAAAGAGTGGGGCTTCAATGCCTCGGTCTCCGAGGACGGCGCGTATTTGATCATTTCGGTGCGGCAGGGCACCATCCCCAAAAACCGCCTGTTCTACAAGTCTTTGACGACCCCGAACGCCCCCGTCGTCGAGCTGATCTCCGAACTTGAATCGCGCTACAGCTTCCTCGGCAATGACGGCCCGGTCTTCTGGCTGCGGACCGACCATGCCGCGCCGAAGTGCCGGGTCATCAGGGTTGACACGCAGAACCCCGCGCCCGAACACTGGCGCGAAGTCATTCCCGAGTCCCAAGAAACGCTTGAAAGCGTAAATCTGGTCGGCGAGCGCTTTGTCGCGCAGTACCTCAAAGATGCGACCACGCAGATCAAAGTGTTTGCGCTCGACGGCGCGTTTGAGCGCGAAGTCGCGCTGCCCGGCCTCGGGTCGGCGGGCGGCTTCGGCGGCAAGCGGGCGCAGACCGAGACGTTCTACAGCTTCGATTCGTTTACGACCCCGCCGACCATCTACCGCTACGACATGACCACGGGGGCCAGCACTCTATATAAGCAGCCGCAAGTGGATTTCGCGCCGGGCGACTACGAGACCTTTCAGGTCTTTTATTCCAGCAAGGACGGTACGCCCATCCCGATGTTCCTGACCCACAAGAAGGGCCTGGTTTTGGACGGCACCCACCCAACGTACCTCTACGGCTACGGGGGCTTCGATGTCTCGCTCACCCCGTCATTCGGTGTCTCGCAGCTTGTCTGGCTGGAGATGGGCGGCGTCCTCGCCATCCCGAACCTGCGTGGGGGCGGCGAGTACGGCGCGGCCTGGCATGAGGCAGGCATCAAAGAGAAAAAGCAGAATGTCTTCGACGATTTTCTCGCCGCCGCTGAGTGGCTGATTGTGAACAAATACACATCCACGCCGAAGCTTGCCATCGGGGGCGGATCAAACGGCGGCCTCCTGGTCGGGGCGTGCCTCACTCAGCGCCCGGACCTCTTCGGGGCCTGCCTCCCGGCGGTCGGCGTTCTCGATATGCTGCGCTTCCAGAAGTTCACCATCGGCTGGGCCTGGACCTCCGACTACGGCTCCGCCGACAGCCCCGAAGACTTCCCGTACCTGTACGCCTACTCGCCCCTGCACAACCTCACACCTGGCACGTCCTACCCCGCGACACTTATCACCACGGGCGACCACGACGACCGGGTTGTCCCCGCCCACTCCTTCAAATTCGCCGCTGCGCTTCAGGCCGCCCAATCCGGCCCCGCCCCGGCCCTCATCCGCATCGAGACCCGCGCCGGCCACGGAGCCGGCAAACCTACGGCAAAAATCATCGAAGAAGCCGCTGACCGCTGGGCCTTCTTGGTAGAGGTGCTGGGAATGGGGCCTGAGAATGCAGACTGACATGACTCCTGCTGAACAATTCGCGTCATATCTCGGGACTGAAGACATAGGCCCGCTTTTCCTGACAGGTGAAACACTTTCTGTTTTATCGCAGCTACCCGAAAACAGCATTGACTTTTGCATGACAAGTCCTCCCTATTGGGGACAGCGTGAGTACCAATCAGGCGGGATTGGCGAGGAAAAAAATTGTGTGGAGTTTACTCAAGCCTTGCTGGCGATTTTCCAGCAAGTACATCGGGTGCTGAAGCCGACTGGGTCTTTCTGGCTGAACATTGGAGACACTTATCAAGACAAAGGCTTGCTTGCTATTCCCTGGCGAATCGCCATCAGAATGATCGACGAGCAAGGCTGGATATTACGCAACAGTGTGATTTGGAATAAGATGAAAGGCGGCCTTGATCAATCTACGGACAAGCTGCGAAATATTCATGAGGATATTTTTCATTTTGTCAAGCAGCCACGTCACTACTATTTCAACGCGGATGCCGTCAAGTCCGACCCACGCAAAGCAAAGGTTGTCAATGGTGCGGTTGTTTCCGCCACTGGGGTTTCAGGAGTTCGATACAAGCGCCAGATCGAACTCTCAACAGCACTGAGCGACACAGAAAAAACGCTGGCCCAGCAATCACTAGAAGATATATTGGGTCAAGTTCGCAAAGGAAACTTGAACGACTTTCGCATGGTCATTCGCGGTCAGCATCGCACGACCCATTCGGACAGTGAAAAGGTCTCCGGCCGGGCCAAAGAGCTGCGGGACAAAGGCTTTTATTTTCTCAAGTATGATCCCAAAGGAACAAAACCCAGTGATGTTTGGGAAGTCCTGCCGGAAGACAAGACTGGGATTACCGCCCACTATGCGCCTTATCCTGAAGCACTCTGCATTGTTCCGATGTTGGCTACGTGCCCGCCGGGTGGGATTGTGCTGGACATTTTTTGTGGGACTGGAACGACCAACCTAGTTGCCAAGAAGCTGGCGCGAAAATCAGTTGGAATAGATATTTCTCCCGCATATATCAATATCGCCCGCCACAGGACAAACTTCCTTTTATGACAGGCAGCATCAAAATCTCTGAACTTTATACCGAGCCGGCATTTCGTGCTGACGTGGATTGGAAAACAGTCCTGCCGCAGCAGCACTGCAAATACATCGGCAAGCGGTGTGCGAAGCGGCGAAAGACAAGCCCGGATACAAGCATTGGAACTTGCTCCGTCGTGCATGGAGTTAAAAATCCTAAAACTGTAATCATTTGCCCGTTCCGGTTCTTGGAGCGTAAACAGGTGTTCACAGACTGCATCCATCTCTTGACTCATAGAGAGCCTGGCGATGAACTGCATATCATTTCTGAGGTCGCCATTCCAGGCGGCAATGTAGATTACTGCCTCGTCGCCGTTCGCAAAAGCAAGGTTGTTGATTTTGTTGGGATTGAGCTTCAAGCCGTTGATACCACAGGAACTGTTTGGCCCGCCCGCCAGCGATTTTTGTCCCTCCTTAATATTGCTGAGGAAACGACCGAAAACACCGGCTTCGGAATGAACTGGAAAATGAGCGCGAAGACCATCCTCGTTCAGCTTCATCACAAAGTCGCTACTTTTGAACACGTCGGGCGCTATTTCGTTTTAGTCGTCCAGGACCATTTCCTGACTGAGATGATGAAAAGTTTTTCCTTTGATCATGTTGGAGAAGCGAAACTTGGAAACCATATGCACTTCCACGCATACTCTTTAACTGAAAACCCGGTGGAACATAAATTAGAACTCGCAATGCGAAAAAGCACAGACAGCCAAGGCGTTCAAACATTGCTTGGCAATGCATCAGAGGCAAGAATCGAACTGCAAGCCATTCTTGACATCCTTCAAGAAAAAATCACCAAATCTCCGGTGTCTACACTGCTGACAATGCAGGCTGTGACTGCTGGCCGCGCCGAGGAACCTGTGCTGGATTTGCCTGATAAGCCGGGTTTACTGGGAGAATAAGCCGCCGACCGCTGGGCCTTCCTGGTGGCAGTGCTGGGAATGGGGCCAAGTTAGGAGCCAAGCACGATGGACTGGAACGAATTTCTGCGCGATGCGGCCTCTGAGAAAGACGTTGACATGGTCCGGCAAGCACTGGCGGCGGGCGCAGACCCGAACCACGCCGATGCTGTTTGGGATAGCCCGTATGTCGGCACGACGCCGCTGTTTTGGGCTGCTCTGGGCGGCAATCTAGAAATCGCTCGCCTGCTGCTGGACGCGGGGGCGCGGGTGGCCTCTGAAGCACCGGCAAAAGGGTCCTCGCTTCACGCGGCGGTCAGCGACGCCAATTTGCCGATGGTGGACCTGCTCCTGGAACACGACAGTACCGCCGCGATGAACTGGTTTGATTACATTGACCGGACACCGCTGATGATCGCGGTCGAGATGGAAAATATTTCCATCGCACGGCGCTTAATCGAAGCTGGGGCCGATGTCAACGCGCACAACGAGCCTCGAATTGGCGACACGGCCCTGCACACGGCGGCAGCCAACGGTACGCTGGAAATGGTGACTCTGCTTCTCCGTGCCGGGGCCGACCCGACGATCAAGGGCTGGATGTGGATCACACCGTTGCACAATGCACGGGGCCGCAAACGTGGCGATGGGCCGCGCATTTATGAGCTGCTGGAATTGGCTGCCCACAGGTTGCCCGTTTGAATTTCGCTTAGAACACAAACAGCGAATGGTGGGTGAGGAGCGCCCAGAGCTGCTCGGCGAAGACTGCGCCCCAAAAGAGCGTCACCCAGGGCGGTTTGGCCCAGCAGTGCCATTCTTTGACACCTTTGAGCGCCGCTAAAATGTAGAAGAGGGTCGCGAGGCCGGAGAGGGCGAGCAGGGCATAATGCTGAAAGAGCAGCACCAAAAACGCGGCTTTGCAGAACGTGAACGCCCAGCCCTCGTAGCGGCGGCCCTGCTGCTGATTATCGTACTGGCTCATAAGTTACTTCATCATCTTCAACGGCATAATCGCCTCGTGGGACTTGCGGCCCCGGTGGAAGACGTTGAACTCGCAGAACGAGACGGCGCTGCCATCGGCGTCCAAAATCTTCGTGCAGCACTGGTCAATGCGCTTCTTGTCGTAAGTGTGAGCGTCCATGAACGGCTTGACGACGACCCGGAAGACGCGGCGGCCGAACGCTTCGGGGTCGCGCATCAGCGGCAGGACATCGCGCAGGCCGCCCCGCGCAAACAGGACCCCCAAGTCGCGCAGGGTCTGCCCGCCCCGCAGGTGGGACACGTCCGACCAGGCCCGGCGGGCCGCGCCGCCGACTAATCCCGAGAAGCTGATTTTGTCGGTGAATAAATCCAAGTAGCGGGAGACGTCGAGGTGCCGGGGCAGCGGCGTGATTGTCTCGCGCTTCGCATCCAGAAACCCGTAAGTCAGGGCGCAGCAGTCCGGGTGCGAGCAGGGCAGGCCGACAAAGTCCGAACGGACCAATGCCCCGCCCGTCTGCCGCTCTAGTTCAGAAATCACGTCGGTGAGGGTTAGTCGGTCCGCCGCCGAGTAGCCGTGGGCGTAGCGTCCGGTGTCCATGACCGGCTGGAACGTCAGCCCGTTGATCGTTTCCACCGACAGCGCAAACCGATACAAGTCCCCAATCTCGTCGTCGTTGATCCCCCGCTCGACGGTCGGCACCAGGGTCGTGAACAGCCCGACCTCCGACACTTTTTCCAGTGCAGTCCTCTTTTCGGCCCGCAGGTCGCGCCCGTAGAAGTGTTCGTGGCCCGATGCCCGAAAGCTCGACAGCGAGAAGTATAACTCGACCCGCTCCCGGTGTGCCGCCAGCGCTTCCGCCATTCCCAAGCCCTGCCCGAGCCGCAGGCCGTTGGTGTTGATGAGAATGCGCCCGACGGGATAGGCCAGCGCGGCGTCCAAGATCTCAAAAAAGCGCGGGTGAATAGTCGGCTCCCCGCCGGACAGCATCAGTACATCCAGCCGGGGCTGCGCCCGGAAAAACGCATCCAAGCGCCGCCGGGCTTCATCCACGGTCATAAAATCGTGGCCCTGCGCGTCGGCGTAGCAGGTTGGGCAGCGCAGGTTACACGCCTGCGTGATTTCCAGCAGCAGAACACACGTCGGTGGTCTATCTGCCGACCCGTCGGGACCGCAGACTTCACCCGGCCCACAGCAGCAGTTCGCGCCGCTCCGGTCGGGGACATACGCCCGCAGGCGCAAGTATTCGGCAGTGTCGGAGGCCAGCAGCGCCCGCGACTCGCCGTGCCGGGGGCACATCTGCCGTATCCAAATCCGCCCGCCGTCGTCAAAGAGCGTCGCCGGTACGTCCCGCAGGCAGGTCGGGCAAAGGCCCCGCGTTTCTTCCGACCAAGTTTCTGTTTCGATCATTTTGCTGCCCTCTGTTGTGGTCAGAGACCTCCGTCAAGGCTGCCCTCCAAATGCCGGAGTGTGCCATATAGAGTACACACACGCAGCCACTGCACCCAGCACCAGCACCGTGCCGACCAGCCAGGCGATGCCGAGGCCGCGGGCGAAGTCCGGGTACTGACGCCGCAGGACGAAGTACAGGACCGGGACGGCGACAAAGCCAATGCCGACCAACAGAGTGAGTGCGCTGATTCCCAGCCCGAGCAGGATGTCCCCGGCGGCGCCTTTCGTGACCGTCTTCGAGACCGGCGGCGGTGGCGCGGTGGTCTGACCCGCCGGGGGTGGGGGCCAGGCAGTCGGCCGGACATACCCGCAGTTCGGGCAGACCGCCGCGCCGCCCTCGGGCCAGGGCTGGTTGCAGTTCGGGCAGGGCATCGGAAACCTCAAAGAAGACAGCGCTGATTAGCTTAAGTAATTCAGCTTGGGTAATTCGGCTTGCACAGACTCAGCACGCCCAATACCAGCAGGATTGTCCCAACGACAAGTAAAATCGGTGTCAGGATCACGCTGACCAGCAGGCCGAAGCCTACGCCACGGGCCACGAACGGGTAACGGGGCCGCAAGACGAAGTACAGCGCCGGCGGCGCGAGCAGAAGACCGCCTTCGTAGAGGCTTGCGCCGAAAGCGTGGCCCAGACCGATCATCACCGGCCAGGGGGCAAAGCAAATCCCGAAGCCCGCCGCGACATCCCCACCGGCCTTCCCTGTCAGGAGCTGGGTATCTGGCAGAACGGGAGGCGGCGCGAGCAAGGCGGCGACCGGCGGCGGCCAGACCTTTGCTGGCGGCCGCATCGCGCCGCAGAGCGGGCAAAAACGCTGCTCCAGCGGCCAGGCCGCCCCGCACTTCGGGCAAAGCGAACTCGGGACGGACATCAAAAGCTACCTCGCAGGAACTGGCGCAGGGGAACGGCGAGCCGGACGCAGCAGCCGTTTCAGCTTGACGACAAAGAACAAAAACCCGGCGGCGCAGGCCCACTGCGCGAGTGTCAGGCCGTACACCGGCGGCGGGCCGTCGCGAAAGAACTCAATCCCAAACCGCGCGGCGCAGTACAAAACGCCCTGCAAGTAAAACAAAGCGTTCTCCGGCGGGCGTGTTCGGTCATAGCCCAGGAGCACGGCCAAAATCAGGGCGTTAGCCGCCGACAAGTAAAGCTGAGTCGGGTGCCGCAGCTCGCCGTGCTGCCGGACCGCCCAGGGCTGATCGCACGCCTTGCCGTAGCAGCAGCTGCCGTAAAAGCAGCCCCAGCGTCCAACCGCCTCGCCCGCGCTGACCGCAACGGCAAACAGATCGCCTGTCGAGCGCCGAATGCCCAAATAACGCTTGTAGAGAATGACGCACAAATAGCCCCCGGCGATGCCGCCGAGGACGGTCTTGCCGGCGACGCCCCCAAAGGCCCACTGCGCGAGGTTCGCCCCGGCCATGCCCCCGAGAAGCCCCGCGCCCATCACCGCCATGATCCCGGCGGTCGCGAGACTGCGCCGCCGGGCCATCCCGACAAAGGCCAGGAGGCCGGTCAGGTATCCCAGCGCGTAGCAGCCTGCCGACACTGTCAGGACGCCGTGAAGCATATGCCATTATACGCCTGTTTTGCGCCGAATGCAAGGGAAAATGCTGGGGAAAAAGTGCCGGGGGTGTAAAAACCCCCGGCAGGGAAATGTCCTTCGGACAAAGAAATGCTGACAGAGATTTCTCTCTATCCTCGTCCGAAGGACGCTTCTTTGCCGGGGGTTTTTACACCCCCGGCACTACACTCCTGGCACCCTCTACTTTGCCGAGGCCCGACGCTTACGGAGAAAGACGGCGGACAAGCCGAGCAGGCTGAGGGCCAACGGCACCGCCGAGGACGCTTCCGGGACCGGGGCACCCGATGGGGCGAAGGACACGCCGCGCAGGACTTCGCCGAAGCCGGCGGACTGGAGAGTCGCGAACGACTCGCCCGACGCCTGGGACGCTGTGGTGAACGCCAGCGTGTCGCTGATGGCGACCAGCTTGTTCGGGTCCGCGCCCTGATCGCCGGCATTGCTGACCGTGGAAGTCACGGCATACAGCGAGACCGTGCCGTCGGCGTTCACTTTGCCGGTCAGGTTCCGCAGGCCGTCGGTGGCCGTGCTGAACCCGTAGCCGGGCACCGTGTAGGCCAGGCCGAGACCCAGGCCGCTGGTCAAGGTGTAGTCCAAAGCCCACTGCTTACCGTCGAAGCTCCACTTCTGAAGTCCCGCGCTGAGGTTGTTGGCGGCGGTGTCGGTGAGGCTCTGGTTGCCTTCGTCGGCGACATACAGCGTGGTGGCATTGGCGAAGAACAGGCCGAACGGATGGGAGACCGGGCCGCCGCTTTTGCCGTTGGCAAGCGCCGTGGAGAAGCCGGGCAGAATGGAAATCGGGTTGTCCGTGCCGACCGGCAGGGTGCCGTCCGCCCCGACCTGGTAGACGGTATTGATGCCGTTGCCGCCGCTGCCTTTGGTGATATAGAGCGTGTTGTTGAAGATCGTCTCGCCCCGGAAGTTGTTGTCTTTGGTCTGCTTGTCGGCGGCGTAGCCGTACTGCGTGATGTTGAAATTGCCGACCGGGGTGGTGCCGGCGGAAACGGGGTTCTGGCCGGGCTTGACGCTCTGGACGCCATTATCAACGGGAATGGTGCCGTCGCCGTTGCCGTTGCCGGCATTGCCGACCGTGAAGTATTGGTTATGCGTGCTGTCCAGGATTGCATTGCGGCCATTGTTGCCCGAGTACGCCGAGGTCTGGGTCACCAGCGACGTGCCGTTCGCATTGAGCTGGTAGACGGCCCGGTAGGTCGGGGTGGTCGTGACGAAGTTGCCGGTCTCGCTGCTGCCGGGCGTGAAGGAGTTCGAGATGTCGAGCGTTCCCACGGGCGCGGTGTAGCCCATGAAGGTCAGCGCGGTGCCGTCGGTGGACAGATTGAGGCCAAGCTCCGACTTCGACGGAAAGCTGGAAACAAGCTGGCTGGTCGGGACCGCATACGTGCTGACATAGCTGCCGGACGCCGTGAGCTGATCGAGAAAAATCGGTGACGAGACGCTAAATGATGGGTCCGCTTTGGCGTTATTGAAGACGTTCGGATAAGAGCCGTCGGCGACCGCTTTGTAGGGAGTGACGCCGTCTTTGGAGTCCGGCAGGTTGGAGCCGACCCCAAGCTGCGCCGCCTGCCCGACATCTTGGTAGACGCTGCGGCTGACAACTAAATTGCCCGGCGTGAAGGTCTGGGCCGAAGCCCCGCCGGCGAGTCCGAGCAGGCTGAGAGCCGCCGCGCCGAGTGCAGGGATTTGTTTCGTGTTCATGGTGTGCGTGTCCTTTTGCGTGAGAAAGTGCCTTCTTCATTGTGACACCGCGCTTGGAGAAATTATGTTAAGAGAACATTAAGTTTTTGTGCCGGCGACACAATTCAGAACTGGTATACAAAACTGTCAACAATCGCGTATACTGTTCATGCATATCTATGAGGGAGGACTGAGTGATGGAAACCGCTGCAAAGCCCAAGCGAGTCGCAAAAACAGGGCAATCCGCAAAGCAATCGGCGACGGTTCGTATCAGCGAGCAGTCGCATCGCTACCTGCGCGAAATGGCTGCCGAATATGGCGAGCCGATGCAGGCCGTTTTAGACAAAGCCGTGGACCAGCACCGGCGGCAGAAGTTTTGGGACGACTTGAAAACCGCTTACGCGGCGATTGAAAGCGATCCCGAAGCGCTGGCGGAGTATCAAGCAGAACTCGCGCTCTGGGACTGCACACTTATGGACGGCTTGGACCCAAACGAGTCTTGGACCGAGACCGATTTTTGCCTGCCGGCGAAAGATGAATCTAAAGACGAATCTGTGGAGGGGAAAGTTGCCTAGTATTCTCTATGGCGATATCTGGTTCACTGACCTAGACCCGACAGTAGGGCACGAGCAGGCCGGACAAAGGCCGGTGCTGGTCATTTCACCGGACCAATTTAATCAAAGCCCGCTGAAACTCGTGATTGTCCTGCCGATCACGACCACTCTGCGTCTTCTGCCGTTGCACATTCCGGTCTCGCCGCCGGATGGTGGCCTCAAGCGCTCAAGCATGATTCTCTGTGAAGCCATCCGTTCCATCAGCCACGACCGGCTGGAGCGGCGTATCGGCACAGCGAGTGAGGCCACAATGGCGGTGGTCCAAGACCACCTGCGGATTCTGCTGAACTTGTGAGCGGCGAAAGAGAAGCCACGGGTTTCCAACTTGTGGCTCCTGCTTATCTTTCCGCCCCAATCGTGCTGTCGCTGGTGACAGCCCCGTTTTCAGCGGCCACAGTGCGGCCAAAACCCATGTCGGTTAAGCGCGGGGTGGCGAAGTAGGTCTGCACCGTGCGGCTGGTGCGGCGCGTCAGCTTTCCGGCGGCATCGAACTCCAGAACACTGGCCGGGGCGACCAAATCGCCGGTCTGGCTGAAATCGGTCATCTCGCCGTTCAAGCTGACCGTGCGGAGCGCAGCGCGGCCCTGGCGGATGGACGTTGTCTGCGACGCCGTGCCGTCGGGATTGGTGACACGCCCGAACTGCACCGCGAGCGGATACCGGAACTCGTCGAAGCGGGTGACCACCGATGCCGGGGTCTGCGTGGTCGTGCGGGACTGAACGCTTGTCGTCTGCGTAACACTCTGGCTCTCCTTTGCTTTGCTCCGCACGAACTGCTGCCTGCTGGAAAAGCCGACGGTCTGCGTGAGCGTGGTCGTCACCCGGCCCGCCGAAGTCAGCGCATAGCCGGAAATCGTAAAGCGGCGCTTCGACTGCACCGAGACCGGGCCGGACACGGCTCTATTGCTGTCGGTCACGGACGATGTCACGACGGGACTGGGGTCTGTGAGCGTGTCGGCTGTCAGCGCCCCGTGAACCACTGTCAGCTTTGGGTCCCGAAACAGCATCAGGACGCCCGCGACAACGAAATGGTTTTGGTTGTTGACGACCCGAACCCCAATCGTGTGCGGCCGACCATTGTTCAGGACCCCGGCAAACGGGGTCAAGTCCACGCGGTAGGGCACGAAATTCAGAGTCTGGATGCCGGGGATCGGTCCCCATAGCGATGGGTCAATGCCGCCGGTGTAGATCCACGGAAACACCGGCGCGACCCCGGCGGGCTTGCCATCCACCGTAACCTCGGCCTCGCGGAACGCCGTCCCGCCGCCCGCTTGCAGCGTCTTTGTCAGCGCATCGGGGACGTTCAAATACCAAAACTCGTCGTCGCCCTGGCTTTCGGTAATCAAATCCAAATAGGCCCGGACACAGTTGGTCGGCAGGGCGTAGGTGCCCCGCACGACATCGGTCGGCTTATCGGCGGACCCCTGCCCGTTTCGGGTCGTGTTCGGCAGCGGCAGCACGACATCGGCAGTCGGCGGCAGGACCGTGTGCGGGCCGGCGGGATAAAACAGCAGCGTCGCCGTGCCGTGAATGACCCCTGTGTACTTGTCGTCCACGATATTTCCGAGCGTCACTTCGCCGCTTTTTGCCCGCGCAAACAGCGCCGCGTAGTCGGTCAGGTCGCGCTCAATCTGCCACGCCGGGCTGACTTTATCCGACGGCTCGGCGGTGGTGCCGAAAAAGATATTGGTGCCCCCGAGCGAGATTTCCCCGGTGCGGTCGAACTGCCGCCCGGCGCTGACCGCGAAATCGGCCCGGAGAATAATTTTTGCCCAGCGCTGCCCGTGATTGAGCGGCGCAGTGTACGAAAACGCCTGCGAGTCATAATTCCTAAAGGTGAAGTCCCGAAACAGCGGCACGGCCATGGGGGTCGTCTTCGGATGCCCCGGCAGCGGCTCGGCAGTGACAGTCCGGGTCGAGCCAAGCGGCACGGCGTTTTGAGCAAGTGTGGGCAGCGACAGGGCAAGCGTGAGCGCCAAAAGCGCAGGGCGAAGCATCATACAGTTCATGGGTGCATGATACCCGAAGCCGGCCACGGAAACGGGCAAAAAATAAGGCTCCAAACACTTCTGGGTTTAGAGCCTGGGTTTGTCTTGACAAAGATTGAAACAGCTTATTTAGCCTGCCCTTGCAATTCCTTGTTGCAGCACCTTGATTGAGTTTTGCGCGAGGCCACGGAAACCGTCATTTGGGGGAGCGAAGCGCAGAAACTGCTGGTATTCCTGCACAGCCTGAACAGCGTAAACCTTGTTTTTTGTAGCAAACCACATATCCTGGTACACGAGAGCAAGTGAAGAATGAGCCTTTTCATTCTTCGGTTCGGCTTTGACCCACTTCAGAGCATATGGCATTGCCTCTCGTGGATGGTCCGAGTCACACAGCATATAAATTAAACTGGTTCTAACAAAATGGTCGCTAGCGTTGTATTGTAGCAACTTTGCTCCCACTGCTTTCGCATTTTGGTAGGGCAGGATTCGATCCGCCTCTTGTGCCAAGCAGAAGCGATAACGAGTGTATTCATGCACATTGTTGGGGTCATGCTTTGCAAGAGTTTCTACAAGCTCATACGGTAAACTTTCTTCTGGATGAGCAGTAAGCGCAGCACCGCGTGCTGCACAAACATACGCGAACTGTGATACTGGATTTCTTGGTTGAGCCGTTGCCAGTATGCGGTACTCATCTAAGATTGCCTGTGGGCTTCGCCCCGTAGCAAAGTCCTTTGCCATGCGAGCCTCTACCTCTTTGTAGGGACGATCATCTGCCGTCCATTGACCCACGACAATTGCATCCGCAGAGTTCATAGGAACAACCGTAGAGGGTGTCGTCTGTTTTGCAAACGCACAGCTTGGTGTCCAAAGCAAACATAAAACTATGATTGCCATCGTATATTTTGTCATCTTTGTTAGCCGTGCTTTCTGCTTAAGGATTGTACGGTGTACCGTTGGAATTTTTATACTGAACGAAATAAGGTTCTTCATCCACAAGGTCAGTCGTGTGAACCACAAGAACATGGTTGGGGCTATCGTAGCCATTGACAGTGTACTTGTCTGCATGCCACGAGTTTTCGCGCCATTTGCTGACGACGCACCATGATAATTTGCAATTCATCCAGCCGTCGGGGTCAGATGCTATCAACGTTGGGAAAATGTTACCTCCTCCGTAATTGTCGCTTTTGTCTTGATACGCGACAGACCAACTTGCCCCATCATTTCTGTTACCTGTGCTCGGCTTGTCGCCCCCGTAAGAGTATTTCGCGTTCGTTACTTTTGCAATGCTTGACGCAATCTTGAACAGGCCAGCGGCTTCTTCCTGCCCCGACAAGGCCGTGACCGCTTCACCAACATCAAAAGCTGCTGATACGTCAAAGTCTTTTGCAGGTGCAGCAGCAATGTCATAACTTGCGCTGGGATAAACTCCGCTTGCGATAGTTTGTTCGATATGCTTGCCGATTGCCGTCTGTCCTATGTAATCGGTCGGCTCATAGGGAAGATGCCAGTTAACACTGTATGTGTTGGCGGCAGTTGCATGATCAACTGTCGTCGGACCATCCTGCACATCTAGGCGAACGGTTTTGACAACCGGCAATTTTTCGGCACTATACAGAAACCAGGAGCCGGAAATGCTGGCCTGAGTCAAACTCACGCCAAGCATTTTAGCGGGATTGAAGTCACTAGACCAAGAGTACAGTGGGTTCGTGAACCCAGGAGTATTGGCGTTGAAGCTCGCATTTGCCACCCATGCTTGGTCGCTATCTGCGATGCTGTACTTGGCAGCGGCATCCCCTTTCATGCTGCCGTCTAATGCTCGTATATTTTCCCATCGCCCAGTCGGGTGCAGGCTGTCTACAGCACCTTTATGATACGAGGTCTCAATGGTCGGGCAGCTAACTGTCACCTCCCGGCCATCCTGCCCGGCTGTCGCCGTCAGCGTGGCACTGCCCTCGCTCGTCGAGTGCGACACATAAGGCGCAACCGAGTCCTCATCAAAGTCATTGCTCGCCAAAGGGCTGGACGCATCCACCGTCACCTGCCCATCCACAAACACTTCTGCAATCCCGTTCTGCACTGCTGCACGGACTAGATGATAGCCACGAACCGGCTGACCAATCTGGGACAACAAGGCTTTTGCACCTCCGCTGCTGGCCTGCGCCGAAGACACTTCCTTGAAGTACGGAGCGGATACAGTCGCCGACGCCGTGCGCCCCCCGAAGCCGTCGTTGCCAATCAATGTGTCCGTAAAAGAGATAGTCGCACTTGACTTCAGGCTTGTTGACAAAAGCAGCTTCAGATAAGGCGGCGGCATAGGCTTGGCCGTCGGGGTACCGCTGCCGATCCAGTCGGCGGTGTAGACAAAGCGCAAAAGAAGTGTTCCTTTTGCCTCCGCATGAGACGAGCCGACAACCGGCAAGTATTGCGAGGATCGGGGATCTGGGTAATCGTAAGGAAAGAAATAGGTGAACCAAGCTGGCGTATAAGTCCCAACCGCATAGTTCGCCGCAAAGCCGTCCAGCGATAAAAGCGCGAGCGGCCTCGGGGGAGGTGTGCCTCCAAACAGGTAACTCAGCCCTGGATTGCGGCGAGCATCAAGCGCGTTTGGTCGGTAACAGTCAATGTAATCACTTTTGTCCACCACGGCAAGGACTTTGCCGCCAGCGGGATTATTGTAGGGAGAAGCCAGCGCCTGCTGGGTCAGAACTTTTGGGTAGGTATTGCTGGCAGACCCGGTCGGCAGAGTGGCAAGTGAGTAGGAGCGGTCGGAGTTCATTGGGACAATGTTTCCCGCTTGGTCTTTGATGGTCCATCCCGTTTGCCAGTAGCCCTGAGCTTGTGCGGCGGCGGGGCGAGGGTTCACTGCGAAAAGGCTGCAAAGGGAGAGGCAGAGAAGCGACAGAAGCGGGAAGCGACAGAAGCGGGAAGCGACAGAAGCGGGAAGCGACAGAAGCGGGAAGCGACAGAAGCGGGAACATGGGCATGGTCTCCTTGTGTGTCGCAACGCGCCGATACTGCTGGCGTTGGTTGCTTTAGACTTATTATAAAGGAAGCCACCAGGTCTGTCAAGAGGGCAGGCAAAATTATTTTGCGGCATATTCTTCACTGTCTCCATCGGCGGACCCGCCATTGACAAACCCCGACGTGCCGTGCTAGAATATCTCCACAAATCTATAGCGTAGCACGACGATCTTATCAAGAGTGGTGGAGGGACCGGCCCGACGAAACCACAACAACCACCCCGTTCCAAACACCGTTTGGAACGAGGCAGGTGCTAAATCCGGCTCGGTGTTCTTTGGAATGACCGGGCAAGATAAGAAGCTTCAGCGAACTTCAACCCCGCTCCCGCTTTTTCTCGACCTCAACTTGATAACCCCGCCGCTTGCGCTTCTTCATCACACTAGGAAGCTAATAAACCCATGCCCGACGTTAAATTGTTCACTTCTGAATCTGTCTCCGAAGGACACCCCGACAAGCTCGCCGACCAGATCAGCGATGCTATTTTAGACGAGCTGCTGCGCCAGGATGTCAAGAGCCGGGTCGCCGTCGAGACGCTGCTCACACGCGGCCTCGCGGTCATCGCCGGCGAAGTCACTACCAACGGCTACGTTGAAATCAGCGATGTCGTGCGAGCCGCTATCAACGAAGTCGGCTACACCAAGACCGACTACGGCTTCGACGGCAACACCACCGGTGTTCTCGTCGCTCTGCAAAAGCAGTCCCCCGATATTGCCGTGGGCGTGGATGCCGGCGCGAAAGGCGACAAAGCCCAGGGCGCAGGCGATCAGGGCATGATGTTCGGCTTCGCCGTGGACGAGACCCCCGCGCTGATGCCGCTGCCGGTGACGATCGCCCACGCCCTGATGGCCCGGTACACGGCGGTGCGAAAAAGCAGCACTCTGGGCCTGCGCCCCGATGCCAAATCCCAGGTGACCATTGCCTACGATCCCGTCACCGACAAGCCTTTGTCCATTGACACCATTGTGCTTTCGGCCCAGCACGACCCCGAGCTGAAGCAGCGCGACGTGCAGGCGCTGGTCCAGGAGCACGTTATCAAGCCCGTGCTGGCCGAGTACGACCATTATGTGACGCGCGACATCACTTACCATGTCAACCCGACCGGCATCTTCATCATCGGCGGTCCGCAGGCCGACACCGGCGTCACGGGCCGCAAGATCATCGTGGACACCTACGGCGGCTACGCCCGCCACGGCGGCGGGGCGTTCTCCGGGAAAGACCCGAGCAAAGTGGACCGCTCGGCGGCCTACGCCGCCCGGTTCATCGCCAAAAACATTGTCGCGGCGGGTCTCGCCACAAAAGTCGAGATCCAACTCGCCTACGCCATCGGCGTCGCCGAACCCGTCTCTGTTTTCGTGGACACGTTCGGCACGAATACTATTGCCGAAGATGAGATCAGCCGCCGTGTCCGGGCAAACTTCGATTTGACCCCGCGCGGCATCATCCAGCTTCTGGATTTGACCCGCCCGATCTATTCCCAGACCGCCAAAAACGGTCACTTCGGCCACCCCGAGTTCGGCTGGGAAAAGACCGACCAGGCCGCAAAGCTCGCTTCCTAAGCCCCCCGCCCCCAATTCTGGCGCAACTGCACCCGACGGGGGAGCCAGAGCCGCCGGACACTGTCCGGCGGCTTTTCTGCGTCTTGAAGCATTGTGGTACAATACGGGCAGGAGAAAACCCATGGCGTTCACGCTAAAGCAGCAGACATCAAAGTCACCTGTACTTACGACGAGCAGGATTGAAGAAATCCAAATAGAACCCATCAAACCTGATGGGTTGAGCGATCTGCTTAACCAGCTTGACCTACTTGCGGAGGCCGAAGACTATGACGACGACTTCCAGCCTCCAACAGAAAGCTCGGTCGCCCGAATGCGCGACTTCTTAGAGAATGCGGACGGCCCTCTTAAGGTTGCTTTCCCTGTGGGAACAGTTTATGCTGACGGCGACGGTGGACTTCGCCTGGAATGGATACGCCCTGATCGAGAACTGCGCTTAGTCGTCTCGGCCTCTCCGCAGGGGCGCACTTATCTTTACCATGAGCAAGGGGATGATTACGGAGCGGACTACGCGCCAAGCGATGGTAAAGTCATACGATGGCTGACCTGGCTGGCCTCTGCTGCAAAGGTGTCTTAGCTTGCCTGTCAACAGACTTCCTTTGGAAAATGACACCGAAGTTCTCCGCGTCGGCACTAATGCACCGTCGATTGATAAAAAGACAGGGCGGATTCTGAGCGGGGCTTTTCTTCGGCGGGAGCCTGACAAAACAGGCAAGAAACGTGACACCCACGGCCTGTCCGTTAATCTTAGAGAAAAACGCAATGAAAAGCAGACACTCGAAGCCTGGAAGGACTGCCGCATGATTGCTGTTCTTTCAGTCGGCTCTGTTCGGGCTGCTTCCTCCGACTTGGATGTTGTTCAAACGACCGCAGATAACGATTATCATGCGAACATTATCGGGCTACCGGAGCGCGGCCCCGAGGTCCCGGACGAAAATTTCACCGAAGCGGAACGGCTCGCGACTTTGCTGGCAAAAGCGTCCAAAGCAATTTATGTTAAAGGGCGCGGGTTTTTGGAGTAGACCGCCAAAAACGGCCACTTCGGTTACCCAGAGTTCGGCTGGGAGAAGACCGACCAAGCCAGTAAGCTCGCCTCGTAACGGCGTAAACAGAAGCCGCCGGGCAACGCCCGGCGGCTTTGTTTCGTCTTCGGGTACAATACGCCGAGGAGAACGCTTATGGCAATCGCAGAGCGCGAAATCACGCAGCAGTTGACTTTGACACTGAGCGGGGACCTGCATCAAAAGATGGAGCAAGCCGCGCTTGCATCAGGTCAAACCGTCAGTGACTTCATTGCGTCCTCGCTGCGGCAGGCCGCAGAGGCAGCTTTGGAGCCGCGCCTGTCAGCTCCCGCTTTCGCAGGTGACCCATTAGACAGCATCATTGGCATCTTCAAAGACAGCCCTGAACTTGATGCGCTGATGGGACGCATTCACGAAGATCAGCGGCAAGGCATCGAGCAATTTCGCCTTGAAGCGGAAGCGGAAAAAGCCGCAGAACAAGCGAAAGCGCGGCAACAGTAGATGTTTTTAATTGATACAGACACAGTAAGTGGCATTATCCGGGGAAACCAACGCCTTTCCCAGCGTGCTCGTGCGGTCCCAGCGGCGGAACGCTGGGTCTCGACAATTGTTGTTGAAGAAACGGTAGGAAAACAAGTCAGTCACATCAATACACTTCGGTCACAGCGGAAACCCATCGGCAGAGAAAGCCGCTTCCTTGCGGAGTTGGTCAAAGCGCTGGCCGTGTTTCAAATCCTGCCGTATACAGATGACGCGGAGCAGCTATACCAGTTGTGGACGGCAAAGCAGAAGCGGGTCGGTCCAAATGACTGCCGGATTGCCGCAAGCGCCATTCTCGCAGGCTTCACTGTCATTACCTGCAACGGCAAGGACTTCTCCGCCCTGCCCGGCGTCGCGTGGGACGACTGGAGCCAGTCGTGATTGCAAACTCATAAAGCCGCCGGGCGATGCCCGGCGGCTTTTTTGGTGGTTACATTTTGGTGATTACATCTCGATGACCTGCGTTGACGTGACGGTGATGCGGGTTCCATCAAAGCGCTTAAATGTGAAGTAAACATCCTCGTTGTAGGTCATGGCGACTTCGCGCAGGAAGTGCAGGGCGACCTGCTCGCCGAGGTGCTGGGACGCGCTGTAATCGGAGCGCCAGTGGACTCCGGCAAAGTTGCGGGCGATGCCGATGTTGGCGGAGAGCTTGTCCAGCTCGCTGCCGACCGTCATTTGGCTGGTGTCGCCGGAGTAGTCATCCAAAGCCGCGCCATTGATGCTGGGCTGCTTGACCTTGTAGGTTCCGCCGCCTGCTTTTTTAGCGTTTGCAATCAGCGGCTCAATCGGCGTATCGGTGTCGAACAGGGCTTTCAGCACCGTGACGCAGGCTCCGGCGACGGTGGCATGGCCCGCGCCGTAAGCCGGATGGATCGGCGAGCCTTCGGGGAAAGCCATCGGCAGCAGGTAGCTGTCTCCGGCAAAGGGCGGCACGGCGGCGGCGTTGATGGCCGCGTTGTGCGCTTTCACTCTCGGCAGCACTGTGGCCTGGAGTTTGGCGTACTCGCCGGAATGGAACGGGTACTTGTCCGCGCCGGCCGTGCCGACCATGTGGTGATGGATGCGCCCGGCGTAGGTTTCGGGCCGGCTGCGGCGGTGAACAAACCACTTCTGGAACCAGATGGCCTTGAGGGCGCGGGTGGCGACTTCGGCGACCAGCACTTTGAAGTTCGGCTCGCCGAGCGTTCCAAACCCTTCTTGGTTGGAGCCGGGGTAGGGATTGCCGGGGTTCAGCGGGGCATTCAGGCCGCCCCGGTTGCTGGGGCTGATCAGCAGGAGGCAGGCATTGAGGTAGGCTTGGAACAGCTCGTCAATGTGGACATACTGGGCCATATCCCGTCCGCGGTAAAAGTACTTGGGCGCCCCTGCCGTGAAGGTCGGTGTGACGCTCGGCTTGACCCCGCGCTGCACTTCCAGCCAGTCATGCGGGGCGGTCATATAGTCCTTTCCCGGCATCATCTCGAAGCCGGGCATGCCGAAGGCGATCTTCTGTTCAAACCGCTCCGCGCCATAAGGAACGTCCAGCAGCAGGAACTGCGACAGGTACGGGCCGACGGCATCGCCTTCGGTCAGCCCTCGGAACAATGTGCCGACCGTGACCGCGCCACCGGTTTTGGGGCCATCAAAGACCGCGTACTTCGACAGGTCATCGGCGGCCATCTGCGTCAGGCTGGTCCCACCCCCGGCGTCATCGGCTCCCGCCCCGGTTCCGTAGGCGCTGAACGGAACATCGCGGCAGAGCGCCTGCCAGTAGTTTTCGGCGATCTCGCCGATGGAGCCGGCGTCGGAAAAGCGGTACGGGGGCGGGATAGCCAGCAGATGACTGTCAATTCCTTCCATATCATATGCCAGCCCGCACTGCGGGTCGGTGAACGGACGGCGCTTAAGAGCATCGGCGATCCCCTGGGGCAGCGCGGCGAACGCGGCGGGGTCGCCGGTTTCAAGGGCATGGAGCAGGTCGCAGTAGGCCTGCTTGTCCACTTCGCCGAGGGGGCCATGATGGGGCAGCCCTTTGGTGAAGGACGCGAAAAATCCCTGACCGGCATAGCGCTGGTCGTCGCCGTTGGTCAGGTGGTCGGGCTGGGGCAGGCCGTTGTAGAACGCGGCGGCCTTGACGCGCAGGTCGTAGGAGCGGGTTCGGCGCTCCTGGGCGGCTTCGGGAGGGGTGGTGCTGGCGGACATGGGGCATCTCCTTTGTCGTGCAAGCGACAGTGTCGCGCAGACTGAAAAGTCGCGCAGACTGAAAAACCGGCGGCACAAGCGCCGTCCGGGTCGTACAGGAGCCAAAGACAACAACGCTGCAAGAAAACTGGAAGCAGGTGCGGCGAAAGGTACATCAGAAAGCCGCGCCACCATTGTAACGCAATCCAAGCCAGTTGTCAAGCGTCAGCTTGCTCACGCCCCTAAGCGCCTTCGTCCGAAGGACGCTTCTATGCTGAGGGTTTCTATAAAATCAATAGATTGGCCCCGGCTTATTTTGTCCATCGGCCAGCGCGGCGTCGAACCAGGCGCTGAAGCCGGGGTAGCGGCGCTCGGCGGTCTGCTCGGGTGTGTCCAGATGCTCTAAAACCAGCACGGCTTTCCCCGTGCCGTCCGTGCCTTTGTCGAAGCAGGCGACGGCATCGGTGTCGAGGCGCTTGGCGAAGGCGACGAGGCCCCGATGAGGGTAACGCGCTTCGGCGCGGGCGGTCTGTTGGGCAATTTCGGCTTCGCCCAGCATCTCCCAGGGGGCAAGGCTGTCCGGGGCGTCGTCTTCTACCGTCAGCTCGCGCGGCTTTTTCTTAAACATGGGGCGTTATTCGCGCAGCGGGCGGTGGTTTCCTGCTTAGGGAGCATCACGCAGGACACAAGGCTAAACCCCCGTGCTCCAAAGGGCAAGCTCCCGCCTCAGCACTGGTTGCCCGGAGGGGCGCGGGCGAAGATCGTGAAGACGAACATCTCTGATGCCCGCGCTCTCCGAGTCGCCAGTGCGGAAGGCGGGGAGTTGCCTTTCAAAGCATGGGGGTTCAGCCCCGTGTCTTCCCCCTCCCCTCTTGGTCCCCGTTTGACTTCTTTTCCCGCCGTGTGCTATACTTTCCGGTGAGGATGCCCTGGTGGTGGAATGGCAGACACAGCGGACTTAAAATCCTCCGGGGGCAACCCCGTGCGGGTTCGAATCCCGCCCAGGGCATCGTGGTTTTGGGGCAAAGGCCAGTTATGGGCGCATTTATCGGCAAAAGTGATGTCGGTGTTTGGGCATCTAACGGTCAGCGAAATGAGTTGCTGGATTGGATTGCAGAGAACCGGTGCTCTCGCGGCGACGAACGCTGGCAGTGGTGCAAAAATGCCGCGCAGCGATGGTCAGGCCGCGGCTTGGATCTGTCCGAACTGATGGAAGCTGGCGAAGGGTTTCATGTCTCGGACAGCGAACTTTTGGCTGCCGCCGATAAATACTCTCCAAGCCTCGCAAAACTGCTAAAGCGGGTGGAGCAGATCAGCCGGGGCGAGTGGCTGCACACGGTTGACAGCGCAGAGGCATTAAGACTTGGTGTTGAAACGCTAGGCTAAAAGTGTGCGAAGCACCGCCAGGGCTGAAGAAGACCTTGCGGCAATCGGCATTTAAGCCCGGAGGGCTTTTGTACACTGTTAGCCCAGCCATTCATGGCCGGGTTCTACGGTGTTCAGGCACGAATTAGCCTGCTTGTGTGTTCTCATAGCATGGCAAGACACACGGCAAAGACGGGCGCGGGGGCGGCGTTTGAATGCCCGCTGTGCGGGCGTTCCGGGGAGTTCGTTTCGCCGAGCAAGCACCATCTGGTGCCGAAGTCGCGCGACGGGGAAGAAACCGTGGACATCTGCATGGATTGTCACCGGCAAATCCACGCGCTGTTTACACTGGTGGAACTAGAGCGCGAGTACCGCACGGTTGAGGCGCTAAAAGCCAGCGCCCCGATGCAGAAATGGATTCAATGGGCGGCCAAGCAGGGCGGCGGGCGAGTCGCGGTGCGAACGAGCCACGCGAAACGGAATAGTCATCAGAAAGATAAGATTTATGGCGCAGTCTAGCGGATATGATGTGGATTTGATTGTCATCGGCGGTGGGCCGGGCGGGTACCCGGCGGCCATTCACGCCGCGAAGATGGGCGCAAGCGTGGTCTGTATTGACTTTGACAATGCCGGCGGGACCTGTCTCAACTGGGGCTGCATTCCGACCAAGACCATGATCGGGTCGGTCGCGGCTTTGGAGCAGGCGAAACACTTTGCCGATTTTGGGCTGACGATCAGCGGCGAGATCGGCTTCGATATGAACGCGCTAATGGCCCGCAAGGACAAGATTGTCGGCACACTGGTCGGCGGGGTCGAGTTCCTGTTCAAGAAGAACAAAGTGCGGTTTATCAAGGGCAAAGGCAAGCTGATAGACCCCCACACGGTCGAAGCGGCCACCGAGGATGGCAAGACCGAGCGCCTCACGGCGGCCTCGATTATTCTGGCGACCGGCAGCGTGGTCGCGAAGCTGCACCCGTCCATCCAGATGATCGGCGCGGACACCGCCGATGCCGACGTCTTTGTAGACAACCGAGAAGTGAAGAACCGCAAGGCGGCGGGCACCCTGGGCAAGACGACCCTTTGGACCTCCAATGAAGCGGTCTCGGCGCTGGAAGTCCCCAAAAAGCTGGTCGTACTCGGCTCCGGGGCGGTCGGCACCGAGTTTGCCTACACGTACCGCGGGCTGGGCGCGGATGTCACATTGATTGAGCTGCTGCCGAACATTGTCCCGGCGGCGGACCCCGACCTGTCGGTCGAGCTGGCAAAGCTCCTGACCAAAGCCGGCGTCAAGATCATGACGGGCACCAAAGTGGTCGCGATTGACGTTCCCGGTCGGAAGCTGAAATATGTCACCGAAAAGGGCGACGGCGAGATCGAGTTTGACAAGCTCTTGATCGGTGTCGGACGCCGGGCGTACACCGACGGCCTCGGGCTGCAAGCCGCCGGCGTCTTCTTCGACCGCAAGATTTTGGTGGACGAATATATGCGGACCAACGTGCCGCACATCTACGCCATCGGCGACGCCGCCGGCGGCGGGCTGGCGCATGTCGCCACCCGCGAAGGCGAAGTCGCCGCCGAGAATGCCCTGGGTCACACGGTCAAGATGGACTACACTGCTGTCCCGTACTGCGTCTACACGGAACCCGAGATGGCCTGGACCGGCCTGACCGAGCAGCAGGCGAAAGACGCCGGCTACGATGTCAAAGTCGGCAAGTTCTCGTTCAAGTCGCTCGGCAAGGCCCTGGCGATCAACGAAAACGTCGGCCTGGTCAAGATCGTCACCGACGCCAAATATGGCGAGATTTTAGGCGTCCACATTGTCGGCCCCCATGCGACCGACTTGATCCACGAAGCCTGCGTCTCGATCAAACTGGAGTCCACGATTGACGAGCTGATGCACACGATCCACGCCCACCCGACCCTCTCGGAAGCCATCATGGAAGCCGCTCAAGACGTGAAGGGCGCAAGCGTCCACAAGTAGGCCGAACAAAACAAAAAAGCCCGCGCCAATGGCGCGGGCTTTTTTGTGTTACTGCAAGAGTTGACAGACCCGTCGCGCTGTGATATAATCTCGGCAGTTGGACGTACTTGCCGGGGTCATATCACAAATGCACATATCTATTTATCAAAAAGTTCTGGATGTGGCGCATGAGTTAGGGATGGTCAGGCCACAGGATATTGTGACTCTTGGCATTCACCCAATGTACTTGCAGCGCCTTTACGAGCGTGGTGAACTGGTGCGCTTGAGTCGCGGCGTTTATGTTCTCGCGGATGCAGATTATTCGCAGAACATCTTGCTGGCTGAGGCTTGCAAGCGTGTTCCTCATGGCGTTGTTTGCCTTCTCTCTGCGCTTCAATTCCATAATTTGGGAACGCAAAACCCGCACCAAATCTGGATGGCAATTCACCCAAAGAAAAGTATTCCCCAACTCGAATACCCGCCGCTGCGGATCGTTCGATTCTCCGGGCCGTTTCTTTCCGAAGGCGTCGAAGCACACAAAACAAGCGATGGGCAAGTCAATGTTTATAGCATTGCCAAGACTGTCGCGGACTGTTTTCGATATCGAAATAAGATTGGTCTGGAAGTCGCTCTGGAAGCTCTGCGCGAATGCCGCCGGGAGCGGCGGGCGACGCTGGACGATCTGTGGCATTTCGCCGCTGTAGACAAAGTTTCTACGGTGATGCGTCCCTATCTGGAGTCGGTCGCATGACTCAAAAGCCACCGCGCAACTTGGAAGCTTCCGTTAAGGGCCGTCTGCTGACTCTTGCGCGGAAGCGGAATGAAGAGTTTCAGAATATTCTGACGCGCTACGCGGGCGAACGATTTTTGTATCGTCTCAGCGTTTCCCCCTACCGCGAACGCTTTGTCGTGAAGGGGGCTAGTCTATTTGCTCTCTGGCTGGGGTCGCCCCACCGACCGACCCGTGATTTAGACCTGCTGGGCTTCGGCAGTCAAGAGTCGGCCTCGGTCGTTGAAATCTTCCAGGCACTTTGCCGACAATCTGTGGAGGCGGATGGGCTGGCTTTTGATGCTGACACGGTTTCTGTCATCCTAGCCCGTGAAGATGAAAAATACGCGGGGCTGCGTGTTGTCTTTCAAGCGATGCTGGGCAGCGCCAAAATCTCCATGCAGGTTGACATTGGCTTCGGCGACACGGTCACGCCTTCCGCTATGGAGGCTGAGATGCCGTCCCTGCTGAATGCTCCCGCTGCACATTTGTTAGTTTATCCACGCGAAACCGTTGTGGCGGAAAAATGTGAGGCGTTGATTGATCTGGGATTGAGTAACAGCAGGCTGAAAGACTTCTACGACCTGCGGCACCTGGCAGCCCATTTCGATTTTGAGGGCGCCTTGCTTTGCCGTGCCCTAACCGCCACATTTGAGCGGCGTGGAACGAGTATTCCGCCACTGCCCCCACCTGCGCTCACAGCAGAGTTCTATGGAGATGCCGACCGAGCGCGGCAGTGGCGAGCGTTTTACGAAAAGCTCGGTTCATCCTCCGAAATATTTGTGCCGCTGGAAGATTGTATTCGCGATCTGCTCGTCTTTCTGATGCCGCCCTTGCAGGCCCTACAAAATCAAGATGCGTTTGATGCACTCTGGCAGTCAGTGCAGAGGCAGTGGATTTCTCGATAAGAGAGTATCAAAAAAGCCCGCGCCATCAGCGCGGGCTTTTTTGTTTCTACAGTATCACCTCGTCGAGCGTTCCAAACCGCGCCGCTCCATCGCTCAAATCTGCCGCCCCACTCTTAATTGCCTCAGCATACAGCAGCAAATTAGCGGCCGTGATGCCTGCACCCACTGTGTGGCTCGTAATTGCACTCAGCCGCGTAAACTGACTGCGGAAGTCTCGGACAAAGCGGCTGCTCACGAACAAAAACCGGAAGTCTGCGGGCGGCGTTAGTGCTGCTGGATACTCCTGCCACCACGATGTTTGATGCCCGGCTGGGCGGGTGATGTTCTCCTGAATGTAGTTTTGCATCTCGCGCCGCTGATTTGCACCGCAGTCAAACCCATTGGAATACGCCTTCGAGTCCACAATCAGTCCATAGTTGCCGGGAAGGTTTTGCGTGTAAACCACGCCGTCGGGCCGATTTGCCCCGCCGACAAGTGGCCCGACTTCAAAGCCGCAGTCCAGTAGTAGCGACATGGTTTCCTGCTCAAACAAACGATTTTGAGTTCCGTCAAAGCTGAGGTCAATCAAAACAAGCCGCTCATGCGGGATATGGGCGAGCTGGCCGCGAACCGCTTCCTTCATCTGTTGGACATCACCGGGCAGCGTGTCTGCGACCGCAAACGGCGGCACAACAAGGCCCTGCACGGTATCCAGCAATCGGTACGCCCCGGCTGGGTTGCGCTCCAGTTGAAGCCCGATGTTTTCCAGCCCCACTAAATCATCTGTAATTGCTGCGTCTGTGGCGACAAAACCGACTCGTGCCAGCCGCGCTCTGATCTGCGCGACACTCTGATAGCCTGTTCCGTTCAGCGCTTGAAGAATGGAACCCCGGCGCACACGCAAATATTTCCGCGACGTGGCTTTTGTCGCCAGCATTTCGAAGTAGACATTCTTCGGTGTTCTGCTGTGCCTTGAGCGTCCCTCTGCCCGGCGCAGTGCGGCTTGACCACCGCTCGTAATCGTATAGGATTGCGGAATTGCATAGGTGTAGGACCGCCCCGCGACAACCGCCGTGACCGACTTCGGCACAATCTCTACCCAGCCGACTTGTTCCAGCCACCCCGCAATCATTCGGGCATACTTGTCCGAAGTGCCGTCTGAATTACTCAGCATTTGGTTTCGCACAGACGGGCTTGGCTCCCGCGCAAGGTCACGCACCAGCAAGTCTTGCGGCAGCGAAGTAAAGCCGTTTTCGCCGACAAACCCTAACTGTCGCCCAATCTCAAACTTGGTCAGATGCGTGTCTCTTGCCAGCAGTCTCAGGACGCGGACGGCGGGCGGATAACTCAGGAAAGCATCTTCCAAAATCGAGTTGATGCCGTTAATTGCAGGCGCGTCAACATACTGCTGGCCCAAAGCCGAAAGGCTGAACGTGTCGTTCAGGGCATCATATCCGATGAACCCTAGACTGTGCGCCCAGCGGACAAAGTTCTCGGAAGCCCAGTCGCCGAGATAAGGCCGCCGCTGGCCCGGCAGCGTCGCCTGAACAATGCCGTTACAGGGGTCTAAGGCGCGAGGCCCGCCCAGAGCATTCCCCTTCAAGTCCGCGTAACTGATTTTGATGGGAGACGCAGCCAGCAACGCTAGAAACCTGCTTCTGTCTGCGGGGTCCGAGACAATGCTGTCAATGCGCGTGGCAACCAGTTCTTGATGTGTCGGGCTGTTCGCGTCAAAAATTTCCACAACGCGCCGGAGCTTCGCGATTTCCCCAGGGTCTTGTATCCAGCCGAAAGTACGCTCAGGTGATGTTGCTTAATCTACTTCATACAGCTGTACAAGACGATGTTTCTTACCTCTGAAGGCTTCGTAATATCCCCGACGCATACTGCCCCGTATTTTCCATCCTTTAAGACGCAAGATCCTCGCAAACTCGCGCATTTCTTGTTTTGCAGAAGCTATGCTATTGTAGGCAAATCCCCCGTTCAGAAGAAACTGAAATCGATATGTGCCTTCTCTTTGCTCCTGGCGCGTTCTTCCAAACGGCTCATAATAGACAATACAGCGAACTTTCATTTTCCCTCTTGGTCTTCAACCGATATAATGGTTTAGTGGCTTTGCTGTAATAGTTGGGCGTGTTCGGAGCTGATGTTTTTAAGTGCCAGCACTCCGCCGTGAGCGTGCTTCCACAAAAGATTATTGCGGTCGAATTGGTAAGTTGGCGAGTAATGGTGAATTGTTGCGTGATGATGCGGACAAAGCACAGTTAAGTTTTGTAAACCATTGACGCGCATTCCGACAAGGAGGCCGTCTTGCTGTAAGGCGTAGGCTTCCGCCAGACCTTTGACATGATGCACCTCGACATAGTATCGGCCCTTGATTTCGGTTGGTATCAGGAACGGTGAGTCTTTGTCGCAGATTTGGCACCGGGCATTGTAATAGTTGACGAGCTGGTCGCGTAGCTTTTGGCTACGCTGGATGCGCTTGACGGGAGCCTGCTTGACTATTAATTCCGTCACTTTTTCGTCGGTTTCCAACATCTGCTGCCACTTGTCTTTCGGGGCCACAATCTGAGGCTCTGTCAAGCAGTAGACGCCGCTCTCGGTGCGGGCGATTTTTCCTGCACTCACCATACGCTGCCAGCGGAGTTGAAGCGAGGCGCGGTAAGACGGGTAATTGTCCTGCCAGTTCGGGTCTGGCTGACGCCCATAATCAGTGAGGTATTCCGTGCTTTCAATCCAGTGGTACATTTCTTCCGTTGTCACTTCCACGTCGGCCCGTCCGTCAGTGAGAGCAAGCATGGCTTCCAGTACGATCTCCTCCCAGGAAACGGAAGGGACTTTTTTCTCGTTAGCATTTGGCATAAGATTTGCTTTCAGGTGCTACTTCAGACTTGCCTCGAATCGCCGGAGCGTCCCAGCGTGCGACGGTTTCAAGAACGTGGTAATTCGGTGCATACTGGCGGCTATTGTAAGGCGGGTCCAGATATAGGACGTTGCACTCAATCTGGCTGATCAAATTGTTGGCATCTTGCTTGTAAACCCGGTGATTTTGGACACTTGGAATTATATGGGGGACGGCCAAAGTCAGCGGCTTTTGCGAGCGCGATTCCCAAAACTTCAGGAACGCCGCGTAAGTGCCGGTTGTGTTGGAAACGCTCGGCACGGCTTCCAGCAGGCTCGCCAGCAGGATATAGAACTCGGGGTCGGTGATAGCCTTGCCGTCGTGCCAGCGCTGGATTTGGTGCCGCGCGGCGTCTATTTTGCCGGCATTGACCGCCGAGAAGTACATCCAGGAATGTTCTTTGCCGACGGTGCCGACATCGCAGTAGTTCTCGTACATAAACCCCGCTTCCGGCGGAAGGTGGTTGAGGTAGGCCAGCACCTGCTCCAAGCGGCTGCGGTCGAAGTCAAACAGCGAAAACTGCGTCGGTGGCAGGTCCAGACCATCAAACTGCGGGAAACTGTCGTTTTCTAGGTAGGCTTTGCCAAAAACGAACGAGTATTCCATTATGTCGTTCGAGATGACGCGGAAGCCCCGCCGCTTGAAATGACGGCCAACGGTTGTAGTTCCAGCAAACAGATCGCAGAACGTGCCGCCAGTAATCCCCTGCGACGAAACAGCGGATTCGATGAACCCGAGCAAGTTTTCCTTGCTGCCGATATAACGCATGGGATGAAGTGTACCCGCAGTGCCGTCGAATTTCGCCGCTTAGGAGTTTCAATTCGCTTGAAGCCGGGCATACTCCAAAATCACGCTTTGGGGACAACTGTGTTCCTAAGCGGCTCCCAGGAGGATATTCCATGCGCGTTTTTGAGAAGTTTTCGCCGGTGCAGGCTTTGGGCCTGGCGGCTGTGATTGGTCTTGGGGTTCTCGGGACGGCTGGCTGCGCCGCCCATGACGACACCCCTCCAACTGTGGTGACCCCGGCCCCGCGTAACACGACCGTGGTGGTGCCGGGCGGACCTAGTGCCCCCGGACCCGCCGGCGCTCCGGGCGCTCCCGGACCTGCGGGTGCCCCTGGTGCTTCGGGTGCCCCCGGCGCTGCTGGTGCGCCGGGCGCTCCGGGTGCCCCTGCTGCGCCGGGAGCTTCCGGTGCGTCCGGGGGAACTACGGGCGGCGGCGGAATGTAGCTTGGCGGAGTGCCGCTTGGATCGCGCCCGGCTTTCCTCAAACGGAAGCCGGGCTTTGTTCTTGCGTGTTCGTGCGACAAAAAAGAAACGCGCCGCCGGTTATTTTCTGCAAGTATGCGGCTCTTCTGCTGTCGTAACATGACTTTTGCGGCGGCTCTGCCTTAGTGAGCTGAAGTATTTCGCCTGCCGCGCTGTTTCTGCGTGGGTTGACTTCGCCCCGAAAGTCTGTTATACTATATTCACGTTCGCAAAATTGAGAGCGCAAAAGACGGAGCGGCAGCCAAAGAGGCTGGCGCTTTTTTTGTTGCGTCTCCCCCGCCGCCGAACCTTTTCCCGCCCCCGCCGCGTCTTTGTCTGCAATGACATACGCACTGGCTGCTCCTCATTCCCTGAATACCACCGACACCCGCCGGGCCGAACCGGGCCGCGAGGAAGCGCAGTGGATCGCCCGCGCCCGCACCGGCGACGAGGCCGCGTACCGCTGGCTGCTCGGGCAGTACCGGGACCGGGTCGTGCGCCTCGCCGCCCATGTCCTGCGCGGAGACGGCGACGCCGAAGATGTCGCCCAGGAAGCGTTCCTGCGGGCGTTCAAACGCCTGCCGGAGTTTCGCGGCGACGGCCCGTTTTCGGCCTGGCTGTTTCAAATCACCGTGCGGCTCTGCCTGGACCGCCGCCGCCGCTTCCACTGGACCCGCGAAGCGCCTGAGACTGCCGCACCCAATGTGCCGACGCCCGACCCCTTCCCCGACACGCACATTCTCATCGAAGCCCTGCTCGATCAGCTTACCCCGCCGCTGCGGGCCGCGCTGGTGCTGCGCGAGATCGAAGGCTTCGACTACGACGAGATCGCTGCCGCGCTCCAAATTCCGGTCGGTACGGTTCAGTCGCGCCTCTCTGCCGCCCGTGCCAAGTTCCGCGCCCAATGGACGGCGATTGACGAGGAAAACGCCCATGTCTGATCAAACCCAGCTTCCAGAGCTTTCCGACGCCCTGCGCACACTGCCTGTACCCGCGCTCTCCGAAGATTTCGATGACCGTATTCTTTCCGCCCTGCGCCGGCCTGCTCCCTGGTGGCAGTGCCTCACTTGGGCAGGCGTCTGGACCCCCCTGCGGCCCCTGCTGCTGGGGGCGTCCGGCTCGCTCGCCGTCACGCTGCTGGCGCTGCACCTGGCCCTGAGCGGCCCGGTGTCCGTCCCGCCCGTATCCCAACTGCCGCCCCCGGACCTCGCCGCCGCGCCGCAGGCTCCGCTGCCGTCTTTGGATGCCCTGCTCGACCAGCCCAATCTCCGCGCCGGGTCGCTCGCCGCCTGGAACGGCGCGTCTGAAGAAGCCGCCCCGCCGAAATCGTCTCGCCCGCCCGAGCCGCGCCGCCGCGCAGAGGTTGGTCGCCGCGTGGAGCTGACGGCGTGAGCGTAAAGAGCGTGGAACTGAAGTTCTACGCTGTGGGCGAAGCGCCTAGTCGCCACCTGCGTGGAGAAGGAATGGATGGGATTTTGAGCGTCTTGTTCTTTGCCCGCGAAGGCGGGCACTGGGCGTCTGCGCCCCACAGAGTAGGATTTCAATCCCACGCCTCCCAATCCTACGTTTGCCTTCGTTATCAACCAAGAAAACCCAACACCATGAACACCCGTACCCTGCGACTGACCCTGCTCGGCCTCGCCCTCGGCGTCCTCCTGGCCCTCGTCATTGCCCCCCAAACCCGCTGGCTGGTATGGGCACAGCTCTTCCCTGGGCGACTGACGCCGGGCCGCTACGAGCAGCAGAAACAGGCGTTTGTCCGAAGCCGCCCGAGCGACTACCAAGTGCAGCTTGCCGGTAAGCCGGACGGTACCTCGGTTGTGCAGATTGCTTATGCCCGCAGCCTTGTTTCGCGCTTTCCGAACAGTGCCTCGCTTCGCGCCAATATCCTGCGCTATGCGACCCTGGGGGCGGTCCATATGCACCGCAACGAAAGTTACTTTGTGGAAAACGCCCCAATTCCGGCGTATGATGCGGCCCCCGGTCATCCGCCATCTACGCCCGCGCAGCTTGCGGCATTTGATGCCGATGCCGCCGCCGGGGAGCGGCTAGACCCGGATAACGCCTACTTCCCATTTATGCGGGCTATTGGACTGTTTGCCGCGAACCGGGACGCCGAGGGACTGGCCGCCGTGCAGCGGGCATCTACGAAGCACGTCTGGCAGGAATACTATCAGGACGAAGCGGAAGGTGGCTGGCGCATCAGCCGGACAATCTACGGCGGGCAGGAAACGATTGCCGTCGCTGCCGTTTCTGCATCACTGCTGTTCCCACATTACCAGCAGCTTCGAGCGGTTGCCCGGATTGTCGTTTACAAAGCGGTTCTGGATGAGCAGGCGGGGCATTTCGAGGCTGGGCTGGCGAAACGGAATGCAATAGGCCGCTGTGGGAAAGTAATGGAAATTAAGTCTACAGTCTTAATTGGGAACCTGGTTGGAGTCGCCATCAATTCGATCTCCCGGTACCGGCCCGGCGGTGCGCCGCCGCTTGCGGCCAACACCAACCTATCTGATAAGGAGCAGATGCAAAAGCGGCTTGATCTCTACTGCGCTTACGTGGTCAAGATCGGGCATCCCGAAGCGGCGGCGCAGGCGCGGGCGGATGTCGCTGACTGGCAGCAGATCCGCCGTATTACATCGCACCTTGACGACTTTTACTTCGGTATGGGTCTGAGTCGGATAAATCATCTGATGGTGGCGCTTATCGCTGGATGGATTATCTTCCCAGCAATTTTTGTGCTGCTTGCGCTGGGCTTAGTCGCTGCGGGGCTGAAACGCCTGCCGCGAGTTCAGGCGGGGCTGCCGTTACCGGCGGGGGCGACGGTCGGCTTTTGGGGCTTGGTTGTGACCAGCGCGGCGCTGATATGGGTGTATTTCAACGCCGGCCCCATAGATTTTCCGATATATGTGCCGGTGCTCCTCCTGCCGCCTCTTCTCTTCATCGCGTTTAGGGTAGGGTTTCGGCCCCAAAGCCGCCGCCCGATTAGGACCGCGCTGCTGACCGTGGGCGTGACACTGGGGGCGCTGGGCCTGCTGGCTGCCGTCGTATCCTGGCAGATGCGCGGCGGGATGGAGCTGATTACGACGATGCAGCAGATGCTTGGGCTGTCCGCAGATGCAAATGGCAATCCCCCTGCTACAGACAACGTGCCCTGGCTGCAAATAGCACTCGGAGTTGCGGTGACTTTGGCCCTGCCGCTGCTGACGGCAATTGTCCTCAGCATTTGGAGCCGTGTCAAGCGGGTGCCTGCCTCTGTCGGCCTAATTATGGGGTTCCAGGCAATCATGCCGGCGCTGGTCCTGGGACTGATGCTTGTCTACGCCGGGCTGGCCGTGTGGACAATCCGGCAGGAGGCGCAGGCAAGCTACGGCCTGGCACGGTCCCTGCACGGCGAAGGGCAATATCTCGCGCAGGTTCATGGCCTGGCCTGGCCGGGGCCGGTTAAATAATGCAGGATTTCCATATCCCCATGCCGAATTGACGCTCTATGCCTAAGACCCCTTCTGCTGACATAACGCGGTTTTTCTCGAACACCGACGGCAGTGTGTATGCGCTGAAGAACCTGCCGGAAGAGGTGGTGGCGTACCTGTTTGCCCGCTACTCGCGCTCGCGGCTGTCCCTGCGGGATGACCTGCGGGCGATGATTGACGCTGAAGACTTGGGGGCGCTGATTGGGGCGGGTCAGACCGACGACCGAATTGGCGGGATGGGGGACGGCGTCTCGGCTTTGCAGGAGCGGGCGCGGGCGTTTGCGGAGAAGTACGTGCTCGGCTACGGACACAGTTCGGTGGCTGAGCATGGCGTCGTGCATCTGGCGCTGGAAGACGTTTCCATTGTGGCGTCCAAGCTGATTGAAGATGCCCGGCTGGCGTCGTACACCGAGAAAAGTACGCGCTATGTGGCGTTCGACCCCGACAAAGCCTATTACCCGGCGAATGTCATAGCTGATGGGCGGGTGGGGGACATCTACCAGGGCGCGGTGCGCGGGCTGCTGGAAGCGTACAGCGAGTGGACCGAAGACTTCGTCGCCCAAGTCAAAGTGCGGACCCGGTGCGGGGACAAGCAGACCGAGCGGGCGTATGACGCCGCCTGCCGAGCGACGGCGTTTGATACGCTGCGCTACCTGCTGCCGGCGGCGACCCGCACAAACGTTGGGCTGACGCTGAACGCCCGCGCCTTAGAGCATTTAATTACGAAGCTGCAATCGCAGCCACTCGCGGAAGGGCGGGAGCTTGGCGCAAAGATGAAGGCCGAGGCGCATTGTGTCGTGCCGACCCTCTTGAAGTACGCGGACTTCAATCCGTACCGGGCGGATACGGCCTCGGCGATTGAGGCGCTGGCAGGGGAGCTGCTGAGGGATATGCCCACCCCGGAGAACCTCACCCCGGAACTGCGTTCCGATACGCAAGTAATGCCGCAGGCATACCCTCTCCTTGACAAGGAGAGGGTGGGAGCGAAGCGAGCGGGTGAGGTTTCTTCGGTCTCTCTTGTCTTTTCCGACCCGGATGCCGATAATCGGCTTGTGGCCGCGATTTTGTACGAAGCGTCGGGCCTGCCGCTGGAAACGCTTCTGGCGCGGGTGACGACCTGGAACACGGAGACCAAAGAGCGCGTCGTAGACGAATACCTCAAGCGCCGGGGCAAGCACGATGCGCCGGGACGCGCTCTGGAGCGCCTCTTCTGCACCGTGGAGATGACGATGGACTACGGCGCCTACCGAGACGTGCAGCGGCACCGGATGGCGACGCAGACGCTGCAAGCGCTGTCGCCCGCGCTGGGCTTCGAGACGCCGCCCCTGATGGACGAGTTCGGCTACGGCGAGCGCTACGCCGCGCTCCTGGCCCGGTCGGCATCGGCTTATGACACGCTCGCCGCTGCCGGGTTTCGGCACGAGGCGGCCTATGTCCTGCCGCTGGCGACCCGTGTCCGCGCCCTGTTCACCTGGAACCTGCGCGAAGTGGCCCACTTTGTCGAGCTGCGCTCCGCCCGGCAGGGGCACCCGTCATACCGCAAAATCGCCCAGGAAGTGTATTATGCCGTCGCCGAGACCTACCCGCTGGTCGCACGTTACCTGCGGCCCAATTTAAGCTCTTATGACCTCACGCGAGAATAACCAAAACACCGACGGAGTAAAGAGCGCCGAGCAGGAGGCCCTGGACGCAAACCGGACGATAGACATCAACCAGACGGTTGAGATGTCGGCGTCCGAGCTTGCCGCCGGGTGGAAGGCCGCCCCGCCGGTCTCCTATTCGTCCCTGTTTGATGCGCCGCATCCGGTCGCCGCGCCCGAGATCGCCGACGACGCGCTGATCGCGCCGCCTCGGGCAGTGGCCCCGCCGTTTTGGATTGTGCTGGGCCGGAACCGCCGGTGGCTGCTCCTCGCCGCCGCCGTCCTCGCCGTGCCGCTCGGGCTGACCCTGGCGGGGGCGCTGACCTCGCCGCCCCATGTCGCCGGGGTGCCGGGCGGCCATTTGATTACGCTGCAAGCCGATGCGCCGTCGGAGCGCACGACGACCCTGCGCGGGCTGTTCGTCTCGGACCCGTCGGGGGCGTCGCGCCTGCTGGCCCATGAGACCGAGCCGCAGGACACCGACGGCGGGGTGCGGACATGGATCACGCAGCCGGCGCTGTCGCCCGACGGCACGCAGCTTGCGTTTGAAGAGCAGCAGATCACGATTGGGGAAGACAAGCAAAGCGTAAAAAACCAGATCTGGGTTCTGCCGCTGTCCGGGGACACGCAGGACCCGCCGCATCTGGTTATTGACTTGACCAAGCAAAAACTTAAGCAAGTGGTCGGTCTGACCTGGGACTCCGACTCGTCGCTGCTGTTTTTGGAAGACGGGGCATCATATAGCGTGGCGACCGACACTAATGACGCTCCCTTAGTCACGCCGCTGGACCTGCACGGGCTGGCGCTCGCCCCGAGCGCCGATGTTTCCGCGACTCGTGCGCCCGCGCTGTCCGAGGCCGGTACGTTCGCCTACTCCGTGCAGACGCCGTCCGGCCCGCAGGTTTTGACCTCCGGGCGGGAGCCGGCTGCGCCCGGCCCGTCCGCCGCCGTGTTTGCCCTGTCGCCCACCGGGGACAAGGTGGCGTTCGTGCCGCCGCACTCGCCGCAGACGCTCAAGCTCTACGACCTCGCCCGGCATACGGCCACTGCCGACATCCCCGTCCGCTGGGGCTGGTCGGTCTTCGGCAAGCGCGAGATTACGTCCCTGCGCTGGTCCCCCGACGGCTCGCAGCTTGCGTACACCGTTTCCAAGCCGCCCGTCCCCGAGGACGAAATCTTTGTCGTGACCCCTGCGACGGGTGAGGTCGTGCAGCTTCCCTACCGCACGGGCCGCGCCGCCTGGGACTGGGGCCGATAGTCCCACTTGACAAGCCCGCGCCGATATGCCAAGATAGAAATGCCAGTGTACGATTTGCTGTGCCATCCACAGCAAAAAGAAGGGAACCGCCGGCAAGCGATCCCCTTCTTCTTAGCGAAGCTTAAAACCCGAGGGCTTTAAGAATTCGCAAAATCGCAGCAATCGCCGAAACGACGGCTGCGATAGTTTGTACGATGGGTCGGACCCGGTTAAAGGCCCGCCGTACATTGTTGGACATGAGGATACACCTCCTTTCTGCCCAAGTTGGGAAAGACAGCTCGTTCGTGCGAGCTGTCTTTTCTAGTTTACCTGCCCGGATAACTTTCACAATGACGACATCAGGCGACAATCAGTTGGGAGTTTTTCTGAGGGACCGCCGGGCGAAGCTTGACCCGGCGGCGCTTGGGTTCAGCCCGGTGCGGCGGCGGACGCCGGGGCTGCGGCGGGAGGAAGTCGCGGCGCGGGCGGAGGTCAGCGCAACCTGGTACACCTGGCTGGAGCAGGGCCGGGGCGGGCCACCGTCCGCCGATGTCCTCGAGCGCCTCGCCGCCGCGCTGCGGCTGACCCCGCCGGAGCGGGAGCACCTGTTTCTGCTGGCCCAGCACCGTCCGCCTGAGGTCCGTTACCGGGCGCCCGAGGGCGTCACGCCGCAGCTTCAGCGGATTCTGGACTCGCTGGAGTTTAGCCCGGCGTTCGTGAAGACCTCCGCCTGGGATATTGTCGCCTGGAACCGGGCGGCGGCTCTGGTACTCACCGACTACGGGGCGCTGCCGCCGGAGCAGCGGAACCTGCTGCGGCTGCTCTTCTGCAACCCCTGCGCCCGGACCAATATGTCCCAATCGCATTGGGAAAGCAATGCGCGTCTGGTAGTGGCGGCGTTCCGCCTGGAAACGGCGCGGGCCGGGGCAAGCGAAAGCGCCTCGGCGCTTGTCGCGGAGCTGAACCGGGCCAGCCCCGAGTTTGCGGCGATGTGGCTTGACAACGCGGTCGGCAGCTACGGCGAAGGGGTCAAGCAGCTTGACCACCCGGTCGCCGGCCTGCTGGCGCTGGAATACTCGACGTTTGCGGTCGGCGACCGCCCCGACCTCGGCCTGGTCATCTTTGCCCCGGTGACCCCCGCCGACCGGGACCGGGTCCGAGCGCTGGTGCTGGGCGCAGCATCATCCTGTTAGTCCGTATACCAGTATAAAGTCTCGGCTTTTCATTGCCTCGGCCCCGGTGTATACTTCTCTTTCAGACCCCATGCAAGGAGAAAACAATGAAAGTATTTGTCACGGGAGCCTCGGGCTTTGTCGGCTCGGCGGTTGTGCAGGAGCTGCTCGGCGCAGGCCATTCGGTCGTCGGCTACGTGCGCTCGGAGGCCGCCGCCAAGTCTCTGACCGATGCAGGTGCCGAAGTGCAGATGGGAACACTTGAAGATTTGGACGGCCTGACACGCGGCGCGTCGGCGGCGGACGGCGTCATCCACACGGCCTTCAACCACGACTTCTCGAAGTTCGCGGAAAACAGCGAGCTGGACCGGGTCGCCATCGAGACGCTCGGAGCCGCGCTTCGCGGGACAGACCGGCCCCTGCTTGTCACGTCCGGGACTGCGGCTCCGACGCCGGGCCGCCCTGCCACCGAGAACGACCCGCCCATGCCTACCAATCCCACCTATCCCCGCGCCTCGGAAGCGACCGCGATGGCGCTTGCGGCGTCGGGCGTCCGCGCCTCGGTCGTGGGGCTGCCCCAGGTTCACGACACGGTCAAGCAGGGTTTCGTGACTTACTTCATCGGGGTGGCCCGCGCAAAGGGAGTGTCGGCGTATGTCGGCGACGGCGCGAACCGCTGGTCGGCGGCGCATGTCCTCGATGTCGCCCGTTTGTACCGGCTGGCGCTGGAAAAGCTGGAATTAGAGAAGGGGGAAGCGGGCGTGCGGTATCACGCGGTCGCGGAAGAAGGCGTAGCGCTGCGGGAGATTGCCGAAGCGATCAGCCGGGGCCTCAAGGTGCCGGTGGTGTCGCTGTCCCCAGAGGAGGCCGGCCCGCACTTCGGCTTTCTAGGGGCGTTTGCCGGTCTGGATATGCCGGTTTCCAGCGCCTTGACGCAGGAGCGGCTAGGCTGGCACCCGGCCGGGCCGGGAATGATCGCCGACCTTGAGCACATGACCTACCTCTGAGCGCAGATGCAGTACGGAGCGGGTATAATCGCCCTATGTCGTCCACACTGCTGGGTGCCGATGAAGAAACGGATCTCGGGGCCTACGGGGCCTACCTGCGGGCGCAGTCCGATACCGATTTAATGGACATCGCGCTGCACCTCGACTCCGACCGCTACCCGGCGCGTCTGGACCGTGCGGGGCGCGAGCTGCACCGGCGCGGGCTGCTGTCTACGTCCGCCTATACCCCTGCTGAGGGTGGGGTGCGCTACGCGGCCCTGGCGGCCCTGGGGCTGGCGGCGGTTTTGCTGACGCTTACGGGCTTGCTGACCCCCACCGATGCCGCCGGGCCGACCTGGCCGACCCCGGAGATGCTGCCCGACGGTGTCCGGCTCGGCGAGGTCGCCCGGCTGTTCACCGTGGCGCTGCTGCGCGGCGGGGTTCTTTGGGCCGCGCATCTCGGCCTGTTCCTGCTGCTCCCGGTGTACCTCGGCGGCTGGGTGCTGCGCTTTGCCGGGCCGGTGCGCCGCCGCCGGGCGCGGGCGGATGTCTGGCGTCTGGCCCTGCTCGGCTGCGCCGCGCTGCTGGTATCTTTGTGGACCGCAGCCGGCCCGCACAGCGCCGTGCCGGCCCTGTTTACGGCGTCGGCCCACGCCCATTCGGCGGGGCAGCGCGACCTGCCGCTCTGGGACCCGTTCGCGTCCGCCCCGGCCCCGCCTAACTGATTTCCGAGTGATTATGAAGCACAAAAGCCGTACTGGACCGAACCCGTTGTCCGAATACCGACGCTTGCAGCGCGAAATCCGGGCTGTCTTCGACCCGTTCACCGCGAAGCACTGCCCGACTTGCGCGACGCCCTGCTGCATCAAGCCGACGCGGGTGACTCCCGTAGATGTCGCGCTGGCAGTCGGCCTCGGGCACACATTTCCGCACCTGAATGGCGCAGACCCGTATGCGCCGTCGGTCTCGTATGCCGGCAGTCGCCTGGCCCTGCCGATGCTGCCGTCCTCGGACGGCGATCTGCCGCTGGAGCCGTGTGACTACCTGCACAAAGGCCGCTGTACGTTTCCCGACGACCTCCGGCCCTACGGCTGCACGGCGTTTCTGTGCGGCCCGATGTACGCCCACCTGCCGGACGAGACCATCCGCCGCCTGCGCCGCTTGATCCGTCAGCTCGAAGACGCCCACACGTCGGTTCTCCGCGCCCTGCGCGGCTCAGGCCGCATGCCGCCGGAAGAGGAATAATTTGGTTTGGAAGAATAATTTGGCTTGATGGTTCGGTTTTGGGAAATCTGTGCCATAATAAAAACAGACAGGCGAACGCTGCGTGAACAGCGCCCGCCCGCCATCGGCTACTTCTTCAGTAGCTGGTGAATTGCGGCGAGTATGGACATAATCGTCGCAGTTGCCTGAGCAAGAACTCTGAATTTCAGAATCTTGCGCCATTTCTCTTGCGTCAAGAGCGTTACCTCCTTTCAGCAAGATTACAAGGGCAGTCTGCCAGGGCTGCCTTTGCACTTTTAGTGTAACATGGTTTCCGCTTGTTTGCTTTTTGCGAAATCTGTGCCATAATAGAGACAGACAAGGGAGCGCTGCGTCAACAGCGCCCCCTTCCCCTCAGCTACTTTTTAAAGAGCTGATGGATTGCGGCGAGTATAGACATAATCGCCGCGAGTGTCTGGGCGATGACTCTGAGTTTCAGAGCCTTGCGCCAATTTTCTCGCTTCAAGGGCTTTCCTCCTTTCGGCAAGATTACAAAGGCAGCCTGTGTGGGCTGCCTTTGCACTTTCATTGTAGCCGATTTCCCCTCTGAACGCCCCTCTGCTACTTTTCGCCGCTCTCTTAACATTCTCTTAATCAAATATGCGCTATAATGAGCGTATGAACATTTTCCAGCCGCGGCTTGCCGCGTTTTTGACACTGGCGCTTTGCGCCGCTCTGGCCTCTGTACCGGCGACGGCGCAGACGCGGCTGCCGAATGGGTGGCGGGTGACCCCCGCCGGGACACCAATCCCGCTGCCGGGAGATCTGCCCCTGGCGATGCAGTTCAGCCCCGACGGCAAAACGCTGGTAACCCTGACCGGCGGCTACCATGACCACGGCGTTTCCCTCATTGACCCCCAGACAAACACGCTCACGCAGACGGTCCCGCTCGGCAAGGACTGGGCGGGGATGTGCTTCGACCCGGAAGGCGACGACCTGTATGTCTCCGGCGGCGGCCCGCCGAGCGAGCGACTCCTCAAAGGCGCGGCTAAAGCGGGCGCACCGGCGGCGATGCTGGAAGCGTTTGGGCACCCGATTTTGCATCTCGGCTTCGCGAACGGGCGGCTGTCTCCGAAGCAGCCGATAGATATTCCCGGCCTGAGCGAAGTGTCTCAAACGAAGGGCGAAACCCCGGCCCGGTTCATTGCGGGCCTCGCGACCGGGCCGGACGAAGCGCTGTACGCGGTCAATATCCAAACTGACACGGTGTACAAGCTGGCCGGCAAGCCCCGCGTCGTCGCGGCCTCCGCCCAAGTCGGCGACCGGCCCTATGCCGCCGCTGTGTCGCCCGATGGCAAAACCCTGGCGGTGTCCAATCTCGGGGGCCGGTCGGTGAGCTTTCTGCGGGCGAGTGACTTGAAAGAGACCGTGCGCGTGACGGTTGGTACCCACCCAAACGCCCTGGCATGGGCGGGGGATGGGCGGCTATTTGTCGCGAACGCCGGCTCCAACAGCGTGAGTGTGCTTGCGGGGAACACGGTGCGCGAGACGATCAAAACGTCGCTGTCGCCCACCGATTTGGTCGGCTCGACGCCCGACGCGCTGGCGCTCTCGCCCGACGGCAAGCGTCTGTATGTGGCGAACGCCGACAACAACGATGTGGCCGTGGTGGACATCTCCAACGCCAAAGAGTCGCGGGTGCTCGGCTTTATTCCGACAGGCTGGTATCCATCGGCCCTGGCAGTGTCGCCTGATGGCCGAACCCTGTATGTCGGCACCGGCAAGGGCCTCGGCTTTCGGGGCAATTTCCCGTCGGTCGGCCCGGCGCTGTCGGTCCGCACCGAGAACGGCACCGGCAAAAAGTACGACTACATCGGCGGCGTCCTCAGCGGCACCGTCTGCGCTGTCCGCCTGCCCGACGCTGCTGGTCTCGAAGCTTATACCCGGCAGGTAGTGGCAAACGTGCCGATGCCGTTCATCGAACAGGTCCCACGGCGCATGGGAGCCGTGACCTTCGGTGCGCCTAGCCTGCACAAAATCAAGCACGTCCTGTATATCATCCGCGAGAACCGCACGTATGACCAGGTGTTTGGCGACATGAAACAGGGCAACGGCGACCCGAGCTTGACCCTGTTCGGGCAGGCGGTCACACCGAACGCCCACGCGCTGGCTTCGCACTATGTCCTCTTAGATAACCTCTACTGCAACGGCGAGGTCTCCGAAGACGGCCATCAGTGGTGCGACGCCGCGTATGCGACCAACTTCACTGAAAAAGTCTGGCCGAGCGGCTATAGTGACCGGGGCGAGCCGGATGCCGATGAGCATGAGACCGCATCCCCCGCTGGCTACCTGTGGGACAACTGCGCCCGGCATGGACTGACCTTTCAGACCTACGGCGAATTCTCGTCGTTTAAGTCGTCGCCTAACATGCCGCCGGTTTTCACCGGTGACAAAGGGCTGACCGGCCATGCGTCCGCCGCCTGGAACGCAATTTCCTTTGACCGCCATGATACCGAGCGGACCGCGCTGTTCCTGGCCGACCTGCACGCGGCGGAGAAAACCGGCGACTGGCCGCGCTTCACGGTGATGTCTCTCGGCGAGGATCACACGCAGGGTCAGCAGGCCGGCAAGTACACGCCGGCAGCCCATGTCGCGGCAAATGATCAAGCGCTCGGGCAGATTATCGAGGGCGTCAGCCACTCGCGCTTCTGGAAGGACACGGCGATCTTCGTCATCGAAGACGACGCCCAGGATGGCCCGGACCATGTGGATGCCCACCGAACCGCGGGCCTTGTGATTTCGCCTTACGTCAAGCGCAGCGCTGTGGACAGCACGATGTACACGACCACGTCTATGGTGCGGACAATAGAGCTGATCCTCGGCCTGCCGCCGATGACCCAGTATGACCAGCACGCGACCCCATTGCTGGCCTGCTTTACGGGCAAGGCCGACTTGACGGCCTACACCAGCCTTGCGCCGAACGTGGACCTGGAAGCCAAGAACCCGGACAAGGGGCCGGGCGCGGAAGCCTCAGCGAAGCTGGACTTCTCCGCGCCGGACCGGGCCGACCCGGCGGCGCTGAACGCCATTTTGTGGTCGGCGCTGAAGCCCGGCGTCAAGATGCCCGCGCCTATCCGCAGCGCTCGATTGCGCTAGAAAAAGAAGGGTCTCCATGAAGCGTTTGGGACTTGCCGCCGCCGTCTTGGCTCTGACGCTGGTCCTGGCGGGCTGCAAAGCCGCCGACGGGACATTCACCAACAGCGACGGCACCTTTACGCTGTCGCCCGGCGGCGGCTACACGCAGACTTTCCCGACGCGCACGGATGACGGCGATAAAGACAAAAACGGGCGCAAAGTCGGAAGCCTCAAAAACGACCCGTTCGACTCCTTCCCAAACAGCGGCACCTGGCGGCTCCTCAGCCCGTTTCAGGTCGAACTCAGCGGTGTCCGCCACACGGGGGACATCTTTCGCAGCGGCAGCTACACGCTCGTCGTCAGCCCGTCTCAAATCAGCGGCTTCGACCATATTCTGGCAAAGCAGAAATAAGCCCCGCGCGTCATGGCGCAGGGTTTCGTGGGGCTGGCAGATAGCCGGTACGCGCTGACATCCGGCATCCTCCCTGGGGTCAGGATTGTGGGTCGGCTCGGGCTTGAAGGAAGGCGGCGATGCAGGCGGGGTCCCATTGGGTGCCGGCGCCGGCTTTGAGGAGGCTGAGGGCGACGGCGGGGGCCATGCCTTTGCGGTACGGGCGGTCGGTGGTCATGGCGCTGAACGCATCGGCGACGGCCATCAGGCGGGCGCTCAGGGGGATCGCTTCGCCGCGCAGCCCGGCCGGGTACCCGCTGCCGTTCCAGTGCTCGTGATGGTGCCGGACGGCATCCAGAGTCGCTTCAAGGCCGGCGACGGAGCCGACTAGGGCCGCGCCCATCGTCGGGTGCTGCTTCACAGTCGCAAGCTCGGCGTCAGTGAGGGCGCTCGGCTTTCGCAGGATGGAGTCGGGCACACCGATCTTGCCGACATCGTGCAGCAGCGCGGCAATGGCAAGGGTGCGCCGCTCGCTGTCCGGCAGGTTCATCGCACGGGCGAGAAGCAGGCAGCAGTCCATCACGTCCACCGAGTGACGGCCAGTGTAGCGGTCTTTGTTGTCCACCGCGGTTACCAGAGCGTCAAGCATCGAGAAATCGGCGGCGTCGGCCTGCGCCGCCTGCCGGAAATTATCGGCTTCCGTTTCTGCCTCACCGCCGGTTTTCGCCCGGCGTAGCCGCTTGTCGGCGGCGTCCATCGCCCCGCTCCGGTCGGAGCCGTCACGCGGCAGCGAGGAAACGCCGAGCGACAGGGTGATCGGCACCGCCGTTTCCTGACCGTCCGGGGTGAATGCCAGCCCGTCCAGCACGGACCGGAGCCGGGCCTCAATCTGCGCCGGAGGCGTGTCGCCGATGTTCGGCAGCAGCAGCACAAACTCGTCGCCGCCGAAGCGGGCCAGCACATCGCTCGGGCGGCAGGCGGACTGTAGGCATTCGGCGACCCGGCACAGCACGGCGTCGCCGACCGCGTGGCCGTAAGCGTCATTGAAGAATTTGAAGTTGTCCAGGTCCAGCATTACCAGCGCCAGCGCCGTGCTTTCGCGCTCCGCCCGCGCCGACTCGCCGGCCAGCAGGTGATGGAATGCTCGGTGGTTCCACAGGCCGGTCAGCGGGTCACGGTCAGCCCGGTCCTGCGCTTCCTGAAGCTGCCGGGCCGCGTCCGCTTCGCGCTCCACCCGCTCCGTGATGTCGTGGGTCGCGCCGATCATGCGGACCGGCGTACCGGAAGCGTCCCGCAGCAGCCGTCCGTGCGACCGAATCCAGTGAATGGAGCCATCGGGCCAGAAGCAGCGGTACTGCGCTTCATAGTCGCGCCCATTGTTGATCGCGTCCCAGGCCACGTCATGCACCCGGTCCCGGTCTTCGGGATGCAGCCAGCTTAAAAAGTCGCTCATCGTGATGCCGTCAGCGCCGGACCGCCCGAACTGCGCTTTCCAGATCGGCGAAATATTGACATAATCGCGGGTTGCCAAATCGAGGTCCCAGGTGCCGATCTGTCCGCTTTCCAGCGCCAGCCGCAGGCGCTGCTCGCTGATTCGCAATTCTTCCAGGCTTTGGGTCGTCAGGTTCGTGTCCGGCGAGCGGTCTTCCGGTGTGTCTTCCGCCGCCTGCTTGCGTTCGCCGTCTAAAGTGGTATCCATAGTCCATAAAGTCCCCACTTAACTGCTGTTAATAAACGTCAACAATAAACAGCAAATAAACCCGTATGTATGCCAAGAAAGTTTGCTGGAACCGGCGGCCCCCGCCGGGCTGTTGCACCTCCATGATGCTTGTTCACCGGCCGCTGACCCGCTCCGAAGCCGTGCGTGTTCACGCGGCGCTCCAAGAAACGCCGAACATTCTGGGCTACACGGTGCGCGAGCTTTTGCGGCTGCCTGATGTCTGGGTCGCCGAGTGCGAAGACTGTTTCGCCGGTCTTTGCTTCAGCGTGGATTTGGCGCACGATTGGACCGAGATCGCCGTGCTTCTGGTGCTGCCGGAGTTTCGGGGAATGGGCTTCGGCCTGACCCTGTTCGAGGCTGCCTGGGAGCGGGCCGTTTCCCGCCGCCGTCACCTCTATATTCTTAGCCGTAACCCGCAGGTCATCGGCTGGATGACGGCGCGGGGGATGACGCCGACGGAGAAAGTCTGGCAGGCGCCCCTCGCTGTCCACTGGTACATGGCCCGGTATATGGCAAGCCCCTACCGAAACGCCGAAGGGTTCCGCAAGCGCAAAGAGATTGGTGCCTGCCCGCCGCTGCTGGCGGGGACCAAGCGTTTTGTGGGGTGAGAATGGAACCGGGACAGAACACCGGCGTTTGTGCCTGTGTCCTTATTTTTTGTTCTTATATTTTGTCCTTGGTCCTAGCAGACGGCACCGGCAGGGGAGCGGTCAGGACAATGGACACGGCGGCAGCCAGAGGGACCGCGACCAGGGTGCCGAGAACCCCGAACAATTTCGCGCCGGCAGCAATCGCCACCAGCACGACCGCTGGATGCAGCTTCACGGCCCGGCCAATCAGGAATGGCCCGAGAAGCCCGCTCTTAAACCATTCATGCCCGAGAAACAAGGCCAGCACCCAAAGGCCCTTGATTGGGTCGGCGTTGAAGGCCAGCAGCTCCGCCAGCACGAACACGGTCCAGAACCCGGCGTAGGGAACAAAGTTCAGCAGCCCCGCCAGCAGGCCCAAGAGCAGGGCGGACGGCACCCCCAGCAGCCGCAGTGTCAGCGTGAAAAAGAACACTTTCTCCACTGAAATCAGCGCCATGCCGCCGACATATCCGCCCAGGCGCTCCTGCACCCGGTCCCACCGCTCCCCGGCAGTCTCGCGCACTTTTGGCGGCAGGAGATGCAGAAAACCGGCCCGCGCCCTGTCCTGGTCAACCACCAGAAACCCGGCCAGCACAATCACCAGTAGCAGCCCGCCGAACGCACCTGCCGTTTGGGCCGTGAGATGCACAGCCTGCGCTCCGGCCTGCCGCAGATATTGGGCGGCCTGCCCGCTGACATCGGGCGTCTGGACCGGATGCCCGGCCAGATGACTGAGCCGGCCCGTCAGCCAGTCCGATGCCCGGCTGAGCTGCGCGGGGGCACGCACTTCCAGACGCTGCGTTTGGGCACTGATTGTCGGCGCGGTCAGGGCGCTGAGGACGGCGACCACGATCAAAATCAGCGCGAACACCCCGACTACGGTCCAGACGCGCCGCAGGCCGCGCTTTTCCAAAGCCAGCGCCAGCGGCAGGATCGCCGACGCCACGACAAACGCGGTGAAGACCAGCAGGATCAGGTCAAGCAGCCGCCAGGCGATGAGCGCAGCGGCCAGCACGGCAAGAGTGCGGACCACGCTGCTGGTTGTGAGGCTGACGGCGATGGCTTTCGGCCTCGGCGCGTGAAGTCGCTCTTGCATCTTAGGTGTGAACGACATTTTGCGGGCTGCCGGTGCGGAACGCCTCGATGTTGGCGGCGGTCGTGTTCAAGAGGCGCTCGACGGCTTCGACACTGTCGAAGGCGATGTGGGGCGTGATGACGAGGTCCGACCGGCGCAGCAGCGACAGGTTGGTCAGGGCCATCTTCAGGCTCTCGTCGGTGGCATTTGGGTTCTGGAGAAGCTGCCGCTCCTCGCTGAACACTTCCTCGCCTTCCAGCACGTCCAGGCCCGCGCCGCGCAGTGTGCCGTCGTCCAGCGCCCGCAGCAGGGCGGACGTTTCGACCAGCTCGCCGCGTGCCGTGTTGATCAGGAGCGACCCGCGCTTGAACTTTGGAAAATTGTGCGCCCCAATCAAGTGGCGCGTCGAGGCAGTCAGCGGCGCGTGGAGCGTCACCACATCCGACTGACCGAGCAGCTCGTCTAGTGGCGCATAGGTGTAGCCGAACCACTCTGCTTCCGTCATGTCCTTGACAGGATCGCAGACCACGACGTTCATGCCGAACCCCCGCGCGATCTGGACCACATACCGCCCGATGCGCCCGACCCCAACCACGCCGAGCGTTTTGCCTTTGAGGTCGAAGCCCTGCAGGCCGGCCAGCGAGAAGTTGCCGGCGGACGTCTGCACGTAAGCTTTGTGCAGGTTGCGGGACAGGGAGAGAATCAGCGCGAACGTATGCTCCGCGACAGTGTTTTCGCCGTAGGTGGGCACATTGCAGACTGGAATGGCTCGCGACTCGGTCGCCGGCAGGTTGATGTGGTCAAACCCCGTCGAGCGCGTCGCGATCATCTTGAGGTTCTTCAGCTCATCCAGCACATCCACACCTAAATGCGAGTGGACAAACGGCGAAACAATCTCGGCATCGGTGGCAATCTCCGAGGCCTGGGCTGCCGTGGTCAGCGGCAGCGTGCTGAAGTGCAGCGTCTCGCCGGGCAGCCGCTCTGTGAGGTAGCGCTGCTGCTGGTCATTGGTTTCAAAAAAGTAGATACTCATAGTTTTGTCCTTGATGTGTCCGTTTACTTAGATAAGCACTGCGTCCAGTGGCCGGCGCAGGGAGTGGGGCAGGGGGGTAGGCGCGTGCCCGAAGCGCAGGACAAGCTGGGGCTGGGCTGTGCCAAGATTAAGAGAAGCGGCAAGCTGCGAACGCAGGGTTGGAACTTCGGCAGGCTGGTTCAAAAACGCGACCTGAACACCTGCTGCCGTCAGGGTCAGCGCCAGCCGCTCGTAGAACCGCCCGGTCTCGATCCAGTGCTGCGTGTCATCCGACGCGGCGCTGAGGACAATCAATCCCGACGAGCTGCGGGCCTTTTTGGCTGACGTGTCCGCCTGCTGCCCGGCGGTTGACGCCGACAGGAACTGTTTGCCCAGCCAGCGCGGGACATCCGGGTTGCCGGTGCAGCGCATGTACAGGCCGTCCAAAGAATGCAGCGCTTCGGGCTTGTTGAACCGCATCCAGGACACCAGCTCAGCCACAAACGCCGGGTCGCCGAACTGCCGCCGGTCCCCCGACATGATATACTCAATCAGCATTTCTTTGTGGGCCGTGTCGGTGAAAATGAGTGAAGAAACGCCCGCCCCCGGCTTGACCCTGGCGATGTCCCGGAGCACATGGGCGGACACGGCGCGACCATCATACAGCGAGCGGTCGTTCTGCCGGTGCGGGATGGCCGCGGACAGCGGGGCGGGGCCGGTGGCGGGCGACTGCCGCAGGTGCACAGTGATACTCTCATTGCCCAGCGTTGGATAGACGACATCCGCCGCATAGCCTGCCGCCTGCGCGGCCTGGACCAGGTTTTCCAGGGCGCACCCGAGAGAAATCCAAAGCTCGCGGTCCTGGGGGTCCACGGCGGGCAGGCGGCGGGCGAAGTCGGGGAATATCTGAACCGTGTCGCCGCGAACCGCGAACTTCCAGGGCTGGGTATTGTGCCCGCTCGGGGCAAGCACGGCGTAACTGACTAAGTCACGCACTTGTGCAGAGAGGGTGGTTTCGCGGCGGAGCGGCATGTCCCAAGACTGCCGCACCTGCTTGTCATAGTCCAGCCAGGGGGCGTAGGTAAAAAGGGCATCGCCCGCTACGGCTGTTATTCCCGCTGCGGCAGCGAGCTTGAGAAAGAGGCGGCGATTAAATGTGCGGGAACGCGGCGGAGGCGGCGGCAAAATCGTGGACATGGCATCTCCTAACGAGACGTGCCACACCTGCCGTTGAGGGTCAATCAATTCTTATGATACAGTCACTACGTTACCCGTTCGCGCCAGCCGCTAAACAGCGGCTTGAAAAGCGTGGGATGGGAGGAGATGTGGGACTGAAGTCCTCGTCTGTGGGCGCAGACGCCTAGTGACCGCCTTCGCGGGCACGGAAAAGGGAGCAATCACAATCCTATTCCTTGTCCACTCTTATTCCTTGTCCACTCTTATTCTTCGTCCACGAAGGTGGACCGTAGGCGTCTGCGCCCACAGACGAGGACTTCAGTCCCATGTCTCCCCGCTTACCCCTGATGATGGTCTACAGGCTGCCACTGCTTCATCGCCATGATCTCCTTGACGCGGGCATACGAAATGGGCCGGTGAACCCAACTCGTTTCCTGATTCTTTTTTCCAAACGTAATGCGGGTATAATTCGGGCTTGAGCCGCGCTCGATACCGATGAGCGTCGAGGAATAGACGGCAAGCACGATTACGCAGCGCTTTGGGTGTCTGCGGTTCCTTTCGGCGACGATACGGGTCACAAAGACAGAACGGAAACAGAGGGATATAACGTTGATCACCGCCGATGAACTCCGCGCCGTGCCGCTGCTGGCGGCTTTGCCGGACCGGGCGCTGCATGAAGTCGCTGCGCTGGCCGCCGACGTGCATTTGATTGAAGGCGAGTGGCTGATCCGGGAAGGGGACCAGCCGGTGTTCTTTCTGCTGCTTTCGGGCCGGCTGGAAGTCTCTAAAAACGTCGCCGGGGCTGATCAGGTGCTGAACCATTACCGGCCCGGCGATTACTTCGGCGAGGTGCCGCTGCTGCTCGGCTCCCCGGTGGTCGCGAACCTTCGGGCGGAAGGCGATTGCCGTGTGCTGCGGCTCGATGCGGCAGCGTTCCACAGCCTGCTGACTCACTCGGAGACGCTGGCGGCGACTATTCTCAAGACGATGACTCAGCGGGTCATGGCGCTGCAAAAGCTGTCGCTGGAAACGCCGGCGGAGACGACGCTGATTGTCGGACACCCCGCGGATTTGGCCTGCTACGACCTGCGGCAATTTCTGTCGGGCAACCGGCACGAGTTCCGCTGGCTCGACCCCGGCGACGCCTGCGCGGCGGCGTCTATCCCCGAAAGTGTCGGCGACGGCCCGTATCCGTCCGTGGTGCTGCCGGACGGCACGGTGCTGCGCGAGCCGAGCAAGCGCGAGCTGGCCGGCAGGATTGGCTTGCAGACCGAGCCGGAGCAGGCGCAGTACGATGTCGTGATTGTCGGCGGCGGGCCGGCCGGGCTGGCGGCGGCGGTCTACGGCGGCTCCGAGGGCCTGAAAACTCTGCTGCTGGAGCGGGAAGCGCCCGGCGGGCAGGCGGGGACCTCGTCGCGTATTGAAAACTATCTGGGCTTTCCGACCGGGCTGTCCGGCGGCGACCTGGCGGCGCGGGCGCTTCAGCAGGCCCGCCGCTTCGGCACCGAAGTGGTGGTGACACGCACGGCAAAAACGCTGGAATCGAAAGAAGGGACGACGCGGCTGCTGCTGGACGGCGGCGTGTGCCTGGAAACGCGCACGGTCATTTTGGCAACGGGGGTCGAGTGGCGGACCCTTGACGTCCCCGGCGCGGAGGCATTTGTCGGGCAGGGCATCTACTATGGTGCGGCCCGGACCGAGGCGCTGGGTGTGCGCGGCAAGGATGTGTATCTCATTGGCGGCGGCAATTCGGCGGGGCAGGCGGCGATGTTCTTCGCCGACTATGCGAGGCGTGTGACGCTGCTCATTCGGGCCGACTCGATTGAAAAGGGCATGTCCGAGTATCTGATTCGGCAGCTCGATACCAAAAGCAATGTCTGCGCCGAACTGAACGCCTCGGTGACGGCGGTGCATGGCGACGGGCACCTCCACGCCATCACGGTCTGCCTCAATGGCAAGGAAGAGCAGCGCGAGACCGATGCATTGTTCGTTTTTATCGGAGCCGATGCCGAGACCGAGTGGCTGCCGGACCCGATCGCCTGCGACGACCACGGGTACCTTTTGACCGGGACCGATGCTCAGGGGTCGGGCAAATGGTCGCTGGACCGGGACCCGTACCTGCTGGAAACCACCTTGCCGGGGGTCTTCGCCGCCGGGGATGTCCGCCACGGCTCGGTCAAGCGGGTGGCGTCGGGCGTCGGCGAAGGCAGCATGGCAATCGCCTTCGTGCATCAATACCTGGCCCTGACCCCGGCCATCGAAGCCCCGCCGTCGGTCTAGCGGAATGCGCGTCAGTCTTCTTTAGGAAAGAACAACCTCCCTTGAAACAAATATCTGCGAAAACAGCAGCTTCCAATCTCCTGACCCGAGGCCGCGTTTTGGCCGCCTGCGGCCTGTGCCTGCTTGGCACAAGCGCTGCCGCCGCGCCTGCTGCCGGGCGTGTGCGCCTGAGCGCGGACACCCCGGCGGCGACAAGCGCAGCCCGGCCCCTGGGCCGGCTGCCGGCGTCGGAGACCGTGGCCGGTGCTGTGACCCTGGCTCTCCGCAACCAAGAGCAGCTTTCCGACCTGCTGACTCGCCTGCACGACCCCGCCGATCCCCTCTACGGCAAGTACCTGACTCCCGAGGAGTTCACAGCCCGGTTCGGGCCGACCGAGCGCGACTACGCGGCGGCGGCGGACTACGCCCGCGCTTCGGGGCTGACCGTGACCGGGACTCACCCAAACCGGCTCCTGCTCGATGTGTCCGGTTCCGCCCGTGCCCAGGAAACGGCGTTTGGGGTGCAGCTTGCCCGCTACCAGGACGCCGATGGGCGCGTGTTCCGCGCCCCGAGCACCGCGCCGTCGGTGCCCCGCGCCCTGGCCGGCATCATCACCGGAGTCGCGGGCCTGAGCAGCGCCGTCGTCCGCCGTCCCCACGCCGTGCGGCTCCCCGAGAGCGTCGTGCCGCTGGCGGGCACCGGACCCGGCGGCGGCCTCTCTCCGGCAAATATCAAGGCCGCCTACGGCCTCGGCGGCACGGCGCTCACCGGCAGCGGGCAGACCCTGGCCCTGTTCGAGCTGGACGGCTACGACCCGGCGGACATCGCCGCGTATGAAAGCCGGTTTGGGCTGCCAAGTGTCCCCCTCCAGAATGTGCTGCTGAACACGGCCACGGGCGCGGCAGGGATCAACACGGATGAGGTAACGCTGGACATCGAAATGCAGCTCGCGCTGGCCCCCGGTGCCGGCAAAATCATCGTCTATGAAACGGGCAACTCCGATGCCGAGGTGCTGGACTGCTACAGCCGGATCGCAAACGATAACCTCGCAAAGCAGATCAGCACGTCCTGGGGCGCGGCAGAGTCGCAGAACACAGCCAACACCCTGCAAACGGAGCACGCGATTTTTCAGCAGATGGCCGCGCAGGGGCAGACAATCTACGCCGCCGCCGGCGACAACGGCGCCTATGACACCGGCTCCGCGCTGGACGGCCTTTCGGTGGACGACCCCGCCGCGCAGCCGTCGGTGTGCGGTGTCGGCGGCACGACCCTGACGACGAGCGCTGCCGGCGCGTACCTCTCGGAGAAGGTCTGGAATGCCGGCTCGGCGGCAAGCGGAGGCGGGGGCGGGGGCATCAGCAGTCTTTGGCCGATCCCAAGCTGGCAGTCAGGGGCGATCTCGGCGGCCTCGCGTGGGTCGCGGGCGATGCGGAACGTGCCCGATGTCGCGCTGAACTCCGACCCGAACACCGGCTACGCGGTCTATGTCCAGGGCGCGTGGGCCGTTTACGGCGGCACCAGCGCCGCCTCGCCGCTCTGGGCGGGATTTACCGCGCTGGTCAACCAGGGCCGGGCCGCAAACGGACTTCCGCCGCTCGGGCAGGCGAGTCCGGCGTTGTACCCGCTGCTGACTTCCCCGCGTTACAGCGCAGATTTCCATGACATCGCCAGCGGCACAAACTTGTACTATCCGGCAGTCGCGGGGTACGACGACGCTTCCGGCCTCGGCACACCGATTGGGGCAGGACTGCTGGCCGACCTCGTCGGCACCGCTCCAGTGGCAGCGGCGTCGGCCCTGCCGACCCACCTGCTCTGGGACAACGCCGATGGGCGGGCATCGGTCTGGAACCTTGCCGACACGAACCCCGCCGCCACCTGCCGCGTCTTCGGCCCGTATCCCGGCTGGACCGCTCTCGCCCTCACGCAGGGGCCGGACGGCAATGCCCGCCTCCTCTGGAACAACTCTGACGGGCGCGTGTCGGTCTGGAACCTTGCCGACACGAACCCGGCGGCGACCTGCAAGCTTTACGGCCCCTACGGCGGCTGGACGGGAAAAGCGCTGACGGTCGGGCCGGACAACAGCGTTCACCTGCTCTGGGACAACACTGACGGGCGCGTGTCGGTCTGGAATTTGTCAGACCCCAGCGCCGCGGCAAATGCGCTGATTTACGGCCCCTATTCGGGGTGGTCGGGCACGGCCCTCGGCGTCGGCCCGAATAACCAGGTGCGCCTGCTTTGGAACAGCACGGGCGGGCAGGCGTCGGTCTGGAACCTCGCCGACACCAATCCTGCCGCAAGCTGCAAAATCTACGGTCCGTACAGCGGCTGGACAGTGAACTCGCTGACGGTCGGGCCGGACAATGCCGCGCACCTTTTATGGGACAATGCTGATGGGCGCGTGTCCCTGTGGAACCTTGCCGCCGCCAGCCCGGACGCCGCCGCCCTGGTCTACGGTCCGTACAGCGGCTGGTCGGGCACGGCGATTGCGGAAGCTTCGGACAACCATGTGCGTCTGCTGTGGAATAAGAGTGGCGGCCAGGTGTCGGTCTGGAACTTCGGCGACATGAACCCGGCGGCGACCTGCCAGCTCTACGGTCCCTACAGCGGCTGGACCGCCGTCGGCATCTCGGGAGGCTGAATAAACGACGCGGGCAGGCGAACCGTCGCCGTCGTTTGGACGTTCGGCACACTGACAAAGGCCAGTGTGCCGCCGTGCGCCTGGGCAATTCCCCGGCAGATGGACAGGCCGAGGCCCGTGCCGCCGTCCTGCCGGGCGCGGGCGAAATCGGTCCGGTAGAACCGCTCGCCGAGATGCGCTAAGTGCTCCGGCGCGATCCCGGTGCCGGTGTCCGAGACTTCCACGACCACGCTGTCCCCCTCGCGCCGGGCAGTGACCGCGACCTGCCCGTCCGGCGGCGTCGCTGCCACCGAGTTTTGTAAAAGATTGGAAAACAAGCGTATCAGCTCGTCCTCATTGCCGCACACGGTCAGCGACTCATCGGGGAGGTGCAGCGCAATCGGAGCGCCGCCGGGCGGGACACGGGCGACAGCCTGAGCCAGCACGTCGCGGGCCAAAACCTCGACCCGGCCCTGGCCGAGCCGGCCTTCGTCGGCACGGGCCAGCAGCAGCAGGTCCGACACGAGCCGCGACATCTGTTCGGCAGCGCCGACAATCTCCCCGGCGGCCTGACGGTTTTCGTCGCCCGACAAGCCGCCGTAGCTCATCTGGTTGGCCGTGCCCTGAATGACCGTCAGCGGCGACTTCAGCTCGTGCGAAGCATCGGCGGTAAACCGACGCTGCTGCTCCAAAACCTGTGATTGATGCCGGAAGCTGCGGTCCAGGCGGCTCAGGAGACCGTTGAACGTGTCTGCCATCTGTCCAAATTCATCCTCCCCTGACACCGGCAGCCGGGCCGACGGCGCATCGCCCATCGCCGCCGCCGCTTCGGTGATCCGGCGCACCGGACGCAGCACCCGACCTGTCAGCGCCGCCCCGGCCAGCCCCGCGCCGAGCAGGGCGGCTGGAATGAGCAGCAGCAGGGCATGGTCCAGCCCCGCCATCGTTCGGTTGACTTCCGTGAGCGGGTAAGCGGCCTGGACATAGCCGATAGGAGCGGCCTGGGTGAAGACGCGCCAGGGAACATCGCCCAGGGTCGCGGTGGAAAAAAGGGTCGCGGTGGAAAAGCCGGGCCGACCGCGCCGGGCGTCGGCCAAAGCAGCGGGGTCCCAGGGTCCCGCGCCTTTGGGGTCGAGCGGCTGCCCTTGGGAATTGAAGAAGCGCAGGCTGTGCTCGTCCGGCGGCGGCCCGTGATGCTCTCTCTGCCGGCCTTCATGGTCCTGGAAAGCGTTATTCTGGAAATCGTTTCGGGGACGACGCCCGCCGGGCGGGCCATGCGGCGGCGGCTTGGCCCGCTCGCGAAGCTGCTGGTCTACCGATGACAAAATTGCCGACCGGGCCACCAGGCGCGTGACCAGGCCGAGCGCCCCCAGCAGAACTGTCAGGGTCAGCGCGTTCCACACGACAAGCTGGAACCGCAGGGAGCGCATCGAGAGAAAGCGCATTAGGGCACCTCCGGGACACGCGGCTCTTCCGGGATATGCGGCCCTACGGGGACACGGAGCGTGTAGCCTGCGCCGCGCACGGTCTGGATCAGCTTGGTCGGGAACGGGTCGTCAATCTTGCGCCGCAGCAGGCCGATATAAACATCCACCGTGTTCGAGTAGCTGTCCTCGTCCTGCCAGATGCGCTCCTGAATGGTCTGCCGGGACAGCACCCGGCTTTCGTTCGAGGCCAGCGCTTCCAGCAGGTCGTACTCGCGGTGGCTCAGGCCGATCTCCACTCCCGCCCGCGTGACTTTGTGCTGGGCGGTGTCAATCAGAAGGTCGCCGACATGGATGAGGCGTGTTCGGTGGACCCGGTCGCGGCGCAGCAGGGCGCGGACACGGGCCAAAAGCTCGCCGAAGTCGAACGGCTTGGGCAGGTAATCGTCGGCTCCCAAATCCAGCCCGCGAACGCGGTCTCCAAACCCATCCCGTGCGGTCAGCATCAGAATGGGAACCCGGCTGCCCGCCGCCCGCAGCGCCTCGCACACCTCCCAGCCGTCCTTTCGGGGCAGCATGACATCCAAAATCACCAGGCTGTAGAGCGCTTCGGATGCCATCATCAGCCCCGAAGCGCCGTCCTCCGCCCAGTCCACGGCATACTCGGCCTGGGTGAGGCCCCGCCGCAGCATCCGGGCAATGGCCGGGTCATCTTCCACGACAAGTATCTTCATAGTCTACAGTATGACGCGGCAAAATGAAACCCAGATTAAAATCTACACAAAAAATTTCGTCATCGCGTTTTTTTAATCCGTGCTTCATGTTCAGGCATTAAAGTGTAACCAGCCGCCGCGCTTCGGCGGCAATACGCAAGGAGAACCCTATGACCTTCAATCGAGTCATCAAACGAAAAACCGGACAGCCGCGATGGCTGCTCCCCGTCTCCGCCGCCCTGCTGGCGGCGCTTGCCGCTGCCGCGCCGGCCTACGCGCAGCATCCCGGCCCGCCGCCCATCGGCAAAGGGGCGTTCGGACGGATCACCTCCGTCAGCGCTTCCGCGATCACGGTGAAATCCCGCCGGGGCACGGCGGCGACCTTCACCCTGTCGGCGTCTGTGCCGGTCCGGCTGAACGGCAAGTCCGTTGCCCTCAGCGCCCTCTCCGCCGGGCAGTTCGCCGTCGTCACCAGCGACGACGGCACGGCGGCGACCACTGTGGACGCCCACACCAAGCCCGGCCCGCCCCACGGCGGTGACTCCGGCCCCGGCGGCGATCACGGCCCCGGCGGCCCGCCCCCGGACGGTCCGCCTATGGATGGCCCGCCCCCGCCCAGCCAGTGATACCAAAATCAGTGACCTCTTGAAATTGCCGTCAGTACCGGGTATAGTAATGCTCGACACGCCCACTGCAAGTTTCTTGCGGTGGAAACCGTGTCGAGTCCGGCGGCGTAGCTCAGTTGGTTAGAGCAGCGGATTCATACCCCGCAGGTCCCCAGTTCGAGTCTGGGCGCCGCTAGTTTTTCAGAGACTTGTTTCCATTTCAGTGGAAACAAGTCTTTTTAATTTTTGATTGACTGTTTGACCACAAGTGTAGTATAATAGTGAATGTCGTCAAGAATTAAATCCGCCTGCCTTTCGCTTGGAATCGTCGGCCCTCTGCTGATTGGAAGCTTTGTGTCCGGCTTCCACCGTGTCGGACCGCCACGTTCCGCCCCGCAAATCACCGCGCAGGCGGCCTCGACAACAGTGTTCGTGCCGGGAAAGGTGACCGCCGGACTGCAAGGGCTTTACCGTGTCACGGATTTAGGCGATGCCGGCGACCCGGACGAAGCCGGCGTGTCCATCAGCAGCACGGGCGAGGTCGCGCTGACAGTTGGCAGCGCGGGTCGTGGCAAAGCCTCTCTTTGGCACAATGGTGTCCGCACGTCTTTGACTGATGCTGCGTTGGACTTTGGCAACGCCGACATTACTGTCGCCGGCATCAATGGCCGGGGGGAAGCCGCCGGCGGTATCAGCGAAACCCAGAGCGGCGCGTACACGATGACCAACGGCTCGGCGGTCCTGTGGCGCAGGGGCCGGGCACGTTCGCTCGGCGCACTGCCCGACCTCGGCGATGCAAGCGCGGCGGCGATCAATGAGCGTGGTCAGGTCGCCGGCAACTCCACGTCCGCGTCGTCTCTGGAGTTCCAGGGCACTATGACCGGCCTCACCCACGCTTTCCTTTGGGACAAGGGCACAATGACGGACCTGGGAGAGAGCACGGCCTCGGGCCTCAACGCCGCCGGGCAGATTGCGGGCACCCTGCCGTCCACCCATGTCGAAGGCAATGCGATTTTGGGCGGCGCACACGCCGCGCTTTGGGAGCGGGGTCACTGGAAAGACCTCGGCGTCCTGCCCGGCTGGACTTTCAGCGCTGCCACGGCCATCAATGAGGGGGGCGCAGTGGCCGGCCAGTGCAGCAATGGCATGGGGCTGGAGGCGAGCGAGGCGTTTTTGTGGAAGGCCGGCCGGATGCGGGACCTCGGGCCGGGCCGGGCCGCCGGGATCAACGCCGCCGGGCAGGTGGTCGGAAGCAGCGGCGGACGGGCCGCGCTCTGGTGGGGCGGCGGGTTCCTCGACCTTAGTCACTGCATTCACAGCGCAAAAGGCTGGGCACTGACCCGCGCCGATGCGATCAACGATCGGGGCCAGATTGTCGGGGTTGGTCTGCTGCGCGGCCAAAGCCGTGCGTTCCTGCTGACCCCTCTGCGTCCGCTGCGCGTGACCCGATCGCGCCAAGCGCCGCAGACGGCCCGGATGCACCTGGTCGCGGCCCCGTCCGGCGGGGACCGGATTGTGCTGTACTGGCGCGGTGTCCCCGGCGCGGTCGCCTTCCATCTTTTCCGAAGTCCGGCATCAGACACAGGTGCGGCCCGTATCAACTCTGCACCGATACGCACCCGCGACCCCGATGTCTCGAATGGCTGGACGACCGTTGACCGGGGCCGGAAAGCCGGCGTTTCCTCTGTCTACGCGGTCGCTGCGCTGGATCGCCGGGGGCGGGAGATCGCCCGCTCCAACCCCGCACAAGCCGAGGCCGACCCGAATGCCCCGCCCTGGAACAGCCGCAGCGCCGCCAAGATCGCTGCCGCGCTCTGGGCCAACGCTGTGGGCGGGGACATGCCGGACGACGACTCCGGCCCCTGGGTGCCGCCGACCCGGCGGGACTTCACCGCCCCAAACGGCGTGGTTTACAAAGACCCCGGCGTCTCCATCCCGCCCTCTCCCTACCGCTACGTCGCCCATCCGGCGCGGGTGTACGCTGCCGTAGACCTTGGCACCTTAGGTCGCCCGTCGGTACAGCCGCGCGGGATCAGTCCAAGCGGCGTCGTGGTCGGATCCGCCGCGCCCCCACCGGGCGACCAGCGCCCGCTGCTGCCGTTTGTGTGGCGGGACGGCACTCTGTCGGCGCTGCCGATCCCCGGCAGTGAGTCGCCCTATGGCTTTGCGACCGGCATCAATGCCGCCGGGTTAGTCTGCGGCACCGGCAACGTTCAGGGCCGGCATCAAAACGCCTTGCTTTGGACTCCGGGGCCGGGAGGCGCGATGCGTCTCACAATCCTAACACCGCTGGCAGATGGCAAGGGCAGCGCGGCGTTCGGCATCGGCGACGCCGGGCAAGTGGGCGGTGATGCGACGGACGCCGGCGGACAGGAGCACATGGTCTGGTGGGACACATCCGGGCACCTGCACGACCTCGGCCTGGGCCGGCTAGCCGGGGTCAACGCCTCCGGGCAGCTTGCAGGGACGCAAGAGGGAGCATACCACACCGCCGCCCGTGCCGTGCGGGCCGACCGCGGCGTCCTGCATGATCTGGGAACACTCGGCGGCCCGTTCAGCTACGCCGCGGCGATCAACCGCCGGGGCGAAGTTGCCGGCAGGTCCAATGTCGCTCGCGGCAGCGCCCGCGGCTTTCTGTTCTCCGGCACCCAGATGATCAACCTCGGCTTACCGCCCGGCGCGGACAGCAGCCGGGCCAATGCCTTGAACGATGCCGGGGACGTGGTCGGCAGCGCCAGTGTCCCCACGGGCCGGGTTGCCCTGCTTTGGCGGCGCAGCGCAAGCGGCGATCTGACGCTCTCGACCCTCGACAGCCTTGCCGTCCTCCCGTCCGGCGTTTCTTTGATAGACGCCGCCGGCATCAACAGTCGCGGCCAAATCTGCGCGACCGGGCAGACTCACGGGGACGGGCAAAGCAACCCTGCCGTCCATGCGTACCTGCTGACCCTCCGCGCCGCGCCATGACGCTTTTCTAATAATTTTTCTGCAACATATCCGAGACGGCAAAGTGCGAGGCTAAACGCACTGCATGGGCTGTGTTTTGCCTGAAAGCGCCGCAGGCTGCCGTGTTGGTCGCCGTCAAGTCTCGCTTTGCGCCGCTAACTGAAAATAGCTCGCCTTGACTTCGGCCTGCGTCTATGCAATACTATACTCACGTTCCCAAAAGGAGCGGCAAGCGGCAGCCAAATCGGCTGACGCTTTTTGTGTTTTCAAGATAGACCCAAGAGACACTCACTCATGCCCCGAGCGCCCTTCCAAGTCCTCGTCCTCCCGTACCGCAGAATGGCAGCGCTGGAGTTTGCTGTTTTACGCCGCTCCGATGACTCTTGCTGGCAAGGTATCGCGGGCGGCGGCGAGGACGATGAAACGCCGCTGGAAGCCGCGCGGCGCGAAGCCGAGGAAGAAGCCGGCATTTCGAGCGCGTGTCCAATCCTACCCTTGTCGGCGACCTGCACGATTCCCGTCACATTCTTCCAGGACGACGGTACCTGGGACCCTGCGCTGTATGTCATTCCCGAGCATTGTTTCGGTGTGGACTGCACCGGTCATGTGCTGACACTCTCCCGCGAGCATGACACCGCCGAATGGCTGCCCTACGCGGAAGCGCACGCCCGGTTTACCTACGACAGTGGCCGCACCGCGCTTTGGGAGCTTAACCAGCGCCTTTTAGGGCTTGGCCCGCGTCAATAATTCCCTCCCTGCCAGGCGCGATACAATTCCAGCAAATGGGCCATATCGGCGGGCAGGCCCACGTCGTCCAAATACTCCGCTGCCAGCCATCTGTGTTTTCCGCCTTGCACGACCGAGCATTGCAGCGTACTGTCTCTGCCAACTCGAAAACCAAGAACTTCTACCGGCATCTCCAGCAGTGATGCTGGAAACGGCACCGCCACGTCATCGGTGAACGCTGTCTCCCAGGATGCCATTGCCTCATAGCCATCGTAGATGTCTGCCAGGATTTGCTCGATTTCTTCACGCTGGGTCAGCATATTTTTAAGTCTCTACTTGAGTGCTTGAGTATTATGCGAAATTGTGCATAATAGACTTGGGAGTTTGATAAACCGCATGGAAACGCCCAAAGACCTCTGGTTTGTCGGCGGCAGCCGGGACGGTATTCGGGACCGCCTTCTGCCGGAAGAAGTGCGGGAAGAATTTGGGCATACGCTTTGGATGGTTCAAAGAGGGGAGACCCCGGACAATGTCTCGCCGTTTGAGGGGAGTCGAAGCCATGAAGTTCTGAAAATCACCGAGCGTTTCGACGGTGATACTTACCGCTGTGTTTATGCTGCCAAATTCGAGCGAGCAGTTTATGTTCTGCACGTCTTCAAGAAAAAGTCTGTGTCGGGCATTGCCACGCCGCGCCGAGACATCGCCACGGTGCAAAGACGGCTGATGGAAGCGAAAGCGGATTACGAGGCGCGGTACAAAAACGAAAAGTAAAAATAGACATGACTAATGAAAACAAAATCAGTGAAAATGAAGGTGTGTTTGCCAGCAGCGGCAATGTATTTGCCGATCTTGGCCTCCCCGACCCGGAAGCGCGGCTGGCAAAGGCGAATTTGGCCCACGCTCTCCGCCGCCGCATCCGCGAGTATGGCCTGAACCAGACGCAGGCTGCCGAGGCGCTCGGCACGACTCAAGCCCGCGTGTCGGAGGTGATGAACGGCAAAGTCGGCAAAATGAGTTATGAGCTTTTGCTCGATTACTTGAACGCTCTGGACTGTGATGTGCAGATCACGGTTTTGCCGCGCCGACCTGCCGCCTCCAAGCAGAAACTGGCTTTGCCCACCGGGCGCGGTCAGGTCGTCGTCGGTTAGCGGCCCCTAAAACGCGGACAGCTCGACGAACTTGGCGGGGAGGACAACGGGCTTGCCGCGGGCGAACTGGATTTCCAGGCGCGGGCTGAGGCGGTCGCCGCGAATGGCGAGGATGGTGCCGATCCCGTGCTGCGTGTGCTGTACCCGCCCGCCGATTTTGAGCGTTTTGACGTTTAGCGGCGTCGGAGCGGCGGGTTCGGGGGTGGATGGCACGTACTCGGCGAGGTCGGGAAAAGCGTCTGACGTGTCTGCGTGGGACGGCGGGAACTGCTCCCACTGGGCAAGGTGGGCCGGGGAAAGGCCGAGCGGGCCGGCGTGGCCCCGTGCGAGTGCGGCGGCGTAGAGGGTCTGAACCAAGCCGGCGGCGGCGGCGGCCTCGGCGGGCGCGTGCCAGACGCCGAAGTAGCGGCCTAGTTCGAGCTGCCGGGCATGGCGCAGGACGGCGAGCACGTCGGCAGTGCGCCACTGTGCGGGAGCACGGGTCAAAGCCGTGCCGAGCGACGACACGGCATCGAGAGTGTTTTTCCAGTCGGCTTCGATGAGAAACTGCGACGGCAGCTCGGTCTTGACCAAATGCAGGTGCAGGTCGGACTGGGTCCGGGTCAGGGCGACATAGAAAAGCCGCCGCTCTTCTTCCAGCTCGTCCGGGCCGCCGTAAGGGAAGATACCCTGGTTGCAGTCCGGCACAAAGACCGTCGGCCACTGCAAGCCTTTGGCCCGGAAGACGGTCAGCAGGGCCACGGAGCGGGCGGGGTCCCGGCCCGTCCCCGCTCCGGCATCGGCCAGCGAGTCCAGATGGGTGAGCAGGGTCGCCAGAGTAGGGGAGTTCTGGGCAAACCGCAGAAACGCTTCGACATTCGCCGCCCGCGCCAGGCCCGTTTCCGGGAAGCCGCTGGAGCGGCGCAGGAAGTCCAGATAGCCGATCTTCTTGTCAAGCTGGACTAAAGCCGCGCCTGCGGGCAGCGTCTCGAACACGCCGCCGAGCCAGTGCAGGGTTTCGGCCAAATCGGCGAGCCGCGCCGCCGAATGCGCCGGGGCCTCTTTGGCGGCGGCCATCAGCGCATTCGGCAGGGAGACGCCGCGCTTCACGGTCCGCGCGACCTCGTCGCAGAAGACCCGCGACAGATAGCGGGCGGGCTTGTTCGCGACCGACTGCCAGCGCGTTTCCCAGCCGTCCTCTTCCCCGTTTGCTCGGCGGGCGAGACGCACATAATCCAGCAGCGTCTTGACTTCGGGCCGGGCATAGAACGGGGCGCTGCCGACTACACGGTAGGGGATATTGGCTTCCAAAAGCCCCATTTCGAGCGGCGGGGTCTGGGCGTAGAGCCGGACCAGCACGGCAATCTCGCTTGGCTTGCGGCCACTGCCCAGGGCAGCCCCAATCAGCGCCGCGACATGGCGGCCCTGCGCTTCCGGCGAGACTTCTTCATGGACTTCTAGCGTCCCGCCGAAGCCGCGTGTCAGGGACAATCGCTTCGGCTCACGGCGGCGGTTCTTTTCGATGACTTTGTTTGCGAGGGCCAGCGGCGCAGCATGGGAGCGGAAGTTGTCGCGAATGAGATACTTGGACGCCCCATAACGCGCGGTGAAGTTTAAAATGAAGCCCGGATCGGCCCCGCGCCACTCGTAGATCGTCTGGTCGTCATCCCCAATCGCCATATAGTTTCGGTTTGGGAGCGTCAGCAAATCCAAAATCTCCGACTGCACTTTGTTGACGTCCTGGAATTCGTCTACGAGAACGCATGCAAACCGCCGCCGGGCGTCGGCCAGCACGTCGGGATATTTATGCAGGCACTCCCACGCCGACAGCAGCATATCGTCGAACGTCAGCACACGCTCCGCCACTCGCACCCGCTCGTAAAGGGCATACAGGGCCGGGTACCAGGCAAAGCCCGGCGGCGCGGGGGCCTGTCCGACCAGTGCCAGAGCCGCTTGGGGCAGGTCCAGCCGCATCGGGTCCGGGTACAGCAAATTGGCCTTCATCACACCGACATAGTTGAGGAAGTCGGCCCGGTCGAGCGAATCAAGCTCCGGCGCAAACTCGGCCTTCTCGCGCCAGGCGACGCCCAGCACTTTGCCTAAAAGCTGCGTCTCGCTGCTGTCTTCTTCCTGCCCCAAACTGAACTCCGCGCCCAGTCCTCGGCGCTGTGCCAGTCTTAAGATACCCCAGCCGACCGCGTGCAAGGTCTGTACCGAGACCCGCCCGCAGTGCGGCCACTGACCGAGTGCGGCTTTGATGTCCGCCACCGATGCTTTGCTGAACGATGTCGCCAGAATGCTTTGCGCGGGAAAGACATCCTCCCGGACCAGTCGCTCAATGCGATGCGTCATCGCCGTGGTCTTGCCCGCCCCGGCGACAGCAAAGACCAGCGCCGGGCCGTGGTCGTGCGCGACAATCGCCGCTTGTTCTTCGGTAAGATTGGGAGAGCTGAGGTTAAGAGAGGAGAGAGATGCTGCCATGACAGTGTATTATACACGAAAAGAACCCCTCCCGCTCGTTCCTCGCTCCCTCCCCGCCCTCCGGGTAGCCAGTGCTGAAGCGGAGAGGGTAAAGAGTTTCGGAAGGAGAGGCTCGGAGCAGTCACGCGCGGGTTTTCGTTCCTATCCTCCTCCAGCCTCTTCCCCTCTCCGCTTCAGCACTGGCTACCCGGAGGGCGGGGAGGGAGCGAGGAACGAGCGGGAGGGGTTCCTAAACACTGCTCTTCGCGCCGACTCCGCCGGTCGGCGCGTCGGCACTCTTTTCAGACTGGCCTGCGCTGTCCGGGGACATCTGCGGGCCGCTGACGGTGCCGCTTTCGTCGGCGACCCGGTCGCCGCTGTTGTTTGGGCCGTCGTCCAAGCTGCCGGCATCGCCGAGAGCGCTGTCTCCGCCCATCAGGGTGCTGTCGGTCGGGACAGCCTGACCGCCGCCGGTCGGGGTGCCGCCTCCCGTTCCGGTCTCACTCGGGCGGCTGCCGCCGACACCGACACCCACCGCGCTCGGGCGGTCGCCGTCCAATCCGCTCGTGTCGCCGAGTAGGCCTTCAGTTTTGTCCGGCATTGTTCCCCTCCTTCTCGCCCGGCAGGCGTGAGGCCCCGTCGGAATTGTTCGCGCCGACCCCGCCGGCATTGGCAATGCCGGGGTCTTCTTCTTCGCCGGTCTCATTCGGGCCAAAGTCGCCGTCCAAAGCCGCGAAGCTCTCGGGAATCGAGTTTGCGCCGGGGCTAGGGCCGGTCTCGCCGGTCGGGTTCGGGTTGCCGGGCATCGGCATCTCGCTGTCGTTGACCCCCTGCGGGGCATCCGTTAGCTCATGCAGCAGCCGGTCTTTGACATCCTGCGTGTAATCGTCGCTCATGGGTCGGGTTCTCCTGGGGAAGATATACCCAGAACCTCACCCCGCGACAAGTCGCGACCCTCTCCTTAAGAAAGGAGAGGGTGAAGAGAAAACAGTGAGGTATCGGCCCCATCATGTGGGTCCTTCTCCGAATTATTCCTACCCTCTCCTTGCTTAAGGAGAGGGTCGGCACGAAGTGCCGGGGTGAGGTCTCCTACTCATAATCCTCTCCCGTATCCAGCTCGGTCACGGCCAGCGCCTCGGCCTTGCCGGCATTGATCAGGCCGAGCGCGACTGCGCCGGTGACCATCGGCTCGCCGCTCTCCAAATCATTGGCGTCGCCGACCGCAATCTCGGTACCGTCGAGAAAGCGCCACAGCTCGCCCTCGACCATCCAAACGGTCGTCGTATGGATTTCGATAAAACGTACCCGGCTTACGCCCGTTCCACGATTGCTCATAAACACTTATTCCCGTTTTTCTAATTTCGCTTTTCTGCTCCTCCCTGCGACCCGAGCAAAATCCCGTGGCCGAGGCCCCGCGTTGCGCCGGTGTCCGGGGCGGCATAGTAGGCCAGCGCCAGGGCGATGACGCAGTCGTCGTGACCGCCGGACGCGGCGGCCATCTTTAAGCGCCCCGGCCCGCCGGGCGCGTACTCGAAGCAGCGCAGCTCGTTTAACAGCGCTTTATGGGGCGGAAACTGCAAAGCGCGGGCGGCCAGTCCGACATTCAAACGGTCAACAAGCCGCTGCTTGCTTTCTGCGCCGAATGTGAACCGCTCGACAGTCGGGCGGTACGCAGATTGGGGCATCTGCTTCCGTATCTGCGATTCCAGCATCTCGGCAATCGGGTCGCCGATGGAGTTGCCGTCGGCCAGCACCCGCCGGGGCCGGAAGCGGGCGACAATCGCTGCCGTGTCCGCCGCCTGCGTTTCCCAGCCGGTGCCGCGCCAGCGGCTCAAATGGACCAGTTTCGCGGGCGATGTCTCGGTGTCCAGGACCACAACCACGGTGTAATCCCACTTGCGGCCCCAGTCCACGCCGACCACGTAGTAATGCCCCGGCACGGGGTCGGACAGCACTTCGGTACGCTCTAGTCGCACGCCCGGAAGGTCGGCAGTCGCGGCGACAATCTCGTCTTCGCGGAAGACCATGCCGAAGTCATCCAAAAACTGCGCCTCGAACTCCTGCGCGTACAGTGCCTCGCCCATGTCTTCCCGCTGCGATGCCAGCCAGGCTTTGTCGAGATGCCCTTTGTTGTCGGTCGTCGGGCACTGGAACGACTGATAGGTGATGCCGTTTTCTTGAACAGACTGGGGCGTCTGGCCGCGAGTAAACAGCGCGTAAAACGCCGAGCGCCGGCCATTGGGCGACGACGCCAGTACGAACTCGCCGCCTTTGTCGGCCAGCATCGGCGGCAGGACTTCCCGCAGCACCCGGTCCGGCACATGAGCCGCCTCATCCACGATGATCCGGTGCGCCCACAGCCCGCGCAGGTTGCGCCCGTCCCGCCCCGCCGTCCGGCACATCACTTGCGACAGCTCCGCGCTGCCCGCAAGCGGCGCAACCGTCAGGATCAAATGCGGGCGGGCACGAACCACCAATTTGCGGTCGTCCAAGCCATTGTTCGGGGAAGAAAACGCCGCTTCCAGGCGGCTTTGCACTGCCTCGCCGAGCAGCCGGGCCTGCGCCTCGGTCGGGGCGACCAGGAGCTGCCGCGAGCCGGGTTCGGTCAGCGCCAGCGACGCAATATCAATACTCAAACTCTCGGTCTTGCCCCAGCGCCACCCGCAGGCCGCGATCCGCACCGAGGCCGCTGAACAAAACAGCGCCTTTTGGGCGTCGTGCGGCTGCCAGCCCCACCAAAGCTTCGCCCAGTCCAGCCGCGCCCGCGCACTCCGCATCCGCCCAGTTTTTGTCCGCCACATTTTGCCGCCGCTTTCCGCCCTCCCAGACTGTGAGAATACCTGAAAAGCGCGATAAATAGCGAACGCTTGTTCTATATTTGGTTGTTTATATAAAATTGTTTTTGTGCTGGGAACAATTTTCGATGACCCGGCGTCTGCCTGCCTGTGCGGCGAAAGTCGAGCCGCCGCGTGTTCTTAGTAATCCCCACCACGCGCATTCGGCATCTTAAACTACATTATTTATACTAGAGCAGGCCCCTGATGAACATTTCTCCTACCACTTCTATGCTGCCGACAGCATCGCCGGACCTGATGGCCGTTTTTGCACAAATGCTCGACGGTTTTCTTGCGCTCGACCGCAGTGGGCGTGTCACCCATCTTAATACGGCAGCCGCACGGCTCCTCGGCTCTCCGGCATTGGTCGGGAAAATCCTTTGGACGGAACTGCCGGCGCTTTCGGCCAGCGCGTTCGGGCAGGCGGTTCAAACCGTTCTCGCCCAGCGGCAGCCCACCTCACTTGAAACGAGCTTCCCCGGCACGGAGCGCTGGTACGACTGCCGAGTCTCGCCAAATGCCGCCGGTTTGTCGGTCTTTCTGCGGGATGTCACCGACCTCCGGGAAACGCGCCGCCGATTGGAAGCGGCAGAAGCGGCGCTGGAAGAAAGCGAGCGCTGGATGCGCCGCGTGGCCGAAGCCAGCCCGTCGGCCCTTTTGATCTCGCGCTGGGACGACGGGGCGCTGCTGTACACAAACCGCCGGTTTCGCGACATGGTCTGCCTCAGCTCCGAGGAAGAAGCCCGCACACACTTCGCCGGCGAGTTTTACGCCAAGCCCGCCGAAGGCATCGCCCTGCGAAACGCTCTCGCGGAGCCGGAAGCGGCGGTGCGCTGGGACGGACAGTTTCGCCGCCTCGACGGCCTGCCGTTTCGGGTCGCCGGGTCGGTCGGGCGCTTCACGTACAAAGGCGAAACCGTGCTGTTTTCGTCCGGGGAGGACGGCGGCACCGAGACCGAGACCGATCCGCTCACCGGCCTGCTCAACCACCGGGCATTCTACAAGCGGCTCATGGCCCGGCCCGCCGTGCCGGGCAAGTCGGCGGTAGTGCGCTTTGACCTCGACGATTTCCAGTTCTTCAACGACACCTACGGCCACGCGGCGGGCGACGATGTCCTGCGCCGGACCGCCGAGACCCTGCGCGGGGCGTTCGGCCCGGATACAGCCCTGGCCCGGTTCGGCGGCGATGAGTTCGCCCTGCTGCTGCCGGACGCCGAAGAAGATGCCCCCGCGCTCACAGACCGCCTTTCGGCGTCCCTGCCGGGGATTGTCTGCGAGCCGCCCGGCTACGGCACGGCGATCCCGGTGTCCCTTTCGCTCGGGGCTGCGCTGTTTCCGGGGGACGCCCCGGCGGGCCGGGACGCGGCCCGGCTGGCGGGCGAGCGTCTGCACCGGGCCAAAACCGGCGCGGCGACCGGGCGGGAAGCACAGGCGCTGCGGGAGTCGCTGCGCGGGGAGTCGGGCTTTCCGATGCTGGAAGCGCTGGTAACGGCGGTGGACGCCAAAGACTGCTACACGCACCGGCACTCGGAAGAGGTCATGGTGTGCAGCCTGCATATCGCGGACGCTCTGGGCCTGGACGCTGAAACGCGGCGCACGGTGCAGGCGGCGGCGCTGCTGCATGATGTCGGCAAGATTGGAGTGCCCGACGCCATTCTTCGAAAGCCGGGGCGGCTTTCGGCGGCGGAGTTCGATGCGGTGAAGCTGCACCCGGAGATCGGGGCCGCGATTGTCGCCGCCGCGCCGGGGTTGGTCAGGATCGTGCCGGCAGTGCAGCACCACCACGAGCGGTGGGACGGCGGCGGGTACCCAGGCGGGCTGCGCGGCGCGGAAATCCCGCTGCTCGCCCGCCTCCTGGCGGTCGCCGACGCCTACTCAGCGATGACTGCCGACCGGCCTTACCGCAAGGGGATGGACCGGGAAAAAGCCTGCGGGATTCTTGCGGCCGGCACGGGAACTCAGTGGGACCCGGACTGTGTCCGGGCGCTCCTCGGGGCGCTCAATCCCTCTGTGCTTAGTCCCCCAGTGTCTAATCCCCCGGCATTGCCCTGACCCCGCTGACCTTCAGCCGTCCGTCTTCCTTGACCAGCAGATAGAGCGCACGCACATGCCGTCCGTTTCGGCCTTCAATCATGACCCGCTCCCGTACCCTGTCGCCATCGCCGTCAGCCCACACTGGGCCGTAGTCCACCCGCTGGCTTTGCCGGAACTCCGGGTACTGGGCGGCGATCATTGCGATAAACTGGGCCGGGTCGGAGAACTGATGACGCATAGCGGCGCTCTGGAAGGACAGCGCTTTGACGCCGTCGCCCGCATTCAGCGCGGTCATCTGCGCCCGCACGGTCTTCTGCGCCGCCGCGGCCACCGCCGGCGAAGCCGGGCCGAAGTCCCCGAAGTCCCCCCCGAACCGTCCCCCACCGCTGGCCGATGCCTCGGCGTCACGACGCCCGCTGTCCGGCGGCAGCGGATGCGCGGAAATCTGGCGGCGCAGGATCAGCCCGCAAAGCAGCAGGCACAGCACGACAAAAAACGCGGCGGCGACGGAGCGGGGTTTCATAATGGATTCTCCGAGAGCACAATACGACAAGCGGGCGCATTATTCCTCCCCGCGTGGGCGGCCCGGCGCCAGGACGGTCCGCGCCGATGTTTCATACCGGGCCATATCCTCAGTCTGCCAGACATAGGTTCGGCCCGGCATCGTCGAGTACCCGGTGTGCGTGCCGTCCCGCCCCAGCGCGACTAGGCTCATCGCCGGGTCCACCGGCGGCGCGACCGGAATTGTCGCCAAATCGCGGAACGCCAAGTCGCAGGCGTCGGCAAGGCTCAGGCCCATCTGCATCGCCAGGACCACGGTCCGAGCGGTGGACGCCCGGAGTGCCCACTCTCCAAGCCCCGTGCAGGCGCAGGCCCCGAAACGGTCGTCGCAGTAGTTGCCCGCGCCGACAATCGGCGAGTCCCCGACCCGGCCCGGATGCTTGAAGGCCCAGCCGGACGTGCTCACCCCCGATGCTATTCTCTTGTCGCCGTCTTGTGCCAGAAAGTTGACCGTGCCGAAGCGATTTTCGGAATTGGCGATCTTGCTGACGGCATTGCCGTCGAACGCATACGTTTCCCCGAACAGCGCGAAGCGCTTCTCTCCAAACGCCTCGGCGGCCTCCGGGGTCAGCAGCTCCCGCGTGGTGAACCCCTCGGCGGCGGCAAACTGCGCCGCGCCGTCCCCGGCCAGCAGCACATGGCGGGGCAGACGCTCCAAAACCGCACGGGCAATGGAAATCGGGTTCGGGTAGTCTTTGAGCGCCGCCACCGCGCCTGCCCGCCGGGTCGTGCCTTCCATCAGCGAGGCGTCAAGCTCCACTTCCCCGTCCGAGTTCGGGTAGCCGCCGGTCCCGACCGAGTGGTCTTCGAGATTATCCTCGACGACCCGGCAAGCCGCCTCCACGGCATCCAAAGCCGACCCGCCCCCACGCAGGACTTCCATTCCCGCGTCCATCCCGACATCGCCGTTTGCGCTTGCGACTATGATCAATCGTGTATTTCCATTCTGGTTTTGTGTGTTAAAGGATTTTCCGGCGCTTGCGCCGACGCGGCTGAAGCTTGCGGCGCAGCCATTCCGTTCTCGATGCTGCGCCAACAGTTCCGCCCGCCGCGCCGAGTGCGGCACTTGTGACGTGCCAGGGATAGCCAAAAAGGCGATGCTGGATAAAGAGAAGAGTAGAGCAAAAGGCAAAGGACAGAAGGTAAAATGCTAGCCAGTGCTGCCATTTCCAGGCTTCCATGGCGTCTCGTTTGAACCAGTTCATTTTGTTCTCCCGAAAAGAGCGTAGGCGTGAAGAGCGTAGGAATTTCAATCCCACGCGCTTTTGACGCCCACGCTCAAAACCGAACGGCAATGCCGCCGCCGTAGAACTGGGTCGGGGCCATGCCGCCGAGGCCGCGCCCGGTCTCGATGTCGAGCTGGGCGTTTGGGGCGATGCGGTACGTCAGCCCGGCATCGGCAATCGGGGTCGGCAGGCTGCCGGAAACGCCGTTGTCAAAGATGTCCCCGAAGACCGCCAGCGGGCCGCTCAGGGCATAGGTCACCTGCGCCGTTGCCGTGTAGTTTGCCAGCCGGCTGCCGTTCAGCGTGGGGTACGACAAACCGAGGTTAGACGAAATGCCCCACCGAGCGCCGCTCGTGGTCTGGCCGCTGAGCAGAAAGACCGGGTCCACATGGCCGCTCGTCGTCACCGCCGACTTGACCGGCACCGACAGGCTGGGCGTGAATGCAAACTTGGTATTGCCGTCCTTGCTTTGATAAAACTTGTAGCGCACCCCAATCGCGCCGTCGCCGAAGCCGCTTCGGCTGTCGCCCGACGGCCAGAAGTAGTCGGGAAGTGTAACCCGCAGCTCGGTCTTGTCGGTCAGCCCGGTGCGGATCAGGGTCGCCGGGGCGTCGGTCACATGGCCCTGCCCGCTGCCCGCCGAATAGAGATTGCGCGTCACGCCGCCTTCGACTTGAATGCGGCCTTTGGGGACAACGTCGCTGCCGTTGGTGAAGCCGGGCCGGTCGGGCGTCACTTCGTTCTCCGAGCCGCCTTTATCTGCGCCGCCTTTGGCCGACGCGCCGGAGTCGCTGCCGCCGCCCGACGGCGCGGCCCACACTGCCGCCGGGGTCAGGGCCAGCAGGCCGAGTATTAGAAGCCAGTTCAATCTCAAAAGCCAGTTCAATCTCAAATCAGTGTTTCTCCGTCAGGACAAGTGTGCCCAAGATCAGGCGTTTGGGGTGATCGTCGAGCCGCCAGGGCCACGGGCGGCGGCTGAACAGGCCGGTCAGGGTCTGCGAGACCAGGTCGCCGCTCGGCGGCGGCGTCAGGGAAAGCGAAAGCGTCCGGTCGGGGTTCACCTGCCAGCGCAGCGGGGTCTGCCCGGATTGTGCGGCGGTACCGGACTCCGACCAGGAGAACCGTCCGCCGCCGCCGGGGTTCAGCGCGAATTCGAGGTGGGCATTCGCCGCCGCTTTGCCGTGCAGGGTCGTTTCCCAGACCCCCGCCGGGGACGACTCGGCAAGCGCTGCCGGCGGGCGGCTGTGCCACAGCCAGGCCGCGCCGACCCCCAGCGCCAGCAGCAAAAGCGCCGCCGCGGCATACACGCGCCGTCCGCCGAGCCGCGCCGCCGCCCAGCCCGGTATCCCTGCTTCGTTCGGTATCCCCGCATCCGGCGCTCCGGCAAGGGTGGATGCTTCGACCGCCGGGCGTGGGGCCAGCGGCGGCAGGGTGAACTGCATGGTCCGGTGGACTGGGTCCGGGGCCAGTGTCTCCGGGGCCAGTGTCTCCGGCGCGGCGTCGCCGACTTCCATCCCAGAACGAAATCGGTGCCCGCACTGGCCGCAGACAGCTTCGCGCAAGGGCATCATCGCCCGGCAGCGCGGACAGTATTTACCGGCACGCGGCTTGCCGGCTGCTCCCTCGGTGCTCATGCCGTTAGTGTACCAAGCCGCACGGCAAAAAGCAAGCGGTACGCCTTGCAGCGTCCAATCTGGTATTATAACTGGAACCGTCTGCGGATACAGCCCGTAATAAAGCCAAAGACGATCTGCCAGAAAAGAGAACCCCCCGAGAGTGATACGTCATCTAAAAACGTCCCGTTACTTCAATGCCCTTGCGGCGGCAGCCGCCGTTTTGCTCACCGGGGCGGCGGCTCAGGCCGCGCCCGCTGCACCGTCCGACTACGGCAAGGTCGTGTCCCAGACCTACGACAAAGCCCAGGGAGTGACCGAGACGCATCTCGCCAACGGTCTGACCATTCTGTCCAAGGAAGCGCACTCCGCGCCGGTCGTCTATTTTTCAGTCTGGTACAAGGTCGGGTCGCGCAACGAGATCAGCGGCCAGACCGGGCTGTCGCATATCCTAGAGCATATGATGTTCAAAGGCACCACCGACCTGCCGCCGGGCGCGATTGACCATTTGTTTCTCACAAACGGCGGCGAGATCAACGCCTCCACCGCCGAAGACCGGACCGAGTACCATGAGCTGATCGCGTCGGACCGCTTGGAGCTTGCCGCCCGCATCGAGGCTGACCGCATGGAGAACTCCAAATTCGACCCCGCCGAGCTGGCCCACGAGATGACCGTCGTGCGCTCCGAGCTGGAAGGCGACGGCAACTCGCCCGGCTACGATTTGTACACCAACACGTTCCTGCCGTCGGCGTTCTCCGCCCACCCCTACCACTGGCCGGTGATCGGCTGGCGCTCCGATGTCGAGGCCGTGGCAAACCGCCGGGACGTGATTTATTCCTACTACCGCAAGCACTATATGCCGAACAACGCGATTGTCGTGATGGTCGGCGACTTCGACACCAAAAAAGCCGTCGGGATCGTTCAGAAGCAGTTCGGCGTCTACCCCGCCGGCACGCTCGACACCCACTACATCACCCCCGAGCCGCCCCAGCGCGGCGAGCGGCGGGTCGTCCTGAAGCGCCCCGGCACCACGGGGCAGGTTTTGATCGGCTACCATGTCCCCGAGACTGGTCAGCCTGACCATTATGTGCTCGATGTCATGTCCCAGATACTCTCAGGCGGGCGCTCGGCGCGTCTCTATCAAAGCCTGGTCGAGAAGGGCATCGCCCAGTCGGCGGGCGGCAGCGACGGTGACAACCGGGACCCGTACCTGATGACCTTCGACGGCACCCCCAGCGCCGGGGTCTCCAATGCCGCCGTGGAAGCGGCGCTGGAAGCCGAAGTCACGAAGCTGCAAACGGCTCCGGTCTCAGCCGGCGAGCTGGCGCGGGCGGTCAAGCAGACCGAAGCGCAGTTTATTTACCAAAACGACAGCGTCTCGGAGCAGGCGGGGACACTGGGCCGCTACGCGGTCATCGGCCTGCCGCACTATCAGGACACCTATCTGGACAAGATACGCGCCGTCACCCCCGCCGACATCCAGCGGGCCGCCAAAGCTTACCTGACCGCCGAAAACCGGACCGTCGCCTACTTCGAGCCGCAGCCGCTGCCGCCGGGCCAAGCCCCGCCCCCGCCGCCGGTCACTGACAACTTCGGCTCGGCAAAGCCCGTCACCGACCCCAAGCAAAAAGCGCTGCTCGCTGAACTCGATAAAAAGTTCAACACCGTCAGCGTCCCGGCCAAAGCCGCCGACGCCCCGAAGCCCACCCGCGTCGTCCTGCCGAACGGCATGGTGCTGATTGTCCAGGAGAACCACGCCAACAAGACCGTCGCCCTGAGCGGCCTGGTCCGGGCCGGCAGCGCGTTCGATCCCGACGGCAAATACGGCGTCGCTGGGGTCACCGCCGCCATGCTCGGGCGCGGCACGACCACGAAAACCGCGCTTCAGCTTGCCCTCTCGCTCGAATCCGTCGGCGCGAATGTCGGTATCGGGGCCGGGACCGAGTCGGCCTCGCTCGGCGGCGCGAGCCTGTCCAAAGACTTCGGCCTGACCCTCACGACACTGGCCGACGAGCTTCGGAACCCGTCGTTCCCGCCGGACCAATTGGAGCGCCTGCGGGCGCAGCTCCTGTCGGGCATCGAGGACGCCCGCCAGGATACCGGCGGCACCGGCGGCGCAGGAGCGCAGGCGGAGATCGCCTTTGCTCAGGCGATTTATCCCAAAGGCCATCCCTACTGGGTGCCGACTTTGGACCAAAGCGCGGCGGCGATCAAAGCAATGACCCGCGCCGATTTGGTCTCGTTTTACGAGACCTACTACCGGCCCGATACCACTGCTTTGGTCGTCGTCGGCGATGTCCAAACCGCCGATGTCGTCAAGCAGGCCACGGCGGCGTTCGGCGGCTGGGCCAAGCCGTCGGCCCCGGCCCGCGCTTTGATTATCCCCGATGTCGGCATCCCCGCCACGGCTCCCAAGCCCATCGTCATTCCATTGGCCGACGCCCCCCAGACCAGCATCCTGTTCGGCTACAACGGCGGGATCACCCAGACCAGCCCGGACTATTACGCCGCGCAGATTATGAACTACACCCTGGGCGGGGACACATTCGGCTCACGCCTCGGCAAGAGCATCCGCGACCAGAACGGCCTGGCGTACTCGGTGTCGTCGGGCTTTTCTGCCCGCCACGGCTCCGGCCCGTATCAGGTCTTTATCGGTGCCAATCCAAAGAACGCCGCCCAGGCGATCACGCTGACCCGCCAGATTTTGACGCAGGAGCAGCAGTACGGGGTCACGCCCGACGAGGTGCGGCAGGCGAAGCTTTTCATCACCGGCTCGTACCCGCTGCGCCTGGAGACCAACGCCGGTGTCGCTGGCGTCCTGACCCTGGCCGAAGACTACGGCCTCGGGCTGGACTTCCCCCAGCGCCGCAATGCCATCTACAACGCCGTCACCGTCGAGCAGGTCAACGCCGCCGCCAAAAAGTACCTCCACCCCGCCAACGGCGTCCTAGTCATCGCCGGCGCGACCCCGCAGTAGTCGGAACCCCTCTCGCCTCGTTCCTCGTCTCCCTCCCCTGTTAGGGGAGGGCTTTTTCTTGCTTCTGCCCCACACCGAAAAATAATTTTCGTCCGCCTGAAATTCCGATGAAAGCCTGTGCTATACTAAATCTGTCGGCGCAGGGTTGGGAGACAGCGGGGCGAGCCTCCGCACGAGTTGAACGACTAAACCAAGCATTGCAAAAGTCTAAGATCACACTCTCCTTCGCCTCACTACGCCTTCAATACATCATATCTGTGCCTGGCTGTATGTCAGGGCGACGCAGAAAAGGAGATCGTATGGAAGCAGCAGTTCTTGAGCGCATCAGCGTTCAGCAGTTTGTCACTACTCTCACACCCGCAGAACTTGCCTGCGTGGTGGCACTCGGTCTGGGCTACCAGCAGAACGAGATGGCCGAGATTTTTGGCGACAGCCCCTCCACTATTTGCCGCCTTATTCGCGGCATCCAGTCCAAATACGCTGTGTGGAACGACTAGAAGGAGAACGATCACAATGACCGGCAACATGAATAACAGCCTCATTAATGAGGCCAACAAAGAAGAAATGATGCGGTTGCTGAACCGCCTCGTTGAACCGGCTTACTTCGCTGAGGCCACACGCGAGTCCGGTTACAAAGGAACGGCCAGCGCCATCGCTGAACTCGTTGACAACAGCCTTCAAGCGAAAGCCACTGAGGTTCGTATCCAGTTTGAGGAGTCGCCTGACGATTCTAAAGAAACTTGGGTTTACATTCTGGACAACGGGATCGGCATGAGCCACGATGTTATGGATGTTGCTCTCCGTTTCGGCGGTTCAACGCGGTTTAACGACCGGAGCGGGACTGGTCGCTTTGGAATGGGACTACCGAATGCCAGTGTATCGCAGGCCCGCCGCCTTGAACTCTATTCCTGTGGGAAAGATGGGCAGATGTATTTCTGCTACCTTGACCTTGACCAACTTGGGAACCTTGAAGCTCTGGAGCCAGGTTTTTTGACGCCCATCCCAGTAGACACCTGGCCTGTTCCCGATTCGTTGGCGGAAGCGGCAGAAAGCTATCCGACTGGAACACTGGTGATTTGGAAGAAGTGTGACCGTCCAGAACCTAAAAATGTGGACGGCTTACGCCGCAAAGTGGTAGGTAGCCTTGGGCAGACCTTCCGCAACTTTATCTACCCGACGGATACAACCAATCCAGATGACAAGAAGCCCGCTCACTTGATCAAGGTGAACGGCCAGACCGTTGAGCCATTTGATCCTTTGTATTTGGACTTGCGTTCCATGTATCCTGGCGCTGAGTTCAAGAAGGATCAGGAATACGCAATTCCGGTTCCGGGTAAAAAAGGAGAAACGTCCAATGTGACAGTCAAGTTCTCCATGTTGCCGGTTGCTGAATGGCAGGAATTGCCCGCAGCAGAACTTCGGACACGCCGTATCTTCGACAACAAGGGTTTTTCGGTTGTACGGGGTGGGCGTGAAATTGAAGTCACTGACCGGCACTTCTACGCAGGCCGAGGCGGTGAGAAGGATGGGCGCATCACAAACAATGATGCATGGTGGGCTTGCGAGATTAGCTTTGATCCTATGCTGGATGAAGTGTTTGGCGTGACACACACCAAACAAGAAATTCATCCGAATATGGACCTTTTGCAGCGTATCCGTCTTGACATCACTGAAACGATTCCAACGATGCGTGACGAGTATGACCGCTTGCGGAAGAAGAAAACTCCCGCCAAAACTCATCCCTCCGAGGAAAAAGCTGCCAAAAATGACAAGTTCCTTCCGCCTGTGCCTGAAGTCACACAGGACCCGGCGGAGGTTGAGAAGGTGGTCTCTCACTACGCTGAGAACTACACTCGCGATAGCGAGTCTGCCGAGGAAGCCCGCTCCCGCGTGCAAGGGAAGCTCTATACTATAGAACTTGAGTCTGCAAAAGAAGGCCCATTCTATCGGATAGAATGCCTATTGAGCAACACTATTGTGTACGTCAACACCGACCACGAGTTTTACACGGAGTTGTACTCCAAAGTGGAAGACATCCCTGACGCAAGTATGGCTGTATCGCACTTGCTTTTTGCTCTGGCCCGTGGAGAACGCATGACCATGACAGAGCCGGAAGGGCGCAAGTGGTATCACGGCCAGCGCAGCGTGTGGAGCAGCAATCTGCACATCTTCCTGGGAAAATAATGACAGTTCTTGACAATGGCTCCCGGTCGCAAGACCGGGGGCTTTCTATGCTTAACTTTTCCCCGAAATTCTCTGACCAGTTCGAGATGTTGTTCTATCAGCCTGCCTATGCAGTCGCTTTCTTGTCGCTTTCTTTGCAAACCGCCCATTTAAACAGGGCGGTTGTCAATGCTAAATTGCGGCAGGAAGCGGCACGAGCAAATGCCGGTCAAGATGATTACGGCGAAGCCGCGCGGGTCGTTGCGGCTTTGTTGCTTTTACGGGACTTGCTACAAATTGGTTGGCGCATGACTATCGTGGGGACGAAAATCCAGCTATACAAGCAGGATGTGACGGCGGATCTCAGCGGCAGTAAGCAACAAATTCGAGACAGTATGCAGCTCGAACGCCGCGAGTCAATGCAATCAAAGGCAGTGCGTGATTTCGTCCGTTACATGGAACGGTTCCGCATTGTTGATGATCATTCTCGCAACATCTTTTCGTTAATGGCAGATGGGCAAAAACTATACGCACTGATGCAGAATGCGTTAGACCGTGACCCGGAAAAACGTGCCTCGTACCTATCCCGTGCTGTCAAACCCTATTTACAGCTTGTTGACGGCGATCTTCGGGATGACTATACCGGCTACCGCCTATTTGACATCTGGCGGTATTTTCGCCTCACCTGGTCTACCCCCTACCGCTCAATTCCAGGCCGGAACATCTTTTACCTCGTGCGTGATGCCGGGCAGCCCAATCACCCAATTATGGGCATTGCCGCGCTTGCGAACTGCGTAATCGGTCTCAAATCACGGGATGACCGGATTGGGTGGACGCCGGACGCGATTGCGGAACGTCTGCGCGAGGCGAAGGCGAATAGCAGTGCGACCTACAAAAAGACGGCCTGGGAGATTGTTGAACTTTTACAAGATTATTTGGAAGAAGGGATCGCGGCGATTTCGATTGACGGCATCACGACGCGCAACGCGGTCGAGTATCCGACGGCGGAAAGTATTGCGGAAATCTTGCTTGTCGCCGTGGCAGCCGCCGAAGACCGGAACGAGTATTTACGGCAGGAAGCCATTCCTGAAAGCTTGGATGACTTAGAGCTAGAAACGCCGGAAGTTCTTCCGCGTTTAGGCAACGACCCTTATGATCGGGACAGCTCCAAGTCTTTATTCCGGCGCAAGAGGGCCGCGAAGCTGGCGCGTCTTCTCGAAGCGAAGATGCTTCTCCAAAGCCTGAATGTTTTCGAAAATGCGCCCTCTGGTCTGGCCCATCTGTTATGGAATGATGCCGAGTGGAAAACTCCGTTTGACAAAGGCCGCAGCGCCTTACGTACACTGCTCAATGCCAACAAAGAAAAGAAAGTCGGCACTTCCATGATGGAAATTGTCGTCTGCGGGGCGGTTCAGCCTTACAGCCATCTGCTCGGAGGAAAGCTCGTCGCGATGCTGTTGACCAGCCCGCAGGTGGTTCAGGATTATCAAAAAAAGTATGGCGAGATGACTTCTATGATTGCGTCCCAAATCGCCGGTCACGATGTCACGCGCCCCGCGCAGCTTGTTTATCTGGGCACGACCAGCCTGTACGTCGGCGAGGCCGACAAGCTCAAATACCTGAACGGTGAGAATGCGAAGATCAAGCCGCACAGTTCCAGCCAGTATAACCGTATCAAAATCCCGGCGGAAATCGTGAAACGCAAGGGCGAATTATGCTATGACTGCATTGGATTGACCGAAGGTTTTGGGGTCATTCATTTTTCGACAGAAACACGCGAAGCTTTAGAAGAACTAGACATCATCCTTCACAGTGCCAAACGTGTCAACTCAATCTTTGGCGAAGGAACATCGCCGAGGCTGCGAAAAATACGACAAGGCATCAGCTTGTTGGGATTGGATGACCGATTTCTAGTGCATGGGCAAGCGAGGCTCATTTATGGAGTCAATCTCGCGCACAACACAGAGCGTTACTTGACGGCCCAGGATGCCGAACCGGATTACATCTTTCCGCAAAGAAAGCCGGAGGACACCGGGAAAAAGATTGCTCACTACTGGATAAAACGATGGCTCACTTCGCGCATCAACTACCCGCCTGCCCTGGAAGCGTTAGCGAAGTTCACTCCACGCGACGGCGCGGTCAGCAGCGAGCTTAGGACTGAGGATGCACAAACACAGCTAGACCTAGACGTCTGAAAACTTGTGTCGCTTATTGGAAAATGGGAAACCGGCATATTGCGAATGCGGAAAGCCGCCTTTGACTTGCTGTTACGCTTGAAGCGGCAGAAGCGGCTTGTGCAAATCGGCACTCGGCGGTGGGCCAAATATAGTGTTCCTACCAAGTGACGCGCTATGCGACATCTATGCGACATCTATGCGACATCTATGCGACGTCTATGCGACGTCTATGCGACATGCTTAATAGAATGCAAAGCAAAAGTTCCGCAGCCTACTCCTGATTGGGAACCAGGCCGGGCGGGACGTGGTATTTCCGCTGCCAGTTTGTCCACGACACGTCCGTCGCGCCGGTGTTGTGAGTGACGAGACGCCAGCGCCCGCCGACACGGTGCAGCAGGCCGTCGGCCTGATCGCTGAACATCCCGTGGTAGCGGGCAAAAAAGCGGGCCGGCAGCGGAGCGCCGCTTGGCTGCCGAAACCCGGCGTTGACAAAGGCCCAGTCGCCCCGAACACGGAAATCCTGTGCCGGGTCGCGAACAACAAAGACAAGGGGCCGCTTGAGGTCGCTTTCAACCGCAGGCCGCAGGGTGTCCAGGATCAGCTTGCGCTCAAGACTGCCGGGCTTTGGCGTATAGACGCCGCTCTGCGCGGCGGCCGGGGCAGGCATAGAGGCCAGCGCGGAGACGGCCAGCACGAAGACGGTCAGCGCGGATACAAAGGGTCTGTGCATGATCAGCCGCCTCGCAGGCCCGTGAGGCCCGTCGCCCGGTCGCCGGTCGTGTCGGCGGTAGAAGTCGGCTGGGCCATGTCGGTCGCATCCAGGCCGCCCCCGCTGTCTGTATTTCGGTTTATGTCCATGTCACTGCCCGGAGGCATTTCCGGGACGGCGTCGCCCTCGGTGATGCCGCCGCCGGGCAGCGTCTCCGTCTCGCCCAGCCCTGGAATATGGATTTTTTCATCGTCCTGCATCGCTTGTCCCTCGCTTTGAAACAGAATACCGCAAAACCGGGTAAACCTAACGAAGAACTGCAATGCGCGGAAAAAAGGACACTGACTCGATGGAAAGCCGAACCGACCCGATGGCCCCGAACACGATTGGCGACGACTCCGCCGATGCCGAAATCTACGGCGAGCAGGAGCCGCTGAAGATATACGAGGACGGCCAGGCGCCGCCGCCCGGCGCACTCGATACGGCGTTTCCGGACACCATCCCGACCGAGAACCCCCAAAGCGACCCCGGCCTCCTTCGCGGCAGCCGTGACCCGAGCGTCTTCGACAGTGAGAACGACGGCGAGCCAGGCCCGCGCAACGGCAGCACGCCGTTCGATGCCGAAGGCACAAGCGGGTCCGAGGGTGGGTAGGAGTTCTGGTCGCTGATCGGCCGTCGCTGGCTTTGTCCGCACTCCCAATTTTGCCCGCACTCCTCACCTTCCCGTTTCGGGAGGGTCGCGAGGAACGAGCGGGGTAGGTTCTTTATGCCCTTCCATCTTTCAGTCCCACCGCTGCATCTGGCGCTGCTGCTCGGAGCGGCGCTGGCCGCCGGGGCGATCAACTCGGCGGCAGGTGGCGGGACACTGCTGACGTTCCCGGCTCTGCTGGCGGTGCTGAGCGGGCCGAACGCTTCAGTCGTCGCCAACGGCACCAGCACGGTCGCGCTGGTGCCGGGGTCACTTTCCGCGTTTTGGGGCTACCGCCATGAAATGGCGGGGCAGAAGCGCCTGCTGTGGGAGATGGCTGTGCCGAGCGTCTTAGGGGGCCTGGTCGGAGCGTATCTCGCCACCCATGTCAGCGCGGCGCTGTTCAGCCACTTGGTCCCGTGGCTGATCTTCGGCGCGACGTTCTTGTTTCTGGTCCAGGACCCCATGCGCCGCTGGATCGGGCGCGGCGGGGCATCGGACGCGCCTGCCGCCGCCCCGCGCCCGCTGGGTCTTGGCGGTATGGTCTTTCAGTTCTTTGTGGCGGTCTACGGGGGCTTTTTCGGCGCGGGCATCGGGATACTAATGCTGGCAGTGCTGGGCTTTCTCGGGCAGACCAATATCCACCGGATGAACGGCCTCAAAAACTTTGCGGCGGTGTGCATCAATGGGGTGGGGGCGGTGACTTTTATCGTCTACAAGCGCGTGGACTGGCCGCTGGCGCTCCTGATGATGGTCATGGCGGTTTTGGGCGGCTATGGCGGCGCGGGGCTGGCCCGCCGGGTCGGGCAGGCCAACGTCCGCCGCTTCGTCATCGCGATTGGGCTGGTCTTCGGCGCGTACACGCTGTACGGCCAGCTTCATCATGGGTAAACCAAGTGTATGTCCCAAAAATCTGAGACTCGAAAAACCGAGCTGCGTCAAAGCAACCACCTAGTCCCCGAGGGAGCGGCAAGCGAGACCGAGCCGCGCTGGCCGGCGATTATCGCCCTCGTCGGCGGGGTCGGCCTGTTTGCCGTGCTGCCGAAATACCTGTCGTTCGGGCCGCGCTGGCTGCCCGCCGCGATGGTCGGAGCGCTGCTGATCCCTACTCTCCTCTCGCGCCTGCGCGGGCATCAGCACACCAACCGGGTGCTCGGGCTGACCATTGCCGGGGTCGAGACGTTTTTCTTAATCGCGTCGCTGGCAAAACTGGTCGCGTCGCTGCTCGACCCCCATAACGGAATGCACATTTTGACCCCCGTGCGCCTGCTGGTCTCGGCGGGTGCGCTGTGGTTTACCAATGTGCTGGTCTTCGCGCTTTGGTACTGGCATCTCGACGCCGGCGGGCCGCATCAGCGCGACAGCGCCGCGGAATATGAGTCCGACTCGTTTCTGTTCCCGCAGATGACCATGACCAGTCATCAGCTTGCCGAGTGCGGGCAGGCGCAGTGGTCCCCGAATTTCGTGGACTACCTGTTTCTGGCGTTCAATGCCAGCACGGCTCTGTCCCCCGCCGACACCGCCGTCCTGTCCCGCTGGGCCAAGCTCTTGATGATGGTCCAGGCCATGATCTCACTCACCGTCATCGCTGTTCTCGCCGCCCGCGCGATCAATACACTGAATTAGGGAACCAAAGCTATGCCCGACGAAATCGAAGTTCCGCTGGAACACGCGCAGGAGCATATCGCCGAAGCGCACGAAAAAGCGCAGGGGCATGAAGAAGAAAAAAAGCATGAGGGCTGGACCCGGTTCATCGCCGTCGTCACCGCCGTTCTGGCCGTCGTCGCCGCCATCGGGGCGCTCCAGTCCGGGCTGCTGGTCAACGAAGCACTTTTAAGCAAAAACGACGAGATCAGCCTGCGGACCCAGGCCACCGACCAGTGGAACTTCTACCAGGCCAAAAGCATCAAAGGCGTGGTCTATACCACTTCCGCCGCCCTGCTGCCGCCGGGGTCGCCGCAAGCCGCGAAAAACCAGTCGGAGGCTGCCCGCTACAGCCGCGAGCAGAAAGACATCCAGGCCACAGCCGAGGACTTGGAGAAGAAAGCTGACGGGAAAGACAAAGCCTCGGCCCACGATATGGACCGGCACCACATCTTCGCGTTCTCCGTCTCGCTCTGCCAGATCGCCATCGCCCTGTCCGCCATCGCCGCCCTCACCCGCAGCCGCCGGGTCTGGCTCCTCGGCCTCGCCGCCGGACTTGCCGGCACCGCCGCCCTCGTCGGCGGCTTCCTCGGCCTTCCCCTGCCGTTCGCGTTTTAGGCTTCAATTCTACTCGCTGAGACTTTGGCGCACGATCCATTTTTGACTGCCGTGTGCCAGGCGCGTTTCGGCCTCGGCGGGGGAGAGCCAGTGCAGCGTGTGGCCCGGTTCGGTCGCCGCACCGCCGGCCCCAACGACACGCGCTGCGAAGAAGAGGCAGTCCTTGCGGATGGCGAACGCATGGCCCGGCGTGTCGCGGTACTCGGCGGCTGCCCCGAGCGGCCTGCCGACTTCAATCGCAAAGCTGCACTCTTCCCGCACTTCGCGCCTCAGCGCGTCCTCGGGCGACTCGCCGGCCTCGATGCCGCCGCCGGGCAGGAAGCCGCCGCGCGGTGTTTGCAGCACTGCCAGGCATCCCGAAGCGTCGTAAATCAGGCCATACGCACTCGGGCGCGGCACATAGACCCGGCCCGGCAGCTTGCCGCCGAACTCGGAAATGCTGTCGTTTTCGGTTGTCATACTGCTCCTGCGGGGTTCCAGTTCATTCTAGGTTCCGGTTCTCTTTAGCGGTGAACAACTGTCAAAGCCATTCCCGCGCCGACCGCTGCCGGGCCGAGCGCTGTCAGCCTCCCGCCCTCGTGGATACGGTAAGCACGCAGTGAATTGCGGAGACCCAAAACGTAAAGGCAATCGTTTTGCTCGTCAATGGCGATTTTCACGCCGACGGTTGTGCTCATCCGAAAGCGGCCAGGCTGGAGTGCTCCCTGTGGTCCGACATAAAAAGTGAGCAGCAGATTCGCAGTGCTGACATAGAGAATACGATATTTGTTTGAGATCACCGCACCCCAAATGACCCCAGGGAGGCGCACTGCCCAGGGCATCAGCAAGGAAAATCCGCCGCCGCTGCGGCGAAGCTGGTAGATGCGGTAGCGCTCACGGCTCTGCTGGCTGAGGACATACAGCGAACGGCCATCCCCGGCCATCAGTGGGACAAACGATCTGGCAACCGGAACCGAGGGCGGATTGACCGGAAGAAGCGCTCCCTGCGGCGTGAGCGTATATTGCCACAAAAATCCCGTGTCAGCATCCACCACCGCGCCTGTGCGGCCTCGGCTGTCCAGCGCCAACGCGCTCGGCTTTGCGCTGCACGGCACGAAAGCAAATGGCGGATACAAAATATCGCCCTGCGGGGTGACATGAAACTCGGCGATTGTTCCCGGCGAAGACTGCGACGAGGATTGGTTCGGGCAGCTCAAGTAGGCAAAGCGCCCGGAAGGATGAAAGACAAGGTTTCTTCCACCGGTGATAAGGCTGAAGCGAGCATACGGTTTTAGCTGACCGTCCGTTTGAACCCGGTACTGAAGGAAATACGGCTGGTAGTTGCCGTCGTTCGTGTTTTGACACTCTGCGATCAAGAAGCGACCATCGGGGGTAGCTGTGAGGAAGTTGACGGTTCCGGCATACCCAGTGTCGAACGCTTTAGGATTGTAGCGCAGTGGTACGGCGGCAAACTCGCCGTCACGTCGCAGCTTAAACACGGCGATATTGAGCTTGTTCCCATTAATGAGGCTGCCCATAAGCGGGGCGATTATATTGTACAAAAAAGTTGAGCGAGACCTTTTGAGGATAGAGTGACGGCTTCGCATTGAGTGACTTGCCGCTATGCAAGGCTTTGGGAGTTGACCAAAAAAAAAGAAAGCCGCAAGCAAAGCGGCGGCGGGCGTATGCAGATGGTGCAGTGCTCTGTTCACTTGTTTCTTTCAGCAGGAAATGAAAGACGGGGGGAAGCTAACCTTCCCCCCGCCGGTGGGCCAGATAACTTCTTACGGCAGCGTGTGATTTGCCTTCAAGTTGATGTTTGTTTCCCAGGTGAAGCCGTTTTGCTTGACCCAGGTGACATACCCGTAACCTCCAAACTTTGAGTTCGGGTAGGCACCGGAGTGAAGCGATTGTGAACTGTCGTCGGTCCACGGTATCCAAGAACCGTTGGAGTTGAGTTCAACCCCGCGTGAGTCACCGTTATTGCCCCAATACGCTCCCCGGATCGCCGACGAATCTATCAAAAACGACTTCAGATTGCTCTCAGTCGGTCCGTTTGCCGGGGGATAGTTCTGATGAGTAGCATCAAGCAAGGTTTGCGCTATGGAGTTTGTGCGCTTAATCGAGAACAAGTTACTGCCGCTGCCATTGTTCCTTGCACTCTTTCTCCACCCACGGGCGTAGTAAACAAGTGTCGCCGCACTGTATGATACCGGAGTGCCCAACCCAAGACCGTTGCTTGTTTGTATAAAGGGAGCCACGAAAATCTTTCCGCCTGCGACACTTCCAAAAGGTGGAGCAAGATGCAGTGCAACAGATTGATCAGCAATATTGGCGAAGTTTGGCGTGATAAACTGCATACGAGTTTCGTTCACCGCATAAATTTTATTGCCTTTGATATTGCCGTTAATTTGTGATAGAGTCACCCCAGTGACAGCCGTTGAGCGCGTGTTGCCGACTGCACTGTTCAGCTTACCTGTCGGATTGATCACCGGCACCCAGCCGGGTACTGAAGTGCTGGCAAGATGAGCACTTGCTTGCAGCCCTAAATCAAGCTCATAGTTGGAATACGGAGTGGCTTTACCGTCCGGCCCAATGGGAACTGGCCCTGTGTAGTTCACAGACCCTCCGAAATAGATGTCTCCACTGTCGGAGTAAGGGAATGTCAGCGGCTTGTTGTTCTGGTCAACCGCCCCAGGCGGGAATGAGTGAACAGCCAGGACAACGCTGTTGGGATCGTTTAAGTTTGGTAAGCCGCATGTCCCCGATGCTCCCCAGAAACCAGGGACGGATAAGATTTTTCGCCAAATCCCCGTATTGTTCCCTCTGTAGTTGTACAATTCAGAAATTTGGAAGTGCGGCATAAGAAAATCGCTGATAGCGCTTGTGCTTGGACTAGAGGCTGGTGCATCCGCATTGTCATCACCTTCTGCTGGGGCAGAAGCCGCTGTGCCATCACCGTAAATGATCGTGCCACTACTACTATCATAGTAGGCAGATGAAGGATAAGCCGTGGCAGCAGTTCCATCTGCGTAGTTCCCCTGATAAAGCACTCCATCAGGCCCACAAGCAGTCAGGATGCCGACGGTAGCAGGGTATGTATCACCCGTATCCGGGTCTATGTCAGGCTCAAGAGCAGACGCCACCGATGAGGTAACTTGGGCGACAATTTGCGCGGCATTGCCGGTGTCCCATGGAATGGCGTTTGCTGCCGGGCTGGCTGAGACCTCATTACTTTGCGGTCCTGCAAGACCAGAGTAGACGGCGCTGATGGTATAAAAGTATTCTGTTCCTGTCGTCAGCCCAGCCATGTCTGAATACATGAAAGCATTCGCCAGGCCAGGGCCGGTGTTTGCCGTTGTTACGTTCGAGGCAACTTGCGTATAGGGGCCGCCGCTAGTCGTACTACGGGAAACATTGTAGCTGGACGCGCCGGACGCGCCATTCCAGTAAAGAGTGACCTTACTGGTGCCTGTGGCTGCGGCAGTAAGGCTAGGCGTGCTTGAATAAGTTGTGCTAGTGTAAGTGCCGTCGGCGGCCACCGTCCAGACCTGAGCCGTGCCGTCTGTCCCGCTCCATAGCAGGCGCACCAAGTTGTCCGCGCCCACCGCCATGCCTGCCGCCGTATAGCCTGCCGCCGGGGTGAAGATAAAGCACGTCGCCGACGGGCTGGCGTCCGCAAGGTTCCACAAAGACACCTGGCCGTTCGTGTTCACCCACACCAGCCGCGCTGCGTTGTTCGGCCCCACGCCCAGGTACCGACCGCTCCACCCCGAGTATGGGCCGTAAATCAAACACGTCGCCGCTGGATTGGCATCGCTCTGGTTCCACACCGACACCCGCCCGTCCGCGTTGTTCCACAAAATCCGCACACGGCTGTCGGCTCCCGCCGCAATCGTTTTCCCGGTCCACCCGCCGTAGGGGCCGTAGAGAACGCAGGTCGCCGCCGGGTTGGCGTCGGCGAAGTTCCACAGCGAAATCTGACCATTCGTGTTGTTCCACAAGAGGCGGGCGGCATTGCTGCCGCCGACAGCAATGGCCGCTCCGCTCCACCCGGAGTAGGGGCCGTAGAGGAGGCAGGAAGCGCCGGGGTTCGGGTCGGTGGTGTTCCACAGGGACATCTGGCCGCTGGTGTTGTTCCAGAAGAAGCGGGGGGCGCTGTTTGCTCCGGCGGCAAGTGTTTGAGCGGTCCAGCTGGAGTAGGGTCCGTAGGGTGTTTGGGAAGCGACGGTGCCGTCGGCATTGAGCTTCCAGAGGCTTGTGCTGCCGTCGGGGTTGTTCCAGAGTAGGCGGGTGAGGTTGTCCCCGCCGACAGTGATGGAGACGGCCTGCGGGGCCGCCTGGGCAGGAGGAATGCTAAGGAGGAGGGCAAAGACGCAAAACAGAGCTGAGATCAAGCGAGTTGAGACCAGCCGAGCCGAGAGGGCCGAGCCGAGAAACGAGGTGGGCATGGTGTTTCCAATCTTCAAGCAAAAGCCGATGAGATGAACGGACACGCGATGCCTCGGGGTAGACCAGACGTACAGTAGGCCGGGAGGTAACTGTAGTATAGCACCTGTTGCCACAAAGTTGTGTTAAGAAAAGATTAAATTTTCCCCCAATCGAGATAGGCAGACAAAAAGCGGAAGGCAGTGCCTTCCGCTTTTTTCTCGCTGCTCTTTTGCTTTGCTGCGCCCTCGCGCTTACTGCTCGCCGGTGATTGCCGCTGAGTTCAGGTCTACGGCGGTGCTGGACGTGCCCCACATCGCCCGGTCGGCCCAGACGCTGCTGCCCCACATGGCCCGGCTGGCCGATGGGGTGGATGTACCCCATATGGCCCGGTCGGCGCGGAAGGTCAGGTTGGTGCCCCACATCGCCCGGCTGGCGTCAATGCTGGATGTCCCCCACAGGGCGCGGGTGCCCCACATCGCCCGCAGGTCGGTGATGCCGGTGCCCCACAGGCTCGTGCCCCACAGCGCCCGGTCCAGTGACACGGCAATGCTGCCGTCGCTGCCGAGAACCAGCGCCGGGCTTGCGGCGGGTCCCGACGCGACCACAGTGCTTGCAAGCGCGGCGGGGATATTGAGGTAGCCCGCGCCGTAGGTCAGCGGATCGGCGATCCCGTCCGGGGCGGCCCACTTGTCGGCGGACAGCATCAGCCGGGCCTTGATCGTATCGGGGGTCAATTTTGGGTTCGCTTGCAGCAGCAGGGCGGCGGCCCCGGCGACCACCGGGGAAGCCATCGAGGTGCCCGAGAGCTGGAAGTAGTCGGTGGAGTTGCTGCTACTGGTGATTTGGAACAGCATCGCCGACCCCGGCTTGACATAAGAGGAGTAAGGGATGTCATTCGTGCCGCCGGCATAGCTGTCCAGGGTGCTGCCGTGGGCGTCCAGCGAGATCACTTTGTTGCCCGCCGCGATGATGTCCGGCTTAACGATCAAATCCAGGCGGCTCGGGCCACGGCTGGAATAGGTCGCGATCTTGTCGTCGCCTCGGAGGCCGTCGGTGCTCTTGGTCGCGCCGACCGTGATAATGTACGGGTCGTTGCCGGGTGACTGGATCGAGCCGTAGTCGGTGCCCCAGCCCTCGTTGTCCAGCCCGGCGGTATACGTGCCGCCGTTCAAGCGGCCTTCGTTGCCCGCCGCGCAGACCACGACGACGCCCGACTTATACAGCGCCTCGACGGCCTGGCAGATCGGGTCGGTGGTGTAGCTTTCGCCGACCGGATGGCCGAGCGAGAGGTTGACGACTTTGATCTTGTATGTGTCTTTGTTATTCAGCACCCATTGCAGCCCGGCCAAGACTGTGCTGACATCACTGCACCCGTTTCGGTCTAGTACGCGAACGCTGACGAGGTTCGCCTGCGGCGCGATCCCATTGAATGTGTGCGTACAGTACATCCACCCGGAGCGTGACCCGTTACCGCCGATAATTCCGGCCACATGGGTGCCGTGTCCGCAAGGGTCATACGCATTGTTGCTGAAAAGTCCCAGCGGCAGTCCACTGAGCGACTCCTTTTTCGAGAGTTTCGCCGTGCCGGACACGATTCCGGTGGAGGCGCTGAGAGGCGCGGAGAAGTTGACGCTGGCGATCAGTCGTGATGCGCCGCTGTTGGTCAGGTCATAGGACTGGCTGCTCAGATCAGCGACGGGCGTGACGCCGCTGTCTATGACTGCAACGGTGACGCCGGCCCCGGTCAGCTTGTAGGTCTGTGGGTTCTTGCCTTTCGTGTCATAAGTCGTCACGAACGCTCGATCGGCCCGGCTGGACGCGACGGTGAACTCGTCGGTCTTCTTGACTCTGCCGTCGAGCGACAGATGCGCGGCGAACGGCAGGGCGGCCAGGCGAGCGAGATTGCGCTGCGGCACCCGCACGGCGACCGACTGAATAATCGGCAGGCGGCGGATGATGTCCGCGCCGAGGGCGGTCATCTGCGCTTCCTGCGCCGGGGAAAGCGGCGCGGTCGTTTTCAGAATGACTGCGGCCCAGCCGGTCTGCGTCTTTGCGCGAAGCGCCTGAGAGAGCGCCGCGTCAGCTTTCGGGGCTGCAGAGTTCGGCGCGGCCAGGGCGAGCAGCGGCAGGGCCGCCAGGGGAAGGGTCAAGCCGGCGACAAGGGCCGGCTTCCGCCAGGCGGAGCCTGAGCGGGGATTGATGCGTTTTTCATGAGAATAGTTCATATTCTTACTCTTTCCTTCGTTGTCGCCGCAGTTCGGCGGCCCGGCGGCCATTCCGGCAAATTGCTGAAAAATCAGCACTGCACCGAAAGCAGGCCCGTAGCTTTGCGTCCGGCGGTTTCCCGCCGTTTGCTTTTATCGAGTGCGAAGGATGTTGGTGCGGCACGGCTCGCTTCCCTGGTGCCGGGAGCGGACAGGACCGTCTTTCAGGATTATGCCGTTTGGGGGGAGTCCGGCTCACTGCGAGGAATACGGTTTTCGCGCAGACCCAGGCGGCGGAGTAAACATGACTGCTCAACGGTGAACAACTGTCAGAGACGTTTGACGCGAGTGGACACACGATGCCTCGGGGCGGACTAAGCGTACAGTAGGATGGGGAATACTGCCACTATGGCCTACTCTTGACAAAGTTGTGTTAAGAGAAGATTAAATCTTTGATTTATTTTCATACGCAAGCGAAGAAGCCCCGGCGCATCTGCGCTGGGGCTTCTTGCTCACTTGCCGTCCTACGGCACGACTTCTAGGGAACCATTTCTTCGGCGGGGAGCTTGGCGTCCATCATGCGCTCGACGCTTGCCACCCGGTCATCCTCAGCGACGTTGATGGCCCGAACGCCCTGGGTGAAGTTATAAACACTCTTTTCTCCGAGTCACTTTGGGGTTGAATGTTCAAACGCGCAGGGGGGATGGTCATCCATACAGGGAGGATGCTCGTTCATATCCATAATTGGGCCATACTGCCTAATATCGCTTATCGTATTGCAGTTCTGCCCCTGCGGACACATTGCTTCTGTCTGGTACATTGTCTTGCGGAAGCCCCAAGCTCGGATATCAACGAACGTCAAGTAATGACCTTGAGCGGTTTCCCGCTTCCACCACGTTTGTATGAACATAACACTGGTTGCGACAGTTAATAGTATCAGTAGAGTTACAATTTGTATTTTCTTCACTTGTGTTTTTCATTCTACGCACTGCCAAAATTATGGGCAACAGTACACTGTTGCCCATGTGCTGCAAAGGTATTGCCCCCTAAAACGAAGAACCAGTAAGCCAATTAGTTACCATCGTTTGATCTGGGAATACAAGACCATTGCCTGAATCATATCCACCGTTAGTGTAAACTTGTTTCTGTAAAAGTAGATGGCTTCTGCTCAAAAGTAGTAGGCCAGGGAGTATTCTTGAAGTTACCACACTTTAAGGACGACAACCCATGACCTACCAGAACGAGTTTACTCTGTCCGAGGCACTTTTAGAACAACTTTCCGCCAGCGGCTTGGACGCTTTGCCGACGCTTTTTCAAGTCCTCTTGAACGCTGCCATGCAAATCGAGCGCCAAAAGCACCTGGGCGCGGCCCCGCATGAGCGTACTGAAGAACGCACAGGCCACGCCAACGGCTACAAAGACAAAACGCTCAACACCCGCCTGGGCCAGATCACCGTCGCCGTTCCCCAAGTACGGGAAGGTGGCTTTTATCCACAGTCGTTGGAGCGCGGCACCCGCTCCGAGCGAGCCTTGAAGCTGGCGTTGGCCGAAATGTATGTGCAGGGCGTCTCCACCCGCAAAGTGGCCGCCATCACCGAGCAGCTTTGCGGCTTTGCCGTTTCATCTACCCAGGTCAGCCAGGCGGCAAAAGAACTAGACCAAACGCTGGAAGCCTGGCGGCAGCGGCCTTTAGCCGCTTGCCCGTATGTCTACCTCGATGCCCGTTACGAGCGGGTGCGCCAAGCAGGACTGGTGCAGAAAGCCGCTGTTTTAGTAGCTGTCGGCGTGGACGAGGCGGGAAAACGCTCGGTGCTGGGCGTGTCCGTGGCGCTGTCCGAACACGAAGTCCACTGGCGCTCCTTCCTGCAAAGCCTAGTGGCTCGCGGCCTGTGCGGGGTGCGCCTGGTCATCAGCGACGCCCATGAAGGACTGAAAGCCGCCCGTTTAGCCGTGTTCGGGGGCGTACCGTGGCAGCGGTGCCAGTTCCACTTGCAGCAGAACGCCTCGGCGTATGTGCCCAAGCAGGACATGAAAGCCTCGGTTGCCGCAGACATCCGCGCCGTCTTCAACGCCCAGGACAGGACTGAGGCGGACGCGCTCCTGAAGCGGACGGTGCAAAAATATGAGGCCACGGCTCCGAAACTTGCGGCGTGGCTGGAAGAGAGCCTGCCCGAGGGTCTGGCGGTCTTTGCCTTTCCTGAGCCGCATCGCCGCCTGCTGCGGACCACTAACGGCGTTGAGCGCGTGAACCGGGAGATCAAGCGGCGCACCCAGGTGGCGAGCATCTTTCCCAACGAGGCGTCGTGCCTGCGGCTGGTGAGCGCTCTGCTGATGGAGACCAGCGACGATTGGCAGACGGGAAAAGCCTACCTGACATTCACACATTAACCGAACAATAACCGAACAATCAAGATGCTCCCAGCTTTTACAGAAAAAACTTGACACTATCTATCCACCTCGACGACCGTGAACATTGTAGTCTCTCAGTAAGTTAGAATATGCTTTGTCGTAAGTTATGTTGAAATTGGTAAACTGTGCCCACAAATCCAAGCGCCAAAATGTCCAATCATCGTAAGGGGCAGCGGCAGCACCATATGGAACAGCAAAGCCATTCCAACCTAGGAAGCCGCTTGGTCCATTGCCGATGCCAAAGTCATCGGAAAAACCAAGGTCTGGCCCGTAAGGATGGCCTGGATTAGCGGATGCTGAGTCGCAGCTATCGATGAATACCAGGGCAGGCGGATCATTGACACCATAATTTGCTGATTGTGTTAGCGTCGCCATGCCTGAGCTAGCAGGTCCCGAAAATGTGCCCGAGCGCCAAGAGTGTCCACCAATTCGGAAGAAAGTTCCATTTCCATTACCCGGAGTTCCGATGCCGCCATGTGAATCGACATAGAACACAGCCAACCGTGTTTTAAAGTGGTTGTCTATTCGCTGTATTTCAGCGGGAGTAAAGTTTGGTTGACTCAGTGTAGCGTGAGAAATAAACGAGAACTTGTTCCAGACATTCCCTTGAGTTGGGCCTAAATCGTTTTTGATTGCTATCAAATACGCGATCATATCAGCATACGAGGGGAACACGCCTTGTTCCAGCATAACGAAACAGTCGCCAATTTTGTTCTTTGACAGTAAGTTATGACGTATTATTGGCTTTGTCGCAATAAGAGGGGACGCTCCCTGTGGCGAAGCGGCAGCGCTTTGGCTTGCTCCGTATGATATGTTAACTTCATAAGCATTATCATCTGCTTCAAAGCCCTGAGCGTTCTTGCCATTCCATACAACATTGATGTTGGCTGAGTTTCCGTTGAAGCTTTGAATGACAGAATGAGCACTGTCCACTGATACTATAGATACCGTCCAGGGTTGTGCTGAAGTCAGACTTGCAACAATAGCCGCTGATGTCGGCAGGCCGTCTCCACCAGATACGTCAAACATATTTGGAATGCTAAGATTGAACAGCACGTTGCTGAACGTCACGTTCAGGCTAGCTATATTCCCGTTCACATCTTGGACCTTTAATGTATGCGGCCCGTTCGCAAGTGCATCTGTGGCGAGGCTAAAGAACGTATTCGCACCGGCATTGCCTGAAGTGATTTGTTCGTCCCCGCCCGTGTCATAGACGACGCCGTCTACGGAGAATGTCACTGGGCTTGCTTCGCTTCCATATGCCTTTGAGGCCATGCTGACATACAAAGTTACCTGTCCAGATAAAACCGAACCGTTTCCTACGTTGAGGAAGCCGAATGCTTGTGCCACAGGGGTTGCGCTGACTTGGTTAGAAGGCGCACTTTCCGTAGTTCCGTTGACAGCAGTGACGATGTAATAGTAGGGAGTGCCGTTTGTGAGACCTTGATCCAAATAAGTGGTGGAATTGCCGCTGCCAATAGTCGTGTAGCCGGACCCATTGGTCGTGCTGCGCTTGACATTGTAGCTAGTTGCGCCGGAAACGCCCGACCAGGACAAAGAGGCTTGGTTGTTGACTGCTGTGATAAGCGAGAGACTGATTCCAGTAGCCACATTCACCGAAGCCGTGCCGCTGACGGTGCCGCTTGTCGCTTTTACCGTCGCACTGCCCGCCGTCGAACCCGCAGAGTAGATGCCTGCACTTGTCACCGTGCCGACGCCCGTGACTGTCCAGGTAAACGCTGGCTGCGTCGTAAGCGCCGCGCCGTTCTGGTCTTTAGCGACTGCCGTGAACGTCTGCGTCCCGCCCGTCGTCAGCGTTGCACTTGCCGGGGAAACGGCGATGCTTGTCAAGACCGGAGCCGCCTGGAGTTGCAGAATGTCGAGAACCATGTAGCCGCCGTCCACCTTCACCAGCTTCAGCGTGTGGCTGCCGCTCCCAAGACCCGCGATGCTCCACACCGTCTGCTGCACCTTGCGCGTCGCGCTGTAGCAATTCACCGTGGCTTGCAATGTTCCGTCCAAGTAGACCTGCACATTGCCCTCATCAGACGCCAGTTCGGTGACGTAGCCGATGCCCGTGCCGGTAAACGTGTAGGAAACCGAATCGCCGTTTGCGTAGGTCGCAGTAACGTCATCCCGAAAGTCGCCGATTCCGCGAAGGCGGAAGTAACCCCATCCGGCACCGCTATAGAAAAGGCCAGGGTCGGTGTCGTTGACCGGGCCGGGAGTGGTGATCTGAAGGGCATCGAGCAGCAGAAAGCCGCCGTCCATCTTGACGAGCTTCAGGGTATGGCTGCCACTTGCAAGAGTGCCGCTGCTCCACACGGCCTGCCGGACTTGGCGGGCGGCGCTGTAGCAATTGACGGTGGTTTGCAGGGTGCCGTCGAGATAGACCTGGACATTGCCTTCATCGGGGGCAATCTCGGTGAAGTAGCTGACAGCCGTGCCGGTGAAGGTGTAGGAGGCGAAGGAGCCATTGCTTGAAGTGGCGTGGACATCTTTGCCGAAGTCGGCGGTAGCACGCCCGGAGTAGTAGCCCCAGCTTGCACCGCCGTAGGTGATGCTGGGATCGGTGTCATTGACAATGAAAGGGGATTGGGCGCGGGCAGGGCTTCCGAGCAGCAGTGCGGCGAAAGCGACTAAGCAGATCAAGCTAAAGCCGATGAGGCCGAGCCGATGAGGCCGAGCCGATGAGGCCGAGCCGATGAGGCCGAGCCGATGAGAAAGAGGTGGGCATGGTGAGTCTCCAATTTCTGAAAGTCGTCAGCGAACTACAGAGAACCGAGCGGACATCCGATGCCTCGGGGCGGACCAAGCGTACAGTGGGCCGAGAGGTATTGCTATCATAGCATACTTTTACAGAGTTTGTGTTAAGAAAAGATTAAATCTTTTTGGTAAGGCTCAGGGGCAGGCTAGGCGGCGCGGGGCAGGGTGAACTCCGCGCCCAGGGAGTGCAGGTCCTCGGCGCGTGTGTCGGCCAAATGAAGACCGGAAGACGCGCGGCCTTCGAGAGACGCGCGGCCTTCGCCGGCGAGACTGCCCAGCTTGCGCTCGGTCTTTTCCCGGTACATATGGGCGTCGGCGGCAGCGATCAGCGCGGCGAAATCGGTGCCGTCAGCCGGGAAGCATCCGTAGCCGATAGAAACGCCGAGATGCAGCGCCCCCAGCCGGGGATGGATCAGGCCCGGCTCGTAGTTCTCGACCGCGGCCTGCAAGCGGGCCGCAAGCGCAGCAGCTTCGGCGGGGCCGCCGCCGCGCACCGCAATCAAAAACTCGTCGCCGCCGTAGCGGGCGGCCACGTCGCCGTCGCGCAGCTCACTCGCGAACAGCTCCGAGAGATCGCGCAGTACCTGATCGCCTTTTTGGTGCCCGAAATTGTCGTTGATCGGCTTGAACGAGTCCAAATCCAGGCACAAGAGGGCAAATGGGGCGGTATCCCGGCAGCATTCCTCGACATGCTGGGTGATGTGCCGGATATTGTACAGGCCGGTCAGCGGGTCGGTAAACGCATGCGAGCGGGTGCGGTCAAACAAGACGCCGTTGTACAGCGCGGTCGCCGCCCGCTCGGCGATGGTTTCGAGAAGCTGCCGGTCATGGGCGCTGAACGCGTTCAAATCGGGATGGTACAGATTGATCGTGCCCAGCACCCCGCCTTGATGCACGACCGGGACAATCAGCGCGGTTTGCAGCGTAATCCACTGCGTGGTCTGCGACGAAATGAGGAGCAGGTCATCGGCATCGTAGCCGCCCAGGTAAGTCGCCCGGTCCCGCGCCACGGCCAGCGACGTTTTTCCGAGAGTCTTGGCCCCGAGGAAGAACTCCCAGTTGATCCCAAACGCCGACCGGACAGTCATTTCGTCCGACCGCGCTTTTTCTCCGGCCGGCGGCGTGTCCTGCAAATCCTCGTTCATCGGACGCAGCAGAAACAGCGCGGTGGTGCCCGGCAGCAGCGCGGCCAGCTTGCGGCCTAAAATTTCCAGGGTTTCTTCCAGACCCACGCTCGACGACAGGGTCTGCACGACTTCATAGAGCGCCCACAGCTCCGACGACGCCCGGTGAATCGCCCGCGCCGCCTTGTCCGCCGGGCTTGCCGCCGCCGGGGCGGACGGCTCGGCGACAAACAGCGGCCCTTCGCCGTTCCGGGCCATTTCCTCGACGACGCCGTCAATGATCTCGAGAAACGCATCGGCGATGATGGGGTCAAAGTGCGTCCCGCGGTCTTTTTTGATCACCTCGCAGGCCCGCTCGTGGGTCCAGGCGTTGCGGTAGGAGCGCGACGATGTCAGGGCATCGTAAACATCGGCGACCGCAAGAATGCGGGCGGTGCGCGGGATGCCTTCTCCGGCCAGCCCGTCCGGGTAGCCCGTCCCGTCCCACTTTTCGTGGTGCGAGCGGACCACCGGCAGGACCGGCCAGGGAAACTCGACGGGGTCCAAAATCGCCGCGCCGATCTCCGGGTGCTGCTTGATCTTGGCGAACTCCTCGTCGGTAAGTCGTCCGGGCTTTAGGAGCACATACTCGGGGACCCCGAGCTTGCCGATATCGTGCAGAAGCGCCCCGGTGTTGATCGCTTCCAGCTCGCTGCCGGTCAGTCCCAGATGCTTCGCGGCGGCGACTGCGTAGTGCTGCACCCTTAAAATATGCTGATGCGTGTACTGGTCTTTGGCATCAATCGCCAGTGCCAGGCTTTTGATGGTCGCGAGATACAAGTCCGCCAGGTGCTCCTGCGACAACTGAAGCTGCTCGATATGCTGCTGCTTTTCCTCGGTGCGGGCGGTGGTCGTGGCATAGTTCTGGTACAGCACCCAGCCGAGCGGCGACAGCAGCAGCAGGATATAGGCCGAGTGATTGCTGAACAGCACCAGGCCAAGCGTGCTGACACACGCGCCGGCGAAGTAGCTCGGGGCGGTCCAAAGAAACGTTTCGCGCCAGACGCGCCCGACATTCTCGCCGGAGCACAGCGCGATCACAGCGGCAATCCCGCCGGTGTTCACCAGAAAATAAACCAGCCCGGCGGCGGCGACAGCCGGGTAGCTGCCGGGGTTGCGCAGCAGCAGTGCGCCGTTGTTCAGCTCCAGAAACACCCAGCTTGCGAGCAGGGTCTCAAGCGTCGTCAGCGCGGTATTGAACAGAAGCTGATAGGTCGGCTGACGCTTTGGGTACAGGCACATCGAAAGGCTGCCCAGCACCCCGACCAGCAGGGCGGCGGACGGCCCGAACCGCAGCATGGCGGTGAACGTCAGCACGTAGCCGAGCGACATACTGACATTGTCCTCACTGGCTGCCCGGCGCAGCAGCGGGATCTTTGTCCGGCTGAGGAGCACCGCCAGCGCCAGAAACGCTGCCAGCTCCCACGGGCCGGCGTCCGACTTCTGCGGCGGCGCAAGCAGCGTGTAGAGGACGGCAGCTCCGCACAGAAGCTCGACCAGGACCATATAAAACTGAGCGATCTTCGGAAGATTTTTCATAATGCATTCGAGACAAAGCGGAGCAGTGCCGGGATGCTCCCTAGTATTTTGGCGTTCGGCGCACGGAACTAGAGACGTGTCTTGGGATACGTTTTGTCAAAACCGCTGAATTCATGGTAAGATACGGCTGGACTACAGAACTGACGGCTCACTGCCAACACTTGTTTTAGAAGTTCCCAGAAAAGTTCGAATGCGCCTTCCCCCGCTTCCGCCGAGAAGCGCTCCAACAAAACCAGCAGGAAAGTCAGACGCTGTGTCATTATCGCCTCGGGTCGCCGGCCAACAAAAGCAAAATGGAAAAGAAGTGCAGAGACCGTCGGTGGAAGCCGCGCTGCGGAACGCCCGAGCGGATTTGTCCGAAACGGAACGCCTGAGCCGGCAGATTCTTGCGGGCAGCCCGCATCCGATGTGGGTATTCGACGCCGACACGCTGCGCTTTCTCGATGTCAACACCGCCGCGCTTGCGATTTATGGCTACAGCCGGGCCGAGTTCTTGGGACTCACCCTGTATGACATCCGGCCCGCCGCAGACCGTCCACTCCTCTCGGCCCATCTCCAAAAACCGGTGGCACTGAACCCGGCAGAGGGTCTGCGCCGGATATGGCGGCATCAGAAAAAGAGCGGTGCGCTGCTCTGGATGGAAGTGGCGTCACAGCCGATCTGCTTTGCAGGCCGCCCGGCCCGCATCGTCATCGCGCACGATGTCACCAAGGAAGCCGATGCCCAGGAGCGCCTGCGCCGGAGCGAGGCGCACAAAGCCGCGATCCTGGAAACTGCGATTGATTGCATTATTGGGATTGACCAGACGGGCTGTGTCACCGAATGGAACCCGGCTTCGACCGAGACGTTCGGCTATACGCACGCGGAGGCGGTCGGGCGGGGCATCACCGAGCTGATTATCCCGCCGAGGCTGCGCGGCGCTCATCGCCGGGGGCTGGCGCACTTTCTCGCGACCAGCGAAGGGCCGGTCCTGAACCAGCGGATCGAAGTGCCGGCGCTGCACAAGGACGGCTGGGAGTTCCCGGTCGAACTCACAGTAACAGCGGTGCAGGTCGAAGGATCGCCGGTCTTCACGGCGTATATTCGCAGCCTGACCGAGCGAAAAGCCCTGGAACACGAGCGAGAGCTGCTGCTATCCCAGACCGAAGCGCTGCTGGCGGAGGCGTTGGAGCGAGCGGATTACGACCCGCTGACCGGTCTCCTCAACCACCGGACATTCCACAAGCGCCTGAAAGAAGAACTCGCGAAAGAAGGACTCGCGGAAAAATTGGGCCGACGGGGGGCGGTGCTGCTGCTGGACCTCGACAACTTCAAGTTCTTCAACGACGCTTACGGGCATCTGGCCGGCGACGATGTCCTGCGCCAGATTTCTCTCGCCTTCCGGTCGGTCTGCCGCCCGTCCGAGGTGCTGGCCCGGTTCGGCGGCGACGAATTCGCCCTGCTGCTGCCGGGCGCGTCGCCCGCCGAGGCATCGGCGCGGGCTGATGCCCTGCGAGCGGCGGTATCCAAAGCCGGATACAAGCCGCCCGGCTACGAGGCCACCCTCCCCTTCACGCTGTCGGTCGGCTGGGCATGCTTTCCGGGTGACGCCGAGACACCCACCGGCCTGCTGGAAGCCGCCGATGCCCGGCTGCGAGTCGCAAAGTCCGGCGGCGACGCCGAGAGCTTGGCACTGACGCTCCGGCGGTCTCTGGCCGCGTCGGTCGGCGGCTGGACGATGCTTGACGCCCTCGTGACCGCCGTGGACAACAAGGACCGCTACACCCGCCGCCACTCGGAAGATGTCATGGCGCATAGTCTGCAAATCGCCCGCGCCCTGGGTTTAGACCCCAAAGCGCAGCGGACCGTCGAGATCGCCGCCCTGCTGCACGATGTCGGCAAGATCGGGGTGCCCGACGCCATTCTCCGCAAGCCCGGCCGGCTCACCGAGGAAGACTTCGAGGCGATCAAGCAGCACCCGCTGATGGGCGCGGCGATTGTCGGGGCGGTGCCGGGGTTCGAGGAGACTTTGGATGCCGTGCGTCATCACCACGAGCGCTGGGATGGCGATGGGTACCCGTTTGGCCTGCGCGGGCAGGAAATCCCGCTCGCCGCCCGCCTGATGGCTGTCGCCGATGCCTACTCGGCCATGACCACCGACCGGCCCTACCGCCAGGGCATGGCCCCGCAATCTGCGCTGCAAATCCTGGAAGACGGCGCGGGAACCCAGTGGGACCCGGAGTGTGTCCAGGTGTTCTTACAGGCCCGCCGGGCCGCGTGAAACCCGGACAAACCGGGAACAACAAACGCATGCAAACCCCACGCAAAGATGCCCCCCTCGCCAAAGATGATGTCCTCGCCGCGCCCGAGAGTGACATGGCTGCCTCGATGGACAACCAGCCCGACGGCGACCGTCAGCTTTCCACCGACAGCGCCGCGCTCGACGAAGGCGGCAGCAACGACAGCGACCTCGGCGCAGACGTCGCCGGCGACATCGGCCCTAAACACGCCTAATCCATTCTTTCCGTCCCCGTAGGGGCGCTGCTTGCTGCGCCCTCCTCCCTTTCCCCCATTTGGTTGCAAAAATCGCGCTTGACACCGGGCTAAAGTCGTGATACAATAGGACATGGACGCCCACTGCCGGGCGTCCCCTGCTACGGACCGACCGACTACAAACCGACTGCAACCGACCGCGATTTGGAGGAACCTATGTCACTCTCTGCGCCCCGTCGTTTCTGCGCCCCGTCGTTTTTGCGCCCCGTCGTTTTTGCGCTTTTAACAACGGGCCTCCTGCTTGCCGCCTCTGATGCCCACGCCGGCTCCTGGAAGTTCTCCTGCACCGGCAGCGGCAGCATGAATCAGGTTGTACAAACCTAGGGCGGCACAAAGGACACACAAACCCAAACCTGGGTGCCACCCGCCCCCTCCACCAGCACTTACTACCAGCTCAGCGGCCTTTCAATCCCTACTCAGCCGGCAGGGTTTAGCACCACCCAGGCCAACACCACCAAGACCGGGGACATCACTGTCTCCGCCACCGTCACTCTGACCTGGGTGCCTGCCGCCGGTCAGACGGCTGCCACCGACCCCGCCCCGCCCTCGGTGCTGCTGAGTGAAAGCTCAAGCGCCAGTTGGACAGCGCAGGTAGATCATTACCCGGACCCGTACACGACCGGCGGCACATCGGCGGACGATGGCCTCCAAGATGCGGAAGTGGCGACGTACTATGCAGGCGTCAAGAGCGGGGGGACTTCGTCAAGCGCGTTCCCGCACTACTTCAGCCAGTCGGTGACAAATGGGGTGGCGACGCTGTCTCGGTCGTTCAGCGCTCATGCGACTGCGAGTTCGGGTCCCTCGACTGCCGGGGTAAACTTCGGGTGTTCGTGGGGTGGGGACACGCTGACGGTCTACCCGGTGTTTATTAGCCTAAGCGGCACCCTCAAAGACGCGAGTGGCAAGCCGGTTCTGGACGGCAGCGGCAATCAGCAAGCCCTGACCGGCCAGCAGATCACCGCGACACTGACCGGCATTCCGTCGTCTGTGAAGGTCACAAGCTACACTTGGCAGCCGTCGGGGAGCTTGATTAAAACGTGGGACGGCACGAACAACACGCAGCAGTTGTTTCCGCTGCTGCCTGCGGACTTGACGGCGAAGGACACAACGGGCAATGGAATTGCGGTGAAGTCGCTTGCTTTCTACGACCAAGTGGGCGAAGCGGCGTCGACTAGCTGCACGGTGAACCTCAAGTTTCCCGACGGCACGACGGGGAGCCTCACGGCAACGTCCCCCTCAGTCTCATTTGTTAAGCCGACGGTGACCTGGACGGTTGGCCAAAGCTACAACAAAATCATGCCGGGATTTTTTACCAACTATCCCAGCCAAGTATTCGGCGCGAATGAACTTTGGGGCAAAATTGTCATCAAGGAACCACCTGCCCTCGTCAAAAATGGTCCCGGCATTGGCTGCGTTGTTCAAGTCGCGAAACTCGACCGGGCATTAGCGCGTACCCCATTAAATGCTCAGCCCGCCACATACGGCAAGCTAAAGGTCCTGAATGGCGATGGCACAACCAGCATGGTTGCCGCACCCACAGGACTTGACGGCGCTTTTCCTTATCCTTTCGGTTCGACGGCCAACGCTAACGGGACTTTTACACAGACTACGAGCGACTACACTTGGGCGGCAAACACCGACGGCTATTCGGGAGACCAGCCCACACAGTATTTCACGATACAATCCCAAGATACAGGTGGGAACCAATGGTATTCCTCAACGGCAAATGACAACTTTAACACCTGGGTCATGTACCGCCCGCCTGCGAACGGTTTAGGAGTGATTTATGTGCCGCTTCAGACACTGAATTGGTCTTGGGGAGGCAACGCCAGCTTGACGGCTAATGTTTGGTCGGTCTCGCAAGGCCCGCCATTCACTCCAGGGTCGCCTAGTATTACATCTGCGCCGCCTTCCTGGGGTCTTAAAATCCCAGTTGGTCTTGTCATTGGACCGTGACAGGCTTTCGGCAGACGGCGGTGTTCCGGGGCTTGCCCCCGTTAGGAAAGGATAAAACAAATGAGAAAGCGATTTCATGCCCAAGCAGCCGCAGTGTTGCCCCTGGTCATTGCCGCACTTGCGGGCAGTTCCTTGACGGCTTCGCCGGAACTGAACGGTCATGTCGGCAGAGCACCTTCTGCATCAAGGATTGCCCGACACAAAGCGCAATTGATCATCAAGCGCAGCCATATTGGTAAGCCAGCTATCAGCGGGTCTGCCGGCAACCCAAAGCAAAATGCTTCAGCAGGAGCCTCTGGATTTAACTTTACGCCGGAACAACGAAAAGATTACGGCGAGATGATGCGGCTACAGAATGCCAGTGACGAGAATGTTAAACTGGGAGATGCCGACGCTGAACTCAAAAACTGGTCGCGCTCTGCCACTTACTACCAGGAGGCACTGGACATCTGGCCTCAAAATACAGAAGCTCTTTACGGCTTGGGTCGTTGTGCGGCGGCGACAGGAGACCTAGCCCATGCCATCAGTTACTACCACACGGCAGTTTATGTGCCTTCTCCTAACACTCTCAATACCTACGGCACGGTTCCGGGCGATGGCTTCCAGACCAATGATATTGAGCATCTAATGCAGTTTGCCGTTCTGCTGAACAAGGCAGGGCAAACGGCGGAGGCACTGACTGTCTACAACCACGCTGCCTATATCTTGGACTACCGGGACAGCCAATTTACCGGCGGCAAACCTTTCCTCAAAGTCATGCTTCCTGAATTGGCGTTCGTGCCGGCCTCTCCCGACCAGGTGCAGTACACAGCGGCGCGTCTGCAAGCGCTGGCGAACACGGCGCTGGCCTACGAGGAGAAGGGGTTCGGCAGCGGCAAGGAGGCCACCGCCCATATGCGGGAGGCGGTCAAGCTGTACCCGGAGTCGCCGGTGACGCAGTATTATCTGGGGGAGGCGCTGCTGGGACCGCGCTACAGCACGGAGTCGAAAGCGGCTTTTCAGAAAGCCATAGACCTCGGCGACGAGAAGACGGGCGCGGCGGCGAAGGAACGGATGAAAATGCTGCGCTGAGCGTGTGGGCATCAAGCAGGGAATCGCCCACACGGCTACAGGGGGCAAATGAGGCTGTAGGGGCAGCGGGCGCACTCGTCGCCGGGCTGGGCGGGGAAGCGGGCGATCCCGATGCCGTGGGCGGCGCGTTCGTATTTGGCGACCCGGCCCTCTTCCCATTTGAGCTGCTGCTTGGTCTCAGGGGCATCTGCTGGGGCGCTGACGCCGCCCGCGAGGTAGTGCAGGGCAATGTGGATCGGTTTGTCCGGGTGCGTTTCCGCCGCTGCCCGGCGGTACAGGGCCAGCCGCTTGTCTGTGTGGTCGTCGGGACCGGGCCTTCCCGTCAGACGCCGGGCGACAACCAAAGACCCATCGGATGTGTCCACGCGCAGGACATCGGGGCGGACCGAGACGCGGCAGTTCGTGAGGGTCGCCCGAAGCGTTCGCACGTCGGCCCGGCGCTCGGTCTCGGCGCTGAGGGATCCGGCGGCGAGGAGCATCTGCTTGGCGCTCGACTTGTACTTGTCCTCGTGCAGATGGCCGACCGGGCCGTGCGTCTCCCAGAGCGTGTCTAAATGAGACGCGGCGGCTTCCGGCGTGACCCTCTCGCCCCGCGTGTGGGCGTCTTCTTGCCACAGAAGCGTCTGGCGGACGCAGCTTAAGAACTGCGGGTAGCCGCCACCCAGAAACGCGCCGGGCAGCTTCAGCACATGGGCGTAAAAGTACGAGCGCGGGCAGCGGTCGTACATTTCAAGCGCCGACTGCGTGTACTCGGGCAGGGTCTCGGGCGCAGCAAAGCCGTCTAAATCGGCGTCACCCTCGGCAGGCGACTCCCGGCCTGCCGGCCACGGCGTTTCGGTGATGCCCAGCGCTTCCAGGCCCGCCGCGAGATGGTCCAGCAGCGGTGACGGCTTGACGCTGCGCTCGGCGCCGGTGGTCTCGGCGCGGGACACAATCAAATGGTCGCGGGCGCGGGACAGGGCGACAAAGAACAGGCAGCGCTCTTCGTCGAGTTCCTCGCCGGAACACTCGACTAGGCCAAGCGGCTCCGGGATGCCGTCATGCCGGCCCCGCGCCGGAAACTGTCCGGCTCCTAAATTGGGCACGAAAACGACCGGAAACTCCAGACCTTTGGCGGCATGAGCGGTGAGAATCCGCACGGCATCGAGCGCCTCGGCTTCCGGCGGCAGGACCCCGCGCGGCCCCGCACCCGCCGCCGACAAGCGCCGCAGGTGTGCGAGGAACGCCCGCACCCGGCCCGGCGCACCGGGCACGGTTTTGGGGGCGACAATCTGCCGGTCGAAGCCCGAGGCAAGCCCGAGAAGCTGATGGATCGCCAGACCCCGCTCGGTCGCCCCAAATGGACCCGGCCCAGGGGTCAGCGCCGCCCGGAGATACTCCGACTGTCCGAACAAATAATGCCGGAGCAGCGCCGCCGGGTCGTCATCCATCATCTCAAGCTGCGCCAGGTGCCGCCCGAGCGCTTGCAGGCCAGGGTGCAGCACGGCATCTTGAATGGCATCCAGCAGGCGGGTTTCTTCGCGCCGAACCTGGGCAATCAGCGCCAGGGACGCTTCCATCGGTACATTATATTCGGGCCAGGCGGCGACCCGCACCAGGGCCGCGCCGCCGGATTCGGTCAGCAGCGACAGCAGGCAGAGCAGGTCTTTGACTTCGGGCCGATCCAAGAGCGCCCCGAGATAGAGCACGGGAACGTCCCGTGCCGCCAGCTTCGACGCCAGGCTTCCCGCCTGTGCGTGGGTACGGCACAGCACCGCCTGCTGCCCGAACTTCCAGCCCTGCACGGCAAGCTCCCGGATTGCCCCGGCGATTCCGTCCGCCTGCCCGTCGTCATCCGGCGACACGGCCAGCGTCACCGCCGGGTACCCGCCCTCGGCGGCATGGCCCCGGTGGGCGGACCACCCGTTAAACCCGCTGTTATCCGCCTCGCCGTTTTGACTTTGCGCCGCGCCGCCGAACAGTTCCACAATCGGGCGGCGCGACCGGTAGTTGACCCCAAGCTCCAGCCGCTTCCCCGTGGGGTAATCGCGCTCGAACGCCGCGACGTTGGCGGGCGACGCCCCCTGGAACTGATAAATGCTCTGCCGGTGGTCGCCGACCGCCCATAACCCCTGGGCACCCGGTCCTGCCAGCAAGCGGACCAGCCGGGCGCAGGCCCGGTTGACATCCTGATACTCGTCGGCCAGCACCTGCGGGTACTCGGCCTGCAAAACCGCCAGGACATCGGGGTTGGCTTCCAAAATCTCGACCGTGCAGCGTATCAAATCCCCGAAGTCCAAGTAGCCGTGCGCGGTCATCAGCCGCTCATAAACCGCGTAGCACCGGGCCACTTCCACCGCCTTTTCGGCATTGGCGAGCGCTTTGGCGACTGCTTCGGTTTCGCGCTTCAAGACTTTGCCCGGTTTTACCCGCAGCGTGTCCGCCTCTGCCGTCGCTGCGACGCGCATGGCCTCGCACAGCTCGGCGTAGCGCTGCGGCGAGCACAGCTCGTCTTTCGCCCGCCCAATCTGCCGCAGGATGCCGCCGAGATGTACCGCCGGGTTGTAGAGATTGTCCAGGGCGTCCAGCTCAAGGGCCGCAAGATTGTTTTCCAGCAGTGTCACGGCATCTAAAGCGTCCAGCAGCTTGATGTCTTCGCTCAGGCCGATGCGCCCGCCGAAGCGGCGCAAAACTTCCAGGCCGAACGCATGGAAGGTCCCGACCCACGGGCCGGCGTTCTCCGTCCCGACACCCGCCGCCACCAGACGCTCCTTCATCTCAGCCGCCGCTTTGCGCGAAAAGGTCAGCGCCAGGATCTTCTCCGCCGGTACTCCCTGCACGGCTGTCAGAAAGCGGCAGCGCTCGACCAGTGTTTTGGTCTTGCCGGTGCCCGGCCCGGCCCCGACCAGCAGCGGCCCGGACGGGGTCTCGGCAGCACTTGTCTGGAACGGGTCCAGCATGACACTCGCCGCCCCCATGATACTTGCCGCCCCCGGCGCGTCCTCTTTTGCGCCCCCCGCGGGCGGGTCGGGCAGCAGCAGGGCATAAGCAAGCTGCTCCTGCACAACCCGCCCCGGCAGGCCGAGCTTCCCGGCAATCGTCTCCGCCGGCAGCCGCTCATTCCAAAGCGCACGGGCCAGCGGGCCGGGCAGGAGCAGCTCGGCGGCGTAGACGTTTGCTTCATTTTCGCGCCGCTGCTGCGGCGAGTAGCCGTCCACTTTGGCGAGTGGGCTGCCGGTTCTCTCCCCGGTTGCTGCCGGGTCCATGTCCGATGCCGTGCAGCCGTGCGCCGTGTCCCGGTGCAGCCAGGCGTGGGCCAGCTCATGCGCGGCGTCGAAGTCCAGACCGGCGGGAGGCCGGGTCCTGTCCTGAATGATCTGGCCCATCGTCAGGTCCAGGACCGCCATCGCCCCGGCCAGCAGGTCGTCGCTCAGCGCGACAAACTCGCGGGTTAGTCCCGCCGCCGTGAGGCAGGCGGCGACCACCGCCGCCGCCGGGACCGGCTCAGCCAGTCCCAATCCAAGTTCGATGCGCTTCTGCCGCGCCTGCCGCCGTAGTTCGATCATTATGGAGAACCTCACCCCGGCACTTCGTGCCGACCCTCTCCTTAAGCAAGGAGAGGGTGAAGAGAAAACAGTTAGGTATCGGCCCCATCGTGTGGGTCCTTCTCCGAATTATTCCGACCCTCTCCTTGCTTAAGGAGAGGGTCGGCACGAAGTGCCGGGGTGAGGTCTCCTAATCCCCCAGTACCCCGGCGTCCGCCTCACCCTGCCAGTACGCCCGGTCAGCCGCGCTCAGGTTCTGCCCGGCATCCAGCGCTTCCCGAAAGCTCATGGCGGGCGATGCCGACTCAAGCGCCGGCGCACGGCGGGACCGATAATGCCCCGCCGCCGCCAGGCGCGGGCCGCCGCTCAGGTACGCCGCAACCTCAGTGTCGGGGCGGCCTAGCAGCTCGCCTAGACGCCGCACGAGCGCGAGCGGAATTGTGGCGGCATCGAGCAGGCGGCGCTCCAAGCGGGTCAGCAGCAAGAGGTCCAGCCGCAGCGCTTCGGCGAAACTCGGCACATCCAGCCCCTGCGCCTGCGCCTCGGAAACTAAGCTGACAAGGGGCGGCTTGGCGGCAGCCGCCGGAGGCGACTCCCGGCGGGCGGCCAGCACGCGCCGGGCAGTCTCGGCGGCGACGGGGTCCGGCGGGCCGCCTTCGGCCAGCCGCGCCGAAAGTGGCCGGGGGGCTGTCAGGCGGGCCAAGTCTGCCGCGATCAGCTCATCGGCCAGATCAGGGTAACGGTCCGCCCATTGTTTCAGCAGCGCCCGGTCGCTTGGGGCAGCGTCGCGGGCGGCGAAGAACGCGGCAAATACCGCGTCGGCGTCGGCAGGGTCGGTGCCGGCGAGATCGGCAGGAATAATGTCTTTGCTCATGAGTTAGGTCCCTGGGCCGGTCTGCCGCGTGTGGGCGGCACGGAGTTCATGGGTCCAGTTTCGCAGGGTGCGGGTCGTCACATTTAGCTGCCGCGCAATGTCTTCGTCGGAAAAGCCGGACATACGCAGATGCAGCATCCCGCGCCTTTGGGGGTCGCCGCCGCTGACAGTTTCGAGCAGGTCGGCTGCCTCGACATCGGCGAACGTGTCCTCCGGGCCGGCAATCTGCGCGAAGCGGTCCCAGTCCTCGCCGCCTTCAGTGGGTGTCACTGAAGACACCGTGACGATCTTTTTTTCGGTCAGCCGGCGCCAGAGTGTCGCCATGCGCCGCTCTAGGCAGGTCGTGAGGTTGCACTCCCAGAACTCCGCCGCCGCACTCAGGTCGTAGACGCATTCGCACAGCAGCGCGATCATCTGGTCGGCGGCGTCGTCTTTCTCGTCCTGGCTCAGCGCCGACCATCCGGCAATCTCCCCGCGAATGGCCCCGCCCATTCGCGCGGCAAGCAGGACAAAGAGTTCGTCGGCACTGTTTTGGTCTCCGGCCCGCAGAAAGCCGCGTGTCAGCGCGACCAGCGTTTCCCATCTCAATCGCAGAGCGGGCGCGGTCTCCGCCGCCCGCCGCAGGACCGCGCTCCGGCTCGGGCGGCTGAGTTCCGTAAGCTGCGCCGTGACTATGTCGCTCCGGGTCCATTTTCGGAGCGGCGCCAGAAAGTCGGGGGCTGAAAAGTTGTCTGGGGTATGACTCATGGCGTAGGACGGAAACCGGAAAAACCAGCGGCACTGATATGATAACATAGATATGATAACATATGCGCAGGCCGAAGCGCAAGCTCGGCACGCGCGGTGCCGCTTGAAACCGCTCTGGGACGGGAACAAGTGAGCATGGAATTCCCGATTGACACGCTGGATACCGGAGCGGCCTACAGGCTGCTGGCAAGCGTTGTCGTGCCGCGCCCGATTGCGCTGGTCTCGACGCTCGGGCCGGACGGCACGGTGAACGCCGCGCCGTTCAGCTTCTTCAACCTCGTCGGCAGCAATCCGCCGACAGTCGTGCTGGGGATTGGAGACAAAGACGAAACGACGCCCAAAGACACCCGCGCGAACATCGTGCGCTCGGGAGAATTCGTGGTCAATCTGGTCCACTTCGGCTTGGCCGAAGCCATGAACCACTGTGCGGCGGCATTGCCGGCGGGCGAAAGCGAGCTGGAACACGCCGGCCTGACCGCCCTGCCGTCGGTGCGGATTGCCGCCCCCCGCCTGGCCGAAGCGCGGGTAAGCCTGGAGTGCCGCCTGCATTCAGTGATCGAAGTCGGAACCAACAAGATCGTGCTGGGGGAGGTCGTTTATCTGCACATTGCCGACGAGTTCGTAGACCCGGACAACAGCCATGTCAAAGCCGACACGCTGGAGCTGATCGGACGCATGCACGGCGGCGGCTGGTACGTCAAAACCACCGATTTGTTTGACCTTCCGCGTCCGAATTAGCGCAGCATCTGCATCAGAGCAGCATCTGCATCAGAGCAGCATCTGCCGCAGACGCGCCGCTTCTTCCGAGGGGCTTGCCCCGAACAGCCGCCGAAACTCCCGGCTGAACTGGGACGCGCTTTCGTAGCCGACCCGGCTTGCCGCTTCCCCGATAGCCGCCCCTTCCTGCACCATCAGCAGCCGCGCCTTGTGCAGCCGGACCGCTTTGAGATATTGGAGCGGCGGCATCGAGGTCACTTCCTTGAAGCGGCGATGGAACACCGACAGGCTCATGTGGGCCTCCTCGGCTAGTGTTTTGATTTCCAGCGGCTGCGCGTACTCGGCGTGGATGCGCCGCAGGGCGTGGCAGCTCCGGTGATCTGTCCGATGGGTCGCCCGGAGCGCCGGCCCCTGCGGGCCGCAGAGGGCATGATAAATAATCTCACGCATGGTCTGCGGGCCGAGGACACGCGCCGATTCGGGCCGCGTCAGATGCTCCAGCAGACGCAAAACCGCCTCGCCCATCTGGCGGTCCAGCGGGGACGCATAAATCCCTCGCGGCGGGACCGGGTCCGGACGCGGTGCCGAGCCTCCCATGCCGGTTTCGTCCATGCTCATCATCAGCTCTGTGAGAACTGAAAAATCGGCGCGTATCGAGACGCCGAGCATCGGACAGTCTGGGGTCGCCTCGATCTCGCATTCGAACGGCAGCGGCACGGTCAGCACCAAGTAGTTGTCCGGGTCATAGCGGAAGACCCGCTCTCCGATGTAGCCGGTCTTCCGGCCCTGCGCGACCACGACAATGCTCGGCTCATACAGCACCGGCGTCAGCGGCGTGTACTGGTTCGTCCGCATGAGATCCACGCCGTCAATCGCCGTCGGGCGCATCCCCTCACCCGTCGTCAGCGCCATCAAAAGCGCCGTCATTCTTTGATTGATTGTATTCACACTGATTTCCAATTTATTCCTCGACCTCGGAGCGGAACTCCGCGGCCTGCCGCATCGCAAGCCAAGCCTCTTTCAACGGCTGCCCGACAGCGCTTTCCGGCTGGTCGAGCACAAGCTGTTGGTAGGCTTCCACAAAGGCACTGCGCCTTCGGTGGAAGAGATGCACAAAGTGGCGCAGGAACCCGAGGCAGTCGAGAACGACAATTTCGACACCGCCGGTTTTTTCATAGAGGCCAGCAGTGTACTCTTTGATTTCCGGCGCGATGGCTTGGGTCGTGATCAAAATGTAGTTTTGGATTTCCCGCTCGATGATCTTTTGCAGGGCGACTTCAACATCGCCGCGCGTTACCCGCTTCATCTTCATTTCATAGCCGGTTACAACCCGGTCGTCGCCGATGAGCGTCACTTCAAGATCGCCAATTGCCCCAGTCTGCTTGTCAGCGGCGTTGTGGCTTTCGAGCGGGCGCACACGCTCCCCGAGCTGCGTGCCTCCGGCCTCATAGGCAGCGGCGACAATCAGAACCGGCAGGCGGCTTGTGTTGGGCAGGCGGAGATGCTGCTCGATGAGTGTCACAATTCCCTCGGCGGAAAGTGGGATCGCACCCTCATTTGTCTGGATGCCGGCAAGCAGGGTCACCATGCGCTGCCTTTTTTCCTCGCGCACAACGATCAGCAGGCGGATCGTTTCAGCAAGCAAATCCTCGGCGGGAATTGCTCCGCGGTAAACGTCGGTCAGGAGCTGAAGGGCGGCCTGATAAACGATGGGTGGTCGCCCGACCATATTCAGGTCGGGCGTGAGGGTCGCGTTTCGGTTTCGCAGTGCCGGGGTGAGAAAAGCGGTTGTCGAATTGCAGGGAAGATGGTGGTCTGTGATAAACTCGGCGACATATTGCTCGTCGTAGGTACGGCCCGAAAAGCTGTCGTTTCCTGGTATCTCGGTGTAGGGCTTCCGAATATCTATGCTGGGGCGGTGCGCTTTCGCTAAAGCGCACGAGAGTACCAACCGGACAGCCGCTCGGTTACTCAGGTTCCGGGCGACAATCTCTACGCGGGCGCTGATTTCAGGGTCGGCAAGCACGGAGACTGCTGTTGACCCCTCTATCCGGCGAATCGCATCATCGAGGATGTTTCGGATTTCGCTGCTGGGCACTGATGTTCCCCTTCTGTCTGTAAGCGTAGCTGCTGACTGACCCCGGCGCTGTCTTTCGAGTCGTGGTTGAGCTTCGGATCGTAGTTGAGCCAGAGTGTTTCCGTGCGCTCCTGCTTGACGCTGTGACAGAGCTTGGGGTCGGCTTCGACACGCCACCAATCTCGGTAAAGCTGGTCATACAAAGGACCCCGATAACCGGACAGGGCCACTTTACCTTTTATTTGGAGCAGCACTTCGGCGAGTTCCCGGTGATCGGTGTTTGTCATCTCGTAGCCGTAAGCCTTCGAGTCGCCGCGCGTGTCATGGACATAGGGAGGATCGCAGTAAAACAAAGTTTCCAGGCTGTCATAGCGCTTCAGGACTTCAAGCGCCGGCGCGTTCTCGATCTGCACACGCAAAAGGCGCTGCGCGATTGCCGAGAGGTCCTCCACACTGCCTAGCCAGCGGGACACGGCTCCGGCCATGCCGGCCCGGCTGGTCAGCAGGCAATGCGCCCACCGTCCGGCGCTGGCTGTCTGCGCCAGCCCCGTTCGCACCTGGCGTGCCCGGACAAAAAACCTGCGTGCCCGCTCCAAATCGGAGAGCATCTCAGCCGGTTTTGTGCAGGCCAGCGTCAGTTCCTCGCGCGAGAAGGGCGTAAGGCCGATCGCCTCAATTAAGGCGTCTTTTTGGTCTCTCAGCACTCGAAAAAAGGTGACTAGCTCAGAATCGAGGTCGTTGTATGTTTCGACCGGGGCCGGCTTGCGGTTAATGAGCACAGCCGCCGAGCCGCCAAAGACATCACAAAAATGTGTCGTCTCCGGCAGCAGCGGCAGGAGCCAGTCAAGATGACTGTATTTGCCGCCGTACCAGCCGAACGCGATATGTTTTTCTGCTTGCTTGCCCAATTTCTGATCTTCTCCATTCCCGCTGACAGCATCGTACCACACAGCAGCGCTTTTTCGCCAGTGGGCTTCACTAAACGACACAATTAGGCAAGACATCGCGACTTTTGTGGCTTTTCGTGACAGTATGTTTCCAGGTTTAATAAGCGTATCTCAAATACCGAATGGAGCTTTCTGATGACCAATACGATTCATGCCTATGCCGTGACCCGGCCGGGCGTCCCTTTAGAGCCTTACACTTACGATGCCGGCGAGCTTGGAGCAGAGCAGGTGGAGATTGCCGTCTCCTACTGCGGCCTCTGCCACTCCGACCTGTCTATGATTGACAACGACTGGGGTATGACCACCTACCCGCTCGTGCCGGGGCACGAGGTCGTCGGCACAATCGTTGCCGCCGGCGACAATGTCAAAAACGTCACGGTCGGCCAGACCGTCGGCCTCGGCTGGGCCTCGGGAAGCTGTATGCACTGCCGTCAGTGCCTTTCAGGAAACCAAAATCTCTGCCCGGAAGCCGAATCCACCATTGTGGGCCGTCCCGGCGGCTTTGCGGACAAAGTTCGCTGCCACTGGGCCTGGGCCGTGCCGCTGCCGGCGGGGGTGGACGCTGCGAAAGCCGGGCCGCTCTTTTGCGGCGGCATCACCGTCTTTAATCCGATGGTGCAGTTTGGGGTCAAGCCGACCGACCGCGTGGGAGTCATCGGCATCGGCGGTTTGGGGCACTTAGCCTTGCAATTTCTGAACAAGTGGGGCTGCGAAGTGACGGCGTTCACGTCCAGCGACGCGAAAGGCGAAGCGGCCAAGCAGATGGGAGCGCATAACATTGTCAGCACCCATGACGACGGTCAGCTCAAGGCCATTGCCGGGTCGCTCGACTTCGTGATCTCGACGGTCAACGTTTCCCTGCCCTGGGACCAGTATTTCGCCGCGCTCGCCCCGAAGGGCCGCCTGCATCTTGTTGGCGTCACTCCGGAGCCGGTCCCGGTCCCGGCGTTTACGCTGATTGGTAGCCAGAAGTCAGTGTCCGGCACACCGAATGGCAGCCCGACCGTCACCGCGCAGATGCTGGACTTCTGCGCCCGCCACGGCATCGCTCCGATTACCGAGGCGTTTCCAATGTCCGAAGCCAACGCCGCATTGGACCATCTGCGGGCAGGCAAGGCCCGCTACCGGGTTGTGCTGACAGCTTAACTTCAGCCAAGCCGATGGCGGGCCTGGGCGACCACCGCCTGGGTCTGCGCCTCGGACAGCGCAAGTGACGCGCAGATGACCCGCACCTGGGACAGAAACTCCAGAAACGCACACAGCGGCTCCATGCGCGTTTCATCGGACAGCCGCAGCCAGACCAGACCCTCGCCGCCCCGGTGGATTTCGGCAACCGCCGGGTCGGTGGGGGTCTCGCACAGCCAGCCGATCACGGCGACGCACAGCGGAGTGGCTTTCAGCCCGGCCCGCAGGCGGGCCTGGAGAGTGGAAAGGGTTTCTTCAAGTACCGAGTCGGTGTGGAGTGAGTCAGCAAGCATAATGGTCCTAAAAGCACAATGGTCTTAAACAGAAAATTACCAGGGAACGGGACCGTTTTCGTCGAAAAAGCCGCCGGTTGGGCCGTCGGCGGGCAGGGTCGCGAGGCGGACGGCGACGGCTGCGCCCTGCTCTACCGTGCGCGGGCCGCTGTTCCGGTTTAGGTCGGTGGCCGTGTAGCCGGGGTCGGCGGCGTTGATTTTGATTGCCGTGTCCTTTAGCTCGGCGGCAAAGAGCACGGTGAGCATATTGAGCGCGGCTTTGGACGAGTTATACGCCACTCCTTTGGCGGCGGCGTACTCGTAGTTTGGATCGCTGTTCTGGGCCAGTGAGCCGAGGCCGCTGGACATATTCACGATCCGGCCTGCGCCTGAGCGTTTAAGCAGCGGCAGAAACGCCTGGGTCACGGCAAAGACGCCGAAGACATTGGTCTCGTAAGTGCGCCGCAGCGTGTCCAAATCAGACAAGCTCGGCGGAGTTTGATCCAAAGCGATGCCGGCGTTGTTGACCAGCACGTCGAGCCGCCCGTACTCGCTTTCAATCTGCCGCGCCGCCGCGCCGATACTGGCCTCGTCGGTGACACCCAGCACGATGGAATAGGCGTCAAGGCCGCTCTCGGTCAGCTCTTTCGCCGCCGCCGCGCCGCGCCCGGCGTCTCGTGCGCCGACAAGGACGCTTGTCCCTTCCGCGCCGAGCCGCCGGGCGATCTCCTTGCCGATGCCTTTGTTCGCGCCGGTAATCAGCGCCACGCGTTTTTCCGCCATTGTATCCTCCGTCGTTGTATTCTCCGCCATGCGATTGTTCTCCTTCTTTGCCGCTGGCTTCCTGTACGCAACAAGCGCCGGCAATTTCTGAATTATAGCCTGATTTGCCGGAAAAACCACAAATCTTGCCAAAAATCTTGCTGCCTCGGACCGAACACCGATCCCTGGACCGCGCATGCTCTTACTTTGAACGCCACTGATTCCCTGTCATCCAATTCCTGACATTCAATCCCCTCACTCTCTAAAAAAGCAGGCAAACTGCCGATAATTCAGAGGGAGTTCGGCACCAGGAGTGCTTGAAAGAGGAGTGTTTGAAAGAGGAAGTAATGAGTGCCGTGAGATCTTCTCCGCTTGCCGGTCCTGATGCTGCCGGAACCTCCCACCCGCGCCGGATCGGGTGGGCAGGAACGACAGCCCTGGCAATAGGCGGCAGTAACCAGAGCCTGTTTCTGCTTGCCGGTGCGGGCGGCTTAGTTGCGACACAGGGCAGTGCGGCCGTGGCGCTGCTCATTCTGGGCCTGCTGCTTTCCTGGGCGGCTGCGCCGGGCTGGATCGAGCTGGTCCTGCTGTATCCAAACCGGGTCGGCGGAATCGCCTCCTGCTGCGCGGAAGCGTTCCGCCCTTACAGTCCGGTGCTGGCAAATCTGGCCGGCACCTGCTACTGGTGGGGCTGGGTTCCGACGTGCGGCGTGACCGCCCTGCTTTCCGCGTCCGCCATCCATCAATGGTATCTGCCCCATTTCTCGGTGCCGCTGCTGGCGACACTGCTGATTATTGCCTTTACTGCCGTTAATTTCTGCGGCGTCGGCACTGTCGTGCGACTGGCAATGCCGCTTGCAATCGTTTCGGGACTGCTCGCCTTTGTTTCGGGCCTCGCGCCGATCTTCGCAGGCCATGTGAACTGGCATCAGGCCGCCACATTCCACCTCCTCTCGCCTTTCCCCGGCCCGTTCGGGAAGCTGACCTCGGCGATGGCCGGGCTTTACCTGGTCGGCTTTGCCGCCCCTGCCTTCGAGGCGGCGACCTGCCATGTGGGCGAGACCGTAGACCCCAATCGCAATGTCCCGCGTGCGATGTTTGTCAGTGCCGCCATGGCCGCCGTGTTTTTCGTGCTTCTGCCCCTGATCTGGCTCGGTGTCCTCGGTCCGGCGGCCCTCTGCGATAATCTTATCAATGTGCTGGGGCCGACTTTCGCGCCGCTGTTCGGCGCGGCGGGCCGAGGGGCGGCCATCTGGTTCATGATGCTGAGTATGTTTCATGGAACTCTTCAGCCGCTGGCAGGGGCCTCACGCACGCTTTCGCAGCTTGCCGAGGACGGCCTGCTTCCGGCAGTCTTCGCCCGCCGGACACGCACGGACTGTCCCTGGGTCGCGACACTGCTGACAGCCGGAATGGCGATCGCGTTTTTACAGACGGGAGATCCGCCCTGGGTCATCGCTGCCGCTAACCTGACTTATCTCATCGGGATCGGACTGCCGAGCATCGCGGTCTGGCTGCTCCGGCGTGATGCACCGGCTCTCCCTCGCCCGTACCGTGCGCCCTGGGGCACGATTGAGCTGGGGCTGGCTGCCGCCGCTGTCTGGGGCATTGCCACGATCTTCGGCTTTGAGCAGTTCGGCCTGCCGACCGTGCTGGCAGGTCTGGCTCTCGCCTATTCCGGCTCTGCCCTGTATGCACTGCGCTGGTGGTCCGACCGGCGGCGGCACGGTCGGACTGCACCGATCCGGTCCCTTCATACCAAGCTGACCGGCGCGATGCTGCTGGTACTGGCGCTCGACGGCTTCGGGTATCTGCTTGCCATCAGCCATGTCGGGCGAACTCAGACTGCGCTGATCGCAGGGCTGGAAGATATTTTCGTGGCCGTGGCACTGCTGACGATCACCGTTGGGCTGGTCTTGCCGGGAATGGTCGGGCACGCCGCCGAGCAGGTGGCGAGAGCCGCGGACCGGCTGGCACGCGGTACGCTGAAAGACTTTTCCCAGGCGATGGAGGCACTCGGCTCCGGCAATCTTGCGGCGGCCCATGTCTGTGTGGATATCGTGCCGGTGGAGGTGCATTCTGCCGACGAAATGGCTGAGATGGCAGAGAGCTTCAATGCCATGCAGGATGAGATCGCCCGCGCGGGTGTGGGCCTCGACAATGCGCGGGAAGGACTGCGGCTGACCCAGGAACGGCTAACCGACAGCAATGAGCGCTTTACACTGGCCGTGGAGGGTTCGCAGGATGGTCTCTGGGACTGGGACCTTGTCAGAAACACATGCTATTTCTCGCCGCGCTGGAAAGAGATGATCGGCTATGCCGATGATGAGCTGCCGAACGCGGCGGAGACCTGGGAACAGCGCCTGCATCCGGACGACCGCAGCCGGGCCCGTGCGGCGGTCAATGCCTATCTCGCCGGCGACAGCGATACTTACGAGATTGAATTTCGCATGCGGCATAGCGACGGCTCCGACCGCTGGATACTGGCGCGCGGCCAGGCCCGATGGGATGACGCCGGAAAGCCCTGCCGGCTCGCATACCGACATCACTGCCCGCCGGGCCGCTTCGGAAGAGCTGATTCGGGCCAAAGAAGCCGCCGAGGCGGCCAGCCGCACCAAAAGCCAATTTCTTGCGGCTATCAGTCACGAGCTGCGGACACCCCTGAACGCGATCCTGGGCTTTTCCGAAATCCTACAGGACCAGACATTCGGCCAGCTTAACGACCGGCAGGCTAGATATGTCGGCCACACGCTTACCAGCGGCCGGCACCTGCTTGAACTCATCAATGATGTGCTGGACCTGTCCAAGATCGAAGCCGGTCATGTCAGTCTGGAGCCTGTCCCCTGCGATGTCTCCGAGGCGCTGGGGGCAGCCCGCTCGATCCTCCGCACGCTTGCCGAGAAAAAAGGCTTGACGCTGGATTTGGAAGTCGAGGCGGGACTCGACCCTGTCTGGGCCGACCCATCCCGCTTGAAGCAGGTTCTCTACAACCTGCTTTCGAATGCTATCAAGTTTACGCCTGTCGGCGGAAGTGTCCATCTCGGCGCCCGCCGCCTCCCCGGCGTGCTCGAACTCTGGGTGCGGGACTCCGGGATCGGCCTGAACGCCGAACACCTGGAACGGATCTGGGGCGAGTTTGAGCAGGTAGATTCGTCCTACACGCGCGAGCAGCAAGGCACGGGACTGGGACTCGCCCTGAGCCGCCGTCTGATCGAGATGCACCGGGGCCGGATTTGGGCGGAAAGCCCCGGCGCAGGGTTGGGCAGCACTTTCTTTGTCCATCTCCCCGCTGGGATGCCTGAGACGGTGAGTCAGGCGAAGCCGATTGAGCTTCGCAAGGCTGCTTAAACTCGGCTGCCTGGAATAATTTAGTGAGAAAGAAACATTCATTGACACAAGTGCTGCTGGTCGAAGATAACGCGCTGAACCGAGAATTAGTCACAGATTTGCTGGAAGTCAGCGGCTACCAGGTGATCGGGGTTGAGAACGCGGAAGAGGGGCTTCAGCTGGCGTGCTCACAGCTCCCGGACGTGATTCTTATGGATATTGCTTTGCCCGGCCTGGATGGCCTGAGCGCCCTGCGCCGGCTAAAAGCAAATCCGCTGACACGGGGCATTCCTGTCGCGATGCTCTCCGCCCACGCGATGGAGGACGAGAAGCGGGCCGCCGGGGCCGCCGGCTGCGCGGTCTATCTCAGCAAGCCCATCAATACCCGTACCTTTATCGCCGCAATCGCGGCCCTTCACCTGCCTCCAGCAGTGGATTGGGAAGAGCGATGATGGGAAAACAATGACAATTACGCCCCCTGCTCCGACCGCCCGGCGAATCCTGATCGTGGATGACGAGCCGCTCAACCGGGAGCTGCTGAGTGACCACATCGAGATGCTGGGGCATCTCCCGGTAGCGGCTGCCGACGGCAGTGAGACTCTCGCCGCACTGGACACCGGGATTTCTCTGGTGCTGCTTGATGTCATGATGCCGGGAATGGATGGGTTCGCTGTCACCCGTGCCATTCGGGCACACCCGACCTGTGCGGACGTGCCGGTCATTCTTTGCACTGCTCTGGACAGCCGCGCGGATCGCCTCTGCGGGGTCGAGGCCGGTGCAAACGATTTCATCAGCAAGCCGATTGACAAGACGGAACTCCGTGTTCGGATAAGCTCCCTGCTGCAAATGAAAGACGCTCAGGACGCGCTCCGGTGCTATCAGGCTGAACTGGAAAGGACGGTCGCTAGACGGACCCAGGAACTACAGGACGCTCACCGAGACACTATCCGGCGTCTGGCCCTGGCCGCGGAATATCGTGATGGGCACACTGCCGCGCATCTTGAGCGTGTTGGTCACTACTGCGTGCTTCTGGGCGGGCTGCTCGGGCAGTCGGAGGAGCAGAGAGACCTGCTGTATCACGGCAGCACAATGCACGATGTCGGCAAGATCGGCATCCCGGATGCAATCCTGCTCAAGCCGGACGTTCTCTCTGCCGAGGAGCGGACGGCGATGCAGGAGCACACCCGAATCGGGGCGAAGCTGCTTGGCGGCTCTTCGTCGCCTCTGCTGCAAGCGGGAGAGCTTATTGCATTGGCGCACCATGAGCACTGGGATGGAAGTGGCTACCCCTGCGGTCTGGCTGGAGACGCAATTCCGTTATGGGGACGCATCTGCGCTATCGCCGACGTGTTCGATGCCTTGACCAGTGCCCGGCCTTACAAGCCGGCCTATTCTCTCGAGGAAACCCGCACTCTGATGTGTCAGGCTCGCGGAACCCATTTTGATCCAGAGATTCTGGACCTATTTCTGGACCACTTTTCAGAAATCGCACAAATTTGGGGGCAGTATCGCGACCACTGATCTCTCACGCAGTGAGGGAGGGATTCAGTCCAGGGTCTTGTCCTACTTGTCCTACTTCTTCTCAATCGCACTCCCCCGCACCACCTTCCCCGGCCCGAACCGAGCCGTCAGCGCCGAAAGTGCCGATACCACACGCGCTTCCCGCGCCGCCTCTTCCTGCTTCCGGGCCGCCTCGTCCGCCGGACGGCTGTCCCACAAGTCCAGTTGCAGCGGCACCGCCAGGCCGCTCACTCCCACCCCAATCAGCCGGACAGCCTGCCCCGGATGCCAGACTTCCGCCAGCAGAACTTCCGCCAGCAGACGTTGCGCCGCCCGCTCGATCCGGCCCGCCTCCTGTGTCCCCGTCCCGAGACCCGTCTGGCGCGTCACCGTCACGAAGTCCGACCACCGCAGCTTTAGTCTCACCGTTCCCGCACACAGGCCCTCCTGCCGGAGCTGAGCGCACACCTGACTCACCTGCACCGAAAGCTCCCGCCGCAGCGCCGCCTCGTCGCGCACGTCCCGCGCAAACGTGTTCTCCCGCGAAATAGACTTCGTCTCCCGCTCCGTCACCACCGCCCGGTCGTCCCGCCCCACGCAGTGCCGCGACAGCAGGTCCCCATGCTTGCCGAAACGCCGGCGCAGATCGTCCGCCGGCCAGCCCGCGATGTCCCCGATCGTGTGGATGCCAAGCTCCGACAGCCTCTCGGCCATCTTCGGCCCGACCCCCCACAGCGCCGATGCCGGCAGTGGAGCCAGGAACGCCGCCTCCGTTCCCGGCGGCACCTCGCAGATCGCCTGAGGTGACTGGCCGGCCCTTGCCCGCCCCTTGCCGGCATCCGTCGCGATCTTGGCGACCAGCTTGCTCCCCGCGATCCCCAGCGAACAGGACAAGCCCAGCGTATCCCGGACCTCGCGCTGAAGCCGGACCGCGATCACGCCGCCCGGCTCCGCACACGCGGAGACATCGAGGAAGGCTTCATCAATGGAGATCTGTTCGACCAGCGGTGTGACTGTATGCAGCCGGGCCATGACCTGCGCGGACGCCGCCCGGTACGCGGGGAAGTCCGTCGGCAGGCAGATCAGGTGCGGGCACAAGGCACGGGCCTGGCCCATCGGCATCGCCGAGCGTACTCCAAAGCGGCGGGCTTCATACGAACAAGACGAGACCACGCCCCGCCCGTCCGCCGCCCCGCCCACCGCAAAGGCTTTGCCCCGAAGCGCCGGATCATGCGTTTCCTCGACCGAGCAGTAGAACGCATCGAGGTCCAGGTGCAGGATGGTCGGAATTGAGAGGGCTGAAAGACTGCTGATGACGGGTGCCATACATTGCTAAGGGATTGATGCCGCAGCGCCGGACAAAGATGCAGAGAGTCAGCTCGCCCATGTTCTCTACCTGCTGCAAGACTTGCGAAAAGTCCGAAAAAGACTGATCATCACTCAGGATGCCGAAGGCGAGGCTCAAGCCCACACGCCCTTGCGAGCACTCTCAATTATAGCCCAATTGACCAGAAAAACGATGCGATTTTAGCCGCCATAAATCTTCACACTGCCGTTCCCTCGCGCTCGCCGCGGGTCCGCTTACGGACCGTCCTGACTGCGATTGATCGAAAGACGGCTGCATTGAAGCCCGGCTTGGGTCCAATCATACCGAGCCTAGGCAGACTTGTGAGACTTGCACCCAAGTGCTTGACAGGCTGCTTACAGTGGGTTATAATAGAACGATGGCCGCAAGCACTCCCGCTGCCATATCTTACTCGCTGCTCTATCTTGCTTTACCAATTCTGTTTTCCAGCAAGGCCGCACTACCCTAACGCTCACCTCACTCGTTCGCCCGATTCGGTTGCCCGTGGCCGGCTTCGCAGGACTAACCAAGGAATGCATGTGACCCACCCACCGATGGATCTGCTCCTGACCCTTACCGCACTCGAACCCTTTGGGGACGTGCGAGTGGCACTCACACGCGGCGGTCAGGAGGTGGCCCTCGCCGAAGGGACCGCATCGCGCGAGGCCCTGGGAGTGGCGCGGCGACAGCTCGGCCCACTGAAAGATTTCCTGAATACCACAGTCCCCCTCATGGCCCTCGTTGGGCTGGGGCGAGCGCTCTCGGAGCTGGCGCTGCCGCCCCCCGTGCGTGCCGGACTTCAGGCCGCACTGGCGGCGACTCCCGACCCCGCCGTGCCCCTCCGGCTCCGCTTGGCCGTCTCGGGTGCTGCGCTGGAGGGCCTGCCCTGGGAGTTCATCCATTGGGGCGACTCCGGCACGGAGATGACTGACTTTCTGGGCCTTCACCCCCGGCTGCGGCTGGTGCGTGAGTCGCCGGATCGGATTGGAGCGGGGAAGAAGGACTCTTTCAAGGACTTTTTCGAGGCGCTGCAGCCTGTCACAGGGCCGGTGAAGATGCTGATCGCCCATGCCGATCCGCGTGCTCCGGGGTACCCCGCCTTGCCGCATTTGGCCCGCGAAGCAGCCGCCGTTCGGTCTGTCCTGCTGCCCCGACGGGTCGAAGTCGAGGAATTGCCGGGGGCCACGCCGGCCATGCTTCAGCGCCGGCTGCGGGAGTGGGAGCCGCACATCATGCACCTGATGGGCCACGGCGCGGTCCGGCCTTCCGGAGAAGGAATCGCCCTTCAGGGCGAGCACGAGGGCAGCGCCGCGTTTGTTTATGCCGAGGAATTGCTGGGATGGCTTCCGGCGGCTGTCCGGCTGGTGGTCCTGTCGGCCTGCCGAACTTCCGCGGAAAGCGGAATGGCGCGTTTCCTCTCCGCGGCGGGAGTGCCGGCTGTGGTCGCCATGCAGCTTCCCCTGCGAGATTCCGCGGCGGCGGCCTTTTCGCGGGCACTCTATGCCGCCCTCTTCGAGCCATGCACGACCGAGGAAGCCGTTTGGCGTGCACGCACCCAGGTGCAGGGAATGGGACCGGATTGGGGCGTCCCTATCCTCTACCGGAACGGTCCCATGGTCCCCCTGTTCGCGCCTCAAACCGAGGAGCCGCCGCCCCTGCCGCCCACGAACCTGCCCTACCGGCGCACCGCCACATTTGTCGGGCGCGAAACCCTCATCGCCGAGATCCACCGCGCACTGGACACCCCCCGCAGCCGGACCGTGGCCCTTGTGGGTATGGGCGGGCTGGGCAAGACTCATACGGCGATCGAATATGCACACACTTACGCCGCCGACTACCCCGGCGGTACGTTTTGGGTTGATGCTCGGGATGCACGGACCCTGGAAGGGGAGTTCGCCGCCCTGGGCCGGCGGTTCTTCGGCGCTCCGGCCGCGCTGCCGACCGGAGAAGGCGCACTCTGGACACGCGATGCCCTGGCCCGGAGTCCGCGGCCGACGCTTCTGGTCTTTGACAATCTGGCCGCCGAGGCTGATCTGCGCCTCCTGCCGCCCTCGGGGCACTGCCGGGCACTGCTGACCACCCGGTCCGCTTCCCTGGCGCGTGCCGGGATCTGTGCTTTGGCGATCCCGGTGCTCGATGACGCCTCCTCGCTGGCCTTGATCCAGTCTTACCAACTCGCCGAAGGACCAGGCGAGCAGTTGGCCGCCGCCGGCATTACGGCCACTTTGGGCCATCTGCCGCTCGCCCTCGCGCTCGCCGCCCACCATATTCACCGCCTCGGCGTGACCTTCCAAACCTATGCGGCGCGTCTGGCCGAAGCGCCGCTGACGACCCTTGCCAGCGCCCGTAAACGGTTCGTGGCCGCTACCGGGCACGACGGCGCCTTTTTCGGAGGCGGCGGCCTCTTCGACGCCTTTGCTCTGTCTTACCGCAGCCTGACTTCCGACACGGTCGGGGTCCTCAGCGCGGCATCCGCCTTTGCCGCGCATGACATCCCCGCGGACCTCCTTGCGGACGCCGCCGGAGCAGGGGATACGGACCGATTTGAGGATATGGACCGATTTGAGGACGCCGTGGCGGACCTGGTAGACAGTTCCTGGATGACGCGCGAGGAGAAAGGGCGCCTCGGAATCCATGAACTGGTTCGCCTCTTTCTCCAGGAGAACACGCCGCCAGATGAGCGCCGTCAGGTGGTCGCCCGCACTGCGGCCCTGTTGACACGCCGATTGGAGTCCGCCAACAACTCCGGCGACTGGCAGGATGTCCGGCGCGAAGTGCCGCACTGTTTCAGCGTCGCCCATCAATGCCGCCGGCTGTGCGTGGGCGCGAGCCGCGCACCTCTCCTCTATGAACTGGGCCGCTACTCGTTTGAGCACAGCGATCTGCCTGCGGCTCGGGAGCTGCTCGAAGAGGGCCTTGCGGCGGCCGAACCCGAGGGGCTGCCGGCCGCCCGGATGCTGCGGATGCTGGCGGAGGTTTTGGACTGGCAGAACGTCCGCTGGGCCGATGCGGGCCGGGCGGGCCGGGTTCAGGGCGGCCTGCCCGGCGCCCGCCGGGCGCTGCGTCTCGCCCGGCATGCCCTGCCGCCCTCTGATCCCGAACTGGCGATCTTCTATAACACCGTCGGCGTCAGCCTGCGTCGCCTGGGCCAACTGCCCCGTGCCCTGCGCTTTTATCAGCGGGCGCTCTGTCTCGGCGACACTGGCCAGCGGGGCGAGCGCGAGGCGGAAACACTGATCAACATTGGGGGAATCTATGAAGCTCAGGAGGAACCGGAAATGGCCCTTCAGTATCTTGATGAGGCTGTTGCCCTGCTCGCCGGCAAAAAGGGGGCCGAGCGCCTGGAGGCGGCCGCCCGCGACAACACTGGGCGCATTCTCGGCACCCTGGGGCGCTATGAGGAAGCGCTCGCGCATCACCATCAGGCGCTTGCAAACCACGAGGCGTCATTTGGCCGGCGGCACTCCCATGTGGCGGCAAGTCTGTACTACTCTGCCGAAGCCGAGCGCGGGCTTGGTCTTTCCGAAGAAGCCCGGCGTGATTACCTCGAAGCCCTGCTGCTGTACCAGAAGTTCTACGGGGACGACAACAAGCGCTGCGAGATCGTCCGCTTGAAACTGGCGCTCCTGCCGCGCCGCCCTGAATCCTAGCCGCCCTGGATCCTAGACAAATCTCTTGGCCCCGAGGGGCCAAACGAAAGTGGGGAATGACATATGCGCTGGCCCTCTGCCGCCGCCTGGATATTTGGCGGCCTGACCATACTCTGCGGCCTTCTCTTTGAAGGGTCAGCCTGGGCTGAGGCACGCCCTTTGGTTCAAAGCGGCTTGAACGGATCGCCAAACGTGCCGCTCCCACTGCTGAGCTGCGTTGATCGGACCTACATGGGAGGCAGATTGGGCGGGATAGGCCGTGGAGAGCCGCCCGATCCGCAGCGGGTGGTCCCAATCCTGGCAGAACTCCTTTTCGCCCTCCACAACGCGCCGCCGAACGGCAGGCATGCGGAGGTGCTTGCCGCCCTTGGCCGGTTCAATATCGTCTTTTCCGGCTACTATTCGGACGCGCAGCCGCAGCTAAGGCCGGTCCCGACCCAGACCCTCTATGTCGGAACACAGGCGCGTGCCGTCCAGAATCAGAAGCCGCTCATCATTCTGCCGGAAATCTTGTATGGCAATGCCCACTCTGGAATTGATCTCGGAGTGCAGCGCTTTATCTCACCCTCCATCGGGACCGGCATCGCGGCGCGGCTGGACGTGAGTCCTGCTCGCTATGCTCTCTCTCGATCAGTTGATCTGAACAATTCGCTGATCGGCTCCCTGGAAAAAGTCAGTGAGCTGATCTCGCAAGTGAGCCGGGTCACGGACCCCGACATGAAGATCGCTCTGCTTAAGACCGGCGTGCCGCTCCTGGGGGACCTGAAAGGGCGTCTCGACCTGCTCGCGGCCGACAGGTCTATTCGTAATCTTGATGCCCCGAGGAGCCTGGTGCTTTATCAGAAAAGACCGCAGGAGGCCGTCTTCGCGGCCACGAGTCATCGCAGCGGCGCCGGCACGTTTTCCGAAGAGGGCCTGACCGTCTCCGTGCCGCTTTTCCCCCTGAATGGCGGGCCGGGATTGACCCTCACCGGTCTGGTGGAGGCTGTCCAGCTCGATCAGCACCATGTGGGCGGCTTGTACTTGGCGGGGCGTCATGCGGCCACGTCACTTATTTTTCAGGACCGGACCAACTATTTCAAGCCCAACGGCCAGGCGACGCTCCGGCCCTGGCATAACAAGGTCGGTGCCGAGTTCGAGGGAAGCGACGCACTTTTTCCAAGTCAGGCTTACTCCGTCTTCGTCCGGGTCCGCGATGTCCGGCGCAGCCGCGCCGGAACCGAAGTGGTCATCCCGGAGCATTATGAACTGACTTTGTACGCAGGCCGCGACGCCTTCCACGAGAACTATCTCGGCCTGAGCATCGGCACCACGCTCTAGGCTGCCGGAACGGAGAACACCAATCATGATTACTCCCCTTAGTTTTCGTCTTCTCTCACCGCTCACCCTCTGCGCCTGCGTCCTACTCCTGGGGCTGCCGCCAACGCGCTGTGCGCCCACAGCTCAGTCTCCCACCGCTCCCGCCACTGCCGCAGGTAGTACAGCAGGCAGTTCCGGGCCGGACATTGACTGGGGGCCTCACAAGAAGCTGAGAGACATCCTAGGAAACGAAAATATCGAAGATCTCAAGAAACGCCGGGAGGGGCAGTTTCGGGCAATTCAGCAGTTCAAACGAGAGGCAGGAATCGCGGGGATGCCGCTCATGAACATCCGCAGCGAAAAGAAAGTCAAAAGTCTCTTAGCGGCTTTTTTCCAGCTTGCTTATACCTATGAGGCAATAGGCAACGAGCGTCGGGGAGCTGGACACTTTACGCAAGCGCGAGAAGCATGGCATGAGGAGATTAATCTGATCGATGAATTGAACGACTACGCCGAATATGCTGAAAATAAAGACAAGCTCAAATCCTCTAAGCAGAAATCGCCGCCCGCCCCTCGTCCCGTTGATCGCTACCCGCCAGTCACGACTGACCACGGTACAGCCAATGATTATCTTGACGAGGCTTACCGCAATCTCAGCACTGTGGATCAATATCTGGGTCTTTATTCAGACGCTATTGTCCACTTGAATAATATGGCGGAGCGCTGCCGCCAGGCGGAAGTCGTGTCGGGACAAATTGATGCCTATGAGGCCCTTGGCCGCGCCGAGGGACTCCGCCGAAACTTCAAGGATGCAAAGGGGGATTACAACGAGGCTTTGAGGCTGAACAGACTTCTCATCGAGTCGGGCGACCCCGACACAGAGTTTGGCCGTCTGCGCCGCCCTGGGATCGTTTGGGTACAGATGGGCCAAGTCAACGAAGTGGCTGGGAACACCAATGCCGCTGAGGGCTACTATATCAATGCCTTGGCGAATTTCCAGGGGACAGCCTTGAAAGTCAAAGACAAAGAGTTTCTCAATCAACTTCTGGAAAACGAAGGGAGTGCCTATACTCGTTTGGCTGGCCTCTATGGACGGCGCGGACTAGGAGGCGACCACGAAAAGTCGATCCATAGCCTGTGGCAGGCTTTCCTCGTCTATCAGCAAGCCAATAATGAACCCGGCCAAAGACTGGCGTACAAGAAACAGTTGACCTTGTCCAATATGCTGCACAGCCTGATGCACGCGATGAAATCGAAGGACCCCGTCCTGGCGGTATTTTTCGGAAAACAAGCCTTGAATGACAGCCTGAAAGTATTCACACGGCGGTTGACCATGCCGCGACAGGACCCGGATGCAGACTTCACCTCGCAGGATGTTGAACAGCAGTTTGCGTCCCATCAGGAACCTATCTACCGAGAACTTGCCGATCTCCTGATTGCACAGAACCGTCTGCCAGAGGCGGAACAGGTGCTGAATCAACTGAAAGTGCGTGAGCAGAAAGCGTTCCTGCCGGACTCGTATCTGGACGCCAAGGATGTGGACACGCTGGCACTGAACGGGCATGAAGAAAAGCTGAAAGAAAGTTTTCGGGATGCTCTCCTGACTATTCCTTTGATGCCCGATCCGTCGAAGCCGCCGTCCGAAACGACAATTGAACACTTAAAGACCTCTCTACTCTCTCCTTCCAACGATGCTCCGGCGGTTTTCCCGACAGTACTCGATACTAAGTCTCTCCAGATCAAGTCTCTCCAGACTGCCCTCAAAACCCAAAAGGACGAAAGGCAGCAAGTGGTCATTTTGGAGACTCTGGTCTACTCTGATGTCCATCAAATACCGTATGGTAAGGTCTTCAGCCTGACACCGGATTTTCCGCTCGAAACCCATGCGCACGACCGTTACAGCGTCATTATCACGACCGCGTCGAAGCAGTCCGCCATCCAGGTGCCGATCAATCAAGACGACCTGAACAACACGATTCTGGACCTCCGACGCGCTCTTTCCAGCAGCAAACATGAACAGGCCGCACGCGGTCTGTCTGAAAAGCTCTATAACATCCTTTTCGATCACGGCCAAGTCGCCGACCATCTGCCGACGGGTCAAGCGGATCAATCGGTTCCGCGGCCTGTCCTGCTCTGGTCTCTCGACGGTCTCCTGCGCGACATTCCTTTGGCGGCGCTTTGGGACGGAAATCGCTATCTCGCGGAACGCTACGCGACCGCCGTCTTCACCCTCGGCACACTCGGCACACAGGGCTTGGTCGCGTCCGATCAGGTTTCTTCGAAGGCCGAAAGCCGGCAGGCATGGCATGGCCTCGGGTTCGCCGTCTCAGACTTAACAAACTCAATGCAAGGCCAGCGTCTGCCGGACCTGCCTGCCGCGGAATTTGAGTTAAATCAGGTTATCAAGGATGAGACCCACCCACACGGGATCGTGCCGGGAACGGCGCTCCTCAATGAGCAGGTTACGGAATGTAGCCTGTCTTCCGCACTGGCGACGGGCCAATACACCCTCCTGCACATCGCGTCCCACTACCTCCTGGACCCTGAAGATGGAGAAGGCTTGTTTCCGCTGGGCGACGGAACGGACCTCGACTTGATCAAGCTTTTGAAAGAGAGCCACCAGAACACTTCATTTCATCTCAGCCTGCTCACGCTCTCCGCCTGCCAGACAGCCATCAGCAATACTCCGGTTATTGGACGAGAGATTGATTGCCTCGGCACGGCGGCCCAGCTTTATGGGGTCGACTCGGTGCTGGCGAGTCTCCTGCCGATTGCCGACAGCGGCGCACCCGTGCTGATGCGGGAGTTCTATCGCATTCACGAACAGCCCGGTGTCAGTGACCAAAATCGGCAGTGGATCTCGAAAGCGGAGTCGCTGCGGCAGGCCCAGATAGCACTGCTGCACCCAAAAGATAAGGCGCTGAAAGGCTACGAGTCGCCCTACTATTGGTCCCCGTTCATTCTGCTCGGGGACTGGCGCTGAGAGAAAGGAGGAATGAAAAAACCTCAGTCGCCCCTTTGGCGGCAGAGAAGCACTCTCGCGGGAGTGGTGTCAACGAATGCAAAGTGGAGAACACTGGGAGGAAATCATGGTCAAATTGAGCGATGATGAAGAGAAGAAATTATGGGAACTACACTCTAAGAAACACAGCAAAGGGCCTAATCCGGGCGAAAGGCTTGATCCAGACGAGGAAAGAAATTTCCGGGAACTCGAGCGGAAAAAGTGCCCTTCCCTCGACCCGGAACAAGAAGGTCATCTGGATGATCATGGACAATGCCAGTACACGCGGATTGAAAAAATGCCTTGACGCGCACACCACCAAAGGCAGTCGGCGATTTGCCGACTGCCTGAGTGAAATCTTCTAGGTGCGAGCGCCTACGACTGCTGGTCTACGACTGCCCCTCACGGCGGCGCTTAAGGAGTCAGATGGGTCAGGGCGAACACGCCGTAGGCGGCACTGGCCGCCATCAGCAGCAGCACCCCGACCAAGTCCCACTGGCGGGCCGCCCAGCGGCGCACGGTCAGGGTCCGGGATATCCGGGGCAGGGGACGTGCGGATGGTTCCGTCTTGGGAACGATCACTGCCTCGGACGTTCGACGATAAATAGTTTGCTGCATCGTTCAGTCCTCCGCGCTTGGGGCGCAAAATGGGTGCCCGGAACCGGAAGGGCGGGCACCCAGGGTGTCTCTGATTGTGTTTCTGCTTATGTCGCTAATTGCTGGTCAGCTCATAGCTGATTGCATGGCCGGTCCGGTTGACAAGATGCACCGTGTATGTCTGCGTGACAGACGGCGTCCAAAAGCACATCGGGTCACCGTCGCTCATAGTGTCCTGGTCCACCAGGTCCCCATCGGCATCGTAAACAAACAGGTCAATGTCGCCCGAGCCGAAGTCATTCGCCTCCAGCTCCGCCGGATGGCCGGCCGAGAATGTCAGGTGATATGTGTCCGTGTCATCCGCCGGGACGGTGTCGTAGTGGCCGATCGGGGACGAGACGTGGCCGGCACGGACCGGGCCGGCGGCCAGCACGGCCAGGCCGATGCCGGCGAGGATGGCTGCCACCGGAAATGCCGCCCGGCCGCGGGACCGCAGCGGCATGGCTGCGGCGATTGTCTTGGGTTCGACTGTCTTGGGTTCGTCAGTGTTCATTGCATTCTCCTTTGTCGTAAGTGTGTCTGTCGTAAGTGTGTCTGTCGTAAGTGTGTCTGTCGTGAGTGTAGTGCCCCTGCCTGTCGGCTGGGAGCGTGGGAACACTTGCTGCTTCCTCAGCGCTCCGCTGTGGGGGCGGCGCGGAAGCGAAACTGGCCCTGCATATAGCCTCGCAGCTTGTCGCACAGGCTCTCTTCCACCGGCCCGTAATACAGCGGCGATGTCAGGGTAAAGCACAGCATCACCTCGATCTCCGCTGCCGTCAGCAGCAGCGGAACGATTTCCGACCCGGAAGCGGTCCCGCCTTCGAACTCGTTCAAGTGCATCCAGGGTCTCTCCGGGTGCGGCGGGGGGACTTCGTGCTCCGCCACCAGGCTCTGATCAGTCGTCATCGTTTGCTCCTTCCCGGCCGGCTTGGAACCGGCGCATCTTGTCCAGAACAGCATCCAGTTGACCCGCCGCCAGTCCGAGTGCAGCGGTGATGGCCGGGGCGGCGTGTTCCCGCACCATCCGGTCGAGCTGTCTCCGTTCGGCGGATCCTTTCGCCGCGCCGAGGGATGCCCGCACTGCGGCGGTCGCCCTCGGTCCTGTCATCCAGCCATGATCACATCGGTCCATCGTTCTCTTCTCCTGCGTTCTTCTCTCCTACGCCTAGTGAAACGGGACCACCCAGGCAAATCTCACAGGACAGGAATATATTTTTATCCTGAGTTATCTGCACCAGGGATAAAGCAGTACAAAACACAGTGCCAGCGTGTATAATCCTGCATACAGTATGCTTTTGCGCCCGAATTCAGGCCGGGACCCGAGTAATCCTTTTAGGGAGGCGAACCGTGGACGAAAAACAGGCACTGGCGCTGTTCGCCGGAGGAGATGAGGATCAGGCCCGGAACGCCTTCGAGTTTCTGGCCCCGGTCGCGCGGCGCTGCCTTGAGTCGTTTTTGCGCCCGTGCCTCAAGGACTCCAATCTGCGCGAGGATTTCCTCCAGGAGGCCCTGTACCGAGTCTACCGCGGGCGTCACACGTTCCAGGACAAGGGCCTCGAAGCTTGGCACGGATTCCTGCGGAGGACGGCCAAAAATGTCTGCCTGGATCATTGCGACCGGGCCGCTTACAAGCGGGAAGTGTCGCCGGGCGAATGGGAGAGCGGCGAGACAGCCGACCCCAGTCCCAGTCTCCTGGGAACGATCATTGACGCACTCCAGACGGAGACCGCACGCCGGCAGGCGGACCACATCTGGCTGGGGCTGGACCCCGCCGTGCCTGCCGAAGTCCACACCCGGCGTCTGCTGGCCGCCCAGTATTTCTACCTCGACAGTGTCCCCTGGAATACCGTTCTGCAGCTCCTCCCGCCGCCGCGTCCTGGCGAGCCGCCCCTGACCCGCGCCCGCCTCGACACCTGGCTCGCCGATCCCGCGGTTCTTCGGCACCTCGCTTACAGCACCCTCTACTTCGACGGCGATCGCCTCGCGGCCCATCTGCTTGGCTTTGAGGAGCTGGGTGACCTGTACGCTGCCGTGTACGCTTCCGAGAACGCGGACCCGGCGGCACATGGGCCGGGCGGCTGGACTTGGGGAGAGACCCGAGTGATCCTCTGGCGCTTCCGCAGCGCCTTGCCGCTTGACCGGATCCGTGAGCGTCTGGACTGCCCGCTCTCGGATAAGGAACTGATGGAACTGAGTGAGAGAACCCGAGCGTGTTTTCCGTTTAAAGATCAGATGCTCGCGCTGATGACCGCTCTTGGAGCATCGGGGCGGGAGGCGCTGACCGACAAGAAGCTCTGGCAGCGGCTGGCGTTCCAATATTTTTACGGTGGCGACCTGCCGCACAAGGATATTCAGGATCGGATCCAGCCGGCCTACCGGCTGATTGTGGGAGGAAATGACGCCGGGATTACACTCAGTATGCTGAATGCCTGGCTGAGCGGTCATCGCCTGCTGGACCGACTGGCGCAGGCCTGCCGGGGGGAGGAAGGAGGGGATGACGATGAGTAACGCGGGGAAAGACGCCCAGGAACTGACAGGTCCCCTTTCCGACCAAATGCTGCGCGGCGCGGAGGGCTGGTGCGAGCCGCCGGCGTCCGGGCCTGAAGACGCCGTCCTCGTCGCCTACCTGAGCGGCACCCTCGCCGCGGCGGAGGCCCAGGCGGTTGAGCGCGGCCTTGTGCGCCATACCTCGGTCCGACGCCGGCTCCCGGCTATCGCCGCCCGTCTGAGCGCCCTCCAGGCTGCGCCGTGGGCGGAGGTCGAGGCGGCCGGCGATGAGGTCGCTCGGGCCTGGCGTGCCCTGGCCGAAACACGCCTCGGAACGACACCGACCGTCCGCTCGCAATGGGCGGCGCAGGGCTGGGAAATCCTGCGCGGACAGGCCGCTGCCGGGGTTGCGGAGGCCCAGGAAGCGTGGGTGGCCTTTCTGTCGTTTGCCGATCAGTGGGGCCGAGAACGGAGCGTGCTCCAATTCGCCGCTGCACGCGGGGCGGCGGTTATCCCGCAGGACAGCGGATCGCTGCCGCCCGGCGTGGCTGTCACGGTCGAAGCGGCGGTCGAGGAGAATGGGGACCTGACCGCCCATCTCTGGACCCGAGACCGGGCTGGATTCCCGTCCGGGGCGCTGGACAGCCGCGCGGCGCGGCTGGCGCTGGCCTCCGGCGGGGATCGCTGGCCCCTGGCGGAAAGGGTGGTGCGGCACGGAGAAGCCGCCTGGCACCTTCCGGGAGGCGGCGCCGCTCTGGGCCTCTTCACCGGGCCGGTGACCGGCCTCGTGGTGACATTCGGCGCTCCACCAGTGCCGGCGGCCTCGGCAGTCCGCGTCCTGTTCGCCGGGGATGCCGCCGCACGGATCCTGCTGCACGGGGCGCCGCACCGTGAGACCGAACGGATGCACCTGACCCTGGCACTGCCCGCCCTGACTCGCGCCACGCAGGCAGGACGCCGCCTGGTCGTCAGCGTGGTCGTTACTCCCGGCAAGTATCAGCGCCTGGGTGCGTGGCCGGTTTCGGACTGGGGGGAGGAGCCGCGCAGAGTGGAAGCCCCCTGCTCAGGTCCAAATGGCGATCTGGACACGACTGCCCTGCGCCTGGACCTGGAACCCATTGCGCCCGAATGACTCGCCACGCAGCTCGCTGAACTCGGCGGCCTGCTGCGCCTGGACCTGGAACCCATTGCGCCCGAATGACTTTTGCGCCCGAATGACTTTGACGGGAGGCTTCAAGCTCTGATGGAGTGCTGATGTTTACGGGTATCTGGCTGCCGGCGCATCCGCAAGCTTCGGTGGGATGTCGTATCGGTCCGTTTGCCCAGGCGTCTCAAGGGTGTTCCCCTCTGAAATCGGTTCTAGTGAGATCGGTTCTAGGGGGGTGGGGGGAGCAGGTCCAGGTAAATTTGCTCGGTGGCGGCGACGTGGCGATCCCAGGTGTAGTTTTGGAGGACGTAGTCTCGGAGGCGGGTTGGGGTGAGGGCGGAGCGCCAGTCTCCCGTCAGGAAGCGGATCACGGCGGCGGCGAGGTCGGAGGGGGCGGTGCCGGGGGCGATGAGGCGCGGGTCGAGGGGAGTTAAAATCTCGGGGGTCGCGCCGACGGGGGTGCCGAGGACGGGCAGGCCGCAGGCGAGGGCCTCGGTGGTGACGAGGCCGAAGCCTTCGAGGGCGAGGGTGGGCAGGACAAAGAGGTCGGCGGCCTGGTAGTAAGAGACGAGGGCATCGTCAGGAATAAACCCGGCCAGTTTGACTTTGTCCTCCAGCCCAAGCGCCCCAATCAGCTGCCGGAGCCGCGCTTCTTCGGGTCCTTTGCCGCCGATGACTAGGAACGCTTTGGGGCAGTGGGCGAGCATTTCCGGCATGGCCTGAATGAGATTGTCCAGGCCCATGCGGGGGGCAAGCCGTCGGATAGACAGCAAAATCTCGGCGTCTTCAGGCAGTCCGAGGGCGCGGCGTTGGGCAGGCTGATCGGTGCTGGGAAGCACGAAGCGGCTTGTTTCCGCGCCGCCGGGGACCAGGGCAAGCTGCGTGGGCGTGACGCCGTACTGCGCCGCCGTCAGGTCCGAGAAGCACCGGCTGAGGGTAAGCACACGGGCGCTGTTTTTGAGGGAGCGGCGCTCGACTTCCCGGCGTCCGGCCCGCTTCGCCAGCGCTTTGAGCCGCCGGACTGCGCCGAGCGGCGACCTGCCTTCGGTCTGGGTGTCTTCGAGCCAGCCTTCCAAATCCCAGGGTCCGTGGAAGGTCCGCACCCGCGCTACGGAGGGCGGCAGAGCTTGCAGCGGCCCGACCCCGGCATAGGCGAAGTGGGTATGGGCGATGTCGAAGCTCTCTTCGGACAGGAGCTTGGCGCAGGCGTCGCGTGAGGCTTTGAGATACCCGAGCGCACTGTCCGGGGCGGCGAAGCGGGCGACCCGCGCCCCGCCGATCCGGGTGTCCGAGGAAGCGTCCGCGCCTTTGGCCCGCACCAGAAATGTGACGTCATGCCCGCGCGACGCGAGGCCGGCGGCAAGCTCCCGCGCGACGACGCGGGAGCCGCCGGGGAGGTCTTCGAAGACGTAGTCAGCAAAAAAGAGAATATTCATAGGCGTGACGTTATTTGACGTGCCGGCGTCCTTGCAGCTTGAAGACGCGGGGTTTGGGATCGAGGTACTCGGTCAGCCGAAACGGGTTTTTGAGGATGGCTTTGAGTTCGTTTTGACAGTTTCCCGCGTCGGCGTCCCCGGCCTCGTCCGCGCTCTCGTCGTCCGCGCTCTCGGTGGGCTGCTCGGATGCAGGCGGCAGTTCGTTTTCGCAAATTTCGCCGACTTCGGCTTGCGCGGGCGCTTGGGGGTCGAGCGGGGCACCGGCGAGGGTCAGGCTGACCGCTTCGGTATCCATGCGGATACGCCGCAGGCGGTCCTGCGCTTTCAGCTCGACATTGACGCCGTCCTCCTCGTTTGCGGCGTACTCGCGCGGCGTGGTCTGGGTCTGGTCCAGCGCCAGGTCTTTGGCTTGCTGGGCGTAAAGCTGGGGAGCGTCCTTCGACAGCATCCGCACCGCCGTATCAATCTGCCGGTGCAGAGTGGTTTCATGGCGCAGGACTTTCGTGAGCTTATCCAGCCGCTCGTCCTCGGTCAGCCCGGCTTCCTCGAGAATCTGCGCCTGCCAGCGGTGGAGCCGCCGCAGACGCCAGGAGGCCGCCGCGATCTTTTCCACATAATGGCGTTCGAGCAGAGTTTTCGGAGGAAGCTGGGCGAGCCAGGCGGCTTCGAGCTGCTTATAGCCTTCGGGGTCTTCGCCGAGGGCGGGCAGGACAACGTCGCGGGAGAACAGGCCGTGGGTAGTGGCATTGCGGGCGGCAACGGCTTTGCCGGCATCGGTATTGGGCATGGTGAGGCTCATTTCATCTAAGATTTGGAAGCCCCCCAGTTCCATTCGCATTATGGCATTCCTGCTATGCGGCCCTCAGCCCGTCGTTTTACCAGCCCGTGATTGTACCGGGCGGGCGGGCACACCGACGACCGTGACACCGGGCGGGACATCGCCGGTGACGACGGCTCCGGCCCCGACCCGTGCGCCGTCGCCGATGTGCAGATCAGTATTGGGCCGGGCCACAACCGTTGCGCCGGTGCCAATCATCACGTCATCCCCGACAAAGATGCGGTATTCCGACCCGACCCACGTCTCCGTCGCCAGTGTGACTCCGTGGTAGATGCGGACCCGGTCCCCGATGGTGACATTCGGATGCACAACAACCCCGAGGCCGTAATGATCCAGGGTCAAATCCCGCCCGATGATTGCCTCGCAGGGCAGGACCGCCTTGTAGACCAGAAAAATCACCGTCTTCAGCAGACGCGGCACCAGGGGTATGTGTTTCCGATGCAAAGCACAGCTCAAACGCCATAAAGTAATCGGGTTCATCGAGCGACCGGCCTTCGGGTGCCGAGGCTCTGATGATAGAGGGCGAGCGTGTCGGCAGTGACATCGTCCCAGGTGTAGCCGGAGACGGCGGGGCGGGCCTGCGTTGCCATTTGTTTTCGGAGCGGTCCGTCGGACACCAGCAGGCTGATTTTGCGGCTTAATTCATCGGCGTCGCTAGGGTTGTCCAATAAGAGGCCGCTTTGGCCTTCGGTAATCATCTCGGCGGCACCGGCGCGGCGGCTAGTGATGACGGGCAGGCCGGAAGCCATCGCTTCGGTGATGACCATGCCAAACGGCTCGTAGTAGGTGGGAAAGGCGAAAAGGTCCGCCGCGCCGAAAACCAACTCGATGTCCCGCGCGGGCGGGGCGAAAGTCGCACGGCCCGTGATGCCGGCGGCGGCGGCCAAAGCCCGGTACTGCGTCAGGTCGCCGCGTCCCACAGCCAAGAGGTGCAGGCGCGGGTCCGAAAGCTTGCCCAGGGCTTCCACCACGGTGGCAAGTCCTTTGCGCCGGTACTCGCCGACAAAGAGAACGACCAGGGCGTCCGGGGGAATGCCGTAGCGCTGCCGGATTTCGGCGCGGCGACTGGCATTGTCGGGGGTGAAGCGCACGGTATCTACGCCATTGTAGATGACTTTGATCTTTGCGGGGTCGGCACCATAGAACTTGGTCAAGTCAGCGGCGGTGCTTTGGGAATTTGCGCTGATGCCGAGCGTGTCCGGGGACGTGAACGCGCGTTTCTCGAAGTAGCCGGCCATGCGCCACATAAACTGGTGGTAGGCAGTGATGCCGGCCTTTGCGCCCGGCTCGCGGCGGATGGCATCGCCCCAAGCGTACTGGCAATACTGAGCGGTGACGATATTCTGGCGGGCGGTGATACCGCCGATGGTGTGAACGATGTCGAAATCGTCCAGCTTAATCATGCGGCTAGTCTGCCGGTAGAACGACGCGAACAGGGCCAGAAACGGCTTCTGCGGGGTCTGGACGGGGTGCACGGTGACTCGGCCCAGGGGCACGTCGTCCGCCTCGCAGGTGAACAGATGAACGTCATGGTCTACGCAGAGCCGGGCGGCAATCTCGGCGGCATAGCGTTCCATGCCGCCGCGAAAATGGATGTGGTTCGCGACCAGCGCGATTCGCAGGCGATTTGTCATAAGGGTGTTGAAAGCGTTGATTTCGGAGCAAAGGCCCGCAGGGAGACCCCGCCGAGCAGCCAGAACAGAACGGATCCCGGCGGCCCGAGCAGGATCGGCGTCACGAAAAAGTCGGCGAAGATAATCAGAAACAGGGCAAGGATGGCAGTCAGCATCAGCCGGTGATCGGGGTCGGCGGTGCGCCGGAGCGCGAGAAACCCGCGTCCGAGGAACGACAGCATAATCGCCGTGATGAGAAGCCCGCCGAGGATGCCGGTCTCGTACATGATCGAGCCGAGATACGCTTCGCTGAACCCGATAAATCCAACTTCGCTGCTGTCGTTGCCGAGACGCCCGCCGGCACCGCCGACGCGGCCCATTCCGATACCCAGCGGGGAATGCGTGACGATGGAGGCGGCATCATCGAAGAACGTGTGCCGGTCTTTATGCAGGGCGTCTACCGGGTCAGCGAATGTCGAGGCGAAGCGGTCCGACGCGCCGCCGTTGGAGACGGCCTGCGAGACGGAGAAGCCAATTCCGCCCAGCACGAGGCAGACGGCAATCGCGGCCAGCATCCGCGCCCGCAGACGCCCGCCGACCAGCAGGCCGCTGAGAACGAGGCCGAAGAGAGCATTGACCAGGGCAGCCCGCACGGCATTGACGAAAATCAGGATGATGAACGCCAGCAGGACTGCGATCAGCGCGGCCTTGACGTTTCGCGAGAAGCGCAGAGCGCCCACCATCAGCGGCAGAGTGAACGTGAGTGGAAAAATCATGCCGACGTAGAACCCGGAGCTGCCGCCGCCGGAAGTCGTGCCTGGCGGCTTGAACGTGGCGGTCATGCCAAGCGTCTGCCCCGGCTGGAACTTACCCAAGTTTTGCGAGATGACTTCCTGGCTTCCGGGGAAATGCGCCCAAGTCCAGCTTGGTCCCTGCGCGTACTGCACGTAAGACACTGCGCCCATAAGGAGGGTCATCAGGGTCAGGAACAGAAACAGTGAGCGCACCTGGGCCGGGCGTCGGAGGACATCGTACCCAAGAAACAGCAGTGGAATGGTGGACAGGTGCAACTTGAGGCCGCCGATGCTTTGCACCAAACCAGCGGCAAAGGGGTTAAAGATTTGCAGCAGGCAGTTGACGGCAAACAGCACGACGAGCAGGGTTCCGGGGGGGACGCGGATGGGATCGAGGTGGCGGTTTTGCAGGCGTTGCGCTCCCCAGCCGACGACAATCAGGCCGAGGACAAGGTCACGGGCGACAATCGAAACGGGGGCGGAGTGAAACAGCCCGCGAATGGTGCCGTCGAGCCAGCACCAAGCGAGGTAAACGTAGAGGGCGCGTTCGGTGTCCCGGAACGCCGCCCAAAGCACGAGCGGTACCAATACCAGCAGAAACGGCCCCGCCGCCGCTGTCCCAATCACAGTGACGAGGAAGACCAGGAAGGCCAAAACGGCGGGGAGCGCCAGCACGGACCAGAGCCGCCGGGCATCCGGGTCGGGGGTTGTCGCCGTGCCGGCTGCCGCCGGCATAGGTTGGAGCATCGGTAAGTTCATATTTTTGCGCCGCTTTGCGGCATCAGCTCACGCAGGGCCGCCACACAGTTTTCGGCATAGCGCCGGGTGGAAAAGTCCAGCGCACGGGTTCGCGCCGCCGCGCCGAGCTGCGCGGCAAAGTCCGGGTTCTCTAAATAGCGCCCCAGCGCAGCGGCCAGCGCGGGGGCATCGCCGTAAGGTGTCAGCAGGCCGTGGACGCCGTCGGTGATAATCTCGGTCGGCCCGGCGGCATTTCCGGCAATCACGGGCTTGCCGAGGGCCAGGGCCTCGATGACGACGATGCCGAACGGCTCATGGTCGGAAGCATGGACGATGATGTCCATCGCCTGCATCCACTCGGGGACGTTGCTTTGCAGCCCGGCAAGGGTCACTTTACCCACAAGTCCTAATGCCTGAATGCGCTCCCGCAGGAACGCCGGGTAGTCCGGCTCCGGCGCATGGTCGCCGCCGACAACGACAGCGTGGGCGTCCGGGTGGATTTTCAAGACTTCCGGCAGGGCGTCTATGAGAACATGAATGCCCTTCCAGCGCTGTAAGCGTCCGACAATCCCAATCAGCGGCCCGTCCGCCGGCAGGCTGAGACGCCGCCGCGCTTCGGCAGGCATCGGCAGTGCTTCCGGGTTAAACCGTTCCAACTCTACACCGGGGTAAACGACCGGCATTGAATAGCGTGGTTTCAGCCGGGCCTGCGCGTCCGCTCCCGCCTGCGAGCAGGCCAAAATCCCGAGTGCCGGAATGCGGGTTGCCATGCGGTCGTTCCAGCCGGGCGAAAGCGGCAGGCCGATCTGATACCACGCCGCCGGAACACCGGCAAGCTTCGCTGCAATGCCGCCGTACAAATGCCCCTGATTCATCCAGCCGAAGATCAAGTCTACTTTCTCGCGCCGGGCGATCTCGGCAATCTGCCGGACAGCCTGTAGGTACCGAGGCACTTCCCGAAGACGGCCAGCGTCAACGACTCGTGCTGCGACGTTAAGCGCCCGCACCTGTTCAACCATCGGCCCGTCTTGCAGGAAGATAACTAGCCACTCGACCCCAAGCCCCTGCCCCTGCTGCATCAAGTGGAGCACCATAAGCTCGCCGCCCCCCCGCTGCTCCGCCAGCGGCATAACGATTGCAATTTTCAAGCTTTGCTCTCCCGCGTATACTTCCGTGGGCGCTTGCGCTCAATCAAGTATTGCTCGATGAAGCTGATATTCTGAACTATGCGTATCTCATACCGATGGCAGCCTTCGGTATCCAAGCTTTTCGGCGGGCGCAACAAACGAAACAAACCCAGTGCACAAGTCCAGCCAATAAGCTGCAAGTTTGGCATCCTAACCGCCTGGTGCTCCCAATGATAATGAACAAAGGCTGTTGACTTGCCCGAGGCTTCTCCTTGTCGCAGCCAAGATCTACGCAGAAGGCGAGAAGCATCAAAATGATGCTCTATAACTACCTGCGGCAGTGAGGCAATTTTGAGGCCAGCTTTTTGCATTTGCAGAGAAAAAAGGCTGTCATCCATGAAACCAAGTTTCCCTGGTCCAAGTTCGGTGTCAAACTCGGGCACTTGCTTCAACACATCGCGATGAAATGCCATGTTCGCACCAATCATGCTGCCAAAGTCCTCCGGCATAAAGCGCGTGTCACTAAGTCGGTCATAGTGTGTACGTGTCATCCATGCGCGTTCTAAATGCGGAGCCGTTCGGATTTTTCCGGCTACTCCCATTGCCTCACCTTGCAGTATTGGCGAGCACATTTGCTTGATCCAGTCTTTGGGTGGGCGGGTATCGTCATCGGTCCACAGGAAGATGTCACCTTTTGCTGCCCTCATTCCGGCGTTGCATGCATTCGTTTTACCAGATCGTGGTTCATAGAGGCAAAATATCTCCATGTTCTCCGCTTTGACAGAGGTGACAACATCTGCTGTCTCATCTGTGCTGGCATTGTCAACGACGATCAACTCGACTTCGAAGTCAGATGGTACCGACAAACAGGAGATCGCTTTCAATGTCTGTTTGAGGTGTAATGCCCGATTGTATGTGGTCAGAATAATGGAAACTTTTGTCATATGGCCTCAGATGCCGAGATGAGGCGGCACACGATTTTATCCCATGCAAACTCACATTCATACAGCCGCGCCGCTTCCTGCCCTAACTGCTCTCGCAAGCTCGCGTCTCCCGCCAGGCGGCGGACGGCTTCCGGGAAGGCGGGCGGGTCGGAAACATCAGGAAGCAGGAAGGCATGGCCTGCTTCTTCTTCCATCATGTTATCGGTCAGCGGGCCGCGTGTGCCGACAGTGGCGAGACCGTGCTGCAAGGCGGCGAGGAACGCGCCGCGCCGGGTGGAAACACCGTCAATGTAGGCGGCGAGATAGATGTCAATAGCAGACAGGCGGCGCGAGACTTCGTCGGCGGGAAACGGGCCGTCAGCGAGGACGTTCTCGCTGCCGAGGGCGGCGCAGATCGCGGCTTTGTGCGGACCGATGTAGAGCAGCAGCGCCGGGATGCCTGCCGAGCGCAGGGCGGCGAGCGACGCTTGAACACGGTCCAGCATACGTCCGCTGGCAGCGGTGCCGAAGAGGCCCAGGACGACGGCATCTTCGGGGATGCCGAGCCGGGCGCGGGCTTCGGGCCGGGTGATTGGGACGCGGGGGATGTTCGAGCCGACCGGCAGATGCACGACTGGCTTGCCGGGAAACCAGGTTTGGAACCGCCGCGCCCAGGGGTCAATCGAGAAGAGGACGAGGTCGGCGACCGTGCCAAGCCGCCAAAGCTGCCAGCGCTGCCAGGTCGCCATGACGGCGAACTGGGGAGTGATGATCGGGACAAACGGCTCGTGCACCATGACGGCGAGCTTGGTTCCGGGCGTGTCGCGGCGCAGGCGGCGCAGGACTTCGGGCAGGTGCAGGTTGAGGCCCCAGCGTCCGTAGGAGAACGGGTTGTACTGAAGCAGCACCCAGTCGGGCCGGTCCGCCCGGACCCGTTCTGGGATCTGCCTGACGCTGGCGGGGTCCTCTGCCGAGAACGCAGTCTCGATGCGGGCACCTGGGATCGGCGTCGGCGCGGGCGCTCCGGTCAGCACGGTGACGGTCGCCGAGCGGGCAAGCTCGGCGGCGAGGCAGGCCGTATAGTCGCCGATGCCGTCGAGCTGAGGCGGCAGAGCGGCGGCAATAATGTGGATTTTCAGTGGGTCAGACATAATTCAGCGCAGGCGCACGGCGCGTCGCTTGCCGGGCGGGCAATGGTTCGGCAAAAAGCGTGTCTTCATCGGGCGTTGTCGCTTTTATGCCCCATCAAAAGCTATGATTTCAGTTTTCGACTTTGTGCGTATGATAGAACAGTTGAGCGTTGTTTTCTGAAGCCTGATAAGCCCGTTGCAAGTGCTTTGATCGCTATCATCCTATGCAGAACAATTTGCTTCAGTATTTCTAAATGACATAATGCCTTGTTGAGCATTGTTGGCTGATAAATATAAGAATGGCAGAGCATCGCGCAGAAGCGCGATGCTAAATCTATGCTGAGATCAAGAAACGAACGTGTATTCGGATCATAATGGTGAATAATATACGTACTATTCAGATGCCTAAGTCGGTAGCCCAACCAATTCAAGCGACTCCCAAACTCCAAGTATGCCGCCCCAAACTTGTAATCTGCGATGTAATGGATTCCAGCCTCGAAAATGGAGCGTGGATACATGCTCGCACCATCAGAGATTGCCCAACAAGCCTGTGTGTCGGGCGGCGTTGTGGAGAAACCACGAGGATTGAGTTGTCCTGGACAATCTGGAATTGCCTTTATTTTCTGTGCAGGTAGGAACTCCCCTATGATCCAGACAGATTGGGGGTCGCAAGCGATGGCCTTTAAACATTCGTCAAAGTGATCTCTTGGAAACTCATGGTCGTCGTCCATTGTCCGAATGTGTGTCCCATTGCAGGCTAGAGCGACGTGGTTGCGGTTTGAATACAATCCTCGGTGCGGGCCGGTCAAGTACCGGCAGTCATGCGCGGCGGCAACACGTTCGACTTCCAGAGCATATTCAGCGTCTGAGTCATCGGATACGATGACTTCCCAGGGCTGCACGTCTTGGGCACGAAGCGATTTCAGTGTTCGTTCCAGGCTATCCGGGCGGTTCCGCGTCACAAGTGCAACACTCAATTTGATTTCGTCATGTACCATAGTGTGTTGTAAGTCTAGGGAGCTGGGGCCGAGATGGCGACTGCCTCTGCCTCCTGTTCGGTCTTCGGGGCTGGTTTGGACATAAACGGCCGCTCGAAGGCAAGATGAAACAGATAAGAAGCCGCGAGTGTCGTTGGCAAACCGAAAACTGCTGTAGCTTCCCAGAGCTGTAATGGAGAATGTCCTGTGCCTAAAAGATGGCTGATGACCCCGCGGATAAATTCCAGCACAGGGATGTGAATTAGATACAACGAGTACGAGAACGTGCCGATGAAAGTGAGGGGCCGGCTGTTAAGTATCTTGTAAACTATATGAGTTCTTGAAATGTGCATCATCAAACATAATATGGAGCAAGCGAAAACCCCGACCGACACATCAGTGAGCGGCAACCACCATCCAAATCCCATTTTTGCTGCCGGTGTCTGTGTCGGAGAGCCGAAAAACGGAAGTCGGTGCAAGATCGCCGATGAAATGCCAAATGAGACCACCGCCGCATATCCCATCAGCTTGATTTTCTTTGGCTCCGGTGCAGATTTTTCTCCCGCAAACCAGAGACACGCACAGACACCGGACGTAAAGAGTATCACATACCAGGGAGAAACGAGTATCAGACTGTTCCCTGGTTTGAGTACGCTAACTACAAAAGTCAATCCGCAGCCAAAACAAGCGGCGAAAAACAACACAAGCGGCAGGCCCAAACGCTTCCAAATCCACACTAAAACGGGAAACAGAAAGTAAATTTTCCATTCCAGTGCGACACTCCAAAAAGGAGGATTTATTGTGTTGGTCTCGCTCCAAAACTCTTCCAGCATAAAAAAATTGGAGAGGATAGTGTGCAGGGCAAACGGGCTGTCCCCGTGGATGACGTGATTGTGCCCAAAACGTTTGATGATAAAATCAAGCGTCAGAGATAGAAACAGGGCAGCATAGTAAGTAGGAAGAATGCGCCTTGCTCTGCGGCAAAAAAACTGGAACGCTCCCTCTTTCAGCCGCCCAGATCGAGCTACCGACAGCGCCAAGCAAAAACCGGAAAGCACGATAAAAACATCTACTGCTAAGTGTGCACAGTTGAGCCAGTTCACAGCATAACCAATAATGCCGTGAAGAAAGCCAAAGTGTAAGTTATACAGGTGAAACAGCACAACGTAAAGCGCCGCAAGTCCGCGTACCCCGTCGAGGTAGCCGAGGTGAAGTCGTTCCGGTTCTTGTCGTTTGGTTTCGAGGAGCATGTGTCCTAGTTTTCTCGGGTCATCTCAGCGTTGCGGTAGTGTTTGGTGTGCCAGGCGCGTGTATTGCGGGCGATGTGGTTCAGCTCCGCGATCAGAGACAATAATGCCAGTGAGGAATGCCAGCGGACAGGATACCGAATCAGGTTCTTGATGCGTATTTTGGCAACGAACAGCATGAACTTTGCCGGTGAGATTTGCGCCCGGCCCGCCTTGTACCAGAGCAAAATTTGGCTTTCCCAGAGTGCGCCGGACTGCTTGCCCCAACGGATTTTTCGCGGGGGGTGGTCTACCACAGCATCATCAACGAAGGGGAAATTATAACCGGCTTCGACGAGGCGCTCACGAAGGTCAACATCTTCGCCGCCGGGCACGGGAAAGGCAGCATCGAAGCCGCCGAGGTTTTCAAACACGCTTCGGCGGATCATAAAATTGCAGGACCAGAGGCCGCCGCCGGTTAAGTTGATGGGTGCTTCCTCCAGCGGTGAATTCAGCCCAGCCTGGCAGGTTGTTTTGCCTTCGTACACCTGCACGTCGGGCTGAGTGGCGGTGGCGAACGCCGCCAGCCAGTTGGGGCTTGGGAGGCAGTCGTCATCCGTGAACGCCAGGAATGTACCGGTCGCGATGCCTGCCCCGTGGTTGCGGTTCGCCGCTGGGCCTCGGCGTGGCCCGGCAGTCCAACGAACCCAGGGATACTGTTCTTCAACAATCTGCCGGGCTGTAGAGCGCGAGCCGTCATCGGTGACTATCACTTCGTACCGTTCTGCCGGCAGGTATTGGGTGCCGGGCGCGAGACAGTCCAGGCACTTTGCCAGCAGGTCATTCCGATGACAGGTCGGGATGACAACCGAGATTTGAGTTATGGTTTGATCGTTCATAGCGAGTAAAACAAAGCAATTGCAAGAACGGCATCTCTTACACGTGGTCGGCGGTTCCGGTCATGTTGCCCGTGCGTGGCGGGCGGTGCGGCAAAAAAGACCGGGCGTACCGCTTGATCGCCCCGCCGTAAAACCGTGCTGCTTGGACGAGTTCGCCCCGGCGCAGGTGCCGGGTGCCTGCGAGCACCCCCGTATAGGGTGTCATGCGTCCGTCTCGGAACCGCAGGGCTTTTTCGACGACGGCCTGCTGCGTGGCGGTCAATCCACGTTTATGGCTCCATTTACTGTCCAGTTTTTGCTGCTGCGCGTGGAAACTCTCCGCATGTTTCGTAGATTGCGCTGGGTGCTGCCGGTAGTGGTAAAGCACCGATGGAACATAATGGACTTCGCTGGACAAGGCAATATGCAAAAACAGGTCTATTTCTTCGTGGTGCTGACCGAAATTTTCATCCCACCGGGGCGACGCTTCATAGACCGAGCGACGCAGGACGGATAGGCTGGCAAGAACCGGCGCACCGCACAGAATGCTAACGAAGGGAGTCAGTGCCTCATGGGGAACAAGCCGCCGCAGGCCTGCCCCGCAGGGGACACAGCGGGGCGTTGTAGGCGTAAACATCGTCCGGCCCTCATCGTCAATGTAGACATAGCTGCAACAAGCCAGCCCAGCGGCGGGGTGCTGGTCCAGATGATTCACTATGACCGCAAGCATTTCCGGTACAAGGCAATCATCGGCATCCAAAAAATAGACGTATTTGCTGTTGGGAGCGGTATGGCTGAACCCGGCATTCCGAGCTTGGCAGACGCCGCCATTCGGCTGACGGATCAGTTTCAGCCGAGTGTCCGACCCGGTTAGGGCCTGCACAATTTCAGCGGAGTTGTCTGTGCTGCCATCGTCTACGATGATGTGCTCCCAGTCTTGAAATGTCTGGGCACGGACGCTGGCGACCGTCTCGGCGACAAACGCCGCGCTGTTATAGCATGGGGTGACAATGCTGAGTTTAGGCATTGTTGGCCCCGTGAGGAAAATCACCGGAACGGACGGCGTGTTGGCTCCTCTTGAGCCGCAGCACAAAACTGCGTATACCGAGCAACTTCAAAACATCTTTGACCATTTCGAGAACTTCTTTCAGCAGTGCCGATTTTTTCCTGTTCAACGCAGCAAGCGCAAAGCGGGAAGCGACATCCCAGGGAGCAGTAAGCGATTTCCCGGCGTGCAGAAAAGAGTCAGAGCGGAGGCGCTGAACCATGCTGCCTCCACTCTTTTGGGTGCGGTGGAGATAGAGAGCGATGCGGAATAAAGAATACGCAGTAAGTGGATGCCGGCGCTCACGCAACAATTTTGCTTCTGTTTTTGAGCAGCCGTAAAGCAAGGGAGCCGTCTTGTAGAACTGTACTACTGTTTCGTCTTCTAAGCGGCTTTCCTGCTCGGCAATATGCGAGATGCTGCTGACATGTCTTCGATACCAAATCATCTGTGCATCAAGGGCGGCGGCTCTGTACTTGACCAGTAGCCTAAGCCAGAGATCATAATCTTCTGCACAGCCCGGTACCTGACTTCGGTAGTTTCCCGCCGCGAGTACCGCCGAGCGCCGAAACATGACAGTGCCTTGCGCCAGGCCGGAGGTATGCAACAAGTTATGGACAATGTCGTCATGCAGCAACACACGCGGCCAGTAAGGGCCGAGATCGGCACCTTCATCGTTGATGACGCGCATCTGCCCACCCACAATCGCGATTTCTGGGTGTGCTTGCATAAATGCGACCTGCTGCTCCAACCGCGTGGAGAAATTGATGTCATCTGCGTCAATGCAGGCACATAGCTCAGTCGCAGCATGTTCGACTAGCGCAGCGCGAGAAGCGCCCAAACTGAGAGGCTCTCCAGTAATCACTCGGCCCGGCAGGCGCGAAGGGATCCAACGGTTCAGTTCTTCGACGGTGCCGTCAGTGGAGCCGTTGTCCCAAACAAGCATCTCCCAATTCCGGTAGGTCTGTGATTCGATAGAGGCAAGCGTTTCCGGCAGAAAGGGCATCCCGTTTTTGACTGGCATCAGCCAAGTCACCCGATCCTCTGTTCTTGTATTCATAGTGCTGCTTTCCAGACCAGCGCGGAGATCAGTTTGTCAACAAATTTTACCGGTATGGTCTCGGCCCGGCTTTGGGTCAGGCGAAGCCAGCGGTGAATCAGCTTATCGCGTCTGCTGCGCGGATCGCGTACTGCCCCTGCACCGATTTTCGCGACACGAGCATCGCCGTCACCGAACGCCACCCGCCGTAGGTTCCAGTTGATACGCCAAATATCCAGAGTGCGGAAGCGAGAAGCACCATGTTCCCCAATCCACAGAAACACGTCTTTGTCCCAGCGATAGTATGCCTCTTTTTTGAGGCTGGTCATGTCAATGCCTTGCTCTTCGTAGCCGGCGATCCATTCCCGCTGGAAAGGCTCCTTCCCACTTGCGGGCAGGCCGTACATCAGATGGTAGTCACGGAAGATCTTAACCGGACTTTTCTGGGGCAGGTTTAGGCTTTCCCACGACTGATACCAGCGGTGCTTGCTGCTCATCCGCTCCCAGTCCAAAAACTGGTAATGCAGAACCTGGACTGCCAAGAGTCTGAGAGAAGGAGATGTTTCTCTGACCGGGACACGTGCGCTGTGGATGAGCGAGCCTTGATGGGCGTCGCCATTATCCATAAATCCGTATGGGTAATGGGTGGGTGCCCAGCAGTCGGCAAAATCCGGCATGATGTTGATACGGCGGAACCGGACGACCGTTCCCTCCGCGCAGCGCAGCACACTGTCCCACTCCGGGCTGTCACGCCAGTTCGCCGTCAGAAACTCATCGGCGTCCAGCGCCACCAGCAGACGCTTACCGGGGATACGCCGCGCCGCTTCGATCAGCATCTGCTGCCGCTGGAATTCGTTATACTCTGCAACGGTGTTCTCCAAGAGCGTTACCTTCGAGTAGCGCAGGGCGATCTGCTGCGAGCCGTCATCCGAGCCTTGATCTGCGACGATGATGTGGTCCGCCCAGAGACTGGCACACTGAAGGAAGCGATCAAGTATCCAGGCTTCGTTTTTTACCGGCGTGAGACATATTACCTGAACGTCAGGCTGAGTTGCGGGGTGCGTCATTTACAGCTTCCAGGTAAAGTCAGAGAAAACCAATCCTGCTTCTGTCCCATCCGGCGGAAGAGTGTGGGAGTAAGGCAGCACCGGCGAGACCTCAAATTGACACGCATTGTCATAGGAATCCACAATGCCTCCAGAGTGACAGAGAAACATATCCAAGCGGTAATCCCCCGGCTTGAGCCAAGGAGACGTAAATTCAAATTCGCCTGTGAGTGCCGCCCCATGTCCAAGCCACTGCCCCATGAGGCGAGAGTCGCACTGTGCAATGACAGTTCCGGCGCTGCTCACGACATGAGCAGACAAATAAAGTCCATCAATACGAGAACTAATCCGGTCCACGGTAAAGCCGAACGCTTTTCCTTCAGCACTTTGAAAGACCTGCTTTGCAGGGAGCACAGAGGCAAAACGGTACTCCCCTGAGCCTAAGCGCCGGGATGCATCTTCTTCTTCAGTAGCTCCCGCTGAGTAGCTTGCCAGATAGCGGTCAATCGCTTCGTCAACAGCTCCATCGAAGGTCATCTTACCATGACGCAGCATGAACGCTTTCGTGCAAAGAGCGGAGACGGATTGCATCTGATGACTGACCAAGATGACTGTCCTTCCACTCTCCGAGACATTCTGCATTTTGCCGAGGCATTTTTTTTGGAACTCGGCGTCGCCGACGGCGAGAACCTCGTCTACAATCAATATCTCGGGGTTGAGGTGGGCGGCGACGGCGAAGGCTAACCGGACGTACATGCCCGAGGAGTAGCGCTTGACCGGCGTGTCCAGAAACTGCGCGGTGCCGGAGAAGTCCACGATGGCGTCGAACTGCCGGGTGATCTCCCCTTTGGTCATACCCAGGATCGCGCCGTTCAGGAAGATGTTCTCCCGGCCCGTCAGCTCCGGGTGGAACCCGGTGCCGACTTCGAGCAGGCTGCCGACGCGGCCATACAAATCTATTTTGCCTTTAGTCGGTTCGGTAATCCGCGACAAAATCTTCAGCAACGTGCTTTTGCCCGCGCCGTTCCGGCCGATGATGCCGACCACGTCGCCTTTTTGGATGTCGAAATTGACATCGTTCAAGGCCCAGAACGTGTCCCGCTCGGTCTTCTCGAAGGGGTGACGCAGGCGGTGCATGATCGCTTCGCCCGCCGATGTGTGCTGGACGGCGTTCTTTGTGATGCTGTACGATTTGGACAGGCCGCGCACGGACACGGCGACATCGGGCGAAGCGGTGTCGGTGAACACGCCGGAGGACAGGTCAGGTGCGATGAGGGCGCTTGAAGACATGGGCAAACTTTCTCGGTCCAGCGAACAAGTAGTCAAAACAAAAGCAATCAAAACGAAAGCAATCAAAATAACCGGCAGCAGGGGAACATCCGTATTCCGTAGCATAGACCGTATAGACCGGCTGCCGGTGTGCGGGGCGAGCACGATGGCTTGCCCTGCACAGGGGGGCCGCGCGGGCAGGAGTGCCTCGCACGGGAACGCAGCGCCTAGCGGCGGGTGAACGCATTCGACAAGCTGCCGAGGACGCTCAAGGCACCGAGGCCGCCCAGAATCGACCCGGCGCTGACCGGGTGGTTACGGGTCTGGATGAACAAGATGTCGTTCGGCTGCAAGGTCAGGTCAGTCACACCACTTTTGCCTTTCAGGAGGTCTTCCATATTCACGGCGATGAGAATAGCCTTGCCGGAAGGGTCGCGCCGAACGATGCTGACATTCTTTTTGTCGCCTTCGGAGGTCGCGCCGCCGACGAGGGCGTAGGCGGTGGTGAGCCGCAGCGGCTGATCGTCGGGAATGGGCAGGACGCCGGGGGTGCGGACTTCGCCGAGGGCCAGCACGCGGTTTTTGTTGGCGGGAACGAGCAGAACATCGCCGGGGACGAGGCGCAGGCGGCTGGTCCCCGATTTCAGGTCGGTGGTCAGGAGCGGGCGCAGGTCGAAGGTCTGGACCTGGCCCCCATGCATAATCTGGACCTCGGTGAGCCGGGCGGTCGGGAGCGCCCCGCCGGCGTCATTGAGGAGGGCCAGGACGGAGATGCCGCTGGGCATGACTTGGTATGCGCCGGGCTTTTGGACATCGCCGACGACCTGGACCTGTCCGGTCTCGGGGTTGCGGGCGGCCAGAAACAGAATGTCGCCGGGGGCGAGCGGCAGGTTCTGGGCGGGGTCGTCGCCGCTCATCAGCTTGGTCAGGTCTACGGGCGCGGTCTGCCCGCCGGACGCCGCGAGGGTAGCCGAGACCAACGGGGCCGGGGCGGACAGGCCGCCGGCGGCGGCAAGCAGGTCGAGCAGGTGCATCCCGGTCTTGAACTCGTACAGCCCGGCGGTGTGGACACCGTCGCCGATGATGCTGACTTTGCGGGCGCGGCCCTGCTTGAGTGTCACGGTGACCTCGGGCTGGTTGAGCTGGCTGCTGAGGCCGGTGGTCAGCTTGCTGGTGAGGCTGTCCAGGGTCAGCCCGGCGGCATGGACCTTGCCGAGCACGGGGTAGCGGAAGGTGCCGTCGGGCAGCAGGGTGACATCGGCATTGAACTCGGAGTGGCCGAGCACGGTGATCCCGATCTGGTCGTCGGGCGACAGCACGTAAGCAGTGGTGTCACTCGACGCAGTGAGCGGCACTGGCGGGGCGCAGTGTCCCCCGATGGCCGGGGCGGCGGCGAGCAGGAGCGTGAGCAGGGCGGCAGGCATGAATGAGGGCACATACGAGACGGGCACGGACGAGGGCGTGAACGCCCTCGCTGGGGGGCGCGGACGCCAAGCTGCCACCTGCGTGGCAGAAGAATTGGATGGAAGGGAAGATTTGGACAAGCGGGCTGGTTTCATCGGGTGGCCTCTTCGTTCGGCGGCTCCGGCAGGGTGTTCTTGTCGGTCAGCAGGTTCTTGTCCGAGGCGGTCGCGAGAAGCGCCGGGGTGCCGTACTGATAGTTGTAGTAGTAGGCGCTGCTGTCCTGGGAGCGCACTTTGTTGTACGCGATGCCGAGCACGGTGGCGCGGGCATGGCGCAGGGTTTCCAGGGCGCGGCGGGCGGACGCTTTCTTGGTGGAGCCGGTCTCGACGACCATGATGGTGCCGTCCATCTGGGACGCCAGAATGGCGGAGTCGGCGGCGACGAGGGCGGGCGGGCTGTCGAAGATGACGACATCGGCCTGCTCGGTCAACGTGGCGACAAGGTTTCGGAACTTGCGGGAGTTCAGCAGCTCGCCGGGGTTCGGCGGGGTGGAGCCGGCGGTCAGCACGGACAGGCCGGACATGATCTCCTGGGGCGCAAGGGGCGCGTGGCCGAGCAGGACATCGGTGAGGCCGGGCACGGGGGGCAGGTCGAGCAGCTTGTGCAGGGCGGGCCGGCGCAGGTCGGTGTCTACGAGAATGACTTTTCTGCCGTCCATCGCCATCGCAAAGGCGAGGTTCGCGGCGGTGGTGGTCTTGCCTTCGCCGGGGTTCGACGATGTGACTAAAAGCGTGCGGGCGGGGGCGTCCACGGTGGCGAAGTGGATATTGGTCCGCAGGACTCGGTAGCTTTCGGAGGCCGGGTCGAGGCCCTTCATTTGCGGCAGCAGGTGGGCGTCGGCGGCGGTGAGCGCCGGGACATGGCCGAGCGACGGCAATTGGAGCACGCGGTCGGCATCGGCGACCGTGTTGATGCGGTCATCCAAAAACTCTTGCAGCAGTGCCAAACAGAGGCCGACGAAGAGACCAATCAGACACGCGAAGATGACGCTCTGGACACGCTTGGGCCGGACGGGTGCGGTGGGCACCTGGGCGGTCTCGATGATCCGGGCGGTGGCGTGGTGGGCCTTTTCGCGCAGGTTCAGGTCGGCAAGCTGGGACGTGAAGTTTTTGTCTGACGCTTGGGCAGTTTCCAGCTCGGTGGTCAGGCGATTGAGGGTCAGCTCCAGCCCAGCATAGGCGTTGATCTGAGACTTGGCATGGGCCAGGTTGATGTTGCCAATCGCCATCTGCGTTTGCAGCACGGGAATCTGGGCGGATAAGTCGGCGATCTTTTGATTGAGGCCGATGCGAAACGTGTTCGGGGTCTTCGAGACCGTGGTGGACAGCGCGGGCAGGGCGGCGAGGCGTGTGCGAAGCGCGGCGATCTGGGCATCCACGGCCCGGACCTGGGGTGCTCTGGCGGTGAGGCCGCCGGGCTGGACCAGGCCGACGCGCTGGACTTCCAGGGTTTGCAGGCTCTGGCGAATGGCGGCGGCTTCCGCGCTGGTGCTCTGGGTGCGGGAGGCGGTGTCCGCCGGCTCGCGGTCCCGCTCGGCTTCGGCGGAGGCGATCTGGGCCTTCAGCGAGGCCATATCGGTTAAGGACTTTTGCTGTGCGCTGGCAAGGGCCGACACCAGCGCAATCTGGTCGTCGCGGTTTTTCGTCAGCTCGGCGATGTGGGTACGCTGCTTAAACGCTTTGAGCGCGTTCTCGGTGGCATTGAGTTTGTTGTGGGCGGTCTTGCCCTGGGTGAGGACGAACTGCCGCGCCCGCTCCATTTCGCCGAGCCGATTTTCGACATCCTGGGTGATAAATAATTGCAACAGGGTATTGGGGGCGGCGGCGGCGATTTGGGGCGTCCCGGCTTCCCCGGACACTTCGATGACGTTGGTGCCGTTGACGGTGGTGACAGTCAGGCCGGCGGGTCCCACCTGCTTGGTGACCTGGTCGAGCAGGGGCTGGGCTTGCAGCACGACGACCTGGGTGTCCACGGTCTGCTGATCGTTCATCTGAAACAGCGAGGACAGGGGATTGCCGGCGTCCACGGTGTTGAGGTTGTACGAAGGGCCATCAACAAGCAGCTTGGCGCTGGCCTGGTAAACATTTTTTGCCATCATCGCCTGGGCGATGCCGAGGACACTGATTAAGATAAAGGCTTGAATAATGATTGCGCGGCGTCGCCGCAGGATCGCGAGATATTCTTGTAATGAAAAGCCTGCCGAACCTTGTTCTGTCTCTGGTTCCATCGCTGAATTGAGTCTCCTTCCATTGCTCCCTGCTCTTATTACTCTGCCGGCAGGTTTCCTTGATCGCTCTCAGTTGTATTTTAACATAGTATCGGCGATTTGACAAGTTTTTATATAAAATCAAGGTCGGACTTGCCGGAGCGAGGTATTCCTCTGGCCCTGGACCTGATTGGCATTCGGTCTGCACCTGCGCCCAGTCCACAGCTAGTCCGCGAACGCTTTCCATGTCAAGAGGCGATGGTGCTGAGAACTACAAGCGTGCTGAGAACTACAAGCGTGCTGAGAACTACAAGCGTGCTGAGAACTACAAGCGTGCTGAGAACTACAAGCGTGCTGAGAACTACAAGCGTGCTGAGAACTACAAGCGTGCTGAGAACTACGAGCTTAAGTGCCAACAGTGATAAGAGCAATAATCATGCCAAAGTGACTACTCCGCACGGGCTAAAGAATAAATCCTAAAGCCCGGCGCCTTCCGGGACGGTATATCATCCGCGCTCCGTAGTCCCAGGGCGGGTTTCAAGACTTTTGTTGAGGATGTTGACTGCGGCATTTGCGTCCCTCTCCAGACTGGCTCCGCTCTATACAGTCTTTAAGGCGGTTTGGTTCCTGGCGGCAACCTGTGTATGTCAATCCTTTTGTGTAAAGCATCCGCTTCTTTTGTTCGGCGCAACGCTCTGTAGCCCGACGTTGTCTCTTTGCCCTACGTTACTTGGCAAAAGCATTTCATCAATAAAGCCTAAAGCAGGAGTGCCTACGGCGGGCTAAATACGGTCATGCTCTTCCGAGGGGGGGCGGCGCACAAAGGATTACCCGGTGGCCGCGTCGTATTAAGTCGTATCAAGTGGCTATGCCGTACTGAATGACCGCACATTCAGGCGCTGGAAAGGACTTCATCATGCCCGCTACCCGGCCCTCGGATGCTCTGGCACAGCTTGCCCGGCTCTTCAAGATCGTCACGCTCGCTGCCGACTCAAACGCCGGGCCACAGAACCTCGGCCGCGGTGCTCTGACCGATGCCTGCGGGTGCAGTCTCAGCACCCTCCACCGGGACCTTGCCCTGCTGGCTCAGGCCGGCATCCCCATTGACTACGACCGCCGCACCCGCCGTTACCGCCTGCCGGACACCGGCTGGACTTTCCCGCTGGCTGCCCTCGTCCCCGCCGATGCCCTCGCACTTGCCCTCCTGCGAACCCTGGCCGATGCCCCCGGCATCCCCCACGGCGAGGCTCTCCGCGCGACGCTTGACAAACTCACCGGCTCTGTCCCGTCGGCTCTGTCTGCCTTGATGCAGGACGCCGCAGCGGTAGTCGGGTGGGGGACTCCAATCCGCGACTACTCCCACTCGCCCCTGGACATTCTGCAAGAAGCCGCCCGCGTCAAGCGCACCGTCGAACTCGATTACGACAGCCGCAGCGGCGCGGGCCGCGCCTGGCGCTCCATAGACCCGTACCGGGTCGAGGCCCGCGATGGCCTCTTCTGGGAGCTGCACGGCTGGTGTCATCGCCGCCGCGCCGTTCGCACCTTTGCTCTCGACCAAGTGCGCGGCGTTCAAGAAACCGCCGCCGGGTTCGCCCTGCGCCTGCCGGAATGGACCGCCTTTCTCGAAACGCGCGGCGTGATCGGCGGCCTGCGGGGCGAGGACCCCGTCCCGGTGGACGTCCTATTCGTTCCCCCGGTCGCCGCCTACGCCCGCACCCGGCATTGGCCCAGCGGCCTCCTCCTGACCCCGGAAGCAGACGGCACTGTTCGCCTGTCCGGCACCGCCGCCGGCGTGTCCGGCCTCGTGCCCGAGCTGCTTCGCTGGCGACGCTTCTGCCATGTTCTCGGTGGCCCTGCCCTCCGCGCCGCCATGACCGAAGAAGTCCAGGCCCTAGCTGCCCTCTACCCGGCAGAAATGCTCCGTCCTGCGCTTTCCGGTTTTGCAGGTGACGCCGGGAGTAAAGAGCCATGACCCCTGGTTATGCACCAAGCGCGAACCTCAAGCTCTGCCGGGTTTCCCAGGAGGTCCGCGCCGCCTGCGCTTCTGAAACATTTGCGCGATCGTGTCCACTCAGGTATAATGCCGTCAGTCCTTTCTCAGCCTTTCGATGGGAAAAGACAGTAGCACCGGCTTGTAAAAGCCGGTGAGGATTGAAACCCGTCGTGCGGTATGCCGTGCCGTCCCAAACGAGGTAGCAGTAGCACCGGCTTGTAAAAGCCGGTGAGGATTGAAACACGCCGGACGCCGCGCCCGCCTCCGTCGCCGGCGTGTCCGGTAGCACCGGCTTGTAAAAGCCGGTGAGGATTGAAACTATGCACTCAGGCTTTTATGCGCCCAGCGGCGCACCGTAGCACCGGCTTGTAAAAGCCGGTGAGGATTGAAACTCGCCGGGCGACACGCAGATCGTCGCTGTGGATGTGGTAGCACCGGCTTGTAAAAGCCGGTGAGGATTGAAACTTCCTCACTTTGTACCGGGCGGCAACGCAGGCCGGCACGTAGCACCGGCTTGTAAAAGCCGGTGAGGATTGAAACCCCGCGCCCGACTGAATCAGCTCGCCGCGCTTGTCCGCGTAGCACCGGCTTGTAAAAGCCGGTGAGGATTGAAACCTGCACCTCACCGGATGCAACTGCAACCAGTACCCGTAGCACCGGCTTGTAAAAGCCGGTGAGGATTGAAACCTGAACCCCTATAGCAACCAGGGCGGCTCCGGCTGGGTAGCACCGGCTTGTAAAAGCCGGTGAGGATTGAAACCTTTTACGTATCAGTTGCCCCAGGCCGCGACGGTGGTAGCACCGGCTTGTAAAAGCCGGTGAGGATTGAAACCAGCCGAATACCGCTCTTGCCAAGCTTCCGGGCAAGTAGCACCGGCTTGTAAAAGCCGGTGAGGATTGAAACAAGCACTGCCGGCAATCGAGAACGGGTCCTCGATTGTAGCACCGGCTTGTAAAAGCCGGTGAGGATTGAAACCAGATCACGGCGGAAATGGTCTAGCTCATGCCAAAGTAGCACCGGCTTGTAAAAGCCGGTGAGGATTGAAACGTGCCCGGCGGGGTAAAGCAGGCCGGCGTAAATATGTAGCACCGGCTTGTAAAAGCCGGTGAGGATTGAAACAGGTCGGCGACCAGCTCAAAGTGGAGGCAGCGCGTAGTAGCACCGGCTTGTAAAAGCCGGTGAGGATTGAAACCAGGCAATGCAGACCAAAGCGCCTGGCAGCGAGTGTAGCACCGGCTTGTAAAAGCCGGTGAGGATTGAAACGGCTGGGAGGCGAGGATGCCGGCGCGGGCCTTGAGGTGTAGCACCGGCTTGTAAAAGCCGGTGAGGATTGAAACAAGAGATGCGCTCCGACCTGCCTAGTCAGCTTCCGTAGCACCGGCTTGTAAAAGCCGGTGAGGATTGAAACTCGCAGGCGTCGTCATTATCGCTACGGCGATCTACCAGGTAGCACCGGCTTGTAAAAGCCGGTGAGGATTGAAACAGCGCGGCGACGGGGGCGCTGTTAGGGCAAGCTGTAGCACCGGCTTGTAAAAGCCGGTGAGGATTGAAACCGCGAAAGCGCAAAAGCCCAGCTTCCAGGCCGCTCGTAGCACCGGCTTGTAAAAGCCGGTGAGGATTGAAACTTTGTTTTCCGTGTCCGAACAGTCCGCCGAGAAACCCGGTAGCACCGGCTTGTAAAAGCCGGTGAGGATTGAAACTGAACTAGAAACGATGCCATTTGAAACCCGCAAAGTAGCACCGGCTTGTAAAAGCCGGTGAGGATTGAAACTAGGGTCGGCCTTGACGTCCTGATAATAGCCAAGCTGGTAGCACCGGCTTGTAAAAGCCGGTGAGGATTGAAACCAGATGTCACCGGCTACGCCGAAGGTACATTTATCATTGCCGCAACCGTCTCAGAGCTTGATCTGTCCCTCGATGCAGCCTGGCTCCACCAGTGGACAGTCTTTTGGATAGTCTTTTACAAGTACGCCCAGCGTGTCCGCAGCCATTTTCTCGTCATTTTTCTCGTCATTGTCAACAAAGCAGACGAGTACACAGCACGAGGCGTCTTGGAGCAGGTCTGCGGCGATGCAGCGAATGTCCATGTCTGGAGCTTCTGAAAAAAGCGGGCGGCAATGCCGCCCGCTTCCTCTTTTTGAATTTCCTGCTGAGTAAAACAGCGCGGCCTGCAAATAAGCCAAAAAACTTTTAGACCGAAATAAAGTTTGTTGGTCTAGTAGAGTGTCACACTGCTGACACCCTAACTGTGATATGATAATACTACCGCATTCACAGGAAGCAAACATGAATATCCCGCGCCCCGCCGCTTATGTGGCCCACACACCGTCCAAGAAAAACCCGCACTGGCACCTGCTGACCGACCATATCTACGGCGTCACCGCTCTCGCCGAAGAGTTCGCTGAAGCCTTCGACGCGACCCGCACCGCCGCCGCCTGGGCGCGGTATTTGGGGCTGCTCCACGACCTCGGCAAGTTTACCGACACGTTCCAAACCTACCTCGAAACTTGTCACCTGGCCGATCACGGACTGGCGGCCCGGCCCAAACCCGGCTCCGCCCCCCATAAACAAATGGGCGCACTTGCCGCTCTTGATGATATGCCGCGTCAAGCCGGGATGCTCTTTGCGTTGCCTCTGTACGGGCATCATGGCGGAATGGAACCACCTGGCACAGATGGCATAATTATCGAGAACAAAATCTTGGGAGACCCCAGCAACAAAAAGACAAATCGGGCTGAGGTAAAGGCGCTTCGCACCCTTGCCGCTCGCGTAGACGCCGAACTGGCCGCTGTATTGCCGGACCTAAATATCCTAGCAGCTATGCCCTATGTGAAAGACCCGCATCACATGGAAATGTTTCTGCGGATGCTGTTTTCCTGCCTCACCGACGCCGACTCGCTGGACACCGAACAGCACATGAACCCAAGTGATGCCGGAATGCGGCAGGCCGACGCCCCAACCCTGTCTGCACTGCGCGACTTGCTAAAACAGCGTCAGACCAAAGACTTTGCTCAGGCCATCCCCTCCACTGTCAATCAAGTGCGCCGGGAGGTCTATGACGCCTGTCTGACGGCCGCAAAAGAGCTGCCGGGCGTCTTTCATCTGACCGTACCTACCGGCGGCGGCAAAACGCGCTCTGGCCTCGCTTTCGCCCTGGAACACGCCGCCGCCCACGGACTCCGGCGCGTTGTCTATGCCATTCCCTACACCAGCATCGTAGACCAGACCGCCCAGGTGTTCCGAGACCTGTTCGGCAGCGACCCAGGCACCGTCCTAGAACACCACTCCGCGATTGAGCCGAAAGCGCTGGGGGGAAACGCCGAGGCAGACAACGGGGATGACGCGGAGCTGTGGCGACGGCTGGCGACGCAGAACTGGGATGCGCCCCTTGTTGTCACGACCACCGTTCAGCTTTTTGAAAGCCTGTTCTCCAACCGGCCCGGCGCCTGCCGCAAGCTGCACCGGCTCGCCCACTCGGTCCTTGTGCTGGATGAAGTGCAGACCCTCCCCGCCCATCTCCTGACGCCTTTGATAGACGGCCTCAAAATCCTGACCGAGCATTACGGCGTTTCCGTCGTACTCTGCACCGCCACCCAGCCCGCCCTGGAAGGCACATTGTCCCGCTTTTTCAGCGGCTTCGCCCGCGTTCATCCGATTATTCCCCCCACCGACCGAGACCGGCATTTTGCCCTCCTGCGCCGAGTCCGCTACCGGGTCGCCGCCGGCGAATGGGACTGGAAGCGCATCGCCCAGGAGATGACTGCTGCCTCGGCCTCGCTTTGCATCCTGAACACCCGCCGGCAGGCCCGGCAGCTTATGGATGCTTTGGACCCAACCCGGCACCGGGAAGACGTCTTCCACCTCTCGACCCTGATGTGCGGCCACCACCGCCGCGCCGTGCTAAACACGATCCGGGAGCGCCTGAAAGCTGGGCTGCCCACCCTTCTCGTCTCGACCAGCCTGATCGAATGCGGCGTTGACCTGGACTTTCCCCGTGTCCTCCGCGCGATTGGCCCCCTCGACCGCATTGTTCAGGCCGCCGGACGCTGCAACCGGGAAGGGCGACGCCCGCGTGACGAGAGCGAAGTCGTCGTCTTTACCCCAGCGGAAGGCGGTACCCCCGGCGGACTGTACCTGACCGCGCTGCGAGGAACCATTAAACTCTACCAGGATATGCAGGCGAAGGGCGAAGAAATAGATTTCGATGACCCAGCCCTCGTCACCCGCTACTTCCAGCGCCTCTACTCGGACCTTCAGGGCGGTGTGGATGCTAAAAAAGTTCAGGAGCGGCGAATGCACTTTGACTACCGCGAAGTAGCTGCACGGGTCAAGCTGGTAGACGAAGACACGGTCAGCGTTCTTGTGACGGGATACAAGGACAAGACTCTGAAGACCACAGTGCAGGCGATTAAAGACGAAGCCTACGCCATCGGCGGCATGACGCGCCTGCTGTGGCAGAAGGCGCAGCCGCTCTGCGTCAGCCTTCCCCGAATCGGCATCGAGGGTGGCAAGCTAGGAATTGATCCTATCCGCGACCGCCTCGTTCTCGGCGGCCCCTACGTTTGGGAGGGCCGGTATGACGGCAAGACAGGCATACCGCTGCCCGAAGATATGATAGACGGCCCCGATTACAAGTCGGACGAGTTGATAGTCTCAAATCGGGCGAATTCATAATCCGACGACGCTTCCGGTTTTCGCACTTTCCGCAGAGTGGTTATATCAGCTGCTTCGCATTGTTCGCAGAAAGGATCATTATGTCTCCGCCACTCGAAGTCAAAGTCTGGTCGCCGATGGCCTGCTACACCCGGCCTGAAAGCAAGGTCGAGCGCGTCTCTTATCCCGTGCCGACCCCGTCCGCCGCACGCGGCGTCTTGGAAGCCATTTTCTGGAAGCCTGAGTTCTCCTGGCGGGTCCGCGAGATTGTTGTTCTTCGGCCCATTCGCTTCCTGTCCATTCTTCGCAATGAAGTGGAGGCCAAAGCCGGCTCGGGCGCAGGCATCGTCGCGACCGAGTCTAAAATGCGCGTTCAGCGCCACACGCTGGCGCTTTCCGATGTCGCGTATATTATTCGCGCCGACATCGTCCTGCACTCCCACGCCGATGCTGACGCCGCCAAGTACCGCGATCAGTTCCGCCGCCACGTCGAAAAAGGTCGCTGCTTTCAGCGCCCGTATCTCGGCTGCCGCGAGTTTGCCGCCGATTTTGCCCCGCTGGATGGCACCGAAACCGCCATCCCGGACAGCCGCGACCTCGGCCTGATGCTCTTCGATTTGGTCTGGCGGCAGGATGGAAGTAAAGCCGTCAGCTTTCAGCGGCACGGCGGGCGGGTGGGGGGCATTGGCGAAGGCCGCGAACGGCGCGAAGTGTCCGGCACCGCTACGCCCGTTTTCTTTCAGGCCGCTTTAGACCAGGGCGTCCTGCGCGTTCCCGAGGCGCTTTATAGCGCACAGGAGGCACTCCAATGATCTTGCAGCAGCTCTGGAAAGACGCCGACGCCATCATGACCCAAACCGGGCGCGGTACCCTCCCGCCCGCCATGTATATGCCCAAACGCGTCAAATGGATCGTCGAATTATCCCACGACCCGCGCCTGTCCGTCTCGTTCACCCCGACCCCCGGCGAAGACAAAAAAGGCGTCGAGCGCCTAGTCCCGTTTGCTAAAGGCACGAGCAATGTCTCTTCCGTTTTGCTTGCTCATAAGCCGTCCTACACATTCGGCATCCGTTTAGCAGGCGTAGGGAAGGACACCGCAGATGATATGGAAAGTTCTGCCTCCCGTACCATACTAGAACATCAGCACTACAAAGACTTAGTTCAAGCCTGTGCAGAAGCTACACATAATCCTGACGTGGCACGAGTCGCCGCATTCCTCAGCGAGTGGAACCCAGCCAAGCCGAGCGTGCAAATCCCAAGCGAGATGAGGCGGGATGATCTGGTCACGTTTCGTGTAGACGACAATCTGCCAGTTGAGGATACTTTCGTTCAAGCTTTCTGGGCGGCTGAGGCTTTACGCCGAAGTGAAAAGAGTGCTAAATCGTCTAGCTTAGACATGCAATGCCTCGTTTCCGGTGTTGAAGGGCCGGTCGAGGAAATGATGCCAGTGCCAGTGAAAGGAGTGGCGGACAAGAAAGGCAAGATCGAGGATCGTCAGCTTGTTTCCATCAACACCGACAAAACTGCTTTTATGAGCTACGGGCTAATGCGAGCTAAAAACTCGCCGATCTCAAGAGCGGCTGGAGAGCGGTTTGGGCAAGCACTGAACGCGCTACTGGCATCCAAAACCCACCACGTTCGAGGAGGCAGCATCACCTATGTTTTTTGGGCACGGAGTGCAGTTGTTCGGCTTGCTGCGTTTCAGCCGTTATACAACGACCCCCAAACTCTCAGAGATTTCGTTGTTGCTCCCTGGAAGGGTGACACACAATGGGCAAACGGGCTTCCGCCGGATGAGAAATTTCACATTTTTGGCTTAACTGCTAACAATGCCCGTATCGTGGTCCGCTCTGTTTTGGACATATCAATCAAAGAATTAGGCAAGCGGCAGGCAGAGTGGTTTACTCGCCTAGAGGTTTGCGAGCCTTACGGTGAGGAAGGCAAGCCGTCAGCCTTGTGGCAATTGTTCGCGGCACCGTATCGCGTCGCTAAAGACGTACCTGCAAGCGTTGAAGACGCGCTGGTGCAAGCTGCTTTTACTGGGAGTCGGCTGCCGCTATCGCTCCTGCAAACACTGATCATTCGTTGCCGGATCGGTACGGTCGTCAACAAGAAGCGCATCCTGGTCTCTTACGAACGGGCCGCGCTCCTTAAATATATTCTCATTCAGGAAGGATTACCCATCATGCCGGAACTTGACCCGGACAACCAAAGCCCTGCTTATCGTTGCGGGCGTCTTCTTGCCGAACTGGAATACATTCAGTACGTTTCCAGCGACAACAAGATAAATACCACCCTGACGGACCGATACTTTGGGGCGGCCTCTACAACCCCACGCACTGTCTTTCCTTCCTTAGTTCGGCTTGCCAATCAAGGACACCTGCCAAAGATACGAAAGAAGAAGCCGAACTTTTTCTTCGCCTTGCAAAACCAACTTGCAGAAATTCAGGCTTCAATTGGCACAAGCTACCCGCCGACCCTGCGGCTGATCCAGCAGGGCGAATTTGCGCTCGGCTATTATTTCCAACGCGCACACCTTTACAGAAAGCGCGACGCCGCCACAGACGCAGTGGCTGCAACTGCTGACGAGAACGCCAACGACCTGACCGAAGGAGACACAGAAGAATGAACCCGAAATACCAAGCCTGTTCCGACCCCGCCAAGCGCCACGACTTTCTGCTGCTGTTCGATGTCACCGACGGCAACCCGAACGGCGACCCCGACGCCGGCAATATGCCGCGCATTGACCCCGAAACCGCCCACGGCCTCGTCACCGACGTCTGCCTCAAACGCAAAGTCCGCGACTTTGTTGCGCTTGCCCATGAGAGCGAAGCGCCATACCGCATTTACATTCAGAACGATGGGGTTGCGCTCAACACAAAGAACGGCGAAGCCTATAAAGCCAGAAGCCTAAAATCGACAGGAACCAAACAGAAGCGAGAGGATGTCCAAACCGTTAAGCAGTGGATGTGCGAGCAGTTCTTTGACATTCGTTGTTTCGGGGCGGTGATGAGCACGGATGTCAATGCCGGGCAGGTGCGCGGCCCACTGCAGTTGACTTTTGGGCGCAGTGTAGATCCGATTGCATCTCTGGAAGTAGCAATCTCTCGTGTGTCTATTACCAAACAAAAAGACGCCGAAGTTGTCGTTACGGATGACGACAAAGGGGAGGGAGGCAAAGTGACCGAGTTCGGGCGCAAAGCGATCCTGCCGTATGCCCTCTACGTCGCTCGCGGCTTCTATTCCCCCGCGTTCGGCGCACAAACTAAAGTGACCGACGCCGACCTCGCTCTCTTTTGGCAGGCGCTCGAAATGATGTGGGAACAGGACCGCTCGGCCGCGCGGGGCATGATGACCTGCCGGGGCCTGTACGTCTTTTCCCATGCCACGCCCCTCGGCGACGCCCCCGCCCACAAGCTGTTCGAGCACCTCGACGTTCGCCGCAAAGACGGCATCGAAGTCCCCCGCCGCTTCAGCGACTACGCCGTCACCCCGCCGTCGTCCTCAGCGATGCCCGCCGGCATCACGCTCTCCCCGCTGGTCGAGGGGTGACACCATGGCGCGGACCTCAAGCTCTGGTCATTTTCCCAAGAGGTTCGCGCCGTGTCCTGTGAGGCAGACCGCGCCGCCGCAAGCCCACTCCGGGCAAAGTGGGTCAGCGGCGAGCGCCATTCGCATCACAAACCGACTGTAGCACCGGCCCTTCGGGGTCGGTGAGGATTGAAACCGTTCGCCGCCGGGCTGCCGGCACTCACGCTGACGGCAGTAGCACCGGCCCTTCGGGGTCGGTGAGGATTGAAACCTCCCGGCTACGGCAGGTTGCTGAACGTGACACTGGTGTAGCACCGGCCCTTCGGGGTCGGTGAGGATTGAAACAAGTGAACGACTGAACAATACCTTTGCGGTCTGTGCCGGTAGCACCGGCCCTTCGGGGTCGGTGAGGATTGAAACGTAAAAAAATCCACGTCGCCTTGGGTCAGCTGATCAGGTAGCACCGGCCCTTCGGGGTCGGTGAGGATTGAAACCCACTCGGTGTCGGAGTAGGCAAGCGTGCCGCCGACGGTAGCACCGGCCCTTCGGGGCCGGTGAGGATTGAAACATCTCGGAAAACATCGGCAAAGCCTATTTCTTTGTAGCACCGGCCCTTCGGGGCCGGTGAGGATTGAAACTTGCCAGCGGGCGGCTTGTTGACGCCGCTGGGCGGTAGCACCGGCCCTTCGGGGCCGGTGAGGATTGAAACCAAGACGGAGAATGGACGCCGGGATGCAGCAGCGCGTAGCACCGGCCCTTCGGGGCCGGTGAGGATTGAAACGAGACGAAGCAGCCGCTTGGCGCGGCCCTGGTACTGTAGCACCGGCCCTTCGGGGCCGGTGAGGATTGAAACCGGGTGATGAACGGCCCGCCGGTCGGAAGGTTTTGTGTAGCACCGGCCCTTCGGGGCCGGTGAGGATTGAAACCGGGTGATGAACGGCCCGCCGGTCGGAAGGTTTTGTGTAGCACCGGCCCTTCGGGGCCGGTGAGGATTGAAACAGGCCCGGATCGGCTAGGTAGCGGTGCATCCGCTCGTAGCACCGGCCCTTCGGGGCCGGTGAGGATTGAAACCCTTTCGCGGTCAGTTTTTTGCCGCACCCCTAGTAGTAGCACCGGCCCTTCGGGGCCGGTGAGGATTGAAACAGCAGTAGCTCAAAGCCGATACGCTCCCGCCGTCGTAGCACCGGCCCTTCGGGGCCGGTGAGGATTGAAGCTGAAAATAGTCTCGCTGAACTTTTCCGGTTTTTCTTGGGCCGGCAGAGTGGCTTAGCAGAACACACGCGCTGGAAAGGCGACACGAACTATGGAAGACGATTGGCCGGTACTGATCTCAGCCCTGGAACACTTTTCCTACTGCCCCCGGCAGTGCGCCCTGATCCATGTCGAACGCATCTTTGACGAGAATGTGTTCACCCTGCGCGGACGCTACGCCCACGAACGCGCCGATAAACCCCACACGACCCTCGAAAACGGGGTCCGCATGGAACGCGCCCTGCCGCTCTGGTCGGATCGGCTCGGACTGCAAGGCAAAGGGGACGTGGTCGAGTTCCACCCCGACGGGCGCGTGGTACCCGTCGAATACAAGAACGGACCGCGCCGGGAACGACGGCATGACGATGTCCAGCTCTGCGCCCAAGCTCTCTGCCTGGAAGAGATGCTGGAGGTCCCGGTTGAGACGGGGGCGGTCTACTCGCTGCAAACCCACCGCCGCCGGGAGGTCTCGTTCACCGACGAGCTGCGCGAGGAAACTGAGGACATTATTGCTCAGGTGCGGGCCGTCCAGCAAAGCCGGGGATCGCTGCCGCCCGCTCTTAACGACAGCCGCTGCCCTCGCTGCTCCCTGCTCGATGCCTGCGTCCCCGCCACGGTTGTCGCCGCTCGCCATGCCCGCTTGTCCCAGCAGCTTTATACGCTGACCAATGCCGAACAACGTCTAGCCGAATGACACTGAATTGTCGAATGACACTGAATTGAGTGAGGATCCTATGACACGAGAACTCTTGAATACGCTCTTCGTCCTGACCCCCGATGCCTACGTTCGCCTCGACCACGACGCTCTGAAAGTCGAAGCCGACGGGGCGAAGCTCGCCCAGGTGCCGCTCCATCATCTTGGCTCCGTCATGCTGTTCGGCAACGCCATGATGTCCACCCAGGCCATGCACCGCTGCGCTGCCGAGGGCCGGGCCGTCAATCTGATGGACTACGCCGGCCGCTTCAAGGCACGGGTCGTCGGTCCGCTCTGCGGCAATGTCCTGCTCCGGCAGGCCCAGTACGAGAGCCACCGCGACGACGCCCGCTCCACAGAAATCGCACGGGCCATTGTCGCTGGCAAAATCAGAAATTGTCACCAATCGGTCATGCGAGCCGCACGGGAGACAAAATCGGCGAACGATAGCCTTGCCCTCAAAACCTGCGCCGGGGCGCTCAGCCTGCTGTTGGAATCGCTGCCGCTCCAGCCAAGCACCGATAGCGTGCGCGGCATTGAAGGCCAGGCCGCCGCCTTGTATTTTGAGGTCTTCGGCGCGATGATCTTCGCTGCTCCCGATGACTTTGCGTTTCGGCTCCGCACCCGCCGTCCGCCCCGTGACCGGGTCAACGCCCTGCTGTCATTTTTGTATGCCCTGCTCGCTGCCGACTGCACTGCCGCCTGCGAAGGCGTCGGCCTCGACCCCCAATTCGGCTTCCTCCATGCCCTTCGGCCCGGCCGGCCCTCGCTTGCGCTCGACCTGATGGAAGAGTTCCGGCCCTGCCTCGCCGATCGCCTCGCCCTCACGCTCATCAACCGCAAGCAAATCCGCCCGGAGCACTTTGAGCCGCGCACAGACGCCGGCGACAGCGTTTTGCTGACGGAAGCCGGACGAAAAATCGTGCTGGGCGCGTACCAGGACCGCAAAAAAGAAGAAGTGCCGCATCCGCTCTTGAAAGACAAAGCTCCGTTCGGCCTGCTCCCGCATCTCCAGGCCCGGATTCTTGCCCGCCACCTGCGCGGTGACCTCGACAGCTACATCCCATTCTTAGTGTAAGGCATTTCTCATGGATATTCTTGTGACTTACGATGTCAACACCCTGACCAAGCCGGGCCGGGCACGCCTGCGACAAATCGCCAAGATCTGCGAAGGCCACGGCCAGCGTGTCCAGTTGTCGGTGTTTGAATGCACCGTCAACGAGGGCCAGCTCGAGACGCTGCGCCTACGGCTCAAGAAAGCGATGCTGCCCGAAGAAGACAACTTGCGGATCTACCTGCTGCGAGGCCGCCGAGAGGACATCGTCGAGGCCTACGGCAAAGATAACTATGTCAGCTTCCAGGGTTTGTTGACCGCATGAAGCCGTCGGTCTGACCTTGACCGGCCATTGTTTTTCCTTGACTGGTCGTCATTTTGCCTGAATTTCCCGTCGTTTTCGGCGTTTCATTGCCCTCGAAGCATTCCACGACTGCACTTCCTTTTGGGATGAGTATCATAGTTATACTTCAAGTACTGTATACTTATCAACTTTGTCAAAAAAAGCGCTGACGGTCCAATTGGACCGTCAGCGCTTCTCCATACCTGTCAGAGCAGTGGTTTGCTTATCAGTGACTTGCAGATAATTTGCAGGGTGATGCCGAAGGCGAGACTCGAACTCGCACGCCCTTGCGAGCACTACGACCTGAACGTAGCGTGTATACCATTTCACCACTTCGGCGGGGAACTTCGGTATTATACCGGCCCTGAAACGCCTTGTCAAGAGCGTAGCGCACGATTGCACCACAAAAAAACGGCAGACAAACTATTGTTTGCGCTTGACAAACCGCTTTTTGTGCTTTATACTGGGTCTAGAAACTTCTCCGGCGCCCAAGCCGGGTCGGCAGCGCTGCCGTATCGAAGTACCTAGAACGCACGAACCTAGAAAAGAATTCTCCCGAAAAGAAACTCTCCAGAGTTCGCCCATTTCGACCGATACTTTCCCAAAAGCCCGTTTTTTAGAAACCGATTTCACTGCCTACGAAGCGCACCCGTAAGGAGGATTACGTTTTGATCCGACCCGCCGTTCTGCTGGCCGCCTGCACTTTTGTCTGCACCGCATTCTCGCAAGCTCCTGTTTGCACTGCCGCCCCGGCGGCTTTCCTCTCCACCGTGTCTGCTGCCGACTCCGAAGCCTCGGAAGCCGCGCCTGCCGCGGAAACGCGCTTTTTCCACCGCCGCGCCTCCCGTCACTCCACCCGCAGCCGCAGCCTGCCGTCGCGCGGCATCGTCTCGCCTAGCGAAAGCGCCGCCAGTGTTGTTGGGCGACTGGCGCTTGTCACCAGCGACAAAGCCGTGATTGTCGCCGGGCGCGAAGCCGGCGGGCGCGTTTTGTCGGTCTGCCCGAAAGGCCAGTATTTAGCTCTCAGCGGCCAGACCCCGACCCAGTACGCGGTGCTGATGGTGGACCACTCGCTCGGCTTTGTCTTGAAATCCGATGTCGAGATGCTGAACTATCAAGTGGTCAGCAATTCCCCAGACGCTTCCGGGGACCCAAATATCGCGCCGTCGGGCCAGACCGGCGGGCCGCTCGGGCTGTCCCTGGTGCAGACTTCGTTTGGGTATTTAGGCGTCCATTACGTTTGGGGCGGCACCACCGCCGCTGGGATTGACTGCTCCGGGTTTGTCCAGGCCGTCTATGCCGCGCATGGCCTCTCGCTGCCGCGCGTTTCCGGTGATCAGGCGACGGTCGGCTACGATGTCCCGAAAACCGACTGGTCCCGGTGGGTTCCCGGCGACCGGATGTACTTCGCCTGCCACCACGACCGGATTGACCACACAGGTATGTACATCGGCGACGGACGCTTTATCCACTCCTCGATGGGCCACGGCCAGGCGGTGGCAATTGACCGGGTGGACGGCGCGTACTACGCCCAGCACCTCGTCTGTGTCCGCCGCTCCCGCGAATTGGTCGGCGACCTACCCGCCCCCGGCCCATACGCCCAAACCGCCTCGTCCGGCGCCTCAAACAGCCGCGACGCCGAGTCCAGCCAGTTCTAATCCGCCTACCCGTATCCAAGCCGTTGGGGCGAACCTCGTGTTCGCCCCCTGCTTTGCCCGCCCTCCCTCCGCCCTCCCCGCCTCACCTCGCAAAAATCGCGCTTGACATAAAACGTAACCCGTGATACAATAACCCAAGATGCTGGACTTCGGGCGTCCGCAGCCCTTTTTATCATCGGCTGCACGACTTGCTGCTGCGACTTTGCTGTTTGGAGGCTGTTATGAACCCTTCTCGCCCCGTCGTTTGTGCGCCCCGTCGTTTGTGCGCCCCGTCGTTTGTGCGCCCCGTCGTTTGTGCGCCCCGTCGTTTGTGCGCCCCGTCGCGCTTACTCTTCTCCTCTCTTTTTGCCTGATGCCCCTGCCTGTCCATGCTGGAACATGGAGTTTTGCGGCAACCAGTTGGTCGTACACTCACACACTCAATGGCGCTACCTATGGAACTCTCAAGCCGAGAAATTACGGGTTTGAGATTCCTGCAGCAGGTGGCCAAGATAACGCTTCTACCACCGCAGAAGCTGCCGAGAACCTGACAGTCACCGCGACCTACATTCCCAATCCAAACATTGTCGGTGACACCGCGCCGCCCTCGACTATCATCGCGATACAGTCATCAGCACATTCCGATGGCATTGTGAACCATGTCATAACACCCGGTAGTGACGCGGATGATGGGTTGGGCGACCCTGTTAATACGTCGGGAACGTCTCAAGGCACACACTACCGGGTTGAGACAGGCAACACGTTTCAGGTAACTCTGAAATTACGTGCTTCTTATACTAATCCATCTGGTGTTGCCGAGGCTGTTGTAGGCGGTATCGGTTTCAGTATTGTCAACGGCGGCTGGGCTGGGCCATACTATTTTCACAAAGGGAGGTTCATAGCGACTAATCCCTCAGTCACTCAAGATTGGGCGGACAACACGTCGGGTAACTACCCCACGATTCAGGATCGGTCCGACAACACCCACTATTTCCTTGCCCCAACTATCAATAGCGGAGGGTACATTGAGTCCCAGGGTTCGATAACTCCGGTTTGGTACTGGACTGGTCCCAATCTAGGGGTCCCGCCTCCTGGCTTTGACATAACCGTCGTTACTTTTTCTGTTGTACGGGATCACAGTAGTAACACCCCCGTACAACTTCATGCCGATGACGGGCAAGGAAACACGCTATTGTCGTCGCCTCCTGGCTCTCTGATAACAAGCGATACGAGTTCTTCATCAGTGAGGGTGGAGTCGGATGTGTATGCTCCTGGTGAGGGAAATGGCTACTGGGCCATCGGCTCACCCATTAACATGGACGGTTATCTAAGCGACACCATAGCCGATCCCAATTTGGACGCTTCGGTCGAATTGGATGCCACTATTAAAAGTGGCAACAATAAATAAAGATGACATGGTGGAGACAGCTAACCTGATGCTTGTCACCGCCAGTACCCATTGAAGTTGGGCGGTGAACTCAGAGGGAGAACAAAATGGACAACCAGAGAAAAAACAAGCGACGGCACCCTGTTTTTGTTGCCATTTGTGGGTTGACGGCAGTTTTTACGGTTATGATGTCTCTGTGTTTACAGTCTGGGTGGCAGCCTAGCGGCTATAGGACAACCCCAGTCGTTTGCCCGCCGCACGATTCTGATAGGGGAGGTTACTGCTCCGTACACAGGGAAGACGGCTACGCCTTTTTTTATCGTCCGAGTATCACCTCGCCTAAGTTTGTTCACATCTCTCGTGGCTCCGTGCAGAGAAACAACGGCACAATTACCACTATGGGTTTTTCGGGCGGCAAGCTCTTTACAATCACACACCCCATGATTGATCCCTACCCGCCGCAGAATCCTACGGATGCCTTTGTCCAGTCCGTGCGGGATCGCAGGACGGAATTTTACTCGGACATGGGCTGGCCCAACCCAAACCCGCCTCCGATGTCGCCACTTAACCGTTAAAAATGCGAAGAGTAAGCAAAAGCATCCAAAGGTTGCAAGCCTATCCAGATACCAACTGTCAACGCCGGGCTTGACAAACCCCGCTGCCCCCGGTATACTGCCTGCACTATGATTTCCGTCGTGACAACTTTGTCACTGCGTCGCCGCGTCCGTGCTTTGGAAAGTGCGTCCGCGACACGCTGTGCGTGAAGCTTATCCTTACCTGGTAAGCCGTGGGCCGCTTTCCTTCCCGGTAACGGGGCTTGGGGACAGTCGGCGCACGGCTTTTTGCGTTTTCGCCGCCTGCCCCTTTGTCCCCGGTGCTTTGCCCCCGGTGACAAAGTGCGCGGGCGTTTTTTTGTGAAGGCACCTACCCCGGCTCGCTTAGGCTCGCCACCCCTCCTGCAACGGGAAGGGTCGGAGCAAGATTTAAGAGCAAGACGCAGAGGGCTATGTTCGTAACCTCTTATCCTAGACTCCTTAACCCTTCCCGTCGCGGGAGGGGTGGCGAGCCTAAGCGAGCCGGGGTAGGTATTTTGGGAGCAACAATAATGGTGGATAAAACCAAAGTCGGGATCGTCGGCGTGTCCGGCTATGGGGGGGGCGAGCTGGCCCGGCTGCTGGTGGGGCACCCGAGCGTCGAGCTGGTCTACGTGACTTCGGAGACCTACGCGGGTCAGCCGCTTGGGGCCGCTCTGCCGGGCATCGCGCCGGGTGTCAATCTCCTCTGCGAGAGCTTTGACCCGGCGGCCTGCGCCGCGCAGTGCGAGTTTGTCTTTCTGGCGGGTGAAGCGGGCCTTGCGATGCGCTCCGCGCCTCTGCTGCTGGAAGCGGGGAGGAAGATTGTTGATCTCAGCGCGGACTTTCGCCTGGAAGACCCGGAGGTCTACAAACAGTGGTACAAGCAGCCGCACACGGCCCCGCACCTTTTGGACGAAGCGGTCTATGGCCTGCCGGAGATCAACCGGATCGCGATTGAGACGGCCCGCCTGGTCGCCAATCCCGGCTGCCATGTCACCGCCGCCGTGCTGGCCCTGGCCCCGCTGCTTGGCACCGGCATGATCGCTCCCGAAACAATCATTATTGACAGCCTCAGCGGCGTCTCCGGCGCGGGCCGGTCCAAGTTCGGGCTGGACTACCACTTCGCCGAAGTCAACGAAAGCCTGCGCCCTTACGGAGTCGGCGGCTTCCACCGGCATATCCCGGAGATCGAGCAGGCGCTCAGCGTGCTGGCCGAGTCGCCGGTCACAGTCACGTTCACGCCGCATTTAGTACCGATCACGCGGGGTATTCTCGCGACCGTGTATGCGTCTACTGAAGAAACCGAAGCCGATTTACGCACGGCGTTTGAAGAAGCCTACGAGGGCGAGCCGTTTGTGTCGCTTCTCGCCGCCGGGCAGTTCCCGGCGACCAAGCATGTTTGCGGCACCAATTTCTGCCACCTTGGCCTCGCTTTGGACGCCCGCACAGGCCGTGTCATCATTGTGTCTGCGATTGATAATCTAGTCAAAGGCGCGGCGGGGCAGGCAATTCAAAATATGAACCTGATGTGCGGCTTTCCCGAAACCGCCGGCCTGACCGGCAGCGCGGTGTGGCCGTAGAAACCCTTTTGCTCGCTCCCATTCTGAGGACTCACACAGTATGCAATTAAGTGGACTGGAAATCATCGGCGACTTAGAAATTATCGGCGGCGGCATTGTCGCGCCGCTCGGCTTTAAGACCGCCGGAGTCTACTGCGGTGTCAAGCGCAAGCGCAACGACCTCGCGCTGATCGTCTCCGATGTGGACGCGGTCGCGGCGGGGGTCTTCACGACTAACATCGTGCAGGCTCCATGTGTCGCGTCCAATCAGTCTCATTTAGTGGACGGTCTGGCGCGGGCGATTGTCGTGAACTCCGGCAACGCCAATGCCTGCAACGGCGAGCAGGGCTACGCCGATGCGGTCGCGATGGTCAACCATGCCGCCACGGCGCTCGGCCTGCCCGTGCGCCGGGTCTTGTCCGCGTCTACCGGCGTCATCGGCACCAAGATGCCGATTGAGAAGATCATTGCGGGCATCGAATTGGCCGTGCCGAAGCTGCATGGGGAGACCTGCGACGACGCCGCCCAAGCCATTATGACCACCGATACGTTTCTGAAACAGGTCGCTGTCGAGTTTCCCCTGTCGGGCGGCAAAACCGCACGTCTGGGAGCCATCGCTAAAGGCTCCGGCATGATCGCGCCGAACATGGCGACGATGCTCGGCTTTCTGACCACCGACGCCGCCATCGAGCAGGCCGTGCTGCAAGAGATGCTCCGGCGGGTCTGCTGGTACACGTTCAACTCCATCACCGTGGACGGCGACACCAGCACCAACGACATGGTCTTGTGCCTCGCCAACGGGCTGGCTGGGAACACCCCGATCAACTCCCTCGAAAGCGCTGACGCCCGCGAGTTCGAGAAAGCGCTCTATTCAGTCTGTCTCTATCTCGCCAAAGAGATCGCCCGCGACGGCGAAGGGGCCACAAAACTTGTCGAAGTGACCGTGCAGAACGTCGCCCTGCCCGAGCGGCTCGCCCAGACCTACGCCGCCAACGGCCTGGAGCTGACCCCCGAGCAGCGGGCGGGCTTCCCGCGATCCGTCGCCAAGACCATCGCCAATTCGCCGCTGGTCAAGACCGCACTGTTCGGCAACGACCCCAACTGGGGCCGCATCCTCGCCGCCACGGGCCGGGCCGGCGTTGCATTCGACCCCGAGCGGGTCGAGATCGCCCTGGCTGGTACGACCGTCTATCGTCAGGGAATGCCCACCGACTTCAACGGCTACGTCGTGTCGGAAGCCATGAAAGCCAAAGAAGTCCAGATTCTCGTAGACTTCCACCAGCCCAATGGCGAGACCGCCACCGTCTGGACCTGCGATTTCTCCTACGACTACGTCAAAATCAACGCCGAGTACCATACATAGACGAGGCCGCCATGACACTGTTCGTAGATACGTATCTAGTCACCGACAAACTGGAAACCTACCTGGAGTCCGACGTAGACGCCGCTGAAGCGCAGCTTGGCACACGATTACCAGCCGGCTACCGCGAGTATGTCACGACACTCGGCAAAGGTGAATACTGCCGCTTCCTGTGGATGTATAATCCGTTGGAGATTGTGAGAGACCGTGCAAACCGCCGAACCGAGCTTGAGCAGTATGCCCATCTTTGGGAAGACGGGTTCGACATTCTCAGCGAAGAGCGTCTGCGTGAGTGCATTGTTTTCGGCGCGACGATTGACGCCGATTTAACAGTATTCCACCCAGACGCGCCCGACACAGTGTATGAGCTGCCCCGGCACGACAGCACAATTTACAAAATTGGGCAGTCGCTGGAAGAAGCACTGGCATGGTACCGCCGGGAACGGCTGAAAATCAATCTTGGCTACTTTGACTCGGGTCTCAATCAGAAAGGCGAACCGACACCGACAAATCTGTGCCTGTCATTGGACAACTTCCGGGACTGGCTCGTCGCACTCGGCGGCTACACGCACCTAGAAGAACGATGGAATGATAATCCCGGTGTCAGCCTGGATATGTACACTGCTCTGAAGATGCAAATGGACATGGTCGCGCCGGAGCTTGGCGAGGTCATGGCATTCTATAACAGCTTCAGCGGTTACGTCTCCGCGTCGGTAGATGGCATTGGGCGCGTAGATGCTCAGGTCGTCCATGACGCCGACCAAAGCAATGGCACGCTGACACAGATTGTCGATTATTTGCGGAGCAAGGCACCGTAGAGACCATGCCATAAATGGCACGGCTAATCAGCCTTCGGCTGAAAAGTACCGCTTCGCGGCACTCGGAAATAATCTGGCGGATTTGTCTTAACCCCGCGCCCTCCGGGTCTGCCATTGCAGAAGCGGTGTCTTGCAGCGTCCGCGCTGATTAGCCGTGTGTTTCAACACATGGCTCTTACGAGGACATGGTTTTCGTGTCAAACAGGAGGCGGCATCATCACACTGACAACGGCGCGGCCCGAAGATGGGCAAGGCGAAAGAACGGACAGAGTAGGCATTGGGCTGGCGCTGGGGGCGATCTATGTCATCTGGGGGTCTACTTATCTCGGGATGCGGATCGGGCTGGAAGCGTTTCCGCCGTTTCTGATGGCCGGGACCCGGTTTCTCCTCGCGGGCGGCGGGCTGCTGCTGGCCCTGCGTTTGCGGGGCGAACCCAACCCCACGCGGGCGCAGTGGGGCGGGGCGGCGCTGATGGGGGCGCTGCTGCTCGGCCTCGGCAACGGTGGGGTGATGTTCGCCGAGTACAAAGGGGTCACGTCCGGGCTGGCCGCGCTCGGCATTGCCACCGTGCCGCTCTGGACCTCGCTGTTCGGCGGGCTGTGGGGCTTGTGGCCGACGAGGCGTGAGTGGCTGGGCCTCGGCATCGGGTTCCTCGGCATCGTCTGCCTCAATCTCGAAGGCGGCCTGCGGGGCAGCCCGATTGGGGCAACATCGCTGGTGGTCTCGGCGGTCGGGTGGGCGTTCGGCTCGGTCTGGAGCCGGCGCTTGACCCTGCCGACCGGTGCGATGGCCCCGGCAGCGCAAATGGTCTGCGGCGGCGTTTTTCTGCTGCTGGCCGGGACGCTGCGCGGCGAGCATCTGCGGCACGGCCTGTCGGCGCACGACCTGCGCCCGCTGCTGGCGTTTGCCTACTTGGTGTTTGCCGCCGTCGTCGGCTACAGCGCGTATGCCTACCTGCTGGCGCGGGTGCGCCCGGCGCTGGCGACAAGCTACGCTTATGTGAACCCGATCATCGCGGTCGGCCTCGGGGCGCTGCTGGCCGGGGAGCATCTCAGCCTCGCCGGGCTTGCGGCGCTGGCCCTGATTGTGCTGGGCGTCGGATTGACGGCGTTTGCGCGAGCGCCGAAGGAGCCGGTTTTGGAAGGGGAGAAGCCGTAGGGAGCGTGGAACTAAAGTTCTACGCTGTGGGCGCGGACGCCTAGTGTCCACCTTCGTGGACAAGGAAGCGGATAGGAAATCAGAAGGAAGATTGAGGAAGTCTAGGGAGGGACAGAATGCTAAAGAACAAATTGTGTGTAGCGGTGCATTTCGTATGGGCGACTTGGGACCGGCAGCCGCTCGTTACGGCAGAAATTGAGCAGGAGTTGTGGCGGTATATCGGGGCAGTCTGCACGGACGACGAGTGCGATATATTGGCAATTGGCGGAATGCCGGACCATGTGCATCTGCTGGCGCTGCTGTCTAACACAACGACGATAGCCGATCTAATGAAGCACGTCAAAGGCGGCTCTTCGCGCTTTGTAACCCAAGAATTAAAACCGGGAGCGTGGTTCAGGCGGCAGGGCAGCTACGGCGCGTTCTCAGTCAGCCGCCCGCAAATTGACACTGTTGCGAACTATATCGCCAGCCAAAAACAGCACCATGCTGACGGCACACTCTGGCCCGATGCCGAACAACCCGGCGAATTGTTCAGATTCCTTGTCCACGAAGGTGGACACTAGGCGTCCGCGCCCACAGCGTAGAACTTTAGTTCCACGCCCTTGAAAGATGGCATGACGACCCTGCAAACCCTGGACCCGCCCGGCGCGTATTTGGAAGTGTCCAAATTGATTGACTGGACGCACCCGGCAATCACTTCTTGGAGTGCCGGAAGCGGCACGGAAGAAGATCGTGTGCGCGAGGCGTTTCACTTCGTCCGGGACCAAGTCGCGCACTCTTGGGACATTCAGAGCCGCCGCGTGACGGCGCGTGCCTCCGACGTTTTGGAGCATCGGGAGGGCATCTGCTACGCCAAGTCGCACTTGCTGGCCGCGCTGCTGCGCCGTCAGGGTATCCCGGCGGGCGTCTGCTATCAGCGCCTCACTCTCGGTGACACGCCCGAGACCGGCTACTGCATCCATGCGCTGAATACGGTCTATCTCGAAAGTTTAGGCCGCTGGATACGCCTGGACGCCCGCGGCAACAAGCCAGGCGTTGACGCCCAGTTCTCAGCGGGCAAAGAACGGCTGGCGTTTGCCGTGCGGCCTGAGCTGGGCGAGCGCGACTACGGGGTCAACTTCGCCCGGCCCCACCCGAAAATCGCGGTGACACTGCTGGAAAATACGGACTGCCGCGTGATGTATGCCTATCACCTGCCGACGCAACTTTAGGAGATTGTTATGACACAAGCCGAAGTCTTAATTCAGGCCCTGCCGTATATCAAGCAGTACGCGGGCAAAACCATTGTCGTCAAGTACGGCGGCGCGGCGATGCTCGACGACGCCCTGCAAGCCGCCGTGATGCAGGACATCGTGCTGATGCGCTATGTCGGCATCAACCCGGTGCTCGTGCATGGCGGCGGGCCAGAAATCAGCGAGGCGATGCAGCGCATGGGCAAAGAGCCGCAGTTTGTCGGCGGCCTGCGGGTCACCGATGCTGAGACGATGGAGATTGTCGAGATGGTCCTGGCCGGCAAGACCAACAAAGGCATCGTCGCCCGTCTCAATCAGCAGGGCGCGATGGCCGTGGGGCTGTCCGGCAAAGACGGCAATTTAATCGTCGCCGAGCGCGAGACCACCAAAGGCGACATCGGCTTTGTCGGGCGGGTCACGCAGATCAACCCGGCCCTGCTGCATACGCTGGCCGGGGCGGGCTATATCCCGGTGATCTCCACGGTCGCCATCGGCAAAAACGGCGAAAGCTACAATGTCAACGCCGACACGGTTGCCGGGGAGCTTGCGGTCGCCCTCGGCGCGGCCCGCCTCGTCATGATGACCGATGTCGAGGGCATCTACCAGGACTTTGCCGACAAGGACAGCTTGGTGAAAGAAATGTCCATGAAAGACGCCCGCCAGCTCATCACCGACGGTCATGTCGATAAAGGCATGATCCCCAAAGTGGATGCGTGTATTATCGCCATCAATGGCGGGGTCGAGCGGGCGACCATCATTGACGGTCGCCTGCCGCACTCGCTGCTGATGGAGCTGTTCACCGACGCTGGCATCGGCACGATGATTAAGTAGGGAATTGGCCCCCGGTCATAATGTCCCGGCCATAAATGGCCGGGCTAAAAGTGTACAAAGTGCCTCCGGCCCTGAAGAGGCAAAACAGCAGGCGTCAGAAGCATTTAGCCCCGGAGGGGCTTCGTAATCTTTTAGCCCGGCCATTCATGGCCGGGTTCTTATCAGAAAACACCAGGGAGGGATTTATGCCAGACACATACACGGAGATTTACTACCATTTAGTGTGGGCAACGAAAAATCGGGAAGCGATGATTGTGCCGCAGATACAAGAAACGCTTTACACAAGTATCAAGGCGACCTGCCGCGATGCGAGGGTGGTAATTCACGCGCTGAACGGAATGCCTGATCATCTGCATCTCGCCTGCACTTTACCGACAACCCTTGCGATTGCGCCACTGATGAACAAGGTCAAAGGCAGCTCGGCGCACTTGATCAATCACTTGCCCAATTGCCGTTATTCGCTTGCCTGGCAGCCGGGTTATGGCGCATTGACATTTGCCCGGCGTGACTTGAAGACTGTAGTGGCCTATATCCAAAATCAGCAGCACCACCAGGACAGTACGCTTTCGCCAAATATGGAGCGCACTGACACCGAACGGACCTTTCCCAGCCCCGGAGGGGCTTTGTAACCTTTTAGCCAGGCCATTCATGGCCGGGAACTCAAGAAAGCACACGATACCATGACAACCACAGCCTATGCACCCGAAACCTACATACCCGAAGCCTACACACTCGACACGCAGACCGGGCAAATCGCGCCGGTCATTGACGATGCCGAAATCAAGCATCTCGACGGCGAGTACCTCCTGCCCGTCTACGCCCGCCTGCCGGTTACGCTCGTGCGCGGCGCGGGCGTCAAAGTGTGGGATGCCGACGGCAAAGAGTATATTGACTTCCTCGCCGGCATTGCCACCAATGCCCTGGGCCACTGCCACCCGAAGATGGTGCAAGCGATCCAAGAACAGGCCGCGACACTCATCCACACGGCAGGCTACTACTTCACCGCCCCCGTGGCGAAGCTTGCCCAAAAACTCACCCAAATCAGCAGCATGGACCGGGCCTTCTTCGGCAACTCCGGCGCGGAAGCGGTCGAATGCGCGATCAAAATCAGCCGCAAGTGGGGCAAATCCCACGGTGGCCCGGAGAAATACAAGATCGTCGCCGCCCAGAAATCGTTCCACGGACGCACGATGGCCGCCGTCACCGCGACGGGCCAGCCGAAATATCAAGAACCGTTCCTGCCGATGGTCCAGGGCTTCACCCATGTCCCGTTCAACGATATTGCAGCTTTGGAGGCCGCCGTCACGGACGATACCTGTGCGGTCATGCTGGAACCCATTCAGGGCGAAGGCGGGGTCTACCCGGCACACAAGCCATTCTTGGAAGCCGCCCGCGCCCTCTGCGACAAGCATCAGGCCCTGCTCATCTTCGACGAAGTCCAAACGGGCATCGGACGCACCGGCAAATGGTTCGCCTACGAGCATTACGGGGTCGTGCCTGACCTGCTCACGTCCGCCAAAGCGCTCGGCGGCGGCTTTCCTATCGGCGCGTGCCTCGCGCGGGGCGCAGCGGCGCTGACCCTGGTGCCCGGCGACCACGGCAGCACCTACGGCGGCAACCCGCTGGCCTGCGCCACGGCCCTGGCCGTTTTGAATACCATCGAAGAAGAGCACCTGCTGGCAAACGCCCACGCGATGGGCGCGTACTTCGTGCATCGCCTGAACGAACCGCAGTTCCGCTCCAAAATCACCGACATCCGTGCCCTGGGCCTGATGGTTGGAGTCGAGCTGACCGCCCCCGACGCCAAGCGTGTTTTGATGGAGTCTATGGAGCGCGGCCTGCTGATGAGCGCCATCGGCGACCACACCCTGCGCTTCGTCCCGCCGCTCAACATCACCGTCGCCGACATTGACGCTGTGATGGAGATTTTGGGAAAGGTGCTGTAGGCAAGCGAAGGAAGGAATGCAAAAGGAGACACGGGGCTGAACCCCCGTGCTTCAGAAGGGCAAGCTCCCGCCTCTGCACTGGCAGGCCCGGAGGGGCGCGGGCGAAGAGGTTAAGAACAGGCAGCCTCATCTGATGCCCGCGCAGGCGGGGAATTGCACTTCAAAGCATGGGGGTTCAGCCCCATGTAGCCCGGTCAACAAGGAGCAACCTCTATGTGGCAGCGATTTACCGAGCGAGCACGAACAACGATCTTTTACGCGCAGGAAGAAGCCGGAAAACTTGGCGAGAATTATGTCTCGACGGAGCATCTTTTACTAGGTTTGGTGCGGGAGGGCGACAGTGTTGCGGCACGCATCTTACACCGGATCGGCATCAGCCGGGACCGCATCCGCGTGGAAATCAAGCGTCAGGTTGCAGGCGGTGAAGCGCGAAGTGGCGAGGACATGCAGCTTACGCCCCGTGCCAAGCGGGTCATTGATCTAGCGTATGATGAGGCGCGGATGCTCGATAACAACTATATCGGAACAGAGCATCTTCTGCTAGGGCTGATCCGCGAGGGTGAAGGCGTCGCGGGCAAAGTGCTGACAATGCTCGGTGCGGACATGGAACGCACACGTAAAGAGGTTGTCATACTGCAAGAAGGCACCAAAGAGGGCAAGCCGTCACGGACTGCATCCTCACCCTCAACCGCACAAGTATCAGACTTCGCCAAAGCTGTAGTCAACTTCGTGGAAGGTTACGAAGCAATGGCTTTCGGTGATCCGGCTCCTAGTCTCGAAGGGGAGACGACTCAGGCTCAATCGCCTCCATTGGGCAATAAACCGTCCCAGCGCATGGCCCCGCCGGCGAAGGGCCGGTCGGACTTGTATGATGTCCTCGGCGAGACGCGCCTGCGCGGGCGAGATATTCTCGGTATTGAGACCCTGACAGCCGAGGAAATCAACCTCGTCCTCGATGTCGCGGCCCGGCTGAAGACGCATAAGTTCGACGAGACGCAGACGCTGTTTGCCAAAGGGCAGACCCTGGCGATGCTGTTTGAAAAGCCGTCGCTGCGGACCCGCGTGACGTTCGAGGCGGGCATGACCCAGCTTGGCGGCCATGCGATCTACTTGGAGGGGCGTCTCGGGGTGCGCGAGAGCGTGCCCGATGTGGCGCGGAACTTGGAGCGCTGGGTGGACGGCGTTATGGCCCGGACATTTGACCATCATGCCGTGCTGGAGCTGGCGGAGTATGCGCAGATTCCTGTCATCAACGGCCTGTCTGACCGGGAGCATCCGTGCCAGGCATTCGCCGATTTTCAGACATTGGCCGAGCGCAAGGGCGAGCTGGCCGGGCTGACGCTGACCTACGTTGGCGACGGCAACAATGTCGCGCATTCGCTGCTGCTGCTGGCGTCGAAAATCGGCACCCACTTTCGGCTGGCCTGCCCCGAAGGCTACGCCCCCGACCCGCAGATTTGGCAAGCGGCACTCGGCTTTGCGTCGGAAACGGGCGCAAAACTCACGCTGACCCATGACCCTGCCGAAGCGGTCCAAAATGCCGACGCGGTCTACACCGATGTCTGGGCCTCAATGGGGCAGGAGGATGAGACCGCCGAGCGGGCCGAAATCTTCGCCCCATTCCAGGTCAACGCCGCGCTAATGGCCCACGCCAAACCCGACGCTCTGGTCATGCACTGCCTGCCCGCACACCGGGGCGAGGAGATCACCGCCGAGGTGCTGGACGGCCCAAACTCGGTGGTCTTCGATCAGGCCGAGAACAGATTACACGCCCAGAAGGCGATCTTGGCGTTAGTTCTTTAAGAGAAGCAGGAGAACACGGGGCTGAACCCCCATGCTTCGAAGGGCAAGCTCCCGCCTGCGCGGGCGAAGAATAATTCGCGGGCGAAGATTTAGGTCCAACGAAGTTGGTGCCCGCGCAGGCGGGGAATTGCTTTTGAAGCACGGGGGTTCAGCCCCGTGTTTCCTCCACTTGCGTTCTCGTATTTTTCACACCCACGGAGGGACATCATGGCACACAGTTTTCATCGCAACTTTACGCATCTGGTCTGGACAACCTGGGACCGGGAACCGCTGCTCACAGGGAAAGTCGAACAGGACGCTTACGCATTGATCCTCTCGCAGTGCAAACATCTGAAAGTGACGGTGCATAGCTTGGGCGGCGTCGCCGACCATGTGCATATCTTGGTTTCGCTGCCGCGCACGCTCTGCCTGGCCGACTTCATGGAAGCCGTCAAAGGCATCTCGTCAAGAGCCTTGAACGACACGCACGGCTCGCCGACTTGGGCTTTCCGATGGCAGGGCGGCTACAGCGATCATTCCGTCAGCCCGCCGCAGGTAGACCTCGTTAAACACTACATCGAAAACCAAAAGCAGCACCACGCCAGCCAATCGCTCTGGCCGTCCTGCGAACCCGAAGCTCTCATTTCTTAATCTTATGCCCGCGCAGGCGGGGAATTGCCCTTTTAAAGCACGGGGGTTCAGCCCCGTGAAGTCTGAAGGAGAAATCACAATGCCAAAAACTGTCGTTCTCGTTTATTCCGGCGGCCTCGATACGTCCGTCGCCATTCCCATGATGCGCGAAGACTACGGCTTCGACCGCATTGTCACCGTCACCGTGGATGTCGGCCAGCCCGCAGACGATGTCCAAATGGCCGAGACCCGCGCCAAAGCGCTCGGTTGCGAGCATTACACCGCCGATGCCAAAGCCGAGTTTGTCGAGGATTACTGCTGGCCGGCGGTCAAGGCCAACGGCGACTACCAGGGCTACCCCTTGTCCACGGCCATCGCCCGGCCTTTGATTGGCCTGAAAGCGGTCGAGATTGCCAGGCAGGTCGGAGCCGATGCGTTCTGCCACGGCTGCACCGGCAAGGGCAACGACCAGTTTCGGATCGAGTATGTCATGCGTGCCCTGATGCCGGACACGCCGATTATCGCCCCGATGCGCGAGCACAACTACACCCGCACCGAAGAAATCGAGTACGCCAAAGCTAAAAACATCCCGATCTCGGTGAGCGCCGACAAAATCTGGTCTATTGACGAGAACCTCTGGGGCCGGTCCATTGAAGGCGGGCACCTGGAAGAGCCGAACTATGCCCCGCCGGAAGAGATTTTCCAGTGGACCAAGGGCATTGACACGGCCAATTCGACGCCCCAGATACTCACCATCGGCTTCGAGAACGGTGTCCCGGTCTCTTTGGATGGTGAGCGGCTGGACGGATTATCTCTTGTCCTGCGCCTGAACCGGATCGCCGGGGACAACGGGGTAGGGCGGGTGGACATCATGGAAGACCGCCTGCTCGGCCTGAAAGTGCGCGAGAACTACGAGTGCCCTGCTTCCACGATCCTCATCAGAGCACATGCGGCTTTAGAGTCCCTGGTCGCCACCGCTGCCGAGCGCAAGTTCAAGGCGGGCGTGGACCAGCAGTGGGGCGAGCTGGCCTACTACGGCCTCTGGTTCGACCCGCTCAAAGACGATCTGGAAGCCTTTATCAACAAGATCCAGGAGCGCGTGACGGGGACTGTGACCCTGCGCCTCTTCAAGAGCAGCCTGACAGTGATTGGCCGGTCGTCCGACTGGGCGCTTTACAACGAGGATTTGGTGTCGTTCGACTCCAAGACCTTCGACCAGCGGTTAAGCGTCGGCAACGTCCAAACCCACGGCATGCAGTCCCGGATGTACTGGGCGCTCAAAGAAAAGATGGGACGCTAATATCCTAAATATCCTAAATCCGGTATACTCTTACGGATGATAATTATGGATGATGAAATCAAGCCGCTGGAATTTGTTGGCTCTTCCCGCAGAGACCTCAAAGCCATGCCGGATGCTGTCCGGCGCACATTCGGCACGGCTTTGTTCCTGGCGCAGACAGGCGAAAAGTCTGCAAAAGCAAAACCGCTGAGGGGATTTCGCGGGGCCGGTGTGCTGGAAATTGTTGAAGAGCATGATACGGACGCCTACCGGGCCGTTTACACCGTTCGTTTTGCCGAAGCAGTTTATGTCCTGCACGTTTTTCAAAAGAAAAGCCGGTCTGGAATTGCGACCGCTTCTCGTGATATAGACTTGATTAAAACGCGATTGAAAGAGGCGGAGGAAATGTATGCAAGCCGAAATACTGACCGTTGAGGAAGAACCCAAGAGCACGCCGAGCTGCGGCAATGTCTTTGCTGACTTAGACCTGCCCGACCCGGAGCTGCTTTTGGCAAAAGCCAAGCTGTGCGCCAAAATCAGCCGGATCGTGCGAGAGCGCAAGCTGACCCAGAAGCAGGCCGCGACGCTCATGGGCCTGACTCAGCCCAATGTTTCCGACCTGCTGCGGGGCCGCCTCGACGGCTTCACATTAGATCGCCTCTTTCGCTGCCTGGACGCGCTCGGCCAGGAAATCGAGATCGTCGTGCGCCCGAAACGCTCGTTGCAGAATGCCGCGTAGGGGCGCGGCAAGCAGCGCCCTTCTTTTCTTCCGGTCCTTCTCCCGACAAGAGCTGCCTCATGGGAACAACCTACTCCAACTGCCAGATTTGCTCCGACTCGCAAGACGCCGTTGCCGATGCGCTGAAACCGCTGCTCAAAGAACCCGCCTACGTCTCGCCGTCGGTGGGCGGCTGGGTCGGCGTCTACCCGGAAGGCGGGGCGACCGATACGCTTGCCGAGATTTTGTCGGCGGAACTGTCCTGCCCCGCGTTCTCCTGGAATGCCTATGACAGCGATGTCTTTTACTACACGCTGTACGAGAACGGCGAGGTACGCGACGAGTTCAACTCCGACCCTGACTATTTCGAGAACCAGAGGGCCGATGGCGACGAAAGCGAAGACGATCCGGTTGACCCGGTACGGGTGCAGGGCAGTCCTGAAGTTCTGCTGCCGCTCTGCGTTCCCGGCATAACGCTTGCCGCCGTTCAAGCCGTGCTGCATCCGGCAACTGCCGCAGAAGACGCAAGGAAATTGATCACGTTTTCGCCTGTGTCCAATGACCAGTACCTGTTTGCGGATCAGCAAGCAAGGGAACTGGCTCAACTGCTGGGAATAGATAGCTCTCTGGCGTCACTTGGCTATAGCTATATTGAAGCAGGGGAGACGCATGAGTACACGCTGGCAAACTTTCCTGTCATCAAGCCAAGCACAGCAAAAGCGCAAACCCGACGTCCCGCAAAAAGCCAGCGGTCTCCAAATGCAGCGTCTTTCCCCGAGCAGCGAGATGAGTTGGGTGTTCCAACTCTGGTCACAGCAGCCCATCTGTGCCGGCCTGATTTAGTGCGCGAGTTGTTAAGCAGCGGCTACGACGCGAACTTAGCGGTAGATGCCTCGCCGCTACGTTCACAGCAAAAGCGCAATCCTGCGATTGCCGACGTGCTGGCAAGCATGATAAGACAGCGTTTCGGAAATATCTATGAAACTGGGATGACTGCCTTGATTGTCGCAGCAGGAAGGGCTACGGATGACCCAGTTCGACAAGGGGAAATTGTTCAAGTTCTGCTCGACGCTGGAGCTGATGTTCACGCCCGCAGCGAAACAGGCCGAACGGCATTGAGTGAGGCAACAAACAAGAATACTGAGGTTGTCGAGATGCTACGGGCGGCGGGGGCGACGGAGTAATTAGCGGGCGTAGGGTTGCTCAATAACGAGGCCGGGGATTTGGCTGAAGTGCTTGCGGTTGAAAGTGCGGAGCGGAACACGGGGCTGAACCCCCGTGCTTTGAAGGGCAAACCCCCACCTTCGTGGGCGCGGAAAAAATGTGTCAAACTCTTTGCCCGCGAAGGCGGGGAGTTGCTTTTAAAGCACGGCGGGTTCAGCCCCGTGTCTTTCCGTGCTCTATGCCCGCATCGCCTGAACGTACTCGGTGCTGTCGGCATACTTTTTGCCGGGGCCGATGTCTTTATATTGTTCAGCCCAGACATCGAAGAAACCCTGCTTCTTCCAGTCGGCCAGCATTTCCGCCCCGCTTTTGCTTTCCGAGACGCTGCCGAGCACGAATGGGTACGGTTCCATCTCGGCGACTTCTGGATACACAATTTGTGTATCCATAGCGCGATTATGGCATAGTTTGCGTCTATTCGTTTTCTCTCAAAGGAGTTTCCTATGTCTGTGAGTGCGCCGAAGCTTTGGGCGGGGCGGTTTTCGGAAGAGACCGATGCGCTAGTCCATCAATTCAACGCGAGCTTGTCGTTTGATAGTCGTTTGTGGCCCTTTGATATTCTCGGCAGTATTTCCCATGTGAAAATGCTGGGAGAGTGCGGAATAATACCGCAAGCCGACGCCGAGACCATCGCAAACGGACTGGAAACGCTCGGGGAAGACCTGAAAGCGGGCCGAGCGACACTGAGCGCGGACGCCGAAGATGTGCATATGGCGGTTGAGTCGCTGCTCACGGAGCGTCTGGGGCCGGTGGCCGGAAAGCTGCACACGGCCCGGTCCCGGAATGATCAAGTCGCGACCGACCTGCGGCTGTATGTGCGTGAGGCGATTGATGGTCTAAGGGAGCGAATTGGGGCGGTTCAGGGGACACTGGTCGGTCTGGCGGAGGCGCATCTCGACACGCTGCTGCCGGGGATGACCCATTTGCAGCACGCGCAGCCGGTGCGTCTGGCGCATCACCTGCTGGCCTACTTTTGGATGCTGGCGCGGGACGAGGAGCGGCTGGAGCAGGCGCGGGCGCGGGTGAACCAACTTCCATTGGGAGCGGGGGCTTTGGCGGGCACGACGTTTCCGATTGACCGCCTGCGGGTCGCGGAACTGCTAGGCTTTGACGGCGTCATCCCGAACAGTTTGGACGCCGTCTCAGACCGAGATTTTGCGATTGAGACGGTCTCGGCCCTGGCGCTTGTGATGATGCACCTGTCGCGGCTCTGCGAAGAGCTGATACTCTGGAGCGCCCCGGAGTTCGGCTGGGCGGAGATGGGGGACAGTGTCACGACGGGCAGCTCGATCATGCCGCAGAAGAAGAACCCGGATGTGGCAGAGCTGGTGCGCGGCAAGACGGGCCGGGTCTACGGCGATCTGACAACGCTCCTGACACTGATGAAGGGCCTGCCGCTCGCTTACAACAAAGACATGCAGGAAGACAAGGAAGCGCTGTTCGATGCGCTGGACACGGCAGAGATGTGTTTGTCTGTGATAAATACGCTGCTGCAAAACACGCAGTTCAACGCACAGAAAATGGCGGCGTCCCTGCACGGCGACTTTTCAACCGCGACCGACCTGGCGGACTTTTTGGTCCTTCAATCCCTGCCCTTCCGGCAGGCGCACGAAGTCGTCGGCAAAATTGTCGGGGAGTGCGTTCGGTCGGGCCGGGCGCTGGAAGATTTGACGCATGGCGACCTAGTCGCGGCGTCGCCGCTGTTTGCCGGGGCCGACCCCGCGGCGCTGGTGTCCCCACGCGGCAGCGCCGATGCCCGGTCGGCATTCGGCGGCACCGGGCGCGAGGCCGTGGAAGAACAGTTGCAGAAAGCGCATCAAAGTATTGCACGATAAAATATCGCACGATCCCATATGGGAGAAACGCTTGGGTAAGACAATTTGACGACACGACAGAGAGCAAAAGAGCAGCAGCTCCATAGGACGCGGCAGATCAACTGGAACAAGCGCAAGCGCCTCTACGCGCCGGCGTTCGGCCTGCTGGCGGCGGCAGTCGGCATCCTCGCCGGCGGACCGCCGGGGCCGATGGCCAGCCTGGGAGCGCTGTTTGCCGGCCTGTATCTGCTGGCCGAGCGGCAGGGCTGGCTGCTGGCCGCGCCCGCAGGCCAAGCCGGTCACGCCGGTCGCGACTACGGGGTCACGGCGGTCTTTGCGGCGCTGGTCACGGCGTTTGTCTTTCTCACCGGCGGCGCCCATTCGCCGATGCCCTGTGCGCTGTACCTGCCGATTTTGCTGGCATCGCTTTGCTACGGAGTGGGGCTTGGCCTCGCGGCGTCGCTGGCGATGGTCTCAGTCGCGGCCTTTCTGGGCAGCGGCGGGCACCTACCGAGCGGCCCGCTGCCGCTCCGGGCGGCTGCCATCGGCCTGAGCTTTCCGGTGGTCGCCGTGTTCGGCGGGGCGCTGCGGACCCAGATGGAAGGCCGCCTGCGGACCCTGGACGGCGAAAAGAAAGACCTGTCCGATTTGCTGGATATGTCCCAGCAGATGGACTCGGCGTTCGACCTCGACATGACCCTCAATTTGATCCTGCTTAATCTCCAGGAGCACAGCGCGTGTGACGTCTGCGCGGTGTATCTCAAGGCCGCCGACGGGCGGACTTTGGAGCTGCGGGCGGCGAGCTGCCCGCCCCATGCCGCTGCGCTGCTGCCGGCGCTCGGCGTGGACGAGGCGCGGGGGGGATCGTGGTGGGTGGCCGAGCCGGTGCAGGACGGCCTGAACCTGTCGGCGTTCTATGCCGCCGATGCCGCCGCCGAGCGGCAGCGGCTGCGCTCCCGATTGCTTGAGATTGATCCCGAAGCCGCGTCGTTTGCCTGCCTCCCGCTCGCCAATGTCGAGGGGCTGCTCGGGATGCTCTATGTCGGCTACCGCCGCCCGCTGGCGCTTACCGAAGACGACGTTCACCGCCTGGAATCGCTGGCGGCGCGGGCCATCTTCCCCTTGCAGCGGCTTTTGTTCCAGCAGGATTTCCGGTCGCTGGCCTACAGCGACCCGATGACCGGCCTGGACAACTTCCGGCAGTTCGAGGAAACACTGGCCGACGAGCTGCTCCGGGCCGAGCGCTACAACCGGCCCCTCTCGGTCATTCTGCTGGACATTGACCACTTCAAATCGTTCAACGACACGCGCGGACATCAGGCCGGGGACGCCCTGCTGGGGCAGATCGGGGTTGTCCTGCGGAATGCTCTGCGGAGCGTGGACCGGCCCGCCCGCTACGGCGGCGAGGAGTTCGTGATTATCTGCCCCGAGACCGAAGCGCACGAAGCCCGCCTCATCGCCGAGCGCATCCGCCGCGCGGTGGCCGAGACCGCGTTCGCCCTGCCGAGCCTCGATGCCGACCCGAAATACTCCGAAGAAAGAGCGTTCAGCGAAACGGGGCACGTCACGGTCAGCCTCGGCTGCGCGACATTCCCGAACGACTCCGGCACGGCCCGCGACCTGGTCAAAAAAGCCGACATCGCCCTGTACTCCGCCAAAGACGGGGGCCGCAACGCCGTCTACGCCTACGAGGATGTCCTGCACGTCCGCGCCGCTTAGAGGCCCTGACAAAACCCCCGGACGAAGAACCTCACCCGGCTCGTTCCTCACCACCCTCTCCTTAAGAAAGGAGAGGGTCGGAACGCAGTTCCGGGGTGGGGTTTGGGTTATTGTTAGGCACTCTTAATGTCCGCGCCGCTTAAATCGGGCCTCAAATGGGAACATTTCTTGAGCCGTCTTCGCCTAAAACACGGTATCAACAAACAACTCAGGAGCGACCGATAATGAACCTATTCAAACAACTCTGGCGTGTCGTCCAGATGACCCGCCGGGTCGGCGGCCTCAAAGCCGCGCAAAAGCTGGCGTCAGACGCCCCCAAGCAGCTTGCCCTGTTCCGCCTGCTGCTGCTCGATCCGCGTGTCCCGCCGTTCGCCAAAGCCGCGCTGGTCGGGGCGCTGGTCTTTGCCGTTAGCCCGCTGAATATCCCGCAGTATATCCCGGTCATCGGCGCTTTGGACGACATCGGCATCGTCTTGTTTGCCGGCAGCTACTTTCTGAAACAGGTCCCGGCGGACGTGCTGGCCGAGCACCGGCAGCGGGCCGGCCTGAGCGGCGAGTTCGACGCCTAAGCCCCTGTGCGAGAGCCTCTGTCGGCAGAGCGCGGACCACCCGGTTCGCGCTCTTTTTCGTGCCTGTTTTCCGCCCTCTTTCTTGACATTTGCTGCCAAATACAGTATAATACTGCTACACAATTCGCATCGTGCGAACCGTTTTCTTTCCCCCACACTGCAAAGGATAACCGATGGCAGACGAAGAAATTTCCCCCCCTGATTTGGCTCCCGATGACCTCTCCCCCGGCCCCGACGACCTCGCACCGGCCGCGGTCCTGCAATCTATCGGGCGCGACGTTTACAATGTCAGTATCGAGGACGAAATGCGGCAGTCGTACCTCGACTACGCCATGTCCACGATCATCGCCCGCGCCCTCCCAGATGTCCGTGACGGCCTCAAGCCCGTCCACCGCCGTATTCTCATGGCGATGAGCGACCTCAACCTCACTCCCGCCGGCCAGCACCGCAAATCCGCCAAAATCGTCGGGGAGTGCTTTGTCGCGGGAACTCTGGTTTCCACGCCGACTGGCCTAATTCCCATCGAAGCTCTCAGTATAGGCGACGAAGTGTACACGCAGACCGGCATTCGGCCTGTGACACAAACCTATGTCATGCCGCCCCAGCCCCTGCGCGAAGTCGTCTTCGACAGCGGCTCGGCTCTCCAGTGTACGCCCGGTCAGCAGTTCAAAGTCTGGACCCCCGGCCTGATGACTGCCTGGAAGACCGCCGATGAACTTCAGCCCGGCGAGTATGTCGTTGCCCGCGAATTTGCTAAAACGAACTCAGCAAGCGCTGACAAATCCCCGGCTGTGCCGTACCTGCCCAGCCTCGCGGCACTGAATGCTTCAGTCTCGCCTTATGCGGAAATTGTGCGCGGCTTTGCCCGCGACGGCGTTTCCTTCACCCAAGTCAGCAGCATTCAATCCATTGCCGCAGATGTCACCTATGACATCCAAGTCGCTGAAGAACATGAGTTTATCGCGAACGGTGTCTTAGTCCATAACTGCATGGGCAACTATCATCCGCACGGCGACACGGCTCTGTACGCCACGATGGTCCGCATGGCGCAGGACTTCAATATGCGTTACCTGCTGGTGGACGGGCAAGGGAATTTCGGCTGCTTCACCGGCGATACGAAGATTAAGCTGCTGGATGGTACCGAAAACTCGTTTGCAGAACTGGCGAGCTTGCCGCCCACCGAAGTGTTCCCCGTCTACTCGGTGAACGCCGAGGGCCGAGTTGTTGTCGGCGAAGGCCGACACTCGCGCATTACCCGCCGAGGCGCGGAGCTTGTCGAAGTTGTTTTGGACAACGGTGAGCGCATTCGCTGCACCCCTGACCATCGGTTCCTGCTGCGTAACGGCTTCTACAAAGAAGCACAGTTTTTGACGCCGCAAGACAGTTTGATGCCTCACTGCTTTGATACACTTGCTCTTCAGAGAGGCGAACCAGGCGTTTCTGTTGAGCCGGGACAGCGCGAATTCCGAGTGCTTTTCGTGCAGGCGACTACGGAGACCGCCGATGTCTATGACATCACTGTAGATGAGCATCATAACTTCCTGCTGGCAAGCGGTGTTTTTGTCCATAATTCCATTGATGCCGATCCACCGGCGGCTCAGCGCTACACCGAGGCGCGGATGGCGCCGTTTGCGATGGAGATGCTGCAAGACCTGGACCGGGACACCGTGGACTGGGCCGAAAACTACGACCAGACCCGGCGCGAACCCGTCGTGCTGCCGTCGAAGTTCCCGAACTTCCTCTGCAACGGCGGCTCGGGCATCGCGGTCGGCATGGCGACCAATATCCCGCCCCAAAACCTGCGCGAAGTGTGCGACGGTGCGATCCATCTGTTGGAGAACCCGGACACGACCATTGATGAGCTGATGACGTTCATCAAAGGCCCGGACTTCCCGACCGCCGGGCTAATCCTCGGCATGAAGGGAATTCGCCAGGCTTACGCCACCGGGCGCGGCTCGGTCGTCATGCAGGCTCGGACGACGATTGAACCCATCGAAAACGGGCGCAACCAGATTGTTGTCACCGAACTGCCGTACCAGGTGATTAAATCGCGGCTGATTGAACAAATCGCCGATCTGGTCAAGCAAAAGAAGATCGAGGGCATCGCCGACCTCAACGACTATTCGGACCGGACGGGCATGAAGATCGTCATCACGCTCAAGCGTGAGGCGTACCCGAAAAAAGTCCTGAACTTCCTCTTAAAGCACACGCCCCTACGCACGACGTTCGGCGTCAATATGCTGGCGCTGGTGGACGGGCAGCCGCGCATTTTAACACTCAAAGATGCGCTCGGCTTCTTCCTGGACCACCGGCGGGAAGTGGTCACGCGCCGAACACTCTACGAGCTGAACAAAGCCAAAGCCCGCGCTCATATCTTAGAGGGTTTGCAGATCGCTCTGGACGTGCTCGACGAGATCATTTCGCTCATCCGGGCATCGCGCACACCGGAATTGGCCCGCAACGAGATGATGGCCCGGTTTGCGCTGTCCCAATTACAGGCCGACGCCATTCTAGTCATGCAGCTTCGGGCACTGACGGGCCTTGAGCGCGAGCGCCTCGAAAACGAGTACAAAGAGCTGCTCAAGCAGATCGCGTTCTTCGAAGACATCCTTGCCAGCCCGGCGCGGGTCGTCGCGATTATCAAGCAGGAGATGAAGGCGCTGCGGGATAAGTACGGCGACGAGCGCCGGACCCGGATTGTGCCGATGGAAGCGGAGGAGATCGGCGACGAGGACTTGATCCCCGAAGAGGAAATGATCGTTTCGATCACCCGCGACGGCTACATCAAGCGGGTGCCCAAAGAAACGTACCCGACCCAGAAGCGCGGCGGCAAGGGGCGGATTGGGGCGGCGACCAAAGAAGAAGACACGATTGAGCACCTGTTTGTGGCGACCACGCACCACTTCATCCTGTTCTTCACCGACCGGGGCCGGGTCTACCGCCTGAAAGCCTACGAAGTCCCGCAAACGTCGCGGACGGCGATGGGCACGGCGATCATTAACCTGATCAATATCCAGCCGGGTGAGCGGATCACGGCCACGGTGCCGATGAAGCAGTTCAAGGACGCCGAAGGCTTCCTCCTGATGGTGACCGAGTGCGGGGAAGTCAAGCGAACGCCGCTGGCCGAGTTCACCAACCTCCGCAACAACGGCCTAATTGTTTTCGACATCGAAGAAAACGACGCCCTGCGGTGGGTCGCGCATACGTCGGGCCGGGACGAGATCATCATGGTCACGCGCAAGGGCATGTCCATCCGGTTCAGCGAGACCGATGTCACGCCCCGCAGCCGGGCGGCGGGCGGAGTACGCGGCATCATGCTCTCGGGCGACAACGACGATGCGGTCGTCGGCATGGCGGTCGTCCAACCCGAGCTGGATTTGCTGGTCATCGGCGAGCGCGGCATCTCGAAGCGGACCCCGCTGAAAGAGTACCGCTTGCAAACACGCGGCGGCAAGGGCATTCTCACCATGTCCCTGTCTGAAAAGACCGGTGACATCGTGGACGCCCAGATTGTCAGCCCCGAGGACCAGCTCCTGATTATGACCCGCGAGGGCATCACGATCCACTTGAAGGTCAACGACATCCGTTCGCTGAGCCGCAACACGCAGGGTGTCCGGGCCATCAACGTCGCTGAGGACGACCGGGTCGCAAGCGTCGAGCGCATGATGGACGCCAAGCTCCCCGCCGAAGAAGTCGTGCCATAGGGCTGGCAGGTAAAACGAGAAGCCCCGGCGCGTGTGCGCCGGGGCTTCTTTGCTTGCGTGTGAAAATAAATCGAAAGATTTAATCTTTTCTTAACACAAATCCGATAAAAGTATGCTATGATAGCAATACCTCATGGCCCACTGTACGCTGGTCCGCCCCGAGGCATCGCGTGTACGTTCGCGTCATCAACTCTCGCTTGAAGATCGGAGACACCATGCCCACCTCTTTCTCATCGGCTCGGCCTTTTCGGCTCGGCCTTTTCGGCTCGGCCTTTTCGGCTCGGCCTTCTTTTGCTTCTGTTACTAACGCTACTCTGGCTAGCTCCCGTTTCCCATAGCCAAGCTCCCCCGCCTCCCATAGCTCCCCCGCCTCCTATGCAGGTTCCTACTTTGCTTTCCGTCTCAGTCAGCCCGACCAGCGGGACCGGCGGCACCACTAGCACCGGCACAATTACGGTTTACGGACAAGGCTACACCTTCATCGGCTTGTCCAGCAACAACTCAGCCGTCCAGGTACCAAGCTCAGTTGCTGTCGGCGGCGCATCGACGTTCACCTTCCCAATTACGACGAGCGCGGTCTCGTCTCCGGTCACGGCGACAATCACGGCCACAGAGTCTTTCGCGCAATCCCCGCCGCGCAGCCCTATTGTTCAGACCGCAATGCTGACAGTCAATTCGCCTGCGACTTACGCTGTTGATTTAGCTGTGGTAGCGACGGGCAGCAATAAGACCACTCTGTATTGGGCAGGCTACAGCGGGGCTGTCGGCTACAATGTTTATCGCGGGTTGCAGTCCGGCGGCCCCTACACACGAGTTAATTCTGCTGGTCCGGTGAATATCCCTGACAACTCGGTAGCGGTCACTAACACATTTATGTACACAGATAGCCCGCTAGTGGCAGGAACGACGTACTATTACTATGTGGCACCAGTCACGCAAGGTGGTACTGAATCTGGTCAAAGCAACGAAGCGAGCGCAATCCCTGATGCAAGTGCGGTGCCGTGGGACACGGCTGATCCGACGCGGATTATCAATGCTGTCAGTGCTACGGCGGCATTGGACTTGGAACCAGATATCGACGATACCAGAGGCTCTACTCCTGCTCAGGTCGGAGTCCTGCAAGTCGCCGGGCCGGATGGCACCATTTACATGGGTAATTTTCCTGATGGCAGTCCTGCTCAGGCTTTCACAAGTCATGGATACTCTGATGGTTATTGCATCAATTATGATGACGGCAGAGTAGTCGCGGCACCACGTTACGATCAGCCTACAGGCATTGCCAATGCATTCTTGACGACGGGGCTTGCAGGGCAAGTTCCATTGGCTGCCCCTGTTCTGGATCATTCTCCGTTTCCTGCAACCGATCCTCCTACGGGGCCTTATCGGGAAGTGAGATCAATGCCCGGCTATACTGGCTTCTCTGCGGCGGTTGGCATCCCTAATACCGGCTCTCAAACAATTACTCTTGTAGATCACATCAGTACAAGCCAGCCGGGATCAGGTGCTCCCGATGTTGGCCACCACTACACTGATTCGATTGATATTTACACGGGCGGCTACGTTTACCAAGGCCCTGGAAAAGTGGATACCTTTACCCTAGATGCAGGGTTGCAGTTGACATTGTCGAAGTTGCAGAATGGAAGCTATGTAACAGGCTATTGGACACCTGGTATAACTGCAGCGCGACCGAAAGAGCGCGTAAAGCACAATCCGAATTCACTGCTTCCAAGCGTATTATAGTGGTCCCATTTGTCAAGACAGTCAATCGGCCTTTTTTAAGGTGGATTATGTCTCCTTGCTATCCTTGATTTTCTGTGTTAATCGGTCAGGCTGGGCGTGGACCGCCGCAGGCGTCAAATATCCAAGCGCTTGATGCGGGCGCTCTTGGTTGTAGAACGAAAGGTACGACGTAAGGCTCATCCGCGCCTCTTTTGGCGTCTCATAATCGGCCAGATATACTTCTTCGTACTTCACCGTGCGCCACAAGCGCTCCGTGAAAATGTTGTCCACATAGCGCCCGCGCCCGTCCATCGAGACCTGCGCTCCTGCCGCAAGAACGCGGCCTGTGTATCGCTCGCTCGTGAAGTGGCTGCCCTGGTCGCTGTTGATAATCTGAGGCACGGCCCGCCCAAGCGCTGCGTCGGCGCAGGATAAAACAAAGGACATCTCCAGTGTTTCGGACAGCTCCCACGCCACAATCAGGCGCGAGAACCAGTCTAAGAATGCGACCAGGTACAAGAAGCCGCCGCGCAAGCGAATATAAGTGATGTCTACGCCCCACACCTGGTCGGGCCGCTCGATGCGTAGATCACGCAGTAGATACGGGTACACCCGATGGTCTGCACGACTGGGCCGAGACAGGTTCGGCTTCGGGTACAGGGTAGCCAGCCCCATTTCTTCGCGGTAACGGCGGATGGTATGCCGCCCAACCGCAAGGCCGTCCTCGGCCAGCAGATGCACTAGCTTGCGCGACCCCAGGCAGGGGCGCTTCGTGTACCACTCGTCGAGGCGGTGCTTGATGCACACCTCTTGCTCCCGCACAGGCCGCGCCTCGTAGTACAAGCGGCTGCGGGACACGGACAACAAATCTGCTTGCCGATGCAGTGGCAGAACGCGGCTGTCCTCGCGTTCTGGATGTCTTTCGATCAGTGCCAGGCGCTCGTCAGGCGTCAGGTTCGAGGCCAGATTTTTTTTTCAGCCAGTTCACCTGCGTTGTGAGGCGACCGATCTGTTCGTAAAGTTGAGCGACTTTTTGCTCCTGGGCTTCCAGGGCGTGCGCTTGCGTGTCTTTGCGCTCGAAGACAACGGGAAGTTCTGCGACGGCTTCCTGCTTCCACTTGGTTACCAGGTTCGGATGAAGCTGGTGATCGGAAGCGATTTGGGCAACAGTCTTGGTTTCTTTCAGGGCTTCGAGGACGATCTGGGCCTTGAAAGCAGCCGTATAGTGTTTTCTCATGGGCGGTGGTTTCCACCTTATTTTAGCCCATTTTGCTGTCCTAATTTATGGGACCATTATATATTTCTCGACGGTTCGCCCAAAGCCTTGCCGAGAGGGAAAGTAGAGTACAAGGTGCGTTTAGCGGGAGAAGTGAGAATGCAATTTCTTACACCCGCCGCGCCGCATGTCGCTGACCAATCCGTTGAGCTGCATTTCTCGTTGCCCGTCCTAGGTCTTGGCACTGGAAAAATAGGATTAGCTACGGTCAATCCGAATGACCCAGATCATCCAATCAGTGTGAATGAAAACATAAACTCGATGACCCTAGTCTATTCTTACGTCCCACTTTGGCGAAAAACAAATACGTTTGTATTAAAGCGTATCAACTCGATTGCCCAAACTCTCAAGTCGCCAAATCCAACCCTCACAGAACAAGGTGATTTTGACCTCAGACATCCGGGAGCACCTATCGCCAATGGCCCCAATGATCCGTCAGCGATAGAGAAAGGATTTTTGATTGATGGCTGCAAAGTTTATTCACCCATTGGAAGTGGTTCATTCGCTGGCGCTTATTGGGGGAACGCTGATGCGCGAGGCGTCGAACTACGCGGCACAAACGGTGGCTGGATTTCCTGGACAGACGATCCAACTGTCACGATGAGAGCCGGTGCATACCCAAACGCATACAACAGTGTTGTCAATTGGCTGGAGCAGAATGCCTACTTCTGGGAGGAGAATGTCAATCTGTTCGCCCGCTGAGTTTCAAGAACTACACCTGATAATGAGTATGAGCAGATTGAGTATGAGCAGATTTGGTATTGTCACCAGCAGGAGCATTTGGATTGCGTCAATTTTGATGCTGGTCTTGCTCGTGAGTAGCTGTGAACATCGCATCTCACCGGGGCTAACAACCCCGGTGGTTTCTCTTGCTCCCCACCCTAACCTTAAGGTGCGTTGGGAGAGACCGGAAGTTCTCTATACCGATAGTCTCGACGCTCCAATCTACTATCCAATCAATCTCGATGGTACACTCGCTGTTTCGATAACCCGGTATGATATTGATAATAAGTTTCAGTTATCGCCTCAATTCGAGACATCCATTAGTTGCTTGACCGCAAGTTCTGACCATCGGTCAGTCTATTTTAAGGACATTCCCGATCCGCTCAATCGCGTGGGGCAATACCGCGTCGACCTCCGGGGTGTACCAAAAGCCACGCAGATGTTTTCCGAGAATGACAAGACACTTTACCCTAGGTCACTAGCACTTGCAGGGCGCAGTTGCTTTCTTTACATCTTGTATGACCAGTATAGTGGCGGCAGCCATATGCCGAACCACTATTTGCTCACTGCATATCGGGCTGGCGCTGGGAGAAAGTTCGTGCGGTTGCCTGGCCCGCCGGTCGTGGTCGCAACCTATGCAACAGGGGCTTTTTTGGCAGACCGGACGATGGTCTCAGCTTATGCAATCACTGGTCCCTCCAGCCGCTTCCTTTATGTTATGCGCCCAAAAGATCAGTATTTAGACATCTACCGATTAGGAATAAACGGAAGGCTTTTGACGCCGCCCGTTGGTTCGCTGACATTGGGCTACAAGCCAGGCCGGGCCGTCTTCCATCCTGCCGGGCACACTCTTTATATCGCAGACGCAGACCATGCCTCCTTAAAAACGTATCGGATCGGAACGAACGGTATACCGGTGCTGCTTCCAGGGACAGTGCCGGGAGTAGACCCAGACTTAGACCCCACCGGGCGCTTTCTTTATGCAGTGCCGCGATGGGGGCAAACCTTGTTCTGCTACGCGGTTTCACCCGGCGGAACACTGCGGCTACAGGGAGCGACTGCGACGCACAATTTCTGCCGCGCTCCTTGCGTGGATGCCACTGGACGCTTTGTCTATGCACTCGGTCAGGACCCTATACATCTTGACGAGCATGGCATCAGCCAGTTTCGTATTACAAGCAACGGCACTCTCACGCCCCTTTACCCTGAGCAGGTGCCCGCAGTCGGCTCCACGACATTGGTTACGGCCCAAGCATCTCCCTGAGCCGCAACACGCAGGGTGTCCGGGCCATCAACGTCGCTGAGGACGACCGGGTGGCAAGCGTCGAGCGCATAATGGACGCCAAGCTCCCCGCCGAAGAAGTCGTGCCGTAGGCAGATAAGCAGCAAAAAAAGCCCCGGCGCACACGCGCTGGGGCTTTTTGGATTCAGTTGTCCGCCTTCAAGAACTGTTTGGCATAGCTTTGTTCTGCATACAAGTAGCTTTGATCCAAATCCAGCCAGTACAACGAAGCATCCCGCGAGCAGTGCGGCAGTCCCGCCCGCGAGCAGTGCGGCAGTCCCGCTCCCTCCCGCCTTGCTAAAGCCTGTTATGCACTTTTTGGGCTTATCTGGCCTGCCAGGGCCGTATCCAGACGGTTTCCAGCCGTTGCGTCTGCCATCCAGTGACAATGTAGCAAGGTGGCTGATATACAACGGCATTCAATTTTGCCTGCCGCTCTGAAAAAGTGCATAACAGGCTCTAGCCTTATCCCCTCCTGGCTCTGTCCCTCTCCGCTTCAGCACTGGCTACCCGGAGGGCGGGGAGGGAGCGAGGAAGAGAAGAATGAACGGACGAGCGGGAGGGGTCCTAAGCCAGCAGCCCACGTCGCATTTCAAGCTTCGCCTGACGCCCCACCAGTTCCGCTGCGTCTGCCCGCGCTTTCTCGACCACTTCCGGCAGCGCCCGCGCGACGAAGCTTGGGTTGTCCAGACGCCCGCGCACCCCCGCCAGCTCTTTGTCGAGCTTGACGATCTCCAAAGCCAGCCGGGCCGATTCTTTCGCCGGGTCCAGGCCGTCTAGTAGCTCCCCTGTCGGCACGTAGAACGCCGCACCGGGCACGCTCGCCGGGACATACTTGCCGTCCGTCGGAGCCGAGGCCGCAACAGATGTTGCGCCCAGACGTGCCAGGGCAACTAGTGCGGGCAGTTGGGCTTCGAGCGCCGCTCGCGCCGCTTCGGTCTCAGGAACCGCAACAACCGTGAGTTTGCGGGTCAGCATTGCGGCCCGTGCGGCCTCGTTTTCCTGCCCGCCCGGCGTGAACTCCGCCCGCAAGCCGCGCAGAGCCGTAATGCTTTCAATCAAAAGCCCAACGGAAGTTTCGGCCTCGGTGTCAATCAGTGCCTCATCGGTGACGGGGTATGGGGCGAGGCTGATACTTCCGGTTTTACCCGGTAACTGCTGCCAGATTTCGTCGGTCACAAACGGCATAATCGGGTGCAGCAGACGCAGCGTCGTTTCCAGCACGGTATACAGAATCGCCCGCGCCGAGTCCTTCGCCGATCCGTCCATGCCTTGCAAGGCTGGCTTGCACAATTCTACGAACCAGTCGCAGTATTCGCCCCAGACAAACTCATACAGCGTCGAACATGCATCGTCCATATCATAGCTTGCCAGCGAAGCGTTGACACTCTGCGTTACCCGCTGAAGCCGCGACAAAATCCAGCGTTCCGCCAAACTCCGCCCTGTCCCTTCCTCACCCTCTCCTTTCTTAAGGAGAGGGTCGCGACTTGTCGCGGGGTGAGGTTCCATATTCATCAGCACGAACCGGGCCGCGTTCCACAGCTTATTGGCAAAATTGCGGGCCTCGGGAACACGCTCCTCGCTGAACTTGATGTCCTGACCTTTCGAGGCCAATCTCAGCAGCGAGAAGCGCAGGGCGTCGGCCCCGTACTTGTCAATCATCTCCACCGGGTCAATCCCGTTGCCGAGGCTTTTAGACATCCGGCGGCCTTTTTTGTCGAGCACCGTGGCGTGAATGTAGACATCGTCAAATGGCTTCTCGCCCATGAACTCCAGCCCGGTCATCACCATGCGGGCGACCCACAAACGCAAAATCTCGCCCGCCGTAGTTAAAAAGTCGGTCGGGTAAAAGTAATCCAAGTCCGGCGTCTGCTGCGGCCAGCCGAGCGTTGCGAACGGCCACAGGGCCGACGAAAACCAGGTGTCCAGCACGTCCTCGTCTTGGACAAGCTGGTCGGTCCCGGCGCGTTCTATCGCTTCGGCGAGAGTGCGGGCGGCGACATACGTGCCGTCAGGCTTGTAGTAAATGGGAATGCGGTGGCCCCACCAGAGCTGGCGCGATAAAGCCCAGTCCCGAATGCCGTCCATCCAGTCCACATACGTTTTGGCGTAGCGGCCCGGCGAAAACTCAATCTGCCCGTTGGAGACAATCTCGGTGGCGTTTTTGACTAATTCGGTGCCGGCCATTGTCATAAACCACTGCTCGGACAGCAGCGGCTCGATCACCGTCTTGCTGCGGTCGCAGTGCGGGACACTGTGCTGATAAGGCTCGATCTTCTCTAAGACGCCCGCAGCTTCCAGGTCGCCGACAATCAGGTCCCGCGCCTCGAAGCGGTCCAAACCTGCATAGCGGACACCCGCGTCCCCGGTCAGCCGGCCGTCGAAGCCGATCACTGTAATCTGGGGCAGTGAGTGCCGCAAACCCACTTCGTAGTCGTTTGGGTCATGTGCGGGCGTGATCTTCACCGCCCCGGTGCCGAACTCCAAGCTCGCGTAGTCATCGGCGATCAACGGTATCTCGCGATTGGTCAGCGGCAGACGGAGCATTTTGCCGATTTGGCCCTCGTAGCGTGGGTCTTTTGGATTGACCGCGACCGCCGTGTCGCCGAGAAGCGTCTCGGGCCGGGTCGTTGCCACGGTCACCGACCCGGAGCCGTCAGCGAATGGGTAGGCGATATGCCAGAGCGAGCCGTCGGTCTCGATATTTTCGACTTCAATGTCCGAGATGACGGTCTGCAAGCCGACCGACCAGTTCACCATGCGTTTGCCCCGGTAGATCAGCCCAGCATCGAAGAAGCGCACGAACGCTTCGGTCACGGCTTCCGAGTACGCCGGGTCCATCGTGTACCGCAGCCGTGACCAGTCGTAGCCACAGCCAAGCCGCTTGAGCTGGAACACGATCCGGTCGCCATACTCCTCTTTCCACGCCGCAACCCGTTCCACAAACTTCTCGCGACCCAAATCGAACCGGGTCACTCCTTCTTTTTCGATCTGCCGGGACACGACTGTCTGCGTCGAAATCCCGCCGTGGTCCACGCCCGGCAAAATCAGCACCGTATGGCCCTGCATCTTGTGCCACCGCCCCAGGGTGTCCTGCACCGAATGGTTCAGGGCATGACCCATGTGCAGGCTGCCGGTGATATTGGGCGGCGGAATACAGACACTGAACTTCGGCGTCCCCGGCGTCGGCTCTGCATGAAACAGTCCGGCGGCTTCCCATTCGGGGTACAGCCGCGCCTCCACATCTTTCGGCTCATATGCTTTTTCCATCGCAACCCTCTCCAAAATCACAAAAGCCCCCGCGTCCATCGCGGCAGGGCCTACGCATAAATGCAGTAAGTCTGCCGCAAGGACGCGAGGGCTTGACAATTCAAGACCGACGCGCGGTACCACCTTGCTTTCCGCGTTCTCTCGTGGGCACGCGGACGCTCATTTCGGACACGGCTCCGGGGCGACCTTCGGCGGCTTTGCTGTGGGAGCGCTTGCAGCCGGCGGCGCTCCCTCTCTCATTCAGCTTAACCTGCGTACTCTTCCCCATCAAGGCCGTAGTGAGTTGCAGTATAGACGATGGCGGGGAGTGAAGTCAAGGGGCTATTGTGACAATGTGTAAAAAATGCGTAAAATTAGGGTATAGTTGCCGCATAGTAATGTACTCAGAGGAGACTATCATGGCAGGAACCGAAAACTCCGAAAAAGTCCGCATCAGCCTGGACATCTCGCCGGAACTCAACCGGAGGCTGCAGACAATGGCACGAGATATTCATGGGACGAAAAGCGATGTCCTGCGGAAGTCATTGGCGCTGATGGAAGTGGCGCTTCAAGCTACAAAAGAAGGCAAAAAGTTCGGGGCGGCCGAGCACAGCGACCAACTCACAACGGAAGTTGTCGACCTACGCTACTAACTGCGCTGTCTAAATTGCGGTGCCTAAATAATCGCAATATTTAATTTGTCCATCGGAGGGACGCTATGCCAGAGCCAACGCCGCCGTCAGGAAATAAGCCTGAAAATGTACAGCTTGACCGAATCCTAACGCCGCCGGACGCGGAGAACTTCACGGAAGCGACCATCAAGTACGAAGCGCCGGGAACACGCCAGGCGAGAGAAAGCCGTGAAGCAGCCCGCGCAAGAGTATTTATTCGCACTGCTCAAACTTTGTTTTGCCGGTGTACTTCTGATGGCTTTTTCCGTTGTCGGCATTTATGTTTTGCTGTTGAAGTCAGGTACGACTGAGGCGCAAAGGCTGTATGTCTCTACTGTTCTCACCGCGATTGCCAGCGGCTGCACGGGATATGCGTTCGGCAAGAAGCAGGACAAGCCGGACAAAGAGTGAAACGCAGGGAATAAAAACGCAAGGCGCCTAACGCGTGACACGCCCGATGATTTGCTGTGCTTCGGTGTTGGTCGTGCCAACTTCCAGCCAGCGGTAGACAATGCCGGCGAGGAATGCCCCGAGCAGCGGGGCCAGCCAGAACAGCCAAAGCTGGCCGATGGCCCAGCCGCCGCAGAACAAAGCCGGACCGGTCGAGCGGGCCGGGTTGACTGAGAGGTTAGTCACCGGGATGCCGACAAGATGGATCAGCGTCAAGCCCAGGCCAATCGCAAGCGGCGCAAAGCCCTTCGGGGCGCGTCCATCGGTCGCGCCGAGAATGATCATCAGGAAAAAGAACGTCAGCACGACTTCGGCGGTCAGACACGCGCCGAGGCTGTAGTGCCCCGGCGAATGGTCGCCGTAGCCGTTTGAGGCAAACCCGGCGTGGACATCGAAGCCCGCCTGGCCGCCGGCGATGAGATACAGAATGCCCGCACCGACTACGCCGCCGGCCACCTGCGCGATAATATACGGCAGCAGGTCAAATGCCGGAAAGCGCTTGCCGGCCCACAGGCCGACCGAGACCGCCGGGTTCAGGTGGCACCCGGAGATGTGCCCGATAGCGTAGGCCATCGTCAGCACCGTCAGGCCGAACGCAAGCGACACGCCGACAAACCCGATCCCGAGGTTGACGTTCGCATTGTCGGGGGTGAGGAATTTCGCGGCCAGCACGGCGCTGCCGCAGCCGCCGAAGACCAGCCAAGCGGTGCCGAGCATCTCGGCAAAGGCGCGTTTCGCGAGTGGAACAGTAGACAATGGTTTCCCTCAGAAAGTAATAGTCAGAAAGCAGTACAATAAGGCACCGTACTTGTACGCCTTGCTTATTTTAGCACACAAGCCGCGAAGCGTCAACTCCCTCGTTTGCCAACTCAGGGCGGTTGCATACAGGGCGAACAGGAATAGAAAGGGCGAACAGGAATAGAAAGGGCGAACAGGAATAGAAAGGGCGAACACGAGGTTCGCACCCTACATTATTCGCCCCTACATCCGGTACGTTGCCCTCCGAACGCTTTCTTGGCACATCACCCGCCGAAACGCCCCGTAGGGGCGAACCTCGTGTTCGCCCTTCCTATTCCTGTTCGCCCTTCTTTGTTTCTATCTGCCAACTCTCCTATTTATACCGTGTGCCGAAACAGTTGACTCTGCCGACAATGAATCGCGGGAGACACCACACGGATTATGATGGCACCACTCACCGAAGCGGACCGCAAGCCCTGCGCGGACATGGCCCGGCGGCTCCGGGCGTCCGCGCCGCCGCCGGAAATCTCGCATGATGCCCTGGACTTTCTGATTGAAGGCTACGGACGCCTCGTGGAAGGGCTGCTTGACCCCCGCGCCAGCGCCGGCGGGATCGAGTTCGCCTACAGCCGCCTGCTCGGGACACGCGGCGGCATCTGCCGCCTCTGCCCGCCCGAGGACATGGGACGCCTGCCCCTGCGGGCGATCCGGCGCTGGGATTGGGCCGAAACCCATCTGCGGGACTACCTCGGCAAAGCCCCCCAACTGGAAGAAGTCGTTGCCGTCGCCCGGCGTGTCGAGGATGGCTGGTCGGACAGCATCGAGCGCTACGTGCTGACGCTTACGGCGCACCTGCATGAGACGGGGACACCGGACAAGATCGGCATTCTGAAGGGGATTGACACGGTTAGCATGCACCTTGCCCAGCGCGAAGTCTTTGCCCTATCCCAGTCGCTCGCCATTCCGCTGGAGAACACCAGCGCGGTGAAACTGCGTATACGCCTGCTGGCCCTGTTTTTGACACTCCATCGGTGCGGCTTCTGTGCGGCCTTTCCGGCGATTCAGAGCTACCGGGAGACATTCCGCATCCATGACCCGCTGGCCTACCCGTGGTGGTTTGTAGACTGCCGCCTGACCGAGAAGCAGCTCAACTGGACCCACCGGCGCATTCCAGCGGCAGACCTGGACTGGCGGTTCTAACGCACTGGGGCAAAATGGCCGGTCAGCAGGGAGGCGGCCATGAGATCCATGAGTGATGACCCCGGTGGGTCGTTGGTCAGCGCTTCAATGCGAATAAACTGAGTGGGAGTCACAATTCCATAGACCGTGCAGGTACGCGGAATCCCGGCGGCACTGCCCGCAAGAGGGAGTGTCCCGGTGCCGACAAACCGGCCCGACGGGCCAAAGCCTGTGACCCCATACTCAATCTCCGAGTGCAAGTAATTTTTTTGGCCTTTTCCTTCGGCTGTGACAACATCAGGCATCAGATCAGTCAAAGAGCGCGGCGTCTCACCGGGCTTCAGCGGCTCGACCAGAAAACGCAGGACTGCCCGCGACCGGCGAGCCTGCCAGCCGAACCCGAACAGCATGGGGTTTTTAGTATCGCCCATGCTCAATGTGATTGGGTCAAACTCCTGCGGCGGACGAATCGCGACGCCACCAACCACCGTTTCTTTCGCCAGAAACGGCAGCAGATCGGCGCGAGGCAGCCACTGACCGGGAAAAGTCGCCGTCATCGGCGCGGGCGGAGGCGGAGGCGGATCAGTCAGCCGAAGCGTCTGCATCGCGGCTTCCATCACCAGCAAATTCTGCGGGTCGTAAGTCCCCGTGTGCGGCTCGTAGTCTATCGCCAGCGCGACTGCCGACAGACGGCTGCCTCCGATCCCATACAAGATAATATGGGCGGACCGAATAATATGGGCGGACCGATGGTGGCCGACACCAGGGCCGATCAAATGAGTGTTGACCAGCGCATCCCCTTTGCCATACGTCCGGAGTGCCGGAAAGCCGCTGACCGTGCCGTGCTGTGTGTCGGTCATCTTGTCGAGTGTCAATGTCCGGTCCTGCGTCTGTAGCAAAACCCGCATTCCCTCAGCGACGGTCCAGTTTACCCCCGCTTTTTCTCCGACTTCCGCCGTGACAATTAGTGTCGGCAGGGAGCCGTCATTGTTGCGCCGTACACCGACAAAGCGATATTCTTTGCGCCCGCTGCGGAACGAGGTGGTTTCTGCGAGGGTAAAGCTTGACGGAGGGCGCAGAGCGAAATGCAGCAGCGGCATCTCCGGGGCAAGGTAAGGCCGCTGAGACAGCGCCGGGGACCAGACAGGGGCAGTCTGCGCCGCCAGCATCGGGGTATTCCGTGACAGCAAAAAAATGGTCAGCAAGCAAACCAGCGGAAGAGATCGAAACATCGTGAGTAGGTCTCCCAACGGAAAGATAGGCGTTCGATTACCTGGGACGGTACCAGCCCGATGGGCGGGCCTTACGGGGGGCGTTTTCGCCATCAGGGGCGTCGTCCTGACCGCTGAGGGAGGACGCCAGGATAATCTCTTTCGCCATGACCTTCAGCGTCGAGATGTCCGAATGGCTTTTGCGGGCCAGGTCGTCAACCGTCATCTCCACGGCGGCGGCATGGGCGTCTTCCGGCGATGACGCCTCGATCTCGACCACGGCGGTTCCCGAGAACGAGACGCTGACTTTGTATTTCACGGGCATAGGCTCCAGAACTCCACTTTTCCAAAAACTCCACTTTTCCGAAACTAGCCCCCGAACAGGCGGCTCCAGAACGACGACCGCTGCGGGGCGTTGGCTTCCAGCGATTTCAGCCGCGCAATCTCGCCGTCTTTGGCCGCAACAATCTCCACAGTGTGCGCTTGTTCCCGCGTCAGCATCTCACGGAGCTGGGCCAGGCTCTCCGAGTGCAGCGTGTCCATGTGCGACAGTGTTGCGCGGGTGGTTTCTTCTCGCTCGCGCAGCAGGTCGCGCAGAGATTGCGCCTCCTCCTGTGCGCGTTGCGCCGCCAGGCGCACCTCTTCCAGCCGGGCCGTCCAGAGCGCAATCTGCTCGCGGTGCTGCGCCTGGATTTCGCTGATCGCCGTCGTCACGACCGGCGACAAACTGGTCGAATAGTGTCCTGATGAGACCCCGTGCAGGTTGGTCACCGAGCGCGACTGCGCTTCCCGCTGCGTCACTCGCTCAAATAGCGCCCGCACCCGGCTTTTGTCGTAGCGGGGCAGGCCGTCTTCCCCGGTCACAGTGTTGCCGAAGTCGCCGCGCGATGCCCGCGCCCGGATGTTCGCCGCCGATTTCCCGAACAGTGCCGCGACTTCCCGCGTAGTGAGCTGCTCCGGCTGCTCATCCCAGGCAATCTGGCTGTCGGGGCGCACAGGCGCAATTGTTTCGCCTTGCGGTGTTGCGGCATCAAAATCCATAAAGGCATTTTAGCGAAAGTCGCGCGATTTGTCAAGCGTCAGCGAAAAATAAAATCTGCCGCACCAACTTCATCTTCGTCAAGGCAGCCAGCGATGCAAGCCCCAAATCAACCCCGACATCACTGTAAATGCCGCGCCGCCGCTGAGCGCAAACTGTGTTGCGCCGTTTTTCGTGCGCTGTGCGCCTGCCGGCTTCAGGAATACGCTCAGCGCTGAACTGATCAAATAGACGAAGCCACCGCCGATATGCGCGAAAATCAAGCCGAGACCCAGTGCCGGCGCATGGCTCAGGCCAAAGATGCCGCCCATCGCGCCCAGTTCAGTCATGCTTTCCACAGCAAGTGTCCATCCAAATGCCGCCCGCCGCGAGTAGCCGCCGCCGATGAGCAGCAGCGCCAGCGCCAGCCCCTCCGGCAGCTTGTGAAACGACACTGCAAAGAGCAGAGCCAAGTTTGGATGCCCGGTCATCCGGTCTCCCACAACCACCGCGACCCCGTCCATCGCGCTGTGCAGCCCAAGCGCAATCATCAGCAGCGTCGTCGTCCGGCCTAGCCGGGCCGTCGTCTCCGTATCGAACGCCCCGACTGAGCAGGCCGGGCAGATATGCGCGACATACTTGCCGACAAACCAGAACAGGCCGTAGCCGCTTGCACTCGCCAGCAGGAACTCCGGCCAGGTCAGCAGGTTTTTGGCGTCCGGCAGCACATCGAACACCGTCACTGCCAGCAGTGCGCCCATTGCCGCGTATACCAGAGCTTGCAGCCGCCGTGCCGCCGCGCCGCCGAGCAGGACCCCGACCGCGCCGCCCAAAAATGCGGCCAGCGTCGCGATTGTCGAACGCAGCAATAGATCAGTCATAAAAAAGATCAGTCATAAAAATCTGTCATAGGTCTTTCGGGAAAATCTGTTGCACTTTGCGGTTGAGCGTGGTAGAATGCGAACTGTGAACCGACAGCACACAATCGGGTCGCTGAGATTTCTTCGGGCAGCGGCGCGAATACTCGCGCTGGCGTTTTTGATTATCAGCGGCGGCACGACCCTGGTCCACACGGACGATCTGCGCCCACTGCCGTCGTTCCGCACTGGAACACAGGCTCAGTCCCTGCGCCGCGCCGTGCCCGCACCGCCCGTGCACAACTGCCTGGCCTGTCAATGGGAGAACTCCCTGTTCACCCCGCAGGTTCCCGCTGTCCACGCTGTCCGCCCGCTGTTGCTGACACTGCCGCGCTCTGCCCGGTCCGTACAGTCCCACGTCCAATGCCCGTTTAACCACACGTCCCCACGCGCACCCCCGTGCGCTCTTTCCTAAACTCCCCGCCGAGACTCCGTCTCGAATCCTCAATCCGACCTTGCTTGGGGCCGAAAAAAGCGTGAGGGTGCTGGTAACACCCCCACGCTTGGCGAACGCGATGCCGTCACGAGTGATTTTTGATCACGTCCGTTGCCACGGTGCCGTATCTATAATAACAGTATCACGTCCCCGCCGTTTCGTCTACCCCGCACACGTCTCGTCAAAAAGACACGTCTCACACGGAACAAGGACACATTATGACTCATCGTTCCCTTTCGATGCGGCAGATTTCTCTGCGGCCAATTTCTCTGCTTGCCTGCCTGCCCTTGCTCTGGCTGCTTCTTACCCCTGGCGTTCGCGCCGACGTTTTCGGACGACTGCGTATCTCGGTCCGCGATGCCGCCGGAAAGCCGGTCCAGAGCGCAAACATCATCTTCCATGATACCGCCGGCGTCTATACCGACTTCAATGTCCTCTCTGATGCCTCCGGCAGCGTTCTCAGTCCACCGCTTGAGAACCGCCCCTGGCGCATCACCACGCAGATCGTCACGTTCAATACCGACACGCGCACCGTCACCGTCGCCGCCGATACCACCACCGAGGTCGCTATCCTGCTGACCAAGCGGGTCGTTTCCCGCACTTCCACAGTCACGCTTGGGCGCAGCCCGACCACCGACTCCACCCGGCTCGGGCAATCGGACATCCGAAAGATCCCGTTGACCGGGTCCAATCCGCAGAACTTCTCCCGCACCCTGCTCCGTGCGCCCGGCTTTGTCGGCTCATCGGTGAACGTAGTCCACCCGCGCGGCGAGCACGGCTCCCTGTCCATTTACATTGACGGCTTCCAACTCCCCGGCGCTTTGCAGGGCCGAGCGGGGCCATTGATCAGCCCGGACATCATCCAAAGCGCCGACATCCAGACCGGCGGCTACGCTCCCGAGTACGGCAGCGAGACCGCTGCCGTCGTCAACCTCAGCCTGCGCTCCGGCCCAATCAAGCCGTTCGGCAGCGTCAGCTTCGGCGCAGGCGGCTACCGCACACTCGATCAGGAGCTGACCTTCGGCGGCCAGATCGGCGCAAAGCCCGAGCAGTCCGGGCCGTTCCGGTACCTGTTCAACATTATCAACCGCTCCACCGACAATTCAGTCGAGGCGCCCCAGCCGGACCACCAGGACGCTCACAACCACGGACGGGCGCTGACCGCGTTCGGCAACCTGTCGTACTCGGCCGGCCGAAACGACAGCTTTTCCCTGCTGCTGAATACCGCGCCGGCTACCACACAGGTCGCCAACCGCTACGGCCTGCCGGACAAGTACGTTCCCGTCGGCCAGGGCTACGGCTACGGCGGCGCACGCAATGCCGACGGCTCCTCGGCAGGTGTCGCGCCCGACCCGGCGCTCTACGGGAGCCAGCTTACCCCGCTCAAATCGCAGCAGGACGCCGGGCAGGACGTTTACCAGAACGACGAAAACAAGTTCAGCGCCCTCAACTACCGCCACAACTTCGGCGGGGCGCTGACCGGCCTGCTGTCGTTTGGCGCATCCACCTCGCGCCTCGACATCCGCAACCGTAACCCGTCTATCAGCCTCAGCTCCATTGACCCGGCGACGGGGCTTTTGACAACCGTGGACAACTCCATTGAGTACAGCCCGACCATCCAGCGCAAAAGCGCCCAGACCGAAGTCTCCGGCAGCCTGACCAAATCGGCGGGCCAGCACACCTACAAGGCGGGGTTATTGCTCACCCGCCAGTCCGGCAGCGAGCTGTACAATATCATCCCGCAAAGCCAGCTCGCCCTCGATTCCGAAGCGGCAGTCCAATTGGGCGGTCCGAACCTTGCACCCGACGGCACGTACCAAACTGATGCCGCCGGGAACCCGGTCCTCGACGTTCTCGGCAACCAAATCTACGCCCTCACGCCCGGCGCGACGACCCCGACCGTGGCTGTCCATCGGTCGGGATACTATAATGCCGCCTACATTCAGGATACCTGGCGGGCCACTCGGAAGCTGACCGCAAACTACGGCCTGCGCTACGATTCTTATTATGGCAAGCAAAACCTTTCGACAAGCAGCGTCAAAAAGAACTATCTTTCGCCGCGCCTCAACCTCGCGTACTCGCTGACGCCCAAAACCACGCTGACCGTGGACTACGACAAGCTGTTTTCCCAGCCGCCGCTTGCTCAGGGCGCAATTTTGGGGACAAATCTTGTGCCCCAGACCACCGATATGTACGAAGCGGGCCTGGAGCATCGGTTCACGCCGCAGCAGTCGGCGAAGTTCTCGGTGTACTACAAGAACACGCGCAACGAGTTCGACACGGGCATTCTCATCCCGTACACACAGATCGGCGCCTACACCACCCTGCAATACTCCTCGCAGGGCACTCACGGCTACGAGCTGTCCTACGACTTCGCCCCGCGCGGACTGACCGGCCTCGGCGGCTACTTCGCCTACACAAACGCCATCGCCCGCCCGAACGGCGTGGACCAGACGGGAGCGCCCGCGCCGCTTGTCAACGATCACGACCAGCTCAACACAATCAGCACCGGGTTCAGCTACACGTTCGCCTCTCAGGCGTTTGCCGGCTTCGATGTCTACTACGGCAGCGGGGAAGCCTCCAGCCCGCTGACCCCCATCGGCCCGAGCAACAACAACACGCTCGGCGGCGGCCAGCGCAACTCGCATACGTCGGTGAACCTGCGGCTCGGCCACCCGCACCTGCTCGGCCCGGCGGGCCTGGAACTCGATGTCGAGAATGTCTTCAACGACCTTTCGGTGCTGAACTTCAACTCCGGCTACAGCGGCACCCGCTTCCAGCAGGGCCGCCGCGCCGTCCTGCGCGTCACCGGCAGCTTCTGAGAACCGCCTTGCTGTCTGAAACCTCTTTGCTGGAGGCACGGCGGCTTGCCAAATCCGCCCGCCTCTGGTATGATAAAGGCAAGCACAGATATTTTGCAGACAAAGGAGTCGGACACACGCTTTCATGAATACTATTTGGCTTATCGCCGGCGGGACATTTGGAGAGGCCATTCGCCGCCGGACCCTGCTGATCTTTCTCGCGGTCGCCGCCGTCGTGATCCTGATTGGAGCCGCGAACTCGTCGCTGCAGCCCGGCAAGGACACGATTGTCGTCAAGACGCTGGGCCTCGGCGTCATCGGCCTCGTCGGCGTCTTCATCTCCGTCATCCTCGGTATCAATCTGCTGCCGACTGAGATCGAACGGCGCACGATCTATACGATACTCTCAAAGCCCGTCCACCGCTATCAATTCCTGGTCGGCAAATTCTTAGGCGGCCTCGTGACAGTCCTTGCCAGTGTGCTGGTCATGTCGGCGGTCTTTATCCTGCTGTTTCTGATCAAAGAACGTGGGTTTTCGACTGAGGCCATCAGCGCCTGCAAAGGCGTCCTCTTGCTGCTGTTCCAGATACTCCTGGTCTGCGCGATTGCGATGTTCTTTTCGGTGTTCGTCTCGCCATTTGTGAACTTCTTCCTGACCCTGGCAATTTTTCTTTTAGGCTTGTCGTCATCGGTGACTGAAGCGCTGGCCGACCCGAGCGCCGACCCGGCGCACCCGAAGAACCCGGTGGTCGTGCTGGTCTTTCGGGTCATCCACGCGGTTATTCCAGACTTCACGAAGTACAATGTCCAGAACCAGATTTTGTCACCGAACCTCGTCATCAGCAACCAGACCTTCTTCATCGAGCAGGCCATTTTAATCGCAGTCGTCTACTCGGCGATTTTAATTACGCTGGCCGCGCTGATCTTCGACCGCCGCGAGGTGTAGTCATAGGCCGGCACTGGAAGTGCCGGTCTACTCTCGCGTCAAAGTCCCTCCGGGACTGAAGAATCTTGAACCGCTTCGGTTTTCACTCAAAAGTAGACCGGCACTTCCAGTGCCGGTTCCCAATCCGTGCCAGTCTCCTAATGCCGATCACTCCGCAAAGCCTGCCCATGAAAAACCCACTGTTCCCCGTCGCACTCTTTGCTCTTGCCGCCCCGGTCCTCGCACAGACCGCGCCCGGCCCGCTGCCAATCAAGCAGGTGACCGTGTTTACGTCCGGCGTGTCGTACATTGAGCGCGGCGGCAGCATCTCCGGCGACGCCTCCGTGCCGCTGACCTTCCGCACGGCCCAGATCAACGACCTGCTCAAGTCGCTGACACTGATTGACACGCAGGGTCAGGTCCAGCCGGTCATCTACGGCGCACGAGACCCCATCGGACGGACCTTGCAGTCGTTCGCGATTGATGTCACGACGCCCCACAGCCGGACCGAGCTGCTCAATCAGCTTCGCGGCGCATCCGTGTCGGTCACGACGGCGGCGAAAGTGACCGAAACCGGCCAGATCGTCAGCGTCGAGAGCAAAATCATCACCGGCCCGAACTCCACAACGGCAACCCAGGACACGCTTAATTTACTCGGCGCGGATGGCCTGCGGTCAGTGCATATGGACGACATCGTGGCAATTAAGCTGCTCGACCCGCGCCTCGACGCCGAGTTCCGCTCGGCCTTGACGACACTTGCGTCCGGGTCGGACAACCAGCGGCGCACGGTGACGCTGCACTTTACGGGGTCTGGAAAACGCCCGGTGAGCGTCGGCTACATCACCGAGTCGCCGCTTTGGAAGATTTCGTACCGCCTGCTGCTGGACACCCCCGGCAAGGCCGCGTTCCAGGGCTGGGCGCTGGTCGAGAACACCAGCGACGAAGACTGGTCGGGCATCCATCTGTCGCTTGTGTCGGGCCGCCCGGTATCGTTCATCCAGGACCTGTACCAGCCGCTCTACCTGCCGCGCCCGGTAGTCCAGCCCGACATCATCGCGTCGCCCACACCGCAAACCCACGACAGCGATATGAAAGACGCGGGAGTGATCGGCGCGGTCGCCAGCGAGCAGGACCGCCTCAGAGTGACCGGCGAATTCAATGCCCCCAGTGCCGCGATGCCGCCTTCACCTGCGCCCCAAAGTCCCCCGAACAATTTGTATCAGTCCACAGGATTGCTCAACTACAAAACCAGGATCACGGCACAGGCGAACGGCGCGGCTGCCGGGGAGCAGTTCGCATACGACATCACCACGCCCGTCTCCCTGCCGCGTCAGCAGGCGGCGATGATCCCCGTCATCGCCCAGGACATCGGAGCCGACAAAGTCTCACTTTACAACGCCGACACCGATCCGCGCTACCCGCTGAACGCCGTGCGCCTCAAGAACAACACCAATCTGCACCTCAGAGGCGGCCCGGTGACCCTCTTCGACGGCGGCACCTACGCCGGCGACGCGACAATGGAGGACGTTCCGCCCGGCGACACGCGGCTGATCTCCTACGCCTTAGACCTCTCGGTGGTTGGCGAGCGCCAGTTCCTCCTCACCGACCAGGCGCAGCGGACATTGTCGGTCCATGATGGTGTCCTGACCATTATTCGCCGCACCCGAACCCGCGTCAAGTACGTCTTCAAGAGCAAAGCGGCGGCGGCTAAAACCGTCCTCGTGGAACACCCCTTCGACCCCGGCTGCCGCTTGATCACACCGGCAGCGGCGACCGAGCGCACCCCGATGCTCTACCGGTTTGCGGTTCCCCTTCCGGCAGGCAAAACAGCGTCCCTCGTCGTCGAAACGGAAACGCCGAACTCTTACACGGTCGCCCTGCTCGACGGCAACTTGGAGGGCTACGTCTCGGAAAAAGAAGGCGCGGACATCCCGGCGGCGACCCGGACGGCTCTGCGGAACATCGTGACCCAGCGGCGTCGCATTCAGAACCTGACCGACCAAGCCGCAAACGACGAAGCCCAGGTCAATCAGCTTTCGGCCCAGCAGGACCGCATCCGCAAGAATATGGCGGCGCTCGACCGCACTTCATCACTCTACAAGCGCTATGTCGGCGAATTAGAAACGCAGGAAACCGAGATTGCGAACTTGCGGGCTGACGCCCAGCGCCAGCGGAACGCTGCCGAAGCCGCACGACAAGCGCTGCAAAACACGCTGGACCATCTGGAGATTTGACCCCTCGCTTGGAACCCCTCCCGCTCGTTCCTCGCTCCCTCCCCGAAGCGGAGAGGGACAGAGGTAGGAGAGGATAGGGCTAGGGCCGCTTCCGGGTTTGCTCTTCACTCTTCACCCTCTCCGCTTCGGGGAGGGAGCGAGGAACGAGCGGGAGGGGTTCTTCAGGCCGCTGCACCAGGTACCACGCCGGGCCAAGCAGGGGAACACCCAGCGCGATCCGCCCGAGCAGGCTGTCGTCAGGAACGCCCCGGCGGGCCATGTCGTCGCGCAGAAGCGCCGGAAACAGCAGGGTCAGCACCAAGAGATCCACCGTCATGACGTTGACAAAGTTGGAGTGCCGGAACCAATATACATAGCCCGCCAGATTGCCCCAGACTGTGATAGTAAACAGCAGTGCGACCAACGCCCCCGCCGCAAACACGGCAAACGGGCGTCCCCCAAACCAGCGCACGGCTAAATTGGGCTGTCCGGGCACGGGGGCGGCGTAATCGCGCCGCCCAATCAAATACGGCAGCAGGGCATAGGCCCCCAGCGCCATCATGCCGAGGGCGAACGGCCATGCCCAGACCCGCTGCCCACGCCCGTCGGGAAACAGCAGCGCCCAGTACATCAAAGGGACGACGCCAAGAAGCTGAAAGACGCCCCAAACCGCCGGGTTCCGCGCCGGTCCCTTCCCGAGTGCCAAATCAACAAACAAATTGCCCGGCGGGTCGCCCTTCGGGGCAAGATACGCGGCATACAAAATATCGGCCAGCAGCAAAACCGACAGGCTGAGACGGCGCAGAAGCAGCGGAGTTATAAACGAAGGCATCATGCCGACAGTGTACCCGGCCCTCACGTCACGCTTCCTGCCCCAACCGGCTCAGGAATTGCTTGGCTTCTTTGGAATTACGCAGAATAATAACTTTGCAGCCTGACCCAAACTCCTTGATGTTGCTGGTGACTTGAGCGCGGTTGTCCAACGGATATCGCCAGACCCACTTAAGCAATGTCCAGTTCAGCCGCTCCGGGCAGCCTTTCGCCATGCCTAAGCGGCTTCTGCCGCAGTTCAGGACAAACCGCTTCAGTGTACGCCACAGACAAAGCCACTGGGGGAAGTCCAAAAAGACAATCGTGTCCGATACCGCAAACCGGAGCGGCTGAGTTTGGATATGATCTCCCTCCACAATCCAGCGAGGGCCTCTGACCGCGTCAGCGATCACCGCCTCCTGCTCCTGCGGTGGAAGCCTAACCCAACCCGGCTTCCACAACAAGCGGTCCAAATGAACCACGTCCATACCTAGAACTATGCCAAGCTGCCGCGCCAGCGTAGACTTGCCGGAACCGCCTGAGCCTACAATAACAATGCGCTGCATCATAGCGTGAGCATACCCAAAACAAAAAGCCCGCGCTTCGATTGAAGCGCGGGCCAGTCTGAGTCATGCCGAACTGGGCGCATCAGCGGTGATCGTATGGATTGTGTAAAGTATGGTATACTGCCAAAAACGCCGCCATGATTATCAGCTTCAAGGACGAAAACACAGAGAAGATCTTTGCCGGCATTGTCTCAGCGACGCTGCCGCCGGACATCCAAAACACTGCCCGGCGCAAATTGCGATACATTGATAACGCAGCCGCTCTCAAAGATTTACGCTCACCGCCGGGCAACCGCCTGGAAGCACTCAAGCGAAACCGGCTCGGTCAGCATAGCATCCGTATCAATGATCAATGGCGTATCTGCTTTGTCTGGAATGGCACCGATGCGGAGCAAGTTGAAATCGTGGATTACCACTGAACAATTATGGAACAGCTAGACAACATCCATCCCGGCGACATCCTCAAACTCGACTTCCTGGAGCCGCTTCATCTTCCTGCGGCTCGGCTCGCAAAAGACACCGGCCTGAGCCTGCGGTGCGTGTCCGAACTCGTGCAGGGAAAAACCTCCGTGACCCTGGACATCGCCCTGCGCCTCAGCCGTTATTTCCGCACCACTCCTGAGCTTTGGCTCAACTTGCAGCGAGCTTACGACCAGGAAGAACTTCAGCGGCACGCCGATCGCTACATGGACCGCTACGCAGGTATCGTCGCCTACGACGAAAAAATCGCCGCGTAGAGTTAGCGGCCCAGAAAGAAGATGACCATGCACAATCCCTGGGCAATTGGAATAACACAGTTCTGGCTCTTCGCGATGCTGTACGGCTGGTTTAGCAACAGAGACGGCAGCACCGACCGGCGTAATTGGGATCGCCTTCACAAATCAGTTTGGACACGCTGGATGCTTTCCGGTCAAACCCGCGCGGCTTTTCTCCTCCAGCGAAGCCGCTTCCATAAAACGACCTTGCCCTTCGTTACCGTCTTTTACCTGCTGGCAATGTGTGCCATTTTGTTCTCCTAACTGTTGTGCGGCATGAAGATACGAGGAAGTAGGCTTCACCCGCCCCCACACCCAAGAAAAAGGCCCCGGTCTTGTTTGAGACCGGGGCTTTCAGAGCTTAGCATCAGGCCATGCTGGGCACGTTTGCTGTGATGTCCACTGATGGCGGAGCGGTTTCCAGTGTCTTCAGCTTGACGCCCGATTTGGGCTTTTCGGCTTTGGGCGCGTCCATCGGCTGAAGCGCGGCGTCAATGACTTCCTGCACATTGCTGGCGAAGATGAAGGACATACCCTTCCGAAGCTCGGCGGGAATGTCTTCAGTCAGGTCCTTGCGGTTACGCTCGGGCAGGATGATTGTCTTGATCCCGGCCCGCTTTGCCGCCAGCACCTTTTCTTTGATGCCGCCGACCGGCAGGACTTTGCCCGAGAGTGTCACTTCGCCGGTCATTGCCAGCGCCGGCTTGATCGGGCGGCCCGACAGAAGCGACGCAATGGCCGAAGTCATTGTCACGCCTGCCGACGGGCCGTCCTTCGGGACCGCGCCCGCCGGGACATGGATGTGCAGGTCGGACTTCTCGTAGAAGTCCGGCGCGATGTTCAGCGCCCCCGCGTGGGCGCGGACATAGGACAGCGCGGTCTGCGCCGACTCCTTCATCACGTCGCCTAATTGGCCCGTTAATTGGAGGCCCTTGCCGCCGTCCATGCGGCTGGCTTCGATAAACACCACATCACCGCCGACCGGGGTCCAGACAAGGCCTGTGACGACCCCCGGCTGCTCGGTGCGCTCGGCCACTTCCTCGTACTCGAAGCGGGGCGACCCCAGGTACTTTTCGACCTGCTTGGCGTTGATCGTCATCGGCGACTTGCGCCCTTCGGCGAACTCGCGGGTCGCCTTGCGGCAGACCGCGGCGATTTGCCGTTCCAGCGAGCGGACTCCGGCCTCGCGGGTGTAGCCCCGAACTAATGCTTTGACGCCATCCTCGGTGAACTTGACACTCGTGAGGCCATGCTCGGCGACCTGCTTCGGCACCAAGTGCCGCACGGCAATCTGGACTTTCTCTTCCTCGGTGTAGCCCGACAGCTCGATGATCTCCATGCGGTCCCGCAGGGCCGGCTGGATCGTATCAAGCTGATTGGCCGTGGTCACGAACAGCACTTTGGACAGATCGAAGTTGACATCCAAGTAATTGTCGCGGAACGTCGCGTTCTGCTCCGGGTCCAGCGCTTCCAAGAGGGCCGAGGACGGGTCGCCCCGGAAGTCGGTGCCGACCTTGTCAATCTCGTCCAGGACGAACAGCGGGTTGTTGGTCTCGGCCCGCTTGATGCCCTGAATGATCTGGCCCGGCAGCGCCCCGATATAGGTGCGCCGGTGACCACGGATCTCCGACTCGTCGTGCGTGCCGCCGAGGCTGATACGAACGAACTTCTTGCCCATTGCCGACGCGATGGACTTCGCCAGGCTGGTCTTGCCGACTCCGGGCGGGCCGGTGAAGCACAGAATCGGCTGCCGGATGTCGCCCTCGGGCTTGAACTTGCGGACCGAGAGGTACTCCAAAATCCGGTCCTTGATCTTCTCCAGGCCGAAATGGTCCTCGTCCAGCTTCTGCTTGACACTGGGAATATCTAAATTGTCCGGCGTGGACTTGTCCCAGGGCATCACGGTCAGCCAGTCCAAATACGTCCGGGTCGTGGTGTAGTCGGGTGCTCCCGGCGACATGCGCTGGAGCCGATCCAGCTCACGATTGGCCTCTTTGAGCGCATCCTCGGGCATATGCGCCGCTTCGATCTTCGCCCGCAGCTCGTCCATCTCCTCGCCGCGCTCATCGCCTTCGCCCAATTCTTTCTGGATGGCTTTGAGCTGCTCGCGCAGGTAGTAATCGCGCTGAGTCTTGTTGATCTCCGACGATACTTGGGACTGCAATTTCGAGCCAAGCTCCAAAACCTGCACCTCGGCGGTCATCAGAGTCAAGAGTAGGTTCATCCGCTCTTTGAGGTTCACCGTCTCCAAAATGCGCTGCTTGTCCTCGGCGGAAATCGGCGAGTGTGCGGCGATGAGATCGGTCATCACGGCGGGGTCGTCAATGGACGTAGACAATCCCGCCAGCTCGTCGGGCATATTCTGGGACAGCGCAACGGTCTTGCGGAACAGCTCACCGATAGAGCGCTTCAGCGCCTCGATCTCGACTTTGTCTTCGTCGGCGATCTCGGTCTTGGCGTCCAGGACTTTCACCCGCGCCTTCAGGTACGGCTCTTCGCTCGTAATCTGCTGAATCTGAATGCGAGCGACGCCCTGAACGATCATCCGTATGCCGTCGGGCACCTTTGCCATCATGCGGACAATCACCGCGACACCCATCGGGTAGATGTCGGCGGCAGTCGGGTTCTCGACCGAGCTGTCCTTCATCGCCACGACGCCGATAATCCGGTCGCCGCCGGAGACGGCCTCATCCACCAGCTTGATGCTGTTCTCGCGGCCCACGGCAATCGGGGCCACTAAGACCGGGAAAATGACCGTGTCGCGCAGCGGCAGCAGGGACAACTCTTCAGGAATCGGCGGGTGACCGTCGCCTTCCGAGTTGATCTGCTTGACAATCTGCTCGGCGACTTCGCCCTCAATCGGCATATCCTCAGCGATGGCATCCACCGGCGCCGCGATTTGTTCGTTTTCGTTATTTATTTCGGACATGGTCAATTCTTGCCCCTATTATCTGCGTTTTTGTCTGTGTACTCGTCGGCAAATGGATCAACATCGTCGTCTATGCTGACCGGAATAATCTGCACGGCGTCCTTTTCCGTGCCGCGCTTCTTCGGCAGAGTCACGAGCAGGAAGCCCTCTTTGTACGTGGCCTTGATCGCCTCGCGGTCCAAGCGAATACCGCTCGGCAGTGGGACCGCCCGCTCGAACGGGCCAAAATAAATCTCCATCTGATGGCAGCGCGTCCGGCCTTCCCGGTCCCGCGTGCTTTCCGACCGCGACCCGCTGATATTCAGCAGCCGGTCATCGGGCGACAGCGAGACTTGCAGATCGTCGGCTTTCACGCCTGCCAGCTCGACTTTGACCAAGACCGCGTCTTCCGTCTCGTGAATATCAATCGGCGGCTGCCAGAAGCGGCCTGCGCCCCCGGCGGGAATCGCGAAAAAGCCGCGAAAGGCTTCGTCGGACAACTGCTGCATCTCGCGCTCCATCTGCCGGATGATGTCGCGGTAATCGTTAAACGCCATGCTTTGCGTCTCCTGTGTCGTTTCAAATTGGGTTAGGGCTGTCTACGATGATACCCGAAAGAACAGTTCCCAATCGAATAATTTTTCGGAAGTTACTTGAGTTTGGTGCGCTCAATGGACAGAACGCAGCAGGAGAAACAATAGTTCCCAGCGTATAACGAGCTTATGAATATCTTAACGCTGCTTCGCTCGCCCTTTGCCGTCCTTGCTGTCGGCGCGGTCATCTTCAGTGTTTACTTTCTTTACTACCTGTTCGCTTTTTTCCTGCCGCAGAGTCAGGGCGCGAAACACTTTCAGGCAAAGCGCTACGCAGAAGCCGCGGCGGTATTTCAAGCTGTCCTGAAGCGCCGACCGCCGGCAGGTATTGAAGCCGACACGCGCCGCCGTCTCGCCGATACGCTGGATATCCTCGGCAGATCGGAAGAGGCTGCTCAAGAGCGCGAACGCGCGGAAGCGGCTGCGACGAAAGGAGGCACGGACCCGGCAGCTCTGGAAGCTAAAGGCGTTCTGCTGGAGCGGCAGGGCCGTCACGACGACGCTTGTTTTTATTTTGATCTCGCTGTCAAGAAGATGCCCAATCTGCCCGGTGCCCGGTCACCGCTGATGGCGAAGCTGGCATTGGCCCATCATGCCGCCGGGCGGTCCGCTGAAACTCTGCGCTGGGCGCAGATGTCGCTGGCAAACAGTCCCAATAAAGTTATCAAGCCGCTGATGCACCGAATGTCCGGTATCGCACTAAGCGATCAGGGCGACCTGGAACAAGCTGAAGCCCAGCACCGCCTCGCGCTGGAGCTGACGGAGAAACTCGGCAATCCGGACGAGACTGCCCAAAGCCTTGCACTGCTGGCAAGCCTGCTCAGCAAGAAAGGTCACTACGAAGAAGCGATTATTGCTGCCCGTCGCTCGCGTGAAGTCGCGCCGAACCCATCACGCATGGATATTGCCGTCGAGGCGGAATGCCTGCGCGACATGGGAAGATTCGACGAAGCCCGCGCCGTCATGCGCCGTCACTTCGACGGCCCGCGCTTCCCTCAGCCCCATGTCGAGCGCAAAATGCAGGCTCTCGGCTCGCTAGGTATGACTTGGATTGAAACGCGGGCCGAACAGCCCGAAGCTGCCTGGGGACACTTGGAAGCGGTTCGAGAAGGACTCAAAGCATCTGTGAACTCTGCTGTCTGGCCTCCCGCCCCGAGTGCCGGAGTCGAGGAAAAGCTGGTCTTATGGTGCGATGCTACTGCTGTCAACATTCTTTCCCAGAAGGGTAAAGATGCCGAGGCTCGTGCTCTCCGAGAGAGCGTCGAAAGCCGCTTGATGCCGTTCGCATCGGACTACGCAACCCTGCGCGGCACCTATTTCCATCTTGCGCGTGCCTCACTGCAGATGGGAGATTTGGCGGAATGCCACAGCTATTGCCAGCGCTATGCAGAATGCCGGCCGTCTCCTTCTTCTATGCCCACGTTGTATTATCTTCTCGGCGAAACCCATCTGCGGCTCGGCGAAATTGAAACTGCCCGCGGCTTTTTCAGGCAGGCAGTCGCGCTGGGGATTGACAGCCTGGATGCCCGGCGGGCGCAGGCGCGGCTGAATGAGCTGGGCGGGTGAAGAAACCGTGCCATTTATGGCATGGTTCTCGAATCTTTGAAAACAGCTTGACTCCTTGCTTGCTTCCGTGTTATCATAGAGGAAAACGTCTGCCTGCTGAACGAGAACCCTGTGAATACACGGAAAGAACCAAACCCGGTGCGTCCTGCCCTCGCGCTCCACTTCGCCAAAGCCGCCGCGTCTGACCTGTCACTTGGCCGACGCCTGGTCGCAGACCCCGACATTCACCTGCGGGCGGCGGCGGAGTGGCTCAAGTGCGCCCACGATCAGGGCGACGATGACGGCGTGAGCTGGGGCTACTCACTCAAAGGCGGCTGGCGGCCCTCGTACCGGGAAACGTCGGGCTATATTATCGAGACCCTGTTTGATTTGGCGGATTATCTCGGCGATGACGACTGCCGCCGCCGGGCGGTCGTCATCGCGCACTGGCTTTGCCGGATGCAGAACGCGGACGGCTCGATCTCCGAGCCGCGCTTCGGCCCCGAAGGCATCGTCTTCGATACCGGGCAGGTGCTCTTCGGCTTGGTCCGGGCCTATGAAGAAACCGGACAGACGGAGTTTCTGGACGCCGCCGAACGGGCCGGCGCGTGGCTGGTACAGGTGGCCGACACCGACGGGCGCTGGACCCGGAACACGCATTTGGGTGTTCCCAACGTCTACAGCGCCCGCGTCGCCTGGGCGCTGCTGCGGCTCCAATCCCATTGTCCCCAGCCCGCTCTGGAACGGGTCGCCCGCGCCAACCTCGACTGGGCGCTGACCCAGCAGCAGGAGGGGGGCCTGTTCGACCACTGCGCGTTCACGCCGGGCCGGGCACCGTTTACCCACACCATCGCCTACACGCTGCGCGGACTGCTGGAGTCCGGCGAGCTGCTCGGCGAGCCGCGCTACACCGAGGCAGCCAGAGCAGGGGCCGAGGCGGTCGCCCGGCACCTGCGCCCCGATGGCTTCCTGCCGGGGCAGATCAGTGTTCAGGGCCGCCCGCGGGCTTCCTACTGCTGCCTGACCGGAAACTGCCAGATGGCGCTGGTCTGGCTGCGCCTCGATCAATTAAACTTAGACAAGCAATACGGCACAGACGAGTATCGTTCGAGCGCCGCCGACATCCTGCGCTACGTTCAGTCGTGCCAGGACCTCTCTGCCCCCGAGCCGGGCATCCGGGGCGGCATCAAAGGCTCTCAGCCGATCTGGGGTCGCTACGCCCCGCTTTCTTATCCGAATTGGGCCGCCAAGTTCTTTGTGGACGCCCTGCTGCTTCAAAGCCAGGAAAACCCATGCTCAGCTCAAAAATCCTTAACAGTCGCTTCGACGCTCTCACGCTGACCGAGGCCGTCGCCTGGGCGGACCAATGGATTATTTCAGGCCGGACTGGCTGCTTATGCACGGTCAACGTTTCCATTTTGATGATGATGGCCCGCTCGCCGCGCTTGCAGCGCATCGTGGACGAGTCCGCCCTGGTTGTTGCCGACGGTATGCCGATTGTCTGGGCCTCCCGCCTGCTCACCGCGCCGCTGCCGGAGCGTGTGCCCGGCATTGACCTGATGCAGCGCCTGGCCGCCGAGACCACCGTGCCCGGCCTGCGGATCTACCTGCTCGGCGGAACCGCGGAGATCGTGTCGGCTGCCGCTCGGAAGATGCAGGCTGACCACCCGAACTGCGTCATCTGCGGCTTCGGCGACGGCTACTTTTCCGAAACGGAGGCCCCGGAGCGTGTGCGGCAAATCCGTGACAGCCGCGCCCAAGTGGTACTGGTCGGCATGGGTGTCCCGCGTCAGGAGTTCTTCATTGATGACCACGGGGCCGGCACCGGGGCGAACCTCGTCATCGGGGTCGGCGGCAGCTTCGATGTCCTGGCGGGCCGCAAGCGCCGCGCCCCCCGGCAGATGCAGGCGCTGGGGCTTGAATGGGCTTACCGAATGTTTCAAGAGCCGGGCCGCCTGGGCCGGCGCTACGCTGTCACCGGCCTGCAATTCCTGGCGGCGCTGACGGTGGCTTTGCTGCGCCTGTCGGGCCGCGCACGGGTCCACACCGGCCTGGAAGCCAAATAACCCTTATGCAAATCGGAATTGTGCTGCTGCTGATGCTCGGCGGCGTGGGATTGACCGTGCAGGCGGCGGTCAATGCGCGGCTGCGGGAGGCGGTGGGATCGCCGGCGCTGAGTGCGCTGATCTCGTTTCTAGTTGGAGCCGTGCCGCTGGCGGGCCTGGCCGTCTCCGGGCTGATGGGCCGGGGCCGACTGCCCGGCCTCGGCGCCGACGGTGGCCCGTGGTGGATGTGGATCGGCGGCCTGTTTGGGGCGTTCTATGTCACCCTCGCTGTGGTCGGGGTACCGCGTGTCGGGGGCGCGGTGGTAGTCGCCTGCGCGGTCTTCGGGCAGTTGGCCGCCGCACTCGTGCTGGATTCGTTCGGCTGGCTCGGCGTCCCGCGCGTCCCGCTGAACGCCTGGCGTCTTCTTGGCGTGGCGCTGGTCATGGCCGGCGTGCTGCTCATTCAGCAGAAGAAGTAGGAGCGTTTGCTGCCAATAACTTGGCAGGCGCAAGCGGGTTTTTGCCAACCCAGCGGCCAGTTCGCATGGCAATAAGAACAAATACGAGTGTCGGCACAATTTGCAGTGCCGCATTAAGATTTTGCAAATCTACGAGGGAGGGCACTTGAGGGACAGCAGAAGGAACGCCCCTACCGCCAAAGAGCAAATCAGCGACAAAGTCCCAGCCGCAGTGTAGCCCTATGGGCAACCACAAAGAGCGTGTCATCAAATATGCTGCCGCATAGGGAAGACCGCCAGTAAGACCAATAACTACTACTTCCAATGCAGTCTCGCCTGGATTTTGCAAATGTGCAAGGCCGAATAAAATTGAGGACAATAATAAGGCAATGGCACTGCCCCAGCGTCTTTCCAGAACTTGCAGTATGTAGCCCCGAAAGATTGTTTCCTCAGTAATGCCAATCAATAGGCACCAGACGAATACTTCGAAGGTCAGCACTCTAGAATAGGTGCGGAGCATTGTAAATATCTGCCCATGCCTATCAACCAGCAGGGCCAAGATAACAGCTATTGCGACTTGTGCAGCAAAGCCTGCTGTGAGATAGGCAAGCGACAACCTGCCGGTCAGGCCAATGGTTTTCAAGTTGGTGCGTGGCAAAAGTTTTGACAGCAGATAGACGCACAGAAAAGTGACTAAAGTGGAGACGAACTGGCCACGTATCTCGCGTACCAGTATCGAAAGCCGTGGAAAGCGATAAATCGTTTGCAGAAATCCTGTTAGATGACTTGCTTGATATATCAAGAAACCTGACAATGTTTCTTGTAACACAACAAATGCCAAAATGGCAACAAGGGGATTCTTGAGGAACTTGTAGGAAGTCGAGATCACGTCTGTTTTATCACTTATAAGTCACACTGCAAGATCAAAGGAGAAGCCACGATGAGTGGCTCCCCCAGTTACGCTGCTTAATCAACGGGCGTCAGGGTTGGAATTCCTTTCTATGGTTCCCTTATAACCGCTGAAGCCTTTTTTGCCTGCATTGTGTATACTGTACAAGTACCACGCTATCCCTCCTCCAAGAAGAAGTCCACCTCCCAACCCCCAACCCCACCACGGAATTCCATGATGACCACTAGGATCAACTCGGTTGACGGGGTCGCCATCGCAGTAGGCATACGGCGACTGAGACAAGTCCGTGTCCCGCGTCAAAAACCCACCCACTGCCGGGTCGTAGTAACGTGCTCCGACCTTCTGGAGCGAATACGAACCCGGCAAGCCCACCGGCGCAACCCCGTCCTGCCGGTACCCGCTACTCGCTCCATACGAGTACGCACTCGCCGTGCCCCCCGTCACCGACCCGATCCCAAACGCCGTCGGCGCATTGGCGCTCGTGATGCTCTGGCTGCTGTTCGTGCTCTGGCGCACGTTGCCGCGCCCGTCGGAGAGTGGGTACTCCCCGTTGCACCGGGCCAAGCCGTTGCCCCACACGTACTGCGCCAGCAAAGTGCCGCTCCCCGTCTTCTCCTCCAATATCTGCTCGCCGTCGAAGTAGTACCCCGTCTGCACTCCGTTCACGCTCTTGTTCACCTGACGACCAATCGCGTCGTAACCGAAGGCTTCCGTCGTGCCCGGCTTGGACAGGCTCACAAGCTGGTCGTCGAAGTCGTACCCAAACGTCGTCACCTGCCCGCCGATGGTCTCCGAGGTGCGGTCGCCGTTGGCATTGTACCCGAACCCATAGGTGCTGCCGGCGATGGTCTTGACCTCATCATCGGCGTCATACGTGAACGGGCTGGAATTGCCATCGTAGTAAAGTGTTCGGTTGCCCGCCCCGTCCACGGTGTAGCTGGTGCTGTAGGGGCTGCTGCCGGTGCGGCTCTCGCTGGTCAAATGCCCCTGCCCGTCGTAGACGTAGGTACTTTGGGTCGGGCCGGGCATCGTGTCGGTATTGGTGCTGGTGCCTTCGTTAATGCCCGTGATCTGGTGGTCGGCGTTGTAGGCGTAGCCGTAGGACGAGAACACGACACTGCCGCCGTTCCAGTTGTAGTAGTTGTGCAGCGTGCTGTCCGGGTTATAGTACTGGTCGGTGCGGGTGCCGTTGGGGTTGTACAGGTGGCTCTGGTTGCCGTTCTGGTCGTAGGTATAGGACGTGGTGCCGGCGCTGTCGCCGACGGAGGCCAGCTCGTTGCGGGCGGTGTAGGTGTAGGAGATGACGCGCCCGTCGTAGTCGGTGACGGAGGACAGCAGCCCTTTTTGCCCGGCGGCGTCGTAGGAGTGGCTGTAGTGGCGGATGCCGCTGAAGGCTTCGGTAAGCAGGCGGTTATCGGCGTCGTAGGCGCGGGTGAACGACGCGGCAGAGTTGGCGAAGGAGACGAGGTTGCTGTTAGCGTCGAGGACGTAGCGGTTGGTCGAGTTGTCGGGGTAAGTCGTGGTGACAAGGCGCTCCCAGGGGTCGGGGGTATAGGTGGTGGTGCGGCCCATAGCGTCAATGCGGGCGGTCTGGAAGCCGAGGGCGTCATAGGTCCACCGGGTTACGCTGCCGAGGGGCGTGGTGGTGGAAGCGAGGTAGCCGTTGGCGTCGTAGGTGTAGGCCGTGTGATGGTTGTTCGGGTCGTACTTGTCCGAAACGAGGCCGTAGCTGCCGATAGTGAACTTCGTCGTTGCTAGGACAGCCCCGGAAGCGTTTTTCTCTTGCTTCTGCGTTCGGTTGTCGTTTGCGTCGTAGGTAAACGTAACGCTTCGGCCCGAAGGCTGTGTTACAGTCAGTGGCTTGTTGCCATAGTTGTACGTTGTGGTTGTCGCGACGCCGCCGGGCGGGGTGCTAGTTAGGACATTGCCCATACTGTCGTAAGTGGAGTTCCAGAGGAAGCCACGCTTGTCTTGCTTCTGCGTGACATTGTTGGCGCTGTCATATGTGTATTTTTCAGCGTAGCCGAGGGTATCGTAGCTGGTTGTGACTTGACCCTGGCTGCCAATATAATAAGCTGTGTTGTGGTTGTTGGCATCAGTCACGGTTGTGGCGGAAGCATTGGAAGAATGGTTTACTCCGTCGTAACCATAGGTATACGAAGTTCGGTTTCCAACATCATCTTGCTCCCAAGCAATAGTATTGTCTGGATTATACGCGGATATTGACGTGTTGCCTCGTCTTGATAACTATTGATGTTATGGTTGGCATCATAACCCAAGTTGATGCCGTATGTGCCTCCATTGTATACTGGCCAGTAAATATGTGCTAGGTTGCCGCTTGCATCATAGCTCAATGTCCACCGTCGGTTCAGAGAATCAGTCAGACTTGTGATTTTGCTATTGGTATAACCACAGGTGATTTTCCGTCCTGTAGAATCGGTGATCGTCTCAACCAGATTTGTACCAGACAAATAACTTATTACGACATAATTTTGGTTTTCATCACTAGAAGAAATTAGTTGAAAATTGTTTGCAGTTGTACCTGGAAAAAATGTAAGTCGGCTGCGATCTTTCGCAAACAGAGTAAAGTTTGCGGGTATGAGACCAGAAGTGGAAGAGAATTGAAGCTGGTCGTGAATACCTGGCGGCGGGGTATAGGAGCGGTCCACGTTTTTTGTAAAAGTACAAACCCGCCCATCACTCCAATACACAGTAGCGTTGCCACTGGAGTCGACATTGATTGAACTGTCATAGCTCATCAGCCATTTAGGGCCGAGTTCAGCATTGCGGCTGCTTTCGCTATTATGATTGAAGCTCAAGTTGATAGGAAGACCACCGCGCTGAGTCCAAGCAATAATTCCTACAGACGTCATCTTGTTGCCATTATCAAGCTTGACATTGTCTACTGCCGCTTCCCAAGTATATGGGGTTCCGGGGGTCGCTGCTGGATTTGTGTAGGACGTTGTAGTGCTGCCGCCTGTACCGCCACTCCCCCCGCTGCCGCCTCCATCGCCACTGCCGGATATTGGAACCGCACCGCTAATTTGAGACATCTCTTGGACCGAGAGAGAACGGCTGTGGCCTGACGGCAAAGGTGGACATTCTGTTGCCGCATGGACAGTGGAGGCTAACATGAGCGACCAGGAAAAACATAGAGCCGTAATAACAGACAAAACACGCAGTGGTACAATGAGTTTACGAGTGTGCATAGAAGTCCTTCTTTTCTAATGAGAAAGCATCAGCAGAATGCCGCCGGAACGTCCGAGAAATTCGTTTGCCGAGATGGTCTCTACTTTTGACTTGTTGGGATCGCGAATTATCGCCTGCTCGTTAGAGACCGAAAGCAGATCAATATAGTGGTTGCCATCGTACCAGGCGATAGCTGGGAGGCTAACCTGCATCAATGCTGGTCTATCTACCTGTACGCCTTTGGCTTTTAATCCAAGCGAGGTTGCGGCGTGAGCAAGCCCGCTGAACGTCGTCCCTTTGGACGTTGTTCCTGCTTGCTGCCGTAGCGACATGAGGTTAGTATGAATGCCAAATTGTGGACAGAGCAGCAATAGAGCACGTGGGCCGCAGTCTGGCTCCGCTGCTTTCGGCGAAACATGATCGAGAGGAACGGTGGCTGGAATTGTGGAATTGTCAGTGACTGCAATATGTGGATCAATTGCATGGCGGCAAATAGCCTTCTGATGCAGCAAAAAAGCATGGTCAGTCGCACTTTGAAGGTACTGCGGCTGTCTCAGGAGAGTATCAACTATCGTAAGCGCATCCGAAAAGTTGCGCTTGCTGAATTGTACTGTCGCTCTTTTATAGTCGGGATTTTGCTGGACAGAAGAAACGGAGGTTATGGAGGATTGAGCTACAGGAGGCAGAGCGACAGAATTATGAGTATGGCACCCAGTCAGTACAAGGGGGCACAGAGCAGTCAGAATACGCAGAGAGCAAGAAAGTAGTACACCCATTTTGGCTCCTTTCCAGGATTGCTTGTTTCAACGGGAGAAGACGGTGAGTTACTATTCGGGTGTCTTTCATGTGGCAAAGCATGATAACACAAGCTATGCTTGCTTGTCAATAGGTTTGGCAAATTTATTTTTGTGATGTAGTCTACATATCCGCCAAAGAATGAAAAAGCCCTCTCCCTAGCCAGGGAGAGCGATTGGTCTGACTGCCTGATATAGCTACTGCACGGTAAAAGGAACAATTTTGCTATAGCTTTGGACACTAACGCCAGGGGCACTCAAGCTCGGCGTTTGATCAGCCGCACCGACAACGATGGCGTAGTAAGTCGCGCCGCTGGTGAGGCTGATGGATGCGGTCGTGGAGCCGACCGGGGCCGGGCCGCTGCCGGGGAGCGGCGTCGAGCCGACCGACGGGTACTGGTTGTAGAGGAAGATGTAGTATTTGGTCGCACCGCTCACCGAGTTCCAGGCGAACGTCACGGGATTGGCGACGGTCGTTCCCGACCCCGGAACACTCAGCGTCAGCGGGCCGAGCGGGGTGATCGTGATGGCGTTCGAGATCGCCGACTCGGAGCCGCCGACTTGACCGCCGGTAACGGTGGAGCCAATAGCGCTGAGCGCGAAGTTGTAGGTGGTCCCGCCGAGATAAGGCTGGGACGCGGCGCTGTCGGTGCTGGCGGTGACATCGGTGTAGTAGCTCGCCAGCGGGTCGGCGACCGCGTCGCGGAACAGCGCCGGCAGCTCGGTCACCGGGCTGGCGGCAAGCGTCCCGGTCGTCCGGTAGACATTGTAGCCGATTAAGTTGATATTGGTCGCGGCGGGCGGGTTGAAGCCGAGGTCAATCTCGACCGCGTAGCCGCCGAGCGTCGCCCGTGAGGCCAGCCGCTTGCCGAGACCCTGTCGGCGGGCTGACTGCGCGGCATACCCCGGCGACAGGAGGCGGCGGATGCCCTCGTAGGCCGACCCGGAGTTCGAGGACAGCCTAGCCCCAAGCGCCGCACCGGTCAAACCGTCCGCCGGCTGCGTAAATGCATTCACACCCACGATCACCGGCACGTCCGCCGCGATATTGTTGGTGACAGCCAGCGTGAAGTTTTGGGTCAGTACGCCGCCCGCCGAAACGGCGCTCTGGGGCAGAGTGACGCTCTGGTTGGAGAGGCCCGCGCCCCCGGCGGCCACCTGGAGGCTCCCGCCGGGCAGCGAGGCCGGCACGTTGCTTGCCTGATAAAAGCCGGTGGAGTCGGTGAATGCCGTCAGCGACGAGTAGCTGCCGGTCGTTCCCGACCCCTGGGCGCTGGGCACGGCGACATAGACGCTGGCCCCGACAACTGCTTTGCCGGAAGAGTCGCGCACGAAGCCCTGCACCGTTGTCTGCTGGTTCGTCGCCGACAGGATAATGTTGGCGTTCGACACCAGCGAATTGGTCACCGTGGAGACCTGCGTGCTGCCGGTGTACTGGACATTGCCGACGGTCGCCGCCGCGCTGATCTTATGGACTATGCTGCCGCTCAGGCCGTCGAGCCGGTAGCCGCCGGTGCCGAGCGTCGTCGTGATCTGCCCGCCGCTGTCCACGGCGATGCTGACGCCGGGAACACCTTTGCCGCCGACATCGGTGACCTTGCCGACCACCTGGGATGTATTGATGACCCCGGTATTGGTCCCGGTCGCCGTGCCGATCCCGCTGGTGGTTCCGGTCGTGCCGATCCCCGAGTTACCGTTGCCGCCCCCGCCGCCGCATCCCGCCAGCGCCGCTGCGCTTCCCGCCGCCAGCAGCAGCAGCACGCCCCGCGTGTTTCGTGTTTTCATTTGTTCTTTATTTCCCTTTAAGTTCTCTCAAGTCAAATCCAGCAAATCAAGCGCCGCGCCGATGTTCCGGGTCGCCGCCGTCCGCAGCCCCGGAAGCGCGGCTGCGAGCGCGGCGGCACGGGCCGCCCGCTCGCCCCAGACCCGGCCGATCAGCGCGGCAAGCGTGTTCAGATTAGGCGCGTTCAAATCATAGACGGCATCGCCCTGACCGCAGCTTTCCATAAACGCCGTCACTTTCGGGTCATACGCCAGTGCGACCGACGGCACCCCGGCAGCAGCGGCGAGTATCAGCGCATGGAGCCGCATCCCTACCATCATATCACACCCGGCGACACTTGACAAGAGCCGCCCCAAACTGTCAATGGCGGGGAATTGTGCGGGCAGTCCTGCGTCCTGCTCCCAGCGTGCCGCAAACTGCGCGGCGACCGGGGTATCGCTTGCCGGCTGCATCGGCAGGAGCAGCGGACGCTTTCCGCTGAGGCTCGCCGCGCAGGCTGCGGCAGCGTCGTAAGCCAGCGTCTCCTGCCCGTGCCAGGGGCGCAGGGCGACGCCGAACGTATTCCCGGTTCGGGCCGCCGCCGGGGTGGGGGACAAGAGCAGCGCGGGGTCGGCAGTGACTTCGACGGGTGGGCGTGTGACACCGATCTCGCGCAGCAGCGCTGCCGATTGGGGATCGCGGACCGTGATGGCATCCAGCTTGTTTGCAGCGGCGGCGACCAGCTTGCGGGAGCGGGGGAGGGTGAGCGGCCCAATGCCCTGGGCAATAAACATCGTCTTCTTGCCGAGCATCTGTGCCAACTTTACGACGCCAAGATAATAGAAGATGCCGTGTGCTGAGGTGACATCTTGAAGCAGACTGCCGCCGCCCGAGAGAAATAAGTCACAGCGGGCAATCGCCGGCAGCAGTGCGGACGGACGGTAGCGGTCCACGGCCTCGATGCCGTGCGCCCGGCGCGTCTCAGCAGGGTTCCCGGATAGGGCAGTCAGCGTGAACTCGGCGGCAGATGCCGACGCCCGAGAGCCTGTTACCAGACCCGCCAGCACGGCTTCATCCCCAGCATTGCCGTAGCCGTAGTAGCCCGACAATAGAATGTGTTTCACTCGGCAATTTCCAATGTCGGCTTTGGCGGACGCGCAATTGCCAGCCAGATCAGCGCCCCGAAAATGCCCCCGAGGACCCAGCCGATCAAACCCCGCAGGGCCGAGACCAGAAGCGGCGTGTGCAGGTGGCAGAACGTATCCAGCAGCGACGATTGCCCGATGGACCCGGTGACCAAGAGCGGCAGTACCCAGGCCGGGAACCGCCGCGCCGCTGCCGCCGCCAGGCCGACAAACAGCGCCGGATGACCCAGCCCAAACTCTTTGGTGCGCGGCCTGACATAGAGGTATTTATCCAGCAGCGCCCGCGTCTTCAGCTCTGTAGCCGACACGCCGACTCCGGGGTCGTTGCCGCTCCGGGCCACGAAAAAAGCCAGCGCGACCAGCGCGACCACGCCGACTACGACCTGTCCGGCCAGCAGCGGACGATCCGCCAGCGCCCGCAGGCTGGCAATGACCGTGTCCCGCCGCCGACCCCACCCGGCGTGGGCCGGCAGCGCCGCCAGCCCTAACCCGTAGTAGGCCGCGACCAAGATAACAGGCGTCACCAGCACGGCTTTGACCCCCAGAAATGAGTCCACTTTCAGCAGAAACAGACGCCCGGACAGCAGCCCGACTGTCAGCACGATGCCGATGACAGTCACCAGCGTCATCTGCACGTAGACCGTCAGCGCCCGCCGCAGGACAGCGGCATTGGTGTCGTTCGGGTGCGGACGCGGCAGGGAAATCGCGCAAAGTCCCAGGGTAGGAAAGACGCAGGCCGACAGCAGGGCCAGCAGCTCCCGGCCCTTCGGGGTTGTCCCCGGCAGCGCCGCACCGACGGCAAGCAGCAGGCCGAGCACGGATGCAATTAATAGCGCTCGGCCCGAGAGACCCGTAAAGACCCGCAGCAGCAGGAGCGAGCCGCCGAGGACACCGAGCGCCATCAGGACACGCAGCGCGACGCCCGGTTTAGGGTCGTCGGTGTACGGGTGAGCGGGACCGTCCCCAACCGTTAGCCGCGCTTCGTGCATGCCCTTGACGATCTTCTCGACAAAGGCGGTGTTGGCCGCCAGCACGTCCGGGTCATGGGCCAGGCCCGACGTAAACAGGCGCACATAACAGACCCGGATGTTGCGCTCCTTGGCGGCCCGGACAAACCGCTCCACAGCGGTCGGCTCTTCCATGGTGCCCATCTCGTCGGTGCCGATGGAGTGTACCCGGACCGTCTGCGCTTCCGCCCGGCGCGACAAATCATCGTCGCCAAGCATCTTGCCCAGCTCGACACTGCCGTAGACCAGGCCGCTCGACTTGAACGCATCGGCAGTGGACCCGAGCAGCCCCCGGTTGCCGAGCGCCGCCGTTCCCGCAAAGATCACCGGCCCGATCCCGAGCGGTCCGAGGCATTGCCGCCGGGTTTGGGCCATTTCCCAGGCGATATTGTCCGGCGTCACTCCCGTATAGTTGACCAGCCGGGGCGCAATCAACAGCCCGTTGCGCCGCACAGTATTCACCGTGTCGTTGTCTAAACCAATCGGCACCGACGAAAACTGTGGCCAGGGCGCGGCGACCACCAGGACATTTGGGCCGACTACCGTGACCCGCAGGCCCGGCGCTTTGTGGGCCAGCATCTCAAACACCCGTGCCCGCTGCCCCGGAAAACCGGGCGCAAAGCGCACGACTGTTGTTGCGCCCGTGCGTGTATAGGTCACGATGCCGTTAGCGTTCAGCGACGCCGGCGTGTCCTCGGTGACCGCCACGGTTGTCACCCCTGCCTGCCGAAGCGCCGTCAGAACGTCGTCCACCTGCCGCCGGGTCGTATTCGCCAGCGCCTGCGCGTCGCCGTAGTCAATCACTAGCTCAACGCGCCGGTTCCGCGCCTCCGCCTTCCAGCGATGCGCCGCCGACACCAGCCCGCCGAGCAGGCCGATTCCGATCAGTAAAACAAGCAGCAGGTCAATCGGAAACGATTTGGGATGCGAATTCGGTTTGGTCAATGAGGTTCTCGTGGAAAAAGCAGGGCCTCCCACTCGGAATGCCCTGCCGTATTATAGCCGACCCGCAGAGTGGGTGTCAACCAGAACCCGCGCCTGCAACTTTTTTGCGCTCGCCGGGTCAGAGAAGGCAAGGAGACATCACCCATGCGCCGCTTATATGTTCTCAGCCTTGCCCTGCTTCTGCCGGCTGCGGCTTCTGCCGCACCGCCGCCGCTTTTCTCACCCAACATCCCGGCCTACTTGACTGCGCTTCGCCAGTCTACCGACCCCGAAGCCAAAGCCATCCGTGCCCGGATTGCGTCCGGCCCCGCCGATCTCGCTCAAGAACGCACACTGGCGGAAAAAGAAGGCATCGCGACCCGGCCCGGCCAGCTTGCCCAGACCCTGCCGCCGGCAGACCAAAACGCTGCCGTGCTGTACGCCAGGCTGAACGCCCTGCGGCAGCAAAAGCCGTTTTCCTATCTGCTGTCCCCCGGCGGGCCGTCCGCCGAGTTTGTCAGTCTTCGCAATGCACCCACCCCGGCGCAGGCGGCGGCGCTCGAAAGTGTCGTTGCCCGCCGCCCGGACATCTTCCCACTGCTGCATACGGCGATTGCCCGCCCGCAGTGCGTCTTTCCTGAACCATCCAGCCCGCTCGACTTCCCCAAAGAATACACCGGGATGCGCGAGAGCGCACGGGAGTTGCGGGCTGAAAGCACCGTGCTGGCATTCCGGGGCAAATACGCCGATGCTGCGGCCAATCAAGAATTGGGCTTCCGTCTTGCCGCCCATGTCCTGTCCACGCCTAAGCTGATCGGCTTTTATGTCGGCTCGGCGATTGACGCCATCACCGTTTCCAGCCTGCAAGACATCATCGCCAAAGCCGGGCCGGACGCCGTCCTCGATGGCAAAGTCTCTGCCGATCTTCTGGCCCTGCCGCCGCTTCCCCTCTCGCATTCTCTGAGCGGCGAACCGGCGGTTGTGAACGCCGAGTTCACCATTTTTCACCATGCTGCACCTGCCGAGCTTGCCGATGCGCTTCAGTTCTCAGGCCGGCAAACCATGCCGCCCGCCGCCGCCTTCACGCCTGCCGAGCAAACCGAACTCGGCCGGCTTCTGGATGCCGCCGAGGCCGATTACATCCATCAGATGCGGCAGATCATACCCGCCGCCGACAACCCGCACACCCGCCACGCCGTCTTTGCCGCCGCTGAAACCCGCGCCCAAGCAAACACCGAGGACCCGATCCAAGCCATTTCCGACTATCTCAACCCGGTCGTCTACACCACCCGCATCATGGGGTCCACGCCGACACTCGGCGGATTGGAGCAACAGGCAGCCCGTGTCGCCGCCCGCCGCCTTGTCGCGGCAGCAGGCGCATCGGTGCTGGCAGCGAAAGCGCAAACCGGCGCATTCCCGGTGTCCCTCCCTGCCTCATTCATTGACCCGTTCACCAGCAAGCCACTTGGCTACCATTTGGAAGGCACAAGCGGCTTTGTCGTCTACAGCGCCGGGCCGACCGGGACGTTCGGCGGCGGCAAGCCCGGCGAGACGGTGCCGGCGCAGGAGTCGGTATTTCGGTACCCGGCGGTGCCGGTGGGACCTACCCCGCTCGTTCCTCGCGACCCTCCCGAAACGGGAAGGTAAAGAGGCTTAAGACAAAGGGCAGAGGGCGCATCAAGCGACGCCCCTACAGCAAGGTCCGAAAACTCTTCACCTTCCCGTTTCGGGAGGGTCGCGAGGAACGAGCGGGGTAGGTCCCAAAATATGCTAAAATAATCCTATGGCCCAGCACTTCGAACAGCCTGCGGAGACCCTGACCGGAGCCGACCTCGCGCTTCGGGCGCAGAGGATGACGGCGGACGAGGCCCGCGCCGTCATCGCCCTCTGGCAGTCGGAGCGGGTCGAGCAAACGGGCCTCACCGACAAGCCCGCCGTCCCCGATGTCGCCGAGGGCCTGGAAGTCAGCGCCGAAGATGTCCAGCGCCTCCTGACTGAAGTGCGGACGCGGCGTGTCGAGGAAGAACGGACGCTGGCGACTGAGCGGGAGCTGTCCAAGATACGACAAGCCGAGGAAAAACGGCAGTGGGCCGAACTCCAGCGTCAGCGGGCCGAAATGATGCGCGAACAGGCCGAATGGGAGCGGCGGCGGCAGAAATCCACAGACTACGAGCCTTCAGCATTTTACACAAATCAACCTGCTGAGTATAGCACTGTGTCAAGCAACCTGAGCGTCGCGATTATACTGCTTGTCGCGTTGGTCCTCATCATTTTGATTGCTGTATTCGTGAAAGCAAGCCCCTCAGGCGTTTGAGCAGGACAGCTTATGACAGACAAACCTATTGGGGAGATTATCGAAGCGGGAACGACGGCGTTTGTCGCGCAGTGCCTCGAAGTGCCGCGCGAGATCGTGCCGCGCCTCTACGACCCGCCGCCGTTTGGATCGTTTGTCAAAATCGGCAAGCCGGCTCCGGCTGAAGTCCCGCCGCCGCTCGGCATCGAGGGAGACGCCGAGGAAGAAGACCCGTTCGCACTGGCGTTTAACCCGCCGCCGCCCATTCAGGCCGGTACTGGGGCAAGTGGCCTGCCGCCTGCCGTGTATGCCCTGGTCTACGGCGCGAATACGGCGTCGCTGGAGCCAAACCGGCGTCCATCGGCGCTGGGCTTTGCCGATGAGGATGAGATGCGGAACCAGCAGCCGCAGATTTTCGAGCTTCTGCGGACCGAGTTCTCGGGTTTGCTCATTGCCTACTCCGAGGGCGGGGACAAGCCGCTGCGCCGGCACCTGCCGCCGCTGCCGCCGCGCATTCATGGCCGGGTTTATCCGTGCAGTCCCGAGGAGACCCGGATGCTCACCGAGGACCTGTCGTTCCTGCGGTCCCTCCTGCTGCCGTCGGGCGGGGCGCTGGCGGGTGTGCCGTCGGACGAACTCGCGGCGGCCTGCCTGCGGATGGCGCGGGAGGTGTATCCCGACGATCAAGCGTTTTTGCTGCGGGCCGGGCGGACATTGGCAACTCTACTGGCGACCGATTACGAGCGCCTGCAAGCGATATTAAGGAATGTGTTATGAATTGGAAGCCGATTGATGGGCGTGGAACAGAGCGCCACGGAATGAATTCCGAGGCTGCCAAGTACACAGTGTCGCGGCGACACAAGATTTCGGACCTGATTGGCATTTGCGTCCCCTGGACGGTGTGCTTTTCCGAGCCTCGGGTTTCCAACCCGTGGCTCCTGCCATGCGCCGCGCTCGCTGCTTTTCTTGCCTTCCTGCCGACTTTCGCCCACGCTCAAATCCCGACGGCTCCCGCGATTGACCGAGCGGCGGTCTATGGGGCCGCGCTGCCGCTGTACCGATACGACACGGCCCTGCCGCTTGCAGTCAAAACCACCGGGACGCAGGCCCTCGGTGCGGCGAGATTGCAGCGCTTTTCGTATCTCAGCACGCATGGGCAGCGCGTGCCCGCCCTGCTGTTTACACCGCCGGGGGCGTCGGCAATCCGTCCTGTGCCGTGCATCGTCATTCTGCATGGCCTCGGCGGGTCCAAAGAAATCATGGCGGGTATGGCCCTGTCGGTGGTCCAAGCGGGTGATGCCGCGCTGGTGATTGACGAGTATGGGCAGGGGGAGCGCGGGCCGCTGAAGACCCCGGCGGGCCAGGAAGCGGCAGCGCTGGCGGCGACCGTCTCGCAGACGGCGGTGGATGTCCGGCGCGGCCTGGATTATCTCGCGACCCGGCCCGACATTGACAGCAGGCGCGTTGGGCTGGCCGGGGTCTCGCTTGGCGCGATGATCGGCACGGTGACCTGCGGGGTCGAGCCGCGCCTCAAAGCCGCCGTTCTGGTCTCCGGCGGCGGCAATTGGGGTGTGATTTTGCGAACGCTGTCGTCGCGGAACGCCACAGTCGGGGACCGCAGCACGGCGGCGTTCAAAGCGTCCGACTGGGCCAAGCTGAATGCCCGCCTCGCCCCGGTAGACCCGCTGACCTTCGCGCCGCGCATCGCGCCGCGTCCGGTGCTGATGCTCGGGGGCCGCAAGGACACGACCATCGTGCCGCAGTCTCAGCAGGAGCTTTTCGATGCGCTTAATCAGCCCAAGCGGATTGTTTGGTACCCGCAATATGGTCATGTCCCACCGCCCGAAGTCGTCTACCCCGCGATGCAGACGTTCTTTAGGGCGAAGCTATGAGACGCAGACACAGGGCTGAACCCCCGTGCTTTAAAGGGCAAACTCCCACCTGCGCGGGCGAAGAAGTCCGAAATTATCTGATGCCCGCGCAGGCGGGGAATTGCTTTTTAAAGCACGGGGGTTCAGCCCCGTGTTCCCCCCCCGCGCCTCCCTCTACGGCTTCTCCATCGCCGCCTTCTTCCCCGCCAACTGCTTCTTCACCGCCGGGCTGCCATACCCCACCAACTCCATATACGCGACACCATGCGTCTCAAGATATGCGGATTGAAGGGGATTTAGGCGTCCGCCTGGATACATACCACCGCGAATAGCTTTAACATCGCACAGACCTTCCCATATCCCTGCACCCGGCCCCAAAATCGGCATTTCCTGGTTCTGCACCTCTGCTGTGATGTGCAGGCTCAAATTGTGGTCGGGAAACGCGACCGTCCAGCCCAGGGGGTAGGTTACGCCGCTTTTGGCACTCTTCCATAGCGCTTTGGCATCGGGCTTGAAGACAATATTCTTTGTCACAGTCTGATGACTGTCTTTGTCCATAAACGTCGCCAGGGGGTAGAAAATGCGGCCTGTCTTCAAATCGCGCTGACGGAAAAACAAAATGTCCGTGCCGTCGTCAAGCTGCACGCCCCACCAGTCCCAGCCGTCATTCGAGGCTACCCAGGAGTTGCCCCACTGATGGTCAAACCAGCCCTGGCCTCCAGTGATCTTCTCAGGACCCGCACCCGTGTCAATCGTCCCGCCGACCGCGCAGCGGGTCAGCGAGAAATAGTACATATCGGTCGCCGTTTTAAGACCCGTCTCGCCTTTGCCGCCCACCGCCATCGGCGGCTTCTGCGCGGCCAGGGTCAGGTGGATTTTGTCCGGGCCACCGGCGTCGAGGTTCAAATCAAACGCCGTATTGGCAGTGTTGGTCGCCGTCAGCGTGTTTTCCGTCCCGTAGGCAATATGGAACGGGGCGTTGATCACTGTGGACGTGCCCGCCAGCTTTTGATGCGGCGGCGGCAGCTTGCCGGCGTTCACGTCAGCCAAAAACGCCCGGACACCCTTGTCGGTTGGGTTTTGCGCGGCCAGCAGCGGGCCGAACTGCTTCAGGAGGTTAATCATCGTGCCGTCGGCCAGCGAGTAGGGCCGCTGCGTTTTCGTGTCCAAGTCGGTGACGGCGTAAATGAGATAGTGGGCGCGGGGCATCGGGGAGCCGTCGAGCAGATTGACCCCCGACCCGAACCGAAAGAACGACCCGATCAGCGCGAGATGGCGGTTCTTTTCGGTCGTGACGTGGGCGTTGACATACCACCACTCGATGTTGACATCGCTGTGGCCGGCGACCCCGAACGACCCGGCAGGCGCAGGGGGCGGCGCGGCGGCGGCAGTTTTGCCAAGCGGCAGGTCGCTCAGGCAGAGGAGGAGCGAAAGGGCGCATAGGAGACGGCGCATAGATAGTTTCTTTCTAAAGGGGCGAACACAGTAGCCGTAGTATACCCGAAAGCCGCATTCCCACTTGTTCTGCATTCCCGCTTACCCGTTTAATCCAAATTTAACAAAAGCTTAATCTTCTCTTAACATAAATCGCCCCGCCGCTCTGGTATCCTTTCTGCGCCGCCCTCAAAAAGCAGGCAGACAAAGGACTCTACCCGATGAAGCCGGCCTCCGCTCTTTTCTTGACACTTTTACTGCTGACAGTCCTCGGTGTCGGCGCGGCCTGGGCCGACTCCAAGCCCACTCCCAAGCCCGTGCCGCTGGCGTTCTCAGAGTTCTTCGTGCCCTCGCCGACTGCGCTTCAGCCGTCGCCGAAGCTGCTGGCCCTCAGCGGTAAGCGGGTCCGCCTGTCCGGCTACATGGTGAAGACCGAAGCCCCCCTGCTGGGCGCGTTCTACCTGACCGCCCGCCCAACCTTCTGCGACGAAGAAGGAGCCGGCACGGCGGACCTGCCCCCGGCCTGCGTTCGAGTGGTCGTGCGCGGCGCAAAAGGCCGGCCCCTGGGCTTTGTCGGGCGGCCGCTGATCGTCACCGGCATTCTTCAAGTCGGCCCGCAGACCGAGGCCGACGGCCAGATTTCACACTTTCGACTCATTCTCGACGGCCCGGAATCCCTCGGAGCACCGGCGGCTCCTTCCGGCAAAACACTGCCAAAGACGATGCACTCAGCAAAGACGATGCACTCGTCAAAGACGACACAGACCAAGGAGACTTTACGATGAAGCTTGCCGTTCAATTCGGGCTGTATGCCGGGGCGCTCACCGCGCTGGCATCCGCCGCCCATGCCGCGCCGACCATCTCGGTGACCCCGCCCAACAAATCCCGCTTTCTGGTCGGGCAGCGCTTCGACCTGCGGGTCGAAGGCAAGCCCGCCGCCGGAGCCATCACGGCGGCGACCCTGACCGTGGACGGTGCCCCGGTGACATTCAGCTCTAATGACAGCTTTAGCGGAGTGACGGGCTACAACCTGCGGGCCTACGCCAACAGTACGCCCGGAGTTCATACCATCACCGCGACACTCACCGACAGCACCGGCACGGCCACCGCGACCGCCCAGTTCCAGGTCATCAACCCCAACGGCGGGCGACGCCAGGCCAAGAACATCATCATCATGCTCGGTGACGGCATGGGCGCGGCCCATCGCACCGCCGCCCGCATCGTCATGGGCGGCTACTCGGCCAACGAGTCCACGCCGCTTCTGAACATGGACAAGTTCCCCGGCACCGGCCAGGTCATGACCGCGTCCCTGAACTCCATCGTCACCGACTCCGCCCCCGGCATGGCCTGCTATTCCAGCGGCTCCCATGCAAACAACGGTCAGGAAGGGGTCAACCCCGCCACCTTCAGCAGCCCGTTCGCCCAGCCCCGCGTCGAGTACCTGGCCGAGTATATGCACCGGCTCCAGGGCAAAAACCTGGGCATCGTGTCCACCGCCGATATTGAAGACGCCACCCCCGCCGCAAACGTTGTCCACACCGGCAACCGCAACTTAGGCCAGGGCATCTGCGACCAGTACTTGGATGAAGCCGGCAATTCCGGCCTGACGGTGCTTCTGGGCGGCGGACGGCGCTGGTTCCTGCCCTCGGGACAGTTCGGCTCCTCGCGCAGCACCTCCAACGACTACGCCGCGCTGCCCACCGACCTGACCAGCGCTTACAATATCCCCGCCGGCGCGATTGACCCGAGCCGCGATTTAATTGCCGACTTCAAGACCGCAGGCTTCACCTATGTGGACAGCAGCAGCGGTCTTAACGCTGCTTTTGCCAACGGCACCCCCGCCAAGCTGCTGGGCCTGTTCGGCTACGGCAACATGAATGTCTCCCTCGACAAAATCGCTAAGCGCCGCAATCCCGCCGCGCCGGGCATCGTGGACGATTACCATGCCCCCGACCAGCCGATGCTCGACGAAATGACCGGCGCAGCCCTGAAGACCCTGGGCGCAAACAGCCCCAAAGGCTTCTTCCTGATGGTCGAAGGCGCACATATTGACAAGCAGTCGCACTTGATGGACGCCGACCGGGCGATCCTTGAAACCATCGAGTTCGACAAGGCCGTCGGGGTCGCCCGCTCTTTCGCCGAAACCGCCGGCGACACGGTCGTCATTGTCCTGGCCGACCACGAGTGTTCCGGCTTCAGTGTCATCGGCGCCCTGAACAAAGGCCCAGGCGGCGTCGGCGGAACCGCCGGCAGCCTGGCAAGCCTTAAAGCTCTGCCCAGCGATGCCGCGAACACCAGCTTCGATGTCGCCAATCCGCCGGCCCGCCAGGGCGTCGTCGGCGTCTACGACGCCGCCGGCTTCCCGAACTACACCATCGCCGCCGACGGCTACCCGGCCCAGACCGACATTGACGGCAAGCTGCTGATCGGCTACGGCGCAAACGGCGACCGCTACGAAGGCTGGCTCACCAAGCCGCTGCCGGTGATTGACAGTCTGCTCCCGAGCAGCTTCAAGACCGAGCTTGCCGCCGGCGGCACTGGCACCGGCCAGAAATACGCGGCCTCGCCGTATGCCCGCGCCGAAAGCAGCCTCGGCTTCTTCCTGCGCGGTCAAGTCCCCGGCGACCAGGCTGTCCACACGGCCACCGACATCCCGGTGTCGGCGTACAGCAGCAGCAGCCGCGCTTTCGAGCAGTTCAGCGGCGTCCAGCAGAACACCGACGTGTTCTTCAAGCTGGCCCGCGCCGCCTTCGGCGGCTACTAAGACAACCTGCTGACACGGCCCGGCGCACTCGAAGCGCTGGGCCGTGCCGGCGTCCGAAGACGATTCCATGAAGGAGAAAGCCCCATGAAGATTACCGCTTTGATTGCCGCCGCCGGCCTGCTGGCCCTGTCCGGCCAGGCGCACGCGCAGACGATCAACTTTGACGATGTGCAGGACGGCACTGTCATCAACAGCACTTACAGCCCGCTCGGCATCACGTTCACCGGCGAAACGCCGTTCTCGCAGCAGGTCCAGGCCACGACCGCCGCCGCCGCGTTCCCACCCGGCAGCGGCCCGTTCGCGACCAACGCCCTTGATGCCACCCACGGGCTTGTCGATGTCCTGCTGGACCCAAACACGTTCACCTACGGCCTTAGCTCGTTCCAGGTGACCTCGCTGGCCGACCCGATGGGCTTCGGCAGCACCAGCGTCAAGTTCGACTTTCTGGGTCCGAACGGTGTCCTGATTTACTCCTCCGGCCCATTCGACCAGACCAAAACGCAGACCGTCACGTTTGCCGACCTGGCGGGCGTCCAGAAGATCGTCCTGCCCGCCGATGCCTACTACGACGACTTCTCATTCCGGCCTGCCGCCGCGCCGGTCCCGGAAGCCGGCACCGCCGTCTCCTTCACCGCCCTGCTGGCCCTCGGCGGCTTTGCCGTCCTGCGCCGCCGGTCCCTCGCCGCCCGCTGACCTCCGCTCGGCGACAAGTATTGCAAACGCCCTCGTGCCTCCAAAGCACGGGGGCGTTTTGTTTCGCCTTGACTTCCCGGCCTGTTTCGGGCTACAGTTCAAGGCAATGCGTATCTTAGTCACCAACGACGACGGCGTCCATTCCGACGGCCTCTTTGCGCTCGTCACCGCCCTGCGCGGGGTCGGCGACGTGTCTGTCGTCGCCCCGGAGCGGCAGCAAAGCGCGACCGGCCACGCGATTACCCTGCACAAGCCCCTGCGGCTCACCGAAGTGACGCTGCGCGACGGCACCCCGGCGCTTGCCTCGAACGGGACGCCGTCGGACTGCGCCGCTTTGGGCATCTTGGAAGTTTTGGGCGGGGACGTAGATCTGGTCGTCTCCGGCATCAACCACGGCCCCAATCTCGGCTGGGATGTCCACTATTCCGGCACCGTGTCTGCGGCGATTGAGGCCGCGATGATCGGCAAGCCCTCGGTCGCCGTCTCGGTGGCCTCGTGGGACAAAGACATCCACTGGACGCCCGCCGCTGACTTTGCCGCCGAAGTCGCAAAGCGCCTGCAAACCCATCCCCTGCCTCCGCACACTGTTCTCAATATCAACGCGCCCAACCTACCCCAATCTCAAATCTCGGGCTATGCCGTGACCACGCAGGGCCACCGGCAGTATGTGGACCGATTGGAGAAGCGTCTGGACCCGGTCGGACGCCCCTACTACTGGCTCGGCGGCTCGCTCGCCGAAGAAGCCGACGCTGCCGAACCCGGCTCCGATGTCCGGGTCGTCGCCGACGGCAAAATCTCGCTCACGCCCATCCATTTAGATTTAACCGCGTATTCCCTCCTGCCGTCGCTGAAAGACTGGGACACTATTGCCGACCGTTTATGACGCCCAATGCAAAGGCTGTGACTTCCACCAGCGGATTGTCAAGCGCTCAAACTATGCGTATCGGCTTGCGGAACCCCCGGATGTCTTTCTATGGCCGCAGTTCGCCTGGTGCAATTCCTGCCGGAAAGTCGTGCAAGCCGAAAAGCTGCTGATAACTTTGGAAATGAATGAATGGGTCGAAGGCAGAACTAATGTCAAGGTTTGCCGAGATATGGAACGCTACCGGCAAATGATGGCCTCCCGCGTCTCCGCGCCCCGATGCCTGCACTGCGGCAGCACTGATATTCTTGCGGACATCGGATGCATTATACACCCGGAATGCGGTTCGGAAATCGTTCTACATCACAATGGCTTCGCGCGTATCAATGGCACAGATGTTTACTCGCCAGAGGGTGAATACCTTGTCACAGTAGATAGCATCTTGGTACCAGGACGCGGGTATTGATGCCACAGGGGCTATGTGTTGAAACACACGGCTAGTATGCCTTCGGCAGAGCTGTTCGTTAAAGTGAGAAAACGGGCGGATGCAGGAGAGTTGCGGCGGCGTCGAGTTCCGCTTGCAGTCCGATGCGGATGACCGGGGCGAGATCAGCCCGCGTCAAGGCTGCCTCAATGTCCCGCACTCGTGCTTGCAGACGGCATAAAAAGCGGCGGAACTCGGTGAGGGTGGGGCGGTCGAGACGAAGGTGGCGGATTGTGTACCGACCCGTCGGCGTGAGCGGCGCCAGGGTGCCGTCGCCGTGCGCCCGCCAATGGTCGTCGGTGTCCTCGGCGCACGGGTCCAGGAAGCGCAGGCCCCGCGCCATTTGAGCGTCGGTCGGCCATGTCCCGCCCTTGACGGCATTGCACTTACGGCAGGACCAGTAGAGATTTCGGTACACGTTTTCCAGTTCGGGAAACAAGCGGCGCGGGCGAAAGTGATCAATTTCTGCCGCCTCACCGCCGCCGAAAAAGAATTCGTGCCGCCGGCAGTAGGCGCACTGAAACTCGAAATCCACGCGCAGAAATGGCCCATAGGCTTGATAGGAGTCCATCCGTGGAACTGCCGAAGAGCGCCGAACGATCATGCCGGAGCCTGCGGCAGTGCCCGCACCGCTGCGAGAAGGGCATCCAGCTTGCCGGCTGTTTCTTCCAGTTGGGCCAGCATTGCCGAAGCTTCCGGCGACTTCGCCTCCGCCAGATCAAGCGCCTCTTCGAGTTCGTGCAGACGCGCCTGCTCGCCGGGAGAGAGGCGGTCGCCGAGTTCTTGGTCCACTAAGGCGTGATACTCGATTAGCCGCTGCCTCTCCAATGCGGCTTCGGCGGCGGCCCTGGGACTGTGTGCTTTGCGCCGCTTCGCGCCGCGCCCTGGCGCAGCACCCGAACCCGTCAGCGCATCCCGGCGGATCAGCTCGCGGATATACTCCGCTCGCCCGGTTGCCTGCTGCCGCTCGACCCGTGCATCCAGCAGTGCCAGCATGGCTTCCGACATCCCCGTTACCTTGACAACATAGGAGCCGCCATGTTTTTTCGTCACGTTCTCCGGCATCAAATTACTCTCCTGTCAATTACTCTTCTATCAACATGATACCGCACTCCAAAGGCCCTGTCAAGGCCCATAGTGAGCCTTCATCATGCGGCCCCGGACATCCGCTTTTGTAATGGGTTGAGTCCGGGGGGCAAAAGCGTCTATAATAGACATATCTATGACAGAGATACATACTATCGCGGCGCACCCGCGCCCGGTTGTCGCAAAATTCGGCGGGTCGTCGGTGGCCGATGCCGACCAGATTCGCAAGATTGCGGCGATTGTGGCGGCGGACCCGCGCCGGCGTTTTGTCGTCGTGTCCGCGCCCGGCAAGCGCACGGACAAAGACAAAAAGATCACCGATTTACTCTACCTCTGCCACTCGCTCGGCGAGCAGGGATTGGATGCCGCTGCGCCGTTCGCGATTGTCAAGGAGCGTTTCCTCGGCATCGCGTCGGAGCTTGGTGTGCCGGGGACATGGGAATGGCTGCGGGACATCGGGCAGCAGATCGCGTCGGGAGCGGACAAAGACTGGGTGGCGTCGCGGGGCGAGTACCTCTCGGCGCGAATTATTGCTGAGTTTCTCGGGGCCGAGTTTGTGGATGCCGCCGACAGCGGCATCCGGTTTGGGGCCGACGGACGCTTCCACCCCGGCGAGACTTATGGCCGGCTTGGGGAGCACCTGCGGCAAATCCCCGGCGGCAAAATCGCGGTCATTCCGGGCTTCTACGGGCAGGACAGCGCGGGCCGGATCAAGTGCTTCTCGCGGGGCGGGTCGGATGTCACCGGGGCAATTGTCGCCCGCGCGGTCCATGCGGCGGTGTATGAAAACTGGACCGACGTTTCGGGGCTGCTTATGGCCGACCCGCGTTTAGTGAATAATCCCAGCCCGATTGCGGAGATTACCTACCGGGAGCAGCGCGAGCTGTCGTACATGGGCGCAACCGTGCTGCACGATGAGGCCGTGTTTCCGGTGCGCGAGGCCGGCATTCCGATCCACATCAAGAACACCAATGCCCCCGACGACCCTGGCACGCATATTGTCACCGAGCGCGATTCGCGCAATACCAGCGTCGTCGGGATCGCCGGGCGCAAAGGGTTCGCGACCCTGTTCACCGAAAAAGCGATGATGAACCAGGAGCGCGGCTACGGGCGCAAAGTCTTGGAGATTTTGGAGTCGCACGGCATCTCGTATGAGCATTCGCCGACCTCGATTGATACGCTTTCAGTGATTTTGACCGACGAAGAACTCGACGGCAAAGAGGCCGAAGTAGTCGCCGATATTCGCCGCATCGTCCAGCCCGAGAGAATTGAAGTCCAGCGCGACATGGCGATGCTGGCCGTGGTCGGCCAGGGTATGGTGCATCGGATCGGCGTCGCCGCCCAAGTATTTGGAGCACTGGCTGGGGCAGGCGTCAATATCCGCATGATCAACCAGGGTTCCAGCGAGCTGAACATCATCGTCGGCGTCTCCACCGAGCAGTACGAACGCGCCATCGTCGCCATCTATGAGGCGTTTGCCGACAAGGAGTGACAGCACATGGTTTTGTTGTGGGAGAAGATCGATTGTCCCCCCGTTGACGGCGGTTTCTTCAGCATGGTCAGCCAAATGCTTCGCGCCAAAGTACCCGGCGGCTGGTTTATCCAGATCAAAGATGCAAGCAACAGCGGCTTTTTCTACCCGGACCCAGAACACACTTGGGACGGGTCTTCGCTGCCGTAGGGTACAATAGCAGGCAGAGGGTCACGACAATGCAGGCAGCAGCCGCATTGCCGCCGGGCCGGGAAACCGGGCCGCTGGCGGAAGAATTGGAAACGTACCAAGCGCATCAGACGGAACTGATTGAAACCGCATGGGGCAAGTATGCCCTGATTAAAGGCAGTGACATAATTGGATTGTTCGACCGTAAAGATGATGCTTTCAATGAAGGTTATCGCCGCTTTGGATTGAAGAGCTTTATGGTGCATCGAGTCCAAGAAGATTTGGATAATCACTACATCGGCGGCTCTGCGTTAGGCGCAGAAGAATAGGAGCCGGCCCTTGCCCCGCCTCAAACGGACTTTTGGCGATCTCACTCGAACTGGTCCGACGCTCAACATCAAAATTGAGCCAATTCTCAGTGTTCAAGCACTTCTTCGAGCCGCAGGGGAAGAAATTCCCTCTGCAACTATCTCAGGTATGATTGACACCGGTGCTTCGGGAACCCTGATTGAGAGCGAAGCTCTTCAGTCACTTGGTATTGAGGCGTATGATAAGGTGCGCCTGCATACCGCTTCCACAACATCTCCGCTTATTCGCGGCAAGTATCGTGTCCGCATCGTTCTATCGAGTTCCATCGCCTTCGAGATAGACGCCGTCGAAGGGGCACTTATTGGATAAAACATCCAATGCCTCATCGGGCGCGATATTTTGGAAGAAGTCGTATTTACGTACAACGGCCCCCAAAGCCGGTTCAGCATTGCCGTCAACTGACGACAGCTCCAATGGCTGACGGGACAAAAGCGCTATGGAACTGACACAACTGCTGCGCGAGAAGCGTGACGATATTCTGCAAATCGCCGCCAAGCACGGCGCATCGAACGTGCGCGTCTTCGGCTCGGTCGCACGGGGCGAGGCCGGGCCGGACAGCGACATAGATTTTTTAATGGACGTTGGCCCAGTGCATTCGCCCTGGTTTCCCGGCGGCTTGATTGTTGACTTAGAAAATTTGCTGGGGAGGCGCGTGGATATTGCCGAGCCGGAGACGCTGCATTGGTTTATCCGCGACCAAGTGCTGAGTGAAGCACGCCCCTTGTGAACATTTACGGGAAACATTTATGAAACCCAACCGTGACGGGCTGTACCTTCTTCATATTCGCGAATGTCTTGAACGTGTTGCCGACTATACGGCAGACGGCTGGGAAAAGTTTCAAAGCGACCTCATGGCACAAGACGCTGTTTTGCGCAATTTACAGATTATGGGCGAGTCAACCCAGCGTTTGAGCGCCAGCATCAAAGCGAGTCGGCCTGACATCCAGTGGCAGGACATCACAGCATTTCGTAACAGGCTTGTCCATGATTATCAGAGCATCAACTTGAGGCAGATTTGGCGGATCATAACCGACGATTTACCGGCGTTCAAGCAGCAAATTGACGCAATGCTTGTGAGCATGAACCCAAGATGACACAAGTTTCCACGCATATTGTTGTCGGCGCTTCGAGCGGGATTGGGCGGTCGCTGGCGCTGGCGCTGGCGCGGGAGCGGCGGCACGTCACGCTGGTCGGGCGCAGCGAAGAACGGCTGAAGCGTGTGGCCGATGAGGTCGTTATGTTCGGCGGGGAACCGCTGGTCGCGGTCTCGGATGTGCGCGAGCCGGTGTCTATCCAAGCGGCTCTGGCGCAGATTGTCCTGCGTGATCTAAGAATTGAGCTGGCCGTGCTGTCGGCGGGTCTCGGGCTGCCGACGAACGCGGAAGAATTCACGGTGGACGCTTTGGAGACAATGCTGCAAACCAACGTGCTGGGAGCGGCGCACTGGCTGGAAGCGCTGCTTCCCATTCTGAAAGCGCAGCCGGGCGGGGCAGGGGTCGCGGTGCTGTCGAGCCTTGCCGCCGACCGGGCTTACCCCGGCGCAAGCGCCGGCTACTCAGCAAGTAAGGCCGCGCTGTCGCATCTGTGCGACGGTCTCCGCGCCCCGTGGGCGGCGTCGGGCATCTCGCTTATTACCATTGAGCCGGGGTATATTCGGACACCGATGACAGCTACGCAGTCCTGGCTGCCGTTTCTCCTGGAACCCGAGGACGCCGCGCAGACAATCTTGAATGGTATCCGGGCCGGAGTGCGGGTCCTGCGGTTCCCCAAACGCGCGGCGCTTTTGACACGGGCCATTCGCGGGCTGCCGCCGCCGCTGCTGGACCGCTTGTACGACCTCAAGCCGCCGGGCGGGGTTCGGGTCGGGAACGTCCGGGAATAATCGTGCGTAAACCAAGCAGGAGAAAAGTTCACAAGATGCAGAAGATATTCAAGACGCAGAAAATAAAGACGCAGAAGATAGCGCTGACAGCCGCCGTGCTTGCCCTGACAGCGCTTGGCGGCGCGGCACACGCCGACCTGAAGGTCGTGCAGACGACCAAAATTGACAATCCGCAGCTTAAAGCCTACCAGGAAACGATGAACCCGCAGCAAAAAGCCGCGATGGCCCATTCGGGCAACCCGCTGTTTGCCAATGGCCCGCAGCAGACCACGCTTTACGTGCATGGGGCGCAGACCCGCCTCGACATCGGTGCGCTTACCTATTTGCTTAACAGTGCGACCAAGCAGACCGACATCGTCAACCGCTCGACCCGCACCTACACGGTCCAGCCCTACCGCGCCCCGGCGGCGAATGGCACCACGGTCACGGTGAAGGACGCCAAGCAGACCAAAGTAATCAGCGGACACCTGTGCCGCCGTTACTACACCACCGCCACGCTGGCATCGCAGCCCGGCACGGTCATCCAGGGGGACATCTGGACCGCGTCGGACATCGCCCAGCCGGCGGCGCTGTCCACCGGCTCGGGGCCGTTCGCCGCCCTGCAAAGCCAGTTCCGCAAGATCAAAGGCTTTCCCTTGAAGTCATCTCTGACCGTCACCGGCAGCCCGCTCGGCAACACGAGCATTCTCACCAATGTCGTCTCGGTCTCGCCGGCCCCGCTGCCCGCGTCACTGTTCGCCGTTCCTGCTGGCTACAAGAAAACGGCGGCAGCGACCGGGGGATAACCCGTAGACGCCGAATGGGGCCTCTTCCGTGACCGAATTTCAAATCAGCCGGCGCAAACGGGATGCGGCCCGGTGGTCGCTGGCGGCCAGCGGGACACTGCTCGGCCTGAAAATCGTGGTCGGCGCGGTGACCGGCAGCGCGGGCATCCTGGCGGAAGCGGTCAACTCGGCGGCGGACCTGGTCGGCTCGGCGCTGGCGCTGCTGTCCGTGCGGGCATCCGACGAGCCGCCGGACCATTCTCATGCTTACGGGCACGGCAAGATCGAAAACCTATCGGGCGCGGCAACGGCAGCTTTGATTTTGGTCGGCGGCGTGTTTGCAATCGGGGAGGCAATCCGGCACCTGCTGCACCCGGCCCCGCTGCCGGGATTGGGGTGGGGCATGGGCGTGATGGGAGCGTCGGCGGTCGTCAATTTCGTCGTATCGCGGCGGCTGCTGTCGGTCGGGCGCGAGACCGACTCGCCGGCGCTTGCCGCTGACGGCCACCATTTACAGACCGATGTGATTACATCGCTCGGCGTTCTGGCCGGCCTGACCCTGGTGCATCTGACCGGGAAGCTGTGGTGGGATTCAGTGGCTGCGCTCGGCGTCTCCGCGCTGATCCTGCGGGTCGGTGCGCGGCTGGCAGGGGAAGCGGTGCTGACCCTGTCGGACGCCGCGCTGCCGCCGGATGAAGAAGCGGCGCTGACGGCAATCCTGACCGCCGACCCGGCGGTGCTGGGGTTTCACAAATTGCGGACCCGCAAGTCCGGCTCGCACCGGCACGTGGATGTCCATGTTCAGATCGCCGACACGAACACGTTTGTCGAGGCGCACCGGCTGACTGAGGACCTGGAAGACCGGCTGCGCTCGGCTCTGCCGAACCTGCATCCGATTATACACATTGAGCCATACGAGGAAGAAGTTCGCCACCAGCAGAACGCGCACTAGGCAGCATTCAAAACGAAGACTGTTGCGGCGCAGCGTTTGGGTCCGCCTGGGCAGGGTCTGTGACCTTACCTGAACCGTTTGCGCTGGGATCGTCGAACGCGCCGTGCGACGGCACGAACGAATAGCTGGGGGCGGGCCGCTCCGGCACAGCGGGCTTCGAAAACGACGCCAGCAGGCGCGACAGCGCCGGTGAGCCGTGCTCCGGGCGGAGCAGGACACCACACGCCGTGGACAAAAGAAGCAGCAGGGCTAATCCTGCTGCCGTGCCGAGTGACCCTCGCCGGAAACTCGTCTCCGGCACGGGGGTGCGCGGCGGGTTGAAGATAGCGTCGAATGCCCGGTCGTATTCCGCTTTCGTGCGCGAATCGGAGAGAAGACGATAAGCAGCGTTGATCTCGCGCAGCTTCGCTTCCGCAGCCGTGTCGCGGTTGCGGTCCGGGTGGTACTGCTTGGCAAGCTGGCGGTATCTCCGCTTAATGTCCGAAAGCGAGCTTCCCGGCAGCAGTCCGAGGCTGTCATAAGGATTTGTTTCGCTTGCCATAATCTGTTTATACCCGAAAACGCTGCGTATTTCCAAGACTCGGCTTGACAAAACTTAATTCGTGTGCTATAGTTACTCTCAGACACCGGACAGGGGCGCGACCCCTGTTCATTTTTTTGCCTGCGCTCATCAGGGCCGCGGCATAAAGGCGTGATTTTATGGCGAAAAGCTACGACAACAACCCAACTGAACCGGCCAAGCCAAGCGGCTCGGCGAAGCCTGGCCCCGCTAAGTCTGCGACGGCCCCGACCAAATCCGGCGGCCTCTCTGATGTGCAGCGGCGGGCGCAGCAGATGGCGAACAAGCCGCAGGTCTCGCCGACCCAGTTTTTCCAGGAAGCCTGGGTCGAGCTGAAGAAGACGACCTGGCCGAACCGGGATGTCCTCACGAAGTCCACGTCGGTAGTCCTGGCGCTGGTGGCGGCGGTGGCGATCTGGGTGGGGGGCATTGATGCCATTCTCACCAAAGCGTCGGGCTGGCTGTTTACGGCGGGAAGATAACAAACAGTTATGCTGAAGCACTGGTACGCGGTCCATACCTATTCGGGCCACGAGAAAAAAGTCAAAACAAATATCGAGCGCCGCGCCGACACGATGGGCCTGAAAAACAAGGTCTTCGATATTCTGGTGCCGACTGAAAAAGAGTCGCGGGTGCGGCAGGGCAAGAAAAGCGAGATTGACCGCAAAGTCTTCCCCGGCTACGTCTTTATCGAGATGGTGCTCGACGACAACACCTGGTACCTGGTCAAAAGCACCACCGGCGTGATTGGGTTTGTCGGCGACGCCAAGCCGACCATTGTCAAAGACTCCGAAGTCCGGGACATCAAAAAGGCGCTCGAAGAGTCGGAAAACAAGCCGATCATCCGCCCGCGCTGGGAAGTCGGTCAGTCGGTGCGTGTCAACGCCGGTCCGTTCGCGGACTTCACCGGCACGATCCAGGAGATCAACGCCCCGAAGGACAAGGTCAAGGTATTGATTTCCATTTTCGGACGCGACACGCCGGTCGAGCTGGAATTCAGTCAGGTCGAAAAGATTTCGTAACACAGCAGACCCTCACCCGGCTCACAAGTTCGCCACCCTCTCCCAAGTCTGGGAGAGGGTCGCTGAGGGACGAGGCGGGGTGAGGGGCAGTTCAGAGGATACACAGAGACACATATGGCAAAGAAAATCACCGGAGTTGTCAAGCTCCAAATCAATGCGGGCAAAGCGACCCCTGCCCCGCCCGTCGGCCCCGCGCTCGGCGGCTACGGCATCAACATGATGGAGTTCATCAAGGGCTATAACGAGCGGACGGCATCGCAGATCGGCTCCATTGTCCCGGTCGAGATCACCATCTACGAAGACCGCTCGTTCACGTTTGTGACCAAGACCCCGCCCGCCGCCGACCTTCTCAAGAAGGCCGCCGGTATCCCGAGCGGGTCGGGGACGCCGAACAAGACCAAAGTCGCCAAGATCAGCACGGAGCAGCTTCGCTCCATCGCCGAAATGAAAGCGCCCGATCTGAACGCCAACGATACCGATGCCGCAATGAAGATTATCGCCGGCACCGCCCGCTCGATGGGCATTGACATCGGCTGATGAAACTCCTGGAAATCCTGCTGTCGCCAAGCTGGCCCTGGTGGGTCAAGCTCGCTGTTGCCGCGCTGCTGATCGGCATGGTTATCGCTTGGTGGACACGGGACTACTGGCAGGATTTGCATACGCCCGATAAGACCTCGGACAAGCGAAAAGCAAGGCCGCCATTCTAACTGCCGGGGGTGTAAAAACCCCCGGCAAAGAAATGTGCTTCGCACAAAGACTAGCCTCGCTCGAATCTTTGTCCGAAGGACACCTCCCTGCCGGGGGTTTTTACACCCCCGGCACAAACCGCAAGTGGAAGGGCCTCGAAAACCCGTTAGCACCACAAGGAGAACGAAATGCGAAAGCAAGACCGCGTGAAAGTCATCGGCAAGCGTTATGCCGAGCTTGCCAAGAAGACCAATATCGAGACACTGCTCGAACCGATCCCGGCCCTCGACCTCGTCAAGAGCTTGGCGAATGCCAAATTCGATGAGACTGTAGATGTCGCGTTCAACCTCGGTGTGGACCCCCGCCACGGCGACCAGATGGTGCGCGGTGTGACTACCCTGCCGCATGGCACCGGCAAAAGCCGCAAAGTGCTGGTCTTCGCCAAAGGCCCGAAAGCCGCCGATGCCGAAGCCGCCGGAGCCGATTTGGTGGGCGCCGAAGATTTGATTGAACAAGTCCAGAAGGGTACGCTCGACTGGAAGAGCTACGATTTGATCCTCGCGACCCCGGACATGATGGGCCAGGTCGGACGTTTAGGCGCGACCTTTAAGCAGAAGATGCCGAACCCGAAGGCCGGCACCGTTTCGCCGAACATCGGCCAGGCCGTCAACGACATCAAGAAGGCCACCCGCGTCGAGTACCGTGTCGAAAAGGCCGGTATCGTCCACGCCCCCATCGGCAAGGCATCGTTCACCAATGAGCAGCTTTTGGAGAACTTCACCGCCCTGATGGACGCGCTGCAAAAAGCCAAGCCGTCGGCCTCGAAGGGCCGCTACTTCAGGAAGATCGCCGTCTCGTCCTCGATGGGGCCGAGCGTTCGGATTGACCCGATCCGCGCCGTCTCCATCGCCGCCGGCAAGGGGTAGGAATGACCTCACCCCAGCCCTCTCCTTAAGCAAGGAGAAGGTTGGAAGAAGTGCAGCCGAAGAAACGCAGTCTTTGCCTCACATCCGGCTCCCTCTCCTTTCCCAAGGAGAGGGCTGGGGTGAGGTCTCCGATAACCAAATAAATTTACGCCGCAGACAGCCGGTTTCCTGAACACACAGGAAGTAATGGACCCGAGAAAATGGGGTCCGCCCGCCGAGGCCGTTCAAACGCACTCCGAAGCATATCTAAAACGTGCTCCGGCGAATGCGCCCGACGCCTGCCTGCACTGTCTGCGGCATGCACCGGGCGCATTTTGTCTTCGAATACCAATCAACGCCCAAAGGAGGTGAATATCATCGCAACTGAATACACAATCGAACCCGCCGGGGCCAAAGTCGAGGTCGTCAGCGAGCTGAAAGAGCTGGTCGGGTTGACCAAAGCCGCCATTCTGACCGACTACCGGGGCCTGTCCGTGGCCGAGCTGACCGAGCTTCGCAAGAAGCTGCGCGAGGTGGACGGCGAGTACCGGGTCGTCAAGAACACGCTTTTCAAGCTGGCCGCCGGGGACTCCATGCCCGTCGCCGATATGGGCGAGTTCCTCTCCGGCCCGACCGCCATTGGCTTTGCGAAGGGTGATCCCGTCGCCGTCGCCAAGATCCTGCTGGATTACGCCCAGGGCCACAAAGCGATGTCGGTCAAGGCCGGCGTCATGGATGGCCGCATTCTTTCCACGGCCCAGGTTGAGGCGCTGTCCAAGACGCCGCCCCGCGAGGTGCTGCTGTCGCAGATGCTCGGCTCGTTGCAGTCGCCCATCGCCGGCTTTGTCGGTACGCTTGGCGGCATCATCTCGAACTTCGTCTTTACGCTGCAAGCGATTGCAGACAAGCAGGCTCCCGGCACAGAAGCCGAAGCCGCCGCTTAATTTTACGCTCACAATTTACACACCAGGAGAAATAACACCATGGCCGATACAGCCGCAATGATGGAAACCATTAAAGGCATGACCGTTCTCGAACTCAGCGACTTCGTCAAGCAGCTCCAGGAAGAATTCGGCGTTTCCGCCGCCGCGCCCGCCGCCTCCGGTGGCGGAGGCGCTGCCGCCCCCGCCGCCCCGGTGGAAGAGGCTCCGACTTCGTTCAACGTCATGCTGATGGCCGCCGGTGACAAGAAGATCAACGTCATCAAGGTCGTCCGCGAGATCACCGCGCTTGGCCTCAAAGAAGCCAAAGACCTGGTAGACAGCGCCCCGAAGGCCGTCAAGGAAGGTCTGAATGCCGAGGACGCCGCCGCCCTCAAGGCCAAGATCGAAGCCGAAGGCGCGACTGTCGAAGTCAAGCCCGCTTAGTTTCGTTTTGCGAAGCCGACACAAACAAGCCTGCCCTCTTAGCGAGGACAGGCTTGTTTGCATTCCGCTTGCCTCTTTTGTTCTAATCGCCTATAATAGATGAAACGAACAAAAAGTGCGGAAAAAGGTGCAGAATGCCGACGGCAACAGAAGTAAAAAATCACTTCGGCGAATTCATTGAGAAAGCGCGTCATGCGCCGGTCACAGTGGAAAAGACCGGGCGTAAGTATGTTGTGATCGTGAGCCATGAAGAGTTCGAGCGCTTGCAGGCGCTTGAAGACCGGCAATGGATACTCGCGGCGGAAGAAGCGCAAAAAAGCGGATATATTGGAACAGAAGAAACAATGAAAGTTTTGACCCGACACAGGGAGTGACGATCTGTGCGAAAACTTAATATGGACAAGGATGCCGTCAAGTTTCTTCAGGATTTGGATGCCAAGCAGTACAAGCAAATCGCCTCCAAAATGCTCTCACTCATGGTTGATGCGACCCCCGCCGACTACAGCCATTTAAAGGGAAGCTCGTACTATCGCGTGGACAGTGAAGAATATCGCATCATCTACTATTTCGATGCTGACACCATATATATTGATCTCATCGGTAAGCGCAACGGCGACGAAGTTTACAGCAAACTTAAACGAAAATAAAACAGATGTTCGGGAACGAAAGCGGTCCTGATGTCGTTTAACTTGTGTGAGTCGCCGCCCGGCCCCAGTGTTGTGGCTGGGCGGAGACCCGACCTCGGCGAAGCGGCCCCGGCGGGCGCAGACCGGCCCGCCGCATTTCCGCCTGTTCCCCGGCAGCCCGCGCAGATGTGGGCTGAAACAGGCGGATCGTCCGCTTCGCGTTCATCCCCCTACAATACTCTTTTATCCCAGCGGCTTCAAGTTCGCCTCGATCCGTGCCCGGCGCGGCTCCAAAAATGGCGGCAGGGACAGGCGCTCGCCGAGATGCGCGGCGTCCTCGTCGGTCGCAAAGCCGGGGCCGTCGGTGGCGATCTCAAACAGGACGCCGCCGGGTTCGCGGAAGTATAGCGAGCGAAAGTAGTAGCGGTCAATCAAGTCGGAGACCGGCAGCCTCGCTTCTTGGAGCCGCCGGTGCCACTCCTGCTGCTCGTCAGCGTTCGGCGTTCGGAGCGCGATGTGATGCACCCCGCCGCGCCCGACTTGCCCGCGTGGCAAGTCAGGCCGCTCGGCGACGTGTATTTCCGTTCCCGCGCCGCCGCCCGCCGTCTCGAACACTGAGATGGATTGGCCGTCGTCTTCATACGTCCCCGTGAGCCAAAACCCCAAAGTATCGGTCAGCACCGACGCCGTCGGGGCATGCCGGGCCACGGTGAGAGTTACTGCCGAGAGGCCTTTGATGCCGTGCTCGGCGGGGACCGGGCTGTGCTCCCAGGGAGTGCCGCCCGGCATGCCGCCGTCGGCCCGGAGCCGCAGGTGCTGACCTTCAGGGTCGGTGAATGCCAGCGTCGCCACACCGTTGACTTCGGCAATGCCGGAATGCGCGATGCCGGCATTGGATAGCCGAGCCGCCCACCACTCCAAATCGGTCTCATCACTGACCCGCAGGGCGACCTCTGCGACCGTACCGGTGCCGGGCCGGTTCGGCGGGGTCTGCGGCCAGTCGAAGAACGTGACTTCAGTTCCGGCCTGCCCGAGCGTGTCGCCATAGAACAGGTGATAGGCCGAGACATCGTCCTGATTGACCGTCTTTTTGATCAGCCGCAAGCCAAGCGTCTGCGTATAAAACCGGACATTGGCTGCCGTGTCTCCGGTGACGGCGGTGATATGGTGCAGCCCGCCAAGCGCTAAAGTCGGTGTGGTCATAGTTCGGTCTCCTTCTGCATTCGTGCCATTGACAAATTTCGGGGGCGCGGCTATAATAACTCCGTCCTCGAGCCGAAGTGGCGGAATGGCAGACGCGGAGGTCTCAAAAACCTTTGGGGGCAACCTCGTGGGGGTTCGAGTCCCCCCTTCGGCACTCAGAAATACGGCAGTACAAGCGCAGGGCTTCTCTCGTGAGAGAAGCCCTGCGCTTTTGTTTTACGCCCGCGTCCGCACATCGCGCAGATACTTGACATGGCCGTCGAAGAAGACCCGGTTGCGTCCGCCGAAATGCACGGCCAGGCCGCGGAAGCTTGGCGGCGACGCGGGGATGTCGGGAAAGTAGGGGTCCACCGCAAGCTCCAAATCCGCTTCGCTCGACGGCACCGCCGGGTTGATCGTCGCATCTTTCACGATGGGAGAGTTTGAGGCCGCAATATCGTCTACGCACGCCTGCGGCAGCTTGCCCCAGCACTCCGACGGCTTCGATAGATTGGGCCGGTCAAAGCGCCACATCCAGTAGCGGGTGGTCAGGCCGGACGGCGTCGTCTGCGCGATCCGGTTAAAGCCGCCTGGATCGGGCTTGTCCAGTGCCGACCCTTTGACGCTCGGGCAGGACCAGAGGGCATCGCCTTGAATGTACGGGTTCAGCACAATTGCCGCCCACCCAGCGCGTGGGTCGGAGCCAGGAAACGATCCGGTGCCCCACGGCAGGTAGCCAAGCGACAGCTTCAAATCCTGCCGGTCGGGCAGCCGCTCGTCGCTGTCCTGTTCGTACTCGACCATCGCGAGTCCGATCTGCCGCAGATTGCTCTGACAGACCGCCCGGCGCGAGTTTTCGCGGACCCGCTGAAAGACGGGAAACAAAATCGCCGCGAGGATCGAGATGATGGCGATGACGACCAGCAGCTCGATCAACGTAAATGCACGGGTCAATGCAAACACACGGGTTCGGGTCATAAAAGTGCAGCTCCAATGGCTTCTACGAAAACGTCCCCGCGCTGCGTTCCGTTCCCGACAAGGCAAAGGCTCCTGCTCGCAATGCTGCGAACAGGAGCCATGTCGTTATGCCCCCAGTAGGATTCGAACCTACGACACCCTGATTAAGAGTCAGGTGCTCTAACCAGCTGAGCTATGGAGGCACAATTTCCGCGCCAATTATTCTTGACGCTCCGTGATTATACCCTCGCCCGTCTACGATTGCAACCCCTTTTTTCGGACCCGCGACACATGACAACATTACCGGCTCAAAACGCGGCGTTGTTTTTCGCCTGCTCTTCGCGCATCAGCTTCTGGTTGCCCTCGTGAAAGCTTTCCATTCCCAGCGGGAACGCGCAGCCCGCAATCATCGCATCAACGGCGGCCTGATCTCCCGCCGCAAGGTGAGAGCGCAGTTCCCTGATATACTCAAAAGAATGTCGCTGGCGCTCCCGCATCTGCGCCTGGTCCGTCGCGACCTGCCCATGGCCTGGAACCAGCACGCGGACGGTGTGCTGCTCCAGGATTCCGTCCAGCTTCCCCAGCGTCTCCTCATAAGCGGCGCTGCTTTGGTAGATGTATGGAAACTCGATGTCGGATAGGTAATCGCCCGCGATCAGGATGCCATGCGGCTCGATGACTGTGAGCAGGCCGTCGGGATTGTGCCCTGGTGCTTCGTAGAAAGTGAGGCGCGTTTCGCCAAGAACCAGTTCTTGTCCATCGCTTGCCGCCGCGATAGTGATTTCTGGATAGGAAACAGCATAAGGCCGCTGGACATAGTATTCCCCGTCCCAGGCGCGGACGGCCTGCACATTGCGCTCCGTATTCGGGTTGTCTACAAACGCCCGGCTGGCGATAGTGGCGGCTTCGGGGAAGGCCCCATAGCCCAAAATATGATCGAAGTCCGAATGCGTGAAGAGCAGATACAGGTCACGGCGGGCGCGTATGGAGCGTACATGCTGCGCAATCTCCTCCACCTCCTGCGGCAGCCAGGTGGGATCAACCACCAGAACGAATTCGTCGCCCTCGATGACGGCAGAGTTCGTTTGGAAGAGTGCGCTCTGAAACACGGTGAGCTGGTCTTGCTGGAATAAAATCATCTTTTTGGTGTCGGTTCTCGTTGATTCGGCATCTCGCTCGTGAAGCTGCATGACATATTGTGCCAGGAATTTCCAACCTGGGGAACATTCACGCCTCGGTGCGGCATAGCTCGACAACCAGCAAACGTAAATTAGAGGCGGGATCGTCGGCGGGGGCAATGGCGCTGAGGGTGGGGCCGGAGACGATGCTTTTCATCGCCATGTCAGAGGCGAGGACGCGGCGCAGGGCGGCTTGCAGGGCCGGATAAGACCACAGACGGGCCTGCTCCTGGAGGTTTTTCAGCAGGAACGACTGACGCTGGGTGATGCCGAGCATCTCCCCCGACAGCAGGGGCTGGACATCCGGCGGCAGACCGCCTTTGATGTTGAAACCGTTCAGCCGCTTGTCGGCGAGAAACTTCGCGCCCCAGATCTGGCGCAGGTGCCGGGCCAGCATCACAAAGGTCCGGGCGGCAACCCCATCAGGCTTGTCGCCGATCTCCAACAGCGCGTCGGCTTCTTTCAGGGCACGGCGGGCATCGCGGCTGCCGATGGCCTCCATCAGGCTGAAAATGTTCTCCTGCACCGTGTCCTTGCCGGTTGCGGCGGCATCGGCGCGGGTGACGACGGCCCGGTCCCCGGCGTAGGCGATCGCTTTTTCCAGCTCGCTGACAAGCACGTTGATGTCGCCGGTCCGACCGCCGCCCCCCCGCTCGGACGCCGTCGCTTTGGCCCGGTCCAAAATCAAAGACAGCGCGGCAGGCTCGATGGTTTTGCCGCGCGATTTCAGCAGTGCATTCGCCCGCGCCGTCAGGCCGCTTTCGGCGGGGGCGTCGCAGAGGACGGAGGCACCGGCCTTGCCGATGGCCGTGAGCAGCTTAGTTCCAAGCGTCTTCCCCTTGACTTTACCGGCATCGAACTCAGTCGCCGCCGCAAGGAGCACGAGGCAGGTGAGGTCCCCGAGCTTCGGCAGCCCGGCAGCAAGCACGTCCTGATCGTCTTTGCCGAGTCTTTGGACATTGGTGACAACGACGACGCGCCGCTCGGACGCCATCGGGACACCGCCTGCCGATGCCAGGATACGCCGCCCCGCTTCGCCCGGCTCCCCCGCTCCGGTCGGCGGGATGTCCAAATCCTCCCGGTCGAAGTCGGCAAACGAGGCGTCGAGGAGCGGCTCGGTGAGCTTCATCAAAGCCTCACGCTTCAGGGCATCATCGCTGCCGAGCAGCAAATAGACCCGTTCGGTCGGCTTCGGAAAGCCTTTGCTCAGTTTTGCGTAATCGAGTTCCATTGTTTTAGCACGGGCGGGCGAACCGGTACTCGAAGTGCCGGTCTACGCCGAAAGAAAATCGAAGCGATTAAAGAGTGGCAGCCGCCAGCACTTTTCGTCTTGAGTCACCGCGACTTTCCTTCATAATAGGCTGGCACTTCCAGTGCCGGTACTGCTAGCGGGCTGGTCTCAGTCCAGTGGACGGTACAGGTCTTCAAAGTCTTTGGCAGTCGGCGAAGTCTTGCCCTGCGCCTTTTCTTTGGTGCGTCTGCGGTCAAATATATGACGGCGTTCCAAGAACCGATTGCGCTCAGCCTCCAGAACGGCGACAGCCTCCCAAAGCTGCTGCTCGGTCGGCGGCTTGCCCGGCCCGACTTGCAAGGGAACAGCTACCCGCGCCCGAACTTCAGAAAATGGCAAGCGAAGCAGTTCACAGTATCTCAAGATATAGGAATGCAGGGCAGACCAGCGTATCCAAATGTCAAGCTGTGAGTTACGCGCTTTGCGGGCATAATGGCTGAATGAGGACATATTATCTAGGCGGCGGCAGTCTTTCGATTAAACCGCGTCAGACGCCGCCAGAAGCGCTGGCGGGCGACACTTTTGGCTGCTGCCTCAAACGCCGCGACGCGGCTGTCCCAGGGCTGTGTGGGCGGCGTCGCGGCAGACGGGTCGGCGTAGCAGGCTTCGGCGAACGCGGCAGACAGGCCGGACACGGTTGCCGCAGGCAGGGCGACGCCCCACTCGCGCTCCAGCGGCGGCAGGAGCGGCAGGACGCGGGCGGCGTACTCAGCGGGCGTCTCCGACTCGCGGCGCGGCAGGCCGAGCCGAGCGAGGGCCTGGGAGAGACGCCCATACGGCGTCGCCAGCCCCCGGCCTGGCCGGGTACGAGCCGCGCGGGCAGACTTCGGTCCGGCACGGCGGGCCAGCCGCCAGGGGTCGTACAGCTCGGTCTTGGCGATATACGCGGCGATGGCGAGGATCAGGCCGACCAGTGGGTAGACCAGCTTCCAGTCGTCGCTCAGGCCGAAAGAGAAGCGGCTCAGCCAGGACGATTTCTTGGCGGCAGCACTCGGCACGGTGCCGTCGGTACTTGTGCCGGCAGTGGCGTCAAACGCGATCCACCCGGTGCCGGGGAAATAGACCTCCGTCCAGGCGTGCTTGTCTTCCGCCCGCAGGTTGAAGCTTGCGCCGTCCGGGTCGCCCGGCGCGAAGCCGACCGCCAGGCGGGCTGGGATACCGGCGGTGCGGCAGAGCACGGCCAGCGACGATGCGAACAGGTCGCAGTAGCCCTTGCGGGTGTCCCCCAAAAATGCATGGACATGGTCGGTGCCTTCGGGCAGGGCCGGCAGGGTGAGCGTATACACGCAGCGGCGCGAAACCCAGTCCCGCAGCGCAGCGGCCTCGTCGAACGGGTCCCGGCGGTTCGGCGGCAGCGCTTGCAGGGCCTCGGCGACGCACTGACGGTAAAAAGCCACATCTTCGGGCAGGGCCGCGCTGCTTTGCGCAAGGTACAAGGCGCGGACATCGGCGGGGTAGCCCGTGCCCGCCACCCGCAGGCGCTCCGGGACGCCCGGCTGCCCGAGGTCCGGCGGCGGCAGGGAGACGACCCCGTAGCGGAACCGGACTGCCCGCCCGTCGCGGAGACCGAGGCGTCCATCCCGGCAGATCTGAACGCCGGAATCGTCCTGGGCCGCGCCGAGGTCGAACTGCACTTGACGGGGGGCGTCGGCATAGTAAAACTGATTGGTCTGACCGCGCACTTCGTAGATCGTCGTCAGCAGTCGGCGGGCGGCGGGCGCGGCGGCGTCGCCGGGGGCCAAATCGCTAGGAACTAAATCGCCGGGGGTCAGGCCGCCGGGGAGCGTGTAGCTCAGGCGGCTGCCCGCTGACAGGTCGCTGGCCGTCGGCGGGTCGGCGGATATGGCGTGCCGGTCGTTTTCTTGCGAGCTTTGCCAGCCGTCGCCGGTGTAAAGGTCGTAGGTGCGGCCCCGCCAGTAGTGCGGCGAACGGTCGCTCGGCGTGACCCGCATGACGACATCGGCGCTCGACGACCACGCATCGCCGGTGCCGATGGCAAGGTTATCGTCGTCCGAGAAGCTGTGCAGGGAATTGGGATTATTCGGGTCGGTCTGGATCGCCGCAAGCTGCCGGATCGCCTGGGTCAGCGACAGGTGGGAAAAGACGACCTGGGCCGGAATAATGACGAGTGCCCCAATCAGCAGCACGACGAGGCCGCAGAGGCCGGCCTGGATACACTGGGCCAGCAGCAGGCGGCGGGGCTTCGGCTCGGCGGTTAGCCCGGCGCTTCGGCTCTGGTTCAGCAGGAAATTCTGATGGATCAAGAGAAAAATAACCGTCAGAATAAACGTGCCGAAGCAGACCAGCACCGGCGTGTTGACGTCAATCGTCGCCGCCATACCGAGCACGGCCATGGTCGGCACCGTCGTGCCCATCACCCGGTTGTCGCTCCGCAGCGCCCAGGCCCAGACCGTGCCGCCCCAGACCAGCGCGGACAAGAGGCGCAGGTCGGGCCGGTCCGCGCCGAGCGGCAGAAGCTGCTGGAAGGGGATCTGACCGGCGGCAACCAGCGCCAGCAAAATCAAAACGACTGCCGCGAAGCCGTAGTCGAGCGTCTGAGCCGCGATTCCGAGCCGCCGGCTGCCGTAGGAGAACAAAAATCCGAGGCCCGCCAGCATCACGGTTGAGAGCATCCAGCCATAGTCCGGTGCGGTCAGGGCCGCGTTCGCCGCCAGGATGCCGCAGAGCGTGATGACTGCCCCGGCGGCATACAGCGGCAGGCTCGGCGCACCCGTGTCCGGCGCATTCGCGTCCGGCAAAGCCGTGTCTATTTTGGGGTCAATCGTTTCAGCTAGTCCAGCCATTCGTCGGTCCTTCCAAAAGAAGCGTCAAATCATCGCCGCGCCGAATCCGGCAGACAGCGGAGCTGCCGGGCGCATCGGGCAGGCCCGGAGCGCCGGTACGGAACGAAGCGGCATCGAGTGCAAACACGAAGCAGGCGCTGCCGAGCGCTTCGGCATCCCGAAGCGCCTCCGCCAGCGCCGGGCTGGGCCAGTCCGGGGTAATCGCGATGATTGTGGCCGGGCGCAGCGTCTCGGCCCGGTCTTCGAGAAGTGCCCCGGCCAGGGTCTGGAGGGCGTCGGCCTCTGCTCGTGCCAATCGCTCCAAAAACTCCGGCAGAGCGTCGGCGGACCGCGCCGCCGGGGCGTCGCCCGGACGGCCCGGCGTCAAGAGGCGGACCGCATGCCCATAGCGCAGCAGGTCGGCAATCAGCGTCGCTGCCAGGGTCACACCCGTTTCGAGGGCGCTTCGCTCATCGCTGCCGGTGCCTTTGTAGGCGTCGCGGGAAAGGTCCAGCGCGATCGTTACGTCCAGCGTAATGCCCTGAGCATACTCGGCGACCGCCAGTGTGCCGGTGCGGGCGGTGGTCCGCCAGTGGACCCGGCGCAGCTCGTCGCCCGGCCCGTAGTCACGCACCCCGTAGAAATCGTCGCCGTCGCCGCGCACCAGGGCGGTCGCGGCCCCGCGCCAGCCGGCGGAGGCCGCGCCGCGCAGCCAGGAGTCGCGCAGGGGAAGGGCGGCGGGGTAAACGACCAGCTCCGAGACCGCCGGCAGCTTGCGCGAGAATGTTTGCAGCCCGAGCGGGTCGGTCGAGAAGACATGGGCTGGGCCAACCGCGAAGACCCCGCGCTGCCTCGCCCCGACTTGGCACGACGTTTCGCGGGTTTCGCCCGGCCAAAGCGCCAGTACCAGCGGGGCAGGGCCGGAGAGCAGCAGGCCGCGCGGCAGGGTGTCGCGCACGAGCAGGTAAAACTTCGGAAAGCGTCCGGTGTTTGTGAGCGTGTAGGTCAGCGGGATGTCTTCTCCTGCCGCCGCCGACAGCGGCAGGCTCCGCCGGCATTCCAGGCCGCCGAGCATCAGCAGGCCCATGAGGTAGGAGACCAGGGGAATAAGCCACAAGATTGCCGCCATCAAGTACAGGCTGGCCAGACTGAACAGCACAGCGACAATCGCCACAAACAGGCCCGCAACATTCAGCACAAAGCGTTTCATAGAAGTATGCAGTAATTGTACCCGATGCAGCAAGACTTCGGCGGGACCTCACCCCGGCACTCCGTGCCGACCCTCTCCTTAAGAAAGGAGAGGGTAAGTCAGGGGGTGACTGCTTCTGTGAGCGTACTTTTCTGAGCTATTCCTACCCTCTCCTTTCTTAAGGAGAGGGTCGGCACGGAGTGCCGGGGTGAGGTTTCCCTAAAGCACCGTCGGCACGGGAACGCGGGCTAAGATTTCTTCGATGAGGGTGGGGCCGGTGATGTGCTTGACACGGGTTTCGGGGCGCAGGATCAGGCGATGGGCGAGGACAGGAGAAGCCAGGCGCTTGATGTCGTCGGGCTGGACATAGGTGCGGCCCTGGACGGCGGCAAACGCCTGGGACGCATGGAGCAGGCCCAGCGAGCCGCGCGGGCTGGCCCCGAGGGCGGTCATTGGGTGGGTACGGGTGGCACTGACAAGCGAGACAATATAGTCGCGCAGGGATGGGGCGACAAAGACGGCCCGCGATTCTTCCTGAAGACGCAGGATTTCGTCGCGGCTCGTGACGGCCTCCAGCGAGTCAAGCGGCTTCAGGCGGGTCTGCTGATCCAAAATGCGGCTTTCCTCGGCGGCGTCGGGGTAGCCGAGCGAGAGACGCAGCAGAAAGCGGTCCAATTGGGCTTCGGGCAGCGGGTAGGTCCCGTGCGACTCGATATGGTTCTCGGTGGCGATCACGAAGAACGGGTGCGGCAGGATATACGTGATGCCGTCGGTGGTCACCTGCTGCTCTTCCATGCACTCCAAAAGACTGGACTGAGTTTTCGGAGTTGCCCGGTTGATCTCGTCGGCCAGGACGATATTGGCGAAGACCGGCCCCTCGCGGAACTCGAACTGGGCGGTTTTCTGATTGAAGATCGTCGTGCCGGTGATGTCGGCGGGCAGCAGGTCGGGCGTGAACTGCACCCGCTTGAACGCCAGCCCGAGGGCGCGGGCCAGGGCTTTGGCGAGGGTGGTCTTGCCGACACCGGGAATGTCTTCAATCAGCACATGGCCGCCGGCCAGAAACGCCGTCAGGGCCATCTCGACTGCGGGCCGCTTGCCGATAATCACGGTCTCGATGCCGTCGGCCACCCGGCGCATCGTTTCGGCGACCGAAAGAAGGGACGAGGAACGGTCGGCGGGCGGCGGGTCAAGCGGTGAGGCTGGAGGCGGCGTCAGGGATTGAGTTGTTTCCACGCTTCCAGTATACCAGACGTGTCAACCTATCCTAAGTTTGGGAGTTTACATTCGGTCAGTAGTTCCCGCTCCCCAGAAGTGTGACCGCTCTCCCCAACGCCGAAGCCTGCCTCAAAAACGCCGACAGACTCCTCCGTACACATGATGACCAAGCTCGGCTTCAGGCTCTGCCGCGAAGAGGGAAGCTGTCTGGGTCAGAGAAATTGACGGAGGGTTCATGGAGTCTAAATATTGCCTGGTTGGAGTTCAATACTTCTGTCTGTTTTATGGGGCCGAGCCTTACTGACCGGCTTACTATCACGCTGTAACTCCCTGAAGTGCTCAGATCGAACATTCGGTTGAGCGAAAACTGGTACGTCTTTTTTCCATTACCGGAGACAGCCTCGTATGGGTTGGCAGTCGGCATATATCCTGGTTCGTACTTGAACAAGGATTTACCCCACAGTGACAGAGGGGCAACTTTGCCATTGTTGTCTTTGACTATAATTGTAAACTCGTTGTTGGGATCACCTTGGCTTATCAAGCTGACTTCGTTGCTAGAAGTATTTTCAAGACTCACTTTCAATAAAACCATGTTGCCCTCTTCAATATCAGCGTTTGGCAAAGACGCAACAAGACGCAAGTTAATAGCGGTCGAAGCAGGTATTTTATTCAAAGTAGGCATTGGCATAACTTTGTTTGAGGATACCACAGTATCTGCGTAGGCAGCCGGTACAATACAACGTAAAGCAACGATAAAACCCGGCAACAGAATGGAAAAGGCGCGGAACGGTGTGCATAGCATCTGCTGTCTCCGCTAGAATCGGATAACGAAAAGAAGGACAACCGTAAGCAAGTCAGGGGCGCATCACTGCACCAGAGAAGATGTGTTCCGTGAGCAACAAAGGTAGTATATTTTATGAAAAACAGTTTGTCAAGGCGTTTGCGAAAATGCTCAAGCAAATTCGCTGGTTACTAGACAATCGAGAGGATTTCGTATTTATCCACGCCGGCGGGGGTCTGCACTTCGACCGTCTCACCCACTTTATGGCCGAGCAGGGCCTTGCCGAGGGGCGACGTGTTCGAGATGCGGTTCTGGGAGGTATCGGCTTCCATGACGCCGACGATCTTATACTCTAAATCTTCCTCGTAAGCGATGTCGTGGATTTTGACCGTCGAGCCGTAAACCGCGATGTCGCCGCCGGTGGCGTACTCGGCGATCTTGGCCCGCTCCAGCATCTGCTTGATGTTGTCAATGCGGCCTTCTAAAAATCCCTGCTGCCGCTTGGCGTCGTGGTAGTCGAAGTTCTCCGACAGGTCGCCCATCGCGCGGGCGTCCTTGATGCGCTCGGCAATCTCGCGGCGTCCGGTGGTGGTCAGGTGTTCAAGCTCGGTCTCCAGCTCTTTGTACTTAGCGGGGGACAGGATGATTTCGTCGTCTTGCATGGTCGTCTGCGCTGCTTTCCTCTTCGGTCTTCCGAGTTCTTCCTCTTCTAAATATCATACCACAGCCCGCGCCGCCTGTCAAATTGTTGTCAGGCTGTTACTTAGCATACAATTTTTGCATATAAGTTTTCGCAATGGGACCAAGTTGGCATGAATTGTGCAGAGAGAAATACTGTGACCGCCGAAAGACAGCATGGAAGGGCAAAGATTGGGGTGCGTGCTTGAGGAATATATCTTGAGGAACATTTTGCGAAACGTTTACATTAAATTCCGCACGGCGGAAGACCGGACCCAAGGCTGCGCGGAGCTTCTGGCGCATTCGCCGGTCGCCAGTCTGTCCAACGACGTGTTCTGCATCCCATGGAAGAGCCTCGTCCTGCTAGACGCCCGCCAGGTCGAGTATACGTTCGCCACTCAGGACGACCTCTCCGACGCCCGCCCGGTCTGGAACTTCGCCGCCGCCCGCTGACGCTTCGCGTCTTTTGGATCTACTTCTCGTACACCGTCTCGCCTGGGGGGTAGCAGATCAATTCCACTTGGTTGCCATCCGGGTCGCTGATATAAATGCCTTTGGTCCCGTCCCGGTGCGAATCAATCGTCTTCCCTGCTGCCGCGGCTGCTTTGACCAGCTCCGCTTCCCCGATCCGCACCGCCGAGTGCGGCGGATGCTGCGACGGTGTCACCAGCGCCAGCTTTCCCTGCCCCAGCTTCAGAAACGCCCAAGTGCTGTCTTCATAAAGCACCGACGCCCCCAAGTTCTCCACATACCACTTCACCGACGCCGCAATATCCGCCGATGGCACCGCCACATGATCCAGTTCCATTGTCAGAGTTCTTTCTGTTCGTCTGGCTTGCCTGCCGACAACTGCTGCCCGGAGCGCAGAAGTTCGATCTCAAAACGCAAAGCCATTTTTTCGCGCTCATGCTGCTCATTATCATGCTGCTTATTATCACGGAGTTTTGACACTTCAAACGCCAGCAGCTTCAGTGCGTCTTCAACTTCCCGCAGCTCCTGTTCGTGACGGCCGATATCATCCTGGCTCTTCTGCACCTCCTGCGTCAGAAAGAGAACGTGCCGAAAAAACTCGCCTAATTGTTTCCACATCAGGCTTTGCTTTTCTCGTCTGAAAAAAGCGCATTGATTTGAGCCATCAGTGACCCGGTTTCGCCGCGCCCCTGCTCCATCTCGCGGCGGCTCTGCTGTATCTGCTCCCGCAGCCGGCCCATTTCCTCTAAACACTGCTGGGCCATCGCCTGAGACTGCGCTTCCTCAGCAGCGTTCTTCAATGTCATCGTGTCAGCCATTGTCGTTGCCCTCTTGCTCTCAATTATACCACGGCTGAGTTCGCCGCCATCCATGCCGCCTCCGCAATCGCTTCTTTCGGCACATCCCCACGCCATTCTCCGGCAATCGTTTCCCACGTCCTGCCCGCCGCGACCTGTTCCAGCACCTGCGAAACCAGAATGCGCGTCCCCCGAAACGTCGGCTTTCCGTGACAGATGCGCGGGTCCGAGACAATGTACCGGCCAATCAATTTCTGCATTATAGCAGCGTTATACCTTTTGCCTACTGTCTCCGAGTGTCCTTACTTGGGCGGCACAATCGAATCGCTCTATAGTTTGATCCCTTGCTCTTGCAGAAATGCAGCGATACCGGCTTCGAGCGCCTCAAATGCAGCATCCATCGATGGATATTCGCTTCCATCCTGCCAAACAATGCCACCTCCATTTAAAGCCCGGATGAACGAGTCTGTAGCATGGCTGGTGCCTACCTCTATTAAGCCGCCATCTTCCACCCAGGCGGTAATATTCGGATAGTCAATGGCGAATACATCCTCATTCGGCTTTATTGTTACGCCCGCTTCTTCCCGGCTGAACTCAGAGTATTGGTGCGGCTCATTCTCTGCCAAACACTCGTACTTTATTAGATCAGTAGGCTTCATGGGAATGGAGTATCTACCCGCATCCTGTATACTGGCAAAGAAGCCGAAGTAGACGGAAAAGACTGATGCTTCTCCCGCAATTACCGCCCATGCTGCAATCGCATTATATTTGTTTGCCCACTCTTTGACCAGTTCAAATTCTTCTCCTGGAACACTTTTGCTCTTCTCAACGAGATTGTAATTATCGTTCAGCTTACCATTAATTCTATATTTCCTGCGCGTCTTGACACTGATAACATATTTCTCGCCATCCCGCTCCGCATACAGATCAACATAAGGATGATTAGGATGCTCGACGTTCAAGTTTCTTACGTTGACAAAGCCGTTTTGGGGCCGAGAAATAACATCAATAGCGATCTTCTCGCCTAAATCACCGAGTTTGTTCTTGTGCAAAATCAGCCTCACTGTCGGTATAATTCGGGTCGCCCGTGTAAGAAATTCACTCCGCAAGCGGTTCCCCAGACGCAATAGTCACTTTCAAGCCTTCCTGTTCCTGAACCTGGTCTTCAATTTCGGCCAGCGCCTCGTAGTATGGAAACAGCGGGTCGGGCCAGCGGGAGGGCCGGATGGGAATGTTCCAGTAACCGTTGCGGAGGTGGATACGGGCGTCGTCTACTTCTAAAGCGATGTCGCCGATGTGCCGTGTGGTGATATACGGACGCACGCGGGTGGCAACCTCCTGCGGCGTAAGAGTTTCAATCGTTGTCATTCTCTATCTCCAAAACTTCAAACAATGTAGCAACGGCCAGAAGGGCAGTTCGAACGGTCGCGGCATCTACGGTCCTGCCGGGGCGATAGTCGGCATCTTCCCGGAAGTTCCGCAGGAGGCGCAAAATGCGCGTTGCGGTGCGCCGTGCGGACAAATCCAAATCGCCATTATTTTGCACTAAGTCCGGCAACTGCTCATGCGATGGGTTGTTCCAGCCGACCGGAAACTGTGCGATGTCGCCATGTTCGATGCAAACGGAAGCTGCCGCTTGGTAGGCCGCATAGTAAACCCGGCTGATGCAGGAGCGGAAGTCGTCGCGGCCGCGCAAGGATTTCGCGGTGTCCAGCGTCGCAAGCGACATTTGTTTCCATAGGGCGGCTCTTTGGCTGGGCATAATTGCTTGCAGTATACCACCAAACGCTGGGCAATAGAAAAAGCCCTGCCACGTTTGCGGCAGGGCTTTCAGAGTATCAGATTTAGCGGTCGCGGTTGCTGCCGCCGTCTTTGAGGTTGGCTTGGGCTGCCGCGAGGCGGGCGATTGGAACGCGGTAGGGGGAGCAGAGAACGCAATTTAATCTTAACCTAAGTTGCGTTTCTATGCTGTTGCGAGCATACTGTAAGCCAGCACGGTCAGAAAGACTTTTAGCTCGAAGCCTCGGGCCGTGACCGCATGAAGGGTCCGTCCGAACGCTGCCGCGATCTGGCTGAACACCGTCTCGATGCGCTTGCGCTCTTTGCGGGCAAGGTAGCTCACCCACGGAGCCAAAGGTAGCTCACCCACGGAGCCAGCGGTTCTTTGCTGTTTTTGCGCCGCTGGGCCACTAAATGCAAATCGGCGTCCTTAAGCAGCGCTTCTTCATGCTGGTCCAGATAGCCTGCGTCCGCGAAGATGCGGGCCTTTGGCGGCAGGTCCAGCGGCAGTCGCCGGAACGCCGCAATGTCTGCCTCGCTGCCCGGTGCGAGCATGACCTCGACGGGCAGGCCGCCCGTGGTCGTCACCAGATGCACCCGCAGGCCGTAGAAGAAGCGTTTCTTGCAGGCGATGTAGCCTCGAAACGCTTTGCCGTGCTGCTTTTGCGGGTACAAGCGGCTGCGGCAGATGCGAAAATTATCGCAGACGCTGGCGGGCATGCTGTCCACCGCGTACCACTGGCTTTCGTTGCCTTGCTTGTGAACGTCGGCCACAACCGCGAACAGGGATTGCCAGAGCGCTTCCGGGACTTCATGCAGACGGCGGTTCAAGCAGCCTTTGGAGAGCATGGGCCGGATGTAGCCGTGGTCCCGTAGGAACACGCGACTTTTCTCCTGGTTGCCGTTAAACAGGGCGGCGGCCACTAAAGCCACGGTCATGACCTGGGCCGTGGTCAGTTTAGCTTGCCGGGCATCTTTGTAGCCACGGGCCGAAAGAAAATCGTCGCACAGGCAGTAAATCGCGATGATTTGTCGAACAGAGGGATGCATGGTCGGTCTCCTGTGAAGTGTTGGGTGGTACTTTCACTTTACGGAAACCGGCCAGGCACCTAAACCTGCAAACGCAAAAAACCAGAAACGCAACTTAGGTTAATCTTAGTGATTTCAGGCTTTATCTTGTTCTTGGTTCGGCTTCTCTCCTGTCAGTTGCCGCCCTGTACGCAGAAGTTCCATCTCAAATCGAAGCGCCATTTTCTCGCGCTCATGTTCCGAGTTCAGAAGCATCTTTTCCCGCTCATGGGCCTCATTTTCGCGAAGCCGGATCAGCTCATGGGCGATTTGCTGCATCCCGCCCGTCAAAGTCCGAATTTCCTGACGTGCTTCTTTGAGTTCCTGCCGCAGCTCCGTAATGTCCGCTTTGTTCTTCTGCGTTTCTTGATGCGTCAGGAAAACCTGCCGGATATAGTCGCCAATTTGTTTCCACATGAGTTAAACCGCACTGAGTTCTTGGAGTGTTCCGTGCAGGTTTGCCAGCATGAGGCGGGTTTCGCCCGCGATCTCCCGCGTTTCTTCTTTCAGCGCGTCAATGCGTACTTGGTCCTGCGCCATCAGCTCATTTAAATGGCTCATCTCAGCCAAGTAGTAGCTGATTTCCGCCTGTAGCTCTGCCGCCTCTTTCGCTGTCGGCTCCAATGTCATTGTATCAGCCATTATCGTTGCCCTCTTACTCTCAATTATACCACGGCTGAGTTCGCCGCCATCCATGCCGCCTCCGCAATCGCTTCTTTCGGCACATCCCCACGCCATTCTCCGGCAATCGTTTCCCACGTCCTGCCCGCCGCGACCTGTTCCAGCACCTGCGAAACCAGAATGCGCGTCCCCCGAAACGTCGGCTTCCCGTGACAGATGCGCGGGTCCGAGACAATGTACCGGCCAATCAATTTCTGCGCAATAGCTACCGTATACCTCTCACTTACCGGCTCTAGTCGCCTCCATGTTCGCCATGTGGATCACAAGTTCAGCGTATAACGCAAAGCCGCATCAACATCCGCCATCGGCAGGCTGCCGATAACCCGGTTGACGACGCTCCCTGTGACGGTCACAAGGTTATCCGTCATCACAACCGAGTCCGTAACCACCCCTGCCCCTTTGCCCTCCGGCGTCGAGATCAGCACAGGGACGCGGCTGGGATGCCCGGCGCGGCTCATCTGGCTGGTGATCGCCGCCAAGACCACTTGGGGCAGACCACTTTGCAGGCTGTCGCGCTGTGCTACAAGCGCCGGGCGCGTTTTGGCCGTGAGCAAGTCGGAGTTCGGAAACAGCGCCAGAACTACGTCACCGCGCTTCAAGCTTGGACCTCTGTATAGGCTGGATTTGCCTCTAAACGGGCTTTCGCAGCATCGTAATCATCATAAACATCCATCTCCGGGCGTTCCCATTCCCCCGCAAACGTCGCGAAACTCGCCCGCAGTTCGGCGGCCTGCGCGGGGCTAATGCCATAGTCCACCAGCCGGACACTTTGCCCGCCGTCCGCATCCCGCACCATCGCTTCCGCAAGCAATGCCTGCGCTACCGCCTCTGCTTCCTGTCCTTTTCGCGCTGCCCGGTTTCGTAAGTACGCCTCGACATCCGGCGCAAGATCAAGCGTAATAGTCATTGATTAAGCCTTCCTCTGTCAAACCCGCGCACCGCTTCCGCAATCGCTTCTTTCGGCACGTCGCCCCGCCACTCCCCAGCAGTCGTTTCCTACGCCATGCCCGCCGCGACCTGTTCCAGCACCTGCGACACAAGAATGCGCGTCCCGCGACCTGTCGGCTTGCCGTGGCAAATGCGCGGGCCGGAAGCTTGACATCTAGCTACTTTGCTACAACGAGAATAATCGAGTGATCCACTGGACGATTTGTTGGGCTTGTTCAGCCTTCGGATCAAGATAGCGCTTTGTGATAGCTTGCCCTATTGGTTTTCCTGGTTCTTCCTGCCAGGCGAGCCAGCTATGGACTCTCGCCTTACTTATCCAATTACTATCCAGCGGCGCAGGTTTATTGGGAAGGCCGTCCACAGTTGACACCGCGTAGTCCCAATTGGGATTACCAGCTGGAATCAGTAGGCGGATGAACTCCTCTAAGGCACCAGGCAGTGTATTGTCCGGCATCAGCCAAAACCCAACAATTACTTTGTCGTTCTGCCTGATGATCGTGCCGCCGGCTACTGGAGCTTCAGGCACATCAATATAACCGCACCGAGTGGTGAGCATATCACGCAAAGACGCCCAGCGACTGCTAATGTCTTCATCAGCATCCACAACGAAACCAATACGCTCCAATCCACTTTCATCTATGCGAGTGTCCATCGACTCTCGCATAGCCTCATAACCGCCGCCATCTTCAAGGCGGCACTGACCGCGCATTTTGTGAGCATCCAGCAAGCTGATAAAGGTATGGAAGTCATCTGCGCCTTCCACGACGAGCAGATTGGATTGAGGATCGTCATCTTTTAGCGTCAGCCGCGGTGAGCGAGGCATTATTTACCGCACCTCGATTTGATCACGGGTGACAATCGCAAGCCGTCGCTCATCAAAGACAGTGGCTTTTACATCGCCATTTTTGTTTTCCATCCGTATCAGAACACCTTCATTCAGTCTATCTTCCTCTGCCGCCTCTTGAAAAGCTTCTATACACTCCCAGCTATGAGTGGTGGCAAACACTTGTGTGTTTGAGGCATGGGCAAAGCGAAATATGAGACGCCACACGTCGCTTAAAACCGAGTAGTGCAGGCCGGTCTCTATCTCATCGACAAGTAAAGTTCCATTTTGAGAGTTCGCGAGAGCTAAAACTAGACCCAGAAGCCTATTCATACCATCACCCGATAAGCTTAATGGGAATGGCCCATTTTGGGACTTCAACAAGATAAATGGAACTCGACCTTGGCCAATCCCCACGTCCCCGAGAAAGTTCAGATCAACAATTTGGCTCTCGATAAGTCGTAACGTGTCCAAAACTTCACCTTTGAGGCTACTCAGAGAAACTTTATCCCAGAGTTCACCTAATTGAAGACGGCTGAGGCCACGTGCCGTAACAAAATAGCAAGGGGTTGCTGCTTCCTGCTCAAAGAATTGATGGTTCTGCGTTTCCAGGACGCGAGTGAGGTCATAAAGAACACTGTGCTCAGGAAACTGGGTGCCGATAGCCGGCTGACCAGAAGCAGGCAGGGAAGGCCAGGATAATTGAAACACAAAACGGTCAGCGTAGTGACCTGGAGAAACAACAAAATACAATGGCGCACGGTTTATAGACGCTCTGCCTACATCAGTATCATGGAACAGGTACAAAATGCCATTGGTCAGTGCAAACATATCCTGCGCATTGCTCGCGGATGCTTCTGGACTTAACTGCTCACGGGATTGCAAAATCTGATGTAATGCTTTCGGCGAACCGAGCCGCATAGAAAGCAAGATTGCTTCAAGTAAAGAAGATTTACCCGTGTTGTTGCGCCCAGTGATTAGGTTGACCCGACCAAGTCGAGGAATTTGAAGGCGCCCAAAACCTCGAAAGTTTTCGACTGTGAGCGATGCCAATGCTAGACCGGGACTACTGACAGCAGATTCGATCGCAGCCATTTGTTTGCTTCCTTCAAGAGCTACCATGCAGAATTATAGCATATTCTGCGACACTCACCGGTATGAGCATCAACTGATTGGAAAGACAAAAGCCCCTCTTCCAGTTTAGGAAGAGGGGCAAAAGCCGCCAATCAACTAGCGGTCGCGGTTGCTGCCGCCGTCTTTGAGGTTGGCCTGGGCTGCCGCGAGGCGGGCGATTGGCACCCGGTAGGGGGAGCAGGAAACGTAGTTCAGGCCGATCTCGTGGCAGAACGCAACGGAAGCCAGGTCACCGCAAAAAGCTATTTCCAATCGAGCCGTACTTCCTCAGCATTCAGCCGCCACACGAAGATGCTGGCATGCGACACGCGAACGACTGCCCCCGTTCGCTTTGCATCCGTGTCGAAGTCCGGGCGGCGCAGGAAGCGCCGAGCGAACGCCGCCGCTTCGTACTGGGCGACATCCACGCAGACTAAGCAGTACCGCACATGGCAACGGCGGCGGGTGTAAAAGTCGTCGTCCAGCGTCAAGAAAGTCGGCTGTCGCAAACGCAGCAGGAGCGGGATAATCTCGTCGTCCTGAATGCCTTTCCGGCTGATTTCGACCCCGATCTGCCGAACAGGAATGCGCCACGCCCGGAATAACCGCCGCTGACTTTCCGGGAAGTTTTCGTCGAAGATAATCACGCGGCGGCAAGCTCAACCGTGTACTCCTGCGCGTGTTCGGCGAACGCTTGGCTCGCCAGCCGCACCGCCTCCGCAATCGCCTCTTTCGGCACGTCGCCCCGCCACTCTCCGGCAATCGTTTCCCACGCCATGCCCGCCGCGACCTGCTCCAAAACCTGCGAAACAAGAATGCGCGTCCCGCGAAACGTCGGCTTCCCGTGACAGACGCGCGGGTCCAAGACAATGTACCGGCCAATCAATTTCTGGTTCATGTTATTCGCCCTTCTCAGCAACCGATAGAAACATATTCTCAATGTCGGTTAAATCCGCTTCGGGCTTAGTTTGCGGCAGAAAACACTTCTTGTCTGCAAACACGGTAAAGTCCAGCGTTCCATAAGCATCAGCCATTCGCTTCTCGTTCAACAAAAGCGTCATTTGAGTGCTTTCGGGCAAATCAACATCTTCGGAACGCGCTGAGACAAAATCTCCCATCGGTTCCAGTCCACGGACGAAGCGTCGCAAAGTCGTCGCTAAAGCAAAAGCACTTTCATCGATACCAATCCACCGCCGCCCCAAATGCGACGCCACCGCTAAGGTCGTCCCTGACCCACTAAAGCAGTCCAGAACGATGTCATTTGGATTGGAGGAAGCTTCAATGATCCGTTGCAAAAGCGCAGGGTTTTTTTCTGTAGGGAAGCCTGTGATTTTGATGTTCTGATTATGGGCGTCTTTGAATTCTGTCCAGATGTCTTGAACTGGAATCCCATCGCTTTCATCGAAGTAGACCTTACGGCGCGGGTTGCCGGTGGAAGACCAATAAATATGCCCCTGAGCATCAAACTCGTCCAACTTCGCAGGAGTATACTGCCAATGCTTTCCGGGAGGCGGCAACATACCGCGCCATGGCTGCCCGGTCTCCCCGTAACGCGCACCGGGCGCGTGAACAGGCACTTTTTTGTAGCGGCGTCCGTCTGCGTCTACATAAGAATACTCTTTCAGCGCACGGGCATCTGTCCATTCTTCGTAAGGCCGGTGCCAAACATAATCATCCGATTTTGTATAAAATAGTATAAAATCAGACACATTGCCGTAGCTTTTGCTTGTATAGTTCTTAGGGTTGCACTTCTTCCGGGTAATCCAACTGCGGAAGTTTTGCGGCCCGAACACCTCATCCATAATGACTTTGATCGCGAAAGCCATGTTCTTATCCAAATGAACATAAATAGAGCCATTGTCGGCAAGCAACTCATGCATTAAGATAAGACGCTCGCGTAAGAATTCCACGAAGTGTGCGCCGACGAGTAGATCATCATAAGCATTTTGCTGACCACGTGACTGGAAAACGCCGCCGGTCGCATAAGGCGGATCAATATAGATCAAGCGAACTTGTCCGCGCACCGCAGGGTCTCTCAGCAAGCTTGCAAGCGCGGGCAAATTGTCACTGAAATAAAGTGCATTTGGGGCGTGACCGGAAGCTAATCCACTCCATACCTGCCGCATTTCTGCCGACGGAGTTGACAAAATTTCATGCCGAGGGCGCTTGCCCTCATATTCAAGCGTCAATCCTAAAGAACCATTTTGTATGGGGCGGCTTGGGGAAGTCGGCCTCGTGCCTTGCTTGGGTATTCCTGTTGCCATATCTTCTCCTATCGCTCCGAGCGGAGCCACTCCAGTGTGATTCTCTCGGACAGCATACGCAAAGTGAACACACGAATACGCGCCTCATCCCTCGCCTCAATACTTGCGTAGTCATTCCACATGGAACCAAGTAAGAGGCCAGGCCCGTCGTTCATAAATAATACCTTGACCCGCTTCCTGCCTGTTCCATCGCAATAGCCAAGTATCTCATCGGCACAGTTCTTGTACCCGCCGGTGCGGTCGTCTTCCTGGGCACCGCCCCGGTCGCCGTCATAACGCGCTAACCCGATAGCCAGCACATCAGCGCCCTCCCTCACGACGAAATCTACTGGTCGGTTTGGATAGGGATAATTCTCAAAGACGGTTCCCAAGCGAATATCGCGGCCGGCCCGCTCCGGGCCATCCAACAGCAGAGTTGGGAACTGTGCACGGAATAATTCAAAGAAACGAGTAGTAAGATCATAGCCTTTCTTGCCGCGATCTTTGTATTCCCATAAAATAGCACAAATGGCTTCATCCGGCATCGGGCGACGCTCAAACGCCGCTTGAACATCCTGGATTGGACGAAATGTGCCGCCGAATTCATCCGCGATTTTTTGAGCCTTCGCTTTTTGCTTCAGCATTTCAACGGGAGTCTCCGGGCTGACATACTTGCGAAAGACACGGGCAACCTGAACACGCATCCACGGCGTCGGTATTTCAGCGATGTTCAGCAACAGTCTGATCGATGACTCCGATTGGCGAAGCAGCATTCCAAAGTGCCTTAACACCGGCTCGTACAAAGCGCAAGCGTGAACAAGGATGTCTGGGTAATACTCGCCTGTCACCAGCGTAATCCAGTTCCGGGCGTCTTTTTTGTAATCCGCAAAAGAAGTACGCCGCTCATGTTCTGGAACAGGCGCATCCTCTAGCAGCGTTATTTCATGGACTGGTTCAGCAGGTTCGCCGCGCAAATATTCTTTGTCTATATCTGTCATGGTTAGTAAAAAGAGGCGCGAGTAATTTTATTACTCGCGCCCGAAGTTCGTTTAATTAAACTATTCTATCGGTCGCGGTTGCTGCCACCGTCTTTAAGGTTGGCCTGGGCTGCCGCGAGGCGGGCGATTGGCACCCGGTAGGGGGAGCAGGAAACGTAGTTGAGGCCGATGTCGTGGCAGAACGCAACGGAAGCCGGCTCGCCGCCGTGCTCGCCGCAGATGCCGAGCTTGATGTTCGGGCGCACCGACTTCGCTTTGGCGACGCTGATTTTCATCAATTCGCCGACGCCAGACTGGTCAATGGACTCGAACGGGTCGCCCGGCAGGATCTTCTGGGCCACATAGGGCTTCAGGAACTTGTCGGAGTCGTCGCGGCTGAAGCCGAACGTCATCTGCGTGAGGTCGTTGGTGCCGAACGAGAAGAACTCGGCTTCTTCGGCAATCAAATCCGAGGTCAGCGCGGCGCGGGGGATCTCGATCATCGTGCCGAACATGTAGTCAATGGTCTCGCCCGACGACTCGGTGACCATTTTGGCGACGCGCTCCAGGTTGGAGCGGACTGCCTTCAGCTCGTTGACATGGCCGACCAGGGGAATCATGATCTCCGGGTGCGGCTCCGCGCCGTTCTTTTTGGCGGCAATTGCGCCTTCGAGAATGGCCCGCGTCTGCATCTCGACGATGCCGGGGAAGACAATGGACAGGCGGCAGCCGCGCAGGCCCATCATCGGGTTGATCTCGTGCATGGACTCCACCTGGTGCAGTAGCTTGGACTTTTCGGCCAGCTCAGGGCTGTCCGGGTGGGTCGCTTTCAGGGTCGCGACTTCGGCGATCAGCGTGTCCATCGAGGGCAGGAACTCGTGCAGCGGCGGATCAATCAGGCGAATAGTCGCCGGACGGGAGCCGAGTGCCTCAAAGATGCCCTGGAAGTCGTCACGCTGGAACGGCAGCAGCAGGTCAAGCTGCACTTTGCGCTCGTCTTCGGTGGCGGCGAGAATCATGGCCTGAACGATGGGACGCCGGTCTTCGGCAAAGAACATATGCTCCGTGCGGCACAGCCCGACGCCTTCCGCGCCCAGTTTGATCGCAAGCGCCACGTCTTCGGGCGTGTCGGCATTCGTGCGGACGCCCATCCGCTTGAACTCATCAGCCCAGCCGAGCAGCGTGCCGAACTCGCCGGTCATCTCCGGGTCCACCACTTCCACGGTGCCGTCAATGACTTCGCCAAGCGTGCCGTTCAGCGAAATCGGATCGCCTTCATTGATCGTCTTGCCGTTCACGGTGAAGCTGCTTGCGCCGACCGAGATGTCGGAGCAGCCGGCGACAGTCGGGATGCCGAAGCCGCGGGCAACCAGCGCCGCATGGCTCGTCATGCCGCCGCGCTCGGTCAGAACACCTTCCGCGGCCAGCATGCCCTTAAGGTCGTCGGGAGACGTGTCGGCGCGGACCAAAATTACGCGCTGACCGAGGCCGCCTTTTCCCATTTCGGCGGCGCGGGCGGCGTCAAAGACGGCGATGCCGGTGGCCGCGCCGGGTCCGGCGGGCAGGCCCGTCGCCAGCAGGTCGTACTTCGCGCCGGGCTTGATGATCGGGTGCAGGCACTGATCCAGAAGCTCGGGGTTGATGCGGGCCAGCGCCGTTTCTTTGGAGATGACGCCTTCATTGACCAAATCCACCGCGATCTTGACCGCGGCGGGGCCGGTGCGCTTGCCGGAGCGGCACTGCAGGATATACAGCTTGTTGTGTTCAATCGTGAACTCAATGTCCTGCATGTCCTTGTAATGCTCTTCCAGCCGGGTGCAGATCTCGTCGAACTGCCGGTACATCTCCGGGTTCTGGACTTTCAGCTCGGAGATCGGCATCGGCGTTCGGACGCCGGCGACGACATCTTCGCCCTGGGCGTTCATTAAGTACTCGCCGAAGACTTCATCGGTGCCGTCGGACGCATTGCGGGTGAACGCGACACCCGTGCCGCAGTCCTCGCCCTGGTTGCCAAAGACCATGGCCTGAATGTTGACGGCGGTGCCGAGGTCATCGGAGATCTTCTCGCGCTGCCGGTACAAAATGGCCCGGTCGTTGTTCCATGATTTCCAGACAGCGGCGACCGAATCCTGAAGCTGCTGCATCGGGTCCTGGGGGAACTCACGTCCGGCGTTGGTCTTGATATGGGCTTTGTACGTCTCGCACAGCGCTTTAAGCTGCTCGCCGCCCACCTGAAGGTCATCGGTGACGCCTAAATCTTTCTTCATGGCATAGAAGAGATGCTCGAAGTCATGCTTTGCCAAGTGGTTCCTGCCATCGGAATAGGCCACGTCCGAGAGCATCATCAAGAATCGGCGGTAGCTGTCATAGACAAACCGGTCGTTGCCGGTCTGTGCGACCAAGGCCTCGACGGTCGCGTCGTTCAGCCCAAGGTTCAGGACCGTGTCCATCATGCCGGGCATAGAGAACTTCGCGCCGGAGCGGACCGAGACCAGCAGCGGGTTTGCGGCATCGCCCAGCTTCTTGCCGGTCTTTTCTTCGACTGCCGCCAGGGCGGCTTTGATTTCGTCCATCAGGCCGGCGGGGAAATTGCCGTCGCCTTTGTTGTACGCGACGCAGGTGTCGGTCGTAATCGTGAACCCTGGGGGGACAGGCAGGCCGATATTGCTCATTTCGCAAAGGTTCGCGCCTTTGCCGCCCAGTTCATCACGCATCGTTGCGTTGCCCTCTTCAAAGAGCCACACGCGCTTGGTGTTCGCCATTCAATTCTCCTCTTATCGCCATTTTTTGTAAACGTAAATTGTTTTCGTCGCGGGAAACTGCCTATGAGTATACCAGAAAAGTTTGCTTGTTCCCAAACCGTGCGGTCGCTAAAGCGGCTCGTCCATCCTAGACCTCTCGGCGCTCTGTCTATCGGGTTCGTTTTGGCAAATTCAAACACTTGTCGTCGCCGGTTCCCGTGACTGCTCAGGTTTAGCTGCGCCGCGCCTCATGTTCTGGTCGAACTTTGCAGCGAGGTGGTCAAACCCGTCAAAGGCATCTTCAATGCCTTGCAAACGGCGGCGAAACAGCACAGAGGTTTCTTCGCTTTCATAGTCGCGAAAACCGGCCATCATGAAACCGAGCGCATCTGCGTGGTCAAGTATTCGTGCGAGTAGCTGCGGATTGGCATTCCTGTAGCCTAAATAGCGCGTGGTCGTGATCACACTATGAAGTGCCCGGATAGCGCTGTCGGAAAAGCTCGAGTTCATCTTCTTCAACCTTCACTTCGGCAATGGTGTGCCGGAAGTACCCGGAACGATGACAAGAGGTGGCAATTCCTGACCGCGCTGCGTCATACGGTAGATTATGCCCCAGCTTCCGCCGCGTGGGCCGTTATCTTCGATTCGTAATTTCGGCGACCGCAAGGCAGCGATAGGAACCTGGATGATGTCGCCTAAGCCATCAATTTGAGCCGCAATCGTTTCAAGACCGTTTGGCCTCAGCGTAAACCGAAGAAGAGTATACCTAAAAATGGCGGCGGGAAACAAGGGAAAACCGTCACTCGGTCCAGAGACGCGAGTCGGCGCGGACACTCAAACGTCGGAGGATCCCGCCGGCAGCCTCGTAGGTTACGGACCCGGTGAAGCCGCTGTCGGGGGTCAGGCGCAGGTCAAGCGCCGCTGGGGAGGCGGGAAGGGTGAGAGCGGCGAGTGTGCCGGCATAGCGTCCGTGCGCCTGCCGATACTCCTGCTGGGCGTAGTACACATCCATAAGCAAGTCGCGGGCGACAGTAGAAGGATCGGGGCGGAATTTGTCCGTGCCGTGCGGGCCTTTTGTGAACTGGACCCATCCCCAGCGCTCCGGGCGGTGCATATCAATCACGCCCTGGGGAGACCAGACCCAGTTGTGCTCGGGCGCGTCCGGCGCTTTGGCATACGAGCCGTTTTCAATGACAGTGTCCCACTCGACGCGGGAAAAGTTGACCCGCCACTGGTCGCCGTCTGACGGCGGCACCGGGCGTCCGGCGAAATCAGCGAGGTCGGCCCAGGGCAGGGCCAGCGTCACGGTCCATCCCCGGTCGGTGTCCGATGGGTCGTTCAGTGTGCCGTCTACGACCACGGCTGTCTTGAGGCCGGACGTGTGCCACGAATTCAGGGCCGGGCCGCCGTCGCGGTACGGCTTGACCAGGCGCAGGTCCCAGATCGTGCCGAGGGCGTTCACTTCGATCTCGTAATAGTTGTGGTTGTCGCTGTCGGGGTCCAGAAAGACCTCGAAGTCATTGTCTTGGAAGATGACCGAGTCATGCTCGGTCAGCGTCGCCCAGATATGCGGCTCTTCCATCTCGGCAGCGATGTAGAAATACGTACCGTCCCAAAGCATTTTGACACGGGTACGGAAACGCGGCGTGGGCCGCAGATCGCCCTCGATGTCGGTGAAGTCTTCGGTCCACGGCGCGTCGCCCCAAACCCCGTCATCCAGCCGCCCGTCTAATGCAGGCGGCGTCGGCGCGAAGGAGCAGACATATTCTCGGGGGATTGCCATTGGGGTCAATGACTAGCCGTCGGTGTGAGGCCGCGCCGCCGGGCCGCTAGTGCCTCGGGACTTAGCGGCTTGGGCGGCGGCGGCGGCGCGATATGCGCCGGAGGAGTGACTCCCGGCGCGGCCTCCGTGGCCATGGTCGCCGCTGGGTGACCGCACCCGGCGGCGAGGAGCAGGATACCTGCCAGAAGACAGGGCCAGAGCAGATATTTTGTCATCGCTGATTTTGTTCTAAAGGTCACTCGTGCCGCTCTTTTTGAGTGACCACAAATACTTGCTCAGGTCGGTGATTTTAACATCCGCCTGATTGATGCCAGGATACCAGTTTGTACCGGCGGCCAGGTCGCCGGTGCGAAGCCATTTCACATGACCATCGCAGAAGGCGACGTTGCCGCCGCCTCGGTGCCGACCGTCAAACATATTGGTGGATGAGTTTGGAATGCCATTCGGAATGTTGTCGTACTCCGAGTCCTGTCCCCAGCCATCTGCGGGGAAGTTAAACGCAGGCCCAGTATTGCTCCCATTGCCGTTTGAGCAGGCGTGCATGGTAACACCGTTCGGCTCCGCCGCAGGGCTGTTGACGCCGGAGGCAGGGGCATTGATATAAACGCTGACATTAAACGCTCCGGCACTGCCTCCGCTCACATATGTTTCTGGCTTGGTTTCTGCCAACAGGACAGTCTGGGCTGGCGAATCAATGGCTGCAAGATTGGCAGGCTTTCCCCATGGAGCGGTCAAGCCGTCAATGGTGGCGGAAGTGCTACAATCCGGGTCCGGCTGCAAATAATCTTTGTTCATCCCGTAATTAACAAAGTATTGCAGTTGGTCTAGTGGATAGGTTGGCGGCTTGCTCCGAACACCGTTGTAGTCTTGTTCCAGGTCGGGACAGGTCCATACTGTCTCTGTTCCATGAATCTGCGCCTTGATGTAGGGGTTGACGGCAACAACCCAGGACTGAAGATCAGAGCCGCAAAACGGCGCGTTAGGAAGTTGCTTATTTAAGCAGTTGACCGCTGGCACCATCAGCTCATCACTATCCTGAGTATATTGGACCACGGCAAGCGAGAGCTGTTTTTCGTTCGAGAGGCAGTCTGTTCGGCGGGCATTTTCGCGGACGTTTTGAAAGACGGGGAATAAAATTGCAGCCAGAATTGCGATAATCGCGATGACGACGAGTAGCTCAATCAGCGTGAAGCCTTTTGGCGAGGCTTTTGGATAACGGGTCATGTTGCGTCTCCTTCTCTTGATCGTAAGCGTGATAAGTGATTATGCCAAAAAGAAACTGAAAAGTCAAGGGAAACCAAATCTATTTTATTCTTCATCAATTTTATTCTTCTCGCTTCGCCGCCTGCCAGATTTTCTCCATCTCAGCCAGCGGCAGGTCGGAAACGGCGCGGCCCGTGTCTGCCGCATGGCGCTCGATAACGGCGAAGCGGGCGGCGAAGCGGCGGGTCATCTTTTGGAGGGCGTCCTCGGGGTCTATCTTGAGCTGACGGGCGACATTGACCAGGGTGAACAGCAAATCGCCTAGCTCGCCGGCGGCTCGCTCGGTTTTGCCGAGCGCAATCTCGGCCCGCAGCTCGGTCAGCTCTTCCTCGACTTTGTCCAGAACACCGCCGATGTCCGGCCACTCGAAGCCGACTTTGACCACGCGCTTTGAGACTTCCAGCGCCCGCATCAGCGCGGGCAGGGCGGGCGGGATACCGTCGAGAATGCCCGTGCGATTTTCGTATCCCGGCTCGGCCCGCTTGATCTGCTCCCAGTTGGTCAGGACTTCGTCGCTGCCGGAAACCGTGACACTGCCGAAGACATGCGGGTGGCGGCGGATCAGCTTCTCGACAATCTTCTGCGTGACATCGGGCAGGGCGAACGTGCCCGTTTCCGATGCTAACTGCGCATGGAAGACCACTTGCAGTAATAGGTCCCCGAGTTCTTCCGACAGCTTGCCCGGATCGCCGCCGTCAATCGCTTCCACCACTTCGTAGGCTTCTTCAATCGCGTATTTCCGCAGCGAGAGCGGGGTCTGCTCCCGGTCCCAGGGGCAGCCGCTGGGGCCGCGCAGGCGGGCCATGACAAGCGCCAATGCGTCCATGTCGGCAGGCGAACCGGCAGGCAGTGGGGCGGGGGCGAAGACGCGCAAGGGGAGATGCTCGCGGCGAAGGCTCGCTGTCAGGGGAATACAAGTCGGGTCGCCCAGCAGGGGATGGCCGGAGACGGCGTAGACGGCGTCCCCGGCGCGAGCGGCTTTTAAAACACGCTGGACGGCGCCGGCGTCGGTGAGCATGTCCAAATGCTCATCGAACACAATGCCGCCCGCGCTCGACTCCAGCCACTGAACGGCGGGGTGAGTGCGGGCGCGGGCGAATTTCGGGCCGGAGGCCGTTTGGAGGGCCTCCCATGCACCGAGGCTCAGGCCGCCCGTGCTGCCGCTCGGGCCGAGGCCAATGAGTGTGAGCATCGGCGACTTTCTATGGCTTGGCCGGGGCGAATGTCGGGCCACCCGGCGCAGGTCCGCTGGGGCTGCCGAACGGTGCGCCGCCGGCGGGGGCGGGCGGCGGCAGGGGCGCAGGATGGGTCAGGACCTGCACGACCGAGGCGTACTGCGGGGCAGCGGTCAATTTCGCCGCGGTCTGAAACTCGCGGAACGCCGTTTGGAACGTCTGCTGGGCGGCGGGATCAGCCTGTGCTTTCTGCTGGAGAAGCTGGATGCGGATTGCGTCCTTGACCTGATCCAGCGGCAGCGTTTCTTTTTTGTCCACGCGCTCGACGATCTTGGCGATCAAATAGCCCGTTTGACCGCCCGGCTGACTCAAAGTGATCGGCCCGGTTGTCGAGCCGACAGCGGCGGTCTTAACGGCGCTGATGAGCGGGGCGAGATTGGGCGGGGCGTTGTCAAGGGGAATCCATTGCGGCGTGTCGCCGTCGGGCGTGGTTTTATCGAGCGACTTCACGACCTGGCTTTCAAAAGTCTGGCCGCCGGTGATGGCTTTGGAGATCGCCTGGGCATCGGCAAGCGTCGCGGCGGTGATGTGCTTGATATGGACACTGGCCGGCTTGGTGAACGCTTTGTCTTTGTTGGTGTTGTAAAATGCCAGAATGTCGGCGTCGGAGATTGTCGCGCCTTTGGTCACCAGCTTGATCTGGGCAAGCTGCGGCTTGACTTGCAGGTCTTTGAAGATGTCGGGGGTCAGGCCGGCATCGGCGAGGGCCTGCTCCAGCGGCTTCGGGCTATGGAGGCTTTGGAGAGTCTTGACGGAGTTGTACTGCTGATCAATCTCAGCCTGGGTGGGGGCGACTCCCTGGTCTTGGGCGAGTCCTTCGAGCATCAAGTTGACCAGCATCTGCTGGATGACCAGCCGCCCGGCGCTCTGCCCCGCAGTCTGCGGATTGGCGTTTGGGACATACCCTTGAAGCTGGTCGTAGAACTCGGTCTGGCTCACGGTCAGAGTGCTGCCTTTGGGCGTAGTCAGGGTCGCCACCGGCCCGGCGTCCGCGCCGGTCGTCGAAATCGTATTCCCGCCGCCCGCGCTGCTTGCGGCATTGTTGCAGCCGGTCAGGGTGAGGGGAACAGCGGCGAGGGAAGAGAGGACAGCCAGCGAGGCCAGCCGTGCCGTGCGGCGTCGTAACGGTTGCATCATCAAAAAAGTGCTCCTTTAGGTAAACAAATCAGCTTAAATTATATTCGAACAAGCTAGAGTTGACGGCGGCGCAGGCTGAGGATCAAGTCCACCTCGCCGCGTCCCAGCCCGGTCTGCCGCGCAATCTCGGTCGGGTCGGTGACACCGGCAGCAAGCAGGGCGTCCAGAGCGCCGTGCCGCTGGTCGGCTTTAGGCAGCGGCGCAGGCTCCGGCGTGGGTTGCAGAGTGGGCTGCGATGCCGCAGGCAGCGATGCGGCGGCTTGGTGCCTCTCGACCGCATCCAGGCGGCGATCCAGCCGGGTGACAAGCGTTTCCAGGGTCGCGCAAAGCTGTTCCAGCTCGGCAGTGTCCGGGGCCGGACTGCTCTCGGGGCCGGGCGACAAAGCGCGGGCTGCGAGGTCGCGCCGGGCGATCCACCAAAGGGCGGCGGTGAACGCCAGCACTAAAACTTGCACTAACAGGATTTCGATTGGCAATGTGTTTTGTCGGCTTATGATACGGTCAGAACGGCGCAATCGGAACGGTAACGGTGCGGTTGGAACGAGGGCGTGAACGCCCTCGCTGGGGAGCGCGGACGCTAAGGTCCCGCCTGCGCGGGACAGGAACCGATTGTGCCTAACAATCTCCCGCCACGGAGGTGGCGGCTTGGCGTCTGCGCCCCCTAGCGAGGGCGTTCACGCCCTCGTAACGAACAACGCCCTCGTAACGAACAAACCACTACAGCGCCGCTTGGAGCATCTTTCCGGTCGCGAGTTCGCGCCCCACCAGCAGCGTGATCCGGTGCGCCCCGCTTCGGTGCCGCAGGATGTCCGGCTTGAGCCACAGGCGCAGCCGCCGGCCTTCGTCCTCGACGACAATGCGCTCGACGGCCAAAATGGGAACGTCCGGGTAGACGCCCAGCAGAGTGACTTCTTCCGGCGTCAGCCGCGCCGTTTCCGCCAGTCGGTGCCGTGCGGCTGACGGGTCGCCGGCGGCCCCGCTGCGCCGGGTCAGCGGCATCCGGCGCAGAAGGCTGTCGCCGCCCCAGCGGACACGCGGCGGGTCGAGGCGCGGCGGGCGCAGCGAACGGGTCACGGGCGGCAGCATCGTCCAGTGTTTCAGAACCGCCGTGCTCGGCAGCGCCAGCATCGGCACGGCTCCAAGCTGGATCGGCGACGGCGGCAGGCGCACGAATGTGTCGGGCAGGCGCGTCACCTCAGCCGCCCAGGCCAGCGGCACGGACTCCACGGCAGCGGCGGCTTCGGCGGACGGCATTGCCCGGACCCTGGGTGGGGGGACGGCGTAGTCCCCCTGCGCCAGGGTAACGCTTGGCAGCAAAGCGCTTTCGTGCTGGCCGACGCCCGCTTCCGGCACCGGTGCATGGCACACGGACCCGGACGGCTGCCAGGCAGCGCTTGGAAGGGACGGCGGCGGCAAGTGCAGCTCGCCTGCCATCACAACGGCTGCGAGGGTCCGGTCGGCGTCACTTGTCTGATGCACCCCGACTCGGCCCAGCAGGCGGCCCAGCGCCCGGCGGACGGCCTCCCAGGCTTTCGGGCTGTCTAGGCTGCCGGCGTCGGCGGCTGATTCTCGTCGCTCCATAACATCTTAATCGCGGCTTCGATCCGCGCGACCGGCTCGGCGGGGTCCATCGTCCGCCCGATCTCGCAAAGCAGGCGGGTCGCCTCGGCCCGCACGGGTGGGTTCGGCTCGCGTCCGGGCAGGCGCACCCGCATCGGAGAGCCGCTGTCGGTGAGCTGCAAAAAGTATTCGGTGTCCGAGATGTCCTGCCACGCTCCGAACTCTTTAAGCGGGGGCACCCGGCTCGGCGAAAGCTGTACGACGCGGCGTCCCAGCGCCGCAATGGCATCGAGCACGGCGGGGTCGGACACGAGAAACAGCTCAGGTTTCTGATCTAAACGACTGATCAGATTGCCGCCGATCACGTCGCCGTGAATATATTTCTCCAACACGTCGCCGTAGAGAATGCGCTGGAGTTTGGTGGCCCGGACCGGCTCAGTGTAGCGAAACTCCAGCGGCAGGCCATAGGCATCGGTGACCATCGCCCCGCCCATAAAGACGTCGTCAGCCACCGCCAGCGACAGCACATACCCCAATGTCACCTTCGCCGCCGCCATCTTAGTTGCTACTCCTTCGCCGCCTCTTCGCGTTCCCGTCTAGTGTAACCCATTCCCGCCGGAGTGTCAAGGCTTTGGCTTGAAACGCACAAAAGCCCAGTCTCAAAAGAGACCGGGTGGGTTTGTGGAGAATAACGAGGAGAATGAGGGCGTGAACGCCCTCGCTGAGGGGCGAAGCGCCAAGCTGTCACCTTCGTGGCAGAAGAGTCCGATAACCGAGTCTCATGGAATTAATGGCTTTGTAAGCGCCTTTGTATAAGTACGACGACAGACCCCAGTACAGTAGACAAGCCTGCAATTATAAAAGTCAATTTGCACACCGAGAAAGCAAGAATGACATTGGGAGACATCATTGCTATGGCTGGCTTGTCTGGTGGTAGTTGAGGCAGAACCACAGCGAAGATGACAGAAACGCCAGTCATTCCTATGAACGCCACGAGCATCCCAATGGAGATATAAACGGGTATCCAATTTCTCGACTTTAGTGCTATCAAGAAATACTTTGCCGGGAGACTACAGGCATATAGCCCACCCACAGCCAAGATTGCGAAAAAGGCGCTAATAGCGAAGGGAGGTAAAGTCATCGTATTCCCCACAAATCTGCCAATCTTTTGGTTGCGCTAAGCACCACATTAGCCAAATCCAGCGCGAAATCAGGTTGTCTCCCCGGCAGCAGACACCGGTTTGGGGCCAATAATCGGGCCTACGGTCACATGAAGGGAAGAAGGTAGCTTCTCGCACCAGAAATTTCAAGCGTTAGACATCAGCTAGACGGTAATATAACCTTCCTCCCAATTGTCCTTATCGAGTGGATACAGGTCAATACAGAAGGCGTCCGGTGCATCACAGAAACCCGGCTGTAGCCTGACACGCTCGACAGCTAATTCCGCCTGCTCATGAGTGGAATACACGCCGATCATCTTCACGTCTTCCTCCCCATCGCCGAGATCGTGAACGTGCTGTAGAACATAAACGTCCATATCCAGTCTCTCTTTTTTTCCTGTCTACCCGGCAGTAAACACCCGTTTGGGGCCGGTAAACACATCATTAAGCCCTATCCTACGCCCTCCGAGTCTGTCACTGTAGCAGGTGTAACCTGAGTGTCTGCGTTCCTCAACACCCCCGTCTCCCCCGCCCTAAACAAACCCCAAGTGCGCGAACTCACCGCCGAGGACGGGGCGGGATTGGGTCAGCAGCCACTTGTCTAAAAGCGTGGCGTAGACTGAGCGGAAGTCGGTGTGGAAGCGCAGGTCGCCGTCGTCAAGGTCGGTGAGGCTTGGGTAGTCGCCGTAGATGCCGCCTTTGAGGCCGCCGCCGGCGAGAAACATGACGCTGGCTGCGCCGTGGTCAGTGCCTGCCGAGCCGTTCTCATGCACCCGCCGCCCGAACTCGGAGAAGGTCATGGTGATGACATCGTTCGCCCGGCCCTGGCTTTCGAGGTCGGTGTAGAACGCCGCGACCCCTTCAGCCAGCTCGCCCAGAAGATTGGCGTGCTGGCGCGGCTGGTTGGCGTGGGTATCGAAGCCGCCGAGGCTGAGGTAGTAGACGCGGGTGCCGACCCCGCCGGTGATGAGCTTCGAGACGGTTTGCAGGGACGATGCCAGGCCCGATTGGGGATAGTGGGCGGCTTGGGCGGCTTTGACATCGTAGTCTTTCAAGGCTTTTTTCAGCTCTTGGGAGCTGGAATAGGCATCGCTGCCGACATTGCGGACAAACTCGGCATTGCCGCCTGCCACCGTGCCCTGAGCGTACAGCGCCCGCAGGGCGTCCATCTGCCTGCCCCTGTCCCCGGCATCGCTCTTGAACCCGAAATCGTTTCCGCCGCCGATGACCGATGCGGGAGCGTCCTCGGAAAAGAGGGTCAGGGGCAGGGCCGAGCCGAGCGTGATCCCCGACAGCGGATTGCCCTTGAAGTGACCGTCGGCATCGAAGTACCGGGCGAGCCAGCCGGTGCGCTCGCGGACATTGGTTTGCGGACTGCCGGTCTGCCAGATGTCCATGCTCTGAAAGTGACTTCGATTAGGGTCCGGGTAGCCGACGCCCGTCACGACGGCAAGCTGGCCCTTGTCGTAGAGCGGCTTCAGGGCCGCCATATTCGGGTGCAGGCCAATCGTGCTGCTGAGTTTGACGATGTCCCGCGCCGGCAGGCCGATGACGGGACGGGCGGCGGCGTAGCCGAGGTCGGTGTAGGGAACGACCGTGTTCAGGCCATCGTTGCCGCCGGACATTTCGATGACGACCAAAATCTTGCCGCCGGGGATCGGCGGCAGGCTGAGGTCGAACAGCGAGTGCGCGGTCGGCAGTGCGTGAGCCGCCCCCGACGCCGCCGACATCAAGAATGTCGGCATGGCGAGGCCGAGGCCGACAAACGCCAGGCCGTTCTGCAAAAACTGGCGGCGGGAAAGAGCATCGAATTGAGACATGGGATTATTCTCCCACGGGGCTGAACCCCCGTGCTTTGAAAGGGCAATTCCCCGCCTGCGCGGGCATAAGAGACTCACGAAGTGAGCGCCCGCAAAGGCGGGAGCTTGCGCTTTTGAAGCCCTGCCGTTCAGGGCAGGGACTGCCTAAGCCAACTGGTAATCCGGCGCGGACAAGATCAGCGTGGTCAGGCCGGGCGCTTTGTCGTCGAAATTGACTGTAGAGCCGCCGCCTTCGGACGCATACGACACCAGCGCCGTGCGGGTCGCGGCGCTCGGCGTGTGGCCGGGCAGCAGCAGGCCCCAGAGGGCGTCCACCGCCTGCTCCGGCGTGTTCAGCCCCTGCGGCGCGGTGCCATAAGCGGCGATGCCCGCCCGCAGACGCGGCGAGAGCGTGCCGCGCTGGTGCATTTGGCTGGTCAGTGTCCCCGCGAAATTGGCCCGCGTGATGAGGGTCATCGTGTTCATCCACGTCTTGCCGCCGCTCCAGCCCTTGACATTGGGCGGGTTGAACAGTTCCTGGCCCATCGCCCGGCCCGCGCCGAGCAGATTGTTGTTCGCGGCGGAAAACGGGGCGTCCAGTGTGCGAAGCGTGGTGACGACATACTCGGTCGGGCTTTTGATCTTGGCGTGGAACGCAGCGTCGGAATAGAACGCCGGGGAGTTAAAGAGCGCCGTGAGGACGGCGCGTATCTCATAGCCGCCGGCAAAGTAGGCCGAGGTCAGCGGCTTGAGGTCGGCAGGTGTCGGCGTGTCATGGACATAGAATTTGAACAACTTCGAACACACGAAGTGTGCCGTGGACGGGTGCTTGACGACGATGTCGAGAATATCGTCGCCGCCGAAATTGCCCGTTTGGCCGAGAAACGTCTTCGGGCCGTCATCGTGCCGATCGGCATGGAAGACCGCGCCGCCGTCCTCCACCTGCCAGCCGGTGAACGCCCGCGCGGCTTCCTTGACATCGGCCTCGGTATAGCCGCCGCCGGCCCCGAGCGTGAACAGCTCCAGCGTCTCGCGCCCGAAGTTTTCGTTGGGCCGCCCTTTGCGGTTCTCGACGCCGTCGAGCCAGACCAGCATCGCGGGGTCCCGCGAGACCGCCTGGAGCAGTGTGCGAAAGTTCCCGAGGGCATGGGCGCGGAAGGTCTCGTTCTGGGTCCACATCCGGCGCGGATGGTCCACTTTGTAGTTCGCTGTCGCGAAGTGCCCGTGCCAGAAGAGCGTCATCTTCTCTTCAAGGGGCCGGGGCGTGTGGGACATCCGGTACAGCCACCACTTCTTGATGCTGTCCAAAGAGTCGAAGTCCACATAATCGCCCTGCACTTCAGAAAGAAGCGCCGGAAACGGATCGGGCACCGTCTCTGGGTGCAGCAGCCGCGCCGTTGTCTCCGCCACGCCGAGCTTCGTGTACGCCGCCCATTCGGTCGGACGCGCCCCAAAGCCCGCCCGCCGCAGCAGGTGCGCCAGGTTCCGCGTATCCGCCGCCGTGTGTGCCATCGCCCAAGCCCTCCCCGTTTTCCTGACGCGCAATACTTCCCTGACGAGTAACTATACCAAAAAGTTCAACAAAGCGGCAAGCTGATTTTAAATTTGGCATCACCGAGAACCCGGCCTTAAAATACCGGTCTATTCTTGAATGAAAGTGACTCCGCGACTAATGCAACGCCTTGTTAAGCCCCGCTGCTCAAAATCTGTTGTTCTAGCTTGAGCGCAAGGTTGTCGAATGCTAGGATCATAGCCTCTACTTGTTGTTTTTGTGCTTCAAGTGGTGCTAAATCGTGTGCAAGTTGAGCGCGATATCCGTCGCGCCGCACACGCTCAAAATTGCGATGAATTTGCCCTAACCGACCTCCACCCTGATTTATTGATCCGCGAAAGCGTATCCGTTCCGTGTATGCTGCCCTAATGCTTTTCTGCTGGTCAGTAATAGAGCGCTTCTGGATCGCCCACTCCTTCTTTTTGAGCTTTACTTCTTTCAGTGCCAGTTTCTTTTCCTGAAGCGTAGTAGCATACACAGCCAATGCTGTTCCATCGAGATGAATAAAATTACTTCCCGGCAAATTACCCATGAGCATTACCCTTATTTCTACAAAATCATGTTTTGCAAGCGGTGATGGGTTGTTGGCTGGTCACTCAACTTCCCTTGCATCAAGATAGTCAAAGAAAGCCGGCCCCTCGTTCCGGCCCAGCAGGAGATAGCTTTGAAAGTTGCCACTATCAAAGTCTTCGATGAAACCACGTCCTGGATGAGAAGATGTGATTGTGTCGTGCAAAGCGTAAAGGGCTTTGAGTTCATCCGCTGCTTTTACCGTAGCGATATAAAGCCCTTCTCGTGAAGTAACTTGGTAAGTTTTCGTTTTGTCCATTCTCGACTCAATCTCTTAGTTCCACTAACGGCTCCATGCAAGTTGTTGGGTCTCCTACAGCAAAGGAGACCCGGTCAGTCTTAGCTTTCTGAAACTCACATCAATCAGGGAGACAACACGGCAGAATATGCGCTGAAATCACTTCTATCGCGTTATTGCTGCCTGGCCAACTCACGCAATTATACTTCACATTATTATACTTCACATTGATACGAAACGCCAAGCCCCAATAAAGTAAAAGCCACGGAATGACTTCCGTGGCTTTGGCTTGCGGCTGTCTACTCTTCGCTTTTCAGCTCTTCCTCGGCGGCTCCGTAGTCGTCGGCCATGTCGGTGAGGGCGGCGTCGGTGAAGCCTAATGCCGCCGTGTCCGTGATGACGGTCTCAGTGACGCCTACTTCGGGGAGGCCGAAGGCTTCGTTGTCGGCGAGGTCGGCGGCGAGGATGTCGGCGACTCTTTCTGACGCCGGCGGGGGCGTCCGGCGCGGGGGCAGGCCGGGCATGAGCGTGGCGAAATCTACCGGGGCTGCCTCGGGGGCGCTGCCGTCGGGATTGGTCTCGGCAAGTTTTGCGGCGCGTTCGGCGTCGCGGCGGGCGCGGGTCGCAGCCCGGCGTCGCTGCCAGCGGGAGCGGCGGGAAGGCGCTCCGGCGGGGTCGGTGCCTTCGGCGGCTTCGTCGGGATCGTCGCTGTCAAGGTCGAGATCAGTGTCTATGTCGCCCAAAACGCCGATCTCGGTGATGGAAACTTCCATTGTTTCTAAGGCCGCGACGGTCTCGATAACGATCTCGGGTTCGAGGCCGGGGATGAATTCTGGGACAGAAAGAGGAGCCGGGCGCGGCTCGCGGGCAGTCAAGGGCGGCGGGGCGGAGACGGTCGGCGGCGCTTGCGGCGCAGGCTCGGCTTCGGCGGTTGGTGCAGGCAGGGCCAGGCCGGTGGCGCGGGCCAGCGTGGGGCCGTCGCCCCAGAGGTAGAGGCGCGTGGTGCGGGCGCGGACGAACGCCCGGAATGAGCGGGCATTCGACGCGACAATCTTGCCGTCGAAGACGTCGTAGACCGATGCTTTGCGGGGCAGGCTGATCGTGCGCTGGCCGGTAAACGAGCCGTGGATGGTCAGGGAGCCGTCAGCCGACGCAAACACGCTGTCGTCCTGAGCATCGTAGATGGGGACATTGGCGTAGGCATACAGCCCGCGCAGCAGCTCGATAGTAAGCTGCGGGTCGCCGAAGAATACCGATTTCCAGCCGGCCTTGTGCTCGCGGACCGCCAGCGACGCCGCGCCGGTGGCGGCGTACTCGGCGAGGACGGTCGCCTGCGGGTCGGAGACGGCATAAAGCGGGTTGACAATCTCATTGGTCCCTAACTGCTTGGCGGCGCGGGCACGGTCGGTCAGCGGGTTCTTGGCATCGGTGAGGGCGCTGCCGCCGCGCGAGTTCCAGGGCTGGGCGCGAAGGGCCATGCCGACTACTTCGCCGACTTCCTCAGACGCCGGCCCGTTTTCATCGAAGACGCCGGGGGCGTAGACCCAGGCCAGGGTCCGGCCCGGCTTTTGCAGCTTCTCGCGGATTGCCGTCCGCTCATCGGTGGTCAGCCGCAGGGCGTTTAAGAAAAGATAAAGCTTGGCTTCGGGGAAGCTCGGCAGGAGGACATCGCTTTGCAGGTAGAAGCCGACCGAGCCGCCGGCTTTCAGCAGCAGGTCGCGGGTACGGCCCACAAGCGATGCCCCGAGGCCGTCCGGGTCGGTCTTGAGGTACGCCAGCGAGGCTTCGTCTACGAGCACGGCAACATCGGGCGCGATGGGAGTGGCCGGCGTAAGCTGTTCCCAGCGAGCGGACTCGCGGGTCAATGCCCCCAGCTCGCGCCAGATGTCGGGATTGTCGAGCCAGCCCTGTCCCCAAAGGTCCATCCAGGTGACGCCCGCCCGGTGAGCCAGGGCCGCGCCGAAGTGGCGCTGATGGATCGCCTGCGTGTCCGCGCCGGACGCGATCTTCGGGTTGTACGTGTCGTCGGTCTCGGCATCGGCGAGAAACGTCTTGGTGTCATCTTCCACGAGCCACAGCTTGCCGTGGAGCGTTACCGAGTCGAGCGGGGCACCGAAGGCCGCCGGGCTGCCGACGGCCCGGCCCGCATACGAGTTCGGGCCGGCGACAATGTCGAGATGCGGCGAGGCCAGCAGCTTGCCGAGCGCCAGGTGCCCGGAGTCGTTTCGTCCGGCGAACTCCAGCGTGTAACCATAGGACGCTGCCGTGAGCAGGCGTCCGTGGGACAGCGTCTTGACCGCCTCGGCCAGCCCGCCGATGATCTCGGCGACGAGGTCTGAGCTGAACTGAGCGTAATCCGGCCAGCGGCCTTCGCGCCGGGTCGAGTACAGCGGCGTGTCAGTCTTTTTCAGTACCGCGGCAACGCCGGGCCAGCCTGGGATTTGGGCGTCTTCGAACGTGACTTCGGCATCATGCCAGGCGGCCCGCAGGGCGTACAAGTTCTGGTACTTGGCATGGAGCCAGTTTTGGAACGCGGCTTGATTGAGCGGGGATTGGTCGTAGCCCGAAGTCGAGTCGGAGAACCACTCGCCCCGGTCCAAGTGGAACCCGATCACCCGGTCACCGCCGGGCGTGGATGGGTCAGCGAAGTGGGCAATCAACGCATCCAAAGCGTCCACGCAGTCCGACCAGAACTCCGCCGATGCCAGGGAAACGTCGCCCTCAAAGCCATTGGAGTAGGCGGCCATCTCGCCTGGGTGGGTCCGCGCCCAGTAGTTGGTCGGGAAAAATTGGAGCCGGGGCAGAACAAAGCCGTCGGGGTCGGTGGTCAGCACCTGCGAGACAAGCGCATCAATCGCGCCGAATGAGCGGTCGCCGTAGGCATTGCGAAGCGGCAGAGACATGACCCCCGAAAAGAGATGGATACCGTTTGCGGCGGCCTCGCGGATCTGCCGGTCCACCACCGCGTCGTCTTCGGCGGTCTCGGTATTGACGAAGAAAAAGTACGGGGCAAAGTCCGTGTCGTTGATTTTGATTTTGGACAGGCCGCGTGCCGACACCGAAAGCCGGGCGTCTATGCGCGGCGCGGAGTCATCGGCGGGCGGCAGGGCGCGGGCGACCAGCAGCGGGGCGGTGTAGGTCGGCGCGGCGGGCGGCGGGTAGACGACTAGGAGTGCGTCGTCGTCATCGTCAGGCACTTCGACGGGGACAGCTTCTTCGAGCAGCAGGCCGGCTCCGGCGGCTTCGAGCATTTCGGTGGTGACTTCTTCAAGCCCGCCGCGCCGACGCCGGGTGCGCCGGGAGCGCTTGCCGGTCTTGGCCGCGCCGCCTTCTTCGATCGTGTCGGCGTCTTCCGCCGTTTCGTCGGCAGCGTCTTCGCTAAGTTCTCCGAGGACCTCATCAGTGACCGGCGCTTCGACATCGGGCAGCTCGGCGGCAGGGGCGGAGGCCGCCGCGCCGCGCCGCCGTCCGCGCCGGCGTCGCCCCGACGGCCCCGGTGCCGTTTCTTCGATCAGAGTGTCTTCAGCGGGCGCGTCTTCGGCGACTATTTCGGGCGCGTCTTCAGTGTCCGCGTCGGCAAGCGGCTCGGCGACGACAGGCTCCGGCGGGGCGGCCTGACGGGCGCGGCCCCGCCGCCGGGTGGGTGCAGGGGAGGCGACGACCGGCGCTTCGACATCAAAGTCCTCGGCCTCGAAATCTTCGGCCTCGGATGCACTGGTGTTGGGCGACTCTGCCGAGAGGAGAGGGATGGGGTCCGGCAGGGCGGCGGTGCGTCGGCCCCGGCGGCGCGGGGCGGCAGCAGTGGGGGTCTCGACAGGCGTGGCCTCTGCGGAAACCGCTTCGGTCGGCGCGGGCGTGTCGGCGGCAGGGACTGCATTCGGCGGGGCGGCGACACGGCTGCCGCGCCGGCGGGTCGGGACCACTTTCGGCGGGACGTCTGCCGCCGGCTCGGTCACCGCAGAGGTGTCGGCTTTCGGCAGGCGCGGGCTGCGCCGCCGCGGCGTTTTCGCGGGTTCGGTCGAAGCCGCCGTGTCGGCGGAAAAAGACGTGTCGCCGTTTGCGGGCGATTCGGAAGGGACCGCCGGGGTCTCGACTGCCGCCGCGTCAAGGGCGGGCGTGTCGGACGCCGGGGTGCGTCGTGTCCTGGGCATGATTTAGTTGATACTCCGTGTAAAATGGTGCGCCTGCAAAGAAAATCGCAATGACGCTGACACCATTATACAGGATTCGCGCCGTCCTGTCAAAGCAAAGCGAAAAAGGGGAGTGTCTAGTTCAGCGCAGGTTGTGCCGATATTGCTGGCATGACTACTCTTTCCTCCTGCCCTGCCTGCGCCGCTACCACCCGCCAAACCCGCGCCGGCTTCAACCGCTGCGGCACCCAGCGCCGCCACTGCCAGCACTGCCGACGCTACTACACCCCCCAGCCCAAAAAGAAAGGCTACTCTCCAGAGGTAAGACGCGCCGCCCTGCGGATGTATGTGGACGGCATCAACTTCCGCCGTGCCGCCCGGCTTGTCGGCATCGCCCCGCAAACGGTCGTCAACTGGGTCAAAGACGCCTCGGACGCGCTGCCCGCCCGCCCGGCTCCGGCCCAAGCCCAGACCGTCGAGATGGACGAGCTGTACACGTTCCTCACGCAGAAAAAAACTTTGCTTACGTCTGCACAGCGGTAGACCGCCACACCCGCTGCATCCTGGCCTGGACGGTCAGCGTGAACCGCGACCTCGACACGCTTCAGCCATTGGTGGACCAAACGGCCCCCTTGCAGCCCGAGCGCTACTTCAGCGACGGCTACGAGGCGTACAAGTCCCTGCTTTACCCGCATGGACAGCACGCAGTCGCGCCGGGCAAGAGTGAGACCTACTCGGTGGAGGGGGACAACGCCGATCTGCGTCACTATCTGGCACGGCTGGGGCGCAAGAGCCGGTGCTTTTCTCGGCGTTTGGAAGCGCTGGCGCGTCAGGTCAAGCTGTTTGTGTTTTGCTACAATGCGCGGCAGTTGTTTGTGCGGAAATATCCGAAACTGAAAGCTCACTTGATTGATTTTCTACCTGCGCTAAACTAGACACTCCTCGAAAAAGCAAAGCGAAAAGTGCGGGCAGGAAAAAGCCGCATTTGCGGCGAATAGGCGAGGCATTATGGCAAACACCTCCGAAATTATCTCAACCCAGGGTGAATGGACACTGACGACCGCGCCCCACGGCGCGTCCCTGCATGGCCTGTCGCATCGCGGCGCGGCAGTGGTGACGCAGTATGCAAGCGCCGAGGACAAAGTCGGCGGGCAAGGGGACGTGCTCATTCCGTTTCCAGGACGCATCGCCGGCGGGCAGTACACGTTTATGGGCGAGCCGTGTCAGCTCGACAAAAACGACAAGGAAGGCCCGAACGCGATCCACGGCTTTCTGCGCCAAGTGGACTGGGACATTGCCGCGCAGACTGAAAGCGCCGTCACCTACACGGCGTCGCTCGCGGCGGGCGACTACCCCGGCTACCCGTTCGCGCTCAGCGTCTCGCTGACCTACGCGCTTTCGGAGACCGGCCTGACGGTGGCAGTCGAGATCGAAAACACCGGCACGACTCCGGCCCCGGTCGCGGCGGGCTTCCACCCGTACTTCGCGCTCGGCCCGGCGCTCATTGACGGCGACACGCTGCATGTCCCGTTTGACAGCTACCTGGAGTTCGACGACGCGCTGATCCCCACGGGCAAAGTCCTCTCGGTCGAGGGCACCGAGTACGATTTTCGGACACCGCGCCCGGTCGGCGCTGTCGTGCTGAACATCTGTTACCTGCACCCCCGGCGCGATCCCGACGGCCTGCTGCGCGTCCGCCTCTCGAACTCTGAGCGGGCCGCGACGGTCTGGATGGACGCTGCCTACGACTACGCCGTGCTGTACTCCGGCGACCCGCTGCCGAGCAGCCATCGCCGCCGGTCCCTCGCGATCGAGCCGATGACCTGCGGCGCGGACGGCTTCAACCACGCCGAGTGGGGCCTCGTGACCCTGGTTCCCGGCGAGACGCTGACAGGAACCTGGGGCGTTTCGGCGGAGTAGAAGCCACCGGCACTGGAAGTGCCGGTCTACTCTCGCGTCAAAGTCCCTCCGGGACTGAAGAGTCTTGAACCGCTTCGGTTTCCACTCAAAAGTAGGCCGGCACTTCCAGTGCCGGTTTCCCAACAAGGACATCCCCAATGACATTTCCCAAATTACTGCGCCATATCACACCTCTTGTTCTGCTGGCCGTGCTGCCTGCTCTCACGGCGCGGGCTGACCCCCCGAAGCCGTTTCTGCACCCACTGTTCACCGACAACATGGTCTTGCAGCGCGGCATCGCCGACCCCGTCTGGGGCTGGACGACGCCGGGGATGGGCATGAAAGTCAGCTTCCGAGGCAAAACAACGGCCGTCGTTTCCGGGACAGATGGCAAGTGGACGGCAAAAATCGGGCCGTTCCCGGCGGGCGGGCCGTATACGCTGACTGTCGAGGGGCCGTATTTACTGGGAGCCGACGGTAAACCATTAAGCCTTGCCTCCGCGAACTTGCCGGCACAGCGGACAACGCTCAAAAACGTCATGGTGGGCGACGTGTGGCTTTGCTCGGGTCAGTCCAATATGGAATTCGGGGTCGGCAACCTCGCTCAGCCTGAGCAGACAATCACGGCGGCAAATGTGCCGAACCTGCGGCTGTTTACGGTTCCGAAGACCGCGTCAGGGGAGCCGCAAGCGCTGACGACAGGGCACTGGGACGCCTGCACCCCTGACACGATCAAGACGCAGGGGACGTGGAGCGGGTTCAGCGCCGTCGCCTACTTCTTCGGGCGCGAGCTTCAAGCGAAGACCCATGTGCCGATTGGGCTGCTGTCGTCATCGTGGGGCGGGACGCCCGCCGAAGCGTGGACCAGCGAAGCGGCCCTCCGAAAGAATGTGCCGGACTTCAACACGCAGCTCGACGCGCAGTCCGCTGCCCGGCGCAGTCCGCTGTCCTACCCTGAGCGGGTCGCGGCTTGGTACACGAAAAACGACCCCGGCACGGCGGCGAACTGGCAGGCAGCGGATTTCAACTCCTCGGGATGGAAGACGCTCACGCTGCCGGGCTATTTCGAGGACTCCGGTATTCCCGAGCTGAAAGACGTAGACGGCGTGGTCTGGTACCGGAAAACATTTGACCTGCCGGCGGGCGACATCGGCAGGGCGGCTGTGCTGCATTTCCTGGCGGATGACAACGACGCCGCGTGGATCAACGGAACGCAGGTCGGTGCGACGATTGGAGCGGGTGCGCCGCGCTCTTACGCCGTGCCCGCGTCGCTGCTGAAGCCGACCGGCAATGTCGTGGCCGTGCGGGTGCTGGACACCGGCGGGCAGGGCGGGATTGAGGGCGATGCGCCCGGCCTGAACCTGGAAGTGCCGGGCGGGACCACGCTGCCGCTGGCCGGTCCCTGGCAAGTGCATCTCGGCGTCACGCTGACAGCGGCGGCCCCGCTGCCGCTGCATTCGGGCAGTGACCAAAACCAGTCGGCGTCGCTGTTCAACGGCCAGATCAGCCCGCTGCTGCCGTTTGGGATCAAGGGCGCGATCTGGTATCAGGGGGAGGCCAACGCCGACCGGGCGGCTCAGTACCGGCGGCTGCTCCCCGCCATGATCGGCGACTGGCGCGGGCGCTGGGGGGAGGGCGATTTCCCCTTTTTAATCGTGCAGCTTGCCGGCTGGGAGCCGGGCGGCCCGAACTGGGCGGACCTGCGGGAGTCGCAGTGGCGGACGGCGCTGTCGGTGCCGAATTCCGGCATTGCAGCGGCGATTGACATCGGCGATCAGTCCGATATTCACCCGAAGGACAAAGAGGATGTTGGGCACCGGCTGGCGCTGGTCGCCGAAGCCAAAGTCTACGGCCAGGCAGTCCCCTATGCCGGTCCGGTGTACAAGTCTCTGACCATCACGGGACAAAGCGCCGTGCTGACGTTCACACACACCGACGGGGGCTTATCTGCCCAGGGTGGCGGGCCATTGACGGCGTTTGAGATCGCCGGAGCCGAAGGCGTCTTTGTCCCGGCGGACGCCCGGATTGCGGGAAATACTGTGGTCGTGTCGTCGCCGAAAGTGCAGTCGCCGTCTGCCGTGCGCTACGCCTGGTCCGGCTTCCCGGTGTGCAGCCTGTACAACGGGGCCGGCCTGCCCGCGTTCCCGTTTAGCACAACCGGGAAATAAAAGAGACCGGCACTGAAAGTGCCGGTCTATTACAAAAGAAAACCGAGGCGGTTTAGGAGCAAGCAAAAGAGCAAGCCACGCTCTTTATTTTCAGTTGCTTCAACTTTCCGTCGTAATAGGCCGGCACTTCCAGTGCCGGTCTCTTTTATTTACGGCGTCGCCGACGGCTTGGCCTCTTCTGCCTGGCGGTCCAGCACGACTTCTTTGCGCTGAACAAGAGTCCCGTCGGGCGCGAAGACGCCGACGATGACCTGGTCGCCGATGACTTCCAGTATCTCGACTTCCACGACGTTCATGCCTTCGCCGATCTGGATAATGGAGCTGCTGCCGTCATGCGGGCGCCGGTTGAAGAGGAACATGACTGTCTGCCATGCACAATTCATGCCAAGTACAAATATGGGCTGACCCACAGTAAGATTAGGTTCCGTGCAGGAATTGGAATTGCTCTCAGCAGGTCCCCGCGGCTGAAACAAGTTTAGGTGCGGCGCATCTGCGGCAATACCTCTTTCAGAGCAAGGAGAAACTCATGACCGATAAACCGACCCGGCCCATGACGGCCGACATTCCCGCGCAGACTATTCCCTACCCCGGCAAGCAGACCGATATGAAGCTGCCGCCGCAGACAGATCTGGTCGGCTACAAGCCTGCCGGAAAGCTTTTGGGCAAGAAAGCGATCATCACCGGCGCGGACTCCGGCATTGGCCGGGCCGTCGCCCTCGCATTTGCCCTGGAAGGCGCAGATGTGGCGATTGTCTACAATGAAAACGACGGCGATGCGGAAGAGACACGGTCAAAAGTGGAAGGGACAGGCCGCCGCTGCTTGGTGCTGAAAGCGGATGTCCGCGACTCGGCCGCCTGCCAGACGGCGGTGGCGCGGGCGGTCAGCGAGCTGGGCGGGCTGAACATTCTGGTCAATGACGCGGCGTACCAGGCGGTGCAAAGCTCGCTGGAAGAAATCAGCGACGAGCAGTTCCGGCGCACTTTGGAGACAAACATCTTCGGCTACTTCTACATGGCAAAGGCAGTGCTGCCACACCTGACCAAAGGCGACGCGATTGTCAACACCGGCAGCATTGTCGGTTTGGTCGGCGAGAAACATCTGATTGACTACTGCACCAGCAAGGGCGCGATCCATGCGTTCACGAAAGCGCTGGCGCTCAACTTAGGTCCGAAAGACATCCGCGTCAACTGCGTCTGCCCCGGCCCGGTCTGGACCCCGAACATCCCCGGCACAATGCTTTTGGAAGACGTGAAAACGTTCGGCGCTGAAGTGGCGCTGGCCCGGCCCGGTCAGCCCGATGAGCTGGCCCCCATCTACGTCTTTCTCGCCTCCGACGACGCCAGCTTTATGACCGGCGCATTGGTCGAGGTCACCGGCGGCAAGATGTCCAGCAGCTAGAAGACGTTAGCCTTGCCCCAGTGCGTAGCGGGCGAGCAGGGCATCAATGAGCATGGCGGTCCAAACGTCGTGGTCTTCCGGGTCGGAGAACTCAAAGCGCAGGCCCGCCGCGCCGCTTTGCCCGTCGCGCCACATCAGGTCGCTCAGAGTCAGCACGGCGGGGCCGGACTCGCCGCGCAGGCGCACCGGGACGGGGCCGCGCAGCCAGGCGGGAACCATGGTCAGACGGGCGCCGCCGACCCCGAGGTCGCCTGACGGCGCGGGCTGCCAGGTGCGACCGTCGTGCAACTCGACCGTGATGCCTGCGGGCGCAGGCCAGCGCCGGAAGTCGCGCCGTCCACCGCCGGGCGCTTCTCCGGCCTTTGCGGCGGACGGCTCGGAGAGCCGCAGGCGCTCCAAAAGCGCCAGGGCCTCATCCTGACGCCGCAGGGCTTCTTCCACATCGTCATCTGGATCAATCCCGGCGTCTATCGCTGCTTCGGCGTCGTTTAGCTCGCGGCTTCCGATGTCTTCATAATCGCTCATTGTGTTCTCCTAATTCGCGGCGCTTGGCACATCGCGCAGGGCCTCAATCATCGTGTCAATCTCACCTGTAGTGTTGTAATGGGCCAGACCGACCCGCACCGCGCCGCCGTGGCCTTCAAGGCCAAGCGCTTCCATTAGCCCGAGGGCGTAGTAGTTGCCGCTCCAAACGCAGAGGCCGTGGCCCGCCAAGTATTCGGCGGTCTCGCGGGGCGTGAGGCGCGGCCAGGTAAACGCCACTGTCGGCAGGCGCTCATCCAGGCGCGAGGAGTCGGTGAGGCCGTAAATCGTGACATCGGGCAGGCTTTGCAGTCCGGCCAAGAGGTGCCGGGAAAGCGTTTGCTCGTAAGCACGAACAGCCGACAGGGCGGTTTTGAGCGTTAAGCGCCGGCCCGCAAAGCCGCGCCCAACCCACTCGGCCTCGAAGGGCGCTCCAAAGTGCGTGCCGATACTCTCCAAATACGTCACCGCGGCAGCGGTGCCTGCCAGGCTCTCATGGCTCAAAGTGCCCAGCTCCCAGCGGTATGGAATACTGTCTTTCGAGGGCCGAACTTTGTGCGGTTTGAGCCGCGTCAAATGCTCGGCTTTGCCGTACAAAACGCCCTGATGCGGGCCGAAGAACTTGTACGGGGAACACGCCAGAAAATCGCAGTCTAACTCCTGCACGTCAATCGGCCCGTGCGGGGCGTACTGCACGGCGTCTATAAATACCAGCGCCCCGACTTCGTGGGCCATTTCGACCACGCGCTTTGCATCGGGCACGGTGCCGACGGCATTGGACGCATGGGTGACGGCGACAAGCTTTGTCCGGGCCGAAAGCGCGTTTTGAAACGCTTTCATGTCCAGGGTACCGTCGGCAATATGGACGGGGACGACTTTGACTGACGCCCCGGCAGCTTCGAGGTCGGTCCAGGGCGCGACATTGGCGTCATGGTCGAGCGCCGTCACCACCACCTCATCGCCGGACGTAATCGTCTCGGCCAGCGAACGGGCCAGGTGAAAGGTGAGCGCGGTCATGCTCGGCCCAAAGACAATCGTTTCCGGCCCCGGTGCATTGAGCAAATCTGCCATCGCCGCCCGCGCCTCGGCCACCACGGCATCGGTCCGGCGGCTCGTCTCAAACGCCCCGCCGACATTCGCGTTGGCACGGGCGTAGTAGCCCGAAACAGCGTCAATGACACTCTGCGGCACCTGCGTCCCGCCGGGGTTGTCGAAAAAGACGGCGGGGTGCCCGTCCAAAGTCAGAGACAACGATGGAAAGTGCCGGCGCAGGGGTTCGGGATCAAAATGAGAGTCTTGCATACACGCTCATTCGGGACTTTCGCCCGAAACTCCTGCCGTGATTTCCTGGAGAGCCGCATCAATCCACCAGCGTCCGGCATCCGATGCACCGGAGCGGGCCGCGCGGAGGGCCGGCGGGGCAAGCGCCGGGAACCGGAGCAGATGGGTCACCGCCGACTCGCGGGCGTTGTCGTCCCCTGTTTCCAGCGTGTCAACAAGCGCCTTCACCTGCGCCTTCGGGTCGGCGTTGATGGTAAACGCTGTGCGGGCCGGCACCGGATTGAAGCGGAGCCGGGCGTCAAGCGCGATTGCCTCAGCGGCATGCGGGCCGCCCGGCAGGAAGTCCAGGAGTATGTTTTTCTGCCGGGTTGCCGCACTCCAAGCGCCGCCGTCCAGCCGCCAGACAAACCAATGCCCCGCCGGGTTTGCTGTGAATGTCAGACGCGCCGCGCCGGTGCCGAGAGGCGTGAAGGCAACATGGGTTTGCGGGTCCGGCGCGGCCGGCAGCACGACATACTCTCCTCCGGTGCTGAAGAACAGATTGTCACGGCTGTCATGCAAAACGCTCAAAACGGAGCGCCCGTCCAGAAACGGCTGGGCGGTTCCCGGCGGGAACTGCGGAGCGACCAGGCCGAAAGCGGCCCGGTAAAGCTGCCGGCGGCTTGTCAGCCAGGCCGCCGCCGGGCCGTCTGAGACAATGGACTCCGGGTGCGGGATCGGACAGCCCGGCGGGGGTGTGGGAGGATTATTTTGGAGATGGTCGCTGTCGTCGTCCGGCCCGGCCTCGTAAGCACCAGGGTTCCAGCCGCCGCCCGGCGTCCACACAAAGGACTTCTTGCCACGATTAACGCAGAGCAAACCGGCTTGATTGAAGAACGGCGGCCCGTCGGAAACAGCGCCCCCCTGGGATTCGTCCTTTTGACACACAATGCTGCCGATTTTCCATTTTTGCCAGCGCTGTCCGTCAAAGAAGTGAACGAAATACTCACCGCTCAGGAAGCAGACCCGGCCGCCGGTTCCGAAGCGCGGCATAAGCTGGCGCGGGTTGACAGCATGCAGCGCAAAGCCATCCCACCCAGCCTGTGCGGCGTAGGCAGCTTCGCAGGAAGCGAACGCCGTCCACGCCGACGTTTTCGGGTTAAAGAACGCCGCCGGCCCGGTGTGATCATACGGCAGCAGCCAAAGCCGCTCCTGAGTGTCCCAGGCAAACAAAGTCAGCGCGTCCAGCGCGACTTTTTTGGGGATTGGGTGCTTGCGCCATGCTGCACCGTCCCATTCGCTAAGCAGCCGCGTGTCTGTTGCCAGCAGCCCCCAGAGGTGATGATGTGCATCCGCTGAAAGATCACCACAGTTTGGGCTGGTTTGAAAGGTACGGGTGGGAAAGCCCGGACTAGGAAGCATCGGAGGCAGATTGGACGGAAAAGTCGTGCTGACATCGTAGCCGGCCGCAAGCAGGCGACCGTCCCGCAGCCGGAAGAGGCGGTTTACGAAAGGCACGGGGAAGCCGCGCCGCCAGTCCAAAGCCACTGCCTTGCCGCGCGTCGGCAGCCGCCATGCGCCCCCGCCGAACGCCCCCAGCCACAGCCCGGCGGGGTCTGCCAGCCATGAGCGCTCCTGCAAAGAAGAATTGTCGGTGCTTTTGTCAAGGCCCGGCACCCGCTTTTCCCAGCGCCCGCCTGCCGCCTTCTGCTGCCAGAGAACAACCGACCGCTCATCCGGCGTCGAGGCCCAGTCCGCCAAGTACCAGTCGCCGTTCGCCTGGAAAATCTGCTCGATGCTGAGAAACGCCCCATGCTCCGGCGGCGGCACACGGCGGCCCTGCCCGGTCCGGGTGTCTACTTGATAAAGCCCGGTGTTGTTGACGGCAACCCAAAAGTGCCCGGCGTCCTGCGGGGCGATCACTGAAAACGGCTTGTCGGGCACACCGGGGAAGGCAGGGTGCGAGGTCAGGACCTTGCCGTCCCAGAGGAGAGCGCCGTGCAGGCAGGCGAAGTCGGGGTCACCGGCGAGTGCGTCCGACCAGAACCAGCGGCGGCCCAGGCTGTCCACTGCCGAGAGCGTCGTCAAGTAGTAGTCATTGCCGGCCTGCGGTGTCCGCTTCGGATAAAACCAGGCGGTCGGAATTGGGAACGAGCGCACATGACCGCTCAGGCCGATATGCCAAAGTGTGCTTCGCTGGCCCATAATCCACGCCCCGTCTCCGGCCTCCGGGAAGATGCTGGGGGGAAAGAGTGTCCCCCCGCCGCCTGTGGTCCGGTCGAAGGCTCCGGCAAAACGGGCAACCAACCGCGAGTCGCGGCCTCTATGAACACTCAGCAGGCTTCCCGGCCCGAACTGGGCCTGCCAGACACAGTACACGCGCCCGTCGGGGCCATGCGCCACCGCCACCGCACAGTAGGCGTGTGCCCAAAGAAGCGGGACATCCTGCCATTTGCTGTCCTGCCACCGGTACAGATGCCCGGCGGGATTGCGCGGCGTGGCCCAGACCTGGCCCGACCCGTCCTGAGCGGCGTCACTGATGTAGGTGCGGTCCGGCGGCGCAGGGTCGCAGAGAACAGGCAGGCCGAGCCGCAGGCAGGCAGCCAAAATCAATAAAATCGGCAGGAAGAAACGTTTTACCATGTGTAGTGCGCCGTGTAGCTGATCGTTTTGTCGGTGTTCGGGGGGAGTGTCGCCCGAAACTCGATGGTGTGGGCGTCGGTCTTTAGGAATGTGTTTGTCTTGGCGCTGATGGCCCAGGTCGCGCCCCGGTAGAGGTGCTCGACGGCGCGGATTTCGGTGGGGACCGCTTTGTGATTGTGGAGCGTGAGCGTGAATGTCTCGTCGGCGGTGCGGGCGCTGGTGTCCACCGTGAAATTGGTCTGCTTGCGGTCGCCGGTGAGGTCGAACGCATTGCCGGTGTAGACACGCACGGTTTCGTCTTTCGGCGTATGGTCAATGTTGTTTTCGCCGACAAACTCTAATTGGCCGTCGGCATCGCGGCGATAGAAGCGCATCCGGCCTTTGGGGAGGGGGATACCGAGGCCGTTGGCGGCGGAGTTGACAAACTCGCGCATGGTGAACACTTTGCGGTTGGACTGTGTGCCATAGTCGGGGACATTGCGGATATTCTCGTAGCTGTAGCCATTGTACTGGTTCGGGTCAAGCTGAAGGCCGTCGTAGACGTAGATGACTTTGGACGGCACATGGGCGGCGCGAGCGAACTCGACCTGCTTGATTTCCCGGTCCCGCAGCGTGGTCGGCTCGGCCAGCGTGTACAGGTGGTACTCGTCGAACGCTTTTTCGGTCACGGCAGGAGCGCTGGCATCTGCACTTCTGGCTGCATACGTCCCGCCAAAGCCGCCGCCTCCTTGGTTCTGGATTTTGGACACGTCGCCGGCCATCAGCTTGATGCGGGCGTTCTCGAAGGCTTTGCCGCTCTCGTTGTCCATCGTGACCCAGGCAGTCAAATCAAGCGCGTCGCCGGCTTCGGGGAACACGACGTTGTAGGCCGCTTTCCAGGTCATGCCGCCGGTGACATACGCAAGCTCCGCGTTCAGCGGCCCGCCTTTGTCGGTGACCACTTGCCAGTCGAGCGTGGGCTTCAGGACACTGTCATCGGGCAGGGCCGGGAATAGGGGCAGGCCGGGCAGGGTAAATTGCAGCTTGCCGGCGACCTCGATAATCGGCTGCCCGCTCGCGCCATTGGAATACGACTGCTGCGTATACTGATACTGCGAGCCGAACGTGCTGTACGCCTCGGTGTGCGGGACATAGCCGCTGCGGACAATCCGGCCCTGGACGACCGAGACCTGGTCGCCGTGGATCACCTGGAAATCAATCGTTTTGCCTTCATTTAGCGACAGCAATAAGTCCTGGGAGATCGGGTCGGCCCGGTAATTCTGCTCACGGATTCTAAGCACGCGCTTTTCCAATGGGTCGCGCAGGACCACCGAGTCGGGTTCGAGGTGAAACGTGATGTCGCTGACCGTGACATGGTTGCGGCCTGACACAAGGTTCAGCGGCACGGTCTGCCGGACCACGGCAAAGTTCTGGTTGTAGATGGTCAGCGCTGTGCTCGGAGGCGCTTGCGCCGAAAGCGGCAGGGTCGTGGCGGGAACGAGGCAGAGAGCGGCGAGCGCTGGGAAAAGCGGTGAGAGACGCATGGGACACTCCTTTGCCTCGGGGTGAGGCTTGCTTGCTGTAAGCAGTGTACCATAAGAGAGAGCAAAAGCAAAGCAGGGCAAAAGCGCAGATGCAGAAAAAGCCGCTCCCCAAACGGAAAGCGGCTTTTTTTGTCTGCTGGCGATGGAGCTAAGCGGATTCGAACCGCTGACCTGTTCGATGCGAACGAACCGCTCTACCAACTGAGCCATAGCCCCATGCACGACACTATTCTAGCATAGGGCTGGCGGGAATGTCAAGATGCCTACAGCGGAATGTCGGTGTTTTTGCCCTGGATTTCACGATAACGGAACAGCTGCAAGGCGACAAAGAAAGAGTCCAGGTTGACGATGCCGCTAAGGCGCTCAATGACCTTTGCCAGCGCCCGCTCCTGGGTATCGTCGCGCGGTGCGCCCGCCGGGGGCATTTGGACATCCATTGTGTCCGAGATCAGCTTCACGGCGGCCAATACATATTGCGCCTGCCCATGTGGGTACTTAATGAACGGGGCCGCCTTGTAGCCGTGGTTCAGCCGCTCTGAGAGCTTGTCCCAGGTTGGGCTGACCTCTCGCGCCGCTTCGGGGGGAGCATTCCAGCCGGCCGGCGGCGCACTGTCCAGCCCGTTGTCGCCAAAATCGCCGCTGCCGCCGAACTCGGCCCGGAACTCCGGTGAGAGCGTGTCCGCCGCTTCATCGGCGGCCTCCCGCGCCTTTTCAGCGTTCCAGTCGGCCACCGACGTGCCCGAAATCAGCCGGAACGCCAGAATGTGCCCGGCGGCGTCCCGCAGGGCATCTTCAATCGCCGTCGTCGCCTGGTTGTTCAGGAGATGGACGGCGAGGTACTCATCCTGGGCGGGCAGTCCGGCGACAAAGAAGTTGCCGTCTATCGTCACCGGCTGGGCCGCCCGCATTGCCAGCCACACAGTCGGGTCGGCAATCTCCGCCCGCACACGCTGTCCAACCTGCATCCAAATCTCTGAGGGTTCTGTAGTCATCTCTTTGTGCCCCATTTCTGTGTTATCTGTTTTTGTGTTATAATAACATCATCACAAAAGTCTCAAACTTGCGTTTCTCGTCTTGGAGGATATGCCCCGATGATCATTCCCGAAGTCGCCCCAATGCTGACCTGCACAGCAACTAATGACGGCTTCCTGTACGAGCTGCAACTGCGCGGCGACGAAGGCAAGCCCGCCATTACCAAGATTGCGCTCGGCCCTTACTTTTTCCTGCCTGAGTACCAGCCGAAGCCGGTTGGCCCCGTGGGGTTCGGCCTGACTCGCGGCGGCCCGGAGTCCGGCTTCTGGATGCACAAGTCTGCCCCGCGCGGCTGGTCCCGCCTGCACTGGCGCGTCGCCCACGACGAGGCCGAGACCCCGACCTATTTAGTCTCGTCCGGGGTCCTCGCCCCCGGCACATCGGGCCTGTTCCGCTTCGTGTCGTTCTTCCCGCCCGGCGGCCTGCGGGCGGGACTGGCGCTGTACCGAGGCGACGCCCGCTACGACTGCGGGGTCAGCGGCCCGAATTACGAGCGCTTCCTGCGCGGCGAGCATGAGCACTGACCTACCCCCGGCGCAAGCGCCGACCCCTCCCGCAACGGGAAGGGTAGGAGTCAAGAAGGGGCAAAAGAGCGCGGCAGGGACAGGAGAGCGCGGCAAGCAATGCCCCTGTAGGTCGTCTCCGAGTTTTCTTCACCCTTCCCGCTGCGGGAGGGGTCGGCGCTTGCGCCGGGGGTAGGTGCCCACCAACCCTGCGAGACACACCCACACAAACCAGTCGCCCCACCGAACGTAAGGAGTGATTGTCGTCCGGGACTGCACCGGGGCGGCGACCACGGCAGGCTGGAACAAATCCGCTTCGGTCAGCACCTGCCCGGTGGGCGCAATGATTTGAGAAACGCCGGTCGCCGCGCTTCGGACGAGATAGCGGTCGGTTTCTGCCGCCCGCACCGCCGCGATGGCCGAGTGCTGACGCGCCGCCGCCGTGCGCCCGAACCAGGCGTCGTCGGTCGAGACTACCAGCAGACCCGCCCCCCGCGCCACCTGCTCACGCAAAAAGCGCGGGTAGGACGACTCAAAGCAGATCGTCGCGCCGATCTTGCCGGTTTTGGGTCCCGCGTCGAGAAGCGGCTGCGTGTCCGCGCCGGCCTTCATGTCGAAGGTCGTGACATGAAGCGCTTCTAAAAACGGCAGAAAGCGGCGGCCCGGCACGAACTCGCCGAACGGCACGAGCTGCCGCTTCTGATAACTGCCGCGTACATTCCCCACCGGGTCCAGCAGAAACAGCGCGTTGGCGTTCTTGCGCTGTGCCCAGTCGTACTCGACGCCCCCAATCAGCATCGTTTGGCTGTTCTGCACCCCGACCGCCGCGACCTGCCCTCGGGTGGCGTCCCCGTTCAGCACATAGCCCGGATACGCCGTCTCCGGCCAGACCGTCAGGGCCGCCCCCAATGCCGCTGCATCCCGGCTCTGGTCCGTAAATGTCCGCACGACCCGCGCCGTGTACGCCGCATCCTGGTTGACATTCTGGACGATGTTGCCCTGCAAAGCTGCGGCCACGAAAGTCGGCCTCAAATGCTCGGTGCGGATAGTGACGAAGCCGTAAAGCAGCGCGGCAGTGAGAAGAAGCAGGACAAGGGTGGGGAACCTACCCCCGCTCGTCCCTCGCGACCCCTCCCGAAACGGGAAGGGTAAGACAAAAGATGCTGGCAACGGCCCCTCGCTTCTGGTCCTGAAATCTTCACCCTTCCCGTTTCGGGAGGGGTCGCGAGGGACGAGCGGGGGTAGGTCCCGCCCTACCTCCGCCAGCGCGACATTGACCAGCACGATCAAGAACGCCAGGCCCCAAATGCCGGAAAGCTTGGTCACCTGCAAAATCCAAAGGGCCGAATGCTGCGTGTAAGCCAAATCCCCCCAGCCGAGGCCGAGCGGCCCACTTTGACGCCACCATTCCACCACCGCCCACAAGGCTGGAATGCCGAGCCGTCCGGCCCAGACCCCGCGCCGGGTCAGCCAGCTCGCCCCGACCGCCCAGACCCCGATGTAAAATGCCTGATACGCCGTGATCAAGACCCAGCCGACGACGCTCAAGGCCGGGCCGATGATGTGGCCCGCAAACACTCCCACCCAGTAAGCCATGACCCCGAGGTAGCAGACGCCGAGCAGGAACCCGTGCCCAAACGCTGTCCGCGTGTTCTTGAACGGCAATCCCCGCAGAAACGGCACCAGGCCGACCCAGGCCAGCCACCCCCAATCGAGGTGCGGCAGCGCCCCCGCCAGCAGCAGGCCGGAAAGGATAGTGAGGGCCAAAGGAGCGTGGGAATAAATTCCTGCGCTGTGGGGCGCAGACGCCAAGTAACCGCCTGCGCGGATACCGGAAAGACCTGTCGTAATCTGCTCTTTGTCCGCGAAGGCGGACATTAGGCGTCTGCGCCACACAGCGCAGGATTTTAATCCCACGCTTTCTTCTTGTCCGCCATGATTGTGCCGTTCCTGCTCCTCAGTTGTCAAAGCGCCCCAATCCTGCTATACTACACCTATGCAATCGCCCGTGTCCAAACTTCTGTGCCCGCTTCTCCTGCTGCCGCTTGTCCTCGCCGCCGGGTGCGCTAAGTCCCCGAGCGGCGGCGGCACCAGCCCGGTGTCCGGGCCGCAGCTTCTCATCACCATGACCGTCGCCGGGAACATCAACCCGAACGATTACTATTATATCCTGTTTAATGTGAATAATACGCCGGGGCCGACCGGAACCAGTGTCACGGGGCCGGTGCCGGTGGTCGTCAGCGCCGACAACACCGGCAACGGCTACGCGGCGGGGGCGTATACGAACTATGTCGAGTACAACGGCGGCCAGCCCAGCGGCGGCACGAATTTCAACTACTACGCCGTGAGCGCCAATTTATTTCAGTCGCAGCCATTGGGGCAGGGCCAGCTCGTTCAAAAGAGCGTGGCGGGCAACACGCTGACGTTTCAGCTTCCACTGGCGTACCTGGCGACCGCAAATGTCACGGCGGACCAGATCAACAGCTTGCAAATCAACTTTATCACGACCAACACTGTCCCGCAAAGCGTGCAAAACCTGGCGACGCCGAAATACTTTGATGCCCTCTACCCGCCGTCGCAGTCGGGCAACAGCTATGTCACCGTGATTGTCCGAAATCCGGGCGGCGCAGTGCAGACCCGGACGTTCACCAATACCGACTCCGGGGTCAACGAAGCGCCGGGCGATGTCGCGCAGTATGTCAGCAACCTCCCGGTGATTGTCGGCGGCACCACGCCCGACGGGGTCGCGACTGCCGACCTCGACATCACCGGCTGGACAATCACGCTGAACGCCCAGTAGAACAATGCAAAGGATTATACCTCACCCCGCTCGTTCCTCGCGACCCTCTCCTTGAGAAAGGAGAGGGTAAGGGCAATTCAGGAGGTCAAGCCAGCCAACGCCTGCGGTTCTTCTGGAGTTTTTCCTACCCTCTCCTTTCTCAAGGAGAGGGTCGCGAGGAACGAGCGGGGTGAGGTCTCCTATCATCCACTATGAAACGCCTGGACCGCTACCTGCTCGGAGAAATGGTGCTGCCGTTTGTCGGCGGCATCTTACTCATTGTCGTGATGCTCGTCGGCAACACGCTGTTTCCGCTGATCAACGACATCGTCAAGAACGGCATTCCGGCGGGGATCGTCGCCCGGCTCGTCGTTTTCAACCTGCCGATTTTGGTGCCTCTGACCCTGCCGCCGGGAGTCGCGCTGGCCTCGGCGTGGGCGGTCAACCGGCTGGCGCGGGACTCGGAGATTACGGCGCTCCGCATGGCGGGCATCTCGCTGAAGCGCCTGTTCCTGCCGATCATCGTGGTGGGCATCCTTGCCAGTGCGGCATCGTTCCTGGTCGGGGACCGGGTCGTGCCCGCCGCGTTCCGCGAGTACCAGAAGACCGAGGGCCGGCTCTATGCCTACGCCCTGCAAGCGTCCCCGACCGTCGCCGAAAACAAAGTCTTTACGTTCCAGGACTATGCGTTCCATGTCCGCGAGATCCGCAAAGACCCGTCAGGCAAGGCCGATAAGCTGCAATTATTTGGGGTTGAGGTCTTCCAGAACCCGATTGGGCCAAACGCCTTTGCAACGATTTACACGGCCCAAAGCGCCGACTACGCCCGCGACGTCTGGACCCTGCACACTGCCCATGTCATCACGTTTGGCACTGACGGCTATGTCGCGCAGGAGATGGCGTCGCCGACCCTGCGGCTGCGCCTGGGTGTGCCGCTGGAAAGCCTGGCGGGCACAGGAGTGACTGCGCCAAACCAGTTTTCGATGGCCGATCTGGGCCGCCAGAAAGAGGCGCTGGAGCGCACCGGGCAGGACACAACCACCGTGTCTTATTACTACTATTCCAAGCTCGGCCTGCCGTTTTTGTGCTTCGGCTTCGCACTCTGCGCCCCGCCGCTGGCCCTGCGCTTCGCCCGCTCCGGGGCCTACATCGGCATCTTCTTGTCCATCATCATGGTGTTTGTGGCCTGGAACACGCTGCTGCTGACCCAGATTTTAGGCATCGCCGGCAAGATGCCGCCGTCGCTTGCGGCCTGGTCGCCCGCCCTGCTGTTCACGACCCTGGGCGTCTACTTTTTGTGGCGCATGGAGTGACCAACCTCTGGCATATTACCTACCCCCGGCGCAAGCGCCGACCCCTCCCGCAACGGGAAGGGTGAAGAGTTTTCGGATAGGACCGATAGGAGTATCATTTGCCGCGCCTTCCTGCCTTTTCCTGACTCCCACCCTTCCCGTTGCGGGAGGGGTCGGCGCTTGCGCCGGGGGTAGGTAAAAAAGCCGCCTGCCAATGCTGGCAGGCGGCTTTCTCTTGAGCGGAACTTTCTCTTAAGCGGAACTAGATTGCGCGGCGGCCCGCAATCGCCCGCTCGATAGCGACGACCACAACTGCGCCGAGGGTCGCCCACAGGATGCTCATCAGGTCAAAGGCTGTGCGGAAGCCGGTGTTGCCGCCGGACACAAGGAAGTAGATGAACCCGCCGACAATCGCGCCGACGATGCCGAGAATGGCGGTCCCTAAAAAGCCCGACGGCTTCGCCGCGTTGCCGGGGACAATGGCTTTCGCCAGCAGGCCGGCGAGGAAGCCGACCACAAGCCACATCAAAATCGAAAGTATCATTTGTCTTCCTCCGAAAAGGTATTAGGCGCTTTCGCGCCGAAGCGTTTGTGTATTTGTTCTATCAGCAGTCAGCAGGCGGTCTGCCTGCCACAATCATTATATCCACTGACAGGCACCGATTAAACGTGTCGTGAAAACGGTCAAAACACGGCGATTTCGGAACGCTCTCCGTGTGTAAAGTGTTCTGATACTATGACAAGCACTCTTTTGGAACTCCCGATTTTGGAACCCCCGATTGCCCTGGTCGCTGCCGCTCCAGTCAAGCCCAAGCTCTGGATGCCGCAGACCGCGCTGTTTACGCCCGCTGCGCTCGACGAAGCCTGGGGACGGCAGATTTATGAGCGCATCGAAGCGCTCGGTATCCCCATCGAGGTCCAGAAGTCCAATCGCCTGACCGGTCTGCGCGGCGAGGACGAGCGGGCGACCTACAACAAGGCCAAGCGGACACTGGCGATTGTGAACAACGCCCCGAGCGCGGCGAAGCTCCAGCCCATCCCGCCGAGTGCCGACTGGCAGTTTCACCTGGCCGAAGGCTGCCCCGCACACTGTCAGTATTGCTACTTGGCGGGCAGTTTGGCCGGCCCGCCGGTCATCCGGGCGTTCGCTAACCTGCCCAGTATTTTGGATAACCTGGCGCATTATGAGCAGCCCGGCGCGGGCCGCAACGAGGCGCTCGGAACAACGTTTGAAGCGTCCTGCTATACCGACCCGCTGAGCTTAGAGCATCTGACCGGCAGCTTGGCCGAGGCGATCCGCTGGTTCGGCACCCGCGAGAATGCTTACCTGCGCTACACCACGAAGTTTGATGCCGTCGAGCCGCTCTTGGACCTGCCGCACAACGGCCACACGCGCCCCCGTGCGTCGGTCAACGCCGACACGGTTGCACGGCGGCTTGAGGGCGGCGTCGCCCCCGTGTCCGCACGTCTTCATGCCCTGCGGCGTCTCGCTTTGCCCCGCGCCGAGGGTGGGGGCGGGTATCCGGTTGGCCTCGTCATTGCGCCGATTATGCCCGTAGACGACTGGGAAGCAGAGTATTCCAAGCTGCTCGATGACGCCGAAGCGGCAGTCGGCTTCGCGCCCGACATCACGTTCGAGCTGATCACGCACCGCTTCACGCCCGGCTCGAAAGAAGTCCTGACGGGCTGGTACCCGAAGACATCGCTCGATATGACCGAAGAGACCCGCGCCGAGAAGCGCAACAAGTTCGGCGGCGTCAAATATGTTTATCCAAAGGACACGATGAAGGCCCTGCGCGGCTTCTTCGAGTCCGAGATTACCCGCCGCTTCCCGCAAGGGCGGATTTTGTACTGGACTTGACATCCGTAGGGGCGCCGCTTGCTGCGCCCTCTTTTCCCCTTCACAATAAACCCTTGACAATTATCTATTCGCCCGCTATAATTAGACACTTGACTAAATACCTAAAGATGGATGACGTATTCAAAGCGCTCGCGGACCCGACCCGGCGGCGCATTTTGCAGCTTCTTGGCGACCGTGAGATGACGGCGGGTGAGCTTTCAGCCCAATTTGACATCTCCGGCCCATCTATGTCGCACCACTTCAGCATTCTGAAGTCGGCGGATTTGGTGGCGTCCCGGCGGAGCGGTCAGCAGATTTATTATTCGCTCAACACGACGGTCTTTCAGGACGTTCTGGCCGCCGTGATGGAGCTATTGCCGGCAGAAAATTCAGAGAAGGAACCCAAATGGAAACCAGGCACGCAAACCTGACGATTCTCGCGCTGATCATTTTGATGCTGATCTACGACTGCGTTCTTAACCCGCACCTGCCCGCAGTAGTCCCCAGCCACTGGAACATCTATGGACAGGCCGATGGCTTCAGCCCGAAAGAAACCGTGTATTTTCTCGGCCTGATTCCGCTGCTCATTATTGCGGTGGTTATCAATCTCCTGCCCCGTCTGCGTGTGTCGGCAGGGATGAACCCGTCAAGTGCTATCGGAAACTATATCTCTGCTGCAACCGCGATATTTCTGTTCTATGTCCACGTCGTCACCCTTCAAATCATCCTGCACCCGGCACTGCCGATCTCAAAGCTGATACTGACTGGAATGCTGCTGCTGTTCGTGCTGCTCGGCAACGTGCTGGGCAAGACGCGGCGCAACCCCTGGTCTGGTGTCCGCTTGCCATGGACTTTAGCCTCGGATGCCAACTGGATCGCGACCCACCGCATGGCCGGACGCCTCTGGGTCACCGTGTCTCTGGCGGGGATCGTCCTGCTCTGGCTCGGCCTGCCGCCGCCGCTCCTCCTGCCCGCAGTTTTAGTGCCGCTGATCGCCATTCCAGTTCTTTACTCTTACTTGCTGTTCCGGCGGACAGCGGGGGAATAAGACCGTCGGTTTTCCCCTGATGGGGTTTGGATTTCCGCCCTTGACTCTCCGCCGCTAGTCCTGTATGATAGGGACATGAACTGGAAGAAAACAATGCGCTTACGGTTGATGGCTCCGATTCTGCCGACGCTGCTTCTGCTGGCGGGTCTGGGGCAAAGCGCCTGGGCCGATGCCGTGGACGATTACCTTAACGCACAGAGGACGGCGAAGCACATTCCGGGCCTCTCGGTCGTGGTCGTTCTGGACGGCACAGTAGTCAAAAGCGTGGCGTATGGAGTCAGCGACACCGATGCCAGAACGCCGGTGACTTTTGACACGGTTTATGCGCTGGGTTCCTGCACGAAGCCGGTGACCGCCGTGGCCGTGCTTCAGCTTGTCGAGGCCGGCAAAGTGGATCTGGATGCCCCAGCAAGCCGCTATCTGGACACGCTTCCGGCGGCGTGGAAGGCAATCACCGTGCGGCAGCTTCTCACGCACACGTCGGGCCTGCCGAACTACCGGGCGCTGGTGGATGTCAAAAAGCTGTCCGACCCGAAGTACACGCTGCCGAGCGCCGTGGAAACGCTGCTGGCGAAGACAAAGCTCGATTTCCCGCCGGGCACGAAATACGAGTATTCCAACACGAACTATCACGTTTTAGGGGAGCTGATCGAAAAAGTCTCCGGGCAGACTTATGGGGCGTACCTAGTCTCGCACCAATTTCAGGCAGCGGGAATGATGCACACGACTCTGGCCGATCCGACGCGCACGGCTCCCAACTTGGCTGCGGGCTACAACTGGGACGGCAAAGTGGTCGCCAAAAACACCGTTGTCTTCCCGAGCCGCCTGGATTTCGGCGATACGGGCCTGTTGTCTACAGTCAATGACATGGCGAAGTGGACGGTCGCTCTGGCATCGGGCAATCTGCTCGCCCCGACCACGCTGCTCCAAATGATCGCGCCGGGGACGCTCACGAACGGCACCCCGATCACCTACGGCCTCGGCCTGGTGGTCACTGACTACCGGGGGCAAACCCTGGTCGGACACAGCGGCGCGGTGCCCGGTTACTCAAGCTCGGTCTTCTACTTCCGGGACAGCAAGCTGGCCGCGGTCGTGCTGTGCAATCTGTACGACACCGACGGCACCCCGCTCACCGATCTGCTGGCGCTTGGGGTTGCAAAGTCTTACCTGCCCGCCGCCCCCGAAGAAGTCGCCGCCCCCGACACCGAGCCGGAGGTGACCGCTCTTCTGCGCCGAACGCTTGCCGGCGTGGACTCCGGCAAAGTGGACCCAAAGACGCTAACCCCTGAGATGCGCTCCGCCCTGACCCCGGACGCGGTCGCGCAGACCCGCCGTTCCCTGGCTGCCGCCGGGCCGCTGACAACCCTGCGCTTTCTCTCGCGCACCGCATCGGGCGGCATCAAACTGTATCGCTACCGGTCCATCTATGGCACGACCCCATTTATGGCTCAGTTCGCACTGACTGCGGACGGCAAAATCGCCGGCCTGCGCGTCCTGCCGGAGTAGGGAGTGTCACCTTCCATAAAACACCCGCTCGCAGACTTCCCGCGCCGCCGCCGTTTGCGCCATCAAACTTTCCGGCAAATGAGGGGGAACGCTCATGGCGATACCGGACTTTAAGTACAAGTGGTTGCGGAACTCGGCCAGTGCGAGGTATGTTCCCGAGAGCGTCTCCCAGTCGGCCTGCGTCAGCAGCGCGTCGTCGCGGAGTCGGCGCAGGGCTTCTAAAGTGTTCGCCGCTCGTAGGCGCATGCGTTTAGGACCGTGCGTGAGCTGCAAAATCTGCGTAGTCCATTCGATGTCCGAAAGCCCGCCGGGGCCGAGCTTCAGGTCTTGGGAGCTGTGAACCCGCTCGGTCTCGATGCGCCGCTTCATGGAGCGCACTGCATCGAGCTGCGCGGCGTCCCAGGGCGAGCCGTAGACGACCGACTCGGCCATTTGAGTGAATTCGCGTCCCAAATCGGCGTCTCCGGCGACGAACCGCGCTTTGAGCAGCATCTGACGCTCCCAGGTGGCGGCGGAGCGTGCATAATAAGCGCGGTACGAGTCCAAATCCAGCACAAGCTGGCCTTTGCGGCCCTCGGGCCGCAGGCGAGCGTCCATCTCGCAGCGGAAGCCGTGCGGGGCAAGATCGTCTTTCAGCAGACGCTGCACACGCTCGGCGAGACGTGCGGCCTCGGTCAAATGGTTGGGGGCGGCGATATACAGCACGTCCAAATCCGAGCCGTAGCCCATCTCGCCGCCGCCGAGCTTGCCGAGGCCAATGACTGCAAACTGCCCATCAAACCCAAGCTGCCTGCGGGCCAGCGACAGGGCATCGGACAGCGCGGCTTCGGCAGCGGCGGTCGTCTCGGCGAGTACCTGCGCCGCGCCCGCAAGGTCCCACAGGTCCCGTGCGCCGGTTTGGAGCCGGGCGCGGCGGGCTGATGCCGCAATTTCGGCGGGCGTGGCGGCGCGGCGGCGTGGCGGCGGCGTGTCCATTACGGCCTCGTCGGCGAGTACGTCCAGCAGCTCCAAATGCCCTAGAAGCATCTGCCAGAGATAGCCGCTGCCCGCAGCCAATGTCGCCAGCCGGGTCAGCAGCACGGCGTTCTCGGTCAGCGTTTGGTACAGCGCCGCAGCGGACGGCACGGCATCGGCGAGCCGACTGAGGCCGTGCAGGGCGATGTCGGGGTCCGCCGTCTGCCCGGCAGCATCCAGGAGGGCGGGGGCAAGCGCTGCGAACGCCGCACGGGTCTCAGGCGCGACCCCGCCGTAGTTCGATCCCGATACGCTGCGCCGCAGACTGCCGAGGGCGTCCTCCGGCTGGGCGAAGCCGTGCGCCGCCAGCCAGTCCCGCAGCGCCGCCGACGCCGCCGGATCGCCGTCCGCCAGCACCCAGTCGGAGAGCGGCGTCTCGGCAGGATTGGGCGTGTCGCCGTAAAAAAGCCGCGCAAACAGCGCGTGGGTCCGGGCCGTATGCCGCGTGTAGTCCGTGAGAAACGCCGTGCCGTCCGCATAGCCCAGCCGCCGCCCGAATCGGTGCAGCTCGGCGGGATCGGTCGGGAGAGTCCGCACCGGCAGCTCGTCGCGAATTTGCAGCCGGTGCTCGGCATCGCGTAGAAAGAGATAAGACTCGGTCAGATCGGTGCCTTCGGCATCGGTTAGTTGGCCGGCCTCTGTCAGCGCTTCGAGCGCCCGAAGCGTATTGCCGCCGCGCAGCTTGGGGTTCGCACCGCCCGCGACAAGCTGCATGAGCTGCACGGTAAATTCAGCGTCCCGGATGCCGCCGACCCCCTCTTTAACATTGATTTCGGACTCCCCGGCACGGGCGATTTTTTGCTCCATGCGCCGCTTATTCGCCCGAATGCTCTCGACAAATGACTCTTCCACGCGGGCACGGTAGACAAACGCCTCGGCCATTTCGGCGAATGCCGCGCCGAGGGCGGTGTCTCCTGCCACAAAGCGGGCCTTCATCAGCGCCTGCCGATCCCAGGGTTCCGCCCAGGACTCGTAATACGCCCGGCACGACGACACTGAGCGCGAGACCGGCCCAAACCGGCCTTCAGGCCGCAGGCGCAAATCCACCCGGAAGACAAACCCGGCGTCCGTGACCCGCGCCAAAGCGTCCCGCACCGCCTCGCCCAGCTTCACGGCCTCGGCGGTCGGCAGGCCGTCGCCGTGCATAAAAATCAAGTCAATATCCGACGCATAGTTCAGCTCCCGCCCGCCGAGCTTGCCGAGAGCGAACACCGCAAAGGGCGCGTCCCCCAGCCCGCGCTCGTCGGCGCTGATTTGGAGCGCCATGCGAACGCAGACATCGGCAAAGTCTGAGATCGCGGTGATTGTCTCGGGCACATCCGCGTAGCCGAGCAGGTCCCGCGCCCCAATTCGCAGCACTTCCGGGGCCTTGAACCGCCGCAGGGCGTCCCGCTTCGCCCCCGGCGTCTTCGCAATCCCGACCCGCCGGGTCAGATCATTCCACAGCGCTTCGGCATCCCGTCCCCGGTCCCGGATGCGCGGATTGGTCAGCACTTCCAGATACTCGGGGTTTGCGATCAGCAGATCGGCGAAGAACTGCGAGGCCGCAAACAGTGTCAGCAGCATCTCCGCCGCCGCCGGGTACGCCGCCAGCAGGCCATACGCCGCCGCCCGGCTGCCCACGGCGTCCGCCCACCGCCCGAGATTAGCGACGGCCCGGTCCGGGTCCGCGCTCTGCTCTAAAACCGGCACCACCACCCGCAAAAGCGCCTCGAACTCGGGGTCCGGCACCCCCTGCCCGGCCAGGCCCAGCAAAGTCCGGCACACTGCCTCCGGGTCAGTCACCCCCAGCCCCGCCACCGCCCCCGGCGTCAGGTCCGCATACGTCTCAATCTTCACCGCACTCATGCCCCGATTGTACCCGCTCCCTCATCTCCTGTCGCTTGCAAAAATTGCGCTTGACACTGCGCGTGAGCCGTGATACAGTAGAAACGTAAATGCCCACTGCCAAGTGTCCCCACTACGGACCGACTGCGACCGACCGCGATTTTGAGGAGGCTTTTATGTCGCTCTCTGCGCCCCGTCGTTATTGCGCCCCGTCGTTTCTTTGCCTTGCCAGGTACCTAAGCATCAATAACAGGTAGCGCAGCGCAGAAATGCCCGGCCTCGATTTGAGACCGGGCGTTTTTTGTCCTGGCGCGACTTAGCGCTGATGGCGCAGGTAGGACGCGGAGATACGCATTTCTTCGCGGTATTTGACGACGGTGCGGCGGGCGACGCTTTGGCTTGTCAACGGTTACTTCTCTGGCTCACTGTCTTGTATCTTCTTTTTCTTGATGCGCTCGCTGCGGCGGCTCAGTGTCCCGAAGCCGAACGCGGTCAGCAGGCCGACTGCCGAGCCGCCGACGACTTTGAGGGCATCGGCAGTCAGGCCGAGATGCGCTAGATAACAGCTTGTCGCCAGGAACATCCCTTCAATCAGAACTGCTGCATAAATGCCCTTGTCGGCCCGCTTCGACCGCTCTCGATTACTGTCTTTTCTAGAGACTGGCGATGCTCAAGCTGCTTTTCCGCCATGGTGAAAATACGCTCGGCGGCTCCTGGAAGTATCCGCTCAAACTCCGCAAGCACGCCGGGAGGAGGCAGAGGGCCGGAGTAAGAAACCTCCGTCCGCTGGTGGTGAACAAGAGACAGCCCTCCGATGTCAGCATCTTTTGCTGACTCCAGAGGGCTGCGCTTCAGCGGCAGGTCTTGGTCTTCGCCCAGATTGTCTTTGCCGAGGTTATCTGCGCTGGAATTATCCACGAGTGAGCGGCTCGGAGTTTTCCGATTCAAACTGCGACATCGCCTGCCGCAAGTCGTTTCCAATCGCTTTCCAGTCGGCGCGAAGGGCTTCAAGGTCAGCCGCAGAGCCGCTGCCAGAAGTGTTGTATTCGGTCAGCGTGTCGCCGATGTCTATTGAGCGGGCAATGCCTTCCAAAAAAGAAGGCGCTGCATACAGAAGTCCAAATTGCTCGTTCATCTTCTTCAGCCTCCGGGATGCTTCACCGAAATACCATCCAAACTATTGTCTCATCTTCATCGTGAGTATAGCATATTGAGCCTCCTGCTGGCAATAGGCACAGCAGGAATGCCTACCGCTGGCGGCGCAAGTACGACGCGGGGATACGCATTTCTTCGCGGTATTTGACGACGGTGCGGCGGGCGACGCTTTGGCCGCGCTCGGTCAGCAGGTCCACGATGGACTGGTCGCTGAGGGGGGCACCGGCGGGTTCTTCGGCAATCAGCGTGGCAATCGTGCCTTTAATCGTGACGGCGTTCTCGAAGAAGATGTCAAACGAGACGACTTCCTGGGTCGGGAGCTGGACGTACTTGTACAAAAGGGCGCGGCTGACCGTGGACTCGTGCATCTCGACCATCTTGGCGAGCCGGGTGCGGGTCAGGGGCCGCAGGAACGTGCGCGACCCGGTTTCGAGGAAGCCCTGCTGGCACTCAATCAATGCCTGAGTGATCTTCTGGATGGTCCGGCGGCGCTGCTGCAAGTTCTTCAGGAACATGCCCGCCCGCTCGACATAGGCGATGACATGCTTCTGGTGGTCCGCGGACAGCCGGGTCGGTCCGCCATCGGCCTCGCCGGCCCGGATGCTGTCGTAAAGGCCCCGGTAATACGGGTTAATCTGGAGGGACGTGTGATCGAAGCCGAGCACTTCCACCAGAAAACCGATCCCGGCGGAGCGGCGGATGACAACATCAGGCCGGATGCTGCGGCTCTGGCCGTTCTGCGTGTGGTCCCACGGCATGCGGAACGCGGCGGCGGGGCTGGGTTTCAGCGTCTGAATCAAAGACACCGCAGCCTCGACCCGGCGATGGGGCACACCGAGCCGCCGGGCCAGCAGCGCGTGCCGGTGCTGGATCAGAGTGTCCCAGTGGTCAGACAATATCTGGAGTGCGAGAGCGTCGAAAACCGTCTCGCTGTCGGCAGTTAAACCGTCGGTGTGGAGTGCGCCGACGGCTTTTCGGTGCTCCTCTTCCTCCAGCAAGTGACGCATTTGCAGCAGGAGGCACTCACGCAGGTCGCGGGCGCCGATCCCCGGCGGGTCGCAGTCTTGCAGCCGCGTGATGCCCGCTTCAATGAGGCTGCACGGAAGCTGAAGCACCGCGCAGGCTTCGTCAATGTCAATCTGCAAGTACCCGCGCTCATCGAGGCTGTCCACTAAATACTCGGAAACCAGCGCCTCTTCGGCACTCTGGGCGGTCGCCCGCAGGTGCATCAAAAGCTGCTCGGCAAGCGACGTTTCGGTTCGGGCCAGCAGCAGTGGGTCGAAGTCGCTGCCCCCGCCGTCCTCGCCGCTGAACTGCCCGAACTCATTTTCCGCAAGCGCCGCCATCCGCTCCTCTTCCGGGGTTTCCTCGCCCCGCGCGGCGGCAACCGCCTGGCTGTCGGCCAGCGACGGCCCGGCATCGCTGTCGTCGAAATGCCCGTCATTGCTGCCCCGGCTGAACGGGCAGTGGGCGCAGGCCCCGATGCGGCTGCCGGGACACAGGCGGCAGCCCGACTCGGCCGGGATGTCCCGGCCTTCGTCGAGCATATCCAGCGCCGGGTTTTCCGACTGCTCCTGCTCAATAATCTGCTGAAGCTCAAGGGTCGAGCATTGCAGCAGGGTATTGGCCTGGATCAGATGCGGCGCAAGCTTTTGTGCCTGGATCTGACGCTGTTGATTCTCCTGTCGTAGCTGCACGGTCTGGGATGCCTCTTAGAAATACTGCTTAGAAATGCTGTCTCTGTCTGCATTGTCGGCAGAACAGTCAGTTTGTCGCAGGGGGCGAATCGTCGCGCCGTTTCTCACTGTACCTCACTCGGAAGAAGCAGTCTGTGACCTACGCCACAGACTGGATTTTTGCATGAAATGTTCCCGTCTTAACGCCAAAGCTACAGCTTGGCCTTCTGTCTTACAGCTTGGTCTTGAAGTAGGCAATCGTGTCCACGAGGCCGTCCTCCAGCGCGACTTTCGGCTCCCATCCAAGCAGGGTGCGGGCCTTCGTAATGTCCGGGCAGCGCTGCTTCGGGTCGTCGGCGGTCGGCAGGGGCACATACGTGATCGGGCTGTCGCTGCCGGTGGCTTTTAAGATCACCTCGGCGAATTGCAGCATCGTGCGCTCGACAGGATTGCCGACATTGATCGGGCCGGACTGCTCCGACTGCGACAGTTTATAAATCCCGTCAATCAAGTCCGACACGTAGCAGAACGACCGCGTCTGTTTGCCGTTCCCGAAGATTGTCAGCGGCTCCCCGCGCAGCGCCTGCCCGATAAACGCCGGCACTACGCGCCCATCTTTGAGACGCATGCGCGGCCCGTAGGTATTGAAAATACGAACGATTTTGGCGTCCATGCCGAACTTGCGGCGGTAAGCGAAGGTCACGGCTTCGGAGTAGCGCTTGGCTTCGTCGTAGACGGCGCGGGTGCCGTGCGGGTTCACATTGCCCCAGTATTCTTCCGGCTGCGGATGGACCGTCGGGTCGCCGTAGACTTCGGACGTCGAGGCAGTGAGGAAGCGAGCGCCTTTTTGACGGGCCAGCTCTAGCGTATTGGTCGTGCCCATCGAGCCGACCAAAAGCGTTTCGAGCGGCAGCTCCAAGTAGTCCACGGGACTTGCCGGGGAGGCGAAATTGTAGACATAGTCCACAGGGCCGTCAATCGTGTAGGGCTGAATGATGTCCGTCTGAACGTACTCGAAATTCGGGTTGCTTTGCAGGTGCGCGATGTTGTCCGTGCTGCCGGTGACGAGGTTGTCCACGGCGACCACGGAGTACCCTTCGGCCAGCAGCCGGTCCGAAAGATGCGATCCTAAAAAGCCGGCCCCGCCGGTGACGACTGCTCGTGGCATAAAGTCTCCTTAACAAGAGTGAAGTGTAATGTTTGCGCGGAATTCCGCGTATCAAGTATACTACACTTATGAGAACAAACCAACGTCCGCCGCGCTTCTTCTTTGCCCTCTTTTTCGCCGGCCTGTCCAGTCTGGCGCTGACGGCAATGCTTCCGGCGGCTCCGGCCAAGAGTGCGATGACAAAGAATGCGGCTCCAAGTGCCCCTCCATCGCTTGGCATCACCGGCTCGGGGTTTTCCGCCACGCTGCCGGACCCGAAGCGCCCCGGCAAGCTGCTGTACGAGCTGCAGGCCGCCTCGGCATCCGGTCAGTCGCAGGCTGACGGGTTCCACGGGTCACTGACAACGGTATGGGCCAGGCTCTACCAGAACGGACAGCCGTCGGCCATCCTGACCGCACCGCACGCCGTGGGAGGCAGCGCCCAGAAGTCCGTCGTTATTACCGGCACGGGCGGTGTTACGATGAAGTCTCTTGTTGAGCCGGGCACGGTGCTGACGGCGGATACGATTGTCTGGTATGCCGCTCAAAGCAAAATTGTCGCCACCGGTCATGTTTTCTACCACAGCGGCAAAAGCGGACTGACAATGCGGGGTCCTCGCGCCGTCGGCTACACGCAGCTGAAGTCCATCACGATCACGGGCGGGGGGCATGGCACGGGGACGTTTTAGAGAGAAATCAGAACCCCTCCCAGTTCGCTTAGGCTCACTTTTCCTCCCCGAAGCGGAGAGGGTAAAGAGTTTCAGAGAGGATTTAAGAGCAGTTACGGGCGCGTTGTCGCCTTTGCCCTTTTCCGGTCTCTTCCCCTCTCCGCTTCGGGGAGGAAAAGTGAGCCTAAGCGAACTGGGAGGGGTTCTCGTTTACCCAAAAAAGAAACCCCGGCAGCGTTTGCTGCCGGGGTTTTGCACCGCCCGGTCCTTTCCACTACACAGCAGCAGGAACCGGGAGGGCTTGAAACAATGAACTGAACTTAGAACTTGATCTGGAACTGGCCGACGGCAACGCCGCCGTCCTGCTTGTTGCCGACCGTGTCGAAGTTCGTGCCCTTGCCATCATAATGCACGATCTGGTAAAGCAGCTTGACGCTGGCATTGCTGTTGATCGTATGGCCGATGCCGATGTTCACATAGCTCTCGCGGGGCTTGCCGGCCTGCGCCAGCGTGCCGTTGTTGTTCCGCAGGTCGTACTGGACGTTCTCGTACCCGAGGTCCACGCCGTAGGCGCTGCTCAGGCCGTAGTTGAAGCCGACCTGGTAGCGGTTCAGGTGATCGCCCTGCTGCAGCGGCGAGTTGATCGCGGTGCCGTTCTTGTTGGAACCGTAAGCGGCCTTGTAGGCTTCATAGTCGGCGTTCAGCGTCAGCTTGGGCGTGAAGGCGTACTTCGCCGACACGACCGGGCCGCGCACGTTCGTCGGGTTTGTCCAGGTGCCCACACGTCCCCAGTAACCGGGCGCGGAGAACTCCGGTCCGACATACTGGTAGCCACCCTTAAGGGTCAGGCCGCCGAATGCCGCGCCGATCTGATCGTCGGTAGACGAGTACCGGAAGCCGTTGCCGACGTTGTTGAAGCCCTGGTTGAAGCCCTGCGCGGAGACCGTGTAGGACGCATCAATCAAGATGCCGCCCTTTTTGATGCCGGGGATGCCGAACGGCAGTGCGCCGTTGAAGTCCACGCCGTAGACGGTCAAGCGGTTGAACTGCGAGTTGCGGCCGGTGGCATTCGGGTCGGTCAGGCCATCATTGATGCCCAGGCCGTTTGCGCCGTTGTTGGTCAGGCCAAACTGCTCAAGCGTGAAGCCCAGCGTCGCCGCTTCCGGGGCGCCGAAGGTGGCCCGGACGCCGTAACCCTGGTTCAGGGCCGCGGAGTGGTTCGCGGTGATCAGGCCGCCGGGGCGGGTCTGGGTGTTGACCGAGAACGGGTTGCCCGGAGTCGGAGCGAACGCTGCCGAGCCGCCGTAAGGCTGCGAGAACTGGTCGGCGCTCATCTTGACGGCGAACGCATTGACCTTCGCGGGGCCGGCCTTGATTGTAATGCCCGCACCGTCGCCGATGATGTCACCGTTGTCGGTCTGGGTCAGGTTGGTGTAGATGTCGGCATCTACCTGCTTGAGCGTGTACTTGGTGTACTGGTTGCCGAAGCGACCGACAAGCAGCTCGCCGCCGCCGAGGGGTCCGAGCTTGACGGCGGCATCGAGATACGCCTTGTAAACATTGGCGTACTGGTTGCCGGCGGTCAGAAGGCCGGGACGCAGCGAGGATGGGGCCAGGCCACCGGCGGAGTAGCCGTTGCCGCCGAATGCGGCGGTGTTGCCGACCTGGCTCAGGTAGTTGCCGAAGTCAAGGTCAATGTTCGCCGTCGCCGTGTCGGTCAGCTTGCCGCGCAGGTGCAGCAGGATGTCTTCGTAGACATCGGACGAGGCCAGCAGCCGGTCCTGAGTGCCGCTTGCGCCCTGGCGGATGCCGTTCTGGTCAAGGAACGGGATGTAGTTGACACCGTTGCGGCGGCGGGACGCATCGGCGCGGCCGATGACGTTGAATTCGCCGGTGATCTTCAGGCGGTCCTGCTCGTTCTTGACCGCGCCCAGAATGCCTTCGTCGCGGCCTAAGCGGGCTTCGAGCGCATCGAGGCGGGCGGTGTTCGCGGCCACGTCGACGCCGAGCCGGTCAAGTTCCGGCTTGAAGCCGTTGACCAGGGCGGTCAGGGCATCAATCGCGGCCTTGTTGCCGGCGATCTGGTTTTCCAGGTCGGTGCGAAGCGCGGACAGGTCGCCGGGCTTAACCGTGCCGAGCTGGCTGAGCAGACGGGCGATAGCGACTGCGAACTCGTAGCGTGTCATCGGGCGGCGGCCACCATAGGTGCCGTCGGGATAGCCGATCACGACGCCGGCCTTCTGGAGGGTGTCCACCGAGGCGTAGGCCCAGTGGTCGGTGGGGACATCAGCAAACGGGCCGGAAGCGGCCTGTGCGTGCGTGATGGCGGGCAGGCCGATGAAGGCCATGCCGATGCCGGCGAGAAGTACAAGAGACTTCTTCATGGAGCGTTTCTCCTTGTCGGGTCAGTCGCATCCCGGCGAAAAGTTTTCGTGCCAAGCAAGAGTGTCCGCGCGGAAAGCAGAGCGCGATAGGCTGACTGCGGTCGCCGGTCTGTTTCTCCCCAAGTATCCATGTTGCCTTGAAGGTCCGCAGACTGCCGAAGGCCGTCTCACGTGTCGAGTTGCTTTTTTGTGCGGCCACTTTTGCCTGTGGTGCAGGGAAAGCTGTGCCGGATGCGTGCCACCTTGCCATCATTGGAAGTGCGGCGCGGGAAATGCAACGGTTTGGGGCTGCTCCCAACTCATGTGACAACCGATTTCGCCGTTTGTTTCACAAGTTTTGCTTATTTATCCAAATTCTTTGAAAAATAATCTTCGGCCAGCAAAAGCGCCGCGTAATCGTCGTAAGGCACCTCGGGAGTACGCATGGTGGCAGGCAAAAGCCGGCGCCAGCCGGGCGCGGGGTTTTCCTGGTTGTAGCGGAGGCGGGCGCGGGCTGATGTCCCGTGCTCATCCACCAGCGCAATCGGCAGGCTGGGAACCGCCGCTGCCAGTGCTTTCCGCAGGGTCGCGGAGTGAGTCGCATTGCCGAGCAGGATGCGCTCGGTCTCCGGCCACAGCGCCAGCAGCGCCGCCACTTCCCGTGTCAGCCGTGCGGTTTCCACCACCCGCCGCGCAAGGCACACGGAGGCCGCGCCGGGCGCAAGGGGGCCGCGCACGACCGCCAGGCCGCACTTCGCCCGTCCGGGATCAATCGCAAGGAGCAGAGGGGGAGGAGACATAGGCTTGAGGAGGAACCCGGCACTGGAGACTTTTCAGTCACGGAGTGACTTTCACTCGATAGTAGGCCGGCACTTCCAGTGCCGGTCACCCGCCCGCGACCTGGAAGCTGAGATGCAGCAGGTCGGCGCTGTAGGTATCTTCGGAGGCCGATGCCGTGATCTTGGCGTCCGGGCCGGCAGACTGAATTCGCCTCACCAAATCTCCCCAGACCGGGCTGCCGATGGGCTGGCCGACCAGCGGCGCTCCGGTCTGCGGATCGGGCACCGGAATGATTCCGCGCTTCAGGGCCGACGCCCGGACATCGCCGGTCAGAAACACTTGCAGTCGCTTCAGCACGGCCTCGTCGGACAGGCTGCCGTCCACGGTGCCCTGCGCGACCACGGCGTTCTTCGGGAAGATCAATATATTGCCGTAAGGGTGCAGCTCCAGCTTGACCGGCTCGCCCCGGAACGTGTTGAAGCGGGCGGTGGCAACCACCACGATACTTGGCAGGAAGCCGCCCTCGGCGGCGATATTCTCCGATAGCGCATCGAGCGCCGCCTCGCGGGTCGCCGGAACCAGGATCGCCGGGGTGCCCTCTGCCCCGCCTGCCCCGCGCTGCCGGGCGGTCAGCTCCGCTTGGTCCAGAAATACCGACAGCTCGCGCCGCAGGGCCGCCGGGGCCTGACGGGCGGAAATCACCGTCCGGCCCAGCTCTTCGCCCCGCCGGAAGATCAGCGCCTTGCCCTGCGACGCTTGAAGCTGGGTTTCCTGTGATCGGTTCAGGCGGGCCAGCCGGTCCTGCTCAATGCCAAGCGCCAGCACGGTCTTGTTGGCCTGAACCACCTGCTGCGTGGCGGCGAGCGCCTGACGTTTTGCACTCTGCACCCCGGCGCGGGCCTGCCGAACCGATGCCTGCGCCAGCTTCAAGTCGCCCCGAGCACTGCCGAGGCCGCGCTCGGTGTCCGCCAAATGCCGCTCGGCGGCAGCCAGCGCCGCTTGACGACCCGCCAGTGCGGCTTGACTCTGCGTCAGCGCGGCCTGGCTTTGGGCCAGGATCGCCCGGCTCTGCATCAATGTCGCTTTGGTCTGCCCGAGCTGCCCGGTCACTGCGGCCAGCGTCTTCTGCGCGGTCTCCGCTTTGGTCTGCGCCGTGCGGGCCGCCAGCATATCGGCCTCCGCCAGACGCGCCGCGTCGGCGTTGCGCGTAACCAATGCCCGGTTACGGCTCGCCAGCTCGCTGTTGTCCGACAGAAGCTGCGAGCCGCGAATCAGCGCGGTCTTGAACGTACTGTTGAGCGCGACAAATAATGCCAGAGTGCCGACCGCGATCACGCCGCCGGAGACCACGGTCCAGAGCATGGCCGTGTGCCGGGGCCGCAGCCCAAAGGTCGAGTGCCGCTTTTTGCCGATATAGCTGCCGAGCCGGTCGCCCATGTAGGCCGTGACCCCGCCCATGACAAACAAAATGAACGCGAAGAAAAATATCGCTCCCATCTTACCTTGCCGCTTTCCAGATCAAAACCGCTCCGAGAGTCAGGCCCAGGGCATTGGGAAGCCAGGCGGCCAGCAGAGGCGGGATGCCGCCGCCCTGCGCGAGATTGCTCATGGTCATGTACACTAAATAGTAGCCCATGATGATCGGCAGCGCCCAGACCGCGCCGCTGATTTTGGACGCCCGCGGCGAGCGCATTCCAAGCGGCGCTCCGACCAGGCCGAAGATCAGGCAGCTAAACGGTAGCGAAGTCTTGAACCACAAGCCGACTTCGGCGTTGCGGATGTCCGCGCTGTCACTCCCGCCCGCTTTCAGCTCTTTGATCTGCTGCTGCAAGTCGCGGAAGTTCAGGGTCTCCGGGTCGCGCTGCAAGAATGCCATGTTCTCCGGCGTCTTTTGAATGCCGAGCGTGTCCTCAATGTGGTTCCAGTGCGTGACGCCCCCGGTCCTCTGGTCCACAATCTGCGTGTCGTAGAGCGTCCACTCTTTCAGGCCGCTGCCGAGCGACTTGGCACGGGTGGCGTAGATGACAATATTCGGACGCCCATCTTCTTGATAATAGGTGATTGTCACCTGCCGCAGCACCTTCGCTTGGGCATCGAAGCCCCGTTCGATATGCACCGTCGTTTGCAGCTTCCCGTCCTTGCGGTTCGCGACATCGAACGGCTTGGACGTTTCTCCGATGATGTCCTGCCGGCTGTTGTTGAAATCTGCTACCTGGCGGTTGGCATACGGTGCAATCCGGTCGTTGAACAGGTACGACACAAAGCTGACCGCAAGCCCCAGCGCGATGACCGGCGCCATAATACGCCGGAATGAGATGCCGCCGGCGTAAAGCGCCACTGCCTCCGACTCCCGCGACAGCCGCTCGAAGCCAAGCAAAGTCGCCGCCAGCATCCCCAGCGGAAACGTATAGGAAACAAACCCGGTGAAGTCCCAGCCGATAAACCGGGCGATCACCCACCATGGAATGCCCTTTGCCGCAAAGCGCGACGCCGCGATGACCGGCCCGAATGTCAGAAACAGCGTCGAGAACAGCGCGATATACATCAGCAGGCGCGGCACGAGGTCCTGCAAAATCAGCCGGTCCAGCAGCTTGACCGGCAGGGTTTTCGGGAGTGTGTCACCGGCTCGCTTTCTACCTGCTCGTTTTCTGTCGGCTTCGCTTTGGGGCTGCTCAAGCAAAGGGGTTTCGCTCATAATGTCAGCGTGCCTCCAGGCCCGCGCCGCATGGCGAGGGTCATATTCTGGCCCAGGTAGTATTTCTGCGCGATGGGGTCCCGGATCAGCTCGGCGGCGGTGCCGGACGTTTTGATCTCGCCTTCTGAAATGATATACGCCCGGTCGGTGATCGCCAGCGTCGCATGGACATTGTGGTCGGTAATTAAAACGCCGATACCGCGCTTCTTGAGGTCGGCGATGATTGTCTGCAAGTCCTCAATCGCAATCGGGTCCACGCCTGTAAACGGCTCGTCGAGGAGAATAAACGCGGGCCGGGTCGCGAGCACGCGGGCGATCTCGATACGCCGCCGCTCGCCGCCCGAAAGCTGCCGGGCCAGAGTTTTGCGCCGGGCGGTCATGCCCAGACTCTCCAGCAGGTCTTCCAGCCGCTCGTTGCGCTCGGCCTGAGTCAGAGGCAGCATCTCTAGAATCAGTTGAATATTCTGCTCGGCGGTCAGCCCCTTGAACGCGCTTGCCTCCTGCGCCAAGTAGCCGACCCCTTCCTGTGCCCGCTTGTACATCGGCAGCCGGGTGATGTCCTTGTCGTCGAGAAGCACCCGCCCGCTGTCAGGCTTGACCAAGCCGACCATCATGTAAAACGACGTGGTTTTGCCCGCGCCGTTCGGCCCGAGCAGGCCGACAATCTCGCCCGGTGCGATCTCGACCGAGACGCCGTTGACCACTTTGCGGCCCTTGTAAGTTTTTTGCAGCCCTTCGGCCCGTAAAATTGGCATGGTGATTAGTCGCTCACTGCGCCGGGGTCAGCGAGATATGGCCCGGCCCTGACTGAAGCTGTGGGTAGTCCGGCCCGGCCCCGAGCAAAATCTCCGCTTTGTCCGTGGTCGTGACCGACGGTACAGCCAGAAATCCCGATTTCGTGATCACTTTGACCTGGCCCGTAAAAGTCAGGACGCCGCCGCTTGGGCGGGATAGGTCGCGCCGGTAGACGGCTCGGTCGGAATAAATCTCGAACGCGACGCTGTCCAGGGGCCGCCGAATATGTGCGATGACCTGCGTACCGGGCATCGCGCCCCCTTCGGCAACTGCTTCTCCGAGTCCCGGCGATTTGGCCTTGCCGGCGGGCGCACCGATCAGCTTGATGTCGGCGGCGTAGAAATCGTAATCGTCCGAGGTCACCCGCGCATGGCCGATCAGATGCACCAGGCTCGGGTTCGCGTCCGCCCGGTCAAACTTAATATCCACGGGGCCGACGCGCGTCTTCGGCGCCTCCGTGTCCTGTGCGCCGGTACGAAGCGGCAGCGCGAATGGCAGCAGGCCGAGCAGCATAACTGTTAAACGATGTTTTCGCAATCGGTGTTCCTTGTTTCTTGCTTCGACTTGTCCGCTTCCGCCTGGCAATACGATTTTCATGGCTGCATCTCCGATTTGCTCCATTCGCCGAGGCTGCCGTAAAGCTGTGTGTGCGGCCAGTCCGCCCCGGTCTCCATGCCATACGAGAGATGTACGACGGCGACGGTGCTTGAGCCATCCAGCGCAAACATCACGTCGTCACAGTCCCCGCGCCGGGCGATGGCCTGAAAGTTTGCTGCATAAAGCGGATGCCCCGAGCTGATTTCGCGCCTGAGTTCCGCTTCCAGCGCCTGCTGCGTATTCGGTGGTACTTGTTCCCAGCCTTCGGGCCACTGCATGATGTGTTTCCGCCAATCAAATCCGGCTTGAAGACCGGGCAATAAATTACCCGTCTGGAAAGCCTTCGGCTAACCGTCCAGAGGACGGAAGATTGTCACACTGGTGATTTTGCATTACGTCCCCCGGACGGTTGGCGTCTGCGCCTCGGAGACGGGTAATTTATTGCCCGGTCCTTGGTATTCTGTCCCTACGGCACCGTGACTTTCACCGTCTGCACCGTTTTGTTGCCGGCCTGGTCGAATGCCGAAACTTCCACCGTATGCGGCCCCGAGGGCAGCGCCGGCAGAGTGAGGGTCCACGCTTCGGAGCGCGAGTCGAACAGGCCGTCGTCGGCCACGGCGGCGACCGGGTCGGCAGTGCCGGCTTTGGCCTGCACTGCCTGCACAAACGCCAGCTTCGTTTGGGCGACCCCATGCAGCGTGACGCTCTTGTCGGCGGCGACTGTCGGAATACCAACTGTGAGGGTCGGGGCGCTATTGGCAACTAAGAAGGGTGCGGAGATGGCTTTGGCGATGAGCGCCCCAACCGGGTTACTCGGCTTGTCGCTGGCAATCACTTCCACCTGGTACAGGCCGTCAGGCAGGGCCGCCGTGTCCCATGAGTAGGATGTCTCTTTCAAATCCGTGGCCGTCTTGCTGACTGTCGGCGTGACCGTAACCGCCGTATTTGCGGCGATTTGTGCTTTGATCGCGGCCTGCACCGACGCCGGGGCGTTTCGGAGCGCGGCGTCAGTGTCAATAGGGTTCGTTTTGGCAGTTTTTGTTTTGGTCGTCGTCTGCGTGACGGTTTTGGTCTGTGCGGTCAGCTTGGCATTCGCCGTCACCGGCTTCCACGTTTTGCCGCCATCCGCCGAGTAGGAAACGTCATAGGAAAGGGTGTCTTTGTCCGGGTCGGCGGCGGTCCAGCGCAGTGTGGTCGTTTTGGAAAGTGCGTCCCCGGCGGCTGGCTTAGAGAGGCTGACCGCTGGCGGCTGGTTGCGGGGCAGGAAGTAGACGCTGACACTGCCGAGCTTCGGCGCGGCGCTTGCCCCAGCGCCCGTAAACTGGGCCTGGTACTGGATAAACCGGGCGGGCGGGGACGTGATGGTCTGGCCCGCCGGCTGGGTATACGATGCAGACCAGGCGCTCCAGGAGTCGTCGGGGCGAGGCACATCGCCGGTGCGGGTTTGCAGGGCAATCCCGCTGCCGCTCGGGGTCTCGGCCCGCCAGGCGACTGTCCCCCATTGCGCCCGCCGGCCTGCGTCATGCACGGTGCTTTGGAACGTCCCCTGCTGCCTGCTTGTGCCGGACGCTGCGCCGATTTGGTAGACGCTGCCGACGGTGCCGGTCCCGGCGTAGACCGCCGAGGTCGCCGGGTCGAGGGCCAGTGAGACAAACTGCTGGTCGCCCTGCGTCCCAAACGTCTGCACAGTATCGTCGAGGTCAACCTTCGCGATTGTCCCGCCCGACGCCGCGTAGACGGCATTAGAGCTGTCAGTTTGCAGTCCGGTGATGCCGGATGTGTAAGTCCCCGGCAGCTTCTTGGCCGTCCCGTCCGGCGCGATGCGGTAGACATTCCCGGTCGCCGAAGTCCCCGCGTAGACATTCCCGAGCGAGTCCGTCGCCAGCGCCGAGATATTCGGCTCGGCGGCATCGTATAGGACGCTGGTTACTGGTGTGGGCGGAAACACGATGCCGCCTACTTGGGACACATTAAGCACAATCTTGTAGACAATGCCGCTTGGCGCAGACCCCGCATACACGGTGCCATCTTTGTCAACGGTGAGCGACAAAATGTGCGCCTCGGGAGATGTGAACAGAACCTCGTTGTCATAGACCGGGGGAACGCCGGGGACACTCAGGCCGTCCAAATGCGCTTTGTTCAGGCGATACACGCGGCCTGTCCCGCCGCCCGTGGCAACATAAACCGCTCCAAATGGCCCGGCCACGCCTTGTGCCAGCGCAGTCACGTATTTCTCTTTCGCCGTGAAGACTTTCGCGCCTTTGCCGTCGGGTGTCACCCGGAACACGAAGCCGTTGGGTGCGGTGCCGACATACAAGTTGCCATCGGGGTCGAGCGATAAACACGTCGCTTCGAGTTCGCCGGTCTTGAAGAACGGGACGGCTTTGCCTGCCGCGTCCATCTTATACACGATGCCGCTGTCGCCGGTGGCGAGGTAAGCGCTGCCTTTGCCGTCGGGCTGGATGGCCCACACGTAGCTCTCGCCAGTGTCGGCGAGCTTCGTCAAAGACGGCGACAAAATCACCGAACCCAGGCTGGACACGGCGGCGTTCTGGAGCGTTCCCGCCGCAAACTCCGCCGCCGTGTTTTGACGCCAGACGGTCGGCAGGCGGCCCACGGGCTTAACGGCGGCGGGTGTCGCGGCGTCGTCCGGGTCGGCGGGCGTGCTGGCGGTGGTCGTCGTTGTGGTGATGCCGGGGGCGGCATTGGCGGCCGGCGCATCGGTGGCCGTCATGCTGGTCGCTGTCGCGGCGGCGGGCTTGACAAGCGCCAGGGTTTCATAAGCGAGCGCATCCGTGTCGTCGGCGGGCGGCGGGGCGGGCGTCGCCGCCGGTGTCGTGCTGCTGGTGGTCGTGGTGACGACCGAATACGTCGCCGCTGCCGGGCGGGCCGTGTCCGACAGGTTTTTGCGCTGGACCGTGAGGCTTAAAGTCTGGCTGCCGGAGACGACATACGGCACGGTCTGGGTCGTCTTGACTTCGTCACGCACCGCGCGGTAGCCTGTCGTCCGGGGGGACTGCATCGCGGCGGAGAGGGTGGGGGGCAGGCCGGACAGCTTTTCGCCGCGCACGGCGACCGCCGAGGTCGGCAGGGTCAGCTTTGCGACAATCTGGTTGTTCTGCGGCTTTTCGGTGAACTGCTTGACAATCTGCCCGACATTCGCCGCCGGGCCGGCCGGCGTAGATGACGACCCGCCGAGCAGCAGCGCCAGCAGGCTCCCGCCGCCGCCCCCGGAGTCGCCGCCCGAGACGCTCAGCGGCAGGACACCGTCGGGTGTGGACAGCGGGATTTTGACCGCAATGGTCCGGGTATAGCGCGGCTGCTTGTACGGCTTCAGGACGACCCCGACCTGCACCGTGTCGCCGGGGGCGTACTTGGACTGACCGACAAAGAGGTGATCAATCTCAGCGGTGTCGTGCTTGTTTTGGATCGTGACACTCATCTTGACGCTCTTGACCGCCAGGGGATAGAACGGGTTCGACGACAGCAGGCCCATGAGGCTTGAGATGTCGCTTGTCGCCGTTCTATCAATCCCCAGCGCATCGTAGTATGTGTTCGTGCGTGTGATGTGCCCGATCTCCTCGGCGTCCACATCCATTGTCACGGTTGCCATCGAGTCGCCCGGATCGCCGTGGATTTGGGCAATCGCCGCTCCGGCAATCGCCGGAATGAGCCGCCCGGTCAGCAGTGGGTGGTTGATGATCCGGACATGGAAATCTTTGCGGCGGTGGATGGACTCGTCGTTGACCGACACGGTCATCGGGACCATCTGCGGCATCGGGCCGATGACCCCGCCGACCGAAAAGGGCCGGTCCTGGAAGATGCGCCCGACCGTCTTGATCGGCGATCCCAGTTTGAACGAGGTCTGGTACGACGGGTAAATATCCACGACATAGGCTGTGGTCAGCGCGGCATCAATCGGGCCGAGGTTCTGAAACGGGTGCCCGAACAGAAGCAGCCGATTGCCGTCCCGGTACGTCACCGTGCCGGTGGCGTTGGCATCGAAATCGCCCTGCACCAGCGCCACCCCGACCGCCGAGCCGGGCACGAGGCTTGGGTTCTTCGCCAGCGGGTTCGTGTCCAGACTGCTGCCCATCCCTGCCCCCGCCATGACATGAAAATGGAACGGGGCCAGCGCCGTGCCGAGCCGGGACAAGCTTTGGGCGTTCATGCCGCTGACCGCCAGCGGCATCTCACTCTGGAAATTGGTGTAATTCCCGCTGTCCAGCGGGGTGCTCCCGCCGGCACCGCTCGGCACCGCCGATGCGCCGATACTCGGCATTTTGGCGGGCAGGTCAGGACTCCAGGCATCGAACATGGCCTCAATCGGGGTCGCGAAGCCGATAGGGTCTTTGGCAAACTGATTGCCCAAAGAGATCGCCCCGACTAATCGCCCGTTGATATAAATCGGGCTGCCGCTCATGCCCTCCGCAATCCCTAAACCGCGCGTCACCGGCGGTCCGCTGGTCGCCCGGAACATGATATAGTCTTTGCCTTCGTTGAATTTCGCGACAACCCCGAGTATCTCGATGCCGAACTTCTCGATCTTGGTGCCTTTGAAGACCGACAGCGCGTAGCCGCGCATGCCGGGCCGCAGCTCGCTGACGTGCATGAACTTTTTCGAGTCCCACTTGATCTGCTGACTTTTCGCCGGGTGGGTCATCGGCACGGGCGGGCGGGCATCGGCGGTCGAGGCGGCAAAGGGCAGAGCCGCGAGGGCGGCGCTGAGAACGAAACGGGCGCGTAAATTCATTGAAGAGTGGGCTTTCGTGGCAAACAGATTTGCAGATTGAAACCGGCACTGGAAGTGCCGGTCTACTTTTGAGTGAAAACCGAAGCGGTTGAGGAATAAGCTCTGCGGGGGCTTATCTTCAGTTGCTTCAACTTTCTTTCGTCGTAGACCGGCACTTCCAGTGCCGGTTGTCGTGTCTTTGTCTACGCCTTCTGCGCGTACACTTGTTCCGGGTCGAACTGCGCCTCGGTCATGGTCTTCCACTCCCCGTCCTCCGCAGTCGCTTCCCGGTAGTAACAGGTCGGATGCCCAGTATGGCAGGTTGCGCCGATGGGACGCGCCAGCACCAAAAGCGAGTCGTCGTTGCAGTTGACCCGCAGCGAGACAAAGTTCAGCGTGTTGCCGCTGGTTTCGCCTTTGGTCCACAGCTTTTGCCGCGAGCGGGTCCAGAACGTCACTCGGCCCGAGGTCAGCGTCTTTTCCAGCGCGGCCCGGTTCATAAAGCCCAGCATCAGCACGTCTTTGGTCTCGGCGTCCTGCACGACTGCGGGCACGAGGCCGTCTTGGTCCCAGCGAATTTGGTCGGTAATCATAAGTCCTAAATCCAGTGCCGCACGGCAAGAGTAATGCCGGCTGCGGCCAGCAGCAAAACTGGGGCACAGCCGGTGGTCGGCGCGAACGCAATCTGGCCTTTGACATCGTGGCGGGAATTGACGACCGGCGGGGACTGGCTGTAGTCCGGGGCGGCGATGGCGAACCGCTCCGGGGTGCGGGTGCCGCGTCCGACATACAGCCCGACTCCTGAGCCGCTCGGGGCACAGGCCGGGTAGTTCGAGGTCATCTGGAACAGCATCTCGCCGTCTTCGGGGGCAATCCGGCCACCGTCCCAGCGCAGCCAGCTTGCCCCAGCCCCATCGGTGAACCAGCGGACGGCAGCCCAGCCGGGCGGGGTCATCTCGTTGGTCAGCGCCTCGGGGTAGGGGGCTGCCGAGGCCGCACCGCCGAAATAGTAGGGCCCAATATCGAGCCGGGTGATGCCCGGCCCGTTTTCTTCCTCACCAATGGCAAGCTGATACAAAAAGCCGGAGACGACCTGCTGCGTCTCGACATACGGCGCGGTAATCATCGCCATTTTTCTCTGCGGTCCTCCGGGTATACTCTTTCAGTCTTCTGGTCATTGTACCAGATTAACGGCGGTTTGCCAAACGCGGCATTAGAAACGGACGACAGACAATGGCGGAAGCACTACTTACGGGGAAAACGGCGCTGATTACCGGCGCGGGCAGCGGGATCGGGCGCGAAGTGGCGCGGGAGCTGGCTCGGCGCGGGGTCAGTGTCGCGCTGGCCGGGCGCACGGAGGACACGCTGACCGAAACGGCGGCGCAGATCGGCTACGAGGGCGGCGACGCGGTCGTCATCCCCTGCGATGTCACCGATCCGGCGAGTGTGGAGAACTTAATCGCCGAGACGACGCGGGCATTCGACGGCCTCGACATACTCGTCAACAGCGCCGGGGTAGGATTGATCAAGCCGCTCGACACGACGACAGCAAGCGAGATGGACCGGCTTTTCGATACCAATGTCAAGGGCCTGATGCTCGTGACCCAGGCCGCCCTGCGCCCGATGGTGGCCGGCGGCAAAGGCGGGCACATCATCAACATCGCGGGCATCTTGGGGAAAGCCCCAATGGCGAACGCAAGCCTCTACTGCGCGTCGAAGTACGCCGTCACGGGCTTCTCCAAAGCCTTGCAGCTTGAAGTCAGCCGCAAGCACAACGTCAAAGTGTCTTTGATGTATCTGGGCGGCGTAGACAGCCCGTTTTGGGACGACATTGATATGAAGGTGCAGCGTGACAAGATGCTCTCGATTGCCGACGCCGCCGGGGCGATTATCACGGTGCTGACCCAGCCTGCCAATCTGGTGCTCGGTGAGTTCACCTTGCAGCCCGAGAGCCATCAGTTGTAGCACCGAGTGGAACCGGCAGGCCAAGAGGAAACCGGCACGACGTTTAGGAACCGGCACTGGAAGTGCCGGTCTACTTTTGCGTGAAAGTGTCTCCGACACTGAGGAATAAGAAGTAGAGAACAAGAGACAGCCGCGTTCTTTGTCTTGCTTTATCTTGAACCGCTTCGGTTTTCACGCAAAAGTAGACCGGCACTTCCAGTGCCGGTTCCTAAACGTCGTGCCGGTCTCTCAACAAAATCTTAACTTAACGAAATCTTAACGAAATCTTAACAAACGGCGCGGCTTTCTCCACAAGTTCTTTATGGGCAATCGGCTACGATAGACCTATGCTTGTCGCGAAGGCCGCCTTTGTTATTTGCCTGCTGCTGCTGCCCTGCACACTGGCCGCATACCTTGCCGCCGTCAAAGCCGGAGACTTGCGGCGGGGACGATCGTTTCAAGCCCTCAGCCTCGGTCTGGCGTTTTCGACGGCATCGTACCTGCTGCACCTGCTCGGCGCAATTCCAGCTTTCTCTTCTCCGACTTTCTCTTCCCCGACCGGGCCGCGCTCGCTGCTTGGCTTTGCGTGCCGGGTCGCCGGCATCTCGTTTCTCTGGCGGGGGCTGTGGGACGAATGGCGGCGGCGGCGCGAGGAGCAGAGGGCGCAAGCGCAGGATGCTCGGGAGCGAGACGACGCCCCAGCGCTGCAAACCGCGCTGCCGCCGGGGTATGCCGGGCTGTACGTGCGCCTGAACTCGCGGGCACGGGAAACATTCGCCGCCGCGTCGGAGGAAGCCTTTGGGCGGCGTCAGGGCTGCATTGACACCGACCATCTTCTGCTCGGGCTGCTTTGCGTCCGGCACTGTGCGGCGTCGCGCCTGCTGGAACAAGCCGGAGTTTCGCCGGCCAAGCTGGCGTCGGAACTCGTGCTGGCATCGGCTCTTACGCCGTCGGAGGCTCCGGCGGAGCCTGCCGGGGCACGCCGGGAGCCGGCGCTGACCCATCGGGCGCGTCAGGTACTGGTTATGGCCGAGCTGGAGTCGCATCGGTTTGGGAAGACGTTCATCGGCACCGAGCATCTGCTGCTGGGATTGATGCTGGTCGGCACCGGCCCGGCGGCAGCGGCGCTGTTCGCGGCGGGATTAACCGTAGACGGCCTGCGGCGTGGGGTGATGACGGGGTGGAACGGGGTGCCGAGGATCTAGAAATCTACTCCTCCAGGTTCTCGGCGACCAGCAGAATATCAATGCCGCGGGCAAGATAGATCAGGTCGTTGATCAGCGACCCGCGCACGAACTCCTGGAGGCGGGTGCGGTGCGAATGGCCGATAACAATCTGGGTCACCCGGTTCGCGGCGGCATACTCGGCCAGCGCGGGTGCGATTTTCGTGCCCTCAGTGCGCTCGATCCGAATGCCAAGACGATTAGCAAGTGCAAAGTCGCTTTCGAGTATCTTCTGCTGCTCCAAAGTCGCCTTGCCGAGTGGGACATAAACCGCGACAATGTCGGCGTGGAGGCGGCGGGAGATGCGCCAGCCCCGCCGCAGCAGGCGGTCCGACGGCTTATCGGGAGAGATGCAGACCATGACCCGCTCCTGGGTCTGCCAGGGCTTCGAAACGTCGTGCTCTTCGCGGTAATTCTGCACCGAGCGGTCCACTTCGGACGCCACTTCGCGCAGGGCAATCTCGCGCAGGGCCGAGAGGTTGCCTTCGCTGAAGAAGTTTTCCAGCGCCTGCGGGACTTTTTCGACGGGGTAGACATCGCCGCGCTGTAAGCGGTTGATGAGCGCTCGCGGCGTGATGTCTACGGTGACAATCTCATCGGCCTCGCCCAGCACCCAGTCGGGAACAGTCTCGCGGACTTTGACCCCGGTGATCTGATAAATCGTGTCGTTTAGGCTCTCCAAATGCTGGACATTGAGTGTGCTTTCGACATTGATGCCGGAATTGAGTATCTCAATCACGTCCTGGTAGCGCTTCTCGTTTTTCGACCCCGGCACGTTCGTGTGCGCCAGCTCATCCACCAGCGCCCATTTGGGGTGCCGGGCTATCACCGCTTCAGTGTCCATCTCCTCAAAAATTGCGCCTTTGTACTCGACCGACTTGCGCGGGATTGTTTCCAAGACACCGATCTGGCCCTCGGTTTCTTTGCGCTTGTGGGTCTCGACATAGCCGATGACAATGTCCTGCCCGCCGCTTTTCCGCCGGTTGGCCTCCGCCAGCATCTCGTAGGTCTTGCCGACCCCCGCCGCAAAGCCGAGAAACAGCTTCAGGCGGCCTCGCCCCGCCGCCCGCTCCTCTTTTTGCAGCCGGGCCAGCATCTCTTCCGGTGTCGAGCGCCGCAGCGCCGTGTTGTCAGTTCCCATAAGTTTATGGTACCCGCAAATGAGAGCTATTTTGTGGGAGCGATTTCAGCCAGCGCTGGGCGGCGTCGCGGGCGGCGGCTTCCGGGGTCGCCCCGGTGCCCGAGAGCGCAAGAGTGGACGTAACAGTCGTATGCGGCCCGTGCGCGGTCAGCGTGAACTCATAGCCCGATGGCAGATGCTCCCGTTCGCCGAGGGCGTTGACATAGTGCGGCGCGACCGAATAGCGCACATCGAAAACCTCGTTTCGGAGGGCCTGCCGCAACAGCTCCGCCCAATCTTCGGCGGCTTCGGGCAGCACCAGCATTTTGCGCTGAGTCCGCTCCTTCTCGGTGCGCCGGAACAGGGTCTCGCCCCAGACGTAATAGAGATACCACTCGCCGCTCGCCGAGGCCGAGGTCAGGGGATCGGGGACTAATATCCCGTAGACCGCTTTGCCGCCTGCCTCCCAGCCGACCCGCTGCGCCCGCAGGGACCGCCGCAGGCGGGCATCATGCGTGTCGGCGAACTGCCGGCAGAGCTGATAGTCAGCCTCGGCAGCCTGGTACCAGGCCTCGGTGGGGGAGAGCCAGGCCCCTGCCGTGTTCAGCAGGTCGGGATCAGAAATGCTGACAACCTGACGCTTTTTGGTCTCGCTTTTGCTCATGACGCTATTGTAGCGAAAAGGGCGTCAAGAAACAGTTAAAAATGTGTAAAGATTTTGTTAAGATTGCCGGGGACGTGCAGAGACGCGGACGTTCACGTCCGCGTCACTCCCCCGCTTCTCCCACCCGGAACCGGTAGCCGACGCCCGGCTCGGTGACGATCAGCCGGGGGCGGGCCGGGTTGTCCTCAATCTTCTGGCGCAGGTGGCTGACATGGACCCGCAGGTACTGCGTTTCCTCGACATCTTCGGGACCCCAGACGGCGGCCAGTACCTGCCGGTGGGTCAGGACACGCTCGGCGTTCTGGGTCATAAACCGCAAAATCTCATACTCGTGCGGTGTCAGCTTCAACTCGCGCCCGTCTTTGAACGCCAGGCGCCGCCCGTAATCTACTGTCAGGTCCCCCGCCGTAAAGACCGGCGCATCCGCAGGGAGCGCAGCGCGTCGGCGGCGCAGGGATGCCCGGATGCGGGCAGTCAGCTCATCCATACCGAACGGCTTGGTCAAATAATCGTCGGCCCCCAGGTCTAAAGCTTTAACCTTCTGGGTCTCTTCCGAACGTGCGGACAGCACAAGAATGGGCACATCGGTCCAGGCCCGCAGGAGCCGGCAGGCCTCCATGCCGCTCATCACCGGCATCATCAAGTCCAAAATAATCAGCTCGGGCTGGAACTCCTCCGCCAGCCGCAGGGCCTCCGCGCCGTCCGCCGCCGCGTGGACCGTGTAGCCCTGCGCGTGCAGGCTGGCCGAGACCGCTTTACGAATTTCCGGCTCGTCATCCGCCACCAAAATTGTTCCACTGTCTTTTTGCATCGTGACTTGAGTGTACTCGGTTCGCGTGCAAATTCCACGCCCAAGGGGCGGGGAACTCTGCAAAAGCGCTGTGCGTTCGAATAGCTATCTTGCTACGAAGGATTTTCACTTGAACAAATCACTGACACTTTTCGCGGGAGCGAGCCTTCTTTGCGCCGGCCTCTCTGCGTCCGCCGCTCCGCCGCCGGCCAATGCTGTCCGGGTACGCGGCACGGTCCAAAGCCTGACCCCGACCCTGCTGACAGTCGCCTCTGCCGCCGGGCCGGTGCGGGTACAGCTTGCCGGCCCGCCACCGGTCGTGTCCGTCGTGCCGTCGAGCCGGGCGCAGATCAAGCCCGGCAGTTTTTTAGGGATTGCCTCAGTGACTCAGCCAAACGGCACGCAGCGGGCCGCCGAAGTGGTCGTTTTCCCGGAAGCGGGGCGGGGCACCGGCGAAGGCAGCTACGACTGGGACCTGCCTGCTGCCGCCAAAGGCCACAGCAAGATGACCAACGGCACCGTATCGCAGTCGGCCGCGCACGCCGCGCCGCACTCGCGCATGACCAACGGCACGGTCAAAAGCACGGCAGGCGGCTCGGCCCTGACGCTTCAATACAAAAACGGCGCGGGCATGGGGTCGCAGGCGCTGACCCTGCCGCCGAACATCCCGGTCGTGACCTTCGCGCCCGGCACACCGGCCTTGCTGGTGCCCGGCGCCCATGTCGTTGTCTTTGCGGCCCGGCAGGCAAACGGCTCATTGAAAGCCGAACGGGTCCTGGTCGGCAAGAATGGACTCACGCCGCCCATGTAGCCTTGATACAGGCAGTCTTGGGGGGTGCAAAAACGGCGGACACTTTTCAGTGTCCGCCGTTTTTTGCTTACTTGTCACGCTCCTCAAAGGGAGTCGGCGCGTCTACTGGTGTGCCGAGGTTGTCGTGGCTCCGGTCGGTCTTTGTGCCGGACATCTCCACCGAGGTTCCGTCCTGCCGCTGATCGTTCCGCACGGCGTCGCCGGTGGTATCCTTTGACTGTGCGCCGGGCATGACGTGCGGCTTCTGGACCACGTCGCTTTTGCTGTCCACGTCCACGCGCCGCTCCTGATGCCCGTCAGTGGCCGCCTGCACCTCGTCGTCGCTGGGGGTCTGCCGGTCCTGCTTGCCGATTTCTTCCGCCATAAGGGTCGTTCTCCTTGCTTTAATTATGGCTTGGTTTTCCCGCAGGGAGTGGGGAATGAAACGAGACCTCACCCCGCTGCTCCGCAGCGACCCTCTCCTTAAGCAAGGAGAGGGTAAAGGAAATTTGGGGAAGAGAAATCGGGAAGCACCGCAGGGGCGTCGCTCGCTGTGCCCTCCGCGTTTGGATTGTTCCTACCTTCTCCTTGCTTAAGGAGAGGGTCGCTGCGGAGCAGCGGGGTGAGGTCTCACCGCTCCACCATCTTCAGGCCGCTTTCGCCGTAGCGCGGGCCGGAGGTCTGCGCCCCGAGGGCATCCAAGCGGGCTATCTCGTCAGGAGACAGCGCGATGTCTGCCGCTGCCGCGTTTTCTTCGAGGTACTTCATTCGCTTGGTGCCAGGAATCGGCGCAATGTCCGCGCCCCGTGCCAGCAGCCAGCCCAGGGCGATCTGTCCGGGGGCGGCGCTTTTGGCCGACGCGATTTCTTTGACCACGTCCACCATCTGTAGGTTTTTGGCGAAGTTCTCGCCCATATAACGCGGGTCATTGCGCCGGTAGTCGCCTTCCGGGATGTCGTCATACGACCTGATCTCGCCCGTCAGAAAGCCGCGCCCGAGCGGGCTGAACGGGACTAAGCCGATGCCAAGCTCCCGGAGAGTCGGCAAAATCTCGGCTTCCAGGCCGCGCTCCCACAGCGAATACTCGCTTTGCAGCGTGGCGATCGGGTGGACCGCATGGGCGCGTCGGATTCGCTCCGGCCCGGCCTCGGACAGGCCCAGATGCTTGACTTTGCCGGCTTTGACCAGCTCGGACATCGCGCCGACCGTGTCTTCAATCGGCACGTCCCGGTCGGGCCGGTGCTGATAGAAGAGGTCAATGGTCTCGATGCCGAGGCGCTTGAGCGACTCGTCGCAGGCGCGTTTGACATTGGCGGGAGAGCCGTCTACCCCGGCCATCGCGCCGTTTTCAATCTTGAAGCCGAACTTCGTGGCGACAACGACGCCGTCGCGCCTGCCCTGAATGGCTTTGCCGACCAGGGTTTCATTGGCATACGGCCCATAGACTTCGGCAGTGTCGAGAAACGTCACCCCCAAATCCAATGCCCGGTGAATGACGGCGATTGACTCCGTCTCATCGCGCTCGGCAGCGGTGCCGTACATCCCGCTCATGCTCATGCAGCCGAGGCCGATTTCCGAGACGACTAACCCGTCGCCCAGTGTGCGTGTGTTCATGTCACTCCCTCGCTTTCAAGTTTCCCTATACAACCATTCATACAGCACGTCCGGGCATTTTTCCTCGTTGTCCAAACCATCGCTGAATGCAATAGCGTGGAACCCGTGACGCTCATAGAACCGCCGCGCCCCGACGTTTGCCTGGAACGTGTACAGGCGGATCGGCGACCTGAGATTGGCTTTTGCCTGTGCAAGCAGGCGTGAGCCAATCCCGCCGCCAACAAATTCCGGCGCAAGATAAAGCTGGTCAATCCAGCCGACGCCGTCCTCGCAGGAGACCGCGAGGAAGCCGACGATTAAGTCGCCCTGTGCTGCAACTGTGACACCTCCCGACGGTATCATCTGCCCGGTAATCCACTGCCGAACCTCGGGGTCACCGTGCGCGAGCGGCGCAAAGCCGACAAACACCCGGCGGGATGCCAAATAAACATCGGTTACGGCCTCGGCATCTGTCGGCAGCGCCGGACGCAGGGTAATTTCCATGCCTCTGCCTACTCCATTTTAATCACGATTTTGCCGAAGTGTGCTCCGCTTTGCAGATAGGCGTAGGCGTCTCCCGCTTCGGCAAATGCAAATACGCGGTCAATGATCGGGCGTGTTTGGTTCACGGTGAACGCGACCAGCATCCGCTGGAACATAGCGCGGGAGCCGACATAAATGCCGTTCAAATGCAGGCTCTTTTGCAAAATCGGCAGTGGCGAGATTTTTGCTGCCGGATCGGCCAGAACGCCGATTTGGGCGATAGAGCCGCCTTGACGAGTCGCTTGAAGTGACTTTTCGAGTGTGCCCGGCCCGCCGACCTCGACCACATGGTCCACGCCGACTTTGCCGGTCAGGCTCCAAACCGTCTTTTCCCAGTCCGGGTCGTCTCGATAGTTGATTGTCTCGTCCGCACCCAGCGTTTTCGCCCGCGCCAGCTTGTCGTCCGACGATGACGTGAGTATGACCCGTGCGCCGTGCATTTTGGCGATTTGGAGCGCGAACATCGAGACCCCGCCGGTGCCGAGCAGCAGCACGGTCTCACCGGCGGTCAGCCTGCCTTGCTCAACCAGGCCGTTCCACGCGGTCACGGCGGCGCAGGGCAGGCTGGCCCCCTCTTCGTAGCTGAGGTAGTCCGGCAGGAGTACGACGCCGTCAGCGGACAGCGTGACACTCTCGGCGAACATTCCGTTGATCGCCCCGCCGAGCGCGGACTTCTGGTAGAGATTTAAGATATGCCCGTCAATCCAGGTCTGGAAGAAGGTCCCGGCAACCCGGTCGCCGTGCTTTACCCGCGTGACGCCGTCCCCGACGGCGACCACTTCCCCTGCGCCGTCGGACAGCGGCACCAGGCCATGCGGCATCTCGCCGCCGGGGCCGTAATGGCCCATAAGGATCATTAAATCGCGGTAGTTGAGCGAGACGGCATGGACTTTGACGACAATCTGCCCCGGCCCCGGCGCGTCCGGTTCCGGCCCCTCGGTGAGCATCAGCCCGTCGAGGCGGCCGTAGTCTTGGATTTGGTAAGTTTTCATGAGGAGTGTTTACCCAGAAAGAGATCACTCCAAGAACCCCTCCCGCTCGTACCTCGCTCCCTCCCCTATTAGGGAAGGGCCAGAGATTTTGGACCAAGGCTATGAGCGTTCCCGCCTTAGTCCTGTTCCTTACTGCCCTTCCCTAATAGGGGAGGGAGCGAGGTACGAGCGGGAGGGGTTCATAGCGCCGGGTAATCCGTGTAGCCGTGGGCGTCCCCGCCGTAGAACGTGGGCTGGTCAGGCGTGTTCAGTGCGGCATCGGTTTGATAGCGCTTGACCAGATCGGGGTTCGCAATAAAGGGAACGCCGAAGCAGATCAAGTCGGCATCACCCGATTCAACCGCCGCCGTGCCCGTTTCTTTGTTGTAGCCGCCGTTCACCATGAACGCCCCGCCGAAGGCTTTGTGCAAAATCGGTGCGATGGGCTTGGTCTCGCTTTCCGGCATCGCCATCGGGTGATCGCTGTTGACGGGTTCGATGACATGCAGGTAGACCAGCCCGAGGCCACGCAGCTTTTCGGCGACATAGGTAAACGTTGTGATGGGATCGCTCTCGTGGATGTCGTTGAAGCCGCTGTACGGAGACAGCCGCGTCCCGACCCGGTCCGCGCCCCAGACTTCGATGACCGCTGCGGCGACTTCGAGCAGGAGCCGGGCGCGGTTCTCCACCGAGCCGCCGTACTCGTCGGTGCGCTGATTGGTGCTGTCGCGCAGGAATTGGTCCAGGAGATAGCCATTCGCCGCGTGGATCTCGACCCCGTCAAACCCGGCGTCTTTCGCGTTCTGGGCGGCGGTTTTGTAATCGGCCACAATGCCCGGCAGCTCGGATGTTTCGAGAGCGCGGGGTGTCACGAACTCCCTCTCGCCAGCGGTAGTCATGATCTTTCCCGACGGCTTGATCGCCGATGGCGCGACAGGCAGCTCGCCGTCAATCTGCGTGGATGGGTGCGAGACGCGCCCGACATGCCAGAGTTGCAAAAAGATATGTCCGCCGGCGGCATGGACGGGGTCGGTGACTTTGCGCCAGCCGGCAACTTGGGCGGCGCTGTAAATCCCCGGCGTGTTCGGGTAGCCTTTGCCCTGCGGCGAAATCTGCGTGGCCTCGCTGATAATCAGTCCGGCGGTCGCCCGCTGGGTGTAATAGGTGACCGCAAGGTCCGACGGCACATCGCCGCCAGCGGCCCGGTTGCGGGTCAAAGGAGCCATGACCATGCGGTTCGGCAGAGTCAAGGGGCCGAGCGTCAGGGGTGAGAAAAGGTCTGTCATAAGTGTGTGCTTTCGTTATAATGCAAAAAGACCGGGCACCTCGGTGCCCGATCTCTGTAATCGTTGCCGGCCTACCACGGCAGCGTTTCGCCGAGGTGGAAAAAGCCGCCGGTCGGGCCGTCATCGGGCAGGGTTGCCAGTATCACGGCGGTCTTTGCGCCTTCCTCGACGGTCAAATCGCCGCTTGGGTTCATGTCGGTCTTGACCGAGCCAGGGTGGGCGATGTTGACTTTGACGTTTGTGTCTTTAAGCGCGAGGGTCTGCACGACGCCCAGCATATTCAGCGCGGCTTTCGACGACGCATAGGCCGGCAGGATGTACTCGGCGGGGATTTGGCCGGAGGCCGTGGTGGCGAGCGACCCGAGGAGGCTGGACTGATGCACGACGCGCCCCGCCGGGGCGGCTTTGAGCAGCGGCAGCAGCGTCTCGGTCAGGAAGTAGGGCGCGATGACATTCGCGTCATAAGTGCGGGCCAGCGTGTCCGGCGTTACCCCGCCGGTAGGCTCCAGCATAATCCCGGCGTTGTTGACCAGAATATCGAGGCGGCCCAGCTTCTGAAAGAACGCCAGTGCGGCGTCGCGGTCAGCAGCGTTGGTGACTTCGAGTTTCAGCGTGTGGGCGTCAATGCCCTCGCTTTTCAGCGTGTCGGCAGCAGCCTGTCCCTTTTGCGTGTCACGCGAGCCGAGCACGACGGTGATGCCCTGATGCCCAAGCTGCCGGGCGATTTCCAGCCCGATGCCCTTGTTTGCGCCTGTAATCAGCGCGACTTTTTTGTCTTCTGCCATTGTATATGATCTCCAAATGCAAAGAGCCTGGTGCGAATGCACCAGGCTGATAGTTTACGCAGCGGCAAGCTGCTTGATCTTTTCGCGGGCGGCGGCCAGGACCGGTGCCTGCTTTTCTGCCGGGGCCGTGGTGCCTTCGACGCTGACAAACTCAACCTCGGTGACACCCATCAAGCCAAGCACGTTGCGAAGGGTCGGGACAAGCTGGTTGTAGCTTTCGCGCTCCTGACCGGGGCCGTAGCCCGCGCCGCCGTGGGCCGAGACGACGATGGCTTTCTTGTTCTTCAGCAGGCCCTCGTAGGTGGCCGGGTTGAATGTCTCGTTCGCACGGGCGACATAGTCAATGTAGGCTTTGAAGACGGCAGGAACACCGAAGTTGTACATGGGGACGCCGAAGACGTAGACATCGGCGGCTTTCATCTCGGCAATCAGCTCATCGGAGAGCTTCAGCAGGTCGTTCTGCTCCGGGGTGCGGCTCTCGGCGGGCGTGTACATTGCATAGATAAACGGCTCGGTGACAAATGGGATAGTCTGATGGCCGAGGTCGCGGTCGGTGACGGTGACCTCGGGGTGGGCGGATTTCATCGCTTCGACAAGCTCATTTGAGATAGTTCGGGACTGCGACGCATCGCCGCGCGGGCTGGCGTTGACATGAAGGATGTGTGTCATAAGTGTCTCCGTTTGGGTGTGTGAGAGGGTAGGTCTCTGTTTGAGGGAACACGGCGGGGTGGGGCGGGGTTCCCGGACACCTACCCTCGGAACGAAGTTCCGGGGGTAGATTCACCGCCGGTACGCCACTTTCCCGCCCACCAGCGTCATCTCCACTTTGCCGGTCTCCGGGTGCAGGACTGCTAAATCGGCGACCATGCCCGGCGCAATACTGCCCAGTGTCCCGCCAAGGCCAAGCTGCCGAAGCGCGGTGCCACTCGACATCCGCGCGGCGTCGGGCAGGGATACGTCAGGGGCGAAGCGGCGCAGGTTCATAAACGCCCGGTTCATGGTCAGCACACTGCCGGCCAGAGTGCCGTCGGCGAACGCCGCCGTGCCGTTCTGAACGAAGACCGCCTGGCCGCCGAGCGTGTAGGTACCGTCGGGCATCGCCGCGCCTTCGATGGCGTCGGTGATGAGCGTCACGCCGCGTGGGCCTTTGGCGGTGACAATCAGCGCGACAATGAGCGGGCTGAGATGGACACCGTCGGCGATGATTTCGCAGACAATCTCGGGCCGGGTCAGCGCTGTTCCAACCAAGCCTGGCTCCCGGTGATGCAGGGGCCGCATCGCGTTGAACAAATGGGTCGCCGAAGCCGCGCCCCACCTCACTGCTGCTTCGGCCTCGGCAGCCGTGGCGTTGGTATGCCCGAGCGAGATGACGACATTCCGGGCGCAGGCCAGCCGGACGACTTCTTCCGCGCCGGCGAGTTCGGGGGCCAGCGTGACCTTGCGGACTGCGCCGTCCCCAAGCGCCAGCCAGTGCGTCAGCTCCTCGGCATTAGGCGGACGGACAAACTTTTCCGGCTGCGCCCCGCGCTTGGCCGCGCAAATGTACGGTCCTTCCAGATGGACGCCTAAGACTCGCGCCTCGCCGTCGCCCGGCCCGGCGTCCATGACAGACTTTGCTGCTGTGATTGCTCGGTCCGTTTCGTCCCGTGACGCCGTCAGGGTCGTCGCGAGAAGCCCTGTCGTCCCGAACCGGGAATGGGTGCGGGCGACTTGACGCGCTGCGTCTTCAGTGCCGTGCATGAAGTCCGCCCCGCCGCCGCCGTGGACATGGACATCCACAAAGCCCGGCAGCACCAGAAAGCCGCCGGCATCGAAGTCGCCGGAGCGCGGGGCGGACGTGCGCTGCCCGCTGACTTCGGCAATCGCCCCATCGTCGCCGACTGTGAGCGAGCCATCTGTCAGGACACCGTCCGGCGTCACCAAGTCTCCGGTGATTGTAAACATTGTGACTTGTTCCTGCCCGCACCCCGAAACTCCTGCAAATGGGTTTCGCGCTGCGCCAACAAAACGCCCCGTTCCTGTCACTATAGGGGTGAGGACCACAGATTGAGACCCAGCACACGCCCGGCTTTCCCGGAACTTTACTCGCAGCACGGCGAGCGTATTTATCGGTTTTGCCTTCGGCTCTGTGGCAGCGTGTCCGACGCCGAAGACTTGACCCAAGAGGTCTTTCTCGCGGCGTTCTCGGGCCAAGCTAAGTTCGCGGGCCGGTCGTCGGTGCAGACCTGGCTGTATGGGATCGCTCTCAACTGCTGGCGACACTCCCGCCATGCCCCGCGTCTTGACACGGTGGCTTTGGATGACACTGCGGTGTCGCCGGGGGTGAGCCTCGAAGACACCGTCACCGACAGCCATGTCTTAACCTGCGCCCTGTCCGCCCTGCCGCCCGAGCTGCGGGAAGCATTCCTGCTGGTCAAAGCCGAGGGCTTGACCTACCGCGAAACCGCCGAAGTCCTGAGTATTCCGCAGGGGACCGTCCAGTGGCGGGTGCATGAAGCCTCCCGCCGCCTGCGGGGGCTGCTGACGGAAGATGCCACGGAATAAATTCCGAGGCTCCGATTCAACCAGTGTCGAAGCGACACGGGACCAAATTCGTTGGATATATCATGCGTCGCCGCGACGCTGTTTTGTGTAGCCTCGGAATTTATTCCGTGGCTCCTGTGCATGACGCATTCCTAAAGGAACCTAACCATGAACTGCACCCAAACCGAACCACTGCTGAATGCGCTTGCTGACCATGCGCTTCCCTTCTGGCAAGCCTTCCGGGTCCGCCGTCACCTCGCCGCCTGCCCGACCTGCATGGCCGAGTTCAATGCCATTCAGCGCCTCGACACCGCCGTCCGCGCCTGGAACGACGGGCTGCTGCCCGCAGCGCTCGGCACGCAAATTGCCGCCGCCCTGCCGCCGTCCGCGGCACTGCAAGTGCCGCGCCGCACGTTCCCGGTCCGTCCTGCCGCCGTGGGTTTGGCGGGCGTCGCCGCCGCGATTACCGCCGCCATTTGGTTCCTGCCCGGCCAGCCTGGTCAGCCGACAATCGCCTTTGCCGATGTGGAGCGGGCTATGCAGCAGGTACAGACTGTTTCTTGGGAGCATACATACCGACCTAACATACCATCTAGTCCAATTGCACGGAAACTGATAAGCTCAAGTGGGGATCTCCCATCTGTGCAGTGGCTTCGCCGCAGCCCGCCCGCCCTTGCCACTGTTTATCCGAACACAGGTCGAAAAATGTTGTATGACCGACGCGGCAGCTTCGAGCTGACCCAAGAGAGCTGTACGATCAGGCATCTATATAAGGACATGATCAAGAAAAGTGTCGAGGACGCACTTCGAGGCTTTACAACTTTGCCGCAGGCTGCACCGACTGCCACACTTGACGGCGTAGTTCGCACGACTGTTACTAATATGCGCGAAAGTCATATTGTCTTTGAAGGACAAAACCTTATCCGTTTTGACCGAGACGTGACGAACCACTGGTTTATTGAAGGGGACGGGCGATCACCTTTCGAGACAGATCATAACACAGCTCATGTCAGCACCTGGGTGGACCCCACTACTCGCCGCGTCGTCCGCAACGAGACGAATGTCTTTCTGGACACTCATAAGGGCGATACACTCACGGATTTTACTGAAATTGAGGACCATTTCCAGTATGACCAATCCCCGCCGCCAGGTGTCTTCGATTGGTCCCCGCCAAAAGGTGCGAAGGTGACAGAGTTTTAACGGGTGGGGCTTAGGAAGCGTGAGAGTAAATTCCTGCGCTGTGGGGTGCGGACGCCGAATGACCGCCTGCGCGGGCAAGGAGAAAAACCTGCGGCAGTCGGCGTTGAGCCGCTTCGATACGCAGTAATCAGAATGATATACGCAGCGCTGCCGTGGGCAAACTTTTATTCAACAGTAGCCCGGCATTGAGATGCCGGGTTATTGGCAGCTTGCCCAGCACGGTAAGCTTGGGCGGTTTCGCCGGTGAGGCGCTTGAACGTGGCAGCAAAGTGCTGGCCGGGCTGGTGTTCCAGCCGCCCGCCGGGGCTGCATATGCCCAAGAGGGCATCAGCAGCGCAAGATAACCAGCCTCAATCAGCCGATGCACTTTAGGAGGTCTTTTTTGCCGGTGCCCTAGAAAAAGAACCGATACGCGACATCGAGCTGCTTGATGCGCTGATTGGTGCCGTAGTTCCCCTCGGCGTTGGCGGGCGTGAAGCCGTCGCCGGGGCTGGGGACACTCGGCGAAATCGGAAACGCCGACTGGCGGTAATCGTGGTAAGTGACGGAGACGCTGCTTTTGCGGCTTGGCGCGAACTCCACCGACGCCGCATAGTCGCGGGAGTTCGGCGCGGGGAAGGTATCGTCAACGCGCTTCCGGTCGCGGCCCGACACGGCGACCGTGAGACCCGGATGCAGGCGGCGGCTGAGGCGCAGGAAGAACTCGCGGGAGTTCGGGCCGGTCGGCAGGCCAAGCTGATCGTACTGCCCTTTTTGCCACTGCGTATCCACAATTCGCGAGCTGTAGGTGGTGGGGTCGGCGAACGTGTACTCGGCGACGATGCCGGTGCCGAGGGACGGCTGGAACGCGATGCCGGCAAGCTGAGCGATCTTGCGGGGGGTGCGGTAGGTCCGGTGTCCGGGCGTCTGGATGTCGTCAATGCCGAGCTGGCCGTAGACCCGCAGCGCGGGCGTTGCGGCATACGACGCCCCAAAGTTCAGAAAGCTGTTGTACGTCTGGTCCAGGCCGGTAATCCGCAGGCCGCCGATCTTGAGGTTCGCGCTCTGGCCGGTGTAGAAGTCCGGCAGCGCCGACACGTACAGGGAGTTCGACGAGGTCGAGATATACGCTTCCTGGAAGTCTACGGCAAAGCGCGGATTGAACGCATACTCGATGCGCCGCCCGGCGAAGTAGTGCTGGGTCGAGTTCTGCCGGAACGTGGACAAAAACTGCGTGAACCGATAGTCGTGTCCAAGCCGTGCTCCCAAGCTGAACGGAAACGCGACTTGGATTTGGTCAAGCGCCGGGGCATTGTCCGAAATCATGGTCGTGCCGCGTGTGCCCGGCCCCCAGCGATTGTACATCCGCCCGACACTGACTTCCAGCCCCCGCCCGCCGTCGAGCGTCAGGTAGGCCTCGTTCACTGCCGAAAAGTCGTGTGGCCCTTTGTCATTCGAAAACACCCGGCGGCTGTCCTCGGGCCAGTTTGACACCGACACGCCGTAGCGCAGATTGGATTTGAGGTTCCCAAGCGCCGTCACGCGGTAGATGCCGTTGACCCCGGTGCCCGGCCGGCGGTCCCCGCCCGCGCGAAGCCGCACTTCCGGCTGAAGGTAGCCGCTGACCGAGACGCCCCTGCCCGGCGGCTCCGGCTCGGCTTCACCCAAATCCACGCCGGCTTTGGTCAGCTCCGGTTTGAGCATTTGCAGGGCCGCATGAAGCGCCGCCGCCGAGGCCGGGTTCTTTTGCGCGAGCGCCAGGTGAACGGGGTCGTTCTGCACCAAACGGATCAGCAGCGCTGCCATCTGCCCGCGCGTGTAGAGCGTGTCTCCCAGAAAGTCTTCCGGCGTCTCGGCTGCCCCAAAAGCGTCCGCTGAAGCAAGCGCGGCAAACGAGTCCCGCAGCGTGCTTCCCTGCGGCACAATATCGGTTGCAGCGGCAAGCGCCGGGCGGCAGGCCGCAAGACCGAAAGCGAGGCCGGCGGCAAGGGGCAGTGCGAGTCGGGAGAAAAATTGTTTCATGCGCGTTCATTGTACCAGACGGGTACGGGAGTGTCAACGGCGGGGCGGGGAGAAAGGAAAGAGAAGGCACATGTACGAGGGCATATGTATGAGGGCATATGTACGAGGGCATGAATGCGCTCGCTGGGGGGCGCGGACGCCAAAGACCCGCCTGCGCGGGCCAATACAGATTATTTGTGCCAGATTCTTCCCCCACGCAGGTGGGGGCTTGGCGCTTCGCCCCCCAGCGAGCGCATTCATGCCTTCGTGACCCATCGGCCCATTTTGCCGAATATACGCTGTAATAAACAAAAGAAGCTGCCTGCCATACTGAAGCACGAACCCGCCGAGGTTGCTGTTCCCTCTGCCGCCGATGCCCGTACTGCGTATCTGTTCCGCGCCTACCCCCTTCTTGAGCAAGAAGAGGGGTATGAGAAAATCCTCCTTCCGGCTCCCTCTCCTTTCGGAAGGAGAGGGCTGGGGTGAGGTTTGATTGGGGCGGGGTTTGATTGGGGTGAGGTTTTCTTTGTTTTTCAGGTATAATAGGGTCCTATGTCTCAAACTATCATACAGGGCCACCTGCGAAATATCGCGATTATCGCGCACGTTGACCACGGCAAGACGACCCTGGTGGACGGAATGCTCAAGCAGGGCGGCGTCTTTCGCACCAACCAAGTTGTCGCCGAGCGCGTCATGGACAAGATGGATTTGGAGCGCGAGCGCGGCATCACTATCGTCTCCAAGCACACGGCGATCACCTACGGCGATACCAAGATCAACATTGTGGACACGCCTGGACACGCCGACTTCGGCGGCGAAGTGGAGCGCGTGATGACGCTCGTGGACGGCGTCCTGCTGCTGATTGACGCCGTAGAAGGCCCGATGCCGCAGACCCGCTTTGTGCTGTCCAAAGCACTCCAGGCCGGGCATAAAGTCGTGGTCGTGGTCAACAAGATTGACCGGCCCAACTCGCGGTTGGACTATGTGGTAGACCAGACATTCGATCTGTTTGCGGCGCTTGGCGCGACCGAGGCCCAGCTTGATTTCCCGGTGGTCTATGCGATTGCGCTGCAAGGCACGGCGACCCTCGATGCCACGGTGCCGGGGACCGATTTGGGTGTCCTGTTCCAGACCATCGTGGACCACCTTGACCCGCCGACCGGGGACCCGGACGCGCCGCTTCAGCTTCGGGCGACGACCCTGGATTACGACGACTACAAGGGCCGGATCGCCATTGGGCGGGTCAACGCCGGCGTGGTCAAAACCGGCCAGAACATTGTCGTGGTCAACCGCGAGGGCCTCAACGTCCCCGGCAAGATCGCCCAGGTCTTTATCTACCAGGGCCTGAACCGAACCGAAGTGGACCAGGCGGAAGCTGGCGAGATTGTCGCCATTTCCGGCCTGCCGGATGTCAACATCGGCGAGACGATTGCGTCGAAGGAAAGCCCGGTCGCCCTGCCGATCATGCAGGTGGACGAACCCACGCTCCGCATGACTTTCGGCGTGAACACATCGCCGCTGACGGGACGCGAAGGGCAGTGGTCCACGTCGCGCAAGCTGCGCGAGCGGCTGATGAAAGAGCTTCAAACAAACGTCGCTCTGCGCGTGGAAGACACCGACTCCGCCGACCAGTTTAGCGTCTCGGGCCGGGGCGAGCTGCATTTAGCCGTTTTGATCGAGACCATGCGCCGCGAAGGCTACGAGCTGCAAGTCAGCCAGCCCGAGGTCATCTTCCACGAGGAGAACGGCCAGAAGATGGAGCCGCTGGAAGAAGTCGAGATTGATGTCGCTGAGGAATACTCAGGCGTTGTGATCGAGCAGCTTGGCCGCCGCAAGGGCGAGATGCTGGATATGTCGTCACCAGGCGATGGTCACGTCTACATGCGTTTCAAGGTGCCGACCCGCGGCCTGCTTGGCTTCCGCAACCAGTTCCTGACCGAGACGCGCGGAACGGGTGTCTTAAACTCACTCTTTGGCGGCTACATCGCCTACACCGGCGAGATGACGGTAGAGCGCAACGGCAGCCTGCTGGCAAGCGAATCGGGCATCACCACGACGTTCGGCCTCGCCGCCGCCGAGGACCGGGGCATCTTATTTGTCCCGCACAATGTCGAGGTCTACGAGGGTATGATTATCGGCAAGAACGCCCGAGACAACGATTTGGAAGTCAATGTCTGCCGCAAAAAGCACCTGACTTCGATGCGCGAGTCGAACAAAGAAACGTTCATGCGCCTTGCCCCGCCGATGGTCATGTCGCTGGACCGCGCCATCGAGTACATTGGCCCCGATGAGCTGGTGGAAGTGACCCCCAAAAATATCCGTATGCGAAAGCGCGAGCTGGACCCAAACCTGCGCCGCCGCGCTCAGAAGTCGCCCAAGTAGTCATGTACCAAAACAGCCCCCGGCAATCGCCGGGGGCTGTTCTGCTGCTGCTCACTCGCCCGGCTCTACCGTACAAAGGCCGCCAGGGAAGAACTCGAACGTGCCGAGCGACCCCCGCAGCAGCGCCATTCCAAGAAGCGCTTTGCTGCCGCCGGCAAAAACGGGTATGGCTCGCTCGTTTCCATCCCACTCTAAAACAGCTTCACAAACAGAGAAGCCGACGATCCTGCCATCTGCCATTGCTGCCTGCACCGTGTCAACCTCCACAAGTCCAAGCCGCCGAACGGCGGCAAACGGAATGATGAGATGATCGCTAAATCCTGTATCAGGAATGGCTTCAATTTCCACTGGCTGCTCAGTCGCGTCAAACAAAGTCAGTTTGACAACAATCTGATTGTCCTCCGTGAACTCTCCTGTGATCATAGTGGGTTAATATTCTTCCTCGGGCCGCAATGCCCCGCCGAAAGAGACGGCAGCTCTGTATCCGATTCGCATACCATAAAGAGAAGCGTCTGGATGCCGTGCGCGAAGACGCTTTGCGGTCGGAAGATGTTCCTCGCCGATTTCGTAATCCTCCGAGTCAATGTCAATCACGAGATACTTCCCGACATTTCCCTCCCGCACTTGGGCGCGAAGTCGCTCCCGGTAAATTGCTTCCCCTCGGTCTGCAATTTCGTCCGGCGTCAGCCGTGCTTTTGCTGCTGTCATGTCTGTTACCGGCATGGTGTTAAGCCTCCGTCTCCATTGTAGCACAACACAACCAAAACCAGCCCCCGGCGAGTGCCGGGGGCTGTTTGTGTCTGCAAGCGGAGAAGCGAATTAGCGCGTATGATGCGCCATCATTTTGACACGGGCAATCGCGGCGGCGGTTGGGGTGGTTGTAGCCTTCACTGCGGCAATGTTGATTGTGGCGTTGGCCTGACCGGCAACTAAAGTTACAGTTGCGGTTCCGGTAATCGCGGCAGTTCCGCCAATCGGATCAATGCCGTTGATGGTAATCGTCTGCGGTCCCGGCTGGGCAAAAACGATGCCGACACCCTGGGCATCAGTGTAGGAAGTCGTTGCTGGCAGAGCGGCGGCACCGGTCGGCGCGGTCGCATCCTTGTAGGCGGCGACCGTCGGCAGAGCGTTTGTGATTGTCACGCTTGCACCCGGAACAGGGAGCGTTGTGGGACCGGATGTGAAGGTAATCGTGACGAGCGCAGCTGAGTCTGTCGGAGCCAGTGTCAAAACGTCAAAGTCGGTGGCGCTACTCTGTCCAGCGGTGTCAGCAATGACGGCATGGAGGTCATGCAAGCCAGTGGTCTGCATAAACGCTGGGACGGCGAACGGCGCAGTCTTGTACTGCGTCAGCGAGATTGTACTATTGGCAGCGTTTGGGTCGAACACAATCGGCTGGCTGAACGACGGCGCTTCGGTCGAAGTCAAGACAATGCTGCTGGGATTGATGTCAACTAAGTTGCCGCCTTTCGCGCCCTGGCTGACATAGATGCCGAACACGAGGTTGCCGGCGCCGGTGGTAGGTACGGCGGAAACAGCCGCCGTCGTGTTGAAGTAAAGGCCGCCGGGTCCGAAACCGAGCGGGACGCCGGCATCGGAGGTCCCTGTCGCAGGAAATGCGCTTTTGTAAGCGGGCAGAGCGCCGGCCCCGCTGATTGCCTTGTAGGTAATCGCGCCGACAATCGCGCCGGTCTGCGTGCCGCCGGTAGGAGTGAAGGTCAGGCTGCTGGTCTCGCCGGAGGCAATCGCACCGGTACTTTGCGCCAGCGCGTTGATGCCGTAAATGACCGGGCCGCTGTCTGGGGTCGCGACGATCGGGGAGTTGCTTGTGGAAGCGCCGCCGCAGCCGCTAAGGACTGCCGCAAATACGCTGAGGCCGGTCAGCGGCAGGGCGATCCGGGCGTACCTATTTTTGAGATCTATCTTCATAATTCGTGTCATCAGTGTTGAAGGTTCCTTTGAATAAATTTAGGAATGCAGGCTGGAGGCCGAAGAAGCGCTTTTGCTTCTCCGGCCCGGCACCGACTGCACGGCTTAGAACTTGTGGCGGAAGCCAAAGCTCAGAAAGACCGGAGTGACCGAGCCGACGCCGCGTCCATAGAAAATATGGCCCTGCGGCTGGGCGGCGGTCGGTTGCGAATAGTAAATCTGCCCGGCAGCATCGGTCGTCGAAAGCACGGTCGCCGTTAATCGGTCGAAGACATTGTCTACGTTGAAGAATAGGTTGGTGTCTTTGGTGATAAAGAAGTCCGAGTTCAGGCCGAACTTGTAGTGCCAGCCGGTGTTGCCGACGACCGGTGAAAGCGGAGAAAGAACGCCGCTGTTCAGCAGTACCGGAACCTCCGTCAAGCTGCTGTTCCCGAAGCTCTTTTCGCCGTGCTGCCCGTCAACAGTCGCGCCGCCGTTTGCGCTGATGACGCCGTCCGCCGCAATGCCCCGGTTGTAGGGGAAGCCGCTGCCGGCGTCCAAGATCAGGCTGGTGCCGAAGAAGCTGTTGAACTTCTTGTTGACGACGACCGCAACCGTGTGCCGCTGATCGTAGGAAGTGGAGAACTCCTGTTTGTTGAGCGACAGGTACTGGGCCTGCGAGATGTTCGGGTCGGTGACGAACGCCTGGAAGTACGGAATGTAGCCGGTATCGAAGGCGCTGCTGGTGGCCCGTGTGACCGAGTTCGTGTAAGACACGAAGCCGTTCAAATCGTACTCATTGCGTGGCTTTTTGCTGAACACGAACTCCGCGCCCGTGTCCTGTCCGCGCCCGGTGTTCTGGTACTGGAAGGGCAGTACGCCATTTCCGCCGTTGATCTTGCTGTACTGGAGCGTCAGCAAGTCATATTGCTTTTTGCTGAAGCCGGTCAGCGAGACGGCGTAGTCGTCCTTTAGGAAATGGAACGCTTTGTTGACACCGAAGTCGAAGTTTTCCGAGTAGTACGGCTTCAAAGCATTCGGCGTGTAGCGGTTTGCTTTGGCATCCTGCCGCGCTTGGTTCAGGGCCGTTGTTGGGAAGACCCCGCCGGTGAGACCCGGCTCAAGATAGGTCACGTACCGCGTTTCGGGCATCTCCGATGTCCGGGTCAACGTGGAATGGAAGACCAAGTCGCGGCTCGGTGAGTAGGCCACGCCGGCCCGTGGATCGAAGTAATGGTCCGTGAACGGGTTCAGGCGAATGATATGCCGGTACGAGCGGGACGCGTAGCGGCCGCCGAGGTCAATCGTCAGCTTTTCGCCGGAAGGCTTCAGGGTCGCGCCGAGGTAGGCATCGGTTTCCGCGGTGTTGATCAGGTTGCTGCGGTCATTGTAGCCGCTGGCACCGACAGTCTGGAAGGGGCCGGTCACGCCGGTAATAACGTGGTAGTAGTTGTGCGACGGCTGGTACTGGAGACCGGCCTTGATCTGGACGGTTTTGTTGAGCTGGTTCTGATACTCGACCAGATGCGTTTCCTGGGTCGAACCCTGCTTCCGGTAAGAGTTGGACGTGTTCTCGCGGGCCTGGGTCAAGACGCTGAAGACGCTGGAATACCGGTAGCTTACGAACGACTGCGGGGTGAAACGATGGCGCAGGGAGACATAGCCGAAGTCGTAATGCTGGACGTCGGCGTCTACGCCGTAGTCAGAAACATTGTTGGCATTTGTGTTGAATGTCGGCTGCTCGATCTTCAGCGGACCGCGATTGCCGTACTCATAGTCTTCCAAGCCGTGCGCGTACACTGCCGAGACGGTGTTGTTCGGGTCGGCGTAGTAGTTGACTTTGAACAGCGTGTCCTGCGAATCCGGCAGCTTCACGACACCGAAGCCGGCGGGGAAGGAGTTGCGGAACCGGATGGTGGACGCATAGTAGTCAAACTTGCCGTCTTTGGTGATGTCGCCGAACTGCGTGTTCGTGCCGATATAATTCCACTTCGAGCTTGGCCCGATGGTCAGCTCGGTGATGCCCTTGATGCCCTGGTTGTGCAGGTCGCGCCCATTGTAAGTGACTTCGTTGATGAAGCCGCCGGTCGCACCGCCGTAGGACGGATCGGCGACGTTGGTGTAGAAGTTGGCGCTTTTGAGAGCGACTGTGACGATGTTGGTGGCAAACTCATTGGTGATCGGGTCAATCACCGAGACGCCGTCCACGAGGAAGCCCACCTGGAAGAGGTCCGAGCCGCGGATGTGCAGGTAGCCGCCTGGATCGTAGGTGATGCCCGGCTGTCCGAACAGAAGACCGGGGAACTGGTAGAGGTTGTTCGGCTGGGACTTGGTCTGCTGTTCGAGCTGCGCGGTAATAACCGTGGTCGTGGACGTGCCCCCGCGCGGAACCGGCGCGGCGGTGACACGACTGCTGGTGGTTCGGACATTCTTTTCCAGCACGAAGTCCAGGCGCTGGGTCGTGTCCTGCGTAACGTTCGCGGTCAGGGTGACGGTCTTGTAGGTCGCAGAAGAGACCTGCACGGTCAATGTGCCGGGGTCTTCGCCGGTAAAGTCGTAGTTGCCGGACGAGTCGGTTTTAACGGTTTCGCCGGTGCCGACGATTTTGACCTGAGCGCCGACCACGGGCTGTCCGGCGGTATTTTTAACGGTGCCGTCCAGGGTTCCAGTGGTGGCGGCGTAAGCCGTCAACGGAAAATAGCTCATCGCCCCGGCGATAAGAACAGTGAAAGCAAGATTGCGATGAAACAGCGCCTTCTGCATGAGTGAAACATCCCCCTTCTGAGTAGTGCCAGACCTGATAACAATGAAAATGGTGTGAAAGCGCGTTGCGCCGGAGAACAGGAAACGCCGAGCGTCTTGTGTTCGTTGGAAATCCGGCGACTCTGCCGAGGTGTGCTGCACAGGAAACGCGGGAGTCGCCCGGAGCATTCCTGCATTATACAGCACATTTGGGAATATATCCAGTTGCCGACAGGCAAATAGATATTTATTTTTTTGGGAGCGGGAAAGGGGTGAGGGAAAACCTCACCCCGCCATGAGGCGGCGGGGTGAGGTCAGCCTAACCGATATTGAACGTGTGGCTTTCCGAGCCGCGCAGCTTCAGGTGATCCTGAATAGCCGGCTGGAACTTTGTCTGGCGAATCGCATCCATACACGCTTGATCCAAGTCGGAATTGCCTGAGCTTTTCGTAATGTGCAGCCCGGACGCATGCCCGTTCTCGTCAATCTCAAACGAAATGCTCACCGACGTGCTGCTCAGCGTACTTGTATCCAAGCCATCCGGCGTATGCACGTCCGCGAAGTCGCCGACCGGACCGGCTTCCTGTGAGTCAATCGGGCTGTAGTTCCTCGGGCGCGGCTTCGGGGGCGGCGGCGGAGGAGGCGGAGGCGGCGGGGCCGGCGGCGGTGCTTTGGGCGCGGGCGGAGCGGGCGGCGCAGGGGGAGCCGGCGGCGCGGGCGGGGCTGGCGGCGCGGGGGGAGCCGGCGGCGTGGGCGGGGCCGGCGGCGACGGCGGACCCGGACTTGGCACGAACGGGCCGGGGTTTGTGGTCGGCGGCGCGGGCGGAGCCGACAAGCGACTGGTCGCATGCGTGTTTGTCGTGGTCCGCACCGAGACCTGCTGGTGGGTCGGCGGCGTTGGGTGCGGATGCTGGATCGGCTTGATCTGCGGGGTCGGCTTGGGCTTGGGCGGCGGCGGTGGCGGTTTTCTTTCGATGGGCTTCGGCTTAACCGGGATCGGCTTGAAGACCTTGATCCGCTGCTCTTTCAGCGGTGCAACCAGGGAATTCTTGCCGAACAGGTCGCTGTTGGAGACGGCGACAACCCAGACGATGTTGACGACGACCGATGCCAAAAACGCATAGCCGAGGATGCGGTCCGAGAGGGACTTCTCAATCTTGCTGCGGGCCTGGTAACTCTTCTCGTCTACCAGAGGTTCGTTGTCGCTGACAGGTGTTTCGTTCATTTGGTGCTTAAGAAAAACAGACTTAGGGAGAGAAGACTTAGGGAGTCGCCGCCGTGCCGTTCGGGTTGACCGGCGAAGTCGCAATCATGACGCCGACGGGATCGTTCGGGTGACCGGGAATGACGACGCCGTTGACGGCGTCCATGACCGTGATGATGTCCTGGGTCTGGCGGCTTTTGTTGACATTGACGATAAAGACGGTGTCGGGCTTAACGTTGATGCGGTTTTGCAGCTCGGTCTGAAGCTGGCCGCCGTCAATCTTGTCGGTGTTGAGAAAATAATTGCCGGCTTGGTCAATCGTCACGACGACCTGGGGCGGCGGCTTTTGGTTGACGGCATTGCTGTCTTTGGGCAGACTGATGTCCATGCCCTTCATCTTGACCGCCGACAGGCTGGTGAACATGAAAAAGACGAGCAGAAAGAAGATCGTGTCAATCATCGGGATGATTTCGATCCGTGCCTTCTTCATCGGCTGCTTGCGTATGCTGACCCAATTTTTCATATTACGAATTACTCTTCGGCTACGAATTGCTCTTACGAATTACTCTTTGGCGCGGTGGCGATCATCAGCGACGCCGGGTTGGCCCGCTGGGCGATGTCCAGGGCGTACTGGAACTGCTCCACCTGCTCGGTCTTGTCGCAGTTGATCACGATGACGACGTCCGGGTTGGCATCAACCTTCTCCTTGAGCGCCGGCAGGAGCTGGTCATAGGGCAGAGGGGCGCGGTCTACGTAGTAGTTGCCCTTGTCGTCCACGGTGAGCACCACTTTGGTCAGGGGCTTGGCCGACGCGGTAGTGCTCGACGGCAGGGCGACTTTTCGGGCCGACATCTGCACCTGCTGGATGCTGGTGATCATAAAGAAGACCAGCAGAAAGAAGATCGTGTCAATCATCGGAATGATTTCGATCCGTGCTTTTTTAAGCTCGGTGCGCTGCAACTTCACCGCGAATGCCCTCCGCGCCGCGCAGGCCGGCGAGAATGTTCATTAGCTGCGTCGCTCGCACTTCCATATCGGCAATAATCTCCTTGACTTTTTCCGTCAGGTAGTTGTAGCCGATCAGGGTCACAATCGCAATCGCCAGACCCGTCGCGGTCGCAAGCAATGCTTCGGCGACGCCGCCGGTGATGGCGGTCGGGTTGTTCATGCCGGCGGCGGAGCCGACGACATTGAACGATTTGATCATGCCTGTGACCGTGCCGAGCAGGCCGAGCAGCGGGGCGATGGTGATGATCGTGTCCAGAACGCCCAGGCGGCGGTAGAGCAGCGGGGTCTCGCGCATCGCCAGCTCTTCCATCGCCCGCTCAATCGAGTCCGAGTCGAGGTTGCGATTCCTGATGCCGTTTGCCAGAAGGCCGGCGACCGGGCCGGGGTGCTGCTCGCAGACCGCCAGGGCATCGTTGACCCGCCCGCCGGTCAGGTGGTCGCGGACCTGCTCCGACAGCGCTTCATTGTCCGCCGACGCTTTGTTGATCGAGATAAAGCGCTCGATCATTACGGCGACGGCCAGAATCGCGCAGAAGAACAGCGGGTACATGACCGGACCGCCATCGTGCAGCAGTTTAAATGGATTCAATTGACTTGCTCCTTAAGCGTGTGAAAATAAGCGTGTGAAAATCTAAATGCCAAAAAGCCCCCGGTTTGGCCTGAACAGCAGCGTTCAGGGAACAGGGAGCCTTGACTTGGTTTCTTATATACTACGCGCCGATGCCCGTGCAGGTTCCCGGTTTGGGAAGGCTGCCTGGACGACATCGGCACTGAAGCGTCATTTCGGGGGGCGGCGATAGCGCAGAGTATACACCCTCTTTGCCCATTTTGTCAACAGCCAGGCACTGGCTATTTTCTGAACCGAATTTTTTGGGGGTCACGCCGCGGCAAGCCGCGAGAACGACTCCTCTGCCGCCGTCTCCGGCGGCGCGGAGAGGGCCGCAAGGGGCAGGCTGAGCGCATGGAACGTGCTGTTGCGCCCCGCCGACTTTGCGGCATACAGCGCCTGGTCGGCGGCGGACACCAGCGCGTCGGCGTCCTCCATTGCCGCGGTGAGAGTCGCCGCCCCGAGGCTGGCCGTCACCCCGCGCTGCGGCCAGTCCGCACGCTCGACCGCGACTCGCAGGCGCTCGGCCAGCACCATTGACCCGGCGGCGTCGGTCTGCGGCAGCACGACAATGAACTCCTCGCCGCCGTAGCGGGCGAAAAAGTCCGTGTCCCGGCCCTGGCTTCGCAGGGCCACCGCCAGCAGGCGCAGCACTTCGTCGCCCGCCGGGTGGCCGAACGTGTCGTTGTACGATTTAAACAAGTCTACATCGAGCAGCAGCACCGACAGCGGGGTGCCGTAGCGCCGCGCCTGGTTCATCTCCTGGACCATGCGCTGCTCGAACGCCCGCCGGTTGCCGAGGCCGGTCAGCGTATCGTTCATCGCCAGCGCTTCAAGCTGCTCGTTGGCGGCTTCGAGCTGCCGCTTCTGCTGCTCCAGCACGGCGGCGTAGTCGGTAATCTGGATCATCTGCCGCGTGATCTGGTCGGCGGAGCGCCGCCGGTCAGTGATGTCAGTGAAGGTCGCCACCACTGCATACGGCTCCGGTGCCTCCGGCAAGCACAGCGGCTTGGCGTTGACCGATACCCACAGCATCTCGCCCGGCAGCGTCTCGCCGTCCGCCCTTTGGCGCGGCAGACCCATCACGACATTCTGCTGGGCGATCCCTCGGCGCAGCGACGCCAGCAGCGGGTAGCTGCCCTGCGGGAACTTCGTGCCGTCCTCGCGCACCGCCGCAAACTCGGGGTTCACCGGGCGCAGCCCGTGCATCTCCGTTTGGGTCATGCCCAAAATTCGCTCGGCGCTGCCGTTCCACAAGGTTACGACCCCATGAGTGTCCATCACGATCAGGCCCTCGGAGATGGACGCAATCGCCGTGCGGAACCGCTCCTCGCTTTCTTTGATGGCTTCTTCCGCCTCGCGCCGCGCGATCTCGCCGCCGATCCACTGGGCCATCAGGCGCAGCAGCTCGCGGTCGCCGCTGGTAAACAACTGTGGGTGCGGCTGTGCGCCGGCAAAGCAAAGCGTCCCCCAAGCCCCGCCGCTGACCCGCACCGGCGCTCCCAAGTAGGCTTCCAGCCCGAATGTCTGATGGGCCGGCGAAGTGCGCCGCGCCGTCCGGCCTGCTTCCTCGAAGCTGACGGCGTCCATCAGCCGCAGCGCTTCCGCGCAGAACATATCGCACGTGGCAAACTCCGTTCCGGGACGAAGCGTGCCGCCGGGCGAAACGGCTTGAATGACTTGGTACCGGTTTTCCGTGACCCGCGCCAGCGCCCCGATTTCCAGGCCGAACTGCGCTGCGCCGAAAGTCAGCAGCTCCCCCGTCTTCTCCTCAAACGACAGCTCCGGCCGGGATGTGACATTGTACAGCGTGTGCAGGCGCTCCTCGCTGCGGCGCAGCGCCTCCTCAGCTTCCTGCTGGGCGCTGATGTCAATGTCCGCGCTGATCGCGCCGGTGATCTCGCCGCTTGCGCCGCGCAGGGGGAAAATGCTGCAATACAAGTGCCGCACCGTGCCGTCGGCCCGCCGCATCCGGCGCTCGATGCCTTCCTGACGCTCGCCCTCAAGCGCTGCCGCGACCGCCTCGGCAACCGCCGGGTCTCGGGACAAAGCACTCTCTAAATCGTCCGGCGCATAGACTGTTTTCCAGATCGATTCGCCGCAGACAACCGCCCGGTCGTAAAGCTGCACAAACGCCCGGTTCCATTCCATGATTTTGCCGTCGCAGTCGAAGCAGACGCAGGCGGCGGGCAGGCCCTGGAACAGCTCCTGGAAGCGTCCCGAGGCCGACGCCAGCAGGGAATTGGCGGCTTCCATGCTCTGCGTCCCGGCCTCCGCTTCCCGTTCCTGCCGGGCCAGCGCCGCGTGCAGCGACGCCGTTTCCCGGCGGCTCCGGCGCAGCAGGAACAGTGTCCAGGCAGCGCAAATCAGCAGAAGAAACGATGCCAGGCCCGAGATGAAAATTAGTGTCAGCATTGGAATTGGAATTCTACTCATGGTAATGTTGATAGCTGCACTGTGTATCGGGATTTCCCGGCAAAAACTTAAGGTGTCCGGCCCCGCAGGAACACCTCCTGCGTTTCAATCTGCGTCGCTTGCGGTACCTGTATGCCAAACGCGCTTTAGAAAGACCCACGCTTTTGAGATTACGCTCCGCTCTTCCCGCGCTCGGCGCTCTGACCGCCCTGAGCGTCGCCGCACCGTCTCTCGCCCAGAACCCGCCGGTGCAGACCGTCGCACAGTTTCCCGGTGCAACCCCTATCGGCGTCGCTGTGTCCCGCGCTGGGCGCGTCTTTCTGTCGTTCCCTCGTGCGTTCGACAACGGCCCCTACGTGGTCGCCGAGATCAAAAACGGGGTTCCCATTCCCTATCCGAACGCCGCCGTGAACCGCCTGAGCCGTGCGCCGCAGGCATCGCGCCTGGTCTCCGTACAGGGTTTGACTGTAGATGCCGACGACCGTTTATGGCTGCTCGATTTGGGCGTCATCAAAACCCAGCCGACATCGTTTGGCGGCCCGAAGATGGTCTGCGTAGACCTAAAAACCAACAAAATCACGCAGACAATCATTTTCCCGCGCACAGTCGCCGGCCCCAACGCTTACTTAAACGACGTGCGGGTTGACCTGCGGCTCGGCAAGGCCGGCACGGCCTTTATCACCGACTCTTCGGAAAAAGGCCCCAACGGCATTGTCGTCGTGGATTTGGCATCGGGAACCAGCCGGCGCCGCTTAAACGATGACCCGTCGGTAAAGGCCGAGCCGGGCTTCACGCCGACCGTCGAAGGCCAGCCTCTTTTAAAGCGGATGCCCGGAATGCCGCCCCAGAAAAATCGTATCAGCAGAGACCGTACCGGCGCGGACGGCCTGACGCTCACGCCCGACGGCAAGTACCTTTACTACTGCCCGAATGAAGGCCATCATCTGTACCGCGTTTCCACCGCGGCGCTGGCCGACCCGGCCCAGACCGATGCCCAGGTCGCGGCGACGATTGAAAACTTAGGCGATAAAGGCTTTGCGACCGACGGCATGGAGGCTGACGCTTCGGGGTATATCTACCTGACCGATTACGAGCACAACGCTATCAAACGCCGCTCCCCGACCGGGGAGTACGAAACCATCGTTTCCGGCCCAGCCTATATCTGGCCCGACTCCATTGCATTCGGCCCTGACGGCGCGATGTATTTTGACGCCGACCAGCTCAACCGCCAGGCTAAATATCACAATGGAAAAGATTTGCGGAAGAAGCCGATCCCGCTGTACCGGGTCAGCGTCGGCTCCCAGCCGGTGATGCTGAAATAGTGGGCAAACACAGGAAAGAGAAGAAATCAATGAGCGATACCACAGTGACAAAAGTAGACTCGGCGCATTCGCCGCACGGCGAGATGGGCCAGAAGTATTTGGCGTCGGGCAAAAGCCTCGCGATGCGCCTTTGGGAAGAGACCCCCACCGGCGACCCGAAGCCACCCGCCGCGCGGGCGTATGAAACCGTCGGCTACGTGATCTCGGGCCGGGCCGAGCTGCACCTGGAGCACGGTCAAATGGTCATGCTGGAGCCGGGCAATTCCTGGGTCGTTCCCGAGGGCGCATCACATACGTACAAGATTTTGGAGCCGTTCACGGCTGTCGAAGCAACGTCCCCGCCCGCACAGATGCACGGGCGAGATGAGTAAGAACCCCTAGAAACGCGAGCAATCTATTGGCCGATGACTTTCTTGACATACTAAAGGGGCATGAGGCCGACGGCTACAATGCTGGAGACCAATACGGCGGCGCGGGCAGCGGCACCGGAAGCGGGCTGCCGACTGACCTCGGCAACAACTTCTGGTTTGCAACCGGCATCGAGTGCTCCTACCCGACCATTCACCAGGGTACGCTGCGTCGGGACCTCTTGGAAGAGTGCGGGCACTATACGTTCTGGCGCGAGGACCTGCGCCTGGTCAAAGACCTGGGACTGCGGTTCCTGCGCTACGGCCTGCCGTACTACAAAATCCACCTCGGGCCGGGCCGCTTCGACTGGGAATTCGCCGATTTGGTCATGGCGGAGATGCAGAGATTAGGCATCACGCCCATTCTCGATTTGCTGCATTTCGGGGTTCCTGATTGGCTCGGCAATTTCCAAAACCCGGAGCTGCCGCTTCACTTCGCCGACTACGCCGACGCCGTCGCCGAACGCTACCCCTGGGTGCGCTTTTATACGCCCGTGAACGAGATTTATGTGACGGCCAACGCCAGCGCCCAAAAAGGTCTCTGGAACGAGCAGCTTCAATCGGAGCGCGGCTTTGTGACCGCAATTAAGCACCTGTGTGCGGCCAGCATCCTTGCCAACCAGCGAATCGCCGTCCGCCGGCCCGACGTGATTATTGTCCAGAGTGAGTCCGCCGAGTACATCCACCAGATGAAGTCGGTGCCGGACCCCAAAGTGGTCCGCCAAAACGAGCTGCGCTTTCTTGCGCTCGATCTGCTGTATGCGAACCGTCCGAACTCCGACATTTGCCTCTATCTGATGGACAACGGATTGACCCGCGCTCAGTACGACTGGTTCATGGCCGGCAAGCCGCCGGGGTATCAGATCATGGGCAACGACTACTACGGGCGCAATGAGCATCTGCTGCTGCCTGACGGTACGATGCTCGAAGCCGAGGACATCATGGGCTGGTACGGCCTCACACTGTCGTACTATCAGCGCTACTTCAAGCCAATTATGCACACCGAGACCAATGCCATTGACCCGGAGGCTGCCCCGGCCTGGCTGTGGAAGCAGTTTCGCAATATCCTGCGGATGCGCGGCGACGGAATCCCCGTCCTCGGCTTCACCTGGTACAGCTTGGTGGACCAAAAAGACTGGGATATTGAGCTGGCGGAAAAAAACGGCACCGTCAATCCCTGCGGCCTGTATGACTTGAACCGTCAGCCCCGCCCGGTGGCCACCGCGTACCGGCAGCTGCTGGAAGAGTTCGGCCAGATGTCTCTGACTCCGCACTCGGAAATCTTCGCCGTCAATAGCGGCCCCGTCCGCCTGAGGACGGATTTGTAAGCGACAAAAAAGCCCCGGCACTGTAGAGTGCCGGGGCTTTTTTCTGTTTCCGCTAGGCTGCCTAGCGAACAGCCTCACCGCTTTGCGCGATTTCGTACAGGAACCACGAGCGCTGCTCGGTCGTGTCCAAAATCTCTTCCAGCAGGTTCGCCGTCGCCAGGTCCTTGTTGTCGTCGGCGACCTCGGCGGCGGCGCGGATCTGCTGGGCGATATGCCGGTTATCCAAGATCAGTCGGTGGACCATCTCCTGCGGCTCGACAAACTCCGCGTTGTCGTCGTTGATCGTTTGGAGCGAACCGGCATGAGACAGCGAGCGCAGCGACGTACCGCCAATCTTGCGGATGCGCTCGACCATCGGGTCAATGCTTTCGAGGACTTGGGTTGCCTGCTTGTCGAACAGCAGGTGCAGGTCGCGGAAGCGCGGGCCGGACAGGTGCCAGTGGTAATTCTTGGTCTTGGCATAAAGAGCGAAGGCATCGGCGATCAGTGGGTTGACGGCTTCGGTGACGGCCTTCGCCTGCTCCGGCGAAAGGTCGGTCGGCGTGGCAAGCGGCATCGGCGCGGGATAAACGGCTGGAAATCCCTTTGCGCCGACCGGGGCGGGCTGACCGTGGGCGTCCTGTCCATCGGTCTGAGTGCTATGTGCAGTTGTTGTCATTGGAAGTACCTCTTGAAAGAAAACCTGCCGCTTGACGGCAAGTTGATAGAAGATTTTACCCAGCGCCCGCGCAAATTATGCTTCCGCAGTGCCCTTTCTTGTCATACGTATTACCGCTTAGTAAAAGTAAAATGTCGGCAGTTACGCACACTTAATGATGTTTAGAATGACGGCGCGAATGGTAACACTCACCCAGCAACCATTGCAGCTCATGCAGTGAAAAGGAGTTTCCATGAAGATTTCGCGTTTTGTGTCCGGCCTTGCCGGCGTGACCGCTCTCGGCCTGCTGGCCTATTCTGCATCGGCCCAAACCTCTTCCGGCTCAGTCCAGGTTGGCAGCGCCTCAATCGCTTACCGGGTGGCGGGACACGGCCCAGCGATGATGCTGGTGCATGGCTACCCGCTCTCGGGTGAGCTGTTCGCGAAAAACCGGGCGGCGCTGGCCCGCCGCTACACGGTGGTGACACCCGACCTGCGCGGCTTTGGCAATTCGACCACCCCGGACACCAAAGGCGGTGTGGAACTGTATGCCAAAGATATGTTTGCAGTTATGGACTATCTGCATGTCAAAAAAGCCATCATCGGCGGCATGAGCATGGGCGGGCCGGTCGTACTGGAAATGTACCGTGAGCAGCCATCGCGCTTCCGGGGCATGGTCCTGATTGACTCGACAACCTCTCCGGCAAACGATGTCGAGAAAGCGCAGTGGCCCGGCTTCGGCCAGCAGGCCCGCGACAAAGGCGTCGCTTCGATGATTCCGGCGCTGATGCCGCAAATGCTGACCACCAAAACGCGCACGTCCGACCCGGCATTAGTCAAGTTCATCGGTGGCATCGTCAAGAAAGGCTCCGTCAACGCGGCGGTCGGCGGCGGAGATACGCTGGCGTCCCGGCCCGATTCCCGCCCGATGATGGCGCACACGAAAATCCCTGTTCTGATTGTTGTCGGGCAGGATGACCCCATTTATCCACTGGAAATGGCCCAAAAGATGCACCAGAACATTCCCGGATCGCGTTTGGCTGTTATCCCCGGCGCGGCCCACGCCGCAATCATCGAGAAGCCGGAAGCCTGCAACCGGGCCATTGCCGCCTGGGCCTCGGCGGTGCGATAAAGCCGCTTTCTGCCCGTGCGCCGGTCTCGGCGTGCGGGCTTTGCTTATGTCTTGGCATACATAAAAATGCTTAACTAAACTGTCTTCTGCTCAATTAAGTGTGTCTGTTGACGTTTAGAACTTGCCCGCCTGCGGTAAAACCCTCCGTAATAATGCTTGGAAAGGCAGACCCCAAAATGGCAGATGATACGCAGGACGAAACAGCGCAGGACGACACAAACACGACGGACCACAGCCCCGAAGCCGCCCAAGTCGGCACGACCGACGGCGACGGCGGCAGTGAAAAAAGCGAGTAGAAAGATAAACCCATGAAAGCAGTTGTTTGGCACGGCATCGGCGATATTCGCCTCGACGATGTCCCGAAGCCGAAAATTCAGGACCCTGAGGATGCGGTTGTCCGGCTGACGGCAAGCGCCATTTGCGGGACCGATCTGCATTTTATTCGCGGGACAATTGCGGGCATGAAGCCCGGCACCATTCTTGGGCATGAAGGGGTCGGCGTGGTCGAAGAAATCGGCAAAGATGTCCGCAGCTTCAACATCGGTGATCGGGTGGTTATTGCCTCCACCATCGCCTGCGGCACTTGCTCGTACTGCCGGGCGGGGTATTACTCTCAGTGTGACAAGTCCAATCCCAACGGCTCGGCGGCCGGCACTGCCTTCTTCGGCGGCCCCGCACCGACCGGCCCATTTGACGGCCTACAGGCCGAGTATGCCCGTGTGCCGTTCGCCCACACGACCCTAGTCAAGCTTCCCGATGCAGTCAGCGATGCTCAGGCCATTTTATTGTCGGATATTTTTCCGACAGCGTATTTCGGCGCTGATATTGCAAATATCCAGCCGGGCAACACTGTCGCCGTTTTCGGCTGCGGTCCGGTCGGCCAGTTCGCAATTGCCAGCGCGAAACTGCTGGGCGCGGGCCGTGTATTCGCGGTTGACGCGGTTCCGTCTCGTCTAGACATGGCGCGGGTGCAGGGCGCGGAAGTCATCAACTTCAACGAAGAGCACCCGATAGATGCGCTGAAGCGGCTGACGGGTGGGATTGGGGTTGACATCTGTATTGACGTGGTCGGCGTTGATGCGTACCATGCCCATCAGGGACCGGCCGCGACGCTGGAAAAGACGCAGGAGGCGCAGTTCAAGCAGGATCTGGAGCAGAACAACCCCAAAGGCTACAAGCCCGACGGAAGCAGCTGGGTTCCTGGTGATGCCCCGTCACAGGCCCTACGGTGGGAGGTCGAATGCCTGGCAAAAGCCGGGACGCTGTCCATCATCGGTGCCTATCCGCCGACCATGAATTCGTTTCCCATCGGCATGGCCGTAAATAAGAACTTGACATTGAAGATGGGCAACTGCAATCACCGTAAATACATCCCAATGCTGGTGGATCTGGTGCGGAGCGGCGTCGTGGACCCGGCCAAAATCCTGACCGAGCAGGAGCCGATGACCTCGGCGATTGACGCCTATAAAGCGTTTGACGAGCGCAAGCCCGGCTGGATCAAAGTCGAGCTGGAGCCGCAGGCGGCGGCTGCCTAAACGAAAGCCAAATAGGCAAAAGCCAAATAGACGAGAAGCCGAAACCCGCATTTACCCGGTTTCTCGCTTTATCCTAAAAAGCGCATTTGGAAAGCGCATCAGTGACCGGAAAGGAGCCTCCATGGCAGAAAAAGACGTGGTAGAAAAAGACTTAAGCAGTCTGGTCGTTGTCATCACCGGCGCGTCCAGTGGTTTCGGACGTGGCGCAGCTTTGAAGTTCGCCCAAGCCGGAGCATCCGTCGTGCTGGCCGCACGACAAGGCAGACTTTTGGACGAATTGGTCCGGGAATGCTTGGCGGCAGGGGGAGCGGCACTGGCAGTTCCCACCGATGTCGGCAAAGAAGCTGAGGTTGCCGCTCTGGCGGCGGCAGCGGTCCGGCATTTTGGGCGCATGGATGTTTGGGTCAACAATGCCGGGGCGGCAGCGCTGGGACTGTTTGAGGAAGTGCCGATTGCCGATCATGTGCGCGTTATAGAAACAGACCTGCTCGGCACGCTTTACGGCTCTCATGTCGCTATCAAGCAATTCAAGGAGCAGGGAAAAGGGGTGCTCATCAACATCTCCTCCGTAATGGGCAAAGTACCTGCGCCTTACTGCGCTTCTTACACCGCGGCCAAGCATGGCATTGTTGGATTGACCCTTTGTCTGCGGCAGGAGCTGGAGGAAGACAAGGCAGACAGCATCCATGTCTGCCTTGTTGAGCCGTCGTCGTTCGACACGCCGTTTTTCGAGCACGCCGCCACCCACACCGGTCGCAAGGCTGTGCCTATCCCGCCTGTCTACGACCCGCAGGAAGTTGCCGATGCTATTGTTGGTCTTGTTAGGCAGCCCAAGCGCGAGATTCAAGTCGGGGCTTCGGGCGCGGCAATTGCCCTGCTTCACCAATTCGCTCCATCGCTGGCTGAGAAAACGTTGAGCCGGATGACCCGCGCCGCGCAGATTGACAAGGCCCCGCCGGCACCCGATACGGAAGGCGACCTGCATAGGCCGTCTTCCAGCGGCACGGGCGGCGGCTTTTCGGCAGAAACGTCCGAGTGATGTCCGGTGGCTGCATAAAGCAGCCATGATCCCGCCGCCGAATCGGGCGGCTCAAAGTTAGTGCTACTCACTATGATTTACATGAAAATCGCTGTCGTGGCTGTTGTCCTCAGTGCGGCTTCCCTCGCGGCCCTGTCCGCTCAGGGCCAGCAAGCGCCGCAAACAGTGGCCGAGTTCAACGGCCCGATGCCTACCGGCGTCACCGTGTCGCACACCGGGCGCATCTTTGTCAACTACCCCCACTGGGGCGATGACGTGGAGTTCACCGTGGCGGAGATTGTCGGCGGCAAAGCCGTGGCCTACCCGAACGCCGCCGTGAGCAAGATCAACAAAGCCCGGCCTGCCGCCTGCCTGTATTCAGTGCAGAGCGTGGTCGTGGACCCCGCCGACCGCTTGTGGGCTTTGGACACCGGCAGTGTCAAGCTTGGCCCCAATGTCCTCGGCGGGCCGAAGCTGGTCTGTATTGACCTCAAAACCAACACGATCACGCGCAAGATTTTCTTTCCGCGCACGGTCGTCACGCCCGGCACCTATTTAAACGACGTTCGGTTTGATCTCCGGCGCGGCAAAGCCGGCACGGCGTTTATCACCGACTCCGGCGGCAAGTCCGACGACGGCATCATCATTGTGGACCTGGCGACGGGGCAAAGCTTTCGGCGGCTGGGGAAAGACCCGTCCGTGAAGCCCGATACCAAAGTGATCGGCATCCTTGAAGGGTATCCATTGATGGAACGCAAGCATGGCCTGTCGCCCCAGGTGCCGAAGTTCGCATCCGATGGTATCGCCATCAGCCGCGACGGCAAGACTCTTTACTACTGTCCGATTTCCAGTCGGCAGCTTTACAGTGTCAGCATTGATGCCATGATGGACCGCAGCAAGTCCGAGGCCGAGGTCGCCAAAACAATCAAAGATCTCGGCGTCAAGGGCATGTCCGACGGCCTAGAGTCCGACGCGGTGGGCAATGTCTATGTCGGCGACGAAGAAAAAGCGCAGATCAAAGTCGGCAAGCCGGGCGGCCCATACCGCGTGCTGACCCAAACCTCCACGCTCTACTGGCTGGATACGTTTTCGGTGGCGACGAACGGCTATTTGTACTTCACGGCCAACGAATTGCAGCGGCTTCCGTCGTATCACAACGGCAAAGATTTACGTGTGAAGCCCTACAAGCTGTTCCGTGTCAAAGCCGACGGCCCGCCGATTTTACTCAAATAATAAAATGCACACGCAGGGAGAAGAGAGCAATGTTACCAGAAGATACACCCGAATCAAAAGATGTCAGTCCGACGCACCTGAGTCACGACAGCGGCTCGGAGAGCCAGACCATCGCAAACCACATCACTGGAACCAATGTCAATGTCGGCAGCACCGAGCGCTGGGTCACGGCGATTGCCGGCGGGGCGCTGGCGACCTACGGCCTCATCCGCCGCTCCCCGGCCAGCCTGGCTTTGGGCGCTCTCGGTGTCGGCATGGTCTACCGGGGCGCGACCGGCCACTGTGCGGGCTATTCCGCCGCCGGGGTCAATACCGCCGGCCTGACCGACAAAGACGTCGTGCGAAGGAACCTCGGCGCGTCGGGCATCAAAGTCGGTCATTCGGTTTCGATTATGAAGCCTGCATTTGAGCTGTACACCTACTGGCGCGACTTCACCAACCTGCCGCGCATTATGGACCATCTGAACACGGTCACCGTTTCGGACCCCGAGCAGATCACCTCACACTGGGTTGCCAAAGCGCCGCTCGGGACCCAAGTGGCCTGGGACGCCGAGATCATCAACGACATCCCCAACGAATTGATCGCCTGGCGCTCGCTGCCCGGCGCGGATATAGACAACGCCGGCGCGGTGACGTTCAAGCCCGCCACGCAAGGGCGCGGCACGGAAGTCCGGGTGGAGCTTTCCTACGCCCCGCCCGTCGGCAAGGCGGGTGCCGTGGTCGCGAAGCTCTTAGGCGAGGACCCAAAGCGTCAGCTCGATGACGACCTGCGGCACTTCAAGCAGCAAATGGAAACCGGCGAGCGCCCCACCACTGAAGGGCAATCGTCGGGGCGCGGCCCGGACAAAGACCAGGTAAAGTAACTGATGCGAGGAACGCGGACGTGAACGTCCACGCAGAAAGGCAATCGGAATTGCCGCCCATCCAGGGGACGGAAGATTCAAGACAAACGGAGTTTGCTGTCCCCTGGACAGGCGGTGTTTCTGAACACCTTACGGCGAGGGAGTTCACTCCCTCGTTTCGATTTCCTAGACTTCAGTCCCACGCAACTTCCCAACGAAAGAACACACTTTATGAAAGCACTCTGCTGGTACGGCAAAAACGATGTTCAAGTCAAACAGGTCCCGGACCCGACAATCCTGAACCCGCGTGACGCCATCCTCAAAATCACGGCCACCGCTATCTGCGGCTCGGACCTGCACCTCTACAACGGCTTCATTCCAGGCATGGAAAAGGGCGACATCCTCGGCCATGAGTTTATGGGCGAAGTGGTCGCGCTTGGCTCTGCCGTCAAGAACCTCCAAATCGGCGACCGGGTGGTCGTGCCGTTCACGATCGCCTGCGGCAACTGCTACTACTGCCAAAATGATCAGTGGGCGCTCTGCGACAACTCCAACCCGAACGCGCTGCTGCCCGATGAAGCCTACGGTTACTCGCCCGCCGGAATTTACGGTTACTCGCATCTCTACGGCGGCTATGCCGGCGGGCAGGCCGAATACGCACGTGTGCCGTTTGCCGACATCGGTCCAATCAAGGTTCCCGATGGCCTCACCGACGAGCAGGTCCTGTTCTTGTCGGACATCTTCCCGACGGGCTACCAAGCGGCCCAATACTGCGGCATCAAGCCGGGCGACACCGTGGCGGTCTGGGGCTGCGGCCCGGTGGGACAGTTTGCAATCCAAAGCGCTTATCTGCTGGGAGCCGAGCGGGTCATCGCGATGGACCATATCCCCGAGCGCTTAAACATGGCCCGCGACAAAAGCAAGGCCGATCCGGTGAACTACGAGGAGCAGGACAACCTGTTCGAGACGCTCAAAGAGATGACCGGCGGGCGCGGCCCCGACCACTGCATTGACGCGGTTGGCCTCGAAGCGCACGGGCACGGCCTCGGCAATGTCTACGACAAGGCCAAGCAGGTCGCTCGCTTAACGTCGGACCGCTCTAACGCTTTGCGCCAGGCCATTCAGTGCTGCGGCAAGGGCGGGACGGTGTCTATTCCCGGCGTCTACGGCGGCTTTTTAGACAAGTTCCCGATGGGCGCAGCATTCGCCAAAGAGCTGACATTCAAAATGGGCCAAACCCATGTGCAGCGCCTCTTGAAGCCTCTGATGCAGCACATCGTAGACGGCGACATTGACCCGACATTTGTCATCTCGCACCGGATGAAGCTTGACGATGCCCCCGAGGGATACAAGCTGTTCAAGGAGAAGAAGGAAGGCTGCACGAAAGTCGTGCTGACACCGTAGGAGACCTCACCCCGCTCGTTCCTCGCGACCCTCTCCTTAAGCAAGGAGAGGGTAAGAGTAAGTAAAGAGCAAGCACGGCACACAAATAGCGACCGCGTCTTATCTGCTCTCTCCGACCCTCTCCTTTCGGAAGGAGAGGGTCGCGAGGAACGAGCGGGGTGAGGTCCAGCATTATGAAAAACTCTACCCGCAACCTGCTCCTCCTGACCGCTTCCGCTCTGGCCCTGCGGGCCGTTCTGCAAGCGCGGCGCACCGCCGATTTGGGAGGGCAAGTCGTGCTTATCACCGGCGGCTCACGCGGCCTCGGGCTGGCGCTGGCCCATGAGTTCGGGCGGCACGGCTGCCGGCTGGCTCTGTGCGCCCGCGACGGAGAAGCGCTCTCGCGGGCGCAGGGGGAGCTTGCCGCCCTGGGGTACGAGGTCTACACGGCAGTGCGCGACTTGACCTCGCCGAGCGAAGTCGAGCGGCTGATTGCCAAAGTCACGGCGCACTTCGGACAGATTGACATTCTGGTCAACAACGCCGGGATCATCGAAGTCGGGCCGGTGCAGAACATGACGCGCCAAGACTTTGAGGACACGATGGCCGTGGACTTCTGGGGGGTACTGGACCCAATTCTGCAAGTCCTGCCGCAGATGCAAACGCGAAAATCCGGGCGCATCGTCAACATCACGTCCATCGGCGGCAAAGTGGCATTCCCGCACCTGCTGCCGTATGCCGCCGCCAAGTTTGCCGCGACTGGGCTGTCCGAGGGCCTGCATTCGGAGCTGAAGCGCGACGGCATTACGGTCACAACGATCGTGCCGGGGCTGCTTCGGACCGGCTCGTACTTCAACGCCCTGTTCAAGGGCAACAAGACAGGGGAATTCACCTGGTTTTCAATAGGGGATAACCTGCCCGGCGGCTCAATCAGCGCGGAGCGGGCCGCCCGCGAGATTGTCGCCGCGACCCGGCGGGGCGACGCCGAGCGTATTCTTTCGGTCCCCGCCAACCTGCTGTCCCGGATGCAGGGCCTGGCTCCGAACCTCACAGCGGGCCTCTTAACACTCATCAACAACGTGTTCCTGCCGCCGCCGTCGGATGCGCCCGGCAGCGGTACGATCAGCCCCGGCAAAGATGCCGAGCCGAATGTGCCGGCGAAGCCGCTCTTCGATGCCGTCACGACTCTAGGCCGCTCCGCCGCCGACCGGCTGAACGAATAACTGTGCTTCGTGGTAGGAACCCCTCCCGCTCGTGCCTCGCTCCCTCCCCGAAGCGGAGAGGGTGAGGAGTCAGGAGCAGGGAATGACGGAGATGCCCGCGCCCTTTGCCCTGTATTTCTTTTCTATTACTCTGGCCCTCTCCGCTTCGGGGAGGGAGCGAGGCACGAGCGGGAGGGGTTCCTGGCGCCGGGGCGACTCGCAAAAAGCCCGCCGAGACCCAGTCTCGGCGGGCTTTCTTTCAGTCAATCCATGTCCTAATGGCTGACATCACCGATAGTAGCGTCCTGCGCGGTGGTGGTGTTGCCCTTCGCGGCGGCGCTGTCGGCATGGAACAGGTAGCTTGACGACTCGGGATCGAGCGCTCCAGCAGGGGCCTGCGCGACTAGAGTGGCAAAGTTGTCGAGGTCCGATTGAAGCTTCTGCTCGAAGTGGTTGCCGACACCTAGCTTTTCGCCGACATCGCCCAAAACGCCTGCCGGGGGGGTATAGCTCAGAGTGACGACCACTTTGGTCTGGCTGTCACCGACCGTCTCGAAGGTCACGACGCCGTGGTTCTGGAGGCCGTCGGTGGAGCGCCAACCGATCTGCTTGCCTTCGATCCAGTTTTCGTTGACCGCATCCCACTCACGGGTGCCGACAACGTCGGCAACCCAGTGACTTGTCTGGCTGTCTTTGTAGGTGACTTCTTTGATGTACGACATAAACTTCGGGAAGTCGTTGAAGTGCGAGAACAGGTGAAAGACCTGCATACTCGGCGCGTTGATTGTCACAGTCGCGCTGTGCGTATATTCGGACATGAGTGGCTCCTATTTGGGTTTTGTAGTTCTGTAAACTTGCTGCGCCTATTTCTTGAGCGGGTCGTGGCCCCAGTTCATCAGCGAGTAGCGCCAGTGCGTGTCTTCGATGTCTCCTGCGGGCCTTTGCGCTAAATGGCGGTGAACGTAGCTGACAACCCGCTTCATTTGGGCGATGTCGCCGGTCGAGTAGTTATCTTTGGTGCGGTGCAACAGATCAATAATGTGCCGGCCCGACTGGTGACCCGTGGACTCACTTTCGCCGTCCTGCTTCTGCCCGACGGACTTTGACTCGTCGGTGTCCAGCCAGTGAGTCAGCTCACTGGCCGTCATGTTGACCGCGTCGTGGAAGTCTTTGACAACTTCAGCATTGTCGTCTGCCATGCCTATTTGACCTTCTTCATCTCGTCGGGTTTGTGCGCCGCTTCTTTGTGCGAGTCGTCGGTCTCGACCAAGTATTCGGGGTTGTCTTTCGAGGCTTTGACTTCGTGGCTCTTGATCTTGGTCGGCGCGGTCAGCTTCTTCTCGACTGTGCCCTCGGTCTTGCCCTGGGACGTGTCCCATTCGACATGGTCGCCTTTTTTCAGCGTCTCAGCCATCGTGCTTTCGCTTTCCGTTACATATTTTTGCCGCTCATGTTGCTCGGCATCATCGCGGGCTTCAAGACCGGCATGGCGGTCGCATGGACGCCCATATTCGAGCCGACTTGAAAGATCATCTTGGTGTGGTCCTCGATGCCCGGCAGGTTCTTCGAGGCGAACGCGGTCAGGCCGGCGTTCTTGCCCATCGCGATTTCCTTCTCAAGCAGCTTGACCGTGTCGGCGTGGGCCGTTTCCTGCGATGCAATGTATGCTTTGTCGAACGCCGTGCCCGACAGTCTAGACAGCTTCGAGAGGATTGCCCTGTGCTTGGCATCGGTCTCGGTCGGCAGGGTCATCTGGTAGTTCTGTGCGACCGTCTTCAGCTCGTTGTTGGCGGCGGTGTGCTCCATAATCATGCGCTTGGCGACGGCGAGAACTCCCTTGTCAGTGCTCTTGTTAACCGCGATTTGGCTGGACTTCACTTCAAAGATGCCGCCCTGCGCGGCTTTGGTCGCGAACGTCTTGTCCATCGCGGAGGTTGTCGCCATCGAGGCGGCTGCCAGGGTGAAAAGCACCCCGGAAATGGCGGCTCCGATTGTCAATTTTTGTGTCAGCATGAGTTTATATACTCTTCCTAATTGGGTTTTAATCTTCCCAAAGTTTTCCCCAACGGGGCAAGATATAAACGCCCTAAAAACTTCCGTGCCGTGTTCCGACAATCCAAGCATGAACGGAGGAACCCACCGATGCGCCTTGTGACGCGATCCGATTTTGACGGCCTGATCTGCGCCGTGCTGCTGAAGCAGGTCGAAGCCATAGATTCAATTCAGTTTGTCCACCCGAAGGACTTGCAGGACGGCAAGTTCGAGGTGACCGCCGACGATGTCCTGACCAATGTGCCGTTCGTGCCCGGCTGCGGCCTGTGGTTCGACCACCACGCCACCGAAGTCGAGCGTATTGTCGGACGGGTTGAGTTCGACGGCGAATGCTGGCTGGCTCCAAGCGCCGCCCGCGTCGTGTACGACTACTACGGCGGCTCGGCCCGCTTTCCGGGCATTGACGAGATGATGCGCGAGGTGGACAAAGCCGACTCGGCCCAGTTCACACCCGAAGACATCCTGCACCCGACCGGCTGGCCCCTGCTGTCGTTCTTGATGGACGCCCGGACAGGCCTGGGCCGGTTCCGGGACTACCGCATCTCCAACTACCAGCTCATGTACGATCTGATTGACGCCTGCATGACCCTCTCGATTGACGAAGTGCTGGCCCTGCCCGATGTTCAGGAGCGGGTCGTGCGCTACTTCGAGCAGGACACGCTGTTCCAGAAGATGCTGGCTGACCATTCCTGGACCGAGAAAAACGTCGTGGTGACCGACCTGCGCGGGGTCTCGCCGATCCCCTGCGGCAACCGCTTTTTGGTGTACGCGCTGTACCCCGAAGCGAACACGTCGGTTTGGATCGTGGACGGCTTCCAGGGCAAAAACTGCGTTTTCGCCTGCGGCCACAGCATCTTGAATAAGTCGTCCCGCACCCACATCGGCTCGCTGATGCGCGGCTTCGGCGGCGGCGGCCACGAGGCAGCGGGAACCTGCCAGGTGCCCCACGAGGATGCCGAGCTGGTCCTCTGCGAGATTGTCGGAGCGATGAACCGCGACGACCAAGCCGTTCCCGAAGACAACTGGGTCCTAGCCCAGGCGGCGTAACGATTGGAATGGGCAAAGAGGAAACCGGCACTGGAAGTGCCGGTCTACTTTTGCGTGAAAGTCACTCCGTGACTACAGATTGAGCTTTGCTGGCTTGTCTTCAGTGTCGAAGACACTTTCATTCAAGAGTAGACCGGCACTTCCAGTGCCGGTTTTCTTTGTCGTGCCGGTTTCCGCTCTCGCCTTCCCTGGGAACATAACCCCATGTTCCCCGAAAGCCCTGCCGAACCGAATCCCGAGAAAGTGCTCGTTGTCCACGACCGCCTGTGCGCCGAGTACGGCTGCCCCATCGCTTACTTCCACGAACTCGACCCCCTCAGCGAACTCATCTCGTCCCTGCTGTCCCACCGGACCAAAAACGCCGACTCGCACCGTGCCTACCAAAACCTCCAAACCCGGTTCCCCGGTGGCTGGGACGAAGTCCGCGACGCCCCGCTGCCAGAAGTCCAAACCGCGCTGGCCCCCTGCACCTGGCCTGAGCAGAAAGCGCCGCGTGTTCAGGACATCCTGCGGCGCATCACCGCCGAGCGCGGTGAGCTGGGGCTGGACTTCCTGGAAACCCTCCCCGTAGACGAAGCCCGCGCCTGGCTGGAGCGCCTGCTGGGAGTCGGCCCCAAGACCAGCGCCGCCGTGCTGTCGTTCAGCCGCCTGCACCGCCGCGCCCTGCCGGTAGACAGCCACCACCACCGCGTCGCAATGCGCCTGGGGCTGATCCCCGCATCGGTCTCCGTCGGCCCTTCCCATGCCATTTTAGAGGCCCAGTTGCCTGCTGACTGGACCGCCCAGCAGGTCTACGACAACCATGAAGTCCTGATGCTCCACGGTCAGCGCTGCTGCTTCCACCAAAACCCCGACTGCCCCCGCTGCGTTCTGCTGGACCTGTGCCCGGTTGGGCAAAAGCGCGGATAAAGGATATTCGCGGGCACCTGCCGAACAAGCAGGCATCGGAAAATCCTTGTCGCACGCTCCCAGCCCGCCGCCGGGGTATCCGCAGCAGGACGGGTACAATCAACACATGGCGCAAATCGAAACACAAGAGGCAGAAGACCGGCTTGGCATGACCGACGCCCAGTGGGCGTCGTGGCAGGCATACACACACGGCTACGGCGAGCAGGATGCAAACGGGATTGACATCTCGCTGATTCGTGAGAACTTGCGGCGGTCGCCCTGGGAGCGGCTGGACCGTCTGCAAATGGATTTGAGGTTTTTCAAGGAGGATAGAATGGAACAAAAAGACGATTTTCAGCAGATTATCGCCGCGCTTGCGGGGGCAGGTCTGCGGTTTGTGATTGTCGGCGGGGTCGCGATGCGTCTGCAAGGCTCGGCGCATATCACCGACGATATTGACTTCGCGATTGCGCGGGACACTGGAAACCTGGAAGCGCTAGTCGCGGCGCTTGCACCGTACCATCCGTACCTGCGCGGCGCACCGCCCGGCCTGCCGTTCTTCTGGGATGTCCGTACTCTAAAAAATGTGATGAATATCACCCTGGAAACCGATCTTGGCAGCGTGGATCTGCTGGGCGAGCCGGCAGGGGTGGCATCGTTTGAAGCACTCTGGTCGGATGCGACGGTGCTGGAGCGCGGCGGGGTGAAGGTGCGCGTGGCGTCGGTCCCCGCGCTAATTGCCATGAAGCAGGCTGCCGGGCGTCCGAAAGACAAGGTGCATCTGATGGAACTGGAACAGATGCAGAAGCAAATCGAGACTTCCTAAAGCGTCTCTAGGTATAATGGCCCCATTATGTGCCGAATTTTAGTGGTGGACGACGAAGAAGAAGTGCGCGAGGCGGTCGGACGCCGGCTGTCGCGGGAAGGTTACAAGGTCGAGACCGCGCCTGGCGAGGAATCGGGCATCGAGAAGATGCAGACCGCCGACCGGGCCTACGACATCGTCATTACCGATATGAGCATGGAAGATTCCGGCTCGGGCATCCGCATATTGGAAAATGCCGTGGCCCGCGACGTGTTCACCGAAGTGATTATTCTGACCGCCTACGGCAATGTCGCCAACGCCGTCGAGTGCATGAAGCGCGGGGCGTTCGACTATGTCGAGAAGAACATGCCCAATGTAGACGTCTTCGAGCTGCTCTGCCTTAAAGTCGCGCAGGCGGTTGAGCGCCGCCGCAGCGCCGTAGACACCGTGCGGCGGCTGGAAGCGTTCAGCAAGCAGCGATGAGCAAAAAATAGTCAAAAAGACAACCAAAAGGCAGGCCATGACACAGATTTCCGGCGACTTACTCACCCACTGGGACACGGCATCGTCCCGCGAATGGCTTGCGACCAACGGCATCGGCGGCTACGCTGCCGCAAGCCTCTCCGGGGCCAATACCCGGCGCTACCACGGCCTGCTCGTGCCGGCATTCTCGCCGCCTCTGGGCCGGGCCGTGCTGCTGGCGAAAGCCGAGGAGGAAGTCCGGGTCGAGGACCAGCTTTATCAGCTTTCGGCCAACAAGTACCCGAGCGTTGTCCAGCCCCAGGGCTTCCGGCACCTGGTCTACTTCGGCACCCGCCCGGTGCCGACCTTCACTTACATCTTCCACGAAGAAACCGTCGTGCTGGAAAAGCGCGTCTGGATGCCCCACGGCTTCAACACCGTTTACGTCCAGTATACGCTGGTCAAGTCGCCCGAGCCGGTCCGTCTGGGTCTGGTGCCGCTGCTGGCGTATAAAGATTTCCACACCGAGCAGCACCGCTGGGACGGCTTCACCGCCGATCTGACTGTGGAGCCTGACAACCGGCTGAAGTTTGTGGCGTACCCGACCGCCAATCCCCTCTACCTGGCGATGCAGCCGCCGTTTGGCTTTGCTCCCAATAGCGGCTGGTTCTTCAACTTCGAGCACCCCCGCGAACAAGAACGCGGACTAGATTTTACTGAGGACTTGTACTGCCCCGGACGCTTCAACGGCCTGCTGTCGCCCGGCCAGACCGTGACACTGATCGCGACGGTCGAAGCCGAGACCCCGGAAAACCCCGAAGCCGCGCTGGCCGCCGAGATCGCTCGGCAAAAGTCGCTGCTGACCGTAGCAGGCGTTCCGGCGGGAGACAGCGTCCGCGAGACCCTGACCCTGGCCGCCGACCAGTTTGTTGTCGAAAACTCTCCGAAAGTCGCCCGTGCGACGATTTTGGCGGGCTACCCGTGGTTCGGCGACTGGGGCCGGGACACGATGATTGCCCTGCCGGGCCTCTGTTTGACGACCCATCGCTACGAGATCGCCCGCGAGATACTGACCACGTTCGCCGGGGCGGTCCACCATGGCCTGCTGCCGAACCGCTTCTCCGACGATGGCTCTGGGGCGGAGTACAACACCGTAGACGCCAGCCTCTGGTTTTTCAATGCGGTCTATGCCTACGCCGAAGCGTCGGGCGATTGGAACTTCGTGCAGGGTGAGATGCTGCCCGTTTTGCAGACAATCTTAGCCGCCCACCTTGCCGGCACGGACTACGGCATCGGGGTAGACCCCGCCGACGGCCTTCTCCGCGCCGGGCAGCCGGGAGTGCAGCTCACCTGGATGGACGCCAAAGTCGGCGACTGGGTGGTGACCCCGCGCACCGGCAAGCCGGTCGAGATCAATGCCCTCTGGCACAACGCCCTCTGCGTCGCCGCCGAGATCGCCGAACGCGCCGGGCAGGCTGACTTCGCCGACGACTGCCGCGCCCGCGCCGCCGAGGCCAAAGCGTCGTTCGGTGGTCTCTTTTGGAACCCCGACGCCGGCTGCCTTTACGACGTGATCGCCCCCGACGGCACCCCTGATGCGTCCGTGCGTCCCAATCAAATCTTCGCCGTTTCCCTGCCGTTTCCGGTCATTGACCCCAAAAGCGACGAGGCGAACTCTGTTTTGGACACCGTCACCGCGCACCTCCTGACCCCCAACGGCCTGCGGACCCTTGCGCCCGGCTCGGACGGCTACCGCCCGCGCTACGCCCCCGGCGGCCAGACCGAGCGCGACGGGGCCTACCATCAAGGCACAGTCTGGCCCTGGCTTTTGGGCGGCTACTGCGACGCTCACCTCAAAGTCTACGGCGACAAAGCCAAGACCCGCACTCTCTTAAACACGCTGCTCTCCAGCGGCCTGACCGAGTACGGTGTCGGCACCCTCGCCGAAGTCTACGACGCTGAAGCCCCGAGCGCCCCCAACGGCTGCCCCGCCCAGGCATGGAGCGTTGCGGAAGTTTTAAGGGTGTACGCGCTGCTGGCGTGAACCGGGACGATAAAGACCGGGCACTGAGGTACCCGTCTCCGAGGCGCAGACGCCAGCCGTCCAGGGGACGGAATACAAGCCGAGCCTCCGGTGTGCTCTTCCGTCCGCAGGACGGTCAGCCGGAGGCTTTCCAGACGGGTATTTCCAACGCCCGGACCTCAGTGCCCGGTTTCCGCCGCAAAAAAAGACCCCGCCGGGTGGGGCGGGGTGAGCAGGAATAACACACAAGAGACACACAAAGCACAAGTGGAAAGGATAACACTCCAAGTATCGGCAGGGGCCGGACACTTCTGTAGTGACGTTCACACTTTATTCATACGGAGCTTTTGCGAAAACCGTTCCCGCTGTCTAGTGAGTGGAGTGCCGGGGGTTTCTACACCCCCGGCAATTAACTCACCAAGAGCCGCTAAATACATGGTAGAATGCTGATATGGCTTTCAATCGTATCGGCAAGGTGGCCCTGGGGCTGGCGGCGGGCGGGCTGCTGCTGGCCGGGGGCGGCGAGGTCGCCAAACGGGCCGTGCATGGGCACGGGCACTGGCATCAGCTCGCCGCCGGACTGTACCATGCAGTCAAGGGCACCCCGGCATCGGCGGCGGCGCTGCCGGTGGAGCGGGCGGATGCGCCTCTGGTGGTCTACACCGACACCCTAGGCGACGGCTGGCAGGACTGGTCATGGGGTCCCAAGAATTTCGCGGCGACCGGAAACACGCACTCGGGCCAAAATGTGATCTCGCTGGCCCCGCCCGGCAACCGCGGCATTTATCTCCATCACGACAACTACGCCACCGGCGGCTACGGGACGCTTCAGGCATTCATCTCGGGCGACACAACCGCAAAGGTCTGTTTGGTGGATTCCGGCGGCAAGTTCGGCGGCCAAATCTCCCTAAAGCCCTACCTGAAGCATGATCCATTGGGCCGTGCGGGCTGGTCGGAAGCCCAGGTTCCGCTGGCGGCGCTCGGCGTACCGAAAGGCGGGCAGGGGATCACCGGCATCGTCTTTCAGCCCGATCAGTCGGCCTCGGCGGCGCTCCGAGTGGACGATATTTCGCTGCTGCCCGACATGGCTCTGCCGCCCGCACCAACGGCGGCAACCGTTGCGGTCACGGTCAATGCAGACGCCGGGCGGCACCCGATCTCGCCGTTTATCTATGGCATGGCGTTTGCGCCCGACGATTATTTGGCGGACCTGAAATTAGGCGTCAATCGGTGGGGCGGCAACGACAAATCCCGCTACAACTGGGTGCAGGGCAACGCCGTGAACGCCGCGCGGGACTGGGAATTTCGGAACCGGTATGCGTCTGATGCGTCCGTCCCGCCGGGACCGTCCGCCGCCGCCGATCGCTTTGTATCCGGCAACAAAGCGCGGGGCGCGGCGACGATGCTGACCGTGCCGACCCTCGGGTGGGTCGCACGGGACACCGACAACAGCCATCAGTCGGTGAATGTGCCGGGGTCGGACAAGACCGCCGGCTACGATCCCGCCGATAACCGCGCCCGAACCAGTGTCCGCTCGGTCGCCCGCAAGAATGCTCCGTTCACAGACACGCCGACCCTGGGCGGCGGGGTGGTCTATCAGGACGAATGGATTCATCACCTCACAAAGACTTTTGGGGATGCGTCAAGCGGCGGCGTCCAGTTCTACGCGATGGACAACGAGCCGGACCTCTGGGACAACACCCACACCGATGTCCACCCGGCCCGCATGGGCTACGACGATGTCCTGTCCAACTTCCTTGAGTACGCCGCCGCCGTCAAGGCCGTGGACCCGGTGGCGTCGGTGACCGGCCCGGTGTCGTGGGGCTGGGTCGGCTATCTCCACTCCTCGCTTGACCGGGGCGACGACAACTTCAAAACGTCTGCCGACGGCAAAGCCCACGGCGGGGACCCATTTCTCCTGTGGTTTCTCAAGAGTGTCCGCGCCCATGACGCAAAGACAGGCCGGCGGACTTTGGATGTCCTGGATGTCCACTTCTATCCGCAGGGCAGCGGCATTTATGGCGGGCAGACCGACAAGGCCACGCGGGCACTGCGGGAGCGCTCGACCCGCGGCCTGTATGACCCGGCATACACCGACGAAAGCTGGATCGGCGAGCCGGTCATGCTGATCCCGCGCCTCAAAACCTGGATCGCGGCGGGGTATCCGGGCACCCGTATTGGGATCACCGAGTGGAGCTTTGGGGCAGACAAGGACATCAGCGGCGGATTGGCGACTGCCGACGCGCTGGGCATCTTCGGGCGGGAAAATATCTTTTTGGCGAACTACTGGGCGTACCCGGCCAAAGACTCGCCGGCGTATCTGGCGTTTAAGCTGTTCCGCAACGCCGACGGCGCAGGGGCGGGCTTCGGCGACGTTTCCTGCGCGGCATCGAGCGCGGACGTAAACAAGCTGTCGTGCTACGCGGCGACGGACACCCGGACAAACACGCTGACCCTGCTGCTGGTCAACAAGATGGCGCGGGCGACAATCACCGCGCCGCTGACCCTGCGCGGCGCTCTGCCGAGCGGCTCGGTGAAGATGTGGCGCGTCGCCGCCGATAATCCCGGCAGGATTGCCGCGTTCGCGCTGCCGGGCCTGAAACCATTTCTGACCCTGCCCCCGCAGTCCATGACCCTGGTGCGGATACCGCTGCGGAAATAGACCCGGAGCCACGGAGCAAATGCCACGGAGCAAATGCCACGGAGCAAATGCCACGGAATAAATTTCGAGGCTCCCGGACCTGTGGTTTTGAGCGCTGCCGGCACTCTTCCGGGCCGGTCACGAATAACTTGGTCGAATGAACACACTTCTGCAAAAACCTATACCCGATGACCCGGCGGCGGAGCAATTGGACACGTCTGGGTCTCGGCTGCCGACGGCGGACGACTACGCCGACGCAGCGCGTCGTCGGTCCCGGAAGTTTTTGATCGGCGGGGCCGTGCTGTCGGCGGCGGTTGCGGCGGCGTTTGCGGGGATCGGCTTTGATAATATCTTCGTGCCGCTGGTCCTGCTGATTGCCTTTCTGCTGCCGATCCTTTTGTGGCGCTATCCCCGCCTCGTGCTGTACTTCGTGCTCGTGTCGGCCTGCCTGTTTGAGCTAGGCCTGCAATCGTATCCCGACTCGCTGACCGACCGCGTCCCGCTCTTTTGGAACGTCAATACAATCTTCCAAATCTACGCGCACACGAACTTCAAAGGCATCCCGCTAAACCTGTTCGAGATCGTCATGATCGTCGCGGGCGTCTGCGCCTGCCTGCGGGCCGTGTATACCCAGACAGCCAGTGTGCGTGGCGGGCCACTGCTGATCCCCATCGGCATTTATGTGCTGTTTGTCCTGCTGGGCTGGATAAACGGCATCCTGACCGGCGGCGACTTCAAGATCTCGCTTCAGGAGGTTCGCCCGCAGCTTTATTTCGCACTGGCATACCTGCTCGGCGTGAACACTGTCCGTACCCGCCGGGACCTGACCCTGATGCTGTGGGTGACAGTGATCTGTATCGGCCTGAAGGCGGCGATGCTGACATTCCGGCGGTATGTGACGATGCACGGCCAGCCGCTGCCCGACCAAGGAGTCGGCGTGCATGAAGAAGCGTTCTTCATGGATGCGTTTCTGCTTCTCCTGCTGGCCCTGAGCCTGTGCCGCGCCATGCCGCGCCTGCGCGGGCTGATGTGGAGCCTGATGCCGCTGGTCATTCTGGGTGATCTGGTACTGAACCGCCGGGCCGGCGTCGCTGTCCTGTTCATTGCCATCCCAATCGTCCTGCTGGCGGCATATCAGGCGCTTCCGGACCGCCGCCGGCAGATTGCCGTCGTGAGCACGGTCCTGGTGGTCGGCTTCTCGGTCTATTATCCGCTGTTTAAGAACAGCAACAGTGTCTTCGCGCAGCCGGCGCGGGCGATCCAGTCAAACTTCCAGCCGGATGCCCGTGATGCCTCCTCCAACCGGTCCCGCGACCAGGAGAACACGGACCTGATGGCGACGATCCAGTCCGCGCCGCTGCAAGGATACGGCTATGGCCGTCCCTTCCTGCAAATCATTCCGATGACTGATGTCACAGTTATCTATGAGCTGGAGCCTTATATTCCGCACAATCAGATCCTCTGGATCTGGGAGCGGGTCGGGTCGTTTGGATTTGTGGCGTTTTGGATGATGATCTCGGCGATTATTATTTTTGCCGGGCGGCTTGTCCGTGCGCCGGGCTGCGACCCTTCGACCAAAGCAGTCGGCATCTTTCTGATGCTGATGCCGATCATGCTGGTGATATTCGGCCTGCTGGATTTGCAGCTCTCGAACTTCCGGGACGTTTTATTTGTCGGCCTTTGGATCGGAATTCTGGCGGCGCTGCCGACCCTGACGGGCGAGCTTGCCTCGGACAGCCGCGCCCTGAGCGGCGCGGCCCAAAACAGTCCACACACCGGCCGTACCGGGAGTCGCCTGCCGTTCGCGGCCCCTTCCGCCCCGCCGGCAGATCCTCAGGCATCAGCCCATGCCGCGCCGCCAAAGCCAGCCGCGCCGGCATCCGCCGTGCCGCAGCCTGACCCGGCGCCCGGCGGACGCAAGCCGTTCCAAATCTCCTCGCTCGACGGACTGCGGGCCGTCTCGTTCTTTGTTGTGTTCCTCGGCCATGCCTACACCAAGCGCTGGATACCGGGCGACCTCGGCTTGATTGTCTTTTTCTTTTTGAGCGGTTACCTTATCACGACTTTGCTGCGGCTGGAATTCGACGAAACGGGGCGGATCAACTTCCGCGACTTCTACCTGCGCCGTGTCCTGCGTATCTTTCCGCCGCTGTACCTTGTGCTCGGGCTGGACTGTGTCCTGACCCTTACGCATGTGCTGGACAATACCTTGCGGCCCGACGCGGTGCTGGCGCAAGCCGCGCATCTGACCAACTATTGGATCGTCTTTCACGGCTGGTGGAACGGTATGGCGCCCGGCTCGTGGATCTTCTGGTCGCTGGCGGTGGAAGAGCATTTTTACTTGGTGTTCCCGCTCCTGTACCTGCAAATGCGCCGGCGTCGCCTGCCGCCGGCGCGTCAGGCGCTGCTGCTCCTCGGTCTCTGCGCGGTGGTGCTGGCCTGGCGCTGCCTGCTGGTGTTCGTCTTTCACGCCCCGAAAGACCGCATATATACGGCTACGGACACGCGGGTGGACTCCATTTTGTTCGGCTGTATTCTGGCCGTCTGGAACAACCCGGCCCTGGACAGCAATTCGGCACCGAACTCCGGCGCGGTGTCCGGCTTTGCGGCCCGCGTCTTCACCGAGCAGCGCCTGAAAACGCTGCTGCTCCCGCTGGCGGCCCTGGCCCTGCTGGCGAGCTTTGCCGTGCCGAAAGTCTGGCCGGGCTTCGAGCAGACATTCCGGTACACGCTTCAGGGCCTAGCCTTGTTTCCGGTGTTCATCGCCGCTGTCCGCTGCCCGAACTGGACCTTGTTCCGCTGGCTGAACACCGGCTGGATGCGGACCTTCGGACTGCTGTCTTACTCGCTGTACCTGCTGCATACGACGGTTCTCTATGGGCTGCATCACTGGCTGCATGGCTCGGAGACAGTGCTCGGCGTCCTGGCGCTTGCCGTTTCCCTGGCCCTCGCCGCGCTGATTTACCGATTTGTCGAAAAGCCCTGCGCCCGCCTGCGCCGCCGCCTGTCGCATGTTCTCGCCGGGCGCGATTCTCGAAAAGGGCCAAATGATCCAAACGTGCCCCCAGGTGATGCTTCTTCGGACACTGCCGCGCCGACCCGCTCCATGCGGGTCGCCCGCAACGTGCTGACGACACTGGCGGCGCAGGTTCTGTCCTGGGCGATGAGCTTCGGCGTGATGATCGTCGTGACCCGCTACGTCGGTGCGTCCGGCCTCGGGGCGCTTACCCTGGCCGGCTCGTTTGCCGGCGTCTTCGGCATCGGCATGGCCCTGGGGACGTCCACGGTGCTGACACGCGACATTGCGCGGGACCCGTCGCGCACCGCCGCGCTGACCGTGGCGGCGCTGGCCCTGCGCCTGCCGCTTGGCCTTCTCTGCATCGGGCTGGGCTGGGGGGCGGCCTCTGCGCTGCACTACCCGCCCGCGCTCTGCGGACTGATTGTGGCGGCGCTGGCGGCGCTGCTGGTGGGACTGCTGAATGATGCGCTGGGCGCGGCCCTGCGCGGCTTGCAGGAAATGCCGCGTCAAAACGCGGCATCCCTGGCTGAGAAGGCCGTGATCTCGGCCCTGAGTCTGTTTCTGGTAGCGCATCACGCCCCCCTCTGGGAGCTGGCTGGGGCCGGAGCGGTGAGCGGCCTGTTCGCGATCGCCGTCAGTGTCGGGGGCTTTAAGCCGTATTGGAACCAGATCGCCTGGCCGTCCCGCGCCGTTCTGGTGTCTCTTTCGCGTCAGGGCCTGCCATTTCTGACGACCGCTGTGTTTATCGCCGTGTACGGCAACTGCGACGCCCTGCTCCTGAAGCAGTTCAGCAGCCTCGAAGCCATCGGCTGGTACGGATTAGCAAAACGGCTCGGTGGGACCACTTTGTTTCTGCCGGTGGCGCTGACCGGCGCGATGCTGCCGGCGCTATCACGGGCATTCCAGGGCGACCGGCCGGCCTTCGAGGGGGCGGTCCAGCGGATGTTCAATTTCGTGGTCATCTGCGCTGTGCCGTTCGCCGCCGTGCTGGCCTTAGCGCCGGGCCGGATCATCGCCCTGGTGACCCGCGACAGCGCCGGGTTTGCGCCCGCCGCGCCGGTGCTGATGCTGATGGGCGCGGCGGTGATTTTGTGGTTTCTGAGCCAGGCGGTGGCGACAGCGCTGATTGCCTGCGACCAGCACGCGGCCCTGAGCCGGATTACGGCCATCTCGGCGCTGGTCTGTGTTCCAATTACCGGCACATTGATTTATGCCACCCAGCGGCTGCTGCACAACGGGGCTATCGGGGCGATTTTAGGCGATGCGCTGATCGAGGCGTACATGGTCGCGGCGTACCTGCGGGCGCTGCCGCCCGGCTTCGTGTCGGGCCGCAGCTTCGTCACCCTGGGCCGGGCAGTCGCCGCCGCGCTGCCGCTGGTATGCCTGTTTTACTTTGTCCACAGCCGGGCCGACCTGCTGCTGCTGGTGCCCGGCCTGCTCCTGTATATCCCGCTCTGCTGGCTGCTGCGCTGCCTGCACCCGCAGGATGTCCAGATGATGCGCCAGATCGTCAAAGGCCGCACAGGGGCGTAGGGAAACCCTGCCCTGAACGGCAAGGCTTCAAAAAGCAAGCTCCCGCCTTTGCGGGCGCTCACTTCGTGAGTCTCTTATGCCCGCGCAGGCGGGGAATTGCACTTTTAAAGCACGGGGGTTCAGCCCCGTGTTTCCGTGAGAAGACACACATGACCAAAACGCCTTTGATCTCAGTGGTCATCTGCACCCGGAACCGGCCCGAAGATGTCGCGCTCTGCCTGCCGACCGTGCTGGCCTGCCTGCGCGATGACTGGGAAGTGGTGCTGGTGGACCAAAGCGACAGCGCTGATACCCGCGCCGTCGCCGAACTTCTGGCCCAATCCTGCCCGGCCCTGCGCTACCTGCCGACCGAGACGGTCGGCAAGTCCCGCGCCCTGGACTTCGGCATCGGCATGGCGTCGGGGGAGCTGCTGGCGTTTACCGATGACGACTGCGACGCGCCCCCGGACTGGCTGGAGAAGATCGCCGCCGAGTTTGCCGCCGCTCCGAGCGCAGAGGTTTTGTTCGGCCCGGTGCTGCCGTCGCCGGCGATCCCCGACCTTGCCAATGTCTGTGTCCCCGCCTGGTCGTTCCCGGACGCCCGCGACCTGCGGCCCGGCGAGGTCTGCGGTATGGGCGCGAACATGGCCCTGCGCCGGTCGGTGCTGGCCCGCCTGCCCGCCGGACCGCTCTTCGACCCGGCGATGGGTCCCGGAGCGCCGTTTCCCGCCGGTGAGGAGGGCGACTTTGTCTACCGCCTGCAGCGGTGCGGGGCAATTGCCTCCCTGCGCCCGTCGCTTACGCTCTGGCACCGGGCCTGGCGCTCCAAAGACCGCTGGCAGTCTATTTTGTACGGCTATGGCCTGGGAGAAGCCGCGTTTTTCGCCAAACATGCCCGCTGCGGCGACCGCTCGGCGGCGGGTCAGCTTCTCACGCGGCTGACTTACTCCGCTGCCCGCGCCGGGGCGAAAACGGTACTGCGCCGCCCAAATGACGACCGCTCGTTCCTGCGCGGCTTCTGCCGGGGCCTGGCCCTCAGCCTGCGGGTCCCGGTAGACCGGCAGACACGCCTGTACCAATTATGACGGGATTTGCGCGAAAACTTATGTCGGCGCTGCGGGAGGAAGCCAGCCCGCTGCCGCTGCGGCTGCAAGCGGCGGCCTGGCTGATGTCCGCCTGGCCCCTCGGCGCGGGTGTTCGGGCACGGGCGCGGCTGTACAAAGCCGCCGGGCTGACTGTCGGGCGCGGGACACTGCTGGCCGGGCCGATCCAGTTCGGCATGACCGGAAACCCCTGCCGGAACATCAAAATCGGCGCGGGCTGCTTCCTGAACAGCCCGCTGTTTGTTGACGCCGCCGCGCCGGTGACGATTGGAGACAATGTTTCAGTCGGGCATCACACAGTGATTATCACATCGGGCCATGCCCTGGGGACACCCGAGTTCCGGGCCGGGCCATTGCAAACCGCGCCGGTGACAATCGAAGACGGCGCATGGATCGCCGCTGGGGTGACCCTGCTGCCGGGCGTTACGGTCGGGTCGGGAGCCGTGGTCGCGGCGGGGGCGGTGGTCACCAAAAATGTCGCGCCGAACACGCTGGTCGGTGGCATTCCGGCCAAGCTGATCCGGGTGCTTGATGCCGATGGCTAAGAGGCTTTAGAGACGTGGGAGCGAATAGAGACGTGGGACTGAAGTCCTCGTCTGTGGGCGCAGGCGCCGACCGTCCACCTTCGTGGACAAAGAATAAGAATGGACAAAAAATAGAACGCAGTCTTGTTCCGTGCCCGCGAAGGCGGTCACTGGGCGTCTGCGCCCACAGACGAGGACTTCAGTCCCACGTCGCTCTATGGCATCCAAATGAAAGATTTCTGTCCGTGAACCCTTTGTCCGCTCTGTCCCTGGCCGGCCTGCTGGCTTCCAGCCGGTGGAAAACGCGCCGCTGCTCGTCGGTGGGCCGCTGGCCGCGCGTCCAGGGCCGCCTGCTGGTGGAGAACGCTGGCACGATCACTTTGGGAGACCGTGTTCGAATACGCGGCACCCATGTTCCGGTGGAGCTGGCCGCGCTGCCGGGCGGCGTTTTGGAAATCGGTGAGCGTACCTATATCAACAGCGGGGCGTCGCTGTGCGCGGCCAAGTTGGTGCGGATCGGCGCTCGCTGCGCCATCGGCAATTTCGCGCTGATTATGGACACGGATTTCCACTCGGTCGGTGACCACACGGCCATGCCGGAAGCGCGGCCGGTGATTATTGAGGACGATGTCTGGCTCGCTGCCCGCGTCACGGTCCTGAAAGGCGTCACCATCGGGCGCGGCGCGGTGGTCGCGGCGGGGGCGGTGGTCACCAAAGATGTCGCGCCGAATACGCTGGTCGGGGGCGTTCCGGCCCGTCTCATTCGAGTATTGGACAAGCCATGAGCGAGCCGCCGAAACTCTTTTTAAGCGTCGTCATCCCGACGTTCAACCGCAAGGACAGCCTGCAAAAGACGCTGGACGGCCTGAGCCGTCAAACCTACCCTGCCGCGCAGTTCGAGGCAGTCGTGGTCTCCGACGGCAGCACGGACGGCACCGACGACTTCCTGACGGCGTATGCCGAAACGGTGGCGTTTCGCCTGCGCCCGGTGTTTCAGCCGAACGGCGGTCCGGCCCGCGCTCGCAACCACGGCATCGAAACCGCTGAGGGCGAAGTCGTGGTCTTTCTGGACGATGATGTCGAACCCGCCCCAGACTTCCTCGCGGTCCATGCCGCCCGCCATGAGAACTCCGACGACACGGTGGTCATCGGGCCGATGCTGCCGGACCCGGCGCTTCAGTGGCAGGAGCCGGCCTGGATCGCCTGGGAGCATGCGATGCTGGAAAAGCAGTACACAGCGTTCCGCACCGGGGAATGGAAAGACTGCGGGCCGCACCATTTTTACTCGGGAAATGCGTCTGTAAAACGAGTGCATCTCATGGCCGTCGGCGGCTTCGACGAGCAGTTTCCGCGTCAGGAGGATGTCGAGATGGCGGTGCGGATGGAAAAGCAGCGCGGGGTCCATTTTGTCTATGCGCCCGAGGCGCGGGGCATCCATCGCCCGCAACGGCGGTTCGCGTCGTGGCTGGCGGTGCCGTTCGCGTATGGGCGCCTGGACGTAGTCCGGGCGCGGCGCGGCGACGTTTCCTGGGATACGGTTCGGCACGGCTATCACGCCCGTAATCTCCTGACCCGCCTGCTGGCCCGCGTCGTGCTGGCCGCGCCGCCCCTCGGCACTCCCCTGCGCGGCCTGCTGCTTCCGGCGGCGACACTGGCTTACCGCCGCCGCCAAGCAGGGACGGCATTTGCCGCCCTCAGCGCGATCTACAACCTGCGGTACCTGGAAGGCGCACAGGCCGAGATCGGCACAAAGGCGGAAACGGCCAAACTTTTGTTCGCACCCGGCACAAATGTCTGAATTCTATGTTATAATTATGCGAGCATGGACACAGAATTAAAACCTAAAACGATGACGCAGGGGCAGAAGACACTGACAGCAGAGTACAGTGCGGCGTTTGCCGATGTTCCCGCCACGCCGCCGTCGGGCGGCGACTTTCACGATGCGTTCCCGCTGGACGCCGGGCACCCCGAAGGCACGGTCGCGGTGGTGATCGGCGATGTCGCCGGGCATGGGCCGGAACAGGCCGGGCAAGCCGAGCATATGCGCGAGCTGCTGTCCGACTGCCTGACGGTCGGCCTTTCCCCCGCCGAGACCCTTTCCGCCGTCAACGCCATGATCGAGCCGGACCCGAACTTCGAGGGCTTCGGCACGGTCTTTGTCGGCACGCTCGAACCCGATACCGGCACGCTCACTTATGCCAGCGGCGGTCATGAGCCGGCCCTGATCACGCACGCGGATGCTTCGGACCCCGACGCCGTGCTTGAACTCGAAGGCACCGGCCCGCCGGTGGGGGCCTTTCCGCCGGCCATGACCCGCTTCGAGCAGCACGAGGCTGTGCTGCCCCCCGGCGGCACCCTGCTGCTCTACACCGACGGCGTCTCCGATGCCCGCCCGCCGCAATCGCGCCTGGAATGGCTCGGGCTGTCCCGCCTAAAATCCATTCTTGTCCAGCTTGCCCCGCTGCCGCCTCGCCGGCTGGTCATTACCCTTCTGCGCCGAGTCGCCGCCTTCTGCCGGGGCCGCTTCATTGACGATGTCGCCATTATAGTGATCCGCCGCGTCGCCAAAAAAACCTCCAAGTAAATCTTAAAGTAAGTAAATCTTAAAGAACGCTGCGGCTCGGTGGTGGGGGCCAGACCCCCTCCTGCGTCTCGGCCCCCGCCTCGCGCATGGCCGCGTAGGATGCCAGCAGCGCCGCGTGCCGGCGCACGGCCCGCGCCCGCAGCCAGCGGAAGAGCGACACCGGCCCGGAGGAAACGAGCCAGGCCGCGCCCAGGACCAGCAGCACCGGCCAGAATGAGGCGCTGAGGCCCTTCCAGCCATGCGTCGCCGATGCCACGATGCCCAGTGCGACCAGCAGCAGAAGAGACGGAATAATCCCCCAAAGGAAAGTCCGGCGGCGAGCGATCCCGCTGAGAACTGCCGGAAGCACCAGCACGCTGAGGACCGCCGCCGAGGCGCTGATCCATTCGTTTCCGTTCGGCAGCACCACGCTCAGCCGGGCTGCGACACGCGGCAGCAGCGGCAGCACAAAGCAGCCGACACCGACGCTGCCGCCGACAATTCCCACGAGCCAGGCCCGCGTATCCCAGCTTTGCTTTGAATTCGGCATGAGTTAGAAATGCTTGGTATCTTGGTCCCAGGCGCTGGTCTGCCAGTTGTCCGGCGTGTTCGGGCGGGGCAGCCAGTCCGGCAGGTCGAAGATCAAAAAGTCGGCCAGCGCGTGGGCGAACGGCTCGTACAGGCCGCGCAGGTCGGAGAGCTTTTGGTCGTCCTCGGGGGCGTCGCAAAGCGGCAGGCCGGCGGCAGTGAGAATACGCCGCAGGGCCGCAAGGTCCGCGGGCGGCAGGCGGTCCGGGTCCAGCGTTTTCGGCGGCAGGTCGAAGACATACGCGAGATCTACCAGCATATGCCGGCACATGGCGAGGGTCAGCCGCGCCTGCCACTGCAAAGGGGTCTGCCACTCCGGGGCACCCGCTGTGCCGACCAAAATCAGCGCACACGTGTCCATGATCGCCGTGGTCGCACCGAGCCAGGACTGGTGATCGTGCTGGGAGCGGTAATAGCTCAGGACCGGGTACGACAGGTGGCTTTCAAGCTGCTCCGATGCCCAGATCTCCCAGTCGGCCAAGAGGCTTGTCAGATTTGACATCTGCCGGCCTTCCGCATGCCGCTTCAGCATCACGCTCGCCGACGGCGGCGACGACGCCCGCGAGTCCAGCAGGGAAATGATCGCCTCACGCTTCGAAAATGCCTGATACAGCACCGGGAGGTAGCCGATGACGACCGCGAGAAACCCAAATCCGAGGCCCGCTTCCGAGACGGCGACAAGCCGGGCGATATTCGTGCGCGGGGTCACATCCCCATAGCCGAGCGTGAAAAAGGTCACGCCGCTCTGGTACAGCGCTGTCCCGAAGCGGGTCATGCCCGGCAGTCGTTCCAGGCCATGCGGCAGCGCCCATTGCAGCAGGGCGTAGCCGGAAATCAGCATCCCCGCCCACAAAATCAGCAGCAGCGGCAGGGACAGCGGCCCAAAATAAGACAAAAACAGGTCCCGCCGCTCTTCCGGCAGCTTACGGGCGATCCGCGCCGAGAACGGCCACAGCACCTTGTAAAACCCACGGGTCAGCCGCAGCGAGCGGGTCACGGTCCGGGGCAGGATAATCGTCTCGAACCCCTCCCACACGACCAGTCCAATCAGGTACAGCCCGAGCGCTATTGCCAGAAAAGTTGTCAAAATCGCCATGCAGACCTAACCAGCCTCAGCCGCAGAAGGTTCCGACACAAAAACAGCCGCCGGAGAAATCCGGCGGCTGCCAATGAACATGAAACTACTGTTGTGTAACAGTATAAGTAACGATATGGCCGTCACTGAAAGTGACGGTAACAAGGTCTGTGGTGCCTGTTGACGCGCCAGCCTTCAGCATTGTCGTGACCTGGTTGCCACTGCGAGTGGTTGTGAAGTCTGCGGTATTGCCATCTGACACGGTCTGAGCACTGACGCCATTTGCAGGGTAGGCCGTCAAAGATCGCGTTCCGCCAACTAGTGCATAGGAGCCGGCGGTGTCTGTTGCGCTATCTCCAACATAATCTTTCTGGGCAGGGATCGTGCAGGTGTCGGTGGCGCTGAAAGCGTTGCCGTCGGTCGGAATCATTAGGGCGGCGGTTCCGAAAACGATAAAGGTTGCACCGGCGCGGGTCAATCGCTGGGTCAGGGTCATTGAATAGCTCCAGTTTGTGAAGTCGTGGGAACATCGAGTTCCCAAATGCGTCCATGCCGAGTACAGCCTAGCAGGTAAGCCTATTATACCGCATTTTTTGGAAATAGCAAGGGTTTGAAGAACCCCTCCCGCTCGTTCCTCGCTCCCTCCCCAAAACGGAGAGGGTAAAGAGTTTCGGAAAGAAAATCTCGGAGCAGTCACGGATGCGTTTTCGTCTTTATCCCTCTCCGGCCTCTTCCCCTCTCCGCTTCAGCACTGGCTACCCGGAGGGCGGGGAGGGAGCGAGGTACGAGCGGGAGTGGTTCCTAGAGGGGTTCTTGACTACCTCTGCCCAACCCGCTATAATACAGCAGCCGTTCAGCGAAGAATTGTGCAGGAGAATTCGCCATGTCCGATCAACTGTTCCCCGTTTCCCCCGAAGACGCCCCCGCCCGGCCCCTCGCGGCGCTGATACTCGCCGCCGGCAAAAGTACGCGCATGAAGTCGCGCCGCCCGAAAGCCCTGCATGGGCTGCTTGGGAAGCCGCTGCTCGGGTGGGCGGTCGAGGCCGCCGCCGGGGCCGGGGCGGGCCGGACAGTTCTCGTGGTCGGACACGAGGCCGCAATGGTCCAGGAGGCCATGGGGCCGGAGCTGGAATATGTGCTGCAAGCGGTCCAGAACGGCACCGGCCATGCGGTCCAGATGGCGGAAGAACTGCTCCATGACTGGGATGGCCCGCTCCTCGTGCTGCCCGGCGACGCCCCGCTGCTGTCGGCATCGCTTCTGGAGTCCCTGGTCGCTCGCCATATCGAAACCAATGCCGCCGCGACGCTTTTGACCGCCGTGCTGGAAGAAGCGGGGTCTTACGGGCGCATTGTGCGTGACCCGGTGACAAGTCAGGTGCAGCAGATTGTCGAGGCGCGGGATGCGTCCCCTGCCCAGCGCGAGATCGGCGAGATCAGCACGTCGGTGTATGTCTTCTCGCCCCCCGCGCTCTTTGCCGCGCTGCGGAAGATCACGCCGCAGAATGCTCAGGGCGAGTATTACTTGACCGATGTGGTCGGCCTCCTGGCGTCCGAAGGGCAGACAGTCGAGGCGCTGGTCTCACCGGACCCGGATGTCGTGCGCGGGATCAATACCCGCCCCGAGCTGTCCGAGCTGCGGCAGGTCTTGCAGGCCCGCGTCCACCATGCCCTCGGCCTGGCGGGCGTGACGATCATTGATCCCTTGACGACGCATATTGACGCGACGGTGCGGATCGGGCAGGACACAACGATTCATCCCTACAGCATCTTAAGCGGCGTCACCGACATTGGCGAGGACTGCGAGATCGGGCCGGGGGCACGTCTGAGCGACGCTCGGCTCGGACGCGGCGTTTCGGTGCGCGACTCGCACATTGTCGCGTCGGAAGTTGGCGATGGGTGTAAAATCGGCCCGTTCGCCAATCTCCGTCCGGGCAGCGTGCTGGGCACAAATGTCAAAGTCGGCGACTTTGTGGAGCTGAAAAACGCGACCCTCGGCGACGGCGTCTCGGCAGGCCACTTTGCGTATCTCGGCGACGCGGAGGTTGGCGCACGGACCAATATCGGCGCGGGCACGATTACCTGTAACTACGACCCGTTCCTGACGCCGACTAAGAACCTGACCAAAATCGGAGCCGATGCGTTCATCGGCACCCACTCGACATTGGTGGCCCCGGTGACAATCGGCGACGGCGCGTACACCGCCGCCGGCTCGACCATCACCGACGATGTCCCCGCGGACGCCCTCGCGATTGGCCGGGGCCGCCAGATCAACAAGCCTGGCTGGGTCAGTGCCAAGCGGCGCATGAAACAAGAGGGCTAACCGATGCCATCTCGTCTGTACCCCGTCTTCGAGACGCCGTTCGATGCCCCGCCCGCCGACCCGTCGGTCGGCTTCGCCCTGGCACGGGTTGCCGAAGCGCACCCGGCGCTGGCCCCGCTACTGGACTTCTGCGCCGTGGACCCGCACGAGATCGCGGTCGCGGTCGGCATGGTCTACCCCTACGAGGAAGACGGCGCAGACGACCTAGACGAACTCGACTTCGGCCCCTCCGAATGGTTCGAGCCGGTCGCGGGTCTGGCCGCCCTGGCCCGTGCCAACGACGCCCTCCGCGACAATCCCGAAAGCCTCGCCGCCGCTGTCTACGCCCCCGGCCTCACCCCCGCCGCCGTGCTGGCCGATTTGGCTGCACTCACGGCGCTGCTGCAAATGGCCTTGCAGCACGAGACCCGGTTCCACTTTCGAGAAGAGGTGTGACCCACCCCGGCGCAAGCGCCGACCCTCCCGAAACGGGAAGGTACAGAGCTTAAGACAAAGAGCAACGTCCTTACAGCTAGATCCGAAAACTCCTCACCTTCCCGTTTCGGGAGGGTCGGCGCTTGCGCCGGGGTGGGTTCCTGTGTTATGATGCAGTTGTCATCTACCGTACATAACTACGCACCGTACATAACGCTGGAGGAGATTACTATGTCCATGCTGGGCCGGATGTTTGGGATTGGCCGGAACGAACACTACGACAAGGGTATTCGCCTGTTTGACCAGGGCCTGTTTGCCGAAGCGATTGCCGAACTTGCGTTGTCGGGCCAGGGCAGTCCTGACGAGCTGACGGGCCGGCTGACGTCGTTTTATATCGCCGAAAGCCACGCGGCGCTCGGAGCCGCCGCGCTGGAAGCGGAAAACTACCCGGCGGCGCGGGCGGCGTTTACCGCCGCACTGCAAATCAACCCGCACTACGCCGACCTGCACTTTCAGCTTGGACGCGCCGCGCGTGGGGGCGGCGACCCCGCCGCGGCGCTGGCCGCATTCGACTCCGCGCTGTCGGTCAACCCGCGCTATGCCAAAGCGCTGTTCTTCCGGGGTCTGACTTTGTATGCCCTCGACCGGCCCGCGGACGTGCTCAAAGCGATCCAAAACGCGGCGGCACTTGACCCGGCGTTTGCCGCGCCGCCCTACGCCGAGGCCCTCGCCGCGCACCAGGCGGGGGATTATGCCACAGCATCGGCGCTGCTCACGCGCATCGCCGAGACCGACATGGACGACATCACGTTTCACTCCCGTCTCGGCGAAGACCTCTACCGGCGCGGGATGTATGCCGAATCCGCCGCCGAGTTCGAGAAAGCGCTGGCGCTCGCCGACTACGCCGACCTGCACAACTCCCTCGCCATCGCCCGCACCGCCGAAAAGCGCTATGCCGACGCCATCGCCGGATTTGGCCGTGCCCTGGCCCTGAACCCCAAGTACACCGAGGCTCGCACGAACCTCGCCCTCACCCTCCGCGCCGCCGGGATGCCCCGCGAAGCCGAAATCGAGTTCCGCCGGGTCCTCGAAGACGACCCGGTCAACGCCGTCGCCCGCGCTGAGCTTAGGATTTGAGCCGTTGACTTTTTCTGCTGTTGTGGATACAATGTAACTACTTCAAGCGATTATAGAAGCAGAGGCAATAATGAGCAGCGTCATCACAACACAAATTATCAAAATCGGCAACTCGCAGGGGGTTCGCATTCCCAAACCGCTGCTGGAACAGATTGGTTTAAGCGGCACGGTGCAGCTAGAGGTCGAAGCCGATTGCTTGATTCTGCGTCCGGCACGCACTCCGCGCCAGGGCTGGGAGGAACAGTTTCAGCGCATGGCAGAGAATGGTGATGATGTGCTTCTCGATGCCGATACTTTTTCGCTCTCTAAATGGGATAAGACGGACTGGGAATGGTAATCAAGCGTTTTGATGTTTATCTTGTCGCTCTTGATCCAACTATTGGTGACGAAATCCAAAAGACGCGCCCCTGCCTTGTGGTTTCTCCCGATGAAGCAAACCGACGGATCGGCACGGTTCTTGTCGCCCCGATGACCAGCGGCAGCCATCGGTATCCCACCCGTGTTGCGTGTCAGTTTCAGGGCAAAGACGGTACGATAGTTTTGGACCAGCTTCGTGTCGCAGACAAAACTCGAATTCTCAAGCATTTAGGCAAGATCACTACGGAAGAGCAGGAAGCCGTTCTAGCAAGCCTTGCCGAGATGTTCGCGGCGTGAGGCAAAAGAGAATGTGAGGAACCCGGCACCTCCAGACCGGGAACTCCCTGAGCGCGGGCATCGGGTACACTCTCTCCATGACGATTTTCTCTATCACGCATCGCTCCTCCGATACCAATGCCCGGTGCGGGCTTTTGACTCTGCCGCATGCGCCGGAATCCATTCAGACTCCGGTGTTTATGCCGGTAGGGACACGCGGGACGGTGAAAGCGATGACGCAGGAAGAAGTTTGGGAATTGGGGTTCCGGCTGATTCTCGGCAATACGTACCACTTGTACCTGCGTCCGGGGCCGGACCTAGTTCAGAAAGCGGGCGGGCTGCATAAGTTTATCGCCTGGGACGGCGCAATGCTCACGGACAGCGGGGGCTTTCAGGTGTTCTCGCTGGAAGACCTGCGGAAGATTACCGAGGATGGGGTCAATTTTCAGTCCTATTTAGACGGCTCGAAGCACTTTTTCAGCCCGGAGCGGTCGCTGGAAATCCAGCATGCGCTGGGGGCGGACATCATCATGGCCTTCGACGAGTGCCCTCCCTATCCATGCACCGAGGAGCGGACGCGGGAGGCGACCGAGCGGACCCATCGGTGGCTCTCGCGCTGCGCCCAGTATCACAAATCTCAGGGCACCAATCAGCTTCTGTTTGGGATCGCGCAGGGCGGGACTTACGAGCGCCTGCGGGCGGAAAGCGCCCAGTTTGTGGCGTCGCAAGACACGCCCGGCATCGCCATCGGCGGGGTCTCGGTCGGGGAGTCGCCCGAGCAGATGCAGGAAGCGGTCGCGTGGAGTGTCCCGCACCTGCCGCTGCATAAGCCGCGCTACTTGATGGGGGTCGGCACCCCGCGTGATTTATTGGACGCCGTCGCGCAGGGCATTGATTTATTCGACTGCGTCCTGCCCACGCGCCTCGGGCGCAACGGCACGCTGTACACGACGCTCGGGCGCATCAATATCAAGGGCAGTAAGTACACCGATGACTTTGGCCCCGTAGACCCGAACTGCCCCTGCCGGGTCTGCCAAAGATACTCGGCGGCGTACCTGCGGCACTTGTACAAGTGCGACGAGATACTGGCGTCGCGCCTGGCGACCTATCACAACCTCGCGCATTACGCGCAGCTCATGGCAGGCATCCGGGCGGCCATTGCCGAAGACAACTACGACCAGTTCCGGCGCGAGACTTTGGCCCGCTACGAAGACGACACAAAGACCCCGATCCAGTAGGACCGGGGTCTTCGTTTGCTCTGTGCCGCTGCGGGTGACAGCAGGCTACTTGTACATCTGTGCGGTGGCGTTCAAAACGTACTGCGCGTTGGCAATATCGTCATTGCCGCTGCGGGTATGGCTGAACGAAGAATTGTCAATTGTCCACATATTCACGGTGCCTGAGCCGCCGGGAACCGTGCTGTCCACCGTCGAAAATGGGCGCATGGCTTTGACATGACCATCGCAGAACAGGTAGTTACTGAGGCTGGTATGGCCGGCATACAAGATGCCCGCATGGCCCGGCAGGCCGTCAAAGTCACGGTAAGTAACGGAATAATCGGCGTAGTAGGACGTGCTTTCGACAACATCAATCGTCGTGGAGGGAGCCGTAATCTGTGCAATGGAAACGCCGGTTTGATTGGTGTCGCCAAACGGCCCGCCGACACCATCGGAACCTGCGCCGCTTCCCGTGCCGCCGCGGTTCTCATTAGCAGCATAGGACTTTGGGTAACCATCCTGCCCGAGTTGGTTAGCAGACGGGTTAGACGGGCATTTGAAGATAGCAGGGGCTTTCATATACAAGTTGACCATGTCATGCCAGAGAAGGCCGATGTTGCGGTTCGGGTGTATCTCATCGTAATCTTGCTCATACTGCAAGATAGCAAGCCCCATCTGCTTTTCGTTGCTCTGGCAGGAAGCCCGGCGGGCGTTTTCGCGCACCTTCTGGAACACGGGAAACAAAATGGCGGCAAGAATGGCGATAATGGCGATGACGACGAGCAGCTCAATAAGCGTGAAGCCGGTACGGCTTCGAGAGAGAGGGCGTGACATAAGTTTTTCCTTGATGGGTCCGGGCGATACACAAGGGCACAATAACCCGATGAACAGTTACTCTTGCATTGTCATATACCAAAATCTGCGTCTTGTCAAGCGAAAAGGGAAAATACCCTCCCGTTTTTTTGCCACTTTTCTTATGAATTGATAGTCGCTGCAATTTGTTGGTACATACAGCTTGGGCGCACCGGTACCGAAGGCAGCCGCTCCGCTGATGATCCCGGCTCGCTACGCCGGCGAAGAAGGGCGCAGCTCTTTTGCCGCCTGCCGGTCCAGGTACTGCTGCCCCCAGCCACACATCAGCGCAATGGTCGGCTCCAAGCTTTTGCCGAACTCGGTCAGCGAGTACTCCACTTTCGGCGGGATTTGCTTGAAAATCTCGCGGTGGACCACTTCATCTTCTTCCAGCTCTCGAAGCTGCAATGTCAGCATCCGCTGGGTCACGCCCGGCAGTCGGCGGCCCAGCTCGCCGAAACGCTTGGGACCGTCCAGAAGGTGATATAAGATCACGCCTTTCCAGCGCCCGCCGATCACATCCATCGCTGCTTCCATCGGGCAGCACTCGTGCCGCCGCACATTCATCGCCCCTTCGCGCATATTCCTCGTCATTTTCGTCTCTTCTTTCCTGTTGGTTACATTTTTGGTAGTATCGCACATTATTTTGCGTACTTGCGCGTTTTGCCTCTAGGCTGCATAATACCACGTATCAACACGAAAGAGAAAAAGACGTCATGAAAACTTACGAAATTCATAATAAACCCGGCTTGGATGCCCTGACACTCACCGAGAGACCCGACCCAGTGCCGGGACCAGGGCAGGTGCTGCTCAAAATGAGGGCGGCGTCACTGAATTACCGCGATTTGCTGGTTTTGAAAGGAAATTACGGCAGCGCCGACCCGCCGCCGGCCCCGATCATTCCGCTGTCCGACGGGGTCGGGGAAGTTGTCGCACTCGGCGAAGGCGTGTCGCGGGTGACGGTCGGAGACCGCGTGGCCGGGGCGTTCATGCCGGGTTGGGTCGGCGGTGAGATCACGCCGGAAAAAGCGGCGTCGGCGCTCGGCGGCGGCACTGTGGATGGGGTGCTGGCCGAATACGTTGTGCTGCCCGCTGAGGGTGTGGTGCCGGTGCCGGAACATTTGACTGATGCCGAGGCGGCGACCCTGCCCTGCGCCGGGGTGACGGCCTGGTATTCACTCTTGGTGGGAGGCAGTCTCAAGCCCGGCCAGACCGTGCTGCTGCTCGGCACCGGCGGCGTGTCTTTATTTGCCTTGCAGTTCGCTAAAGCTGCGGGGGCGAGGGTGATCTTGACCAGCAGCAGCGATGCGAAGCTGGAACGGGCGCGGGCGCTCGGGGCCGACGAGATGATCAACTACAACGCTGTACCCGAATGGGACGAGCGTGTGCAAGACCTGACGAATGGGCGCGGCGTGGATTATGTCGTGGAGGCCGGCGGGGCGGAGACACTCGACAAATCGCTGAACGCGGTACGGTTAGGCGGCCAGATCAGCCTGATGGGTGTTCTGAGCGGCTTTCGCGGGGAAGTAAACACGGCGACGATTCTCAGAAAAAACGTCCGGGTGCAAGGCGTCTATGTCGGCTCGCGGGAGATGTTCGAGGAAATGAACCGAAGCATTACGCAGAGCCATATGCACCCGGTGGTAGACCGCGTGTTTCCGTTCTCCGAAGCGCATCAGGCTTACGAGTATCTCGAAAGCGGCTCGCACTTCGGCAAAGTCGTGATTGGTTTCTAGAAGACATCGCAAACTTTGAGCGACGCTCGGGTACTTTTTTGACCCCGTGTCTTATCAACCCACACAGCTTACCAACCCACACAGAAAGAACATCATGTCCACACTTCTCCGCATTGACTCCAGCTCCCGCGTTCAAGGATCGCACTCACGCGATCTTGCCGACTTCGTGCAAACGCAGTGGCTTGCCAGCCACGCTGGCGGCAAGGTGATCGTGCGCGACCTCGTCGCGTCTCCGATCCCCCACATCCTTGACACGACCATCGCCGGGTACTACACCCCCGCCGATCAGCATACGCCCGAACTCAAGGCCGCGGTCGCGCTGTCGGATGAGCTGATCGCCGAACTGTTTTCGGCGGACACGCTGCTGTTCAGCATCCCGGTCTACAACTTCGGCATTCCGTCCGCGCTTAAAGCCTACATTGATCACACCGTTCGTATCGGCCAGACTTTCGGCTATGACGAGAAAACGGGCTTGTTCGGGTTGGTGGAAGGCAAGAATGCTTTCGTCGCCGCTTCCTATGGCGCGACAGGCTACTTCGGCGGTCAACTCGCCTCCTACAACTTCCTGGAACCGTATATGAGAACGCTCCTGAGCTTCCTCGGCATCAAAGACATCACGTTTTTCTCGGTGGAAGGCACGTCCACTGACCCCGCATCGCTAGCCTCCACGCGGGAACAGGCCCATGCCGACATCCTCCGCGCCGTCGCCGCTTAGGTGATGCAAGCGAAGGGCACAAATATGAATACCCCGAAAATACGGAAACACATAGGAATTCAATGATGACTACTACAATCAATGCTTACGCAGCGCCCCGTCAAGGAGCGGCTTTGGAGCCTTACAGTTACGATGCTGGGGAACTGCGCCCGGAGCAGGTCGAAATCGCCGTTTCCTCCTGCGGCATCTGCCATTCTGACCTGATCATTTTGGACAACGAATTCGGCATCACTACTTACCCGCTGGTCCCCGGCCATGAAGTCATCGGCAAAATTGTCGCCGTCGGCAGCCAAGCTAAGAGCGTCACGGTCGGCCAAACCGTTGGCCTCGGCTGGACTTCCGGGAGCTGTATGCACTGCTCCCAATGCCTCTCCGGCAACCAAAACTTTTGCCCGCAGATCGAGTCCACGATTGTCGGCCGGCCCGGCGGCTTCGCCGACAAAGTCCGCTGCCACTGGGCCTGGGCCGTCCCGCTGCCCGAGGGCCTAGACACCGCCACGGCCGGACCGCTCTTTTGTGCTGGCGGCACGGTCTTTAATGCCCTGGTGCAGCTCGGGGTCAAGCCGACAGACCGCGTGGGCGTGGTCGGGATCGGCGGCTTGGGGCATCTGGCGCTGCAATTTTTAAGCAAGTGGGGATGCGAGGTGACGGCGTTCACTTCGAGTGAAGCGAAGGGCGACGAGGCCAGGAAGATGGGCGCACACCACGTCGTCAGCTCGCGGGACGACTCCCAGTTGAAAAGCATCGCCGGGTCGCTGGACTTTATTCTGTCCACCGTCAGCGCGTCGCTCGACTGGCCACAGTACCTCGCGGCGCTGGCCCCGAAAGGCCGGCTGCACATTGTCGGATTTGCCCCGGAGCCAATCGCCGTCCCGTCCGCCTCGCTCGTCCTGGGGCAAAAGTCGGTATCCGGCTCGCCTCTCGGCAGCCCGACGACGACGGCGCAGATGCTGGACTTCTGTGCCCGCCATGCGATTGCTCCAATCACCGAGACATTCCCGATGTCCGAGGTCAACGCGGCCTTGGACCATCTCCGCAGCGGCAAGGCCCACTACCGGGTCGTCCTGACGAACGAAGCTTAAGTCTTTGTCGGCTTTTGGGAGGTTGAGATGTTCAAACTTAGCAGCTCCGCGCTCGCACTCGCTTTTTTGCTTCTGCCGAATGCCGCTCCGGCGCAGTCCGCGCCTCCCGCAGCGAGTCGCATGAGCACGCTCGGCCCGGAAAACGCACAGATGGCCCGGCGGGCGGGTGTCTGGGATGTGACGGAGACGGTCTGGGCATCCCCCGGCGCGGCCCCTGTCACAACGCACGCCGTCGCGGAGCGCAAAATGATCGGCGCGTTCCTTCAGGAAACGCTGCACTCTGCGGCGGGGTTGCCCGAAGTGCTGCGAATAGATTATCTCAGCTTCCACCGTTTGGAGGGCCGCTGGAAATATGTCTCAATGGATATGCGAAACCCGGTCGGCATCATGTCTGCCGCAAGCTTCGGGCGCGGCAGCGCGGCACTGATTGACCTGGAGTTTCAGCCCTTTGCCGTGCCGGGTGCAGGAACTGTAGCCGTAGCGCAGCTTATGCAGATGGAGGAAAAGATTAGGATGCCGGACGCTTCCCATGACCGCAAAGACCAGTATTTCGTGCTGGGAGACGGCAGCGGGAAACCGTGGCTCGGTCATCAGTACAATTATGTGCGCCGGGGAGTGTCCGCTCAATGAAAATTCTTTGTCTTGTGCCTGCTTTAATGGCCCTCGGGAGCGCGGCTTCGGCGGCGACCCTGACCGCCGCGCCGTTTGGCCGGATGGCGGACGGCAGGGCGGTCACCCGCTACACGATGACTGCCGCCGGTGGGGTGCAGGTTCAGTTCATGTCTTACGGCGGGGCGATCACTGATGTCACAGCGCCGGACCGGCGAGGCCGCCCCGGCTCGGTTGTGCTCGGCTTTCGGACCCTGCGCGAGTATGAAACGGTTGGCGCACAAAATGAGCTGTATTTCGGCGCCCTGCTCGGACGCACAACCAACTGGATCAACCGGGGGCGCTTCACGCTGGACGGCAAGGCTTATCAACTGTCTCTGTCCGATCCGCCGAACACAATCCACGGCGGGGTCACAGGCTTCGACAAGCGGCTGTGGACCGTGCAGCCGCAGGCAAAAACCGGCACAAGCGTCAGCGCCCGACTGTTTTACACCAGCCCCGACGGCGAGGAGGGCTACCCCGGCACGGTCAAAGCTCAGATTACTTACACGCTGGCCGATGACGGCGCGTTCACGATCCATTACGAGGCGACAACCGACAAAGCCACGCTCGTCAATCTGTCCAATCACATGAGCTTCAACCTGGCCGGAGCCGGCTCGCCCGGCGGTGTGCTAGGGCAGAGGCTGACCGTGAACGCAGGCCGGTACCTGCCGCTGAACCAGTCCCAAATCCCGCTTGGGCGGCTTGATACCGTAGATGGCACCCCATTTGATTTCCGCCGGCCCACGGCCTTTGGCACGCACATTCACGACAAAAACGCCCAGATCGCCATTGCCGACGGCTACGACCAATGCTGGGTCCTGGACAAGCGCGGCGACCCGGCGCTGCCGCAGCCAGCGGTCCATGTCTTCGATCCTCAAAGCGGGCGAACCCTGGACTGCGCGACGACCGAGCCGGGTGTGCAGATTTACACCGGCGGTTTTTTCGACGGCTCCGTGCGCGGCGTCGGGGGCCACTACGGCAAATATGCCGCGTTCACACTGGAAACGCAGCATTTCCCAGACAGCCCAAACCACCCGCAGTTCCCGACCATCGTGCTTCGGCCCGGACAGGTCTACCGCAGCACGACGGTTTTTCGTTTCGGCACACAAAAAACCGGCACTGGAAGCGCCGGTTTTTAAGCGCCCCGCATTTCCCCGAGCTTCGCCAGAAACGCTGTGGCTTCGGCCTGTAAAACTTCGTCGGGGTTCCAGGCCATCTGCACGGTTTGCAGGCGGTTTGCGCCCTGCATCGTCAGGCGCACGGTGCCGCCTTCGGTGCGGACAAGCGAGACGGTGTCCAGCGGGCGCGGCTTGCCCAGCGTGTGACCCATCTTGCCGAAGATACGTCCGACGACCCAGCCGGCGGCGACGGCGAGGGTTCCCACCGCAATCAGGCCGAGGCCGAGGCCGGTACCGAACGTCCTGGCCCGGCTGAGGGCGACTTCTTCAAGCCGGGACATCTCATCGCGCAGCTCGTCGCTCGGCACCACCTGGAACGTGCCGTCGTCGTGCAGCACGAGCATCCCGCGCTCCAGCGGCTTGGTCAGGCTGAGAAAGCGCATCTTGGCAAGCTGTGTCATTTCTTCTCTTCTTTGTCTTTCGCCGCTTTTCGCACCTGGATTCGCAAGGGGGTCCCCTCGAACGAATACGTCTCGCGAATGCGGTTCTCTAAATAACGCAGGTACGAGAAGTGCATCAGCTCGGGGTCGTTGACAAACAGCACAATAGTCGGCGGCTTGACCGTCGGCATGGTCGCGTATTTGATCTTCAGCGACCGGCCCTTTTCGTTGTAGGGATGGGCGTCCACGGCGTCCCGCACGAGTCTATTTAATTCACCCGTCGGGATACGCATCGAGTGGGCTTCGGCGGCATCCAAAGCGGTCTCCACCGCGGCCAGGACACCCTTGCCGGTGACCGCACTGGTGAACGCAAGCGGGGCATAGGCCAGGAAATGCATGCCGTCGCGCAGCTCTTCGGAGAAGACGCTCATCGGGTTCTGGCCGGGCATCTCGCCGAGAACTTCCTTGCGGCCTAAATCCCACTTGTTGACGCAGATAATCGCCGCCCGGCCCGCCTCGTGGGCGTAGCCGCCGACCCGCTTGTCGCCGTCGGTGACCCCGTCCTTGCCGTCCACCACCAGCATGACCACGTCGGCCCGCTCGATGGCCCGCACAGCGCGGAGCACGGTGTAATACTCAACGCTGCCCTGGATCTTGCCCGCACGCCGAATACCTGCCGTGTCGATCAAAACTACTTCGCGGTCGCCCTGGGGAGATTTGTAGACAAATGCCGTGTCGGTCGAGTCGCGGGTTGTGCCGGCAATCGGCGAGACAATCGCCCGCTCTTCGCCGAGAATCGCGTTCAGCAGCGACGACTTGCCGACATTCGGACGCCCGATAATCGCAATTTTGATGCGGTCGTCCTCGGGCGGGTTCTCGGTTATGGGCGGCGCGGGCGGGAAGCGCTCGACAATCGCATCCAAAGCATCGGCGACCCCGCGCCCGCCGAGCGCGGAAACAGCGAAGACATGCGGCAGGCCCAGACCGTAAACTTCGGCGACATTGCGGTTCTCCATGTCCCCGTTGTCCACTTTGTTCGCGATCACGACTAAGGGCTTCGGCGAGCGGCGCAGGGCATTGGCAAGCTCCTGGTCATCGGACGTCAGCCCGACCGTCGTGTCAATCACTAAGACGATGACATCGGCTTCTTCCATCGCGATTTCTGCCTGCATCCGTATCTGGGACCGCAGCGGGTCCGGGTCGAACATCTGGATACCGCCGGTGTCCACCAGCGTATATTCGCGCCCGTTCCAGTCGCCCTCGGCATAGAGTCTATCGCGAGTGATGCCGGGCGCGTCGTCCACAATGGCGATCCGCCTGCCGACCAGACGGTTGAACAGCGTGGACTTGCCGACATTAGGCCGTCCGACAATCGCGACCAGCGGCTTCGGCACATACTCAGGCCGGGCCACTTCCTGCCTCTGGTCTTCGCTTATTTCGGGCAGGTCTTCACTTGTTTCAGGCTCGTCCGGGCCGAGCGTATAATCTTCCGAGTATTCTTCGGCGGATTCTTGGGCGGGTTCTTCTTGGGGGATTGCGGCATCATTCATGGCGATATTCTTCCTTTGGCCGCACACAGCGGCGCCGGGAGGAGGCGAGGCTTCCGGGCGTGACAAACAGTTTAAAACAGCCCAAAGCATAGCATAAAACAGGTCGGGAAGTCAACGGGGCCACTGTGCGCTCACTTGGCATGATTTATGCACTGGTAACAGTGCCGGCATTCCGCACCACCCTCCGCCGCAGGCAACCGTGCCTACCCAAACACAACAAAATGACATTCCTCTATGAACCTCTCGTCTTCGTCCTGCCTTCGCCTCACCTTTTCGCTGATGCTGCTCGTTGGCGCTGGTCTTGCAGTATGTCCCGCTCAAGCGCAGCAAAACATTTCTGTCAAGAACTTCAGCTTCGAGGGTCCCGTGGCCCCTGCCCAGGGGGGCGGCTTCTTCTACTCGTTCAACACTATCACGGACTGGGTCGGCAACGCGAACGACGCTTTCGGTGTGTTTGATCCCGTCAAATCTAACAGCACGGCTTTCTATTCCAATGGCTCCGTTCCCGATGGAAATCAAGTGGCTTACGTCAATGTTGGCACTATTTACCAAAACGTTGATGCTGACTTCGTCGCAGGTGATACTTATACGCTCTCCGTATTTTTTGGTCAACGCAAAGACCTGATGGGATCAGGAAGTGTCAGCTTCTACAGCTCAGACGGAATAAAGCTTGCGACCAGTCCGGTGCTGACCTCCAGTCCCGGAACATTTACAAAATACTCTTTTGCTTACACCGCCGCAAAAAATGACCAAGGTAAAGGAATTCAGATACACCTCAATCAGGCAAATACTGGCGGCAGCGTGCAAGCCAATTTTGATGGTATTGTCTTAACAACAAGCGCCGCTCCCGTACCCAAATCCTCGACGACAGTTTCGCTTGGCCTGCTGCTGATGCTCGGCCTCGGCGGCATGGCTGTCGCCGCCAAGCGCCGAAAAAGTGCGGCAGCGTGAGCAAATCACCGCCTGGAAGAACACGAACAGCCCCGGCTTCTGAACAAGGGACCGGGGCGTTTTTGCGTTCCGCAATCTTGGTGCTGACTTGGCATGATTTATGCACTGATGACAATACAGGCATTCCGCTCTACCCCCGCCGCAGGCAATCTTGCCTTTACTGGTGCCGCTTCGCATTGTTTCAAGCTGTTTAAGAAGGGATTTCCGAAATGCATTACTCACGCAAAGCTCTCTTTGTCCTCGCTTCCGCTCTCGGCGGGCCTCTGCTCGCCGCGCACTCCGCCCAGGCACAGGTCGTCACCTACGCAGCGAGCGATCTCGGTGCGCAGCCGGGAAGCACGTTTACGAACTCCAATGTCGCCGCCGCGAATTTTGACACCGCCGCCGGCTCTCTCGGCACGGAGTCGCTCATCACATTCGAGTCAACGCCTGTCGGGGCCTTCACAAGCCTGAATGTCGCCCCCGGCGTCACCATGCTCGGCGTCGGTGCCGCCGGCAATTCACAGCTTATCGTTGATGCTCCTGCGTATCCGCCGAACCCGGCAGTGGCGGGTTTCAACACGACGCCCGGCGGCAGCCACTACGTGGGGATCAACGGCGGCACGGTGCAGTTTGTTTTCGCCGCCCCGATCCAGGCGTTTGGCGCGTACTTTACCGGAATGCAGCCGGGATTCTTTCAGAGTACCGTGACATTCACCGACGGCACGAGCCAGTCCCTGAATGTTCCTTCCGGCGACAGCTTCAGCGGCGGGGTCGGCTTTCTGGGCTTCACCGATGCCGGAAAGTCCATTTCCCAGGTCACGGTTTTTTCCGGCCCCTCTCCTGCCAATCCTACGGCCCTCTTTGACTTTGCCGGTCTGGATGATGTGCGTTTCGTCCCCGCTGCGGTCCCCGAAGCCTCGACGACGGTCTCGCTTGGCCTGCTCTTGATGCTCGGCCTCGGCGGCATGGCTGTCGCCGCCAAGCGCCGAAAAAGTGCGGCAGCGTAAGCAAATCACCGCCTGGAAGAACACGAACAGCCCCGGCCTCCGAATGAGAGGCCGGGGCTTTTTTGTGCTATAATCACTGCTATCTTTGTAAGTTTTTCGCGTGGAGACCGTGTTTATGCTTGGCAGTGAACTGAGACGCTTGTATTTGGAGTTTTTTGAGGGCAAACAGTCGAAACGGCTGCCGTCGGACTCGCTCGTGCCGAACGACCCGACCCTGCTGTTTACGTCGGCAGGCATGGTGCAGTTCAAGCCGTACTTCTCGGGCCTGCAAGCCCCGCCTGCGCCCCGTGCTACGACGGCGCAGAAGTGCCTCCGAACCACTGATATTGAAGATGTCGGGGATACGTCCCACTGCACGTTCTTTGAGATGATGGGCAATTTTTCGTTCGGCGATTACTTCAAAGCCGGCGCGATTGCCTACGCCTGGGAGTTTCTGTTCGATGTCCTGAAGATGGATCTGAAGAACATTCGGGTCACCATCTTCGACGATGACGATGATGCTTATAAGCTGTGGCGCGGCGCCGGAATGCCTGCCGAAAAGATTTTCCGCTTCGGGGAAGACGACAACTACTGGCCGGCGGGGGCAAAGACCAAAGGCCCGAACGGGCCGTGTGGGCCGTGCTCGGAAATCTTCTACGACACGCAGGCGCACCTGCCGCCGACCCCCGACGGGGTCTGGGACGACAAGCGCTGGCTGGAGATCTGGAACCTGGTCTTTATGCAGTACGACCGGGGCGACGGCGGGACGCTGACCCCCCTGCCGCGCCAAAATATAGACACCGGCATGGGCCTGGAGCGCACGGCGGCGGTGCTGGCCGGCCTGCGCGGGCCGTTCGAGACAGACTTGTTCGCGCCGATTTTGCGGCACTTGGAGACGCTCTCGGGACTGAAATACACCAGCCAGGACGACGACCCGAAAGATATTGCGTTCCGGCGGGTCGCCGACCATGTCCGGGCGACCGCGTTCTGCCTCGCCGACGGCGTTTTGCCGTCGAATATCGGACGCGGCTACGTCCTGCGGCGATTAATGCGCCGGGCCATTCTCGCCGCCCGCCGGACCCTGGGCATCGAGGCGCCGCTGTTGGAACAAATCCTGCCGGCGGTCATTGAGCAGCGCCGGGGCGATTACCCGGAGCTGGAAGCGAAGCGTGAAACGATTTTGCGCTATGCAAGTATTGAAGAAAAGCAGTTCCGGCGGACGCTCGAAGCGGGCACGGCCCGTTTGCAGTCGCTTTTGGACGGCGGCGTGGTCACCGGCGATGATGCGTTCGTGCTGTTCACGACCTACGGCTTCCCAGTCGAAATGACCGCCGAGCTGGCATCGGAAGCGGGCCTCACGGTAGACATGGCCCGCTACGACGAGCTTTGGCGTCTGCATCTTTTAGTTTCCGAGGGCGGCAAGACCCGCGAAGTGTTCGGTGACAGCATTGTGCCCGCTCTGCGCGAGCGAGATGTCCAGAAGACGCTTTTTGCCGGCTACTCCGAGGCTCGGACATCGGGCCAAGTCACGGCGATAGTCAAAAACGGCAGCTTAGTGGGGAGTGCCGCTGAGGGTGAAACCGTGCAGATTGTCTTGGATCAGACCACGTTCTACGCCGAAGCCGGTGGGCAGGTCGGTGACACCGGGCAGCTTCACGGCGAAAACGGCGCGGCGGACGTCTCGGACACGCAAAAAGACAGCGGCTACTGGTTCCACACGGCGACAATCACGGCAGGTCAGATTGCAGTCGGCGACCGCGTAGACGCCGTGATTGACGCCGGGCGCCGGGCCAGCATTCAGCGTAACCACACGACGACCCACCTGCTGCACAAAGCCTTGCAGAGGGTGCTCGGCGCTCATGTCCAGCAGCGCGGCTCTTTGGTCGCCCCGGACCGGCTGCGCTTCGACTTCTCGCATGATAAGTCGCTGACGGGCGACGAGACGCGCCAAGTGGAGGGTTTGGTCAACGAAAAGATTTTGGACGACCTGCCCATCCACACATTCGAAAAGCCGATTGCTGAGGCGAAGGACATGGGTGCGACCATGCTGTTCGGCGAAAAGTACGGCGACATCGTGCGCGTGGTCGAAGCCGGCGACTACAGCCTGGAGTTCTGCGGCGGAACCCATCTCGCGCACACGTCGCAGGCGGGACTGTTCAAGATCATCGCCGAAGGCAGCTCCCAGGCCGGGGTGCGTAGAATTGAAGCCGTGACCGGCAAAGCGGCATTGATGCGAACGCTCGACCAGGAGCGGCTTCTGTCCGACATTGCCCAGTCGCTTAAAACGACTCCGATCAACGCCCAAGCCTCGCTGGAAAAGCTGCTCGCGGAGCTGAAGACCAAAGAGCGCGAGCTGACCGCCCTGCAAAAAGCGGCGGCAGGCGGGCAGGTGGACGCCCTGATTGCCGCCGCCAAATCCGAAGGCGGCTTCCCCTTGGTCGTTCATCAAATGACTGGGAACGCCGACGGCGACACGCTGCGAACACTGGCCGACGAAACGCTGAACAAGCTGAAGTTCGGGGTCGTGATACTTGGCGGCACCGACGGCGGCAAAGTGTCTCTGGCCGTGCGCGTCTCGAAAGATTTAGTGGCGCGAGGCATCCATGCCGGGAATATCGTCAAGGCTGCCGCGCCGATTGTCGGCGGCGGGGGCGGCGGACGGCCCGATGCCGCGCAGGCGGGAGGCAAGGACCCAAGCCGTCTGGCCGAAGCCCTAGCGACCGCCGAAAAATTGGCGGGCGAGATGGCGGGGGCGTGAGCAGGCCACGGAATAAATTCCGAGGCTCCGAAAAGTACGGCGTCCAGGGGACGCAAGATTGGACAAATCGGCCTTTTCTTGCGTCGCCCCGACGCTGGGCACTTTCCAGCCTCGGAATTTATTCCGTGGCACTCTTTTCGATATTACTCTGTCTCCTGCTGCTGATAGATGCTGCGCCAATCCAAGCCCGCCCCCAGGTGCTGGTCGTCGTCGCCGACGGCCTGACACTCGCCGATGTCTCTCGCCCGGACCTGCCGGGGTTTGCCAAAATGCGTCAAGCGGGCGCACTCGCGCTGATGTCGCCGGGGCTGGCCCGGAAACCGGACCCGGTCGCGAATGCCTACGCAGCGCTCGGCGCGGGCGATAGTATCGGGGTGGGGGACAAGTCGGCGGGCCGCCTCGCAGACACACTGCGCCGGGCCGGGGCGCGGACCGCGCTGATAGGCCAGGACATCGGCCCTCGTTCGCCCGCCCGTGCCCTGCTGCCGGCACCGGACACCGTGACTGTGGCCGAGACGCCCGCCTCCTGCCGGGCGGCAGCAGCGGCGTCGTTGGACTGCGGTTTGATTGTCGTGCGCTTTACGCAAAGCGCTGCCGGCAAAGATGACCTGCTGCGCCGGGTAGATGCTTATTTGGCGCTGGCCCAAACCGGCCTGCCGCGTGTGACATTGCTGGTCGTGCCGACGCCGCCTCTACTGCCGGATGGTTCCTGGAACACGCTGACGCCGCTGCTGATACAAAGCTCCGGGCAGCCCGGTTCACTCACCTCAGCCTCGCTGTCGTCGGACACGACGCAGACTCCGGGTCTGGTCGCCGCCCGCGACTTTGCGCCGACTGTGCTGTCCGCTCTGGGTATCCCTGCGCCCTTGCAGATGACCGGCGCACCCGTGCGGCCCGCGGTGGTTTCAACTGCCGCACTGACCCGCCTGGACCGGCTGGTGCGGCTCAATCAAGAGGCGCAGAACGCGATCTTCTGGGCCGTGGGGATTGTCGCTGGGGTGATTGTTTTCAGCGGCCTGGCGCTGTACTTGAATGGGCGCATGACCGGGCACCTCGGTGCTCTGGCCCGCTATGGTTTGCGTGTCCTCTCGGCCTGGCCGCTGGCCCTGCTGCTAGCACCGCTGGCGGACCCGCAGACCGTCCCGCAGTATCTCGTTGAAATTGCCGCTGCCGTGCTTTTGCTGGCGGGGCTGCCGTCACCAATGCTGATTTTCAGTGTCACGGCCCTGGTTTTGGTAGGCGACGGGCTGACGGGCACGGTGCTTGTCTCCAATTCCGCGCTGAGCGAGTATGCGCTGTCGGGCATCCGGTTCTACGGCATCGGCAACGAGTACATGGGGGTTCTCATCGGCGGCTCGCTGCTGACCTGCCTGTTTGCCGGCCCGCGCCCCCGGGTCCTCGCATTGTGGCTTGCCCTCGTGACGTTCGCGCTGTCGTTTCCGGAATTTGGCGCGAAGGCGGGCGGGGCGGTGACAGCGACGGCGACGTTTATTATTGCCTGGCGGCTTCTGCACAATCGCCCGGTGCGCTGGACCCATCTGCTCGGAAGCATCGCGCTCGGTTTTGCGCTGATCTTTGTCTGGGCTATTCTGAGCCACTGGCTGCACCTGCGCCGAACGCATTTAGAAACGGCGGCGGATGCGCTGGGATCGGGCCGGCTCGGGTATATCGCCGGGGTCAGCCTTCGCAAGATCGGCCTGGCCGTGCGGGTCGCGCTGCATCCGGGCACGCTGCTCGGCCTGCTGGCATTCGCCGCCCTGGGCTTCGTCCTTCGGAAGCTGCTGTGGGCGCAGGTGACGGCGTATTTAAGTGCCCGCCCCCGCGAAACTGCGGTCCTGAAAGCGGGCGGGTGGGGCTGCTTGGTCGCGCTGCTGTTCAACGATTCGGGCATTGTCGCCGCGATTTTGATTGTGCAGTGCCTGGCCCTGCTGCTGCTGCACGGATTGTACCTACCCCCGGAACGAAGTTCCGACCCCTCCCGAAACGGGAAGGGTTAATGAGATCACGCAAGATTAAAGTGCGGCAAGCGGCGTACTACAAATATATCCTAAAATCCTCACCCTTCCCGTTTCGGGAGGGGTCGGAACTTCGTTCCGGGGGTAGGTTCTGAAAGGCACACAAATGCGTCTGCTCGGGCTTGATGTCGGCGAAGTGCGGATTGGGGTCGCCGTGTGCGATACGCTTGAAATCGCGGCGTTTCCCGTCGGGCTTGTCCGGCGGGTCGGCAGCTTGAGGCGCGACGTGGCCGCTGTCGTGGCCGTGGCGATGGAGCAGGAGGCCGAAGGGATTGTCGTCGGCCTGCCGCTGTCACTCGACGGCGAAGTCGGCCCGCAGGCGGTCAGGACGCAGGGATTCGCCCGTGCGCTGTCGAATGCAGTCAATCTGCCGCTGGTCTTTTGGGACGAGAGTTTGTCCAGCGTCGAAGCCAACGAACTGCTGATTGCCCAGGGCGTCTCCCGCGCCAAGCGCCGGGACAAGATTGACCAAACCGCCGCCGCGCTGATTTTAGACAGCTACCTCCAGCACCGGCAGGCGACAAACGCCCCGCGTGATACACTGGTGATGGGGTAACGCAGTACAATTTCGCTATCTTCGTCGAATGGAGAAACTATGCCCTCTAGTGCAATAAAAGAGAAACGGCTGACTGTTCGGGCCACCGAGCCGGAACAAGAGCTACTGGCGCAGGCCGCCAAAGCGCGGCGCACCAATATCAGCCGGTTTATGCTGGAAGCGTCGCTCAACGCCGCCAATGCCGTGCTGGTGGACCAGGCAGAATACCGCCTGCCGCCCGCGCAGTGGGATGCCTTTTGCCGCCGTTTGGACGACCCGCCGCAGACAATCCCCGCCTTGCAGCGGTTGTTCCGCGAGAATGAGCCGTTTTAATGCCCGATGCGCCGTTAAGCCCGCCGGTTCTGCTGACAAAAGGCTGCGACTTCGCAGCCTTTGATTGCGGCAGACCGTCGCTCAATGAGTTTCTGACGCGATATGCCCTGCAAAACCAGGCAAGCGGCGGGGCAAGGACGTATCTTTTGTTGCGCGGCGAACGGGTTGTCGGCTATTACAGCCTTGCACCCGGCTCGGTCGTGCCGGACGATGCGCCTGCCCGCGTTGTCAAGGGCCAAGGGCGTTATCCCGTCCCGATTATCTTGATGGCCCGGTTCGCGGTAGACAACGCCGAGCAGGGAAAAGGTTTGGGCCGTGCCCTGTTTCGTGATGCCCTGCGCCGCGCTTTGTCTGGGGCCGAAGCGATTGGTGGCCGCGCTTTCCTGGTTCATGCCAAAGACGAAACTGCCCGTGCATTTTATCTTCAGTTTGGCATGGAAGAGTCGCCGACAAACTCTCTGCACCTGTTCCTGCTGTTCAAAGACATCCGGCAATCATTGGAAGCGGCAGGCTGAAGCATTAAGCTGAATCTCGTCTCAAAGGAGCAATCATGTCAAAGCGCGATGCGTTTTATGACTCTCTCGTTTTTGATGGCTACAATTTGTCTTTGCCTGCAGATGAGACTGAGCGCAAGCAAAAGGCCCGTGATCTTTTTGGGGCATTAATGGTTGCCTCTGTAGATGTGCTAATTGAGGGCGCTGAAAAGATTGTTACTGAGCAAATTGAGTTTGCCGGGTTTACACCGGAGCAGAAGGAGAAGGTAATCGCCCTCGTCAGTCACAACGCCTACGGAGTTCTTTACTGGCAGTGCGTAAAATTAGACCGCTTCAACGGCGCGAGCTTAGAGATGTATGCGACTGAGCGTAATGCCGCGGAAGAGCCTGAGCGCTCTACTCTGATTGCTGGGCCGAGCGAAGACGAACTGCATCATTCCTATTTTGATTGGGTTGAGCAGTTTGGTGACCGTTATGATGAAGACAGCGGCACTCGCTTTTCGCTTGGACTGAAAGCTGCTCCTGCCGAAGACTGACAATGCCTACTTCCCGCCCGAAAACCAATCTTGCGAACACGCCCCGGCGGGTGCGCCGCTCGGCTGCGCTGCTGGTGCTGCTGCTGATTGCCGCGCTGGCGACGGTCTTTGGAATCGCCTACACGATTGAGCTTTTGGGGCCGGTGTCAGGCAACCCGAAAGCCAAAACCGTGCTGGTGACGATCCCGCCGGGCAAGAGTGCGCGGCAGATTGGCGAGATTTTGGCCCGGAAGCATCTTGTCCGAAGCCCGGTGTCGTTTGTGCTGGCGAGCCGGATGGACCATCTCTCAGGCGAGATGCACGCCGGGCGCTACGCCTTGTCCCCGGCCATGCCGCCGCGTCAGATGGCTGCCTTGATGGCGCTCGGCGAGACGGCGGGCACGACACTTACCGTCCCCGAAGGCTTCACGGTGCGTCAGATCGCCCGGCGGCTGGCGGTGGCGGGGCTGACCGACGAAACGTCGTTTCTGACCCTGGCCGAGACGCAGGGGCGGACGTTCCATGTCGCGGGCTGGACGCCGCCGAATGCCAATTTGGAAGGGTATCTGTTCCCGGACACGTACACCGTACCCAAAGGCGCGGCCCCGCGCGAAATCCTACAGCTTATGCTGCAAAACTTCCATGCCCGCGTCGTGCTGCCCTATCACCCAAGCCCGGACACGGTGACCCTGGCGTCGCTCGTGGAGCGCGAGGCCGAGGTGGACGGCGACCGGCCCCTGATTGCCGCCGTCTATGCCAACCGGCTCAGGCTCGGAATGCGGCTTCAGTGCGATGCCACGGTGCAGTACGCCCTGCCGGAGCACAAGGCCCGCTTGTTTTTCGCCGATTTGCGGGTAGAGTCTCCCTATAATACCTACCGCCACGCCGGCCTGCCGCCGACCCCGATTGCCAACCCCGGCCTGCCGAGTCTTGAAGCCGCGCTGCACCCGGCCCCGGTGAACTACTTGTACTATGTCGCCGGCCCCGGCGGGCGGCACGTTTTCAGCGCGACCCTCGCCGCGCACGACGCGGCAGTCGCCCGCCAGCGCGGGCGCTAAGGGAACACGGGGCTGAACCCCCGTGCTTTAAACGAGCAAGTCCCCGCCTTCGCGGGCAAAGAATTCGGATTGTCCTACTCATCGCCCGCGTCGGCGGGGGCTTGCACTATTAAAGACCTGCCGTTCAGGGCAGACACCTTCTTCTGGAACCCATTTTTATGCCAGTCAAAATCGCGCCGTCTATTCTGTCCGCCGACTTCGGCGCATTTGCCGAGGCCACCGAGGAGCTGTCCGCCGCCGGGGCGGACTACATCCATATTGACGTCATGGACGGTCATTTTGTCCCGAACATCAGCTTCGGCCCGCAGCTTGTCCGCGCCCTGCGCCCGGTGACGCCCACGCTGTTCGACACGCACCTGATGATCGAGCGGCCCGAACAATATGTCGCCGAGTTCGCCAAAGCCGGCAGCAACATCGTTACGATCCACCCCGAAACGACCTACCATTTGAACCGCCTGCTGCACCAGATCAAGGACGCCGGGGCCAAAGCCGGGGCGGCGCTGAACCCTGCGACCCCGATCAGCGCGATTGAGTGGGTGCTCGGCGATCTCGACCGCGTCCTGGTGATGACGGTCAACCCCGGCTTCGGCGGGCAGGCGTTCCTGCCCGAGATGCTGCAAAAGATTCACAACCTCGCCGAGCTGCGGGCCGCGCACGGCCTGCGCTTCGAGATCGGCGTGGACGGCGGCATCAACGCCGACACCGCGCCCCTCGCCGCCAAAGCCGACGCGGACGTTCTCATCGCCGGCAGCGCCGTGTTCCACCACCCCGACGGCCTCGCCGACGCCATCACCGAGCTGCGGCAAGCCGCCAACGCCGCCTCACCGTCCGCTGCCCGCAACGGAGGCCGCTGATGGCCTGGGGAGAATTGCCATGCTGCTTCGCGCTGCTCTGACACTTGCGCTTCTTGCTGCCGCCGGGTACGGTGTCTGGGAAATCCGCCGCTGGGCCTTGCCCGGCACGCTTATCACACAAAAGCAGAAGTCCCTGCGTCTTTGGGGCTTGTTCTTTCTGCTGGTCGTGCTCGGCCTCTGGCTCGGCGGGACCTGGCTGCCGACCCCGCATACCAAGCCCGCGCTGATCGGCTGGATCCAATATTGGATGCTGACGATTGTCTTGTCTCTGCCGCTGATTCCCCTGGCTCTGCTGGACTGGCGCGAGAACCTCAAGCTGCTGGCCGAAAACCGCCGCCGCGTGTTCGACGAAACCCTGGCCCCGCTGACGCCCCGCCAGGACCCACCGATTTAGCTTAATCTCAATGAAGGAGAGACGAAGATATGTACAAAGAACTGACTGCCCGGACTGCTGCCCGCCTGCGTGATTCCGCGGACGGGGCTGCGCCGCTTCGGATGACAGTCGGGCTGGATGCGTTTGTGGACGAGATTATCCGGGTCGTAGACCGGCGAACCTCGGACACCGAATGGACGACCATCGAGCAGATTGTGGAGCTGGGCACGCGGGTCATCGGCGCGGCGGGCCAGAGCACGAATTTAGAGTTGGTCGTGGAGCGGGTCAAACTCGGCGGCAACGGGCCGATCATGGCGAATGCGCTGGCGGCGCTCGGGCCAGCCGTGTCGTGTGTCGGCCCGCTCGGTGCGGGCGGCGGCCTGCACCCGGCGTTCGCCGAGATGGGCGAGCGGGCGGAGCTGATCCCGCTGGGAGAGCCGGGTCACACCGACGCGCTGGAGTTCGAGGACGGCAAGGTGATGCTGGGCAAGCTGGAGCCGCTGAACGCGGTCACCTGGCCGCGCCTCATGGAGAAACTGGGCACCGACGGTCTGGTCAGATTGTTCGCCGACACTGACCTGCTGGCGCTGGTCAACTGGACGATGATTCCGGCGATGTCGGCGATTTGGGAGGAGCTGCTGGCGCTGCTGGCGTCGTCGTCGGCACGGGCAGGGCGGCGCTTCTTTTTCGACCTGGCCGATCCGGAAAAGCATGATGACGCCAAAGTCGCCGCCGCCTGCCGCCTCCTGGCCCGCTTCCAGGCGTTTGGCCCGACCACACTAGGACTGAACGAGAAAGAAGCGTTCCGGGTGGGCCGTGCCTTGGGCTATGTCGGCGGGCATCACGGACGCACGGAAGTCTTGGGGGTCACGGCGTTTATCAGCGCCAAGCTGCCGCTGGAAGCGGTCGTGGTACACCCTCGCGCCTACGCCGTGGTCGGGTCCGCCGGGCAGATTACCGCCAATGTGGACGGCCCGTTTATCGAGAACCCGCTGATTTCGACCGGGGCGGGGGACCATTTCAATGCTGGCTTCTGCTTCGGCAAGCAACGCGGCCTGTTGGATGATGAAGCCGCGACGGCCGCGGTCGGCACATCCGGCTACTACGTCCGCCACGCCGCCAGCCCAACCCTTTCGGAGCTTGCCGGGTTTCTGGCGGATCAGGCGGGGGAGTAATCTTACTTGATCAATGACTACAGCTTGTCAGGCAGGTCGGCTCTTGTCACCGGCGTTAGCCGCTCCATCGGTATTGGTGCTGCCATTGCACATGGGTTAGCCTCGATGGGTGCGAACGTATTTACAACCTATTACCGGCCTTACGACGATGCAAGCGGCGGGCAGGACGAAGCGGAAACCATTGTCAATGAACTCAGAGCGGAAGGTGTCAAAGCACATGGGTTTGAAGCCGACCTTGCCGACGAGGCTGCGCCGAAGGCAATTTTCGATCTCGCCGAGCAGACAGTCGGACCAATTGATATTCTGGTGAACAATGCGACCTGCGATTATCAGTGCGACATCTACTCACTGACACCTGCGCTCTTAGACGCTCACTACTGGGTCAATCTTCGTGGAACAACGATGCTTTGCGCTGAGTTTGCCAAAAGGCATGAGGGACGCCCCGGCGGGCGCATCATCAATTTAACCTCCGGCCAAAGTATTGACCCAATGGAGGGCAACCTGCCGTATGCAATGACAAAAGGAGCCATTGAGGTTCTGACAAAGGCACTCAGCGTTTCTCTCAAAGACAAAGGTATCACCGTCAATGCTGTTGACCCCGGCGGGACAAATACCGGCTGGATGTCTTTTGAGCTGATTACCAATCTCAAGGCCAATGCTCTTTACAGCCGCGTCGGAATGCCTGAAGATGCGATGCGCTTGATTCTCTTTCTGGCCTCAGCGCAGGCAGAATGGATAACTGGGCAGGTACTTCATTCTCGCGGTGGATTGTAATGCCGACTGTTGGCATAAATCATGCACGATGACATAACATTTATGCGCCGCGCCCTGCGGCTGGCGGCGCTCGGGCGGCATGCGCCCCCGAACCCGATGGTCGGATGCGTGCTCACTGATCCCGAGGGCCGAGTGGTCGGCGAGGGCTGGCACCCGAAAGCCGGGGAGCCGCATGCGGAAGTGTTTGCGCTGCGGGCGGCGGGAAGTGCGGCGCGGGGCGGGGCAGCGTATGTGACACTGGAGCCGTGCTCGCACCACGGGCGGACGCCGCCGTGCGCCGATGCGCTGCTGGCAGCGGGCATTCGGCGCGTGGTCTGCGCGATGGCGGACCCGGATGTTCGGGTCAGCGGCAGCGGCTTTGCAAAGCTGCGGGCGGGCGGGGTGGAGGTCGTCGTCGGCGTTTTGGAGGCCGAGGCGCGGGCGCTGAACGCGGCGTATATGAAGCACCGGGCGACGGGGCGGCCCTGGGTGGTGCTAAAAACGGCCATGACGCTGGACGGCAAAATCGCGACTTCGACAGGCGACTCACAGTGGATCACGTCGGCGATTTCGCGCCGCGCCGTGCATCGGCAGCTTCGGGACCGCTGCGATGCGATTTTGACCGGGGTGGGGACAATTTTAGCCGATGACCCGGCGCTAACGACCCGGCTGACGCACAAAGCTGGTCGCAACCCATGGCGCATTGTCGTGGACAGCCATCTGCGAACGCCGCTAAGTTCGCAGGTCGTGCGGCTCGGCGCGGAAGATGGGCGGACGATGATTGCGGCGCTGCCGGACGCCGACCCCGAGCGCCGGGCAGCGCTGGAAGATGCGGGCTGCCTGGTGCTGGTCTGCGAACCGGACGGCGGGGGGCACGTGAGCCTGCCGGACTTGATGACGCTTCTGGGAACCCGTGGGGACATCACAAGTGTTCTGGTGGAAAGCGGGGGGACGCTGGCAGCGTCGCTGCTGTCTGCTCACCTGGTGGACCGCTGGCTGGCATTTGTCGCGCCGAAGGTGGTGGGCAGCGCGGATGCTCCCGGTCCGGTCGGCTCACTTGGCACCGAGCTGATGGCCTCGGCGCAGACCGCTCGGTTCCGGTCGGTGCGGCGCTGCGGCCCGGACATTGTCATTGATGCCCGCTTTGGGTAGAATAAGATTGCTGAAAGAAATTAGAAAACGCCGGAAGGTGAGGACGCACGATGTTTACAGGGATTATTCAGGAAGTCGGAGAAATCGAGGCGATTGAGCGCGGCGCACAGTCCGCCCGGTTCACGGTCCGGGCAGGCGGGGTGCTCGACGGCATCAAGCTCGGCGACAGCATCACGGTCAACGGCGCGTGCCTAACCGTGGTTGAGCACCGGCAGAACACAGTGGCGTTTGACGCAGTGTATGAGACCCTGCAAAAGACGGCCCTCGGGTCGCTCGCCATCGGGGACGAAGTAAACATGGAGCCGAGCCTGCTGGCAAGTGGCCGCTTCGACGGACACATTGTCCAGGGCCATGTAGACGGGGTCGGCACGATCGCATCCATCCGCGAAGTGGACAATTCCTACTATATTTATATTACCGCGTCGGCCCAGCTCCTGCGCTATATTGTCCGCAAAGGAAGCGTCGCGATTGACGGCATCTCGCTCACGGTGGTAGACGCCGACGACAAGACGTTCTCGGTTGCTATTATCCCCCACACATGGGACAACACCAATCTCCACACCCGCCGCGCCGGTGACCAGGTCAATTTAGAGACCGACATCATCGGCAAATATGTCGAAAAGCTCGTCGGCGGCGACTTTGGCCGCTCCGAGACTACCCCCCTCCGCATCGCCGATTTGGAGCGCGACGAGCGTCCCGAACCCGCCTACGCCGGCCCGATGACCGCCTACCGGGAGTAACCGCCGTGACTGAGCTTCTTGAAAAAGCAATCGCCGAAGTCTCCAAGCTGCCGGAGACGAAGCAGGACAAAGTTGCTTCCTGGCTGCTGGAAGAACTGGCGCTTGAAGACAACGGGGTACCTGAAGAGGCACTCATGGATTTGATTGCTCTGGCCCGCGCCGAGATTGTACGTGGCGAAGTCTATCCGCTGGAGAGCATCTTGTGACTTCACGCATCACAGCGGATTTTCGGAAACGCTTTGAGCGGCTGCCGCTGGATGTCCAAAAGCAAGCGCGGCAGACTTACCGGCAATGGTCAATTAGCCCGAAGCAGAGCAGTTTGGACTACAAGCGCGTGAGCCAGACTATTCCACTGTACTCCGTCCGTATCGGTTTACATTGGCGGGCGCTTGCGCTGAAAGACGCCGAAATTGTGGAATGGTTCTGGATTGGTCCGCACTCACAGTACGATAGGCTGCTGGATCAGTTACGCTAAGAGACGACGGCGGAAGTAGAAAAGAGGCGCAGATGCCGGAAACGATTTTCAATACCATAGACGAAGCTCTGGCGGATTTGCGGGCGGGCAAAATGGTTATCCTCGTGGACGACGAAGACCGCGAGAACGAAGGTGACTTTGTCATGGCCGCCGAGCATATCACCGCCGAGGCGATTACGCTGATGACCCGTCATGCGAGCGGCATTATCACGGTGCCCATGCCCGAGGAGCGCCTGCTGGCACTCAATTTAGAGCTAATGGTGCGCGAAAATAGCGAGAGTATGCGGACGGCGTTCACGATCACCGTGGATGCGCGGGACGGCACGACGACCGGCAGCAGCGCTGCCGACCGGGCGCTGACGATTCGTAAATTGGCCGACAAAAAAGCGGTGCCGGGAGACTTCAACCGTCCGGGCCATGTCAACCCGCTGATGGCCCGCAAGGGCGGAGTTCTGAAGCGGGCCGGGCACACTGAGGCGGCGGTGGATCTGATGACCCTGGCGGGCCTTCAGCCGGTGGGGGTCATCTGCGAGATCATGGGCGACGGCGGCGAGATGGCCCGTGCAGACGCGCTGGTGGCTCTGGCCGAGAAGTTCGACCTGAAGTTTATTACGATTGCTGATTTGATTAAGTACCGGCGGCGGCGCGAAAAGCTGGTCCGGCGGGTGGCATCGGCCAAGCTGCCGTCGGTCTACGGTGACTTTATTGTTCATGCTTACGAGAGCGATGTGGACCCGGCCCCATACACGGCGTTTGTGATGGGCGACATCAGCGACGGCTTGGACGTTCTCGTGCGTATCCACTCGTCGTGCGTCACGGGCGATTTAGTCGGCTCGCTCAAGTGCGACTGCGGCGATCAGCTTCACCTGGCTCTGCAAAAGATTTCCGAGGCGGGCCGGGGCGTTCTCCTCTACATCGAGCAGGAGGGGCGCGGCATCGGGATCATCAACAAAATCAAAGCGTATGCCCTGCAAGATGAAGGCGCGGACACGGTGGAAGCGAACGTTCAGCTCGGCTTCAAGCCCGACCTGCGTGACTACGGTATTGGGGCGCAGGTTTTGGTGGATCTGGGCCTAAAGCGCCTGCGCTACATGACCAACAACCCGGCGAAGCTGGCGGGACTGGAAGGCTACGGCCTGGAGATCGGCGAGCGGGTGCCGCTTGTTTCGGAACCGAACGACTCCAACCGGCGTTATTTAGATACCAAGCGGACGAAGATGGGGCACTTTTTGGTCTTGGACGAGCAGGACGCCCCGGAAGCGGTGTAATCTTCTTTTTTGCTGCTCGCGAACATTTTAGGAACAAGCCTCGTATATGAAGACACTCGAAGGAACGATGATCGCGTCCGGCCTGAAGATCGCCATTGTGCTCAGCCGGTTCAACTCGCTGATTGGCGACCGGCTTTTGGAAGGCGCACTGGACACGCTCAAACGGCATGGGGTCGCCGACGGCGACATCACGCTGGCGCGGGTGCCCGGCGCGTTTGAGATCCCGCTGGCGGCGTCAGCCTTGGCGAAGTCCGGGCAGTACGAGGCCGTGATTTGCCTCGGAGCGGTCATCCGGGGCGCGACCGCGCACTTCGACTATGTCGCCGGGCCGATGGCGTCGGGCCTGGCGAGCCTTGCCGTCGAAACCGGCGTACCCGTGCTGTTCGGGGTGCTGACCACGGACACCATCGAGCAGGCATTGGAGCGGGCCGGCACGAAGGCCGGCAACAAAGGGGCGGATGTCGCCGCCGCCGCGATTGAAATGGCGAACTTGTTAAAACTAACCTAAGTTGCGTTTCTATGCTGTTGCGAGCATACTGTAAGCCAGCACGGTCAGAAAGACTTTTAGCTCGAAGCCTCGGGCCGTGACCGCATGAAGGGTCCGTCCGAACGCTGCCGCGATCTGGCTGAACACCGTCTCGATGCGCTTGCGCTCTTTGCGGGCAAGGTAGCTCACCCACGGAGCCAAAGGTAGCTCACCCACGGAGCCAGCGGTTCTTTGCTGTTTTTGCGCCGCTGGGCCACTAAATGCAAATCGGCGTCCTTAAGCAGCGCTTCTTCATGCTGGTCCAGATAGCCTGCGTCCGCGAAGATGCGGGCCTTTGGCGGCAGGTCCAGCGGCAGTCGCCGGAACGCCGCAATGTCTGCCTCGCTGCCCGGTGCGAGCATGACCTCGACGGGCAGGCCGCCCGTGGTCGTCACCAGATGCACCCGCAGGCCGTAGAAGAAGCGTTTCTTGCAGGCGATGTAGCCTCGAAACGCTTTGCCGTGCTGCTTTTGCGGGTACAAGCGGCTGCGGCAGATGCGAAAATTATCGCAGACGCTGGCGGGCATGCTGTCCACCGCGTACCACTGGCTTTCGTTGCCTTGCTTGTGAACGTCGGCCACAACCGCGAACAGGGATTGCCAGAGCGCTTCCGGGACTTCATGCAGACGGCGGTTCAAGCAGCCTTTGGAGAGCATGGGCCGGATGTAGCCGTGGTCCCGTAGGAACACGCGACTTTTCTCCTGGTTGCCGTTAAACAGGGCGGCGGCCACTAAAGCCACGGTCATGACCTGGGCCGTGGTCAGTTTAGCTTGCCGGGCATCTTTGTAGCCACGGGCCGAAAGAAAATCGTCGCACAGGCAGTAAATCGCGATGATTTGTCGAACAGAGGGATGCATGGTCGGTCTCCTGTGAAGTGTTGGGTGGTACTTTCACTTTACGGAAACCGGCCAGGCACCTAAACCTGCAAACGCAAAAAACCAGAAACGCAACTTAGGTTAAAACTACTGAAATAACTACACATGAGGACATCAGAAAAATGAAGAAAGTTAGCTCCTACGCCGCCGCCTTTGCGGTCGGTGTCGCCGCCTGCGCCGTGGGCCTGAAGACCTTCGGCGACCCGGCCACGCTTTTCAATACCAGCACGGCCTCCAAGCAGGCCGTCTTGACCTCGCTTGACACCACACCGTCGGCGCTCAAGCACTTCACCGGCGACTCGGTCGTTTCCGACGCCGCCGCAAAAGTGGACGGCGCCGTCGTGACCGTGCATACGGTCGGCAAGCCGGTCGCCGGGGCCGGCATAGGCGGCGATCCGATCTTCCGCCAGTTCTTCGGCGGGGGCGGGCCGGTCCAGCCGCAGACCCCACAGGGGGCCGGCTCGGGCATCATTATCAGTGCCGACGGCTACATCCTGACCAACAACCACGTCGTCGCGAACACGTCCAAGCTGACCGTCAATGTCGGCGACAAAAATGGCGGCATGGGCAAGGCATATGACGCCCGCGTGATCGGCGCAGACCCGGTGACCGACATTGCCGTAGTGAAGATTGACACGGCGGGCGTGAAGCTGCCGGTCGCGCAGCTCGGCAACTCCGACGACGTTCGGATTGGGGACTGGGCCATTGCGGTCGGCAACCCGCTGAATGTCGGCACCACCGTGACGCTCGGCATCATCAGCGCCCTGAACCGGACCGGTCAGAGCGCCGAAGGCCAGAGCATCCTGCCGGCGATCCAGACCGATGCTGCGATTAATCCCGGCAACTCCGGCGGGGCACTCGCCAATATCAACGGCCAGGTGATCGGCATCAACGAGGCGATCCTATCGCCGAGCGGCACCTACTCGGGCATCGGCTTCGCCATTCCGATCAACCGGGCCAAGCAGATTGCCGCCGAGCTAATCCGCAGCGGCAAAGCATCGCACCCATATTTGGGTGTCCAGTACGCTGACATCTCGGCTATCAGCCCCGACGACCGGGCGCAGGTCGGCATTCCGGCGGACCTCAGCCAGGGCGTCGTCATCCGCCGCATCTATCCGAAGACACCGGCGGCAGCGGCGGGCCTTCATATCTTCGATGTGATTACGACGGCGAACGGCCAGGCGATCACCGGGCAGGACACGCTGAACAACTTAATCCAGTCGCTCGGCGTCGGCACGACCCTGACCCTGAAGATTGTCCGTGACGGTTCCCCGCGCACGGTCCCCGTTGTCCTGCAAGAGCGGCCTGCCTCGTTCGGCGCGGCAGTCCCGCAGCAGCCGGACCCGCAGCAGCAGATGCCAGGCGGCCTCCCATTCGGCCAGCCGTAGGTAAGAACCTAGCCCGCAACAAGTTGCGACCCTCCCGAAGCGGGAAGGTGAAGAGATCTAGGCAAAACAGCTTTACGTTGCATGGCCCGAACTCCTTACCTTCCCGCTTCGGGAGGGTCGCAACTTGTTGCGGGCTAGGTTCCGGGTACAATGCTTGCCATGACTAACGACCCTGTGGCACTGATTCGGCACCTGTCCCGCCGGGCGATCGAAGTGGACGAAGCGCCGGCGCTGTTCGACGAGATGAACCGGGCGGCGATGGATGCGGTCGGGGCCGACCGGGCGTTCTTCGCGCTGGCCCACGACGGCACCGGGGATCTGGTGCTGGTCGCAACGGCGGGGGTGGGCTGGACCGACGAGTTTCGCGCCCTGCGGCTCCAAATTGACGAGGACGGGGCGGACGGCAAGCGGCGCAGCGGGATTACGTCCCATGTCGCCGCCACCGGGCAGCCGTACATCACCGGCGATGTCAATGCCGACCCGTACTACTTCGCGTTCTTCGACGACGTTTCCAGCGAGATCGCCGTGCCGCTGCTCGACGGCAACGGGCACACGCGGGGAGTGATCAATATCGAGAGCTTCCAGCACAATCACTTCACCGACTCCCATTTGCGCCTGGTGCAGTCGCTGGCGGATATTGCCGTGCTGCGGCTCTTGAGCGACGGCTACCGGGCGCGGGAAGCGGCGCTGGTCGAGATCGGCAAAGATTTAAGCGCCATCGCCGACCCGGACCAGCTTATGCGCCGGGTGGTGGACGTTGCCGCCGCCCAGCTTCGGTTCGAGGACTGCTCCTTGTTCGTGCTCGACCGGGACCGGCAGCATCTGACCTTGCAGGCGGCGCGAGGGGGTCTTGCCGGGCGCATCGGCACGGCAATTTATCCGCTCGGTGAGGGCTTGACCGGCTGGGTGGCCCAGCACGGCGAGCCGATCCGCACGGTCAGCCCCCGCGAGGACCCGCGCTGGCGGGGCCGGTTCGAGGAGTTTCCGTCCACCGATGTCGGGGCGTTTCTGGCCGTGCCGATCTTCGGGCGCTCCGGGGTGCTCGGGGTCCTGCGTGTCCTGCGCCGCAAGAGCGCCGCGCCGTGGTTCCGGCGCGAGTTCACCGAAGACGACGAAAGTGTGCTCCTAACTATCGCGTCGCAGCTCGGTACGGCGATTGAGAACAGCCGGATTTTGGATCGCCTGGTGAACACCGAGCGTATGGCGGCGTGGGGCGAGCTGTCGGCAAAGGCCGCGCACATGATCGGCAACCGGACCTTTGCAATTAAAGGCGATCTGAACGAGCTGGAGTTCCGGCTCTCCGAACCCGCGGACAAACGCGGCGAGTACAAGTCCCTGGCTGAAGCGATACGCCGGGGCATCTTCCGCTTGGAAGAGATCTTGCAGGAGTTCCGGGACTTTGTCCGAGCGACGCAAATCTCGCTGGCCGAGTGCGATTTGAACGCCCTGATCGAGCAGTGCATCGCCGAAAGCTTTCCAAAGCGGAGCCTGGTCGCGCTGACTCTGGACCTGACCCCGAACCTTGCGCCCATTTTGGCCGATGGGGCGCGGCTCAAGCGGGCGTTCGCGGAGCTGGTCGAGAACTCGCTGTCATTCCAGCCGGATGGCGGCACACTGACCATCCGCACGTCCCGCGCCGACCCCGCCGACTTCCACGCCGACCTGTCGCGGGGCCGCAGCTACATCAAGATCGAGTTTATTGACAGCGGCCCCGGTATCGCCGCCGACATCAAGCCGCGCATCTTCACCCCGTTCTTCACGTCCCGCGCCCGTGGCCTCGGGCTGGGCCTGAGCATCGTCAAAGGCATCATTGACGCCCACCGGGGCGGCATTGTTGAAGCCGGCGAGTTCGGCATCGGCGCCCATTTCATCGCCTTCCTGCCAACCAAAGGAGAGTGAGCAAGGAGAGTGAGCAAGGAGAGTGAGCAAGGAGAGTGAGCAAGGAGAGTGAGCAAGGAGTTGTCTTGATTACTGCACAGCATATTGAACAGCATATTGAACAGCATATTGAAATGGCAAGGCCAGCTTCGCTCAGCGACATCACTGCGCCGGGGGCGGTTTTGGAGAAGATTTCCGGGAACTTCGGCTTTACTGAAGGGCCGGCGACGGACACGCACGGAGACGTGTACTTTACCGACCAGACTTATGACCGCATTCATAAGTGGCATGCGGCGGACAACTCTGTCACTTTGTTTCTGTCGCCTTGTGGGCGTTCCAACGGCATGTGCTTTGACGCCCACGGCAGCCTGTGGGCTTGTGCCGACGAGAAGAATGCACTGTGGCGCATCGGTCCCGACGGCAAAACTCTTGCCGTCATCGCTGAATACAACGGCAAGCGGCTGTGCGGCCCGAACGATGTCTGGGTCCGACCCGATGGCGGCCTTTACCTCACCGACCCATTTTACCTGCGCTCCTACTGGCAGCACGGGCACAAAGAGCAGGACACCGAGGGAGTCTACTACCTGCCGCCGGGCGGCAAGGCGCTGGTCCGGGTTATCAGTGATTTCGTGCAGCCGAACGGCCTTGTCGGCACGCCGGACGGCAAAACGCTGTACGTTGCCGACATCGGTGCGGGCCGGACTTATTCCTATGCGATAAATCCTGATGGCACGCTCACGGACAAGCGCTTGTTCTGCTCACTCGGCTCCGACGGCATGACGCTGGACAGTGCTGGGAATGTGTATTTGACCGGCCACGGCGTCACTGTCTTTGATAAGTTGGGCACCCAAATTTTGCACGTTCCCATTCCCGAGGACTGGACCGGCAACCTCTGCTTCGGCGGCAAAGACCGCAAGACACTGTTTATCACCGCCAGCCACAGCGTCTACAAACTCGCCATGCGTGTCCACGGTGTCGGCAGTCAGTAACTCGGCTGAGACCATCAAGGTCATCTCGCTCGCGTCACAAAAACGCCCCGGTTTCAAGCCTGAAACCGGGGCGTTGACACTCTCATACCTACTTTATTCTTTTGCCTACTTCATGGAGGCCAGGATGCTCTGAGTGGCGGCGAGGTGGCCGTACTCGGTGCTCAAGTAGGCGCGAACCAGGGGCAGGACTTCCGGGTCGGTAGACGCGGACAGTTCCTTCTGGGCATCGCTGATGTCCTGCTTGTTGGTCTTGACCGCCTGCTGGAGCCAGGCCCGGTCGAAGGCGTCGCCCGACTTGCTGGTCAGAGCAGTCAGGTCGGTCTGGTCCGAGGCTGTGATCGTCAGGGGCAGGTTGATCCCGCGCACGCCGGATAGGGCGAACAGGGAGATGTTCAGGCGGTCGTGGTCTTCCATCAGCCAAATGCCGAGCTGACGGACGGCGGGGTTCGAGGCCCGGTTGACCGCCGCCGCGCCGTTGGCGTAGTCGGAGACGCTGCCTTGAGCGGCCTGAATCAAAAACTGCCGGTCAGTGGCTGTGGTGGTCGGTGTGCCCTGCGCGAAGGCAGGCGCGGACAGGGCCAGCAGAGCGCCAAGCGCTGTCAGTGTTTGAGCAAATGTGTTCTTTGTCATGGTCATCTCGATTCTAGCGTGAGAATGGTTTTCGTCTTCTTCTACCCGACCCAAAAACGAGATAAACACGGTTTTTGTATGACAAGAGGGCAAAGATGCAGGTTTATGAACAAAAATGGCTGGGAACAACCACACAAAGCACGACGCCCGTGCAGCGGGCAGACAAGAGGAAACTATCATGTCCAAAACAGTAGTCGGATTATTTGACGACTTTCAGGACGCGCAGAATGTGGTTCGCGAGCTGGTGGACGCCGGCTTCGGACGCGAGCACATCAGCCTTGCCGCCAACCAAACGGCAAGCGGCTATACCGGCGACAGCAGCGATTTCGATAACAACAGCGCCGGGACCGCCGGTGAGCACGCGGTCGGCATGGACGCCGGAATCGGCGCGGGCGTCGGCGGTGTGGTCGGCCTGCTCGCCGGCCTCGGTCTGCTGCTCGTCCCTGGCGTTGGCCCGGTGCTGGCAGTCGGCCCGATTGTGGCGGCGCTCGGCGCGACTGTCGGCAGCACCGTGGTCGGCGCGGGTATTGGTGCGGTCGCGGGCGGCCTCATCGGCGGCCTGACTCATATCGGTGTCCCGAAAGAGCATGCTGAGTATTACGCCGAGGGTATCCGGCGCGGCGGCACACTGGTCACAGTGGATGCGCCCGACGATAAGGCGCAGTCGGTGGTAGACATCCTGAACGGCTATGGGGCCGTAGATATTGACACACGCGGCGCATCCTACCGCGCCGGTGGTTACACCGGCTACGATGAGTCGGCGTCGCCCTACTCGGCGGAAGACATCACCCGCGAGCGCGGCACCTCCCGCACCTTGCCTGCGATGCCGACAAACGCAAGCGCCTCGGGCGAGACCGTTATCCCGGTTGTCGAAGAAGAGCTGTCGGTCGGCAAGCGTCAGGTGCGGAGCGGCGGCGCACGGATACATACCTACGTCACCGAGCGCCCGGTGGAAGAAACCGTTACCCTGCGCGAGGAGCGCGTGACCGTGGATCGCCGCCCGGTGGACCGTGCCGTCACCGATGCCGACAAGGCGTTCGGCGAGAAGTCCATCGAAGTGACCGAAACCGCCGAGGTGCCGGTCGTCTCCAAGACCGCCCGCGTCGTCGAGGAAGTCGTCGTCGGCAAAACCGCCACCGAGCGCACCGAGACCGTCCGCGACACCATCCGCCGCACCGACGTCGAAGTCGAGGACTTGACCAAGACCGGAACCGTCGGTGACCCCCGCTCGAATATCTAAGCCAATCGTTAAGCGCAGCCAAACGCACAAAAACGCAGCCGCCTCGTCCTCTTTTGGGTGAGGCGGCTTTTTGTCTGGTACAATGGGCTACTATGAAGAGGGTCCCGTCATGCTGCCAGAATCAATTCTCAACAGTTTCACTGCGGACAGCCGCGTTCTCATTGCAGGGATGGGCGGCGGCTATGATGTCGTTTGCGGACTGCCGCTCTTTCTGGCTTTGGAAAAGCTGGGCTGCTCGGTGTATTTAGCGAGCTTCAGCTCGACGCCGCTGAACGACATCGAAGGCGCGACGCGGCACACAGAGACGCTTTGGGAAGTCACGGCTCAGTCTGCCCGGCCTTCGTATTTCCCGGAAGGCTGGCTGGCTCGCTGGCTTCTGGAACGCTCCCAAAACGTCTCGCTCTGGTGCTTCGGCGCAAGCGGGGTCGGGCCGTACTACGACAGCTATTCGTACCTAGTGAAGTCTCTCGCGATTGACACACTGATTTTGGTGGACGGCGGCGTGGACTCTCTACTGCGGGGCGATGAGTATTCGCTGGCCTCTCCGCTGGAGGACGCGCTGAGTCTCGCCGCCGTCCGCGACCTGGACATCCCGCGAAAGCTACTGGTGACGACCGCGTTCAGCGCCGAGCGGCTGGACAATATCAGTCACGCGCAGGTGCTCGCCCGGATCGCCGATTTGACCCGCGCCGAAGCATTTCACGGTGTCACAACACTGCTGCCGCAGTCGGAAGAGGGTGTGGCGTTTGCCGACGCCGGCGAGTATATATTAGCGCACCAGCAGGGAATGCACCAAAGTGTTGTCCTCGCGTCCATGCTGTCCGCCCTGCGCGGAGAGTTTGGGGAGCAGGCTGTCAACCCCTACACGCAGAACACGCCGCCCTGGATTTCTCCGCTGATGACTTTGTATTGGTTCTTCGATCTGCCGGAAGTTGCCCGCCAGAACCTATACTTGCCCCGCCTGCAAGCGACGCAGACGTTCCATGAAGCGGCAGAACGTTTGCATGAATTTATGAAGACGCGCCCGAAACGTGGCTGGGAAAGCATTCCGATCTAGGTTCGCTGTACTTTTCAAGAGGATACTTGTTGAAACTAACTTTCTTAGGAACTGGGGCGGGGTCGCCAAGCCCCACACGCAACGTGAGCAGTTTGGGGCTGCAATGGCCGCAGCGGGCGGCGCTGTGGCTGTTTGATGCCGGGGAGGGGACGCAGCAGCAGGTACAGCGCTCGCCGCTGAAGCTGAGTCAGCTTGAGCACGTCTACGTCACACACCTGCACGGGGATCATGTCTTCGGCCTGCCGGGGCTGCTGGCGAGCCGGTCGTCGGCCCAGGACATCGAAACGCCGGTGACGATCTTCGGCCCGCCGGGGCTGGAAGACTGGCTTCGGCAGACCCTACGCGTGACTGCGACCGGCCTAAAGTTCCCTTTGATGTTCGAGACGGTCACCGAGGGGCTGATTTTTGAGGACGACACGCGAACTGTTCACTGCCGCCGGCTCAACCACCGGGTCCCATCGTATGGCTACGCGGTCGCCGAAAAGCCGCGCCCCGGCACATTCGATGCCGAGACGGCCAAAACGCTCGGGGTGCCGTTCGGGCCGCTTTATGGGCAACTGAAAGCCGGCGAGACCATCACGCTGCCCGATGGGCGCGTCGTTGACGGACGCGGGCTGGTCGGCCCGGAGCGTCCGGGTCGGAAAGTGGTCGTCTGCGGCGATACGGGTGTCACCCCGGCGGCGGTCGAGCTGGCGCTGGGCGCGGACGTGCTGGTGCATGAGGCGACATTTGCCAGCGATCAAAAAGAGCGGGCGGTCGCTGCCGGGCATTCCACCGCCGCCGAAGCCGCTGCCGTCGCCCGCGCTGCCGGGGTTGGGACGCTGATCTTGACCCACATCAGCGCCCGCTACGAGTCCGAGTCGTCTCAAACTGAGGCGCTGCTGGCCGAAGCGGCGGCGGTGTTCCCAAACACGCTGCTGGCCCGCGACTTTTGGAGCTATGAGGTCAAAGACGCTGCGCCGGGGGTGTAGAAACCCCCGGCAAAGAAGCGTCCTTCGGACGAGAATAAGAACGGGCGAAGAGCCGTACTCTTTGTCCGAAGGACACCTCCCTGCCGGGGGTTTCTACACCCCCGGCATCCACCCGCCTCTTGACGCCGCCGCATCTTTCTGCGATAATCGTGTCACATGAACACAACTTCTATGAACACGACACTCCCTAAGAACTACAATCCCGATGACTTCGAGCACCCCTCGGTGACTGCCGACATTGCCCTGCTGACTCTCCGTGAGCACTCGCTACAAGTGCTGCTGATCCGGCGCAAGGAAGAGCCGTTTGCCGGGCAGTGGGCCTTGCCCGGCGGCTTTGTCCGGCCCGGCGAGACACTGGATGGCGCGGCGCGGCGTGAGCTGGCCGAGGAAACCGGCGTCTCCGCCGTGCTGCTGGAACAGCTCCGGGCGTTCGGCGATCCCGGACGTGACCCGCGCACCTGGGTCATCACGATTGCGTTCACCGCGCTGGTCGCAAGCGATGCGCTGACGCTCCGGGCGGGCACCGATGCCGCCGATGCCGCCTGGTTCCCCGCCGCCACCCTGCCGCCGCTGGCGTTCGACCACGCCGCCATTTTGACTCACGCCCTCGCCGCGCTCCGGGCGCGTCTGGACACCGATCTGTCGGTCGCCGCCGCCCTGCTGCCGCGCCGCTTCACGCTCACGGAGATGCAGACCGTCTACGAAAGCCTGTCGGCCCGAACCCTCGACAAGCGCAACTTCCGCAAATGGGTCCTCGGCACGGGAGCGCTGACCCCGACCGCCGAAGAAAAGCGCGGCGCACACCGCCCGGCCTTGCTGTATGAGTTCGCGCCGCCAAAAACTTTTCCAAGTTAGTGTTAAAGTTACATAATCTGTGGTATAGTGTCTTTGTAACGCTAACTTAGGAGACAGGAACCTTGTGGATTCTGATGAGCGGCGCGAAGCAGAGCATGGGGCGCGACGCAGAGCATAGGGGCGTGCGTGGAACTGAAGTTCTACGCTGTGGGGCGCAGACGCCGATTGGCCGCCTGCGCGGGCAAGGAACAGATTGGCGCAGCGTCTTTACTGTACCCGCGAAGGCGGTTACTTGGCGTCCGCGCCCACAGCGTAGAACTTCAGTTCCACGCCTCTTGTACACAGAAATGGGACCAAACATGGCAATCGAATTCTACCGGGAGCGCGACCTCCCCTACGGCTGCTTCTCGAACTTCTCAAAACACAGCTTCACGCTCGGCGGCAAATCCTGGCAGACCATCGAGCACTACTTCCAGGCCCAAAAGTTTGCGGGGACGCCGCAGGAGCACGAAATCCAAATCGCGCCCGACCCGATGACCGCGAAGAACCTGGGCCAGAGCCGCGACTTTCCGCTCCGGGCCGACTGGGACGCGGTCAAAGACGATGTCATGCGCGAGGCTGTCCGGGCCAAGTTCACGCAGCACGACGACATCCGGGCGGTGCTCCTCGGCACCGGCACCGAAACGATTATCGAAGCCGCGCGTAATGACAGCTATTGGGGCTACGGCCCCGACGGTCAGGGGAAAAATAGGCTCGGCAAGGTTCTCATGGAAATCCGGGACGAATTGCGATGACCGGCAAGCGACGTGCGATTGAGGGCTGCCTGCTCGGTACGGCAGTCGGGGATGCACTGGGACTGGCAGGAGAGGGCCTATCCCGAGCACGTCTGGCCCGCCTGTTTCCCGACCTCAGCCGCCCGCACTTTTTGGGCCGCCGGGGAATGGTCTCTGACGACACGGAGCATACGTGCTTTGTCGCCCAAGCGCTGATTGGGTCGGCAGGCGAGCCGAGTGCGTTCACGCAGGCACTGGCTCGGTCTCTGCGTCTGTGGCTGCTCGGCGGCCCGGCGGGCATCGGCTGGGCCACGCTGCGGGCGACCCTGAAGCTCTGGCTCGGCGTTCCGCCTGAAAAGAGCGGGGTCTGGTCGGCAGGCAACGGCCCGGCGATGCGGAGCGCTTTGCTGGGTGTCTGTTACGGCGATAATTTGGAGCGGCTGCGGGAATTAGTGCGGGCATCATCGCGCCTGACCCATACGGACCCACGCGCTGAGGCGGGAGCACTGGCAGTGGCGGTCGCCGCGTCACTTGCCACCGGCAAAACCGGGAACGCGCACCTGCCGAACCTCTATTGGCGGACGATCAAGTCGCTGCTGGGCGAGAGTGACCTGCGGACACTGCTGCGAAAGGCAACTATCAGCGCCCAAGCGGGAGAATCAACGTGGAACTTCGCCGCAGGCGTCGGGGCCGACAAGGGCGTTTCGGGCTATGTCAATCAGACTGTGCCTGTGGTCATTCATGCCTGGCTGTCGTTTCCTGATGATTACCGGGGTGCAGTCACCGCCGTCATCCGCTGTGGCGGCGATACCGACACAACGGCGGCGATTGTCGGGGCGATTGTAGGTGTAAGGGTCGGCAAAGAGGGCATCCCCGACGAATGGCTGTCATCGCTGGCCGAGTGGCCGCGCACGGTGGATTGGATGACCCGGCTGGCAAGCCAACTGACGGACGTGTCGGAGACAAGGGCGGCGCAGGTGCCGCTCGGCCTGCCGGTGCTGCCGCTGCTGGCGCGAAATTTTTTGTTTGCCGTCGTCGTTCTGGCGCACGGCTGCCGGCGGCTTCTGCCGCCGTATTGGTGAGGCAGATTAAAGAGGACACCATGTTTGGAATTGCGTTTTTTAAGGGGCAGCCGACCGATTATGTGATCAAGTATGTCGGGGGAAAGCTGACGCGGGAAGGAATGGGGCAATCGTTCTACTACCTGACCCTGAACACGCAGGTCGCGGTCATCCCGACCAGCACCCGCGATGCCAGCTTTGTCTTCAACGAGCTGACCAACAATTTCCAGTCGGTCACGCTCCAGGGGCAGTTCACGTACCGCATTGCCGACCCGGTGCAGGCGGCGACCCAGCTTAACTTCGCCTGGGACACGCGGCGGCAGACGTATCTCGCCAAAGACCCGGATAGCCTGCCCGCCCGGATCGCCAATATCGTGCAGATGGAGACCCGGCGCGAAATCCAGAGCCGTACCCTCGAAGAGACCCTGCGGCAGTCGCAGGAGATCGCGGCGGCGACGCTGTCGCATATCCGCGAGGCGACGCTTCTGGACACGCTCGGGGTCGCGCTGACCAGCCTGTTCTTTCTCAGCGCCAAGCCGACCCCGGAGGTCGCCAAAGCCCTGGAAGCCCAGTACCGGGAAACCCTGCTGCGTCAAGCCGACGAAGCGATCTACGCCCGGCGCGGGGCGGCGGTCGCGGAGGAGCGCAAGATCAAGGAAAGCGAGCGGGCCACGGAAATCGCGCTGGAAGAGCAGCGCCGAGCGCTGATTGCACTTGAAGGCGACAACGCTAAGATCGAGGCCGAGAACAAAGGGCAGGCGCTGGAAACCCTGGCCGAGTTCGAGGCGCGGGCTGCGGAGCGCCGCCTGGCCGTCTGGACCCCCGCGCCGTGCTGGCCCTGGCGCTGAAAGAGATGGGCGAGAACGCCCGCAAGATCGGGGCGCTGAATATCACGACCGAGACGCTGGGGTCGCTCTTGAACGGAGCGGAGTAGGAGACCTCACCCCGTCACTTCGTGACGACCCTCTCCTTAAGCAAGGAGAGGGTAGGAAAAGACTTCTTAAGAGAGGACAGCTAGGGCGGAGGCCCCGTGGTATGGGTCCCTCTCTGAATTGTTTCTATCCTCTCCTTGCTTAAGGAGAGGGTCGTCACGAAGTGACGGGGTGAGGTCCTGAGGAATAGATCATGTCCTACGAAAAAGTGGTGGTCGTCACCAAAAAAACGGCGCTGGAAGAGCTGGTCGAGCGGTTCAATACCCGCGAGCAGGCCCGGTTTTATCTGGAGCATATGGGCGTCTCGTTTGCCGAGTATGAAGCCGCGCACACGGCGTACTACCGGGCGCTGGGACAAGTCAAAGACGCCCTGCCGCCGGGGGTGCGCTCCCAGTGGATCGAGCGAAGCTTCGTGCCGAACTTTACGTTCAGCGATGACGATTTCGTCCTCACGGTCGGCCCCGATGGACTGGTGGTCAACACGGCGAAATATCTTCGCGGCCAGCCGCTGTTTGCGGTGAACCCGGACCCAGCTCGCATTGACGGTGTGCTGATTGGGTTCACGGCGGACAATGCGGCGGCGCATCTGCGGCCTGCCCTGCGCGGGCAGTTCGGGCGCAAGCTAGTCTCGATGGCCTGCGCCACGCTGAACGACGGCCAATCGCTCTATGCCGTGAACGATCTGTTTATCGGGCAGCGCACGCACCAGTCGGCCCGCTATGCGCTGACTCTCGGGGCGCGGACTGAAACGCAGTCGTCGAGCGGGATCATCATCTCGACGGGGGCCGGCTCGACCGGCTGGTTTCGCTCGGTGCTGACCGGGGCCTCGGGCATTGTCGAGACATTTGTGCCGGGCGAGGAAACCCACGCGGTTCGGGACCGCTATGCGTTCGACTGGGAAGCTGAGTACCTGGGCTACAGTGTCCGGGAGCCGTTTGAGAGCCGGGCCTCGGCGGCGGAGATGGTCTTTGGGCGGATCGAGTCCGGGCAGTCGCTGTCGGTGACCTCGCAGATGCCCATAAATGGCGTGATCTTCAGTGACGGCATCGAAGACGACTACTTGGAGTTCAACAGCGGCAGCATCGCCGAGATCGGGCTGGCCGACCGGCGGGTGAACTTGATCGTGCGGGCCTAGCCCGCTGGGCCGCCCTTGACCCACCGTGCTATACTAACCTCATGCACAACCGCTTTGCCCTCTTGCCCGCAGTCCTTGCGCTGCTGACGCTTGCCGGCCCGCTGGCCGCCCAGACGCCCGCGCCGACCGCCGTGCCGCCGCCGGCAATTCCCGTCGCCGCGCCGCCGACGGCCCCAATCCCGCCGCCTATCGTTCTCGCGCCGCCGCTGACGGTGCCGCCTAACCCCGTGTCGCCGGCCTATGCGCCGCTGCCGTCCCTGCCGCCGGCGGCGCTGGACGATGGCAACGACGGTGTGGGGCTGGCCCAGCAGATGGCGCGGGAGCGCAAGCTTCAGGCCCGGATCATCTGGATTGATGGCACGGCCAATTTGAACCGTGTGAATACCGCCGAGAAGATCGCTGCGCTGACGGCGCAGATCAAAAAAGCGGGCTTCAATACAATTGTCTTCGATGTCAAGCCGATTGTCGGCAACACGCTTTATCCCAGCAAATTCGCGCCGAAGCTGACGACCTGGTTCGGCGGGAAGACGCTGCCGGTCGGCTTCGACCCATTAGCGGTCATGGTCGCTCAAGCCCACGCGAACGGCCTGCAAATCGTCGCCAGTATGAACGTCTTCAGCGAGGGCCACCGGGATGTCAAATACGGGCCGGGCTACACGCACCCCGAGTGGCAGACGACGCTGTACGAGCCGAGCTTGTCGCTGATGTCCAGCACGTCCGGCGCGATCCCGATCGCCCTGTCCGACCGGGCCAATCTGCCCGCGCGGCTGCCGGAACAGATCGCGCTGTATACGAGCGCGGAAAAGCTGAAAGCCGCGTCGGGGACACTGGCGGCGCTGCTTGATACCAACCTGCGCGTCGTGGCCGTGGCCGACGGCGCGATGCTGCCGATCTTGTCGCTGTCGGTGCCGCCCGGCGGCTCCCTGCTGACCGCGGGCGGCACGGCGGGGGAGTGGCTCCGCACGTATGCGCCGGTCGGGGCGCAGTTGTCTTTGATTACGAACGCCCAATTCGTCCCCATCGGCGCCCGGCCCGAGCAGCAGGTGCCGCTGATGGTCAACCCGAACGACCCGGCGGTGCAGACGCGCATCCTGAACGTGGTCGCTGAAATCGTGCGCGGCTACGCCGTGGACGGCGTCATCTTCGACGACCGCCTGCGGTATGCCGGGGCAAACGCCGACTTCGGGCCGCAAACCCACACGCAGTTCGAGGCGTTTGTCGGGCATCCCGTGCGCTGGCCCGACGATGTCGAGCACTACGAGGTCGCGTACCCGTCGCTGACCAAGCGCTTGATTCCCGGCCCACAGTACGACAACTGGAACGTCTTCCGCACACTGACCATTCGGAACTGGCTGGCATCGGCGGCCGCGACCGTCAAAGCCATTCGCCCAACTGCGACCGTGAGTGTTTATGCCGGCTCGTGGTACCCCGACTACCCGGTGCTCGGCTCCAACTGGGCGGCGGACGATTTTTCGGCGGGCCTGCGATTCTTGACGCCAAGCTACCAGAAAACGGGCTTTGCCGGACTGACCGACTGGATCACGACCGGCTGCTACTACGGGCCAGGGACGATTGCCGGCGCACAAAGCGCGGGCCGGACCGCGGGGGAAAGTGTCGAGGCGGCGGGGCAGTTCTCGAACCGGGCGGTGAACGACCAGACGTTTGTCTATGCGGGCATTGCGCTGTCGAATTACAACGGCCACCCGGACGACCTGCTGCAAGCGCTGCTCGGCGCGACGGCCTCGACGCAGGGCGTGATGGTGTTCGACTTGTCGCACAACATTGACCAGTTTTGGGGGACGTTTGCGAAGGCGTTCTCGACGCCTGCCGCCGCCCCGCAAACCGTGCCGGGTCTCCTGGACGACCTGCGCCGTCAGCATGCCGCTCGCAAGGCGGCAGGCACGCCCGACCCGCCGGTGATTTTGTACAACGGCACGTCGGGCACCGGACTATAGACGGGGGGCAGGCGAAAAAGAGGGCGAACACAAGGTTCGCCCCTACGGGGGAAAGAAAATTATTGCGCGGCGAAAAAAGTTATTTGCCGGGGCGGGGGAAAGGGTTTACGAGGTCTTCGTAGCCCGCAAATAGGCCGGGGGCTTCCGTCGTCGAAAACGGGCCGATGCCGTAGCCGGTGCGGAGGCGGCTCTGGTGCTGCTCGACCGCCCCTTCCAGAAAACGCATCATGCGGCCCTTGAAGACATTGACGCTGAAGCGCCCGGCGTACTGCTGCAAGGCATCCGGCGCGAACTCCATACCCGACAGCGTCACCAAAGCGGCGGACAGCGACTCTTCGGTCTGGTCGTGGAACAGGACGCCGGTTTCGCCGTCCCCGACCGTTTCCAGCGCCCCGCCGGCGGCGTAGCGACCACCGGGCGACCGCTCGCCATGCATTCGAGCGGGGTCATGCCGAAGTCCTCCTCTCCCGGAAAGATCAGCGCCTTGCAGCGGGCAAACTCCCTTGCCACTTCGGCGTCGGACAGCCGCCCGAGAAACTCGATGGTCGGCCCCGCGATGCGCTTCAAGCCCGCGAGGTCAGGCCCGGTGCCGACAATCCGCAGGGGGGCCTGAAGGGCGTTGCAGGCTTTGACGGCCAAATCAATGCGCTTGTAGCCGACGAGGCGCGAGACCACCAAAAAATGGTTGCCGACTTCCGATGGGCTGACTGGAGAGTAGCGCTCGGTTTCGATGGGGGGCGGGATCACGGCGGCGACATCGCGCCGGTAATACTTGCGGATACGCTGGGCGACATTGTAGGAATTTGCGACATAGTAGTCCGGGCGCTGGGCGCTTTCGACATCCCACGACCGGAGCTGCCCGAGCATCCCGCGCAGCATCAGGGACATCAGTCGGCCCCGGCGGCTCTGGGACAGATATTCGTGCTGACGCCAGGCGAACCGGGCAGGCGTGTGGCAGTAGCAGACATGGCAGGTCTGCGGCGGCGTGATGACGCCTTTGGCAAATGAGCTGGACGAGCTGACCACCAAGTCGTAGTCGTTGAAATCGAAGTGCTCGAACGCGGTCGGATACAGCGGCAGGGCGAACTTGTGCATACGCTGCGACGACAGCGGCCAGCGCTGCAAGAACGACGTGGCGATGCCGATGTCCCGAAAGTACGCGAGTGTCGCTTTGGCATCGTACACCGAGGTATACAGGAGCGCCTCTGGAAACAAGCTGTGCAGAGTGGCGGCGACGCGCTCGGCCCCGCCGGCCTGCGCGAGATAGTCGTGAACGATTGCCGTCCTCATCCCTGAACTCATAATGGGGTGCCTTATATAGGAATGCGTGAGCTGGTCGAGTGAGAAGCTCGGATAATTGACGACAGCAAGTAGTTGAGTGCGCCCCTGCTGAGTGCTTTTCATGCAAATATCATGCCAAGCGGGCGCGGCGATTAAGTGAAAACGCGAAAAAAAAATAAAAAATCGTAAAAACAACAGACTTCAGGCCGACTTGGCATTGTTTGTGCTACAACAGTTTATCATAACAATTACTATGATACCACGCTATTTGCGTTTTCTGCCCGACATAAAGCAACAATGCGTATGAATTTTGCGGAACCGTCCCGAACCGACCTGCCACGCCCGGCGGAAGTCTCCGGCGACCGGCCCTGCTGGAACAAGCTGGAGCGGGTCGGCTGGGCCGCCGGGCAGGCATTTACGAGCCACGGGCACCGGTTCGGCATCCGGGTCAGCGACCCCGCCGTCTGGCCCGAGGTCGCTGCCGGCCTGCCGCCCGGCTCTGCCGCCGCCGAGTCGCCGCTTGTGGACAGTTTGTACTCGCTGAAGGTCGCCGCGCCCCCCGCCGCCGACGCACGGGTCCGGGGCCGGCACTTGCTGTACCACGGCACCGCGCTTGTCACTCGAACCGGCGATTTGGCGGAAGCGCTGGCAGCGCTGGAATCGCACCTGCATGGGCAGATCGCGTCGGCGTCCACGGAGTTTCTCTTTGTCCACGCCGGCGTCGTCGGCTGGCAGGGAAAGGCGATTTTGGTTCCCGGACGCTCGTTCAGCGGCAAGACCAGCCTCACGGCGGCGCTGCTGGCGGCGGGTGCGGAGTATTTCTCCGATGAGTATGCCGTGCTGGACGCCTCGGGGCTGGTGCATCCGTACCCGAAGACCCTGAGCCTGCGGGACGCGGGCGGGCAGCCGCTGGAAACGCGCACGGCGGCGTCCCTCGGGGGCCGCACGGCGTCCCAGCCCCTGCCGGCGGGGCTGATTTTGGATACGAAGTATGCGGCGGGCGGGCGCTGGCGTCCGCGCCCGGTCTCTGCCGGGGCGGCGCTGTTTACCTTGCTTGATAACACGGTGCAGGTGCGGAGCCGCCCGCAGTGGGCGCTGGAGATTTTGCAAAAAACCGCCGCCGGTGCCGCCGCTGTGAAGAGCACGCGCGGCGAAGCGGACAGCGTGGCCGCCTGGGCGCTGAAGCGCCTCTGCGCCGAACTCGCTTAAGCGAAATCATATAAATTTCATCATTGTAGCCTGCCATACGACAAAGCTGCCCGGAATGCTTGTATAATAGAGCGTCTGCTGACCAAGCAATCATTTTACGAGCAATTATTTTAGGGGAATTGAGCACCGCGACGACACCGACGTCCGCAGGCCATGTGCCTGCTGCTTATTGAAGACTAACTGTCCAACCGACTATCCAAAGGAAACACTATGAACATGACATCGCCCGCCGCACACCTTCGGTCTTTATGCCTCGCCTCCGCCGTCGTCCTGACCGCCGCCCTCGCCGGCTCATCCGCGCAGGCCCAAGTCACGCAATTGACAGCGGCTCCGTCGGCTCCGACCGCAACGACTGCCCAGTACCCTGTCAACAATGGCTTCATCAAGAACGCTTTTTCGTCCACCCTCGGCACTGCCAACACGGCCACCTTCACTGCAACCGCCACCGGCCCCCGTGTGAACTCGTTTGAGACGTTTGTCAACAGTGCCGCCAACGGCACTCCGCTGGACTTCCCAGTTGATACCGTTGTCATCAACACTTTCGATGGCGGCGACAACAGCACCCACACTGTGACCGGCCCCCTCAATATCAGCTTCGCGTCCGGTGTCAGCTCCTTCGGTCTGAATGTCGAAAGCGCTCGGGTGGACACGGCGATTTTCACCTTCACGGCATTCAGCGGCACAAACACACTCGGAACATTCACCTATGCTCCCGTCACGCAAACGGCGAACAATCCGCGCTCCATTTTTATCGGGGCACAGGCGTTTGGCGGCCAGCAGATTACCAGCGTCTTAATCAGCGACACGTCAAATGCTCTCGGCAACACCGACGGTACTAATGACTTCTACTTCGGACCGCTTTCGACCTACAACAGCGCCCCCGTTCCCGAAGCCTCGACCACCGTGTCGTTCGGCCTGCTGCTGATGCTCGGCCTCGGCGGCGCGGTTCTCCGCAAGAAAACAAGTGCGGCGAAAGCGTCCGCTGCTTAATCTCAGCGGCGCGGGCCGTGCGGCGTGGTGCGGCCCGCATTCTTCATAACGACCCATGCTTATTATAATGTCTAATACAGAAAGCAATACTATGAACCCACGCAAACGACAGGAAAACTTGGTTGTCCAGGAGGTCGGAGACGAAACGATTATCTACGATGAGACCCGCAACCACGCGCATCGCCTGAACCACACGGCGGGCCAAGTGTGGAGCCATTGCGACGGGCAGCGGACGGTCGCCGACCTCGCCGCCGTGCTTCAGCGCAGCACCGATGTCCTTGTGACCGAGGAGATCGTCTGGCTGGCACTCGACCGGCTGGAAAAAGAGCAGCTTCTGGCGGAGCCGCTGGTGCGCCCGTCAGACGCTCCGCGTATCACCCGGCGTGACGTGCTCAAGAAAGCCGCGCTGGTCGGCGGCATGACCCTGATGATCCCGGTCGTGCAGAGCATGGTTGCCCCGACCCCCGCCATGGCAATGTCCATCGGCTGCGCCGGACGCGGTCAGACCTACAACAACCCGACTCGTCCCTGTTGCCCCGGCCTCATCCAGCGGCTTGGCCGCTGCGTGTCCATCGCCGGCCAGCCGTAGAGCGGTTGATGCCAGCCTGTTATGTCTCAATTTGACGCCGAGGATGCCGGGCGGGACGAAGTTTGGGCGGTGGTCCAGCTTGCGTTCTTGCGGCGGCCTCTCGCCGCCCTTCTCCACGCCTGCCGCGATAACGCGCTGGATTTGATTGTGCTGAAAGGCGCGGCGCTGGCGGAAACGGTCTACCCGCGCCCGAGCCTACGCCCCTACGGCGACATTGATGTCCTCGTGCGCCCCGAAGATGCTTCCCGCGCTCACACACTGCTGACGGGTCTTGGATATGTCGCCGACCCGGACGCCTGGGCGGATCTGCTCGCTGGACGAAGCTGCGAGGCGAACTTTTTCCTAAGCGCCGAGCGCGGCTCGGTCGTGGTCGAGCTGCACACAAGCTTGCTGAATAACGGCCTGCTGCGCGGGCAGGTGGCTTTAGACCTAGACGGCTTCTGGGAACGCTCACGCCCGGCAATGCTGGCCGGGGCGGAGGCGCGGGTGCTCGGGCCGGAAGACCAGATACTGCACCTCTGCCTGCATCTGGCCGGGCACTATTTCGACGCCCCGCGCTCCGTGCGCGACCTCGTCCAAGTGTGCACTGTGCTGTCCATTGACTGGCCTCTCTTCATGCGGCTGTGTCAGGACGCGGAGGCCGAAGTCATCGGCTACGCGGGCCTGCGGACGGCAGCAAGCGCCGGCGCAGACGTGCCGCCGGATGTTTTGGACGGCCTGGCGCCCCGCGCTTCGCGCCGCGCCCTCGACGGTCTCCTCGCCGCCACCCTGCCCCTCAGCGATTTCCAGCGGTTTTATTTGCTCTGGCTGCTGCTCGGCAGTGCCGGGGCGCGTCGCCGGGCCGTTTGCGGCGTCCTGTTTCCCGACCGCGCCTGGCTGAACCGGCACTACTTTTATGTGCTGCCCAAGACCCCGCCGCGCTGGCTCGGCCTGCGCCTGTACGGGCGTCACCTGCGGTTTCTGATCGGGACACTGGTCCGGCGAGGCAGGAAAACGCCGCCCGCGGGGTGAACTAACGCCCTGCCGGTTCTAATTCATAACACTCGGAGAACACATTATGCAGACCAAACAACTGACGATGGGGGCGGCCATTCTGGTCGGCGTCCTGCTGCTCGCCGTCGCCGTGATCTATTTCATCACGCCCGCCGCCAATCTGCCGGGCTTTATTCCCGGTCATGAGGTGGGCGTGACCACCCCGCACACGAAGCACGGCATCCTGACCCTGGCTCTGGCGATCTGCGCCTTCGTCGCCGCACGCTTTTTCGGCAGCAGCGCCGCAGAAGCGTAACCCCTCCTGTCCAGAACCCCTCCCGCTCGTACCTCGCTCCCTCCCCGAAGCGGAGAGGGTAAGAGTTTCAGACAAGAGTTTCAGACAGCAGCAGGCACGTTCCCGACTTGCTCTTCTCCAAACTCTTACCCTCTCCGCTTCGGGGAGGGAGCGAGGTACGAGCAGGAGGGGTTCACCAATACCACATAGTCCTGCGCCATTGCCGGGATGGACACGGCCTCGCCAGGAGCGGCGGTCCGGCGGTACAGGGCATACGGCACCAGATTGAGCTGGTTGTCGCGCCAGACGCCCGTAATGCCGGTGTCGGTGAAGCCGATCGGGAGCGATTTGGGATCAGCGACTGGGGCAGTCAGCATCAGGAAAAGGTCGGCCCCGGCGGTGTCGGGGGCGATAGTAAACGACAGCGACGTCTGCCGCGCCGGCAGGGCGGGGCGCTTCATGGCGATCCACCCTGCGCCGTCTAAAATCGGCGGCAGGTTATGGAACGTATTGTCCCCTGCCCCATCAAAGTCGGTGTAAAACGGATGCTCGGCCCGCGCTGGGCCGCGAATAAACTCAGCGGGGTTGTCCGGGTTGCTCGAATGCAGATCTCGAATGACGCCGTCGGTTTCTCCGGTCTCGGCGTAAATGATGGCAGAGTCCGAGTGGCCTGCGCCGTCGCTGACTACCACCGAGTTGCGGCCCGGCAGGAGGGCGTCGGACCAGGAAAAGACGTTGTCGGTGGCGGTGCCGTTGGCAAGAATGTAGCCGCCGTTGTAGGCCGTGCCGACGACAGACCCGTTGACTGTCAGAGTCAGCGCCGGAGCGTTGGAGTAGGCTTTGATGTCCAATGTGTCCTCGCGGGATGACCGGCGGCGCAGGAACCAGGTCTTGCCGCACAGGTGCACGGTCGGCGCGGACGGCTTTAGGAACGACTGGTATAAGGAGTAAGCGTCTTTGCGAAACCCGCCGAACGTTTCTAATCCCTTCGAGTTCACTCCCTTATAGCGCGGGTCGCTGAAGTCCCGGAAGACCCACCAGGTAAATAGCGGGACCTGGTCGCGGAGCGTCCGAAAGACCGTCTGGCAGCGGCTTTCAGCGACCTCGTCTTGATACTCTTCCGGCTCGTATTTGTTGACTTTGTGCGTGGGCCGGGCTGCCGACGAATGCACTGAGATGACCCCGCCCGCCCCGGTCTCCGAGATATAGTGGTAGAACGCCGCATGGGCATCGAACCCGCCGATTGTCCCGCCATACCAGCCCAAGTAGCGGTTGACTGCGACAAAGTCCAGATCGGGCGACTCCGAGAAATTGGTGCTGCTGGCATAAGTCGTTAGCCGTGCGGCGTCCTCCGCCCGCACCGTCTGGGCGTAGTCTTCCAGCGTCGCGATGTCGGCGGGCTTTGTGATCGCCTCGTTGCCGACACTCCAAAAGCAGATGCTCGGGTGGTTGAAGTTCTGCAAAACCATTTCCCGCGTGATCTGCCGCCCGGCCGAAGTCGCCGCCGCTGGGTTGGAGTGCCCGTTCTCGGCCCAGACCACAATCCCGCGCTCATCAGCCAAATCATATTCCACCTTTGCATGAGGATAATGGGCCAGGCGCACGAAATTGACCCCAAGATCAGTCAAATCCTCCCAGTCCCGCCGTAAGTCGGCTTCGGTGACCGCGCTGCCTTGCTCCTCGGTTTCCTGGTGCTTGGCGACCCCGCGCAGTGGCGTATTCACGCCGTTCAGGAAGAACCCCGTCGGCGTCATCGCGAAGTACCGCAGGCCGGTCCGCTCCCAGACCGTGTCTGTGACCTGCCCGCTGACAAGTGTGCTTGTCTTGACCTTGTACAAGTATGGGTCGGTCGTACTCCACAGATGCGGTCTGGCGATGGGAACGTGAACGATCACCGATCCCCCCAAGTGCGCCGCCAGCGTGATGCTCCCAGATACCATGCCGACCGCGCGGCTGTCCCGGTCGAAGACGCGGCTCGTGACTGTAACCACTGCCGAACGGTCGCTGTCGTTTCGGACCAGGGTTTTGATCGCCAGGTCCGCGCTCTGTTCACTGACAGACTGCGGGGAGAGAAACACGCCCGACGCCGCCAAATGAGCTGGGTCAATATGCACTGGGGAGGTCAGCAGCAGGCGCACGGGCCGGTACAGCCCGCCGGGGACATGGTAGAGCTGGAAGCCATCGCCTGCCGGCAGGCAGTCGACGGTATCGGCGGGAGCGGTGTCGCACCGGACGGTCAGTGTGTTCTCGCCAGGTGACACGGCCGCTGTGGCATCGAACACAAACCGCGTGTAGGCCCCCCGATGGGTGCCAAGAAGAACGCCGTTCAAATACACGTCCGCGACCGTGCCGACGCCGTCGAAGCAGACAAAAACCTCTTTCCTACTGTCCGTTTTCCTGCTGTCCGTGGGGGTCAGCGTGAAGTGCGTGCGGTACCAGGCGGCCCGGTGCGTTTGGGTCTGCGTCTTCGAGTTCCACGTATGCGGCACGGCGGCAGCCTGCCAGCCATCATTTTTCTCGGGATTGCCCGACGCCGTGAACTCCCAGGCCGTCAGTGGCACGGTGCGGCGTGCGAGCGCGGGCAGGGCGCAGGCGAGAAGCAGGAAAATAAAGGTAAGGCGTAGGGGCATAGGGTATCCAAAGATAACCGGCACTGGAAGTGCCGGTCTACGTTTGAGTGAAAACCGAAGCGGTTGGAGACAAAGAGACGTTCATGGCTGCTTGTCTTCAGTCCCGAAGGGACTTTGTGCTTTCAGTAGACCGGCACTTCCAGTGCCGGTTCTCGGCTTGTGATTTGCAAGTCAAGCGGCCTTATGGTACAATAGCCCATGCTCCAACGAAGTTTCTTGCGTCTAAAGCAGCAGCCCTGGAAAATCGTGGTTCCGGTACTGGCTGCCGCCGGGCTGGCCGCGCTCGGCATCGCCGCCGTTCGCCATACCCCCGTTCTCAGCCCGACCCTGCCGGTCCGCGCCGCCGCAGTCCGCCCGCCGAAAGTCGTGGCCGCACCGCTCTCGCCGGTACAGCTTGCCGCGCTCCATGCCGACGAAACCGGGCATATCCCCATCTTGATGTACCACAGTGTCGGCGCACCGGCCCACGGCGGCAGGCCACGCTACGATTCGCAGGGCCTGAACATTGCCCCGGAGACGTTTCGGAAGCAGCTCACGCTGATGTACGCCGCGCACTGGTACCCAGTCAATATGCGCGATATTCTGACGCCGCACCTGAATGTCCCCGCCGGAAAAACCCCTGTGGTGATCACGTTCGACGATGCGCGGGGAACACAATTCCGCTATCTGGCGGACGGCAAGACCGACCCGAGCTGCGCGGTCGGCATTTTGGAAGCATTCCATGCGAGGCACCCAGACTGGCCGCTGCGGGCGACGTTCTACGTGCTCCCAAAATCCGCCTGGAACCCGGTGCCGTTCTGGCAGCCGGGGTCAGAAACCAAAAAGCTGCAAGCGCTGGTCGCCGACGGCTTCGAGGTAGCGAACCACTCGACGACGCACCGGATGATGACCCGCCTGTCGGGAAAAGAACTGTGCTGGGAGATGGCCGAGTGTCAGCGCTATGTTAAAGACCGCGTTCCGGGCGCAACCATGGATACGATGGCCCTGCCCGGCGGCGCGGCCCCGAAAAACCGTGCTCTCTGGAACACGCTGCTGTCCGGGCGTCTCGGCAGTATCACCTACCATAACCGCTGCATTCTGATGGCCTGGGGCGGCCCGAGCCATGCCTGGGTAGACAAAGCTTTCGACCCGGACCGCGTCTCGCGGGTCGGGGCGGGTCCCGGCTGGATCGAGCGCTCGCTGCATGCGATGACGACAGGTCGCCTGCGCCCTTATGTCAGCGACGGCAACCCGGACACGGTGGCAGTGCCCCGCGCGGAAGCGTCGCTGGTGGATGTCAAGCGCCTCGGCGACTCGCGCCTGGTCCTGTATGGCATCACCCCGAAGCCGTCGTCGCCCAAAGTCCCGACACCCCGGTTGGTAGCGTCCAAACGGATGGTAGGGCGAATTTAGAGACCTCACCCCGCTGCTCCGCAGCAGATACGCAGTAATGCCGCAGGCATACCCTCTCCTTGAGAAAGGAGAGAGTAAGACATTAGGACGTAAGCGGAGATGCAGAGAGGCCAGGGAAGGCAATGACGAATTATTTCAATTGTATCGAAGTTAAAGACAAGCGCCGGGCGCTGCGAGGCCGGGAGACTGCGGCGGAAAGCCTGCTCTGGGAGCGGCTGCGGGACCAGCAGCTTGCCGGGCTGAAGTTCCGGCGTCAGCACAGTGTCGGCGTGTACATTCTGGACTTCTGTTGCCCCTCTTGCCACCTCGCCGTCGAGTTAGACGGTTCCTCCCACGCCTCGCCGGATGCCCAGGAATACGATGCTGAGCGCACCGAGTTTCTCACTGCATTTGGTATCCGCGTCCTCCGCTTTGCCAACCATGCAGTCTACAGTGATATTGGTTCTGTGCTGGAAAAGATCAGTTCGGCGGCTGGACCTCACCCCGAAACTTCGTTTCGACCCTCTCCTTAAGCAAGGAGAGGGTAGGAATAAGTCCAAGAGGGATGCTTACGAAACTCGCTCTTTCCTGACCTTCTGCTCTCACCCTCTCCTTAAGCAAGGAGAGGGTCGAAACGAAGTTTCGGGGTGAGGTCGCCTAATCCGTCTGTACGGAGAGGCTGTAAGTTGGCGCCACCGACGGCTCAGTGATCAAAATGGTATATGATTGCCCGGCACTGACTGAGAGGCTTGTCGCCGGAACCAGGGCGGTGGATGTGCCGGCAGCGTTGACCTGCACCGAGAGTGTGCCCGACGGCTGGGGAAGATAGCCGGTCGCCGGGTTCAGCGCCGGGACATTGCTCCCGCCGAGGCCCGCAGGCAGGACTGGGTAGGCGACCGCCGGAAAGACGGTCTTTCCGCTGATGACGATGTCTACTGGACCGGCATCGGGCGCGGCGTTCAGAATGCGGACATTCGCCTGACCGGCGGGCGGCTCGGCGTAGACCGACGGGGCTGCCCCGGTCTGAGCCTGGTAGTTCGCTGCTGCGCCTTTGGAGCCGGTGACGACCGTTTGCAGGAAGCGCGGGTCTGGGCGGAGCGCGGAGAGTGGCTTGACATCGGAACGGCCGATCAGATAGGCTGTATAATACGACCCGTTGTTGAGCTGAAACTGAACATTCGGGGGCACGACGACTGATACGGTCGCGCCGCTGACAGTTGTGGTCGGCGGCGAAGTGGTAGTCGCAAAGAAAAACGTCGAAAGCCCATCGGCGACGAAGCTATAGGGGCTGACCTGCGCGTAAGTGAGGTCGCCGCCGACAGCGGTGTTGTTGGCAATTACCCCACTCGTGCCGCCGTTGACCGCGAAGTCCGCGCCCCGAATATGGGCGGTCGGTGAGGTGCTGCTGCTGCCGCAGCCGGCGGACAGAGCTGCCAGCACACCCCCCAGCCCCAGCAGAATGAGCGCAGCGCTGCCCCGGCGTCGTGAAAACTGCATATCTTCTCCTCGAAGTGCGTAGTGGAATCGTTTCTTAATTGGAGTGCGTAACTCCCCAAAGGTTTCAGAAGATTTATTGGCTACTGAGAGGAAGTGGCGGACGCATCGGCGACGGCATAGAGCCAGTCGGCGGCCAGAACGACCAGTACTGCCCAGAACGCCGGGGTGAAGTAGCCATGCCCGGTCCCATGCACCTGGGTGAGCAGGATCACGCCAAGCACAAAAATCCCTACAAGAATGCCGCCTTTGACGATCTGCCCCTGCACAAGCTGCCCGAGGCCGGGGCAGACCACCGAGCCTAAAATAATAAACGCACTGCTGCGCTCGCCGCTCGTGCGCCGGACCAGAGATGTATCAGTGGCGGCATAGGCGACCCCGAGCGTCTCCCGGCGCGACGCTTCCACCCGGCGCAGGACCAGCTTGCCGATCTTGGCTTCCGCCGAGGCTCGCCCCGGCTCAGACGCCATGGCGGCTTGATAAGCGGCGAGGGCGGCGTCGAGATCGCCGCGCGTTTCGGCGATGTCTCCCAACAGCTCGGACGCTCCGGCGTCTTTGGAATTGTCCGCCAGCAAAGCTCCGGCCGCTGCCTCCGCTTCGGCAAGGAGGCCACGCCGCAGGAGAATTTGGGCGTCCACCAGCCGTTGGCGGGCTGCTTCCTCGGCGGCGTAATCGCGCTTCGGGCGCACAGGAATTGGGCGCGGCGCAGGCCGCTGAGAGCTTGGCTCAGGCGGCGTGTCCATGCGCCTCCGCTTTCGGCATCAGTGTTTTTGGCTCGTCCACAGCGGCGTCTTCGAGTTCTTCGTCTTCGGAGTCCTCATCTTCGTCGAGTTCAAAGTCCTCTTCGTCTTCGGTCTCGTCTTCCTCGAACTCGCCGACTCCCATGCCTTCGAGGCGGTCCGGCTCACGGGCGGGCGGGGCCTGTCCGGTCCAGAGCTTTTCCAGGCCGTAGAAGTCGCGCTGCTCCTCGGACATGACATGGACGATGGCGTCGCCGTAGTCAAGCAGTACCCAGGTCGCCTCGCTGTAGCCTTCGATACGCCGCTGCCGAATGCCCTGCTTTTCCATCGCTTCCATGACGCCGTCGGCAATCGAGCGGATGTGGATATTGGACGTGCCCGAGCAGATAATAAAGAAGTCGGCGATAAGCGTTTTGCCGCGCAGGTCGAGGGCCGTAATATAATTGGCCTTTTTGTCGTCCGCCGCCGCCACAATCGCGTCCCGCCGCTCTTCCGATGTCAGTTTGCTTTCTTTCAAGTGGTGTCCCTCAAATCTCTTAGAGAAAGTATACCCGACGAACTACAAGCTAGTCCACCCGCGCCAGAGAAACGCCGCGCCGAGGGCGGCCATGAACACGGCGGAAACGCGGGTCATCGCAACCCGAAACGGCAGGCGAGTCAGAAGGCCGCCGAATAGGGCGTTGCCGAACAGGGCCAGCGCCAGCAGGCCGGGCACCGTCCCGAGGCCGAAGCAGAGCATCAAAGCCGCCCCGGACAGCGGGTGCAGGGTGAAGGTCGCCATCAAAGCATTGTAAGTCAGGCCGCAGGGCAGAACGCCGACAAAGATGCCGACTAGAAGTGGTTTCAGCGCGTGCTTCGACTGCAAGGCCCGCAGGTAGGCTCGCCGCAGGACACCACCGCCCGCGCCGAGTACATCAGGTTCCGGCAGGCGGAACTTTGGGAACACCCCGGCCAGCCCGAGCGCAAGCCCAAGCATCACCAATCCGACCGCAAGGCTGACCCCGCCCTGCGCCGAGGCCCAGCGGTGCCCCAGTGCCCCGACTGTCCCGCCCGCCAGGCCGAGCAGCCCCAGCGCCGCCAGCCGCCCGCCGTGGAACAGCCAATGCCGCCCCGCGCCGGTGCGTGCTCCCGCCGCCCCGGCATATGAGACGACAAAGATGCCGCACATCCCGATGCAGTGCGAAAACCCGCTTGCCAGACCGAGGCCCAAGGCGAGGAGATAGGCAGAATAAAATGGGGTCGTCTCAGGGGGCATAAGATGAAGTCAGCGCACGGCGATTGGAAAAGACTGCACCTGCTGTCGGTCGCCTTTGGATGCCTGCACCGTTGCCGACCAGTCGCCGGGCATCGTGAAGCGGCCTGTGCCGGTGTAGACGCCGGGCGCACCCGACGCCGTCGCTGGAACTTCGTTCCGGCCCATGTCCATGGTCGGCATCGCCAATGCTAATGTAACGACCGCTCCGGCGACGGGTTCCCCGGCACTGTCGGTCAACTGAACTCGGAACTGTGCTGGGTCAAGCTGACGCGGCGCGGCGGGGGTACAGGTCAGCGCCATGCGCCAGTGCGCCGTGTCCACCGCAGTGTGCTCGACGGGTGTTGACTTCGTGCAGCCCGCGCCGAGGATTAGCGTCCCCAGCAGCAATGCAAAGTGCGGCTTCATTCGGCGGGTGGGCGGCGCAGGTGCGTTGGCGGGCGCATCGAAATTTGCAGGAGCGGCACGGGTGCTTTCGCCGCCCCGGCGCTCGGGCAGCCGTCACAGCCGCCGCCGGAAGTCTTGCCCGGTTTTGCCCGAAATGCTGCGACCTGACCCCAGAGCCGCCGCCCAACCGCAAGGCTTGCCGCTGCGACAATCGCCAGGGTCGTGATCTGCTGCCAATCAACGTGCATTGCGTTTCGCCTCTTTCACAGTGTACTATATTTATTATACCCCCAAATGGGACGCGACCAGACGGGTCAGCTCGCCGACTGTGGCGCGGTCGAAGGCCAGACGCGCCCCGGCGGCGGCGTAGAGGTCCGGCAGCGGGCGCGTGTTGCCGAGCGCCAGGGCCGAGCGGTACTGCTTGACGGCATTCGACTGGTCGGCCAGCGCATTGCGCCAGACTTGCAGCGCCCCAAGCTGGGCCAGGCCGTATTCGACATAGTAGAAAGGCACGGTGAAGATATGCAGCTTGCGGTGCCAGCCGGAAACGCGCTCGGCGTCCAGACCCGACCAGTCCACGCCGCCCATGAACCGGGTCCAGAGTTTGTCCCACTGCGCGTCCATATCGGCGGCCGTCACATCCTCGGGAGCGTCGGCATAGACCCAGTGCTGGAAGCCGTCCACGACCGCCATGTACGGCAGGAATAAAACAATCTTTTCAAGCTGCTCCCGCCGGGCGCGGTCAGCCTCTTCAGGCGAATAAAAGCCGCCCCGGTCTTTTTCCAGATACGGCAGGGCCAGCAGCTCCATTGCCATCGAAGCCACTTCGTTGAACTCCATCGGGGCGCCCCGGTTCCACAGCAGCGGCTGGGCAGCGCTTGATGCCAGCCCATGAAACGCATGGCCGCCTTCGTGCAGCAGCGTGCGGATGTCGCTTTCGGTGCCGACCGCGTTCATAAAAATATACGGCAGGCCGGTCTTCGGAAAGAACGAGCAGTAGCCGCCGGGTGCTTTGCCCTTGCGCGAGTCGAGATCTAAGAAGCCACTTCGAAGACGCTCGAAATCCGCGCCGAGTTCAGGATCAACTTGGGCGAATATCTGCGCCGTGCCCGCTTCAAGCTCCGCGACATCGGCAAACGGACGCAGCGGGGTCCGGCCTTCCGGGTCCACGTTCAGGTCCCAGGGCCGCAGGGTCTCGACACCCAAATCCTGCCGCCGCTGCTCCAAAATCTTTTGCGACAGCGGCACGACCTCGGCCTCGATGGCCGCGCCGAATGCCAGGCTGTCCTCGGGCGTGTAATCGAACCGGCGCAGCGCCCGCCAGATAAACGCCCGGTAGTCGGACAGACCGGCGTTTTGGGCTAGTTGGCGTCGCAAGGGAAGCATTTGCAGGTACAGCGCGTCCAAGTCTGCCCGCGACTGCATCCAGCGGCCCTGCACCGCCCGCCAGGCTTCCTCGCGGACCGCCCGGTCGGTGGCAAGGCCCAGCTGCTCGGCCTGCGGCAGTGTCAGCTCCTCCCCATGCAGCGTGACCGTCATCGGCCCAGTCAGTTTGTCGTAGTCATTGGCAAGAGTTTGAAGCTGCGCCTGAATTGGGACGTTTTCGGCCTGAAACAAGTCGGCGTCGTTTCGCAGACGCCGCAGGAACTGCGTTTGGTCGGGTGGCGGCGTGTAGCCCGGCATCTCCAGCAGCTTGGTTTTGAGCTGCTGCGCCGCGACGGTCCACTCCGGGACAATCTTCTGCACGAAGTTTAGGTAGCTCGCCTCGGCGGCAGCGTCCGTCGTGTCCTCGGACTTCGCCCGCCCGGCGGTGGCCCCGGCTTCGCCGAGTATCTTCTCCAAATCGCTCCAGTGCAGGAGCCAATCCGAAACATTCTCGGCGGCTAATTCTTCGGCGTTGAGCGCCTCAAAATGCGGCGCGACTGTGTTCCAGTCGTGTGGGTTGATCGCGTCCAAGTCTTGCATAGATCGTTCTTTTCTAGCGAATGAGTGCCATTCGCGCACGGTTTAATTTGTTGGCAGAGGCCGGGCCGGAATACCCTCGTTGGTCAGCACGACAGGCAAAATATCGCCGTTGTCGCCGAAGACAAGTCGGTCCAGGCAGACAACCCGGTGGTTCGGGTCGGTTTCGGTGGGTGGACGGCGATGGTAGGCGATCACCCAATTGTCGGTGTTGGCATCGGTGCCGGGCAGGTTCAGGACCGAATGATGACCTGCGCCGCTGCCGACCGCCGGGTCGCTCTGCATGATGCCGCCCGCGCGGACAAACGGGCCGAGCGGAGAACTCGACTTGGCGTAAGCGACGCCGTAAGACGAGTCGCCCCAGCCGCCCTCGGACCACATGAAGTAGTACACGCCCCGGCGCTTCAGCATAAACGGCCCTTCGACATAATCGGCGGGGGTAATTTCGAGAAAGTCGCCGTCCAAAGTGATCATATCGGAGTTCAGCTTGACTACGACCGCGTGCGACCAGCCGCCGAAATAGAGGTACCCCTGCCCATTGTCGTCTACGAACGCATGGGCGTCAATCGGCTGCGCCCCGTGTGGGTACGTGTCCACCAATGGCCGGCCCAGCGCGTCGGAAAACGGCCCGGCGGGGTGGTCCGCAACAGCGACTCCCAAACCCGCGCCGTCACCTGCCGAGAAGTAGAAAAAGTAACGCCCGTCGCGCTCGATGACCGACGGTGCCCAGGCGCAGCGGTTGGTGCTCCACGGCACGTCGGCGAAGTCTAAAATTCTGCCGTCGTTGCGCCATGTCACCAAGTCGTCCGACGACCAGACTTCAAAGAACGTCTGCGTGTCATAGGGCGCGGAATAGGTTGGGTACAGGTAGTAGCGGCTCTCGAAGAAATGCAGCTCGGGGTCGGCATACCATCCGGGGAAGATCGGGTTCACTCATTGGCCTCACAAACGTGGAAATAGCTCGCGTATTTCTTGCAGCAGTGACAAAAATTCCGGGGTCGTCGTCACCCCCTCACGCCAGCAGAGATCGCGCTCGACTAAGTTATAGGTGGCCTGAAGCCGGGCGCCGGGAATAATGCCGCCGGATGTATCCCGGTCCCGGCCCAGCACAATAATTGTGTCGGCGACTTGCAGGGCTGCGCTGATGTCATGCGTCACCAGAATAAAGGTTTTCAGCTCGTCGGCCTGGGCCATCTCCTGAATAAACTTGGAGACGCGCTGCGCGGCCAGCATATCCAGGCCCGAGAATGGCTCGTCCATCAATAAAAAATGGTCGCTGCACAAAAACTGCTGGGCAATCGCGACCCGCTGCCGCTGCCCGCCGGAAAGCTGTACTGGGTACTTTTTGCTCTGATCGGTCAGCCCGAACTGCCCGAGCATCTTTCGAGCGGCGTCAAGCGCATCGTGCCCTGACATTCCCGCCCGCCGAGCCGCAACTGTCAGATTGCCCAGCACGGTCCGGTGCGCGAACAGCGGGTAGCTTTGGGCGACAACCCCGACCATGCCCGGTTTGACAGGCAGCCCGGCTTTTTCGACGCAGATCGTGCCGCTGTCAGGCGTGTCCAGCCCGGCCAGCAGCCGGAACAGGGTCGTCTTGCCGACCCCCGACGGCCCGAGCAGGCCGACGACCTGACCCTGCGTATGTCCGGCCCGGTGCAGGTCTTTGATCTCGAGATTGACATCCCGCAGCACCGGCGCTCCGCCAAGTGACTTGGAGACTCCGGACAACTTCAGCAGGGTATCGTGATAGGTAACGCCTTCAATCATTTGCTTGCTTTCAAGATGGAATGCGGGCGACTGAAGTCGCAGCAACGAGGGCACGAAACCTGCCTTCGCAGGTTCATACAGAATCGGAGTCCGCGAAGGCGGGCTTTGCGTTTTTGTTGCCGCGACTTCAGTCGCCCGCTCTTACTCCAATTCCTCTATTTCCTGTCCGAACGTCTGGTGACGATGGTGCTGCTCCTGACCGTAGATGTAGTCCTGGACACGTGGTACATCACTTTTGGATACGGCAAATGCTCCGTAGCCTCCCTGCCACTTAAACCATTCGCCGGGAGCGAGCTGATGGGTGACTAGGTGTGACGAAGGGCCTTTAGCCTGCTTGGCAATCGTGGCTACCGTAACTGTGGTTGGAACGCGAACCAGCAGATGCATATGGTCCGGCATTGCATACTGAGCAATCACGGTGACTTTTAGTTCCCGGCACTCTGCTTGGATGCAAGCCGCAATTGCGGCTTTCCATTCCGGTAAAATAACTGGCTGACGATCCCAAGTGGACCAGACCAGGTGCAGATGTAACTGCGTATACGGCTCGTGCATTTCCGTTGCTCCATTCTTCTTCCCTGTTTATTCTGTCTTTGCGAAACCGTGTAAGACATGGGCGATTGAAATCGCGGCAACAAAAACGCAAAGTCCGCCTTCGCGGACTCCGATTCCGTATGAACCTGCGAAGGCAGGTTTCGTGCCCTCGTTGCCGCGACTTTAGTCGCCCGAACTCCCCTCTGCCCCTCACCCACGCTCAAGCGTCAGGTCGGCATACGGACAGGCCAGACGCCGCGCCGCGCCGATGAGATAATCTTGCAGCAGGCCGATAGCGAGAATGACAAGCTGGACCGCGAACACTTCCGGCAGTAAAAACTGCTTGTTCTCCGCCAGCAGCAGCGATCCGACCCCGCCCTCGGAGCGGACAATGCCTTCCACCATGGTCAGCATCATCCAGCCCATCGCAGCGTTCTGACGCAGCACTTCGAACGCCTTGTCGGCAGTGCCGAGAATGACGATCTCCCAGACTACCCGCCACTCGCCCATGCGGAGCGTCCGTGCATGGTCGAACTCGCCGCGCGGGATCGCCGCAATCACGGCGGCCATTGAAGTCACGTAAAAGACCGAAATCGCGAATACCAGCAGCGACGTTTTCAGCGGATGCCCGCCGCCGAAAACCAGCGTGAAAATAAACGTGAATCCGACAATGCTCAAGAAACGGCCTTTGGAGACCGCCGCAACCAATGGCCGAAAGACCGGCAGGACAGTCAGGTATGCCAGGCCGAGCGAAATCAGAGTGCTCCAGGCCAGCGCCTCCAAATTGAGCTGAACACTGGCAAGAAGCTCCTGCCCCAGTCCCTGCGTCATCCACAATCCCCGCAGGGCATGGAGCGTTTCGTCAGGCCGGGGCAGTACTTTAAACGGCGACTTGATCCATAGCAGCAGGGCCAGCGCAACTTCCGTCCAGACAATAATCTGCATGACCCCCCGCGAGACAATCCGGTTCGGCAGGAATGCGTTCCACGCGCTGCTCCTCCGCAGCGTTGTTTTGCCGCCGGCGTTTTTGTCACCGACGCGCAGGGCTGCGTCGCCATCCGCCCCGGCGACCATCAGCTTTTCTTCAGCTTTGTTTTCAATCGCCATAACAAGTTACCCAACCGAGCGCAGGACAATTTCGACGCGCCGGTTCTTCTGACGGCCTTCCGACGTGGCATTCGACGCCACCGGGTTTGCCTCGCCGTGCGCGAATGCTTTGACCCGGCCTTGCGGGAAGTTCACGGGGGCTTTCGCTTCCATAAAGTGCTTCACGGCGGCGGCGCGGGCCTGCGAAAGCGGCAGGGAAGTCGCCGCGCTGCCCTGACTGTCTGTGTAGCCATGCACCTCAACCACGGTCCCCGACGCGACAAGCAAGTCACCCGCAAGCTGATTTAAGAGCTTCTGGGCATCCGGTGTGAATGTCGCCTTGCCGGGATTAAAGTGAATGTCCCAAACCCGGTGTCCGACCAGGTTGTGTGCGGTCTTTTTAGCGTAGCTCGGCTTGGCGGCGGTAATCGAAGTCGCTGACGGCGCGTACTGCTTGGACGCCTCCTGCAAGTACGACTTGTCAATCACTTCCGAGGCCGGAGCAACTGTCGGCAGCAGCTCATGGTACTGGGCCGAAACTAGGTTGCCGAAGACCGTGTAAGTCGCGCTGACCAGATCAGCGGAACCGGGCACCAGGCCGAACGAGACCAGGCTGTCGGCCATGTTGCTGGCCGAAGACCCGCCTAACTCGACCGTGGCCCCCGTCGCGTCCTTCTGCTGAACGCCTTTGTAGTAGCGCTCCCAATACGCCGCATCACTGCCGGCGTCATGGTAGACGGCGGCGCTGATCGCGGCGGCTTTGTGCAGGGCTTCGGGGTCGGTCTTGACCGCCTGGCCCCCTTGAGCGATTGCCTGGATCATGGCTTCGACCGTCGGGCGGTTCGCCGACATCCATTTGTCAATCCCGATGACCGCACAGGGCATCTGCGACGAATACTCGCGGGTCGAGATGACCGACACCAATCCGCCCTTTTTCTCGGCGACGGTGACATCGCCCGGCGTCCAGGTGACGCAGCCATTGACCACAATATGCTTGGTCTCGCCGGTCCGTTTGCCGTTCACCACGATTGGCCGGTCTTCGGCGTACCCCGCGATATACTTTTGAGCGGCGTCCACATAGTCCGACGCATTGACCCAGTTCATAGCGTTTGGGTCATACGTTTTCTCGTCGGGGTTCGTCGGGATATTGTTGTCCCCGAGCCACTTTTGAGCGATGTTCCAGTCGCCGTCACGAATGACGCCGGCGACAAGCGAGCCGCGAGCGGCAGTGGGAGTGGCCTTCCAGGCCGCCGGTCCCATCAGTTTGTCTTCGCCGTGCGAGTAGCCGATGGCGTCCACGATCTTCGCCGAGTAGCCCGGCCCGAGCTTCGCAAGCGTCGTATTCAGGCCCTGCAAAAATGCCGCCGAGCCGTCGCCCATGATCGCGCAAAAGTGCGCTCCTTTGTCCGGGTTCGGATTGCCCTGGGATAACTGTGTTGCAAACGCTACCAGCGCTTCCTGCATCTTGCCGTTGTCATCCTGACGAATAAACTTCAGATTGACCCCGTGCCGGCACATGAGGCTGCCCGGCGTCGCCTGCGCCCCGCCGTTCGCGTACAGGAGGCCCATCTGAGCGTTCCAGGCGTACCCAAGCAGCCGCACTTCGGGCTTGTCGGCGCAGCCGGGGTTCAGGGCGACGGGCACGACGCTGGCCCCGACATTCGAGTCGCTGAAGCTGGCCGGGTTGTTGGTCGGCAGCTCGACTTTGCCGGGAATGACGGTATTTTTCCCTGCCGCCGCCGGTGCCAGCCGGCTCCACGAGCGCCAGACGCCGATAGCGACGCCAAGCACCAGCAGGAGAATCATTAACTTTCCAAGCGGCTTAATCTGCATTATTTTATTTCCTCGTCCTTAATCATTTTCTTGTCTTTACGCTCTTGCGTTCTACCCGCCGGACTAGTTCGCCGCGTGTTTCGACGGCGGAATGTCCAGGCTAAAGAACTCTAAAACGTCATCTAAATGGTCCGACTCTGCCGTGCAGCGCTGAACTGCATCAGCAAGGGTCGCTGACGCTTCGGCAACGGCTCGGCGCTTCTCGGCGATCTGAGCTTCCAGGGCCGCGATTTCGTCCTCTGCCGCCGCTGTCTGCGCTTTGGTCTGCTGCCCCAAATTTTCCGCATACGCCGCAAGCGCGGCCAGTTTGCGCGATGCATCGGCGACAATGCTATCGGAGGTTGTTCCCGTCGTCTTGCCCAGCGCTCCAAGCGTCACTTTGACGGTCTGCCGACGCATCGCGAGCGGCAGCTCCGCCGGGAGTGAGTCCAGCATATCCAGCATCTGCTCGGCGCTGAACGGCGCGGCGGGCAGTCCGGCGCTCTGGTAGATTGCCGCAAAACCCGCTTTGCCGCCGGTGGTCACAAAGGCCGGTGCGGCGGAATGGGCGACCGTGATCTCGTCGAGGTTTGGACCGTCGCTCGCGCGTACCATCTGGTCCACCGTGCGTGCCTCGACTTCCGCGCCGCTGCCCGTCTCCGCGTCTAATTCTGCATGGCTGCCGCGGGGCAGCTCGACAAACAGGCCCGCCGCTTTTCGTAATTTGTCTGCAATGTCCAGCACTCTCTTCTCCTGCCCTCTAACTCGCTTGCTCGTAGGGCGCAAGCTCTTCCAAAAGCTGCGTCATCGAATCGGTCTGGTCCACAACGCCTTCAATGTCCGCCAGTACCTGCTCAGGAGAGCGGGCGCGGATTTGATCGTTAATCAGGCCGAACGTATCTTCCAAAAGCGCAAGCTGATACTGCAAATTGGTCAGAATACGCCCGATTTTGACGACGCCTTCCGAGCGTTGCTGCAAGACCTGAACCCGCTTTTCCAGCACCGCTTTCGTGTTCAAGTCGGACTCTTTAACGAGCAGCGCCGATGCCGATTCGATTTCGCGGGCATACGACGCCTGCACTTCGGTGACCATCTGCGCCGTGCGGCTCACGGGCGGCACCGTGCCGTCTTCCGGGCGGCGCGGCATGGGCCGGCGCTGCGGGCCGCACTGGTCGGCCCAGACCGACGCCACATACTGCCGAAACCCGGCCTCTTTGCCCGCAAACAGCAGAAACTTTTCCAGTAAATAGTCCAATTTACGCAGGACCGTCAAGAACCATTTGCGGTCACTTTGGGCCTGCGTGTTGATCTGCTGCCGGATCTCTTCCAGCCGGGTGAACCGAGCCTGCATCTCGGAGTCGATCACGCCGAATGTCTGCACTTTAAGCTGCTGCCGCCGCTGCTCCACGGCGGCGTCATCCCGGCGGGACAGCCGGGCATTGTACCAGGACGAATCCGGTACGAACAGCAGGTAAGCGGCTTCGGCGACCAGCCCGGCCAGCAGCGGCAGGGGACTGAGCAGCGCCGCCGACAGGGCAACCACACTGGTCAAACCCGCCAGATTGCCGCCCTCCTTCAGGGCCTCTCGAAACCGATTTGCTTTATTCTCCATGGAATATTCGACGACATTACACAGCTTTGTGAATGTCTTCACAAATAACTGAGACACAAAGAGTGGAAAAAAGTTGCACAGGATAGGGATGGGTCATACAAAAATACCATTCGCGATAGCGTACGCAATTTCCTTCATTACGCGCCCTTACTACGGCAGCAGGTCGGCGACGCGGATAAGGGCCGCCGGGGCGGCGAGTGGATTGACCAGGTCGGCGGGAGTCAGAATGGTCTCCTGTGCATAGCTGTCCGAGACCGGCTGCCGGAAGACGTGGAGTGTCCGGGCGTTGATGTTGACCACCCAGTATTCGGGGATGCCCGCTGCGCCGTACAGCGTCTGCTTTTCACTTAAGTCCCGGCGCAGCGTCCTGTCGGAGACTTCCACGGCTAGGCGCACTTCTTCGGGCTGGGGTGTTCCAAGCCGCAGGTATTCGATTAAAGGCCGGTGCATCACTGCTGCGTCCGGCTCCGGCTCCTCGTACTCGCCGACAGCGATGGGGGCGGCAAGGCGCACGTAATCGGTGCCGAAGATCGCTTCCAGGGCTTTCTGGACCTGCTTGCAGGTGTAGATATGCCGCTCATGCTGGGTCATTTTTGGTACGATGTCTCCGTGGATCAGCTCGAACCGCGCTTCTTCCAGAATGCCCATCTCCAAAAGCTGCCGGCACTCGTCGCGGGTCCAGCGCTTGCGGTCGGTGTCTGCCGGCGGGGCCAAAGTTTCAGGCGGCATCTTTGGGGTCCTTTCTCGAAATCGGGGCCAGCACCTGGGCGCTGCGGCTGGGCAGGTAAATCTGGATGCTCTGCTCGCGCCCGTACATCGGCACCGGCTGGCGGGGGTAGACGAAGTCCGGAGTGCCCCGGCCCGGTCCGCCGAACTCGGCGTCGTCGGTGTTCAGAATGACCCGGTAATCGGCGGCGTCGGGGGTGGGAAAGCGCAGATCTTGATAAGAGCGGGTGGGGTGGAAGTTGAACGCGAACACGAGCGGCCCCCGGCGGTACGCAAGCTGCTTGGTATCTTCGTGCAGTGCAAGCTGCTCGATCAGCGGGTCATGCAGGAGGCCGTAGGGCGCGTCAATACCAAGCATGGCTTGGTCGAAGGCGTTCAGGCCGCTGTAGAGTAAATCGGGGTTTTCCGCCAGGGACCACTGCCGGCGGGCGTAGTGGTAGGAAAAGCCGTTGCCCTCACGCGGGAAGTCCACCCACTCGGGGTGCCCGAACTCGTTGCCGATGAACGACAGCCAGGCTTCCCCGGCAAGGCTGAAAGTCAAGAGCCGGATCATCTTCAGAAGCGCGATGCCGCGCTCGACAACCCCATTGCCATCGCTTCGGCCCATGTGGTCGTACATCGCCGCGCCCATGAGCTGGAACGCCAGCGTTTGATCGCCGACCAAGCTTTGGTCGTGGCTTTCGACATAGCCGACCCGCTTTTCGCCGGGCCGCCGGTTCAAGAGTTCATGGTAAACGGCGCTCAGGTTCCAATTCTCGTCGGGGACCTCTTTGACGAGCTTTGTCCAGTAATCGGGCACGCCCATCGCCAAACGGTAATCGAAGCCGAGGCCGCCGTCGGCGATGGGCCGGGCGAGGCCAGGCATCCCGGAAACGTCCTCGGCGACTGTGACGACGTCCGGGCGGACGGAGCGGGCGAGGTCGTTTGCCGCTTGCAAGTACATCAGCGCATCTTCATCTACGCCCCCGCCGAAGTAGTCCTCGTAGCTGCTGAAGACCCGGTGGAGGCCGTGGTCGTAATACAGCATGCTTGTAATGCCGTCGAACCGCAGGCCGTCGAAGCGGAAATCTTCGAGCCAAAAACGCACGTTGCTGAGTAAAAACCGCTGGACTTCATACTTGGCGTAGTCGAAGACCAGCGAGTCCCAGGCCGGATGCTGGCCGCGCGGTCCGGCATGGAAATACTGGAAATCCGTGCCGTCGAAGCCGTTCAAGCCCTCCTGCGTGTTCTTGACCGCATGGGAATGAATGATGTCCAGCAGCACGCGCAGACCGAGGCCGTGCGCCGCGTCAATCAGCGATTTTAAATCTTCCGGGGTACCGAAGCGCGACGACACGGCAAAAAACGACGAGACATGGTAGCCGAATGAGCCGTAGTAGGGATGCTCCATCACGGCCATAAGCTGCACGGCATTGTAACCCAAAGCCGCGATGCGCGGCAGGATGTTCTGCGTGAACTCGGCGAATGTCCCGACCCGGCCTTCCTCAGTCGCCATGCCGACATGAGCCTCATAAATCCGCAGCCCGCCGGCGATTTCGGGCGATGGGTGCTGGAACTCATAGGCGGTGGGGGGCAGCCAAACTTGGGCCGTGAACTGGTTCGTGTCCGGGTCCTGCACGACCCGGCGGGCATACGCCGGGATGCGGTCCTGCCCGCCGGCGTCCGACCGGACATGGACTTTCACGAGTGCGCCGTGCGCCAGGGCGCCGCCGGGAAAAAACGCGCTCCAGATGCCGAACTCATCGCGGCCCAGCGGGTGACTATTTCGATCCCAGCCGTTGAAGTCCCCGACAAGCGATAGGCCATGCGCTCCCGGCGCCCATTCGCGGTACCACACCCCCGGCACGTCGTTTGGCGCCCCCCGGTGGAACCCGAAAAAGTGATGCCCGGTGCTGATCGGCCCCAGCAGCCCGCCGGCGCCGTCCATCGCCGCCCGCAGGCGGTCGTAGCGCCCCGAGCGCCGCCGCAAAACATCGGTGTAGGGAGCGAGCCAGGGGTCCAAAGAAACAAGTCCGGGAGTGTCATCCATGCTGTTAGTATACCACGCGGAAAATGGAACCTACCCCGCTCGTCCCTCGCGACCCTCCCGAAACGGGAAGGTGAGGAGCAGGATAAAGAGAGCGTAGCAAGCAGCGCCCCTACGTCTTCTCCGAAACTCTGTACCTTCCCGTTTCGGGAGGGTCGCGAGGGACGAGCGGGGTAGGTTTCAGTTCCGGGGTAGGTTCCAATTTTGCTTCGATTTCCCGCACATCCAGGGCCATCTGCGCGACCAATGTGTCGAGGCCGCTGAACTTCTGCTCGCCCCGGACTTTTTCGCGGAAGTCCAGCGCGAACTCTTGGCCGTACAAATCGCCGGTGAAGCCGTCCATTAAAAATGCTTCTACTTTACGGTCCCCGTCGGTGTCGGTGGTCGGGTTGGTGCCGACACTGACGGCGGCCCGGACAGTCCTGCCATCTTCGAGCCGGGCATAGGCCGCGTAGACGCCGTTTCCCGGCAAAAGCTGATTGGGCTGACTCGGATGGAGGTTCGCAGTCGGGTAGCCGAGCGTTCGGCCAAGCCGCTTGCCGGAGCTGATAACGCCTTCGACCACGAATGGGTGGCCCAGCAGATCAATCGCGGCGGGCAGGGCACCGGCGGCGATAAGGCCCCGGATCTGCGTGCTGCTGACCCGGTGGCCGTGGATCAAAATCGGCGGCACGACCGTCACTGTGAAGCCGCAGGCCGCCCCGGCTTCCAGCAGGGTCGTGACCGTGCCCGCCCGATTTGCGCCGTAGCGAAAGTCCGCGCCGACCAGGACGTGCTTTGCGCCGAGACGCGCTTCGAGAACGTCCGCGACGAAAGCGTCGGGAGACAAAGACGCGAATGCCCGATCAAAGCGCACAAATGCGACGGTTTGAATGCCGCCGCCGTAGGTCTCCATCAGCGCGGCCCGCTGGGGCAGCGACGCGATATACGGCGGCGATTTGTCCGGCGCGAACAGCTCGCTCGGGTGGATGTCGAAGGTCAGCGCAGCGGGAGTGAGCTTCTGCGACAACGCTTCCCGGACGGTCTGCTTCAAGATTTCCTGGTGCCCCCGGTGGACGCCGTCGAAGACGCCGATGGCGACGACGGTATCTCGCAGGCGCTCGGTCATGGATTGCAGGGGGTTGATGACGCGCATAATGCCTACACAAACACCTTGAACGGGCGCAGGTGTTCCCCGTCGGCCCGGCCCAGCGCAATCAGCTCACCGGCGGCGTCCACAATGCCGGCGACCGTGTCCGGGGGCAGGGCCGACAGCAGGGCGCGGCCTGCCTTGATGTCGGCCCGTTCGGCGTCAGTTCCGGCGGTCTGCATCGGCCAGCCGCCCAGTGCCGCTGCCGGGGAAACCAAACGCGCCGCAAGCGTGTCCCCCGTCAGCGCGTCGAGCGGGAGCGCATCGTCCGCTGCAAATGCCCCGACATGGGTGCGGCGCAGGGTGTCCATCAGCCCGCCGACCCCGAGGGCCGCACCGAGATCGGCGCAGAGGGTGCGGATATAGGTCCCCTTGCCGCAGGCAATGTCGAGGGTCGCGCGGGCGAGTGGGCCAGGCGTGAAGTCCAAAAGCGTGAGGGCGTCAATGCGTATGGTCCGGGCGGTTCGCTCGACCGTGATCCCGGCGCGGGCCAGCGCGTACAGCCGCTTGCCTTCGTGATGGACGGCGCTGACCATCGGCGGGATTTGCGAAATGTCTCCGACGAATTGCGGCAGCAGCGCGGCCAAATCGGCCTCGGCGATCTGCGACGCATCGGCCTCGGTCAGTGTCTCGCCCGACGCATCTTCCGTCGTCGTCGTCCGCCCCAGCGCCAGGGTCGCCCGGTACGCTTTGCCCTCGGCGGCGAGATAATCCGAGAGCCGCGTCGCCGTGCCCAAACACACGAGCAGAACGCCTGTCGCGTCGGGATCGAGTGTGCCTGCATGACCGACCCGCTTCTGCCCGGCGACCCGGCGCACCCGGCCCACGACATCGTGGGACGTCATCCCGGCAGGCTTGTCAATGTTCAGAACTCCGTTCATTTCGCTCCTAAATTACTTCGCGCCCAAGCTGGCCGAGTAGACGCCGTTGTGATGCTGCACGTCAATCGGCTCGCCGAACAGGGCCGAGAGCATCTCAGATGTCAGAATGCCTGCTGTCGGGCCATCCCGAAAGACTTTTCCCTGATGAAGCAGCACGGTCTGTCCGATCTCCGGCAGCACTTCCTCGACATGGTGTGTCACCAGAACGATCGTCTTGCCCGACCTTGCGATTTCGCTGAGCGTTTCAAGAAACCGACGCCGGGCGGGCAGGTCCAGGCCCGCCGTCGGCTCATCCAGCAGCAGCGCCTTCGGGTCCGGCGCAAGGGCGCGGGCGATCAGCACCCGCCGCGCTTCGCCGGTCGAGAGCCGTTCCAGCGGTCGGTCCGCGTAGCCCGCCGCCCCGGCGAGGGTCAAAGCCCAATCCGCCCGATGTTTCATCTCGGACGTGACCGTGTGGTGCGCGGCAATCCCGCGTGACGCGAAAAATCCAGAAATCACTGTGTCCCGCCCGGTCAGCGCGTCCCCGCCTGCCAGCGCCGAATGCTCGTCCGCCGAAACGATGCCGAGCTGTGAGCGCAGGGAGAACACATCCCATCGCACACGCCCGAAGACTGAGGCGACCGGCGCTCCATCCGGGCGGGCCAGCGGATAATGCCGCCGGGTGATGAGCTTCATCAGCGACGATTTCCCGGAGCCGTTCGGTCCGAGAATGGCCGTGTGCTGCCCGTCGGGAATAGTCAAATGCAGGTCGTCCAACAGCCGCGTTCCGTGCTTGACCACGGTGGCCCCGGCGATTTGGAGCAGGGGCGGGTGAGAAGAAGGCATAGGGGGAGTATACCCGGACCTACCCCCGGAACTTCGTTCCGACCCCTCCCGAAACGGGAAGGGTAAGAGCTTAGGACACAAACAGTGGGGACGCTACTTGTTACGCTCTTTTGCCTTCACCTGTATTCTCTTCACCCTTCCCGTTTCGGGAGGGGTCGGAACGAAGTTCCGGGGGTAGGTCACAGCACCCCTATAACCTCCCGCGCAATCTGCCGCTCTTCGTCGGTCGGAATGACCCAAATCGCCGCTGCGCTGCCTTCCCGGCTCAGACACGCTTCCGCCTTGCCGTCAGCACGGGCGTTAGCGTCGGCATCCAAGCCCAGACCCAGAAACTCTAAGCCCGCGCAGACCCGCGCCCGCATCGCCGCCGACCGCTCGCCGATGCCGCCGGCGAACGCGACCGCATCCACCCCGCCGAGCGCCGCCGCGTAGGCCCCGAGATACTTGCGGACTCGGTACGCAAACAGCGCCAGGGCCAGCTCTGCCCGTGCGTCGTTCCGGGCTGCCGCTTTCTCCAAATCGCGCACGTCGGCGCTCGGCCCGTAGACCCCTTTGAGGCCGCTCTGCTTGTTCAGCAGCGTGTCCAAATCTTCGGCGGACATTCCTTTCTCACGCAGCAAATACAGCAGCAAGCCGGGGTCTATATCACCCGAGCGGGTGCCCATGACCAACCCTTCCAGGGGAGTCAGGCCCATGCTCGTGTCCACGCTTTGGCCCCCCAAGAGCGCACAGACACTTGCGCCGCTGCCAAGATGGCAGGTGATCAGCCGCGTTTCCGCCGCCTCGCGCCCTAAGCGTTCCAAAAGCTGCCCGGAAACATACTGATGCGACAGGCCGTGGAAGCCGTAGCGCCGCAGGCCCATTGTCTCGGACAGCTCCCAGGGCAGGCCATAGGTGTAGGCCACGGGGGGCAGAGTTTTATGAAACGCCGTGTCGAAGACCGCGACGTTCGGCACCCCCGGCAGGAGCCGCTGCACACTCTCAATTACGGCAATCTCGCTGGGATTGTGCAGCGGATCGAGTGGCCTGAGTTCGCGTAGGGCGGCAAGCGTCTCCGGCGTGATGCGCGTCGCTTCGGTGAACGACGCCCCGCCATGCACGAGCCGGTGCCCGACAGCATCAATCCCGAGCGATTTGCACTGTTCCAAAGCCTTCTCGGCGGCGGTTTCCAGTCCGCCGCCGTCCACCCGCTCGGCGCTGCCTGCGGCCAGGACTTCCTCGGCGGTGCCGTCCATGCGGAACAGCCGAAACTTGAGGCTGGAGCTGCCGCCGTTCAGCGCTAAAATGTTCATCGAGTTGCCTCCGTTCAGAGCATACCCGACCGAGCCGCCAAACTGCATACACTGTTTACGGGTACACTCTTCGCGTGACATACGTGAAAATCTGTGGGATTACGAATTGGCGGGATGCGGCGGCGGCGGTGGACGCCGGGGCGGATGCTTTGGGGTTTCACTGCGATGAGAACAGCTTGCGCGTCGTGGACCCGCTGGATTTCGCGGAGATTGCTGCCCGCCTGCCGGCGTCTATCGTCAAAGTGGGCGTGTTTGACCGAACGACGGATTTTCGCTGGCGCATTGAAGGGCGAAGCCTGATCCGAAGCTTCGATCAAATCCAATACTACCAAGACAGCGTTTGGACCGACATCGTGCGCGAGAACTGGCCGATGGAGCGCAAGATCAAAGCGTTCCATGTCGGCAGTGACCGGGACCTGCGGGCAGTCGCGAGTTTCAGCGGCACGGTGCAGGCATACCTGCTCAATGTCCACACGAATGCGCCCGAAGGCTACGCCGATGCCGAGCGGTACGGCTGGGAATTGGTGCGGGAAACGAAGCAGTACGGCAAAAAGGTCTATCTCGCGGGCGGGCTGACTCCGGAGAATGTCGGCGCGGCGATTGCCCGCACCCTGCCGTATGCGGTGGATGTGACTGTCGGAGTTGAGTCAGAGCCAGGCGTCAAGGACCCGGTGAAGATGCGGGCGTTTGTCCAGGCAGTCCGGGCAGCGGAGGGGAGATAGAAAAGCCCCCACTCCGAAATCGGGGCAGGGGCTTTGGCTTAACTCGAACTGCGTCTTACTTAGGCATCAGCACGGTGTCAATGGCGTGCACGACACCGTTGGACTGCTTGACGTCGGCCACGATAACGTGGGATACGCCGCCTTTGGCGTCCACGATTTCCAGGCTTTTGCCGTAGGGCTTGACCGTCAGCGTTTCGCCCTGAACTGTCTTGACCGTCGCATGACCGTGGCCTTTTTTCACCAGCGCGACTAATTTCGCCGCTGTGTAATCCCCTGCAACCACATGGTAAGTCAGGATTTTTGTCAGCGTCGCCTTGTTTTCCGGCTTCAGCAGGGTCGGGATCGTGCCGGCGGGCAGCTTGGCGAAGGCATCGTTGGTCGGTGCGAAGACCGTGAATGGTCCCGGCCCTTCGAGTGTGCTGACAAGGCCGGCGGCCTTGACCGCGGCCACCAGAGTAGTCAGGTTCTTCGCCTTGCTGGCATTCTGAACGATGTTCTTTGTCGGGAGCATCGCCGCGCCGCCGACCATCATTGTCTTTGCCTGCACCGCGACCGGAGCGGAAACCGCGCTCAAGCCGACTGCCAGGGCCAGGCCGAAGAATGTTTTCGTGTTCATGTTGTCAAATGTCTCGTTTCTAAAAGTGTCGAGAGACCTCAATGGTTGAGTGCCTCCCCTTATCATACGCATTTTCCCAGATTTTCAATCCCTTTGGCGATTGACGGGAGGTTACAGACAAAAAAGACGCTTCCCTGTGTAGGAAAACGTCCTTTCTCTTGCTATCTGAGTGAATGCACCCGACTGGTTTCGAACCAGTGGCCTCAACTTCCGCAAAGTTGTGCTCTAATCCACTGAGCTACGGGTGCGTGTGTTACCAAAGATGGTCGGCAGCGAAAAGGCAGTTTCTTGTCTGGTTGTTTTTCGCGGGGGCCGTTCGGATCGTCAGCGTTTCTCGTCCATGAAAGATTTCGGGTCCCAGCCAGATCACTTTATCGAGATTGGGCAGGTACACCAGTACCACATCAACCTCATTCTGACTGTAGAAGAGCTTGGACCGCTTGCCGCCGCGAGTAACTTTTCGCAGGTCCAGCAAAAAACTGCTGGCTGCTTTGACTGAACGTGATCCGGCCCATTTCACCTGCGCCCGATGAAACCTGTCACCGCAGTCCAAAACGAGATCGTAGCGCCGGTGGCTTGTTGTCGGCTTCAGAACGACAATGCCCAATTCTGCCGCCCTGATCTCAGCCTTGAGCAAGGCGATTTCGCCCTTGTCGTTGGTATCCATCTCTTCTTCCGTGAATTGACAACGGAACATAGTATACCCGTCGGTGCAGGCCGTGTCAAGGGTCAGGCGGCAATATCTTCTGCATCGCCCCAAAAATGAACCCGTTGACTTCCTTTGCGTCCTATGCCATAATAGGATTATGCAGTCTCCGACAGATTTAGTCGGAGATTACTGGGTACAAGAGTTATGGAGACAACGGACTCAGCAGGACTGCGGGCGGGGATACGGCTGGAAGCAATCTCGATTGCCTGGATGGTCGCCGAAGCGGCGATCTCACTGGGAGCCGGGATTGCTGCGGGCAGCCTGCTCCTAACGGCGTTTGGCGCGGACAGCGTGATCGAGCTGGCCTCGGCGGCGCTTTTGCTCCATCGCTTACGGCGGCAGATTGACGCACGGTTTGCCGACAATGCCGATTTGGAGCGTGTCGAGCGCAAAACCGCAAAGTTGGCAGGCTTTCTGCTGTATGGGTTAAGTGGATACGTCGTGCTCCAAGCGCTCTCTGGTCTGACCCATCGGCACCATGCAGAAACGCCCTGGCTTGGGGTTGGGGTGGCTGTGGGGGCGGCCTTTGGGATGCCGCTGCTGGCGCGGGCGAAGATCAAAGTCGCCGACGAAATCGGCAGCCGGGCGCTGCGGGCGGATGCCATGGAGACGTTCACCTGCGGGTACTTGTCGTGGGCGCTGCTGGCGGGGCTGGCGGCAAATGCCGTTTTGCACTGGTGGTGGCTGGACAGCGTCTTCGCGCTGGGCATCGTGCCGCTGCTGATCAAAGAAGGCCGGGAAGCGGTGTCTGGCGAGTGCGGGTGTCGCAGTGAGCAAGCGTGAAGAGCGTGGAACTGAAGTTCTGCGCTGTGGGCGAAGCGCCAAGTAACCGCCTTCGCGGGTACAAGAAAAGACCATAATCCCTATCCTATTCTTTGTCCGCGAAGGCGGACACTGGGCGTCCGCGCCCACAGCGTAGAACTTCAGTTCCACGCCCTTAGCTACAAACATGAAAAAGCAAGAATTAAACTGTTTCCAATCGGCGTTCTGCCGCTGGCGCGAGTGCCGCGACGCCGCCTCGTGCGCCGCCCGCGCCGCCGCGCTTTCGGGGTACACGCCCGACGAGACTGGGCACATCGAAATCCCGCTCAGCGGCATGACCCCCGGAGAGTTCGGTCATGTGCTGGGACTGTGCCCCGACTGCGATGTCCGGGCGCATCTCCTGGAGCTTGGCTTTACGCCCGGCACCGAGATCACCGTGCTCCGGGTCGCCCCGCTTGGGGACCCGCTGACCGTGCGAATTCGCGGCTACCAGCTTTCCCTACGCCGCCGCGAGGCCGAGGCGATCTTTATGCGCCGCTGCCCGCCCGACTTTGATTTAGACGCTGAATTAAACACAGACTTAGAGATGGACACCGAGTCATGACTGCTGCTCCCGCGCCGTCTTCGGTCCCGGCGGGCCGGGACGCCGTGCGTGTTCCCCTGTATGCCCTGGTCGGCAACCCGAACTGCGGCAAGACAACACTCTTCAACGCCCTGACCGGCCTGCGCCAAAAGGTCGGCAACTACCCCGGCGTCACCGTCGAAAAAAAGGAAGGCCGCTTGCGGCTTCCAAGCGGCGCACATGCTTCGCTGATTGACCTGCCCGGCCTCTACTCCCTTACCCCTCGCTCCCCGGACGAAGCCATTGCGCGTGATGTTCTGCTCGGGCACCGCACCGATGTCGCGCAGCCCGACGGTATTGTGCACGTTTTAGACGCCGCCAATTTGGAGCGCAATCTTTACTTGACCGCCCAAGTTTTGGACCTAGGGCTGCCGACGGTGATTTTATTGACCATGACCGATGTCGCGGCCCGCACTGGGCAGACGATTGACATCGGCGCTTTAGAGCAGACCCTCGGCGTGCCGGTGCGTGTCGTATTAGTCTCAAAAAAGCTCGGGCTGGACGACGCGCTTTTGGCAATCGAGCATCTTTCGGAGACGCCGCTGCCGCCGCGCCGGGACTGGCTGCTGCCGACCGACGCCGAGATCGAAGTCGCGGAATTAGCAGAAATGCTGCGGGAAACGCACGGCACCCCGGAAGCGCAGAGCGCCGAGGAGGCAGTCGGTCTCTTGATGGCCGAAGGGCCGCGCCCGGAAGAGCGCGGGCGCTGGTCCCCGGCAATTTGGGGGCATATCCAGGCCGACAAGGCGAGCTTTGCGGCGCTCGGGATTGACTTCTCGGCAGTCGTGGTCGAGTCGCGCTACGCCTGGGCGGGCCGGGTGGCCGCGAAGACTGTGCGGAAGCCGCGCCGGGCCGCCGAGACGCTGTCCGATAAGATAGACCGGGTCGTGATGCACCCATTCTGGGGCTATGTGCTGTTTTTCGGGGTGATGGCGTTCGTGTTCCAGACTATCTTCACCTGGGCACAGGTGCCGATGAACTGGATTGGCGATGGGGTCGGCTGGCTGCAAGGCTTTGTCACGACGCACCTGCCGCCCGGCGACTTGCAGGACTTGATTGTCAACGGCATCATCGCTGGGGTCGGTACGACCCTGACTTTTCTGCCCCAGATATTGCTGCTGTTTTTTGCAATTGCGCTTCTCGAAGACACCGGGTATATGGCGCGGGCGGCGTTTCTGATGGACAAAATCATGTCCAAAGTCGGCCTGCACGGCAAGTCGTTTATCCCACTGCTGTCGTCGTTTGCCTGCGCGATCCCCGGCATCATGGCGACCCGGACAATTGACGACCGAAAATCGCGCCTCGTGACCATCTTAGTCGCCCCGCTGATGTCCTGCTCGGCGCGTATCCCCGTGTACACACTGATGATCGCGGCATTTATCCCCAATCGCCGCGTTTTAGGCATTTTTACTCTGCCGGGCCTGACCATGATGGCGATGTACTTTTTAGGCACATTTGCGGCATTCGGCATGGCCTGGGTCTTCAAGAAGACGCTTCTGAAGGGCACCGCGCCGGTCTTCTTTTTGGAGATGCCGCCGTACCATCAGCCGTCCGCCCGGACCGTCTTGATGACCATGCTCGAACGCGCCTATTTGTTCGTCAAAAAGGCCGGCACGGTCATTTTGTCCGTGTCCATCGTCTTGTGGTTTTTATCCACCTACCCGAAGTCGCCCGTGGGGACTCCCCCCGCGACCCGCATGGCAGCGACCTACGCCGGCCACGCCGGGCGGGCCATCGAGCCGCTGATCGCGCCGCTCGGCTTTGACTGGAAGATCGGCATCAGCCTGGTGTCGTCGTTCGTCGCCCGCGAAGTCTTCGTTGCGTCCGAGGGCACCCTGCACGGGGTCGAAGAAGGCGACAAAGCAAGCCTGGTGCAAAAGCTCCGTGCGGACCCCGGCCTGTCGCCCTTGATCGCCGTCTGCGTGATGATCTACTATGTTCTCGCGATGCAGTGCCTGTCCACAATCGCGGTCGTCAAGCGCGAGACGAACGGTTGGACCTGGCCGCTGTTTATGACCGGCTACATGACCGCGCTGGCCTGGCTCGGCACTTTTGCCGTCTACCATATCGGCCTGGCAATGGGCTGGGGCGTCCGTTGAGGAGGAAACAACGATGACCGCAATAATGGAAGCGACGGCGCGGATCGCCGCCCCGGCACAAGAAGCGGCGGACATCCCGCGCAAGCTGTGGACCCGCGCCGAATACCGGCAGCTTGGGGCCGACGGCTACTTGCAGGACGGCAGATACGAGCTAGTGCTGGGGGAGATCGTAAAAAAAATGGGACAGGGACGTTGGCACATCATTATCGGGATGCGTATCATCAAAATCCTGGAAGATGTATTCGGCTTCGACCGGCTGCAATCGCAGGGAACATTGCCGCTTGGTGAGAATGGAGAGCCGGAGCCGGACCTTGCCGTCCTCAATCAAAGTATCGAGCAGTTCGCGGACCAAGAGCCGTCGGAAAAAGACACGGTTCTCGTGGTTGAGGTTTCAAACACGACGCTGCGCTATGATCTTTCACGAAAAGTGCGGCAGTACGGAAGTGTCGGCATCCCTGAATACTGGGTGATAGATATTCCAAACCGCCTTTTGCATGTCTTTCGCGAGCCAACGGCAACAGGCTATGCGTTGGAGACAGTTCTGATGGCGGGTGACCAAGTGTTCCCGCTGGCCGCACCCGACGCTGTTGTGCGTGTGGCCGATCTACTGCCGCCGCCGAGCCGTGGCTCTGCCCCCGTTTAAAGTGCCGGATAGGAGTATACACCAATGACAGCAACAACGGAAGCGCCGGCACGGGCCGCTGCCCTGGCGCAGGAAGCGGCGGACATCCCGCGCAAGCTCTGGACACGCGCAGAATATCGGCAGCTTATCGCGGATGGTCTCCTGGAAGACGGCAAAGTTGAACTGGTCAATGGGGAGATTTGGAACAAAATGGGACAGGGACGTCGGCACACCGCTACGGTCACATGGATTATCAAAGCACTAGGCGAAGCATTTGGCGTACTCCGTCTCCAAACACAGTCGTCATTGCCGGTCTCAGAGTATGGCGACCCGGAACCGGATGTCGCCGTGCTGAGGCAGGACCTAGACAAATACATTGATGAAGAAGAACTCACGCTGGATCAAATGCTGCTGGTTGTCGAAGCCTCCGACAGCACACTCCGCGCCGATTTGACCGGCAAAGTGCGGCAGTACGGCAGCGCCGGCATCCCCGAATACTGGGTCGTGGACACCCCGAACCGCCTGCTGCACGTTTTCCGGGAGCCGGCGGCGACGGGGTATGCGTCCGAAACGGTCCTGACGACGGACGACGAAGTATCCCCGCTGGCCGCACCCGACGCTGTTGTGCGTGTGGCCGATCTGCTGCCCTGATAACTTTCGTAGCTAACGAATTTCGTGGCAGTTGCCACAATCAGTGGTATAATGCATTGGCGGCCCAGAGTTCTGTTTCGACTGCCCGCACTCTGGCATTCAGGCTCTCTTTTGCACTCAGGCCGCACATACCACAGGAGATTCCCCCCCCCAATGCTGAAACCTACCCGCGCTTTGCGCCGGACCCGATACGCCGCTGCCGCCTCTCTGGCGCTTACCCCGCTTCTTTTTGCCGTTCCCAGCTTTGCCCAGACGACCGCGACGGTCACAGTCAGCGCGGGTGCGCCGCTTGGGACAATCCCCGCCACGGCGGTCGGGGTCAACACGGCAGTCTGGGATGGGAATTTATTGGACCCGGCGGTGCCGGGTCTGCTGTCGTCGGCGGGCCTGACGACCCTGCGGTTTCCGGGCGGCTCGACGTCCGATGTCTACCACTGGCAGACACAGACCCTGAATGACGGCGGCTACCTCAACGCTGCCAATACGTTCGATGCATTCATGGGAGTCGCCAAGCAGACCGGGGCCGCGCCGATCATTACAGTCAATTACGGCTCGAACGCGGCGGGAAACGGCGGTGGGGACCCGGCGGAAGCGGCGGCGTGGGTGGACTACGCCAACACTATCAAAAAGTACGGCGTCAAATACTGGGAGATCGGCAACGAGATCTATGGCAATGGCGAATACGGCGGGGCGTGGGAGACCGACAAGCACTCCGACCACTCGCCGGCGGCCTACGGCGCAAATGTCGTGCTTTATGCCGACGCGATGAAAGCCAAAGACCCGGCGATCAAGATTGGGGTCGTGCTGGCATCCCCCGGCGACTGGCCCGATGGGCAGTCGCCCGACTGGAACAGCGGTGTGCTTGCTGCCTGCGGCGCGAAGATTGACTTCGTGGTCGTCCACTGGTACGCGCAGGGGCCGGGATCGGAAAGCGATGCCGGGCTGCTGGGCGACACGTCGTACCTGCCGGCGAAGACCGTGAAGCTGCGGGCGCTGATTGCCAAGTATTGCGGCGCGAATGCCCCAAATGTCCCGATCTTCGTCACCGAAACCAACTCGGTCTCTTACAACCCCGGCAAGCAGACTGTCAGCCTGGTCAATGGTCTGTTCGCGGCGGACAATGTGATGACCTGGCTCGAAAGCGGCGTCGCCAACGTAGATTGGTGGGACCTGCACAACGGCAGTCAGACGATTAACAACAACAGCGCGTCGCTGTTCGGCATGGCGGAATACGGCGACTACGGCCTGCTGTCGAACGGCAGCGGCAGCGAGCCGGCGGCGAACACGCCGTTTGCGCCGTATTATGGCCTTCAAATGCTTTCGCATCTCGGCAAGTCGGGCGACCAGATGGTTTCGGCTTCGTCGTCCTCGCCGACCGTGGCAGTCCATGCCGTCAAGCAGGCCGGCGGCAAGCTGGCCCTGCTGCTGATCAACAAGGACCCGAACAACGCTGTCGCAGCCAGCATCTCCGTAGCCGGCTTCGCGCCCGCCGCTGTGTCCACTGTCTATTCTTACGGTCAGGGCAGCGCGGCGATCACGTCCGCTTCCGGCACGGCGGGCGTCAGCTTCACGCAGACTTTGACGCCCTATTCGCTGTCCACCGTGATGCTTTCGCCGAGCGGCGGCCCGGTCGCTCCGGTCTGGGCTGGAACGGCCACAGCGCGGGCGGTGAGCAGGCCGGGCACGTCCGCCGGGATCACGGCGACGGTGAGGGACAGCGGCGGAGCGTATGCCAATGCGATTGTGGATGTCGAAGTGTACAGCAGCGCCGGCGTGAAGGTCGGTCAGCAGTATTTCAGCAGCCAGACATTTGCGGCAGGCGCATCTCGCAGCTACACGCCGAAGCTCACCGCCCCGACCGCGCCGGGGGTCTACCGCGTGGCGGTCGGCATTTTCAGCGCGAATTGGGGCGGCAATCTGTACTGGAACGCGAACGCCGCCGCATTTGTCAGTGGCACACCGGCCCCGGTGGAAGCGGCTACCTACGGCTTCGAGACCGGCACGCAGGGCTGGCAGGGGTCGGGCGGTATGATTTCAGGCGTCTCGACAGCCCTGCTTCCGACCTTCGCGGGCACGAAGTCGCTGGCAGTCAGCTTCAGCGGCACGGCGGCGGACGGGCAGCAGGTCTTCGTGAACGCGCCGGCAGTCCCGGCGGGCAAGACCATCACGTTCCATGTCTGGATTCCTACCGACAGCGGCATCACGGCAATCCAGCCATATGCTCTGCAAGGCAGCAGCGGTGGCTGGGCCTGGTCCGGCAGCTACCAGCCCATCGCGGCGCTGAAGACGGGCGCGTGGAACACGCTCACGATGACTGTCCCCGCGAATGCCGCCGTGCCGCTGTATCAGATGGGCGTTCAGTTCTTCACGTCCTCGGCGTGGACGGGAACGTGCTACGTGGACAGCGTAGGGTGGTAGGCGCAGACAGAGGAACCGGCACTGGAAGTGCCGGCCTACGTTTGAGTGAAAGTGTCTCCGATACGCAGTAATGCCGTCCTCGGCATACACTGAGGAATGGGAAGCAGAGGAATAGCGGATACTATCTTCTCCTGTGTCTTGAACCGCTTCAACTTTCCTTCGTCGTAGGCCGGCACTTCCAGTGCCGGTCCCTCTTTTTCGCCCCTACAGCAGCGGCGGAACTTCAGACATCGTCGGCACGACCAGTACCATCGGCTTGCCGCTTGCCAGGGCATCTTTCGCCGCGTCCGCCACTTTGCTTGGGTCCTCGACGCGCTGCGCCGCGACCCCGAAGCCTGCCGCCAGTGACACGAAATCCAGGCCGGGCAGGTCCAAGCCCGGCACCCCCGGCGTCTTCCCAAACTCCGCAAACGATTTCAGAATAGCATACTCAGTGTTCTGCGGGATGACCACCAAAAGCGGCAGCTTATGCTGGGCGGCGGTGTAGAGTGCCTGCACCGAGTATTGGAACGAGCCGTCGCCGATAATCGCAATCACCGGGCGATAACGGCCCGTGTCCCGCTCGGCCAGAGCGATGCCGACGGCGGCAGGAAGGCCGAAGCCGAGGCCGCCGGAGGCCATCGAGAAGTACGACGCCGGACGGGTGGTCGGCAAGCGCATTCGCAGCGGCTTCATGTTCGACGGCGACTCCTGCACAATGACGGCGTTTTCGGGCCGCGCCTCAGACAGCGCGGAGAACAAATAGTCGGGCGTCATCGGTACTTTGGCTTCCGGCGCCGCCGGCGTTTCCCTCGGCGTCGGCAGCGGGCGGTCTGACCGCATGACCATGCCTGCCAGCGATGACACGGCGAGGCCGGAGTCGCCTAAAATCGAGTCGCCGACCGGGGCACGGGCGGCTTCAGCGGGGTCATCGGTGATGTGAATCAAACGCAGGCCATCCGGCAGAAACTCGCCCGGTACATAAGGGTAGTAGCGGAACACCGGAGCGCCGACGACCAGAACGATGTCGTGCCCAGCCAGCTTCTCGCCGAGCGGCCCAATCGCAAACGGCAGCGCCCCCATGAACTGCGGGTGGTCTTCCGGGAACGCCGCCCGCTCGGCGGCGGGGGCAGCATAGACCGGCGCTCGCAGCTTCTCGGCCAGCCGAATGGCGTCGTCCCACCCGCCGCTGCGATCCACACCGGGGCCGAAGACCAGGGCCGGGTTTTTGGCGCTTGACAGCGCCGCCGCCGCCGAAGCCAGCAGGACGGGGTCGGGCGCGACCCGTGTGCTGACCTGCCGCACCGGCGTTTCCCGAAGCGCCTCTTTTCCCCAGTCGTCCATTGGAATGGAGAGGAAGACCGGCCCGGCGGGCGGCAATACGGCGGCGGCGTAGGCCCGCATCAGTGCGCCCGGCACGTCCTCGGCCCGCACCGGCTCATAGCTCCATTTCACCGCCGGCTTCGGCAGCTCGATGGCCTGCGTGTTGGTCAGCCAGGGTTCCAGCAGCAGCATTTCGCGGGTCTGCTAGCCGGCGGTGATAATCAGCGGCGTCTTGTTCTGGTACGCGGTCAGCAGGTTGCCCATCGCATTGCCGACTCCCGGTGCGGTGTGCAGGTTGACAAACGCGGGTCGCCCGGTCGCCTGCGCGTAGCCGTCGGCCATCGCCACGACCGACGCTTCCTGCAAACCGAGCACATACGAGAAGTCATCGGGAAAGTCGGTCAAAAACGGCTCCTCAGTCGAGCCGGGGTTGCCGAACACCGTGGTCAGCTTCAACTCCCGCATCAAGCGGTAAGTTTCTTCGCGGATTGTCGTCATGGTCGGGTTCTACCAAACGGCGGCAGGATTGAAACACACGCTTATGGGGTCGTTAAGCTTGTGGGGTCGTCAGGACACGCACTCCGAGGGCTTCGAGTTCGGGCCAGGGCCGGTCGGTGACAAGGGTGCCGATCTGCGCCGGAGTGAGGACAATGTGAGCGACGACTGCGTCTCGCTTGGAGTGGTCGGCCAGAACCATCGTGTGCAGGGCGGCGGCGGCCATCTCCCGCTTTGTCGCCGCCTCGCCTTCCTGGATTGCCGTTGCCCCTGCATCCTGGTGCAGGGCACAGGTGCCGAGAATAGCCCAGTCCGCTCGGTACCGGCGCACCGTCTCCCACGCCGCCGTGCCTTGAAAGCTGCGCGTAGTCCGGTCCCAGACGCCGCCGGTGACGATCAGCGTCATGTCGGCCTCTTCTGCCAGGACCGCGGCAATGTCCAGCGAGTTCGTGATGACCGTCACCGGACGAACCATGAGCCGCTGGGCGAAGGCCAGCGTCGTGGAGCCGGCATCGAGGAAAAGCGTCTGGCCCGGCGCGATCAGTGCGGCGGCAATCTGCCCGATCCGGTCTTTGGCGCCCGGCAGGGCGCTGGCCCGGCCCGGCCAGTCAAGGTGCGGCGTGTCGAGAGCAACCGCCCCGCCGTGGGCCTTTTGCAGATGCCCGCGCAATTCCAGCGCCCCGAGGTCACGCCGGATCGTGTGCTCCGAGACCCCGTGCCGCTGCGCCAGCGCCGCCACCTCGACCCGGCCCGCCAGCCGAAGCTCGGCAAGGATTCGGTTCTGCCGCTCTTTTGTGAACATGGATTGAGTATACCCGACCGCGAAATATGCTCGGTTATGATTTATAGTGCTCGAATGTGCTACAATGGGTCATGGTAACCACACAATCCGACCTGCGTGTCCGTCCCGCCCAGCTTGCGGTCCGTGCAGTCTTTTTCGCCAATGGCGCGACACTCGCGACCTGGGTTTCCCGCATTCCGGCGATCAAGGGCGAACTGAAGCTGACCGATGGGCAGTTTGGGCTGGCTCTGCTCGGCATGGCGGCGGGCGCACTCATCGCGTTTCCACTGGCAGGACTGTTTATCGCCCGCTTCGGGAGCCGCTTGGTGACACTTGCGGTCGGCTTGGCCTTCTGCGCCGCGCTGCTGACGCTGGCCTTTGCGCCGTCGCTGATTGGCCTGGCCCTGCTGCTTGCCGTCTTCGGCGCGTGCAACGGCGCGATGGATGTGGCGATGAACGCGCAGGGCGTGGATGCCGAACGTCAGTCCGGGCGGCCCTTGATGTCCTCTTTTCACGGGATGTGGAGCCTCGGTGGATTGGGCGGGGCGGCCCTGGGCGGATTGATTGCCGGGCACTCGCTTTCTCCAAGCTGGCACTTCGCCGCCGCCGGCCTGGTTTTGGCTCTGACCCTTGCCCTGGCTGCGCCGCACCTGCTGCCGAGACCCGGCGCAGCCGAGGACGCCGGGCCGGTCTTCGCGCTGCCGTCCCGCGCCGTGCTGGGCCTGGGCGCGATTGCGTTTTGCGCGTTTCTGAGCGAGGGCGCGGTGGCGGACTGGAGCGCCGTGTACCTGCATGAGAGTCTCCGCACCGGCGCAGCGCTGGCGGCGGGCGGCTATGCGGCTTTTTCGCTGACCATGACCGGGATGCGCTTCGGCGGGGACACGCTGATTGCCCGGCTGGGGCCGGTCCGGGTCGTGCAGGCGGGCGGGCTGGTCGCGGGCATCGGCCTGGGGGCGGCGCTGCTGCTGGGCGGCCCGGTCCCGGCCCTGCTCGGCTTCGGCTGCGTTGGTCTGGGCCTTGCGGTGCTGGCCCCGCTGGTGTTCAGTGCGGCGGGGCATACGCCGGGGGCGTCCCCCGGCGCGGCGATTGCGGCGGTGGCGACCCTGGGCTATGGCGGGTTCCTGGCCGGCCCGCCGCTCCTCGGCCTGCTGGCACAGGCGGTGAGCCTGCGGGCCGCGCTGGCCGTCGTGGCGCTTCTCTGCCTCCTGATTGCGCTGCTAGGCGGCGCGGCGCGTCCGGTGCCGCCGGACTAACTTGTGAGCAATCTGGGTACAACGCGGGCATGGAGAAATGGAACCGTCTTTTGATTTCGGTCGGTGCGGTGCTGCTGCTGCTGGTTCTGGTGGCTGCCGCCGTGCGGCTGGCGATGTCGGTGCATCACACGCTGCTGCTGTTCGCGCTCGGCGGCCTGGTCGCCTACGCCCTCAGTCCGCTGGTGGAGCGCCTGAGCCGGACCCGGCTGTCCCGGCCCCTCAGCGTCGGGATTGTCTTTCTGGCTTTGTCTGCCCTGTTCGGCTTCGGGGCCTGGTTCCTGGAAGGAAAAATCGCCGCGCAGGTGACGGACGTGACCCAGAACTTCCCGAAGTACAAGCAGCAGGCGCTGGTGCGGGCGGGGGACCTGGACCAAAAGCTGGCGGCGCGGCACATCAAGTTCAGCCTGACGGAGTATATCCAGCACCCGCCGGTCAGCCTGACCAAATTTGGGGAGAACGCCGGCAAGGACGCCTTGCCGCTGGTCCGGCGGTCGTTCACGGATATTGCCGAAGCGGTCATTATCCTCTTAATCGCCCTGTACTTTTTGATCTTTGCGCCCAGTATGCGCGAGAAGTTCAACGGCATGCTGCCTGCGGACCTGGCCCGGCGGGCGGATTTGTGGGAGACTGACACAAGCCGCATTTTGGGCGGCTTCGTTAGCGGTCAGCTCACGATTGCGCTGATTATGGGTGCGGCAGCGGCGGTCGGCTGCCTGCTGATCGGCCTCGGCCCCTGGCTCCTGATTGGCTTGTTCGTCGTCGTGGCGTCGCTAATCCCCGTCTTCGGGCCATACATCGGCGCAATCCCGGCGGTGCTGGTGGCGCTGATTAGCCCGACCCATCTGCATAGCCCGGTCGGCGCGGCGATTGCGGTGATCGTGCTGTTCGTGGCGATCAATGAAGTGGGCGGCAAGATTTTGTACCCGAAGCTGGTCGGCAGCGCCCTGGGCCTGCATGAAGTGGTCGTGCTGTTCGTGCTGTTCGCGGGCCTCGAGATCAACGGCATTGTCGGCACCCTGTTCGCCGCCCCAATCACAGCGCTGGTCATCGTGACTTTGGTACATTTGTACCGTTACTGGTCGGACCTGCCCGACGATTTGATCTCAAACGACAATCGGCGCGAGGCAAAAAAAGAGGGCAAGATCTCGCCCCCGCCCGCCGCCCCCGAGCCGGAGTTTCTGGCCGACGACCCCAAATCTCAGGATCATAAAGCGCGGGTGCATCAGCCGGTGCAGCGATTTTCCTAGCACAGTGAGACCACGGCAGAGGAAATTGTCCAGACACTGTCTGGATTATTGGCGCGTTGAATTGTGCAGATTGTGTCTGCACTATTCTCACACCAAGCCTCGCAGCCCACATCTACACTTTTGGTCCAAGTACCATGTCATTCATGACATGGTACTTGGAATTTCTTCCGAGCGCTGATTAGCGCAGACACTGTCTGCGCTATTGAGTTGCGCTTGACACATCCCTCTGCAATCAGGTACACTACGCCGATAACCAAAAGATTTCACACAGAACCGCAGGAGGGAAAGAGCGAATGGCTCTGCTCACAGAACAAAAACAAGTTGTCATCGAAGGCAACAAAACCCATGACAGCGACACCGGCTCGCCGGAAGTGCAGATTGCACTGCTGAACTCGTCCATCAAAAACCTGACCGAGCACCTCAAAGTGCATCGGCACGACAACCACACACAGCGCGGGCTGATGGTGCAGATCGGCAAGCAGCGCCGCCTGCTGAATTACCTCGCCGCGCGGGACATCAACCGCTACCGTGCGCTGGTCGCCAAGCTCGGCATCCGCAGCAAGCACTAAGTTTTGAACGCAAAGCCTCCCGGCGAAGACGCGCAGGGGAGGCTTTTGGCGTTTTATCTTTCCCTGTTCCCGGCGCGGAACAGGAACCCACCCCGCCGCAAGCGGCGACCCTCCCGAAGCGGGAGGGTGAAGAGTTTTTAGGCAAGCCTGCGGGCGATAAAACCCTCTTTGTCTTCCCGCTTTGGGAGGACCCCTGCGAAGCAAGGAGGTGGGTCTCTTTCTGGAGAAACTCACTTACACATGGAACAATTTGTCGAAACTGAGTGGTGCGGCGCAACCCTGCGTATCAGCACCGGCAAACTCGCCCAGCAGGCTAACGGCTCAGTCCTGCTTTCAAATGGCGACACGATCATCTTAGCCACGGCGACGATGTCCAAAGAACCCAAGTCTAACTTAGACTTTTTCCCCTTGACCTGTGACTATGAAGAGCGAAAGTACGCGGTCGGTAAAATCCCCGGCGGCTTTGTCAAGCGCGGCGGACGGCCCGGCGAAAAAGCCACGCTGACATCGCGCCTGATTGACCGGCCCCTGCGCCCGCTGTTCCCCTACGGCATGCGGAACGAGACCCAGGTGATCGCGATGCCGCTGTCGTACCAGCCCGAGTTCTCGCCTGACGTGCTCTCGGTCACGGCGGCGTCGGCGGCCCTGATGGTCTCCGACATCCCGTTCAACGGCCCCATCGGCTGTGTCCGGGTCGGACTCGACGCCGATGGCGCGTTTATCCTGAATCCCAGCTTCCCCGAGCAGCAGGAAAGTCCGCTTGACTTGATCGTCGCGGCCTCGGATGACGCCATTGCAATGGTCGAGGCGGGCGCATCGGAAGTCTCCGAAGCCAAGATGCTCGAAGCGATGGATTTCGCCCACGAGGCCTGCCGCAAGCTCTGCGACATGCAGCGGGAGCTTGCCGCCAAAGTCGGCAAGGCCAAGACTGAAATCCCCCTGCACCACACCAACGCGGAGATTCTGGAAGTCATCCGGGAGCGCTTCGGCGCGATGCTCCGGTCGGGACTCCAGGACCCGGACAAGTCGTCCCGCGAAGCCGGCCTGACGCTGCTGATCAATCAGGTGGTGGACGCCCTCAAAGCCGAGTACCCCGACAACGTCGCCGACCTCAAAGAAGCCGCCGACAAGGTGGTCAAAGAGCAGCTCCGTGATTTGATCCTGACTGAAGGCAAGCGGCCCGACGGGCGCGGCACGACCGATATTCGCAAAATTGACTGCGAAGTCAGCCTGCTCCCGCGAGTTCATGGCACCGGACTGTTCACGCGCGGTCAGACCCAGGTTTTGACGACCCTGGTGCTCGGCTCGGGTGAGGACGCGCAGATGGTGGATACGCTGGAAGAAGACAGCGAAAAGCACTATATGCACTTCTACAACTTCCCGCCCTACTCGGTCGGCGAAGCGCGTCCGATGCGCGGCCCCGGACGCCGCGAGATCGGTCACGGCGCACTCGCCGAGCGGGCGCTGCGGGCGGTCATCCCCTCCCGCGAGACATTCCCCTACACGATGCTCTTGACGTCCGAAGTTTTGGAGTCCAACGGCTCCACTTCGATGGCCTCCACCTGCGGCTCGACCCTGGCGCTGATGGACGCGGGCGTCCCGATCAAAGCGCCCGTCGCCGGAATTGCCATGGGCCTGATTGAAGGCCCCGAAGGCAGCGGCGAAGGCGGGCAGGGGCGCAAGTACGCGGTCCTGACCGATATTCAGGGCATGGAAGACTTCTCCGGCGATATGGACTTCAAGGTGGCGGGCACATCCGAGGGCATCACTGCGCTGCAGCTCGACACCAAAATCGGCGGCGTCCCGCGCGACGTTTTCGTGCAGGCATTCGCGCAGGCCCGCGACGCTCGCTTGTTCATCCTGGACAAGATCACCGAAGCGATTGCGGCCCCGCGCGAGACCCTGTCCGATTACGCCCCGCGCATCATCACGCTGCATATTGAGCCGGAGCAGATTGGGCTGGTCATCGGACCGGGCGGCAAGACGATCAAAAAGATCACCGCCGATACCGGTGCCAAAATTGACATCGAGCAGGACGGCACGGTCTATATTGCCGCGGTAGACGGCGCGGCAGGCGACGCCGCAAAGAAAGCGGTCGAGGACCTCACCCGCACCCTCAGCCCCGGCGACGAGTTCGAGGGCACGGTCGTTCGCTTCCTTCAGTTTGGCGCGTTTGTCGAGATCCTGCCCGGTAAAGACGGCCTCGTCCATGTCTCCCAGCTCACCGACTCCGACGAGCGGATCGGCAAGCCCGAAGACGTTCTGAAGCTCGGCGACAAGCTCAAAGTGCGTGTCACCGAGATTGACCCGCAGGGCCGCGTGAATTTGACCGCGCGTGGATTAGACCAGCCCTTCGACCCGGCAAACCCCGAGCCGGGCCGCCCCGCCCGCCCCGGCGGCGGCGGCGGTGGTGATCGCGGCCCGCGCCCTGAGCGCGGCGGCGGCGACCGAGGCCCACGCCCCGGCGGCGACCGTGGCGGACGCGGCGGCAGCGGCTTCGGCGGCGGCAATCCCGAGCGCTCGCCCGAGCGTCCGGTCCACTTCGAGCCGGCCAAGCCCGAAGGCACCGGCGACCTCGCCGGCTCTGCGACCCCGCTGACCCAGCCCGAGGCCCCGTCCGCGCCCGACGCCCCGCTGGCCCAGCCCGACGACGAAGCCCCCCGCGCCCGCTTCCGCCCCCGGCGGTAGGCACAAACCCGAGAACGGCCGTGGCAGTGATGTCACGGCCTTTTTTCTTGCCGAGCACAGATGTGTTTAACGAGGGCGTGAACGCCCTCGCTGGGGAGCGCGGACGCTAAGGTCCCGCCTGCGCGGGACAAGGCCAGAACATTTCAATTCTTCCGCCACGTAGGTGGCGGCTTGGCGCCTCGCCCCCCAGCGAGGGCGTTTACGCCCTCGTTAAACATACCCCCCCCTCAAAAGCAGGAAAGCGGGCAGGCGGCGGAGAATAGCTTTCCGCCGCCTGTTTTTTGTCTTGTTTCGCTATGGTGCCGCAACAACTGATGGGTACTACTACCACTGGTCCTGCTGCTCAGAAATCTCGGAGACCACTGACGACATTTTTTTAGTCTTCGATGGAAAACGCAAGATTATCCCGAAATCCGCGTTTTACACGGAAGCCGAAACACAGCAATTTTTGGCGAACGCTCACTTACATTGGGAGTCAGCAGTGCAAAAGCAATGGGAGCGAGGGACGGGAACGGTCTGGCCGCCTGCGCCGCGTCTTTAGAGTTTGTACAGCAACTCTCCCTGCCCTGAACGGCAGGGCTTTGAAGTGCAAGCTCCCACCTTCGTGGGCGACCAACTTCGCGATTCTCTCTGCCCGCGCAGGCGGGAAGCCGCCGTTCAAAGCACGGGGGTTTAGCCCCGTGCCTCCCGTGCATTCGATGCAGTTTTTAAGTGTCAGCATTCGCCTAAGCCCGAGACCGAAAGGAAACCCAAATGGAGATTACCTACAGCTCGACCCGCGCCGACCTCTGGCGCTGCAATTTGTATGTGATGTTTCGCCGCCCGCAGACGGCGCTGGGCAACTTTGCGGCCCCGGTCATCATGGCGTTCTGGCTGCTGCCGGTCTTTCGGCACCTGGGCGTCTGGGCCTACCCGGTGTCCCTGCTGACGATGCTGGCGGGCTGGGCGCTGCTGATGGGCCTGCTGATCCAGATCATGATTTTGAAGCGCCTGCCGACCCCAACCTCGCAGCGGCTCTGCACGACCTTGATCACGCCGGAGTTCTTCCGGGACACGGTGCCGGACAAAGTGATGGAGTATCGGTGGGCGCAGCTCACCGATATTCGCCTGCACCGGGGCGACTTTTATTTCTGGATCGGCGACACCAAAGGCAACTACATCCCTGCCGGGGCGTTCGCCGACCCCGCCGAAATGCAGATTTTCTATGACGCCGCCGTGAGCTACTGGCGCTCGGCCAAAGCCGGCTACGTCGCCGCTGGGCCATTGCAATCCGCCCCCGCGCAGCCTTCGGGCGAAGTCTGGCCCCCGCCCCCGCGTTTTTAAGCAAGAACCATGCCATGAATGGCACGGCTAGACGGCCTTCGGCCACTAAGTACCGCTTCGCGGGACTCGGAACGAAATTATCCTAACCCCGCGGAGCGGGTGTTTTGTGGCGTCCGCGCCGCGCAGCCGTGTGTTTCAACACACGGTTCTGAAACGTACCCACGCCGACACCATCATTCAGCAGGACAAGATGCAGGCGTCAGAGAATAATTCCCCGCAACCGGTTTTTTGCGGCTGAGGCTATCCATGAAAATCGTATACACTATAACGAAAAAGGATGCTTGGGCACATCATTGGCGCATTTGGTTGTTTTATCCTCTCCGCTTTACGATTCGGTTTTGTTCTGTGCCTGTAATTGCCTGCGCTTTGTGTTACTTGGCTGACGTGGGCTTGCCTATTATCATTTTGGTGCTACTGGTGACTGGGATTTTACCTTTCATCATTTTACTGCTGATTATAAAGTCCAAACTTCCTAGAGTCTCTGCTGTCAAAGAAGAAACTACAGAGGAATACATTGCAGAAATCGGTAAGTTTGACTTCCGGTTTGGGCCATTAAGTTCTCCTGTTTACTACCACTGGACACGCTTTACCGATATTGAGGAAGCAGACGATTGTTTCTATCTGATGCTGAGAAACCGGCGTCCCTTCCGGGTGCCAAAGAAAGCCTTCGGTGATCGTTCCAGTTTTGATGCGTTCTTGGCTGAAGCGATTGCTCGTTGGAAAGCTACACAAATGAGGCAAATTCAAATGACCGTTCCGCAAAACGAAACTGTCTGGCCGCCAGCGCCGCGTCCCGCAAATGCTGAGGAACCGTAGACTGTGGAACCCGGCGGCAGGGCAGAATGTTAGTCGGGTATACTAAGACCGTAAACCACACCACAGTCAGGAAATCTCGTTTATTATGATACAGCGCGAAGTGCTTCCGAACGGAGTTCGCATCGTCACGGAAAATATCACGTATGTCCAGTCGGTTGCACTGGGGATCTGGGTCGGGGTCGGGGCGCGGGACGAAGCCGACGATGTGCGCGGCATCTCCCATGTCATCGAGCATATGCTGTTCAAGGGAACGCCTACGCGCACCGCGCAGCAGATCGCCGATGAGATTGATTCGGTCGGCGGCGATATCAATGCGTTTACGTCGAAAGAAAACACGTGCTACTACGTGCGGATTTTGTCCGAGCATGTGCCGCTGGCGGTAGATGTGCTCTCCGACCTATTTCTGAACTCGAACATTGATTCCGAAGAGCTGGGGCGCGAGCAGAATGTCATCCTCGAAGAGATCAAGCGGCGCAACGATGAGCCGGACGACCTCGTGCATGACATCTTCACCGAGACCCTCTGGCCGGGCCATGTGCTCGGGAAAAGCGTCATCGGAACGCCTGAGACCGTCTCGGCGATGAAGTCCGCCGATCTCAAGGGCTACATGACGGGGCACTACACGCCGGACACGATCGTGATTGCGGCGGCAGGCAACTTGAACCACCAGGAGATTGTCGAGATGGTCCGGGAGCGCTTCGGGCATTTGACCGGCAAGAAGTCCGACTGGCGAATGCCGGACACGACCCCGCAGTTTGTCCCCGGCACCGCCTATATCGAAAAAGCCATCGAGCAGGTCAATTTTGTCATGGGCACGCGCGGCTACGCGCAGATGAATGACGACAAGTACAAGCTGTCTATCCTGGACGCCGTACTCGGCGGCTCGATGAGCAGCCGCTTGTTTCAGGAGATCCGCGAAAAGCGGGGTCTGGCGTACTCCATCGGCTCCTACTCACAGTCGTTCCGCGAAGGCGGCTACTTTGCAGTCTTCTCCGGCAATAGTCCGGACAAGTCTGAAGAAGTGATTGATATTGTCAAGGCCGAGTTCGCCAAAATCCGCAAGGAGAACATCACGGCGAAAGAATTGGATCGGGCGAAGAACCAGTTCCGGGGCAGCATCGTGATGAGCCAGGAAGGCATGAATTCCCGGATGCGCCGGATCGGCAGCAACGAATTGGTGTATGACCGGGTCATCCCGATTGAAGAAACGATGGCGAAGATCACGGCAGTCAGCCTCGACGACATCGCCGAGATCTCCGAGTACCTGTTCGGCTCAGACACTTATGCGCTGGCAACGGTCGGGCCGAAGCGGGGAGACTAACACGCATGGCCGATGAAATCACTGTCGCAGTCTCGGGCGCATCGGGCCGGATGGGCCGCGAAGTCGCCGCCGCCGTCGCCGCCGAGCCGGACTTGAAGCTGGTCGCCGAGACCGACAAAGACGACGACTTGGCGAGCATTCTGGCGGCAACCAGGCCGACTGTTCTGGTGGACTTTTCGGTGCCTGACGCCGTGATGGACAACATTGAAATCGCGCTGATGAATGGCGTCGTCCCGATAGTCGGCACCACGGGGCTATCCCCATCGGACCTCGCGATCGTCCGGGAATTCTGCTGTCAGTACGAGCTGGGGGCGCTCATCGCCCCCAACTTCGCGATTGGGGCGGTGCTCCTGATGCGCTTCGCCAAAGAAGCCGCCCGCTTTCTGCCCGACGCCGAAATTATCGAGATGCACCATGAGCGCAAGCTCGATGCGCCGTCTGGGACCGCTTCCAAGACCGCCGAAATGATCGTCGAAGGCCGGGCCGAGATGACTCCGACCGCATTGCCCGCCGAAGCCTTCGAGAAGATCGCCGGGGCGCGGGGCGGCAAGGGGGCAGGGGACGTGCCTATTCACAGCGTCCGCCTGCCCGGCTTTGTCGCCTCCGAGATGGTCATCTTCGGTGGCCTCGGCCAGACCCTCACCCTGCGCCACGACAGCATTGACCGCAAATCGTTCATGCCCGGCGTCATTCTCGCGATCCGCCACGCGCCCACCTTAGCCGCAAACGGCGGCGATTTGGTGTATGGTCTGGAGAATTTGCTGTAGGAACCCACCCCGTCACAAGTGACGACCCTCCCGAAGCGGGAGTGTGAAGAGGCAAGGTCGGAGAGAAGCGGCATACACGCCGCTGAACCTCTTTTTTCTTGAAACTCCTCACCTTCCCGCTTCGGGAGGGTCGTCACTTGTGACGGGGTGGGTTTCCGCCTTCCGCATCCCCCGCGCCATTGCCCGTGCCTGCCAGCGCAGCTTGAGGGGCATGAGCAGAGACTCCAGCACGACGCCTTTGGACAATTTGGACTGGCCGGCGCGGCGCTCCATGAAGATAATCGGAACTTCAACAAGAGAAAAGCCGCAAATCTGGGCGCGGAAGGTCATCTCGACCTGGAACGAGTAGCCGTTGGAGCGGACGCTGGGTAGGTCCAATGCTTCCAGGACGCGGCGGTGATACAAGCGGTAGCCCGAAGTGCAGTCGTTGACGAGGAGGCCCGTCACGGTGCGGACGTATTTGTTGGCTCCCCAGGACAACAGGATGCGGCTCAGGGGCCAGTTGATGACCGAGATGCCGTTCAAATAGCGGGAGCCGATGACGACATCGGCGGTCTTCGCGGCCTCGACGATGCTTGGCAGGTACAGCGGGTCGTGGGACAAGTCGGCATCCATCTCGACCACGGCGTCGTAGCCCGCCGCTAAGGCCCAGGCGAAGCCGGCCAGGTAGGCGCGTCCGAGGCCCTCTTTCGCGGTCCGGTGCAGGACATGGACCCGGCCTGCGCTCTCGGGGGACGCCGAAAGCGCGTCGGCGAGCGCCCCGGTGCCGTCGGGCGAGCTGTCGTCCACAATGAGAATATCGACCGAGGCCGGCTGCGTCAAGACGTTCTCAGTGATCGCCTCGATGTTGCTTGCCTCGTTGTAGGTCGGGATGACCACGATAATGCGGGTTTTCGGGTATTCTGATGGGAGAATTGTTGGTGGCATAAAGTTTGTTGACGCTAAAGTATCACGATGTCGTTTGGGCGTAAAATTGCAGGCCGAATTGTGCTGGCGTACCTGGTTCCGGTGGCGTTCATGCTGGCGCTCGGGATCCTCGTCATCCATTTCCACGGCGACGAGATCCGGCTGCGGGACTATATGCTCGGCATGGTGCTGGTGCTGATCCCGGCCCTGGTCATCGGGCGGCTCCTGACCTACTCGATCACGGTCCACTTGGAGCAGCTCCGGCGCTCCGCCGAGCGGGTCGAGATGGGCGACTATTCGGCCCGTGTCACGCCGAACTCTAAAGATGAGTTCGCCGATGTCGCGCGGGCGTTCAACCACATGGCGGATGTGCTGGCACAGCGCGAGAGCGCCCTGCGGGACCAGAACCAAACACTCGCCGCGCTGAACCACCGCTTCGAGGCTGTCTTGGATGCCGCAAACGACGGGATCGCGATGCTCGACACGGACGGCTGCTTCGTACTGGTAAACCGCCGCTTCGGCGAGCTGCTCGGGACACGCTCCCATGCCCTGCTGCACCACACGCTCGAAGAAGCCCGGCCCCTCTTGATTGACCGTCTGAGTCATCGTCTGGCAACGCTGGCTCCGACCGAGACCCGGACCGTGGCCGAAGAGATCATCGCGCTGGACACGCCGGACCGCCGCTTTTTGCAGTTTTACACCGCCCCGGTCTCCGGCGAGGACGGCAAAGAGACGATTGGGCGGATTATTGCCCTGCGCGATGTCACCCGTGAGCGTGAGCTGGACAAGATGAAGACCGATTTCATCTCGGTCGTCTCCCATGAGCTGCGAACGCCGCTGACTTCAATCAAGGGCTACACCGATTTATTGCTGTCGGGAGCGACCGGGGAGCTGGCCGAGATCCAGTCCGAGTTCCTCGGCATCATCCAGATGAGCACGACCCGGCTGTCCACGCTGATCAACGATATTTTAGACATCTCGCGCATCGAGTCGGGGTCGTTGCAAATCAAGCACGAGCCGATTGACTACCGCAAAATTGTCGCCGACACGCTGCGGCTGATGAACGCCGCCGCCGATGCCAAGCAGATCAGCATGGACGCTGCCCTGCCGGAGACGATCCCGCCGGTGCGGGGCGATGCCGACAAAGTGACTCAGGTTCTGACCAATCTGGTCTCTAATGCCATCAAGTATACCCCAGAAGGCGGCTGGGTGAAAGTGAGCCTGGAAGTCTCCGGCGAAGCGAGCGTCACCACCTGCGTCGCCGACAGCGGCATCGGGGTCGCACCCGAGGACCAGAAAAAGCTGTTCCAGAAGTTCTTCCGGGCCGATAACACGTCCACCCGCGAGGCCGGCGGCACGGGCCTCGGGCTGGTCATTGCCAAGACATTGATTGAATTGATGGGCGGCACGATCTGGCTGGAAAGTGAGCCTCACAAGGGCAGCCGCTTCTTTTTCACCCTGCCGCTCTTTCTCGAAGCGAGCGCATCGCCGGCTCCCGCCCCGGTTGCCCTGCCCGAGCGCGGCATTGGCCTGGTGTTGATTGTGGACGACGACGCTTATGTGCGAAGCCTCCTGCGCCATGCCCTGCACCGGCGCGGCTACGGGACACTCGAAGCGGGCGACTGCGCCGAAGCCTTGCAGAAGGCGCGTCTGCATAAGCCCGATGCCGTGACACTCGATATGCTGATGCCGGACATGGACGGTCTGAAGATCTTGCGGGCACTGAAAGCCGACCGGGCCACCGATGTCATCCCGGTCTTGGCCGTCTCGGTGCTCGGCGACCCCGCACGCGGCGACCTGACCCTGGGCACGTTTACGTTTTTGCAGAAGCCTTTGGACACCGCCGGCCTGCCGGGGGCGGTCGCGGCGGCGTTCAGCCCGCGACTCGAAACGACCGGGGCGCTGCTTGTCTGCACCGACCCGTCGGTCCGCGCAGGCTTCGCCGCCGCCGCCCCGGCCCTAGAGCTTGACCACGGCATTGTCCTGACAACCGTGAGCGCCGCGTCCGACGCCGTCGCGTTCGTGATCACCGAAGCGCCCGGCCTGATTGTGCTGGACACAGCCCTGCCCGACGCCGACCTGTACGCCCTGCTGACCGCTCTGAAAGCCGAGGAAGAAGCCGCCCGCATTCCGATAGTCCTGCTCACCGACGACATCGCCCCCGCCGGCCTGCCGTCCACACTGCCGCTGGACACTGACCCCGGCAGTGCCGCATCCCTCGATGCGCTCTGCGAACAATTAAGCCGCGCCATCCCCGCCTGGGAAAAGCCGGCGAAATAGACAGTTTATGGACTTTGAGTGGGATGACAGCAAGGCCGAAGTAAACTTCATTAAGCACGCTGTGTCCTTTTCGGAGGCCGCTACCGTGTTTGACGATGATCTTTCGATTGCATTTCGCGATCCGTACCATTCCTCTGCCGAGGAGCGTTTCGTGATCATCGGGCAGTCTAATCGTGGGCGTTTGCTATTCGTCTCGCATACTGACCGGAACGACCTGACCCGTATCGTTAGTGCGCGTGAAGTGACACGCCGCGAAAGAAAGGTGTATGAAAATGCCTGATAGCGCCACCGAGTTCGAAGAGAAAGATGACCTGCCCTCTGAGTACGGCGAAGCCGAGTTAGCAGAACTGCTGAAAAATGGCGTTCGCGGCAAATACGTCGAGCGTTATCGCCAGGGAACCAATCTCATCAAGCTGGCTCCCGATGTCGCCGCCGCATTTCCGACGGAGCAGTCCGTCAACGAAGCATTGCGGACGCTGCTTGAAACTGGCAATGTCGTAGCTTGATTCTGCAAGCAATTTCCCCGCGCCATACCCGCCTGGGAAAAGCCGGCGAAGTGAGACATATTATAGATGAACATCTCCGCCCTTGCTGAACTGCAACGCTGGTACTACTCCCAAAGTGATGGGGATTGGGAGCATTGTTACGGGATCAAAATAGACACTTTAGATCATCCCGGCTGGCAGATTTCCATTGATCTGGAAGAAACAGAGATGGAAAATGTGCTTTTTGACGAGGTCCAGCATAATGAGATGGGGCACTGTTACGAGGATAATCCTGATTGGTTTGTCTGCCAAAAAGTCGGAAATAAGTTCGTTGGATACTGTGGGCCGGAGCAATTAGAAGCTATGCTTCGTGTGTTCATGGGATGGGTGCATTCACAACCGGAAATACCTGCGGTCCGTGGCGTGAGCGACCCGGATTGAAATCCGGGACACGTCTTCAGCTCGCGAAGGCGGGGAATTGTTTTTTGAAGCACGGGGGTTTAGCCTGGTGAGGGCGTCTCTTCGGAGTAGGATAGCCATCAGATGAATTACGAATGGGATGCGCGTAAAAACGAAAGCAATCTTGAGAAACATGGGATTGACTTCGCGGATGCGTTTCGCATTTTCCTGACGCCTGTTCTCGCGGACCTCGATGACCGTGTTGAGTACGGCGAAGACCGATGGGAGGGCCTCGGTCTGCTGGGCGGACGGGTCGTGAAAGTGATTTGGACGGAGCCGGACGAAGACACGCGCCGGATTATATCTGTGCGGAAGGCAGTGCAGCATGAGCGAAAACAATTTGAGCGGTTTCTCCAAAACCAACTGGGAGCGTCTTGACGCACTCACGGACGATGAGATTGATGTCTCGGACTCGCCGCCCTTGACAGACGAGTTTTTCGCCCGCGCAAAGTGGCTGATGCCGGGCGAGGCGGCCAAAGCCGATGCCGTCAAAGTGGAGATTGCACTGGACCCAAAGATACTGGCCTGGTTTCAGGCACAGGGGCAGGATTATGAGCGCCGGATGCAGGCGGCGCTGCGGATTTACGCCGAGGCGCACTCGGCGGCGGGGCAACGTTGATGACAGAGTATAACATTGCGGTTGTTGGGGCGGGGGCAGTCGGGCAGGAGATGCTGCGGGTGCTGGCAGAGCGCAAGTTTCCAATCCGCACGGTCAAGGTGCTGGCCCGGTCGGCGCGGACACTGACCGTGGACGGGCGCGAGTACGCAGTTGAGCCAACGACGCCCGAAGCGTTTGACGGCGTAGATATTGCGCTGTTTGCCGGGACCGAAGGGGAAAAAGGCGCGGCGGTCGTGTTCGGGCCGGAGTCAGTGAAGCGCGGCGCGGTGATCATTGACAACGGCTCGGACTTTCGGATGCGTCCCGATGTGCCGCTGGTCGTGCCCGAGGTCAACGCGGCGGCTCTCTTGAAGCATGAGGGAATTGTCGCTAACCCGAACTGCTCGACGGCCCAACTGGTCCTGGCGCTGAAGCCGATCCATGACGCGGTGCGGATCAAACGGGTCTGGGTGGCGACATACCAAGCGGTGTCGGGTGCGGGCGGGGCGGGCAGCGAGACGCTGAAATCGCAGGCCGACGCGCTGGCGGCGGGGCGGGAAGTCACGGAGACGGGGGCGTTCCCGGTGCAGATTGCGGCGAATGTCATTCCGCAGATTGGCGGCTTCGACGACTTCGGGTATACATCAGAAGAGATGAAGCTGGTGCATGAGACGCGCAAGATCATGGGCGATGAGAGTATCAAAGTGACGCCGATGGTCGCGGCCCGCGTCCCGGTCATGGTCGGGCATTCGGAGGCGGTGTGCATTGAGACCGAGCGGCCCCTGACGCCCGCCGAGGCGCGGGCGCTGTGGGCGGGTGCGGCGGGCGTCGCGGTGCTCGACGATGCGGCGGACCCCAAGAAAGCCTACCCGATGCCGCTGTTCGCGGCGGGGTCCGACACGACATTTATCGGGCGTATCCGGCAGGATTTGGACAACCCGCACGGCTTGAACTTCTGGGTGGTCAGCGATAATTTACGAAAAGGTGCGGCGACCAATGCCGTACAGATTGCTGAGAGTTTGGTCGCGCAGGGATTATTGAGACGGCAGGAACCTCACCCGGCTCGTTCCTCGCCACCCTTTCCTTAAGCAAGGAGAGGGTTAAGAGAGGAACAGCTTATTTTCCGGCTCCCTCTCCTTGCTTAAGGAGAGGGCTGGGGTGAGGTCTTCCAGGAGTGATAGGGGAAGCATATGGAACCGAGATTTGGCCGGGTGCTGACCGCGATGGTCACGCCGTTTGATTCGGCAGGGGATGTGGATTACGACGAGGCGGCCCGGCTGGCGGTCTGGCTGACCGAGCACGGCTCCGACGGGCTGGTAGTCACCGGCACGACCGGGGAAAGCGCGACGCTAAACCGTGAGGAAAAGCTGCGGCTGTACAAAGCCGTCCGGGAGGCGGTCGGCCCCCAGCATAAGATTTTGGCCGGCACCGGCAGCTATGATACGTCGGAAACGGTCGTGCTGTCGCTGGAAGCCGAGGAAGCGGGTGTGGATGGGCTGCTCGTCGTGACGCCATACTACAACCGTCCGTCGCAGGAAGGGCTGCACCAGCACTACAAAGCCATTGCCGAGGCAGTCGAGCTGCCCGTGGTGCTGTACAATGTCCCGGCCCGAACGGGCGTGAATCTGGAAGCCACGACGACCCTGCGGCTGGCACAGATCGAGAACATTGTTGCAGTCAAAGAAGCGAGTGGCCTGATGGCCCAGGTCGGCGAGATCGTGCGGGATGCCCCCGATGGCTTCCAGCTCTACGGCGGGGCGGACGAAGTCAACCTGCCGATACTCGCGCTGGGCGGGGTCGGCAATATCAGCGTGATTTCGCACGTCGTCGGCCCGGACCTGCAAGAGATGCACCGGGCGTTCTTTGCCGGAGACATAGACACCGCCCGGCGGCTGCACCTCGGCACGCTGCCGATGACAAAGGTGATGTTCAGCGCTCCCAGCCCGGTGCCGACCAAAACAGCGCTTTCGATGCTGGAAGTCCTGCCCGGCTGCCGGGTCCGTCTGCCCTTAGTCGAAGCGAGCGAGAAAGAGCGGGCGCTCATTCACAGCGCCCTGAAAGAATACGGATTATTAAGAGGATAAGAATTACCTACCCCGGCTCGTTCCTCGCCACCCCTCCCTAAGAAGGAAGGGTAAGAGCTTCGGAAACAAGTCTTTCTTGGCTGCCTCTTACCCTTCCTTCTTAGGGAGGGGTGGCGAGGAACGAGCCGGGGTAGGTTCAAAACGAACACACATTATGACAACACCAACAAACACAAAACCCAAACAGACCAACGCAAAGCAAACCAGCGCCAAGACAGCTTCGGCACGACCGGTGTCGGCGAAAGCCGCGAACACGAAAACGCTGCAAATTATTCCGCTCGGCGGGATCGGCGAGATCGGCAAAAACATGACTGCCGTCCGCTGCGGCGACGAAATCATTGTCATTGACTGCGGCCTGGCGTTCCCCGGCGCGGATCAGCTTGGGGTAGATTTAGTCATCCCGGACATCTCCTATCTTCTTGAGCACAAAGAAATGGTCAAGGGGATTATCCTCACCCACGGCCACGAGGACCACATCGGCTCATTGGCGTTTGTCTTGAAGCAGCTTAACGTGCCGGTGTATGGCACACGGCTCACCATCGGCTTCACAAAGGGCAAGCTGAGTGAGTACCGCGTCTTAGACAAGGCCAAGCTGCATACGTTCAGCGCCGAAGACCGGTTCAAGGTCGGCTCATTTGACATCGAGCCGTTCCGGGTCGCCCATTCCATTCCCGATGCGGTCGGCTTTGCCGTGCATACCCCCGCCGGGACGTTAGTGCATACCGGCGACTTTAAGTTCGACCAGACCCCTGTAGACGGCCAGCTCTTTGACATCGCCCGGCTGACCCGGATCGGTCAGGAAGGCGTTTTGGTCCTGCTCTCGGACTGCACCAATGTCGAGCGGGCCGGCTTTGTGCCGTCGGAGCGGATTGTCGGCGACTCGTTCGACAAGATCTTTAAAGACGCTCAGAAGCGGATCATCATGGCGTGTTTCGCGTCCAATGTTCACCGTGTCCAGCAGGCGATTGACGTGTCCGTGCGGCATGGCCGCAAGGTCGCGCTGCTCGGCCGCTCGATGGAGCGCAACATGGAGATGGCCCAGCAGATGGGGTATCTCAAAGCGCCCGAGGGGACACTGATCCGGGCCGACGAAATCGAAGACTACTTCCCGCAGCAGGTGACGGTCATCACGACCGGCTCCCAGGGCGAGCCGATGGCGGGGCTGTCGCGGATCGCGCAGGACGAGCACCGGAAGATTAAGATCGTCGCCGGCGACTCGGTCATACTCTCGGCGTCGGCCATTCCCGGCAACGAGGATGCCGTCTACCGCACAGTAAACCACCTCTTTCGGCGCGGCGCGAATGTCTATTATGACGGCGTTGCCACGGTCCATGTTTCGGGCCACGGCTACGCCGACGAGCTGAAATTGATGCTGAACCTCGTTGAGCCGCAGTACGTGATGCCTGTGCATGGCGAGTACCGCATGCTGCACCGCTACGCCAAGATGGCCGAGGACATGGGCTGGCCGCCCGAGGATATTATCCGGGCCGAGATCGGCGACATTATTGAAGTCGGCGAGGATGTCGCAGGCGTCATCGGGCGGGTCGAAAAGAGCGGCGCGGTCCTGATTGACGGCACCGGGATCGGCGATGTCAGCGAAGTTGTTCTGCGTGATCGCCTGCACATCGGCTCCGACGGTTTCTTAGTCCTGGTGGTTGGTATCTCCCAGGAGACCGGCGAGATTGTCAGCGGCCCCGAGGTGATCTCACGCGGCTTCGTCTACATGGACCAATCGGAAGAATTGGTCGAAGAGATCAAGCAGGTGATTATCAACAAGATCAAGAACCTGCCGGAAGAAGACAACGACTGGATGGTCGTTCAGCAGGACCTCCGAGACGCCGTCTCGAAGTTCCTGTACAAAAAGACCGCCCGCCGCCCGCTCATCCTGCCCATCCTGTTGGATTTATGAGAGTATATCTAGGAAATTGCTATGCAAGCACTGAAGTACAAAGCAGAAGTCGGCGCGGGCGGGGAAGTGACGCTTCCCCGCCTGCGTCTCGACCAGGGAACAGCCATCGAAGTGATTGTGCTCGTCAGGGATACCGAAAGTGAGGATGAGGAAGGTCTGCGGCATCTCGCCGCGAAGACAATGGACTTTTGGAATAATCCGGTTGATGACGAGGTTTGGAACAATGCCTAGCCAGCGCGAGATTGTGCTGATCCCCGTCCCTTATTCCGACCTCAGCATCATCAAAAATCGGCCTGTGCTGATCCTGTCCTCAGACAGCTTGTTGCAGCGTTCGCCGGATATGGTGGTAGCTTCAATCACTTCTAATATCACTGCTGGAATAGCCGGAACTATTTTTGATGCATCGGACATGGAGCGAGGAACACTGCCGCGTAAAAGCCTAATTCGCGCTGACAAAATCTATACTCTCAACCAGCGGGAAATCCTGAAGTCTTACGGCGTTCTCAAGCAAGCAACGTTTGAGAACGTGCTGACCGAACTGGACAGTGTTTTAGGCCGGTGATGCCGCCCGATCAGCCTGCCAATCCTGCTGGATTTGTGAAAGATTCAGGTGCGAGATCAAGACAATAGGTGCGAGATGAAGATAATCGGAACTGCCGCAGCAAGCGCTGTCACAAAATACAGCGGAGAAGTCAGCGTCACGGGAATTGAACTTGCCGAAGTCAAGCCTATTCTGGTGCAGGTGACGACGCGGGCTAAGAGGCGGCGAGCGCCGAACAAGATTGTGGCGAAACCTGCTAGGCTGCCTGCGTCACAACTGCGGCAGGCTCGGAAAGCTCTTCTTATCGCCTTACATGAGTCATCTCAGGCCGGCAACGCCGGACGACAAAAGCAAAAGCCTGAAGCCGAAGCAGGGCAGCAAGAGTTGCTGCCCTTCAACCCGATTGAGCAAGCGCGTGAGTTTTACGACACCGAGCTGCGCTCCCGAATGGAAGAGTTTCACAGCGGACAGTATGTTGCGATCCATCCAGAGTCGCGGAGTTACAGTGTGCAGCCGGGATATAGCAAGGCTTTCCGGGAATTACGAGCATTGCAGCCACTCGGCCCCATCATTGTTCATAATATCGGATTTGCCAGTTCTGGTCTTAAAGCAAGGCTGCGCGGGGAGCAGCCGTGATGAGCAGTCGGATTTACGGCGAGATTGATAGACACCCTTGGGTGACGCTGAACGTAGTAGCAGAAGGGGGTACCCAAGAAATCAAGTTCCTTGTTGACACTGGTTTTGACGGCGAACTTGTCATTCCAAAATCATTGACTCCGTTGTTTGGGACATCCAGTGACTTCTTCGAAGTTGATTTTGCGGATGGTGATCGGGAACAGAGTATGATTGTCCAATGCCGTGTGCAGTGGCTGGAAGGCTACCGGGAAGTGACGGCCTTGTACACAGACGGCAGCACCCCACTGCTCGGGATGGAACTCTTGGATGACTGCACAGTGACGCTTGAAAACGGCGGCGATGAAAGAGGAATCATCATAGAGGGCTTTCAATAATGTGCTTTTGACTGTAGGACCTGCGGGACGCCGTCTCGAAGTTCCTGTACAAAAAGACCGCCCACCGCCCGCTCACCCTGCCGATCCGGCTGGATTTATAAGCAATGAGGAAACAGTTCAGCCCGGATGTGCTTCAAGCGCATCCGGGCTTTTTGTAGGTGATAGGAACATCTATGACAGAATGCAAACTTTTGCTGATTGCCCTGCTTGGCATTTTATCTGTGAGAACGGTTTCTCCCGCTCAAGCGCAGGCCCTTCCGTTGCCAACTGCCGAGAAGCTACGCCGCCTGCTGCCGTTCCCAGAAGCGACTCTTGATCCCAAGATGGAGATGACTTTCGGACTGGGGTTTTCGCCGGAGCAAGGCTACCACTTTTTGCGGCAAGGCTCGGATTACGCTGGGCGAATTGTGGCTGTACGTCGTCAGATGACCAGCGGGGCCGCCGACGCGGCTCGGTATCGTCAACTAGGCGGATTGTACCGTGGGGCAGGTCTTACGGCAAAGTCAAAGGCCGCTTTTCAGAAAAGCAAGGCGCTTTACGGCATCATGCTGGCACGGCAGGCAAATGATGGTCCGGCTTTGGCGGGCTATGGACTGACACTGCAAGCCGACAATCAGACTTCGGCTGCCGAGGCGTATCTGCGAAAGGCGACACAGACCGCCCCAAACAGCGCCGACGTTTGGATGGCGCTGGGTATGGTTCTCGCGGGAGAAGCTGCGCCGCAGACAGAAGCGAAGATGCACCGGGGAAACGCCATAGAAGCGGCTTACGATAAGGCTGTGGCGCTTGCGCCCCAAAACCCAGCAGTTTGGGTCGAGCGAGGCGATTTTCGCACTTGGGGTCGCGGCAAGATGTTTTCCCGCGACGGTCTCAGCGACTATATGCGGGCCGCGTCTCTGCTGCCGTGTGACCCAGACGCGCAGGCGCAGGTTCCAACAATAGACTGCTTCTCGTTTGAGTTCGCACACCACATGTTCACCAGCCCAAAAGCGGCGAAGATGGAACCGGCGGCGTCGAATCATCGAGCGGAGGGTTATCTGCGCCGGATTACGGCTATCGTGCAAGACACGCACGGAGCGCAGGCGGCGGAAGCGTTGACGGCAAGAGCCTGGGTGCAGTTCGAGTTTTTCTATGACCCGAAAGGAGCGCAGAAGTCGCTGCGTTTGGCCTTACAGCAGAACCCGCGTCAGCAGGACGCGATTGATTACCAGATGCACGTTGCGGCAGTGACCGGCGACTATGTTCTGCTGGCTGCCGCTTGTCGCCGGGAATCGCGCCGCCGGCCCCAAGTATACTTGCATGTGCTGCTGGCGGATGCCTATTTCAATATCGCTCGGCAAAAACCGAGGTTCTTGCGGGAAGCACGGGCGCAGATGGAGATGGCCCACGCTGCCGCGCCGCATGATGACGCCCTGCGTCTTGGGCTGGCGGTTCTGCTGCTGAAGTTGGGAGACGCCGCCGACCTGACCCGAGCATCGGCGCTGCTCCGTGAAGTCGCGCCGTCCCTGCCGGGCCGCGCCAAAGTGCAGCAGGCTGAGTATGACCTAGCTTGTGGTGTCAGCGCGGCGCTCGCGGGTGACAGTGACAATGCTCGGCGTTTCCTAACCCTAGCCGAACAAGGAGACCCGCACAACCGGGCGGCAAAAGAAGCATTAGCCTTGCTGTCATAACTGCGTGCCTACTTTTCGTTGGCGATGTAGTCTACGATGACTTCGCAAGGGGCGGCGAGGAACAATTCGCGGGCGAGGTCGCCGGGGAGGCCGCGCAGGCGGTCGGGGCGGCCTCCGAGCACCAGGAGGTCAATACGCTCCTCGGCAATGAGGGACAGAATGCGCTCTTTGGCTTTGCGGGTGCGGTGGATAACCGATTCGACGGAAACTTTGTAGGGCACGGCGGCCCGCTCGGCGATGTTAAGGGCGTTGGCGGCCACCGACTCGGCTTCGGGCAGGGCGGCGTCGAGCGGCAGGATGCGCGGGACTTCAATCAGATACGCAAGCTGGATGCGCGTTTCGCTGCCTTCGGCCAGGCGATACGCGACTTCGAGGGCGCGGTTGGAATAGGGCTGGTCCACGGCGGGGATCAGCATGCATTTCCACTGACCGGGCGGCGGTGCGGCGGCCTCGGCAGTGGGGGCGGGGCGGGAGCGGAAGCGGGACAGCAAAGACATGGGTGAGGCTTTCTTAGGGTGAGGCTTTCTTGACTGTCTGCCGGCGGCAGATTATCGGGTACAATAGCTGCGAGGATTGTACCCGAAATGCCAATCACAAATGAAGAGATACTGACGGCCCTGCGCCGCGTCATAGACCCGGATTTCCGCAAAGACTTGGTCACGCTCGGCATGATCAAGAACGTCGCTGCCGACGGTCCCAACGTGTCGTTCACGGTGGAGCTGACCACGCCGGCCTGCCCACTGAAAGAAGAAATCGAGCGGATGTGCCGCGAAGAAGTGGGTTCTATTCCCGGTGTCGGCACAATCACGATTGAAATGACCGCCGTGGTCCGGGCGAACACCGGGCGCGGCATTCCGACCCAGCAGCCGCTGCCGGGGGTCAAGAACATCGTCGCCATCGCGTCGGGCAAAGGCGGGGTCGGCAAGAGCACCGTGTCGGCTAACATTGCCTGCGCCCTGGCCCAGATGGGCGCGAAAGTCGGGCTTTTGGACGCAGACATTTATGGCCCATCCATCCCGATTATCATGGGCGTGGAAGACCGTCAGCCCGAAGTGGACCAGAAAAAAGAAGTCATGCTGCCGATTGAGCAGTACGGCGTCAAGATCATGAGCATGGGCTTTTTGCAGCCCGGCGGCTCGGCGGTGATCTGGCGCGGCCCGATGGTCGCCAAAGCCGTCCAGCAGTTCCTGCGCGACGTGCAGTGGGGCGAGATTGATTATTTGATTGTGGACCTGCCGCCGGGCACCGGTGACGCCCAGCTCACGCTGGCGCAAGCGATCCCGTTGTCAGGGGCGGTGGTCGTGATGACCCCGCAGGATTTGGCGGCGGCTGTGGCCGTCAAAGCCGTCTCGATGTTCAAGCGTCTCGACGTTCCCATCTTAGGCATCGTCGAGAATATGTCCTATTTCCTCTGCCCGACCTGCAACTCGCGGCACCATGTCTTCTCGCACGGCGGCGGGCAGCAGGCGGCGGAAGCCTTGCAGGTGCCGTTCTTCGGCGGCATCCCGCTGGCGCTTGAAATCGGCTCCGAGGCCGACGAAGGGACACCGTCGGTGGTGGCATCGCCGAACGGCCCGTATGCCCAGGTGTTCCGCGAAGTCGCCGAGCGGATCGCGCAGGCCGTAAGCATCGGTGCCCGCGCCTTCGTGCCGCTGGCGATGAGCAAGTGAACCCACCTCCTTGCTTCGCAGGGGTCCTCCCGAAGCGGGTAGACGAAGAGTTGCAGATATTGGACTGGGCCTTGTTCTCTCTCCGGGTCCTCCCCTTTGGGGAGGACCCCTGCGAAGCAAGGAGGTGGGTATGACCCTCCCCGAATATCTGATACTCCTTGTCGCTCTGCTGTTCGGCTTCGGCGGGACGGCCTGGCTGGTGAGCCGCTACGACCTGCGCCGCCCGAACTTTCTCGGGCGGCGTATTCCGTCAGTGGCCGGGCTGGCGTTCGTGCTGGGCGGGGAGTTTTTTTATGCCTGCGAGTCCCTGCTGTCCGGCTGGAAGACAAGTCTTGCGGGAGTTTACTTCCTGCTGACACTTGGCTTTGGGATGCTGGGCCTGCTCGATGACCTGAAAGGTGACCGAAGCGCGGGCGGCTTTCGCGGGCACTTTGCGGCATTGAAGGCCGGGCGGGTGACGACCGGGGCGGTGAAAGCGATTGGCGGCGGGCTGCTGAGTCTGGTCGCCGGCTATTTGGTGACCGCGTTGGTGACTGCGCCGGGACCACTCTGGGCGGCGTTAATTGCGGCGCTGCTGATTGCCCTATCGGCCAACACGCTAAACTTATTGGACCTGCGGCCCGGACGCTGCTTATTCGGCTTCGGGGTCGGGACTTTGGTTATTGTCGGGGTCCTGGCGGCGCAGCATTCGCTGGAGTCAGGGCTTTTGCTATGGGCGGCGGCGGCGTTTGCGCTGATTTTGTATCCGCTGGATTCGGCCGGCGTGGCGATGCTTGGGGACACCGGGGCGAATGCCCTGGGAGCAGTCCTCGGGCTGGCAGGAACAATCTACTTTCCGCCACTTGTGCAGGCCGTTTTGGTGGTCTTGCTGCTCGGCTTCCAAGTGTGGTGCGAGCGGCACTCACTGAGCCGCTTTATCGAAAGCCGGCCGCTGCTACGCGCTTTGGACCGAAAAATCGGCGTCCGGGCGGAGCCGGGCCGCCCCGAGATAGGTCCCTGAGTATTCGTCGGAGTCGCAGAAGTCTATTCGCACTCCGAGGCCGCCCCGTGCATGGAGAAAGCGCCCGTCGCCGAGCGCGAGGCCGATATGCGTGGGCCGCTTGTCGTCCCGCCGGCTGAAAGCCACCAAATCGCCGGCATCCAAGATGGCCGTGCCGAGGGGTCGGCCTTCTTCAACACGCCCAAAGCGTTTGTCGGCAAACTGCAAATGGGCGTCGCGCAGCAGTTGAACACCATTGAGTTTATAGGCAAACTGGGTCAGGCCCGAGCAGTCAATCCCAAATGGGGTTGTGCCGCCCCACAGGTACGGAGTGCCGACCAGGCGTTTTCCCGTTTCGACGGCCACGATGCCGAGGGCGCTGACGATGTCTTCGCGCCGCAGGCCGCTTTCATCCACTTGCCGGAAATGGTCGGCGTCGTAAGTCCGGCTCAGGCTCACCGAGCGCACGTGGCCTTCGATGCCTCCGGGCAGGCGAATCGTCGCCCAGTCGCTGGATTCGTTTTGGCGGGTCTCGGCAATGCGGGCACCGGCAGTCACCTTGGTGAGTATCTCGGAGCGCGGGTCAGGAGAGAGGTAGACGTCGGCTTGCAGCGTGGCGACGGTGACGGCCAGCAGATCGGACATATCGCTCTGCGGGGCGAGCAGCCGCTCATCGAGCCAGCCCGTGTAGCGGTCTTCGGTAGTGACGAGTACGAAGCCGTTTTGCCGCTCGCCGTCTTGGACACGCTCCCCGAGGATCGCCTGCGAGGCGAGGTCCGAGGCCGTGTCCGGAGCGGTGTACAGATTGGCGACGTTTTGCGTCACAACAAAGAGGGTCATCCGAACTCCACTATTCGAACGTGATTTCTGTGCGGTCGCCGACCTTGATCCGGTCGCCGTGCATCAGCGGGCGTTCCTCGTGCGATGGCAGCCGCTCACCGTTCAGCAGGGTGCCGTTGGTGCTGCCGGTGTCCACGAGGCAGTAGCCGCCGGGCCGCTTGACCACTTCGGCATGGCGGCGGGAGACAGCATCGTCCATCTCGATCTCGATGTCGGGGTAGTAGTGCAGGCTGCTGTCCGGTCGCCCGATGGTGGTCACGTCCTTGACCAGTGGAAACGCCGCCGAAAGCCGTCCGAGATGCACGACAAGCTGCGGCGGCGCATCCGGCAGCGCGTCGGGCAGTGGCGTGTCCAGCACAAACGGTGCGACTGTCGGGGTCGCCGCGCCGAACTCCGGGGCTGGCGGCTCGGCGACGAGAGGGGCGGCAGCGATGGGCGCAAACGACAGCGGCGCAGAAAAGTCCGGTTCGGGGTCTGTTTCGGGAGCGAAGTCCGGCTCTGCTGCCGGCGGCATCTCGTAGACGGCTGCGCCGAGCGCGGGCGCCTCGGCGGCCTCTATCTCGGCGGCTTCCATCGCGGATGCGCCGAGGAACCAAGAGTCGGGAGTAGCGTCCGGGGGGGCCGGCGCGGTGTAGTCCACCAGGGTCAGCGGGCCGTCGTCATGCCTAACATCGTCATGCTTAAGTGGGTCGCTCGTCTTGTCATCGTCAAAATCGAGGTCGGTAAAGTGTGTGTCGGAGCCGGACTCAAACTCCGGCTCACCGGGAGCGCTGCCGTTTGACGCGCTGTGCTCCGGCGGCGGGGCCGCTTCGGCCTCGGTGTCGGGCGTCTCCGCCGGGGATTTATCTTTCCGCAATTTCCAGCCAGCCATAAACCAATCGCTCCCGCCCAAAAAGATTTAAAAGAAAAGATTTAAAAGCAGTATAACACTTCGCCGGGGGTGTGTCAAGACAAGCATACGCTGCCGGAAATGCCAGCCTTGCGAAACGAAGCGGGAATGTGCTATAATCGCCGATACGCATTCCGACTTATACTCCGACAAAGGACACGAACGATGAAACGCACATACCAGCCGAAAGTTCGGCATAAAATGAAGACCCACGGCTTCCGCGCCCGAATGTCCACGCCCGACGGGCGCAATGTCCTGAAGCGCCGCCGCGCCAAGGGCCGCTATAAGCTGTGTGTGAACCATACGGTCACGATCCCCAAGAGCAAGTAATTATGCTGCCGCGCGTGTCGCGCCTGAAGCGCAGCCGGGACTTTCAGGCGGTCTACAAACGCCGCGTATCCTGGGCGTCGCCGTCGCTCGTGCTGTATGTGCGTGTGCGGACCCCGCGCGAGAGCAATGTCTCGCGCCTCGGGTTTGTCATCAGCAAAAAAATCGCCAAACGCGCCCATGACCGGAACCGCCTCAAGCGGCGTCTGCGCGAGATCAGCCGCCTATCTCTGCTGCCGGCGGTGGCGCGGCCCTTTGATGCCCTGGTCGTCGCCCGGACAAATGCACCGTCGCTGACGTTCGCGCAGCTTGGGGCGGAGCTGCTGGGCCTGGCGCGTCAGGCCAGCCTAATCGCAGAAACACAGTGCTAAATGCGGCACGTTTTGGTCGCGCTGGTGCGTATCTATCAGCGGTATATTTCGCGCTGGACCCCGCCGACCTGCCGGTTTACACCGACCTGCTCGGAATACGCCGTGCAGGCGCTTGGGCGCTACGGCGCGGTGCGCGGATTGGGAATGGCATTATGGCGGCTCTGCCGCTGTCACCCGTTCCATCCGGGCGGAAACGACCCGGTGCCATAATTTTTTGCGTTTGATTTTTTGTGTTTAGACAGTTTGGGAGTTTGGATGAAGAACAATTCCGCCGCCCGAAGTAATTTGATTTGTGCGGCGCTGCTGACGCTCACCTTGCTGGTCTCCGGTGCCCCGGTGCGGGCGCAGGCCCCTGCTGACGTGCCGCCGGCTTACGGGGTCGCACAGCGGCTCCAGGCCGAGGCGGCGGCGGCACGGGCGGCGGGCGATTCGCAGGCCGCGCACAACCGGGCGTATCAGGCTGTGCAGCAGCTGCAAAAAGTAGTCGCGAGCCGCGCTTACGGGAAAACCGACTTCGCCAGACAGGCGCTCCAACAGCAAGCAAACATTGAAGGCGGCTATTTGCACGACATGAATGCGCAAATTCAGTCGCTTCAAAACTTGCATAACACGTTTCCGAACGATCCCACTGTCACCGCGCAGATCGCAACTGTCGGCACAAGTTTAGATAACTTCAACAAGACGGTCAACCCGCACTCGACGCCGCTGCACATCTTCGGGGCAGGTCTCTATCATGTCCTGGATTACCTGGTCACGCTGACGGGCCGGCAGTCGTGGTCCTACTGGCTGGCAATCCTGCTGCTGTCGGTGCTGGTGAAGCTGGCGCTGACGCCGCTGTCGAACAAGCAGTACCGCTCGATGAAGGAGATGCAGAAGCTCCAGCCGATTTTGAAAGAGATCCAGGCCAAGCACAAGGGCGACCCGCAGACCCTGATGGCGAAGCAGCAGGAAATCTACAAAGAGCATGGGGTCAATATGTTTGGCGGCTGCCTGCCGCTCGTGTTCCAGCTCCCGATCATGTACACGCTGTATTACACGATCCGTCTGTACCAGTATCAGTTTTCAAACGGCACGTTTTTGTGGATTGGTAGCCCGCTGTCGCATGTCTTTCCGCAGTACCTCGGCATCAACTTGGGCCAGCCGGATATCCCGATCCTGCTGCTTTATGCGGCCTCGATGTATGTGACGCAGAAGATGACGGTGACGCCGACCATGGACCCGCAGCAGGCGGAAACGCAGAAGATGATGGCGATCATGACCCCGTTCATGACCACCTACTTCTTCCTCAGCTACCATCTGCCGTCGGCGTTCGTGCTGTACTACTTGATCTTCAACATCCTGTCCACGGCCCAGCAGAAGTACTATATGCGGAATCGCGCCGGGGACAGCCTGCCCGGCTCCGGCGGCGACGGCGGCAGCAAGCGCCTCCCGCTGATGCCGAGCGGCACCGGTGGCGGCAGCGCCATCCCGATCAACGGCCGGAATGGAAACGGCAGCAGCGGGAATGGAACCGGCTCGAATGGCGGCGGCAGCCGGCGTATCCCGGCCCGCTCACTTGCTGAGAACGTCTCCGCCGATGAGCGCGACAAAGTCCACGCCAACGGCGTCGCCCCGACCGCGAAGGGGATTATTGCCCCGCCTAAAGTCCACCCCAAGAAGAAGCGGCGCTGAGCCGAGAGAGCCGACACCGTGTCCGAAATCAACACCGCCGAACCCAATTTAGATGCGCCGAGCGCACCAAGCAGCGACTCGCCGAGCATGACGGATGCGCTGAGCGCTCAGGCGCTGACGCACCTCAAAACCTTGCTGTCGCTGGCGGAGTTCGATGCGGACGCGGCGGAAGAGTCGCGCTACGGGGACACGATCACGTTTGCCGTGTCCGGCCCCGACGCGCCGCTCCTCGTGGGGCAGCATGGGCAGACACTCGATGCGTTTCAATACCTGCTGATGCTGATGACCAACAAAGGCCAGGCCAACCGCATCCGGGTCACGCTCGATGCCGACAGCTACCGCGCCCGCCGTGCTCGCAAGCTGGCGGAGTTTGCCCAAGAACTGGCGGCGGAAGTCGGCAAGACCGGGCAGGAAGCGGTCACCGACACGCTGAACCCGATGGAGCGGCGCCTCATCCACACGGCCCTGGTAGACCACCCGGATGTCGAGACCTACTCCGAAGGCGACGAGCCGAACCGCTACGTGGTCGTCACCCCGCGCCGTTCCTAGTGTCGAACCGTTTGGCAGACTCATGGAAGATACGCTGCTTAAGACAACGCAATTAAACCTTTCTCGCAGTTTAGTCAACCGCTACGTTGATATGCTTTTAAGATATAGGTCTGAAGCACCACCGATAAAAGTTGATGGCGAGACAATAGTTGACGGCAATCACCGTTATATCGCCGATTTGCTTGCACGTCGAAAAGGCTATGATGGCCCGGCGCTACAGCGCGTTCCAGGGGCGCTGCCCACCAATCCGGGGCCGGTCGTTCCGTGGGGTCAGGTAAATTGGTATGACTGATAATTCCTTGCCTCTTGTGATTTATGTTGACGTAGATGATACTTTCGTGAGAAGCTACGGCACGAAGCGTATTCCCATCCCCGCCGTGATCAAGCATATTCGGTCGTTATGGCGCCAGGGTGCCGAGCTTTACTGCTGGAGTTCGGGAGGATCAGACTATGCCAAGGCGAGTGCAGTCGAGTTTGGAATTAGTGAATGCTTCACCGCATTTTTGCCAAAGCCGAACATCCTGCTTGACGATCAGAAAATGAGTGACTGGCGGCGCTTGCTGGAAGTTCATCCGGCAAACGATGTCACGGAGAGTGTTGAAGAGTATCGGGAAAAGCTCACGAATATACCGGGCGGCAGAAGCGCGGTGAATTCGTAATTCTGCACGCAATCCAGTGACCGTCAGCGGCGTGGCGGCAGGCTCTCAATCCGGGAGCCTGCCTTTCTGTTTGCTTGACTTTGCGCCCGATACCCCGTATAATGTTTTGTTAATTGGCTGTCCTACTAGATGTGCCGTTTTCGCTCGCGCCGATCATTGGAACTGTATGCTGACTTCTGCCGTTTTGGATGCTGTTGAGGACGCAGGCACGCTGGACAGCGAGGCCGAGCGGTCTTTGGACGACCTGACCGTCTGCCTGCCAGGGGTCAGCGAGCCATTTGCAGTCGCGCTCGGCAAGGGCCTGAATATCTTCACCGTCGGGGATTTGCTGAAGCATTACCCCCGGCGCTACGAAGACCGCACGCATTTCAAGCCGATCTGCGACATCAAGCACGGCGAGTCGGTGACGATCAGCGGCAAGGTGATCGGAGTCGAGAATATCCCGACCCGGACGCGCGTAACCCTGACCAAGATCGCGATTGATGACCGCACAGGCATCGCATTTTTAGTTTTCTTCAATCAGTGGTTTCTCAAAAAGCAGTTCGACAAGCTGCGCGGCAAGACGATTGTTGCCTACGGCAAAGCGTCCCGCTCGGGCCGGGGCGGCCTCGATTTGACCGACGTGGAATGGGAAGCGCCTGAAGAAGACCGCGATGTGCTGTCGTCGGGCCGCATCGTGCCCGTGTATGCCCTGAGCGCCGGATTGTTGCAGGGCAAGGTGCGCCGGGCGGTCTACACGGCATTGGAGATGTACGGGGACCTCGTCGAAGAAACGCTGCCCGAGAGCCTGCAAGCACGGCGCGGCCTGCCGGGCCTGGAAGCCAGCTTTCGGCAGATCCACTTCCCGGACACTGAGGAGTCACGTCTGACCGCCCAGCGCCGCTTTGTGTTCGACGAGTTCTTCGGCCTGCAATTGCTGCTTGCTGTCCGCAAGCGTCAGTCGGATAAAGCGGTCGGCACGGCATTTGCCGAGACCGAAGCGCCTGTGGCCGAATTAGTCGGTGTGCTGCCCTATCCATTAACCGGAGCGCAGGCGCGGGTCATCGGGGAAGTCGCGAAAGACATGGCCTCGCCCCGTGCGATGAACCGACTGGTGCAGGGAGATGTCGGGGCAGGCAAAACAGTCATCGCAATGGCCGCGCTCTTGATCGCCGTCCGCAATGGGTATCAAGCGGCGCTGATGGCCCCGACGGAGATTCTCGCCGAGCAGCACTATCTTGGCATCCGGCGAACGATGGAGGCACTGGGCGTCACCGTCACTCTCTTATCCGGTAGCCTGCCGGCGAAAGAAAAACGCGCCGCGCTGGCGTCGGCGGCGTCGGGAGAGGCGCAGATTGTGGTCGGCACCCACGCACTGATCCAAAACGATGTCGCGTTTCACAACTTAGGCTTAGGGGTTGTGGATGAGCAGCACCGCTTCGGAGTCATGCAGCGAGCGGCGCTCAAAAGCAAGGGCACCGCGCCGGATGTTTTGGTGATGACCGCGACGCCTATTCCGCGCACGTTGACATTGACCGTCTACGGCGACCTGGAAGTCAGCATCATTGATCAGATGCCGCCGGGCCGCAAGCCCATCAAGACGCACTGGAAGCGCAGCCACGAGCGGGCGTTGGTCTACGAAACTCTGCGAAAGATGCTGCAAGAGGGCCGCCAGGCGTATGTCATCTGCTCACTGATTGAAGAAAACGAAAAGCTGCAAGCCCGTGCCGCGACCGAGCTGGCCGCGCACTTGCAGGCGCACGTTTTCACCGACTACAAAGTGGGTCTGCTGCACGGGCAGATGAAGCCCACTGAAAAAGAAGAAACGATGACCCGGTTCCGCGACCGCGAGCTGCAGCTTTTGGTTGCCACCACGGTCATCGAAGTCGGCGTGGATGTCCCCAACGCTTCGGTGATTGTCATTGAAGACGCGGACAGATTTGGCATGGCCCAGCTCCATCAATTACGGGGCCGGGTCGGACGCGGCAGCACCCAGTCCTATTGTTTATTGATTGGCGACCCCAAGACCGACGACGGGGCCTCGCGGCTGACGACAATGGCTCAGACCACTGACGGCTTTTTGATCGCTGAAGAAGACTTAAAGCTGCGCGGCCCCGGCGACTTCTACGGCACCCGACAGTCGGGCCTGCAAGTCCTGCCCTTCGTAGATGTCGTGCGCGATGTGCCCGTGCTTAAAGAAGCTCGCGAAGAAGCCTTCGCCGTTCTGGCCGACGATCCCAAGCTGCTGCGTCCCGAACACGCCGCGCTCAAAATCATGGTCAAGAGCCGCTATAAGAGTGTCCAAGGCGTCTCGGCAAGCTGAGGAACAGAACCATGCCCTGAAGGACACGGCTATTAGGCGCAGACGCCGCGAACCCACCGCTTCTGCACTGGCAGACCTAGAAGGCGTGGGGCTAAGAAAGAACTAAGATTGAAGCCCTCTCCGAGTGCCGCGAAGCGGTAGTTTACAGCGTCTTCGCTCAATAGCCGTGTCCTTCAGGGCATGGTGCTAGAAGTATTTGGTGAGGTAATGGGCTACAAGCGAGACGGCAAAAAACTACTCCATGATGAAACGGAATGAGGCAAGTGGCGTAAAGAGTATGCAGATTTAGTTGAGGCTTCGGGCATACCGGGTATTGTCGTCTTAGATGCAGATCATTGGTACGATTTTCTGGATCACGGTTACTTGGATCATCACGAAGACCCGCTGCACTTCTCTTTGCGTAACTTATCGGTGAGGCAGAAAGCGTTTCTGCTGCAGCTTGTCGGCACGGAAAGCTTTGGATTTAACAGCATTGCTGGCCGAACACTTATAAGTGAACTGATCTTCGCCGTCAAAGATCGTTACAAGGAGTAACACAATGACACTGACGCTGACGCCAAAAACGGAGGCTCTCTTGCGGGCGAAAGCCAAGCGCGATGGAGAGAATGCCGACGAACTCGCGGATCTGCTCCTAGCGGACCTGCTTGCCCGTGAGCAGGCGGAAGAAGTCGAAGCACTGCGCCTGGGGTTTGAGGCCAGCGACGCCGGGCGGGTCAGACCGCTGGCGGTCGCAGCGGCGGAAATGCGGGCGAAATATAATTTGCCGACGCACCTCTCTGACGAAGAGATATTCGCGGACGAAGAGGGGCCGACCCCCTGATGAGATACGCCGTCGAGACATCAGATGTCGCAGATGCAGAGATTGAAGCCGCTTACCTTCGCTTGTCACAGTGGAACTTAGACTTTGCAGGGCGATGGGTGGAAGGGCTTTACCGCAAAATTGCGACACTGGACACTTTCCCAATGTCTCACCCCCGTACCGAAGAAAGCGAAGTCTTGGGCCGGGAAGCGAGAACGCTGTTTTACCGTAAGGGGAAGGTGGTCTACCGGATTTTGTTCACGCTTCTCGATGCAGACGGCGATGGTGTCCTTGATTTGGCTCGGGTTCTGCGAGTTCGGCACGGGGCGCAATTACGCTTAGGAGAGTTAAATCCCGAGGATGAAAAATGAAAACCGAGACGGCAGCTTACCACATTTCGGATACCGATGGCAAGGAAGTAGGCGTTATTGTACCGATTGACCTTTGGCATGAAATCGAAGCCGAGCATGAGACTGCCTCCCTGCTGAAAAGTGACACGATGAAGCGGCGTCTTCTAGAAGCGAAAAGGCGTCAGGGTGGTATTTCTTTGGAGGCCACCCTCGAACGAGTAGGAATGAGAGGTCGTCAATGATTGCCGAGAAGATAAGCGATGAGATGCTGGCAACGGCGAAGGTGCTGGCGGATGCGGCGCGGGAGGCAGAACCTGCGATTGAAAAAGTGCTGCTATTTCCGTCGGCAGAAGATGTTCGGTTGCTTTATGTAGACCCAACAGCCCGCCCCACACCTGAAGATGAAACGATTGCTCCCTTCTACTTCGGACCAAATTCCCGCAGCGGCATCCATCACTCCTCGGCAGTAGCGCTTATCTTGCCCGGAGAAGTCGGCAATTTGCCCTTGCCATCTGGATGGGGAATGTGGAAAGATGCGGTTGAAATTTAGAAAATGCCCGCAATGGACTGGCGCACAGCTTATTTGACACAGGCAAAATCCGATTATGCCATACTGCTGAAGCTCATCCGAGAAGAAGCGCCGCTGTGCCATCGGCTGCACTACTTACAGATGACAACGGAGAAGATGGCGAAAGGCTTCTTGACCAACAAAGGTGGCTCTCGGTATGCGAAAACGCATGATGCCTTTGTCAAGTTCGTTAGACTTGCTGGAGGACGCCTAGAGTTTCGTGCCGCGTCTCATTTCACTCAGGCTGGTCTGTTCGCAGCATACGTCACGAGTCTTCTTAACACCGCGCAAAATGTGGAAAACCTCTCGCCGGATGGTGGGGATCACCCCAACCCGGAATATCCGTGGGAGGTCAAAGGAACAATTTTGCTGCCGACAGAATATGCGTTTAGCGGACTGGAATTGGAAAGTCCAAAAATGGTCAAGCTGCTGGAGTTTATTGACGACTGTTTTACGCTTGCCTAAATCGGGTGGATTGAGAATTCAATGATCGCGGTGTATCCCGGCAGTTTTGATCCTATCACAAGCGGCCATTTGGACGTGATAATTCGGGCGGCGGGGATGTTTGAGACGCTGATTGTGCTGGTGGCGGCAAACTCGGCGAAGTCGCCGCTGTTTACCGCCGAAGAACGGGCCGATTTAGTGCGCCGAAGCTGCGCCGGGCTGCCCAATGTCAAAGTCGAGCTGCTGCCGGCGACACTGCTGGTCAACTATGTGATAAAAAGCGGCGCGAAGGTGATTGTCAAGGGCCTGCGGGCGGTCTCGGACTTTGAGTATGAGTTTCAGATGGCGCTCTTGAATCGCCATCTAGAGCCGCAAGTCGAGACGATCTTTTTAATGACTGCCGCCGAGCACGCCTATCTGTCATCGAGCATTGTCAAAGAAATCGCACGATTGGGCGGCGACATCACCGGGCTGGTGCCGGTGCCGGTGCAGGCGGCGCTGGCCGAAAAATTCAAATGAAGCGACTACTGTAGGGGATATACATGGACATAATTAAACTCTTAAACGAACTCGAACGGCTGATTGACGAACAGAAGACGGTCATGGGGCTGGCATGGAATTTCCACCCGGAAGACTACCACGACATCACGAACAAGATCCGGGCGTCGCTGCCGGAGGATGTCAAAAAAGCCAGCCGGGTGACTGCCGAAAGCGACAAAATTGTTGACAGCGCTCGCGACACTGCCGAACAGACTTTGGAAGACGCGACGCTGGAGGCCGACGAGATTATCCGGGAAGCGCGGATCAGCGCCGAGCGAGTGATGCGCGACACTGAGGCGCAGACCAACAAAATGAGCCTGTCGGCGGAGACCCACGCCAAGCAGACGGTCGAAGAGGCCCGCATCAAAGCCGAAAAGATGCTGGCCGACGCGCATGGGCAATCGGAAAAAAAGCTGGCCGACTCCTTGCAGCAGTCCGAGCTGATGCTCAGTCAGAGCGAGCTGGTACGCCTGGCGACCGCTCAGGCACGGGAGATTGTGGCGTCCGCCGAGCAGGAGTCGCTGTCGCTGCGTCAGGGAGCCGATGAGTACGCGCATGGGGTGATGACCGATCTTGAGAAGCAGATCAGTGAGCTGATGGCGACCATTCAGCGCGGGCGTATGAAGCTCGATCAGCGGGTCGGCCCGGCCTCCGCCGCACACGGCGTTTTGGTCAACGGCAATGGCCGCGCTCCCGAGCTTGCGGCAACCCGGCGTTAAAGCTGGCCCGAAAGTCCGCCGGAATGCTTATTTTTCGGAATTTTGTGGTACTATAAGGGGCGGCTTTGGCCGTCTCTTATTTTTCCGGCCCGATTTTCCGAGCTGGAATGCGGAGGCCACAACTATGCCAAATAATCATTTAAACTTCGATCTGGCCGAGCTGCTGCGGACGCCCGGAATGCGCCAGGTCTACGAAATCCACGAGCCGCCGTATGCCGATGACGATGTCGAGTACGCCGCGCCGATTGTCGGGCGTGTCGCGGTGACCAACACCGGCACAATGGTGCTGGTGCGCGGCCCGATTGACACGACCATCGAGATGGAGTGCTCGCGCTGCCTGGAGACGGTCCGCGCCCCAATCCATGCCGATCTTGAGGAAGAATTCGACATTGAGATTGTCGAAAGTGCTGCCCAGCGCGACCCGAAGGTGCTGATTGCCGAAGAGGAGATCGGGCGCGTCTTCGAGGGCCAGGTCCTGCGCCTCGACGTATTGATCCGTCAAGCCACTCTGCTGGCTGCGCCGCTTCAGCCGCTTTGCCGCGAAGCCTGCCCCGGCATACCGATTGCCGAGCCGGCGGACCCCGAAGCCGAAGTCATCCAGAACTCGCCGTTCCGCGACCTCGGAAAGCTGCTGCAAGAATAAAACTATCAACGATATTTACCGAAGGAAACAAAGTTCATGCCACTGCCGAAACGACGACACTCAAACCAGCGAACCCGTAAGCGCCGCACCCATTACAAGTTGACCCCGCCCGAAGTGGTTTCGGGCTACTGCCCCGGCTGCCAGAAGCAGAACTTCCGGCTTGATCACCATGCCTGCCCGGACTGCGGCTTTTACAATGGCAAACAGGCTATTGCCGTCAAAGAAACTGCGACCGCTGAAGAGTAATCTATGCCCCTGAAAATCGCGGTGGACGCGATGGGCGGCGATTATGCGCCCACCGAAGCAGTCAAAGGCGCCATGATCGTCGCGCGGGAACAGCCCGGTGTCGAAATCGTCCTCGTAGGCCAAGAAGCTGCCGTCAACAATACCTTGAACGCACTCGGCAATGTTCCGCCGACGGTCACGGTCCGGGCGGCGGAGCAGACGATTGAGATGGGCGAGCATCCGGTCTCGGCGACCCGGCGCAAGCGCGAGTCGTCGCTGGTCGTCGCCGGCCTGATGGTAAAGTCGGGCGAGGCTGACGCCACATTCAGCGCCGGCAGCACTGGCGCGGCGATGGCAATTGCGACCCTCGACATCGGGCGCATTCCCGGGATCGAGCGGCCGGCGCTTGCCACCGGCATCCCGACCATTCAAGGCCGGGCGCTGCTGCTCGACGCCGGGGCGAACGTGGACTGTACAGTCCGCCATCTGCGGCAGTTCGCATTGCTCGGTGCGATCTATTCCGAGCGCGTCTTGGGCGTTGAAACCCCCAAAGTCGGCCTGCTCAATATCGGCTCGGAAGAGGGCAAAGGCAACGACCTGGCAAAAGAGGTGCATACAGCCCTGAAGTCCGCGCCGCTGAATTTTTTCGGCAATGTCGAGGGCAAAGACGTCTTCGAGCACGCTGTGGATGTCGTCGTGTGCGACGGCTTCTGGGGTAACATCTTAATTAAAAGCGGCGAAGGCATGGCCGAGATGGTCTTCGACCTGCTGCACCGCGTGGTAGACACCGAGCCATCGGTTGCCGGGTCACAGGATGCCCTCGGGGTCATCTTCCGGCGTCTGGCTCAGCGTATTCACTACTCGGAGTTCGGCGGCGCGACCCTTTTGGGCGTCAGCGGCGTCTCGGTCGTTGGACACGGGCGCTCCGATGCCAAAGCGATTGCCGGCGGCATCCGGGCGGCGATTGACGCCGCTGCGGGCGGCTACGTTCAGGCCATTCGTGATGCTCTGCCGGCGTTCGAGGCCAAAGCATGACTTTCGTTCCACGCCGCGCCGGCATTCTGGGCACCGGCTCGTTCCTGCCGCCCCGCGTCGTGACCAACGACGACCTCGCCGCGCGAATGGACACGTCGGACGAATGGATTGCCAGCCGCACCGGCATCCATGCTCGGCACCTCGTGGACCCCGGTACTCTGACCTCCGACCTGGCGACGGAAGCCGCCCAGAACGCGCTGGCCGCTGCCGGACTGTCCGCTGCCGACCTGGACCTCATTATCGTCGCCAGCAGTACCCCTGATTACCCCGGCTCGTTCCCGTCCACCGCCACGGTCGTCCAGCACAAGCTGGTCGCGTCAAGGGCCGCTGCGTTCGACCTCGGGGCGGTCTGTTCCGGCTTCGCGTATGCGCTGCACGTTGCCGCGCAGATGGTGATGACCGGCGCGAACAAATACGTGCTCGTGGTTGGGGCCGAGACGCTCTCGCCGATTCTGAACTGGGACGACCGCAGCACGGCGGTCCTGTTCGGTGACGGCGCGGGGGCGGTCGTAGTCGGCGAAGTTTCCGAGAATTATGGCTATTTAGGCGGCGTCCTCGGCGCGGACGGCTCCGGCGGCCCGTTGCTCTGCGTTCCGCGCACCGGCGAGCACCCCGGCACGATTTACCAGAACGGCAAGGAAGTCTACAAGTTCGCCGTGACAATCATGGGCGAAGTCGCGCTGCAAGCCGTCGCGGCGGCGGGCTTATTACCGTCCGACATTGATTTTCTGATCCCGCATCAAGCGAATATCCGTATTATTGACAAAGCCGCCGAGCGGATGGGCTTGTCCCGCGACAAGGTGATTGTCAACTTAGACCGCAACGGCAACACATCGGCAGCCTCTATCCCGCTGGCTTTGGATGAAGCCGTGAAATCGGGCCGCATTCAGCCCGGCCATGTTCTGGTGTTTGTCGGCTTCGGCGCTGGCCTGACCTGGGGCGCGAATGTGGTGCGGTGGGGACGCTAGATGCGCCTCTATCGGGCGGTATCACAAACCGAGCTAAACGACATTGTTAATTTCGGCGCGTTTCGTCAGGACCCAGATAGCTTTGTCTTCGGGAAGTGGTTCGCGCTCAACGAAGGGAATGCGGTCTCTTGGGGCCGCTGGTTTGCCGCGCGTGATGGTCTTGCATATTATGTCGTGGAGACGGAAGTTAGCGAACAAGCAGCTAGCCAACTAGTAGTGCGCCAAAACTTGGATAACATCGGCCTCGCCGTCTTTTTGACGGAAGATCAACTTTCTGCAATGCCGATTTTATTGATTTCAATCATTCTGTCGGAAAATTGAAGGAACATTTTATGCAAAACACTTATGCGATGGCGGAACTTCAGTGGCCATTAGAACTCGGCAAGGCTTTTCGGCAGGGGCGTTTTTGCTCACCCGCCCATTTTGAGAATGATACCCAGAATGATTGGAGCTTGTACGTCTGGTTTGATCGGGCTGTTAATCCTGGCGAGATCGTCTCTGTCCCTGTAACCCCACTTGTGTCCGAAGCTGCTGAAAAATTGCTTGTGCCGGGTACAGAGTTCCAGCTTTTCCTGAAGCCTGGCCTTTATGCCTCTGGGCGTATCATCACGGTTTCGGAAGCTTCAAAAGAAGACTTGCGCTGCGTGTTCCATTTCTGCTGAGGGTGTCATGCCAACCCGCCGCTATGACTTTGAAGCGCGTCTACGGTTTTTGTTACCGGAAGAAGGCGGACGCAAAACGCCGGTACTTCGCGGCTACCGCGCTGATTTTCGTTATCTGGATGACCCGCCAAACACAGCCTGGATGATTCACCCGCGCGAGTTCATAGACGAAGATGGGGAATTACTTCCCGAGGACACGCCGATCACCGGCATCGTCCACGCACGAATGTGGATACTGGTGCCGGAATACCGTGTTTCGGAGCACCGCAGACGAATAAGTGTAGGCACACAATTTCATGTGGTTGAAGGTAGCCGTATTGCCGCAGAAGGCACTGTGACAAAGATCGTGGGTTTGTTTGATGACTAAAATCGCATATCTATTTCCAGGGCAGGGGTCGCAGGCGGTCGGGATGGGGCAGAACCTTTGCGCCCATTCCGAAGCGGCCCGAACAGTCTTTGAGCAGGCCGATGAATATCTCGGTGAGAAGATCAGCACGCTCTGCTTTTACGGGCCGGAAGACGCCCTCAAAGAGACCATTCACACGCAGCCGGCGCTGTACACGACTTCGGCAGCCGTGTTGGCGGCGCTGAAGGAGCGGGGCGTGCCGGCCCCGTCGGCAGTCGCCGGGCATTCGGTCGGCGAGTACGCAGCCTTGCTGGCGGCAGGCGCCTTCGACTTCGAGACCGGGCTGCACCTGGTGGGGCGCCGGGCGCAGGAGATGCACCGGGCGGGCCTCGCCGCGCCGGGCGCGATGGCGGCGGTTCTGGGGCTGACGGCGGCGCAGGTCGCGGAAATCTGTGCGGTAGCGCAGAGCATGGGGGCCGTCTCGGCGGCGAACTTCAACGGCGGCGGGCAGGTGGTCATCTCGGGCAGCCCGGAAGGGGTCGCGGCGGCGTCGGACGCGGCGAAGGCGGCGGGGGCCAAGCGCGTCCTGCCATTGAATGTTTCCGGGGCGTTCCATTCGGCCTTGATGGCCCCGGCGGCGGAGGCGATGGAGTATGCCCTGCGGGACACAGTCATCACTGCGGCCCAAATTCCCGTGGTCGCCAATCTGACGGCTGACTACGAGACGACGCCGGACGAGATACGCGCCAATCTCGCGGCGCAGGTTGACCATCCAGTGCGCTGGGAAGAGACGATTTTGCGATTGGTCGCGGACGGCTTTGAGACGTTCGCTGAGATCGGCTCGGGGACAGTGCTGGCGGGGCTGATGAAGCGGATTGCGCCGGACGTCAAAGTCTACAGCGTCAGCGATACTGCTGGTGTGTCGGCGCTCGCAGAGGCGTTAGGCTTATGATCTTGGCAGGCAAAAAAGCCCTAGTCACCGGCATGAGCAAAAGCGGTGGCGGGATTGGGCGGGCGATTGCGCTCGCTTTGGCCGAGGCTGGGGCGGATGTGGCGGTCGCCGGGCACTCGTCGCTCGACGCCGCCGAGGCCGTGGCGGCGGAGGTGCGGGCGCTCGGGCGGGAGGCGATTGCCGCGCTCTGCAATGTGGCCGACGTTGCCGATGTGGAAAAATTCATTCAGCAGGTCTTGACATCGTGGGGCAGTTTGGATATAGTAGTGAACAACGCCGGCACAACCCGCGACGGCCTGCTGCTGCGGATGTCTGAGGCGGATTGGGACACGGTGCTCGACAGCAACCTCAAAGGCACGTTTTTGATGACCCGTGCTGCCCTGAAGCCGATGGTCAAGCAGCGGGCAGGCAAGATCGTCAACATCACGTCAGTCATGGGCCTGATCGCAAACCCCGGCCAGGCCAACTATTCGGCGTCCAAAGCGGGCCTTATCGGGTTCACCCGAACAGCGGCAAAGGAAGTGGCGAGCCGCAATATCCAGATCAACGCCGTCGCGCCGGGGTTTATCGAGACCCCGATGACGGGCAGTATGAAGGACGAAGCCAAAGCCGCCATCTTGAAGGACATCCCGGCAGGTCGTCTCGGGCTGCCGGACGATGTCGCGCAGGCGGTCTTGTTCCTATGTTCGCCCGCCGCCGGGTATATCACGGGCCAGACGCTTACGGTAGATGGCGGCCTGATCCTTTAGGGCTGAGTTTTTAAGAAGTCAAAATTAGCAGTATCTCAGGAGAAAACGAAGACATGTCAACATTTGATCGCGTGAAAAAGGTAGTCGTCGAGCAGCTCGATGTGGCCGAAGACGAAGTCACCCCGCAGGCGTCCTTTGTGGACGACCTCGGGGCGGACTCGCTCGATGTGGTCGAACTGGTCATGGGCCTCGAAGAAGAGTTCGATGTCGAGATTCCCGACGAGGACGCCGAGAAGATCACCACAGTCCAGGAAGCCGTCTCGTACATTGACGAGAAGGCCAAGTAGGCTTGGCATGAGAGCGTGGCAATAAACTCCTACGCTGTGTGGCGAAGCGCCGAGTAGCCGCCTTCGCGGGTACAAAATCTTTGTCCGCGAAGGCGGACATTAGGCGCTTCGTCCCACAGCGTAGGAGTTTACTCCCACGCTTTTTCTTTTCCTGACCAGTAACGAATTATGAACAGTACGCGACGGGTAGTAATCACAGGGCTGGGGGCGGTGACGCCGCTCGGCATCGGCACCGATGCCTACTGGGCGGGCCTTCTGGCCGGGCGTAGCGGCGTCGGCCCGGTCACGGATTTCGACTGCTCGGCGATTGCCACCCGCATCGCCGCCCAAGTCAAAGATTTCAAGCCTGAAGAATACTTAGACCGCAAAGAAACGAAGCGCATGGACCGCTTCGCTCAGTTTGCTGTCGCCGCGTCGCAAATGGCGGTTGCCGACGCCAAGCTTCCGATTAATGACGAAACCCGCGCCCGCGTCGGGGTCTTCATCGGCAGCGGCATTGGCGGGATCGCGACGTTTGAAGAACAGCATCGCAAGATGATGGAAGGCGGGCTGGGCCGGGTCAGCCCCTTCTTTATCCCGATGATGATCGCGAACATGGGCACCGGCAATGTCGCAAAGATTTTGGGCGCTCAGGGACCCAGCGAGACCGCCGTCACCGCCTGCGCCACTTCCACCAACTCCATCGGCGACGCTTACCAAGTCATCAAGCGCGGCGAGGCCGACGCCATCGCCGCCGGCGGCTCCGAAGCGGCCGTCGTGCCCATCTCCATGGCCGGCTTCTCGAATATGAAGGCCATGTCCACCCGCAACGACGACCCCGCCCACGCTTCCCGTCCGTTCGACACGGGCCGCGACGGCTTTATTCTCGGCGAAGGCGGCGGCATTTTGATTTTAGAAGAACTCGAAACCGCCCAAGCTCGCGGCGCGAAGATCTACGCCGAAGTGATCGGCTACGGTATGAGCAACGACGCCTACGATATGGTCCACCCGGCCCCCGAAGGCGCAGGCGCGGCGCGGGCAATGACGGCAGCTTTGAAGAGCGCCGAGATTGATCCGTCCGAAGTCGGCTATATCAATGCCCACGGCACATCCACGCCCGCGGGCGATGTACTGGAAGTCCAGGCCATCAAAACCGTCTTCGGCGCTCATGCCTATAAGCTGGCCGTGTCGTCCACCAAATCCATGACCGGACATCTCCTGGGCGCCGCCGGCGCGATTGAAGCCATCGCCGTCTCGCTCGCCCTGAAGCATGGCATCCTGCCTCCGACGATGAACATTACGAATCCCGACCCCGAGTGCGACTTAGACTTTGTCCCCAACAAGCCCCGCGATCAGCAAGTCAACATCGCCCTCTCCAACTCCTTCGGCTTCGGCGGTCACAACGCCACGCTGGTGTTCAAGCGCTGGCTTGGTGAGTAAAAATTGCTGCATCGCCTGTTTCACTATACGAATGCGGACGGCTTGCGGGGTATACTGGAAACACAGCAGCTCTTGCCCTCGCTTGTCGCTCTTAATCCTGCTGATGCACGTTACGGGGACGGTCAGTATTTTTCCGATGCCCTGCCAGGCAGTCTAAGCCTGAGCCAGCTTTCTCGCGCCTTTCTCGGCTTTCCCTTTCAGGGTCGCCGCTTTACGCACTTTGTCGAGGTAGACGTGTCTGGCCTTAATATTGCCAGCGGGCGTGACGGTGTATTTGTCGTCTTAAATGCCTCACCGCTCGATTTGACATATCGTATTCTCAGCTCAGGCTTGGTTCCTCTGCCATGAAAACACAGTACCTGTTGGTCGAATGGCTGCACACAGCGCCGAATGAGCCGGTTAGGCTTTACTACGAGCTGGACTTGGACCGGCATGAGCGGCGAAAAGTGGAAGAATACCGCGACGGCACCCTGCATTCCGCGGACGCCTTACACGGGCAGGGTAACACGTTTCTGGCGCGGGAGCCGCATCCGCCGGCCTCTGAAATCCAAAAAGACCCGCAGTTCAGAGTGTCCGAACTTTCCGCGCCGGAGTTTGAGCAAGTCTGGCAAAAAGCTAACCGCCGCGTTTTAGAAATAGCCGCCTGACTGGGTAACACGCGCCATGCCGACCAAGAAGCCACTAATACAGCCTGTCCCATTCGTTTGTATTCAGGAAATTGGAACGCATTGGTCCAAAGCTTCTCGTGGTGGTGAGGGTGCTGTTCTTCGCAACAAAGTCCCGAAAGTTCTGCCATTTTCGACCCCATCACAGAACCCACGGATACCTTCTCTTTTGGTGCAAGTTGTCGGCTTTAGTGAAGGGTATCCGTTCGACCCAGTTAAAGTCTTTCAGCACAGATACGAACCTGGCCTCAAAGTCTCCCCTGTGACAACAGCCTATTATTGTAAAGGTGTCACTGCCAGCCTTTCCGACGGCCACCTCAACGTGGAGTATGAATACAAATGGGAACAGGGAATGCCATGGCGGTATTCAACCACAAACGAAGTCGCACAACTTGAAGTCGGTCAATGGTGCCAAGTCTTATTCAATGGCCGGTACAGCAGCTACCGTTACGCATGGGGTGAGTCTAACCACTGGTACGAAAGCACATTCATAAACATTGGTTTATTTGACCAGGTTGAAACGGGGATTTTTCTGAAAACAGAGCCGGTGAAAGTTTACGACCGCATGGCTCATTTGTTCTAATATCCATATGTTGAAACACACGGCTAGGTTTTATTGGGGGTACACGGCGCGGACGCCACAAAACACCCGCCTCGTGGGGCTAAGACAGAATCAATCCGTTTCCAGTGCCGCGAAGCGGTACTTCGCAGCGTCTCCGCTCAATAGCCGTGTCATTTATGACATGGTACTCTGATTATGCCTCTTGACTTCCAATCCATCGCCGACCGTATCAACACGGGGACTGAGAACCCGGATACCTCCCGCGCCCTTGTTGTCTTCAACCTGACTGACAATCTACTCAGCGGCGCTGCGGTTTTTCGGGCGTCTATGGCCTGGCCGCGTGATGTGCCGCTGCCGCCGGTGACACTCACCGATGCGGACGGCAGCGTTGTCCCCTCGGCGGTTCGCGAAATGCAGGCCGGGACGGATGCGAAGGGCCGCGCAGACCAGGTGCAGCTTTCGTTTGCCCTCTGCTTTGCGGTCTCCGATGTTCCTGCGAATGCTTGGCGTACTTACATTGCGTCCTATGCCGATGCGCCAACGCTTTCGTTAGAAGATTTCGTAGAAACGCCAGGGCTGAGTGTGGTAGAAACAACCCGGCACGGCGGCGACTTGCCAGCTACAGGAACCTAGCCCGTCTCGGTCCTCCCCTCGCTGCTGTATTGCCCTTCCCTAACAGGGGAGGGAGTGAGGCACGAACGGGAGGGGTTCGGAAACTTTTGACCTCGCAGCCGCGTTATGGTTTCTGAAATTGTGCTATACTAACATTCGATGCTTCTGCAAACGCTGCTACAACTGAACCTGCTGATTCTTGCGACCCCAGCCCTCGCCGGGTGGTCTGCCCTGCCGGTTTTCCACGGCGACGCCTGCCTTGCGGGCATCGTCTGGCAGTACCGGGCGGTCGAAGCCGCCGCGCCGGTCACTGAAGCGCTGCTGGCAGTGCATCAAGCCAAGATTGCGCCCGTGCCGCTCCCGGCACCAGCAGATATGCGCGTGTCTGCTCCCGCGCCTGACGCCGCGCTGATCTTCCAGTGTCCCTTTCCCCATGCCGCCCGCGCACCCTAAGACCCCCTAGCCCCATGACTGTGTGAATAGGTGGGGAACCTGATTAAGACTAAAGGGTGTGATCTGCTCTGACTCCCCCATGAGTGGGGGCAAGGGCTTTCTTGTGCGAAAGGCAGCGTATTCTCATGCAATTTCTGAAAAACCTATTTGACGGCAACGAGCGCGACATCCAAAAATACCGCAAAGTTGCGGACACGATTAACGGCCTGGAACCCGCGATGAAGGCGCTTTCCGACGAAGCGCTGACCGCGAAGACAGCCGAGTTCAAGGAACGGGTCGCCCAAATCATAGACGACGAATGCGAGCGGCGCGAGGTCGCCTGGCACGATCTGGGGCGCGACGACAAACGCGCGGTCTGCGACATTGCTCTCGACCCGCTGCTGCCGGAAGCGTTCGCCGTCGTGCGCGAGGCGGCCAGCCGGACCATCAAAATGCGCCCGTTCGATGTCCAGATGATCGGCGGCATGGTGCTCCACGACGGACGCATCGCCGAGATGCGGACCGGCGAAGGCAAGACGCTGACGGCGACATTGCCGATCTATTTGAACGCGCTCACGGGCAAAGGTGTCCATTTGGTGACGGTCAACGACTACCTCTCGAAAGTCGGCGCGGTGGCGATGGGGCCGCTGTACCACTTTTTGGGGCTGTCGGTCGGCATCATTCAGGGCCAGAGTCCGGAAACGGGAGACCTCGGCGGCACCTACATCTTCGACCCCGAGTACCGGCACCCGGACCCGCGCTACGATTTCGCCCGGCCCGCCGGCACCCGCCGCGAAGCCTACGACTGCGACATCACTTACGGCACCAACAATGAGTACGGCTTCGACTACCTGCGCGACAACCTGGCCGTGCCGGGGCAGGAGCTGGCCCAGCCGGAACTCGTCTTCGCCATCGTGGACGAAGTGGACTCGATTCTGATTGACGAAGCGCGAACGCCGCTGATTATCTCCGGGCAGGCGGAAGCGTCCTCGGATTTGTATGTCAAAATGGACCGGATTGTCCGGCAGCTTCAAAACGAGCGTGACTACAAGATCGAGGAAAAGCAAAAGACGGCGGTCTTCACCGATGACGGTCAGCGGCGGGTCGAGCTGGCGCTCGGCATCCAGAACCTCTCGGACAGCGAAAATCTCTCGCTGATGCAGCATGCCGGCGCGGCCCTAAAAGCCCACGCGGTCTGGAAGCGGGACATTGACTACCTTGTGAAGAAGAACGAGGAAGGCAAGGAAGAAGTCGTCATCATTGACGAGAACACCGGGCGCTTGATGTTCGGACGCCGCTGGTCCGACGGTCTGCATCAGGCGGTCGAGGCCAAAGAAGGCGTCAAGATCGAGAACGAGAACCAGACACTCGCCACGATCACGTTCCAAAACCTGTTTCGCTTGTATCCAAAATTGGGCGGTATGACCGGCACCGCAAAGACCGAGGAAGATGAGTTCCGCAAGATCTACGCCCTCGACGTCGTCACAGTCCCGACCAACAAGCCGATGGTCCGCAAAGACCAGGCTGACATCATCTACAAGTCCCAGGAAGCCAAGCTGCGCGGCATCGCCCGCGAGATTTTGACCCTGTTCGTCCGGCAGCAGCCGGTCCTTGTCGGCACCCGGAGCGTCGAGATGTCCGAGCGCGTCTCCGACCGCCTGCGTTACGACCGCTTGCAGCTACTCGCCCTCTCCGACCTGCTGCGCGATAAGCTGGAGACCACGAAGGGCCTGGACAAAGCCAAGTATGCCGAATGGAGCGCGGTCCTCAACCAGCGCCTCAGCCCCTACGGTGTCCCCAAAGGCGAGACGCCGGCCCTGCTCACCGCCGGGCAGTTGTCGGAAGCCGCCAAGTTCTTTGGTCTGACGACCAGCATGGCTGACTCGGCCAATAAAGACGCCCTGGCGAAGCTTTTGGAAATCGCCCCGGAAGACCGCGAGCGGATGGAAGAAGCATTAACACACGGCATTCCGCACAACATTCTGAACGCCAAGTCGCACGAAAAAGAAGCGCACATTATCGCTGAAGCGGGCCGCAAGGGCCGTGTGACGGTTGCAACCAACATGGCCGGACGGGGAGTGGACATTCTGCTCGGCGGCTCGACGGTCAGCGAGATCGAATCCGAAAAGGGCGCAGGCGACGACTACGATTACCAGCGCGGCGGCAAGCCGCAGATTGGCCTCACTCCGGTGGGCGAGCGCGGCAGCGCCGAGCATCAGCGCGAGGCCGAGGAAGTCCGCCGCCTCGGCGGGCTATATATTCTCGGCTCCGAGCGGCATGAGGCCCGGCGCATTGACAATCAGCTTCGGGGCCGGGCCGGACGGCAGGGGGACCCCGGCGCGTCCCGCTTCTACGTGTCTTTAGAAGACGAGCTGTGGCGTTTGTTCGGCGACAAGGCCAACTCGCCGCTGCTGCAATCCTGGGCCGAAGATCAGGCGATTGACGCCAAAATGCTGTCGGCGATGATCGCCCGCGCCCAGAAGAAAGTGGAGATGTTCTACTTCGATCAGCGCAAATCCACGCTCGACTACGACGACGTGATGAACGTGCAGCGGGCCAACATCTACGGGGAGCGGCGGCGCATCATGGAAGGCGCGGACCTGCGCGAGACGATTGCCGGCTACCTGAACGACACGGTCGAAGCCGAAATCGGCCAGTACGCCCCCGACGGCGTCGCGCCCGACGAGTGGGATTTGGACGGCCTATACACTGCCCTCGGGCAGACCTTCCCGATTGCCGAGTACGCTCAGGTGGATGATCTCAAAGGCAAGCGCCGCCCTGAGTTGGTCTCGTTCATCACCGAGATCGCCGAGCGGTCGTATGCCGACAAAGAAGCGCACTTTATCGAAAACTTGGGCGAAGAAGCGGGCCTCGCCGAGATGCGCGACTTGGAACGGCGCGTGACTTTGCAGTCACTCGACCGGCACTGGATGGAGCATCTGTCGGCAATGGACTACTTGAAAGAAGGCATCGGCTGGCGCGGCTACGCCGGCATTGACCCGCTGGTGCTTTACAAAAAAGAAGCCTACGACATGTTCCAGCAAATGCAGGCTTCCATCCAGGGCGAAGTCGTGTCGGTCATGTCTACCATCCGAATCAGCCTCGATGCGCCGGTGCCAACTGACCCTCTGGCGAACCTCTCCGAGCTTTTGGAGCAAGGAGCCGATGAAGACGGCTTCGGCGACCCCGGCCCAGTCGAAGCCGAACTCGCCCCCGCCGCCCGCCGCCGGGTGGTCAAAGGCAAAGCGCGAAGCAAGTGAAGCGCAGAAAAAGTGAAGCGCAGAAAAAGTGAAGCGCAGAAAAGCCCGACACGAAAAGTGTCGGGCTTTTCTGTGCTCCCGAAGAAAACTTAGGGCCGGCGGAGCATCTGCTTCATTTCGGTGACGTTGCCGGCGTTTGCCAATGCTTCTTCTTCGGAAACTAGCCCGGCACGGACATATTTGATGAGGCACTGGTTCATTGTCTGCATGCCCCAGAAGTTGCCTTCGGCAATCGCGCCGTAAAGCTGGGACGCCCGGCCTTCCTCAATCAGCTTTGAGACCGTGGGGGTGACCACCATGATCTCGACCGCGCCGACCCGGCCCGTGCCGTCTACGCGCGGCGGGAGCTTCTGCGAGATGACACCGCGCAAAGAACCCGCCAGCCGTAGGCAGACCATATCTCTATCTTGGGGCGGGTACATATTGATGATACGGTCCAAAGTTTCGGCGGCGGACGCGGTGTGCAGGGTCGAGAAGACAAGGTGACCGGTCTCGGCGGCGGCGAGGCCGACACTCATCGTTTCGATGTCGCGCATTTCGCCGATCAGCAGGACGTCCGGATTCTGACGCATCATGTACTTCAAAGCATCAGCGAACGAGTCGGTGTCGAGGCCGATCTCGCGCTGGGAGACGATGGACATCTTGTCCGGGTGCATGAACTCAATCGGGTCCTCGCACGTAATAATGTTCGTGCGCCGGGTCGAGTTGATCAAATCCAGCATCGCGGCAACCGTAGTGGTCTTGCCCGAGCCTGTTGGGCCCGTCACCAAAATCAGGCCCTGGCGCGACTTTGTCAACTCCGACAGCACGGGCGGCATGCCGAGCTGCTCCAGCGAAAAGATTTTAAGCGGGATGAGCCGCAGCACCATGCCCATCGAGCCGCGCTGCTGGTAGACGTTGCAACGGATGCGGCAGACACCTTCCACCTCGAACGCCAGGTCCAGCTCGTGCCGGTGCTCGAATCGCCCGATCTGCTCGTGGCTCATAATGCTGTACGCGAGGTTGCGGCAGTCGTCCTCGGACAGCGCCGGGGCATCGGTCATGTGAATGCGTCCGCTGATCCGCATTGCCGGCGGTGAGTTCGCTTTGATGAACACGTCCGACGCTTTTTGCGACGCCGCCACTCTCAGCAGCTCATAGATCTCCAGCTCTTGTGTGTCTTCCATTGGGGTTACCTCTTCGTTCCGATTTCTTCTTGGATTTCGGCTTCTCGGATTTCGGCTTCATCTCTGTCGTGATGCTTCGTTTTCGGCGTCAGCCGCGCTGTCAGCACATACACTAGCAGGCCCACCGCCGCCGCCGCCCCGAGAACGCCCAGGAAAACCAATCCGGGCGACACCAGCGGCTTGCGGGCCGCGCCAGTCAGTGGAACCGGCGGCAGAGACCCGAAGTTCGGGTTCCTGATTTCGACTTGGTACGCATAAGTCGTGCCGCGTGTGTCGAGCGCAATCCTGATGTCATTGTCGGCAGACGAGGGCGGCCCCTGGAACCCAAACTGCGAGCCGGTGAAGAAGACCAGGTTTAAGCGCCGGTACGTATGCAGTGCCCGCGCAATGGTCTCCACCGGCAGCGGCTGCCCAGCCCGGACCACGCCGAGCGCCTGGAACGACGCCCCGGTCATCACGGTGGCCCGGTTTTGCATCGGCCCGGCAGCATCTTTGAGTATGGGGAGACTGGCCTGCCAGCCGCCCGCCGCAATCAGCGCCCGGCAGTCGGCCTCCGCCTGCGTGTGCGGGATCTGCTTGGAATACGTCAGACTGACCGTGTCGGCGCTGCCCGGCTGCTGGAGCACGATCACAACCACGTCCGGCGGTCCGGCAACCGTGGGAGTCGCGGTCGGCGCAGGCGCTTGGGCCAGGCATGGCAGGCTCAGGGCAAGCAGCATTAACAGTGCAAAATGGAGAAGTTTCACGGCTTTTCCTTTGTCGCTTTCGCGTACATCGCCAGCGCCCGCCCGCGTTGCACGGCATGGTCCACAACCCGCGCCGGGTAGTCGCCCGCGCCGAGGTGCTCCCTCTCGGCGTCCGACAGCTTCCACGGGGCATGGATAAACTTTGCCGGCACCCGCGCAAGCTCCGGCACCCAGCGCTTGACATAGGCTCCGTCGGCATCGAACTTCTCGCCCTGGGAAGTCGGGTTGAAGATGCGAAAGAACGGCTGGGCATCGGTGCCGGTGCCCGCCGCCCACTGCCAGCCGCCGTTGTTCGCGGCTTGGTCGCCGTCCACAAGCTGCTGCATAAAATACTTCTCGCCCCAGCGCCAGTCAATCAGCAGGTCTTTGGTCAAAAACGACGCCGTCACCATGCGGCCCCGGTTGTGCATCCATGCTTCGGCATTCATCTGGCGCATGGCGGCATCCACAATCGGATACCCGGTCCGGCCCGTCTTCCAGGCTTCAAACAGCGTTTCATCGTTTTCCCACTCTAAAGCGTCGAAGTGGGGCCGGAACGCCCCCACTGCCACATGGGGAAAGTGATGCAATATCTGCAAGTAAAAATCGTGCCAGGCGATCTCCGAGAGAAACGTCGAGTGCCCTGCTTCCGCTTCATGCTCCGACTTCTGCTCGCCGCTTGCCGCGCCCGAGGGTTTGTCGAGACCCGCCCGGCGCACGGCATCCACCACCGCTCGTGCCGAGAGTGTCCCGAGATGCAGGTGCCGGGACAGCAGCGAAGTCCCATCCTCCCCAAGAATATCCCGCGCCGTGTCGTAATCTTTGATCTTGTCCGCCAGAAACGCTTTGAGCAATTTCCGGGCCGCATCCTCGCCGCCGCACTCGAATGTCTGGTGGGTTTGGAACTTCAGGTCTGACGCCGATGGCAGCGGGTCGCTCTGCGCGTTTTCGGGAACCGGAACCCGCTTTGGTGCCGGAACCGGACCGTCAGCGGGCCGCCCGAACCACTCCCGCTTGTATGGCCCGAAGACCGTGTACGGCGTCCCAGTCTTGGACAGTATCGCCGGCGGCTCAAAGAGCGATAGGCCGGGAAACGTCTCCAAAGCTGTTCCCCGCGCCTTCAGCGCCTCCGCCACCGCCGCGTCGCGCCCCACGCCGAACGGCTCATACTCGCGCTGATGGAACACGGCATCAGCTCCGAACTCCTCTACAGCTTTCAGCACCTGCTCCGCCGCCTTGCCCTGCCGGACAATCAGCCGCCCGCCCCGCTTCTGCAAGTTGGCGTCCAGCACCCCCAGTGCGTCTATCAAGAACGCCACCCGCGCCGCGCCGGTGTCCTCGCGTCCGAGAATGCCTGGGTCGAAGACAAACAGCGGCACGACCATTTCCGCCTGGGCGCAGGCGGCATGAAGGGCCGCGTTGTCGTGAACCCGTAGGTCCCGCCGCAGCCAAACAATCGCTGTCTTGTAGTTCTTTTTCTCTGGCATACAGACTATTATACACTCACTTGCAAAGAAGATAGACACTCATACCCAGAAACCCCCAAAGCCGCCATTTAGCCTCCTTGACAATCCCCACAAAACTTGCTATCATATAATAATCAAGTAATTCTATGAAAGAGGCACACTATGCTGGACACACGGCAGATACATTCAATGAGCGACTTCCTGCGAAACCATAAATCGCACGTTGCACGGCTGAAAGAAACGCGAGTGCCGGAAGTCTTGACTATCAATGGCCGGGCGGAAGTTGTGCTGCTCGACACGGAAACGTTTGAGGATATGCGGAAGCGATTGGAAGAGATGGAATCGCTGGCCTATGTCCGTTCCGTCGTTCGGGAAGCAAAAGCTGGACCACATGAAGAAGTCACAAAAGCCGAGATGGAACATAGCCGGGCGATTATGAAAGAACTCATGGAAGAAACCGAGCGGCTTGGTTTGTACAAATGATTGTTCTCGCCCCAAAAACCGTTGCTGTTCTTGACGCTTGCGTTCTTTACCCGCCTTCACTGCGCGATATGCTTATGTGGCTGGCTTCTGCCCGCGTTTATGCACCGCGCTTTACAGAGGAGATACATACAGAGTGGATACGTAATGTTTTGGCGGATAATTCTGACGTGACCCCAGCGCAACTCGACCGCACGCGGCGACTGATGAACCAATCCGTTCCTAACTGCCTGGTGTCAGGTTATGAAACACGCATTCCCGGCCTGAAACTCCCGGATGCCGATGATCGTCATGTGCTGGCGGCGGCAATAGAAGCGCGAGCACAAATTATTGTCACGTTCAATCTGATGGACTTCCCGAGCGCGGTTCTGCGGGCGCAGGGCGTACAGGCGGTTCACCCAGATATTTTTCTTGCTGGGCTGTTTGATGAACAGCGCGAGCTGTTTCTCAGTGGCCTCAGAGATCATCGAGCTTCACTCCGTAATCCGCCGAAAACAGCGGCAGGCTACACCCAAACGCTGCGGGCGACTGGTCTCAAAAGACTTGCCGCACTCGTTGGTATTTGTGGGAGCGAAATATAGTATGCCTGACTTCTCTCTGGAACACACACGCGCCGAGGTGAAGCGGCCTGCGGACTTTGACGCTTTTTGGGCCGGGGTCAAAAGCGAGCTTGCCCAAGTGCCGACCGACTGGGAGCGGCTGCCGGGGGCGGGGGGCGAGACGGCAACCCATACGATTGAATGGGTGCGGTTTTCGTCGCTGGACGACATCTTGATTTACGGCTGGCTGGCGGTGCCAAAGGGACTGGCATCGGCGAGCGGCAGTCGCGGCTATTTATGGCTGCCTGGATATTCGCTCGGCAATCCGCCGCCGGGTCTCGAGTCGCTGTACCCGGACTCGGTGACGCTTGGCCTGAACCTGCATGGCTTTCTGCCGGACACGCCGTACAAGCACCCGAGCTTATCGAATGACGACTACATCACACGCGGGATCGAGTCGCCGCAGACGTATATTTATAGAAGCATTGTCGGTCACTGCCTCCGGGCGCTCGAAGTCTTGGCAGCCCAGCCAGAAGTCTCGCCCGAGCGGCTCATGGTCGGCGGCATGAGTCAGGGCGGGGGATTGGCACTGGTGGCTGCCGCGCTTGCGCCGAGTGTCAAGCTGTGTTTGGCCGATATGCCCTGGCTGTGCGCCCTCGACCTGGCCCTGTCCCTGCTCGACCGGGACAAGTACAAGTCGGCCAAAGCCGCCCGCTACCCCGATGGCCGCGGGCTAATCGCCGATTATGCCGAGGCGCACCCCGAACGTGCCGCCCAAATCTATCAGACCTACGCCTATTTTGATCCACTGTCCCACGCCGCCAATATCCGCTGCCGGGTGGACATGAGCGCAGGCGGGCGCGATCCAAGCTGCAAGCCGCCGACTATTTACGCGGTTTACAATGAACTCCTCTGCCCGAAAAAGATGTTATTTTTGCCCTCGGTGGGCCATGACATCGTGCCCGCGATGCACGAGGCGCACTCCAAATGGGTACAAGAAGTCTAGGAGAACCTACCATGCCTGACAACATTGAAGACCAAATTGGCCTGACCCAGCCTGACGCCTTCGAGCAGCCGCGTCCGGCGGACACCGAGACCGAAAAGCGGCTGTTCGCCGACGGCGGCGACGGCAAGGAAAAAGAAGCGACTCTGCGGAGCCACCACGCCGGAGCCAGCAGCGAAGCCCCGGCATCAAGCGGTATCCCAAGCGCCGAGAAGCAGCACGGCGAACCCGGCGAAGCGTTCGACAAGCAAACCGAGACCCCCATGGCCGGTCATGTCCAGCCGGCGACCCAGAGTACACAGTGATTACTTTTTCCTGCCTGCGCCTGCGCTTGGCCTGAGTATTGCATTAACGGCATAATCGCTGTATAATGGGTCAGTACCAAAGGAGGAGAAACACCATTGCCACACTTATTCCGTAGACCGACCGGCGGGCCGCTGCTGTGCCTGCTCGCTTTTTGCGCTCTTCTTGCGCTTGCCGCCGCACCCCGGCCGGCGTCCGCCGCGACTTCCATGATCTTTGGGCGCGAGCGGCTTTACACACTGAACGCCGCCGACACGGCGGTGCTGAAGTCGAGCTACTCGACCGTGGTTTTGTTTGTCGTGGATGTGGAAAGCAATGGCGACCTGAACTACAACGGCAACCACCTGATTGTCCAGAACGGCAAATATGTCGGCGACCCTGCCTGGGGTACGCGGCTGGCGGCGCTGAAGACCGCCCCGACCACAGTGAGCCGGATTGAAGTCTGCACCGGCGGCGCGGGCGCCCGCAGTTTTGTCCATATCCAGGACCTCATCGCCGCGCAGGGAATCGGGCCGAGCAGCATTCTCTACAAAAACTTTCAAGTGCTGAAAAAAACGCTTGGCATTGACGCGATTGACTACGATGACGAAGTGGATTACGACGCCGACTCGGCGGTGGCCTTTGGCAATTTGGTCGCGTCGCTTGGCATGCACGTCACGCTCTGCCCGTACAACTACGAGTCTTACTGGCAGGATGTCCATTCCCGCCTCGGACCAGTCGTAGACGCGGTTTATCTCCAGTGCTACGACGGCGGGGCGTACAACGACCCTGCTTACTGGAACACCTTGTTCGGTGGTTTGATCGTGCAGCCGGGCGACTGGAACCAGAACAGTGTCGCGACGGTTCAGTCTGAAATGGCGGGCTGGCGAAAGAACGACGGCATTACCGGCGGCTTTATCTGGCTTTTGGACGACATGAGTTCCGACTCGGCCCGGCAGTATGCCGCCGCCGTCAATGTCGGCATTGGTGGTCCGACCGCCCTGTCCGCCGCCGGTGTTCCCGGCGGAGTGGCGCTGTCCTGGAGCGCCGCGCCCGCCGGCGGCACCTACCGCGTGTACCGCGGCACGAGCGCGGGCAGTGAGTCGGCGACCCCGATTCAGTCGGGGCTTGCCAATCTGTCCTACACCGACCGCAGCGCCGCTCCCGGTGTCACCTACTACTACAAAGTGACCTCGTTCGGCCCCGGCGGCGCGGCTGCACCCGCCAATGAAGCGTCCGCCGCCGCCGCGCCTGCCCCGCTGCCCACCATTTCCGGCACGGCCTCGCTGCAAGGGGTGGCCTCCGGCCTGCAATCTCAGCCGCTTGTCTTCACCCTGACCCCCACCGGAACCACCGCCGGCAGCGCCGCAAGCCAGACCGTGACGACGGCGTCAAACGGTGCGTTTACGCTCGCCAATGTCCCCGTCGGCACCTACACCCTGTCGGTCAAAGGCAGCAAGTGGCTTCGCAAGTCCGTCTCCGTAGACACGACGAGCGGCAGCGTCTCAGGCGTTTCCATCGCGCTCCGGGGCGGCGACCTCAACGGCGATAATTTGGTGTCTTTCGCCGATTTCATCGTTTTGCGGAACGCTTTGGGAAGCAGCGCCGGAAAAGCCAATTGGAACCCGACCGCTGATCTTGATGGCGACGGGCAGGTAACAAAAGCCGACTTGTCCATCCTCCAGAGCAACTACGGCAAGCGAGGCGACAAATGAATCGAAACACGATGAAAGAACAAAAAACTATGAACACACTCACTCCGCGCCGCGTTGGCTTCACGGCGGCGTTCGCCGCGCTCGGGCTTTTGCTGACCGGCGGGGCCGGTGTCCGGGCGCAAAGCGCTCTGTCCCTTGTGCCGGGGACCGTTTCCGGCACGACCGTGACCCTTGCTGTCGCGCTGACCGGCGGCACCAACTTGACCGGCTTCGATTTCAATGTGACGCTCGATCCGGCGTACCTCAGTTTTGTCGGCACCAGCCCGTTTGCTGGTACCGCCATCCCGTTCGACACGCCGCTCATGAATGAGCTTACCGATCCCAGCACACTGCGCGTTGCTTACGGGCAATCCGGCCCGGCAGTTGACAACCCCGGCTTTAGGTTTCTCGGCACGTTTTCAGTCAATCTGGTGCAGCCGCTGCCGGCGTCGGGCACTTTCGTCACGTTTGGCCCTATCGGCGATCCTGCCGCACCGACAAACGGCAGTCAGGTGTACGACGCGGGCGGGAACAATGTCCTTTCCAGTGTAGCCGGAGCGCGGCTGACACCCCCTGCCGCCGTCCCCGAGGCGTCCTCGGTCGTGTCGCTGGCTCTGCTGCTTCTGGCGCTTGGTGGTCTCGCCGTGAGCCGCCGACGGGTCAGGAGCGCCCCGCAAGAATAAATCGCGAAAAAATAAATCGCGAATGCGCTTGACAGATGCGCCGCACTGTGTTACAATAGTTTCAAGCCCGGACACTCTCCGGCTGCGCCTTCGACTCCCTGTAAGGGGCAAGCCGAGCGCAAAGAAAAGCCGTCCCGTGTCAGCGAAAGCTGACAGGCACGGCTTTTTTCTTGTCTCGGGGTTTCATGCTCCGGCTTCACCGGCTTTGATGTCAGTTCGCGCTCCACTCTGGTGCCAAGTTGCTGAGTGCCCACTGCTGCCCTGGAAAATTCGCTCCTTTTCCGTTCGCATTGTCACCATAACAATCCCACAAGTCCTGCGAGATCGTCTGCGACGCACGCATTGCTTTGACATGACCATCAAAGAATAGGAAGTTGCTGAGGCCGCCGCCGTGGACGAGGATGGCGGAGAGCGAAGAGTTTCCATTTCCATTTCCCTGAGCGTCAACGCGGTCATCTAGGTTGTTTGGGTGCGAGTCGGGGTAGACAAGGCGAGTTTCGGTGACCATGATGGTATTTGCAGGACTTTGAAGTGTTGCCAAAGTTCCGCTCTGGTTGATATATCCCGTTGCCGGCCAGAACGAGATGCTTCCAAAAGTCCGCCCGGAAAGCTCGTTTAAGCCGGCGTCTGCATTCACGGCGTAGCTTTTTGGAAACCGACTGGACTCGTCGCCAGTAGCAGTCTGGTTGGTAGATGTCTTTCCTCCGTGGCCTGCGGTAGACCATGCGGCCCCATTGTCGGGGCAAAGGAAAACGCCGCCCCCACTTGTTGCCGCATAGACATTGTTCGGGCCAAGCTGATAGTCATGGCCGCCATTTTTCATGTACGGATAAATTTCGTCTTTCCAAAGACGCTCATTCTCACCCCCGGCAACGGCGGTGTCACGCACGAGGGGCGGAGCTTCGTCAGAGTCCTGGAAATACTGAGTCATTCCCAGGCCGATCTGTTTCATATTCGAGAGGCATTGGGTGCGCCGTGCGTTTTCACGGACTTTTTGAAAAACGGGAAACAAAATCGCGGCGAGGATTGCGATAATAGCGATGACGACAAGCAGCTCGATCAGCGTGAAGCCTGACCGGGCGTGGCGGCGAACTGTTTTCATAATGCTTCTGCTTTCTAATGCAAACATCGTTTGGGTTCAATTCATCTGCGGCATAATCGGCGATTTTTTTGGCTGGCAGAGTTTCCTTTCTTGTTGCAATTACTCCTTGTTACGATCACCGACAGCGAGCCGTAAGGCTCTACTCGCCGGCGGACGAAACGTACCCGCCAATTTTACCACATAATGAGTAACATAGTTAGCGAGTATTACTTTGGCGCAAAATAAATTTTTGTGTTTCGCGGATCGGTCCAGCAGCCGTCGCGTAAGGCTGCACCTCGCGGCGCGTCAATCACTGAGCCTGCATAAAGTACATCATAGTGCGAGTTTCGTCTAATGTCAAGGGTGCGAGGTGCAAGCGCTCATTTTTTGCCGTGCTGTGCATAGGCCGCCACTTCGAAGCGGTTGCTGCGGTAGCCGTCACCGGTGCGGAGCCATTGGTAGGCCGACTCTAAAATGTAGGCGGGCAGGAAGAACGGCCCCCATACCCGGCCCTGATGGATATGCACTATCTCGTGGTCGTGCAGGCGCGGCATCAAAGCGTGGTCGGAATACAAAACCACCTCGCCCAGCGTGATCGCGCTGGCCCATCCGAAGCGGGACAGCAGCGCTATCAGCCAGCCGCCCGACACTTCGAGTATCCCGTCGGCCTCGTGCCAAGTCCATCGTCCGCCAACTGAGCCAGCCAGCCCGAGCAGCGTGTTTCCCGAGTTCCAGAGTCTAGCTAGTCCAAGTCCCGGCATGGTATAATACTGTCCAGTTCCGCTGTTCGTGCAATAAAGGATACTCCATGCGAAGCGCCCGCTCTTCCGTTCTCGTTTCAACGCCCCTGTTTCTGGCCGCCGCGCTGACGCTTTCCGGCTGCCATGGCCTGATGCAGCGCTTCCACCACGCCAAAGCTGCGCCGACTGCCGCGAAGCCGAAGGTCGCCGCCAGTCCGGCCCAGACCGCCGCCATGCTGCCGCTGGATCTCGCCAAAGTCCAGCCCAATGAAGCCGGCCTTGTCCCCATCCTAGAATACCACGATTTAGTCCAGACCGCCAAGACCACCGGCTACCAGTACCCGGCGGCGGCGTTCCGGCAGGATATGGAATGGCTCTACGCCCACAACTATCGCCCCATTAGCCTCCACGATTATGTCGAAGGGAAAATTGACTGCCCGGCGGGCATGTCGCCGGTCATCCTCACCTTCGACGATGCCCTGCGCGGGCAGTTCGGCTATACCAGCGACGGCAAAGTGGACCCGAACTGCGCGGTCGGCATTCTGGAAGAGATGCACACGCAGCACGCCGATTGGCCGTTGAAGGGGACATTCTTCGTGCTGACTGATGTCGGCACCCCCCTCCCGCCGCCGTTTTATCAAAAGTCGTTCGCCCAGGGCAAGATGGACTTTCTGGTCCAGCAGGGCTTTGAGATCGGCAACCACACGATCCATCACCTGGCGGGCATCCGGCACTGGCCCGACGCCAAAGTCGAGGCCGAGCTTGCCGGGGCCGCTGCCAACATCAAAACCTACCTGCCGAATTACACTGTAGACACGCTGGCGATGCCCTACGGGGTCTTCCCGAAAAACAAAAAGCTGGTCATTAGCGGATCGAGCGGCGGCGTCTCGTACCACAACATCTGTGCCCTCAAAGCCGGCGCGGACCCGGCGGCGTCCCCGATGGGCAAGGACTTCTACGGCCACCCGTTCAATCCGTATTACATTCCGCGCATCATTCCCGGTGCCGGGAATTACACCATCCGTTACTGGCTGGCGCAAATGGAGAAAAACAAGACGCTGAAATATGTCAGCGACGGCGACCCGAACACGTTCACAGTCAATTCCATCGCCAAAGGCCAGCTTAACCTGCCGCGCCTGCAAAAAAGCCATTTGCACCTGCGCGTCTATAACGGCACACAGGTCGTGTCCAGCACATAACACACGCCCGCGTTCGTACAAGGAGAAACCCATGCGCCGACCCACATCTCTGCTTGCTTCGCTGACACTGACTACTGCGGCGGTTTTTGCCGCACTTCCGATCTCGGCTCAGACTGCGCCCGTGCCGCCTGGCACTGCCTCCGCCGGGTTCCCGGCGCTCTCGCCGCTCACCATTCCTGTGCCGCCCGGCGGCAAGCTGCGGGTGGAGATGGATGCCCGCTCAGAGGACCTGCTCGGCCTGGTTAAGTCGTTCCTGAAAGGCATCGGCGAGACCGGAGCGCCGACCGTCGTCCCGGCGGGAACGGCGGCCTCCCCGCCGAACCCGCTGGCCCAGGCGATCTCAAACGGTGATCTGGCCGCGATGCTCAAAGATGTCAACCATGTCCATGTGGTGGTCTACGAAATTCCTGGTGCGGCGGCCCCGGCGTCCCCCGTGTCGGTGCAGGTAACGCCCGCGACGCCGAAGCTCAAGAAATCGGTGACGGTCACGGTTATCACGCCCGCCGCGCCGCCGGCCCCTGCTGCGCCCGTCGTCCCGGCGTTCGACTCGAACAGCTTCTACGAGACCGCGTTCGCTGCCGAAGGGGCGCACCGGATTTTGTATACCGATGCCGACGCCTACAAGCTGGTCATGGTCGGCTTTCCCAACCGTCAAGGCTTCGCATTCGCGGCGTCCGGCGGCGGCTACGTCGTCGTCGAGCGCTCCGACGGCTACCCGGATTTGGAAGTCCTAACCGCATTCATCTCCCGCGTCACCACCACCGTCGCGAACTCCCAGATGGGCAAAAAAATGATGAACACAATGGACCCCAGCAAGCTGACCTTGCCGGAAGCGAAGATGCTGCCGAAGTGACCCGCGAGTTCATTATCTACGAGGACAGCGTCCACGCCCAGGTCTTTCTGGTACAGGCTGAGAGCGAGGAACAAGCGTGGAAGCTGTACTTGGACCGTGAGTATAACTGCATTGAGCAGCCCGACGGCACTTATCGCCGCAGGCCCGAAGATTACGACAATTTAGACAGCGTCTTCGGCACTTATGGCATCATCTTGCATGACGACGGCACCTACTCCAATACGCATGGCCTTGCATTTTCTTCGCTGGAAGAAGTTAAGTCCAAATACGGCATTGAGGAACTGCCCGACGAGACATTCATTGCTCACGATGAAAGCTATCCGAGCCTGATGGAAGCCATTCACCGCGTCGCCGGGCATCATCATGTCGAGATCGCGCCATGCGACATCAATCCTCTGGCGGCATTCCAGACGCTTTATGTTTCCAAAGACAAATGGGATTATGCGGAGCTGGACACGCCGGAAAACCTGAAGTCCGATATTGTTCTCCAGCATTGGTGGCAGGCAGAGCGCTACAGCACGTTGGGCCAGCCAAAAGACGTGATCGCTGAGTTGAGAAAAGCGCTGCGGCTGACGACAGACCCGCGAGAAAAGATGAGCCTGCATGTGAGCATCGCCTGGCAGCTTTCTTGTCTCTACCGATTCCCAGCCGCCGCGAGGCACTACAAGCAAGCGTTGCGTCTTGCCACCGAATATGACAATCGCGGACAATACAGAATAGGAGTCGCAGAAAATTATGAGAAGGCAGGCCATTTGTCAAAAGCCATCTGGCACTATAAGCGTGTCATCAATGCCGACCCGGAAGACGATCCTGACCCGGAGGAGCGTGGAGAACTGAAAAAGCGCGTGGCTGAACTAGAAAAACGCAACAAAGATTTGTATCGTAAGCCTTGACAGCCTGCCTCTTGAGCAGGTATAATTCGCGGCACAACCCCATACCCAACTGCATTGACGAGGACAATGTCCCGACCTGCTTGTTTTCAGAGAGCCATCGCCCGGTGCGAGATGGCAGCAAGCGTTTGGGAACCTCCCCTCCGAGCAGGTTATCCGAACACTTCTCCTGTTCCCCCAGAATTGGGGGTCAGGGGGCAATTAAGATAATCCGGTTCGCGCCCGTGATCGCGCTCCAAGTGCGGCCTCTCGCTTCCTCTCGACGATGAGAAAGAAGTCTGGGGCCGAACAAGGGTGGTACCGCGTGATGCTCCGAAGAACAGACTTCAGAAGCCTCTCGTCCCTTGCCTTTCGGGCAATCGTGTGACGAGAGGCTTTTTTGGCGATGATTTTTGCAGACTTAGTGATTTTTACGGAATTAGAAACGAGCAGACACTATGAAAATGACCGGCAGCCGCGCCCTGTTAGAATGCCTCAAGCGCGAAGGCGTGGATACGATCTTCGGCTACCCCGGCGGGGCCGTCATCCCGCTCTACGATACGCTCTACCAGTTCCCGGACATCCGGCATATTCTGGTCCGCCATGAGCAGGGCGCAGGCCATATGGCCGAAGGCTACGCCCTCGCTACCGGCAAAGTCGGCGTGTGTCTCGCGACTTCTGGGCCGGGTGCGACCAATCTGGTCACGCCCATCGCCGACGCCATGATGGACTCGGTCCCAATGGTCGCCATCACGGGTCAGGTGAAGACAAACTTAATCGGCACCGATGCGTTCCAGGAAGCCGACATCACCGGCATCACCATGCCGATTACCAAGCACAACTGGCTGATCAAAGATGTCGAAAAGCTGCCCGGCATTATCGCGGAGGCGTTCCATATCGCCCGCTCAGGCCGCCCCGGCCCGGTGCTGGTGGACATTCCGCAGGACATTCTGCGGGCTGAGTTCGAGTACACGCCCGTCGAAGAAGTCTCGATCCCGAGCTTTAAGCCAACGGTCAAAGGCCACTCGCGGCAAATCGGACGGGCGGCGGAGCTGATGGCCGAAGCTGTCCGGCCCCTCTTGTATGTCGGCGGCGGCGCAATCTACTCGGGCGCGTATGAAGAAGTCCGGGCACTCGCCGAGATGACCGACACGCCCGTCGCGACGACGCTTAAAGGGCTGGGCGCGTTCCCGGAAACGCATCCTCTGTCTCTCGGAATGCTCGGGATGCACGGCACGGCGTACTCAAACTACGCGGTCAGCGAGTGCGATTTGCTGATTGCCGTCGGCGCACGGTTCGACGACCGCGTGACCGGCAAAGCAGACTCGTGGGTGCCGAACGCCAAGATCATCCATATTGACGTGGACCCTGCCGAGATCGGCAAAGTTTTGCCCGCCGACGTGCCGATTGTCGGCGACGTCAAAGCTGTCTTGACCGAACTCTTGAAAGTCGCCGAAGCTAAGAAGCACCCCGAATGGAATGCCCGTGTCAGCCAGTGGAAGACCGACTTCCCGCTGCATTACCCCGCCGACGGTGTCCTGCACGGCCAGTACGTCATCGAGCAGATCGGCGAAGTGGCGGCGCACGAGGGCATTGTCGTCACTGATGTCGGCCAGCACCAGATGTGGGCGGCCCAGTTCTACAAGTGCCTGCGCCCGCGTCAGTTCGTCACGTCCGGCGGCCTCGGCACCATGGGCTTCGGCCTGCCGGCGTCTATCGGTGCACAGTTCGGCCAGCCCAACGCGCCGGTGTTCTGCGTTTCCGGCGACGGCTCCATTCAAATGTGCATTCAAGAATTGATGGTTGCAACGATCTATAAGCTGCCGATCAAAATCTGCATCCTGAACAACACGTACCTCGGCATGGTCCGCCAGTGGCAGGAATTGTTCTGGGACTCACACTATTCCAGCGTGGATCTCGAAGCGTCGCCTGACTTCCTGAAGCTCGCCGAAGCCTACGGCGCACACGGTATGCGCTGCTCGACCCCGTCTGCGGTCAAAGCAACTTTGGAAGAAGCCATGTCCATCACCGACCGCCCGACCGTGATTGACTTCAGGATCGCCAAAGAAGAAAACGTCTACCCGATGATCCCGAGCGGCGGCACCATCTCCCAGATGGTCGTCTCCCGCCCCGAAGGCATGGTGCCCCTGGACAGCTATATGGCCTCGGAGACCTACATGGGCGACGAGGACACCCGCCCGGCCCACGAAGACGAAAAAACCGAGCGCACCCCCGCCTACGCCGGCCAAGAAGCATTGGGCTAAACTAAAGGTGAAATGATGCCTTCCAGGCGTTTGACAAAAGACGAACAAGTAGTCGGCCATGAGATTTTAGCACAGGTACGCCAATCGCTTGTTGAAGCATCTGCGGGCGACAATGAGCTTGTCTGGGCACTCCGTCGCTTTGTTTATGCTCGTCTAATGTACGACGAGCGCGGAAAACCAATGGAGCGTAAGAAACTCAAAATCGCCAAAATAAAATCGCAGAACGGCATGTGCGCCATTTGTGGTATGGCATTACCAGAAAAAGGCACGGTGTTGGATCGGTTTGTTGCTATGGATGGATATACCGAATCCAACACTCGCATCCTTTGTGCGCCTTGTGATTCTGAAGTACAAGCATCTAGGAATTTTGCATAAGAGCATTCAATGGAATGGTTGTGAGGAAACGCAGTAACTTGCACGATTGAGGTTTCGCCGGAGCTGCGAGAGAAGTTGGAAACGGAAGCGGCAGCAGACGCCGGAAGAATATGCGCGAACGGTGATTGAAAAGAGCCTGCCAATGATAGCGCGTATAGGCCGTGCTTAGGCGAGATTGCTGGCGAGGCGACGCATCCGATGGCCGAGGAAGGTGCTCAGATGTGGGTAACCCGGACGCGGCGCGAAGGTGACGAACACCGTGAGCGGGCGCTCAACCGAGGCGGAGCGCCGGACGATCCTCAGGATAAGCCATGACAACCTCCGAGGCTTTTGACGGCATCTCTCGGCTGTTCTTGGGCACGGCTCCTGTGATCTACTTCGTGGAGCGCAATCCTGCGTACCTTGACCTCGTGCAGGCTGCTTCCGTCACATTGATCGGGGAGCGCTTGGAGCAGTGACTTCGCCGGTGACTTTTGACTTTGTTTAATTTCGTAGTGCCAAAGGTAACATCAAGTGACTGATTTTGATGAAGATAAACCCGATTCTGTGTTAGATAAGTTCCTTAATTCGGCTTATGACACCGCAGTTAACGGTGCTCCCTCACTGAGTATATCTTCGGCCTACAAGCTGGCTGCTGATTATTCAGGGGGTACAAATCCGCTTGACAAAAGAATTGATCGCTTGATCAGGTTCCAAGACGTAAAAGCGGCAACCTCTGGCTTTGTAACTGGTTTAGGCGGCTTAATGACACTTCCTGTCACTATTCCTGCTAATGTCTCCAGTATTCTATTTGTTCAACTCAGAATGATCGCAGCGATCGCTATTATGAATGGCTATGACGTCAAGGACGATCAAGTAAAAACGCTTTGCTACGTTTGTCTGACGGGTAGTGGGGCAGAAGAACTTCTGAAGAACACAGGCATCGTTGTAGGAAAGAAGATATTACAGGCGCAACTTAAGAAAATGTCTGCGGACGTCTTAAAGAAGATCAACCAAAAGGTTGGTTTTAGATTGATCACAAAGTTTGGTGAGAAGGGGGTTATCAATCTCAGCAAGCTTATCCCCGTTGTTGGTGGCTTAGTTGGTGGCACATTAGATTTGGCGACCACACACGCAGTAGGAAAGGCCGCCAAACGTCTTTTTCAACCGCACTGAACTGGGTGGCTACCAAATGAAGATTTCGCCGTTTTCGACCAGAGCGTAGCCAGCATCATGGGCCATGCCGTCCCGCTACTAAACAGTTAGGCAATAAGGAGCAACGACGCTTTGCAGCAGACGACAATTAATCAGCATACGATTACCGTTCTCGTGGACAACAAGCCTGGCGTGCTTTCGCGCGTTTCGGGCCTGTTCTCGCGCCGGGGCTACAATATCGAAAGCCTTGCGGTCTCGATTACCGAGAACCCGCAGCTCTCGCGCATGACCCTGGTGGTCAACGGCGACGAGCAGGAAGTGGAGCAGATCACGAAGCAGCTTCATAAGCTGATTGAAGTGTCCAAAGTCCAGGACTACATCAATATCCCGATTATCGCCCGCGAGCTGGCGCTCGTCAAAGTCAATGCGTCGGTCGAGAACCGCACGGCGCTTCTGCAATTAGTGGAAGTTTTCCGGGGCCGTGTGATTGATATGTCCGAAAAGACGTTCGTCATCGAGCTGACCGGCGGCAACGACAAGATTGATGCGTTCGAAAAGCTGCTCGAACCCTACGGCGTCCGGGAATTGGTCCGTACCGGACGGATCGCGATGGCACGGGGCGTCCGAGGCATCTAGCGCAAGTCTATGAAAGAGCTGATTGACCCGCACCAAGCGCATCTGCTCATGCTTGCTGTCCTCGTGCTGGCTCCGCTGATTGGGCTGGTCTGGGGTGTCGTCAACAAGCGCCTGCCACTCGGTCTCGGCTTGGGCGTCCTGGTCGGAACCGGCAACTACGCGCTGTGGACTCTTTACAACGCGGTCACGCAGAAGCTGGGTCTGGACACGGTCGCGAACCTATTGGTCAACTTAGGCCTATTTGTCGTACTGGGAATTGCCGCCGGGGTCGGCGCGGGCCTGTATGCCGCACGGAGGCAAAATATTCAAGGCGATGGCGATGTGGCGGGAAATCGGGAGCAATAACTTTCGCGCTGAGCAAGAAGCTCTCAGACGAGTGTCTGAGCTGCTTGTTCTCAACTACTGCGCCTGCAGCGTGGAACAACGACAAAATCAACTGAATCAATGGAGAACACACAACATGGCCGCGACTGTTTATTACGACACTGATGCCGATTTGGGATTTTTAGAGGGCCGCAAGCTGGCTGTTATCGGCTACGGCTCGCAGGGCCATGCCCATGCGCTGAACCTGCGTGACAGCGGGATGGACGTGCGCGTCGGGCTGCGGGCCGGCTCGAAGCGCTGGACACAGGCGGAGGAAACAGGCCTGGTGGTTAAGAGTGTTGAAGACGCCGCCAAAGAAGCCGATGTCGTGATGATTTTGATCAACGACGAGATCCAGGGCGATGTCTACAAAGCGAGCATTGCGCCAAACCTCGTGCCCGGCAATGCGCTGGCGTTCGGCCACGGCTTCAATATCCACTTCGGGCAAATCCCACTGATGGACGGCGTGGACGTGTTTATGACCGCGCCGAAAGGGCCAGGGCATCTGGTCCGGCGCACCTACACCGAGGGCAAAGGGGTTCCGTGCCTGATCGCAGTCGCGCAGGACGCGACGGGGAACGCCAAGAATATCGCACTGGCCTGGGCTAAGGGCATCGGCGGCAGCCGGGCGGGGGTGCTCGAAACGACGTTCAAAGAAGAGACCGAAACAGATCTGTTCGGCGAACAGGCGGTGCTCTGCGGCGGGACGACTGCATTGGTCAAGGCAGGCTTCGAGACCCTGGTGAACGCCGGGTATCAGCCGGAAATCGCGTACTTCGAGTGCCTGCACGAATTGAAGCTGATTGTGGATTTGATGTATGAGGCCGGCATCGGCGGGATGCGTTACTCAATCTCGGACACCGCGCAGTACGGTGACATGACGCGCGGCCCGCGCATCATCACCGACGCGACCAAAGCTGAAATGGCCCGGATACTCAAGGAAATCCAGACTGGGCAGTTTGCGCGGGACTGGATTTTGGAGAACAAGGCCAATCGCCCGATGTTCAATGCCCTGGCGGCGATTGATAACAGCTCGCAGCTTGAGGCAGTCGGCAAGCAGCTTCGCGGGTTAATGTCCTGGGTCAAGAAAGCGGATACGGTGGGGGATTAGAACCTACCCCCGCTCGTCCCTCGCGACCCCTCCCGCAACGGGAAGGGTAGAAACAGAGAATTAAGCCCCTCTCTCCTATTCTTAACCCTTCCCGTTGCGGGAGGGGTCGCGAGGGACGAGCGGGGGTAGGTTCCTCTCTTGAAAGCCTTTATGCTGACATTAGACCTCTCAAACAAAATCGCGGTCGTGACCGGGGCGACCGGGCAGCTTGGGCGGGTCATGGTGCGGACACTCGCCCAGTGCGGCGCAGATGTCGTGGTCCATTATTACAAGAATACAGAACTCGCGCTGTCGCTGAAAGCCGAAGTCGAGGCGATGGGCCGGCGGGCAGTCGCCGTGCAGGCCGATGTCACCGACAAGGCGAGCGTCGAAGCGCTGCGCGATACGATTACGCAGCACTTGGGTACGGCGCAGATCATTGTCAACAACGCTGTCAGCCAGTCGCCGTGGAAGAGTATTTTGGAGCAGTCGGTGGACAGCTACCAAAGCCAGTTTGAAAGCTGCGTTCTGCACAATGTCCTGATGGCGCAGGCATTCGTGCCAGAGATGATTGCGGCGGGACGCGGCGGGCGGGTCATCGGCATCAACACCGAATGCGCGATGCAGAACTTCCCGACCCAGTCGGCGTATGTCGCCGGCAAGCGCGGCATGGACGGTGTCCTGCGTATCCTGGCGAAAGAAATCGGGGCGCACGGCATCACGGTCAATCAGGTCGCGCCGGGCTGGACCATCAGCGACAATGACCGCAATGCTGGGACTACTTCGGTGCCAGAGTACGAGAAATCAGTGCCATTGGGGCGGCGCGGGACCGATCAGGAGATCGCCAATGTCGTGGCGTTCCTGGCATCGGACCTGTCGAGCTATATTACGGGGGCCTATGTCCCCGTCTGCGGCGGCAATGTCATGCCGGCGATTTGAACCTACCCCGCTCGTTCCTCGCGACCCTCCCGAGACGGGAAGGTGAGGAGCAAGATAAAAAGAGCGCAGCAATCAGCGCTTCTAAGCCCTCTCTGGAATTCTGTACCTTCCCGTCTCGGGAGGGTCGCGAGGAACGAGCGGGGTAGGTTCCGAAAGTATTACCTATGAAGACCCAAGTCCAAATTTTTGACACGACCCTGCGCGACGGCGAGCAGTCGCCGGGGGCGTCGCTGAACGTTGATGAAAAAGTGGAGATCGCCCGGCAGTTGGTCCGCCTCGGCGTGGATGTCATCGAAGCCGGCTTTCCGGTGTCAAGCCCCGGCGATTTCGAGGCCGTGCGCCGGGTCGCCGCCGTGGTCGGCGACAGCGCGACTGTCTGCGGGCTGACCCGCGCGGTCGCCAGAGATATTGATGTCGCGTGGGATGCCCTCAAAGGCGCGGCCCGGCCCCGCATCCACACCGGCCTCGGGGTCAGCGAGAGCCACTTAAAGCATAAGCTCAAAAAGAGCGCCGATGAAGCCCTGGAAATCGGCATTGCGGCGGTCAAGCACGCCCGGTCTTTGGGTTGCCAAGACATCGAATACTTCACCGAGGACAGCGGGCGGGCCGACCCGGACTATCTGTACCGGGTGATCGAGGCCGTCATCAAAGCCGGCGCGACCGTGATCAATGTCCCGGACACCACGGGGTATATGTCCCCCGAAGAGTATGGGGCGCTGTTTGCGGGCATCCTGAACCATGTCCCTGGCAGCGAGAATATCACGCTGTCGGCGCACTGTCACAATGATTTGGGCATGGCGACTGCCAATGCTCTGGCGGCGGTCAAAGCCGGAGCACGTCAGGTGGAATGCACGGTCAACGGCATCGGCGAGCGGGCGGGAAACACGTCGCTGGAAGAAGTGGTCATGGCGCTTTACACGCGCGGCGATGTCTACGGTGTCGGCACGGCAATCAAGACCGAGGAGATTTACAAAACGTCCCGCATGGTCTCGACTATGACCGGCATTTTGGTCCAGCCGAACAAAGCGATTGTCGGGGCCAATGCGTTCGCGCACTCGTCAGGCATCCATCAGGACGGTGTTCTCAAAGAGCGCTCGACGTATGAGATCATGGACCCCAAAACGGTCGGCATCGGCGAAAGCAAGATTATTCTCTCGGCCCGCTCGGGCCGGGCGGGTGTGCGTCATCGCTTGACCGAACTCGGCCATACGTTTGCGACCGAAGACGAATTTGAAAAAGTCTACACGCGCTTTCTGTCGGTCGCCGACTCCAAAAAAGTGGTCTACGACGAGGACCTAGATGCGATAGTCAGCGATGAGATGACTATCGTGCCACAGACGTATGAGCTGGTGCAGGTGCAGGTGTCCTGCGGCGACCAGGCCATACCGACCGCGACTGTCAAGCTGCGCCACTTGAACAAGGCCATTCTCATGGATGCCGACACTGGCAACGGCCCGGTCGACTCGATTTATCGGGCGATCAATAGAATTGTCCAGGTGCCGAACGAGCTGATCGAATTCACGGTGCAGAGCGTCACCGAGGGGATTGACGCAATGGCCGACGTCACCATTCGCATCAAAGCCGAGGGCAGCATGATCTACACGGGCCATGCGGCGGACACGGATATTTTTGTGGCGTCCACGAAAGCCTACTTGCAGGCACTGAACAAGCAGATCGCCCGGTCAAGCGGGCGGACCGAGAGCGAGCAGCTGGCGCATGTGTAGGGACCTACCCCGGCACAAGTGCCGACCCTCCCGAAACGGGAAGGTACAGAGCTTAGGACAAAGAGCCAGGGGCCGCACCGCTGTCTGTTTCTTGAACTCCTCACCTTCCCGTTTCGGGAGGGTCGGCACTTGTGCCGGGGTAGGTTCCAATGCCTGACATCACCATCCGCCCTGCTGAAGCCCTTGACCTGCCCGCCATCATCACCCTCTGGCGTGACTTGCAGGACATCAACGCCGCCTATGACCCGCGCCTCGCGCTGAACCCATCGGCGGCGGACTGGTTCATAGATTACTTGCGGGACAATCTTGCCAACCCGAGCATGGCGATTTATGTGGCCGACGCGGGCGGCAGCGTAGTCGGATACACATTCGGGCAGATCATGCAGCGTCCGACCCTGGCCTCCGGCAACTGCGGATACATCGCCGATGTCTGCGTCCGCGACGGCTGGCGGCGGCAGGGCACCGGGCGGCAGCTCCACTCGCGCCTGCGGGCGTGGTTCACGGCGCATGGAATTACCTCCGTGGAAGTGCAGGTCGTTCGGGCAAACCCCGCGTCGCAGGCATTCTGGCGCAAGATGGGGTACAACGACTTTCTAAGAACGCTCAGAAGCGAGTAAGCCCAGAAGCGAGTAAGCGAGTAAACAAATTATGGCAAAGATTGTTGTGATGGCCGGCGACGGCATCGGCCCGGAAATTATTGCGGAGGGCATCAAAGTCCTCCACGCGGCGGCGCACAAGTTTAATTTGACGCTGGAGCTGACCGAGGCCTTGGTCGGCGGGGCGGCGTATGACGCCACCGGGCACCCGCTGCCGCCGGAGACGTTGGCCCTCGCAGGAGAGTCCGACGCCGTCTATTTCGGCGCGGTCGGCGGACCGCAGTACGACGCCATCCCCGACCCCAATCTGCGCCCGGAGCGCGGAGCGCTGCTGCCCCTGCGCCAAAAGCTGGCGCTGTACGCCAACCTGCGCCCGTGCATCCTGTACCCGTCGCTTTCGTCCGCCTGCCCCCTGCGGCCTGACCTCGTGGAAGGCGGCTTTGATATTCTCGTCGTCCGCGAGTTGACCGGCGGTCTGTACTTCGGGACCCCGAAAGCCTGGGAAGGCGACCGGGCCGTGGATACGTGCGTCTACACGAGAGACGAAATCACGCGCATCGCCCGTGTTGGCTTTGAGGCGGCGGAAAAGCGTGGGCGCAAGCTGCTCAGTGTGGACAAAGCCAACGTGCTGGAAACATCGCGCCTCTGGCGCGAAACTGTCACGCAGCTTGCGCCTGAGTATCCCAATGTCGAGTTGTCGCACCAATTGGTAGACGCCACGGCGATGGACTTGGTCCGCCGCCCGCAGTCGTTCGACACGATTGTTACGGAGAACCTCTTCGGCGATATTCTCAGCGACGAGGCCGCCCAACTCACTGGCTCCCTCGGTATGCTCTCCTCGGCCTCCCTCGGTGCCAAGAAGACCGACTACGGCACGTTTGGCCTGTACGAGCCGAGTCACGGCAGCGCCCCGGACATCGCGGGCACGGGCAAAGCCAACCCGCTGGCGACTATCCTCTCTGGCGCTCTGCTCCTGCGCTACTCGCTCGGCGAAGAAGCCGCCGCCTGCGCCATCGAGGCCGCTGTCGCCAAGATTTTGGAGTCCGGCTACCGGACATCGGACATCCTCGAAGACGCCCCTGGCGCAGTCCATGTCAACTGCCGCCAAATGGGTGATCTCGTCGCCGGCGCGGTGGCGATGGGCACGGACCCACGGGACTGAACCTACCCCGGAACTTCGTTCCGACCCTCCCGAGACGGGAAGGTGGGGAGAATAGACACACGGGCGGTTTTGTCCTAAATCCGAAACTCTTGACCTTCCCGTCTCGGGAGGGTCGGAACGAAGTTCCGGGGTAGGTTCCATGCAAAAAATCGAAGCTATCATTCGCCCGATGCGGCTGGACCAGGTCAAGCAGGCCCTCGAAGACCTCGGGGTCGTCGGCCTGACCGTCACCGACGTGCGCGGGTACGGGCATCAGCGCGGGCACACCGAAAAGTACCGGGGCAACACGTATGTCGTCAACCTCCTGCCCAAACTGAAACTGGAACTCGTCGTCCCTGACGCCGTCGCCGAGGCGGTCATGCTGGCGATTGAAGAGTCTGCCCGCACCGGCGAAATCGGCGACGGCAAAATCTTCGCGTACCCTGTCGAGCGGGCCATTCGCATCCGCACCGGCGACGAAGGCGAGGCAGCACTGTGACGTTGATTGAAAGGCTAAAAGCAAAAACGCATGGTGTTCAGGGATTGCACACTAGCGCTGAACTAAGCGAGGCGGAAAGGCGGCTAGGTTTTCTCCTGCCGGATTTCCTGCACGAAGTTTACCTGGAAATCGGATACGGCTGGCCTCTACTTTCCAATTTTGGATTGTCAAGCGTTTGGCAGGCGTTGAAGGGGTACCAAGAATCCCTGGCTGATGCAGAGAATGGTATGCCTATTCATCCCCAAAAGCTGCTGCCGATTGTTCAGTGGGGCTGCGGCATTGAGTCGGTGATAGATTGTTCTTCTCCAGACGGTCCCATAATACGAATTGACCCAAACTTTGATGTGCCGTATGTACTTGACTGCTTTGATTTATCACCAGACTTCAATTTTTACGAGGCTTACTCAAACTCGGAGATTGCCTCTTGGTACGAAGCGATGTCGCTGAATGAATGGCTGGAAGCCTGGCTGCATGGTGTCGATCTTTTTACGTTGCCGATAAAAATGCGCGTCAAAGCCGTTGATCCTTACTGCAACTGACGATAAGGCAAAAATGAACAACACACAAATAGACATTTATGATACGACGTTGCGGGATGGGTCGCAGGGCGAGGGCATCTCGTTTAGCGTCGAAGACAAGATCAAGATCGCCAAGCGGCTGGATGCGTTTGGGGTGGATTATATCGAAGGCGGCTGGCCGGGGTCTAATCCCAAAGACATCGAGTTCTTCGAGCGCATGAAATCGGTGACGCTGACTCATGCCAAGCTGGCGGCGTTTGGCTCGACCCGGCGGCCCAATCGCAGGGCCGAAGATGACCCGAACTTGCAGCAGCTTCTCGACGCCGGAACGCCTGTGGTCACGTTTGTCGGCAAGTCCTGGGACTTCCATGTCCTTGAAGCCCTGCGGCTGCCGCTGGAAGAAAACCTGGCGATGATTGCTGACACCGTGAACTTTTATAAAGCCCACGGCAAGGAAGTGATTTACGATGCCGAACACTTCTTCGACGGCTGGAAGCGGAACCGCGACTACGCCGAGCAGTGTCTGGACGCTGCGCTCACGGCGGGCGTGGACTGCGTGGCCTTGTGCGACACCAACGGCGGGACGCTGCCGGGCGAGGTTGAAACCATCGTTCGGGAAGTGACGGCGCGGTTCCCGGCGGGTCGGTTCGCGATCCACACGCATAACGATACCGAATGCGGGGTCGCGAATAGTCTAATTGGGGTGTCGGCGGGCTGTGTGCAGGTGCAGGGAACAATCAATGGGCTGGGGGAGCGCACCGGCAATGCGAATTTGACTTCAATCATGCCGTCGCTGGCCTTGAAGCTGGGCTATGACTTAAGCTGCGCGGCGCGTTTGACCGAGCTGTCCGAGCTGTCCAATTACATTGACGAGATCGCGAACATCCCGCCCAAATCGTCGGCGGCATATGTGGGCCGCTCGGCATTCGCGCACAAGGGCGGGCTGCATGTAGACGCCATGCGGAAGAACCCGGAAACGTATATCCACCTTGACCCGGCGCTGGTCGGCAACGAGAACCGCATCCTCATCAGCGAGCTTTCGGGCGCGTCCACGATTTTGGAGAAAGCGCAGAAGCGGGGAATAGACCTCCGCAAAGACAGCCCGGAAACGAAAGAGATTTTGGCGACAGTGACCGCCTTAGAGCATCAGGGCTACTCGTTTGAAGGCGCGGAAGCGTCGTTTGAGCTGCTGGTCAAGAAAGCGACGGGCAGTTATCGTCGCGTGTTCGATTTGATCGGCTACCGGGTGATTGTCGAAAAGCGGGCCGCCCATGACGAAGCCATCACCGAGGCAACCCTGAAGCTGCGGGTGGGCGACAAAGAAATGCTGACCGTGGCCGAGGGCGACGGCCCGGTGAACGCCCTCGACAGCGCTCTGCGGCTGGCGCTCACTCCGCACTACCCGCAGCTTGCCGATATTCGCTTGACCGACTTCAAAGTGCGGGTCGTGAACGGCAAAGAGGGCACGGCAGCCAAAGTCCGCGCCGTGGTGGACTACGCCGACGCCGGGGAAACCTGGTCCACCATCGGCGTCTCCACCAACATCATTGACGCCTCTTGGCATGCAGTCGTGGACAGTATCGAGTACGGCCTACTAAGAGTCTAGGTTGACTTCTTTTCCCTCAGCGGGTACACTTTGGGGGTTGCACTCGTAGCTCAGTGGATAGAGCATCTGTCTTCGGAACAGAGGGCCAGCGGTTCGAATCCGTTCGGGTGCATTGTCAATCACATCTGCCGCGACCTGTTTACCCACTCGGGTCAGGTCGCTTTTCTTTGCGGGACTTGAAACGAAAATCACTTATGGCTGTGCTGCTGAGCTGTGCGTCGCTGACGAAATCTTACGGGGCGCGGCCCCTGTTTAAAGACATCTCGCTCGGCGTCAATGACGGCGAGAAGATGGGCTTGATCGGGCCGAACGGCGCGGGCAAGTCTACGCTCTTACGCATTTTCGCGGGACAGGAGAAGCCGGATCGCGGCACGGTCTCGGCTCGGCGCGGCCTGCGGACGGCCTACATCGCGCAGGAAGACTTGTTTTCTGAAGCCGCGACGGTCGAAAGTGTTCTGACCTCGGCGCTGACTTCAGAGCACCTGGACGAAATCGAGCGGGATGTGCGAATCGAAATCGCGCTCGGCAAAGTCGGCTTTGAGCGGCGCGATCAAGAAGTGGGAACACTCTCTGGAGGCTGGAAAAAGCGGCTGTCGCTGGCCCGTGCGCTGGTGCAGGACGCCGAACTGCTGCTGATTGACGAGCCGACGAACCACTTGGACCTAGAGGGCGTTTTGTGGCTGGAAAGCCTGCTGCAAGATGCCCCGTTCGCGTTCGTGCTGATCAGCCATGACCGCGTGTTTTTGGAGAATGTCACCAACCGTGTCGTCGAGCTGCATCCGGCCTACGCCGAGGGGTACCTCAGTGTCAGCGGCACGTACAGCGACTTTTTAGTCCAGCGCGAAGACTACCTGGCCGCGCAGGCGCACCGGGAAGATGCCCTGCAAACACAGGTTAAGCGGGAGATCGAGTGGCTGCGGCGCGGGCCGCAGGCGCGGGGCACCAAAGCGCAGAGCCGCATCCAGTCGGCAGGGCTGATGATGGACGAGCTGGCCGAGCTGAAGTTTCGCAACTCCTCGGGCAAGACCGCCGGCGTGGATTTCACGGCGTCGGGCCGGCAGACCCGCGATTTGATTGTCGCCAAAGACATCGGCAAGGCGCTCGGCGGGCGGACGCTGTTTTCGCGCACCGACCTCACGCTTGCGCCGGGAACACGTCTCGGACTGATTGGGCCGAACGGCAGCGGCAAGACGACGCTGATTAAACTCTTGACGGGCGAGTTGGCCCCGGACGCCGGGACGATTAAGCGGGCCGACGGTCTGCGGGTCGTCTTGTTCGATCAGGCCCGGCAGCAACTGGATAAAACACTGTCCCTGCGCGATGCCCTCAGCCCGAACTCGGACACGGTAACTTATCGTGGGAACCCAATGCACGTTTCCGGCTGGGCCAAGCGATTTTTATTCAAGACCGAACAGCTCAATACGCCCATTCGGGTGCTGTCCGGCGGCGAGCAGGCCCGAATACTCATTGCCAATCTGATGCTTCAGCCCGCTGACGTGCTGATTTTGGACGAGCCGACCAACGATCTGGACATCCCGACCCTGGAAGTCCTCGAAGACAGCCTGCTGTCGTTCCCTGGTGCGCTGGTTCTGGTGACCCATGACCGTTATTTACTTGACCGCGTTTCCACCGATCTCCTCGCGCTCGATGGGCGCGGCGGCACGGCGCACTTCACGGGCCTGTCGCAGTGGGAGGCCGCACAGAAGCCGCCCCCTGCGCCGCCCGCTGCTGCCCCGAAGCCCAAAGCTGCCACGCCGGCCCCAAGCCGTCTGTCCACTGCCGAGCGGCGCGAGCTGAGCCAGATGGAAGCCAAAATCGAAGCCGCCGAAGCCGCCGTCTCGGATTTAGAGAAGCAGCTTGAGGACCCCCAAGTTGCGTCCGATGCCAAGCGTCTGCATGCTGTCTGGAACGCCCTGCCGGACGCTAAAGCGCAGGTTCTGGCGCATTACGCCCGCTGGGAAGAGCTGGAAGCGAAAAAGGGGTAGAAGGTTACAAAGACCGGGCGTTAAGGCCGAAAAGACCGGGCACCGAGGTACCCGTCTCTGAAGCCTTCGGCCGACCGTCCAGGGGACGGGGGACAATCTTCCGTCCCCTGGACGGTTGGCGTCTGCGCCTCGGAGACGGGTAATTCATTGCCCGGCTTTTGTGCTTGACTGTTGCTTGCGTTTACGTACCATTAGAAACACACCACCCATGTCACTCGAAAACCCGACCGATGCCTTTGCCGATACCTATCCCGAAGGCACCGTCCGTGCCCTGCTGGGCAGCGATTTGGTCACGCCGCCGACCCGCGCCGCGCTGGAAGCGCGGCTGACACCGCCGCTCGAACAAGCTGCGCCGCGCTTCTTCGCCGACACCGATTTCTACACGCTCACGGCGGCATTGGAGCGGCTCTTCGCCGGGCCGGTCCACCCGTCGGCCCGCGAGATCGCACTGGCGATTGACGCCCGCCTGGCAAGCGGCGGCGGCGACGGCTGGCGCTACGATGCCCTGCCGCCGGACACCGACGCGGCCCGTCTGGGGCTACAGGGTCTCAGCCAAACCGCGAGGGCGCAGCATGGGGCCGACTTTGCCGCGCTGACCCCGGAGCAGCAGGACAGCGTTCTGAGCGCCGTGCAATCGGGGGACGCGCCGGGTGAGGTTTGGGAGACGCTGCCGGGGAAACGCTACTTCGAGGACCTGCTGGCGGAAGCGTCGGCGTGTTATTACAGCCATCCCCTGGCGCAGGAAGAGATCGGCTACGCCGGCATGGCGGACGCCCGCGGCTGGTCGAAGATCCGCATGAACGAGCGCGAGGCGTGGGAGCCGCTGCCCGGCGCCGTGACTCCAAATATCGCGGCGCTGCCGATGGCATCTGTCCCCGCGCCTGCCGTTCCCACGCCTGCCGTCGGCAAGACCTACCCGCTCACTGAGACGCTGGACGCCGTCGTGATCGGCACCGGGGCAGGCGGGGCGCCGCTGCTGGCCCGTCTGGCGGCGGCGGGCCTGAGCGTGGTCGCGCTGGAAGCGGGCAAGTCCTGGAACCCGGCGTCTGATTTCGCTACCGACGAGCGGGCGCAGGAAAAGCTGTTCTGGAACGACGAGCGCCTGAGTGCGGGCGGCAACCCGGTGGGGTTCGGTTCCAACAACTCCGGGGTTGGGGTCGGCGGCTCGACCCTGCACTACACGGCCTACACGCCCCGCGCTCACGGCGGCGATTTCCGGCTGCACTCGGAGTTCGGCGTTGGCGTGGACTGGCCGTTCGGCTACACCGACCTGGAGCCGTACTACAACGAATTAGAGAATTTCTTAGGCGTCTCCGGGCCGTCGCCATACCCGTGGGATGCTCACGGGCAGCCGTATCCCCTGCCGCCGCTGCCGCTGAACGGCGCGGCGCAGCTCATGGAAACCGCCTGCGCGGCTTTGGGGATCAAAACGTCGCCTGCGCCGAATGCCGCGCTGTCCGCGCCGTACTTCCAGGCGGGGGTCGGCTGGCGGCAAGCCTGCACCAACCGGGGCTTCTGCCAGGCGGGGTGCAGCGTTGGGGCCAAAGCCAGCATGGATGTGACGTTTTTGCCCGTAGCGGTCCAAAACGGCGCGGAGATTCGCCCGGAGTGCTTTGTTACCCGGATCGAAACGGGCAAGTCCGGCGAAGTCGTCGGCGTGGTCTATGTCCAGAACGGACGCGAGGTGCATCAGCCGTGCCGGAACGTCTTCCTCTGCGGCGGGGCGGTCGAGACCCCGCGCCTGCTGCTTTTAAACAATTTGGCGAACGGCAGCGGGCAGGTCGGGAAAAACTTCATGGCCCACACGGCCATTCAGCTCTGGGGCCAGTTTGCCGAGGACATCCGCCCGTACAAGGGCATTCCGGGCAGTCTGATCTCGGAAGAAACGCACCGGCCCAAAGACGCGGACTTTGCCGGAGGCTATCTGCTCCAAAGCATCGGGGTCATGCCGGTCACCTATGCAACCCAATTAGCCCGCGCCGAGGGACTGTGGGGCGAAAAATTACGCAGTCATATGCGCGGCTACAACCATGTCGCCGGCATCAATATCTGCGGTGACTGCCTGCCGTATGAGCACAATTACTTAGAATTGTCGTCGGAGACCGATGCGCGGGGGCTGCCGAAGCCGCGTGTCCACTTCACGGCGGGCGAGAACGAGACGCGCATGACCGCGCACGGCGAAAAGATCATGCGCGAAATCTGGGCGAAAGCAGGGGCCAAAGAAGTGTGGGCGTTTGAGCGCTATGCCCATACCATCGGGACCTGCCGGATGGGCGACGACCCGGCGGCGTCGGTGGTCAATCCCAACGGCGCGGCGCATGATGTTCCGGGTTTGTACATCGCCGACAACTCGGTCTTCCCGAGTGCTCTGAGCGTCAACCCCGCGCTGACCATCATGGCCCTCAGCCTGCGGATCGCCGACAAGTTCCTGGCGGCCCGCTGAGAACGGTGAGGTCCTTCCGGCCGTCATGCACCCGGCATCTCCGACAGGCCGAACGGCTCGGTGGGGCCTGTTTTCTTGCGGGCGAACAGGGCGTCGTAGACCGACTCCACTTTGCGGGCGGTGTGGCTGATGGTAAACAGCCGCTCGACCCGCCGCTTGCCGGCTTCACCCATCTGCCGCGCCTGGGCCGGGTTCGACAGCAGCCGGGTCAGCGCCGAGGCCATGTCTTCCGCGCTGCCCATCGGCACCAAGTATCCGGTCTCGTAGGGAATGACAATCTCCGGCAGCGCCCCGCCGTCGGTGGCAATCAGCGGCTTGCCCGCCGCCATACCCTCGATCACCACCTGGCCGAACGGCTCCCCGAGCGTGCTGGCGTGGACCACGATGTCAATCTGGGACATAAGCTGGGCGACATCGTCGCGAAATCCCAGAAACTCCACGGCGTCCGTCATGCCGAGCTGCTCGGTCATCGTGTGCAGGGACCGCTCATACGCATCCTCGCCGAACAGCGGCGCTCCGACAATCCAAAAGCGGGCGTCGGGGAAGCGCGAGCGGACAGCGGCGGCGGCCCGCAGAAAGACGTGCTGCCCTTTCCATTCGGCGATGCGCCCAATCAGCGCGACGGTCGGCGGGCGCTCCCACGCGCCGGGATTTTTCGGGAGACGGGCGGTGACTTCTTCTTCGACATAGCCGTCATGGACCACCTCCATCGGGATTCGCCCGAGAGCCTCCGCCGGCACACCACTGTAGACCACGGCGCTGTTGGGCTTTCGGAGGCGCAGCTGATGCAGGGTGCTGTTGGAGTTCGCGACTACCACCTGTGGCAGCAGGCGCGTCAGCAGGCGGAAGCTGGAGGCGACGACCGCCGGCAGGTAGTCGCTGTTGATGTTGTCCCGGATATGCCACAAGACAGGAATGCCCGCCATCCGCCCGGCGAGGCCGCCGTAAATATCGGATTTCAGCGAGTTTGTGTGGATTAAATCTACTGCGTTTGCCCGCGCCCACCGCGCCAAGCGCAGGCTATAGGATAGCAGGGTGACAGCCTGCTTCCCCCGCAGCAGTGAGCGCGGGCCGAGCGTGTCTTTGCGCGTTTCCCGCAGCGCCGCATCCAGCGGCAGGATCGTCGTCTCGATCCCCGCTTTTTTCAGACGCCCCGCCAGCGGCCCGTCCTCGGCCAGCACGACCAGCGGGCGATATTTGGACGTGTCGAGTGCGGAGACAAGGTTCAGGAGAGCGATCTCGCCGCCGCCGAGCTTCGCGGTATGGTCGACGTAAAGAACGGTCTTCAAAACGGTCTTCGGGCGGGGTTCGGTGTGCGGCAGGGGAGTCATAGCACTCTCCCCTGCAAGAATCATGCCAAGCGGACTTACGATTTTCATTTCAGCCCAAATCGGATGCGGGAAGGTCCACAGAACGAATTCCGTGGCAGTCGGCTTTGATTGACCCGGCCCCGGTGCGGGTAAATTAGGGACCAGAACGCTCCCCCAGAAAGGGCAATTTTTTATGACACAGCTTTCCGCCCGGTACCTGCTCATCGGCGGCGGCCTCGCGTCCGCGACGGCGGCGGAGACGATCCGCAAGTATGACCTCAAAGGTGACATACTCATTGTGGGTTCGGAAAAACACCCGCCGTATCACCGGCCCCCGCTGTCCAAAGAGTACCTGCGCGGCGAGGCGAAGGCCGAAGAGGCTCTGCCGATTTACAGCCCCGAGTGGTACACGCAGAATAATGTCACGCTGCTGACGGGCACCAAAGCGACCGGGGCGAATACGAAAACGAAGACGGTGACGCTTGACAACGGGGACACGGTCAGCTACGAAAAGCTGCTGGTCGCTACGGGGTCGTCGCCGAAGCCGCTGGACGTGCCCGGCGCGGACGGTCCCAACGTGCGGACCCTGCGGACCTGGGAAGACAGCGATGCGCTCCACGCGAAGCTGGGCGGGAAAGTGGTTCTGGTCGGCGGCGGCTACATCGGTGTGGAAGTGGCGTCGGACTATCTGATGAAGGGCGGCAAAGCGACCATTGTCGAGCCGACGGGGCATCTGTGGAGCAAGTTCGCGTCGCCGGAATACGGGGCGTTTCTGAAGAAAAAGCTGGAAGCAGCGGGCGCTGAGATTATACTCGGCGACGAAGTCGTTGAAATCACGCCCACGGGGGTCAAAACCAAGCTGGGCCGAGTGATTGACGGCGACATTGTGCTGGCTGGGGTGGGGGTCAAGCCAAACCTGGAATTCGCCCTCGCCGCCGGGCTGGACGTGGATGAGAAAAAGAACGGCGTTTTAGTCAACGAATATCTGCAAGCGTCCGCGCCCGATGTCTTCGCCGCCGGGGATGTGGCAGGCTTTTTGGACCCGGTGCTCGGCAAGCAGTGGCGGGTGGAGCACTGGAACAATGCGCTGTGGCACGGCGAGATCGCCGGGGCAAACATGGCAGGGCAAAAAGTCGCCTACGACCATGTGCCGAACTTCTTTTCCGATGAGCTGGACATCCACTTCGAGCTGTTCGGCGACCCGCAGGGCGGCAAAGGGGGGCTGTTCCATGGGGACCCCGAAAGTTGCCGCTTCGACGAGCTGTACTTAGACGACAACAACCGCGTGGTCATGGTCATCTCGGTCAACCCGCCCCAAGAACTGTACCCGACACTCGAAAAGCTGGCGCGTGTCAAGCCCGATGTGGACGATCTGAAAGAAGAAATCCGCAGCGCCGACTTTGATCTGGACCTGTTGCTGGCGCTGGACTGACCCCGTAGACTTTCCCCGTCTTTGACAGGTATCATAGCGGGCAATGAAACAGGTGGTCAGTGTCAGTCTCGGGTCGGCGGCGGGCGACTTCATGCGGGAAATCGTGCTGGACGGCCACGCTGTCCGGCTGACCCGTGAGGGCATGGACGGCGACATGGACCGGGCGGTGCGGCGGATCGTGCAGCTCGACGGCGCGGTGGACGCCCTCGGGCTGGGCGGCATTGACATCGCGCTGTCGGTCGGCGGCAAGACTTTCCCCATCGGCGACGGCCTGCGGCTGGCGGAAAGTGCCAAGCAGACTCCCATTGTTGACGGCAGCGGGCTGAAAAACACGCTGGAGCGGCGGGTTGTTCGTGAGCTTGTCTCCGCTGGGCATATCTCTCCAAAGAGCCGTGTTTTGATGGTCAGCGCTCTGGACCGCTTCGGCATGGCTGAGGCATTCGCGCAAATGGGCTGTCCGTGCGTCTTCGGCGATTTGATCTTCAACATCGGACTGGACTTCTCCCTGACGACGCTGGCCGAGATCGAAGACCTTGCCCAGAAGTACAAGTCGCGGCTTTTGACTGTGCCGTTTCACCTGCTGTACCCGACCGGCGCGGCGCAGGATACCCAAACCGCCGACCTGCGCTACGCCAAATACTACGATGCCGCCGACATCATCGCCGGGGACGGCCATCTCATTCTGCGTCACCTTCCCGAGTCCATTGCCGGCAAAGGCGTCGTCACCAACACCACCCGCCCGCACTCCCTGGCTCGCCTGCGCGATGCCGGCGCAGTCTGGGTCGCCACGACAACCCCGGAGATGGAGGGTTTGTCGGGCGGCACCAACCTGATGGAAGCGGCGTTGGTGGCGGTCGTTGGCCGGCCTCTGCCCGAAATCACGCCGGCGGTGTACGATGACTGGATCGAGCGTTTAGGCTGGCGCGGGACGTTTCACGGGATGGGGTGATAAAGACCTCATCCTGAGACCTCACCCCGCTCGTTCCTCGCGACCCTCTCCTTAAGCAAGGAGAGGGTGAAGAATTCCAGGATAGGACTGTAGGGGCGCCGATTGCCGCGCCCTCTTGTCTTATTTCTCACTCCTACCCTCTCCTTAAGCAAGGAGAGGGTCGCGAGGAACGAGCGGGGTGAGGTCTCCACCAACGAGGAGTTTTTATTTATGCCGACCACCGACGAATCGCAAAGCGACCTGCAAGACAGCCTGGACTCATTTGCCGAAAGCTGCAACGGGAACGTGCGGCTGATGGCGATGATCAAAGACTGGAACCGGGTCATGCACATTCAAGCCACCGATCTCGGCACCGAGGCGTCACTTGTGACGCTGGACGGCACTGTTTCGGCGACGCCGGGCGCACCGCCCGCTGCCGACCTTGTGCTGTCGTCAACGGCAGAAATACTCACGCAGATCTTCTACGGCGAGCTGTCTCCGAACGACCCGTACAACGATGGCACCCTGCGGATACAGGGGCCGCAGGACGACATCGTGCGCCTGGACTTTGTCATTGCAATGCTATGGGAGTAGATAACCCGCTCAAACGTTCAATCGGCCTGGCGACCGTCGTGTCGACCAGCGCCGGGCTGACTTTCGCGTCCTCTACGTTTCTTGTGGTCGTGCAGATGGCCTGCTTCTTGGCGGGCGATGCCGCCTGGATCGCGATCCTGATTGCCGGGGCACTGTGCGCCCTCGCCGCGGCGGCGTTCTCCGAGCTGAACGGCATGTGGCCGAGCGTCAATGGCATTCGTTTGTACATCCACCGGGCGTTCGGCGAAAAGCTGTCCTTGATTGCCGCGCTGACCTATATGTCGGTCGTGACTCTGGTAGTCGGCACGGAAGCCTACGTTCTGTCCCATGTGCTCAGTCGAGCGCTGCCGGCGATTGCGCCGCCCTGGTGGATTTTCGGCATGCTGACGCTTGCCACGGCGGTCAATTTCCGGGGCCTGAAGATCGCCGGCACGTTTCAAAATGTGCTGACTTACTCGGTCGTCGCCTCCATTGTCACGATGAGCGCTCTTGCGCTGAGTCACGCACATTTTGTCGTCCCGGAACCGCTGCATACCGGCGGGGCGGGGCCGCTGTTTTCGGCGGTGGCGGTGGCGGTTTTCCTGTTTGTGGGCTTCGAGTGGGTGACGCCGCTGGCGGATGAAGTGCAGTCGCCCCGCGCCATTCCGACCGGGATGTTTCTGGCGGTCGGCCTGCTGGCGGCGGTCTATGCGCTGACCGCGACCGCCATGTTTACTGGCCTCGTGCCGCGCGGCGAGCTGCTGCTGGACAGCCACGGGGCACGGCAGCCGATCCCCCACGTCGTCTTTGCACGAAACGCCCTGGGACCGATTGGCGGCTGGGTGATGATCGGCACCAGTCTTTGTATGTCCCTGACGACGTTCAACGCCGGCCTGATGGGCGTGAGCCGCTTCCTCTACGGCATGGCCCGCGACGGTGTCCTGCCCGCAAGGCTGTCCACGGTCTCGGCGAAGTTCAGCACGCCCGACCGGGCTGTTTGGGTGGTTTACGTCGTCGCGCTGGCTGTTTCCGCGCTGGTCTACTGGTCGGGGAAGTTCGTGCTGCTGGTCAATTTGGCCGCCGCGACCGAGGCGTTCATCTATGCCCTGGCCGCCGCCGCCGTGATCTCGCTGCGGGTCAAAGACCCCGCCCGCACCCGTCCGTTCCGCATGGCCGGCGGCTTGTGGCTGCCGGGCCTGACCGCTGTTTTGTTTGCCGCTGTCGGCATCGGTGTGTTTCTACAGCCGTCGCTCGAAGCCTGGGGCGCAGGCATTTTACTCCTTCTGCTCGCGCTGGGCTGGACCGCATACATTCACTTTCTCGTCCTGCCGCGCCTGATCAAGACACGCGCCGCCGCGTCTGCCCGCCCGTCCCGCCGGCCCTCGCGTCGTCCGGGAACGGACACAACGGAAACTTTTTAATCGCCCGTACTTCTAAGATTGGAACCTCGTTTATGCTTGCTTCGCTCCTTTCCCGCCGCCGCGCCTTTGCTGCCGGCGCCGCTTGTCTTTCGCTCTTTGCCGCTGTGCCTGCGGCGCATGCCGAGTCGCCGGCCCGGAAGGCCGCCGATTTTGGGTCCGGCAGCGGCAATATTATTTACCTCGCGGCGGCGGTGGGGCTGCCGCTGCTGTCTGATGGGGCGAAGGGCAAAAACCATGCCCTGCGGGCCGCCGATGCTATCGGCACCAGCGTCATTCTCAGCGAAGGACTGAAAAACTTATTTCACGAAAAGCGGCCCGACTCGAATGCCCACGACAGTTTTCCGAGCGGCCATGCCACGGCGGCGTTCGCGGCGGCGACGGTCGAAAGCGACCTGCACCCGAAGCAGGCGGCGCTGTGGTTCACCGGCGCAACACTTATTGCCTACTCTCGGGTGCGCCTGCACCGGCATTACGAGCGGGATATTATCGCCGGGGCGCTGCTTGGCTACGGCACGGCCCGGCTGGAATTGTCCGCGCCGCGCGGCCTGATTTTGTCGCCGCTGATCCAGCCGGAGTCGCGCAGCATGGGTCTGCAAATGACGTTCCCACTGCGTTAAAGCGCGTTGACTGCGGCTGCGTTCACTTGCTCAAAAACTCGGCGTTTCGTGGAATAAAAAAGCAGGCAAACTTGCCTGCATATTCGGTGCGCTTTTGCCGACTATCGAATTATTCCTCGTGAATGCACGACCAGATAGGCAAGGCAAAACAATAAACACGCACGTAAAACCCGCACACCGCGCAGGCTCCGGTATCCGTCTCCGCGCCCTCGCCTGGCTCTTGGGAGCAACAAGCCTCATTTCCGCAGTTCTGCTGCTGGCCGCAATGCTGGTCGGAAGCCGCTCGACCCAGACGTTTCGGGACATCAATTCCAGCGGCTCGCTCCGGTTCCGCAGCCTTTGGGTGTATGAAGCAACCCAAAAGTCTGACGAATCCCGGAGGTCTCCGGCCGGCGGCTGGCAGGTGCAGGAGAAGACCATGTCTCGCATTCTCCGCCGCCTGCACGCCGAATACCCGCAGGCGGCCGCGGCGACGGACCCGGCCTGGGCGGCGTTTTCAGGATCGCTGCACCAGACCGGCAGAGTAGACTGGGAGGTTGCCGATAAGATGCGCCTCGCTGCCGACACGCTCACCCAGGAAATCGAGCGGCAGGCGGCGGCGCGGGACCGCGCGGCGTCCCACCTGCTGCGTTTGCGGCTGGCCGGCCTGCTCTGTTCCCTGACCATCTCCGGCTTTCTGCTGCTTCGGCTGCGGACGACGGAGCGCGAGATGCAAAGAGAGCGCGATTTCCAGGAAGCCATGCTGGAAAGCCTGCAATCGGGGGTAGTCGCCTGCGATGCACTGGGCACGCTGGCGCTCTTCAACCGGGCGGCACGGGAGTTCCACGGCCTGCCGGAAGAGCCGCTGCCGCCGGAAGCGTGGGCGAAGCATTTCAGCCTGTACCGAGCCGATGGGGTGACACCGCTTGGCACTGACGACATCCCGCTGTTTCGGGCGTTCGGCGGCGAGGTTGTGCGGGATGCCGAAATGGTCATTGCGCCTAAAAACCGCCCCCGGCGCACAGTCCTTGCCAGCGGGCAGGCGATCTATGGTCGGGACGGCATAAAAATCGGGGCAGTCGTGTCCATGCACGATGTCACGGCCCAGCGCATAGCGGAGAATGCTCTGCGCGAAAGCGAGGCTCGCCTGCGCTACCTGTCCGACGCGGCATTCGAGGGCATCGCCGTCAGCCGTAATGGGACGATGATTGACGCCAATCCGGCATTTCTGACACTCTACGGCTATGACCGGCGCGAAGAAATTGTCGGCCTGCCCGGTAGCGCGTTCGCCGCGCCGGAAGCAGTGACGCTGGTCACCCAAAAGATCGCCGACGACGTGGAAGATGTCTATGAAGCGCGGTGCCGGCGGCGCGACGGCAGCACATTTTTTGCCGAGATCCGCGGACGCCGGGCGCTTTGGGATGGCCTTCCCGCGCGTGTCACCGCCGTGCGCGACATCACCGAGCAAAAAGCGACGGAGGACGCCCTGCGCCAAAGCGGGGAAGCGCTCCGGGCGATGCTCGGCAGTGCCCCGGTCATCTTGTACGCCGCCGACACCAACGGAATCCTGACACTTTCCGAAGGCACGGGTCTGACCGCGCTTGGCCTGAAACCCGGCGAAGCGGTAGGCCGCTCAGTGTTCGAGTTCAGCGCCGGCGATCCGGTGATGATTGAAAGCACGCACCGCGCCCTGGCCGGGGAAACCGTGTCCTACGACCTGCGCTATGCAGGGCTTTGCCTGCATGTCGAGCTGCGTCCTCAGCACGATGCCGGCGGCGCGGTAATCGGAATCATCGGGGTCAGCTTTGACATCACCGAACGCGCTCAGTCGGAGGAGCGGTTTCGGGTGCTGTTCGAGCAGTCGTCCAACGCGCACGTCATCTTCGACGACGACGGCATCATTGACTGCAACCCGGCGGCGCTGCGGCTGATGCGCTGCACCGACAAAGCCCATCTTCTGGGCATACACCCGTCGGCGCTTTCGCCCGAGCTTCAGCCGGACGGGCGGCAGTCAAGCGAAAAGGGCGCGGAGATGTGCGCCCTGGCCCGGCAGAACGGCCGTCACCAATTCGAGTGGACCCGGCGGGCGGCGGACGGCGCGGAGTTTCCGGTGGAAGTGGCGCTGACCGAAGTGATGCTCGGCGGCAGGCCGGCTCTGCTGTCGGTCTGGTACGACCTGACCGAGCGCAAGGCGGCGGAGCGGCAGATCAGCGACTACATGGTCCAACTGGAGTCCCAGAAGACGCAGCTTGAGGCCACGAACCGGGAGCTGGAAGTGCTGGCGACCACCGACGGCCTTTCCGGCCTGAAGAACCACCGGACCTTTCAGGACCGGCTCGCCGCGGAGCACGCCCGCGCCGTGCGCTACCACTCGCCGCTGTCCCTGCTGCTGCTCGATGTAGACAAGTTCAAGCAGTTCAACGACGAATTCGGCCATCCCGCGGGCGACGCCGTCCTGAAAGAAGTCGCCGCGATCCTCAAAGCCACAGCCCGCGACACGGATGTCGCGGCCCGCTACGGCGGCGAGGAGTTTGTCCTGCTGCTGCCGCAGACCGACGAAGCCGGGGCGCTGGTCATCGCCGAGCGGGTCCGCGCCGCCGTCGCCGGGGCGGCCTGGAAGCAGCGTCCGATTACGGTCAGCATCGGCGTCTGCACCCTGTCGCTGGACACCCCGAACCCGTCCTCGATGATCGCCTGCGCCGACAAGGCGCTGTACGTTTCCAAAGAAGCGGGCCGAAACCGGGCCACCCACGGCAACCCGTCAGCCCCGCTCGACCCGGCGGCCCCGCTCAATTTGTCGGCCCCGCCGGCGCGTCCGAAGCGCACCCGTACTGCGAAACTGTAGAGGCGGGAAACTGTATAGAAACCGAGTACACGGGGCTGAACCCCCGTGCTTTGAAGGGGCAATTCCCCGCCTGCGCGGGCATCAAGAACCAACGAAGTTGTCGCCCGCGCCCCTCCGGGTAGCCAGTGCAAAGGCGGGAGCTTGCACTTTTGAAGCCCTGCCGTTCAGGGCAGGGAAGCTTTCACGGCATACGCCGGCGCTTTGTCGGTCTCCACCTGTTCAATCATTGGGGGTGTCTCGGTCACGGGCATCTCCTGACGCTGGCTTGCTCCACGGTTCGCCGGACCGAGGGTGCTTTCCTGTGTGCGGCGATTGTGTGCTACAATGCAGTTATGGAAGCATTGGTTTTAGAAAAAGCGCACACGTTGCGGCTGGGCGAAATCGCACTCGATGAGCCGCTGGGGCCGTATGATGTCCGCATTGACATCAAGACGGTCGGCATCTGCGGATCGGATATTCATTACTACGAGCACGGGCGCATCGGGCCGTTCGTGGTCGAAGCCCCAATGGTGCTGGGGCATGAGGCATCGGGAATTGTGTCCGAAGTCGGCGGGGCGGTGTCTGAACTTGCGCCGGGCGACCGGGTCTGCATGGAGCCGGGCATCCCAAACCCGAGCAGCCGGGCATCGCGCCTGGGCCTCTACAATTTAGACCCCGCCGTGCGCTTCTGGGCGACTCCGCCGGTCCACGGTATTTTGCGACCCTCGGTAGTGCATCCTGCCGATTACACATTCAAGCTTCCGAGCACGGTCTCATTCGCCGAGGCCGCGATGGTCGAGCCTCTGGCGGTGGGGATGCAGGCGGCGAAAAAAGCGGGGATCGTTCCGGGAGACCTCGCGGTAGTCATGGGCGCGGGACCCATCGGCATGGTGACGGCGCTGGCAGCGCTGGCGGGCGGGTGCAGCCGCGTTGTTCTAACCGATACCCAGCAGCCGAAGCTTGACCTCGGCGCGACACTGGGCGCAATCACGCCGGTCAATGTGCGCGAGCAAAACATCGCCGAAGTCATCAGTGCGATGACCGGCGGCTGGGGCGCAGACATCGTCTTTGAGTGCAGCGGCAATGACAGGGCACTGGCGGGGGTCTTCGCGCCGCTGCGGCCTGGCGGCGTGGTCGTGCTGGTCGGGATGCCCGGCGGACCCGTGGCCTACGACGTGGTTGGGGCGCAGATCAAAGAGGCGCGGGTGGAGCACGTCTTCCGCTACGCCCACGTCTTCGGGCGGGCGCTGTCGCTGATGGGCGACGGCAAGATTGACGTGAAGCCACTCATCACCGACACGTTCGCGTTCGCCGACAGCATCGCCGCGTTCGAGTATGCCTCCCACCTGCCGCCATCCTCGGTGAAAGCACAGATTACGGTGTCGTAGACGCGCAAAAAAAAAGCCTGGAACCGTCGCCGCTGTCAGCGGCTTCGGCCCCAGGCACCGCCGAAACAGCGGATTTAGAAAAGGAGGACATGCGCTCTTTTCTCTACGGGAGCGCGTGGCCGAGAGTTCCCGGCTTTGTCCCCGGCTTTTATGGGCGGCATTAACGCCCGGTTACAATGCCGCTCTTGCCGGTTGACTTGCCGCCGCCGAACCGTTAGAATGAACTTATGGCAAATGCAGCGCCCAAACATTCCGCAGGACACGCGGTCTCCCGCGCGTCGTCCGGGCGGATGACGCTGCCGATTTTGCTGCTGCTGGTCGGGATCAACCTGCTCTGGGCGGGGTCGTCCCCGGCGGCCAAGATCGCCATTCAAAGTATTCCCCCGATGACCCTGGCCTTTGCCCGCTTTTCCGTCGCTGCCCTGCTGATGTATGGCATCGCGCTCTTTCGCAGGACCGACCTGCGGGTGGCCCGAAGCGACTGGGGACCCTTCTGGGCGATGGGCGTCCTGGGCCTGGCGCTGACCTACCTGCTGGCCTACCAGGGCCTGCGGCTGACCACAGCGTCGAACTTCGCCCTGCTCCATGCCACCGAGACGGTGTTTCTGTCGGTGCTGGCGTTCTTTTTTCTCGGGGAAGCCCTGCCGCGCGTCAAGCTGCTCGGCATCGGTCTGGGTCTGGCCGGGGTGTACCTCATTATCGCCAACGGCCTGACAATCCGGTCGTTCTCGCATTCGGCGCAGGGCAATCTCTTGATCGCGCTGGCGCTGGCGTTTGAAGCGTCGTCAAGCATCGTCGGCAAGAACCTCTTGGCCCGGTACCCGCCGCTGTCGGTGGTCACTTATCAGATGCTCAGCGGGGCGGTGGCGCTGGCCCCGTTTTCGGCGTTCGAGCTGAACCGTCAGATCGCGGCGGGTCATCCGCTGACCCTGCCGCCGCCAAGCGCCCTCTGGTCTCTATTGTACCTGATCGTCCCCTGCACGGTGCTGGGGTACTTGATCTGGTTCAGTGTGCTGGAAAAATGCGATGCCAGCGAGATGTCGGTGTTTTTGTTTATTCAGCCGGTCGCCGGTGCGTTTCTGGGCACTCTGCTGCTCGGGGACCGGATCACGCCATACACAGTCGGCGGGGCGCTGCTCGTGCTGGTGTCGGTGGGTTTGGTAAACTACCGCCCGCGCAAGGTTCCAGCCGCGCCGCCGCCGGCAGGGTAAACCTCACCCCGCTGCTCCGCAACGACCCTCTCCTTCCGAAAGGAGAGGGTAGGACAATACGGACTGGAAAGGAATAGGAGAACGCGGCAAGCGGCGCCCCTACAGGTCAATCTGGATGTCTTGGCTCTTAACTTCTTCTTACCCTCTCCTTTCATAAGGAGAGGGTCGCTGCGGAGCAGCGGGGTGAGGTTTCCTACGCAGCTTTCCGCCGACGAACTGCGACGCCGCCGAGGCCAAGCGCCAGCAGCAGACCGAGCGAGACGGTTGTGGATGCTTCCGGCACGGGGTTTGCCGCCGGGGAGAAGCTGAGAACGGGGACCACCGGGGTATTGGGGTTTGCCGTGGTCGGCGCAGCGGTGGAGCCGAAGAATGTCGCTGCCGTCGCCGGGGAGCCGGCGTCAGCGCCGAGGGCCAGCCGGATCGTGCCGCTGTTCAGCTCCGTGAGGAACGCCGCCTGCGTGGCGGTGTTGGCGAGCGACAGGCTGTAGGTTGCGACCCCGCCGGTGTTGGTATTGCCGGTGGTGTTAAAGCTGAACGTGCCCAGGCTATACAAGGTGCCGAGCTGGGCGCCGATACCGCCGGTCGCGGTCTGCGCGGCATCGTACTTCAGGCCGCTTGTAGCGACGCCGGTGCCGCTTGCCAGGTAGACATTGAACAGGCCCGGCGCGGTGAAAAGCGCGTCCGACTCGGTCAGGGTCAGCGCCAGGCTAGTAATGCCGGCGGCAGTCGAAAAGCCGGGGGCGGCGAAGTCGGCGACGCCGAACGTCGCGTTTGCGCCATTGCTTGCGCCTTCGACGTTGAAGAACTTGGTGCCGTTGGCACCGGTACGCGGGCCATTCGGGTTGATGGTCGCTGTGGCGGTGGTATCGAAGGACTGGACGGGGACGGCGTTCTGCGCGGTCGCGCCGGACGCGGCGGCGGCCAGCAGGGCGGCGAGACCAAGAATGATCGGTGTTCGCATAATTTCATCTTCCTTTTCTAAATAACGGCTTTGGGGCCGGGACTGTGTGCAGGAAGATTAAACCCGGCGAGTATTAAGCGAGCATTAAGCCAGTGTTAAGAGAGTGTTAAGTTTTGATTAGGCTCGGTTAAACGTGTTCATGGCAGGCTGGATGCCGTCGGCAAGCCACGTCTCCAGCGCGGCCACCGACCGGGCAATGCCGTCGTCTACATCGGCCATCTCGCCGCGCCCGAAGCGGCCCAGGACAAAATCAATCTGCACCGCCGGGTCGCGGGGCGCACCCACCCCGAAGCGCAGCCGGGGAAAACTTTGCCCGTGCAGGTGAGCAATCAGGGATTTGAGGCCGTTGTGCCCGCCCGCCGAGCCGTCCGCCCGCAGGCGCAGCTTGCCGAGCGGCAGCGAAATGTCGTCGGTAACGACCAGAATATCCGCGAGTTCCAGCGGCTTCATCTTCAGGAACGCCGCCACTGACTGCCCCGACAGGTTCATAAACGTCTGCGGCTTCAGCAAAAAGACCCGCGTTTCCCCAACCTGCCCGCCCCCATTCAACGCTTGGAAATCTCGCTTCGCAACTGAGATACCGTGCTGCTTGGCGAACGCATCTACAACGGCGAACCCGATATTGTGGCGCGTGCCGTCGTAGTCTTTGCCGGGATTCCCCAGCCCGACAATCAGCTTGGTGGAAGTGCTCATGTACAGTGAAGTCTAAGCCCGAAGCAGCTTGCGGTTCTTGAGAAGCATTCGCTGCTGCTCGAAGATGTAGGCGACAATCTCCTCGCGCTCGGATTCCGACAGATGCGGCGGGCCGAGGAAGCGCAGGCGGATCAAATAGATACGCGCCAAACCCTGAGTCGCTACGCGGCAGTCCAAGGCGTCGGACTCAACATCCAGCAAATCACCATGCTTGCCGGTCGGGACACGCACAAGAACGCGCAGACCGCTCGGAACCGGCTTGTGCGCCGCCAGCAGCGCCCCGCCGCCGGAGAGGTTGACCAGGCGGGCGGGCACCGGGGACGTGTGGCCGGACTCGCCGCGCACCCGAAACGTGGTCGGGGACTGCAAGGGCAGGCGGTAAAACTGACGGCGCTGGACTTTGGTGACCAGCCGGGGCCGGGACACGGTCAGCGTGCCTGCCTTCATCGGGCCGACCACGCGGGTCTCGCACTGGTAGAGGTTGTCCCCGCAGATAAATGACAGAGTCAGGGCCGTGCGCGGCGGCAGGGCCGACGACAAGGAGGCGCCCCTTTCGGCGGCTTCCGTTTCGTGGCTTTCCAGCAGAAGGCGGCGCGGGCCGACGGCCCGGACACGGGCCGAGTAGACGCCGACTTCGACCCCTTCGGCGGCGTATAGGCTGATGCGGTGCAGGGTGACGAGGTCGCCCACCGAGGGCAGCGGCGCTTGGCCGCCGGCCGCCGCGCCGGCGACGCTGCGCCGCAGCTTATGCCAGAACGTCAGCCCGCCGGGTCTTGCCGGGAGTCCTGCGGTGTGGGCCGTCATCATTTTCGTGTCCAAAGTCCGAGCCTTTCTTCCGTGGCCTGCGCGGTCAGCATCTCCGTGGCTGCGGCGTGCTCCAATCGCGAGATGCGGTCGTCGCGGCGGCTGTCGCTGGTTTCGATATAGGTGACCAGAGTCGCCGCCTCCTGCGCCAGCAGGTTGGTGGATAGGGTCCGGTGCAGGTGCGACAGCTTGTACGCGGCGGGCGGGACAACATCGGCGACAAACCCGGCCAATGCCTGCGCTTCGGCACTGAGTTTTTTTGCGTCGTCGTAAAACTGCTCGCGCGTGCTTTTGCCGGCGCTGAACGTTTCCCGCGACACGGCCAGCGTGCTGCCGAGCGTCTCCGCGCGGCTTTTGACGATCTGGATCGCCACGCCGTAGCTTTGCTTGCCGCCGGTGCGAAGGATCGCCAGGCAGTCGCCATAGCGGGCCTCGGCGGCATAAAGCTGGGCAAGCTGGGTGTCCGCGACCCGGCTGCCGCCGGGGGCGAGGGCCGACGCTGCTTTGTACTCCGCTTCCGCGCCGCTGAGGTCACCGTTGTTCCAGAGGGCATCGCCGAGGTCTGCGTGGGCTTTCGGGTCTGCCGGGCGCAGCGCAAGCGCGGCCCGGCTTCGCACAAGTGTCCCGGCGGCGGTGCCGGTCTGCAAGTCGAGTTCGGTCAAAAACTTCTGCACCGAGAGGTCATCCGGCGCGATTTCCAGTGCCCTCCGGGCCTCGTCGAGCGCCCGGTCACCGAGGCCGTCTTTCTGGTACGCCGACGCCAGCTTCAGGCGCGGCACGACCGCGAGAGGCGCTCCGTTGATCGCCTGCCGGTAAAACGAGATCGCCGAAACGGCGTCGCCGCTGTCAAGGGCTGAGTCTCCGCGCGCCAGCAGCGGCGTGACCGCTGCTATATCTTCGGCTTGGGCCGGTCTTTTCTTCACTGCGGTCGGCGCTGGGGCGGCATCTGGGACCGGGGCTGGAACGACAAGCGCCGGGGCAGGCATCGGCAGGGGAAGTATTGGCTGGGGAAGCGCTGGCGGCGGCAGCTTGGCAATCTGTACGGGTGGCTTGATGACGTTTGTGGGCGGCTTGACCGCGTAAACGGGCGTCTGCGCGATTGGTGCAATGATAATTGGCACGGCGGCGATTGGCGTGGCCGGCGGCCTCGGCATAGTCGGCGCGGCGGGCGGCTCAGGCGTGAAACGCGGCTCCGGCACTGCCGTATCAATCGTGGATTTCGGCACAGCGGCGACGCGCTTCGGCAGCGGTCCGGCGGCAATCTGCGGTTCGGCGGCAGGCGCTTCCGGCACAGCCGCCGGCACCGGAGAAGGCAAGGGTGGCGGGGTGATGGGCGGCGGCGGGGCCGATGCAACCTGCGTGGGCGGCAGCGCGGGGACAATCTGCACCGGCGGGACCGACGCAGCCGGCACCGGCAAGTCGAGCGGCGCAGCTGCGGACTTCGCGACTGGCAGCGGGGTCAAGTCCAGTGGCGGGAGCGGCTCGGGTGCAGGAGTCGGCAGTGCAGGAGTCGGCAATGCAGGAGTCGGCGGCGCGGCGGCGACAGCGGTCGGGGCAAGGCCAGGCAGCGGCGCAATCGGAGCCGGCAGAGGAACGGCGCTCGGCTCGGTCCCTGAGTTGACCGGGTGAGAGAGCGAGTCGGCGACCTGCGACTCCAGGGCACGGACCCCAAACTGGCGGTTCGTGCCGGTCCAGCCGAAGGTGCGGGCGGCGGGCGCGGTCTCCACCAACTCCACATGGGTCGTGTCGGCGAGTCGTCCGGGGCTGACCACCGCGTAGAAGCGTGCGCCGAGGGCGCGGGCCAGGGTCATGCGCCCGCTGTCGGAGGCCGGGGCGCTGCCAAGCCATTCCGGGTGGGAGGCTTCGGACGCCGCCCGCTGGATCGCCGCCGACTCGGGGTCGTAGGTGAGCACCGCCACGCGCCCGTCGAGCCGTAGGCGTGTCCGCAGGTCTACCAGTGCGGCCACATCGCCGGGTGTCGCCGGGTACAGCAGCACGGTTGGCAGCGGCGCTTTGGCGGTGAGGGGAGAGGACTTGGCGGGCAGCGCTGCGCCCTGCGCCCACAGCGGCCCGGCGCAAACGCCAAGCAGCAGTGCGGCGCTCCATACGCTCAGGGCTGGCTTTGCTGGCAAATCTGGAGTCCTGTCTGGCAGGCGGCGAGGCCGCGTTCGGCGGTCTCGACATTCTGGCCTGCGGAGATCTGGCGCTGGTACGACCGGATCGCGCTTTGGTACGCCGAACGCGCCTGCGAATACGACCCGGCTTCCTGCAACGAGAGCGCCCGCTGCTGCAAGCTCTCGCCCTGGGCACTGTCGCCGTCCGCGCCGCTGCTGCTGTTCGCGTCGGCGGGGGCAGGTGTTTCGGCAGCCTGATGGACCGTGATTCGAATGTGTGAGGACAGATCCGACGCTGTGCTCGATGGAGCTGCGCTGCCGCCGAACTGGCTGACCATGACCGTGTGCCGGGGCAAAGCGCCTGCGCCCGACGCACCGCTAAAGCCGGGCACCGAGCCGGTGTTAGACCCGGCATCCAGTGGGGAAACGCCCGGCGGCAGGGAGACCGACGCCGGGGCCAGTCCGCCGCCTTCGCCGACCGGCGGCAGTGCGGCAAGGCGCAGCGGCGGCAGGGCGTTCCCGCGTCCGCGTCGTCCAGCAGCGGAGCGCGGCACCGGCGGGAGCGACCAGAGGGAACCCAAAGCTGCGCCGCGCGTCGGCGCGTCGGGCCGCGCGTCGGTCGGCACCGTGCCGGCGAATGGGTCCCGCGTGGTCAGCGCCGGCGGGGCATAAGTCGGAACCAGCGTGTTGGCATGGGACGGTGCGAGGACCACCGGCGCGAGCAGGGGCGGCGGCGCGTAAGCCGACGAGGCGACCGAGACCGCCGCCGGGGCGGCGGGGGACGTAATCGCGTAGGTCCGCACGGTTTCGGCCTGCGCCCAGGGCCGTGCCAGCAGCAGCCCGCCGATTGCGACCAGGGCGGTCGCCGCACCGGCGGCGTACAGCGGGCGTCGCTGCGGGTCAATCCGCGCCATCTTCGCCGAAAGAGGCGTCTCGCTCAGGGCCGCCCAGCGCTTGGTGAATTCCGGCCCGAGCTTCAGCAGGGCCGGGGGCAGGAGCTGATGGGTCATCGGCGGGGCGACGGCGCGGACATGCACCCCGCGCCGGAGCTGTTCCAGTTTGGCGGCATCGGCGGGACTGTCCGGGTTCAGGGACAGCACGGCCTCGAAGTGTTTGATGGCATCGTCGTCCTGCCCAGCCTTCTCGCAGAGTGTTCCCAGCAGCGAATGGGCTGTGGTGCTGTGCGGGTTGATTGCCAGCGCGGCCTCGGCGGCGGTCATGGCGGCGGCCTGGTTGCCGGCCTGGTTATGCCAGAACGCCATGTCGAGCAGGCGGGTCAAGGCGTCAATATCTTCTTCGCTCTGATGCAGCGGCAAGTCCTGGAAGGACAGCATCATGGTCCGGTAGCCGGAGTTGATCTTCGCGCCGCATTCTTTGCAGTATTTGCTGTCCAGCGCGTTGCTGGTGTTGCAGTCTTGGCAGTACACTCGTCGTACCTCTGTGTCTTCTTGTGCGTCTTCTCGGGAAAATTGGGATGTCTCTTCTAAGAATATCACACTGCCGGGAATTTGTCAAGAAAACTGCCGAAGGTTTAAGCATATGCCCGTCTCCGGTAAGTCTCTGGCATGAACCAAGCTACCCGCGATGTCCTAGCGTTTTTGAACTTTCCCGACCTCGACCTCGGCACGACGCCGCTGGATTTGGAGATGATGGCGGACCCGGCGCTGATGCGCGAGCTGACCGAGCGGCTGCTGTCCGGCCCGCTCCCGACCGGCGAAAGCCGCGCGGCGGCGGAGGCGCTTGCCGGGCGTCTCGGCGACGCTGACTGGGCACACATCTCAGAGACGCTATGCGGGCGGGTCGGCCTCGCCGACTCACTCTTTGACACAAGCGAGCAGGATGCAAAGCACGCCTAACGATCCATTTATGACAATTAAAGCGATCTTCTTCGACATCGGCGACACGCTGGTTTTCGATCACCCGCCGCTGATCGAGCGCCTGACGACAGCCGCATCGGCAGTTGGGACCGCACTTGATCCGGCCCGCCTGCCGGCGGCGTTCCGCGCCGCCGAAGCATTCGCCGTGAAGCGCTACGTTAAGGGCATTGCCTGGGACGCCCCCGGCGCCTTGCGCGAGACGGTGGGGGTGCTGTGGCACTCGCTCGGCCTGCCCCCGATGTCCAGCAGTCAGTGGGAAGCCTTCGGCGCAGCCCTCGCCGCCATGCCGTTCGTGCGGGCCGCGCACCCGGAAGCCGCAAGCCTGCTGGCAAGTCTGAGAGAGCGCGGCTTCACGCTCGGCGCGATCTCCGACTGGGAAGAATCGCTGCCCGATGTGCTGACGGAGCTTGGCTTATTGCCGTACTTCGATGCTCTGGCGATTTCCGCCGTGGTCGGCGTCACCAAGCCCAACCCGCTGATTTTCGAGGACGCGCTCGGGCAGGTCGGCTTCGCGCCTGAAGAATGCTTGCACATCGGCGACTGGTACGAACTCGATGCCGCCGGAGCCATGGGGGCCGGAATGCACGCCCTGCTGTTCGACTGGGCGGGCCGTGCGCCCAATGCCGATTGCCCGCGTGTCACGACCTGGGAGCAGATGACCGACTATTTGGGGGATTTGGAACCTCTCCCGCTCGTTCTCTGCAAAAACGCATATGAACAGAAACCGAACAGCGGCGGTTGACTGAGATGAACAAGCCTTGCTTTCCCCAAAAGCAGTCTTAGACACCTCCGTTGCTGATCTGGTGATAGCGCCGAGTGAGGAAATCCATAACTTGCGGTATGGCAGAACGCCTAGAGGCTGTCATCGGGTACATATTCATCGCTTTCTGGTAATTATCCAACGAGAGGCGATAGTCGTGGGGATTATGGTACAGGATATACTGTGCATAATGCCAGCCGCCGAGCAGATCATAAACTTGTGGCTTGCTCGGATACTGCTTAATTGCTTTCTGGATCAAAGCGTATGCCAGTTTTTGGGCTGAAGGATCACTGTTTTGGGAGTTGAGTGCGATTAACCCCATCATCACCGGGAAATCATTTGGGTCTTTCTTTAGGAGTCGCTGTGCCGTTCCTATCAGAGTATGGTATCCGCCACCCGCAGGACTTTGCAAGGTAATTAGAAATCTGAGGCGGGCAAAATTATACGTTCGCGGAAAGGGAGCCTCAGCCAAAGCAACCTCAGCAGCGAAGCGAACATCATCTGCATTCTCAACTGCGTATTGCGCCGATGTCACTGCTTTGTGAACTGCATAGGCCCACGCAAACTGTGCTAAAGGATCATTAGGTCGTGCCTTTGCAGCAGGCGCGTATTGTGCCACCAATGCCTGTGGTGTTGCCGTATTAAAGGCGTGCTCAATCTGAGCGCGTATCGCCACATAGGGTGCATCATCTCCTGTCCAACTCTCGTTGAGCCAAGAATTGTTGGAAAGGGCGTCCGAGATTTTCTTGCGTTCTTTCCACTCTTTGAGCGAGAGCTTTGTGTAACCCATTGAGGACGGAATGGATTGAGGTTGAGGCGAGTGCTTTTTGTTCCCCGCACTTTGCCCCCATGCCATAGGAATCTGTGTTGCTCCTACACAAAAGGTAAGCAGACTTAATTGTGTCAAGGTCGCTTTCATGTCAAAATCCTTTACGCACTCGGCATGATGCTGGGAGAGGCTGGCTTTGCTGGAATGCCTGCGTAAGTCCAAACATAAGACCAGAGCAGACCGCCCGGAACACCCGTGACTGAGCCAGGGTAGGTTGTTGTAACCAAGCCGCCAGTGTCGTATTGGTTTGCGTAATAATTGTAGTTGAGCGTTCGCACAGAAACTGTGGCAGTCACCGAGACTTGAGTGAATAAGCCCATGTAGAGATTATTCCAATCTTGCGGAGTTTTGATCTGACTGGAGATAAAATTGTAAAGCTTCGTGTCCACCAAATTGTTGCCGACTGTTTGCCCCGGCAAGGGGTTGGGGTTGTAGTTGCTATACGCAGATTGTAGAAAGGTTTGGTTCATCTGGTCGGGCGAGTTGACAATGCTGGGGTCTGTCGGCTGGCTGCCTGCTGTCTGCATGGCAAGCCCAGCCAGACTCAGCGCGAGGCCAACCCAAGTCGGCGTCTTTCCAGCAACCGAAACAACGCTCCCGACAGCGCTCACCGCGCCGCCGCCGTTGATTCCCGTGAGCGTCCAGTTGACGCCGGTATTGGGAAGGCTGACGGCAACTGCGCCTGCCGGAACTGGGGTAGTCCCCGCCGCTAACTGCTGAACCGGGCCGGGAGTCCCTTTGTTGGTCGGCTTGCCCTGAGCATCCACCACGCGCCAGTTGTCGTACTGATCGTGGACGCTCAGAATGTAGCTGCCGGCCCCGGTCGCATTCGGGGTTAGTCCCAAATCGGTGGCGGTGTACGTAATGCCAACCACTTTGACGGCGTCGGGTGCGCCATACCACTGCTGCGGTGCGTAAGCTGCCCCTTCCGCGTAAACCGTTCCTACATCTATCTTTTGGCTGTGGGTATTCCAGGTGTCAACCGGACCGAGGGCGAGGGATTGGTTTGACGGGTCCCACTGCCACTTGATGTTGAAGACGGGAGCAGACCCGCCGGATGTGTAAGCTGGATTTAGGGACCAAGACCCATAAAAATATGGGTGAAAAACTTGCATGTTTTGAACTATGCTGCTGCCAAGTCCCGCAGGAGCGTTCGCCAAGTAGGAATAGGTTGTGTCCCCATGCACTGTTCCGTCAGCATCTTGGGTTTCTCCATGTGCACCATCACGATGTGGTACCAAGGTCCGGCTATCTGTTCTCACCCCGGCTTGTATCCCGCCCATCGAAGAAGCAGAGGTCGGCCCGTTCGTGGCAGTGCCAACGGGGTAGCCGGGGTAACTCGAATACGGGTAGCTCAACACTCCATAAGGCACCGTGTCCGCCGACTGCCACTTTGTCTGACCGTTCACATACACCTGAGCAATCGCCGTCGCCGGGTCAATCCCCGCCCGCACCAGGTGATACCCCGTCACCCGAGCCGGACCGGGAGCCGTCACCGCCGTTCCGTCGGCTTTGACCCCCACACCCGCCGTTGCCATTTCGCTGAACGGAGACCCGTCCGTGGCCCAAGCCTGCGCCCATAAGTCCGTCTTGGGGGGAGCCGCACCGGACGAGACGCTTGCGCTGGCAAACACGTTTGTCCACAGCAACAGGCTCAGAGAAGACGGCAAAGGCGACTGCGCCCCGCGTCCCTGCCAAGCGATCTTGAAGTAGTAAACAAGCTGCCCGGTCATGTCCACGGTAACGGAGCCGTTGATGGTGCCGCTGTGGGAGCCTGGGCCGTAGGGATTGATTGCGTAGTACCAGACGAGCGCGGGATCGCTGTAGCTGTTGGAAACGCTGTCACTGAGCGGATTGCCGGAACTGTTGCTGCTGCCGATGCCGCCGTACCGGACGTCATTAGTCGTGTATGGAAACTGGGGGGTGAGATAAATCAGCGGGTAGATGGAGTTGAGAAACGAGCTGTAATTGCTGGGCGCGGCGAGTGCGGCAGTCATGAGGTCGGGCGGGTAGGTGTTGGTGATGGTCCAGCTTTCGGTTCCTTTCATTTCGTTGAACCCGGCGACCTGCGGAACATAGGTGAGTGGCACCCCTTTGGCATCGCAGGGGATGGCCGCCCATCCGGGGGGCAGTGCCTGGGCGTATGCCGTTTGGGGCGTCAGGGCAAAGAGGCTAAAGAAAACAAGGCAAAGGGCTGTTGCAAGCGGGAAGCGACAGAAGCGGGAAGCGACAGAAGCGGGAACATGGGCAGTGTCTCCTTGTGCGTCGCAACGTGCCGGTACTGCTGGCGTTGGTTGCTTTGAGTACAGTATAAAGCACAGCGCGGGGTTTGTCAAGGGAGGCGGCGAAGTATTTTCGGAAGTATTTCTCCAGCGGTTTATAACAGAACGCAGGCTTGGGTACTGGCTGCCAAGCCTGCGTGCCTGTGTTTAATACGGCCAGACCCAGTTTCGGATTTCGGGCAGGTCTTCGCCGTGCTCGCGGACATACGCGGTGTGCTCCTGCAATTTATCGCGCATGAGCTGGCGCAGGCCGGCGGCGCGGTAGCCCAGTGATGGGACGCGGTCAATGACATCTTCGACTAAATGGAAGCGGTCCAGGTCGTTGATGACCACCATGTCGAACGGCGTCGTGGTGGTGCCTTCTTCCTTGAAGCCGCGCACATGGATATTGTCGTGATTGGTCCGGCGATACGTCAGCCGGTGGATCAGATACGGGTAGCCGTGGTAGGCAAAGATGACCGGCTTGTTCGGCGTGAACAGCGTGTCGAAATCCTTGTCGCTCAAGCCGTGTGGATGCACGGTCTGCGGCTGAAGCGTCATCAAGTCCACGACATTGACGACCCGGATCTTCAGCTCGGGCAGGTGCTGCCGCAGAATCGCGACCGCAGCGAGGGCCTCCAAAGTCGGCACGTCCCCCGCACAGGCGATGACCACATCCGGCTCGCCGCCGCCGTCGGTGCCGGCCCATTCCCAAATGCCGAGGCCAGCGGTGCAGTGCTTGACCGCCGAATCCATATCGAGAAATTGCAGCTCGGGCTGCTTGCCGGCGACAATCACATTGACATAGTTCCGGGAGCGCAGGCAGTGATCGGCCACCGACAGCAGCGTGTTGGCGTCGGGCGGCAGATACACCCGCACAATGCCGGCTTTTTTGTTCATCACATGGTCAATAAAGCCGGGGTCCTGGTGCGAGAAGCCGTTGTGGTCCTGACGCCAAACGTGCGAGGTCAGCAGGTAGTTCAGCGACGCGATAGGCCGCCGCCACGGAATATGGCAGCAGGCTTCGAGCCACTTGGCGTGCTGGTTGAACATCGAATCTACGATGTGGATAAACGCCTCGTAGCACGAAAAGAAGCCATGCCGACCTGTGAGCAAATACCCTTCGAGCCAGCCCTCAATCGTGTGCTCGCTGAGTATTTCCATCACGCGCCCGTCGCGCATCAAGTGCTCGTCATCGTCGGGAGTTGTCTCGGCATCCCAGGCCCGGCCTGTCGCGTCGAGAACCGCGCCGAGGCGGTTCGAGTCGTTCTCATCGGGAGACAGCACCCGGAGGTTGCGCGTCTCGGCGGTCGCCGCCATTACGTCGCGCAAATAAGTCCCGAGAATGCGTGTGGACTCGCCGGTCTGTGTCCCCGGCTTCTCGACTGCGAACGCATAGTTCCGAAAATCCGGCAGGGGCAGGTCCCGGAGCAGCAGGCCGCCGTTCGCGTGCGGGTTCGCGCCCATGCGCCGGTCGCCGACCGGGGCAAGTTCGGCGATTTCAGGCTTCAAGCGCCCCGTATCGTCGAACAGCTCTTCGGGCTGATAGCTTTTCATCCACTCTTCTAATTGGGCGACGTGCTCGGGCGTTTTCATGTCGGCAATCGGGACCTGGTGTGAGCGCCAGGAGCCTTCGGTCTTTTTGCCGTCCACCGTTTTCGGTCCGGTCCAGCCTTTCGGGGAGCGCAGGACAATCATCGGCCACGACGGGCGGGCGGTCACGCCGTTCTCGCGGGCATCTTTTTGGATTTGCTTGATTTCGCTGATGACGGTCTCCATCGCCGCCGCCATTTGCTGGTGCATGAGGGCCGGGTCGTCGCCCTCGACAAAGTGCGGCGTGTAGCCGTAGCCGACCATCAGGCTTCGGAGTTCGTCGTCGCCGATCCGGGCCAGCACGGTGGGATTGGCGATCTTGAAGCCGTTCAAGTGGAGAATGGGCAGTACCGCGCCGTCGGTCTTGGGATCGAGAAACTTGTTCGAGTGCCACGCTGCCGCCAGCGGCCCAGACTCCGCTTCGCCGTCGCCGATGACGCACAGCGCGATCAAATCCGGGTTATCAAACGCCGCGCCGTAGGCATGGGACAGGGAGTAGCCAAGCTCGCCGCCTTCGCTGATGGAGCCGGGCGTGTCAGGGGAGTCGTGGCTTGGGATGCCGCCGGGGAACGAAAACTGCTTGAACAGACGCTGCATTCCGTCTTCCGACTGCGTGATGTTCGGGTAAACCTCGCTATAAGTCCCTTCAAGGTAGGTGTTGGCGACCATGCCCGGCCCGCCGTGTCCGGGTCCGCAGACATAGATGACGCTGAGATCGTACTTCTTAATCAATCTATTCATGTGAACATAGATAAAGTTCAGGCCCGGTGTTGTTCCCCAGTGCCCGAGCAGGCGCGGCTTGGTCTGCTCACGGGTCAGCGGGACTTTGAGCAGAGGGTTGTCTTTGAGATAGATTTGTCCGACTGAAAGATAGTTGGCCGCCCGCCAGTAGGCGTTCATTGTGCTGAGTTCGTCTTGGGTCAAGGTGTCTGTCATGGGGCCTCCGGGGAACCCACCCCGGCACAAGTGCCGACCCTCCCGAAACGGGAAGGTAAGGAGGCTTGGAAAGAGAGTGTCATCAGCGACGCTTTTTGTCCCAATACTCCGAAAACTCTTCACCTTCCCGTTTCGGGAGGGTCGGCACTTGTGCCGGGGTAGGTTCTTATCATACTGTCTGTCCCTACCCATGTTCCACAATCCCCCCGGCCTGAAACAAGCGAGCTAATGCCACAAAAGCAAAGATGCGTCAATTTTGAGACGCTGCCGTTAGGCTTTACGCTATCAAAACTGCCTTTAGTCATGTCTCGGGCACTCTTTTTCGGTGTTCGTCCATCGTGGTGCGCTTCCTGGCCCATGCAGCCTTCGGCTCGCCGGGTTGAATTCGCCTCGCTTCTATGATATACTATATTCACGTTCGCAAAAAAGAGCGTGTCCCGAAGCGGCAGCCACACTGGCTGGCGCTTTTTTTGTTGTCTTTTTTAGAACGGTCATTCCTACCCATGCTGCAACGCTTTTTCGCCTACTACCAGCCCCATCGGCGGCTCTTTTACCTGGACTTCTGCTGTGCGGTCCTCTCCGGCCTGCTGGAGCTGGTGTTCCCGCTGGCCGTCAAAGGGTTCGTGGACAAACTGCTCCCTAGCCAGAACTGGGGGCTGATCCTCGGCGCGACGGCGGGCCTGCTGGGGATTTACGCCGTCAACACGGGATTGCAGTATATTGTCAACTACTGGGGGCATGTGCTGGGCATCTCGATTGAAACGGAGATGCGGCGCAAAATCTTCGATCACCTGCAAAAGCTGTCGTTCCGGTTCTACGACAACCAGAAGACCGGGCGGCTCGTAGCGCGTGCCACCAAAGATTTGGAGGAAGTCGGAGAAGTGGCCCACCACGGCCCCGAAGATGCGTTTATCGCCGTGATGACGTTTCTCGGCTCGTTTGCGCTGATGTTCACGCTGAACGCGAAGCTCGCCCTGATTACCGGACTGGTCGTGCCGCCGATGATGTGGATCTCGACCCGTTACGGGCGGGCGATGACCCAAACCATGCGGACTTTGTTTGGTCAGGTCGGCGACTTCAATGCCCGGATCGAAGAAAACGTCGGCGGCATTCGGGTCGTGCAGGCGTTCGGCAACGAAAACCATGAGCGGGCATTGTTTGCCGAAGACAACCACCGTTACCGGGCCACAAAGCTGAACGCCTACCAGTTGATGTCCAAAAGTATGTCGCTCAGCTACATGACCATGCGGCTGGTCCAGGTTCTCGTGATGGTGACAAGCGCCTATTTTGTGCTGCACCATCAGCTCACCATGGGCGGCTTTACCGGCTTTTTGCTGCTCACCAATGTCTTCTTTCGGCCGGTCGAGAAAATCAACGCCGTGCTGGAATCCTATCCCAAAGGCATCGCCGGGTTCAAGCGCTACACCGAGCTGCTGGACACCGCACCGGACATTGCCGACGCGCCGGGCGCAATCGAAGTCGGGCATCTGCGGGGCGCAATTGAGTTTGAGGACGCGACCTTTGGCTACACCGAACACAAAACAGTCCTGCATGGCATTGACCTGTCGGTCCGGCCCGGCGAGATGATCGCGTTTGTCGGGCCGAGTGGGGCCGGCAAGACAACGCTGTGCTCCCTGCTGCCACGCTTTTATGACCTCGACTCGGGGCGCATTACGGTGGACGGCATAGACATCCGGCAGATGACGCTGGCGTCGCTGCGGCGCAATATCGGGATTGTCCAGCAGGATGTATTTTTGTTTGCGGGCACCATCCGCGAGAACATCGCCTACGGGCGGCTGGGCGCGTCCGACGACGAAATCTGGCAGGCCGCCCGCCGGGCGAAGCTCGACGACATGATCTCGCAGCTTCCCGATGGGCTGGACACGCTGACCGGCGAACGGGGCGTCAAGCTATCGGGGGGCCAGAAGCAGCGCATGGCGATTGCCCGGATGTTCTTGAAGAACCCGCCCATTCTCATCTTAGACGAGGCCACATCAGCCTTGGACACCGAGACCGAGCGGGCGATCCAAGCGTCGCTGGCCGAGCTTGCCGTAGGCCGGACAACATTGGTCATCGCGCACCGCCTGGCGACGATCCAAAACGCCGACCGGATTGTCGTGGTAGACGAAACCGGGGTCGCCGAAGAAGGCCGCCACGACGAATTGGTCGGAGCCGCCGGCATCTACCAGCGCCTCCACGAAGCCCAGTTCAGCCGGTAGCGTAAGCGTTGGGAAGGATAGCGTGGGATTGAAATCCTACGCTATGGGGCGCAGACGCCAAGTGTCCGCCTTCGCGGACAAAGATATAAACCTGTAGGGGCGCGGCAGGCAGCGCCCTTCCCAGTCCCGCGCCCTCCGGGTCTGCCATTGCAGAAGCGGTACTTCTTAGCGTCTGCGCTGATTACCCCAATGAAGCCTTAGCCGTGACATTTATGTCATGGCTCTCAACTACAGGCTTACTTCCGTCGTGCGGTCATCGCCGGCTCAGCGGGCGCTGCCGGGGCGGTGCCGTTGGTCTGCGGCGGGGCGGGCGGTATCGCGGGGGCGTCCAAGCGAAGCTGGCCGCTGACTAATTGGGTTGCCAAAAGGGTCTGGATGACGCCGGTGATCTGGTCGGTGGCGTTGCCTGCCGCGCCCCGGCTGTCGCCGGCGCCGCTGATATTGATCAGCTTGGCATTCGCCAGCGCTTCGGCGATGGCTGGGACAATCTGGGGCAGGATTTCAAGCTGGCGCAGGGCCAAATACGCATCGCCGCCCTGCCGGATCGCGTCGTTGACGGCCCGGATGGCGTCGGCTTGGGCCAAACCCAATGTGCGGACTTTGACCGCTTCGGCGTCGGCGGCGGCTTCGGCCTGCACACGGACACGGGCGGCATCGGCATTGGCCTGGGCCATCTGGGTCGCCTTCAATTCGGCCTCGCGCTGAACTGCCAGCGCAGTCTGCTTTTTGGCTTCCGCCGTGGCAACAGTCGCGGCGTTTTCTGCCCGGCGCTCCTCCAAATCGCGCTGCTTGTCGTTGATCGCCTGCTCCGCGCCAAGCTGGGCCTCACGGGCGCGGCGCTCCTGGTCGGCGGCGACAATGTCGGCGTTTGCTTTGGCTTCCACGGCAGACTGACGGCGGCGGGCTTCGGCGACTTCGCTTTGGACTTCCTTGATGTTCAGCGAGTTGAAGACCAGGCCCAGGTCCTGAAGCTCGCGGGAACACGCGCCTTTGATGATCAGTGCCAGCCTATCGTCTTCTTCCACCGGGACGGCGGCGAATGTCTTGGCGATGTCGGTGCCGGGGGCCATGGAAGTGATGTTGCGCTGGGCTTTGGCTGAGAACAGCTCGTCGTGGTTCAAGAGGTTGACTGCCCGGCGTCCGGTGGAGGTCAAGAGGTCACTCAGGGTCGCGGTCTGCTCGGCGGGCGGCTTGGAAAAGAACTTGTTCGCGGCGGTGGTGATCATTTCGCTGGAGTCGCCGACGGAGACGATGGCGGACGCCAAGACGCGCACTTTGATTGGCTTCGGCTGCCCGTTGCCGTCCACATCGGCGGTCTGGTCGGCGATGTCCAGGTCAATGTTAATCGCTTTCGACGGGATGGTTGTCCCGGTGGTCATCAGCGGCACTTCGATCGCTTTGCCCGGCCCCTTGTAGATCGCGGTGCGTCCGTTCAAAGACGACACCAAGCGAATGGTGCCGGCTTCCACTTGCGTGAGAAACCGGCTGATAATCAGCGGAATCAAGATAATCGCCACCACGACGATGGCGACGATGACTAATGTACTGCTCATAACGATACCTCCCATAATTTCTTTCCCTCTTGACCTATAGCCGCGCCACGCGGCAGGAATTCGTGTGCCCGTCCACGCTCAGGACTGTTAAATGCTCGCCGGGTTTGACGGGCGTCGTGTCGGCCCCTTCAGCCTCTAATGTCGCCAGGACCCGCACCCACTGGCCGTCAATGGTCAGTCCAACCAGGCCCCGGCCATTGCCGTCGAACCCTGTAACCGCCTCGGCCTGCCGGGCCACCATGCCTTCGAGGGCAGCACTCGGCTTGGACGCGAATTTGAAGATCAGGGTCCAGAGGGGCCGAACCAAAAGTCCAAAAAAGACCAGGCCGCCGAAGATTGCCGCCAGCCCGGTCACCGCCGCCGCCCAGTGCATCGGGCGCAGCAGCAGTCCGGTCGCGCCCGCACCGAGGCAGACGCTAAAGATCGCCAGCGGCGACAACAGTGTCCACAGCGGCGACGGCCCGCGCTCGGCCCCGTGGTCCCCGTGCTGGCCGTCGTGCCCGCCGTGGTCAGTGTGCCCGGCGTGGCCTGCATGTCCGCTGTGACCTGCGTGTCCGGCGTGACTGCCGTGGGACAATCCCAGCACGGCTTGCGCGAGTAATCCGGCCAGTCCGACCAAAAGAAGCGTGGTATAAAGCATAAGTGTTTTTCGCTCTCGTGTGCGCCTGCTACCTTCTATGACACGGCAGGCGCGAAAAGGTTGCAGATGAAAGAAACCGGCACTAAAAGTGCCGGTCTACTGTTGAGTGAAAACCGAAGCGGTTCAGGACTCTTCAGTCTCGAAGGGACTTTGCGCTTTCAGTAGACCGGCACTTTTAGTGCCGGTCTCCAGCATTTCTTCCCGCGCCTCCCGCACCCGCGCAATCGCTTCCGCCAGCAGCGCCCGGTGCGTAGGAGCGTTCAGCCAGGTGCTCGCGCCCGACGAATGGGGCAGGGGAATGTAGCGTCGGCCATCTTGGTCGAAAGTCTTGCCGACGCAGTCTTCCAAAGACATCTTGGGCAGAAACGTGTCAATCGAAAGCTTGCCGAACAGCAGGACAACGCGCGGCTGAACCAGTTGCCACTGCGCATCGAGCCAGGGGCGGCAGTTCCGGCGCTCTTTGGGCGACGGGGCGCGATCGGTGCTTTTGCCGGGCAGGCGTCCCGGAAAGCACTTTGTCAGTGCAGTCATGTAGACCGTGGTGCCAATGTCGGTCTCTGAAAAACTCGCTTCCACCAGCCAGCCGATGAGCTTTTTCGCCGCCGGGCCTAAATACATTCGGTCCCCGCGCCAGTCGGAAAGTCCGGGGGCCTGGCCGATGAGCAGAAATGGCGCGGGGGCTTCGCCCCAGACCAGCGGCGGCGGCGTGATCGGAAAGCCGTCGTGTTTGCATTTGCGGCAGGCGCGGATCGTCTCGTGCAGAACTTCAAGTTCGGTCATAGGCAAAGTGTACCCGGCGTGGTAAACTCTTTCTGAGGGAAATGAGTTTATGCATGACTGGATTGGACGGCGTGATTGGACTAGACGGCTTGCCGGCGTTTCTGGAGCGGCGGCGATGGGAGTGATCTTCGCCGGGGCGGCGCTTGGACAGGTTGCGCCGCCGCCGCCTGCCGCGCTGCCCGCGCCACTGACATTGCCGCAGGCCGTCGCGCTGGCCCTGCGATTGCAGCCGCAGCAGTATGCTGCCCGGACTCAGGTGACCCAGGCGCAAGGGCAGAAACAGCAGGCGCAGTCGCAGTATTTTCCGGTGCTGACCCCAAGTTATCAGTACCAAAACAACTCGCAGGCGCTGTACGGAGTCAGCTCCGGCGGGTTTGTCTCGACCGGCACAACTGGGACAGGAACAACGGGCACCGGGACAACCGGCACCGGGGTCGGCACGGGCACCGGAACCGGGGTCGGGACACCGACCACCGGCACCGGCGCGGCACCGACGACCGGGACCGGCACAGCGGGGACAGTGGGGGCTGCGCCGACCGTCCTCAGCACGCCGATCAATGAGGTCAGCATCGTGCGTGGGGGCGGGCTGAGCGTCGCGCTGAGTCAAACCCTGTTCGACACCGGGCAGCGCGAGACTGTCAATGTTCAGGCAAGACGCGCGTTGGACGCGGCAGCTTACAGCACGCAGAATACGCGCCAGGCGATTATCCTGACGGTCACGCAGGACTTTTATCAGCTTCTCTTGAACCGCGACCTTGTCAAAGTGGCGGCGGCGCAGGTCGCCCGGTTCCAGCAGACGGTTGCCGTGACGCAGGCCCAGATTGATGCCGGCACGACCGCCGCGAAAGACATCTATCAGGCCCGCTCCGACCTCGCCAACGCGCAGGTGACCTTGCTCAACAATCAGAACGCGGTCCAGACGGCGTCGGCGGCGCTGAAAAACGCGCTTGGATTGAATATCAGCGGGGTCGTGCAGGTCGCTCCGCTGACTGCCGGGGACACCCTGCCGCCGGTGCCGGCCGGCGGGCCGAATTTGACTCTGGACACTGCGCTGGCGGCGGCGTTCGCCGCCCGGCCCGATGTCCGCCAGTCGGCGGCGATTGTGCAGAGCAACGAAGCTGCCCTGAAGCTGGCCCGAAAGCAGGCCGGGCTGACCGTGCGCGGGACTTATGTGCTGAACTATCAGGCCACCAATGACATCGGCACGCGCGGGGTCAGCTCCCAGCTTCTTTTGTCCGGCTCGTACCCGCTGTTCGATGCCGGCAGTGTGCGGGGCGCGGTGAAGATTGCCGGGGCCGCCCGCGATGCGTCGCTGAACCAATTGGAGCTGACCCGTCAGCAGGTGCGGTTGGAAGTCGAGTCGGCATACAGCACGCGCCAAACAAACCTTCAGGCGGCAGGCTTGGCCCAGGCCGCCATCGCCGCCGCCCAGGTGAACTACGATGCCGTGGTGGCGTCGCGCAAAGAAGGCATCGGCACGGTGCTCGACATCACGACCGCGCAGGCGACGCTGACCCAGGCGCAGAGCCAGTACGTCTCGGCGGTCTACAATTTCTACATCGCCGATGCCCAGCTACAGAAGGCGCTCGGGCGCAACGACGCCGGCCTGACGCCGGTGCGGTAGGCCGGCACCAAGCCTGTCCTTACTGACCTATACCGTTATTCGCATGGTGCCGCAAAGCGTACCCAAGCCGGTGCGCAAAAGTTGTGAATTGGAAGAGCCTCAATAAGAACAGTACACAGTGTTAGGACAGTCCAGTCACCTCGTCTTGATTAGGTCTATCATGTCCTCTGCACTCTTCCGAAAGGGATCATTGGCTGGGGCACGGCTGAGATATTCTTGATATGCTGCGATGCACGAGTCCCCGGCGGCCTTCACTGGTAAATTTTTGTTTTTGTTGTACCACCACACCCGATGATAACCCGTTCCTTCAAGAGCATATAAACTGATTCGTTTCGGCTGCTGTTGAATAAGTTTTTGCACTTCCGTAATACCCTCTTGAACGCCAGTCAAGTTCGAGCTGTAAATCAGCGTGGCGGCGTAATAAAATTGAACTGGGAAATCTACTGGTTGATACTTGAGAAGCCGGGCACCAATTTTAAGAAAATTGGGGTCGGGGCGGGCGTACTGATAGAGCAAGTAACGCAGCCTTGTGTAGTTGTAGGCGTGCGGCGAAGGCGGCTTGGCAAACGCATCACGAACCGCGTCTAGTCCGTCGTTTCCCAAAGCGGAATATGGGGGTGCCAACTTCAAACTTGTGAACGCCCATCGGAACAAAATGGTTGGGCTTGCGGGATGCGCTTTATGATCAGCAGCGTATTTCGCCAGCAACGCTTGACCGGACTGAGGCGACCGAGCGAACACGGCGTTGATCTGGTTCCGAATGATCTGGTAAGGTTTGTCATTGCCAGTCCAAACCTCGTTTGTCCATTCCATGTGTTCATACCAGTAATAAGCTGGTGGTTTAGGTCTTTTCGATTGATTACCTGAGGGCAATTTCGGAAGCGGTGTTGCACAGAGACTTACTGATGAAGCTATCAATGCACAGGCCATTGCCGTAAAAATCATAGTGGCTTTGATCATAAATAACAACTTAATACTGTTCACTTGTAATTGTCCTCTGTGATATGTTAAGTAGCAATGCAAAAGCAATCAAGTATTCTGACCCGGTACTGAAGGTGCCGGGCTGATCGGAGAAAGTCACTCCGTGACTGAGAAAATGCCTGATTACATAGGCACGATTACTTAGCTCCAGGGAAGGTAGGGCCAAGTTTCCATAGGTAGACATAGTCATAGCTGCCTGGGTAACGCAAAGTTGTCGAAACTTTGCCCACATAACCTGTTTGGTCGTAATGATCTCCAACAAATACTCCCGTGGCACGGTAGCGTCCTGGCATTACACTGACTTGCAGCTTTCCCAGAGTGGTTGTTCCGGCCCAGACATTGCCCCAATAATGATCGTCAAGTGGATTTGCAGGATTGTCTGTTGTAATCAAAGCAAGTTTACTGCGATCAATCCTGCGTGCGTCAGGGTCGAGCAACGTCCGAAGATGGAGATTCGAGTCCATATAATACAGAGATCCCGGTTGTGCGTCCAATGTTCGCTGTATCAAAATACTTTCCAAAAAATCTCCTTCACCTGTCGGAATAGAGACGATGCCCCGTGCATTCGTTGGAAGTGCGGATGTAGCAAAAGAGGCGGCCGCCAAAAGCGTAGCAGCCGTAGCGACCTCTGGGTTAGTAAGCCCAACCAAATCGGTCCCTATGGAAACTGTTCCAATGCCTGTGCTTGTTGTGCCAACGACACCGCCAATGACAAGATTCAAGCTGTCGCTGACATTTGAAGTCGGAATATTAGCTGTGACATTCACCGGTAGGCCGGATGCGACATACTCAGAGGGAGTATATACCTCGTAAGGCGGGGTGTCGTATGTCACTACAGGTATTCCTCCCGGCCCTAAAGTCAATTGGCGCTTCCAATTCTCGTAGGGATAATGCCAGTTTATGATATAAGAAGTCGAATAAGGGAAAGTCCCTGGATAGTTCTTAATCACAAGATGTACGATGCTCGCTTTCTGCAAAACTAAAGCAGATTGAGGAGATGACGTAAAAGTAGCAGGCTGCCATTGCCGCCGCCCAGGTCAACTACGATGCCGTGGTGGCGTCGCGCAAAGAAGGCATCGGCACGGTGCTCGACATCACGACCGCGCAGGCGACGCTGACCCAGGCGCAGAGCCAGTACGTCTCGGCGGTCTACAATTTCTACATCGCCGATGCCCAGCTACAGAAGGCGCTCGGGCGCAACGACGCCGGCCTGACGCCGGTGCGGTAGGCCGGCACCAAGCCTGCCCCTACTAACCTATACCGTTCAATTCTTGATGACCTCGGCAATCGCCACTTCATCTTCAATCAGCAGTATTCACATGATGCCGCAATGTGTACCCAAACCGGCGTGAAAAAGTTGTGAAATCTCGAATTCGTGATGCTTACCTACGGCTGGCTCTGCCCTGCTTCCTTTTCCTGTATCCAGGCAATGTTGTCTTCGGCGGTTTTGCGGAACGCATAGCTCGCGGGAGCCAACTGTAAATACTTTTGATAGGACGCCACTGCTTTAGCGGCATAGAGCTTGTGGTCGCCGCCGGTATACCACAGTGTGTAGTAAATAGATGCGAGCAGGGCTTCCATGCCTGGTACGGAAGGATTTTGCTGGACTAACTCTTGGGCAGAAGCTAACGCCCTCAACTGAACACTTGGATTAGGGTTGTTCGTCAAGCATCGAACGTAGTTGTATTTGACATCCGTATCGCTGGGATGAAGCTTCAGCAAGCGCTCACCCACTGGTGCCAAATTGGGTGCGCCGAAGCTGTACGACTGGACGAGAAAGCGAAGGCGAGCATATTCGTAAGTTTGCGGAAATCGAGCAAAAGGAAATGCTTGCTCCACTTTAGCGAGCTGAACTACCCCCTGCTGGTCTGGGATGCCGGTTTGTGTCGCAAGGTGATAAGCAGTATAGCCCCAGCGAAACAAAGCCTTTGGGTCAGCAGGAGTGTGTTCTGCTGCCACCTTGTACTTTGTCAGCAGTGAATGTTTGTCATTGGCAGAGGCAAGCTGCTTGTTTAAGCCCGAGCGTAAGACTTGGTATACCCTATCGTTTCCAGTCCACGGCTCCTTTGCCCACTTCCAGTCGTGCAGCCAGGCATACTGCTTGTAAAGTTGCTTTGTGACAGATTTATCCCAGTCCTTTTTTCTCGCTGCGGCACCCACTGCTTGCAACTGAGGACGGAGACTTTGCGAACAAGCATGAGAGAACGTGACGGCGAAAACTCCTGCGAGAGCACCAATGAACAATTTTGCTTTCATTTTGTTAATCCTTTACTGCCTCGGACTTGGGGGTGTGTTGCCAAAAGTCCAGTTGTAAACATAAAACCAAGTGGATTGAAACCTCGTCTGCTCTGATTTTTGACCCACATAGCCGGTGTTGCCATATGCATCACCAATCCAATTTTGCAAACTGTTATGTATTCCTGCTTCCGCAGTGACGTTCACAACACCCAGTAAACGGTTATAAATAGAGTTCTCTTGTGCATAGTTATTTGCAGCAGCTTGATCTGCAATGCTGGGAGCCATACGCTGACTTGCAGGGTCATCAATCAAAATTGGGACGTTGTTAGGTCCCAAAACAGTGGTTTGCTGCTTGTTTAGAGCGACTTGAATTTTTACATCCTTATCAAAGTCCGTCAAACTTGTCGTCAACAACGCCGGCTTGTCAGGAACAGGCGTATTTGCTTGTATCAGAAACGAAGATGCTGCTAACAACGTAGATGCTATTGGCACACCTACTCCTGTTATACCAATAACTGCAAGGCCAGGGCCACTTGCACCAACATAAGCGGAAGCAACACCAGTAGCTGCAGCGCTAATAGTAAATGCGCCACTCGCAGATAGTGTCAAGTTTTTTCTGTAAAAGCTGGGAGCATCTTGATTGTTCGGTTATTGTTCGGTTAATGTGTGAATGTCAGGTAGGCTTTTCCCGTCTGCCAATCGTCGCTGGTCTCCATCAGCAGAGCGCTCACCAGCCGCAGGCACGACGCCTCGTTGGGAAAGATGCTCGCCACCTGGGTGCGCCGCTTGATCTCCCGGTTCACGCGCTCAACGCCGTTAGTGGTCCGCAGCAGGCGGCGATGCGGCTCAGGAAAGGCAAAGACCGCCAGACCCTCGGGCAGGCTCTCTTCCAGCCACGCCGCAAGTTTCGGAGCCGTGGCCTCATATTTTTGCACCGTCCGCTTCAGGAGCGCGTCCGCCTCAGTCCTGTCCTGGGCGTTGAAGACGGCGCGGATGTCTGCGGCAACCGAGGCTTTCATGTCCTGCTTGGGCACATACGCCGAGGCGTTCTGCTGCAAGTGGAACTGGCACCGCTGCCACGGTACGCCCCCGAACACGGCTAAACGGGCGGCTTTCAGTCCTTCATGGGCGTCGCTGATGACCAGGCGCACCCCGCACAGGCCGCGAGCCACTAGGCTTTGCAGGAAGGAGCGCCAGTGGACTTCGTGTTCGGACAGCGCCACGGACACGCCCAGCACCGAGCGTTTTCCCGCCTCGTCCACGCCGACAGCTACTAAAACAGCGGCTTTCTGCACCAGTCCTGCTTGGCGCACCCGCTCGTAACGGGCATCGAGGTAGACATACGGGCAAGCGGCTAAAGGCCGCTGCCGCCAGGCTTCCAGCGTTTGGTCTAGTTCTTTTGCCGCCTGGCTGACCTGGGTAGATGAAACGGCAAAGCCGCAAAGCTGCTCGGTGATGGCGGCCACTTTGCGGGTGGAGACGCCCTGCACATACATTTCGGCCAACGCCAGCTTCAAGGCTCGCTCGGAGCGGGTGCCGCGCTCCAACGACTGTGGATAAAAGCCACCTTCCCGTACTTGGGGAACGGCGACGGTGATCTGGCCCAGGCGGGTGTTGAGCGTTTTGTCTTTGTAGCCGTTGGCGTGGCCTGTGCGTTCTTCAGTACGCTCATGCGGGGCCGCGCCCAGGTGCTTTTGGCGCTCGATTTGCATGGCAGCGTTCAAGAGGACTTGAAAAAGCGTCGGCAAAGCGTCCAAGCCGCTGGCGGAAAGTTGTTCTAAAAGTGCCTCGGACAGAGTAAACTCGTTCTGGTAGGTCATGGGTTGTCGTCCTTAAAGTGTGGTAACTTCAAGAATACTCCCTGGCCTACTACTTTTGAGCAGAAGCCATCTACTTTTACAGAAACAAGTTTACACTAACCACTCGCACTGAACGTTGCGTTCGGAAGTGTTACAGACAGAGTGTTCCCAGCGATCACAGAAGGAGTCAAAGATTCTGAGAACAGACTGTAAGGCGGATTGTCGGCGAAAGCACTGCCTACTTTCTGCCAGTTTTCGTAAGGATAGTGCCATCTGATTGCGTAAGACAAGGGGTACAGTAGAGTACCAGCGTAATTTGTTATTGCAACGTTGACGCTGCTGCTCTTGTTAAGGGATATAACGCCAGGAGCAGGCTGAAGCGTGAGAGTTAGTTTATCGTCTAAGAAGAACGTATTTCCGTTGAGTCCACCATAAGTTGAACCGCTAATGTCCGCGTTTTGACCACCAAGGGTCTCTGCCCAAGCATAAGTCTTTGGATATGCAAAACCGCGCTCATTCTGTGTCGTTAAGTTGCCTTTCCCATACCAACCGCCTGTATTCAAAGAAACAGAGTCGAATATCCAAATAGCTGCGGCATCCACCGATATAGACCCATCGATACTTCTATTGTTAGGTACCCCTGCGAGAAACATATTGGGTGGGCTGCCATTTGGCGAATCATATGGTGGGCAAGTGATCTCAGCGTAGCGCTTTGGGATCGTCACCGTAAGTTGCGCTACCGGAAGCCCCTCTGGCGAGAAATCGCTTGTATTGTGTTCAATGGGGGGACCATTCAAATCCGATCCCACCCCATAAATCGTCAGCGGGAAAGTACCCGTAGGCGCGTTTGCCGCGACATGAAGCATGGGTGACACGCTGACTGGCCCGTTTGATGTGATCGGGTCACTGCCTTTCTGCGAACCGGAGAGCACAATAAAGAGACTCGGATCAGTTGCGGAACTGCCCAATGTTACGCCAACGGGATTAGGGCCAGGGTGAGTTTGACCGGGATTGGGGTTGCTTGCATTCAAGCTTAACTGTACATCTCCGATAAAATTATTGATCGGAATAGCTGTCACCGCTACCGATGCAGAGCTGTCAAGAGGTATGATCAGGCTATTGCCATTAGCATTAAGTGAAAAATCCGGCACAACGACTTCAACCTGACAAGACGCAGAGCCGGTCGCGGTTAAACCGGATTGGACGATGAGGTTGTGCTGGTCGCGTAGGTTGTAGGTCATCTTAACCGTGAGAGTAATCTGGTAATAGCCGCTGCTCAAAAACTGAGTTTGTATATCGGTTGAGGGCGACGTACTCGTATCAGAATAAGGGGCTACTGGAAACTTGAAGGCGATAGGCGCATTGCAGGAAACATAGCCGGAGCCAGATTGCCAGCGTGTGATTTTGGCAGTCCATAAGTAGGTTTCATCGCCTGCAATAAGTTCGCCTGTGATGCCGGAAGTGTTTGGGGTTGCGACGGAGCTGTAATACTCGTAGGTGGTACCGACAGAAGGATTGATCGGGCTTGGGGGAATCATCGTCGCAGGCGTTGAGACCGTAACGGTCGCGATGCCTTGCGCGTGACTGGTGCTATGCAAACCGAAACAAAAAAGAACAACGAATACAGTCAGAGTGATGAGACGAAAAGTTTTCATTGCGTTCTCCTGATCAAGCAGCTTTGACATCAAGTAGTCTCAGCGGGCGGTGGGTTCACCGGATAGTGTCACGCAGCGTTCCATACGCGGCATGCATAAAATGAAGAAAGGTCTCGTGGTCGTCGCCGACCCAGACGTTGAGGTTCCAGCGCCAGTTCTTCAAGAGCGGATCTGAGCCACCTGACGCCTGAGCCGTCCGTAGGGCAAAAGTTCGGTATGGTGTAATTACGTTCGCATCGCCGATACTGGTCTGCGCCGCGCCCAGGGCAGCCCAGAGAGATCGAGCAGCAAGCATGGATGGATTGTTGGCAGAAGCCGGCTGATGTTTGGCTTCAAGGTTTGGCGGGTCATAGTAGATAATGCCCATGAACGGTATCGGCAGCCTATCAAAAGGAGAGACAGGCCCGATCATCTTATCAATAAGAACACCGGCGACAAGAGTATTTTTACTGCCGTTTTTGCCGACGCGGACATAGTACTTGGATGGGCCTCGGATGATGAAGCTAGTGTAGAAGCCATTCCAGAAGTCGTGGATGCGGGCATGGGCGAGCGGCGGCAGTGCCTGAGCGTCATCAATTTTTGTGCGGTAGGGCAAGAGGTCAACGAGGTAGTCCCGGTTAGCGTTGTCGCCGTCATGCCCGTCTTTGTTGGTGTTGTACAGGCTGATACGGTGAATTCCTTCTGGTACGGTGACGGCCACCCAGACATCCGGCCCCTCAAAGGTGTTCGGATAGGTTTCGCCATGATCGTCCCACTCGGCCTGCGTACGGAAGCCGTCTACCGGGCTGTAAAGCGTACCGAGGCGCGGTGTATTGACCATACCGGGCTGTATCCAATGGCGCAGGGCATCATCGCCTTGAATGTGCGGTCCAAGCGAACCGTGCACAGCGTAATCATGACCATCTCTTGTCAGCACTTGATCCATCGGGGAGGCGACCGCGCAGAGAACGGCGTACTGCCGCCCGTAGTGACCGACCCAGTCGCCCAGTGTCCGCCAGTCCTCCCCCAGAAACGCGCCGCCGCCGACCGGCATCTCGCCCTTTAAGGACTTGACCCGCGCAAGCATCGTGTTCAGTTCCGCCAAAGTCGGCGGGGCCGCAGGAGTTGGCAGGGGCGGGGGTGAGGCGGAAGACGCAGGTGAAGTTTCGGTGGGAGCGGTGTCCGGGGTCAGCAGGCCGCCGCCGTAACGGCCCAGCCAGACGGATTGCCCTGCCGTAAGCACCGCCGAGACGTAGTCGCTCGCTGCCGCACCGTTGGCCCCGGACTGTACCCGCAGTCCCGTTTTTGGATTAAATGCTTCGACGCCTTTTTGGCGATGACCAAGAATGATACGCCCTGAAGCGTCCTCCGCCAGGCAGGAAACGTAGTCTTCCGCCAAAAGATCGCCGGCGGGCACCGTCGGGGCAGGCGCAACCGGACGGTACATCCCGGCCAGCTTGTCTTTCCAGTCCACGCCGCGCACGTAATGCCAGGTGTCGCCGCCGTCTACGCTGTGTGCCAGGCCGCCGGTTGTCCCCGCATAAACTGTGCCGTCATGGGCAACCAGCAGGGCATTGATCAGACCCGACGGCAGGCCGCTTCCGGTCGCGGCGTTCGGCATCCGTTTCGGGCCGGGTGTCACGCGCCAGGTTTTGTAGCTGTCAGTAGGAGATCCGATGGCGATGCCGTCGCACTGCGTTCCGACATACAGTGTGCCGTCGGGTGCGAACGCTAGGGCGTTGGCTTGGTCGGAGGGCAGGCCGTCGGCGCGGGTGAAGTACGTCCAATGGGAGCGGGTGTAGCGGAACAGCCCGGCCTCGGTCGCGCCCCAGACGCTGCCGTCTCTGGGGCTGACGGCGAGGGCAAACAGGCGGGTTCCAAGCGGGCCGTCGGTGACCCCGTACTGCCGCCAGTCGCGTCCGTTGTAGACGGAGACGCCGGACGTGCCCCCGGCCCAAATGCGTCCGGCCCTGTCGCAGGCAATCGCATAAATGTCGCCGGAGAGGTCGGCAGAGGCGGGGAAGTGGGTCCAGGCTTTGGCGGCAGGGTTATAGGCCCAGAGGCCCTGTCCGTCTTCGGTGCCGGCCCAAAGGCGGTTTTGTGTGTCGCGGCAAAGAGCGGTAATAAAATGCCCCTGCGCGTCCACGTCCCAGGGCGCGGGCGTGTCGGCGTGGGCAGAAAAAGGTGCTCCAAGCCAAAGGCTCAGGCAAGACAGAAGGGAAATCAGTAGGCCGCCGCGTTTAGGCATCAGCGTAACTCTCGGTACTCAGGATTGAGACGTACTCAGGATTGAGACGTACTCAGGATTGAGACGTTGAGCCAAACGGCTCTCGCTCGCTATTATGGCAACCCATTCAGCTTCTGTCAAGCCTTTCATAAAAATAGTCGGCTGCATACGCAAGGCTGCCTGCCGCCTACTGATGTTTACCGTGCCCGCCTGCCGGGTAAAGTGCGTTGTGATTGTTTCTCCAACGCGAAAATGACAACGAGAACAATCCGAAAGGGATAAAACCAATGGCACATTTATATGCTTCGTTCGCCGATGCAGGACTGGCCGAAAAGGCCGCCGGCGCACTGCTTGACTACGGTGTCCTCAAGGAAGACATCAGCGTGGTCGCCAACGACCAGTATGGTCAGACTCGCGAGTCGCACCTGACGCAGCACGGCGACGCCGCCTACGCTGCTCCCGGCACGTATGCCGACTCCGGCGCTTACGGAGCGGAGGGCACGTCGGCAGGTTACGGCACCGGCATGGGCACCGATGTCGGCACCACCGGCCGCAATGTTGCCGTGTATGACAATCCAACCGGTGTCGGGGCGACGACGATGGCCGGCGACCTGAACCCGATGGATCGGGGCGGCGTTGACACTGTCGCCGCGCAGGGTGATGTCGAAACCGCTGCCAAGCACGGCATCAGCACCACGACGCCCGAGGACGCAGGCGAAGGCGCAGTCAAGGGCACGGGGATCGGCCTCGGGGTCGGCATCCTCGCCAGCCTCGCCGCGCTGACCATTCCAGGCGTCGGCCTAGTGCTCGGCGGCGGCGCACTCGCCGCGGCCCTCGGCGCGACCGCGCTGACCGCTGGTGCGGGCGCAATCGCCGGCGGCGCGACCGGCTACCTCAAAGAACAGGGCATCCCCGCCGATGTCGCCGAGCGCTACCAGGGCACGGTTACCGGCGGCGGCGCAGTCTTGTCGCTGAACGTCCCGTCGGGCAAGGTTGATCAGGCCACTGCTGAGTCGGTCCTGTCCAAGTACGGCGCAGCGGATGTGAACGCCTACTAGAAAAACCACGGGCGCTAGTCCTTGACAAGTGCCGGAAGACGTGATAGAATGAGGGGCGTGGAGAAATCCGCGTCCCTTTTTCCTGCCCTGCCGCAGACTTCGATGTAGACTCTCGTACCGCTCATCTACCTAATTTGGGAGAGGAAGGCCGCTTATGCCCGCCGGACCGCTCATTGGCATTGACATTGGAACCCAGCAGATCAAAATCGCGGAGCTTCGGCCCGGCAAGACCGGCCTGACCGTTTCTGCGCTTGCGCTCGGCCCGACCCCGCTGGGGATTATCCAAAACAACATCATCACCGACCCTGCCGCGATGGGCGCGGCGCTGAAGCAGCTGATGCGCGACAGCGGCGTGACGATTAAGCGGGCGATCGGCTGCATTTCCGGGCAGAATGCCGTGGTGATCCGCATCATCGAAGTGCCGCGCATGACCGATGCCGAGCTGAAAGAAACGATGAAGTGGGAAGTGGAGCGCCATGTGCCGTTCGCGCCGAGCGAGACGGTGCTGGACTACCAGCCGCTGATCCCGCGCACGCCCGAAGCAGCGTCCGGCCCGAACATGGAAGTGCTGCTGGCGGTCGCGCAGCAGGATGCCCTCAATAACTACCTCGACGTACTCTTCGCGGCGGGCTTGGACCCGGTCGCCATTGATATTGAGCCGCTGGCGATCGCGCGGGCGGCGCTGGATATGGCCGGCGGCCAGCCGGTCGTGCGTCCGCAGGCCCCCCCCGGAGAATTGGTCTTCGACGGCATTCTGCCGGAAACGGTCGCGGTCGTCAATATCGGCGCGTCCAACACCGAGATCGCAATCTATCAAGGTGACCAGCTTGCGTTCCCGCGCTCCCTGCCGCTTGCGGGCGACAGCCTCACCCGCGCGATCGCCGAGTCCATGCAGTACACGCTTGACCAGGCCGAGCGGGCCAAGCGCGATTATGGCATGGTCCAGCTCGACCGCATGGCGGTCTACACCGGCACGGCCTACGACACCGATGGCGGCGGCTACGAAGCGCCGGAGTTCGGCGACGATTCCGGCTTCAATCTCACCGACGATGCGCCCGACAACCCATTCGATCTGAATGCCAGCGCCGACCCCGAGTTCGGCAGTGCGTTCGGCGCGGCCTTCCGCTCCGCGCCGTCCGGGCGGCTCGGCGAGGGCGGGGCGGACGATATGTCGCGCACGCAGCCGATGGCCCGGCGGACCCTGAACCTGGCCCGTCCGATCCAGTCCGACCTGCCGCCGGCATTCGTGCCGCCCGGCGACGACGGCTTCGGCCTGCCCGGCGCGGGCGGCATGGACGAAAGCAAGCTGCGCGACGAGATCTTCGAGGCCATTGCGCCGGTGCTGCAAGAACTGTCGGCGGAGATCCGGCGCTCCCTGGACTACTACCGGAGCCGAGGGGCACAGATCTCCGTGGACCGGGTGCTGCTCACGGGCGGCACTGCAAACCTGGTCAACCTGGCGGCATTTCTGCAAAATGAGCTGCAAACCCCGGTGTCGGTGATGAACGCCCTGGAAGGGCTGCCGGTGACATCCAAACACTTCGACCCGGCTTACCTTGCGACCATTGCCCCGGCGTTCACGATTGCCGTGGGCCTGGCGGCCCGCGATGCCGTGTTCAGCGTGAACCCGCTGCCCAAAAAGCCCAAGCCGGTCAAAGCGCCGAAAGTCAAAGCCGGCGCGGCTTCCTAATTTCAGACTGAGAAAAACTATGCTGCGAATTAACCTGCTGCCGTCGTATGTCACACAGCGCCGCCTGACAAAGAAACTCCTGCTGCCGTTCATCGGCCTGTTTTTGCTGTCGGTCGCCCTGCCGCTGGCCGCCTATGTCTACCTGCACAATAATCTGGTGGAGCTGACGCAGAAAGCAAACGATGCGGTCACCGGCAAAGGCAAGACCGATGCGCTCAAAGCGCAGGCGACGACGACCCTGGCAGCGGTCGGGCCGATCCAGGCCAAGCTGCAGTTCGTCACCGATACCAACGCCTACCTCCGCAAATGGGTCGTTTTGTACAACACACTGGCCGCGACCACCCCGAAGTCGAGTTTCATCTATAGCGGGGCCACAGTGACCGGGCCGACGATGGCAATCAAAGCCTACTCACCGAGTGTTGAAGAAGTGGGGCGTTACCTGCAAACGATGTACCACGAGCCGGACTTCACTTCTGTCGTCGTGGACCATATCCCGGCCTACCCGGAGAATATCCGGCACCTGTACTATCTTGACGGCAACTTAGTGTTTGCCGATGGTGCGACCGGCGGCGGTGGAAACGGCGCGGGCAGCGCACCAGGCGGCTTCGGCGGAGGCGGCTTTGGCGGCGGGCGCGGCGGGTATCCCGGCGGCTCCGGCGGTTATCCTGGCGGCGGAGGCGGCGGTCAGACCGGACAGGCCGCCGCAGGCGCACCGGCAAACTGGACCCCGGATGCGGTCGGGCCGAACGGATCAACCAATATCCCGCCAGGAGTCGGCCCGCCTCCGCCCGAGATCGCAGTCGGCGGCGCGGCGGCAAGCGGCGGGCGAACTGGCGGCGGCTATCCTGGCGGCGGTGGTGGCGGGCAAACGGGGACCGGCGGCTACAGCGAAAAGTTCCTGCGAATCGTGGACAAAAAAATCGGTCCGTTCGCCTCACCTGCCATCCGCGACTTAATCTACCAGCGGGAGCTGCGCCGGGTGGTGGTCAAGACCGTCTCCAAAGGCTTCGACATCAACGTGACCGCAACCCTCAAAGAGCCGCTGACCCCGCCGGTGCCGCCCGGCGGCACCGCCCCTGCCGGCACGACTGGCGGCTATCCCGGCGGCGGGCCGGGCGGGTATCCCGGCAGTCGTCCCGGCGGCTACCCCGGAAGCACACCGCAGCCCGGCGGGCGACAGGTATAAGCGGCCTGCGGGAGCCTCGAAGGAAAACACATGAAACTTAACCGTATCAGCCCCTGGGTCATCGCCGGAGTCGGCGTCGGACTGAGCCTCCTCGCTATCGTCGGCCTTTACTTCCTGCTGATCAAGCCAACCCAGGAAGCTACTGCCGTGCAGCAGGGCATCTACGATCAGAACTTCCCGGACAGCACGCCGGGGGCGCAGAAAAAAGCGGCCAAACAGCTCGCCGACGCCAAGCTGGCAGTTCAGCAGATCAAGTTCAAGTGGGCGGTCGTCTCGGCGGCCCGGATGCCCCGCTACGATGTCAGCAACCGTACACTGGCCTTGCAGCAGATCACCTATGAGCTGACACGCTATCTCGGGCCGGACTTGCAGCGGCAGCTCCATACGACCGGAGTGCGGAGCGACACGCAGATCGCAATCCCTGCGCCGCCGCTCAGCCCGAACGACATCACCGCCGCGCCAGTCGTTGTGCCTTTGGGGACAATCACCGTAACCGGCGACTTCCGGCACATTCTGACGCACTTCTATGACTGGCAGTCGTTCAACCGCCTGGTCGTGGCCGATAACTTGGCCTTGAGCGGCAACAGCCCCTACATAACGGCGACCTACACGGCGAACTTGTATATCTTCCCGCAGAACGATGACAAGCTGGGGCCGATCATCCCCGGCGCGGGCGGCGGCACGGCAGCTCCTGGCGGTTCCGGCGGCTACCCCGGCGGCTCCAGCGGCTATCCGGGTGGTGGGCCGGGGGGCTTCCGCAGCCCGACGGGCGCGGCACGCGGCGCAGCAGCAGCGGCGTCGAACAGCTCAAGCGGCTAACGCGCGATAAATGCCGTCCCAGCAGAAGATATGGGCCGTGAGGACCGAAGATTAAGACCGTGAGGACCGAAGCTTTATGGAATGGCTGAAAGACAAGAAGAACCTGCCGATCGTGGCGGCACTGGCCGTGTTCGTGCTGCTGGGCGCAGGCGGATTCATCGCATTTTACCTGGGTGCGTTCTCCGGCTCGACTGCGCCGGCTCCGCCGCAGGTCGCGACCCGGCCTGGTCCTCCGAGCGGTCCGGTTCCCGGCGGCTATTCTCCAAGCGGTCCGGGCGGCTACCCCGGCGGTCCGCCTCTGGGCAGCAGACCGCCAAGTGGTTTGCCGGCAGGCCGCACAGTTTCAGGCCTCGTCGCCGTGCCGAAGAACCCGAACCTCGCCAACCCGAAGATCGGCCCGGACCCGTTCGGCATCCCGAACAGCGCTCAGAAGCTCGCCAAGCTGCGCCGCGATGCTTTGCCCGTCAAGCTGCCGATCCGGGACGTCATCGGCCCGCTGAACCTGTTCCGGCTACGCCCGCCGACCCCGCCCGCGCCGCCGCTGCCAACCAATCAGGTTAGCTCTGCCACCGGCGGCATTGACCCGGCAAATAACTACCGGCTATCGGGTATCATCAATGGGCCGGACGGGATCAATGCGATCATCGAGACCGGCGGACAGTCGCAGTCGGTCAAGCCCGGCGACAACCTGCCCGACGGCACCAATGTCCGCAACATTCAGGCGACCAGTGCAACGCTGAAGACGACGACCGGCAGCGTCTTCACGCTGACCCTCTCCGCCGGCAACCCCGACACGGGCGGCGGCAATGGCTTTAACAATGGCTTCAACGGCGGCAACAACGGTTTCAATGGACAGGGCTTCCCGCCCGGCGGCCCGCAGTACCCGCAGCCTAACGGCGGACAGCAGGGCTTCAACGGACAACAGAACTTCAACCAGTAGAACTCAAAGAGACTAGAACTCGGAGAAAGAAGATACCATGAAAACACAATTCACACGAAAGAACGCCCTGCTCGCTTTCGGGGCGCTGACCCTCCTCGGCGCACCGCTTGCTGCCGCGCCGGTCCAGGCGCAGGCGACTGGAGGCGCTGCCGACAACGGCAAGCCGATCTCGCTTAACCTGATCAATGTCCCCATCCAGACCGCCCTGCGGACACTGTTCAGCAGCGCGGGCATCCGCAACTACACGATCGAGCCAGGCGTACAGGGCTATGCCAACATTACGGTCAGCGATGTGCCGTTCTCGGTTGCGCTGAACCAGCTCCTCGGCTCGGGCAACCCACCGCTCGATTTCAGCGTTGTCGGCGGCATTTACAACATCAAGCTCAAGACGGCTGCTCCCGCACCCGCGGTCAACGTCGCTGTGCCAACTGACCCCAACAATCCGCCGGCGCAAGTGGCGGATCAGCCGAAGCGGTTTTACTCGATCCCAATCAACAGCTACGATGCCTACTATATCGCGACGCTTGTCGGGCAGACCGGCATCGTCGAAGTCGTGCCGAACTACCCCGCCGGCGGCCAGGGCAATGGCGCACAAGGCGGCACCCAGGGCGGCTTCGGCCAGAGCGGCAACCGGGGCGGTTTCGGCAACTCGAACGTTTCCAGTGTCGGCGGCTTCGGAGGCAGCTCAGGCGGCTTCGGCGGCGGGTTTGGCGGCGGTGGCTACGGGGGCAGCACGGGCGGCTTCGGCGGCGGCGGTTTCGGTGGCGGGTTCGGCCGCTAGGCGGGACTATTCCCATTTGCGCGTTTTGGAGGACATATGGCATATCAAAAACGAACAGGCCGACTGAGCCTGACGGCGGCCTGCGGACTGCTGGCACTTGGCGGCGCGGCGGCGCAGCCGGCGCACTGTGCGCCGGGGGGCGGCAAAACGATCAGCTTGGACGTGGTCGGCGGTGACCTCCATGCAGTGGTCGGGACACTTGAGCGTCGGGCGGGGGTCGAAGCGCTGGTGCGCGACGGCGAGAAACCGTTCAAGCCGGTGAACGTCCATTTGGACCAGGCCGATCTCGGCAAAGCGATGCGAACCATCGCCTTCAGCGCTGGCGCTCGGGTCAGTGTCAATGCCGACGGCCTGTACGTCTTCGAGCCGGAGTCGAGCAGCGGGGTATCCGCGCCGGATTCGTCCTTGCAGCCCCGTCCGGCGGTGCAGTATGCCGATGGTATCCCCGCGCCGCATTATGCGCCGGGTGACTTGCAGTGGCACTCCATCGTGCTTCAGCACGCCGTTCCCGCCGACATTTTGAAGATGATGCGCTGGGACAAGGACATGGTAGACATGGACCCGTTCAAGCCGGTACAGATGCCCCCGTCTGTCCCCACGGTGTCGTCCACCCAGCGTATCCAGCAGGCCCCGATCAACCCGGCCTATGGCTTGGATGGGTACGGAAATAATGGAGCCTACAACAACGGCTACCCGTCGGTGCCCATCGGCACCGGCAACGCCGGCCCGGCAGGGGCGAACTATGCCGCCCGGCGCAGCGCCGACCCGGCCTCGCCGGATCAGGCGAACCAGTTCCCCGGCGGCTTCAATGGTGGTGGTTTCAACGGCGGCGGCTTCAATGGCGGCAACCCCAACCCCTTTGCCCCGCAGCCGTTCCAGCCGGTCGGACCCGGCGGCAACCGAAACAATCAGGGCGCACTGCCGCCTGGCGTTACGCGAATGCTGGCGCTTCAGAGCAACAACACGATTGTCATCGAAGCGACCCCAGACGGCTACAATCTGGTGAAACAGATCGTCAAGTACCTGGATGTTGCCCCGCGTCAAGTGCAGGTCAAGGTCGAATTCGTCACCGCCAGCGTCACCGATGTGGATGCGCTCGGCGTCAACTTCGACCTGGTGCCGTACCCCGGCTTGGAAGTCGCCTCTTCGCAGGGCAGCGGGACATTCGGCGGCGTCTTCAATGGCTTGAACCCGACGTTCTTGCAGTATGCAACCGGCAACATTGCGGCCCAGCTTTTCCAGACCCTGACCCGCACCCGCGGCAAAGTGGTCCAGGCTCCGATCATCACGACGACCAACAACGTGACGGCGACAATTCAGGTCAACACGCAGATTCCGTTTCTTACTACCAGCGTCGTCTCGAACGGCGGCGTGGCCGGCGGTACGACGCAGGGTCAACAGCAAAACTTCTTGACACTGACCACGGGCCTGACTATCACGCCCCGGATCAACAGCGATGACTCGGTGACAATGAACTTGGCTCCGCAGATCACAGACACAACCGGGCAGCCCTCCACCAATGGTGTCCCGCCAACGGTTCAGCAAACGCTGACCACTCTGCGGACCGTCCGCAGCGGCGACACGATGGTGCTGGGCGGCCTAGTCCGCAAGCAGGAATCATCGTCGAGCCAGCGCATTCCGATCCTGTCGGACATTCCGATCCTGGGCGGCCTGTTCCGCACCCGCAACAAGCAGGTCAACGACCAGGAGCTTTTGATCTTCGTCACGCCGACGATTATCAATGACACCAACGATAGCGGCACGGCGAACGCCAGCGGCGGCCAGAACATCAGCGTCGCGCCGTAGCTGCAAAGAAAATGCGAAGAGAACCTCACCCGGCAGCAAGCTGCCACCCTCTCCTTTCTTAAGGAGAGGGTCGCTGCGGAGCAGCGGGGTGAGGTCTTCTGTTTTTCAGGTATAATCTCCCCATGTTTAGATTCCTCACTGCCGGCGAATCGCACGGCCCCGCACTGACTACCATTATCGAAGGCGTCCCTGCCGGGCTGCCGATTACCGCCGAGCCGATCAACGCCCAGCTTAAACGCCGTCAGGGCGGTTACGGGCGCGGGGCGCGGCAGAAAATCGAGGCCGACACGGCGGAGATCCTCAGCGGCATCCGCTTTGGACGGGCGCTCGGCAGTCCGATTACGCTGGTCGTGCGGAACCGCGACTGGGCCAACTGGACCACGAAGATGTCCATCGAACCGCTCCCCGAAGGCGAGGAAGAGACCAAGACCATTACCGTGCCGCGTCCCGGCCACGCGGACTATGCCGGCATGATGAAGTACGGGCACGACGATCTGCGGAACATCTTGGAGCGGTCGTCGGCACGGAACACAGCGACTCAGGTGGCGGTCGGCGCGGTCGCCCGGCTGCTGCTGGCTGAGTTCGGCATCAGCGTCGCGTCGCATGTCGTGACTATCGGCGGCGTCAAGGTGTCCGCCGACAGCATTGACCTGCGCTGCATTGAAGAGCTGACCGAAGAGAGCCAGCTTCGGGTCGCCGACCCCGCCGCCGAAGCGAAGATGATCGCCGTGATTGACGACGCGAAATCCAAAGGTGACACGCTTGGGGGGACATTCGAGGTGGTCGTGCTCGGCCTGCCGGTCGGCCTCGGCTCCCATGTGCATTGGGACACGAAGATTGACGGCAAGCTGGCGCAGGCGCTGATGTCTATTCAGGCGATCAAGGGGGTCGAGATCGGCCTCGGCTTCGGCGTCGCCGAGATTCCCGGCTCGCAAGTCCACGACGCGTTCTTCTACGACTCGGCCAGCGATTTGGGAGACGATGCCAAGTTCCGGCGCGGCACAAACAACGCCGGCGGGACCGAGGGCGGTATGACCAACGGCGAGCCGCTGATTGTCCGGGCGGCGATGAAGCCGATCCCGACCTTGATGAAGCAGCTCCCCTCGGTCAATCTGAGCACTAAAGAAGGCGTCCCGGCCTTCGCCGAGCGCTCCGATGTCTGCGCCGTCCCCGCCGCCGCTGTAGTCGGCGAAGCGATGGTCGCGATTGTGCTGGCCCAGCTCATGTGCGAAAAGTTCGGCAGCGATAGCCTGGCCGAGATGAAGGCCAACTACGCGCACTACCAGCAGACGGTCGCCGCCCGCACCGCACAGTAGCATTTTACCATCAGCAGATAAGGAGAATCACATGACAGTGACTTTGGAGCTGCCGCCGGATTTGGAAGCCGAGCTGTCCGAGCGTGCCGCCGAGCGCGGGCAGGCGATTAACGACTACTTCCTGGCGCTGGCCGAAGAAGATTTATACGGCCTCACGGAAATGTCCGCCGAGGAGCAGGAAGAAGTGTCAGCTATTCTCGAAGAAGAGCTTGTAGGTGTTCACTCTGGAGACCTGGGGATACTGCTGGAAGATTACCGCGCTGAAGTCACAGCAGAGTATCAGCGCAGCAAGGGGCAAGTCTCATCGGCGGCAGCATGAGCCGCGAAAACCAACGCTATGCAATTCGTTTCCGTAGCCGTGCTCGGCGAGAGCTTGACGAGGCCCGCATACGTCTAGCCGAGATTACGGACCGAGATCACGCCCAAGAGTGGCACAATGGGTTTCTCGATGCGCTGGCGCTGCTCGCAGACAATCCGAATCGCAATGTCATCGCTCACGAAAGCCGGTTTTTCCGCGAGACTGTTCGCGCATTCGTCTATCGCCTGACTGTTCGCGGCGTTGCCTACCGCATTTTCTACTCGATTGTCGAACCGAAGGAAGACGCGCCTGTCGTCTCTATTATGCATATTCGTCATGCGTCCCGCAAGCCGATGACACGGGCGGAGGCGCGGAAGATTGATGCCGACCGATAATATCGTTCTGATTGGATTTATGGGCACCGGAAAAAGCGCAGTGGGGCGGGTGCTGGCGCGGCGGACGGGGCGGCGGCATTTGGATACGGATGCCGAGATCGAGCGGGGTGCCGGGAAGCCAATCCCGGAGATTTTTGCGCTGGACGGTGAGGCGGCGTTTCGGGAACAGGAGACGGCGCTTTTGTCGTCACTGGCAATAGCGGAAGAGGCCGGTGGGCTGGTTTTATCTACGGGCGGTGGGACGCCGGTACGGGCGGAGAACGCGGCGCTTTTGAAGCAAGTCGGGACGGTGGTCTGGCTGCGGGTGACGCCGGAAGCGATTTTGGCCCGTGTCGCGCACTCGCTGCATGAGCGTCCGCTGCTGGCCGGGCACCGGGACAACCCGCTCGGGCGTATCGAGAGCCTGCTGGCGGCGCGGGAGCCGATCTACGAAGCATTGGCGGACGTAATCTTGGAAACGTCGGACTGCGCGGATTCCGAAGAGGGCGCAGCCCGGCTGATGGCGCAGTTAGGGGAAATATGTTAGGGGAGATATGAGCGAAACGCAGGCAGTACACGTCAATCTGGGCGAGCGCTCTTACGACATCCTAGTCGGGCGCGGAATGCTGGCGCGGATGGGCGCGGAAACGGCGGCTCGGCTCGGCGGCGACGGGCGGCTGGCGGTGATTGTCAGCAGCCCGGAGATCGCCCGACTGTATGGCGGCGCGGTGTCGGATAGCTTGAGCGGGGCGGGGTTCCGGGTGGAGCAGGTTTCAGTGCCGGCAGGCGAAAGCTCCAAGTCGCTGGCCCATGCCGAAGAGGTGTATACAGCGCTTCATCGTCTGTCCGCCGACCGGCGGACGGTCGTGGTGGCGCTCGGGGGTGGGGTGATCGGAGATTTGGCGGGCTTTGCCGCGGCGACTTACACGCGGGGTCTGGCCTTCGTGCAGGTGCCGACGACGCTGCTGGCACAGGTGGACAGCTCAGTCGGGGGCAAGACCGGCGTAAACTTCGGGAATGCGAAGAATCTGGTCGGAGCATTTTATCAGCCGCGCCTCGTGGTGATTGATCCGGATGCTTTAGAAACGCTGCCGGAGCGGGAGCGGCGGTCGGGCCTCGCGGAAGTGGTCAAATATGGTATAATCGCCGACAAGGATTTCGCTGCGTTGCTCGGGCGGGAGATGCCGGGCCTGCTGGCGCTGACTTCGCCGGAGCTTGAATACGTTCTGGCTCATTCCTGTGCAATCAAGGCGCGGGTAGTCGAAGAAGACGAGGCGGAACTTGGCCTGCGGGCAATCCTCAATTTTGGGCACACGGTCGGGCACGCGCTGGAGTCGCTGACCCATTACGAAACATACACGCACGGCGAAGCCATTGCGCTGGGCATGGTCTCTGCGGCTCTGATTGGGGAAGAAGTCGGTGTCACCCGGCCCGAGGACACGGCAGCGCTGACCGCTCTGCTCCATGCGGCGGGCTTTGCCGCGAAACTTAACCCGGCGCACTCAGTCTCCGAGATTGTCCGCCTGACTGCCTGGGACAAAAAGAGTGTCGGCGGCGCGGCCCGCTTCGTGCTGATGGAGGAGATGGGCCGGGCCACTCCCGGCCATATCGTCCCCGAAGCCGCAGTTGAGAACGCCCTGGCGCGTCAGCAGCGGTTAAAAGACTAGCTGAAAGAACAGCGAAACTAAGTTCAAGGAGTACGTTTGACCATGAAAACAAAGCTGTTTTTACCGATTTTGGGTGCCGGTGTGGCACTTACGCTGCTGACCGGCCTGGCCCATGCCAGTACGTTCGGGAGCATCCGAGGCCGCGTTACCGACACTGCCGGCAAGCCGGTGGCGGGCGCGAAGGTGACTTTGGCGGGGGGCGGCTCGGTTGCCACCGACAAGTCAGGCGACTACGATCTGGAAGGCATTGATCCGGGAGCCTACCAAATGGAAGCGGTCAAGAAGGGTTATAAAACATCATCGGCCTCCGTGACTATCACGCAGGATGTCCCGCAGGAACTGGATTTAACGCTGTCCGCGCAGTAGCGGACGCGAGAGTGGAGCAAGCTGATGACTGATAAGACTCCGGTGTGGGCTGACTGGCTGCTGACCGTCTGGATTATCGCGGTCGGCGTGTTTTACTTCGGCGGGTACCTTTTCCCGGCGCAGATCGGGCGGTACACGTCGGCAGCGTCGGCACTGTATGCGCTGATGCTGCTGGCAGCGGTTGCTGCGCTGGGTATGCGCTTCCTGCGCCGGAACTCACCGAAAAATTAGAAAGCAAGTTTGCGATGCGAAAGTTGATTTCAGCGGCGGCGCTGCTGCTGTGGGTGCTGGCCCCGGCTCAGGCCGCGTCTCCCTATAATGCTGCAGGCGTCTGTATTCACCAGTGCTCGTGCGCGTATGCCTGCCCGTGCATGTTCGAGAACGGGCCGGACAACTGCGCCCTGGCGGCGGTGTATCACTTAGACCATGCCGCCTACAATGGCACCGATGTCAGCGGGCTTTCGATGATCTCGATTGACGGCGCGGTCGGCGCTCACGGCGGCTCGGCCTGCTGCACCATGCCCGGCATGAAGGCCGCCAAACCCGCAAAGACGCCTGGCGTGATCTATCTCGATGCGCGGGCAACCCCGGCGCAGCGAGCCGCACTGCTGGGGCTGCTGGAAGCGCACGGCGAATGGCCGGGACCGGGTCGCCCAGTCAGGAGTGTGCCGATTGTGTTCACCCGGACCGCACACGGGTACAAAACCACTGTGCCTGGTTTGTTCGAGGGCGACGCCGTGCAGGTGATGAGCCGCACCGGAACGCCGATTGTCGTGGACGGGGTCGGCTTCGCCGAAGGGCCGCGCTGGACTGTCGGGCGCAGCGCCGTCAATGACCTGCACGACAAATCGCTCGGCCTGCACTGGCACCTGCCTGGCACCAATGGGTCCTGGTCGCAGTTCCGCTGGGCTTCCTAGTTCACTCGCCCACCTATTCGCTTGCCCGCTCAAGGAGTTCCTCTCGTTGTCCACATTGGCCGTCAATCCGCGCTACGAAATCCTCGAGGCCACACCCGGCCCGGATACCCCCCCGTATGAGTTTGTCAAGGCGCGGGACCGAGACGCCGGGCGCGTGGTTGCCCTGCAAGTGGTCCCGGCAAGCGTCTTCGGCACGAGCGCAGCGGCGCGGGAGGGGTTTGCGGCGGCGGTTCGCCGGGCGCAGATGCTGGAGCATCCGAGCATCCTGCAAGTTTTCGATCAGGGGGTTGCCGACGACGCGGGCGACTTATATGTTGTCCGGGAGCAGATCCGGGGCATCACGCTTCAGGAGCGCATCCGGCGGATAGCCCCGTTTACTCTGACTGTCTCCACCGATATTGCCGTCGCCGTGGCCGAAGCGCTGGTGGCCGCGCACCGGGTGGGGGTCGCGCATGGGGACCTGCGGCCCGGTCATGTCCTGCTCAGCCCGGAAGGCCAGATCAAGACCGCCGATTTCGCTTACGGCGCACTGGTCGCCGCGCTTGGGACCGAGCCGAACCGGGCGGCGTACCTTGCCCCAGAGCTTGCGCCGGACGGCGAGGGCACTTTTGCCGGAGACATTTACGCGCTTGGGGCGATGCTTTACGAAATGCTGACCGGCGTCCTGCCGCTGGCAGGCGGAACACGGGTGTCGTCGCCGCGCGAGATCGTTACGGCGATCCCGCCTGCGCTCGACGGCCTGGTGCAGAAGTGTCTGCAAACCGACCCCGCCCGGCGCTACCGCACCGCCGGGACGCTGCTGGCGGATTTGCAGTCTGTTCACACGGCCCTGCGAACCGGCAAGCCGCTGACCTGGTCCCCGCTGACCGACAAGGCCCCCGAGAAGACGCAGGATAAGTTATTCGAAAACGACGCGCCAAAGCGTCAGCCTCGCCCCCTGCCGCTGTCCGGCGGCGGGAACGGCATGGGGACCGACCCGGACGAGCCGGAGCCGGGCGGAAAGCCGGGGCGCGAGCCGGCGTCCGCTCTGGGCCGGGTCACGACTGCACTGTTTGTCCTGCTCGTGCTCGGCGTCATCGGCCTGTCCTGGTACGCGACGCGGTTTCTGTCAGTCCCGAACGACGTGGTTGTTCCAAACCTCATCGGCAAGACGTTCGATGACGCCAAGCGGATCGCCGGTCAGCAGCACTTCACGCTGGTCGAGAGCGATGACAGCACATACAGCGACACAATGCCGGAGAACCAGATTTACGCCCAGAGTCCGCTGGCCGGACACACGATCAAGGCCGACAAGGAAGTCGTCGTGCACCGCAGCCTCGGGCCGCGCCTGCTGGTCGTGCCGGGGCTGGTCGGCACGACGCAGGACTACGCTGGGAAAGCGCTGCTTGGGGTGAACCTGCCGCTCGGCACGACGACTCAGGAGTTCAGCGAGACTGTCCCGAGCGGGATCATTTTGAGCCAGTCGCCGCAGAGCGCCAGCCGGGTCGCCCGGAACACGGCGGTCAATTTTGTAATCTCCAAAGGCCGGCAGCCGCCGGAGATGCCGACCGATCTGTCCGGGGACCCGTCTGGGCCGGACAAAATCCAGATTCACTGGCACTCCGCCGTTCGTGCCTCGTCGTACACGGTCACGCGCTCGCTTGACGGCGACACGTCGGTGGTAGCCCAGGCCCTGCCGGGCACCCGCTTTACCGACACGGGCCTGAAGCCGAACACGACCTATTCCTACACGATCAACGCCGTCAACTCGGCGGGCATGTCCGACCCGAGCGATTCGGTGCTGGTGACCACCGAAGCCAGTCCGCTCACTCAACCGGTCCTGCCGCCCGATTCGGTGATCGTCCCGCCCGACACGGGCGCCGGCACCGACGGCAGTGTGCCCCCGGACCCGTCCGTGCCGTCCGACGGCCCGAGAACCGCCCGCCTGCGCCAGTTCACGATTGCGTTCACGATCCCGCGCCGTCCGCGCCGCACCCGCCATGTCCAGATCGAAGTCCAGGACACGACCGGCACCACTGTCGTCTACGACGAAAGCCATGATCCCGGTGAGGATGTCAGCGAGCCGGAGCAGGGCTTCGGCAACAAGATCACGTTTCGAATCTTCCTGGACGGTAAGCTGGTCAAGCAGCAAACGCTGTAGCTCTGCTCCGCTCAATTCAACTATGTACACACTGCAAAATCTCACTCCGACGCGCGTTGTCGAGAATATCGAAGAATTGGACCCGGCGGCGCTGAAGGCACAGGGGATTACGGCGATTATTACCGACCTTGACAACACGCTGGTGCCCTGGCAGCATTACGAGATCATGCCGGGCGTGATCGAGTGGCTGGCAAAGCTCGAAGTCGCGGGCATCAAAATCTGCATCGCGTCCAACACGATCCATACCGAGCGGCTGAAGCAGCTTGCTGACACGATGGGCATTCCGTTTGTGGACCGGGTGCAGAAGCCGCGCACCGGCGGCTTCCGGCGGGCGATGAAGCTGATGGGGTCGAACACCGGAAACACGGCGGTCTTCGGTGACCAATTGTTCACCGATGTCCTGGCGGGCAACCGGCTCGGGCTGCAAACGATTTTGCTGCGCCCGCCACTCTCGAAAGAAGAGTTTGTGTCCACGCAGATGGTGCGCTACGTCGAAAACAGCGTCATCCGCAAGCTGCGCGAGCGCGGCCAGTGGCCCGCCGCCGCCGCCGTCGAAGCGGCTTTAGACGCCATGCCGGACCCGCGCACCCCCGAAGCCAAGCGCCGCTCCGGTTTATTGATTGCTGCCGTGATTGGCCTCGCCGTGTTCTTAATCGTGCGGGCACGGCGCAGGTCGTGAGGTTGCTATGCCGACTGTCCTGCAAATTGGGCCTTATCGGTTTTTCTTTTTCAGCAATGAAAATCGTGAGCCGCCTCACGTTCATGTCAAAGCAGGTGAGAGCGAAGCTAAGTTCTGGCTTGACCCCGTTCGGCTGGCAACTAATCATGGATTTCGCTTGCGGGAGCTTAACGAAATAGAGAGATTAATTAAAGAGCATCAAGCACAACTCCAGGAGGCATGGGATGAGTATTTCAGCGACTAAGTCAAAATTCGAACGCTCGTATCTGCCGACGACTGCCCTTGCCAATGCTGTTGAGTTCACGGACGAGGCAATGCAGGTATTTCTTATGGATGGACGTGTACTCACTGTGCCCCTCCTCTGGTTTCCGAGGCTCTCTGCGGCTGCACCGGAGCAAAGAGCCAATGTCGAGATTGGCGGCGGCGGGATCAGCCTGCACTGGCCGGAGATTGACGAAGACTTGTCCGTTGCCAACCTCATGGCCGGCGGAGATTGGCGCTCAGCTTAATGGACAACACCGCTCTTATCGCAGAAGCAAAGAAATACGTCGGCGAATTCGCCCTGTCTGAGCCTGAATTGACTGCGGCTTCCGTGTCTTGTGCGTTAGAAACCGAGTCTGGAAGCATCTACACCGGCATTTGTTTGGATTTGGCCTGCGGGGTCGGCTTCTGTGCGGAACACTCAGCGATTGCTGCGATGCTCCAGCAGCGCGAAACATTGATCAAAAAAATTGTTGCAGTCGGCAAAAACAGCATACTTTCGCCCTGTGGCAGGTGCCGTGAGTTGATGTTTCAAGTCAATATGCAGAACCTGGAATGTGAGGTAATTTTGACCGAAGGTTCTGCCAAGCTGAGAGATCTGCTGCCCCACCGTTCCTAGTCCATTAATGCCAAATATCTCCGGGACAACAAAAGTCGTCGGCGCGTGGGCAGCCTATCACCATGAATGTGAAACAAGCCATTGCGCTCTTTGAAAAAGATGGCTGGTATTTGACCCGCACACGCGGCAGTCATCGGCAGTTTAAGCGCGATGCGAAGCCCGGCCTTGTTACCGTGCCGGGGAAGCCGAGCGACGATTTAGCCCTCGGAACCGAGAACAGCATATTGAAGCAAGCGGGGCTGAGACCATGAATTACTTGATCGTGATCGAGAAAACCGGCACAGGCTACTCGGCATACTCGCCTGATTTGCCGGGCTGTGTTTCGACAGGCGTGACGCGGGAAGATGTCGAGCGCAATATGCAGGAGGCAATTGAGTTCCATTTAGACGGGCTGCGGGAAGAAGGCTATCCAATCCCGGAACCGGCGAGCGCGTCGGTGTATATCCGTGTGGCGGCGTAGTTTATCTTGTGACAACTATTTCAGGAACAACCAAAGTCGTCGGCGTGTGGGGGCACCCGGTCGGGCACTCGCGGTCGCCGGTGATGCACAACGCCGCGATTGATGCGCTGGGGCTGGACTGGGTGTATGTGCCGTTTGAAGTCGCGCCGGAGAACATAGGGGCGGCGGTCAAAGCGGTGCGGGCATTAGGTTTGGTCGGTGTGAACGTGACGGTGCCGCTGAAAGAATTAGTGCTGCCGTATTTGGACGAAGCGGACGAAGCGGCGCGGCGCATCGGGTCGGTCAATACGGTTGTCAACAGAGAAGGCCGCCTATTTGGGTATAGTACGGATGGGGCAGGGTTCATACAGTCGCTTCGGGATGCCGGGCAGGAGACGCAAAATCGCAGAGCGTTGATTTTGGGCGCGGGCGGTTCGGCGCGGGCTGTGGCGTTTGCACTGGCGGAGGCTGGGACGGACTGCACGATTGTCAACCGAACGCAAGCCCGCGCCGAGAGCTTGGCGGAAGACATCGTGCGCTGGTTTCCGGGCAGGGCACTGGCGGTTGGAGTGAACACAGACGCGGGGCCGTTCGATTTGGTGGTCAACACGACTTCTGCGGGGATGCACCCGCATGAGGAAAAAGCCCCGCTGCTGCCGCTGAATGTGTTTTCGGGGTGCCCACTTGTCTATGATTTGATTTATGCGCCGCCGAAGACGCGCCTGCTGGCATTAGCCGAGGACGCGGGCTGCGGGACCGCGAACGGCCTCGGTATGCTGGTCAATCAGGGGGCGATTTCGCTGTCGCTTTGGACCGGGCTGCCGCTGGCGATTATTCCAATCTCGGCAATGGCACGGGCGCTGCGGACTGCCCCCTAAGTGCGGGCATCAATCGCAAAAGGAACCCCTTGCGCGGCGGTGCTGTTTATGTTATAATGGTGAACGCTGTCTGTCCCGGCCATTTTCGTTTTACTTTGTTCCATTCTTTCGCTCCGGCGCTGCTGCCGTTTTCGCCATTCATCTGCCCGCGATTGCTCTTTTAAATTTACTCGCTTTTTATCAAATCACTCTCAAATTCGACGGATGAAGTCAGGACAACGGAAGGGGCTGCGTAAGGAGGCAGATTTCCACTATGGTAATGCAGGCAAAAAAAAGTATTGGGGAAGTGCTGGTTGAGCGCGGGGTACTGACGGAAGAAAAATTGTCGCAGGCCCGCGAGATGCAGAAAGTGACGCCCGGCGACCTGGGCGGCATTATCCAGGACCTGGATATGGCCTCGGAAAAAGATGTCATGTCGGCCCGTGCCGAGACACTTGGGCTGAAGTTTGTGGACCTCAGCAAAGTGCAGCCGGAGCCGGCGGCAATCAAGTCTGTGCCGGAGCATATCGCCAAGCGCTACAACATCCTGCCGATTAAGCGTGACAATAACTCCACGCCCAACCGGCTGATGGTTGCCATTGGCGATGTCAAGACCGGCGCAGTCGGGCTGGATGATGTCAAGCTGGTGTCGCGCTGCAAGATCACGTCGGTGCTGGCGACCAAGTCTGAAATCGAGGAAGCGATTATCCGGGCCTACAGCGGCAATGGGGGCAAGCACGTCACCGGGCCGCTGAATGGGCGCGACGGCGGCTCGGCACTGCCGGAAATCTACAAAAACAGCAACGGCGAACTTCCAGTTGTCATCAAACCCGGTGATGGAACGACCGACCTGACGCCGGGCAGCAACGGCACTTTGAATGGGCGCAATGGAAACGGTCAGGACATGACGCCTGGCGGCGGCCTGTCGGACGCCATCAAAAACGAGCTGGGCGAGCTGGGCGGCACCGGGGTGGACGAGGACGATGAAGGCGGCCTGGAAAAGATTTCCGAGGAAGCCCCGATCATCCGTATCGCTCACGCGATTATGATGCAGGCGATTCGCGAGAAAGCGTCGGACATCCATATCGAGCCGGGCATCAAAGGCGTCCGCATTCGTTACCGGATTGACGGCGTCCTGAACGAGACCATGACCGTGCCGAAGCATATTCAGGCCGCGCTCATCTCGCGCTTCAAGATTATGGCCGAGCTGAACATCGCCGAGCGGCGCGTGCCGCAGGACGGACGTATTCCCGTTCGTCATGAGGGCAAAGACTACGATATGCGCGTGTCGTGTCTGCCGACTATGTTCGGCGAGAAGATCGTCATGCGTATCCTGGACAAGACAAGCGTTCTGCTTGGTCTGAACAAGCTCGGCTTCACACCCGAAGTGCAGGCGAAGCTGGAAGAGATTGTCGCGCAGCCGAACGGGATGTTCCTGACCACCGGGCCGACGGGGTCGGGCAAGACGACGACCCTTTACTCGGTCCTGCACAAGATCAACTCGGTCGAGAAGAACATCATTACGGTCGAGGACCCGGTTGAGTACCAGTTGTCGGGCGTCTCGCAGGTCCAGATCAACAAAAAAGCCGGGCTGACATTCTCGACGGCCCTGCGGTCGTTCCTGCGGCAGGACCCGGACATCATCATGGTCGGAGAGATGCGCGACCTCGAAACCGCGCAGATCGCTGTGGAAGCATCGCTGACGGGTCACCTTGTTCTTTCGACACTGCATACCAACGATGCGCCATCAGCCGTGATGCGTTTGGCGGACATGGGCATTGAGACATATCTGATCGCCGCGACCGTACAGGGCATTATGGCCCAGCGCTTGTGCCGAAAAGTCTGCTCGAACTGCAAAGAGCCGTACCGGGTTCCGGCGAACTTCCTGAGCAAATTCGGCTATAAACCCGAAGATCCCAATGCACAGGTCACGCTGTACGAGGGCAAAGGCTGCGAGGAGTGCCGCTACAAGGGTTACAAAGGCCGTGTCGGCCTCTACGAGCTGATGACCATGAACGAGGAAATCGCCGAGCTTGTCGTCCGCCGCGCCCCGGTCGCAGACATCCGCGACGCCGCAAAAGCCAACGGGATGCGCGAGCTGCGCGAAGACGGCCTGCTGAAAATCTTAGAGGGCATGACGACCCCGGACGAAGTCATGCGCGTCGTCTTTACCGCCGGGTTCTAAGAACCTACCCCGGCTCGTACCTCGCCACCCCTCCCTAAGAAGGAAGGGCAAGAGACAGCCAAGAAAGACTTGTTTCCGAAGCTCCTACCCTTCCTTCTTAGGGAGGGGTGGCGAGGTACGAGCCGGGGTAGGTTCTTCACTGAAAGAAGGCAAGTAGTATGGCCGAACCGATAGCAACAATGGGAAACGGCGCGGCGGCAACCGTGCCGCAGGCAAACCCGTCCAATCCGACCGTCCCACAGTTCCAGCCGCGCCCGACTGCAAAGCCGGTGCAGAAGAAATCCGTCGTCGAGCTGCATATTGACGAGCTGCTTGATTTGATTATCGCGATGAAAGGCTCTGACCTGCACATCGCATCGGGCATTCCCCCGGTCATTCGGGCCGACGGCGAATTGAAGCCGACGGGCTATGAGAATATGTCGCCGCTGGACATCCAGCAGATGATGTACGCGATTCTCACCGACGAGCAGATCCAGAAGTTCGAGAGCACTTGGGAGCTGGACTTTTCCTATGCCCTGCAAAAGAAGGCCCGCTTCCGTGTCAACATCTTCAAGGACAAAGGCAGCGTTGCAGCGTCCCTGCGCCTCATCCCGACCAAGATTCCGACACTCGAAGATATGGAGATGCCCAAAATCTTCGAGAAGCTGACCCATCTTAAGCGCGGCCTGGTACTGGTGACCGGCCCGACCGGGTCGGGCAAATCCACGACACTGGCGGCGATGATCCATGAGATCAACCTGACGCGCTCCGAGCATATCATCACGATTGAGGACCCGATTGAGTTTGTGCATAACCACCGGCTCTCGGTCATCAATCAGCGCGAATTGGGTATGGACACCAAAAGCTTCGGCAACGCGCTCCGGGCGTCCCTGCGCGAAGACCCGGATATTATTCTGGTCGGTGAGATGCGCGACCTCGAAACGATGTCGCTCGCTGTCTCCGCCGCCGAAACCGGTCACCTTGTCTTCGGCACCCTGCACACCAACTCGGCGTCGTCGTCGGTGGACCGCATTGTGGACGGTTTCCCGCCGGGGCAGCAGGGGCAGGTGCGCTTGCAGCTCTCGAACAACATTCAGGCGATCATCTCGCAGCAGCTCATTCCGACAACGCCGAGTTTTCAGGCTTCGTCGGGCCGGGGGCGGATCGGCGCGTATGAGATTATGATCGCCAATGCCGCCATTCGGAACCTGATCCGCGAGGCCAAAGCGCACCAGATTACGTCTATCATTCAGACCTCGGCGAATATCGGCATGATCACCACCGACGCCTGCCTGCGTAATCTGTACATGGAAGGCAAGATTACTTACGAGAACGCCATGAGCCGCGCCCAGAACCAGGAAGAGCTGAAGCGGATGCTGGCCGGCGACGGCACCACCGGCCCCGGCGGCTCCCAGGGAATGCCGCCCCCCGGCGGTCGTCCGGGCGTACCGGGTCGCTAGAGAGAACAACCAGGAAAATAACTTTCGCGTGAGCCGAACCGTTTTCGGCTTGATTTGCGTTTACGCTCGTTAAAGGAGCAAATTCACATGGCAACTTATGCATATACGGTCCGGGACGCATCTGGCACGATGCGGAGCGGGACTTCGGAAGCGGAAAATCCAGATGTTCTTGCCCGCCGCCTGCGCGAGCAGGGCTTCGTTATCTCCGAGATCAAATCGGCCAAAGCCAAAAAGGGCCTCGGCGGTAACTGGTTCGAGAATATCCAGAAGGTTAAGCTGACCGAGCTTTCGATCTTCTGCCGTCAGTTCTCGACCATGATTGACGCCGGTGTTTCGCTGGTGCGCTGCCTGGATGTCCTCTCGCAGCAGCAAACCAACCCGAAGCTCAAGCGGATCATCATTGATGTCCAGCGCGAAGTCGAGGCGGGCAACACGCTCTCGAAAAGTCTGGCGAAGTACCCGAACACGTTCTCGAACCTTTTTATTGGTTTGGTCCGGGCTGGGGAAGTCGGCGGCGTTTTGGAAGAGACCTTGCAGCGGCTTTCGACGTTCCTGGAAAAAGACGTCGAGATGAAGCGTAAGATCAAGTCGGCGATGACCTACCCGACCATCGTCGTCATCGCCGCGACCATCATTGTCGTCGGCCTGTGTACATTCATCGTGCCGACGTTCCTCAATTTGTTTGAGACGATGCTTCCGCATGGCCGCGCCGACTTCCCGGCGCTGACTCTGGGGCTTGTTGCGGTGTCGGACTTCTTCCTGCACAAAGGGTACCTGGCGCTGGCGATCTTCTTTGCCGTCCGGTTCGCGTTCGGCGCATTCATCAAGACCAACTTCGGGTCTCATGTCTGGGATAAGTTCAAGCTGAAAGTGCCGGTCTTCGGCAAGCTGAACCACAAAGTCGCCCTGGCCCGCTTCTCGCGGACTCTGGGCACGCTCTTGACATCGGGCGTCCCGATCTTGCAGGCGCTGGAAACGGTCTCGGGCACGGTCGCGAACGTCGTGATCGCCGATGCGATTATGGAGGCCCGCGCCCGTATCCGCGAAGGCGACCGGATCGGCGATCCGCTGGTCAAGTCCAAGCTGTTCCCCCCGATGGTCGTGCAGATGATCTCCATCGGCGAAGAGTCGGGTTCGCTGGACGCCATGCTCTCGAAGATCGCCGACTTCTACGAGGATGAAGTGGATGCGGCTCTGGCGGCTTTGGCAGTCGCGATTGAGCCGATCTTGATCTGCTTCCTGGGCGTCGCCGTGCTGCTGATCATTCTGGGAATGTTCATGCCGATGATCGTTTTGATCCAGTCGCTTTCGGGCGGCGACGGCACCGAAAAGGGCGCGGGCGAATAAGCTGTTATGCCAATCGTGGGCATCTGGCTGTTGGTGGCGGGGCTGTACGGCCTCGCCATCGGCTCGTTTTTGAACGTAGTCATCTGGCGGCTGCCGCGTGGGCAGGGGGTCAGTGCTCCGGCCTGGTCCTACTGCCCGCGCTGCGAGCATCGTCTGGGAACGCTGGATTTGTTCCCTGTTGTCTCGTTTCTTGTTTTGGGCGCGAAGTGCCGCTACTGCAAGTCCCCGATTTCCTGGCGCTACCCCGGCATTGAGCTTCTGACCGGCGTTTTGTTCGCTGTCGTCGCCTGGTACGATTTCGCGGCGGGGGGGATGTGGTACGACGCCGTTTTCCATTGCCTGTTCACCGCCCTCCTCGTCTGCGTGTTCTTTATTGATTTAGAGCATTTTGTCGTGGACGACGGCCTGTGTGTCCTCGGCATGCTGGTCGGCCTGGCGCACGGCGCGGTCGCCGGCGCTTTTGGCGGACGGCTGACCCTGCGCGACTCGGCGCTCGGCCTGTTCGGCTACGCCGCTGTGATCTACTTTGTCGGCCTGGCATCCTATGTCGTGCTGGTGTCGCTGATGGACAAGCGGATGGGGGCGGGGGCTGCGGCGTGGCTCTACCTGCGCGACGTGGGCGAAGATTGGACCTACAATTTCTTCTATTACTGGGGCACACTGATCCCGCCGGTGCGCCGCTGGACCGAGGCCCGCTGGGGGTCGAAGCCGACTCTCGAAGGGGTGAGTGGGGCGGAGATCGAGGCCGATGAGGACTCCGGGGGCATGGGTGGGGGCGACGGCAAGCTGGCGGCGCTGATTGGTGCGAACCTCGGGCTGGCGCTGGCCCTGGGTTCGTTCGGCTTCGCCATTTTCGTCGGGGCAATCGCCGGCCTGATTGTGATCGCCCGGTCCCGGCGGCGTCTTGGGGAGCGTGTTCCCATCCCGTTCGGCCCGGCGATGGCGGCGGGCGCCCTGCTCGCGCTCTTTTATGGGCAGTCGCTGGGGTCCTGGTACCTGGGCATTCTGACCCGCGCCGCTGCGCCGCCGCCCGCTGCGGCGAGTTCAGCACCTACCCCCGGAACTTCGTTCCGACCCCTCCCGCAACGGGAAGGGTGAGAGTTTCAGACAAGATAGGTGAGTTCCCTTGCTATCCTACCCGATTTGTCTTGACCCTTCCCGCTGCGGGAGGGGTCGGAACGAAGTTCCGGGGGTAGGTTAAAAAAGATTAATTCTTTTTCATAAATCCGGGAACAATACGAGATAAGTTACCGTCCTGCAACAGTTACCGCTGTCTGCTCATCACGAACCAGGAGTCTCACATGGCATCCAACCGCCGCTCTCAAGCCTTCACGCTGATCGAACTGCTCGTCGTTATCGCCATTATCGCGATTCTCACGGCGATCCTGCTGCCGGTGTTCGCGTCGGTGCGCGAAGGGGCGCGTCAAAGCACTTCTATCTCTAACCTCAAAGATATTCAGCAGAAGATGGAGCAGTTCAAGCTCGACAACCATCGTTACCCGGACGTGCTGTTCGGCTATGCGTACCCCAATACGACTATGAAGAGCGGCTTGGCGCAGGCCCAAGCCGACGGCAAAGCCGCAATCTATTTCCCTGGCTTGTACCCGGCGTATATCAAAGACGTAGAAGAGTTCACCGACCCGAACAACACGGTCAACAGCAGCGACACCGGCAAGATTGTGGCTGGCCTTGCGGCAAATGTCATCGCCCCTTGCAACCCGACGAGCGACAACACGCTCCGCAGCACTTCCACTACGCCAACTACGGACTCAGTCTGCGGCACTCCGGCTTACGGGCCGGGGAGCATTGTGCCGACTGTTCGCAATTTTTACGTTGCTGATGCCTACGACAGCAGCCCACTCGTGGTAGGGACGAACAAGATTAACGACCCGACCGCCAATGCTTCGTATATCGTGCGTTATCAGCTTGCCCGCGAGGGGACGGCCTGCAACGGCACTAGCCCAGTCGGCTGTGATACAGCCGTCGCCAGCGATTCCAATTACACCCATCAGCTCCGCTGGCAGAATCCGCCGGCGGGCACGGTGATTACGGCGACTTCTTACCATGTTCAGAACGCTGACAAGGTGCTGGTGCTGTTTGAGAGCGGCGCGGTCAAGAAGATGACTGGCAACGATTTCGCGGCTAAAGAAACCGGCGGCAACTTCTGGCAGATCACACCGTAAGGAACCGGGAACCGGAGGGCGCAGCAAGCGGCGCCCCTACGGGCCGAATTATTCTTCGTCCACGAAGGTGGACGGTAGGCGTCTGCGCCCTACAGCGTAGGACTTCAGTCCCACGCACTCATAGTTTGCGTAAAGGTTTCTTCGTGCAGTCAATGAACGACAGCCAGCAAAATAATCATCAGCGAAATAACGGGAAACGGCGGCGCGGCGTCTCGCTGATTGAGGTTCTGGTCGTCCTGGTCATCCTTGTGACCGGCATCCTGACCATCATCCGCCTGTTCCCAAGCGGCTTCTTCTCGATTCAGAGCGCCGGCAACGCCGCTTTAGCCGAAGGCCTCGGGGGCGCGGCGATCAACCGGGGGGCGCAGGACGCCCAAAGCCTGCCGGAAGCGATCCTGCCGGGCCGCGACCTGCTGACGCTCATGAATGCGCCGACGGCGGCGACGTACTCGAACTACGACCCCGACGACCCGAATACACTGAACAACGCCCGCATCGTCAGCAATGAAACGATTACGGTGCCAACCGCAGTTCGCGGTCAATCAGTGTACGTTGTCCATTACGGTCCGGTGGTCATGCCCGCCAATCCGAAGGGCAGTGTCGCAGGCTTTCCCAGCTACTTCACGGTTAACAGCCCGTATTGGACCGCACAAAGCGGCGATTCGGCGACGGAAGCGATTGTCGGCTCGACTGCTCCTGTCACCGTTCCCCAGCATCAGCTATTTCCTGGACAGGAGCGGTTTCTAGTAGACTTAGCGAACCAAAAGATTGCGATTCCCTACGCTGCCTATACACTGACGGACAACACCACCACGCCGCCGACATACAAATCTTACGACCAGCGGATTGTTGTTGTGATCACCGACATGAATAACAAATCCTATATACAGTCTTTGGATGTGCGGGCGGGCATCACGCAGGATAGCGCAAACAAATACGCGCCAAAGGACGGCGTTACGGCGGACTCCTACCTGCCGGACACCTCTGATAATTACCACGGGGGCTGGTTCTCGCCGACCGGAGTGGATACGGCGGGGAACCCGACCTCCGTGAATTACGCGGACCCGAGCATCATCCCGTCCCAGAACCGCCTTCCTGTGGGGGATATGTGGAAAAGCGTCACGCTGTACCGGCCCTACCAGGGGATGAATACACCGATGACGCCAGGAACAGCCCCAGCGTTCAGCCTTGACCCCTATGAGTTTGCCCTGCTGACAGGCAATATCGGTGATGTTACCGGGCCGAACGCCGCCAACCCCGGTGTGGTCGCTTTCAATCCAAAGGCGGCGAACGGGTCCGGGGCGTCGGCGCGGAAGGCGCAGATTTCGTACATCGTGTCTTCATGGAGCATTCTGCATGAGGACTACGACATCCCGGCGCTCTCCGGCGGGGCGACGGCGGTGGTCCGCACGACGGTCCCAAACCTGCTGCTGGCAGGGTCGGCGAACCCGGACAACTCGATCAACCCCGGCATCGCGGGAAGTAGCAGCAGCATCGTCATACTGGATTTGGATACCGGGAATCTTGTCGCGCCGTTCTCTAATCCGTTCGACCCGACCACACCCGACAAGCCAATTAACAACGAAGATGTGAATGGTACTAGCACCGACCAAACGCAGATCAATGTCAGCTACTCGACCGGACGCATCGTATTCGGCTCGCAGGTCTTCACCGATGGCAGGCCGCACCGCGTCCGCGTGTTTTACGCGGCAGACCTCGGGTGGACCGTGGCGGTGCAGAAGACGCCGGCGTATTTCCAGCCAGCGTCGGTGAGCGGGCCGGTTTCGGACATGACCCCGCTGGCGGCGGACCAGTATGTATACGACGGCGCTTCCACTGTTTACTTTGCCCGCTGCAATGCCGGCAAGACCGTGGAAATTGACGGCACTTATACCGCATCCGGCGGCGGAACGCAGACATTCGTGCAGACGCTCGCCGTGGACCCGATTATCTACGACCTCGGCGCCCCCGATGTGCGCATTCTCCTAGCCCCGCCCGCCGGCGCAACTAACGTCACAGTGACCGCCGTGCGCGGCCTGTCGGCCCGGTCGGTGGTGGCGTGGAAAGAGCGCAACCAGTACAAAGTCCACAGTGTAGATGCGCTGCTGACCCGGACACCGTAGTGTTGGGGAAGAACGTGGGATTGGGAGACGTGGGACTGAAGTCCTACGCTGTGTGGCGCAGACGCCCAATGTCCACCTTCGTGGACAAGGAACCGAGCAAATTGACAACTCTATTCTTCGTCCACGAAGGTGGACGGTAGGCGTCTACGCCACACAGCGTAGGACTTCAGTCCCACGCTCTTTCGGCTCACGCTCTTTCGGCTCACGCTCTTTCGGCTCACTCGTTCTGTGTCCGCGCTGCACCGCTGCAACGAAGCTTTACAATGATCAACCAAGACCGCACAACACAAACTACGCCGCAGCGCCGGAGCGCCGCGTTCACACTGATCGAGATATTGATCGTGATCGCGCTCACCGCCGTGCTGTTTGCCCTGCTGCTCGTGCCGCTGGTCAGCGCCCTGCGCTACACCCAGCAGGCGCAGATCGTCACGGCGGCGCAGGATGCCGCCCGGATCACCAAAGAGCGCATCACGCGGGAGCTGGGCAGCGCCGTGTTCGTGTTCGACGGCACCAGTCACCCATTCCAGACATCCAACGCGATTGTCGCGGGGGATGACCGCTACACGAACTTCTTGGACCTGCCGATCTTGAACAACGCCGGCGTGGCGGTCGTCGCCCACGCTTACAATGCCAAGTTGGACTTCGTGCTGCCGAAGCTGAACGGCACCGGCGGGACAGTAGACCCGACGACCAATGAGCCGATTGCCTACACGCAGTCCAAAAATGGTTCCGCAATTATCAGCAACCCATCGTATGTGTTTCCGCTGGCGGCAGGCACGACGATGATCCGCTACTTCGTTGGTCTCAAAGACCCGACTAAGCCGTACAACAGCACACGCGAAGGCAAATCTATCGCGAACAACGACAACACCTATGTCCTGTACCGCGCTCAGTTTTTGCCGTATAACAAGGCTGCAAATGGGGTCACCCCTAATACGGATTTATTTGCTCTGCGCCTTAAAGCGGACGGGACTCCGGTGGTGCCGAATATCCCGGACTTGGATGACCCCGATTTCTTTCGTTATGTCACCACAAACGATGTCAACTGGCTGAATGACAGCCACACCAGCTACACAGCCGCAGAAGTCACCGCGCACAATGCCCGCGTAGATAAGTGGGTGCAGATTGCGAAGACCGTCATTCCCGGCCCGAATGTGGATTTGATCCTGCTGCCGCACAATGCCGACAACACGCTGGCGTATGATACGGCGGGGGCATTCAACGGCGTGGCGCACAGCGGCGTCGCGCATGACCCTGTGGCCGACAAGCCGTATCCGATCATCAATACCAGTGTGACGTTCCGGCCTGCGACGGTCAGTGGGAGCGCGACGCCGGGGACGACTTCGGACTACAGCAGCGCGGGCACGGTGGCCGTGGACCAAAACGGGTTTGCGTATGTCCCGACTGTTTACACGGCGACGAGCCAGTCGTGGTCATTGCCGTACCATGTCGGCGTGTATCCAAGCAATTACAATGCGGCGACGGATATGTACTATGACACTGAGCAGTTTGCCGGGGCGCAGGTCACAGCCGCGAACCCTGCCGGCTATCCACCGACAGGCCCGGCAGTGGCGGGCGTGACCTTCACGCCGTCGGTCATCAATCCCGGCGATATTCTGGAGCGCCGGCACCTGAGCACCGACACGGATGCCAACGGCACGGTCGTTTATGATGTCACGCAGGGCTTTCCGGTGACGCAAAGCGGGGCGAATTACACTCTGGGCGGGACACAGTTTGTGCCGATGACGATTAACCCGGACACCGGCGTCATCATGTTCGCCGCACCGTCCCTGCCGAATGGTCCCGGCGACCGCTACAACCGGGCCTGGAACTACGGCCCGGTCGATATGACGACGCTGGATAGCCAAAACCTCGGCGGCATTGACACGGCGGGTGTTCTCGACTTGACGCTGCCGGTTCATGCGACGGCGACGCTGACCGACTCGCCTTTGCAGGGAGTGCATATTCTGACCAACTCCGGCAACCCGGCGCTGACCGGCGTGGCGAACGCGCACATCGTCCCCGGCAGCCTGCGGGTGACCGGGCCGGACCAGACTTCGGGGCCGAACAGCGGCCTGGCGGTCAGCTACACCGAGATCAACTCCTCCGTGAACAGTGAAGTCGGCGACAACCAGTATTCGGTAGACTACGGCACCAGCACCCTGCACCTGCGCCCCGGCGTCACCGGCGTCAGCGTGGTGTACGACTACCAGGCGAACATGGTGCCGAGTAAGTCGCTGCCGTCGCCGCTGCCAAGCACGTTCACAATGACCGATCTCAACAGCACGCCCTACCTGCCGAACCTGCCGATGGATGTCAAGGTGGACTACCAGACGCGGGACCTGATTGATGTCACGCTCGGCGTCCGCATCTACGATGTCACCAGCAACCGGGCGCAGGTCATCCCGGCGGAAACGAAGATCAAGATCGGCAACAGCAATCGGTAAAAGCCCCCGCCCCCAATCATGGGGGAGCCGGGCCGCCAAAGTACACTGCATAAACAATGATGTTCACGACACAACAACCAAATCAGGACTGCCCAAACTGGAGTCATCAAAGCCGGGCGCGGCACGGTCAGTCCATTGTCGTCGCCCTGCTCGTGCTGCTGCTGCTCGGCCTCGTCGGGGCGCTGTTCGTCACCATCGTCGCCCGCAACCTGATTAATACCGGCAAGATCGCCCGTGTCCAGACGGCGGGCACCTACGCCCACGCCGGCATCACGTATGCCGACGCCCAGATTTCCGGCAGCGCCGACGGTGCCGACTGGCGTCCCCCGCTACAGTTTGCCCTGCTCGCCCCGCCCACCGAAGCACGGGAATTGGCGCGGTACAATGCCAACACGCCGCCTGCCGCGAATACGGCTGACCCGGACCTCGAATATCTGCAAGTGGGCTACGCTCGGTACAACACCGGCGCGGGACGGTTTCTGGTGCGCGTCACCTATGACCCGGTCAACATCGCGACGGCGACGGTGCCGCCGGGCAAGTACCTGAAGATCGAGTCCATTGGGCGCGAAGGCGTGATTGACCCGAATGACCCGACCACCTACAGCAACAACCGCAGCACTGACAAAACGCAGTCCTACGAAGTCGCTTACAAGCCGATCGGCATCACCGATTACGCCCGCTTCGAGACCAACCCGGACAAGCGCTCAGACATCGCAAACCTCGGCGTCGTCAGTCAGTTCTACGCTGACAACACTGACGGTGGCATCGCCACGCCCGGCGTCTTTGATTTCAACAGCACCGGCGCAAATGGCGGCGCACCGACATTGCAGGAATATCCGGTGCTGACGACCTATGGCGCAGCGGATGCCTACATGAAGAACGGCACCCTGGTCCAGCCAAACCCGAATGCCGGGGGCGGCACCCTGCCAGCCGGGTTTACAGCGATGATGGGCGGCGGCTCGATCCACTCGAATATGCCGGTGCGCTTCTTCGGCACCAATGTCATGTACCTGAACCCAAACCCCGGTGCAAACGCGCCGCTGTTCCAGGACACCGCCGAGTTCGCCGGAGACCTGCTGCTCGATAGCTTCCAGCAGTCGGTCGCTCTGAACAACTCCGGGAACCCCGCCAGCGGCCAGCAGGCGGCGCTGATCCTGAACCCGACCGACCCGGCCAAGCTGGCAACGACCGGAACATACATCGCGCCAAGCAACAGCAGCAGCTTCAATACGCAGGGCGGCCTAGTCCGCGACGGCTCGATGCAGAACGACGCTGCCGGACTGCCGCGCTCGATCACTCGTTTGGAGCCGCCACTCGTGGATGCCCAGGATACCGCGTCGCAGATGCCGCGCTACCGGGCCATCGCCATGAACTCTGCGCCGCGTCCGAACCTGACCCTGAACGGCAGCCCGTACACACCGCCTGCCGGGAGCAACCCGAGCCAGTACGGCTACGGCAAGGCGATCTATGTCAACAACCCGCAAGATGTCCAGCCGGACAGCGCCAGCATCGGCGGCGGCTCGACTCTCACCGACGAATGGCTGCACCGCACCGCGTCCGGACCAGGCGGCTCAAGCTTCGGCAACTGGAACGGCCCGTACTACGACCCGCCGGGCGTCACCGTCACGCTCGGTCAGCTTATCCCGGCGGCGTCCGGCCCCGGCAGCTATGGGATCCGCCTGACCCGTAGCGGCGGCCACTTCGCCGGACCCGACGGCACAACAAATGCCGGGGAAACGCTGGATGTGACGTATGCCGACCTCGGCGCGGAAGCAGACAACACGGCGCTCAATGGCGGAACTGCGCCCGACAACGACATCGTAATCTATGCTGAGGGCAATGTCCGCGTGTACGGCATCGCCAGCCCGAACGAAGGCACCACTGCCAACCCGAAGTACATCCCGCGCCATATCACGATTGTCTCCGGTGCTTCGGCCTATGTCGAAGGCAATTTATTGAAAGGCAGCCCTGACTCAACCATCAGTGTCCTTGCCCATGACTATGTGTGCATCAATACCACGCAGTTCCTCGCCGGAGCCGTGCTAAACCGGCAGTATCCGAAGCCGGTCGGCAGCAGCTTAGAGCTGTCCGACAGCGACGGCACACTCGCCGAACAGTTTGGGTTCGGGTTCGCAAACCCCGGCGCCCCGGTCACGGCGACAACGCCGCAGACGCCAGCCAAGAAGTATGGCGCGAACAACTTGGCTCTGTACGTGTCCGCAGCCGCTTCCGATGCCCAAGCCGACGGCACCGCTCAGATTGACTTCGACATTCTGGACCCAAGCGGCGCGACCGTTTTCCAGTCGCCGTTCGTTGCCCCGCCCGGACCGCCGACGCTGACGTTCAAGCCGCTGCTCCACACGACGTTTGACCTGTCCCAGACCACGCTGGCGACCCTAACTGGCGCGACTGGAGACAATGTCTTCCAGCTTCTGCTGCGAAAAGACCCCGGCACCGGGCCGCTCTCCGATGGCATCTCGACACTGAACCCGCTTCTCGAACGGGTTGCTGTTCTGCCGATGGACATTCGCATTGAAGCAGTGCTTTATGCTCAGACCCGGTCATTCTTCGTCATTCCCGGCGAGTGGTTCAACCGGAACTCGGGCGACAACTTGCAGGCGTACACCGGTAGCTTCGACCCGAATCTGACCCCGAACGGGACGCGCCCTGACTTGTCCGGGAACCCGTCCCCCGCAGAGATTTTGAGCCGGAGCCGGTTCCCCCTCTATGGGCAGCCGATTGACCTGAAGATCACGATTGACGGCAGCGTCTCCGAAGCGCACCCTGCGGACATCGCCGCGCAGACCGAATGGATGCGCCGCTGGGGCTGGATTCCGCAGTATCACGGCTCGCTGCTCACCGGCGCGACGCAAGAGTTCGCCGGACACCCGCAGTCGGGCCAGCCGGCAATTGGCCTGCAAATTATTTACGATCCGCAGGCCGGGTACCCGTACAGCCCGGCGGCGACCAATGGGACGCAGGCGTCTTATTACCTGCGGAGCGACAAGTATGGGCGTCCGCTGCCGTTCACGCCGAAGCTGCCGGTGTCGCCGGGGCTGCTGTATTCGGGGCAGAGCGGGGAAGCGCCGCTGCTGCAATAGGCGCTGAGTGAAGGGGCGCAGGATTGAGAGCGTGGGATTGAAATCCTGCGCTGTGTGGCGCAGACGCCCAATGTCCACCTTCGTGGACGAAGAGTAAGACTGTCAGGGTATTTGGTTCCTTGTCCGCGAAGGCGGTCACTGGGCGTCTGCGCCACACAGCGCAGGATTTTAATCCCACGCTCTTTCGGCTCACACTGTTCATTCCGAGGATTTTTTTCATGTTTCGCCGTATCAACACACGCAAAAATCTGAACCATCGCCGCGCCTGCGGCCTGCGGTCATTGCTGACCGTGGCGGCGCTCGGGGCGCTCGGCGGCGGGCTGGCCCCGGCGGCCCGCGCCGCCGGCTTTGTCTACCAGCAGCACACGCTCAACGCCGGGGTACTGGTCGTCACATCCGACCCGTCGCCGTATGTGTTCTATGTCCTGAACAACCGGCCTGATGTCCGGCCCACCGATGTCAAGTTCGTCAACCCTCTGGCCCCGGTGACAATCAATGTCGCGATGCTGAACCGGTATCCGTCAGCCTACACCGTGAACCAGACTGTGACGCCGGACATGGCTGCGTACTGGGAAGTGCCGCTCAACAGTGTCTCGGACAGCGAGCTGTCGCAGTACAATGTGCTGTACCTGCGGGCGGACAACATCACCTTCGGCCCGGCCACCAACGAAAAGCTGCGCCGGTTCGTGGAAAATGGCGGGCAGCTCATTGTCGAGTACGGGACATCTACCACATCAGTCACGACGGGGCAGGGGCTGTTCACCGGGACTGACCCGGCGACCACGTCAACGCCCAGCAATCTGCTGCCGCCGACTGCCGGTGCTGCTTTTCTCCAGCACCCGATTTTGTCGCAGCCCTACTTTTTCACGCCTGCCGACATTCTGAACCTCGGGCTATTTGGAAACAGCCTCACCGGCACCGCCGAAAGCAGCAATTGGTTCAGCCCGGCTTTGAAGAATACCACCGGGTCAGTCGTGACCGCCGCGCAGATGGGCGCGGGTCAGGTCGTGGTCAGTGCCCTGAACATCGGTGCGAATGTCGGACCGGGCAACGGGGCATATTTCCTGGCGCAAGCGACCCCGGCAACTGTTCCGCCGACCCCCGCTCCGATACCGTTTTACTCCAACTTTCTGAATGCGCCGGCGGCTGACCTGAAGCTGCTCACCAATATCCTGTCCTGGGCGCAGACCCATCCGAACGAGAATAAGACCAGCCACGGCAACGCATCGAGCGCCGGCCTGTCGTCGTTCTCCCCCGCCTGGCAGTTCCCGGTGCCGGCAACGAATGCGCCGACGGCTCCCCCTGCCCCCGCTGTCTGGGGCAATTTCGTGTTCGCTGTGGACGCCAGTGGGTCCCTCAGTGCGTTCGATGCTTACCCGTCGGAGAACCTTCTCGGGGGCACGGCGGCGAGCGGCCAAGAGCCGGGGGGCGTGTCTCAATACCCGGCGAAGTCTTACGACCAGATCTGGACAGAGAGGGTCGGCACTGGGGCGTCGGCTCCGACCGTGGCGGCGTTCGGAGGCACGAACTACGTTTTTGTCGAGAAGAATAACGGCAGTGTCCTGGCCTTAAACGCCGTCACCGGCGCGGCGGGGCTGACCCTGGCACCCCCGGCGAACCCCACGACGGCGTTTAGCGGCAATGCGCCTGCACCGACCTACTACGATGGGCGATTGTACGCCGGGCAGCCCGACGGCACCCTGCACGTTTACGACCTCAACGAAGGTACGAGTGTTTCAGTCCCACTGAACGCGACCCCGCCCGCTGCCGGAAGCCCCCCGGAGGTCGTGACCGGGCCTCCGTCAGTGGGCCTCATCACGAGCGGGGACTCGAATGTCCTGGCGGCGCTGGTACCGACTAACTACAACCTGTACACGGTCCTGCTCGGCGCACGCAACGAGCCTCTGATCCAGTTCACCACCAACGGCGCGATTGCCGGGTACAGCATCGCCCGTTCGCAGCGCTACGGTGCCAGCGGCTCCGGCGATCTGGCGAACATCTTCGCCGACTTGAACGCCTTGCCGATGCTGAACGCCTACGACCTCAACGGCCTCATCGCAGCGGGCGTCACGGCGAACAGCACCGCGCCGAACCCGCAGGACCCACTGTTCTCGATCACCGGCTCCAATGCCTACTTCACCGACTGGAACATGGACTTCCCGGCCTCGACCTTCGCCGGGGCCAACACTCCGCCGAACCCGGTGAACTTGTACTTCATCAGCGCGACCAGTTATAACGCCTTGCGAAACGGGACGCCGAACGCGGCCTCGGCGCTGTCTGCCCCGGCGACTGACCGGCACGGCGACTACTATTACACCGAGACCCAGACGGTGGGAACCGGCGCTGCCGGAGTGACCAACAGCTACTTGATTGGGGTCAGCAGCGGGCTGCTGCGGACCAATGTCCATCTCAAGTTCCGCTTCCTGCTGCCGCACAAGGGAGACAGTTTCAGTGATGCGGACAAAGTGGACTACACAGACTTGGAGGACTTCCAGTTTAAGGGCGCTCCGGTCGTGGATGACCAGGGCAATGTCTATGCCGCCGCGACCAGAACGCTTGCGAACGGGGTCACTCAGGCGACCGTGCTGTGCCTCCGGGCCAATCAGCAGATTTCCGCCATCGTGGTGCCCCCGCCTGGTACGCCGGTGGACTTAACCCAATACACGATCACACAGGCGCCCGAGGACGGCGGTGCTACGGCGGACAACGGCATCACGGCCAACAGCACTATCGGCAGCAGGAATTTCGGTCAGTTTACACCGATCCCGCCGGTCCTGGATGCCTCGGGAACTGTCGTGATTGCACCCAGCACTCTGCTCTTTTTCGACTTCGGACGGCATGATCAGGGCGCCAAGCAGATCGCCGGCAGCCTAACCGAGCCGAAGCCGCTGCTTGCAACGGACTCCGCCACGGGAAACGTAGTTCAACTCTCGATGCACACGAACATGGCCTGGTATGCGAAATCGTTCAACACGGCTGGAAACGTCACCGGACTGACGCAGGTGGGGAACAGCCTGCTGCTGACCGACGGCGCGGGCCTGTACCGGATTTCCACCAAGCCGCTGATCGGCGCGAACAGACAAGTGACTGCCGCGCCGTTTGTCACCCCGCTTGGGGTCGGCACGGTTGGGGTGGGTGCGGTCGGAGCGCCCCCAAGCGTCGGCGGCAATGTGCTGGTCGTCAGCGGCGCAAGCGGGATTGCGGCCCGGACACGGCAGGTGACGGTGATCGCCGACAGCCGCCGCATTCTGGGCGTGGACGGCGACGGCGGTGCGGCCTGGGCGGTGGACGCCACCACGCGCACCGACACGGCATCGAATGTCTCGACCAAAGTGCCGTTCAGCCACCCGACCTCGCTGTCTCAGTTCGAGATCAACGATTACCTCGTCGCCGACACCGGCAACAACCGCTGCGTTCGGTTCGACAGCGCCGGCAATGTCCAGTGGGAGCTGACCCGCTTCGCCGACCCGAGCGGCCTGCTTGGCACCGGCCAGCCGATGACACTCAGCCAGCCGTCCAGCGTCGTTGTGCGGATCGTTCCTGATACCACTCCGACAACCCCCGGCGGGGCAACCCTCGCGAACCCCGGCGGCAGCTTCGTGTACTATCTGGTCGCCGACACCGGCAACGACCGCATTGTCGAGGTCGCTGACGAGGTGAACCGCAACGGCGGACTTGCCTTGGACACGAACGGCGTGGCGAAAGTCAACCATGTGCTGAATTGGGCCAGCCACACTGGCGACCGTGACGGACGCTCGTACCGCTACGGCAGCGCGGCATATTATAAGAATCTTACCACGCCCTCGGGTATCAGCATCGCGGCGACCGTCACCAACACGCGGCTCGGGCCGGTTACGGCAGGCGGCTTAGGGCCAATCAGCGGCGACGCGGCGGGCGGCAGCATCGTCGTGTTTAATTACCCGATGAACCCAACTGCGTTCAGCGCCATCACGCCCGCGACGCCGAATGACTTGGTGTACACGACCGCCGGGTTCTATGCTCAGGCCACGGCGAACGGACCATACACGCCGTTTACAATCAGGAACCCGCGCTTTTTGCAGTTGTTCACTTCGCCGACCGCATCCGCACCGGCGAACCCTAACCCGAACAACATCCCGGCGTTCGACTTCCTGTATGCCGACGACAACGGAGCATTCGACCTGAGCTATGACGCGACACGGAAAGCATTCATTGCCACCCCGGACCGCCTGCAATTTACGCAGTCCGTTTCTGCCATCGCGAACTCGAACTATCAGAATATGAGCTACCAGGTACCCGGCCCCCCTGTCACGAACTTGCCTGTCCCGGCGTTCGGCGTCGGCGTGGTTTCCCGTACCAACCTGCCGTTTGTGCCGACCTGCGTTCAGGGCCTTGGCACCGACAGCCAGCCCAGCCCCGGTGTGATTGCCACGGCGACGACCACGACGCGGCGTTATCTGATTACGCAGAGCTACGCCCAGGGTGAGCTTGGCACACCCACACCTACCGGAGCTGCCGGCAAGCTCGGTGGCGAGGTGTTCGAGGTAGATGTGAACACTGCCAGCGGCGTCTCGACCGTAACCACGCCGGGCGGGTTTGCGGGGAACGCGACCTTGAGCCATCCTGACTTGACCGGCCCGCTGACCCAGCCGACCTTCGCTGTTCGGCTGCCGTGAACCACGGTTAAGTAAGCCACGACTGAGCGCCACGGAATAAATTCCGAGGCTGCCAAAAGCCCAGTGTCCAGGGGACACAAGACTCGGTGCATTCCGTATTGTGTCCCCTGGACTGCACTGGCAGACCTGGAAGGCACTGGGCACTTTCAAGCCTCGGAATTTATTCCGTGGCAAAACGCTCTCAAACAACAACCGCACTATGCAAACGCCAACAAAGATGTCACCGAAAACCAAGATGTCAACAAATATAACTTGTACGAAACTATCCCGCCCGCTGCGCCGCACCGCTGCCGCGCTCGTGTGCGCGGCGCTGGCTGGGCTGGGCCTTGCCGGAGCGGCGGGGGCGCAGACCGCCACCGGGCCGCTGACGGCTCCTTACACGTCGCCGCCGCAGCCGACGCCGTTTCAGTGGCCGACGTTCCACAGCGGCGGCGGGCCAGTGCCTGCCGCGCAGTATCCACTCGGTGCGCCGTTTCTAACGCCGTTTCTGGACCCGCTGCAAGTGCAGCTTCAGGGTACGCCAACGGAGCTGTATAACGGGGCACTGACCCAGATCCCGAGCTTCTCCTTGGGCAACTTCGACCCGACCCGTCCGCCCGCTGGCCTGTCCGCCGGGCCGGGTTCGATTAACACTTTCTACCCGAACCACTTTGCCGACGGCACGGTCCTCGCGTGGGCCGCTCCGTTCGACTATGTTGCGGAGGCTTCCGGCACTGTTACTGTGGATGATACCGGGGCGGTCGCGCCGAACACGTTCACACTCACCGGCGCCTGGCAGACGGTCACCGACCCGAATGGCCCGACGCCGGGACCGATCACCAGCACGGTCGCAGGGACGGCGACGAACGGCGAGTATCGGCGGCTGCCGGCGGGTGTTGGGAACGGTACAGCAACCTGGACCCTGACCGAGCCGACTGCTGGGACCTACTCGCTGTACTTCCATATCCCGAACCCGCTCCAGGACCCAACAGGCACTCTCGAGCCGCGCTCGACCCAGGTGATCTATGCAATCACGGTGCGCGACGGCGGCGGCAGTGTTACCGCTACGGCTTCGGCGGCGGTGAGCCAAACCGAGGCCAACGACACGCAGTTCCTCGCCGGGCCGCTGACCGTCGCCGCTGGCGGCACCGTGACCGTCACTCTGACCCGGCGAACGACCGTGCCGTATATCAACTATGACCCGTCGCCGACCGCCCAAAAGACCGCGCTGGTTGCCGACTCGATGACCTTGCAGCAGACTGTCGGCGATGTTCAGAGCGCCCCAACCGCGATCACTTACGAGCGCTTCCCGAACGAGTTCAACTCGACCACGCACCCCTTGCAGTATTGGGGCGTCTTCCTCCCGCCGGGCACCAGCACCCTATTCAGTGCCTCGCCCACGAGCAGCCCGGCGGAGCAAGCGACCGTCAATGGGAACCCGGACACGACTGCGCTCGCCGGCGGCAATACCGGCAGGGGGGCAAACGCCCCGACCCCGAACGCTGGGAACATTTTGCTGGAAGCCGGCAACCCGGCGGCGGCGCTGAATGCTGCTGGGGCACCCGAACCACTGCGGCGCATCCGGCAGTTGGTTTACTTCGGGCGCTCCGATCCCGCCGCCCGGATTTCGAGCAGTGTGGACGACAACAACGCGGCACGCTTTACAGGTGCAGGCACGATTGTCAGCGGCACTTCGCCGGCCCCGGCGAACCTGTCTGCCGCGACTGCCAGCAACGGTGAGTATCGGAGCTATCTCGCCTCCGGCGGCGTGTTCACTGCTCCAGTGGCGACCTGGACCGTGCCCTCGCCGGTTTCCGGCACACCCCTCTTTGCCTACGTCCATATCCCGGCGAACCTGTCAAATGAGACGCGGCTGAGTCAGGTCTACTACACGGTCACGGTGAACGGTGTACTTGCTACGCCTCAGCCAGTGGCGATCAGCCAGGTGGCTTCGGGCACCGACTCGCTGGTAGCCCTGCCGACCGGGCCGCTGAAGCCGAACGCCGGCACGAACGTCGTGGTCAGTTTGTACAACACAAACGGCTCGGCGACGGGTCCTTTGCCGCCGACCGGCTCGGTTGTTGTGGCGGACTCGGTCACCCTAAGCACCGGCAGCGGGCAGGGCGCGATCTACTGCGTGGACGGCTTCACCGGCGGGGTGATCTGGCGTTATGAGACGCCCGGCTCGGCGAACGGCCCGTCGTCCCCGGTGTTCAACTCGCCCGCGATTGCCAAGGTGAATGTGCTGGTAACGCCGGCAGTTTACACGGCGGCCGGGGCGGTTACGACGCCGGCGACCTACGCTAATCGCCTGGTGGTCATCGTCGGCGACAACAACGGCCAGGTCTATTGCTTGGACGCCATCGGCAACGGTGACGGCACGAGCAATGTCAACTCGCTGGCGAAGGATGCCGCGGGCAATCCCGTCCCGAACCAGCCGGTCACGATCCCGCAGCCCGCTTACGGGTCGGTCGTGACGCCGCTTGTGGCTGGGGTACCTGCCGGTGGTCCTACGGGCGCTGCCGCGACTGCACATCTTGGCACGACCGGCGTGTACTGGATCTATCGGCCCGACCCGAACCGGCCTAAGTATCTCGCCGGGACCAATCAGGGCAAAACCAAGCCGATAGACGCCACCACCGATGTCCCCGTGCCCGCTGGGTTCGGCACCGCGTCGCCGACCGTTTTTGTGGACCCAACCATCAGCACGACCCCAGATGCGACTGGTCTGCTGCCGTCCAACGCTATCGTCTACATCGGCAGCAGCAACGGCGTCCTCTACGCCCTCGATGCGCTCGGCAAGGGGGTCAATACGGCCCCGGCGGCAACCATCACGCCCGCCGCGCTGGCTGCCTCGGGCGATGCGTTCAATGCTGCCCTGGATGTTCAGGGCGGCGGGCTGCCGCAAATCCCGACCCCCCAGCCGCGCTGGTGGTTCAGCCTGCGTGGGGTCAACCCAAACGCGCCGACAAACTCGTCCAACGCCGACATCGAATCCGCCCCGGCGCTGTCCGTCCGGCTGCGGTCCCTCACGGTCGCGGGGGCCACAACCACGCGGTATGTGCCGACGGTCTACATCGGCTCGGCGCATGAGCAGGAGCCGACCTCGAATGTCGGGCGTCTGTATGCCCTGAACGGTCTGTACGGGCCGTCGTACAACGGCGGCCGGGTCAATCCGCTGACCCAGCCGAACCTGGCGGCGACCGGCTACACCGGGCCGGGCGCGTTCAACTACAATGTCGGTCAGGTGCCCCAGACCGACAAGAACGATACCACTGACTGGTCGTTCCCGGACGCCAACAACACTTTGAACGGCCCCCTCGCCGGCTTCCCGAACCAGAGCAACAACAAACTTCCCCGGCCCGCGCTCGGCAACATCACCGGCTCACCGGTGGTCTTTACGAACATCCATGACATGGTCAACCCGACCCGAGTCTATATCGCCGCGAACAGCGGGCGCGAAGGCACGGCGACGGCCCGGCCAGATGACACGCAAACTGGACGCCTTTGGGCGATCAACCTAGATGGTACGCTCGGCACGACCACCGGTGTGGCCGCGCATAAGTGGGTGTACCCGCTGGCGAACGATCCGAATGACGCAGCCCTGGACAGAACCGCAGAGCCGTATGCGCCCATCGGGTCATTCCTGCGGGCGACACCTGCCATCGGCTTTGTCCAGTTCCCGACCACTACTGTGGACGGCAACAACAATCCCTACATTCACAAGGATGCCTATAACACCGGAGCCACCGGCATCAACGGCCTAGCGGTCCCGATGCTGTATGTCGGCACACGCGGGGTCAACGATTCGGCGCTGTATGCCGTGGACATTGATGGCGACATGGCCGGAACCCTGGACACGCGCACCATCTACCGTCAGGCCTCGCCGAGCGGCTCGATCTTCCAATCGTCCCCGGCATTGATCGCCAATGCCACGTCCGCCGGCGGCAACGGCGGCAGCGTTTACGTTGTTGCCGGCCAGACGATGTACGACTATAGCGCGACCCCGATCTCGAACCCGTTTGCCGGGGAAGGGTTCCCGCTGATCCGTCAGAACCGCGCGTTTGTCGGCATCGGCCCGATCTCGTCCCCGGCCCTCGCCGGCGCGGACACCACGGACCTCAGTCAGACGTTCCTTTTCGGCACTCCCCCTGCTCCCGGAAGCACGAACACCAGCGGGTTCAAGACCAATACGACTGACTGGGTGTATGTCGGGGACAGCGGCAGCGGCTTCTGCCGGGGCATCACGCCGAACGATCCGTTCTACGGCGGCATCGCGGTCGGCCTCGACAGGATCGTCCGGCCCGGCCCGCCGGCCCTGGCCTCGCCGCTGCTGGACTCGATCATCAAGGCATTTTTGGTCAGGACGACCGTGACTAACCCCGAGAAAAGCGCAACCACCCAGGATGCGGCAAATGTCGGCACCGACGCCGCGCTGCCGGTCTACGAGTGGGGCGAAAGCGTCTACGCCCGCTTCACCAATGTCGCGCCGCCGAACCCGGTGAGCGCTGCCGGGGTCGTGAACCCGGCCCTGTTCGTCCACGACACCAAGCTGTACGATGCCGCCGCCCTCGCCGCTGCCACGGCAACGAATTATGTGCCGTTTTATACATCGGACGGCACGACGGCGCAGACGGTGACGTTTACCCTGTCCGATGCCGACGCCACCTCCGGCATTGGGTCGGTGGACAGCGGCTCGGTCAACCCGCGCCTTATTGTCTCCCCGAACACCCCGCCCGACGGCTTCGTCAAGGATAGCGGCCCAAGACCGACCTCTGCGGATTTCCCGGACGTGACCACAAACTTGGAGACGAGCGACGGGAGCCGCTACCTCGGCACTTACAGCTACACGATTGCCGACGGCTCCGCCCGGAGCAACCTGCCGGGTGCCCGCCGCCGCTTCCAGAACGTCAAACAGACCGTCAACGAGTGGGACTACACCAATTCTCAAAACGACGGCGACTTAACGAACTACAAAAATTACACGTTCAGAGGCACGGCAGTGATCACCGGGGATGCGACCAACGGCAACATCATCACCAATCCAATCGCCACCGGTGGGGTGCAGAGCTTCAGCAAAGTCGCGGCGGTGGATCAGCCGATCTTCGGCATCCTCAACCCGCTCGGCGTCCGCGGCGGCGGTGTCCCACTGCTGGGAAACACGACGGCAGCAATCGAGATCGGCGACGAGCTTGGCCCGTTCCGGTCCGTGCTGCCTCCGCCGACATACTCGACACCGCCCGGCGGCGGCGCGACGACAATCAAACCGGGCGACAGCTCTACGCTGCAAGCACTCGCGAACGGCAACGATTACCCGAGAGATGCCGCCCCGCCGTCGTCCAGCGGCGTCGGCCTCGACCCGACCAAGCTGGCAAATGCCGCCAATGGCGACCCGACCGGCATCAACGCGCCGATCGCTACGGCCGTCGTCGTCACGGCCACCGGCCTGATCCAGCACAACACCGTCGGCGACAACGCCGAAGCCTCGTCCGCCACGCCGCAAGGAACAGCGGCGAACGGCGGCAACGGCCTGCCGCAGAACCGCAACACCCCGTTCGGCGGCTACGGGCTGGACGTCTTTGACCGGGGGGCGCTGTTCAATCTCGGCCAAACTCTCCGCGCCCGGATGACCGTGCCGGTTGCCAATCAATACGCGCCGCCGTCGGGCCGCGATGGGATGTCCTGGAACAGCAACTTCTCCGGGACAATTCCAAACACGCCCAACGCCGGCAACACCGACAATACCGGGCATGACGCGGTGGTCAACTACCTGCCCTGGGAGACGCCGCCGACCCCGCGCACGGTCGGCGCGAACGGCAGCCTGGATTACCCGGACATTGCCCCCGGCAACATCGCCCAGAACCTCCAGCCGACTGCTTACGGCGGCCTCGCCGGGGACCTGACCGCAAACTACGTCGTCCTGCCGCCGGCTCAGGCTACCGGCGCAAACCGTATTCAAGACCGCACCGTCTATGGCGACCCGGTGCAGATGCGGATCACTGTGCCGAACCACCAGTCCGCCAACCAGCAGTTGTACATGAAGACGGGCACGGGCTACACGGTGTTCGGTGAAACGCCGCCGGTCAACGAGGCTGGGGCCAGCCAGATTACAGGCAGCGGTGCTCTGTTCCCAATGGGCTACGTCACCTCTAAGCGGATATTCGTGCCCAGTGCCAACGGCACGTTCTACAGCCCGAACCGCCCATACCGCGACGTTCGCGTCTATACCGGTGTCCCGGTGGATATGCGGACCAGCATCGCGAACGCCACGACCGACATCGGCAAAGTCCCGGCAGCATTCGGTGTCCAAACCGAGCAGTACAACCCAGCGCTTAATCCCCTGGGCCTGTTCGTGCCGAACAACCCGGCATTTGGGGCCTACTTCAAGCCGCTGGAAGTGCATAACGACGGCAACGTCAACCTGCTGAACATCCATTTCGACCAGAAGATCGTCACGGTTGACAACAACGGCAATGTCGTTACATCCAATACCCTGCCGCTGTTCTCCGACAGCGCCGACCTGCTTTCGGGCCTGCTGGGCTACGATCTGGCGCCCGGCGGCAGCACTTACGGCGTCACCGGCCCGCGCTCCGGCACGGTCGGCCCGAACGCCATTCCCGAGCAGCCGTACCTGATCCGCTCGATCCTGGACACGGACCTGGTTCGCACCTACGCCCGGAACCAATTTCTGCCGCCGGGGACGTACCCCGGCGCGACCTTCCATAAGCCGAGCGTCGGCAGCGACAATTCCTCGCCGCTTACCGTGCCGGATGTCCCCGAGAACGGCACCCCCGGCTACGCCCCGGCGACACTGCCTGGGCCGCCGCTGGTCAGCCTGGCCCTGCCGTTCGGCACTCCGGTCGGTACCTACTCAACTGCCCCGCCGGCGGACCCGCGCTCCCTGCGCCTGTTTGAAGGCCTAGACACGGCGGCCTCAGCGGCGTACACGACAAACCCGGCGAATATCCTGTTTCCGCCGAAGTACGGCGGCGCAGTCGGCGGCATCGGTACGCCGACGCTAGACCCCTCTGCCGCCAATACCGGTGAGCCGGTGGACGCGAAGGGATTGCCAGAAGATACCTATAATATCTTATCGGGTACGAGTATCGGTCTCCAGCCGATCAGTACGGCGGGCACTCAGCTTACGGGCACGGTGGTCGAGCAGCGGCTCACCGACGGCGCGACCTACGGGGCCATCCCGATGATTGACGCTGGGGCAGCAGGTCCGAACAACGCGGCCAATCCACCCGTGCCGACGGCGACCCCGGACTTCGGCCCCGCCGCGTTCCGGGACTTCGCTACTGGTGACCTGTCGGTCTACTGGGCCTCCGGGCGCAGCGGCGGCTACGGCCTGTTCGGCGCGAACCTGCCGTTCAAGCTGGACCCATCTACTGCGGACCCGAAGCATGGCCACTTCCTGCCGACAAATCCTGCCGGGCAATGGTGGAAACCGTTCACGCCCGCTCTGGCAGCGGGCACGAACAGCGGCCTGAGTATCTCGACGGGCGTGGTCACAGACCCGAAATATGGGTTTGTCGTCAATGTCAGCAGCACCGCGCCTTATGTCAACAGGCTCTACAGCTACTCGGTGAACCTGACGAATGGAACACTGGCCGGTCAGCAGTTAATCACGCCGCCATCCAGCGATACGCAGGTGAAGTACGGCGTCCGGGGCGTCACCACTCCCTATGCCGACCCAGTGTGGGCGTTCTGGACCGGCTCGACACGCGGGCGGACGGCGATTTCCTACAACTCGCAGACCAGCAATGGCTCGTGGGAAGAGACCGTCAAGCTGCTGCCGGTCCCTGCCGGGCTGACCTCGGTGGCCGACGCCAGCCCGCTTCTGATGACGGTCCCCATCAACGGGACGCCGGGTTCGGTGATCGAAGTTACCTACAGCGGCACCGCGCCCGACGGCAACACGGACCTGTATCTCAGCCGCTACGCGCCCAATGCGACCACGGTGACGAAGCTGGACCTGGTGCCGTTCCCGGCGATGACCGAGGACATGAAAAAGGTCGGCGGCTGGTACCAGGCCCGCGATGTGGCTTGGTCCCGCACCGGAGCGCTGAACATCTTGGTGACGGACCGCACTACCGGAAAGGCGACGCCGCTGCTGTACGATACGGCCAACGCGCCGCTGTTCACAAAGGCGATCTACGACCAGACCAGTGGCCTGCTCGTGCTGACTGGGGTGCAAATCCCGGATGGCACTAATGGAAACACGGTCAACACTGTTTATGTGGACGCCGCCACAGGCCGAGTACGGTTCTCGCCAGCTCTGCTGACGACCGATGATCTGGTAACACCCAAAAAACACTACCAGAACTTCACGCGCATCCAGGCGACGTTTAGCCCGCTTGCCCGCCGCCTGACGACCGACAGCCGCCCCGACACGGCCCCGGTGACGTTCCTGGACCTCAACGACAAGCCGAACGACACGCCGACGCTGGCTAAGGTCAATGCCAGCCGACGCTGGACAATCTGGCGCAAGTCGGGTTCGGCAGGGCCGGGCAACGGCGCGACGCTGTACTTCAAGACCCAGCGCCTGACCCTGTTCCTGCCGACCCCGGTAGACCCGACAAAGACCATCACGGTCAAGGTTGCAGGCAATACGGTCACAAGCTACGATCTGGACTACCTGCGCGGCAGGATTTATCTGCCGATTGCCTCCGGTGCGGAAGGCCAGAGCGTCAATGCGGTCTACACCGCGCCGGGCGCGACGACTACAACGCCTGTCACGGATACCGTGCAGTGGCAGGACGAACAGATCGCCAACGACCCCTCGGGAGTGGCCCAGCCTGCCGATAGCGCGGCGGGGCTGAACACCGTGCACGACTACGCCGTGCCGCTCGACACCGCGATCAACGAAAACAATGTCGCGGCGTTCCTCGACCCGTTTGCAAGCGCGACCAGCGCCCACAAGGTCTGGCTGTTCTGGAACAGCACCCGCAACGGCACGGCGGACATCTACTCGGAAACGATAGACCCGCGCTTCGCGCCGGGGCCGTAGGAACCTACCCCCGGCACAAGTGCCGACCCCTCCCGAAGCGGGAAGGGTGAGGATCTGAAAAAGGGCCAGAAGGCACTGCTTGCTGCGACCCTCCGGTGGCCTCCTAAATCTCTTAACCCTTCCCGCTTCGGGAGGGGTCGGCACTTGTGCCGGGGGTAGGTTCCTTGACCCGGCTCCCGCGCATCGGGTATCCTATCGGCCTATGCGTATCTTTGCCGCGATGGATATTGGCACGAACTCCGTGCGGCTGGCGGTGGTCGAGGTGCAGCCGAACGGCACCTGGACTACGCTGGCATCGCAGAAGCAGGTTGTCCGGCTCGGCGAAGGCGAATTCGACCGGGCCAAAGATGCGCCCAGCCGAAGCAGTGGCGACGACAGTGGGGGCGGGCACTCGCTGACCGAGGCGGCGATTGCGCGGGGAGCGCTGGTCTGCGCCCGGTTTGCCGAAGTCGCGCGGGGGTTCGGGGCGGAGGAGATTGTCGCGCTCGCCACCGCCGCCGTCCGCGAAGCCGACAACGGGGAAGCGTTTGTTCAGCGGGTGCGCGATTTGGCCGACCTTGATGTGCGGGTCATCTCCGGGCAGGAAGAAGCCCGCCTCATCTACCTCGGCTGCGTCAGCGGGATTGACCTGCCGCCGAAAAAGCGGGCGCTGTTCATGGACATCGGTGGCGGCTCCACCGAGCTGATTGTCGGGGACAGCGCCGGGTATGCGTTCTTAGACAGCCTCAAAATGGGGGCTATCCGGCTGACTGCCGAAGGGGTCGTGGACTCGTCGAAGCCCGTCTCCCCCGAAGCGTGGGCCGATTTGCAGCGTCATGTGCGCGGCCTCCTCGTGCCCGCCGCACGGGCCATCGCCCGCGCCGGCTTTTCGGTCATGTACGGCTCGTCGGGCACCGCGCAAAACCTGGCTGAGATTATCGCAAACGGCAACCCCGCCGTTCCCGCCCCGACTTCGCTCCGCAATTATGCGCTGTCCCTCACCGACATCCAGGCAACGACCAAGCGCCTCTGCGCCCTGACTCTCGAGCAGCGGCGGCGGGTGCCGGGCATCAACCCGGAGCGGGCCGACATCATCATCGGCGGCGCGGCGATTTTGCAGACGGTCATGGAGACGGTCGGTGCCGGGAGCATACGAATCAGTGACCGGGGCCTGCGCGAAGGGATCATCGTGGATCGCCTGCGCCGGGGTGACAGCCTGGGAACGCCCGGCACGCAGGACGACAGCGCCCGGCGGCGCTCGATCCGTCAGCTCATGGCCGCGACCCGCGTAGACGAGACCCACGCCGCGCATATTGTCCGCCTGGCCCTCTCGCTCTTTGACCAGTGGAAGGCGCTCGGCCTGCACGACTATGGCCGGGCGCGGGAGCTTTTGGAATACGCCGCCTTGCTGCACGACGCCGGGTTCTTCGTCTCGCACACCGACCATCAGCAGCATTCGTATTATTTGATCCGGCACTCGGAGCTTTTGGGCTTCAACGACCGCGAGATCGAGATCATGGCAAATTTGGCCCTGTACCATCGCAAGTCGGTCCCCCGCCGCAAGCACGCCGCGTTCGCCAAGCTTGATGCCCGGACCCAGCGGGTCATCCGCGTTTTGTCCTGCGCCCTGCGCTTCGCTGAGGCTTTGGACCGCAGCCACTTGATGCTGGTCAAAGATGTCGGGTGCGAGAAGCTGATGAAGCCCGACCGCGTCCGCCTGACCCTGTATGCGTCTGCCGAGGCTCAGCTCGAAGTGTGGGCGGCGGAAGCACAGGCCCCGGCGTTTGAGAAGACGTTCGACCTGCCGCTCGAAGTCCGTGTCCTGCCGGTCCCGGAAGCGTCGCCTGCCGAAGCCGGAAACGAATTTGTGGCGGCGGGGGTATAAGAACCTACCCCGGAACTACGTTCCGACCCTCCCGAAGCGGGAAGGTGAAGAGTTTTGGAAATATAACAGAGTTTTGGAAAGATAACAATGCCCGCCGGCGGCAGCAGCGAAATTGCCGGCACGGCCTAATCCTGACGCGCTCTGTACCTTCCCGCTTCGGGAGGGTCGGAACGTAGTTCCGGGGTAGGCTCCTTAGAAAGCACAAACCGCCCATGACACGCCTGAAACAAACCCTGCTGTTCGGCCTCGCCGGAACTGCTGCTGTCGCCGCCGTGGCTTTTGCCGAGGCGAAAGCCAAGATCGAAGCCGCCGCGCCGATTGTCGGCAAAACGGCTCCGGCCTACTCCCTGCCGGACCAGACCGGCACCGTCCGCACGAGCGCCGAGAACAAAGGCAAAATCACTTTGCTGGCGTTCTACCCCGCCGACTTCACCGGCGGCTGCACCCTGGAGGCACACTCGCTCACATCGTCCTACAAGGACCTCAAAGCGATGGGCGTCCAAGTCTACGGCGTCAGTGTCCAGGACCCGAAATCGCATCAGGCGTTCTGCACCAAAGAAGGCATCCCGTACACGCTGCTGGCCGACACCAAGCATCAAATGGCCGCCGACTACGGGGTCCTCATCCCCGGCGCGAACATCGCAAACCGCGTGACCTATATCCTCGGTGCCGACGGCAAAGTCGCGTATATAGACGGCAACGTCAACAGCCACCTGAACACCTGCGGCGACGACTGGATTGCCTGGATCAAAGCCCACCCGGCGGTAAGCGACGATCCTGCTTCCCGACTCAAAGTAGTCGGCATGGCCGGCGGCATAAGTGCAGGAAGCGCTTCGATACGTCGCAGCAACCTGCGCCTTGTGTCCGCTGTGATTAGTCAAACTGCTCCTCCCTTCAGCCTGCCAAATGCCCAAACGGGGCAGGCGCGGTCACTGGCTTCGCTGACGCAGGGCAGTAAGGCCACTGTGGTCATGTTTTTGTCGGTCCACTGCCCGTACTCCAACGCCTACAATGACCGCATGAAGACCCTGGCGGCGAAGTACGCGCCCAAAGGCGTCTCGTTTGTCGGCATCTTCTCCGACCAGAACGAGCCGCAGGCGGAAGTTGCCGCCTATGCCAAAGCGCAGAAGTTTCCGTTTCCGGCGCTCGTGGATAAAGGCGACATCGCCGCCGATGCTTACGCGGCCCGTGTGACGCCGGAAACCTACGTTGTCAATGGCAGCGGTACACTCGTCTATCACGGGCGCATTGACAACGACATGGACCCGGCGAATGTGCACACGCATGACCTCGCTGCTGCGCTTGACGCGACCCTTGCGGGCAAGCCGGTCGCGAAACCGGAGACAAAGGCGTTCGGATGCAGCATCAAGCGATAAGAACTACCTACCCCGCCGCTCCGCGTCCGCCCCTCCCGCAGCGGGAAGGGCAAGAAATTGAGGAGCCGGCCTCTCGTGTTTGCTCTTTACCCTTCCCGCTGCGGGAGGGGTGGCGAGGGACGAGCCGGGGTAGGTGGTTCCTGCTCCTCTTCTTGGCCCTGCCCGCCCATGCCACCTCGCCCACTGTGACGCCCGCCGATGCGCCGGTTATCAAAAAAGCGATTGCGGCGCAAAAAGGCCATGTCGTGCTGGTCAACTTTTGGGCGACCTGGTGCGGGCCGTGCGTCGCCGAGTTCCCGGCCCTGGTGCAGACGGGCCATCGGTACAAGTCGTCGGGCCTGCGCGTGTTCACGGTGTCGGCGGACCCGCTTAAAGACAAAGATGTGAAAGTCGCGCCGTTTCTGGCGAAGTCTCATGCCGATTTCCCGGCGTTTTTGCAGCGGAGCGCGGACCCAGAACAGTTTATCAATGCGTTCGACCCGGCATGGCAGGGCGATTTGCCGCGCACGATTATCTACGATAGAGCGGGGCGGCGGGTCAGGACCCTGACCGGGGAGCAGACGGCGCAAAGCCTTGCCGCCGCTGTCCGGCCCTATCTAGACGCGCCTGCTGCTCATGCCCACTAAGCGAAAACTTTTCAGCCGAGCCAATCTGCCGCTTCTGGCGCTCGGCATCACGGCAACGGACTTGCTGCTGGTCTATGGCGTACTTGGTCAGCGGCTCTATCCGCTCAACCCCGTCTGGGTCTACGGGCTGCTCTACATTCTCGCGTTTGGGATTTATGTCTACGCTGCCGGGCGGCTGCTGCCGCGTATTCCTAAGAACTGCACACGGTACGCGCTGCTGCTGATCCTCGGCGGAGCGGCGCTGTACCGGCTGGCGGTGGTGTTTGCGCCGCCGCAGCTTTCCACCGACATTTTTTTGTACCTTTGGGACGGGCGGCTGACCACGCACGGGATCAATCCGTACCACTGGGCGCCCAATGCCCAGACCCTGCGGTTCCTGCGGGACACCAACTGGAACCGGATGGAGTACAAAAGCTACCAGTCCATTTACCTGCCGGTCTCGCAAGGGGTCTTTGCGGCGGCGTATGCCCTCTTCGGCAGCAATCCAGTCGCCTACAAGCTGCTGTATATGCTGTTCGATTTCGGCGTCATTGGCCTGCTGCTGGCGCTGCTGAAGCGGCTGGGCCGACCGCTGACTCAGGTAATCTGGTATGCGTGGTGTCCGCTGCCGATCACCGAAGTGTCGCTGGCGGGGCACCAGGACATTGTCGGCGTCTTTTTTCTGCTGGCGGCGTTTCTGCTGGTGATGCGCGGGCCGAAGCTCGTGCCCTGGGTGGCCCTGCTGCTGGTGGCATCGGTGATGACCAAAGGCTTTGCGCTGCTGCTGCTGCCGCTGTTTGCGCGGGCCTACACCGAGCGGACTCAGAGGCGGGCATTCGCAGTGTGGGCAGCCTGCGGCCTGCTTTACTTGGGCCTGCCGCTCTGGGTGTACCTGCCGCAGTTTCTGCACGGGATGCACCAGTATTTAGAGAATGTCCACGCCAACTCAGGGCTATTCGGGTGGGTGAACTGGGGGCTGACTCCGATCACGAAGCACTGGCACTATGCGATCACCGAGAAGCTGTCTAACCTCGCCGTGCTGGGCGTGACATTTTGGTCGGTCCGCCGGCCTGTGGACTCGTACACGGAGCTGCTGCGGCGGTCGTTCGTGGTGCTGGCGGTAACGCTGCTGGTCATTCCAACCCTGTTCCCGTGGTACCTGCTGTGGACCCTGGCATTCATGCCGCTTTTGGGGCGTCGGCCCCTGTATTCGTTCGTGCTGCTTGTGGGCACTTCCATACTTTTGTATGCGTTCTACTACTCGATGCAGGCGTACTGGTGGGTGTCGTTTGCCGAGTATGGGCCATTTTACGTCCTGCTGGCATGGGAAATTTGGAAGGGAAGATCGCTGAATGCGCGTAATGACCTACAATATCCGGGGCGGGCTGGGGATGGACAACCGGCGCTCGACGGAGCGTATCGGTGAGGTTGTCGCGGCGGGCGATGCCGACATTGTCTGCTTGCAGGAGGTGCATTCGCGCCTGCCGCAAAGTCAGTTTGTGGACCAGCCCAAATTGCTCGAAAAGTATCTCGGCCTGCCGGTGACGTTTCAGGCGAACCTCCAAATCGGCCCCGGCGGTTATGGGCTGGCAGTCATCGCGCGGTATCCTGTGGGAACAGTTCAGAACCATCTGCTGCCGAGTGTCCGCGAGCAGCGCGGAGTTCTGGAAGTGCGATTAGACACGCCAAGCGGGCCGCTGACCGTATTCTGTACCCATTTCGGCCTAAGTTCCGAGGAGCGCTTGAAGCAGTCGGCGCGTCTGGCCGAACTCGTACTGGGCGCGTCCTACCCCGTCATCGTCTGCGGTGACTTCAACGAAGGGCCATCGGCGGGCGGCATCCGGCACCTGCTGACCGAAACGGGCCTGAGCGATGCCGATGCCCAGCAAAACCGCCGGACGTACCCGGTCCATGCCTTGGAAGAGCGCATTGACTACGTCTTCCATTCGCCGTCGCTGACCTGCCGCAATCTGTCAGTAGTTGACACCGACGCTTCGGACCATTTGCCGCTCATCGGAGATTTCGGTTGATGGGAGATTTCGGTTGATGGGAGATTTCAGTGACGCGCCCGAAGTTTGACTACACGCTCGACTACAAGACTCTTGACCTGCGGGCGCATCCCGAGCTGTACCGGGTTGGGGTCGGCGAGCAGGGAGTCCTGCTGGTGGAGCCGTACAAAGCCGAAATCCTGCCGTTTTGGCGGTTCGCGACGCCAGGCGCCGCCCGTGAATCGTCTGCCGCGATCACCGCGCTGTTCGAGCAGTATAAAGCCGCCGGAGACTTTGTCGGGATGGACATGGCCCGGAAGTTTTTGCAGATGGGCATGACCCGGTCACGCCGTTACGCCAACCACAAAGGCGGCAAAAAGTACGACGGCCCGGTGCCGGAAGATCAGCGCGGGGTCAGCGGCGCACATGGCCGCGAAGTCCTGCCGTACACGCTTGACCCGGTGAAGGCCGAATCGGCGGCAATCTTCCGCGCCGCGTGGGAGGCGGTGAAAGCCGACCCGGAGTATCAGGCGCGGATGAAGGCGCATCAAGCGCAGTTCGGGTAAAGTCTTGACAATCGCCTGCCGATATGTCAAGATAACACTGTCACCCGAGAGTGAGCCGGTTTGCTGGACCCCACACAGCAAAAAGAAGGGAACCGCTTGGCGGCGGCCCCCTTCTTCTCAGCGGACCTTAGAAGCCGAGGCTTTTAAGTATCCGCAAGATCGCTGCAACCGCTGATACGATTGCCGCGATGGTTTGGACGACGGGACGCACACGAGTAAACGCCCGTCGCAGATTCTTGGACATAGGAATCACCTCCTTTCTGCCCAAGTTGGGAAAGACAGCCCCCGCTAGGGCTGTCTTTCCTACTGTACCTTTTTCGGATGTGTATTTTTACGCTTTGCTGCTTCCAGCAGCAAAAAGAAGGGAACCGCCGCCAAGCGATCCCCTTCTTCTTTAGCGGACCTTAAAACCCGAGGGCTTTAAGAATTCGCAAAATCGCAGCGATTGTTGTTGCAATCGCCGCGACGGTCTGCGCGATGGGTCGGACGCGGATGAAAGTCCGTCGCAGATTGTTGGGCATGGGGAGGCTCACCTCCTTTCTGTCCTTCTAGGAAAGACAGCCCCCACATGGGCTGTCTTTTCTACTTTACCACGTTTCCCACCCTCGAAGCAAGCAGACACCAATAGCCGAAAGCGTTTGACAATTCCCGTCAAAAATGCTATGCTATTGGGAGATAAATCCTGCATGCCCGATTGCTTTCAAGGCACCCCATGACCCAGCCGCTCGGCACATTTTCACTGGTTCTGCACTCGCATATCCCCTATGTTCTGGCGCATGGGCGCTCGCCCCACGGCACGGACTGGCTTTCGGAAGCTGCCGCCGAAACGTACCTGCCGCTGCTTGGGGTTTGTCACAAGCTCATCGCCGAAGGCATCTCGCCGAAGATCACACTTGGGCTGACCCCGGTGCTGGTCGAGCAGCTCCGGGACCCCAGCTTCCAGGACGAGTTTTCCAGTTACCTGCGCGGGAAAGTGGAGGCGGCGCAAGCCAATCAGGAGCAGTTCCAGCGCGAGGGCAGCTACCATTTAGCCTACCTGGCTCGGTACTGGGAAGACTGGTATGCCAACAGCCTGATGCAGTTCGAGGCTGTCTATGGGCGCGACATTGTCGGCGCGTTTGCCGCGCTTCAGGACGCCGGGCATCTCGAAATCATCACGAGCAGCGCGACCCACGGCTACTCGGCGCTGCTGGCCCAGGACACCAGCATCCAAGCTCAAGTCAAGATGGGGATTGCGTCCTACAATCGCCATTTTGGACAATTCCCCAAAGGCTACTGGCTGCCGGAGTGCGCGTACCGCCCGCGCTATCGCTGGTCGCCGTCAATCACGGTCCCGGATGTCGCCTACGAGCCGATTTTGCGTAAGGGCACCGACGAGTTTTTGGCCGAGAACGGCATCAATTATTTCTTTGTCGAGGGCAGCTTACTACACGGCGGCGAGGCGCTGGGGGTCTATGCCGACAAGTTTGGGCCACTGCAAGAATTGTACAAGCAATTCCAGCGCGAGACGGTCGAAGTTCAGTATCGCCCGTATACTACCTATCAGCCCTACTTGGTGGACTCGTCGGGCCAGATCGAGCATCCAACACTGGCCGTATTTGGGCGCGATGCCGCCACCGGGCAGCAGGTCTGGAGCGGCGAGCATGGCTATCCCGGCGACCAGTGGTATTTGGAGTTTCACAAAAAGTTCGTGCGCGAAGGCGAAAAGTCGCTTGGCTTGCGCTACTGGCGGATCAGCGCGGACAAAGCCGACATGGACACGAAAGCGCTCTACGAGCCGCATCAGGCTGAGGAACGGACAGAAGCCCACGCCGCCCATTTCGCGGCTCTGGTGAAAGAAACGCTCCGGGGGCAGTACGATCCCAAGACGAACCCGCACCCGATTATCACCTCGGTCTACGACACCGAGCTGTTCGGGCACTGGTGGTTCGAAGGTCCCCAATTTCTCTACCATGCCCTGAAAGCTCTTGCTGCCGACCCCGAAATCACCCTGCAAACTGTCAGCGAATACCTAGACGCCCACCCCGCCACACAGCCGGTGACACTCCCGGAAGGCTCCTGGGGCGAGGGTGGGTTCCACTATATCTGGCTCAACGAGCAGACGGCCTGGTCCTGGAAGCTGGTCTATGAAGTCGAAGCCGAGATGTCTGCGCTGGCCCGCGACTGCGGGGACAGCACCGCCGCCGCGCCGATTCTCAGACAAGCCGCCCGCGAAGCGCTGCTGCTGATGGCCTCCGACTGGCAGTTCTGCATTTCCACCGGTGGCGCGAAAGACTACTCGGAAGTGCGCCTGCGGAACCACTACGACAGCTTCGAGGCGCTGGCAAAACTCACCCGCCGCGCCGCCGCCGGGGAGATGCTCTCGGTCGGCGACTGGAAGAACATCGCCGAATGCGAAGCCCGCGACAGCCTCTTCCCCGACATCGAGCCGTCGTGGTTCGCGGCTTTGGAGCATCCGGCGGAGTAAGGGGATAGGAAAAACAGACTGATGCCGTGAATGACCGATGCCGTGAATAACCGATGCCGTGAATAACCGATGCCGTGAGTGACCATGTCCTGAAGGACACGGCTAGGGTTTTATTGGGGTATTGGGCGCAGACGCCGGGAACCCGCCACTTCTGCACTGGCAGACCTGGAAGGCGTGGGGCTAGGAAAGAGCAGAAACAAAGAGCTAGGGAGGGCTGAAAGATGGGTGTCTACACAGAAGCGTTTTACCATTTTGTTTGGGCGACGCGGAAGCGGGAATGGCTGATTACCGACGCGGTAGAGCGGGATTTGCATCGCTATATTCATGGCAAATGCGAGGCTTTGCGCGTACATATTTACGCCCTGAACGGGATGCCGGACCATGTGCATCTCGTGGTTGGTTTGCCTGCCACGCTGTCAGTGTCGGATTTCATGGAAGCCATCAAAGGCACATCAGCACACTACATCAACCATTTGCCAGACCAGTTAGATTGCCTTTGCTGGCAGCCTGGCTATGGCCTGCTGACATTCGCCCAGCATGATTTGAAACGCATTGTCACCTATGTTGAAAATCAAAAACAGCACCACGCCGGCGGCCATCTCTCACCGAAAATGGAACGCATCGCCGACTGGGAGACCAAATCCCAGCCCCACGAAGTGGGGGTTCCCGGCGTCCGCGCCCAATAGCCGTGTCCTTTAGGACATGGTCACTCACGGCATAGCTTCCCCTAAAAGTGGGAACAACCAAGTAAGCGAAAAGTAAGCACACAAACACAGGGAACGCGAAGGAGATCACACCGATGAAAGCTGTTGTTATGGCGGGCGGGGAGGGGACGCGGCTTCGGCCGCTGACTTCCAGCCGGCCCAAGCCCCTTGTCCCCATCTTGAATAAGCCCTGTATGCAGCACACGATTGAGCTGCTCAAGCGCTATGGTGTCACCGATATTGTCGTGACACTGTATTATCTGGCCGACGAGATCGAAGGCTACTTCGGCGACGGCTCGGAGCTAGGCGTCAATCTCATTTACACGGTCGAGGACACGCCGCTTGGCACAGCGGGCAGTGTTAAAAAGGCTCAGGAGTACCTCAAAGACGACACGTTTATTATTGTCTCCGGTGATGCGCTCACAGATTTAGATGTAGACAAGGCACTGGCGTTCCACCGCGAAAAAGGGTCGGCAGCAACGCTTGTTTTGCAGCATGTGGACAACCCCTTGGAGTTCGGCGTGGTCATCACCGACGACAACGGGCGGGTGCGGCGCTTTCTCGAAAAGCCAAGCTGGGGCGAGGTGTTCTCGGACACCGTCAACACCGGCATGTATATCTTGGAGCCGTCCATCTTTGATTATATGCAGCCGGAGAAGAGCTATGACTGGTCGCAGGACATCTTCCCGCAGCTTCTCGCCGAAGAAAAGCCGATGTTCGGCTACGTTTTAGGCGAATACTGGACCGACGTGGGTTCTTTGCAGCAGTACCGGCAGGCGCAGTACGAGATGCTGGCGGGCATGACGAAGCTTCCGATTGAGGGCCGCCGCGAGGGCGGAGACATCTGGATCGGCGAGGGCACTGAGATTGACCCGAACGCCCGGCTGATTGGGCCGCTCTGCATCGGCAAGAATTGCCGGATCAAGGCCGACGCCCACCTCGGGCCGGACACGGTGATCGGCGACAATTGTTTAATCGAAGAAGGCGCGACCCTGCAGCGGGCGATTGTCTGGGATTCCAACTATATCGGCGCTCGGTCCCGGCTGACCGCCTGCACGGTCTGCTTCCGCTCGACGATCAAGGAGGACGTGGACATTCAGGAAGGGGCCGTGGTCGGAGACCGCTGCCACATCGAGAGCGGCAGCACGATCCGGCCGCTGATTAAGCTGTGGCCCGACAAAATCATCGAGGCCGGCTCGATGGTCACGATGAGCCTGATCTGGGGGTCCAAGTGGCAGGGAGCGCTGTTCCGCAACCTCGGGGTTTCGGGCATCGCCAATGTCGAGATGACCCCGGACTTTGCCTGCAAGCTCGGCGCAAGCTACGGCGCGTTTCTCAAGAAGGGCGCGACCGTGATTACGTCCCGCGACTCCACACTTGTCTGCCGGATGCTCAAGCGGGGATTGATCGCCGGGCTGGTGTCGGTCGGGGTCAACGTGCTGGATAACGAAGGGATGCCGCTGCCGGTGACCCGCCATACCGTGCGGTCATCGAACGCCGCCGGTGGGGTGCATATTCGATTAGCGCCCGATCAGCCCGATTTGGCGCTGGTCGAGTTCTTTGACAAGAACGGCATCTACTTATCCACCAATGGGCAGCGCAAGATCGAGACGATCTTCTACCGGGAGGATTTCGGACGGACGGCGGCGGACGAAGTCGGGGCGATTGAGTTTGTACCGCGTGCGATCGAGCAGTATTCGCAGGACTTCTTCCGGCTGTTGAACACCGAGGCGGTGCAGCGGCGCGGCTTCAAGGTGATTGTGGACTACGCCTACAACCGCATTTCGGGGGTCCTGCCGCAGATGCTCGGACGGCTGGAAGCCGAGACGATTGCGCTGAACGCCTACACCGACCCGAAAAAGTCGCCGAAGACGCCTGCCGACCGTGACGCGCTGGTGTCGAGTCTCAGCGAGTATTTACTGACGCTCAAAGCCGACATGGGCGTCTTTCTGGGCGACGACGGCGAGCGGCTGACGGTGGTGGACGAAACCGGCGATATTCTGAGCGGCCCGGACCTGCTGGCGGTCTTCGCCCTCTTGGTCGCCCGCGCGAAGCCCGGCGCACAGGTCGCGGTGCCGGTGACCGCGCCGTCCACGATTGACCGCATCATGGCCCAATATGGCGGGGGCGTTATCCGCACCAAGACCGATGTCCGCTCGCTGATGGGCACGGCGGCGGAAGGCAAAGACGGGATTGCGCTGGCCGGGGACACGACCGGCGGCTACATCTTCCCCGAGTTTCACCCGGCGTTCGACGGCCTGTTCTCGTTTGCCAAGCTGTTAGAATTGCTGGCGGTGCAGAACACGACTCTCAGCGAAGTCCGCGCCCTGCTGCCGCCGTACTTCATGGCGTCGGAAACCGTCTCCTGCCCGTGGGAAGTCAAGGGCCGAATCATGCGCGTCCTCACGGCAGAGTCCGAGGGCGCACACACGGAGCTGGTGGACGGCATCAAGACCTACCGCGACGACGGCTCCTGGGTGCTGATTCTGCCCGATGCCTCCGAGCCGAACTTCCGCATCTACGCCGAAGCGCCGTCGCAGGACGCCGCCAACGAAATGGTCCACCGGGCCGTTCTTCGTATCAGCGGGCTAAAGTAGGCAAAAGACGAGTCAGGAGAACCGTGCTATGACCATGACGCAAGAGCGCCCGGCGACACCGCCGGAGCCAATTGCGGAAGAAGCCCTGATGGAAATGCCGCAGGAAGAAGTCCTGCGGCCCCGGCTTTGGACAACCGCCGAATACTACCGCCTCAGTGATCTGGGCCTCTTTGACGATGAGCGGGTTGAGCTGCTGGATGGGGAGATATGGACATTGCCCGCACATGGAACACCGCATTATACATCAGTACGCCGCGCCGTCACCTTTCTGGAAGGTGTATTTGGGCCAGGCTTCGACTTTCGCCAACAAGTGTCAATGTCTCTTGAAGACGGCACCGAGCCGGAGCCGGATGTCTTGGTCGTTCGCGGTTCCTGGGAGGATTACCAGGGTCATCACCCGGTCCCGTCAGAGGTCTGTCTGCTGATTGAAGTATCCGACGCGACTCTGCGGAAAGACCGAACAAAGAAGCGTGACGATTATGCGCGAGCGGGTATTGCCGACTACTGGATCATCAATCTGGTCAACCGGCAGCTCGAAGTCTACCGTGATCCCGCGCCAATGAACGGCGGCTATGGCTACAAAACCCTGCTGACACTCTTCGACGGCGACACGATCGCGCCGCTGCTGGCCCCGGGCGGCACGGTTGCCATCGCCGACCTTTTTCCACCCCTCCCGGACACGCCATGAAACTCGACTCCCTGCAAATCGGTCGGCCCACGGAGCAGACTTCAGCCGTCCGCGACGGCAAAGACGCCGAGTGGGTCAGCTCCATCTGGCGCGAAAGTGTGCCGGGCCGTCTTCACTTAGGCCGCACGGACCTTGACGGCAACGCGCAGGCGGACCTCAAAAACCACGGTGGCCCGGATAAGGCCGTCTGCTGCTATTCGTTGGAGCACTACCCCGACTGGCGGCAGTCGCTCGGGCTGACCGAAGCCGAGTTCGGCTCCGGCGCGTTCGGCGAGAACTTTACCCTGTCAGGGGCGACCGAAGCCGCCGTCTGCCTCGGCGACATCTTTGCGGTCGGCACGGCATGGGTTCAAATCAGTCAGCCCCGTCAGCCCTGCTGGAAAGTGGGCCGCCGCTGGGACAAGCCCGACCTGCCGGGCGCAATGACCGCATCGGGCCGGACGGGCTTCTATCTGCGGGTGCTGGAAGAAGGCGAAGTCGGGGCGGGGGACATTTTGACATTGACGGAACGCCCACAGCCCGAATGGACTGTTGCCCGGCTCAACGACGCCCTGTATGTCCATAAAAGCGACCTGACGCTGACTGAGGAAGTATCCCACCTGCCGCTCCTCGCCGAAGCCTGGCGGCGGACGTTCCGCCGGCGGGCCGGACTGCTGAAATATCGGATGAACTTAAAGGAGACCGCCGAATGAAACCCACTGCTTCTCTGCTCGGCCTCGCGCTGCTATTTTTTCCCGTGAATGTCACTTCGGCGCAAACGCAAAATCCCACAGCGGCCATCACTGTTATTCGCACGGACAAGGGCTGTGATATAACATTATCCCCAGTGATCATTAGCACGGTGCAGGACCAGGTTTGGCCGGTCATTGACGGCAAATCCGAGGGCTTTGGAGGCGGTGATTATATTTCTGATGACTCAGAAAAACCGCTGCATCTTGTGGTGAGTGTAAGCGATGACTTGGATAAGCAGGTCAAAGATATATTCAAAGCGCAGGGCATTCTGTTTAAAAGCAGTGTCACGACCTACCATATCGTCTGCGGCTTGAATGCTCCGAACAATTTCAGCGTATCTAAATCGCTTATCTTCCGCCACGAGTCAAATATCTTAAGCAACGCCTCACTCCCTCTCACGGCAACATATAAAGTTGGCGAAAAAATTACGGTCTATGAGGGCGTTGCTTTAGATTCCGGCATGACAACATCTGGAATATTGGGCAAAAGTACCGAAACGCAGAACCAACTGCCGCATGACCTTTTGCACCGGATTACAATTCAGGTGCAGTTCGTGCCGAAGAAATCGCCCTAACCGCTGTCATTGGGAGCTAGGGGGCCTTGATTTTTCCCTGTGTGTCAATGTCGAACGGGGTGGCATTCAGGCGGCCTCGCCCAGCATCGGGCGTTTCGCCACGATGGGAGAACCAGTTGCGGCCATCAGGGCCGGTGAAAACCGCGAGGTGACCGCCCTCGAAGACTTTGCCGCGCGGGTCTTTGTGCCAGGGGCCGAGAGGGCTGTCGGCGTAGGCAACCCCGGTCCAGTAGCCGTCGTCGTAGGCCTCGGCGAAGAAAAGAAAATAACGCTTGCCGACCTGCATGGGCCAGGGGCCTTCCAAGTATTTGGGGCTGGTCTGCTTGATGTCCGAGAAATCGGACAGCACGGCCTTTGTACGCAGACCTTTGTAGCTGATGATGTTTTCGGACAATCGGCTGAGGTCGAGTTCCTGCTGCTCGATGTTCCCAAACGGCAGATAGGCATAAATGCGCCCGCCGCTGCCGCCCAGAAGGGACGTATCGCAGGGAGAGTCCGGGATAAGACTGATATGCTTATAGGGGCCGGCGATGGTATCTGCGACCCCGAGAAACGAGTGGTAGCCGAACTGGCCGCCGGGGTTATTCCCAGGTTTCAGCCAGTTGGAACCCGTGAACACGAGGTAAAACTTGCCGCCGATTTTGTGAAGCTCGGGTGCCCAGAACTGATGCTTATAAGGACAGCTCGCGGGCAGGTCCGACGATTTTACGAGCCAGGGGCCGGGGGTCCAGTGTTTGAGGTCCTGGGACGTGAACAAACGGATGCCGGGCGATGAGTTGCGGTCAGGCTTGGCGAGGTCCTGGTCGGTGAAGTTCGTGAACGGCCACATGGTAAAGATCAGGTAGTAGGTGCGGCCTTCTTTGACGATGCACGGGTCGCGCAGCTCATCGTGCGGCTGCCCCCCGGCATCGTAGGTAAACGAAATTGGGCTGAAGGGCGCTGTGCCGCCGGCCTCGCTGCCGTCATTCTCTAGGCCCGTGACATGGTCATCGGCTACAACCAGCGGGTGCTTGTAGGTTGCCGCGTGCCCGAAGGCATTGCCGCTCAGGCGGACGCCGTCACAGTGGGCAAGCGTCAGCGGCGTCTGCGGGGTAAGCGCTGGGGGCAGGCTCGCGGGGCCGGTGAGACGGTTACCGGAGATGATCGTGTCGGCAGCCCAATCAATTTGCAGGTCGCGGGCGTAATTCGAGACGAATTGGTTTTTGATTATTTGTATGTTTCGGTTGCCGAGGGCACCGTCGCCGTGAACCAGCACCGCTGCGTTTGTCCCGCCAAAGCATCCGTTCCCGCGCAGCGTGTTGCCGGTGATTCGGAGGCCGTGGACGTAGTCCGCTTCGCCCCAATAGTATTCCGGCCCGGCGGAGATCGCGGACATGCCGCAGTCCTCGATGACGTTGTTTCGGATGACGCCCCGGTCGGCTTTGACCAGAATGCCCCGCGAGCGGGTGCGCCCCAAGTGGCAGCCGACAATTTTGTATCCTGCGCCGTCGGCCAGCGGATTACTGAGCTTGGCCCCGACAGGAACCCCCAACTCTTTTACACCTAAATCTTTGGCCAGTGTGAGCGTGGTGGTCTTGTCGCTGTTCTCTTGCAGGCCGGCGACGACCGCTTCGGCGAAAAAGCCTTTGGTGTCCGAGATGCGGACCGGGCCGCCGACGGTCAGTGCGCCGCGCCCGCCGGTGAGGGTCAGGACACGGCCCTGAGCGGCCTGGACTGTCTGAAAAGTGCCATGGATGGCAATGCAGTCGTCCAAAAACAGACCTTGAAAGACGCAGTTTTCGATGTCCGGGCCGGGGTACGAGCCGATCATGTGTATGCCGTCGGCGGCATTCGTAATCAGTGGGGGCGTCGTCGCGTGAGGCGGGGGTGGGCCGAGTGCCCAGGTGATATGCCGGTAATGGTTGCCGCCGCCGCCGTCCTCGCGCAGCGGGGCGAAGCCGTTCCGCACCAAAGTGACATCTTGAACCGTGCAGTTCCGGCTGCCGTTCAAGTACACTTTGAACGGGGCATCGCCCCAGCGTCCGACTAGCGTGTCGCCGACGCCGAAAGGACCGCCGATGCCGATCCGAAACGTGCCGCTTGAGAGCGCGATCATCGGAGCATCATAGAAGTCGCCGACTCCAAGCTTAAATTGATGGGTCCGGGCATCCACGACGTTCAGGGCCGAAGGAAACTTCTTGGCGTCCAGCGGCGGCACCGGGTACCCGGCGTCGGGTGCCCAGTCGCAGAAATCTTTCCCGGCGCTGTCTTTGCCGACTGCTATGATGCGGCCCTGATAAAACGTGATTTTATTTTGGGAGATAGTCGGCCCGGCCAGTGTGACATTTCGACAGTGGTTCAAATCAAACGCATCGTGGGTCCAGGCCAAATCTGTGAGAATCAGCGTGACCCCGTAAGCACGAATGGTCGTGTTTGTCCAGCTGTCCAGCGCAAAGACCGTGTGGCCGAGCGGCGGCAGGAAGTAGGTGCCGGGCGCAAGGGTGATTGTTCGCGCCCCATGTGCATAGGCATCTTGAAGCGCTTGCGGCAGCCGCTCCGGGTGGTGCGGATCGCCGATAGCCACCGACGCCGGGTCCGCTTTGCTTTTCGGCGCCGGGGCAGCAGCGAGTGGCAGGCACAGAGTCGGCAGAAGCGCGAGAAGTAAGATAAGCGCTCTCATGGGATATGCAGGCCGCACTCGCGGCCTAATCCGAAGAAGCGGGTGTCTTCTTCGCTCATGCCCTCGCCGAGCGGGCGGGAAGTCATCACGTCGCCGATGGAGACGTAGCCCTGCTCCCACAGCGGGTGGTACGGCAGGTCGTGCTTGGTCAAATACTGGTGAACGTCTTTGTTGGACCAATCGTAGATCGGATGGACTTTAGTCCGCCCGCCCTGCGCGGCCAGCGCCGTGATCTCCGCCCGCGTGGACGACTGCGAGCGGCGCAGGCCGGCAATCCAGGCGTCTGCCCCCAGCTCGTCGAGTGCCCGCGCCATCGGCTCGGTCTTGTTCATGGCGTTGAACTGATGGATGCCGTCTGCGCCCTGCTCCCACAGCTTGCCGTGCCTAGCTTCCTGCCACTCGCGGCTGATGAAGCTTTGGTACACTTTGAGATTGAGGCCCAAGCGCTCGGTGAGTTCGTCGGCGAACTTGTAAGTTTCGGGAAACAAATACTGCGTGTCCAGCAGCACCACGGGGATGTCCGGCCATAACCTTGTGACCATGTGCAGCAGCACGGCGGCTTGCGCCCCGAAGCTGGAACTCAGCACGATCTTCGGTGCCCAGCGCTCCAAAGCGTAAGCAACACGCTCCTCGGCGGTCGCTCCGGCCAGTCGCGCATTGGCTGTCTGTAACTCTTGATCGTTCATACCACTAAAACGCCCGCGCTGAGGGGTAAAGTTCCCTGCCGCGCCGTGCTATAATAGAGGTTATGAACACGTTCCTGCGCGTCGCGCTTGTCGGCTGCGGCCTCATCAGCGAAGACCACTGCCGCGCCTATGCGGCATACCCCGACCGAGCCAAAATCACCGTTTGCTATGATGTTGACCGAGAACGCGCCGAAAGCCGCGCCCTCTCTTTAAGCGGTGCCCGCGCTGCGGCCTCGCTCGAAGAAATACTCGCCGACCCCGACATAGACGCCGTCGAGCTATGCACCCCGCCGCACCTGCACCCAGACGCTGTAATCGCGGCGGCCAACGCCGGCAAGCACATTCTCTGCCAGAAGCCGCTGGCCCGGACACTCGCCGAGTGCGACGCGATGATCGCCGCTGCCCGCGACGCCGGCGTCGTACTATTTTACGGCGAGATGAACCGGACCCTGCCGTCGGCGCTTTTAGCGAAGCGCACGGTTGACGCCAGGCGGATTGGGCGCTTGGTCGGCATTCAGGCCACATTCGCCTACTGGCAGCGTGGGGCGATCTTAGACACGGCCTGGCGCTACGACCCGGAAGTCGCGGGCGGGGGGCAGCTTCTCGACAGCGGCATCCATGCCCTCGCCCTGATGCACACGCTCGGTGGCCCGGTCAAATCCGTGTCCTGCTACACCGAGCGCTTTCGGCCCGAGATGGGCGGCGAGGACACCACTTCGGTCGCGGTGCAGTTCACCGGCGGCCATGTCGGAACCCTGTTTTCGTCCCAGGCCTTCGGGGCGGGCGTACCCGGCCCCGGCCTGACCGCGTTCGGCACCGAAGGGGCACTGACGCTCGGCGGCGGCGCGGCCCTGACCCTGCACCGTCCTGACTTGCCGGACCGCAAAGAAGTTCTGCTCCAAAGCGACGGCGACCTCATCACCGCCATGATCGGCGCGTATCTCGACGTTGTCCAGCACGGCGTGGAAAACCCCTCCCCCGGCGAAGCAGGCCGCGATGACCTGCAGCTTGTGCTGGCGGCATATCAGTCCGCCAACGAAGATCGCCAAGTCTCGTTGTCTGATACGGCTGTCAAGTGAAAATAGACACTCCTAAATAGACTTGAAGTCTTGAATTTTTGGCAACTACCGCCTATAATAGTGTCGGAGGCTTTGAAGCGCGTGAGCGCGGCATTGCCTTTTTCTTGCGCCGGCTCAACCCTATTGTCCCATTCGGCCTGACGCTCCTACACATCCTCTTTGTACTTTTCAGCAGACCGAACACATCCCGCCACTTCTGCCCCAAGGCCGCGCTTGATGCCGGCGCGGACCTCCGTAATTCCCTCCGCTGTCAAATCGTCAGGATTGCTCACCGAAGTTATCCTTATTGCTCACCGAAGTTATCCTTTTACTTTCTGCTGTCCTGCACACTTTTCAGCACACCATTCTGGGTGATGCGTGATGTTAATTGTGTTTCCTTTTGTTCCTGCCAGACACCTTTTGTTTTCACCCAAACACTGCTTCTGAGCGCATCTAAAGTCAAAGCAATCTTTTTGTATGTGAATAGAGTAATCACCAAATGCTCACGATACAGCACTTTTGCGCTTTGGCTTGTCGCTACTACCTTAACGATTTTTGAATTGATTCGAGCCGACTGGGCCATCAAGCGATCTGGAGCAAACATCTTGACAAGACTGCGTCTCGTTCCGGCTTTGCTGAAGTGAGTCCCACGAATATCAGTGCCCTGAAAGTCATCTGTCAGCATTGCCAAGCATTCATCAACATCTTTATGCTCAAAACTTGCATCGCCTTTTTGGAGAACTTGCTGGATTTGCCGACTCACATCTTGTGGCTGGCAATAGGCTGGACACAACAGCAGGGCAAAGGCAACAGAGAGTATCAGCAGGCAAGCTATTCTGTTGTGTAATGTGTTCATACGCGGATTCTACCGGATTGAGATCGCTTCTTGTTGCTCTACGTTGTGTCGCGAAAAATCTTTGTGATTATTTTCGGTAAATGTGGGAACACTGCTCTCAGATGTTTTGTTAGGGATATTGACAATGCCACGCTCAAGTGATATAATTAGCGCTGGCAAGATTTAACAAGACAAAAACTCTAGGGAGACAAATACTCATGGCGAAAACAGTAGGAATTGACCTCGGAACGACCAACTCGTGCGTGGCCGTCCTCGAGGGCGGGGAGCCGACGGTCATTGCGAACGCGGAAGGGTCGCGGACGACCCCGTCCATTGTCGGCTTTACCAAGACCGGCGAGCGGCTGGTGGGCAATGCCGCCAAGCGGCAAGCGGTCGTGAACCCGGACCGGACGGTCATCTCGATTAAGCGCAAGATGGGCACGAACGACAAGGTAACGATTGACGGCACCAGCTATTCGCCGGAGCAGATCTCGGCGATGATCCTGCAAAAGCTCAAGGCTGATGCCGAAGCGTATCTCGGCGAAAAGGTGGACAAGGCGGTTATCACCGTCCCGGCGTACTTCAATGACGCCCAGCGGTCGGCGACCAAGACGGCGGGCACGATTGCCGGCCTGGAAGTCCTGCGGATTATCAACGAGCCGACGGCGGCGTCGCTCGCTTACGGTTTAGACAAGAAGAAGAACGAAACCATTCTGGTTTACGATTTGGGCGGCGGTACGTTCGACGTGTCGGTGCTCGATGTCGGCGACGGCGTGTTCGAAGTGCGCTCGACGGCAGGCGATACGCATCTCGGCGGCGACGACTTCGACCAGAAGATTGTTGACTTTGTCGCCGAAGAGTTCCGCAAAGAGCAGGGGATTGACCTCCGCAAAGACAAGCAGGCGATGCAGCGTCTGCGCGAAGCCGCGGAAAAAGCTAAAGTCGAGCTTTCAAACGTCGTGCAGACGACCATCAACCTGCCGTTCATCACCGCCGACGCCGAAGGGCCGAAGCACCTGGACGTCGGCCTGAGCCGGGCGAAGTTCGACGAGCTGACCCGCGACCTGGTCACCCGCACCGAGGAGCCGTTCAAGCGGGCGCTGGCGGATGCCGGCATTGAAGCCAAAGATGTTGATGAGATTATCTTAGTCGGCGGCTCCACCCGCATCCCGGCGGTGCAGGACCTGGTCAAGAAGCTCGGCGGCGGCAAGGAGCCGAACCGCAGCGTCAACCCGGATGAAGTCGTTGCCGTCGGCGCGGCCATTCAGGCGGGCGTCTTAGGCGGCGAAGTCAAAGATGTCGTGTTGCTCGACGTGACCCCGCTGTCGCTGGGTATTCAGACGCTCGGCGATATGTTCACCAAGCTGATTGACCGGAACACGACGATCCCGACCCGGAAGTCCGAAGTCTTCTCGACTGCCGCCGACGGCCAGACGGCCGTGGACGTGGTCGTCTACCAGGGCGAGCGGTCGGCGGCGTCTCAGAACAAGCTCTTGGGCCGCTTCCAGCTCACCGGCATCCCGCCGGCCCCGCGCGGTGTCCCGCAGGTCGAGGTGACGTTCGACATTGACGCCAACGGCATTGTGAACGTCTCGGCGAAGGATCGGGCGACCAGCAAAGAGCAGCGGATCACAATCTCCGGCGCCGGCACGCTCGACAAGTCCGAGATCGAACGCATGGTCCGCGAAGCCGAATCGCATGCGTCGGAAGATGCCGCCCTGCGTGAGAAGGCCGAGGCCCGCAACCATGCCGATCAGCTTGTCTACTCGACAGAGCGGCTGATCAAAGACCTCGGCGACAAGCTGCCTGCCGACGAAAAAGAGAAGGTCGAAAGCGCGGTTGCGAATGTCAAAACCGCACTCGAAGGCGAAGACACCGACCGGATCAAGACCACGACTGACGAGCTTCAGTCGGCGTCCTATGCCCTGTCCGAGCTTCTCTACAAGCAGGCCGACGGCGGCGGTGGCGGCTCCCAGCCCGAAGGCGGCGCAGCCGCTACTGAAGACGTCAAGCCCGCCGACGACGTGATTGACGCCGAGTTCAAGAGCGAGTAATCGCTAACACACAAAGAAGCCGCTTAGGAATAAATCCTAAGCGGCTTCTTGCTTTTCTGTCTCGGCTTCCACGACTGTAAGATTTGAGCAATGGATATTGACGACAATATCTATTCGCTCGAAGCTCAGAAGCAGATGCAGATCGCCTGGCTTAGAGAACTGCTCTTTGTCGTACTCTATGCTATTCAGCTCGCTTTCTTCGCAGTATCTTGGCTTGAATGTCTCCTGCACTTCTGCGTAGTTGACAATACCGCCGAAGCGCACTGCATATGCCGGGCCATAAAACCCATTGTTGCCGGCCCAAAGCAGCGGCTTGATCCACAGTGTCATTTCGCGGCGCGGGCCGAAAGTGACACTTTCAAGCGGGTCGCCGTGGCGTCCAGGAAGTTCGGGCAGTGCTGCGCTTTTGCCGCGACTTTCCTGTGTTTCCGGTGGGGCAACCATGTAAAGTTGTTTTTTTGCCTTGCTCATGCTGACCAGTCTTCTACTTTCAGGCCCGGAACTTGCTGAAAGTGTTTGAGGTTACGCGACAGTAGCGTCGCGTCGTTGGCGAGGCAGATGGCAGCGACTCTTAAATCCTGTGCGCCGATCCGTATTCGCGCTTGAATGAGAGCGCTGTAATGGTCTGCGGCTTCGGCATCAAAAGACAAAACTGCCAAATCCTGAAACGTCGCGATGTGCTCCTCTAAAAGCGCATAAGCTTCCTGAAGCTGAACTGGCGTCTTTGCCCGCGCCGCGTGAGAAAGCCATCCGCGCATCTGTTCTTCATAATTGACTATTGTTGTGCCGATCTCGTTCACAGGAACTTGACTGAGCCGCAGCTGTAGTGAAAATGCAGCACTGCCGCCTCGCTCTACAAGAGTTAAGTGATCGGTGTCAAGAATTCGCATCAAGCACTTTCCTCCATGTCAGGAGGCCCCTGAGACTCCCGCCATTCTCGCCCAAGCTGTACGGCTTCGTCAAATCCAGGCATTCCAGCAAAGCGGCCAAAGACCCGCTGCCATCCCCGTGGCTCTTCGCCCTTTACGTCTTTTTTTTGCTGCTTCAGTTCCTCGACTTGCGTCTCCACGGCAGTCAATCGCTCTTCTATTGTTGGTGTCGCCATCATTTTTTCCTCCGCTTGCTTCTGTCAGTATACCCGGCGGGAACTGTGCAGTGAAAAGGAACATTTTGGGGAATAAAGAAGACTGATACTAAGATGCTTGATACCAAAGACAGCTTGAATTGGGATAGCCTGGATGCACCGATGGCGGATGCCGGGGCGGGGCGCGGCACGGGCGAACGAGTCGGCCCCTATGCGCTGCGGCGGGAAATCGGGCGGGGCGGGATGTCCGTGGTCTACGAGGCGCGGGACACACGCACCGGGGAGACCGTGGCGCTGAAGCTGCTGTCACTGCCGTCGGCGCTGTCCGCCGCCGAGGCCGACGGGCTGGTGGCGCGGTTCGAGCGGGAGGCCCGGACTGTCTCCCGGCTGTCGCACCCAAATATCCTGTGCATCCATGAAATTGGTGCCTGCCAAAACACGCACTTCCTGGCGATGGAGCTGCTGCAAGGGCAGACATTGCGCGAGCGTCTCGCCCAGAAGCCGCTGGCATTAAGCGAAGCTTACGCGGTTCTGGCGCAGGTCGCGGGGGCGGTGGACGCTGTCCATGCCGCCGGGATCGTCCACCGGGACGTCAAGCCGCAGAATGTCATGCTGCTGCCGGACGGCACGGCCAAGCTGCTGGATTTCGGCATCGCGCATTCGGTCGAAGAAGCCGCGATCACCAGCGCTGGGATGATTATCGGGACACCGTACTATATGGCCCCGGAGCAGGTACGGGGCGAGCCGGCCACGACCGCAACCGATCTGTGGTCTCTCGGCGTCCTGGCCTATGAGCTGCTTGCAGGGTATCTGCCGTTCGCCGGCCCGATTGTCGCCAATGTGCTGTTTCAAGTAACCAGCCGCCCGCCCGCCCCGACGCCGCGCCTGCCGAAGTCGGTATCGAAGGTCCTGCGCCGCGCCCTGGACAAAGACCCGGCCCGGCGTTACCTCTCCGCCGGAGCGCTGGCGGCAGCGATCCAGTTGTCTTTGCCAAAGTCCGCCCTGCCGAGGCTCGACGCGCCGGCGTCGAAGCGCTCGCTGCCTGCCTTCCGCATGGCCCCCTTCCGCATGCCCTCCTTTCCCCGCGTGACTTCCCTTCCTAAGTGGGTCCCCGGCGCGGGGCTGGCGCTGCTGTTCTTCGGGGGTATGTTTGGCGCAGGCCGTTATGCGGCGCATCCGGGCCGGAGCGCCGCGCCGCCGCAGGCCGCCGTCCGGCAAGTCCCGGCTGCGCCGGTCTCGCCGCCGGTTTACACGCCGCCACCGCCGGTGATCCTCCTGCCACCGGCACCGGTGACGGCAGCGCTGCCGCCCGTGCCGGAGCAGGCCCGGACAGAGGCAGTCGCAATGCCGCATAATGCCCGGCAGAAAGCGCCGGTGGCAGCTTCCCATGAAGAGGCCGCGCCGCCGGAAGAGCGTGCGGATCAAATGCCCAATCGGCGCTACGCCGCCGATATGCACGCGGACTCAGAACGCGCCCAAGATGCGCCGCGCGATCCGGCCCCGCCGCCGGAGGTGACACAGCCCGCAACACACATGAGCGTGACACAGGCGGACACGGCACAGGAGGCGGCTCCGGCGGCTTCAAAGACATCCCCCGGCTTGGACAATACCGTGACCGCCGTGCTTCCGACCAGTGGAGACGGCTACGACCCGGAAGCCGAAGCGCGGCTTCGCAAGTCTACTTGGGCGCAGGCGGCAGAAAGGAACTCTCACCCGTGAGCAAAGAGGACCAGTTCGTGAGCAAAGAAGATAAGATGGACGAAACGCAGATCGTCAGCCTGCACGACTTGGAAGAGCTGGAGCGCCTGCAGCTCGCCGGAACCGACCGAGGCGACCTGACGCAGACGCGCCGAAGCGCTGTCCCATTAGGCGTCGGACTGGGCCTGCTGGCGGCGGCGCTGCTGCTCGCCGTGCTCGCGTTCGCGATTGTCCATCGTCCCGTGCCGGCCACCGCTGGGCTGGTTCCTGCCGGGCGGGCTTTGCCGGGTGGGGGTCATTAGTCGTGCTGCTCCGAACATTCACTGCCGCGGTCGGCGTCGCTGCGCTGGCTCTGCTGGGAACGATGCCGCTGCCGGCGCGGGGCGATACGCCGGCCGGTGGCGCGTTCCCGACCATTGCCGAACCCGACTGGGTGGGCCAGCGTTTTCTGATCCTGCCGCAGTCCCGCGCCTTGCAGCACTACGGCTACCAGGAGCTTTACCGGGATAGCGATGCCACCTACGCTCCGCTTCGCTACGACGATTACGCCGGGCGAGTGGTCCGCGTGATCGGTCTCGGACAAGGCCATGGGCCGAGCGGAACAACGCTCGATGAGGCGGATTTGCAAGTCGAAGGCAGCAAAGAAATCATTCACGGGGACATTGACGACGGCTGCATGAACGATGTCGCGCTGCTGTCCGACCTGGAAACGGCCCGGACTTTTTACCGTGGGAGGACTCTCTGGCTGAACGCCGACCATCTCACGGCCTACGACTTCGCGAAGGACAAGTCTGACACGCCGGACCCGGCGGCGCGTCAGGCGGCATTCAAGCCCGTCAAGTTTCGCCGCTTCTCCCCGGTGCGTGTGCTGGATGTCGTGCCCGGCTGGTACAGCAGTGCCCCGGTGCGCTTTGTCGTGCAGCCCATAACCGACCGTGCCGCGCTCGGCTACGTGGACGTTCACATGAGCGACACCAATGTGCCGAAGCGCTTGCAGGCCGTCAGCCGGTTCGGAAATACATTTTTCTTGTCCGACCCGCACAAAGATTTCGCCTGGCCGCCGAGTGTCTGGGCAGCGGTAGAAAACCGCCAAGTCGCCGCCGGCATGACTGCCGCGCAGGTGCGTCTGAGCTGGGGCGAGCCGAAGGAGATCAGCCAGATTACTGCTCTCGGCGGGGCGGAGCAGTGGGCCTACGCGCCAAACTTCCTGTTAACGCTCAAAGACGGCGTTCTCAAGAAGATTGAGACGCTCTAGGCCAAAACCGCTACGCCGACCAGTCCTCGACACGCAGGCCGGGCACCTGCTGAAAATGCTTGAGGTTACGCGATAGCAGGGTCGCATTGCTGGCAAGGCAGATGGCGGCGATTTTGAGGTCCATTGCGCCAATCCGAATATGTGCCCGCTGAAGCTTCTCAAACCGAGCCGCGGCCTCCATGTCGAAAGGCAGTATAGTCAAATCGCGGAATGTCTCAATGTGCTTAAGCATCCGCTCGTAGACGACCAGCATCTTCCCTGTTGTGTTCGCCTGAGCGCTGTGTGCCAGCCATCCGCGCATCTGTTCCTCATAGGTAATGATAATCGTGACGATCTCGTCCGGGTCTGCGCGGCCAAGTCGTCTTTGCAGCCCCAGTGAAGCAGAATTTGTCCATTCCAGCATTGAAAGATGATCCGTATCCAAAATCAGCATGAAGCTGCCTCGTCGTCTTGAGGGCGCAGTGATTCCCGGTACTCACGCCCCAAGCGCATCGCCTCCTCAAACTCAGGATCGTCTGCGAAAACGCCGACGACGCGCTGCCATCCGCGCAGCTCCTTTGCTGTTCCACTCTCTTCTTTTCGCTTGAACAGATTGAACTCGGTTTCCAGTGCCGTCAACCGTTCTTCTACAGTCAGTTCCGCCATTGTTTCTGCCTCCGTTGGTGTCAGCGCTTGTTCCACAAGTATACCCCGTGCCGACAAACAAAAACGGCCCCGGACACTGTCCGGGGCCGTTTGCTCTTTCGCCGTCAAGCCTATTGCTGCTGGCTTTGCTCCTGCGGGGCCGGCTCGGCAGGGGAGGCATCCGCCGGGGTAAGGCCCTGGTTCTTAGCTTCAGTCTTGGCCGTCTCAATAGCTTCATGCACTGTAGTCTGAGCGACGGTTTGGACTTTGTGGCCTAAATCGGTCGCCGCTTCGGTGGCTTTGTCGAGAAGCTGGTCGCGGGTCTTGCCGAGGGCCTTGTGCTCGTAAGCGGTTTCCGGGACCGCAAGGCCGAGGGCGAGGCCGCCGGCAATCGCCATCGCGCCGATGACCAGCGGGTTCTCCTGGAGGGTCGTCGCGAACCAGCCTGCGCCCGACTTGGCCGTGGTCGAGACCTGGCTCCCCAAAGTACCGGCGGCAACCTGGACATGGCCCGAAAGACTGCCGACCTTTTCAGCGGCGGTCCCGGCAGCGTCGGCGGGGCTGACGACTGGTTGAGAGGCTGCTGCTCGGTGGTTGTTGATCAGCCAGACCAGGCTGGCGATAAACGCGATGGCCTGGAGCGGGCTGCGCTGGATCACGGTCCACAGGCTCATGCCGACGGTCCCGGCGGCTCCGGCAACGGCGCTTTTTCCCTTGCTTCCGGCCTGCGCGGCACTGTCTTTGGCATCGGACGCGCTGCCGGCGATCTTCTGGGCGGCCTCCTGCACTTTGTCTTTCGCCTGCTCGGCGGCACCCTGCACGGTCTCCGAGACTTTGCCGGCAATATCCTGCGCCTTCGCGGCGACATCCTGGGCGGCGTCCGCAGCTTTGCCTTTGACCTGGTCGGCTTTGTCTTTCACGGTGTCAGCGAGGGCACCGGCAGTCTGGGCGGCGTTCTGGGCCATGTCTTGTCCTTTGTCTTTGGCGTCGCCAATCTTATCCTTAGCCATGTCGGCGGCAGCTCCAAAGTCAGGCATTGGGCCGGACGATGTGCGCGGTGGGTTGAACTCATCCATGCCGGACTGGCCTGCCCCGAGCGGGGCCGGGTCAAGCGGACCATCCACGAGAAGCACGGTGCCGACTTCGACGGTGCCGTCTATCGGATTCTCGACCAAGACGATGTCACCGACTTCGAGGGTATCCTCAATCGGGATTGCAACGTCCTCGGCGGCCATGCCGCCCGTCTCTGCATTCGTCGGCTCGTGATACTGCGGCCGGTTCTTTCTGCTCATTCTTTCATTCTCCTCAAAAATTACAATAATCAGGCGGCCTGGCTGCCGGAGCTTTTCAGGAACCGGGCTAAAGCGAAGCCGATCAGTGCAGCAGCGCCCAGGAAGTACGCGGGCTGGACACGGGCGAAGCTCTCGGTGTCTCGGATAATCTCGTCCACATCCTTGCCCTGGATTGTCGTTCCCACTTCGGTCAGCTTGGCGGCAGCCTGGTCAATATAAGGCCCCGCGAACGCGCCGATACCCTGAGTGCGGAACGATTCGCTGTTTTGCTTCAAGACCTGCGCGGTTTCGGTAATTCCGGTTGCCAGCGCGTCCTTTTGCTGGGCCAGCGCGGTTTTGATCCGCGAGCCGGCCATCTCGACTGCCTGCCCGGCATACTGCTGACCCTGCTGAACCGCTTGCTGGGTCTGGTCTTTGACCTGATCCGCCAAGCCTGCCCCGATGTTTGTCTGGTTATTTGTCTGGTTATTTGTCTGATTATCGTCAGCCATTGTTTTATTCTCCTACAAGTCTTTGTTCGGTTCCAATGACCGCTTTTTACCCGCCGGACGGAAACCGTAAACGGGAACGTAATACGAACATGATTTGTTAGATAGCTTGACAGTAAGACGCTCATATGGAATAATAGCGCACACGCAAGCTAAGTGGTGGGGGAGAAATAATGGCGGTAGATTACAAAGACTATTACAAGATTTTGGGCCTGTCCAAAACCGCGACCGAAAAAGAGATCAAAGCGGCGTACCGCAGCCTGGCCCGGAAATATCACCCCGATGTCAACTCGGGCGACAAGGGGGCTGAAGACAAATTTAAAGATGTCGGGGAAGCGTATGAAGTGCTGTCCGACGCCGACAAGCGCTCAAAGTACGACCAGTTCGGCGACCAATGGAAGTCCTACAGCCAGGGCGGCGGCCCTAGCCCTGGCGGGGGAGGCGTCCGGTCGGCTGAGTATGATTTCGGCGGCTCGGCGGGCGGCGGGGCCGGCAGCATTGACGATTTTCTGTCGTCGCTGTTCGGCGGTCAGGGTGGGGGCGGCTTCAGCACCGGGCAGAGCAGCGGGTTCGGCGGTTTCAGCGCCGGGCGAACACCGGGCCGGATGTCGCCCCATGAGCAGGACGCCGAGTACCCAGTAGATATTACGCTGGAAGAAGCCTACAAGGGTACGACGCGGTCGTTCACACTGACTGTCCCTGAGACTTGCGGGCAGTGCGGCGGCGCGGGGGCGCTGTCGGTGGGCAAAGGCAAGTCCTGCGCGATGTGCGGCGGCAGCGGCAAAGTCAAGGGCGGGCGCGGCCTGTTCGGCAACAGTGTCTGCCCGCAGTGCGGCGGCTCGGGCCTGACGACCGAAGCCTGCCCCGAGTGCCGGGGGGAGGGCACGGTCAACACGCAGCGCCGCCTGTCCGACATCAAAATCCCGCCGGGGGTCACCGACGGTCAGCGCATCCGGCTGGCTGGGCAAGGGGGGAGCGGCGCAGACCTTTATCTCAAGATGCGGATCAAGCCGAACTCACGCTTCGAGCGGGTCGGCGATGACCTCAAAACCGACTTCGCCGTGCCCTATACGGTCGCCGCGATCGGTGGGGAAGCGTCGGTGGAGACCTTCGACGGCCCGCGCACTTTGACGGTCCCGGCGGGCACGCAGAGCGGACAGTCATTTCGACTCAAGGGCCAGGGAATGCCCATTCTCAAGGGCGGGGGTCGGGGCAATTTGAGCGCGACCGTCAAAATCACCGTGCCGAAAGACCTGTCTCCCCGCGAGCGTGATTTGCTGCTTGAACTGGCAAAGCTGCGCTCGGACACGGTGAAAGTGTAAGACGATGGCATTTATCAAAGACCGTGACGAGCCGATTTACACGATCAGCATTGCCGCAAAGCTCGTGCGCCCGCCCGCTCGGAACACCGCGGCGGACGCCGAGGCCGCAAAGCCGATCCATGCCCAGACCCTGCGGATGTACGACAAGCTCGGCCTGGTGCGGCCGCGCAAGGTCGGCAAAAACCGTTTCTACTCGGACCGCGACATCGAGCGCTTGCAGCAGATCCAGCACTGGACCCAGGACATTGGCATCAACTTAGCCGGCGTCGCGTACATCTTTGCCCTGCTGGACCAGATTCAATTGGATCAGCGTCAGGCCGACGAGACCGCTTTGGAGCGTGTCGAAGCCATGCTGCGCCGGGCCGAAGCCCGTGTCCGCGAAGGGGCGGCAGCGCCCACCGAAGACGAATAAACCAACCACCCAGAGGTGACACAGATGTTTGAAAAGTTTACCGAAAAAGCGCGGGAGCTAGTGCAAAACGCCCAGGAAATCCTGGTGCGCTACAAGCACACCCAGCTCGATACCGAGCACCTGCTGCTGGCGATGCTCGAACAAAACGAGGGCCTGGCGGTCCAAGTGCTGCAAGCCCTGAACGTAGACACGTTCGCCCTCGCCCACGCGGCGGAAGAATCGCTGGCGCGGGCACCGAAAGTGCAGTACGCCGACGCCGGCGCACAGATTTATATCACGCCGCGCATCAAAAAAGTCTTCGACCTCGCCAAAGACGAAGCCCAGCGGCTCCATGACAGCTATATCGGGGTCGAGCATCTATTGCTCGGGCTGATCAAAGAAGGCGACGGCGGCGCGGCGCGGCTCCTGAAACAGCAAAACATAGACGAGGAAAAAGTCTACAAAGCCTTGCAGTCAGTCCGGGGCAGCTCCCGCGTGACCGACGAGAACCCGGAGGAAAAGTACCGGGTGCTGGAGCGCTTCTCCCGCGATTTGACCCAGCTTGCCCGCGAGGACAAGATTGACCCGGTGATTGGGCGTGATGAAGAGATCAAGCGGACCATTCAAATTCTCTCTCGGCGGACCAAGAACAACCCGGTGCTGATCGGCGATCCGGGTGTCGGTAAAACGGCAATCGCCGAGGGCTTGGCGCTGAAAATCGCGTCGGGCGATGTCCCTGAAAACCTGCGCGGGCGGCGTCTGCTGGCTCTCGACATGGGTTCTTTAGTCGCCGGCTCCAAGTTCCGGGGCGAGTTTGAAGAGCGTTTGAAGGGGGTCATGGACGAAGTCCGCAAGGCCGCCGGCCAGGTGATTTTGTTTCTCGACGAGCTGCACACGGTGGTCGGCGCGGGAGCCGCTGAGGGCGCGATGGATGCGTCGAATATGCTCAAGCCGGCACTGGCGCGGGGCGAGCTTCAGTGCATCGGGGCGACGACGCTGGACGAGTACCGAAAAAATATCGAAAAAGACGCCGCGCTGGAGCGCCGCTTCCAGCCGATCATTGTCGGTGAGCCGAGCATCGCCGACACCGTGGAGATACTGCGCGGGCTGCGAGACAAATATGAGGCCCATCACACGGTCAAGATTGACGACAGTGCCTTAGTGGCCGCGGCGGAACTCAGCGCCCGCTACATCACCGAGCGCTTCCTGCCCGACAAGGCGATTGATCTGATTGACGAAGCGGCCTCGAAAATCCGTATCGAGAAGTCTTCGATGCCGCCGGAAATCAAGGCCCTGGAAGTGCGTCTAACCCATGTGCAGGCCGAAGGCCGGGCGGCGGCGGATGCCCGCGACTACGAAAAGGCGGCGTCGCTGCGTGACGAAGAAGTCGCCCTGCGCCGGGAATTCACCGAAAAGCGCGATCTCTGGATGCGCGAGTCGGGCGTGAACAGTGTCGTAGATGAGCATGACATCGCCGCGCTGATCTCAAAGACGACCGGTATTCCCGTCTCCCGAATGTTTGAAGAAGAGGCCGACAAGCTGCTGGCGATGGAGCAGACGCTGCACGAGCGCGTGGTCGGTCAGGAAGCCGCGATCGAGGCGGTCTCGGAAGCGGTCCGGCGCGGACGTGCGGGCCTGAAAGACCCAAACCGGCCCATCGGCTCGTTCTTGTTCTTGGGACCCACGGGTGTCGGCAAGACCGAGCTTGCGCGGGCACTGGCCCAGTTTATGTTCGATGATCCCGAGGCGATGATCCGCATTGATATGTCCGAGTACATGGAGAAGCATTCCGTGGCGCGGCTCATCGGCGCACCCCCCGGCTATGTCGGCTATGACGAAGGCGGGCAGCTCACCGAGGCCGTCCGCCGCCGCCCATACCGCGTGGTGCTCCTGGACGAAATCGAGAAAGCGCACCCGGATGTCTTCAACATCCTCTTGCAGCTTCTCGACGCCGGACGCCTGACCGACAGCACGGGCCGCACCGTGGACTTCAAGAATACGGTCGTGATTATGACCTCGAACATCGGCAGCCAGTACATCGAAGCCATGCCGGTCGGCGCAAGCCAGCTCGAACAAGACGCGCTCTACGACAAGATGAAGGACCGGGTGACCGCCGAGCTGCGACAGCACTTCCGCCCTGAGCTGCTGAACCGCATTGACGAGATCATCGTCTTCCATGCGCTCAACCAGCCGCAGATCAAAGAAATCGTTGATTTGCTCTTGCAGGGCACCGAGCGCCAGCTTGCCGCCCGCAAGCTGCATTTGGAAGTCACCGACGCGGCCAAGACGCTGATTGCCGAGTCCGGCTTCGATCCGCTCTACGGCGCTCGCCCGCTGCGCCGGACCATCCAGCGCATGGTCGAGAACCCGATTTCCAGCGGCATCCTGCGCCGCCAGTTCACTGACGGCGACACGATCCTTGTAGACAGCGACGGCGAGAAGATCACAGCACGGCTTAAAGCGCCGGAACAGGCCGCGCTTGCAGTATAGGCAGGAAACAGCGGAAACCGAAAACAGCGGAAGCAAGCGCTTCCGCTGTTTTTTTGCACGGTGTCCCTGTTGACCGTATTTGGCCTGCCGCAAGCACCCCTGCTTTAAACGAACACAAGGTTTCGCAGGTTCGCCCTGCGGAATAGGCGAGGACACCGCCTTTGGGCGTCAACATAAGCCAGTAGGCTATGCGTTGCCCAGGAAGCCGCCGGGCTTCAGCCCGTGCGGAGTGTCACAAAGAGCGGATGCGCCCGTCGCCGGCTTGTCTGAAACTCTTCACCTTCCCGTTTCGGGAGGGTCGTAACTTGTTACGGGGTGGGTTCCTATGCGATCCCGACGCCGCCGGTGACGCCGTAGATCTCGCCGGTGATGTAGCTGGCTTCCTGGGACGCCAGCAGGACATAGACCGGAGCGATCTCGACCGGCTGACCGGGGCGGGCAAGCGGGGCTTCGGAGCCGAAGTTCTTGAGTTTTTCTTCCGTTGCGCCGCCGCTCGACTGCAAAGGAGTCCAGAACGGGCCGGGGGCAATGGCGTTGACCCGGATGCCCTTTTCGATCAGCGACTTGGACAGCGATTTGGTGAAGTCTACAATGCCGGATTTGGTCATGGCATAGTCGAGGAGCGCTTCCGACGGCTGGTATGCCTGGATCGAAGTCGTGTTGATAATTGATGCACCGGGCGCAAGGTGCGGAACAGCGGCTTTGGTGATCCAAAAAAGCGCGTACAGGTTCGTCTTCAGCGTCGTATCAAACTGCTCCGTCGTGATGTCTAAGATGCTTGGCTGCGTGATTTGATGCCCCGCGTTGTTGACCAGAATATCCAGGCCGCCGAGGCCCTTGATCGCCGCTTCAATGAGAAACGTGCAGAACGTCTCATCGGTGATGTCGCCGGGGATCGCGACGGCTTTGCGGCCTTCTTTCTCAACCAGCGCGATGACTTCGCGGGCGTCGGCATCTTCCGACGGCAGGTAGCCGATGGCAACGTCTGCGCCTTCCCGCGCAAACGCGATCGCGGCGGCGCGTCCGATGCCGGAGTCTCCGCCGGTGATCAGCGCCTTGCGCCCAGCCAGCCGGCCCGAGCCGGTGTAGCTGGTTTCGCCGCAGTCGGGAACGGGGTCCATTTCGCTGTCAAGGCCCGGCGTCGGCTGCGGCTGCTTTTTAAAGGGGGGCTGTGGATACTGTGTGCGTGGGTCTTGTTTTTCAAGCCGGCTATCTGTCATAAAAACCTCGACAATCTAGTTTTGGGTGCGATTCTGATGGGTGTACGCGCTGCTTCCTCATACCCAGACGCCTCGGTTTTCAACAGCGCGGCTTCAAAGCTCCAAGCCGCCCTGCCCGGATGCGGCGGCAATGGCGGCGGCGGACTTGAATGAGACGTTGGAGCCGACGGTGATCGGAAAGTCGAAGCCGTTGCCCTTTAGCAGCTCGCCGATTGTGCGGATTTGCAGGGCCGGAACACGCTTCCCGACCCCCGAGGACGCTTTGTAGTACCCGGCAGAGAGCGCCTCGGCCAGCATTGGCTTGGTCGGGGCTTCCAGCGTCACATAGAACCCCAGGGCGGCGTTCAGGCCCGACATCGCGCCCCGAAGCTGCTGGACGCCCGGCGAGCCGACATTCTTGCCGCCTTTGACTTGGATGACCGCTTTGATCAATTCTTTGGCCCCGACATCGAAGTACGCCAGGCCGTCAATGCCGCCGTCCGCGCCCTTCTTCTCCTGCGGGATGGCCGGGATCAGTCCGACCGCCCACATCTCGAACTTCTTGTGGTCCGCCTCGAACATCGCCCGCGCCCCGTCTTCGTCGGTCGGCAGCCCTTCGACATTGAACGCCCGCGCTAGGGTCAGGGCGTCGGCTTTGTCGGCGGCAGTCAGCAGGCGAATGTCGCGGGCCTCGAATTGGTCGAACAGTCGCTTTTGGATGAGTGACGTGGCAATCGGCGTGACATCAATCCCGAGCCATTGCCGCCCGAGTTTTTGCGCTGCGACCACGGCTGTGCCGCAGCCGCAAAATGGGTCGAGGACGACATCGCCGGGGTTTGAACTGGCATTAATAATCCGTTCCAGCAGCGCAATCGGCTTCTGTGTTGGATAACCGAGCCGCTCATGCCCTTGCGATTGCACAGGCCTGATGTCATCCCAAACATTGCCTACCGGCACACCAGACATCTCATCAAGATAGCGCTTTAGACGTATTCTGCCATCTAGCGTCGCAGGAAACCCCAAACGCCCCTCAGCATCAAGTAGTTCCATTTTTTCTCTTGACACCGTCCATCCATTTGCATGAGGCTTATATCCCTTGTATTCGTAAGTCAGATTAGGCCGTGGATTGGGGCTACGCATATTGTCAAGGGCATAACGCCTACCGTCAGTATCAACATAGCGATAAAATGAGGCGAGATGAGCTTCGTCATACGCGACCCGTTGGACATTGAAGAGGTACGCATCAGATTTTGTGTAGTAGAAAATGGTGTCGCTTAGATTGCCGTATTTGCGTTTGGCATCGTTGTGACTACTTGTACGTTTCCAGATAATCTCATTCTTGAAGTTCTTCGCGCCGAAGATGCCGTCTAAAATGAGCTTTAGGTAGTGGCTTGCGGTGGGGTCGCAGTGCAGGTACAGGCTGCCGGTGGGTTTGAGGACGCGCCAGAGGTGATACAGGCGCGGGGCCATCATCACCAAATAGGCCATGACATCGTTCTCGCCGAGTGTATTGTGGAAGCCGCGCATCAGCTCGATCACTTTAGGCACCGGGCACAGCTCGGCAAAATCCGCCCAGGCTTCCGCCGCCCCGGCCCAGTTCCATGTATCGCCGAAGGCTTTAATCTGCGCCGGGCTTTCCCGGCCCGACTGCTCCCGGAACAAAACATTGTAATCGCGGTTGGAGTTGAAGGGTGGATCGAGATAAACGAGGTCTACCGAAGCGTCGGCGATGTGCTTCTGCAAGATCGAGAGGTTGTCGCCGTAAAAGAGCGTGTTGGACATGGAAGGATTATAGCAGAAAACAGTTGAGCAGCGCAGAGAGGGCGGGGGCAAAGCACCCACCCCTATACCTTGACTGTGCCCTCGACGGGGCGCGTTTCCCCCTCGCCGAAGCTCTGGGACTGGGTCATGCTGCCCATCGTCTGCGCCTGGGATTGGCCCTGCTGCCGGGCGAGCACCCAGGTGTCTTTCGAGCCGCCGCCCTGCGACGAGTTCACGACATAGGAGCCTTTGCGGAGCGCGACACGGGTGAGGCCGCCGGGGATGATTGAAATGTCCTCGCCCATTAAGATATAGGGGCGCAGGTCAATGTGCCGGCCCTCGAAGCCGTTGATGTCGGGCACGAACGCCGGGGCACGGGAGATCTCGACGAGCGGCTGGGCGATGAAGTTGCGTGGGTCGGCTTTGATCATTTCCGCGAACTCGTCCTGCTGGGCCTTCGACGACTGCGGCCCCATGAGCATTCCGTAGCCGCCGGCTTCGTTGGCGCTCTTGACTACCAATTTGTCCAAGTTTTTGAGAATGTGGTCCCGCTGGGCGTCGTCGGCGGACAGAAACGTCGGCACATTCGGCAGCAGGGCGTCCTCCCCGAGATAGTATTTGATCATGGCCGGGACATACGCATAGATCACTTTGTCGTCGGCGATCCCCGTGCCGACCGCGTTGGCGAGCGCGACATTGCCGGCCCGGTAGGCGTTGATCAGGCCCGGAATGCCGAGTGACGAGTCGGCCCGAAATGTCATGGGGTCCAGAAAGTCGTCGTCAATTCTTCGGTAGATGACATCCACCCGCTGCGGCCCGCGCGTCGTCTTCATCCACACCAAGTTGTTTTCGACATAGAGATCGCGGCCTTGAACGAGGTCAATCCCCATCTGCTGGGCCAAAAACGCATGCTCGAAGTAGGCTGAGTTGAACTCGCCGGGGGTAAGCAAGACAACGGTCGGGTCCTCGATCTGCCGGGGGGAAACGTAGCGCAGGTTGGCGAGAAGCTGGGAGCAGTAGTGGTCCACGGCCAAGACGCGGTTCTCGCGGAACAGCCCCGGAAAGATGCGGGTCATCAGCATCCGGTTTTGCAGCACATACGAGACGCCCGACGGCGACCGCAGGTTGTCCTCCAGAACGTAATAATCGCCTTTGTCGTCGCGCACCAAGTCCGTGCCGCAGATGTGGACATAGATGTCCTTCGGCACCGACGCCCCAATCAGCTCCCGGCGAAAGTGTTTTGCGTTGACAATCAGCTCGCGCGGCACGACCCCGTCTTTTAAGATTTTCTGGTCATGGTAAACATCATGAAGAAATAAGTTCAGGACGCGCAGCCGCTGGGTCAAGCCGCGCTCAATCTGCGCCCATTCGGCATGGGTGAGGATGCGCGGAACCAAATCCACGGGCATGGTTTTTTCCAGCCCTTGATTGTCGCCGTAGACCGTGAATGTGACGCCCTGATTGAGCATGCTGATCTCGGCCATCTGGGCGCGGGACTTGAAATCGCCGGCAGTCAGGGACTCAAGGGTCGCATAGAGGCTCCGGTAGTGCCGGCGCGGCACTCCGGCGCTGGCGAACATCTCGTCAAAAAAGCCGTCGAGGGTGTAATGGTCAAAGAGGGACATAAGAGAGGCGGACTCCTGACTAACAGCATGAGAATCGCGCGTCATTGCGGGGTAGGTTATTATACCGGGCAAGAATAGGGGTGTCAAGCCGGCCCCCGGCCCGAACGCCGCAGCAGATAGCAGAAGAACGGCGCTCCGAGAAACGCGGTCACGATCCCTACCGGCAGCTCGCGGCCGTCGGGCAGGACAGTTCGGGCCAGCGTGTCCGCCCAAACCAGGAGAATTGCACCAACGATTGATGCGAGCGGCAGAACGGTTTTGTGATCGGGGGTGCCGGCCAGCCGCCGGGCGAGATGCGGACTCATCAGCCCGACAAAGCCGATAATCCCGGCAAACGCCACCGTTGCCGCCGTCAGCAGCGACCCTGTGACAATCAAAATCGTTTTGTACCGCTCGACTTCCACCCCAAGCTGCATTGCCGATTCCTCGCCGAGCGCAAAGACATTCATCGCCCGCGCCTGCACCGTCAGCAGCAGCAGCCCGGCCAAAAGAAAGCCGAGCGTCACGCCGCATTGCCCAAACGTCGCCTCCGACAGCGAGCCGTTCAAACGGTACAGCAAATACTGGGCATCGTTCGGGCGGCTCCACTGAAGCAACAGGGACGACACGCCGCCGAGGAATGCGCTGACGACCACCCCCGCCAGCAGCAGCGAAGTAACCGCGACGCGCCCGCCGCGCCGGGCCAGCGTGTATACCACGGTCATGGCGGCGGACGCCGACCCGAACGATGCCAGCGGCAGGCCCAGCCCCCCCAGGGCCGCTTCGCCGTGCGCGAGTATCACTCCTTCGGCCCCCACCGATGCCCCCGCCGAGACGCCGACGAGATATGGGTCCGCCAGCTCGTTCCGCAGCAGCGCCTGGAACGCGACCCCTGCCGCCGCCAGCGATGCTCCGACCAGGGCGGACAGGAGAATACGCGGCCCGCGCAGTGTCCAGAGAATGGTCTCGGAGTGCGGCCCGAGCGTGATCTCATGCCAGACTTCGGCAAGCGAAAGATGGACCTGACCAAAGCCGGCGGCGAGGGGCAGGGAAGTGAGGAGGAGGAGCAGGAGGAACCCACCCCGCTCGTACCTCGCGACCCTCCCGAAGCGGGAGGGTGAGGAGTTTGAGCCGCGCTCTGTCTGACCACTCTTCACCCTCCCGCTCCGGGAGGGTCGCCGAGGGACGAGGCGGGGTGGGTCATTTCCCATGCAATGCCCTTGCGACCAGCAGCAGGCCGTCGGCGAGGCGGGGGCCGGGGCGAGAGGTCAGGTCACTTGGCAAGGCGTAGACGCGCCCGCTTCGGACAGCCGCCAGGTGGCCTAGCAATGGGTCGGCCCGGAACGCGCCCGAGACTGAAGCGTCGCCTATGATGAGGTCGGGGGGACGAACTAAAACCTGCTCCTTCGAGAACGGCCCATAGCCGCGCACGGCCTGCCCGAGATTGATGCCGCCTGCCCGCGCCACAAGATCGTCCATAAACGTCCCGCCCCCCGCCGTCCACAGCGGGTTAATCTGCACGACGATCAGCACGCACGGGCGTTGGCGATGGTCCGCCGCCGCGATTTGCGCCGCCTGCCGCGCTTTGCGCTCCATTTGTCCGACAACGGCGCTGGCCTGCTTTGCCGTGCCGGTCCGCGCTCCGATCTGCCGCAGGCTCGTCTCGACCCCGGCCAGCGAGGCTGGCGACACGGTCAGCACCGGCAAATGCAGGGCGGTCAGCCGTGCCGCTGCTCGCGCGTTCGCTGCGCTGTCGGCGACAATCAAATCGGGCCGCAGGGCCAGGACTTTCTCGTAGCTCGTGTTCACGTCGCCGATTTTGGCAATTGTCCTTGCCGCAGGAGGGTAATCGCAGTAGACCGTATCGCCGACCACGGATTTCCCGAGGCCGAGCGCAAACAGCATCTCGGTCGTCCCCGGCGACAGCGAGACGATGCGTGACGGGCGCGGCGCGGCGGACACGCTGCGGGTCAGGCAGAGCAGAGCGATCAGGGCGAAAAAGAGGCGTCGGGACATGGGGTTACTATAGCCGGGGATGTATGGAAGTGTCAAGATGCGGTTAAGAGCGGGAGGGATTGGAAGCGTGGAAATAGAAGAGCGTGGCAATGAATTGCGACGCTGTGGGCGAAGACGCCAAGTGTCCACCTACGTGGACAAGGAGGGGATGAGACTGCGCGTTTTCTGTTCCTTGTCCGCGACGGCGGACACTTGGGCGTCTGCGCCCCACAGCGTAGAACTTTAGTTCCACGCTTCCTACGCCTCATGTGCCTTTTACCGCACTGCCGCCACGGCTGACGGCGGCGGCGACGCGGGGTTCGGCTGGCTTTGGGCTGCCGCCATCCTGGTTTGGAACTCCGCCACGCTCAGCCGCCCCGTGATCCGCAGCGACTTGATCTCTGTGCCGTCGGGCCGCAGCACTGCCACAGTCGGCAGGCTGCTGAAGCCGTACTGCTTTTCGAGTGCGACGCTGGCTGGGCTGTTCCACTGGGTCAGATCTGCCCGGAGCGTCACAAACTTGTCGGCAAGCTGGGGGGCGACGGCGGGGTTCTCGAAAACGTCGTGCGCGATTTCCTTGCAGTTGACACACCATGCCGCCGTGAAGTCAATCACAATCGGCTTGCCGGACTGCGCTGCGGTGCTGACCGCCGACGGCGTGTAGGGTGCCCAGGGCGTGCTTGGGGCCGGCACTGACGCTGCTGCCGGCCCGGATTGGGAGCGTGCCAAAAAGCGCGTGAAGTCGGGGGCGCTGGTGATGGTCCCGGCGTACTTGCCGACCACAGCTTCGGTCTGCGGGTCCACCACGGCATAAAGCGGCAGGGCGACATCACCGAACTTGGTTAATTGCAAATGCTGGTTCGCGGCGTCGCCGGGCCGGTCGGTGTAAAGCTGCACCCGGACATACTTGCCAAGCTGCGACTTGACTTCGGAGCGCGGAAAGACATTGATCTCGTTCCAGCGGCAATTGGTGCAGGTGACCCCGGTAAAATCCACAAACAGCGGCTTGCCCTCGGCCTTCGCCTGCGCGAGCGCGGCGGCATAATCGGTCTGCCAGGACAGGCCGCTGTCCGTGGCGCTCACGACCCCGCCGTAGCCCGACGGCGGCAGGAAGGTCCCAAGCGCCCCAATCTGCCGCCCGGCGAGGCCCCAAAAGCAGAACAGGGCAAAGAATGTAAAGATGCCCGCGAAGACGGCACGCGCCGGGGAGACTTTCGTGCCGGGTTTTTCCAGCTCGCCCACGACGCCGAAGCGCAGGGTGCCGGTCATGTACAGCGCGGCGGCCCCGAAAATCAAAGCCCAGGCGGCCAGCAGCACCGGCTGGGTCAGAAAGCGCCAGTTCCAGACCTGATCGGCATTGGACAAAAACTTCAGCGCGGCGGCCAGCTCGATAAAGCCCAGGGTCGCTTTCACCCGCGCCAGCCAGATGCCCCCTTTGGGGATTTTCGAGATCCACTGCGGAAACGCCGCAAAGACCAGAAACGGCGACGTAAACGCCAGCGAAAAGACCAGCATCCCGAGAAGCGGCAGCAGACGCGCCCCATTCGCCGCCGTGACCAGCAGCGTTCCCAAAAACGGCGCGGTGCAGGTGAACGACGCCAGCACGAAGGTGATACCAAGCAGCGCCAGCCCCACTAACCCGCCGTGCGACTTTGCCGATGCCTGCATCTTTGTCAGATTGGCCGGAAGCGTCAATTGGATCACTTCGAAGAACGAAAACGCGAACACGACAAACACGGCGAAAATGCCGAGGTTGACCCACGGGTTTGCCGCGATATTGTTGATGCCCGTCGCCCCAAGCGTCGCCGTCACCACCGCCCCGAGGGCGACATAGAGCAGGACAATTCCGAGCGCGTAGCCCGCCGACAGCCGAACCAGCTTTGATTTATTACCGTCGGCCTGCTTCACAAACGATGTCAGTGTGATGGGGATGAGTGGGAACACGCAGGGCGTGATCAGCGCCAGCAAACCCGCCCCCACCGCCGCCAGCAGGAACAGGCCCAAATCGCCGCCGCTCCGCGCCGTGCCTGCCGACGCTTTCGGCGTGTACTCCGCCCGCACCACGCCGGGCGTCACGGCCAGCGTCAGCGGCAGGACCACATCGGTCGGCGGCAGGCAGACCTTGTCGTTGCACGTCTGATAATGCAGCGTCACCGAAGACGCCGCGCCCTTGACCTGAAACTGCCGCGTAAACGTCGCCGCGCTCTCATGGTACGCCACTTGGGTCTGGAAATTGGGATCGAACTTCGAGATTGGCGTGTCTTCGGTCGTCGTGCCGAGCGGGACCGCATCGCCCGCCGACACAATCGCCGTCGTCGCCGGCCCGGTCGCGGCGGGCACGACCGAGTAAACGTGCCAGCCCGGATCAATCCGCACTTTGATCGTCACTGTGACCGCCTCACCGGGGCGTGCGGGCGACGGGGTCGCCGACGCCGTAAACTGCACCGGCACAGCGCCCGCGTGAGCGGTTCCCGTCAAAGTTGTCAGCAGCAGAAGCAGAAATCCAAAGCGAAGCGCCATAAGTTTAACCACACAATATAATACAATCAGGGCGCGGCAGACGTTCCCTGAACCTCGAAGACAACAAAAAAAGCGCCGACCCCTCGGGCCGACGCTCTCCTCTACGCTGCTTCGTTTGTCGCCGTCAATTTTGGCAACGTGCTATTATTATGGCATCTAAAGGGCCTCGGCACAAGGGGCAAGCAAAAAAACGCACAGGCATGATCTATGCTACACTACGACGATTTTCGCCTGATTTTAGTCATTTCTACGATGTGCCGCATCTTTTGCTGCCTTGTTTTGCGCTGGCATTGTTTCTTTTTTGTCGCGGTAAAAGATGCAGGGACCATGTGTTTTAACACATGGTTCTTGCTGTCCCGCCTCTACCTGCTCGTCGTATGTCATTGCATATTCCCTATGTCATCATGAGGGCGCGGCAAGCAGCGCCCCTACAGGTAAGGTCAGTAGCCTAGCGCCAGCCCGTCGGTGCGGGGGTCGGAGCCGGCGTTTAAGGCGCCGGTTTCGAGGTCCTTTTGGATAATTTGGGAGGCGCAGGAGCCGGACCAGGCGGTGCCGACGGTGAGGGTGTGTCCCCGGCGGCGCAGCTCGTAGCAGGTGTCGAGGGGCAGGCGGTCTTCGAGGAAAAGCTGCGGGCCGTCCGGGGCGACGTGCCATTTGGGACTCTCGATGGCCTCCTGTGGGGTGCGCTCGTGGTCAACCATCTGGGTGACGGTCTGAAGATTGGTCTGCACCTGAACATCCGCGCCGGGAGTGCCGCCTGCCGTCCAGAAGTCACCGTCTTTGAGCAGCATATAAGTGTTCAGCGTGTGCATCGGACGCTTGCCGGGGGCCAGCACATTCGGGCTTTTCGGGTCTAAGCTGAAGCCTGTCAGGCGGTTGTTCAGCACGACCCCGGTGCCGGGAATCACGACGCCGCTGCCGTAGCGGGCGAAGACGCTTTGGATGAAGCTGATCGCGTTGCCGTGCGTGTCCACGACGCAGAACGAGGTCGTGTCGGTGCCGCCGTTGACGACTGGCAGGCGGCCCGGTGAATAGCGCGGGGCGGCGGTGGTCATCTGGAGCCGCTTGCGCTGCTCGCGGGCGTAGTCTTTGGACAGCAGGGTTTGAAGTGGGGTCTGTGGGACATCGCCGAGATAAGCCAGGCGGTCGGCGAAGGCCAGCTTTTTGGCTTCAGCCAGCAGGTGTACGTAATCGTGGCCCTCGGGGTCGAGGCCGGCGAGATCGTAGCCCTCGACGATGTTCAGCATTTGCAGCAGCAGGCAGCCCTGCGACTGCGGCGGGTTCTCGGTGACGGTCACGCCCCGGTAGGTGGTCTGGATCGGGTCCAGCAGTTGTGTTCGGTGGCCCGCGAGATCGCCCGGCGCGAAAAAGCCGCCGTTGGCGCTCGAATAGGCTTGCAGGCGCTCGGCGAACTCGCCCTCGTAGAACGCCGCCCGGCCGCCTTCTGAGATTTGCCGCAGGGTGCGGGCGAGGTCCGGCTGATAGAGGGTTGCGCCGGGCCGAAGAGTCTGCGGCACCAGGGCCGCGTGAGTGTCCGGGTACACGCCCCACAGCTCTTGGTGCGCCGTAAGCAGCTCCACCTGACGCCCCGGCAGCGCGTAGCCGTCCTCGGCCAGCGCAATCGCGGGTGCGAGGACTTCGGTTGCGGTCATCGTGCCCCACCGGGACAGCAGGGTCAGCCAGGCATCCACCGCGCCGGGCACGGCCACGGACCGGATGCCGCGCTCCGGGATAGCCCCGCCGACGGCGGCGAGTGTCGCGTCCGTCGGGGCGACCCCGCTGCCGTTCAGCGCGGAAAGCTTCCGGGCGGGCGCGTCCCAGATTTGGGCAAACGCATCCCCGCCGAGGTGCGAGTTGTGCGGCTCCATCACGGCCAGCGCCGCACCCATCGCCACGGCGGCGTCGGCGGCATGGCCTCCGGCGCGAAGTATCTCGACCCCAATCAGCGAGGCCACCGGGTTCGCCGAAGCGACCATCGCCGTCCGCGCTGTCCGAAGCGGTATCCGTGTTTCCATTTATGCCTGCCCCCTGCTTACAATTATATCATACTATGGTATAATGGCATCAGCAAAACGGGCGAGCTTCGGTGCCAGCCGAAACCCGCCCGCCGTGAAGCTACTTTTTAAGTAGCTGATGGATCGCAGCAATTGTGGATACAATCGCAGCGATAATTTGCGAGATCACTCTGAGTTTCAGAGTGAAGCGCCAATTGCCTTGCTTCAAAGAGCATCACCTCCTTTCGGCAAGATTGAAAAGACAGTCTTTAGCGGGCTGTCTTTTCGTTTGCATTATGGCATAACTTTTCCCCTATTCCTACGGGCTGTTCTTACGGCGTCGCGACGCCGAGCGGGACGATCTTCGAGGCCCCGCCGCTGTCTGCGGCGATCTGCTGCAATAGGTGGGCGGCCTCGAAGCTGTCGTCGGTGCCGTCCGGATTCCTGCCGACCATACCGACTGTCGAAATCCGGGCGCGGGTGCGGTTGCGGCGACGGATCAGCCGGGCCAGGGTGCCGAAATCCTGCTCCCCGATAGTCGGGACGCCGTCGGTCAAAAGCACCACTTCATTGACATCCGGCAGTGCCAGCGCCGCAATCATCGCCCCTTCCAAATTCGTACCGTCGGTGACTTGCAGTGTGCTGAGAAATACCGAGGCTTGGCGTACCATGCTTGGCGTTGCCGGGGAAAGCTCAGTGTTGAACGGCTGGACATCGCTGTTGAACGCGATGATGTCGAAGGTTTCGTCCGGGCGCAGGCCCGCCAGGGCTTTTCGTATTTCGGAGTCGGCCCGGCTGATCCGGCTGACCATGCTGCCGGAAATATCCAGAACGTAAACCACATGGCGCGGGCCGCCGTCGCCTGCCAGTCCTTTGCCGACCCCGAACGGCTCCCCGGCATCGGCGCTGCTCCCCGACCCAATCCCGCTGCCGCTTCCCGATCCCTCCCCAGCCCCCTGGCCTCGGCCTGATGCGCCTGCGCCCGACGCTCCGTGTCCCTGTGCTACTGACGGCACTGCTTCTGCCGTTCTTGGCGCGGCAATGGCACTCGGTAGGAACGACGGGGTCGGCAGCGGCGGCAGCGAAGTGGGCACGCGGTGGATTTCCAGCGGCGCAGGCTTCTCCGACGCGATGATATTCTGCGGCGGCGGGGCGGGCACGGGCGGCGCGGCGGCCCCGGCATCCGAGCCGCCCGCCGGCTTTGCCGCCGGGGCAGGGGACGACTTTTTGACCCGGCTGCCGGGCCGCCGATGCCTCGGCACCGGCTTCGGCCTCACGGGGTGCGGCTTCGGGACCGGCGGGGGAACGGGTCTGACGACCACCACAGGCACCGGCTTCGGCGCGGGCGGTGTCGGCGGGCGCAGGGCAACCCGCACCAGTTTGATGCGCGGGAGTATGGGCTTGGTCGGCACCGGCTGCCAGCGCCAGAGCCAACCGACCAGCAGCAGAGCCGTGGCATTGATAAGTAGGGAAAGCAGCAGGCCCACCTGCAAGCGCCGCGCCTCGGACATAGTTCAGAACGTTCCTCTGAATCAAAGACGCAAATGGGGCGCAGGGGGTTCCCGAATTGTTCTCGGGAGGGGTCTTAACGGACCTCTACCCGCTGCGACGCCGTGTAGGGGCGGCTGAAATTGTCCCAGTAATGGGCTGTCACCGTGACCGTGCGGACACCGGGCGGGACGGTGCCCGACCAGCCGGAGCGCTCGGGCGTTTTGCCGCCCGAAAGGAAAGTCGGGCGGGCGCTGTCCAAATGGCCGGCGTCCACACTCCACGTCGTGCCCGGCGCAGTCGGGCGGGAACGGCCATCTGGGGCGGCGTAAGTCGCCGCCCAGAGGACGCGGGTGCCGGGCGGGACCGGGCCAGGCGGGTCGGCAACAACCGAGAGCGTGCCGCGTAGGACTGTGCTCCCGGCAGCGCGGAGGGTGTGGCCGATGCCGAGGATGGATAGGGCAGCAATCAGGCCCACTCCCAGAGGTGCGGCCCCAACGGCCCATCGCGGCGGGGCCTCGGGTGCCTGCCGCATCTGCGCGGCGCCCAGTCCAAGCCAGACCCAAAACAGCGAAGACACGCCGGGAAACGTATACGACGGTGCGCCGATCATATCAACAATGCCTGCCGTGACTCCCGCAAGACAGGCGATCAAGAGAGTGCGCGGCTCCCGGTCCAAACGCGGCAGCGCCCGGAGCGCGGCGGCGTAGAACGCCGCCAGAAAGGCGAGGTGCAGGGCCAGCCCGACCCCGCCGGTCTCCGCCGCCCACTGCACCCAGAAGTTGTGCGCGAGATTGGAATGGCCCGTGCCGCCGCCCAGCACCTCGGCGGTGTCGTCGCCCTGATGGGTCCAGCGGCCCTGCATGACGGTCCATGACCCCAGCCCCCAGCCGGCGATGGGCCGCTCGGAGGCCATGCGGCAGGCGGAGCGCCAGCGGTGCAGGCGGTCGGAAAGAGACGTGTCATCCAGCCCGCGCGACAGGGTCGCGGCACGGGCGGACACCAGCGGCGCAAGCTGGCCGAACGCGAGCAGCCCGCCGAATCCCAGCACGACCAGGAGGGCCGGGCCGACAACCAGCGCCCGGTTGCTGCGGCTCAGGCGCACCGACGAAAACCGCAGGGACAGCGCCGACAGCAGCAGCAGGCTGACCGCCGCGCCCGCCCAGGCCGACCGGGTCCGGGCCAGCAGCAGGGACGCCCCCAAAATCGCCGCCGCGCCCTGTGCCACCAGCAGCAGGCGGGTCGAGCGTACCCGGTCCAGCCCAAGCGCCAGGGCGGGGGCCAGCAGCAGGGCCAGCAGCGACCCGAGCTGTTCATGGTTGCCGAAGATGCTGTTGGACGCGACCCCCGATGAGTCCAGTGACTGCCCGAACTGTGTCAGCACAAACAGGCCAATCGCTGCGCCGAGGCCGACCAAAAACAGCGGCAGGAGACGTGCCTCGGCGGGCCGCAGGACATACGCCGCGGCAAAATAGACGCCCGCGCCGAGCGCCAGCCGCAGAACTTCAGCCGTCGCGAACGCCCGATAGGGGGCAAGTGCAGCGCAGAGCACAGCCCACGCCAGCAGGCCAAGAAGCCAGAGATTCGGCCCGCGCAGCAGGGCCGTGGGCCGCTGTCCATCGGCAAGCCCGGCGGCGGCAATTCCCGTCAGCAGCAGAACGACATCAGCGGGCAGGAGCAGTGAGCGGATTGGGCGCGGCACCCAGGGCATCTCTGCCAGCAGAGCCAGCAGCAAAACAATCAGCAGGCCGACTAAGAGCGGGTGTTCAAGAAGCCAGGCCACAGACGGCGGCAGGGGCGACGGCTGCCGGGGCCGGGAGCGGCCCGACGAACGAGATGAAGACTGAGACGAAGTAGGCACGCACCATCTTACCACAACTCACCGCGAACTGCCAATGACCGAGGGCTGCCAATGACCGAGGGCTGCCAATGACCGAGGGCTGCCAATGACCGAGGGCTGCCAGTGGCCGCGCCTTGACACCCTCGCCCGGCCTCGGCTACAATAACTGTACATTATGAGTATTTTGACAGTCGCCAATTTAGGAAAAAGCTACGGCACCGACTTGCTGTTCCAGGAAGTGTCGTTTTCGATTGCCGCCGGGCAGAAGATGGGCCTGGTCGGGCGCAACGGCTGCGGCAAGACGACACTGCTGCGAATTCTTTTGGGCCAGGAGCTTCCCGACACCGGCAAAGCCGCGCTTGCCGCCGGACGCTCACTCGGGTACCTGCGTCAGGAAGCCCCGCTTCATCCCGAGCACACGGTCTGGGAAGAGATTCAGACCGTCTTCGCGCCGCTCCGGGCCGCCGAGGCCGAGATGCAGCGCTGGGAAGAAGCGATGTCGGCGGCAGAGACCGATGAGTCCCTCGAAACCGCGATGGAGGAGTACGGCCACGCCCGCGAGCGGTTCGAGGCCGCCGGCGGCTACCGGCCCGACACCGATGTCCCGATGACCCTGGAGCGGCTCGGGATCACCGAAGAGGACTACCCCAAGCGGGTCGGAGCGTGCTCGGGCGGTGAGCAGACCCGGCTGGCCCTCGCCAAGATCGTCCTGGCCCGGCCCGATCTGCTGGTTTTGGATGAGCCGACAAACCATTTGGACATCGCGGCGACCGAGTGGCTCGAAGGGTTTCTCAAAAGCTACGAAGGCGCGGTGCTCTTAGTCAGCCACGACCGCTATTTCCTCGATGCCGTCTGCGACACCATCGCCGATGTCGAGCAGCAGCGATTGACAGTCTACAAAGGCAACTACAGCCATTTCCGGCGGCAAAAAGAAGAGCGGATGGCCCGCCAGCAGGACCAGTACGACAACCAGCAGGCCGAAATTGCCCGGCTCGAAGCGGTCATCAAAAAGAACATGGGCGGCGATTCGGTGCAGAGCAAGCTCCGCGCCCGCATGGAAACGCGCATTGACCGTATGGACAAAGTCGAGCGCGTGTTTAAAGACACCACGACAGTCCGCGCCCTGTTCGATGCTGACGCCGCCGGGCGCGTCGGGCGCGACGTTCTGCGCTCGGAGGAGCTGACCAAGACGTTCGGCGAGCGCACTCTTTTCCACAATCTCAGCTTTCTGATTGAGCGCGGCGACCGAGTGGGGTTGGTCGGCCCAAACGGCGCGGGCAAGACCACCCTGGTCAAGATGATACTCGGTATGGAGCAGCCGACGCGCGGCTCGGTCGGGCTGGGTCACAACGCCCGCGTGTCGTACTTTTCCCAGCACGCTGCCGACAGCCTGAGCCAAAATCTCAGCGTCATTGATTCAATTCACGCTGTCGCCGACATGACCGAGACCGAGGCCCGTAACTATTTGGCCCGGTTCCTGTTTACGGGTGATGACGTCTTCAAGGGAGTCGGGATGCTCTCCGGCGGCGAGAAAAACAAGCTGGCTTTGGCCCGCATGATCCTGGAGCCGTGCAACTTACTCATTCTCGACGAACCCACGAACCATTTGGACATCGCAAGCTGCGAAGCGCTCACCGAGATGCTGTCCCGCTACGACGGCACTCTCTTGTTAGTGTCTCACGACCGGTATTTGCTCAATGCCACGACGACCAAGACACTGGCTTTGGACGGCCACACGCACGGCATTTTGTTCGAGGGCAGCTACGCCGCCTGGCGCGAAAGTCAGCAGAAACCTACCCCCAACCCCCTCCCGAAGCGGGAAGGGGCAAGACAGGAACAGGCAAGACAGGAACAGGCAAGACGTGAAGAAATTAAGCCTGTCGTCAAAAACGGCTCCGACCCTTCCCGTTTCGGGAGGGGTGGCGAGCCTCAGCGAGCCGGGGTAGGTTCCGGTCTGAACGCCCGCGACCTTAGCAAAGCGCGGGTCCGGGCACGGGAGCGGGTGCTCACCACCGAAAGCGCCGTCAATGCTTTGGAAAGCCAAATCGCCGACACCGAAACCCGCCTCGCCCGCCCGTCGGACAGCGTCGCCGACATGGTGGCCCTCGCCGCCGACCACACCCGCCTCCAAGACGACCTCCTCGCTGCCCTCGCCGCTTGGGAAGCCGCCGTCGCCGAGTCCGAAGAATTGGGAGCTTGAGGAGGATGATGAACGAGGGCGTAAACGCCCTCGCTGGGGGGCGCGGACGCCAAGCCGCCACCTGCGTGGCGGAAGAGTCCAATAATCCCATCCTATTCCTGTCCCGCGCAGGCGGGACCTTAGCGCTTCGCTCCCCAGCGAGGGCGTTCACGCCCTCGTGACAACCAACGTCCTCGTGACAACCAACGTCCTCGTGACAACCAACGTCCTCGTGACAACCAACGTCCTCGTGACAACCAACGTCCTCGTGACAACCAACGTCCTCATTTTCAGCCGGCCGCTTCGGCGGCAGGAGAAACGGCGGCGGGGCGCGAATACACACGCATGAACTTAGAAACAATGCAGTATGAAGGCTGGGATGCCGTGCGGCTGACCAACGGCGATGCCGAGATTGTTGTCACGACCTCGGTGGGGCCGCGCATTATCCATTATGGGCTGATGGGTGGACCGAATGCGTTCCAGGTGCTGCCCGAGACGCGCGGGCAGTCCGGCGGCGACACATGGATGCCCTACGGTGGGCACCGACTCTGGCACGCCCCCGAGGTCAGCCCGCGCTCGTACTTCCCGGATACCGGCGTCTATGGTACGCCCACTCTGAGCGATAACGTGCTGAAGATCGTCAGTCCCATCGAAGGCACGACGGGCATCCAGAAAGAGATGCACGTCACGCTTGCGCCTTCGGGGTCGGCGGTCACGGTCGCGCACACACTCACCAATCACACTGTCTGGCCGGTGACACTGGCGGTCTGGGCGCTTTCGATTGTTGCCAGCGGCGGCAAAGTCGTGCTGCCGCAGGAGCCGTTTGTCTCGCACGACGACGAACTCGTGCCCGCCCGGCCTTTGGTGCTGTGGAAGTTCACCGACATGGCCGACCCGCGCTGGCGCTGGGGCACGAAGTATATGACGCTGGCGCAGCGCGATGATTTGGGAACAGCGCAGAAGATTGGCTTGTACAACGCCGTGGGGTGGGGCGCTCATCTCACAGGCACGCAAGCGTTTGTGATCCGTATCGCACCGACGTCCGGCCTGGAAACGCTGGCCGATATGGGCTGTAATTTCGAGACCTTCACCAAAGGGCCGTTTCAAGAGCTGGAAACGCTCGGTCCGCTAACGACGCTTCAGCCCGGCGCGTCGGCGACCCACACCGAGCATTGGTCCCTGTCCAGGATTTCCGGCCCGACCGACACCGACGCGGATTTAGACGCCGTCCTGCTGCCGATTATCAAAGAAGTGCTGGGACATGGATAAAACGCTGAAAATCGGCACGTTCAATATCCGCTGGGCGAACCCGGACGACGGCGAGCACACCTGGGACCGGCGCAAGGCGCGGCTGTTTGATGCCCTCCGGGACTGGAACCCGGACGTGCTGGGGGTGCAGGAGCCGCGAGCCGGCCAGCTTGACGACCTGCGCGAAGCTCTGCCCGCCTACGACAGCGTCGCCGTGGGCCGGGACGATGGCAAACGCGCAGGCGAGTTCTGCCCAATCTTCTTCCGCCGCGAGCGCTTGGAGCGAGTCACCGACGGCACGTTCTGGTTCTCGGAGACGCCGGACGTACCGGGGTCGCAGTCATGGGGGAGCCACCACCCGCGCCTCTGTACCTGGGCTGAATTTCGGGAACGGGGTACCGACGAGACGTTCCGGGTCTACAACTTGCACTGGGACCATGAATCGCAGCAAGCGCGGGAGAACAGTGCCCGGCTTCTCTTGGACCACTTCCAAGCACGCGCCCATGCCGGCCCGGTGATTGTGCTCGGCGACTTCAACGCCGAGGCCGATAATCCGGCGGTCACTGCCCTGACTGCGCCCGGCTCGCCCGTCCCAATCAGCGCCCTGACGCTTGAACAGTCGGCGCAGACTGGGACGTTTCATGGCTTCACCGGCCAGCACACAAGCCCGCCGATTGACCATATTCTGCTGTCGCCTGAGTGGGAAGTTTTGAGCGCCGAAGTGCTGCGCGGCGACGGCAACCGCCCGTTTCTGTCCGATCATTTCCCGCTTGCCGCGACCCTTCAGCGGCGGACGGCTTGAGGCAGTGGGAGCAGGGTCGCCGTCACCTGAATTGTCGTTTGGACACCGTTCATCACGAGGCCGCCTAGCGCCAATGCTTTGCCGCTTTCGACAGTGTGCGTGAGTTTCGCCGAGGTCGAAGTTGTCGGCAGCGGCTGGTTCGGCGCTGCGACAGGCGAAACGGCTTCTTCGAACTGCCATCCGCCTGTCAGCGCAATCCGTCCGTCCGGCTCAATCTTTGGCGTGACCCGCAGAGACGGGCCATAGGCCTGCGAGGCGACTGTCTGGTCTGCGGCGTTCGCCTTGAACGTGTACATCCGAAGAAACGACGCAAACGTTTCCACGCCTTCATCCGTCTCCACTGTCAGGATGCGGGCGTTGGTTTTGCCAAGCGTAAGATCCGGTGCGAGCAGCGACACCTCAATTTTGATCCGGCGCGGCTTGGGAATTGGAGGCTTCTGGGCGAGCGCCGCCGTGGCTGTCCCGCCGAGAAGGGCAGGCAGTGACAGGGCGAAAAAACGACGCCGGTTCATAGCTTCCCCTCCGCCTCGATCGCATCCATTTCCGCCTCGATGTCCGCGTCCGACACTTCGCGCAGCATTTCCCGCGCCGCGCTTTCGTCGGATGCCCGGACAAAAACCTGCACCCCGCCGGTGGCATCGGACACCGGGCGATCGGCAGCGGCGAAGAATTCGCCGCTCAGGACACACGCGATCCCACTGTCTTCCAGCATTCCGCGAACAATGTGCGCTTCAACCGGCGAGTACGAGCTAAAAACCGCGCACAACGCATCAACAGCGGGCTGGGGCATTTTGCATTCTCCTTCGTTGGGCTTCTACTCGTTCAGGGCAGCGACAGCGCTGCCAGCGCTTGCTTGCGGACGGAGGGCGGCAGCGGTGCGTAACCAAACCCGGCGGCATCCCGTTGACCCTCCGTGAGCATCCAGGTGATCAAGTCGTTGGCTTTTCGGCTGGCAGGGCGCTTGTACACGCAAAGATACGTGTAGCCGACCAGTGGGTAGCCAAGTGGCGCAGGCGAATTGACAAGGCTGCCGCGCAGGTCCTCCGGCTGCCGAACGGCACGGGCGGCCAGGGTCATCGCCTCGACGGTCGGGACGATGTATTGCCCCCGCATATTCCGAACAGCGGCGCGGGAAAGCGTCGTCGTCATGGCATAGCTCAAGTCCATGTAGACGAGGCTGCCGGGATTGGCGAGAACCCGCGCCGCGCCGACCGATCCCTTTCCGCCTAAGCCCACCGGCCAATGCACGGCCTTCCCGCTGCCGACATTGGTTTTCCAATCGGGGCTGACGGCGCTGAGGTAGGAAGTGAACACGTAAGTCGCTCCGCTTCCCGATGACTGATGCAGGGGACTAACCGCAAGATCGGGCAGCCGTATTCCAGGATTGATTCGGGCAATCTGTGGGTCGTTCCATCGGGTGATTTTGCCGAGATAGATGTCGGCGAGGATCGGGCCGGTCAAGCGCAGCGTCGCACTGCCGAGGCCGGGCAGGCTGTAAACGACGGCGACTGCATGAATGACCATTGGTAGGTTCAGGGTGCCGGGGCCGGCGGCATGGTACGCCCCATTGTCCATCGGCGCTTCCATTAGCACGAAATCAACGGGAGCGGCTGGGGGTCGAATGTTGGCCCCAAACGGCGAGTAGGCGACACGAATTCCGGTGTGTACCTCGTATTCCCGAAACCATTTCAGGTAAAGAGGGGCGAGTGCGGGTGAACCCGCGACAGCGATGTCCTGCGCCCGCGCTGCCGGGACGGACAGCAGCAGTGCCGCTAAAAAGACAGCGCAGAGCAGGGCAGGCTTGTACAAGACCATAAAGGGCTTCTGACGCTACCGTGCCGCCGGGATGGCCTGGCTGACCACGGCGGGGCGGGCGTGGGCGGTGTTGCTGCTGTACAGGGTCGTGCCGATGACAACGGCGGCGATGACGAGGACGAGCACGATGACAAGTGTGCCCCAGTTGGCATTCTGGGTGCTGGAATCGGCGGCGGGCTGTGTGTGGACGCTCATGGACTTGGTCTCCTTCGATTAGACTGGCAAAAGATAAGCAATTATACCATTGCTTTTCTGGCAATGCAACCACTTTGCCGAATAGAAAACAAATTATGCCTCGCCGCCCGACTTTCGGCCCCAAACTTCGGTATAATGCCGTCAGGAAAAACCGAGGAACCCTGCCCTGATCCGATTGACTCTTGACAACACTTTGCTGCTGCTGCTGATTGCGGTTGTCGTGGCTCTGAGCGCCCGGCGGCTGCGGCTGCCGTACACGGTCGGGCTGGTGCTGACTGGGATCGGTTTGCGCCTGCTCCACGCCGGGTCGGGCACGGGGCTAACTCCGGCGCTGATCACCGAGACGTTCCTGCCGCCCCTGCTCTTTGAGGCCGCGCTGACCCTGCGCTGGCGTGAGCTGCGGCGCGACGGCCTGCTGATTTTTGTGCATTCCACGGTGGGTGTCGCCATCTCCGCAGGGCTGGTGGCAGCCGGCATGACCTGGCTGGCACACTGGCCCTGGACATCGGCCCTGGTCTTCGGGGTCTTGATTGCCGCGACCGATCCCGTGTCGGTAATCGCCACGTTTAAAGAAAACAAAATTCACGGACGCCTGCGGCTCTTAGTGGAGTCGGAAAGCCTGTTCAACGACGGGGTCGCCGCCGTGTTCTTTACGCTGGCCCTGACCCTGGCCCTCGGTCATACACTGACCCCGCTCGGGGCGGCGGAACAGCTCGCGAAAATTTCGCTGGGCGGGATTGCAGTCGGTGCGGCCTGCGGCGGGATCGCCATTTTGCTGGCGGGCCGGACCGAGGACTCGCTGGTGGAGACCGCGCTGACCGCCGTGGCCGCTTACGGCTCGTTTCTGCTGGCGGACCGGCTCGGCGTCTCAGGGGTGCTGGCAACGGTCTCGGCGGGCCTGCTGCTCGGCAATGTCGGGGTGCTGGCGGGAGACGAGGACTCGGTGCTGACACAGCGCGGGCGCGAGGTCGTGATCGCGTTCTGGGACTTCGCGGCGTTTGTCGCTAACTCGCTGGTCTTTCTCCTGATCGGCCTCGGCACCGCCGAACAGACACTGTCGCACCTGGGCTGGACTGTGGCCGTACTGGCGGTCGGCCTGACCCTCCTGGGCCGGGCGGCGTCGGTGTACCCGCTTTGCGTGCCATTTGCCCGGAGCCGATGGGCGGTGTCCCGTTCGCACCAGCACCTTTTGTTTTGGGGCGGGATGCGCGGCGCCCTGGCCCTGGCCCTGGCCCTGAGCCTGCCGGGGGAGGTAGCGTACCGGACACAGATTGTCCTCGCCGCCTTCGTCGTCGTCGCGTTTTCGGTCATCGTGCAGGGGATCACCATGCCCCTGCTGCTGAAGCGCCTAAAGATTTAGGATCCAACCCGGAAGGAAAACACCATGCCAAAATACACACGTCTGCTATTGATTGCTGCCCTGCTGCTGTCGGTCACGGCTGCTTCTGCCGCGCCGAAAGCCAAACACGCGGCGGTGAAACAGACGGCAGCGGGAGCTTCGGCGAATTTTATGTTTGTCGCTTACGGCGACACGCGCTCGCACCCGGAAGTCCATGCGAAAATCATCTCCGAGATTGTCGGCCTGCACCCGGAGTTTGTCCTGCAAAGCGGCGATTTGGTCGCGCAAGGCAAGGACCCCGCGCAGTGGGCGCAATTTACGAAGATTACGGAACCATTGAGGGCCGCGCATATTGCGTACTACCCGGCGCGGGGCAACCACGATGTCGGGCCGTACTACCCCAATTTTGTTTCCGAGCCGTTTGACTCGGGCGACAAAGCCAACAAGCTGTATTATGCGTTTACCCGCCACGGCAGCCGGTTCATCATGGCGGACAGTATGCAGCCTTACGACCCGAGCAGCCGGCAATATGCCTGGCTGGCGGGCGAGCTGGCGCGGGCGCAGAAAAGCGCCGTCAATACGTTTGTGGTGTTCCACGAAGCGCCCTTCTCGGTGGGTCCGCATGGGCCGACCCCGGAAGCGCAGCAGTATCTGCACCCGCTGTTTGTGAAATATCAGCCTCGCGCGGTCTTTTGCGGGCATGACCATCTCTACTACCGGACGGTCCGGGACGGCGTCACGTATATCGTCACCGGCGGCGGCGGCGCTCCGCCCTACCGGCCCGAGAACCGGCAAATTGCCGTTCCGGGCGACGTTTATGTTCACGACACCGACAGCGCCGGGCGCACGATGACCGAACCGGAGTACGACGCCGCGATTTACCATGCGATCAAATGCGAAGTGCACGGGTCGTCCGTGACTATGACTGCCATTCGCCTCGACGGCAGCGTCATAGACCACTTTACGCTGGGGCCGAAATAACGATGACAGTGAACAGCGAAGAAAGCCTGCCGGACCATGTCAGTCAGCAGGTGGACACATTGGCGGCGCTCCATGCGCGGGGCGAAAACGATGTCAGCATCCACCAGCGGACGATTGAGAAGGTGACGGGGTTTCTCGGACGCCCGCTGTTTCTCAACCTTGCCCTGAGCGTCGTGGTCGTGTGGGTCCTCCTGAACCTGCTGATGCGCCGCTCCGGGATGTCTCCGATTGATGAGCCGCCGTTTTTCTGGCTGCAAGGCATCGTGGGCCTGGGCGCTCTGCTGCTTACGATTGTCGTGCTGATTACCCAGAACCGGCAGGCGCGTCTCGCCGAGCGCCGGGCGCAGCTCGATTTGCAGGTCAATCTGCTGTCCGAGCAGAAGATCGCCAAGCTCATCGCGTTGCTGGAAGAATTGCGCCGGGATATTCCGAGTGTCCAGAACCGCCGTGATCCCGAAGCCGAAGCCATGTCTGAAGCCGCCAACCCCCATGCGGTTCTGGATGCTTTGGAAGAAAAGCTGGAAGCAGCGGAACTGGAACCCACCCCGCTCGTTCCTCGCGACCCTCCCGAAGCGGGAGGGTGAAGAGATGCAGAACAAGTGGGTGGAAGCGACGAGCGGGCGGGGTGGGTTCCGATTGACAGCCCCCCCCGCTTTTCGGTAAACTCTCTGCGTCTGAAATCTTCATTCCGAAATCTTCATACCGAAAAGAGACGCCTGTGTCGCAAGCTAAACTCACTATCGCCGTTGTCATTCCCGCCGGGGGCGGGGGAACCCGCCTGTGGCCGCGCAGCCGCCAGGAAACCCCGAAGCAGTTCCTCGATATTGTCAGCGAGCAGACGATGCTTCAGGAGACCACGGGCCGAGTCGAGACTTTGGTTCCGCCGGAGCGGCTGTATGTCATTACCAATGCCCGTCATGCCGACGGGGTCCGTGCCCAGCTTCCCGAAGTGCCGCCCGCAAATATTGTCGGCGAGCCGGAAGGCCGTGACTCCGCCCCGGCGATCGGCCTGATGGCGGCGATTTTGGAGAAAACGCTCGGCCCGGACGCGGTCATGGCGACGCTGCCCGCGGACCATGTGATTTTGAACCCCGTGCAGTTCGCCAGGATTTTAGAGTCGGCGGCAGAAGTCGCCGCTGAGGGCTACCTAGTCACGCTCGGTATCCCGCCGACCGGCCCGGACATCGGTTTTGGGTACATCCAAAGCGGCGAGACACTTCGGGAAAGCACCGATGCTGGGGTTCCCGTTTATACAGTCAAGCAGTTCAAGGAAAAGCCCAATCTCGAAGCTGCCGAGCAGTATTTACGGGACGGTGGGTACTTTTGGAACGCCGGCATGTTTATCGCGTCGGTCAAAACTCTGCGTGATCTCTACAGGACGCACCTGCCGCAGATGGAAGCGCCGCTGATGCAAATTGTCGCCGCCTACGGCACGGACCGTTTCGACTCCGTGATGGCCGACGTTTTCCCGTCTTTGGACAAAATCTCGGTGGACTACGGCATCGCTGAGAAAGCGGACAAAGTCGCGGTCATCCCGGCAGACATCGGCTGGAACGATGTTGGCTCCTGGCAGCGCCTCGCCGAGATTTTGACCACCGAAGGCAAGGAAACCGAGAACGTCGTCATCGGCCATCATGTCGGCGTGGACACCCACGGCTCGCTGATCTACAGCCCAAACCGGCTGATTGCCACGATCGGCATGGACGATATTGTTGTGATTGATACGCCCGACGCCATTTTGATCTGCCCGAAGTCCCGCTCGGAAGAAGTCAAAAAGATCGTGGACGAACTGAAGGCACGGGGCCGCAAGGAACTCCTGTAACAATTCGGCGTTTCAGTTGTCATAAACAGTGACACGAACGAAAATTCAGACAGGCAATTTAGACAGGTAGCAGAATGAACGTCCCGATGGCGGATTTACAGGCGCAGCACCGCGCTCTCAAAGAAGAACTCTCGTTGGCATTTGATGAAACAATGGCCGCCTGCGACTTCGGTGGCTTGGGCGCGACCGCGACCAAATTCGAGCGCGAAACCGCCGACTTTTGCGGGTCGCAGCACGGCCTCGGGGTCAACTCCGGCACCGATGCCCTCCTGCTGGCCCTGCTCGCGCTCGGCGTCGGCCCCGGCGACGAAGTCATCACGCCGCCGTTTACGTTTATTGCCACCGGCGAGAGCATCTGCCTTGCGGGCGCGACCCCGGTGTTCGCCGACATTGACCCGCGCACCTACAATTTGGACCCCGACGCCGCCGAAGCGAAGATTACGCCGAAAACCAAAGTCATCCTGCCCGTGCACCTCTTCGGGCAGCTTGCGGACATGACACGCTTCGCGCAGATTGCCAAGACTCACCATGTCGCCATTCTCGGCGACGCCGCCCAGGCAATCGGGGCGCTGCATATGGGCAAGCCGCTCGGGGCGTGGGGCGACGCCAACACGCTGTCGTTTTACCCGACCAAAAATTTGGGAGCCTGCGGCGACGGCGGCATGGTGCTGACTGATGATGAAAATCTCGCGGAGCGAGTCAAGCTGCTCCGCTTCCACGGCAGCGGCGGCAAAGGCTACTTCCACAAAGAGATCGGCTATTGCTCCCGATTGGACGGTCTCCAGGCCGCCCTTCTGCGCGTTAAAGCGCTGCATCTCCCCGACTGGAACAATCAGCGCCGCGCCAACGCGGCGTTCTATGCCGAAGCCTTGTCCGGCATTGACGGTCTGGTCCTGCCCTGCACCGAGCGCGGCAACCATCACATTTTCCACCAGTACACGACGCGCGTCCTGAACGGCAAGCGCGACGCCCTGCAAAAGCACCTGGCGTCGCACGGCGTCCAATCGGCGATCTACTACCCCCTGCCGATCCATTTGCAGGAAGCGTATGCGTTCCTCGGCTACAAAGAAGGCGATGTGCCCGAAAGCGAACTCGCGTCAAAAGAAGTCCTGTCCCTGCCCGTCCACCCCGAGCTGTCCCGCGAGCAAGCCGAATACGCGGCAGAGGCGGTACGGTCGTTCTTTGAGTGACCTGTTTTACCGAGGATTATATGGCTAAAGTCATTGTCACAGGCTGGCATGAAGGCTTGCAGAAAATTTCGATGACCCAAATTATTCAAGCACATACGTCGCTGGGCTTGAGAAGCGCAAAATCCGTGACAGACCGGGTGATGGACGGGGAATCAGTGGAACTGGTTGTTGAGAGCGTTCAAGAAGCCGAAGTTTTAGTGCATTGTCTCAAAGCCGTCGGAGCAGAAGCGAGGATAGCCTCGGAATAGGAGGCGTGGGATTAAAATCCTACGCTGTGTGGCGCAGACGCCTGATGTCCGCCTTCGCGGACAGGGATGGGAAATAGGCGAGAGAAATCCAAGGAGGGATGAATGCTGAAGAACAAATTATGCGTGGCAGTGCATTTTGTCTGGGCGACCTGGGACCGGCAGCCGCTCATTACGGACGATATTGAGCGGGATTTATGGCGGTATATCGGGACGGCCTGCACCGACGATCACTGCGAAGTGCTGGCGGTGGGCGGAATGCCGGACCATGTGCATCTGCTGGTGCTGCTGCCCAGCACAATCACGCTGGCGGATCTGATGAAGCACGTCAAGGGCGGCTCCTCGCTGTTTGTTTCCGATAAGCTGAGACCTGGCGAGTGGTTCAAGTGGCAGGGCAGCTACGGAGCGTTCTCGGTCAGCCGCCCGCAAATTGACACTGTTGTGAATTATATCGCCAGCCAAAAACAGCATCACGCCCAGGGCACATTCTGGCCCGATGCCGAACAACCCGGCGAATTGTTCTCATTCCGTGTCCACGAAGGTGGACAGTAGGCGTCTGCGCCACACAGCGTAGGACTTCAGTCCCACGCTCCTTTCCAAACTCTTTTTAAGGAAAACATATGAAGGCAATGATACTGGCGGCGGGGGTCGGCTCGCGTCTCGATCCCCTAACACGCGCAATCCCAAAACCGATGGTGCCGATTGTAGGCCGGCCTGTGATCGAGCATATCGTGCTGGATTTGAAAAAGCATGGCTTTCTCGATATTCGCGTGAACGTACACTATTTAGGCAACGTGATTGCCGAAGGGCTGGGGGACGGCTCGCGGCTTGGGGTCCATATCTCGTATGCCCATGAGGAAAAGCTGTGGGGGGACGCCGGCAGTGTCAAGCGCTCCGAAGAGTTCTTCCAGGGCGAGACGTTTCTCGTGGTCGGCGGCGACGACATCTCAGATATTGATTTGTCGGGGCTGATGGCGATGCACCGGGAAAAGAACGCGGCCTCGACCATTGCGACGACGCTGGTGGACGACCCCTCGCAGTTTGGCATTGTGGTTACCGACGATGACGGGCGAATCACGCGCTTCTTGGAAAAGCCGAAGGGCGGCGATGTGTTCTCGAAGATGGCGAATACTGGGGTTTACGTCTTCGAGCCGGGTGTCTTCGATCTCATTCCCAAAGACACGTTCTATGGCTTCGGCAACGAGGTCTTCCCGCAGTTACTGGCCGAAGGCCGGCCCCTGTATGCCTTCTCGACGCAGTCATACTGGAAAGATGTCGGCAACCTGCAAGTCTACCGGCAAACCAATTTCGATGCCCTGAACGGCAAGGTGCATTTGGAGTTTGGACTCAGCGAAACCAAGCCGGGCGTCTGGGTCGGCCACGGTGTGCAGATTGACCCATCGGCGGAGATTGTCGCCCCGGTCGCCCTCGCCGACGGCGTCCAAATCGGCATGGGCGCAAAGCTGCTGGGGAACGTGATTGTCGGCCAGAACAGCGTCATCGAGGCCACTGCCACTCTGAAGGACACGATTTTGTGGGCCGAGGCCCGCGTCAGCGCCGGGACGCATTTAGAGCGCTGCGTGGTCGGCACAAAGGCGCAGGTGCAGTCTAACGTGGCAGTGTTCGATGCCAACATCGTGGACCCGACCCGGCTGATGACGGCGCAGGTGTAACCTACCCCCGCTCGTTCCTCGCGACCCCTCCCGCAGCGGGAAGGGTGAAGAGAAAAACGCAGGGGACCGGACTTCTGACTTCCTACCCTTCCCGCTGCGGGAGGGGTCGCGAGGAACGAGCGGGGGTAGGTAAAACGCCCCCGTGCATCTGCACGGGGGCGTTTTTCGTTCTGCCTTGCGGGTTACTTCTTGACCAGAAACGCGGTTTTGCTGGCGTCGAAGCCTTCCGGCTCCTTTTTGGCGTCGAACTTCCACTTGTTCGCGCCCCGGTGGAACGCCGAGTAGCCGCTGAGGATGCTCGCCAGCAGGCGGCGCGGGGTGCGCCGGACGAGGTTGACTTCGGTGAGCAGGGCCAGGAACGACAGGCCCTTGCCGTAGTTCGTGAGAATACGCCGGGCGATGTCGTAGGTCGAGATCGGCGCTTCGCCTTCAACTTCATTGCGGAAGTCTAGAAGCTCCTCCATGCGGGCGGGGCTGACAAAAACGTCGGCATCGGTCTCGTTCTTGTCGGTGAACTTGTACTCGCCCGGCTCATCGGTCTTTTCCAGATAGACGACCGCGCCGGACTCGGCGGCGATCTCGGAATAGACATCGAACATTCCGTAGACAAGCTGGACATCGTAGTCTATATACACCGGGTAGCCGGTTCCCGACGCATCGCGCAGGGTCAGCTCCACGATGTTCGGCTCGGTCGGAAAGAACCCGGCGGGGATCTGGGCCAGCGGGAATGTGCCGATCTCCTTGTGGTGGGCTTTGAGCACCAGGCGCAGGCGGGAGGCGTCAGCAGCCATGCCCTCGGGCCAGCGGGTCATCTCGACAGAGTCCTGGTCGTTGACGTCCTGGGCGACCGGGTCCAGGATTTCTTCCTGCAAGCTGAGTTCCAGGCCGTCGTCGGACAGCATCTGGTCCAGGACCTCGCCGTCGGCGGTCTCGAAACGCGGCAGAGCTGGGAAGGACAGCGACTCGGGGAGCTGCCCGAGGTAGGGCGGCAGAGTGCCGGGGGCGCGGAAGCGGTCGGTGCCGACCCACTGGAAGTCGCTCGGCTTGCTCCGCAAGTATGAAGTCAGGGTCTCGGTGTCGGCGGCGAACGTGCTGCTGCCGGGCCGGATCTCAAAGATCTGGGTCAGCAGATCGCCGGCACGGGCGATCTCCTCACGTCCCTCGAAGTAGCTTTTGAGTTCTTCGGCATCTTCCTCGGTCACTTCCAGCGGCTTGGCAGGTGCCTCCGGGGCGACCACTTCAGCGACAGTGGCGGCGGCGGTTTCCAGTGGGGCCATCAGTGCGGCGGCTTCCGCCTGGGTGCGCCAGAGCGCCTGCACGGGACCCAGGGCTTCGCGCAGCAGCCAGCGGTGGTCTGAAAGGGCCAAAAACGTCTCCCGGTCGGTCGCGACAGCGTCGTAAATCGCCGCGCCGTCGAACTCGTCGCCGAGCGCTTTCCAGGCGAAGTATTGCAGGATACGGTTGTCTACCGGCTGCCCGCCGCCGATTGAGACAAGGGTGTGCGCCGCTCCGGTCGGGTTAGCGTCCCAATCCAGGCCCTTTGCAGCAGTCTGAAACGGGGCCAGCTTTTCGGCACTCAAGTAGTTGTAGAACAGAATGTCGTCGTCGCGCTCGGAAGTCAGGTCCAGCAGCCACGACCGCAGGCCGTAGGCGAGGCCGCCGGCGATGGGGAAGAACGGTGTGCCCCGGAGCAGCCGGGCCGCGACTTCGGTGTAGGCTTCTTTGGGACGTCCGGTAATTTGGGCCAGCTCGCCTGCGACATCGTCGGTGGGAATCGGTGCGCCGTAAACTGCGATCACTTCCCCTAATATCCGCTCCAGCGGCTTGGTCTTGTCGAGATACCGACTGGTAATGTCCCAGCGCCGGTCCACGGCGGCAAAGCGGCGGGGCGTGGTTTCCATCTGCCGCCGGGCCAGCGCCGGGGTGACGACATCGTCGCCGACTTCGCGGACAATGTCGCCGATGCGGGCCGGCTCGCCGAGGCGCACCAGGGCGCGGTGCAGCAATGTCGTCAGAAGCTCGGAGGCCAGCGCCTCACGCGGGTCGGCTACGGGTGCAGCGGCGTTTTTCTTGGTGGTCGTTTTCTTCTCAGATGTTGTTTTCTCAGATGTGCGGGGTGTCGCCATGCGGTCTCCTCAAAGGTGGTCAGTATAAATAAGTCCCCTAGCCCCCAATAAAGGGGGAACATGAGAGGGCAAGAGGAGGAGGCTTCTCTCCTGAATCTTGTTCCCCCATGATTGGGGGCTAGGGGGCAGTGGCTTCCAAATCATAGGGCGCGGCCGCCGTGACACGGGCCTCGGCAAACGTGCCGGGGGCGGCGTTGCAGTTTTTCACGGTCACCGTGCCGTCAATCTCGGGGGCGTCCCGGAACGACCGTCCGACGGCATCGGGGCCGCGCCGAGACTCAATCAGCACGGTCAGGTCGCGCCCAATCCAGGCTTCGTTGCTTTGAAGGCTGATCTGCTGCTGCGCCGCCATCAGCGCATCGCGCCGCGCCCGCATGACTTTCGGCGGCACGGGATTTGCGAACTCAAACGATGGTGTTCCTTCCTCGGCGGAGTAGGTGAAGACGCCCAAACGGTCAAAACGCATCTCGGTGACGAATGCCAGTAGGTTCTCGAACTGCGCGTCGGTCTCGCCGGGGAAGCCGACCAGAAACGTCGTTCTGAGAGCCAGCGTGGGCAGCGCTTCACGCATTTTCGTAAACAGCCGCTTGTACTGCTCCACTGACCCGCCGCGCTTCATCGCCTTGAGCATAGCATCGTCGCCGTGCTGCAAGGGCATATCAATATAGGGGATGACTTTGGGATTGCTTTGCAGAACGTCCAAAAGTGGCTGACGCACCATAGTCGGGTAGCAGTACAGCAGCCGCAGCCAGTGGATACCGTCTACGTCGGCGAGGGCCGTCAAAAGCTCGGGCAATGCCAGCCGACCATACAAATCCATGCCGTAGGCCGTGGTGTCCTGCGCGACCAAGTTCAGCTCTTTCGCGCCCGATGCCGCGAGCTGCTTGGCTTCTTCCACCAGCCGCTCAATCGGCTTCGAGCGATGCTTGCCGCGAATGCCGGGGATCGCGCAGAACGTACACGTATGGTCGCAGCCTTCGGAGATCTTTAAATAAGCGGTCCACGGGGTCGCCGTGGCTCTGAGACGCGCCTGGGGAATGAGGGGATACTTGTCGGCGACCGCTTCGACCAAGTTGATCTGCCGGGGCCGGGACCCAAAAACGACATTGCCGATGCTTGGACCGCTTTCGATACCGAGAAACGCATCCACTTCTGGGATTTCTTTGGCGAGATCGCTGCCGTAGCGCTGTGCCAAACAGCCCGTGACAATCACTTTCGAGACCTGCCCGCGCCCTTTGCGCCGGACGGCATCTAAAATTGCCGCGATGCTTTCTTCTTTGGCCGATTCGATAAAGCCACAGGTGTTGACAATCAGCACATCCGCATCGGCTTTATCCGCGACAAACTGCACGGACTCGCCGCGTGTCCCCGCCAGCGCCCCGAGCATTTCTTCGCCGTCCACCTGGTTTTTCGCGCACCCAAGCTGCACCAGACCTACTTTGGTCGTCAAAACGTGTTATTCCCCTGCCCAAACTGTCAGTAATTCACAAAAACAATCGCTTGAGTATACCTGAAATGGGAGGAATTCGTCAAACCACACACACGGCTTTTGCGTCCAATAAAAGCGCCTGCACGTCGGTGGGGTTGTCAATCAGCTCAAACGTGAACTGATTACTGATACGCATTTGGATTGACCGCTCATAAGCGCAAACAAGGTTGCCAGTGCCCTGCGCCTCTTCAGGTACTTTTTTTGCCTTGCGAACTGAAATATCCCTCAGATTGCTGAGTTCCGTTTGATAAGTCGCAAATTCACAGTCTTCATCATCCCAAGTCGCCAAAAAAATGCGCTTCTCAGAAAAAACGTACCAATCCGCACGTTTGTAGTCCTGTGGGGAAAGAAACTGAAGAGCCACAACAGGTATCACAACAAGCAGCATGGTAAGGACACAGGTATTCAAGAGGCTGGGGCTATAAAATATACCGATCACTGTGGCAATGAAGAGAATGGAAGCCCAGGCACACACTCTGGTGATACCCTGCTGGGTACGATTGCCCCGAACATAAATTTCTTCGTTAGGCCGCCCAATCCACAGCAAGGTTTCGCCGGGTTCCAGAATGTTATTGATAGGGTTCTGTTTTTGCCAGTCTTCGCTGATGAGCATAGGAACCTGCTTGGTGGCGAACCGGATTGGATAATCATGCCACGGCATGAATGCCGAGGCTGCTTTACGAAGCGGCCATCGCACGGCGCTTGGCGGGACTGCGCTTCGGCTCCGCCGCTTCCGCCGTGTGCGCGATAATTCTTTCGTCTGCGCCGAGGGCTTGGAGCACTTTGCGGACGGTGCGAAACGACGGATTGCCTTCGGCGCTGAGTGCCCGGTACAGGTTCTCGCGGCCCAAACCTGTCTGGGCGGCAAGCCAGGTGAAGCCGTTTTCCCGTGCCTGCACCGCTCGCCGGAGGCCGACGTAAAACGCCGCGTCACCTTCCTGTAGGCAGGCCGCTAAATAGGCGTCCAAATACTCCCGGTCACGCATCTTGTGGGCGTAAGTCTCGTTGTAATCTTTCAGGATCATCTTTGTTTCCGTTCCACAGCGCAATCGCTTCTTGTATGTCACTTGACTGCCGCTTCTTTGTGCCGCCGCCAAGTAGCATGACAATGGTTTGGTCGTACTCGGCGTAGTAAACTCGGTAACCGGGGCCGAAATCTATCTTTAATTCACAAACGCCGTGGCCGACTTCTTTGTGATTGCCAAAATTGCCCGATGCAACACGGGCAAGGCGAGCATCTATCGTCGCACTTGTCTTGATATCTTTGATAGCATCAAACCATTCCGCGAATGGACAGGTTTTATCGGGCAGGACAAGCAGTTTGATCTCGCGCTCGATAATTCGCATTTGTGAGTGTATCATATATAATACACTCTGTCAATCGGCTTTTGCCAGTGCGGAACTTGACAATCGCCGCGCTTGTTGCTCATAATAGACAGGCAAAAAGCAAAAGATTAGGCGTGATTTAGAAGCGGAGCGTGACTGTGAGCGAAGTGAACCCAGACGAATTGTTTGAGAAAGACATATTTGATGTGGCGATTATCGGCGGTGGGCCGGTGGGGCAGTACGCAGCGTACTATGCGGGCCTACGCGGCATGAAGACCAAAGTGATTGACAGCCTGCCCCAGCTTGGCGGGCAGCTCTCGGCACTGTACCCGGAGAAGTATATCTTCGATGTGGCGGGCTACGCCAAAGTCTATGCCCGTGACCTGGTCGAAAACTTGAGCGAGCAGATGATGCAGTACGGGCCGACGCTGGCACTCGATGAAAAAGTGGTCAGCATGACATCAAACGGCGTGGTGACGATGGAGACCGAGAAGGGCCATGTCCACTACGCCAAATCGGCGATTATCGCGGCGGGGGTGGGGGCATTCATGCCGCGCAAGATCGCGCAGGCCGGGCTGGAAGAACTGGAAGGGCGCGGGGTGCATTACTTTGTCACCGACAAGACGATTTTGGCCGGCAAGCGCCTGGTGGTCGTCGGCGGCGGGGACAGCGCGTTCGACTGGACCCTCAATCTGCACGATATTGCGGCAAGCATCGTGCAGATCCACCGCTCGGACAAGTACAAAGCGCACGAGGACACGATTGAAAAGGTCATGGCCCTGCCCATCGAGTTCAAGCCGTTCTTCGAGGTCAAGCAGGTACACGGCGAGGAGCATGTCGAGGGTGTGACCCTCTTCGACAACCGGACCAAAGACGCAAACGGCAACTACGAAGAGTTCTACTACCCGTGCGATGAGCTGCTGCTGAATTTGGGTTTTTTGACCAATCTCGGCCCAATCAAGCAGTGGGGCTTCGACATTGTCGGCAACTCCGTCGCGGTCAACTCGCGCATGGAAACCAGTGTCCCCGGCGTCTACGGTGCGGGCGACATCGTCACCTACGACGGCAAGCTGAAGCTGATTGCGACCGGCTTCGGCGAGGCGGCGATCGCGGTCAACCACGCCAAAGCGCATGTGGACCCGGCGGCGAAGGTCAACCCCGGCCACTCGTCGGAAAGCGTCCCCGACAAAAAGGCGCACTAGGCGTTCTCGATGCCTGAAAGCCGCCGACTTCGTGGTCGGCGGCTTTTTATTTTTGCCATCCCCCGAATTCTATCAGGTTGGCATGGTTTGTGCAGGGATAGCAGACAGCCGTGACTGCATCTTCCGAGGAGAGACCCCATGCCTTCTTTTCCGCGCTCAACCTGTCGTATACTGATGGCACTTTTTGTGTGTCTGGTCGCTGTTTGCTTTGCCAGTGCTTCAGCCCAAACTTCGCCCACGCAGGGGTACGCTGGATACACGCTTCATCTCCAATTTAGTGGCACACCGGGGAAAACTCGGGGGAGCTTTTCGCAAAAAGGGGACTGGCTGATTTACGGGCCGAACAGCAGCAGTGCAGTCGCAGCTTCCTCTAGCGCCGCCAATGGCTGGACTGTCAGCCAGCAGGGAGTTACCAACAATGTCGGCCTCTCTCTGTCTGCCGCACCCGGAAACTATATCTCCGAATACTGCACCGGCGTACAATCTACCTTTGACAAAAGTATCGGCGAGAACGTTGATACCTACATTTATCAAGCCGTAGGATTCACGGTCGTCGCTACTCCGCCAACTTTGCCTCCGCTGGGAAATCCCGCGTTTTCCTGGCAAGGGTCGGTCGCGGGCGTCAACACCGGCAACGGCAACAAGACGACGACTGTTCCGATTACGGGCTGGACGATGCGCGGCGGGATGCCCGTCTCCTGTGCGCTGTACCACAACAGCCAGGGACCGCAGTACGGCGGCTACGGCAACAAATGGCTGGTGAGCTACTTTACTTATCTCTCCGCCTCCGGCAGCAATCTGGTCATCCATTGGGATAACGGCCTGAGCTACATGTTTACGGCGAACTCTGATGGTACCTGGTCAGCGCCTATCGGCATCTTAGACAAGCTCAGCTACACCAATGGCGTCTATAAGCTGACAACACCAGGCCAAACAGTGTACACGTTTGGTTATGGCAGTGGTCCGGTTTATCTGTCTTCCATTCAAGACAAGGATGGCAATACGCTTTCCATCGGCCATAACAGCGACACGACAATCAGCACGGTCTCCGACCCGAACGGGCGCACTCTGACATACACTTACTCCGGCGGGCACCTGGTCTCGGTCACCGACCCGCTGAACCGGGCCTGGACAATTGCCTACAATACCATTGGCGGCTCCAACGGCAACAATGTTTGGTATGTCGCCCTGCCGCCGCTGAACGGCCAGACGTATGCGTCGTGGTTCGGCTACGACGGCAACAACAATATCACCTCGACGCATTCCCCGCAGGGCCATGTGACCAACGCCACTTCGACGTTCGGCTATGATGGGGCCGGGCGTCTGCTCTGGGCGCAGGACCCGCTCGGCAGCCGAACGACGTTTACGTACAACGCCGACAATACCGTGATCACCGACCCGAACGGGCACACGACAAAGCATACCTACGCATACAGCCAGTTGAGATCGGTCACGGATGCGCTCACGGATGCGCTCGGCAACACCAGCTACTCTAATTACGATGTTGACAACATCCTGAGCAGCACAAAGGACAAGCGCGGCAACACATGGTCGTCCAGTTCGCACTTCAGCAACGGCACAAGCACGTCTACCAGCACCACGCCGCTGGGGTTCAGCAGCAGCGCGACGTACTCAGCGGACGGCAAGAACAAAGTCGTGCATTCGGTGGACGCGCTGAATAATGCAACCGACAACACCTACTCGACCGACGGCAAAGACGACCTGCTGACGACAAGCATCACCGGGACAGGATCGGCATCGTTCAAGGCAACGTCGAAGGTCGGCGGCTACGCGAACGGGCTGCCGACGACGTTCACCGATCCGCTGGGTTTTCCATCGAGTGTCGGGTATGACACTTACGGTAATGTGACGAGCGCGACCGATGCGAACAACAATACGTCTACATCGGTGCCGAGCCTGCTGGGCTGGAAGATGTCGAGCACCGATGCCAACAACCACACGACGACCAATACGTATGACACCTGGGGGCGGGTGACCGATGTGCAGGCGGCGGACAATGCGCACACGAAGATGACGTATGACCTCAACGGCAACGTCCTGACCGTGACCGATGCCAACAACCATACGGTCACGAACACCTACGATGCCGATGACCGCTTGACGCAGACGGTGAAGGGCAACGGAGACATCGTTTCCTACACCTACGACGGCACCGACATCATCACGGGGGCGACGCAGCGGGGCCTGCTGTCGTCGAAGACGGACGGCAACAACCACACGACAAGCTACACCTACACGGCCCGCAACGAGCCGTCGGCGACCTACTACGCCGACGGCACCCATGAGAGCGTCGCTTACGACCCCAACGGCAACACAATCAGCCGCACCAAAGCCGACGGCAAGGTCATCCGCTATGCTTACGACAAGGACAACCGACTGACCGACATCACATACCCGACGCTGCCTGCGGTCCACTTCGACTACGATGCGGGCGGGCGCAAGACGCATATGCACGACGGTACAGGGGACACCTACTGGGACTACACTTACGACGGCGTTCACCTGACGGCCCAGACCACGCCGCAGGGGACGGTCTACTACGGGTTCGACGCAGACGGGCGGCGCAGTCTTCGTCAGCTTGTCGGCACGGGGTACTGGAACTACGCTTATGACAATGGCGGGCGGCTCAAAACCCTGAGTTCGCCGAAGGACGGCACGACGACGTACAACTATGATGCGGCGAACCGCCTGACGCAGAAGACGAAGGGCAACGGGGAGTACGAGACGTATGCCTACGATGTTGCCAACCAGGTGACGGGCATCGGCTTCTTCTGGGCCGACACAACCTACCGCAACGGCCTGACCTACACCTACGACCCGGCGGGCAACGTCAAAGTGTGCGACCAGGGCTACTACAACACAACCTATGCCTACGACGGGGCCGACCAGCTCACGGGCGAGACCAGCGGGGGGACGTACCCGCCGCCGAACCGGGGCTTCAGCTACGACAAGAACAGCAACCGCCTGACCCAGTCGCAGAACGGGGTCCAGTCGCAGTCATTCACCTACGATGCCCACGACAAGCTCGTGTCGGGCACGGCAGGCAATGAGACCGACGGGTACGACCTCAACGGCAACACCACGAGCGTGAGCATCAACGGCGGCACTTACCGCGATGCTTACGATGACGAAGACCGGCTCATCAGCGTGACGCCGCCGGGCTACACGTCGCCGCTAGACACGTACACCTACAACGGCCTCGGGCTGCGGGTGGGCAAAGTGGACAGCACGGGCACCTACAGCTACATTTGCGACGGCACTTCCCCCGGCAGCCCTGTCCTCTCCGACAGCCATGCGGTGTACACGCCGGGCCTGAGTGAGAACCGGGGGGGCACGTCGGCCTTCTACAACTTCGACCGGCTTGGCAACCTGTGGACGCTGGACGGGAGCAGCAAGAGCCAGCTTGGGTACGTGGACTACAGCGGGTTTGGGGGAACGGTAGCGGGGGGAGCGTCGTCACCGTTTGGGTTCGGCGGGGGCAACGGGTGCCAGACGGAGTCGGACACGGGGATTGTGCTGATGGGGCACCGCTACTACGACAGCCGCATCGGGCGGTTCTTGACGCAGGACCCGGCGAAGGCGGGAGGAAACTGGTACAGCTATGCGGGGAACAACCCGGTGAACAAGACGGACCCAAGCGGTTTGGTGCCGATGGACGGGCCGGGCAGCTCGCCGATGGGGTCGCCGGGGTACGCTGGAATTAGTTCCAGCGCAGGAGTGGCTAACAATCAAGAGTTTTCGGACACCGTCGCGTACAACCAACGACAAGGTCAGATCAATGCAGCATTCGGTGCCCAAATGATGTTTAGCGCGGCGGGCCAGGCTCTTCTGAATGCTATGCCGGTGATCGCTCCCCAAATAAATGACTTGACAGGTTCCGCTTCCTATGGAGTTAGTATCAGTTTAGGTCGCGTTCGTTTCACGGGTGCTGTAGGCGTAGCATATGATTTTTACACAGGTAAACTAGAATTCTTTCGCCAATATGGAGGATTTGTTGGGGCCGGAAAGGGACTAAGCTCAGGTTTGGGTTTCACTCTTGGCAATGACACATTAGGAAATTTTGGTGGCTTCAATGGACCTAGTATTAATCTTGACTACCTAACCAGTAGTCATGGAGTTTTTGGGATTGAAGCGAACCGGAACTATGGTGGGATTGAGTTTTCCCCTCCGGGCATCGGCCCACTCAGATACACTCAATTTGGCAATGAAAATGGTATATTTGGTGGGGCTACCAATACTGTTCCGTTTGGTCCTTCATACACGTTAAAATTCCGCCCATGACAACATTTCATCTCTAAAAGACTCTACAGAAACGGCCCAGAAAGTCCCCTGGCCCCAGCAATGGGGGCTAGAGGGACTCTGTACTGTTTTCTACACAGCTTCTAAATGCTGACTTGAAATAAATTAGGCTGTTCTAAATTGAGATAAACGTATTCCGCTCAGACACCAGCCGATATCTGCGAATCCAATTGCTTAATTTATCTCGGATTGACTCTTTAACGGCGTCAACATTGACATAAGGAGATGATAGCGAAATGCACTTTTCGGAAATTTTTTTCCTGGGCGGAGGTATTGGCATAGGAATAGGTCACTTTGCCTACTTAGCTTCCAGACGTTTTATTGTTAGCCTTCTTACGCTCAAACTTCAACAGAGGCTGGGAATAATTGGTCTGTTCCTGTTTGGGATTGGTGGGGGCTTTACATTGAGTGTTGTGCATAAACCGCTGACCTTATTTGCACTGATGCTGCTACTTGGGGCAGGTGGTGTTTTTTGTCTAGCAATGGCAAGCCATGCGAAGAATACAGCAGAATATAAATGAACTATCCAAACTCAGATCAAAAATCCCCAGAATCATTTCCACCCGCAAAAAAGCCGTTTCCAACGCTTTATGTCGTTCTAGGGAGCATCAGCCTGCTTATTGTGCTGGCTATCCTTGGCGGCATCCGCGCCTTCAAAGTGGTCAGTCAAGACTCGTCGGAAACCACTACTGCCGGCAACCGTTTTATCGATAGCATGGGCCAACACAATTATACTACGGCACATTCTATGTTTACCCCGCAAATCCAGGCAAAAACGCCGGCGAGCAGTTTGAAAGACGTTGAGGGCCTGGTCGAGAAGCATTACGGAGCCTACGTCAACCACGGTGAACCGGAATGGAATGTCCAAAATTGGAATGGTCAAACAAGTGTGCGCCTCGCGTATCCCGTTCGGTTTAAGAATGGCGTCAGCACGGTCAGTCTGATTTTAGTCCAAACCCCACGTGGTTATCAAGTTTACGACGCACATTACAGTTTTTAGTCAACGCGCACGACAAGGTGACCTCGGGCACGGCGAGCAATGAGACCGACGGCTACGACCTCAACGGCAACACGACCACGGTTACTATCGGCGGCAGCACTTTCCACGATGCTTACGACGACGAAGACCGCTTGACCAGCGTTGCCATCCCCGGCGGGTTCACCGACACGTATACCTACAATGGCCTGGGCCTGCGGGTAGGCAAAGTGGACAGCACCGGCAGCTACAGCTACATTTGCGACGGCACCACGCCCGGCTCCCCTGTCCTCTCCGACGGCCACGCAGTGTACACGCCGGGCCTATCTGAGAACCGGGGCGGGACAAGCACGTTCTACGACTTCGACCGGCTTGGCAACCTGTGGACGCTGGACGGGAGCGGCAAGAGCCAGCTTGGGTACGCGGACTACAGCGGGTTTGGGGGAGGGACTGCGGCGGCAGGGGCCACGTCTCCGTTCGGGTTCGGCGGGGGCAACGGGTGCCAGACGGACGCGGACACGGGGATTGTGCTGATGGGGCACCGCTACTACGACAGCCGCATCGGGCGGTTCTTGACGCAGGACCCGGCGAAGGCGGGAGGAAACTGGTACAGCTATGCGGGGAACAACCCGGTGAACAAGACGGACCCAAGCGGTTTGGTGCCAATGGACGGGCCGGGCAGCTCGGCGATGGGGTCGCCGGGATATATGGGCGGCGGTGGTTTTGGCAACGGCTCTGGTGAAGATGACTACGAAAGCTTTGCAAACAATCAACGAGTAGACCAGAATATTGCTGACCACAAAGCCAGTGTTCTGAAGGCGGGGGAGGACTGGTACATGAATGGAATGGGCGGCACGAGTAATGCAGTAAATAAATGGTTGATGGCAAGTACCGCTAGCAACTTTGGACAAGTCACAGGTGATTATGATAGTGGTAAAGCATCTGGCGCACAAGTAACCCTTGCCGGTGGAGAACTCTTCGGTATGGCATTGCTGAACGCAGTGCCTGCCGGAAAGTGGGCGGCAGGAGGCTTCCAGACCTTAAAAATTACTGGTGGTTTGTTGGGGAGTGACGTACATTTCATTTACGGTCTAGGTGGGAAATCGCTGCATGCTCTTTATGAAAGTAGAGGTATATATCGAATCATGGAAGTCTCTCCGTCCATGAGCCGATTGTACCGGCCCCTGTTTTCTGTGAGAGTTCCAGCACTGTTTCCGTCCGCCGCCATGCAGGTTGGAGGTACAGCAAGTGATTGTTTGTTTGCCGCTTTAGCCGCCGGAAGGCGCGGTCTGGTTGGGAGGTAATAATGAGCAACGTACCTACATTTTATTTTCCTCAACCTCTTGCTTCACACTGGTTTATTCCACTCGAGTTCTCCGGCTTTGAGGTTGATTTGGATGTCGAGGAACAGTATACGAACATTCAAAACGAAATAGAACAGTACCGGGGTGGCTTCGTGATGTGGAAGGGGCTAAAAGTAGCATTGGTTCCACAACTAGGCTTTTCAACTGTCAGATTTCTGCTAGGCTACGTCGGTCAGGCTAATGCTCCACTATTGGACATGGTCGAACGAGTACTACTGGCGTCTGGAGCTAAGGCATCTCAGGCTGCCTCAAGCATTCGATGCAAGAAGCTGTATATCCTCTCATCCGAGGTCTCAAAAGACATACTTATCAACCTAAGCAAACAAGCCTCATTCGGATCTGGATTAGAAACACCTTGGTACTACAAAAGCAAGCGAGACTTTGCAACACCGAATGACTATATTGGAACCATAATGGAGGTGAGGTCATTTATCGACATCTATTCAGGACCAGTACTAGACGTTCTTACCGATACTCAACATAATTATGTTGCAATAGATTATAAAATACCGTTCTTTGAGCGCCCACGTCAGTATGAGTTACTAATCGACCGCATTCAAAGAGTTCTTGTGGAATTAGGTGCAACTCCACTAGAATTCATTCAGTCGCCGTAGCTGGCTAATACCTACAACGGCCTCGGCCTGCGGGTCGGCAAAACGGACAGCACGGGCACTTACTCCTACATCTGTGACGGCACCACGCCCGGCTCTTCCGTCCTCTCTGACGGCCACGCCATCTACACGCCGGGCCTCAGTGAGAACCGGGGCGGGACGAGCGCCTTCTACAACTTCGACCGCTTGGGCAACCTGTGGACTTTGGACGGGAGCGGCAAGAGCCAGCTTGGGTACGTGGACTACAGCGGGTTTGGGGGAACGGTAGCGGGGGGAGCATTGTCTCCGTTCGGGTTCGGTGGGGGCAACGGGTGCCAGACGGAGTCGGACACGGGCATCGTGCTGATGGGGCACCGCTACTACGACAGCCGCATCGGACGGTTCCTGTCGCAGGACCCGATCAGGGATGGTGCAAATTGGTACTCTTATTGCGATAACAATCCGATCAATCTGACTGACCCATTGGGCCTGGTTTGCCCGAACTTTGACAGTACAGGAATGTCGCTTGGCGACATTTATGACCATGTGACTGCAAACGGTGGACAAGTTGGAGAAACATATAACACAATCAATGCCAGCGGCAAAGTAATAAATACCTTTACTGTGGCTGGCTTTAGCTATGGCGGTATGAGTTATGTCGCGCCTATGGGAGCGAGCATCGACCGTGACATATCACAGGCACGACAGTTTTATCACTCGGACGCGAGCAAGGGTTCGCGTAGTGTTGGACATGGCAAAAAGGTATTTATGCATGACCCCAAAAAGATAGGAGATTGGTTGATCAACAACTATGGACCCGGCACAGAAGGTGATCCCAAAAAGTATGGCAAGCAATACGATGCTTATGGTCATGCAATATACGGAGCTGCGGCGGCGGAAGTGCAAGTCACGCTCCCCACTATTTTAGATGGTGAGGTCGGTGTACACAATCTTATGCACCCTTTCAGCCCAGGCGAACAAGAAAATGGTGAAATTGCTGGCTGGGCATACGACCAACTTAAAAACCAGTCAGGACCAGGTATGTGGACCGATTCGGATTTCATACCCTCAGCTCTCGGCTTTGCCTGGCAAAAAATCACTGGACATTAATCGCCGCTATCAGAATATAGGAATTGGTTAGCGTGAAAATCCATCCAATGGATTTTCACGCTGCCAATGCATCAGCACCAAAAATCAGTAAAACATAATGAGCAAGTTCGACAAACATGACCCGATTTGGCCGCCGCCTGTTAGTGGACCCCGGATACAAAAACGTGGCAATGAGAATAGTGACGTTTGGTACAGCCTAAGAAGTTTATCTCTTATTTTTTTTGGATTTCTGTGCGGATCTATTCTTTATGCAATCTGTGAAAGTCTTCTATTCGGAATCTTCGTTAGAGTACAGGGCAAGCAGATGTATGACGGAGTATCACACTTTAATTGGCTTTTTGTGTTTTATGTTGGAAAGGCAGTGCAGGTAGCCGGTCTCGCCACACCTGCAATATTATACATTTGGCTACGGCGGAGCTATCCCCGTTTCGCGCTAGGATTATTGGTTGGCGGTTGCTTGGTTAATATTCTACTTCTTCGGCTTTTTCTTGTGGGCTTACAAAGCGATTAAAATGGGGTGCTCAAGGTTGCTACCGGTTGATGCAGACGGCGGGCAATGAGACCGACGGCTACGACCTCAACAGCAACACGACCACGGTCACTATCGGCGGCAGCACTTTCCACGACGGCTACGACGATGAAGACCGCTTGACCAGCGTCGCCATCCCCGGCGGGTTCACCGACACCTACACTTATAATGGCCTTGGTCTCAGAGTAGGCAAAGTGGACAGCACGGGCACCTACAGCTACATCTGCGACGGCACCACGCCGGGGTCTCCTGTCCTCAACGACGGCCACGCGGTGTACACGGGCGGTATCAGCGAGAACCGGGGCGGTGCGATCAGCTTCCGTCACGACGACAACCTGGGCAGCGTGCGGTTCACGACCAACAGCAGCCAGGCGGTGACGGCGAACCTGCTGGGAGATGCGTTCGGGGAGCCGGTGAGCGCGTCGGGGGCGCTGCCAACGCCTTTGCGGTTCGTGGGGGGCAACGGGTGCCAGACGGAGGCGGACACGGGCATTGTGCTGATGGGGCACCGCTACTACGACAGCCGCATCGGACGGTTCCTCACGCAGGACCCGGCGGGGGATGGGGACAACTGGTATGCTTACGCGGGCAATAGCCCCGTCAATGAGATAGACCCCGAGGGCCTGACTCCGATGGACGGGCCGGGCAGTTCGCCGATGGGGTCACCGGGCTATATGGGAGGCAGTCCGGGCGGAGAAGCGAAGCAGTCTTTCATTGACTCCTTCGGCTACTGGACCCACGGCGCCCCGACTGGGATTAGGGTTTCCGATGGGCAGCCCTCTGTTGAAGGCGGCGAGGCGGTGACCTCATGGGTTCCCGGCTCCGAAAACTTCAACGGACCGATGATTGCTGGTAATTCGGGGCCAACATCAGGTGACTTCTGGCGTGAGTTCTGGAAGCAGGTTATTCACGAAGGAAATACGGCAGGGAAGTTTCAGGATGGCAGCTACGGTGCAGCACCTGCTGGCGGACAACGAGAAATCAATAAAGTTCCCGATTTGACTGGCAAAACGAGAGCACAGGCAGATCAAATACTGAAGGGCAGAGGCTTCAACTACAAAGGCAAAACTCCCGGTGGATATGATAAATACTACCATCCAGATGGAGGTAAAATACAAATCCGCTCGGATGGTAGGGTTAGCCGCTATTATGGAAGCAAGGGGGCGAGAGTTGATCAACATGGCAACGAGGGGGCCTTACACGACACAGGTGAGTTTGTAAAATGAGCAATAAGTCGCTGGCTGATTATGCCTCTCTTTTTGAGGACTTGCAGCACGCTTTCGTAACACAGGTACAATACAACAAGTCTGTTATCCAGATTGACTTTGCATTAGAGGGTGCTGACTTTGCAAATATCCGCCTCTCCGAAATTGTTCACTTGGTATATTCACAAACTCTTGCCGATGAAGGAGCCTACTTTGTTGGCGAGTTGTCGCTGACACAAGTGAGCGATGGCGGAAAAGAAGTTTTATCTACTCTCCATTATCGCTTCTTTGATCAGAACAAGGAAGTTTTCTCTTATCCTTCAGAGCAATTGTTTCATTTTCATCTTGAAGGCGACATTTGTTTGGAAGTTGTCTGTGGTGCTTACGAGCTTTACAAGTCTGTAGGTTCGTAGCTGTACCTACAATGGCTTAGGTCTGCGGGTGGGCAAAGTGGACAGCACCGGCACCTACAGCTACGTCTGCGATGGCACCACCCCTGGTTCCCCCGTGCTGAGTGACGGCCACGCCATCTACACGCCGGGCCTGTCTGAGAACCGCAATGGCGCAAGCGCATTCTACAACTTCGACCGCTTGGGCAACCTGTGGACGCTGGACGGGGCAGGGAAGAGCCAGTTTGGGTACGTGGACTACAGCGGGTTTGGGGGAACGGTAGCGGGGGGAGCATTGTCTCCGTTCGGGTTCGGTGGGGGCAACGGGTGCCAGACGGAGGCGGACACGGGCATTGTGCTGATGGGGCACCGCTACTACGACAGCCGCATCGGGCGGTTTCTCACGCAGGACCCAATTAGGGACGGCGACAACTGGTATGCTTACGTGGGGAACAACCCGGTCAATGAGGTTGACCCACTGGGGCTGAAAGACTCTGCGGCAGGTACGCCGCCTGGCGACTATATTGATGGGTATGGTAACCCATATACCATCAATCAAGATGGTGTCCGATGCGATTCCAGTGACGTTCATATTCAATCATCTTCTTACAGCTCGCCCGGCACAAGCTCCGGTGGGGTATTCAGCGGCGGCTTCCCTGGGATGTTCAACCAGCCCTACTCCTCTGCCGAGACCCATTTTTATGCGGGCGTGACTGCTGGCCTTGATTTGTTTACGTTTGACACGTTCAGCAAGTTTGGAAAAACTAGGTCAGCAGGCGACGCTGGATTATTCGGCCTGGCAATGATGTCCAACGGCTTCGGTGGAGGAGAGACACACGCAGCTGAATATCTGACGAAGGATTTGATCTCACAGTCGCGTGTTATCGCTAAAGGCCCAGCTGTCAAACAAGCGGGTCGCCTTGCAAAGCAGTATGGAGGTAAGATTGGGAATTGGGTCAAAAAAAGTTCCCCAATCTTAGAACATCCCCACACAGGGGAGGATGTAGAAATTCATTGGTTCGAGAATACGAAAGACAATATTGGCCGTGTTGAGCACAAATGGTCATTTGATCCCTGGTAATCACTACTAGATAGGCTTCAAAAATGAAAGTCAAGTTCAGTCCAAGTCCTGATGATGCTTTTTCACACAAAGACCTCACTCCAGGCAATGTGTACCGTGTCATCAGTTTAGAGGCGGATCACACCAGAATAATGAGTGATGAAGGATTACCATATTGTTATCCTTCATCACTGTTCGTATTTATAGATAGCGAACAGCCCGATGATTGGATTGTAACTTTTGACGAGGCTGGCGAGCGCTACGCGGCTCCTAAATCGCTTGCAGCTCCTGGCTTTTTTGAGCGCTACTTTGATGGTGATAAAGAGGCGCACAAGCTATTGAGGAAGCGGCTTCAACGATGGCGGCTTGGATACGAATAGAACTTTTATTGTATTAGAGACGTGGCTTCATGTCTAGATACTGATATTCAGCGTGTATCTGACTCCGGCCACTGGCTTCACCTACGACAAGAACGGCAACCGCAAGACGCAGACGGTAGGGGGCGCAGTGGCGCAGTCGTTCACGTATGACGCCCACGACAAGCTGACCTCGGGCACGGCGGGCAATGAGACTGACGGCTACGACCCGAACGGCAACACCACCACGGTCACTATCAATGGCGTGACCTACCGCGATGCTTACGACGACGAAGACCGGCTCATCAGCGTCACGCCGCCGGGCTACACGTCGCCGCTGGACACGTACACCTACAACGGCCTCGGGCTGCGGGTGGGCAAAGTGGACAGCACGGGCACCTACAGCTACGTTTGCGACGGCACCACGCCGGGCAGCCCTGTCCTCTCCGACGGCCATGCTTGAAAGCCCCCGGCACTGCTGCCGGGGGCTTTTTTGCTGCTACTGCCTCGCTGATGCTTCGTTGGCATGGATTGTGCATATACCATCGGCAGCAGCGTGTTTGCATGCTTCTGATTTGTGTGTTATACTGAACTGTGCCTTTAGGCGCGTGTGGTTCCCGTCTGTTTCTTCTTTTCCTAGAAAGGCCCCTGTATGACTGCTTCGGCACCCCTGTCCCCCGCCCGGCGCGGCTTTACTTTGATTGAGCTGCTCGTCGTCATCGCCATTATCGCGATTCTCGCCGCTATTCTTTTCCCTGTGTTTCAGAACGTCCGCGAGAACGCACGCCGCGCGTCCTGCCAAAGTAATCTGAAGCAGCTTGGGCTGGCGTTTACCCAGTACAGCCAGGATTATGACGAGCGCCTGCCGATGGGCAAGTCCGCCGGACGCCGCAACTACGGCTACGGCGACGGCTGGGCCGGGCGCGTGTATCCCTACGTCCAGAGCGTCGGCGTCTTCACCTGCCCCGATGACGGTACGGGCACGGTTCGCAGCGGCGGAGCCTCCCTGTCCCCGATCTCGTATGCCTACAACGGCAACCTCGCCGGCTCCGACCTGCCCGCCGACCCCGGTTTGTCTGCCGCCGGTGCCCTGCGGATTGTCGCGGTGGGCATTAAAGGCCACCTCTCGAAGATGAACGCGCCTGCCAAAACGGTCATGCTGTGCGAAGTGTCGGCGGCAGGCTTTGCGAGCGACGCACAGGCGATTGCCGATCTTTCCACACCCAATGAGGACGGAGACAATGGGTACAGCGGCACTGCGGCAGGATGCGCCGACGGCTCCCCGGCGATCTTTGGCAGCTCCGGCGTGACCGCAGGTGTCGGCCCGACCACCGCCGCCACCGGCAACCCGCCTTGCTCGCTCCCCCTGGCAACCGGATACATGGGACAGTATGGCTTGCGAACAGCCAATTTCACGACTGACCCGACCGGCGGCAACAATATCTACCAAGCGGCAACCGGGCGGCACACGGACGGCTCGAACTTCCTGCTCTGTGACGGCCATGTCAAATGGCTGCGCGGCTCCCAGGTCTCCACCGGCGATACGTTTACGACCAGCGCCACAGCCAGCCAGAACGCTGCCCCCACAGACAACCAGGACCAGCGCCTGTCCGCCGGGGCTGAGGAAAGCGCCGCCGGGACCGAAAGCGCCCAGCCCTGGGCCGCGACGTTCAGCCCAATCTAATTTTAGCCCCAGTTAAGCGCAGTTTCGGCGCTTCCGAGACGACTGCCGCCTAGGAAGCGCCATTTTTCGTGCCGTCTGTTTTTTGTGTGGCGCGATTGTGCGATTGCGGCGTTTGTGTGTTATAATTACTGAAAGCCGACTTTCATCTAAAGACCGAAGTTTTGACCTCGTCGTTCAGAGAAAGGCCCCCGTCATGTCTGCCTCTTATGCCCCCGTCCATCGCGGCTCCATGCTTCGCGCGTTTACTTTGATTGAACTGCTCGTGGTCATCGCCATTATCTCAATTTTGGCGGCGATGCTCTTTCCCGTATTCCAGAGTGTCCGCGAAAACGCCCGGCGGACTTCATGCCAGTCCAACTTGAAGCAGCTTGGGCTGGCGTTTACCCAGTACAGCCAGGACTACGACGAGCGCCTGCCGATGGGGGCGTCGGCGGGCCGGCCCAACTACGGCTACGGCGACGGCTGGGCCGGGCGCATCTACCCGTTCGTCAAAAGCGCCGGCGCGTTCACCTGCCCCGATGACGGCGTCTCACCGGTAGTCAGCGGCGGCGTGACCCTGTCTCCGATCTCGTATGCTTACAATGCAAACCTCGCCGGCTCAGATCTGCCAAACGCAAACCCGCCCGATCTGGGCTACATCGGCATCAAAGGGCACATCTCGCAGATGAACGCGCCCGCCAAGACAGTTATGCTGGCGGAAGTCACGGCGGCAGCCTTTCCGCCCCTCGTTTCCGGCGACAGCCAGGCGGTTGCCGATCTTTCCACCCCCGACGAGGCCGGCAATCAGGGCTACCAGCCGGTGGCCGGCTGCGCGGATGGCTCCCCGTCAGTCTTCGGCACCTTCGCCGGCACTGGGCCGATCAACGCCGGAAAAGACCCCTGCTCCCTGCCGCTGGCAACGGGCTTCCTCGGGCAGTACGGCGGTGCCCGCGCCGCGAACTACCTGACCGATCCCGCACACAATTACTATCTGTCCGCGAACGGGCGGCATTCCGACGGCTCAAACTTCCTGCTCTGCGACGGCCATGTGAAGTGGCTGCGCGGCTCCCAGGTCTCCACCGGCGATGTTCACACGTCTAACCCGAGTGCCGCGCTGAACGAAGCCCCGACCGACAGCCAGGACCAGCGCCCCCTGCCGACCGGGGCCAGCGCCGCCGGCACCGAAAGCTCCCAGCCCTGGGCCGCGACCTTCAGCCCGATCTAGCGCCTATGGACGAACAAGTGATTGATGAAACTTTGCTGGCGGAATACGAAGCGCGGCTGACGGCTCTGCGCTGGGAAACGGTCGGGGTGGTGGAAGCGCTGTTTGTTTCGCCCCGGCCTGACGCGCATGAGGCGGTGCCGTGCCTGCGGGTCGTGCCGGAGCTTGGAGTCGAGGGCCAGTACCCCGGCAAGCAGTGGTGGCAGGGAAGGCGCGTGCCCGGACGCCAGATCTCGATGCTTTGTGCCGATATTCTCGATGCCCTCGAAATTCCCTACGATGTTCCCGGTGACAACATTGTCGTGCGCGGGTTAGACCTAGAGCAGTTCGCGCCGGGCGATCTCCTGCGGGTCGGCGACGCCCTGCTGGTTGTGACCCCAACCCCGCATCGGCCCTGCACGAAGCTTGCGGCCCGGACGACGGCGACTAAAAAAGCCGCGCTCACGGCGGGGAAGCGCCGGGGCCTGCTGCTCGACGCTCGGCACTTGGCGACGATTTCCATTGGCGAAAGCGTTGAGCAGATCGTCTTTGCACCCGCCGGGCCGCGGGCGCAGGGTTTCGCGCCGCGCGGATTTCAGGTATAATCGCGCCATGCGCTTTCCGAAATCTCGCCTATTCGTTTTCGCTTCCCTGGCCGCGCTTGCGGCGCTTGCCGCCGCCGGCTGCTCCCGCCCGTCGCGGACCGCTGAGGAAGTGGCAGGGCCGTCCACGCCGCAATCCGCCCTGCACCTCGGACCGACTCCCCCCGGCGGCCCGAGCGAAGCGCCGACCGGCGGCGGCGCGGGCGGCGCGGCGGCCGCCGGCTTCCAGTTCGGGCGGATCGGAAGCACCCTGGAGTCGCCGACCCTGCCGCCGCAGCCCGCCGGCATCACGTACAGCCGAATGTCCCCGGTCGGCAGCAGTGGCTCCGGCAACGGCGACCGGGGCAACCCGGTCCCGCCGGAAGTCTCGCTCGACGCCCCGCCCGACCCCGCCCCCAAGCCTGTCCTCGCCCCCGCCCGCCCGCCCGCGCCGCCTGCGCGTCCGGGAGTGCCGCCCGCCGCAGTCCGGTAGCTTCTGCCTACAGCCCGAAGCCTACAGGCCGAAGTTTGCGGTGTATAGCCCCTGCACCTGAGCGATTTCTTCGGCGGTCAGTGCAGGCGTGTCCGGCGCGGCGCACAGCTCTTCGAGCTGCCGCTCATCGTAGATATTCGGCAGTGCGGTCGCCAGCAGCGGCTCGGACCAGAGCCATTGCAGGGCCGCCTGCCCGAGGGTCCGGCCCGCGCCGTGGGTCAAAAACTCCAATTTCTCGATCTTTTGCAGGCCGTCGTCGAGCCATGCTTTGCGCTTTTCGTTGGTGGACACGCGGAAATTACGGTGGTCGCCGGGCGCAAACTCGGTCTCGGCGGTGTACGAGCCTTCCAAAAGGCCCGACGCATGCGGCACCCGGCACATGACCCCGCCGCCGGTCTCGCGAGCCGCCGCAAAGACTTCCTCTCCCAGCATCTGCTCCAATAAGTTATAAATAATCTGTACCGAAGTCATGCCGCGGGTTCGAAACGCCGTCGCGCCTTCCGCTGCCTGCCGAATATCAATCGCCGGCCCGAGCGCCGCGCCGTAGTGGCGTATCTTGCCTTCGGCCTTCAGCTCATCCAAAGCGGCAAACAGATCGTCGCTCATCAGGGCGTCCACGCGCGGATTATGGAGCTGATACAGGTCTATTCGGTCGGTGTTCAGCCGCGTGAGACTCTCCTCGCAGGCGCGTTTGACAAACGCCGGGGACCAGTCGTGGGGCCGCTCTTTCTGGCCCGGCTGCTCGCCGGGCGCGGTGTACCAGTCGTAGCCGAACTTCGTGGCAAGGGTCATCTCGTCCCGGTGCCCGCCGAGCGCCTCGGTGAGTATCGTCTCCCCGAGGCCGTCGCCGTAGACATCGGCGGTGTCGTAAAATGTTACGCCCAGCTCAAACGCCCGCCGCAAGAGGCGCAGGCGGACGGCTGCGTCGGTGACCCCCCACATCCTTGTCGAGACGGTCCAAACCCCGAAGCCGACGACCGATGCTTTTAAGTCTGTGTCCCCAAAATTGCGATACTGCATAATTTACTCAATCTAAAGTGTCTGTCATTCGGTCTCGAACAAGTCGGCGACCCGGCACGAGAAGCCCGGCAGAAGACTGCCGGCATCTAAAACATCGCCTGCGTTCAGCGTCCGCGCCTCCGTCGGCGAAGTCCACACCATTACTGAATGCGTTTCGGGAAAAACGTGCCACACGAGACTTGCACCGCTGTCAAAATAGTCTTGCAGCTTACCCGCAATGTCCGCGGGCCGCTCCGACGGCGAGATGATCTCCACGCACAAATCCGGCGCGACGCTGCCGAAGCCGCTGCCCGGCCTGCCGCCGGGAATGCGCTCCGTGCGCGTGAACGACACATCCGGGGCGCGGACATTGCCGTTTGCCATTCGAAAGCCGTCCTGCCCTGTCGTGCCGACCCCGCGTTTTCGGGTATACGGCCCAATCAGCAAAATAATATTGAAGCCAATTTCATCGTGTCCGAATTGTGTGGGCACTTCCGTGAGCCTCCCGTCTTCCATCTCCCATTTGCGCCCGTCGCGGGGCAGGCGCATGAGTTCCTCTTCCGTCACCTTCATACCGGGGTAGGGGACGACTTCCTGAGCTTCTGCCTTGTGCGCCGCAATTTCCGCTTCTGCGATTGCCATTCGGGGTTCCTCCAAAGACTGCCGTTATTATACCCGGTGTCGGCGGCGCGGCGGGGTATACTACGGCTATGATTATTCTGCTCAGCGGCTCGATCAACGCGGGCAAAACGACGGTTTCCAAGCTGCTTGTTCAGCTTCTGCCGCGCACGGCCCATGTGGAGGTAGACGACCTCAGCGATTTTATCGAGTGGATGCCGCTTCTCGAATCTATTCCTCTGAACCTGGCGAATGCCGCTGCCGTCACGCGCAACTTCGTCATGTTCGGCTTGAATGTAATTGTCAGCTCGCCTCTGCGTCAAGAAGACTACGACTATCTCTTGCGCGAACTTCAGCCACTCGGCGTTCCTCTCCACTGCATCACGCTTGACCCCAGCATGGCTGTCGCGCTGACCAATCGCGGCACACGGGCGCTAACCGAATGGGAACTCGGACGTATCCCCCAGCTTTATGCCGAAGGCATTCCTAATCCGGCGTTCGGTATCATCATTGATAACTCGCACCAAACGCCGGAAGAAACAGCGCGGGAAATATTGACACAAATAGATGGGAGCGAGAATGCTTCAAAGTGAACTCACGACAGCCTTGAAAGAATGGGCGGTGGTCCAGAGGTCGCTGCTGGAAGGGCATCAGATTATTTTGCTTCGTAAGGGCGGGCTGATTGAAGACACCGGGGACTTTGACCTCAAAGCGCGGCAGTTCTTGCTCTACCCGACCTACGAGCACGAGACCGAGCGGGCGGGGGACTTGCAGCCGTGCTTTGGGGCGTGGCTCAAGGAAGAAGAAGGCCGGAAGCTGCCGCCGGGCGAAATACGCATTGAAGCGGCGGCGGAAGTCTCAGACGTGGTGCGAGTGGATGACCGGGCGAAGCTGCTGAATTTGGCTCCGCAGCACATCTGGAGTCCGCAGTTCATTGACGGGCGCTATGACTGGGAGCCGTACAAGCCGGTCTTCGTGCTGCTGCTCCGGGCGTATCGTCTGCCGTCGCCGGTGATTGTGCCCGTGACCCGCGCTTACGGCGGCTGCCGGTCGTGGATTGAGCTGGACGCGCCGATTTCGACTGCTGGCGCAGTTCCCGCCGTCTCGGACGACCGCTACGCCCGGCGGCGCGAGCTGTCGCTGTCGCTTTTGGAGGAGAAATAGCCATGGCCCTTTGTGAGTTTCACCTGAACCAGAACACGACCCTGGAAAAGATGACAGCGTTCACGGCAATCGTGCCCGACGACAATCCTGGTCCGTTCCCGGTGCTGTACCTGCTGCACGGGCTGTCTGATGACCATACGGCCTGGGCGCGGCGCAGCAATATCGAGCGTTATGTCGGCGGCCTGCCGCTGATTGTGGTCATGCCGAACGGTGAGCGCTCGTTCTACACGGATGCCAAAGAGCAGGCGCGGGCAGCGTTCGAGACCTACATTGTGCAGGACTTGGTCGGCTTCGTGGACCGAACGTTCCGCACTGTCCCAACCCGTGAGGGCCGGGTGCTGGCCGGGCTGTCCATGGGCGGCTATGGCGCGATCAAATTTGCCCTGAAGTACCCGGACAAGTTCTGCGCCGCCGTGTCCCATTCCGGGGCGGTGGACTTTGCGCGGGGGGACTTCACCCGCACCGACGAGTGGGGCCGCGAGTGGCGGCCTGTCATGGGCAGTCACCCCGCCGGCGGTCCCGACGACATCTTTGCTCTGGCCGAGACTGTGGACCGGAGCATTCTGCCGGCCCTGCGGATAGACTGCGGCACGGAAGATTTCCTGCTGGAACACAACCGCGCCCTGCACGCGCACTTGACGGCCCTCGGCCTGCCGCATGAATACGAAGAGCATCCCGGCGACCATAATTGGGACTACTGGGACAAGCACATCCAGGACACGCTGAAGTTCTTTGGCGGCGTACTGAACTTGGCGGCCTCCAAGCCGCAATAGGAGTATAGACAGTGAAAATCGAGATTACGCTTCTAACTCTGCTGGCTCTTTTGCCTTTGTCTGCGCTTGCGGCTCCGAGCGCCTCGCCCGTCACTCTTAACGCAGGCATGGAGCAGTCAGCGCATCGAGAAGGCCAGCCGGTGATGCTGGCCCTGACACTTCACAATGACGCAGCGAAAAACCTCTTCACTGCCAGCGCTTTTGAGGCATCCGCGTTTCAAATCACTGTTGTGACTGAGGCCGGTGAGCCGGTGCCGCGCACTGCTGTTGGCGAACGTGTTCTGACGCCGCCTATGGCGGTAAGCGCCAACTCGATTGCGGCATTCTCTCCGGGGCAAACGCTGTTCTATCGCTTCAATCTAGCCCGGCTGTTTGATTTGTCTCGTGTCGGGGTCTACACTGTGACCGTCAGCCGCCGCTTTCGGCCCTGGGTCCTGCCGCGCCCCGCCGTAGACACGCCGGTGCAGGAAATTGCGCTTTCTGCCGGGCCGCTCAAAATTCAGATGACGGAAGATGCCGCTGCAATCAGCGGCCCAACTTTTTATGCGCCTCCGCCAAGCCGTCAGCCCTTTTTGTATATGACAGGTCCGGGAGGCAATGGCGTCGGCCGCTATCGCGTTGACGAGGATGGGGGAGTGTCCTTCGCGTTCCCACCTGCTTACACTGCCCCTCTTCCACCGGCGAAGGATGGGTCTCATTCGATTACAGCCACGCCTGACGGGCGGTTCCTCTACGTCAGCAACGGCGGTGACAGCACCGTCTCCCAGTTCCGCGTGGGGAATGACGGAGTACTTTTGCCTCTTTCGCCTCCCACAGTTCCAGCGCATCACTTCCCCTCGTATCCAACCCCGCTGCTGATGGACCCCAAAGGCCATTACCTTTATAATCTGGCCGGGACCCTCTACGCAATCGGTGCTGATGGGCGGCTAACCGTCATGGCCTCTGTATCAAATGACCCGCCGCCAGAAAACAGAGGCCCACAAACTCTGGGGCATGACTACAATGTCACTGCTTCCGCGAACGCCGTTATGAACGTCGATGGGACTTTCTTGTACACCTGCCTCGGACTGACGCGCGGCTATCGGCTCGCCTCTGATGGCGCACTGACGGCACTTTCGCTGCCGGTTGGTCTCTCCTCAGAGCAGAATCGTTCGAATGATATGGCGTTCGCACTTGTACCTTCCGGCAAGTTTGCCTATGTAGGTACATCAACAACATTATCGAGTGCCTTCTTTGACCAGATCGTGACGATGCGTGTTGCGCCGGACGGCACTCTTTCGGCATTGCCGGGTGTGACGACCCCAAAAGGACCGCCCTCGGAGTGGCCGAACCAAAGTAAGCCAGACTGCGCGGGCCTTGCGGTAGACCCCAGCGGGCGTTTCCTGATCGTGATCAATCCACAGTACCTTGCCTGCTACCGGATTGGGTCTGACGGTTCACTCGCGCCACTTGAGTCTAAGCCGACAGGCGCTGGTTTTTTCTCGGTGTTGTTCGGTCCGGTCGGTCACATCCTTTACGCCGTTGACCGTTATGCCGACAAGTTCACCGCGTTCCGGCTCGATGACCGTCTGGGCCTAGTCCCGGCGGGCGTGAACCTGCCGAGTGGGCTGCTGATCGCCGACTGTATCGGGTCGGCGTATGCTCCTACGCACTTGAAGTGGGGGAAAGTCGTCAGCGGAATACTGGTATCGGCCTCCCTGCCCGCCGATGTACTTCCTGCCGACGTGCCGGTCGTTCTGACGGTGCGCTTGAAGAACGTCACAAAGCACCCAATAAGGCTGGGCGCGGTGGGTACAGATATGTCTTCGTTCCGGCTGGCAGTCGTCGGGCCACAGCGGCAGTCTCCGGGTGTCCTCCGAGGCGGCGGTGAACCGCTGGCGGCGTCGGTTCCGCTTCTCGCTGCCGGTCACGATCTTTTGGATGCCCATGGCTCATCTACTGCACCGGTGATTTTGCCGCCGGGCGGTCAGCGCCAGTACCGATTTGTTCTTTCACGACTGGCCGACCTGACTGTAGCCGGAAACTACACGGTGCAGATTACCCGCAGCCTCCCCGGCGGAGCCGCAGCCACCTCGCCCCTTGTGCCGTTTTTGCTTGACGGGCCTTTCAACGGGCGTGTCCGAGACAGCAAATTCACCGTGCAAATTCTGTAAACAGCACCGATGTATGTTTTCTTCCAACCTGCCGTTTACCCCCTGCCGCCTGTGGGTAATCCAAGCACAACGCACAGCAAAGAAGCAAGGGAGCGACATATGGCTTTTATTACAGTTGGCAAAGAGAATTCGACTTCGATTGATCTGTACTATGAAGATCACGGCACGGGCGATCCCATCATCCTTGTTCACGGCTATCCGCTGAGCGGGGCGTCCTGGGAGGCGCAGACGGCGGCGCTTCTCGGGGCTGGGCACCGGGTCATCACGTATGACCGGCGGGGCTTCGGCAAGTCCAGCCAGCCGGCTACGGGATATGACGCCGACACGTTCGCCGCTGACCTGTCGGCGTTAGTCAATCACTTAGAGCTGCGGTCGTTCGCGCTGGCCGGCTTCTCGATGGGCGGCGAGGAAGTGGCCCGCTATTTGAGCAACCACCGCTCAGACCGGGTGCGGGCGGCGGTGTTTATCTCGTCGGTGCCGCCGTACCTGCTCAAAGCCGAGGACAACCCGGAGGGCGTGGATGGCGCGGTGTTTGCGGGCATCGAGGAGGCCATCAAAAAAGACCGCCCGGCGTTTCTCCAAAGCTTTTTGGAGAACTTCTACAACGCAGACACACTCAAAGGAACACGTATCAGCGACGCACAAATCCAGGCAAGCTGGAACGTCGCTGTTCAGGCGTCGCCGATTGCGTCGCTGGCGTGTGTCGGCACCTGGGGCACGGACTTCCGGGCCGACCTCGCGAAAATCACCACGCCAACGCTGGTCATTCATGGTGACGACGACCGAATCGTGCCGCTGGCGGCATCGGGCCGGCGCACCCATGAGGCCATCAAAGACAGCAAGCTGGTCGTGATCGAAGGCGCTCCGCACGGGCTGCTGGTCACCCATGCCGCCGAAGTCAGCGCCGCGCTGCTGGACTTTCTGAAGTAGCGGGACTTTGCGAGGCAGCGCGGGGCAGGACGCAGGCGGCGATGACGACGGCGACAATGTCGAGCGCCGACGCCGCGAAAAACGCGCTGCCGGGGATTTTGTGCGGGGCATGGGGGCGGGTGAAGTAGGAAAACAGGGCAGTCGCCGCCACCGGTCCGACAATCCCGGTCAAGCTGGCAAGGGAAGTCAGCGCCCCCTGCAAAGTCCCCTGGGCGTCGTCGCCGACTTCCCGTGACAGCAGCCCCTGGGTCGCCTGCCCCGGCAAGTAGCTCAGGCCCGCAGCAAACATGATCGCGTAGATCATCCACCCGTCGCTGGCCGCTGCGTAGCCCGCATATTCCGCCGCGCCCACCAAGAGACCAATCAGTATCGCTCGGCGCTCTCCCATCTTGGGCAGCAGAATGCGAGCCAGCCCAACTTGAAAGATCAGCGAGACGACCCCGAATACCGCCAGCGAGAAGCCGTTCTCTTTCGTTCCCCAGCCGAACCGAGCGGTCATGAACAACACCCACGTACTTTGCAGGCTGGTCAAAGCCAAGTTGGACGCGAGTAAAGACCAGGCCATGCCTTTGATGACGGGGGACCGGCTGAGTACCGCAAACGCGCCGAATGGGTTCGCCTCGCGCCAGCTAAATGGCCGGCGGTTCTCCGGTTTCAGCGACTCCGGCAGCACCAGCAGACCGTAGATCAGGTTCACCCCCGAAAACGCCGCCGCCGCCCAGAACGGCACCCGTTCCCCAAAGCCTCCGAGCAGCCCGCCCAATGCCGGGCCGGCGATGAAGCCGACCCCGAATGCCGCCCCGACTAGCCCAAAGTTCTGCGCCCGCTTCTCCGGCGGGCTGACATCGGCGATATATGCCGACGCCGTCGTGAAGCTCGCCCCCGTAATCCCCGCCAGAATGCGCCCGACATACAGCCAGGTCAAGTTCGGGGCCAGGGCCTGGACAACGTACTCCAGCCCCGTGAAGCCGAGCGCCAGCAGCAACACGGGTCGCCGCCCGAAGCGGTCCGACAGCGCTCCCAAAAGGGGCGCAAACCCGAACTGCATCAGCCCGTATAGCCCGAGCAGCAGGCCGTAATCCCGTGCGCCCGCGCTGAGGCCGCGCCCGGAGAGCGTGGCCACGAACTTCGGCAAAATCGGGATCAGCAGGCCGACCCCGAGCACGTCAATCAGCAGGGTGACAAAGATAAAAGCCAGTCCGGGCGCGTGTTTCAAATCTGCTTTCTCATCTTCCTCCATAATGCCCGCCCTGCCGTGGTTCGTTCCCAAAATCTTAACGAAATCTTTATACCCCTAGCCCGCTTCTTTACAGCTTCTTTATACGCAAACGGATACCATAGAAGTGTACCAAACGAGGAGGCGGATATGCAGGACTTTTTGTTTTTGGCGACGGTCGCGGCGTTTTTCGCCCTCGCCGCCGGCTATACGTATGGCTGTGATCGGCTGTAAAGGAAAATGTCATGGAGATTTGGCTGGCGGGGATTTCCGCACTGGGCTTGACGGTCTATTTGATGTTCGCGCTGCTGCGGCCCGAGCGGTTTTAGAAGACCTCACCCGGCAGCAAGCTGCCACCCTCTCCTTGCTTAAGGAGAGGGTCGGAGCGGAGCGACGGGGTGAGGTTCATTATCGGTGGGTTTTAGGGAGATTTTGCTATGACTTTGATTGGATGGTTTCAAATCATCCTCTTCTTCGTGCTGGTTTTGGCGCTGACCAAGCCGTTCGGGACATTCCTGTACAATGTCTTCGAGGGCAGGCGGACCTGGCTGTCGCCGCTGTTCCGGCCACTGGAATCGTTGGTCTACAAAATCGGCGGGGTCAAAGAAGAAGAGGAAATGCCGTGGACGACCTACACGCTGGCGATGCTGCTGTTCAGCGTCGTCTCGCTGGCCGTCACTTATCTCTTCCTGCGCGAGCAGGCGTTCCTGCCGCTCAACCCCATGCACTTCGGGGACGCCAAGAATGCGCCGTCCTACGGCACGGCAATGACGCCGGACTTGGCGTTCAATACGGCGATCTCGTTTACGACCAACACGAACTGGCAGGCGTACTCGGGCGAGAACACGATGTCGTACTTCTCGCAGATGGCCGCGCTGGCGTCGCACAACTTCTTTTCCGCCGCCACCGGCATTGCCATCGCGATTGCGCTGGTCCGGGGACTGGGACGGCGCTCGGCGGCGAGCATCGGCAACTTCTGGGTGGACCTGACCCGGACGACGGTGTACGTGCTGCTGCCGCTCTGCATCGTTTATGCGCTGGTTTTGTGCCAGCAGGGGGTCATCGAGAACTTCCATGCCTACAAGTCGGTGACAACGGTGGAAGGCGCGACCCAGACTATCCCCGGCGGACCGTTTGCGTCGCAGGAAGCGATCAAGATGCTCGGCACCAACGGCGGCGGCATTGCCAACGCGAACTCCGCGCACCCATTCGAGAACCCAACCGCGCTGACCGACTTTTTGCAGGTGCTGTCCATCTTTTTGATCGGCGCCGGCATCGTTTATACGTTCGGCCTGTCTGTCGGCAATGTCAAGCAGGGCTGGGCGCTCTGGGGCGCGATGGGCTTCCTGTTTTTAGTCGGCGTTTCGGTGGCCTACACGCAGGAAGCGAAGGGCAACCCGCTGATTGCCGCGTTAGGGGTCGAAACCCGCGCCTCGGTGCTCGGCGACTCCGGCGGCAACATGGAAGGCAAGGAAACGCGCTTTGGGATCGCCCGCTCGGCCCTCTTTGCGACAGTCACGACCGATGCGTCGTGCGGCGCGGTCAACTCGATGCACGACTCGTACACGCCGCTCGGCGGCCTGGTCCCGATGGCGAACATCATGACCGGCGAAGTCATCTTCGGCGGTGTCGGCGCGGGTCTCTACGGAATGCTGATGTATGCCATTTTGGCCGTGTTCATCGCCGGGCTGATGGTCGGGCGCACCCCGGAATATTTGGGCAAGAAAGTGGAAGCGTTCGAGATCAAAATGGCGATGCTGGCGACTTTGCTGCTGGCCGCCGATGTGCTCCTGTTCACGGCGATGTCGAGCGTCTCCCATGTCCCGCACCCGTCGGCGTACTGGAACACGGTCGGCACGAGTGTCAACGCCCTGGCGTCGGCAAACACCAACAACAGCGGCCCGCACGGCTTCTCGGAGATGCTGTATGCGTATGACTCGGCCACCGGCAACAACGGCAGCGCGTTCGCGGGCATTTCGGCAAACACGCCGTACTGGAACACGACGCTTGGCCTCTCGATGCTGATTGGGCGGTTTTTGATGATTATTCCGCTGCTGGCGATTGCCGGCAGCATGGTCAAAAAGAAGCGGGTGGCGGCAAGCGCCGGGACCTTCCCGACCGACACGCCGCTCTTCGCGGGCCTCTTGGTCGGCATTGTGATCATTGTCGGCGCACTGACCTACTTCCCTGGCGTCTCGCTCGGCCCGGTCGTCGAGCACTTCCTGATGGGCGGGGGAAAGACGTTTTAACCTACCCCGGCTCGTTCCTCGCCACCCCTCCCTAGGAAGGAAGGGTTACGAGCATGAGCCGTCGTTCAGCGACCCGGAGAGCTTTCTTCTCCTACCCTTCCTTCCTAGGGAGGGGTGGCGAGGAACGAGCCGGGGTAGGTTCTGGAAAACATTATGGCAACAACACTCAACAATACACAAGTGCCGCCGCCAAACGCGGCCCCGCCGGTGCCGCCGGCGGGCAAGCGGGCACGACCCCTCTTTGACCCGCCTATCGTCAAACGCGCCGTCGGGGACGCCTTCGCCAAGCTGAACCCCATGCTCATGGCGAAGAACCCGGTCATGTTCGTGGTCTGGGTCGGCAGCGTCGTGACGACCCTTATCTTTGCCAAAGACCTCTTTGCAGGCGTTGGCGGCTGGGAGCGGGCGTTTGTCGGGCAGATCGCCCTGTGGCTCTGGTTCACCGTGCTCTTTGCAAACTTCGCCGAGGCGATCGCCGAGGGCCGGGGCAAGGCGCAGGCGGATGAGCTTCGCAAGACCCGCACGACCACCAAAGCCAAGCGGCTCGGCAAAAACGGGTCGGTCGAGATGACCGCCGCGCCGGACCTCCGCAAAGGCGACATCGTGATCTGCGAAGTCGGCGATGTTATCCCGAGCGACGGCACGATTATCGAGGGGATCGCCAGTGTTGACGAATCCGCGATCACCGGCGAAAGCGCCCCGGTCATCCGGGAAGCCGGCGGCGACCGCTCGGCAGTCACCGGAGGCACGAAAGTGATCTCCGACGGGGTCAAGATCGAGATCACGGCGAACCCCGGCGAGACGTTTATTGACCGCATGATCGGGCTGGTCGAAGGCGCCTCGCGGCAGAAGACGCCGAACGAAATCGCGCTGAATATCTTGATTGCCGGCCTGACCATTATCTTTCTTCTGGCGACTGTCACCTTGCTGCCGTTCGCGCAGTACAATGTCGGGCAGGCACAGGGGGCCGGGATGTCGGGAACGGCTCCGAGCATCACAATCTTGATTGCCCTGCTGGTGTGCCTCATCCCGACCACCATCGGCGGCTTGTTGTCCGCCATCGGCATTGCCGGCATGGACCGGGTTATGCAGTACAACGTGCTGGCAATGTCCGGCAAAGCGGTCGAAGCGGCGGGCGACGTGGATGTTCTCTTGCTCGACAAGACCGGCACGATCACGCTGGGCAACCGGCAGGCCGCCGAGTTTCTGCCCCTGCCGGGCGTGGATGTCAGTGAACTGGCCGACGCCGCGCAGCTTTCGAGCCTCGCTGATGAGACCCCGGAAGGCCGGTCCATTGTCGTGCTGGCAAAAGAGAAGTACAATCTGCGCGGGCGGGAGATGTCCGAGAAGGACGCCGAGTTTATTCCGTTCACCGCGCAGACCCGGATGTCCGGGGTCAACATGAATGGCACCCGTGTCCGCAAAGGCGCGGTGCAGGCCGTGATTGATTACGTCAAAGCCGAAGGCGGCACGGTTCCCGCCGAACTGCAAAACATCGCCGATGAGATCTCCCGCCGGGGCGGTACGCCGCTGGCCGTAGTCCTAAACGACAAGCCGCTCGGAATTATCTACCTCAAAGACATTGTCAAAGGCGGCATGCGCGAGCGCTTCGACCACTTGCGGGCGATGGGCATTAAAACGGTCATGATCACCGGAGACAACCCGCTGACAGCCGCTGCAATTGCCGAGGAAGCTGGGGTGGACGACTTCCTGGCACAGGCCAAGCCTGAAGACAAGATGGCGCTGATCAAGAAAGAGCAGGCCGAGGGGCGCTTAGTCGCCATGACTGGGGACGGCACCAATGACGCCCCGGCGCTGGCGCAGGCCGATGTCGGCGTTGCGATGAACTCCGGGACGCAGGCCGCCAAAGAAGCGGGCAACATGGTGGATTTGGACTCCAACCCCACCAAGCTGATTGAAATTGTCGAGATCGGCAAGCAGCTCTTGATGACGCGCGGCGCTTTGACGACGTTCTCGATCGCAAACGATGTCGCCAAGTATTTCGCGATCATCCCGGCGATGTTCTCGACGTTGTACCTCGTCGCCGGGGCCGCGCACGGCCCGCTGTGGGCGCTGAACATTATGAAGCTGCACTCGCCGTACTCGGCGACCCTGGCGGCGATTATCTTCAACGCTCTGATCATCATCGCGCTGATTCCGGTTGCCCTGCGCGGTGTCCCGTACCGCCCGATGGGCGCGGCGGCTCTGCTGCGCCGGAATCTGGCCGTTTGGGGATTGGGCGGCATTCTGCTGCCGTTCCCGTTTATCAAGCTGCTGGATATGATTGTCGTCCTACTGCACTGTGCGCCGGGGCGTTAACCCACCCCAGAACTTCGTTCCGACCCTCCCGAAACGGGAGGGTGAAGAGTTAGGCTCACTTCTGCTGGCGTGTTCTGAGACTCCGCGTCCTCCCGTTTCGGGAGGACCCCTGCGGAGCGAAGAATGAGCACAGCAAGGAGGTGGGTTATTGGAGAATAAACCAAAATGGTAAAACAACTGCTGACTTCACTGAGAATAACATTCGTCCTGCTGCTCCTTGTCAGCGGTGCGTACCCCCTGGTCGTCTGGGGCATCTCCCAGGCGGCGTTCAAGCACCAGGCCGACGGCAGCCTAATCACGAACGCCCAGGGGCAGGTCGTCGGCTCGGCGCTTTTGGCGCAGGGCTTCACCAAGCCCGAATACTTCCACCCGCGCCCGTCGGCGGCGGGCAGTGGGTACGACCCAACGGCCAGCAGCGGCACGAACTTAGGGCCGACTTCGGACAAGCTGATTAATGGCGTCCACAAGCCGAAGCTGGCAAATGGGAAAGATGATCCCGCCGACTTCGACGGCGTCAAAGACCTGGCCGCCGCGTACCGCAAAGACAACGGCCTCGCCGCCGGGGCCAAAGTCCCGGTGGACGCCGTCACCCGGTCGGCGTCGGGGCTGGACCCGCAGATCACGCCCCAGAACGCCGCTTTGCAGGCCGCCCGCGTCGCCAAAGCGCGTGGCGTCAGTGAAGACACCGTGTCGGGCCTCATCAAAGCCAACACGTCGGGCCGGGGATTCGGCTTTCTCGGCGAACCCGTTGTCAACGTGCTGGCGGTGAATCTGGCGCTCGACAAAGACGCGCCGGTGAAGAAGTAGTCTGACCCTATGATCAAAACGGTCTATGATTTTATGACAGGCTTGATAGCTATCCCGTTCATCAGGACGAGAACCCGCATCCTGTCTACAGGTCCATCTGCTATGTTGGGTGGCAGTGGCCCTTCAAACTCAATGATATACAGCCATTTGCGAGGCGCACCGACCTCCTGGAGAGTTATCTTTGGATGGACCCACCGCGCCGCGTCAGGCAGGAACGACGCCAAATCAAGGCGTGCCAATGCAAGAGCTTTACGCGGCGAGAGTGGTGGGTTGGCTGCGTTTTCCGCCCAGTCAGGAGTAAGTTGAAGCTGGGCGTGTGTGACTGTGAAATCGTAACGCTTCCCCGCGTGGTCGCTCCGATAAGACGCTGCTGTATCTTGAGCTAAAACTGGGGCTGCCAGCAGTATTGCCCCAAGAAACGCAAAAGCAGAAATCTTCATGTGACCTCCTCGAAATGGACTTGCATAAGCTGCCTATTGTAGCATATTCGCCGCGCTGCTTTTCCCCCTCGGCGGCAGAGTGTTCCGTCGCTGGGCCAAGTCTTCCTTGACTTCCCTGTGCGCCGTGTGCTATAATCGCGGACAGTCTCAAAGACAAATACACACGAAACCCGCAAGTCGCACCGGTATTCACAGAACGCCGGTGAGGATCGCAGCGAAAGGATTTCACCATGGCTTACGGTTCCAGCGGCGGCGGCCCGCGCGGCCCGCGTCCGGGCGGACCCGGCGGACCTGCCGGCGCACGCAAAAACCCGCGCTTCAAGCGCCGCAAGGTCAGCTCGCTGACCATCAACAAGATCAAGACTGTTGACTACAAGAACGTCACACTGCTCCGCACGTTCACCGATGACCGGGGCAAGATTGTCCCCCGCCGCCGGAGCGGTGCAACCGCCAAAGAGCAGCGCATGATCGCCGTCGCCATCAAACGCGCCCGCGAAATCGCCCTTCTGCCCTTCGTCAAAGATTAGCGAACAAAAAAGCCCCGACCATCCGGTCGGGGCTTTTTTGTTCTACCTGGCAAGAAACGGAAGCATTTGCGCTAAGAGCGCTTCCGGCTGTTCCTCGGCAATGTACGGACTTGTCGAGCGGCGGGCGTTCGCCACGGTGCCTGTCACTGTGACATACTCGATCACGCCTCTGGGGCGGACGCTGGCTGCCGCCGTCAATGCCCTGCGCGGCTGGGCGGAACTTCACATCCATGAAGTCATGCACTCCCAGCAGGCATTCGACGCAAAGACCTCGCAGCGCAAAAGCCCCGGCCAGATAGCCGGGGCTTTTTTTGCTGATGCCTACTGTGCCGTAGAGCCGCCGTCTACGGTGAGGCTCTGGCCGGTGATGAACGAAGCCTCGTCGGAGGCGAGAAAAACAGTGGCATGGGCGATCTCTAAAGGCCGCCCGGCCCGGCCCATGGGTATCGCCGCTTCCGAAAACTCGGCAACCGCTTCGGAGGAGCCGAGGGCAGCCGTTGTCATCGCTGTCTCCACGAGTCCGGCGTTGACGACGTTAATCCGAATGCCGGACTTGACATACTCGATCGCCGCCGCACGGGCGAGAGCAACGACCCCGCCTTTGCTGGCTGAATAAATAGAGAGGTAAGCATTGCCGATCTTGGCTGCAATGCTTGCGTTCAAGACAATCGAGCCGCCGCCGGACTTCAGCAGGGCTGGGATTTGCGTCTTCAGCGCAAAAAAGCTGCCCTTCAAGTTGATGTCTATCTGGCGATCCCATTCCGCTTCCGTCTGCTCGTGCAGCGGGCCGCCGCCGGAGACCCCGGCATTGTTGAACACAACGTCCAGCTTGCCGTAAGCTTCCAGAGTCGCGGCGACGAGAGCCTCATGATCGGCAAGCTGAGACACGTCTGTCCTGACGAAAATCGCTTCGCCGCCGCCTTCTTTAATTTTCTGCACGACCGCTTCGCCTTCGGCCTGACGCCGGGCGGCGACCACGACTTTCGCGCCTGCTTGGGCCATAAGCAGCGCTGTCGCTTCCCCGATGCCCGATGACGCCCCGGTGACGATCGCCACTTTTCCTGTTAAATCCGTCATTGAAGTTCCCCTTGTGCTATTTTTCTAGTATATTAGAACAATAGGAGTATGACAGGAAATGTGCTATACTGTCAAGTGTGAAAACTCTTTCTTTTCCAAGTCAAGACGACATAACTCTTACGGGCGTCCTGTACGCATTAAGCGACGAGAAGCGGCTGTGGATTGTCGCGTCGCTCAATGAAAGCGGCGAACACTGCTGTAGTGCGGGCGGTCTTGCCACGGTTCCCAAGTCTACACTTGCACATCACCACAAAGTCCTGCGCGAAAACGGGGTGATTGCAACGCGCATTGTGGGGACCTACTCGGTAAACTCCCTGCGACGTGCGGATTTGGATGCCCGTTTTCCCGGCCTCCTCGACGCGGTTCTCAGCAACCTTCCTCGCTGCCTAGTCACGCTTCTCCAGACAGGCAAAGAAAAAGCCCCGGCCTGACGGCCGGGGCTATTTGGGCTGGGGCTATTTGGGCTGGGGCTATTTGGGCTGGGGCTATTTGGGCTGGGGCTAAACCAGCTTGGCATCAAGCGTGATCTCGGTTCCCGCTAATGCTTTGGAGACCGGGCAGGAGGCTTTTGCGCCGGCAGCCAGCTCCTGGAACTTGGCGTCGTCAATGCCGGGCACCGTGCCTTCGACCGTCAGCGCGATCTTGGAGATCGCAAAGCCGCCGCCTTCGGGGCCGAAAAAGACTTGCGCCGCCGTGTGGATTTTGTCAGGCGTGAAGCCGGCGTGTTCCAGCATGGCCGAGAACTGCATCGAGAAGCAGCCAGCATGGGCGGCCCCGATCAGCTCTTCGGGGTTCGTGCCCGTGCCTTCTTCCATACGCGACTTGAATGAGAACGGGCCTTTGAACGCCCCGCTGCCAAGCTCCATCGAGCCGCTGCCGTCTTTGAGAGTGCCGGACCATTCGGCGTCTGCCGTGCGTACTGCCATTTTCGTATTCTCCTATAAAGTGTACCTACCCCGGCTCATTCTTCGCCACCCCTCCCTAAGAAGGAAGGGTTGAGAGACAAACAGGGTTGAGAGACAAACCCGGAAGACTTTCTTCTGAAGTTCCTACCCTTCCTTCTTAGGGAGGGGTGGCGAAGAATGAGCCGGGGTAGGTGGATTTAGACGCCGTGGGTTTTGAGCCAGGCGTACATCTTTGTGTCGCCGTCGGCGGCGTCTTTGGCGTTATACCCAGGCCGGTAATCCGCGTGAAACCCATGCCCGGCATCGGGATAGGAAATAATCTGTGACGGGTTGTGCGTCTTCGCCAGTGCCACCCGCATCTGGGCAAGCGAGTCCTGCGTGATGCCCGAGTCTAGCCCGCCGTACAGCCCCAGCACCGGGCAGTGCAGCTTTGAAGCAATGTCAATCGGGTTGGTCGGGTGCAGCGGGTCGGGGCTGCCGAGGATACGCCCGTACCACGCAACTGCGGCTTTGAGCTGCGGATTGTGCGCGGCATAGAGCCAGACAATCCGCCCGCCCCAGCAGAAGCCGGTGATGCCGAGCTTCGCGTCATTGCCATGCCCGGAGGCTTTGGCCCACGCGACTGTTGAGTCTAAATCCGTTATTACCTGCGCGTCGGGTACCTTTGAGACCACGCTGCTGACAATCGTGCCGATGTCGGCGATTTTCGACACGTCCCCCTCGCGGGCATACAGCGCCGGCGCAACGGCTAAGTAGCCGCGCTTGGCAAAGCGCCGGCAGACATCTTTGATATGCTCATGGACACCGAAAATCTCCTGCACGACCAGCACGACCGGGAACGAATGCCCGGTCGCCGGACGCGCAGAGTACCCCGGAATATGCCCATCGCTGGTGGGGATTTGCACCTCCCCCGCCGTCAGTCCTTTGGCATCCGTGTGGATCGTCTGCGCCGAAACCGGCTGCACCGCCAGGGCGAACCCCGCCGCCAGGGTCGTCTGCATTGCCGTCTTCACCGTGGCTTTCACAAATTCGCGCCGTGTTTGTGTGGTCATACTGTCTCCTATTTTAGTCCAAAGCCGCGCTCTTCCAAAATCTGCCGGAGCGTGTCCCGGCCCATCAAAGCTTTGGCGTCGGCGACGCGCTTGGCCGACTGCTGAGACCAGTCGCCGTGTCCGTCCATCTTTTGACGGGCATAGAAGTCGCGCATAATCCCATTATACTCGGAGACGGCGGCATCTCGGGCATGGGAATCGTAAGTCTCGCGGAAGATCAATCCCGATTGAGGCAGGCGCGGCTTGATTTCGGTCGTGTCGTCTTCCGTCGGCTCGCCGACAGTCAGGCCGAACAGGGCGACAACGCGCGGCGGCAGGCCGAGAAGCGCGGCAAGCTCTTGCGGATGGTTCCGTGCGCCGCCGATGTAGCAAGTGCCCATCCCGAGGCCCTCAGCGGCGACGGCGGCGTTCTGAGCGGCCAGTGACGCATCAATAATTGCCGTCACCAGCATCTCGGTGTAGTCCAAAGCCGCACCGGGCAGCCCCTCACGCTCCGAGACGGCGGACAGGCGGGCCAGGTCGGCGCAAAAGACGAGAAATAGCGGGGCCTGACGAATGGAGTCCTGGTCGCCGCACAGCTTCGACGCTTCGGCTTTGCGGGCGGGGTCCGTGACGGCAACGGCGCTCCACGCCTGCAAGTTGGATGAGGAGGCCGCGCTTTGCGCCGCCGCCCCAAGTGTTTCCAGGGTCCCTTCTGGAAGTGGGTCGGGTGTGTAGCGCCGGACTGATCTGTGTCCCAGCAGTGTCGCCAGCAGTGCGTCCGCCCCGGCGGGCAGCGGCAGGTCCGGGGCCGAAGCGCCGTAACGCCGCGCCATCAGATCGGTCAGTGTGCGTGTGTCGCTCATGGTGCTGAAAACAAAGGGAGGGTGGGGGAGGGTTCCCGCCGTGGAAGAAGAAGTTCCCGCCGTGCATTTAGTCCCCGCCGTGAACGGCAGGTCTGAACGCGAAGACGCGAACCGCCCTGCGGGCGGAAATGCTGTCTGCGGACGCTTTTGCTCTTTCGGTCGCAGACCGCTTGGCGTCCGCGCCTCTAGACCTGTCGTTCACGGCGGGGACTAAATGGCGGGCTTTTTCCTGCGTCTGCCGGGTACACTGCCTTAGAGGAACCTACCCATGCGCCGACTGTTCCCATTTTGCCTGCTGCTGTGTCTCACGACAGCAACCCAAGCCGACCCAGTGACGAAACCTGTTCCCCCAGCTAACCTAGCCACGCACAAAGGGGCTGTTCGTATCACGGTGCCTCTGGTCTCTCGGCCCACCAACTCGCCACCGGAATATCTGCTGACGCCGCCCGTCCCGCCGGGCAGCGGCCCGGCGTGGCGAGCGGCCCAGGAAGATGTTCTGCAGGAAGCCGCGTTCCGCTACTTGTTCGCCCATGCTCCATATGCTTCTCGTTTGCCGGTCTATTACCTATCGGTCGGTGGATTTCCCTGGGAGCAGGGCATGGACGCCAGCCGAGACCCCACTCCTACATTTCTGGCAAAGTTTCACGGCAGCCAGCCGCCGGTTCAGGCCGTATCGGTGCTTCCGACTCGCAGCGAGGACTGGAAAAATGCCACTACGGACCACTGGATTATCTTTCGGGGGTCCTCGATCACATGGACGGATGACACCCGCATTAAGATTGCCTGCGGATCAGCACGATCAGGCTCTATCAGCAGTGACAGCCTTTTTTTGGACTGCGCCCTGCGGTATGGCAAGTGGGAGATTATCGGGATTACCGAAGTCTCTGTCTAATTATCGGTAACTTTCGTGTATAATAGGGGAGTTTTGACGGACACCCCGTCTATTTTGGAAAGGCTACTTTATGACTCTCACTACTGCGCCGCTGCCGACAGCGACGACCCTGCCGGAGATGCCGGTGGCACCGCCCGCTTACGATGTGAAAGACCTGAGCCTTGCCGATGCCGGCAAGCGCCGGATCGAATGGGCCGAGCGCGAAATGCCGGTCCTGCGCTCCATCCGCGAGCGCTTTGAGAAGGAAAAGCCGCTCGAAGGGCTGACGGCTGTGGCCTGCCTGCATGTCACCGCCGAGACCGCCAACTTAATGCGGACCCTGAAAGCCGGCGGCATGAAAGTGGTGCTGTGTGCGTCGAACCCGCTCTCGACCCAGGACGATGTCGCGGCGGCGCTGGTCCAGCACTACGGCATTGCGACGTTCGCCATCAAGGGCGAGGACAACGACACTTACTACCAGCACATTCTGAGCGCGTTGGAGCATAAGCCGAACTTCACGATGGACGACGGCGCGGACACGGTCGGCATTATCCACACTGAGAAGCGCGAGCTGATTGAGAACATCATCGGCGGCACGGAAGAGACCACCACGGGCGTCATTCGGCTGCGGGCGATGGCAAAGGACGGTGTGCTGGCATACCCGATTGTCGCGGTCAACGATGCCCAGACCAAGCACTTCTTCGACAACCGCTACGGCACGGGCCAAAGCACCATTGACGGCATCATCCGGGCGACCAATGTGCTGCTGGCCGGCAAGTTTTTTGTCGTGGCCGGCTACGGCTGGTGCGGCAAGGGCCTGGCGATGCGGGCCAAAGGCATGGGCGCACAGGTGATCGTCACCGAGATTGACCCGCTCCGTGCCCTGGAAGCGACGATGGACGGCTTCCATGTCATGCCGATGGCCGATGCCGCCAAAGTCGGCGACTTCTTCTGCACCGTCACCGGCGACAAGGACGTGATCCGGGCCGAGCATTTCGCCGCCATGAAGGACGGCGCGATTGTCTCGAACTCCGGTCACTTCAATGTCGAGATTGACATTCCGAGCCTCGAAAAGATGGCGACTTCCAAGCGCGAAGTCCGCGACTTCGTCGAAGAGTACGTGCTGGAAGACGACCGCAAGGTGTTCATTCTCGGCGAAGGCCGCCTGATCAACTTGACCAGCGCCGAAGGCCACCCCGCAAGCGTTATGGATATGTCGTTCGCCAATCAAGCCCTGAGCGCCGAGTACATGAACCAGAACGCCAAGACACTCGAAAAGAGTGTTTACGGTGTTCCCGAGGAGATTGACAACGAGATCGCCCGCCTGAAGCTCCTGTCGCTCGGGGTCCACATTGACACCCTGACCGAAGAGCAGGCCCGCTACCTCGCGTCCTGGCAGGAAGGCACCTAAGCCTAACTCTAAAAGACCCGGCACGAAAGTGCCGGGTCTTTTTTGTTGGAGAACTAAGAAGCGTGGGTGGAAGAGCGTGGGAATAAGAAGCGTGGGAATAAATTCCTGCGCTGTGTGGCGCAGACGCCTAGTGTCCACCTGCGTGGACAAAGAGTAGGATGGTAGTCACAGTCTTTTCCTGTACCCGCGAAGGCGGCTACTTGGCGTCTGCGCCGCACAGCGCAGGAATTTATTCCCACGCTCTTTATTCTTCCACACCCCCTCTGACAAAGTCACGAAGATGACCCACACACACGCCTAAAATTGTTCTCCGCTGACGCTGTTTTTCGGTTGATCTCTGACCCCAAGATCGGGTAGGATCGGATCGCCTTCGCCTTGATGCCAAATCACGCGGCGAGAGAGGACTTCCGACCCTTGCCCGACTTGCCCACATCCTCACTTGACCCCAATCCGCCCGGCCTCTTTGACCGCCCGATACCCGCCGATCCATCGCCCCGCGCTGCCGCATTGATGGCTCCCGTCCCCGGTTTAGACGCTGCGCCGGACTTCGTGCAGGAAGCCCGGCCCGGCTACGGGGACCCGCCAACGCCGTTCTATGCGTCCCCCGACGGTTCGCTGCGGCTGTACCAGGCCGACGCTTTGGACCTGCTGCGGCGGATGCCCGATGAGTCCGTGGACATGATCTTCGCCGACCCGCCGTACTTTTTGTCCAACGGCGGCATCACCTGCGTCGGGGGCCGCATGGTCAAAGTGGACAAAGGCGGCTGGGACAAGTCGGCGGGCATCACCGGCGACCACAACTTCAATATCCTCTGGCTCGACCACTGCCGCCGCCTTCTGAAACCGAACGGTACCCTCTGGGTCACGGGCACGTCCCACAATATCCACAGCGTCGGCTATGCCCTGCAAGTGCTGGACTACAAAATCCTCAACGACATTGCCTGGTACAAGGTCAACCCGCCGCCGAACCTCGCCTGCCGGTACTTCACCCACGCCACCGAGACGATTTTGTGGGCCGCCAAAAGCGCCAAAAGCCGCCACACGTTCCACTACGCCGAGATGAAGCGTCAGAACGGCGGCAAGCAGATGCAGTCTTTGTGGAATATTATGCCGCCCGGCAAGCGTGAGAAGCGGTTTGGCAAGCACCCCACCCAAAAGCCCGAAGCCCTGCTGACACGCATTGTCGAAGCGTCCACCCACCCCGGCGAGCTGGTGCTCGACCCCTTCTGCGGCTCCGCCACCACCGGCGTCGCCTGTGCCCGCTTAGGCCGCCGCTTCGTCGGCATCGAGCGCGAGACCGAGCATTTAGAACTTGCGCGTTTACGCCTGCAAGAAGTCTATGAAGCCTCCCACGAGCAGTCCATTCTCGATTTAATTGTAGTAGAAGCTACAAAGATCGGGGGGGGGGGGGGGTACACAATAATGGAGCGTGAAGATGCCCTCAAACTGCTGGAACTCATCAAAGGAGCGGATCTTGTCGAGATTGCAGCTCAACACGGTCAAAAGATATTTCACGAGAACGAACTGGAAGGCGTAATCAAGCGAACGCTCAACAAAGGGTGGGCAGGCCTGACATTGGAAGCCTATCTGGGCTTGCCGAAGAACTCGCGTCGTGAACCCAACGGTGGAAGCTGGGAACTCAAGCAAGTTTCCATCAAGCAGCAGAAATCAGGGGTTTACACTGCTAAAGAAACAATGCAGATTACAATGCTTGACCGCGCCCATGTAGTCACCAATGCCTTTGAGGATAGTCACGTCCTGCACAAAATTGGACGCTTTATAGTTGTGGCGCGTCTTTACAGAGATCGCTCAGAAACCTCATCGCCAGTGGCGATCGTCCGCCCTGCCGATATTTCTATGGAGGCTGCCATCATTTATCGTCAAGTGAAGCTAGATTACGAGATGATTAGGGAAAAGATTGCTCAGGGGAACCCGCTCCACACTATCTCCGGCGAGCTTATTCAAATTCGTACTAAAGGCCAGAAGAACAGCAGGACCTATGCGTTTTACGCCAAGACAAAGTTCGTCAACATATTGCTGGGGCTGAATAAGTAAGCAGGAAAGTGGTGCTCCTTGATCTAACTGCTTTGCATGAAACAGGATGAAGTCGTACAGTTAGCGTTGGATCAGAACGGAGGGTTCGCGACGCTGGGCTATCTTTACCACGTTGTGACGAAAATGCCAGAATGGCAATCAAAATCGCTGACGCCGTTTGCCAGCATTCGGCGCATTGTTCAGGAGACGCCGGGCATTTTTCGTATCCGTCCTGGACTGTGGGGACTAGAAGCGAGGCACTCTGCATTCGGCAAACAGTTAGCATTGCCCGATTATGTTCCCGCGCAACAAGCGAATCTTTACACGCATAGTTATTACCAAGGTCTGCTAGTTGAGATTGGAAACTTTCATCATCTCGAAACGGCCGTTCCTGCTCAGGACAAGAATAAGTTGTATCTGAACCGCAAACTATTCGAAGTCGCGAGTCTCTCTAAGCCTTATGAGTTTACGTTCAGCGAGATCATGGGCCGGGCCAGAACAATAGATGTGTCCTGGTATAACGCCCGTCACTTTCCACAAGCGTTCTATGAGGTGGAACATTCCACCGACATTTACAATTCACTCCTCAAGTTTATGGAGTTCCAAGATTTCCGTACCGAGTTTTGGATTGTCGCCGATAAAGTCCGCAAAACAGAGTTTGCTAGTAAACTCAGAGCAACAGCATTTGCGCCCATTCATAGCCGCGTTAAGTTTCTGGACTATGAAGCACTCTCAAGCCTGCACTCTTCCCTGGCCGAGAGTGCAGCGCAAACGGCTTTGTTAAGAAAGTAAATTGCTCCGCTGCCGAAAGCTGAGAATATGCTCGATACTCGCACCGAAAAAACTCTATGCCGCTATCTCCAACTAATTCAGAGGCTGTCGAATCTTTGATTAAGCGTATAAACCGTAAAAGCTGGTGGCATGTGCCGCCGATTGACTCGGCAGCCTACAAGAAGCGCGGCAAGTTCTATTCGTTGTCTTTTGAGGAAGCGGAGTTTTACGGGCGTCCTGGTGATCCTGAGCGTGTTACTGTAGCCGTCCCTTTGATTGGTGACGAGTTGCACATTGAAAAGATATTACTTGGTGAATGCCCTTCGGTTGAGCTGGCAAAGCTGCCAAGTGGAAAAGCAACAATCGCGGCTAGATTTGCTTTAGATGCGCGAATAAAAAAAGCGGCCATCAAGGCCGGATACGATTCAATCGTATTGATGACACCGAGGGCATGGACAAGCTTTCTGGAGATGGGCAGTCTGCCCCGGAGCATCGAGCTGAACGTCTTCGGGTAACCGTTGGGCAGGACTGCGCTAATCTGCACTGTCCCGAGCAGCGTCAACTTCTCGGCGGTGGCGGCGAACAGAGTCCACGCTAATGTCCCAGTCAGGGTCATCCTCGAAGTGACTGACAAGATCAGCAGGCGATTTCGAGTTGCGGCTGCGCTTCCATAATGGCAGTACACCCAAGCGTGGGCAAAAGCGGTCAGCCGCGCAGGGTCTTGAAGAGTGGGAGTGTTACGGCTTGCTTGCCGGGTCAACGTAAACGTGCTGGACGAGGCTTGGCGGGAGGTGCGCGAAGTCTTTGTCCGTCGTGAGGAGGGCGGCGTTTTCGACCTGGGCGGTCGCCGCAATCCAGAGGTCATTTTTGCCCATTTTGACGCCGAAGCGGCGGCTGAAATCGTCAATCTCGACGTAAGCCTCGACACTGTTTTTGTAAGGGATCGGCACGACGATCAAATAGGCCAGAAGGCTTTCCATCATGCGGATTTTAACCGGCCCCCACTGGTTCTGCAAGGCGATGACCCGAAGCTCGGCGTCGCTGACAATGCTGATAATCGGAACAGTGGAAATCGTATCAAGCCGGTACAGCGTTTGAAGATAGGCTTGCAAGGCGCTTCCCCAGCGTATCCAGGCCAGCAGGATATTCGTGTCCAGCAGATATTGGGTCATCCGAGCGCTTTCAGTCTAGGTTCAGTCTAGGGCCTTCAGTTGCGCCAGCAATTCTTCCAGCGCCTCGTCGGTTTCCAGCTTGCCCCGAATTGCCTGCATGGCGGTTTGGCCGGGCGGCGGCAGGCGGCGTGGGCCAAGCTCCGCCAGTGACTGAGGCACACGGTAAAGTGCGTTCTCCCGGCTGTGTTCGATTTGCGTGAGGCGCTCCTGCAAGGCTTCCACTTCTGCGGTCAGCCGGGCCTGGGTCGGAGCTTGAGACTTCGGAGCTTGAGACTTCCTGCGTTTCGCCGCCGTTTTGCTTGTCTGCATCGTTTCCCTCCCATGCTTCGATGACGCTTGGCTTCGGTGATGCTTTCAGTATACCTCGGCATGGGCGGAAAGATCAGCCGGGCAATGCCCAATCTTCGGCGGTGACGCCGATTTTGGCAAAGTGAGCGGTGTTGGAAGTGACGACAACAAAGCCGTTGGCTTGGGCGACGGCGGCAATGCGGCAGTCCTGGGACCCGGCGCGTTTGGTGGACGCCGGGTAGTCACGGAAAATCTGCACCGCGTCATCATCATAGCGCAGAATGGACACGCGGTTTAGTTCACGCACAAGGTCCGTCAGGTAATCGTAGGTGACAGGGAGGCGCTGCTCCTGCTTTGCTCTGGCTTGGTTGATGGCGTCTAGGCGACCGCGCAGCATTTCTTCTGGCGTAATGGCACAAAGGTAAACCGAGCCGGGCGGCGTTTGAGAGACCCGGCGGAGAATGATCGGGTCTCGGCGCAGCATATTAGAATAGGTGTCAGTGTCAAGAAGGTACACGCGCTACTCTGCGCTGTCCCAAGCAGCATCCATCTCGCGGCGATTACGGCGAATAGACTCGATCATCACATCCCAATCCGGGTCATCCTCGAAGTGGCTAACAAGATTGGCAAGTGGATTAGGCACCAGGACGCTAGGAGGTGTCGCCTGCGTCACTGTGGTCTCGGCTGGCTTTTGTGTTTCCATAATTGGAGTATACCACGGCGCGGGCGAAAACGGTCAGCCGCGTAGGGGCCTTGAGTTAGAGAGTCTGATTTCCTGGAAATTATTGTGCCACACAGGCCTATAGAGCTTGACAGAACACGCGATTTTGTGATATATTGCTCCATTCCAATGCCGGAAACCCGACATGCTTCCCAGCGGTCGGCCTGTTCTCTCTTCCCTCATGGCATCGAAGCCTGGCCTCATGTTCCTGAGCACGCCCCACTTCTCTTGTGGCGTCACAAACCTAGAAAGCTGGAAAGAAATGTTTGCCCCATCACCGCAAGGCCTCCGCAGCCGCAAGGCTCCTTCGGCCATAAGGCTTCCGCAGCCGCAAGGCTTCACGCTCATTGAACTGCTCGTTGTTATTGCTATTATCGCCATTCTCGCCGCGATCCTGTTCCCCGTCTTCCAGAACGTGCGCGAAAACGCTCGCCGCACGACCTGCACGAGCAATGCTAAACAGCTCGGCATTTCCATCATCCAGTACACGCAGGACTCCGACGAAGTCATGGTCCCTGTCAACGCCGGTGGCTGGTTCGAGACGCCTCCAAACCCTAGATTGGCGTGGGCAACTGCCATCAAGCCGTATGTCGGCAACGCCTATTCCGGCACGTCCTCCATTTTTCACTGTCCGGACAATGAAGCGGATTACTTCAAGCAATGGACGGGAACACCCACGAACCCAAATCCTGACTGGGCTTCTAAGTTCGTCAACTACGGCATGAACGTAGATTACCTGCAGCCCGACCCCGGCTGTGATCCCGCTCAGTGCATTCCCGAGCCAATCATTGACAATACTCCATTTGGCAAACCGGTGGGGCTTGGGCGAATTGACTCTCCTGCACAAACAGTGCTGCTGGCCGAGACGAAGCCAGAAGTCATTCTGACAAATGGCAATTTCTACCCGTCCGACCAGGTGGATGCTCCTCTAGGAGGGACTACGGGTGTCGTTTCTGCTTGCGGCTTGGATGGCTGGGGCAAAAACGACGCCTTCGAGCTGCCGAACACCGGAGTTGCCAACACCGGCACGAATACCTTTGACCCGCGCCACAACGGCGGCGGCAATGTCGTCTTCTGCGATGGTCATGTCAAGTGGATGCGGCCCAGTGCGTTAGCCGCGGGTACGAATTGGAACCCCACTATTGACAAAGCAGCGGTCCGTATTACGGATTTAAGCCAGTATTTGTGGTCGCTGAAAAAGAGCGGCAGCAGTGATCTGTGAGAGGCAGACAAAAGGTAACACTATGCTGTCACGAAGCATCATAGCGGTAGCGCTGGCGGTGATGGGCATTGCAATATGCGGCGGCTGTTCGCAGGCGCCCCCGCCGGAGGCCGCACCGCCGCCACATGCCGACGCGCACCCATTGCCTCCCATTCCAAGCAAGTATCCGCATCGGAAGCTGCCGAAGCTGCCGGGAGACACGCGGCCTAACTAGTTATAAGCCAAAAACTAAGCCCCCATGCCGCAAGGCGCGGGGGCTTTTATTTGTGTGGCCCTAAGAGGCTGTCAGCCGCGCAGGGTCTCGAAAAGGGTGAGGGCGGCGGACAGGCGGCGGGGGAAGAGCCAGGAGGCGAGGGGGGTGCCGTGCCAGAGGGCGGCGGCATCGAGGTCGCTGGGGAACAGCGGGTAGAAGCCGGCGGCGTAGAGCGCTTCGGCCAGCGGGTCGGTGTCGGCGACGCCGTCGGACGATAGCAGGGCAAGGGGGCCGAAGGGGCAGAACTCAATCTGCACCTGGCCCCCGCCGGTCTCCAGCAGCAGCGACGGCAGGGAGTCGGTGACGCCCGCCGGAGGCGGCAGGCTCACCAGAGGGCCGAGTTCGGCCAGCGCACCCAGCGGCGGCTCCGGCAGGTTCCAGAGGCCGTCGTAAGCGGCCTCGGAGCTTGTGCGCCCTGCCTGGCGCTCGATATGGGTCAGGACACGCCCGACGGCGTCCGGCATGGTCTGTGTGGGCTTGGGCATAATAAGAACCCGCGTTAGGAACCCCTCCCGCGTTAGGAACCCCTCCCGCTCGTACCTCGCTCCCTCCCCGAAGCGGAGAGGGTGAAGAGTTCCAGACAAGAGTTTTAGGCAACGGCAGGAGCGTCATCGTCCTGACTCTTTTCCTGACTCTGCCCCTCTCCGCTTCGGGGAGGGAGCGAGGTACGAGCGGGAGGGGTTCTACGACTCAAGGCTTTGCAGCGTATCTAAAAAGCGTGGGAAGTAGCCGAGCTTGTGCCCGCCGCGCTCGCGCAGCATCTCCTGGAAGTGCGGGGCGTTCTGGCTCGATGCCAGCGCCGTGACCAGCGTTTTGCCGCGCTGGACCTCCTTGTGATAGCCCCGCGCCGCTTCCTGCGGGATGCCGCCGGCGGTAACGACCCCGACCCCCGCGCCGAGAACCCCGCCGGCAATGGCGCTGGTTAATTGAGCGGCGAGGCCATGCTCGGCAAGCACGGCCTGCATGGGCTGGAAAAAGACCAGCAGCGACACGAGGAGCGAGCCGAGCGGAGCGCCGACCACGAAGCCGACCACAGCGCGGGGGGCCATCTCGTCTACGGCATTGATCGGCCGCTCGACATCATGCTCGGTGACTTCGCGCAGTCCTGTCGCCAGCGTGTCCGTGTCCGGCGGCGAAGTGCCGTCGTGCGGGGTGCCCGCCGCCCCCGCCGCGCCGTGAAAGACCAGCGTGATGTCGGCGAGCGGGACACCGTCATCCACCAATGCCTGCGCCGCGTGCTCGGCCACCTTGTTGTCGTCGAAAACCGCCACTACTGTTCCCGCCATGCGTTCGTTCTCCTTTAAGAACCCACCCCGAAACTGCGTTTCGACCCTCCCGAAGCGGGAAGGTGAGGAGTTCTCGGCGTGATTGCTGCGTTGTCTTCGCCCATGCTGTCTCCACCCATGCTGTCTCCACTCGTCCTAAGCTCTTTGACCTAAGCTCTTTGTCCTCCCGCTCCGGGAGGACCCCTGCGGCGCGAAGAATGAGCAGAGCAAGGAGGTGGGTTATCCGCGCACGCCGGCTTTGACCAGGGACCCGAGCCGGACCGAGTGGGCGTGGCAGATCGCAACTGCCAGCGCATCGGCGGCATCATCGGGCTTCGGCACTTCGGAGAGTCCCAAAAGCCGGGTCACCATGAACTGCACCTGCTTCTTCTCAGCCCGCCCGGTGCCGACCACCGCGCTTTTCACCTGGGTCGGCGTGTACTCGGTCCAGGGCAGGCCGCGCTGGGCGAGTGTCAAGAGGATCACGCCGAGGGCGCGTCCGACGGGAATGCCGGTAGTGACATTGTTCGTAAAGAACAGACGCTCGGTTGCGACCTGGTCCACATTGTAGCGGTCTAAAAGTGCGTTGAACTCATCGTAAATGGTTTTAAGCCGCGCCGGGGCATCGTCGCCCGGCGGGGTTGTGATGACGCCGCACGCCAAATAGGAGACTTTGTCCCCGCGCTTTTCAATCACCCCATAGCCGGTCGTCGCCGTGCCGGGGTCTATTCCTACCAGGATCAAAGCCGAACCACCTGTCCGGTGCGGGCCGATTCGTACAGCGCCAGCACCAGCGCGACGGCTTTGCGGCCTTCGAGACCGTCCACGGCGGGCGTGTCGCCGGTTTGGCAGCAGCGGACAAAATCGGCGATCTGCGCTTCGTGCGCCCCGCCCCAAATCGCCGCCGGGTCGGACGCCGCCGCTTTGGTGCCGCCGCCCGCCATTTGCAGCGCGTGGGCCGGGACCGCCTCCCCGCCCGTTTCCAGGCCGTCTTTGGTGGTCAGCGTGTGCAATCTGTCGCCTTCGATAATCGCGCTGCCGTCGGTGCCGTAGACGCCGACCTTGACCGCAAAGCCGGGGTACAGTGCCGTGGACGCCGCCCAGGCCCCGAGAGCACCGTTTTGGAACGTCAGCGTCGCGGACAGCACATCCTCGGTCTCGATGCGCTCGTGGGCCAGGGTCCTCGCCTGGGCGTAGACGCTTTCCACCGGGCCGCAGAGCCAGCAGATGAGGTCGGCGTTGTGCACGCCCTGGTTCATCGCCGCCCCGCCGCCGTCCAAAGCCCAGGTCCCGCGCCAGTCACCGGAGTCGTAGTATTCCTGGCTGCGGTACCACGGCACCTGCGATTCGGCATACACCAGCGGCCCAAGCAGGCCGGAGTCCAGCGCCGCTTTGACCTCGACACTGGCCTTATCGAACCGGTGCTGCGAGATGACCGCCAGGCGCTTGCCCGACGCGGCCTGCGCGGCGAGAAGCGCGTCGCAGGCCGCCAGTGTAATGTCCATCGGCTTCTCGACAATGACGTGCTTGTCGGCCCGCAGCGCCTGTACCCCGATCTCGGCGTGGAGGCCGCTCGGGACACAGACATGGACGATGTCAACAGTTGGGTCGGCCAGCACGTCCGCGAAAGACCTTGCTTCCACGCCGTATTTCGCCGCCATCGCGTCGGCCCGTGCGGGGAGTTCGTCGCAGACCGCCGCCAGCCGGACTCCTTCCGAGGCGAGGCTTCGGAGCGCATCGGCATGGGTCGGACCGATGACGCCGCAGCCGACAACGGCGGAGTGCAGAATAGTGTCAGGCATGATACACAAATTGTAGTGGAAACGCGGCGATTTGTCAAGGGGCGCAGGACAAAGAAACCGGCACAGCAAAGAACCGGCACTTCCAGTGCCGGTGCCTTCAGCCCAAAAATATGTTATCATACAGTAACGCCCTGTATAATCCAAGCACAATCCAAAGGAACTCGACACACTATGACCCGCTTTCTGCCGCTTGCCCTCCCCCTTGCCCTGTCCGGGCTGCTGCTCGGCTCGCCCGCTCCGGCGCAGAATACGCCGCCGTCCGAAATGCTGGCCGCCGGCAAAATTAAAATCACCAGCGCCGCCGACCTGCCGATTCACACGTACCCGATCACCGGCAAGGCCAGCACTTTAGTCGAGGACCCGGCGCGGGTGGCGGCCCTGGCCGCCGCCGTGCAGGCGGATATCCGAAGCGACCTGGCGAAATACGACATCAAGGACCGCTCGACACTGCGCGGCTTGTACGGCACACTGCTTTTAGCCGCCATGGTGCAGAAAGACTACGCCGGCGCACGGGCGCTGCTGCCGGTTATCAAAGGCTTGCAGGACAAGCCCGCGGACATTGCCGCATCAGGCCTGTCCACCGGGGCGCTGCTCGATGCCCTGGAAGTCCCCGGCACGGATTTTCACCAGACTCTGCGGGCGAATGTCAAGCGGGCCTTCCAAGCCGCGCCGTATGCGCTCATCTCGGACAAGGTCAAGGGCCAAAAAGGACAGGCGGAAATCGTCTCGCGCGGCCTGCTGGTCGGCCAGACTGCCGCTGAAATAGACCCAAGTGCGGCCTCGGGCCAAATCAGCGGCGATGTCGCGGGCGAGCTGATCGGCGCGGCCTATGCGCTTCAGTACGTCATTCCAAACAAGGCCGACTTGATCGCTGCCTACTCGGCGGTGCTGGACGCCAACAAGACCGCGCAAAAGCCGGACATCTGGGCGGCTCGCGACGTCACATTTGCCTCCGCCGCCAGGCTCACTCCGGTGGAAGTCGGCATCTGGGACTCCGGCACCGACATCAGCCTGTACCGCTCGCACCTCTACGATGCGCCGGGCATCGCTTATGACCTGCACTCGCGCCGGACAACGGGCTTGCTGTACCCGCTGCCCGGCGGCAAGGTTCGGGCGCGGGCGCTGCAAGCGAGCTTGAAAGGCTTCGAGGACTTGCAGGCCAATGTGGACAGCGCGGAAGCGTCTGCCCTCAAGGCAAAGCTGGCATCGCTGCCGCCTGCCGAAGTCAAGCCGTTCATCGAAGGCGTCAGTCAGTACGCAAATTACTCTCATGGCACCCATGTCACCGGGATCGCCTTGCGCGGGAACCCGGCGGCCCGGCTGGTGGTCTGCCGAATCACGTTCGATTACCATTTGATTCCCGAAGCGCCGTCGGTCGCACAGGCCGGGCGCGATGCTTTGATGTACCGGCAGGCGGTCGCCTACTTCAAATCGCGCGGGGTCCGGGTGGTCAACATGAGCTGGGGTGGCAGCCTGAAAGATGTCGAAGCCGACCTGGAAAAGACCGGCACCGGCGGCAGCCCCGCCCAGCGCAAAGCTCTGGCAAAGCGCATTTACAGCATCGGCTATCAGGGCTTCGCCGACGCCATCCGCACGGCTCCCAGCATCTTGTTTGTCGCGGCGGCGGGCAACTCCGACGAAGACATTTTGTTCGACAGCAACTACCCGAGCGGGGTCAAAGCGCCGAACTTGTTAGTGGTCGGCGCGGTAGACCAAGCTGGGGAGCAGACATCGTTTACATCGTTCGGCAATGTGGATGTCTACGCCGACGGCTTCGAAGTGCCGAGCTATGTCCCAGGCGGCGCGACGCTGAAACTGAGCGGCACGAGCATGGCGTCGCCTGAGGTGACGAACCTCGCGGCAAAGGTCTTCGCCGCGCACCCGTACCTCTCGCCGGTACAAGTCAAAGCCGCGATTGTCCGGGGGGCGACCCGGCGCACGGCGGGCGGCAAGACGATTTTGCTGATTGATCCGAAAAAGACGCTGGCGGCGCTCGGTGCGAAAGGACGGTAAGAGAGGGGCCGGTAGAGCCGCAGAAAATCGGTATTGAGAAAAGCGGTCAGGCCCGTACCACTCTCTTCAAATAAATATACGTTTGATCGCTCATATCAACAAAAAAGACGCCTCCAACTTGGAGGCGTCTTTTTTGTGCCGTCTACGGGTTCTCTCAAAACTGACTCTGAGACCTGCTGTTTAATCGGAGGTGTCAATGACACATTCCAACAAACTCTCGGTTGACTCGCTCCTGAATAGGGCGCATCGAGAACCGATGACGGATCGGGGCTTTTGTTAAAGAGTGACGACGTTTTGCTTTGGAAACTCCTTCAGGGTAACCCGCGATAAGTACGAAAGCGAGTTGCCAAATCCTAAAGCTCGCCCATGCAGTTTTCCAAAAAACGCGCCAAGCCAAAGAAAGTTTCAAATCCTTCGTGAGTAACTCGCGGCGTAGCAACTCCATCATCATTGCTAAAATCATACATTCCAGCAAACCCATAAAGAGCAGAAGAGGAGCGCTCACCCAAAAAAGCGGCGGCACCCAAGAAGTAACCCAGAGGATGAGAAAGAAGAGGGTGCCGCCGCCGAACATAAACCCAGACGTAGCGAGGCCCAGCAACACCAGATAAGCAAAACCGCGAACAGATTTTTTCATAGTGCTATCTTCCCTTCCCAAGATTGCTTCAGTATACCCTAGTTATGGCTCATTTAGCAGCCAGCACTATCGGCGGTTTTGACGGCGGCGCTCTGCTCGACTTCCCGCCCCCGGCACTTGGGTCTTGGATGTAGGCGCGGAAGGCGTTTTGCTCTCGGAGGCATTAATTTGTTCCCCTTTTTCGGTGTCGCCCTCACTATGATGACCCCCAATGTGCCATGCCTCCCGAAAGGCCAAAACCGTCGCAATTATTGCCAGACCCATCAGCAGAAAACCACTCACATAAGGCAGTGCTACTTTGAAGAGTGGGGCAATGGCGATCTCGTGTTTTTCCATTTCTGTTTCAATGAAATGGAGCCATTCTTCTACGAAGTAGGCCGCTGTAGTTGCTATCACAAAAGACAGGAGGCTTACAAACACTTGAATAAATACTCTTTTGAGTGTTGACAACCCTGCATGAATATCTTTATCGCTTCTGACACGATTTACGATAAAAGCAGCTAGGGAAACGCGAGCAGAGGGAGCACCCGCAGGATTTTCAGGCGGCGTGATACTCATTTTACACCAGGTTCCTGCCCCTTGCGCGGCCTGCCTACTTTCTTTACACCGTCTGGCTGCGTCCGCTGTTTGTAAGCGTCCAAATCTGACCGGGTTATTAGCTTGCGGTCATACATCTCGACGCATGGTAAACGCCCCTCGTAAATTGCAATTCGAACGGATCCTTGTGTCACGCCCAGTTCTCTAGCCGCTTGCGGAACTGTAAGCATCTTTGTATCTTCTGATGGCATCAGACATATAATACCACAAAAAGTTGCCGGAACGCTAGTTAAAATACTAGTAAGCCGCTCTTGCCAAATCCCCCCGTTTCTGCTAGAATAGACCTCATCATCCTCAGCTATCTCTCAACATCTTGCCCCGCCGCAAGTGCTCTTATCTATATCTAGTAGTAACGAGCGACTGGCGGCAACTGGCAGCAATTATCAAAGAAGTCTATTATGAACACCACGCCGTCCAATTTCGTCCATCTTCATTTGCACTCGGAATACAGCCTGCTCGACGGGGCCTGCCGGATTGACGACCTGGTCAAAAAAGCGGTGGATTTGAACATGCCCGCCATTGGGCTGACTGACCACGGGGTCATGTACGGCTCGATGGAGTTCTATCTCAAATGCAAAAAAGCGGGCATCAAGCCGCTGGTCGGCAACGAAATGTATGTCGCGACCCGCACTCGGCACCACAAGGAAAGCAAGAAGCTCGACGATGCCCGGCATTTGGTTCTGCTGGCAATGAACGAAACCGGCTACAAAAATCTGCTGAAGCTGACGTCTATTGCATCGCTCGAAGGCATGTACTACAAGCCGCGCATTGACCGAGAATTGCTGCAAGCGCACAACGAAGGGCTGATTTGTCTCTCAGCATGCCTCGGGGCGGAAGTGCCGCAGCATTTGATGAACGGCGATGTCAAAGCCGCCGAGTATGCCGCGTGCGAGTTCAAGGAAATCTTCGGCGACCGCTATTATTTGGAATTGCAGGACCACTACCTAGACAAGCAAAAAGGCGTCAACGAGCAGTTGATCCAAATGTCGGCGAAGCTGAAGCTGCCGCTCGTGGCGACCAACGATGTGCATTACTTGGACGCCGCCGACGCCGACCCGCACCAAGTTTTGCTGTGCGTCCAGACCAGCACCAATATGGACGACCCGAAGAAGATGAACTACGGGTCGAAAGATTTCTACCTCAAAAACCAAAAAGAGATGGCCGAGCGGTTTCCCGGACAGCTTGATGCCCTGGCCCGGACCGTGGAAATCGCCGAGCGGTGCAATTTAGATTTGAAGTTCGGGCGTCTTGGAATGCCGTCGCCGGGCGATACGCCGGAGGGCATGAACGCCCAGTCTTATTTATCCGTGCTGGCGTTTGAGGGCATGAAGCGGCGCTACGGGCAGATCACCGAGGAGCACGAGGAGCGCCTGCGATTTGAGCTGAGTGTCATCGAGCAGACGGGCTTCGGTCAATACTTTTTGATTGTCCGGGACTTCGCCAACTTCGCCCGGCGCGAGGGCATCTTCTTTGGAGTGCGCGGCTCGGCGGCCGGCTCGATGGCGTCGTACTGCGTTGGCATCACCGATGTGGACCCACTCGAATATGGCCTGACGTTCGAGCGCTTTCTCAATCCAGAGCGTCTGTCTATGCCCGATATTGACATGGACTTTGAAGACCACCGGCGTCAGGACGTGATTGATTACGTCGTCCAGAAATATGGCCGGGAGCATGTCGCGCAGATCGTGACGTTTGGGACCCTGGCCGCCCGCGCGGCGATCCGGGACTGCGGGCGGGCGATGAACAAGATGCCGATGGCCGAGGTGGACAAGCTCTGCAAGATGATCCCAACGCTTCCGGTCGGCATGAAAATCTCAAAAGCCCTGGAAGTCAATCCCGAGTTCAGCGCCGCCGTCAAAAGCAGCCCGCTGGCGAAAGAACTGATTGACACGGCCCTGCGCCTCGAAGGCCTGACCCGGCACGACAGTGTCCACGCGGCAGGCGTGGTCATCTCCGCCGAGCCATTGGTGGATAATATCCCGGTGCAGCGGGCCGATGACGGCGTCGGTTTGGTGACTGGCTACCCGGCGAACGTGCTGGAAAAAATCGGTCTGATTAAGATGGACTTTTTGGGCCTCGCCAACCTGACTATCTTAGCTAGGGCCGTCAAGAACGTCAAAAAGAGCCACAACGTTGACATTGACGTGCTCAAATTGCCCTTAGATGACCGCAAGACCTACGACCTGCTCGGGCGCGGCGAATGCTCCGGCGTCTTCCAGCTTGAAGGCGGGCAGATGCGCCGCTACATCGCCGAGCTGAAGCCGAACACCGTCGCCGAAGTTGCCGCCATGGTTGCGCTGTACCGGCCCGGCCCGATGGCCCAAATCCCGCGCTATATCCGGGGCAAGCTCGGCATGGAAAAGATCGTTTATCCGCATCCGGCGCTCGAACCTATCTTGAAAGAGACCTACGGCGTCATCGTCTACCAGGACCAGGTGCTGCGTATTGTCCAAGCCATTGCGGGCTTTAGCTTGGGCCAAGCCGACATTCTGCGGAAAGCCATGGGCAAAAAGAGCCTCAAAGAGATGGTCCAGCAGCGCGAAAACTTCCTGGCGGGCGCGGCGGCGAAGGGCATCGTGGACGAGAAGATGGCCGCGTATTTGTTCGATTTGATTGAGCCGTTCGCGGGCTATGCGTTCAACAAGGCCCATGCGTTCTGCTATGCGCTGGTCGCCTATCAGACCGCGTATCTCAAAGCGAACTTCCCGGTGGACTACTTCGCGGCGCTGATGGCCGTGCAGGCCGATGACACCGACAAATTAGTCGCGTTTATCGAGGACGCCAAGCGGACTCATCTCGAAGAATACGGGCAGCGCATTGAGATTTTGCCGCCGGACATCAATGCCAGCGACGCCGACTTTACCGGGGTCGGCGCGTCCATCCGGTTCGGCCTGCTGGCGATCAAAAACCTCGGCAAGGCCCCGATTGAGGCCGTGCTGGCCGCCCGCAAGAAGAACGGCAAGTTCGTGTCCCTGCACGATTTCTGCGCCGGGGTCGGTGAGTTCGGACTAACGTCCAAAGGCGCGATTGAGACGCTGATTAAAGCGGGTGCCCTCGCAAGCCTGGAGCCGAACCGCGCCCGGCTCTTGGCGGGCCTGGAAGGGGCGATGTCGAGCGCCGCGACCATTGCGCGGGACCGCAAAAGCGGCCAGGTCTCGATGTTCGGCGACGATGGCGACGCCGAGTCTTTGGCCCATGTCGCCCCGCCCCTGCCCGACGCCGAGCCGCTGAAGCCGAACGAGATCACGGCGATGGAAAAAGAACTTTTAGGGCTTTACCTCTCCGACCATCCCTTAGACCAATATGCCAATGCCGTCAAAGCGCATGTCACGCACACGATTGACGACTGCCGGGGTCTCGGCGACCGAGAAGACATCACCGTCGCCGGGGTGCTCACCAATGTCCGCCCGTATTACACCAAAGGCAAAAACGAGCTGATGTACTTCCTGACATTGGAAGACAAAACCGGGACAATCAGCGTTTCCGTCTTCCCGCGCTCGGCACAGGCGCTCACCGAAGTCCCGCAAAAAGACAGCGTCGTCTTAGTCAAGGGTAAAACGTCTCACCGCGACCGCATCAACAAAGGCGGCGAAGACGACGCCGGCACCGCTGCCAGCGTCGAGATTTCCGCCGACCAAATCCTGCCCGTCGCCACCGCCGAGAAGCTGCTCGGCAACGGGGCCAACGTCATCCGCGAGACCCGCCCGGCCTTTGCCTGCCTGAACATTCGCCTCGACGAAACCATGTCCAATAAGATGCGTCCCTTGCAGCGCAAGCTGGCCGAGCACAAGACCATTGGCGGCAGCCGCCTTCTGCTGCACGTCACCGACGGCCCGCGCACCCGCCGCATCCAGCCCAACCTCACCGTCACCCCCGACGAGCACATGGTAGACTACCTGCGTTCCCTGCTCGGCAGCACCCAGGCGGTCTGGACGGAGTAAACACAGTGCTTATTTTGAGGGAGGCCGTGCTGGGTGATCTTGACTTTCTTGTCGCCGTTGACCTCAAAGACGAAGGTGTCACACTCCCTCATCTGGCTGGGGCGGGATCAGAAGAATTGGCGGAACACCGACACAAGATAGCCGCCTTCATTTCAGATATTGACAAAGCCGCTTGGGTTTGCGAAGATACAGAAACCAAACGCTTAATCGCGATTACTCTTTGGCGCTATCGCAATCGTCTGAGTGAGAGATTTGAGTCGTGGAGCATCTTCCCTCAATTAGCCGAGAGCCTGTTTCCAGTGGACGGCGGCTTCTGCGAGATTTTTCAGTTATGGGTCGCCCCTGAATACCGGCGTCGGGGCTTGGCAACCCGCCTCAAGCGGCAGGCGGAAGCGGACGCCCTACGGCGCGGCATCACCCTAATCTACACGCATACGGAAGAACGCAACAGCCACGTTATTGAACTGAATCTCAAAATGGGCTACCAGGAAGCGCGGCGTGGGCCGCTCTGGGACGAGATGGTGCGGGTAAGCCTGATCAAGTCACTGGCGTAAAATCGTTTTGTGCGTCATTTTGGCGTCATTTTGTGGTACAATGCCGATAGGAGAACAACTATGGCAACTGCGGAAAAATCGAAACCAACGGCGAGAACGGCGAAGCAGGCCCGGCTCGGGCTGCGCTTGACTGATGACCAGAAAGCACGGATCGAGTGCGCGGCTGCAACGATGGGGCAGACGCTCAATTCATTCGCGTCGGCGGAACTGCTGCGTCGGTCAGACGAAATTTTGGAGAAAGAAGAAATTCGCCGCCTGTCGGACCGGGACCGCGATATTTTCCTGGCGCTTTTAGAAGCTAACCCAGAACCGACGGAAGCCGCAAAAGAGGCGGCGGTACGCTTTAATCAAGGACGACATGATGGCGCAAAATATCATTTCACAGCCTAACGATTGGGTTGTCGAGCTGCTGGAATCGCATCACGGACGCTCTGAGTTCAACTGCGGTGTAGATAGCCTAAATGGGTTCTTAAAACAGCAGGCAGGGCAAAACGCGAGGAAAGATTTCTCCAAAACATTTGTCGTTGTTTCTGAGGCCAGTTCTTCTCAAGTCGCCGGCTATTACACGCTGGCGATGGGGTCTCTAGAATTTAGCCAACTTCCAAACGACAAGCAGTTGCCGCAGTACCCTATCCCCGTTGCACATCTGGGCCGTCTCGCCGTAGACTTGCGTTACCGAGGGCGGCATATCGGCGAGTATTTGCTGTATCATGCGCTTCTGCGTGTCAAAACACTTTCTGAAGAGATCGGCGTTTTTGCTGTCGAAGTGAAAGCGCTCGACGACTCAGCAAGCCGCTTCTATCAAAAATACGGTTTCGTGCCACTCGCAGACGATCCTCTTCATCTTTACATCACCCTGAAATCTATTCGCAAGCTGGGCTTGCTGTAACGTGGGTATTGCCATGAGCTATGACCGGGCCGATTACGATCTCGCCAAAGATACTGTCCGCATTGCGTTCTTCGTGACGTGGGTGATGCTGAATGGTCTAGCGGGGCAACTGCATTTGGAAGATGACCAAGAACTACTGACTGGGCTGCGCCAGCGCGAGATCACTCCCAGTCACTTCTTTGTAGTCGCCTGCGACTGCAAGTTTTGGGAAGCGGACTTGAGCGACGCAGGCAATGCGTTCGTGCAGGACTATTACGTACATCACCCTAAGCGAGCTGGGTACTATGAGGACTACGCACGGGCCTTGGTGACCGATTCTGGGGAGCTTGAGGCGATTGTAGATTGCTGGGAGAATTACGACAAGATTGCGCCAGTAATAGCCGGGCGCTACGAACAGTGGAAGAACGGAACTCAATAACTATGCGGCTTTTGATGTGTGCGCCGGAGTTTTTCGACGTGACGTATGAGATTAACGACTGGATGCGGGTGGCGAATGGGCCGGATGCTCCTAAAGCGCGGGCGCAGTGGGCGGCGCTGTACGATCTTCTGCGCGAGGAGATCGGGGCGGACGTGCATCTGATTACGCCGCAAGCAGGGCTGCCGGATATGGTGTTTACGGCGAATGCCGGGCTGACTAAAGGGGACATATTCGTGCCGTCGCGCTTCCGTCCGGTCGAGCGGCAGGGGGAAGTGGCGTTCTTTATCCAGTGGATGCTCGAAAACGGCTTTCGGCTGAAGCCGTTGACCGAGGAAGTCGCGGGGGCGTTCGAGGGAGAAGGGGACGCGCTCTTTTACGGCGACTTGCTGCTGGCGGGCTACGGGCAGCGGTCGGACCGCGATGCCTGCCTGGGGGTCGGCAAGCTGCTGGGCGTGGACGTTCTGCCCCTGCGCTTGACCGATGGACGCTGGTACCATGTGGATACGTGCCTCATTCCAGTCGCGCCCGATTTGCTGGCCTACTACCCCCCGGCGTTCGATGCCGACGCCAACGCGGCTTTGGCGCATCTGCCGGGCGACAAGATCATTTTGACCGAACCCGATGCCCTGCGCTTCGGCGGCAACGCGGTAGTGCTCGGCGATCAGATTGTGATGAACTCCGGCTGTGACGCGCTGGCATCGGCGCTGGCGGAGCGCGGATACACGGTGCATCAAACCGACCTGTCGGAGTTCCTCAAGTCCGGCGGCTCAGCCAAGTGCCTGGTGCTGGCACTGGATCATTAGGGAGAATTGGGTGAGGCTCTACTGGGGGGCCGCTTGCCGCGCCCTCCGTATCTTCCGCTCCCGTATCTTCCGCTCCCCTTCCCCCGTCTACAAACTTACCATGCACGTCCGCGGTGTCGGCAGTCAGTGATCAATGGGGCGCGGCATCGAACGTCCGGAAAACCAGGTGAGGACCAGCCCAAGCATTAAGTCAGTTGCAGTGTTCGCTCGGAACCGTCGGCGCTAGCTGCTCCCTAATCGCCCCGATTTTCTTTACTTTAAGCCTTCGCTCTCCCGAACAGCTCCGAGACGCGGTGGCGGAAGCCGGGGAGAATGGCGCTGAGGTCGAGTTCGTCCTCGGGCCGGTAGGTGATGCTGTCGGTGGGCGCGTGGAAGACGGTGATCGTCTTTGTCTCGGGGAACATGTGCCAGACCTGCCGCGAGCCGGACTCGAAGTATTCGCGGACTTTGCGGGCCATGTCGCCGGGTTCCTCGGACGGGGAGATGATCTCAACGGCGAGGTCAGGCGCGAACTCGATAAAGCCGTCAGGCACTTCGCCGTTTGGGAAGCGGTCGTAGCGGGTGAGAGCGAAGTCGGGGACGCGCAGATTGCCGCCGACCATGCGGAAACCGGCCTGCGACGCGGTTAGCATACCAAGATCAATCGCATAAGGCATCATAATATAGCCCAGCCAAATGACAATGATGTCGTGTTTTCCGGTTGTCGGCACTTCCTGTAACCTCCCATCCACCACTTCCCACTTGCCGCCGGGACGGTTCGGCAGGCGCAGAAGGTACTCGTCCGTGAGCGTCTCGGCCAAAATTGGCTTGGGTATCGGTTTCGATAACTGAGCGACAGCCATAATTGCGTTCTCCCTGCTTTCAGTATAGCATATACGAGAGAAGCGTCAGCGTGGGACGGGGATTTTGGTCAGGGCTTCCTCGATCATCTGCACCCCTGTCAGGCCGCCGTAGCGGGTCTGGGTGTCGAGCATCATGCGGTGGGCGAGGACGGGCACGGCGAGGGCGTGGATGTCGTCCGGCAGGACGTAGGAGCGGCCTTCGATCAGGGCGCGGGCCTGGGCGGTGCGGAACAGCGTCAGCGAGCCGCGCGGGGAGACGGCCAGCCGGATGCGCGGGTCGGTGCGGGTCCAGCCGACCAGCCGCAGGATATACTCGGCCAGCGCTTTGTCTACCGTCACGCCCTGGACTAGGGACTGCAAGTGCATAATATCGGGGCCAGTGACGACTGGGCGCAAGTCATCGAACGGGTGTGCCTGGTTCTGGCCGTACAAGATCTCCATCTCGTGAGTCAGATCGGGATAGCCGAGCGTGATCCGCACGGCGAAGCGGTCCAATTGGGCTTCGGGCAGGGGATAGGTGCCCTGGAAATCGGTCGGATTTTGGGTGGCGACGACAAAAAACGGCTTGGGGAGATCACGCCGGAGGCCATCTACGGTCACCTGGCCCTCGCTCATGACTTCCAAAAGCGCGGACTGGGTGCGTGGGGACGTGCGGTTGATTTCGTCGGCCAGGACGATGTTGGCGAAGACCGGCCCCTCGCGGAAGGTGAACGAGCCGTCGCCGGGGTTGTAAAAGCTGCTGCCGGTAATGTCTGCGGGCAGCAGGTCGGGGGTGAACTGGATGCGCCGGAACCGGCCGTCCAGGGTCCGGGCCAGCGACTTCGCGAGGGTTGTCTTGCCGGTGCCGGGCACGTCTTCGAGCAGTGTATGCCCACCGGCCAGCAGGGCGATCAGCAGCAGGCGAATGGCATTCGGCTTGCCCCGGATGACCGACGCCAGGTTGGCTTCGATGCGGGCGATCATGTCCGCCGACTGCACCTCGTCGGTCAGTTCCACTTTGAGTTCGTCTTCTAATATCACGTCGGTGTTTTCTCCAGCACTTTTGTTTTCTCAAGAGTTGTCAGCGCGTCGTCAAGCCAGGCAATGTCTTTTGATGGCGGCGGCGGGCCGAACCGCGCCCGCTCGTAGGCCCGGACAAAGCCATGCAAGGCGTCGGTGTCGGGCATCTCCACCGACTTCAAATGCACGGACGCCAAATGCTCGGTCCAAGTCAGCGTCTCGGGGCAGGGGATGCCGCGCTTTGTCAGCAGCGCCTCGAAGCGCTCCGAGAGCTGCGCCAGCGCGGCGTCTGACCCCGTGTATTGGAAGCCGGGCACCATCGCCCGGCGGCGCTGACGCCAGCGAACCACCTGCGGCACGAGCAAGCCGAGCACCAGCAGGGTGAACACGCTGCCTTTCTGCGCCCAGCTTGCCGAAACGACCCAGTTCCGCAGCGCCGCCAGCGTGTCCTGCATCTTTTCCCAGACCCGCTGATACCAGGGGATCAGCCCGGCAAGCGCATCGGGCCGGCCTCCGCCGGGCGTGGCGTCCACCGTCACCCAGCCTGTCTCCGGCACCCAGCTTTCTGCCCAGGCGTGGGCGTCCCGCTGCCGCACCAGCAGGGTGTTCTTCCCGGCGGATTCGTGTGCGTAGTAGCCGCTGACATAGCGGGTCGGGACATGGAGCATCCGCAGCAGCACCACGGCAGCGGACGCGAAATACTCGCAGTGGGCGGCTTTGCGCTGCAAGATGAAGTTCGAGATCGGCTCACCCGCGCCGGGGCTGACTGTGAGGCTGTAGGCGTTGTTGGTCCGCAGGAAATGCTCGACGGCATCTATCTTGGCCGACGGCGTTGTCCCAGCGAGGCCCGAAGCGATCTTGCTGACACGCGGGTCAATCTCGGATGGCACGACGAGGTCCCGCGCCGCTTCGTCGGCAGTCGGCGGGGCGTCGAGAACGCCGCCGTCGCCCTCGGTAACGTCGTAGGTCAGCGCCGATGTGTCGGTCGCCGGGGTCCGTACCGGGCCATGGGTCCGGGCGGCCCATTCAAGCGCTTGGCTGTCTTCGGGCACAATCGCCGCTGCGTGCAGGGGCAGGAACAAGAGACCGTTGGTGTCGTCCAGACGCTCGAACCGCGCCGTCCGGCTCGGCCTCGGCAGGACCTGGCGCGGCAGATTCAGAAACGTCCGCCCATCGAGTGCCGGCCCCCAGCTTCGGCTTGAGTAGGTGTCGAATGTCATGCCACGCAGATAAAAGTCGGCGCTCGGGTTCTCGATCCGCAGAACGCGCGTCAGCGAGTCGCGCAGGGTGAACGACGACCCGAGCACGGGCTGGGCGCTCATGCCCATACTCGGCGACAGATGCCGGGGCAGGGCCGCCGACCCGATCATGTTGAGGTCACCTTTGTAGCACGAGAACGCGGCGTGGATGACGCTGCCGAGCAAGAGCGCCGCCAGCATCGGCGGCGCCGCATAGCGCAGGGCGACGGTTGTGCCGGAGCGCTGCCGGAAACCCGGCAGGGCCAGCGTGAAAAACAAAAAGTAGGCGGGAGCCAGGTACCAGAGATAATGCGAGCTGTCTTCGAACGTGCTGCACCCGATCAAAAACACCATCGCTGAGAGAAACGCCGTGAATGGCGCCCGCGCCCCGCCGGTCGGCTCACGCCGCCAGAACTGAAGCATCAGCTCGGCGGCGGACGCCAGCGCGAATGAGTTCACATAACGCACATCGAAGAATGCGCTTTCGTCCTTGACCGCAAAAATCCAGTAGGCGAAGATCGGCACACCCATCGCCACAATCCGCAGTGTCCACTTGGTCAGCGCCTCGTTCGGAAATCGGGCGGGTACGGCGTAGGACGCGGCCAGTGCCAGGCCGAGCGTGGCCAGCGGGACGGCAGCCCCGCTGCTGAGGGCCAGCGCGACGAATGCCAGCCCGGCGGCAACGGCGGCGGGCCAGGGCGGGCGCTGGTAGGCAAGTGGGGCGGGCGTGCTAATCTGGGTTTGGGCTGTCATGGCCTGCTCACTAAATCTCGCTCACGCCTGCGGCAAGCTGCACCGAGGTCAGCACGGACACGTCGCCGGGCGGCAGCGCGGTCGGCGTGTCCCGAACGATCAACACTTTGACGCCTGCGCCGGTGTCCCGCAGGCGCTCGGTCAGCAGGCGCCGGGGTTCGTCCCAGTCCAGAAAGAGGCAGACAATCAGCGTGATCTGCCCCAGGTGCTCGGCGAGTTTTCGGTCCAAAGACTCCCAGTCCGGGCCGGACGCCTGCCGCGTGTCGGCCTCGACCCCGGCCAGCAGATCTAAAACAGCATCGGCGGACGCCGCGCCGACCCCGGTGTTCAGCGCGGAAACGTCGGGGCCGGCGGCGAGCACGTCCACCGAGAACTCGGCCCGGACAGCATAGTCGCAAACCGCTGCCGCCAGCGAGACCGCGCTCTCAAACGACGGCGGCGGGGGCAGGCCGGGCGGCATCGGCGCGTGAGTGTCCAGAACCACGGCGACCCGCTGCAAAAACTCCTCGCGGTACTCGCGCACGACCGGACGGGACAGCCGGGCGGTCGCCCGCCAGTCAATCGCCCGAACAGGGTCGCCTTCGCGGTACTCGCGGGAGCCGATAAACTCGAACGAGTCGCCGAGCCGAAACGCCGACGCGGTCCCGCCCGGCTGGGTGCGCCGCCCGCGCGGGCTGTCGAAGCGGGCGAGCGGCGTGAAGCGCGGCGCGACCCGCAGGGTGCGCGGCTGCACAAAGATCTGCTGCGCGACCATCAGCCCCAGTGGGAGCGCGGTCTCGGCCCGGAAGCCGCGCAGGCGATAGACGCCGCGCTTGCGGCAGCGCAGCGCCAGCTGCACCGACGCGGTCTCGCCCGGTGCCAGCACCGGGATTTCCGTGCCTTCTTCGGAGAGCGCATCCACGAACGGCGGCAGGCGGTCCGGCAGCACGGTCAGCCCGGCGGCACGTTTGCGGCCTGCCGTTACGTCCACGTCCACCGCCAGCGTGTCCCCGGCGCGGGCGCGGTCGGGGTACGTGGCCGACAATGTCACGCCGGGCCGGCCAAGCCACATTCCGACCAGGGCGACAGCCCACAGTCCGAGAGCGTAGGTGAAGGCGACATAAAACTGCTGGTCCAGCGAGACCGAGCTGAATGCCGTGAAGAACAGCGTAGCGACAAGAAAATAGTGCCCGGCTTTGGTGAACCGCTGGGTCCAGACCCGCCAGACCCAGGGAAACAGCAGCCCTTGAAAGAGCGGATGGTACCCGATGTCTTTGGTCGGCGTAAACGCCGACAGCGGCGGCAGATGCATATTCAGCGACAGCGCGACAAGTTTACGCGGACTGCTGCCGGCAAACGGGTTCGGCCCGGAGTAGATATGTGATTGGGGAACTTGGCGGCCTGGCGGGGGCGTTGACATAGTGTTGGGCTTAGAACGAATGCAACTCGGACTGAAACGAAACTTTGTGTTTCTCGCAGAACGCGCCGAAGCTTTTAAGCTGCGCCCAAAAAGTCGTATCCGGGCGCAGATTTGGGTCAGGGTGGGCCACGGGCGAGGCCACGGCAGAGAAGCGAATGACGCTGTGGTCCGGCAGGTGCGCTGTCCATGCCCGCAGTGCGGGCGCGTCCAGGGTGCGGTACACCCCGCCCGGCGCGACCGGGGCATCGTGAGCGCTGCCTGGGGCGGCGCGAACTGTCCACGCGAAGCCCGCCGGCGCTTTGGATTGTATCCGCTGCAAGTCATAAACAGGCGGGGCAGCCGAGGCGCAGGCGGCCGAGCAGACCAAAACGGCGCACCCTACCACTGCGAAATACAGGTTTCTCATTGCCTCAATAACGTTGAAGGAGCAATTATGGTTCGCGTTTTGTTTGTTTGTCTCGGAAATATCTGCCGGTCGCCGATGGCTGAGGCGGTGTTCGCGCACAAAGTCCGGGCGGCGGGGCTGGAAAACGAGATCGAGGCCGACTCGGCGGGCACCGGGGACTGGCACATCGGCCAGCCCCCGCACCGAGGGACGCGGGCGCTGCTTAAAAACCGGGCGATTGACTATGTCCACGCCGCCCGATTGGTCACGCCCGCCGATTTGGAGGATTTCGATTACGTGCTGACGATGGACGACCAAAACCTGGCGAATGTGAAGGCGCTCGGCAAGGGCCGGGCCGTGGTCCGGCCCTTTTTGGAGTACGGGCCGGACACCGCCATGCGCGAGGTCCCCGACCCGTACTTTACGGGCGATTTCGAGGAAACCTACCATTTGGTCAGCGCGGCGGCGGACGGGCTGCTGAAAGCGATTCGGAATCGGGCCTCTTAAGCGCCCTTCCGCTTCTCGCGACGCTCCTTCCGCATCGTTCCCATCCTGGCCTTTTGGTCAGGGGTCAGGATCGCCATTGTCTGGGTGCGGACACTGGCCCGCAGGGCACGCATCTTGGCCTGCCGGGATTCCGGGGTGAGGGACGCATCGCTGCGGATCGCCATGCCTTGCTGGCGGGCGTTTTTCAAGATTGGCAGCATTTGGGCCTTTTGGGCATCGGTGAGGCCAAGCGCCTCGCCCATACGGTTCATTCGTCCGCCGTTCATGCGTCCGCCGCCGTGCGGCCCATGCATCGGCGGCGGGGCCGTCTGTGCGAACGCGGGAATAAGGGACCCGGTGAGGGTCAGGGAAAGGGCGGCGAGGGCCGCGAGTTTGTGAATAGGCATAATTTGTCTCCTGGCTTGAGAGACGCAATGAGGGCGGGAAAGGTTCACGGCGATGGGTAACCGGCACTGAAAGTGCCGGTCTACTCTTGAGTGAAAACCGAAGCGGTTCAAGGCTCTTCAGTCCAAGACTTTTCAGTCTAAAACTCTGGAGTCCCGGAGGGACTTTGCGCTTTCAGTAGGCCGGCACTTTCAGTGCCGGTCACGCCTAAAACTCTTTCAGCACCAGACCGCCGCGCGAGCGCAGCACTTGGGGCGGTTTAGCGTCGGTCGGCTGGACTTCGGCGGGTCTGCCGAACGATAGCAGGGAATGCTTGGCGGGGGCGGCAGGCGCGGGCAGGAGGACCGGCGCAGCGGGGTCGCCCAGGGCATCGCGCAGGGCTGCCACTAGGAGGGCGTCGTGGGAGAGGCCGGCCCGGCCCCACGCCCCTTCGGCGACGTCGCTGTCCGGCACGGGGGCGACTTCGCGGACACCGATGCCGGCGGGGGCGAGCTGACGGGTCCAGCCGGCAGTGAGGGCCGACAGCGCGTGGGCGGCGGCAGTGTAGACCGCCTCCGAGGCCACAAAGTCGGCGGTCTCTCGCGGGGTTGGATTGTAGATGACGATGCCGCCGCCGCCGTGCTGCTTGAACGACGGCGCAACGGCCTGCACGCCGTACAGGGCGCTCTTGACATTGACCTGCATCGTCAGGTCGAATTCCCGGTCGCTGACTTCCAAAGCGGCCAGCTTCAGGGCGCGGTTGACTGCATGGATAAAGCCGTCTACGCGCCCGAACTTGTCCTCGATCTGGCGCACCACGGCTTCGGCCTGCGCCCGGTCGGCCATGTCTGTCGTGAGGGGAAACAAGCGCTCCTCGCCGACCTGCTCGTGGATCTGCGCGGCCAGCGCTTCAATCCGAAAGACGCGGCGGCGGGCAACCGCGACCACGCGCACCCCTTCGGTTTGGGCCAGACGCCGGGCCGCGCCGTAGCCGATGCCGCTCGATGCCCCGGTAATAATCACGAGCCGCCCGGCCAGCGCCCCGCCAACGCTCGGGGTCTTGTCCATGCCGAATGTCTTCATACGCCGATTGTCGGCAGACAGGCCCCCCGCCTAAAGGGTATACTAAGCATCATGGAAAACACCGTTGTTTCTGCGCCCGTCGTCGCGGCCCCGCCGCGCTATCCGGGACCCAATAGCCGGGACATGATCGCCGAGATGCAGCGCTATGTGATCTATCACCCGTGGCCGTTCGTGGTAGATTTGGCCGGGTGCGACGGAATGTACCTGGCGACCGTGGACGGGCAGACGATCTTCGACTGGGCGGGCTACTACGGCTCCAAGCTGATTGGACACAACCATCCTCAGCTTTCGGAGCCGGAGTACCTCAAGGCGCTGACCCTGGCGGCGAACAACAAAGTCGCGAACCCGGATTTTCTGACCGCCGAATGCTTAGACTACTACCGATTGCTTCATAGGCTCTGCCCTGAAACCATGAAGGCTGCCGGGACGCACGAAGTCTACGCGGTGAACTCTGGGGCAGAGGCCGTGGAGAATATGCTCAAGTATCTGCTGTCCTGGCACAACGCCAAGCGGCAAAAGCGCGGCGGGCATTCGGGGTCGGCGAGCCGCCGCTTTCTGTACTTCGATCAGGCGTTCCACGGGCGCACGGTCTACGCCTTGCAAGTGACCCAAACTTTGGACCCGATTGCGACCCAGGACTTTCACGGCCTGGCGGCGTCGGGCAATATCAAAGTGCCGTTTCCGGCGATTGACTCAGACGCTCCCGAGGCCGAGAACAGTGCCCGGACCAAGCAAAGCTTGGAATTCATCGAAGGCATTCTCTCCCAGATGGGCGACGAGATTGTCGGCATTATTGTCGAGCCGATCCAGGGGGCGGGCGGGCAGCGAACCGCGCAGGCGGCGTGGTTCCGGGGCCTCTCGGAGCTGTCTCATAAATACGATGTCGGCCTCGGCGTGGACGAGGTGCAGACCTCAGCGGGTCCGACCGGGACACTCTTTGCGATTGACCAATTCGACCTGCCGTATGCGCCGCACGCAGTCGCGGTCGGCAAGAAGTTCGCGGTCGGGGCGCTGTTCATGCGCGAGCCGCTGGCCGATGTCGGGGTTTTGGACAGCACCTGGGGCGGGGGGCTGGCCGACATGGTCCGCTTTTGCCAGGAATGGCGCGTTGTCGAGGACGAAGGCTTGGTTGACGCCGCGCGGGTCAACGGCGAGCGGCTGGCGTCGGGCCTGCGCGGCTTGCAGGCGCGTTTCCCGGAGCACATCCGCAACGTGCGCGGGATGGGTCTGTACCAGGGCTTCACGCTGCGTCAGCCGGGGGCGCGGGCGCGGTTGTCTGAGACCGCCTTGCAGGAACATGACCTGCTGCTGCTCGGCGCGGGCGCGGACAGTGTCCGCACCCGGCCCAATCTCAGTGTCACGCCCGCCGAGATTGACCTTTTCCTGGAACTGCTGGGAGTGTGCTTCACTAAACTATGACCCATTCCATAAACAGCAGCGCGATGGCCGAAATCGCCATTTTGGACGCGGACGGCCGGGTCACGGCGGGCAGCGCCGCCTGGCGGGAGTTCTTGGCGTCCGGGCCGCAAGCCGCCGAAGCCGCTGCCGGTATCCAGGCGGTCCTGGCTGGAGAAACGCCGCTGTTCCGGCTGGAATACACCGACCCGGCGGGCGAGCACTGGTATACCCTGCGGGTCTCGCGCTTTCCCGGTGACGGTCCGGCGCAGGCGGTGGCGCTTCAAGAGGATGCCACGGCCCGGCGGCAGGCCGAAGAAAGTCTGCGCCGCCGGGTGGAAGATCTGGCCGAAGCGGCGGACGCTTTGGAGCGGCGCAATGCCGAGCTGGATCAGTTTGCGTATATCACGTCGCACGACCTCAAAGCGCCGCTGCGCGGGATCGCGAACTTATCCCGCTGGATCGAAGAAGATTTAGAGGGCCTGGTGCCGCCGGAAGTCGCCGGGCAGTTCGACCTTCTGCGGGGCCGGGTCAACCGCATGGAAGCGATGATTGAGGGCATTTTAGAATACTCACGGGTGGACCGGGCTGAGACTGCCGCCGAAACCGTGAATGTCAAGGCGCTCCTGACCGATGTGATTGACCTGCTCAGTCCCCCGACCCGGATTGCAGTGAGTATGGACGACGAAATGCCGACGCTGCACACGCCGCGCCTGCGGCTGTATCAGGTGTTCCAGAACCTGCTCTCGAATGCCCTGAAGCACCACGACAAGCCGACGGGGACAATTCATGTCGGGGCGCGGCGCTTCACCGATGAGGCCGGCGGCAGATGGGTTGAATTCTCGGTCGCCGACGATGGGCCGGGCATCGCGCCGAAGTTTCAGGAGCGCATTTGGGTCATCTTTCAAACCCTGGAAGCGCGGGACAAAGTGGAGAACACCGGGGTCGGGCTGGCGCTGGTCAAGAAGATCGTCGAGGGTCAGGGCGGGACTGTCTCGGTCGAGTCTGAGGAAGGGTCTGGGGCGGCGTTCAAGTTCACCTGGCCCGATGCGTGAGAATGATTTGATGGAGAGACAAAGATGGCGGGAAGAATGCTGAACATACTGCTGGTGGAAGACGATGCTTTGGACGTGATGAATGTCCAGCGGTCGTTCAAAAAGAACAATATACTGAATCCGCTCTTCATAGCCGGCAACGGCCTGGAAGCACTGGATATGCTGCGCGGCGTCGGCGGCAACCCGCCCGAGGTGCCGCGCGAGCGCCGAATTGTTCTTTTGGATTTGAATATGCCCAAGATGAACGGCATCGAGTTTCTGCGCGAGCTGCGGGCCGACCCGGCTTTGAGCTTGATCCCGGTGATTGTCCTGACAACGTCTGATGAAGACCGGGACAAAGTAGAAGCGTATCAGCTCAATGTCGCCGGCTATATTCTCAAGCCCGTGACGCTGGCGCATTTTATTGAAACGATGGCGACGCTGAACAAGTATTGGACGTTGAGCGAAGTGCCGATCTAGCGCAAGATAGGTTTTTATGCGTGTACTCATTGTAGATGACGATGTCCTTGACCGGCAGGCCGCCCGGCGGGCGCTGCTCGCGACCGGCATGGCGGACGACATCGCTGAAGCGGAGCGCGGCAGCGAAGCGCTGGAGCTGCTGGCCGGGTCGGCGTTCGACGCCGTCCTGCTGGACTTCCGGCTGCCCGATGCCGACGGGCTGGAAATCCTCGGTGCGCTTCAGGCCCGCAAGGTCGCCGTGCCGGTGATCGTCCTGACCGGCTACGGCGATGAATCCGTGGCCGCTGCGCTGATGAAGGCTGGGGCCGCCGACTACTTTGCGAAGTCCCGACTGTCGGCGGACCTGCTTGCGCTGAGCCTGCGGCATATCGCGCGGGGGCGCGAGGTTCGGGCCGACGCGGAGCGGGCCGAAGCCGAGCGTGAGCGGCTGCTGCTCAATTTGGCTGCCGCGCAGGGGCAGACCGAAGCCATCTTAACCAGCATGACCGAGGGCCTGGTGGTCAGCGACCTTGCCGGTATGGTCGTCGCGATTAACCCGGCGGCACTCGCGATGCACGGCTTTGATGACCCCAATGAGATGCGCCGTCCGCTTTCCGAGCTGCTTTCAGTCATCGAGTTCCTGTCGCTGGACGGAGCGCCGCACACGCTGGCCGAGTGGCCGCTGTCCCGCGCCATGCGCGGCGAGACGTTCTCAAACTACGAAGTGCTGGTCCGCCGCCGCGACACCGGGCGCACCTGGGTCGGCAGCTATGGGGGCACGACGGCCCGCAGCGCTTCCGGGGAAATGATCCTCGCCGTGGTCACGATGCGGGACATCACCGCGCAGAAAACGGCGGAAGCGCGGGCGGCCCTGCTGGCGGAAGCCGGGGCGCGGCTGTCGGCGTCGCTGGATGCCCAAACGACGCTCGATACGGTTGCACAGCTTGTCGTGCCGGTCCTGGCCGACTGGTGCGCGGTCAATGTGCTGACCGAGGACGGCGCGGTTCGGCCCGTGATGATCGCGTCGGCCGGCCCAGATGGCGGGGCGGTCCGGCAGGCGCTTCCCCCCGCCGCGCCGCTGAATCCAAGCACCATTTACGGGGCGGGATTTGTCCTGCGGACCGGCACGGCGCAGCTTCTCCCAATCCTTAGCCCCGAGTTCTGGTCGTCCCCGGTGCAGAGCGGTGTCCTGCGGGCGGAGCTGCAAGCGCTGGGCACGTCGTCGTATTTATGCGTGCCGCTGATTGTTCGGGGGCAGGTTCTTGGGGCGCTGTCGCTGGCGTCGGCCCAAGTTCAGTATGACGAGCAGACGCTGGCGCTGGCGACGGAGCTTGGGCAGCGGGTCGCAGCGGGACTGGAAAATGTCCGCTTGTTCCAGGAGGCTCAGGCGCGAGCCGAGCGCGAGGCGATGATCAACAAGATCGGCAGCGCCCTGCGGGTCTCGCTGGATGGCGGCGAGATTCTCGGGATTGTCACTGCGCAGGTCGCGCAGGCTTTGGGGGCCGACCGCTGCCGCTTTCTGCGGCTAGATACGGTGCGGGGAACCTTAGAAGCCGCGCCGCAGCAGTACGCCGCCGCCGGGGTCCCCGCCGCGCTCGGCGCGGTGCCGCTTGCGGACTGGCCGGCGGACATTGTCGCCGCGTGGTCGGTGGGCCGGTCCGTGTCGCTGTCGGTGGCCGGCTCCGACTTGCTGGCCTGCCCTGTCTTCCTGCGCGGGCAGCTCGGCGGCGTGCTGCTGGCCGAGCAGACCCGGCAGGCGCGGTCTTGGAGCCGGGACGAGGAAGTATTCCTCTGTGCCGTCTCCGACCTGCTGGCACTGGCTTTAGAAAACGCCCGGATGTATGCGCGGGAACATAAAGTCGCGGAGATTCTGTCGTCGGCGTTCCTCTCGGACATTCCCGACACGCTGCCGGGCCTGGCGCTGGCCGCAAATTACCGGGCCGGACTGGAAGAAGCGCAGGTTGGGGGTGACTATTATGATGCGTTCGCCCTGCCCGACGGGCGGGTCGCGCTGGTGATCGCCGACGTTTCCGGCAAGGGCCTGAGTGCGGCGGTGCAGACCGCGACGGTGAAATACTCGCTGCGGGCCTACGCCACCGAGGCCGCCGCGCCGGGGCTGGTAATGACCCGCCTGAACAAGATGCTGTGCAGCGAGCTGGCCGGGCTGGGCGACCATTTCGTGACCCTCTTTTACGCCGTATTCGACCCCGCTTCGGGCCGCTTGACCTGGACCAGCGCCGGGCATGAGACAATGCTCATCAAGCGGGCCGCCGGCGGGAGCAGCCTGCTCGACGCCAACGGCCCGATTCTGGGCCTCGCCGAGCACACGTACACGCAGGAAGTGTCCGTGCTGGCCCCCGGCGACTCGCTGGCGCTGTACACCGACGGTCTGACCGAGGCGCGGAACAGCGAACGCGCCCTGCTGGACATCGGCGGGGTGCAGGCGCTGCTGGAAGGAGCGCCGTCCGAGGCCGGCCCCGGCGCACTGGCCGCGCACTTGCAGCAGGCAGCGCTGCGCTGGACCGGCGGCAGGCCGCAGGACGACATGGCCCTGCTGGTAGTGCGCCGCATGGCCGAGGCGTTGCCGCCGGAGACTGCCTCCGGGCCGGAGAGTCCACCGCTGCTGTCCTGGAAAACGGGTGATGACGACCTGTTCCAGTTCCATTTCCCGAGCCAGGCTGACTACGCCGCCGAGGTGCGTCAGGCGCTTGGGCACTGGATGGCGACTTTGGGGTATGACCGTGCTGCCACCGAGGACTTTCAGACGGCGGTTACGGAGGCGGTCACCAATGCGGTCCGGCACGGCTCGCCGCTCGGGGCTGCGGAAGAGTTCCATATCCGGGGCCGGCGCACCGCCGCCGGGGCGCTGCAAATCGAAGTCACCGACAGCGGCCTCGGCCTGCCCGCGGGACGCCCCGCGCCGACCATGCCCGGACCCGAAGCGCCCGGCGGGCGCGGCCTGCCCTTGATGCAGCAGCTCGCTGACAGTGTCGAGTTCCGCCCCGCCCCCCTCGGGATGAGCGTCGTGCTGGTCAAGGACCTGCCCATCTCCTAATCCACGCCCATCTCCTAATCCACGTTAGACCAAAATCACCGCCGAGTCCACCTCCTCGACCGCCCCGTCCGCCGCAAGCTGGGCCAGCAGCGTGTCCAAAATCAGCGGCGGACCCAGCAGCAGGGCCGCCGTGTGCCCATCACCTGCCGAGACGATGTCGCACAGAACGCCTGGCGGCAGACGCGCCGTGAGTGCCTCGGCAGGCAGCGAGACCCGCGCCAAGACCGATTTGCGAGCCGAGCGGGCGTCATCGTAGCGGTACTCGGTCACGTCCAGCACCGATGCCAGGCGGCCCAGCAGCCGGGCGAGATGCGTCTTGCGGGCCTCCGACGCGGCGAAGATCAGCACTGCGGTTCCGTGTGTTCCCGGTGCCCCCATGCCGCCGTGGGCCGTGAGGCTCTCGATCGAGACGCCCCGGTCGGCGAACAGCGCCGTCAGGGCGGACAGCACGCCCGCGCCGTTCCGAAGCTTCAGCGAAAAGATCCATTTGTCCAAATTGTCTTTCTCTTCCTTGCTATTTGCCGTCGTCAAACGCCAGCGTCGCGCCTTCAAAGTAGATCTGGTCGCGCTTGGCTGAGGTGAAGAAGAAGGGCAGGCGGGCCGTGCGCCCATCATCGTAATGCAGGGTCAGCGTGTAGCCGCTGAGAGAATAGGTGCCGCCTCGATGTCCGCCCATTTTTTTGCGCTTGGCATAGCCGACTGTAGACGGGGTGCTGAACGATGTGACCGAGCCGTCGTCATCATGCGTGGAATTGACACTGAAATCGTTCATCGTCTCGCCCAGAGTGCCGCTGCTCGACCCGCCCCGGCTGTCTTTTTGGAACCGTGCGCCGGGGGCGAACTTGACGCCCCATAGGCTCCACGAGCCGCCCAGAAGTGTGCTGCCGCTCGTAGACCCGGTGCCGAACCGTCCGGCAAGCTGCTCGCCCGTCTTCGCCGGCAGGGTTATCTCGCCCTTCAGTGGCTCAAAGTGGTTGGGCTGGTCGGGCCAGGACGCCTGGTAGACCGTTCCCTGACGCCGCCATCGGCCCCAGTGCTCGGGTTCACGGCGGCGGGACAGCGACACGTCTAACTCATCCGGCGGCACGGGCAGGCCGTCATGGACTGTGCCGTCTTTGAGCAGCAAGTACACTTCGTTCTTGTCCGGGCCGTCGCCGAGGTTTGAGATTTGGTTGTGCAGGATGCCAGCGATTTGGGCACTCTGGATGCCTTTGCCGGGGGCGGTGACATACTTGTAGCGCCGCGCTTCGGCGTCCGCCGCGGCTTTTTGGGCTTCAAGCTGCTTGGGCGACGGCTGATCAGTCGGCCCGGCGTAGTGCAGGATGACCGTTAAATAGCCGTAGCCTCGGTTGCTGCGGGCATACATGTACGGCTTGCTGGCGGCGTCCTTGCCGTACAGGCAAAACTCGTCCTCGGGGTCGGTGGGATTGTTGTTGAATGTAAACGTGATCCCCATTTGCAGCTTGCCGGTGATCGGGTCGTACTTGCAGTCGCCGTGCCCGAACTCGTATTCTTTGCCCCCATCGTCGCAGATTAAGTACTCGCCGGTCGCATACAAAGAGACCCGGTAGCGATTGCCGATCTTGCCGTCATCGCTGTAGACCCCGTTCCCGGTGTAGATGCCCGGCACCATTGCCCCGCCCGGCGTCATACCGTTGGGAGCGTCGGCGGTCTTCTCGAAGCTGACACCGCGCCCCGCCTCCAGCGCGTCGGCTTTTTCCTGCGTGATCAGTGTTTTCAGCAGCGCAATGTACTCCGGCGTATGGCGCTTGAAGGCTGTAAGGTCCGGCGACGTGACGATGCTGACGATGCGGACATTTTCCCTGTCCACCGAGATCGCCGAGTTTTGCAGAAGGCGCGGCTCGCCCTGCTTCGAGGCAAAGCTCCGCACCAGGGTCGCGTAGTTGTGTGTGCGTGCCGTGGCAGCATCCTTGTCCGCCGACGGCCTGCCCAGCGCGGCGATTTCTCTGGCGCTGAAATTGTCCAGAAAGTCCGTGATGACCGCGCCTTTCATCGGCATTCGGGGAAAGACGACAACACGGTACAGCTCGCCGGGCTTGAGGTCCGGCGGCGTGTAGATTGTCTGCGTCCCGACGGTTTGCGTCGTCCATCCCGCCGGGGCCTGCGCGGGGGCGGCAGGCGGCAGGGCAAGCGTCAGCAGGACTGCGAGTACAAGGGCCGCAAGTTTGCTCAACATCGTTTGCTTTCTAGTCTTTCGGCTCAAAGATCAGCGAGCCTTCGAAGAAAATGCAGTCGCGCTCTTTGCCGCCGAAAAAGAACGGCAGGCGCACGGCCCGGCCGTCGTCATAGTGCAGGGTTAAGGTGTAGCCGCTGACCGAGTAAGTCCCGGCATTTGCGCGGCCTTTCGGCTTTGAGTGGGCCAGACCGACCGCGTCCGGGGTGCTGAACGACGCCGTCGAGCCGTCGTTGTCGTAAGTGGTGCTGACGCTGACATCGGACCCGAGGCCGCCGGCGCTGGAGCCGCCGCGCAGGTCTTTGGTGAACCTGCCATCCGGCGTGAACTTGACGCCCCAGATGCTGTAGTAGCCGCCGGTGAAGACGGAGCCGCCGGAAACCGCGCCCTGATAGCGCGTATTTATCCGCTCGCCGGGCTTGGCGGGAAAAACAGTCCAGCTCATGCTTGGGACCTCGAACACGCCGGGCTTGCCGGGCCAGGCGAGGGCATATTCTTTCCCGTCTTTGCGCCAGCGGCCCCACTTCTTCGGCTCGCCCTGCCGCGACCGTGCCACGTCCAGCTCATCCGGCGGCACGTCCAGCCCCTCATGCACTGTGCCGTCGGCAAGCAGCAGGTACGCATTGGTGCCGTAGATGAAGCCGTTCATCAGGGTGCCGCCTTGATACACGACCGCCGCGATTTTGGAGTTTGGCACCCCTTTGCCGGGCGGGACGGTATACGGGTAGCGCGGCTCTTTCTTTGCTGTTTCTTCTGCTTTGCCCGTGTTCGCCGGCGGGTCGGTGGGCGGCAGGGCGGCTTTGTCCTGGTGGATCATTTCCCCGATGACGGCCTGCATCTGCGGCTGGTAGCGGGCAAAAACGCCCATATCGTCGGTTACAGAAGCGACGAGGCCGACCACCCGCACGTTCTGTCCGTCCAGCGACTCGGCAACAAACATTGCGATTCGCGCCTGCCCGCGCGGGGTCACGAACGAGCGCGAAGTGGTCGCGACCGTGTCAGTGCCGCCCTGATCGGGGGCCGGGTGGGGAGCCGCTCGGCCCAGCGCGGCGGCGGTCCGGTTGGCGAACGCGGTCAGGAAGCCGCCGAGGGCGGTCCCGGCCAGCGGAGTGCGCGGATAGACGGTGATCCGGCAGAACTCTCCGGCGGCAAGGTCCGGCGGGGTCATTGTGACGGTCTTGCCGGCGACTGCGGTTTTCCAGCCCGCCTGCGCGTGAACAAACCCTGGCAGGGCGAGCAGCAGCCAAAGTGTCAGAGCGACAGAATATGCGAGAGAGTCTCGGTTTTGCATAGTGGCCTACTTTCCGTTGTCGAGGGTCATCGCCGAGCCTTCAAAGTAAATGCCGTTGTGCTTGACCGATGAGAAGAAGAACGGCAGGCGGGCCACACGCCCATCGTCATAGCGCAGGGTGAGTGTGTAGCCGCTCAGGGAGTACGTCCCGCCCCGGTGGCCGCCGGGCTTTTTGCTGCTGGTCGAGACACTGACGCCGGAGGAGGTGGAGAGCGTGGCTGCGCTCTCGTCATCATAGGCCGTGCTCACGCTGAAGCCGTCCGGGGTCTGGCCCATGCCGCCGCTGCTGTAGCTGCCCCGGCTGTCTTTGAGAAATCGTGCGCCGGGCTGGAACGTCACGCCCCAGAAGCTGTAGCCCCCACCGGAGACCACGTCGCCGGTGGTGGACCCGGTCTCGAACCGCCCGGCAAGCTGCTCGCCGGTTTTGGCCGGAAGTGCGATCTCACCCTTGAGAGACTCAAAATGATTGGGCTGACCGGGCCAGGCGGCGGCGTAGCCCGCCCCCGCCCGCCGCCATTTGCCCCACTTTTCGGGTTCGCGACGGCGCGAGAGGGCCACGTCCATCTCGTCCGGGGGCACGGGCAGGCCATCATGGACCGTGCCGTCCTTCAGCAACAGGCATATCTCGTCCTTGATTGAAAGGCCGCCGCTCTGGTCGAGCGACTGATGATGCAGGACGCCCGCGATTTGGGCGGGCTGGATGCCCTTGCCCGGCGCGGTGACGAACTTGTAGCGTTTGGCTTCCGCTTCCGCCGCCGCTTTTTTGGCGGCGACCTGTTTGGGCGAGGGCCGGTCGAGCGGCCCGGCGTAGCGCAGGATCGTCGTCTCGTAGCCGGACCCCTGGCCGTCGTAGCCGAAGAGGAAGGGCTTGCCGTCGGCCCCGCGCCCGTACAGGCTGTAAACCCCAGCCGGGTCGGATTTTTTGTTGTAGAGGCTATACGCAGTCACATTATTGATGTCTATCTTGCCGGTGATTGGGTCATAGTGGTAGTCTCCCGCCCCGAACCGCAGCTCTTCGCCCTTTTCGTCACACATACTGAACTCGCCCGAAGTGTAGAGATAGAGCCGGTAGCGGCCTCTGATCTCGCTGCCACTGCTGTAAGCGCTGTTGCCGACGTAAATGCTATTGCCGACATAAATGCCTGAGACGATTTCGCCGCCCGGCGTCATGCCTGGGGGCGTCGGGGGCAGCTTCTCCACCGCCAGTCCGCGCCCGGACGCCTCGGCGTCGGCTTTTTCTTTGGTCACGACGTACTTGCTCACGGCAGTTTGCTGGCTTTGGTAGCGGGTGAGCAGGTTACTGCTTGAGCTGACGATGCCGATCACCCGCGCATTCTCGCCGTCCACCGAGACGGCGATATAGACGACTATCCGCCCCTCCCCCTGGGGCGTGACAAACACGCGCGTCGCCGAGGCGATGTTGTGGCTTTTGGCGGAGGCCGGTTCGGCCTGGCCCTGCACCTTGCCCCGCCCGGCCACGTCCTTGTCGGCGAAGCCGTCCAGGAAGTCGGTGATAGCCGCCCCGCTCAGGGGCGCACGCGGGAAGATGGTGATCTGATAGAACTCATTCGGCGCAAGGTCCGGCGGTGTCATCACCGCGCTCTTGCCGGCGGCTCCGGTATGCCACCCGGCCTGCGCGTGGGCTAGACACGGCAGAAAGAGTGTCAGCAGCAGCGCGGCAAGCACGCTCAGTTTGCGGGTCATGGTCGGTTCCTCTTATTTGTAAGCGTCGGACTTCAGCAGGTCGCCTTCAAAGAAGACAAAGTAGCGCTCTTTGGACAGAAAGTAAAACGGCATCCGCTTGATTTTGCCGTTGTCGTAGTGCAAAGTCAGCGCGTAGCCGCTCACTGTGTACGTCCCGTTCCGGTCGCTGCGGCCCTGCGTTTTCGTGGTGGCGTAGCCGACCGCGCCGGGCGAGGAAACGCTGGTAGTTGCCTCGCCGTTATTGCTGGTCGTGTTCACGCTGAAATTGTTCAATGTCTGCCCGAGGCCGCTGCTGCTGGTGCCGCCGCTGTGGTCTTGGGAGAAGCGCCCATCGGGAGTAAACGCGACGCCGTAGAAATCGTAGTAGCTGCCGGTGAGGAATGAGCCGCCCGACGACGCCCCGCCGTAGCGTCCGCTAATACGCTCGCCGGGCCTGCCGGGGGTGACAAAGCTGCCCGGCACGGCCTCGAATTCATTGGGATGGTCCGGCCAGGCCATGAGAATCTCCTTGCCCTGACGCCGCCACCGGCCCCACTGCTTCGGCTCTTTTTGGCGGGACAGCGCGGCGTCCATCTCGTCGGGCGCGACCGGCAGGTCTTCATGGACCGTGCCGTCTTTGAGCAGCAGGTAGTCTGTGAAGCTTGGGCCGGGCACCCCGTAAATCGGCACCTGGATTTTGTGGTAAATCCCTACAACTTGAGATGGTAGGAGTCCCCTGCCGGGAGCCGTCACATATTTATAGCGCCGCGCTTCGGCTTTCGCGGCATCCTCGGCGGCTTCTTTTTGTTTGGACGACAGCAGATCGGGCGGCCCGGCGTAGCGCAGGGTTATCGTTCGGCGGTCGCCGCCGGGATAGTTCCGCTCGGCGTAGACCAGCGGCTTTCCTGACGAGTCATGCCCGTAAACGCAGAAGCCGCGTGCCGGGTCGTCGTAGTTGTTCAGGCCGTACTGCTCGCTGATCCCGATTTTGCCGGTCGCCGGGTCATAATGGTAGTCGTCGCCGCCGGCTTCGATTTGGTCGCCGTTGGCCCGGAACAAGCGCAGCTCACCGGTCGCATAGAGGTACAGTTTGAAGTGGCGGGGGGTAACAGTCTCGTCCGAGGCATACACGGCGTCGCCCTCGTAGATGCCCGGTACGATGGGGCCGCCCGGCTTCAGACCCGCAGGCGCACCGGGGACGCTCGGCGTCGGCGCGTCGGCTTCGGCGGCGGCGAGTTCCCGGTCCAGCAGGCTCTGAAAGATGGGTGCGTTCTGCGGCTGATAGCGCTTCAGCAGAGCGGAGCTGAGGGAGGACAGAATGCTCATCACCCCGACGGTCTTGCCGCCAGGCGAGAACGCGGAGTTGATCGCGGTCTGCGGCTGCCCCGACTTGGACAAAAAATCGGCGGATACGCCCGCGCCGTGCGGGCCGGACGCGGGAACAGTTGTAATCTTGCCGGTTGGGGTGCCGAGCGCGGCGACCTCTTTGGCGGTGAACGCCGCAAGGAATCCGGCGACGGTTCTGCCGCCGAGGGGGTAGGAGGGAAAGACGACGACCCGGTAGAACTCGCCGGGCTTGAGGTCCGGCGGCGTGTAGATTGTCTGCGTCCCGACGGTTTGCGTCGTCCACCCCGCCGGGGCCTGTGCGGGGGCGGCAGGCGGCAGGGCAAGCGTCAACAGTGCGGCGGCGAGAAAAGCGAGGAGGCAGCGCGTCATGGCTTGCTCGTTTCTTGCGATCACTTTTGCAGGTTCATCGTCCCGCCCTCAAAGCAGATAAAGTCATGGCTGGGGGACAGGAAATAAAACGGCTCACGCTCGACCCGCCCGTCGTCGTAGCGCAGGGTCAGAGTGTAGCCGCTCAGCGAGTAAGTGCCGGAGCGGGCCGGCCCTTTGGTCTTTGTTTCCGATGTGGCCGTGACCTGCGGGCTGAAGGAGTAAGTGCTGGAGCCGTCGTCTCCCGACGCGCCGCCGCTGACGACCCCGCTGTTTTGCAGCGCCAAATAGCCGGTGCTTTCGCTCGACGAATGGCTTTTGAGAAAATGGCCGTCGGGCCGGAACGAGACGCCCCAGAATACCGTGAAGCCGCCGGTGGCGATGTCGCCGCCGCTGATGCCTTTGAGGTAGTAGCCCGTCAGCTTTTCGCCTGGCTTGGCCGGGGTAATGGCGTAGGCGTTCAGGTTGTCATAGTGGCCGGGCTTGTCCGGCCAGGCGGCCCAGTAGTCTTCGCCGCGCTTCTGCCAGCGGCCCCACTTTTCCGGCTCCCCGCGCCGCGACTGGGACACGTCCAGCGTCTCTGCCGGGACTTCAAGGCCGTCGTGGACCGTGCCGTCTTTGAGCGCCAGGTACGTCTTGGGAAACGCCGAGTAGTTATTGCCGATCATGACCATGTCGGTGTGGAACAGCACGGCGGCGATCTGGCCGGCTTGGACGCCTTTGCCCGGCGCGGCGACAAACTTGTAGCGCTTGGCTTCGGCGTCGTCCGCCGCTTTCTTCGCTGCTGCCTGCTTGGGCGAAGGCCGGTCGGGCGGGCCGATCCAGTGCAGCACCGTCACCCACTCGCCGAACGTCTGCGTCTCGCGGGCCATGAGACACGGCTTGCCGTCCGCGCCGCGTCCGTACAGGCAGTAGCCGTTGGCGGGGTCTTTGAAACACGCCATTTTAAAGCCGCTGCCGATTTTCAGCCGTCCGGTGATGCGGTCATAAAAGCTGTCCCCGGTGCCGAAATCAATTTCCGTGCCATCGGCATGGCACAGACGGAACTCGCCGTCGGCGTAGAGAGATAAACGCACACGGGCATAGATTTCCTGGGACTGCTCTCTGTTGATGGTCTTTGTCTGCACGATGTTCCCCGCATAGATGCCCGGTGTCATCGGCCCGCCGGGGGTCAGGCCCGGCGGCGCGTCGGGCAGGGTTTCCGTGACCACGCCGCGCCCGGACGAGACGGCGGCGTCTGACTCCTGCCGGGTCATCTCTTTAACCACGGCCAGCATCTGCGCCTGGTAGCGGCCCAGCACCGCCGGGTCGGCGGTGCAGACAAAACTGACCACGCGGGCATTTTCCCGGTCGGGGGACAGCGCAAAAAAGACTGCTTCCGTGGCCTGCCCGTGCGCCGCCGTAAACTGCCGCGTCGCTGCTGCATTGCTGCGGTCGGTCGCTTGCGCCGGGGCAGGCTTGCCGCCCGGCTTACCCAGACCCTTCACGGTGCGGTCCGCAAACCCATCTAAAAAATCGGTAATCAGCGCCCCGTTCAGCGGCTCGCGGGCGTAGACCGTGATCCGGCAGTCTTCCCCGGCGGCGAGATCGGGCGGGGTCATCACGACGGTTTTGCCGACGATTTCGGTTTTCCACCCTGCCGCCGTCTGGGCCGGGGCAGGGGGCGGCAGGAGGGCGGTCAGCGCCCACGCCAGCAAAATAAAAGCCACGCGCAGAGTTCGATTTGGCATTTTTCTGTCCTCATGTGCCCGTTCTCTCGATGAGCTGTCCCTATGACGCACTGCCGCCCCTATTATACCGGACATGCGCGTTTTTGGGCAGCTTCTGGCGGGGTTTAGGAACGCCGCATTTGGGAATAGACACCTGGGAAAACCGAACTGTCGAACCCTCTTCCGGGGTTTTCTCTTAGACTGCGACCGTATGCGACCCTCAGCCGCCCAAAACTTCCCGTCTCCGCCTAGAAGAGAGAACATTTCTTGATGGCCGCGACCGCGCAAAAATTGCCTCCCCCGGCCCTGCGCCGTCAGATGCTCGGCATGATCGTGGCGGGCCTGCTGGTCTCGACATTTGTCAGCGACAGCCGCCATGCCAAGCTGCCGCTGCAATTCCTGCTGAAGAACTATCTGCACCTGGGGCCGACCGCGATGGCGGCGTTTTTCGGGCTGACCAGCCTGGCCTGGTACTTCAAGCCGGCGGCCGGGCTGCTGTCCGACATCGTGCCGCTCTGGGGGTCGCGGCGGCGCAACTACCTGGTCCTAAGCGGGGTAGGGGCCGGTATCCTTTGGACAACCCTGGCTTTTGTGCCGCGCCACTATGCACCGTTGCTGTGGACCCTGGTGGGCGCGAACGCCTTTGCGGTCCTCGCCAGCAGCGTTTCGGGCGGGCTGCTGGTGGAAGCGGGGCAGCAGCAGGGATGGACGGGCCGCATGGGGGCGCTGCGCGAGACGATTATCGCCGGGACAATCCTGGTGGCCCAGCCGGTCGGCGGTTACCTGGTTGGGCAGGCGTTCGGCTGGACCTGCGGGATCGGCGCGGCCCTGTTCTTCGGGCTGGTCCCTCTGACACTGTTTTTGCTGCCGGAAACGCACGAAGCGCGTCCGGCCCGCGTCTCGGGCCGGGAGATCGTGGCGCGTCTGCGCCCGGTCTTTGGGTCGCGTGCGCTGTGGCTGGCCGCCGCGTTCATTTTCCTCCGGGACCTGTCGCCCGGTTTTGGGACGCCGCTGTTTTACTATCAGACCAATATCTTGCACTTCAGCCCGCAGTTTCTGGGCTGGCTGGGCGGGCTGTCCAACGCCGCCGCGATAGCTGGGGCGCTGTGCTATGCCTGGCTGTGTACGCGCCTGCCGCTGAGCCGGCTGCTGACGACTGGGATCGTGCTCAGTGCGCTCGGTACGCTGCTGTTTTTGGGGTACAAGACGCCCACATCGGCGCTGATTATTCAGGGGACGAGTGGCCTGCTGGGCGTTGTTGTCTCGGTTGCCCTGATGGACCTGGCGGCGCGGGCGTCGCCGCGCGGCACGGAAGCCCTGGCTTATTCACTGCTGATGAGCGCCGCAAACCTCGGCGGCACCGGCTCCGATATTCTGGGGTCGTGGCTTTACGAAAAGGCGCATCTATCCCTGCCGACGCTGATTTGCCTCAGCGCCGGTACCACGGCGCTGGCGCTGCTGGCGCTGCCGCTGATCCCGCGTGCGATTCTTGAGCGCCACGACCGCACGATTTCTGCCCCGTAATTCCTGTTCTGTAATTTCTGCTTACTTAATTAGAAAGAAAACGAAATGTCCGAGAACACTTCCGCCAAGCAAAACACGCCCGCTAAGCGCGGCGGCTCCCCCAGAGCCTTCACATTGATTGAACTGCTCGTCGTCATCGCCATTATCGCGATTCTCGCCGCGATTTTGTTTCCCGTCTTCCAGAAGGTTCGGGAGAATGCCCGCGCCATCTCCTGCGCGTCCAACTTGAAGCAGATCGGAATGGCTCTGACGCAGTATTCCCAGGACAACGACGAAGCGATGGTCAACCATTATATCGGCGGCTGGAAAGGCGGCGCCCGCTATTCCCCCGCCGGGGATGCCAGCGGCCAGCACTATCAGTGGATGGACGCCATCCAGCCATTTGTCAAAGCACCGCAGGTCTTCACCTGCCCGGACCAGTCCGGCAGCGGCGACTTTCTGGACCCAAATGACATTTGGCTGAGCAGCACGGCCCCGGCCAGCGTCAAATCCGGCCCGACCTCCTTCGGCGCTTATGTGCCGTGGACCCAGCTTGCCGACGGCGTCCCGGCTATCCAGGCCGGCTCGTACTGCATGAACTCCGCGTACTACGGCACGGGGCACGGCGTGGGCCGGCCCCCGGTCAGCGACGATTACCCGCCGAGCGCCTGGAGCCTCGCAAAGCTGGAAGCGCCGTCAACCACTATTTGGGTCGCTGACGGCGATGGGGCGTTCTCTGCCGACGGCTTTGGCGTCAAGTCGCTCGGCGAGCAGCGCGGGCAGTTCAGCGACACTGCCCCGGCGATCTCGACCTGGCACGGCTACCAGAAGCTGGGCAACTTGGTCGCCCGCCACACGGGCCGCTGCAACGTCCTGTACTGCGACGGCCATGTCAAAGCCACGCGCCTAGACACGATTGCCGGACAGAAAAGCAACCTGACCGACACCCAGGGCTTCACTGTCCTGTCGCCCTTCACCGTGCAGGCTGACCCAGACTAGGCCGCGCTGCAACAGATACAGACAAAAGAGGGGCGGGGGCATCTGCCCCCGCCCCTCTTTCTTAACAATTGCAGCATCAGCCTTGAGCCAGCGCCAGCATCTCATCCAGCAGTGCCTTGAGATGCGGGCACTTGGTATAAGCCGTCTCGGGATTGAGCTTGCTAAACAGTTTTTCTCCATCCACAGGCTTCTTATACTTTTTGTTCATCTTCTGATACAGCCGGGCCAGCAGTTTTGACGGCGGCTCGTGGGAGTTTACCTTTTCCGGCTGCTTCGCTTTGTCTGGAAAAAGACCCTGCAAGTCCTGCGGAAAAATCGCAAGATCACTTAAAAGCCACGCTTCCAGTTCGTGAACGATGAAAAACTGCCGAAAGCGGGCATCGTTCACCCTGCTTTCCATCTCCTGCTTTGCCCATTTTACTTTCTCTGCTATGCTTGTGGCACTGGCTGGATACGAAAGCGGCAGCCCCTGCAAGTCGAGGAGGGCGATCACAGCTAAGACATCCTGACGCGGCGCATTCAGGTACCTCTCGGCGCGACTTGGGCTTTCCGCAATCAGCTCCGCCGCGCCGTCGAAATGCACGGCGTCAATGCCAATCGGCTGATCCAAGCGCGGGTCAAGCCAGCGCTTGAAGAACGCCGGAAGCGCCTTTGCCTCCGTTATCCCCTCCACAAAGAGAATAAACTTCACGCGGCAAGGTTCTCCAGCTCGCCGGAACGGAACAGCTTGCCGAGCGAGTAATCCTTGACCCAATAGGCCAGCTCGCTATCGTCCACGGTCGTCAGAGTCGTCTCGCCGTTTTCCCACTTTGCGATGGTCACAGTCGGGCGCGTGTCCCGAAACGCGCTCAAAAACTGGTCGGAATGCGTCGTAAAAATGACTTGTGTTCGCGTCGCCGCCTCCACCGCAAACTCCGCAATAATCGGCAGCATGGATGGGTGCAGCCCTGTTTCCGGCTCATCAATGGCAATCAGCGGCGGCGGGTTGGGGGAAGCCAGCACCGTAATCAAAAATAAAAACCGCAGCGTCCCATCCGACAAATCTGCCGTAGACTGGTCTCGTTTGAGTGTTTTCCAGCGCACTCGCATCTGGACCCGCTGGTCGTTTAGGTCGGGTGAAAAAACCAATTTCTCATAGTCCGCGCCGAAGGCGGCAGACATAGCATCGTTGATGTCTTGCTCAAAACCACGGTCGCCAGCATAGAGAGTATATAGGACGTTGATAAGGTTTTGCCCGTCCGTTGAGACGCGCTGTTCTTGGCGTGAAACTGGGGCTTGGCGTATAGAGGCGTTTTGGTCTGTGCGTATGTCTTGATAAAGAGACCAACCAGTAATCTGTTGTTGATAGAATGGTAAGCCAATAGCTGCCAACCACGGAACGAAGGGAGTGTTGGTTGACGAAAAAACAAGCTCTTCCGAAGAGTTCGTAGTCTCTGCCGTTTCGGAACTTTTCCTGCCTTGTATTTTCGCACCTAATCCATCGCTATCAATAACTTTGAAGCCATCTTGTGCATCTACTAAAGTTTCTTCAAATATTCTGTAGTCGTTCGTGGCTGGCACATCTTCCAAGCCAATCCGATACACAAAACCGCGCCTTGCGACTCCAACACCTGTGCCGGAAGCGTTAAGTGCAATCTCAATGCTAGTGGCTTGCCCATCCCAAAGCAGTTGTTTGATGCCGCCTCTTGATTGGATATACCGTCTCAGTTCCCCTTCTGCTGCCGCCGAAATCATTTCCAGCATCTTCAGCAGATTAGACTTGCCGCTGCCGTTCGGCCCGATGACGACGTTGAGGTCGCCGGGTCGCCAGGTGACGTTCTTGAGGGAGCGGAAGCCTTGAATGTCCAGTTGTACGATTTTCATAGTTGCCGCCGCTCCCTCTGAAACCGAGTAATTAACCGGTGGTTTCGACGCCGTGCTGGGCTTTGTTTTTTTCTTCCTGCTTTTCGTCGGCCCAATGGGAATGGAACGCGCCGTGTCTGTCGGTGCGCTCGTAGGTATGTGCGCCGAAGAGGTCGCGCTGGGCTTGGATGAGGTTCGCGGGCAGGCGCTCGCGGCGGTAGCCGTCGTAGTAGGCCAGCGCGGATGAGAACGCTGGGATGGGGATGCCGAGCGCAGCAGCCTGACCGACCGTGCGCCGCCAGCCGCCGGAAGCGGTCTTGATGGCGTCGGTGAAGTACGGGGCGAGCATCAAATTCGCGAGGTCGGGGTTCTGGTCGTAAGCGTCTTTGATGCGGTCCAAGAAGCGGGCGCGGATAATGCAGCCGCCGCGCCAGATGGTCGCGATCTCGCCGGGGTGCAGAGTCCAATCGAACTCTTTGGCGGCAGCGAGCATCTGCTCAAAGCCCTGGGCATAGGCCACGACTTTCGAGGCATACAACGCATCACGGATGTCGTTGATGAACGCTTCTTTGTCGCCGTCCATCGTGCCGCTCGGGCCGGGGAGGACTTTCGAGGCGGCGACGCGCTGGTCTTTGAACGCCGAGAGCGCACGGGCATAAACAGCTTCGGTGATGGCGGTGACAGGGATGCCCAAGTCGAGGGCGCTTTGGGCGGTCCATTTACCGGTGCCTTTTTGGGCGGCTTTGTCCAAGACCATGTCTACCAAATCGGCATCGCCGCCCTGGTCGTCCTTCTTCTCGAAGATCTGGGCGGTGATTTCGATTAGGAATGAGTCGAGGTCGCCTTCGTTCCAATTGGAAAAGACATCGTGCAGCTCGGCGTTTGTCAGGCCAGCGCCGTTCTTCAGCAAATCGTAGGACTCGGCGATGAGCTGCATATCGGCGTACTCGATGCCGTTGTGAACCATCTTGACATAGTGGCCTGCGCCGCCGTCGCCGATATACGTGCAGCAGGGGGTGCCGTCCACCTGCGCGGCGATCTTGGTGAAGATCGGCTCGACGATTTTGTACGCGTCTTCGCTGCCGCCGGGCATGATGCTCGGGCCGTTCAGCGCCCCTTCCTCGCCGCCGGAGACGCCGGTGCCGAGAAAGAGGAAGCCGTCGGCGGTCAGCTCTTTGACCCGGCGCTCGGTGTCTGAAAACAGCGAATTGCCGCCGTCAATCAGCAAGTCGCCTTTCGATAAGAGGGGCTTCAGCTCGGCGATGACATCGTCCACCGGCTGACCGGCCTTGACCATGATCATAATGGCGCGGGGCGTCTGAAGCGCGTTGACAAAGTCCTCGACGCTTTTAGAACCCGTCAGTGCGCCTTCGCTGCCGTGCTCGTCCATAAACTTGTCGGTCTTCTCGGTAGTGCGGTTGTGGACCGCGATGGGAAAGCCTTTGTGCGCGACATTTCGCGCCAGGTTCTGCCCCATGACTGCAAGGCCCGTCAGTCCGAAATTTGGTTTATCTGCCATAGTAAATGTGTCTCCAGTCTGTACGCAAGAGCGTTTTCCCAATTCTACCCGGTTTTTCTTGACAAACCTCGACAAACGCGGCAAAACGCTTCGTACTAAAACGCGCTATCCCTTCGCCCTTTCGCGCTCTGCGTCATACGAAAAATTATTCTCCGTGCAGAAGGTTTTTGCCCGATTTTCGGTTGACTTTCACGCCTAACCTGGGTAGTATAGAGAGTGTTCAGTGGCGGGCCGGTAGCTCAGCGGTAGAGCATCTTACTTTTAATGAGAGGGTCCTGGGTTCGAGACCCAGCCGACCCATTCTTCGCCGAACACACACAAAAGCCAGTCTGTAATCTACAGGCTGGTTTTTTTGGCTCTTGCGCCCAGCACGGAACTTTCGCGCCCGCCCGTCTGTAAACCCGCCTTGTAAGAGCGCCGTCGTTTCGGCCTCTTCAGGAGTGATTGAGATGAAGCTGACTATTCTTGCCGCCGCAGCGGCCCTAGCGTGCTGCGCGACTTTCTCGCCGGCACGGGCCGACGCGCCCGTTCCCGTCATTGTCGAATTGTTTACGTCGGAAGGGTGCTCGTCCTGCCCGCCCGCCGATGCTCTGGTCTCGCAGTACGTGAAGCAGTCTCCCATTGCCGGGGTCGAGGTGATCGCGCTCGGCGAGCATGTAGACTACTGGAACCACGGCGGCTGGGCCGATCCGTTCTCGGCGGTGGCGTACAGCGCCCGCCAAAGCGACTATTCGCGGGCATTTCATCTGAACTCGGTCTACACGCCGCAGATTGTTGTGGATGGCCGGGCGCAGTTTGTCGGGTCGGACGACGACGCGGCGCGGGCGGCAATCCGCCGGGCGTCGAAGCTGCCGAAAGCGTCGGTCAGCATCACGCCTGCCGGGCTGGGCCGGTTGTCCGTACAGATCAGCCGCCTGCCTCAGTCGGCGCAAGCCGACCATGCGGTTGTCTTTCTGGCCGTCACCGAGGACAGCCTGGTCTCCAATGTCGGTGGCGGGGAGAACTCCGGGCGCCACTTATCCCACAGTGCGGTCGTGCGCTCACTCTCCCCGATTGGAACCGTCATGGGAAGCACGTTTACGGCGTCGCCGAGCGTCGCGCTTAATCCTCACTGGCGGCGCGGACACCTGCATGCGGTTGTATTCGCGCAGGAACAAAGCAGCCGCCGCATCGTCGGGGCTTCGGAGGTGTCGCTTTGACGGCAGGGTTCACACTGAAAAAGACCGAGATGCTGGCGCTTTTGGCAGTGCCGCCGCTGTCGGAGATGTACACCCTCAGCCCGTTTGTCTGGCAGGACGGTGGCCGCTGGGAGATCATGGTCCGGGCGGTGCCGCGCCGCGACGATGACCCTTCCCAGAAGATCGCCTGTGCGTATTACGGCACGTCTGCCGATGGCTTGACGTTTCAGATGGATGCCGAGCCGGCGATTGGGGCTGGGCCGGACGCACCTGATTTGAACGGCTGTGAGGACCCGACAGTTGCCATCAACGCAGGCACTTACTATGTCTACTACACCGGCTGGAACCAGGCAAAGGGGGAAGGGAACCTGCTGCTGGCCTCGGGGCCAGACCCGCGCCATCTCGTCAAGCAGGGGGTCCGGCTGGCCTCTTCAGACACTGTTCGGAACCCCAAAGAGGCGACGATTGTTTCAGTCAAAGACGGCACCTGGCGCTTATTCTTCGAGTATGCCGAGAGTGATGCCTCGAAAATCGGGATTGCGTCCGCCCCGGCGGTAGACGGCCCCTGGACGGTCGGCAAGCCGCTGTTTGCAGCCCGGCCCGGCTCCTGGGACGCCTGGCACCTCAGCACCGGCCCGATTTTGCTGTCCGACCCGGACCGCCCGGTGATGTTCTACAATGGCGCGACCCGCGACGCCCACTGGCGTATCGGCTGGGTGGCGTTCGACGCCGAATACACGCGGGTTGTGGCCCGCTCGGACGACCCGCTGATTTTGCCGCCGCCGTCGCACGGCGACTACACCAATATTGCATTCGCGGCGTCCGCCGTGGAAACCGAGAGCGCGATCTATCTCTACTACAGCATTGCCGACCGCGAGCTGGCCCGCGCTGTCTTGCAACGCGCATAACGGTACAATTGATCGTTCGTCACGAACGCCGGCACGGCAAAAGCCGTGCCGGTATCACCGCGCCGCCGGGCGCAGAAAGGAACCGAACCATGAAGATCCTCGCACTCGCCGCAGCCCTCGCCGTACTGGCCTCTGTTTCCGTCACCGGAGCGTCCGCCAAGTCCATGATGCACCACCGCATGATGCACCACCGCATGATGCACCACAAAATGATGCATGGCAAAATGATGCACCACAAAATGATGATGCGCCATCACATGATGCACAAGATGTAGTTTTCGCCCCGCCGGCGGAGGCTGCCCCATGCTGCCTCTGCTGGCCCTTCGCGAAGACAGACGCAGAAAGTTTTTCACTATGGCAACGATTACGCGGGACGCTGTTCCCGCTGCCGAAACTGTTTCCGTCGCCCGCAAGCACCACTGGCTGGTGCGCGTGACGCACTGGATGAATATCCCGCTCTTGACTGGCCTCACCCTGAGCGGCCTGTCGGTCTACTGGGCCGCGCCGGTTTACAAGCACCCGGCAGACGCCAATGGCAATGAAGATTACTTGAACGACATCGGGCTGTGGATTGCCCGCCATGAACCCTGGCGCACGTCTTATGGAACCGAAGACAACTGGGTGGCGGGGACGCACTACAGCGCTTCGTGGCTCTACGACCATTTCAGCCTCGGGACCGGGATGCTGTCTACGGCGCTGAACCTGCACTGGCTGTTCGGGTACTTGTTTCTCCTGAACGGCCTCTTGTACCTGCTCGGGCTGGGACTCGGCGGCGGCTGGCGGGCGCTGACACCTCGGCGGACGGACCTCCAAGACGCCCTGCGAATGCAGACTTATTATTTGGGGCTGCCGTTTGCGAAGATTTTGCGCCGCCCGTGGCCGCACCCGAAAGTGACGACCAAGTACAATGCCTTGCAGCGGCTGGCGTACTTCTCGATGCCGGTCTTCGGCGCAGTGTCGGTCCTGACCGGCTGGGCCATCCATAAGCCGCAGCAATTAGGCTGGCTGCAAGCGGTCTTCGGCGGCTACGATTATGCCCGCGTCTGGCATTTCTGGCTGATCGGGATCTTCGTCGCGTTCGTTATCCCGCATGTCCTGCTGGTAATTTTGGACGGCTGGGATACCATGCGCTCAATGGTAGTGGGATGGTCCGACCGGGTCGGATCGGAGAAGTGAGGTGCCGATAAACATTGTCGCCGTGTCCGGCAGCCTGCGGAGCGCTTCCACCAATTCCGCCCTGGCGCGGGCTGTGATTGCGTCTGCCCCGGCGGGCGTAGGCGTCATCCGTTACGACGGCCTGGCGGGCCTGCCGCATTTCAGCCCAGAATTGGAAACAGATGTCCCGGATGCAGTACGGGAGCTTCGCTTGGTGATCGGGGCTGCCGACGGAGTTTTGTTCTGCACCCCGGAGTATGCTTACGGCATCCCCGGCAGCCTGAAAAACGCTCTGGACTGGCTGGTGTCGTCGGGAGAGCTGTGGCGCAAGCCGGTCGCGGTTGTCAGCGCCTCTCCCTCGGCCCTCGGCGGCGCAAAGGCCCATGCGGCCCTGACGCTGACGCTCACGGCGCTGGAAGCGAAAATCGTGCACGCCGCATCGCTGCAAATTCCCTTTGTTTCCACCAAGTTAAATGCAGAAAAAGAAGTGACCGATCCGGCGACACTTGCCGAATTGAAGGCAAGTCTCGCCGCGCTGATTGCGGCTATTTCGCCGCCGGCTCCGGCGTGATCGCTTCGGGGGAAGACGCGCCGGGCGACTGGGCGGCGCTGAAGTAGAGATGGACGCCTTTGCTTGCCAGCAGAGAGCCGGCAAGGGTCATCACGCCGAGCAGCAGCAGGCTCCGCACCAGCCCGGCCAGCGAGACTCCGATATTTGCGGCGGCAGGCGGCGGCGCACCGGGCGTCTGCAACGGCTCCAGGCCCGGCACGGGCGATTGGAATAGGTGCAGGGCAGTGACGAACACGAACACCAGCATCCCGGCCCCCAGCAGAAAGACCAGCAGGGCCACCAGGCGACAAGACAAATCGGCGGGCGTATGGGTCGGCTGAGACTGGGGGTGTGAATTGGGGACGGGCATCGGGGCAGTTCCTGTTAAAGTCTTAGGGCGTAACTGTATCATGGCATAAGAGCCGTGCCAGCGTCAAGCCTGTTTCTGGGACGCCGGCCCGTACCAAGATGTTCCAGCGCCCGTTTGGACTACTCTGCGGTCCCCCACTTGAGACCGGCCTTGACAATCAAGACGGCCACCAGGGCCGTCAAGGCGAAGCCGGCGCTGAACGATCCCCAAAAACGACTGCTCATATTATTTCCATTCTAAATTATTCCCAGCCCAGCTTGATCAGCACAAACGCCAGCAGCGCGGTCAGCGCTCCGCCGACTAAGATGTTCCGCAAAAGGTTTTCGTTGTTCATAAGCTTTTTCTCCGTGCAAGAGACTCGCTCAGGTATCTTACCACAAAGACCGAGCAGCGCAAACGGTCAAAACGGGTTGGGATCGCAGCGGTGCCGGAAGGCTCAGAGACAAGCCCTACCACGTACTCAGTGGCAGGGCTTGCTTTGCTGAAGAGCGGTATGTTGCACATTCATCATTTTGACGATGGATTGCCATAATCAACAGGCACCCATTCGTATCCGCTGCCGACAGCGCGAACATGTCCTACTCCGGGGAACGGCATATGGGGAACGGCAATCAGAGTCCGGTTCCGCGTGAACTCCGCAAAAGCCTGTTCTCGAACTTCAGCCGCACGTTTGGGATCAACATCATACACAATTGTCGTGGTTGGATCGGAGAACTGAACTTCGGCAATGTGGACGATGTCGCCGGTAAAAATTATCTCCTCCCCTTGACTCCGAACAGTGTAAAAAGCGCTGCCCGGAGTATGCCCTGGATGGAGTGTCGCCGTAATTTCAGGCGTGATCTGCGTCGTGCCGCTGAAAGTTTGCACTTTGCCTGCATCAACATACGGTTTTACTGTCTCAAACGCTTGATCAAAGTAGCTCATGTCAACATGGGACTTGGCCGCGTTCGACTTGTCCAGGAAAAAGTCAACGTCAGGCTTGCCGACATGGAGCGTTGCATTCGGAAAGACTAAGTGCCCATTATGAACGAGTCCACCCTCATGATCGTCGTGGCAGTGCGTGAGCAGAATATCCGTTACCTGGTCCGGTTGCAGCCCGGCCATTTTCAGGCTGTGAATCAGCTCGCCGCCGAAGGATCCGAAGAGATCTCCCGAACCGGTGTCCACGAGAAACACCCGTTTGCCAAGGGTGAACGTATAGGCATTGAGCGACACTGCCATGGGGCTGACGAGGAAATTTGTTTTTAGCAGCGCGTCGGTCCTCTGGTCCGTAGTATCAAGCAGCAGTTTGTGCAGGTCCTGCGCCGGTGAAAGCCCGTCAAATAGAGCGGTGATACGGATGCTGCCGACATTGAAAGCGTAGGTGGCCGGCTGGTGCGTAACACTTTGCACGGCACGCACCGACTGAGCTGACGCAAACGGCATGGTGCCTATCTGGAAAAGCGCGAATGCTATAGCACCTATCAGTGTTCTCTTGTAGTTCATAAGATTTTTCTTTCTCAAAGTGATGTCTTGGCTGGTTCGCTGCGAGCCTGGAGATTCGCCGAATTCGCGAGGACTGCTTGAACGACCTCGATGGGAATATAAGCCATGCTCATTCCCTTTTGGTCTTTTCTATGCTTATAAGCGTCCACGATTGGTCGCGATTTGGCATGAAGAAAGCTTACCAGGAAACATTCCAGATTGCAAGAACGTACAAAAAAGTGGTATACATACCTAAAAGTGCGCTTAACGAGCAGGAGGGGGAAGAACAAGCGATGAGCATTGACCACAACCCACAGCAGGGGATCGGATTAATCGGTCACAAATGGACGTTATTGATTATCTGCGCCCTCTCGGGCGGCAAACGCAGGTACAGTGAGCTGCAACGCGATATTGAAGGGGTGTCACAGAAGATGCTGACGCAAACTCTGCGCGGCCTCGAACAGAATGGAATAGTCGCGCGAAAAGTCTATCCCGTGGTTCCTCCAAAAGTGGAATACTATCTCACGCCTCTTGGGGAAACTTTGCGGGCGCCAGTGAAAGCGATACGTCTCTGGGTTACCGGGCACCAAAATGAGATGGAGAGCGCAAGCGCTGCCTATCTCGGGGACGCTGCCAGCACTGATGAGCCTTTGGAGGAAAGAGTATGAAGCATGACTAGGTCCGCACGAGGCCATGCCGCCCATTGAGCACCAGAACCATCCTTTGTATACCTGCCACGGGTCCTGGGTTTTAGTTTGTATGATTGTCATAGGCTCGTGTCCTGGCCTGAAGACCATGTGTTAAAACACATGGTTCTTTGACCCCGTTTCACCGCTCAATTCCTAACTCTTTCCAAATGCCGTCCACTTTGGCTTTGACGGCGGCGGGCATCGTCAGCACGTCGGGCCATTCGCGGGTGAAGCCTTCGTCGGGCCACTTGCGTGTGGCGTCCACGCCCATCTTCGAGCCGAAGGCCATCATCGGGGAGGCGTGGTCCAAAACATCAATCGGGCCTTTGACGAATGTAATATCGCGCTCAGGATCAACATTGGCGAACGCCCGCCAGACGGCCTCGGTGGGGTTCTGGACATCTACATCTTCATCGAACACGACGATGCACTTGGTGAACATCATCTGGCCCAGGCCCCAGAGCGCGTGCATGACTTTGAACGCATGGCCGGGGTAGCGCTTCTTAATTCGTACCAGCGCGAGGTTGTGGAACGCGCCTTCGGCGGGCAGGGAGTAGTCAATCATCTCGGGCACGAACAGCCGCGCAAGCGGCAGAAACAGGCGCTCGGTCGCCATGCCGATGTACTTGTCCTCCATCGGCGGCGGGCCGACAATCGTGCAGGGGTAGACCGCGTCGCGCCGGTGCGTAATTGCGGTGACTTTGAGAATGGGGTAGTCGTCAGCCAGGCTGTAATAGCCCGTGTGGTCGCCGAACGGCCCTTCCCGGCGGCGCACCCCGGCGGGGACAATGCCTTCAATCACGATCTCGGCGTTTGCGGGCACTTCCATGTCAATCGTCTTGCACTTGACAAGCTCGACGGGTTTTTTACGCAGAAAGCCCGCAAAGACCATCTCGTCAATCTCGTCGGGCAGGGGCGCAGTGGCGGCGTAGATTTGCGCCGGGTCACCGCCGAGCACGATGGCGACGGGGATGTCCCGGCCTTTGGCTTCGAAGTTTGCGTAGTGGCGCGAGCCGACTTTGTGCCGCTGCCAGTGGACTCCGGTCTCGTGCGGCCCCTGCTTCTGAATACGGTACATGCCGACATTGCGCTTGCCGGTGCCTTCATCTTTGGTGTAGACTGTCGGCAGCGTGATATACGGCCCGCCGTCATCGGGCCAGCAGGTCAAAATCGGCAGCATATCTAAGTTGGCGTCCTCGCCGAGATGCACGACTTCCTGACAGGGCGCAAACGAGGACGAGACAATCTTGGGCGAAATCTTGCCGAGTGCGGCCAGTTGAGGCAGGAGCTGCATTTTGCCGAGAAAGCTTGAAGGCACATCCGACGGCAGCTTGGTCAGTGCCGAGATTTCGTCGGCGATCTCCTCCATGTCGTCCACACCGAGCGCCCAAGACATCCGCTGCCGGGACCCCATCAGATTGATCGCCAGCGGGAATTTGGAGCCGACCACATTCTCGAACAGCAGGGCCGGTCCGCCGCCGGGCATCTTCATCACCCGGTCGGCGATCTCGGTAATCTCCAGCTTCGGGCTGACCGGCGTCTTGATCCGCCGCAGCTCTCCGGCTTTGTCCAGCCGCTGTATAAACTCACCCAACCCAGCATACGCCATGGGATTTGATCCATTCTAAGATGCGAAACACATTCCGTGCAATTTTTCACAATGTACACGGTGAGTATACCCGATTGGAAGCGGATACAAAATCCCGAGTGGGTGTCGGCCCGGATTAGAATAACCGGCAGCAAAAGCACCGGCACTTCCAGTGCCGGTGCTTTTGATTAATTTGACACGCTTTAATTCGAAACGCTGTTGATACGGTCGCCGCCTATACTGCTCTTAGTTGACCACTTCAAAGGAGTACCGTTCTCATGTTTTCATTCTTGTATGCGTCCCTGCGCGGCCCCACGGGCCGCCGAAACTCAGCCTTGACCCTGGCCGGATTGTCCGCGCTGACACTCGCCGGCTGCGGCGGGTCGTCGTCGTCCGGCGGGGGCGGGCTTGCCGCAAACTCCGGGACCGGCGGGGGCGGGTCGTTCAGCGCCCAGTTTTCCGCTGTCGCGGCCTCCAATGCCGTTACCAGCGACTTCAGCACGTCGAATGTTGGCGGCGTACTCACCCCGCCCGCGCCGATTATCGGCTCCACCCTGCTCGTCACCGGCGCGACCGCGCCGTCGAACAACACGTCGCGGCAGTTTATCCTCACGGTGTCGGACACGACTTTGACGGTCGGCAAGGCGTACCCCCTCACCGACACCAACTCTCTGTCGTATGTGGATACGTTCGACATCAGCGGCAAAATGCAGCGGGCGTGGATCAGCACCGGCGGCACGGTGACGATTGATTCCATCAGCGGCAAGACCTACAAATTCCATGTGACAAGGGTGACACTGGTTCCGGTGGACGGCACCACGACCACGCCGATTGCCACAGTTACGCCCGGCACCGGCACATTCACCGTGGACGGCACCGGCACGGCGACCCTGCCGTAGCGTCGGCACAAAAGACCGAAATCGTTCTCATTGCGTCCAGGCGTTGCCACGCCTGGGCGTTTTGCCGGCTTGACACCGGGCGGACGCTGTGTTACACTGTCTTTACGGCCTTCTTTGCACGCCTTTGGCCGCGAAAGACAGGCCTCCCCATGCTCTACCAGTCCTGGCATATCACGCTGCTTGGCACGCTCGCCGCCGCGAATGCAAATCAAACGATCACGCGCTTTCGGACCCGGCACACGGCTGGGCTGCTGGCCTGCCTGGCGCTTTACCCCGAACGCACTCACACCCGCGAAACTCTGGCAGATCGCCTGTGGCCTGAAGAAGCCCCCGAAGTGAGCCGGACCAACCTGCGGGTCGCGCTGTCGTCGCTGCGCCGTCAGCTTGAGCCGCCCGGCCTCCCGGCGGGCAGTGTGCTGATCGCCGACCGTTCCTGTGTCCGCCTGCGGCCCGGCGCATTCACCACCGACACCGGGGCATTCGAGGCCGCGCTGCGCCCGCCGTGCGGCCCGGAACCTCTGCCGGACCGGGCGGCACGTCTGGCCCGCGCCGCCGCGCTGTACACCGGCGAGCTGCTGCCGGGGTTCTACGATGACTGGGTGCTGGAGGCGCGGGCCGCGCTGGCAGCGGATCATCTGCGGGCGCTTGGATCGCTGCTGGACTGCCGGGAAGCGCTTGGAGACGACGACGCGGTCCGAGAAGTCGCGGCCGCGCTGCTGCGGGCCGACCCGCTGGAAGAGCGGGGGTACCTGGCACTAATGCGCCAGTCGCTCCGGGCGGGCGAGCCGGCACGGGTGCTGTCGGAATTCCGACGCCTGGAACACCGGCTGCGCTCGGAGCTTGGCGCGTCGCCATCCGCTGCCGCCGCCGCGCTGGCCGAGGCGGCCCATGCGTTTTGCCCGGCGTCCTGTTCCCCGCCCCCGCATTTGTCAGCTTCCCCCAAGCCATCACCTGCACCTTCTGTAGAAACGCTCACGCCCCTGGAAACGCCTGGCCCGCTGCGGGCGCTGCCGATCGTGTGGACACGCTTTTTCGGACGCCGCGCCGAGATCGAAACGCTGTGCGGCCTGCTGGCAGACGGCGATGTGCGGCTGGTGACCCTGACCGGGCCGGGCGGGGCGGGCAAAACGCGGCTGGCGACTGAGGCCGGACGGCGGCAGGCCGAACACTTTCCCGGCCCGGTCTGCTTCGTGCCGCTGGCCGATGTGATTTCTGCGCCGCTGCTGCTGGACGCGGTTGCCGCCGGGCTGGGCGTCGCCCGGACCGGGACAGACTCGGCGCTGGACCTCATCGCCGCCACGCTCGGGAGCGGCCCGGCGCTGCTGATCTTGGACAATTTGGAGCAGATTGCCGGCGGGGCCGCGCCGCTGGTTCAATCCCTGCTGGCCCGGCTGCCCGGCCTTTCCTGCCTCCTGACCTCGCGCCGCCCGCTGAACCTGCCCGGCGAGCGTGTCTTTCCGCTGGCGCCATTGCCGACGCCGCTTCGGGCCGAAACCCCGGAGCGGCTGATGGAGTACGCTGGGGTGCAGCTCTTTGTAGACCGGGCGCAGGCGGCCCGGCCCGACTTTGCGGTAACCCCGCGCAATGCCGACGCGGTGGGGGCGCTTTGCGGCCGCCTGGAAGGGCTGCCGCTCGCTTTGGAGCTTGCGGCAGCCTGGACCGGGGTGCTCACCCCCGCTCAGGCACTGGCCCGGCTGGATGCCCGCTTTGAGCTGCTGGTCAGCCGCAGCGGCTCGGCGTCCTGCCGGCACGGGGAAAAGCGGCACCGGACCCTGCACGCCGCGATTGCGTGGAGCTTTGACCTGCTGCCGGACGACCTGCGCGGCTTTTTCCGGCGTCTGTCGGTGTTCCGGGGCGGCTGGACCGCAGGCGCGGCGGAAGCGGCCTGCGCGATGCCGGGCGTTTTGGAAGCGCTGGAGCGTCTGCGCGAGCGCTCGCTCATTCTCGCGGAAGATGTCGGCGGCGGCGATTCGGTGCGCTTCCGGATGCTGGAATCGCTGCGCGAGTTCGCCGCGGAGCAGTGCCCGCCCGACGAAGCGGCGTCGGTCTCGGAGCGCCATGCGGCGTTTTTCTTAGACACGGCCGAAGTCCGGCAGCTTGAGATGCAGGGGGCGGACGCCAAAGCGGCCCTCGATGTCGTGGAAGCCGAACGGGCGAACATTCTGGCGGCGTTTGCCTGGTTTGACAACCCGGCGCGGCATCCGTCGCTCGGCCTGCGGCTTGCCGGGGCGCTCTGGCGGTTCTGGGCCATTCGCGGGCCGATCTGGGAGGGCCGGGACCGGCTTGAGCGCACTCTGACACGGGCGGAGGGCACGGATACGGCCCTCGAAGTCGAAGCGCGGGGCTGGAACGGCCTGGCGGTGCTGGTGCGGATGGAGGGCAACCTCGCCCGGTCGCGGCATCTCAACGGCTGTGCTTTGGCGCTGTGGCGGACTTTGGGCGATACGCGGGGCATTGCAGCCTCGCTGAACAATATCGGCACCGCGCTGATGCAGGAAGGGGACCACGCCGCGGCCTGTCCGCTGCTGGAAGAAAGCCTGGCTCTGTGGCGGGCGCTGGACAAGCCAAATGCCGTGGCCCAGCTTCTGCAAAACTTGGCATTCTCGGCCTGCGAGCGCGGGGAGTACGCCGAGTCGGCCCGGCTGTGCGGCGAAGCGCTGCCGCTGTTTGAGGCGATGGAAAACCAGCAGGGCCAGTCGCATATCTACAGTATCCGGGCCACCAATGCGGTTCGGGGCGGGAGCTTCCGGGAGGCGGCGACGCTGCAAGCCAAGTCGCTGGCACTGGCCGTCGAGATCGGCGACCAATCGGGCATCGTCAACTCATTCGAGACGCTGGCGCTGGCCGCCTGCGGCCTCGGCGAGTCGCGCCGGCCCGCCCTGCTTGTCGGCGCACTGCAAACCGTCATGTTGGCCGCCGGCCTGTCCCTGGACCCGTCCGGCCTCGCCGGCATCGAGCATATCCAGGTCCAGCTCCGCGTGTCGCTCACGCAGGCTGAGATTGACGCCCTGGTCGAAGACGGCAAGCGGCTGACCCAGGAACAGTCGGTCGCGCTGGCTTTAGAGCCGTTTCTTGCCTGTCTCTGAGAGGCTGCACAGAGTACCCACGAGGCTGAACCCCCGTGCTTCGAAAAGCAAGCTCCCGCCTGCGCGGGCGAAGATGTTCTATTCCTCGCCCGCGCAGGCGGGAGTTTGCACTTTAAAGCCCTGCCGTTCAGGGCAGAGCAAGCGTCAGCCGCAAAATCCGCTTCGACGGGTCCCCCCGGAACGGCTCGCTGCCGCCCGTTTCTCGGAACCCCGCTTTTGCATAAAACGCTCGTGCCCGTGCGTTGTCCTCGACCACGTCCGCTTCCAGCACCGTGAACCCCAACGACGCCGCCCAGTCAGCGACAAACATTACCATCGCCTCGCCGACGCCTTGCCCCCGAACACCGGGCGCGACCCAGAACGAAGTCAGCCCGGCGGCGTGGGCGTCGTCGCTCGACGGGTACACGCTCGCCAGACCGCACGGCATACCATCCCAAAACGCGATGCACCCAGCGGCAGGCGGGTCTTCCGAGAAGCGCCGCGCCCGTTTCTGCCACTCAGCATTGGAGTAGGCTTGCGCTTCGGCCAGCGTCGTGCCGAAGGCGTAGGGCGCGTCAGCCAGCGCGGCGAGCCGCACGGCCTTCAGCGCCGACCAGTGGTCTGGTTGGATAGATTTGATTTGGAGCATTAGCTGGTGGAAAGATACCGGCACTGGAAGTGCCGGTCTACTATTGCGTGAAAACCGAAGCGGTTCAGGAGCAAGATACGGTAGTGTTTCTTATCCGTAGTCGCGGAGCGACTTTCATTCAAGAGTAGACCGGCACTTCCAGTGCCGGGCCTCCAATATCGCCCTTTGTGCAAAACCCGCAATCCGTGCAGTGAGCGGGCTGAGGGCAAACGGCATAATAGAAACTGTAGGCGGGAGCGTCTACCGGGGCCGCTTTTGGAAGGCGCGATGCACTCCAATCGTCCCGTGTGCCGAGGCCGCTAGGTCCTCTTTCCCACGGCTCTCCCGGCGGCTGCGCTCGGCTGCAATGGTGCGGGCGAAGCGCAGCCGCTCTTGAGCTACTACTTTGGTGAGGGAAACAAGTTATGGTCTATCAAATGCCGGGTCCCGGCAGGAAAAATGTCTTTGTCGCCAGCAGTGACGCCAACTCCGAATCGGCGCAGCGAGAAGTGACGGGCTGGGCGCAGGGCAATGGCTACTGCCTCGCCCCCGCTCCGCGCACGTACACGGTCTACGGACGTGAGCAGCGTCCTCGCCGGTGGATGCTGCTGGAGCGCGGGGAAGATGCTGGCTCAGGGAAAATCAACTAGCGCGAGGCGGCCCGGACCGCATTCAGCACCTCGGTGTCGGCGGCCCGCAGCCTGTAGTTGTCGTTTAAGTACGCATACTTGATCTTCTTGTCGCGCCCAATCACAAATACGGCGGGCTTAAGAGTCGTTTGGCCTGTGTAGACGCCGGCATATTGCCGTGCGGCGACGCCTGTGGGGTCCGACAAGAATGTGATGAAGCTGAGACCGTGGCTGTCCTGCATCTTCTGCTGGGCCGCCGGGGCTTCATCAGAGATTGCGTAGACCGCCGCGCCGCTTTTGACGAACGCGGCTTTGTCGGCAGCAATCTGGCTCATCTGCGCCTGGCAGAACGGGCACCAGACGCCCCGGTAGAAGATCAGCACGACGGGCTTGGTTCCCAGCACTTTGCCGAGGTCTGCGCTTTTGCCGTGGTTGTCGGTGAGTGTAAACGCCGGCGCGGGGCGTCCGACAAAACCGCCGGTGGTGTCTGCGACCGGGGCAGCCCCGAGGGGCAGGGCGAGAATGGTCAGTGTCAGCGCGGTCAGCGCAAATTTGGGTGTCATTGTGTCTCTTTCTTAGCCGGCAGAGAGATATTGGACGCTGAACTTTTCTTCGGGGTCGGTCCAGACGCGGCGCACGGTGAAGCCTGCCGACGCCGCCATTGCCGCGAATTCGGGCAAGCTGTACTTGTAGGAGCACTCGGTCCAGATCGTTTCGCCCAAAGCGAATTGGATGCATTCGCCCCCGAATGTCACTGTTTGCGCGTCCAAGCTCCGCAGGTGCATCTCGATCCGCCCGACTTCGTCGTTATAGAACGCCTGATGGGCGAAGCGGCTCACATCGAAGTTTGCGCCCAGCTCCGTGTTCATGCGGTGCAGCAAGTTCAGATTAAACGCCGCCGTGACCCCCTGAGCGTCGTCGTAAGCCGGCTCCAAAACCGCCGCAGACTTCCGCAAGTCCACTCCGATCAGCAGGCCGCCGCCGGGGCCGCAGACTTCGGCGATATGGGCGAGGAATGCCGCCGCCTCGGGCCGGTGGAAGTTGCCGACCGTCGAGCCGGGAAAGTAGACGACCCGCGAGCGCACGGGACGCAGCGCTTCGGGCAGCTCGAACTTTTGCGTGTAATCCGCGCAGAGCGGCAGGATGTCGAGATGGGGATACGCTTCCGCGAGGCCCTCGGCGGTCTGGTGCAGATGCTCCCGCGAGATGTCCATCGGCACGTAGCCCGCAAGATGGGGCAGATGATCCAAAAGAATGCGCGTCTTGGTGCTGCTGCCGCTGCCGTACTCGATCAGCAGGCACTCTTCGCCAAAGACCGCCGCCATTTCGCCGATATTATCTTCCATAATCGCCGACTCGGTGCGGGTCGGGTAATACTCGGGCAGATCGCAGATTTGGTCGAAGAGTTCCGAGCCACGCTTGTCGTAGAAATACTTGCAGGGCAGCGTCTTCGGCATGGCTCTGAGGCCCGCCAGCGCGTCTGCGAGGAAGAAAGGGCTGGGGGCGTCGGTTTCCAAACGCGCAATCGAGCGGGGCTTCTCTGCCGTAATCATAGGGTGTCTTTCTGCTGCGATGGGTGCGAGGGAGTTTACTCCCTCGCTGGAAGGCAATCAGAATTGCCATCTGTCCAGGGGACAGCAAACTTCGTTTGTCCCAACTCTTCCGTCCCCTGGACGGGCGGCAATTCCCATTGCCTCTCTGCGCGGACGTTCACGTCCGCGTTAAGCATCTTTCGCCAGGCGAATGCCCATAAATTGCCAGCGGGCATCGGGCGGGAAGAAGTTACGGTAGGTTGCCCGAATATGCGAGTGCGAGGTCGCGCAGGAGCCGCCGCGCAGGACAAACTGGTTGCACATGAACTTGCCGTTGTACTCGCCCAGAGCGCCCGCCGCCGGGGCGTACCCAGGGTAGGGGGTGTACTGGCTGCGGGTCCATTCCCAGACATCCCCGAACATCTGGTGCAGCCTGCCCGGCTCGGCGTCGGCGGGAAGGAGCGGGGCGGGATGGAACCGGCCCGAGTCGGCCAAGTTGCCGCACACGGGAACACCTGCCGAGGCGACTTCCCACTCAGATTCGGTGGCAAGACGCGCCCCCGCCCAGCGGGCGTAGGCGTCGGCCTCAAACAGCGAGACATGGCAGACAGGAGCAGTCAAATCGAGAGTGTCCATGCCCGAGAGTGTGAACTCTTTCCAGACCCCGCGCTGGTTCCACCAGCAGAGCGGCGCAGTCCAGCCTGACGCTTTCACCGTGCCCCAGCCCTCAGACAGCCAGTATTCAGGTTTTTCGTAGCCGCCGTCTTCGATGAACTTCAGATACTCGCCGTTGGTGATGAGCCGCGAGCCGAGCGCGAACGACGGTACGTATTCTTTGTGGCGCGGGCCTTCGTTGTCGAACGAGAACCCGTCGCCGTCGTCATTTTGTCCGATCTCCCGGACACCTTCCTCAAAAGCAATCCACTCCATCGGCGGCACCGCCTCAGCGGGCGCATCGCGGCGCGGGCGGTAGACGGGGCAGAGGGGGTTCTCGAAGAAGTTGTACTTCAAATCTGTGACCATTAGCTCTTGATGCTGCTGCTCATGGTGCAGGCCAAGCGTCAGAAGCGGTTCCAGAAGCGTCACTTTCTCCGCGTCCGCTTCGCCGAGAAGCGTGTCCATATGCCTATCTACATAGGCCCGGTAAGCGTAAGTCTCGTCTACGGTTGGGCGCGAGACGACCCCGCGCTTGACCCGGCAGTGGCGCTCGCCGACCGCGTTATAGTAGGAATTGAAGAGATAATCGTACTGGGGATGGATAGACGTGTAGCCGTCCAAGTGGGGCTTCAGCAGAAACGTCTCGAAAAACCAGCTTGTGTGGGCCAGATGCCACTTGGCCGGACTGACATCGGGCATGGACTGGACAACATAGTCTTCGGGGACTAACGGCTCACAGATTTTCTCGCTGAACGCCCGGACAGTCCGGTACTGGTCCAGCAGGGATTGAGATGATAGCGCTTGAGATGATGGCATGAAAGCATTCTCGCATTCTAGCCCTTGAGGGCAGGCACGATATTCGTTAGCGCGTTTTACCCGCGCAATGCTGATGCTAACCGCCGGGTGGGGGAGGAAGTTCCATGGGAACCTACCCCGGTTCGTTCCTATGCCTTCGGCATTACTTCGTATCTGCCACCCCTCCCTAAGAAGGAAGGGTAGGAACTTCAGAAGGAAGTCTTCCGGGTTTGTCTCTCAACCCTGTTTGTCTTTCAACCCTTCCTTCTTAGGGAGGGGTGGCAGATACGAAGTAATGCCGAAGGCATAGGAACGAACCGGGGTAGGTTCCTAACTCACGCAGGAAACCCCGTCCCCCACCGCGAACTCTCTCCCGTGCAGGAAACGATCACGCATATCTTAGGGCGCGGCGCAAACGACGCCTGGCATCTCGGACTTTCTGACACCCAAATCGCGCAATTCGTGCGCTTCGCCGAGATGCTGGTGGACTGGAACGCGACGCGAATGAACTTGACCCGGCTGGTCTCGCCCGAGGACATTGCCGTCAAGCACTTTCTCGACTCGCTGGCGCTGCTCACGGTCCAAACCCCGGCCCCAAACGCCCGTGTGCTGGATGTCGGCACGGGCGCGGGCCTTCCTGGGTTAGCGCTCAAAATCGCCCGGCCCGACCTGCGCGTCACGCTCCTGGACGGCACTGCCAAGAAGCTGGCCTTCTGCCGCGCCGTCGCCGATGATTTAGGCTTAGAGAACGTCGAAGTGGTTCATGCCCGCGCCGAAGACGCCGCCAAGAACCCAAAGCTTGCCGGGCAGTTCGACTGGGTCGTCGCCCGCGCCGTCGCGCCTCTCGAAAAGCTGCTGCCTTGGCTCGCCCCCTTCGCCGCCCCCTCTGGCCTGCTGCTGTCCTTGAAGGGAGTTGCGGCAGACGAAGAGCTTGCCGCCGCCCGTCCAATCGCGAAACGCCTCGGCCTGACGCTCAACACGTTTGCCGTCTCGCTGCCCGAAGCTGAAGAAGACATCGTGCGTCAGATGATCGTGGCGCGGCGCATTTAAGGCGCGGCGCATTTAATAGGACGACACTCAAGGATTATCGTGTTCTGGCACACCTGCACTTGCGATTCGAGCGCGTAACTCGCCCATCACGGACGCGATCCATTCCTTGCCGTAATCGTTGAACGGTCCTGAAATGAGCAGCTCGTCCGTCGCCGCATCTAAAAGCGCCGAAAGCTGACTGCGGCGGCTTGGGTCGTTGACCCAGTTGTCAAGGAACACAACCTTCCCCATGAAAAACTGCTCCCGCTCACTGCGGAGAAACACTGTCAGTGGGTCATCGGAGCCGAGACGGTCAGCGGCCTGAGCCGCCATGACTTCAAGATAAGTTTCAACCGCGCCGTTGCTCCCCCAAAATACTTTGTCCTTGACTTTAAAGCCTGCGCTCACTTTTCTACCTCATTCCAGTCGTTTCGCAATTTTCTTCGCCGCATTGGTTCCAGAGAGGGCGCAGAGGGGGACGCCGCCGCCGGGGTGGGTGCTGCCGCCGACGAAGTAGAGGCCCGCCACGTCCGGGGAGACCTGCGGGGGGCGCAGGAAGCCCTGCCGCCAGCCGTTTGACGACAGGCCGTAGATCGCGCCGCGGTAGGCATGGTAGCGGTCTGCCAAGTCAAGCGGGGTCCACATCTGCTCGACGACGATACGGTCACGGAGATTGGTCAGGCCCATGCGCTCCAATTTGGAGAGGACAATTTCACGGTAATTGGCGGCCTCAGCGGCCCAGTCGAAATGGGCGCTCAGAGCGGGCGGATTGGTCATCACAAATAAGTTGGAGTGGCCGGGCGGCGCTTTGGTCGGGTCGGTGACGGACTGGCTGGCGATGCCGACCGTCGGGTCGGCGGCAGGTCTTTGAGCATCGAAGATGGACGCGAACTCGGCCTCGCCGTCCCTGGCCAAAAATGAATTGTGGTGAGCTAACTGGGGATACTCACCCTGGACGCCGAGCAGCAGCAGAAACGCCGACGTGCTGGGTTCGATGGTCTCGACGCGCTTCTCGGTCCAGTGACGCCGGGCGGCGTGGGGGACGAGAGAGGTCAAAGCGCCGAGGCAGTCGGCGTTGCAGACCACGGCGTCGGCGAACAGCCGGTCGCCCGAACGGGTCTCGACGCCGCGTGCCCGGCCTTCTTTGACGATAATCTCGGCGGCTTCGGTGTTTGTTTGAAACTTGACGCCGACGCTCTCGGCGGCGTCTCTCAATGCCTCGGCGAGCTGATACAGGCCGCCCTTGACGTAGAACGTCCCCTGCCGCCACTGGACATCGGCGACGGTGGCGAAGATGCCCGACGCCCGCGCCGGGTGCGAGCCGCTGTAGAGCGCGTACAGCTCGAAGACCTGCCGCAGACGCGGGTCGGCGAAGTGGTCCCGGACAACGTCGCGCAAGGTCTTCCAGGGTTTGAGCGCCAAAAAGCTGGAAAGCTGGCCCCACTGCGCGGGGGTGGGAATGCCGCGCACGGAGGCCCCGAAGTCCTGCTTCAGAAACGGCTCGGTGGTGGCATCGGAGACCCGGCGGGCGTAGTCCAGAAACCGCCGAAAGCCGGCCTCGTCGGCAGGCGCAAACGCCGCAATCGCGCGGGCGGCGTCTTCCGGGTCGCCCGGCGCATCGAGCGTCCGCCCGTCTTCAAAGTGATACCGACACACCGTATCCAGACGCACCAAATCCAGCACGTCACCTAGCCGCCGTCCGGCATTCGCAAAGACTTCGTCGAGTGCCCAGAGCATTGTCAGCACATGGGGGCCGGTATCGAAGCGAAAGCCGCCCGTCTCCCAGACATTCAGCTTGCCGCCGACGTGGGCATTCCTCTCCAGCACTGTCACGCTCGCGCCCCGCGCCGCCAGTCCAATCGCGGCGGACAGCCCGCCGACCCCCGCTCCGATTATGATTACGTCCATAAAGGGGAGTGTACCCGATACGCGGGTCAGCGTTACAAACGGGCGAAGCTGAGGAGCGCGGTGATGTCGTGACTGTCAGCTTGGCGGAGGGCTTGTCTGTAGCGTGTTCGGGTCTGATTGGGTGAGTTCAGACTTGTGCTGCCCCAGGTGAAGCTGCTGCCGCCGAGACGGGTGACCAGCAGATCGGCCATAAGCCGGGCGTGGCGGCCATTGCCGTTGAGGAAGGGGTGGATGGAAACCAAGTGGTGGTGGAAGCGGACGGCAAGCTCATCATGCTCAAACACGGCCTGCTCCTGCCACAATCGCGTGTCATCGAGGAGGCTGCGGAGTTCAGGCGCAATGCGCCATGCCGGGATGCCGATATTACGCTCCGTCCGGCGATATCTCCCGGCCCAGGTCCAAACGTCGCCAAGCATTTGCTTGTGCAGGTCTTGAACAAAACGCTCGTTGAGGAGTTCCCGCCGCTTTCGGCGAAATGCCCAGAGCCTCCCCAACGCGATGTTGGCTTGCTCTACTTCGTTCAGCTCGTGCCGGTAAGTCACCCACGCCGGAATAAGCCCCGCTCGCTCATCATTGGTCAGCGGTGTTGCGGCATCGTCCTCCGGGATCAACAAGTCCAAGTCGTCATTACTCATCGTTGTTCCACAAGGCGCGGCTGTCTACCCGGCTTGCGAGTGCAGCCAGAAGGCGCTCCCGCGTTTCTGCGTCTTCCACGGACTGATTTTCCAGGCTCATTGACTGCTCCACCGCTCTGAGCTGATCCTGTGCCAATTCGCGGCGGCGGGATTGGACGAGTGTTTCAAGCGGCTGGTTCGGCACGAGCGCATAAACGACTTGACAGTCAAGCGCGGAAGCCGCACGCTGAAGCGTGTCGAGTCGGATACGCCCTAGTGCCTCGGAGCGTTCCAAAAGCACGACGGCAGGCTGGCTGACGTGCATCCGCTGGGCAAGCTGCGCGGTCGTCATGCCGAGCGCTTCCCGGATTGCCTTCACCCAGCCGCGTGGCGGGCGCTGCATTTCCTGGAAAACCGCCTTGTTTGTTCGCTGATCGAGGTGCCGCCGTGCGGCAGCGTTGAGGTCTTCTTTCTGCATTGCTTCTTGCTCCAGCGTCTCTGCGATAAATTATAACTTATTCACAATACGATTGTCAATAAGTTATAACTTATTAGGAATGGAAGGCAGCTGCGCTCCGTTGACTTTGCTGAGGCTTAACGGCTATAATTGGGCCTAGAAAGTGCAAAATTATGGCTGAACTGATTCAACTGGATGTCCTGCCGCCGCTGTCGGCGGCTCCTGTCAGCGCCGGGCCGCGCTCGGTCAACCGGCGCATTCCCGAGTGGCTGACGATCAAGCTGCCGAAGCGTCAAGGCATCGAAGAAGTCGAAGGACTGATGCGCCGCGCCGGCCTGGTGACGGTCTGCGAGGAGGCCCGCTGCCCCAATCTTGGCGAGTGCTGGTCCAAAAAGACCGCGACGTTTATGATCCTCGGGGACACCTGCACCCGTGCCTGCCGCTTCTGTGCGGTCAAGACCGGCAAGGGCGGGCCGCTCGACCCGGAAGAGCCGCGCAAAGTCGCCGAAAGCGCGGCGGCGCTGGGCCTCAAGCATACGGTTGTCACGAGTGTCAACCGCGACGAGCTGCCGGACGGCGGCTCGCGCCACTTTGCAGAGACCATCGGCTGGCTGAAACAACTGCTGCCCGAGACGATTGTGGAAGTGCTGACCCCCGACTTTTTAGGGAACAAAGCCAATATCCAGACGGTCATTGACGCCAAGCCGCACGTTTTCAACCACAACATCGAGACCGTGCCGCGTTTGTACCGTCAGGTGCGCCCGCAGGCCCGCTATGCCCGCTCCCTCCAGTTTTTGCAGTATGTGAAGGTATCGGACCCCGAGATTTACACGAAAAGCGGGTTCATGGTCGGCCTCGGCGAGACCAAAGACGAAGTGGTCGCGCTGCTCGAAGACCTGAAAGCGCACGATGTAGACGCCGTGACTATCGGCCAGTATTTGAAGCCCGGCAAGAACTATCTCGATGTGGTGGAGTATGTCCACCCGGACGTTTTCGCCGAATACAAAAGAATTGGTGAGGCGATGGGCTTTTTGTTTGTCGCGTCGGGGCCGTTCGTGCGGTCGAGCTACAACGCCAAAGAGTTCAGCGATATGTTTCTGGCGAAGCAGGCTTTGGCGAAGCAAGCCTCAGTGAAGCAGGCGGGACGGTAGGAACCTCACCCCGGCACAAGTGCCGACCCTCTCCTTATGAAAGGAGAGGGTAGGAATAAGTCCGAGAGGGACGCTTACGGAACTCGCTCTTTCCTGACTCTCTGCTCTCACCCTCTCCTTTCATAAGGAGAGGGTCGGCACTTGTGCCGGGGTGAGGTTCCTACCCCCACCGCCTTTTCCTTATACTACGCATGAATGAACGACGCCTAAGACAGCAGAAGCGGCGCAGGACGCCGGGGCGGTCGGCGGCTTCCCTGCCGCCCGGCCCACGCTGGGCTGTGCGCGGCCTCGCCGCCCTGCCCCTGCTGTGCCTCACCGTCTCCGCCGGCGTCTACACCGCGTCGGTGTACCGCCTCCTCCATACCCACCTCATCCCCATCGCCGAAGCGGAATTGGCCCGGCAGTACGGCCACGAAGTGCGGATCGGCAGCGCGGATATTCAGCGTGGTCGGCTTGTGCTCGGCGATGTCGCGGTCGCGAACAAAGCAACGTTTGCGGCAGGCAATGGCGAGGCGACGCTGACGGCGAAAAAGCTCACAGTGGCATATAATCTCCGGGCGCTTGTCTTCGACAGCGGCAATGCGGCCCATGCGATTGGCGATGTGACGCTGGACCAGCCGACTCTTTTGGTCGAGCGACTGTCGAGCACCCAGTTCAACTTCTCCGACTTTTTCAAGCCGAACACCAAAAAGAAGACCAAGCCCTTTGTCGGGCGGCTGCTGGTGCATAACGGCCTGCTGACGTTTCGGGACTTCGCTGCGCCCGACCGGGGCAAGCGGCCCGCGCTCAATACACTTGCGGGCGTAGACGCGACGGTGGACTTCGGCTCCGAGCGGAACGTTTACTTCGATGTCCGTGGCACGGGCACGCAGAACCGCTTTGCCAGTCTGCTGGTCAATGGCAGCGTCTCACGCAAGACAGCGGGACGGTTCCGGGGCCATGTGGTCGCGACGAATGCCGATGCGGCGTATTGGACCGACTACTTCAAAGCTTTCCCGCAGGCCCGGATTGTCCGGGGCCGGGCCGACGCCGATGTGTCTGTCGCCAAACTGGCATCGAAGCCCGCGCCCGGCCTGCCGCTGGATTTATCCGGGCGTATCACGCTGCGGAACACCACCGTGCTGGTATCGGACCGCAAAGTGCTCCGGGAGCCGCTGCAAAACCTCAACGGAACCGCACAGTTTACTGGCGGGGGTGTCTCGCTCGATGCATCGGTGACGCTTGGCGGGCAGCCGCTGTCGGCGTCGGGTACGGTCTTCGATTTCAAGCATCCCGAAGTCGCATTCACGGTCAAGTCTCCCGCGCTCGACCCAATCACGCTGGCCCGCGCGGTGCCGGCTCTGACCCTCCCGGCGGGCCTCCGCGCCGCGCCGGGACCGGTGACCGCGAGTTTCACCGGCACGGTTAAAAACCCCACAATTATGGTCACCGCCGCGCTGCCGTCGGCCTCGTATCTCGGCAACCAAGTCACGAATCTGACGGCATCGGCGACATTTGCCAACAAAGTCCTGTCGGTGCCGTCGGCGGCGTTTGCGCTGGACGGCGGGCGCGGCGTGGTGCGGGCGACCGTGGACACGGCCTCTGCGAAGCCGGTCTTTCTGCTGGCGGGGACGCTTTCGGGCGTCAATCTGGCGCGTGTGCACCTGCCGGCATCGGTGAACACGAAGCCTCCGGCGCTCGGCGGGCTGGCGAACGCGCAGTTTTTGGCCGACAACCAAAACCGGCCCTTTTCGCTGGCTGCCGATTTTCAGATTGCCCGTCCGAAGCTGCAAAAGACCGCGCTGAACACCTTAAACGGGCGCGTGACATGGACACTCGGGCAGCCCCTGACAATTGTTCACGCGGCGGCATTGACGGCGGCGGGCAGCGCCGCTGTCAGCGGCACTGTGCCGGTCGGCCAAAAAAACGGAGCGTGGAACCTGCGGGTACGGACGGCGAATCTTGACCTCGGGGCGCTGCTGCGGCCCTACGCGCCGGGGGCGGCGCTTGGGGGCCGGGCGGCGTTCGACGGGCGCATTACCGGGCCGCTTGCCGCGCCGTTTGCGGCGGGGGCGGTCCGGCTGGTCGAGCCGCACTACGGGCGCTTTTCGGCGGACCTTGTCAGCGGGAATATCGCCGGCAATCTCAGCGCAGTCACTCTCCAAGATGTCACGGTGCGGCGCTTTCCGGCCCTCGCCGGGCTGGACGGGCGCGTGTCTGACCTCGCTTCGGGGAACCCGCGCCTGGCGCTGAACTTGCGGCTGTCCGAGGGCGATGTCAGCGACTTCCTGAGTCTGGCCGAGACCGCGTCGGCCCCATCGGTCAAGACCGCGCGGGCGCTGTCGGCCAACTTGCCGAACCTGTCCGGCACGGCCTCGGGTACGTTCCACCTCGGCGGGCGGGTTCAGTCGCCGAGCGCCTACGGCCACGCGGCGATTACCGATGCGACGGTCGCCTCTTATCGATTGGACCGGGTCGCCGCCGACCTGCGCTACGAAAACGGCGTGCTGTCGGTCGGCAATGGACGGGTAACCTCGGGTGCGGCGACGCTCTCAGCGCACGGCACACGGACGGCGTCGGGCATTCTCCGGGCGAGCTTTGCGGCGTCGGGCGTGGACTTGACCCGCTTCTATCAAGCGCTCGACCCCTATGCCGATGTGCAGGGCACGGCATCGGTGACGGGCAGCTTTTACGGCCTGCCGTCCGCGCCGCATCTCATTGTCCAAGCGCTGTCCCTGCCGGATCTGGCCATCAATTCGCAGGTCTTTGCGCCGCTGACACTGGCCGGGCGCTATGACGACGGCGTCTTCACGCAGACGGGCCTGCCCTGGCGCTTTGGCGTTTCGGTGCCGCCGGATTTCGCGGGCGAGCCGGCGGCGTCGGTGGAGTATGACATCAGCCGCCTGCGCGTCTCCCTGCCGACGGCGTCGCACCCAAAGCGTGTTCCGGCGCTGGCCCTGACGGCGGCAATCCCAGGCTCCGCGCCGGAGCGGCTGTCGCATGTCTTCCGCACGATCCGGCAGACGCCCTGGGCACAAACGCCAAGCGGCAAAGCGCTGCTCGCCAAGCTGGCGACTCTGCCGCAGCCGCTTTCGGCGACTTTTTCCCTGCCGCGCGTGTCGGTGTCCGGGCCGCTTTCGGCGCTCACGGCGTCGGCGGATTTAAGCGCGGACAGCATCGTCGCCGGGGAAACTAAAGTCGCCGGGCTGACCGCTCAGGCTGAGTACAGCGGCGGACAAAGTCCGTCCGGCAGCGTTTCCGCTTCTGTCCGTGACCTGCTGGCGGCGGGGGTGCCCATCGGCGCGGCGTCGCTGCAAGCGTCGTACTTGAACCGTGTCGTCACGCTGCAATCGCTCAAAGCGACCAGCGACCGGGCGTTTTTAAGCGCGTCGGGAACGGCAGACTTAGATGGCGACATCGCGGCCAATTTGGATGCGTCGAATATCCCGCTGGCCCTGTTCCGTTCGGCCCTTCCGAGTGCATCGCCGTACCTGAGCCTGCTGCCGCGCGAGGTCAGCACTCTGTCGGTCAACGCTTCCGGCCCGACCCGCTCGCCCAATTTGGTCGGCTCGGTCAGTCTGGCGAATCCCGAGCCGGGAACGGTCGGCGCGGCGGCTACCCCCGTGTCGCTGGCCCTGGACCGCATACGGAGCGGGACGATCACCGTGGCGTCCCCAACCCCCGGCGCACCGAAGGTCGTGACGGTCAGCAGCCTGGCAGCGTTCAAGAACGGACGCTTAATCGCGACACTTTCGGGCACCCTGCCGCTGTCGCTGGGTGACCTGCTGCGGCCCGACCTGGTAGCGTCGGACCTGCCCGATGCCGATGACCTCCATGCCGATTTGAATGTGTCGGACCTGTCGGCCCTGGCGGGGTTCAGCCCCGGCCTGCTCGATGCCAAAAAGACCGGTGGGCAGCTTACCGCGTCGGCAAACTTCGGCGGTGGGCGCTTGTCGGGCCTGATCAACTTGAAAGATGCCTCGGTCGGCATCACCGGGTTTGACACTTACGCGAACAAAGTCAACGGAATTGTTGTTCTTGCGGATAACAAAGCGGTCATTCAGTCGTTCGAGGGCCAGTCGAGCAAAGGCGGGACGTTCGCGCTGTCCGGCGGCGCGGCACTTGCGGGCAGTCCGACGGTCAACTTGAAGCTGTCGGCGACGAGCTTGACATTGAACGAGGAAAGCAAGAAAAACCTGCTGTACCAAAAGTTCAGCGCCGGAGCCAAAGCGAAAATCAGCGGCACGCTGAGCATGGCCGGCCCGTGGCTCACGCCGCGCCTCGCGACCCCGCCGAATGCGCCGATCGTCATCAGCGAAGCTTCGGGAACGCTGCCGTCGGCCTCGGGCGCACCGGCGGCACCGGGGCTGCCCTCGGCATTTGACCCGACTCTCGCGATTGCGGTTCGGCTCGGCGGCGGGCGCACCGGCACGGCGACGGTCAGCAACGCGCTTTTGAAGGCCGATGCCAGCGGTTTGGTGCAGATCGGCGGGCGGCTGTCCGAGCCGCTGCTTCGGGCGGATTTGGTGGTCGCCAAAGGCCAGTTCACCCTGCCGCCGTCCACGGTTTTGAAGATCGTCAAGCCCGTGACCGGCGATGTCAACACGGTCCGGGCGACCTACCCGGTCATCGGCCCGGACGGCCTGCCGGGCCTTCGGACTCAGGTGGATTTGTATGCTCAGGCGACCGTGACCCCGTCGCAGGCGTCGCTGTCTCAGTACCGGTCGGCAGCAAACGGCACAGTCGGCGAGGCGGCGCCGGCGGTGTCGAGCTTGTCGAGTACGCCGCTGTTCGGCGGGTCGCGGCAGCGGTACACGATCACGGCGCATATTCATGGAGTGCTGAACTCGCCGGACAATCTCGCGCTGGATTTGACCTCGTCGCCCGGCGGCCTGTCCCGGCAGCAGATGCTGGCCGCGCTCGTGCCGGCATCGGCCCTGCTGGCCGGCGGTAACGGCACCCTGGAGAACGGCGTCAAGCAGGCGCTGATTGCGACCGCGCTGAACCCGCTGACGTCCACCCTCGGCGACGCGCTGGGCTTGCAGGATTTGAACGTCGCGTATGACCCGAACCAGCCTTTGTTCGTGACCGTGACCAAGCAGGTCGGCCCGCGTCTCGGCGTGACATTTTCGCGGTCGTTCGGCGCACGGGGTCCGACCGAGCAGTCGCTTCAGCCGCCGCAGTACACGGTGCGTCTCGGGTATGATTTGACCCGCCGCCTGCGCCTCGGGGTCTCGACCGACGACCAGAAGAACAAGACGGTAACGCTGGAGTCGGTGCTGCGGTTTTAGGAACCCTCCCAGCGTAGGAACCCCTCCCGCTCGTACCTCGCTCCCTCCCCGAAGCGGAGAGGGTCAGGAGGCTCGGAAAAAGAAGCGGGAAAGCCCAGTGCAAGCGGTGACATCGGCTATTTCTTAACTCTTCACCCTCTCCGCTTCAGCACTGGCTACCCGGAGGGCGGGGAGGGAGCGAGGTACGAGCGGGAGGGGTTCCTACGCTGGGAGGGGTTCTTACCCGCGACAAAAAATCGTGAAACTTTTTGCCCTTAGCTTTGTCCAACGGAGTAATCTACCCGGCAGCATGCTGACGCTCACTGCGCCGCCTGCGATGCTGATGGCGGAGCAGCGCGTCCTGCCGGCCCCGTTTGCGTCGGTGGAGCGGGCGGGGACCGGGCAGAACCGGGACGACCTGGCGCTGGTCAAAGACTTCGACGCGCTTTACGCCCGCTACGGCAAGCAGATCTTCAACACGATTTATCAGTGGATCGGAGACTACGAGGAAGCCGCCGATTTAACTCAGGAAACGTTTCTATCGGCCCACAAGGCACGGGAGCAGTTCCGGGGCGACTCCAAAGTCTACACCTGGCTGTACCGGATCGCCCACAACCACTGCAAGAACCGCTTCAAGCAGCGCGGGCGGCAGCGGGAGATGGAAGGGCCGTCGCTCGATGCCGGCATTGGGGACGGCGCGGAGTTTGAAGAAGCGGCAGGCACCCGCGAAATCGCCGATTGGAGCCAGTCGCCGACCCGGCTATTCGAGCAAAAAGAGCTGGGGGCGCAGATCAACCGGGCGGTCAACAGCCTCGCCCCCGAGTACCGGGTCGTGCTGGTGCTGCGCGACGTAGACGGGCTGGCATACAACGAGATCGCCGAAGTGACCGGGCTGACTTTGGAAGCGGTCAAGACACGCATCAACCGGGCGCGAGCAAAAGTTCGGCAAAAAGTCGAGCCGTATTTGAAGATTTGATCTGAAGATTTGACAGAAGACTTGAAAGCGAATTTGAGGGACATTGTTTGACTAATTGGCATAAAAATCGGGCGCAAGTGACACGCAGAGCTTGCGCCCTTGCTGTGTCGGCGTCGCTCGGCGCAGCGGCCCTAGCCCTGCTGGCATCCGCGCCGGTTTTCGCGCAGGGCGGCGTTGCGACTCCGGGAACGGCCCCGGCCAGTCCGGTCACCCCGGCCAGCCCCGCCGCGCCGCCGTCGGCGAACCCGTCGCCGGAAACCGCCGTGCCGGGCGGCAAGGGAGCGCCCGACAGCGGGGTCAACACGGCCGCGCCGCCGGTGCCGAGCTTCACGCTGCCGCCCGCAGTCGCCGGCGGCGGGACCGAAAGTGACACGGCCCCCGATGCCCCGCAGCTCACGGGCCGGATTTCGCGCATTTTGATTGTCGGCAACAAGAACATCAACGACGCCGCCATTCGCGGGGTCATCACGAATGCCGGCCTGCGGCTTGGGGACACCTACACGCCCGCCAATGCCGCCGCCGCGCGGGACGCGGTCAAGGCGATGGGCTACTTCAACGGCGACATCGGCCTCTCCGGCAGCCAGGACCCGGCGGGCGGCGCGGATGTGACATTCACGGTGCGGGAAAATCCGATCATCAAGACGATCAAGTTTTCTGCGAACACGCCGACCGGCGAGCCGACCGTTCCATCGAGCAAGCTGAAGTCGCTGATGACGACCAAAGAAGGCCAGGTGCTGAACACAAACATCCTGGTGCGCGATCTGGATAACCTGTTCAACCACACGACGAGCTATGTCTACCAGCAGGGATTTATTTTCGATGTCAGCGACCAGATCAATCTGGACCCACTCACGGGCGCTCTGAACATCCCGCTGGTGGAAGCGCATATCAACTCGATCAAGTTTACGGGCCTGAAAAAGACCAAGCCGGCGGTGCTGACACGCGAGTTCCGCACACAGGTTGGGGACGTTCTCGACGAGCGCAAATTGCAGCGGGACATCACGCGGGTCTACAATCTTGGTTTGTTCGACGAAGTTGGGCCGTCCGACCCGGCGGCCACCGATGTCGGCAAAGTGGATATCACCATTCCCGTGACCGAGAAGCGCAGCGGCCAGGTGTCGGTCGGGGTCGGGTACTCGTCCACGCAGAAGCTGGTCGGGCAGGCATCGCTGGCGGAAAACAACTTTCGGGGCCTCGGCGAGCGGGTCAGCTTGCAGTGGCAGGTCGGCGGGGTCAATAGTCAGAGCAGCCTGGAGCTGGGCTTCTTCGAGCCGTATCTCGACAAGCGGCACACATCGCTCGACTTAGATTTGTACAACAAAGGCATCTACCGATTTGCATCGAACGGCCTGACCTCGAACTCGCTGACGACGACCGGGAACACCGGGACGTATGTCGAGCGCCATGTCGGCGGCACGATCGGGATCAACCGGCCTTATGGGGACAACCTGACGGCGGGCCTGACCGCCCGCAGCGAGACGGTCACTGCCGACAATTTCAATGTCTCGACCCAGGACCAATATATCCGCCAAAAGGGCAGTGTGACCGGCTTCGGCGTGCGCGGCATTCTCTCAAACCGGGACAATGAGTTCGCGCCGGCAGCAGGCGGCATCACGTCGCTGTCGTATGAGTTCGTGTCCGCCAGCACCCGCCCGGTGGACCGGCTTGCGGTCAGCCCGCTCGCGCCGGGCCGGGAAATGTTCGGCAAGTTCGGACTGGACCTGCGCCGCTATACCAGCCTTCAGGGGCCGCGCAAGGCCGGCAACTTCAACCAGCCGAAGCGGGTGCTGGCGACCCGCCTGCTGATTGGGGCCACGGCCCGCAACGTGCCGTTCTTCGAGCAATACTTTCTCGGCGGCGCGGATTCCCTGCGCGGCTACGACCAGGACCGGTACTGGGGCAGCAACCTGGCCTTGTTCCAGGCAGAGCTTCGCATTCCACTGGGCAAGGACAACAACTTCCAGGGCGTGCTGCTGTTCGACGGCGGCGATGCGTGGAACTCGATCTACCAGGTTTCGGGTTTATCTCAGCATACGCAATTCAAATTGCAGACCGACTACGGAGTTGGGGTGCGCCTGGTCACGCCCATCGGTCCGATCCGCCTAGATTACGCGATCCCGAGCGGCGGGGGCAGCGGGCGGACACAGTTCAGCATCGGGCAGTCGTTCTAGCCAGCCAGCATCGGGCAGTCGTTTTAGTCGATTTGGCCCAGAAGCCACGGGTTCAGTCGCCACGGATTGAAATCCGAGGCTGAGACAAACCAGTGTCGCGGCGACACAAAAGCAAGAAATGCTTTCGCGTATTATCTTGTGTCCTCTGGACACTGGGCACTTCCGAGCCTCGGGTTTCAACCCGTGGCGCTCGGCTTATCGTTTGCATCAAAGACACCAGACAACAGAAGGAACCTATGACACGCACCCGGATCAATCATAATTACAAGACAAAATATGTGCTGGCTCTCGGAGCCGCCGCCCTGTCGCTGCTGGCGCTTGCGCCCAGTCCCGCCGCCGCCGCCCCGGCAAGCTCCGGCCCGGTCATCGGCAGCGTAGACATCCTCAAGCTGCAAACACAGTCCACCCGCAAGGCAAGATACGACGCCGAGCTGCGGACTTTGCAGGATAAGCTGTCCGCGTCGCTCCAGGCGCAGGCCAAGTACGCGATGCTCCCCACGGCTGAGCTGACCGAGCTGGGCACGCTCGTGTCCAACCCGCGGCCCTCCGAATCCGACCGGGCGCGGGTGACGGCGCTGGAAACTAAATCGGAGCAGACATCGCAGCAGTTTATCGCCTTGCAGCAGAAGAAGGATCCGACACCTGCCGATACCGCCGAGCTTGGGCGGCTCACGGACCTCGGCAATGCCAGCCAGAACACGCTGAAAGGCATCTCCGACAACTACCAGGCGCAGCTCAAGAAGCTGAACGATGCCGACACCACCGCGTTCACGCAGATCGTCAAGGAAGCCATCGCCGCGTCCGCGCAGCAGCGCGGGCTAACCGTTGTGCTGACCTCGGACATTGCGGTCTACACGACCAACGACATTACCGATGACGTTATCAAGCGGGTCAACAACGCAAAGTAGAACAGCGCGAAATAGAACAGCGCGAAATCAGTGGCTTCTTGCCGGGGCCATGCTGCTCGGCATCTCTGTTTTCGGCGGGTGTGCGCCCAAAACTTCCCCCGCGCCGCGGCGTGTGGTGAACGGATACCTCAGACTGCCGGCGCTGGTACGGACCCGGCCTGGCTGGGCGGGACTGGCACAGTACGACGCTGCGCTGGCCCGGCTGGACCGAACGGCGCTGACCTTGCCGTCGGCGGGGCCGGCGGACCCGAAGCTGGCGACGCTCCCGGCCCTGCCGCTCGGCTCGGCCCAAAGCGCGGGGGCGGCGCCGGGTTCAGCGGCGGCAGCGCAGCGGCTGGCGGCGGTGCAGGAGTCGCTGACAGGCAGCCTCGGCGAGCGGCGGCGGCTGGCACGGGCCGAGCAGATCCGGCGGCAGCAGGCGCTCTGGCGGCGCGAGGCCCGGCGCTTGTTTCCGGTTCCGGCCCGGACCACGGAGCTGTCGTCGGACCTGACCTTGCAGCTTCTCGAAGCCAATGTCGCCGCGCTGACCCAGACGCTCAATCACTGGGACAACTCGGTCCCGCCCGCGCCGAAGCTTGTGGCCCTGCGGATCAAAGTGGAAGCTGACCGGAGCCGCCTGCAAGCCCTGATCGCCGGGCGCGTTCGGACCCGCGACGCCGCGCGGGCCGCCCGTCTGGAAGCCGTTCGAAGTATGCGCCAGGCGCGGCTGGATTACGTGGCATCGTCGGGCGCAGCGCTGTCGGCCCGGCTTCTCGCTGAAGACACGCGGGTGCTGGCAGCGTCGGAGGCACGCTTGACCGCCCAGCGTTTGCAGCTTTTGGGGGCACTGGCCCGGCCCGAGGGGGCCGAAGTGCCGGTCTCGGGCAATGCCGGGGCGCTGGCTCTGCCGCGCGGGCCGCTGGAAGTGCGCCCTGCATTGTCGGCGGCAAGTCTGGCGGCGGCACGGGCCACACTTCTCGCCCAGCGGGGGCGCTGGAATCAGTACTTGACCGACGACACCGTCGCGGCGGCGCGGGACGCCGCCGCGCAAAAGAATTGGAATATCACATTCGGGCCGCCCCGCCGGGGTGACCGGGACCTGACCGCCGAAATGGCGCGGGCATTGGCGAAAGAGTAAATGTGGGGATAAAGCAAACGCGAGAAGAGGCTTGGGCGGGGCGACGAAGGAGACACTATGCAAACGACCGTGGGACAACTAGCCGCGCTGATTGAGGGCGCTGTGGACGGCGATGGAAGCATCGCCATTCGCGGCATTTCCAGCATCGAGGACGCGCAGGACGGCGACATCACGTTTGCAGAGACCGACAAGCTGCTGTCGAGTGCCGGACGCTCGCGGGCGTCGGCGGTGATCGCCCCGGCCAACAGCCCGAAGCTCGAAGGGGCACTCGCGAACAAGCCGCTGATCCGTGTCAAAAACCCGCGCTTTGCGTTCGCGCAGGCCCTGCGGATCTTCGCGCCCGAGCCGAAGGTTTACAAAGGAATCCATCCGACCGCCATCCTCGGAGATAACTGCACGCTTGGAACTCATGTCTCGGTACATGCCCTGGCGGTGATCGGCGACAACGTCAAGCTCGGCGCAAACTGCGTCATCTACCCGTTCGTGTACCTCGGCGACAATGTCACGCTCGGCGATAACTGCGTCGTGTATCCCCACGCGGTCCTGCATGACAATACTGAGATCGGCAATTCCGTGGTGATTCACAGCGGCAGTGTGCTCGGCACCGACGGCTTCGGCTATCTATTTATCGAAGACCGGCACTACAAGATCCCGCAGATCGGGCGCGTGATTATTGAAGATGATGTCGAGATCGGCGCGAATGTCACGATTGACAAGGCCCGGACTGGGTCAACCCGGATCGGGGCCGGGACCAAGATTGATAACCTGGTGCATATCGGTCACAACGTCACGGTCGGCAAAAACTGCGTGATTGTTGCCCAGGTCGGTGTTTCCGGCAGCGTGGACATCGGCAGCGGCGTGATTTTGGCCGGGCAGGTGGGGGTCAAGGACCATGTCACGATCGGTGACGGCTCGATTGTCGCGGCGAAATCGGCGGTGATCGGCGACCTAGAGGCGCATTCGTTTGTATCGGGCATGTATGGCCGCCCGCATGGCAACGAGATGCGGGCGCAGGTGCTGTACGGCAAGCTGCCCGAGATGCACAAGCAGCTTAAAGACCTGGAAGAGCGCCTGGCGGCGCTCGAAACAGACAAAGAGCAACCTCAGTGACCGAACGGGCACGAGTGACCCTTGCCGCTCCGAGCGCGGTCCTCTCCGGCGTCGGCCTGCATTCGGGGGCCGGCGCTTCTGTTCGTCTGCTGCCTGCGCCGTCTGGAACCGGCCTCGTGTTCCGCGACGCTCGCAGCGGGCAGGAAATCCCGGCCCTGGCGGCGAATGTATCGGATACATCGCGCTGTACACGGCTAAAGTCGGGCGAATTTGAAGTTCAGACCGTCGAGCATATTCTTTCCGCCCTGGCGGGCCTCGGAGTAGACGATGCGACAATCGAGATTGACGGTCCGGAAGTCCCCGCTACCGACGGCAGCGCGGGGCCGTTTGTGCGGCTGATCCAAAACACCGGCACTTTGGCGCAGCTGGTGCCAATCGAGCCGTTGGTTTTGACTGCGCCGGTATACGTCTCGGAGGGCGGCAGCACAATTGCCGCGCTGCCGTCGGACCGCTTTTCAGCGGTTGTGGTGCTGGACTACCCGAAGCATTCGTATTTGGGAACGCAGGCAGCGCTGTTTGACAGCGCAGGCGGAAACTACGCAGTGGACGTCGCGCCGGCCCGGACGTTCGGCTTTCTCTCTGAGATCGAAGCCCTTCGGGCCAGAGGACTTGGCCTGGGGGCGAGTTACGACAACGCCCTGATCCTGGGCGAGACCGAGTACGATTCGCCGCCGCGCTTTCCGAACGAACTGGCCCGGCACAAGCTGCTGGATTTGATCGGTGACCTGACACTAGCAGGCCGCCCGGTGTGCGCCCAAATTGTCGCGATCAAGCCCGGCCACACTTTAAACGTGCGTCTCGCCAAACTGCTCTCGGAACACGTATTTTGAGGAACGTATTTTTAGGAGATGATTTTGCCTGAACTGGACATTGAAGCCATCAAAGAGATTCTGCCGCATCGGTACCCGTTCCTCTTGGTAGACCGAATTCTCACGCTGGAGCCGGGTAAACGCGCGGTCGGCCTCAAGAACATCACGGCGAACGAGCCGTTCTTTCAGGGGCACTTCCCGCAGCGTTCCATCATGCCGGGCGTCTTGATCCTTGAGATCATGGCTCAGGTCGGTGGCGTGATGATCCTCTCGGTGGGAGAGCATCAGGGCAAGCTAGCGTACATCGGCACAGTGGACAATGCCAAATTCCGGCGTCCGGTGGTCCCAGGCGACACGCTGGAAGTGGAAGTGGAGCTGCTGCGGCTGCGCGGTAATATGGGCAAAGTGAAGTGCATCGCGCGGGTGGGAGGCGAGGAAGCTGCCGAAGCGGAAATTATGTTCGCGCTGGTCCCGCCTCTGCCGCCCGTGAGCCACGCCGACGCGCTTTAATCCGATTTTTTGTTTCGAGAAGACAACCATCCCGTATGAGCATTCATCCCACAGCCTCCATTGACCCCAGCGCCCAGATCGGCAGCGATGTCGAGATCGGGCCGTATGCCGTCGTCGGCGAGGAAGCCGTCATCGGCGACCGGACCCGCCTGCGTGCCCACGCCGTGATCGAGCCGTATGTCACGCTCGGCGCGGCATGCGACGTTTTCTCCGGCGCGGTGCTTGGCGGCATCCCGCAGGACCGCAAGTTCAAGGGCGAGAAGAGCTTTCTCGTCATCGGTGACAACAATATCATCCGCGAGCATGTCACGATCCACCGGGCGGCGGGCGCGGGCAACGAGACGCGCATCGGTGACAACAACCTCCTCATGGCTTACTGCCATATCGGGCATAACTGCCAGATTGCCAGCGGCATCACCATGGCGAACTCCACCGGCATCTCCGGGCACTGCGAGGTCGAGGAGCGTGTGAACTTCGGCGGCTTTGTCGGCGTCCACCAGTTTGTCCGCATCGGACGACTGGCGATGATCGGCGGCTACTCGAAAGTGGTTCAGGACATCCCGCCGTTTATGATGGGCGATGGCCGCCCGTGCAAAGTCTTAGATTTGAACGTCATCGGCCTGCGCCGCTCGGGCGTGTCATCTCCCGTCCGGGCCGATCTCAAGCAAGCCTTCAAGCTGCTCTATCGGTCGCAGATGAATATGTCGCAGGCGGTGGAAGCGATTGAAAACGAGGTAGACTCAAGTCCCGAGCGCGATTACCTGCTGGACTTTTTGAAGAATCTGCGCTTCGGCTCGTTTGGGCGTCAAAACGATGCGTCCCGGCACTAACGTGATGAACTCTGATAAGCCGCTGCGGGTGATGATGCTGGCCGGCGAACCGTCGGGAGACCGGCAAGGGGCGGCGCTTTTGACTGCCCTCCGCGCACTCGCCGCGCCGCGCCAAGTCGAAGCTTACGGCATCGGGGGGCAGTTCATGGAAGCCGCCGGGGTGCGGCTGCTGTACAACTCCGAACCCTGGGCCAGTATTGGGATCGCCCAAACACTGCTGCGTATCCCGAGGCTGCTTCAGGTGCAGGCGGAAATGAAGCGGCTGGCGGCGCGTGACCGGCCCGACGCGCTGGTGCTGATTGATGCCGGGGCGTTCAATGTCCCGATTGGGCGGGCGGTCAAAGCGGCGGGGTCGTGTCCGGTCTTCTACTACTTCCCGCCCGGCTCCTGGCGGCGCAATCGGTCGGAGAGATCGAACTCGGAGAAGCCGAGCAAAAGTGGGCAAAACGGGGACTGGGCCGACCGGGTGGTGACGCCGTTTCCGTGGTCGGAGACCTCGCTCAAAGCGCGGGGTATGGACGCCCACTTTGCCGGGCATCCGCTGCTGGACCTGGTGAAGCCGTCGCTCACGAGCGCCGAGTTCTATGACCGCTTCGGTCTGGACCCGCACCGCCCGATTGTTGCGCTGCTTCCGGGGAGCCGTACCGGAGAGATCCGCCATATCCTGCCCCGGCTGGTCGGCGCGGCGGGCGAGATTTCGCACCGGGTGCCCGGCACGCAGTTTGTGGTCGCGCTGGCATCGCCCGCTGCCCGAACCCTCGCCGAATCGGTAATCCGGCAGGAGCAGAAATCGGGCGGACGGGCCGCTCGCCTGCAAGTCTTAATCGCGCAGGCCGGCGGCACGCTGGCGCACCTGGCGCAGACGGCCTTGCCGACGCCGCAGCCGCAGCTTGCGACCAATGAAGGATTCACGCTTTCGCCGCCCGAGACATCGCCGGGTGTTCCGAAGCCGCCGACCCGGCCATCGTCCCCGGCCCCGCTGGTGATCTGCGAGGGGCTGACCTGGGATGTGCTGTCGCGCTCCGATTTGGTGCTGACCAAAGCCGGCACGGCGACGCTTGAAGCGATGATCCTGAAGAAGCCGATGGTAATTGTCTATAACGGCCCAAAAACGATGGCTGTGGAGTGGTACCTGCGAAGGCGCAGCCTGAATATCTCGCATATCGGGATGCCGAACATCCTGGCCGACGAGCGCGTGTTCGCCGAGCTGATCGGCGAGGAAGCGAGCGCCGAGGCGATTGCCGATCTGGCGGTGGACCTGCTGCTGGACACGGGCCGTATTCTTGCCCTGAAAGAGCGCCTGAACGATCTGGTCCGGGAGAGCCTCGGCGAGCCAGGCGGGGTAGACCGCGCAGCAGCCCTGCTGCTGGATTTGATTGAGAGCAAAGCGTAGGGCGTGAAGAGCGTGAGCGTAGAGAGCGTGGGCGTGAAGCGCGTGGGATTGAAATCCTCGCCTGTGGGCGCAGACGCCTAGTGACCGCCTGCGCGGGCACGGAACAAGATTGCGTTCCATATTTTGTCCATTCTTATTCTTTGTCCACGAAGGTGGACATGAGGCGTCTGCGCCACACAGCGTAGGATTTCAATCCCACGCTCCTAATGCTCACGTTCCTTCGGTTTGCGCTCCTTCGGTAGCCAACTTATGATAGACACTGACAACACTTCTAACAACACTTCTTCAGGCAGCTTGCCGCCGGTCGGCCCGCCGCCGTTTCTGGTGCGGCGGCGCACGGTCTTCACCTGGCTTATCCCGCTGATGCTGCTGGCCTTGGCGCTGATCTTCCGCCGGCATGACGGCGGCTGGGCGGCTTACGGGGCGGGCATTGCGCTGATCATCCTCGGAGAAGTGGTCCGGTTCTGGTCGGCAGGGTACATTTCCAAAGACGCCGTGATTGCGACTGGCGGGCCGTATGCCCATGTACGGAACCCGCTCTACTTCGGGTCACTTTTACTGGCGGTCGGCTACGGGCTAGTTTCGGGCCTGGGCGTCTGGGGCGTCGCGTTTACCCTGGCGCTATTTCTGGTCTTCCACCTCGCGGCGATCCTCTACGAAGAAAAGTTTTTAACAAACAAGTTCGGTGCGCCGTACTTGGACTATGTCAAGCGGGTCCCGCGCCTGCTGCCGTCGCCTTGGCCGCGCACGACCGGCACGGGCCGCTTTGAGTGGGCGCAGTCGCTGAAAAACCGCGAGCAGACGTCGGCCCTGTTCGCGCTGGCGTTCGTGCTGCTGCTTAGCCTGCGCCTGGTTATAAAGTAACCGTCTACTATGAGCAATTCAGCATTATGAGCAATTCACGCAATGTCTGGCTGCGGCTTTGGGCTTATATCAAGCCTGATCAGCGCTATTTGTGGGGGGCGCTTCTCGCCGCGCAGATCGCCGGCCTGATTGACCTTGCAGTTGCGGGCCTAATCAAGTCATTTTTGGATACGGCGGCCCCGGTCGCCGGTCAAACGCAGCCTCCGGCGCTGGAAGTGGCAACGCTCACCCGCGTCAGTGTCTCGCTGGTCGCGCTGTATGCTGTCCGGGCCGCGTTCAATTATGCCGACACGGTCTGGTTTGCCGAGGCCGGGCAGCGGCTGGGCGTCCGTCTGCGGAATGACATCTACCGGCACCTGCAAAGCCTCTCGCTGAGCTTCTTCAGCAGCCAGCGCACGGGGGCGCTGATGTCCACGATAAACAACGACGTGCCGCTGCTGCAAGGGGTGCTGGCGGGCCTGAAAGATGTCGCGTCGGCACCGCTACTGGTCATCGGCGGCATCTATTTAATTCTGAAGATTGACTGGAAGCTGTCGCTGGCGACTCTGGTGGTCGTGCCGCTGATGGCGCTGACCATCGGGCGGATCACGCGGCTGATCCGCAGCATGACCACGCACACGCAGGACAAGCTGGCCGATGTCAACTCCATTATGGAGGAAACTCTAAGCGGCATTCGGATTATCCAGTCGTTCTCAGCGGAGTCGCAGGAAATCCGCCGCTTCGGTGCAGAAACTCAGGAAGCCAAGACCCGTGCAATGCTGGCGATGCGGCAGGGGGCGAAGATCAAGCCCGTGACCGACCTGCTCGGCGCGATGGGCATTGCGCTGGCCCTCTGGATCGCCGGGCATGAGGTCATCACCGGCGCTCTGACCATCGGCCTGCTGGGCGCATTTATTCTGCTGATCAACCGGATCGCCAACGGGGTCAGCTCACTCGGCAGCGTCAAAGTGGTCTGGGAGCAGATTCAGGCCGGGGCCGGGCGCATCTTCGATCAGGTATTGAGCGTCGAATCGGACATTCAAGACGCGCCGAATGCTGCCGTGCTGCATGAAGTGGATGGCAAAGTCGAATTTGACCACGTCGCGTTTGCCTACAACTTGGAAACGCCCGTTTTGCGGGACATCTCGTTTACGATGAACCCCGGCGAAGTGGTCGCCGTGGTCGGACTGTCGGGCGCGGGCAAAAGCACTCTGGCCGATCTGATCCCGCGCTTCTACGATCCCCATGCGGGGAGCATCAAAGTGGACGGCCACGATGTCCGGGAAGTCACGCTGTCGTCGCTGCGGCGTCAGATCGGCATCGTGCCGCAGGAAACGGTGCTGTTCGGCGGCACCATTCGGGACAACATTGCCTATGGCAATCCGCTGGCGACCGATGCCATGATTGAGGCGGCGTCCCGCGCCGCCAATGCTCACTCGTTTATCTCCGACCCCGCGGTTATGCCGAATGGGTACCAAACCGTAGTCGGTGAGCGCGGCAAGCAGCTCTCCGGCGGTCAGCGCCAGCGCATCTCGATTGCCCGTGCGCTGCTCAAAGACCCACGCATTTTGATTTTGGATGAAGCCACATCGTCGCTCGATGCCGAGTCGGAGAAGATCGTCCAGGAGGCGCTCGAAACACTGATGCGTGGACGGACCACACTGGTCATTGCCCATCGTTTGTCTACGATCCGCAACGCCCATAAAATACTTGTCATGCAGGCCGGCGAGATTGTCGAGACGGGCACACATGACTCCTTGATGCGCCTGCCGGGCGGCCTGTACCGGCACCTGTACGAGCGGTTCCACGAAAAGAAGTATCCCTGGGACAACTCCGGGGAGGGTGAGGCCCAAGACCCTGACCGGGCTTCCGCTTTGTCTCTGCCGGGCTAAGACCATTCCATTAAGACCAACCCATGAAGTACCGCCTTGTCTCATTTCTGGTCTACTGGTTCGTGCGCCTGCTGACACTCACCCTGCGGGTGCGCGTGGTCGGCGAAGAGCGCGTCAAAGCGCTTCAGGACACCGGAAACGGCCTGATTCTGGTCACCTGGCACGGGCGGACCATGCTGCCGATTGCGCGGTTTCGGAAGCGCGGCTACTGGGCGATTATCTCGACCTCGCGGGACGGCGAGTACCAGAACCGCATTTTCCAGCGCTTCGGCTGGCAGACCGTGCGCGGCTCGACCTCGGCACGCGGGGCCGTCCAAGCCGCCCTGACCGTCACCAAGCAGCTCAAGCGCGGCGCGACCCTGGCGTTCACCCCCGACGGCCCGCGCGGCCCGAGCCATGTGGTCCAGCCCGGCGCGATCTTTCTGGCCCAGAAGTCCGGCTCTCCGATCGTCCCCGCCGGCATCAGCGCTTACCCCCGCAAGCTGTCGTCGCGCTCCTGGGACCGCTATTTGATCCCGCTCCCCTTCGCCCGCGTCGTCTGGATTTACGGCGACCCGATTTATATCCCAGAGGGCGCCAAAAGCGAAGAAGACCAAAAGATGTGGGCCGACCGCATCGGCGCGGCGATTGATGCCCTAGAAGCGCAGGCCGAGCAGGAAGTCGGGGCAACTTCCCATGCCGTGCCCCCGCACCTGACACCAAGCAGCAGTGAGGGCAGTCGTTCGGGGCGGTGACATTAGACCATGCCATAAATGGCACGGCTATTGGGCGCAGACGCCACGAAGTACCGCTTCGCGGGACTCAGATTGGAATTAGCCCGAACCCCGCGAAGCGGGTGTTTTGTGGCGCTTCGCCGTGTAGCCGTGCCATTTATGGCATGGTTTGGATTGATGGGGCCGAAAATCAGCAACCTGCAATCGTATCTCTTGGGCACCATTGCCGAGCCGGGGCGGCCTGGATTAGTCCCTAATGCAATCCGAGGCGCTCTCGGCGGGCTGGCGTCTGCCTATGACGCTGGACTGGAAGCGTACCTGCTGGCTGAGCGTGTGGGGCTTCGGCGTCGCGGGCATCTGCCAATTCCCGTTATCAGCATCGGCAATTTAGTCGTGGGTGGGACGGGCAAGACGCCGATGACGCAGTGGATTTGTCGTCAGTTAGTCAGGGAGGGAAAGCGGGTCGCGGTTCTGAGCCGAGGGCACGGCGGGGCGAGCCAAACAGTGCGGGTCGTGTCGGATTCGGACGGGGTGCGGCTGTCGGCAGCGGAGGCTGGGGATGAGCCGGTACTTTTGGCGCAAACTCTGCCGGGTGTTCCTGTGCTGGTCGGCAAGGACCGGCGGCTTTCAGGCCGGGAAGCACTGCGCTTGTTCGATTTGGACGTGCTGGTGCTGGACGACGGCTTTCAATACTGGCAGCTTCACCGCGACCTCGATATCGTGCTGCTCGATTCTCGGCGTCCGTTTGGCAACGGTTTTCCCCTGCCGCGCGGGCTGCTGCGTGAGCCAAAGCGTCACTTGGCGCGGGCGCAGATCGTGGTCGCGACCCGTGCCGGGCAGATGAGCGAAGCGGAGCGTTCGGCATTGGCGGCGAGTGTCGCCAAGCTCGCGCCGGCGGCCCGGCTGTTTTTCGCCGACCACCGGGCGATTGGTCTCGCCCCAGCCGATGACCTCCATGCGCCCCTCCAACCGCTCTCTGTGCTGACGAATACGCCCGTCTACGCCGTGTCCGCTATCGCTCAGCCGTTGTCATTTCTGGACACGCTGACGCGCAGCACGGGGGCGGCTGTTGTGGGACAGAAGGCATGGGACGACCATCGGGCATTGACGGCGAGTGAAGCAGAGGCGGTGGTTCGGGAAGCCGTGCGGGCCGGAGCGCAGGCGGTGGTGATGACCGAAAAAGACGCAGTGAAATGGCCGTTTCCGCCGTCCGCCCCCGTGCCGCTGTATGCGCTGCGGCTGGAAATGGCGGTGGAGGACGCGGCGGGGCTGATGGAAAGTCTGCCCTGAGCGGCAAGGCTTTGTGTCACGGGGCTGAACCCCCGTGCTTCAAAGTGCAAGATCCCGCCTGCGCGGGCGAAGATTTGCACTCCGTGAGCGTTTTTCGTGCCCGCGCAGGCGGGGAATTGCCCTTCAAAGCACGGGGGTTCAGCCCCGTGTTTCCTTTCCTCCCCTTATATCCCGTACTCCCCCGGTGGGCGCTGGCGGTGCCACTGAGTCAGCTTCTGGTAGGCGGTGCCGAGCGACAGCAGCGTGGACTCGTCGTAGGCCGCGCCGACGAACTGTAACCCCAGCGGCAGGTGACCGGGGCCGAAGCCCATCGGGACACACAGGGCGGGCAGGCCGCACAAATTGCCCATGCCGCTCAGACCCTTGTCGCTGCCGGCGAAGTAATCATCCAAACTCTCGGACAGCGGCGAGGCGACTTGCAGCATTCCAGGAGCGATCAGGGCATCGTACCGGGTCATATAGTCCGCCATTGCCCGCTGGGCCGCCGTGCGGATGCGCTGGCTCCGCAGGTAGTCCACGCCGGGCACGACTAGGCCCGCCAAAAGGCCCCCCTGCTGGGAGTCGTCGGCCAGTTTGGAGAGGCGCGATTGGTCCCGGATGAGGGTCTCGAACGCCGCCGACCCTTCCACGGTGATGATTGTCCCGGCGGCCTCGCTCATCGGGATGTCCGGAAGAACAACATCGGTCAATGTCGCGCCGAGGCCGGTCAGGATCCCGAGTGCGCCCTCGAAGGCCGTCTCGGTCTCCGGCTGCGCTTTTTTATTTTTGTCGTCGGAGTGGTAATCTGGCCGGACCACGCCGAGCCGCATTCCCTTGATGGGGCGCGACCGGCCCCGCTTGAAGCGGCTGGCGCTGGACGTGGTCGGGTCGCCGTCATCCTGGCCGGAGATCGCGTCCAAAATCAGGCCGCAGTCCTCCGCCGAGCGGGCCATCGGGCCGATTTTGTCCATCGTATACGACAGGGCCATCGCGCCGTGGCGGCTGACCCGCCCGAAGGTCGGACGCAGGCCGGAGACGCCGCAGAACGAGGACGGGCAGACAATGCTGCCCCAGGTCTCCGAGCCGATGGCGAAGCCGACCAGGCCCGCCGCAGTCGCCGCGCCCGGTCCCGATGATGACCCGCCCGCCCAGTGGTCGGTGTTCCAGGGGGTCCGGCAGGGGCCGGTGGACGCCGCTGCGCCGGTGCGGTAGCCGCCGCCGCCGGCAAGCTCTACCATCGCGAGCTTGCCGAGCAGCACCGCGCCGGCCTCGCGCAGCTTCTGCACGACAAAGGCATCGTAGGAGAAGACCTGGCCGAGATGCGCCGGGCTGCCCCATTCGGTTGGATCGTTCGCCGTGGCGAGCAAATCTTTGACCCCGAACGGAATGCCGTGGAGCGGGCTTCGGACAATGCCGGCTTTGCGATCCTTGTCGGCCTGTGCGGCCTGCACCAATGCCAGCGGGCGTGTCACATGGGCGACTGCGCCGAGCTGCGGCCCGAGCTTCTCCAAACGGTCCAAATACAGCGTGGTTAAATCTACCGACGACACCTGTTTTTTCTTCAGGGCCATGCCCATCTCGGTGATTGTGGCGAACATCAGCTCGGTGTCGCTGAGTGGCGCGGGGGTAGTCTTGGCGCTCATTTGACACGCTCCTTGCGGACCGGGGCATCGGCGGCAAATGCCGGCCCGATGTCGTCGGCGAGCACATAGGCACGCGCTTTGGCGAAGCCGCCCGGATAATCTTTGAGCTGAGCGGCGGCTTCTCTGGCCTGCGTCTCGGAAAGCGTGTAGCCGGCGGTGACCGGCACAAGCCGGGTCAGCAGCTCGCCTTCGGTGGGGGGCGGCGCGGTCGGTGTGGGTGTCATAGGCGTTTTGCTTTGCGGATTACTCTGCGGATTGCTTTGCGGGGTTGGAAGCGGCGGCGGAACGGCGGGCAGTGGGTCAACAACTTGCGGTGCGGCCAGAGACCGAGCGGCGAGCAGGACTCCCGCCGTGCCTGCCAGCGCCTGCCGCGCCAGCTCGCGGCGCGTGAACGTGTTCTTGGTCATAGGGCATTGGTTCGGCATGGCCCCGCCGATTTCCTGCTGTTTCGGTTGGCGGCAAGAAAAAAGAGGCAGGCTGAATGGCCTGCCTCCTGATCTGCCTGCGATTTGGTCATTCGCCTTTCATCACGACGCTCGACAAGTCCACCGAGTCGCCGCCAAAGGTGCCGTAGGAGTTTTTGTCGCCCCAGACGCCGCTGGCAAACACGGTGCTGACACCGGTAACCGCCTTGCTGCCGCTGACGGTGCTGACGCCCGTGACGGCTTTGGAGCTGAACACGGTATTGACGCCCGTGACGGCTTTGGAGCCGTACACGGCGCTGACGCCCGTAACGGCTTTGCTGCCCCAGATATTCGTGCTGCCGATGACGCTGGTGCTGACCGAGATCGTGCCGTTCGCATTGACAAGCTGCGGGCTGAGGGCGTACTGTCCCGGCAGCAGCGTAATTGTGCTGGCGATGGCTGCGGGGATGTCAAGGTAGCCTGCGCCGTAGGTAAGCGGGTCGGCAATGCCGTTGGGGTCGAGCCACTTGTCGGCGGAAACCATCAGCCGGGCTTTGATCGTGTCGGGCGACAGCGACGAGTCTTTTTCCAGCATCAGGGCCGCCGCGCCGGCGACCACTGGGGCGGCCATCGAGGTGCCCGACAGCACGAAGTAGTCTGTGGATGCCATTGTGACGGGTATGTTCTGATACGATGACATCGGCAGTCCGTTGTTGTTAGCGGTATTCCACTGGTAAAGTGAGCTGTCGAAAGAGTAAAGCGAGACGACCTTGTTTCCAGGTGCGATGATGTCGGGCTTGAGCATGAGGTCAAGTCGGCTTGGCCCCCGGCTGGAATAGGTGGCGATGCGGTCGTCGCCCCGGTTTGCGCTCATGGCTTTGGTCGCGCCGACGGTGATGACGTAAGGGTCGTTTGCGGGGGACTGGATGGAGCCGTAGGCGGTGCCCCAGCCTTCATTGTCCCGGCCCGGCGTGCTGGTCGCGCCACTGAGTCGTCCGTTGTTTCCGGCGGCGCAGACGACGACGATGCCGGCTTTCCAGGCGGCCTCGACGGCTTTGCAGAGCGGGTCGGTGGTGTAGCTTTCGGTGATGGGATGACCGAGCGACAGATTGATCACTTTGATGTTGTAAGTGCCCTTGTTGGCAACGACCCATTGCAGGCCCGACAGAACATTGCTGACCGAGCCGAGTCCGTTGCCGTCTAAAACGCGGGCATTGATGATGCTGACATTCCGGGCGATCCCGTAAAATGTGTGGGTGTAAGCCACGCCGCCGGCAGCCACGCCGGTTGATCTCGCGCCGTTGCCCCCAACAATACCCGCAACATGGGTGCCGTGACCGCACAAGTCATCATAGGTATAGTTGCCTCCCACAAAGGTTTGCTGGGCTTTGAGGCGGCTCTGGCGCGTGATCGGGTCAGTCAGATCGGTGGAAGTGCGGACGCCGCTGTCAATGATCGCGACGCCGATGCCTTTGCCTGTCAATCCGTAGCTTTGGTAGGTGCTGCCCGCGCCGCTCGATGCCATCGTGAACTCGTCGTACTTCTTGACGATGCCGTCATACGACAGGTGCTTGACAAACGGCAGCGCAGCCAGCTTGCCGAGATTGCGCGTTGGCAGCGTCATCGCAACCGAGTGAATGAAGCCGAGATGCCGGGTGACATCGGCCCCGAGCGCGTTCATTTGGGCGGTCTGTGCGGGGGACAAGTCTCCGTCCACCGATGCGATGACCTGACAGGCACCGTGCGGGGCAGGGGCGGCAATCAGCTTGCGGACACCGGTGTCGGTCTTGCCGGTGCTGGACGAAGGAGCGCCGGCGAGGGCCGCCAGCGGGGCTGTGCCAAGAAGCGCGGTGGCCGCGCTGACAATGACAACAATTTTTGTGCGTTCGCTGTTCGATTTTCCGTGAGTGAGTTTCATCTGTGTTTCCTTTAACCACCGCCGCAGTTCGGTAGCTCGGCGGCCATCTTTTGAATTCAAGTTTTGTAATTCAAGAGGAAGGCCCGTGGCTTTGCGTCCCAGCTTTTCAGGTGGTTTGCCTTTGTCGGATGCAAAGGATGTGCGTAATGTATTTGTTCGACAGTACGATTATGCCGCTTTACGGGAAGCGTCTCACTGCTAAGACTGCCGGACTTCGCCTGGCTGCTTTCCTAATTGCTTCTCCCTGCAAAGTTTCCGGCAGACTGCCGACAATCAAGTGCAAATGGCGCTGCTGACAACAAAATTTCTGCTGACAAAACATCAGTGCTACCTGCTGCTGCGCTGGGGGGCGCTTCTGGGGGGAATCTTTGCCTGCGGCACGGTGCTCAGGCGTCACTCTGGGGAAGTGCCCTGGTCGGAGACGATCCTTTTGAGCGGACTGATCGCCCTGCTGAACCTGCGGGCGGTTGTCATGCAGCGGGCGGCGGACGGCAAGCCGACACTGCATCAGGCGTCGGGCGATGCCCTGATCCTGGTTGCCCTGCTGCACGGCGGGGCGACCACGGTGCTTTTGGTCAGCCTGCTGTCATCGGCGGTGATGGTGCCGGCGCACTGGCGGATGTACCGGACCAATTACCTGCCGCCGCTGGCGAACTTCTTTTTTCTGCCCGCGCTGTACTGGCTCGGCGGCTGGCTGTACCAAAAACTCGGCGGGGTGCCGCTTCGGACGCCGGAAGACTGCGCCGTGTTCTTCGCGCACCCGATGGCGATCCTGATTCCTGTGTGCGCGATCCTGCTGATCACCACCGAACTGATCAACCGGCCTTACATAGCGCTGCTGCTGTACACACGCAGCGATGTCCCGCTGCGCCAGACCCTGCGCGACCCGATGTTCTCGTTTTTCGACTATGTCGAGAGCTTGGGCGGCCTGGTCATGCTGCTGTTCTGGGTGACCTGGGGCTGGGCGACCCTGCCGCTGACGATTTTGATCTACGAAGCGCTTCTGATGAGCGGCAACAACTACTTCGAGAATTTGGAATCGTCGCGCCATGCCGAGTCCGACACGCTGACCGGGCTGGCCTCCTGGCGCAAGATCAGCCAGTACCTGCACCGGCACGTCCACACCCAGACGCCGTTTGCGCTGCTGTTTCTCGACGTGGACGGCCTCAAGCGGGTCAACGACCGCTTCGGCCATGCGGCGGGCGATGACCTGCTGCGCGCGGTCGGGGAAGCCTGCCGCCAGCACGCCCGCAAGGGCGACATTGTCGGGCGGCGCTCGGGCGACGAGTTCCTGCTGGTGCTGGAAGGCTTGGATCGCCCGCAGGCCGAAGCGCTCCAGGCACGCTTGCAGCGCGGGATCGAGGCGGAGCTGGCCGGGCACCCGGACTTTGCCGCCGCCGCCGCCGGGGCCAGCATCGGCCTGGCCCTGTACCCATCGGACTCGCAGTCCGAGACCGATTTGGTGGAAATCGCCGACCGCCATATGTACCGCAACAAACGCGCCCGCCGAGCCGAGCGTGCTGATGACGCCGAGACGGACCCGCGCCTCCTGCCGGCCGCTTCGTAGCCGATTATATCGCAACAGTGGGTATACTGCACGTATGCCTAGCGCCGAACAAACTCCTCCCAATCTCGAACGCTATCAAGCCTTGTGCCGTTACGCCTTCCGGCATGGGGTCAGCCTGCGGGCGCAGACGCCCGGTGCCCCGCAAAACACCAAAACTCTCTTTGACAGCGCGTTTCTGTACCTCGCGCCGGTGCTCGCCGCCCGCCCGGAGTTTCTCGGCGAGATCACTCAAATGAACCTGCCCGACGATGTCGCCCTCGCTTTGGGCGGCAAGTTTCCGGCGTTCGACGCCAAAGCCTATTTGACCGAGCGGGCCGAAGCGCGGCGGCTGGAAGAAAAGCTCAAGGCCAAAAAGCCGTTCGGCTAAAATGTGAGACTATGAAAACGCGGCGGCTGGGAAAAACGGGGCTGCGGGTCTCAGAAATCGGTTTCGGTGGCTGGGCGATCGGCGGCAATGCGTTCGGCAACTCCTACGGCGACACCGACGACGCCGTTTCCCGCGCTGCCATTCAGCGGGCGCTGGAACTCGGGGTGACGCTTTTTGACACCGCCGATGTCTATGGGCATGGGCATTCCGAAGCCCTGCTCGGCGAAGTGTTTGCCGAATGGCCCGGCCCGGCCCCGACAATCGTGACCAAAGGCGGCGTCAACTTTTACCGCCGCGACGGGACATTGGAACCTGACTGGACGCCGCTGGCGCTGGCCCACGCGGTCCAGCAAAGCTTGGCGCGTCTGCGCCGCGAGACTTTGGACATCTTTCTCTTGATGAACCCGCCGGTCGCCGACTTGGAGCGCTGGAAGGTCTGGGACACATTGGATGCCCTGAAACGCGCCGGCAAGCTTCAGGCATATGGCGTCTCGGTCGCCGAGCCTGCCGACGGCCTCTGGCTGCTCGAAAACAACTGCCCGGTGGACGTGCTCGAAGTCGCGGTCAGCATCTTTTATCAGGGTGCGGTTGACGAGCTGCTCCCGCTCGCCCGAAAGCGCGGGGTCGGCATCCTCGCCCGCGAGCCGCTGGCGAACGGCTTTTTGACCGGCAAGTACACGCCTGATTCGACTTTTGCGGGCGGCGACATCCGGGCCGATTTGCCGCCGGAGTATGTTGCAGTGATGACCAAGACCGCACAGTCGCTTGACTTCCTGCGGCGTGGGGACGTTCGCACCCCGGCGCAGGCCGCCCTGCGCTTCGTGCTGGACTTCCCAGAAGTCGCTTCGGTGGTGGTCGGGGTCAAGACCCCAGCGCAGATGGAAGAAAACGCCGGCGCGTCGTCGGTGCCGCCGATTGACGTGGTCGAGCGTGAACGGGTTGCGGGGGTGTTTTAGAACCCCTCCCGCTCGTACCTCGCTCCCTCCCCGCCCTCCGGGTAGCCAGTGCTGAAACGGAGAGGGTGAAGAGTTTTGGAGCAGTCACGGGCGCGTTTTCGTCTTTATCCTTCTCCGGCCTCTTTCCCTCTCCGCTTCGGGGAGGGAGCGAGGTACGAGCGGGAGGGGTTCCTAAAGCGGGAGGGGTTCCGGGAGTCAATCATTATGCTTAAACTCACCACAGCCGCGCAGATACGCGAAATGGACCGGCGCACGATGGAAGACTACGGCGTTCCCAGCATCGTTTTGATGGAGAATGCCGCCCTGCGCGTCGTGGATGTCATCGCGGAGCGCTTTGGACCACTCAAAGGCAAGCGCATCGCGGTCGTCTGCGGCAAGGGCAATAACGGCGGCGACGGCCTCGCGATCGCCCGGCATTTGGCGGTACGCTTCGGGGCCGATGTCAGTGTCACGGCGGCGGACCCGGCGGAGTATGCGGGCGATGCCGCCGTCAACTACAAAATGGCGGAAGCGCTCGGCCTGCGTTTTTATGCGTTCTTCCCAGACCTCTACCACGGCAGCGACCTCGTGGTGGATGCCCTGCTCGGCACCGGCATTCGGGGCGGGGTGGACGGGGCACTGGCTGAGACCATCAGCGCGATGAACGGCACGGACTGCCCGATTGTCTCGGTGGATGTGCCGTCGGGCCTGAGCGCCGACACCGGCGCGGTGGAGGGGGCCTGCGTCCGGGCAGCGTTGACCGTGACATTTGCGCTGCCGAAAGTCGGGCTGATGGTCTATCCCGGCGCGGAATATGCCGGGGAAGTAGTTGTCGCCGACATCGGAATGCCGCGCGAAGTCCTGGCGGCGGACGATGTCATAGTCATGGCGACCGAGGCGTCGGACATCGCCCGCTGGCTGCCGGCACGGGTCAATGGGCGGGACAGCAACAAAGGCAAGTTCGGCCATGTGACGGTTTTTGCCGGCTCGGCGGGCTTTGCCGGTGCGCCGGCCCTGTCTGCCGAAGCGGCGGCCCGGACCGGGGCGGGCTTGGTGACCCTGGCTGTCCCCAAAGGCATACAGAGTGCCGTGATGGCGCGGGTCAGCCCGGTGGTGATGACGCAGGGGCTGGCCGAGACTTCGGTGGGGACATTCAGCAAAGATGCTCTGGACGCCGCGCTGAAGCTCGCGACCCGCGGCACGGCGGCGGCGCTCGGGCCGGGCCTCGGCGGCACTGAGGACTCCGGCACGCGGGCATTCGTGCGCGAGTTCATTTCCCGCTGCCCGGTGCCGCTCGTGGCTGACGCCGACGCGCTGAACTGCCTGGCATCAGAGAATGACCGGGGGGCGTCGGTCGTCAAATCGCGCTCTGCGCCGACCGTGCTGACCCCGCACCCCGGTGAGATGGGGCGGCTACTCGGCACCGACACGCAGGCCGTGCAAGGGGACCGCCGGGCGGCGGTCGAGCAGGCTGCGAAAGACTACGGCTGCGTGGTATTATTGAAGGGGGCGCGGACACTGGTTGCATCGCCCGACGGGCGGCTGGCGATCAACACGACGAGCAATCCCGGCATGGCGACCGGCGGGGCGGGGGATGTGCTCACCGGCTTGCTGGCCGCCCTGCTCGGATCGGAGATCGCTGCCTGGGAAGCGGCGGCGGGCGCAGCCTACCTGCACGGACTGGCGGGCGACCTCGCGGCGTCGGCTCAGGGCGGCCCGGCGGGGCTGATCGCCACCGATTTGATTGACTTCCTGCCCGCCGCTATCGCCCGCTGTCACGCCGAGGCTTCTCATCTATGATAAAACCGGTCCTGATTCTTCTACTGCTGCTCTGGGCGGGCGCCGCCGAGGCCGCCCCGCTGCGGCTGACTCTGCCGAGCGCGGACTCGTACTGCTACTGGGTGCAGTCCGCAAGCGGCCCCGTCTCAATCATGCCGGTCACGGTGACGCATAAAAAGACTGTGACGATTACTCCCGCTGTCGCCGCTGGGGACCGGCTGTTCGTGCTGGACGCTCACACCGGCGGCGTGGCTTCTAAAGTCGTTTGGTCTAGCCTGAGCGGGCCGCTGGCACCGATCACGCTGACCGTGGCCGACTTCGCGCCGATGGCCGCGCCCTTGCCTGCTGCACCGGCCCCCGCCGCGTCAGCGGCGGCTGCGCCGGCTCCTGCCGCGCCGCAGGACAGCCCGGTTGTACGGATCTTGACCGGCCTGTTCAGCCTTGTGCTGGCGGGCGGGGTCGGCTGGCTGGTGTGGCATCTGGTCAAAACGCGCGGCGAGCCGCTGCGCGACCTCGCCCGGCGGGCGGGGGTCGAAGTGGCCGACCCGGCGGCGCTGACGGCGGACGCGGATGCCGCCCCGTCGGAACCGCCGACCTATGCGCCGGCCCGCCGCGCCCCGGAACCCGTGCCTGACGAGGCCGGGCAGCCTCCTTCAGACCTGGCGCTGTCCCAAAATCACGCGCTGCCCCCGGACCTGCCGCCGGTGCCGAGGATGGCGCGTGGCCCGGAGCTTCCGCTGACCGAGATTCCGGCGCTGCACGGCCTGCAAGGGCTGGCGGCGGGCAGCACGTTCGCCCTGTCGGGGGGCGACGTGACCGTCGGACGCGATGGGGACAATGAGATCGTGCTGGCGGAGAACACTGTGTCCCGCCGCCATGCCCGCCTGCTGCGCGACGCGCACGGGCAGTTCACGCTGACCGATCTCGGCAGTGCGAACGGTGTTTACCTGAACGGCGAGCGTGTCCAAAGAGCGATTCTGAACTCAGGCGACGAAATCAAGATCGGTGACAACTATTTCCGCTTCCAGGCGGCGAAAGGCAACCCATGAAACACACGCTTATCCTTGCGGCGGCGCTGCTGACCGCTTCTCCTCTGGCGCTCCGCGCCGAGCTTCCCCCCGTGTCGGCACCGGCGCAGGCCGCTCCGGCGGCGGCTCCCGTCACCCTGCGCTACAAGTTTACGGTCGGCCAGGTGCGCCGCTATCAGCTCAGCATGGACATGAATATGCTGATGAATACCGGGCAGACAGGGGCGGGCTTCCCCATGGCAATGACCATGCAGATGATGATGACGCAGACAGTGAAATCTGTTCGCCCCGCCGATGGCGCGGCGACAATCGTGGCGCATATCGAAAGCTTGGAAATGCTGCAAAACGGCAAGGCCGTGCCGATGCCGGAAGCGCAGCAGGCCAAGATGCGGCAGGACACGACTCAGGTCATGCTGCCGACCGGCAGGATATTGTCGGTTGATATTCCGTCTATGGCCGACAGCGGGATGCCCGGCGCAGGCTTCGGCAAAGGGTCGTTCAGTACCACTGCGCTGCTGCCGGACGGCCCGGTCAAGGCCGGCGATACCTGGGCCGGCACCGCCTCGATGAGCGGAGTGCAGGTCGCCTCAAGCTCAAAGCTGATTGGCGTGGACCAGAAGAATGGCGCGATCCTGGCGACAATCCAGAACACGCAAAACGGCATGATGAATATGGCGATGACAAAGGGAATGCCGGCGGCGATGAAGATGCACGGACCGCTCATCGGCGAAGCAACTCAGGTGTTCGACGCGGCGGCGGGCGCGATCCAGAGTGTCTCGGGGACTTCAAACGCCGACATCACCATGACGTTCGGCAAGCCCCCTGCCGGTGCCGCGGTCCCGCCGGGAATGCCGTCGGCCATGAAGATGCAGATGCAGATGAAGTACACGATGGAGCGCCTCGCCGACACGCCCGCTGCCCCATAGCTTTGCCGTTCTCGTCACCGGACCGTTCCTGTCACCGGGAGGACCAATGCATGAATGCTTTGTTTTCGGCTGCCGCTTTGATGCTTGCCGCCTGCCCGGCGGCTCTGCCGGCCCAGACCCCGGCCCCCGTGCCGGTGCGAACGGAAACGCTGCGGCTGAAGTTCACAGCGGGGCAGGTGCTCAATTACCGCTTGACGGAGGATACGGACGGCTCTTATCTGGAGCTGCGCGGCAGGCTGACCCCGATTAAGTCGCACCTGGAAATGCCGCAGACCCTGACAGTCACCGGACTGCGCGACGCCGACAGCGCCGGACTGGTAGATGTCGGCCTCGGCGCAATGACGGTCACGGTAGATGGCAAGACGCCGTCAGACACGCGGACGAATGGAGCGCAGGCGGCCCTGGAAGCGCTGACGGTCATCGCGAAGCTGGCTGTCCTGCCGAGCGGCAAAGTGGTGGAAACCTTGGTCAATCCGGCGCTCGACGCCGACGAAGCCCTGCTGGGCGAAGATCCCGCACACATGAACGCGCTGGCCGGCATTGGCGAACTGCCGGCCGCTCCGGTCCAGGTCGGCAGCAAATGGAAAAGCGCCGTTTTCCTCGGTTTGGCGGGGGAGCAGTCTCAGGCAGATCTGTCGCTCACCGGCTGGGAAACCAAAGACGGCGCGAAAGAGGGTGACCCGGTCGCCGTCATCAAGCAGATCGTCCAGGGAAAGTTCGGCACACCCGCCGCCGCACCGCCAAAAAAGCCCGAAATCCCGGAAAAGCCCGAAATCCCGAAAACTGCCGGCGAAGCTGCCGGCCCCGAGGCAGAGAGCAGGAGCGAGCCGTCAAGTCCACTTCCAAACACGCTTCCAAAAAACGCGCTTCCGAAAACTGCCGAGATACCGGAAAGCTTGGGAGATATGCGTGTTCAAGGATGGGTTTCCGGCACACGTATCGTGCGCCTAAACCTTGCCCTGGGGTGTGTCGAGAGCCTGGAAAGTCATATGTACATGACCGTGCTGCTGACCGCGCGGGACAGTGACGGCAAGTTCAGCGGTCCGCCGACCCGGATGCGGGTTCAGGTGACGTCTAAGCTGACCCGCACTGAGAAGCCAATAGAAAAACCGGCGGAGAAGCCGAAGAGTTCTTCCAACCTCCAGTAGTGGGGGAATTTACACTCGCACACTGTCCAAAATCCGCTCGGCAACTTCGCGCTTGGTTTGAAGAGGCAGGGCGGTTTCTGTGCCGTCCGCGCCGATCAGGGTGACGATGTTCGTGTCGCCGTCGAAGCCCGCGCCTTCCTGCGTCACGTCGTTGGCGACAATCCAGTCCAGGTTCTTGGACGCTAATTTGCGCTGTGCCGACGTCAGCAAGTCCTCGGTCTCGGCGGCGAAGCCGACGAGAGTTTGGCCGGGCCGTTTGCGCCGGCCCATCTCAGCCAAAATATCGAGTGTCGGCACCAAAGTCAGCGCCGCCGAGGCGTCCGTCTTTTTGAGCTTTTGCCCGGCGGCTGTCTCAGGCCGGTAGTCGGCGACGGCGGCGGCGGCAAAGACGTAGTCAGCAGATTCGGCATAGGACAGCGCGGCGTCATACATCTGCGCGGCGGTTTCGACCCGCACGACTTCCATACCGCCCGGCACGGCAAGCGCAGTTGGGCCGGTGACCAGGACCACTTCCGCGCCCCGGCACCGGGCGGCATCGGCCAGCGTGTAGCCCATCTTCCCCGATGACCGGTTTGACAAATACCGGACCGGATCAATCGGTTCGCGGGTCGGCCCGGCGGTGATGAGCACTCGTTTCCCCGCCCAGGAACTCCCCCGAGCCAGCATCTCCTGAATGGCGGCGAAGATGGTCGGCACATCCGCCATGCGCCCGACTCCTTCGGTCCGGCAGGCCAGTCTTCCCGAAGTCGGCTCGATAAAGTAGTAGCCGTAGTCGCGCAGCTTGGCGAGATTGCTTTGGGTCGCCGGGTTGTTCCACATGCCCGTGTTCATGCCGGGAGCCAGCAGGATGGGAGCTGTGCAGGCCAGCGCCGCCGCCGAAAGCATATCTTCGGCGAGGCCGTTGGCGAGCCGGGCGATGACGTTCATCGAGGCCGGGACAATGGCAAGCAAATCGCAGTGCCGGGCCAGCCAGATATGGGCGATCTCGCCGGGAAACGGCTCTTCAAAGAGGTCAATCGGGCAGGGGTGGTGGGTCAAGGCGCGGAACGTCGCCGGCTGGACAAACCGTGCGGCCCCGGCGGTCAGAATGGGGAACACTTCAACGCCGCTTTTGACAAGCTGGCTTGCCAAATCGGCGGCCTTGTAGGCGGCAATAGACCCCGAGATGCCAAGCACCACACGTTTCGGCGCGATGCTGTCTGTTGTCTCAGGCATCGGGCGCTCCCACACGGATACGGCAGTGCTCGGCGCGAAGAATGGCGACAATCGTGTCCACGGCGTCTTCGACAGCGTCATTGGTGACGGCGTAATCGTAGTGCGGCCGCTGGGCCATTTCCCGCCGGGCGTTCAAAAGCCGCCGGGCGATGTCCTCTTCGTTTTCGGTCGCTCGCCCGCGCAGGCGGCGCTCTAATTCTTCGAGCGACGGCGGCTGCAAAAAGATCAGCACGGCATCAGGCATCTTTTGCTTCACGGCTCGCCCACCCTGCACGTCAATCTTCAGAATCACGTCCACGCCTTTGGCGCGGGTCTCCGCGACCTCAGCACGGGGCGTTCCGTAGTAGTTGTTGTGGACTTCGGCGTACTCCAAAAGCTCGTCACGGGCCACCAAATCGTTGAACCGAGCAGCGCTGACAAACCGGTAATCCACGCCGTCGGTTTCCATCAGACGCGGCTCGCGAGTGGTCGTCGTGACACATTTCTGGATTGAGGCGGGAAGGCTATCGATGGGCAGGCCGAGCAGGGCATCGAGCACGGTGTCTTTGCCGACGGCGGAGGGGCCGGAGACGACCAGCAGCAGGCCGTTCCCATCGGGTTCCCAGGGCTTGGTTTCGATACGTCGTTCTTGGGGGCCAGTTGCTTGAAAAGTAGTCACAGGGCATTATAGCACAATTCGTGCCGGGCGGGAAGCAGAGAAGCAGGAAACACGGGGCTGAGCTCGCTGTGCTGTGTGCCACGGGGCTGAACTCGCTGTGCTGTGTGCCACGGGGCTGAACCCCCGTGCTTTAAAGGGCAAGCTCCCGCCTGCGCGGGCGAGGAACTAGGCTTGCGCGGGCGAGGAACTAGGCTTCTGATGCCCGCGCAGGCGGGGAATTGCACTTCGAAGCACGGGGGTTCAGCCCCGTGGCACACAGCACGGCGGGTTCAGCCCCGTGTCCTTCGTCCTATCCCTCCTTCGGCCATGCCGCCAGCGCGATCTCGGCGACGCGCCGCAGATCATCGATCCCTGCGCCGCCCGCTGCCTGCACCGCCATTCCATTGAGCACAGTCACGACATAGCGGGCCATGTCGGCCGGCTCCACGCACGGCGGGAAATCCCCGTCCGCTTTTGCCCGCTCAAACCGCTCGCGCAGGGCATCCACCATTGCTTCGCGCCGGCTTGCCAGCTCAGCACGGATGCCGTCTCCCGCGTCGCTGCACGTCAGCGCCCCCCGTACCAGCAGGCAGCCGGAAGCTTCGGTCGGCGACAGCTCGCGCACGGGCGGGCGCAGCAGCGCTTCGGCGACGCTGCGTGCCGTCGGCAAGGCCAGCGCTGCCGTGAATGCGGTGCCGCACTTTTGTGCATGCCGATCCAGCACACGGCGAAACAACTCTTCTTTGCCGCCGAATGCTGCATAGAGACTAGGCCGGTTCACACCGATGGCCTCGGTCAAATCCGACAGGGACGTGCCCTCATACCCCTTGCGCCAGAAGAGATGCAGGGCAGTTTCCAGCGCCTCCTCGGGGCAGAACCCACGCGGACGACCGGCTTTTCTTGGCAGTTTCACTTCATCCATGCTGAGTAGTATACACTATAAACGGATTATTTACCGTAAAGTAAGAAATCGCTTGACAAATGGTTTGCCAATGAGCTATAAATAATTACCGAGCGGTAAAAAATAGCCGGCGGATAACATAGGAGACATACCATGAACAAGCTTGATGGAAAAATCGCCCTCATTACCGGGGGAACCAGCGGCATCGGTCTTGCGACCGCCGAGCGCTTTATTGAAGAAGGCGCTTACGTCTTCATCACAGGGCGGCGGCAGGCGGAACTGGATGCCGCCGTGCAGCATCTCGGCGGCAGCAGCCGGGGGGTCCGAGGCGACGTGGCGGTCATCGCCGACCTCGACAACTTATTCCAGACCATTCAGCAGGAAAAAGGGCGTCTGGATGTTGTCTTTGCTAATGCCGGTGCGGGCACGTTTGTCCCGCTTGGCCAGATTGATGAGGCGCATTTTGACCAAACCTTCGATACCAATGTCAAAGGACTTTTGTTCACCGTTCAGAAAGCTTTGCCGCTGATGCCGGACGGCGCGGCGATTGTCCTGAATGCTTCCATCGCTGCGTCCACGGGTACCCCCGCCTTCAGTGTCTATAGTGCGACCAAAGCTGCGGTGCGCTCATTCGCCCGCACCTGGAGCGTTGACTTGAAAGAGCGCAAAATCCGTGTCAACGCTGTCAGCCCCGGCGTGGTTGTTACTCCGGCTTACAGCGGTGTCCTCGGAATGAATGAGGCTCAGATTGATCAATTTACTGCTCAAGCAGCGAGCATAACTCCGCTTGGCCGCTCCGGAACCCCCGAGGAGATCGCGAAGGCCGTCGTTTTTCTCGCATCGGATGATAGCAGCTACATCACCGGCGTCGAGCTGTCCGTAGATGGCGGCCTGGCGCAGGTTTAGAAGCCGAGCAGAAAGGAGGCCCCCGGCCCCCAACAATGGGGGAGCCAGAGTCAAGACCAGAGCCAAGAGAGGCTTGTTCTTATCTTGTCATGCTCCCTGCCCCGTTTGAACGGTCGTGGGGGCCGGGGGAACCTTAGAAAGACACCCATGAACACAGACATCTTGTTTCGGCCGCTTCGTATCAAGAACCTGACGCTGCCTAATAGAATTGTCATGGCCCCGATGACCCGTGCGTTTTCGCCCGAGGGCGTACCGGGCGAGAACGTCGCCGCTTACTATAAGCGCCGTGCTGAAAGCGAAGTCGGACTGATTCTGTCCGAAGGCACGGTCATCAACCGACCGGCGTCTCGCAATGACCCCGGCATCCCGTTCTTCCACGGCAACGCTGCGCTGGCCGGCTGGAAGCACGTCATTGACGAAGTTCACGCCGCAGGCGGCAGGATGGGGCCGCAGATTTGGCACACCGGCTCGACCGTCAACCCGATGACCGACTGGGTTCCCGAGAGCCAGGTCGAAAGCCCGTCGGGACTGGTCGCGCCGGGCCAGCCGCGCGGGGTTGCCATGACCGAAAAAGATATTGCCAGCACTGTCGCGGCGTTTGGGCAGGCTGCCGCCGATGCCAAGCGTCTCGGCTTCGATGTTGTCGAGATTCATGGCGCTCATGGCTACCTGATTGACGAGTTTTTCTGGGCCGGCACCAACACCCGCACCGACGGCTACGGCGGGGCAACAATTCAAGAGCGCTCGCGCTTTGCGGTGGAAGTGGTCCAAGCAGTCCGGGCTGCCGTCGGTCCCGATTTCCCGGTCATTCTGCGCGTGTCTCAGTGGAAGCAGCAGGATTTCACGTTCCGCCTGGCACCGACTCCTGCTGAGATGGAGCAATGGCTGGTGCCGCTGGTGGACGCCGGGGCCGACATTCTGCACTGCTCGCAGCGGCGTTTCTGGGAAGCCGAGTTTCCCGAAGTGGACGGAGAGACGGGGCTGAACTTCGCGGGCTGGGCGAAAAAGCTGACCGGTGCGGCAGCCATCTCGGTCGGCTCTGTCGGCCTATCCGGGGACTTCATGGCGGCGTTCGCGGGCGAAAGCTCGACCCCGGCAAGTTTGGACAATCTCGTTCACCGTATGGAGCAGGGCGAGTTTGACTTGATCGCCGTCGGTCGTGCGCTTCTCAGCGACCCGCAGTGGGTGACGAAAGTGCGGACGGGTGACAGGGCGGGCCTGCGCGACTTCACCGCCGCCGCGATGGGTGAGCTGGTGTAGGAGCCTTATCCGGCCCGGTTCTCCTTTGCTATTGCAGGGGTACCTGAACCGGCGGAAGGGTCAGCCGGCCGTGCCATTCCCGCTGGAAGAGGGGATGCTGGAACAGCCCGCCGAATGTCCCGCGCAGGAAGTAAGCCGTATGGCTTCCTGCCGGAAGCAGTACCGGAGCCTCGCCGGCGGTGCTGAACTCAAGCATCATGCCTGCATTTTTGGGAATGCCGTGGCCGGGGACGGACACAAGGAACCGCAGGGCGCTGTCGTGCGGCAGGGTGATGTCGGCCGGCTCAGGCACCATCGCGTCAAAGTCTGAGCTTTGATCGGGGGCGACCATTCTGCCTTTGGCATCCACGACTTCCAGCCGAAGCCCCTCTCCGCTGCCGTAGTAAACGTGCTGAGAGTTTGTACTGTCCGATACGTTGCGGAGTTCCAAGTAAATGCGGCTCATCCGCGTGCCATTGATTTTGCCGTCTACGGCGACCAAGAGGCGTCCCTGTACGCCATCCGCTGCCGGAGACCAGGCTCCGACCGCTGACGGCTCCGGCGGGGCCGTGTGTCCGCTTGGCGCGAAACAAAAACCGGCCAGGCAAAGAAGCGCTGCGAGTGTATTCTTTGTGTTCATCGCACGATTATACCCGGTGGCACCAGAACAGACACGCAAAAAGCGCGGCAGAGACCGATGTCTCTGCCGCGCTTTTTAGATTCTATCGGCTCGTAGACGATATTCGGGGACTAGTAGCGGCTGCCGCCGCCGCCCGATCCGCCGCTGCGGCCACCGCCGCCGCCGTAGCCGCCGCTGCTGCCGCCGGAGCGGCTTCCGCCACCACCACCGCCGTAGGAGCTGCCGCCGCCGGAGCCGCCGCTGCGACCACCGCCGCCGCCTCCGCCTTCACGCGGGCGGGACTCGTTGACGACAAGCGCCCGTCCGCCGACATTGCGGCCATTGATGGCGGCGATGGCCTGCTGCGCTTCGTCTTCGGACGCCATTTCGACGAACCCGAAGCCGCGTGCCTCGCCGGTGTAGCGGTCGGTGACGACCTGGGCGGATGCGACGTTGCCGGCTTCGGAGAACAGCTCATGGAGCTGCTGGTCGGTGGTCTGATAGCTCAGGTTTCCGACGTAGAGTTTGGTTGCCATAATAGGGAATGGCTCCTTTCGAGTAAAAGCCCCAATTCGCAAAGAGAAGAGGCCTGACTTGAAAATTCGAGGATACGACGGAAACGAGCCGAAGGAGCCGGGGAATCGCAGAGGAAGGCATCAAACCGATGCAAAGCAGGAAAGTTGCCGGGGGAAACCCGGTGCATTCGTAGTATACCCCGGATTTCAGGAAATCAACGGTTTTTGTTTGTTTAGGCAAATTATATTTGCCTGACTATATTTGCCTGATTGCGCCACTTGCCTTTTTTTCTCGGATATGATATGATGATAGAACCTGCAACCAAATCGCTTCTTAATCTTCTCTTAACACTTTTTACGTGATAGGCCGGCTTTTTCGGGAAGCGTCCCCGCTTTCCAGCAGCCGCCTTGAAGGACTGCACCGCATGAAGATCTTTCGCCGCCCGCTCGGCGCGACCCGGCCATTGTTTCATACCCTCTCCGTCCTTTGCCTGCTTGGGGCCGCGCTGCCGGTCCATGCCCAGGACACCGCCAAAATCAAGGTGGACCCGGACGCCGCGAAGAACTACCAAGCGCTTGCTCAGGGGGTCAGCCCGGCCCGGCTGTCCCAGACCATCGGGGACCTGTCGGGCATCCACTACGCCGTGCCGAACCAGCCGCTGTCCGCCCCAATCACCGCCCATTCGCGCGTGGCGGGGACACCCGGCGGCGACCAGGCACGGGGGTATGTCAAGGGACAGTTCTCGGCGATCTTCGGTGCGGCGAATGTCTCCGAGGAGCCGTTCACGGTCACGGTCCCCGTAGACAACGGCGCGTTTGTCCAGGGGAAGGGCCTGCCGAAGCCGTTCGCGCTTCAGCCGCTCTGGCCTAACCTTGTGCGGACTTCTACCCTTCCGGCGGCGGGCATCAACGGTCCGCTGATCTACGCGGGGCGCGGGGAACTGTCGAACTTCCGGGGCAAATCGGTCCAGGGCAGCATTGTTCTGTTAGACTTCAACTGCGGCACGGACTGGCTGAACGCCGCCCGGCTCGGGGCCAAAGCGATTATCTTTGCCGAGCCGAACCAGACCATGCGCGGCGAGGGCGAGTCGAAGTTTATCGGTATCCCCGTCGCCGTGCCCCGCTTTTTGATCTCCCGCGCCGACGCCGCCGCCCTGCAATCGGCAGTGCTGACGACCCCGAGCTTCCAAGTTCATCTTCAGAGCGACAACCCGTGGCGGCTGGCCCAGTCGGCGAATATCGCCGGCACCATTCGCGGCACCGGGCCGATGGCCGACCAAAGCGTCGTGATCGAGTCGTATTACGACTCCATGTCGGTCGTGCCGACCCAGGCTCCCGGCGCAGAGTCCGCCGACGGGATCGCGTCGCTGCTTGAGATCGCACGGGCGTTCAAAGCGCACCCGCCGAAGCGGACAGTGGTGTTTGTCGCCTGCGGCGCACACTTTCTCGGCATCCAGGGTGCCCGGACCTATGTAGACAAGCATGTTGACGGCTGGCGTCCGATCTCGGGCATGGACTCGCTTCAGCACTCGCTTTTCCATAAGGCACTGCCGAACCGAACCAATGTCCTGCTGTTTTCGGGGCTGGATTTGACTTCCCAAACCGGCAGCGTCGGGGTCTTCTACAAAGGCTACTTCTACGATTATCGGGAAGATATTCAGAGCGATTTCTCGGATATTGGCCGGACGTTCCGCGAGAACGCCGAAAAGATCGGGCAGACACTGGGCTTTGACCCGGCGACGGCGTTTGCCGACGGCGTCAACGGCGCGGGCGGGAAATCGTGGCGGAACTACCTGCCGGGCCGGTTTGCGTTCGACGCCGAGGCGGCGACCATGGCCGGCGGCAAGGGCGTGACGTTTGCGACCACCGACGACGCCCGGCAGGAGACCGACACGCCGCTCGATACGCCGGACAAGGTCAATATCGTCAACTTGGCGGCGCAGACCCGCCTGCTGGCCTGTCAATACTGGCACATCTTAAACGACACCAACGACCCCAATCAAATCACGCCGACTTCCACCGCCTCCCTGATGCCCGTGCCGACCTGGCCGGCCTGGACCCGGCAGGGACTTCGATTGGGGTTCAGCAAGCTCGAAGGGCGTGTCCTGCTATTCGACCCGAAAAAGAACTTCGTGCCCGATGAGCCGATCGCGGGTTCGCTGACCGTTGTCGGAAACCCGTCCAAGACCATGATGGGCGTCCGTGGCAACCTGATTCAAGGCACCGAAGGCGGGCCGTCGTCGGCCTCGTTTGCGTTTCTCGGCCTGCCGCTGGTCATCTCGAACGGCACCGGGCTGCGCTTCGCGCCGTCCAACAACATCAAGATCGGTGCCTACCATATTCATCAGACCGACGATGCAAACGGCACACGCGGCGACATAGACTATGCACCCGATCAGGGTGTCAACGGCGCGGCGAACTACCCGACGGCGTTTGACCTGACAGGCGACTCCAAGCAGACCCAGGTGATCGTCTTCCCCTGCGTCGCGACCTCGATTTATGACCTGATTGATCAGCAGGCGCTGACGTCTTTGACCAACGTGAACATCTATGACGGGGCTTCCGACGGTGAGCCGCGCCAGTACGGCTTCATTCTCGCCGGCACCGAGCCGGGCGTCTCCTATGTGGAAGACGTCGCCGTGCTGTTCTCGACGCCGGGGCCGGACACGCGCCTGAAAGTGGTCATGAGTTCCGGCATCGGCGCCCCGCGCTTTCTGCTGATCAACTCGCTCCCGGCCAATCCCCACCTGTCGGCCTCTGAAAACCAGCGCAACGCCCAGGGCGTCGGCTACGCCGTCGGGGTCGCCTCGGCCCGCTACGGCAGCACGGATAACCGGCCCCCGGACCCGAACAACCCCAGCGACATTGTCCGCAACGGCGCGATTACCAATACCGCCCTGCGGGTCGCCAAGGATATGTGGAACCTGGACGATTTCCGCATCACGAACCTCGCGAAGTTTCGGATTGTCCAGCTCCACGACCCGCTGAACCCCTTAACGCATCTGCACGATCTGGCGAAAGAGGACATTGACAAGGCATTGGCCGCCTATAATGCCCAGGACTACGAGGCGTTCGACGCCTACAGCCGGCAGGCGTGGGCGAACGAGGCGCGGGTCTACCCCCAGGCCCAGCAGATCGCAAACGACGTCGTTCAGGGCGTCATCTTCTACCTCTTCTTGCTGATCCCATTTGCCTACTTTTTGGAGCGGCTGCTGTTCGGCTACTCCGATCTGCGGCGGCAGCTCACGGCGGCGTTCGGCATCTTCCTGGTGATCTTCTTCGTTTTCTCGCTGATCCACCCGGCGTTCTCCATCGGCGCGGTGAACCCTCTGATTATTCTCATCGCATTCGTCATGCTGGCGCTGTCGGTAATCGTCTCGCTGCTGGTCTGGGGCAAGTTCGAAGAGCAGCTTAAGCAGTTCAATAAGTCGGTTTCAGGAGTGCATAAAGCCGATGTCGGCAAGGCCAGCATTGCGTTTGCGGCGTTTGCGCTCGGCATCTCGAATATGCGCCGCCGGAAAGAGCGGACGCTTTTGACGTGCCTGACGCTGGTGCTGCTGACATTCACCGTGCTGTCGTTTACATCCATCGTGAACACGATTCGGTACAACGATGTCGGGGCGCCGGGCGTCGCCGCCTACAACGGGATTTTGCTGCGCCTGCCGACCTGGAACTCTTTGCAGCAGCCGGCGTACCGGCTCTTGAATGACGAATACGGCTCGCGGTTCCCGGTCGCGCCCCGCGCCTGGTTCTTCGGCACCCAGCAGGGCCAGCAGTCGTTTCTGCACCTGACCCGCGCCCATTTCGCCACCGATGTCAAAGGCGTCAACGGCCTGACCCCGCAGGAGGCCCAGGTGACCGGCGTGGATAAAGCCCTGACCGCGGGCCGGTGGTTCAACCGGGGCGACACCTACGCGGCGGTCATCCCGCAAGGCGTGGCGAGCAGCCTGCAAATCCAGCCGTCCGATGTCGGCAAAGTCCAGATCAATTTCAGCGGCGTGCCATATTTAGTTATCGGCATCGTGGATGCCGCGAAGCTCAAAACCATCAAAGATTTGGACAATGAGACGCTGACACCCGTTGACTACCAGGCCCAGCAGAACCAGGGCGGTGGGGGCGGTGCGACCGGGGCCGCCGCCGGAGCGCAGGGCTTCCAGGAGTACCTGCACCTCGACCCGGACAATGTCCTGTACGTGCCGTACTCGACGCTAATCAACATGGGCGGCGACCTGCGCTCGGTGGCGATCAATATGGGCAGCGCATCGGCGACGGCGACGGCCCTGCAAAGCCTGATGCCGCGTCTCGATTTGAACCTCTACGCCGGGGAGAACGGTGCGAACCACCGGTTCTCGGCGATTGGGGCAACGTCGTCGCAGGGCTTGATCAACATTATCATCCCGATTTTGATTGCCGCGCTGATTGTCCTGAACACAATGCTCGGGTCGGTCTTCGAGCGGGTGAAAGAGATCGCGATCTTCTCCTCAATTGGCCTGTCGCCGTCGAACATTGCGATGCTGTTCATCGCCGAAGCACTCGTCTACGGCATTATCGGCGCGGTCTCGGGGTATCTGATCGGGCAGGGGTTGGCAAAAGCAATCAGCGTCTTCCACATATTGCCCGGCCTCTATTTGAATTTCTCGTCCACATCCGCCGAGCTTGCGATTGGGCTGGTCGTTGCGGTGGTCTTGCTGTCTACGATCTTCCCGGCCCGCAAAGCGTCTGAAGTGGCGACCCCGGCGGTCGAGCGCACCTGGAAGGTGCCGGAACCCGACGGCGATACGTGGAAGATTACCCTGCCGTTCGCGGTGGCCGGGGCGCAGGCGAACGGGATCAACCAATTCCTTGCCGAATGGTTCCGGGCGTATGAAGAGCAGTCGGTCGGGGACTTCTTGACTCAGGACATCACGACCAGCGAAGTGGCCGAAGGCGGCGCGACCGGCTACCGCCTGTCGGGCCGGATCTGGCTGGCCCCGTTTGATCTCGGCGTCTCGCAGATGATCTCGCTGGACACGGCCCCGACGGACTTGGAAGATGTCTACGAAGTGCATCTGACTTTGACGCGCATGTCCGGCGACGTTTCCAACTGGAAGCGGGTCAACCGGCGCTTTCTCAACGTCGTGCGGAAGCAGTTCCTGATCTGGCGGACGCTGACCGACTTGCAGCGCGAGCGGTATCTGGAGATCGCCGGAACGCCGGTCGCGCCGACCGCGAGTGAAGCCGCCGCAAGCGGAGCGGTGGCGGCGGCTTTGTAGAAGAATATCCCCCCAGCCCCCAATAATGGGGGAGCAATATAGAGCCGGGACAGAGCGTGATCTTCTGGCTCCCCCATTATTGGGGGCTGGGGGGACGTATTTTTCGTCATCGTATTTATCGTAAGGAGAACACGCCCCCGTGGCAGTGCAGCAAAAACCGAAACGCGGCAAGGAAAACGACAGTGTCGAGTCGGCGCGGGAGCGCTCGATGGACACGTCGGGCGACGAAGCCGGACAGCAGATACAATTCGAAGAGGGCTTCACCGGCAAAGTCATGATCGGCACACTGTTTGTGTGCATGATTATGCTGCCCGGCTCTATCTACTTGGGACTCTTGGCCGGGCAGGGACTGGGACCCGCCGCGCAGTGGGTCACCATTGTGCTGTTCTCAGAGATCGCCCGGCGCTCGTTCCTGCCACTGAAGCGTCAGGAGATCTACTGCCTGTTCTACATGGCGGGGGCACTCACGGCAACAGGTTTCGGGCAGCTTCCAGGCATCTCGGGAGGACCGTTCGGGGCGTTTATTGCGATTCAGTATATCATGCAGTCGCCGGCGATGGTCAATGTCGTCCCGCACCTGCCGGCGTTTGTCGGCCCGCAGCCGGGGTCAACCGCCTTCACGAATCGCTCGTTTTTGGACTCGGCCTGGGTCATCCCAATTATTGTTCTCCTCTGCCAGCAGGTGCTGGACCGGATGAAGTGGATGGGCCTCGGCTACCTGCTGTTTCGGGTTACGTCCGATGTCGAGCGGCTGCCGTTCCCGTTCGCTCCAATTGCGGCGTCCGGCGCAACCGCGCTGGCCGAGGCGTCCACGAAAGAGGACTCCTGGCGCTGGCAGGTCTTTTCTACGGGTACGATTGTTGGATTGATCTTTGGCTTCTTTTACCTTGCCGTGCCGATCTTCACAGGGGTCACCCTGGGTAAGCCGATTACAATCCTGCCGATTCCGTTTATGGACTTGACGCCAAACACCGAGCGGGCGCTGCCGACCTCACTGACGGGCTATAACCCCGATTTGGGTCTGGTCCTATTCGGATTTATCCTGCCCTACTCGATTGTCTTGGGCGGCTTTATTTCGTCGGTTGGAGCGCAGATTTTCGCAAATCCGTTCCTGCATGCCGCCGGGCTGTTCCCGCACTGGGTTCCGGGGTCGCCGACGATTCAGACCAAAGCTTCGATTGACTTTGACTTCTGGATGTCGTTCGGCATCGGAACGCAGCTTGCCATCGCCGCCATCGGCCTGACTTCCGTGCTCATTATGGTGCTCAAAGGACGCGGCGCGGAAAAGAAAGCCGAGCGCGGCTCACTCGGCAAAGTGCCGGAAGGGCGCGGCGACTTCCCGTGGCAGTTTGCCCTCGGCGCGTGGCTGCTGGCAACTGTCGGGTACGTTGCGCTGAATCACTGGCTTGTGCCGGCGTTCCCAATCTTTATCATCATCTTCTACGGCCTCGTTTGGACCCCGCTGAACTCGTATGTCTCGGCGCGTTTGATTGGTCTGACTGGGCAGGGCGTAAACTTTCCGTTCCTGAACCAAGCGGTCGTCCTGCGGAGCGGCTACCATCAGCCGGACATCTGGTTTGCGCCGCTGCCGCTAAACGATTACGGCCCGCAGGCGCAGAAGTTCCGCGAGATTGAGCTGACCGGGACGAAGTTTTCTTCCATTGTCAAGCTTGAACTGTTCATGCTGCCGCTGATTTTGCTGTTCTCGTTCCTGTACTGGGGCTTCCTGTGGCACACCAACGATATTCCGTCGTCGCAGTTTCCGTTCGCGCAGAAGTTCTGGCCGCTGTCGGTCATTCAGCTCTCGATTTGGACACAGATCAACGCCGGGGGCGGGGCGACCTGGGCGCTTCATGCGATTAAGCCGCCGATTATCGGGGTCGGGGCGGCGTTCGCGGGGGCATTGTACGGCGCGACTCTGCTATTTAAGTGGCCGCTTTTGTTCTTCTACGGATTTTTGGGCGGCATCGGCAATCTGCCGCACAACACGATTCCAACGATGATCGGGGCGCTTTTGGGGCGCTACTACTTCGCCAAGCGGTTTGGTTTGGAGCGCTGGCAGCTTTACACGCCGGTCCTGCTGGCAGGCTTCGCCTGCGGCACGGGCCTGATCGGCATGGCGGCGATTGCGCTGGCGCTGATTGCAAAGACGGTGAATTATCTGCCGTTTTAACCTACCCCCGGAACTGCGTTCCGACCCCTCCCGCAACGGGAAGGGTGAGGAACAAGAGACAGAGGAGTTCACTCCCTGATCGGTCACTTCTTAACCCTTCCCGTTGCGGGAGGGGTCGGAACGCAGTTCCGGGGGTAGGTTCTTCGTACTTAACATATTGTGAAAACACTCGTTCGACAAGAAATACAACCGAGCGGCGCGGGCCGCAAAGACTGGCAGACGGTCGGCTGGCAGGGGATGACCCTGCTGGCTCCGTCGGCGTGGAACTTGGTCGGCTACGGCGGCGATGCGAAAGCTGGCAGCCTGCGGCTCGACAATGGCGACACGGCGGGGCAGGGCGTGGTCGGCATGGACCTGCGCTGGATCCCCGTGAAGGGCAAAGTCTCCGATGCTGATTTAGAGAAGCGGCTGACCCAGTACCTCAGCAGCATCGAAAAAAGCGCCCGGCGTCAGAAGATCGCGGCGGCGGTGCAGACGAAAGAGGTTTCTGATGCCCGGCACCCGGAGCGGCGCGGGGGGCGCTCGTTCACCTGGAAGGCGGACAAGCGGGCGGCCGGGCGCATTTGGCACTGCACCGAATGTGGGCGGGTGGTGATCGCGCAGGTGCTTGGCGGGACGCGTGGGGACTTCGCGGCGACCGCATCCGACGTGCTCAGTACGCTGGAATGCCATGCCGCCGAAGCCAAGTGGCGGGTCTGGTCATTGTACGACCTTCACACCGAGGTGCCGAGCGATTACGCGCTGTCGGGCAAACCCCAACTGATGAACATTTACGTGCAGCTCCCGTTTGGGCGCGGCACGTCTTTAGACACTGTCACAGTCGAGCAGTGGGGCGTCGCCAATGTGCAGCTTCGGAATGCGTACTTAGACCAATGGTTTCGGGACAAAAATAAAGCCTTGGAAGGGCAGCTCAAGTACGAAGGCCGCGAAAGCACGGCAGCGGGGCATCCGGCGCTTGCCTTGACCGGGCGGCGAACGGGATTGCCCTACTGGATGTCTCACGCCATTCCGCAGATCACGCGCCTGCAAAAGCCGGCGACTTATTTTGAGGCGCGGGTCTGGGAATGCCCGGAAACCAATAAAATCTTCCTGGTGCAGAGTTTCAGCCGCCGCCCGCAGCCGGAAGTGGTGCAAGAAATCGTCGAGCGTACCCGATGTCACGGCTAAATCTGCGCTCGATAGACTTAAAAGCGTACTTTCCGTTTCTGAACCGTGCCAAAGGAGCATTGCCGCGCGGCGAGATGCTGGCCCTGCGGCCGGTGCGGAGCGGAGAAGTTGTTTGGGCGGCAAAGCCGGATGGCGAGCCGGGGGCGAGTCTGACCGTGCCGCGCCGGGACGACCGGGTGGGGCAGATCATCTCGCGGCTCTTTCAGATCCCGGCGACCAAGACCATCGAGCTGGATGAGTTCGGCGCGGCGGTCTGGGAGAAGTGCGACGGCAAGCACAGCGTCGAGCAGCTCGTCGCGTTTACGTGCAGTGCCTACAAGCTGAACCGGCGTCAGGCCGAAGTCAGCGTCGTGACTTTCATGCGGATGCTGGCGCAGCGGCATTTGATTGGTCTAGATTCAGGAATTGGATCAGGAAAGGGGACAGCCAATGTCCATCGAAGCGAGCAGCCCCGGAAGCCGACGAGGCGCGGGCGGCGGCGGCACTAAAGCACAGATTAAGACGCAGATCAACCTGCCGTGGAGTAAAGCGGTCCAGATTGCGATGAACTCGCTCAAGATTCGCTTCTGGCGCTCGATGATTACCGGCGCAGGCATCTTTTTGGGGATCGCGTTCTTGTGCTTTTCGGGCGTCACGGCTCTTTTGGAGCTGAAGACCGGAAACCAAGCCGCACTCAACCGGCAGATCTGGCTGTGCGTCATGGCGCTTTTGGTCTGCACGGTCGGCATCACCAATTCGATGCTGATGTCGGTCTCCGAGCGGTTCCGGGAGATCGGAACGATGAAGTGCCTCGGAGCGCTGAACTCGCTGATTGTGCGCCTCTTTTTGATCGAAGCCCTGTTCATGGGCTTTGTGGCATCGCTTGCCGGCTGGATGCTCGGCTTCCTCGGCATTGTCCTCGTGCGCCTCCTCTCACTCGGCTGGGCCGAGGGAGTCGGGCACCTAACGGCGGGGATTGTGTTCGGCTCGATGCTCGGCTGCGTTCTCGTCGGCGGCTTCCTCACGCTTGTCGCCGCCCTGCTGCCGGCCCAGCGGGCCGCGCAGATGCCGCCCGCCGCCGCGCTGCGAACGGAAGTTTAGGAACCTCACCCCGCTCGTTCCTCGCGACCCTCTCCTTAAGCAAGGAGAGGGTAAGAGAAAATAAGTCAGAAGGGAGCAGCTCCCATGAGCGTTCTTTTCTGGGCTATTCCCACCCTCTCCTTGCTTAAGGAGAGGGTCGCGAGGAACGAGCGGGGTGAGGTCTCGTTTTTATCTGTCTGGAGAAATCATACGTGTCAGCCACAGAATATATCGTTCGCACCAAAGATGTCGTCAAAGTGTTTACGCTCGGGGAAGAAAAGCTGCGGGCGCTCGACGGCGTCAATGTAGACATCCGCCGGGGGGAGTACATCTCGATCATGGGGCCGTCGGGGTCCGGCAAGTCCACGCTCTTCAATGCCATCGGGGGCTTGGACAAGCCCGACAGCGGCAGTGTGTTTATCAACGATGTTGACATGGCTCAATTAGATGCCGGGGAGCTGGCTTATCTTCGGTGCCATACCATCGGCTATATCTTCCAGACGTTCAACTTGATTACCGTGATGACGGCACTCGAAAACGTCAGCCTGCCGACCATCTTTGCCGGGCAGCCATCGGAAGACGGTCAGAAACGCGGCATGGAGCTTCTGGACATCGTCGGCCTCGGGCATCGGTATCACCACAAGCCGTCCCAGCTTTCCGGCGGCCAGCAGCAGCGCGTCGCGATTGCCCGGTCTCTGGCGAACAACCCCAGCATTATTTTGGCCGACGAACCCACCGGCAACCTGGACTCGAAAACCGGGGAAGAGATCATCGCCCTGCTGCGCCGCTTGAACAAAGAGCAGGGCGTGACGATCATTACGGCGACCCACGACTACAAGATGGTGGACGTGTCCGACCGCGTGATCTGGATCAAAGACGGCAAAGTGGAGAAGATTGAGAACCGGGCCGACATCAAGATCAATGTCGGCGGCATGATGGGCGAGTCCGAGCATCTGGCCGGCAGCACCGACTCCACGAACATTGACGCCCCCCTGCTGGTATAATCGCGCTTGGCATCACTATTATGAGCATCCCGCCTAACAATATGCCCCCCAACAATATGCCCCCCAACAATATGCCCCCCAACAATATGCCGCCGCCCGGCGGCTACTACTCGGCCCCGCCGCCAAGAAAGTCCGGGACGAACGGCTGGAAGATTGCCGGCTTCGGCTGCCTCGGCCTCTTTCTGATTGCCGCTGTCGGCGGCGTCCTCTTGGTGCGGAACATCAAAAACAACCTCAGTCACCCGCAGAAAAACAGCGTCGTCGGCATGGCGGTTCTCGCGGGTCAGGCCGGCCTCGACGGGGCCAAGCTTCAGCAGGCGATTGTCGCGTACCACACGCAGCACGGCGCGTACCCGAAGTCTTTGACGGATTTGTACACCGACGGCTCCATTGACGGCAAGCTGCTCCACAACGGGCTAGACGACCACAACGACCCCGCGCACATTTCCTGGCGCTACACGCCCCCCGCCGAGGGCGCACCGGGCAACACGCCGATTTTGGAAGAGCCGTACCACATCACCATCGGTGGCAGCACTGCCCCCGGCAAGCTGGTGATTGACCTCAACGGCAAATCCGAAAGCGGTCAAAACCGCGTCAACGGCCAAAGCAACTAAAGTTGGTCGGAAAATTGCTGAAGGGCAGTGACTGTCCGGGTCAATCCTTGATTTTGGAGGGTTCCCAGCGTATCCTCCGCTGATTTCGGAGGATTTCGCAGCGACTGCCGCTGCCGCCGAACTGCAAGCAGAACAAGTTCTGGGGACAAGTCCATCAATCTCATCACGAAGTCGTCCGGGTGCTGTGTTTGCAGTCCATAAGGTTCAAGCGTCGCTATCGGAAAATCTTTTTGGTTAAAGGTTACAATGACGTTGGCTTGCACTGTGATTGCGGCGGCTAGGATGTGCCGGTCGTCCGGGTCCGGCAGTGTGAGTGTCGGAATGAGGTCTTGATAGTCTGTGACAAGGCAGTCGCGAACGTTTTGGTTCATCAAATTGCGTGTCTGCTCCAATTTATGCCTCTTCAAGTCCGGGCGGTTTTGCAGCAGATTTCTAATCCATTCTTCGTGAATGTCTTTTGTCCAGCGGGCGCGGAACGAGTCGGCGAGCGTCAACTGCATCAGCAGGTCGCGGAGCGGGGCTGGATATAGGACGCAGGCATCCAAAAGCGCGATGATGTCAGGCATGAGTTTTAGTAGCCCATGCCGAGTTCCTGCGCCTGCGCCGCGAGTTCTTGCAGCGTCGCCAACCGCGCTTCGTCAATGTGGGTTTTGTACGCAAGAACGTCGTCTCGAAACATTTGCCGGTCCAGCCCTGCGGTACGGCAGGGAATAGCTCCCTCATCTAGCAGCCCAATCAAATAAGGCAGCGAAACGTGCAGCAAATCCGCCGCCTCTTGCATGGTCAGCTTCGCCTGGTCGGGTGCGGCTGCGCTTCTCTCTCCGCTCAGTGTCTTCATCTGTCTTTCCTTCCTAAGAGCGCCAAACCCCTAGCCTATCACGGCGAGTTCTTTGGCGAACAGCGGGGCTGGGGCGGACACGCCTTCGGGCGGGTCGGTCCAGCGGCCGTCGGATTTGATGAGGGCGACTAGCTCGTCTACGCTGACTTCCTGGGGGACGTTCTTGACCGGGGTGCGGCCCCGGTACAGGGTGATGACGCCGCCGCCTTTGCCGACATAGCCGTAGTCGGCGTCGGCCATCTCGCCGGGACCGTTGACGATGCAGCCCATGACGGCGATGTCCAAACCAACCAGATGATTAGTGGCGGCTTTGACTTTTCGCAGCACCGAAGTCAGCTCGAACTTTGTCCGGCCGCATGACGGGCAGGCGATAAACTCGACTTTGGTCTTTCGCAGCCCAAGCGCCTGCAAAATATCGTAGCAGGCGGGGATTTCGTGGATCGGGTCCTCGGACAGTGACACGCGGATGGTGTCGCCGATGCCTTCGGCCAGCAGCGTGCCGATGCCCGCCGTGCTTTTGATCCGGGCATACTCGCCGTCGCCGGCCTCGGTGACGCCTAAATGCAGCGGGTAGTCCATGCCTATCTCGTCCATTCGCCGGGCCATCAAACGATTGGCGGCCAGCATCACGGGCACGCGCGAGGCTTTGAGCGAGATCACCAAGTTTCGGTAGCCGTGCTTTTCGCAGATTTTGATGTATTCGAGCGCACTCTCGACCATGCCTTCGGGCGTGTCGCCGTGCATGACGGTCAGGCGCTCGGCGAGCGAGCCGTGGTTGACCCCAATCCGCATGGCAATGTCGCGCTGCTTGCAGACTTCGATCACCGGCAGGAGCGAGGCTTCGATGGCGGCAAGCTCTTCGGCGACTTCCTCGCCCGTGTACTCATCGGCCCGCCCGCGCGGCTTGCGGAAGACAAACAGGCCGGGGTTGATCCGCACTTTATCCACGAACTGTGCGACAGCGACGGCAATGTCGCTGCCCTGATGGTGGACATCGGCGACAAGAGGCACATGGTAGCCGCGCCGGCGGACTTCGGCTTGAATTTCGCCGAGCTTATAGGCTTCCGCGAGGGTCGGAGTGGTGACCCGGACAATTTCACAGCCCGCGTCGGCCATCGAGATAATCTGCGCGACGCAGCCGTCCACGTTGCGCGTTTCTTCGGTGATCATGCTCTGCACCGCGACCGGATGCCCGCCGCCGATGGTGACGGGTCCCACCCGGACGGCGCGGGTGGCGCGGCGCGGAAAAGTCAGCGGGGCTAAATGTTCGGACATAAGGTTCTCTCCAAAAACTCAATGACTACAGTAATTTAGTACGACTTAAGTATACCTCATGGTGCTACGGCAACGGGTTTGGATATACTTGATGGTCCTTCTGCAATGTGTAAGCGTGATGCTATGAAAAAATAATGCTGATAACATTGCTATTCACCCAAAATACACCCAAAGTGTGTTATATTAAAATTGCGTATTTGCTTTGCTGAGTTCCATAAAAAGTGCAACTCGATGGTCCCTACGGCAAACTCAAATATGCTCTATCCACTCTAATAGGAAGGAAGAATCAAAAATGAAGAAAAATATCAAAGCCATCGTTCATTGGCCGTCCGGACCGCCCGGCGGCATCAATCCACCAACTAATTGAAACCGCTTCTGCTCTTTGGTAGTGGCACACATTTAGTTGCGTGTAGACCCGCGAAAACACAGATAATCCAGCCCCCGGAGTTACACTCAATTGACTGCTACGGATGAAGTTATGTAGCTGGTCAGGTCAAATACTTATTGTGCTTAAAAATGAGTATTTGGCCTGACTAACAGAAGGACTTTGTCAATAAGAGCAGTTGTGATCTACCTGTTCTCTGTAACATATGAATCTGCTAAAAGTGAGTTTGTACCCGACGACGAACCAAGCTAGCACATCTTGACAATAGTTCCGTGGATTTGATTTTGAATAGTTGTAATTGCTATGTTAACCCGATTTTCTCAGAGCTTTAGCACTAGCCCTTTGCTGGCCATGCTACGCAATCGCAACTTCACACTGCTTTGGACCGCACAGATTATTTCCACTATTGGCGATATGGCTTTATCAGTCGCTATTCCAGTCACTGTTTACAATGCCACCGGCAGCAAAAGCGCTCTTGGAATTTCTTTTGTCGTCGGCACTCTGCCGGCGTTCCTGTTTAGTCTGCTCGGCGGGGTACTGGCGGACCGACGCAGCCAGAAGCAGATTATGATCACGGCGGATCTCGTTCGCATGGCGGCGATCCTGCTGCTTCTCTTTGCCGCCAATGCCAAGCATTTCGGGCCGCGTGACCTGCTGCTGTTCTACGCCGTGTCGTTCTTGGTGGCGTCGTTTTCCTGCTTTTTCGGCCCGGCCCGTTTTCGCTTCACCCGAATTTTGGTACCGCAGGACCAACTTATGCAGGCGAATAGCCTGATATTTACCGGGTCGCAGGCGGCGTGGTTGGGCGGCATATCTATCGGCGGCTTGCTGCTGGCATACTTTTCCCCGAAAAGCGTGTTTTTGTTCGATGCCTTGACCTTCGGCATCTCGGCGCTTTTGATCGGGTTTATCAAGGTCAAGCCGCCCGCGATGCCTGCGAAGCCGAAAGCGCCGCTAACCCCAGCGGTCGTTTGGGAGGAAGCGCGAGAGGGGCTTGTCTATATCGGCGGCAGCCCGATCCTGCGCCCGGCGCTGATCATGCTCCTGCTGGTGACATTGACTTCTCAGGTCACCAACACGCTGGAATTTCCGTTTGTGCGCGACTTGTGGCACGGCGATGCGCGGCAATACGTAACTTTAATTTGGGTCGGGTTTCTCGCCGCGTTTCTGACTGGGGCGGCGGCCTCGGGACCGCTGTCGTCGGTGCCCCCGGCGCGTCTGCTGCTGGTCGGCTTCACGATCATGGGCGTCACCGGCCTGATCTTCGCGGGGTCTACGGGGATTTGGATCGGCGGTGCGATGCTGTTCCTGTCGGGGGCCGGCAATACCATTGAGAATATCGCCAACATGACCTTGTTCCAGACCAGCGCCCCGCCGCATCTTCAGGGGCGTATCATCGCAACCGTCAGCCTGCTGCAAAAAGCGGCGATTGCTCTCGGCGGCCTGCTGACCGCCGCGATTGGCCTATATCTTCCCGGCTCTGCCTCCCTGCGGCCCGTCTTCGCTGCCGCCGCAGTGATCTACCTGATGGCGGGCGCTCTCGCCTGGGTGACTTTGGGCCGCTTCACCGCCCAGGACATCCGCGATGCCGGTGCGCCCGAGCCGGAACCGACGCCTGACGAGCCGGAGCCGGTCCATGCCTGATGAGCTGACCCCGGAGACAGCATTCGGCCCGGTGTCGCCGTTCTACGACACCCTGATGGCCGGGGTGCCGTACCGGTTCTGGATGGATTATCTGGAAAAAGTCTGGAAGCGGCACGGGCAGTCCCCGCACACGGTGCTGGATTTGGCCTGCGGCACGGGCACCGTCTCGCGCCTGCTGGCCGGGCGCGGCTACGTCCCGACCGGGGTAGACCTCTCGGCGGGGATGCTCGAAGCTGCCCGCACGCGGGCGTCGGCAGAGGGGCTTGCCATCCCCTTCATTCAGCAAGACGCCGCCGCGCTCGACCTCGGCGCGGCCCGTTTTGACGCCGCCATCTGCTTCTTCGACAGCCTGAATTATATTCTTGAACCCGAGCGCTTGCAGTCGGCGTTCGCCCGCGTCTGCACCCATCTTCCGCCGGGCGGCTCGTTTTTCTTCGATGTCAACACCGAGTACGCCCTGGCCGAAGGCATGTTCAACCAGAGCTGCACCCGCAAGGACGAAGCTTTGCACTACCGATGGCGCTCGCGCTATAACCCCGAGACGCGCCTCTGCACGGTCCGCATGAGCTTCTCGTTCGACCCCGGCACGGGCGAGCGGGAGCGGTTCACCGAAGTCCACCGTCAGCGGGCGTACTCCAAAGACGAGCTGACTGCTTGGCTCCGCGCCGCCGGCTTCTCGGACATGTTCGTTTATGATGCGTATTCGCTGGACCCGCCCAAAAAGCGCTCCGACCGGCTGTTTTACTTTGCGGTGAAGCCAAAGGAATGACAAAAAGAGACCGGCACGGGGTTAGGGACACCGGCACTGGAAGTGCCGGCCTACTTTTGAGTGAAAACCGAAGCGGTTTAAGACAAAAGGACGCTCGTAGCTGCTTGTCTTCAGTCCCGAAGGGACTTTGTGCTCTTCAGTAGACCGGCACTTCCAGTGCCGGTTCCTAACCCCGTGCCGGTTCCCCTTTATCTAGCTTCGTCCCGCCTGCTCGTGGCGCTGCAACGCAAGCTCCGCCCGGCGCAGACGCTCCCGGATCTCCTCGGCATTGTCTGAGGTGGACGCATGGCGCAAGTGCTCATGCACCTCTTTCAAATGCTGATGCTGCTGCTCGACCGTCGGCTCACCGACCGTGTCCTGCGTGACGTTCTGTGACATAATTCTCTCCTTTGAGTTCTGCCCATTGAGTTCTGTCTTGCGATTTCTTCGACTGCTGCCAGTATACCCCGAATTTGCCGCTGCCCGTCATTTCGGGGCCGTGAGCGTCACGGAAAACGGCTTTGCCGTCCCGGCCCGCTCGACCTCGAAGACCAGGGGCGGTTTCCCCGTTAGCTCCGCGAAACGGCCTAAAGCCATCGCCGCTGTCGCCTCGCCGCCGATGCGTATCAGCCTGTCCCCGGCTTGCAGCCCGGCCTTGTCGCCGGGGCAGCCTTTGACCACTTCCGAAATCACCCAGGAGCCGCCCGGCGCTTTCTGCATCGGCAGCCCGTCAATCGCCGACGGCGCTGCGCTGAACTCGTCAATCGGAACCCATGTCAGTGGCACGGTCGCGCCGCCGCGCTGCACGGTGACTGCCAGCGGCGATCCCAGGCGGACTGCAAACAGTTTTCCTACCTGCGTGTCCGTCAGGCCCTGAACGCTTTTTCCGGCCACAGTCATCAGTTTGTCGCTGACTTGCAGCCCCGCCGCCTTTGCCGGCGAATTGCTTTCCAGGTCGCTAATGACCCAGCCGCTGCCGTCCGGCTTGGCAGAGACCCCCACGCCGGAATGCCCGCGTGGGTAGCGCTCGCTTGCCGTTATCGGCTCCATAATAAGCTGCCCGTTGGGCGCGTCCAGTGTCAGGCGGTAATCGGTGAGGACATCCATCCCGAGTGACAGCCGCGTCTGTGGCGGCAGAGTGCCGGCCACGACATTCGGCACGGAAATCGAACCCAGCTTCAGCGCCGTTAGGCGAAGGGTCGGGTAGAGGTACGCGCCGTCAAGACGTGCAGAAACGCCGTCGTATTTCTGGGCTGTGGGAGGAAGCGCCGAAAGCGCCGAAATCGGTATTTGGGTGCTCGTACTGCCGGTATCAATAATGAGGTCGGCGTAGGTGTTCGGGGCAAGAGTGGCGCGAGCCGTCAGGAATCCACTCGCTCCGCGCAGGGGCAAGACGAAGCCGCCGGGAACGTGGAGCGGCGGATGCGGAGCCGTGAACACGGTCAGTGTCTTGGCGGCGAAGTCGAAGCGAGACGTTACCGGCAGCAGCATTCCCAGCCCGACAATCCCGGCGACGCGCTGCCCCGAGACCACATGGGTGAGTAGACTGAGATCCAAGACAAGAGCTTCCCGAGTGTCGAACACGGCATTGTCGCTTTTCTTCGCGCCCAGCAAAATCACGCCGTGTACCCCAATGCGAGTGTAGGGAACGCCGTGGTCGGTTTTCCCCGCCGCGCCGCTTGCGGAAAGGCCAAGCTGCTTGACCGCCCAGGGGTCCAAACTGAGCGGATACGACGTTCCCGTATCCAGAATAAACGGCAGCGGCGGCTTGCCGTTCACGCTGACCTGGATGACAGAAAAAGGAATCGTGGGCGGGTCATAAAGAAATGGGATGATTTTGCCTTGCTTCTCGTCCAAAGTTCCGGTTGCCGGTGCCTGTTCAACAACGCTTAGATTGATATTGAGACTGCCTGAGTCAGTTGAAGTGTAGGTATAAGTGACGGCGCGGAAGCTGCCGATTTCATAGATGTCTGAGACATCTTCGTTGATGGTTACGCCATTGTAGATGCTGCCGACTTTTGTGTGCATCTGCGCGAGTATATCGGCAGTCTTAACCCGCCGATTGCCGGTGACGTTGATGGACTTGATGCGGTACTCCACCAGAGGAATGGTGAGGACGCCGGTCTTAGGATCAATGGTGATGTCGGTGCTGACATCGTACAGCCGGCCTTGCTTGAGGGCGAAGCCGTCGGTGTGATTAAACAGGGCGTCTAAATCATGGACCAGAACATTTGTGTCCAGCACCTGCCCGACGTGCGTCTTCATCTGGGCGAGGAGTTCGGCTGCCGGAATGGAAGGCACTTTGGTCGGGGTGTTGGCGGTAATTTGAATGCTCTGGATGATGGGGTTCTCGGCGACGGTGTAAGTGAGGTCTACGCCGCCCTTCGGGTCGGGCGCGGCGGTGGGCTTGACCGTGCCTTTGAGAAAGACGCCGAGGCTTTGGAGGGCGGCGGCGTCTTTGCCCGCCGCTTCAGGCGTGTAGGGGTCGCCTGGCTTCAAGGTCAGCTTGGCCCGGACGACGGCCTCGGGGACGTTTTTGAGGCCGGCGATGTCAACGCGCATCACCGGGCCGGTCAGGGTGGGGGCGGCCGCCGGGGCGGCAGAGACAATCGCCGAGGGAAGTGTCAGGGGCAGCAGCGCGAAGAAAAGCCGGAGGTAGTTCATGGGGGCTGTTTCGCGCCTGCCTGCTCAAAATCCTCCTTGAAACCCTCTCTGACGCTGGGGCGTAGATTTTTGTGTGGGGCAGCCTGGTAAAAGTATGGTACAAACCGAGTATGCATGAGCTGCAAGCAATGGATTTAGCACGGCACGCGATGGTGGTCTCGCTGCAAATGTCCATGCCGATCTTAATTTTGTCGCTGGTCATCGGCGTTGTTGTCAGCTTGTTTCAGGCCGTGACCCAGATTCAGGAGCAGACGCTGACGTTCGTGCCGAAGATCATCGCCCTGGTGCTGGCATTGACGGTGCTCGGCCCGTGGATGCTGCACACGATTGTCGGGTTCACGGCGGGCCTGTTCGCCAGCCTGCCGACGGTAATTCATTGAGACCGCTTCCCCTATGTTCGATTTAGCTGCATTCTCCGCCGACTCGTTTTGGGCATTCTTGCAGGTCTTCGCCCGCGTCTCGGCGCTGTTTGTTTCTGCGCCGGTGTTTGGGGCGTCGGAAGTCCCGGCGCAGGTCAAGATCGGATTGTCGGGCGTTCTGTCGCTGGTGCTGCTGCCGCTGGTCAAAGCGTCAGTCACGGCGAGCGTGCCGGGGACGGTCTTCGGCATGGCGGAGGTGATGCTCGGGCAGGCGCTGATTGGCCTGCTCATCGGCTTTGTCGTCTCGCTCTTGTTTGTCGCGGTCCGCATGGGCGGGGCGCTGATAGATTACCAGATGGGCTTCACGCAGGCGGCGACATTCAACCCGCAGTTCAACGAATCGGTGGCCCCGATTTCGTCGTTCCAGTACCGCTACGCGATGGTCTTGTATTTGATCGCGAATGGTCACTGGCTGCTGCTGGCGTCGCTGGAGCGCTCGTTTGTAAAGCTGCCGGTGTCGCAGATTTCGGTGACGGGCCTGACAAGCTCATTCACCGACATCACGTTCCAGATGCTGCTGGCGGGCCTGCAAATCGCCGCCCCCGCCGCTGCTGTCCTGATGGTGACCGATATTGTGTTTGCGTTCCTGAACCGGGCGATGCCCTCGATGCAGGTCTTTTACGTTGGGATGCCGCTGAAAGTCCTGGTCGGGTTTGTCGTCGTGATCGCCGCCCTGCCGCTGCTCACGGCGGTCATCACGCAGATGGCCGGCAGCGGCCCGGATCAGGTCGCGATGCTGCTGCGGGGGATGCACAAGTAACGCATGGCCGACGGCGAAGAAAAATCATTTCCGGCGACGCCCAAGCGGCGGGAAGAAGCGCGGAAGCGCGGGCAGGTGGCGCGTTCGGCGGAGCTAGGCGCGGCGGCGACCCTGCTGGCCGTGGTGGCAGCCCTGCATGCGCTTTTGCCAAGTGATGCGGGCCTCAGCTTCCTCCGTGATTTGCAGTCGTCGTTCCAGTTCAATCCCCATGACACGGCGTTTACGTTTGAGACAGTCCATCAGCAGCAGATCCGGGGCCTCGTGTGGGGTGGGAAAATCCTGCTGCCGGTGGGCCTGCTGGCGCTGGCCCTGGCGCTGATTTCGGGCATCGGCCAGGTGGGATTTGCCGTGACCCCGGAAGCGCTGCACCCGAAATGGGAGCGGCTGAACCCGGCGTCTGGCTTCAAGCGGCTGGTCTCGGTGCGCGGCAGTGTCGAGGCGCTCAAAGGGGTGCTGAAGATGGGCCTGGTCGGCGGCATCTGCTACACGGCCCTGCGAAACGCGGTGCAGTCCGGCGAGCTGCTGGCCCTGATGCGTGAGCCGCTGCCGCAGACGGTCGCGGTGGTGGGCGGCCTGCTCTGGACCATCGGCCTGCGGGTCAGCGCCGTGCTGATGATCCTGGCGGTCGCCGACTATGCGTACCAAAAGTACGACTTCGAGAAATCGCTTAAGATGAGTCTGTCGGAGATCAAGCAGGAACACAAGCAGAGCGACGGCGACCCGCTGATCAAGGCCAAGATCAAGCGGCTTCAGCGCGAGATGTCCAAAAAGCGCATGATGGCCGATGTCCCCAAAGCCGATGTGGTCATCACGAACCCCACGCATTTTGCGGTCGCCCTGCGCTACGAGCGCGGCAGCTTCGCCCCCAAAGTGGTCGCTAAAGGTCAGGACGAGATGGCGGCCCGCATCCGCGAAGTCGCCCGCGAGCACAAAGTCCCCCTGGTCGAGAACAAGCCCCTCGCCCGCTCCCTCTACGCCACGGTCGAGATTGGCCGCGACATCCCCCCGGACCTGTTCGAAGCCGTCGCGCAGGTGCTGGCGTTCGTATACAAAACGCACGGGCGGAAGTGACCTACCCCCGGAACTTCGTTCCGACCCCTCCCGCAACGGGAAGGGTTGAGACGAGGACAAAAGATGTCAGGCGTGAATCGTTTGTCTCTTATCCTAAACTCTTCACCCTTCCCGTTGCGGGAGGGGTCGGAACGAAGTTCCGGGGGTAGGTAAAAAAAGCAGGAAAATACCCCAAAAATCGCGAACATTCCGGGAACATTCGGCAGGCAGGCATCGTCAAAGGAGGAATTCAGCATGATCAACGAGCAGGAAGCGATGCGTCTGGCAATCGCAGAGAAACGAACACAGGTCGGCGGGGACTGGTTTTTCTGGATCGCCGGCTTTTCCGCCGTCAATTCTCTCTTAGCGCAGTTCAACGCCAGCATCCATTTTGTGATCGGCCTCGGCACCACTGAAATCATTGACTCCGGCGCACTCGGGCTGCCGAAAGCCGGGGCGATTGCGCTGGACTTGCTCGCCGCCGGGTTTTACGTGCTTTATGGCTTGTTTGCCCGCAAGGGGGCGCCGTGGGCGTTCATCGTCGGCGCCGTTTTTTACGTGCTCGACGGCCTCCTGCTCCTGCTGGTCAAGGACTGGCTTTCGGTGGCGTTTCATGCGTATGCGCTGTTTCGCATTTTCCAGGGGTTCCAGGCCGCGCAGCAGCTTAAGACTTTGCGTGCTCAGTCGGCAGCTTACGGGGCGACCGGCTACGTGCCGCCCGCGGGTTCGTCCGGCGATGTCTGGCCCCCGCCGCCGAGTGCCTAACTCGGCTTAGGCGCAATAGTATGTTATAATAATGTGTTATAATATTGTTGGTGGAACTCATATTTTTATTGACGGTGCTTCCAAAGGTAACCCCGGCGCGGCGGGGATCGGCGAGGGCACCGAGCGGGCGACCAGCAATGTCGCCGAGTACAAAGCGCCCATTCGCAGCACTCGGAATCCAGCTTCGGCGCTTGGTCTCTATCTTTGCGTGGTCTTTATCTTTTCCTGCCTCATCTTTCTCTGCACGCTTCCCTGATGATGAACTGAACATACGATGGTCTGCCCTTATTGCAGTTTCAAAAACTCCCCCGGCGCGGTGATTTGCAGCCAATGCGGCATCCTGCTGAAGCTGGGCAAAACTAGCCGTCTGGTGCCGGCGACCAGCTCCGGCGGCGGGGGCCTATCCCTCCTGCGCGGCATCCTGCCGGGCAACCGGCTCAAAGGCCGCCATGCGGCATTGCAAGGACAGATCACTGACGCGGCGGCACAAATCCAGGAGCGGGCCGAGGCCGAGCTGCAGGACCCGGCACAGGCCGGCGCGGCCCGTCTGCGTCTGGCGACCCTGTTCCTCATGGGCAGTGAGATCGAGAAAAGCATTCACTGGTTCCAGCAGGCCCGGCAGATGGGCAGCGCCGATCCTGAGTTCTTCAACAATGTAGGCGTTGCCCTCGCCCGGCGCGGCGCAGCGGCGCAGGCCGGCGAAATGCTAATGCGTGCCGCGCAGCTCGGGCCGGGCCTTGTCGCGCCCGCCGCGAACCTCGCGCACCTCTTTCTCGACACCGGCGCGGACCCTGACCCTGCCGGGGCCGGGGCCGCGATTGGGGAGCTTCAGCGGGCGCTCAGGCTTGAGCCGAAGAACCCCGCGCTCTACAGCCGCTTGGGCCTGGTCTTGTGCCGGGAACGGCGCTATGAAGAAGCCGTGCCGCAGTTCAAGCAGGCCGAGGCCCTGGCGGCGGACGACCCTGCCGCGCGGGCGGATGCCCAGAACAACGCCGGCATAGCGTTAGCGCTGTGCGGCGACGACCCCGAAGCGGCGCTGACCGCAGCGCTGACAAGCGACCCCGCACACGCCCCGGCGCTGACCAATCTGGCACTGGCCCGGATGGGAAAAACCGTCACGCCTGCTGAGATTGAAAAGCTGACCCGCGCCGTGCATCTCGACCCGGCTAATCCTGCGGTCCGGGCCGATTACGGCTACGGCCTGTGCCGGCTCGGGGCGATCAACGACGGCATCCTCGCTTTAAAAGAAGCCATGGCGCTGAACTCACACCTTTGGGAAGCCTGCGCCAACCTCGGCAAAGCCTACGCTGATGCCGATGTCTTCGAGGCCGCCGACCGCTATGCGGGCCGGGCGTTCCAGTTCTGCAAAACGTCACCGGAGCTTTTGACCCTGCTCGGTGTCATCAAGACCCAGCAGCGGATCATCCCGCAGGCATTGCAGCACTTCGGTGCGGCGATCAAGCTCTGGCCGCAGTCGGCCCTGGCGCATGTCAACCTCGCCGTCGCCCAGGGCCTCTCCGGCGAGTTCGTCGAAGCCGGACTGCACCTGAAAAGAGCTTTGCAGCTGGACCCGAAAAATGCCCATATCCCCGCACAGATCGGCTGGCTGCACCTGCGCCGCGAAAGCCTGACCGCCGGGCTGGAAGAGCTGGGCACGGCGCTGAAGCTCGATGAGCATATCCCGGAAGCGCACAACAACTTCGGCCTCTGCTACATCGGCATCGGCAAGCCGGAGCTGTCGTTTTCGAGTTTCAGCCGGGCGCTCGAATTGCGCCCCGATTTCCATGTCGTCCACTACCAATGGGGCTACGCCCACGCCCTCATGAAAAACCAGGGCGCGGCGATGCGCGAGTGGGACCTGTGTGTCCGCTACGAGCCGGCGAACGCCGACTGCCGCTCGAACCGGGGCATTATCTATTACCAAAAAGGCCAGCTTGACGAAGCCATCGCCGAGTTCCGTCACGTCGTCGCTCTGCGCCAGACTCGCATGGAAGACTATTCCAATTTGGGCCTGGCTTACGCTAAATCAGGGAAGACGCTCCAAGACGCTGCGAAAGCATCGAAAAAGACCAACGACCCGCGCATGAAGCAGGCGCTGGAGCGGCACAAGCAGGCGATTGATATGTTCGACCGCGCCCTGGTGCTGGACCCGCGCAATGTCATGCTGCACTCGAACCGCGGCCTCGCCTGCTTTTTCGCCAGCCAGCCCGAGCAGGCAATGTCCGAATGGGGGCTGGTCTCGAAGATTGACCCGGCCTACGCCAACCGGCGCGGCAAACGGCTTCAGTCCGAGTACGACGACTCGCAAATCGCCTTCGTGCCATTTTCCGTGCCGGAACGCGCGGTGCCGATTGCGCCGCAGACCGCAGGCTTCCTGCCGCACTACGTTTCCGGCTACGACACCGAGGAATGGAACTTAATTATCGCCGACCCGGCTCTCTCCCGCCTGTCGGAGTCACGCCGCGAGCTGCGCCGCCTTGACCGCGCCCTCGCCGCCCAGGGCGGGAAGTAAACCCCTCCCGCTCGTACCTCGCTCCCTCCCCGAAGCGGAGAGGGTCAGGAGGCTCGGAAAAAGAAGCGGGAAAGCCCAGTGCAAGCGGTGACATCGGCTATTTCTTAACTCTTCACCCTCTCCGCTTCGGGGAGGGAGCGAGGTACGAGCGGGAGGGGTTCCTGATAGATTCCCAAAAAAGCGGCCCGTCTGTATGTCTGCAAACGGGCCGCTTCTGACGGTCTATGGTAACGGGCCGGGCGGCCACGGAAGCGGGACAGCCCGGTGTCGGCATTGACACCGAGGCTATTCCCACTCACTCCGACCGCCCTTCGGCGGAAATTGTTCCCGGCTTTGTTTCCGTCGCCCCGTTTGCTTTCCCCTCTGCCGCCGCCTTCTGCCGCTCGACTGCGCCGCTGAGGCGCAGCGCTTTGAGCGCAGCGTCCAGTGCCCGCGCGGCGTCCGGCGTGTCTGCCGGCCCGCCCGGTTTCGCCCACCGCTCGGTCAGCTTCATCAGCCGCTTTTCCGCGTAGTCGTCGGCCCAGCGCTCGATCTTCTGCTCCACTTGGGCGGCTTTACGGGGCGGGGCCGTCCGCTTGTTTAAGAAGCGGGTGACATGGTGCCCGACTTCATGCAGCAGCGTGTAGCCGAGGTGCAGGCGCAGGGCGAACGTCCGCACCTCCGGCGGCAGGCCGAGCAGGGGCAGGACATGGGGCCGGGCGTACAGCTCGATCCCGACCCCCCGATGGTCCTGTCGCCAGATGCCGAGCGCCTTCCCGCGCGGGTCGTCGTCGGTGATGCTCAACACTGCAAGCTGCCGCAGATGCTCGCGCGGCAGCACGGCCAGTGCCTCATCTACGGCGTCATGCAGTTGTCCCGCCCCGCCAATTTCGGCGTAGTCTTCGCGCAGTTCCCATTCAATCTGCATAGTCTATTCGCATATTATTGTGACTGCATCAACTTTCGAAGCGCCTCGTTGACCGCCGCCGCCGTCGGGTAGGCTTCCGCGACATCGGGTTCCAGCAGGATCAAATTCGTGCCGGACTGAAACTCCGCCAAATACTTGCCGCGCACCCCGTTCTTGAGATTAGCCCGCGTGTACTCGGGCCGCAGTTCGTCATTCGGGTCGTCTTCTGGTTCCATATTGGTTTGTTTGTGCGCGTATTATCCGGGCACCGAGGCCGGGCAATAAATTACCCGTCTCTGAGGCGCAGACGCCAACCGTCCAGGGGACGGGGGAACAAGACCGCGTTAATCTTCCGCCCCCTGGGCGGTTAGCCGAAGGCTTCGGAGACGGGTACCTCGGTGCCCGGATACTATCCGGCAGCAGCATCATGCCAGCGGTTCTAAATCCGCCGGGAACTTTGTCCACTGGTCCCGGTTCGCCTCTGCTTGTGCATTGTTTCCGCCTCGCTCACCCCAGAATGTGCAGGCCGTTGTCTACGTGCAGGATTTCGCCGGTCATGCCGCGTGACCAGTCGGAGACCAAAAACGCTGCCGTGTCGCCGACTTCATCGGGGGTGGTGTTCTTTCGCAGGGGGGCTTGGTTGACCACTTCCCGGTACATCTCGGTGAAGCCGGAGATGCCGCGTGCGGACAAAGTCATGGCCGGCCCGGCGCTGATGGCGTTGACCCGGATGCCCGACGGGCCGATGTCGGCGGCTAAATACCGCACGGAGGCTTCGAGCGCGGCTTTGGCGACACCCATGACGTTGTAGTTCTGAATGACCCGCTCGGCCCCGAGATACGTCAAAGTCAGGATGCTGCCGCCCGAGGTCATCAGCGGCTCGGCGGCTTTGGCGGCGGCGGTCAGGGTGTACGCCGAGATGTCCAGCGCCTGCACGAAGCCTGCCCGCGACGTGTCCAAAAAGCGGCCTGTCAGATCGTCGCGGTTTGCGAACGCCGCGCCGTGGATGACGAAGTCAATCTGCCCGAACTCTTCGGCCAGGGTCGCGTGGAGCGCGGCGATCTGCGCGTCATCGGTCAAATCGCAGCCCTGCACGACTGTTCGGTCCCCGCCCGGCAGGGTGGGGGCTAGCTTCCGCACGTCCTTTTCCTCGCGCTCGCCGAGGAAGGTCAGGGCCAGACGCGCCCCTTCCCGTGCCAGGCTCCTCGCGCAGCCCCAGCACAGCGACCGCTCGTTGCGGACCCCGTAGATAATGCCCTGTTTACCGTCTAAAATGCCCATCAGTGATATGCTCCCTGCCCAAATTGGTGCTTGGAGCTATTTTACCAGAAAAGACGCAGGAACCCGCGCTTGTCCTGGCGAACAATAGCCGCAGACGATTTGACAAGAAACAGCAGCAAGGAACAAGTGCAATGAGTGAGCCTGTGAGCGTGAATCAAGAGCGGCTGGTCGAGACGTTTCTGGCGATGGTGCGCCTGAACACGCCGCCCCGCGCCGAAAAGGCGACCAGCGAGATCGCGCATAATATATTGATTGAGCTTGGGTTCGACTGCGCGTATGACGACGCCGGGGAGAAAGTCGGCGGCACTGTCGGCAACTTGATTGCGTTCAAGAAGGGCACGGTGGAAAGCGCCCCGCCGATCTTCTTTTCGGCCCACTTCGATACCGTGGAAGCGACGCCGGGGCTGGAACCCATTATTGACGGCGACGTCATCAAGACCGACGGCAGGACAGTGCTTGGGGCCGACGACATCAGCGGCATGGCCCCGATTCTGGAAGCGATGCGGATACTCACCGAGCAGAACATCCCGCACGGCGACATCCAGCTTTTGCTGACCATCTGCGAGGAGATTGGGCTTTTAGGAGCCAAGCAGATGGACCCGAGCCGTATTAAAGCGAAGTTCGGCTATGTGCTCGATGCCGGTCCGCCCGTGGGGTCTCTGGTCTACAGCGCCCCGACCCAGGACACTTTCGAAGTCCGCATCCACGGCAAGCCCGCCCATGCCGGCGCGGAGCCGGAAAATGGGACTTCGGCCATTCTCGTCGCCGCTCGCGCCATCGCCCGCATGAAGCTCGGGCGGGTTGACCCGGAAACCACCGCTAATGTCGGGGTCATCTCGGGCGGCACGGCGACCAACATTATTCCCGCCGAGTGCTTCCTGCACTGCGAGGCCCGCTCCCGCAATGCCGCCAAATTAGAGAAGCAGATGACCCACATGAAAAGCTGCTTCGAGGAAGAAGCAGCAGCGGCGGGAGTCACCGTAGAGATTGCCGTCGAGCGGTCCTATTCGGCCTACGAGCTGGGCATGGACGATGAAGTGCTGACCATCGGCATAGCCGCCGCCGAACGCATTGGCCTGGAGCCGCTCCTGCGGGTCACCGGAGGCGGGGCGGATGCCAATATCTTCAACGCCCACGGCATTCCGACCACAGTGCTGGGCTGCGGCATGATGAACATCCATCGCCACGACGAGTATGTCTTAATCTCGGATCTGGTCAAAAGCACGCAGTATGTGGTCTCCATCGTGGAGACGGCGGCAGGAGCCGCGAATTAGGAGCGTTTTCCATGCTCACGCAAGCCGCCGGAAAAGTGCTGACCGTCACTAATTGGGACAACGACGCGCAGGAGCTTTCCGTGCGGATCGAAATGGAAACGCGCCGGGCGGTTAACTACGTCGCCCTGACAGGGCCGGCGTCGGTGGGCGACGAGGTATTGCTGAACACCACCGCGCAGGTGCTAAAGCTCGGCACCGGCGGCTATGACTTTGTCTCGGCCAACCTCTCTCATGCCCTGCCAAAGCCCGGCACCCTCGAAATGGGCCATGTGATGAAGGCCCGGTACCTGCCCTGCCAGAGCGCGGTGCTGACCCTCGAGGAGCAGGAGCAGTACGCCGAGGTCTGGGAGCGAAATCTTGAGAACCTGCCGGTGCTGGTCGGGCAGCTCCATTCGCAGATCGCGCCTGCCGCCGCCGGGCTGTTTCTCGCGGGCCGCCGCAAGGTCGCCTACATTATGACCGATGCCGCCGCCCTGCCGATGACGTTCAGCCACCTGGTACGCGACCTCAAAGCGGCCGGCTTTGTCCATGCCACGCTCACTTGCGGGCAGGCGTTCGGCGGCGACTATGAGACCGTGACTCTGCACTCGGCGCTGCTTGCCGCGAAGCATATCTTGGGCTGTGATGCCGCGATTGTTTGCCAGGGGCCGGGCAACGCGGGCACCGGGACAAAGTACGGCTTCAGCGGGATCGAACAGGCACAGAACTTAGACATTGTCAAGGCGCTCGGGGGCCAATCGGTCGCGATTGTGCGCATGTCGTCGGCGGACAAGCGCCAGCGGCACCGGGGGATCAGCCACCACACGCGGACGACGCTGGATTTGGCCTACAGCCGCTGCCTGGTGCCCCTGCCGGCGGGCACCGATGCATCGAGCCTGCCGCCGGGCCACACGCCGCAGTTTGTGCCGAACGCCCAGTCGGCTTTAGATTTGCTGGCTGAGGCCGGCGTCGCCGTGACCAGTATGGGCCGCACCCCTGCCGAAGACCCAGCATTCTTTCTCGCAGCAGCGGCGGCGGGGCTGGCGGCGATGGAGTGACCTACCCCCGGAACTTCGTTCCGACCCCTCCCGCAACGGGAAGGGTGAGAGCTTAGGATAGGACGTATGGGCCACTGTTCGGCCTGCGGTTTTTCTCTTTACCCTTCCCGTTGCGGGAGGGGTCGGAACGAAGTTCCGGGGGTAGGTTCTTAAAGAAAGCAGATTATGCCAAGCAACGAAGAAAACAAAAACGAAGAAAATAAAATGGAAGAAATCCCGACCAGCAGCAAGCGCCTGTATGACGGGCGCATCATAAAGCTGCGCCTCGACACCGTGCTGCTGCCGAACGGCAAGACCAGCCAGCGCGAGATTGTCGAGCACCGGGGCGCGGTCGCAATGGTGCCGATGCTGGACCGGAACACGGTGGTCTTAGTGCGTCAGTACCGCCGCGCCGCCGAGGGCAGCCTGCTGGAAATCCCGGCGGGGACACGGGACCCGGACGAAGAGGTCGAAGCGTGCGCCCGGCGCGAGCTGGCCGAGGAGATCAACTACAGCGCGGGCCGCATGATCAAGCTGTTTCAGTCGTTCATGGCCCCCGGCTACTCTACCGAGGTCATCCATACATTTTTGGCGCTGGATTTGACCCCCACCGAAGGCCACACCGACGAGGACGAGTTTTTGCAGATACTCCCGACCCCGCTGGCCGATGCGCTGGCAATGATCAAGTCGGGCGAGATCGTGGACGCCAAAACTATCAGCGGCCTGCTGTATGCTGAGCGTGTGCTCAGAGAAATGGACACCCAATGAAACTTGGACTGAGTATGTACAGCTACGTGGCTGCTTACCAAAAAGGGCAGATGGATATTCCGTCGTTTATCCAGGAAGCCAAGCGGCTCGGAGTTCAGGGCGTCGAGCTGCTGGACTTCTTCTGGCGCGACCCGGCCACCGAGCTGCCGGAAGTCCGGGCGGCGCTCAAAGACACCGGCCTGCCGGTCGGGGTTTACTCGGTCGCCAACAACTTTGTGTCAGCGAGCGAAGCCGAGCGGGCCGCGCAGGTCAAGCGCATCACCGACGGCGTAGACTACGCGCTTCAGTTCGAGGCGAAGGTCGTGCGTGTCTTTGCCGGGGACCTGACCCCTGAGTTCACCTACGAGCAGTGTTTGCTGTGGATTATCGCCGGCCTCAAGGAAGCCGCCGCGTATGCCTATGAGAAGGGCGTGACACTGGCACTCGAAAACCACGGACGCCTGGCAGGCCGCAGCGAGCAAGTCGAGCTGATACTCAACTCTGTCGGCAGCCCGGCCCTGAAAGCAAACCCGGACACTGGAAACTTTCTTCTGGTGCATCAAGCGTCGCACCTCGAAGTCGCCGCGCTCGCGACCCGCGCCGCGATGGTCCATTTCAAGGACTTCGAGGTCGTTCCCGACAGCTACACAGGCGCGGCGTATGTCGGCACCGAGGGCCTCAAATTCGCCGGCACCGCCATCGGCGAGGGGGAAGTGGATTTGCCCGGCTGCATCACCGCCCTGCACCAAGCCGGCTTCGACGGCTGGCTGAACATCGAGTACGAAGGCGAAGAGGACCCCATCTCCGCCGTCTCACGCTCGGTAGACTACACCCGCAAGCTGCTGGCGAACGCAGGATAAGTGACGACGCTCGGCTGGGACTGGGCGCCCTTCAACGCTTCCGGGTTCCGCCGGGTAAATCTTTATTTTTTGGGTACACTCGCCCTATCAACGTCCCCGGAGCGGTGCTTGAACACAGCGCCTGCTCTAGAAAGTAGCACGTCATGCCGTCTTGGCTGAACCGGGCGCAGACCGTCGCGCCGCCTGGCTTTAACCGCTGGCTCGTCCCCCCCGCTGCCCTTGCCATTCACCTCTCGGTCGGACAGGCATATGCGTTCAGCGTGTTCAATACGCCGCTGACGCAGCTTCTCGGGGTCACCCATTCCGCGCCGGGCGACTGGAGCAAGCTTCAGATCAGCGTCATCTTCGAGATCGCGATTGTCTTTCTCGGCCTGAGCGCCGCCCTGTTCGGCAAGTGGATGGAGCGGGCCGGACCCCGAAAAGCGATGCTGGCCTCGGCCCTGTGCTTCGGGTCGGGCTTCTTCGTCGCGGCGCTCGGGCTGGGTCTCCATATTCTCCCGCTGGTCTATTTCGGTTATGGTGTCCTCGGCGGCATCGGCCTCGGCATCGGGTATATCTCGCCGGTCTCGACCCTCATCAAGTGGTTCCCGGACCGGCCCGGCATGGCAACGGGTCTTGCGATTATGGGCTTTGGGGGCGGGGCACTGATCGCTGCGCCGCTGGAAGACACGCTGATGAAGCATTTCGGCTCGGCGACCGATACGGGGGTAGTGCAGACCTTCATGGTGCTGGGGGCGCTGTATTTTGTCGCCATGCTGTTTGGCGTCTTCACGGTTCGTGTTCCTGCCGATGATTGGAAACCCGATGGTTATGTTCCGGCCCAAAGCAAAAACGCGCTGGTAACGACGCACGGGGTGACGGCGTCGGAGGCGATTAAGACGCCGCAGTTTTACTTGCTGTGGGGCGTGCTGTTCTGCAACGTTACGGCCGGGATCGGTCTGCTGTACTCGGCATCGCCGATGATTCAGGCGCTGTTTCCCCATGTCTCGAAAAGTGCGGCGGCGGGCTTTGTCGGGCTGCTCAGCTTGTTCAACCTCGCAGGCCGCTTTTTGTGGTCGTCGCTGTCGGACCGCATCGGGCGCAAGGCAACCTACTTGATCTATTTCGTGCTCGGGTGCCTGCTGTATATCTTCGTGCCGATTGCGGCGGGCCTCGGCTCGATTGGACTGTTTATCGGCAGCGCGGCGCTGATTATCTCGATGTACGGCGGCGGTTTTGCGGCGGTCCCGGCGTATCTGCGCGACTTGTTCGGCACCCTGCAAGTCGGGGCCATTCACGGACGGCTGCTCACGGCATGGTCGGCGGCAGGCGTTGCCGGACCGTACCTGTTTACGGCGCTGGGCGAGTACCAGAAGGCGCAGCATATTGCGCCTGCGGCGTCGTACACGCTGCCGCTGCACATTATGGCCGGCTTTCTGGTCGCCGGCTTCGTCTGCAACCTGCTGATCCGCCCGGTCGCCCCGGCACATTATGCCTTGCAAGGCAAGGGGCAGGCGCTTCAAGAGCAGGCCGCACACTAGAGAAAGAAGTAAGCTATGGGAAATACGCTGCCGATCTTAGTTTTTCGCTGGCTGGTCGTCAGCCTGCTGCTCGCTTGGGGTATCATACAAACACTGCACAAGTCGCAAGCCTTGTTCAAGTAGTTTTGAGTGAAGAGGACTTTTATGGCACAACAGACCATTGTGGTGATGGAAGGCGATCAAACCGGGCAGGAGCTGCTGGCCGAGGCGCTGCGGGTGCTGGACCCGAGCGTGACCAAAGTGGACGTGGCATTTGACACCTATGATCTATCGCTGGAAAACCGGCGGGCGACGCAGAACCAAGTGGTCCATGACGCGGCCCAAGCGATGAAGCGGCACGGGCTGGGCCTAAAAGCTGCCACGGTGACCCCGGAAATCAAGGGCGATGTCGGGTCGCCGAACGCCATCCTCCGCTCGGAGATTGACGGCACGGTGATTGTCCGCACCGGACGCCGCCTGCCGGGCGTGCTGCCGGTTGGCGGCGTGTCTGCGCCGATGTCGGTGGTCCGCATGGCGGTCGGGGACGCTTACGGCGCGAAAGAATGGCGTGAAGGGGAAGGGTACACCGAAAAATCTTATCGCACTGAGACGCTGGACCGGGGCGTCTGCCGCATGGTCGCGGAGTTTGCGTTCCGCCACGCCCGCAAGATGGGTGCGAAAGTGTTTGGCGGCCCGAAATATACCGTGTCTCCCATCTACGAGGGGATGTTCAAGGAAGAGATGGACGCGGCGGCGAAGAAGTTTCCCGACGTCCGCTATGAGCCGCAGCTCATTGACGCGACCTACGCGCTGCTGCTGGCGCGGGCGTCCGAGCCGCTGGTCATTCCGGCGCTGAACCGCGACGGCGACTGCCTCAGCGACTTGGTCCTGGCGTTCTACGGCTCCATTGCCGGGTCGGAGTCGCTGCTGATTGCGTTCGACGAAAACTTCGAGCCGAAAGTCGTCATGACCGAAGCGCCCCACGGCACCGCGCCGTCGCTTCAAGGCAAGAACATCGCAAACCCGCTGGCGATGATCTTGGCGGGCGCATCACTCTTGACTTATATCCATACGCCCGCCGCGATTCGAGCCTCCCGCGCCATTTACGAGTCCGCCTTCGAGGCCATGCACGACGGCATCCGCACGTCTGATTTGGGCGGCGGCTCGACGACCACCGAGTTCACGGACACGGTCATTCACCGGGTCAAAAGCAAAGTGGAAGTCTGGGAAACGCTCGGGGAGCGGTAGTCAAATACTTGGAGCCGGCACGCCCAGCGCCGGTTCGTGCGACCGATTATGAACTGCCTTATCTGCAAACAATTTGCCGTCAAACCCGGAACGGCAACTCTGACGCTGGAGCGCGGCGGAATGACATTGGTTGTCAAGCACGTCGCTGCGCGTGTCTGCCCGAACTGCGGCGAGGAATACATTGATGAGGACGCAGCAGAGCAAGTGATGGAAACCGCAGAGCAGGCTTCCCGGTCCGGGGTACAGGTAGATATCCGCGAATATGCCTACACTCCTGCCTGACAACCCGTTTACGAGCCTGACACTGATTGCCGCGCCGGCGGTGCTGACCAATGCATCGTCGGTGCTGGCGCTCGGCACGAGCAACCGCTTTGCGCGGGCGATTGACCGGGCGCGGGCGCTGTCGGCGCTGCTGGAAAAAGAGACCGTCAGCGGTGACCCGATGACAATCATGCGGGTGCGCCAGCTTAACCGCACGGAGCGGCGGTCGCTGATCCTGCTCCATGCCCTGCGCCTTTTCTATCTAGCGCTCGGGTCATTTGCGACTGCGGCGCTGACCTCCCTGCTTGGGGCGGTCTTTGCGGGATCCTCGCACCACATCATCTTTGAGGTCACACTGGACCTCGCGGCGGTCAGCGGCTTTATCGGGGTCGGGGGCCTGGTGTTTGGCTGTTCGCTGCTGGTTGCAGAAACGCGGCTGGCGGTGCTCAATGTCGCCGAGGAAGCGCAGATGGTTCGGGAGCGCTTCAAAGACTATCTGACGGCTTCGGAAAAAGCCGGCGAGCCGGGCTAAACAAAATCGGACGCACCTCGCAGTGCGTCCGATTTTTTGCTGCCGACTTTTAGTAGCCCGTTTGCGGGTTGAAGCGAAGCTGCCAAAGCTGCGCGGTCGAGCCGTTCGGGACCCACTCCTGAACCGGAGTGCCGACACTTGTACCGCCCCATTGGTCGTCCATGGCGAAGCCGTCCAGGAACTTGACCGTGTAGCAGCCCGGCCACGAAGACGGCGAGAGGGTGAACTGCTGGCTGGCGCCGTTGTACCACGGGTAAAGCTGGTACAGGCCGCCCTGCGCCTGCTTGGCCGTAGAAAGGGTTTCGCTGCTGCTGGTGTAGGTCAGCGCCCAGCGGCTGTCCCAGAAGTTTGCGGCCTGCGCGGTGCAGCCCAGGTTCCAGATCTGGTTGGCGTTGACACTGACCCATTGGTTGATTTTGTCGAAGTTCGCCGGATTGCCGCTGCTGGATGTGGCGGCGTTCAGCAGCAGGCCGCTGTTGAGGTTGGCGAGCTGGATCGCGTGGCCGCCGCTGTTCGGGATGCCGATGCCGTTGAAAATATCGTTGGGACCCCAGCTGCTGCCGGGCGACCAGGGGAAGTCGGGCCAGTAAAAGCCGCCGGTCATGCCGTTGCCGACTGCCCAGTTAAACCAGCCTGTTCGGCCGCTCGCGCTGGCGTTGCTGTTGATGCCGCCCATGACATGGAAGCCGCCGCCGAATGCCGAGTTCCACTGGCCGGGGTTGTTGCCCGCGCCGCCGTCGTAACACTGGAGGTAGCAGAGGTCGCTGCCGCTGCCCAGATTATTTCTGAGCTGAACCCAGTAGCTTTGATTGGTGTAGGGGGCCAGGGACATTTTGAGGCCTAGGCCGTTCAGCATCTTGCCGAACGCTGTCGCCGAGTTGACATCGTAAGTGGCTTCGTCGTCGTTGTTGATGGCATCAATGCCCGGCACGGCGGCTTTCAGGGCCTGGAAGTTCTTGTAGAGAATGCTGCCGGTCCCAGTGCCCTGGGACGCGACTAAGTTTTTGATATTGGCAAAGCTGCTGTCGCCTGCGCCGCCGAGGGCGCACTCGTAGCGGTAGACCGTGGTCGGGGGGGCTTTGACGGCGGCGACATTTGCGGCCCAATTACCGGGGCCGGTGTACCGTCCGCCGGTCGCCAGGGTCACCGCGCCGCTGTTGTAGGTAATGTCGCCGTTGGGCTGCACGGTGAGCGCCCACATGATGAGGCCGTTCCAGCCTGACGTTTTCAGGCCGCCAATCGCGGACGAGCCGGTGAACCCGACAAAATCTTCGCCGTCGGAGCCGTACAGCGCCGTGTAGGCAGCTTGGGCGGGTGGGGGCGGCACGGCAGTGAGGGCCAGCAGCGACAGGGCCGCCGTCAGTGCCATTGTCACTTTGGGAGCAGTCAACTTCATTGTGTTTCTCCTGAGTTCGGTTGCGAACGAACCTATGATAACACAAGAAGGCAACTCTGTCAATCAGAAAAGTGCTCCGCAGACCTGGGGGGCGAGTTTTGGGTAGAATAGTACCATGTCTACATCTTTGTCCAGTTCACGCCCCCCCTCACCGCGCTCCCCCCTGCCGCGCAGGTATATTCAGGCAGGCTTCTACTTTGCGCTTGGCGTCGTGCTGCTGGCGCTGCTGGCGGTGTTTGCCCGGCGCTTTGCCGAGGCGACCTTGTCGGTGATTTCCCCGTTTGCGGTTGGCCTGGTGCTGGCGCTTTTGATGGACCCCCTGGCCGACAACCTGATGAAGCGGGGCCTGAGCCGCATGGCGGCGGCGGGCCTTGTCTTCGGCGTCTTTTTGTTTTTGATTGTCGGCATCGGCTGGCTGACCATCCCGGCGCTGATCGGGCAGGCGGGGTCGCTGGCGCAGAACGGGCCGACTTATATCTCCGGGCTGCAAGATACGGCGAACAAATTCCTCGCCACTCACCACAAAATCGGGCCGGTGAAGATGCCGGCGAACTTTTCGCAGCTCACCGGACAAGTCTCGGGGCAGGTCTCGGGCTTTTTGCAGAAGGCGGGCGGCGGCATTGGGACATTTCTGATCGGCTCGGTGACGTTTCTGATCCAGATGATCCTGACGCTGATTATTGCGTTTTATCTCCTCGTGGACATTGACCGCCTGCGGGCCAGATTGTTTTATCTTGCGCCCGAGAAGTGGCGCTCGATGATGGGCCATGTCGGCAGCGATGTCGGCGGGGTGTTCTCGGATTACCTGCGCGGCCTGCTGATTGTCTGCTCGCTGTACGGACTAACGACGATTGCGACGCTGTACGGCCTGAGCCTGTTCCACCATTCGCTGGCGCAGTATGCTTTGCTGGTCGGGGCGGCGGCGGGCGTTTTGTACGCCGTGCCGTACTTAGGCTCGTTCACGACTGCGCTGGTGACATTCATCGTGGCGTTCGCGGCGGCGGCTGGGGACCATCAGAGCGGCCTGGTCTTTGGCGGGATTGCGGTCGGGGCGACGCTTGTCATTAACCAAGTCTTCGACAATGTCGTGACTCCGCGCGTGGTCGGCGGCGGGGTGGGTCTGCATCCGGTTCTCGCGCTCTTTGCGCTGGTCATCGGCGGGGAGCTATTTGGGATTGCCGGCATGCTGCTGTCCGTGCCGATCGCCGGCAGCATCCAGGTCATTTTGTTTCGCCTGTACCCCCGCCTGACCAAGCCGACCCCGCCGGCGTTTCTGGCCGTGCAGGGTGTTCCCCTCGGTACCGAAGAGTCTGCCAAGATTTTGCAGGGCAGCGACTCGGTCACGACCGAGCGCCAGGACGCCGAAAACCAAAACGCGGAAAAAGCGCGAAACTAAGAGCACTCCACTTGACATATGGCGGCGAAAAAGAGTAGCATGAAATCAACATGAAACCCGCACGAAAGGCTTTTTATGGCTGACCTCACAAATTCCTATTCTCTGACCGACTTCCAGCGCAATGCTCGGACATATATCGAGAGCATCAACGAGACCCACGAACCCATGCTTTTGACGGTAAACGGCAAGGTACAAGCGGTTTTAGTTGATCCCGTAAGCTTCCAGCAGGCAGAGGAGCAGCTCGAACGCGCCCGCTTCATCGCTGCCATCCGGGAGGGCGAGCAGGCCATTCGGGAAGGCCGAACGCGGCCCGCCGAAGAAGTATTTGACGCTCTGAAAGGCAAACATGGCTTTTAGTGTCGAGATCACTGACCCGGCTAGGGACGATATAGACGACGCGGTCATGTTCATCGCTCAAAAGTCGCAGTCTGCTGCACGAAAGTGGAAAACCGAGCTGCAAGCACTTATCCTGTCGCTGCAAGAGATGCCGGGCAGGTTCGCCGTTATTCCCGAAGCGACGGAGCTGGAGATGCCGTACCGCAGCGCCCCGCACCATTCGCACCGCGTTATATTCCGGGTAGACGAGCCGAAAAACACGGTTTATGTCGTTCGTGTCTACCACGGGTCGCGCCGCCCTCTCTCCTCTGAGGACATAGACCCGCAGGACGAGAATTAGCCTTAATCATCTCGTTTCATCTGTATCCGCGCCTGACCAAGCCGACCCCGTCGGCGTTTCTGGCCGTGCAGGGCGTCCCGCTTGGCGGCGAAGAGTCTACGAAAATTTTGCAGGGCGGCAATTCGGTGACGACAGAAAACCAGGATGCGGAAAAGGCCGGTTCCGGCACCCCGCGCTAATTTGACTTCAAAGGAGAATATCACACATGGCAGAACTGACACTTGCAGCATACCTTCGCACCGCAACCGAGGTTGCGTACAACAATCTGGTCAATGACCTGAATGCGCTGGAAGAAGACAAAGCCGCCGGAACCCCGCACGAGGCCCTGCGCCCGGCCATCAAAGTTGTCGCGGAATGCGGCTCCGTCAACGGCCTGCTGGCAGCCCTGGTCGCGACCGGAACGGCGACCATGCCGACGCCGGAGCAGCGCGAAGCGTTTTACGCTTCCATCACAACGCGAGACGCAGCGCTTGCCGTGCTCCAAGACGGCACGGAAAAGCTGTATGCAGCCATCGAGGCGACCGCGCCGGACACCTGGGGCGACTCGGTGCCGGGACCGTTCGCCCCCTGGACCCGTGCCGCTGCGGCCGGCCTTGCAGCGCGGCATATGATGTATCACGACGGCCAGATCAACTACGTTCACCTGCTCCACGGCGATACCGAGATGCACTGGAAGTAACTTTGCCGGCTTCCTGAGAAAGCAGGGCAGGAATGCGAAAAAGCAAGCCGGCAATCTTTGGGATACCCATTACTATGCTCGGGCTGCGGATTTGCAAAGCTGCGGTCTGTGCCGTAAGTTTTTGGGGGCCTGCGTACCTCTTCGTGAATGGCCTGCAAACTGGGGTCATGGTGAACTTCTTTCGTGCGTTTTTAACAGGTGATACAGACAACTTAAGTGTCGTGCATCGCACAGCCCATCCTGTTCTGTTTTGGACCTATGAAGGTCTTTTTCTTCTCGTCGTGTGCGCCTCTCTGCCGCTGCTCCTTGCCAGCATCGTGCAGTTCAATCCGCTCCGGCGTATTTGGAGACGGCTTTTCATCGCCCGCCGCAAAAAAGCACGGATGCGAAGCGTGGAAGCGGGGCAGGGGCCGGACCCGTTTTAGGTCCGTTTTCCCGGCCTTACCAATGCTTTGTCGGAAGCGGAGGTATGGGCCTGTTTCGTGAACGCCTTCGCGCCGTTCCGGCTGCCCTCGGCTCCCGAGGCCCGTCAAGCGTATCTGCTGCGGAACCCGCCTCCTGCCTAGACACTTCTAAAAGACCTGGCTGATTGACTTGCCCCCGCCTCCCGTGTCATACTCTCCTTGACTTTTCACACAAAACACGCCTGCATATTCACACAGCGGCAAGGAGAAACACTATCATGGCAGTACGAGTCGGCATCAATGGCTTTGGCCGCATCGGGCGCATCACTTACCGCGCTATCCAGGAGCGCTACCCCAACGGCGAAATCGAGGTAGTCGCATTGAACGACTTGACCGACGCCAAGACCAACGCCCACCTGCTGAAGTACGACAGCAACTACGGCCCGTACAAAGGCGGCGACGTGCAGGCCGAAGGCAATGACATTGTCGTGGGCGGCAAGAAGATCAAAGTCTTTGCCGAAAAGAACCCCGGCGACATTCGCTGGGATACCGAAGGCGTGGACGTAGTCGTCGAAAGCACCGGCTTCTTCACCGACGGCACCAAAGCGGTCGCGCACCGCGAGCATGGGGTCAAGAAAGTTGTCATCTCGGCCCCGGCGAAGAACGAGGACCTGACCATTGTGCTGGGTGTCAACGACAATATGTACGACCCCGCCAAGCACCATGTCATCTCAAATGCGTCCTGCACGACCAACGGCCTCGCCCCCGTGGCGAAGCTCTTGAACGACAAGTTCGGCATCGAAAAGGGCCTGCTGACGACCATCCATGCCTATACGAATTCGCAGCGCACCGTGGACACCGCCGCCAAAGACCTGCGCGATGCCCGCGCCGCCGCCCAGAACATCGTGCCGTCGTCCACCGGCGCGGCCAAAGCGGTCGGCCTGGTCATCCCCGAGCTTCAGGGTAAGTTCACCGGCATGGCGTTCCGGGTCCCGACCCCGACCGTCTCGGTGGTTGATTTCACGGCGATTTTGGGCCGCGACGTGACGATTGCCGAAGTCAACGCCGCTGCGAAAGAGTACGCCGACGGCCCGATGAAGGGCATTTTAGAGTACACCGAGGAAGAGCGCGTTTCCACTGACCTCAAGGGCAACCCGCACTCGTCCATCTTCAGCGCCGTGGACACCATCGGCATCGGCAACTTCATCAAAGTTGTCGCCTGGTACGACAACGAATGGGGCTACTCCTGCCGCGTCGCCGACCTCCTCAAGTTCCTGGGCGACAAGGGACTGTAGAAACGATCCAGCACAGCAAAAGGGCGCGGCGAAAGCCGCGCTCTCTCTTGACTGGGGAAACTTATATGCAGCTTGCTTTGCCGATCTCTGCTCGTATTCAAGCAGAGACGCCGGCTGTCATGCTTCAGGCAGCGGAAGCGAGGTTACGGGAAGCTGAAGCGCTTCTCAGTGCCCAAAAGTGGGACGGAGCGGTTTACTTGGCTGGCTATGTCGCTGAAATGCTTCTCAAAATCGCGTTTTGTAACCTTGAACCGAGCTTTCCAGCCAACGGCACAGTAGACTTTGTTTTCGGTCCTGCCGCAACACTGTGGAAGTCAATCGTGCCTGGCACAACGCTTCCATTTCAGCATAAGCACAGTCTTTTGTTCTGGGAGCAAGTTCTTGAGCCACATCGCAAAGCATCTGGAAAGCCGCCAATGAACTGGGGAGATGCTTTGCTGATGTCTAGGTATCTGCTCATAATTCGCCGGAACTGGCGTGTTGATCTGCGTTACCAAAGCCCGCTCGTAACGCCAAGTGAGGCAGAAGATGTCTGTGCTGCCGCCCGCTGGTTGTTTGATAATAAACTTGTTCTATGGAGTTAGCTATGTCACGGCTTCAATTACGAAACAGCCCTGGGTTGATGGATATAAGATTACTGACCCAGCAGTTAAAGGTCGAGTTCGATAATTATGATGATGCCAATCAAACTTACCACCAGCCCCTTATCAGCGTAGAGGCGGCATTAGGCCGACGGCACATTCTGGTTATTTGGGATGCTTGGTATGCGCTTAGTCAACAGGAGCGGTCCCAAATCATAATGGATGCCTTTGAGGCCTCTGAAGGAAACGAAGAGGCGCTGAGAGTGAGTGTAGCAATGGGTTTGACACAAGATGATGCCTCACATTTGGGCGTCGATTTCGTTCCTGCTCCTGTGTAGTATCAGACAACGAATGGGTCTGCCCCTGCTGCGTCGCCGACCTCCTCAAGTTTTTGGGCGACAAGGGGCTGTAGAAACTGTTCATCACAGCAAGAAGGGCGCGGCGAAAGCCGCGCCCTTCTGTTATTCCTCCTCCGCTTCGTCTGCATCCTCGCTGACCGTCTTTGCCCCCGGCTTCCCCGTTTTCATGTCTTCCAGCGCCTGATGGATGGCCGCAAGCTCCGGGCTGTCAATGCCCCACAGCGTCGCCGCCGCTGTGTCTACCTGCGCCTGCAAATCCGTAAGCGCCGCCGCGTTGTTTTGCGCCGCCGCTTGATGGCACTGCTCCGAGAGTTCGGCGAGGCAGGTATGTATGGGATTGCCAGGGTTATACTTGGGGATATTGATTACCTCCAAGATGCTTGGGGTTCCGTAACTCTTGGAGGTCGAGGAATTCCAGTGCAGTAATGTCGCCGGGCTGCTGTTGCCGCAAGCCGCAAAGTAATAAGCCTCATCGGTTGACTCAAAAGTGACGAATGAAACCACATGTTGTGTCAGAGAAAGCTTTTCGCCCAGGAATGGGTCATTTCCTATCTCATGGACTGCCATGCGAAGCTGTGGAATGAACTGACGCCAAAAAACGCGGATTGGTGCAAGACTATATGGTCCGACATTATACATTGAGTAGAAAGGGTCAGATGTCTCAAAGTATTTTCGGTAACCAGATCGGCCCCTCAGTTCTGCCTCGAACTTCCTGAAGTACGCATAAGTCTTCGGATACTTGCGCTTCATCACGCTCTCTGGTAGTCCTGCGCGTGTTTCGGGGTCTTGTGCAAGAATAATGTGTGCTGTTGGAGCTGAGTCCCACCGTTTTACGTCACGACCGCGCAGAAGTGGATAAACTAGGTCCGGCTCGATGACTGTCTCAACACACTCCACTTTGATTTTGCCGACGTCCCAAAGGTTCTCAATCAGCAGATTGCCATTCGGCAATTTCTGCTTGACGTTAATCCAGTAGACGCCGTTCATCCAAGTACAGCAGCCGGCATAGGCTTTATATTTGCTCGGACCGATGACTTTTTGAATTCCGATTAGAGCCGCCGCCGGAGCGGTCAGCCAGGGAGAGTTTGGGAGTTCGGGATTGACAGGAAGTGCTCCGAACTCGGCGCGGTTGGTTTTTGCCAGAACCGCCGCCTGCGTTTCTTCCTGCGCGATCCGCCCCGCCCCCCGCCAGACCGTGTACGGCACGGGATACGCAAACGGCGTCTTCTGCTTCTCGCAGACGAAGATCGCCGTCCTGTTGGTCGCGCCCTCGAACACTTGAAGCTCGCTCAAGTCCGCCACCGAAACCGGCTTGAGGTAGGTCGGGCGCACGAAGCCGAAGCGGAGGCGGCGGAAGCCGTCGCCCGCGCCTTTGGTCTTGAACACCGTCTGCGTAATCACAAAGCCCAGACGCCCGCCGTCGCGCAGGTAGTTATCCACGCAGACATACACAAACAGCATGGACAGGTCTTTTTTGCCGCCGCCCAAACGCCCCGCCGAGCCGCCGAGGCTGAATAGGCCGTAGTCTTTCCACAAGGGCTTCATCGCATCTCGGTAATCGCCCGGCAGGCTTTCCCAGTTAATCCAGGGGGGATTACCGGCGACAAAATCTACTTTGCCGATAAACAGCGGCGCAAAGGCGTTTTTGATAATCCTAGCCCAAATGCCGTTTTTGTTTTCGCTGTCAAGGTCGCGCATTTTCTCGAACAAGACTCGGTGCAGCGCGGCCTCGGTCGTCGGCAGGCCCTCATCTTCGCAGCGGGCAAGGAAGTCCGAGCCGTTGTATTTCTGCCGGACACAGTGTTCTAAAACTTCGGCATACTTGCCGATCAGTGCACGGTCGTCGGTGACTTCGGCGGGGATATTGAAGTCGCCCACCGACGTTCGCAGCTTGCGGACTTTGTCGAGTTCATTGCCCGTGAAGAGGTCACCGTACTTCGATGGGGTCAGGACGGCGTCGCATAGATAAATCGGCAGCTCGACCGCCCCGGCGGTTTTGAGCAGGCCGCGAATGGCAATCAGGAAGTTTGTCCGGGCCGCCATCACCGCCAGCGGGTTCAAGTCAAAGCCGATGATGTTGCGAAGCAGCTTGCCGACTAGTTCCGACTCGCCGTAGCCGCATTCGTGCTGATGCTCGGCGAACCAGGCGCGGGCGCGGTTGATCGCCATGACCAGGAACGTCCCGGAGCCGCAGGACGGGTCCAAAAGGCGTGTGTCCGGGTTGCCGTCGTAGCCCATCTCATCCAGGGTCTGCTCGGCCAGCCAGTCGGGCGTGTAATACTCGCCGAGATCGTGCCGGACAGACTTCGGAAACAAGTGGTGGTACAGCTTCTTCAGAAGGTCGCGGGATTCGGCGGGGTCAACACTCAGGGTCGCCGGGTCGTAATCATCCAAAGCCGCTACCATCGGGCGGACGACGGAAGCTAAGTCGTCGTTCCAAGCCGGCAGATACCAGGAGAACAGATCGCCTTCCAGGAAGTTCGTGATCCCCAGCTCCACCCAGATGCCACCCTGCTCCAGGCGGCCCAGCTCGTCTTTGAGCTTGGGTGAAGTCGGCGCGGCGATGCACTTCTTCAAGATGCTGACGCCGAGAGGTGAAAACGACGACACGATCTCCGCCGCCAGCAGCTTGATAAACAGGGCATAGTACGTGTGGATCGCAAACAGCAGCGGGGCCGGGGTCGCATCGGCGATCCCGTAATGCGCCGCCAGCTTAGAAATCTTGTCGTTCTTGCCGTACACATCGTAGCCGCAGACTTCGCCGAACAAAATCCGCCACTGACTGAAAAACGTCTGCGCTTTCGGGTTTGCTGTCTCCGAGATCACGGAATACAACTTGCAGATGCCGTCCCGCGCCAGAAGGCTGTCGGAGCCGAACGACGCTGTGAGCTGTTCCGGCGTATAGGGAGCGCCGTGTGCGCCGACCGAGCAGAGCGCCCGCAGCAGGCGCTCGACCGAATGGGCGGTGACGGAGCAGGGCGGCTCGACCTCGAACTTCCCCGCCCGGTAGCGGACAAAGATCAGACTATTCCCGTCGCACCCGACCCCGAACAGCCGCTCTTTCTCGGTGCCTTCCTCAGTCTGGAAGTCGGTAAAGCGCTGCTTGATCTGCGCGACGACGGCTTTAGTTCCGGGCGCGTCCAAACTCGGCGTGATCCGCGCACTGCCTTTGGACGCCTTGTATTCAATTATAACGCCGCCGTATTTGGAGTCGACTCGTCCGCCTTTGAGGCCATACTCATGCCTGCCGGCAATTTGGAGGCCGGCACGGCTCAAAAATCCGTCAATCTGTGAATTGCACCCATAGCGGACATCTTCTTCAGAGTGGGCCGAGTGTGCGGCTTGCAGCATGGCGGCCGCCATCGTGGGGGCGCAGCCGGTGATGATGAGTTCGATTGCAGCGGAAGTAGGCATAAGCTTATTATAACACGTCCGGCAAGAGACGGGGTATACTAGCGCTGTTTTGCAATTCTGATTTGGGAGATTTGACAATGAGCTTCAGCAAAAAGACCGTGGAAGATGTGGACGTGGCCGGAAAGCGCGTTTTGGTGCGCGTGGACTTCAACGTCCCGCAGGATGAGACCGGGGCGATCACCGACGACCGGCGTATTCGGGCGGCGCTGCCGACAATCGAGTACCTGGTCGCCAAAAAAGCGCGGGTGATTCTGGCGTCCCACCTCGGACGCCCGAAGGGCGGGCCGGCTCCGAAGTACAGCCTCGCACCGGTGGCCGAGCGGCTGAGTCAGCTTTTGGGGCAGCCCGTGCCGCTGGCCCCGGACAGCGTCGGCCCGGCGGTGACCGAGATGGTCGGCAAGCTGTCGGACGGCGACGTGCTGCTTCTCGAAAACGTGCGCTTTTACCCGGAAGAAGAAAAAAACGACCCGGCGTATGCCGAAAAGCTGGCGTCGCTGGCCGAAGTCTACGTCAACGATGCGTTCGGTACCGCCCACCGCGCCCATGCGTCCACGGAAGGCGTTGCGAAGCACCTGCCCGCCGCTGCCGGGTATTTGATGAAGCGCGAGCTGGATTATTTGGGAAGCAATGTCGAGAACCCAGAGCGGCCCTTTGTCGCGATACTCGGCGGCGCAAAGGTCAAAGACAAGATTTCGGTGATTGAAGCGCTGCTGCCCAAAGTGGACACGCTGATCATTGTCGGCGGCATGGCGTACACGTTCTTCAAGGCGCAGGGCAAAGAGATCGGTAAATCACTTTTGGACGCCAGCTCACTCGACTTCGCCAAGCGCTTGCTGGACGAAAACGGCGCGAAGATCATGCTGCCGGTGGACGTGACGGTTGCCGACGGCAATCCGTTCAGCGCCGACCCGTCCACGCTGCATACAAAAGTCGTCCCGGTGGATGAGATCCCCGCCGACTGGGAAGGCGTGGATGCCGGCCCGGTGACGGTCAAGGCCGTGGCCGCCGTGCTTCAGGGCGCGAAGACGGTCATCTGGAACGGCCCGGCGGGCATCTTCGAGTTCGACCAGTTCGCTGCGGGCACCAAAGGCATCGCGCAGGCGATGGCCGACAGTGCGGCCACGACGATTGTGGGCGGCGGCGACTCGGCGGCGGCGGTGGAGAAGCTCGGCTTCGCGGACCGCATGACCCATATCTCGACCGGCGGCGGGGCGTCGCTGGAGTTCCTGGAAGGCAAAGAGCTTCCCGGCGTCGCCGCACTGCTGGATAAGTAGGGACCTCACCCCGGCACTCCGTGCCGACCCTCTCCTTAAGAAAGGAGAGGGTAAAGAGAATTTGGGCATGGATAAGAGGGCGCGGCAAGAATAAGAGGGCGCGGCAAGCAGCGCCCCTACCGCCTCCTGGATTTTCTGTTTCTAACCCTCTCCTTTCTTAAGGAGAGGGTCGGCACGGAGTGCCGGGGTGAGGTACACCCCAAGCAGGAATACCGCCCCGCCGCCGCGAATAGCCCTGCATGAGCTTACCCGAGAACAGCGTTCCCTACAATCATGCCCCAGCGCCCTCCGGCGGCCCGCCCCCGGCAAGCGCCGGAATTGATTTCGGCTGGCTGGCGCAGGCGTGGAGCTTGTTCACGGCGCAGGTGGGGACCTGGGTCGGGGCGATGCTGCTGTTTTTCCTCGTGGATGCCGCGCTGGCGCTGGCGCTGTCCGTGCCGACCGGGATGCTGGCGACCTGGCGCGGCATCTACATGGCGGTCATCGTGCAAAAGCCGCCGCCGGTGTCCAGGACACCCTATCAAGACTTCGCGCAGACGCAGGTTTTCGCGGTCTTGCTGGCGGCTTGTCAGTCGGTGCTGGCTGCCGGGGCATACCGAATGGGGATGAGGCAATGGCGCGGCGAGCCGATTTCGGCGCTGGGCATCTTTTCCGCTTTTCCGAGGGCCTTGCCACTGCTGGTGGTGGGCGCGGCAGTCCCGGCGCTGACGGCGCTGCTGGAAGGGGCTGTTCTCTGGCTGATGCACTTTTCGCTTTCCCCGGCCATCGCCGTTTCCCTCGTGAGCCTCGTCGCCTGGCTGCCGGGCCTGATTCTGCCGGGCTTGTTTATGTTCGCCCCACTGCTGGTGCTGGACACGGGGGCGTCGGCCCCCGCCGCGCTGGTCGGCTCCGTGCGCCTGCTCGGGCGGCAGTGGCTCCTGGGCGTTGTATTTTACATCGTCGTGTCGCTCATCGGCGGGCTGGGCGCGGTGGTCTGCGGGGTGGGGATGCTGGCGACTTACCCGATTTTCCTGCTGAGTATCGCGGTCGGTTACTTGTCCCTGGTCTATCCGCCGGTGCCCCGCCCGGTGTATTCGGCTCCGCCTGCTCAGGCCGGGGTCTGGCCCCCGGCCCCGCAGAATTCCCCGCCGCCGCAGTGGGGGCCGCCACCTTCGGGGCAGTAGCCTATGTCTTCGAAGCAGATCGCGTGGGGGCGCCTGGGCCTGGTAGGTTTAACGGTCACGATTGTCGCCGGGGCGGCACTGACGGGGCGGTACGGGCTGGCGTTGACAGTCGGGATTGGGGTCGGCGGACTGCTGTTTCTGTTCGGCATGGCGGCGGGGGGCGGCCTCGGGAACGCCCGGAAGTTTGAGAAGAAGCCTGCCGACATCAATGCCCGCATCGGTACCCTGCTGGCGGCGTCGGGCATCGCGGCGGCGGCGATTGGACACGACCCGCCGTTTCCGCTGCCGTTCCGCGTCTTTTACGGCGTCTGCCTCGGTCTGGCCTGCCTCGGGGCAGTGGGATTGTCGGCTTGGGCGCTGCGAAAGCCGGGGGTGTGAAAACCCCGGCCCCTCCGGCATCGGTAATTGTGCCGGCTTGCCTTTTTTGCGCTCAGGCGTCATACTAAAACAATCTATGAATATCTCTGCGGGGGCGAAAACCGATACCGGGCAGCGGCCCAACAATGAAGACCGTTATGCGGTGGTGGACACGCGCAAGCGGCAGATCCGCGCCGACGGCGTTTTAATCATCGCCGATGGTATGGGCGGGCGGTCGTTTGGCGAGCAGGCGGCTACGGCTGCCGTGGAAACCACCGAGGATGCGCTGGCGGAGCTTTTGGACAGCCGGCAGACCGGGGAGGTCGTGGTCGCGGATGCGCTCGCGACCGCCCTGCGCCGGGCCAACAGCCGCGTCTATGAGCTGGCGTCCGAAGCCGAAGATCGCAAAGGTATGGGCACGACCTGCGTCGCGGCGGTGGTCGAGGGCGAGCGTCTGTACATTGCCCACGCCGGGGACAGCCGGGCGTACCTGCTGCGCGACGGCCTCCTACGGCAGCTCACGCACGACCATTCGTATGTCGCCGAGCAGGTGCGGGCTGGGGCGATTACCGAGGAAGGGGCGAAATCGTCGCGCTTCCGCAACATCATCACGCGGGCGGTCGGGATCGAGCCGACAATGGAGGCCGAGGTCTCGGAAGCCGACGTGCAGCCGGGCGACACGCTGCTGCTCTGCACCGACGGTCTCAGCAATGTCGTGGCCGAGGACGACATCACGCGGGCGCTGATGCAGGCGTCATCGCCGCAGGCCGCCGCCGACAAGCTGGTGCAGATGGCGGTCAAAAGTGGCGGGCGCGACAATATCACGGCGGTTGTCGCCCGGCTCCAGGCCGGCACCCGGACACTTCGAATGCAGGTCGCAGATTTAGTCCGGCCTGAACCGACAGACACCGAAGCCGCGCCGGCAGCCGAGCACACCAACGGCGCATCGCCGACGCTGCGTCCCGCGCCGCCGCGCCGGGCATCGCGCTGGCCGGTCGCCCTGGCCCTGGCTGTCGCGGCGCTGGGCCTCGGCGCGGCGGGCGAGCTGGCGTCGGTGCTGGCCCATGACGGCTACAAGTTCCAAACTGCGCCGCCGTTTGCCGTGAAGCCCGCCGCGCCGCCGCCGCCGAGGCCGCTTGACCTCGCGCACCTGGCGTATGACCCGCCCAAAGCGTTCGGCTTCGCCCCGGTGCGCGGCTCATTCCTGCAAGTTAGCGCGGCGGACGGCACCGTGACCGTGGCGTCGCTGTCCGGCGCGATCACTGCGCTGAACCCGCAGGGACAGATGCGGTACAAGTACACGCTGCCGTTCGTGAAGCCGCAGGCGGCGGCTCCGGCGGCAGCCATTGGGGCCAGCGGTGTCACCGTACACACGGCAACCGACCCGTCGGGCAATCTGTATGTCGCAAATGCTGTCCTGAAGACCGTCACCAAGTACCGCCCAAATGGCGACCCGCTCGGTTTGATCGCGCACTCCTCGCTGAAGAACCCGTCGGCGCTCGGGGCCGCATCCGACGGCACCCTGTATGTGATTGACGGTGAGCGGCTGGTGGTCTTCCACGCCCATCCGTCGGCGGACCCGCTGCCGCCGATCCCGACGCCGGCCCCGCCGCCTGCCGCTGTCCCGCCGAAGCCTGCCGCGCCCGCGCCGCCGGTGCCCGTGCCCGTTTCCAGTCGCAGCTACCGGCATTACGGCTTCCATCACTACGGCTACCGGCGCTGAGATCCAATAAAGGAAACGCTGCTTGCCGCTGGAACGCCTCGGAAAATATGAGCGCCTGGATGTGCTGGGGCACGGGGCGTCGGGCATCGTCTACCTGGCGAAAGACACGCTGCTCGGCAAGCAGGTGGCGCTGAAAGAGGTCAGCGCCCAGGGCGACGAAAAAGAGCGGTTTCTCGAAGAAGCCCGCGTGCTGGACCGCCTGCGTCACCCGAATATCGTCCAAGTCAACAGCGTGGACGAGATCGGCGGGCGTGTGGTCATTGACATGGAATATGTCCGGGGCCGGACGCTTCAAGACATTCTGCGCGAGACCCCGAAGCTGCCGGTCGAAGGCGCCGTCTCGATTGCCGCGCAGCTTTGTGACGGCCTGGCGTATGCCCACTCGATGCGGACGGTCCACCGGGACATCAAGCCCGCAAACATACTTTTGACCCGCGAGGGAGTCGTAAAGCTCGTGGACTTCGGGCTGGCCGAAGTGCTGGGCACGCACTCGTTCGCCGGCGGCGCGGGGACTTACGCCTATATGGCTCCCGAAGATTTCCACCCCGAGGAGCAGTCCGACCGGCAGGCGGACATCTGGGCCGCCGGGGTGGTGCTCTATGAGATGCTGGCCGGGCGGCGTCCGTTCTCGGTCGCCAAAGCCAAAGACCCCTTTGCCTGGAAGACAGCGATTGAAAGTGATCCCTTAGTTCCGCTGACAACGCTGCGCCCTGATGTGCCGCCCGGCTTAGAGGAGATCGTAACACGGGCGCTGGCGCGTCCCAAAACCGAGCGTTACCGGGACGCCGGCGAGATGGCGGGGGACTTGCGGGGTTTGGGCTTGGAGACCGGCACGGGTTTAAGAACCGGCACTGGAAGTGCCGGTCTACGTTTGAGTGAAAGTGTCTCCGACACTAAAGACTTGCCTACGGTGTCCAATCCTCAGTCGCTTCGACTTTCACTCGACAGTAGACCGGCACTTCCAGTGCCGGCTGCTCTTCCGGGCTTCCCCCCCAACATGACCGGCATTGAGACGTTTCTCGCGCTTGCGCCCGACCGCTGGGACGCCGCGTGTGACGCGCTGGAAAACGGGACGCTTTCGGAGTGGCTGCGGGGCATCGGCGAAGGGCCGCTGGCGGCGGTCGCCGGCGAACTGGTGTCAGAGCCGGGGCGCACCGCCGATGACCATCTGCGGGACTTCTTGTACCGGGCCGGGCTGGAAACGACCGACGAAGCGCGGCTTGCTTACGGCGAAGCCTTGCAGCTTGCCGAGATCGGACGCCGGTCCGAGGCGGAAATGCTTCTGCGCCGTGCCGCGCATCTCGACCCAAGCCGCCCCGAATACGTGCCCGAAGATATGCCCGCCAAAACCGCGCTTGTGGAGGCAGTGGACGGCGGGGCGCTGACACTCAGCACAGACGCGGTCCGCTTCGGGGTCCTGCGCCGGGGCGAAACGCGGCGTCAGAAGATCCAGCTGCAAGCGCCCGGCGGTGGCCTGCTCGAAGGCCGGGTGCAAGCCGCGCCGGGCTGGCTGCGGGTTGAGCCATCGGCATTCTCGGCAAAAAAGCGGCAGACGCTGACCCTGACGACCGACACCGACTCGGTCTGGTCGGCTCCGGCGGAGTACGCCGATATTGTCTCGGTGGAAACAAGCGCCGGACGCCGGGACATTGCTGTCTCGGCCCGCATCATTCCGGCGCGTCTGGGGTGGGGCAAAATCGCGCTCTGGTACCTGCCGCTGCTGCTCGCCGCCTGCGGGCCGGTGGGGGCAAGCCTCGCCGCCCGTGTGCTGCCCCTGCCGGTACACGGCATTCAGCAGCCGGGCTTTGCGGCGTCGGGCCTGCTCCTGCTTTCTCTTTCTGCGCTGACCAACGCCGCCGACACGGCCTGGCTGCCGCGCCTCCTCCCGCTCGCCCTCTCCGGCACATTGTTCTGGCGTCTGAGCCTGATGCTCGGCTACGGCACCGCGCACACGCACCTGCTGTTCGCGCAGACCATCACGCCGGTCGTCGTTCTGCTCGTGCTGCAAGTCATCACCGTGCTCTTAGACGCCTCCGGCTGGGGCAACTGGAAGCTCTGGCGCTGGATCACCGCCGCCGTCGGCGCTCTGACCGCCTACGGACTCCTGCATTCCGGGTAGAACTCCCCTATGGACCACATACCGACAAACTTTGAAGTCGCGGATGTCTTTGAGCAGATCGCGCAGATTTTAGAAGGGCAGGGGGAGAACCCATTCAAGGTACGCGCTTACCGGAACGCGGTGCGGACTCTGGAGAACCTGACCGAGCCGGTTTCGGACATCGCAGCGCGGGGCGAGCTGAAAAAGATCGCCGGGTTTGGGGATGCGATCGCCGGCAAGACGTCGGAGATACTCGCGACGGGGACTTGCGAGCTGTTCGAGCGCCTCCAAGCCGAAGGCAGCGCCCACGCTGAGGAAGCGGCGGCCAAAGAAGAGATGCCGCCGGTGCCTTCGGAAGCCGACGCGCCGCCCGAGATGCCGGCGCAGGAAGACGCGGAGGTCGAGTCGCCGTGGTGACAACAGCAGCCAAAATCCCCAAGCCGCTGGGCGTGGACTTCTATTTGCAGAATACACGGGAAGTCGCGAAGCAGCTTCTTGGGCAGCTGCTGGTCCGCACGCTGCCGTCGGGCGAAACGCTGTCAGGCGTAATTGTCGAGACCGAAGCGTACCTGACCGACGACCCGGCGTGTCATGCCTACCGGGGGCGGACCCCGCGCAACGCGGCGATGTTCGGCCCGCCCGGCCATGCCTATGTCTACTTCACTTACGGCCTGCACATGATGCTGAACTTGGTGTGTGGCCCCGAGGGAACTGCCGAGGCGGTGCTTATCCGTGCGCTTCAGTCGGTCGAGGGGGTTGAAACGATGCGCCAAAACCGGGGCGGGATTGCCCAAACGCGGCAGCTCACAAACGGCCCCGGCAAGCTGGCGGCAGCCCTGGCCCTGACCCGGCTGGCGCACAATGGCCTGAGTGTCACGGCGGCAGGCAGCGAGCTGTACATTTTGCCGCACACGCTGCCGCCGTTTGAGACTGTTGAAACCACGCGCATCGGCATCTCGCAGGGGGTGGACCTGCCCTGGCGGTACTACGTGCGCGGGAACGAGTATGTTTCACGCAAGTAGTCCGGCAGCGGGGCAAGTCCTGCTCGGGGCGGCCCTGGCGGGTCTGGTGGCGGTCGCGGCGTACAAAGCGCGGGCACTGACACCGAGCGGGGCGGGGGCGGCCTGGGCGATTGGCGCGGTTGTCTTCGGGATCGGCGGCTGGGGCGCGGCGGCGGCGCTGCTGACGTTCTTTGGAACGTCCACGGCCCTGAGCCGGTGGCGGCGGGCGCGAAAAGAGGCGCTGGGGTACGAGAAAGGCGGGCGGCGCGATGCCGGGCAGGTACTGGCGAACGGCGGAGTTGCCGCACTGTGTTTGCTGCTGACGCTGATTGGGGTCAAAGGGGGCACTCCGCTGTTTCTGGCGGCGCTTGCCGCCGCGAACGCCGATACGTGGGCGACAGAGGTTGGCTCGGCGCTCGGCGGGCAGCCCTATGATCTCCGTACCGGGCGAAAAGCGCCGCCGGGGACATCCGGCGCGGTCAGCGGGCCGGGTACGCTGGCGGCGCTTTGCGGCGCGGCCCTGCTGGGCCTGTTTACTGGGAGCGTCAGTGCGGGCGTGGTTGTCGCCGCCGCCGGGCTGGGCGGGGCGCTGGCGGACAGCCTGCTCGGGGCGATGGTGCAGGCGCAGTGGCAGGACCCATCCGACCCGGCGCGTTATACCGAGCGCCCGCAATATACCGAGCGCCCGCAGCCGGGGCCGCCGAAGCGCGGCTGGCGGTGGCTGGGCAATGACGGGGTCAACTTGCTGTGTACGCTGACAGCAGTGGGGCTTGCTGCGATGGCGCTTGCAGTGCTCAGAAAAATAAATGCCGCGCCGTAAGCGACTTTGTCAAAAAATGAGAAACCTGTGTTACAATAAAAGTGCAGGCTGTTGTTCTTAGTTGTACCCTCCGCCGGTCTGCGCCGTATCATAAGGAGTGACCCGCCTTGGAACTACCCACTGGAGACGCCTCCGTTTCGCGCCGCTACGTATCTGCCGAGCAGATTGAAGATGTCGTGCGTCAGCTCAAAGACGTCGTCTCCGTGCGTGCTGTTCTCGGTGCTGCCGGACGTGTGGACGAGCTGCATGTGCTGGTGAACCCCAAGCGTGCCCCAAAGCAGGTTGCTCGTGATATTGAGTCGGCTGTCCGCGCCCACCTCGATTTCTCCCTCGACTACAAAAAGATCAGCATCGCCCAGATCCAGGGCCGTGCGCCGCTGGCCGGCGGCTCGCCTTCGGGCCTGCCCCGCCTCGGCTTTTCCGATGTCGCACTGACCGTGAACGGCAGCCGGGCGGAAGCGACGGTGCATCTGCGCCGCGAGGACGCCGTCTACACCGGCAGCGCGACCGGGCACGCCTCGGGCTACAACCAGCTCCGTCTGATCGCCACGGCGGCGATCCGGGCGGTCGAGGACAGCGGTGACCGCGATGGCACGATGGTTGTAGAAGACTTGCAGACCGACATCCCGCTGGCAGGCCGCAAGGCGGTCGTGGTGCTGGTCAGCGCCATTGCGCCGGCGAAGGGCGAGGAGCTGTTGACTGGGTGTGCGCTGATCCGTCAGGATGCCTGGAAAGCAGTGGTGAACGCGACGCTCGACGCTGTCAACCGGCGCGTCAGCCTGGCGTTTTTAGAAGAATTTTAGTTTCCCCGTCACAGTAATTTTACTGTGAATTGCACCTTGATAATGGAATAATGTTTCGGTCCTGATTTCGGTTTTGATTTCGCTTTGGGCTGCGAAAACCGCTGAGACTTTAGGAGTCTCGTAAGCGAAGGCGGTCTGATGTCCGAGAAGTCGGCACAGCCGCGTTACACACTAGGTATCACCATGAATACCGTTACCAAAATGATCATGACCCTGTCCTCGGCGCTCAACGGCTGCGGGGCACATTGTCACTGGCCTACCGGCCCGCCGCCGAACGACTAAGTTTGCTCATGTATTTCCGTGTCTCGTCACGTTCCTGGGTTTTGGTTCACATAACGATCACCTTCGGATGTTGGTTTTCGCAGCCCTTATTTTTTACCTTTGACTTTTTTCGCCTAATTTTTTCGGTGCAATATGCCGACCATAAACGACGAGCTATCAGCGGAGATACTTGTCACGACAGCAAGGACCGATGTATTATCCATGTCTTTACCTTCAATCGCACAACCGAGAGCGATGGCTCCGCCGCGCAGGACGCCGCTCAACTCTTACAACCTTCTGCGCCTCTGGCTCGTTTGGGGCGCTGCAATCGCCGCCGGCCTCTGTGCAATCTTCAGCCCCTTCCCGCTGCATCTCTGGCGCGATGCCGTCATGCTGACCGGCCTGGTTGTCGCGGCAACACTGCTTGCGGCTCGACTGCCGAACAGTGAGTTGGTGACCTATCCCGGCATTCCCATCTTTTTCACGATCACCGCCCTGCTCGGCGCTTCCGCGGCAATCCTCGCGGCGACCATCTGCGTCTTCGTGAACGGATTCATCTCATTGCCGCCACACCTGCGCTTCAGCCTGAAGCTATACGTTCCCAACATTTGCGCCCATGTTGTGACGTTCGGCGCTTGCTCTTTGATTTATGTCGGCCTGGAACGCTTTTGTTTTCCCGCGGGGGGGGCAAGAACCGGCGATGTGCCGAGCTGGGGCGCGTGCCTGGCTTTGGCGTTGTGTACGGGACTCGCGTTTATCGGAAACGCACTGCTGACAACGACGATGGTCAGCACTTACGAGAAAAAGCGCTGGGATATTCTCTGGCATAACAACTACCGATGGCAGCTTTCCAGCGCACTGCTCATGTCGCCGCTCGGCATCATCACAGCGGCGCTGTATCTCGGGCACCCGTGGCTTGGCGTCGGCTTCATTGTCGTGCCGGTGTATGCGCTTCGCCTGGCAATTCTGACCCATGAGCGAACACTGGCGGCGTACCGGCAGGGCGTGGATTTGCTTGGGCGGATCATGCAGGAAGCGCACCCGTACACGCATGGGCACCTGCACCGGGTCGCGCGGTGGGCGCGGGAAATCGCTGAGGAGATGCACCTGCCGGCGTCGTCCATGCAGCATATCGAGGACGCGGCGATCCTGCATGACATCGGCAAAGTCGCCGTGGACGACCGGGTGCTGAACAAGGTCGGCAAGCTGACCGACGACGACTGGACCATGATCCGCTCCCATCCGGTCACCGGAGCCGAGCTGGTACTAAAGATGAGCATTATGGGCAAAGTCGGGCACTGGATCCGCCACCACCACGAGCGGCCCGATGGTCAGGGCTACCCGGACGGACTGCAAAACGAGGACATTCCCATCGAATCGTGCATCATTTCGGTGGTAGACGCCTTCGATGCGATGGTCGGCGGGCCGGCCAAAGAAGACCAGCGTCCGTACCGCAAGCCGATGCCCCCGGAGGATGCCGTCGCCGAGCTGCGCCGTCATGCCGGGACACAGTTCCACGCTGAAGTGGTCGAAATCTTCATATCCATTCTGAAACGTGAGCAGCAGCTCGAAGCCAGCGGCAAGCGTATCGGCCCCAAGCCGAGCGCGGCGGACGACTCGCTCTGGTCCGGCTCGCTTGGCGCATCAGCCTCGCTTTCCCACTGAGAATGGCTATGAGTATCACCCTGAACATCATTGCGGCGACGGTCTTTAGCGTGGCGCTGGCGACCATCTTCCTTTACCTGCCCTGGACCGTGCGACGCTCGTACCGGCAGACCTTTATCGCGCTGGCGCGGGCGGTCGAGTCGCGGGAGCCGCACCTGCTCGGACACGCCGAGCAGACAGCCAAGTATGTGGTCTGGATGGCTCGCCTGCGCGGCATGGGGCTTCTCGCAACCCGGCGGCTCGAATATGCCGCTCTGCTGCACGGCATCGGCAAGGTCAGCATCCCCTACGAGCTGCTCAACACGCCGTCCTGCCTGAACCATCCGGTGGAGCGCTTCGTGCTGCGGGACTATATCCGGGTCGGCGCGGCTATCCTCGATGCTATCCCGATCTTGCAGCCGGCGTCCGACACGGTCCGCTTTCACCACGAATACCTCGACGGCAGCGGGTACCCGTTCGGGCGCTTCGGTCGGGCGATCCCGGTGGAAGCGCAGATGCTATGCGTCGCCAGCGAGTATGTTGCGATGACCGCGCCGCGTCTGTACCGCGCTTCGGTTTACAGCACCCGCGCTCAGGCCGACCGGTACCTGCGCCGGCAGTCAGGGGTGCGCTATCGCCGCTATGTCGTCTGGCTGTTCTTCTGCGCTCGGGCCAGCCAGAACCTCCAGGTGGTGCTGACGGCACTGGCTCACCGCATCGCCGCGCGTTTCGCATCCCGCCCCGCCCCGCTCACCCAGCCTGTGTTTCCGCGCCGCGTTTTGTAGGGATGAGCCAAGAAACCCAAAAAAGCGCGAGCGGCAGTGCCGCTCGCGCTTTTTTGGGTTTTGTCCCTATTTCCGCTTCAGCAGTCGGCCCAGCAGCCCGCCGGACTTTTCCGGCTCGCTTGGCGTCCCGGCCGCCGAGTCGGGTCGGTGCGTCCCATTCCCGCTTTGCGTCCCAGCCCCGTTCTTTGCTCCGCCCTGCGCCGCGCTTGTTCCGTTCTGCGCGGGTGCCGGGCGAGCCGAGGGCGCTTGATACGGCGGAATAGTGCGGGTCTTCTGCGCCGGTTCGGCAATTCGGTTCAGCTTTGCCTGGATCATTGGGCTGGGTGCGGCTTGCAGGGCCTGGCGGTACGACACAGCAGCTTCCTCACGCCGGCCCATCGCCGCCAGCGAGTCGCCGAGAATTTCGAGCGCCCGGACATTGCGCGGGTCGGCTTCCAAAATACGCACGCAGAACGCACGGGCTTCTACTGGTTTGCCGGCCATGGTCGCATGCTCGGCCCGGGTCAACATCTCGGCGAACGCCGGTGATCGGGGCGCGGCAGACTTGGGCGCGGCTGCCGGAGCCGGGGGAGCCTGCGGCGCGGGCTGGGGGGCGCGTGCCGCTTGTGAGGCAGGTTTGGGCGGCTCGGGGGCAGGCGCGTTTTGCAGGGTGCCGTTGTACTGGGCGCGGCGCTCGGGGTTGCCGAGGACGCTGTATGCCTGGTTGATTTGGGAAAAGACGCGCTGACCCAAGTTTTTGTCCTGGATCACGTCCGGGTGATACTGGCGGGCCAGCTCCCGGTACTTCTTTTTGATTTGGTCGGTCGTCGCGCCGGGCGGAAGGCCGAGAACTTCATAATAATTGCGCTGTAAGCTCATCGTTCTTGCTCCGAGTGAAGATAAGTGATAAGATAAGTGATAAGATAAAAATCGTGCCGCATTCGGCTGTCGTTTGCTGCGGTTTACCTCCTCTGCCAGACTCGGCGCAGAGTAAGAATAAAGGAAAACTGCGCCGTCGTCATATGTGTTTGCGATAAAAATAGTTACGGTGCGTCCGGGTTTGACATATCGTTGAGCTGGTTGGCATAGCCGCCGTAGAACGCAATCAAGATCATCAGGACCCGGACCGCGATAAACAGCAGTGCTACTGTCCGCAGTGTCACGACAAGCTGATGCAGGCGGACCACCGATTCAGCCTCGTAATACTCCGCCACTTTGTCCATGGTCATGTCCAGGCCGCCGGTCTGCTCGCCGGTTTGCAGCATTGTGACCACCATCGGCGGAAAAGCACGGGTCGCCAGCAGCGACTCGGCGATGCCGTGCCCGGCCTGAATGGCCGGAATTGCCGATGTCATCCGGCGCGAAAGGTACTCGTTGCCGGTTGCCGCTGCGGAAAACTGGATTGCTTCCGGGATGCCTACCCCCGCTGCATACAAGGACGCGAACGCGCGGGAAAACCGGGCAAGAGAGATCATTCGCACCGCGCCGCCAATCCCCGGCAGCGAATAAATCACGGCATCGAACACAAACTTGAACTGCGACAGCAGCTTGCCGACCACATAAATTGCAAGGACGGCAGCAGCGGTCTCCAGCAGCGGGTAGACCGCTGTCACTAAATAGGCATGAACATTGTGCGCCACCACGACCAGCACCAGCGGCGGCAGAAGAAAGCTTGCAAAAAGAGTGACGACCGGCTCGACCATCTCACTCTTGATTTTGTTGCGAAGCGCGTACTCCTGCTCCAGCGCCGACGAGAGCCGGCCCATCATAATGTCCAGGCCGCCGCTGATTTCGCCTGCCGAGATCATCGCCCGCTGGAAATCCGTGAAAATCCAGGGCGCTTCGCCCATCGCGGCGGTCAGCATCCCGCCCTCCTGCACATGCTTCGAGAGGCGCTGCAAGTGCCGACGCAGAACCCCATTGCCGGTCTGCTGGGTCAGCGAAGTCAGGCATTGATAGATGGGGACACCCGCGCCGAGCATCGCCGCAAACTGCCGGTACATCAAGGCCATATCCCGCAGGCTGACCCCGGAAAATAGCGGAAAGACCAGCCGGGCCAGCAGCCATAACCCCAGCGACATCTTCTTGCGCGGCAGCATCCCCGCGCTTCCGTTCAGCGCCGAGCGGCCCTCGGCGGCGGCATTCTGAACCGAGGCCGCTGCGCCGCCGCCGGACTGCGGCGCGAGGCGCATCGGAAAGTAGCCCATGTCGCGGATTTCCTGCGCTGCTTGCCGCTCGCTGTCGGCATCAAGCGCCCCGGTCACAGTGCGGCCTGTCTGGTCTTTGGCCTGGTAGGAATAAAGCATGACCCATCCTCTAAACAAAAAATCTGGGGTGCGGCAGGCTTTTTTCATGCAAGACGACGCCCACGCGCCGAATGTTCCCGTCGCCAGAAAAATTCTCTGTCCGCAAAAACTTGTCCGCCGTTTCCGGCGCGATCTCCGCCAGCGGCACCAGCACGAACGCCCGCTCCGCGAGGCGCGGGTGGGGAACCGTGAGGCTCGGCAGAGCGATCTGCGCGTCCCCGTAGAGCAGCAGGTCCAAATCTATAACGCGCGGACCCCAGCGAATGGTTCGCACCCGGCCCATTTTGTTTTCAATGTCCAGTAAAACGCCCAGCAGGTCAAGCGCCGTCAGGCTCGTCTGTACTTCCGCGACCGCGTTGAGAAAATCCGGCTGATCGGTGACGCCCACGGCGGCGGTTTCGTACACCGACGACACGCACCCGAGTGCCAGGCCCGGCGTCTCGGCCAGCCGCCGTACCGCGTCCCGCAGGCTCCCGGCCCGGTCTCCGAGATTAGCTCCCAGCCCGATAAACGCCGTGGTCATATTTGTATGATTATTCCCAGTGTAAGTTTATACCGCACTTCATGCACAATCTATGCCAAAAGTTGCAAACCCGGCAAAAATAGTTGTCAGAGGCCCATTATCTCTAGCCAGCGGGCCTCCAAAAGCTCCGCGTACAGATTGGCGACCAGTGCCCCGCACCCCAGCGAGAAGCCGTCATTAATTTCGACCAGCAGTGTTCGCCCATCGTCCGTCACGCCAAAATCCGCGCTGTAACCCGCCGGAGCGCCACGAAACGCACCCAGGGCCAAACGAATTATCCCGGCAGATGGAAACAGCAGCGGGTCGCCGGCATAGTGGCTCGTGCCCAAGACCCGACCACGCCGGACAAACACGCGCCACTCGCTCTCAAACGTCACCGGCTCCGATGCCAGCAGCGGAAATTCGTCGGTCAGCGCCGGAGAGCCTGGACGCGCCGCCGCCATCAGCAGCGCATCCAGCTCCGCCGCACTGCCGACCACCCGGCCGGTAAACGCCTTGGCATCCTCGTAGGGCTTCACGAAAACCGGGAACCGTCCGGCATCCCGCGCTTCGCCCACCGTTGTTCGCCAAATCTCGCGCCCCAGATACGGCGTCAGAACCGCCGGCACCCCTGCCAGCGCCGGCACACGGCCCACCACCCGTTCAATCGCCGCCCGCGTCGTCCCCATACCCGCGACCACGACCGTATCCGGCGTCAGCGGCAGGTCTGGCAGCTCTTCCGGCAAGAAAAACTGCACATCGTATCCCAGAAACGCGAACCCCCGCGCCGCCACCGCCCCGCTCGGGCTATAAGCCTGCCCATTCTTGTCTGATTGGATGTAAACAGTTCGTCTCATGCAATTCTGCTTTCGTACTCACGCCGAAACTCGTCGTAGACGATACGCAAAACCTTTTCACGGTCTTCCATGTCTTCAAACTGACCCGCGAGCTTCAGCAGGTCATACTTGCTGATTGCCTGGACTTTCATATCAATGAGATACTGCTTAACGTCTTTAGAAATGTCGTCAATCACCAAAATCACGTTGCCATCATTGAGGCGCTGCGAGTCAAAGTTCATCTTGAGTTCTGCGTAGAGGCTGTCTGCGTTTGCCTTTGTCAAAACTTGCAGCTTCTTAACCTGATACACGACACCAAAGTTGGTAGACAAATCTACCCCGCTGTCATGGGCGGATGTGCGGGTATCGCGGTATACTTTGCAGGCGAACTTTTCCAAATGGACACGGATAACGGCGAAGCTGAATATCTCAAAATTTGTCGGGTTCTTGCCGATATGACTTGAAATGGCCTCCAGAAACAAATCCAAGTCTGCTGAGAGGTCAGCGCGGAAACTGCGCTCGCCGAGCTGTGGAATAAAGCCGATCTTCCCGACGATATGCGCCTTGACACGCTCCGGTATCCACAGCGCCAAGCTCTCGGCATACAGCGCATAGGTATTTTGCAGCTCGTACTTATTCTGTCCAACGGATTGCAGCACGCCATAACGCGGCAGGTTGCGCGAAGGGTAGGCGTCATAATATTTGCCGCCGATATGCAGGTTGTGTGTTAGGTAGTCGCCCATAAATCGAACGGCTTTGTGGTACAGGCGTTTGATTTCCCCGTCTGTAAACTGAGTCTGACCGCTGACTTGATACTCTTCCAGCAGCCCTAATGTGATCAGAGGGAAAATCACTTTTGTCTGAGAAAGCCGCAGCATTCGGTCAATCTCGGCCTTGCACCATGCTTCTCCGTCGGCACTGGAATCAAAATGACTATTCTTCATTTGACCGGAGCCGTTTCGAGCCGCTTCTCAATTTCACAGAGGAAGGCGGCTTCGCCGATTTTCGTTCCCGCCGACTGCAAAACTTGTCTCGTGTACACGGTCTTATGCAGCGTGAGCACGTAGCGGTTCTGCGCCGGGTCCAAGACCAAATCGTAGACGAAAAATGCGAGGTCGGCCTCGGCGGGGTCTGCTTCGTCGAGCGGCGGCAAAGTGTCATACAAGCTGGTGTTGAGCGCGACAGCCATTTTGCGGCCCCAGCCGTTTAGAATGCCGCCCTTAAAAATGAGCTGCGGGGCAAGGCGCTTCCGGGACGACGAGAGGTAATCCGGGCGCGGATAATTGCGCTGGCCGCGCCAGTCCATGTTCGCATTGGCTTTCGGGTCTTCCATGTAGTGCTGAAATGACGTGCTGATATTGCCGGAAATATAAACGGCCTGCACTTCCAGCGCTCCGTAGTCAATGATCCGCCCTATCGAATCATACGACAGCAGCACAATGTCTATGTTGCCCGCAGACTTGCCTGCGCTGTCTTGGAGGCACACTTCGGTCAGCGAAGTCCAGGCCGCGCCGGGCGGGAAAAAGAACGCGGCGGCATCGGACGCGATCCGCCAGCCTTCCTGAAAGCGCACCGGGCAGGTGATGACCGTTTCGCCCCCTGCGCCGTGGACACTGCACACGCCGAGCGGGTTTTCGAGGCTTGCTTTGGTGCAGTTCGGCACGGCGTTCCCAAACGGACACAGCCGGTCCCGGCGGTGCCGGTCAGCTTCTTCGGTCAGATTGTCGGTCGGAAATCCGAAGACTTCCGCTAAAGGGTGGTTCGGCATAGTTCCTCTTGCAGCTACGGCAGGTGTATCAGATCATTTTTGTCTTTGATCCTGCCGCTGGCCTGCTTGTTTTGCTTCAAATCGTCAAGATTGATGATATTGATGCTGATGCCGTCAATCTCGGTGATCTCTCTTGCTTTCCAGCAGGCCGTGAACTCAACGCCGGAGATGTCGGTCAAAACCTCGATGCGAAGCGGCGGATTGCCCATGCGAAAAACTTTGTCCGGTGTCAAAAACAACTCGGCGGAAATACTGGATGCACTGAAGCCGAATGCCCGTAGCGCTGCCGTCACTTTATCGGCATTGATCAGGTTTCTCGCGATCCAAACGTCCATGTCTCCAGTGGCGCGAGGGTAGCCGTAGTAGCCCACGGCGTAGCCGCCGACAAGCAGGTACTCAACTGCGTTCGAGTTCAGCAACCTCAAAAAGTCTTTCAAGTCGGGCGGTAGAAGGATCGTAGCCATACATTACCTGCCGCATGAACTCTAAAGCCCGCAGCCGGGCTTCGGGCGTCTGCGTCTTCCAATAGGATTTCTCGTCTGAATCTTCAGAGAGATCGGCGACGGCGAAAACAGACTTGTCCATCTTCATGTCTTGTATGAGGCTCATGTTCTCTCCTAATCGCTTCCGAGCTTGAGGACGCTCATAAAGGCTTCTTGGGGGATTTCGACGCTGCCGATGCTCTTCATGCGCTTTTTGCCTTCTTTTTGCTTCTCTAAGAGCTTGCGCTTGCGGCTGATGTCGCCGCCGTAGCATTTGGCGATGACGTTCTTTCGCAAGGCGGAGATGCGCTATCCAAACAGCAGCAAAGGCGGCTGCGCTAGGCTCACGCGATTGAGTGCCATCTCCGCGTATTCTGGAACCAGCTCGATGCCAAAAAATCTGCGCTCGTTTTGTTTTGCTACTAACGCAACCGTTCCTGAACCCATAAAGGGGTCAAACACGAGATCGCCGGTTTTCGATCCGGCAAGAAGGCATATCTTGACAAGATCAGGCGGGAATACTGCAAAATGCGCTTCGCGGAATTTACCAAGAGAAATATCCCAAACTGTGCGTTTGTTTCTCCCTAAAGGATGAAACGCTTGATCCCATCGGGCCGTATGTAAATTGGGATTGCCTCCGTTCTTGCCAGTTTCGGGCGTACTGTCGCGCTTGCCGAAATGATTTCGTCCGCCACGCATCTTTGAGTTTTCGGAGAAGGTCACATGAGGTTCCCGAATGGCATCCGCATCATAAAAATACTGACCCTGCTTGCTGAACAAAAAGATATGCTCATGCGCTATCGTCGGCCGATTTTTGACTGAAGAAGGCATAGCGTTCGGCTTGTTCCAGATAATCTCACTGCGGAGTATCCAGCCTGTATCCTGTAGTGCAATCGCTGTCCGCCAGGGTATACCCAGCAATTGACCGTTCCGATAGGTATCTCCAAGATTAAGCCAAAGGGTTCCGTCGTCCCTCAGCACCCGCTTGAGCCTTTGGAAAAGTGCCACTAGTTTCGCGATATACTCTTTCGGGTCTTCTTCATGCCCAAATTCCAAAGGCTGGGTGTCGGCGCTCTGCGAATAAAAGCGATGTCCGAAATAAGGAGGACTCGTAACAATCGTTTGAGCGATGTTCTCAGGAAGCGTCTGAGAAACAGCCCAGCTATCCCCACAAATGATTCTGTCGGTGTACCTATCTTCAGTAACGTCCTTGTACATCAAACTTTACCCTTCTTTGGCTTCACCAAGCCGTCTAAAACTTGCGCGATAAACGCGCTGAAGGTCTTTTGCTGCTCATCGCTGAAAATCTGAAACTGATTGGGGCTGAGGTCAAAAACCGCCGCATAGTCCACTTGCTCACGCACATTATCTGCCTCCCGCAAAGCCCAATTTCTTGCCACAATGACGGCAATCACAAAGCTGTCGGGTTGACTTGTCCTCGCAGCATTGATGGCGGACATGATGTCACGAGTGAAAAGGTGAGAATGACCGCCGCCCTCCGTTTCTCTCGTTTTTACTGGAACAAGGATACTTCGCGTTTCCTGTCTTTCTGAGCTGATTAGCCGAGCACTGACATCATACGTCTCATTCCCAATTTTGATCTGTCCGGATGAAATTTCAACCCTGTCGTAAATCCCGTAATTGGAGTGTTCAGCAAAGTAATGCTGAACCGCAGTAAGCAAGGCAGTCCGTACCACCGTTTCGCGCTCATGTCCCGAAATGCTTCTGCGAGATCCTTCAAGCCGATCAATGATAACTTCACGAACAGCATCCCAAGAAAAGGTTTTCAGGTTTTGCCGATATTTGTAGACGAGCGCGGCTAACGCCTGTACTTCCACGTCTGTTCTGCGCCGCTTGGACTGCTTGACAATACGCTGAAGCAGCGGCTCCAATCGCTGCTTAGGAGCGTCGCGAACCATCCACGAAAAGAAGTAGTAACAGGCTTTTTGGTGAGGATAACTCCGCCCAATGCCATCAAATAGGAGTGGAAGCCCTTGCAGTTCGCTTGCCGAATAACATTGCTGTACACAACGCTCTATCTGCTCTTTGGAAGAAGCTAAAAGCACTTCATCAAGAGAGGCGCTGCTGCTGAGAACACGCTGAAAAGTCTTTTCGACCCAAGAATAAAACGGCTTGGCTTGGTCGGCAAGTAGACTGAGCTCCACCAGACGGACATGACTCAAGTTAACGGCGTTAATAATCAGCTCTTCATCCGAGTTTCTATCAGGCATAAAACTAATCGCTTCCGAGCTTGAGGACGCTCATAAAGGCTTCTTGGGGGATTTCGACGCTGCCGATGCTTTTCATGCGCTTTTTGCCTTCTTTTTGCTTCTCCAAGAGCTTGCGCTTGCGGCTGATGTCGCCGCCGTAGCATTTGGCGATGACGTTTTTACGGAGGGCGGAGATACGCTCGGCGGCGACAACCTTGGCCCCGATGGCGGCCTGGATTTTAATCTCGAACTGCTGACGCGGGATGACTTCTTTGAGCTTGTCAACTAATTGACGCCCGCGCTCCTGCGATTTGTCCCGGTGCGTGATGAACGACAGGGCATCTACCGGCTCATCGTTGATCTTGATGTCGAGCTTGACTAGGTTCGATGGCTCATAGCCGCTGATCTCGTAATCGAACGACGCATAGCCTTTGGTGCGGGACTTTAATTGGTCGAAGAAATCCATCAAAATCTCGTTCATCGGCAGCTTGTAGAAGATCATCACGCGCTCTTTGGCTGGGTACTCGGTTCGCAGGTAAATGCCCCGGCGGTCGCGGGCCATGTCCATCACCGTGCCGACATATGTGGACGGGACGATAATGCTGGCGGTGACATACGGCTCGTCCATCGAGGTGATCTCCGACGGCGGCGGCAGATTGGCCGGGTTGTCCACTTCCACCATTTCGCCGTCGGTCTGATGCACTTTGTAGATGACGCTTGGCGCGGTGGCAATCAGCGTTAAGTTGAACTCGCGCTCCAAGCGCTCCTGGACAATGTCGAGATGCAGCAGGCCCAAAAAGCCGCAGCGGTAGCCGAAGCCGAGCGCCGCCGACGATTCGGGTTCAAACGTCAGTGCGGCATCGTTGAGCTGGAGCTTGCCCAATGCTTCTTTCAGCTCGGGGTACTGCGAGCTGTCCACGGGGTACAGGCCGCAGAAGACCACCGGCAGGGCCTCACGGTAGCCGACGAGCGGTTCGGTCGCGCCATGCGACGCCAGGGTCAGCGTATCCCCAACCCGGCAGTCGCCGACGGTCTTGACGCTGGCCGTGATATAGCCGACCTCGCCGGTTTTCAGCTTCTCGACAGGCTTCATGCGCGGCGAAAAGATGCCGACCCCGGTGACATCGAAGGTCTTGCCCGATGCCATTGCCCGAATCTGCGTTCCCGCCGCGATCTCGCCGTCGCGCACCCGCACGTAAGCTACAACGCCGAGATAGGCGTCGAAGTGGCTGTCGAAGATCAAGGCGCGTAATGGCTTTTGGGGATCACCGTCGGGCGGCGGCACCCGCCGGACGATGGACTCCAAAATCTCCTCGGTGCCGATGCCCTCTTTGGCCGACGCCCGGATGGCCTCGGTGGCGTCAATCGCCAGCACTTCCTCGATTTCCTCAGCCACGCGGTCGGGGTCGGCGGCGGGCAGGTCAATCTTGTTGATCACCGGCACGATCTCAAGCTGTGAGTTCAGCGCCAAATTGACATTCGCGAGGGTCTGCGCTTCCACGCCCTGCGCGGCGTCCACGACCAAAACCGCCCCCTCGCAGGCGGCGAGCGACCGCGAGACTTCGTAGGTGAAGTCTACGTGTCCGGGCGTGTCAATCAGGTTGAGTTCGTAGGTCTCGCCGTCGTGGGCCTTGTAGTTCAGCCGCACCGCCGCCATCTTGATTGTGATGCCGCGTTCGCGCTCGATGTCCAGCGAGTCGAGAAGCTGCTCCTGCATGTGGCGTCTTTGGACAGTCCCCGTAAACTCCAAGAGCCTGTCCGCGAGCGTAGACTTGCCGTGGTCAATATGGGCGATGATGCAAAAATTACGGATATACTTCTGGCGGTCGGGTGAGTTGTCTGACATGATGCGCTTATTATACCAGAGTGCGGCCCAACGCCGCTGTCCGGCAGTGCCGCAAAGCTTAACACTCTCTTAACATAGTTTTATATAAAAATACGGCGCAGTGTGGTACAATGGACGCGGCCCGCAAATTGACGGGAGTTCTCGCAGAAACAGCCGAAGATTTAGAAAATGTAGAGGAATGCGATGACAACCGAACTGACCGAGCGGCCTGCCCGCACTGAACCCGATATGGAACCCAGCAAGGAAGCACTGCACGAGTGTGCAAGCTGCCGCCATAAAAGCCGGGTCTACCTGAGCGCTCCGACCGGCACGCAGACCGCCGCTGTCTGGCGCTGTGGCCTGCTGTCCCAGAAGACCCAGCGCGAAGTAATCGTGCAGCCCCATGAAAACTGCTTCGAGCACCGCAGCCTCAGCGACTATTGGGAGCAGACCGAATTGGCGCTCGTGCGCTGATGATCACTGTCAATTAAAAAGCCCTAGACACCGATTAAAAAGCCCCAGACACTGAAGTGTCCGGGGCTTTTTTGTCGCGGACTAATTATGAATGCGGCTGGAAAGCTCGGTGGGGGAAACGGTCTCGGGGTTGAGGGAGAAAAGCCCTTCCGCTTCGGCGGCCCGGATCAGCCGCTTGTCGGACGCGATAAGGAGGCAGTCGGCAAGCCCGGTGCCGGCGACCCTGCCGCGATTGAGGTACGCCGCCAGCATCGCGGCATCGGCAGTGTTGAGATTATGCCGGTCGGTGATCGCCATACCGTCTAAAATATCCTGGTCGGTGATGGTCAGCAGATCGAAGCCGGGGTTCAGCAGCACCTCTGCTTGAAGAATCATCCGTGCAGTTTGAAACTCCGTCTCTGTCAGCAGGCTGCTGTTGAACTTGCGCCGCAAGATTGCCGCGGTTTCTGCATAACCCATCAAAGAAACGACACGCGGTAGTGCCGTATCGAACTCAAAAATGCCGTGTACGGTTTCGGTCCCGGATTCAGTGTAATACCGCTTGGCGAGGCCACTCGCATCCCAAAAGAGCAAAGGCATAATTAGCTCTCACCCAGATTTTGCTCGCTGTCTTGGTCATAGTCAGCGCCGTAGCGCATCCGCAGCAGCTCGCGGGATGCCCCTTTGTCTTCGGGACGGATGCCGTGCGCGATCATAGAAGCATGAAGGGCTTTCAGCGCGACTTTGATTTCTTCAGGGGTCATCGGCTCGCCGACAATTCCGATCCGGGCATTGATTTCCTGCCCCAATGCCATCAGCTCTTCGCGTGTCACTGCTCTTTGGGTTCTCGGACGGGTCTCTTGAAGTGTTTCCATTTTTTGCCGCTCCTGCCCAGATTGTACCACACGCCTATGCCGATCCGGACACCTATGCCGATCCGGGCAGCCCGCTCCCGCAGGCGATGCAGTGCTTGTCGCCGCGTTTTGCCCGCACGCCGCAGTGCGGGCAGACGTGAACCCCGGTGGGCAGGGCCGACACCCCGCAGTGCGGGCAGAATTGGGCGGCGCGGGAGAGCATTCGGCGGGTCCCGCAAGAGCGGCAGCGCACCCGCGCCGTGCGCGTATACACCCACACCAGCGCCGGGTCCCCCGGCAGACCAATTAACCCTCCAAGCAGCAGCACATACGCCCCTTTGACAGTCCAGCCCAGCCCGACGCCCAATAACTCGGCGTTCGGGGTGCCGAGGTTCGCCACTTCAATGTCCGGGATATGGAACTGGTCCAGCAGGCGGTTCACCGAAGACGCCAGCACAAGCTGCGACCCGGCAAGCTGGAACTTTACCCGCTCCGGCACTCTTCGTTGTCCTTCGGCGGCCCAGTGCAGGGTCAGCAGCGCCCCAGCCACGCACAAGACCGGCCAGCGCCGCGCCCCGAGCAGCACCAGCACGGCGACCGAGAGGCACAGGCCGCCCCAGGAGAAGACAATTCCCGGCAAGTTAATCTCGATATTGTGCAGCACCCGAAACGTCGCCCAGGGCGACAGCGCTCCGGCGACAATGCCCGCCGCGCCGCCGCAGATCAGCAGCAGCGCCAAAGCGTTCCGCAGGCGCGAAAGAATGGGAGGCAGAGTGGGGATCATTGGAGCAGATGGACGCCAACACTCGGCGCATGACGAGCCGCCTGGTTTGATAATCTCCGGTCAAACGTCAGCAGCCGCGTTGTGTGCGCCTGCGACAATTCCTCAGCCAGAGCAATATAAATGGCATCGGCAGACCTTCCGCATCCATAACCTTCACAGATTTGTGCCGCCCGGAGAATGAGGCTGGCGTCACCATTTGGAGGCGGCGAAACCAGACTCATAAACATCTGAAAATCAGCAACAGCTTGATCATATTCGCCAGGGTCCAGCAACCCTTCTCTTTCTTTACCACAGAGCACGAAAAGTGTTTCCGAAACGATAACTCCCGGTGCAAACAGAATATAGGAATTTGCTGCATAGTAAGCAAGCGCGGCCTTTGCCTGTGCCTCCTTCGCTGATTCCCGAGCAGCCAGCGCGATAGAAAAATTAGCGTCTATGATGATGGCTCCAGGTTTACTCATCGAGGGGTTCTCTGCCATACATCCCTCCATTGCGTGCCTGTCGGATCATATCCTGCGTTCCCTCTCCAGAAGTATAGCGCCGTCCCTGCTGACGCTCCTCCAGCTCTTGCAGCATTCGGAGTGCTGCCTCGTTAGGCGGCCCTAAGTTGGGAGGCCCAATGTTCGGCGGTTCGCTTATCTTTGCCTCCTCGGGTTCGATAACCACTTTGAGCCGCCTGCCGATTAATTCGTCGGCATGGGCGGCGATCTCTTCCCAAGTGCCTTCTATAACTTGTTGTGCCATGAGAGTTTCTCCTGACGCCATGATACCTTACTCTTTCCAATGGCGATCAATATAGTCTGCATAGTTTCTGTATTGCTCCCGGTGCGTGAGATAATCCGCATAGCCACGAAAATGGAACTCCCAACGATGCATTGCTTCTGCGTACTTCTCACCTTCTCCTTGTTTTTCCACTAACTCTCTGAAATTTTCGAGGGAGTCGAGCCATTCCCGACATTCCTCTATGGTCGCGCCGTTCCAACCGAATAAAACTCCCGCAGGCAGCTCGTGGAGTGCATAATCGAGCTGCGACGCCAGAACACGAATAAGCCGAGTGCGAGCCTTCTGGTTCCCTGGGTCATGTCTGAGCGCCTCCCGCAGAAAGCCATTTTCTGTGAGTTCAGGAAAGTTTACCGGCAGCAATCTGGCTGGGAGTGAGTGCAAGTGATAGTATAGAAACGCAATCCAATAAGGCGCACGGATATCGTTTTGACTGTAAAGCACTGCCAGGCAGGGGGCCAGAATTTCAGAGATTAGCGGCTGCCTGAGCGAAAACACGATAGGTTTGTCGAACACTCCGCTTACAGCTATATCGTTCCCGCCGCGTCCGCCTGAACGAGAGCGTAACGTCACACTCTCTTCTGTTACTGACAAGCAGAAAGCTACAGTGAAATCAATTCTGCGTTGCTCCGTGTCGGACCTGAGTGCGTCAATAAATGCTGTCAGCATTTGGAGCGCGGGCCTGCGAAGTCCCTGGGCTTCTAATTTTTGATATTGTTTCCAAAGAGTGTCTTCTGGTAGCGTAAGTGCTGCTGGTATAAGTTGGGTCATTGAGTTTTCAGTATCCAATGCATCCTACTCTTCGGCTAAAGCGCGGCGGAGGAAGCCGCCGGCGTGGGTGAGGCGGGCCTGGGCGTCGGCGGCGGAGAGGCCGCGCTGGAGCATGAGAATGGCGAGCTTGGCGGAGCCGCCGGCCTGCACTAAACTGGACTGCTGAAGGGCAGCCGCGGCGCGTTCGGGCGTGGCGCGGGTGACCTGGCAGACGATACGAACGGCGCGGGCTTGGAGCTTACTGTTGGACGCCTGCACGTCTACCATCAAGTTGCCGTAGGTCTTGCCGATCTCAATCATGGCCCCCGTGGAGATCATATTGAGCACCATCTTCTGTGCAGTGCCGCTTTTGAGACGGGTGGAACCCGCAAGTATCTCCGGACCGACCACGGGGGCGATGGTGATGCTCGCGATGGCCTCGACTTCCGACGGGCGGTTGTTGGTCAGCGCGATCACCGAGGCCCGGCGCTTGACGGCCTGGCGCAAGGCTCCCAAGACAAACGGGGCCTGGCCGGACGCGCTGATGCCGACCACGGTGTCCCGCTCGTTGACATCGGCCTCGATGATCGCCGCCGCGCCGAGGTCGGGGTCGTCCTCTGCACCCTCGACGGCCTGGAACATTGCGCCGGGGCCGCCTGCAATCAGGCCGACCACCATGCCGGGTAGGACACCGAAGGTTGGGGGGCACTCGGCGGCATCGAGAACGCCCAATCGTCCGCTGGTGCCCGCCCCGAGATAGATCAAGCGCCCGCCGGCCCGCAGGGATGCCGCCGCCCGCTGGACGGCGCGGGTGATATGCGGGATCTCGAGCGCCACGGCGGCGGCGACCTCGGCATCGGCGGCGTTCATCAGCCGCAGGCGGGTTTCGGTGTCGAGGGCGTCGAAATCGGCCATTTCCGGGTTGATCGCCTCGGTCGTGAGCGCGTGGGTCTGTGTGCGGAGCGCGGTCGGCTCCGTCTTCATTTCGGCTTTCAGCATAGGGAACCGGCCTTTCAAGGGAATGAGTTATGGGAGAAACGTGTTATAATGTCATACGCAAACGTGCGAAAAATTGACCGAGGTACAATTCCCTTATGCCGACTTATGGCTATGAATGCCTTTCCTGCGACAATCAATTCGAGATCTTCCAGAGCATCAAAGACGATGCCCTGACCACCTGCGCCGAGTGCGGCGGGGCGCTCCGCAAGCGCATCTATCCGGTCGGCATCTCGTTCAAAGGCTCCGGCTTTTATGTCAACGACTACGCCGCAAAGCCGGCCGGCGGCTCCGGCGAGACGCCCAAAAGTGACGCGCCGAAATCGGACGCGCCCGCTGAGGCCAAAAGCGAGCCGAAAAGCGACGCCGGCACGGAAGCGAAAAGCGAGCCGAAGCCGGAAGCGGCAAAGCCCGCCGCCGCAAAGACGGAAGCCGCCGCTTCGAAATAAATTCTTGAAATAGCCGTAAACTCAAAAAACCCGCGCCGAATGGCGCGGGTTTTTGGTGTTCGGTAGAAAGCGCCGCGCACGGCGCTACTTGCGGCTGTTGACCAGCAGGTGCCCGGTCGCCGGGTCGAACTGCACGGTGGCATCCATCGCGACAGCGATAAACGACAGCGGGACCATCGTTCGGCCCAGCATCAGGTACGGCTTGCCGTCAAGCGTGACTGTCTTGGCGTTCACCTGCGCGTGATTGTCGCCCAGGGTCAGGAGGATGTCTTTGGTCGCGTTTTTCGCCCGCACCGTGCCGGAGGCGGACTGCCAGGTGAGGGTGCCGCCGCCTTGCTCGAAGATCTGGCGCAGGGGGCCGAACAGGACATTGTCCGTGGCGGTCAGCGGGCGGTCCATCGTGACCGTGGCGCTGTTGAAGAGCAGGGTCTTCTGGCCCGCGCCCCGGAGTAGGCTGCTCATCAGACCGCTCGGCATATGGATATGCAGCCCGGTCGGCTTAAAAGCAGCGTGGCCCACAGTATGGAACGCCGCCTTCGGCGTGGCGATTGCCGGCAGGTGCGGCAGGGCGACAAATGGGGAAGCGAGGTCACTGCCCGGCAGGCGAATGGACGCGATCTGCGGCAGCCGTGCTTTCTTAGTCAGCGCCTTCTTTGTCAGCGCTTGCCCAGAGGGCGTCTCGGCCAGCAGCGCCGACGCTTCGGTGTCGGAGGCGGGGCGGGCGACAATTGTCTTGTCGGCGACATGGAGTGGCTTGAAGCTGCGGACATGGGCCGGCACTTTAACGACTGGCGCTTCGGCGGCGAACGGTGTGGATAGTTCGGCAGCGTCGCTCAGGTGTCCGAAGCGCAGGGCGCTGGCCCCGTCGAGAAGCTGGCGGACAATCTCATGCGGAGACTTCGCGGCAGTCAGTGACGCCATCTTCGCAGGCGCAATCGGCTTGGCGGCGAGAACGGGCTTGACGCTCGGCAGGGACTTGACGGTCATCGGCTTGGCTGCGCGAATTGTCTTCGCGGCCTTGACGACGGGAGCGCCGTCGAGCAGGTCATGGCGGATACCGGTCTCGCCGCCGGGGTTGTTCACATACAGCCGCAGCGCCCGCGCTTTGCCGACATTCGTGGTGTCGTCGTTGTAACCGTAGGCTTCTACTGTGTGGTAGCCGTTGGGCAGCCCGGTCGTGTCCCACTCGAACTCGTAGGGCGCGTAGTTGCGGAGCGTCTTAAACGTCTTGTCAATAAACAAGGACACATACGGGGCCTTGCCGCTCGGGTCGGTGGCCTGAACGCGCAGGGTCACGACGCCCTGGACACGCCCATCGGGCGACGGGCTAAGGAGGCGCAGGGTGGGGGGCAGGCCGCCCGACAGCGCGGGCGTGGTCGGCATCGAAAGGTTCGGGCCGGACGGGCGCGGGGCGGCCAGGGCAATCGCCGTGCTGTCCATGCCGGTGAACGTGAACCGGCTTTTGGCGGACGACACTTCCTGGTCGGCGGCGGTGGCCCGAATCACGATCACGTGGTTGCCGGCGGGGATTTGCCCGGCATCAATCAGAAACGACACGACGCCGCGCGTCTCGGGCGCATCAAGCGTCTTGGTGGCGGCTTTGGCTCCGTCAATAAACAATTCGACTGCGACAATCTGGTTCGCCGGGCTGCCCTGATAGAACGCCGAGATTTCGACCGGCTTGACCCCGGCGAGGGCCGTGTTCGGGTCCGGGCTGAGGATCGTGACCCCAAGGTCGTTTGCGCCGGGCGCTGCGAGCTGGTGCGGCGCGGCCAAAGCGCGGTGCGGGCCGAGGACACTCAGGCCCAGGGCGGCGGCCAGCACGGCGGCAGCGCCAAGGCTCGGTTTGGTCCCGGTGCGGGCGGGCGAAATCAGCAAAGTTTTCATCGAAGCCTCCAGGCAGATGGTTGTTGTACGGCGGTCGGCAGTCGGCGCGAACAGTGGATGCGGATGCCGAAGCCGAGCGGAAAAGCAGGGTACACGCTACTTTAACACAGGTCGCCGCAAATGTCAAGCGGTTTTTTGTCGTCCCGTTCTGTCAGCCCGCTTCGGGCGGGGCCGGGTTCCAAACAAACGCTGAGGCTTGAACCACTTGGTAGTTGGCATCCAGCGCCGGTTCCAGCAGACGCAGGGCTGCGAGGCGTCGCACCATCGCGGTCACTTCGCGGGCTTCCTCCGGGGTCAGGTCGCGCCCCAGCAGCGGAGCTTCGCGGTAAGAAAGCCACTTTTTGAGAACCTGATAGCCGCCGATGGTGTAATCCCAGACTCGCTCCGGGACATTCTGCCAGTAGGCGATGCCGTTCAAGTAAACGTCGCGCGTGGCCGGGCCGAAGCAGGCTGTGAGCTGTGCGTCCGTCAGCCCTAGCGCCGCCGCGCCCTTTTGGAGCGCTTCCCGCTCTGCCGGCGCGAAGTCCCGTGCCGTGCTTTTGCCTTTGCCGGGCATGGTGACGCCTTCTTTGCCGCCGTGGCCCCAGCCGGCGGTCACTTTCAGGTCCCCGCCGTCCGGCTGAAGCTGCCCGCCGTCGGTGCGCTTGATTGTCCCCAGCGCGGCCAGCTCAGGCCGCAGCGCCCCCGCCGTCACTCCGGCTACTGCTGTTTCCGTGTCCAGCAGGGCGGCGATTTGTCGTCCCAGCGCGGCGGAGACCCACAGGGCGTCCTGGGTGTCGGGCAGGGGAATACGCGGCCAGTCCCCCCGGATGCCGTCGACATTTTCGGTGAGGTAGGCTGGGCTATAGCCGATGGCAAGCGCGTGCATCCAAATCAGCCCCGCCGTCTCTGCATCGGCGTCCGGGTTGTCTATGCCCAGACCTGCCAGATAAGCGCGGGCGGCAGGGGAGAGATTGGCAACCGCGGTTGTGTCTACTTCTATGAGCGCCCCATGCGCTTTCTGGCTGTTTTTCGGTGCGGCGGGTTTAAGAAGCATTGGAATGTGCTTTGCCTCAACAGCGAGACTGTGATAATCACAGACAACAGGCGAAAAATAAAATGGTGGACTTGCGGAGTCAATCACGCTATTTTCGCGGGCGACTAGGAATGTATTGCCTTTGAAGCGCTGCTCAAGAAGTTCTGGACTAGGTTCACTAAAAAGTGGTCTTAACTTTTCCAGATAGCACCAGCGTACATCAAAAGGTTTAAATGGGTAGCGTACTATTTTTGCTTCGTCATATTGAAACGTCTTCAGTATTTTCGCTCTTGCTTCAGGTCCTACAATGCGGTTTCCTGTCATCATTAGAGCGGGATAAATTGCTTTTACTGCTTCATCAGAGACTGAATGATCAAAATATGATCGCATTCTATCAGCAAGAGACTTCTCCTGAACTGAAATCAGAGCGTTGCCTCTTCGTTCGATTGGCCCATTAAATGGTTTATGAAGGCAGAACTCCACTAAACTCGGCCAAGCCTCATAGTACGCGGTTACGTCCGAAGGCCGGAAGGTGAAACGGTTGCTTTTCTTGGGGGCGGCAGGCAGATAAGGTGCAACCGATTCGGGTGCGGTCAGGCTTTCCAGTAAATCCGTCCGCTTCGTCACGCCCCAGAACTGCCGGAAGTGGACGGTCGGCGCGGCGTTACGCTCCTTCTTGCGGACCAGCAGGCCGATGGCGGTTCCGACCCTGATACCCTCGCGGTTATACTGCGTCGAGAAAACACTGGGATCGGGCTTGCCGTCCGGCGTCATTTTGCCCGTCTCGCGGCTGTCCCCGTTGAGATTGTCGAACCAGAGGGTGTCAAACTCAGACAGAAAACGCTCGCGCATGACCACGAACGAAGGATCGGAAAGATAAGACGCATTGGAGATGAAACAAACGACGCCTTCTTTCTCCGCAATGCGGCGCTCCGCCAGCCGGAAAAAGCGAACATACAGCTCGTCCAAGTTGAACTTCTTGATGCCCCAGCCGCCGTCGGCTTCGGGCTTGTTCAGGTTCTTCTTGTATGGCTCGACAAGGCCCTGCTCCTCGGCAGGGCTGGTTCCAGCAAAGGCATTGTAGGGGGGATTGCCGAGAATGACCAAAATCGGCTTTTGCTGCTTCACTTGGTCGGCGGCGTCGCGCTCCGCTTCCAGTTCCGGGAACAGCAGATGCGACTTCGGCTCTTTGGGCGGCTCCCAGCCGGTCAGCGCGTTGGTCAGGTAGACGCCGGCCCGCTCCGTCTCCGCCAGCGGCGCACCGGCAGTTTGCAGCAGCAGGCTGAGCTGCAAGTGGGCCACGACGAACGGGGCGGGCAAAATCTCGAAGCCGAAGATGCGAGTGGTCGCGGCTTTTTTCAGGTCCGCCGCGCCCAAAGCGTCCCCGCCATTCGCCGCCAGCCGGGCTTCAATCAGGTGCAGGACTTCGACCAGGTACGCCCCGGTGCCGCAGCAGGGGTCCAGCACGTAGACATTTGGGTCGGCCAGACCGCCGGGAATACCCATCTCGCCCTGCAGCACGGCATCCACGCGGGCCACCATGTACTTGACAATCTCCGGCGGCGTGTACCAGACCCCAAGGTCTTTGCGAAGCTCGGGGTCGAACGCCGACAGGAACGGCTCATAAAAATACTGCACGGCCTGGGCCTGGTCGAACTTTGCAAAAAATGCCGCTTGGTCCACGCGGTTCAGCGCCGCGCCTGTCCAATCCAGCACCTCGACCAGTCCCAGCGGGCCAAGCTGTGACGGCTTCGCGACCTCCTGAAAGAGCGCCCGGATCATTGGGACGTGTAGCTCCCAGGCCGCCATTTTCCACTCAAATCGTTGGCCGGTCTTCGGCCCTAACGCCGCCGCGTTCTGCTGGCGGCACCACAGGACCCAGGCAGAAAAGACGCCGTAAAAGAGCGTCTGCACCAGCGTGGAGCGGAAGAAATGCTCGCCCTTGACGCCGTCAAACTTCAAGCCGAGCGCTTCCTCCAGCGCCGTCCGAACCGAAGCCAGCGCGGGCAGACCGGCCAGCGCAATCCGGTTCTTGGCATCGCGGGCGTAAGACGCCAAAAACCAGGCCACATCTTCCGGGGCCGCCAGCGGAGCGGCATACAGCAGGACACGCTTCAGGTATTCGCTGAACTGCTCTTCGTGGGAGTCGGAAGCCTGGCTCGATGCCGCCAGCGCCCAAAACTCGGCTTCGGTCGGGGCCAGGGCAAAAGTCTCCAAAACGACTTTGTGACCGTTTTCGTCCCGCCCCACCAGCACGAACTCGCGCAGGTTGGTGACCAGCACCTGCCCATACTTCTGCCAGTATTTTTCTACCTGGTCACTCGCCGCAATTTTCTGGACCGCCTCGCCGGTTCCTTTCACTTCCAGCACCCCGCGACTCGGGAGCTGCCCCGGCCCGAATGTCGCTTCTCCGGTTTTGGAAAACTGGTCCGACGTAAAGAACCCACCATCGGGAATGCCAGCACCCGAATTCTTGAGATTGATGATGCAGCGAACACCCGGCCTCAGCGTCTTGCCGACCGCGTTAAAGAGGGTGCTGACCGCCGGGTAATAAGAGGTTTCCTTGACACCCATCCCGGAAGAATGAATGGTCTGGAGTTCCGATAGATACGTGCGGAGGAAGTTCATGGAAGTGTGCGCTTGTTTCTTTTTGTCGTGGCTGAATTCTCCGTTATGATACCACAACCGGCCCTGCCGAGACAAACAAAAACCAGACACGCATTTTGCGTGGTATAATAGGCAATCTTTTCTTTCTGCACTACTTTTTTCATTGGAGACCGCTTTTGACTGCTCGCGCCTCGTTGTTCGCCCTTGCTGCCGGCCTGACCGTCCCCCTACTGCTTTCAACCGTGGTTTTGACCGGCTGCGGGCATAAGCCGGGCGCGGCGTCATCACAAGCCCCCGCTGGGAATGTGTTCCGGTACCCGATCAAGACCGCGCCGACGACCTTTGACCCGGCGCTGGTGCAGGACGGCGACACGATTGATGTCTTGCAGCAGGCGTTTGAAGGGCTGGTCCAGTGGTCGCCCGAAAATACGATTGTGCCGTGTCTGGCCGACAAGTGGACGGTCAGCCCCAACGGCCTTGTCTACACGTTCCACCTGCGCCCGAATGTCAAGTTCCAGGACGGACGGCCCGTGACGGCGTCTGATGTACTCTTTTCGATGCGCCGGGCATTGGACCCCAAGCTCGGCTCGCCGGTCGCCCTGAACTATCTCGGGGACATCCAAGGGGCCAAAGAATACGGCAGCGGGACGGCAACGGAGCTGACGGGCGTCAAAGTCCTAGACCCCGCGACAGTCGCGATTACCATCACCAAACCCAAAGCCTACTGGATTGACACGCTGACCTATCCCACGGGCTACGTTGTCTCGTCGGCGGAAGCCAAACCCGGCGTCCCGCTCTCCGCCGAGGATGACGCCAAAGGCGCGGGCACCGGGGCGTTCCAAATCACCCGCTACGTGCCGGACTCAAAAATCACGCTCACCGCAAACGCTGGGTACTGGGACGGTGCGCCGAAGCTGTCGAAAATTGAGCGTCCGGTGATTATTGACGCCGGGACACGCCACGACGAGTATGTCCGGGGCGATCTCGATCTGCTGCAATTTGTCTCGCCGGGCGACCTTGACAACGACTCGCAGGACCCCGTGCTGCGCTCGCAGGTGAAGCTGTTCCCCCGCGCCGCGACCTATTATATTGGCCTGAACCAGAAAGCGTTCCCAGCGTACAAAGACCTGCGGGTCCGTCAGGCCCTGGCCTATGCCACCGACAAAGCCAAGATCGTCCAAGTCGTCTTTGCCGGCAAGCGCAATGCCGCTCAGGACATTCTCGCCGAAGGCATCCCCGGCTTTGACCCGAAGTTCGCCGGGCTGCCCTACGACCCCGCGAAAGCCAAAGCGCTGATGGCCGCCGCCGGCCATGCCGGCGGCGCCGGCCTCCCGCCAATTCCCATGACCTACCGGCAGGGGCAGCCGGAGCTGGCAAAGACCGTTGCTTTGGTTCAGCAGATGTGGAGCGACACGCTCGGGGTCCAGGTCAAGCCGCAGGTGACCGAATGGGGCGCGATGCTGCACTTGGAAGACAAAAACGCCCTCGAATGCTACCATATCCGCTGGGCCGCCGATTATTTGGATCCGCAGGACTACTACAGTGTTCTATTGCGCTCGGGCGGCTCCGAGAACCATGTTGTCTACGCAAACCCCAAGTTCGATGCCCTCTGCGACGCCGCCGATGTCTCGCAGGACCCCAAAGCACGGGCCGCCTTGTACCGTCAGGCCGCGCGGATCGCCGCCGATGAGGTGCCGGTCATCCCGCTGTACTACCAGCAGGATGTCGAGCTGATCAAGCCGTATGTCTCCGGCCTCGACGACGGCCTGATGGGCCACCTGCCATACAAGCATCTGTCGCTCGGGCATTGACGCCGCCATAATACCGGCACTGGAAGTGCCGGTCTACTCTTGAATGAAAGTCGCTCCGCGACTGAAGATAAGCAGACGTGAGCGTTTCTCAGTCTTTAACCGCCTCGGTTTTCACCCAACAGTAGACCGGCACTTCCAGTGCCGGCGCTTATTCACGCAAACCAAACCACATCTCACCCTCGCAGTGCCGCGAGTCAGAAAAAGGCAGCACTTGAACCCGTATGCTCGCATTCTCTCTCCTCTCGCTCTCGCCCTGCTGCTTGCCGGCTGCGGCCATCGTCATAACGCCGCCGCAGGCGGCGGGAATATCCTGCGAGTCGCCATGCAGACCGCGCCGGTGACGTTCGACCCGGCCATGTGTCAGGATGTCGAAACCAGCCAAATGCTTCAGCAGGCATATGAAGGCCTGGTCCAGTACGGCCCCAAAAACACAGTCATCCCGTGCCTCGCGGACAAATGGACGGTCAGCCCCGACGGCCTCGTCTACACGTTCCACCTGCGCCCCGCCAAGTTCCAGAACGGAATGCCGGTCACCGCCGAAGACGTTGCCTACTCCCTGCGCCGCACTCTTGACCCCAAGCTGTCTTCCCCCGTCGCCGCCCAGTATTTAGGCGACATCAAAGGTGCGTTGGACGTTTACAACGGCAAGGCGGCGGCGCTGACGGGCGTCCGAGTGCTGGACCCGCAAACGGTCGCGATCACCATCACAAGGCCCAAAGCCTACTGGCTCGCGACGCTCACCTACCCGACCGGCTGGGTCGCCTGCAAGGCCATTGCCCAAAAGGCAGGCACCAGCCCGCTTTCCGACGCTGATGCCAAAGCGGGTGCGGGCACCGGAGCGTTCAAGCTCACGCGCTACGCCAAAGACCAGCAAGTGGACTTCGACGCGAACCCCGCGTACTGGGATGGTGCGCCGAAGATTGCCGGGCTGGCGATGCCGGTGATTCTGAACTCCGGCACGCGCCATCAGGAGTTTGCGGCGGGCCACCTCGATGTCATGCGCGGCCTGCAAGTCGGCGATCTCGAAACCGACCGCACCGACCCCGCTTTGAAGTCCCAAATCAAAGTTTGGCCCCGCGCCGGCATCAACTATTTCGCGCTGAACCAGCGTGTCTATGCTCCGTTTAAGGACCCGCGTGTCCGGGCGGCGTTTGCCTATGCCACGGACCGCAAAAAGCTCGGCGATGTCGTGACGCTCGGCATCTACTCATCCGCCTCCGACCTGCTGCCGCCCGGCATTCCCGGCGGCGACCCGCACTTCGCGGCACTGCCCTACGACCCCGCCAAAGCCAAAGTCCTGCTGGCCGCCGCCGGCTTTCCCGAGGGCCGGGGCCTGCCGCCACTGGAAATGTACTGCACCGAAAAGAACCCGCTGGCATCGAAAACAATGGATGTCCTGCGCCAGATGTACACGCAGAACCTCGGGGTCACGGTCAACGAGCGCCAGATGGAGATTGGGTCATTGATCGCCGGCATCAACAAAAACAGCGTCGTCCCAAGCTTCGTGCTGGGCTGGTACGCGGACTACTTGGACCCGCAGGACTTCTACAGCCTGCTGCTGTCGTCGAAGAGCCAGGAGAACCACACGGGCTACGCCGACCCGCAGTTCGACGCCCTCTGTGCCAACGCCGATGTCGAGCGCGACCCGGCCAAGCGTGCTGCTCTCTATCAGCAGGCGGCCAAAATCGCCGCCGTCGCCCCGCCGCGCATCCCGCTCTATTACGCCGCCGACCCGGAGCTAGTCAGCGCCCGGACACAGGGCCTGGAAGACTGCTTGATGGGCCACTTGCCCTATAAGCATGTGGTGCTGAGGTAACCCACCCCGGAACTGCGTTCCGACCCTCCCGAAACGGGAGGGTCCAGAGTTTCGAAAAAGACGCAGGGACTTTGTCTGCTTCGCTCTTTTGCTCTTTGTCCCACTCCTCACCTTCCCGTTTCGGGAGGGTCGGAACGCAGTTCCGGGGTGGGTTCTTGGGGCAGGTTCGTAAGGTTCTCAAATATTATGGCACGATTTTTATTTCAGCGCGTCGGACTGGCCCTGCTTTCGATCTGGGCGGTCTGCACCATCACATTCTTTATCGCGTTCCTCGCGCCCGGCGACCCCGCCGAGCTTGCGGCGGGGCAGCACTCCGACCCCGTCACGCTCGCCCACATCCGGCATGAATTCGGGCTGGACAAGCCGCCGCTGGAGCGCTACGGCCTCTATCTCTGGAACGCCGCGCACGGGGATTTGGGGAAATCGTACTACACGCGGGAGCCAGTGACGGCGTTCTTGAAGCGCGGCCTGCCGAACACGGCAGAGCTGGCGACGGCGGCGATCGTGCTGTCTCTGCTGGTGGGCATCCCCATTGGCCTGCTGGCAGCCCTGAAGCCGAACACGGTTTTAGACCGTGTTTTAATGAGCACGGTGCTGGTAGGCGTCACCCTGCCGAGCTTTGTGCTGGCTCCCGTGCTGATTCTGGTCTTCGCCCTGAAGCTCCGCTGGCTGCCGGTGGCGGGCTGGGAGGGGCCGGAGTATGTGATCCTGCCTGCCGTGGTGCTGGCCGCCCGGCCCGCCGCGCTGATTGCGCGGATGACTCGGGCCTCGATGCTTGAAACACTGCGGCAGGACTACATCCGCACCGCCCGTGCCAAAGGGCTGTCCCCGATGACGGTCCTGGTCAAGCACGCGCTGAAAAACGCGTTTCTGCCGGTCCTGACCACCACCGGGGTCTCATTCGGCTATTTACTATCGGGGTCGTTTGTCGTGGAGACCATCTTCACCGTGCCGGGGGTCGGGGCGGCGTCCATCAACTCGCTGTTCCAGCGGGATTACTCGCTGATTCAGGGCACGACCCTGCTGCTGGCAGCGATCTTTGTTGTGACCAATTTAATCATTGACCTGCTGTATGCCGTGCTTGACCCGCGTGTGAAAGCCTTAGAGGGAGCCTGAGATGAGCGTCGTGTTAGAGCAGCAGCGCGAAGATCTGATGGAGCTTGACGCCGCCGGGCCGAGCCGGGGCCGGACCGCATGGCGGCAGATCACCCGCAACCCGCTGGCAGTCGCCAGCCTCGTCGTCCTGGGAATTATTATTCTCATGGCGATCTTTTATCCAATCGTTTCGCCCTATCGGTATGACCACCAGACCACCGACTACAATGCCCCGGCGTCGGCTCGGCACTGGCTGGGCACCGATGACACCGGCTACGACACGCTGACGCGGCTGGCGGTCGGGGCACGGATTTCGCTGGTGGTCGGGATTGGTGTCGAGGCGATTGTGCTTTTTGTCGGCGGGCTGGTCGGCCTGCTGGCGGGCTTCTACGGCAGGTGGCTCGACGCCGGCCTGATGCGCCTGACCGACATGATGTTTGCCTTCCCGGACATCCTGCTCGCCATTCTCGTGCTGGCGGTAGTGAAACAGCTTGACCCAATCGTAAGCATTCTGGAGATTTTTGTCGCGCTCGGCATCACCGGCTGGCCGGGAATGGCGCGATTGATACGCGGTCAGGCGCTGTCCCTCAGAGGCCGGGAGTATGTGGAAGCGGCACGGGCGCTGGGTGTGCCGAATGGGCAGATTATCCTGCGCCATGTGCTGCCGAATTTGCTGTCGCCGATTATCGTGGCGGCGACCATTGACATCGCCGGCATCATCATTGCCGAAGCAACTTTGTCGTTTCTCGGCATCGGCGTTCAGGACCCGATGCCGAGCTGGGGCAAGATGATCTCGGTGCCCCTCGAAGGCGGCTACTACCGCTCTCACCCCGAGCTTGTCATCTACCCCGCGCTGTGCCTCTCCCTGACCGTGCTGGCGCTGAACTTCCTCGGCGACGCCCTGCGCGACGCGCTGGACCCACGCTCGGAGAAGGCGGGGTAGGACCATGCCGGGCGTCGGCAGCATTCCTGGCTGCCTCCTAATTTGCGCTTCCGCCCGGCTATTCAGGGAGCGATCTGGACATGGGGATAAGCACGAATTTTCGTGTCCATTGTCATCAGAGGGCAGCCGTAGAGGTGGGCAGTTGCAACGATGATTTGGTCGGCTGGGTCTTTGTGAAATAGACCCGGTAATCGCGTAGACTCCACAGCGATTTCGGGCGATAGCTGTAGAAGACGAACCCCAGGATAAGCCAAAGCCTGCGCCAGCCAATACCCGACTGGAAGGGCCAAGGTAATTCTGCCGCCTTCTACCAGTTTCGCCACTTCCCAGCAGGAAATGACGCTGACGCCAAGACCTTCCTCTTCATGTTCCCGAAGATAGTCCGAATACTCCTGAAGCAGCTTCTTATCGCCGTTGACCAGCCAAATCCAGATATGGGTGTCGATCAGTGTCATTGGAGAATATCCCAATCTGCTTCCGCGACTGGCTCGAAGGGTTCTTGATACTCGATGACAGTCCCATACAGAGCGGATCGGCTTTGGGCGGGAAAAGTTTTAGGGGTGTTGAGGACAATCACCTCAACCGCCTCACCGGCCTGAAATGGCAGGTGGTCAAGTGTCAAGGTGCCGTCCTCAGTCAGCGTTGTTTCGATACGGTGCGCTTGAATGGTGGCGTTCATTATGGCGTTAGGGTCCGATCGGGGAGATGTAGGCGGGGTAGCCTTTTTTCTGGAGGTCGTCGGCGGCTTTGCTGGCACCGTTCTTGGAGCGGTAGGACCCGACCTGGACTTTATAGACCAAATGGTCGCCGTCGCGCTCGCTGTGGGTGGTGGTGCTGAAGCCCTGGGAGCGGAGTGTGTCGGCGACGCTGCGGGCGTTGCTTTCATCGGTGTAGGCGCCAGTCTGGACCCGGAACTGGCTGCGGCCCGCGTCCCCGGACTGCTTCGGGGCGCTGCCGCCCTGCTGGCCGGACTCGGGGTCGGGCGCAGGCTTCGGGGCGGGGCTGACACGCTCGAAATCGGGGTCCGCCGGGGCGGCGGGCGTGGGGGCAGGCGTCGCCGGCGTGACTGGGCCGGAATTGGCGCTGCTTTCGGGTGTCGGGGCCGGAGTGCCGGAGTCCGTGCCGCTCGGGGAGATGCGCGTGGTATCGGTCGCAGTGGTCTCGGGCGCGGGCGAGAGGGGCGTCTTTGGCGGGGCTTCCTGGGTCGCTTCCGGGTCGAGGGCCGGCGCGGGCGATGGGGCGATACGGCGCAGGATCGGCCTGCTCTCTTCTTGGATCACGATGCGCGGGGCACCGGGGGCAGTGTAGTTGCCGTTGGCGGTGCGCGGGTGGATCTGGGACGGCGATGGGGCCGGGGCGGCGGGCAGGGTGATGGTGGAGGTCGCCGCCGGCACGGGCTGGGCGGCGGGGCGTGGCAGACGTGCGCCGCCGAACAGGTAGCCGATGGCAACGCCGCCAACAATGGCGGCGGCGCTGGCCCCGACGATCTTCCAAACTGCACTGGGTTGACTGCGTGCCACGGCAAAGGCTCCTCCGCGTTATGATACGCTTTGACGCGGCGTTTTGTCAAGAGGCGGCGCTCTGGAATTACTGCGCGGAGCCGGAGGCCACGGCGGTCCAGCCGGCGTAGGGGCCGAAGACCGAGCAGCTTGCGGCGGGGTTGGGATCAGCGAGGCTCCAAAACGAGATTTCTCCTGACGTCGGGCCGCTGCTGTTGTCCCATAGCAAGTGCGCCGCGCCGTCGTGCCCGGCGCTGACCCCGACCGCTGTCCATCCGGCGTAGGGACCGGCAATGAGAGCTGTCGCGGCGGGAGTGGCGTCGGCCAGGTTCCAAAGCGCGGCGCGTCCATCGCTGTTGTTCCACAAGAGGCGTGGGGCGGCGGCCCCGGCGCTGAGGTGGTTTGGGGTCCAGCCGGCATAAGGGCCGTAGACCCGGCACGTCGCATCCGGGTGCGCGTCCGCCAGGTTCCACAGCGACGCCTGCCCGGCGCTGCTGGCCCACAGAAGGCGCACCGCGCCGTCGCTGCCGGCGCTTAGGTCCGTGCCGGCCCAGCCGGAGTAGGGGCCATACACGAGGCACGTCTGGTCCGGGTGTGGGTCGGCAAGGTTCCAAACGGACACGCGCCCATCGCTGTTGTCCCAGAGCAGGTGGGCGGCGTTGTCGGGGCCGACAGTCAGCGTTTTGGCGGTCCATCCGGCGTAGGGACCGTAAACCTTGCAGGTGGCGGATGGATCGGCATCGGCGAGGTTCCACACGGAGGCGCGTCCATCGGTATTGGTCCAAAGCAGTCGCAGCTTGCCGTCGGTGCCGCTTGCCAGGGCGACGGCAGCCCAGCCGGGATACGGGCCGAAGATGCGGGCAGATGCCGCCGGGTTTGGGTCGGTCATGGTCCACACCGATGCCCGCCCATCGGTGTTGGTCCAGAGTGTATAAGTCGCAGCAGCAGGCGTGATGGACGACACCGTCACCAGATTGCTGATTTGGGCCGCCGCGCCGGACTGCAAGTTAATCAGAGGAATCTGATTGAACGCCGAGTTGCTGGATGAAAGATCATAGATCGGCACGGCGGCGAGCTTGTCCATGACCGCGAGGCTTGCCGCGCCGAGGACTTTGCCGAAGACGGTGAAGCCGCCGTTCTGGTTATCCAAATTGGCGGCATTGTTGGTTTCATTGAAGAACCACTGCGAAGTCGCGCTGTTCGGGTCGCTGCCGAGCTTCGCCATCGCGATCGTGCCGCGTGTATTAGAGAGATGGAACTCGTTGACGACCGGGCTGAAGGTCGGAACTGACTGAACGGCCCCGGCCTGCACCCGAAAGCCGCCGCCCTGCACGACAAAGCCGGGCGGGGAGCGGTGAAAGAACGAATTAGTATATGCCCCGCTATTGACATAGCGCAGGAAGTTTGCCACTGTCTGGGGCGTGACGTCCGGGTAAAGCTGGACATCCATGTCGCCGACGGCGGTATGGAACACGTAGACTGGGTCTGATGCGCTCTGCGCCCGCACCGGTCCTAAAGACGCCGCGCCGAGCACAGCCAGACAAACTCCAAAGACACTCACAAGACGACGCAGCATAAAACAAGTTCTCCTGCAAGAGTTACCTGCATAAACCATGCCAAGAGGCCCCCTCGCCCCCAAATAACGAGAGAGTCAAAAAACGGAGCCGCCTGGGTGGCGGCTCCGCTTGGGGAGTACGGCGGCTTTGGCGCACTAATGCGCGGAAATGCCGATTGCCGTCCAGCCGCCGAAGGGGCCATAAACAAGGCAGCTTGCGGCAGGGTTCGGGTTCGCGAGGTTCCACAGGGACATCGGCCCGCCGCTGTTGTCCCATAGCAGCCGCTCTTTGTCGTCCGCGCCAATCGCAATCGCCGTGCCCGCCCAGCCCGCGTAAGGGCCGGCAATCTGGCAAGTCGCCGCCGGGTCGGCATCGGCGAGGTTCCACAGCGACACTGGGCCGCCGGTGTTGTCCCAGAGCAAATGCGCCGCGTTGTCCGGCCCGACCGCAAGCGCGTTCGCGGTCCAGCCGCTGTAGGGGCCGTAGAGCTTGCAGGTCGCAGCGGGATTAGCGTCCGAGAGGTCCCACACCGATGCCTGGCCGCCGGTGCTGTTCCAGAGCAGCCGCTCTTTGTTGTCCGGCCCAATTGCAATCGCCGTGCCGGACCAGCCGCTATAAGGGCCGTAAATCACGCTCGAAGCCGCCGGGCTGGCGTCATTGAGGTTCCACAGGGAGACGCGCCCATCGGTGTTGTCCCATAGCAGATGCGCCGCGTTGTCGGGGCCGACAGCTAGCGCTTTGCCGGACCAGCCAGAGTAGGGACCGTAGAGCTTGCAGGTGGCAGCGGGGTTGGCATCAGCAAGGTTCCAGACTGACACCTGCCCGTCGGTGCTGTCCCACAAGAGCCGGACATTACCGTCGGGACCTTCGGCGACCGCCTGGGCCGTCCAGCCGGGGTAGGGACCGAACACTTTGCAGGTCGCGGCGGGGCTGGCATCGGCCATGTTCCAGACTGAAGCCTGCCCGTTGGAATTGGCCCAAAGAACATGGGCGCTGCCGGCAGGGATTGTTCCGGCGGCAGCGATTTCATACGCGCCGATACTGGGGGGCGCAGGCCGCGCTGTGCCGTCGAAATCGGCTGCCGGTGCGCTGCTGGAAGTTCCCGCGCCGAGGCAGGGCGAGCCGGGCCGCAGATGCAGATCGGTTGCTGAGACGAAGCGTGGGGCGGTGTTGAGATTTCCGGTGCCGGGGTAGCCGCCTGGATAATCAATGTCGCAGTAGGTCGCCGCCGCAGTCGTGTCGCCGTCATCGGCATTGCCGCCGGTATTACCGTAAAGAATGTCGTTGGTCAAGGTCGCCGCGCCGAACACAACGATTCCGCCGCCGTTGCCGGCGGGCGCGGAGTTGCCGGTGAAGGTGCAGTTGGTCAGGGTCGCAGTGCCGGCGCTGCCCCCCAAAAAGCCGCCGGCAGCGTAATCAGTCGTGTTGCCGGAGATGACACAGTTGACCGCACTGACGGCGCTGCCGCCGTAGAGGCCGCCGCCATAGCCGCCGTAGGGGCCGCCTGCGACGGAGTTGCTGCTGAGTGTGCAGCGTGTCAGCGTCAGCGAGATGCCGGCACCGTGGAAACTGTAAATGCCGCCGCCGAAGACCGCTGCGTTGCCGGAGACGGTGCAGCCGGTCAGGGTCGCCGTGCCGCTGTTGAAAAGCCCGCCGCCGGAGTTGGAATTGGAGGCCGTGGTAGTCGGGTTCGCCACGGAGTTGCCGGTCAAAACGCAGTCGGTCAAAGTCAGTGTCGCCGAGTTGTAAATCGCGCCGCCGCTGCCGCTCGGGTTCGAGCCGTTTTTGACGGTCAGCCCGCTGATCGTGATTGTTTCGCCGCTGTGGATATAAAACCCGCGATGCACGGCGTTGCTGCCTCCGCAGTCAATGACGGTCGCCGCCGCGCCGTGGGCTGACGTGATTGTCAGGTTTTTGCCTCTGGGGTCAACGTCCACGTTGCCGGGGCCGGTGTAGATGCCATCGGCCAGCAAAATCGTGTCGCCGTTCGCGGCCCCGTCAACGGCAGATTGGATGGTTGGGTAGTCGCCGGAGGGGACATTGATCGTTGTGGCGTGCGCGGCAGCGCCGCAGGCCAGCAGGCCAAGGGGCAGAAGCAGCGCGTGCGCGTGCCGAGCGGCGAAGCGAGGCCGCGAGAGAAAATGTGTCATGTTGCGGTAGGTTCCTTTGTGCAGTAGATGTGTGCCAAGTCAGTGTCTTGCCGGCAGTTCTCTCAGCGAGCAGGCGGTTTCCTGTTCCTGTTTCTATCGGCAGAACACGCAGCAATCTTCACAGATTTCGTTCGGACAGCCGCAGGGCCGAACGGAAAAAAGCGGAGCCGCCAGGGTGGCGGCTCCGCTTTGGAGTAGGCGGTCTGATAACGTTAGGGAGCGCTGACACCTGCCGCCGTCCATCCGCCGTAGGGGCCGTAAACGAGGCAGCTTGCGGCGGGGTTCGGGTCCGCTAGGCTCCACAAAGACATTGGGCCGCCGCTGTTGTCCCACAAAAGCCGCTCCTGGTTGTCCGCGCCAATCGCAATGGCCGTGCCCGCCCAGCCCGCGTAAGGGCCGGCAATCTGACTTGTCGCTACAGGATTGGGGTCGGCGAGGTTCCAGAGGGACACGGGGCCATTGACGTTGTCCCAGAGCAGGTGCGCGGCATTGTCCGGCCCGACCGCTAAGGCTTTGGTGCTCCAGCCCGAGTACGGCCCCGCAATCAGAGCGGTCGCGGCGGGGCTGGCGTCGGCGAGGTTCCAAAGGGCGGCGCGTCCGTCGGTGTTATTCCAAAGAAGGCGCTCTTTGTTGTCCGGCCCAATCGCAATCGCCTTGCCGGACCAGCCCACGTAAGGGCCGGCGATGAGGCAGGTCTGGGCGGGATGGGCCTCGGCGGTGTTCCAGAGCGAGACACGCCCGTCGGTGTTGTCCCACAGCAGGTGGGCCGCGTTGTCAGGTCCCACGGTCAGCGCCATCGCCGTCCATCCGGCGTAGGGACCATAAAGCTTACAGGTGGCGTCGGGCCGGGCGTCGGCGAGGTTCCACACGGAAGCGCGTCCATCGGTGCTGGTCCAGAGCAGCCGGACATTGGCGTCGGGACCTTCGGCGATGGCGCGGGCGGTCCATCCGGGGTAGGGACCGAAGACCTGACAGGTGGCGGCGGGATTGGCGTCCGCCATGTTCCAGACCGACACTTGCCCATTGGAGTTGTTCCAGAGAACATGGGCGCCGCTGGCTGGGATTGTGCCCGCCGCTGCGACTTCATACGCGCCGATGCTTGGTGGGTTTGGGCGCATCGTCCCGTCTTTGTCTGCCGCCGGTGCGCCGGTATGTGTTCCCGCGCCGAGGCAGGGCGAGCCGGGCTTTAGGCGAAAGTCGGTCGCGCTGACGAACTTGGGGTCAGCATCGATGTTACCTGTGCCAGGAGAGCCGCCTTGAATGTCGGAAAAGTGGATAGAGGCAATGGTTCTGGAATCATTACAAACTTCGCCTCCTGCATCGCCGTAAAAGATATTATTTGTCAGTGTGATCGTGCTACTGCTGTTGTAGTTGTAATTGTAAACGCCACCGCCGTAGCCGGTAGCTGCCGTGTTTTTTGAGACGGTGCAATTGGTGAAAGTAATTGCGCTGTTGCTGTTGCCGTTGTTGTCGTTCTCGTTGTAAATACCGCCACCACCGCCACCATGGCGACCACCAAGAGAGCCGTTATATGATGCTGTGTTTCCTGAGACGGTGCAGTTGGCAAGATTAATTGTGCTGTTGCTGATGCTGCTGGTGTTTTGATTGTAAATGCCGCCCCCACCGTATGACGTCGTATTTCCCGAGACGGTGCAGTTAGTGAGGGTCGTTGTACCATTGCTGTTGTAGTTGTAAATCCCCCCCCCACCGCCCCCACTATCAGGAGAGGCATTGCCTGATGCTGTGTTCCCCGAGACGGTGCAGTTGGTGAGCGTGATTGTGCCGCCGTCGCTGTTGTAGTTGTATACGCCGCCCCCGCCGCTACCCGGATAGCTACCGTCTGTTGCCGTGTTCCCTGAGACGGTACAGTTGGTGAGTGTAATTGTACCAATGCTAGTGTTGAATATGCCGCCCCCATCTGATGCTGTGTTTCCTGAGATGGTACAGTTGGTGATCGTAATCCTACTGTTGCTGTTGCCGTTGTTAGAGCTATTGGAGTTGACATTACAGATGCCGCCGCCATATCCACTATATGTGCTTGAACCGTTAGCAACGTAAGTTTCATAGCCATTTGTGACCGTGACGCTGCTGATCGTAGCGTTCGTCTCACCTCTGTGGAGGTAAAAGCCACGATGGTTGCCTGAGCCGTCGGCAGTTTTGTAGCCACCGCAGTTGATGATGGTTTTCGCCGCGCCGTGCTGGGAGGTAACGGTAATGTTTTTGCCGCCGAAGTCAATATCCCGGTTGCCGTTGCCGGTGTAGGTGCCGTCGGCAATCAGCACCGTGTCGCCGCTAATGGCAGCGTTGACGCCGGCTTGGATGGTGGGGTACTGAGCGGGGACGTTCAGGGTTGCGGCGCGGGCAAGGCCCGGCAGACCGAGGGCAAGGCCGAGCAGGCAGGCGACGAGCGGCAGGCGATGGGGGAAGTTCATAGTACAATCATTGTACAGGGAAGCGGGCATGTTGTCAAGAAAGCGCAGGCACAATTTTGGGATGTTTTAGAGTCTTTGGAAGAAAGTTTGAGAATGGCGGCTTGACATCGGGGCGCGGGCGGGTATAATAGGCACACAACTGAATTGACGATTTTGCGGATAATGGCGTTGACGAAGAAGAGTACGCCGCGTGGGACCCTTCCAGAGAGCCGGGGATGCTGAAATCCGGCAGGGGAAGCGCGGCGGAACATGGCTTCCGAGCTGGGCGGGGGAACGATGATTGGGAACAGTCGTCAAGTAGTCCGCTCCGGGTGGCTCCCGTGACTGGGCCGGGGTCGAAAGAGCGCACTCATCTGTGCGTGACTTGCACCCGACAAGGCGGCCGCCGTGAGGCGGGCGTGAAGCAAGGTGGTACCACGAGGGCAGCGGCCTTTCGTCCTTGACATGACGTGTCTATGCCGGGCGAATGGCTTTTTTTGTGCTTAGGGTGGGAGACCAACAATGCCGAAGGTTTTAGGATTGAAGTGCCGCGAGTGCGGCCAAACATACGACAAAGCGCCGGTGCATGTCTGCGAGCTGTGCTTTGGGCCGCTCGAAGTGTCGTATGACTACACGTTTGGGCCGAAGATCACGCGGGAGCTGATCGAGAGCGGGCCATTGACCATGTGGCGCTACGCCGATTTGCTGCCGCTCGACGGCCCGCCGACGGTCGGCAAGCAGGTGGGCTTTACGCCGCTCGTCAAAGCCGATAACCTAGCGCGGGCGCTGGGTGTGGACGAAGTCTGGGTCAAGAACGATGCCGTGAGCCATCCGACCCTGTCGTTCAAGGACCGGGTCGTGGCCGTGGCATTGTCGAAAGCCCGCGAGTTCGGCTTTCAGACGGTCGGGTGCGCGTCCACGGGCAACCTGGCAAACTCGGTCGCGGCTCACGCGGCTGAAGGCGGCTTTGAGGCGTATATCTTTATCCCCCACGACCTGGAGCAGGGCAAAGTGGTCGGCACGCTGATCTACGGCGCGAATGTGCTGTCGGTCCAGGGCAACTACGACGAAGTCAACCGCTTGTGCTCGGAAGTCGCCGGTAAGTACGGCTGGGGCCTGGCGAACGTCAATTTAAGACCGTTCTACGGCGACGGCTCCAAGACATTCGGCTACGAGATTGCCGAGCAGCTTGGCTGGAAAGCGCCGCAGCATATCGTCTGCCCGTCGGCGGGCGGCTCGCTGGTCACGAAAATCTATAAAGCCTTGCAGGAGTTCCACACTTTGGGGCTGATTGACGATGTGCCGACCAAAATGTATGTCGCGCAGGCGACCGGGTGCAACCCGATCTCCACAATGGTCAAAGAGCGGGCGGAGATTATGAAGCCGGTGCGCCCGAACACGATTGCGAAGTCCATTGCGATTGGGAACCCTGCCGACGGCTACTACGCCGCCGAGACCTGCCGCAAGTCGGGCGGCTGGGCCGAAGATGTCAATGATGACGAAGTGGTCGAGGGCATCGAGCTTTTGGCCCGGACTGAAGGCATCTTCACCGAGACCGCCGGAGGCGTCACAGTGGCGACCGCCCGGAAGCTTATTCAGCAGGGCCGTATCCCCAAAGACGAGAGTTTAGTCATCTGCATCACCGGCAACGGCCTGAAAACCATTGATGCCGTGCTGGGTAAGCTGAACAAGACGATTCCAATTCAGCCGTCGCTGGCCTCTCTCGAAGAAGCTCTGACCGCCCGTGCCCATGCAATCCCGGCGAGCAAGGCTGACGCCGCGAAGGAACTGGTTGCAGCGTAGAAGCTGTTCTGAACATAGGGGCGCGGCAAGCGGCGCCTCTGCACCCATTTGGATCAGACGTTAGAAATACAAGCACTATGAGAGCGTACCGTGAAAATCTCGCGCCCGACGAAGAAGCGCGTTACCAGGAAATGCGGAAGGCCGACGCCGAGTCGCCCCGGCAGTTTGTCAACTTCGCGTTCTATAAGCTCGACCCGCTGTTTCGGCGTGAGCTGTCCGAGGCCGAGCGGACCGAGGCCGCCGCCGAGCTGGCGTCGGTCATCGAAGAGGCCAAGTCGCGCTTTTTGATCTATCCGTTCAGTACGCTGGGCATCCGGCCCGAGTGCGATTTCATGCTGTGGCGCGTTTCCTACAAGATCGAAGATTTCGAGGAAATGACGGCGGCACTGTTGCGGACCCGCATGGGGCAGTATCTGTCCACGCCGTATTCGTACCTCGCGATGACCAAAACGTCGCTGTATGTGGACGAGCACGATTTCGATGACCGGGAGACAAGCCGCAAGCAGATCGTCATCGGCGGCGGTAAGTACCTGTTCGTGTATCCCTTCATCAAGACCCGCGCCTGGTACCGCTTGACCGACGCCGAGCGGCGGGGGGCGATGCGGGAGCATATCTTAGTCGGTCACGATTACCCAAGCGTCAAACTGAACACGACATATTCATTCGGCATTGATGACCAGGAGTTTGTTGTGGCGTTTGAGAGCGACTACCCGCAGGACTTTTTGGATTTGGTGCATCGCCTGCGCGAAAGCGAAGCGAGCGCGTACACCGAGCGCGACGTGCCGGTGTTTACGTGTCTACGCCAGGATATTCAAACGATTTTAACACACGTCGGCGGCGTCGCGCCGAAGGCGTCTTAGGGAATCACTTATTAGCGAAGCATTTAGGAGAGCACACATGGCAGTCAGCGTTTTAATTCCCACCCCGCTGCGTAAGTTTACGCAGAACGAGGACACGGTGCAGCTTGAGGCCGCGCATATCACGGCGATGATTGACACGCTGGACCAGACTTATCCGGGGTTCGCCACTAGCCTGCGAAAGCCGGATGGCACTTTGAATAAGTTTGTCAACATTTACGTCAACGACGAAGACATCCGCTTTTTGAATGGGGCGGAGACGCTGCTCAAAGATGGCGATCAGGTCTCAATCGTGCCGGCCATCGCCGGGGGAGCGTAAGCTATGGCTGTCGAGCGCTTCAATCTGACGTTTAACACGCTGATGTACAACCAGCCGATTGTGTACAATCTGGGCAAGAAGTACCGGCTGATCACGGTGATCGAGAAGGCCAATGTTTCCGAGGAAGCCGGCTGGATGCAGGTGGCGTTCAACGGTGACGGCGACGAGATTCAGCGGGCCATCGCCGACCTGAACACCATCGGCGTTGTGGTTACCCCCACCGAGATTGCGACGCTGAGTTAAGAGACAGTCTTTGAGCACAATAAAAACGCCCTCGCTTCTTTTGGAAGCGGGGGCGTTTTCGTGAGTCCGGGCCGCTATTCCAGCGGGGCCGCGACCTGCTGCCAGGAGACGATGCTGTAAACATTGCCGGTGGTCGGGAAGAACGGTGGCGGGGTGTTCCGCATCCGGGCATCGTAGTTGAACTGTGTGTTGAAGCCGTGCTGCAAAGTCAGAGAATTGTCGAACTGGCCGAAGGTGCCCACGGTACTGGACAGGTACCCGCCCATGTTCTCCCAGAGGCCGACGGGCCGGTCGGCGAAGTGGTCGGCGTCGTAGAGGCCCGACGCCAGCACGGTGCCGTCCATCTCGAACTTGTTCAGGGGCTTCCCTGCCGAGTCCTGCTGCGTGACTTTGACATCTTTTGAGATCAAGCCGAGTGTGCCCGCTTTGCCGGCGTGGGTATCGTCGCCGGCAAAGTTCACATCTTTGTCTTCGGAGACGAAGACCGGGGTGCCTTTGGCCGGGTCGGAGGTCGGGTTGCCGTTGACATCAATATACTGCGGGTTGCCGCCGACATCGGTCGCCACTTTCCGCGTGGTGCTGTAGGTGACGCTGCCGTCGAGGTTCATGTTTTTGTCCTGGGGCGTCGCGATGGTCATTCGGTTGCCGCGCACCAGCGCATTGCTGCTGTCAATCAAATTGTCGGCGACGACGCCGTGCAGGCCGCCGGTTTTGGGGTCGCCCTGGGACCCGACATTGCCGTTGATATAGACGACGCCGTTGACATCGGATTGTGTGTCTATTTTCTTCCAGGTGCCGTTGGGCTTCTGCGTTTCTAAAAGTGTGCCGTTTTTCGGGTCAATCGTGACGCGCTGCACGGTTGTCCCCTGGGTGATGGTTATCACCTGGGTCGTGCTGTTCGGTCCAGCGGCGCTCAGGACCACTTCGTCGGCATCGCCGTTGATATAGATGCCGCCGCCGGGGCAGAGGGTGACGCCGGGCGTCGTCGGCAGCGGGGCGGTGCCGAGCACGGCGTTCTTTTGCAGGTCGCTGGACTCCGGGAACTTGATGACCGGGGTGCCGGACTTGACCGTGCCGGCCCCGCCGGCGGCGACATTCTTCCACTGGTTCGTCGTGCTGCCGTCGGCATTGGTGATGACCTGCGGCTTGTCGCCGGAGTGGCCGAACTGGTCCTTCCACCATTTGACGCCGGTGCCGCCGTCGGTGCCCGACGTGCTGTAGGCATCATCGCCGGTGTAGTTGAACATCGGCAGGGTGCCGGCGGCGGACTTCCAGAGGATGTTCTCGGGCTGACCGTTTGCGTTGTTGTCATGGACCGGGCCGTCGAATGTGGTCAGGCCGGCGACCCAGAAGTTGTTCGGGTCGTTCCACGAGTTGAGCAGGACCAGATACTGCGCGAGGCTGCCCTGGCGGACATACGCCTGCACGATGCTGGTCTGGCCGCCGCTGACGCCGATCACTTCGATCAGGTACTTTTTCTCGTTGCTGGTCGTGCTGTGGACATCGGCGTTGTAGGCATCCGGGTACAGGCGCACTGAGAAGTAGGTGCCGGGGTCGCTCGGGTCGGGTGTGACGACTCCGCGCTTGTCGGCAGAAACAAAGTCCCATCCGGTCGGGGCCTGCGCGTTGCCGACGGGGGGCGCGGGGCGGGTTTCCAGCCAGGCCAGGGTGTATTGGAGGCCGGACTCAGCGGTATTGAACGCCGCCGTGGAGCGGGTGCGGGCGGCGCTCGATTGCAGCGCATTATCGGTGAGGTTCAGGACGCCCCCGGAGCGCTGTCCGGTCGTGCTGATCGCGCCGAGGAGCGTGACTGCGAGAATGCCCAGCAGCACCAGCATCGTCAGAACCATCGTCATGCCGCGCCGCTGCCCTCGGTTTTTACTGTGTATTCGGTTTTGCATTGGGTGTCTCTTTAACTGCACACTTTAGTTGCGCTGGAAAACATTGTTGCCGGCGCGGCTGCCCTGATGGGCGGGAGCGGGCAGGCTGCCGGCGTAGTGATCGCGCATGAAGACGCATTTGCCGGACAACTGGCTGCTGCTCGTGCCGTCGCCCTGCTCGCTGGTCTGCCGGCCATTGATCGGGCTGTAGTAGCTCGAAATAATTTTAATCTCCATCTGCGTCTGCTCGGGCGTCGGGTTGGCGGCGTAGTACGGGCGGACAAACTGGACGGCGTTTGGGGCGGTGGAAACACTTTTGCAGAGCGCCCTCGGCGGGAACTGGACGGGATCGAACGGGATGCCGTTTTGGAGCTGATACTGCCAGAGATAGGTGCCCGCCTTCGGGTTCGCGCTGCCGGTCGGGTCGGCATCGGGCGTGCCGTCCGGGTCGCCCCGGTAGATCAGCAGGACCCGGCTGCTGGGAACGGCAAGGCCGCCGGCGGAGGCGACATTGTAGGGCGTGGTGGTCCGCACGGTGCCGGTGGTGGACAGGACGCGCAGCGTGGTCGCGGAGGGGTCGGTGTAGCCGTTGTCGGCAGGGTTCAAGGTCGGCGGCGTGATGATCTGGATCGCCGTGTTGACCGTTTCGCCGTTCAGGGACGTGCTGAACTGGTTCAGGGCCGTGCCGGCGACGGGTGCCCAGGCCGTCTCCGCCGTGCCGTTGGCGTCAGAGGTCGGCAGGGCGAAGGCGCTGGCTTCCCGAAGCTGGCCGATGACGCTTTGGATAGAGTTTGCGGCATCGGCGGAGGCATAGACCTGGGACTGAGTACGGACAGTGCCGCGCCCGGCGCTCAGGATCAGTGTCAGCGCCCCGAGGAACATTAAAGATATCAAAGACAGGCAGATCAGGCTTTCCAGTAGCCCGAACCCGCGCCGGTTTGTAAGTTGTGAGTGCATAGATTTGTCTCAGAGCGGTTTTTCGGGTCAGTGGTACATCATGGCGGACGTGCTGTAGCTGCTGTCGGCTCCACTGCCGGTGGTCCACTTGACGGCAACAGTGATATAGGCGACTTTACCGGCAGGAGTCCCACTACCGGGGTGCGATGCGGCGTAGTCTGTGATGGTAACGATGCCGGTGCTGCCGGACGGAAAATAGCCGTAGGTGACGCCGTCGTTGACGAGGCTATCGGCGGTCGTGAACGAGTAGGCCGCGCCGCCGGTGACCGCCTCCGGGTAGCCGGACGGCTGCGCCGCGTCAATAATCGCAAGGCCGGCGAGATCGCTTTGATGGAACCGACCGACCCCGGCGGTGCGAAGCTGGTCCATCTTGTGCTGGGCAAGCATCGCAGCCTGGGCGTAATTATTGCTATGCTGCGCCCCGCGCATGGTCATCGGAAAGACTGCGCCGAACAGCACGGCCATCATGCCGAAGACAATCAGGGCCAGCGCCACTTCGGCGATAGTCATTCCCCGTCGGGCATTTCGGCGCGAGCGGCAGCGGCGGTGTGTCGGCATGAAAAGGCTCCTTGTGTCCATTGTGGCGCGGGCGGCCCGGCGGGTTACCCGTGCAAGTACCGGGATTGACCGCGGCTCGTGCCTTGTTTGTCGGCAGAACTTGCGGCGGCGGTTAGGGATGCAGGCCGTGATACCACTTCTCGCCCATTGCGTACCCACTGCCTGCCGCACCGGTGACGTCACAGGTGGGCGCAGTGACGACATTGCCGACCGTGTAGTTGCCGCCGGACGGGCAGTTCGCGACCCGGCGAATGTAGCCGGTGCCGCCAGTGCCGTTGATGAGTTGATAATTGCCGGGCGTATTCGTCGTTGTGCCATCAATAAAGAACTTCGTAGTCGTATCGGTCCCGGAAATCTTGTAGTCCATAATACACTGAAGCTTGGCGCTGTTAATCTGGTATAAGTTCGCGACACAGCTATTCGCGCGACTGGCTTCACGGGCCTGTAAAAAGTTCGGAATGGCGATTGCAAGAAGGATGCCAATGATCAACACGACGATCATTATCTCAACCAGCGTAAAACCCTGCTGCTTGCGATGTGACATAGCGCCGCCTTTCAAAGAGACTTTCAGAAAAAAAGGACGCCAGGCATAGCCTGGCATCCTGAGACTGGTCTATGCACTCCAATAACGGAGATATATGGTCTACTGAAGGCCGTGGTAGAACTTGTTCGGCGGTGTGCCACCCGGAGCGTAATCGCCAGTTCCGGTAGTGGACGCTGTACCGTCGGCCTTGCTGCTGATCGTGCAGAAGGGGTTCGCACCGATGCTAGACGCAACAGTTTCCACGCCACCAGACGGGCAGGTGGGTGTCGAGCGCAGGTAGCCAGTGCCATCAGTCTTGACTAAGTCGGTTCCGATGACTGGGCCGGTGCTGTAGTTGGTCGAGTTCTTTTGCTTATCCATGCACCACTGCTGGGTGGCGCTGTCAATCTGCTTGAGGTTGGCGACACACGCTTTGGCACGGGACGCTTCACGGGCGGCGACGAAGTTCGGGATGGCAATGGCGAGCAGGATGCCGATGATGAGAACGACAATCATAATCTCGACCAGCGTGAAGCCGGCTTTCTGGCTGCGGGGGCGTAACATCTTCATAACGGGACTCCTTGAAAGGCGATAGGTTGTGCGAGAACGGTGTTCGGACAGTGTTCGGGGGAGGCTTCGGTCTCGGCGCTGCGTTTGGGTGTTGCTGCAAGCGCCGCTTCCGAAGTCTGCTTCCCGGCTGACACTCTAGTTATCGGGACGCCCCGAGAGCTTCGTTAGGGCAGGGGGCCAGGCAGGAATACCGGTTTCGAACGCGGGAGGGGTTCTTGAAGAGGGGTTCCGACCCCTTGACAAATGCCTGTCCGGGCGTGTATACTCTGCTCACTCCTGACCCCGGCACTTTGGGTGTCACGCGGGCGGACCCGAAACGAAGACGTGCCGGGCGACCGCTCTTTCCTAAACCATTTTCCGCAAGTCCCGCGCATTGCTGCGCTTCTTTTTCCTGCGTTCCGTTATTTTTCTGCTCTCTGCGACAGAGGCAAGCCGACATCGCCGTCACCACCGACGGCAGCGTGTCGCCGCTTGGCCTCTTTTTTCGTGTCAATTTTTCGTGTCAATTTACAGTGAGGGAAGAAGCCAAAATGGAACCGGTAAAAATCGTGATCGCGGACGACGATCCGCTGATTCGTTTGGACCTGCGCCATGCCCTCGGTGAGCTTGGGATGCGGGTGCTGGGCGAAGCGGAAGATGGGCGGCAGGCTCTGAGCCTTGCCCGCACCCTGCGCCCCGACCTGCTGCTGCTCGACATCATGATGCCGCAGATGGACGGCCTCGAAGCGGCGCGGGTGGCCCGCGCCGAGCAGCTTGCGGGCGTGGTGCTCCTGACCGGCTACGCCGAGGACGACATGGTGGCGCGGGCCGACGCCGCCGGGGTGCTGGCGTACCTGCGGAAGCCGTTCCGGGCCGAAGAGCTGGCCCCGGCCATCGCCATCGCCCTCGGGCGTTACCGGGAGCGGCAGGCGCTCGAAACCGATGTCGAGGACCTGCGGGAGAAGATGGAGTCGCGGCGGATCGTGGGCCGGGCGAAAGCCATTCTGATGGAAAAGCACCAGCTCACCGAGCGGGAAGCGTTCTACCGCATCCAGGCCCAGAGCCAGACCCTGCAAAAGCCGGCGTCCGACATCGCCCGCGCCATCATCACCGCCAGCGAGATCGGGATGTGAGGTCCCATAAAGTTTTCGTTAAGATTGACCCGCCGCACTGCCCAAACCGTGCAAACCGGCAAAATTATCAGGTAACATAACGTCCGTTGGCCTGATACCTCTGTAAGACAAACAAAGTACGACACACGAAACGCGCACGACGCGACAATCACGAGGAGGATTTCACACATTGCGACCCATCATGCCCCAGTCACTTATGCCCTTATCTTTGCGAACGGCCCTCGCGCTCGGCCTCGGCCTGGCTGCCTTCGGCGTCCTGCCGGCGCAAGCGCAGGACACGCCCGCGCCCGGCGCCCCGCAGGCCACAGGCCCCGGCCCGGCCACACAGCCGCCGCCGCCGCCCGGCACGACTCAGCCCGCGCCCACTCAGCCGGCTGCCGCGCCGACCCCGCCCGGAACAACCGCCGCGCCGGGTGCGCCTGCGCCCGCCGCCCCAGCCGCCGCGCCGATTAACTACAACATTCAGTACAACGGCCTGGTTGACGGCTATTACTTGTTCAATTTCCGCAACCCGAAGAATATCTCGGCAGGCGGCGGTCCTACCTACTACGACTTCCGCCACAACTCGCCCGCGCTGTCTCTGGCCGAGCTGAACGTCTTCAAGACCGCCCGCCCGTCGGGCTTCGGCTTCAAGGCGACCCTTGCGACCGGCGACACCGCCGACATCAATGCGTTCGCCCCTCCCGGCTTCAGCCCCACCACCGGCGAGGGCCGCTTCAAGAACGTCGCCCAGCTTTACGGCACGTATGCGCTCGGCGGCGACGGGGCCGGGATTGACTTCGGCAAGTTCTACACGCCGTTCGGCTATGAAGTCACCGAGTCCAACGGCAACTACAACTACTCGCGCTCGACCGCCTACAATTATGTGCCGTTCTACCATGCCGGCGCCCGTATCTACACCCCCGTGCCGGGACTGGCCGCGCTCACCGCGACGTTCTACCTGGTCAATGCGGTCTTCAACTCCGCCACTGCCGGGGTTCAGGACGACAACAAAAAGCCGGGCTACATCGGTCAGCTCAATTACACCGACCCGAAAGGCAAGTTTACGCTGATCTCGGAGCTTGGCCTCGGCAAAGACAAGTATTTCAGCTCCTACTCCGCGCCCGGCGGCCCGGACACGAAGGTGACTGTCAACGACAACAACTTCACTTACAATATCAACGCCAACCAGTTGTTCGGCATTGATTATGTCTACCGCAAGCTGACCCCCGATGGCGGCCCGAAAGACACAACCAACGCCTATGCGTTCTACTACCGCCAGGCGCTGACCCCGAAGACCGCCTTCGCCCTGCGCTATTCCGGCGCCAATGACAAGGTGGATAGCTTCGCCGGTGCGGACTCGTTCACCGTCAAGCCCTACGATATCACCGGCACCTACGAGATCAAGCCGGCCCCGAACTTCCTGACCCGCATCGAATACCGCCACGACCACAGCAATGTGAACTCATTCTACAGCGGCAACGACGATGCTTTGAGCGGTGTGTCCAAAAAAGACCAAGACACCCTGAGCCTCTCCGGCGTGTTCACGTTCTAAGACCTCCGGCCCGGCCCCGAAGGGCCGGGCCGCTTTTCCTGAAACAAAACTCTTATGCTGAACCCCGCCGTCATGGACGATGGCCCTGCCTCGTCCCCGTCCGAACCAACGCTCCGTGCCGCCCCGCGCTTCTGGCAGCCCGAGCCGCCGCCCGCCGCCGAAACCCCGCCCTCCGACGAACCTGTCCAGACTGCTCCCGCCACGCCGGTCAAGACTAGAACCGCCAAAGCCGCTGTCGTGCGCGACCGCTACAATCCTGCCCTCAAAGACCTGCCGATGGGTGAGCGTCCGCGTGAGCGGCTCCATGCCTACGGAGCGCAAGCGCTCACCACCGCCGAGCTGCTCGGCATTTTGATCCGCATCGGCAACGGCCAGCGCAGCGCGGTCGCACTCGGCGAGTTTTTGCTGTCAACGTTTGGCAGCATCCAGGGCGTCGCCACGGCCTCCAATGAGCAGCTTGCCGCCGTCAAGGGCATCGGAGCCGCCAAAGCCGCCCAGATCAAAGCCGCTATCGAATTCGGGCACCGCCTGTCGCTGTTTACTGAAGAAGGCCGCCCCAGCATCGGCGGCCCCCAGGACGTTTCGAATTTGCTGATGCCTGATCTGCGGTACCAGAAAAAAGAGCATCTGAAGTCCATACTTCTGGACACCAAAAACAGAGTGCTGGCGATCAAAACCGTCTCAGTCGGCGACCTGTCGTCGTCCATCGTCCACCCCCGCGAAGTCTACAAAGACGCCGTGATCGCCTCGGCGGCGTCCATCATTGTCGCCCACAACCACCCGTCGGGCGATCCGACCCCAAGCGCCGAGGACGTGGCCGTGACCAAGCGCCTCATCCAGTCCGGCGAGATCATGGGGATTGATCTCTTGGATCATATTGTGCTCGGCGACGGCAAGTTCGTCTCCCTCAAAGAGCGCGGACTGATTTAAGGGCGCATGGTATAATAGTGGGAAGGAGACAAGACGATGACAATCACACTGCCCTTCGCCGAGGGCATGGCATGATTTTTCGCCGTTCTCCTGATTGCTGCTGCTGAATGACTACCGCGCGTATCGTGACCTCTATCTGCGCCCGGACTTCCTATATCGCTGCGCCTGCCATAAATATGAGCGCGGATCGCGATCCGCGATCAAACTGCTCCCCTCTCGGAAAATCTTCGTTCCTCACGGTCCGACCATTTTGGGAATTGTCTTCAAATTCGACAGAATTTGTGCTAAAATGTCCTGCGAAAGCGTGTAGGCCGAGCTAAATTCCGAACAGCGAGAAAGACGCAATTCCCTTGCCCGAACTCCTCCCACAAGAACTTATTCCACAAGAAAACCCGGCCCCGGAGCGGTACCGGGTACTGATCGTAGACGACGATGCCGAGGACCGGCGGGCCGTGGTCCGCGCCCTGCGGCTGGGCGCTGCGGAGATGGACGGCGCGGAAGCCGAAGTGCTCGAAGCCGCAAGTGTCGCCGAGGCCCGCGCGGCGCTTCAGAGCGAAGAGTTTGCCTGCATCTTTCTTGACCATTACCTGCCCGACGGTACCTCGCTCGACCTGCTGCTGGAAGTCCGCGCTCAGGGACTTGCCACCCCGGTCGTCGTGCTGACCGGCCAGCGTGACGAGCGGACGGTGCTGGAAGTGATGAAGGCGGGGGCCGCCGAGTTTGTGCCCAAAGAACGGCTCCAGCCGGACCTTGTCGCCCGCTCGCTGCGGGCCGCCCTGCGCTTTATGTCGGTGCAGCGCGAAAAGCAGGCGGCATTGGACGCGCTGCGGGCGCGGGACCGGGCGATAGCATCCGCCACCAATGGTGTCGCGATTGCCGACCCGCGCCTGCCCGACAGCCCGCTGGTCTATGTCAATGAAGCGTTCCTGCAAATGACCGGCTATACCGAAGAGGAAGTTGTCGGGCGCAACTGCCGCTTTTTGCAGGGGCCGGACACCGACCCCGAAACGATCCGGCAGCTCCGCGACGCCGTGCGCGGCGCGTATCCGTGCCAGGTCGCGATTTTAAACCAGCGCAAGGACGGCACGCCGTTTTGGAATGAGCTGACGGTCAGCCCGGTGCGCGACGAGCAGGGCACGCTCACGCATTTTGTCGGTATTCAGACCGATGTCACTGCCCGGTTCGAGCAGGACGAGGAGCGGACGCGGGTCGAGAACCGTCTGCGGCAGTTCCAGTTCTTAAGCGACAACGCCAGTGACGCCTACTTTTTGATTGATGAGGACGGGCGCTTCGTCTATGTCAACGACGCCGCCTGCCACTCGCTCGGCTACGCCGCCGCCGATTTCCAGGGGATGCGTGCGTTCGATATTGACCCGAACTACGATGACGCCTCATACCGGGCGCTGTTCCGGCGGGCCGCCGATGAGCGCCTGCCCCCGTTTGATTCGGTCCAGCGCCGGGCCGACGGCACGCTGTTTCCCATCGAGGCCAGTGTCAGCCGCCTGGACATCGGCGGTCGTCCGCTGCTGTTTTCGATCTGCCGGGACATCTCCGATCGCAAGGCGCTGGAAGCCGAGCGGGCGCAAATTACCGAGCGGGAGCACCGGATCGCCGAGCAGCTCCAGGCGGCGCTCCAGCCGGACCTGCCGGACCGGGTGCCGGGCCTTGCGATTGCCAAGTATTATGAGCCGGCGCTGACCGACGAAGCCGAAGTCGGGGGGGATTTCTACGATGTGTTCCCGATCAGCGCCGACTGCACGGCGCTGGTGCTGGGGGACCTATCCGGCAAGGGGCTGCAAGCCGCCGCGCAGGTCAGCATTGTCCGCAATATGCTGCGGGCGTTCCTTTACTCCCTGCCGACTGTCTCCGCCGCCGCCACCGAGCTGAATCGGGTGCTGACCGAGAACACGCTCCTCACTGGGTTCAGTACGCTGTTCTTCGGGGTCTACAGCCGAGGGGAGCGTATCCTGAACTATGTCAACTGCGGTCAGGAGCCGGGGTTGATTCGGCGGGCTGCCGATGGGCGGGTCGAGCAGCTTCCGCCGACCGGCCCGATCCTCGGCGGGATCGAAGGAGTGCAGTACGAGCAGGGGTACGCCGTGCTTGCGCCGGGGGACGCGCTGGCGGTCTTCTCCGACGGCATGACCGAGATCGGCCCGAGCCGCCGCGCGATGCTGGGGATTGATGGGGTCGCGGCGCTCTTAGAGGGGGCGCTGACGGAAAAAACGCAAATGGAAAAAACGCAAACGGCGGCGGAAACCGCCGAGAAGCTTGCCCTGCACCTGATCGCCGGGGTGGATGCTGCCGCCGCCGCCGGCGTCATGCGCGATGACATCTGCCTGCTGGTCGCCGTCGTGGAGGACTGACGGCGCTCTAAGAGACTGTATAGAAAGAGTACCCTGCCCTGAACAGCAGGGCTTTGAAAGTGCAATTCCTCGCCGTCGTGGGCATTAAGAACTAACGAAGTTGGTGCCCACGAATTATTCTTCGCCCGCGTAGGCGGGAGGTTGCTTTTTAAAGCACGGGGGTTCAGCCCCGTGGGGCAGTTTCTCAGCAGACGGCGCCGCGTTACTGGTCATTCGATTGCGCCAGCAGGCTCGTCAGATCAAGCCGCCGGGTGTACATCGCGATCTCGCCGTCCGCCGTGCGCGGCCACTCTTCTCTTGGGCGGTCCCAGTACAGCTCCACCCCATTGCCATCGGGGTCAGACAGGTACAGCGCCTCGCTGACCCCGTGGTCGCTTGCGCCGTCTAAAGCGATCCCCGCCGCAATCAGCCGGCGCAGGGCATCGGCCAACGCCGCGCGGGTCGGGTAGAGAATGGCCGCGTGGTATAGCCCGGTGGTGCCCGGTGGTGCCCGGTGGCGGCGCGGTCCCGCCGAGGCTTTCCCACGTATTCAGCCCGAGATGGTGGTGGTAGCCGCCCGCTGAAAGAAACGCCGCCCCGCCTACTTGCAGCGTTACCTCAAAGCCGAGCACGTCTCGGTAGAAGCGCAGAGAGCGCTCCAAGTCCGCCACTTTCAGGTGAATGTGCCCGATGCGCGTTTCTGGATGGATCGGCATAAGCGCTAGCTCCCGTAAACTTTAGCTTCCATAGATTGGACTGGGGATAATTTCCATGACCCCGCCCTGGGCGTCAAGAAACTCCTGGGCACGGAGGTAGCGGTCTTCAATGGCCCCGCGCTCGTCGCCGGGGTCCCACTCGCCTTCAAGATACTCGAACGCCGCTTCCATCGCGCCCATCTCGGTGGCGTAGGCAGCGGCGGTCAGGCTGCCCTCATGCGAGACGACCAGCAGAAACACCCCGCCGCCGTCCTCGCCGTCGTCTTTTGGTATCGGGTTGACGCCGAACCCGGAAAAACTATCTGTCATAGTATCTGCCATGGGGGGATTGTACCCGTTCCTGCCGTCATTATCCGCGCACGATATTAGTATCGAAACTGGGTAATATATGAAGCATGATTATCAACTTCAAGTCTGCCGAAGCTGAAATCATCTTCTCGGGCAGACGCTCGCGCCGGCTTCCCGCAGACATACAAAATACTGCCTTCCGCAAGATGGGCTACATCGAAGCTGCGGGCAGTTTAGACGACCTCCAAACGCCGCTGGGAAACCGTCTGGAAGCATTAAAAGACGACCGCAAAGGGCAGCATTCGATTCGCATCAACGACCAATGGCGCGTTTGCTTTGTTTGGAGAAGCGGAAACGCGCACGATGTCGAAATTGTGGATTATCACTAATTCCGGGAAAGAAACTCATGAATACACAGACAGCTCTCGATGAAATCGCAGAAGACTACTTGGAAAATACGCATCCCGGCCAGACGCTGCGGGAAGATTTCTTGGAGCCGCTGAGTATTACGCCTTACAAGCTGGCGAAGGGGACTGGCTTGTCCGCCATTCATATTTCGCAGATACTTCGCGGCGAGCGTCGTGTTACGCCGATGACCTCCCTGTTGCTCGGCAAATTCTTCGGGATGTCGCCCCGATTCTGGCTGAACCTGCAAAACCGCTATGACCTCATTGCAGCCGAACGTGCCCACCCGGATCGCCTGAGCCGCGTCGTTCCCTACAGCGAATCAGCGGCAGCTTGACAGCGAGTTAGCGGCAGCTTGATTGTTACGTCGTGGGCGACGCTCTGGGGCTGTCGAATTGTGGGCATTGTTTTGTATCGGCAGTGCTATACACCTGCTGCCTCTCCCTCTACTTCCTCGCCGTCTTCTTCCTCATCCATATCTTCGTCATCGTCTCCATTCTCAGCCCCGCGGTAAGCGGCGTAGAACAGCGGCTGGCCGTCGAGCCAGTCCATGAGCCACTGCTCGAATGATGGCGACTCGACCCAGCAGGCGGGTTTGACAGCGGCGGCGCGGTCGAAGTGCAGGGCAGGGGGGATACGCACGGATACGTCGGCTTTCGGCATATTGGGGTCAACGCGGATCACGGCAGCGGCGGGCATGGCAATATCCAGGGCTGAGACAATGCCGCTGCCCTAATCGCAAAGGGGATACAATCGGCCAGGGAGAAGCGCGTTGGGAACGCCGTGCAGACCGCCGCCGGGACCAACTCCGCTTGCCCCGACAGTTAGGTAAATCTCGCGCAGGAGTGCCGGGAGGGCAATCCCGAGGCGCTCCTCGGCGGCCTCAATCTGTGCGGGCGTCGCCGGCGGCGCGGCGGGGCGCAGGCCGTCATCGGAAGCGGTCTTTGGGCTGCGGGCGCGTTCCCGCAGGCGGTCAATCAGTTCGGTCTCGGCCTGTGTGAGTTCAGTCATAGGTTAAGTTCTGGCATAGGTGAGTTCAGTTGTGGGTTACTTGGGCAAATCTTCCGGGCGGATTGTCGTCACTGATGGCATCGCCCCGATTTGCAGTGGGGCGACGGTGTAGGGTGGGATGGCCTGGCCGGGCGGCGGGATCAGGCGCGAGTGCTGGATCAGCGCGACTTTGACCGGCGGGTTCTTTGGGTCAGGGTTGTTGGCGCGGGCGGCGTAGCGGGCCATCACCGGCCAGAGGTTCTGGTTGCTGCCGTGGGTGACCACCTCGGTCATCTTGCGCCAGCGCTCTTCCTCGTACTTCTTGGCGTAGCCGAGATGGGTCATGCGCGGGAACTCCCACGACTTAACCTCCCCGTGCGCGTAGGTAATCTTCGCTTCTAAGTAAACGTCCAAATGGTCCGGGTTCGGCGAGAACATGCTCCAGCTCTGGGCAAAGGCCGTGACGGTCAGGTAGGGGCGAACCGCACCGACAAAGAATTGCACCACGGCGCTGTTGCCGGGCATCAGCCAGACAAACAGGGCAAAGCCGTGCCACAGCAGAAACGCATTGATCGCGGCGCGTTTCCACCAGCGCCGCTCCAATCGGTTGACCCGCCGCTGCTTGATCTGCCGACGCGCTTCGTCAAGCTGCTGCTGCTCGTCCTCACTCCGGCTATTCTTTTCTTGTTGTGCTTCTTCGTCCAGCGCATCTTCCGCAATCATAGGGTTATTGTATCACGAAACAGGGAAAATGCAAATTATTTCGCTGATGCTTTGCAATACAAAGTACTTTGTGGTATATTAGAGAGTCCCTGCGGTACACTTTGCCTATGGGGAATAAGTTTTGGAGACAACTCTTGTGGTGGACACTCTATGCCGCCGCGTTTGGCTATGTCGAGGCGCTGGTCGTGGTATATATTCGGCGTTTAGGCGGGTTCCCGCCGGGGCTGGACTACCCGGCGGTCTGGGCAAGCCGACATTTGCAATGGAGCGGCGCGACTATCACCGGCGAGATGCGGCGTTTGGGCGTCTACGACACCGAGTACGGGCGGGAAATCGCGACTCTGCTGCTGCTGCTCGGCCCGGCGATGGCGGCGGGCCGGAGCGGGCGCGAGCGTCTGGGGCTGTATCTGTACACGTTTGCCGTGTGGGACGAGACATACTATCTCTGGCTGAAGATGTGGACGGGTTTCCCCCAGACGCTCGCAGCCATCGATGTTTATTTCCTGGTGCCCTGGGCATGGTACGGCCCGGTCTGGTTTCCGGTGCTGGTCGTCATGCCCGCGCTCATTGCGATTTCTCTTCGCCTTCTTGCTTTGCCGCCCACAGCTTCCGCAGCGCTTCCACCGCCGGAGCAAACAGCAGCAGGGCCGCGCCGCAGCCGAGCAGGTCGGGAAGAAGCTGCGGCGGCTGATTCGGACGCAGAATGATGGAGGCGGAGTCCAAGCCGAGCGCCAGCAGCAGTATCCCGGCCTGCACCATTGCCGGCGTTTTGCCGCGCTTCCAGCCGCTGAGAAGAACAACGATCTGTGCGAGAATACCGACAAACAGCGAGTACGCGCCGATAAGATGAATAATATGGAGCAAGTGATGTCCCGATCTTTCCAGCCCGGCCCCACACAAGATTCTTCGAGTGCCCGGTGTGACAGCATACCCGTATTATGCCCCCGGCGGAACCGCTCCCCGGCCTTTTGGGGCCGGCAGGGGCTGGAGTTCGCCCGGCAGTCAGCGGTTTCGTGCGTCTTCCCGCTGCTGCTTTTTATGACTTTCGCCTTGACCCAGCGCTTTTCGGTGCCCGGCCTGCCGCGCCCCGATGCCATTTTGCTGATCTGCCTGCTGGCCCAGTACGCGCTGTACCGGGTGGGCTGGGAGACCAAAGACGAGCTGAAAGTAATCGCCGTCTTTCACGGGGCGGGGCTGGCATTGGAACTGTTCAAGACCCACGTGCACTCGTGGGGCTACCCGGAGCCGGGCTGGACCAAGCTCGGTGGAGTGCCGCTCTACAGCGGCTTTATGTATGCGTCCGTAGCAAGTTATCTCTGCCAGGCATGGCGGCGGCTGGATGTCCGTCTGTGCGGCTGGCCCAAAGACTGGGTGGCCTGGGGGATTGCCGGGGCAATTTATGTCAACTTCTTTACCGAGCACAACCTGCCGGATGCCCGCTGGGCGCTCGCCGCGCTGATCGCCCTCGTCTTCCGTCGCACCCGCGCTGCGTTTACCGTCCGCACCGAAACGTACCGAATGCCAATGACGCTGGCGTTTGTGCTCATCGGTTTCTTTGTCTGGATCGCCGAAAACATCGCAACCTATTACGGGGCCTGGCAGTATCCAAACCAGCACGGAGGCTGGCACTTGGTTCGTCTCGCCAAAATCACGTCCTGGTCGCTGCTGGTCATCTTCAGCTTTTTGATTGTTGCCCAGCTCAAGCACGTCAAGTCCAAGCACGTCAAAGCCGAGCGCGAAGCTAGTCGCCCTGCGCTTCGACCGTGAGCGTTTGGACAAGCCGAACATTGGGCACGACATGGCCGAAGTCGTCGGACCCGCGCCGCCCGCGCCCGGTCATCGTCAACGACGCCGTGATTGTCTTCGTGCAAATCACCCGCGCGAGCCGGCCCCGACGGCAGTCGAAGACCATGCGGTCAGTCTCTGCCGCCGTCGTCGTCTGAAGCAGCGTCCCATCATGGTTCGGCGCTTTGTTCTCGATCACCGTCACCGGGCGCCGCTGCGTACCCACCGCCAGCCCGTCCTGGCGGGCGCTCCCCCCCGGCATCAGTGCAGCAATCCCGCGCAGCAGGTCCGCCTCCGCCGGGCTGTTGCCGAGCGACGCCCCGGAGACCGAGAGCACCTTCCCAGACGCCGTCATCGTGACTATCCGCGAAAGCGTCGCCTGGGGCCGCTCATCGTCTTCAAACCCCGGCTCCGCCGTCAGCGTCACCAAAAGTGTCGCTGTGCCGTCTGCACTCACGGCTAAAACCTTCTCCATCAGCCGCTCGACAATCGGCGGGCGATACGGCGCATCGGGGTTGACCGTCTCCATCGCCCCTTCCGGGTCCGCAAAATACGGGTCCCGCTGGATCAAAAACCGCAGCGTCTGCCCCGGCGTAAAACGGTAGCGCGGCGCAGGTGACTGTGCGGCGGCGGGGAGCGTCATCAAAAAAGCCGCACAGGCCAGCACGGCGAGGATAAAAGCATTCATAAAGCGATTATGGCGGATTTGGAACCGCGGCTACAACTTCTTGTTTCTAGCCTGTGTCTCTTTGCCAGGGCGCTGGCATCCCACAGAACTTGCGGTATACGTTAACCCTCTTCGTAGCGCATCCGCATCAGCTCGGTTATGAACACATTGTCTTCCGGTCGGATGCCTTCTGCCGCCATCATCGCCCGAACTTTTTCTACGGTTGCAGTCGGATCCGGCACAAATCCCATGCGCTCGTTGGTTTCCGCAACCAGCCGCCGGACCTCTGCTTTATCTGCAAAAACGCTTTTGCTGACATCACGTTCAAGAATTGCCATTTGTTTCATTTCCATCTTCCAAGCCAAGTTTTGGCGCAGAGTGAAGAAAAAATTTCAACCTTGTGGTACATTCTATCTGACTTTTAGATACAATGTCTTAGGGGAGCAAGTTTGGCCAAATATCTAGATACAGGATCAAATGACAGTACGCACTCGCTTGGGCATTGGTTAGATACAAACCTCATTTCAGGCATTCAAGAGTTCCACGCCCAGTTTGCTTATTTCACATACACCGCTTTAAAGCCCTATGCTGATACGCTTAAAAATGCTGTCCTTGCTGGGGTTCCAGTTCACATTGTACTTGGTTCCAACGAAAAGAGCTTAGTCGCTGGCGATCTTCGGCAGGTACTAAAAATTGTAGAAAACGCCGCGAATGCGAGTCTCACTGTTGTTGCTTACTCCAATGCCAAGTTTCATCCGAAAACCGTGCAGATTGTGCGCTCTAATGGTTCTGCTACTGCTGTTGTCGGCTCAGGGAACTTTACTCATAGGGGCTTAGGCTGGAACGTAGAAGCTGGGATAGCACTGGACTCAAAAGAAGGTGACGATGCGGTAGTTATTAGGCAAATTGCAGACGCAATTGACCGCTGGCAATCTTTGACCGAAAGTGGCGTTTTCCCTATCCAGAATGAAGCAGATATCAGTGTTTTGTTGTCTGCGGGCATTCTTTCCGTTGCACCATTGCCTCGACAGCCATCTACTTCTCTCACTGCCAACAGCAACACACGTGCCACTACTTTAGTGGGCAGTCGCCGCCCGCTGTGGAGACCTGCGATACTTACTGGCCCCGCTGTAACAGTGTCATCAGGACCTGCTACTGCTAGTTCTACCACAAGACGGAGAACGCAGACTGCTACAAGTCGCACTAGCTCAGTTCTCGCCAGTCCCGCCTTGCCTCCTCAAAAATGGTACAAGCAAATGCCAAGTTCTGATGCCCAGCAAGTGGGAAGCGGTACCAACCCTACTGGCAAACTGCGTCTCACGAAGTCAATCTTTCCAATTGATAAAAATTCGTTCTTTCGATATGATTTGTTTGGTTCTGCGGTATGGCAAACTGAGACGCGAAATGGCTTGCCTTATGAAGTTGCTGAAATAGACTTTGCTGTATTCATTCATAGCAACAGTTTAGGAAACTTTGTGCTGACGATTGACCACGCCCCCCATCGCATTTCAGGTCAAGCCAATGTCCCAACAGTGCTTGCCTGGGGAACAGCGTTGGGGTCTCGACTTGTTGCCGCCTCTTACACTGATGAGTGGGTTGTTATTGAGCGAAATCAACAAGGGGCCTTTTCGCTGATAATCCAGGCGGCAAAACCCTAGCCTGAAAAGCGCCTTCTCCGAAGTTTTTGTCGTGCCGCCGAGACGACTTCGGCAATCTCCACGTATCCTGCAATGCTTTGGCATAGCAAGGCGTCCGTCGCTTCGACAAGTGCATCCTGTGCGTCTTTCTGACCCCCATTCAATCGGCTGATGCCATCTAGCTCGGCTAGTCTTTCTGCCGTTCCCGCCATTGGAACGACAAGGCGGCTGAGTTCCGAAGGGACAAGCTCTAACACGCCGCCTCCATAGGTGCGTCCCTCGATTTCAGCGGAAAGCAATGTTACCGAGTTGTGAAACCCGGAGACAAGTTCGCCCTCGCGTCCCTGAAACTGCGGCTTCATTTCGCCGCGATAAATCGTGTCGGTCGTGACCACTCCAGGCTGATTATAAAGCAAGCGGTGGTGCTGATGTGCGCGCTTTGCCAACATGAGTGAACCGTGCTGAATTTGCGGTACGCGATACCAGGGAGATCGAATACGACATTTGTATCGCAACGGCAAGCCTTCTAATGCGCCTAACCTTAGGTACTCGGCAGGTTTCTCAAACTGCATCGGGTCAGCCCGGATTTCCGAGAAATCCAAGAGCCAGGACTTTTTCCCTTGTTGCCGCCCCTCACAATGATCATTTTCCGTGAAGATAATGCCGAGACTATCCGCTGTTCGAGCAAGAAGCGGTATTGCCCACTGCTGTAAATCGAATTTGTTGATCGTTTCCTCATCTATTGCGAAAAAGTCATTTGCGCCGGTGACAATGGCAACGCCGATGGTTGCCACCTCTTTCAGCGGATGCATACCCGGCAATGCCTTCGCGACTGAGAAAGCATCTCGCTCCTCGGTCTTCAGCAGATAGCGTGTCCATGACTCAGCGCTTTCCGAGACATCATGCCGCCACTCTCGTATTGCATCAACACCATGTTCCGAGAACGTGATTGGCCGAGTTGACTGCGCTCGACTCGTGCGGATTCCGCTTAGAATAAGCACGTCCTGGAGGATGTCTGGAAACGCATCGCGCGGGAATAGGTCCACCCGGAGCGAGTGGAAATGGTGAACTAACTCAGTGCGAACCTGCCTGCCAGAGATCGTGGAAAGCAGCTCGCTCGGCAGCACCAGCGAAAACGCGCCGCCTTCTCGCAGGAGGTCAAGACTCAGCAGAACAAATGGTATCCAAAGATTGGAGACGCCTTGAAGTTCTTTCCCCCGCGCTCTCAAAAGCCATTCGGCAAGAAGTCTATCATTGTCTGGAACGAACTGATAACGAACAAAGGGAGGATTGCCGACGACGGCATCAAAAATGCAGTCGTTCTCGTCAGCCCACGCGAAAAAACTGCTGTGGGCGACACTGCCATTTAAGTGATGTTGCCTCAATGCTTCTCGGCAGGCAGCCGCCTCCGACTCCATAAGCTCGACGCAGGTGATGTCAGGCTCGGTAATTTCACCTCTTCTGATATAAGGTTCTAAACCATGTATGAAAGCGCCATCTCCAGATGATGGTTCGAGAATATGCAAAGGCCCTCTTGTGTCAACAAGCTCTACAATGCGTCTGAAACAAGCATCTACAAGTGGCCGCGACGTATAGAACGCGCCTCGCAATTTCTCCAACGTAACTTCTTCCATGATTTTCACGTCATCATCTCCTGGTTTAAAGCAATAATTACAAGGGCATTCGACAAAGACCAGCTACTTTCCTGCAATCAAGCTCTCGCCCCGCAATACTTTGTCCAGATAGCGGCCGGTGTGGGAGGCTTTGACTTTGGCGACGGCTTCGGGGGTGCCTTCGGCGACCACCATGCCGCCGCCGTCGCCGCCTTCGGGTCCCATGTCAATGATCCAGTCGGCGGTTTTGATGACGTCGAGGTTGTGCTCGATCACCAAAACCGTGTTGCCGGTGTCGGTGAGCCTTTGCAGCACTTGCAGAAGCTTCTGGATGTCGGCGAAGTGCAGGCCCGTGGTGGGTTCGTCGAGAATATACAAAGTGCGGCCTGTGGCGCGTTTGGCAAGCTCGGTGGCGAGCTTGACGCGCTGGGCTTCGCCGCCGGAGAGCTGGGTCGCGGGCTGGCCCATTTTGATATAATCTAACCCGACATCGTGGATGGTCTTCAACTTGCGCGTGATGGCGGGCACGGCTTCAAAGAACGGGACAGCCTGGCCGACGGTCATTTCCAGCACGTCGGAGATGGATTTGCCCTTGAACTTGACTTCCAATGTTTCGCGGTTGTAGCGCTTGCCGTGGCAGACTTCGCAGGGGACGTAAACATCGGGCAGGAACTGCATCTCGATCTTGATAATGCCGTCGCCTTTGCACGCCTCGCAGCGGCCCCCTTTGACGTTGAACGAGAAGCGCCCGGCCTTGTAGCCGCGCATCCGGGCATCAGCGGTCTTCGAGAAGAGGTCGCGGATCATATCGAAGACGCCGGTGTATGTCGCGGGGTTCGACCGAGGCGTTCTGCCGATGGGCGACTGGTCAATGTCCACAATTTTGTCGAGGTTCACGATGCCCTTGATGGCCTCGTGCGGCTCCCAGACATGGTGGCCTTTGTTGATGGCACTCTGCAATCTAGGGAACAGCGTTTCCTGAATCAGCGTGGACTTACCCGATCCCGAAACGCCGGTGACGCAGACAAAGCAGCCGAGCGGGATTTTGACCGTGACATTCTGCAAATTGTGGCCGGTCGCGCCGATGATTTCGAGAAACTTGTCGCCCGGCTGCCGGCGCTCTTCGGGAATGGCGATCTTGTCCCGGCCTGATAAAAAGCCGCCGGTGACGCTCTTGGGGTTCGCCATGATCTCGGCGGGCGTGCCCTGCGCGATGACATGGCCGCCGTGCTCGCCCGCGCCGGGACCGATGTCAATGATCCAGTCGGCGGCGGCCATCGTTTCCTCGTCATGCTCGACCACAATAATTGTATTGCCCAGCCCGCGCAGGTGAAACAGCGTGTCAATCAGCTTGGTGTTGTCCCGCTGATGCAGGCCAATCGAAGGCTCGTCGAGGATGTACAGAACCCCGGTCAGGCCCGAGCCGATCTGCGACGCCAGGCGAATGCGCTGCGCCTCGCCGCCCGCCAGCGTCTTCGCGCCGCGGTCGAGCGTCAGGTAGCCGAGGCCGACGTTTAAGAGAAAGCCCAAACGGGTGCGGATTTCGCGGACAATCTGCCGCCCGATCATCTGCTGCCGCGCTGTTAAATTGAGCGTCTCAAACCAGTCGTGCGATTTGGCGATGCTCAGGGCGCATAAGTCGCTGATATTCAGGCCGCCCAGCAGCACTGACAGGGCTTCGGGCTTCAGGCGCTTGCCCGAGCACTTCGGGCACGGCTTTTCGGACTGGAACTGGCCGAGCCATTCTTTGACGCCTTCCGACTCGGTCTCGCCGAGCCGCTTTTGCAGCATTCCGACAATGCCGGAGTAATCCGACGTGAACTGCCGGTTCTTGCCCCACTTGTTGCGGAATGTCACCGTGACATTGCCTGAGACGCCGAACATCAAGGCTTTATACTGCTCGTCGGTGAGCGTGTCTACCGCCGCTTCGGGGTCGAACTTGAACCGCTCGGCGACCCCGCGAAACAGTCCCAAAGCCCACTCGTTGGTATTGCCTGAAGTCGCTGCCACATACGGCGCAATCGCGCCGCCTTCGACGCTGAGCGCTTTGTCGGGAATAATCAATTCCGGGTCGAACTCGGTCTTGATGCCCAGCCCGTGACACTCGGGACACGCGCCGTAGGGCGAGTTAAACGAGAACAGGCGCGGCTCGATCTCCTCGAAATTGAACGCCGAATCGGTCGCCGCAAAGCTTTCGGTGAACTCTAACTGTTCGCCGCCGGCCACGTCCACAATGACCGAGCCTTTGCCGTGCTTCACCGCCACTTCAAACGAGTCGGACAGCCGCTTGGCGAGCGTAGACGACGCGGTCGAATCGGGTGCGGGGTGCTTGACCACGACCCGGTCCACGACAATCTCAATCGAGTGCATCTTGTAGCGGCCCAGCTCGGGGATGGTGTCCGACGCGAAATCGTACACAGTGCCGTCAATCCGGGCGCGGGCAAAGCCCTCGGCCTTGATCTCCTCGATCTCTTTTTTGTACTCGCCCTTGCGCCCCCGGACAATTGGGGCCATAATCTGGATGCGCGTGCCCTCGGGCAGCTCCAGCGTTCGGTCCACCATCTGCTCGATGGTCTGCTTGGTCAGCGGCAGGCCGGTGATCGGGTCATGGGGGACGCCGACGCGGGCGAACAGCAGCCGCAGATAATCGTAGATCTCCGTGACCGTGCCGACCGTCGAGCGCGGGTTGCGGGACGTAGATTTCTGGTCAATCGAGACTGCCGGGGACAGCCCCTCGATATGATCTACGTCCGGCTTATCCATTTGCCCGAGGAACTGCCGGGCGTAGGCCGACAGGGACTCGACATACCGCCGCTGCCCCTCGGCATAGATGGTATCAAACGCCAGCGACGACTTCCCTGACCCGGACAGGCCGGTGATCACTACTAATTTATCACGCGGAATATCCAGCGAAATATCTTTGAGATTGTTCTGACGCGCCCCTTGAATGCGAATGAAATCAGCCATGTACTACTGCCCCTAACAAGCAAAAACGGGCCACAGAATTGCGCCCGTTCTCGGAAAACATTTGTTCTATATAAATTGTACCCCAAGCACAATTACTTGGTCAAGCCGCAAACACGTCCGCCACCGAAACCGTCAGTCCGGCAAAGACCACCGACAGCACCGTCTCGCTCTGTCCATAGACCGTGGCGCTTTGCGTCCCGCCCGGCGTCAACGCCAGCACCTCCACCGTGCCGTCACCAGGCCGCACCACCCAGCACTCGTTGACGCCGATTTCAATATAGTCCGCAATCTTGTCCCCTAAAATCTGCTGCGTCTCGCTGTCTGAGATAATCTCGACAACTAGCTCCGGCGCGGCGCCGAATGGCCCTTTGACCGGGATACCACCGCCTCGCGCCATTCGCGCCTGGCTGATGAACAGCACATCCGGCTGCCGGGTTTGCAGCTTGGGAAAGCGGCGAATGAGCACGTCGAAGGGGGCGGAAACCGTCGTGCCGAGGCCGCTGTCCTGCTCATACCTGTAAAATGCCCGGCTGATATTGTTTGATACGCGCTGATGCCGGTAGCTTGCTCCTGCCATAAAAATCCTCACTCCGTTGACAATATCATATCGCCCCTCGACCTGCGGCTCGGCCATATAGTCATCATACGACATCTCACTTGTTTGCTCATTGACTTGCAGCGCGGCAGGCGCTTCCGTTGTCATCGCCATCGGTTTTCTCCTAGACTCTTGGGTTAACACATTTGCTGAGAGCAGTTAGTATACCTGACTCAAATGCCGCAAACTAAAAAGGGCGCTCGGGACACTCTAGACCATGCCCATTTCTTTTAAGTTGAGATAGCTTGCGGTGATTGTTTCCATCGCGGTCAAATTGCGGAGGGTGTCCTGCTCGACGATAGCCCATTCGATATTTGTGTCAATCGCGGCTTCGAGGGCCGCGCGGAGGGGAACGATGCCGGTGCCGACGGCGGTGAACTCGCCGCGCATCTCTAGCCCAAAGAGGTCTTTGACGTGGACGGCGGGGATGCGCCCGGCGAAGCGGCGCAGGACGGCGGCGGGGTCTGCACCGCCGAAGGCCGCCCAGGCGATGTCAATCTCGAAGGCCAGCGCCGCCGGGTCGGTGTGGGCGGCGAGGAGGTCGAGCGCGGTGATGCTATCAAAGACGTTGCGGAACTCCTGCTCGTGGTTGTGGTAGCAGAGGGTGATGCCCTCGGATTTCAGCGCCGTGCCGGCCCGGTTGTACAAATCGGCGTCCTGAAGCACCTCTTCGCGGGTAGGGCAGGGTGCCCACCAGACGGTGGCGCGGGGCGAGTGCAGCGCGTGGGCGTCGGCGATAAGCTGCGGCAGGTCGTCCCGCAGGAGTTCGCGGCTGGCGCTGACGGTCAGCACCGAGAGGCCCAAATCGTGGAAGCGCTGGATGTTTTCGGCGGTGTCCCCCACTAAAAGCTCTGCGCCGCCTTCGATGCCACGGTAGCCGATCTCGGCGACCCGGCGCATCGTGCCCCAAAAGTCCGCTTTAGCGTCTTCGCCGACAATTCCGATCAGTCCCAGCTTGAGTTTTGCCATGTGGTTGCTCCCTACGGCAGTTCTTCGCCGCCGCCTCGCCGATTTCCTGCCCTCGCGCCCGCGTAATTCAGGTACAATAGAGCCACGAACCGACTGAACTTTTTTAACTGAACTTTTTGAGAGGAGACTTTCCGATGCCCTATGAAGGACAGGCCGCGCTGCTGAACGAGGCCGGGCGCGACGTGGAAGTGGAAGACGTGACCATTGACGACCCCGGCCCCGGCGAAGTGCTGGTCAAGATCGCGGCGTCGGGCGTCTGCCACACCGATCTGACCGTCAAAAATCTAAACGGCAATGGTATGGCGTTCCCGATTGTGCTGGGCCATGAGGGCGCGGGCTACGTCGAGGCGCTCGGCGAAGGTGTCACCGGGCTGGAAATCGGCGACCCGGTGGTGCTGGCCTACCGCGCTCCGTGCGGGTCGTGCCCGAGCTGCCTGCGCGGGGATCCGCGCCACTGCTACGCGGCCCTGCGGCCCGGTCAGCGCATTCGCCGGAAGCGTGACGGGGCGCTCTGCTCGCAGGTGCTGCGCTGCGGAACGTTCTCGACCTACACCGTGGTCCATGCCAAAGCTGCCATCAAGATGCCGAAAGCCATGCCGCTCGACAAGGCGTGTTTGATCGCCTGCGGGGTCATCACCGGGGTCGGTGCAGCGACAAACACAACCCCGGTGTATGCCGGGGCGCGGGTCGCGGTGATTGGCTGCGGGGGCGTGGGCCTGTCGGTCATCCAGGGCGCGAAGCTTCAGCACGCCAAGCAGATCATCGCCGTGGATGTCAGCGACAAGAAGCTGAAACAAGCATTGGATTTTGGCGCGACCCACACGGTGAACGCGGTGACTGGCGACCCGGTGGCCCAAGTTCGGGCACTGACGGAGGACGGCTGGGACGGCGGCGTCGAGTTCGCGTTTGAAGCCACAGGCATTCCGAAATGCACCGAGCAGGCCATTCAAATGCTGTCCTACGGCGGCACGGCCACGACCATCGGCTTCCCGGCAGCAGACGACGCCGTGAATTTAAACCTCGGGAACATGGCGACGGGCGTTTACTGGAACAAGGCTGGCCTGCGGGTCTGCCACTGCGGGGACGCCTTGCCGTCACACGACTTCCCCCTGCTGGCCCAGCTTTATTTGGACGGTCAGCTCAAGCTCGACGAGATGGTCACCAGTAAAATCGAGCTCACGGAAGTCAACGAAGCGTTCGAGGCCATGCACCACGGCGACGTCATCCGCAGCGTGATCATGTTTTAACAGGAAAGAACAAGTAATTATGCCGGAATTGCCGGAAGTGGAGACGCTGCGGCGGGGGCTGGAGCGGCATTTGACGGGGCGGACACTCGGCGAAGTGCAGGTATCCGTGCCCAAAATGCTGAAGGGAACGATCACCGATCCCGAGGTGTTTGGAGAGAGGCTGCGAGGTGTCCGAGTCGAATCTGTCGGGCGGCGCGGAAAGCACTTGATTATTTCCCTGCATTCGGGGTATTATCTACTGTTCCACATGAATATGCGTGGTCAGCTTCTGGTGACAGATGATGACACACCGGTGGAAAAGTACCTTGCGGCGGCGTTCTCCCTTGATGACGGTCGGCAGCTCCGGTTCCACGATATGTGGCGCTGGGGCGAAATGCGGCTGGCGACGGCAGGCGAGCTGGCGGCGCACCCAAGCCTCCTCGGCATGGGGCCGGAGCCGCTATCGGGAACGTGGACCCCGGAGCATCTGGCGGCGGGCCTTTCTCAGCGTCCGAAGACCGCAATCAAAGCTGTTTTGCTGGATCAGGCTGTCGTGGCCGGAGTTGGCAACATTTATGCAGATGAGTCATTGTTCCGGTCTGGAATAGGACCGCTGCGTCCGGCGGGGTCGCTGACGCCCGGCGAAATTGCCCGGCTGAACATGGAGATCATCGCGGTTCTCACGGAAGCGGTCACCGGCGGCGGGACGACGAGCGACGAGTACGTGGATACCGAAGGTCAGATCGGACGCTACACGCCGCGTGTCTACGGCCGAGGCGGAAAGCCGTGTGTCACCTGCGGCGAAGAATTGACCCGCATCCGGGTCGGCGGACGCGGCACGGTCTACTGCGCGTCCTGCCAAAAATAAATTAAACAATTACTTTACGAAACTAAACTCGGGGCAATCATGTCCCAATGCTGAGGAGCACTGCGAAATTATGTCGGTCGTACCTGAAGATCTCGTGACCAGTGAGCAGATGGCTGCCCCTTCCGCCTCGGCCCCGCAGGCCGTCCCTGAAACGGCGGTGGCAACTGCGCCTGCGCCTGTGTCGAATGGGACACCACCTGCTGCGCCGAAGCGTGAGGAAGCGCTAATGAGCCAGTCGGACTACGAAAGCATGTTTAAAGAGCTTTCGGAGGGCGATGTGGTAGTCGGCACCGTAGTCCATATTGACAAAGACGGTGTCCTGGTGGATGTCGGCAGTAAAAGCGAGGGCATTATCCGCCTGAACGAGCTGTCGCGTGAGCCGTTCGACAATGTCGAGGATGTCGTCCAGGTCAATGAGGCGGTCAAAGTCGTCGTCATCGGACGCACCGATGAGGGCCAGTTGCTTCTGTCCAAGAAAAGAGCGGACTTCGAGAAAGCCTGGGACAAAGTCATCGAGGCGATGAATGCCGGGACGATTTTGCAGGCCCTTGTCACCGAGCGTGTTAAAGGCGGCCTGGTCGTAGATTTGGGCATTCGCGGCTTCGTGCCGGCGTCCCATGTCGGCTCCGGCGACTTCAAGCACCAGAACCTTGACAAGTATGTCGGCCAGAGCATCCCGCTCAAAGTCATCGAAGTGGATCGTGACCGCCGCAAGGTAGTCCTATCAAACCGGGAAGCGACTGAGGACGAGCGCAAGCAGCGCAAGGAAACGACTCTGGCATCGCTCAAAGAAGGCGAAGTCCGCAAGGGCGTTGTTCGGCGCGTTACCGATTACGGTGCGTTTATTGACCTCGGTGGTATTGACGGCCTATTGCACGTCTCTGAGATGTCCTGGTCCCGCATTAACCACCCGAGCGAAGTCCTGAAAAATGGGCAGGAACTCGACGTCATGATCCTGAAGCTGAAGCTGGATCAGGGCCGGATTTCTCTTGGTCTGCGGCAGATTTTGCCCGACCCGTGGACCGAAATCGGCGAAAAGTACAAAGTCGGCGACCTCGTCAAAGTGGAAGTCTCCCGCCTGGTACCGTTTGGTGCGTTCGTGCAGCTCGAAGAGGGCGTCGAAGCGATTATCCCGACCTCAGAGCTGGCCGAGCGGCGCGTGATGAAGCCTTCGGACGCAGTCAATCCTGGCGACCAAGTGGAAGCCCGGATCATCGAGATGCGGACCGACGAGCGCAAGATGACCCTGTCCATCCGGCGCGTCGCCGAGGCCGCCCCCGGCGCCATCCCGCAGCCCTATGTCCCTGAGCCGGACTTCGGCGGCGGACGCGGCGCGGATCGCGGCGGACGGGCCGGACGCGGCGGCGAGCGCGAAGGCGGACGCCCGATTGTCGGCGGCGAGCGCGAAGGCGGGGCAGTCAGCCCGCCGCGTGATCGCCCGCGCCGCGAGCGCAGCGGCGGAGGCGGCGGCGGACGAGGCCGTGACACCAACTACAGCGGGGACTCGGAGGACGATTACAAGGAGTTCAAGAACTACCGCGCCAATCAGCGGGAAGAGACGTTCGGCACGAGCCTGGCGGACATCTTCGGGGAGCACTTCGGCAAAGAGCTGGCCGAAGCCGAGCCGGAGGCCGCAGGGGCATCCGAGACCGAAGCGGCTGCCGAGAGCACAGCAACTGCCGAGAAAGAATAATGGCGAATGGAGAAAGCCCCTGCGGAATGCAGGGGCTTTTTTTAGGAACCTACCCCCGCTCGTTCCTCGCGACCCCTCCCGCAACGGGAAGGGTTAAGATCAAGAACATCGGACACTGGGTAGTTCCTCTTGACCGAAATTCCTTTCCCTTCCCGTTGCGGGGGTAGGTAGGAGTTCTTGTGTATATCCTCGGCATCACCGGTGGCATCGCCACCGGCAAAAGCACGGTCACGAAAATGCTGGCGGATTTAGGGGCGCCGACGGTCAGTGCCGATGCTGTCGCCCGCGAACTGCTTGCGCCTGGAACCCCGACGACATGGGAGGTTCTGGCGGCGTTTCCAAGCTGCGCCGCCCCCGAACCCGGCACGATTGACCGCCGGGCGCTGGCAAAGATCATCTTCGCCGATGCCAATGCCCGAAAGCGGCTGGAAGTGCTGACCCACCCGCCGATCATCGCCGCGCTCCGGGCGCAGATCGCCGAGTGGCGGCAGTCGAGCACGGCCCGCGCAGCGGCGGCTGAGATACCCCTGCTCTACGAAGTCGGCTCCGAGCATGACTTGGACGGCGTCGTGGTCGCGGCCTGTTCGGGGCCGCTGCAAGTGGCCCGGCTTTGCGCCCGTGATGGAATCGCCGAAGACGAAGCGCGGCGGCAGGTGGACGCGCAGTGGCCGCTGGCAGAGAAGATCGCCCGCGCGGACTATGTGATTACGACCGATCTTGGTCTGGAAGACACGCGCCGGCAGGTGTCGGCGCTTTGGGAGAAGTTATGAGCGAGACGCAGCAGGGATTTACGCTTTGGATGACGGGTATGTCGGGGGCGGGCAAGTCCACGCTCACGGCGCGGCTGGAAATGCTCTTGAAACAGCGTGACCTCAAAGTGGAGCTACTGGACGGCGACGAAGTCCGAACGCATTTGTCCAAAGGCTTGTCTTTCTCAAAAGAAGACCGGGACATCAATGTCCGGCGCATTGGCTATGTCGCCCGCCTGCTCGCTCGCAACGGGGTCGCGGCCCTGACGGCGGCGATTTCGCCGTACCGGGACGTGCGCGACGAAGTCCGGGCCGAGCACAACGCGAGCGGTATCCCGTTTATCGAGGTCTACGCCGAGGCGAGTTTGGAAGCGCTGACGGCGCGGGATGTCAAGGGCCTGTACAAAAAGGCTTTAGCCGGAGAAATCGCGCACTTCACCGGTGTTTCGGACCCCTATGAGCCGCCACTCCGCCCGGACGTCACGGTGCATACCGACCGAGATTCGGTGGAGCAGTCGCTCGACGAAATCGTGTCGGTTTTGGAAAAGCGCAAGCTCATCTAGGCGTTGCGCTTGGCCTGCACAAAGGGCCGCTCGAACCAGTGGAAGAATAGGCGGGCAACGCCGACCGAGACTACAATGCAAACTAGGGCAATCAAGAGGTGCGCCGACACCGGCAGCGGGGTCAGGCGAACCACCTGATTGACGATGCCGAGCGTGAACAAATGGGTCAGGTACAGGCTATAGGAGAACAGGCCGACCGCGCTCAGGCTGCGCACCAAGCGCAGGCGGCTCAGGGTCGTGTCATGGCGGTACAGCAGCAGGAGCAGCGTAGCGAAGCCGAGTGTAAAGAGGAATGTCAGGCGGCTCGGCTCGTGCTGCAAGCTCATCGCCAGGTCGCGCGAGGCGACAAACCCCAAAATCGCGAGGCCTGCCGCCAGCAGCCAGCCTTTAGGCCGCATTTGATGCGGGTGTTTCAGGACATCGTAGACAATGATGCCCAGCCCGAACTGCGGCCACAGGTCGAGCGGAAAGAAGCGCCACAACGGCGCAAAAATCAGCAGCGCCAGTGCTGCCAGTGTCACGGCGTGCAGACCCGTCAGAAGAGTCGCCTCCTCGCGGCCCGCCCGTTTTCCCAGCAGGAATAGACTGACGATGAGATAGAACGCCACCTCGTAGCACAGGGTCCAGCAGACGATGGACAGGAACGACTGACCGAACAGCATCTGTGTCAGTGTCAGGTTGGTGGCGTAGTACCAGAGCGGCTGATGCAGGATGTCTAAATCCGCCAGGGCGCTGCCGTGCAGTCGGCCCGACGCCACCAGCGCCCGCGCCGCCAGCACGAGCAGTGCCGCCAGGCCGAGCGAGAACCAGAGCGGCGGGTAAACCCGCCGGGCGCGGGCCAGCATAAACGCCGCCCAGCCGTCGCCGCGCCGCAGCGCCGAGCAGGCCGCGCCGGCGATGCAGTACCCGCTGATGACGAAAAACATCTGCACTCCGAGGTACCCGAACGCCCCGGCCCGGTACAGCGGAAACGACGCAAGCTGTGGGGAGCGTCCGGTCAGGATAAACGCCTCATGGTGCAGGACGACAAAGAGGCAGGCAAAGCCGCGCCACATATCGAGCGTGCTGTACGCCTGAAGCCGAGGCGGGGCAGGGCTGGTTTTACCGGTTGTTTGATTAGTCTCCGTCATAGTGCTCCGAATCGTGCTTGAGCAAAGGTCACGAAAAAAGCGAGTATCATTCTGATACTCGCTTTTTTGCTCCGTTTTTTGCAGTAGCCCCTACCGGGCTCGAACCGGTGATCTTCCACGTGAAAGGCGGACGTCATAACCACTAGACCAAGGGGCCGCACGCGGGAGTTTATACCCCACTTCGCGCTGCTTTGTCAACGGTCGGACAGATAAATTTACTGCTGGGCGGCGGCAATCCGCATCTGGGCGGGCAGGACACGCCGCAGACCGGCGAAGTGTGCCTGGTAATAGGACGCGCTCAGGCTGTCGGTGCGGACGCCTTTGTGGGCGTTGGCGGCATGGACAAACTGGCCGCCGCCGACATAGATGCCGACATGGGAGATGCCGCGCTTGTACGTGTTCTTGAAGAAGACCAGATCGCCCGGCTGCGCCTGTGCGACGGAAACTGCGGTGCCGTGGTAGAACTGCTCGGTCGCGGTGCGCGGCAGCGCGACGCCGTCGGTTGCGCCGAGGATGAAGCGGACAAAGCCGGAGCAGTCGAAGCCGGAGCGGGACGTTCCGCCCATCACGTAGCGGGTGCCCCGAAACGCATACGCGGCCTGGACGACGCTGCCGCTGGCGAGGGCTTTATTCTGGGCCTGGACAGTGGCACTGGGCGCGGAGTGTGCGAAATGGGAGTGCGCGGGATGGGCAACGGCTGCCGGAACGGCGGCGAACAGTGATGAAGCGGCAAGGGCGCAGACGGAAGACAGTTTCAGCAAAAGCACGAGTTCCTTTCGAGACGAGTAAAATTACCTGTGCAATTTTTCACAGCTAGGGCATTCTAACACAGGTTCGGCGGTTTCGCAAGGGCAAACGTGCGAAAACAGCGATTTCTCAACGAAATCTTTACACGCGGAACTTTTCGCCTGCCCCTGCCGCTCTTGTTTTCGGAGGAACGTAACCCATGATTATCCGCACCCGCAAGGCCGCGCTGGCCTTTATCCCCGCCGCCCTGGCCCTGCTCGCTCCCGCGTCGTTCGCGCAGATGGCCGCGCCGGCCCACAAGCCGAACTTCATTCAGCGGCACCCGACTATGACCGGCATCGGAGCCGGCATCGCCACCCACCACGCGCTCAAAGTCTCGGCCCGCAACGCCAAGATGCACGGTCGGAAGCTGAACTTCGCCGAGCGGCACCCGACCCTCTCCGCCATCGGTGTCGGCGGCGTCACCCGCCACGAGATCAAAGCCCATACGGCGCACTAAGAGCACCAAGCAAAGCCCGAAACCTCACCCCGTCACTTCGTGACGACCCTCTCCTTAAGAAAGGAGAGGGTGGCAGCTTGCTGCCGGGTGAGGTTTTTGTTTCGTCAGGCCGGCGTTTTCTTTGTGGGCTTCCAGTCCGAGCCGCACAACCCGCCGGATTGGACCGCTTCCAGCACCCGCAGCGTCTCGTCCACCGACCGCCCGACGTTCAAGTTATGCGTGACGCTGTACTGCACCACGCCGTCGGGGTCAATGATAAATAGCCCGCGCAGGGTGACGCCCTCGTCTTCCAGCAACACGCCGTAGTCGCGGGCGACCCGCCCGGTGCGGTCGGCCAGCAGGGGAAAGCGCAGGTCCGCGATGCCCTGCCGGTCGCGCGGCATCTGCATCCAAACGCGGTGGGCGTGTACGGAGTCGGTGGACGCACCGAGAACATCCGTCTCCAAGTCTGTGAACTCGTCCAGGCGGTCGGACAGGGCGGTGATCTCGGTGGGGCAGACCGTGGTGAAGTCGGCGGGATACCAGAAGAACACCAGCCAGTGCCCGGCATAGTTCGACAGACTGATACTTCGTACCGGATTGCCGGCGGCTTCGCCAGGGAAGGCGACGGGCGCGGAAAAGTCGGGCGCAGGCTGACCAACTTGCAAGGAACGATTCATGAAATGTTTCTTTCTTAGGGCGTTGGTGCGGTGGGAATAGTAAACACCGTGCTGTTTAGCTCATTTGCACGGTTGCGGCTGACACTGATCGCATGACCGTCTACCATGACCATATTCAGCCGCTCCTCGCTCGGCTCGGTTCCACCGTGCCAGTGCCCGACATGGTCTGAAAGGAGAGGAATTTTAACCGGGTCATGTTCCGTATGAGGCGGCTGCCGGCTCCATGCTCGCACATTGCCGAGGGTTTGCCCGTCGAGTGCAAGCGAGGTGGTGTAAGCGTAGCTCATGCCGAACGCCGCAAAGCACGATGGATGCGCTGCTAAGGGAATGTCTTCAAACGAGCCGCCGAGGTCAAACCCGGTGTCGTCCGGGCAGCGCCAGAGATCGCGGTCTTTGACATAGCTTGCCATGACATTCGGTAGGGTTTGATGATTAGCCTGCATCTGCTGGACAGCAGACCAATAGGGGGTGCCCATCCAACTATCGGTGTCGAGGTCACTTGGATCGCCGCCATAAGGATAGCGGTCATCGCTATCCTGGGCATATTGGAACGTCGCAAGGCTAAGCTGATGTAGACTAGAGAGGCAAGCAGTCTGTCGCCCGCGTTCTCGCACTCGGCTAAAGACCGGAAACAAAAACGCCGCAAGAATAGACACAATAGATATTGCCACTAGTAATTCAATTGTAGTGAATCCTCTTAATTGATATTTCTGCATAAAATCTCGCTGCATCTCTAGTGGTTAGGTTAAAGCCGAAGTCTAGGCAAGTAACGGACTAAATTTTACGGAACGTTGTTGCGATACTGTATGACTGCGCTTCTTCTCAACGTGGGATTACTCTGCATCTTTTTCAATGTCATTTTGGCTAACTCGCCAGCCTTGTCGTTCTGCTGTGCCAAGTGATTGAGAATATCTAGGGCCTGCTTCTGTTGTCCGTCTTTTGCTAGTGTTACGCCTAGTGTCAATTGTGTGTCTCTATCGCTTGGATTAAGACGGATAATTTCCTGGAGTTCTTCGATAGCTCCCTTGTAGTTGTTTTGCACTAAATCATCGTAAGCTCGGTTTGAGGCACGGGCAATGCGTGCATGAGCAGAGTTATAATTGGCAAACCACAACAGGGAAAGACCAAAACAGATAATTCCGATACCTGCAATCAAAACACGTTTACTCTGTGGAGATAACAAATATCTAACTTTCTTATTTGGAGAATTAGCCAAAGTTAGTAGCACTTTTGTGTACAGTGGGACTTGTCGATAGTGCTACCAACTCCAAGCTAATGACTATGCACAGCCTGTATTACAGTTGCTGTAGCAGTTAGTTCTAATCGCGGGGTTGGCGTCTAAGCAGGTGTTGAGCGCTGGGCAAAAAGGGTTGCCATAAAAGCACAATCCACCCCCAAATTTTTTATAGCAACTCGCATCGTTGGTTGCTTTCTGTCTATTGCATTGGCATTGACAATCACAACCGCTCGGGGTAACGCAGGGACCACCACCTGGTCCCAGTGCCAATGCAATTCCCACCATCTGAAACTCCTGAGCAAGCTGTTCTGCGATTTTGCTATCCCCTGCCTGCTGTGCTAGCGCCTTGCCAACCATATGGGCTAGGTCGTCTACGCTGAACAGGGCAAATGTTGCCATCGCCGAGGTCATTCCAAACTTTTTGAGTGCTTGCCGACGCGACAACCGCTCCCGCTCGAAGCGCTCCAACGCCGTTTCCGCTGGAGCTGGCATTTCTGATGTCTGCATTTTTTCTGTCTCATTCTCCAGCATTGTGTGTCTCCTGTTTTTGGGTTGCCTCGACCTGTGCCTCGGCTTGCTGTTGCTGTAATTCCATCACGCGGCGGACAACTAAATCCACCATGCCGGCGAGGCGGTCTTTTTCCTCGATCCGGTCCATCACGGCCTGCGCGACCATGTCTACAAACTCTTCCCGGTCCTCGATACGCATAAGTGCTTTCCTTTGCCCTCCTTTGTCGTAGTTTAGCGGCAATAGTAGTAATCAGTCTGCCGTCAGTGAAGCCAGCAGGCGCTTGAGGGAGTTCTCAGCCATTTTCAGACCAAGCTGGCCTGCCGCACGGGAGCGCAGGCGGCCTTCGGCGTCGAAGAAAAAGTAGCAGGGCCAGACGCCGCCGGTTTGGAACAAGTCGCCGAGAGTATGGTCGTTGTCAATGGCGCAGGGGCCGGACAGGGAGAGTTCTAGGGCAGCGGCGCGGACCCGCTCGACATCGGTGTCGGCTTCGGAGCGCGGCATATGGATGGAGACGAGCTGGAGGCCCTCCTGGCAATAAGTTTCCAGCAGGGACAGGACGCCGGGCATATTGAGCTTGCAGAGGGGACAGGACATAGCCCAAAACTGGACCAGCACCGGGCGCGGGCGAAGGACGACGGGCGCGAGAGGCCCGTCAAGCCAGTCGGTTGCGCCCTCAAGCGAGGGCAGGGGGGATGCAATCGGCAGCGGCATAAAAACTCCTGCTTAAGTGACAGCGCGATACGACTCTTGGGACCGTGAACGACTGAACTGAAGGCAGAAGCGCGTCTTTGCGGCGACTGTTGGGGGCATTGTACCCCCCCCCCTGATTTTTTTGTCAAGGGGACGGGAATTTTATTTTTTCACTTAATTTTTGCGTGGCTTGGAGGCTGAATTGGCAGCGTTGACACGGGGCTGAACCCCCGTGCTTCAAAAGGGCAAGCCCCCACCTTCGTGGGCGAAGATTACGAAAGATATATCTGATGCCCGCGAAGGCGGGGAATTGTACTTTGAAGCATGGGGGTTCAGCCCCGTATCAACGCTTCCTGCACGGTTTCTTATTCCGCCAGCGCGACGCCGATTTTGCGCTGGACATCATCCAAAAGGGTCAGGCCGGAGCGCATCTTGTCGAGGCCGTCGCCGATCATTGGGATCATGCCGTTCTCGATGGCGGCTTCGCGCAGGACGTGCGTTTCGGCGGACTCCATGGTCAGGCGATTGATGTGCGTGTTGGTCACCAAGACCTCATGCACCGCCACCCGTCCGCGTGTCCCCTTGCCGTCGCACTTCGGGCAGCCGGGGGCTTCCCACAGGTTCATGCCCGGCTCGGTGATGCCGCCGAGCGCCGAGTACACCGCCAGTGTGTCCGGGTCAGGCAGCGATTCGCAGCGGCAGTGCGGGCACAGGCGGCGGACGAGTCTTTGGGCGACGACTCCTGCCACAGTAGAAGCGATCAAGAACGGCGCAACGCCCATGTCCAGCAGGCGGCTGACCGCGCCGGCGGCCTCGTTGCAGTGGAGCGTGGAAAGCACCAAGTGACCGGTCAAAGCCGCCCGAAAGGCGATCTCGGCGGTCTCTTGGTCGCGAATTTCCCCCACCAAGACGACGTCGGGGTCCTGGCGCAAGATCGCCCGAAGCTGACGCGCAAAGGTCAGCCCAGCCCGCTCGTTGACATTGGACTGACTGATCCCCTCCAGCTCATATTCCACCGGGTCCTCGCAGGTAATAATGTTGGTCTCGGGCGACCGCAGAGCGTTCAGCGCGGCGTAGAGGGTCGTGGTCTTGCCCGACCCTGTCGGCCCTGTGACCAAAATAATCCCATGCGGCTTGCGAATCAGCGAGTTAAACGCCAGCAGGTTGTGCGGCGAGAAGCCCAGCTCATCCAGGCCCATCGAGGCGGTCGAGCGGTCCAAAATCCGCATGACCACCCGCTCGCCGTACTGAGTCGGGAGCGTAGACACGCGCAGGTCGAGATTTTTGCCTTCGACCCGCATCGAGATCCGGCCGTCGAGCGGCAGGCGGCGCTCGGCGATATCCATCTCGGCCAAAATCTTAATGCGTGAGACGGTTGCGGCCAACAAATTGCGCGGCACGGTCTTGATGGTCTGGAGCTGTCCGTCCACGCGGTAGCGGATCAGAAAGTCTTTTTTGCGCGGCTCGATATGGATGTCCGATGTGCGGCGGCGGACGGCCTCGGCGAACAGCGTGTTGACGAACCGGATGACCGGAGCCTGCTCGCCCTGCCGGATTGGGTCGGCCAGGTCCAAGTCTTCAGCATCGGGCACGGCGAGATCGAGCGAGTCGAGGCTTGCCAGCTCGATTGTCGCCGACATCTCGGTGCTGCCGGCCTCCGAGCGCGACGAATGATACGCCCGCTCCAAAGCGGCCAGCAGACCGTTCTCAGACGCCAGCAGCGGCTCGATCCGGCGGCGGGTCTCGCGCTGCACCCAGTCGGTCGCCTCGACATCCCACGGGTCCACCATCGCCACCAGCAGCCGGCCCGGCTTGCCGCCGCTGTCTTCTTCCATCGAAAGGGGCAGCAGCAGGTAGCGCTGCGCGATCTCCGCCGGCACCAGCGCCACCGCGAATGGGTCAGGCACCGTCTGCGTGACATCCACGTAGCCGACATCCATCTGGTCGCTGCGGGCCTCGGCGATCTGCTCCTCCGTCGCCCAGCCGCTGCCGATCAGGATCGAGCCGAGCCGCTGCCCGGTGGACGACTGCAAATCCAGCCCGTGCTTGATCTGCTCGGCGGTCGCAAAGCCTTTCTGGATAAGTATGTCGCCCAGGCGTGGGATAATCGCCCGCGGGGCACTGAGTGTCTGCATGGTTTACTTTCGATTTCTTGCGTGAGAAGTTGGCAGCAGCCGTGTGACGCGGACATCTTCTGTCCCCTGGACAGGCGGCAATTCCGATTGCCTTTCTGCGAGTGAGTTCACTCACTTGCCTGTCTTCAGTCCTACGCCTTTTCAGAGACGCTCGGCAGTGACGGCGGGCGAAACGCGCCCGCCGGTCGTTATCGTAACGGTTCCCTGCGTGTCGGTACGCCAGACGGCGGCTCCCGCAGCCTGAAGACCGTGCAAAGTCGCCGGGTCCGGCGGGCGGGCCGCGCCGCAGGACAGCACGACCAGGTCCGGAGCCGCCCGCCGCAGCAGCTCCGGCGACGGCGGCTGGTCGGTATGTGTAGACGCCGACAGCACCATATCGGTGCAGGCCCCCAGACACTCGATCTGCGGGCCGGCCTGACTGATCAAATCCCGCTCTGCTTCGAGTGTCGCCGGGGCTTCCAAGAGAAACGCCGTCGCGCCGTAGTTGATCCGGCAGATCAGCGGGTCACGCCGGGCCGCTGAACCGGTCTTCGGCGGCCAGAGGGCTGACACGAACAGCCGCGCCCCGACCTGAATCGTGTCGCCCCCGGCCGCGGACTGGGAGGGAATATGCCGCCGCCGGACGGCTTCCAGGGCCACCCGCCGCGCTTCTCCGGTGTCTGCCACGGAATTGTCCCAGATCTGCGACACCGGCACTGACCCTGCCAGCAGGGCCGGCACCCCGCCGGTACACGCTGCCTCCGGCGACGCCAGCACCAGCAGGTCAACCCGCTGCACCCCCCGCCGCCGCAGCAAGGCGGCAAGCGCCGGGGCGGCGTCCGCCGGGCCGGTGTCCACGAGGATTGTCCGCCCTTCGGGCGACTGAATCAGGGTGCAGTCGCCGTCGCCGACATCCAAAAACGTCACGGAAAGCTGGGGCGTATCCCGGCTCGGGTGGGAGCGCCGCCAAGCCGTACCGGCCAGGGTGCCGACCAGGGCCAGCAGGACACACAAGAGAAACGCGCTGCCGCGCTGCATCACGTTGTTGTTATTTGGTCTCATTGTCGGCAGTTTCCCGGTAATTTAGAGGGCATATCCCCAGTATAGCATAGGGGTCATAATCTGTGAAAAAAATCACAAGCTCACTTGATTCGCGATTTTGCATACGGTATAATAAGAAGACAATGCCCGAGACGCCTCCACAGCCGCTGCGCCTGAGCCAGCTTTCAATGGCCTACGGGCGGCGGGCGCTGTTTGCTGGGGTCAGCGCCGAAGTCCGGCCTGGAAAGTGTCTGGTCGTCTCCGGCGCGAACGGCGCGGGGAAAAGCACGCTTTTGAAAATTATCGCCGGTCTGGTCCGGCCCGATAGCGGCACCGTCGAGTTCGGCGGCCTCTGCGGCTATGCCGCGCCGGATGTTCAGCTTTATGGCGAGCTGACCGGAGGCGAGAACTTGGCGTTCTTCGCCTGCCTGCGCGGCCTGCCAAGCGGTGACCCTGCCGAACTGCTCAAACGGGTTGGCCTGCCCCCGGCGCGGGGCCGAGACCTGGTTTCGGAATACTCGTCGGGAATGCGTCAGCGGCTGAAGCTCGCCGTATCGCTCCTCGGCGACCCGCCGCTGCTGCTCTGGGACGAGCCGACGGCGACGCTCGACGGTGCAGGCCGGGACATCGTCGAGGCCATCTTGCAAGAGCGCCGCGCCGCTGGGACAATTGTCGTCGCCGCGACCAACGACGCCGCCGAAGCCGAACGCTGGGGAGACTTATCGTTAACGATTGGCTAATCTGCGCCTGGGCCGTTTTTCGCAAAGACCTGCAGGTCGAGCTGCGGACACGCTATGCGGTCGGTGCAGTCCTGCTGTTCGCGGTGACGACGCTGCTGGCTGTCTCTGCTGCCCTGAGCAGCGCGACGGTCAAATCGGAAGTCAAGGCCGCGCTGCTCTGGATTGTCCTGCTGTTTGCTGCCCTGTCAGGCCTGGCCCGCGTCTTTGTGCGCGAAGAGGAGGCCGGGACCGCGCCGCTGCTGCGCTTGTATGCTCCGGCATCGGCGGTGTACGCCGGCAAGTGGCTGTTTAACATGGCGCTGGTTTTTTCCGTAGAGCTAGTCACAGTGCCGCTGTTTTTGATCGTCTTGCCGCTGGAGAATGACAACGCTGCCGTGAACTTCGGCCTGCTGTTTGGTGTTCTTTTTCTAGGCGGCCTCGGCCTGTCGGGGGCCTCGACTTTTGTCGCTGCGCTGATCGCGTCGGCATCGTCGGGCAAGAGCGCCCTGTTTTTCGTGGTGGCATTTCCGGTCCTGCTGCCGCTGCTGCTGATTGCCGTGCAGGGAACAATCGGGGCGTTCGATGCCCTGCCGAGCCACGTTTTGAAGTCCCGCGCCGACATTGAAATGCTGGCGGTTTACACTCTGGTCATGACGACCGCCTCGTTTCTGCTCTTTGATTATGTTTGGAAAGATTGATTGTCTCTGATGTCGAGGACGTGAACGTCCTCGCTAGGGTTTTATTGGGGTGGAAAGCGCTCGGAAGCGCCGCGCGTCCAGGGGACGCAAATGCGAATTGTCCCCTGTCCCCTGGACTGCACTGGCAGACCTGGAAGGCAGGTGGTGTTTCTGAACACCTTTCAGCGAGGGAGTTCACTCCCTCGTACCCGAGATAGCCTGCTGCAAAATGCATACTTATGTGAGCATAACTAAAAAGGTCGGGCGGGTCGGCCTGCTGTTGCTGGTGATGTCCTGCATCGCGGCGGGATTCCTCTGGGTGCCGCCGGTGCCGATGTTCGTCAGCCCGGAGCTTGCCCGGATTGCTGTGTTTCATATTCCGTGCTCGATTGTCGGCACGATTGCCACGGCGGTCGGAGTTTGGTACGCGCTGCGCTATTTGAAGACCCGGCGGCTCGAAGACGACGCCAAATCGTCGGTGTCGCTTGGGCTGGCCTTGCTGCTCTGGACTCTGACCACGACGACCGGCGCGATCTTCGCCAAAGCCGAGTGGGGTGCGTACTGGAGCTGGGACATCAAGCAGATCAGCATTGTCATGCTGCTGCTTATCTACGCCGCCTATTTCGCCCTGCGGATGGCAATTGACGACGGGCGGAAGCGGGCGTCAATCAGCGCAGTCTACACGCTGTTCGCGCTGGTCTCGGTGCCGTTCCTAACACTGGTTCTGCCGAACTCGACTCCAAACACGCTGCACCCAAAAAATGTGGTCTTCAGCGCCGAATACTGGATCGTGCTGTGGGGCTTCTCGCTCGGCCTGACCCTGATGTACCTTTGGGCCTTCCGTGTCCATGTGGCTTTGGAGATGGTTCAGCTTCGCCTGAACACCCGCGCCCGTGCGGCGTCCCAGACCCAAACGCTGCCGACAGTCGCCGTCGTGAAAAGGACGGCACTCCGATGATAAGTCTGCTGCCATTGATGCTGGTGCCGCTGCTGATTTTCGTCGGCTTCTGGGTCTACTTGTGGAACTTAGACGCCAAAGTCAAGCGTCTGGAAAACGAGATGCGCCGCTTGGAGTCGCCGGAAAACGAGTCATTATGAAAAACAAAGGGGCCGTGATTGGCCTGATGATTATTGTCGGCGCACTGGCGTTCAGCGCCGTGGCGTTCAAGAACAACCTGGTCAACGCCGTGCCGTTCGTCGAGGCGGTGAAAGCGACTGACGCCGACGTGCAGGTAATGGGCACCCCGATTGCCGGCACGATGGTCTACGACAGCAGTGTCCATGCCCTCAAGTTCACGCTCCGCGAGGATGCCACCAAGCGGACGCTGCCGGTGGTCTACAAAGGCCCGAAGCCGGAAGATTTAGACTCGGCGCTGGCAAAAGCCGTCGCGATCAATGCCACGGGTACGTATGATGCCTCGCAGCAGGCATTTGTCGCCGACAAGCTGCTCGTCAAGTGCCCCTCGAAGTATCAGGGTCAGACAACCGACCGCAGCTACGGGGGGTAGGTTCTCTTAGAAACACTGTCAACTATGTCACCACTTCTGCCGCAGCTCGGCACCGCCGCAATCTGGATTTCCGTCGCCGCGCTCCTCGTTTCGATGGGCGCATACCTCACCGCCTGTGTTCGGCGCGGCACACCCGATGGCGGGGCTATGTTCGTTCGCGTGGGCCGGACGGCGTTTGCGCTGGCTGCCGCCTGCACACTGGCGACTGCCGCCGTACTTGGGACCCTGCTGCTGACCCATCGGTTCGACGTGCAGTATGTCTACGACCACTCGGCGCGGGCGATGGCACCGCTGTACTACTTCCCGTCGTTTTGGGCCGGTCAGGAAGGCTCGTTCCTGCTCTGGGGCTTCTGGATTGCGATTTTGGGCGTCGTGCTGGCCTGGACCGCCGGCGCAGCCGAGCGCCGGGTCATGCCGGTGTATGCGTCCGTGCTGCTGTTTCTAATGGGAATGCTGGTCATCAAGCCGCCGTTCCTGCCGACGGTCGACTCGTTCGGTATTCAGGTGACGCCCGCCGAAGGGCTGGGCCTAAACCCCAACCTCGAGAACTACTGGATGGTCATCCATCCGCCGACTTTGTTTTTAGGCTTCGCGGCTTTGACCGTGCCGTTTGCGTTTGCGCTGGCCGCGCTGGCCTGGCGCGAGTGGGACGGCTGGCTACGCCGTGCCCTGCCGTGGAGCTTGTTCGGCTTCTCGGTCCTGGGCCTGGCGATGATGATGGGCGGCTACTGGGCGTATGAGATGCTCGGCTGGGGTGGATTCTGGGAGTGGGACCCGGTCGAGAACGGCCCGTTCGTGCCCTGGATGCTGCTTTTAGGCTTCCTGCACGCCGCACAAATTCAGCGCGTGCGTGGCGGCTTCCTCAAGCCGACTTTAGTTTTGGCCCTGCTGCCGTTCTCGGGGGCTTTGTACGAGACGTTCCTGACCCGGACCGGTGTCCTGGACAAGTTCAGCGTCCACTCGTTCTCGACGCTCGGCGGCAGTGCCAACAGCGTCCTGCTGGGAGTCCTCTTGGCTGTCGTCGGCGTCTCGGTCGGGGCGCTGCTGTGGCGGACCAAAACCATTCCAAAAAGCGAAAGCGCGTCCGACGATCTCCAGTCGCGTGAGTTCGGCTACACGATGGCGATTGTGCTCTTGACCCTTTGCGGCGTGATTGCTGCCGTCGGTTTGTCCGCACCGCTCCTGACAAGTATCGGGGTCAAGCTGCACTTAGCGGCGTACACCGCGACTGTGCGTGAGGATTACCACAACCGGGCGCTGTTCCCGATTGCGGTCCTGATTGCGCTCGGCATGGGCATCGGCCCGCACCTGGCCTGGCGCGGCAAGGGCGGCGGGGGCAGCGCGAAGCTGGTCTGGGCCTATGCCGTCTCGGTCATCGCCGCGCTGGGCTTCGTGGTCGCCGCCAAGCAGCTTGGGACACCGCTCACCGGTGGGCGTTTGATCCCGCAGCTTCTTTTATTTACAGCGTCGGTCTTCGCGGTCGTCGCCAATATCATGCTGCTGACGCGGCTGTTCCCGCGCAAAGGGAGAGCGCATACAATCGTGCGCCCAATTTGGACACTTGGCGGAACGCTCTCGCACTTAGGCGCGGCAGTCATGCTGCTCGGCATCGTGTGCCTGGTCGTATTCGTCCGCAAAGACCCCGATGTCCTGCTGGTTCAGAACCGGCCCGTGCCCGTGCTGAACGGCGCGTATACGATGGTTTACCAAGGCATGTCGTCGGACTGGCAGACAGACAAAGACAACCTGCTGCTGTTTGATGTCGCGTCTACGTCAAGCAAAGAGCGCTTCCAAGCCCGCTTGCCGTTCGCGATGCGGCCCGTCGAGGGGGGTGACAAAAAGATCTTCGGCCATCCGGCGATCGTGCATCATGCCGGCGAAGACCTGTACTTTGCACTGAAAGACGGTCCCGATGAGTTCTACAAGACGCCGGTGTACAAGCCTGTCTTGAAACTTGGCGACACCAAGCAGGTCAATCTGAGCCAGGACCCGCTGCACCCGAAGATCTACACGATCAACTTTATGCGCTTTGACAACCCAATGGGCGCGATGGTCCGGGCGACCGGCCAGGTGCCCGACGTGTTCCCAGTCACCGCCGTTCTGCGTGTTACTTACCAGGGCGTCACGACGATGGTGTCGCCGCAGTTCATCCAGTACAAGGGCAACCCGAACCCGAAAGCGCCGGAAGTGAGGCTGCCCGGCAATGCCCTGGTCAGCTTCGCCGGTATGAACGCCGGCAGCTCCGACCAAGCCAATCCCGGCATGGGCGCAAAGAGCGAGGCCGCGACCCTGACCGTGCGCGACGACAGCGGACCGCCGACCCAGGCATTCGAGCTGGAAGTGACGACCCGCCCGATGATCAGCTTCGTCTGGATCGGGACGCTGCTTTTGTTTGCGGGCGGCTTGGTCTCGATGCGGCGGCGTATCCTCGAGAACCGCCTGGAGCCGATTGCCGACCTAGTTCCGGCCATAAGACCCCTCCCGGCTCGTTCCTCGCCACCCTCCCCCAGAGGGAGAGGGGCGAAGCGCTCTCGCCCCTTCCCCCCTGGGGAGGGGGTTGGGGGTGGGTCGTCGCGCGAGCTTGCCGGCAAGGGTGGGGGACGGTAATGCGCCTGCGGCAGATGCTCAAATCCAAGATTCACCGGGCGACCGTTACCGAGGCCGATGTCAGCTACATCGGCTCGATCACGATTGACTCGGACTTGATCGAGCGGGTGGATTTAGTACCGAACGAGCTAGTTCACGTCTGGAACGCTACAAACGGTCAGCGCCTGGAAACCTATGTCATCCCCGGTCCGCCCGGCTCGGGCATTATCTGCATGAACGGCCCCGCCGCCCATCTCATCCATGTCGGCGACATCGTGATTGTCGCCGCGTTCACCTTCACCGACGAGCCGATCTTGCCAAAGCAGATTTTGGTGGATGAGCGCAACCGCTATTTGAAAGAGTTATAGAAGTCCTATGTTTGAAGTTCGTGTTGAAAAAACTGTTGCCGCCGCACATCGCTTGTACGATTACAACGGCCCCTGCGAGGCCCTGCACGGCCACAATTACCGTGTCGAGATCGCGTATCTTGGAACCGAGCTAGACCGCTTCGGGATGCTGGTAGACTTTACCGACATCAAGCGCGTGTTTAATGCCGTCTTAGATACGATTGACCACACGTACTTGAATGAGCTTCCGGCATTCGAGGGCATCTCGCCGTCGGCAGAGAATATCGCGGCGTATATCTACAGGGCGCTGAAGCAAACCACGTTCGATCGGGCGACCCTGGACCGGGTTTCCGTGTGGGAGACTCCGACGCAAGTGGCAACGTACTTCGAGCGATAGGAAATAAGACAGGCAGCAAAGAGACCGGCACTGGAAGTGCCGGTCTACTCTTGAATGAAAACCGAAGCGGTTAAAGATCAGGGAACGCAAGCGTTTCTCTCCTTTACTTCTTATTCTTCAGTGTCAGAGACACTTTCACTGAACAGTAGACCGGCACTCCCAGTGCCGGTTTCTCGCTTATTTCTTGTGCTCCGCTTTCTTGTGCTCCGCCCACAGCGCCTCAAACGTCTCCAGCAGGCCCTCGACGACGCGGAAGCCGCCGGTCCAGAAGGCTGGGTCATCCAAATCCACCCCCACCATTTTTGCGAGATTGTGCGGCGAGTCGCTGCCGCCAGCGGTCAGCAATGCCAGGTACTTCTCGGCAAAGGCCGGGCCGTCGTCTTTGGACTTCTGGTACAAGGACAGCGCGAACAGCTCGCCGAAGGCATAGGGGTACGAATAGAACGGTGAGTTGACGAAGTGTGGGATAAAGCTCCACGACAGCCGCAGGCGCTCGGTGATCTCCACGGAATCGCCATAAATCGCGGCCATTTCCCCCGACCAGTGCTCGGAAATCTGTTCTGAGGTCATCTCGCCGTCCGTGCGCCGCTGCCGGTGGATGGTTTTCTCCAAACGGTAACGGCCCGTGGTCGTCATGATTGTTCCGACAGCCCCTTCGATCTTGTCGGCGTACATCGAGAGCCGCGTCTCCAAAGACGCCCCCGATTGCAGGCTGTCGAAGACCAGCATTTCCCCAAATGTCGAGGCGACTTCGGCCATCGGCAGGGTGCCGAACATATTGAAGTAGGTCTGCGCCCGCGCCAGCGACGCATGGACCCCATGGCCCAGCTCATGCGCCAGGGTCATCACATGACCCATCTTGCCTAAATAGTTCAAGAAGACGTAGCCGTGGGCATCAGGCGTGCCGCCGTTGCAGTACGCCCCGCCCCGCTTGCCCTTGCGCGGCGCGGCGTCAATCCACTGCTTGTCGAAATACTCAGCGGCGAGATCGCGCAGTGTGGGCGAGAAGCGCCCAAACGCTTCCAGCACGATAGTCTGCGCCTCGGCAAATGGCACGGTCTCGGCGGCGTCAAAGAGCGGCGCAGATAAATCGTAGTCCCGCAGCGTGTCTACGCCCAAAATCTCGCGCTTCAAGTGGTAGTAGCGGGCCGCCAATGGGTAGTGCGCGGCGGTCGTGTCCGTTACCAGTTCTACTGTCTCGCGCGGCAGCTCATCGCGCCGGAAGCCGGTGGACTCGGGCGTCTCGTAGCGACGGATTTCATCGGAAACGGCCTTGTCTTGCAGCAGCGTGTTCAGAATAAACGTCAGCGTCTTGAGATTGATTTTTGCGCCGGCGGCAAATGCCTCGGCGGCGGCCAACCTCACCCCGCGCTCGGGCGACGAGTACAGCGCTCCCAGCCCCGACAAGTTGAGTTCGGGCACCGTGCCGTCGGGCAGGGCGGGCTTAAACACGGTCGCAGCCTGAATTTCGGCGGACAGCCGGACCCAGGCGCTCGGGCCGGTGTTCGAGAACCGCGCCAGCAGCGTTTCTTCCACTTCCGAAAGCTGATGCACTCGCCCGCTGCGGACGATCTGGATGTAATACTTGTACGGGGCTAGTGCCGGGTCATCCAAAAGTGGCAGAATGACTTCATCGGGCACCCGCGCAAGCTCCAAGCGATAGAACACGAGCGGCAGGGACAGCTTGGTGGTCGCCTCCGATACCCGCGCCATCAGCGCCCCCCGCGCCGGGTCGCTCGTGTCGGCGGAAAAGCGCAGGCGGGCGTAGTTGCCCGGCTTGCCGGCATCCAGCCAAAGCGCTTCGTACTCACGGATGGCCGACGCCAGCCGGTCGGCAGTAAGATCTGGGCAATCAATCTTCCCCTGATATTCTGCCGCGAATGCCGCCGCTCGCTCTTTGGCGGTCTCCAGCATCGCGTCAATCCGCGGATCATCCGGTCCGGCGAACAGGTCGCTCAGGTCCCAGGAAACATCGGTTTCAACCACTGTCATACATTATCCAATCATTCTGTCGAAGTGACCTCACCCCGCTCGTCCCTCGCGACCCTCTCCTTAAGCAAGGAGAGGGTAAAAGCAGGAAGTCAGGAAAGGACGGGTTTCGTAAGCGTCTCCTCGGTCTATTTCCTACCCTCTCCTTGCTTAAGGAGAGGGTCGCGAGGGACGAGCGGGGTGAGGTCTTTACCGCCCTCGCCGCGCATACGCCTCAGCGCCCGCGAGAAGCGCCTGTGCCATCTGCTCCTGCCCGGCAGGCGTGCGGATAAACTTATAATCGTGGGCGTTAGTGAGAACGCACATTTCGACCGTGAGTGCGGGAACTTGTGAGAAAATCGAACCGGTCAACGCGCCCTGCTTGCCGCCGACACCCGTTTTGGAGTCTCCCTTGATACCGTTGTCTTTCAGCACCCCATGCAAGGCAGCAATGACGGCTGGCTGGAACACAGCGGCGGCACGGCGGCTGCTTACCATGACGGCGGGCGATGGGCCGGTGACACCGAAGCGTGTTCCCGTGCGGTCAGGGTAGTAAGTCGCGAGGCCGGACTGCTCACCGGAGTCGCAGTGCAGGCGCAGGAATAAGTTTGCGTGGAAAGCGTTCGCGATCTCGGCCCGCCGCCGGTTCGTGACAACTTCTCGCTCGCGCGTCTTGGTCGGGACTACGGTCGCGCCGTCGGCGATGAGCAGTGCCGAGAGTTTCTGGGCGATGACCCAGTTGACGTGCAGCTCGGTGAGCTTGCCGTCACGACTGGCGGTGCCCTGACTGGTTTCCGACGAATGGCCGGGGTCTAAACAAACGACAAAGCCCGTCAACGGCTTGGGCCTCAGCATCTTGGGATTTGTCTGGGCATGGGCGGGGGCCAGCGCGGCGAACAGGCCGAACGCGGCGAGGATGCCGGCGCAGAGGCCGGACAGCAGCGCCCATTGGCGCGTCTTCACGGCCCCAGCCAGCGGGAACAGGGCGCAGACCGCGACGCTGACAAACGCCGCTGTGCCGTGCCAGCGAAAAAGCAAAGCCAGCAGGCCGCCGAAGAGGGCGCAGAGGGGCAGGACAAACAAGCCCTGCAAAAATCCGGCGACGTTGGGGCGGGTAAACATAGGTCAAACAAAGAGCGAATAAGAACTGGCACTGAAAGTGCCGGTCTATTCTTGAATGAAAACCGAAGCGGTTAAAGAGCAAGTCACGGTTACGTCACCTATTCCTCAGTCCCGTAGGGACTTTCACTCAAAAATAGGCCGGCACTCTCAGTGCCGGGTCCAATGCTACTTCTTCAAGTTGTAGAACGACTTCAATCCGTGGAACGTCGCGGTGTCGCCGAGGGCTTCTTCAATCCGAAGAAGCTGGTTGTACTTGGCGACCCGGTCGGTACGGGCCGGAGCGCCGGTCTTGATCTGGCCGGCATTGGTCGCTACGACGATGTCGGCGATGGTGGCATCCTCGGTCTCGCCCGAACGATGGGAAACAACTGCTGTGTAGCCGGCCTGCTTCGCCAGCTCGATTGCGGCCAGAGTCTCGGTGAGCGTTCCGATCTGGTTGACTTTCACCAGGATCGAGTTCGCGGTCGCGCTGTCAATGCCGCGCTGCAAGAACTTGGTGTTGGTGACAAACAGGTCGTCGCCGACAAGCTGGACTTTGTGGCCGATCCGCTCAGTCAGCTTGCGCCAGGTCGCCCAGTCGTCTTCCGCCAGGCCATCTTCGATGGAAATGATCGGATACTTCTCGACCAGGTCGGCGTAGTAGTCCACCATCTGGTCGCCCGAAAGCGTCCGGCCCTCGCCTTTGAGCACATACGAGCCGTTGTCGTACAGCTCAGACGCCGCCGGGTCCATTGCGATCATGATCTGCTCGCCCGCTTTGTAGCCGGCCTTATCAATCGCCTCTAAAATGACTTTGATCGCGTCTTCATTGGACGGCAAATTGGGCGCAAAGCCGCCTTCGTCGCCGACCGCCGTGGCGAGGCCGCGCACCTGCAAAACGCTTTTCAGGGCATGGTAAACGTCGGTGCCCCACTGCAACGCTTCGGCGAACGACGACGCGCCCACCGGCATCGCCATAAACTCCTGCATATCCACGTTCGAGTCGGCATGCTTGCCGCCGTTCATAATGTTCATCATCGGTACCGGGAGCTGCCGGGCGGACGTGCCGCCGATGTAGCGGTACAGCGGCATTCCCAGCCCACGCGCGGCGGCTTTGGCGACGGCGAGCGAGACGCCGAGAATAGCGTTCGCGCCGAGCTTGCCCTTGTTGTCCGAGCCGTCGAGGTGGATCATCAATTCGTCAATCGCGACCTGCTCGGTAGCGTCAAGATCAATCAGTTCCGGCGCAATGCGCTCGTTGACATTTTCCACAGCTTTGAGGACACCTTTGCCGCCATAGACTTTCTTGTCCCCGTCGCGCAATTCCACCGCCTCGTTTGCGCCGGTGGAAGCCCCCGAGGGCACGGCGGCCCGCCCGAGCGTGCCGTCTTCGAGGTAGACATCCACTTCAATGGTGGGATTGCCGCGCGAGTCGAGAATCTGCCGCGCTTGAACATTCGTAATTGCCGTAGACATAGTAATTGTGTTTCTCCTAGAAAGTGATTGTAAAAAGCCGCACGTGGCGATAAAGGCGTGGGATTAAAATCCTGCGCTGTGGGGCGCAGACGCCGAATGTCCACCTTCGTGGACAAAGATTGGGATTTGGCGCATGGCCGGTTCCGTGCCCGCGCAGGCGGTCACTGGGCGTCCGCGCCCCAGAGCCGAGGACTTCAGTCCCACGGCTCTTTTGTCTTTATTCAACCCGGTATTCCATACCGCGCTTCCATATCGGCAAATACCTGCGCTGCGGGTCGGTATCGTCCCGCTTCAATCGAGTTGATACTGCGCTGAAGACTGGCGACGGAAACCGCATACTCTTCCGGGTCATCCTCGGCAATTGGTTTTGTGTCCCCGAACAGAATTGCTTCGTCTAGAAGCGACAGCAGAAACGCTTCCGGGTCTTGACCGCGCTGAGACGCAATCTCCCGCAGTTCTTTTTCCTGGCTGTTAGGGATTTCCAGTGTGATTGTCATTTGCTTTCCTCTCACCAAGAAGATCAAAGATAACGCCCATTGTACCTTATAAATTACCAAGAGTCGCCCGTACTTGGGCAGCAAACGGCCCGCGCAGCGCGAGGGCGATCTGTGTCTCAATCAATCCTTCTGGGACACCCATGTCGTAGCGTGCGCCGGCGACTTCGCAGGCTAAATACCGCTCGCGCTCCATCAAGAGAAGCTGGGCCGATGTGAGCTGGATTTCGCCGCGCTGCCGCAAATCGTTTGTAATCAAATATTCCAGGCAGTCGAAGATGGCCGGGGTGAACGCATGGATGCCGAAGTGGACCAAGTAGTGTCCGGCAGGGACACCGGGCGTCCGCAGATGCGCCTGGGCATATTCAACCGTCGGCTTCTCGACTAATGCGGCAATCTCGTAAACGGGCGGCGCTGTGCCGGGCAGCAACGGCCCGGTCAGGGTGCCGTAGCGGTGCAGATCGGCCTCGGCGGCGTAGGAAACAGAGGTAACGGAGGCGCTGTATTGGTGGAATACGTCTAAGACCTGCCCGGCGCAACGGGTATTGGTGTCTGAGAGATACACATGGTCGCCGAGCGTGATCAAAAACGGCTCGCTTTGAGTAAACTCCCGCGCCTGATAGACCGCGTGGCCGTAGCCGTCCTGCGTCTCCTGCACCACAAACGTAAGTTTTTGCGCCATATCCGAAAGCGACTGCGTCTGTGCGTCCGCCCACTCTTTTCCCGCCAAAGACGCTGGGGGGGCTTCCAGAAAGTGCCGCCGCATCGGATCAATGTTGGATGGATTGGCGACAATGCAGACTCCTTCCAGCCCGGACGCGAACAGTTCCTCGGCGAGTATCTGCACGGTCGGCTTGGCGAACCCGTCCACGTCTACCAATGGGAACAGCTCTTTCTGGACTGTCTTCGACGCCGGGTACTGCCGTGTCCCGCGCCCGGCGGCTGTGATGACGCCTTTTCGAATTCGTGTCATAACTCAGTCTTTTTCGGCCCGGTTCCGCTGCCCCAGGGCGTGTGTAGTTCACGGGGCTGAACCCCCGTGCTTCAAAAGTGCAAACCCCCGCCTTCGCGGGCAAAGATGTCGATAAAGATTTGGATTGTGTTCGGTTCCTCGCCCGCGAAGGCGGGAGTTTGCACTTTTGAAGCACGGGGGTTCAGCCCCGTGACCCCTCTCGTTCTTTATAACTCCTCGCTGCCGAACGCAATCGCGCCCGGCGATAATCCGCCCTCGAAAATCTGCGGCGTCAGCCCCGTCTGCTCCTTGTACACCTGAGCAATCTCTTGAATGGTCTGCGCGGCCCGGTCACCATAGGTTAAAAATGCCACCGTGCCGCCCGACCCGCCCCCGGTAATCTTTGCGCCGTAGATGCCTTTGCCTGGCCCGACGGTGCGTCCAAGTTCCACCAGCAAGTCAGTTTCCGCACAGCCGAGGCCGATGCGGGTATACGACGCATGAGCGTCATACATCAGCTTGCCGACGCCTGGAAGTATGGCCTGCATTTCGGTGCTGCTGGATTGATCGCGAGAAACCGCTGACAGCAGAGAAATGAACTGTTCCACGCGGGAGTTCTCGTAGACGCCGTGGAACGTAGCGGCGCGGACTGGGTAAGTGACCGCCGGGTCAATGCGCGTGACCGGGTCGCCAGTCTCGCCGTGAGCCTCCAGAAAGTCGGCCCCCAGCATCTGCTCCGGCACCGAGTCCGAAAAAAGCATCGCGGGATGATATTGTGCCAAATAGTCCGTGTCGAGCAGCTTGCGGCCCATGAAGGCGGCGACGCGGGCACGGGTGTAGGCAGCGCCGCCGACCGAGTGCTTGACGCTGGAATTGATGCCGTAGACTTTGACGCCTTCGGGCAGCATTTGCGTTCCCTGAACTTCGTGCGGCTGACACAAAATCAGCAGCAGGCTATTCGGGACGGCGAGCGTACTGGTCATCTGGTCCATGATGCCACAGGGCGCACCGACCACTTTGTTTTCTACCATTTGAGACAAGCGGGCGAGAGTGAGGCCGTCGAGCTTCAGGCCGTAGGCGGCGCTCATTGCCGCCATCGCTGCCACTTCAATCGCGGCGCTCGACGACACGCCTGCGCCGAGTGGGACACGGCTGTCCAAGATCAAGTTCATGCCCTGGGGGAAGCGGGGGACAATGCCCTCGGCGAGCAGCACATACACGCCACCGAGCACATACGCCGCCCAGCGGGTGTGGGAATCACGGCGCAGATGAGAACGCACGGCGCCATAGTCCAAAAGTGTGCCGTTGGGGGAGTAGAAGTCATCCAGCGAAAGCGAAACCTGCGGGGTCAGCCCTTCGGTCTCGATGCCTCGGCTCCAGACACGAACGGTGCGGTCGGTGCGCGGAGCCAGGGCGACCAAAGCGGCCCCGGCGATGGTCATCTCAGCGACCAGCGACCCGGAGTAGTCGGCGACCCCGCCCATCACATCCAGCCGCCCCGGCGCACGGGTCAGCGTGATGGGAGCGTCGGCGCGGCGGTCGCCGAGGAACGCCGTGGCGGCGGGGTCGGTGCGTAGAAAGCGCTTGAAGTCGGTAACGTCCTGCAACGCGGTCTCCGTTCGGCAGCGAGATTGGGAACGGCTCCATTATACTGGCGACCGGGGAGGGAAGTCAAATCGGCCTCTTGATTATTCCAAAGCTTGCCGATAATTGCAAGCGAAGAACTCTTACATTCTAGCTCTTATGTTTACAACCTAGCTCTTGTTTACAATCTAGCTCTTACGTTTTAACGCTTTCACAGACGGAGTGCCGCTATGCCAGCTTTGACCAAACCCAACACGCCCGCGCCCCAGACTGTCCATCAAGTGCCGCTGGACCAGATCGTGACCAACGCCAACCAGCCCCGGAAATCGTTCTACCAGGATACGCTCGACGAATTGGCCGCGTCCATCAAAGAGCGCGGCGTTTTAGAGCCGATTGTCGTGCGCCCGTTCGAAGGCAAATACCAGATCGTCATGGGCGAGCGCCGGTTCCGCGCCTGCGGCATCGCGGGTCTGTCCACGGTTCCCGCGCTCATCAAAGAAATGTCCGATGAGGACGCCCACGCCGATGCGCTGCTGGAGAACTTCCAGCGCGAGGACATGAACGCGATTGAAAAGGCCCGCGCCATTCAAGGGCTTTTGACGTTCATGTCGTGGGAGAAGTGCGGCAAGACGCTGGGCGTCTCCGAAACCACCCTGCGCCGCTCTTTGGAGCTGTTGGAGCTGCCCCAGTTTGTGCAGATCGAGCTGACCCGCCGCGCCCCGGAGCCGGGCCAGATCCTCTTAACCGAAGGCCACGCCCGCGCCCTCGCGGTTCTCGCGCATGACCCCGCCTCGCAGAAGCGCATGGTGGACAAAATCAAGATCGAAAAGCTGAATGTCGGCGATGCCGAGCGGATCATGGGCGCAATTGTGAAGTACCCCGAGAAGCGCGAAGCGTTCCTGCGCGTCTCGCTTGCGATCACCGAGCAGCTCCTCAAAACGCTGGGCGCACGGGCCGAGAAAGCGAAGCCGTACCGCCCGCAGACCGCCGAGCAGCACATGAAGGCGATTGACAAAGTCGGCCAGCAGCTTTCGGATCTTTTGGATGAGCGCGTCATCGAATACCTCAGCGCCGTGCAGATGAACCAGCTTTTGGCGACCTGCGCCGAACTGAACCGGGGCTTGGACGAGTTCAACCGCAAGGTGCGCCTGGCGCTGAAGTCCAAAGAATACGGCTTCCAGGAAACGTACATCCACTGCCCCCTCTGCGGGCGTGTGGAGCTGGTCGGCTCGATGCGCTGCTCGGTCTGCTGGACCATCTTGCGCCGCTGCTACGACTGCGGCAACTACGACCGCACGCAGGAGAAGTGCGGCGTCAACTCCGCCCAAATCTACGTCGCCGACGCCGAAAACCCAAAAGAGTATTCCAAAAGCTACAAGTGCCCCGACTACAAGCCCAAGTACGAAGCCCAGGCCGTGAAGAACTTGAAGATCGCCGCTTGATTGAAAAAATGGTCTCCCAATGGAACGCGCCCTGTAAGGGCGTGTCAAAGCAGAAGCCGCTGTGGATTAACGCAGCAGCTTTTGTTCGGCTTAGGGGGAAGGGCGGGGCGCTAGGCGTGGAGGTAGTAGGCGATTTTGGCGTGTTGGAGCAGGGCGAGGCTCGTGGGGAAGACGAACGCTGGGGCGGCTTGGGTTTTGTAGTCGTCGAGGGCCGCGGCATAGGCGGCGTCCTCGGATTTCGGGTGGTCGGCGCGGGTGCTGACCACTTGGATGAGGCAGCAGGAGTCGGCGGTTGTGACGGGGGCGGGCGTCGTTTGGCCCCGATGCAGGGACAGGGCGGCAGCCAGCAGGGCGGTGTCCCGGTCGTGCATGGCGGGGTAGACGATGCCGAGGTCGCCGCTGCCTACGCCGGCCGTCGTTTTGGCGCAGTCGGCGGCAAGCCGTCCGAAGTCTGCGCCGCGCTTTACCTGCGCCTGCCAGCGGGCGATGGCGGCTTGGGCGACCCGCAGGTCGCGGGGCACGGCTCCGGGCGCGTCCTCGGTGGGGGCCGGACCGAACTCCCGCTTGACAATGATCGCCCGGCAGTGGACCATTGGCACTGAAGGGACTTGGTTTTCGACTAAACGCATGCGCTCGATTTCCTGGTGAAAGTCGTTTTGCAGGTCAGCCAGTGTCATGTGCCGGGCTGCCAGGCCCTCATCCAGCGTATGCGGGGCGATCAAGCGCCGCAGGGCCGCGACACGCTGCTCGACATCGGTGGGGGTGACCGCGATACCGACCCGGCGGCATTCGTCGTCCACTAAGAGGTTTTGGACGAGAATATCCACCGTGCGCGGGCCGTTATCCGCCAGGCATCGGGCGGCGACCTCGGCCATCGGGATGGCGTGGCCGTCCACGGTCGCCGCCGCGCCCGGCAAGTCCCGCCCCGCCGGCGGGTCGCAGTCGGCGTCGGACGCAAACGTGATTTTGGAGTGCTCGATGAGACCCACCACGAACGGCGGGCTGAGGAACTCGGACTGCTCGGCGATATATGTCAGGCGAGCGGCTTTGTACAGCGCGGCATCCTCGGGGCCGGGCGCATCGCCGGCGCTGATGCTCCTGCTGATGCCCTGAAGCAGCCAGTAGCCGTGCCCGGTTCGGACCGGGTCGGACACCTCGCCGGGGTGCAGGGCCAGCGCTGCTGCCGCGAGCGCTGGGTCGGCGCCGTGGACACCTGGGTAGAACACGCCGCCGTCGCCCATCTCGCCGCTTGGGATGGGATCGGACAGGGCTGCAAACGATGCAAATGTTTTGCCCTCACGGGTCTGCGCCTTGATCGCATAGATGCGGGCCGATGCTTCAGCTTCGGTACGGGCCGTGCCGACGACCGATGGGGGAGCGCCCTCGGGGGCGAACCGGACGAAGACCGCCCGGCAGCGGGTCATCGCCGCCGGCGGCACCTGGCCGGCGACCAGCCGCCGCTTCTCGGTGTCGTGCTTGAAGTCCGCCTGCACTTCAGCAAGTGTCGTATGGTGCCGGGCCATCACCTGGTCCAGCGTCTCCGGGGCCAGTGCGGCCTTCAAGATCGCCACGCGGGCGTCAATCTCGGCGTCGGAAACGACAATGCCGCGAGCAGCGCTTTCGCGCTCGATCACGTAGTTTTGGATCATCCGATCAATAATCGGCGCTCGGTAGCGGCGCAGGCAGAGCGCCTGGACATCGCGGGTCAAAATCCTGTGCCCATTCACGTCCGCCGCGACTCCGTCCGGGCCGCCTGCGGCGTTATAAAGGCCGCCAGGGTCGGTGGCGAACAGCCCGCCGCCGTGCGGCGTCGCGAGGCTGCCGGTCGCCGATGCCGGCCTGGCCGAGACGCATAGCGCAGCCAGAAAGAGCGCGGGCAAAAATAAGTGGTGCTTGAGCATTGCTGCGTTGTTCCTAAAGTGTTCCTAAAAGTGCCCAACAAAAATACGAACCTCACCCCGCTGCTCCGCAGCGACCCTCTCCTTTCTTAAGGAGAGGGAGCCGGATGTGAGACAAAGACTGCTTCTCTCCGACTGTGTTTCTCCCAACCCTCTCCTTTCTTAAGGAGAGGGTCGCTGCGGAGCAGCGGGGTGAGGTTCTTTGTCCGGGGGTTTTGTTAGCGCCTCTAAAGCGTTACTGAACCGGCACGGCTCGTCACCGTGCCGGTCGCCTGTCATGTGACGCACGTTAGCGCGGGATAAAGTCCCAGGTCTGCTGGCAGCCGCCGCCGCCCCAGCCCCAGAGAACGACCCGTGTCTCGTTTGCGCCGGAGCAGTTGGAGCCGTCGAGGACATCGTGCGCCCCGCCGGCCTTTACGCCGGCGGTGGTGATGACGTATCGCCCGCCGGATGTCTGCGAGATTTGCCACTGCTGCGGAGCGCCGCCCCAGTAGTCCCACAGCTCCATGTACGTGCCGTCATTCGGGCTGGCCCCCGTGCAGTCCAGGGCGCGTCCGACACTGCCGTCGGGGTTGATCGTGCGGATCGAGTAGTAGCCGTTGTTCAGATTGGTGACCTGCCACTTTTGGTTGTTCGTGCCGGCGTAGGGGAAGAGCTGGATCGGGGTGCCGTTTGTGGTGCCGTAGCCACGGCAGTCCAGGGCATTGCCGGTGGTGGACGCCGTAATCTCATAGACGCCGTTCGGGATCGGCGGCGCCCCCGGCTCGTACTGCCGGACGTAGTCCACGTTGAAGAGGCCCGTGCCCTGTGTGCCGCCGTCCGGCCCGCCGCCGGTAAACGGTGTGCCGCCGCCGCCGACCGCGAGGTTCAGCAGCATAAACACCGTTTGGTTATCGAAAACCCAGTTGCCGCCGCCGCCCCGCGAGAAGGTCCCGGTCTGGGTGCCGTCCACATAGAATGTGCAGTAGCCGGGCTGCCAGTTGACCCCGTAGTTGTGATAGGTGGACGTGGAGCTGTTCGGCGTGGTCACCAGGGTCGGGTCCCAGCCGGGCATATGCAGGCTCTGGTGGTTTTCCCACTGGCCGTTGGCTTCCTCAGCGACATCAATCTCGCCGCAGGTCGGCCAGCCGACCGAGCCGATGTTGTTGCCGAGAAACCAAAACGCCGGCCAGTAGGCTTTGCCGGCATTTGGGAACTTGCAGCGGGCCTCGAAGTAGCCGTAAGGGCCGAACGCGATCTTGCCCTGGGTTTTGAGCCGGGCCGAATACCAGGTGCCGTTGACATTAGTGGCTTTGATTTGCAGCGCCTGACTGTCGGTGCCGGTGCCGTCGTAGACCATGTGGGCATTGTCGGCGTTGGTCGTGTAGACTTCCAGCTCGCCGTTGCCCCAGCCGCCGCCGCCGGTGTCGTAGTTCCACCAGCCGCCGTAAGGCTGGCCGCCGTTGGCCGCCCCGGTAAACTCATCCGCCCAGACCCGGCCCATGCCGCCGGGTGCCTGCGCCGATACCCGTGCGCTCAGGCCGCCCAGGGCCAGCAGCGCCGCCGCTGTAAACGATACTGCGGCAAGCGCCGTGGCCCGAACGGCATGGCGTGTGTTTCTCCCCAGCATACTTTTTCCCAGCATACTTTTTCGTAACATAACGTGCAATTCTCCTTTTTTCGTCTCCGCATTGAAAGAAAAGAGAAGCCGACTCGCTTCTCTCGACAAAGGCTGCCACATGGCAATAATCGCGTTTGTACCTCCGTGTCTCCAAAACGCCCTCATGCGCTTCGGTCAGTGACTATTTGGTTGGAACGTAGCCATCATAACACAAACCCAAAACACTGTCAAGCTTTGGTCTCGTTTGGTATTGTTTGCGGCTTAATTTGATGCTGCTTTGGTTGTCTTTGGTAGAATCTGTCGGAGGCGGGAAGACGCGCGGCATTGGGTAGAATGAGGGCATGAAACCGTGTCTGCCGACTTACCTGCTGTGCGCCTTGCTTCTGCTGCCCCTGGCCGCGTCGGCTGCGCCAATGACTGGGGCTGCCGGGGCGGGGCTGCCGGTAGGAGCCGAAGAAAGGCAATTTTTCGTGCTGGGGGTGACACTGGCGCGGGGCGCGTTTGCCTATGCCGGCCTGGCGAAGCAGGCATCGGCACTGGGAAAGGGACGCGGCTCGCTGGACCAGGTGGGGGAGCTGGCCCGGCTTGATCCCGATGCCGGGCGCGGGCGGGACGCCGCCCGGACCCAAATCGGGCAGGCTGTATTGCTGCTGCGCCGGCTGCATGCGCCCGCGTCCGCGCTGGCCCCGGCGCTGGCGGCGCAGGCGCGGCTGGCCGGGCCGCTGCGGCTGTTCGGCGATGCCAAAACCTTGTCGTACTTCAACCGCCGCGCCGCCCGGACCGTAGGGGCGCTGTCGGAGTTCGAGAGCCTGTCCTCGCTGCCGGACGACCCTGCGCTCCGGGCGTGGCTGTCGGCCCCGGCGCGGTCCGGCGCGGCTTGGTACAGCCCCGGCAAGCTGGCCGGGCTGTCCGAGATCGCCGCCGTGCAGGAGATGCCGGATCTGCTGCCGCCCGCCGCCGAGGTCGCCGCCGACCTGCGTGTTCTGCGCGGCCAGTTGACAGGGCAGGACGCGCTGACAAAGGACCTGAACACGTTCCTCGCGGATGTAGGCGGGGCCGCTCGGACCGGCCCGGTGGACTCCGGCAAGCCGCGCCTGCTGTCCCTGCCGCAGCTTAAGGCGCTCGGCAGTCTCAGCCGCCGGCTCCAAAGCGCGGTGCTGGGAGAGACGCCCACGGATGACGTGCTGCCGATGAAGCTAAACGTCTAAAACACCTCGTCCTCGCCGATGACCGGGTTTTCCAGGGTGCCGATTTTCGGGATACGCACCTCGACTAGGTCGCCCGGATGCAGCGGGCCGACCCCCGGCGGGGTGCCGGTCGCAATGATGTCGCCGGGGACCAGCGCGATCTGCGCCGACAGATAGGCGATGAGAAACGGCACCGAGAACAGCATTTCTGACGTGCTGGCTTCCTGCTTGATCTCGCCGTTGACGCTCAGGGTCAGGGTTAAGTTTTGTGGGTTGGGGATCTCATCGGGCGTGACGATGCACGGGCCGAGCGGGCCAAACGTATCGTAGCTTTTGGACAGAAACCAGGGCAGGCTCTGGGCGATGGCCCGCTTTTGCACGTCGCGGGCCGTGACATCATTGATCAGCGTGTATCCGGCAACATGAGACAATGCTTCGGCCTCGGGGATATTGCGCCCGCCGACACCGATCACCACGGCCAATTCTCCTTCGTAGTCCACGCGCCCGAGGCCGGGCGGCAGAACGACCGGCTGGCCCGAGGCGACAACGCTGGTGGACGCTTTTTGGAACACGATCGGCTCGGTGGGCACCTCGCCGCCGAGTTCTTTGGCGTGCTCGGCGTAGTTGCGCCCGATGGCGAGAATGCGGTGCGGCGACGGCAGCGGGGCCAGTGTCACGACGCCCGCTTCCAGCCACAGCTTGTCCAGTACCCGCGCCTTTTCCAAATCGCGCACGACCCCGATATAGCTCCGCATCCGGCCTATGACGGCGTTCAAATCGGCAGGCACCGAGACCCCTTTGGGGGCCAGCGCCTCGGCGACCGCGACGGCGCGGGCCAGCGGCAGGACTTTGCCGCTGCGGAAAATCCCCGGCAGCGCCGGCTCCTGCGGGTCATCGAACTCTTTGTAGCAGACAAACTTCATTGCGCGTTTTCCTCGTTTTTATTTAAATCAGCCCGAAACCCCATACGCCGCTCGGGTGCGTCGGGCGTCTGAGGCGCGGCCAGCATCTGCCGGATGGCCTCGAAGACTTGGGCAAATTGACGGTCGTATTTCTCTTCCAGGTGCAGAATACGCCGGGCCAGGTCATCATCGGACGCCAGCAAGCCGCGCAGGCTCACAAACGCCCGCATGATTGCGATGTTCACCTGTACCGCCCGCTCGCTCCGAAGAACGCTCGACAGCATGGCAATGCCTTGCTCTGTGAAAGCGTAAGGCGGGTAGCGTTCGCCTCCCCAACTTGAGGTCACAAATTGTGACCTCAAGTTTGCAAACTCTTCATGAGTAAGCTGAAACATGAAGTCTTTAGGAAACCGGGCTAAGTTTCTCTTGACTGCTTGAACAAGAACTTTGGTCTGTACTTCATAAAGCTCTGCAAGTTGGTTACTCAGCATTACATTCTGGCCGCGCACCGAGTAAATCTGCCGCTTAAGCTGAAGCGGCGCAACCTCTGTCGTTTCTTCCATAAGACCCTCCCTGGGTTTGTGTAAAATCTTGAAGTCACAATTTGTGGCTGCAAAGATTTTGCTGCTACTTATCGTACCACACCAAGTAGCGCTCGGCAAGTTCTTTGATCGTCATGTACGGTGCTTCGGCGCAGCGCTCGCCCCGGAACAAAAATGTCGGGACATGGGTGATGTCGGCGGCGTAGGCGTCGTCGTCGAAGCGGACGATCTGGTCGTAATACTCTTTGCCGGAGACTGCCGCGAGAAACGCCGCCTCGTTCAGCCCAACCCCTTCCGCCAGCCGGCCCAGCACATCCAAGTCGCTGATGTCTTCGGAGCGCCCCCAGAACGCCCGGTAGACCGCTTCGTTGTAAGCCTCAAACAGCTCAGGCGCTTTGTCCTGGACATAGGCCGCGCCTTCAAGCGCGAAATGGGTGCGGATAATGCCGACAGTCCGATTGGGTGTTATCGGGATGCCCTCAGACTCGGCGAACAAATCAAAGCGGCTCGGCCCGGCGTTGGGGTCTTTCGGGTGCGGGTCCGATTCGGGCAGCGGGCCAAGCTCTTCGGGCAGCAGCTCGTAGCCGACCCAGACTTGCTGGATTTGCGGAAACTCCTCGCGCAGCTTTTGTGCCTGGAAGAAGCCGGCCCAGCACCAGGGGCAAAGATAATCGTGGGCAATCGTGACTGTCAGCTTGGTTTCGGTGATCTCGGGTTGTTTATTCATCTTGCTCTCGTTATACCCAATGCGCGGCTGTACCCAATGCGCGGCGCATGGTGTATACTTGCAGGACACTATGAATCCAAATCTCCCCTGCCCACCCCCGGCGCTTTTTGCCGCCGCGCCCAAAAGCATTCAGCCGGCGCCCGCAAAGACTTCTGTGAAGGCTGCCGCGAGCCGCTATTTCCGCCTCGTTGTCCGCGATGCCGAGACCGGGCGCGGGGTGCCGCTGGCCGAGCTGCGGACCGTCAATGACGTGCGTTTTTACACCGACAGCAATGGGGTCGCCGCCATCGGCGACCCGGAGCTGATGGGCCAATCGGTCTACTTCCGGGTCAGCAGCCCCGGCTACTCATATCCCACCGATCAGTTCGGCAACACCGGGACCGCGTTGACAATCACGCCCGGTGGGCTGGGCACCGTCACGCTTCATCGAACCAATATTGCCGAGCGGCTGTACCGTGTGACCGGCGCGGGCATCTATCGGGACAGCATCTTAACTGGCCTGCCCGCGCCGATCAAGAATCCGCTGCTGAACGCGCAGGTGTTCGGGCAGGACACGGTCATGGCGACGCCGTACCGGGGCAAGATCGTCTGGCTCTACGGCGACACCAACCGGCCCTCGTATCCGCTCGGGTTGTTTGCGACTTCCGGGGCGACTTCGCTGCCGCCGGGCCGGGGCGGCCTCTCGCCGAGCGTCGGCATTGACCTGACCTACTGGGCCGGAAAAGACGGCTTCAGCCGTCCGATGATCCCCATTCCGAATGCGCCGGGGCCGGTCTGGGTCGGCGGCCTGTTCACGATCACCGAAAACGGGCAGGAGCGGCTGCTGACCCACTACGCCGAGATCGGCAAAGACGGCAAAACGGTGGTCTCGGGGCTGGCCCAACTCAATGACGACAAAGCCGTTTTCGAGCCGGTCTGCACGTACCCCGCCGGCGACCCGCTGCACCCCGAAGGCCATCCGTTCCTTGTGCGCGAACAAGGCCGGGACTATGTCTACTTCGAGACGCAGCAGATGGGCGCGTTTCCGCTGGTCCGAAACACGCCCGAATTAGCGCATCTCAAAGACCCGAAGACTTACGAATCGTTCACCTGCCTCAAGCCCGGCGGGCGCTACCAAGACGCCGACACGCCGCTCGACCGGGACACGCAGGGGAAGCTGATTTGGGCCTGGAAAGCGGACACGGCGGCGCTTGGGGAAGATGAGGCCGCACATTTGATTTCGCTCGGCAAGATGAAGCCCGGCGAAGAGCTGACCCGTCTGCGGGACATCGAGACCGATGCGACCGTGACCTCGCACGGCGGTTCGGTCTACTGGAACCCGTACCGAAAGCGCTGGATTTTGATTACAACGCAGGTTTACGGGTCGCCGTCGTTTCTTGGCGAAGTCTGGTTCGCCGAGGCCGACACCCCGGTCGGCCCGTGGCTCTACGCCCGCCGGATTGCGACCCACAACGGGTACACGTTTTATAACCCGACCCAGGAGCCGTTCTTCGACGAAGACGGCGGGCGTCAAATCTATTTCGAGGGCACCTACGTAGACACCTACTCGGGGGTCAAAGATCTCACTCCGCGCTACAACTACAACCAGCTTTTGTACCGCCTGGCACTGGACGACCCGCGCCTGTCGCTTCCCGTGCCGGTTTATGCCGTTACGGGCACGGGCGGCGCGGTCGCCTATAAGACCCGTGAGCAGATTGCCCCCGCCGGGGACTGGGCCAAAGTGCCGGCAATCCCGTTTTACGCCGTGCCGTCATCCCGCCCGCATCCCGGCCTCGTACCCATTGGAGAAAAATCCGTGTGTTACGGCCTCCCGGCGGCAGTCGGCGCATCGGAAAAACCGTCGCCGTCGGTCGTCCCGCTCTATGACTACAGGGACGCGCAGGGGCGGCACACGTACTCGACCGACCCGGACATGCCGCTCAGCAGCGGCAGGCGCTCGCCTTTGCCTCTGTGCCGCGTCTGGCGCAACCCATCGTCGGCGCTGGCCCTGGACTACGAGGCCGCGCCGGGCCGCTGAGACTGCCCGCCTGCGGGTACAATGCGCCTATGAAAACTGCGTACTTTGACTGCTTTTCCGGGGTGAGCGGGGACATGGCGCTCGGGGCGCTGCTGGCCTGCGGCGCGGACGACCTGGCGTTTGAGCCTGAGTTCCGGCGGCGTCTGGCGGGCCTCGACGTACCGGGCTATGAGCTGGTCATTCGGCAAGTCATCAAAAACGGCATCACGGCGACCGATGTGGACGTGAGGCTTTTGGATCAAGACACGGCGCACGGGCGGCATCTCTCCGACATCGCCGAACTGCTGCAAAACAGCAGTCTCCCCAGCGGTGTCACGCAGAACGCGCTGGCCGTGTTCACCCGGCTGGCCGAAGCGGAAGCCAAAATCCACGGCACGACCCCCGAAGAAATCCACTTCCATGAAGTCGGTGCGACCGACGCGATTGTCGATGTCACTGGGTCCTGCCTGCTGCTCGAAATGCTTGGCGTCGGGCGCGTCGCCCTGTCATCCCTGCCCTGCGGTCACGGCACGATCCAGTGCGCTCACGGGGTCATGCCGGTGCCGGCCCCCGCGACTTTGGCGCTTTTGGCGGGCTTCCCCGTACATTCGGTGGACGTGCGCGGCGAGCTGGTCACCCCGACCGGCGCGGCGCTTTTAACCACCCTCACCGATCCCAAGACCGCCGGGACAATGCCCGCGATGCGTCTTCTTGGGAGCGGATTCGGCGCCGGCAAGAAGCAGTTCCAGACTGAGATGCCCAATCTGCTGCGCGTCGTGCTCGGCGAGACTGATGACAGCCAGGACACGGACGACCGAACGCCGCAGACAATCGCCGTGCTGGAAACCAATCTCGACGATCACAACCCCGAGGGCTTTGACCTCTTAATGGAACGGGCCTTTGCCGCCGGAGCCGTAGACGTCTTCTTCGCGCCCATCCAAATGAAAAAGAACCGGCCCGCCACGCTTGTTACGGTGCTGTGTCCCACGGGCAAAACCGATGCCCTGGCCGCGGTTCTGTTCCGCGAGACCGGCACCTTCGGCCTTCGCATCCGCGAGCAAAAACGCCTGACCCTGACCCGCTCCTGGCGCACCGTCACGACTGAGTATGGCGAAATACGACTCAAAATTGGGGCCTGGCTCGGCGAAGAAGTTACGGCCTCGCCCGAGTATGAAGACTGCCGCCGCGCCGCCGTAAAACACGCTGTCCCCCTGCGCCGGGTCTACGACGCCGTCCGGCGGCAGCACTAGCCTCGGGCAGCGATAGGGTTACAGCGCAAACGACGGACGGCTGCCGTCGTTAGGCTTGTCCGAGTTAAGCACCTGCGCCGGTGTGTACCAGCGAACGTGTCCATCCACAAACGCATAGTTGCAGCCGCCGTTATGGCGCAATCCTCCCGGTGGCCCAATAAAGCTTTCTCCGGCAGGCATAGCGCGTTCCACTTCCGGCTCGGCAAGATTAGCCGAATGGCCTATATTAACGCCATTGTCGCCTGGCCCTACTGGAAAGTTGATATAGGCGAATTCCGTTAAAGCAACCGTTGTCGCCGAAAATTGGACACGCGCTCCGGCGATGCCGTAAGAAACAGCGGGGTTGCCGACTTCGGCCTCATTCAAATCTACGTTTATTGCATAGCCTTTAGCAAGGTTCGTAGCATCAAAAGCAGCAGGTAATGATTCTATAGTCGGTGGAACCTGAATGGATGGACAGCGAAACACTTCTTTCGCTTGAACGTAGTGAAAGATCGAGCCTGCCCAATCCGCGCCGGTTGTAGACACCGGCGGGAAGAAGCCTTCATTGTCTTGAGTGTAGGCAGTCATGGCAAGCTCTAACTGCTTCATATTGGAAAGACAGGCTGTGCGCCGCCCCTTTTCGCGCACACTGGTAAACACGGGAAGCAGTATTGCCGTGAGGACGCCGATGATGGCTACTACGACCAGCAGTTCTATCAGGGTAAAGCCTTGGTTCTTGAAGAGCTTTTGATTCTCCATTGTCGCCTCCATTTGACAAGTATGCCTATGCTTATTACAGCATCTTCAATTCAAACCTGTAGCTGCTTTGAACCTCAAAAACATCCCCGCGTTTAGAAGGCAGGTAGCGGTAGGAAAAAAGAACATCATCCACCAATCGTGGAATGTGGGATTAGCTGCCATATGAAGCATCAAGACAGTAGCATAGGCATTAAAAACTATCATAAAAATGACGGCGACTAAAAAGATGCGCTTTACTTTGTTGCCAACCAGATTTTGCAAGACAAGAACGGCAACACTTATCAAAAGGAGATTTATCATGGTAAGATTATTGACCCACACGCCGGTAAGTGCGATGATGATGGAAGGAATATAGTAGGCGACGACTGCACAACTCAACAAACCGATTGCAAAGCGAAGTCGTGGGTCTAAACTTCGCAATGCCTCAGCGATTCCAGTCCTGTCATCCTGAATTGATGATCGTGAAGTTGGTGTCTGCATTTTCTGTGCCTCATTCTCATCACAAGTAGCTTGAAAGTCTAGCCTTGAGCGGGTTCGTGGATAAGACGAACCCGCTCCTATCTGGTTAAAAATCACAAAATACACAATAGCCTGTACTAATGTGCTTGCTATATAGTGCCTGGACAAGTGAAGCCAGGGCAAGGAGCAGGGCTTGCGAGGTTACAGCAGCCGCCATTGTAACCAGTGGAACAGGCTGTTACAACCTTCGAGGATGTAAGTGTTCGCGTGGTTCCATTGTAAGTGCAAGTCACAACTAGGTTTGAGCTAAACCCAAAGTAAGGTGACCAGAACGAGCATGACTGAGTGGTCCCGCCAGGACCCGTGGAGTTACAGCCTGAATTCACTACGTTCTGCTGGAACGTGATCGGGGCAGGAGCTGCCATTGCTGTTCCTGTCACAGAGATGGCACCCAAAAGCATTAGCGCTTTTGTTCTTGTTGATCTGAGTGTAATCATTGGTATGTTCCTCTTTGACTTGCGTTTTGAAGCTGGCCTTGCAGATTGGACAGTTCTCTTGTGGATGTTACCCACCCGTTCTGCTGGAAGATGATGTGCCCCTTCTTGTCGCAGACGAGCAGTAGGGGAGTGGCGAAATTGAGTTTTTCGCCGCTGAAGCAGTCCTCCTTTGTTAAAATCGTACAAACCGGCAACTCGTGCCAGGCAAGGTGCATGGACGGCAACTGCCGCTTTGCCAGCTCGCAGGAGCCGCACCGCTCCTGTGTCACAATATAGAGTGTTCCCGGTACGGGCTTCCCGAGAGACGAGGCAAACCGCGAAAGAGACGTGCCGACGAGATTAGAAGCAATCGTTTCCGGCGGCTCTCCGGCGCGGACGTAGCCGCCGAAGACGAGTGAGTGCCGCACCAGCAGGGCGACAAGCGCAACTGTAACGGCAGTTCGCAGCCAGACGGGGAGGGTGAAGCCCGGCAGGCGGGAGGTTTGCAGCGCTTCCAAGCTGCCGACGAAGTAGACCGCTGAGATAAGAGTCACCGCCAGGCAGGCCGGGCAGAGTTTCGGCTCAACGGTGAGCATATAGGATTGAACGGCGGGAATGAGGCCGGAAACGAGCAGAAACCCAATATAGCACCAGCGCTTGCGGACACTGCCGAACGTGAAAAGCGTCATGCCTGCGGCGAGATAAGCCAACTCAGTAAGCGGTGCATACACGGACAGTGGGGTAGATGTGAAGCTGCAATGCAGGCATCGGCCCCACAGGGAGGCGACGGAAACCAGACCGATAACCGGCAGCAATGGTAGGGCAAAGCTTAGTTCTGCGCGAAAAAGGCAGACGGTCAAAATGAGTGCCGCCATGATTATCAGCGCCTTCTTGCCAAGCTGCATCGGACTTGTGCCGTCAAGCACCGGCTGGAGCGCCTGCTGGACGGCAAGTGGCGTCGAAAAAATTTGGATGCCACCGCGCACGGGAATGATCAGTGACGGGCTGGCGGCTTTGTTCGCGCCGGTCAATCGGTAAACTTCCGCGCCCGCGTTCGGCGAAAGAAGATCGAGTGTGCGAATGCCGGTATGGGTCTGAAGCCATTCCGCCGTCTCGGCGGATTTAATGTCGGCACCCGAATAGAAATAAACCGAGTGCTTGAGGCTTTGAAGCTGCTGCGTTTTCAGCCGATTGAGGACGAAGTAAGTCGTCAGCAGACAGAGGCCACAAAGAGCTAGATAGGCGTAAACAAGAGGCGAGGTGCGTGGATAGACAGAGTTGAAGAGTTGTTTCCCGGAGTTGTTTCCCGGAGTTGTTTCCCGGAATTGTTTCCCGGAATTGTTTCCCGGAGTGGCTGCAAAGTATCCATGTTGACTCTTTCCGCTGGCTTACAAGACGTACAAACAGTGACGATTGGTACAACTCAAAAAGGAATGAGCCAAAATGGCTTTTGATGCTATTATAACACATCTTGCGAAAAAGGCAAGAGGTTGAACGAAAATAAATTTTCAGGAGTTGATGCGGTGGGCGTAGCAGGCGGCACCGAAGCCGTTGTCTATATTGACCACGGCGACCCCGCCGGCGCAGGAGTTGAGCATGGTGAGCAGCGCGGCGACCCCGCCGAACGCGGTGCCGTAACCGATGCTTGTGGGCACGGCGACGACCGGGCGGGACACCAGCCCGGCAACGACGCTGGTAAGCGCCCCTTCCATCCCGGCGCAGACGACGAGCGCATTGGCGCGTTGAACCGTTTCCAAATGGCCCAAGAGGCGGTGCAGACCGGCGACCCCGACATCGTAAATCCGCTCAACCCTGCTGCCGGCCCATTCCAGAGTCAGCGCCGCTTCCTCCCCGACCGGCGTGTCCGCGGTGCCGGCGGTCAGCACGGCCACATAGCGCTCGGGATGGATTGGATCAGGGGGAGTACCGACCGTGATGAGGCGGGGCAGGGGATGGTAGACGGCACTTGGGAGAAGCGCTTGGACGGCGGCGAACTGCTCAGGGGCCGCCCGTGTCGCAAGAACGCGGTTCGAGTGCTCGGACAGCCGCAGCATAATTTGCGCGACTTGGTCATTTGATTTGCCGGGGCAGTAGACGACTTCGGGCATTCCCGTTCGGACGGCCCGGTGCGTGTCCAGCTCCGCGAAATCGCCGACGGAGTCATACGGCAGCAAGCGCAGGGTTTCGAGCGCGTCCCCGACCGCGACTTCCCCGGACTGCACCCCGGTCAGCAGGGCTGATAACCGCTCAATGTCCATGCGAAACACCTAGAGTCTGCTGGCCTAGGTTGGCGTTCAAGCTGCCGCTCTTGTAGCCGCCCAACTCCACGGCGACGTAGGTATAGCCCAGGGCTTTGAGCTTGCCGCTGATTTGGTCCCGCAGGCTCGGGTCAAGCAGGCGGCTCATCTCGGCGGGGTCCACTTCCAGCCGGGCAACCGTGTCGTGATGCCGGACCCGCACCTGCTTAAAGCCGAGGTCATGCCGCAGGTAGTCCTCGGCGTCATCGAGACGCGCCAGCAGTTCGGCGGTGATGCGGGTGCCGTAGGGGAAGCGTGACGACAAACACGCCAGCGCCGGCTTGTCCCAGGTCGGCAGGCCGAGGGACTTGGACAGATGGCGTATCTCAGCTTTGGTCAGCCCGGCTTCGAGCAGCGGGGCGAGAACGCCGAATTCTTCGGCAGCGACTTGGCCGGGCCGGTAGTCGCCGAGATCGTCATGGTTTGCGCCGTAAGCGATCCACCGGATGCCGCGCTCCGACGCGACTTTCGATAAATGGGTGAACAGCTCGGTCTTGCAGTAGTAGCAGCGATTGGTCGGGTTAGACGCATAGTTTTCGTCTTCGAGTTCTTTGGCTTCAACGGTGATGACGGGGAGACCGAGCAAGGCCGCCAGGGCCAGGGCGTCATCTTTCTCGCGCCGGGCATATGACTCGGAGAGCGCAATCACGGCCAGCGCCCTGTCCCCGAGCACGTCATAGGCAACTTTGGCGAGAAGCGCACTGTCCGCGCCGCCGCTGAAGCCGATAACGACCGACCCGAGCGCCCGCAGATTGTCTTGCAGGACTTGGTATTTCTCATCAAGCGTCGGCTGACGAGTTTCGAGGTGAGAGTTGACGGGAAGGAAACGGGCAAGTGCCGACGTGCCGGTGGGTTGCATAAATGGAAATTACCCAGGGGAAGGGGAGAGGAAACCTCACCCCGGCACTTCGTGCCGACCCTCTCCTTCAGAAAGGAGAGGGTGGAGAAATTAGGAGGGGACCGTAGGGGCGCTGATTGCCGCGCCCCCTTGCTCTCTGAATCTTACCCTCTCCTTTCGGAAGGAGAGGGTCGGCACGAAGTGCCGGGGTGAGGTCCCTACGCCGGCGGGTTTGCAAGAGGCTGGCGCACGACGTGGTCGGGATACTCCAGCAGCCGGGCCTGGCTCCAGTGCATCCACTTGGCGTGACCGTCGTAGAATAGGTAATTCGCACCGCCGTTATGACGCTTGTAGGCGACCCAGCCTTCATCAGGGTACGTGCCGCCGCCGTTGCGGACCAAAGCCGCTTCGCCGGGCCAGGTGTCGTAATCGTCCTGCGGGAGATAGCCCCAGGAATTGCCGGAGTCGTCGAGTGCTTTGGAGTTGCGCTCGGAGAACATAATTAGGTTCTGGTCAGGCAGGGCGCTGATCGCAGATTCGGTCGCGAAGCCGGGCAGGACACCTTCTTTGGCATAGCGGCAGGATTTATGGGTAAAAACCGAGTTCAGTAGGTAGCTCCACATCGCGTAGCGATTGCCGGCCTTCTCCGCTTGACACTGCTCGCCATTGGGGGACGCCGCGCACTCGTCGCCGAGGTTGGTGATGCCGCCGTTGTAGGCTTGCAGGGTGCTGGCCTGCGTCTTCGAGTGCGGCTCGCTGTCATCGGGGCAGTAGATCACGTCCCGGCTGGCGAGGTACGGCTGGAAGAAGATCGCCCAGGGCTTCTCAGCGTTGGAGTTGCCCGCGCCGCCGGCTGTGCAGCCGCTGACCGTGGCCGGCAGGGCAGGGGTCTGCGTGCCGTCATCGAGAACATAATCCTCGTGGTGATGGTACAGGCCGCCGTCGTTGTCGTTCATATACTGGGTTGCGGCGAGGCCAATCTGCTTGAGGTTCGAGAGGCAGGCGGACCGGCGGGCGTTCTCGCGGACGCTTTGGAAGACGGGAAAGAGGATCGCCGCGAGAATCGCGATAATGGCGATGACGACGAGCAGCTCGATCAGTGTAAAAGCCCGGCAGGAGTTTCGGGAACTTTGGGTGGACATGGGCGTGTTTTCTAAGACATTCGGTAGTCTTAGAAATTATAGCACACAGTCAGCAAAAAATATTCACTTTTGCCGAAGATTGTAAGAAAATAAAAACAGCGCGAAAATGCTTTGTAATATGCTATCATAACTTATGACCGGACATGAATTTGAAAACGAAAGCGGCTTGCAGGATTGGATCAAGCATGAGCTGAGTCACCTGGCCGCGCAGGAGCAGGAACTGGCCGGCACCGCGCTCGGCTCGCGGAACCTCTCCCTGCGCGTCCCGCTGGCCCTGCACCTGATGCTCTCGCGCATCAGCGAAAAGCTCGACCGCAGCAAAAGCGCCGTGTCCGAAGAAGTCCTGACCTCGGCGGTGCGCGATGTCTACAAGCAGTTCGACCTGCCGCCCGTCACCCAAGAAGACTTGGAAGAGTTCGCCGCGCTCCTTGAAAAAGCGCCCGCTGAGAAGCCTGCCCCGAAAAAAAACGCCCGCTAAACCCGTCCTGCCCTCAGCCCGCCCCGAAGGCGGCTTAGAATTGACACTCGATGCGTACCCGCACCCGAATTATCATCCTGCTCTCGCTTTTGGTCGCCGCCAATGTGCTTTTTTGGCTTTTGACCTGGAGCGCCTCTCACACCTACGCCCTTCTGATGTCCACCGGCCTGCTGGCCTACGGCTTCGGCCTGCGCCATGCGGTGGACGCCGACCATATCTCGGCGATTGACAACACCACCCGGAAGTTAATGCAGGAGGGCAAAAAACCCCTCGGTGTCGGCTTCTTCTTCTCGCTCGGGCACTCCACCATCGTCGTGCTGCTCTGCGCGGCGCTGGCGTTCTCAACGGCCTACGTCAACCAGCACCTGCCCCAGTGGAAAAGTGTCGGCGGGGTGGTCGGCACGGTCGTCTCAGGCTGCTTTCTGTACCTGATCGGCATCATCAACTTGATCGTGATGATTGACTTGTTCAAGGCGTTCAAGCGCGTGGCGAACGGCGAGCGCTACGACGATCTGGACGTAGATCAGTACCTGGCGAACCGGGGCTTAATCGGGCGCTTCTTCCGGCCCCTGTTTCGGATGGTCTCGAAAAGCTGGCATATGTACCTGATCGGCTTCCTGTTCGGGCTGGGCTTCGATACGGCCACCGAGGTCGGCATTCTGGCGGTGGCGGCGAACGGCGGGCAGACGGGCATGCCGTTCTGGACCATCATGCTGCTGCCGGCACTGTTCACGGTCGGCATGTGCCTGGTGGACACGAGCGACGGCATACTCATGCTCGGCGCTTACGGCTGGGCGTTTATCAAGCCGATCCGCAAGCTGTACTACAACCTGTGCATTACGCTGCTGTCGGTGCTGGTGGCGTTCGTGGTGGGGACGTATGAGCTGCTGCAAATCATGCAGGCCCAGTTCCATCTGCGCGGCGCGTTCTGGAACCTCGTCGGACGCCTCAATTTCGACAACATGGGTTTTATTATCATCGGCACATTTGCCGCCGGCTGGCTGATTTCGGTGCTGGTCTACAAGTGGAAAAAATACGAGACCGTGGAAGCATTTGCGCCGCCGCAGGCCGACCTCAAGCACGAAGACCAGCGTGAGCTGGCTTCGCCCCGATAAGATAGTCCAATAGGACGAATAGACTTCCTCTCTGCGAATTGACTTCGTGCTCCGTTTCGTGTAGAATAAAGCCGCCTGCTCATAAGACCTGCTCATAGGAGCGGCGGCATCTCGTGAGAGCGCAGGAGCGTCATGGACCCCATCACTTCTTCCCCGACCAAAGTCGGTATTGTCGGCTGCGGCAATATCAGCGGCATCTACTTCGAGACTGCGGGACGCCTGGACAGTATCGAGGTCGCCGCCTGCGCCGATTTGGACCTGGACCGTGCTCGGGCCAAAGCCGCCGCGCACGGCGTCCCGAAAGCCTGCACTGTCGCCGAGCTGCTGGCCGACCCCGAGATCGAGATTGTGATCAATCTCACCATTCCCAGCGCCCACTACGAAGTCTGCAAGGCCGCGCTCGACGCCGGCAAGCACACGTATGTCGAAAAGCCGCTGTCGCTGAACCGCGAGCAGGGACTCGCGCTGCGGGAACTCGCCCAGTCCAAAGCCCTGCGGATTGGCGGCGCTCCCGATACGTTCCTCGGCGCGGGCCTCCAGACCTGCCGCAAAGTGATTGACGACGGCCTCATCGGTACCCCGGTCGCGGCGACGGCGTTCATGCAGTGTCACGGCCACGAAAGCTGGCACCCGGACCCCGAGTTCTACTACAAGCCCGGCGGCGGGCCATTGTTCGACATGGGGCCATACTATTTGACTGCGCTGGTCTCGCTGCTCGGGCCGATTGCTCGCATCGCCGGGTCGGCCCGGAAATCGTTTGCCGAGCGCATGATCACGAGCCGGTCGAAGCACGGGCAGACTATCACCGTGGAGATCCCCACGCATATTGCCGGTACGATGGACTTTGCAAGCGGCGCGGTCGGGACACTGATCATGTCGTTCGATGTCTGGGCCGCGACGGGGTCGCCGATCGAGATCCACGGGACGCTCGGCTCGCTGCAAGTGCCCGACCCCAACAATTTCGGCGGCACGGTGAAGCTGAGCCGTCTGGGCGGCGCGTGGGAAGACGTGCCGCTGACCCATGGATATGCCGAAAACAGCCGGGGCCTCGGGGTTGCCGAGATGGCCGAGGCCATCCGGGAAGGCCGCCCGGAACGCGCCTCCGGCGCACTGACGTATCACGTTTTAGAGGCCATGTGGGGCTTTCTGGACTCGTCTGAGCAAAGCCGTTATTACGCAATGCAAAGCACGGCCGAGCGCCCCGCCCCGCTTAGATAAAAACACTCCCAAGAAAGACACCTATGCCCATCAACTTTGACCTGCTCAAGAAACTCTGCGAGACGCCCGGCGTTTCCAGCCGCGAAGACCTTGTCCGCGACTTAGTGATTGAAGAACTCCGGCCCCTGACCGATGAAATCCGCGTGGATACCCTCGGCAATGTGATTGCCATTAAGCACGGCAAAAGCGGCACCGGCCCGCGCGTCATGCTTGCCGCACACACCGACGAGATCGGCTTTCTGGTCAAGTTCATTGATGACAAAGGCTTCCTGCGCTTGCAGCCGGTCGGCGGCTGGGACCCGCGCACGATGGTTGCGCAGCGGGTCCATGTCCACGGCTTCGCGGGCCAGACCCTGCTCGGGACACTCATGCCCGCCGCAAAGCCCATCCATTTGCTGACTGCCGAAGAAATGGGCAAGCCGCTCAAGATCGAAGAGTTCTTTGTAGATTTGGGCCTGCCCGGCGATGAGGTCAAGAAACTTGTCGAGATGGGCGACATGGTGACGATGGCCCGGACCACCGAACTCATCGGCAGCAATGTCGTTTCCAAATGTTTGGATGACCGCCTCAGCGTCTTCGTGATGATCGAGAGCTTGCGGGCCGTCGGCGAGCACGACGCCGAGATTATCGCCGTGGCGACCACGCAGGAAGAAGTCGGCCTGCGCGGCGCGACCACAGCGGCCTACGCTTTGGAGCCGCAAATCGGCATCGCATTGGACGTCACGCTCGCCAATGATTTCCCCGGCACTGCTGACCACGACCAGATTACACGCCTCGGCGAGGGGGCGGCGCTCAAAATCATGGACGGCTCGACCCTCAGCCATCCCAAGCTGCTGCGCCATTTCCGCGATCTGGCCGAAAAGCACGGCATCAAGCATCAGCTCGAAATCCTCTCACGCGGCGGCACCGACGCCGGGGCCATCCAGCGCTCCCGCGCCGGCGTCCCGACCTTCACGCTGTCCCTGCCGACCCGCTACATCCACACCGTCAACGAAACCGCAAGCGTCGCCGACATCGAAGCCACCACCGCGCTGCTGGCCCGGTATTTGGAAGACGCCCACAACGGGCAGTATTAAACGAAACCGGGCAGCAAAGACCGGGCATTGAAATACCCGTCTATGCTTTCAGCATTACTTCGTATGTGGAAGCCTTCGGCTGATCGTCTACGGGACGCGAGATTGTCACGCTGGCATTTCTTACTCTTCCGTCCCCTGGACGGTTGGCGTCTGCGCTTTCCAGACGGGTACTTCAGTGCCCGGTCTCCGTTCCGCGGCGACACGCTAAAGGGCTTGACTTTCTTTTCCTCTTCCGGCTACAATACGCTAACATTCCAAACCGCTGGGGGTGCCGACCGCGTGAGCTTTACTGCTGATGCTGCTGGCTGAGAGGCAACTGCCAACCCCACGAACCTGATCCGGGTCATGCCGGCGTAGGGAAGCGGGAGGCACCCCTCGTTCGCATCTCCCTTTGCCCCAAACAAAGTGCAGCAAAAAAGAACAGGCCGCCGTCCCCCACTTTCTGAGGCGGCGGCCTGTTGTTGCGTCGGCTTGCCGACACTTTTGCAAAGGAGACTTGTTTGAACCATTACTTGAACCGCCGCGCTTTCACGCTCATTGAGCTGCTCGTCGTGATCGCCATTATCTCGATTTTGGCCGCGATCCTTTTCCCCGTCTTTCAAGGCGTCCGCGAAAACGCCCGCCGGACCGCCTGCCTCTCCAATGGCAAGCAGATCGGTCTAGCGCTCATCCAGTATACCGGCGATTTCGACGAGACTATGCCGATCTTTCAAGGATACAACGATGGCAAAGTGGACGCCGCCGGGGGGCCGCCGCGCACTCCGACCCACAAAGGAATCGAAGACGAAATTGCGCCCTACACGAAAGCCACTGATCTGTTCCGATGCCCCGATGACTCCGGCGGTCCGGCGGCAAACGGCGGGCCGACCGCAAACAGCAGCTACCATGATGTCTACGGCTCATCGTACCGCTTCGACATCGGCTCCTACACGATCAAAGGCGGCCCGGACGGCTCTTACGAGGGCAACAAGGAAGTGGACATTCCCGATAACATGACCAGCCAGGGGCTTGCACCCCAGGTGCCGCATGTCGCGACAAACAGCATGTTCGAGTACCCGTCCGACACGCGCATTATGCGCGATGAAATGTTTTCATTCTTCGGACCCGATCAGGACCCGAATGGCACACGCTACGGCTACAATGTCACCCCTACCTACTACAAGCAGTGGCATCCCGGCGGCGGCACAGTGATTTTCGCCGACGGACACGCGAAGTTCGTCACAAAAAGCATTGACTTCGATAACGAAGTGGTCTGCCTCGACGGCCGGCGCGGCGGCGAAGCGGACCCCGATCCTGCCGGCCATCAAAACTCCTACACGACCTATTACGGCCTCTGCGATTAACCATGCGTGTACTCATCCTCGCAAACGGCGAGCCGCCGACTCAGAGTTTTCTGGCGCGGCTCGCCGCCGAACATGACTTTTTTATCGCGACCGACGGCGCGGCCCTAAACGCTGCCCGGCTCGGAGTGCCGCCGAGCGTCGTCTCCGGCGACTTCGACTCGCTGGACTTGGACGCGGCGCGGGCGGCGCTGCCGGACGCCGAATTCGTGCCGACGCCTGACCAGAACTTTACGGATTTGGAGAAGGCGTTTGCGCTGGCGTTGGAACGGGGCGCGGCCGAGATCACCATCGCCGGGGCAGCGGGGCGGCGGATTGACCACACGCTTGGGAACTTCGCTCGATTGATGCGCTGGCGTGCGGAGTATCCCGACCTGCCCGTAACGATTGTTGACGACGGCTCGGATGTCCGGGCGCTGTCGGGTGAGAGTGTGCTGAACACCGAGACTGGCGATGTCGTCTCGCTGCTGTCGCTTGATGGACGGGCGCGGGTGAGCGTGTCTGGTGTTCGGTGGCCTTTGGACGACTTTCCGTTGCCGGTGGGGGTGGGGGGGCTGCTCAATGAAGCCATTGCGCCGGAAGTCTCGGTCAAAGCTAAGGGCGGGGTGGTCTTGGTCTGCCACCTGGCGGCTTGGCGGCGGGGCCATCCATGACCCCAATGGCGACAGTGGACCTGCGGGCGGCGTTCACAGTGCTCGATTGGAGTGTGCTGGCCCTGTACTTTGCGTTTCTGCTCGTCATCGGTTTCTGGCCCCGGCGCGAGACAACCGAGGACTATCTGATCGCGGACCGTGGCCTCAGCCTGCCGGTTTTTGTGGCGACCCTGGTGGCGACCTGGTACGGCGGCATCCTTGGGGTGGGCGAGTTTGTCTATACGTCGGGCATCGTCAACTGGACGACCAACGGCCTGCCGTACTATGTGTTTGCGCTGATCTTCGCGGTCTTCCTCGCTCGCCGGGTGCGCGGCGGGGCGGCCTCGGTATACACCATTCCCGACAAGCTGGCGGAAGCCTACGATACCAAGACGGCACTACTCGGCGCGGTCTTTGCGTTTGTCTATGCCGCGCCGTCGGCGTATATTCTGATGACCGGGACCCTGCTGCACGTTTTGTTTGGCTGGCCGCTGCTGCCGGCGATGCTGGCGGGCGTCGCGTTCTCGGTGGCCTACGTCTTCCAGGGCGGCTTTCTCGCCGACGTGCGCGTGAACACGCTGCAATTCTTGTTGATGTTTGCGGGCTTCATCACGGTCGCCGCCGTGTGTTTGACGAAGTTCGGCGGCTGGGCGTTTCTGACCGCGCCGGGCCATTTGCCGCCCACCCATTTGAAGCCGATGGGGACCTACGATTTGGGCTTCGTCCTGGTCTGGTTCTTTATCGCTCTGACGACACTCACCGACCCCGGCTTTCATCAGCGGTGCTATGCCGCGAAGACCCCGCGTGTCGCGGCCCTCGGGATCGGCCTCGCGGTGCTCTGCTGGATGCTCTTCGATGCCCTGTCCACGACGACCGGCTTGTTCGCCCGTGCCCTGCTGCCGCATCTCGCCGACCCGAAGACCGCGTTCCCGGCGCTGGCCGAGCGGGTGCTGCCGCCGGGCCTCAAAGGCTTGTTTTATGTCGGGATGCTCGCGCCGATCATGGCAAGCACCGTGTCGTATACGTTTATCGCGGCGGTGACGCTGGGCCGGGACTTTGTCTGGCGTCTGCGGCGCGACCCGACCAACGCGCACGTCCCGACCTACACCCGCTGGGGCCTGCTGTTCACGTCTCTGCTGTCCGTCACGATTGCCCTCCTGATCCCCTCAGTCGTGAAGCAGTGGTACTTCTTCGGCAGCGTTTTTGTGCCCGGCGCACTCCTGCCGCTGCTCGGCGCGTATGCCGCGCCGCGCTTTCGCCCCGGCCCGACCTTCGCGTTTCTGTCCATGCTCGGCGGTGCGGGAACTGCGCTCTCCTGCCTGCTCTGGGGCTGGGGCCACGGCGGCTTCGACGACCCGCATTTTCCCCTCGGCTGGCAGCCGATGTACCCCGGCCTCTCTGGCGCCGCCCTAGTTTACGGCTTGGGCCTGCTGAAAACCCGTATGGACACTGCTCTACGGGACTGAACCCCCGCGCTGTGTGTGCCACGGGGGTTCAGCCCTGTGGTACACACGCTCCGGCCCATTTCTGTGCCATAATCTGTTTTCTGTGCCATAATCTCCCCATGACCTCGCTTCTGGAAGCCCGCGGCCTGACAATCACTGCCGCCGGGACCCCTTTGCACACAAATCTGTCGTTCTCGGTGCAGCCCGGAGAATTGGTGGCCGTCACCGGACCGTCCGGCGCGGGCAAGACGACACTTTTGCGGACCGTGGGCGGCCTGCAAGACCCCGCCGCCGGGGAAATCCTGCTCGAAGGCCGGACCGCCGAGCAGTGGGGCTGGCCGCAGTTTCGCCGGAAAGTCCTGCTGGTCAGCCAAAAGCCGATTTTGCTGGCCCTGACGGTCGAAGACAATTTTCGACGCCCGTTTACCTACCGCGCGTCCGCTGGGGCGTATTTCCCCGAGCCGATGGCGCTGTCTCTGCTGGACGAGCTTGGGGTCGGCGCGGGCTGCTGGGGTCAGGACGCGCAGACGCTCTCGGTCGGGCAGCAGCAGCGGGTCTCACTCATCCGCGCCCTGCTTTTGGAGCCGCTGGTGCTGTGTTTGGATGAGCCGACGAGCGCTTTGGACCCCGATTCGTCTGCCCGCGTTCAAAGTCTCATCAGCCGCCTCGCCGCCGAGCGCGGCCTTGCCGCGCTGATTGTCACGCACAGCCCGCAGCAGGCGACCGAGTGGTGCTCTCGCCAACTCGTGCTGCCGGGAAAGCTGTGATGGGAGCGCGTGTTTACGAGGGCGTGTTTACGACGGCGTGAACGCCCTCGCTGGGGTGCGAAGCGCCAAGCCGCCACCTGCGTGGCGGAAGATGTCAGACTATCCTGTTCTTGTCCCGCGCAGGCGGGACCTTAGCGTCCGCGCTCCCCAGCGAGAGCGTTCACGCCCTCGTAAACACGCCCTCGTGACAAATATACCCTCGTACACACGCCCTTATCACAAATGACTGTCTCGTACACATTATGACCGTTCAGCCCATCAGCCTCATACAGATCCTCATCGCAACCCTTCTGGTCGTCTTCTGCGGCCTTCTCAGCTTCGCGTTCCGCCTGCGGCTTGAAAAGCAGCTCCTGATTGCGTCGGCCCGGACCATCGCCCAGCTTCTGCTGGTCGGCTATGTCCTCAAATACATCTTCGAGCTGAAGAGCCTGCCGCTGATTTTAGGGCTGGCCCTGCTGATGGTCGGGCTGGCAAGTCAGGCGGCGACCGGGCGGGCGGCCTACACTTACAAGGGCCTATTCGCGCACTCGTTTCTCTCGCTTGCAGTCAGCGGGCTTTTGACCACGTACATCGTCACGGCAGTGATTATCGGGGTCCATCCCTGGTACCGCCCGCAATATCTGGTCCCGCTGCTCGGCATGATTTTGGGCAACAGCCTGACCAGCGTGTCGATCACGCTCGATGGCTTGCTCTCCGACGTTGTGCTGCGCCGGCCTGAGATCGAGATGGCCCTGTCGCACGGTGCCACCGCCTGGGAGGCGGCGGAGGAGCCGCTGCAAGGGGCGGTTCGGCGCGGCATGGTGCCGACCATCAACTCAATGCTCGTGGTCGGGATCGTCTCCCTGCCCGGCATGATGACCGGGCAGATTTTGGCCGGCAGCGACCCGCTTCAGGCCGTCAAGTACCAGATCGTCGTCATGTTCATGCTGGCGGCGGCCACTACCCTCGGCTGCATCCTGGCCGCCTTGCTGGCCTACCGGCAGATCTTCAACGCCAAGCACCAGCTCGAAGACCGCCGTGTTGTTCCCGCCAAAAAAGCGCTGCGCTAATCCCCCCTTTGCTCCCTTTTCGTGCTCTCCTCTTGTGCTTTCGCCCCTAACTGCCGATAAAGAAGGCGAACGAAATCCCATTTCGCTGTGTTGCGTTTGTGGAATAAAGCGCACGCTTGGCATTATTTATGCACGAAGAGAACCGATGACTGACCCAATTCCGTCCATCCTACAGCGAGTCGCGGCCCAGGCCGCGCATCGCCCGGCGGCCCCTGCTGTTGTGTCCGCCGAAGGGGCGCTGACCTACTCCCAGCTTCACGCGCAGTCGGACCGGCTGGCCCGTGTCCTGCTCGGGCTTGGCACGGGTGCAGAAACCCCCATCGGTGTCTGCCTGGAACGGTCACTACTCATGCCGGTTGCCCTGCTCGGTATCCTAAAAACCGGCGCGGGCTATCTGCCGCTCGACCCGGCGTACCCACAGGCCCGCCGCGACTTTGTGCTGGCGGATGCCGGGGTGTGCCTTGTGCTGACCCAGATGTCGCTGCAAAGTCAAGTGCCGTCATCAGTGAAGACGCTCTCTTTGGACACCGACTGGCCGGACGCGCCCAACATGCTGTCGCTGCCGGTTGTTAGCGACGGTCCCGGCTACGTGATCTATACATCGGGTTCCACGGGGACGCCTAAAGGGGTCGCGCTGGGCCGGGCCGCACTGGCGAACCTGGTTCAGTGGCAGCTAGAGGCAAGCGCCGCGCCCGATTTGACGACCGCGCAGTTCGCCGCGCTCGGCTTTGACGTCTCGGCACAGGAGATTTTCGCGACTCTCTGTGGCGGCGGCACGCTGGTCTTAGTCCCTGAACCCCTGCGCTCGGACCCCGCCGGCCTAATCTCTTTTTTGGACGCCTACGCCGTCCAGCGGCTCTTTCTGCCGTTCGTGGCCCTGTCCCAGCTCGCCGATGCGGCGCAGTCTCAGCCGGGCAGTCTGTCATCGCTGATTGAAGTGGTCACGGCGGGGGAGCAGCTCAAAATCACGCCGTCCATTCGCGCCCTGTTCGAGCGTCTGCCGAGCTGTACCCTGCACAACCATTATGGGCCGTCGGAAACCCATGTCGCGACGGCGTATACACTGTCGGGGCCGGTCTCCGAGTGGCCGGCGCTGCCGCCGATTGGCCGTGCCGTGCCGGGAATGCAGACGCAGATTGTTGAGGGTGAATTGTATTTGGGCGGCGTTCAGCTTGCGGACGGCTATGTCGGACGCCCCGACTTGACCGCCGAGCGGTTTGTCGTCGGGCTGCCCGGCACGGACCCAAACACGCGCTGGTACCGAACCGGCGACCTGGCACAAGAAAGCGCGGACGGCGGATTGGAGTTTTTAGGCCGGGCCGACGGCCAGCTTAAAATCCGCGGCTTCCGGGTCGAGCCGGGCGAAGTCGAGGCTGCGCTGCTGACGTACCCTGGTGTCACGCAGGCCGCCGCCCACGCCTACGAAGCCGCGCCGGGCGACACCCGTTTAGTTGCGTATGTTGTCTCCAAAGACGCGATTGCCGCCGACGCCCTGCGCGAGTTTCTCGAAACGCGCCTGCCCGAAGCGCTGGTCCCATCACGCTTCGAGCGGCTGAACGCACTGCCGCTGACCCCGAGCGGCAAAGTGGACAAGCTGTCTTTGCCGAAGCCTACCGCCGACCGTCCTGCACTCGGTACGCCCTACGCCGTGCCGTCGCCCGGACTCGAAGCGGCGATTGCCGAGGTCTGGGCAGCCGTTCTCGGCCTGACGCAAATCGGGGCCGACGATGGCTTTTTCGACCTCGGGGGCCGGTCTTTGCAGATGGTGCAGGCGCACCGAAAGCTGCAAACAGAGATTGCGCCGGGGGTCGAAATCACGACCCTGTTCCAATATCCGACCGTGCGTGGCCTGGCCCGCTTCCTGACTGCCGGGGCGGCGGAGCCGACGCCGACCCGAGACCGTGCGCCGATGCACCGCGAACCCATCGCCATTGTCGGCCTCGCGGGCCGGTTCCCCGGTGCAGCGAACCCCGCCGAGTTCTGGGAGAACCTGGTCAATGGCACGGACTCGATTACGCATTTCACTGACGCCGAACTGCAAGACGCCGGCATAACGCTGGAGAAGATGGCCGACCCCGACTATGTCAAAGCGCGGGGGGTGCTCGCCGATGTTGACAAGTTCGACGCCGCGTTCTTCGGCATCCCGCCCAAAGAAGCCGATGTGCTGGACCCGCAGCACCGGCTGTTTCTGGAGACTGCCTGGGAAGCGCTCGAAGACGCTGGGTGCGACACCGAGCGCTACGGGGGCACGGTTGGGGTCTGGGCCGGGAGCAGTCTCAACACCTATTTATTGCACAACCTGTGCGGCACTCGTGAACAGACCGAAGCGCTGACGCAAAGTTACCAAGTCGGCAATTATCCGATCCTGGCCGGCAACGACAAAGACTTTCTCGCGACCCGTGTGTCGTACAAGCTCAATTTGACCGGCCCAAGCCTGTCAGTCGGCACCGGCTGCTCGACTTCGCTGGTTGCAGTCGCCCAAGCGTGCCAGAGCTTGCAGTCGGGGCAGTGCGACATGGCCCTGGCGGGCGGCGTCTCGGCGTCGTTTCCGCAGACGCGCGGCTACAACTATTTAGCGGGCGGCATGGTCTCGCCCGACGGCGCCTGCCGGGCGTTCGACGCGGACGCGCAAGGCACGGTCTTCGGCGGCGGGGTGGGAGTGGTTGCCCTGAAGCGGCTGTCCGACGCCCAGGCCGACGGCGACCAAGTCTACGCCGTCATTCACGGCTTCGCGCTCACCAACGACGGAGCGCAGAAGGCCAGTTACACCGCGCCGAGCGCCGCCGGTCAGGCGGAAGCGGTCGGACGGGCGCAGGCGATGGCGGGCTTCAGCGCCGACACCATCTCCTACGTCGAGGCCCACGGCACCGCGACTCCGCTGGGCGACCCCATCGAAATCGCCGGGCTGACATCGGCGTTCCGGCGAACCACGGACAAAGTCGGCTTCTGTGCCCTCGGTACCGCGAAGCCGAATGTCGGGCACCTAGAGGCCGCGTCGGGTGTGACAGGTTTGATTAAGACCGCGCTGGCTTTGAAGCACAAGCGCATCCCGCCGACCGTTCATTTTCAGACGCCTAACCCGCGCCTGAACTTAGAAACCAGTCCATTCTTTGTCTGCAAAGACCTCACCGACTGGCCTGCCGGGGAAACGCCGCGCCGGGCCGGGGTCAGCTCGTTCGGGGTCGGCGGCACCAATGCCCATGTCGTGCTGGAAGAAGCGCCGGCCATCAGTCAAGCAAAAACTGAGCGCGAGTGGCATCTGCTGACCCTGTCGGCCCGGACTGGGACAGCGCTCCAAGCCCAAGCCGACCGTCTGGCCGCGCATCTGAAAGCGCACCCCGAGACAACGCTGGCCGATGCCGCCTACACGCTGCATACGGGCCGGCGGGTGTTCGCGCACCGCCGAACCATTGTCTGCCGCACCCATGAAGACGCCGCCCGCGCCCTAGAAATGCGCGACGCCGGTGCCGTCAGCCGGCCTCGCACTGCTGCGTTTCTGTTTCCCGGTCAGGGAGCGCAGAAGGTCGGCATGGGCCGGGACTTGTACCGGGCCGAGCCGGTCTTCCGGGCCGTCATGGACGAGTGCTGCAACTTGTTGCGGCCCCTGCTCGGATTAGACTTACGCGAGACGCTGTACCCCGAAGCGGGAGATGAGACCGCCGCGCAAATTCGGCTCAACCAGACTGCGCTGGCCCAGCCCGCGCTGTTCGTCTTCGGCTACGCGCTGGCAAAGCTCTGGGAGAGCGCTGGCGCGTCGCCGTCGGCGATGCTCGGGCACAGTGTCGGGGAGTATGTCGCCGCATGCCTCGCGGGCGTCTTTACGCTCGAAGACGCTCTGGTCGTGCTGGCGGGCCGGGCACGGCTGATGCAGTCGCTCCCCCCCGGCGCGATGCTGGCGGTCCGTCAGCCCGCCGGCGCTGTCCGGCGTTATCTCGGCAAGACGCTGTCGCTGGCGGCAGACAACAGCCCGAGCCTATGCGTCGTCTCCGGCCCCGTGCCGGATATTGAAACGCTGGAAGCCCGGCTGACCCATCGCGGGGTCGCCTGCAAGCGCCTCCCGACCTCCCATGCGTTCCATTCGGCGATGATGGAGCCGATTCTCGGCGAATTCGAGACATTGGTCGGCAGTGTTCCGCGCTCGGCCCCTACTGTGCCGTTTGTGTCCAATTTGACGGGGACAGGGATCACCGACGCCGAAGCTGCCGACCCTGCCTATTGGGCCGCGCACTTGCGGTCGCCGGTGCGCTTTGCCGAGGGTGTTGGGACACTGCTGTCCGACCCGAATGTCATCCTGCTGGAAGCCGGCCCCGGCGCGACTTTGACGCCGCTGGCGCGTCAGCACCCGGCGAAGCTGCCCACGCACGACATCATCGCCACACTGGACCCCGGCAAGCCTGCTCTGCCCGAGGAGGCCGCGTTTCTCGCGAGCGTTGGCCGTCTCTGGACCCTGGGCTTGCCGATCAATGAAAACATTGTTCCCGAAGGCCGCCGCGTGTCTTTGCCGACTTATCCGTTCGAGCGGACCCGGCACTGGGTTGAGCCGCCGCGCCCGAATATCATTGTACAGAATAACATAAAATTAGAAGCAATGCCAATCATGCCCGCAGCAACTCTGCCGAACCTGTCCCGTGTTCCTTATCTACTCGACACACTGCTGACGCTGCTGCACGAGCAGTCGGGCCTGCCGAAAGACGCTCTCGCGCCGGACGCGACATTTCTGGAACTCGGCTTCGACTCGCTCTTTTTGACCCAGGCCGGCACAGCGATCGGGCGCAAGTTCGGTCTCAAAGTGTCGTTCCGCACACTGATGGAAGACGCGCCGACACCGTCGGCCCTGGCGGAGTTTTTGGACAAGGCACTGCCGCCTGCCCCGGCACTCGCACCCGTGCCGACTGCCTCTGTTGCCGCCTCGCCCATCCCTGCCATGCCTGTTTCTGCCGCCGGTGGCTTAGAGCAGATTGTCAGCGCCCAGCTTGCGCTGATGGCCGAGCAGATTGCACTCCTGCGGGGCGGCTCCATGCCTGCTCCGGTCATGCTGCCTGCTGCTGCGCCCATCGTACCGAGCAGCGCTCCAAAACCCGCCCCGGCGGCGTTTGGGCCGTACAAGCCGATTGACACCGCCCCCGGTGGCGGGCTGACGCCCGCCCAGCAGACTTATTTGACGACGTTTATCGAGCGCTGGAACCGAAAGACGCCGGGATCGAAGCGGCTGACGCAAGCCCACCGAGCACATTTGGCCGACCCACGCGCCGTTGCCGGATTTAAAGATATTTGGAAGGAAATGGTCTATCCCGTCGTCGCCGAGCGCTCCGCCGGAGCGCACCTCTGGGACGTGGACGGCAACGACTATGTGGACGTGACCATGGGGTTCGGCACTAATTTGTTTGGGCACTCCCCGGCGTTTATCGCCGAGGCCATTCAGGCGCAAATGGCGCTCGGTATGGAGATCGGGCCGCAGTCGCCATTGGCCGGAGAAGTGGCGCAATTAGTCTGCGCGATGACCGGCATGGACCGGGCGACGTTCTGCTGCACCGGCTCCGAGGCGGTCATGGCGGCGATGCGGGCCGCGCGGACTGTTACGGGCCGGACCAAGATTGTTTACTTCACCGGCGATTACCACGGCACGTTCGACGAAGTCCTGGCCCGCGCCAATGGGTCTGGGGCCAAGCCGATTGCGCCGGGCATCCCCGACTGCATGACCGATGAGATCGTGATCTTGGACTACGGCACGCCGGAAACGCTGGACACCCTGCGGGCGCTGGCCCCGACCCTGGCCGCCGTCCTGGTCGAGCCGGTGCAGTCGCGCCGCCCCCGCTTGCAGCCCCGTGAGTTCCTGCACGAAGTCCGCCGGATTACTGAAGACGCGGGCGCGGCCTTGATTTTTGATGAAGTCATCACGGGCTTTCGGGTGCATCCCGGCGGCGCACAGGCATGGTTCGGGGTCCGCGCTGATTTGGCAACCTACGGGAAAATCGTCGGCGGCGGTCTGCCGATGGGCATTGTCACCGGCAAGTCTGAGTTTATGGATGCGTTCGACGGCGGCATGTGGCAGTTCGGCGACTCAAGCTGGCCGGAAGCGGGCGTGACGTTCTTTGCCGGCACATTTGTCCGGCACCCCCTGGCGCTGGCGGCGGCCAAAGCGGCTTTGGAGCATCTTCAAGCCGCTGGACCGAAGCTGCAAGAGTCGCTGAACGCCCGCACGACGGCGTTTGTCGGGACGCTCAACGCTCATTTCGAGGCTGTGGGTGTCCCCATCAAGCTCGCGAGTTTCGGCTCGCTGTTTTACTTCGAGTTTTCCCCTGATTGGAAGTGGGCCAGCCTGCTGTTCTTCCACCTGCGCCTGAAAAACGTGCATATTTGGGAAGGCCGCCCCTGCTTCCTGTCCACGGCGCACACCGACAGCGACATCGCGCTCCTCGTATCGGCGTTCCAAGAAAGCGTCGCCGAGATGCAGGCTGCCGGGCTGCTGCCCCAACCGCCCCAAAATACGCCCGAGCCGCCGCAGACGTTTCCGGCGCAGACGTTCCCGCTGACCGAGGCGCAGCGGGGCGTGTGGCTGACCGCGCAGATGGGCGCGGAGGCATCCTGCGCGTTCAACGAATCGGTCGTGCTGACCCTGACTGGGCCGCTCGATGTCCGCCGCTTGGAGCAGGCTATTCAGTCGGCTGCCAATCGCCATGAGTCGTTTCGGACGACGTTTCTGCCGGACGGCGAAGGGCAGACGATCGCGCCGTCGGTGACAATCTCCGTGCTGCGGGACGACTTCTCGGGTCTCGCTGAGTGCGAGACGCAAATCGCCGACGCGCTGGACAAAGAAACGACGACAGCATTTGATCTCTCGCACGGGCCGCTGCTGCGTGTGCGCCTGCTTCAGCAGTCCGAGGCCGTGCATTTGCTCGCGCTGACCGCGCATCACTTGGTCTGCGACGGCTGGTCGTTCGGCGTATTGTTATCCGACCTGGCGGCGGCTTACGGCAGCGGCGACATGGCTCCCGCGGTGTCGTTCCGCGAGTATGCCGCCGAGGCCGCATCGCCGGGCGCGGAAGAGGCCGCCAATCTCGACTACTGGGCGGCGCGGCTGACTCCCGCCCCGGCCCCCCTGCGCCTGCCGGCCGACCGGCCCCGGATGGCGGTCGGCACGTACAGCGGCGCACGGGTCGTCCGCCCGGTGCCGCCGCCGCTGGCAAAATCCCTGCGGCAGCTTTGCGCCCGCGCGGGCTGCACCCTGCCGACCGCCCTGCTGTCGGCGTATACTCTGCTGCTCAATGGCCTCTCAGGCACAACTGACGCGGTTGTCTGGGTGCCGTCGGCAGGGCAGGCGTTTTCGGACAATCAGACCCTGGTGGGTCACTGCGTTTCGCTGCTGCCGCTGCGCGTTGCCGTATCGGACACGATGACGTTTGCCGAGTATCTCGGCGCGACCCGGACGGCGCTTCTGGACGCCGTAGACCATCAATCCTACAGCCTCGGGGCACTGATGGGGACGCTGAACCGTCCGGTCCCGATCACGGCCCTGTTCAATTTAGACACGTTCCCCAGTGATCTGCGCTTTGGCGATTTGGGTGTCAAGATCGCGCACCCGCCGCGCCGCTTTTTCCAGTTCGAGATCGGCCTGAACGTCATTGAAGACGGCGAGACGCTGACTCTCGAAGGCGACTACAGCACGGATTTGTTCGACGCCCCGACCATCGAGCGCCTGCTCAGTGACCTGGAAGCGCTGCTGACGCAGGCAATCCAAAACCCGGCGGTCTGCGTCGAGCCGCTCCTGGCCCGCCTGCGCCGGTCCGTTCCAGACTTTTCTGTCCCGGACTTTTTACCCGCTGCCCTGCCGCCTGTCCCCGCTGAGCCGGCAGGTCCTGCTGCACCGCTGCCGGAGGCTGAGACGCGCCTGGCGGCACTCTGGCGCGAAGTGCTGCGCGTTGATGCTGTCGGCGGCACGGACAACTTCTTCGCCCTCGGCGGCACTTCGCTGTCGGCGCTGCGCCTCTATGGACGTATCGAGCAGGAGTTCGGTGTCCGCCTGCCCCTGCCGACTCTCTTTGGTGCGCCGACCCTGGAATCGCTGGCCGAAGTCCTGGCTCCGTCCGTGCCGGCCCCAAAAAGCGCTGCGCCGCCTCCAAAAAGCGCTGCGCCATCTACGGTCGTGCCATTGCGGGCGTCGGGCAGCAAGCTGCCGCTGTTCTGTATTCACCCCGACCACGGCCTGGTGCTGTTTTACTCGGCGCTGGCAAGCCGCCTGCCGCCGGACCAGCCCGTCTACGGCCTGCAAGCGGTGGGCGTGGACAGCGACGAAGCGCCGCTGACAACGCTTGAAGCGATGGCTGCACGTTACCTCGCAGACATCCGGCGGGTGCAGCCGGCCGGGCCGTATCACCTGGGCGGGTTCTCGCTCGGCGGGGTTCTGGCGGCGGAAATGGCGCGTCAGCTCCATGCAAGCGGCGAGCGGGTGGGGCTACTGGCCCTGTTTGACACTTATGCCCCGGTCGCCTACCAGCAGAACTTGATTGACAAGCCCCGCTGGCAGCGCCTGGGCGGGCATTTGCAGCTTCTGAAAAACAGCACGCCGAAAGCCGCCCTGCAAACGCTCGCCGAGAAGGCGCGGGAAGCGCTGCACGGCAAAAAAGCGGACTGGCAGCGGGCCGCCGAGGCACTGGCGGGGACCGTTTCCCCGGAACGTCTGGCGGCTCTGCAAGCGGTGATTCTTGCCAACGAAGCGGCGTTCTTCCGGTACGAGACGCCGACTTATCCGGTGCGGGCGACCCTGTTCCGGGCTGCCGAAGTGAGCGTCTTCGAGGAGCGCGACCCGGCCCTCTGGTGGGGCGAGAGCTTCACCGGCGGCATGCAAATCCACGATGTCCCCGGCGTCCATTTGTCTATTATGAATGATCCGCAGGTGTCGGCACTGGCTCTGGCGCTCCAATTATGCCTCGATGAAGCCAACGCCGACGAGGTTCAGCCGGTGGGAATCAGCCGGTGACGCCCGGCGCGATTTCTGTTCACCGCTTCGATATTTCTGTTCACCGCTTTGATCTGGACACCGAAGCCGCCGACTTCTCGGTGCTGTCCGCAGAGGAAAACGCGCGGGCGTCGCGCTTTCGGTTCGCCCCGGACGCTCGCCGCTGGGCGGTGTGCCGCACTCTTTTACGCCGGTCGCTCGGCGCGGCGCTCGGCCAAGCGCCCGAATCGCTTTCGTTCGTTCTGGGTCCTTGCGGCAAGCCTGGCCTGCCGGACTGTCCCCTGCGCTTCAGCGTCTCGCACACGGAAAACACTGCCCTGCTGGCATGGGCGTGGGATCGGGAAGTCGGCGTGGACATCGAGCGGCGGCGCGACGACTTTTTGCCGGAAGACCTTGCGCCGTCGGCGCTGTCGTCAGCCGAGCAAGCCTGGCTGCGCGGAGCGCCGCCCACCGAGCGCCACGCGGCATTTCTGTCGCTGTGGACCGCCAAAGAAGCATATGTGAAAGTCGGCGGCCTCGGGCTGTCGTTTCCGCTGGACCGCTTGACGCTGCTGCCGCAGCCCGGCTCGGACGAGTTCAAAGTGGAAGACGCGGCGGCGGACGCGGAGCGGGAGAAAATTAGTGTCTGCCGCCTGGAAGCCGGGCCGGGGCACGTCGCCGCGCTGGCCGCTGCCGACCCTGATTGAAAACCATGTCCCCACAGATAAGCATTATTATTCCGGCGTACAATGCCGAAGCGTACCTTGAGCCGGCTCTCGGCAGTGTCCTCGCGCAGACGGTTTCCGGCTGGGAGCTGATTGTCGTGGACGACGGCTCGACCGACGGCACCGCGGCGATTGCGGCCCGCTTCGCACAGCGCGATTCGCGTGTCCGTCTCTGCTCGCAGCCGAACGCCGGCGTGTCCGCCGCCCGCAACTTCGGCCTGACGAAGTCCGACCCAAGCACGCCGTTTGTGATCTTCTTGGACGCCGATGATGTCTGGGAGCCGGACGCGCTGGCAACGCTTTGGGACGCGGCGGAGCTGCACCCGGACGCGGCGGCGGTGTATGGCCTGGCCCGGTATATCGGCAAAGCCGGGGAGCCGATTGAGCCGGGGGTCTGCGAGGGTCATCAGCGGTTCCGGCTGGGGCTGGAAGGCGGGCGGGTGATTGTCTGGCCGCCGGAGCGTCCGACGACTTTTGCGGTGGAAGCGGTGATGGAGCGGGTGATGACCTGCGGCACGGTACTGATTCGCCGCCGGGCGCTGGCATCGGCGGGCGGTTTTGACATCGAGCTGCGGATGTGGGAGGACTGGGACTTCTGGCTGCGCCTTTCGCGGGTGGGGGACCTGGTGTTCACCGACACGCTGGTGCTGGGCTACCGCCGTCACGACACCAATGTCTCCGGGCAGCTTGACCTGCTGGAGGCGGGCGAGTGGCGCGTCCGGCAGCGTTTGATCGAGTCGCTTCGGGGCGACCCGGTCCACTTGGCGATTGCCCGGCAGGGCCTCGCCTACCGGCACCGCTGCGCGGTCTCCCACTGCCTGCAAGCGGCGAAATCTCAGCTTCGGGAGAAGCGCCCGGCGGCGGCGGTCCGAGAAATCGCCGCCGCCGGAACGCACCTCGCCGCGATGCTCAAGCTGCGCTAGCGGATTTCCCGGCGGGCCGCTTGCGCCGGGCGGGCGGCGCGGCGGGCGCTGCGCCCGTTTCCGGCAGGTCCTGATAATGGACAATCGTATCGGCTCCGAGGGCCTTTGCGCTTTGCAGCGCGGCCTCGGCGCGGGTGGTCATCTCGCCCGGCCCGGACAGCTCAGGCGAGAGCTGCACCACCCCGAAGCAGGCGGTTTGCGCCGGATGCGTCCCGCTGCCCGTCCCGGCAAGGCCCGCCCGCAGGCGCTCCGCTGCGACCCGTGCCCCGGCTTCCCCAGTCTCCGGCAGTAGAATGGCATACTCGCCTGCGCCCAGATGTGCGATCACATCCACCAGGCGAAGCTTGGACTTAAGCACCGAGACGGCAGACCGCAGCGTTTCGTCGGCGGCCTCCCGCCCGAGCGCCTTGCTGTGCCCGGCGAAGCCGTCCAAATCCAGCAGCACCAGTGATAGGGAAGAGTGGTAACGTGCGGCCCGCTCGGCTTCCTCCGCCAGCCGTGCCCGGAACGCCGGCTGACCGGACAGCTCGCAGACGCCGCTTGAAAGCGTCGCCGACACGATAATCTCATCAAGCATTTTGGAAGACATCTCGACATCCCGCGCGGGCCGGGCCGAAACCGCCGGCCCTGCCGACAGCGCGGCAAAGGGCGTCGGGGCAGGCGATGCTTCGGCGAGCGCTGCCTCGGGGACATGCACCCCAGCGCTCAAGCCGCCGATAATCGCGCCGTCGGCCCCATACAGCGGCACCATGCTGCACCGCAGGCGGGCGAGGCCGCCGCCGGCGACCGTGTCCCAGCGCTCGGTATCCAGCAGCGACTCGCCGCCCAAAACGCGCTGGATTTTCGCTTCGGCGTCCTCACGGCCCGAGTCCGGCACGACCGTCTCCCAGAGCGTACTGTCCAGAGCCGATGCCGCCGGAATGCCGTAGAGGGTCTCGCAGGCCGCGTTCCAGCGGATGATCTTGCCATTGGCGGCAAAGCAGAAGCAGGGCACGGGCAGGGTGCGGAAAAACTCTTGAAATTGCCGGGAGACCTGCTCGCGCAGGGCCTCGGTCTCAGCTTTGCGGTGCGTTTCTTCCCGAAGCTGACTTTGCAGCGCCGCGCTTTGCTCCTCGAATTCATCCTGCTGCCGGCGCCGGGCTGCCTGCTCGGCCTCAAGATGGCGGCGGGTCGCCGGGGCGGGAGCCGCCGACGCCCGGCTGAGGCCGAGTGCCAGCAGCACAGACAGCAGAAGCCCGCCGCCGCCGGCCCCGAGCAGGGAAAACGCCCGCGGGTCTTCGGCCCCGGCGGGCGCGGCTTTGGCTTTTGGGGCTGGCTTCTTTTTGCCGTGGGCCGCCGCTGTGGCAGTTTTCACGACCGCCGCAGGCTTTACAGGAGGGGCGACGTGCAAAAACACGCCGCCGCCGAACAGCAGGGCCGACAAAAACGCCAGCAGGGCAATTCCAGAGAATGGTTTCATAAGCGCAGCACGGTTCCCTTGTTTATCAATGCTTCTACTACTTTCGGCAAAAAGAAGCGGGAACACAAGCGCGATTTTATGCGTGGGTGTGGTTTTATGAGCGCAGGCCGTAGCCGAGGCCGCGCCGGGTTTCCAGAAACTCGGCGGCCTCCGGGGGCATCTTTGTCCGCAGGCGGCGAATATGGATATCCACCGTGCGCTCGCCGCCCTCGAAGTCTACGCCCCAGACTAAATCGAGCAGGCGGTCGCGGGCAAAGAACTTGCCCCGATGCAGCAGCAGAAAGCGCAGCAGGTCGAACTCGCGCGGGGTCAGCGGCAGCAGCAATCCGCCGGCGTCGCGGGCGCAGCCTGCGCCGAGTTCGAGGGTCAAATCGGCCAGCCGCAGGCGATCGCCGGACTGTACCTGACGCCGCCGGAACCCCAGCAGCCCAAGCCGGGCCAGCAGCTCGGCGGGACTGTAGGGCGGCAGCAGGAAATCGTCGGCGTAGGCCATCCAGTCCGGCTGTGCGAGGTGACGGGGCGTGAGCAGGGCCAGCCGCAGCGGCACCGGCATCTCCGCGCCCCAGGCGCTTTGAAGCAAGCGCACGGCATGGCGCAGCGGCAGGCAGTCGGGAGCGTCCGACAGGTCTGCCAGCAGGACCTCGGGCGGGCGACCGTCGAACGCCGCGCAGAGCGCTTCCACAGTATCCGCCCCGCCGTCCAGCGCCGTGCGCTCGGCAGAGTATCCGGCCTGACGCAGCACGGCGGTCAGGGCAGACGCCGGGCTAAAGGCGTCGTCAGGCGCGAGAACGAGAATAGTGAGCATAGCGGCAGGGGTTCCTGAGAAACGCAGAGGAAGACAGGGCCGCGTCAATGGGGCAGTAAGAGCGTGAGGTGTGTAAAGTATGGCACGGCGGGGTGGGAGAAGTCAAGAGAGACCTCACCCCGGTACTGCGTACCGACCCTCTCCTTAAGCAAGGAGAGGGTAGGAGTAAGAAATAGGATAAGAGGGCGCGGCAAGCAGCGCCCCTACGGGTCAATCCAAATCTCCTATTCTTACCCTCTCCTTTCGGAAGGAGAGGGTCGCGAGGAACGAGCGGGGTGAGGTCTCCTACACCGTCAGCCACAGACCGCCGCCGCTGTCGAGCCGCACCGGGTAAGTCTGCAAATGGCAGTCGCCGAGCTGCCCAATCCCTGTGGTCAGGTCGAACTTGCGGGAATGGAATGGGCACATGATGGTCGTGCCGCCGAGCAGGCCATCGGCCAGCGGTCCCTGCTTGTGCGGGCACTCCGCCTGCACGGCATAGACCGCCCCGTGGCGGGTGTGGAACACAGCAATGTCGGTGCCGTTCACCGGAAAGACGCGGCCTTCTCCTTTGGGGATCTGGTCCACGGAGCCGAGGGAAACTTCAGGCAAGATTTCGGCAGCAGGCGCGAGTGTTGGATTGGGTTTTTCGAGTGTCAGCATAGAGGGTATCTCTCGCCACGGAATAAATTCCGAGGCTCGGAAGTGCCCAATGTCCAGGGGACACAAGACAATCGGCGCGAACATTTTGCGTGTCTTTCCGCGTCTTGTTCTTGTGTCCCTTGGACACTGAGCTTTCGGCAGCCTCGGGTTTTAACCCGTGGCATCTTGTTCTGCGGCCTTGTCTCTACGCCAGCACCGGCAGCGTCGAGACGAACTGGTTGGGTGTCGCAGGCCGGTCGGCCTCAAGCCACGGGTCCACATAAGCGTCCACCGTCGCCTGCATCGCGGCGTCCAATCGCGCGGCGATGCCCTCGCTGTCGTCTACAACGATGGCTTTGATTTTATCCAGGCCGACACGCGGGACGAAGCTGTAGGTGCGCTCCAGATATTTGGCGTTTTCGATGTAATACTGCATGAAGCGGCCCATGATCTGGATCACGGCCTCATGCGAATCCACGACGCAGAGAATATCGCCCTTGCGGATATGCGCCCCCGCTGCGCCGCCGACATAGATCTCCCAGCGTCCCCCTTCGACCGCCACCGCGCCGACATCTTTGACCATCGCTTCCGAGCAGTTCCGGGGGCAGCCGGCGGTCGCGAGCTTCAGCTTGCCGGGGCTTTCGACCCCCTGGAAGCGCTTCTCGATCTGGATGCCCAGCCCCGTGGAATCGCCGACCCCGTAGCGGCAGAAGTCGGTCCCAACGCAGGTTTTGCAGGTGCGGAACGATTTGGCGTAGCCGTGGCCTGACGGCATGCCCAAATCTTTCCAGACCAGCGGCAGATTCTCTTTGGTGATGCCCAGCAGGTCAATCCGCTGACCGCCGGTGAACTTGACCATCGGGACATCGTACTTTTTGGCGACTTCGCCGATACGAATTAAATCATCGGCGGTCGTGACCCCGCCATAGATGCGCGGGATGACCGAGAATGTCTTGTCTTTTTGAATATTGGCGTGGACCCGGTCGTTGATGAACCGGGCATCGCGCTCGTCCTCGTAGTCTGCGCCCCAAAGGGACTTCAGGAGCGACGCCAGGCCCATCTTGGCCGAGACTTCCTCAGCGCCGCCCGCCAGCGTGTCGAAGACCGACGACACGGATTTTAACTGGCGGGCGAGTATCTGCTCGACCAATTCGGGCTTGGAGAATGGGACACCGGGGACATAGTAATGGATGCTCGGGTCTTCTTCGACCTGGCCCTCGGCGGCCCACTCGACCACTTCCTCGACCAGCTTCTTGCACGAGCCGCAGCCCATGCCGGCGCGGGTGGCCTCCATGACCATCTTCAGCGAGCGCTTGCCGCCCTCGACGCATTTGCGGATTTGGCCCTTCGAGACCCCGTTGCAGTTGCAGACCTGCGCCGAGTCGGGCATTTCCAGCATCGTGGCTTCGGTGGACGGTGCGCCGATGTCAAAGAGCAGCGACATCCGTTCTTCGGGCAGCGGCGTTCCCCGGTCGAATGCCTGCATCAGATAGGCGATTTTGGACAAATCGCCGAGCATCATTGCGCCGATCAAGATGCCGTCCCGAATAATCAGCTTCTTATAAGTGCCGCGCTTCGGCTCGGAGAACGTCACCACTTCGTCGCGGTCGTCCTCGGGTTCGGTGACACCCATCGAGGCCAGCTCTACGCCCATGACTTTCAGCTTCGTGGCGATCTTCGAGCCATGGTACGCGGCGTTTTCGTTGCGCCCGGTGATGTGGTCGGCCAGCACCGTGCCCATCTCCCAGAGCGGGGCCACTAATCCGTAAACCCGGCCCCGGTGCTGGGCGCACTCGCCGACCACGTAGACGTCGGGATCGTCTACCGACCGCATCTGGTTGTCGGTGACAATGGCCCGCTCGACGGAGAGTCCACATGCTGCTCCGATCTCGGCGTTCGGCTTGATGCCGGTCGAAATGACAACCATGTCGCAGTCCAAGACCGTGCCGTCTTTGAATTCTAAGCCGGTGACGCTGTCGTCGCCCAGCACCCGCGTCGTCGCTTTTTCGGTGTGGACATGGACACCCATCTTTTCCATCACCGAGCGAAGAATCTTTCCGGCGGCAGGGTCGAGCTGCTGGTTCATCAAATGGCTTGCCAGGTGAATGACATGGACCTCGACGCCGTAGTTGATCAGCCCCCGTGCCGCCTCCAAACCGAGCAGCCCGCCGCCGATGACCGCCGCGCGGCGGCACTTGGTCGCATAGCCGGCGATTTTATGACAATCATCCAAAGTCCGAAAGACAAAGACGCCGTGCTTGGTCTCCCCCTGCGGGGTCTCTAAGCCTTCCATCGGCGGCACGAAGGGCCGGGACCCGGTGGCAATCAGCAGCTTGTCGTAATCCGTGATTTGGCCGTCGTCGGAATGGACTTGCTTGCGGGCGCGGTCAATCTGGGTCACCCGCGCCGGGGCATGGAGCTTAACGTCGTTTTCCGTGTACCATTCGAGTGGGTTCAGGAAAATATCGGCGGCGTCCTGGGTGCCGTTCAGGACATTGGACAGCAGTATTCGATTGTAATTGCCATACGGCTCGTCGCCGAACATGGTAATCTCAAACTGCTCGCCACCGCCCCGTGCAAGTATCTCTTCCACGGTCCGCGCCCCGGCCATGCCGTTGCCGATGACGACGAGTTTTTGCTTTTCGGTCATATCAAACCTCCACCAAGCCGATGTCCAGCACGACTGTTCCCGAGACCCCATCCGGGGCGGCGAGATAGGCTTCCAATTTGGTGCCCGACATCATATCTTCGACGACAGCCAATGCCACATGGACATCGCCGCGTGCGCCGATCGGAAAGTAGCGCATCGGCTCACCGTCGCGCATCAGCACGACATAGACCATTTCGGCGGACGAGTTGCCGGCCCGGAAGTAGACGAATTGGGTCCGCTTGCCGACCGGGACCGTGTAAGTCAGCCCGCCCGTGACGGGGTGAGGGTTGGTGAGGCCATGGCCTTCAAAGGCGAACACGCCCTGCAATAATTTTGGTTTCGAGTACATAATTGAATTTTCCTAGTATTTTTTGTGTGGCGTCAGAGCCACGGATTGAAATCCGAGGCTACCGAAAGCCCAGTGTCCAGGGGACACAAGACGCGGATGTACTCCGAACTGTGTCCCCTGGACACTGGGTACTTCCGAGCCTCGGAATTTATTCCGTCGTGACTCTGCCAGCGATTTTTGGCTTACGCCAGCTCCAATTCCGCGCCGCCTTCGCCGACGAGCACCCGCTCACGGACTGGTTCGCGGTCTTTCGCTACGCCGCCCTCGCCGAGCCAGGACTGCTGCCAGCCGGGAGCAGCCTGCCGCAGGATAATCAGCCCGACCGCGGCAATCGCGGCGAAGGCGAAGAAGCCCGCGCCGTAGGTGCCGAAGCTGTCATGCAGGCTGCCCATATTCAGGTTCAGGTAGTAGCCGCCGACGCCGCCTGCTGCGCCGACCAGGCCGGTCATGACGCCGATTTCGCTCTTGAACCGCTGTGGCACCATCTGGAACACCGAGCCGTTGCCCATGCCCAGCGCCCCCATCAGCAGAAACAGCATGACAAATGTCACCCACATATTCGTGATCAAGAAGCCGATGCCGAGCGCCATGACGCAGGCCGTGGCGTACAAAACCGTCAGCATCCGTATGCCGCCGAGTTTGTCTGCCAGCGCCCCGCCGACCGGACGCAGCAGAGAACCCGCCACAATAAACGTCGCCGTGGCAAGGCCGACCGTCGCTTTCGGAAAGTCGTACTGGTCCACGAAGAACTTGTTCATAAAGTACGACAGGCCGACAAAGCCGCCGAAGGTCACGAAGTACAGCAGGCAGAAGCGCCAGGCGTCCGCCTGCGCCAGCACCCGCACGAAGTCCGCGCCGGTCGCGGCTTTCACTTTGGTCGGCGGGTCTTTTGCCATGACGGCGAAGATCACGAAGACAAGCGCGACCGGGATCATTAAGAGGCCCATGACCGCGTGCCAGCCGTAGGCTTTTGCCAGCAGGGGCGCAAAGATTGTCGCCAGCACCGTGCCTGAGTTGCCCGCCCCGGCAATGCCCATCGCCAGGCCCTGTAGGTGCGGGGGATACCAGCGGGATGCCAGCGGCAGGGCCACGGCGAATGATGCGCCGGCCAGCCCCAAAAAGAACCCGACAAAGACCAGCGAATTGTACGTGGTTGCAAGCTGCCAGCCGACAAACAAGGGCAGCAGCGTAAAGGCCATCGAGAACACCCCGACCCGCTTGGAGCCATACCTGTCCGAGAGGAGTCCCAGCACGATGCGCCAGAAGCCGGCGGCCAGCAGCGGGATCGCCAGCAAGCCGAGCGCGACTTTCGCCGGGTAGCCGTTTGCGACCGGCTGGAATGCCTTGCCGTCTTTTTGCAGCACGGCCAGTGGCTTGAGGCCGATGACGTTGTCGTTCGGGTTGCCGACCGCGCCGGGCGCCGCCGCGATCTGAATCAGTTTGGACTTCGCGTTCACGGCGGCCAGCGTCGCCGGGTCGCTGTTATTGACCACGAACTTCTCGATTGGCTTGTCGCTCGGGCGAATGGTGGTCGGCGTCCCGGCTTTGATCAGCAGGTTATAGACGTTTTTCGGCTGATCGGATTTCAGCTTCGGGTTCTGCTTCATTGTCTGAGGCCCTTTGACGACCAGCGTGTAGGGGGTCGTTTTGGAGATGAGCGCCGATGGAGTCACTTTCAAGTTCGCGCCGGTGAGCAGGGCATCGGTGGTGATAAACGGCGCAATCGCGCCGAGGATGACCCAGACCATAAACGAGATGTCGAAGTGCAGAAAGGCACTAAACAGCGACGGCGCGTGCCCGCTGTTTTTCAGATCACTGATTTTCATGTCGTCTCCTCAAAATGACTTCTAAAAAATACGTGAATGCTTTAACATGAAACTGTGACGCGGCGGTGCGTTAGGAACCCACCTCCTTGCTCCGCAGGGGTCCTCCCGAAGCGGGAGGACTAGGAGTCAAGAAGGCAAGACGAAAGGCTCATCCTAAACTCATCACCTTCCCGCTTCGCCCGAAGGTTTTGCGGAGCAACGAGGGTCGTCGCTCAGCGACGGGGTGGGTTCCACCCGGACGGCGCAGACTTTGAACTCGGGCATCTTTGAGACCGGGTCCAGGGCGGGGTTTGTGAGAATGTTCGCGCAGGCATCATTGCCCCAGTGAAACGGCACAAAGACCGTGTCCTGACGAATGGTGGAGGTCAAACGCGCTTTGACCGAGATGGCCCCGCGCCGGGTGGTGAGTGTCACCAATTGGTCGGCGTCAATGCCGAAGCGTTTGGCGAGATTTGGGTGCATCTCGGCGAACGCTTCCGGGGCCAGTGTTTCCAGCGCGGCAATGCGCCGGGTCTGGGTGCCCGACTGGTACTGGGCCATCACCCGGCCCGTGGTCAGGTACAGCGGGTAGTCGTCGTCGGGTTCTTCCGCCGCGCCCCGGTGATGAACGGCGTGGAACTTCGCCCGGCCACCGTCGTGGGCGAAACGGTCCAAGAACAGCCGGGGCGTCCCCGGATGACTTTCGCCGGGACAGGGCCAGAAGACACCGTCTTCGGCGTCAATGCGGGCATACGTGATGCCCGAGTAGTCGGCAGCGCCGCCCGCGCTGGCCTGCCGAAGCTCGTCGAAGATAACGGCAGGGTCAGAAGTCGGGAAATACTGCCCGGCCCCGAGACGTTCGGCAAGCGCCGAAACAATCGCCGCATCGGTGGAGACGCCTTTGGGACACGGCTTGGCCGGGCGGCGATGGATGACCCGGCCTTCCAGGTTGGTCATCGTGCCCTCCTCCTCGGCCCACTGGGCAATCGGCAGCACGACATCGGCCATTAGCGCCGTTTCGGACAAAAAGATGTCCGAGACGCACAGAAAGTCGAGCGAGCGCAGGCGCTCCCGGACATGGAGCGAGCGCGGTGCAGAGACGGCTAAGTTGGACGCCGTCACCAGCAGCGCCCGGACGCCGCCGTCCTGGCCGAGCGAGTCCAGCAGCTCATAGGCCGAGCGGCCCAGTCCCGGCAGTGTCTCGGGGTCCACACCCCAAACGCCGGCGACATGTGCCCGATGCTCCGGGTTGTCTATCTTGCGGTAGCCGGGGAGCTGGTCGGCCTTCTGGCCGTGTTCGCGCCCGCCCTGTCCGTTGCCCTGACCGGTGATGCAGCCGTAGCCGCAGTGCGGACGGCCCGCCTTGCCGAGCGCCAGCATCAAGTTGATAAAGCCAAGCGTGTTGTCCACGCCTTTGGACTGCTGCCCCGCGCCCCGCGCCGTCAGGGCCATCGCCGTGCCCGCTTCCCCTAAAAGATGCGCGGCTTTGGTGATGTCTTTGGCCGGGACGCCGGTGATGCGCTCGACCCGGTCGGGCCAGAACGACGCGATGACGCGCTTGACGCTCTCCCAGCCGGTCGTGCGGGACGCGATAAAGTCTAAGTCGAGCAGGCCGTCGGCGGCGGCGATATGCAGCAGGCCATTCGCCAGGGCTAAATCTGTGCCGGGGGTCAGCGGCAGGTGCAGAGTGGCCGCGTCGGCAGTCGCGGTCCGGCGCGGGTCGGCGACAACAAGTGCGCCGCCGTTTTCGCGCTGACGCTCGAAATACTGCATGATCGGCGGCATGGTCTCGGCGGGGTTGCCGCCGATGAGCAGGATGGCGTCCGCGCCGGGAATATCTTCCAGTGGAAACGGGAGGCCGCGGTCTAGTCCAAAGGCTTTGAGCGAAGCCGCTGCCTCGGAGGCCATGCAGAAGCGGCCGTTGTAGTCAATATGCGGGGTCCGCAGGGCGACGCGGGCGAACTTGCCGAGCCAGTACGCCTTTTCGTTGGTCAAGCCGCCGCCGCCGAAGACGCCGACCGAATCGAGTCCGTAGATGCGCTGGGACGCCTGAATTCCCGCCGCCGTGCGGTCTAAAGCCTCGTCCCAGGTGGCAGGCCGCAGGCGTCCATCTTTCGTGCCGCGCACCAGGGGAGTGTTGAGCCGCTCGGGATGCGTCAGCAGGTCGGTCGCCGTCCAGCCCTTCTGGCACAGCCCGCCCTTGTTGGTCGGGAAGTCCCGGCGCGGCTCGACTGTCAACAGCCCGGCCCGGTCCGGCACCAAATTCATGCCGCATTGCAGGGCGCAGTACGGGCAGTGCGTGGCGGTGGTGCTGCTCATGCCGCCTCCTGCTCCTCTAAAATACCGACATCTACGACGACCGAGCCGTCGAGGCCGCGTGGGGCGGCGAGGCCGATCTCGATGCGTGTCCCGGCGGGATGGGCTTCGGTGATGGACAGCGGCACATGAAAATCGGCCTTCGGGCCGACCGGGAAGTAGCGGGCCGGAGCGCCATTGACGCACAGCGCGAGGTACAGCAGGTCGTCGGAGAGGTTGCCGGCCCGGACATAGATCACTTCGGCGGTTGCCCCTGCCGGGACCACATAGATCAGTGACTCGTTCAGCGGCCCGAGGTCGAAGAAGCCGCGTCCGGCGAACGGGTAGACGCCCTGCAAGAAGCGCGGGGTCGCCCGGCCCAGCCGGATCAGCCGCTGCTGGCGTGTTTCGGTGGCGGTCGTCTCGAATTCGTCGTGGTGGTTTAGGAGCTGATTCATAGCGCGGCACGGACTTTCTTTGTCTAAAACTTGAAGAAAGGCGTCATCGCCGGAAGGAGCCACGGTGCGGTGTGGTGAATAGGGCAGAGTACATGAGGAGCAAAGCCGCCGCGTCGGTGCGGAAGTGGCTTCGATAGTCTTATCATAACACGGCAATGTTTCGGGATTGTTTCGGCGCGATGGGTTTATATAAATTAACCTAAGCTGCGTTTCTATAGTGTTGCAAGTAAGGTATAAGCCAGTACGGTTAAAAAGACCTTTAACTCGAATCCTTTGGGCGTGACCGCATGAATGGTCCGCCCGAAGGCTGCCGCAATCTGGCTGAACACCGTTTCGATGTGCTTGCGCTCGTGTCGGGCAATGTAGCTCACCCACGGTAAAAGCGGCTCTTTGCTGTTCTTGCGGCGCTGGGCCACCAGATGCAGACCGGCCTCCTTAAGCAGCGCTTCCTCGTGCTGGTCCAGATAGCCCGCATCGGCGAAAATGCGGGCCTGGGGCGGCAGGTCCAGCGGCAAGCGCCGGAACGCCGAAATGTCGGCTTCGCTGCCCGGTGCGAGCATGACCTCTACGGGCAGTCCGCTGGTAGTCATCACCCCGCTGGTAGTCATCACCAGATGCACCCGCAGGCCGTAAAAGAAGCGTTTCTTGCAGGCGATGTAGCCTCGGAAGGCTTTGCCATCTTTTTGGTCGGGTACAAGCGACTGCGACAGATGCGGTAATTGTATGCTCAGGAGAGCATTACTTCGTATCGCAGACTACCGCCGGCATACTGTCTACCGCGTACTGCTGGCTTTCGTTGCCTTGCTTGTGAACGTCGGCCAGCAGTCCGAACAGGGCTTGCCAGAGGGCTTCCGGGACTTCGTGCAGACGGCGGTTAAAGCAGCCTTTGGAGAGCATCGGCTGAATGTAGCCGTGTTCTTTCAGAAATACGCGGCTTTTGTTCTGGTTGCCGCAGAACAAGGCCGAGGCGACGAGCGCGATGGTCATCACCTGAGCGGTGGTGAGTTTGGCTTGCGGGGCATCTTGGTAGCCTCGCGCTAAAAGAAAATCGTCACACACGCAGTAAATCGCAATGATTTGTCGAACAAGGTTTTGCATGGTCGGTCTCCGAACAAGTGGAAGGTGGTACTTACACTTTACGGAAACCGGCCAGGCACCTAAACCTGCAAACGCAAAAAACCAGAAACGCAACTTAAGGCTACTATAAGTTTTCCGGCATTTGTCACAGTCCGCCTTTTGAGACTTTTGCAGGACCCGCACCATGGCGTGAGACATGCACGCTGATATACTTCAATGTGGTGTCTGCCTACCCAGGTGAGTTAAGCTTGTACATCTTCCAGGGTCTGTGGACTTTATCGTGCCCTCCGGTAAAGACCGGTATGCGATTGACCTGACAATCTACGAAGTAGATTGAGCCATCATTTCCTACCGTTGGTCCGATCGGCCATGTTATGTTACGGTCCGTGGCAATATATTCTCTCCTGCCATCAATTGACATCCTATACAGACCGCCCGTCTCACCATCAGCAAGTAATAGAGCGCCCTGTCGTTCTCGGGCTATCCCCGATACGAAAGACTTATCTAAGTTGTAGGCGATCGTGACTCGACTGGCTATCTCAGCATCACTAACAGCGAAGTCTGTGAGCGTTTCGGCTCCGATACTGAAGATTTTCCGCCCGAATAAGCACATAAAAAGGATTTCGTCGGGCCGAGACCCCAGCTCAATCAGGTCACTATGGAAGTACATGGGCTGGCCATGGAGTTCCATCGTATGACCTTCGATGACGGGAATGTCTGCTGGGTCACAACGCAGCAGCGGGTGTCCAATAAGGACTCGCTTGTAGCGATTGGTGCGAAGGTCGATGACAAAGATCGATGCCTCCTTCGATTCTACAAGAAAAGCATGATTTTTGTGGAATCGCATGTGAGCTAGGCGTGTACCGGAGTGAGCGTCCTTGCGATCGAACACCACTACCCGCTTTGTTGCTCGTGAGGCGATATCCACCTCGACGAGTTTAACGCCGCCTTCGATTGCACTGCCGAGATACGGAGCTGCGGCGTCGACAATCCACAAACTACCTTTCCCGTCTAGGCAGATGCTATTTACATCCACAAAGCAGGTTGCTGGATCCTTCCCCGGTTCCCACTCGTTCCAAGCATTTCCAGGAAATGGCCGGAGTTGACCGTTGCGATGGACCTGCATCACACCGGGACTTGGACCAAGCCATGCAGGGAAGCTCGCGAACAGGTCTCCTTGTGAGGTGCAAGCGACACCGTTCCACAAGAAGTCCGGAGATTCGGCGATCTGCTCGAAGCCCGCAGCATCAGGCACCCGTGCTGTCTGAGTGTAACGCAAACCCGCTCACGCCTTTCTGCTCAAGCCCCGCCCGCAGTTCCATGGTCGGGATGTGGTAATCACCAGCATTCTGTTTCCGATAAGGGATCGGTGAAGTGTCCGAGAGTGTGCGCATACGCTCGCGCAAGTCCTCGGCTACGGGTGCAAATCTCGCCTCATTGAACCGATCAACGCGGTGAACGACGAACGGTGGCAGCACGTCGTAACCCGGATAGTACAGGATGCCGTGATTAATGGGGAAAAGTAAATCTTCAATCGGGCCGTTAATGCCGCGAGGTGAATAGTGCTCTTCCCAGCCTCCCGTGGTGACGAGCAACATAGCTCGTTTTCCGGCTAAAGTTCCCTCGCCGTATCGATCACCCCATCGCGTCTCACTCTGCTCGCCGACTCCGTAGGCGAAGCCGAATGAGTATACTCGATCGACCCATCCCTTCAATATCGCGGGCATCGAGAACCACCAAAACGGAAACTGTAGGATCAAAACGTCAGCCCACAGCAACTTCTGCTGCTCTGCCGCAACGTCCGGGGTCAGAGTTTTGGAGGTGAACTCTCGACCCGAGGCCTGTGCGACCTGCAGCTTCTCGGACTGTGCAAGGGAGGGGAAGTCTTCACGATCAACTACCGCCTTCCATCCTTGAGCGTACAGGTCAGAGATCTTGACGTCATGACCCTGTGCCTCAAGCTCTTTGACGGCAACGTCGCGAAGCGCCCCATTCAGCGAATGCCGCTCAGGATGCGCGAAAACAATAAAAATGTTCATCTAAATTCTCCTTTGGGTAAAGCCAAAAATTGGCCTGCTTGCTCATTAGCTTTCATGTCACGATGAGCTTCTAAGATGTCGTTCGGTGCAAAGGAACAGGAGACTACTGGCCTCAAAGTTCCGTGCTTGCTGATACTGGTCGTCGTGTTAGGAAGGACTAGTACCCGGTGTTGTTTCAGCCATGAAGAGCCTCTTTGAGTAAGTAAATCGTTCATAACTCTATTATGTGGGTATAGACTAAAATATTCAAGAAGGCAAATATTTATGATATAATCACAAAAAATAGACTAATGGAATGATGCTAATGAACACAAACCGGGCGGAGGACAAAATGAAAAGCGAACAAATAAACAAGCGGCACGTTGGCCCGTATGGATGTCCCGTCGAAGCCTCTCTTGACGTGATCGGTGGAAAATGGAAAGGAGTTATCTTGTACTACCTCCTCAAAGAAAAAAAACGGTTTGGCGAACTGAGAAAATTGATACCGAATATTTCTCAGCAGTCTTTGACCCTGCAACTGCGCGAGTTGGAAAATGATGAGGTAATAGAGCGCATAGTATATGCCGAAGTCCCTCCGCGAGTCGAATACGCATTTACAGACTTTGGCAGAACGCTAGAGCCTGTAATTATTTTGCTCTTGGATTGGGGAGAACGTTACAATGAACGTATCAGTGAGGCAAAGGGACGATAATATCAAGCTGCGGGGTGAGCTATATTGCGGAGCACGAGCGCAAGCGCATCGAGACGGTGTTCAGCCAGGTTGCAGCAGCCTTCGGGCGAACCATTCACGCAGTAACGCCGCACGGCTTTGAGTTAAAGGTCTTTTTGACCGTGCTGGCTTACAGTATGCTCGCGATGACATAGAAACGCAACTTAGGTTAAATTATTTTTGGGTCGAAAGAGCCACGGGTCAGAAACCCGAGGCTTGGAAGTTCGCAGTGTCCAGGGGACACAAGACATCCGAAATCCCGTGTCGCCGCGACACTGCGCTTTTGGCCGCCTCGGGTTTCTAACCCGTGGCATTCTTTTTTAGGACCAATTCGTTGACACTCACCGCCGCTATCTTCGCCGGGGGCCAGAGCCGCCGCATGGGAACCGACAAAGCCGCGCTGGAAGTGGATGGTACGACGCTTCTGGAGCGGACTGCCCGGATCGCGCTTGACGCCGGCCTGCCCGTGCTTGTCGTCGGACGCGCCCGGCCCGACGGCTGGCCTTTGGACACCGTCGAATTTCTCACAGACGCCAAGCCCGGCCTCGGGCCGCTCGGCGGGCTGAAAACGGCGCTCGGGCGGCACCCGGCTCTCTGCGCCCTGGCCTGCGACCTGCCGCTGCTGACCTCGGATGCCCTGCGCTGGCTTGCGGCATTGGGCAAGCACGGGAACGAACAGGGGCTTGTCGTCGTCAATCACGGTCGGTGGGAACCGCTGTTTTCGGTCTACCGCGATGCCTGCCTGCCGCTGACCGAAGCGCGTCTTGCCGAAGGCAAGCGGTCCCTGCACGGGCTGATCGAAGTGGGCGATTTCGCCTTCGCCGATGCCCCTGACTGGGTCTGCGCCCAGCTTGTCAATGTGAACACGCCCGAAGACTGGAAAAACTTGGAAGAGCAGAAAAGAATAGGTACAATAGACGCATGAATAAAATTTGCTTGCTGCCGCTTGCAGCGCTGGCTTTGACGATCTCTTCGGCCTTCGCGGCTCCGGCCCCAACACCGAATTATCACCTGCTTCAGAAAGTAACGCTCGGCGGCGACGGCGGCTGGGATTACCTCACGGTAGATCCCGATGCCCGGCGGCTGTATCTCAGCCGGGGGACGCACATGATGGTTGTGGATGCCGACACGTATAAAATCATCGGCGACATCCCAAACACCGAGGGGGTGCACGGCATCGCGCTGGCCCCGAAATTGGGCCGGGGCTTCACCAGCAACGGACGCGCTAATTCCGTGACGATTGTGGATTTGAAGACGCTGAAATCTTTGGGCACGGTCCCGGTTGGCACGAACCCGGATGCAATTTTGTACGAGCCGAAGACTCAGCGCGTCTTTACGTTCAACGGCGGCAGCAATGACGCCACGGTGCTGGACGCCAAAACCGGCAAAGTGCTGAACACCATCGCGCTGGGCGGCCGTCCCGAGTTCGCGGTCGCCGACGGCACGGGCATGATCTACAACAATATCGAAGACAAAAGCGAGATTGTTGCGATTGACGCCTCATCACTAACGATCAAAACCCGCTGGCCGCTTGCGCCCGCCGAAGGCCCCTCGGGCATTGCCTTGGATATGAAAGACCACCTGTTGTTTTCGACCTGCGACGGCGGCAAGATGGCAGTCTCCGACGCCGCTGCCGGCAAGGTTGTCGGCACTGCCCCGATTGGGAACGGCCCCGACGCCGCTGAGTTTGACCCCGGCACCGGCCTGGCATTCAGCTCCAATGGCGAAGACGGCACCCTGACGGTCTTGCAGCACACACAGCTTCGCTACAACCTGCGCGGCGAGCCGAAGACGATCAGCAACTACGTCCCCTTGCAGACAATCAAGACGCAGGCGGGGGCGCGGACAATGGCGCTGGACACGAAAACGCACCGGGTCTTTCTGGTAACGGCAGTTCAGGACCCGAAAAACCCTGGTCAAGGCTACCGCCGCAACTACGTCCCCGGCACGTTCACCCTGCTGGTTGTCGGGCCGTAGGAACCTACCCCCGCTCGTTCCTCGCGACCCCTCCCGCAGCGGGAAGGGTAAATCAAAAGATGTTGGACAAGAAGCGCTCGCTCTTCGACCTTAACTCTTAACCCTTCCCGCTGCGGGAGGGGTCGCGAGGAACGAGCGGGGTAGGTAATTTTTTCTTGACAAAGCGCCGGGTTTGTGGTACGTTGAACCGTAGGACAGCCTGCCATGATTGAGTTTAAGGAGTGTGGGGACAATGCCGACGGGTAAAATCAAGTGGTTCAGCGACGCCAAAGGCTACGGGTTTATTGACACCGGCACCGGCAAAGACCTGTTTGTGCATTTTTCCGCCATTCAGCAGGAGGGCTATAAGTCGCTGCGCGAGGGCCAGGAAGTCGTGTACGATCTGGGCGAAGGCCCCAAAGGCGCACAGGCCGAAAATGTCGTGCCGGCGGCGCTCGCACCGCGTGAAAGCACAGAAGCCAAGTGAAAGCACCTGATTTCGCGCCGCGAGTCTGAATGCCGCGCAGGTTGGCATGGTTCTTGCTTGTGCTGAGTAGTAAGTAAGACACCAAACGTTTTTCGAGGGAGTGACACAAACTGACCATGAGTCTTCATCGCTTTATTTTCCGCCCGCTTCTGTTGGCACTCCTGCTGACGCTCGCCCTGCCGGCGGCGTTCGCGCAGACCGCTGGGACCATTGACGCCAATGCCAAGCTGCACATTGTTGTTGCCAACGAAGCCCAGCTTACCGGCGATTACACGGTGGACAATGCCGGCAACATCACGATGCTGTACATCAATCAGGTGCATGTGCAGGGGCTGACCCCCGCGCAGGCCGCCGCCGCCATCCGGGGCCGGGGCACAGGGTCGGCTGCGACCGGCCTGTCCAAGTTCTACGTCTCCCCGCAGGTCGTGGTCACCATCGCCGACACCGGCGGGATCAGCGTGGATGTCACGGGCCTTGTCAGCGCCCCGCGCCATTACACCCTGCCGTCGAGCGCCCGGCTCAACGACCTGCTCGTGCAGGCGGTCCCGGCGCTGAACTCGGACCTCAGCAAAGTCGTGATCGCGCACTCCGACACCAAGACAATCGAGACGGTCAATTACCGGGCGTATCTCGACAACAAGGTCGAAAGCGGCAACCCGCTCCTGCGGAGCGGCGACGTGGTCAACGTATCGAGCAGCGAGCCACTGCCGATCTTCATCAATGTCCAGGGTCAGGTCGTCAAGCCGGGCCGCTTCCAGGTGCCGTCGGCCACCACCGCCTACACCGCCCTCCAGAGCGCCGGCGGCCCGACCGTCGCCGCCAACGTCAACGGCATCGTCATCCGCCACTTCGGCGTCACCGATACCACGCCGTTCAAATACGCGCAGGCCGGGCAGACCCCGACCGATGCGGAGATCAACCCGGTGCTGCTCGACGGCGACACGATTATCGTTCCCGCCGCCCCGATCACCGCCACCTACACGATCACCGGGCCGGGCATCCGCAACCCGGCGGAGTACCCGCTGCTGAATGGTGTTCCGGTGACGCTGGCGTCGGCCATCGGCAAGGCGGGCGGCCTGTCCGACCGCGCCCAGATCAAGGCCGTCCAGATCATCCGGGTCAACCCGACCACGCTGGCGTCGCAGACCATCAAGCTCGATGCCACCGATCCGGCGGTCCAGGGCAGCTATTTGATCCAGCCCGGCGACAACGTCACAATCGGCCAGGGCAGCCCGCCGAGCCGGATTGACCCGTTCCAGTTGATCGGCATCGCGATCGCGATCATCAGCATCACGCGCCGCTAGAATACATCGCGCAAAAAAACGCCCCGGCCTGAGAGGCCAGGGCGTTTTTTGCCCTGTCTTTTGCCCTGTTTCGTGCGCCCGATGAAACTTTCTGATGCCGCTTTCTGTTGTATCAATCAAGAGGTACGTACTATGAGCTTAACACGCCGCGAACTGTTTCGCAATGGGCTGGCCGCCGCCGCTGTCGCCGGCACGACGCTTTTGGCCGCCAAGTTCGCTTTGACCGCGCCCGGCGCTCATGCGCCCGCCCGTCATTTCGCCGTCATGCACACCGACGCCGAATGGAAAAAGCTGCTCACTCCTGCCCAGTATAATATCCTGCGGCAGTCCGGTACTGAGCGGGCGTTTTCCGGGGACTATGAGTTCCACGGCAAAGGGGTCTACAACTGCGCCGCCTGCGCGAACCCGCTATTCAGCGCCAGCACTGAGTTTGATTCCGGCACGGGCTGGCCGAGCTTTTACCAGCCGCTGACGAAAACCAGTGTTCTGACCCAGAGCGACCATAGCCTGCTGATGGACCGGACGGAAGTCGCCTGTGCCCGCTGCGGCGGCCATTTGGGGCACGTCTTCGACGACGGCCCGAAGCCGACCGGCCTGCGTTACTGCATGAACTCGGTCGCGATGAAGTTCGTGCCGCAAAAAGCGTAAACGACACGCGCCGAGAGAAGAGCCGCGAATGCCCTGCCGCATTCGCGGCTTTTTGTGCTTCCACGGTTTCACCGATTTCCCTGCCGGGGTAACACGTCAGCACATCCCTTACCGAAGAACACTAGCAAGGATCACACCATGTCAATGACCCAGCAGGACCCCACCAAGCAGTATCCCGCGCCGCCGTTCCACGAATCGAAGCAGACGCCGCCCGGCTCGGAAGCGCAGATGAAGACGAAGCCCGACTACGGCGAAGACTCCTACACCGGCAGCGGCAAGCTGGAAGGCCGCGCGGCGATTATCACCGGCGGCGACAGCGGAATCGGGCGAGCCATTGCGCTGGCCTATGCCCGCGAAGGCGCGGATGTCCTGATTTCCTATCTGGAAGAAAACGAGGACGCCCAGGAAACTCTGCGCCTGGTCCACGCGGCAGGCCGGCGCGGCATTCTCGTCCCCGGTGACATCTCTGAAGAGGCGCACTGCAAAACCATTGTAGAGCGGGCGCAGTCCGAGTTCGGGCACTTGGACATTCTGGTCAACAATGCCGCCTTCCAGATGAGCCATGACAAGATTTCCGATATTCCGTCCGACGAATGGGACCACACGTTCCGCACGAACATCTACGCAATGTTTTATCTGTGCAAAGCCGCCCTGCCGATCATGCGTCCCGGCGGGGCGATTATCAACACCGCGTCCATTGAGGGCTACCAGCCCGACTCCTTCCTGCTGACCTACGCCACGACGAAAGGCGCGATTGTCAACTTCACCAAGGGCCTTGCAAAAGAAGCCATGGAAAGCGGCATTCGCGTGAACGCCGTCGCGCCCGGCCCGGTCTGGACCCCGCTGATCCCGTCCACCCTGCCGCTGGAGATGGTCAACACGTTCGGCACCGAGACGTACCTAAAGCGCCCCGCCCAGCCCGTCGAGCTGGCCCCAGTGTACGTCCTGCTGGCCTCGCAGGAAGCGAGCTATATCACCGGCATGATCTACGGAGTCACCGGCGGCGATGTGATTGGGTGAACCTCACCCCGCTGCTCCGCAGCGACCCTCTCCTTAAGAAAGGAGAGGGTAGGAAAAGACCAAGAAAACAACACGCACCCACTTATTTTCCGATTTATCTTCACCCTCTCCTTTCTTAAGGAGAGGGTCGCTGCGGAGCAGCGGGGTGAGGTCTCCCGCTTTTTCAGGTATACTCATCCCCACAACGGCAACGGCGCTGTCAATCACACGAACAGAAGGTCCAGTTCATTGAGCGCAGTCACCTTGTCCACCGTCCTCAATCCGTCCGCCGCTCCCAAATCCGACCTGGTCCGCATCGTCATTCTTGCGGCCCTCGCCGCCACGCTCGGCGTGTTCACGGCGGCGTTCACCGGCGAAAAGCTGCTGTTTTTGTACAAGGAGCAGCTTCATCTCACCCCCGGCGGGGTGGGCACCCTCGGCATCATTGCCGGTATTCCCTCCTACTTGCAGCCGTTTATGGGGGCGTTTTCCGACCTCAACCCGCTGGCAGGCTACCACCGACGCTCGTATTTCATGCTGGGCAGCGCGGTCGCCGCCGCCGGCTACTTCAGCCTGTCTTTGCAGGCGCATTATACGTTCAGCACGGTCGTATCGCTGGTCGTGATCGCCGCTGCTGGCGGCATTTTGATCAGCGTCATGCTGAACGCCGTTCTCGTGGTCGTCGGCAATGCTTCCGGGACATTCTCGCAGCTCCAAACGCTGCTGTACCTGGTCAGCTACGGCTGGGCGCTGCTGTACACCGCGCATCTCAGCGGCTACGTCACGCAGCACTGGAGCTATGCCCATGCCTTCCGCGCGGCGGCGCTGACCTCGCTGCTGCTGATGCCGCTGGCCCTGCTGATCCCGGAAAAACGCCGGGCCGGGCGCGGTGCAGCGGCCTCGCCGGAAGAACGGGCGCGGCAAAACGCCGCCCGGCAGGCGGAGCGGGCGCAGACGATGGCAATACTCAAAAGCGCGGCGGCATCGCCGGGCCTCTGGGCGCTGGTGGCGTTTATTTTCTACCTGATCGTGACGCCCGGTACTGCTACCGCGCAGCTCTTTTATGAAACCGATGCGCTGCACCTCTCCAAGCAGTTCATCGGCAACCTAAACCGCTGGACTTCGGCGGGTGTCCTGTCCGGGCTGTTTTTGTACGGCGTCGCGTCGCGCTGGCTGCCGATCCGGGCGCTGGTCTGGGGCGCGTGGCTGATGGACTGCGCCGCCTACCTGCTGCTGCTGAATATCCATGATGCCCCAAGCGCCGAGATCGTTTCGCTGGTTTCGGCGCTGACTGGCACGATTTACGGCCTGTGCCTGTACACGCTGGCCGGACGCGCCTGCCCGGTGGGAGCTGAGGGGGTCGTTTACGGCTTGGTGCTGTCGGCGATCGCGCTTGGCGGGACTTTAGGCGACAAGCTGGGCGGGACGCTGTATGACCTGTTCGGCCCGAACAATCCCGCGCACCATTACAGCGTGGCGCACGGCTGGACTTCGATGCTCTGGTTCGGCTTCGGCTTCACGGCGCTTGCCGCCGGGTTCATCCCATTCCTGCCCGCCTGGGCCAAAAGCAGTGAACGGCTGAGTGCCGCCGTAAAGGTGCCGGAGTGACCCCCGCCGGGGTATAATAGGCCCCATGCGAAGCAGCAAACAGTTCTGGCAAGGGGTGGTGCGCGGCGCGTTCTGGCTGGCGTTTAAGACCCTGCGCTACGTCCCCTGGAAGCCGGCCCTCGCCTGGGGCACGGCGATGGGGACACTGGGCTACCATGTCTCGGGCCGCTTCCGGGCGGTGGCCGACCGCAACCTGCAAATCGCTTACGGCACGCAGATGACCGCGCCGGAGCGGCAGGCGCTGACGAAGCGCGTCTTCCAGCAGTTCGCCCGCGCGTCTTTGGTCGAGTTTCTCAAAGGGGCGCACTTCACCAAAGAAGACACGGCGCATTGGGTGCATGTGGATTCCTACGGAGTCGTTGACGACCTGCTGGCGCGGGGCAAGGGCGTGATCGTCGTCTCGGCGCATCTGGGCAACTGGGAATGGCTGACGAAACGCGCGGTGATGGAAGGCTACTCGGTCAAAGTCGTGGCTCGGCAAAGCGAGGACGAAAAGTTCAATGCGCTGACCGATGCGGTGCGCGGCGAGAACGGCTACACAGTCCACCCACGCGGCGACTCCCCGCGTGCTCTGTTGAAGCAGCTTCGCGAGAATAAAATTGTCGCGATCGTCCCGGATCAAAAGTCGGAAGACGTTTTTGTACCGTTCTTTGGCAAGCTGGCCGGGACCGTCGCCGGACCGGCGGTGCTGGCCTTAAAGACCGGCGCGGCGATCCTGCCGATGTTCTGCCCCCGGCAGCCCGACGGTACGTATCAGACGGTTTTCTACCCGGCGATCCTTCCCAATCCGACGGGCGACACCGAGGCCGATATTTACAAGATCATGGCCGAGATCACTGCCGACGTTGAAGATATTGTCCGCAAATACCCCGACCAATGGCTCTGGCTCCATGACCGCTGGCGGGTCCCGCCGCCGCCCGGCACGCCGGAAGAAATGAACGCTCATGCCGTCCTCCCTGCCGCCGCTCGCTGACATACAGCGTCTTTTGATTGTCAAAACGAGCAGCATCGGCGATGTTCTCCATGCCTTGCCAATAGTGTCGGCGATCAAAGACGCCGCGCCGCACCTAGAGATTGGCTGGGTCGTCCGCAAGCGCTGCGCGGATATTCTGCATGGGAACCCAGCGATTGATCATCTGTACGTCCTGCCCAACAGCCCCGCTTTCGGTGAGCTTGCGGCTCTGCGCCGCACACTTTGCGCCGCCCGCTATGATATTGCTTTGGATATGCAGGGGCTGGCCCTAAGTGGCCTCATAACCTGGCTTTCGGGCGCACCTCTGCGGGTCAGCTGGGACCGGAACCGCGAGGGGAACGCGCTGTTTCTGACCCACCCGATTGTCCCCGGCAGAGCCAAAGACGCGCACGAGATTGATTTGTTGTACGGCTTCGCCGAGGCGCTGGGCGCCTACACGCCGCACCCCGAGTACACGCCGCAGCCGTATCTGGCGGCTGAAAACGCTGCGAAGGCCGCCGAACGGCTGTCGGCCCTGCCGCGCCCGCGCATTGCGCTGAATGTCGGGGCGTCGCGGGCCTACAAGCGCTGGCCCCTAGAAAGTTGGACGGAGGTCGCGCAATCGCTCACGCAGTCGGGCCGGAGCGTCGTCTTTGTCGGCGACAGGGCCGATGCTGAGACCGTCGCGCTCATCACGCCCCATCTCACCGGTGGCTTCGTCAACTTGGCCGGCCAGACGACCCTGCGCGAATTGGCGTCGGTATTGGCCGAGTGCGATTTACTCATCAGCGGCGACAGCGGGCCGATGCACCTGGCCGTTGCGGTTGGCACCCCGACAGTCGCCATTTTTGGCGCGACGCATCCGAAGCGGCATGGGCCGTATGGGGCGCGGAACACCGTGCTGCACCGTCCCCTTCCCGGCTTGATTGTTCCGGGCAAACGTCCGACCGAGGCCGAAGGCGCGGCGGCGATGGCGCGGGTGACACCGGGGGATGTGCTGGCGGCAATCGAAGCCTGCCGCCTGGCTTAAGCTTCTGGTTTCGTCGCGCTCACGATGTACATCAGGGATCGAGCCTCGCGCACAAAGGACTCCCGGCTGCTGACTGTCAGTCCGGCCTGCGCGAAGTATCGGGCGTAGTCCGCGGTGCCGATGTAGTCCCCGATGATTGCTCTGCCGCCCGGTTTCAGGACACGGGCAATTTCCCGGCAGGCGGCTTCCTGCTCCCGCTTGTTTTCGATATTGTGCAGGCAGAGCAGCGAAAGAACGACATCAAAAGTGCTGTCCGCAAACTGCATCGCGCGGGCGTCCTCGGTTCGCACCTCAATTTTGCCGCCGACACCTTCCTGCCGGGCATTGTCCTGAGCGCTCTCCTGAGTGTTGCCGGACAGGTCGGCGTCGTTCCAGATGTCAATGCCGACGACCTTGCCGGTCGTCAGCCGCTTTGCCGCGCCGACCGCGAGAAGACCGCGTCCGGTGCCGATGTCAAGGACGCTTTCCTCGCCGCTCCATTCAACAAGGGAAAGCATTCGGTCGCGGGTCACGAATTTGCCGCGCCGCCCGTAAGAGGTCATGGCTGCTCCGAAAGCGAGGCTCACCAGGCCGAGTGTGAAAAGCGTGGCACTCGCGGCGAAGAACCCGCGAATAACTCCCGGCGCGTCTACGCCGTAATCCGGCGCATTTTTCTGATCAGACAATAGCGTTTCCTTCTATTTATTGACTTCGTCAGCACCGCTCTTCGAGGGCCAGGGTGCTTGGGCCGACATGCGTATCGAGCCAGGCGTTCATTGGAAGGGCGGTGGTCCACCTCTCGGTGACCCACCCGACAACCGAAGCATCGTTCATGCGCTCGGGTTCCAGAAACGCGCTGGCAGTGAGTGACCGGAAGCGGACCAAATCGGTGTTCGGGGCGTCTTTGGCGACGCCGCGCGGCAGCGATTTCAGCGGAGCGCCGTCCACTTCAAGGCCCGCGCGGCTGACTTCCGCTAAAATCTCGCGCAGGCTTGCTCCATTCTCGAGAGCATGCTGATCTGTCGTCAGCGCCTGCCGAAACCGGGTAAGCTGATCTTTGGCGACATCGTAGCAGCCGGTCGCCGCATGCAGGCCGTCGGCGGAAACGGACAGGTACAAGTCTGCCATTGTGTTCGGGCAGCCCTGAAGTACGCCGGAAGCGGTTGTTTTGTAGGGACTTTTGTCGGCGGAAAAACGAACATCGCGGTTCTGCCGGAACAGCTTGGGTGAGCCGCCGAAGTGGACAGATAACTCTGTCAGGAGGTCCAAAAGCGGCTGGTGGACGGCGCGGTCGTAGACGGGGCGATTTGCGGTGAAGTAGTCCCGCGTGTTGGTTCGGGTCAGCCCATCGAACCAGGGCAGGGTTTCGTCTGTAAAGCCTCGGAACGCCATAAGTGCGGCCTCATTTCTATTCGTATGCTTGTCACATGCTTAATTATACACTGCTTCCGGGCAGAACGCGGCAAATCGGACTTGAACGGCTTTTCAGGTATACTCACTGGACCCATGCGTAAATTCCTTGTCGTCAACATGAACTATATGGGCGATGCCCTGCTGACTACCCCCGCGATTGCCGCGCTCCGGGCCGCGTTTCCCGATGCCCAGATTGATACCGTGGTCGGGGCCGGTACCGCCGCCGAAGTGCTGAACGGCAACCCCGACCTGAACCGGATTATCGCCCGGACCGCGCGGGGCGGGGCCGGACGCCTGATGCAGATGTTTCGGCTGCTCCGGGACGGGCGCTATACCGACGCCATCATCCTGCCTCCCCTGCCAGCCTATGCATTCGCCGCGTGGCTGGCCCGGACCCCCCGCCGGGTGGGGCTGGGCGGGCGCGGCATGAACCATTTTCTGACCGAGCTGCGCCAAACCAAAGCCGTCCACATGGCCGATGCCATGCTCGACACGATCCCGCTGCCGCCGAGTCCCGACCGGCCCCGGCGGCTGGTGGTGGCGGTGGACCGAGCCGCCGAAGACGCCGCCGCCAAGCTGCTGGCGGAGCAGGGGATTGACCCGAGCCGGCCTTTGATGGCGGTCAATATCGGCGCGACCCGGCCGCAAAAGCGCTGGTTCGCCGAGTCGTTTGCCGAAGCGCTCGACGGCCTGAGCGACATCCCCGTGGTGCTGGTCGGGGCGGGCGCGGAAGACACGGCCATGGCGGCGGACATTCTGCGCCGGACCCGGTCGGCCAAGCCCGTCAGCCTGGTGGGTAAAACCGATGTCAAGGTGCTTGCCGCCGTGCTGAAGCGCTGTGACCTGCTTCTGAGCGCCGACTCCGGGCCGATGCACCTGGCGACCGCTGTGGGGACGCCCTGCGTGGCCCTGTTCGGCTCGACCGATCCGGGCGTCACCGGGCCGTTCGATGACCTCTCGGAAGCCATCTACAAAGACCTATCGTGCTCGCCCTGCGGCAATCACCCGACCTGCAACGGGCGCTACGACTGCCTACGCGAGATCGTGCCCGAGGAAGTGGTGCTGGCCGCTCGCCGCCTGCTCCGCGCCCGCCGGGGCGGCTTGACCCTGCTGCCGTCGGCGCAGGAGACCTCACCCGCCTCGTCCCTCGGCACCCTCTCCTTAAGCAAGGAGAGGGTGGACGCGGAGCGTCCGGGTGAGGTCTCTCCCATCAAGCGCATTTTGATTGCGACCAAGTTTCGGTTTATCGGCGACACGCTGCTGGCGACCCCGATCTTCCGGGCGGCGCGGGCGCAGTGGCCGGACGCGCACATCGCGCTTTTGACGGGCAAGAATGCACGGGTGCTGCTGCAAAACAACCCCTACTTGGACGAAATCTGGGAGTTCGACCCGTACAAGTCCGACAAAGGCTGGCGGGCCTATTTCCAGCTTGTTCAGCGGATTCGGCATGGGAAATTCGATCTGTGCCTTGCCTTGAACCGCTCGTTCCATTCCGCGCTGACCTCCTCGCTTGGCGGCATCAAGACCCGTGCGGGCTTCCGCTCAGAAGGGCGCGGGCCGCTGCTGAACTGCCAGGTGGACTACGACCGGGAGAAAAGCGAGATCGCCTGCTACTTCGATGTCCTGCGGGCGGTCGCGCCGGATGCCCCGGTTCACCCGGCGCTTGAGCTTTGGATCAGCGCCGATGAGACCGCGCGGGCCTCAGAGCACCTGCGGGAAGCGTGGGGCGAGCCGGTGCCGCGCGAGCATTTGGTCGGCATCCAGCCGGGCGCGAGCCAGTCCCGAAAGCGCTGGAGCGCATCGGGCTTTGCGCGGGCTGCCGACTCCCTGCTGGCCGCCGATCCCCATTTGCGCCTCGCGCTGATCGGCGGGCCGGACGAGCGCGATGCGACCGAGGAAATGCTGGCACTGTGCAGGCCGGAGACGCGGACACGGGCACGGTCGTTTGCCGGGGCCTGCGACCTGCGCGGGTCGCTGGCGCTGGTCTCTCAGCTCGGGCTGTTCATCGGCAACGACACAGCGATTATGCACTCGGCGGTCGCGCTCGGGGTGCCGACGGTTGCGCTGTTCGGCCCGACCAATCCGCGCAAGTGGGGCAATTACGGCCCCTGTCATCGGGTTTTGGAGTCGCCCGACGGCACGATGGCCTCCATCGCAGCGGAAGATGTCCAGGCAGCGGCTCAAGCGCTGCTGACCCGTTCTCTTGCGCCAACGGCCTGAAATCCGGTATAATCGGCTGTTGCTAATGTCCAACAATCGTGAACGCAATCAAACCCTCGGCGGCTGAACTTGCCGGGAGGTCGCGGGGCTGGCGGCTGAATATCGGCAAAAGGAAAATGACCATGAGGTTAAGCAAATATGCTACATCGCTGGTAGGCTCCGCAGATGCCTGGAAAGCGATTGCTCTGGCGGTTGTGCTTGTAGCAGGCATCGGCTTATACCAGACACAGCACTGGCACATCCCAAATATCAACCTTTGGCTTTGGCGTGGATCGCTTCTTCTGGTCTGGGCGCTTGCTGTATCTGTTGTGTTCCAATTTGGGTGGCGAGCGTTCCGTCTACCGCAGGGTGCCTTCTTGATTGGGTACACATTCTTTGCTGGGGGGCATCTTTTGCCGCATCACCTCACGATAATTTCGTGGCTGACAAATGGAGGTATGGTAATGCTAGTGGGAGGTATTCTGTCTCCCTACCTGGAGTTTGGTGGGCGAGTCAAAATCCCATCGTGTGAGAGCAACCCCAACTCTGCGGTCTGAAGGCTGTTTCGCCGAATGCTGTTGTCGCAGCTATTTCTTTGAGTTCCATGACGGAAGTTTGGACGCTGACAAAAACGAAACTCTGGAAAAGAACGGTGTTATGGAGACAGAGCGAGACGCAGAAGAGCCAGAGATGCGGGCGCACTACAGTTTTAAGGGCGGTCAGCGGGGGCGTTACGCCCACCTATTTTCTCAGGAAGCTAACACAGTGCGCCGCTCTGTAACGGATATTCCCGCTGAGGTGCCAGGGCACCTGGCTTTCCAGACTGCTGAGGAAGTAGACGCTTACCTCCGAGAGGAGCGCGACGCATAGGAACATTAATCCTGCCGCTTGCGGGGTCTCTGAACTGAGACCGGCACTGCAAGTGCCGGCCTGTTGTTTAATGAAAGTCGCGGCGACTACGGAATAAGATGCCCCTCACTGCTCTTCAGTCGCCTCGACTTTCACGCAAAAGTAGACCGGCACTTCCAGTGCCGGTTCCGAGAGTATGACCATTTCACCAAAACCCTACAAGCGGGCGCTGTTTATCCGGTTCGGCGGGATGGGCGATATTCTGCTGGCGACGCCGTCGGTGCGGGCGGTGCGGGCGGCGTTTCCCGGTATCGAAGTTGACTTTGTCGTCGGCGGCGGCATGACCGATGCGCTTTCGGGGAACACCGACATCCGGGAAATCCTGACGTTTGATAAGCGCGGCTTGGACTCGCGCCTGGACCACTTTGCCCCGTTTCTCTGGCGGCTGTCCCGGCGGCGCTATGATTTGGTCGTCAACCTGCACCCAAGCGCAAAGTCGTTTCTGATGGCGGCGGCAAGCGGGGCAAAGACGCGGCTGACGTTCGAGAAGCGTATGGAGGTCCGAGCGGACACCGGGCGGGTGGCGCACGCGGTGGACGATTTCGCCAAAGAACTCGCGCCCCTGGGCATCGGGCCGCTGGCTGACGGCGACAAAGGGCTGGATTTTTTCGTGCCGAGCGCCGCGCATGAAAAAGTTCGCGAGATGCTGGCGGGGCTAGGCGTCGCGGACGGCGATAAGCTGCTGGTCATCAACCCGGCGGCGTCGCGCCCGCTGAACCGCTGGCCTTTGGAGCGGTTTGCGGAAGTCGCGGCCTACTGGGCCAATCGGCCGGGAGTCAGAGTCGCGGTCACCGGAGCGCCAGCGTCGTTCAAGACCGTCATGGACGGTTTGGACGAAGTCACTCTCGCGGGGCGAGTCGCGGACGCTGACCCGCGTATCTTGAACCTTGCGGGAGCGCTGTCAGTCAAAGAGTTCGGGGCGCTGCTGGCCCGTGCGGACACACTTTTGACCTGCGACACCGGCCCGATGCATATCGGCGCGGCTCTCGGCACTCCACTGGTCGTGCTGTCCGGCGCGGCGGACCCCGACCGAACGGGGCCGCTGACCGCAAACAGCACGGTCTTGATTGACCGTGAACTTTCCTGCGTCCCCTGCCGGGACCGGGTCTGCGCCCGCGGCGACACGCTTTGCATGAGCAATTTGACTGTTCCTGCCGTGCGGTCGGCAGTCGGGGAGAGACTTGGACTGGAGACGCGCCGTGGCATTGCCCTTTCCGTTACCGCAGGATAAGATCAAGAGTGCCGAGGCGCTGGTCGGGATTGTGACCGCACGGCAGGCAGCGGGCGAGCGGATTGTCCTGACCAACGGTGTCTTTGACTTGCTGCACGTCGGCCATCTGCGTTATTTGACCGAGGCGCGGGCGCTCGGCGACGCTTTAATACTCGCTGTGAACACCGACGAATCCGTGCGCGGCTTCAAGGGCGACCTGCGCCCGGTGGTGCCGCTGGCCGAGCGGATGGAAATGCTGGCCGGGCTGTCGGTCGTTGACTACGTCGTGCCATTCGGTACCCGGACTCCGGTGCCGCTGATTGAGTTAGTCCGCCCATTGGTCTACGCCAAAGGCGGGGACTACACGCTGGACACGCTGCCGGAAGCGGCGATCGTGGCGGGCTACGGCGGCACGGTGTATATTCTTTCGCTGGTGGCGGGACGCTCCACCACGAATCTCATTGCCCGTGTCTGCGCCGCTTACGGCCCACTCTCTCAGGAGCAAATCTAGGAACACACTATGCCTCTTTCCGTGCTGCAAGTCGCGACCGGCTTTCCGTCCTGGGGCGGGACCGAGCTGCATATTCTCAACCTCTCGGAGCAGCTTCGCCTGCGCGGCTACGATGTCACGGTCGCGTGCCGACCGGGCCGCTGGGTCGAGGAGCGGGCGACGGCGATGGGCCTGCCGACCGTGCCGATCCGCGTGATGAACCAGCACGACTGGCAGGATTTTGGCGTCCTTCGGAGGTTTTTAAGCGAGCACAAAACCGACGTGCTCCATGTCCACTGGTCATCGGACATCGTCGTGCCCGGCTATGCCGCTCTGCGCGAGCATATTCCCGTGCGGATCATGTCCCGGCACATGCCCTATCCATTTAAGAGCCGGGTCGGCTCGTGGTTATACAGCCGCTTTTTGTACACCCGTTTGGTGACGGTCTCCAATTCTGTCCGCGAGACGCTGATCAAAGCAAGCGTCCCAGCCAACAAGATTGAGGTCATCCATCACGGCACTGATGTCGAGGCATTTGCGAAGATTACAGAAGACCGCCGGGATGTGCGTGCCGCGCTGGGCATTCCCGACGACAGTGTCGCGGTCGGCATTGTCGGGCGGATCGCACCGGAAAAGGGCCATGCCGTGCTTTTGGAAGCCTTCCAGAAGGTCCATGCGCGTTACCCGCTGTCTCTGGTGATTGTCGGCAACGGCCCGGATGAGGAACTTATCAAAGACGGTGCGGCGAAGATGGGCCTGACCGATAAGGTGTTCTTCACAGGCTTCCGAGACGATGTCAACAATGTCATCAACGCTTTGGACGTTGTCACCGTGCCGTCTACCTGGAACGAGCCGTGCTCGGCGGTGGTGCAGCAGGGCATGGCTTTGTCTAAGCCGATTATCGGCACCCGCGCCGGCGGAACCCCTGAAATGGTGCTGGATGACCAGACCGGCTTTCTGGTACCGCCGTCGGACCCCGCCGCACTGGCCGAAGCCTTGTCTCGGCTGGCCGGGGATGCGTTTCTGCGAAAGCGGCTTGGCGCGGCGGGCAAAGAGCGGGTGGAAGAGCTGTTCTCACTCCGCGTGATGACTGACAAGATCGAAGCGCTCTATCAGCGCGAATATGCGAATGCGCGGGGGGCGAGTGCGCTCCAAAAAGTCATGGCATCTTAAGTAACCTCTTATGTCTTCTATGTCCTACGCCGCCGCGCTTCATGCACCGCCCCGGTTTGAAGTGCCGCTTGTCCCCAGCAATCTTCCAGCTGTCCGCTGCTCCGTTCCCCGTGAAGCCGCTTCGCGCCGCATTCTGATCATGCGGCTCGGCGCTTACGGCGACATTGTCATGGCGACTCCTCTGCTGGCGGCGCTCCGAGCGGCGTACCCGGACGCTTATTTCACCTGGCTGGCGGGGCCGACGGAGTATCAGGCGATTGATGCCAGTCCTTACCTGGATGAGCTGATTGTGTGGGACGGGGCGTACATCCGCTCCGCCTGGCGTCATGGCCGGATCGGTCCGGCTGTGGTCCGTTCGGCCTCGCTTTTGCGGGATCTGCGCCGCCGCCACTTTGATGTATTTATCTCGCTTCAGCCGGAAGAATGGCCGCTGCTTCTGCGGGCGGTCGGCGCAGCGCAGACAATCGGCGTGTTCAACACGTTCGCCCGGCATTGGGGCGAAGAGCGCAATCCGCACTACCAGAAGCTCTATACCCAGGCGTACTCCCGGCCTGAGCTGCACCGGACCGACCAGTATTTAGGGGTCCTGGAAGCTTTTGGCTTGCCGAAGCCAGCCAACCCACGCCTTTCTATCGGCTTCACTACGGAAGACGGTGTGGCGGCGGATAGCTTTCTCGCAAAGCACAGCATCGGCGCATCAGACGATTTCGTTGCAGTGGCCCCGCTGACAACTTGGCCGACAAAGTGCTGGGCGGTGGACCGCTACGCCGCGCTTGGCGACGCGCTCACAAAAGAACACGGCTGTCGGATTCTGCTGATTGGAACTGCTGCCGAAGGCGAAATTCTCGCGCAAATCGCGTCTGAGATGTCCGCCCCGGCGGCTGTCTCCGCCGGCGCTCTGACATTCCGGCAGTCGGCGGCGCTGATTGCGCGGTCGCGTCTGCTGGTCAGCGGCGACACTGGACCAATGCATGTTGCCGCTGCGGTGGGAACGCCGCAAATCGCGCTGTTCGGCGCAACGTCGCCGCTCTGGTACGGCCCGCGCACGGACAGTGCCATTTCGCTCCTGCATGAAGTTCCGTGCGGACCCTGCGACAAAAAAGAATGCAGCCAACCCGGCGCGGACTACCTGCGCTGCCTCCATCTGATTACCGTAGATGAAGTGCTGACCGCTGCGGGGCGGCTGCTGGGAGCGGCCCGTGTTTAGTGCGCCGCTGCTCTCAATGAACCTGCCCGCGCAGCGCTGCCCGACAAGCCGGGCTGAGGCTCCGAAGCGTATTTTGATTGTCAAGCTCGGAGCACTCGGCGATGTTCTGATGACAACGCCGCTGCTGACCGCACTGCGCCGGGCCTACCCGCAAGCGCACATTACCTGGCTTGTGGACACCAAAAACGCCCAGGCAATTGACGCGAACCCGCACGTAGACGAAATCATGCAATGGGACGGCGACTACTGGAGTCTGATGCGAAGTACGCGCCCGAGAAACTGGGTCAAGAACCGCTTCGGCTTCCGCCGTTTGGCTGGGCTGGCTCGGCTGAAACGCGCCCTGCACCATCGCTTCGATCTGTTTATCACATTTCACCCGGAGCAGGATTTGATGCGGAGCGCCGCCGCCCCGGCTATGTCTGTGGGCGTGTTCCAGTCACCCCGCCAGGAAAAGCGCGAGTACGAGTCCCGCTATACCAAGTCCTACAAGTCGCGCTATACCGGCAATACGGCGGTTGATTTCCCGGTCCATCAGACCGACACTTACCTGCTGCCGCTCGACGCCCTCGGCCTGCCGCCCGTGACGGACAAGCGGATGGTGCTGGGGTACACTGCTGAAGACAAAGCCACCTCGGACAAACTGCTGGAAGCGCATGGCGTCGGCAAGTCAGACAGCTTTGTCGTGCTGGCTCCGCTGACGACTTGGCCGTCTAAGTGCTGGCCCGAAGAGCGCTGGTCCGAACTCGGTGATGCCCTGACGCGAGAAGGGAAACAAGTGGTCTTAACCGGCAGCCCTGCGGAGCGTGAGGTCGTAGAACGGATCGCGTCCGCAATGCAGTCCGCGCCGGTGATACTGGCTGGCCGGCTGAGATTTCGGGAAGCGGCGGCGTTAATCGCCCGTGCGTCCCTGTGTGTCAGCAGCGACTCAGGAACAATGCATGTCGCCGCCGCGGTTGGGACACCAACCGTGTCCCTGTTCGGCCCAACTCCGCCGTCCCGCTATGCGCCGCAAGCCGGGCTAGGAACGGTCTTGCTGCATCCGCTCCCGTGCAGCCCGTGTATGGAGCAAGTCTGCCTGAACCCGCTGGAAAGCCAACTGCTTTGCATGCGCCTCTTGACGGTCTCTGAAGTGCAGGTGGCAGCGCTCTCTCTGCTGGCAGGTGAGATGGTCCCCCATTGAAGCGCCTTTTGGTTATCAAACTCTGGGCGCTGGGGGACCTGCTGATGGCGACGCCGCTCGTGTCGGCCTTACAGGCGCAGTACCCCGGCGTCGAGATCTCGTGGCTGGCGGACCTGTTGAACGCGGACCTGCTGGAAGAGCAGCCGGGAATTGGCGTTATTCGCATTGATTCCGGCTTCTGGCGGCGCAAGCTCCGCAAGGGCAGCGTCGCGGGCTGGCTCAAAGAAGCCCGTTACTGGCAGCGGACGCTGAAACTTAAAAACTTCGACGCCGTGGTCAACTGCCATGCGGATCTGTGGTGGACGCGCATTCTGTGCCAGGCTCCTGTCCGTGTCGGCCTCTTTCACACGGAAAAGCCGTCGGTCCTACGCCGATTTTATACCGATGTTGTGGCAAAGACAGCCGGTCACAACACGGACTATTACCTGAAGGGCGTCCAAGCACTGGGCCTGCCGGGACCGTTCGACCGGCACATGGTCTACACAGTCCTGCCGGAGGCAGACTCCGAAGCGGCGGCGTTTCTGGTGTCTGCGGCAGGGTATGACCCGGCTCTGCCGCTCATTGTCCTGCACCCCGGCACGAGTCAGGAGCCGAAGTCGTGGCTGCCGGAGCACTTCGCCGCCGTCGCCGCAGACCTCTCGCCGCGCTTCAATATTGTGCTCACGGGCAGTCCAAAAGAAAGAGCGCTGGCGGAGAAGATTGTCCGCTTGCTGCCGCCGGGAACAAAGCCGCCGATGATCGCTGCCGGGCGCTTCCCAGAGATCGGTGTCCTGGCAGCATTGATTGGCCGGGCGGCGGCGATTGTCACCGGCGACACGGTGGCCCTGCATCTGGCATCGGCACTGGAAACGCCGCTGGTGGGCATCTACGGCGGCTCGCGGCCCGGCGACAACGCCCCGCTGTTCGGGCCGCACCGGCTGCTGTTCGACGACGCCGTGCCCTGTGCGCCGTGCTACAAGGTGCAGTGCCCCCTGCGCGGCGCGGACCACCTGCGCTGCCAGCGGGCGGTGACACCGGGCCAGGTATTGAAAGCTTTGGCGGAGCTGGGCATTAAAGAAGCGTAGAACTTCAGTTCTACGCTGTGTGGCGCAGACGCCAAGTAACCGCCTGCGCGGGTACAGGATAGGATAATATCAAAAGTCTTCGTCCACGAAGGTGGACGGTAGGCGTCCGCGCCACACAGCGTAGAACTTTAGTTCCACGCCAATCCCGCTCACGGAGATAAAATTTATGCAAACAGTCACGCTGCCGAACTTTCCCGCTCACCAAATCGGCGAGGGCTATCCGCTCGCCGTCATCGCCGGGCCGTGCGTCATTGAGTCTTTGGACTTGTGCCGGGAAGTGGCGACCGAGGCCAAAGCCGTCTGCGACGCGCTGGGCCTGCCGTACATCTTTAAAGCGTCGTTCGACAAGGCCAACCGGACGTCGTCGGGATCGTTCCGAGGGGAGGGCTTAGAGAAAGGGCTGGAAGTCCTCGCCGCCATCAAGGCCGAGTTCGGAGTGCCCGTGCTGACCGACATCCACGAGACCTGGCAAGTCGCGCCGGTTTCGGAAGTGGCAGATGTGCTGCAAATCCCGGCATTTCTGTCCCGTCAGACCGATTTATTGCAAGCGGCTGGCGAAAGTGGCTGCGTGGTGAATGTCAAAAAAGGCCAGTTTCTCGCGCCCTGGGATATGAAGAATGTCGTCGAGAAGATCTACGGCACCGGCAACAAAAATCTGCTGCTGACTGAGCGCGGGGTCAGCTTCGGCTACAACACCTTGGTCGTGGATATGCGCTCGCTGCCGACGATGCGGGCGCTTGGCTGCCCGGTGGTCTTCGATGCGACGCACTCGGTCCAGCAGCCGGGGGGGATGGGGACAACCAGTGGCGGGCAGCGCGAGTTTATCCCGACCCTGCTCCGGGCGGCGGTCGCGGCGGGGGTGGACGCCCTCTTTTTAGAAGTCCACCCGGACCCCGAACACGCCCTGTCCGACGCCGCCACCATGCTGCCCCTGTCCCAGCTTCGCAGTCTTTTGGCGATGGCAAAAGCGATTGACGGGGTGGTGAAGTGAGTTACCTACCCCCGAAGCTGCGCTTCGACCCCTCCCGCAGCGGGAAGGGTAGGAAGTGATAAGTCAAGCCCCTAGCGCTCTGCAATTCTATCTTCTCTTAACCCTTCCCGCTGCGGGAGGGGTCGAAGCGCAGCTTCGGGGGTAGGTAGTATCCGCACCCGTCTCCCCTCAATCACTAGCCGCCCCTCGGCGAACAGGGCGACGGCGTGGGGGTAGGCGGCGTGCTCGGCGGCGAGAACGCGGGCGGCGAGAGTCTCCGGCGTGTCGTTCTCTTCCACGGGCACGACCGACTGCACAATCACCGGGCCGGTGTCGTAGTGCTCGTCCACGAAATGCACCGTGCAGCCGGAGACTTTCGCGCCGTAGGCCAGCACGGCTTCGTGGATATGGTGCCCGTACATCCCCTGCCCGCCGAACGACGGCAGCAGGGCGGCGTGAATGTTGAGAATGCGCCCCGGATACGCAGCGATGACTGCGCTTGGGACCTTTCGCATATAGCCGGCGAGGCAAACAAGGTCGGTCTGGGCCGCCTGGAGCGCCGACAGCAGCGCGTCGGCATAGGCCGTTTCCTCCTGGCGCGACGAGATGCTCTGCGCCGGAAGTCCCAGATCGCGGGCGCGGGTCAGCGCGGGCGAGTCCGCGTAGTTGCCGATGACGGCGGCGACTGTGCCCGAAATCTGGCCGGACACGCAGGCCGCGGCGATGGCCGACATATTGCTGCCGCGCCCCTGCCGGCCCGAAAGAAGAACCGCGATGCGTAAGCTCATGGGCGTTCCATTCGACGCCGGGGCCAGGTTTTCCTTTTCTGCCTGCCGCCTCACCCTTGACAAACTCTGGAAATTCCTCTAAGATAAGAAAAATTGCAAAGGACTGAGATGAGCAAAATCGCTGCATTTATTCAAGCCCGCCTTTTGACCGTTGCTGTGCTCGCCGTGCTCGTGCTGGGTGTTTGGGGCCTGGTCAGCGTCAACCGCTCTCACCAGAAGGCGCTGGAAGCGACCCTGGCGAGCGGCGCTCCGGCGGCCCGCGACGCCGCCGTGCTGGATCTGGTTAAAAGCGGACGGCTGGTGGATACCCTCATCAACACGCAGAATCCGGACCAGGATGCGGCAAGTCCGGCCAATATGCGAAGCCTCGACATCCGCAAAAATGCGGCGGCGTCGGTCAATCGCCTGAGCGCCGGCGGCAAGCTGACCCCGGACGAGGCATTCGACACGCTCTTTTTGGTCTGCAAGGACAGCAACGCGGATGTGAAGGCGGCGGCGAAAACCGGGCTGACCGCGCTTGGAAGCAAAAGTGATGCCAACTTAAGCGCGGTCGTCCAGCGCCTCTCAAACGGTGACCCGGACATCCGCGGCGCGGCGGTAGACGTGCTTGGGCAGATCGGCGGTGCGAAGACGGCGGCGGCGGTCAACGCCGTGCTTTCGAACACCGCCGCGCAGGACTCGGCGATCAGCGCCCTGCAAAAGCTCGGCGCACCAGCGGTGCCGCTGATTGTCGCGCACCTGGATGACCCCGCCGCGCAGTCCGACCTGCCATTCCGGCAGCAAATGCTCGGCGTTTTGGACCAGATCGCCTTGCCGTCGAGCATTCCCGCGCTGATCAAGATCGCCGGGCAGCCCGCTCAGCCGTCGGTGCAGCGGCTGGCCCAAGTCGCCCTCGCCGACACGGTGCTGGCGGCCTACGGCAGTGTGCGGACCGCTCAAAAATCGCTGGCCGATGCCAAAGACGCCGCCGCGAAGGCGACTGCGGCGGCATCACTGCAAACAGCCGAGGCCGGGCTGCCGGCGGCGCAAAGCGCGGAGCCGGCTCTGCGGGGGATTTTGGGGGACACGGCGGCGGCCAGCGAGTCGCGCTCGCAGGCAGCCCTGGCACTCGGTCAGAGCGGCAGCCCGGCGGCGATTGCGTCGCTTGCGCAGGCCCTCAGCGATTTCGATGCTCAGGTGCGGACGGCGTCCGAGACCGGCCTGCAAACGTCCGGCCCGGCGGCTGTCGGCCCGCTGTCGGCGGCCCTGGCGTCGGGAGCTGTCCCCGCCCGGACAGCGGCGGCGCAGGCGCTCGGCGGCATCGGCACCCCGGCAGCCCTCTCGGCGCTCACGACAGCACTCAGGAACCCGGATACGCCCGATTCGGTGCGCGAGGGCGCGGTGGTCGGCCTCGGGCGCAGCGGCAGCCCGTCGGTGATCCCAACTCTCGTCAGGGCGCTCGGCGACCATGACGGCGCGGTCGCCGGGGCCGCGCAGGAGGCGCTGCTGACTCCCGCGCTGGCAAAGTCGGCTATTCCCGCGCTGGTCGCCGCCTTGTCGGGGCCGACCCCGGTGCCGTTCAACGCCGGCGAGACCCTGGCCCGCATGGGCGCACTGGCCGAAACCGATGTCGTCCCGCGCCTGACAGCGGCGATTGCATCGGGCAACGCCCCAACGCAAACCTGGGCAGCGATCACATTGGGCGAGCTTGGCACCAAGTCGGCAACGGCGCATACGGCTTTAGAGGGCCTGTCCAAAAGCGCCGACCCGCAGGTGCAGTATGCTGCGTCGCAATCTCTCCTGAAATTGTCGGGAGCTTCCTAAAACGCCGCGCCGGTGTTCAGGCGGTCGTCCATCGCGGCTTGGAGCTGGCGAACATGGGCGGCGTTGCGGCCCAAGTCTCCGGTCCCGACCCGGCTGCGGGAGCGGATCGTGACCCGCGTCTGACCGTGGCCGATGTCGAATATATAGACCGTGACATCGTCCGCGCCGAGGCCGAAGGGCGCAGTAACCGACGCTTCCAGAAGGTCGTTTTCGCCGTCCCGCGATACCATCTCCCAGCCCAGCAGGCGCTTCAAAGCCTGCTCCGCCGCTGTCATTGCCCCGTCAATGTCCGTGTGGTAGACGCGGGACCGCAGGGTAGGATAGGCCGCGCTCTCCCCGGTCGTGATGTCGCTGACTGTAAACAGCCGCCGGTTGGTCCACCCAAAGTACGCTGCCGCGAGGCCCGCCCCCAGCCAAATCCAAGTTGCTTGTGTTTTGCTCATATCTCAGCTTTTACCCCATTCCTGCCGACTTGCCAATCGCCCGAGGCCCCGCTCCAATGCGGTCCGCAGCACGCCGTGCAGCCCTGAGTTGGACGCACTTAAAATAGACTGCAAGTTGCCCTCGGTCGTGTCCAGCAGGCGGGTTTTGTCCAGTGAGTTCCCATAAGCGTCGGTGACCACCGCTCCGGCCTCCTGAGCAATCAGAGCAGCAGCCGCAATGTCGTAGGGAAACAGGCCAATCGGATTGCCGAAGCCCAGCTCCAGGAAGCGGGCGCGAGACTCAGGGAAGTCGCGCAAAACGCGGTTCCCGATGTCTATTGAGGCCGCAAGCTGCCCGGTCATCAGCCGGGTCAGCGAAAACGCCGTCGAATTGAACAAAAAGCAGCCGCCGGTCATCGAGGACGCATCCACGATCTCGCCCAGCGCTGTCCCAATCCACTCGAAAGGCCGGGCGACGACCTCGAATGTCAGCGGCGCTTTGGCAAGCTCCGTCACGGGCAGCAGGCGCGGCGCTTTTTCGGACCCATCTGGCCCGACCCAGTGCGCCCCGTGTCCGCGCTCGGCCCAGAACAAGTCATCGTTCTTGATCTCCCCAATGCAGCCGAAGCGGACATCGCCCAGGGTCACGTCCGGCGCGTAGTCCGCCCAGGCGACCGAGACGACGCACTGCTCGAAGCCCGCAATCGCCGGCCGGGTGCCGTCAATCGGGTCAATCACCAGCACGGCGTCGGGAGACGACCCGAATTCGATCAGCCCTTTGTCTTCGGAGTAGTAGGCGACAGACAGCTTTTCGCGCTCGATAAACGAGACAATGGCGTCTTCGGCGATCTCGTCAATCGCAAATGTCGCATCGCCCGACGCCGCCGTGCCGGAAATCTCCCGCCCATGCCAGGCCCCGAGATGCGGCCGGACCGTGTCCCGAATATGGCGTGTCATCGCCAGCACCAGTTCTTGTGGTGTCAATCAATATCTCCTTTCGGGTGAGGACCTAGAAACTTCCCACCGTTAAAGTGAATAAGATGGTCTGGCTCCGCCGCAATCCAAACTTCCGTTTCCCAAGCGATGTCTGCTGAGAACTTCCGAAATGTTGCTCTGTCAAGAAACGCCGTGACAAAAACAATGTTGGCAGTGCAGGCTTCGCATAAACTTTGAAGCTGCAAAAGCCGAATGGGCGAGATTGTGCCCGTGCTATGGACCGCCTCAACTAAAAAGAGCCAGTTTTTCCGGCGAGAGTAAGCAATGATGTCCGGCAGCTCACCGTGATCAAGTTTAAAGAAGTTGAGTGCGTCCAGCTTTTCCTGCTGAAGCCACAAAAACTTGTCTGCTGTGTCGCCCAAATAAAGCAATTCCGCTTCGTATCCGAAGCGCGGTAGAAACTGCTCGACAATAGCCTGTTGCAGCTTGTTGTGTTCACCCGGAGTTAGCCCCAGTGTCACACCTTCGGGCATGACGACCGGAATTATTTCGAGATGCCTTGCCACACTCAACCGCGTCATCAGGCTCCCGGTTGCCGCCAATTTCTCCGCCAGTAATGCTTCATATCCACCCACTGAAATTTTCTCGGCAAATGCACCGAAGTCATCCGACACGGCATAGCCGCGCTGCGAGTCGTTCCGGGCCGCACCAGGTTTTGTCGGCACGATCACTTCTGCCAAGACGGGTAGTTTCAAGTGCTTGCGCCGAACGTCGTCATAAGACCCTGAAGAAATATTCTCCTGAAAATGGGAATTGATCCAGATGATAATACCCCGTGTGGTCATGCTGCGACCATCGCTCTTTGTCTTCAACAAAGCCCACTGGTCCGAGGACGCAACATCCGCAACGGCAAGAAAGGCCATTGCCATCATTTCCAAGCTTCTTGGCGTCAATCCTTCCATGGGAATGCCGCAAGCCTTCAAAAAGCCCAATGCGTCATTGATGATGGCTTTTACGGCTGCACTCTTTTTCTTGAAGTTAGCCGAACCGTTCGTATCTGTGAGCGGAATATATTTGCTCATAATAAGGTCAACTGTACTGGCGGTTTGACCGCCGCGATTTCTTTGGCTGTCATCCTATCCGATGTTTCCAAATAGGAGCGTATGCTTGCCGCAAGATGATAAGCCATCAGTGGAGGAACAGCGTTGCCGATCTGGTTGAAGCGGCTTGTCTCATTTCCCTGCACTTCAAACCAATCCGGGAAGCTTTGCAGCCGCAGGGCTTCTTGGAGAAGGAGGCGTCGCCGACGACCATCCGGTAGGCGAACGCGCTGCATATCGCTTGTGGCCCCGGCCAGGTTTCGGCAGGTCAGAGTGCGTGCCGGTCTGTCCAAATGCAAATCACGCGGACGGACACAGGAAGACGCTTTCTCGTAAGCGGCTACATAAGTGTCCATGCTGGCCGTCAGGAACTTTGACTCCGGCGGTGCCGCGAAAGCAGTATCGGCGATTGCCTCAGCCGCAGTCAGTCGCTGCGGAAGTGTTTGAGGAAAGCAGAACCGCCCGCGATGCCCAACCACGACGACGCGCTCTCTATTTTGAGGCACTCCATAATCGGCGGCATTCAGCAGCCTCACTTCCACATTGTAGTTCAAGTTTCTTAACTCATCAAGGATAATTTCTAAATAATCCTTGTTGCGATAAAAGAGGCCCCGGACGTTTTCAAACAGCCAGATGTCCGGCTGAAGACGTTTGACGGCGGAAACGAAGATCGGAAACCCGTCACGCACGTCTGCAATTCCTGCCTGCTTTCCAATCACACTGAACGGCTGACAAGGCGGGCCGCCGATGATGACCGAGGCCGGCGGCAGGGGTGTTTCAGGCGTGAGGGTTGTCTGGAGACAATTTCCGGCAAGGTTCTGCCGATAAGTACGGCAACCATCGGCATCTTTCTCAAAGCCGACCGTCTCGAAGCCTTGTGCCTCAAAGCCGAGTGAAAGGCCGCCGCACCCGGCGAACAAATCCAAGACAAGAGGCGAGTGCAAAGGCGATGGGCGCAGGATGCAGTTCAGAGAGGCGGCATACGGTAAACAATCCCTGCTGTTCATGAGCGTCATCTTTGAATATCTCCCAGCGCCAGCTTCTCGAAGCTGTCCACGATGTGATGGGCTTGCTCGAACGCGAAGTGGCGGGTCATGGCGGTGGGCACGGCGACCGTGAACATGCCGGCGGCGTGGGCGGCGGCGAGGCCGCGCGGGGAGTCCTCGAAGGCCGCGCAATGCTCCGGCGCGACGCCGAGTCGCTTGGCAGCAAGAAGATACACATCGGGGGCGGGCTTAGGGTTCTCGACCTCGTCGGCAGTCGCAATCGCCCGAAAGCGGTCTGCCAGACCCGTGATGTCCAGAATGCGGTCCACCCAGGGCCGGTCAGAATTGGACGCCACGGCGCAGGGGATGCCGGCGTCGCCCAGCGCGTCCAAAACCGCCAGGACACCCGGCATCGGGGTCAGGCGACCGAGGGCGGCCTGGTAGTGGGCATGGCGCCGCGCTTCGGTTGCCGCCGGGTCGTAGCCCGGTCCGAACGCTTCAGCGAGCGGCCCATGCCAGTCGTTTTGGCTTTGGCCTTTGGCGGCTCCGATTGTCTGCGCCCAGGCTTCGACGGGCAGGTGCAGCCCTTGTTCTTCGTAGATTTCGCGCCAGGCATCGTAGTCCGGGCTTTCGGTGTCGGCCAGCAGTCCATCGCAGTCGAAAATTGCGCCGAGGAGCTGAGGGTTAGGTGATTGGAGTTTAGGTTGTGTCACGGTGGAGAGTTCGGGAGAGCGTGGGCGTTTTCCTGCTATAATGGGAGCATGAGTATTGGAAAATCGGGGGTGGACTTGGCCGCGGTGAATTGCCCCGCCGTGAACGGCAGGTCTGGAGGCGCGGACGCCAGCCGCCCTGCCCTCCGGGTAGCCAGTGCTGCGGGCGGAAGAATAAGATTGGCACCGATCTGCGGCATTTTCGGTCGCAGACCGATTGGCGTCCGCGCCTCCAGACCTGCCGTTCACGGCGGGGCAATTCACCGCGGGATATTCCCGGCGGCTCTGCTCCTTTTCTTGCTCCACCTTGTCCCTGCCCACGCCCAAATCCTGATTGCACCCACGCTCGACAAAATCCTAAACGCGCCGGCGCTCAAAGGCGGCGTCACCGGCGCGGTGGTCTGCCGGGTGCGGGACGGCAAAATGCTGTACGCCCACAATGCCGATCTGCGCCTCCTGCCGGCCTCGAACCGCAAGCTGTGGACGGCGGCGGCGGCGCTGGCCTTGCTCGGGCCGAAGTTTCACGCCGACACGGATGTGCTGGCCGCCGCGAAGCCGAGTGCGGACGGCACGATTACGGGCGATTTGTACCTGCGGGGCGGCGGCGACGGCCTGCTGTCGGCGTCCGATTTGGACACGCTGGCCGGGCAGCTTTACGGAGCGGGAGTACGCAGTCTCACGGGCAGCGTGGTCGGCGACGGCTCGCGGTTTGCGGGCGAACCATATGGGTTTGGGTGGGAGTGGGACGATTTCAGCGACGAAGAATTCCCGCAGATTTCGGCGCTCGAAGTCAGCGAGGGTGTTCTGGGTGTCCATGTCGCGCCGGGCAAAGCGCCGGGCGACCCGGTGACGGTGACGCTCGACCCGCCGACGGACTACGTGCCGGTGACGATTACGGCGCAGACGGGCGCGAAAGACGCCCCCAATAACTGCACGGTCACGAAGCCCTGGCAAGCGAACGAGTTTCGTGTCTCGGGGACGCTGCCGCTGGGCAAAGTTTTCGCTGTCAAAGTGCCCGTAGACAAGCCCGCGCTGCTGGCGGCGACCCTGCTGAGGGATTCTCTGGTCCGGCACGGGATCACGGTCGGCGGCAAGCCGGCGCTTGGGAAGACGCCATTAACCGCACCCCTGCTGGCATCTCACGCCGGCCTGCCGCTGTCCGAAACATTGGCAAAGATGAACAAGCCGAGCGACAATTTACTCGCTGAGTCCTTCGTGCGCCTACTAGATCCGTCGGGCACGTATGACGCCGGCCATGCCCGCGAAACGCCGTTCTTCCGAAGCCTGGGCGTTGATACCACGGAAATTGACCTGGTGGACGGCTGCGGGGTGGGGCGGCGCAACTTTGTCACGGCCCGGTCGGTCGCCAAGCTGCTGCTGGGGATGCACCGCCGCAAAGACTGGCCGATTTACTACCAATCGCTGCCGATTGCGGGCGTGGATGGAACTTTGAAGAGCCGCATGATTAGAACACTGGCGCAAAACAATGTCCACGCTAAGACTGGCACGCTGAGTCAGGCCCGCGCCCTGTCGGGGTATGTGACGGGCCGGAGCGGGCAGCTCTACGTGTTCACGCTCCTGATGAACAACTATCCGGGCAAAGCGCGTTCGGCAGGCGCGGTGCAGGACACGTTCGTTGTCTGGCTGGCTGAACATCTCTGACAGCTTGCTTTGCAGCGATATATTTTTTAATGCGCTTGACAAATTGAAGCGCAAGTGTCATACTGTCTTTGTCGGAGAAGTTTACGGGAGAAAATTATGAAAACTGCGTTTCTGATCGCTCGCCTGCTGCTCGGCTTGATGTTTACGGTCTTTGGGCTGAACGGCTTTCTGCATTTTCTGCCGCAGCCGCCGCAGACCGGGACGGCGCTTCAGTTCGGCATGGCGCTGGGGGCGGCGCATTACTGGGAGCCGGTCTTTGCCTTGCAGCTCCTCGGCGGCCTGATCCTTCTGTCGGGCCGTTACGTTCCTATCGGCCTGGTGCTGCTGGGGCCGATCATCGCAAACATCCTGCTATTCCATATTTTGATGGAGCCGAAGGGCATTCCGCCCGGCCTGGTCGCGCTCGTTCTCTGGCTGGCGGTCTTTTACTCGGTGCGGTCGGCCTTTGCGGGCATTTTCGCCCCAAAAGTCGCCGAGGCAGTTTAAGAAAGCACAAAAATGGAACTCGGTATTGACAGCTTTGCAACCGCAAACCTCGGCGGCTCCGGCGACTCGGACTCGCTGCGGAACCTCGTGGCACGAATTGAACTCGCCGACGCCGTCGGGCTGGACGCTTTCGGCATCGGAGAGCATCACCGCAGAGAGTTCCTGGACTCGGCACCGGTGGTCATTCTCGCGGCGGCGGCGACACGCACCAAGCGCATTCGGCTGTCGAGCGCGGTCACGGTCCTCAGCGCCGCCGACCCGGTGCGGGTCTTCCAGAGCTTTGCAACACTGGACCTCTTGTCAGGGGGCCGGGCGGAGATTGTTGCCGGGCGCGGGTCGTTTTCCGAGTTGTTTCCGCTGTTCGGGCTGGACTTCGACGATTACGACTCGCTGTTTGCCGAAAACTTGGACTTGCTGCTGACGCTTCGCGACAATGAACACGTTCACTGGTCGGGGAAGCACCGGGCCGCGCTGACCGGGCAGGGAGTTTATCCGCGTCCGGCACAAAAACAACTGCCGGTCTGGCTGGGGGTCGGCGGGACGCCCGCGTCGTTTGTGCGGGCCGGCACTTTAGGGCTGCCGCTGGCGGTCGCGGTAATCGGCGGTGAGACGCATCGGTTCCGGCCTTTGATTGACTTGTACCGGGAGGCTGGACGCCGGGCAGGACATGCGCCTGAGACACTCAAAATCTGTCTGCACTCGCTTGGCTTCGTGGCGGAAACGAACAAAGCCGCCGTGGACGGCTTTTATCCCGGCTACGCCGAGACATTCACCCGCATCGGCCGGGAGCGCGGCTGGGGGCCGGTCTCCCGCGCCCAGTTCGAGGCTCAGAACGGCCCGACCGGGGCGCTGATTGTCGGCGGTCCCGAAGAAGTCGCCGCCAAAATCCGGCGTCACGCCGCCGCCCTCGGCGGCGTCTCCCGTGTCGCGCTGCAAATGGACAGCGCCGACCTGCCGCATGCCCGGCTGATGGAGGCGATTGAGCTGATGGGAACCCGAGTTTCGCCGCTTCTCAAATAACCCTTCGCTCTCAGAAAGGACACAAGAAATACATGGCTGACCGAACAGCCCCGATTGCCGTTATCCTTGCCGGCACCGCTGCCGCCGCTGCCGGTTACTTCCTCTGGAAGTCCACCCGTCAGACCGGCGCCTCGCCGGAGACGCCCGCAGGCGCGATGCCCAAAGTACCGCCCGTACCTCAAGAAAAGAAGACACCTATGACACACATTTTGCACCTTGACTCAAGCGCACGCGGCGCGGGATCCCATTCCCGGACCGTCTCCGGGGAGCTTGTCGAAGCGCTGAAAGCCGCCGACCCGAGCCTGACCGTCACCTACCGGGATTTGGGCCACGAAGCCGTCCCCTACGTTTCCGAGCTGCTGATCTACGCCATGTATACGCCTGCCGAGCAGCGCACCCCTGAGATGAACGCTGAAATCGCGCTGTCCGATCAGCTCATCGCCGAGCTGTTCGCCGCCGATGTCTATGTGTTCGGCATCCCGATGTACAACTTCTCCGTCCCCGGCGTCTTCAAATCGTACATTGATCAGGTCGTCCGGGCCGGCGTGACATTCGACCCGGCAACCTACACCGGCCTGCTCCTCAACAAGAAAGCCGTTGTCGTGACGGCGCGGGGCGGCGGCGGCTACGGCCCCGGCGAGGCCCGCGAAGCGTACAATGTCCAGGACCCGGTTGTCCGCAATGCCTTCGGGCTTATGGGTGTTACCGACATCGAGTTCGTTCACGTGAACAACACGGCGCGGGGCGAGGACGAGGTCAACGGCGCACTGGCCGAAGCCCGCGAGAAGATCACCGCGCTGGTCTCAGCGCTGACAAAGTAGCTGACAAAGCAGCAGCAGACGAAACAAAGGAAAAAACAGACTTGAACAAAACATTCACCATCACTGCCCTGACCGGCGGCACATTCGCAGCGATTGCCGGCGTCATGCTTTTCAGCCCCGGCCCGGCCTTCCCCGCGCCGCGCCTGCTCACAGCAAGCGTCAAGGCTGCGCTGCCCGTCGCAGGCAGCTACACCCTGGACCCGGTGCATACTTCCATCGGCTTTGAAATTCAGCACATGGGCCTGAGCAAAGTGCAGGGGCGCTTTGACGACAAAGCGGGCAAGATCGTCGCCGACCCGTCCGACCTATCCAAGTGCAGCGTTTCATTCACGGCCCAGGTCGCCTCGATTGACACGAATGTCGTCCCGCGCGACGCCGATCTGAAGTCTGAGAACTTCTTTGACGCTGCGAAATATCCGACCCTGACATTCCAAAGCACGGCAGTCCGCAGGTCCGGCGACCACTATATCGCCGACGGCACGCTGACGATCAAAGACCAGTCGCACCCCGTTTCGATCCCGTTCCGTTATCTAGGCCCGGTCGCGGACCCGTTCGGCGGCGTCCGCATGGGCATTCTCGCCGACCCGATCACAATCAGCCGCAAGGCTTACGGCGTCACCTGGGACCACAAAATGCCCGACGGTTCCCCGCAGCTTGCCGACGCCGTCACGGTCCGGCTGTCTGCCGAAGCGACCAAAGATAAATAAAAAAGACAAGTAAAGTCACTCGGCTTTGAATACTCGGCTTGAGGGAACGAGACCCCGGTGCCTAAAGCGCCGGGGTCTTCTTTTTTGCCGGCATACTCAAAGACCGCTTGACAAAAGTTCCCTGCTTGTGCTATCCTAGAAAACCTCAAGTCGCTGATGACTGCCAGGCACCCCTCCGGCCCCGCGATGAAGCACCCCGGTACCCACGACCTTATTGTAGGAGGATGCTTTCTCGTGACAAAATTCTGGTATTCCAAACTCTGGTACGCCCTTGTGTGCGTCCTGACGCTTCTGCCGCTGTCGTTCGCGGCTCATGCCCAGACGCCTGCCCCGGCAGCGCCCGCCGCAGCGACCGTCAGCGGCAGCACGGTCATTCAGGACGACAGCGCAAAGCCCCCGGCGGCGATGAACTCGCTGAAAAACCTCAACAACGCGGCGTTCACGCCCGAAGGCGCAAGCCGCGCCGACACGGCCTGGATGATTGTCGCCACGGCCCTCGTCATGCTGATGACCCCCGGCCTGGCACTCTTCTACGGCGGCCTGGTGCGCTCGAAGAACATTCTCAACACGCTGATGATGTCGTTTGTCGCGCTCGGCATTATCAGCATCCAATGGATGCTCTGGGGCTACTCGGTCGCATTCGGACCCACCGAAATAAAAATCGCCGGCCTCGGCGTTTTTGCCAGTCCCCTGAGCTGGATGGGCCTCCGGGGCGGAGCCGGCGCGGCTCCGGTGACCATTGCCGGCACGACTGGGACGATCCCCGGCGCGATCTTTATGCTCTTCCAGATGACATTCGCGATCATCACCCCGGCGCTGATCTCCGGCGCGATTGCCGAGCGCATGAAGTTTGGCGCGTACTGCCTGTTTATCCTGCTCTGGGCGACCTTTTTCTATGACCCGCTGGCCCATATGGTCTGGGGCGGCGGCTTTATCGGCATCGGCAAGATTCATGCCCTCGACTTCGCCGGCGGCACCGTGGTCCATATCTCGTCCGGCATTTCCGCACTGACGCTCTGCATCATGCTCGGCAAGCGGAAGGGACACGGGGCGGAAGAAATGCGCCCGCACAATGTCCCGATGGTCTTAATTGGGGTTGCCCTGCTGTGGTTCGGCTGGTTCGGCTTCAATGCCGGCTCGGAGCTTGCGACCGACGGCGTCGCAACGGCGGCGTTCATCAACACGCATATTGCCACAGCCGCAGCGGCAATGTCCTGGACCCTGATTGAATGGATACGCTTCAAGAAGCCGACTGCCGTGGGCTTCGGCTCCGGCGCGGTGGCGGGCTTGGTTGCGATCACTCCGGCCTGCGGCTTCGTCAATGCGTTCGATGCGCTGCTGATCGGCATTATCGTCTCGCCGATCTGCTTCTCGGTGATCCAGCTCAAGGGCAAGCTGAACCGCTACGATGATGCGCTCGACGTTTTCGGGGTCCATGCTTGCGGCGGAATGTGGGGGGCGCTGGCGACCGGCCTGTTCGCCAACAGCGCGGTCAACTCGTATGTCACCGGCGGCACGGGTGTCAGCAACGGCATTTTGTCGGGTGCGGCGAACCCGTCCCTCGCCCAGTTTGTGGCCCAGCTTGAAGCCGTTGCGCTTACCGTAATTATGGCGATTGTCGCGACGGTTCTGATTGGCTCGTTGGTCAACTTGGTTGTTCCCGGCGGGATGCGTGCGCCGGCGTCGCAGGAGGAAGACGGCCTGGACGTGACCGAGCACGGCGAAGAGGGCTACTCCGGCGAGAACGCCGGCATTCCGGCACTGGCTGGGATTGATTAACAGGAGAACAAGTCTATGGTTCGAATTGAAGCGATTATTCGCCCCAGCCGGCTCGACGAAGTCAAATCGGCGCTCGACGACCTCGGCATCCACGGCATCAGCGTCACCGAAATCAAGGGCGCGGGCAAGCAGAAGGGCTACACCCAGCACTACCGGGGTTCGGAATACCAGGTGAACCTGCTGCCCAAAGTGCAGCTGATCGTGGTTGTCGCCGACAGTCAGCAGGAGAGTGTCATCGGCGCGATTGAAGGCGCGGCCCGCACCGGCGAGATCGGCGACGGCAAGATTTTCGTCACGCCTGTGCTGGAAGCCGTCCGTATCCGCACCGGCGAGCGCGGCGACACTGCGGTCAGTTAAGTCAAAGACACCGGCACTGGAAGCCTTCCAGTGCCGGTGTCTCTTTTTGGAGCCTCCCCGTGGCCTTCCGCCCCTGCATTGACCTCAAAAATGGCCGCGTCGTACAGATTATCGGCGGCACTCTCACTGACGGCGATGACACGCAGACAATCACGAACCATGTTTCGGACCGACCCGCCGCCGAGTTCGCCGCGCTTTACCAGCGTGACGGCCTTGTCGGCGGTCACGTCATCATACTCGGCTCCGGCTCCGAGGACGCCGCCCGTTCGGCGCTGGCCGCCTACCCCGGCGGCCTGCAAGTCGGCGGCGGCATCACCGCATCAAACGCGCAGTCTTGGCTTGACGCCGGCGCCAGCCATGTCATCGTCACTTCTTATTTGTTCGAGAACGACGCGCTTTCCCCCGCACGTCTCCAATCCCTGACCGACACTGTTGGCCCGGACCGCTTGGTGATAGACTTAAGCTGCCGCCGCACCGCCGGCGGCGAATACTACGTCGCCACGAACCGCTGGCAGATGGTCACGGCCACCCGCGTGGACGCCGCACTCATCCAATTTCTGGAACCCTGCTGCGCCGAGTTTTTGGTCCACGCCGCCGACGTTGAAGGCCGCTGCGAGGGCATTGATGAAGAGTTGGTACAGCGTCTCGGCGGCTGGGTCTCCCGCCCGGCTACCTACGCCGGGGGTGCACGGCGTTTAGACGACATCGCCCTCGTGGAGCGGCTGTCGGGAGGCAAGATAGACCTGACCATCGGCAGCGCGTTGGACCTCTTCGGTGGCTCACTCGTGCGTTATAAGGACGCGGCGCGATTCGGGCGCAGATGAGGCCCCCCAGCCCCCAATAATGGGGGAGCTAGAGTCAGGAAATGCCTGGGCTGTTTTGCCTCGCTCCATGCTCCCCCATTATTGGGGGCTGGGGGGCCTCCGTCGGGTACAATAACCGTACCATGAACTCCCGTATCTACCTCGATTATGCCGCGACCACGCCCCTGCGCCCGGAAGCCAGGGCGGCGATGGAGCCGTTTCTGTCCCCGGACGGCTTCGGCAACCCGAGCAGCCTCCACGCCGACGGTCAGCGGGCCAAGCGGGCACTCGACACCGCCCGAGACATCCTCGCCGCCGCTCTGGGCTGCCAGTTCTCCGAAGTCTCGTTCACCGGCGGCGGCACCGAGTCCGACAACGCCGCGCTGGTCGGCATCATGCTGGCAAACAAAGGACGCGGCGATCATCTTGTCACGACGCAGATCGAGCATGAGGCCGTCACCGACACAGCTCACTTTCTGGAAACACTCGGCTTTCGCGTGACGTACTTGCCGGTAGACGAGTTCGGTAGCGTCTCGCCGGGTGCCGTCGCCGACGCGCTGACTGACGACACCGTGCTGGTCTCGATCATGCACGCAAACAACGAAGTCGGAACCATTCAGCCAATCCGCGAGATCGCCGAGATTGTTCACGCCCGCGGGGCATACCTGCACACCGACGCTGTGCAGACCTTCGGCCAGATGCCCGTCACGGTGGACACGCTCGGTGCGGATTTGATTACCCTCTCCGGGCATAAAGTCTACGGCCCGAAAGGTGTCGGAGCGCTGTACGTGCGCTCAGGCATTGCCATCGAGCCGCTGCTGCACGGGGGGGGACAGGAGCGGGAGCGGCGGGCGGGCACGGAAAATGTTGCCGCCATCGCCGGCTTCGGCGAGGCTGTCCGGTGTCTGCTGCCCGAACGCCCCGCCGAAGCCGCACGGCTGACGGTTCTGCGCGACCGTCTCTGGGCCGCACTTTCGGCGCGGCTTCCGGGCATTGTGCTGAACGGCCACCTAACTTATCGCCTGCCGAACAACCTCAACGTCTCCCTGCCAGGGCTGGACGCCGAGACCCTGCTGCTGGCGCTTGACCGCGCCGGCGTCTCCGCGTCCTCCGGCTCCGCCTGTACGTCCGGCAGCATCGAGCCAAGCCATGTCCTGACCGCGATGAGCCTCCCTGATGTCCGCCTCAAAAGCGCCCTGCGCCTGACACTCGGGCGCGGCACGACGGCGGAAGAAATAGACCGTACAGTCGAGATACTGGCGGGGATTACGGGGCGTCTGGGTGGAATCGTGCTGGGAAAGACAGAGGGAACCATGCGTTAAAACGCACGGCTAGACGGCGCGGACGCCACAAAACATCCGCTTCGCGGGGTTAGGATTAAGACAATGTCAGATTATCTTAGTCCCGCGAAGCGGTACTTCGTGGCGTCCGCGCCGTCTAGCCGTGCGTTTTAACGCATGGTTTCTCTACGCCGTGGCGGCGTAGTTGTCGGAGCCGCCGACATCGTGGAAGATGGGCAGGTAGTCGCGCCAGATTTCGTTTTTGGTGCCGCTGATATACTTGGTCATGCTGATGTACGGGACGTAGCGCGGACGCTTTGGCGGACGCGCCAGCTTCATGCCGCAGCTTGCCAGCAGCTTGTCGCCCTTCCTCGCGTTGCACCGGCGGCAGCAGGCGACCAGGTTGTCCCAGTGCATCCCGCCCCCGGCCCGCTTCGGCAGGATATGATCAATGGTTAAATCGCGGGTCTGGACGCCGCAATACTGGCACGTGTAGTTGTCGCGGGCGAAGATCGAGCGGCGGGACAGCTTCAGGTCCGGCAGGGGCCGCTTGACATGGTAGCGCAGGCGGACCACCGACGGCGCGGATACGGTCTGGCCTTCGCCCGTCACAAACGCCGGCCCGCTGCCGTCGCCCTCGTGTGTGTGCAGGATGTCGGCTTTGCCGAGATACAGAAGAATGACCGCCCGGCGCAGGTTGCAGACATTCAGCGGCTCGTAATCACTATTTAAAACAAGAACTTCATGGCTCATGGCGGTGGTCGTCTTTCCTTTCCCGGTCTCTCAGCGTATTTCATGAAACAAAAAACCCGCTTCGGCTTTCGCGGCCTTACAGGGCGGCGTCAGTCGGAAGCGGGTCACAGGCAAGCGTCTGTTGAGACTCAACTCTGTGTTGAGGCTCAGGCTGTTGGTGCTCAGTCGTGTGCTGATGTCTCCGCTGGTGCAGAGGCCGCGCTTCTGACAGTTGGGTTTTGCTCGCAAAAGAATTCATAAGAGTTTTACGCTTTATTGTAGCTTCTTTGCCCGCGCTTTGTCAATCGGTTTGCCGAAAGAAAGCCAAGAAAGAAGGAAGGATTTTTTCGGGCACGTAAGCCGGGTATACTTGCGCTGTCATGATTTACGATTCGCTTCTTTTGGCGGCAGTGCAGGGTGAGCTGGGCCGGACCCTGGTTGGCGGCAAGATTGAAAAAATCACGCAGCCTGACCCGCAGGAGATTGTCCTGCGGGTCTACCACGCCGGACACAAATACTCGTTGCTGCTGTCCTGCGATGCCCTCCATGCCCGCGCCCACCTGACGAGTTCCCGGCGGGACAACCCACCGACCCCGCCGCCATTCTGCGCCGTCCTGCGCCGGCACCTTGACGGCGCGTGGCTGTCCGACATCTCCCTGCCGCTCGGTTTCGGCGAGCGGGTCCTGTCTCTGCACTTCAAAGCGGTGGACGGTGCCCCGTACACGCTGGTCGCTGAGATCATGGGCAAGCACAGCAACTTGATCCTGGTCAGCGGCGCCGGGATGATTTTGGGCGCGGCTAAGAATATCGGACGAACACTGAGCCGCCTGCGGCCTATTCAGCCCGGCATCCCATACACCCCGCCGCCGCGTCAGCGCGGGCGGCACGACCCGACCGCTCCGCTGACAATCGCGCTTGGAAGCGAACTTCTGTCGCCCGGCGAGGCCTATGCCTGGCTGCTGGAACACTGGTCGGGGGTCAGCCCGCTGCTGGCCTCGGAGGTCATTGCACGGGTGCCCGGCGCTTCGGCCCAGCAATCCCTGTTGACCCAACAGTCCCTGCATCACGCCCTGGTTCTGCTGCTGACGGTCGTGCGGGTGGGGGACTGGAGTCCGCGTGTCTGGACCGACCCGGCGGGAAAGACGCTCGGCGCGTACCCGGTGCCGCTGCAAACCATCCCGCCCGCCGATCAGCACCCACGCGACTCGGTCAGTGCCGCCCTCGACACTGCCGCGTCCTCCATCATCGGGCGTGAAACATTTGAGCACGCCCGTGACTCGCTGCTGGCCGCGCTGCGCCGGACCCGCAAGCTGCGGGAGCGCGAGGCGGCGGAAATAGAAAAAGGGCTGCGGAACGCCGCGCGGGCGGAGGAGTACCGCCAGGCTGGGGATTTGCTGCTGACGAACCAGTCCCAAATCAGGCGCGGGCAGTCGCTGATCTCCGTGCCGGATTATTACGCGCCGCCCTTGCCCGGCGGCGAGCCGACCATGCGCTTTATCGCACTGGACCCGACGCTGACGGTTCATGAAAATGCCGAGCGGTTCTACAAGCGCAGCCGCAAAGCGGACCTGAGCGCCCTGACCCTGCAAGAGCGCCGGGCGCAGGCTTTGGAAGAAGTGGTCCTGCTGTCCCTCGCCGAGAGCGAGACCGAGCGGGCTGTGACCTCGGCGGAAGTCGCCGCTCTGCGCCTTTCGCTGGCGCAGTCACTCCAGAGCGGGAACGCGCCGAACACCCCTGAAAACAACCCTGGCGCGGCTCCGCGCCAAGCTGTCCCGGACTTTGAGGGCCACAAGATCAAGCGCTACCAGACGGTAGACGGCTGGGAGATATTGGTTGGGGAAAACGCATTGTCCAACGATTATCTTACGACCAAGCTGGCGTCGGCATCGGACATCTGGCTTCATGTCCGGGCCGCGACCTCGGCGCACGGCATTATTCGAGCACGGAACAAGCCGGCATCGGTGTCTCACGCGGCGCTCTTGCAGGCCGCCGAGATGGTCGCCGCCCGCAGCGAGGTCAAGCACTCGGCGCTCATCCCGGTAGACTACACATTAAAGAAGCACGTTCGCAAGCCCCGTAAGAGTGCGCCGGGCGCGGTGACATATCAGAACGAGAAGACGCTCTTCGTCGCGGGCATTCACGGGGAGTGAAAGAGGCCGCCCCCAATACTGGGGGAGCATGGTTTAAGAGGAGATAGGCACGGGGGCGTGTCCCTACGTCCTGCCCCTCTGGCTCCCCCGTCGGGTGCAGTTGCGCCATTATTGGGGGCAGGGAGGAGTCTCTACACAGCCCAAGTCAGCTCCGCATCCGGCCTCGGCTGTTTTTCTCTTTCTCGCTGTTGTCTTCGTGGTCTACCACGTACTGCATCTGGTCGAAAAAGCCGCGTACCATTCGCTCGCGGGTCATGTTTTTCATCACAATATCAATTTCGGAACGCAGGTTTGCGGACATATCGTCGCGAATGTGCATGATGCGCCCGGACAGCGTGATGTTGCCGTTTTTGACCTGCACGTCAATCATCGTCGAGTTGATAGACCGCTTGCCTAGCTCTCGGCGCACGTTCCGTGCAATTTCGGCGTCTTCCGCAGTCATTTTCTTGCCCTCCCAATTCAAAACAATTACAGAAAGCAGTATACCCCATGCAGTCATATCGCGACAAAGAATGGGCCGCATCAACGGCCCGGTCGGTTTACCTGAACCATGCCGGCATCGCGCCGACACCCGCCCGCGTCGTCTCGGCGGTGACTGAGGCCGCCCAAGGGTATGCCGAGGACCCGCTGAAGTTCGCCGAAGGGGTCATGGTGAACGGTGCGTCTGCCGAAGCGCGAGGGCGGCTGGCCCGGCTCCTGGGGGTGCCGTCCGAGCACCTGGCGCTGACCAAGAACACCGGGCAGGGCCTGGCGCTGATCGCCGACGCCCTGCGGCTCGACGCCGGCGACAATGTGGTCAGCGTGACCTGCGAGTATCCGAGCGTCGTGTATCCCTGGTACGCGCAGGCCGACCGGGGCATCGAAACGCGGCTGGCGACGCCCCGCCCGGACGGCACGTTTACCGCCGAAGATTTGGACTCTGTCATGGACAGCCGAACCCGCGTCGTGACCTTGTCTTGGGTACAGTTTGGCACGGGCTTCCGGTGCGACTTGGAAGCAATCACGGCGGCGGCCCATGCACGGGGCGCGATCTTCGTACTCGATGTCATACAGGGTCTGGGCGTCCTGCCATTAAACATCGAAGCGCTCGGCATTGACGCCGCCGTCACGGGGGTACATAAATGGCTGCTGGCCCCCGGCGGCACCGGCGGGCTGTATGTCGCGCCGCACGTCTTAGGACGCCTGCGTCTGGTCAACATGGGCGCGGGCGCGGTGGTGGATGTGATGAAGTTCGACCCGCTGGACTTCACGCCAAAGCCGGGCGTGCAGCGCTACGAAGAAGGCACCCCGAACTTTTTGGGTCTGGTCGGGCTGAACTCGGCGTTGTCGCTGCTGGAAGAGGTAGGAACAGACACGATCGCCGCCGAAGTGCTGAAATTGTCGGCCTACGCCACCGAAAAGTTAGACGCAATGGGATACCGTGTGGTGTCGCCCCGCGACGACACGCAGCGGGCGGGGATTGTGGCATTCCGGCACCCATCACTGCCGAACGAGGCCATCCTGCAAATGCTTAAAGAGGCCGGGGTAGTTGCGGCGGTGCGCGGGGGAAATCTGCGCTTCTCGCCGCATTTCTACAACACCGCCGAAGAGATTGACCGGGCGGTGGCGGCGCTGCCGGTGTGAGGGAAGGAGACCTCACCCCGCTGCTCCGCAGCGACCCTCTCCTTAAGCAAGGAGAGGGTAAGAGTTTTCGGAGGGGAGTATAGGAATGCTGCTTGCCACTCCCGTTCTGGCTCCGGCGCTTTGTCTCTGAATTGCTTTCACCCTCTCCTTGCTTAAGGAGAGGGTCGCTGCGGAGCAGCGGGGTGAGGTCTCTTAAACCCCGGTCACGCTGTCGGAGCCTTCTTTGTCCGAAGCACGAAGCTCAGTCACGGCGTCCGCACCGGTGAGGGCGTCGGTCGGCACGGCCCCGGCGGCTTCTTCCTGAGCGATCTCTTCCACGGCTTCGGCAGTCCGCGAGTAGTGCAGGGAGACAATGGCCGCGTCTTCGGCGGTCGTAAACTCGACTTTCGAGTTGTGCGGCAGGTCCGAGACGCGCAGGACATCGCCGGCGACCATCTTGGAGACATCTACATCGAGGTGCGCGGGCAGATTGCCCGGCTCGGCATGGACCGTGATCGCTTCCAGGGCTTGTTCGAGCACCAGAACACCGCTGTCTACGCCGTCGGGATGGCCGCTGAACTGAATGGGAATATGCGCGGTGACTTTGTCGCCCTTCTTGACTTGATGAAAGCCGATGGCGATGAAGTTGCGGGTGATCGGGTTGCGCTCCAAATTGTCCACCAGGACGGTATGCGTCTGCGTGTCGCCTCCTACCGAGAGATCAATCATCGTGTTCATGCCGGCTTCCGAGGTCAGGATCGCGGCAATAGACGATGAAGGCACTTCGATGTTGACAGATTCCAGGCCCTTGCCGTAGATGGAGCCGGGGATGAAGCCCTGACGAATTCGTTGTTTGCGCTCGCCTTTGGTCTGCGGGCCGCGCTTGACGGCGGTAATGTTCATAAGTTGTCTCCTGAGACGTTAAAGTCAAAAATAGTTCTATAGGATACCCGGTTTTGAAGCCTGTCCGATCACGATGTCGAATTTCAGGGTAAATTCTTTTTGCCGCGCTTGCAGCGCCCGTCTCTGTGCGGGCAGGGACACGTCAATCCAGCCATCCATCGTCTGCACGTACAGGGCGCGTAGCTGGGTGTCCATCTGCGGGTCCGGGCGCCCGCCGCTGAGGGCTTCCCGCTGAGAGTTCAGGCTGCCGCCCTGCGTGATATAGGTCTCCAGCAGCGTCGCGGCGCGTTCGTACTTGCCGAGGGCGGCGTCGGCATAGGCGAAGCTCGGCTCGACCGACTCGCCGAGCGCCCGCGCTGTGCCGACCGGGCTTTGTTCAAGGTCAGCGATCTTCCGGTAGTACGCTTGCGACTCTGGCCCCGCGCTGAGGCGGGCCAGGCGCAGCAGCAGCTCCACCGAGTTCGGCTCGGCCCGCAGGCCGTCTTTGTAGGCTTGGACCGCGTCGGCGCGACGGCCTGCCGCTTGAAGTACGGTTCCTAAATGCCGATAATTGACCGAGTTCGGCTCCAAGCGCAAGGCATCCGAGAGAGCAGCCTCTGCGCTCGTCAGGTCGCCGAGCCGTGAGTACAAAATCCCGTAGCCCAAATCGGACGCATAGCGCCCATTGAGCGGGTCCCAAATGCGGGCCGCGCCGAGGCTCTGCGCCGCGCCGCCGGGGTCAGCGGCCTTCTGCTCCGAGGCTGCCGCTGCGTAGCCTGCCGCGGTCCCCTGCGTCCCCGTCAAAGCGCACAGCGCGGCGGCGGCAAGGCCAGCGGCGGCGCGGACCAGCGCCGGAATCGGGCGCGTCTGAGCTTGGCTTTCGGCCTGAACTGCGCCTGCCGCGAGGCCCGCCAGTGTCCAAAACACCGCGCCGAGGTAAAAAACGTACCAGTCGGAGTCAATCAGATTCTGCACGATGCCGCCTGCCATCGCGGCTGCCAAACCACTTAGCAGCAGGCGATTGTCTGCGGGCAGAGCGTCGCTCCCTGTTTCTGAAACTGTTTCTGACGGGCGGCTGAGACCGCGCCAGAGAACCGCGCCGAGCAGGCCCAAGGCTGCAATCAGAACCATCAGCGCGGGCAGGCCGCACTCGTCGGCCATCTGCAAGTAGCCGTTATGCGCCAGGCGCGTGAAGCCCGTCAGCGCATACGGCGGGTACAGGTCTACCCAAGTGCCGACCCCCGTGCCGAGCAGTGGGTTGTGCAGGGCCATCTGCCCGCTGCCGCGCCAGGTCCAAATTCGAAACGCCGCCGAGTTGTCGTGCAGGTTGTGCAGGCGGGCCACCACCGGCCCGGCAAACCCGATGCCGCCCAGCGCCAGCCCCACTCCCAAGACGCCTAGCAGGCCGCGCGTCGCTTTGGGCAGGACTAGGCCGTGCCGCACCGACCAAACGACGCCGAGCGCGAAGACGACGAGCGAGACCGCAAGCGACAGCAGCCCGAAGCGTGACCCGGTGACCAGCAGTGCGATAAGCTGAAGCAGAAACACGACCCCGAGCACGAGCGCAGACGCCCCCCGGAGCAGCGGGGTCAGCCCGCGTACGCTCGGCACCGTCAAAAACAGCCCCAAAGTCACCGGCAGGGTCAGCACGAAGTAGCCCGCCAGAAAGTCCGGCGTCGAAGTCGCGAAGATGCGCCAGCCGCGCTCCCCCGCCCGCAGGTGAACAATATACTCTTGAACCCCAATATCGGCAACAATCGCCGCCCCCGCAACGGCGGCGAAGACGAGGCTATACAGCCAATGCCGATTGCCCGCGACCCGCCGGGCCAGCGCAAACAGCGCAAAGTCGGCGGCAAGCAGGCTCCACCCGCGCAGCATCACGCCGAAGTAGCCCGCGCCGTGCTGCACCAGCATCCGCGCAGGGATACTCAAAAGTGCCAGCCCGAGCAGGACCAAAAACGCCTTTTCAGCGCGGGAAAACGAAACGGCGAATTGCCCGCCGCGCCGGGCGGACAGCGCGGCAGTCAGTGCGGCTAGGAATGTCCCGGCGCACAGAAACGATGTCCATTCAAACGACCCAACGGCGGCGGGGGCATCCGGCTGGGCGGCGAAGATTGGGGCCAGCAGCAGTGTCACCGCCAAGAGTATTGCGACTAGGATGCTCATCGGCTGCCCGCCCGGCGGCCTGCCGCGCGGCGCTTGGCGATCCGCACGGCGGCGCGGAGCCAAAGGCCGGAGTAGACGGCGACGCGGCGGACCAGAGACGAGCGCGGGTGGCGCTTCAAATCATACTCGTACCAGGAGCGGTGGAACTCCCTAATCATCTTCTCGGCGTTTTTGTCGCTCGACCGCCCGATGGCGTGGGTGACGACCGCTCCCGGCATATAGACCACTTCCTGCCTGCTGTCCCAAACCCGCTGGCAGATGTCAACGTCCTCGCAGTACATATAAAACCGCTCGTCCAATGCGCCGTTCTTGACTATCCACTCGCGCCGAATAAGCATGGCGCACCCGGAGACCCAGTCCACGGCCAGATCGCTATTATGGTCGAAGTCGGTCATCAAATAGTCGCGGGCAAACTTGTTGTGCGGAAATAATCGGCCCAAATACGTATTGCGAAAGAAGCCCGCGCCGAGCGATGGGAACCGGCGGCAGGAGGATTGCAGCGAGCCGTCCGGGTTCAGCACCTTCGGCCCCAAAATCGCCGCCGACGGGTGGGCATCGGCATAGGCTAATAGTATGTCCAATGCCCCCGGATGGATTTTGGCATCGGAGTTCAGCAGAAACACGTACCGGCTGTCGGTGAGCGCAATCGCCTGGTTGTTGGCTTTGGAAAAGCCGGCATTCTCGGTGTTGGCAACTAAGTTTACCGAGGGAAACTCTTTGGCGACCATTGCCGCCGAGCCGTCCGCGCTGGCATTGTCCACGACCCAGACATCATAGCTCAATAAAGGCTGGGGATCGGCGTACAGCGACGACAGACAGGCTCGCAGATCTTCGCGGGCGTTCCAGTTGACGATAATCACAGCGATGTCGGTCATAGAGTTTTTACTGCGCTCCCCGTGTCAGCCGCCACTCGTTCAGGCCCACGGCGGCCTGCATCAGCCATTTCAAGGGCAGCGCAACATGCGAATAGTGCTTGTCGTAGAAGCGCAGCAGGGAGCGGTGGGACTCGCGGATCATGCTGGCTTTTACCTGCCGGGTGCTGCCGCCGCCGTGGTGGGTGACGACCACGTCCGGGGTGTACCAGATCGAAAATTGGTGCTCGCGCTTTGCTCGCCAGCACCAATCTACCTCGTTGAAGAAGATCGGAAAGTCCGGGTCCAGGCCGCCGACAGCACCGTAGGCGGCGCGGGAAATCCAGAGAAACGATCCCATTGGCTGATCGGCTTCAATCGCGCTTTCGTAGTCGAACCAGGTCATGCGGTACGCCCCGAAGCGGCGCGAGTGCGGAAAGACGCGGGACAGGCCGAGATATTCCCACAAGACCGGGCCGGGGTCGGGAAACGCCCGCAGCGACGGCTGCGTTTTGCCGTCGGTTCCCAGCAAGCGGCAGCCGAACGCGCCCATTTCAGGGCGCGATTTTGCAAATGCCGCGGCGGCGGAGAGGCTGCCGGGATGCACCACCACGTCCGGGTTCAGCAGCAGCAGGGCGTCGCCCGTGGCCCGCGCCAGCGCCAGGTTGTTGCCTTCGGCGTAGCCTCGATTGGTCGTTTCGGCCAGCAGCACGACGCCGGGAAACTCGGCGGCGACCATTGCCGCCGAGCCGTCGGCGCTGGCGTTGTCCACGACGACCACTTCCATTTCGTCGCCTGCCGGCGGGTACTTTTCGAGGGCTTCCAAGCACTCGCGCAGGAAGTCCCGTGTGTTCCAGTTGACGATGCAGACAGAGAGGCGCATCGGTCAGCCTTGTCCAAAAAGCGGTGCGGCTTCAGCCAAGTCCTGCACCAGAAACGATGGCGGGCAGGGCGCAAACCAGTCGGCGGAGTTGCGCCCGAGCACCCCGAGCGTCACGGCGCATCCGGCCCGCGCTCCGGCTTCAATATCCATAAAATGATCGCCGACCATCGCGGCCTCTTCGGGCGGGATGCCGAGCATTTCTAATGCGTCCCACAGATGCTCCGGGTTCGGCTTGGTCCTGCCGACATCGTCACGGGTGAGGAGCAGGTGGTGGGGCAGGGCGAATTGGGCGAGCAGGCGCACCGAGACCGCCCGGCAGTTGCGGGTGACGACCCCGATTTTGACCCCGCGCTCAGTCAGTGCGATCAGCGTCTCGCGTGTCCCCGGCAGCAAAATGGGCCGGGAGCACCCGGCAATCTCCATGGCTTCAAGCTGTGCAAACGCTTTCCGGCGCAGGGCCGCGCCGTCGCCCCGCGTCTGCACATCTTCGGCAGCGGCATCTACCAGACCAAGAATATCTTTGCCGTCGGTGACACTTTCGGGCACGTCATAAGCCCGCGCCAATTTCTGCATGGCCGTGGTCATCGCCGGGAAATCAATATGGGTCTCAATCAGTGTGCCGTCGAGATCGAACAGCACGGCACGGCAGGCGGCAAACGGAGCAGGCATAGGGCCATTATAACATGAAAGCGGCCCCGATGTACACCTCTTGGGGGACACATCGGGGCCGTCTAAACCAGATTGGGAGTTAATCGCCGTAGGTGCGGGCGCTTCCTGTTGTAGTTGATGCCACAGGGACGACCTCTTCTTCGTGCGCCATCACTTCGTCGGGGGTGCGGCCCACAGCCGCCGGTGTGTCTGTGCTGAGCGTGGCGACCTGAGAGTTGATCGCCTGCGGGTCGGGGCCTTTGCGAAGGCGCTCGGCAACCACCGGGTTGTTGCCCCAGACATCGGTGACCCGCTCCCCGGCGGCGTTGACATTGATGTCCACGCCTGCCGCGTTGTACTTTAAAAGAAGCTGCTTCATTTCGTCGTAGCGGGCCGGGTCCACGGTGGCCGTCAGCAGGTAATCACCTTCGCGCAGGCGGTCACTGACATTCGCCGCCGCGTGCTCGGGCATGCCCATGTCGCGAAGATAGCCCGTGACCCCGCCGACCGCCGCGCCCGCCGCTGTCGTGGCCGCCGCCACGCCGAACGCGCCTGCCAGGATGCCGCCGCCGAGCACCAGCCCGACACCGGGAATGGTAATCGCCGCCGCTGCTGCCAGCAGGCCCGCCAGCAGGCCGACCCCGCTGCCGACCGCCGCGCCCGCCGCCGCATCTTGAGGCGTGGTGGTAGTCAAGCCGCCCAGCCCGACCGATTCAACGTTTTCCGGCGTGTCCACCGCCGAGCGCGGAGCGATAGTCGAGGCAATCGCCGCCGCCGGGGGTGTTCCGACTTGCGGCGCGTAGGTCGCCGCCGACGTGGTCTCGTCTTCGGTCAGCCGCGTGTAGCCGGTCCGCACCCGCGCCGCTTCGTCCTGCTCGGCGGCGTGACGCCCGGCAATCCCGATGCTGTCCGCTGGGACTCCGTGGTCCCGCAACGCGCCGATGGCCCGCTCGGCGTCGGCCACGTCCTGAAACAGTGCATAAATGGTTTGAAGTGCCATGAGAGAATTCTCCTTGTTAGTTGTAATAAAGTACCCGTCTAGCAGGCAGGGGTAAACCGGGCCTAATGCCTCAGTGTCGTGTACACCAAATAGCTGTTCAGCCCAAAAATAATCACGGCGACTGTCCAGCCAAGCACGCGGACAGCGGCGTTGTTGACGAACCGGCCCATTTTGACCTTGTCGCCGGTGAATTGCACCAGGGGAATCACCGCAAACGAAAGCTGCGCTGACAGCACCACTTGGCTGAAAATCAGCAGCTTGCCGGTGCCTTCCAAGCCGTATAGGCCGACAATCACCAGGGTCGGCACAATCGCCAGCATCCGCGAGATTAAGCGCCGGACCCAGGCGGGGATCTGGAACTGCGTAAAGCCTTCCAAGATGATCTGCCCAGCCATCGTGCCGGTCAGTGTCGAGTTCTGGCCCGATGCCAGCAAAGCAATCGCAAAGAGTGGGGTCGCGATCCCGACACCCATCAGCGGGGTCAGCAGTTTGTACGCGCCTTGAATATCGCCGACCTCATGGTGCCCGCTTTTGTAGAAGACTGCCGCCGACAAAATCAAAATCGCGGCGTTGACAAACAGGGCCAGCATCAGCGCGACTGTGGAGTCCAGGTACGCGCTTTGGATTGCGCCTTTTTTGTCGGCATCGCTTTTGCCGAAATCGCGGGTCTGGACAATGGACGAATGCAGGTACAGGTTATGCGGCATGACCGTTGCGCCCAGTATGCCCAGCGCAATGTAGAGCATTTGGGGGTTACGGATAATCTCGGCATGGGGCACGAACCCGGCCAAAACGCCGAACCAGTCCGGGCGGGCGTAGATCATTTCCAGCGTGAAGATGACCATCATCGTACCGATGAGCGCGATGACCAGGGCCTCGATATAGCGAAAGCCGCGTCCCTGCAAAAACAGCACGACGAGAACGTCCAAAGCGGTCAGGGCGCATCCAATAATCAAGGGGATATGGAACAGCAAGTTGAGCGCGATGCCTGCGCCGATCACTTCGGCCACGTCGCAGGCGACAATGCCGATCTCCGCCGACAGCCACAAAAAGACCGACACGGGCTTGGGGTAAGCATCGCGGCAGGCTTGGGCCAAATCGCGCTGCGTGACGATGCCGAGCTTTGCCGCGAGGGCCTGCAAGAAGATCGCCGTGAAGTTGGCAATCAAAATCACCGACAGCAGACGGTAGCCGAACAGCGAGCCGCCGCTGATGTCGGTCGCCCAGTTGCCGGGGTCCATGTAGCCGACCGCAATCAGGTAGCCTGGCCCGAAGAATGCCAGGAACCGCCGCCAGGCGGTTGCATTCTTCGGCACGACCACCGACCCAAACACTTCCGGCAGCGAAGGCCGCTTGACCGGCCCGCGCCAGCCATCGGTCCGTATTGTTTCTTCGCCAATTTCCATCACTTGCGTGTCACTTCCTAATCTTCCATCTTGTCCAGCGGCTGCACAAAGACGCTGCCGGCGAGGGCCGGGCCGATCACCTGCCGCGCCTCGCCGACCTGCACGGTCAGCAGGCCGTCAATCGCGTCCCGTTCCAGCACTGTCACGACCGAATTGAGGTGGATGACCCGCGCCGTCAATGCCCGCAGGACATCCGCGCTCGTATCTTTGACCCGTGCGATTGTGACTGTCTCGCCGGGGCCGCAGTCGCTGAGCGCCCGCAGGCGCTCCTCCACCAAAGTGCCGTCGGGAGCCGGAATCGGGTCGCCGTGCGGGCAGGCGCGGGGGTGGCCGAGCAGAGCGTCAATCCGCGCCTCGAACTCCTCGGAGATGACATGCTCTAATTTTTCCGCCTCGGCATCCACTTCGTCCCACGAATAGCCCATCGCTTGGTTCAGATACAGCTCAAGCAAACGATGGTGCCGGATCACTTCGAGCGCGATCTTTTCGCCCATCGGGGTCAGACGAACGCCGTGATAGGGGGTGTAGGCGACCAGGTGCAGCGCGTCTAAATGCTTCAGCATCTTGGTCACGGCGGCGGCAGTCGTCCCGGTGCGATCTGCGAGCGCCGATGTCGAAACCGTGTTTGTCTGCGTTTGCAGCTTGTAAATCGTCTTGACATAGTCTTCCACGGCAGCGGTTCGCATGGTGCCCTCTTGATACCCCGTGCAATTTATTTTTTAACCGGGGTTAAATAATCAGCGGCAGTATACCCGAAACCGCGCTGAAAACGTGGCTGCGGGCGCAAATCAGAAAATGGGTACAACAACCGATGTTGGAGGAACCTCACTATGCCCACACCACTGCCCGGCGGCACTTTCACGCTTGCCGGCAACTTGACTCTGACCCGTATGGGCTATGGGGCGATGCAGCTCGCCGGCCCGCACGTCTTCGGACCGCCCGCCGACCGCGACGGCGCTTTGGCGGTTCTGCGCGAAGTTGTCGCTCTCGGCATCACCCATATTGACACCAGTGATTTTTACGGACCGCACGTTACCAACCGGCTCATCAAAGAAGCGCTGTCGCCTTATCCCGAGACCCTGCGACTTGTCACCAAAGCCGGGGTGCGGCGGGATGCCGAAGGCGGCTGGCCGAAAGCGCTTGCCCCGGACGAGCTGCGTCAGGCCGTCCACGACAACCTCACAAACCTCGGCACCGATGCCCTTGACGTAGTCAACCTGCGGGTCGGCGGCCCCAGCGCTCCGACACCCGGCTCGATTGCCGCGCCGTTCGAGGTGCTGGCGGAGATGCAGCAGGCAGGTCTGATCAAGCATCTCGGTGTCAGCAATGTCAATGCCGAGCAAATCGCTGAAGCGCAGGCGATTGCGCCGGTTGTCTGCGTGCAGAACTTCTACAATATCGCCAACCGGCAGGACGATTCTCTGATTGACGCACTCGCGAAGCAAAGCATTGCTTATGTGCCGTATTTCCCGCTCGGCGGCTTTTCGCCGCTGCAATCCGAGACGCTTTCCAGTGTCGCCGCACGTTTAAGCGCGACCCCGATGGCGGTGGCGCTGGCGTGGCTGCTGCACCGCTCCCCGAACATTCTGCTGATTCCTGGTACGTCCTCGGCGGCACACCTCCGGGAAAACGTCGCCGGCGCGGGCCTGCATCTGCCCGAAGCCGAGCTGGCCGCGCTGGAGACCATTGCCGGCTAGGGAACCGCCCAAGACGCAAAAAGCCAAGAGGCAAAAAGGGCGCGAGGGTTTCACCCTCGCGCCCTTTGCGGAATGGGCATTACTTCCGCTCTTCAATTGGCTTTACCGTCAAGTCACGCGGGCCGGTGTAGATGGCGCGGGGGCGGATCAAACGGTTGTCGCCGAGCTGCTCCAAGATATGCGCGGTCCAGCCCGCGACGCGGGAGATGGCGAAGACGGGGGTGAACTGGTCGTTTGGGATGTGCAGCATCCGGTAGACCGACGCCGAGAAGAAGTCCACGTTGGCTTTGAGCGTCGTCTTGCCCTTGGCGGCCAGTTCCCTGTCGGCGGCTTCCTGGACCCGCTCGCTGATCTCGTACCACCGGGATTCCCCCGTAGTCTCGGCAAGCTGGCGGGACATCTCGCGCAGTGAAACGGCGCGGGGATCGAGGGCGCGGTAAACGCGGTGGCCGATGCCGGGGATCTTCTTGCCCGCGCCCAGCATCTGCGAGACGACGGAGTCGGCCTTGTCCGGGGTGCCGATCTGTTCCAGCAAGCTCATCACGCTGACGTTCGCCCCGCCGTGGAGGGGACCGGCCAGAGTGCCGACGGCGCTGGTGACCGCGCTGTACATATCGGTGAGCGTGGCGACGGTGACACGGGCGGCGAACGTGGATGCATTCAGCTCGTGGTCGGCGTGAAGGACCAGTGCAACGTCGAGGGCATGAGATGCCGTCTCGCTTGGGACCTCGCCGGTGAGCTGATGCAGAAAACTCGCGGCGGTAGACAGGCCGGACAACGGCGTGACAGGCTCCTCGCCTTTACGCAGGCGGTCTAGGGTGCCGACAATCGTGCCCATCTGGGCGGTCAGGCGCAGGGCCTTGCGCCGATTGGCCGCCAGGCTTTCATCGCCGAGGTCCGGGTCGTACATCCCGAGCAGGGAAGTCGCGGTCCGCAAGGCATCCATCGGCGGCGCGGTCTTCGGAAACTGCTTCAGCAGGGCCATCGCATCGTTTGGGATGGCCCGGTTGGCATCCAATTCGGCGTTCAGCGCCGAAAGCTGCTGCGCGGTCGGCAGGGTGCCGTTCCAGAGTAAATAAATGACTTCTTCAAACGTCGTGTTCTGGGCCAGGTCGTGAATATCGTACCCGCGGTAAATCAGCTTGCCGTTGACCCCGTCCACATCGCAGATGGACGACTCGCCGGCGATGACATCTTCCAGTCCTTTTGCAAATTCTTTATCGTCAGCCATAATGTCCGCAAAAACCTCTCTCGCGCTAAGACGCGCCGCTTATTTTACCCATTTTTCGGGGACATCATGCCGTCACCTTCGACTGTCGCCGGCGTTTGTCTTTGCGGCAACGGCTTCTGCTTCGTCGTCCCAGTGCCCCATCACCGACATCTTGGTCCCGCAGCAGGCGCAGACCCCGAGCATCGCTCGGCGTCCGTTCTTCATCAGGGTCCGGGTGGCGGACAGCATCTCTTGTTTCGCGCGGCAGCGCACACAGTAGCCGGTCATAATAAGCCTCACAAAAAATTCGGATGAAATGTGGCATAAGAAAAAGGAAAGACCCGGCAGAAATACCGGGTGTGGGAATGCGAAATTATAACACCCCGCCCGCCGCTTTGTCAAGCGTGAACATTTTCGCCGGGCCGCGCGTCTTCACAGACAGACGCCTGTTTTCGGGCTGTCGTATGGAATAATCACGCTATGAAAACCACTGTCAATGCCCGTGCCCTGGCCGCCGCGCTGACGACACTCGCCGCACTCGGCGTTGTCGTCTCGGCGGCGCTGACCACGCCGCTGAAGCCTGCCCGCGCCGACGCGCCGAAAGCCGATTTGGCGCAGGTCAAGACCCTCTATGCCGAGAAATGCTCCGCCTGCCACAACCTGCCGGTGCCGCAAGAAAAGGGCTACACACGGGCCGAGTGGCAGCGGACGGTCGGCCAAATGCTGACCAAGTACCATGCGTCCGACGAGATTTCCGCTCCGCAGGCCGCGCAGATTGTGGATTACCTGGCGACCTTTGCGCCGAAAACGCCGGCTGGGGGAGGGGCGCATGGCGGCAGTCAATGGGCCACCGACGGCACGGATGTCTGGACGACCGCCCCGAGCGCGTCGCGCGTCTTCAACTTCGAGGCGGGCAGTCTGGCGGGCCTCGCCCCGGTCGGCTCCGGTACCCCCGGCCCAGCCCCGCTCTGCACGGTGAGGCCGGGCATGCCGGGCACAGGCGGTTTTGTTGCCCGCGTGTCCGGGCCGAGCTTCCGGGCGGACCGCTTTGCCGTGCTTTTGGACAAGACCGATCAGGGCCGCGATATGGATGTCCATGCCCGGTTCCGTATTGACGCCGGCAAAGTCAGCCCTGCGGTGGGGATCGTCTTCGGGTACAGCGCTCCAAACCAGTACACGGTTTTGCGGTGCAATCAAGCGCTCGGCACGCTGGCCTTGATCCAGGTCGCCGGGCCGGTGCATACGACGGTGCAGGAGACACCGATTGCTCTGCCGCCTGCCCTTGTCACCCCGCTTGCGCCCGGCTGGCACACGCTGCGACTCTTGGTGAGCGGAGGCCAGGTGCGTGGCTGGGTGGATATGCAGAAGCGAGTCAGCACCACGCTTCCTGCGTATACCGGCGGCTCGGTGGGACTGTGGACTCAGGGAGACACGGCGGCATCGTTCGACGATTGGACGGTGGATTGTTACGACGCGCCGGCGGTGAGGCCGCTAAGTTAGGAAAAGCTGAACTGGAAAAAGAGGACCGGCACTGGAAGTGCCGGTCTACGACGAAAGAAAACCGAAGCGGTTAAAGTGCAAGTCACGGTTACGTCACCTATTCCTCAGTCCCGTAGGGACTTTCACTCAAAAGTAGACCGGCACTTCCAGTGCCGGTTTCCTACGCCGTGCCGGTCCCTCTGTCCGCGCCCTACGCGAAGATCTGCTCCAGGATCACCGGGTCCTTGATCTCGGTGTCTTTCGACAAGAGCAGGACTTTTGACAGCACCTCGGCGGTACGCGGGTCGTCATCGGCGAACGGCAGGAAGAGGCGGCCCCGGTGCTGGGAATGCACCGGGACAATGCACAGGTGCCCGCCGGGCTGGCGATGGACAATCGCGCTGCCGAGATGCACCGAGTAGGTCCCGAGATGCCCGGCAATGAGCGCGTGGCTGCCTTGCAGAGTCACATTGCCGAGCTTCATCAGCCCGCAGGCTTCCCGAAGCAGCGACGACCGCATCTCGACCGTGCTGGCGCTTGCCTCGGGGTCCACGCCGCCCTGATGAGCGACGCTGACCACCAAATCCAAGTCGCGCATGGCCTCGCTGAAGACGCGCGGTGGAACTTGTTCGAGCGGCAGCGTTTTCCACTCGCCGCGCTGAGCAAAGCAGACCCGCTCGATGGTCAGGCCCTCGACCTCCGCCGGGGTGGTGTAGCCCATGTCGAAGTCCAGCGAGACCGTGATGCCGGCGTCGTGGAAGGTTCGCCGGACATCGCCCTCATACGGGTTGCCGACCCAGCCGCGTTTGCCGAGCAGGGCATACGCCTGGCTTTTATTGACCTGATGCCCGGCGTACCGCTGCGACCGCGAATGGTCATCTTTTTCGGACTCGGTCAGCACATACAGCTCGCGGAAGACCTGCTTGAACGGCTGGATGCGCTCCCGCGTGAAGCACTCATGCTGCCACGCTGACCACTGCCCGGTCAAATACAAGTCGTGCGGATGGGCCAGATGCAGCCGCGCTTTCTTGTCCACGGGCCGCGTCTCGCCGCCCAGCCCTTCCAATGCCGCGCCGCCGCCCACGGGATAGCCCGATAGGCCATCGCCTCCCATCAGCACGAGTGACCGCAGCATTGGGGCCAGAACCGGGTGTTCCAGCAGCTTGGTCAGCTCGGCCCCCGTGAACTCGTCGCCCCGGCACATCGCGCCTTCCAACGACAGTCTCATACGCGACGCCTGCCGCTCGATTTCGGTCTTGCGGGCCGTCAGCGCCCCCACCGCCGGGTCCTTCTTGGCAGCGGGTGGGATTGCTTTGAGCAGCTTGTCTTTGCGCGTGACACCAATCTCCGGCGTTCCCCAGGGGTTGATGGACAGCGTCACCGTGACATCGCCGACTGAGGCCGACACTGGGCCGGCGGCGAGGTCCGCCACCGACTGCGCTTCCATCGCCCATTCCAGCCGCACCGGGTCCGGGTAGCCTGCGGTCCGGGCCAGATTTTCCATGCCGATTGCCACCGCGGTCTTTTCGCTGGCCTGACGCATCGCGCCGAACTGCCGCGAGCCGCGCCCGAACTCCTGCATGACTTTGTAGCGGTCCAGCAGGTCGGTCTCCCGCGCCCGGCCCTTTGCCAGCGGGACCAGCCCCAAAGTCCGCACGGCGTCCCCATTGCGCTTTTCGAGAATGCGCGGCAGGACTGTTTCTTTGGCAAGCTGCCCGAGCATGGCATCGGCAAAAAGTTGGGCGCGTTTGTGCCCGCCCCCGCCTGATGCATATTTCGCGGCGTCACTCACGCTGTTCCACCGCTCCGCGCCGAGCGCGGCATGGATGCGCGTGAACCAAGCGACATCCACCGCGCCGTCCAAAAGGCTCTGCGCCGACAAGGGAGTCCGCTCGGCGGCCTGCGCCGTCCAAAGCTCGCGTATCTCCTGGTCTACCGACCACTGCGAGTCTTTGGTGTGAGCATGGAGCCACCAGATCGCTTCGGCAAACTCCGGCCAGCCGAGCGCCCGCTGGACAAAGCCGGCCCACTGCGGCGCGAAGACCGCCAGCTCGGTCAGCCGCTTCGGCTCGATTTTGGCGTCTTTGGTTTGCTTTGCGAACTCTTCCGCCGTGTCCGACGCCGCCGGGAAGCTGATCCGCGCAAGGTGACTAAACACCGCGCTCTTGGTCTGACCGTCGGCACTGCCGCCGTAGTAATGCCCCCGCGAGAAACCGTCCTTGCCGAGCGCCCGCAGCAGGCGGATGATCGTGTCCGTGCCTTCCACCGACCGCAGCGCGAGGGCCGGGCTGCTTGCCGCCGTCGGCATCTCCCCGCGCATCAGTTCCACATCTAAGACGCGGGCGCGGACCTTGGCAAGCGCCGCCTGCAAGGCCGGGTGCGCTTCCAAAATCGGCGAGCCGCCCCGCCCGGTGAGTGCCCGCAGCTCGGCAAAGTCATAGGTGCTGGAATAGCCGCTGCGGACCGGACGTCCTCCGATAAGCTGATCCAGCAGGTCGGCTTCGTTCGCTTCGCCCAGCCGGTGCGCTTCCATTAGGTCGGCGAGTTCGGGACGTATTCGCTGGCATTTCTCGGCCGGCTTGTCCATCCAGTGTATCAGCCGCCACCAGCGCTTTCGACACTCTGTGGTCCACGCCTCTGGGTAGCGCGTTCGGTGCGCCCTCGCCAGCACAATCCACCCGGTCAATCGGCCCAAATCACGCCATGCGACTTGTTCCGTCTTACGCCCAAGCGCCCCGGTCATTTCCGCCGCTTGCAAGAGAAACTCCGCCGCACTTTCCTGCGGCTGCCGCCGCTGTAGCCAGAGCAGGACGCTTTGGGCAATCCCGGCCTTGTTTCCTAGTCCCGCTCCCGGCCCGAAGAGCGCGTCCCGCATCTCTTTGATCCAGGCGCTGCCCTTCGCGTTGTCCTCGTCCTCATTTCGGTAGTAATAAGCACCGTGCGACGAATTCCGGTAAAACAGCGCCAGCGCCCGGACAATCTCCAATCCGTCGGCGTCGCGCATCTCGGCGGGCCGGGCGTCCCACCAATTCAGCCACAGATCGGCCAGCGGCAGGGTCTCCCAATTTTCCGCCTGCGTCTTTGTAAAGTCAGGCTCAGGGAAGCCGTACTGCATATTGCCGAGCAGCATTTCGTCACGCCCGGCGATCTGAATGGCCCGCGTACCGTTCGCTTCAATCAGTTCTTTGAGACTTGTCAGCAGGGCACGGGCGGCATCGGTGACCAATGGCGTCGGTAGATTGGGCGGTGTTGGGGCAACGCGCGGGGTGCAGTCTTTGGGATCGAACAGGCCCAGCCCATCGTCGAGTGTCGGCTCTTTGCGCTCGATGTCCAAAAGCTGATCCAGCAGCGCGGACTCCATCTCGGTCACTTTGGTCGCAGCGGCTTTGTAATCGGCGGCGACCGTGCGGCACTCGTCCGCTGAGCGCTTCTTTTTGACCATCTCTCGCAGGATTTCGAGGCCGGCCTGACGCGGCAGCGGGTCTTTGGCGATCAGCAGCCGCTTCGCCGAGGCTTGGGCATTCGGGTCCGGCTGGGCCAGCAGCAGGGACAGGACGCCACGCCGAAGGTCGCCGGTCTTGCGCGTCAAGAGCGCTTCCATCCGCTCGGGTTCCCCTGCCGAGAGCTTCGATTTGGTGATCGCTTCAAGCGCCTGTCGGCGGACAAACTCGGCAGGATCGCCGACAAGGCCAAGCAGAGCATCACGCACTTCCGGGTCATCCGCCGCTTTTGCGAACTCTCTGACGGCATACCCCCGTCCGTAAGCGCTCAGATTGGGCAGATGGGTAATCAAGCGTTGCGGCGAGCGCTCGCCCAGCAGTGCCGGCAGCTTGTCGGCGACACTGGCTTTAGCGGCGACCTGCGCGGTCCAGTCCCATACCAGCGGGTCCAGCGTATTCGGCTTGTTGGGAAGGCGATTTGTCAGCCGTTCCAGCCGCTCGAACAAGTCGTCGCCATGCAGCTCTGCCCGCAGGGCCAGCAGCGCCACGCGTAGGTCGGGGTCGTCGAGCAGCGGCTTGAGGGCGTCCGACGCTTCCGGCAGGCCCGTCTGCACTAAGAGATACGCCGCCACAAAGCGGTGCTTGGTATCGGGATGACTCAGCAGCGGCAGGGCCTGTGCCACTGCGCCGGGGGCGTCGTCGAATGCCGCCGCCCAGAGCGCGAGATACGCGGCCTGCAAATCGTCGCCTTGCACCGTTTCGGCGCAGAGTTCGGGATGGTCCAACGCCGTCTCGATCTGCGCCAAAGCCTTCGCGGCGAACTTCGCGCTCATCGCGTCCCACCCGAAGCCGAGCCAGACATCTACGGCCCGAATGGTCGCGCTGAAGCGGGTCAAATCGTTTTCGCGGATGACCTTCAGCATCCGGCGGAACGCCTCGGGGTGCGCTTCGTCCACGGCTTCCAAGATGACCTGCCGTAAGCCTTCCTGACGCTGCGCGGCGAGCAGAAACTTCTCCATGAACTCCCAGCCGCCGGGCCGGCTGGCGGCCAGCAGGGCGCGGGAGACATGGCGGCCCATCATGCCGATTTCATGGTCGCCCCGCGCCGACGCCAGCAAAATCTCAAAAACTTCGTCCCCGACCGCATCCCGCTTGTCTATCGCGGCGGCCAGCAGAATCCCGAGCGCGTCCCCGTAGTAGCTGGCAATATACGGTGCCCAGGCAGCAAACCAGGTGAGCGATCGCCCGTCATAAGGCCGGGCGACGGCAAGGAGCCGCTGAAACCAGGCGGCGCGGGCGGAATCGGCCTGGACTGGGTGAGCGGGAGCACGGAACGGTTTGCGCACATAGCCGCTCTGATACGGCAAGTGGTCATGAAACCGCCATGCGGCCTCGACATGGGGTGCAAGGATGGGGAAAAATGTGGTGAAGACGGCTTGGCGGTCGGCGTCACCGAACGCCAGCAGCCGCGTTGTCGCCGTCTCGCGGACGGTGTAACTGCTGATGTTCTGACCGGAGAACAGCTTGCCATTTTCGTCGCGGCCCACGAGATTGTAGCAGACCGTGCGTGGGGCTTCGGGCAGCATGGCCGCCGCCACCAGCATCGCCGCTTCCTGGTCTTTGACCTGAAACTCTGCCAGCCGTTCTTTGGCGTGTTCGGGAGTAAGCATCGGATTATCCTCCCGCCAGCGCGACAAGGCGCAGGAATGTCACGCGGCTGTCCGCAGACAGACGCACCGTTTCGTCCAAGCTGACCCGGTGCTCGTTGTCTACGAACACATAATACAGGCCGTCCTCAAACGCTTGTAGGGCCGTCGCCACGGCCAACTCGGCATCGGTGTCGGGTTCGTCTTCCCGCCCGCCCATCTCGACTTTGCCTCGCGCCGCGCCATCGGCGATTTGCTTTGCGGTCAGGGAGTGCAAAAAACACCGCTCCGAGCGCCGCTGCTGGAAATTGTGGACTTCCTGCTGAACAATCAGCACGATCAGATCGCGCAGAGTCAGCGATGCGCCGGGGGCAGTCCATTCAGGGGGCAGGGGAAACGAAAAATCGGGGAACAGGGCGCGGCCTCGGCCAAACTGCTGGCCCTCAATCGTGAGCGTAGGCGGCGGGCTTTGCGTGCTCGAAGCGTCAATCGTCGTGGGCATGATGGGTGTTCCTCTCGCTAAACCAGTGTCAAACGTCATCTTTGCGCCTCTGGGCTTGCCGGAGACAAAGATAGTATAACACGGGAATGAGACGCGCAGGCACTTCGGAACAATTTCGCTCGAGCAATTCTCCGAAATTCTCATCTCGTGAGAGTCTGCGCTGCCGCTAGGGTTTCCGCAGACTGTGGAAAGGGAGGGTCTGATGCCCGCGAAGGCGGGGAATTGCTTTTTGAAGCATGGGGGTTCAGCCCCGTGGCACACAGCATGGGGGTTCAGCCCCGTGGAAACTGTCTCTAGACACCCTCTCAGGTGACGGTCTTCACCCGTGCTCGGTGCTTGCCGGTGTGCGCGGAGACGGGCGGCAGGATGGGCCGAACGGTTGGCACACGCTCCCAGGATGGCAGGTTTTTGGCCTCGAAGCGGGTGGGGGTGCGGCCCCGGCAGAGCAGGGCAAGCGGCGCGGCGGGCAGGAGCAGCAGGACGGCAAGAGCAAGGGAGCGCAGTGGGATGGGATGACGCAGACGCAACATGGCCTATTATACCCGGCATATTCTGCCCTGGACAGAGGGCGCGGCGGGCGGCTTCTGTCTGGTATAATAAACGCATGGACAGTGTGACGATTTTAGGGCTGCGGGTGGACCGGGTTTCCGTAGAGGAAACGCTGACTGTGATTGACCGCTTCATTCGAGAGCGGACACCGCGCACGGTCGTCACGGCGGATGCCTCGATGGCGGTCATCGCGCGGCATGACCCAGAGCTGCATAAAATTGTGGACGCCGCCGATCTGGTCACCCCCGACGGCGCCGGAATACTCATCGCGTCGCGGCTGCTCGGGGTCCCCGTGCGCTACAAAGTCTCCGGGGTGGATTTAGTCGCGCACCTCTGCGCCCTGTCGCCGACCAAGGGCTACAAGCTGTTCTTTCTTGGCGCGGCCCCCGGTGTCGCCGCCGAGGCCGCCGCAAAGGCACGGGCGCGGTGGCCGGGTACGCACATTGTCGGGGTCTGTGACGGCTACTTTACGCCGGAGCAGGAGCCGGGCGTACTGGCCCAGATCAAGGCCGCCGCGCCGGACATCGTTTTAGTGGCGTTCGGCATCCCCAAGCAGGAAAAATGGATTGACCGGCACAAAGCCGCCCTCGGCGTCCCGGTCTTCATGGGCATCGGCGGGTCGTTCGACGTGCTCTCGGGCCGGGTCAAGCGGGCACCGGTCTTTATGCAGCGCTTCGGGTTTGAGTGGCTGTACCGCTTGATTCAGAACCCGAAAAAAATCAGCAAGGTAATGACCTTGCCGCAGTTCGCGCTGCTGGTCCTGCGCCAGCGGTTTTTAGGCGCGTGTTGAGATTGCTTTCTGCCGAGACTATTTCTTGAGACTATTTCTTCTTCGGCGGCGGGTCGTTAGTCGTTGTGATCGGCCCGATAATCACCGGCTCTTTCTTTTTGTCTTTGCCCTTGTCGCCGTCCGCCCAGGCGGAATGCGGCACGAGGCCGGCCAGCATCAGGGCTGCCAATGCGGCGCAAATCGCGGTTTTTGTTCGTTCCATAGTCGTTGAGTCCTTGTGCATCAAAGATTAGTCGCCAAAGCCACCTCAAATGTTCCCGCAATTATCGGCGGATGCCGGGGCCAACCTCTCGGTCTTGTACAAACCTTCGGCAAAGAAGCGTTCTTCGGACAAAGACTAGCCCCTGAGATATATGCTTATTCTTTGTCCGAAGGACATTTTCCTGCCGGTCGGTTTTCCCTACTGACCGGGCGGTGGGGGCATATCGTCCGGCATGGGGGGACCGCCCATGCCCTGCGACGGTGGGACATTCGGGCCGCCCATGCCGCGCGACGGGGGCATACCGGGCCGCCCCATCCCCTGTCCACCTGGACCGCCAAACCCGCCGGGGCCATTTTGACCGCCGTAGCCGCCGCGCCGTCCAAAGCCTCGGCCCATCGCGCCGAGGTCGGTATTGACGGCAAGTGTCGTGGCGGCGAAGCTGCCGTCATCATTGGCGGTGCCGAGAGCCGCGACTTTGTCGCCGGGCTTGATCGCGTTCAGCGTCACGGGCGTGTATTTGGTGACCTTCGCGCTGGGGTCCATTTTCAGCGTTAGTGATGCGGTCGGGCTAAGGGCGATTGTCAGCGGGCTGGTGCCGGTGACAGTTCCCATGATACGGGTATCTGCCGGATTGCCGGCGGCATTACCGCCGCCCGGCCCGCCGGGAGGAGGACCGCCGGGACCGCCCGGTCCACCAAGACCTGCCAGCGGTGAGTCGCCGATAGTCAGCGAAGTCGCGGTCATCTGGGTCGGCATTCCCGAGACTTCCACTTTGTCGCCTTTCTTCAAATCAGACACTTTGGCCGCCGCCTGCGACACGATCTGAGTCGTGCCCTGCGTCTGGATGACCTGGTCCCCGCCGCCGAATCGCGACGAAATCGTAACCGTGCCCGCGCCGGCGTTCACCGCCGACACCGTGCCGTAGGCGAACGGCGAACGGCGATTAAAACCGCCCTGCCCGCCTCCGCCGCCAGGACCACCAAAGCCCCCGCCGCCAGGGCCGCCAAATCCTCCGCCGCCAAATCCCCCGCCGGGTCCCTGCGCTGCTGCTGGAGAGACCCAGAGCGGACCGGTGAGCAGCGCCGCCGCACCGAGCAGCGCCAGTGCGTTTTGTTTGTTTGCTTTCATCTTTGTTATCCTCTTGTCTCTGAGTTTATCGTGCCGACGTGAAACCTGGGTGAAAAAATGAGGACCACGCACTTTATTTTGCCGCCAGAACGGATTCATTGAAACGCGGGGCATCCGAGAGGTCTGCGCTTTGCAGGGTGACTCGCACTGTCGTTCCGACGCCGGGCGTGCTGGCAATCTCGAGAGAGCCGCCGTGCGACTCGGCGATGGAGCGGCAGATCGGCAGGCCGAGGCCCGTGCCGCCTTGAGGGCGGGAGCGGGCCGCTTCCACCCGGTAGAAGCGCTCCATGACATGCGGCAGATGCTCTGGCGCGATCCCAACCCCGGTGTCTGTGACCGAAACGACGACCGACGACCCTTCGCGCTCGGCAGTCACAGTCACGGAGCCGGCTGGCGGCGTGTGCCGGACGGCATTCTCCAAGAGGTTGCTGAACAGACGGGTCAGGCTGTCGGCATGGGCCAGGATCAGCAGCGGCGCATCGGGTAAATCCAGGCGCACCGGTGCGCCGGGCAGCGACCCCAGCGGGGCGGCGGCGTGGTCGAGCACTTCGGCCAGCGGCACCGGGGAGAGGGGATACACGAGCTGCCCGGCATCGGCCCGCGCCAGCAGCAGCAGGTCCTGCACAATGCGGGTCATCCGGTCGGCGGCGGTGTCCACGGCCCGCAGGGTTTTTTCGTATTCGGTCTCGGTGCGCCGGCCCGACAGCGCAAGACTCGTGTTTGCTTTGATGATCGTCAGCGGCGTCCGCAGCTCGTGGGACGCATCGGCGGCAAAGCGGCGCTGCTGCTCGAATGCTTGCTCCTGACGCGCAAAGCCCGCTTCGAGGCGGGCCAGCATACCGTTGATGGTCTCGGCCAAATCGGCAAATTCATCGTCGCCCAGTACCGGCAGACGGTGCGAAAGGTTCTCGGCTTCGATCCGATTGGCCGCCGCCGCGATCCGCCGGACCGGGCGCAGGGCGCGGTCGGTCAAAAATGCCCCGCCGAGGCCGGCGATCAGCAGCACGACCGGGATCAAGTAAAGAAGTGTGCCGGTGACCCGCTCCTGCTCCTCGTAGATTGGGGTCAGGCGATGGGCCGTTTGCGCGACCCCGAACACCTGCGGGCTGGTCTCGGTCCGGCGGATCGGCAGCGAGAAAACGCGAACATCGCCGCCGCCGACCCTGACCGTCGTGTAGAGTTCCTCACCGCGCTCGGCCCGGTGGAGTGCAGCGGTGTCGAACGGCCTGTCCGTGGGCCGCACCGGATGCTCGTCGGCGTAGAAGATATGCGGGCGCATCTCGCCTGTGCTGTCGGCGGGGTCGTCGCTCGGCGATGACAGAAAAAACGGCGGCGGGGCGTCCAGGAAATGCTGGGCGCGGCGGGCTTTCTCGGCCAGCCGCCGGTCCACTACAGAGTTAATCTTGACCCGGATCGCGACGCTGAAAATGATGCCGAGGCTGACCAGGACGAACGCCAGGACGCCGACATTCCAGAGGGCCAGCCGTACCCGGACCGAGGAGAGGGAAAGCCGGGGAGTCATGCCGCGCCTTCGACTTTCTCGCCGTCGGTCTTTTGCAGTGCCCGCAGGACATAGCCGACCCCATGCACCGTTTGGATCAGCTTGGCATCGAACCCGGTGTCAATCTTGCGCCGCAGCAGGCCGACATAAACGTCCACCGTGTTTGACAAACTCTCTTCGTCGAGCCAGACCCGCTCCAAGATGACCTCGCGGGTGAGCACCTGCCCCTCACGCCCAGCCAGTGCTTCGAGCAGCGTATACTCGCGGGGGGTTAGTGCAATCTCCCGGCCCGCCCGGACTACCCGGCGCAGGCGCGTGTCTATTTCGAGATCGCAGACTTTGAGCGTTCGTGCTTTATGGATGTTCTCGCGCCGCAGGAGCGCCTGAACACGGGCGACCAGCTCCAAAAAGTCAAACGGCTTCGGCAGGTAATCATCGGCCCCGAGGTCAAGGCCATGCACCCGGTCCGAGACCGCATCCCGCGCCGTCAGCATCAAAATCGGCGTCGAGTCGCGCTCTTCCCGCAAAGTCCGGCAGATCTCCCAGCCGTCCATGCCCGGCAGCATCACGTCGAGAATCAGCAGCCCCCAGCGGCCTTCCCGCGCCCGTTCCAGCCCGCCCGGCCCGTCATGGGCCATCGCAACCGTGTACCCGGCCTGCTCCAAGCCCTGCTTGATGACCTCGGCAATCGGCACTTCATCTTCAATCAGCAATATTCGCATGATACCCGCAAGTGTACCAGAGGCGGCGTGAAAAAGTTGTGAAGATGCATGAGATGCAAAGGTGCAGTGAAAGAGAGAACCGAGCGAGGGAGTGAACACCCTCGCTGATAGGCGCTAAGAAGCACCGCCTGTCCAGGGGACAGAGGATTTAAGGCAAACGCATTTTGCCGTTCCCCATTTGCCGTTCCCCATGGTTTTTATGTCCCCTGGACAAGTGGCAATTCCGATTACCTTCCAGCCAGCGAGGACGTTTACGTCCTCGCCCCTCTGCATAACTGTCGTCAGGCTAGAACTTCAGCAGAGCGCGGCACGGCTTCCTTCACTTTGGCGGCCAGGGCGGCGGCGATGAGGAAGCAGACCGCGCCGACGGTGAGGGTCGGCAACGGCTGATCATGGAAGATATACTTGATGACAAAGTGCATCCCAAGCGAGTACACGAGCTGCGGGATGACAATAAACAAGTTGAAGATGCCCATATAGACCCCGATCCGCTGCGACGGCAGGGCCACCGACAAAATCGCATACGGCATCGCCAAAATCGCGGCCCAGGCAATGCCGAACGCCGCCATCGGCAGCAGCAGCCCGTACTGCGTGTGGATAAAGGTCACGCCGAGCAGCCCGAATCCACCCAAAGCAAGCGCCAGCGCGTGCAGGCGGGGACGCCCCAAACGGTCCGCCACACGCGGCATTAAGGGCGCGACCAGGAATGTCACCACCGAGGACGACGCCATGCAGATGCCGCCCCATTCCGTCGCTCGGTCGAACAGCGCGGACTTGGTATCGGTCGTGCCGAAGACGTTTTCCGCAATGGCAAGCGTGAACAGGCCCCAAAAACAGGACAGGCCGAACCAGGTCGCAAACTGCACCGGGAACAACTGCTTCATGGTCGGCGGCATCTCCAAAATGGCATGATAAATCTCGGCGGCCCCGGCGGCGACCCCCCGCGTTTCGCGCCGCTGCCGCTGAAACGCCGCCATGTCAGCGGGCGGCTCCTCGCGGGTCCGCAGCACGGTCCACAGGACGCACAGCAGAAACACGGCAGCCCCGGCCCGGAACGAATACAAAACCGACAGTGGGACGCCGTTTGCCGCCTCCGCCGTCACCCCAAAATGGTTCAAGACCCAGGGCAGGACATTGGCAAGCGTCGCGCCGAGGCCGATAAAGCAGCTTTGCACCAGAAAACCGGTCGCCCGCTGGCTCAGCGGCAGCTTGTCGGCGACAAATGCCCGGAACGGCTCCATGCTGACATTGACGCTGGCATCCAGCACCCACAGCAGCGCCGCCGCGACCCAGAGCACCGGCGAGGACGGCATCAAAAACAGAGCCAAAGACGCGAAAATCGCGCCCGCCAAAAAGTAGGGCCGGCGGCGGCCCCAGCGCGGACTCCAGGTCCGGTCGCTCATCGCGCCGATGATCGGCTGAATGAGCAGGCCGGTCACTGGCCCGGCCAGTCCCAAAAGCGGGATATTGTCGGCATGGGCATGGAGCTTCAGGTAAATTGGGGCCATGTTCGCCATTTGCAGGCCCCAGCCGAACTGGATACCGATATAGCCGAAGTTCATGTTCGCCAGCTCGCCAATCCGCAGCGGACGCGGCTCGGGCAGTGGGCCGGCATGGGTATCCCGCGTCGTCTGCACGGATGTGTCTGTGTCTTGATTAATCAACGCTGAAGTCCTTCTTTTTGCCGCGTAGTTTTGTCAGGCATGCCCCACAGAGAGGTTATTGAAGTAGGCATTGTGATCGGGCTTGACCGAGCCGGAGTTCGTCTGCTGCACCTGGAAACTGGTGATTGGGCCGTGGAACGTGCCCGTGCCGCTGAAGGTCACTGCGCCTGTGACCTTCAGCGAGTAAGTGGTCTGAGATGTCACAGTATAGACCAGATGCGACGCGCCGGGGACAAAGCCGATACCGGTGGGTTTGTCATTGAACAAAACGCTGCCACCCTGTGCGTGAAAGACAAAGGAGCCGGCAGGACCGCTCGCCGTGACCAGGGCGACGCCGACCGTGCCGGCTTCGTTGAGGCCGCCGACAAAGTCCAGGGCGAACGAGTCCCCTTTGGCGGCAAGCGGCTTGGCAAACCCGCGCGTGATGGTCATGGAAGCGCCCGCACTCTGCGCGAACAGGCCAAACGATTTCCCATTGGTATCAATTGTACTGGGGGATGGCGTGCCTTTGTTTCCTTCCGCCTCTGTTGCGGTGTAGACGAACGTACCGGCAGTGCCGGTGGAAACAATCTGGAACGGAGTAAAGCCGGAGCCGCCGTTGTCCCCGGTCTTATATCCGCTTGCATACGCCGCATTGCCCGCGTTGTCCTGCGTGCCCGCTGCCGCCGCTTGGACAGGAAGGGGTGCCGCCGCCGTCGCCTGCCCATGGAACGGACGGCGGTAGAGGACAAAGCCCTTCGGCGGCAGGGAGACTTGCGGCAGCGCCGCTGGAGCGGCTGATGTTCCGGTCAGCGGAACTTGTGTCCACCCTGACCCCAGTGATGCAGCGATCTTGCCCTGCGCCGCGCTCGGCGACAAGTTCACCTCTGCCAAGAACTCGGAGCCGCCGCCGGTGCGCGTGTAGGTCAGCACCTGCCGGGAGGCGGAGTTCGGCAGCCACGTCATCGCCCCCGATGTGAAAGCGGGGCTGCTGCGGCGCAGGGCGATGAGCTGCTGATAGAATGCCGGAAAGCGCGAGTCGCCGCCCGACCAGTGGATGACTTTGTGCGGGTTGACCGCTTCAGCGGCGTTGCCGATCTCCATGCCGTTGTAGATCAGTGGAACTCCCGTGTTGGTGAAGTTGAATACGGCCACCGCCATTGCGCCCGCCGGACCGCCGAATGAGTTCACATCGCGCGGCGTGTCCCAGTCGTCCTGGACCGACATGTGCTGCATCCCTGCCGAAAAATCGCTGACCTGACTCCGCCAGGCCGCCTCGACCTGCGCTGCATCGCCGCCATCGGCGGCGTTTTTCAGCGCTCCATGACCGCCGGGATCGTACATCCGCCAGGCGTAATCGAGTGAGAACGGCTTCCGGGCAAGGTCCGGGGTCTCGCCTTCTTCCAGCAGCAGAACGTCCGGCTTGGTCTGCCGCAGCGAGCTTCCAAGCTGCTGCCAGAAGTCCGCCGGGATCATGCGCCCCGGCCCGTTCGGATTATTCGCCGAGTCGAAGCGGAACCCATCTACTTTATACTGCGTGATCCAGAACCGGAGCATACCGGTCATGTACGCCCGCAGGCCGGGGCTGGCGTAGTCGAGCTGGGCGACATCTGCGTAGTTGAACGCTTGCTTAACCGAGTTCGGATTTTTGGGGTTGCCGTCGGAGTGGACATAAAACTCCGGGTGCTGGGTAATCAGCGGGTTGTCCCAGGACGTATGGTTCAAGACTTCGTCCAGCAGTACGCGCATTCCGAGGGCATGGGCTTTGCTGATCAGCGCCTTCAAATCCGCCGGCGTACCATAGGCGGGGTTGACGCCGTAAAAGTCGTGGACACAGTAGGGGCTGTCAAACGCCGCGTGGCCGGGGATGGACTTGCCGACCGGCGTGACCGGCATCACCCAAACATCCGTAATGCCAAGCTGTTTGAGGCGTGGAACCTGCGCCGTGACGCCCGCAAAGTCGCCGGACGGGGAAAATATCTGTGGATACAGTGTATAGATGACCGAGTCGGACGGCCACGCGGGGGCATCGCCTGCCGCCGGGACCGCCTGCCGAATTGCTGCCGTCTGTCCGGTGGCTGTGTGCAGCGCCGCCATCTGCACGGTCGGCGCGGTCGGTAGGCTCGATGGGCCAGCCGGCTGCGCGGCGCGGGAAAGGAAATACGCGCCGGCGGCCAGTGGGATCAGCGCCGCCGCCACGAGTGGGAGAATACGATTGGTCATAGGTCTTTTCCTGCATAGGTCGGAAACGACGAGAGGGCAGGCGCATTATGCACCCGCCCACTCGTACCGTACTGAAATGGTCGTGCCGCGAAATGACAGCAGGCTACGCGAAATTACAGAGGGCTAAAGGTCAGAGTGAAGTTGCCGAGGTTGCTGGTTCCGGCGGCGATGAAGCCATTGTTGCCGGTGCCGCCTGGGCCGCTGATCTGCCCGTCTGTTGTGTTCAGCGCCGTGTGGCCGGGCGAGACCGCCGCGCCGCGCAGCCATTTGACATGACCATCGGCAGCCAGGAAGTTCGAGCCGTCCGTGTGGCGTCCCGTTTGTCCAGTGAAGTTCTGAGTCAGGTTGACTGGGGTTGTGCCGCCCATCGGCCCGGTGGCATACTTGGTGATGCCACGGTTGGGGTCGCCGGTGCCGTCATTGGCGTTGGTTCCATTGACAATATCTGTCGGCGCAGTCGTCGTGTTGACATCTATGCCGTCCACGGAGGGGGAAATATACGTTGCCCCTTGTGCGACATTCTCCGTAGCATCCAGCTGAAATTGGCCGTTCGCGTTTGTCACTTCGCAGAGCAGCACTGTAGAGGCGGATGCGTTCATGGACGCGAGGGTGCCGGTCGTGCCGTTCCCGGTCAGGTTCTCGTTGAATCCATAAGAAACCGGCTGGCATAAGGGTTCTGCGAGACCAATTGGCAAGGACGTCGGCAAGCCCCCGTTTGACCTCGGCTCAGAACACCGCAAAATCCGCCGGGCGTACTGCCTCAGCCCGCGTCTCTTCCAGCGCAAGTGTTGACATAAAACAAGTGTTGACATAAAACAAGTGTTGACATAAAACAAGTGTTGACATAAAAAAGGCTCCAAACGCTTTCGCGCTTGAAGCCGTAATTTACCCGATTTTACGCTGCGGTTTTCCGCTTCTTAACGACAAACGCCGCGCCGCCGAGGATCAGCAGCAGGCCGAAGCTGATTGTTGTCGAAGCTTCCGGCACCGGGGCACCTGCGGCTCCGGTGACAGTCAGGCTGCCGGTTAAAATCCCGCGCCCGCCAAAGCCGTTCCCGACAGGAATCAGCTCGCCGCTGTTGAGAATTTGGTCGGGGCTTCCCGGCATGACCGTCCCCGCCGGCGCGAACCGCCCCGGCCGGAGTGCGTAGACGCCGGGGGTCGTGGCAGAAGTCAGCACCGTTTCAAGCGCCAGTGTCTGAGATTTGGTGGAAGTAAAGGTGAAAATCGTATCCGGCGTGGACGCGCCCGGCAGGGTCGCGCTGGGCAGGGTTTTGCTGGCTCCTGGGAGATATTGAACTCCCCGAAGAGTGTCCGTGACGCCGTTAGTCGTCGTCATATCGAAGGCCCCAAAGGTCTTGGTCGTCGGGTCAAAAGTAAACGCCCCGGTCGCGACTGCGCCGTCATCGAACGTGACGCCGCTAAGCGTGTAAAGCAGGCTCTGGGCGTCTGCGGGGCGGGCTGTCCCCAAAGCGCCGAGGCTTGCCAGGGCCAGGCCCAAGCTGAGTGTGTGTAAAGAGCGCATATTAGTCTTTCCTTTCAGGAAACAAAGAAGCGGGGCACAGGACCCTGCGGCGTCGTTCGCATTGAACGCCAGTACCATAGTCGCGCTTCGCCCCCGCGAAAGTTGGGCCTGATAAACTTGTTTTTGATTTTGTTTTTGATGCTGCTTCTTACACTTGCCACTTTTTCTCGCACTTGCCACTTTGCGCTGATTTTGGTAGAATGAAGATATGCGTAGTGTTTCGCGTCTTGTTTCCGTGTCGGCGCAGCCCTGGACCCTGCCGCTCGTCGCGCCGTTCGTCATCGCCGCCCGGACCGCCACCGAAGCGCGGAATGTTCGCATTTCCATTCACACGGAAAGCGGGCAGACTGGAAACGGGGCAAGCGCTCCGGTCGGTTATGTGACCGGCGAAAGCGTCGAGTCGGTGCTGGATGCCCTCAGCGTGGTCGGCCCGAAGCTTGCCGGCCTGCCGACAGGGCACTTGGAACCGCTGCTGGCGTTAGCAAATACGCTTCTTGCAGACGCTCCGGCGGCGCGGGCGGGTCTGGAGATGGCGCTGTACGACCTCTGGGCCAAAGAGCGCGGGCTGCCGCTGCGCCGGCATTTTGGCGGGCGTCTCACACGGGTCACGACCGACCTGACCGTGCCGATTGTCGCGCCCGCCGCCGCCGCCACAATTGCTGCTGACGCCTGGGCGGAAGGCTTTCGCACGCTCAAAATCAAAGTCGGCGACCCGGCCGGTCCTGACGCTGACCTCGCACGGATCGAGGCCGTCCTCGCGGCGACCCCCGCTGTCCGCCTGCGAATTGATGCCAATCAGGCGTTCACGCCCGAGGGCGCGGTGTCGTTCGCCCAGACGCTGACTGTATGGAGTAAGCAGATTGACCTGCTGGAACAGCCGGTGCCCCGTGAAGATTTTGCCGGCCTGCGCTACGTCAAAGACCGCATCGCCATCCCGCTATTCGCCGATGAGTCCGCCCGCAGCGCCGCCGAAGTCCGGGCGCTGCTCGAAGCCGACGCCGTAGACGGCATCAACGTCAAGCTGATGAAATCGGGGATCACCGGCGCACTGGAGATCATCGCGCTGACCAAAGCCTGCGGCAAGAAGCTGATGCTCGGCTGCATGCTCGAAACCGGCCTCGGGATCGCCGCCGCCGCACAGATCGCGTGCGGGACCGGGGCATTCGATTTCCTGGATCTCGACTCGCACCGCCTGCTGAAGCCGATATTGGGCCTGTCCGGCGGATACGACGTGTTGGGCGAGGAGCTTGTCGTGGAAGAAATCTTGGGGGCCGGCTGGGGCGTCGAGATGCCTGAAGCCTTGCCAAGCGGCGCCCGCTTGTGATACACTGTCCCCTGGTTATGACAACAGATGCACAGATCTTAGACGCCCAGTTAATCGAAGCGCGACTCACGGCGCTGCTGGGGGACGCGCTTCGGCGCGGCGAGCCGATGTCTCGGCACACGACCCTGAAAGTCGGCGGTCCCGCCCGCTGGTTCTGGGCAGCGTCGGATGTCGAGCTGCTGGCTCAGACGTTAGATGTCTGCGCTCGGCAGGGCATCCCCTACCTCTTTATCGGGCACGGCTCGAACCTCTTGATGAGCGATTCTGGCTACGACGGCCTGGTGATCCAAAACCGCTGCAAAGGGTGCGTCGTCGGCGATGAAACCGCAGCGGAAAGCGGGGTCGCCTTCGGCTCCCTATTCCTGCAAACGGCGCGGGCGGGCTACGCCGGCCTGGAATGGGCCATTGGCATCCCCGGCACGGTCGGCGGGGCGCTGGTCTCCAATGCTGGGGCCTACCGGGGCAATATCGGCCCGCTGGTCTCGTCGGTACGGGTCTTCGCCGACGGGCGCGACCAGACAGTCGGGCCGGAGTGGATGGAGTTTTCGTACCGTGACAGCCGCCTGCGCCGCGCCGGGATCGGTGGAACTGTTGGAATTGGTGGAACCGTCGTGCTCTCCTGCACCCTGCGCCTCACCGAGCGCGGCGATCCCGATACGATTGTCGCCCAGGCCAAAGAGTATCAGGCCCAGCGCCGGGCCAAGCAGCCCTATGCGCCGTCGGCAGGATCGTTCTTCAAGAACGTCCAAAGCCAAACACTGGCCGAAAGTCTGGACGCCCTGCCTGCCGGCATGAAAGCAGCAGGCGTCGTTCCCGCCGGCTTTCTGAGCGAAGCCTGCGGCCTGAAAGGGCTGAAAGTCGGCGGCGCGGAAGTCTCGGAAAAGCACGCAAATTTTCTTGTCAACGCCGAGAGCGCGACTGCCTCTGATTTACGGGCGCTGGCGGAAAAAGTCAAAGCGGTTGTACTGGACCGTTTTGGCGTGACCCTGGAAGAAGAAGTGCTCTATGTGGGAAATTGGACGGGGTGGGGCGGCAAGCCGCAATGAGGCGTTCTCTCGCCCGGTATCGTTTTCTTTTGCTCGCCGCTGGAGCAGCTCTGCTGATTGGCGCGGCGCTGTGGCTGACGGCTCATCCCAACCACAAGGTTGATGCGGACACGCTGGCGGGAAAGTGGGTCGGCACCGTCATCTGGAACGATGCCTCCGGGCGGCCTTACGAGCAAAAGATGCAGATGGCGCTGTTTTTCCTGCCGAAAGGCGTCACCGGCACGATCCTATCGTTCCCAACCGGCGCATTCGGCGGGGTAGGGCATTTCACGCTGCACGGCAGCCGGCTCTCAGTGCAGTGCCGCAGTCTGAGCATCAATGGACGCCCTTTGCCGCTTTCCACGTTTTCGGGGATGCCCTGGTACCGGGGCACGGCAGTTTACGATGCCGCCTGCGACGGCGCGACTCTGACCTTGACGCCGGTTCCCGCCGCCGGGCCGACCCCTGCGCCAAGCTGGCCGCTTTTCGTTTCACCCAAGCCGATTGTCCTCAGCCGCGTCGCCCCGCCCCCGGACGCCGCGCCGGTTCCCGCGCCGCGTGAGTAGCCCAAAGACAGTGTCTAGGCGGCAGTGTCGGGCCGGATTGGAGCCTCGTCGTCATTGACGACTTCGATCTCGACGGCCTGATAGAGCCGCACCGCAAAGCCGTCTTCAAGCATGGCGTCGCGGACTCCGAGCGCAATTTCTAAATCTTCGCACACTTCAAACGCCACATCTTCCCCGGCCTCGCCGACAACAATGTATGTTTCTTCTTCTTCTTCGTCAAACTCTTCTGTCTGGTCCACCAGGGTCAGCGGAACCGGGGGCCGCTTCTGCGCGTTGCCGTTCGGGGTGCTCTTTGGGCTGCTTTGTGCCATCATCATTCGGCTCCTAGAAATATTGATTTTTATTCGGCAAGAATATCTGTTGTCAGGCGGTTGAACGCTGCCGCCTGCTCGTCATGCGGCAGCAAGCCACTCTTGTCCAGCACGGTCAGCTCTGCGTTCGGGTTCGCCGCGAGGAACGCTTCGGCGTCGGACAGCGGGGTCAGCCGCGCTTCCCGGCCCCAGACGATCCGCAGCGTCTTCTGCGTCAGCTTCGGGAAGACCTCGGCGACACTGTGGTTCAGCAGTCCGCTGAAGAACGACGGCGGGGCGTTCTGCGCTCCGTACTGATGCGTTGCGGTCGAGTAGTGATCAATTAAAGCATCATCCACAAACGACGGATCAAAGTAAGTCTGGTTCATCAGATAGTGCCGCAGGCCGGCTTTCGACGTGACACTATTGTACAGGGTTGTCCCAAGCAGCGGCGCGTGCGTAAGCTGATAAGTCACTTCGGTGCCCGTATTGGGACCTTTCGCCAGGTGCCGAAAGCCGGTCGGGCAGACCAGCACCAGCTTTTCGACCAAATGGGGCAAGTCGGCGGCCACTTGGACCGCATAAGCCGTCGCCAGCGATGACGCGATAACCGTACACGGCTCTTTGACTACTTCGGTTAAGAACTGGCTGAGCTGCTCAATATACTGCGCGGCGGTGTACTTGATACGCGGCTTGTCCGACAATCCAAAGCCAAGCCAGTCCGGGGCATACACCAGCGCCTGCTCCGACAGCGGCCCAAAGTTTTTGCGCCATTCGTAGCCCGACGCCCCGGCATAAATCCCATGCAGCAGCACGACCGGCTTGCCCGCACCCTGTTTGGTATAAAATAAATCGCCATAAGGACCGGGCCAAAAGCGGGCATCCCCGCCCAGCGTATTGCCGAGCGCTTCCGCCGACGCAAACACGGCATTATTCGCCGCCGCGACTGCCGCCGCCCCCGCGCCGGTCCAGAGCAGAGTTTTCAGATTCTTGTTCATAGGTTGTTCTCAGTTAACTGCGCTTAGTATACCCAAAATGCGCCGCCAGCGCATCCCGGAACTCGGCGGGGGCCGGCGTGTCGCCGGGGGAGGCCAGCACGGCGAAGTGCCAGTATTCGGTGGAAAAGAACAGCACGGGCCGGGTATTGCCGCCAACCTGACTTGCCAGTGTGACGCCTAATCGAAACTCGTTCTGCTCGGAAGTCGGACGCCCCGCCGGTAGGGCGTAGACATCGAGCGTCTTACGCGTGGGCGTTAAATAGACCCCATGAAACAGCGGCGTCAGCGTCCCCGTCAGTACCATGTTTGCGTCTATTGTCTGCCGCGTATACGGGGCCAAGTTTGAGGGAAGGACTTCTGGGAGCGTCGCTGCCGCCACCGGCAGCGTCGTCAGCGGGTCTTCGCGCTTTGTTTCGGTCTGCACTATCGGCGCATTAGGAGCGCGGTTGACTGCCGTGCGCCGATGCGCGGCGGACACGAGTAAGACCACCGCGATAATCAGCGTCAAAAGCGTCAGCCCAGCGACCCCTAAACATGCCCCGAACGACTGCTGCCGGAAGCGCTCATCATCGGCAGCCTTCGTCTCCTGAAACTCCGCCGACCGCTCGACCTCCGCCCGCGCCGCCGACAATTCCTCTGCCGTCGCATCGTCCACCGCCACGAGAATTGCAAAGCATTGCGGGCAGGTCGTGGACTTAAAGTTTTCGTACTGACACCCGCACCGAGGGCAAACTTTAGCCGTCATAAAGACAGTATAGCACGGTACGGGGCACTTGTTACGGCATAAACTTATCATAGCCGCCGTGCGGCCCGATCCAGAACCAGTAAAGGCCGTCCGCTCGCATTCTCCCCAAAGCGCGATAGTGGAGGCCCACTCGGATCGACCACAGTTCTTCCACGGCTTTAAATTGCAAGGAAGGATGCATTGGGTTGAACTTCAGCAGTGCATAATTTTTGTCCGCAAGAGCACGTACCTCCTGCGGTAAAGCATCATAAAGCTGCCAGAAATCCGGCGTTGTGAAGTGCCTGATGGAAATGTTCACAATGGCCGGCACTGACCGGACTCGACCTGTTCGTCCACGCGCTGAAAGACCGCATCGAACCGCCCGGCTTTGACATCTGCCGCGATCTGCCGGTCCCAGGCGTCGGCCTGTAGCTCCTCAAACCACTCCGCAAGCTCCGCTTGTTCCGGTGGCGGCAACTGCGAGATAATCGTTTTGATTTCTGTGACGCTCATGGGGGAATTGTACCATCTGTTCACATAATCCAACGTCGTTGATTTTTGCTTAGGTAATGCGATAGGCGTCTAAGAAGTTGCCCTCGCTTTTTGCTGCTCCTGCCTTAATCTCTTCAAGCGTCCAAAAATCTCCCAAGTTGTCTTGTGCTACGCCAGGATACAACGTCAAGAGTCGAACGGAAAGATGCTCAACAATCCTACATACGTCATAGCGTGTCTGCCGGCGGAAGTTGACAACGAGGGAGCAGGAGGGTGGCTTGTCCAGTAAGCGATGAAGCGTTTCGATGTCCTCTGGCTCGTACCCTGCTGGGTAATAAGAGTCGCGCCACAGACCAACGAAGTTCATTCCCTCGGGATAAAGCCAGCCGTCGAGCGGGCGATGCGGCAGTGTTTGCTTGGGCGGATGCCGTGGGGCAAAATAATTGAGTGTAGCTTCTACGTCCGACCAGGGCGTGTCACGAAAGTGAAGTACAATATCTTCAGACATCTTCTTCTCCAAAAAACGGTAGCGCCTCTCGGACCATGTGTTAAAACACACGGCTACACGGCGCGGACGCCACGAAACGCACCGCTTCGCGGGGTTAAGGTAAGAATACGAGACCGTTCCGAGTCCCGCGAAGCGGAACTTCGTAGCGTCTTCGCTGTGCAGCCGTGCGTTTTAACGCATGGTCTGAGAGACTGAATTCGGAAACAATGTCGCCAGCGCGTAAACCGGAATGCCGAACTCTTTCAGGCGCTCATCGGATGGGCGCCAGCCGTAACGGAACACGACGGCGAGGCCGGCAACGTGGAAGCCGTGGTCTCGCAGGGTCGTCAGCGCTTCGGCGGCGGAGCGTCCGCTGGACAGCACATCGTCTACGAGAAACACCGGGCGGTCTGGCGTGAGGGAACCTTCGATAAGTTTTCGGAAGCCGTACGGCTTGGCGGAGTCGCGGATGAGGCCGCCGCATAAGCCGGGGTTTGCGGCGACAATCCCGCCGAGCAGAAACGCGCTGCCGTAGCCGCTGCCGGCGATCTGCGTGACACCCGCGCCGCCAATCATCCAGCCCATCTCGCGGGCGATGGGACTGAGGAGGGAATGCTGGGAAAGGCCGCACCGCAGGTCGAGCGCCCAGGTATCCAGTGTTCCATCAGGGCGGTAGTGGGGCGTCGCGGGGTCTGCGACGAAGCTCGCGTCGTACAGCGCGGTCAGGACTTCTTGCAGCTCAGCGCGGCTTGGCTCAATCCGGTGCAGCATTGGATGATTGTACCCATTTTGCCTTCGCCGCCGCAATTCGTGCAAGCGATTGATCCAATCGGCTTTCGGTCAAACGGCCTGTTTGGACAGCGCTTGTCAGGGCGGCGTGGATACCCTTCTGCGTGTCCCATTCGTGGCAGCAGAGCAGGAGGTCGGCTCCGGCTTCGACGGCGAGGACGGCGGCTTCGGGGGCGCCCCAATGGTCGGCGACGCCGCGCATTTCCAGGTCGTCGGTGACTATCAAACCGTCGAAGCCGAGTTCCTGACGCAGCAGGCCCGTGAGGATAGCGGGGGAGAGCGTCGCGGGCAGCTTGGAGTCGAGCGCGGGGAACAGAATGTGCGCGGTCATCAGGGCGGCGACTCCGGCAGTGATCGCGGCCCGGAACGGGACAAGCTCCACGGCGTCGAGGGCGGCCTTGTCACGGCGGAGGGTCGGCAGGGCAAAATGCGAGTCGGTCTCGGTGTCGCCGTGACCGGGGAAGTGCTTGCCGCAGGCAAGGATTTGGGCGTCGTCCTGAAAGCCCGCAACAGCAGCGACCCCGAGCGCAGCGACTCGGTGCGGGTCGGCGCTGTAGGAGCGCTGACCGATGACCGGGTTCTTGGGGTTGCTGTCTACGTCCAAAACCGGCGCGAAGTCCCAGTTGAAGCCTAAGCGTTTGAGTTCGACGCCGATGTCCCGCGCTGCCGCGCGGGCGGCTTCGGGATTGCCGGCGTTGCCGACCTCACGCGCCGACGGGCGGCGGGGATAGTGGGGTGGGCCGAGGCGCTGCACCCGGCCTCCTTCCTGGTCTACCGCCACAAACAGCGGCGGCCGGCTGCGTGCTTTGGCGCGGCTCTGGAGGCGGGCTGTCTGGGCGGACGTTTCGGCAGGCGTCCCGACATTGCGGCCCATAAAGATGACCCCGCCGACCGCAAAGTCGTCCGTAAGTGCGTCCGCCTGGGCGTCGGTCTGCCAGCCAAACAGCAGCATCTGGCCGATTTTCTCGGTGAGTGTCATAGAGCTACTGATTGAGAGTGTGCGTGTTGTCCACCCAGATTTTTGTGCGCGTTGTGGATAGCAGGCGGTTGTTCACGTCCTGCGCTTCGGCCTCGATGACATACTCGCCGTCGGGGACCGTTTTGGTGTCCCAGCGGAACGTGTACGGCAAGCTGTTGGTGATGCCGGTGAACTCGCCGTCACGGTAGAACGCGATAAAGGCCGTCCGGGGGTTGGGGGCGGCAACGCTGAAGCTGATCGTCCCGCGCTCGACCAGCGATTTCCCCGCCCGCGCCACGGCCCGCGCCTGAGCGCGGTAATCCGACTCGGCGATTTTGATCTGGCCCGTGCGCCAGGCGGCATCGCTCGGCGCATTGCGGATCAAGCGCAGGGCCGTGACATCCGCCAGTGCCAGCGGGCGGCTGCCAATCAGCGTCGGCATCACGCCCCACGCGCCGTGACTGCGCTGCACCTCGGCCCGCCAGGAGTGCTGCGGCTCGGCGGCGCTCCATGCCAGATCGAAATGCCCGTAAAAGAGCGGCGGACGCCCTTCCATCTCCGGCAGGGGCGGGCGCTTCTGCGAGCCGATCACCAGCACCGACGGCGCCCCCGCGCCATCTCCCTGAGCATTATGGAACGCAGGCTGGATTTGGAACCCCCCGCGCCGCTCCGGCCCAATTCCCTCGAACAGTGGCGATGTGCTCACCGGGGCGGTCGAAACAGTGATCACCCCGTCATGGTTCGTGTTGAGGCCGCCGACCCCGGTGTACGAGCAGCCGTCATAACGCCCAATACCCACCACCGGCTTGACCACATGGGTCAAAATCTGTGTCGTGCCATCGGCATAGGTGATCCGCACGTCGCCGCCCGCATGGTTATCAAATTCTACTTCTTTCAGGGGATTAATCGGGGCCAGCACGACAATCTCTAAAACGTCGCCATCTTTTGGGACATAGCCGACCGGCAGCGGCTGGAGATCGCTTCCCATGCCGTGCTCCAAATACACGGGATTGCCGACCAGCGGTGACAAGCCGCGAAAGATGGAGGTGCCGACAGGAATGGTCGTGTAGATGCCCGACAAACCCGAGACATGCCCACCGAACAGCTTAGGGGTCTGGGCAAATTCGCGTGGGAGAATGTTGATCAGCAGCGGGTCCGGCGTCCCGCTGTCGCCCACACGAATACGCAGCCCATGCACCGCCGTCGCCGCCACGGTGGCGGGCTTTGCATACCCCGCCGCCGAGTAGCCCATCAGGCTTTGGGTCGCCGGCGCGGTTACCCGCCCAATCAAGTGCCAGGCTTTGCCCGCATCGTCCGAGACCTGAATGGCCCCATCCACGCTGTTGACAATGCGAATGCGATGGGTCTCCGCCTGCGCGAACGCCGGAAAACTCGGCGGCGTCTCCTCAGCGCGAGCACTCGCTGTCAGCAGAAAAAGCAGAAGCCCAAAAAAGAGTGCGAGAACGCGCATAGTCTATTATAGCACAGGGGCGGGGAACCGCTGAAACATAATTCAGTGTCATCGAACCGTTTTGCCTCCGTACCTCGTTAGGGAGGTATGCAAACACCACACAAATCAGGCTTCACGCTGATTGAACTGCTTGTCGCTCTCGCTATCGTCAGTCTGCTCGCTGCGCTCCTGTTTCCAGTATTCGCGCACACATGGGAAAAGGCCCGGCAGACAACGTGCGTGAGCAACCTGCGTCAGATTGGATTAGCGGCAATGCAATACGGCGGCGACAATGACGGTCTGCTGTTTCACACGCTGAACCATGCCGACGATTCTGGTCTTGTGACGTTCTGGAGCTGCTGCTGGAACATCCCGAAGAAACCCAACAAAACTATTGATGCGTCCTGTGGCCCTCTCGCGCCGTTTCTTCGAAGTGCCGATGTTTGGAATTGTCCTTCGGCATTGGGCATACACGCCGCTGATTATTTCAGTCCTGTGCCGCCGCCTTACGGTCTTAATATCGCCTACGTGCGGGCTGAAAATATCCAGGGGCATCCTGTGGCTTTCTCTCAAGTGGAAACACCTGCTGAGACGATTTTTGCCGCTGACAGTGCTACGGTTTCTCTCAATCCACCATCCTGGTCAGAATACATTTTCCTGCCTTCCGACCATGACCCGGCAGTGCATGGGCGGCATTCAGGAAAGGCGAGCGTCGTTTGGCTCGACGGTCATGTCAGCGCCCGGAAGCCAATTTCACCGGACGCACAACACCAAAACCTCAACATTGGCGACATCCTTAAAGAAGCGCTTACGGGAAACGCCCAGACGGACGACTATTACTACGAATTAGTAAAACCATAAAAATGACCGGCACTCCCAATGCCGGTTATTCGTATCCAGATACCAGAAACTGCACCTCGACTGAGAGCGCGGACTATTTGGAGATTATCCTGCCGCCGAACCCCGCAGAGCGGGCGGCCTTGTTCGCCATCGGAGCGCGGGTAATGCGGGACACTGATTCGTGCTTCGACCCGGCAGAAGAAGAAGGGCAGGCGTCGTTTACGATTGGGTGGTAGAAAACAACCCGGCACCCAAAGTGCCGGGTTGTTTGCGCTTAGGCGGCTGCTTTCACCCGGCGGCGGGAGACAGACCAAAAGCCGCCCGCACCCATGAGCATCAGCAGGCCGAAAGAGGCGACGCTGGACGCTTCCGGCACGGCGGCGGGTGTTGCAAGGAAGCCGTGATTTGTGCCGCTGGCGTCTCGGTAGGATCCGACAACCTGTCCGACATCATTGATGCCTCTGATAGTAAATCCCGAGGCGGCCGCGGGGTCAAAAAGCGTCGCGAAAGTGGAGGGCGCTCCGCCGAGACCAGGCGTCTCTACAAAACCGCGCTGGCCAGAGTTGGTAAAGTAATATCCGGCTACCTGCCCGGAGTTGTTGATACCGGTCGCAATTGTGTGCTTGGGCGCATCAGGGTCAACGATGTCGGCAAATCCGGTTCCCGGCGTGAACAAAAAGCCGGTCTGAACCGCAGGGGCAGGCGCATAGTCGCCGACAATCTGGCCGCTGTCGTTGATGCCGTTGGCAAATGTACTTTGAACTGATTTCGGGTCAGCAATGTCGGCGAATGAGGAAGTGCCGCCGGGGCCGGGTGCATAAACGAAACTCTGTATTCTGCTGTTGCCGGTGGGTGCATAAATTCCCACAATCTGCCCGGCGTCGTTGACCCCGAAAGGTGTTGTGTAGCCGTCGGCGCTTGTGATCGCCGTATCGCTGATTTTTTGGAACCCGCTGCCGGGCGTGTACAAGAAGCCGTAGGAACTGATGCCGTCTCCATAAGATCCGACAATCTGCCCGGCATTGTTAATGCCGAGTGCGCCGGTGCTGCCGGCGACGCCTGGGTCCGGCAGTGTGCTGTATCCACCGCCGGGCGTTCGCACAAAACCATGAGTTCCAGCACCGTCGTCGTAGTAGCCGACGATCTCGCCTGTGGCATTGATTCCGGCTGCGTAAGTGCCGGACAGGGTGCCGCCATTGATGGAGTAGCTGCCGGCGAGGGGATCATCCAGAGTGGTAAAGGTATATGATGTCTGGGCGAACGCTGAGTGAGCCGCCAATCCCAGGACAGTGAGGGCAAGTGCGGTGCCGGCTTTGTGTACGAAGTGCATGGTCCGTATGTTCCTCTCGATGAAGCAAGCATAAATACTTGGCAATGAAATTAACTGCAAGAACCATGCCAAGTCGGCACAAAAAAAGAACCGGCACTGGAAGTGCCGGTCTATTTTTGAGTGAAAACCGAAGCGGTTGAAGATTAGGATGTGCCTGCATTTCCTATTCCTGTACTTCCTGCGTTTCCCATTCCTCAGTCGCGGAGCGACTTTCACTCAAAAGTAGGCCGGCACTTCCAGTGCCGGTTCCTAACTGCCGGTGCCTCTGCTGCCGGCTACAAACGCCGGGCTGGTTCCTAGCCCCGTGCCGGTTATCTGTACCCAGACACCAAAAACTGCGCTTCGACTGAGACTGTGATTGTCTTGGTGTGCGACACTTCCAGCCCTAAGTCTGGACCTGTCATGCGGTGCATGGCGGAAGCACGCTCGCGGTCATCCCCGCCGCTCGGGGTGGGGCGCTTGGCTTCCGGGTCTAAAAGATTTTCGGTGAACATATGAACCCCAAGTAATTTGACCCCAAGGGCAGCGGCGATTTTGGCGGCTTTATCGTTGACCCGCCCGATGCGGTCCAGCAGCCATTGGTCGGCTTGAGCGTCGTCGGTGGGATAGCCCCAGTCAAGCGTTGTCAGTGAAGCGTTCTTTTGGGACGCAATCACGCCGACATAATCGGCAAGCTTTCCGAGTTCGGCGCAGTGGAGACGCAGGCGGTAGCGGGCGCGGGAGGCTTTAGCCGCGCCCCAGCTTTGCGTATCGGCGGAGACGCCTTCGAGAAAGATGGCGTCCGGGGGCAGACCGGCGGCGGATAGGTCGGCGGCAAGTGCCGCGACCTCCCGCGCTTTCTTGAGTGCCTCCTGCCCGGTGAACAGCGACGCGCCCTCGACAGTGACGCGCAGGTCGGCCCGGTCGGCGGCGACCGGGTGACTCTGCGTTTCGCGCACCGTGATGACGCTCGGGGTCTCTGTGCTTGGCATGGCTTTACTTGTCGTCGCGCAGGTCGGCGAACAGAACCGTAGACAAATAGCGCTCGCCGTTCGATGGAATGACGATCACCACCGTCTTGCCGGCGTTCTCGGGCCGGTGCGCGACCTGCATTCCGGCGCAGAGGGCCGATCCCGATGACAGGCCAATCAGAATGCCTTCCTCGGCGGCGCAGCGCCGCGCCCATTTGACCGAGTCCTCAGTGCTGACCTGGATGACTTCGTCCACGATTTCCATATCTAAGTTGTCCGGGACAAAGCCTGCGCCGATGCCTTGCAATTTGTGCGGGCCGGGCTTGATGTCCAAATGCTCACGGGTCTGGGTGATGACCGGAGATTCGACCGGCTCGACCGCGATGGCCTGGAAGCCAGGCCGGCGCTCTTTCCAGACCTCGGCGATGCCGCTGAGGGTGCCGCCGGTGCCGACCCCGGCAACCACGAAGTCTATGTTGCCGTCGGTGTCTTTCCAGATCTCCTCGGCGGTGGTCCGGCGATGCACCGCTGGGTTCGCCGGGTTCTTGAACTGCTGCGGCACGAACGAGCGCGGGGTACGGGCGGCGATCCGCTCGGCCTCGGCAATCGCGCCCTTCATGCCCTCGGTTCCCGGTGTCAGCACCAGCTCGGCTCCGTAGCCCTTCAAGAGCAGACGCCGCTCCATAGACATGGTCTCGGGCATGGTCAGGATGCAGCGGTAGCCTTTGGCGGCGCAGACAAAGGCCAGTCCGATGCCGGTATTGCCGGAGGTCGGCTCGACAATCACCGAGTCTGGGTGCAGAATGCCCCGCGCTTCGGCATCCTCGATCATCGCCAGCGCAATCCGGTCCTTGACCGACGACGCCGGGTTAAAGAATTCAAGCTTTAGCAGGACAGTGGCCGGGGCATCGTCGGTGATTTTGTGCAGCCGGACCAGCGGCGTGCCACCGACAAGCTCGGTGATGTTATCGTAAATAGGCATTGTTGACTTCTCCTCGCCGAAAGCTGTCTAATTTATCTCTATCATACCCAATCTTGCCCGTCCCTTGACAAGCGCCGCCAAAAATGTTACGCTTGCGCTATGAGCGAGTCAACCCTCACTGAAGTCAAGACTGAAGTCAAGCGCCCGCGCATTGTCGTGGTCGGCAGCGCCAACACCGACATGGTCGTCCGGGTGCGGCACCTGCCCGGCCCCGGCGAGACCCTGCTCGGCGGCGGGTTCGCCCAGATGCCCGGCGGCAAAGGCGCGAACCAGGCGGTCGCCGCCGCCCGCCTCGGGGCCGTGGTCACGTTTGTCGGGTGCGTCGGCGCGGATGCGTTCGGCGACGTGCTGGTGCAGAACCTCGAAAACGAGGGCATCCGCACCGAGTTCGTCACCCGCGACCCCGATGCCGCGACTGGGATTGCCCTGATTACCGTGGATGACGACTTCGGCGAGAACACCATCGTGGTCGCGCCGGGGGCCAACACCTGCCTCAGCCCGGCGCTGCTGCATCTGGCCGCCGCCGCTCTCCGCGACGCCGACGTTCTCATTTGCCAGCTTGAAATCCCAATGGAGACCGTGCAGGCCGCCCTCGGGATCGCCCGCGACGCCGGGGTGCTGACCGTCCTCAATCCTGCCCCCGCCCAGCCGCTCCCCGATGGCCTGCTGCCGCTGGTCTCGGTCTTGACCCCGAACCAGACCGAAGCCGCCCATATTCTCGGCACCGACCTCGACCCCGCCGCCGCCGCCATCCACCTGCGCCAGCGCGGCGCGGAGAACGTCGTCATCACCCTCGGCGCAGCCGGGTCGCGGGTCGTCTCGCCCTCGGACAACCTGTCCATCCCGGCGTTCGAGACCGACGCCGTAGACACCACCGCCGCCGGCGACTGTTTCACCGGGGCACTCGCCGTCGCCCTCGGCGAGGGCCAGAGCCTTGAAGATGCCGCCCGCTTCGCCACCGCCGCCGCATCCCTCAGCGTCGAAGCCGAAGGCGCCCAGCCGTCCCTGCCGAACCGCCTCGCCGTCAACAAGCGGCTGCTGGGGGAGTGAGAAGACAATGGCAGCAGGTAGGGTTTGCGCGTAGGTCAGGGCGGGGACCGGCGGCGGGTGAAGTCCCGCCATGAATGGCAGGTCTGGAGGCGAAGCGCCAACCGCCCTGCGGGCGCAAGAACAAACTGTGCGCCGATGGCATCTCCGCACACCGTGCGGCTGGCGTCTTCGCCTCCAGACCTGCCGTTCACGGCGGGACTTCTCGCCAAACCGTAAAAACCGGGTACTATTCCCTTATGCCAAATGTTTCTGAGACCAATGTTCGCGTTCGTTTTGCCCCCTCACCCACCGGGGCGCTCCATATCGGCGGCATCCGCACGGCCTTCTGGGACTGGCTGTATGCGAGGCACACCGGCGGAACGTTTATCCTGCGGATTGAAGACACCGATAAGAATCGGGAAACTGCCGACGGCGTTCAAGTGATTTTGGACTCGCTGGCCGAGTATGGCCTCAGCTATGACGAAGGCCCCGGCATCGGCGGGCCGCATGCACCGTATATCCAGTCACAGCGTTTAGACATCTACGGGAAATTCGTAGACCAACTCATCGCCGAGGGCAAAGCGTACCGCGCTTATGACACGCCCGAAGAGCTGGCCCGGATGCGCGAGAACCAGCAGAAGCGCGGCCTGCCGCCCGGCTACGACCGCCGGCACCGCTACATCACCGACGCTGAGCGGGCCGAGTACGAAAAAACGCGCGGGCAGTTCGCGACCGTCCGCTTTGCCGTGCCGCCCGAAGGGGAAGTCACGTTCACCGATGCAGTCTACGGCGAAATCACCGTCCAGAACCGCATACTCGAAGACGCTATTCTGCTGAAGTCCGACGGCTACCCGACCTACCATCTGGCCGCGCAAGTGGATGACCACTTGATGGAAATCTCTCATGTCCTGCGCGGCGAGGAATGGCTGCCGTCGGCACCGCTGCATATTTTGATCCACCGTGCCCTCGGTTGGGAGCCGCCGATTTACGCCCACCTGCCGGTGATGATGGGGCCGGATAAGAAGAAATTCGGCAAGCGCAACGGGGCACTCGGCGCTTTGGAGTACCCAAAGCAGGGCTTCCTGCGGGATGCGATGACCAATTTCCTGGCGATGCAGGGCTGGTCCCCGAAAGAAGAGCGCGACTTGTTCACGGTGCCCGAGCTGATCGAAAAGTTCGATTTGGATGGTATTCTGAACCGCTCCCCCATCAGCGACCCGGAAAAGCTGCTCTGGTTCAACGGGCAATATATCCGTCAGTTGTCCCTGCCCGAACTCGCTGCCCAGACCCTGCCATTTCTGCAAGAGGCGGGCCTTGTCGGCAACAATCCCGACGCCGAGACTTTGGACTATATCGGGCGGGTCCTGGCTTTGGAACAAGAACGCATGAAGACACTGGCCGAAGCGCCGCTGCTGGCCGACTTCTTCCTGCTCGGCGACGACGAGTACCTGTTCGACGAAAAAGCGGCCCAAAAGTGGCTGACCCACCCCGGCGTCGGCGACCGCTTGAGGCGTGTCCGTGACGGCTTCGCGGCCTTAGAGACCTTCGATATTGCTTCCACCGAAGAAATCGTCCGAGCCACCATCGCCGAGTTCGAAGTCAAAGGCGGCGATGTTATCCACCCCGTCCGGGTCGCCATTTCAGGCCGCACCACCGGCCCCGGCCTGTTCGAAGCCATCGCTGTGCTGGGCCGCGAGCGCTGCGTCAACCGTCTGAACCGGGCGCTGGGGATGATTTAGGAACCTACCCCGGCTCGTTCCTCGCCACCCCTCCCTAAGAAGGAAGGGTAGGAGTCAAGCACGGGGAAGGCTATATTTGTAACCTCTTACCCTTCCTTCTTAGGGAGGGGTGGCGAGGAACGAGCCGGGGTAGGTTCTTTGGACACAAACTATGGAAATTACCGATGTCAATACGCTCTTTGGAGCTTACCCCGCGCAGCACGCCGACAGCAGCCCGGAAACGCTGGTCGAGGCCATGCGGGCCAACGGCATAGATTGGGGGCTGACGCTCTCGACTTATGGCCTGTTTCACGAGGCTGGGGCGGGCAACGACGAGACGATGCGGGCCTGCCGGGCGCATGACCATCTGATCCCCGTTGCGACCCTGAACCCGGTCCATTACTGGGGGCAGGACGGCTTGATTGAAGGCATCGCCGAGAATGCGTTCGAGATGATCCGCTTCTTCCCGCATTTGCAGGGCTGGCCGCTCGAATTTGCGCCGTTTCTGCGGCTACTGTCGGCGCTGGGACGACTGCCGAAGATGCCGATTATGGTGTCGGTTGAGAAGCGTGGTGATGCCACCCAATTAGCCCGTCTGCTGGATGATTTCCCCCACGCCGTTGTCCTGGACGGGGTCTTGCCCGAGACGCTTTCCGAGGCGATCACTCTGCTGCGGGTCCACGAAAATCTGTACGTCGAGACCCACGCCCTGACCGCCCCCTATGCCCTGCCTATTTTAAGAGACACAGTCGGGATCGGGCGTGTCCTGTTCGGCTCCGATGCGCCGGGCCGCTCCCCCGCCGCCGCCCTGCGCTACGTCCGGTCGTCGGGCCTGTCGCAAAGTGACCAAGACGCCGTGCTGTCCGGCAATGCTCAAAGCATCTGGCAGTCGGGGAGCGAAGAGTAAATCCATGCCCACTTTCGACACTCATGCCTACTTCGGCGCGACGCCGTTTACATCTGATTTAGCCACCCGCGAGGCAGTCCTCAACACCATGCGCGGGCGCGGCCTCGACGGCATCGCGCTGATTTCGGCACTTGGCGCATCGTGCGATTTTGTCGCGGGCAACCGCCGCCTGCGCGAGATTGTCGCGCCCGAAGACGGCCTGTTTGGGTGGGTCACGCTGAACGCCGGCTACTCCGCCGAGTCGCAGGAGGAGCAGCGGCGGCACCAGAACAAGCGCGGCATGGTCGGCGCGGCCCTGTTCGCCGCACCGGGCCGTCCGGTCACTTTAGAAGACGCCCGCGAGATTCTGAATGCCCAGCGGCGGTATGCGAAGCCCGTGGCCCTGCCGGTTCGCGATGCCGACGCCGTGCATCAGGCGCGTTTGATTGCCGCCGAGTTCCCCGCCATGAAGTTCGTTTTTCTGGGCATGGGCGGCGAGGACTGGCGCGTGGCGACGGCGACGGCGAAGAAGCACCTGAATATCTACCTGGAAATCTCGGGCAGTCTGGACACCGACAAGATCGCGCAGGCGTCGTCGGTGGTCACCCCGCGCAAGCTGCTTTACGGCAGCGGCCTCCCCGGCGGCAGCCCGGAGCTGACACTCGCTCTAGTCGAAAGCGCCCCAACTTTGACCCGGCCAGACCGCAATCGCATTCTGTCCGAGAATGCCGTGGCTCTGCTTCGGACACAGGTGGAAGAAGACGCCGAGGAAGACGATGCCGATGGCGAGTGAGACGATGCCGACGGTGAGTAAGACCGTGCCGAGTGCCGGACAGACCGAGCGGCGGATCGTGTTTGGCCTCATCGCGTTTACGCTCCTGGCGTCCTGCCTGCCGTACCTGCTGGGCTACTTCAGCGTTCCCCCCGGCGCGTCGTTTATCGGCACGGTCTACAACATTGACGACTACTGCAATTACCTGTCCTGGCTGCGGCAGATGGGCGACGGCCACTTTTTCCTGCACAATTTCTTCACGACTGACCCGCAAAAAGACTTAGAGTTCAATGTCTTCTTCTGGCTGCTCGGGCGCGTCATGGCTGTGACCCATTGCTCCCCGCAAGCCGCGCTGCAAATCGCGCGGGTGGGGGGCGGTGTCGGCCTGCTCTGGCTGGTCTACAAGTTCTATCGTCACTGCCTCCCCGAGAACATTCCCGCACGACTGACCGCGTTCGGCTTCGCCTGCGTTTCCAGCGGCTTCGGCTGGGTGCAGTGGTCACGCTGGCACGACAAGAACCTACCGGGCGGGCCGGTGGACGCTTGGCAGCCGGAAGCGTACACATTCCTGAGCATTTATACGTCGGCCCTGATGACTGTCAGCACGCTGCTCATCTTGGGCACACTTTATGCACTGCTTCTCGGCGAGCAGACGGGCCGCTGGAAGTATGCCGTCACCGCCGGCGTCTGCGGCGGCATTTTGGGCAACATGCACTCCTACGATGTCCTGCATCTCAGCGCCGCCTGGGGCGTTTTTCTGGTCGTCCTGACGATTATTCGCCGGGGTCGCGGCATGGCGGGGAGCTGGTACCGAGCGGCAGTCGCCCTGGCGCTGACCCTGCCGACGACACTGTATATGTACTACGTCTTCAGTGCCGAAGCCGTGTTCCACAAACGCGCCAATGTCCCGACCCTGTCGCCTGCTTTCTGGCACTACATTCTCGCCTACGGCGTTGTCTTCTTGCTGGCACTGCTTGCCGCGTGGCTGCTTGTCCGAAGAGGCTCCCCAGCCCCCAATAATGGCGCAACTGCACCCGACGGGGGAGCAAGACTGGAACTCGTGTCTGCTCCTGCATCTGATCCTACTCCCCCAGAATTGGGGGCCGGGGGGCCTTCCCTCCCCCTGCTCTTCGCTGCCTGCTGGGCGGTCGGCGGCTTTTTGGTCTGCTACCTGCCGTTTGCCTTCCAGCGCAAAATGCTGATGGGCGAACACCTGCCGCTGTGCTTGCTTGCGGGCGTCGGCGCGGCCTGGCTCGCGCAGCGTCTCGCACCAAGCGTTCGCCCGCTGGCATTGGCCGGGCTGGTGCTATTCTCCGCGCCGTCCAATGCCCTGTTTCTGGTGCGGGACTTCAAGCACTTAGAATACAACCGCAGCGAGACCCACTTGGCCCCGTTTCTCAGCAATTCCCTTGTGGACGTCTATCAGTGGCTCCGGGTGAATACGCCTGAAAATGCTGCGGTGGTCGGCTTTCCGGGGCTATGTACGTACCTGCCGGGCACGGCCGGCCGGGCAGTTTGGGCCGGTCACTGGGCCGAGACGCCGTCCTATGGCGCGAAAGATGCCGAGTTTGCCGATGCGTTCGACTCGATTGCCTCGAACATTGACCGACGGGCATTTCTCGAAAGCACCGGGGCACAGTATTTGTTCTATCCGAACGATCTCTCCAAAGCGACTTTCAAACGCCACGGCGAGCTGCATACGTTTGTAGAGCTGACCGCTGCCCCGCCGCCGCCGTATCTGACGCAGGTTTATAAGAACGACACGTTTACAGTGTACAAGATCGGAAGGTGAATTGCACTCCTTTTCCCAATTTGCGGTATAATACACAGATGACACTTGTAAGCGAAACTGCGGAACCTAAAGAAGCACGCGGCGGATACACGGTGCTGACCTGGGGCTGCCAGATGAACGAGGACGACTCGCAGCAGATGGCGGCAATGCTGGAAAATGACGGCTACACGAAAGCCGAGCGCATGGAAGACGCCTCGGTCATTCTGCTGAATACCTGCTCGGTGCGAGCGAAGCCCGAGCGCAAAGTCTACAGCAAGCTCGGCGAGCTGCGGGAGCTGAAAGAAGCCAATCCCGCGCTGGTCATCGGGGTCTGCGGCTGCATGGCCCAGAAAGAAGCCCCGGAAATACGCCGCCGCGCCCCGTATGTGGACTTAGTGGTCGGCACCGGCCAGATTGACCGGGTTCCGGCACTCGTGGAGCGGGTACGCTCAGAGCGGATCGCGATTATCGAGACGGGCTTGCCGTCGCGCAAAGACCGCCACGCGAAAGAGACGCCGCTGCGGGTTCTCAGTGGGCTGATGCCGAAACTGAAGTCGTTCGTGTCCATCTCCTACGGCTGCGACAAGTTCTGCGCGTTCTGCATTGTCCCGATTACGCGGGGCAAAGAGCGCTCCCGGCCTGCCGATGAAATCGTGCTCGAAGTGGAGCGGCTGGCGTCGCTCGGCACGAAGGAAGTGACTCTGCTCGGGCAGACCGTCAACTCCTACGGCAAGTTTCTCGATGAGCCGTGCTCGTTCGCCGAGCTGCTGACCCGCCTCGACGCCATCGAAGGCATCGAGCGCATTCGCTATACGTCGCCGTACCCGAAAGACTTCCATCAGGACGTGATTGACGCCATCGCGCACCTGCCGAAAGTCTGCGAGCAGGTGCATATGCCTGTCCAAGTTGGCGATGATAATTTGCTGAAGCGCATGGGCCGGGGCTACACGCTCGATCAGTACAAAGATATTGTCATACGGCTCCGAAGCGCCGTTCCCGATGTCGGCCTGACCACGGATTTGATGCTTGGCTTCCCCGGCGAGACCGACGAAGAATACGAAAACACAATGCGCTTTGTCGCCGAGACCCGCTACGACTCCGCGTTCATGTTCGCCTATTCGCCCCGTGAGGGTACCAAAGCCGCGGTGCTGGAAGATCAAGTCCCCGAAGAGGTTAAGCTGGGGCGTCTCCATGCGCTGATTGCCCTGCAAAACGAGATCACGCTGGAACGAAATGCGGCGGAAGTCGGTAATACCTACGAAGTGCTGGTCGAGCGGCGCAGCCCAAAAGATCCGCTGAAATGGACGGGCCTGAACCGTCAGGGCAAGACGATCAATTTCCCGTCCCCGCGTGACCTGCAAGGGCAGCTTGTCACGGTTAGGGCGGTCAAGTCGCATCTGTGGGGCTTCACCGGCGAGATGCTGCCCGCCCGCTCGGAGCGCGGCCTGGAGCTTTTGATGGCGGAATGACCCCTCCCGCTCGTTCCTCGCTCCTTCCCCGAAGCGGAGAGGGTAAAGAGTTAAGAAAAAGCAGACACGGAAACGCCCCTGGTTTTCTTCTTTCCTACCTCTGCCCCTCTCCGCTTCGGGGAGGGAGCGAGGAACGAGCGGGAGGGGTTCCGAATTAGGATTTACTTATGAGCAAAGGCAAAAAAATCGCGCTGTGGTCTGTCCTATCCGTCGTCTTTGTCCTGGCTCTGGGAGCTGGATGGGTGCTGCACACCTACCGGGGAATAATCCGCACTCCTGGAGGAGGCTGGTCGGGAATACGCGAGACTATTTTTGCGCCCAAAGACGGCTTTCCGGGAGAAGACAAGCTCACGATCGTCTGCATGGGCATTGACGATAGCTGGACCAACAGCGACATGGTTTACACGTCGCAGTCCCGCACCGACACGCTGTTTGTGATGACGCTTGACCTGGCGACCAAAAAAGCGACGATGCTGTCTATCCCGCGCGATACCTATGCCCATATCGCCGGCACGGACATTCACACCAAGATCAACTCCGCCTACGCCACTGGCGGGCCGGCGCGGACGGTCGCAACCGTCAACGAATTCTTAGGCACCAATGCCAATCACTACTTGGTGTTGAACATTGACGCCACGAAGAAGATGGTGGACGCCCTCGGCGGCGTGGATGTGACAGTCGAGCACCCGCTGCACTACCACGACAACTGGGGGCATCTTTCGATTGACCTGGAGCCGGGAGCGCAGCATTTGGACGGTCAGAGCGCTGTCGGCTTTGCGCGGTATCGCCACCCGGACGCCGGCAAGCGCCCGACCCCGGAGGACGGCGACGAGCGCCGGATGTACCGCCAGCACCTACTGATGCGGGCGATGGTGGACCGCGCCAAGAACTTTGCCAATGTCACCAAAGCCCCCGAGCTGGCCGATGTCGCCATGTCCACAATCCGCACCGACTTCACCCGCCAGCAGCTTCTGGACATCGCCGCCATCTTCAAGGGTATCCAGCAGGGCGATATTCAGACCGCGACCCTGCCCGGCGACGATTTCCGCGGGCCGGGCGGCGCGTGGGACTACCGAATTAAGCCCGAAGTCGCCCGTGCCTACGCCGGCTGGCTGGTCAAAGGTGACCCGACGGCCTTTCGCCCACTCATCCCCGTGGTGGTCAAAAACGGCACCACGACGCCCGGCCTCGCCCAGTACGCCGTCAACCAACTCAAAGCGCAGGGCTACACCGATGTCCGCAATGGTGGGAATGCCGCCCCGGCCCGTGTCCATCTGGCCTCGTCCCAAACTTCGGCGAGACCCGAAATCGCCCAAACCGTCCTGCTCGACACCGGAGTCTCGAACCCCGATGCCCCCCAGGACCTTTCCGTCCTGCTCGGCGTCGAGACCCCCAAAACTGCGCGTCAGCCGCTGAAGCCCAATAAGATGGGCTGGACCCCGCCCGCGTCCCTCACCGTCACGCTCGGCACAGATTATGCCGCCGCCGTCAAAACCGCCGGCCATTTTGGTTCCGATTTGGTGACGCCCAGCAATGGCAGCGCCAGTGCGAACTAATAGCCGTGCCCTAACGCACTAGGCCACGCCCGCGCAGGGACTTCAGGACAATGTCCTCGAACGGCACGGCGGTGGATGCCTGCACGTAGTCTAAATTGAACTTCGCGGCCATTGCCTGCAAACCGCCGCAGAACGCCTGCACCCGTGCTTCGTAGTCGGCCAGCAGCGACGGCGAGATGCTCACTTCTTTGACCAACCCTGTCTCGGAGTCCACCAGCCGCAGGTCGCCCGTGAGCGTCGGATGCAGCTCTTCTTCGTCCAAGACGTGCACCAGCACGACTTGAAAGCGCCGGGACAGCAGGGCACGGATGCCCTGGACATGGGTTTCGTCGAAGAAGTCTGACAGCACCACGGCAATTCCCACATTCTTTGCCGTCGCCGCATACTGTGAGAGTGCCGCCCCGAACTTCGTTTCCCCGCCGACCGGCAGGCGCGTCTCCAAAAACTGAAAGAACGGAAAGACGCCCGGCTTGCCCCGCAGCGGCGGCATCCGCTCCCCGAGGCCATTGCTGAACGAGGACAGCAGCACCCGGTCATACTCCGACAGCGCGACATACCCCAGTGCGGCGGCAATCCGCCGGGCGTAATCGGCCTTCGACAGCGGACTGCCGAAGCCCATGCTCGCGCTCGTGTCCACCAAGAGGTGAATGCTGAGGTCTTCCTCCTCAACAAACAGTTTCAAAAAGAGCTTCTCTAATCGTCCATACGCCTTCCAATCCACATAGCGCAGGTCGTCGCCCTGCGCGTACTCGCGGAAGTCAGCAAACTCCACCGACGACCCGCGCTTCAGCGACCGCCGCTCACCTTTGGACTGCCCGGCAAAGACACGCTTCGAGAGGATGCTAAGCGCCTCAAGTTTTTTCAGAAACTGCGGATCGAGCAAAGTTTGTGGTTTAGGCATAGTGAACTGTAGAACGGGAGCAATTTAGAAATCGGCATTGGAAGTGCCGATCTACTCTTGTGCCTTCGCCTCCACTTTCAGGTAAATCTCTTTCGGCGCGGCGTCGAAATACTTGAACAGGGCCGGGCAGAGCCAGCCTTCCATGCCCAGCTCCGGCGAGCGGTAGACATTGCCGCTGAGTTCGGGCCGCACCCATTCAAGCCTCGCTGTATAGCCGGGAAACGCCGACGCCGAGAAGATAATGCGGAAGCCAGATTTGGCATCTGGAATGTGCGCCGTTAGCGTATCAATCATTGTGTCCGCGCCGCCGACGAACGGCTCCTGCTCCAAGCCGAACCTCGCATCGTCAAATACCCACAGCCCTTCGTAATCGTAGGGCGCAATCACAAACAGTGAGTTCATCGGAATTCTCCTAATTTACTACTAAAGCACGCGCACGAAGGCGTTGCCGGGGACACGCTTGGCGAGGCCGCGCATCTCTAAGAGTGTCAGAATGCCGGCGACCTGCGGGGCGGACAGGCGGCTCTCGACAATCATGCCCTCCACTTGGCGCGGCTGAAGTGTCAGCATATCGAGGATGCCGCGCTGCTCGGGCGGCAGGTCCGGGATGGGCCTGAGCGCCGGGGGCGAGTCGGCGGAGCGCAGTGTCAAAACGCCCAGCTCGGAGAGGATGTCGTCCACGCTTTCCACGAGCTTTGCGCCGTCTTGAATGAGCTTGTGGCAGCCGGAATTGTGGCCCATGCCGATCGGGCCGGGGATCGCGAACACGTCGCGGCCCTGCTCGCCCGCCTCCCGCGCCGTGATCAGCGAGCCGCTGTTGGCCGGACTTTCAATCACCAAGACGCCCATCGAGGTGCCGGAAATCAAGCGGTTGCGGGCCGGGAAGTGCCAGGGTTCCGGGCGCTCGCCCATGCCGAACTCGGACAGGACCGCGCCGCGCCCCTCGGCGATGTCGGCGAACAAGCGGCGGTTGTCGGCGGGATAGGCGATGTCTACGCCGCAGCCGAGGTAGGCCAGTGTGCGCCCGCCCCCTTCGAGTGCGCCGAGGTGCGCCTGCGTGTCCACGCCCGACGCCCCGCCGGAGATGACCGACAGGCCATGCTTGGTCAGGTCATAAGCGAATTGCCGGGCCAGGCCGAGGCCGTAGGAGGTCGCCCGGCGGGAGCCGACAATCGCCAGGCTGAACTTGTCTTCGGGGATCAGCTCGCCGCGCACAAACAGCACCGGCGGGGCACCGAGCAGGGGGCGCAGGCCCGCTGGGTAGGTGTCGTCATGGACTGTGACCAGCCGCGTGTCGTGCTTGTCCATCGCGGCCCGCGTCTTTGAGAAGTCCTGCCTGCGCACGTCTGCGATCTTTGCCGCCCGCTTGTCGCCGAGGATGGGCACCCGCGCTTTCAGCCCGGCAGGTGTGTCCCGGAAGATCGCACCGGGATCGCCGCCGTAGGCTTCCAGCAGGGCATTTAGGCGGTGGGCGGCGAACTCCAGGGCATGGAGCCGCAGCCAGTCTTCGTCGGTGGCGGTAATTGCTGTCGGTGCTGTCGGTTCGGCAAGGCTTTCCATAGCTCTCTATCTCTTTTCCGTGAACGTAAATATTAGAATGACAGCGGCGGCGGCGGCGGGGCATATGGGTTGCGCCCGCCGCTGCCGGGGTAGCCGCGTCCGAATGGGTTGAACCGCCCGCCGCCGGCGGGCGCACCGTTGCGGACCGTGAAATGCCAGCTTTGCGTGGTCACGTTGCCGCGCCAGTCGGCGGCCTTGACCGTAATCTGGTGGTCGCCCTCGGTCAGGGGCGTCGCCGACGTGTGGAACACGGCGTTGACATCAGCGTGGTAGACCGCAAGCGGGTCGGGCTTGTCGTCGAGCGACAGCGTGACGGTGGACGGGTTGATGCCGCTGCCGAGGTCCAGCAGTTGTGCTCCGTAGGTGACGTTGTCGGTGGGAACAGTCGCGCCCGACGCTGGGACAAGCAGCGGCAATTCCGGGCCGACGGTGTCTATGGCATCGCGGCGAAACGCGCTCAGGGTACCATCGTCGCTGGACACGTACAGGGTTCCGGCGGCGACAATCGGCGCGGCGGCGACACCCACTTTAGCCGGCTTCGCCTGGCTGTCGGTGGCTGTGCCCTGCATGGCGTACCGCCAGAGCAAATCGCCGGTCCCCGCGTTGTAGGCTGTGAGAGTGCCCGGCAGAGTCGTCACCAAAAGCGCCGCACCGGCCAGGGTGGGGGGGGCGGACGGCGCGGAGTCCAGGGTGACTTTCCAGCGCTGCTTCCCGCCACCTTCCAGGGCATACAGGACACTCGATTGGGTGATGATAAAGGTCGCGTCCGGGCCGGGCGTCGGTGGGATCAGCACATTGGTCGGCAGCTTGATCGTCGTGCGCTGCCGCCCGCTGCCGGGTTCCAGACTGTAGATCGTGTCCCCGGCGGTCACCAGAAGGCTGCGCCCGTCGTAGACCAGCGGGACGATACTCGGGTCGGAGTCGTAGGGAACCGACCAGGACTTGCGCCCGGTCCGGGTGCTGAAGCTGTACACGGAGTTGTCGGATGATGAAAACGCAACCAGTCCGCCGGTGACGATCGGCGAGGCCGTGACCGCGCCGCCGGTAGTCATGTCCCATGCCGTTTGTCCGGTTTCGGCGCTGAGAGCGTAGCAGTGGCCGCTGCTGCTGCCGAGGAAGACCTGCCCGGCGCTGAGGGTCGGAGACGACCGAAGCGTGCCATCCAGCTTGACCTTCCAGGCGGCTTTGCCGGTAGCCGCATCGAGCTTTACGACATTCCCGGCATCATCAGCGACATACAAAAAGCCGCCGTCAAGCGCGGGTGTTGCGGAAAACAGCGCCGCCGGCTTGCCGTCAGCCGGATACTGCCAAAGGGTCGCGCCGTCGTCGGCAGACAGCGCGGAGACGCCGCTGCCGGACACAAAGTAGACAGTTTTGCCGGAGAACACCGGCGACGCCAGGGCGCTGACCGTGGATGAAGCCGTGTGCCGCCAGAGCAGCGACAGCGGCGTCGCCAAGCTTTCTGCCGCCACGCCGGTGTGCGCGGCGTCCCCCCGGTAGTCGCTGACGGTCACGGGCGGTGTGCTCGCCAGTGCCGGTGTCTGAGCCTGCGCCGGGGAGAGCAGCAAAGCGGCACCCATCAGCAGCGCTGCCGGGGCGAGAGATTTCTTAGTCACAGGGCATTTGTCCATTTCTACCGGCACCGCGAATGTTCCATGAAAGTGCCGGTTTCACTTATTTGCGTCGTTTTTCGTCATCGCGCCACTCGGTTTCGGAGCCGGAAAAGCCGGAGTTCTTCCAAAGCTTCTCCAGGCGCCGCCGCTCCTGCCAGTCCTTCCAGCGCCCGGCAAAGTCCAGAAACGGACGCTGCGCCGGGGAGCCGTCAAGCGTCGTGCGGAAGGTCGGGCGTGCGGAGCGGTTGTCCATCCGCAGGTCCGGGCCGCGCGGTGTCTGCCGGGGCGCACGGTACGTGTCATAGCCGGCCCAGGAGCGCCCATACTTGACATAAAGGAACGCGGCCAAGATGCCGCCGCAGGCGAACACGCCAAAGATCGGGCCGTAGGATACCAGGGTCCAGATTGTGACGATTAGCGCGATGTACTTGGCCCGCAGGGTAAAGAAGAAGTACCGGAACGATTGCTCCGGGTTCAGCATACAGAAGGCCACGATGACCGCATCCAGTGGCAGCGACAGCCCGGCCAGCAGCGGCGTTACTCGGTGAAACACCAGCCCGCCCAGGGCAAACGACAGCGCGGTTATGGCTGTAATTCCTGCCAGAAAGCCGGCAAAGCGCCCGCTTCCCCAACTGCGTTCGAGGCTCCCGCCGCCCAGCCAGAAAAAGAGGCAGCCGAAGATCAGCGGGAACAGCCCGGCGGAATACAGCGGGTAGGTCAAGAGCGTCCAGGGCGTCAGCAGCCAGCCGGGCGACTGGAACAGCAAAAACTGCTCCAAAAACCGGCCCGCGATATTGGGTGAAAAGAAGGCGGCAAAGAAGCTCGTGACGTTAATGATAACCAATGTCATCGTGATGGGGATGCCGCCCCGTGTCACAAAATCCCGCAGTCCGTCCATCGGTGAGTTAGGTGAATTGTACCGCATCTGTCTTTTGCTTTCCGTACAGTGTTCGCAAAGTAGTCGTTCGCAGAATGATTGTCAAAGTGGGTCAATCGCAACTTCCCCACCTTCTGACATCTCGACTTGAAGCATATGTTCCCGCATCAGAACTGTTCCGAGAAGCGGCTCGCCTTCAAGAATAAGAACTTCGGCCCGACGGGTCTCGCCATTCCACTCAAGCGCGGTCGAACAGTAGGGGCAGCGAAACTCCTGACCGGAAGCGAGTTTACGTATGCGAAATCCCATAATCGTTGCGACCGTCTGATTTACTAACCGAACCGGAAGGGATAGGTCACCCGCAAAACCAGTGTCAACCACAAAATCCACTTCCAGGTCACCGTTCGCCCCCTCCAAAGCCAGCACCATACGGGGGTGGTCATCTCGAAATGCCCCGTGTATCATCTGCTTTGCTCCGAAACGAGTTGGCTGCCCATCATACGCAGGGTTAAACCATCAATTTTTGCCGGTCCAATGTCGGTAACCATGAGCAGCCCGTCGGGATGACGGTTTCGTATCGCCTTCGACGCCAGAGAAGAAGTTTTCGCGACTTCATAGTCGCCCGAGTCGAGATGGATTGCCACGATTTTCCCGTTTTCGTGCGGCTCAAAGGCAGGCTTGACTTTTTCCTGATAGATCGCCCAGCCTCGCACAGAAAGCCGATCCATTTCCTCCTCGGAAGGAAGCACCATCTCACTTACCATAAAGGCTCCTTTTATCCCCAGAGCTTGCGGTCTAGGGCGCGGTACTGGATCGCTTCGGCGACGTGGGCGATCTGGATGTCGGCTTCGGCGTCCAAATCGGCGATGGTGCGGGCCAGCTTCAGGATACGGTCGTAGGCCCGCGCGGACAGGCCGAGCTGCGAAATAGCGGCCCGGAGCAGGTCCGTGACATCGGCGGTCGTCTTGCAGAACTGCCGAATCTGACGCGATGCCATGTGGGCGTTGCAGTGCAGGCTTGTTCCCTCGAACCGCTCCTTCTGCCGGGCACGGGCGGCGAGAACCCGAGCGCGAATGGACGCCGACGGCTCCCCGCTGCCGCCGCCCTGCACCATTTCGTCCTGACGCAGACGCGGCACTTCAATGTGAATATCAATGCGGTCGAGCAGCGGGCCACTGATGCGCTGCAAATACTTCGCGATGGTCGGCGGCGAGCAGGAGCACGTCTTGACTGTATCCCCATAATACCCGCATGGGCACGGATTCATGGCAGCGACCAGCATCAGCTTGGCCGGGTAGGTCATGGTCGCCGCGACGCGGGCGATGGTGACATGGCCGTCTTCCAGCGGCTGCCGCAGGACTTCGAGCACGTCGCGCTTGAACTCGGGCAGCTCATCCAAAAACAAAATGCCGTGGTGCGACAGCGACACTTCGCCGGGCCGGGGCGAACTGCCGCCGCCGGCCAGGGCGGCGTTCGAGATCGAATGGTGCGGCGACCGGAATGGACGCTTCGTGACCAGCGAGGTCCGGCTGCCGAGCAGGCCGCCGACCGAGTAGATCTTGGTGACGTCGAGCGCCTCTTCCAAATTCAAGGGCGGCAGGACCGACGGCACACGCCGGGCCAGCATCGTCTTTCCCGAGCCGGGCGGGCCGACCATCAGCAGGTTGTGTCCCCCGGCGGCGGCGACTTCGAGCGCCCGCTTGACATGCTCTTGGCCCTTGACTTCGCAGAAGTCCAAGTCATCGCCGCTCTGCGCCCCGAGCATCGCCTCAGGGTCGGATGTCAGCGGGGTCTGCGACTCGAAATCGTTGAGCAGCACCACGGCGTCGGACAGTGAGCGGACCCCGAACACCCGGAGGTCCCCGACAATCGCGGCCTCGGCGGCGTTTGCTTCCGGCACTACCAGGTAAGGCCGCTTGTCGGCGCGGGCTTTAATCGCAATCGGCAGCACCCCGGACACGGCGCTCACGGAGCCGTCAAGCGCGAGTTCCCCAATAAATAAACCGTCGGCGATCTTGTCGGTCAGCACCTGTCCGGTGGCGGCGAGAATGCCGACCGCGATGGGCAGATCAAACGCTGGCCCCTGCTTTTTGATGTCGGCGGGGGCGAGGTTAATGGTAATGCGCCGGAGCGGGAACTCCAGCCCGGAGTTCTTGATTGCGCTCCGAACCCGCTCCCGCGACTCCTGCACGGCGGCGTCGGGCAGGCCGACGATAGTAAACATCGGCACGGACGACGAAATATCCACTTCGACCCGAACAATGTACGCATCAATGCCGAGAATAGCACTGGAATCTACTTGAGCCAGCATAAGATTGGTTCCTCCTAAACACCCGAAACGTCCTGTCACGCACTTTTGCTGTTTGACCTTTCTTATTTCGCGATTGCCTTTGGGTTTTCCTGCTCGCAGTGTCGGCCGGATTTAGTAAAGATTTGGGCATCAAACGGCATAATCAAGTTCAGAGGGCGCACCAAGCGCCGTCTTCCTTCGCATATTGACAAGGGCAAACCACGCGAAAGTGTGGGACGCAAAGCTACGGGCCTGGCTTTCTCGCGAAGTCTGGCCGCCGGGCCGCCAAACTGCGACAGTACCGAAGGAGTACGTCATGACCATTCTCGCCGTTTGGGCGCTGCTGCTGACCGCCGCACCGACAACCCATCCCGCCGTCCTCGCCGTCCCACCTCCGGCCCCGGCGGGAGTGATCGTGAAGCTGGGACCAGCTTCGCGGGAAGAGTACCGGCACGGCGACCCGCAAAACCGGGTGCAGCTTGCGCGGAGCCGCTGACACAAGCGCAAAACGCAAACACAAAAAGAGGGAGGCTTTTGGCCTCCCTCTTTTTCGTGCCTACACTCATCCGTTGAGCGGCAGGACCAGCGACGGGGTGGGGATGATATGGTCGGCGCGGGTGGCGATAATGCTGGTGCCGACCGCGAAATACTCGATCACATGGCTGCCCCAGCCGTGCGAGTTCTCTTTGATCGTCGCCCCGACAATGCCGTCTGCCTGAAGCTCTTCCGCCTCGGCCTGCATCCGGGACAGGGCCAGCTCGCGGGCATCGTAGATCGCCTGCGTGTAGGTCGGCATCTCGACATTCTGACCGACCTGCGAGAACCAGGCTTTCAGGCCCTGGTAGCCGACATGGTAGACGCAGTTGCCCATCACAAACGACACGGGCCGGTACCCGGCTTTGGTCAAAGTCCAGAAGTCCTGCCCATTGAGGTCACTGGTAAAGGGCCGGCCATTGGGTGCCCGGTGGCTTTCGCCGTTCCGCGCCTTGATCGCCGTGCCGATCGCGATAAACTCCGCCAGATGCTCGCCCCATTCCTGACGCCCGACTTCCAGCCGGACGCCCACAATGCCGTCGGCTCCAATCGAATCCGCTTCCTCTTCCATGCGGGTCATCGCCAGCTCGCGGGCATGGTACATCGCCTGGGTCAGCGTCTCAAGCTCCATGCTCTGGGTCATGGCCGGCTTCTGCCAGCCGATATGGTAGATGCTCGACCCGACTACCAGCCCGAGCGGGTCGAAGCCCGCTTCTTTCACCAGCAAAAACTCATTGACCGACAGATCGCTGGTAAACAGGCCCTTTTGGCCCGCCCCCGGCTTCATCGCCGCCAATCGGTTGCGGGCATGGATCGGCAGGCCCTCCTGCGAGCCGGGCGTATAGGAACTTGGCACTTTCGTGTTCTCCTTTCGTGCCGGGGGTTTTCACACCCCCGGCATAAATCCTTCTGGCATCACCCTGTCAGCGGCAGGGCGTAGTTGATTGTCAGCGTGTCCGGGCCGTCGGTGGTAATGGCGGTGCCGAGCGCGGTGAACTCGACGATCAAATCGCGGCGCTGCTGGTCGTTGATCTCGACTTCGTGCGTGTGGATGTAGTCTTCAATCGTGACGCCGACGACCCCTTCGGCGTGGACATGGCTCGCTTCGGAAGTCAGGCGGGTCATGGCGGCGTGGCGGGCGTGGTAGATCGCTTTCGTGAAATCGGTCAGCTCGACATTGTTCCAGCTTTGGCTGATCCACTGGTTGCTATAAGATGCCACATGGTAGTACGTGCAGGTGCCGAATGCGAAGCCGACCGGGAAGAAGCCGCCGCGCCGCAGGGCGTAGAACTCCTGGCCCGACAGGGCGCAGACAAACGGATCTTTGGGGACAGGCCGGTCCGGCAGGGCAATCGCCGTACCCGACGCGGCGAACTCGATCAAATTGGCACCCCAGTCATAGAACTTGCGCTCCAGCCGAACCCCGACCACCCCGTGCGCTCCCAAAAGCCGCGCTTCCGACTGCAAGCGGGAAATCGCCAGCCGCCGGGCGTCGCGCTGGGCATGGGTCAGCGCGGTCAGCTCCGTGCTGGCGTAGACCGGCGTGTACTGCCAGCCGACATGGTAGACGGTGCTGCCCATCACCTGCCCAAGTGGGCGCAGCCCTTCGGAGGTTGTCAGAGCCAGCTCATTGACACTGAGATTGCTGGTAAAGAACTTGCCGTTTTTGCGAAGCTCTGTGAGGCGCATCTCGGCCCCGAGGGGCAGGCTGCCCGCCGCCAGACGGGCCTGATCGGCTTGTGCAAACTGCGCGGCTTCCGTGCTCTGTGTCTTTTTGCCGAACAGTGCCATGGGGGTTACTCCAAGAGGCTTTTGAGTGCAAAGAACGCCTTCTCACTGCGTCCGGCACGGGCGGAAATCTCGGCGCTGAGGTCCGCCAGCCAGTCCTCGACCGGCAGCGGCTCGGTTTTCAGCTTAATGCCGCGCACAATCTTGACCCGGCTCGCCGCCAGCGGGCCGCGTCCCAAATCTTCCAGCGTGTAGACATTGTCGCCGAGCGCAACAGCGACTTTTCGTACCGGCTTGTCTTTCTGGAACAGGCCGCCCCGGCGCTCGATCTCGGTCTCGTCGGGCAGGGAGCCGCTTAAAACCACCGCCAGCAACGGCAGGAAGCCGCGGGCGTCCTGCGCGTAGGCATGGGCCAGCGCCCCGGCGACGCCCACTTCCGAAAACTCTTCTCCAGTCATAAAACCCCCGGTCATAAAAGTGTCTTTCCGTAAAAGGCTCGGCCCCAGCGCTCCCAGAAGTCCGGGAAGGTCTTGGCGACGCAGCCGGGGTTGTTGATGGTCAAATCGGGGACTCGCAGGCCGGCGACGGCAAAAGCCATCGCCATGCGGTGATCGTCGTAGGTGTCAATCGCGGCGGGCGAATAAACGCCATCCGGGGGCGGGGTGATAGTCCAGTCGCTCGCGCCCTCGTCCACGCGGACACCCAGCTTCGGCAGTTCTTTGGCAATCGCCCGCACCCGGTCGGTTTCTTTGACTCGCAGGCTGGCGAGATTGGTGACGCGCGAGGGGCCATCGGCGAACGCACAGACAACCGCTAGTGTCTGCGCCGTATCGGGGATCGCTTCCATGTCGGCGTCCACCGCCGACAGCTTTTCCGGGCCGGTCAGCGTGATGGATGGACCGCGAGTGACTGTGCAGCCCATACGCTCCAAAATATCCACAAACGCGATGTCGCCTTGAATGGAGTCCGTGCCCAAATTCTCAAGTGTCACCGTGCCGCCGGAAACCGCCGCCGCCGCCAGAAAGTATGACGCATTGGACGCATCAGCTTCCACGGCGTACTGCTGTCCGACATAACGCTGACCCGATGGGACGCGCAGCCGCTCAAAATTGTCGTTGACGAGCGAGACTCCGAATGATGCCATGACCGTCGCCGTGATGCCGATGTACGGCTTCGAGATCAGCTCGCCGACAATCACGATCTCGACATCGCTGCTCGCGTAGGGCGCGGCTTGCAGCAGCGCGGTCAGGAACTGCGAGCTGACATCCCCGCGCAGGCGGCAGGACCCGCCGGGCATGCCCCCGCCGCGCACCCGCACCGGCGGGCAGCCGTGGCCGTTGATACACTCGGCCTCGACGCCTAATGTCAGGAGCGCCCCGACCAAATCGCGAATAGGCCGCTCGCGCATCCGGGCGATGCCGTCTAGGACTACGTCGCTTCCGGTCGGCGCCAAGCAGGCCGCCGCCGTCAGAAAGCGCACGGTCGTTCCCGAGTTGCCGACAAACAGCGGCCTGTCCGGCGCGTCGAACCACCCGCCCCGGCCCGTCACGTCGAAGTCGCCGTCCGGCGTCTTTTCAATGCTCACGCCCAGCGCCCGAAGGGCCTCGACCATATAAAATGTGTCCTCGGAATGCAGGGGAGCGATCAGGCGGCTCGGGCCGTCCGCCAGCGCCGCCAGCAACAAGGCGCGGTTGGTGATGCTTTTGGAGCCGGGCAGCCGCACCGAGGCACGGGCCGGCTCTGGAATGGGCGAAAGAGTGATTTGCGCGGGGTAGGTGTTAGCGACCGTCATGCCGCTATTCTAGCACAGGCGGGGGGGCTTGTCAATTCACCAGTTTGGCGGCTGTTATAGATTTGGCGGCTGTTACAGAAACAGCCGGCCCTCGGAATACTTCACGGCATGTCCCGAAATCAAGGCCCGGTCCCCGGCGTCGGTGCAGAACAGCTCGCCGCCGCGCTTTGAGACCTGCCGGGCATGGAGCGTCGTTTTGCCGAGCCGCCCGGCCCAGTAGGGGGTCAGGGCGCAGTGGGCCGAGCCGGTGACCGGGTCCTCGGGGATACCGATACCAGGCGCAAAGTAGCGCGAGACAAAGTCCGCGTCCCCATCAGGGCCTCCGGGTGCAGTGACGACTACGCCTTGCAGGTCAAGCCGGGCCAGCACCGCTGAGTCAGGTGCCAGCGCCCGGACCTCGGCTTCAGTCTCGTAAACCGCGCAGTAGTTCGGGTTCAGCAGTGTCCGATACACGGCGCTTGGCGGCAGATTGAGGCCCGCCCGCAGTTCTGGCGGCGCTTTGGCGGGCACCAACTCGTGCCGGGGCAGCGCCAGTGTCAGCAGGCCGCCCTCGCCGCGCGTCACGGAGAGCGGGCCGCTGAGTGTCTGAAACACGGCGGCAGTCTGAGACGGGTCAACCTCGGTGAAGAGGACGAACGCAGAAGCAAGCGTTGCGTGCCCGCAGAGCGGCACTTCCTGGGTGGGCGTGAACCAGCGCAGTTGATACTCGCCGTCTTTGGGGACAAAGAAAGCAGTCTCAGCGAGGTTGTTCTCCGCCGCGATGGACTGCATTTGTGTATTGGTCAGCCACTCAGCAAGCGGCACGACCGCCGCCGGGTTGCCGCCGAACACTTTGTCCGTAAACGCATCAATCTGATAGAAGGGAAGTGCAAGCGTCACAGACGGCTCTTGCGGGATGACCCGCCTTCCGAAATCGGGTCGTCATCGAGTTCCGTGTGCGGCCCTTCATCGCCGATGTGGAACGGCTCGGAGCCGCCCGGCTCGACTTGCGCCAGCTCGCCCTCGGCTTCCTGCCGCGCCGCCGGGTCCATGTTCTTCAAAATCTCTTCGCCCGTTGGGCCATTGCGCTTTTCCATGATCATTGCTCCTTATACTTTCATCATACCCTGCTCTGGGAACAGGACTAACTCACGCCGATGCTCGGCGTCCAAACGGTCCAGAAACTCGTCGCGGGGCAGCTCGTGTGCGCCGAGGGCGGCGAGGTGCGGGGTCATCATCTGAATGTCCAGCCAGCCGGCGCCGCGTGCCGACAAATAATCGCACAAAAACAAAAGAGCCAGCTTGGAGGCGTTCGGCACGGCGTGGAACATACTCTCGCCGCTGAAGACACCGCCGCACTCGACCCCGTAGAGGCCGCCGACCAAACTGCCCTCGGCGTCCCAGGCTTCGACGCTGTGTGCATGGCCTAATCCGTGCAGGGTGCGGTAGGCCGACAGCATTGCGGGCGTGATCCAGGTGCCGCCCTGACCGGGCCGGGGCGAGCGGCGGCAGGCGGCAATCACCTGGTCGAATGCCGCATCTATCGTGAAAGTCAGGGGTGAACTCCGGCGGGTGCGGGCCAGGCGGGCGGGGACGTGCAGGCGGCCAAAGTCCAGCACGGCCCGCCAGGCCGGGCAGAACCAGAGCAGCGGGTAGCCGGTCATCGGCCACGGAAAGATGCCCAGGGCGTAGGCCCAGAGCAGCCGCTCGGAAGACAGGTCTTCCCCGACCCCAACCACCTCGGCGTCCCCGGCGAGACGCGGCTCGATAAAGCGGAATGGAACAAACTGCGGCATAATCGGTGTAATCCTACAAGATGATACCCAAGACGCCTCAACCCACTCGCCCGCTGGAGTTTTCGCCTGCGCCGCCCCCGCCGTCGCGCTCCGCGCTCGGACAGCTTCTGCTGGCATCGGCCCTGTCTGTGGTCGTGTCGTTTATTCCACTCGCGTCGCTGCTTTTATACCCGCTGCGGCTGTTCGTGACATTTATCCATGAAGGCAGCCATGCCCTGGCGGCGACTTTGACCGGTGGGCAAGCGCACCAAATCCAGGTCATGCCGGATGCGTCGGGCGTGACCTTGACTTCCGGCGGCTTCGGGCCGCTGATTGTCATGGCGGGCTATGTCGGCGCTTCCGCCTATGGCGCGGCGATGCTGGCGCTGGCCCGGCATCCGGGCGCGGCCCGGACCGTGCTGGGCCTTTCGGGGGGCATCATCGCTCTCGTAGATTTGCTGCTGGTGCGAGACTTATTTGGGCTGGGGTGGGGGATCGCGATTGCGGCGGGGCTACTGCTGGCCGCTCGGCGTCTGCCGCCGAAATCCGCCGAGTTGACCGCGATGTTTTTGGGAGTCCAGTGCGTCGTAAACTCGCTCTACGACCTCAAAACACTGGTCGGCCTGTCCACGCTCGTGAATGGGCCGGTGTCCGATGCCGTGCTAATGTCGCAGATGTTCCCGCTGCCGCCGGTCGTCTGGGCCGTGCTCTGGGGAGCGCTGTCACTAATGATTCTCGGCGCGGCCCTGCGGCCTTACTGGCACGACGCTAAACTGGCAGGACGTTAAGCGGCCCGCATAAGTACATTAACTGGCAGGACGAGCGGCGCGTGGCGGCGCTTTTCGGCGGCGCATAAAAACGCTTCCGCCGCCGCCGGGTCGAACTGCGTGCCGATCCCCCCGCGCACTTCGGCAAGCGCGATCTCCCAGGACATTCCCCGGCGGTAGGGCCGGTCGGTGGTCATGGCGCTGAATGCATCGGCGACCGCCATAACCCGCGCTTGAAGCGGAATGGCCGTGCCGGCCAGGGCGCCGGGATACCCACCGCCGTCCCAGCGCTCGTGGTGGTGGCGGACACAGTCCAAAATCTCGCTCATGCCCGGCACGCCGCCGACAATGTACGCTCCGAGCTGCGGGTGCTGCTTCATGGCGTCGTACTCTTCCGGCGTCAAGCGCCCCGGCTTTCTTAAAATGGTATCAGGAACCCCGATCTTGCCGACATCGTGCAGCAGGCCGCCGATTCGCAGAAGGCGCAGCGCTTCCGCGTCCATGCCCAACTCTTCGCCGATCCAGAGCGAGTATGCCGCGACATCTTCCGAATGGCGGCGCGTGTAGCGGTCTTTGTTGTCCACCGCCGCTACCAGGGCATCGAGAGTGCGGAACGCGCCGCCGGCCCGCAGGGCGCGGTTGTCGCGCTGGCTTTCCGACAGGCCGACAATCCGCTCCTCGGAGTTTTTGGCCGCTTCGAGGTTCGCGTGGGCCGTGTCGAGAAGCTCATGGCGGTTCCTGCTGTCCTGGGGGAAGGCCGCGACCCCGAAGCTCAGGCACAGCGGCACCGGACGGTCTTCCGGGGCGCGGCGGAAGTCCTCGCGGGCCAGCCGGTCCCGCAGCCGCGCCGCCAGCGCTACGGCTTCCGGGACCCCCAGGCCGGCCGGCAGCACCAGCAGGAACTCGTCGCCGCCGTAGCGGGCCACCCGGCTGCCTGCGCCGCACTCCGCCGCGCACTCCTCGGTCAGCGCCTGCGCCACGCGCCGCAGGATGTCGTCCCCAGCCGGATGCCCATAGGTGTTGTTGAAGATTTGGAAGTTGTCGAGGTCCGCCAGCAGCACCGTCAGCCCCGATTCCCGCGCCGCTTCGAGCGCGTCGTCGAGATGCTGATGGATCGCTCGGTGGTTCCAGAGGCCCGTGACCGGGTCGCGGTCCGCCGCCTCCTGCGCGGCCCGGTACTGACGCGCATTGCCGAGGCCAGCGGCGATCTGCACGGCGACACTTTCCAGCAGGGCGGCATCGGCGGCGTCGAACTCTCCGGCGCGGCGGACGACGCCGATTGTGCCGAGAGGGGTTCCCTGCCAGAAAAGCGGCGCTCGCAGCCAGCCGCCGGCCTCCGGCGGCGCAGCCTCGCCTTCCCCAGCGAGCCAAAGCATTGCGCCGTCGGCCCGCAGCACCGTCTCCGTGTGCCGCAGGCCCGCCGCCACCACGGCGTCCGCGTCCAGTGTCCGGCTCACGGCGGCGGTGAGCTGCTGAAGCGCTTCCAGCGTCTCCGTCCGATGCGTCACCAGCCGCTCCAAATTCTCGTTGAACCCGCGCAGCTCCAGGGCCAGCCGCTGGTTCTCCAGCAGGGTGAAAAATTGACGCAGCAGCAGCAGGCAGACCAGGAGGCTTGCGCCGAGGTAGACCCCCGCTTCCAGCTTCCCGTCTCCGTGGGTGTGCGCCGTATGCCAGACCAGAACACCGACCGCAGGCATCACCAGGTAGGGCGGCAGCGCCGGCCCGAGGCCAGACAGCCCCCTGAGCTTGGCGGCGCTTGGCGGAACCATCGCCGCTGCGCTCGTGTCCGCCGGAAGCAGGCGCACGGCCCGTGCTGCCGCTCCGACCAGCATATAGCCGAGTGTCCAGCCGATGTCGGACGGATGCCCGGAAACGTAAGTGCCGTGCAGGGTTTGGTAGTCGAACACCGTGTCCGTAGCGACAATCGCGCAGAAGCCGCCGGCCAGCAGCAGCATCGCCGGGCGCAGCGCCGCGCTGCCGGAGCGCAGAAACAGCAGCATGACGCAGGAAATCAGCACGATGTCGGACAGCGGGTAAGCCGTTCCCAGCGCTTTCGCCAGCAGGGTCTCGCCGCTCTGCATGAGTGTCGGCCCGAGAACGAAGTACCAGCTAAACGTGACCAGAGCCACCATGACCATGAGGCTGTCCGCGAAAACGCGGAAGCGGCCCGCCAGCGGTGTCGGACGGACCGGCAGGGTCAGGACACCGAGCAGAAGGCAGGGATACGCCAGCAAAAAGAAGGCATCCCCCCAGGAGGGAAACAGCGCGGTTCGGTGGAGGATATTCTCGTTGTAAGCCCAAATGGCATTGCCCGTGACAAAGCTGACGATGCCCGCGCAAAGAAAGAGATGCGATACCGTCCCAGCCCCGCTCGGCCCCGCGCTCAGGCGCGGCAGTCCGCGCAGAATCCGCCCCGCCATCAGCAGCGGCCCGAAAATCAGCGTGATGTTGCCGATGACGGCCCGCGCGTGAAACGGCAGCCAGGGACAAAGCAGTGCCGCCAGCAGCAGCGCACTGAACCCTAGCGTGACCGCGATGTCCTGGGTGCGGTCCCGCGCCGCGCCCGCTCCGGCTTCATCCTCGGGCAGCGTCACTTGTTGCTTTTCACTCAAATGGATCGCGCTTTCCGGCTGCCGGCAGCGTCTATATTTTCGTGTGCCAAGACTTCACTGCGCCCACGCGGTCGCAGCCCCCTCATTGGACTATCGGCAGAAGACTGTTCTTTCTGAAGTGTACTCCGCAGGCTAAAGTGTACCGCGCAGGCGGGCGATGTCGCGCCCCGGCGGGGCACCGAAGAGGCGGGCGTACTCGCGGCTGAACTGGGACGCGCTCTGGTATCCGACCTGGTAGCCTGCCGTGGCGGCGTCCGCAGCTTCACTGAGCATCAAGCGCCGGGCTTCCTGGAGCCGCAGGTGCTTCTGGTACTGCAAGGGGCTGAACGCAGTCACGGCCTTGAAATGGTGATGCAGGCCCGACGCGCTCATGCAAACTTCGTCGGCGACCGTTTCAATGGACAGCGGCTCGGCGTAATGGCTCTTGATCCACTCCACTGCCCGCGCCACGCGCTGTGTTAGGCTGTTATGTACGGCGATTTGACGCAGACGTCCACCCTGCTCGCCGGTCAGCAGGCGATACAAGATTTCGCGGACCACCGCCGGGGCCAGCATCGCCGCGTCCGCCGGGGTGTCCAGCAGCCGCAGCAGGTGCAGAACGGCGTCGAGCAGCGGCGCGTCGGTCCGGCTGAGAGATAGGCTCCGGGCCGGATTCTCGCTGACTCTCCGGCCTTCTCCAGTCCCGTCCATTTCCAGCAGCAGCGCTCCGATCTGCCTGGGGTCCAAATCCAGGCAGAAGCCTAAATAGGGGTCTTCCGGGGATGCTTCCACAATCTGCACTGTTAATGGCAAGTCTACCGACAGCAGCAGGTAGCGTGCCGGATCGTGCAGGTAGGTTTCCTCTCCCAGCACGGCCAGCTTGCCGCCCTGCGCGGTGATGCAGAATGTCGGCCTCAGCACCCCATGCACCGGCGGCATCGGTGCGGAGAGCCGGTGCAGGGTGAGCTGCGAAACGGCGGTCCGGTGACTCCCGTCCGTCCCGGTCAGCCGGTCCAGCAGCCGGGTCATCTCTTGGCGTTTTCGGCAAAGGTCATCCATGTGCGTAGTATACCCGCCGCCAAGAGAGTCTCAGAACGCTTGCAGGATCAGGCAATCATTTTGCAGGATTTGGCTACACGCTCCCGCTCTCGCACGGGTATTCTATCGGTAACTGAACCCGAGGAGAATTGTATGCCTACCGACACACGCGGCTACGCCGCACAGTCCGCCGCCGAACCCGTCGCCCCGTGGAGCTTCACGCGGCGCGACCCACGCCCCGACGATGTTTCCATCGAAATTTTGTACTGCGGCGTCTGCCACACCGATATTCACTCAACCCGCAACGACTGGGGCTACAGTGCCTACCCGATGGTGCCGGGCCACGAGATCGTCGGACGGGTCACGAGAATCGGCCCCGAAGTCACCAAATTCAAGCCGGGTGACACGGTCGGGGTCGGCGTCTTAGTAGACTCCTGCCGGGAGTGCTCGGCTTGCTTGGCGGGCCTGGAAGTCTACTGCGAGAAATATCCGACACAGACCTATAACGGCAAAGACCGGCACGACGGCTCGCCGACTTACGGCGGCTACTCGGACCACATCGTCGCCTCCGACCGTTTTGTCCTGTCCATCCCCGACGGCTTAGACCCAAAGGCCGCCGGGCCGCTGCTCTGCGCGGGCATTACGACCTACTCCCCGCTCAAGCACTGGAAGATCGGACCCGGCCACAAAGTCGCCGTGGTCGGTCTGGGCGGCCTGGGCCATCTCGGCCTCAAATTCGCCAAAGCGCTCGGCGCGGACGTGACGCTGTTCACCCGGACTTCCGGCAAGGAAGCGGAAGCCCGCCGACTCGGTGCGGAGCATGTCGTGCTCTCCACCGACCCGGCGCAGATGGCGGCGGTCGCCAATTCGTTTGACTTTATCTTGGACACCGTGCCGAGCGCCCACGACCTGAACCCATATCTCGCAGCGCTGAAACTTGACGGAACGCATATTCTCGTCGGTCAGCTTGACCCCATCGAGCCGCCGCTGTCGGCACTTTCGCTGATAATGGGCCGCAAGTCCCTGGCTGCTTCCGGGGCGGGCGGCCTGCCCGAAACCCAGGAAATGCTGGAATTCTGCGCCGCAAACGGCGTCACCTGCGATGTCGAGATGATCAAAATTCAGGACATAAACGAAGCATTCGAGCGCGTGCTCAAAAGCGATGTCCGCTACCGCTTCGTCATTGACATGGCTTCTCTGGAGAAGTAGAGCGGCACTGGAAGCGCTGCTCTCGGCATTGACACTGCGCCCTGCCGGCGCTTACTTGCACTCCACTCGGCCTAGCGGATTGGGGCTGTCCCTCAGTGCGGCACATGCGGCGGGCCAGGCTGGGTCTCCGGGGTAAAGCGCGGTGCGGAGGTAGGCCCAGGTCAGCCGCTGGACTGCCGCCACCCGCTCCGGGTTCTCGTCCGTCGTTTCCGCTGCGTCGTACCCGGAAATCCCGCCGAGGCAGTGCTCGGCCCCAAACAAAGTCAGCAGGCACTTGGGGCCGGGACTCAAAAAGTATGGGTCCGCATGCCAGGCCACGCCGCGAACCGTCAGATGGGGCGAGGCGTCTTGATCACCAACAACCACAAGAGCGGGGGTGGTCATCTCCTGAAAGCTGGGGTGCCGGAAGAACGGAACATGCTCCGCCGCCCACGCGGTGAGACTCGCGCCGCCGTCGCCGGGCGCGGCCAGCAGGACGCCCGCTTTGATCCGAGGCTCCGACTGATCCACTTCCGTGCCGTCTTCAGGATCGGTGAGGCGTGCTCCCAGCAGCATCCCCGCCGTGTGCCCGCCGAAGGAATGCCCCGCGACCGCGACCCGGCTGTGGTTCATGCGCCCGTTGAGCGTCGGCACGGACTCCTCGATGACGTCGAGCGCGTCGAGAATGCGTTTCATGTCCTCGGCGCGAGACCGCCAGAACAGGGGCGCACCGGGCGTCTTAGGATCGAGGCTGAGTGTGCGTGAACTGAGATGCGTGGGCTGAATGACGACAAACCCATGCGCCGCCCAGAAATTAACGAGCGGGCCGTAGCCGTTCAGAGAGGAAAGATGGTTCGACCCTCCCTGGCCGTGCGAGAGAAGGATGATCGGTAGGTCGTGTCCGGTGACTGGCGCGGAAACGCGCATCTGCAAGTCAACGGCCCGCCCCGGCGCGGGCAGCGTGACGGGGCTGATCGAGACGACCGGAGTAGAGGCGCTGACGGGGATGGTCTCGGCTTGATTCGTCGAGTTGCTCATGGAATAATCTTTCTTGGAAAGACCCTGCGCTGTAAGTGCAGGGCTTCTGAAGTGCGGTTGTCTGCCTTTTACTCCGCTGCCGAACGCAGTGATTGGCACAAATCGGAACGATAGCAGGAGGCGCAGGCGCCAGCTTCGCTGGATTTATATGCCCGCGAAGGTGGGGAATTGCTTTTTGAAGCACGGGGTTCAGCCCTGTGCTGAGTCCGAAACGGCTGCCCACGCTTCCCATGTCGCGAGGCGGCTCTCGTAGGCGTCGCGGATCATCGGCAGGCCGGTATCGCCGAGAATGAGGCGCAGCGGCGGGTCTGCCGCGTCCACAAGTTTCAGGACAGCCTCGGCGGTGGCAGACGGGTCGCCGCGCTCCTGTCCCCGCAAGCGTCCCATCACTTGCTGCCGCATCTCGCTGTAGGCGTCCATGCCCGCCGCGACTTTGAGTGACTCGGGGCTGCCGAACGAGGTGGCATACGCGCCCGGCTCGATCAGAGTCACGTTAATGCCGAATGCCTTGACCTCTTGCGCTAAACTCTCGTGAAGCGCTTCAAACGCCCATTTCGACGCACAGTATTGGCCGATCATTGGGAATGCCATATGGCCGAGCGTGCTGGAAACGCCGACAATATGCCCGTGGCCCTGCTGCCGCAGTAGCGGCAGAGCGGCTTGAATGACCCGAAGCGTACCGAAGTAGTTGGTGTCGAACTCGGCGCGGACATCCGCTTCGCTCGCTTCCTCAATGGTGCCGACCAGCGAGTAACCGGCGTTGTTCAGGACAACGTCCAGCCCGCCAAAGTGCGCGAACGCCTGCTGTACGGCCTGCGTCACCTGCTCGGGCCGGGTAACGTCGAGCGCTAAGGGAAGCACGGCATCGCCGAAGCGTGCCGTGAGATCGCTGATGTCTTCCAATTTGCGGGCGGTTGCTGCAACCCGGTCGCCGCGCTGCAGCGCGGCTTCGGTCCAGATGCGGCCAAAGCCGCGTGATGCGCCGGTGATAAACCAAACTTTGCTGTCCATAGAGTTCTCCTTTGAGTGTGTGCGGAAATGCGGCACTAATAAGTGTACGCATCACCAGTATACCCACATATCTGAACAACGTATAGATATATTTGAACATTGTGCAAATAAAAGAAACTTATGCCCGTAAAACGATCCGCTTACCATCACGGCGACCTGCGGGCGGCGCTCATTCGAGCCGCCGACGAGATCACCGCCGAAGGCGGCCTCGAAGCCTTCTCCCTCCGCGCCGCCGCCTACCACGGCAAATCCGCCGCGGACCCGAGCCGGTTCGAGGACTCCGCCGCAAAGGAGCTGCCGAAAGTCCATGAGCGGCTGTACCCGGACCGCCGGGAACAATGTTGGAAGAAAGAAAACCACACAGGAGAAACATAGAATGAACCTGACCGATTACCGTACACTGGGACGCTCCGGGCTGATTGTCAGCCCGCTGGCCCTCGGCACCATGACCTTCGGCACAGAGCGCTGGGGGTCCGACGAAACCGTCTCAAAAAGCGTCTTCGATGCCTATATAGACGCCGGCGGCAATTTTATTGACACCGCCGATGTCTACGCTTCCGGGCGCAGCGAGGAAATCCTCGGCAAGATAATCGCCGAACGCTTCCTGCGTGACCGGGTGGTACTGGCAACCAAGTTCACGTTCAACGATGAGGACGGCAATCCGAATGCCGGGGGCAATGGGCGCAAGAATATGCACCGGGCGCTCGAAGGCTCACTGAAGCGCCTCGAAACCGATTACATAGATTTGTACTGGATGCACTTTTGGGACCAGAAAACGCCGGTCGAGGAAGTCCTGCAATCGCTGGGCGAGCTTCAGTCATCCGGCAAAATCCGCTACTTCGGCCTCTCCGACGTGCCTGCGTGGTACGCGGTCAAAATGGCGACTCTCGCGGCGGCCCATGTCCGGCCCGGCCCGGTCGCCCTGCAAATGGAATACTCGCTGGTCGCCCGCGAGGTCGAGCACGAGCACCTGCCTGCTGCCGCCGAGTGCGGTCTCGGAATGCTGCCCTGGAGTCCGCTGGCCGGCGGCTTTTTGGCGGGCAAGTACGAGCGCGGGGATGCGGAAAAGAAAGCGGTCGGGGAGGGGCGACTGAGCGGCGGCAACCCGTTCGGGGACACCAAGTTTACCGAGCGCAACTGGCGGACACTCGATGCCCTGAAAGCCGTCGCCGCCGAGGTTGGGCGCTCACCTGCATCGGTCGCCCTGGCCTGGGCGGTGTCGCAGCCCGGCGTCACGTCCACGATTATCGGCGCCAGCCGCTTAAATCAACTGCGCGACAATTTGGCCGCGCTGGAAATCACGCTGACCCCCGCGCAGCAGGACGCTTTGGCGTTGGGCAGTGCGCCGGAAGCCTCACTGTACGATTACTTCAAGATGGACCTGAGCGGCCTCGTCTTCGGCGCGAAGGTGACGGGGTGGAAGCTGTAGGCGAGGGGAAACAAAAAATGCCGGAGTTTGCTGCGGGACGGCAAAATCTCGCGCATTGACACGTACCCGTCCGATGTTGCGATGGCGGATGCGTTTTTCGCCCGCTTATTCTTGTGCAAGCGCCTTGATCTTCGCACATGCCTCAGCCAGTGCGCTGTTTGTGGCATTGTCCCCGCGAACAGTTCCAGTTGGCGTTGCTGCATAAATCAAAACCATGCCTTTAGGGCATGGTTCTCTAAGCAAGCGCATTTATGCAACAGCGCCCTACAGTTGGTAAAGCTAAACGTCTTTGCTGGGACCGATGTCTATGCCGCTCGGCGAACCGGTTGCGCCGCCGGCGACCCCTTCGACTTTGTACTGCTTGCCTTCGCGCACCATCAGATAGACCGCGTGAATCGTGATGCCGTCCACTCCGGTCACGGCGATAGGAATAGCGAGATGCGTTCCAGTCGTGTCGGCCTGAGCCGGGCCGAACACGGCCCGCTTGGAGTGAGCAAACTCGGGATAAACACGGGTCATCATGGCCCGGAACTGCAAAGGGGAGGCGAAGTTCTTCTGGAGGCCGCTGCTCTGGTAGGTCGCGGCAGTCTTGTAATCATCGCGGGCGAACGCTTTAAGCTGGGCCTGAATAGACGCAATCGCCGCCGTCCGCTCGGCGGCTTTCGCGGGCCGGGATGTGTCGGGGCTTTGCGCGTAGGACGCGGCAGCGAGTGCCAGAACACTGAGGGCAAGTGCAGCAGTTAATGGACGAGACATGGCGATTTTCTCCTGTTTGATGGTACCCGCCTCTGCCCGCCCGCTAACCCGGCGGCAGAAACTAACCCGGCGGCAGAAAGAAAAACGCCAGGGCGATAATCGCGTAGGCCGCAAGAAGCTGCGCCCCTTCCAGCCAGTGACATTTGCCGTCGCCAGCGATAAACGCTGTAATGATCACGCTGAACGCAATCGCGGTCAGCTCGGGCACGCTGAAGATGTAGGTCAGAGGATGGCCGAGAAAGAGGCTGGCGAATACTAAAGCCGGCGCGACAAACATCGCGATTTGGGTGGACGACCCGATGGCGATGTTCATCGTGATGTCCATTTTGTTTTTCATCGCCATCCACACGGCGGTTGAGTGCTCAGCGGCATTGCCGATAATCGCTACAATGATAATGCCGATAAAGATGGGGTTCCAGCCCAGTTTACCCGCCGCGCCGTTGACGCTGCCGACTAGAAACTCGCTCTCGAATGCCACCAGCACTGTCGCCGCGCCCAGAACCAGCAGCGCGGTCCGCTTGTTCCATTTGGGCGGGTCTTCCTCGGCTTCACTTTCGCAGTCCCGAAAGAGCGCTTCGTGGGTCTTGAGCGAGAAAAATAGCGACGCCACGTAAGTCGCCAAGAGAATGCCCGAGACCCAGAGCGAGAGATTTTCGACATCCGGGTTCTGCGGCGAGTTCGGCTGGCCGTAGTGCATCGCAAATAAGGCCGGCACTGCAAGCGAGAGTGTCGCGACCAATAAATTGATCGCATGGGACTCGGCTTGATCTTTGTTGAACGTCTGGACTTTGTGCTTGATCCCGCCCGCCAGAATGCTTGCGCCGAGCACCAAGAGTAAGTTGCCGATAATCGAGCCGACAATCGAGGCCCGCACCAGCGGCAGCAGGCCCTCATGCAGCGCAAACATGCCGATAATCAGCTCGGTCGCGTTGCCGAAGGTCGCGTTCAGCAGGCCGCCCCACGACGCCCCCAGGTGCTTTGCCAGCTCCTCGGTCGCATTGCCCATAATCCCCGCCAGCGGCACGATTGCCAGCGCCGCCGCGGCAAACACCCAAAGCGGGTTCATGTGCGGCGTATAATGCAGGAAGACCGAAATAGGAATAAAGACCAGAAGCGCATTGAGGCCGCGAAAGAAGCGCAGGACAGACATCATAGGCCGATTGTACCTGATAACTGACGTTGCGCGAGGGTGGTGTGCGGATAACGAGGGCGTGAACGCCCTCGCTAAGGTTTTATTGGGGCGGGGAGCGCAGACGCTGAGGTCCCGCCTTCTGCACTGGCAGACCCGGAGGGCGCGGGACAGGAATAGGAGAGCGAGACAGGAATAGAATAATCTGACATCTTCCGCCGCGCAGGCAACGGCTTGGCGTCCGCGCCCCCCAGCGAAGGCGTTCACGCCCTCGTAATCACGCCCTCGTAATCACGCCCTCGTAATCACCACGGCCTGACTGCCGCGGCCTGACGCGCCTGGCAACAGCTCACACCCATTTGCCGAGAACTCACAGCCATTTGCGGCGGCGGAAGTAAAGGGCTTCCAGAATACCCGCGCCGGCCATCAGGCCAAGCGCGTAGGGGTAGCCGTAGCGCCAGTGCAGCTCGGGCATCCGCGTGAAGTTCATGCCGTAGATGCCGCTGATCGTTGCCCAAGTCATCAGAATAATTGACGCTGATGTCAGCACTTTGACGACTTCATTCAGGCGGTTGGACGCCACGGCAAGATGGGCGTCGAGCGTACCCGAGAGCAAATCCCGGTACGTATCAATCGTGTCCACGACCCGAATGGTGTGGTCGTAAACGTCCTGGAAATAGGCGAACAGGGCGCGTGCCCGGTCCCGGCGGCGCGGCGCGGCCCGGTCGTCGTCCTCGACCGCCTCGACGCGCCGAAGCAGGACATTGACCGCATCCCGGAGCGGCGCGACATAGCGGCGCATTTCCAGGAGGTCCCGGCGCAGGTCCAGAATGCTTTCCAGTGGGTTGACTTTCGCGCCGTCTTCGGATTGCGGCCCGAACAGCCTAAATTCCTGGGTCAGTGGCCGCAGGATCATCTCTTCGAGCCGGTCCGTGCGCTCATCGTAGGCATCCATCGCCGGGTAGTAGTCGTCCACCAATGAGTCGAGCAGCAAGTACAGCAGGAAATACGGCCCCTGCCGCCGCATCTCTTTGGAGGACTCCCAGCGCTTGCGGGCCGTCTTCAGCGCCTCGGAGTTGCCGTCATGTAGGGTCACAAAATAGTTGGCTCCAACAAACGCATGGATCTCCGCGCTTCGCACGACGCATGGCTTGGACAAATCGTCGCGGTCCGCCGCCGCCTGCCACTCGTGGGCGACCACGAAAAGATACTCGCCGTACTCGACCACTTTAGGCCGCTGGTCACGCTGCTGCAAGTCCTCAATCGCCAGCGGGTGAAAGCCGAACTCGTCGGCCAGCATCGCAAACTCTTCGGGGCCGGGGTCAGCAATGTCCAGCCACAGCACCCCGCCGTCCTCGGTGTCTTTGAGCCGCACATCAATCTGATTGGTCGGCACCTCCGCCGCCGCTTCCCCATCCCCGCCGAAATACTCCGATTTAAGCATGAGCCTCCTTCTGCGTATGGGCCGCCTGCCAGGCTTTTTCCAGACCGACACGGCTGTCCAAAACCACCTGCTCCAAATCCCTGTCCCAGAGCGCATCGGGGACTCCCGACGAAAAAATCTCCACCGAGTACGCCCCGCGAAAGCCGGCATCGTCCACAGCCCGCAAGAACTCCACCAATGGTATCTCGCCCTGACCCGGTACCAATCGGTCCATAAACGAGCGCGGCGTCCGCCAATCGCTAACCTGCACAGCAAAAATCTTCGGCCCACAGTCTCGAATGGCCTGATGGATGTCCGCGTTCTGCCAGACATTCCAGCAGTCCAAACAAATGCCGAAATTGTCTTCGCCGACCGCTTCCACCACGTCCATCGCCTGCGCCAGTGTCCAGATCGCCGTCTCGATATTGGCAAGGGACGCATTCAGCGGCTCCAAAGCAATCCGAACCCCATGCTCCGCCGCAAACGCCGCCAATTTCTGATACTCGACTGCCGCCGTGTCCAGGACTTCCTGCACGTTCCCCTTCGGCGGAATGCCCGTGTTGGTGACAAACGCCGCGCCGGGCGTGTAAGGCGACAGCGTTTCAATCGTCCGCCGAAACCGCGCCAAACGCTCCCCAACATCCACTGGCTCCGGCTGCGACGCACTTGGAAACAGTGTTCGTGTTTTGGGCTGTACCGAAGTCACTTCCAGCCCCGCATCGGCAATCAGCGCCATCTGCTCACGAATACGCGCCGGGTCCATCTTCGCCTCGCACACCTCAATCGCCGACACGCCGAGCCGAGCATACGTCTCCACATCCCGCTCGAAACTCCACGGGTTCGTCGTAAACTGGCTCACGCCGAATTGGAAACTAAATGTCATTGGTGTAGCGTTCCGGTTCAGTGATTTCGATGCCGACATGGCGCATCGCTGCCCGTATGTCGGGATGGATGTCTTCAACGCTCCACGGGTCCATGTCTCCATTGACGAAGACTTGCAATAGTTCGCCCGTAAACTCAACGCGCTCTCCCCTGTCAGAGATGCTTGACTCTATGATAGGCCAAATTTCTATGAACAATCTGCTGCCGGTTCTCCAGCTCATGCCTATTCCCCGCCGCTTCTTTCCATCCGTATTGACTGCGCTCCGTGCAGGACGCGCAAAATGATGACGGCGCCTTTCACTTCATCGGCGGCAGCCTCGACCACATGGAAAACCAGGCGATACCTGCCGAAATAAAGCTGCCGAACGACCACGCTGGGATAGCGGTCGCCGTCCCGCGCTTTTGGACAGCGGTTCGGTAATGAAGTCAATTTCGCCAAAGCTTCTTCAAGACGTGTCTGCCAGTCTGCCGCCGTTTCTACCGAAAGCATGACAAGTCTGTTCAATGTTCGCTCTATATCAGCATCGGCCTGATCCGAAACGGTGACAGCATAGGAGTTCATGGCAGAAGCATTACTTCCTCGGGGGTCATCTCCGAAGCTCTTTCGGGCAGATTATGACGGGCGCGGACTTTTGCGCTCCATTCGGCCAGTGGAGTGACTCGCCCGGCGAAGCTGTCATCCAAGCCAAGGCTGATCGCCTCACTTTCATCTTCGGGGTTCATCGCCCTCAGTTCTTCTTCTGTGAGCGGGTGCATATCCGCCGGAATGTTGTACTTAGCACGGAATTCTGCACTCCATTCCGTTGCCGGGGACGGTGAGTCGGCAGCCGGAGCGTGATACCTTGCCAGCCAAGCGGTGAATACCTTATGCGCTAAGGTGTCAATGGTCTGACCCTCTCGGGCAGCAATGTCGCTGAGTTCCGCTTCGTCTTTTGCGGGTAGGTTGAGCGTGATTGTCATTGATGTTCCTCCAAAGTTAGCCTTTGTAGCCGTTAGGGTGCGCCTCGAACCATTCGTAGGCGGTTCGCATGATGGTGGGCAGGTCGCCGTACTGAGGCTTCCATCCGGGTTCTTTCTAAATCTTGGCGTAGCGCTGAAGGCCTGTTTTGAGTGTCGCTATCTCGGCATCGGTCATCTCTGGGGCGGCGGTCTTGAGCGTCTTCAGGAAAAACGCGGCGGCGGCTGGGTCGGAAGGGTAGCCGATGTTGTCGCCGTTCAGCCGGGCATCGCCGAGAGAGGTGCCGGCAGGCGTCAGCACGGCGAAGAACGGAACGCCCTGCTTGCCGCCGGAGGGCCGGACGCCGCCATACTGCTTGTACAGATCCTCGCCGCCGGGGTTGTCCCAGTCTTTATGCGGCTCGTTTTCCCAGATGTCCAGGTCTTGAACGACAAAATGCGCGTCTAGGACCGGCTTGACCTGCGGGTCTTCCAAAAAACGGTGCAGTAGAAAACAGGGGCCGCACCAGGACGCATGAAAGACTAATAGCACTTTTTTGTTGCCTGAAGAAGCCTGGGCACAAGCTGAGCGCAGCAGCGTCCGTGCCGCTGTGCCGTCGCCGTGGTTGGTCTTGTCGGCCTCCAGCGCCGCCGTGAAACGCTTGCTTTCCACCATCTGCTCATCTGTATTCATCGCGGTGATCTGAAGGTCGTCGCGGCCCGACCCGACTTGGATAGACGCATACCGGCCCTGCGCCGCTCGGACTTCGACAATCGCCTTGCCCCGCGTCGCGCCCGCGAGATGGAAGCGGCCCTGAGCATCGGTCTGCGTGTGCTTGTCGCTTGCGCTCATCAGGCTGACGTCCGCCCCGGCAATCGGCCTGCCGTTGACGTCCAGCACGGTGCCGCCGACAAAGCTGTCGGTGCGCGGCAGGGCAAGCGGCGCAAAGTGCAGCAGCGGGCCGGAGGCGCGGGACTGCTTCGTGAATTGGTAGCCGAACCCTTCCGCCTGCACACCTACTTGATATGTTGCATCCGGGACGACCGGGGTAAACTGGTACCGCCCAGCGGCGTTTGTTTTTGCCGTCCCAACGCCAATGCCGTCCTGGCCGGAAGCATGTTCGCGGTACAGCGTGGCGCTTGCTCCGGCGACAGGCTTTCCATCCGCGCCGACGACCCGCCCAAGCACAGAAAGGCCCGCGTGCGAGGCCAGCCGCAGCGTCGCCGGCTTGCCGACGGCGCTGCCGTCTGCGGCAAGTGTTCCAGTCGGCGTGGACAGGCCGCCGCTGGCCGCATACAGCCGCATATCGGGCATCAGGCCGGGCGCGTCAAACGAAAACCTGCCCTGCGCGTCAGTGACTTGCTGCGCGTCCTGCTCCTGCTGGCTTTGCCCGGCGGCGGTCACTTTTGCGCCCGCGACAGGCTTGCCGGTGGGGCCGACGACAATGCCGCGCACGACGGCCGGGTGCAGCGGCATCGTAGACTGGAAATCGGCAGTCTGGGTTTGGCCGTCGGCCACAACGACGCTCTTCGGATCGGCGGCCTTCATGCCGGGGTCTGCTTCCAGATAAACCCGCTGACCCCCCGGCGGCACATGAAGCGTGTAGCGGCCCGCGTCGTCTGTGAAAGCGTTCTGGCCGCCACCGGGTCCATCCACATACACGCGGACACCCGAAATCGGCTTGCCGATCTTGATGTCAGTCACGGTACCGGAAAGAATGCCGCCGTGAATCAGCGTGAAGCTGATGCCGGATGTATCGCTGCCAGCAGTGACGGCAGCCGACTGCGCGGCGGCAGTCCATTCCCATGGTCCTGGTGAAGGTGCGCCCTGGTGTCCCTCAATGCTGACGGTATAGCTGCCGCGCGGCATTCCTGTGATTTGGTAATGCCCGGCACTGTCCGTCGTTCCGTTCTGCCGGATGCCGCCGCCGTTTCCCAGCGGTACGGCGGTGACTGCGACCTGCGCGGCGGGCTGCGCCGGACCGTACAGAACGACCCCGGACAGCGAGCCGCCGCGTGCGACCTGCACCGCTGCGTCCGGGGTCACGGCGGCCTTTGCGAGTGCGATGTTCTGGCTCCACTCCGGCTGCACCCAGCCGGAGCCGACGACAGCAAGCCGCAGTGTCCACCCCTGCGGCAGTCCGGCGAGCGTTGCCACGCCGTCCTTGTCGGTGACAGCGCTCAGATAGTCCGTCACGGCCCCGTTCCAGGAGCTGTATTCGCGGTCTCTCAAAAGCGCCAGGGGGCTGACGCGCACTCCCGCCAGCGGCAGGCCGGCTTCATCGCGCAGTCGGACGCGCACACGGGTCGCCGGAGTCAGCGTCACGGTCATCCGGGTGGGGCCGGAGCGTGTGTAAGCGAAGCCGGGGAGGGCTACTCCCTCTGGCGCGGTAACATACAGGAGCGGAAACCGCGGATCGTCGTCCCCGCTCGGCGTGAAGACAATGTCGAATGTCCCATCGGCAGCCGGATGCAGCACCTTCTCCTGGGCCACGCTTTGTGTGCGGAAGTCTATCAATGCATAGACAATCGCTGCGTCGGCGGCAGGCTTTCCCGCTGGGGTCAAAATAACGCCCTTCAGATGGAGTGGGGCGGGCGGCTGAGTGTCCGCGCAGGCTGGGCCAAGCGCAAGGCCGAAAAAAATCAGCGACGAAACAGACGAGAGAAACTTGCCATAGTTTGAGCGTGTGCCATTGATCATCTGGGGCCTTCTTTCGGAAGTGTGTCAGCCTTTGTAGCCGTTGGGGTGCGCCTCGAACCATTCGTAGGCGGTTCGCATGATCGTGGGCAGGTCGCCGTATTGGGGCTTCCAGCCGAGTTCTTTTTCGATCTTGGCGCTGCTGGCGACAAGCTCGGCGGGGTCGCCGGGGCGGCGGGGGGCTTCGGTCGCCACAATGTCTTTGCCGGTGACTTTGCGGCCCGTCTTGACCACTTCCCGGACCGAGTAGCCTTTGCCGTTGCCTAAGTTGTAGGCCGTGGTGTCCGCACCGTTTTTGAGGGCTTCCAAGCCTAAAACATGGGCTTGGCCGAGATCGGTGACATGGATATAGTCGCGGATGCCGGTGCCGTCGGGGGTGGGGTAGTCCGAGCCGAACATTTTAATATCCGGGCGGCGGCCTAGTGCGGCGAAGAGTGTCAGCGGAATCATGTGGGTTTCAGGCGTGTGATCTTCGCCAAGCTCCCCTTCGGGGTCGGCCCCGGCGGCGCAGAAGTAGCGCAGCGCGATGCTTTTCATCTTGAACGCCACATCGTACCAGTGCAGGATATGCTCGGCGTCGAGCTTGGTCTGGCCGTAAGGGTTTGTCGGAAACTGCGGATGGTTTTCGTCAATGGGAACATATTGGGTCTCGCCGAACGTAGCGGCAGAGGACGAGAATAAAATATGCTTGACCCCTTGTGCGTTCAGGGCATCGAGAAGCGTCAGCGTTTTGACGATATTGTTCTGGTAATACTTCACCGGCTGGGCGACGCTTTCCGGCACCGACGCATACGCGGCAAAGTGGATCGCCGAGTCAATCCCGTGCTCCTTGACGATATTCGCGACTAAATTGCCGTCGCCGATCTCGCCCTGCACGAACTTCGCGCCGGGAAGATAGCTCAGGACTTCGCGGTGACCGAGTTCGAGCGTGTCCAGGATGACGACATCGTAGCCCTTTTTGATGAGCAGCTTGCAGGTGTGGCTGCCGATGTAGCCGGCGCCGCCGGTGACGAGAATAGCTCCCATGGTTTCGTGTTCTCCTAGTAAGCAAGTTAAGCGTATTCGGCCTGACGCTATTCTACCTGAAATCCGCTTGGGCCGCAAATTGTCTTCCTCCCAGCCCAACAATCGTTCCAGTTTTTTGCAAACTCTTCCGAAGATAGGACCGAAGATCACTTGGGGAATCGCGTGAAGACCAAAAATATCAAACGAGCGTGCTGTTTGGCATGAATCTTGCAAGACTGTTTTCAAGAATACGCTTCGGATGCCGCCGGCAAGCCAACCTAGAGGCCGAGCAAAGCGACAAAGACATTATGAAACCACGCATCTATTCCAAAATCAGTGATTCCAAAAGCAGTGATTCCAAGGCCCGGCGGGCCGAGTTTCAGCCGTCCGGCCTGACCCTTGTAGACATCGCCGCTTCTGAGCCGGCGTCACCAAACGGGGATGTCCAAGCAGGCGCGGATACCGTGCTGCTGCAAGGGATTTCTTCCCGCCACAACAGCGCCCGCACTGTGCAGCGGGCCTGCGACGTCGCCCTGTGCGCCGCCGCCCTGCTGCTGCTCTGGCCGGTGTTTCTGGTGATCGCCCTGCTGATCCGTTTTGACAGCCCCGGCCCGGTACTCTTCAAGCAGTCGCGGGTCGGCAAAGACGGCGAAGAGTTCTGGTTCTACAAGTTCCGCTCGATGGTCACCGACGCCGAAGCGACCCGGCACCTGCTGGAAATGCAGAACGAGCGCACCGGTCCGGTTTTCAAGATGAAAAACGACCCGCGTATCACGCGGGTGGGGCGGGTTTTGCGAAAGTTCTCTCTCGACGAGCTGCCGCAGCTTATCAATGTGCTGAAAGGCGACATGAGCCTGGTCGGGCCGCGCCCCGCGCTCCCGAAAGAGACCGACAAGTACACCGCCCGACAGCGTCAGCGGCTGCTCTGCCTGCCGGGCGTCACCGGCCTCTGGCAAGTGTCCGGGCGGGCGTCCCTGAGCTTTGAGCGCTCCATCGAGCTGGACCTCTACTATATCGAGCGCCAATCCGTCGGCCTCTACTTCCGCATTTTGATGCTCACTATTCCCGCTGTCCTGCGTGCCGAAGGGGCCTACTAAAACCGCGCGTTTCCCCGCATTTTTGCTGTATAATACGACTATGTACCAAACTACTCCCATGCTTGTCCGCATCGCCGACTCGTTTTTCCGGCACCAGCGCCTGTTCTGGATCGCCGTGCTGCTGGTCAGCGGCCTGACCATGGGCGTCCTGTTCGCCCGCAGCAAAACGTACCACGCCATGGCCATGACTCAGGTACAGACGACCAACGTGGCGACGGTGCTGGGAAACGGGGAGCAGGCATCCTACATTACCCCTGCCCAGAAGAACGTGGACCACTTTTTGGAGCTGTCCAAGCAGGACCAGCCCGGCGGGTTCCTCGACATCGCGCTTCGCAACGCACACCTGGCAGCCCCGATTGTTGTGGACCCGCAGGCTGACGATCCCCGCTACGCCCAGCTTCAGAAGGGGCTGGCGGCGGCGACCGAAAGCACCAATCAGTTCTCGATCAGCCTGACCTGGAACAATCCCGAAGAGTGCAAAAGCATCGTGGATGCCATGCAGCAGCAGTATATTTCCGAAGTCGGTCTGGACCGCTCGGCGGTGTCCGTCAGCTCCGTCCGCTTTCTGGACACGCAGATCGCCCAGGTCGAGACCCGGATGCGCCGCGCCGAGCTGGCTTTGACCAACTTTAAAGCGTCCTACGGCGGCCAGTTGTCCCAGTCGGACAGTGCAAACAACAGTCAGCTTACAACCTATCAGGCAGAACTCGAAGCAAAACAAATTGCTTCGGGGGGCTACGCCAGCAAAAAAGCGCTGCTTCAGCAGCAGCTTGCCGAGATGCGCCCGATGAGCGTTGCCGAGCAGACCGTCTCGCAGCAGTCGCCGCTGGAGCGTCAAGTCGCCGAAATGCTGGCCCGACGTGAAGCGCTGCTGGCGAGCGGCAAGACGCCGCAGCACCCGGATGTAGTCGCGATTGACGGCACCATTGCAAACCTCGCAAAGCAGCAAAAGGCGCGGGCCAGCGCTCCCGAGAACCAGCGCAACACGCAGACCAAAATGCAGGACAACCCGCAGTATCAGCTTCTCAAAAATCAGATCGCCGATGCCGCCATCGCCGAAGTCACCGACCAGCAGGAGATGCAAAACCTGCGCCGCCAAATCGCCAAGTATCAAACGCTGATCAACCAGATTCCCGCCGCCCAGCGCCAGCTTGCCGACAGAACCCGCGACTACGCCGATGCTCAGGCGCTTGACCAGAAGCTGCGCTCCCAGCGCGATTCCGTCCAGCTTCAAGCAAATCTGGACCAGCTTACCGCCAGCAACAGCCTTCTGCCCATCGGCGTCACCTACGCGTCCCCGACCACGGGCCGCACCAAGCTGATCGGAATGCTCATCGGCAGCCTCTTTCTCGGCTGCCTTGTTGGAGCCATCCTCTGTATATTAAGCGAGTGGTCCGACCATTCGCTGCGCCAGGAAGCCGACGCCGAGCGCCTGCTGGGCGTGCCCGTGCTGGCCTCCCTGCCGGAAACCTCCGGCGCGAAAACTCTGCCGGACACGCGCCTCCTGACCACATCAGAAAGATAACCATCGCATGACTGACCGATCCAAAACTGTTTATGATGACGCCGCACAGCGTGACCAAGCGGACGAGCATCGCCATAGCCGAACCCTGCACGCCGGCGAGATGACCCAGATGATCCAAGCGCGGGCCGCAAAACCTGCCCTCAATCCGCCGGATGAGGACACAGACACGGACCACGAACCGTTTCCTTTTGAAACCACCATGACGCTGGACCGGGAAACGCTGAACCAGCCGCGCCGGTCGCAAGCCCCGCCCGCCGGCCCGCCGCCCGCGTCGTCGCCGGCTGCCGGCCTGCGGGTCGAGCCGACTCCACCCGAATACAGCCATCTGTACGCCGCGCTGGAGCGCCAGATCGCGGGGGTCGGCGACGTGACCCTGCTCAGTGGCGAGACGCTTGGCTCGGACCGGCCCTACGTGCTCGGCATCACCAGCGCCCTGGTCGGTGAAGGCAAGACCACGGTCGCGCTGCACCTCGCCATGACCATTGCACGGGACACGTTCAAGCGCGTCTGCCTCGTTGACCTGAGCCTCGGTAAAGGCGAGCTGGCCGCCCGGCTCGGTGTGTCCCAGCGCGGCGAAGGCGTCATTCCGGTGCTCGAAGACGACAGCCATGTCGTGCCGACTTTGCAGATCGCCGGCATGGATAACCTCGTGATCATCCCCGCCGGAAAAGTCCCTGCGAACGCCCCCCGGCTGGTCCGGTCGCCGCGCGTCGCCCAGCTGATCGCCTCAGCCCGAACGGCGTTTGATGTCGTCGTCGTGGATATGCCGGCGGTCGCCACCGACCATGCCCTGCCGCTGACCCGGCACATGGACGGCCTGCTGATGGTCGCCCGCGCCGGGGTGACTCCTCGCGACACTGTCAGCCAGGCGCTTGATGCCCTGGGCCGGGACAAAGTCGTTGGAGTGACGCTAAACCGTGTTTCAACATACGGGCCGGCCTGGCTCCGCCGCCACCTGGGCCGAATGTGAGACGCTCATGCTTTCCGCTCTTTGTTCGGCACTGATTCTTGGCTCGACTGCGCTTTTCGGCGCGGTCTCCCTCGCCGCGACCCTGTCCCTGCTCGTTCTGCTGGCCGCCGCCGCTGGTGTGCGTCCGCGCCGTCCCGCAGTAAAGCCGCCGCTGCTGCTGGCGGTCATCGTACCGGCACACGATGAAGAACTTGTGCTGCCCGCGACACTGGCAAGCCTCCGCGCCCAAAGTTACCCGCCCGAATGCATGGAAGTGGTCGTGGTCGCCGACAACTGCACCGACAGCACCGCGGCTTTGGCCCGCGCCGCCGGCATGACGGTCCTAGAACGCACTCATCAGACTGAGCGCGGCAAAGGCTATGCCCTGAACTATGCCGTTTCGTATGGGCTGGCCCTGCCGACCGTCCCCGACGCATTCGTCATTATTGATGCCGACACCGAAGCCGCGCCGGATTTTCTGACGCGCATGAGCGCCCGCATCTCTGAAAACACCGATCCGCGCGGCTATGGGGCCTGGCAGGGCCGCTACGGAGTCCTGAACGGCGGCGATGGCTGGCGGGCGGCGCTGATGACCGCGGCGTTCGACCTGGTCAACCATGTCAAGCCGCTCGGACGGGACCGGCTCGGCCTGAGCGCGGGCCTCAAGGGCAACGGCATGGCGTTCACGTCGGCGCTGGCCGCCGCCCTGCCCTGGCCCGGAGGCAGCCTGACCGAAGACTTGGATTACGGGCTGGAGACCGCCCGGCGCTATGGCCTGCGGGTGCAGTATGTGCCGGAAGCGCGGGTCGCCGCGCAAATGCCGGCGACCGCCAGGCAGGCCGCCTCGCAAAGGAAGCGCTGGGAGCAGGGCCGGTTCGGCCTGGTGCGAGAGCGGGCGCTGCCGCTGCTGGGGGAGGGCCTGCGCCGCCGTAGCCCGCTGCTGCTGGATGCCGCCGCCGACCTGCTGACCCCGCCGCTGGCCGAGCTGGGCGCACTGACTTTGGCGTTCGCCGCCTTGACCCTACTCGGCCTGCGCCTGCATCTCCTGCCGCACCCGAGCGTCTGGACCGCCGCCGCCGCCTTTGCCGTGCTGGGCTTGCTCTCCTATATTTTAGGCGGCCTGCGGGTCGCGGGGGCTGGGCCGGATGCCTATGCCGCCCTGCTCCGCGCCCCGTTTTACGCTGCCTGGAAGTTTGCCTTGCTGCTGTCCAGCCTCTTCGCGGGCCGCAGCGCCAGTGCCGACGCCGAATGGGTCCGCACCGAACGCGCCCCTCTCGCCTCTGACGCCCTTACCGATGCCGAAAGCAGTGCGCCATGAACATCGTCCTGCCCATCGTCTTCCTCGCCGTCTGCGTCGGCTTATTCGCGAGGCGCATCACCAGCGCCCACTGGATCGGCCTGGCCTGCATCATCAGTCTCATTATCGCCTACCACTTTTTCAAGCACTGACAAAAAAGAAACCGGCACTGGAAGGCTTCCAGTGCCGGTTTTTTCAATGATTGCAGCCCGAGCGGCTGGATTGCAGGGCGCAGTAGAGGGCGTCCGTGTCGTGACGGCAGGCTTCGCCGCCGAGGGTCTCAGTCTGGATCGTCGCGTGGCCGATGCCGAAGCCGTCGTGGAGGCGCTCATTCACCGCCGCGACGACCGATTGGCTCTCGCTGACCGTGCAGCCCGCCGGCAGGACAATGTGGCAGCTTAGAAAATGCAGGCCGTCGCTGACAGTCCAAACGTGCAGGTCGTGAACGTCCACAACCGGCGGTGTGGCTTTAATCGCGGCGGCCAGCGCCTCGACTTCCATGCCTTTTGGCGTGCCTTCCATTAAAATGTTGGTCGTCTCGCCGATGATGCCCCATGACGAGTACAAAATAAACGCCGCGATCAGCACCGACACCAGCGGGTCGGCGAGCGTCCACCCCGTCGCTTTGATCAGAAACCCCGCCAGCACCACCCCGAGTGACGACAGCGCATCGCCGGCCATGTGAATATACGCCGCACGAGCATTGAGGCTGTGCTTGCTGTCTCCCTGAAGCATCCACGCGATGACCGTGTTCATCAAGACGCCGAACGCCGCGACCCAGATCATTAGAGTGCCCGAGACCGGCTGCGGATGCCGGAACGCCTCCCAGGCCCCAACTAAAATGCCGAGCGCGATCACGACCAGTGCGGCGGCGTTGGCAAGTGCCGTGAGAATGGCAACCCGGTGATATCCAAACGTCTTGCCCGGCGACGCCGGACGACGCGCGACCCAGACCGCATACGCTGCCAGTCCCAGCGCCAGCGCATCGCTGACATTGTGCCCGGCGTCCGAGACCAGCGCCAGCGAATGCGCCCGCAGCCCAAAAAACGCTTCCGCTGCCACAAATGCCCCGGTCAGTCCCAGCGAAAGCCAAAGTCCCCGCCCGCTCGTCGCCCCATGTGTGTGTCCAGCCATGCAAACATTATACCAGGTTTAGAACGGACCGACCGCTAACTCTATACAACGTTCAATGCCGTCCCAATCCGCCTGGCCGACATGCCCGATGCGAGCAATCGCTTCCGAGCGTGGGACTGTGTACAAGAAAGAGCGGAAGAGAGAGGGAAGCCGTAACCCGGCACCAGCCCAATCCAGCAGAAGCCAATCGGTCGTGCCCTGAACCGAGGGTATTTGGCTTGTGACCAGTCCGACAATAACGTCGGGCCGCTCGGAATGGTAATTTCTGGAAGAAACGACAACCGCAGGCCGGCGTTTCATGGCGACTGCTCCCGGAAAGTCTACGACGATCAGGTCACCGGGATCAAATAGGGTTCGGTTCAAGGCTTTGCTCCGCTTGCATCTTCCGCAGTTCTTCCGGCGCTGGAAGCGCGTCGTCATAATCGGATGTTGCCATGTTTTCTGTCGAATGGAGATAATTGGCTGAGAAACGGCGCAGGTCGTTTATATCTTCGTCTGACCAAACATCACTGTATCCGGCGAGACCATTCAATCTGTTGGAAGGCGGCGAGCCCAGCTCATCCAAAATCAGCGCGGCCAGCCGCAGCCGTTCGGGGAGCGAAAGGGTACGCGCTGCCGTATAGATTTCCTGAGCTGTCAGCATCAACGGGTTCTCCTAGGTATAATTATACCACGCGCAAAGGGGTAGGCGGGGCAGAAAGAAGCTGCTGGGCATAAGCTCTTGTGCCGAATTGCGCCAGCGCTTCCAAATGCTCGTCGCCCAAATCGTAGTCCATCACATCGGTCAAATAATGGCGGCACTGCCGAATTGTGGACCCGATGCGGACGGCTTCTTCGGCGGCGATGGCTTCAATTTGAGTCAGTCCCCAAGCTTTGGCGGTCGCCAGCGATTCTACTAAATGCGGGGTGAGGTTTTCTGCGTGGCCGAGCCAGACGGCATACACAAACGGCAGACCCGTGAGCCGCCGCCAGGCATGGCCCAAGTCCAAAACATTCAAATCGGTGCCGTCCGCCTGCATTCCCTTGTCACCGATCAAAAGACACGCATCGGCCTGGGCCAGCATCAAGTCCAAATCGGGTGCGGCATGGAGGAACGCCGGGTGGGAGTCAAGCTGCTCGGCCAGCAGGATCTTGAGCAGAGCCGCCGAGGTCAGCGAGGACGTATCCAAAGCCAGCGACTCAATCTTGCGCCAGGGGACCTTGGCGAACGCCCGTACCGACTCGATGTCGCCCTGACCCGAGATCGAGACGCCGGGCGCAATTGCATAGCCGGGGGTGCGGAAATACTCAAACGACGACACCAGGGCCGCCGCGATCTCGCCGTCCGCCAGCATCCGGGCAAGCTGCGACGGTACAGCATAGACCACTTCGATGCCCGACGCTCTGCCGTCATCGGTGTGCGAGAACCAGCGAGTCAGCGGCTTCTCGTTCAAGTAGGGGACGCTGCCGATTTGCATTGTCATGGTTAGTCGCTTTCCAATCCGGGAAGAATTGCCTATTATGATACTCAAAGTCTCGCTTGACCTGCCCGGTGACGGAACCTACCTGCGGATCGCCCGGCGCGTGGGGCACACGCTGCTCGAAGACATGGGAGTCATCGAGCGCGACATCGCCGACATCGAATTCATTGTCGGGGAGCTGTGTACCAATGTCGTGCGCCATGCCCAAACGCTCGACGATGGGCGCTTCGTGGTTATCTTAGAGTACCATGCCGACAAAGTGGTTGTCGTGGTCGAGGACAAAGGGATCGGCCTGCCCTTTAAAGATGTCCGCGAAATGGGTTCGGTCCGGCCTGATCGCGACGGCACCGAGCGCCTCGGCGGCTTCGGCTTGGAGCTAGTCCGCAAGATGGCCGACCAGATCGAGTTCCGCCGCTCCGACCCGCACGGCACCACGGTCAGCGCCGAGAAGTCGCTGCATTACAAGTCGGAGGCCGAGGCGCAGGACGCCGAGCGGATTGACCAATCCCGCGGCGGCGAAGTCACGGTTGGGCAGCGTCTATAACCCCGTGTTATAATCCTGTGACAACATCCAGCAGCGTCAGCGCAAACAGCCCGGCGCTGATATAGCCGTTGAGCGTAAAGAACGCCAGATTGAGCCGCGAGAGATCATTTGGCTTGACCAGAGACTGCTCCCAGGCCACCAGCCCGGCGGCAAAGGCGACGGCAACATAGTAGATCGCGCCGAGATGCGCCGAAAGCCCCGCCATGACCAGCAGGCCAATCATCGCGATATGCGCGAGGCGTGACACGAGCATCGCCCCGGCGTTGCCGAGTAGCGCCGGCATCGAGCGCAGGCCGTTCGCGCGGTCAAACTCGGTGTCCTGGAGCGCATACAAAATATCGAAGCCGAAGAGCCAGCAGACCACCGCCCCGCCGAGCCACAGCGCCGGCGGGTCAATCCGCCCGGTCACCGCCACCCATGCCCCCACCGGCGCAACCGCCAGCGCCAGCCCAAGAAAGAAGTGCGAGAACGCCGTAAAGCGCTTGGTGTAAGAATAGCCTAAAGCCAGCAGCAGCGCCACCGGGGACAGCGCAAATGCCAGTGGGTTCAGCTTCCACGCCGCAAAGACCAGCACCGCCGACGAAATCACGGTAAACAGCGCGACCTGCGGCACGGGCAGCATCCCGGCTGGGATGGCCCGCAGAGCAGTCCGAGGATTACGCGCGTCATACTCCCGGTCCACAATGCGGTTGAACGCCATTGCCGCCGAGCGTGCGCCGACCATCGCCAGAAGTATCCAGGGCAGGGTATGCGCCAGATGCCGCCAGTCCGAATGTCCCGCGATGACCGCCGCCATCAGCGCAAACGGCAGCATAAAGACCGTGTGCTCGATCTTGATCATCTCCAAAATAATTTTCGTCTGCCGAACGCCATGCGTCAATGGATTGCGCGAAATCGGGTTGGTCACTGCCATGCTGCCATTTCCTCTTGGCCTTATTCTACCCTTCCCAAGCACACATTGCAACTTTTTTCACAATGTCCTCGGCGATACGAATGCCGGGTATAATTATTGTGCTCAATATTTGTAGCAACGAGGCCCACAATGAATTTCCAGCACGATGCAGCGTTCGCAGCCGAAGTTAAAACGTTTTTTGGTGACTACGTCGGCACTTTTAAAAGTGAACACCGCCAAGTGAGAGCCGACATATTCAAGAGCGGCGGATCACTCGTTGCTCATGTCTCCTTTCCGACGGGACTTAATGCTGCACGAGTGACAGACAATTACATGGGAGAGCTGAAAACTATCGCGACAAAACAAGGGCTGACCGAAAATCTGAAGATCATCTATTCCTAAGCTTGAAAATCATCTATTTCTGAGCCGCGTGTTTTCAGAAAGAGCACCCATGTCGCAAATCGAAATCGCTTTTCTACTCCCGTACTTTTTGCTGCTCAAAAGTGGGAAGTATCCTCTAGGTTCCGACGGAAAAGATCGTCCACTCCTTTTGCAAGATGTTAATGCTGGGAACAGCCACGCTTTTCCTAAGCGGACGCAGGTTTCTTTGTGGTTCGAAGGCAGCGCGGTCTCAGATGATGACATCCAGCGTCTCAAGTCTAGCCAGATCGAAAAGCTGCTTCAGCAGACCAACCGCTTGTTGCGTTGGTATCGGGTTGGTACAGGGAGTGGTGCAATCACGGAAGTCACTCGCGTACAGGCAAGCCCGTTCATTTTTCGATCTGGGGACGAGAGCATTCCAAGTCTGTGGCTGGAAGAAGTTTCATTTGAGCCGAGTCCATTGCCGCTCAATGATGGGATAACCGTACAGAGTATAACAAGGACCGTCAAAAAAGGTCTCGCCGGTAAAAATGATCCTGAAGTCTCGCGTTTGTTTTTGCTGGATGCAGAACAGGCACTGCGGGAAGGCCGCTTTCGAGAATCGGTTCTGTTTTGCTGGAGCACGATTGACGCGACTTTCAACACGAAGTACGAGCAGATTGTGGATCAGGCGCTTATCGGGGAATGGGCAGAAGGGCGAAACTGGCTCAAAGACAACCGTTTCGGCATGAAGCACAAAATGAGCGCCGCGCTGTTTTTGCTGACAGGTCAGTCGCTGGCCCGCGGAACCGGCGACTTGTGGGTATCGTTAGGACAGAGCTACAAAAAGCGTAACAGCATTATCCACAGCGGCGAAACGGCACAGGAGGCCGATGCTGAACTCGCACTTTCTGTCGCGAAGCAAGTTGTGGCGCTAATGGCGACGCTGAAGCCCAAAAAAGCAGCTAAGAAATGAGATGTTTCTGTGATACCCGAAACGATTAACCCTCACGACGACACACTCCAAGCCGAGAATGTTCACTGGAACCTCGGTGATTTATTTGGTGGCCCAAGCGACCCGCGTATTGAACAGACGCTTGCCGATTGCCAGGCGCGGGCCGAGGCGTTCGAGATCGAGTACAAAAGTAAAATCAACACGCCCGAGCTGACCGCCGTGACCCTCGGGGCGGCTCTGCGTGAGTACGAAGCGCTGGATCAGGAGGCGACCAAGCCGGGAACATTCGCCTCGCTCCTGTTCACGACCGACACCGGCGACCCGGCACGGGGGGCATTCCTGCAAAAGATGCGCGAGGCCGGCACCAAGCTCTCGCTGCCGCTGCTGTTCTTCGAGCTTGAGCTGGCCGCCCTGCCCGACGAGACCTTGACGCCGCTTTTGGAGACGCCCGAAGTCGCGCCCTATGCACACTATCTCGGAACCGTGCGGGCGTCCCGGACACACATGCTCTCTGAAACCGAAGAGCGGCTGCTGGAAGAAACCGCCAACACCGGTGGGCGGGCATTCGGGCGGCTATTCCAGGAAACCGTCTCGAATGCCGCGTTCGAATGGAACGATCAAACTCTGTCTCTGGCCCAGATCACCGCGAAGCTGCAAGACCCCGACCGGGAAGTCCGCCGCACCGCCGCCGCTGCGTTCACCGCCGGGCTGAAGCCGCACTCGCGCACCCTGACCTATATCTTCAACACGCTGCTGCAAGACAAGAGCGTCTCCGACCGCCTGCGCCGCTATCCGGCGGCGCAAAGCTCGCGGCACCTCGCCAATGAGCTGGACCCGGCGACAGTCGAGCTTGTCGTGGACACCGTCGTGCGTAACTACCCCCTGGTCGCCCGCTACTACCAGGTCAAGCGCGAGATTCTGGGCGTGGACACGCTGACCCATTACGACCGCTATGCGCCGCTCTTCGAGGCCGAGGAGACGATCACTTACCCCCAGGCTCAGGAGATCGTTTTGGATGCCTTCGGCGGCTTCTCAGCGGAAATGCAGGGCCGTGCTGCCGAGTTCTTCGACAAAAACTGGATTGACGCCCCCGCGACCAAAGGCAAAGCCAGCGGCGCGTTCTGCTCGTATGTCACCCCAGACACACATCCCTACGTTTTGGTCAACTACCTGGGCCGCATGAAGGACGTGATGACCCTAGCCCATGAGCTGGGCCACGGTGTCCATGCGTCGCTGTCCCGCTCACAGTCCCTCCTGAACTTTCAAGGCACCCTGCCGCTGGCCGAGCTTGCGTCCACGTTCGGCGAGATGCTGGTCTTCGAGCGGGCCACCCAAAGCGCCACGCTCAAAGACAAGCTGGCCCTGTATGCCGAGAAGATCGAGGGCGCGTTCGCGACCATTCCCCGGCAGACGGCGATGTACCGCTTCGAGTCGGCGATCCATGCCCACCGGCGGGAAAGGGGCGAGCTGACCACGGACGAGTTCGGGGACTACTGGCAAACCGAAGTGCAGGCGATGTTCGGCGACTCGGTCCAGCTTGGCGACGAGCACCGTCTGTGGTGGTCGTATGTCAGCCACTTCATCTCGTCACCATTTTATGTGTACGCCTATTCGTTCGGCGAGCTGCTGGTGCTGTCCCTGTACCAGCAGGCCAAAACCGGCGGCCCGGAGTTCGCCGACAAGTACCTGCGGATGCTCGAAGCCGGCGGCAGCCTGACCCCACAGCAGCTCATGGACAAAGTGGGCGTCAATCTCAGCGACCCCGCGTTCTGGCAGGGCGGCTTCGATGTCCTGGCCGGCCTGGTCAGCGAGTTCGAAGTGCTGTGGGCGGAATATCGGGGGGAACCTCACCCCGAAACTACGTTTCGACCCTCTCCTTAAGCAAGGAGAGGGTAGGAATAGCTCAGAAAAAACGCGCACGGAGGCTGCTGCCTTCTGACTTATTTTCTCTTACCCTCTCCTTGCTTAAGGAGAGGGTCGAAACGTAGTTTCGGGGTGAGGTTCTAAATCGAGTAATCGTCCGTGAACGTCTGCACTTTGCGGGGTGTCGCATAGACCGTCTCGCCGGTCTGAAGGCCGATCTCGCCGAACCGCTCGCGGGTCAGCTCGGCATCGAGCTGTGCGCCGTTGTCGCAGCGCTCAAGCTCCAGGCGCACGGTCGGGCCGACCGCGTGGATATAGCGGACCACGGCTTCGACGCCCGGCTCGGTCCCCGGCTGCCGGGTCAAATCGAGTTCATGGGGCCGGACATAGCTCGTAGATGTCGGGACGGGCGCGGGCAGATCGCCGTGGCGTCCGTGAAAAACGTTGACGCTGCCGAGAAAATTCATCACAAACGGGTTCGCCGGGTGCTCGTAGACATCGTCAGGCGTGCCGATTTGCTCGATCTTGCCGTGGTTCATCACCACCACCCGGTCGGCGACTTCGAGCGCTTCTTCCTGGTCGTGGGTCACAAAAACGCTTGTGATATGCAGGTCGTCATGCAGCCGCCGCAGCCAGGTCCGCAATTCCTGCCGGACACGGGCGTCGAGTGCGCCGAACGGCTCATCGAGCAGCAGCACATTCGGCTCGACCGCAAGGGCGCGGGCCAGCGCGACCCGCTGCCGCTGCCCGCCGGAAAGCTGGGCCGGGTAACGCTCGGCCAATCCTTCCAGTTGAACCAGCTTCAGCAGTTCCATAACCCGTGCTTTGATGTCGGCGTTCGGCGGACGAGTCGCGCGGGGCCGGACCCGCAGGCCGAACGCGATGTTCTCAAAGATGGTCATGTGCCGGAACAGAGCGTAGTGCTGAAAGACAAACCCGACCTGCCGCGAGCGGGCGTCTTTTTTGGACGCATCTTCCCCGCCGAACAAAATCGCACCCTGGGTTGCGAATTCCAGCCCGGCGATAATGCGCAGCAGGGTGGTCTTGCCTGATCCCGACGGCCCGAGCAGGGCGACCAGCTCACCGGTGCCGACTGTCAGGCTGACATCGGACAGCGCCTGAAAGCTGCCGAACTGTTTGGAAACATTTTGGATTTCGATACTCATAAGTTATGAACCTCACCCCGGCACAAGTGCCGACCCTCTCCTTAAGCAAGGAGAGGGTAGGAATGATGCAGAGGCAAACGCACAGAAGTTGGGAGGAGGCTGGCGGGTAATTGCTATGGCCGCTCCTAATGGTCTTCTCCTACCCTCTCCTTGCTTAAGGAGAGGGTCGGCACTTGTGCCGGGGTGAGGTCTCTTACCCATCCCTTCGCGCCGTCCGCCACTCGATCAGCGATTTCAGCACCAGCGTCACCAGCCCTAGCATGGCAAGAAGCGACGCGGCGGCAAAGGCTCCCGTAAAGTTGTAGTCGTCGTTGAACGCTTCCACTTGCAGCGGCAGGGTGTTCGTCGCCCCCAGCACCTTGCCGGAGACCACCGAGACCGCGCCGAACTCGCCCATGGCGCGGGCATTGCAGAGGATGACGCCGTACAGCAGGCCCCACTTGATATTCGGCAGCGAGACCCGCCAGAATGTCTGCCATCCGGTCGCGCCAAGCACCAGCGCCGCCTGCTCCTCATCCATGCCCTGCGCCTGCATGACGGGGAGTATCTCGCGGACCACAAACGGAAACGTCACAAAGGTCGTCGCCAGGATAATCCCCGGCACGGCGAAGATGATCTTGACCCCGTGTGCTTCCAGCCAGCCCCCAAGCGGCGTAAACTTGCCGAGCAGCAGCACGAAGATCAGCCCAGACACGACCGGCGAGACCGCAAACGGCAGGTCAATCAGAGTCAGTAGCAGGTTTTTGCCCCAAAACTCGAATTTCGCAATCGCCCACGCGGCTGCAATGCCGAAAACGACATTCAGCGGCACCGAAACGGCGGCGGTCAGCAGGGTCAGCTTGATTGCACTGACCGTGTCCGGGTCCCGCAGGGCGTCGAAGTAGGCCGCCCGGCCTTCGGAGAATGCCGACGCGAAAACCGTTGCCAGGGGCAGGCCGAGAAACAGGCCCAAAAAGAGCAGCGTCCCGAAAATAAACAGCGCCCGGACCGGCCAGGGTTCCGTTGCGAGTCTTGGCCTCATACGCCCGCCATTCCCAGCCGCTTACGGCTCCAGGCTTGCAGGGCATTGATCAGCAGCAGCAGGCCGAACGAGATGACGAGCATGACCACGGCAATCGCATTCGCCCCGGCATAATCGTATTGGTCCAGCTTCTCCATAATCAGCTTTGGAATGATTTCACCCTTCAACGGCACGTTGCTTGAGATAAAGATCACCGAGCCGTATTCGCCCAAAGCGCGGGCAAAGGCCAGCGTAAAACCGGTCAAAGTCGCCGGCAGCAGGGTGGGGAGCAGAACGCGCAGAAAGATCTGTCCGCGGGTCGCCCCCAAACTCGCTGCCGCCTCCTCAATATCTGTTTCCAAATCCAGCAGAACCGGCTGCACGGTGCGGACCACAAACGGCAGGCCGATAAAGACCAGCGCGACAAAGATGCCGAGCGGGGTGTAGGAAACCAAAAAATGCTCGCCGCGCACCAGCCCCCAGCCGTGCGCCGTATGACCCAAATGCCAGTGATACAGCCGGGACCCGATCCAGCCGTTTTCGGCATAGACCGCCGACAAACAGATGCCCGCCACAGCGGTCGGCAGGGCAAACGGCAGGTCTACCAGGCCGTCCACGATGCGCCGGCCCGGAAATGGATAGCGCACCAAAGTCCAGGCGACCAGCAGCCCGGCAAAGGCATTGAAGAGCGCCGCCAGCGCGGATGTTCCAAAGCTGAGCTTCAGCGCGGCGACCGTGCGCGGGTCGGCGATGACCCCCAAGAACTTCGCCGGAGAGAGTGTCGCCGCTTTGAAGAAGGTCGTGGACAGCGGGATGAGCACAAGCAGGCAGAGGTAGAAGACGGTGTAGCCGAGCGACAGCCCAAAGCCCGGCAGGATGCGCCGGGCCGTGTTTGTCTTTTTTGTTCTTGTCTGCGGGAAAGCGATTGCCATAAAGTTTTACTGCGGAATGCGTTAGATCAAGGAGCGTGGGACTGAAGTCCTACGCTGTGGGCGCAGACGCCTACCGTCCACCTTCGTGGACGAAGAATAGTATACGCTCTTTCATCAGCTTCCTTGTCCGCGAAGGCGGACACTGGGCGTCTGCGCCCACAGCGCAGGACTTCAGTCCCACGCTCCTCACTCTTACCTGTCTCACTTCTTCACATAAACCTGGTCGAACACGCCGCCGTCGGCGAACTGCGACTTTTGCGCGGCCTCAACCCCGCCCAGTACCTCCTCGGTGGTAAACGTCTTGATCGCCGGGAAATCGGCAGCGTGCTTCTGTGCGACTGCGGCAAGGCGCGGGCGGTAGAAGTGCGCCGCCGCGATCTCCTGGCCTTCCGGCGTGTACAAATAGTTCAAGTAGGCTTCGGCCAGCGGGCGGGTGCCGTGGGAATCCACGTTTTTGTCCACGACTGCGACCGGCGGCTCGGCCTGGACACTGACGCTTGGGTAGACGATGTCGAACTGCGCGGCACCGTCGGGCCGGCTCACCGTCAGCTTCGCTTCGTTTTCCCAGGCCAGCAGCACGTCCCCGACCCCGCGCTGCGTGAATGTCACGGTCGCGCCGCGTGCGCCGCTGTCGAGGATCGGCACGTTCTTGTAAAGCGCCGCGATATAAGCTTTCGCCGTGTCCGGGGTGCCGCCCGGCGATTTGAGCGCGTAGCCGTAGGCCGCGAGGTAGCTCCAGCGCCCGCCGCTCGACGATTTCGGGTTCGGCGTGACGACCGACACGCCGGGCTTGATCAAGTCCGCCCAGTCTTTGATAGCTTTCGGGTTGCCGTGGCGGACTAGAAACACCACAGTGGACGTATACGGCACACTGCCGTTCGGCAGCCGCTTTTGCCAGTCTGCGGACACCAGGCTGGATTTCGCCAGGGCATCAATATCCGACGCGATCCCGAGAGTCACGACATCGGCCCCGAGGCCATTCTGCACTGCCTGCGCCTGCTTGCCGGACCCGCCGTGTGACTGCTGGATTGTGACCGCTTGCCCGCTTTTGCCTTGCCAATACTTCACAAACGCCCCATTGAAGCCCTTGTAAAACTCGCGTGTCGGGTCGTAGGAGACGTTCAGCAGGGTCGCGCCGCCGCCCGACGCCGGTGTCCCGCCTAATTTCTTTGGAGTCGAGCAGCCCGCAAGCGTCATGGCAAGTGCCGCAAACAGCAGGCCCAGGGTCTGTGTGATCTTCATATCGGAGAGGATACCCGCGATTGTCTATAAATGCAAGTAAGAAACTAGGGAATAGTCAAAAATCTTTTTTCGCGGGAGTTTGAACCTTTTCCGCGCTGTTTGGAACAAACTCAATTGAAGCGCACAAAGGACAGAGCGACGTTGCCAAACGACCGACAGCTTGCATCGCAAATTATCAGCGGAGAACCCGGCGCGTGGGCGGCGTTCGTGGACACCCACGGCCCGCGCCTGCACCGGCTCGCCCGCCGCTACACGGCCTGCGAGGCCGATGCCGAAGACTTGACCCAGGAAGTCTTTGTCGCCCTTTACCGCAGCCTGCCGAGCTTTCGGGGCGAGTCGTCGCTCGCCACTTGGTCTTACCGGGTCGCCCTGAACTGCTGCCTGAAGTATGCGGCAAAAATCCGCCCCGTCACGGTACCCTACGACGATGCCCGCGCCGAGGCCGCGCCGCTTGAACACGGCCCCATGCACCAAGCCGCCCGGCGCGAATTGACCGACCATCTGCACTCCGCGCTCGACGGCCTCTCGCCTGACCACCGCGCCGTGGTGGTTCTGCACGAGCTGCATGAGATGACCTATGCCGAATGTGCCGCGATTTTGTCCGTTCCCATCGGCACCGTCAAGTCCCGCCTGTCCACGGCCTTTCGCCGCCTGCGCGTCTCGCTCAGCGGCTACGTTTTGCCAGAACCCGAGTCCGCCCCATGAAGAGTTTCCTGACCGACTGCGCCTATTACGAAGACGACCTGAAAGCCTACGCCGACGGCGAGCTAAATTGGCTCCGCCGCCGCGCCGTCCGCCGCCACCTGACGCACTGCGCGTCCTGCCGAGAGGAGATTGCTGCCATGACCCAGATGACCGAAGACCTGCGGGCCACAGAACCCGAAGACGCCCTGCCGCCCAGCCTGCGCGAGAAGCTGCTGGAAAGTCCTGTAACCGGCACTGGAAGTGCCGGTCTATTACGAAAGGAAACCGAAGCGGTTGAAGATGCTGTGCCCGACGGTTCTTCAGTCGCGGAGCGACTTTCATTCAAAAGTAGACCGGCACTTCCAGTGCCGGGGCCAAAGCGCCGCCCCATCCCCGCCTGGGCCTTCGCCGCCCTCGCCATCGTCGCCTGGTTCGTCTGCTACCCAATCTATCAGCGCAACCTGATCGAGCCATCTCATCAAGCAAAGGTCACCGTAGCGCCGTCTGGAGATTCGATGTACAGTAGTATAAATCCCCCGCCTGCCGCCACAGCCCGCCGTGTCACCGGCCCTGCCGCCACAACCGCAAATGGCGCTGCCCCGCTGCCGCCGGAACGAACGGTCTTTCCGGCATCGCCTGCCGCGCCGCTTCCCTCGCCTCATATCACTGTTCGGCTTTCAAACCGAGAGGCTGGGACCGGAGACCGCGTGGTGTACAACGGCTTCGGCATTGAAAAACTCAACGGAACTAGTATTGACGGGAATGCTAACGCGCTCAATGCCGACCCGGACTCGCTGCGGCAGGTGCACAAAGAAGCCAGTATCGGTATTCAGGTCCCGAACCCTGAAGCCACCGGGGACACGCTGAATGACATGGTCAAAGAGACCGGCGGCTATGTCGCCGCGAACAACCTCTCGACCGGCACGGACGGCCTCAAATCAGGCGAGATGATTGTCAAAGTTCCCGAAGCGCAGTTCGAGACGTTTCTGGCAGCAGTCGCCAAGCTCGGCAAAGTCCAGTCAAAAAACGTCACCGGCCAGGACATCACCGAAAAGACAAGCGACGCCCACGAAGCGCAGTCGGTCCAGGAAAGCGACCTGCAAAAATCCGAAGCCCGGCTCAAAGCGCTCGGCTCCCGCGCCAAATGGGAAGACCAAGAGAACACTCGCGACCTGCGAGTCCAGCTTGCCCAAACCCGCGCCCGCCTGAAGCTCTTGAAGCGCATGGCCGCCCTGGGAACACTCACGATAGAATTGAGCCAAACCCCGAAGTCCGCCGCCGTCCCGCCCGTCACCAATGGCTTTGTCGGCACGATCAAAACGACCACCCATGACGCCCTGCAATCGCTCGTCGGCTCGGCATCCGCTCTGCTCGCCCTCGTCATCTGGCTGCTGGCCTACGCTCCCATCTGGGTGCCACTGGCGTTTCTGGGACGGTACGCGCTGAAAGAGTACAAAAAGCGTGAGGCGGTTTAGGCGACCTCACCCTACTCGACAAAGGAAAAACTTTATGCAGCTCACCAAACTTCTCAGCATCGCTCTCTTCTGCGGGCTGGCCCCGGCGGCACACGCACAGGCCGTCGGCAACGCGGCAGAGCCACACTTGACCGCGCAAGGGCACGCGGAGATCAAAACAAAGGCGGACGTTGCGAACTTGACAATCTCCGTCAAAGTGACAGACCATCTGGAAACAGTCGCCGCCCGTCTGAATGCGGCCCGCACGACGGCTTTGGTCGCCAAGATTCGGGCGCTGCCTGGGGTCAGGAGTGAGGACATCCAGACTGCCGACTATACGGTGACAAGGCAGTTCAGCAGCGCGGACACTCCGGTCTTCACCGGCTATGCAGTGACAAACACGGTGCAGGTAACCCTGCACACCGTCAGCTTGGTCAGCCGGCTGATTGACCTGACGGCGGGGGGCGGGGCAACGCGAATCACCGGGCTGACTTACACCCTCGCCGACCGTCAGGCCGCCGAGCAGCGGGCACTGACGCTTGCCGTGGCAAATGCGCGGGGCCGGGCGCAGGCAATGGCGGTGGCATCAGGAATGACCCTGGGCCGCCTGCGCGTCGTCAGCGACAGCGGGGGCGGCAGCATTGTTTACTCCAACTTCGGATACGAGGCCACAAACGGTTTTGCCTTAAATGCCACCTCGCCCTCGACGCCGATTTCGGCGCAGCTTATCATCGTGCGGGCGGATGCTTCGGTAGATTACAGTCTTGGGCCATAGGGGGAGACGGCGTCGCCATAGGCGAAACCCTCGGCCTGCTGTTATGGGTCGGGAAGAAAGACAAGATACTGGTTGAGCGCGGAAAGCGCCTGGCCAAAATCAACCGCCGCAGTCCCGATGCCTTGATCATGGACAACCGCGTTGCGGTACTCTCGAACCAGGTGCACCGCGTCGCGTTTTGCGTCCGGCACATTTGCCCTTTGGCGTTTTGCCGCTTTGTTGATGAGGTCGTAGGCCCTGGGAGGAACACTCTCGCGTCTTTTATCTAGGTACGCTCTCAGCATTCCCTCAAACTCGCTGAACAAACGGATCAGATAAGTTTGCTCAACTTTGCCGAGCGCACCGGACACATGGCTTTTAGTCACGCCTTTCAGCGTCCTATCTCCCACTGCCAGCGACCACTGTTTCTCAGTGTAGAAAAGCGCGGCGCGGGCGGCTTCAAATTCCTGCTGGACCACCGCAAGGTCGCGGATTAAGAGGCGGCTCATGCGGCGTCCAAGAGCCGGTCAGCGACCGCAAGAAAACCATCTCTGCCCCAGGGCTGAGGCCAGTTTATGCCTGAGCCGGTACGCATCACCCATTCACCATCGCTGTAGCTGCGGAGCAGCATAACCCGGTAGTGGCTGGGGTAGGCGTACAGGTCAATCCGACCTTTGGCCCCGAATACGTCCCGCCCGACCGGCTCCAGCATCAGTTGTCCAATGGGGGCGCTGATTTCCAGAATTTGGATCGTATATTTGCCCGAGGACGCCTCGGTGACATCCATCGAAGAAAACGCGATCTGCCAGTCTGGCCGGTCCTCGGCGACCCAGTGCTGCACCTGCGTGAACACGGCTGAGACGGCGCTTTTCCATTCTTCTATCGCCGCCTCGGCATCCGTCGGGCTGAGTTTTGTAATCGGCATGGTTCTGCTCCTCTTGCCGTCTATTGTAGCATACCCGGCGGGTATAATTTGGTATGCCTAAACTTGTGATTTTGGATGGGAACAGCCTGCTGTATCGGGGCTTTTTTGCGATGCGGGCGCTGTCAACGTCTGATAGGTTGCCGACCAACGCCGTGTATTCGTTTGTGCTGATGCTGCTGACGATCCTGGAGCGGGAAAAGCCCGACGCGATTTTCGCGGCGTTCGATCCGCCCGTCGCGACGTTCCGGCATCAGGAGCTGGCGACCTACAAAGGGACGCGGCTGAAGATGCCCGACGACCTCAAGCCGCAGCGGGTACTGGCGCGGGAAGCGGCGGCGGCGTTCCGGGTGCCCAATGTCGAGGTGCCGGGCTACGAAGCCGACGATGTCTGCGGGACGCTGGCGGAGATCGGCAAGCACAAAGGCTACGATGTGCTGATTGTCACCGGCGACGGCGATGCGCTGCAATTGGTGGATGACGGCAGCCCGCTCGAAGGGCGCGGGCGGGCGCAGGCGATGATCACGGTCAAAGGCGTCACCGACACAGTCACCTACGACGAAGCTGCGGTCAAGGCGCGGTACGGCCTGTCCCCGGCGCAGATCACCGATTTCAAGGGCATCAAAGGCGACGCCTCGGACAATCTGCCGGGGGTGCCCGGCATCGGCGAAAAGGGGGCGTCCAAGCTGCTCAAAGAGTACGGTACGCTGGAAAACTTGCTGTTCCACGTAGACGAGCTTCCCGAGAAGACCAAGAATTTATTGATCCAGCACACGGACTCGGCGGTCCAGTGCAAGCGGCTGGCCACGATTGTCCGCGATGTTCCGCTGCCGGAGTGGGTGGAGATTAAAGATGATTACCAGGCAGTCGGCCCGGATTATGACGCCATCAAGGCGCTGTTCGACCGCCTGGAATTCCGCACTCTTCTCAAGCGCCTGCCGGGGCTGGAGCGCGAGCAGCGGGCCAAGACGATTGAAGAAAGTACGGTCGAGAGCGCCGCTCCGGCTCCCGCCGCGCTGAAGACAGGCGGCGAAGGGCAGGTCGTCTCGAACCAAGCCCAGTTCGACGCTCTGCTCGCACGACTGGCCGATACCGATGCTCCGGTCGGGGTGCAGCTTCATCTCTCGCCGAAGCCAACCCTGATGAACGCCGAGCTATTAGGCGTCGCGTTCGGCCTGCCCGGCGCGGCGTTTTATGCCGATTGGGCCATCTGGGGCGCGGCGCTGACGCCCTACTTAGAAGACGCCGCCCGCCCAAAGTCCGTGTACGACCTGAAGTTGGTGACCGGCGTTCTCGGACGGAGCGGCGTCACCCTGCGCGGCGCGGCGTTCGATACGCTGCTGGCCGCCTACCTACTCAATGCAGGCCGGGCGGGGTATCCGCTGGCCGATCTCGCCGCCGACAGCGCAGGCGTCGAGCTGATTGCCGATCCCGATAACCCGGCGGCATCGGTCATGGACGAAGCCGCGGCTATTTATGCTTTGGAAGCGGCGCTGACCCCGCGCCTGGAGCGCGACGGCCTCCTGCCGATCTTAAACGACATCGAGCTGCCGCTGGCGGATGTGCTGGCCCGGATGGAGCGGGCCGGGGTCTCCGTCAACGCCGACTGGCTGCGCGGGGTGGGGGCGATGCTCGGCGGGCAGGTGGAGTCGCTCGAAACCGAGATTTTCGCGCTGGCCGGCGAGAAGTTCTCGGTCGGCTCGACCAAGCAGCTTCAAGAGGTGCTGTTCGATAAGCTGAAGCTGCCGGCGGGCAAGAAGACCAAAACGGGATTTTCTACGGGGGCCGATGTTCTGGAAGACCTCGCCTCGAAAGGTCACGACATTGCCCGGAAAATTACTCAGTGGCGCGAAGTCGCAAAGCTCAAATCCACCTATGCCGACGCTCTGCCCGCTCTGATTAACCCAACTACTGGGAAGGTGCATACGTCGCTCAATCAGACCGTCACCAGCACCGGGCGCCTAAGTTCCAGCAATCCCAACTTGCAGAACATCCCCGTTCGCACCGAGATCGGGCGCGAAATCCGCAAAGGCTTCGTCGCGTCGCCCGGACACGTTTTGGTCTCCGCCGACTATTCCCAGATTGAGCTGCGGCTCTTCGCGCACATCACCAAAGACGCTGGTTTGGTGACGGCATTCAATACCGACGCGGACATCCATGCGCAGACTGCCCGGCGCATCTTCGAGGTTCCCGACGACCAGCCCGTGACCTCCGACCAGCGGCGTCAGGCCAAGACCATCAACTTTGCGGTCATCTACGGGGCCAGCCCGTTCCGCGTCTCCGCCGAGCTTGGCACCGATTACGCCCGCGCCGCCGAGCTGATTAAAGCGTACCTCGACCTCTACCCCGGCGTCCGCGTGTATTTGGACGGCGTTATGGAGACGGCCCGCGAAAAGGGCTATGTCCAGACGCTTTCAGGCCGCCGCCGCTACGTCCCCGACATCAATTCCCGCGTCTTCCAGTTCCGCCAGGCGGCGGAGCGCGAGGCCGCCAATATGCCCGTCCAGGGCACCAGCGCCGACATCATCAAGCTTGCCATGCTCCACGTTGATACAGCTTTGACCGAAAGCAAACTAGGTGCGTGGATGGTCCTGCAAGTTCACGACGAGCTTCTCTTCGAGTGTCCCGAGAACGAAGTCCGGCAGCTCGGCAAGCTGGTCAAAGACGCCATGCAGAACGCTTACCCGCTCGATGTTCCCCTGAAAGCCGAAGTCAAGAGCGGCCACAACTGGTGGGAAGTCACCCCCGTAGACGATGACGACGCGGACGAATTCACGCTCACTTAGGAGAAGACAATGGAGAAAACAGTGGAGAACGCAAGCGACTTCGCACCGCCGACCTTCGAAGTGGAAATCCACCGCGAGCCGGACGGCAGTTACTGGGTGGAAGCGCCGGGCCTGCCGGGCCTGGTCACCCAGGGCGACACGATGCAGGAACTGGAAGAAAACCTCCAGGAAGCCTTCGACGGCTGGATGCTCGCCAAAGACCCGGAGATAGCGGCACATCTGAGCATTGTTCCAACGCCCCGCCGCTGCAACTCGTGAAAGCTCGGAAGCCTGCTGAAACAAGCTGGACTGACTGAGGTTGATTTAAAGTAGCAATGGGAGGCTCGACCCCAGATGCACCTTTCCTGCTCCGTGGAGAAAGAAAGTCCCCCGCTCAAACGCCCAAAGCGTTTCGGGCCTGCCAATAGTTAGCTTCTAACTTGCCTATTTTTGCGCTAAAATGCGTCACTTATTGTAGCAGGGTGCAGGAATCCAGTATTCGTAAGTGTCGTTAATCGGGCCATACTGATGGACTTCATCTACTCTGTTGCAGGCAGCCTGCTCAGGTGGACACATTACCTGAGTTTGGCTCTGAATACTGATGAATCCCCATGCTGCGATAGGGGAAACAGTAACACGGTGACCCTTGGAGGTCTGGTTGTGCCACCATATCTGTGTGCGGAAAGCCGTGAATACTATTAGTAAGACCACAAGCGCAACGGCAATGCCTGCTTTTTTCATCTTTCAAATCCTGTCGAAATCGCCTTCAAACATTGGAACGCGAATAACACGAGAGTGTTGAGGCCGATAGCCCCGGCATCTCCGGTCCGTCACAATCTAGCCAGAGCTGCCAGCGATTTAGTATGTGCTAAGGAGAATAAGCAGCAGGTGGTTCGTCACCATCCAGTTTTTCATGCGAGTGTATTATCGCAGTTAGTGTAAACTTGTTTCTGTAAAAGTAGATGGCTTCTGCTCAAAAGTAGTAGGCCAGGGAGTATTCTTGAAGTTACCACACTTTAAGGACGACAACCCATGACCTACCAGAACGAGTTTACTCTGTCCGAGGCACTTTTAGAACAACTTTCCGCCAGCGGCTTGGACGCTTTGCCGACGCTTTTTCAAGTCCTCTTGAACGCTGCCATGCAAATCGAGCGCCAAAAGCACCTGGGCGCGGCCCCGCATGAGCGTACTGAAGAACGCACAGGCCACGCCAACGGCTACAAAGACAAAACGCTCAACACCCGCCTGGGCCAGATCACCGTCGCCGTTCCCCAAGTACGGGAAGGTGGCTTTTATCCACAGTCGTTGGAGCGCGGCACCCGCTCCGAGCGAGCCTTGAAGCTGGCGTTGGCCGAAATGTATGTGCAGGGCGTCTCCACCCGCAAAGTGGCCGCCATCACCGAGCAGCTTTGCGGCTTTGCCGTTTCATCTACCCAGGTCAGCCAGGCGGCAAAAGAACTAGACCAAACGCTGGAAGCCTGGCGGCAGCGGCCTTTAGCCGCTTGCCCGTATGTCTACCTCGATGCCCGTTACGAGCGGGTGCGCCAAGCAGGACTGGTGCAGAAAGCCGCTGTTTTAGTAGCTGTCGGCGTGGACGAGGCGGGAAAACGCTCGGTGCTGGGCGTGTCCGTGGCGCTGTCCGAACACGAAGTCCACTGGCGCTCCTTCCTGCAAAGCCTAGTGGCTCGCGGCCTGTGCGGGGTGCGCCTGGTCATCAGCGACGCCCATGAAGGACTGAAAGCCGCCCGTTTAGCCGTGTTCGGGGGCGTACCGTGGCAGCGGTGCCAGTTCCACTTGCAGCAGAACGCCTCGGCGTATGTGCCCAAGCAGGACATGAAAGCCTCGGTTGCCGCAGACATCCGCGCCGTCTTCAACGCCCAGGACAGGACTGAGGCGGACGCGCTCCTGAAGCGGACGGTGCAAAAATATGAGGCCACGGCTCCGAAACTTGCGGCGTGGCTGGAAGAGAGCCTGCCCGAGGGTCTGGCGGTCTTTGCCTTTCCTGAGCCGCATCGCCGCCTGCTGCGGACCACTAACGGCGTTGAGCGCGTGAACCGGGAGATCAAGCGGCGCACCCAGGTGGCGAGCATCTTTCCCAACGAGGCGTCGTGCCTGCGGCTGGTGAGCGCTCTGCTGATGGAGACCAGCGACGATTGGCAGACGGGAAAAGCCTACCTGACATTCACACATTAACCGAACAATAACCGAACAATCAAGATGCTCCCAGCTTTTACAGAAAAAACTTGACACTATCCATCAGCCAAAGGTGTTTTGTGTTCAGCTATGTGCCTTTTTCCATTCTCATCAGTGGGCCAGGGTGTATCATTTAGTTTTTCCCACTCTCGCCGTAATGTTGCAGGGTTTTTGCCGCCACGCCGACTCTGCGTTATCGGCGGTGCAGGGCGTGGCGTCGCAACAATAGGCGGCAACGGCTGGAAGGGATTATGGATGGAGATCGGCGGGAAGTAAACAGGAGGTAGCCTGGTAGGGTGTGTCAGCAGCCAATATAGAAGCGCAAGTGCTGCCGCCGTTGCCGCACCGCCTACAACGATTACAGCTTGAGTACCATCTGGGTCCACTCCATTGACCGAGTTGTTGCCGACATACCCGTAGAGATTGATGCCTCCGTCGTAGCCAATCGGGTCACGGGTAAGCCACCGCCCGTTGCTTGGGTCGTAGAAGCGGTGGGTACAGAGAATGAGACCCGTCTCAGCGTCTGTATAATACCCTACCTGCCCTTCGTACCCGAATACATCCGCCCCACCCGTGCTACCCCTAGTAGGCTAACCTGGTAGAATGGATAAGTCTGAGGAGGCTTATCCGATGTCCGCGAAAAAATATCATGTTTCTCTCACCGAAGCCGAGCGTGACGACCTTCTGCGCCTGAGCAAGTCCCAGCGCCACTCTGAACGTGAACGCAAACGTGCCCGTATCCTGCTGCTCGCCGATGAAGCCAAAGAAGGCGGGGCGGACAAAGATGCCGACATCGCCCAGCAAGTTAAGGTCGCGCCGCTCACCGTCAACCGCACTCGTCAGCGCTTCACCGAGCGCGGCTTGCACCAAAGTCTGGCTCACAAAGAGCAGGAAACGCGCAAGCCCCGCATCTTGGACGGAGAGGCCGAGGCTTTTTTAGTCGCAACGACCTGTAGTACGCCGCCTGAAGGCCACAAACGCTGGAGCCTGCGCCTGTTGAAAGACGCGCTGATTGAGCAGCAGATCGTAGACGCCATCGGCAAAGAAACAGTGCGTCAGACGCTAAAAAAAATGAACTCAAGCCGTGGCTGAAGAAATGCTGGTGCATCCCGCCCAAGCAAAACGCCGAGTTTGTCTTCCGCATGGAGGACGTGCTGGACGTGTACCACAGGCCGCTCGATGAGAAGCGTCCGCTGGTCTGCCTGGACGAAGCCAGCAAGCAGCTTTTGTCTGATGCGCGGCCTGCGCTTCCCGTAGCGGTAGGACAGCCTGCCCGCCAGGACTGCGAATATGTGCGAAACGGAACCGCCAGTTTGTTCATGGTTTACGAGCCGTTGGCTGGCAAGCGCCACGTTCATGTAACCGACCAGCGCACTTGTCTGGACTTTGCCCGCGTGATCCTGCATCTGGTGGATGTGCTCCACCCTGACGCGGAAAAGATCGTTTTGGTCATGGACAATCTGAACACGCACACACCCGCGAGTTTGTACCGTGCTTTTGTGCCTGCGGAAGCCAAGCGGTTGGCGGACAAACTGGAAGTACACTACACGCCCAAGCACGGCTCGTGGCTGAACATGGCCGAAATCGAGTTGTCCGTGCTGGCGCGGCAGTGCTTGTCTGAGCGCATGAACGACAAAGAAAACCTGCAAAAGCAGGCCGCGGCTTGGCAAGCAAGGCGCAACGTGAGTGCCGTTAAGATTGATTGGCGGTTCACGACCGACGACGCCCGCATCAAGTTGAAAAAGCTCTACCCAACTATTCTACCAGGTTAGCCTACTAGCTCCATAAGCATCATAAAGATCGCTGGACTGAACTGCGCCCGTGCTGCTCAATCGCTGCGCCACATTGCCGCGCTCATCAAATGTGTAGAATATGCTGCCCGCGCTGGTGTGCCGCGACACAAGCCCATCCGCTCCGAATGTGTTGGAAGCCAGCAGGGTTCCAGTGCCGCTATACTCACAGACCGGCTGCGTGCCGTCATACAGGAAGTACGTTTTGCTGCCAGCGCTTTGTTTCCACGCCCGCAAGTCGTCCCCGCTGTAGCCATCCGTTTGTACAGTCCCGGCGTAACTCGTCATCCGGTTTTCGGGGTCAAACGTGAGTGCAGCGGTTTTGTAGGTGGTCGGGTTGCCGGCCCCATCATAAGCATAGCCCGCGTTCGTCACCTGGTTGTCGGCGTTGAACGTATTGGCTGCTCCCTTGAAGCTGGTCGGGTTGCCCGGTCCCGTGCCGGAGCCGCCGTCGTAGGCGTAGGACAGGGTGCCCGTCGCCCGGCTGCTGGTCTCCCCCGTGAGCTGGCTGCGGCTCAGGGCGGGGCTGTTCGTCTGCCCGCCGTCGTAAGTGTACCCGGTCGTGCCGCTGTAAGCAGCCGGGGCACCGGGGAGGCTGGCGGTGACGGCGGTTCGATTGCCCGCCCCGTCGTAGGCCATGCTGCTGAAGCGAGAGAGCGTTGCCCCACCCCCGGCCCGGTTCAACAGGTCCGTCACCTGCCCCAGCACGTTCTGCGTGTAGGCGGTCGTCGCTACGGTAGCGTTCGCCGAGTTGCCCAGAACCTTGCTTTGCAGCCAGCCGTTGTCCCGGTAGCTCCACGCCGCCTGTTCACCGGAAGCGTTCGCCAGGTTAGTTGGGCGGCCCACCGCGTCGTAGCCATAGGAGAATGCCTGCCCGTCCGCCGTCATCCCGGCCCGGCTGCCGTCGGGGTAGAACGAGTACGAGACCGTTTTGGCAGATAAGCCGGGCCACGTTACGGTCTTTGCGGTCAGCGCGTCGCTGTTGTCGTAGGCGTAGGTCTGGCTACCCGTGCCGTCACTCATGGCACTGAGGCGACCGTAGCCGTCGTAGCTGAGGCTCACGCCGGCGAGGGTGCCTGATGGGTAGGTGATGCCCGTCAGCAGGCTTTCCGCATCGTTGTAGGCGTAAGCCGTGGTTTGGCCCCGCCCGTCTACCCGCGAGAGCAGATTGCCGATGGCGTCGTAGCTCGGGTAGCGCACACTGTCCGGGCCGCTCACATTCGTCCACCCGTCCGTGCTGCTGCTGTAGACCGGCACTGGGCCGGTGTAGCCCGGATACGTCACGGTATCCAGGTAGCCGGACGCCTTGTAGAAGTATCTGGTGACATGGCTCCCGCCATCGGTAAGCGCCGTCAGGCGGTACAGGGCATCGTAAGTGTAGCTCACCGGCTCCGTGCTGCCGGACACCGAAAGGGTTTCCCCTTCCTGGCCGTAAGTGGTCGTGACCTGACGAACGGTGCGCCCACTTTCGTCGGACATGCTCTGGCTCAGGGCAGGGCCGCCGGGGTACAGGTAAGTAACAGCGCTGCCGCCGTGCCCGCTGCCGGTCTGGCCGGTGGCGGGGAGGCTAACGCTCTGGACCTGGTTGCCCAGGCTTACACCGCCGCTGCCCTCGGCGTAGCTGGTGTCCGTTTCATTGCCGAGGGCATCAATCACGGCGACCACTTGGCCCTGAGCGTCGTAGCGCAGGTGCGTCACTTTGCCCAGATTGTCCGTGACTGCCAGCGGCTCGCCTATGGATGGGCTGGTGACGCTCGTCCCATCCCCCGTATAAGCCAGCGTGGTTTTAATCGTCGAGGCCGCGTTGTTTCCCGGTGCCACTACGGTTAGCACATTGCCATACCCATCATAGGTAAACGCGCTTGTCACCACTGCCCCAGTGCCGCTGGTACCTGGCTGCGGCACATTCACCGTCTGCGGCAGGCCGCTCGGCTCGTAGTAGCTTACGCTCGTCGCAGTTTTCGTCCCTTCCTGCACCCGTGTCAGCTCGCCCAGCGCAAACTGGCTGTAGTCATAGGTGTAAACTGTCTTCGTGCCGCGCGGGCTGGTCTCGCTCGTTTTGTTGCCAAACTGGTCCCAGGTGTAAGACGTCGTGTGATTATTAGCGTCCGTGATAGAGGACGGCGCGGACGGATCGAGAGGATCACTGTAGGTGGGGGACTCGGTCTGCCGCCCCGCGCCGTCCGTGTCCGTCGTCGGGTTCATGTTGTTGTCGTAGCCGATGGTCTCCACGTAAAACGCTTTGCCATGCGAGTCCTGATGCGACACGATCGTAGAGTTTGCGCCATAGGTGTATGCAGTGACGTTGCCGTTGCCGTCGCTTTCGCTGGTGATGTAATCCGTCTTGGGATCATAATTCCAGGTAAGCGTACTTTGGCCTGTGCCGGTCGGCGACGGGGTTTTGCACGAGGTCAGCAGCGGGATCAGCTCATAAGTGCCGGGCGTGGTGGCGCTAAGGTTGCCATTAGACAAGTTAGTGTAGCCGTAGACGTAGAGGTCCGGCGGCGTGGTGGTGCCGTTCGAAGGCACGATTTGCGAGACCCGGTCCAGAAGCTGCAAGGTCCGCGCCCAGGGCTTCGGGACCTGGGCGTTCGCAAAGGTGCCGTCGTGGTAGAAGATCTGCCGCTTGTAGCAGTCCGTGACCGACACGATGTTGCCGCTGCCGTCGGTGGCGCGAGCAATCGTCAGCAGGGCGGTCCCGGCTTCGTTGGTGATCGAAGACAGCAGGGGCCAGTCAAAACTCACCGGCGCTGCGCCGTAGCGGAAGGTGATGGCATGGCCGTTGCGGTCCACGATCTGCGAGAGCGGATAGCAATTCACAGCCGCGATGACGCCGCCGGTTACCCATTTCGTCCGGTTTTTGGAGGTCACCGTATAGTGGCCGAGCGGGCTGCCGTCGTAGTTCCAGTCCAGCAGGGTGGGAAAGCCGGAGCGGACCGGCACGCAATGCACTGTAGGAGAAGCGGCAGTCGGGCGGGACGATGCGGTGAACAGCAGCTTGGAGCCGTCGGCCATCAGAATGGACTTGAAATCGGTTGCCCCAATACCGCCGGCGCTGGGATCGGAAACACCGACGTTGTAGTTTTGGGTCCAGCCGGGACCGAAGTCGTTGCACTGGTAAGTGCGGTCGCCCTCATAGTAGCCGTCGCCGTTGCCGCGCAGGCTCTCGTACAGGCGCTGCCAAGTCACCGAGGGGCCGACCGGGTTGTACACGGACAGGTCTGTGCCCGGATGATGGTTTTCCTGCCCCATCGCGACGTTGACAGAGTTGCCCTGGTTCAAACACACCACTGGGGCAGGCGGCTCGGGCGGGTCCGGCGGCTGTGGAGTAACGCCGGCACTGCCGCAGACAATCTGACGGGTGCGGCAAATCGGAAGCAGATCGAGAACATCGCCCCGCAGCCGGGCTAGAGACGGCAGGTGCAGTCCGACGCGCTGCCCACGCAAAAGACCTGCCACGCGCAGGCTTGCGACCTGTACTGCCGCAGAACTGGGAGCAGAGGGAGCGAATGACGACGAAGAGGCTGGCGCAGCGTCGGATGCTGGCCTAAGCGCAGCGGCAATGGCCTGGTCCCAGACGCCGCCGCGCACACACGCCACGGCATACACGCCGGGGTTCATCGTGTGCCACTGCGCCCACGTCAGGTTGACCCGCCCGCCCGGCCACATTCCGCAGTCCGAGCACAGGTACGAAACCCCTTTTTTGTCCGCCTGGATAACCGAGATAAAGTGATCGCGCTCGACATGCGCCACCAGCGGCTTGGGCAGTGCCATCAAACCCTGATCATCGGCAGACAGCGCATAGGCTTTCATGCCAAGCTTCCCGGCCCCGTCCAGCACGTCCTGAAGGCTGCTGCCTTCCCCTGTGACTTTGACGGCACCGAGGATCGTCTTCTTGTCGTAGGAGAGGCCCAGAGACTGGCGAATGCTGGCAAGAGCCGCCGCGCCGCACTGCGGGTCAAGCTCTACCGGCTCCGGGATGCCTAGTCGCGCGTGCTGAGCGTGGTAGCCTGCACAGGTTTCCGCTTCCCGGAGCCACAAGGCGCACTGCCGCCGGTCGTAGCCGCGCAAAGCGGTCTTTGGGGCCAGAAGAGTACGGAAATCTGTCGTGGCTTCGGCGTAAGAATCGCGGTAGTAGGCGGCCAGCGCTAGGTCAAAGGCGGCGGTGCCATACAGACTATCTGCATGTGTACTCAGGCTTTGAGCCAGCCGGAACTGACGCCCGGCTTCCACCGGGTTCTGGCAAGCGGCCAGCTCCCATTCCCCAAGATGCAGGCGCAGCAAAGCTGCCTCAGAGGAAGAGAGGGCTGTTTGCGAGGAAGACAGAGCGTTTTGGGGAGCAGAAAGAGGCGGCCATAAACCCTCTCGTGCTTCCCCTTTTTTCAAGGGTAAATTATGCCAAAGCGACTGCTTCCAGCCGTTTACCTCAGCGGTATTGACCGGGCGCACTAAGCGGCCAGATTGATCCAGCAGCGACAGGGCTTGCGGCAGAGCAGCAGGAGAGGCTTCCGGCGCGAGAGCCTGGGTACGGGCCAAAGCATACTGGCGGTACGGGAAGGTGGACAAGTGCGCCTTCATCGCGGCGATCTTCTCGTCCTGCTTACGCCAGATCAGACGTTGCTGAACCGACACATGAGCGCCGGGCGCATCCACATGAACGGTAGAGGCGGCTAGAACAGGCGCGACCGCCAATGACCAGAGGAAGCAGGCCGCCAGCAGCAGCGACGCCCGGCGCAGCAGCACAGACGACCGGAGCGACGAAACACTCATCACGGGAACGCCCATCAAAGAGGGGCTGGACGAAACAGCATTAGCATTCGAGCGGGCACGCATATCAAAAAAGCGGGTACGCATATCAAAATTATTCCTTTTCGAGTCATCTCTTTGCAGCAGAAAGCCGTCTATTAAGAAGTAGCTCCGGTCTGCACCGTTCGTGCCTTGATCAACTTGCTTTGTGGTCAGTTGGCCCCGTGAGCAGAAACGCTCACTCCAAGAGGCTGAGTTGCAAACAGTGTTCCGTTAAGCGTTGCCTTTAGCGGCACGTTTAAGGCTGCCGCGCTGCCAGAGGTGCAGGTTAGGTACAGCGTCGCCGTAGCGACCGTATGACCATCTACCACAGTGACAAGCATTGGAAGCGCGGGATAAAAGAACGCGGAAACCTGGGGCGGCAGTGTTCCAACGGAAGGGTAAATGTGACCCAGTCCGCCCGTGGCCGAAGCAAATGTCACCGTCACCGTGGTCGTCTGGCCGGGAACAAGCTGCACTTGATGCGAGCTGAGCACCACGTAAAACGGAGCATCCGCCGGTGTAGGCGGCTCTGGCACGTCCCCGCCGGGCGAGCCAGGCGAAGTGTCTGCATTTGCAGGATGACCGACTCCGCCTCCGCTGACCGGAGAACTTGCCCCTCCCGCTCCTACTGGGACAGTGCCGCCGCCACCACCGCCCCCAGGACTTGGTGCGGGACTGGCTGTAGGCGGAGCGGGCTGGACTGGGGCCGGCTTCGTGGGCGCAGGACCAGTCGGAGCTGACCCCGGCGCGGCAGATGACCGGCCATTACCCGCGCCCGCAGAGGGGTTGGAAGAACCGGCAGAAGGGTTGCCGGTGCTGCCACCGCCTGGACCACCCGCAACCAGCCCCCCTGGCAGCGGTGGCATATTCAGTGTACCGAGGCCACTTCCCGCTCTGCCAGTGGAGGCGACGGCAACGCCCAGCACATCCGGGGTAGCCGAACGCTCGGGCGAGAAGGCGCTCTCGCCGGCGGCGTTCACTGCGGTCACAAAGTAGTAGTATTTGATCCCATTCTTCATCCCCTCAGCAGATAGCGAAGGCGCAGGCAGCCCGGTCGAAACCGGCTTGGATCCCTCACCCCCGCTGCGGGTTCCCCGGTACACCCGGTAAGTGATCCCGGTGGGCGCAGTCGAAGCCAGCCGCGCGGTGCCGGGCCAAGTGAGTGACACGCGCCCATTACCGGCGACCGCCGTAAGAGACGCTGGCGCAAGGAGCAATCCGCTGACAGGCGTTATGGCCGCAGCCGAGGAAACAGGACTGGTCAAAGGAGAGAGGCGGGTTGATTGAGCAACGAGAGAAGCCTGCATCTCGGGGGAAATCCGGGCGGCGACGCGGTAGTGATAGGAGGTGCCGTCCGTCAGGCCGGTGTCTGTCCAGACGCAGGAGCTAATGCCGGTCGCAATAGGCACGTCTGTGGCCTTCGGGTCTGCACCTTTGGTGCGGTAGACCACGTAGCTATCTGCGCCCGGCACCGGCTCCCAGGTCAGTGAAGCCTGCGTGTGCCCAGAATGAGCCAGCAGTCCTTGCGGCTTGCGGAGCGGGCCATCAGGCGTTCCGCAGGCACTGCTCGACCGAGAACCGGCCTGCCCACGCCGAACCGCTGCAACAACGTAGTAGTGAGGAACCCAGTTGGTCAGGCCATGCACTAGGTAACGGGTTCCCTGAACTTCGGCGGCTTGAACATACGGTCCGTTGGCATCAGCAGCATAGAAGACGCGGTACGCCCCGGCTCCGGCCACTTGGCTCCACTTCAGGAGCACAGTGCCATCGCTGGGGATGGTACTTAGTTGCCCCGGTGCCGCAAGCGGCGGGAGCGGGGCCGCCTGTGCCTGCCGCATAGCCTGGCCGAGCGGCAGCAGAAAGAGCGCACAGGCCAAGCCTTGCGTCAGACGAGACTTGGACCAGACGAGAGCGATCTGTACGGGAGCAATTTGTGAAGGCATATCAAAATTCCTGACTGTCAATCAAAGACCCGTAGCCCTTTGAGCGGCTTGGGTAAACAAGGTGTTCAATTGCGAAGGTGTCCAGTTACGGGGCGCTCTTCGAGAGAGACTCCAAACAAAAAAGCACACAGATAAACCGCTGATTGAGGCGCTCCTGTGCCTCAAGTGGTTTCATGGATCACCCGAATTCAAGCATTGCCAGGCAAAGCGAAAAGGCAAAGCAGAATCCGGCGACGAGCATAAATTGCCTCATCGTCTTTGAGGGAAAAAGCCTGCAACTCACAGCCTAGAGAGCTGGGCCAAAGATATACTAAGATTCGCGTGAAAAGAACTTTTTCTTGAGGAGGTAACTTCAAGAAAAGCGCCAGTTAATACTAAGCGGGACTGAGACGGTGTCCGGACTGCCAAAAGAGACTATCTGCGACATCCCAGTGCTTTGAACAACAGGCAAGAGGATAATTTACTGTGACACACAAAGGAAGTTTTGTCAAGGAAAAACAGAAAACTTAATGAAAGCTTAACAATCGGATGGAAATGAGGGGATATTGCTGCTCGCAATTACGTCGTTTAACGGACCCCTCCCCTCACCACAAAGCCGGCAGCTCACTCGCCGCATCTTGCCTCCTTTCCACCCGGCAATCAATGTCTCAACCAGAAAGGTGCAGCCGAGCAAGAATGCGCGGATTGGAACTCCTCATAGAAATGGCTTTTGCAACAGAGTTAACCGCAAATGTCGCAGGCATCACTATTTTATGGCTTAAAATAGTCGAAAAAGAAGCTGATTAGATACAAGATCATGGCACCGGAGTAGTATATTAACACTTCTGTCAATGCATATCCAGAGTAATTTTCAAGGACATAATCCTGCGTTGAGATAATCTTGCTTTCTTAGCTCCAGAGTGTCTCTGCTTTCCACCTTGAAGGTCCATTTTAGTGTGTCGCTTTCTCCCACCCCTTCGTCCTGATGACAAACGGCTTTTCCCCATGATTGTCCACAATTTCTTTTTCCCCGCTATATTTCTGTATCACTGTTTCTTTTGTTGTATGCCCTTTTGCGTCTTCGCTTTTGGAAGAGTTATCCAAACTCTCAGCCAGGTTATCCACAGGCAGAGCGCCCGCCGCCACCTGATAGTACAACTGGCCCAAGTGCCTTCGCCGCTCCTCCGGGGTGTTTATGGGTTTGCCTGACTGGTCTGTCACATGAACCAAGCCCTTCTTTACCAGCGCATCCACGGCGCGAGACACGGCCCCGTTTGCCCGTCCGGTACGCCGCCGGAGCTGGCTTTGCGAGAGCCAGTCCCGCTCTTTACGCTGACGGGCATCCGGACCCGCCTGCCAGCCGTCCGTCTGCCGTACCACGATCAGAAGGACGCGAAGCTCGGTATCGCGCAGCGTTGGCATCACCCGGTCCAAAATGTCATTTGAGACCGGTGTGGTTCCTCCGCGCTCCAAAGCCTTCGTATGCCCCTGACTGTCTTGCACATGCTTGTCAGCCTGTTTCATAGAGTTCTGAGTAATAAATAGAAGTTGCGTTCATAACGAAATGGAATCCAATCACTGCTCAGATTCCGTTTTTGGTTCTCCCCGAACAGCGACCGGAGCCTCATAGTTGTTCTCGATGGCCGCCATGAGATACCGGGCCGGGTTTTTTGCGCCCCGGTGCGGCATCCATTCGATCTGGCTTCGCACCTGGCCGAGGTCGAAGCGGCTGAGGATGTCAAGCGCTTTGTCCTTGGGCATCCCCTGCTCGGACAGTTTCTCGTAGAGCCGGCGCTTTTCCTCGGCGATGTCCGGCTCCTCATCCTCAAACAGCGGCGTCCCCCACCCCATCCGGCGGGCGATGTCGGCTTCTACTTCCGCACGAGGCGTCGCGTACAAAGAACGGCTGTGGGCGATCAGCGCCTCCCGCCCAGCTCGCGGCTCGGTCTGCACGACTGAAGGAATAGGCGAAGGTGCTTCTTGCACTTCTTCCTGGCTGCCTACAAGCTGCCTTCCGGGCAAGTACGCATCTAGGCCGTTCTGTCGATTTAGTTCCCTGACCAGCGGCTGCCCTCGCCACTGACGACGAGACAAGCGCAGCATCCGGCTCCGTGCTTGCGCGTGGGACGCCTGCATCGCGTCTGCAAGCTCCGGCAGGGTCGGCTGAACCCGGCCGTTCGGCGTGAGAAAGGTCAGCAGCAAAGTCAGGTCTCTGAGTTCTTCTGATGGTAACGCATTCCACAGCCCGGAGGTCCGAAGCGCTTCCATCAGCAGCAGCCGAGCCGCTGGCCGAAAGGCACCGCTCGCGACCCGTTCCTGCTGATAGTGCTCAATGACAAAGGGAAATGAGTCCATAGTGAAAGCTAAGGAATAGAATCCTCAAAAACAAGGTCCTTCATGTGCGTTTCGGCACCGCATGTTGCCTCGCTTAGCCCAGACGCTATTGTGTCCCCGCGCACCGGCCCGCCCTCTGGAACCCCAGCCGGCGGGCGGCGGGTGGCCGCAGGATGCCGTGCCGGCCTTTCACTCCTGAGTGTGAACGATGCGTCAGCTCAGCGAGCAGCCGCGCTTGCCACCGGCGACTTGATCCCCAAGTGGGACAGGCTCGCGGCGGGCGCGGCGTTCTGCGTCATCAGCGAACTCTCCTTATCATTTTAGTTCTCGTGATTCAAATCATACTGCTCTTGTGCATTCTCTAACGCTTGCCCCGCGATCAGCCAAACCAGCGGAATGTCGCCCGCAAGAAGCGTCATCGAGCGCTTCAAGCGGGTACGGTCGCTGAAACGGACCTGCGGCCAGTCCAAGCCCATAAGCACATCATGCAGAACACGCGACAGCCTAGCGCAAAGGAGGGCCTGCTGATGAACACGGTCGGGATCACTCGAAGTAGGGAGACAAGCCGAAATTACAGGAAGCTGCTTATTTACATGATGCTTTCGAGAAAAAGAGTGGCGCATAGGACTTGAAGTTAGGAAAGGTGGAGTTAGGAAGGGTGAAATCAAAAAAACAATTACGACAAAGCTAGGCGGAAGCAATCAGGCTGAACAGCAGCACGAGGACCGGCACCAAGAGGAATCCAAAGACCGCGTTCTCGGTAGCCGATCCAGTTGTCAGCCGCCATCCTGCCGGAAGCATATGCCACCGTCCCGGACGCGGGTAGAGCAGCGGCACCCCGCTTTTCGTGCTGGCATCTCCCACGAGGTGCGAGAGCATCCCAAGCGCCAGGGCCAGCGACGGCTGCCATCCGATCCACAGGAGCGTCGGCAGGCCCGTCCACAGCCACAGTAGCCCTACTCCAGCGAGTGAATGCAGCGGCCCTCGGTGGGTGAAGTGACCGGAGAGAACATGGGCCGGCACACGAAACGGCTGAAACGTTCTGCCGAGACGCAGGTACTTGACGGTGGAGTGCGCGGCATCAAGGTCCGGCAGCAGCGCCCCGAGCGCAGCCGCCCCAACGAGCAATCCCGGACTGCTGCCATCGACAGCGGTCAGAGGTCCCACGACGCCGGGGATAAGGCGCAGGAGCCACACACTGCTAACCCCAAGTGCAAGGTGGCTCGGCCCTGTCATGCCCTAGTCATTACGCCTTGCTGCTCGCGCTTTAGTCTTTCTACGGCTGTCCCCTGGCTGCGCGTCCACTATCACCGAGAAGTGCAGCACGGTTGTCTGACCCTGATGAAGCTTAGTCTCAGGCGAGGGCCGGATGGAGGCCGTTTCAATCAAGCTTTCTGCGGACTTGTTCGTTTGCTTCTTACGCTTCGCGGATGCCGCAGCACTCACCTTTTCTTTGGATATTGCGCCGGATTTTAGGATCAAAGACTGAAAGAACTCGGGGTCAAGCTGCACCTGACCGATCATCGCCCGGACAATGCCCATGCCGTGCAGCATAAGTAGGTCAAGGAGACACTCACCATCGATCAGCGAGATGGGGGCCAGTGCCGAGGATGCCGCCGCCTGCACCGCCACGGGTGAGAAGCGAGAAGTGGTGACAAGAAGACCCTGCCCGGCTCCGGCCCGCAAACAGCACCCGCGTAGCTCGTCGACAGTCCGCTGGTGAACCGCCAGGTCATCGAACTGCTTGACCTGAATGACGCAGCGTATTCCCGGCTGACCACTGGCGACGCCCTGTGAGGGCAGGGTTGCTTCCAAATCCCATCCCCCGCCCTGGTTTCTCCCAACGAACCCGTTGCGCCCAAGAAACTGAACATCCCGGCTGCCTTGACGCTCCAAAAGCTGCGCGATCACAAGCAGAAAGGTTCGGTAAGGCAGCGCGAGCAGGTGCTCTCGCAGGACGTGCCGGAGGCTGTTGCCAGGGGCATACGGGTCGGTCTGTGGTTCCTGCCATGGTTCGTGATTGAACACATCGTCAGGCCCGTCCTCGAAATCAGAGTGGTTCATAGCGTAAGTGTTACTTGATTCCTACCGATCCTCTCCTGCAATAGCAAGTGGCGGCTGTTCCCTATCTAGGTAAGTGCGAGTCAGCAGTCATTGGGTATGTCCATCAGCGGAAAGCGCGTCGGTTGGGTTTGGCGAAAGCGACCAGTCGCCTGGACGAGCGTTGAGCCATTCCACGCGGCGGCGCCCATGACCGTCAAACGCGGTCTCGGGCAGACAGCCGGTGCATCCGCTGAGCCGGCAGCCGGACCGCTCATGATACGTGCCGGTGTCTGAGAACAAGTCACGCGGCACCAGCGGCTTTTTGAGATGCACCGCCAGGGCGTCCGTCACCGCTTGGACGAGCGCATGGGAGGGACTGGTTTGTCCGTTGATCATGCGGCTAATGGTGGAGCGTGACACGCCTGCGTCCGCCGCAAGCCGGGCGCGGCCCTGAAAGCTGTAGCGGCTGACATGCACCATCACAGTCTGAACACGGTTGTGCAGCCGGGCCCGCACTCGGCGCGACGGTGTCGCCCCAGATTCCTTTGCGGTTCTTTCAACCTCTTTTTCTCGACGGTCTGTAGTCATGAGGCTCCTTCGCTTAGGCGGGTTGATAGAGCCATCCTGCCAAACAAAAACCGAACAAGCAATCAGTGTTGCATGGGAACAGCGAGACCCAGTAATGCTGCGCCGGTTGTACAGGATGTGCCCCTCGCTGTGGGTTACGTCAGTCTTACTGCCCCTATCAACTCTTGCTTATTCGCCTATGCTTCGTCACAAAGACTTGTTTCCCGCAAAGAATTCAGTAAATTCAAATCAAGCGACTGATTCTTACGGGCCTTATAGTTCGTCTGGGGCAGATGTTTTGCTTCGGGCTTCCAGTCTACTGCCGGATGACCCGGAGTATCTTACCTATTTAGGAATCAAATTTGCACCGGTTCTCGCTCAGATTGAACTGCCTCCTGAGCAGCATTCCCGCTTTCTTTCTGACCTCTCTCAGATTGTGGCCTCGGCACTGGATGCTTACTTCGAGGGCAAAGTAAGTGATTGATTTTCACCTTTTTAGATTTTTTCAGCCGTAACCACTCCGCCATGGTTCATTCTTCAACTCTCAAGACCGCTGCCTTGAAGCAGGGAACGTCCGCAGCAGCCTCTCGGCCTGCCAAGACACCGCCCGTCCTGGACTCTGCAATTTTGGAATCTACAGCCGTTGTTCCGAGGTCTGAGTTGTTGGCTTCTGAGTTGAGCTGCGTGATCTATTGTCGCGTTAGCTCCGCGAAGCAGCTCCGAGAGGGCGACGGCCTTCGTGGTCAGGAGCGGCGCTGCGCTGAGTACGCGCAAAGCAAAGGATATAAGGTGTTGCGCGTCTTCCACGAGGAAGGATTAACTGGGAGCCTACTGGACCGCCAGGCAATGGATGAGCTGCTGGCGTTTCTGAAGGAACGGGAGGAGGAAACAGTAGTCATCATCGAGGACCTCAAGCGCTTTGCTCGCGACGTATCGGTTCACTTCAGCCTTAAGCTAGCACTAGATGCCTGCGGCGGCCGATTGGAAAGCCCACTCTTCCGGTTTGAGGATACGCCTGAAGGGCGCTTCATTGAAACGATCGTCGCTGCTCAAGCCGAGCTTGAGCGCAATCAAAATAAACGTCAGGTCAAAAGCCGGATGCGCTCGCGGCTTGAATCAGGGTACTGGGTTTTTGCACCGCCGCCCGGCTACCGCTACGTTCGCGACCCCGTTCATAAGCAGGCGCTCGTTCCAGATGAACGAGCGCCAATGGTCCGTGAGGCGCTGGAAGGGTTTGCGGCGGGGCGCTTTTCCGGGCAAGCGGACGTGGTCCGCTTCCTGCTGGGCGCAGGGTTTTTCGGCTCCGATGGAAAGCCTGCCTCCCGGCACCAGAATGTGGCCGGACGGATGCTGCGCCAATCACTCTATGCCGGGACCGTCGAATACGCGCCCTGGGGGGTCACGGCGCGGGAAGGACGCCACCCCGCGCTGATCTCTTGGGAGACCCACCGGCGCATTCTGGATCGATTAAACGAAGACGAGCGACCCTACAGCCGCCGGCAAGAAGTCCGGGAAGACTTCGTTCTACGCGGAGTAATCGCGTGCGCGGGATGCACTCACCCACTGACAGCGAGCTGGAGCCGGGGCGAAACGCGGCGCTATCCGTATTACCACTGCCATATCCGCACCTGCCCGGAATACGGCAAGTCGATTGCCCGCGACGCCCTGGAGAGCGCCTTCGGGGCACTTCTGCAAAGGCTTGAAACCCCGGACGCAGTTATGGAGATCGTCGGGACCCTGCTTGCCGACCATGCGCGGCTTCGGCTGGCAAGATTAGGGGCAACGCACGGTGAGGCCGTGCAACGGGTGAAAAAATTAGAAGCCGAGATCGATGCGCTGGCAGAAAAGATCGTGGCAACCGGAAGCGCAGCGGTAGCCTCTGCCCTGGAGCGGCGGATCGGCTTGCTGGAGGCGGAGCGGCTGGCCCTGGCCCGGCAGGCGCGACCGGAAGCAGACCAGGAACTCAGGCAGATGGCGGGAAGTGTTGGAACGGCCTTTTTAGCACTGTGGGAAACATTAAAAAGTCCCTTCCAGAGCTGGGAACAAGGCAACGAAGCACACCGGCAAATAGTCGGCAGGTTCGTGTTTGACGGGATGCCGAGGTACGAACGGAAAAAAGGGTTTGGAACGGTCAGTTTGTCGCTCCCCTACCGGGTTTTCCAGGCTTTGGGGGGCAGTGAGTCACGGATGGTGGACCAAGCGAGCAAAAAGCCGAACAACGAAGACGCAACTTTCGCCCATACGATTAACTGGGAAGAATTAGGCCAATACCTGATCCAGTTCGCTCAAGCTCAAGCCCAAGCCCAAACATTGTCCCGTACTGGCCCTGCTTTGGGCTCGTCAGCGCCCGACTGACGCTGGCCTTTGAGCCGTTGCTAAACAACCACCCGGTCTACAGTGAGCGGCTGCCGGCAGGCGAGGAGAAGACGAGAAGGAGCAAAAAAGAACCCCAGACCTGATCGGGTATGGGCCTTCGTTGGAGAGGGTTATAAATTCAGAAGGGTGGCTGCCCGCGCCTTCGGAATTTATAACTTTACTGCAAGATCTAAATTACTGGAACATTGTGAGAAATATGGCGCGAGGTGCAGCTATTTGATGAAGATCCTGCATCTCTTATTTGTCAATATCAGATGCGCGTATGCAACTGGCCTCGATAGTGTCAAGTTTTTTCTGTAAAAGCTGGGAGCATCTTGATTGTTCGGTTATTGTTCGGTTAATGTGTGAATGTCAGGTAGGCTTTTCCCGTCTGCCAATCGTCGCTGGTCTCCATCAGCAGAGCGCTCACCAGCCGCAGGCACGACGCCTCGTTGGGAAAGATGCTCGCCACCTGGGTGCGCCGCTTGATCTCCCGGTTCACGCGCTCAACGCCGTTAGTGGTCCGCAGCAGGCGGCGATGCGGCTCAGGAAAGGCAAAGACCGCCAGACCCTCGGGCAGGCTCTCTTCCAGCCACGCCGCAAGTTTCGGAGCCGTGGCCTCATATTTTTGCACCGTCCGCTTCAGGAGCGCGTCCGCCTCAGTCCTGTCCTGGGCGTTGAAGACGGCGCGGATGTCTGCGGCAACCGAGGCTTTCATGTCCTGCTTGGGCACATACGCCGAGGCGTTCTGCTGCAAGTGGAACTGGCACCGCTGCCACGGTACGCCCCCGAACACGGCTAAACGGGCGGCTTTCAGTCCTTCATGGGCGTCGCTGATGACCAGGCGCACCCCGCACAGGCCGCGAGCCACTAGGCTTTGCAGGAAGGAGCGCCAGTGGACTTCGTGTTCGGACAGCGCCACGGACACGCCCAGCACCGAGCGTTTTCCCGCCTCGTCCACGCCGACAGCTACTAAAACAGCGGCTTTCTGCACCAGTCCTGCTTGGCGCACCCGCTCGTAACGGGCATCGAGGTAGACATACGGGCAAGCGGCTAAAGGCCGCTGCCGCCAGGCTTCCAGCGTTTGGTCTAGTTCTTTTGCCGCCTGGCTGACCTGGGTAGATGAAACGGCAAAGCCGCAAAGCTGCTCGGTGATGGCGGCCACTTTGCGGGTGGAGACGCCCTGCACATACATTTCGGCCAACGCCAGCTTCAAGGCTCGCTCGGAGCGGGTGCCGCGCTCCAACGACTGTGGATAAAAGCCACCTTCCCGTACTTGGGGAACGGCGACGGTGATCTGGCCCAGGCGGGTGTTGAGCGTTTTGTCTTTGTAGCCGTTGGCGTGGCCTGTGCGTTCTTCAGTACGCTCATGCGGGGCCGCGCCCAGGTGCTTTTGGCGCTCGATTTGCATGGCAGCGTTCAAGAGGACTTGAAAAAGCGTCGGCAAAGCGTCCAAGCCGCTGGCGGAAAGTTGTTCTAAAAGTGCCTCGGACAGAGTAAACTCGTTCTGGTAGGTCATGGGTTGTCGTCCTTAAAGTGTGGTAACTTCAAGAATACTCCCTGGCCTACTACTTTTGAGCAGAAGCCATCTACTTTTACAGAAACAAGTTTACACTAACGGCTGATGGAGGTGTTGACGAAGGTTCCAACATAGAACCTCTTACAAAGGAAGTGCATACTCGACAACATAAAGAACGTGGCGATTATAAGCGTTGGGGAGGTCGAAGTGGAAAAGGGAAAAGTTGCCCAGACCCAGAAAGTGGAGGCACCAATTGATTGACAAACGAAGTATGATGAGAGTAAACGATTTAGGCATTTCCAACGTTGAGGGAAAAGAAGAATTGGCAGAGCTAGCTGTTGAAGCAAGCCAATTTTTACAGTGGCACAAGTGGTGTAAGCTTGTTCAGCAAGGGTATCTTGATCGAGGGTGGCCTGGTATTCTAGCCGTATTCTACTTTGAGATAGAAACTAACACGCGAGCGGCTGACTCCGAACTTTGGGTAATTGTTGGCGACCTTCCTCCAGCCTACATGGATGTCGTCCATTGCCCTGATGGAGCAACAGCCCTTGAAGATTATGTTTATGCGATGCAGGAATGGGTAGCTCATGTTGATGCTAAACAAACATTAACTGACGTTATTCCGGTTTACCGGCGGCACTCCTTTGTAAGAGTAAAACCGAATTCTAAATATGCAGAAGTATTACGAACTAGATTAGATTTCATACGAGCAGAGATACTTCCAAATTACTAGAGGGATGACCAACTATAATGGACCCAAGAATTTAGACAGCGAAATGGTCTAAAATAAGGTGTGCCTAACGAGGCCCCTCCTATGACAACCCGAAAAACTCACTCCGCCGCTTTCAAGGCGCAGATCGTCCAGCAAGTGCTGCGCGAAGACAAAACTCTGGCCCAGATCGCCGCTGAACACGGCATTCACCCCAACCAGATCAGCCAGTGGAAGGCCACCGCTTTGCAAGGGCTGCCCACCATCTTCGAGCGCGGCGAGAGCGCCCAGGCGGCAGAGAAAGCCGCCCACGACAAACAAACCGAGAAACTCTACGAACAGATCGGCAGGCTCACCACCCAGCTTGCCTGGATCAAAAAAAATCTGGCCTCGACCCTGAGCAGGGCTGAGCGGCTGGCTTTTTTGGAACGCGGCTCGCAGGACGTGCCTTTGATGGCGCAGGCGGGGTTGCTGACGGTTTCCCGCGCCAGCCTGTACTACCAGCCTGCCGCAGCCTCGGCAGAAGAACTGGCTCTGAAGCGGCGTATTGATGAACTCTTCACAGCCCGCCCGTTCTACGGATCACGGCGCATCTGCCAGCAGCTTCGGCGTGAAGGGCAGACCATCAATCGCAAGAGCGTCCAGCACCAGATGCAGGAAATGGGCCTGATTGCCCTCGGGCCAAAGCCCAATACGAGCCGCCCGAACCGTGATCCTACCGTGTATCCGTACCTGCTGCGGAACCTTTCGAGCGGCTGGCCTGATCACATCTGGGGCATCGACATTACGTACATCCGCTTGCCGCACGGCTGGCTGTACCTGGTGGCCGTGCTGGACTGGTTCAGCCGTTATGTTCTGGCCTGGGAACTGGACCAGACACTGGAGATGCCGTTCGTTCTTGCCGCCGTAGACAATGCACTTTTGAGAGCAACTCCGATGATCTGCAACAGCGATCAGGGCAGCCATTTCACGAGTAACCAGTATTTAGAGCGTCTGCAAGCAAAGTCCGTACAGATCAGCATGGATGGCAAAGGCCGCGCTTTGGACAACATCTTCACAGAGCGTCTGTGGCGGACCGTGAAGTATGAAGAGGTCTATCTGCACGAATACGAAGACCCCAGGGCCGCCCGCCGTGGTCTTGCGGCCTACTTCAAGTTCTACAACCAGAAGCGGATGCACCAGTCGCTGAACTACCGCACGCCTGCCGAAGTTTACTTCGATCCGACCTTAAAGCGAGACAGACAACAAGAAAGCGTCACACCTTAAAAAAGGTCGATCCACTGTCTTGACAATGGGGTCCACTATAAAACAAATCACTGAGTCACATTATATCGTCTGTGCCGCAAACAGTTTGATCGCCCGTTTCACCCCCAGCGCCGCTGCCTTCGCCTTCGACGAGCACGGCAACATCGCCCAGCGCACAAGCGACAGCGGGGCAGTCGTGTCCATCGGCCGCTTGACCGGTCTCCAGAACGACAACAGCGAGGTCACAACCTACGGCTACCAGGCGAATGGCTGGCAACCCGCGCCATGAGCAGCAGCACAGGCAGCCTGGTCACCGGGACGACCTATACCCGCAATCCGCTGGGGTAGGTGAGCGAGCTGCTGAACCAGAGCAGTGGATCAGTGCTGCCCGACTACAAGAGCGTGGCCTATGACGGGGCGGGCAATCGAACCGCCGTCACCGCGACAATTCCCGGTGCTCCGGCGGGTTACAGCGGCACGACCGGGTACACTTACGACGGTGGGCAGACGGCCAGCCCCGCGCTGAACCGCTCACAGCTCACGGGCGAAACGTCTACTCGCGCCACAGGCACTCTTAACTATAGCTACGACAGCGGCACCTCCACCGGCCCCGGCAACCCGACCAGCTTCAAGGGGCAGGCGCAGACCTTCAACGCCGACAACCAGGTGACGAACGCGGGCTACGCTTATGATGGGGCCGGCAACCCCACGACCTACAAAACCGCTGCGCTCACGTTTGATCCTGAAAACCGGATGACGGGCTACGGCACGGCCCAAGCGAATAGCTACAGCGGCGATGACTTGCGGACGTGGAAACAGAATGGCAATGGTAGGACGTACTTCCTGTACGACGGCGCGGAGCCGGTCTGTGAGTATAGCGGCACGGGAACCCTGCTGGCCACCAACACGTTCGGCGCAGATGGTTTGGTGTCCCGGCACACCTCCGCAGGCAGCACGTTCTACGCCTTCGATGAGCATGGCAACGTGGCCCAGCGCCTCGGCAGCACGGGCGCGGTTGTGTCCAGCGATCTTTATGATTCGTATGGCGCGAGGATTAGCACGGGCGGGGCGGACGTATTCGGCTACGAGGGGCAGGTGGGTTACTACACGGATGCCGAAACAGGCCTAATCCTTTGCACTCACCGCTTCTACGATCCCGCAAACGGAAGGTGGCTCACGCGGGACCCGATGGGGTATGAGGGCGGGGTCAACCTCTACAGCTACACACAGAATAATCCGGTCAATTGGAACGATCCTGATGGAACACAGGGCGCACTCGCACCTGTTCTTCAGTCAGGAGCTGGCCCGATCATCACTGAAGCGCAAGCGGCAGCGGCAGCCCTCGCTGCCGCTGCCGCTCTTGGCCTTGCATGGCTGCATGAGCACCCAGTGGATTGGTCCGGCTTCAACCCCGGCTTGATACCCGTATACCCTACGCCGCCACCATCTCATGCATCGCCAACTTCTCAAGCCCGTCCTGGACCGCGCCAGCCGAGCTTGCCATGGAAAGGGCCACCTAACGGAACTCTTTCACGCGACGATGGTGCAGGCAATGGACAAATTCGTGATTATGGTCCTGACGGATACCCAATAAAGGATACAGATTTTGGGCATAATCATCCGAGTCCAAGGTATCCGGCTGGTCCTGGAGATCCACACTGCCATGACATTGGTCGTCCTTCCAATGGTGATCCACCTACCAATGCCGATCGTCCACCAGGACGTCCTATCAATTCCAAGGATTAGCTGATCACATGATGCACAACTTGAACAACTTCTGGATAGGGTGGATAGACACACAAAATGTGAGTGATATAACCCAACTTACTTTTTACTATCCTGAGCTAATACGGGCCTTTGAGTATGCGATTATTTCTTGCATTGACAGCAATCCTTATCCTTTGCTAGACGAGCTTGCCTTCAAAGGAGTGCCAAAGGAAAGTATTATTCAGCTACCTGGCAATGAGCGAGGTATCATGACCGATGGTAATACCGTTGCGGACTTGGCTTTCAACAATGAATTGTTCAATGGTTTTGATGAGATCTGGTTTTTCCATAAACAACCTATTTTGTCTCCCCTAGATGAGGTACAAATCTTGTCGCAATCGTGGCTGACAGATAAGGCTCTAATATCTGAACGTACCGACGTGCAACGCGTACTTGATTGGTGTCTGAAGACAGGTGCTGTTCTAGGTATAAGTGACGGAGTAGGTCTAAATTATATAACTGTAGATGAGGAAGTAGCCAAAACGCTAGAGCGTGTTATGAGTGCATGAGATATTGCACTGATGTGACTCCGTTGAGCAAGTTCATCAGTGCAATGGCCCCGTCTCCCGCAGCCCCGGCGGCACCGCCTTCTACGCCTTCGACGAGCACGGCAACATCGCCCAGCGCACCGGCCCCCAGCGGCGGCGGCAACGGCCCGGTTGTCTTCACCGACCTCTACGACGCCTTCGGCAAGCTGGTCACCGGCAACCCCTGCGGCGACCTTAACGGCTACGGAACGTAGGCGGGCTACTACACCGACAGAGAGACGGGCTTGTTTCTGTTACTGTTCTTGGTACTTCACATGGTACTGATAATGCTTTTTACAAGCACCGGATCGTACTTCGCTAAACGTCTCCTCCGCTCAAGATCTTTTCGCGAAGCCCTGGCAGATGCTTGTCGATAGCGCGTTTCGGCGTTTCCACCATTTTTTGCCTATCTGCCGCACTAGCCTATATGCCAGAGGGTGTGCATCATCTATAGCCAGTTTCATCAGCAATCGGTCAATCGCGCTTATGTCCATATGGTGCTCCAGCACGACGGCCACCGCCTCGCCTCTCTAGATCTTTGTCACCCTCTGCTGAAGGCGGTCCGCGTCGGCCTGATCATCGGCTGTCGTCTCGCTGAGCGGGATGATTTCGAGAGTTCCTAAAACTCCGGCACAGAAAACAGCCACTTCAACTTCTATCAGCCCATAAATCCTTCCCTATAAGCATAGAAAGCGGGCCACACTCTCCGTTGGCAATCGTGCAAGGTGCCCCGGCGCGTCTCAGCATCGAGGTTCAGCGGCTTTTCCTCTCGTCTGCGGCTTTTCCTCTCGTCTGCCGATGTGATCTTCGCCAACTTGTTTTTTACTGGCGTATTTGGCTTCGCTTTTGCTACAAAACCTTCACTTGCTCAGGGCATAGTAATCTCCTGTAGGGTTGGAACCAGCCAGCCCGGCGCGTTCAAGGCTTCCCGGCGAAGAGCCGCTTTCTCTCGGACGGTGAGGGTCTGCCGCACACGCTCGATGACCTCTGCGTTGACCTGCTCCGGTCCCAAATGCCGCAACGCCTGAATGACAGTCCCTTCAGTCCGTCCTGCACCGGCCAGGGAGCGAGGTCCGGCATGGCGCAGCTCAATGGTCTGTCCGCCGACTCGAATGCTACGGCGTCGTCCGTCGGTTAGATAGACGGCGCGGGCCGGAACTTGCGTGTAAAGCCCTAGCGCATTGGCCGCTTGCCCACCAGCGATTTGGAGCCGGCTGCCTATTTTACGGGCAAGGGCAGCGGCGATTTGGTCAGGACCAGCCGGCACCGGTCCAGAGACGGGGTGAAGCTGGGGAAAGTCATAGAGGCCGCGCCCAAGCCGCTGGATCACGCCTTCGCGGGCTAGACGTGAAAGCGCTTCGTCCACGGCGGCGCGAGATCCCAACTCTAAAAAGTCGCGTGTCACGAAAACAGCGCCTGGGGAGTGCTTCACAATCTGCCGCTTTAGCTTTTCGTAGACGGACCTATGCATAGCAGGAGTACAGCACATTCAGGAAAAAGCAGTCAATTATCTGAAAAAACACTCTTAAATATAAGAAATGTCGTATAAGAAAGAGATGTTAATAGGAATCATTTCCTTTGCGACGGTTAATCTCCGCATAATTTGCGGAGATTGAGGCTGTTATTCACCACAAACGGAGAGAGGCGAGAGAAAAAAGTAGCCAAAAAAACGAACAGCATGCCCCAGAACGAATAAAAGGCTCCCTGATTGGGTATAATAGGGAAAGCAAGGCGAAAGCTGCAAAAGCGTGTTTCGTAAACAGCAGGTCCGCGGTTCGAATCCGCGTGTCGGCTTATTTTCTTGCCTTTTCTTTCTTGCCTTTTCTTTTCGTCTCGACTGCTTACTCTCTGCTGCCCGTGAACGAAGCGTCCCCTCAGTCCTTCTCCGTCTTTGCTCACCCACTAGGACACTTTCCTATTGCTGCACGAACTGTGGGCTGCTCAGGCGCTGCGGCTTCGATCAACTTCAGTTTTCCGCCATTCCCTCCGCCCTCGGACCGGCGCGAACCCCAAGCTCTGCCCCTTTACCCAAGAGGTTCGCGCTGCTTCTCACTCTCATCCCCTGGCGGAATCAACCCAACCCAGGGTACAATGCATTGTGCCAGCCGATTATCCAAGATGGAAGCTGACTGTAGCATCAGCCCTTCGGGGCTGATGAGGATTGAAACCCGTGCCGCCAAGCATCGAGCTGAAGCTGCTGACCTGTAGCATCAGCCCTTCGGGGCTGATGAGGATTGAAACCGCGCCAAAGGAAAGCCGGGCATCATCATCACACGGTAGCATCAGCCCTTCGGGGCTGATGAGGATTGAAACGCCGATCTCGGCGACGGCAGAGAGCGCCAGCAGCCGTAGCATCAGCCCTTCGGGGCTGATGAGGATTGAAACCCGTCCATCGGATGCACCGGCACGTTGGGGTATCGTAGCATCAGCCCTTCGGGGCTGATGAGGATTGAAACCAGCCGCCGGGAGGAGGCCAGCCGCCCGCCGGGGGCGTAGCATCAGCCCTTCGGGGCTGATGAGGATTGAAACGTCATAGTCGTTCCAGCCAATACACTGCACGATGTAGCATCAGCCCTTCGGGGCTGATGAGGATTGAAACCTCCGGCCTGTTTGCCGGAACGATTGCCCCAAAGATGTAGCATCAGCCCTTCGGGGCTGATGAGGATTGAAACCGGCGACAGAGGCGCGATGGTCATTCGGCACCGTGCCTGCCGGGGCGTATGGCCTCGTCACGACGCAGATTGAAACCGGCGACAGAGGCGCGATGGTCATTCGGCCCGAGGGGGGCGTAGCATCAGCCCTTCGGGGCTGATGAGGATTGAAACTGACCAGTACGATTTTCCAGCGTTAAAGACGTTACGTAGCATCAGCCCTTCGGGGCTGATGAGGATTGAAACCTTTGAGCGTCTCCCGGCGGTTGTAGGTGATCACGCCGAGTAGCATCAGCCCTTCGGGGCTGATGAGGATTGAAACCAGGTCATTGACGGTTTGGATCGCAAACGCCGGTGGCCACGTAGCATCAGCCCTTCGGGGCTGATGAGGATTGAAACGTGTCATCAAAATCTCCTAGTTATGCACGGTCATGTAGCATCAGCCCTTCGGGGCTGATGAGGATTGAAACTTGCAGATTTTGCTGCGCGTGTCGCCGGTATAGTAGCATCAGCCCTTCGGGGCTGATGAGGATTGAAACCTTCTTGGCGGGTTGACCGCCTCGGCACAATGGCCGGGTAGCATCAGTAGCATCAGCCCTTCGGGGCTGATGAGGATTGAAACCAGCCGAAAGGGCGATGTCCGGCGGCAGGCTACCGAGTAGCATCAGCCCTTCGGGGCTGATGAGGATTGAAACATACACTGCGGATCGAGGAGGACATGGGCAAGGTGGTAGCATCAGCCCTTCGGGGCTGATGAGGATTGAAACTTCGAGGCGAGGACCGGCCCAGCGGGTGACGCCGGGTAGCATCAGCCCTTCGGGGCTGATGAGGATTGAAACACCATTCGCAGATACATCTGCTCTAGCCTCTTCGGTAGCATCAGCCCTTCGGGGCTGATGAGGATTGAAACTCCAAAGGGGGCGGCGTCGACATCGGTCCAAGTTGGTAGCATCAGCCCTTCGGGGCTGATGAGGATTGAAACACTCTGGTACTGATACGTCCCATGACTTAATTATAACGTAGCATCAGCCCTTCGGGGCTGATGAGGATTGAAACTTGGCCGACAGGCCCGATAGCTCACGCTTCAGCGGTAGCATCAGCCCTTCGGGGCTGATGAGGATTGAAACTGAATGAGCGTCTTACGGTTGAGGAGCGGGATGTCCTGTAGCATCAGCCCTTCGGGGCTGATGAGGATTGAAACGTGTTGAACGCGGGACATGGCCGCCGCCCCGACGTAGCATCAGCCCTTCGGGGCTGATGAGGATTGAAACTACGCTATGCGGAAATTGAGCATCACGGCTACTGGGGTAGCATCAGCCCTTCGGGGCTGATGAGGATTGAAACTGCACGGTACGGAGCAGGCCACGCGCGGCATGGAAGTAGCATCAGCCCTTCGGGGCTGATGAGGATTGAAACTCCCATTCTGTGATTGCAACCGCAAAGAAGTTTGGGTAGCATCAGCCCTTCGGGGCTGATGAGGATTGAAACAGCCATTCACCACCTCCCCGCCCAAGTCGGCGTGTAGCATCAGCCCTTCGGGGCTGATGAGGATTGAAACGCGATGCCGCCGCCCTTGAATAAGCCTCCCAGCAGGTAGCATCAGCCCTTCGGGGCTGATGAGGATTGAAACATCGACAGGTCCTGCGTGCCGATCGGCGCGGGTTGGTAGCATCAGCCCTTCGGGGCTGATGAGGATTGAAACTTCCACGGCGTCTACAACCCGGCGACGCGGCAAACCGAACGGCTCGATTTCAATGGCTCCAGTTAGCAGACGGGGCAGGTATAATAGACCGGCTGCTCGAAGAGAACGCAAAATAGACTGATGAAGGAGAACACCCATACCATGAAAATCGGTATGCTGACCGGCGGCGGGGACTGCCCCGGATTGAACCCGGCGATACGCGGCGCGGTGTTGCGCCTTTTGGATTACGGCGATGAAGTTGTTGGCTTCACGCAGGGCTGGAAGGGCTTGGTCGAAGGCAACACCATGCCGCTGACCCTGGAGCGCGTGGAAGGGATCATCAGCGAAGGCGGGACAATTCTGCGCTCGTCGCGCACCAATCCATTCGCGGCAGGCAAAGAGAGCCAGCTTGAGGACGTTCTGGCGAACATCAAGAAGTTTGAATTAGATGCGCTGATCGCCCTCGGCGGCGAGGACACGCTCGGCGTGGCGTCCAAGCTCTTCACCCAGCACGGTGTCAAGACCGTCGGCGTGCCGAAGACGATGGACAATGATTTGGACTTGACCGATTACACCTTCGGATTCGACTCGGCGGCATCAGTGGCACTCGAATCTATCGATAGATTACGCGACACCGCAAAGTCGCATGACCGGGTGATCGTGGTCGAGATTATGGGCCGCCATGCCGGCTGGACCGCGCTCTGGGCCGGGGTCGGCGGCGGTGCGGATTACATCGCGATTCCCGAAGTGCCGCTGAATATGGACACGATGTGCGCCCACCTTCAGGCGAATTACGCACGGGGCAAGACCTGGGGCGTCGTTGCGGTCAGCGAAGGGGTCGAGATCGCCGGGGCGCAAAAGTCCGAAGACGCGGCGGTGGATGCGTTCGGCCATCATCAGCTTGGGGAGGTCGGCATCGGCCCGGCCATCGCCAAAGAGATCGAGAAGCGCACGGGCATCCCCACCCGTGATGTCGTCCTCGGCCATGTCGTGCGCGGCGGGTCGCCGACGCTCTTTGATCGTATTCTCGGCACCCGTGTCGGCATCAAAGCCGCAGAACTCGTCCATGAAGGCCAGTTCGGCGTGATGGTCGCCCAGCAGGGGACAAACATTGTCGCGGTTCCCATTCAGGACGCCGTCAAGCAGTGGAAGCTGGTCTCGCCCGCGCTCTACGACGAGTTCCTGACGACGTTTAACAAGTGACTATGCAGGAAGCCGGGCAATGAATTACCCGTCTATGCCTGCGGCATTACTGCGTATGTGAAGGCGCAGACGCCAACCGCCCAGGGGACGGAAGATTGTCACGTGAGGGTATCTGGTCTTCCGTCCCCTGGACGGTTAGCCGCAGGCTTTCCAGACGGGTAATTTATTGCCCGGCTTTTTGCCCGGACTTCTTGCCCACCCTTTTTGCTCAAAACACTATGCCCTTCGACATCATCACTCTCGGTGAAGCGCTCATTGACCTGCCCGCCACCCAGTCCGGCGTCTCGCTGGCCGACGCCCCCGGCTTTGCCAAAGTGCCGGCGGGTGCCCCGGTCAATGTCGCGGCGGCGGCGGCAAAGCTTGGCTTGAAAACAGCGTTTCTCTCAAAAGTCGGTGCGGACCCGTTCGGCGAAAGCATCATCCAAACGTTCGGGGCGCTCGGCGTGGACATGAGCCATGTTCTCAAAGACCAAGCCGCCCGGACGGGGCTGGCGTTCGTCTCGGTCATGTCCGACGGCAGCCGGGACTTCTTGTTTTACTTCGACCCGGCCCGTGACCTCGCTCTGCGGCCTGCCGAGCTGGACTTCGCCTGGCTGGACACAACGCGCATCCTCCACTACGGCAGCATTTCACTCATCGCCGAGCCGAGCCGAAGCGCGACACTGACCGCCGCCGGACACTTAATCAACGGCGGCAAGGCCGTCTGCTCTTACGACCCGAACCTGCGGCCCTGGCTCTGGCCGGACGCCAAATCTATGCGCGGCGGGGTCATGCTCGGCTTCACAGTCGCCGACATTGTCAAAATCAGCGTGGACGAGCTGCTGTTTTTATACCCTGATGCCCCCAATGAAGCTGACGCCGTGGCCCGGCTTCTGGCTGAGTTTGGCAACCTGAAGCTGATTGCCGTTACCGAAGGTGCCCTCGGAAGCCGGGGTTACACCCGCGCCGGAGACTTCGCCGACGTGCCGGGCTTCGATGTGCCGTTTGTAGACGCGACCGGGGCAGGGGACTCGTTTACTGCCGGCCTGCTCGCATTTCTGCTGCGTCAAGGGGATGACTTGAATGCGACGCTGGACGGCATCGGGTCACTGCTGCCTGATGCACTGCGCTCTGCGAACGCCTGCGGGGCGCTGGCAACCACTCAGCTTGGTGCGTTCCCGACGGCACTGTCCAAAGCCGCGGTGTCGGCGCTTCTCGAGGAACACTCATGATTACAATAGATTTCGCGGGCAAAAACGCCCTGGTGACGGGCGGGACGCGGGGGATCGGACGCGCCGTTTCGCGGCGTCTGGCCGAAGCGGGCACAAACACGCTGGCGGTCTGGCGCGGTGATGAAGAAACCGCAAAGCAGTCGCTCGCCGAGCGGGCGGCATTCGACCTCGGCACCCATGCAAACTTCCAGGCGGACATCGGCGTCGAAGCCGAGACTGACGCGCTCTCGGCTCATGTCAAAGCGCACTTCCCGGACGGCCTCGACTTCCTCATCTTAAATGCCGGCGTGGGCCTCAGCGGCAAAGTGACCGAAATCGAACCCGCCGCTTGGCGGCGGATGCTCGATGTCAATTTAGGCTCGGCGTTTCTCTTGACCCGTGCCCTCGTCCCGGTCATGCGCCGGGGTGGGGCGATTGTCGCCATCGGCAGCGGCTCCGGGCACGACCCCATTCCAGGGTTGGCGTTTTACGGCGCATCAAAGGCCGCACTGAATATCTTTGTCGCCGACCTTGCCCAAGAGATCGGCCCGAACGGCCTTCGCGCCAACGTCGTCTCCCCCGGCGGCACCGACACAAGTTTTCAGCAGAATGCGCCGTCGCCCGCAACGCTGCACCCCGGCAACACCGGTAATGCCATTGGACGCCGGGGCGTTCCCGACGATGTCGCCGGGGCCGTGCTGTTTCTCTGCTCCGACCTCGCGGGCTTCATCACCGGTCAGGCGCTCCGGGTCAACGGCGCGGCATTATAAAAAAGCCGCCGCGACTGTGTTCAGCCAGAAGCGGCGCAGACGAAGAAACCGGCTGCCGTCTTCCGTTTGGTTGACGACGCGGTTGGTAAGCAGCACCAGCGAGAGGTCAAGTGCCGGGTCTATCAGCAGTGCGGTTCCCGTAAAACCCGAGTGCCCGAACGCGCGGTCCGAGAACAGGTCGCCCGACGGCAGGTAATCGTTGCCGGGACAAAACCATCCGAGTGACTGCGCCCCGATTTCAGTGGGGATCTGACTTACGCGCATGCGAGAGACCGACGCCTGCGACAAAATCCCCCCGCCCCCAATGCGGATCGCTTCTGCGAACGCCAGCAGGTCGCCTGCCGTGCCGAACAGCCCGGCATGGCCCGCTGCGCCGCCGAGGTCCCGCGCCCGTGGATCATGCACCGTCCCCGCCGGGTCGGCGCTTGTCGGCGCAGTGTTTACCGGCGGCACCGGCCCAAAGCCAAGCGTCGGCAGTCCAAGCGGTCCGGCGACCCGCTCCCGAAAGCAAACTTCCAGCGGCTGTTCCCAAACCCGCGCCGCGATCTCGCCGAGCAGGATAAACCCGGTGTCCGAGTAAGTGTACCCCGCCCCCGCAGGCCGCAGCGCCGGGGTCGTCAGCACGCTTGCAATTAGTTCGCGGCGCGTCCTGTCCACAGCCGACGCCGGCCAGCAGGGGATCGGCGGCAGGCCCGACGTATGTGTCAGCAGGTGCCGCACTTCCACGCCGCTGAGGTGGGGCAGGGGACCAAACTCGGCGTCAAAGAACCGTGCCACGGACTGCTTCAGGTGCAGCCGCCCGTCCTCGACCCCTTGCATAATCAGCGTCGCCGTCACCGCCGTCTTGGTCAGCGACGCCAGATCAAACACCGTGTCTTTAGACGCTGCCCCAAATGCCTTCAGTGCCAGCCTCTCGCCGCCCCGCATCACGCCGTAGACGGCGTAGGTAAACAGCCCGTCTCCGACGCCCTGTTCTAGCAGCTCATCTCCGCGTGTCAAAGCGATTGCCATAGCCCAGAGTTCGCGACGCCGCCGCCGATGTCCTGCTTCACCTCTTCCGATAAAACTGCGCGTTGATCTGAATGAACTCCTCCCACACTGCCGGCACCTCGTCGTCGGCGAAGATGGCGTCTACCGGGCACTCGACCTCACACAGCCCGCAGCAGATGCAAGCCTCTGGGTCAATAAACAACTGGTCAAGCTCCCGGCTCGCCTGCTTAAAGATGCCAGGATGGATTGCTTCCACCGGACAAACGGGAACGCAGGATTGATCTTTGCAGCCGATGCAGGGTTCCGTGATCACAAATGCCATAATATCGTTAGTCTCCTCGCTGAATGAGTGACGGCAGAGTACCCGGCAGTCGGGGCGGCGGGCAATGACTTTTGTCACGGACGAAAAGAAATAAAGGAAGCGAATTTTGGAGAGGGAAGATATTCTGCGGCAAGTGTTATTCTTAAAGACCGTTCCCGACACCGCAATCGCGGCCCTGCTGGCGGCGGGCCGGGAGTGCCGCCTGACGCGCGGCGAAGTGCTGTTCCCGGAACTCGCCCGCTGCCTCGGGCTGATTGTCGTGCTGCGAGGTGCCGTCAAAGTCTCCAAAGTGGACAGCCGGGGCCGGGAGCTGACTCTCAGCGTTCAGGCTGCCGGCTCGTGTGTTGGGGAGCTGTCGCTGTTCGACGGCGGCAATTATCCATATCATGCCGAGGCGGCGGCGGACGATACGGCGGTCTGGATTGTTCCCCGCGCTGACTTCCTGGGCGTGATGCGCCGGCATCCCGAGATTGCCGAGCGTGGCCTGCTGGCAATGGGCATCAGCCAGCGGCGCTTGATCCAAATCGCCGAAGCCCAGAGCCTGCACCCGGTCCGGGCACGGCTGGCTGCCTATCTCTGCGAGCTGAACGATGCGGGAAGAAGTTTTCGGCTGCCGCAGACAAATGACGAAATCGCCAATCAGATCGGCACAGTGCGGGAAGTCGTTTCGCGGACCCTGAGCAGCCTGAAAGCGAGCGGCATGGTTGCGCTTCAAGGGCGCATGGTAACAGTTAAAGACGAAAGCGAACTGCGGCGCACCGCCCGGCTTTCGGACGAATGAGTGTCAGTAGCCCCGCCGAACACCCCACACCATGGCTGTCAGGAGCAGTAAGCTCATCCCGGACATCCAAAGCGCGGACGGGATAAACGATGCGGCCAGAAGGCAGAACCCGGCGACCAGCGGCGGCATCGCGCCCTGCTTCTTGCCGTACAAAATGCACCCGCCGCCGACCAAACCCCACAAGAGCGAGGCGTAGAGGAATGGACTGTCAAGCATAGCGTGATTATGGCGAAAGAGGAGGGGAACCTCACCCTCTCAAACTCTGCTTGACAAATTCCGCTGTCTTTTCAAGGCCAGTCGTGCGGGCGCGGCGGGTAAACACGTCGTACTGGTTGGCTTCGATCTTGTCGAGAATACGTGAGTACAAAACGCGGGCCAGCCGGACCGGCATCTGGCAGCTTGGGGTGATGGCGGGGATGCCCAAATCAGACGCGGCGTAGAAGTCACGGGCGCGGGCGATCTCAAAGCGCATCAGGGCAATAAACTGGTCGTTGACAATGTTTTGGGCCAGCATGGCCTCGGTGTAGCCGAAGCGCTCCCTGTCTTCGAGCGGCAAGTAGATACGTCCGCGCGTCGCCCAGTCCTCGCCGATGTCGCGCCAGAAGTTTGTGAGCTGCATGGCTAACCCGAGGTCGTGTGCGGGGGCCAGCGCGGCAGGGTCGGAGATGCCGACGACGTGACACATCATCAGGCCCACCACCGATGCGCTGCCGTAGGTATAAGTTTTCAAATCGTCGAACGTCTCGTAGCGTGTCCGGGTCAGGTCCATTGTCATGGCATCCAAAAACGCCATCGGATACTCAGGCGGAAGGGCATGACGCTCGGCCATATCGGCGAACGCATGCAGGACCGGCAAGTCGGAGCAGCCGGTCCGCATCGCGTCGAGTGTTGCCTCTCGGTACTCGGCGAGCAGCGCGGCAGGGTCGGAGCCGGGCGGCGGGTTGTCTACGATCTCGTCCGGGTAGCGCACGAAGCCGTAAAGCGCATGGACCGAGCGGCGCACTTCCGGCGGAAAGAACAGTGTGCTGAAGTAGTACGTCTTGCCGTGGTGGGCGTTCAGCGCCTTTGAGGCGGCATAGGCCGCGTCGAGGTCGGGTTCAGACACCGACAGACTTTTCTCGCGCAGGCGTTTGGGCAGCAGGAGGGAGAGGGCCATAAGTCAGCTTTCTAGCTTAGGTCTTTCAGATTGAAGTCTTCAAAAATGCGCTCGGTGACGAGCTTCGCGCCGAGACAGACCAGTGGGACGCCGGTGCCGGGCACGGTACTGGCTCCGACGAAGTATAAACTCTCGACCTCGGCGGACTTGTTGCCGGGCCGGAAGTAGCCCACCTGCAAAATGCCGTGGGACAACCCAAACGCCGCGCCGTACTTGAGGTTGTACAAGTCGCGCCACTCGTGGGGCGTGACCACTTCCTCGACCACGATGTGCTTTCGGAGGTCGGTCAGCCCGGCGGCTTCGAGCTTGTCGTAGACTTTCGATTTGAACTTCTCGATCTGGCCGTCGTCCCAGCGCATTTGGTCGGTCAAGTGCGGGATCGGCACCAAGACAAATAGGTTGTCGCCGCCGGGCGGGGCCACCGACGGGTCGGTGCGGCCCGGCGCGTTGACATAGAAGCTCGGGTCACGCGGCGGCACTTTGGCGTCGAAAATCTCCTCGAAGTTGCGCTTGTAGTCCGAGGACAGAAAGAAGTTGTGGTGGTGCAGCGCGGGGTAGACCTTGTCGGTGCCGAGATACAGCATAAAGGCCGATGATGTGAACGGCTGCTTTTTCCAGCCTTCTTCGGCGTACTTCTTGGGCCGCTCCGCCAGCAGGTCCGTGTAGGTATGCGGCAGGTCTACGTTCGAGATGACCAGATCGGCGGGCAGCATCTCGTCCCCGACGCAGACGCCACGCGCTTTGCCTTCTTTGACGAAGATCTGCGTGACGTTCTGCTCGGTTTTGATCACGACGCCGAGCTTCTCCGCCACTGCCGCCATCGCAGTCGGCAGGGCGTAGATGCCGCCTTCGGGGTAGTACAGGCCGTCCTCGGCCAGCTCGGTGTATGGCAGCAGCGTGTAGACCGCCGGGGCCTCAAACGGCGAGATGCCGAGGTACATAGACTGCATCGAGAACGCCTGGCGCAGCCGGTCGTCTTTGAAGAACTGCGAGACGTGCGTGTAGAGCTTGTCCAGGGCATTGAGTTGCCCGAGCAGCTTGAGGTTCGACGCCGTAAAGAAGTCGGTTGCTTTGGGGAAGTTTTTTTCGACAAACTGCGAGCGCCCGATGCGGTACTTCTTACCGGCGTCTTCCAGAAAGCGGTAGTAGCCCGCTGTGACACCGGGTTCAATGCGCTCCATCTCACCAATCATCGTCGTCAAATCGCTCGACATCAGCATCGAAGTGCCGTCGCCAAAATGGACCTCATAGTTCGGCTCCATTTTGATGAGCTTCACCCAGTCGGAGAAGTTCTCGCCACAGGCCGCGAACAGCTCTTTGTAGACATCGGTCATCAGCAGGAGCGATGGTCCGGTATCGAACCGGTAGCCGTTCACCTCCAAAGTGTTGGCCCGCCCGCCGACCGTGGCGTTCTTCTCCAAAATCGTTACCTGAAACTTGCCGGAGGCTTGCAGGCGCATTGCCGTCGCCATGCCGCCGATACCCGCCCCAACAATAATCACTTGCTTTTTCACATTGTTCTTGTCAGCAGACAATAGACGCCTCGTTTCTAATACAGCACAGAGTATACCCAATTTGCGCGGGTCTATACTTGACGATGACAGGGAACAAAATATCTCAGAGAAGCTGAAAACTGTTGACGAAGCCTCAAACGAACCAACGCCGTCCCCTCACAGTTTCGCTTGCGTTATGAAGTGGGGGAGTTGTTGCAGCCGGTCGCGCCGAGCCAAGTTATCGCTTGGCGGCAAGAGCTGAAACAAGAGCTGAAAACTGCTGCACTGCCGATGACGCGGGCGGCGCAGCTTCATCTTTGGCTCGGCGAATGGCAGCTTGCCCACAGTCGGCAGCCCGCGCAAGCCGCGCAGGAGTTCTCGGCAGTCCAAGCGCTCACGCCGAAGCGCAGCCCGCTTTTCGGACTGGCCCGCTACGATAATGTCTACGACTTGCACTATCGCATCGTCTTGACCGTCAGGTACCGCCGTGCCCTTCTTGATGCACAGGCCACGGCGGAGTTTGGTCCGCATCAGCCGGGACATCATCAGCCGGGACATCGAGGAGCGCTACGAAATCCAGGTCGAGTGCTAGGGGACTGCAAACAACCACGTTCACCTGTTGTGTGCTGCGCCTCCTAAACTTGCGCCCTCAGACATCGTGCGGATTTACAAGAGCATCACAGGCACGGGCCGCAAGCGCTATTTACTCGTAGACACCGAAGGGCTAATGCTCGGCTGCCACGTGACGTCCGCCAACATCGGCGACCGCGACGGGGCCAAAGGACTGCTGCGCCGCGTCTGGCTGACACTGCCGCGCCTGTCTCATATTTGGGCTGACGGTAACTACGACGCTTCTCTGGTCAAGCCTGCCGACCAGAAGGGCTTTTTGGTCTTGCCGCGCCGCTAGGTGGTGGAGCGCACGTTTGCGTGGCTGGGCAAGCAGCGGCGGCTATCCAAAGATTACGATGACCGCCCTGGTGGTACGACGGTTGGCGCCGAAATGACCTTTTTATACAGTCTCTAAGCATTTTTGGAAGCGCGTCTATCACAAGCGGCGACCGGGTATAATAACGGCGCTTAACTTTAGTAGAGCGCATTAGAAATGGAACTACGGCCATCGCACGCCCCTTGAACCCGATTACTTATTTCCGCCGCAACCTCGGGCGCACCCTGCCGCTGGCGTTTGTCATCGTGCTGTCGGTGTTTTTGATTGCGTCGGTCGTCACTATCGTTAACTCGATTGACCTGACGGTGCTGACGATCTACAATTACACCAAAGTCTTTACGCCGGTCATTCCACGCATCGCCGCCGCCGTGCCGGGGGAGAGTGTCATCCGTGTGCCCGCGACGATTAAAGCGCAGATTCAGAAGACGCCGGGGGTGGAGCGGACGATTGAAACGTCCGGCTTCTTTTTCAACATCAACACGGTCTTTGGGCCGTTTCCGTTTGTCTGCTTTGGCGTGACCGATGGCGACCGGGATTACCTCCTGAAGCGGGCGGGGGACTCGCTCCTTGCGGGCGGGCGGATGCCGACGCCGGGGCAGCCGGAAGCGGTGATCTCGGAAGGTCTGGCCCGCAACAAGAAGGTGAAGATTGGGGACATTATCGCGTCGCCGCTCGACACCGGGACCTTTGTGGCCGCCCCGGCGAAGATCAAGCTGGTAGGGGTGCTGCGCGGGCCGACTTGGATGGCGTTCACGTCGCAGAAGTTTACCGATGCCAGTCTGTCTCAGGTGCCGCGCTCGCTGCTGGTGACGACGCAGGACCCCAGCGACCAGGGCCGGGTGGGGGACACGCTATACGATAAGCTTGACAAATTTCAAGTGCAGGTGCTGTCGTTCAATAACCTGGTTAAAACACTCCGCAGCTCGCTGGCTTCGATGTATTTGATCATGCACTTGGTCAACGGCGCGGTGATTTTTGTGGTCGCGCTGATGGCGGGAATGCTGTCCAACATTTACTTTACACAGCGCATTTCCGAGTTCGCGGTGCTGGCGGCTATCGGCATCCGGCGCTCGGCGCTGGTTTGGCACGCAGTTTCCGAGACGGCGATTTTGACTTCGCTTGGCTGGACACTCGGCGTTGTTGTGAACTGGAGCATTCTGACATTCATGCGCGGGAGTGTGTTTGAGCCGCGCGGGATGCTGATCAACCCGAGCGATCCATTGTCGTACTGGAATACGCTGCCAATCCCCGTGTGCATCACGCTGTTCGCCGTCGTGACAATCTCCTACCGCCTGTCCCACCTGGACCCGGTGACGATTATAGAAAGACGTTAAGCTTGTCCGAGTCCATTCTCTCTACCGATAAAATCTCACTGGTTTACACCGATGGTCAACGCTCTACCCATGCGCTGCGGGAAGTCTCTATCGAAATCCCAAACCGCCGCTTTGTCGGCATCATGGGGCCGTCGGGGTCCGGGAAATCGTCCCTGCTGTATATTCTGAGCGGCCTAAAGCGCCCGACTTCGGGCGATGTTGTCTTGGGTAACTATAAGTTCGGGGCGCACTCTGATTTGGATTTGATTGACCTGCGCCGTCAGCGCTTTGGGTTTGTCTTCCAGCAGCCCTATCTCTTGGTTTGGCAGACGGCAATGGAAAATGTGCTGATGGGTGCGCCGGTTTTAGATGATGCCGCGCGAAAGAAAGCAGTGGGGTACTTCGAGCAGCTTGGGATTGCCGGGCTGGCTGACAAGCTGCCGTCGCAGCTTTCCGGGGGCGAAAAGCAGCGCGTGTGCGTCGCGCGGGCGATGATGAACGACCCGGACGTGATCTTCGCCGACGAGCCGACGGCATCTCTCGACCATGCCAACGGGCATTTGGTGGTAGATTTGCTGTCTGCCTACCGCGATCGGGGCACAGTCGTGGTCGTGACCCATGACCCCGAGATGCTCCAGGGCGCGGACTCGGTGCTGCTGATGCGCGACGGCCAAAGCTTGGGCTGGCGCGACCCCGCCGAGGTTTTGACTGCTGGGCCGAATAAGACTGTTGCGGTGTAACCTACAGCCGCCCGTCCCGAATGACTGCCGGGAGCAGGTCTGCGCCGATGACTTTGATGTGGCTGTCGGCCATCACGACGCAGCGATGCACGATGTTTTCCAGCTCGCGGACATTGCCGGGCCAGGCGTAGCCTTGCAGGTGCATCATGGCTTCCGGCGAGAACCGCTCGACCGCCGCGTCGTTTTCGGCGTTGAATTTTTGCAGAAACAGCTCGGCCAGCAGCGGGATGTCCTCGACGCGCTCCTTGAGGCGCGGCATGACAATCTGAATCACCTGCAACCGATAGTACAAATCCTCGCGGAATGTGCCGTCTTTGAGATGCTGCTCCAAATCCGCATTGGTCGCGGCGACAACCCGGACATCCACCTTGATTGTCTTCGTGCCGCCGACGCGCTCGAACTCGCGCTGCTGCAAGACGCGCAGGAGTTTGACTTGGACGGACCCCGACACATCCCCGATTTCGTCTAAAAAGAGTGTCCCGCCGTGCGCCATCTCGAAGCGGCCCTTGCGCTCCGCCGCCGCGCCGGTGAAAGCATTTTTCTCGTGCCCAAATAATTCGCTTTCAAGCAAAGTTTCGGACAGCGCGGCGCAGGAGATGGCGACAAACGGACCGGAAGCCCGGTCGGACTGCTCATGGAGGGCGCGGGCGACCAGCTCTTTGCCGGTGCCGCTTTCGCCCCGAATCAGAACCGTGGCGCGGGAGGCCGCCGCCCGGCCAATTGTCGTGATCACTTCCTGCATCGCCGGGCTGACGGCGTTTGCGAGAATGGACGGCGTCGTTCGGCTGCCGCCGCCCTTTGGCGGCGCGGCTGCCGAGGCTGATGCTTCAGCGGCACGGGATACGGCCCGCTTGACCACGGCCCGGATTTCATCCATGTCGAACGGCTTGGTGATATAATCCGACGCCCCGTAGCGCATCGCGTCCACGCAAGTCTTGATGGTCGCATACGCCGTGATCACAATCGCGACGGCTTCGGGATGCTTCTGCTTGACTTTTTGGATCAGCTCGACGCCATTCATATCCGGCATGATGAGATCGGTAATCAGCAGGCTGACCGGGTTTGCCGACGCCCATTCCAGCGCTTTGACGCCGTTTTCAGCGACATGGACTTCGTAGCCGTCTTTGACGAAAATCGCCTGCAAGACCCGCCGGATATTCGGCTCGTCATCGGCAATCAAAAGCGTTTTGGCGCCGGAAGTCTCTTTTGTGTCTGCGGCGGTGCGTTCTGCTGGCATAGGAGTCCTATTCTATTTTACTGTTCCGTTTTGCTTCAAGCCGAGTACACGGCCCACGACTCGGAAACTTGTCCGCCTCGGTCATGGCGCTGGTCGGTGATCTCGGTGCGCGACGCCGGCATCATGCCGGCGGGAATGGGCTGGATCGGAAGCTGCACCGTAAACGTGGAGCCTTCGCCGGGCGTGCTCCGAATGACCAGCCGCCCGCCGTGGGTTTCGACGATCTTGCGGACAATCGCGAGGCCGAGGCCAGTGCCTTTGGTCTTGGTCGTAAAGAACGGGGTGCAGATCTTGTCAATCTTCGCCGCCGAGATCCCAACCCCGGTGTCGGTGAAGTCAATGTCAATAATGTCCTGCTCCGGCAGGCAATGCGTCGAGACCGTGAGCGTTCCGCCATGCGGCATCGCCTGAACCGCGTTAATGACGATGTTTTTGATGACTTGTTCCATTTGGGCGCGGTCGAGCCACAGGTCCGGCAGGTCGGCTTCCAGACTCTGCACGACTAAAACTTCCTGATCGGCTAAATAGGCGCTCATGAATTGCAGCAGTCGCCCGAGCATCCCTGCCAGGCTGACCGGGCGCATCTCAGGCGGGGTCACGCGCGAGAATTCCAAGAACTCGGTGGCGATTCGGTCGAGGCCGTTGACCTCCTGCACGATCATATCGAGGAACTCGCCGTGCTCGGCGACCAGGCCCGCCGGCAGCTCTTTCCGCAGAAGCTGGGCCGCGCCTTTGATGGACGACAGCGGGTTTCGCAGCTCATGGGCGATGTTTGCGGCAAGCTGACCGGTCTCGGCGAGCTTCGAGACACGCTCGACTTCCTCTTTCATCTGCACTTCGTTGGTGACGTCTTCAAAGACGAACACGACGCCTAAGTGGTCTCCCGACTCGCTGATGAGCTGGGACGCGCTGAGATTGATGTACGTCTCGTCCCCTTGCGGGCTTTGGTAACAAAGCTGGTTTCGCGTAAAGACCTTGCCGGTCTGGGCGGTCATCTCGACCAGCCGCATCGTCTCTTCGCGCACCGGCAGGTTGATTTGCAGCAGCTCGATAAATGTCGTGTAATGCATTCCGATAAACTGGGACGCCCGCAGATTGACTATCTCCTCGGCGCGTTTGTTCCAGGTGACGATGTAGCCGTTCTTGTCAATCGTGATCACGCCGGCGGCGATAGAGCGCAGGATATTATCGGTATAGTTGGTCAGATTTCGCAGGGACGTGATCTCGCGGTAGATGGTCGCGGCCTGCGATGCCACCAGGTGCAGCATCATCACGCTTTCCTCGGTGTAGAGGTCCGGGGTGCGGCTTTCCATCAGCAGCACCCCGATCAGCTCATCGGCGACCACCAGCGGGATCGCCAGGCGCGAGCGCATCGCCGCCGGGTCGGGGGGGGCCAGCGTGAGACCGGCAAGGCTAGGCCCGGCAAGATCTGAGCCGATCAGCGCCGTGCGTGCGCGGAGGGCGCGGGCGGCGACACTTTCGCCGCTGAGCGGCAGGGTCTCGGCCCCAATCATCTCCGCCGCCCGCTCGCCCCGCGCCGCCCGGACCGTCATGGTCTGTCCGTCTTCGTCCACCGTAAGGAGCGACGACTCATCGCTCCACACCAAGCTGGCGACGATGTCGAGGATTGACGACAGCGCTTCTTCCAAAGTTGTCGCTGCCCGCACCTTCTGCATCAGCTCATAGACTGCCGACAGCTCTAAGTCGCGCTGCCCGATCCGGCGCTCATACGACGCCGCGCTTTGCAGGACCGTAGCGGCCTGCGACGACGCCACGGCGATCAGCTTCAGCTCCTGGTCGCCGTAGTCGGTGCCGTGCTTGCCGAGGACCAGAAAGCCGACCGCGGCGTCGTCCACGACCAAAGGCACCAGCGCCGCTGCCCGGTGGCGCTCCAAAAACGCCGCGCAGATCGGCTGCCAGTCCGGGCCGAAGATCAGCGCGGCATCCGCCGGAGTCAGGATGCGCGGCGCCCGCAGAGTCCGGGCCGGGGGCGGCACCGGAACCGGCGTAATAAACGAGCGCAGGCGCTTGCTGAGTGCCTCGGAGACCCCGCGCCAGTGCAGGGCGCTCAGGCTCTCGTGGGCGTCATCGAACATCAAGAGCAGCCCGGCGTCGCTGTCGGTAATCTGGGTCGCTAGATCGTTGACCGTCTGTGCGGCCTTCTGTACACCCGAAGTCGCCGCCAGCGTTTTCGAGACTTCGTAGAGGGTCGTCAGCTCGGCATAGCGCTTCTCCTGCCCGGCGATGATGCGGGCATTCTCGATCGCAATGCCCGCCTGATGCACAAATGTGGATAGCAGCTCGATGTCGTCGCGGGCGATGCCGCGCTGCGGGCCGGTGCTGCTCACCACGACCACGCCGATGCAGCGGCCCCGCGCCACAATCGGCTGGGCGTAGAATGCCTCCATTTCCAGTGACTCGGCATACTCGCGGATCATCGGCAGGGCATCGGCAATGTCTTCCACGAACAGCGGCATCTGGCGCTGGGCGATCATGCCGATTACGCCGACCCCCATCGGCACCGACGCGTCGGAGTCCCCCGGCACGGCATGGTGGTAGCCGCGCACGATGCGCGGCGCAAACCGGCCTGTCTCGACATCCAGCAGGTAGATCCGGCAGCGCTCGAAATGGACCACGTCCACGATATTGTCCGCAACTTGATTGAGAACTTGATCTAAGTCCAAAGTAGACGTAATCGTCTCGGTCAGCGCGGCCAGTGTGGACAGTTCTTGCAGCTTGTGACTGAGCTTGGCATAGAGCTGGGCGTTGTTAATGGCAAGCCCTGCTTGAGTGGCAAAGATTGAGAACAGGCGCAGGTCTTCGTCGGTAAACAGTGGCCCTTCCGACCGCCGCCGGATACACAAGACCCCCTGGACCGCCCCGTTTTCGTCCTTCATCGGCATACAGATGGATGACGACACATCGGCAACACTGCCGATGCCGGAGCCTTGAAAGCGTGGGTCGTCGGCGAGCGAGTTCAGAAGCAGCGGCACTCCGGTCTCGACCACCCGGCCCGCGACCGAGCTGCCGATGAAGATGCGGGCGTTCTCGACAATGTCGCTCGGCAGGCCGTAGGACGCCGCAATCACCAGCGAGTCCGAATCCGGCTGACGCAGCAGCAGCGAGCACGCCTGCGCTTCCATGACTGCCGCCGCTTTTTCGGTGACCATCTCGAGCAGGCGGTCAATCTCGATCTTGTCCATCGCCTGCCCGATCTCATAGACTGTCGCCACCTCCCGGATGCGCCGCTCGACCTGAGTTTGCGCGGCGAAAATCTCGTCCTGCCAGCGGGTCTGGCGCAGGGCAATTGCGAAGAACGGCGCCAGCAGCGCCGCGACGGTCTGCCAGCGCGGCTCGTCCACCGGGTCCGGCAGCAGAGCGGTCCAGAACCCAAGCTCCGGGCCGGCCCCGAGAAGAATGGGAGCGGTCCTGATGCCTTCCGGTCCACCGGCTCTCTCGGACCCAGCGACAAGGCGCGGCGCACCCTCCGGCCCCGACTGATACAGGGCCAAAGCCCCGGTACCGAGGGCTTCTCCGGCCAGCGCCAGCAGGCGTGCCCCGGCGGCGGCGGCATCCGCCGCCGTGATCTCCGCTGCCCAGCGCAGCAGGGTATCGGCTTCCGTCTGCGGGCCGATCTGCGGGCTGAGATTCGCTGCAATTTCCGTGCTCATCATAGGCTGTATTATCCGTCACTTTTACCGCTCCTGTCAAGCAGGCGCGTCTTTCGTTTACCGAGCCGCTGAACCGGGAACAATTCAAGCAAAGGAACTAAGATCATGGCAATCGAAACCAAGCCGCGCGAAACGACGATTCCGCTGAGCGGCGTCACCGACAAGCCCGCTTTCCGGGACGGCGCGGACGAAATCGCCGACCGGGCGATCCTGGCTGGCGCTCCGATGGACCACACACTGGGCGACCACAATGCCGCCGTCACCGAAACGCTGTACGAAAAAGAAATTGATGCCGCGAACGGCCTGCGCGGTCACGGCGGGCGTACCCCGACCGAGGAAGATTTCGACGGTCTGCTGTCCCCGGAGGGTGTCAGTCACGACACAGTCGGCACGGGCATCTCGGACCGCACCCTGGTCTTCGGCGAGGACGGCAGCCTCGGCGGAACGCTTTAGAAAACGTGAGTGTTACTATAGTCAGAGTATCGGTCCGGCAGCGCTTCTGCTGTACCCGTGCCGAGTCCTTGCAATCGGCGTGGTGACTGTGCTATAATCAAGCATTAGTTTCAGAGAACACAGACTTCTGAAAGAGCGGGCATCGCGCCCGCTCTTTCTGTCTGTTTCAGACCGACGAGTGACGAGCGCGGACTCGGGGAGCATGGAAAGAAGTCTATGAACGGCGATTTTATCGAGGCCCTGCGGCAGATCGAAAAAGAAAAAGACATCCCATTCGCGACGCTTCTCAAGACGCTGGAAGTGGCGCTGGGGAAAGCCTACAAGAAGCATTACAATGTCAACGGTGAAGTAGCGGTTCATATTGACACGACCAAAAACGCGTTTAAGTTCTCCGCCGAGAAGACCGTAGTAGCGGCGGTCGAAAACGAGCACGCGGAGATGACGCTTGAAACGGCCCGCAAGATTGACCCAAGCGCCGAGATCGGGTCGCTGATCCCCGTCTTGGTGACGCCGGAGAACTTCGGACGCATCGCCGCGCAGACCGCTCGGCAGGTGATGATGCAGGAGTTCCGCGAGACTGAGCGCGGCAAGGTCTTTGATGAATACAACGCCAAAATCGGCGAAGTTGCCACCGGTATCGTGCAGCGCACCGAGATGGGCAATGTCTACATCAACATCGGCAAGCTCGAAGCCCTGCTGCCGAAGCAGGAGCAGGTACCGACCGAGCCGTACCGCTTTAACGACCGGATTAAGGTATACTTGCTGGAGGTGCGGAAGTCTACGCGCGGCCCGCAGGTGGTGGTCTCGCGCTCGCACCCGAGCCTGATTCGGCGCCTGTTCGAGCTGGAAGTGCCGGAGATCGCCGATGGCTCGGTGCAGATCAAAAGCGTCGCCCGAGAGGCCGGTGCCCGCTCGAAAATCGCCGTGGCGTCCGAGGACGACAAGATTGATCCGGTTGGCGCGTGTGTTGGGCACCGGGGCGCACGTGTGCAGGCGGTCGTATCCGAGCTGTACGACGAGAAGATAGACATCGTCCGCTGGAGCGCCGATGTCAAGCAGTTTGTCGCCGAGAGCCTGTCGCCCGCCAAGAGCGTTCAGGTCAAGGTCAACGAGGACAAGAAATCGTGCTTTGTGCTGGTGCCGGACAATATGCTCTCGCTCGCCATCGGCAAGTCCGGCCAGAATGTGCGCTTGGCCGCGCGTCTCACGGGATGGCGTATTGATATTCGCTCCGAGTCGCAAGAAGCCAAAGCGGTCTTCACCCGTGCCGCCGAGGAAGTGGAAGCCGAGGAGCGGGACTCGTCGCTGACCGCTGCTCGGTCGCTGACCGAGGACGATGCTATAGTTCTGCCGACAGCCGAAGGCGGCGACGACGCGGTTGCCTACGGCGATGAAGTCACGATCACCGCCGATATGCTGAAGCTGCTGGACGAGGAAGACGAGGAGTAGGGGAGAGAGACGTAGGATTCCAATCCCACGCTCTTAGAATAACCATGAAAATCCGGCGTGTTCCGATCCGAAGCTGCGTGGTCTGCCGGCAGACTTCGGACAAAAAAACTTTGCTGCGCGTTGTTCGCGCCCCGGAAAAGGACGGCGGCGCGGTCGCTGCCGACCCGACCGGGCGGGCGAACGGACGTGGGGCCTACATTTGCGCCGCTTTGGAATGCATCGAGAAAGCCGCCAAGCAGAAGCGGTTCGAGCGCTCACTGTCGGCCCCCATCCCGGCCACTTTGATCGACGACTTGAAAGTGCTGGCGCTGAAACAAATAGACCCAGCCACAGGAGCGACCGCGCTATGATTTAAGAATAAGACAAGAAGCATGAGGTGAACCGAGTTTATGTCAGGTGTGCGAATTTACGATTTAGCAAAAGAATTAAACGTTTCCAGCAACGAAATACTGGACAAGCTGAAGGCGATGGGCGAACCCGCCCGGACCCCCTCCAGCACTCTGCCCGATGCCCTCGTGGCGACCCTGCGGGGTGCTCCGGCGGCTCCCGCGAACGGCACCGCCCCGAAGGCTGCCGTCAACGGCGCGGTATCCAACGGTGTTGCCGTGCCCTCGGCGGCTCCCGCCACAGTGGCCCCTCCGAGTGCGCCGGCTGTCCCCGCAGCGCCGGTAGATGTCCCCGAAGTGATTACACTGAAAGATTTCGCGACTCTGATCGGTGTTCCGGCCCCGGATATTCAGAAAAAGCTGATGGGTCTCGGCGTCCTGGCGTCGCTGAACCAGAAGCTTGCCCCAGAAGTCACGACACGGCTGGCGAAAAGCTACAAAGTCGCGATCAATATCTCCTCCGCGCCGAAGCCGGCTGCCACCGGGCCTGGTGGAATTGAAGGCGCTGTGCCCGTTGCCGTGCCGACCGCCCCCAAAGTCGCGGTGGTCGCGCCGAAGCCGCGCCAGAAGCCCGCCGGGCCGGTTACCCGCCCGCCGGTCGTCACCATTATGGGCCATGTGGACCACGGCAAGACTTCGCTGCTTGATGCCATTCGGCAGGCCAAAGTGGCGTCGGGCGAGTTCGGCGGCATCACCCAGCATATCGGGGCTTATCAAGTCGAGGTGGACGATCCCGAGAACAAGGGCCAGAAGCGCAAGATTACGTTTTTAGATACCCCCGGCCATGAAGCATTCACGGCCATGCGGGCTAGAGGCGCACAGGTCACAGATATTGCTGTCCTGGTCGTCGCCGCCGATGACGGCGTCATGCCTCAGACTATCGAAGCGATCAACCATGCCAAGGCCGCCGGCGTGCCGATCATCGTGGCCGTCAACAAGATTGACAAAGAAGGCGCGAACCCGACCAATGTCCTGACCCAGTTGACCCAGTACGATGTCATGCCCGAAGCCTACGGCGGCACCGTGCAAACAGTCGAAGTGTCGGCAAAAGAGCAGCTTGGGCTGGACGACCTGCTGGAACAGATTTTGCTCGTCACCGATGCCGAAATCGAGCCGAAGGCCGACCCGAGCGCCCCGGCGACCGGCACGGTCATCGAAGCTGAATTGGACAAAGGCCGCGGCGCAGTCGCGACGATCTTGGTAGACCAGGGCACTCTAAAAATGGGCGACTCGATTGTCGCCGGCGGCACCTTCGGGCGCATCAAAGCCATGCTCAACGACCGGGGCCAGCGGGTCACGACGGCGACCCCGGCGACACCCGTGGTCGTTTTAGGTCTGGGAAGCGTCCCGGCGGCGGGCGACCGCATGGAAGTCGTCAAAGATGAAAGATCCGCTCGGCAGCTCGCTGAGGGCCGGGCGTCGGTCACCCGCGACGAAAAGCTGAACACGCGGCGTCCGGTGACTTTGGAAGACTTGCAGCAACAGTTCAAGTCCGGCGCGAGCAAAGAGCTGAATTTGATCGTCAAAGGCGACGTGCAGGGTTCGGTGGAAGCCATCCGGCAGTCTTTGGAGAAGATTCAGCACCCGGAAGTCAAGGTCAAGTTTATCTCGTCCGGCGTCGGCGCGGTCTCCGACTCGGATGTTCTCCTGGCCTCGGCGTCCTCCGCGCTGATTGTCGCGTTCAACACGCGGGCCGAACCCGCTGCACAAAGACTCGCTGAAGCCGAGCACGTTGACATCCGCGAGTACCGGGTCATCTACGATCTCATAGACGACGTCAAGCGGGCAATGGCCGGGCTTCTTGACCCAATTTTCGAGGAAATTCCGCTCGGGGTCGCCGAAGTCCGCGCTGTCTTCAAGCTGCCCCGCTCGGGCGGCTCAATCGCCGGTTCGTACATTCTGTCGGGGAAGGTTGTCCGGGGTGGGCTGGTGCGTGTCAAGCGTGGCGGCAAGCTGGTTGCCGAGGGCAAAATTGACACCTTGAAGCGCGAAAAAGACGATGTTCGCGAAGTCGCCCAGGGCTTCGAGTGCGGTATTTTGGTTCCCGGCTACGACCCGATGGAACCCGTGAACGACCGCCCACAGGACACAATCGAGTGCTACGAGATGAAGCGCACCGAGCGGACGCTGTAGGGACACCTACCCCGGCGCAAGCGCCGACCCTCCCGCAACGGGAAGGTGAGGAGCAAGAAGAGCCGGAGGGCGCGGCAAGCAGTGCCCCTAAGTTTTGTCCTGAAACTCTTCACCTTCCCGTTGCGGGAGGGTCGGCGCTTGCGCCGGGGTAGGTTCTTATGACTATCGGCCTGTTGACCGTCACACTGCATATTGAGGAGGCGAACTCGCTGAAAGACAAGCGGCAGGTCTTGAAAAGCCTGATCGCCCACCTCCGCAGCGAGTTCAATGTCTCGGCCACTGAAGTCGGCGACCACGATGTCTGGCGCACGGCCACCGTCGGTGTCGCCGTTGTCGCCACCGACGGCGCATATGCCAACGAAGTCCTGGACAAAGTGCTGGACCATATCGAAAGCAATCCGCGCGTGGATGTCACGCAGAGCGATATCGAGATGCTCTAAAGAAAAATTATGCCCGCTACACGAAAACAAAGACTCCAGGACCAACTGCGCGAGGTGCTCTCCGAAGTGATCCGGCGCGAGATGCGCGACCCGCGCTTCACCGATGGCCTGCTGACCATCACTGACGTCGAGGTCACGACCGACTACAAAAACGCGACGGTCTTCATCAGCGTTCTAGGCAGTGAGGACGCTAAACGTGACAAGCTCAACCTCCTGCGCGGCGCGAATGGTGTCCTGCGCGAAGAGCTGAAGCGCTCGAAAGCATTCATCAACGTCCCATCGCTGACATTCAAGTACGACGACACGATTGACCGGGGCAGCCATATGTTCGAGGTGCTCGAACAAGTCAAGCGCGAGGACGCCGCCCGGCCCAAGCCTGTCATCGAGAGCGCCGATGCTGATGACGAATGACCTTGCGGGACCATTAGCCGACGCGGCGGCGGCGATCCGCGAGAGCCAAACGGTCGTGCTGGCCTGCCATGTCAACCCGGACGGCGATGCGCTCGGCTCCCTGCTCGGGCTGGGACTGACTTTGATCGCCCTCGGCAAGACAGTCACCTGCCTCTCGGAAGACGGCGTCCCTGAAATGCTCACGTTTCTGCCCGGTGCGGCGCTTGTCCAGAAAACGACCGATGAAGCCGTTTTTGATCTGGCGTTAGTCGTGGACAGCGGCGACCTGCCGCGTGTCGGCGCGACCGTTCAGCCGATTATCGGACGCGCCAAGCGCGTCGTAGATATTGACCACCACGTCACCGCCGGTGCGTTCGGCGATATTCGTGTGCTCAACGCCCGTGCGGCGTCCACCGCTGAGATCGTCTATGCCCTGCTGCAAACCCTCGGGTGCCTAATTACTCCCGAAATCGCGACGTGCCTCTTCACGGGCATCATCACCGACACCGGCTCGTTTCGTTTCCAGAATGTCACCCCCAACACGCTGCAAGTCGCCGCCGCGCTGCTTGAGGCCGGAGCGCCCCCCGCGTTCATCTCTGAGCATGTCTTCGAGAACCGGACGTTTGCCGCCACCCGCCTCTTAGGTCACGCGCTGTCGTCGCTGACCCAGACCCCGGACGGCAAAATTGTTTGGGCGCGGATCACGGCGGCGGACTTCGCCGAGCTTGGTGCGACCGATCAGGACACCGAGGGGATCGTCAGCTATGTGCGCGGGGTGCGAGGCGCGGAAGTCGGCATTTTGTTCCGCGAGATGGCCGGCGGCGGGGTGCGCGTCTCTCTGCGCTCTCGCGAGAGTGTCAACGTCGCTGAGATCGCGGCACTGTTCGGCGGCGGCGGGCACCGCATGGCGTCGGGCTGCACTGTGAGCCTATCGCTGCCCGAAGCCGAAGCTGCTGTTCTCGAAGCCGTGCTGGCCGCCGGTCAGTGAACATTCTGCCGCGGCGCGTCGTCTTTAAGCTGCTAAGGAGAACAACCATGACTTTGCGACTTTTGCCGGCGCTTAGCCTCGCCGCCTGCTGCCTGTGCGCGACTTCCGGCGCGGCCCCCGCTGATCCATTCCTCGTTGTGCCGGGACATCGTATCGGCCAGACAACGCTTGGCCCGAACGGGTCCGCCATGCTAAAACGACTGCCGCGCCCCGCCGCTCAAGACAGCGGCATGATGCAGTCGAGCCTGGTCTGGGTCTCACGCGCCCCCGGCCGCGCCGACACGCTGTTTGTACACACCGTCGCCAACGCGGCCTTCGATCCCATCGTCAAGCCTGTCAAGGGCGTCACAATCAGTGAAATTCGTGTCACATCCCGGCAGTTCCACACGCAAAGCGGCATCTCGACCGCCAGCACACTCGCGCAGGTGCGGCAGCGTTTCCCGGAGGCCCGCGCCGACCGCTTCAACCCGGCTGTCTATGACGACTCTCGGCGCGGCATCGCATTTGAGTTTGCCCAGCCGGTCCGGCCCTCCTCGCGCTGTATCGGCATTTCCGTCATCAAGCCGTCGCCCGACAGTGCTGTGACAACCCAAAGCCAGGTCAACGACTTGCTGAAAGAAGCGCGGGTGCGCTAAAATCTAGCCCAGCAGCATCTGTACCGCTGCGCCGATGTCGGGGGAGCGCATCAGTGTTTCCCCGACTAAGATCGCCTTCGCCCCGGCATCCGCCACCAACCGCACATCGCTAGGCGTCTTCAGGCCGCTTTCCGCGACTAGCGTGACCCCCGGCGGCACCATCGCCGCCAGCCGGCCGACCGTCTCCAAATCCGTCACGAACGTGTTTAAATTGCGTGAATTGATGCCGATTGCCGCTTTGCTTGGCCCTGAGCTGAGGGCTTCCAGTGCGGCTTCCATCTCAAGCTTGGTGTGGACCTCTACAATCGCCGTCATGCCGAGGCAGTAAGCGTCAATCGCCAGATTGCGTATGTCCATAATAGGCAGGATGGCCGCAATGAGCAGAACCGCGTCAGCACCCAAGACCCGCGCCTCCTCAATTTGATAGGGATAAAGCGTGAAATCTTTCCGCAGCACAGGAATTGACACCGCCGCGCGAGCCGCCTGAAGGTAGTCGTCGTGCCCTTGAAAGAACTTTTCATCGGTCAGCACTGAGAGGCACGACGCCCCGGCGGCTTCGTATTCTTTGGCAATCGCGACAGGATCAAAGTCGGCCCGGATGACGCCCGCTGATGGCGACGCTTTCTTAACTTCCGCAATCAGGGTCACCAAGCCGACTTTGGGTGTTTGTAAGGCCGCCAGGAAGTCGCGGGGTGGGGGCATATCTTTGGCGCGGGCCGCCATCTCCGCGAAGGGGATGCGGTCCATGCGCTCTTCTACTTCCTGCTTCTTGTGCAAGAATATCTCATTTAAGAGGGAGACGCCATCAGTCATTCGTGAACTCTTTCAATCGCTCCAAAGACGCCAGCGCCGCGCCGCTGTCAATCAGCGCCGATGCCCGCTCCATACCTGCTTCCAGCGTCTCTTCGACCCCCGCCACGAGCAGCACCCCGGCGGCATTGAGGCAGACAATGTCCCGGTGCGGCCCCCGGTCCTTGCCGCGCAGGATATGCAGCAGAATGTCGGCATTTTGCGCGACACTCTCGCCGCCTGCTAGATGCTCGATAGTCGCCCGCGCCAGCCCTAAGTCCCACTCCGGGTCAAGTGTGTACGATGTGACCACGCCGTCTTTCAGCTCGCTGACGGCGGTTTCGCCGAGCGTAGACAGCTCATCCAATCCGTCCATGCCGTGTACCAGCAGCGCCCGGTCACTGCCTAAATTTTTTAGAACATGGGCCAGAATCTCGCACAGGGCGCTGTCATAGACCCCGATGAGCTGCACTTTCGCCCCGGCGGGATTGGTCAGCGGCCCGAGCATATTGAAGATCGTCCGTATGCCGATCTCTTTCCGTGGCCCGGCGGCATACCGGAACGATGGGTGCATCGAAGGCGCGAACAAAAACCCGATGCCAACTTCGTCAATGCACTCTCCCAAACGCTCCGGCGGCAGGTCCAGCTTCACGCCAAGCGCTTCCAGGACATCCGCGCTGCCGCACTTACTCGTCGCCGCCCGATTGCCGTGCTTGGCGACTGCCAGCCGCCCATCCGCCGCGACCACCAGAGCGGCAGCCGTCGAGATGTTGAACGTCTTCAGCGCGTCCCCGCCGGTGCCGCAGGTATCAACGACGATCTTGTCCGTGTGAACGGGCACCGAGACGGCGTACTGACGCATGACTTTCGCGAACCCGGTGATCTCGTCTGCCGTTTCGCCTTTCATACGAAGAGCGACTGCAAGAGCCGCGATCTGCGCGTCCGTCGCCATCCCCTCCATAATCTGCCGCATCACCCCCGCCGCCTCGTCTTCGGCCAGGTGCCGACCCTCAATCAACTGCTGTATTGCGTGTTTCATAGTGCGTTGCTTTTCGCGCCGGAGCGCCCGAATTTTAATTCCGTGTCTTGATCGAAATCCGTGTCAAGTGAAATGCGATTGTCTCGCGGCCGTCAACTGATTTCGTCATCGCAGGCGGAGCTGTGTTCGCGCTCGACGCGGCAGATGCGGACGGTGTAGGCGCTGTACCACCCATCTTGGCCCCGCTGCTGAGCGATGAGATGCTCGGCGTTTTGCTTCCAGGCGGCAATCGCTTCGGTGCTGGCCCAATAGGAGACGGTGATGCCGAGGCCGTCGCGGGCCGACTCGACGCCGAGATAGCCGGGCTGGTCGGCGGCGAGTTCCAGCATCCGCACGGCCATGTCCGCGTAGCCGTGGTCGCCGGGGGTACGCTCCGACGTGAAAATGACTGCGTAGTAGGGCGGCTCCGGCGTTTGTGCGATGCGGCTCATGACACAATCAGTCCCCGCACCAGCTCGGCGCGTTCGGTTTCGCCCTGGGCGTCCAGCGCTTCGGCGTCGAGGCGTAATTGACCGGCCAGCGGCGGGTCTATGGCTGATTGAATGTCTTCGTACAGCGTCGCCAGCGTGGTGGTGTTGACCGACGTTTCCAGGGGCGGCTTGGTGGGCATTCCCTGGTAGAAAAACGACGCCATCGGCTCAGGCAAAGCTTCCAAGTGGCCGTCGTCGTGCTGCAAAGACAGGGACACGACGCGGGGATCAAGCACGATTGGGTGTACCTCGGGCTGAGAGAAGCGCCAGCGGTAAGCGTTCAGGAAGCGCCGCAAGATCTCCTGCCCAACCGCAAGCGCCCCGGCCCGCAGGTCTTCGGTCTCCTCCCCGCCAACCAGCGTTTGTTCCAGGACCAGGCGCAGGTTCTTTCCGGTCCACCAGGCCCATTCGCCGAAGATGCCCTGACCGTCGGTGCCGTCGCTCAACGACGGCGGGAAAAACAGCGTGGCGTCCATGCCGCGCAGGGTCAGGGTCAGCGGCTCGACATCGGGGCCTTTGGCGCAGAAATCGAGCGTGAACGGCAGGGTGATGAGAGCGTCGGCAATCAGTTTCATAAGTTGGTTTCTAAAAGGCCCCGCCCTAAAGGGCAGGTCTGGAGGCGCAGACGCCAATCGGTCTGCGACCGACAATACTGTTTGCGCCCGGCTTTCTTGTCGTCCGCCCGCAGGGCAGTTGGCGTCTGCGCCTCCAGACCTGCCCTTTAGGGCGGGGCTTCTACAGCACCGCAATCTCGGGCGCAATCGCTTCGTTCAAGACACGCGCCGTGCCGTCGTCCTGGACCGTCACGATGTTCTCCAAGCGGACGCCGAACTTGCCGGGCAGGTAAATCCCCGGCTCAATGGAAAAGCAGTGGCTGGGTTGGAGCGGCGTATAATTGCCGGCCATGAGGTACGGCGTCTCGTGGTCGTCTAAGCCGATGCCGTGGCCGGTGCGGTGAATAAAGAACTCGCCGTAGCCGGCGTCGGCAATCGTTTTGCGGGCAGCGGCGTCCACGTCGTGCGCGGTCGCACCCGGCTGCACAGCAGCGACTGCCGCTGAATAAGCGGCGTAGACGACGCCATAGACGCGCCTCGCTTCGTCAGACACTGTGCCGACCGCGACTGTGCGTGTGATGTCACCGTGGTAGCCGTCGGTCATCGCGCCGAAGTCTAAGATCACGACATCGCCGAATTTCACTTTCGCCGTGCCGGTGTTATGGTGCGGCGATGCGCCGTTGACGCCCGCGCCGACAATCGGCTCGAACGAGTCGGCGTTCCCACCCCGCGCAATCGCGCCTTTAATCGCCGACGAGATTTCGATCTCGCTCGCACCGACTTGGCAGGCCGCGTAAGCGATGGGAATCAGCGCGTCGGTTGCCTCAGCGGCCCGCTGGAGTGATGCCAGTTCCAGCGCATCTTTGCGGGAGCGCAATGGGGCCAGTGCCATGCCCGCCGTTTTCAGGAGAGCGGTTGGCATCATCTCCTGCAATTTGAGCACAAACCGGGCCGGCATCTCGTCGTCCAGCCCAACAATCCCAATATCCAGCATCAGGTCTTTTGCCAGCGGTCCCAAAACCGGCTCCCAGCCCGTGCCGTCGTCCCACACCCGAATATCCAGGACACCCGCCGGGTTCGTCCGCGCCTGCCCGGCGTTCAGGGCCGGGATCACAAACAGCCAGGGTTTGTCGTCGGGGATAATCAACGCCAGAAAGCGCGACCCCGGCTCTGAGAAGCCGGTCAAATAGCGCATCGCCGCGCCGGGCGTGATAATCAGTGTATCCAGCCCGTTCTCGTGCATCGCGGCGCGAACTAAGCTCAGGCGCTTTTCGTACAGATTGGTCAAAATCAACGCTCCAAAAATGTCCGAAGCATTTGTTTCCCATGCTCCGTCAAAATCGCTTCCGGGTGGAACTGCACCCCTTCGAGCGGCCAGGTGCGGTGCCGCAAACCCATAATCTCGCCGTCCTCGGACTCGGCGGTCACTTCCAGGCACTCCGGCAGCGACTCCCGCTCGACAATCAGTGAGTGGTAGCGTGTCGCGGCGAACGGCGACGGCAGCCCGGCAAAGACGCCCTGTCCCCGGTGCGTCACCTGCGACGTTTTCCCGTGCATCATCTTATCCGCCCGAATCACGCGCCCGCCGAGCGCCTGCCCCATCGCCTGTAAGCCGAGACACACGCCGAAGATTGGGATCGTCCGCCCGTATTCCTGAATCAAACCCAGCGTGATGCCCGCGTCGTCCGGCGTCCCCGGCCCCGGCGAGATGACGATCTTTTCGGGTCTCAATCTGGCAACGTCGGCCAGCGAAAGTGTGTCATTCCGGCGCACGTCGAGGTCCGCGCCCATCTCGCCGAGATACTGGACAAGATTGTAAGTAAACGAATCGTAGTTGTCAATCACAAGGATCATAGAAACCCCATTCGCCACGGGTTAAAACCCGAAGCTTGAATAAACCAGCGTCGCGGCGACGCGAGAGCGTTTCGTATCGGCGTTTTGTGTCGCTTCGACACTGGTTTGCCCTAGCCTCGGGTTTCAACCCGTGGCACTCTGAGTGTAGTACACTTCCAGCGCGGCGATAAACCCGTCCATTGTCGGCGCTTCGGCGACTAAATCGGGGGCGCGGCCAAGCACTTCTTCGGCGGTTTTAGCGGTGCTGGGGCCGATGGCGGCGACGGCGACCGACGCCGGGAAAGCCATATCGCCAAGAGCAGATACGAAGTTTTTGACGGTGGACGATGATGTGAATGTCACGGCGTCAATCGTGCCGTCCAAAAGCCGCGCTTTGACCTTGTCGGCATCGGCGGCGTCTACGATATTTTCGTAAGCGACCACGGCGTCTACGGTGCCTTCGCGGGCGGTGAGAGCGTCAACCAGCCCGTCGTCGCCGTCTTTGGCGCGGGGAATTAAGAAATTCTTGCCGAACGGCTCTTCCGGCAGCTCGGTGCCGAGGCCCGCGCCGGTCATCACCAACGGCGCGAAGTCTACGACCAAGCCATGTGATTTGAGTGCGTCGGCGGTGGCTGGGCCGACCGCGGCGATTTTGGCGGTCGCAAAAGAGCGGGCGTCTTTCCCGGCGTGAGCCAGCCTGGCGCAGAAGGCATGGACGGCGGGGGCGCTGGCAAAGCAGAGCCAGTCGTAGGTGCCGATTTTGACTACCGCGTCATCCAAAGCAGCGTAATTGTCAGACGGCGGGACCAGCTTGATAACTGGAAAGACGATGGCTTCCGCGCCTCGTGCCGTCAGCTTGTCGGCGAACTCCGAGGCTTGTTCTCTGGCCCGCGTCACGACAATGCGCTTGCCCGACAGCGGCCCGAGGTCGAACCAGCGCAGCTTTTCGCGCAGGCGCACCACTTCCCCCACAATCGTCACGGCAGGCGCTTTGAACCCGGCAGCCCGCACTTTCTCGACAATGTCGCCGAGCGTGCCGACCAGCGTTTCCTGGCTGCCCGCCCAGGTGCCCCAGCGCACCAGCGCGACGGGAGTATCCGCTCCGCGTCCGTTCTGCTGAAGCTGCGAGGCAATCTCGCCCAGGTTTTCGACGCCCATCAAGAACAGCAGCGTATCGCCGGCGTATGCGATCTTGTCCCAGCGCCGCCGTCCTTCGGCCTCGCCTGCGGTGCGAGTGCCGGACTCGCGGCGGTCGTCGCGCTCATGCCCGGTAATCACGGCAAACGACGACGCGGCATCTCTATGAGTAACGGGAATGCCCGCATACGCCGGCGCGGCAATCGCCGAAGTGACGCCGGGGATAACAATGAACGGAACGTTTCGGTCGCGCAGGTACTCTGCCTCCTCGCCGCCGCGCCCGAAAACAAACGGGTCACCGCCCTTGAGTCGGGCCACAGTCTTCCCCGCCGCCGCCCGGTCCGCCAGAAGCGCATTGATGTCGTCCTGACGCATCGCATGCTTGTCGGCCTGCTTGCCGACATAGACCCGCTCGGCAGTTGGGGGCGCGTAATCCAAAAGCCGTGGGTGGGCGAGTCTGTCGTACACGACAACGTCGGCCATTCGCAGCGCGTCCGCCCCGCCGACCGTAATCAGCTTCGGGTCGCCCGGCCCCGCCCCGATCAAATACACAATTCCCACAATCATCTTGTGCCTACATTCCCATTGTAAACAATACGCACTTCTCAATCTCCGCCAAACGCAGAATGCCGATCTGCCCTACGCTGCTTCTCAGACGCACTGTATCCAAAACGCGCATTTGGTGGCAAAGCGCTACAGAAGCGCTCGGCAAGCCGCCTTCGTCCTGCGGGATCAACACACACGATGGGAGCGATGCGCGGCGCAGGTTGGTCGTTAGCGGAATTGCAAGCACCGTCGTCGTCCAGCGGCTTACTGTATCATTTTGGAAAATCAGCACCGGACGTACTCCGGCTTGTTCCGAGCCACGAATAGGATCAAGGTCCGCCCACCAAATTTCGCCCCGGCTGACAGTCATAGCGCGGCGTCTTCCTTCGCCAGTCCATCCGCATAATCGGACATCCCTGCTTCGGCTAATGCGCGATCTTCCTCGGCGAACTCTGCATAAAGAGCTGCCATTGCCGTGTCATCCCAATGCGGCGCGGCGCGGTGACGTGTTCGAAACTCAAGGAACGCGACAAAATCCGCTACTTCCCGTAGTCTGTCCTCGTCTAATCGCTCCAAGTCTTGTCTCACTCGCTCTTTCAGTGTCATAGGTCTATTGTACCCCTGACTGACCTACCGAATAGCCGTATGCCGGAGCCAGAATTTCAAAGCAGCCGCAAAGCGTTTGGTTTTTCTGGAAATTCGCATGGCTGTAGAGGCCCCGCCGCAAAGCCCCCGCCGTAAACGGCAGGTCTGAGGGCCTGCGGCCAACCGCCCTGCGGGCGGAAGAACAAGATTGGCAACAATCGGCGGTATTTCCGGTCGCAGACCGATTGGCGTCTGCGCGTTCAGACCTGCCGTTTACGGCGGGGACTTTTAGGTTTGTACTTCGTGTGTCAATCAGGAGTAGTAGCGGAACATCTGAGTTCCGCGTGGGTAGTCGCCGTCTAGTGCAGACGCGAGCGCGACTGCCTCTTGGTTTGTGTGGGCAGTTGGCTCGTCGTCAATGCGGCTTTCAGTCAGCAAATGATAGAAGAACGCAATGACGAAAATCATAGCAGCATTGGCATTTATGTAATCCCCTTGCGGCGCAATGTAATCTTTAAATCCTGCTGTGAGAAACGCCTGCCCGAACGGCTCTTGGCCCGCGCCGCAGCCGAGGCAAATTAGGGTTCGCCCTTTGCCGCTGACGATTTCGGGAATGCTGGTTGGAGTTAAGATGATGTTGACAAGTTCCCAATCATTGGAATTGTCGTAATCGCCGTTTTTTTGATCAACGACTTCAAGGTTAAGCTGCGGCTCACCGCTGGCACTTTGCCCCCCGTGACAGAGCAGCACGACGTAATCACAGTCCGGCATGGTGCCTGCCAGCATTTCCATTGCACTGCGTTTCTGCGCGAGGTCATATAGGTGGACACGCGCACCGAAGGCTTCCAGAGCGGCACGGATTGCAGTTGCATCTTGAAAAATCTTTGCGCTTTTGTCGCAGCAGATGACCACGGACCTGTACATTTTCATTCAGTTGCCTCCTAAAGCCATTTTTCAGCCGTTGTGTCATAATAAGAAGTGTACCTGAAAGAAAGTTGAGAGAGACCATGGAGACATTTTTGACGGAAGCGTTCGGTGGCGGGGCGCTGGTGAGCGCCCTGCTGACGGACGCGCGGCAGCGCGGGGCGGATGGGCTGCGGCGGGTGACGGTGCGGCCGATCCTGCTCCGGGGCAAGCCGGTGTTCCAGTTTGAGCAGCAGTACGCGCAGAAAGTCCAGCACAAAAACCTCCCTGCCGCTGAGGCCGAGGCGCTGACGCGAACGCTGCTGGCGGAGACGTTCCGGCAGGGCAAATTCCGCACGGCGGCAGGGGAGTTTGCCGTCTCGGTCAATGGTGCGGGGGTGCTGACGGTGAAAGCGGGCAAAGCGGGGGCGGGGAACGAGGTGGTCAAGGCCGCCGCGCCGCGGACGCACAATCAGGCGAAGAACTATGTCATCCCCGAAGGCGTCCCCGTAGACTTTCTCGTGCGCCTCGGGGTGATGGCCGCCGACGGCCATGTAGTTGCGGCGAAGCGGGACAAATTTAAGCAGATCAACCGGTTCTTGGAGATGGTCGGCGACACGGCAAGCAGCCTGCCCGCCGAAGGTGTCCTGCGCGTAATTGATTTCGGCTGCGGCAAGGCGTATCTGACCTTTGCACTGTACCACTATCTAACCACTGTGCTTGGCCGGGAAGTGTTCATGGTCGGGCTGGATTTAAAAGAAGACGTGGTCGCGTTCTGCGCCCAAGTAGCCCAGGAACTCGGCTGCGCGGGCCTGTCGTTTGCCGTCGGCGAGATTGACGGCTACGCCGACATGGAGGCGGCGGATATGGTCGTGACCCTCCACGCCTGCGACACCGCCACCGATGATGCTCTCGCAAAAGCTGTGCAATGGGGTGCGTCGGTGATTTTGTCGGTGCCCTGCTGCCAGCACGAGCTGTTCGGGCAGATGCAGTCGGAAGTTATGCGTCCGCTGCTGAAACACGGCATTCTCAAGGAGCGCCTGAGCGCCCTCGTCACCGATGCCGTCCGGGCCAGCCTCCTAGAGAGCGCCGGCTATTCCGTCCAGATACTGGAGTTCATCGCGCTCGAACACACCGCAAAAAACCTGCTCATCCGCGCCGTCAAGCGCCCTGGTCACCACCGAGTTCAGCCGCCGTCCGCCGCCTACGAAGCGTTCCGCGACGCCTGGCATATTCGCCCCAGCTTTGAGACTGCTCTGGAAGCACTCGCGAGAGAAAATGACCGTATCTAGCCCGCCGCCAGCACCTTTACACCGCGAAGCGCGAAGGCTTGTCCAAAACCTCTGCGTACAAATCAGCCTGGCGGGCGCGTGCTCTGGTGTAAATCGCGTGGCGGGCGGGGTCGGGGGTGTACGTCTTGGCGAGGAACGCGGGGACTTCAGCGAGGTCCTTGATCAGGCCGAGGTCGGCCAGCGCTAAGAGGCCCGCGCCCCGGCTGGTGGCCTCGCCGACCCGGCTGGCGACAATCGGGGTGCCTAGCGCGTCGGCCATGATCTGTGCCCAGGCCGGGTCGCCGACCAAAGCGCCGCCGGATGCGACGATTTGAGCGGCAGACGGGAACTGCTTGACAAGGATGTCGTAGACATTGGCGAATTGGTAGGCGACGGCTTCCAAAGACGCCCGGACAATCTCGGCGGGCGTCGTGTGCAGGTTCATGCCGAGGATGGCGGCCCGTGCCCCGGCGTGCCAGCCCGGCGAGCGCTCTCCGGCCCAGAACGGCAGGACTGTGAGGCCGTGCCCGTCGGGCGGCAGCGCGGCAATGTCCTTTGCGGCGGCCCCACGGTCTCCGATTTGCAGCGTCTTTTCGGCCCAAGCATAGACGTTGCCGCCGTTGGCAAACGCCCCGCCGACTAGGAAGCGTTGATCGTCCACGCGGTAGCAGAACAGATCGCTGGGGATGTCTATTGCGCCCGCTTGGACCGCGACGCGCATCGCGCCGGACGTGCCGACATTGATGGCGATGCGCGAGGCGTCCACGGCCCCGCTGCCGACATTCGAGCACGCGCCGTCGCCGGAGGCCGGCAGCCAGGGCAGGTCTTTGAGCGGGGCTAATTGGGAAGACCACTCGGCAGTCAGCCCGGACACCGGCGCGGCGCTCTCGGCGAGCGGGCTTAATTGGCGCAGCGCAATCGGCATCTGTGTGAGCGTTTCCGGGTCCCACTCTTTGGCGTTCTGGTTGAGGAGTCCCGTGCCCGATGCCATCGAAAGGCTGCATGACGCCGACCCAAACAGGCGGCTTTCGAGGTACTCGCCGAACGACATCCAGAGCCGCGCTTTGCCGAAGCTTTCAGGGGACGTTTCCTGGAGCCAGCGCAGCTTGGCAGGCCAGTAGCACGGGTGCAGGACACAGCCCGTGCGCTGATGGTAGGCATAGGCATCCATCTCCGATTTGAGCTTCGCGGCCTGCCCGAGCGCCCGCGAGTCCGCCCAGGAAAACAGCGGGGTCACGGCCCGGCCAGCCTCGTCAACCCCGACCAAACTGTGCCAAAAGCAGGACACGCCGACCCCGGCAACTCGCGCCCGGATGTCTTTGGGCGTTTTGCGGAGAAGCTGCTTGAGGCAGCTCACGGTCAGCGCGAGAAGCGCCTCAGGGTCGGTCTGCACCCCGCCGTCCGCCGTGGTCGTCTGGGCATAGGCGATCTGCGCTTCGGCATTTGGGACTGCCCGCCCGCGGACATCAAACAGCATGGCCCGGACCGACGACGTCCCCATATCTAATGTTAAAATCAAGGCGTTTTTCATATTTGCGGCGGGGTGGGGTATAAATAAGCGTATGAGCGCTTTCGCAAAATGGGCGGTGACACTGGCGCTGCCGACGGCCTTATGGATCGGCTGCGCCCGAACCGTGCCGCAACGAGCGCCGGTGGCGGCGGACGCCACGCCGGGTGTGACCCTGAACACCGGCGGAGATACGCGGGGGACAGTGCTCTACGACCCGGTGTTGTCGCCGCCCGCCCCGGCAAACCCCTATGCCGCCGTCAGCGACAAGATTGTCCTGCCCGAGCGCCAAAAAATCGCCTGGGAGCTGGCCGAGATTGACCTGCACGCGCACCGGCAGGCTGCACTGGCCTGCCCAGTACCGACGCCGTCCAGCCCAAATTATTCCCGGCGCAACACCCGCGTCGCCGCCGAGCGTCAGGCCGAGTTCAATGCGTATCTGCTCGAAAAGTACCGTGCCCGCTTCTGCAACCAGTTCCATGTCACCTACGACCAGATTGCGATGATCCGGGAAGAAGGCCGGGACAAAGACTGGCCGATGCCTCCGTCCCCTCCCGACTGACCCGCTTCAACCATCTCACCGGGCAAAGAACGTGAGTTTCTCCGCCATCGGCTTAGCGTCCTCTTTCGCAGATGGGCTGCTCTGGAATGAGGCCAGGGGCGCAATCGGTGGGTGATGCTCGCTTTCCAGCAGGTCCATCCGGGCAGACGCGCTTGCCCCGCGCGGAGTGTACTCGAACGACACGGTATTGATGCCCGCCCGCAGCTTCATCGTGATGTCCTTGTCCACGTAGCCCAAGTAATCGCCCTCGTGGACACCGTTCAGCCGCACGGTCAGCTTGGCCCCCTGCACCCGGCCCCGCAGCCAGTGCGAATGCTCGGTCGGCATCGCGCGGCCCTTCAGCGGGTCGTTCTCGGGGGCCGCTTCGCTCGGTCTGCTGGTTCCGAGCAGCGGGTCCGACTGAAGCAGTGGATCGCTGATCGGGCCGCTCTGGGGCAGCAGCGGGTCGGATACGGGCTTCGGCGGGTCCGGCAGGGCGGCGACCGGGGAAGGGGCCGGAGACTGGTAGGCCGGCGGCCCCGGATCGGAGACCGGCTTGTCGTCGCCGCAGCCCGCAAGTGCCAACGCCCCAGCAATGCAGGCAGCCGCACGCAGCGTTCTTGTCATTGGATCATGCCTGCGCCGACCGTTTCGTTAGTTGCCTCATCAATCAAGATCACACTTCCTGTCGCCCGGTTGCGCGTGTAGGAATCGAAAAAGAGCGGCTGAGTCGTCCGCAGTGTCAGGCGGGCAATCTCGTTCAGACTGACACTCTTGTCGCCCGTCTTTTGGTCCAGGGTGCTGATGTCGAGCTTATACAGCACGTCCTTGATGATGGCCCGCACCTCGCGGGTGGTGTGCTTCAGCGTGTACTTGCCGCCGACTTGCAGCGACTTCTCGCCGAGCCAGCAGACCATGATCTCTAAATCCTGCGAGACCGTCGGCGGGTCATCGGCGGCGACAATCATGTCGCCCCGGCTGATGTCTATCTCATCTTCCAGGGTCAGTGTCACCGACATCGGCGCGAATGCTTCCGGCAGGCTGTGCTCCATCGTGTCCACCGAGAGCACCCGCGACGAGGCCCCCGACGGCAGCACGGTGACCGTATCGCCGGGCCAAAATACGCCGCCGGCGATCCGCCCGGCATAGCCCCGATAATCCGGGAACTCCGGCGTCTGCGGGCGGATGACATACTGCACCGGGAACCGCCCATCGGTCTGGTTCACATCATTGTCAATCGGCACCGTTTCGAGGTAAGTCAAGAGCGGCCCCCCGCCGTACCAGGGCATCTGCGCCGACCCGTCTACGACATTGTCCCCATTCAGCGCACTGATCGGCACAAACTGCACGTCGCCGAGACTCAGACCCTCAGCGAACGTCACGAAGTCGCGCCGAATGCCGTCAAACACCTCTTCGCTGTAGTCCACCAAGTCCATCTTGTTGACGCAGACGACGATATGTGGGATACCTAAAAGTGACGCGATAATCGCATGGCGACGGGTCTGCTCGATCACCCCTTTGCGGGCGTCTACCAAGATAATCGCCAAGTTCGCCGTGGACGCCCCCGTGACCATATTGCGTGTGTACTGGATATGGCCGGGCGTATCCGCGATGATAAACTTGCGCTTCGGAGTCGCAAAGTACCGGTAGGCCACATCAATCGTGATGCCCTGCTCCCGCTCGGCTCGCAGGCCGTCGGTCAGCAGCGCGAGATTGATTCCCTCCTCGCCCCGCCGCTCGCTCGACTCTCTGATCGCCTCGTATTGGTCGTCAAAGATCGCCTTGCTATCGTAGAGGAGCCGCCCAATCAGCGTGCTTTTCCCATCGTCCACACTCCCCGCCGTCGTAAACCGCAGCAGGTCCATGTCCAAATAGCCCGCCGTCGAAAAATTATCTGTTGTTAGTGTTTCGCTCATAATGCTTTGTCGCTGTCGTATGTAATCGAAATGTAGGCGTCCCCGCCGCCATAGTCAAACTCCGAGACCGCCTTATGTCCCTGCGGGACGAAACGCACATCTGAGAACCGGCACTGGAAGTGTCGGCCTACTTATGACGGAAAATCGAGGCGATTGAAGATTAAGACACATCTGCGTTGGATGTTCCTCAGTTGCTTCAACTTTCTCTCATAATAGGCTGGCACTTCCAGTGCCGGTTAGAAACCGGGCCTCACGTCGTCAAATACCCCTTCGCCGCCGCGTCGTCAATCAACGCCTCGGCATAGCGCCACAGCGACGGCGAGCCAGCTTCGATGTGCCGGTTCAGGTGCAATACCTGCTGTTTTGTGATGCCGTGTTCCCGCCAGCTTCGGCCCTCGGTGTGGTAATTGTGCAGCAGTGGCATCAATCGGTCCAGAGCAGCCGCGAACTTGGCGTCGGGCGTTTCCCGCGCCTCGAACTCCGCCCACAGCGCAGACAACTCGGCGGCTTGATCGCCCGGCAGCAGGCCGAAGATGCGCGTCGCCGCGTCCTGCTCCCGCGCCGCTTTCGTGTCGTTCCCGGCGGCGTCGTAGATGTAGGTATCGCCCGAGTCAATCTCGACGATGTCATGCACTAGCAGCATTTGGAGCACCCGCAGCGTGTCAATGTCGGCATCCGCGTGTTCCGCCAGCACCAGCGCCATCACCGACAAATGCCACGAATGCTCCGCCGAATTCTCGTGCCGGTCTTCGCCCAGTAGATACGAGCGCCGCAGGATGCTTTTGAGCTTGTCTATTTCGAGAACAAACGCGATTTGCCGATTTAGCCGCTCTGTGTTCAAATCTTCCCTTGTTCCAAAATAACTTCGCCAGCATCGAAGTCAACAATAAGCCTTTTCTGCTGTCGGCAGAAGTCCAACCCAAGAAGGCCCTCAACATTGGTTGCAGATGGCAAGGCATGACAAGTCACTGAAAAATCTGTGTGCTCTTGATCAAGCGCAACTATCCGGCTCAAATTAAGGCGTGAGGCCATGACGATGCCGTTTGCCGTGACAATCCGTACCCCGCCGGATGCCGACGAAAGATCATAACCGATGGCGGTCAAAATGTCTGGATGAATGACTGTGCTGACTGAGCCTGTGTCAAGCGCCAGTCGGATGACAGTATCGCTCATCGGTCCATAAATACGTGCCGTCACAACGACAAGCTCACCGTCAACATTGAAAAAATGGCTCAAAGCATGATGACCATGTTTTCGGCAGTCCGGCCTGTGTAGAGATAGGCAGAATGCTTGGGACGAAGTTCAATCGCTTTTTTGTAAACTTCGTCCCGGTCTTTGCTGTGATACAGCACTTTTCCGCTTTTGACTTCCATCTGCGGCGTGACTTCCGGGTCTTCTACGAGTATCCACTCTGCTTCGTAGCGATCTTCAATTTCCTGAACTGTCAGCACCTCATTCATAAGTCACTCCAATACGACATAGCCGGTCCGAAAATCAACGACGAGCCACCCGGCGCGAAAAAAGTCTAAACCAAGTACGCCGTCTATCGGCAGCCCCGGCGGCAGGGTATGTGCCTGCACAACAAAGCTGCTGCGCTGCTGACCAAGCGCATCCAAATTATTCAGCGTCACAAGCGGAACGGCAACAATGCCGCTGGCAGTAATCACCGGAACAGAGCGCAGGCCCGGCTGCGCCGGGTCAATGCCGACCGCACGAAGTGAGCGCTGGCTGAGTGTCGTCTCAGTCGCGCCCGTGTCTACGGCGAGCCGGGCAATACCGCTCGTTTTAGGCCCGTGAATGCTGACCTGGACGATCACCAAGCCCTGCTGGGCATTGAATGGATTACTCATGCCCAGATATTCAGCAAAACAGAAGTCTCCGGCATTGGCCCGAAGTAGAGAGACGCCCAGTGCCGGACATCTTGGTCTATCGCCTCCTGGTAGACTGCTTCCGGGTCGCTGCCGTGGCTGACCACAAGGCCGCGCAGCACTTCCAGATTTTTATCCACTTCCGGGTCGGCGACAATGACCCACTCCCCGTCAAATTGGGCTTCCATCTCAGCGCGTGTCAGAACTTCGTTCACCGGGCGACTCCTTAATGCGGTTTCAAAAGCCCGCAAAAAACACAAAAGTTTCTCACGCGTAATTTCGCCGATAGCGCAAGCATTGAGAAAAGGGACACATACTCGCTGAGAGCGGCCTTCGGCCTGTGCGACCAGTGATTGCACCTAACTGAGCGCCTGTTGAATAACTTGGTAGCCGACAGTACGGCCCCACTGTGCGACAAGTTCAGGGTCATCAGAAATTGCGTCAATGCCGCAGCATTCACGTTCACAAATTGTTTCGCTATGTTGAAAGCATTCGCTCAACGGATATGGGATTTCAATTTCAACAGCAGTTGCTATCAAAAATAGCCTTCTTTTTTGCGATCTTCCATGGCGGCTTCAGAGCGCTTGTCGTCGGCGCGGGTGCCGCGCTCGGTCTGGCGGCTGGCGGCGACTTCCTGGATAATCTCTTCGAGCGAATTGGCCGGAGACAGCACCGCCCCGGTGCAGGTCATGTCGCCGATGGTGCGAAAGCGCACCTGACGTATTTCGGGCGCTTCCGTGGGGCGCTTGTTCAAATACTCAGAGTCTGCCAAAAGATTGCCGTCGCGGGCGATCACTTCGCGCTGATGGGTGAAGTACAAGTTGGGCAGCGGGATTTCTTCCTGCAAGATGTACTGCCAGACATCCATCTCGGTCCAGTTGGAGATAGGGAAAACACGGAAATGCTCGCCGAGATGCTTGTGGCCGTTGAATAAATTCCACAGCTCAGGCCGCTGGTTCTTTGGGTCCCACTGCCCAAACTCATCCCGGTGCGAGAAGAAGCGCTCTTTGGCACGGGCTTTTTCTTCGTCCCGACGCGCCCCGCCCATTGCGGCATCTATCTTCAGCTCTTCTAAAGCGTCCAACAGCGTCACAGTCTGAAGCAAATTGCGGCTGGCATTGTAACCTTTTTCTTCCACGGCCCGGCCTGAATTGATCGAGTCCTGGACCGAGCGGACAATTAACTTTGCGCCGAGCGTTTCCATCCATTCGTCGCGATAGGACAGTGTTTCCGGGAAGTTATGGCCCGTGTCAATGTGCAGCAGTGGAAAGGGAATACGCGCCGGCCAGAACGCCTTACGGGCGAGGTGACTGAGGATAATCGAGTCCTTGCCGCCGGAGAACAGCAGCGCAGGCCGCTCGAACTGGGCGGCGACCTCACGGATGACGAAGATGGACTCCGCTTCCAGTTCCTGTAGGTGCGAAATCTGGCGCGGTTCAGACGAATTCAAGTTGAGCATAACGGTCATGTCTTTCATTTTACCACAACGGCACTGGTAAAAGAAAAAGGCGCGGCCTCCCCGAAAAGTTCCTCTGCTCGGCGAAGCCGTCAGCGGGCCTGGTACTGGAACGCCGGGTAACCGTCGTGCTTCAGTTGTGCTTCCTGCTGCCGGGCGTCGGCTAAATTGGCGTAATCACCGGTCTCGACTGAATACGTCGGCTTGCCGCGCGAGTCGCTGCCGACCCGGACAAATGCATGAAAGCCTCGGCGGCGCAGTGCTTCCGCCAGAGTCTCCGCCACAGGCCGGTAGGTGAACCGCGCCGCCGCGACCCGGTACGACGCCCTGTGCGGCGGCGTTCGACGCAGGGCGGCTTTCGGAACCCTGGAAACGTGGCGCACGACTAATGCTTTGGCCGGGACTGCTCGTTTCTGGGTGACGGCGGTCTGCTTGTGCCGCACAGGCGCTCGGACAGCAGCAGGAACTCGGGCGAGAACAGGCCGCTCGATAATCGCCGCTTTCGGCAGCGTCGGCTGGGCTGCAATTTTGGGTGTCTCTGCTTTAGGTGTCTTTGCTTTGGGCGCGTCTACCCAGATCGTCAGCGGGCGCGAGAACGCCGCCGATTTGCGGCTGTCCAGGGCGCTGGCTGTGAACTCATAACGCCCGGCGTCGGTGGGGGTCCAGGTCGTGCTCGACAGGCTGCCCTGCGCCAGTGTCAGCAGGGCTTTTGCGCCGCCGTTTTTCGTGTACGACACCGCGACCGTCGCGCTTTCCCCATCCGGCAGGCCGGCGAACGCCGAGATCGTTTCCGGCGTTCCGACGCGGATATGTTTCCCGCTGCCGGCGCTCGACAGAGTGACCGTCAGCGGCCCGGCGCTCGGCGGCGTGGCTGGGGGCATCGGAACAGAGGCCGGGACTGCCGCCGGGGCCGTCCGAGTAACCGCTGGGCGGCGCACGAGCTGAGTGCCGATCACCAGCCCGGCGACTGCCAGCAGTATCCAGGGCAGCACATTCCACAGGGAGCGCCGCCGACTGGGTGCGTCTGGCTGGGGCGTGTGCGGCGGCTCGCTTGAAGCGGGCGGCTCAGGATTGGGGGAGACTTGCGACATAGCTTTGTTTTCCCCGCTGCCCGCCTGTCTTAATCTTCTCTCCTCCTTTCTTAACCTTCTCTTAACCTTCTCTTAATCTTTTTCTATCGGGTACACTGCGGTTATGAGGGATCAAGGCAGCGACCAACAAGCAGAAAGCCCAATCTGGAGCCTCGACGCGGCGCAGTGGGAGGCGATCCGGCGCCAGGCGTCATCCGGCCCGGACTGCCTGCGCGACGGTGCCTGGGTACGGGCAAACATGGACGCTGATGGTCAAGCGGAGCTGCTGTTTTATGCCGGGGCGACAAACAAGCCGCTCGGCTGGGCATACCCGTTCCTGGAAGACGTTCCGCAGTCAAAAGCACGCGCGGCGCTGATCGGGATGGCCCGGTACGAGGCCGACGCGGGCCGGGTGGCGTTCGAGGTGGTCCTGCCCGCCGCTGCCGCCGCGCTGGCGGCGGACTACGAAAGCGGGGCGTCTGACCTCGACTTCGTGACCTACGAGCAGGCGGTCGAAAGCGCCGTGCGCGGCACCCCGGCGGACCTGGACTGGCTGCACCGGGAGTTCGGACGGCTGGCGGTGCTGACGGTGAGCTGACGCATCGGGCAGACGCAGGGGAGGAATTCGCCGGCTCCGTGCCGAAACTGTGCTTAACTCTGCCCACGGGGAAACTTATGTCTTATTTGGACCTGCCGCTCGGTGACCTGGCCCCGGTGATTGTCAACATGATTGTGGAGATCCCGCAAGGGTCATCCAACAAATACGAGTTCGACCACGAACTCGGCGTCTTCAAACTGGACCGGACACTCTACTCGCCGCTGTTTTATCCGTTCGACTACGGCTGGATTTGCGACACGCTGGCCGAAGACGGCGACCCGCTCGACATTCTCGTCATCACGACCCAGCCGACTTTCCCGGGCTGCCTGATTGCCGCCCGGCCTTTGGGGGTCCTGATGATGCGCGACGAAAAAGGGCCGGACGAGAAGATCCTCTCAGTTGCCGCCGCCGACCCGCGCTTCGAGGGCATCGAGCACTTGTCCGACCTGCCCGCGCATATCCTTAAAGAAATCGTTCACTTTTTCGACATCTACAAAGATTTGGAAGACAAGGAAACGACGGTGCTGGGCTGGCAGGATGTCGGCACGGCCCATGCCGTGATCGAGAAATTCCGCCTCACGCCGGGGCATTAGAACCCCTCCCGCTCGTTCCTCACTCCCTCTCCGCTTCAGCACTGGCTACCCGGAGGGCGGGGAGGGAGCGAGGAACGAGCGGGAGGGGTCTTTCAGAAGGAGCCTATTTGGGAACCGCTTACACGCCGGGGCTGAAAGTCAGCCCGCATACGATCATTCAGCGCACACGCCGCCTGCCGCTCAAGGGGGACGTGCTCGTAGAGGCCGGGCAAGTCGTCTCGCCGGACACAATTGTCGCCCGCGCGTCCTTGCCGGGCCTGATGCAATCGGTCAAAGTTGCCGCGCAGCTTGGGATTGATGCCGACGAGATGCCGGCGTCGCTCCTGGTCAAAGAGGGCGACAGTGTCGGAAAAGGGCAGGTGCTGGCGGCGACCAAAGCGTTCTTCGGTATGTTCAAGTCCGAAGCCAAGTCGCCCACCGCCGGAGTCATCGAGACCATCAGCGGCGTCTCAGGCAATGTCGGGGTGCGTCAGGCCCCGCTGCCGATCAATCTGACCGCCTACCTGTCGGGGACAATCGCCGAAACTATGCCCGGCGAGGGCGTTGTCGTGCAGACCGAGGGGGCGCTGATCCAGGGCATCTTCGGCATCGGCGGCGAGCGGGTGGGAGAAATCCAGATGGTGTCGGCGTTGCCCGAGAGCGACCTGACCGAAGCGGAGATCACGCCCGCGCTCGCGGGCAAGATCATTGTCGGCGGCGCGAACATCTCCGGCGCGGCCCTCCGCAAAGCGTCCGAAGTCGGCGTCATCGGCATCGTCGTCGGCGGCATCATTGACAAAGACTTGATCGAGTTTTTGGGCTATGACATCGGGGTTGCCATTACGGGCCATGAGAATATCACTCTCACTCTGGTCATCACCGAAGGCTTCGGGACAATCGCGATGGCCCGCCGAACGTTTGAATTGCTGAAATCGCTGGAAGGCAAGTCAGCGTCCATCAACGGCGCGACCCAGATCCGGGCGGGCGTCATCCGCCCCGAAGTGATCGTGCCGCTCGGCGCGTCCTCCGGGGCGCCCCCGCCGGCCTCGGGCGATGAGGGGGACTTATCGGTCGGCACCTCAATCCGCATTATCCGCGAGCCATACTTCGGCAAGCTGGCGTCGGTCGCGAGCCTGCCGCCGCAGCTCACCGTCATCGGCTCCGGGGCCTCAGTGCGCGTCTTGGAAGCCAGGCTTGCCGATGGCTCGGTCGTCACCGTCCCCCGCGCCAACGTCGAAATCATTGAAACTATTTGAGCAAGTCTTTCGCCGCCCGGTCCGCTGACGGGAGATTTGAGCGTGATCAAAACGCCCATCTCCCCGTTCATCTCGCGGGGCGTCACAGAGCTGATGACGTAGGTAAGAAGCCCCTGGCGCTCCGCCAGCGCCGATGAAGGCGTCAGCAATTCTTTCCCCCTGACCGGTTCGTGTGCCTATCTCCTGTTTCAGAAACACCATTTGTGCTTCGATCGCCTCAGGCTCCTCTGTGTAACTAGATTTATGGAAGCGCTGGAAAAATATCTTGGCCGCTTCGCTGATCTCCATAGAAATGCCAGAGCAGGCATGGGTTATGCTCCACATAAGCCAGTGCTTCTGCTGGCAGTGCTGGATGAAGTAGAGCGCGGTGGTATTCAAGATAATCTGGTTGTTATCAACCCGGAGCTTGTTGCGAGTTTTCGAGCTTACTGGCGAGCACTCGTACCCTCTGACACCTGGCAGGAGCGAATGGTTTATCCATTTCGCTATCTATTGCAAGACGGGTTTTGGGAACTGGTATTGAACGGCGAGCCGTTGACCTCGAAAGAACTTGGCGACCCAACGTCAATTAATCAACTAAAAGCTAAAATAGATGGTGCGCGGTTTACGCCTGATCTCTGGCAGATTTTGCAGGATAGGGTTGCAGTGAACGCACTCCGCACACTTTTATTACGAACTTACTTTGACGCAACACGACAAGATGTTCAAGCCCGGATGCCTGCTGACGTTCTTGAATATGAGTCGGCTAAACTTATCGAAAATGCACAAAGCAAGTTTCGTGTCAGAAAAGTCCGCGAAACACAAGATGACAGCGGCTACTTTGTTCGTCATGCTTTGTTTCCTCGCGTTATCAAGTCGCTGTATAATGAGCGATGTGCTGTTTGTGGGTTAGCCGCTAGATCAAGTGCGGGTGCTTTGATTGTGGACGCTGTTCACATTATGCCATTCTATTTGTTCCACAATGATGATCCGCGCAATGGTCTAGCACTCTGCAAAAACCACCATTGGGCTTTTGATGCCGGCTGGTTCGCTATCTCCGAGGGATACAAGGTTGTCGCCTCTCGACATCTTGAAAATGATTCTGGGTTCCTTACCGTGGGTACGCCTCTTTATTTGCCCTCTTCTCCTAAACTCGCACCTGCGCTTGATGCGCTTAAATGGCACAACGCCAACATTTTTCTCCAATAATCTCCTGGCATTTTAATGGAATACGAAGGGGAAGGCGACGGACATCTTCTGCAGCCAGCTAAGAACCTTCCGCCGCCGTTACGCCGAAAGGATGCCCCGAAAGAACTCATTACAAGCCGTCCACATTATGAGGCGTTCTGTGGTGCATGCATCTCTTCCGAGACGAAAGTCGCGAATGGACCGATGTCGTGCTGCGTCGAGGCCATTTCCAGCGCCGCGAGGTACTCCGTCCGCCGGGAGCTGCGGATTACGGTCCACGGGTAGGCTCCCGAGCAGAACATGGCATTCATCAGAAACCGTCCGATGCGGCCGTTGCCGTCGGGATACGGGTGGATGTAGACGAACACAAAGGAACCAAGCACGGCCCGAACAGCAGGATTGTCCTCTGATCTCAGCAGGTCGAACAGTGCGTCCATGGCATCCAGCACGGCCTCGGCAGCCGGCGGCACATAACGCGATCCACGCAGGTACACCGGATGGTTGCGGTAGCCCGCGATCTGGGCCGCGTCCAGGACGCCGGCCAGCACAGCCGGCGCGAACATTTCCCGGTGCCAGCCCTGAAAGTCACGCTCGGCGACGTCGGCGGCGGACGCGCCGCCGAGAATGGTACGCAGGCTTTGCTTGACTGCCTGGAATGCCAGGTAATAGCCTCGCGCCGCAAGCGCATCGCTCTCGCGGCTGTCGGAAGGAGAGGTGTCGGGCTGCCAGCCGCCTTCGCGCACCCGGCGGATCAGGTCGGGAGTGACCTGGTACCCCTCAATGGAAAGCGAGTTGTAGGCATCCGCAGCGTACCGCTCCTCCACCTGGGCAAGAGTGCCGTCCGCCCCAAGCTGCTTCTGCTCCGTCGCCGGAAACACGCCCAGGACATCCGGCCGCATCTGTGTCCACAAGGCGCGAATCCTGGCAGCGTGCGGTGACGTCACGCGGGGGTGCTGGCCCAGGAGCGGCTCTTCTCGCTCGAATGGATTCGCTGTCCGAACGGATTGACCTGCTGCCTCCATCGTCTTTGTGATCCGCTCCGCAACAATCGGCTCCCCCAGAAAGGCATAGGCCCCGGCAAGCCGCCCCGCGACCACAACGTTGCTGCCTGAGAGAAGGATGCGAAGCAAGGGACCCGGATCGCGCAGCATCCGAAGCGCAATCTCCGCATCCTCAGGAGAGTTCCGGAAGAATGCGGCCGGGATGCGGCACAGGGTGTCCGGCAGCCCCATAAGCCAGAGGCCGTTTTTGCGTATCCGCTCCGCCGGAAGTTCCTCCTGCGTCTGATAGATCACGAGGGAGGTGTCGAACGGGAAGCTGATCGTCTGATTGACGGCGCTCCGCACTACCACTCCCACCTGCCGCGGGATTTGATCGGCTCCGACATGGCGCTTCAGCGAGGCTTCCGGCGCGAGGCAGTAGTCATCGGCGAAGCGGCTCTGGAGATAGTGTGCGACGAACGACCAGAAAGAAGCGTACCAAACGGTGCTTTCACCATCTGCCGCGCCTGGGTTAGTGACGAGGAGCCAGCCGTTAATGACTTCTTGGAGGAAGCCGCTCTTGATCAGACGCTCGCGGTGCGTTCGGCTGAGGCTTACGGAACGGACAACGCCATCCTGCTGGACATTTGCCAGAACTTCGAGCGAGCCTGCTAGCTTCTCGTTCTGTGTTGCCATATCTTTGAGTGAACTATCGCTGCGAAAAACACAGACAATCAGGTTTCTGATCAACAAAAACTATAAGATTTTGATGTATGATCACTATACCATTATGTAGCGACATCGTCAAGGAGCCGATTTCCTGCCAGGTTATAACAGGAAGCCGGCCCGTTTTCAGACGACGCGGTAAGGTAGGGCGGCAACCTCGACCCAAACTGACTGAATAGTCGCTTGAATTGAGATCATGGAAACGAGCTAAGCTGCATTTATTCCATCAGCAGCCGGTCAGCAAACGGGCGGGAGCGTTGGACAATTTCAGCGTTCAAACGGTCGTTGGCGGCAATCCGGGCGTCGGCAGCCTCGGCGGTCAATTTCCACGTTTCCTGATGCCGGCGGCTGAGGCGGGCCAGTGCGATGTCCAGCGGCGTATTCAGAAACCAGCGCTCGTCGAAAAAGCCGCTGACCGCGCCCCAGCCGTCCTCCCGGCACAAGAGATACAGGCCCTCGACGAGCACGAAACGTGTTTCTGGGGCAATGCTGAACGCGCCTTCGACCGGGTCGCCGACTCCATGCTCGAAACCCGGCCAGGGCACCGCTTCGCGCCCGTCCGCCACCCTCAGACGCTCAAGCCGCACTGCCAGTGCCGGGACATCAAAAGTCCAGGGAGCGCCCCGGCGGGCAAGCGCGGCCTCGGGGTCGTGCATCCGCCGAAGCTGTGCTTTCGTCAGATGGAAACCGTCCATGCCGAGCGCCACCATCGTGCCGGGTCCCATAGCCGTGTTGACTTCGCTTGCCAGCCGCGCCGCCATCGTGCTTTTGCCGGACCCCGGCAGCCCCGCCAGCGCGACAAAGACCCGCCCAGACTGTTTTGTCGCCAGTGCTTGCAGCCGCTGCATCGGATTGTCAATAATTGGCATTATAAGCATTATTTTACCCCGGCATCGTCGCTTTACAAGCTGAGTCTGGCCCGTCCTAACTCATTCCGTTCCCTCGCTTTTCCTTTGCCGCCCGTTGGGGTATCATAGCGTCAGCAAGCGTGCGCGAGCTAATCTTTCAGCGCGGAAAAGCGGGGGGCATACATGACGGTACTGGTTACAGGGGCATCGGGATTTGTCGGGCGGCATATTTGTGAGGGGCTGGTGAGGATCGGCCATCCGGTGCGCGGTCTGGCGAGGCAGGTGCCGGTCCGCAAGAACCGGGTAGACGGGGTCGAGTATATTCGGGGCGTGGATGTCGCCGATGCCGTGACCCTGACCCCGGAGATGTTTGCGGGTGTGGACGCGATTATTCACCTGGTCGGGATCATTCAGGAAGCGCCGCGCAAGGGGCAGACATTTGGGCGGGTGCATGTCGAGGGCACGCGCAATGTCGTGGATGAAGCCATGCGGGCCGGCTTCGACGGCCGCTTGGTATACATGAGCGCCATTGGATCGTCCATGAACTCGCCGTCGGTGTATTCTCAGACCAAGTACCAGGCCGAGCGGATCGTGATTGGCTCGAAGCTGCCCTACACCATCTTCCGGCCCTCGCTGGTCATCGGCAGCGACGGCGAGTTTGTCGCCCAGATGAAAGACCTGGTGCTCCACGGCGGCCTGCCGGTCGCCGTGCCGTTCCCGGTGATCCCCGTTCCCGGTGCCGGCTTCAATCTCTTCCAGCCGATCTGGGTTGACGACCTGGTGGAATGCGTCGTGCAGTCGCTTGGCCGGGGCGACACGATCAATCAGGTCTACGAAGTCGGCGGCGCGACTCAGTTGTCATTCAACGAGCTGTTAAAGGGCTTCGCCCGCGCGTTAGGAAAACCCAAAAAGCCCCTGCTCCACGCCCCAATCCCGCTGCTCTACGCTGCCGCGACGGTCATGGAAAAAATCCTGCCGAAGCCGCCAGTCACCCGCGACCAGCTCAAAAACTTAGGGCTAGACAACATCACCACAAGCCAAGCCGTCAAAGAAGTCTTCGGCATTACCCCTAAGACATTCGACGAAATGCTTGCCAAGATTTATGGGTAAGACGCTGGCATGAGCACCAAAAAACCCGAAGACATCTACACCGACCCTGATCTGCGCCATCGCCTGAAAGACGAAATCCAGGCCGGCGACAAAGGCGGACGCCCCGGCCAGTGGAGCGCCCGCAAAGCGCAGCTTCTGGTCCACGAGTACGAAAAAGCCGGCGGCGGCTACAAAGGCGACCATCCGACCGACGCCCAAAAGCACCTGCACGAGTGGACCGAGGAAGAATGGACCACGGCGGACGGCAAGCCAGCGGAGCGCGAAGACGGCATGCACCGCTACCTGCCGAAAGACGCCTGGGATAAGCTGACGCCCGAAGAAAAAGCCGCCACCGAGCAGAAAAAGCACGACGGCGACGCCGAGGGTCATCAGTTTGTCGCCAACACCGACAAAGCCAAACACGCCCGCGAAGACGTGCAAAAGCATTGAGTCCCGCAGGGACTCTCACTCAATGCTAGCCCGGCACTGGAAGTGCCGGGTCTTTTTCGTTCTTTATATGGCGTCGGGTATAATAGCTCTGTGCTAGAAGATAATCTGCAAACTTATTTCGGCTACGGTGAATTTCGACCCCTCCAGGAAGAGGCCGTCGCGGCGGCGCTGGAAGGCCGGGATGTGCTGGTGGTCATGCCGACCGGCGCGGGCAAATCACTTTGTTTTCAGCTTCCCGCCGCGCTGTCCGAGGGCGTAACTCTGGTTGTTTCCCCGTTGATTGCCCTGATGCGCGATCAGGTAGACGCCCTCAATCGCCGTCCGGCGTTCGAAACCATTGGGTGCGCGTGTTTGACATCGTTGCAGTCGCCTGAGGAGCAGTACGATATTCTGCGGAAGATGCGGGCGGGGCAGATCAAGCTCGTGTATGTCGCCCCGGAGCGGTTCCGGTCGGGGGCGTTCATGGATGCTTTGAAAAGCGTCACGATTGCCCGGTTTGTGGTGGACGAGGCGCATTGTATTTCGGAATGGGGCCACGACTTCCGGCCTGACTATCTGAGCCTGCGGGAAGTGGTCGAAACGCTCGGCTCGCCGCCGCTGCTGGCTGCCACGGCTACGGCGACCAAGCGGGTGCAGTCGTCTATCGTCGCTAATTTGGCAATGCGCGACCCGCTCGTTTTAGTCGGCGGCTTTAACCGGCCCAATCTCCACTTTTCGGTGCATCGGTGCAAAAGCGAAAACGAGCGCGAGGACAAGCTGACCCGTGCCCTGCCGAAGCTGTCCGCGCTCGGCGGCAGCGGGCTGATTTATGTCGCGACCCGCAAGCAGTGCGAGCAGATGTTTGAGCTGGCCGGGGATGCTCTCGCCAAAGTCGGGCAGACCGCCGGCATCTACCATGCGGGGCTTGATCCAGACATCCGCAACCAAATGCAGCGGGACTGGCTTGACGGCACCCGGCAGGTCCTGGTCGCCACGAACGCCTTCGGCATGGGGATTGACAAGCCCGACGTGCGGTTTGTGGTCCACTGCGCCTGCCCGGACAGTCTCGAAAGCTACTACCAGGAAGCGGGCCGGGCCGGGCGCGATGGGCGCAAGTCCCGCTGCGTCATTTTATACCACTTCGCCGACCGGCGCACCCGCGAGTGGTTCATTGACAACGAGGCCATGACTGTCGGCGATGTCGAAAGCGCGTTCCGCATTATCAAGCGCTATGTGGATTCCGAGAGCACCGCGCGGCTGCCGAAGGGGTGGGGCAGCGCCCTCGATTGGAGCGACATCAAATCGCGTTTAGCCCTCGGCGAGCTGGAACGGGCCGATCTCGTGAAGCGTGTCGCGCAGACAGGCGATGCCGTTGTGCTGACACTTGCCCGCCCGGACTTTCCGCCGGAGGCCCGCCGCTCAATCGCCGCCGACCTCGCCAAGCAGCGGGCCGAGCGCCTGCGGCGTCTGGACGAAATCGTAGACTATTGCAAGACCCCGTACTGCCGCAGGCGAACAATCCTGGACTACTTCGGCGACCGCCAGGAGCCGCCCCCGACTTTGTTTTGCTGCGACAACTGCGACTCCCCGCCCGCCCAATCTGAGTCAGTCTCCGGGAAGAGCCTGCCGCAAACCCCGATGCCGGTCCAGCTTGACCCCTCCGACATCCATTCGGTCCTGCACGGTCTCGACGCTCTGCGCCCCGCAGTCGGCAAAGCCCGGCTGAACAAGCTGCTGCGTGGCGCGGCGACCCTGGGCGACAAAGCTCCGGCGGCGAGCAACCCGCTGAACGGCCTGTTTCGCGGCTCCACGGTCGCTGTTGTGGACAAGTTCCTGGACTCGCTCTTTGCCGAGGGTCTTATGCACCAGGGCGATGAAGATGCCTACTTCGTCTGCACCGTCACGCCCAAAGGCCGGGCGGCCTGGTCGGACTGCCTGCCGGTCACTGCGACTGTCCCGCGCGGCTTCGGCGCACCGATTGGCGGCAGCAGTGACGGCGGCGGCAGCGACGACATCCTCGCCGCCCTGAAAGGCTGGCGCACCGCGCAGGCATCTCGCGACGCCGTCCCGCCCTACGTCGTCTTCAGCGACAAGACTTTGATCGAGATCGCCCGCGCCCGCCCGCAGTCCGCCGAAGACCTACTGGAAGTCAGCGGCGTCGGCCCTGGCAAGCTGGAAAAATACGGCGGCGACGTGCTGCGAATTACGGGGGAGGGGTAGAGAAACCGGCACTGGAAGTGCCGGTCTACTGAAAGCACAAAGTCACTCCGTGACTGAAGATTCCTCAGTGCCGGAGACACTTTCACTCAATAGTAGACCGGCACTTCCAGTGCCGGTAACTCATGCCAGCAGCCCCGGCAGAATTTCCTCTGCCTTGCCCAAGATGACCTCGTCGAATTCGTCCGCTGCATCGCCCGCTTCCAGGTTGACCAGCACCGTTTTTGCCCCAGCCTGAGACGCGACTTGCACGAAAGCTGCTGCCGGCCAGACCAAGCCCGACGTGCCGGCGGCGAGGAACAAGTCGCATGACACGAGCGCGGCCTGCGCGGCGATCAGCACAGACTCGGATAGCGTCTCGCCGAACAGCACGACATCGGGGCGCAGGGACGACCCGCAGCGCGGACAGTGCGGAACGGTGTCATACGTGCGCGTGTCGGCAAATGGCGGCAGTGTGCAGCCCATGTTCATGCAGCGGGTGCGGAACGCCGACCCGTGCAGCTCGTGGACGTCCGGGCTGCCCGCCCGCTGATGCAGGCCGTCCACGTTCTGCGTGAACAAAGTCACAGCGCCGGGCCGGGCCGATTGCAACTTGGCAATTGCCGTGTGTGCCGGGTTCGGCCCGGCATCAAGCGCAACTTGGCGGCGCTCGGAGTAAAGCCGCCATAGGCCCGGCAGACTGCCGGGAAGATTGCGGGCTTCGACCAATTTGGCGATGTCCGCGCTTTCCCACAGCCCGCCCGGTCCCCGGTAGGTCGGCAGGCCGGAGCCGGCGGAGACGCCCGCGCCGGTCAAGAGAACAATCTGGCTGTAATCGTGGATGTTCATAGGATTGGGTGGCATTGTAGCACAATACGGCTGCTCCGGAATCCATGTCATGAATGACACGGCTATTGGGCGAGGACGCCGTGAAGCACCACTTCGTGGAGCTAAGAGAAGAACACCCGAGAGTAGCAATCTGAGTGCGCCGAAGGCGTAGTTTACGGCGTCTGCGCCCAATAGCCGTGTCATTCATGACATGGTTCCAATTTATGCAGCAACGCCGAGTTAGATAAGAAAAGAGCCGTGATGGACGAAATTGACGCCTGGATCGCCCAGCTAAAAGGCGCGGACAGCGCCGAGGCCCGCGCCGACGCCGCCGAAGAACTCGGCGAGTTTGGGGGTCCCGATGCGCTCGCCGCGCTGACCGCCGCCCTATCCGACCTGGCCGCCGAGGTCCGGGTCAGTGCGGCTCTCGCGCTCGGTGAGTTGCGGGCGTCAAGCGCCGCGCCGATTTTGGAAACGTTTCTGTCGGATGCTTTTCCCAACCTGCGCGGGGCGGCGGCGGTCGCCCTCGGGCAGATTGGTGGCCCCCGTGCCGCCGAATTGCTGCTGCCGCTGGAAGCCGACCCCGTTTCCACTGTGCGCGGGGCCGCTGCCTGGGCGCTCGGTACACTTGGCGACCCCACGGCCTTCGATGCTCTCACGCGCCTCAGCCGGGACCCCGACCTCGATGTCGCCGAGGCTGCCCTCGAAGCGCTCCGGCGTCTGCGCCAGCGGCTTTAGGTCGTCAGCTTCGGGGCAAACGTGGTATGGGGCGAACGTGGTATACTGAAAGCATCTTGAATGCCGCACTCAAACGCCTCGCCAAGCCCTTGATTATCGCTGCCGTCCTGCTTGCCGCCGGAGGCATTGCCGGGCGCAGCGTCATCAAAGCGCTGCATCCACCGCCGGTCCCGCCGCGCACCGCCGCCGTCCAACGCGGCGACATCGCCGTCCAGGTTTCCGAGACCGGCACGATCGAACCCGTGGACAAGGTGGATGTCAAAAGCAAGGCCGCCGGGCGGCTGCTGTCCATCCCGATCACCGAAGGCCAATTTGTCAAAAAAGGCCAGCTTATCGCCGTTGTAGACCGCTCGCTGATTGATCCGCAGCTTGCCCAATTGCAGGCCCAGCTTCGCTCGGCCCAGGCGCGTCTGTCGCAGGCCCAGGCGTCCTACGCCCTGCAAGTCCAGCAAACCGCCAGCGCCATCGCCCAGGCCCGCGCCGGCCTTGCGACGTCCAGGGCGCACCTCGCCGTGGTCGCCGCCCGTGCCCGTCCGCAGGAAACCGCCCAGCAAAAGGAAGCCGTGGACCGGGCGCAAATCTCGCTCGACGACGCGCTCAGAACCCAGAAGCGGCGGGCGTCGCTGCTCGCACGCGGCTTCATCTCGCAGGCCGACTACGACAGCGCCCAAGTCGCCGTGGACACGGCCGGGAGCGCCCTCGCCACTGCCCGGCAGGCCCAGGCGCTTGTTGCCGCCGGGCCGCGTGTCCAGGACATCGCCGACGCCCAAGCCCAGGTGGACGCGGCGCGGGTGCAGATTCAGGCCGCCGAAGCCAACACCGGCCAGAATGCAGTGAGATACTCAGACATCGCCCAGGCCCGCGCCGCCGTGGCTCAGATCGCCGGCAATATCGAGACGCTTCAAGTCAATATCACCGACACGCGCATTGTCGCCCCGGCATCAGGCATCGTACTGAAAAAGTACAAGCAGCCCAATGAGATTGTCCAAAGCGCGACGACGGGCTTCTCGGATGCCCAGTCCATTGTCGCCACTTTGGGCAGCCGCCTTCAAGCAAGCGTCGGCATCAACGAGGTGGATGTCGCCAAAGTCGCGCTGCATGCGCCCGCCGTGATCACCGTGGATGCCCTGCCGGGCGCGGAGTTCCCCGGCTACGTTTCTCAGATCGCCCCGGCGTCCACCAATGCGTTCGCCACCGATGGCAGCGGTGGAAGTGGGGGCGGCGCAGGCGGGGCGAACTCCATTTCCAAGTTCTCGGTCAAAGTGGCGTTCAACCGCAGCGACCCCCGCCTGCGCTCGGGCATGAGTGCGAATGTCCGTATCATTAGCCGGAAGCACACGGGCGTCGTGCTTGCCCCGCTCGAAGCCGTGTCGTTCCCCGACAAGTCCGGGGTCGTGACCGTGCTGATGGCGGGGGGCAAGTCAGAAAAACGCGCGATCGTGACGGGCCTGCGCGACGACACCCATGTCGAGGTCCTTTCCGGCCTCCTGCCCGGAGATAAGCTTGTCATCCCGCCGGCTGATGCTTCCAGCCGCCGCAAAAGCGACATTACAGGCGGGGGCTAGGCTTCCATGATCCTCTTCGAGTCTCTCCGCGCCGCTCTTTCCGCTCTGTGGACCAACAAGCTGCGGGCGCTCCTGACCATGCTCGGCGTCATTATCGGCGTCATGTCCGTCATCGTCATGATCGCCATTGTCCAGGGCATTCGGCAGTCCATTCTCGATCAGTTCGCCGGCAACGGCGCAAATCTGATCTTCGCCTCCTACCAGCCGAAGCTCGGTACGGTGTCGCGCGGCGGCTTTGCCGGCCTGACCATGGATGATGCCCGCGCCGTCGAAGAGCGCTGCACACTCATCGGCACGGTCAGCCCCAGCGCCCAGACCTCGGTGGTTGCCCAGAACGGAGCCAATCGCCGCTCGCTGACCCTGAACGGCGTCATGGACACGTTCAGCCAGACCCAGAACCTGCCGCTGACGGCGGGCCGATCCCTCTCCGCTGCCGATGTCGCAGCCTACGGCAAAGCCTGCGTCATCGGCCACAAAGCGGCCTCCGACCTGTTTGGGACTGTCAGCCCCATCGGCAAAGAGCTGCGCTGCACCGCCGACGACGGCTCCCACGTTTCTCTAGTTGTGGTCGGGGCGCTGGCGGACAAAGACTCGAACCCCGGCGGCGGCGACTTCAACAACTCTCTCTACGCCGCCCTGCCGACCGTCCAGAAGCGCTTCACCGGCAGCCACCAGATCAACGGGTTTTCGACCCGCTCCACCAATATCGCCGGGGTGGAGACCGCTGCCGACCAGGTGTGGAGCGTCCTGAAACTGCGCCACCCGCTGAACTACAAAGACTTTGTCGTGGACACGCAGGCCGGTATCCTGAAGCAGCTCGACACGCTCCTGAACGGCATCCAGCTCGTGCTCGGCGGGGTGGGGGGACTGGCGCTCTTGACCGGCGGCATCGGCATTATGAATATCATGCTGGTCTCGGTGACTGAGCGCACCCGCGAGATCGGCATCCGTAAGGCGGTCGGCGCGACCCGCGGCGCTATTCTGCTGCAATTCATTGTCGAAGCGGTGGTCGTCTCCGGCCTCGGCGGCCTGCTCGGCGTCTCTGCCGGCTACGGCCTGGCCGCACTGATTGACCACTTCGCGCACAAGACTTTGCCCGCGTTCGTGCCGTTCTGGGCCACCGAGCTTGGCTTCGGCTTCGCCGTCGGCGTCGGCCTGTTCTTCGGCATCTACCCGGCGTTCCGGGCTGCAAAACTGGACCCGATTACGGCCCTGCGGTCGGAGTAGCGGCAGCCATCACCCGGTCCGCGATGATCCGGGCCGTCACCGCCGCGTCGCTGACAATCTCGCCGTCCTTGAAGCGCACGATCCGCTCGCAGTGTCGGGCGATCTCCTCTTCGTGCGTCACTACCACCAGCGTCTTGCCCTCCCGGTGCAGGTCCTGGAACAGCGCCATGATTTCCTCACCCGTCTTCGTGTCCAACGCGCCGGTCGGCTCATCGGCCATCAGGATCACCGGGTCGTTCACGAGCGCCCGCGCTATCGCGACCCGCTGCTGCTGCCCGCCCGAGAGCTGATTGGGCTGGTGGTCAAGTCTGTCGCCAAGACCCACGCGCACGAGCGCCTGCCGCGCCCACGCTTCCCGGCCCCCCGCATAGCGAATGCCCGAATAGACCATCGGCAGCTCAACATTGCGGAGCGCTGTCGTCCGGGCCAGCAGATTAAACTGCTGAAAGACGAACCCGATCTTGCGGCTCCGTATCTTCGCCAGAGCGTTTTCGTCGAGCCGCGCCGTTTCCTCACCATCAAGCGCATACGATCCCGAAGTCGGCTTGTCTAGGCACCCGATAATGTTCATCAGCGTGGATTTGCCCGACCCCGACGGCCCCATAATCGCGACCATCTCGCCCGCCCCGACAAACAGCGAGATGCCCTTCAGCACCGTCAAATCCATCGCCCCGGTCTTATACGTCTTCACGATGTTCTGGACTTCAATCATAGCTGAGAGGGAGTCTGCCGGCGCAGGCCGTCCAAAAGTGATGGGTTCTCGATCAGTTGCAAGAGCCGGGCCGACGCCTGGCTCGGGGTGCGTGTTCCCTGTTCCCAGCTTTGCACTGTCTTCGGCGAGACATTGAGCACACGAGAGAAATGCGGCTGGCTAAACCCGAGTTCGGTCCGCAGGGTGCGAATCCGCGCCGCATCGTAGGCAGGCGGCGGATCGGGCAGGGTCAAATAAGTCGTCCTCAATTCGATCTCGCCATTTGCCCAAGCGATAGCTTCCTGCATACTCTCTTGCAGGCGATCGGCGAGGCGCGGGCGAAGGTGACGGGCGCTCGCCGTGCTGATTTTCATACTTCTGTCTTTCATCTCAGCCCCCTGTTGAATTGCAGGCGCAATGCCTGTGCCGTTGCCGTCAATGCCTTCCGCTCATCGGGGGTGACATCCTCAGCGTCATCTTTATCGTAAACATCCAGAAAGACAACTTGTGACGTTTCCGGCAGGTAAAGATAAATCACCCGCAGGCCGCCGCGCTTGCCTTTGCCGCGCCGTGGATCGGGCCAGCGTACCTTGCGGAGACCGCCACACCCGCGCATGACCGACCCTGCCAGCGGGTCAGACAAAAGCCCCTGTTGCAAAGCGGAAAAGGATGCGTCTCCGTCGAAATACTCTTCGCGCACCGACATAAACAGCCGTGTCTCGATAAATGCCAGCGTCATGGGAAATTATCCCACACTGTAGGAGTAAAGTCAAGTGTGGAAGAAAGGAAGGCATCACGAGTGTGCGTTCAGTGTTTCTGTACAGTCGGCTCGGGGTTCGCAGCCTTCTCGGCGGTATCTAACAATGCCAGCACGTCTTTGTAGTTTCGCGCTGCCGCAAAACTTCGGGCGGTTTGTCCATCGTCGGTTGTGAGCTTTGGGTCAGCCCCATAGCGCAGCAACATCTTGACCATTGCTGTATCGCCTTCCGCGCAGGCCCAATGTAAGGGCGTGTAGGTGCTGCCATCACGCCCATTTATCTTTGCCTTGTGCTGCAAGAGATACTCGACAACAGATAGGTTCTTTCCTTCTATTGCTGCGCCAAGCGGAGTCAGATTTCTCGGCCCAATCTGCTCCATGGCTAAGTATGCAGAGCTTCCCTTTTCAGTGCAGTTCGCGTTGACATCCGCCCCGCTCTCGACTAAAAACTTGACCACATCTAAGTTGCTGTTGCGGGCATGCCCATTGGCAGCCGCAAGTGTCAGCGGGAGACGTCCGTGGAACGTCCCTGTTGGGGCAAGGTTCGCGCCATGACGGATAAGAACTTTGACAACTTCCAAAGACCCGACCGCCGCTGCTTGCATGAGCGGCGTCTCGTCATACCCGCTATTTCGACAATCAACGTCTGCTCCCTGATCAAGAAGAGCCTCTACTTCATCCGCGTTGCCACTTTCTACAGCAGCACTCAATCTCACGCACTCCTGCGCGGCTAGTGTTGAAGCCGCTTGCTTTTTAGTCTGAGCAGTGCCCGGATAGCAGCAGACGACCGCGGCAGCCAGCATGGCACCAATAATAACGAGTGTTTTTTGTTTGGGAAACATCAGTGTTTAAGTTCCGTGCAGCACACGCCAGGCGGCTTCGATGGCGGCGCGTAGCTCGGCGGCGGCGGCTTGGGGGTCGGGGGCGGACGTGACGGCATCGGTGACAGCGACGCCGTCGGCACCGGCGCGGAGGCAGTCGGCGACGTCGGCGGGGGTCTGGATGCCGCCGAACGCGACGACGGGGATTTGGACGGCGTCCTTGACTTTCCGCAACAAGGCTAGGCCCTCGCTGGGAGCTTCGGCGTCGAACGCCGGGCCGACCTGAATGTAGTCTGCACCGCCGCGCTCCGCCGCCGCTGCGCCGGTGACGCTGCGGACGAAGGTGCCGATAGTAGCTTCGCCGGGCCGGCGCAGGAAGTCGCGGGCGGCAGACGGTTTGTAAGAGCGCTCGGTCAGGAGAACGCCGTCCGCGCCGCACTTCTCGGCCAACTCCAAGTCGCCGGTGACGATGAACCGGGCTTGCCCGGCGGTCATTTCGCGCAGGCGCAGGGCGACGGCATAGAGGCCCAAATCGTCGGCGCTGGAGGTGCGGACCCGGAGCTGAACGATGTTGACGCCGCCCGCGACGGCGGCCTCGACCACCGAGAGTGAGTCGGCTTTCTTGTCGGCCTGCGGTCGGTACAGCTTGCGTCCGGTCACAAGGGTCAGGCTAGGCATGGAAAGTTCTGTCACGAAGAGCATTGTACCCAAAATGGTGAGGATTAGGAACCTACCCCGCTCGTCCCTCGCGACCCTCCCGAAGCGGGAAGGTGAAGAGGTCTAGGATAGGAACGGGTTAGGTTCCTAATCCTCGCCGCTCTCCTCAATGTACACGCGCTTCTGCGCTTCCTCGAAGGTCGTGACGCCCTGCATCACTTTTGTGGCGGCGTCCTGGCGCATGGTCTGCATGCCTCGCGCCATCGCGGCCTGGCGGATTTTGTGCGACGGAATGCGGCCCAGGGTCATCGCCCGGATGCCGTCGTCCATAACCATCAGCTCCTGGACACTGGCCCGGCCCTTGTAGCCGACCCCGCTGCAAAAGTCGCAGCCGGTGCCGGCCCGGAACGTCGCCTGGTGGAACGCCGGGGAGTCCAAATCCACGCCGAACGCCGACAGCTCCACTTCGGCGGGCTGAACCGGACGGGCGCACTGCGGGCAGACTTTGCGGACCAGTCTTTGCGCGAGAATGCCGACCACCGATGACGCCACGAGAAACGGGTCCATGCCCATATTCAGCAGCCGCGTGATCGCCCCGGCGGCATCGTTGCAGTGGAGGGTTGAGAAGACTAGGTGCCCAGTTAAAGCGGCCCGGAAGGCGATCTCGGCGGTTTCCTGGTCACGGATCTCGCCGACATAGATGATGTCCGGGTCCTGGCGCAGAATGGCCCGGAGCTGACGGGCGAAGGTCAGGCCGGCCTTTTCGTTGACATTGGACTGGCGGATACCGTCGAGTTCGTACTCAATCGGGTCCTCGACCGTGATAATGTTGACATCGGAGGTGTGGATTTCGTGGATGGCCGAGTACAGCGTGGTGGTCTTGCCCGATCCCGTAGGCCCGGTGGCAAGAAAAATGCCGTGCGGCTTCCGAATAAGGCTGTTCAGTGCGCTCAAATTGCGCTCCGAGAAGCCAAGCTGGCTTAATTGGGGGCGCACTCCCGACTTATCTAAAATCCGCAGGACCAGTGATTCGCCGTACTGGGTCGGCAGGGACGACACGCGCATATCCACCGAGCGGCCTTCGACCGTGACCGAGATGCGTCCGTCCTGGGGCAGGCGGCGCTCGGCGATGTTCATCTCGGCCATGATTTTCAGGCGCGACACGCACGCCGCCTGGAACTCGCGCCGGATGCTGTCAATATGGCGCAGGGTGCCGTCCTGCCGAAACCGAATATCGAGGGAATTGCGGCGCGGCTCAAGGTGAATATCGCTGGCTCCGCAGCGGATGGCATCGGTCAAAATCTTGTTGATGAACTGGATGACTGCGGGCTGGTCCACCCCGGCAGTATCGAGAGCATCCGGCTGACCGTTTGTGCTCAGGCTGCCGAGCACCGGGGACATCGCGCCGGAAAAGACGTCCGACGCCCGCTTGTCTCCGCCGACGGCGGGTGCGGAAGTCGGCGGCGGCAGCTTGGCGGGAAGGGCGGTGCGGGCGGCGGTTTCGGCCTTCGGCTCAGCGCGGCTCTCGATGGCTTCAGGCCGCAGGGCCGGGGGCGGGCCGTACCAGTGCGCGATGGCGGCAAGCAGGGGCGCTTCGGTGGCAATGGCCGGGGCGATCCGCATCCGGTGGGTTGTGGCAATCTTGTGGGCGGCTTCCATGACCCGCGCGTTCCACGCCGCGACAATGAGTTTCAGGGTGCCGTCGGGGGTCCGGCCCACCGGCAGCAGGGCGTACTTGTGGGCGACAGCGGCAGGAATGAGCGACAAAATCTCTTTGTCCACCGCGACATCATCCATTGTCACATAAGCGGCGTCCACTTGAAGCGCCCGTGCCCGCGTCACATCTTCTTGGCCGACCAAGTCCAGCTCCACCAGGACTTCGCCGAGGGGCTTGCCGGTCTGCTTCTGATGGGTCAGAGCCATTGTCAACTGCTGCTCTTTGAGCATCCCTTGCTCGACCAGAAGATGCCCCAGCTCTTTTCGCTTCGTGCCGCCTGTCGGAAGAACCACCGTCATAATTTGCCTTGCTCCTCAAAATTCCACCTCTCCATCTCGGAGATACTGTTACTTTTATCGGCATTCGGCACGGGCATCGTTAGGCATGGTATCTTGACGCCGACAGGAAAATCCTTCGCGCGTTTAGTTTTTTTCTTAACACAAACTTAATCAAAACTTAACATTGTCTTAACAAAAAAGCAATCGCGACTGTGCTAAACTCTTTCTGAAATCCTCCCTTCCTCTGAAATCCTCCCTTCCTCTGAAATCCTCCCTTCCTCTGAAATCCTCCCTTCCGAGGACAAAGAACTGTCAGGGGATTATCCCGCCCCGCAAGGGCATTTCGACAAGGTGCTGCAATGCCCTATACCGACGCCGACGAGCGCAATCATTTTGTGGACCTGGTCGCCCAGACTGTCATTGACAAAATGGAAGAGCGATCCCGCCTGCATGAACTGGCCGACCTGGTCGTTGCCCGCGTCCTCGCGCTTCAGTCGGAGCAAAGCGACGCGCAGGCCGAAAAAGACGCCCACACCCATTCTCCGCAGGCTTCATCTCCTGCCCGATTGAACGGAACCGAGGAACCCCATGCCGAACTTGTCCGCTGATACCCCTGAGCTGATTCCGACCGAAACCGCCGCGACTGTCTCCGAAACCCCGAAATGGGACAAAGTGGAGCAGGAGCGCCTGACCCGCCGGGCTGCCCTCCGCAAGATGGGCTACACCTCCGGCATCGCCTTGTTCTCCATGTTCGCCGTAGACGACCTGGCTCGCATGGCGATCAAGAAGATGGAGCAGCACAAAGAAACCCGACAGATCGCCGAGACTGTAGCTAAGGAGTTCGAGAACTCTGGGATCGCACTGGCTAACCCTAACTACAGTAATTGTAATGGCTGTGTCCCAAATTGTGTAGCGGGAGCGTACCAAGAATGCATACCATGCACATCGCCATGCACAGGGTCATATGTGAGCAACATTTCGTGCGGCGACAGTCGCTATACCAAAGCGCAGTGCCGTGACTGTTGCCATACTCGTAACCCAGGCGAAATCTCGCCCTTAAATGGTCCTTACAATATTTGTGTAGCAGCGGGCTATTGCGCCACAGCTATGTGAATGTGACTATGCACTGAGAGATCGTGCCGGGAATACCTGTCGAGCATCATGTCATTGATCAAACTCGTCATATGTCGAGTGTGTCTTTTTCAACCGATGGCGATCAAGTAGCCTAACGCGCCTGCGTCAAGTCGGCACATTTTTGGCTTTGCTGCACAAACACGAGACTCGTTTCAAATACCTATGCACGTTGGGAATGCGAAACAAAGTAGGACAGGACTACCTTTCTCATCCTGTGTCTTGAGCAGCAAAACCGATTCTCATCCTGTGTCTTGAGCAGCAAAACCGATTTTTCCACTTCTCTGAGGCGTTCAAGGAGAGGAAATGAGTAATAATCTGAAAAAGGTTGCCGCCAAACCGCGCCTCGTACTGTTGATGCTTGCATTCTTAAGCATCTTGTTCTTAAGCATTCTTGGGATTAATGATGCCAGAAAGCGGACAGCATTCTCTAACACGTTCGAAACATGCGCTAAACCTGCGCCGCAGGGCAAAAACTATGGGACGCTTTTGAACCCCGATAACATCCCTTGCTATCAAAAGGCATTGCGCGATGGACATGATCTAGACATGGAGTATATGCTTGCCTCGCTTTTGGTTAAGCAGGGTCGTTATGTTGAGGCGCGACCGCTTTACGCCGAGATTGCACATCCTGATGCTCTTGGTTACTTGTTCTGCGGTGGGCGGACAGCCGAAGCGCGGCAAATGCTTCAACCTAACGGCATGGAAGCGGCTAGGGCGAAAATGCTTCGTTCGGAGCAGGCGCAGCGTGATCTACTCGTTGTAACTGCGAGAAACCAAAAAGAGGAAAATGACTTTCTTCTTCATCATGCCGTAGTCCGCCATAACGAAATCATGTATATGTCTCCGGCCGACAAAATTATCTGGCTGAAAATGCGGCGGCAGCATGCGGATCAACAAATGGCATTGGCCAGACTTTAGATTTTGGACACTTAAATGCCTCTAGCTATTTCGAGCAAAATGCCGTCATTGACGCCCGCTGTGCAGTGGTTGAACGGCTCAATCGGTGACGACACTTTTGTTGGTCAGCCTGTTCTTGTGCAATTTTGGGCATTATCATGTCCCATCTGCAAAATGAATATGCCAGCTCTCCAACAGCTTGTCGATAAATATCAGAGCAAAGGCTTGCAGTTGGTATCAATTCATATGCCCCGAATGGAAGCGGATATGAACTTCGAGCTTGTCAGAGACACGGCAATAGAGATAGGATTGGCCGGCCCCTGTGCCATTGACAACAACCATGCACTAGGTGATAGTTTCCAGACAGGCGGCGTCTGGCCCTGCTACTTTCTCTTTGACGCGGAAGGCAATCTGCGAAGCCGTGCAGCGGGAACAATGGGCCTGACGATGGCGGAGAATTCACTGAAACGGCTGCTGGAACTGGAAAACAGGTCATGAAACGTCATGCGTTCACGCTCATTGAACTACTAGTCGTCATCGCTATTATATCGCTGCTGGCGGCGATTATTTTCCCGGTATTCGCCTCTGTCCGTGCCAAAGCTCGGCAGACAGTTTGCGTTTCCAACTTGCACCAGATTGGTTTGGCTGTTGCTATGTATGCTCAGGATACTAACGGCATCGTTCCGTTCGGCGGTGATGCCGTTGACGTGAATACTAACACTTGGCAAACTTACGCCTCCGGCGTTTACTGGACACAAGCACAGCAAATTCAGCACCACCCCCTCGTAGAAGTTCTAAACCCCTACATCGGCAACAAAAATCTTTGGCGTTGCCCGGCGGATGCCGGCTTTGCTACGCCCGATTTTGTAGGCAGTGTTAGCTTTTCCGCTCACCCTTCTGCTTTCGAGCAGTACGGAAACAGTTACGGTTATCGTACTGAACTTGCTTTTCGTCAAGTTTCGCTTAGCGATATGATTGCTTACGACGTGACACCGCCTTTTGCCGTGCATGGTCCCTCTGAAATAGACATTCTCGATGACTTGAGCGGGACTTGGCATGGCGGGAGTACCACCGCAAGTGAGCGGTTTAATGTTTTAATGGGTGACGGGCACGTCAAGACGCTTACAGATTCTAAAATGGATTATACGCGAGAACTGACCTTAGATAACCCTGCCTTGTTTCCGATAGCTCCATGACCGTGAGCCATTCTATGACATCAGTGACAGCGTCAGCAATCTTGACACGGGTTGCACAGCGAGAACGAGACTGTCTGAAAATCGCCATGCTGCATACTCTCCACTCAACTTCCCTCTTTGGGCAGCTTGTCCTTCGGGGCGGATCAGCTCTGCATGGTGTCTACCTACACGAACGATATAGTGAAGACTTAGACTTTTTTGCCAGTCCAGGTCTAGCAATGAACATCTGTACCCGATTTAGTGATGTAGGCATTGTTTTGGAAAAAAGACAAGATGCTACTCCCATTTATGTGGGTTGCGGTGCAATACACAAACGGATCGAGCTTGGAGTTGACGTGATTGGTGTGCATTATCCTGAAGACACCTTCTTGACTCCACAATTAGCCGTCTACTGCGGCATCACAGACAAAACGGCTCCGGTGCGGACCTATCCACTCTGCGCCCTGCTAGCCCGCAAGCTGCGCTATGTCATGCGGCGTCGTTTCGCCGTGGATTTCTTTGATTTGTGGATCGGACTAGAAAAGCACCCCGAATGCGCCCCAAAGATGCAGAAGATTGTGCGGCGGCGGGAACTCGGCGGCGGGGGAGGCGAGATGTACCGGGCGGAGGGAGCGCAGGCGAACTTGGCCGGGCTGGAAGCGACTTGGCACGACGAGCTTCACGCCCTTATGCCGCGTGTTCCGGCGTTTGAGACCGTGCGACGCGACTTGTCTCACTGGCTGCCGCAGTTTGAGGCCGAAAGGAAAGCATTTGGATGACACTGCAAGTCGGGCGGTCTGCGCCGCCCTTTACCGCCGAGGCGTTTGACCCAAACAGCCCAGTGGGGACGCAGACACGGACAGTCAGCCTCGCGGACTATGCCGGACAGTGGCTGGTTTTCTTCTGGTACCCCTCGGATTTTACGGTGGTTTGCCCGACGGAGATCACCGCGCTGTCCGACCGGCTCGACGAGTTCACGGAGATTGACTGCGCCATTCTAGGGGCCAGCACGGACAGCGTCTATTGTCATCAGGCTTGGGCCGAGGTTTCCCGCGAGCAAAACGGCATTGCAGGAGTCCGTTTCCCCCTGCTGTCGGACCGCACTCAAGCCATTGCACGGGACTACGGCGTTCTTGTGGAAATGGAAGGGCTGGCCCTGCGCGGGCTGTTTATTATTGATCCCGAAGGCATGGTTCAGCACGCGACCGTCAACAACCTCAACGTCGGGCGCAGTGTAGACGAGACGCTGAGGGTGCTGCAAGCGATCCAATCCGGTGGCCTGTGTCTGTCCGACTGGAAGCCGGGGCAGCCCGTAAAGTAGAGATTGCAAAGAAACGGCCCTAGCTATAGCCGGGGGCGTTTGTCGCGCAGATCATCGGATGCGGCGGGGGCGGTCGTCTTCATCTTCATCGTCGTCATCATCGTCGTCAAAGCGCTCGTCGTCAATGTCATCGAGTGCGCCTGACGAGTCGGTGTAGTTGGAGATCTCCTCGCCCCGGAAGACCGTTACTAGGAAGTCCTCGCGCTCGAATGATGGCAGGTACGACGAGACGATGTCGTCGTCAATCTGAGCCAGCAGCTCTTCTTCGGTGCTGACGGGCAGGTCGGCTTCCAACACCAAAGTCGCGTGGATGGTTCGGCTCTCGACCGCAAAGTGCAGGTCTAATTGGCCGATGCGGCGGTCTTCGTCCCAGATCAAAAAGATTTCGGAGCTTTGGGTGCGAACCAGGCGCGACAGGCGATAATTGTAGTTTGTATCCATGAAGTTTTAGGCAAAAAGAAAGGGCGGGGATTGCTCCCCGCCCACGAGAAAGAAGTTAAGTTAGGCCGGCTCAGGACGCAGGCTCGGCAAGCGGCGCGGCTTCTCCGGGTCCGGCTGCACTGCCGGGGTCTCTCCGGCGCTCGGCGGCGGGGCCTGCGGCGAAACCGGCTTGACGGACACCGGGGCGATGGCCCCTTCCATCAGCGCGATAAAGTCCTCGCGCTCCAGCATCTCCTTCTCCAAAAGAACCCGCACGATCTGATCCATCTTGGACCGGTTCTCGGTCAGGATGACGCGGGAGCGCTCGTAGCTTTCGTCAATGATCGCCCGGACTTCCTTGTCAATCTCGACCGCGATGGTCTCGGAGTAGTTGCGCTCCTCGTTCCAGTCACGCCCCAAGAACGGGCTGCCATGACGGGTGCCGAGCACGACCGGCCCAAGCCGCTCGCTCATGCCATACTCACAGACCATCGCGCGGGCAATCGCTGTCGCCCGCTCGAAGTCGTTGGATGCGCCCGTCGTGACTTCGTTGAAGACCGTCTCTTCGGCGACGCGGCCTGCGAGGAGGGCGCTGACATCGTCCAGGAACTCCTGGCGCGTGGTCAGATACTTGTCCTCTGTCGGGTACTGCATTGTGTAGCCCAGAGCGCGTCCGCGCGGCAGGATCGAGACTTTGTGAACCGGATTGGCGTTCGGCAGCAGCTCCCCGACAATCGCGTGGCCGACCTCATGGTAGGCGATGCGCTCGCGGGTAGTCTCGTTCATGATGCGCGACTTGCGCTGCGGGCCGGCGACGACCCGGTCCACGCTTTCGTTAAAGTCGTCCACGCCGATCTTGGTCTTGTCGTAGCGAGCGGCCAGCAGCGCCGCTTCGTTGACCAGGTTCGCCAAATCTGCCCCGGAGAAACCCGGAGTGCGGCGGGCGAGGTTCTGGGCGCTGACATCGTCGGCCAGCGGCTTGCCGCGCAGGTGGACATTCAGGATCGCCTCACGGCCCCGGACATCCGGCGGGTCTACCGTCACCTGCCGGTCAAAGCGGCCCGGACGAAGCAGGGCCGGGTCCAGAACGTCAGGCCGGTTCGTGGCGGCGATCATAATGACGCCGGCGTTCTGATCGAAGCCGTCCATCTCAACCAGCAGTTGGTTCAGGGTCTGCTCGCGCTCATCATGCCCGCCGCCCATGCCCGCGCCGCGCTGACGGCCCACGGCGTCAATCTCGTCAATAAAGATCAGCGAAGGACGGTTGGCTTTGGCGGTATCAAACAGGTCGCGGACACGAGATGCGCCGACGCCGACAAACATCTCGACGAAGTCCGACCCGGAGATATGGAAGAACGGGACGCCTGCCTCACCGGCGATGGCACGGGCGAGCATCGTCTTGCCGCATCCCGGAGGGCCGAGCAACAGGACGCCTTTCGGGATTTTGGCCCCGAGCGCCTGGAACTTCTTGGCGTTCTTCAGGAACTCGACGACTTCCTGCAATTCCTGCTTGGCTTCCTCGACGCCGGCAACGTCGTCAAACGTCACTTTGGGCGTGTTTTCGTTCTGGCGCTTCGCTTTGGAGCGCCCGAAGGACATCGCCTGATTGCCGCCGTTTTGCGCCTGGCGCAGAAAGAACATATAGAACACGAAGATCAAGACCAGCGGCGCAAGGATCGTCGCAGCCAGGGTCATCACCGTGTCCGAGATGGCCGGCTTGTTGATGTTGTACTTGACGTTGTGGTCGCTGAGAAGCTGGTACAAAGCCTGCCGCTGCTGCGGGTTGTCGGCACTCAGGTAGACAGTGAATGCTTTGTTGCCGCTGGTGGTGTGCCCCTGGAACGTGTCCTTGTCGAAGTTGCCGTCGAGGACGTTGTTGCCCTTGATGGCCTCCACGAACGCCGAATACTTGAACTCCTGCTGCGGTTCGCCGAGGCGGAACATTTTGGAGTTGCCCTGGGTAAACAGCAGGATCATGCCCAGCAGGACGACCAGTGGGACGATTACGCGAACGATGTTATTTCTGTTCAAACAAAAGCCTCCTTCCCCGCCAAGAACGTCATGCGTTTGGGCACGGGAAGACTCTCTAAAATCCCTCGGGGGATGCACTCTTCGCAGAGGTGTTGATGAGAATGGAATAGTATACCATATTATTGTCTCTTCGGCAATAATGCGATACGGGGTTAGGTATCTCTCTTCCTATAGGAGTCATACGAAGACTGCCGTGCCCGCGTTCCCATCTCTTCCTCTGCCTTGTTTATTCTCTATCACGTCCAACACTCGGCAAGGGCAGGTCGTTCCGCTCCAGTCCCCAAATGTCGCCAACCTGCACTGGGATTTCCAGCGCCGCCAGTGTGCCCGCGCCCAGCTCCAGCGTGTGCGCCGCGCCGCCTGCCCGGACCAGCCAGCGGTTCGGTGGGACGCTTTGGACAACGCGCACAGTCCTGAAGTCCCGGTCCAGAAACACGAGGTCGAGCGCGAAGCGCACCCCGAGCGTATGCACCGACGCCACCCCCGGCAGCCATAAGCCCGCGCCGGACGCTAACGCGGGCCGCCCGAGCACACCCCGGCCCTTCGCCCACCAGCCGTCGGCCCGCAGCACTTGGGCAGCCGTGCGGCCAGTCGGCGCATGAATGAGCGTGTAGACCGTCACTCGTAGCCCGAAACGGCGTCAATTCGAACGATGCCCGTGCGGTCAAGATGCACCGTGAGCGCGTTCGGTGAGCCGCACGACGGGCACTCGGCTGTCCGTGTTTCCGGCCCGTCCTCAGCCAGCCGCTCGGCGCTGACTTCAACCAAGCTGCGGGTCTCGCAGCAGAAACAGGTGAACTCGGCGGTTTCGCGGGGCTTCGGAGTGGACTTCGGCTCCTGCAATCGCTCCCAGCGGAAGTGGATAAACAGCCGGCCCCAGTTGTCGCCGTCTTTTTCGATGCGATGATACCGGGCTTTGACCTCCGGCTGATCGAGAAAGCGCAGAACAGCCTTTTTGAGCTGCCCGGAGCCTTTGCCGGGGATGACCTCCACTTCCGTGGAGCGTTTGGCAGTCGCTTCGTCCATGATATTTTTCAGCGCGAGATCAATGGCCCGGCTGTCGTTGTAGATCGGATGCAAGTCAAGTTTCAGTTTCATGATGGACTCTCATTGTAGCACATCAGCTCTTGACAAGCCAGCCTCACACTGCCATAATACCGGAGAATTGTTCTCCGTAAAGAATTGTTCCACTTAAACTTATGCAAACACTTCACGAGGCGCGGGTGGAAGACCTGCGCCAAAAACTTCATCACCGGGGACACCGGATCACGCCCCAGCGGCTGTGCATTCTGCGGGCGCTGCTCGGTGCCAACTCCCACCCGAGCGCAGAAGAGATCTACGCGCAGGTGCAGCGCGTCTCGCCGACCACATCGCTGGCAACAGTCTACAAAACCCTGGACACGCTGCGGGAGATGGGCGAGGTGCTGGAGCTGTCGCCCGGCGACGGGCGGCAGCATTACGATGGTGTCCGCCCGCACTTCCATCCGCATCTCATCTGCACGTCCTGCGGCGAGATCCGGGACGCAGACCTGGACGGCCTTTCCGGCCTGCCGGAACTGGCGGCGGCGGCGTCCGGCTACGAAGTCCACGCCCAGCGCATCGAGTTTTACGGGCTGTGCCCTCAGTGCCGGGCGAAACAAAAAACGATTGGCGAACAGAAAGCGATTGGCGAACAGAAAGCGATTGGCGAACAGAAAGCGATTGGCGAACAGAAAGCGATTGGCGAATGAGCGCGACCGAACAGAACTCAGGGCAAACAGGAGCGGCGGACCAGCCGATTGGCCGGTTGTTCTCCCGGTCCATCAGCCCGCAGCAGGCGCTGAATGACCTCCGGGCGCGTAAAGGGCATCGGTCCCCGGCATCGTGGATCGGCGACGCGATTTACGGGGTCAACGACGGCCTGGGGGCGATCTTCGGCATCGTCTCGGGCGTCTCCGGCGCGACTGCCGGCGACCAAAAGTATGTCCTGCTGGCGGGGCTGGCGGGCATGATCGCCTCGGCTCTCTCGATGGGGTCAGGCGCTTATTTAGCTGCCAAAAGCGAGCGGGAGATTTACGACGCCGAGATCTTCCGAAAGCGGGCCGAGCTGGAAGAAAGTCCCGAAGACGGCAAAGAGGAAATGGCCCTGGTGCTGGAAGTCAAGGGCCTGCCCCGCGAGGACGCTGTCCGGGCCGCCGAGCACCTGGCGCGGGACCCCGAGCAGTTCCTGAAGACCCTGGCCGCCGAGCAGCTTAACCTGACCGAGGACGCCCTCTCGAACCCCTGGGTCTCCGCGGCTTCGGGCTTTATCTCAACGGCGGTCGGTGCGTTTATCCCAATCATCCCGTTCTTCTTCCTACACGGCCCCGCCGCGATCCTCGCCGCCGCCGTGATCTCTCTCATCGCGCACTTCGCGGTCGGCGCGGCCAAGACCCTGATCACGGTCCGCTCCTGGTGGAGCAGCGGCCTCGAAATGACGGCAGTGGGCGCGGCTGAGGGCCTGGTGACCTACTTCATCGGCAAAGCCATCGGCGGATTGGGGTGAGGTCGCCTATCAAACGCCGGGCACAGCCACTTCTTCCAAATCTCGCTTCGGCCCTCGCCGCCGCCGTCGGCGCGGCCCTGCTCGGCGCGTTCCTTCTGCTTGGCCTCCGCCCTGAGCCGCCTGCCGCCGCCCCCAAATCCACCGCCGTCAGTCTGGACGGCAAGCCGCTGGCAGGGGTCACGGTCGTGCTCGACCCCGGACACGGCGGCGCGGACCCCGGTACGGTTGCCGGGCGGCTATCGGAGGCGACCCTGACCTACCGAACGGCGTCCGAGCTGTCGGCGGCGCTGCAAGACGCCGGTGCCCGCGTTGTCTGCACCGTGCGGAGCCGCTGTCTCGACCCGCAGCTTGCCGCCGCCGAGCCGCCGCCGCTGCCGCCCGACGATGCCGTCCTTGCCGCGACCGGAGAGCCGCTCCGGGCGCGTCACTCCCCGCGCCCGCTCTGGCAGCGAGCGGCGGTCGCCCGCGCCGTTTGGAACAAGTCGGCCCGCTCCGACCCGAACGCCGCCCGCAACGTCTTCTTTTTGTCGCTGCACTTCGATGCGTCGTCTGCGCCCAGCATCCGTGGCGGTGTCGTCTGCATAGACCGCCGCGTCCCCGCCGTCCCCGCCTTCGCGCGGGCGCTGGCCGCGCAGATGGCCGTAGATAACCTCGGGCGCACCGGCGACTTCCACGGCATCCCCGGCCTGTCCGGGCGCGAGCTGGGCGTCCTGGACCCGGAGTACAATCCTGTCCCTGAAAAAGCGCTGCTGGAACTCGCGACCCTGTCCGATCCCCAGGATGCCCTCGAAGCCGAAGACCCGGCCTGGCGCGGTGAGGTCGTCCGCCGGATTGCGCTTGCGATCACGCAGACGCACCAAGCGCCCGTCTCTCCGTAGACGGTTAATCCAGCCCCGCTGTCCGCCAGATGTCCGCCATCGCCGCGCCGACTCGCTCCAGCCGCGCGGTGTCCGACGGCAGGCCGCTCAGATCTACGAACGGCTCGGGAGTCACCGGGCCGTCGTAGCCGATCCCTTGCAGCGCCCGCAGAAAGCCGCCGATGTCAATGGTCCCGGTCGCGCCGGGCAGGGCGCGGACCCCGTCAAACTGCTCATCCACCGCAATCCCGTCCACGGCGTCGTTGACATGGACCACGACCACCTCGGACGGTTTCAGCGCTTCCAAATCAGCGAGTGTGCCGTGCGACGTATACCAGTGATAGGCATCGAGCAGCAGGCCGACATTCGGGCCGATCTGCCGGCCCATTTTCAGCATTTCGCCCATCGTGTGAATAAACGGAAACTTCTGCGTGTCGCGCAGGGTCTTCGGCCCAATGAACTCCAGGCCCAAAGACAGGCCGTGATCGCCTAAAATCTTGGCAATCGGCGTGAAGCGCGTGACATGGAACGCGAGGTTCTCATCGAACTCCCGGTCGTCGGAGCAGGGCATGATCCAGGTCATAGTCCGCGTTTCCCCGATTGCTGCCGCCGCTTCCGCCAGGCGCGGCAGGTTGTTCAGCCCTTCCTCCCAGGCACCCTGCGCCCCGCGCCATTCCACCGGCAGCCCAAAGCCCGCCGGGAGCACCCCGGCGTCCTCGAACTTCGCCCGCACGGCGTTTTTGCCGTGCATCTCGATCAAGCTCGCGATCTCCGACGGGTCAATCTCAACGCCGCCGAAGCCGCCGATCTTTGCCGCGTCCAGTCGGGCGTCCAGGTTCGCCGCCGATACCCCAATCGCGCCGGGGCTGAGTCCTTTGTACATCTGCTTCTCCTTTGTTGTCTCGGTGTCTAGGCTGCCTCGGCGTCCAGCAGTTGGAGCTGGCTGTCCTGCGTCACCGCCTGCGCTTTTTTCAGCACTTCCAAGCTCATCGGGATTTGCAGCCGCTGCTTTTCGCCTTCCACCATTTCCTGCACGGTGACTATCTGTATTTTGTCATAGTTTTGGTGCATCAAGTCCTGATAGTACAGCCCGGCGGCTTTGGCTTCGGCCTGCATCGGTGCCGTCGGGGCTTCTAGGGTGAGAAAGATTGCCAGCGCCGCGCCTTCGCGCTCCATATCGCCGCGCAGCTTGGCGATGTCCCCGCGTCCGACATGGCCGCTTTTGACCTGAAAGATAATTTTCGCGTTGTCGGTGTAGCTGGTTTGGAAGTATGCGATTCCGTCCACCCCGGCATCTGCGCCTTTTTTCTGGTTGATAATGGCCCGGTTATTGCTGTAGGTGAGCACCGCCCACTTCTCGAATTCTTTGCGGACCCGGTCGTCTTTTTTGTTTGCCAGCGCCTTCGCCGAGGCCATGTCCTGCGGAATGCCGCTGAGGGTGATTATGTCCAAAATCGCCTTGCCGTACTGCGCTTCGAGCCGACGCAGGATGAGCGAGATGGATTGGTAGGTGATGTCCATGCCGATCCAGTGTCGGCCCAGTTTTTGCGCGACGGCGATAGTGGTGCCGCAGCCGCAGTAGGCGTCGAGCACGACATCGCCGGGGTTGGTGGAGGCTTCGATGATCCGCTCCAAAAGCGCCTCCGGCTTCTGCGTCGGATAACCCAGCCGCTCCGCAGCCTGCGAATTTAATGAGTCAATATCCACCCAAATATTATCTGAGATAATCCCCTTTCCTTCATGGAGATAATTTTTGATCCTGGGCTTGCCGGTGCTGGTAAACTCGATCCTATTTTCTGTCTTAAGTTTTTCCAGCCTGTCTTGGGAATATGTTTTCAAGTTATCAGAGTAATAGGCACCACGCTCATCCTGCTTGGTAAAACGCGATTTGTACTTGTCAGAATATTCGGTTCGAGTATGGTCGAACTTATACTCACTTGACTTGGTGTAAAAGAATATAATGTCACTGTTGGCAGGGTAACGCTTTGCGACAGATTTACTACTACCCGAATTCGTTGTCCTGCGCCAAACAATTTCGTTTTGATACTCGCCGCCCTGCGTGACGAAAATCGTGTCCAGCACCAGCTTCAGGTAATGCGACGCCGTTGGGTCGCAGTGCAGGTAAAAGCTGCCGGTCGGCTTCAGGACGCGGTGAATTTCCGTGATGCGGAGTGTCATGCTGATCAAATACGCCAGCAGGCTGCCTTTGCCGAGAACCGCATGGAGACCCTTGATCAGCTCAATCGTCTGCGCCGTGAACCGATTGCCGTCATTCGACAAAAGCTGCCCGAAGCCCTCGCCCGCGTGGTCGTCCCAGGTCCATGTGTCCACAAACGCCTGCGCCTGCGCCCGGTCCTCCGTGCCGACATTGTTGTAGATCTGATTGTAGTTGCGCTTGGAGTTAAACGGCGGATCAATATAAACAAGGTCTACCGTCTCAGCCATGATGTACTTCCGCAGAACTTCCAAGTTGTCTCCGTAGTAGAGCGTGTTTTTCATGCGCCCATTGTAGCAAAAAATGCCGCTCGGCACAAGCCCCGCCGCGCCTCTTTGCCGCTCAGGCAGGAAATGACGACGGAAAGGGGGAAGAAGGAACCGAGCACAGAAGAACCGAGCACAGAGGAGCCAACGATGACTGATTTAACCTTGCCGCGATTCACGCACCGGAAACGTCCCTCGGGAAGCCTGCCGCCCCTGCGCTTCGGCGAGCTGGCGGGGACTTTCGACCATGCCACGCTTGTGCCCGAAGGCGGCACCCGGCCTGACGATAACCATGTCTACCTCTGGGTGCATGTCCCGGACGGCGGGACCTATGCCGGGGTGTACGAGTGCGCGTTCAATATCCACTCGACCAACCAAAGCAATGTCCTGTTTACCGATTGGCCCGAGGACCTCACGGGAAAGGCGCTGCCCACCGCCGGCTGGACCGAGCCGGCCTTGAGCTACACGGCCCTGGGTCTGAAGGACGCCGACTTCGCGCCGGTCCGGCAGGGCGATTTGCAGACACTGGTGACGCACTATGCCGATACCTGTATGCTGATGGCCGTTTACGGCACGACTTACTTCGAAGGCACCGGCCTTCACGACATCCATTTGAACGCCGGGGAGCAGCCCGGCAGCGGCCATGCCAGCCGGGTCAATCAGGACGGCGCACTGGTCTTTTATTTCGGCGGCGCGGCCCCGTCGGCCCGCTGGATCTTCACCAAGTTCGAAACGCAGAAACTCTAGCGCTCTGCCGGAGCTGCGCACCCCAGCTATGCACTATTGGCTTCTTCGGTGATGACTGTGAACTGCACCAGTGTATTCGCACCAAACGCCGTGGTCATGGCGACATCCACGGCGTCGCGGCCCCGCGCCAGCACGATGCGCCCGATGCGCGGCGTGTTGTGGCGCGGGTCGTACATCCGCCACGCTCCCCCGAGATAACACTCCATCCAGGCATTGAAGTCCATTGGATTTACGTCGGGCGGAACACCAATATCGCCCATGTAGCCGTTGCAGTAGCGGGTCGGGATATTCAGGCAGCGGCAGAGCGTCACCGCCAGGTGCGTGAAGTCCCGGCAGACCCCGCGCCGCTCACGGAAAACGTCCAGCGCGGTCTTCGTAGGCCGGGCGTACTTGTAGCCGAACTCGATATTCGAAAAGACCCAGTCGCAGACGGCCTGCACCCGCTCGGCCCCCGGCGTGGTCTTTCCAAACAGGTCCCAGGCTGTCGGCAGTAGCTCGGCGACCTCGCAGTAGCGGCTCCCCAGCAGAAACTGCAAGCAGTCGTCGGGCAGGTCCTCGACGGGGTGCTGCGGGGCATCGGTCACCATCACATCCGGCAAGCCGCTATCGCTCACTAGGCTGTCGTTAAACAGCCGCAGACGCCCGCGCGGCGCCACTAGCCGGTGACAGCGGTTGCCGAAGTTGTCGGTGAACTCGGTGATGGGCAGGGCCGGCTCGGTACGGACTTCGTCGGGCCGGAGCAGCCGGGGCGCTTCCTCAGGGCGCGTCGAAAGCAGCAGCGTCACAGGGGTAGGCGCGGCGAAGTCAAAAATGATGTCGTAGCCGATGCGAATAAACATTCCGTCATTCCTGAAAGTAGCGTGAGGGGGAAGGGGGCGTCAGCGCCCGGAAAACCAGTGCCCGGAAAGCTCGGAACTGGCGCGGCCTGGGAACCCGGCACTGGAAGTGCCGGTCTACGTTTGAGTGAAAACCGAAGCGGTTAAAGACTCTTCAGTCGCGGAGCGACTTTGTGCTTTTAGTAGGCCGGCATTTCCAGTGCCGGTACTTTTATTCAGTGTACCCCAACGCCCCTAAGATAAACACCGGCTCGGGCATACTCTCTTGGGTATACCTCTCGGCTCGGGTATACTCCTCGGCCCGGGTATACTCTGTCCATGACCCAGCATATTCCCCTGATGCCGCAGCGCTTTCTCGGCCAGGCCCTTTGGGCATTCCGGCGCGATCCGATTGCCTACCTGCGCGAGGCGGCAGCCTCGCACGGCGATATTGTCCGCCTGCCGCTTACCCGCCAGCCGCTTTTCCTGATTAACCATCCCGACCTCATCAAAGATATTTTCGTCACCCGCCAAAAGCAGTTCAAGAAAGGACGCGGTTTGGAACGGGCCAAAAAGCTGCTCGGCGAAGGGCTTTTGACCAGCGAGGACCCGTACCATCTGCGCCAGCGGCGGCTGATCCAGCCGGCATTTCACCGCCAGCGCATCGCGGCCTATGCCCAGCAGATGACCCATTACGCAGACCAGACCAGCGCCAAGTGGGCGGACGGCGAGACGCGGGACATGGCCGAGGAAATGCTGCACCTTGCGCTGGCGATTGTCGGCAAGACACTCTTCAACGCCGAAGTCGAGGAGGAAGCCGGGGAAATTGGGGATGCGCTGACCGAAGTGATCGCGCTGTTCCATACGCTGATGCTGCCGATGGCCGATTTGCTGGAAAAGCTGCCGATCCCAAGTGTCCGCCGCTTTGCCCGTGCCCGCGCCCGGCTCGATGTCACCATTTACCGCCTGATCGCGCAGCATCGGGCCACCGGCGAGGATCGGGGCGACCTGCTCTCGATGCTGCTGCAAGCCCGCGACGAGGACGACGGCGAGCAGATGACCGACTTGCAGGTGCGTGATGAGGCTCTGACCATCTTTCTGGCCGGGCATGAGACCACGGCGAACGCCCTGGCCTGGACCTGGTATCTGCTGTCGCAGCACCCGGACGCCGAAGCGAAGTTTCACGCCGAGATTGACGGCGTGCTGGGGGGCCGGACACCGACATTGGACGATCTGCCCGCGCTTGCTTACACGCGCAAGGTGCTGGCCGAATCGCTTCGGATGTACTCGCCGGCCTGGGTGGTCGGACGCCGTGTTTTGTCGGATTATACGATTGCAGACAAGTCGGGAGAGCATTTGCTGCGCCGGGGGGACATCGTTTTGATGTCTCAGGCCGTGATGCACTACGACCCGCGCTTTTGGACCGACCCGGAGCGGTTCGACCCGGACCGCTGGACCCCGGAAGCCGAGGCGGAGCGTCCGAAATTCGCGTATTTCCCGTTCGGCGGCGGCCCGCGCGTCTGCATCGGGGAGCAGTTTGCATGGATGGAGGAGATGCTGCTGCTGGCCGCCCTCGGTCAGCAGTGGCGGATGCGCCTCGCGCCGGGTCAGGTGATCGCGACGCAGCCGATCATCACCCTGCGCCCGAAGTTCGGTATGAGGATGACGCTGACACGCCGTTAGACTTGACCGCGACTAAGCTGCCACGGCTTCCCGCTCGAATTCGCTTTCAGCGGCTTCTTCGTGCATCGGCTCTTCCTCAACTGGAGAGGCTTCCACGGCTTGGAGCGCTTCGGGCTTGCCGTTGCCGGTCGAAATGGCGTGGGTGACGCACTCCTGCTGGGCTTCGCGGGCGGTTTCGGCAATGCTGAGGACAATCGAGTGTTCCATGATGCCCGTGGGGTTGGGCAGCTCGGCGATGCGGTCCTGCAAAATATCCAGCCGGCCTTTGGTGTAGTCCTGCGACCCGTGCAGCAGGCAGACCCGCCAGCGGCTGGCCTGGGGCAGCTCCGGGCCGCTTTCGGGGTATACGACGTACCGCGAGCAGAAGCGCTGCTCCGGGCCGAACTTGCCGGAGAGGATGTAGAGCCGCTGTCGCCCGAACGCCCCGATGGTCCAGCAGGCCGAAAGCGTCGGGGCCAGCGTTTCCAGGCTGACCAGGCCCGACTCCTGAGCCGCCCGCGCCTTCGACAAATGATTATTCATGCTCCCAGTATACCCGACGGCAGCCGGGAACCGTGCGGGCAGGCGAAAATGGAGAAAGAAGACTAAGAACCCGGCACTGGAAGTGCCGGTCTACTAAAAGCACAAAGTCCCTTCGGGACTGAAGACTCTTGAACTGAAGCCTCTTGAACCGCTTCGGTTTTCACTCAAAAGTAGACCGGCACTTCCAGTGCCGGGTTCTCAGGCCGTGCCGGGTTCTCTTGCCAACAGCAAAAAAAGAGGGCCGCCGAAGCGGCCCTCTGGAAGTGAGGCTTACTGTTATGTTTCCAGCAAATTACTGGAGAAGCTTCAAGATCGCCTGCGGGGCCTGGTTGGCATACGACAGAGCGCTCGTGCCGGCCTGGACCAAGATTTGGTTCTTGGTGTAGCTGACGACCGTGGCCGCAAGGTCCGTGTCGCGGACTGTCGAGAGCGACGCATCGTTGTTCGACTGGGACACGGCCAGGCTGCTGATGTTCGACTGAAGAACGTTGGTCTGGGTCGAGCCGAGTTTCTCCGACGCCGCCGAGATGTCCTTGATGGCTTGGTCAATGACGCCGAGCGCCGCCTGCTGCGACTTGCCCGTCACGTCCGTCAGGTCCAGGCCGCCGCCGTGGAGCAGGTCCTGTAATTTGTAGGAGCTGCCCGAAGTTGCGTCAGTGTAGCTGCCAACATTGTTTGACTTCGTGCTGCCGATGCTGAGCTGAACCGTCTGATTCTGGTTCGCGCCGATTTGGAACTGAAGGTTATTGCCCGCAACTGCCGTGTCGGCGGAAGCGCTGAATGTGCCGATGGTTCCTGCCGTCGTCGCGTTGGTCGTCAGCGACAGCCCCTTCAGCGCTCCACTTGTGAAGCCAAAGGTCGTGCCGTCGGCGCTGACTGTGTTGCTGGTCTGGCCGCTGACGGTCAGGCTGGCGTTGGCGCCGGCAGTGGTCTGCGAAGAAGCCGTGCCGGTGCTGGCGGCGACGCCCGTGCCGACGACAAAGGAAGCGAGGCCAGTGAAGCTGCCGGCGGCGGCGACCGTGCCGGTCTTGGTGTTGGTGAACGTGACCCCGGCGGCGGCATCGCCGCCGACCGTGTAGTTGAGGCCGGTCTGCTGCTGAATCGCCGTTGCGATGTTCGCGGTCGTGTTCTGGTTGCCGGTCAGGTTGACAGTCTTGCCTTCAACCGTGAACGAGCCGCCAAATGTGTTGGTCGCGCCGCCTGCCGTGAATGTCGCTTTTTCGACATCGGCAGTGCCGGCGGCATAGACGACGTTGCCGCTGGCGACGCCGGTTGAGCCGTAAGCGGTCGCCTGGCCGGAGACACTCAGCGATTTGCCGACGGCGGCGATGACATTACCGGTACCGGCAGTGAATGATGCACCGCCCGAGTTCGCGGAGCCGTCGAGAAGGTTTTTGCCGTTGAACTGCGTGGTGCTTGCAATCCGGTCAATCGAGGCGACCGAGTCGGCGACGGCCTGGGCATCGGCGGTCAGCGCGGTCGAGTTGTTGGAGCCGACGTTGGCGGCCTGCACGATGGTCTGGCGGATGTTGACCAGGAGCGACTGCACCTGGGTCAAAGCGCCCTGGGCGGTCTTGACGACGTTGATCGCGTCGTTGGTGTTGTTCGTCGCCTGGGTCAAAGAACCCGACTGCGCTTGAAGGCTCTGGGACAGAACGAAGCCCGACGGGTCATCGGCGGCGGAGTTGATCCGCAGGCCCGACGACAGGCGCTGAATGTCCTGTGCCTGGGCGGCGGAGTTCTTCGCCAGGTTGACGGAAGCGTCAAAAGCGGTAGTGTTGGTGTTGATGCGTGTAGACATGAAAGTCCTCCCTGATGTCCCCGGCTGTCTAAGACCGAGAACGGCGCGTGAATAAAAGTGGCATCCTGCCACGGGCGGTGTACGGCTCCGCGAAACGTTTCCGTGGCCGAAACGGTGGAGGCGAGCTGAAGACCGTATTTTCTACGGCCTTGTTTCCGTTCCGTCCCTGTCCGCGCTCCGGCAACTTCGTACAACACTATTATGGGGTGTCCCGCGCACTTCTTTAGGGCAATTTCAGGGCAATTTCCACTTTGTTTTCGCGATTATCTGGTATCATTGTCTGATGGAAACCGAAGCGCCGCCGGCTCCGGCACCGACCCTCCAAAACGCGCTTCAAGCACTGCGCGACTCCGGGCAGCTGTCGCTGCCGGTGCGGGACCCCGGCACGGGTCAGCTTGTCGCGCTTCTATCCCTGCCGCCCGCGCCGCCTCCGCCGCGCCTCGGCGGCATGGCGACCCCCCTCGGCGTCTACCTGCATGACGGCGTCTCGAGCGGCGGCACCGGCTTCTGGGGCCTCGTGCTCACCGGTATGACCATGAGCGCCCTCGCGCTGATCGCGCAGCTTCTGGCTCACTGTGTGAGCCGTCTCGCCGCCGCGCACATTCCGGCGCTCGGCGGCTGGGAAAGCCGCCTGCCGTATGGCCTTCCGTCGCTGCTGACCGCGCTCTCGCCCGAGCTGCCGCTTCCGCTCGTCTTTCTGCTGCTGCGCTTGATCCCGCTGTCCGGCACCCATGCCGCCGAGCATCAGGCTGTCCACTGTGTCGAGCGCCGTTTGCCGCTGACGCTTGCCACGGTGCGGGCCATGCCGTGTGTGCATCCGCGCTGCGGCACAAACATCTTCGCCGGCTTTTCGCTGTTTCTGCTGCTGTTTCTCAGCGTGTTCAGTGTCACCCAATCAGCCCGGTGGCAGCTTCTGGACTCGGTAACGCTCGCGGCGGCGGTGTCCGGCCCGGCGACCCTGATTTACTGGCGACGGCTCGGTGGCTGGGTTCAGTTTTGGTTTGCGACCCGTCCGGCGACCGACTCCCAGATCGCCGGGGCCATCCGCGCTGCCGAGCAGGTCCTGGCACGTCATCAAGAGCGTTTGGAGCGCCGCCGGCCCCTGCGCTTTCTGCCCTTGCGGCGTCTCTGGACGATGGGCCTGGCGCAGATCCTTCTTGGCTACGCCGTCGTCATCGGCCTCCTGACCGGCGCGGAGCTGCTCAAGCCGGGCCTGATGAGCTGGCTGGGGTAACTATTTTCTCGGCATCAACGAAACCCACAGGACAATTATGATCAAGGAACAACTCGCGGACATCATCACGGCGGCGCTTGAAGCCGCCAAAGCGGACGGCGAACTGGCGCTGGAAATGGTCCCCGTCGTCACGCTCGAAATGCCGAAGCAGAAGTCGCACGGCGACTGGGCGACTTCGGTCGCCCTGGGCCTCGCCCGGACCCTGGGCATGAACCCGCGCGATGTCGCCGGCAGGATCGTGGGCCGCCTGCCCATCGGCGGTGACTCCGTGATTGCCGCCGCTGAGATCGCCGGGCCGGGCTTCATCAACCTCACGCTCCGGCCCGACTGGCTCGGCGACATCCTGACGCGCATTGAAGCCGCCGGCGCGGACTACGGCAAGTCAAGCGGCGGCGTCGGCACAAGTGTCGTGGTCGAGTTCGTGTCCACCAACCCGAACGGCCCGATCACGGTCGCCGGCGGGCGCAACGCCGCGATTGGAGATACGCTGTCGTCACTGCTTGCCGCCACCGGCTGCCGGGTCTCCCGCGAGTACTATATCAACGACGCCCTGAACTCGGTCCAGATGAACAACTTCGGCCTGTCGGTCTTTTTCCGCTACCGGGAGCTGCTCGGGCACCACGACGCCGAGTGGGAAGAAATGTACCGGGGCGAGTATATTGCCGATGTCGCCCGGCGCATCCTGGACGAGCGCGGCTCCGAGTTTGAGAACGCGGACAGAGATGACCCGCAGACCGTCCGCACGTTTCGGGACTTGTCTCAGGACGGCATGATTGCCCAGCAAAAATTAGACCTCGCGGCGTTCGGCGTCACATTCGACGCCTGGTTCAGCGAGGCGACCCTTCACGCCGACGGGCGCGTGGCCTCGGCAATCCAGACCCTCACCGAACGGGGCTACACCTACGAAAAAGACGGGGCGCTGTGGCTCAAATCCACCGAGTTCGGCGACGACAAAGACCGGGTGCTGATGCGGGCTGACGGCACCGCCACCTACATTGCCGGTGATGTTGCCTACCACAAAGACAAGTTTGATCGCGGCTTCGACCGGGCCATCAATGTTTGGGGCGCGGACCACGCGGGCTATGTCGCCCGGACCAAAGCCAGCCTCGCCGCGCTTGGCTACGACCCGGCTCGCCTCTATGTCCTGCTCTATCAACTGGTCAGCATCGTCAAAAACGGCGAGCTGGTCATGGCGTCCAAGCGCAAAGGCAACATCCTAGAGCTAAAAGCCGACCTGATTGACGAAATCGGCAAGGACGCCGCCCGGTTCTTCTTTCTCATGCGCTCCCCGCACTCAGCGCTGGACATTGACATTGACCTGGCGCGAAAGACCGAAAAAGACAACCCGGTCTACTACGTCCAGTACGCCCACGCCCGCATCGTTCAGGCCATTGACCGCGCATTGGCCGAGAAAAACGTTTCCGTGCCACCTGCCGCCGACGCCAATCTTTCGCTCTTGACCGAGGACACCGAAACCGAGCTGATCAAAAAACTCAGCGAGCTACCGAACGAGATCGCCCAATCCGCCGCTGAGTACGCCCCGCAGCGATTGGTTCAATACGCCCGCGACCTCGCCGCCGTCTTTCATTCGTTCTACGACAGCGGCAACCGAAACCCGGCCCTCCGTGTCGTCTGCGACGACCCCGAAACACTCAAAGCGCGATTGGTGCTCGTTCACGCCACGCAGATCGTCCTGCGAAACACGCTGTCACTTCTGGGATTGTCCGCCCCGGAGCGAATGTAGAAACGGTGCCGTATGAGGCACTGAGGCACAAGACCAATGAGCCAAATCATATGTCCATATATTGAATATAAAGCTGAACCTGAACATTCCGCGTTCTCCTTATTTGGCAGAGTATTCTTTGAGCGCGATTACACCTTCTTTGCGCTTCTTGGCGGCGGTCCACGGCAAGATGAGATACAGCCCATCTTTCCTTTGCACGGGATGCCTATAGACAGAAATCCGCTGGCTTTCAGTGCATTCTACTTAATGGTAACTGACAAAGAGACAGACAGAGACAGATGGGTTTCAAGGCGCCGAGCCGAGCAGTGAATAGCGGCGGGGGATGCAGAATGGATTGGTGAAAATTGCATTACCGATCCCGATTATTTTGGCCCCTCGTGGCTGATGACCAAAGAGCTAGAGCAAGTTTACAGTGAGTATCGAAGGCAAACAGGGCGTGAGCTGCTGTCGGTCGGAGCAGCTCTAGGTGCAATGCGACTGCTGCCGGAATCGCGTCTCGTTTACTGGTTCGGCAATTAATCGGTGTTTAGGCGGAAGATCGGAACGGAAGCGTTGTATTTCAGCAATAATGTCCTAAACGAAATGGGTTTGATGCAGCAGATGCGCGGGGCAAACCCGCTTGGCTTGACTGAAGAGTATTACCAGTGGCGCAAAAAGCATTTCTCCGGTGCGGAGATGTGGCCGCACCGATTCTCTGCGTCAAGAGGGGCACATAGTATTTGCCAGCAGATACCACCTCTGGTATTGCCAATGCAACCAAAACTGTGTATAATCCTGTATGAGACGCCTGCAAATTGTGATTGATACGAATGTGTTTTTGTCTGCTCTGCGCTCTCATCATGGAGCTTCTTTCCTTTTGCTGACGCTCATCGGTCAAAGCAGCCTCTTCGAGATTAATTTGTCGGTTCCTCTCGTATTGGAATATGAAGATGTCGCCAAACGGCCTGTGCTGGTCCCCAATCTCACGGCGCAGGACGTAGATGATATTCTGGATTACCTCTGCTCTGTCGCACATAAACACGCCATTTTTTTCCTGTGGAGGCCATTCCTAAGAGACCCCAAAGACGATATGGTCCTGGAGCTTGCTGTAGAAGCACAGTGTGAATACATTGTCACTTTTAACCGGAAAGACTTTGCCGGGTGTGAGCAGTTTGGCATTGCCGCGATTACGCCGCAGGAATTCTTACGGCATATCGGTATCATTTCCTGAAAATTGTAACCTGAAATTACGAAAGGTACTGCACGATGACAACGATGAGTATCCGCCTGCCCGCGTCATTGCACAAGCAGGTACGGGAGCTGGCCTTGCAGGAAGGCATCTCCATCAACCAATTCGCGGCGACAGCTATTGCTGAAAAACTTTCGGCGCTGATGACCAGTACATATTTGGAACAGCGGGCAGTGCGGGGAGAGCGGTCGAGGTTCGAAGCGGTGCTGGCAAAGGTGAGTGATGCTCCTCCAGAAGAACATGATCGCCTGTAAAAGCGTCTCTTCATCTGTTCTCAGAAAAGACGAAGAGAAATAAATGAAGCCGTTCCAATGCACTTGCGCTCTTCTCGCAATTTTCATGCTATAGGTTCCGGCTGCTCCCGTCTTCTCGCAGGCAGTTCAGCCGCAGCATATTTGGCCGCTGAAAATGAGACCTTCTGGAAAGATGGAAAAAGACAAGTCGCACCCGCCGGTTGTCTATAATCCAATGGGCCTAAAGACAGGTGATGTGGTTGTCACACTCCGGCCCACGAAAGCGCTTATTCTCTCGCGTCCTTTTCCTGATTTTCGGCTTCATTTTCGGCACCTCCCGCAGGGGCAGCACCTCACCGTCCTGCCCTTCTCGAAACCCTGGGACTTCGTGGAGCGTCTGTCCGGCAAAGGCGGGATGGTCTCGGTGTTAAACCTCAATGGTGTGGCGGTGGCTCGGCAGAAAATACGTCAGTAACATCAAGGGATTCATAATATGACAACAATCACCGTTGACGAAATGCAATACGATTTGGCGGGGTACCTAACCCGCGTGCAGGCGGGCGAGACGTTGCTGGTTACTCAAGCGGGCCGTCCGGTCGCCAAGATCAATCCTGTCAAGTCCGACGAGAGCGAAGACCTGCCGCTAACACTGCGCCCTATCGGTCTCGCCGACGGGCAGTTTATTGTGCCTGACGACTTCGATGACCCTTTGCCTGATGAAATTCAGAGATTGTTTGAGGGGCAATGAATGAACCATGCGTTGAAACACACGGCTACACAGCGAAGACGCTAAGAAGTACCGCTTCGCGGCACTAGAGAACATCTTGGCATTGCTTTTCCGAACCCCGCGAAGCGGTGTTTTGTGGCGTCCTCGCCCAATAGCCGTGCAATTTATTGCATGGTTCTCTCTTCTGACACCTACCTATGAAATACCTTCCAACACTGCTTCTTTCTCTTGCACTGCTGCCGAGCATAACGCTGGCCGCCGGAAAAAAACCAACGCCTGCTTTTGCGCCGCCGCTGGAGCTGCTGAAGCCGCAGGCAGGCGGGGTCTATGTGGACGCCGCTGGGGGGAGCCATGCGTGGAGCGTCGGGCAGGCGCATGGACTGACCTGGGACGGGACGCCGTACCTGCCTGTAGGGGGAACTCTGGCGCCGGCGACCTGGACAGACTTGCCGACGGAGGCGAACTGGGCGCGTGACAAGGCCGCGATTGATCTGCTGTCGAAGAACGGGGTGCATGACGTGCTGCTGTCGGCGGGGACGCGCGGGCTGACGACGGTGTCCTCTGTCGCCGTGCAGCGGGTTTTGGACTATTTAGAGCAGAAGCGTTTTCTGTATGGCATCCGTATTGCGGACCGACCGAGTGTGCCGTTAGTGGGAACCGTGGTCAAGCCATCAGTGTACCGCAACCCGTCGCCCTCGACTGCCGGGCCGACCCGGTTCAGCCATATTCCGGGGCTGACAAGCGCGTTCTATGCCCTGGTCTCCACCCATGACAAGGCGATTGATGAAAGCGGGTCGGCGCGGGTGGTGGGCGGGGACACGGCGGAAGTGTCCTTGAAGTCGCCCGCCAATGGCGATGTGCTGCTGCTGTATCCCCAAAGAGCTTACGGGCCGGGGACGCCTGAGAGTCGCCTGCCGGACCTGTGGGCGGGTTACGATGAGTACCGGGACCGGGTGCTTGGCTTCTTTGGGCGGCTGAAGCTCGGACCAGGCTTTCGGTTCTTTTTGGACCCACTCACCGACCAATTAGGCTTTGCCGGAGAAGTGGACAATGTCATCCCAACTTCGGATGGGTACCGTTTGGATTTCCAGGCATGGCTGAATAAAAAGTACGGCCATAACGTGGACGACCTGAACCGGGGGTGGGGGATCAAAGACCATGACCTCCCGGACTTTGCGACCGCGTCCCGCTGCCTGCCGCTCTGGTCGGGCAGCCGGGGAGTCGCGGCGGTCTACGACCCGCAAAAAAAGGTGTCCTACGCCGTGCTGAACGACAACGGCATTGGCGGGCATCTGTGGGGGGACCTGACGCAGTTTCGGCTGGAGTCGGTGCGCGGCTATATGAATTCGATGGCGGACGTGCTGAAAAAGGGCGTTGCCGATGTGCCGGTGGTCTACGGCTGGGGCGGCAGCAGCGGCCTGTACACCAACATCGGGCCGCGCGGCGGCTTCGACGGCCTTGCGATGGCCGGCGCGGGCACCGGCGTCTATGCCTTCGCTCAGGCCGAAGACACGCCGCGCACGACCTGGCTGATCGCCCGTGGGGCTGACGCCGGTGTGCCGGACCTAAACACGGTCTGGGACAGCCAGAAAGACATCGGTGCCCGCGGTTTCTTCGCCCCGGCGGCGACTGCCGCCGACGCCCGGCGACTCGGCGACTACGGGGCGTCGCTGTCGTTTGAAGCGCGGGACCTGACTGCCCGCCCGCGTATTCTGCCGTACCCTGCCGGGGTGCCGGGCCTCTCGGTCGGCCTGCGCCGCCTGCCGGGCGGGGTCTGGTGGCTGCCGTCGTACCGCGCCGGGAACCTGTTCCAGAATGGCGACTCGTTCACGCTCGGGCCGCAGCTTCGCGGGTACAAATTAAACGATCCCGACGGCACCCTGCCGCGCTTCGTGGTCTGGTCCCCGCACGGGGCGCTGACATCGGCTACGTTCCCGTTCCCGAAAGACGCCCCGGTGCAGATCGCGACCCCGAGCGGTGCCCCCATCAAAGTCGAGCGTAGAAATGGCTCTCTCACCGTGCCGGTCGGGGCCGATCCTATCGTCTTCACTCATCTGCCGGGGGTACCGCTGCCGACTGACGCCGCCGATGCCGCTGACCTGGAAGCGAGGCGCCTGCTGAAGCTCGCCAAGGTGCAGGGCATGCCGACCGACCTCTACGAGCAGCAGTTGTTCTCGATCCGCAACTCCATCCCGACCACCCCGCAGACGTCGGACCTGCGCTACAATGCCTTCGCCCGCTTCATCAGCAGCCTCGCGTCGGTGCTCCAGCCGTTCGTCTGGCTTGAAGGCGAAAGCGCCGGCTCGTACACGTTCGACTCACTCGTTTCCGACTCGGAAGCATCCGGCGGCTCCTACCTCTCGCTCGACACCGACCGCCCGCCCCCAGTGTCCACCGGCGACGGCGGCAGCGGGTACACCGCCTCGTACCCGTTCAGTGTCGGCACCGCCGGCTCCTACGAGCTTTGGATCGCCGCCAGCCCGCTGAATCAGTCCTCGCCGTTTACCTACACCCTTGACGACGGTGGGGCCAACCCCGCGTCGGACGCCAGCCCCGAAGGCGGCCTCTACGCCGGCAAGTTCGTCTGGAACCAGCTTGGCACCGTCTCGCTCAGCCGGGGCCGCCACACGCTGACCGTAAATCTCACCGGCCCGCGCCGCGCCGACAGCCGCTATGTTCTGGCCGTGGATGCCTTCTGCCTCAGCCGTGTCCCATTCCACCCAAACGGCGCACAAATGCCGTCTATCGAGCTGCTCCCGCCGCCGGTTCTGCGCGACAGAAACGGCAAGCCGATCAAGCCAAAGCCCAGCAGCAACTCCGCCACCGACCTGCCAGAGCCGGAATAAGAGACAGTCCCATGAAGTCACTAGTCATATTGCTCGCGCTGCTTGCTCTTGCCCCGTCCTGCGCCGCGCAGACAGGCGCGGTGAAGGCTACTGACTCACGCGCGATGCAGTTGCTGGCAGCGCAGCTATTTGAGGCTGGACGCACCGCGCATCATCACATGGCCGTGCCGCAGAGCAGCACAGGCATTTCGATCCAAACGGACCTCGTTGCCATTCGAAACGGGGATTTAGATACGCGAGGCCTCAATTTCGACACGCTCCCTGTTCAGGCTATCACTGGGGAAACGCCCATGCTGCCGGAAAATCAGATCGTCTTGCAGTATGCGGCGGGTTATCCGGTGACACTCCTGCATCAAAATCTGATGGCGAAGACGTCATTGAATACAATTTTGGTCAGGACCTATTCCGCTCCCGCCGTCACAACTCTCAATGGCGTACCCATCACCATTACCTACGACGCAATAGTCTCCGACCCAACTGAGCCTAGCCTTACTCCATCCCTGCCTGCGTCCCTGCCGACTGTCAAATGGGGGATGCATCTGCAAGGCAGCTTGACGCTAACGCCTGTTCTCAACACCGACCAAAGTGTCAGCCTCCGCCTCACGCTGCCGTCTGACCAAGCAGCCTCTCCGCAAACACCCGCGCAGACATTTTCGCTGCGCTCAGTCGCCAGCGGCAGTTCCGTTCTGCTCAGGAACTTCTACCCAAACCCCATCACTGGCGCGTTTCCCAGTATCCCTCTGAACAGAAGTTGGACGCTGCTAATTTTCGTCACGCCGGCAGTTGTTGGCAAATAAAACATAAACGCCGCTCGGTCACTTGACCGAGCGGCGTTTTCTTGTATGTCTTTGCTTGCCGGTACGCTACTGCCCGGCGCGGTCCCGGCTCTGCTGGCCGGCCCAGGGCAGGTCCTGGCCCAGGCCGCCCGGCTTTTTCAGGTGGATGCGTAGCTGCCACAAATTGTGGTCCACATCGTACAGCAGGTCCTGGTACTTGTTGGATGTCACCGGGTCGGTGGCATCAACTTCGCGCATGACCTTGTAGGTCTCTTTTTGGAAGAGCGTGACCCGGTCAATCAACAGCTTCAGCGACTCGTTATCGGTGATATAGCCGCCCGGCATATCGGGCAGGGTGCTGGTCGTGGCGATGGTTCGGTAGCGCCCGTCAATGCTGTAGCCCAGCGACAGGTTGCGCTCAGCGAAAACATCGGCGTATTTGCGGTACATATCCGCCTGCTCCTGGTAAAACTCATGCAGAGGCAGGTAAAGCGGGCCGTTGAGGTTCCAGTGAGCCTCTTTGTGGTCGTTGAACAGCGCCAGCAGGTCTACGACCGTCTGCTGGAGGTCCTTGCTGGTTTTGGCCCGGTCGGCATCGGAGGCTAACGGGTAGCTGTCCTCGATGCGCGGCGGGTTCGGCACCTTTTCGTTACTGACACCTTGCCCGGCGGCCTTGCCGGCGCGGGCTTTGGCCTGCTGGGCCAGGGCCGAATCGTGCTGATCGGCCTGCTGCTCCTGCGCTTTTTGGTCCTGAGCGAGTGCGGGGACTGTCAAAGCTGGAGCCGTCAAAGCGATCAGCGCGGCGGCGCAGGCAAGCGTCAATTTTGTATTTCGAGAGAACCGTTTCGTGTTCATCTGTACTGAAGAGTACCTTTCATGGAATGTTGTCCCTGCAATTTTCCCGCTTTGCCCAAAATTCAAACAAGAAAAGCCGCCGGGTCATTTGACCCGGCGGCTTTTCTTGTCTTTCGAGGTTACCCTTCGAGCAGCAAGCTTTCGGCCTCGCCGCCGTCTACGATGTGGTGGTCACACGACAGGGCGAAGTATGCTACAATAGTTTGCGGAACCCTTCGTTGAGCTTCAAGGAGGAAAATATGCTGCAAATGCCATTGGATGAATTTGAGCAGCAGTTTGGTATCGGCACCGAAAGACGGGTGGAGCTTTATCAGGTATTTCAGGAATGGCTTGATGCCATACAAGCCACCTCCCTGCTTCGACAGGTTTGGGTCTTCGGCAGCTTTGTCACGAAAAAGCCTGGTCCTGACGACCTAGACGTTGTGGCTCTTTTCGCTGCTGAGTTCGATGCTGCAAACATCGCACCCGCGATCCGGCATTGGCTTGACCATGAATTGTGTCAAGAATTGCATGAGATTGATCTGTTCATTATCAAGGAAACAACTCCACTGGAGGTGCGTACTATGATTCTGGAAACGTTTGGCCGAAGCCGTGATAGGCAAGAAAGCATTGTGGAGGTGCTGTTATGATTTCTTCTCGGGAAGAGTACCAAAAAACAAAAGAATACACCGACCGCCTACAGCAGATTTTGCTCGGCCTTCGAGATGTCCACTCCGCTCGGGATTACGAGACCATGAGCAAAGCTTACTTGAAGGAACTGACGAAGGCACAGCGGGAAATCGCCGTTTACTTGGCTATTCCTATGCCGACTCCACAATGATGGGTAGGAGCTATTAGCGCACTGGGCAATGAACAATGCACAAAGTTGTCGCCTCAAAAACATTTGGCGTTTGTCTTAACTTAGCTTGCTTTGCTCTAACAATAGCTGGGCTTTTCGCGACCTTCTTCTGGCTGATGGCACCTATCGTGTTGATCGGCTTGCCAATTGCTATCTTTTCCAAATCTAACCGAGCAAGAGAAGTTGCGGCGAGCTGCTTGATGGCATTGGTTGCGCTCACCATTGTGGTCTTGGTTCGTACCGCGATAAAGTATTAGCTGTTAAACCTGATGTTACACAAAAAAGCCGCCCTTGCTATGACAGCAAGAGCGGCTTCTGATGTTTCGGGCTTACCCTTCGAGCAATAACGCTTCGGGGTCTTCAATGAGTTCTTTGATCTTGACCAAGAAGCGCACGGCTTCGCCGCCGTCTACGATGCGGTGGTCGTAAGAGAGAGCGACGTACATCATTGGGCGGATGACGACTTCGTTGTTGACGGCAATCGGGCGCGGCTCGATCTTGTGCAGTCCTAGAATGCCGACCTGGGGGCCATTTAAGATCGGCGTGGACATCATCGAGCCGAAGATGCCGCCGTTGGTGATCGTGAACGTGCCGCCCTGCAATTCGGGCAATGTCAGCGTATTCTCACGGGCGCGTTTGGCGAGGTCAGCAATGGTCTTCTCGATGCCCGCAAACGTCTTCTGGTCGGCGTCGCGGACCACCGGGACGACGAGGCCCTCGTCGGTGCCGACGGCGATGCCGATGTCGTAGTAGCCTTTCTTAACGATTTCTAGGCCCTGGATTTCGGCGTTGAGCAGCGGGAAGGCTTTCAGCGCACCGATAGTCGCTTTGGTGAAGAACGACATGAAGCCGAGGCCGATGCCGAACTTCTCCTTGAACGTGTCCTTGCGCTTGGCCCGCATCGCCATCACGGCGGTCATGTCAATCTCGTTGAACGTCGTCAGCATCGCCGCCGTGCGCTGGGTCTCGACCAGGCGGGTGGCGATGGTTTGGCGGCGGCGGGTCATCTTGAGGCGCTCTTCGGGCCGTCCGGCCGCCGTGGAAGTCAGAGCCGATGCTGTAGGCTTCGGCGGGGCGGGAGGGGCGGTGGTCGGCTTCGGTGGGGGCGTGCCGTACTCGGCGGCGTTTTCCTGGCGACGCTCGGCGGCCTGCGCGGGCGCGGTCTGGCTAGTCTGGCCTAAATACCCGGTCACATCGTCTTTAGTAATGCGTCCGGCGGGGCCAGTGCCCTTCACCTGAGCCAAATCAATCTTGGCTTCTTCGGCGAGCGTGCGGGCCAGCGGCGACGCGGCGGGGGCCGACGCGCCGTTCTGCACCCCATTCTGTACGGCACTCACATTAGCGGGGGCGGGGGGAGCCTCGGCAGGAGCGGACGCCGCCGGGGCTATGGCCGCCGGGGCGGCGGCGTCGCCGATGACAGCCAGAACGTCGCCGACGGCGACGGTGTCGCCTTCGGAGTGGGCGAGGCTTTGGATGACCCCGGCGCTGTCTGCGGGGACTTCGACATTCACTTTATCGGTTTCAAGCTCAACCAGCGATTCGCCGGCGGCAACCGTATCGCCGACCTGTTTCAGCCAGCGCAGGATGGTGGCTTCGGTCACGGACTCTCCCATTTGTGGGACATGAATTTCAGCGGGCATGGATCGGGGCGCTCCTCTTCGTTTTTGCGCCGTTCAGGACCGGCTTCGAGATTTCTTCGTTTTCGTTTTCGTTTTCGATCATGTCGGTCACGGCGGCGGACAATAGGCGGTTCTGCTCAACCGCATGGCGGCGCGACGACCCTTCTGATGGGCTGGCGGACTTGGGCCGGCCCACGTAGGTCAAGTGAACGCCGTCCGGCAGAAGCTCGCGGACACGGGACGACACGAACACCCACGCGCCCATGTTGCGCGGCTCCTCTTGCAGCCAGATCGCTTCTTTGACGTTCGGATACCCTGAAATCACCTGCCGCAGCTCGGGGTACGGGAACGGATACAGCTCCTCGATCCGCACGGCGGCGATGTGAGACGCCGCCGCAAAGTCTTCGCGGGCGACCAAATCTACGTACACTTTGCCGCTGCACAAGATCAGCCGGGTCACCTGCGACTTGTCGCGGGGGCGCGGGTCGTCGAGCACCGGCGAGAATGCCCCTTCGGACAGGTCCGAGAGCGACGCGCCGACCGGCGGCTTGTCCACTTTCAGCAGGCCCTTCGGGGTCATCAAAATCAGCGGACGCGGGGCGGACTCAAGCAGCGCGGCCTGACGGCGCAGCACATGGAAATACTGAGCGGCGGTGGTGCAGTAGGCGATCCGCATGTTGCCGTTTGCCGCAAGCTGCAAGTACCGCTCCAGTCGTGCTGAAGAGTGCTCCGGCCCCTGGCCCTCATGCCCATGCGGCAGCAGCAGCACCAGCGAGGGGGTCTGTGACCATTTGGAGTTGCCCGACGCGATAAACTGGTCAATGACCACCTGTGCGCCGTTGGCGAAGTCTCCAAACTGGGCTTCCCAGAGCACTAAACATCCGGCGGCGTGGATTGAGTAGCCGTACTCGAAGCCGAGCACCGCATTCTCGGACAGCGGGCTGTTGTAGACCGCAAACGAGGCTTTGGCTTCCGGCAGGGCTTGCAGGGGACAATAGGCTTCCCCGGTGGTCGGGTCATGCAGCACCAGATGCCGCTGGCTGAACGTGCCCGCCTGCGCGTCCTGCCCGGATAGGCGAATGGGAGTGCCGTCAGCCAAAATGGACGCAAACGCCAGCGCTTCGGCATGGGACCAGCGGATGCCGTTCTCGGTGGTCATCGCCGTCCGGCGCGGCTGAAGCGTCAGCCGCTCCAGCTTGGCATTGGCGGTGAACCCCTCGGGCCGAGCCAGCAGGGCCTCGTTCAGCGCCGTCAATGTCTCGGCGGAAACGGCAGTGTGGACCTGCTTGGCGGCTTCCGCCAGCTTCTCTGGCGTCGGCAGGCCCTTCCCAAGCCCCTTACCCGACGGCTGCGTGCGGGCGTCGGAAAGCTTCTGCATGATGGCTGCGGTCATTGCCGACGCTTCGTCGCGGGTGACCACCGCCTGGCGCTCAAGCTCTTTGGCCCAAATCTCGCGGGCGGTCGGGTGCGCCCGGATGCCTTCGTACATACGAGGCTGGGTGTAGGTCGGCTCCTCGCCCTCGTTGTGGCCCCAGCGCCGATACCCGACCAGGTCAATCAGGAAGTCCTTGCCGAACTTCTCGCGGTACGCAAACGCCATGCGGGCGGCGGCGACACACGCCTCGGCGTCGTCGGCGTTGACATGGACGACGGGGATCTCAAAGCCCTTCGCCAAATCACTGGCGTAAAGCGTCGAGCGCGAGTCGCCCGTCAAAGTTGTGAAGCCGATCTGGTTGTTGGTAATGATATGGATCGTGCCGCCGACTGCATAGCCCGGCAGACGGGACATATTCAGCGTTTCGGCCACGATCCCCTGACCCGGAAACGCGGCGTCGCCGTGGATCATAATCGCGAGTGACGCTTTCGGGTCCTGCACCGGCTTTCCGGGCCTCAGCCGGCTGTCCTGTGCGGCGCGGGCGCGGCCTCCGACGACCGGGTCCACAAACTCTAAATGGCTTGGGTTCGGCGTCAGCGTGATCGGCATCTCTTCGACGCCCGTCTCGGTGAAGTCAAGACGTGCGCCTCCGTGATAGATAACGTCCCCGGAGTAGCCCTGCTGGGAGCCGCTGCCCACTGAAACACCATCGTCTTTCTTGGCCGATTTAAACTCCTGCAAGATGTCGGTGTACGGCTTGCCTAAAATATGTGCCAGGACATTGAGCCGCCCGCGATGCGCCATGCCCATCACGACTTCATGCGTGTGGCTGCTCGATGCCTCATGGACAATTCGGTCCAGCATCGGCACAAGCGCGTCTACGCCCTCGATCGAGAACCGCTTGGCCCCGACAAATGTTGTATGCAGGAACTTTTCGAGACCCTCGACTTCAGAGAGCTTTTGCAGGACGGCCCGCTTGTCCGCTGCCGTGAAGTTCTGGAAGAACTCGCGGCTCTCGGCGGCGTTCTGGAGCCACGCTCGCTCTTCGGGGCTGTGGATATGGCCGTCTTCGTAGCCGACCGCGCCGGAGTACGCCTGACGCAGCCGCCCGAGCGCTTCCAGCGCGTTTGCTGCGCCTTCGGCCAGCGGGCCGCCGACCACCGCCGCCGGCAGGGCCTCCAAATCGGATGTCGTCAGACCGTGCGTCGCCAGCTCAAGTCCCGGATCACCCGGCGGCGTGCTGCCGAGCGGGTCAATATGCGCGGTCAGGTGCCCCAGCTCGCGCACCAGTCGGGTGACGCGGGCGGCTGCGATAACCTTCCTCACGTCTACTTGGGACGGTTGGGGCGCGGTCTGAGCTGGGGGTGGGGCGCTGCCGTTCGTTCCGTTGGCATTAGTTCCATTGCCGTTGGTTCCATTGCGGTACGGCATGGGCGGGGAGATCGGGTTCCAGCCTTGAAACATCTCGCGGGTCTGGGAGTCTACCGAGGCGGGGTCCTGCTGGTAGCGCTCGTAGAGATCCAGAACGTACCCGGCATTGGGTCCGTAAAACTCTTCTAAATCGCTCATAATTCCTGCTTGTCTTTGCTCTTAAAGTGGGCGTCGGGGATTAATTTTCACTATTGTACCCCAGCGGACGCAAAACTTATACTGTTTCTTCGGCGGCGAGGACACTGTACACCAGGCGGCTTTTGCGCCCGCTGACCGTTTCCGTGACCCAGCCTGCAATCGGGGGCGGCAGGGCCTCGTCGCAGGGATGCTTGATGACGACCCGCCGCCGGGCGACCCGCCGCGCCTCACCAACAGCGCCCGCGTCAAGCGGCGCAGGGTTGCCGAATAAAAACAGCGGAGAAACCGACATTTCCGAGCCGCTCAGGCGATGTTCAAAGAACGGATCAAAGTAGACGACATCTACCGAAGCGTCAGCGCAGGCCGGCAGGTAGTCGCGGGCATCCGCCGTGACCACCCGCACCCGCCGAAGCGTGGCAGTCAGGACCTCGCTGTGCAGTGTGAATGTCTGTACGCCGACCCGCGTGACGAGCGCCAGCTCGGGGACACTTTCCAGGCCCGTTACTGACCCGCTTTCCCCAACCGTCAGTGCCGCCAGGGTCGCTTCCGCCGCAAAGCCGAGCGTGCAGTCTAGCAGCGAGTCGCCCGGCCCGAGCTGGGTTGCGCGGAGAAAATGGTCGGGGGCACCGCGCAGCACGTTGTACGCCCGCACCTGCAATAAGTTGGGGTGGAAGAAGTATTCGGTGCCCGTGTTCCGGTCCTTGAGGCGCAGATGGTCCAGCCCGGCAATCAGCAGCCGCGCGGCCCCGGCGGCGCTGAAGACGCCCGTGACCGAGTGCCCGGCGCGGGGCACGAACGGCGCATTGAGTTCGGCGGCATAAGCGCGGGCTGATGCTTCCAATTCGGCGGGCGGCTGAACTGAGGTGGTGACAGCGAGGGGGATGGGCATAGCAGAAATTTAGGACCATGCCGTGAACACCATGTGCTAAAGCACACGGCTATTGGGCGCGGACGCCGAGAACCCGCCGCTTCTGCACTGGCAGGCCCGGAGGGCGCGGGGCTAAGAATAAGACGGTCAAATCTGAGTGCGCCGCCTGCCAGTGCAGAAGGCGTAGTTTACGGCGTCCGCGCCCAATAGCCGTGTGCTTTAGCACATGGTTCCGGCCTATAGCTCCCGCACGGCGTCCTTGATGTCCGCGACGGCGGCGGGGGGGACGATAAGCTGGCCGAAGCCCATGCCGATGGCGTCCCCAAGCACCTGCGGCCACCAGTCGCCGCCAATCCGCACTGTCGCCGGCTTGCCTGCCCGCCGGGCCTGACCCGCCGCCCGCAGCAGGCGCTCCCAGCTTGCGTCCCGGAGGCTGCCGGTGAGAAATATCCCGGCCCAGCCGTCAAGCGTCTCCGGCAAGTCGTCCTCGGCGTCGCCGCCCTGCGTCGAGAAGCCGAGTTCCAACTGAACCCGCCCGAACAGCGTATCTTCGTCTTCCAGGGTCTCTTCGATTTCGTCGAGCCTCGCTTGAACTTCGTCCTGCTCTGAGGGGTCGCGCAGGACCAAATGCAGCGGCAGGCGGGCCGCGCCGCGCACCAGGGCGGTCAGCGCGAGATTGTCGTGGGGAATATCGAGGTACAGCGGCTGCCCGCCGATGACTCGGGCCAAATCCTCTAAGACCTGCGCCTGCTCCCCAGCGGTCTGCGGCACGGTGTCAAAGCCCAGCAGCTCGCCCCCGGCGGGAAGAATGAGGCCGTCCGCGCCCGATGCCATCGCGTACTCGGCCTGTGCCGCCGACCAGGCCGCGCAGAGTACCGTGATGACGCGGTTGTCCGACGCCGTCCGGGCGGGCAGGTGTGCGCCTTCGAGAAAAAAGCGGCGGGACAGGGTCAGTGGGGCCTGATAGCGGGCCAGCGTGCTTGCATCCGGCGCAATATACACGCGCCCCCGGTCACCGTCCACAATCACGATGTCGCCTTCCTCCGCTTCCCGCAGCAGGGCATCGCCGAGGCCGAGCACGGCTGGGATCGCGGGAGGGGGGGACAGGGCGGTGTCCGACTGCGCGGCAAGGCCGACAATTTGGACGCCGGGCAGGGGGGCCAGCCAGAACCCCGGTGGGAGGCGGTCGGCAAGCAAAACCACCTGCTCCGGCTCAGGGTTTTCGAGGCCGAACGACCGCAGGCGTTCGCCCATCCGCCGTAATAGGTCAGGGGACAGCGCGGGGGTCCCAAAGTCCTCGTGCAGACGTGCAGCGGCGGCGATCGCGACGCCGGGCGCGGCGGACACTCCGTGCAGTGTTTCCATTACGGGCTGCCCGCCGGGGCGGCTTGGGGTGGGGGCGTCTGCGCCGGTACTGCTTGCGGCGCGGCTAGGGGGACTGGGGCCGTGCCGGCTGCTGGGGCGTCATTGGGGCCGGGTGTGCGCGGGGGCACGGCGGGCAGGGTCAGGTCCGGCTCGTCGGAGCCGTCGTCTTTGCTGTTGTCAGGCTGGTTCTTTGTCGTGAAGTGGCCTTTGGATGGGAACGGCACGGAGATCGCTTCCGCGCCTTCTTTGGTGTGAATAACTACGGGTTCACCGTTGACCCGCGTGTCTCCCTCGATGACGCTGCCGTCGCTGTAGGTGCCTCTGACGGTGCCGAGAAGCTTGATCGTCTGCGCCCGACCGTCGTAGAGGCCGGCCTCAGCAGTCAGGGTCCGGGTCTGCTGCCCATCTTCTTTGGTTTGTATCACCTGAGTCACCGTCAGCGGGCCGGGAATACGCCCGATTTTGTGCTTGTAATCGTAGGTCATCATCTGGCAGGTCAGCGTCGCCGGATCTTTGAACTGCCGACGGGGTGAATTGCCGCCTGCCGACGCTTCGCGCTTGCCGGGCTTGACCACCAGCACGATTTGATCCCGAAGCGTCGCGATATGCTTGGTGAAGTCCACCGAGCCGTGCAGACCGACCAAATCGTCCTGCGGGTCGTAGAGATGCACCGGCCCCGCCGCTTTGGCGCTCAGGACATTGTTGTCTTTGTCGAACAGGGCCACGGCGGCATCGGTTTTCAGCGCGGCGTCGTCCTGACCGAACTGGACCCCATGGCTGAGCTGAAGCGTGTGCGGGTCGGCCAAATACTGCGCTGCGCCGGACGCATACGTCACGGAGCCGGTGGATTTGGCTTGGGTGGCGGGGATGGCGACTCCGGCGCGGGACAGGGCCACGCCGAGCACGGCGATCGGAACAACAAGCAGAGCGGCAGATGTAGGTGTTCGCATGACGTTATTGTACCCCAGGCGCGAGGCGCAGTGTTCCCCGCAATCCATGACCGGAAAGGTCGCCGGTGCGCGTGCTGACCGTGATGTCGTCGGCGGACGCGGTGCCGAGGCCGCCGGGGATGGTCACGCTCACCGGGCCGACGGTTCGGGCGGACGATGCGGCGGCGTTCCAAATCAGCCCGGCGCAGGACAGGGTCGCTTGGCCGCGATTGCTGCTGAAGTCGGCATGGACGCCCGCGCCGAGAGTTAGCACACCCGATGCCGGCTTCGCGGGCGGCGATTGGTATTGGGCGCTGCCGGCCACCACCGAGAGCTTTGGCAGGGTCGCGGAAACCGCGCTCGGGCAGGTGAGGATATTGCTTGACGTGTCCCAAGTGAGGAGGCTCGTCTGAAACACCGCCGTCTGCGGAGATTTCGCGCCCGGCGCGGACGCCCGGACCGTCGCCCGGACATGACCGCTCACCTGAAGCTGCCCGGCGCTGCCAAGCATCCCAAATGGCGATGAGTACGAGGCCGTGTCCGCCGAGAGTGTCCCCGCCGTCCGCTTGCCCCCGTCAGCATAGAGCGTCGCCCGGCGGACGCCGGCGGCGATGAGAACCCGTCGGTCCCGGCTGAGTGACCCGTGCCGCGCCGTCAAGCGCCAGTGCACGGTGCCGCCGCCGCGTCCGATGACCTGGACATCGTCGGCTTCCAGCGCTGGCGATGCCGCCTGCGCGTTCAGGCCGCCGCTCGTGAGGGCTTCGAGTGGGTGCCCGGCAGAGAAAAAGCGCAGGGACGCCGCTGCTACCGCCAAGATCAGTATGCCGCCGCCGCCCAGCAGAAATCGCGGATTACGCAGAATCATTGCGTCATGCTACTTCGGCGCAGGAACCGCCGCAGGCGAGGGGAGGGGCGGCGGATTGGGCGGCAGGAGGCCGTTGCTGTTGGTGCCTGAAGTTGCTGTTCCAGCTGTGGCCGTTCCTGCGGTCGCCGTGCCGACCCCGGTCGTGCCGCCGCCGCCGGAGTTGCCGTTGCCACCCCCGCCGCCGCATCCGGCTAGTATCGCCATCATTGCGATGCCGAGGCCGACTAGGCCAGTCAGTCCAGTGCGGCGCATCAAGCGCCGCTGTTTACGTGATAAAGTCATTGCTTCCCCTTCGTGCGAGACTTGTGTTTCTTCTCTATTATAAAGCAAAAGTCGCCGGAGTGCAAGTGGGTACGGGCAGCCCGGTAAATATTACTGTGCAAACGGGGCAAAACTGCCGACATAGGCGATATGTACACCACCCGCAAGCGCCTTGGGGAGCTGCTCGTCTCCCAAAAACTGATTACCGCCGAGCAGCTCGACAAAGCCCTCGAGATGCAGCGGCGGCGGTTCCAGCCCCTCGGCCAAATACTGATGCAGCAAAACTGGATCAGCGAAAAGCGGCTGCTGCAATGCTGCGCGTTCCAAAAAGGGGTCAGCGCCTGGTACTTGGGCGACAATCCGCCGACCTCCGAGGCCCTGGCGCTGGTTCCAGCGGCCCTCTGCAAAAAGCATCAAGTGCTGCCCGTGCAGATCAACGGCCCCAAGCTGATCCTTGCGATGCGGGACCCCGGCGATGTGGATGGCCTCGACGCTGTCCGCAACTTCTCGCACCTGCGGATCGAGCCGGTGCTGACCGATGAAGATCGGCTGCTGGAAGCTATCCAAGCGCTCGACGCCGGCAGCGGCGGAAGTACGGAGCTGACCCGCCTGGTCTCCGAGGCAATGACCGAGTTCGAGAGCGACAGCCTGAACCGGGCGTCCGGCGAAGTCACGGAGGCCGAGATGCGGCCCGTGGTCGGCCTGGTGAATAAAATTCTGACCGAAGCCATTCGGACACGGGCGTCGGACATTCATATCGAGCACCGCAAAGAGCAGATCGAGGTGCGCTTCCGGGTGGATGGCCAGCTTCAGCGGGTGCACACAATTCCCGGAAAGCTCAAAGCCGCGCTCGTGGCCCGCGTCAAGATCATGGCCCTGCTGGACATTGTCGAGCACCGTCTGCCCCAGGATGGCCGCCTCTCGGTGACGATTGACGGGCGCACAATTGACCTGCGGGTTTCCGTGCTGCCGAACTACCACGGCGAGCGGATTGTCATGCGCGTTCTTGATAAGAATGCCGTCCTGCGCCGCCTGCCGGACCTCGGATTCTCGGAAGCGAACAATGCGCTGTTCGAGGAGATGATCGCCAAGCCTCACGGCCTGGTGCTGGTGACCGGTCCGACCGGCTCGGGAAAGACGACGACCCTTTACGCCGCGCTGAACCACCTCAAAGAAGTTTCCAACAATATCATGACCTGCGAGGACCCGGTCGAATATGACATTGACGGGATCAACCAGTCGCAGGTCAACGAAAAAGTGGGGCTGACATTCGCCGCCCAGCTCCGGGCGATTTTGCGCCAGGACCCGGACATTGTCCTGATCGGCGAGATCCGGGACCGGGAAACGGCGGAGATTGCGCTGCGGGCCTCGATGACCGGTCACCTGGTGCTGTCCACGCTGCACTGCAACGACGCCGCAAGCGCCGTGCCGCGCCTGCTGGATATGGGCGTGGACCCGTCGCTCCTCAGCACCGCGCTGATTGGGGTGACCGCCCAGCGCCTGCTGCGGGTTCTGTGCGAGCATTGCCGGGAGCGGCAGGCATCCACCCCCGAGGAGCGGGCGCTGTTCGGCCCGGCGATGTCGCATGACCACCTGCTGCTGTGGCGCTCCGGCGGCTGCCCCGAGTGCGGCGGGATGGGCTACAAGGGACGCCTGGCGGTGCATGAAGTGTTTCCGGTGTCGCCGGAAGTGCAGCGAGGGATCGCGCTTGGGGAGCCGGCGGAGACCCTGCGCCGCAAAGCCGCCCGCTACGGCTATGTCCCGATGCAGTCTGCCGCCTGCAACGCGGTCCTAGCAGGCCAAACCAGCCTCGCCGAAGCCCGCCGCCTGGTCTTCTTCGACACCGCCGCCCCACTCGCTGTGCCGGCATCACCACCCGCAGAGCAGTTTTCCCAAGCGGCCTAAGCGGTAGTTATGTCACGCGAGCGGGCCATCGCCGGGCGCGGCAAGAACAAGAGGGCGCGGCAAGTTAGGAACCGGCACTTCCAGTGCCGGTTCCTAACCGTGGCGCGAGTTATGTCGCCCGCAGGGTGACGACTGTGGCTCCTGCGCCTCCTTCTTCGGGGTCGGCGGTGGCATAGTCGGCGACGAGGGGGTGGGAGCTGACATACTCCTGCACGGCGCGTCTTAACGCTCCGGTGCCTTTGCCGTGAACCAAGCGGGCGCGGCTGAGGCCGGCGGCGTAGGCATCATCAAGATACTTTTCAACATTGGCGACAGCTTCTTCGGCACGCTGACCGAGGAGCGTAAGCTGCGGCGTGATGCCGATGGTCTTTTCCATGTTAAACGACGGCGCAGTATCGCCGTCTTTGCCGTGGACACTGAGGTTCTCAGCGGACTTCGGCAGGGGCGTGGACTGCGGCTTGACGGTCGGCTTCGGCGTGGGTTCGCTGCCGAGCAGCATCAATGTAGATGGCGGGACGCTGACACGCATCGCGCCGACCTGCACCGGGACAGTCGAGTCGCCGTCGGCGTCTTCCAGCAGCTCGCCGGCCATGCCGAGCGTCGTAATCTGCACTTTGTCGCCCCGGCGCAAGGGCCGGTCGGGGACAAGCTCAATCGCGGCGGGCTGGTCCGCAGACAGCTTGTTTTGGATGGCAGACTGCAAATCGCTGCCGATGTCCTTGATCTTCTGGCGCACACGCTCGGTCTGCTTGCCTTCGGTCTGAGCGCGGCGCAGCTCGGCCAGCGTATGGTCCACTTTATCCGAGGCGCGTTTAATCAGCGCCCGCGCTTCGTCCTGCGCCTTTTGGCGGGACTCGCGGCGCAGGGCCTCCAAGTTAGACAGCTCATCGGCGTAGCGGCGGCGCAGCATCTGGGCCTCGACACGCGCCTGCTCGGCGGCCCGGCCCTCGGCAATCGCCTTGCGGCGGCCTTCTTCGAGTTCCCGCAGCAGATCGGCAGTCTCGTCGGAACCAGTTAAAGCAACGCGGGCATTGTCCAGCACTGACTCGGGCATGCCGAGGCGCCCGGCAATCGCAAAGGCGTTGGATGAGCCGGGAATGCCCTGCAAAAGCCGATAGGTCGGCGACAAAGTCTGCTCGTCGAATTCGACACTGGCGTTTTGAACGCCGTCGGTGACGAATGCGTATGTCTTCAGTTCGCCGTAGTGGCTGGTCGCAATTACGCGGGCATCGCTTGCACGCAGGTGGTCCAGCAGGGCGCGGGCGAGGGATGCCCCTTCGCCGGGGTCGGTGCCGGCCCCGACTTCATCCAGCAAAACCAATGCATTGCGGCGCAGGTCTTGGAGTATCCGTACAATATTCGTGATATGCCCCGAGAAGGTCGAGAGCGACTGCTGAAGACTCTGCTCGTCGCCGATGTCCGCGAACACCTGGTCGAAGACATTCATCTCCGCCCGCGACGCCGGGACATGCAGGCCGCACTGGGCCATCAGTGTCAGCAGTCCGGTCGTCTTCAGGCTCACGGTCTTGCCGCCGGTGTTCGGCCCGGTAATCAGCAGAATTTTGTTGACGCTTGCCCCCAGCTCAATGTCAATCGCGACCACCTTTTTCGGGTCAATCAGCGGGTGCCGGGCAGACAGCAGCCGCGTCAGACCAGTATTGTTCAGCGACGGCTCGACCGCCCGGTGGACGTCTGCCAACCGGGCGCGGGCGGCGATAAAGTCAATCTCCCCGAGCGTTTCCATTGTTACAACCAAACTTGCCCCGACACGGGCGACGCTGTCGGTCAAGCGCCGCAGAATACGCTGGACTTCCTGCTCCTCTTTAATTGTCAGCTCTTTGATCTCGTTGCCCAAATCCACGACGACCTGCGGTTCCATGAACAGCGTCGCGCCCGAAGACGACGTATCATGCACGATCCCGCCAAATGCCCCCCGGTGGTCGGCCTTGACGGGGACGCAGTAACGGTCGCCGCGCTGGACAATCACCGGGTCTTGCAGCATGGTCCGCTGCGGCCCCGAAATAATCCCGTTCAGCCGGTCCATCATCCGCGACGATGCGGTCTTGCGCTGCGAGCGAATACGCGCTAAATCGGGCGAGGCCGAGTCTAGGACGTAGCCATTGATGCCGATGGACGCATTGATCTCGGACTCCAGCGACGGGAACTGGCCCAGCGCCGCTGCCCGCTCGGCCAGGATTGGGTAGTCCATCGCCAGCTTCTGCAAGAACAGCTTCAGCGACCGGGACGCCGCCGCCGCTTCGGCCACATCCAAAAGCCCATGCGGCTCCAAAGTCGCTCCGATCTCCGCTGAGCGCACCAGGGGCCGGATGTCCGTGACCCCGCCGAGCGGCAGGTTGCCTTTGACCGCAATCAGGTTCCGGCACTCGGTCGTTTCATCGAGCCGTGCCTGCACCTGCGGCAGCCAGTCCGATGGTGTCACCGCTTCGGCCAGCTCCCGCCCCAGTGAGCAGGCGGTCTGCGCGGCAAGCTGTTTACGGATCGCTTCAAATTCGAGAACGCGCAAGGCGTGTTGATCAATCATAATTTCGTTTCGTTGGTAAATCTGAGTCCGGGAACCATTCCCCGCCATCGCGGCCTTATGTGACTAGAACACGGAAACAGAGGAGAATACTCCCATGACATACCGCTTCGCGGCTTCGATTGCCGCCGCGCTGACTTTGGCCTTAGCAGCCGCCGGGCAGGCTGCGCCAAGCATTCAATCACTGACTTCAGCCAATGTCAAGACACTGCAAGCGAGCAGTGAAATCGTGACCGAAAACCAGGACCAGCTCAAGACCATTGACGGCGACATCGCGCTGGCCTACCGCCTGCATCGCGGCTCAATGGTTTATGAACAGCCCGGCAAACTGCGGATCGAAGCCAGCATCCCGCACCTGGCGACAGGCTATTATATCATCAACGGCAACCAGAAGCTGACGGTCGCGCCGTTTGTACACAAAGTCCAGGACACGACCGGAGCGCCCGGCAAGCGTCAGACGCTGCTCGATTTCGGCCTGGTTCCACCGGAGCTGTTGACTGACTACAACGCGACCTTCCTGCGCCGTGAGGCCGGCCTGCTCTGCTTCCAAATCTCGCCCAAGCAAGCCGGAGAAACGCAGAAAGATTTGGTCTGGATTGACCCGAAGACCCATATTACGACCCAGCGGTACAACTATGGGCGCGACGGCAAGCTGACCAAGATCCTGCGCTACCTGAACCCGGTCCAGGCCGCGCCCGGCATTTATGTCCCGACCCGCGTTGAGCTGTACAACACCCAGAACAAGCTGGCGGGCGCGACGGTGTACCAAAACATTCGTGTCAACCAGCCAGTGAGCGAATCGCTCTTCAAGATTTAGCGCTGCAAAGCAGAAGAGTATAGAGAGAAGGGCAAAGCAGAAGAGTACAGAGAGAAGGGCAAAGCAGAAGAGTACAGAGAGAAGGGCAAAGCAGAAGAGTACAGAGAGAAGGGCGAACACAAGGTTCGCACCCTACAATCCGTTCCGAATCCCGTAGGGGCGAACCTCGTGTTCGCCCTTCCTGGCCGTGTTCGCCCTTCCTGGCCGTGTTCGCCCTTCCTGGCCGTGTTCGCCCCCGCTTTTCGTTTCCCCCGCGCATCGTGTATAATCTCTCCATGACCTCTCCCGATACGCTTGCCCTGCCGTCCCAACGCCCCGCGCTCTCTTCCCGTACCGCCGACCGCGCCGCCGCCGGGCTGCTCCTTGTCCTCACGCTCTTTCGATTCTGGTACGACGCCCAGCATGAGCTGATCCAGGACGAAGCCTATTACTGGCAGTGGTCGCGGCACCTCGATTGGGGCTACTACGATAATACCCCGCTCATGGCCCCAGTCGTTCGGCTCTTTACAACGCTGCTCGGGACAAACGAACTTGGGGTGCGGGCAGGTGCGACAATCTGTGCCCTCATCGCTGGTGTCTTTATTTATCTCCTCGCCAAGCGGCTGCTCGGGCCGGCGGTCGCGCTGGTATCGGTTGTGTTGGCGAACATCGTGCCTCTGTTTGCCGCCGGGTCAGTCCTGATGACCCAGGACCCCGTTCAGCTTGCCCTCTGGGCCGCCGCGCTCTTTGTTTTGCAGCGGGCGCTCACCGACAAGCCCAAATGGTGGCTGCCGGCGGGAGTGCTGGCAGGACTGGCGGCGCAGGCGAAGCTGAACGCCCTGCTGCTTTTGCCGAGCGTCTTTCTGTACCTGCTGCTGTCCCAAACCGCCCGTGAGCGCTGGCTGCGCCGGCCCGAGCCGTATCTGGCGGGATTAGTCGCGCTGCTCGTCTTATCACCGTTCTTTTGGTGGAACTACACGCACGAAAACGCTTTTTGGATTCACGCCCATGCCATGAGTTCGCGCGGCAGCGGGCATGACGGCCTGAAGTGGGTGGGGCGGTTCCTCGGCGACCAGACCCTCTTGATGTCTCCATTTGTCTTTTTGACGTTTCTGTATGCGCTCGGGGACGGCTTCCGGCGGGGCATCCAAAAACGTGATGACGCCGTGCTGTTCTTGTGGTGCCCGGCGGTTGTCTCTTTGGCCGCCATCATCGTGACGGCGCTGAAAAGTAAGGTGGAGGGGAACTGGGCCGTGGATGCCTACCCGTCCGGGCTGATCCTGACCGCGGCGATTTTGGTCCGCTGCTGGGACAGCCGAGTGGCCGTCAAGCGGATTTGGGTGGTTTCAAGCGCGGCGCTGGCCCTCGTGCTCACGACTGCCGCGCTGTTTCCAAATGTTCTGTACTCCGCAGGGGTCAAGTTCCCAAAAGCCGCCGACGACCGCACGAACGAGCTGTACGGCTGGCGGGCGCTGGGGGCGCGGGTGGCTGCCGAAAAAGCCGCGATGGGCGGAGACCCATTCGTGTTCGGCATTAACTACCGGATGCCATCGGAAGCGGCGTTCTACCTGCCGGGCCGCCCGAAAACTTATGCGCTTTTTTTGAACTACAAAGCCAGCGAGTATCTGTTCTGGGAAGACCCGAAAGAGCTGGTCGGACGCGATGCCATTTTTCTGAACGACACCGACACTCAGGACCATTTCGACGACCTGCGGGTCATATTCACGCGAGTCGAGCCGCAGCCACCCCTGCGCGTTTATCGCAATCCGCCATATGCCGACCCGATCCGCACAGTGCAGATCGTCCGCTGCTATGGCTTCAAGGGCTACGATGTCAAGCGCTGGCAGGACGGCTGGTAAGGGCTTCTTAGATATTTTTAGGTATTTTTCACCCGCGCATACTGGATATAGCGTCCCGCCTGCGAGGCCAGAAAGATCGCGTTGTTATCGGGGCCGGGGTTAAAGCGCAGGGTTTGGTCCTGGCTCATGTAAAGCATGACTTTGTTTTGCGCCACGCCCCAGGTAAACGACTGCTCCGGCGGGGCGGGGCTAGCTCCCGCTGCGGCGGGGCCTTTGTGGGTGCCGGTGCCGTCGGCGCTGAATTCATATTCCTCGCCGGACTTCGCCTGCCAGCGCCCGACAAGCTGGCGAGAGCGGGGGTCATTGTCCGGCACGCTTGAATTGGAGCCGCCGGACAAAGTCACCGGTGCACCGATCGGCGCGGGCGGCAGGGCGGATGACCGGGCCGGCTGAACGGGCAGGGGGGGATCGGATATGTCTGCGCCGGAGTTCAGCGAGCTGGCGAAGTAGACGCCGCCGAGTACTAGGATCAGCACGATGGGGAAGGCGATCAAGAGCGCCCGTGTCAGGCTGCCGAGCGGTGGACGCATCGGTGGCGGCGGGGGGGAATAAGACGGCGGGACATACGGCGGCGGCGAGTATGACGGCGGGGTCAGGTACGGCTGGTCGCCCGTCGCTGGGGGCGGCTTCACTTCGATCACTGCGGGACCGGCTTCCGCAGGAATGGAGTCGGCTTCCGCTGCCGCCGAAATAGTCTCGGCGTCTGCCGGCGTTTCGGGCGGCACGCTTTGCGGCGGCGTCTCGTCGGACTCGGGCGCGTCGTAAACACGCGCTTCAGAGCCGTGTGCTTCAGAATCATGTGTCTCAGAAAGAGCCGCTTCCGGCGCAGCAGCCTCGGGGACGGCTGCCGCCGCCGGCGCGACAAAATCTTGGGGCAGAACGGCGTCGTCGGGCACCGGTCCATCGAATTGGGCACGGCAATGGGGGCAGATCGTCGTTCCGGCCTCCTGCGGCGTACCGCACTGTGGGCAATCATAAATCATGGCTGTATCCTCATGCGAACTGGGTCGTGGATGCGAACTGGGTCATGGATGCGAACTGGGTCATGGGGTCGTCGTCTGGCTCCAATACTCTTCATTATCTCGCAGCGCGGCGGTCAGTGACCCCAAGCAGGACAACCCGGCATTGTTTCGGTCCAAGTCCCAGAGATCAGACTGCGAGCAGGTCTGCGTGGGCCGCAGCGACTGCACATGACCGTCGGCAAACAGCCAGTTGCTGCGGGTGACATGGCCTGCGAACAAGTCCGTGTGCGAGCCGGCCGCCGGGAAGTCGCACCCGCCGCAGCCCGGCGACAGCAGCGGCGGGTTCGGCGGATTGTTCAGCTTGTACCCCCGGCCATCCGACTCGCCGAGGATAAAAATGCCCGCTGGATTTTGAACACCGGCCAGTGCCGTGGTCGCTGTCTTGCCGCTTCGAAGCAGGCTCTCGTTTGCGCCGTAAGACACGTAAAATGTGTCGCTGTCTACATCGGTTAAGAGCGTGTTGTACGGGTTCGACGGGCAGGCGTAGACGCCGGTGCTTCTGACATAGGGAAAGATAAGCTGCCGCCAGGTGATTGTCGTCGTGCCGGAGCCGGAATACCCGCCCGGCGGCAGTGCCTCGTCGTTGTCCCCGGCGTATTGAATAAGGCCGAGGCCAAGCTGCTTCAAGTTGGCCTGGCAGGACGCCCGGCGGGCGTTCTCGCGGACACGCTGAAAGACCGGAAACAGAAAAGCGGCGAGAAGCGCGATAATGGCGATGACGACAAGCATCTCGATCAGCGTAAATGCCCGGCTCTGACTGTCGCTCCAACCGCTCATAGCACTCTTATTCGACATCGCCTCCACCGTTTCCTGCCGACAAGTATAAAACCCGCGTCGTCTGCGGTGTCACTTTCGCTCGCTCGGACACCGCCAGCCCTGCGATCCAGACAATGCCCCGCGCATCGGCGACAATCGGCACGAGGCCGCGCTCGGCACGGGGCACTTTGGCGTCTGCGAAAATGTCTGATAGCTTTTTGTGCCGTCCGCCCATCCCGAGCGGGTCTATCATGTCTCCCGGCGACCAGTTTCGGACATGAAGGGAACTCAAATCTACCCGGTCTGCATCTACCCGTGCCGCGCCGCCGGGGTCCTGCCACGAGGCGGTCACAGAACGGCCAAGACGTGCCAAACAAGCTGTGCCGGGGACCGAAAGCGGCTCCGACACAAAGCCGGGCTGCGTCGCCGGACTGTCTTCCACCTCTACCGCTGCCTCTGAGACGCGGACGGTGCAGGCCGGACGCGGCAGCATCAGCGCAAAATTAGAGGCGCCGGCTTGCCCAATCGCTGCGCAGATCGCTTCCATCGGCTCATACCCAATGTCCTGCCCGCCGCCCCGAACCGAGGAGATCGCCGTCCGCAGCACGTACCGCAGCAGAGCCGGATGCAGGTGCATCAGCGTCAGCCGGTCCAGCGTCAGTCGGTGCATGCCGGCTGCGACGGTCGCACTTGCTAATGCTTCTGCCGCCTGCTCCTGCAAATATGCGCTGTCCCGCGCCGCAATCTCAGACAGCCGGACAAGCGCATCGTCAACCTGGCCGTTGTAGTCCCGGCGAAGTTGCGGCAGCAATTCCAAGCGAATCCGATTGCGCGTGTAGTGGTCTGCGCTCTCGTTCGACGAGTCCCGCCGAGGCATCAGCCCCTGCGCCGCATTGTAGGCTTCAATGTCTGCCCGAGGCACATCCAAAAGAGGCCGGACAATCCGCCCACGCTGCGCGGGAATGCCGCGCAGGCCGCTCGTCCCGGTGCCGCGCAGGATATTCCCGAGCACTGTTTCGGCCTGATCGCTCCGCGTATGCCCCGTCGCGATCTTGCCCGCGCCGATGTCATCCGCGATGCGCTCCAAAAACGCATACCGGGCGTCCCGCGCCGCTTCTTGAGCGCTTCGCCCCTGTGCCAGAGCCGCCACATCCACGCGCCCGCCGTGACACGCAATCCCGCGCTCCGCGCACCACGCCGCCACCCAGTCCGCCTCCGCCGCCGACTCTTCGCCCCGCAGCCCATGATCTAGATGCGCCGCCGTGACCATCCCTAGCTCCCGCGCCTCCCGCTCCGCCCAGAGCAAGTGCAGCAGGCACAGCGAGTCCGGCCCGCCGGAGACTGCGACCAGTACGCAGTCGCCCGGCACAAAAAGCTCCCAGCGGAACTTATCGGCGAGTGACAAATCAGAAGACAAGGATCGGGCCGTCCAGTCGTGAGCAGCAAAGGCGTGGAACCCAAGTTCTACGCTGTGGGCGCAGACGCCTACTGTCCGCCTTCGTGGACAAGGAGTAAAAGCGGACGAAGAATAAGACCGCCGATTCGTTCAGTTTCCTGTCCGCATAGCCGAACACTATATTTCCCTGCCGGGTCTACGGGTCCATCGGCTGGATGCTGGGCTGCTGAGAGACGAACTTGAACTGCGGTGTCGGGCCGGTGTCCGCCATGATTTTGGCGGCGATGACCGGCGTGGTCGGGGCCAGCTCGCTGAAATGGTCAACGCCCGGCAGGCGATAAAAATGGACTTTTGGGTTCCGGCAGGCATCGTACAAATCCCGCTCCGGGCCGCTGTTGCCGCTTTCGGTGCCTTCGAACACAAATGTCGGGCTGGAGATCGCGCCGAGATATAAGACGGGAGAGCGCAGGTCGGTTTCATGGCTGTCGGCGGTGTCAAACGGCAGGCTCTCGGAGCCATAGTCCTCAATCTGGGCGATGGGGCCGAACGCGAACACCGCCCGGAACTGCGGCGACGATTCGGCGCACAGGAGCGCCATAGTCCCGCCGGTGCTGTGGCCGCCCAGATACACGCGCTTCGGGTCCACATCGGGCCGGGAGGCCAGGTACTTGCCGGCAGCCAGCACATCGTCCACCTCCCCGTATAGCCCTTCAATGGAACCGGGGTTGTTGTTGCCGCCCCGCAGCGATGGATACAGCGTCACAATGCCGCTTTGGTAAAATGCCCGCGCCGACTGATCGTTGTCCGGCGACGCCTCCGCCCAGGGCGTGTCCCCGATGGAGTTGTCAAAGCCGCCCGCCACCCAGACAATCGCCGGATGCCGCGCCCCGTCATTCGGCACCGTCGCCACATACGCCGGGAACGCCCCGAGCGGCGTGGGATACGAGACTAGCTCAAACCCTGTCGGGGGAGGCGGCACCGGGTCCGGCGTCTTTGTCTGCCGCGTCAAATGCGTCGCAAACCCCGCCCGCGCCGCAGTCAGGCTTTGACTGCCGCCTGAAGCGGTCTGCTTTGCGCCGCAGCCTGTCAGGAGAAGCGCGGCGAGAATGAGGGGCAGGAGAGCATTTCGGAAGCAGACTTGCATGGGATTTAAACTCGTGCCGGAAGCGTGATTTTCCACGCCGCGACAGCCGGATACAATGCCGCCAAAGCAGCCAGCAGATCGTAAGCAATACGGCAGTAGCGCTCACTTGCCGCCAGATCAAAAAACTGGGCGGGCGATTTAATTGCTACAGCGGCCTGTCCTCCACTTCCATCCGCTTTGACCAGGAATGGATACTCCGTGTTGGCTTCGGCGGCCTCAAAATTTCGCCGCCCGAACAGATTTGGCTCAAGCGCTTCCAACTCTCAAACTTCCAGCGAAAGCCGGCTTCCTAACTCTTGTGCCAAACTCTTGAGGATGGGATGGCTTTCCACCTCAGTATAGGGTCTGTGAGTGTTGAAAACTTTGTCGTAAATTCCCATCGCGTTTTGCTGGATCAGTATGGCTTTTGCACCCAGCTCGCCGGCTTTCATTGCGGAGGTAATTGCCCCTGCCCAGGCAGAGCCGCGGTGCAAGCAGTGGGCGTCACTGAGATGGCGAACACCTTCTCGGTAGAATGCCTCGGCGATCTCTTCAGGGGGCGGAAACCTCGGCGGCGCGGTTGTCGCGGAAGCAGTCACGACCGAGACCCCGCGAGTGTCTGCTGCTGCAAAAAGGAAATCGGATCAGAACTTTCTGCTCCCGTAACCGTTTCTTCCGAGGAGAAGAAGTCAGGACGCGACAATACCTGATTTGCATAATCACTTGGGTTTTCCAGGAGAACGGCATAGGCCGGCTGTACCTGCCGCAGCAGTGTGACGCTGGAGAAGCTGTGACCCGTCGGCACTGCCGCTGTAGGATGCTCAAACTCTTCGGGAGTTAAGAAATACAGATTCAACCGTCCGCGCAGCGGCAGGGCTTCTGTGCTGCCATAGGTGGCCGAGCGTGGTCCCTGCCACCCAGTAACGACTTCAAGGAGATTGATGTCCTGAGACTCTCCTGTCGCAACAAGTGTACCGAATGCAATTAGCGCACGTAAACTTCCGTTGATCAGGCTGGGATTCGCGTCCATCAGCCTGCCTATCGCCCGGTACTCAAGGTAAGGAATGTTCGTACTGGAATAGAGCATAGTGCCTTCTCTTGCCTACAATGCTGTTACAATGCCGCCAGTTTCTCGTCCAGCAAGCGGTTGACGATGTCGGGTTTGGCTTGGCCCTTTAACGCTTTCATGACTTGGCCCGTCAGAAAGCCTTTGCTTTTGTCGTTGCCGGCTTTGATCTTAGCGATGACGTCCGGGTTGGCGGACAGGACGCGCTCGACTTCGGCGGCGACGGCGGAGTCGTCGGAGACGGCGGCGAGGCCCTTTGTCTCAACAATGGACTGCGGGGAGGCACCGGTCTCGAACATCTCGGCCAGCACAGTCTTAGCGCTGGTGTTGGTGATCTGGCCGCTGTCCCGGAGCGTAATCAGCTCGCGCAGGCTGGATGGCGTGACTTTTGTTTCGGTGATGTCCAACCCTGAAGCGTTCATGAGCTTCGCCAAGTCGCCCGTCACGTAGTTCGCGATGGCTTTCGGGTCGGTCCCGGCGGCGGCTTCCTCGAAGTAGGCGGCGAGCGGGCGGGACGCGGTCAGAATGGCGGCGTCGTAAGGGCGCAGGCCGTAGTCCGTGACAAAGCGCTCACGCTTGGCGTCGGGCAGCTCCGGCAGCGCGGCGCGGGCTTCCTCGATCACCGCATCGCCGAAGTGCAGGGCGACGAGATCGGGTTCGGGGAAGTAGCGATACTCCTGCTCTTCTTCCTTGAAGCGCATATGGTAAGTCTCGCCCCGCAGATCGTTCCAGCCCAGCGTCTCCTGCCGGACGGCCTCACCGTCGTTCAAGAGTTCCGACTGGCGCTCGACTTCATACAAAACGCCTTTGTAGACCGACTTAAACGAGTTCAAATTTTTGATCTCGGTCTTGATCCCGACGCCCGTGGTGCCCTCGGGCCGGATGCTGAGGTTCGGCTCGGCCCGCAGGTGTCCTTCCTCCATCTTGCCGTCCGAGACGCCCAAGTAAACCAAGATCGAGCGCAGTTTCTCCAAATAGGCGCGGGCTTCGTCCGCCGACGTGAGATCGGGCGGGAACTCGGTGACGACTTCCATCAGCGGGACGCCCGAGCGGTTGTAGTCCACTTCGCTTTCGTTGCCGCCGGCATGGATCAACTTGCCGGTGTCCTCTTCCAAATGCACCCGGCGAATATGGATGCGCTTCGTCCCGCCGTCTTCCAAATCAATGTCCAAATAGCCGCCGACCCCGATGGGGTTCTCGTACTGCGAGATCTGATAGCCTTTCGGCAGGTCCGGGTAGAAATAATTCTTCCGCGCAAACACGCAGTCCCGCGACACCTCGCAGTGCAGGGCAAGTGCCGTTCGGAGGACAAGCATCACGGCCTGCTTATTCATCACCGGCAGCGAGCCGGGCAGGCCGAGGCAGACCGGGCAGGTGCGCGTGTTCGGTGCCCCGCCAAACTCATTGGCGCAGCCGCAGAACATCTTGCTTTGGGTCAAAAGCTCGGCATGGCATTCCATCCCGATCACTGGTTCATAGGTGGTCATAGGTACTTTTACTCGGTCTCCGATTTTCCTGGCGGCGGATGCCGCTCAAATTTCAGCAGCTCATTTTCGAGTTCCTGAAGCAGTATCGTGTTTATTGAAAATGCCTCTGGCGCTATTTTACCTGCAATTCACGGAGTTTAGGCTATAGCGATGGGAAACGGCCCCCTGCGACTGGCTCCGATGGAGCGAGGCGCAGCGGGGGTAAGCCGATAAAGAAAGCCAAAAAGAAGTTCGAGCTTTGGGGTCAAGGCCGAAAAATGTTTTCTGGGAACGCTTTTCCCCTGAAACCGGAGCGTTAGGCTCACGTTGGCCCCGGATAATAATACTGGGACGCATCGAACCCAATTAACCAAGCGTGCCCAGGAGAAACCCATGCAAAGCGTCATCGCCTCTGAAACCGTCCTGTTTGACTCTGCCGTGCTCGAACCCGTCGTCTTTCAGCCGGATACGGCCCCAGATGTGCAGGCTGTCAAGCCCCGCACGGCTGCAACGACGCAAACTCTGCTTCGCACCCTGCTCCTGAAATGGGACATGATCGCTGTCGTGACGTTGATACTTGCCTGCGCCGTGTACGGGGTGTATGCCGTGTGCTTCCTGACCGGATTTTGACTGAGCCTGCTTGTATTCTTCGGCCCGTTCCGGTATAACACACGCACAGCGACAACGCACGCACGGTGCGGGACGGACCATTTATCCTAGGCTGCTGAAAGAAACTGCTGACGGGAAGGAACGCATTCAGAAAAGGACATTGCAGATGATGACTATGACGCCGGCCGTCGCTCCTCTTGCTGTGACCTTGTTCGGTCCAATGCAAGTCTCTGTAGAAGGGCATCCTCTGACACATCTGCGCTCCCGCAAATCTCTGTGGCTGCTGGCGCTCTTGGCGCTGCGTCATGGCCGGCCCGTCGAGCGCGAGTGGCTGGCGGAAACCCTCTGGCCGGACGCCGGCACGGACCAGTCGCTGACCAGTCTCCGCACGGTCCTGTGCGAGCTGCGGCAGGCGCTGGGCCGCGAAGGCGGGCGCTTGCAGTCCCCTAACCGCCACTCCCTCTGCCTGGAGCTTGGCGGCATGTCCATTGATTTGCTTGAGTTTGATGCGGCGAAAGGCAGCCGCGACGAAGGGGCGCTGAAACAGGTGGTGGCACTGTATCGCGGCCCGCTTTTGGAAGGCTGCACCGAAGAATGGGTGACCCAGGAGCGCCTGGCCCGTGAGCAGGACTGCCTGCGGGCGCTTCGAGCTTTGGCGGACGCCGCCCATGCCGCCGGGGATTTGGAGACGGCCACTGGATACCATCGCCGCGCTGTGGGATTGAACCCCTGGCGGGAGTCCGCACAGCGCGGACTGATGCAGGCGCTCTGCGACAGCGGAGACAGCAACGCCGCCCTAGATGTCTACCATGCCTTGACGCGCCTCCTGCGGAAAGACAACCCGCGTGCGGCCCCCGACGAAAAAACGACTGCCCTCTATTCTTCCCTGCGTGCCGAAGCGCGTCGGCGTGCGTCCCAATCGCCCCGCCCTGCCGCCGAGGCTCGAACTGCCCCTGTCTTTGAGAGTGACCCCGCGCTGGCTGTTACCGGATATTTGCCCCATGCGCTGACAGATTTAATCGGGCGCGAAAAAGAGTCCGAGGCTGCCGTGGAGCGGCTGCGGCGGTTCCGGCTGGTGACGCTGACCGGGCCGGGAGGGATCGGCAAGACCCGGCTAGCCCTGTCGGTGGCGGCGAAGGTCGCCTCCGAGTACGCTGACGGCGTTTGGCTGGTCAGCTTGGACTCGCTGTCTGAAGGCAGGCAGGTGGTGCCGCAGATTGTGCTGGCATTGGGGCTGAAAGAAGGGCCGGAGCGTTCCGCCGCGCAGATTTTGACCGGCTTTCTGCGGCAAAAGCGACTGCTGCTGGTGCTGGACAACTGCGAGCATCTGCTCGAAGCGAGCGCCCAGACTGCCGCGCTTTTGCTGCGCGAGTGCGCCGACGTGCGAATCCTCGCGACCAGCCGGGAAGCGCTGGGGATCACCGGCGAAGCGGCCTGGGCCGTGCCGGGCCTCACCGTGCCGTGTGTCACAGTGCCGGGCCTCGCCGTGCCGTGTGTCACAGCGCCGGGCCTCGCCGTGCCGCCCCCATTTGCCCTGCGTCCTCCTCCGCCCGCCTTGCCGCACCTGCTGGCCGACTGCGAGAGTGTGCAGCTTTTTGTGGAACGCGCCCAAGCTGTCAATCCGAGCTTCGCGCTGACCGAAAGCAGCGCCCCGGCGGTGGCGCAGGTCTGCGCCCGGCTGGAAGGCATCCCCCTGGCGATTGAGCTGGCGGCGGCGCGGGTGCGCGTGCTGACAGTCGAGCAGGTCGCGGCCCGCCTGAATGATTATTTGAGCCTCCTCACAGGCGGAAGCCGCGCCGCCCTGCCCCGGCAGCAGACGCTGCGGGCGACGCTGGACTGGTCCTATGACCTTCTCAGCCGGCCGTCGCGCCTGCTGCTGGCCCGGCTGTCCGTGTTTGCAGGCGGGTGGACACTGGAAGCCGTTGAGGAAGTGGGCGCTGGCGGCGAGATTGCTGCCGTGCAAATCCTGGACTTGCTGACGGGCTTGGTGGAGAAAAGCCTAGTTACGCTGGTTCCGGCAGGGAAAGAGACGCGCTACCGTTTTTTGGAGACAGTACGCCAATACGCCGTGGAACGCCTAGCGGAAAGCGGGGAGACCGATGCCGTGCGGGACCGGCACTTGTCATGGTGCGTGGCGCTGGCGGAAGACGTGGAACTGCGAATAATGGGGCCGGAGCAAGCGGCGCTGCTGACACGCCTGGAAACGGAGCATGACAACCTGCGGGCGGGACTGGCCTGGGGCGAGGCGTCCCCGGCGGGCGCGGAACAAACCCTGCGGCTGGCAGGAGCGCTGGGGGAGTTTTGGTTTGTGCGGGGCTACTGGGCCGAGCAGCAGCGGCACTTGACGGCGGCGCTGGCGCGGGAAGGCGCACAAAACAGCACCGTGGCATGGGCGAAGGCGCTTCATTCTCTGTCGCGTTTAGCACACTTCCGAAACGACTTTGAAGCGATGCGCTCCTTTTCCGAGCAGCTGCTGGTTGTCTCGCGCGAGACTGGGCACTATGCCGGCGAGTCGGAAGCCCTGACGAATTTTGGTTATGTGAAACTTGAACAGGGCGATCTGGAGGCGGCCCGCTCCTACTTTGAGCAGGCGCTCGCGATCTCCCGCGAGATCGAAAACCCCTTTTGTGAAACCAGAAGCCTCAATGGTCTGGGGCATATAAAACTCCAACGGGGAGATTTTGAGGCGGCTTCTTTGTGTTACGAGCAAGCGCTGGCAATCCGCCGTGAACTCAGCAACCATGATGATATGGCTCACAGTTTTGTTTTCCTTGCCAACGTGAAAGGCGCACAGGGAGACTGGGAGGCGGCCCGTTTTCTTTACGAACAAGCGCTGGCGATCCGACGCGAGATCGGCTCTCCAATGGGCGAGACGAGTAGTCTCCGTGACCTGGCACATTTGGCATGCACTCAGAATAACTGGGGGGCTGCTGTCTTGCTGCATGAGCAGGCGCGGGCAATCCACCACCGGCTTGGAGACCAGAATAGAGAGCTTTACGATCTCCTCTGCCTGGGGACGCTGGCCGGCTTGCTGAGGGACTGGGAAAAGGCCCGCTTGCTTTTAAAAGAAGCGCTGACGGTCTCCCGCGAGACCGGAAGCGTGGAAATGGAGGCGCTGTGTCTCAACCGCCTGGCGGAAGCGGCCCGCTCCCAGGGAGCGCTGACGGAGGCGCGGGCGCTCTTGGTCCAAAGCCTGACGCTGCACGGAAAGTTCAACAAGTCTAAAATCACCATCAACACGCTGGTGGAGCGGGCGGCACTGGCGCTGGCAGAAGGTGACGCTCCTGTTGCGGCGCGTCTTCTCGGGACTGTGGAAGCTGCACTGGAGTCCGGCTTGGCAACCCTTAAGCCGGAGCAGAAAGAGACCCATAGGCAGACGCTCGCCGCCGCCCGCGCCGCGCTTGGCGATCCCGGCTTCACAGCAGCTTGGGACGCTGGGAGGGCGATGACGCTTGATGAGGCGGTGCAGTACGCACTGGAAAAAGTTTAGGACTGTGAAGAGGGTACGCTCCGCCACTGACCCCGGCGGATGGCGAGGCGCAGGAGCAGCAGGCCGGCGTAGGAGCCGACCAGGAGGCCGGGCAGGCTGGCTTCGGGGCCGAATGCGCCGCCGGTCAGGAGAAACGGGCCGTGCGTGTGCCCGGCGAACAGCGTGTTCGGGTCGTTCTCCCATGCGCCCGAGTTCGCCGTGCCGTAAACCGAGGTCTCAAAGAAGTTCCAGCCCCAGTGCAGACCGATGGGCAGCCAGAGCCGCCGCGTCAAAAGATAAGCCGCCGTGAACAGCAAGCCCGTTTCAAGCGACAAAAACAATGGTCCAGTCAGCCACTGCCAGGTCGTCAGGCCCTCCACCGGCCCGCCGAGATGCAGCAGGCCGAAGAACAGTGACGACGCGATCAGTGCAATCCCCGAGCCGTAGCGCCTTTCCAGGGTTTGGAAGATGCACCCACGCACGGCGACTTCCTGAAAGACCGCGATGCACAAAAACAGCGCCAGCGGAACCAAGGGCCGGAAATGCGGGTTGATCGCGCCCGCATGGTATCCGCCGAATGCCCCCATCAGCCCGACAATCGCCGAAAAAACGCCCCCGCCGATCAGCAGCCCAATCCCCGTCTCCGAAAAGATGCCCCGCGCCGCAAGCCCCGCATCGGCAAGGGAGCGTCCTGCCCGCCGGGTCAGTAAGGTGTAACAGAGCACGGCGGAGACGGCCAGAAAGAACTCGACCGTCAGCCCGCCGCGCTCGCTGAATGGGTCAATTCTGATGTGGGCTACCGAAAAAACCAGCAGCAGCGGCAGCCCAAGCGCCAGCAGAATTGCCGCGGTCAAACCAACAAAGACGAGAATCTGCGTGATGGGATGCCCCCGCCACGACGGCGGGCGCGGCGCATCTGCGCTCAACGATGGGGATACCTCAGCCAAAACACTGCTTTCAATCTTTCTCTTCGAATTCTGTCAGGAGCACTGGCAGACGCTTGTAAAATGCACCGGCGGCTGTCTCTAGGTCCGAAAATCGTTCTGTGTTTGTAACGGCTTGCTGGAAAACCGAAGCAGGGCACCCATAATAATTTCTGGGCGGACCCGGAAACCGCACCCATCGCACAGCGTCATCTATAATGTCTGAGTTGTACTTCATCGCGACAGCAATCATGAGACTAGCAGCGACTGCATATTCGATCCCGTGACTACCGCCGGTTGATGCAAAAGCATAAACTCCGGCTTCGGTCGTAATCCACGGCGGCTGTGCCTCGATTTCCACCTCGCCGAAATCCACGCTGTGCCCAATTTCGACCAAGCCAATGCTCGATCCCCAAAAGCAAAACGGTGTCACGAAGCCGACATTAACTATCTCTGAGAAGATGTGCTCGGCGTCTCGAAGCAAAAGATCATTGTCAATCGGCGGCTGTATCTTCGCGCTCAGATGACTGGACATAATCGTCCTCACTTGGCATAGTTGGCGGGTGCAGCCCGGACGCATACAGGATACGGCGAAGGTTTACGACGCCGACTCGGTTCATGCGAAGTGCCTCAATCGTGGCCCGGCCCGTTTCCGTCAGACCGAGCATCAGTGTAAAATCGCTGCTCCACTCAAAATGCTCCTGCCACAACTGTCGGTGCGGATTGAACAAAGGGACGCGGATACGGTTGAGCGGGTCCAGCGCATCTGTCTTTGCTGCCTTGTGACCGTTGCATCCGCCGCAGGAAAGAGCAAGATTCTCAGGGCTATCGGTTCCGCCCCGCGCTTCCGGCAGAATATGCTCGATGTGAAACGTCGCAGGGCAAAGACTCTGCTGGCTGCGGCAGTATTCACAGATGCCGCCCGCGTTCTCCGCCACTTCTTTTCTGCGCTTGTCCGACAGACGCGGCTCAGCCATGGGCACGGGGACCGATCCCCAAAGACTGCATCAAAGCTTCCAGCGTCGTTCCACGCAGGTTCGCGAGTTCAACCAAATGCCCGATGCGCCCAGCGTTGTCCATCTCGACGACATCAATCAATTCGAGCAGTTCTGCGTACTCTGTTTTAGATATTGAGTTGCCACGCATCTTGGCATAGAGCTTTGTATAGCGCTTCCAGGTCTGCTCCGGGAGCGACGTGTTGATTTTGAGCAGCAACGCGGTTTCCTGCTCGGACAGGTGCGGTGCTCGACGCTCGGCCCGCAGGCGTGTGATCTGGTCGAAGAATTCGTCGAACTCGGCATCGCTGAACTGGGACACTTCCTGAATGACGGCGCTTGGCGACGGGACTGCATTTTGCATGATTACTCCACATGAAGGTGGCGCGGGCGCTCGATAATCGCCCGCGCTGTGTGCCATTCGTTCGCCTGCTCGTAGGCGTGGGCGGCACGGAGCAGGGTTTCCTCGCCGAACGCCGGGGCCATCATTTGGAGACCAATGGGCAGGCCATTTGAGAAGCCGCAGGGCAGCGAGATCGCCGGGATGCCGGCCATGTTGGCGGGAATGGTTAGGATGTCGTTGAGCTTCATTTCCAGCGGGTCCGAAACCGCGCCGATCTTGAACGCGACGGTCGGGGCGGTCGGGGCGACAATGATGTCGCAGCGGGTGAACGCCTGATCGAAGTCGTGCTTGATTAAAGTTCGCACCTGCTGGGCTTTGACATAAAACGCATCGTAGTAGCCGGCTGACAGGGCATAAGTGCCGATCATGATCCGCTGCTTGACTTCCGGCCCGAAGCCCTCCTCACGGGTCTTTTCAAAGAGGTCCACGGCATTGGTGGCGCGGGCCGTGCGGTGCCCAAATCTCACCCCGTCGTAGCGGGCCAAATTAGACGATGCTTCGGCGGGAGCCAGAATATAGTAAGTCGGCAGGGCATATTCGGTGTGTGGCAGGGTAATCTCTTCGGCGATTGCGCCGAGCGAGACCATCTGGGCAATGGCGGTTCGGACGGCGTCAGCGACTGCCGGAGCGATGCCCGCGCCGAAGTATTCTTTCGGGACGCCGATTCGCAGCCCCTTGATGTCCTGGGTCAGTGACTTCGTGTAATCGGGCACGCCCAAGTCAATGCTCGTGCTGTCCATCGGGTCATGGCCGCTGAGGACGTTCATCAAAAGCGCGGCGTCGCGGACGTCTTTGGTGATCGGGCCGATTTGATCGAGTGACGACGCGAATGCAATCAGCCCGTAGCGGCTGACCCGGCCATAGGTGGGTTTGAGGCCGACCACGCCGCAGAACGCCGCCGGCTGGCGGATCGAGCCGCCGGTATCCGAGCCGAGCGCCCAAATCGCCTCGCCTGCCGCGACCGCCGCCGTCGAGCCGCCTGACGACCCGCCGGGCACAGTTTCAAGGTTCCACGGGTTATGAGATGTTCCGAACGCCGAGTTCTCGGTGGAGGACCCCATCGCAAACTCATCCAAATTGGCCTTGCCGACAAAGACGCTCCCCGCCGCCGAGAGTTTCTCCACGACCGTCGCATTGTACGGCGGCAGAAAGCCCCGCAAAATCTTCGATGAGCAGGTAGTTTCGGTGCCGACCGTGCAGAGATTGTCTTTCAAAGCGATGGGAATGCCTGCCAGCGGCGACAGGGCCTCGCCGCGTGCGCGTGCGGTGTCCACGGCGTCGGCCTGCGCCTGGGCGACCGCTTCGGTGACCGTGACATAGGCTTTGACATGGCCTTCGATGTCGCCGATCCGCTCGATCACCGAGTCAGTCACTTCGCGGGCGGAGACTTCGCGGGCGGCCAGTTTTTCGGCGATCTCGTGCGCCGTCAGTTCATAAAGCTGCATAAGTAAGTTTTCTTAATCTTCCATTATTTGAGGCACGATAAAGTTGCCGTCGCGCTTTTCCGGGGCGTTGGCGACCGCGGCCTCGCGGGGCAGCGACGGCTTGATTTCGTCTTCCCGGAAGACGTTTTGCAGCGGCATTGAATGCGAAGTCGGGGCAATGCCGTCTGTGTCCAGCTCTTGCAGCCGCTCGAATTGACTTAAGATGCCGTTCAGCTCGGTGGTCAGGCGCGTCTTCTCGGCGTCAGAGAGTTCAAGCCGTGCAAGAAACGCGACGCGGGAAACTTGGTCCAGTGTAAGTTGTTCAGCCATATGTGTTGATTTCGTTCCGGCGTGCCTAAATTCCTGCATCGGCACGGCGTAAAAAAGCCGGAGCGGGGAATTCCCGCTCCGGCCCAAGATAGCCGTGTAGTTAAGAATGCGGCGTGGAGCGCGACTTCTTTTTGGTCGTCGGCATCATGGCGTTCAGCGAGTTCAGGTCGCTCATTGTTTCCAGCTCGAAGTGGAAATCAATCACTTCGCCGATGTCAATTGCGCCTTTGGCGTCGAACTGCTCTTTTTCATTGTGGGAGACTTCGACGGCGGTGTCTTTTAAAATGCCCTCTTCCCACTCTTCCTGCTTGATGAACTGCTCGCCGAGCTTTTTGCAGCGGGAGCAGCGGAACTTGACATACACAAAGCTCGGACCGAAGAGGCGCAGGTAATAGCCGTGCTGGACGACGTCCTTTGCGATCACGCGCTGGCCGCAGTTGCACTTGATGGATGTCCGCATATGACTCATGGTAACTACCTCCGGGATGGATAACTCGAACAAATGACGTGCGAATGCAGGACACGAAAAGAAACAATAAAAGAAGACGGGCGTGGAGGTATCGGTTTGTTCTGCATTACCTCGTATTATATCACAATTTGCCGCAGATTCCTCTTTTTCAGCAACATTTCCATTATGGCAGACAGCGGCCCCAACTGCACAGTGTCTGCGCTAACCAATGGGTATCGCGCACTCGCACTGCTTGGCAAGCTCCCGGCGCAGGCGCAGAAGCGCAACATCTTTGGCTTTGGCTTCCAGCATGATGTCGAACGGACGCAGGCCGTCCGCCTCGATCGCCTGCCAGAATTGAGTGAACTCAAGCGGGTTGATAAAGTCTGCGTGGGCCTTGAGCTTCGGCGCGTGCAGCTTCGAGACCATGCGCTCCCGCCCGGTTTCCCCTTTTTCTTTGTCCACGGTCGTCGTGAAATCGGTAGACGGCGACGAGTAATGGATTTTTGGGACTACCCCGGCAGACCAGGTAGAAAGCGCCCCGGCAAGCGCGTCGCGCATCGGCAAACGCTCGGGGTTCAGGCAGAAATGATGCAGGTTATCGAAGACCACCGAGATGCCCGTCTCTTTGTGTATGTCCATCACGTCGGTGACACTAAACGAGACATCGTCGTTTTCCAGCACCAGCCGCCTCTTGGTGTGCGCGGGCAGGTCGTGGTAGCGCCGGACAAACCGCGCCTTGCTCTCGGCGGGGTCGCCGTAGACGCCGCCGACATGGGTAACGACCACCGCTTCCGGCCCGCAGCCCATCGCATCGAGAATGGCCGCCTGCGCGTTCAGATCCGTGATGCTCTTTCGCGCGACTTCCTCATCCAAGGCGTTCAACAGAATATATTGCGATGGGTGCAGACTCAGGCGAATATCGTGCTGCCGGGCCAGCGCCCCAAGCGCCGCCAGTTCCTCTTCCGCCTCCTCAAGCTGCCGATGAAACTGCGGCATCTCCGGGTGGGTCAGGTAGGGCGCAAAGTCCGACGACATCCGGTACATATGGATGTCCGCTTTGTGCAGATACTCAAAAACCGCCGAGACAAACTCGATGGACTGCTTGATATGCGGCCCGCTCTGCCACTTCCGAGCGTCGTTCGACGGCATCCCCGCATCCGCCGGAATCGTCGCCAGATTGCCCCCATGCCCAATCGCCTTCACCGCAAACCCAAACCGCATACACTCGCCCTGCTTTCTCTACACCTTATACCCGAATTATCATTCCTCACCTTCGATTTCTTCTTCTGCATCAGGCAGCGCGGTATCAATCTGCAAGTCCGTCGGTGAAACGCCAATCAAGAAATCCTGAATTGGAACCGGGGCAAGTTTCCGCTCCAAATAACCACTCAACTGATCATCAGGAAGGGTAGTGAGTTCGTGCTGATAGCCGAGCCTCTCCTCAATTCTCTGCGCCAAGAGTTTCGGCCAGCGCTGCCAGCTCATCTGAATAATTTCTGCTTCTATCTCGCGAGCAGCTTGATTTGTTTTGCCTGTTTGCGGCAATCGGTCCACCACAATGAACGTAACGGAGCTATGCTTTGTACCTTCACGCTCGATCTCACGCGCATAGCGAGAGAGTTTGTCTTTGGAAATCTCTGAGTTACCGGGGCCGATAAATCCGATGTCGAACCGCGCCAATTTTCCAGGCGATAACAGTAATGTTGCGTCACTTTCGCGGAGATCGCTGCTGTCGGACAGCCAAAAGACTTTTTCGGTTTTCGTGTTCGTCAAGGGGTTAACCCGCTCAAAGTCCATAATGCTGAGGAATGAGCCGAGAATAAGCCGCTCGAACAGCTTGCCGTAGATAGACTTGTCCGAGCCGCGAATAGTCAGTGTTGCGCTGCCGATTGCCGTTGTCAGGCGCGTGATATCTTCCCATCCTAGTGCCGCTATCTTGCCTGAGTCATCCTGCAAATAGCCAAGCGTCATCTGTAAGTCGCCCATTTCTTCGCGACATTTTTCGGCGGCCTCTTTCACCGCCTCTTCAAAGTCGGCAATGTAGGCTTCCCGCGCCTCCGGCTTGCTCCGAAGAACATTTTGCACAGATTTACCCGTCAATCCAATCAGCCATTGCGCCGGCCAAATGGCCGCATTGTCATTTTTCCGCGACCTGGTAATTTGTTCTAATGCCAGTGCGGACAACTGCTGTGTAAAATCTTCCTGCTGAAGCAGGCCGTTTGCATAGAGCGCCACAATCGCGCCACTGACTTGAGCGATACGCCTGCGGGATAATGGTTCTGTCTGTGTGCGGATATTCTCACCCTGCATAACGCTAAGAACGACTTGACGTGCCGCTTCGACCCCAATGCGCTCAATGAAGTCCTTGCCCCCGCCCGTCAGGAGAAGGCGGCTGTTCTCCGGGAAAAGCTCGTGAATCGATTTTCTTTCAGACATCTAGTGCCCCCGTTACGTCGTAGTCTGCCGACCCCTCAAACAATGTCATTGCAGGTGGGGCAGGAGAGCAATTTAGCCAAAGTATGTCGTCTGCCGCTTTGCCGAGCCAGGAGGGCGTTGCTTCCTGAATAATTCTAATATATTCTGGGTTCAGCTCAAACAGCACAAAGCGGCGGCCTAAGCCGGAGGCGGCGTCGCCGACTGTCCCGGAACCGGCGAAGGGGTCTAAAACAACATCTCCCTGAAACGAGTAATAAGAAACGACTTTCCGAGCGAGTTCTAAAGGAAACGCCGCTGGATGCTTGGAGCGGGTATTTGGCTGGATGCGCCAGATATTCGTGTGCTCGTAGTCGTCGCCGATTTTAGATGCCGCGACCAAGCTCTGGTCAGGGTGGTTACGGATGTGCCAGTCAATCAGTACGTCGCTGCGCTTGCGATAAACCATCACATACTCAGTGACAGGAACGGCCTTATATTGAAGTGGGTTGCGGTCGGCAGCGAAGCGCCGACCTCGCCCGGTGGCCCAGCCTGCGCCTTCAGGCTTGGCCCAGATGATGTCGTCAATGAAGTCGAAGCCTTCTTCAATAAATATCTTGTGCAGGTCAAATGGGACGGCAATGCGCCTCGAAGCCTCGCTGCGGCTGGCTCGGCGCAGAAGCACTGGGGCTGTATTCATCACAAAAAACCGGCCTTCGTTCAATACGCCGTGCGCTCTCTTGATCACTTGGCGCATCTTAAACAAATACTGCTCGTACTGCTCATAGTCGCTATATTCAGGTCGGGCATTGAAGTAGGGCGGGGATGTAAAAATCAAATCGACCGAAGCGGCAGGCATCTCATCCAAAAGGTGAACGCAGTCGCCCATGCCGATCGTATTACGGAGTGTCGAGATCGGATACTTGATATCGCTTTTGCGCTTCCTCTCGGCTCGGACCTCATCTTTTTTTAGAAGACGGGCTTCAAGCATCTCAGGCTTTGTGCTTTTCTCATAAAGAATTGCTGTACTGTAAGCGTCAATCGCTACCTCTCCAATCCGGGCATCATCGGACTGGCGCAGAAGCGGAACGCGCCAAAGGTGGTAGCGATCATCTATTTCTGGCAACCCCAGAGAAACGACATGATTCAGCTCAATCTCGGTGAGCCATTGGACGGTGATTTCTTTCGCCTGAGCTACGGTCGTGACTAAGTAACGGCGGCGCTCGGAAACAAGGGGTTTTGCATCTGCCATACCTTCAGTGTACCTGCGCGGCCCGCCGAAATCCAAGTATCAAATAAACGCTTTCCAGAATTCGGGGTCGAAGGGCAGATCGGTTTGGGCCGAGAGGGCGCTGAGGTATTCGGCGGTCTGGGCGGGGTTCAGGGGGCGGGACGCCGGGGAGAGTGTGTTGCCGAACAGGACGATCTGGGCTGCGGGCAGGTCCCCCCGGCGGTTGCAGCGTCCGGCCCGGCGGATGAGGCTTTCGGGCGGGCAGAGGGTGGAGAGGAGCACGGTGGCGTCGAGGTCGCTGGATTCCAGCGCATCGCCGGTGGTCAGCAATAAATAGCCTTCGCCTTCTTTTTCCAGCTCGCGGAGCTGGGCATAGGTCCGGCGGCGCTCGGTGGCGGGCTGGCTGGTGTAGTACACGTAGACATTGTGCGGGTATGCGGATGCCAGGCGCGAGAACAAAGCTTCGGCCTCGGCCTCGGTCTCGGTGACCCCGAAGACGCGGGAGTTCTGGAAGTAAGCGCGGCGGACTTCACGCTCGATTTGGGCCAGCGGATCATCGGTGGGCTTAAAGGCCAGGGTGCGTGGCGGCTGCCTGGCCTGCGGGGCGGGCAGGGTTTCGAGAAACGAGAGTTCTTCGGCAAAGGCGGGCGGCATGGTGCTCGACGCCGCGATGACATCCATGTCCTCGGCGAACAGAAACTCGATCAGCCGGTGAAAGCGCGAAAAACCGTCATCGGTGTACGTGTGCGCTTCATCGAAGAAGAACAGGTCCCGGCGCGGCGTCTCGGCCTGCGGTCCGAGCAGGGCTGTAGGCAGGGCGTGGACTCCGCCGCTGCCGAAAAACAGCTCCCGGAACCGGCTGAACGTCGTAAGGATTAAATCTACATCGGCTTCCAGCGGATTAGTGATTAGATGGGGGTCTTCGGTGCCGTCGGGGAAGAATCGGCGGCATAAATTCCCGGTCGAGTCCTCGTCGGCGACGTCCAGGCACACCGTGCGCGGGGTTTCGTCAGCCGACACGAAGGCTTTGAGGTAGGGAACCGCACGGTACAGGTAGTCGTCGAGCGGGGAGCCGTCGGGGCCGATCAAGAAGACGCGCCGGGGTGCGCCGCCCCGGTGCAGGCCGAGAGCCGGAATCAGCACCGATTCGATCTTGCCTGCCCCGGTGCCGGCTTGCAGCAGCCCGCCGATGTCGCCGTCGGGATCGGACAGCCGGGCATACAGCGCCGCCTGCCAGGGGTGCGCGGTGGTCAGGGCACCATCGGAGCTGAGGCGATAAGCGGCATCCGCCGTTTCTTCCGTCAAAGAAGTAGTCATTAACTCTGCCATGTTTATTTATTATAACACGGCTTCTTCGCGCACGAACCGGGCTGTGGTATAATAACGGCATTATTTCAGTGGCAGGAGTTCGGAACCTCACCCGGCTCGTTCCTCGCCACCCTCTCCTTAAGAAAGGAGAGGGTAAGACCAGTTCAGGAGAAATGCTTGCGGCGAGGAACGAGCCGGGTGAGGTTTTTAAGGTTAAGCAATGATCACAGTTCAAGATGTCAGTAAGTCGTATGGGACGCGCACGCTTTTCGACCAGGTCTCGGTCAAGTTCACGCCGGGCAACCGCTACGGCCTGACCGGGCCAAACGGCGCAGGTAAGTCCACGTTTATGAAGATATTGACGGGAGAAATCGAGCCGTCGAACCGGGGCACAGTCGCCAAGCCCCGCAAAGTGGGGGTTCTGAGCCAGAACCAGAATGCGTTCGACGACAAGCGCATCCTTGACACGGTTATGATGGGCAATATGGCTCTGTGGAACGCGCTGTCGGAGCGCAACGCGCTGTGCGAGGCGGAAGAGTTCACCGACGAGATGATGAACCGCCTCGGCGACCTAGAATCGCTGATTGCCGATGAAAACGGCTACGAAGCTGAAATCGAAGCCGCCGAGATTTTGCGCGGCATCGGTATTCCTGACGAAAAGCACACCGATTTGATGGCGAGCCTGCCGAACGACTACAAGTTCCGGGTGCTTTTGGCGCAGGCCCTGTTCGGCGGCTCGGATGCGCTGCTTCTCGATGAGCCGACCAACTACATGGATCTGGAAACGATCCACTGGCTCGAAGAGTTTCTTTTAGATTACAAAGGCACGCTGATTGTCATCTCGCACGACCGGCATTTTCTCAATGCCGTCTGCACCCATATCGCCGACATTGACTACGACACGATTATCAACTACCCCGGCTCCTACGACGACATGGTGGAGCACAAGATGTCGGCTCGGTCGCGCATTGAAAGCGACAACAAAGACAAGGCCAAAAAGATCGCGCAGCTGCAGGAGTTCGTCTCGCGCTTCGCCGCCGGCCAGCGGTCATCGCAGGTGCAGTCCCGCCGCAAGGAGATGACCCGGCTGGCTCCGACCGAGATGAAGAAGTCCAACATCCAGCGCCCGTTTATCCGCTTCGACCAAAAAAAGCCGTCGGGCCGCGAAGTCGTCACGGTCGCGGGTCTGTCCAAGTCGTTCGGCGACCTGCGCGTGTTACGCGATTTGAATTTGGAAGTGACGCGCGGCGAGAAGATCGCGATTATTGGTCCGAACGGCATCGGCAAGACGACGCTTGTTCGGTGCCTGGTCGGCGACCTCACTCCCGACGCCGGCACGATCAAATGGGGCGGCGGCATGACCTGGGGCTACTACTCGCAGGACTACCGGGCTGAGATTCCCGCCGGCATCCCCGCGCTGGACTGGCTGATGAGCTTCGACGAGGAAGCGCAGGGTCAGCAGTATGTCCGCGGCCTCCTCGGCCAGATGCTCTTCAAGGGCGACGAAAGCTTGAAGCAAACTGAGGCGCTTTCGGGCGGTGAGGCGGCCCGCCTGCTGATGGCGAAGCTGATGCTTCAGCGCCACCCGGTCTTGATCTTCGACGAGCCGACCAACCACCTGGATTTGGAAGCCGTCTCGGCGCTGGCCGAGGGCCTGTCGTCGTTTGCCGGCACCGCGTTTGTCGTCTCCCACGACCGCGATTTGATCTCCGAAATGGCGACTCGCGTCTGGTCCCTGTCGGAAGACGGCCTGCTCGACTTCCGGGGCACCTACGATGAGTACCTCGAAGCGCACCCGCTGCCGGAGCGCACCAAAACCGGCGGCTGGTAGACTTGCGGGGGAGCGATGGACCCTGTGCTGCGTGCCGCGCAAGAAGAAGCTGTCCGCGCAGCCGAAGCGGAGATCAAAAACAACATCCTGTTCGCATGGATATTTTTAATCGGCGCGGCTCTCCTGGTGGCTTTTTGTGCGGGGAGTTATGCGGTGCATTTCGCGGTGCATCATACGGCGGGGCGTGCGCCGGATACGGCCCTTTGGACTCAGCTTGTGATCGAGTGTCCTTTGATACTGTTCATGCTGGGCGTGTCTTTCGCAGCCTGGCGGTATGCGAATGGCCGGCAGGAACTGCTGAGGCAGCTTGCAGAAGAAATGGCCCGTGAGGCCACACCTGAACAGCCAGGGGTCTGGCCGCCGCCGCCGACTGCCATGGAATAAAAGCCAAAAGTTAGAAACCCGTGGCTTTGATCCCCATCTCGCACCCTGCACTCACGGAGGAGGACGCACCATGTTTTTGTACCACGCCGCCCCGCTGCATTACTTGCCGCACATTCTGCAAAGCGGGGCGCTTTATGCCAAAAGTATCACGGCAGGGCAGGGGATCAAGCCGCGTTCAAGTGCCGTTCGGCGCGACACGATGCTCCGGCTGACTGATTGGGTGCATCTGTCCACGCGGCCCGACACGCCGCTTCTCAAAGATAAGCTGGCGCGGGGTTTTCCCCATGCCCTGCTTGTCTTTGGCCGCGCCGCCGTGCTGGCGCTGCCCGAAGTTGCACTGCTGCCGTATAACACCAAAGCCTGGCGGCATCGGGCGGCGTTTATCCCAGTCGCCGACCCTGCCGAGAGAGCCGAGATGCTGCGGCGGCATGATGCAGGGACTCACTACCCGAGCCTGGAAGTGCTGGTGCATTACGGCCTAGACTTCGCGCATTTGCAGCGTATTGAGTTTGCCGACCCCGACGAATGCGCCTGGGTGTCTGATTTAATGATAACGCTCAGGTGCGCGTTGCCCGCGCCGCTCGAAGCCGACCCCGCCCAACTGCCGCCGTATACTGCCGGTGGCGAGACACAGGACGCGACCCGCGCTTACTTCGCTGCTTGCCGTGAGTCGGGCGCACTTCTGCCCCCGCCCTCTATTCCATTCGATTAGCCCATAAACTTCACCGTAGAACTTTGCCTTGACAGCAGGCGGCGGGGTGGGTATAATCCAAAAACTCGGGCGAGTAACTCAGTGGCTAGAGTGCTTCCTTTACACGGAAGAGGTCGGGGGTTCGAATCCCTCCTCGCCTACCACTTGCATTTTCCTCATGCAGTGGGTATAATACGCTTGCTCGATGCGAGAATGAGCAGGAACAAGGATGTGAAAATGACGTGCCGCGATTGCGGTTTGGAAAAGCCCGAAGCCGAGTTCAGCTACAAGAACAAGGCGCGGGGACTTCGGCATACCCAGTGTAAAGTGTGCAGCAAAACATACTGCGCGGCACATTATCGGCGTCATGCGGAGCGCTACAAGGGCCGGGCGGTCGTCAACTCTGCGGCCCGACGCGAAGAGCTGCACCGGCGGCTGCACGAATATCTTGCTTCTCATGCCTGTATTAGCTGCGGCGAGCCTGACCCGCTTGTCCTGGAACTTGACCACCGAGACGGGGCGGAAAAGCTGCATAACCTGTCCCGAATGTGGTACAACGGTTACTCGTGGCAGAAGATTGAGGCCGAGATCGCAAAATGCGATGTCCGCTGCGCGAATTGCCACCGGCGACGGACAGCCTTGCAGCAAAATTGGTCCAACGTATTCTGGGCCACAAAACAAAAGTAAGCCGCCTTAGCTCAGTTGGTAGAGCACTCGACTGAAAATTGAGGTGTCATCGGTTCAAGTCCGGTAGGCGGCATATGCGAACAAGAAGGGAGAGCACCGCTCTCCCTTTTAGTCTGTCGGCACCTATCTTATGGCTTCTGAGCTTCGTGCGTTTCCCATTGTCGGTCACCGGGGCGCTCCGTTTTTGGAGCCGCCGGGTAATACGCTTGCCTCGCTGCGCCGGGCTGTGGAAGCCGGAGCGCAGATGCTGGAAGTGGATGTCCGCTGCACCCGCGACGATGTTCTGGTGTTGGATCATGAGAATATTCACCTGTTCGACGGCGAGGAAGTGCCTCTGCGAGACCGGTCCCTGTATCAGTGGCGGCGCGGCGGCGGCGAGTGGGGTCAAAGCCTGCTGACGCTGTCCGAAGTGCTGACACTGGCGCTTGAAGCGGAAGTCGGCCTGATGCTGGACTTCAAGGAGCCGGGCACCGAAGGGCTGCTCGCTCGTGTTATCCGTAAGTCCAAGTTTCCCTTAAACTCGCTTCTGGTCGCCGGTGCGAGCGAGACCAGCCGGCGCATCCTGCGCGGCCTCGACCCGCGCATTCCCCTGAGCCTCACCCTCAACATAGATGAAGGTGCACAGATCACCCCCCGCCTGCTGCTTGAACTGGACACCGATGCGGTTACCTGGCATCACCGCCTGCTCACCCCCGAGCGCGTCGCGGTGCTGCACCGCCGCGACATCCTCGTCTACGCCTGGACCGTGGACCTGTCGGAAGATATGCGCCGGATGCGCGACTGCCATGTGGACGGCATCATCACCAACAGCCCCGATATGCTCAAGCAGATCGTCGGCTGATTTTTGTTCGCTTTCCCGCCTCCGCCGTCCATATCCCTCTGAAAGTATCGCCAACTAGGAACGGACCATGCAGGACAACGCTCTCCTCACCGAGTACGCCCAGAACAGCTCCGAAGCCGCGTTCGCGCAGCTTTTCGCCCGGCACCTGCCGCTCGTCTACCGCACCTGCCGCCGCGAGCTTGGCACTGACACGCTTGCCGAGGATGCCGCCCAAGTCGTCTTTCTGCTGCTCGCCCGCAACGCCCAAAAACTCCACGAGAGACAGAGCCTTGCCGGCTGGCTCTACCAAACGGCGGTGTTCGTCGCCAAAGATGCTCGCAAGCAGGAAGCGCGGCGCATCCGCCGGGAAGAAGCCGTCATGCAGGAAACCATCCGCACCCAAACTGCGTCCACGCCCGAGTGGGACACCGTCGAGCCGCTCCTGAACGCCGCCCTGTCCGCCCTGAAGCCTGCCGACCGCGACGCCGTCCTCCTGCGCTTCTTAGAAGGCCATACGCTGGCCGAGACCGGCGACTTACTCGGCATCTCCGAAGACGCCGCCCGAATGCGCTGCGCCCGTGCCCTTGACAAGCTGCGCCGCTACTTAGCAGCGCACGGAGCCGCCGTCACCGGCGTCGTTCTCGCCGTCCTGCTGACCACTGAAGCCGCCCGCCCTTTGTCTGCCGATGCTGCGTCCGCCGTCACGCAGGCGACCCTGCAAGCTCTCACTAACGGCCCTGCCCCGAATGTCCTTCTGATCTCGAAAGGAGTCTTGCACACTATGAAGATCACCAAAATTAAGTACGCTGCCCTCGCTGCCAGCCTTCTGCTCGTCGGTGCGGCAGTTGCGCCGCTTGTTCATGCTTTCAGTCCGCACAAGGCAAATATGAGTGTTCGTCAGATCAGCCCGCAGCCCACCCTCGCGGAGTTCTACACAAACCGGCAGCCGCCTGTATTGAAAACACTCATTCTTCCCAACGCGCTGAGAGGCCAAAGCGGAATGGCGGGTGGCGCTCCGCATGGAGATGGCAATATGCAGATTGCGACTTACACCTCTCCATCATCATTCAAGGCAGTCTGCCAATTCTATATTGACAAGCTACTGCCGCCCGGCGCAAAGCCGCAGGCATTAGGGGTTGAGGGCGACCTGAAAAAACAAAGCGGGTACTCGCTTGAGGAACGGCCCAGTCTTTCCGCCGCAACATTCAGCCAGCGGACTTCGACTTATACGATTTCGGTATCTGTGAACCGAGGGGCAACAGACAAAGTAACCGCAATCACCTTGATCTATGGGTTAGATTAAAGTAGCCATGCCATGAATGGCACGGCTATACGGCCTTCGGCCACGAAGTACCGCTTCACGGCACTGGGAATTGTCTTTATCTGGCTCTTAACCCCGCGCCCTCCGGGCCTGCCAGTGCAGAAGCGGTGTTTTGTGGCGTCCGCGCTGTGTAGCTGTGCGTTTCAACGCATGGTTTTTTCCGGGTACAATGCCGCTATGGGATCGAATTTTACTGTCCATGCGCTTGCGTCGGGGTCGTCCGGCAATGCGACGCTGGTTCGCGCGGGCAACGTGTCGCTGCTGATTGATGCCGGGGTGGGGATGCGAAAATTAGTCGCCGCGCTGGCGAAAGAGGGACTTGCGCCGGGCGATCTCAGCGGGGCGGTCATTACCCACGAGCACAACGACCATGTTCAGAGTGCTCATGCGCTGTCCAAGCGGCATGGGGTCCCGCTGATCGCGTCGGAGAAGACCCTGTCGGCGTTCTTTCGGCGCAAGACGCAGACGCCGCATATTGTGCTGCCGGTCGGTGATAAATGGCGCGTCGGCGAGATGGAGATTGAGACATTCTCAATTCCCCATGACGCCGCTGACCCTGTCGGCGTCAATATCGTGCATGCGCCGAGCGGGCAGAAAGTCAGCCACCTGACAGACCTCGGCCATGTCACCGAGACAGTCCGCCGGGCCATTCGCGGGGCGCACCTGCTGGTGCTGGAAGCAAACCATGACGTGCATCGATTAGCAGGCGGCGAGTATCCCGGTTATTTGAAATCGCGCATACTCGGCGACCGGGGGCACCTCTCGAACGAAGCCGCCGTGGAGCTGCTCTGCGAGCATGCGCTGAACCACGGGCCGCACACGGTCTGGCTGGCACACCTGTCCAAAGCAAACAACACCCCAAAGCTGGCCCTGGGCTATGCTAAAGCCACGGTTGCGGTCGAGACCAACTGCCCCGTCGTGTTCGATGTCGCCAAGCGCGACTCCCCGTCCGCCGTCTGGACCCCCGGCCACCGCTCCTTGCAGCTCAACTTGTTTTAGGCTCTCTGCCACTGGGTTACCCAGGGGTGCTTTTCGCGCAAGTGGTCGGCCTGCGCTGGGCAGACCATGTGCAGGAAAGCGAGGTAGCCGGACGCATAGGCGCGGGCGTCGCAGCCCATCTGTTCAGTGACGACGGCGAAGCCTTGTGTTTCGCAGCGGTGCAGGACGGCCCGGAAGCGGCGCAGGTCGGTGCGGGAAACGTGCGGGGTCTCGTTGACCACCACGCCGGTGACGACCTGCCGGTGCTGAGGGCGCAGGACGGCGGACTTATCCTCGTTGACGACAAACCCGGTCTCGGCAATGATTTTGCGTGCCAGTGTCAGCAGGATGCTGATGGGGGCGGTCGGCTCGGCATGGGAGAAGACCAAATCGTCGGCGTAGCGCGTGTACCGGAAGCCCAGGGCGGCGGCGGCTCCGGCGAGGCGGGAGTCCATGCGGCGGCAGAGGAGGTTGGTCAGCGCCGGAGATGTACACGCGCCCTGCGGCAAGCAGCGCTCTCCCAGGGCGACAAAGCGCGTTTGTCCGTCAAGCGTCACGGCGACGCGCGGGGCTTCAGTCGCGAGCAGGGCGAAGAGCGTGGCGACGCCGCCATTATAGCCAAGCTGCTGGAAAAAGCGGCGGACACGAGGCAGGCCGACCGACGGGAAGAAGTCTTTGAGGTCGAGCCGCGCGACCACTGCCCGGCCCGTGTGCTGCCGGGCGTTATCGGCGACCGAGCGGCCTGGCCGAAAGGCATAGGCGGCGTCATGCACCGGGAGCGGGGCCAAAATACTCTCCAAAAGCCAGCCTTGCGCGGCCCGCAGGCGGCGCTTGGGCGACGAGATCACTCGGGTCCCGCCGCGGCGCTTGGGGATGAGGAAGCGCGAGTAGTGGTCAATCGCCGACGCGCTCCGGTGGTAGGTCAGCCAGCCGAGTGCGCGTTCGTCAATGCCGATCGCCGCCGCGACTTCTGTGGCCGAGGATAAGTGCGGCAAGCCGTGCGCCGCCAGCTTTTCTGGGTTCCCGGCGTCATAAACCAGGCTGCCGGAGACGCCCGCGCCCAAAAATGGCAGAGTTGTTTGCCGCCATTCGGTCTCTTTGGCCTGTGCGTCCGCCCGTTCTTTGAGCCGCACCTCACGTTTAGCCGTCCGTTCGGCCCGGACCCGCTCGATGCGCTTGCGGCGCACTTCTTGAAGCAGCTTCGGGATGTCCCCGGCCTCGGCGATCTGTGCTTCGACGGCGTTCAAATCCGTATGAACCGAGGCCAGCTCGTCATAGAGCAGCCGGAGCCGTTTTTCGGCGTCGGCGGCTTGTTCGGCGACGGCGACGGAGGGGGGCCAGAAGCCGAGGCGGGTCATCTCCTCGCGGATAAACGCGGACTTGCCGATCTGGCGATAGCGGCTCTTTTGCTCAGCGTTCACTCGGATTATCCCTTCAGCATCTCTTGAAACTGCGTCTCGGTCAGCACGGTGACGCCCATCTCGTGCGCTTTGGTCAGCTTGGAGCCGGCCTTGTCGCCTGCCACCAGATAAGTGGTGTTCCGGCTGACACTGCCCGACGCCTTGCCGCCGCCTTGCATGACCAGCGCCTCAGCCTGTTCGCGGGTGAAGATCGTCAATGCCCCAGTGAAGACGAAGGTCTGGCCCTTGAAGCGCGTCGGGCTGAGGGCCGCACTGCCGCCCCCTGATGCCTCCGGGGACGCTGACCCCGCGCCGACCTGCTGCTGCGAGGCCAGCACGGTCGCGGCGAGAATATGGGCGCAGGGGCCTTTTCGCAGCTTTTCGCGCCGGTGCCATGCGCAGTCGCAGGAGACGAAGCGGGCACGTCCGTCGGCATCGAGATCGAGCACGACATGGAATTTGCGCTCGCGTTTTTCCTCCCCGCCGCGCACGACAGCCCGGTAGCGGGTGGTTTCCTCGCTGGCCGGGGGAGTGCCGAACGTCTCTTCCTCATCTTCGCCGGGCTTGAGCCACTTCACCCCGCCGGTCGCGACGAGGCGGCGAGCGAGAAACAGGCGTGGGTCCGAGTCTTCCTCGCGCTCCACCGGGAACGGCAATAATTGACGCCAGCGATAGACGCCGCCCGCGAGGTCGTACATCGCCCGGCCCTCGCGGCACAGCCGCTGCAAGGCCGAAGTCGCCGCTTCCCGCGACAAATCCGTGCAGGCCGCCAATTCTTCCGGGGACAGCCTGAGCCGGGTTTCCAGCGCCGCTGCCGCCTGGGCAAAATCGCCCTCGGTGACGCTGCCGGTGGAGGCCAGCAGGTCGAAGCGGGCCGCACGGGACCAGTCGTTCTGGGTCCAGCCGGATAATCCGAGATCGAACCGATGAGACTTCTGAAAGACGGTCCAGTACGACGGCATTCCCGTTCCGAGAAGCCGCGCCTGGACCTTGTCTGCGGTCGGCAGCAGCGATTCGAGCGCCATCAAGCGCCGCCGGCCCCAAATCCGCACGTCGCCCGTGTGATCGCCCTCGTAAACAAAGCTCGGCTCGGCAATCTCGATGTTCCAGGGTTCCACAACGACTTTGGGCTTCTGACCAGGCACTAAGACGAAGCGCAGGGAGCGTGGGCCTTCATCCTCGCGCCGCCGCCGCAGAACCGCCAGCATCTCGGCGACGGTGGATGCGCTCAGTGTTAAATCAATGCCGGAAAATGCCGCCGCCGACTGCACCTGCAAAAAACCGCGCACCCAGGTCGGGGGCAGGTCAATCTTTTTTTCCAGATGCTCGCCCGCCCCAGTAGCGACCGAGACCCCGCCGCCCCCGACTGACAGATACGCTGGGCGGTAGTCCCGCACACGGGAAATCTCGTTGGCAAGCGCTTTGGAGTAATCCACGTTGGTCGTGCCGTAGATCGTCTCGCCGAGCGTGTCCAGCTTGTCCATCGGCACGGTCACCCGCCCGTAGCTCGACTCGTCAATCGAGAACACCTCGAACACGACGCAGTCTGGGTGGACGCTCACGACCGGGTCCAGCACCATCCAGGCATCCTTGTCGTTGTCCCATAGCCACTTGAAGTATTTGGAGCGGGCCGTGTAGAATTCTGCGCTGCCAAGCTCGGCTTCCAGCACCCGCGACTCTTTGTGCAGCTCGGTTGTCCGCGCTTTGAGCCGGGTCCGGGTCTCATTCAGGCCCGGCATATGACGCAGGCGCTCGGTCATCTCCGCGCCGAGTTCCTCCAAGTAGCGCTGCTGCACCCATTCCTGGTACGCCGCGTGGTCCTTTGGCTTTGCCCGGTGGTCGCCGGACACGACCGCGTAGAGGGCCAGCATGACGCGGGCATAGGCGAGGCTGTCCCGGACCAGAGCGCGGAGGGCGACCGGCGGGCGGGACGTTTCGGCGGCGACATCGAGCTGCATTCCGTCGGTGCTCAAAGTGCCGCTGCTCGGGCGGGCGTATGACTGTGTGACTTCCATTGGTGCCTTTCTATCCCCCGGCTCTGTTATCCCCCGGCGACGCCGGACAGCGTGACGCCCTCGATTTCTGACCCCGATTGAGCCAGCCTTGCGAGCTGCTCCCAGGCCCATTCGGAATCTCGCGCGGTGCGGCTCCGGGCCAGAGCCAGCAGAGTGTCGGTATCTACAGTCGGCCCTTCGACGTTTTGACGCGCTTTCACCTGCTCTTTGGCCCGGCGGGAAACTTGCCGCGCCCGCAGCACTTCGCCGTCGAACCCGTCTGTCCCGGCAGGCCGCTCGGGGGCCGACAGCAGCATCCCGGCGACAAACGCCTGCATATCAGGGTGGGAGTTCTCGAAGAGCGCTTGCAGCAGGCTTTCACGGGGCAAAGTTGGCCGGCGCTCCGTGACAAACGCCCGCCCAATCGCTCGAACCGGGGCCAGAGGCGAGTCGCACAGGGCCAGAGCATAGCCGCGCTCCGTCAGGTCGCCAGCCGGCAGAGCTGCGAAGAACGACTGGCCGAGTGTCACTGATGCGGGCAGGCCGCATTCGAGAAGCCGCAGGGCAAACGGCAAGTCGAAGCCGAGCTGACGTGCCCGTTCCAGCCCCCAGGCCCGGACATCGTCCAGCACATGGGTCGCCGCTTGCAGCAGCAGGGGGGAGTTCTCAGGGAACAGCCCCTCGTGCGCCCGGACCCACGCGCCGAGGGCGACATTGAAGGCCGGGTCGCGCCAGGCCAGCAGGCTGGGGTCATCCACCGCTGTCAGCGACCCGGCGGCCTCGGGGTCAGCCAGCAGGCGCTGTTCCAAGCGCCCCGAAGCATCGGCATCGAGCGCCGCCGGGACCGCGTTCCAGAAGGCGGACAGGCCCGAGGCCGACCGCAGATAGTCCGTCAAAGACAGGCGGAAGCTGGGCCAGCGGTCGTCGCCGATTGCCGCAATCAAACTCAGCGCGACGGGGGCGGGCACCGACGGCAGCAGGGCGGCGAAGGTCTCGGGGGACAGCAGGCCCGCCAGGAACGGTCGGTTTTGCAGGCGGTCCGCAATGTCCGACGGCGACAGGCCCGCCCGCGCCAGGGTAGACAGCGCAGCAGAGGAGGCCATGGCCGTCCGCAGCGCCGGCGTCTCGCTGAGGCTGTCCAGCAGGCTTGTCCAAAGGGATAAAAAGACGTCTGTCTCGGTCGCGCTGGCACTCAGCAGCCGCCAGCCCGCCTCGCGCTCGAAGTCGCTGCCGCGCAGAACTAAGCTGCTCGCGCCGCTGAGTGTAAACGCCTGCGCCGCCATGCCGAGAGCCAGCGCTTGGATGGCCTGTTCCCGCGCCGCCTCGGGCACCGATGCCAGCGTTTGCAGCCAGGCCGGGGCTTGGTAAGCCTGCCCACGGCCTACCAGTGCCAGCACATAAGCCGTGGATGCTGGGTGCCCGGCTGTCAGAAGCGCGGCGACCAGGGTCCGGGCAAGCGCGACCGACGCCGACGCCGGGAAGCGACGGAATATCATCTCGCAGGCAGTCGCAAGGCGGCGCGGCAGGCGGTCGGCGACGAGGCCGAGACTTGCCATCTCCAATATCCGCCTGGCGAACGTTTCTGCCCAAGCTGGGTCAGTGGTGCGTCCGGGCGCGACAATCGCGTCTTCAATGGCTCGCCGACGCTTGGCATCGGCTTTGACGTAGGCCGTCGCGGTGGTCTCGGGGGCGACAAACGCGCCGGATGCGAGACGCGCTGCAAGCGCCCGGACAGCGAAGCGGATCAGCAGCGGGGAGGGGGACTGGACGAAAGCGTCCAGCGCGGCCACGGGCGCGGGCGGCAGTTCGGCGTTGTTGGCCCACAAAATCTTGTACATTGCTTCATGGGCGGGCCAGGGCAGGGTGGGGGTCATCAAAAGCGCCGCTGCCGCGTCTAAGTGCGTGTCCCAGACTTCGGGCGACCGCTCCTCGCGGGTCCGCAGGCGACGCCGCGCCGGCTGCCGCGCTTTCAGCGGGCCGCGCCCGTGCCGTCCCTGCGCGAAACGGTCCGAGCCGCCGTAGAGGATGTCCGCCAAGACCCATTGCCGTGCGGGGTCGGATGCGGCGTTTTCCCCGGCATGGGACGCGGCCAGGGTCGCGGCGGCCAGCGTGAGATACGTTTCGGGGTTCGTTTTAGCAAAATCACGCAGCACGCGCCGGACCCGCCGCTTCATGTAGCCCAAAGTCTCGCCGCGCGGGGGCGTTCCAATCCGCGCCGGCTTGCCGGGGTTCAGCGTATTGTAGATTTCCAGCCCCTGATAGTTGGTACCGACATAGAGTGTATCTTCCGAAAACGCAAGCGCGGAGACGCTGTACGTCTTGAATCTGCTGCCTACTAATGCCGGCGCATCGGGATTGCTGAGATTGACGATCTGCACCGCTCCGTATTGAAACTGAAGGTATGCAAAATCGCCGTTCAGCGTGATGGATTGGGGGACGTAGTAGCCGGTTGCGATAAACCCACGCATACGGGGCCGCTTCGGGTCCGAAACATCAACGACTCGCAGACCGGCGGTGCCGTTTGCGTTGTTCCGGTCCACACCAACATAGGCCAGCGAGCTGCGCAGGGCGACCGCGCCGATGTTGCTGAGGTTGAACGCGCTCACGAGGCGAGGTCGGCTTGGATTGGACACATCCACAATGTTCAGGCCGCCGCCCTTCGGCACCTTCCCCCATTGAAAGCGTACATCGCCCGATGTTACCACCGCGAGAGGGCCATCTACGGCGACAAATTGCGCTTCTTTGACTTCCAGTTCCCCGGCAATGCGCGGCTGGTCGGGGTTCGTCAGGTCAACGATCCGCAGGCCGCTCTTGATGTTCTTGCGCCCATGCACGGTCACATACACATAAGGGAATATGCTGACCGCCTCGGCAGGCCCGCCGATCTCGACCGTGCCGCGCCAGCGTGGGCCGCCGAGGGCATCCGGCTCGAAGACGCTAAGTGTGCCGGTGTTCTGTCCGCTGCTCAGAAGGCAAAGGTATGGCCCGCAGGCAGTCAGCGCGGTCGCACCGCGCACATCGGTACTGCCGAGGAGTGTCGGACGGAGCGGGTTTGCAGGGTCGAACTCGTAGCCCGCTCACTTCTGCGCTCCCTGTCCCCTGTCTTGCAGGCAGTACACCTGCCGCCCGATGACAACAAGGCGCTCGATGCCGCGCACGTCCGGCCCCATCTCGACGGGAAGCGCTTCGGACGATGAGCCGAGCGGCGCGGCGTCAATCCGGGCCGCCAATGTGCCAAACAGCTCGGCTTGCGCGGCGGCGTCCGGCTCGACCCGCTTGTAGAGCCGCTTGAACTGTCCCCAGGTGCCGTAAGACAGCGGTGTCTCGCGGGCAAATGTCAGAAGCGCCCGCCGGTCAGCGTCGGTCTGCGGTGGATAAATCTGGGGGTCGGGTGCGGGCATTGCGGCGGCTCCAAGCGAAGCGGTAAAAGTTTGTCGTCCATCCCGAGAGCGCGAGTGCTACTAAACGTAATAACGACCGGGCGCGGCCACTGTAGGCCCGCCCCCGTGCAGGGGGCTATTAATGATGGTGGGCCACGCCAGCTCAGCGGCAGCTTTAATAGCCCCCTGCACGGGGGCGGGCTGAGTAGAGACGCGGTTCGGTGAAGTGAAGCTCGCTTCACGGCAGCCACGGCGAAACGCCGCAGACGGATTGCTAACAACGGGGCGCTCTCGGGATTGACGACTGCCCAATTATATCACGTCCCCTAGGCTTTGGCAACCGCCTTGCGACCATATTCTTTTCAGACTTCCAAAATTCTCATCAAATGAGAAAAAGCCCCGCGCCGTGTGGTGCAGGGCTTCCTTTGAGCGGCTCCTAAATCCCGTCTTGGTACTTAACTTCGATATGCGAGCCGTCGCAGAACGGCTTGTTGCCGGACTTGCCGCAGCGGCACAGAGTCACCCGGTTCCGCACTTCGTAAGTGCTGCCGTCCGAAGACTGCACCTGAATTCCGCCCTGCACCCACAGCGGACCGCTGCACTTTTCCGCCGGGTCTTCCACGACGCCGATGGACGGCGCTAGTGTCGGCTCGAAGACTTCCCCGGTCGCCGCGTCCCGAACAACCAGCCGTCCCGACGGGCAGCGGGTAACCTGGTGGATCACCCGCGCCCGCGCTTCCGGGCCGTCTTCGGGGACCGAGTCCCAGGTGTCCTTAACCGCATCGCAGTAGCGAGCGCCGGCGCACAGTGGGCGGGCGTCTTCCAGCACTAGGGTCGGCCCGGCCAGCGTCTTGCTCTGCGCCGCGAACGGCTCCCGCGACGCCGTCTCCGTGCCGTCGAACCCGATCTTGGCGTGTGTGCCGTCGCAATAGGGGGCTTTACCTGACGCGCCGCAGCGGCAGAGCGAATACTGTTCTTTGGCCGGGAACGCCTCTCCTTCGGCCCATTCCCAGGACTCGCCGGCATCGTTCGTCGCGATTGTCTGACGGGTCAGCGGCACGCTGCCAGTGACTCTGTAGGGGCCGTTCACGGCCACTGCGATCTGCATTGCGGTTTCTTGGCTCATGGGTATTCTCCTCTGCCGAGTCTGTTCACCGGATGGAAGGTCATTTCCTTTGTTGCAGCCACGCGGATAGGATCTCAGTCTCACGCGGAAAAAAGCCCCGGTCTCGCTTGGAGACCGGGGCTTTTTGAGTGAGTGTTGTTTGGTTTGGTGTCAGCGTCCGCGACGTGCGGGCATCGAGCGGCGCCCGCCGGCCTGTGCGCCGCCGTCCCAGCCGCCGCCGTAGGTGCGGCCGCTGCCCTGGGAGCGCCGCATCTGCTGGCGTGCGCCCTGGCGGTTCTCGTTCGGGTCGATCGGGTTCGGGTCGAGCCGCTGGCCGACCAGCTTTTCAATCGCCCGAAGCTGCGGCGTGTCGCCGTGGGTCACGAAGGTCAGTGCTTTCCCCGAACGACCGGCGCGGCCCGTGCGTCCGATGCGGTGGATGTAGTCTTCGGCGTTCACGGGAACGTCGTAGTTGATAACATGCGTGATGTGCGGGACATCAATGCCCCGCGCCGCGACATCGGTGGCGACGAGAACGTCAATCCGCTTGCCACGGAACTGGGCCAGGACCCGCTCGCGCTGGTTCTGCGAGATGTCACCGTGGATGGAACCCGACCGCATCCCGGCCTCGGCCAGAGTCCGCTCCAGGCGGTCTACGCCATGCCGGGTGCGGGCGAAGACCAGTGCGCCGCCGCCGCCTTCGCGGGCTTCATGCAGCAGGGTCAAGAGAAGCTCGCCCTTCTCAGCCGCCGTGACGCGGTGAACAATCTGCTCGATCTGCTCGACTACGGTCGAGCGAGGACCGGCATTGATGATGACCGGGCTGTGCAGGTACGCCGACGCCAGCTTTTCGACATCGCCATCCATCGTCGCCGAGAACAGCATGGTCTGCCGGCCTTCGGTTTTCAGATGCTTGGCGATCCGCTGCACCTGGGGCAGAAAGCCCATGTCGAGCATTCGGTCGGCTTCATCGAGCACGAACATGGACACGTCGGACAAGTCCACGTAGCCCTGCTCCAAGTGGTCAAAGAGCCGTCCGGGCGTCGCGACAATCAGGTCTACGCCGCGCCGGAGCTTGGCGACCTGTGCGCCCATGCCGGCACCGCCGTAGATGGCGGTGCCGCGAATGCCGGAGCCTTTGCCGTAGAGGGCAAACGACGCTTCGACCTGCACGGCCAGCTCGCGGGTCGGCACCAAGACGAGGGCGCGGGGCTTGACCGCATCGCTGCGGTCCAGCTTGTTGATGATAGGAATGGCAAACACGGCGGTCTTGCCGCCGCCGGTCTGGGCGCAGGCGATCAGGTCCGAGCCGCTCAGGGCGGCGGGCAGAGCGAGTGTCTGGATTTCGGTCGGAGTGATGTGTCCGGCATTGGCGAGGTTGGTCTGGATGACATCCCGCAGTTCAAGCTCAGCAAAAGTTTCCAATAGGTGTGTTCTTTCTGTGTCCTCCGCTCAAGTGGGAAGACTGCCGCCCGGCTGTGAATTTGGTGTGACAGGCGGCGCAATCCAAATCTCCACTCACGCACGGAAATCAAAAGAACTTTCCAAAAAGAAGTTTGACTTCGCACTTTCTCGACCAGGCGCGTACTTAAGAACGGAACCGAACGGGGCGCAAACGAACGAGAACAAGCGGATACTTTGTAACTGTTGGTCTTATCATACCACATTTTTATATAAAATGCTCACTATCGCCGGGATTTCTTTCGCCAGCGTGAGGCTCCTGCGATTTCTGCTTGACCACACGCTTTTTCTGGACTATAATACTAAGTATGGACATACACGAATGGATCGGCGAGTATGCCGCCCGTGCTTACGAGGCGCGAGACCGGGAACGCTACCAGCTAGTGACTTTGACCGGGCAAGCGGTTCCGATGATTGGGGATGACCCCGACCGGGCGCTGGTGCTGCTTGCGGAAGGACGGGCGCTGGCGGAGTCGCTGAACGAACCCTGGTTTGTCCGGTTTTTTGAGCATTGGAGTATCCAGGCGCTGCTGTTTCACAAGCGCGACCCGAACAAGGCGCTGCCGATGGCCGAGGCCGCCGTTGAGGAAACTGCAAAGCCGGAGTACGCCGGTTTCCCGCAGCGTATCTGCCTGCGGGAGGACGTCATCTTCTCCTACCTGCACCGCGATCCACTCGGCTATGCCCGCGAAATCCAAGAGGCAATTGACTATATGCAGGCGGAGATACCCCCAGACTGTGCCTGCCGGCACTGCCTCGCAGGTATCCAAACCGAATTCCTGCTGGCGCGTGGGGAAACTAATGCGGCGGAACAAGCCGCGCTGGATGCGATCCGGGCCGCCTGGCCGGCCTCCGATTACCATCATGCCCTGGCGGCTTACGCTTCGCTTTGCCAAATCTCTTACCTGCGCCGCGACTGGCCGAAGCTGGCGCACTGGGCGCGTGCGGGAAAAGCATTCGAGGGTCAAGATGTCGCCAAGTCCTCGATCCATGAGCTGCTGCTTTGGTCGGCGGCAGCAGGGCGGCACATCGGGGAGGTTGAGGTGGCAGCCGAAGAGTATCGGGGCGTTCGCGCACAAACCCGGCGTCAAGCCGCCGTGCCGTCGCCCGGTTTCTTTGACGCCCTGTTCGCCTATCATGAGGCTGACCCGGACCCGCGCCTCGCGGCTGCCGTCTGCACACTGGAACTTAGTCACCTGCCGGAAATGGGTGAGGTCGCTCGGACCATTGAAGTTCGCCTGCGCCGCCGCGCCCTTCTCCTGCGGCGCAGGCTGCCGGTGGACGAGGAAGAAGCGGCTGTTCGAAGTTTGGCGACGCTCTTAAGCGATCCACAGCCGGCTCTTCTGCGCCTGACTGGCGGTACGCTTGCTGATTGAAGGCACCGTATTTCGCACCCATAGCGGCAACTATTATGTCCAAACCGACACTTCGGGCGTAGTCGTCTGCAAGCTGCGGGGCAACTTAAAGAAAGAGCTGGTCTACTCGACTTCAGGCAGCCAGCCCCGGCGCGTCGAGATGGCCCAGAAGCGCCGGGCGACCGACCCGCTGACGGTCGGGGACCGCGTCACGCTCGACTCCGACCTTGCCATGATCGAGAGCGTCTTCCCGCGCACGTCCGAATTGTCCCGCCACTCACCGTCGGGCCGGGGCCAGCACACGCTGGTCGCAAACTTGGACCAGGCGTTTCTGACCGTCGCCGCTGCCCACCCGAAGCCCGATGTCTGGCTGCTCGACCGCTTTTTGGTGCTGGCCGAGGCCGCCGACATCCCCCCGCGCATCATTGTCAACAAAGTGGACCGTTTGGCGGACGAAGACCGGGCCGAAGTAGAGGCGGCGATTGCGGTCTACGAGAAGATCGGCTACCCGGTGTACTGGGTCAGCGCCAAAACGGGGGAGGGGATTGACGCCGTCCGGGCCGCCCTGCACGGGCGCATTTCGGCGATTGCCGGACCGTCGGGTGTCGGCAAAAGCAGCCTGCTCAATACTGTCCAGCCGGGTTTGCAGCTCAAAACCGGCGACATCAGCGAGACCAATCTGGCCGGGAGGCATACGACCACGACCGCCGAGCTGTTGCCCCTCGACGGCGGCGGGTGGGTGGCAGACACGCCGGGGCTGCGCCAGGTGGACTTCTGGGAAGTTGAGAAAAGCGAGATCCGTTACTGCTTCCCGGAGTTCGCGCCGTATTTGGACGAATGCAAGTTTTCCGACTGCCGCCACCACACCGAGCTTGGCTGCGCGGTCCGCACCGCCGTGGATACTGGCGAGATTGACCGCCGGCGCTACGAGAGCTACTTAGGAATGACATAGGAGCCGCAAATTGGACACTCAGCGCCAAATTATTTTGGAAACGGCACGTCTGCGGCTGAGGCCGCTGCGCCTCGCCGATGCCCCGCGCATTCAAGAATTGTTTCCCCACTGGGAGATTGTGCAGTACATGGCGGCTGCAATCCCGTGGCCGTACCCGGAGAACGGCGCATTGCAGTTTTTAGAGCTGATGCTGCCGAAAAACGAAGCAGGGACGCAGTATGACTGGGCGATCACACTGAAGTCTGACAGCAGTGGCCAACTGATCGGGTTAATCAGTTTGTATCCAAACAGCACGGAAGATAATCGCGGCTTTTGGCTTGGCACGGCGTACCAGCGGCAGGGGTACATGACCGAGGCGGCTGGCGCAGTCAATGATTTTGCCTTCGGCACTTTGCAGATGCCGGCGCTGCTGCTCAACAACGCCGCGCCGAACTATGCCTCGCATCGGCTCAAAGAAATCTCCGGCGCGACTATCATTGCGATTGAGGAAGACACCGCTTTTGTCGGTGGCAGGTTCCAGAAAGTTCGCTGGCGGCTGACCCGTGAGGAATGGGAAGCTCACCGAAATCATTCCAGCCCGAAGCTGCCGTAGTCGGCGCTGACGATGTGCCAGGTCTTGCTGGGAATGACCAGAAAGCGGTTTGTGTCCTCGCGCTTCCACTGGGCAACAATGTCGTGGCTGTACAAGACGCGCCCGTCGGCCTGGGATAATACTTCGAGGTGGCCGGTGGAAGTCGCGGAGTCGCCAGCAACGCTGATGACGGGGAGGGACTGGGTGATCTTGATCCGGTCGCTGCCCTGCACTTTGTTCAGGAGAAACCGAAGCTGGACCGGGCTGGGGATATTGGCATCGTGGTAATTCGGGGAGACAATGCTCATCACCCCATTGATGTCATGGCGCTCCCCGGCGGCGCGGGCCGCCTCAAGCTGCCCGGCAATCTGGGCCGGGTCGGAGACCGGCGGCTGGCGAAGGAACACAATGGCGGCGACAACGAACACCAGCATCAAAGCGACCCAAAGCAGGATCTTGGACGAAGACTTCATAACCAGAGTGTACCCAACACTCCATCGCGAAGAACGCCAACAGCTTCGCTCAAACCGTTACGGCCTCAGCGTGTCATCCTGACAAAGTGGCCCCCGCGCCATTGCAGATCAAACACATGGCGGCGCGACTCCGTATCCAAGTTGAATCGGAACACGCGAATCGTGGAGCCGAAACGAGGAAGTTCGTACAGGAGGTGGTCGGTGTCAGGGGGCATCGGCAGCATCTGGCGCGTCACATCCCGCAGTCTGCCGTTCTGAAAGCGGAACAGGGTGAAGTCATTGTAGTCACTCTGGAAATCGGGCAGGCTGGCGGCGATCAGGTCAGCTCCTCCGCGGGATCGGAACACGGCAATCTGCTCTGCGGGTGAGGAGTCAGGATGCACCAGCAGATAATCATAGCTGACATCAATGACGGGATGATTTTTTGGCTGTAGCAATTGACGCCTCTGCTGCCGCGTTCCAGGGTAGCCAATTCCAAGCGACGGCAGCAGGTAGAAGTAGTCTATCACGCTTCGTGACTGCGCCCGCACCTCCACGCGGCGGGCACTAGACGGTGAGGGCCTAACCCCTGCCCACGCCTCCAACACCAGGACGCCCAGGCATACAGCCACGGCTGCCGTCCCCAAAATTACGCTCCTGTACATCAGCATCGTTCATCTCCTATGATCCCGCTGGGCAACTTCGATCTTCGGTCAAAAGGCGAATTACGGCAAGTCTGGTTCGGTCATCGCTCTCTGCACCGCCTGCGCTATCCGCGTGGGCAAGGAAGCGTTTTCCCGCAATACCGTCTTAACGAATGCCTCCCGCGCCTCACGTCCCTTCGGGTTTACATCTACCCCATGCTCACTCAGCCATACAAGGGTCTCCGGGTAATCTCGCTTGAGGCTGCGAACGGTTTTCGCCAGTTCGGCATCTGTGGGTAGGGCGACTATCTCCATGAGGCCCAGCCGCATCTCCTGGCGCTGCATTTCGTATTCCTGCCCCTCAGCGGAGAGGGTCTGTTTCAGCCAGCGGGATAAGTGCCGCCCGCCTTCACGGGCGGCATCGGGACGACTGCGGAGCAGAGCCTGAACGATCCGAAGGTGCTGCCCGTTAATTGCCGTCGCTAGGGCCTGGTACGCCGCCTGTCCGTCTATGGGAACGCCCCTGTCGAGCAGCGTCTGCACTATGTCTCGGTTGCCGAGCCAGGCGGCGATCACTAAGGCGTGGTCGCCCTTGTCGTTGATGGCCTGGCAGTCCGCTCCCGCGTCGATCAAAGCTAGCGCGATGTTTGTGCTCTTCTTCATCAATGCCTGGTAGAGTGGTGTCCAGCCCGCGCTGTCTGTGATATTCGCAGAGGCACCGTGGGCCAGCAAGCTCGCGACAACGCTTGCCCGCCGCTTCTCGATAGCGTGCATCAAAGCCGTGCGCCCGCGCCGATCCCTCTCGTCCACGGGCGAGCTACTCTGAATCAGGAACGCAACCACATCTGTGTGGCCGTTCTCAGCGGCATAAGACAGCGCCGTCTTGCCGCCCGACTTCAGACCGCTCTGGACATCTTTGCCAAGCAAAAATTGGACAGCGTTTAGATCACCCTTCTTGGCTGCTTCTCGTAACTCAGTGCTCATATTGATGTCTCACCACTCTGGCTCGATTGATTATCACTACTCTCGGCGCGGGTCTTTGCGGGACTCCAGCCGCCAGCGGAAATTGAGCGAGCCGATGCCGTAAGTCAGGGAGAATGGCGGGACGTGGTAGACGCTGATGCGTGGCAGGCGCAGCGGGCTATCGGCTGGCCGCGCCCGCCCGAACTCGGTGGTCACGGCCTGCGTGTAGCCAATCTCGGCGGCTAGGTCAATCACGGCGTCGCTGACATCGCCGTAGGGGTAGCAGAGAACCGAGATAGTCGCTTGCAGTTTTTGCTCCAATATGTCTTTGCTAGCAGCAAGCTCATAGCGCAGGGCATCGGGCGCAAGCGACGACAGCTTTGGGTGGGTCGCCGTGTGGCCTTCAAACGAGACCAAAGGGCTTTGCTGCATCGCCGCAATCTCGTCCCATGTCAGCAGTGGTGTGGCGTCGTAGCCTTCGGGTGTTACCCAATCGTTGGTCTTGCCGACACGCTCCGAAACGAGAAACACGGTGTACGAGAATCCAAGACTTGTCAGCAGGGGATGGACATTGGCTGTCAGGTTGGCGTAGCCGTCGTCGAATGTCAGCAGGACCGGCTTTGGCGGCAGCGCAGCGGCACCGGCCCGCGCCGCCGCCAGCGTCCCGAACGAAATCGGCGTGTACCCCGTGCGCCTGAGCATCTTCATCTGCCCGGCGAACTCGTCCGCCAGCACGTAAAAATGCTTGTACTTCAGCGGGCGCACTGCACTTTCGACCGCATGGTACATCAAGATCGGCACGCTTTGGGAAGTGTTTGGTTGGGAAGTGTTTGGCATGGGCTAAATTGTGACCGGGCGGAGCGCTTGGTACAGCGCCAAAAGACTCTCGACCTGGCGTTCCTGCGAGAAGCTTTCCTGCACCCGCGCGAAGCCTGCCGCGCCCATTTCGGCTCGGACCGAAGCGCCCCGGACCGGATCGAGCAGCCGGGCCAGTGCGGCAAAGAGCACGTTATGATCGCCTGGCGGCACAAGAATGCCCGTGACACCGTCCTGGACTACGTCGCGGCAGCCGCCGACGGCGGCGGCAACCGTCGGCAGGCCCGCCGCCATCGCTTCAGCCAGAGCAAGGCCGAACGCTTCGTCGGTCGGCAGGTGAACCAAAATATCGAGCGCCGGCAACAATGCCGGGATGTCTGTGCGCGGGCCGGTAAAAATCAGCCGGTCCGCGAAGCCGCCCGCCTCCGAGAGTGCGGCGAGCGCCGCCCGCTCCCCCGGTGCCCCCTCGCTTCCGACCAGAACGATACACAGCGCCGGGCAGAGGGTCCGCAGCTCCGGCGCAACCGCCAGGAGCCGCCGCTGGCCTTTGGCATCGAGCCGGCCAATCATGCCAAGAACCAGGGAGTCCTTGGAAATACCTAGCTCCTGCCGGGCGAGAATGCGCCGCCGGTCCGCTTCCGGGGAGCCGGGCCACGCAAACCGGGCCAAATCAACGCCGTTTGGAATCAGATGGATCATCTCCGAGCAGTCCGGGTGCTCCCGGCGGAGATGCTGAAGTACGGTCTCGGAGACGGCGATGACCGCATCCGCGCCGCGTTCGAAGAACCGAGCACTGAGGCGGGATGAGCCGCCCAAAGAGCGAACCATGTGGGCGTGCAGGACCAGTGCTGCTTGCTGCCGGAGGACGCGCCGTGCCAGTGCGATCGCCAGCACGGCGACGACATAATCGCGGCGCGAATGGACATGAACGATGTCAATGCGGTGAGCGCGGATCAGCCGGGCCAGCCGCAAAACCGCACCCAAATCGCCGCTGTTTTTGACGGTGAATGGATCGGTCGCCACAGCACTCTCTCGGCACCAAGATTCCACGAAGCCGCCAGGGGCGCAGGCGAACCGGACTGCTGCGCCATGCGTTTGAAGTGCCGCGGCCAGGGCGGCCGAGTGACGCTCGATCCCTCCCTGGCTCCGGGCGCTGGCGATGTGCAGCAGCCTGAGCGGCGAGGCGGCGGCAGAGAGGTCCAGAAGGGCGGCGTTACTGGCGCTCGGCGTACCACTTCTGCATAAACTGCTGATACTCATGCTGCTTTTCTTTGATCGCCCGCCACCAGCCTTCATTGGCTTTGTACCATTCCACCGTCTCCGCCAAACGCTCCTCGAAGCGCTCTTTCTCGGGATGGTAGCCGAGACCCGCCATTTTGGTGACATCCAGGGAGTATCGGCGGTCGTGGCCGGGTCGGTCCTTGACATAGTGAATCAGTGAATCGGGCTTGCCCAAAAGTTCCAGGAGCAGATGAACAATTTCCAGATTGGGCCGGTCGTTGTCGCCGCCGACATTGTAGACCTCGCCGGGAACCCCATGATGCAGAGCCAGGTCAATGCCCTTGCAGTGGTCAAGCACATACATCCAGTCGCGCACCTGCTGGCCGTCGCCGTAGACCGGCACCGGCTTGTCGTCAATCAGATTCGTAATGAACAGTGGGATGATTTTCTCCGGGTAGTGATATGGGCCGAACGTATTGGAGCCGCGCGTGACGATGGTGGGAAGGCCGAAGGTCTGGTGGTAGGCGCGGACCATCAGCTCGCCGCCGGCTTTCGCCGCCGAGTACGGCTGGTTTGGCTCCAGCGCGTCGCCTTCCCGGAAAATGCCGTCGGTCGTGCCGTAGACTTCATCGGTGGAGACTTGGTGGAAGCGCTCATGCTTGTATTTGCGGGCCGCTTCCAGCAGCACGAAGACGCCGTTGAAGTTTGCCTGCACGGCGCTGTCCGGGTCCAAAATCGCCCGGTCATTGTGGCTTTCAGCGGCGAAGTTCACAATCACATCAGCGTTCTGGGCGAGGTTGTTCACGAGCGGCGCATCGCCGATGTTGCCGTGGATAAACGAGAAGTTCGGGTTCTTCCAAACATCGGCCAGATTGTCCAGGTTGCCGGCATAAGTCAGCGCATCCAGCACGATCACCCGGTAATCGGGGTATTTGCCGAGCACGTAACGGACAAAGTTCGAGCCGATGAAGCCCGCCCCGCCGGTCACAATCAACGTCTGCATAAAATCAGTTTTCCTGGGGTGAAAATCAAAGTCCGAAGCGGCCCAGAAGGCCCTGAAGCATCCCGCCGCCGCCCGCGCTGCCTTGTCCGCCCGCGCCGAGCACTTCGGTCAGCAGGCCGCCTGCCGCCGGGAACCGATTAGCAATCTCGGTGACTACTTCGGGATGCGACCGTGCCAGGGCGAGAGTTGTCGCCACCAAATCACCGTGAGACATCTGGCTCGGGTCGGCGGTGCCGACCCCGGCCTGACCGAGCAGACCCTGGACATTCACGCCCTGCCCGCCGAGCATGCCCATCGCCTGGGAAAGCAGGTCTCGGTGGGCATCCACATCTTCCGGGGCGGCCTGGGCGACGGCCTGGGTCGCGGCGGCCTGCGGGTCGTCCGAGTAGCCGCCTTGCCCCTGATCGTCGCCCTGCGCCTGGTCATCCTCTTGGTAATTGTCAGCCATGAGCCTTCTCCTTGTGGAAATCGTTATGGAAATTGTTAAGCGTCTTAAGTCAGCGGTGTTATTATATCACAAACCACGCGCCGCTGTAGCACCTGTGCAGAAAATGCCCGTCAGCGCACGATTTCAGCAAAAAAACGGCACTGCAAAAATAGTTTCCTGAAGGCTTGACAACCGGACGTATGTATGTCAGAATGCCTACACCTTAATCGGTAGCCGTTGTTTAGGCTGTAAGTTGCAATACCACCTGCTGTTTTTCTGCAATCTGTACGTCTGAACAAGAGAAGCTTTTTCGCCGCGTTCCTCGCGTCGTCTGAGCTGGGCCGCCGCCAAATTTCTTTCCTGGCAACCGCCCGCCCTCTTGCTCTTAATGCAAAAAGGCGGGCGGTTTTGTTTTTCGCATTCCAACGCGATACTTGCCAAAGGAGACGCTGTTATGTCCACCGAATCCACCGAGGTCGTTTTTGCCGCACTGGCCCTTGCCAACGTTCCCGCGCGTAGCTGGAACGTCCAATCATTTACCGACCACCAAAAAGGAACCGTCCCACTTTCTGTGACGGACTACAAGCATACCATTGACCATTACGGTGTTGTTGCTTTGGACTTCACTGTGTCCGGTATGGGAAACACAGTTGAAGTCGCCGGCAAGTTTAAAAAAGGCAGCGTCAATGAAGTGGATGTTGCTGGTGCCGCGCAGGCTCCGCCGACGTTCCACGGTCCGGTAGAGGCCGGAACGGGATCGTTCAACGCGGGCGGCGTGAAAACGCAGATCTGGCTGCGCTATGAAGCGGGTGCCCACCTGAAAGAATACCGCTTCGAGACCGACATCCATTTCCCGCATCCCTTGCCAATCGTCGGCTAGGTTGTTGCCCGAGCCGACTTTCAGGAGCCGAACACAATGGCGCTTACCCCTCCCTACTACCCGATTGTCTACGTGCGCGGCTATGCACCGACTTCCGCCAGCCGGGACGACACGTTCCACGATTTGTACTATGGCTACGCGGAAACGTCTGTCGAGCCGCGCCCTAAATCGCCGCAGGACGCCACTGCGATTGATGACCGGATTGCATTGGACCTGTTCGAGGGCCAGCTTCTGCGATTTATGAAAGAGTTCGGGTATGCGGATGCCGCCCATGACGGCCTCACCCTCGGTACGGCGGACCCAACCCGCTCCCTGTGGATCAGCCGTTTCTACGACACGGATGTCGTCACGGGACGTGTCCGGCCTATCACCGAGCACGCCGCCGACCTGCGCCGCTTCCTCGACGGCACCATTTTCCCGCTGCTCACACAAGCCGGGGTCAGCCCAGGCAGCCAGAAAGTGATCCTGATCGCTCATTCGATGGGTGGGCTGGTCTGCCGCTGCCTGCTGCAAAATCTGTACCCGGCCAGCGGCGTAGACCCGAAGTCGAAGGTTCACCGACTGGTAACCATCGCATCGCCGCACGGCGGCATTCAGTTTGGCCTGGTGCCGGACTTTTTGGAAAACTTCGTCGTCAATACCTTTGACCCCGGCGGCGCGAGTATGTTCTATGACGCTTCCATGCGCGGGTATCTCAACCTGGGGCCGGACGACGCCCTGCATGGCTTGGGAGCGATTGGCCGCGCCGAGAAACAAAACCTCTCGTTCCCGCCTGCCCGCTGCTTCTGCCTTGTCGGCAGCAACCACGCTGCCTACGACGCGGTCTGGGGCCAGCAGAAACGCATCACCGGCAACTACAGCGATGGCCTAGTCAAGCAGGACCGGGCATTTATTGACGGCGCATTCACCGCCAATGTCCACCGCGCCCATACCAGCCGGGACACCGGCATCGTCAACAGCTATCAGTCATTCGAGAACATCCACCGTTTTTTGTTCGGCGACACGAAAGTGACTTTGTCTCTGGAAGACATTGCGATCGCGAACGCCGCTGATTTGGGAGACAAGAGCTACTACAACCTGGAATTCCGGCTGGCCGTGCGCGGTGCGGGCGCGGTGTTCTTGCACGAGCGCCGCGAAGACCCCTGCGAGAACGCTTTTCGCTTCCCGGCAGATGCCGTGCCGCCGTCCCACATGCTGCACACAGTTTTCCTCAACTCGCGCCGGGCGCGGCCCGGCGACCCGCGCCTGCATTTCCTGCTGTCCCTGCGCCTTGCGGAATGCCGCGTGCAGGGCGGCCTCCTCTGGGACCGGGAGTATCCTTCCCGGCCCATCTACAGCGAGACCCTGGAAATCCGCGTCAACAGCGAGCAAGCGAAGACGTACTGGGAAACCGGTGCTGCCGCCCCCGACCTGCTGCAATACTGCTGGCTGTCCGGCCCTGATGCCGGCGCAGCAAACCTTGCCATCAGCCCCGCCGACGGCTGGCAGAACGCGCCGCTGACAAATAACCGATACTTCGACATCCCGCTGCGCCGCGCCCAAACCGCCTCGGGAATTCTTAGGCTCATCCCAACAGCTTGGCCCGATACAGGGCTGACACAAGAATGACGATCAAGTCTTGGCAGTGTGAAGTGGGGCGCAGGGAGGTTCGTTCCTGACGGTAGTTGGATTTGTCATGGCTTCGTCGCGGGTGCCGCCGGGGTCAGGCCGTGGGCCTGGACTTGGGCGATGAAGGTTTTGGCGTCGGCGACGTGCTGGCCTTGTGGGAACTTTTGCAGGTAGGTCTGCCAGATGGAGATGGCCTGCTTGCTGTCGCCGAGCACGGCGTAGGCGCTGGCTTCGTTGAAGAGGCTGTTTTCGTGGTTCGGCTCCTGCCGCTGGGCGATGACGTATTGTTCCAGCGCTTTTTGCGGCTGAGATGACTTGAAGTAGGCGACGCCTAAATCCGTGCGGATATCCGGGTTGTCAATGCCACCGGCGATGGCTTTTTGGTAGGATGCAATTGCCGAGGTCCACTGGCCCGCGTCCTCCTGCTGGTTGCCCTGCTCCCGGCTGGCCTGCGCTGCCACAGTCTTGCTTTCTGCCGCTTGCGTCAGCGATGGACGCAGGGCGGCGTAGGTGCCGCCCGCGCCGAGCAGGGCGCAGACAAGGCCGACGCTCACATAGCTGAATAGGCTGCTTCCTGCTCCCCCAGAATTGGGGGTAGGGGGTCCGGGCCGGCGGGTCTTGCGCGGCATGGTCAGCGTACCCCCACGGGCGTTTTTTCGGAGACTTTCTCGGTGGCGCTGGGCGCTTTGCTGCCGTTGGACGGCGCAGGGCGGGCGGGCATCTGAGCGAGCGCTTTGCGGGCGGTCTCTTCGGCGGTCAGGCCGGCCAATTCGCGCAGGACCGGGACGGGACCGTGCTCGATGAAGTGGTCCGGCAGGCCGATGACCGACACCGGCACCATCAGCTTCGCTTCGGCGAGAAGCTCCAAGACTGCCGAGCCAAAGCCGCCCGATGCGACACCGTCTTCGACGGTCACGACCGAGCCGCAGCGGCGGGCGGCACCCAAAATCGTCTCGGCGTCCAAAGGCTTGCAGAAGCGGGCGTTGATGACCGTGGCTTCGACGCCCGACTGGGCGAGAATATCGGCGGCGTCCAAAGCAATCTTGACGCCTGCGCCGATGCCGATCAAGGCTGTGTCGCCGCCCCGGCGCAGGACTTCGGCCCGGCCCAGCTCAATCGGAGCCGCGCCGGAGGGCAAAAGCGCATCCTGCCCGCCGCGTGGATAACGGACCGCAACCGGGCCGGCGTCGTAGCTGAGCGCAAAGCGGGTCATCAAGCGCATCTCGTCGGTGTCTTTCGGGGCCATCAGCACGAGGTTCGGGACGCAGCGCAGGTAGGCCAGATCGAAGACGCCATGATGGGTGCCGCCGTCGTCGCCGACAAGGCCGCCCCGGTCGAGAAAGAAGCGCACGGGCAGCTTTTGGAGGGCAACATCGTGGATAATCGGGTCATAGGCCCGCTGGAGAAACGTGGAATAAATTGCGGCAACAGGTTTGAAGCCCTCGGCGGCGAGACCTGCGGCGAAAACAACCGCGTGCTGCTCGGCGATGCCGACATCGAAAAACCGCTCGGGGTGCAGCTTTGCGAACTTGTTCAGCCCGGTGCCGTCGGGCATCGCGGCGGTGATGCCGACAATTTTGTCGTCGGTCTCGGCGAGGTCGTTCAGGGTCTCGACAAAAGCATCGGTGAAGCTGACCCCGGCCAGCTTGGCCTCGGTCTTGCCGTCGTCGGGGCTGAACTTGCCCAGACCATGATAGGTGCGCGAGTTCGCCTCAGCATAGGGAATGCCCTTGCCCTTGACGGTCAGCACATGGACCAGCACCGGCCCTTTGAGGCGCTTGACGTGCTGGAAGACATCTACCAAGTTCTCCAAGTTATGCCCGTCAATCGGACCGATATAGGTGAAGCCCATCTCCTCGAACAGCAGGCCTTTGTGGGCCGGGGTCGCGAAATGAGTCGCGGTGTGCTTGGCGGCTTTGGCGGCTTTTTTGATGAGATTGCTGCCGACCGGCATGCCGGCGATCATGCGCTTGGCGGTGTTCTCACCGGCCTGGTACAGCGGCTCCATGCGAAGCTTTGCCAAATATGTCGCCAAAGCGCCGACATTCTCGGCGATGGACATCTCGTTGTCGTTGAGAACAATCGTAATGTCCGTGCCGTCGTCGGCGGCGTTGTTTAAGCCTTCCAGCGCCATGCCGCCGGTCAAAGCGCCGTCGCCGATTAAAGCGAGCACCGAGTTTTTGGCACCGCGAAAGTCCCGCGCTTTGGCAAAGCCCATCGCCGCCGAGATGGAAGTAGACGCATGGCCCGCGCCGTACAGGTCGTAGGGGGACTCGTCAATCCGCAGAAATCCCGAGAGGCCCTCGTGCTGGCGGATGGTCGGGAGCTTTTCACGCCGCCCGGTGAGTATCTTATGGACGTAGCCCTGATGCCCGACATCCCAAATCAGCTTGTCTTTGGGAATATCGTAGACTTTGTGCAGGGCTAGGGTCAGCTCGACCACACCCAGCGACGGGGCCAGGTGCCCGCCGGTCTTGGCGACCGTTTGGGTCAGGTAGACGCGGATTTCCTGGGCCAGCGTCTTCATCTGCTCGGGAGAAAGCGTTTTAAGATCGGCGGGGCTGTCAATACGGTCTAAAATCTGGCTTTCTGCTGTTCGGCTCTCCATGCGGGGCGCTTCTTTCTCGGTAACACTGGGCAGGGTGGGGAGCATGATACCTGCGCCGCCCTGAGCCTGCCGAGATTATACCCGGCTTTGTCGCTTTATTCCACAAAGTAGTTTGCGAACTATTTTTATCCGGTTTGTAAGCCGCCTCGCGGTTGAGACCGATTTTGCCGTTTGTCTTAATACTCTCTTAACACTGCGGCAGTATAATCGCTCCTGAACATCTTTTGACACGCGCTGTGTCACTTGCTAAAACCAGGAGCTGAATTCCATGAAAGTCCCACAATTGCTGTCCTTCCGGCAGGCCGCCGGCCTTGCTGCTGCCGGAGCCGCCCTGCTGACCGGCTCTGCCGCGACGGCGCAGACCGCGCCGACGCCGGTTACATTCCAGGTCGTCAACTCGACCTACTCTGGCGGCGACCCGACGTTCTCCGTCACCGACGACTTGACCTTTACCAATCTTCAGATCAACGAAATGTTTGCAAACGGCTTCAGCCAGACGCTTTTCCTGAATGACCTCGCCACTCTAAACACTGACCCGATGGGCGGCTTCGAGTTCAGCGATAAGTTCGCATCCAGCAGCCCGCTGACCTCGGCCATCCTGACCGGCTCCATCGGCCCCGGCCCCGCGCAGACGGTTACGCTGGCGACTGACCTCAGCGGAAACACGACTTCCGCGTATGTTTCCTCCAATTTCTCCGCCAATCTGTTTGGCCCGGCCCCGGCGGGAACCGCGCTCGGGACGTTCAGCCTCACCAGCGGCCCGAACAACAGCACTGTCCTGAACACGGTCAACATCATTGCGCCCGCTGCCGTGCCGGAAGCGTCCACGACCGTCTCGATGGGCCTACTGATGGCCCTCGGTCTCGGGGCACTCTCCGTCGCCCGCCGCCGCGCCGTGTCTGCAAACTAGATTCGTCAACGATGAGGAACAACACTATGAAGCGAACTCAATTCAAAAACAACGCCGCCGCCCTCGGCGCGGCGCTGCTGACCCTGCTTGGCGGCTCCGCGGCCCTGGCCCAAGTGGACGGCACCAACTGGGGCACCGTCACCGCCCCCGTCTACGGCACGTCGGAAGGCTACCGGGCCGACGGTTTCCCGACCGCGACGTACAGCAGCGCCGAGCTGCTGGCCGGTCCAAACAAGTCCAAAGAGCTGCCGCTGCCGGCAGGGGCCGTGCCTTCCTACTTTAACGGCGTCTTGCCGAACGGCAAGATCGTCGCCCCGGCAGGGGTCGTCACGCAAATCGGGATGCACCCGCTCGGCTCGGCGCTGACCCCCGACGGGCAGTACCTGATCGTGTCCAACGACGACGAGCGCAATATCAGCGGCAGCGTGTCCACGCTGCCGTCGCCGACCGCGACCGGCGGCACCGTCAACCTCCTCGGCGGCTACACCGTGACCGTGCTGCGGACCTCGGACATGAGTGTTGCCGCCCAAACTTCGGTCAGCGCTGTATTTATCGGTCTGCAAGTCGTGCCGAGCGCCAGCGGCTATACCGTGTATGCGTCCGGCGGCCCCGCAAACGACGTGAAAGTGCTGACGTTCACCCCGCCCGCAGGCGGCACGGCGGGAACGCTGACGGCGGGCACACCGATCAAAATCAGCCCCATCACCCCGAACGGTTCCGTGACCAACTTCACCCAGGCCGGCACGACGCCAGCGCAGAAGGCGGCGTTCAACGGCGGCGACTTCCCGGAAAACGGCGGCGGCAGCGGCAGCAGCGTCGGCGCGGCCCAAATTGTGTTCCCCGCCGGTTCAGCCCTCAGCCCGGATGGCAAATCTCTGTATGTGGCCTGCAACGGCGACAACAGCCTGGCGGTCATTTCCACGGTGACCAACACGGTCATCAAGCAGATTGCCGTCGGCTTCCTGCCTTACGGCGTTTCGGTCAGCCGGGACGGCTCCAAAGTGCTGGTTTCCAACTGGGGCGTCGAGCCGTACAGCTTCCTGGCCCCGCCGACGCTGGATGCCGGCGGCAACATCGTCGCGCTGAACGGCGCGGTGACGCCATCTTCTTCGGCGGCGGCGATCAGCTCCCTGTTTTATGTGCCGATGACCAGCACGACCGGCGGCAACCCGAAGACCTCCTCGGTTTCGGTTGTCAGCGTGCCGGGCGCAAACCCAGCCAAAGCGGTCCTGCTCGGCAGCGTTTATGAAGGCCAGCCGGGCGGCCTTGACGACCGCAGTCTGGTCGGCGAGACGCATCCTTCGGCCACCGCCATCGTGCGGCGCGGCGCACTGGAAGTGGAGTACGTTACCAAGACCAACTCCGACGCGCTCGGCCTGATCTTGGTCGCCAACAACCGCAAGCTGGCCGACTTCGACCTGTCGCCGCTGCATCTGAACCTTGCCGACGGCCATCAAGTCCACGGGTCGTACCCAAACGCCCTGGCGGTCTCGCCGGACAACTCGCGGCTGTATGTCGCCGAAGCCGGCCTCGACTCGGTCGCGGTACTCGACGTTTCCACGCCGACCGCGCCGAAGCTGCTGGGCCGCATTCCGACCGGCTGGTACCCGAGCGCCCTTTCGGTCAGCGCCGACGGCAAGATGCTTTACATCGTGAATGACAAAGGCATCTCCGAAGACCTGAACCCGGCGACCAACTTCAACACCAACCCGAGCGCCAGCGGCGTCGAGTCATTCTCCAACTCCAACTCGATCTTCGGGACCGTGCAGAAAGTGGACTTGACCAAGTTTGCGCTTGATACCACAACGGCGCTCGGCAACAACTACGCCGTACAAGAGGCCTCGAAGCTCGACACCAGCATCGTTCCAATCGGCGGCGCGGCGTCGGCCAAGATCAAGCACGTCATCTTCATTCTGCACGAGAACAAGACGTTTGACTCGATGCTCGGCAACCAGTCCCACTTCGGCGCGTTCGCGTCGCTGAATTACAACAAAGCGGACGGCACTACGCTCACCGACGATGCGTACCCCGGCACAATTCCCGCCGCCGGATTTACGCCGCTGGCGCTGAACACGCAGGCCCTGGCGGACACATTCGCTACCGGCGTCAACTACTACTCAGACGCCCAAGAGAGTGACGGCGGCCATCAGTTCTCGGCGTCCGGCACCTCCACCGACTACACCGAAAAGACACTGCTGTCAAAAACCGGGCGCGGCCTGCTCGCCAACAAGAACTTCGAGCCGGAGGACTACCCGGAAGGCGGCTATATCTTCAACAACGCCGCCCGCAGCGGGGTGTCGTTCAAGGACTACGGGGCGCTTATCCGGGTTTCGGGAACCGACAACGGCTACGCCAACCCGGCCAAGACAATTGACCCGCTCAGCGGCCTGGCCGGCGTCCCGACCGTCCCCCTGTCCAGCCCCGTCCTGAACGGCCAGAACACCAACAGCGTTTCTGCCGCGACGGCCCAGCCGACGGAAGTGGCGGGAAGCGATGTCACGACGGCGACGCAGGGCCTCGGGCAATCTTACTTCCTAAAGAACCCGATTCTTGCCATCCTCGGCCAGAACAACGCCAATGGCGAGCCGCACCTCGACAAAAACTATCCGGGCTACAACTTCGGCATCTCCGACCAGCGCCGCGCGTTAGAGTTCAACGCCGATTTCGACCGGATGGTCAAAAACAACACGCTGCCGACGTACCTCTACATCTACCAGCCGAACGACCACACCGGCCCGGCGGCGACCCCGAACATCACCATCACCGGCCAAAACCCGTCGGGCGCGGAGCTGATCGCCGATGGCGATACGGCCCTCGGCATGGTGGTCAAGCACATCATGGGGAGCACGGCGTACTACAACAGCGCCGACGGCACCGGCAGCGCGATCTTCGTCACGTATGACGATGCCCAGTCGGGCCGGGATCACCTGTCCCCGCACCGGACCCCGCTGATCGCCATCAGCCCTTATGCCAAGCCCGGCTTCCTGGCGACCCGGCACTACTCGACGGCCTCGATCGTCAAGACCGAAGAGCTGCTGATGGGCCTGCCGCCGAACAACTACGGCGACCTGCTGGCGACCGACCTGCGCGATATGTTCCAGTCCACGTACAACGGCATCCACCTCGGAGCCGACGGCCTCTCCCTGGTGGGGCCGAACCAAGCGGCGCTGGCAACGCTTCGCACCAAGAGCGGCTATGTCGCGACAGTGCCGGGCCGCAAGGTCTGGACCCTGGCCCGGAAGCTGGATACGTCCACGCCCGATCAGGACAGCTACCGCTTGAGCCTGGTCACGCTGCTTTCGATGCAGGCCGACACGCTGTACCGCACGGCGGCGAAAAAGCACACGCTGAACACGGTGGCCTATAAGTCCGCGCAGGCGCGTGTCTACGGAGCGGCGATCAAAGTGGTCAGCGGCCCGAAAGTCGGCCCCGACAACGACGACTAGTTCAGTTCTCGTGACCGGCACTGGAAGTGCCGGTCTACTTTTGGGTGAAAGTGTCTCCGACACTGGGGAATAAGAAGTGAAGAAAGAGACGCTTGCATCTCTTTGTCTCTAACCGCTTCGGTTTTCACTCAACAGTAGACCGGCACTTCCAGTGCCGGTCCTCTTCTGCCCCGGCTCTCACCCGCCGGGCTTTTTTGTGTCCCAGCCCACACGTAAAATTACTTAACCTTAACTTAATCTTCTCTTAACATTCGTTTAACATTGGCCCCGTATAATAACCGGGATACACTGCGCCGTTTACACAAACCCAGGAGACACTTTTACAATGAAAACCCTTGCCCTCAGCAGCCGCGCCATTCTTGGCCTCGCCGTCGCCGGTGCCGCCCTGCTCTCCGCCCCTGCCGCGTCCGCCCAGACCCTGCCCTACTATTCGTTCAATGTGACAAACCTGACCCAGACGCTCGGCGATCCCGTCTACTCCGTCTATGATTCGCTGACGTTCGGCTCTGTGCAGGTCAACGAATCGTTCGCCGACGGCTTCATGCAGTCCATCGGCCTGCCGAATGTCGAGACCCAGGACGCGCAAACCAGCAGCGCCCAGTTGTTCACCGCTTCAAACGGCAGCTACTCCGACCCGATCCATGGCCTGCTGACCTCGGCGGTGCTTTCCGGCACACTGGCATTCCCCGGCATTGCGCCCGACGGCTCCGGCAAGCTGGACCTGCAAATCCTGACCGACCCGAACGGCACGGTCACCAGTCAGTCCGTGTTCACGCCGTTCACGGCCAGCCTGCTCGGCTCGAACCCCACCGGCATCGCCGCGGGGACATTCAGCCTGCGCGACCTTGCCGGCACTTCCGTCAAGAGCGTCAATATCATTCTGTCGCCCGCCGCCGCGCCGGTGCCGGAAGCGTCCACGACCGTCTCGATGGGCCTGCTGCTGGCGCTCGGCCTCGGCGGCGTTGCCGTCGCCCGCCGCAAGCGCGTCGCTGCCCCCAGCGCCAGTAAATAGGCGAGGGCGCCCCCGCGGGCGGCTGCTGTCAGCCGCCCGCACCCCTGCTTTTTGTATCTTCTTGCTCATATTTAGGAGACAACGATGGTCACCCGTACACTTTTCTGCGCTGCCGCAGTCCTCGCGCTGGCCGCCGCACCGGCGCTGGCCCAAAACCCGCTGGTCACCGGCAAAAGCATCACCCTGCCGCCGGTCGGCCCAACCGCCGATGTCGGCAGCCTGCCGATGAACATGATCCTGACGCCCGGCGGCAAGTACGCCGTTTCCAGCGACATGGGCTTTCATCAGTTGCTGTCCGTGCTCGACACCAGCACCGGCAAAGTCGTCTCGTCCCTTGAATTCGGCAGCCCGTCCGCCCGCGTCCAGCCCGGCTTGTACTTTGGCCTGGCCGCGAAAGCGAACACCGACGGCTCCTACACGCTCTACGCCTCCCAGGGCAATAACCATACGATTGGCGTTTTAAGCATCAGCGCTTCGGGGCAGCTTGCGCCAACCGGCACGATCCCGATGGCATCCAGCGACTTCCCGGCGGGCATCGCGCTTGACAGCCGGGGCTACCTCTACGTCGCCGTGAACCAAGCCTACACCGGCGGCATCGCCGATGCGATCACGCCCGGCAGCCTGGTCATCTACAATACCAACGCCCCCGGCGTGGTCACGGCGACCCTGCCGACCGCCAAGTACACCGCGCCGACTGCTGCTTCTGCCGAGACCGCCCGGTATACGTTCGGCGCCTCGCCCAGCGCGGCGAACCCCGCCGGCGCGACCACGAACTACCCCTATGCAGTCACGGCGCTTGCCGGCGGCAGCAAAGTGTACGTCTCCAGCCAGCGCGACGACGCGGTCTTTGTCCTGAATACGTCTAACCCCGCCGCTCCAGCTTTGGTCAAGACCATCACCAGCGGCGCGGCGTCGGCGACCCAGGCGCATCCGGTCTTTCTGCTGCTGAACAAAGCGCAGACCAAGCTGTACGTGGCCTACGCCCACGGCGACAGTGTCGCGACTGTAGATACCGGAAGCGACACGATCACCGGCACCCTGTCCCTGCGCCCGAAAGGCGCGGCGACCCTGCCGGGCGTCACCCCGACCGGCTTGAGCCTCACCCAGGACGAGAGCCGGATGTACGTCTCGCTCGGCGATATGAACGCCGTCGGGGTAGTGGACATGGCTACCAGCGCTCTGCTCGGCTACATCCCGGCGGGCTGGTACCCGAGCGCGGTGATCGCGTCCCCGGTCAAGCCGGTCATTCTCGTTGCCAATGCCAAAGGCAGCGGCACTCGCCACCCAAATCCTAGCTTTATCCCGACGCAGGGCAACAGCAACCCGGCCTATGGCTTGTACCTTGAGATCGGCAATGTCGAGACCATCCGTGTTCCCGGCTCGGCCCAGCTTGCGTCGTTCACCCAGCAGACACTTGCCAACAACCGGATCACGGCCACGACAGCAACGCCGCCGAACCCGTTTGAAAGCATCAGCCGCAGCGCCGGCAAGATCAAGCACGTCGTCTATATCATTAAAGAGAACCGGACTTATGACCAGGTGCTCGGCGATGTCGCCGAGGGCAACGGCGACCCGTCGCTGACCATCTTCGGCAAGAATATCACCCCGAACCAGCACGCGCTGGCGTCCCGCTTCGTGCTGCTCGACAACTTCTACGACTGCGGAGAAGCGTCCGGCGACGGCTGGCCCTGGTCCACGCAGGGCCACGCCAACGAGGCGATCATTAAAGACCTGCCCTACAACTACAGCGGCCGGGGCCGGAACTACGACTATGAGGGCAGCAACAACAACTACCCGACGGGCGGTTTCCCGGCAAGCGACCCCTACGGCGCACCCCTGGTCGGCCCGGCGTCGCCGTTCTACGGCAAAGCGGCCCCGGCCATCGCCGACGTTTCCGAAGCGCCCGGCGGACACATTTGGGACGCCGCCAAGAACGCCGGCTTGACGTACCGCAACTACGGCTACTTTACATCGTTCGGGGTCGGCCCGGCGGCGAACTTGCAGCTGCCGTCGAACCTGCCCGGCAGCGCCGGCCTCCAGCCCGCCGGTATTATCCCGACAACCGTGAGCGGCGCGGCAGCAGACCTCAGCAAAGCTGGGGTGAGTGACTTCGATATGCGCGGCTACGACCAGAACTTCGCCGACAGCGAAGCCAGCTACTACTATGCCTACGGGGCGTTCCCGGCCATCACCGGCACCCAAACGGCATACCCGACCCAGAGCGACCAGTCCTCGCCCGCACTTTACAGCATCCCGACCTTCGGGCACTACAACTCGCCAAGCCGGGTCTCCGAGTTCAAGCGTGAGTTTGCCGAGATGCTGAAAGCCGACCCGACCGGCGGCACGGTGCCGAATATGCTGCTGCTCAAGTACAGTAACGACCACACGCAGGGTTTCCGCAGCAACGGTAAGATCCACTCGCCGCGCTCCGGCAACGCCGACAACGACTACGCGGTCGGGCAAACGGTGGACCTCCTCAGCCACAGCCCGATCTGGAACGACACGGCGGTCTTCATCATTGAGGACGACGCGCAGGACGGCCCGGACCATATTGACAGCCATCGCTCGGTATGCTTCGTTGTCAGCCCGTATATCAAGAAGAACTCGGTGGACCACACGTTCTACAACACGGACAGCGTCCTCAAAACCATGGAGCTGCTGCTGAACATTCCGCCGATGAGCCAGTACGACGCGACCGCAAACCCGATCCTGGACTTCGATACGGCCCCGAGCAACGGCGGCGTCTACGCGGCGATCCTGCCGGACCCGGCCATCATCAAGGAGCTGAACACGCCGACCGCAAAGCTGAAGCCCGGCACACCAGAGTACCACCTCGCTGCGCTGTCCAACAAAATGGATTTCAAGCACCCGGACAGCGCTCCGGCGGGGCTGCTCAACCAAATCATCTGGAAGAGCGTCAAGGGCGTCCATTCCAAAATGCCCGTGCCGCGCCACAGCGCCGCGATTGAAGCCAAGCTGCACCTGACAAAGCCCGCCGCAGCACAAACCAGCGCCAAGCGCGACTCGGACGACTAATTCTCGCCAATGACCCCGGCATATCGTGTGCCGGGGCCGCTCATAGGAGATCATAATGACCACACTGAACGCACTTCGGCATCATGCCCTTTTCTGCGCCACGGCCGCCCTCGCGCTCTTTGGCACGGCGGCGACCTCGCACGCCCAAAATATCGTGTCCGCGCCTGCCAGTACGCCCACACTCGTGACCGGCAAAAACATCACCCTGCCGCCGGTCGGCACAGTCGCAAATGTCGGCAGCCTGCCGATGAACATGATCCTGACCCCCGACGGCAAATGGGCCATCTCGACCGACATGGGCTTTCGGCAGTCGCTCCATGCCCTCAGCACCACGACCGGCAAGGACGCCGGCAGCCTTGAGTTCGGCCCGGACAAAGCCGGCGACGGCTCGTTCGGTCCCGACGGCCTGTACTACGGCCTCGCCGCAAAATCCAACCCGGACGGCACCTCAACCGTGTATGCTTCCGAAGGCACCCAGTATTCTACGTCCACCGCGAAGCCGACCCCGCCGAACACCGCCTCTATTGCCGTTGTGAACGTCGGTCCTTCCGGGGCGCTGTCGCTGGTCAAGAAGATCGCGCTCAAAGTCGGTGACTTCCCGGCAGGCGTATCGCTCGACAGCCGGGGCTACCTGTACGTTGCCATCAACGAAAACTACGGAGCGGGCGGAGTCGCCAACATTACCACGCCGGGCGCACTCGCGATTATTGACACGAGCACTGGCAATGAAGTCGGGCGCTACTCGTTTGTCGAGCCGGTCAGCACCCTGAATATCCCCGGCGCGACGATCCCGTTCTCACCGACCAACTTCCCGCTGTCGGTCGCGGCGCTGAACGACGGCTCGAAGGTGTATGTCAGCTCCCAGCGTGACGGCGCGGTGTATGCGATCAACTGCGCCGACCCGGCCAGCCCGAAAGCGTCCGCAACGCTGACCACCGGGCAGCACCCGATCTCGCTGCTCTTGAACAAGGCCCAGACCAAGCTGTATGTCGCCAATGCCCACAGCGAGACCGTCTCGGTCGTGAGCACGGCCACCAACAGTGTCAGCAGCACGATTTTGATGCAGCCGACCGGCACGCGCGGCCTGGCGGGCGTCACCCCCACCGGCCTCGGGCTGACCCAGGACGAGAGCCGCCTGTATGTCTCGCTCGGCGACATCAATGCCGTCGGCGTGGTGGACACGGCCTCGAATACCGTGGTCGGCTACATCCCCGTCGGCTGGTACCCCACCGCCGTCGTCGCGTCGCCGGTCAAGCCGGTGATTTTGGTCGCCAACGCCAAAGGGACACAGACCCGCTACCCGAACCCAGCCTACACGCAGTACAGCTTTGCCGGGCCGTATGATCTCAATTTGATCGAAGGCAATGTCGAGACGGTCCGCGTTCCCGGCTCGTCCCAGCTTGCGTCCTACACGCAGATGACCCTGGCGAACAATAAGGTCGGGGCCATCGCAAACCCCGCGCCGAACCCGCTGGCGAGCATTGGCCTGAGCAGCGGCAAGATCAAGCACGTCTTCTACATTGTGAAGGAGAACCGGACCTACGATCAGGTGCTCGGCGACCTGCCGCAGGGCAACGGCGACCCATCGCTGGTCCTGTTCGGCAAAAGCGTGACCCCGAACCTGCATGCGCTGGCGTCGCGCTTCGTGCTGCTCGACAACTTCTACGACTGCGGAGAAGCGTCCGGCGACGGCTGGCCCTGGTCCACGCAGGGCCACGCCAACGAGTCGGTCATTAAGAACCTGCCCTACAACTACAGCGGCCGGGGCCGCAACTATGACTTCGAGGGTGCGAACAACAATTATCCCGTTGGTGGCTTCCCCGTGAATGACCCTTACGGCGTCCCGCTCGTGCCGAACTCACCCTTCAAGGACAAGACCACCGGCATCGCCCCGGCGATCACCGATGTCTCGCAAGCGCCCGGCGGGCACATCTGGGACAACGCGCAGAAGAATATCAATCTTTCGGGCACGGGCCTGACCACCAAGTACCGCAACTACGGCTTCTTCGCGCTGTTCGGCGACAATGTCAACACGCCGGATAACTACCCCGCCGACCTCGGCCTGCGGCCTGCCGGTTATATCCCGACTTCGGGGGCGACCGCGGCGGCGGACCTCAGCAAAGCGGGCGTCACCGACATTGACTTCCGCGAGTATGATGGGCGCTACGCCGACAGCGAAGGACCGGCGGCAGTCGGCAGCCTATATCCCCGCGCGACCTTCGGGCACTACAATTCCCCGAGCCGCTTCACCGAGTGGAACCGCGAGTTCACCGAGATGCTCAAAGCCGACCCGACCGGCAACGCCGTCCCGGCGTTTGAGACCGTGCGCTTCATGCACGACCACACCCAGGGCGTCGGCGCGGGCGTCCACCTGCCGGCGGCGGAGGTCGCCGACAACGATTACAGCATCGGCCAGTTTGTCGAAGCCGTCAGCAAAAGCAGCATCTGGAACTCGTCAGCGATCTTCGTGATTGAGGACGATGCCCAAGACGGCCCGGACCATGTGGACGCTCACCGCTCGACATGCTACGTCATCAGCCCATTCATCAAGAGGAGCACGGTGGACAGCACGTTCTACAACACCGACAGCGTACTCAAAACCATGGAGCTGCTGCTGAATATCCCGCCGATGAGCCAGTACGACGCGGTCGCCAGCCCCATCGCCTTCGACACCGCGCCGAACAACACCGGCGCCTATGCGGCGATCCTGCCGGACGCCGCTATCCTGAGCGGTGTTGCTCCTCCGGCCACCGCTGCCGGCTCGCTGCTTCCGCTGATGAATTTGACTGCCAAAATGGACTTTGTCCACCCAGACAGCGCCCCGGCTGCCGTGCTGAACGAAGTTATCTGGAAGAGCGTCAAGGGCATGAACTCGAAGATGCCCGCCATTCGCCACAGTGTCCAAATCGGCAAAGCCGCGAAGTCCGCAGCTAAGTCCGCCCGCAAAGACAATGACGACTAGTGTCCCGCCTGAAAGGCAGCGGCAGCGAGCAGCGTTCGCCGCTTGACAGAGAAACGCCCCGGCTTCAAGCAGTGAAGCCGGGGCGTTTTTGCGGCTCGCTCAAGCAGGAAATCGCCGTGCCTCCCCCGAACTAAGCCGCATGAAGAATACCAACGCCTGCCTCCCTCTGACACTTGCCTTCCTGCCGCTGCTGGCGCTGACCGGCTGCACCCCGAAAGCCGCGCCGACCGACGCGCCGGCGTCCACGCCCCCGGCTTCCTCTGCGCCCAGTGGGGGAGGGGACGTTTCCGCCGTGCCAATGACCACAACGATTGATGGTAAAAGCGTCCCGCTGAAGTTCATGCCGAACGGCCTTAAATACTACGACATGATCGTCGGCACCGGGGCGACCCCGAAAGTCGGGCAGACGGCCTCGATGCGCTACACCGGCACCCTGCTCGACGGCACCAAGTTCGACTCGTCGTATGACCGGGGCCAGGCCCCGTTCGACTTTCCACTGGGACAGGGCCGGGTCATTGCCGGCTGGGATGAAGGGGTCGCCACCATGAAAGTCGGCGGCAAGCGCCGCCTGGTTATCCCCAGCACACTGGCCTACGGCGCAAACCCGCCGACCCCGGCCATCCCGCCGAATGCGACGCTGGTTTTTGATGTCGAGCTGGTCGGGGTCAAGTAAATGCCGCCGGATCAAGCGTCCGAGGTTCGGCAGGCACAAGTTCGATCCGAAATCCAGGAATATCTCTATGTCAACCAGCAGCGCCGCCGGCTTTTTCCCCGCGCGGCACTGGTGGGACTGCTTGCAGGGCTGGTCGCTGTTGCTTTTCGTGTGGTGCTTGCTGCTGCGGACAGCCTTCGTAATGCGCTGATTGCCTGGGCGCATCATTTTCCTCTCTTCGGCTGGCTGTTCCCAGTCTGCTTCAGTGCGGCTGGAGCGTCCCTTGCGGTGTTCCTGGTGAGACGTTTCGCCCCCGAAGCGTCGGGAAGCGGCATTCCGCATCTGGAGGCGGTCCTGCACCGATACCGGGAAACCCACCGGAAGCGCCTGCTGCTCGTGAAATTTTTTGGTGGGGCGCTGGCGATTGGCGCGGGGCTGGCGCTGGGGCGTGAAGGTCCCACGGTGCAGATGGGCGGCACGGTCGGCGCTGCCGTTTCCGGCTGGCTCAAGGCGGACACGCGCGAGCGGCTGACCCTTATCGCCGCCGGCGCCGGGGCGGGACTGGCCGCGGCTTTCGATGCGCCGCTCGCCGGAGTGATCTTTGTCCTGGAAGAGGTCCAGAAGGATTTTCGGCAGGCAGTCTTCGGCTCGGCGTTTATTGCGGCGGCGGTGGCTGCCATTGTCACCCGCTTCGCTTCCGGGCAGCTTCCGGATTTCCGTGTCCCAAGCTATCCGGTGCCTGACCTGGCAGCGCTTCCGGCCTTCGCGATTCTTGGCCTGGCGGCAGGCTTGCTGGGGGTCGCTTACAACCGCAGCCTCATTGGCACGCTCAATCTCTTCGCGAAGGTGCCCCCAAAGCTCTTCCTGCCGGCGACGGCGCTGGTGGGCGGGGTCGTGGGCCTCGTCGCCTGGGTCTCTCCGGCGGCAGTCGGCGGCGGTCATCCCCTGGCCGAAACGTTTTTGGACGGCCGGGCGGCGCTGGCGACTATTCCCCTCTGGTTTCTGGTCCGTTTTGTGCTGTCAATGGCGAGCTATGGAACCGGCGCACCGGGGGGCATCTTCGCGCCGCTGCTGGTGCTTGGCGCACTGCTCGGCCTCGGGGTCGGCGAGGTGACACACCTTCTCTTCCCGCATCTCGTTCCCATTCCAGCGATCTTTGCGGTTGTTGGTATGGCGGCCTACTTTACGGCCATTGTCCGTGCGCCGCTTACCGGGGTCGTGCTGATTATTGAAATGACCGGCAACTACGCGCAGATGCTTCCGCTGCTCGTGGCCTGCTTTTGTGCTTACCTGGTAGCCGAAGCCCTGGGCGAGCTTCCTATTTATGAACACCTTTTGGAAAGGGACTTGCTGCGTGATGGAGGGCACTCCGACCCTGGAGGGCCGCTGATTCTGGAACTCGAAATTGAACTGGGCAGCCCGTTTGAAGGCTGCGAAGTGCGTGAAATGGGGCTGCCCCCCGGCTGCATTCTCGTGAGCTGCCGGGATGGAAGCCGGGAATGGATACCCACCGCCGACACCCGTTTAGAAGCGCATTTTCGAGTAACGGCGATGGTCGCTCCTGATGCGAAAAGCGCAGTGGCGGTGCTTCGGAACGGATGCGAGGCCGCCCTGTAAACGCCTGTGACTGCCGCCGCAAAAACAGCGTTCAGGGGGAAGCTTTGCGGAACTGTTGCGGCCTGAAATACGCTTCCAGAAGTAGAGGAACACAACCCATGACAAACCGAACCATCAAAGCCGCTCTGGCTCTTATTCCCGCCGCGCTGGCCCTTGCCCCGGCGGCGTCCGCGCAGATGGCGCACGGCCCGAACGTGATCCAGCGTCACCCGACCGCCACCGGCGTCGCCGCCGGTGTCGCGACCCATCACGCGCTGAAAGTCTCTGCCCGCAACGCCAAAGCGCATGGGCAGAAGCTGAACTTCGCCCAGCGGCACCCAACCCTGTCCGGCCTCGGGGCCGGTGCATTCACCCGCCACGAGATCAAGGCTCACACCGCCCACTAAGACGGCAGTTGAAAGCCGCCTGTCTTATGGAATTCTTCTGAAGACAGGCGGCTTTTTTGCGCCCGGTTACGACGCGGCACTTCCGGGTTTGGGCGGTCCCCCGACCGGGTAAGATTGCTGCGGTATAAAGCACTATGTCCGAACCCTGTTTTTCTCTCCCCGGCTTGTCGCCAATCGCCGAGACACTTGCGGCGGCTTCCTACGCCGCCGACTTCTGCGCCGCCCATGCGGCGGCGATTGACTGCGATGGCGCGTTTCCTGCCGAAGAGTTTCAGCGCCTGCATGTGTCTGGTCTGCTGGCGGCCCCACTGCGGCCTGAGCTGGGCGGCGTCGGTCTCGGCAGCCTGCTGGGCACGACCCCAGACCTGCTGCGCGTTTTGCGCGAGATTGGGCGCGGCAACCTCGCGGTCGGGCGGCTCTACGAGGGTCATGTCAATGCCCTGCTGCTGATGCAAACGTTCGGCACCGCAGAACAACTTGATGGCTGGGCGGCGGATGTCCACGCGGGGAAGCAATTCAGCGTCTGGAACACGCAGGCCCAGGATGGTATCCATCTTGAAGCGCTGCCCGAAGGGCGGGTCCGGCTGCACGGCGCGAAGACATTTGCATCCGGCGCAGAGCACGTCGCCCGACCTCTTATCACTGGGGCGACGGAAGACGGCGGCTGGCAGATGGTGATCGTGCCGACCGAGCGGGTTCAGCCCGGCGTTTCCGACCCGTCGTTCTGGCACCCGCTGGGAATGAAGGCGACCGCCAGTGTGCACATGGATTTTTCGGGGATGGAAGTCGGCGCAGGCGATCTGCTCGGTGTCCCCGGAGACTACTACAAGCAGCCGGCGTTCGGGGGCGGCGGCATCCGCTTCATGGCCGTGCAGATGGGCGGGGCGGCGGCGATTTTAGACCACACGCGGCAGTTTTTGCGGGAACAGAACCGGACAGGAGACCCGTTCCAGCGCGAGCGAGTCGGCAAGATGGCGGCGCTGATCGAAACCGGCGACCTCTGGCTGCGCGGGGCGGGGGAGCTGACGGACAACCCAAGCGCCGACGCCGACACCATCGTTCAGTATGCCCACATGGCGCGGGCGACGATTGAAGAAATCTGCCTGGATGTCCTGCGGCTCGCCGAGAAATGCGTTGGCGCTCGCGGCCTCCTGCGCCCGAACCCGTTTGAGCGCATCCACCGTGATTTGACCCTTTACCTCCGCCAGCCCGGCTTCGATGCCGCTCTGGTGGAAGCAGGCCGCTACGTCCTAGAACATACGGAGCCTTCTCATGCCCTCTGGCCTCGCTGAGACAAACCCCGCTGACTTCCTTGCTGCACCCGCTGAACTGCCGCTGCTGCCCGCCGAGACCGCTCGCACCTGGGGCAAAACACTGGTAGTCGCGCCGCACCCCGACGACGAATCGCTTGGCTGCGGCGGCGCGATTGCCCTGCTGTCCGGTTTCGGCATCCCTGTCCACGTGCTTTTTATCAGCGACGGCACCGGGTCGCACCCGAACTCCCGCAAGTTTCCGCCGCCCGCCCTCCGCGCCCTGCGCGAAAACGAGGCGCAAAGCGCTCTGGCTGCACTTGGGGTGCCGCCTTCCAAGCTGACCTTCCTGCGCCTGTCCGACGGGGCCGTGCCGACCGCTGATGCGCCGGGCTTTGAGGACGCCGCGACGCTCTGCCTGGACTGTCTCGAAAGTCTTGCGCCACAGACCGTTCTGCTGCCCTGGCGGCGGGACCCGCACCCGGACCACCGGGCGACCAGCCAGATAATTCAATCTGCACTTCGGGGCCTGAGCAGCAATCCGCGTGTTCTGGAGTACCCGGTCTGGGCCTGGGAGCGGGCCGAGTCCGGCGATGTCCCGCAGCCGCATGAAGTGCGGGCGTTTCGGCTCGATATTGAAAGCGTTCGCGCCCGGAAGCAAGCCGCTGTCGCCGCCCATGTGTCGCAGGTGACGCATTTGATTGACGATGACCCGCACGGCTTCTGGCTGTCGCCGGAAGTATTGGCCCACTTCGAGCGGCCCTGGGAAACGTACTTGGAGACCCTTGCCTGGTGAATATCTTATAGTGAGTAAATTATGGTGAATATCGCACAGCCGAACACGCTGACACCGAAATACTTCGATGAGGTCTACGCGGCCAACGCCGACCCGTGGGGATTCGAGAGCAGTCCTTACGAGCAGGCAAAGTACGCCGACACGCTCCGCTCCCTGCCGCGCCCCTTTTACGAAAACGCTTTTGAGATCGGCTGCTCGCTTGGGGTTTTGACGTCCCATCTGGCCCCGCGCTGCGGCAGGCTGCTGGCGGTGGACGGCTCGGAGAAGCCGCTGGCGCGGGCGCGGGACTTGTGCCGGGATTTGCCGCAGGTGCGGATCGCGCAGATGCAGGTGCCGGATGGCTTCCCGGACGATACGTTCGATCTGATTCTGGTTTCAGAAGTCGGATATTACTTGGCCCCCCATGAGTTCGCGGTGATGCAGGGAAAGATTTTGGCGCATCTTGCGCCAGGCGGACATTTGGCGCTGGTTCATTGGACGCCGCCGGTGCATGATTACCCGCTGACAGGGGATGAAGTCCACGAAGCGTTTCTGGCTTTGGATGGTCTGCGGCGTTTGCATGGGCACCGGGAAGAAACGTATCGCCTAGACATCCTGGAGCGTGTTTAGCGATAAGCGGCAAGGCGATGGCGCAGGTCCGGCAGGGCGTCGGTGATCTCCACCAGCGGCCAGCGCCGCGCCCAGGGTCCGTCCGGCTGCATATGGTGTTCCATGACTGCCGCCCAGTGCGCTCCGAACGGCAGGTCCAGACCGCCGCGTAGCACTGAGTATGGCACGAGCAGCCGCGCCGCCAGGGCGCTCAGGCAGTGGTCGTCATCGTTTCGGACCCGGCGCAGTGTGCGCCGCGCCCGGAGGCGCTCTTCCACGGCAGCGGGCTGCTGAACCCAGTGCGCGTGTCCGCCCCGGCCCATCTCTCCCCATTCCCGAAGCTGCGACGACAGCCCAAGCGGTGTTCGCCCGTCCTGACGCGCCGAGGTCGAAACGCGCACATCGAGGCAATGCCGAATACGGGCGTCAGTGCGCCGCAGTGCCTCCCCAAATGCGACATCCTCCAGGCAGGACTGCACCGGCAGGCCGCCGGCGCGGCGGTAGGCCGCCGCCGTGACGGCAAGACTTCCCCCAAAAAACTGATGATGACGCGGCCACGGGTCGGCAGGGTCCGGGTCCAGATAGCTTTCGAGCTGGGACAGCCCGCGCTGATACGCATGGTCACGCAGGTGGTACAGCCGGGCATGGCGATCTGGACACGGGCGGCAGGCGGCAACGCGGATGCGCCCGCCGACAGCGTCTGCGCCGCGCTCGACTTCGTGCAAAGTCTGGAATACCCAGTCCGGGGCGACGGTCGTATCGCCGTCCGTGGTGGCGATGACCCCGCACGGCCCGCAGGCCGAAAGCAGGCGGCGGCAGGCGGCGTCCATCAGCAGCCGCCGGGCCGCGCCGACATGGGCCAGCGCCGGGGGCAGCGCAATTTCGGCGACATGGAGCGCGAACTTGGGCGAGTGCCGGGCAAACGCGCGGGCGACGTCTGCTGTGTCATCGGTGCAGTTGTTCGCGAGAAGGAGCACTTCGTAGTTGCCGAGGGGCAGAGAAGTCCCGGCGCCGTCGGTCTGCGCCGCCAGCGCCGCCAGAGTCTGCGTGATGCCGGCGGCCTCGTTGCGGACGGGTACGACGACCGACAGCCGCAGGCCGGGCTGTGGGGGCGGAAACGAAACTGTCAGAGATGCAAGTTCCGCCGGGGCCGTCATTGCTGCTGCTGAAAGTAGGCTGTGCATGGAGACGCTCTTGAATACGGCATCCGCAGCCTTTCGCCGCGTTTGCCGTGTAGGATTGGAAAAACAAAACCGCCGAAGCGTGTCCTGTTTATGTCCAAAAATCCCCACGGCAAAACGCAGCAAGCAGCCGGGTATCAGAGCGTCAGCGTGGAGAGCAGCGATTTAGCCAGCTTGCAGACAACCGTATAAGCGGGATCGAAGACATTGCCGATTTCGTATTCGATGCACTGACCCATCAGCGTATGCGCCCCGGTCTGGTCCAGAGCGTATTCGGCTTGCAGCCAGCGGGACATCTCGCTCGTGGCATGCTGCAGCGCTTGATCGAGTGGGCGGGTATTGCCAATGGTCAGAATATGCGTGTCGGTCTCAGCGCGGGGCCAGCGTATTGGACCGTGCTTGATGACCGACAGCGTGACTGTAACATCGAACGAGATTTCGATGCCGGTGCCGCAGATTTCGCCGCAGCCCTGCGCCGCGTGACCGTCTCCGAGGAAGAACAGCGCTCCGGGCACGGCGACGGGGAAAAAGACCGTGACGCCTTCCACAAACCCTTTATAGTCCATGTTGCCGCCGTGCGTGGACGATGTGGCGGTCGAGATCGCCTCGCCGCCGGGCGGCGCGACCCCAAAGCAGCCGAGCATCGGGCGCGTCGGGATGACGAGCCGACCCAGCTTGGTTTCGGGCGCGGTCAGCGTCGCCGTGCCGGCCTCGGCGTCTACCTCCCACTCGCCGCTGCCTTCGGCAAATGGCGGGGGTGGGGGAAGCAGGGTCGCATCGGCGGGGTCCACGACATTCGGGGCAAGCTGAATGCCGCTCCAGCCGAAGCGCCGGGAGGGGTGCAGGCGATCCAAGCGCACGGCGAGTGTGTCTCCCGGCTCCGCGCCCTCGACAAAGAATGGCCCGGTCATGGGGTTGACGCCGATGTGCTGCTTGACCCGTTTCTGGTCGAAGCCGCCGGCGTCGAGCGTCGTAGTTTCAATCGTGTCGCCATCGGCGACGGACAGCGCCGGCGGGTGGGTGCCGAGTGTACTGAAATAGTGGCCGGGGATAAATTGGTGCGTAGTCATAAGTGTTTTGTCGCTGCCGCGGGCCAGGATCACGAAGCGTCCCCTGCCGCAAACCGGACACGCGGGCGGCGGCGGTCCAGCAGCATCCAGCCAATGCCGAGCGCCATGTAGACGGCGAAGATATACGGCAGGTAGTTGTCCGGGGCGGCGGGCCAGGGCGAGACACTGCCCTTGATCGCTAGGCCCATGAAGAGTGTCCCGATAACGGCGGAGCCGATCAGCCACGGTGAGAGAGACTTATCGCGGGCCGCTGAAACGACCGCGCCGACCGCGATCAGCACATACGCCAGCAGAAAGCCATACGTGGCGATGGTGCCGTTCATGTTGTAAATGTCGAGGATCGCAAAGCCCTTCCAGTTCAGCCCGACCAGCACCGCCAGCATCAAGGCCGCGCAGGCGGTCGCGGCGATGTGCGGGGTGGCATTGGCGGCGTGGGCGCGGCCCAGGTGCGCGTGGATCAGGCCGTCGCGGGACATCGAGAGCAGGATGCGCGAGGTCGCGGTGACGCAGGCCAGTGAGCAGGCGAAGAGGCTGATAATCGCGCCGAACGAGACCAAAACGCCGAGCAGCGGCGCATGGGCCATCTCGGCCATCGCGGGCAGGGCAACAAGGTTCGGGTCATTCAGCGGCATCTTGTAGGTTGAGAACGCCGACACCATGAGAAACGACATCAAAATGAAGAACGACCCGGCAATCGCGGTGCTCATAAAGACGGCGCGGGGAATGCTGCGCTTGGCGTCCTTCGCTTCGGCCCCCAGCGCGGTCGCGCTCTCAAAGCCGACAAACGAGAAGACGCCCAGCACCATGCCGCCTTGCAGGCCGTTCAGGCTCATGCCTTTCAGCGAAAATTGGTTGCCGAGGTGCAGGCCGGTGCGGGAAATCATCACGAAGCCGAGTATTAAAATCAGCGTGATTGAGATGCCTTCCAAAGCAAGCATCATCTTGGCGGACAGGCGAACGTCCCGGTACGCGACAAACCAGACCAGGCCGACCACGGCGATAAACATCAGCAGCGCCGGCAGCGCGATATGAATGCTCTTGAACAGCGTTTGGGCGTAGGGCACGGTGTACGATGCGACGGCAATTCCTGTAGCCAAGTAAGCCAAAATCAGCGCCCAGCCTGTGATAAACCCGGCGGTTGGTCCGAGGCTCATCGAGACATAAGAGTACAGCGCTCCGGGCGTGGACGTTTTCTGGGCGAACTGCTTGATGCAGACGCCGATCAGCAGCAGGCCCAAAGTCGCCAAAAGATAAGTGAACCAGGTGCCGTTCCCCGACGAGCCGAAGACAAGCTGCAAGTTGACGGCGGGGGTCAGGGTCGGCGCGATATTGGCGATGGACTGTGCCAAAGTTTCGGTGGGAGAGAGCGCGTCGCGGCGCAGGCCGACGGCGTGGTGGTTGTGCTCCCCGAGGTCGAGGTGCGCGGCGGTCGGGGCTTCCGTGGTAGCCATGATGACGGTCCTTTCCGGGCGGCGCGAGGCCGCGTGCAGTGAGCCAGAAAAGACGCCGTTGCCTTTCAAGCAGGATTTCGGAGGGGAAGGACCGTCATTGGCCGGTAAGTCGGGACTGCGCCTACTGTATCACATCGGCAGCATGATTGTCAAGGCAATATGCAGGAAACCGCAGATTTTTGTTTGCGTTTCGCAGTCTTAGGGGCAGTTCGCGGTCATTCGGCAGGGGGCAGGCGCAGGGCACTTTTCTCAAAGCACACTTCGAGCGCCAGCAGGGTGCGCGTGTTCTGAACCACCTGGGTCGCCCGCAGGGCCAGCACCAAGTCTTTGATATCGTCAATGGTCGGGGCGACGACGCGGGTATGGAAGTAGTCGTCCCCCGTCACGCGGTAGCACTCCTGGACGTAAGGGTTCCGTTCGAGCAGGGCCACGACCTCGCGCTCCTGCGCTTCGGTGCAGGTCGGCATCATTGTGATGGCGACGGAGGCGCGGACGCCCAGCCCGATTTTTTCCGGCGCGACTTCCAGCGTAAAGCGCCGGATGACTCCCGCCGCCCGCAGACGGGCGATCCGCTCGGTCACGGACTGCCGGGTCAGTCCGACTTCGGCGGCGAGGTCCGAGACCGACACGCGCCCGTTTTCGCTTAGGGCCAGCAGCAGCGCCCGGTCCACGGCATCAAGGCCCGCCGTCTCCATCATCGGCTCGGTGAGTGTCATATTTGTCTTGTTCGGCAGCGCCCGCCGCGTTTCCTGCTTGATTTACGAAATGTTCAGCAAACGGTAGATTTTTCGTCAACGCGTTAAACAATTCTCACTCTAAGGCTGCGAAAAGACTTGACTTCCCGGTAATTGGTGTGATATAGTGACGCAAGAAAAATGCTCTGCTCAATAAACCGAGAGGAATCGTTTCAATGTCCATCACCGCTTCCGCCCCGGCCAAGATCAACACTGGCCTTGCACCCGAAACCGGCACAATTACGCCGGTCGGCAAAACCGCCGCGCCGCCCCATCCCCTGGAGCCGCTGTCCGCCGCCGAAATTGAGCGGGCCGTGTCGCTCATCCGCGGGTCAGCAGACTTTACGCCGAATCTGCGCTTCGCGTGTGTGCAGCTCCATGAGCCGGACAAAGAAATGGCGCGAGGTTTTCAGATGGGCCAGGACTGGAACCGGGAAGCCTTCGCTATTCTGATGGGCGGCGGGCAGACCTACGAAGCGGTCGTCTCGCTCTCTCAAAGCGCGTTGACTTCCTGGACTCATATTCCGGGCGCACAGCCGGGTATCCTGCTCGATGAGTTCTTCGAGTGCGAGGAGATTGTCAAGGCCGACCCGCGCTTCCAAGCCGCCTGCGCGGCGCGGGGCGTTTCCGATATGAGCTTGGTCATTGTTGATCCGTGGTCGGTCGGTGCGTATGACAACGACCCGGAGGCCGAAGGGCTGCCCGAGCACGCCCGTCTGCTCCGGGCGATGGCCTGGGTCAAGGGCGGCGTCAGCGACAACGGCTACGCCCGCCCGCTCGAAGGCGTGGCAACCTATGTGGACATGGGCACCAACTCGGTGATCAAAGTGGTGGATTACGGGGTCGTGCCGCTGCCGCCGGAGCCGGGCAACTGGGGCCGCGAATACTTTGATGGGCGCGAGGGGACGCTCCAAACGCCGCTGAAGCCGTTCGAGGCCGTGCAGCCCGAAGGTGCGTCGTTCACCGTCAGCGGCCATGAAGTGCGCTGGCACAACTGGAAGCTGCGCCTCGATTTCTGGGCGCGGGAAGGGCTGATTCTGCGCGACGTTTCCTACACCGAGAACGGGTCGGAGCGGCCAGTGATGTACCGGGCCTCGATGTGCGATATGGTGGTGCCCTACGGCGACCCGAGCCTGTTCCATGCCCACAAGAATGCGTTTGATGTCGGTGAATATGGGCTGGGCACACTGGCAAATGCGCTGGAGCTTGGCTGCGACTGCCTCGGGCTGATTCGCTACTTCGACGCACACCTGGTCAACGCGCATGGCGACGTGGTCAAGATGCCGAATGCGATCTGCATGCATGAGGAAGATTTCGGAGTTTTGTGGAAGCACACTGACTGGCGCAATGGGCAGGCGGAGACCCGCCGTTCGCGCCGGCTGGTGGTGTCGTTCTGGTGCACCGTGGCGAACTACGAGTACGGCTTCTTTTGGTACTTCTACACCGACGGCAACATTGAATTTGAGATCAAGCTGACCGGCATCATCAACACCGGCGCGAAGCCGGTGGGCGAGGAAGACCCCTTCGGCGAGATTGTCGCGCCGGGGCTGTACGGCCCGATCCATCAGCACTTCTTCAACGTTCGACTCGATATGAGCGTGGATGGCACAAACAACACGGTCACGGAAGTCCATACCGAGCGTGAGCCTGCCGGGCCGAACAACCCGTTCAAGAATGCCTTCCGCACCCACGCCGCGCCGATTACGACCGAGAAGAAGTCTCTGGAACTCGGCATGGTGGACCCCGGCCATGCCCGGTACTGGAAGATCACGAGCGCCGACAAGAAAAACGCCCTTGGCAAGCCGACCGGCTACAAGCTGATGCCGGGTGAAAACGTGGATTTCATGCCCGACCCCGAGTCAAGTGTCGGGAAGCGGGCCGGTTTCTGCTATAATAACCTGTGGGTAACACAGTACGACCCGAAAGAGCTGTACGCATCGGGGCCGTACCCAAACCAGCACCCCGGCGGCGCGGGCCTGCCGGAATATGTTTCTGACGACGCGCCGACGGTCAACGCCGATGTCGTCGTGTGGTACACGTTCGGTGCACACCATGTTGTCCGCCCGGAAGACTGGCCGGTCATGCCGGCCGCCTACATTGGCTTTATGCTCAAGCCCGTCGGGTTCTTTGACCGGAACCCGAGTATCACTCTGCCGCCGGACCAGCCCAAGCACTCGCAGCGGCTGGAAGCCGATGGTACTCTGACCGGCGATCTGAATGGCTTCGGCCCGCCGAAGGGCGGCTCCTGCGGCTGCGGCTGATGCCGCGTCGAAAGGGGCCGCTCTTTTCACTGAATAGAAGGACCCTTTTCGCACTATGGCAACTGCCGTTTCTTCCGCGTCTTCCGGCGCATCCGCGCCCCGCTCCCTGCGGGCGGGCGCACTTGGGCTGGTGGATGCGGTCACAATGGCCGTCGCCGGCTCCGCTCCTGCCTACTCGATTACGGCGACGACTGCAACGCTTGTGGCTGCGGTCGGGCTGGCCGGGCCGGCGGCGCTGCTGTTTGCAGCGATCCCGATGTTCGGCATCTCGTTCGCGTTTTTGTACTTGAACCGCTGGCGCTCGGACTCCGGGGCGACCTACACCTGGATCGGGCGGGCGCTGAACCCGTCGCTCGGGTTCATGGCGGGCTGGGCGCTGCTGGTCTCGAATGCCCTGTTCATGGTCTCCGGGTCGCTGCCGCTTGGCGCGACAACCCTGCATTTGCTCGCGCCGCGCTTGGAAAACAATGTCATGGCGGCGACTCTGACCGGCCTGCTCTGGTTCGTCGCGGTCGCCGTGCCGATCTTTTTTGGAGTGACTTCCACGGCCAAAGCGCAGAAGCTGATGACTGGCCTGGAAGTGGTCGGCCTGCTGGTGATCGCCGCCGGGGCATTTCTAAAGTTTGCGGCCCATCCGGTCGCACACTTTTCCTGGCGCTGGTTTTCGTTTCATCAGTTTCCGAGCGTCTCGGTCTTTATGTCCGGGATGCTGATTGCGGTGTTCTACTACTGCGGCTGGGACGTTTCTTCCAATCTCGCCGAGGAGACCGAGAACCCGAATTCCACCCCCGGCACGAGCGGCGTCTACGGCATGATCGGTCTAGTCGTGCTGTTTCTGCTGCTGCAATGCGTCCTTCAGATGGGCCTGACGTCCGCGCAGATCCAGGCCAATCCGGCGTCTTTGCTGTCGGCGGTTGGAGATATGGTTCTGCCGAAGCCGTTCGGCGCGATTGCCGTGATTGCTGTCGTTGTGTCGTCGCTGGCGAACTTGGAAACCTGTTTAATCCAGTCGAGCCGCTCACTGTATGCAATGGGCCGGGACCGGGTGCTCGGGACGAAGCTGGCCGCGCTGCATTCGCGGTATCAGACACCCTGGCTGGCGAGCTTGATTACCACCGTGATTGCGCTGGGCCTGTTTCTGCTGGCAAGCTTTAGCAAGAACATCGGCGATCTGATGAGCGATCTGATCAGTGCCATCGGCCTGCAAATCGTCTTCTACTACGCGCTGGCGGGGATTGCCTGCTTCTGGTATTACCGCCGGACCCATTTGTCGAGCGCCAAAAACTTCGTGATGCAGGGAGCATGGCCGCTGCTGTCGGCCCTGTTTCTGATTGTCGTCGGCTACTACAATATCCTGTCGCTCGACCACCGCGTTTCGCTCCTGAGCGGTGCGACTATTGCCGTCGGCCTCGTGCCTTTGATTTATTATCGTCTGCGAAACAAAAGTACGTTTTATACGGACCCGATTGAGTCCGCTGTTGCCGGCCCAAGAAAGGCCGTGCCCAAGAGCTGAAACCCGGCAAGAAAGCGTGACCCTCTGATGCATCTGTGGAGCTTCGGCCCTCGACCGCACCGTGCCGAATCGGTTCTCTGCACCCACTGCGGCTTGCCCACACCCGGCGCGGAAGACACGGGTAGCCCTGTCTTCTGCTGCCGCGCCTGCCGCCAGATCTATGAACTGATGCTGGCTCTCGCCGCGCCTGACCCTGTCTGAACTTTGAGCGGGCTACCGGCGGCGAACCATCAGCACGGCGACGTCGTCGCGGAAGATGCCGCTGGTGTAGGCGCTGACTTCGGCGACTAAGGCTTCAGCGTCGGTCTGCGCATCCGGTCCGGGGGGCAGCGCGGACAGCATTTTGGAGAGGCCCTCGGTGCCGAGCATGGCGCGGCGGCTGACCCCGGCCTCGCTGATACCGTCGGTGTAGAGCAGAAGCGTGTCGCCAGACGCCAGGGTAAACGCTTCTTCGGTGTACTCGGCGTTCTCAGCGACTCCGAGCGGCGGGCCGGTGGTTTCCAGAGTTTCCACCGTGCTGCCGTGTCGCCGGACCAGGCCCGGCTCGTGGCCGCAGCAGCAGTAGACGATCCGGCCCGTGACCGCGTCGTAGATCCCGACAAAGGTAGTAACGAAGCCGACGAGCAGGTTGTGGGCCGTGACGATGGCGTTTAGGGCGGCGGCGGCCCGCGCCGGCTGACGAACGAGGTAAAGGGTTGTCCGCAGGCTGTTTCGGATCAGGGCAAGTTGCTGGGCCGCCGCCAGACCCTTGCCGGAAACGTCCCCGATGACCACAGCGTACAAAGTTTTGTCCAGTGCGAACACGTCGTAGAAGTCTCCGCCGATCTGCGCTTCGTCGAGCGCAGGGCGGGTAAATCGGCCTACCGAGAGGCCGGGCACCGACGACGGCGGCTCCGGCTGGAGCGCTTCCTGAAGCTGGGTCGCGATCCGGTGTTCCCGCTGCTGCACCCGCGCCGCCTCCACACCGATCCGAAGCTGGGTCGCGGCGGCTTCCATCAGCGCGACTTCCTCGGTGGTCCACTCGCGTGGACCGTCGGCCATCGCGGCGGTCAGAATCGCCGCCAGACCGTCGGCGTCGGCGAGGGCGACCGATACGCGGGAGCGAATTTGCAGTCCTTCCATGTTGGCGCGTGTCTGGGGAGACAGCGCGGCTGTGTCGGCATCGGCGATCACTGATGTGCGCGAGTCCCGGTACAGCTCGCGAAACATGGCGGCGGTGTTGGCGAACGGGTACAGGCCCGACACCGACGACAGATCAGCGCGATGCCAGTCCTGCGAGACGCGCACCGTTCCACCTGCGAGGTCGTAGAGGGCGAAGTAGCAGCGGTCCGCGCCGAGGGCCTGCCCGAGCAGCGTGGCCGCTGTTTCGCGGGCGGCTTCGGCGTTGTTCGAGTCGCGCAGTGCCAGCCCGATCCGGCTGATCAGCGCCTCACGCTCCGCCTGTGCCTGCTGCTCGGCCCGCAGACGCTCCCGCTCGGTCTCGGCGTTCTTCCGAAGCGTCACATCCTGGAAGAAAACCGAAATGCCGCTGGCCGACGGATACGCCCGGACAACAAACCAGGCGTCCAGCGGCGGGAAATACTCCTCGAACGAGACGGCGACCTGTTCTCCCATGGCATGGCGGTACTCGCGCTCGAAGAACGACCCGACCGCCGCCGGAAATTCTTCCCAGACGTTGCGGCCCAGCAGGTTCGCTCGCGAACGAAACAGCACCCGCTCCGCCTCGGCGTTGACATAGGTGAAGTTCCAATCGGCATCCAGGGCGAAAAACGCATCGGTGATGCTTTCCAAAATCTCCGCCGTTCGCTCGTGCGCCCGGCGGCTTTCTCTGGTTTCGAGCGCGATTGTCTGCTGCTGCCGCAGCACTTCCACAGTCAGCCAGGTGCGCTCGACGACGGTTTGCAGCAGCGCGATTTCCTCGGGGTTCCAGTAGCGCGGGACTGCGCTGTGGACCGCAATGGCGGAGACGAGGCGGGCCGAGTGCATCACAGGAGCGGCAATATAGGCGCGGACACCGATGGCGTCATAAGCGGAGAGACTCTCGGAAGGGGCTTTGACCCTATCGGCGTACACGTCATCCACCACCGCCGTGCGGCCTGCCTGATATTCCGCCACGACAAACGCCCCGAAGGCCGAGATCGGGAAGCTGCCCTCGATGCTGACTACTGAGGCATCGGCGCGGTAGTCAGGTGAGATGGTGCAGGTGTCCGCCTCAAAGTCAATGTCGGCAAAGACGCAGCGCGAGACGCCCAAAAATTCGCCGACCGACCGCACGGCGTCGGCAATCACGGTGTCCGCGTCGGACATCCCCCGTGCCCGCTCTACCATCTCGGCGACAAACCGCTCCCGGCGCTCCCGCTCCACCCGCTCGGTGACATCCAGCACGACTCCCGGCAGGGTGGCCGGTGTTCCCGCATCGTCCATTCCGACGCGCCCGCGTGCCGCCAGCCAGCGGTGCGAGCCATCCGGCAGCACGACCCGGTACTCGGTCTCGTAAGCGCCGCCGTGCACGGTGATGTTCGCCAGCAGTGCCGCGACATGCGGGCGGTCATCTGGGTGAATCGCCTTAAGATACGCCTCGGGCGGCCCCCCCGCCGCGTCCTCCGGTGACAGTGAAAACAGACGAACCAGGGCATCGTCGGCAAAAATACGATTTGTCCTGAGGTCCCAGGTCCAGGTGGCGATGCCGCCGGCAGCCAGGGTCGCTTCCAGGCGCGTTTGGGTTTCTCGGAGCTGGGCCGCCTGCTCACGCATCGCGTCACGGGCGTGGTCCCGCTCTGCCGTCAGCGTTTGCTCAAGTTCGGCTTGGATTTTGTCAGTCATGGAAATTGCTGCTTAAATTGCTGATCCATTATACCTCAAGACTGCCGGTGCCGGATGGGTCTGCCCAAGAAAATGTTTCCCCAAAGTACAAAACCGTCTTGACTTCGTCCGCCTGCTTGTGCTAGACTGTTCCTCGTGAATACCTACGTCAACAATTCGGCCCCGCTGCGCCCGCCGCTGACTGTGCCTGCTTTGGTTTTGGAGGCTATGCTTTTTTAGCTGTCTTCCAGCATCCCAAGACAGACCCCTTCGGCTCCAAGCGCACGGCTTGGAGCCGTTTTTATTTGCCGAAACTAGGAGAACCTGATGACAAACCAATCGCGCCCATCGCAAGACAAATCAATGACTGTTACGGATGTCGAATTTTTGGAAAACCCAAATGCCCACACAATTACGCAAAGAACACTCGCTGAAAGAGCGAAAAAAACGAGAGCAGGAAGAGGAAGCCCGGACCCTGCGGGCGCTTTCCTGCCGTAAACGTCAACTGGCCGACGCCAAGCGCGACAGCCGCCGCAAAAAGAAGACCACGCCTGAGCTGCTGTCTTTGCTCGCGCTGCACGGTATCCTGGCATGGGCGCTCCGGCCTGCCGAGGACTATGTCCCGCGCTCGCACAACCTGGACCGGCAGCTTTATGGCCTGCTGGACCATTTGTTCGTCAAATATCCGGTGCCGGAGTTTATGTACCAAACCTGCATCGCCGAACCGATAGATGCCCAAACGCGCCGGGGCGGATGTGCGCGAAATGCCCAGGTCCGCGCCCGCCTGATGCACCGGCGCTGGTTTCTGACACTTGCCCAGGGCGGCAGTTTCCCAAAAGCTGCCAAAGGGATTCTCACCAGCCGCGAGGCGGTGGCGTTCCTGCGGGCACCGGCGCACCGGACCGTTGCGGAGAATATCTGGTGGGCCAAGATGACCGTTGCGGGTGTCCCCGATACGCTCATCGGTGCGCTGACCGACCGGGTATTTATCAGCCACCCGCCGGAGGACCCCAGCGGGCGGCTGTCAGAGACGATCCAGTTCTACGCTCGCCACCACGGCGGGCTGACCGCCGCTTCACGGGATGCGGTTACGGACTTTGTCGCGCATAAGCTGCGGCACGACCCGGAGTTTCGCCTGGCGGGCCGGACCGCAGGCTCGGCGGTGAAGCTGTCCGACGAGTGGCACCGGCATATCCAGCAGGCGAAGCTCGGGTGGCATATCGAATGGCGCGGCCTCGGCCTCGCCGACTGGGTGTATGAAGCCAAAGACGAGGTTTGGTTCGCGGATGAGCTTCGCACCAACAAGGAACTGGTCAGTGAAGGCCGCAAGCAGAAGCACTGCGTTTACTCGTATGTCCCCTGGTGCGTCGAGGGCCGCAGCTTTATCGTCTCCCTGCGCGGCTGCCGCAAATACGCCTCGGAATTTGATGCCGAAGGCAAGCCGATCTGGGACCGGGAGTTTGAGACCCGGCGGGTGACTATTGAGGTCAGCCCGTCCCGCAGCATTGTTCAGGTGCGCGGCCCGCTGAACCGTGCGCCGTCGCCCGACGAAAGCGCCATCCTGCGCCGCTGGGCGGGCGAGAAGGGCATCACGCTTCGCTGATAGCTTAACAGCTAAGAGAAAAGGAGAGAATTATGAGCGGCTACAAAACGGTCTATTATCGCCAGTGCTGGCTGGTCCGGGGTCCTGCCCGGCAGATGGCCTGGATTCCCGAAAAGTTCGCGGCACAGGGCCGCTACCTGCGCCTCACTGACGCCGGCGTCTCGCAGGACGGCTGGCAGGTCACAAGCGTCGGCACCCGCCTCGCCGAAGAGATTGTCCGCGAGCGCAGCCAGGACTACAAGCACACCCGCCAGGCATCGGACATTTGATGCTTGATCGGGCACCGGCACTGGAAGTGCCGGTCTACTGTTGAATGAAAACCGAAGCGGTTCAAGACTCTTCAGTCCCGGAGGGACTTTGTGCTTTTAGTAGACCGGCACTTCCAGTGCCGGTCTCTTTTTGCGCCTTGACAGCTTTCCCCGAACCGTGGCACAATGGCAGAGATGATACGCCCACGCGCCTGCGGCGCACTGATCCGAAATAAGAAGGTTTTGATGGTGCGCCATGTCGAGCCGGCCCGCGCTTACTGGACACTTCCCGGCGGCAGCATTGAAGCCGGGGAAACGCCCGCCGACGCGGCAGTGCGCGAAGTGTGGGAAGAGACCGGCCTGCGTGTCCGCGCCGTGCGCCTTCTTTGGGAAGGCACCTACGGTCACGGCAGCCGCACCAGCCCCGAGTTCTGTTACCTGCTGGAGGCCGACGCGCTGAACGAAAGCGCAGCATCTTTGGGGCAGGACCCCGAAGAAGCGCATCTGCCCGTTGAAAGCCGTTTGCTGCAAGGCGTCGCTTGGGTTCCTTTGACGGAACTCGCTGGCGACGCGCAGGTATCACGGGTGCGGCGAGCGCTGGAAATGGAAGCCGCATGAGCACTCTTTACGTTTCAGACCTCGACGGCACTCTGCTCCAGAATGACGCCGTGCTTTCGGCGTTCACGGAGGCAACTCTGCGCGGGCTGCTGGCGGATGGGCTAATGTTCACGGTTGCCAGTGCCCGGAGCGTCGTTTCAATGCAGACGATGCTACGCGGGCTGTCGCTTTCGCTGCCGGTGATCGAGTTCAACGGCGCGTTTCTGTCGGACCTGGCAACGGGCCGGCACGAGATGATCAATGCGCTCGACCCCGGTGTCGTGAACGATATATACGCACAAATGCTCCGGCACGGTCTCCCTCCGCTTGTGTCTTCTTTTGATGGCACCGATGACCGCGTGCATCATGGGGCCGTGCTGAACGCCGGGATGCTGTGGTACCTGGACGACCGCCGGAATCACCATGACCGCCGCTGGCGTGGGGCCGCCGATGACCTGTCGGCCTGCCTGCGGGAGACGGTCGTGTGCCTGACCGTCATCGCCGAAGAGCCAGCATTAGCCGACCTGCGGGCCGAGATTATGGTCTCCCACGGCGCATCTGTGGAGATGCATTTGTTTGAGAACCAGTACTCCCCCGGCTGGCACTGGCTGACGGTCCATGACCGCCGGGCCACTAAAGACCAGGCAATCCGCACTTTGGTTGAGCGGTACAGTCTAGCCGGGCGTGAGATCGTCGTCTTCGGCGATCAGGTCAACGACCTCAAGATGTTCAAGATCGCAGACCGCGCCGTCGCCGTCGGCAATGCGGCAGAGGCCGTCAAGCATCAGGCGGATGCCGTCATCGGCGCGAACGACACAGATAGCGTCGCCAAATTCCTACAAGCCGACAGCGTGCGGCGGCGCTGAACCCATGAACATTCCCATTCGCGGCATCAACCATGTGACTTTCTCCGTTTCTGATTTAGATGCCTCAGCAGCGTTCTATGAGAGCGTCTTTGGCTCGGCACCGATGTTGCGAACCGAGCGGGTGGCGTATTTTGAAGTCGGCGGCCTTTGGCTGGCACTGAACTTGCAGACAGGTGTCCCGTGCTCAGAAACCACGCAGTCCTACACGCACGTCGCGTTCACACTGGACGTAGGCGACTTTGAGAGGATGGCACGGCATTTAGAGCATCTTGGAGTGCCTTTGCGGCCTTCGCGGGAGCGAGAGCAAGGCGAGGGGCAATCGCTGTATTTTGCCGATCCTGATGGTCATCTGTTAGAGTTCCATACGGGCGACCTCAAGACGCGATTGTATTCCTACCAAACGAGACTTCAACAATGAACACGCTGATTTTTGACGTGGCCTGGCAAAGCCTGCTGGACTGGCTTCATGTGTCGGAAGAAGACGCACGGCTTTTGCGGATAGAAGTGATGGATCGCTACAGTGAAGCCGGGCGGGCCTATCATAACCTGGGCCATGCGCTGCGGGTTCTTCAAGACGCCAAGCGGCTGGCGCATCGGTTTGGGGTGGACGACTACGGCGCAGTGCAGTGGGCCGCGCTGCTGCATGATGTGGTCTACGACACGCGGGGCCGGGACAATGAGGCTGAAAGTGCAGAGTTCGCCGTCCGCTGGGGCCGGGCACTTGGGGTTCTGCCGGAGACCTGCACGCGGGCGGGGGAGATTATCCGGGCGACGCAGACCCACGCCCTGCCGGTCGGGCTGCCCGACGCCGCGCTGGTGCTGGATGCCGATTTGGCAATTCTGGCATCGCCTCCCGACGACTACGAAGCGTACCGCAAGGCGATCCGGCGTGAATATGCCTGGGTACCGGAGGCCGACTGGGTCACCGGGCGGCGGCGCGTCCTGCTTTCTTTTTTAGAGCGCGAGCAGATTTATTTTCTGCCGCAAGTGCGGGACTATCGGGAAGCTGCGGCGCGGGCGAATATCGCGCGGGAATTGACTGGATTAGGCGAAGATCGGGTATCATAGTGTCGTAAGTACACGAAGTCGCTGAAGGAGGATGCACCGATGACAACTTCGCTTTTAATCATTGACCCGCAGAACGATTTTTGCGATCCTGCCGGGGCGCTTTCAGTGGCTGGGGCAGACGCCGACATGGCCCGGCTGGCGGCGATGATCGCGCGGCTGGAGCCGCGGCTTGACGCGGTCCATGTGACGCTTGACTCGCACCATCTGGTAGACATCGCGCACCCGATCTTCTGGAAGGACGCGCACGGGCAGCCACCCGCGCCGTTTACGATTATCAGTCCCGAAGATGTCGAAGTGGGGCGCTGGACGGCAGCCCGGCCCGGCGACACTTTGCGGGCACGGGAATATGTCTCGGCGCTGGCCCGGCATGGGCGGTATCCGCTCTGCATCTGGCCGCCGCACTGTCTCATCGGCAGCCACGGGCATGAGGTCTTTCCGGCAGTATTTGCGGCTTTGTTAAGCTGGGAGCGGTGCGGGAACGTCGTAGGCTACGTCCCGAAGGGGACCAATATCTACACCGAGCATTACTCGGCGATCAAGGCCGATGTGCCCGACCCCGCCGATCCGAGCACGCAGCCCAACACGCTGCTGATCGAGCGTCTGAAGCAGTCTGACATCATCGCCGTCGCTGGGGAGGCGGGAAGTCACTGCGTCGCTAACACCGTGCGCGACCTCGCCGATGCGTTCGGCGACGAAAAATTGATCTCAAAGCTCGTGCTGCTGACCGATGCCGTCAGCCCGGTCAGCGGTTTTGTCAGCTACCAAAACCGCTTTGTCGCCGATCTAACGGCACGGGGCATGACACTGTCCACGACGACGGAGTTTTTGGAACGATGATGATCGAATCCCTCCTAGACACTGATTTGTACAAGCTGACCATGCAGGAAGTGGTTTGGAGCCACTTCCCAAATGCTCAGGTCGAGTACGCCTTCCGCTGCCGCACCCGTGGGGCAGATTTATCGCCCTACGCCGCCGAGATACAAAGCGAGCTGGAAGCGTTCTGCCGCCTGCGTCTCACCGAGGCCGAACAGGATTTCCTGCGCGGCATCCCGTACCTGAAGCCGACCTATATCGAAGCTCTGCGGGATTTGACACTCAACCCATGCCACGTCGAGATTACGACCCATCCCGACGCCGCACCGGAAGACCGGCTGGAAATCCGCATCGCCGGAAGCTGGTTCGGGACGATTTTATTTGAAGTGCCGCTGCTGGCGATTGTCAACGAAATCTACTTCCGGTACACCCAGCCGAATGACGCCGAGAACCGCGCCGAGGGGACCCGTCGCTTAGACGCCAAGCTGGCCCAACTCGAAACCGCCGACCCGCCCGTTTATCTCATCGAGTTCGGCACACGCCGCCGCTACCGCCGGGACTGGCAGCAGACGGTCATCGCGGCCCTCAAAGACCATCTCGGGCCGCGCCTGCTCGGCACCAGCAACCTCGCCGCCGCGATGGAGTTCGGTCTGAAACCTTACGGCACAATGGCGCATGAGTTTTTGCAGGCGTGTCAGGCTCTGGTCGCCCTGCCGGATTTCCAGAAGTTCGCGTTTGACACCTGGATGCAGGAGTACCGGGGGGATTTGGGGATCGCACTGTCCGACGTGGTCGGCATGGACGCTTTCCTGCGCGATTTCGACAAGCTGTTCTGCAAAGCCTACGACGGAGCGCGGCACGACTCGGGCGACCCGGTGGAGTGGGGGGAGAAGCTGATCGCGCATTACCAAAAAATGGGCATTGACCCGGCCACGAAAAGCGCGGTGTTCAGCGACAGCCTGGACATCCCGAAAGCAAGGGAACTGGCCCGGCGCTTCAACGGCCGCATTCGGACCTCGTTCGGCATCGGCACGAACCTGACCAATGACCTCGGCTTCGAGCCGCTCGCCATCGTCATCAAGATGACCGCGTGCAATGGCCGCCCGGTCGCCAAGCTCTCCGACAGCCCCGGCAAGACCATGTGCCGGGATGAGGGCTATCTGGACTACCTGCGCCAGGTGTTTCGGAACCCCTCCCTGCTCGCTTAGGCTCGCTGTCCCTCCCCGAAGCGGAGAGGGGAAGAGATCAGAAAAGAGAAAGACAAAAACGCACCCGCAACTGCTCCGGGCTTCTCCTTCCGAAACTCCTCACCCTCTCCGCTTCGGGGAGGGACAGCGAGCCTAAGCGAGCAGGGAGGGGTCACTCCACCGGCGCAAACGCATTGCGGAGCAGCGTAAACCGCGCCGGGGCGGGGGGGCGGCGCACGACCTCGACCACGTCGAAGCGGCAGTCTACGTCGTCGAGGTCATGCTTCGCCAGGTACGCCGTTGCCAGCCGCGTGATCTGCCGCTGCTTTGCGGTTCCCACTGCCTCGGCGGGCGTCCCCTGTGCCCCGGACGCCACGCGCCGGGTTTTCACCTCGCAGAACACCAGAAACGCGCCGTCCCAGGCGATCACGTCAATCTCGCCCCGCGCCATGCCCCCGAGAGGCCGCACATTCGTATCCACGATGCGGTAACCCCGCGCCTCCAAAAACGCGACCGTCTCCTCTTCCCCCCACCTCCCGATTGTCTTCCGTGCATCGGTCATCAAAGCCCTCCCTGCTGATTGAGGCTATTTTACGGCTTGCGGGCGAACAGCGCGAACGTGTGCGGGAGTCGGTGCAGGGTTTGATCGGGCAGGTTCGGGAACTGGCTCCAAAACGGTTCAGAGAATTCATGCAATTGTTCGATCACCAAGCCCGCGCCGACAATACTGTTGACAATGTGGCTCAGGGTCCACTGACGGTAGCGCGGGGTCGCCTCGGTTTCCACAAAAAGGTGTTCCCGGAGCTTGTCTGAGAAGTAGTCGCCATGCTGCGAATCCAAAATGTAAGTGCTAGCGTTTTTGTCCCACACCCAGTCCAGCGGATGCCCTTCGTAAATGAAAAGCCTGCCGCTGGAATGGAGCAAGCGGGCGGCAACTGCTGCCCAGGCATCGAGGTCCATCATCCAGCAAAGAGCGCCTTTTCCCGTGTAAACGAGGTCAGCAGTTCCATTCAATGAGTCCGGTGTTTGCAGAACATCAGTGAGATGCCAGAACGCGGGCGCGTTCAGTGCCTTCGATTTGCGCTGGGCCACAGCCAGCAGGCGCTCGCTGATGTCTACGCCGACCACCTCGGCGGCCCCGAGCCGGAGGAGAGACAGGGCATCATTGCCGTGAGAGCATTGCAGATGAATGGCGCGTTTGCACCACGGAGACAGATCGCCCAGCAGCCGCTCCTCGTTGTCATACAGAAAACTGCCGCCTGCCGCAAGAAACGCAATGCTTTCAGCTTCGTCGCGTTCGCCATACCACCCGGTGATTTCGTTCCAAAATCGCCCTGTCTCTTGATGCGTTGCTAATATGTCCACTGAATTTATCCTGGCCCGAGAGTTGGAGATTTTCTTAACTGATGTCATTCGAGTGCTTTTCCGAGCGACAAAACCGACGTAATCTCAATAGGAATACTAGGCACTGTGAACTGCCCCGCTAAATCTTCCGGTAAAGCAACGGCTAACTCCTGCAAAGCATGGAGCGCCGTGACGACGAAGTCTTTGTTTGGATTGCTCTCAAACGATTTTCCTAAGTCCACGTCTGCTGGGCTGAATCGGCGCAGGCGGGTCATAATCGCTTCGCTTGCTTCGCTGACCCTATTTGCCGCCAATCGCTCGACAACCAAAGACGCATAGCGGTCTGCCGGCTCGGTCAGGACAGCGTTCAGCAGGATGGGAATGCCGGCTTTTGAGCCGAGGCGCAGCAGTACCAATGCCGCTAAAACCTGAACTTCGTCGTCGGGGGACTCGTTCAGCAGTGCTTGAAGCGGCTCCACGATCACAGATCCGAAGCTGGGCAGGCGCTCTGCGACAAAGTACCGATCCTGCCCGGTCTGCAAGGCATACACCGCCGCGTCAGCCAGCAGGGAATTAACCCGGATTGCTTCAACAGACTGAGCCGTCATGCTTTCTTGCTCCCGCAGTCAAGATAAACTTTGCCATCACCAGTAACAAATTGCATTCGCTCAACTGTAAGCGCATCATGGATTTTCGCGTCAGCCCCGTAGACCCATCCGCCAAACTGCTCAATGATTTGACGCAAAAATATAGTCAACTCGCACAGATAAGGCACATGGTACTGAACTGACATGAATACGACTGGATAATGTGCCTTAACGGCTTCTGCATCGTCCTCGATGTCATAGTCGTCAAGGCTGGTATAATCGAATATCCAGCGGTCTGGCCGCAATTCAGGAGCAACTGTGCTGCCCCAAAAGATCATTCCGCCATGATAGACCTCCAGCCAGGGGCCAGACCTATCGGCCTGCTCGTGACGGCAGACAAAGCCTGCCCGCAATGCAGCGGCCTTGACATCGTTTAGTGTGACACTAGCCGAGTTGAAATAAAGCAGATCGTTCATTGTCTCTACTCTTTCGCCCGCTTCTCCGAGGGCCGACGCCGCCAGTCGGGGGGGAGTAATTGCTCTAGGGTGTCGTCAATGGTGATAATGCCTTGCAGGCAACCGTCGGGGTTGACGACGGGGAGGGCCAATAGTTTGTAGCGCTCGAAGTTATGAGCGACTTCTTCGATGTCGGCATCAAGCTGGACGCTACGGACTTTGGCTCGCATGAAATCCGCGATGCGGGTCTCGGGCTGGGCGACGATCAAATCACGCAGGGTGATGACGCCGACGAGGCGCTCTGCTAAATCCACGACGTAAATGTAGTAGGTAATCTCGGCGTCAGGCTCTTGGGCGCGTAATTGTTCAATCGTCTGCTGGGCGGTCATCTCCGCTGAGACGGCGACGTACTCATTCGTCATCAGGCCGCCGGCGGTCTTGTCGTGATATTCGAGCAGCTCCTCGACATCCTCGCGCTCTTCGGCGTCCATGTGGCCGAGGAGCTGCTCGCGGTGTGCTCGGTCCATATCCCCGAGGACATCAGCGGCTTCATCGGCGGGCATTTCTTCGAGGATGTCGGCGGCCAGCTCGGCGTCGAGATGCTGCAGCGCCGACACCTGCACGGCGTCGTCGGCTTCAGCGAGGGCATCGGCGGCGGTTTCTAAATCCAAGCCTTCCAGGATGTCCCGGCGGTGCGCGGGGTCCATCTGATTAAGAATATCGCCGATGTCGGCGGGGTGGAGCCGCGCGATCTTCTCGTGCGAGACTTTCAGCTTCAGCGGCTCCCCGGCATTATGGGTCGGCAGGGACTCGACATCGTTCCAAGCAATCAGCGCGTCGGACGCCCCGCCGAGGTGCAGGGCGCGGCTAACCCCGCTGAGCACCCGGTCCAGTCCCATGCGGCGAAGCAGGCCGCGGACGCCGGGGTCTACGCCAATCAGAGCGAGGCGGCCATTCGGCAGCTTCTCCAAACGAATGTCGTTGACCCGGACAACCCGGTAATCGTGGACGTCCACGATCTGCTTGTCCAGCACATCACGCACCAGCGAGAAGTCCTGAGCATGGATTTGGTAGGGAGGGATTTCAGTGATTGGGCGACTCAGGCGGAACTCGCGGGCATCCGGGCTGACGGCAAGGCTATCCCAGGGGACGAAAAACGCGCCGTCCTCGGTCCTGACCTGGTAGGCGGCGACAAGCGGCAGCGGCTCGCCGGGCGAGACGACGACTTCGACCAGCTTGCCGAACCGCTCGCCGTCGGTGTCGTCTACAGTCCGCCCGACCAGTTGTGTGAGGTATTCCATGGGGCGCTACGCAGTTTTCAGGGCCAAGACTAGAGACACGACCTGCGCGGCGGCCTCACCGACTGCGACTGCTGACTTGTCGGTTGGGTTGCTGCGCTGGCTGACTTCGACCGTGCCTTCGGACAGCGATTTGCCGACGACGACTTTAATTGGGATACCGATCAAATCGGCGTCCTTGAACTTGACGCCGGGCCGGTCGTCGCGGTCATCCAAGAGAACATCCACGCCGGCGGCTCGCAGGGACGCATAGAGCGCTTCGGCGGCGTCGCGCTGGGCCTCGTTCTTCGGGTCCACCAGTACGACAATCACCTCAAACGGCGCAATCGCAATCGGCCAGCGCATTCCGGCGGCGTCATGGTGCTGCTCGATGGCCGCCGCCATCGTCCGGGAGACGCCGACCCCGTAAGAGCCGCCCTGCATGAGCTGCGATTTGCCGGTTTCGTCGGTAAAGGTTGCGCCCATCGCCGCCGAGTATTTCGTGCCGAAGTTAAAAACATGGCCGACTTCGATGCCGCGCTGCGTGTACAGCCGCCCGTCGGGGTCAGCGGGGCTGACATCGCCCGCCATCGCCGTCCGAAGGTCCAGATACTCGGGCGCGGGGAAGTCCCGGCCTGGCAAGACGTGGACCAAGTGGGCATCGGCGGCGTTCGCGCCGATGACACCGTCACGAACGAACTCTATCTCGCGGTCGGCAATGACGCGGATGTTTGCCGGCAGCCCGACCGGTCCGGCGAAGCCGACGGGCGCTCCGGTGACTTTTTGAACAACAGCGGCGTCGGCCAGCGGCGACGGTCCGCCGAGCAGCTTTGCGACTTTGGCCTCATTCATCTCGCGGTCGCCACGCACCAGCACGACCACGGGCGTTTTGTCCGGGGCCGTAACAATCAGCGTCTTAATCAGCCGGGTAGGGGGAACGCCGAGCAGAGCCGCAACATCTTCGATTGTTGACGTATTCGGGGTCGAGACTTGCTCCATCGCCGGGGCTTCGGCGCTTTGATCCTCAATAGGGGCGGGAACCGCCTCGCAGCGCTCGGCGTTGGCGGCGTAGCCGGTCTTGTCACAGCGCAGGACGGTATCTTCACCGTCCTCGGACAGCACCATAAACTCCTCGCTCTGCGAGCCGCCAATCGCGCCCGAGTCGGCTTCCACCGAAAGCGAGTCCAAACCACAGCGGGCAAACATCTTGGCGAACGCGCCCCGGACCCGTCCGTAGGCCGCTTCCCCGGCGGCCGCGTCGCGATCGAACGAATACGCATCGAGCATCAAAAACTCGCGGCCCCGGACCAAGCCGCCGCGCGGGCGGGCTTCGTCGCGGAACTTGGTCTGAATCTGGTAGGGCAAGAACGGGAGCTGTTTGTACGACTGAATATCGCCCCGCGCAATGCTCGTAATGACTTCCTCATGCGTGAAGCCGAGAAAATAGTCATGCGCGGGCACGGCAAACAGCACATCAATCTTGTCCCGCCCGGATTCCTCCAAAAGCGCACGGGGCACCAATGTCGGCATCAAAAACTCGGTGCCGCCGACCGCATTCATCTCGTCCCGGAGTATATCCGAAATCTTGTTCAGCACACGCAGACCGAGCGGCAGGTATGAGTAGACACCGCTGGCGAGGGGCCGGATAAAGCCGCCGCGCAGGAGCAGCTTGTGGCTGACCATCTCGGCCTCGCTGGGCGCATCGCGCAGGGTGGGGGCAAATAACTGTGTAAAACGCATAGGGTCCTTTAAGTGGACCTCACCCGCTCGCTTCGCTCCCACCCTCTCCTTGAGAAAGGAGAGGGTCGAAACGCAGGTTCGGGGTGAGGTTCTTACTGCGGCAGCTCATGGTGAACGGTACGCAAAATGTCGTTGGACATGATTAAGATAAACAGTGTACCGATGATCGCCAGGCCGGTCATCAAAAATGCCTGCTGCTGGCGGTCGGTCAGGCGCTTGCCGCGCCGTACCCACTCGATAAAGAACGTCAGCAGATGCCCGCCGTCCAGTACCGGGATCGGCAGGAGGTTGAAGATCGCCAGGCTGATAGACAGGCTTGCCATCATCGAAACCACGTCCGGCAGACCGCTTTTCACGGCAAGCCCGGTGGCCTGGTACATGAAAATAATTCCGCCGGCAGCTTTCTGTACTTCTCGGTGATGAATTAAGTAAGCCAGCGCAAAGAACGTTTCCTTGACCGTCTTGTTGCCGTAAGCAATGGACTCGGCGAGGCCGACCCGCTTGATTTCGCGCGACGGCAAAATGTTCAGCAGGCCGATCTGCTGCGGCTGAAGTTGCGGCAGGCGGGATGCAAGCGCGGCGGGCAAGGTGCCGGTGACGTGCTTTTCTTCCAGGTGCCGCAAGACAGTAATGTCGGTGTTCTTTCCTGCTGCTTGACGCAGCAAGGTCTGTGCCTGAGTTAGCGATAAGACATCAGTGCTGTTGACCTGCGCGATCTTGTCGCCGGCCTCCAAACCAAGCGGGCCAAGCGCACCGGGCGCGACGACATTGACAGAGATGACCGGCTTGTTTTTGTCGTTCAGCATCGGCTTGGGCGTCGCAGATTTCGTGAATGTCTCGCCGCCGCGCTGCACTGTGAGCATGAGCGGCTTGCCCGCGCTGCCGTGGATAACCTCCACCATTTGCTCGCCGCCGGTGACCGGCTGACCATCGATCGCTGTGACTATGTCACCGATTTGCAGCCCGATGCGCTTCCCTTCGCCGCCAGGCGCGGCCATTGCGACTTTGTTCAGTGTCTTGCCGGTCGGGATGCCTGTCGTGACACCCATCAGGCAGAAGACGACGTAGCCGAGCACGAACGACATGACTGGGCCGGCTAAAATCACCAGGGAGCGCTGCCAGAGGGGCTTGCTGTAGAAGCCGTCGGGGCCGGTGTACGGGGTGCTCTCGCCGAGGTTCTCGGCCAGCAGCGGGATTTCGCCGGCGTCCGGGTCATCTTTGGCGTCTTTGCCCAGCACTTTGTTTTTGGCATTGGCAAGCGGCGCTTCGTCCGGCTCCATGCCGGCGATTTTGACGAAGCCGCCGAGCGGGAGCATACGGACATTGTACTCGGTGTCGCCGCGCTTGCCGATGCGAAACAGGCGCTTGCCGAAGCCGATGCTGAAATCGTCCACCCGAATGCCGCAAAGGCGGGCGACAATGAAGTGCCCCCATTCATGGACAACGACGAGGATACTTAAAATAATCAGCAGCGTGACTGTCTGCTGGATGTTTGCCAAGAGTACCAATGGAACGGCTCCTTGTCTACAGCGAAAGGCTCTGGGCCGTTTCCCGCGCCCAGCGGTCGGCGGACGTAATTTGTGCCAGGGTCGGCGTCTGCTCGGCAATATGCCTGTCCATGACCCGCGCGACAGTTTCTGTGATCCGCTGGAGCGTGATTTTCCCGTCCAGAAAGAGCGCGACGGCGGCTTCGTTTGCGCCGTTCATCACGGCAGGCAGTGTGCCGCCGACCTCTGCCGCCCGGCGGGCCAGGCCGAGAGCGGGAAAACGCACTTCATCGGGGGCCTCAAACGTCAGCGGCGTCGTCTGCGCCAGCAGGTCAAAACGCGGAATGCCCATCTCGGCCCGTTCGGGGTGCAGCAGGGCGCACTCAATCGGAACCCGCATATCAGGCAGCCCAAGCTGAGCCAAAAACGACCCGTCGCACAGCTCCACGAGTGAATGCACGACGCTTTGCGGGTGGACGACGACCCCCATGCGCTCAATCGGAACATCGAACAGCCAGCGGGCTTCAATCGTTTCCAGGGCCTTGTTCATCAGCGTCGCGCTGTCCACCGTGATCTTGCGGCCCATTGCCGGCCAGGTCGGATGGTTCAGGGCATCGGCGATTGTCGCTGTCGCCAGGCGGTCGGCAGGCCACTCGCGGAATGGTCCGCCCGAGGCGGTCAGCCACAGCTTAGACACAAACTCGGGCTTTTGGCCCTGCAAACACTGGAAGATTGCCGAATGCTCGCTGTCAATCGGCAGGATTCTTGCCCCGGTGCGCTTGGCTGCCGCCGTGACAAGCTCTCCCGCCGCGACTAAGACTTCTTTGGTCGCTAGCGCAACGTCTTTGCCGGCATCGAGCGCAGCGATAGTCGCGGCGGTGCCGACCGCCCCAGCAACAGAGACGACGACCAAATTTGCGCCCGGCAGCGTTGCCAGCCGGGTCAGGTCGGCAGTATCGCCAGCTTCCGAATTCGCAGCGGGAACGCCGAACTCCAACGCTTGCTCACGCAGCAGTGTTTCATTGCGATAAGCCGAAAGGCCGACGACGTGCAGGAAATCAGGCAGACGCCGGACCACGTCCAATGTCTGTGTGCCGATACTGCCGGTCGAGCCGAGAATGACGATGTTTTTCAAGAAGCCTGCTCCGGCGCTGAGTGCGTGACCGCGCCGAACTTGCGGACGCGCCGCCCATAGTCTTCCAGTGCGTCGGTGAGATGAACCGCCGTAAAGTCCGGCCAGAGGGTTGGGGTCACCCAAATTTCCGAATAGGCAATGCCCCACAATAGGAAATTGGAGATACGCATCTCGCCCGCCGTGCGGATCAGCAGATCGGGGTCGGGCAGGTCAGGCGCGTACATCGCTCCCGAAAGCGCCTCCTCGGTGATCTCCTCGGCCGTGATCTCGCCGCGCTGCACAGCCCCGGCCAAAGCCCGCGCCGCGTCGGCAATCTCCGCCCGCCCGCCGTAATTGATCGCCAGATGAAACGTCATGCGCGTGAAGTCTGCCGTGCGGGTCATGGCATTCTCAAACGTTTCCCGCAGGCTATCCGGCAGGTCGCTGAGACGGCCAGAGACGCGGATATGGACGCGGCTCTCGATCAGCTCCTCGATTTCGGCGGTCATCGCCGCTTCCATCAGGTCCATCAGGCCGCCGACTTCGGCTTCAGGCCGACGCCAGTTTTCGGTCGAGAAGCCGAACACCGTCAGCGTTTGAACGCCCAGCTCATCCGCTGCCGAGACGATCTCCTTGAGCGTTCGATAGCCCTGCCAGTGCCCGAACAAGCGATCCTGACCCCGAGCGCGTGCCCAGCGCCCGTTGCCGTCCATGATGACGGCGACATGCGCGGGCATCCGCGCCGGGTCGAGCCGCGCTTTGAGTGATTCAATATCAGAAGGCTCAGACTTCAAAGTGTCAGACTTCAAGCAGTTCTGCTTCTTTGGCTTTGGTAATCTTGTCAATCTCGATAATATAGCGGTCAGTCAGCTTTTGCAGGCCGTCCTGAGCACGTTTGGAGTCGTCTTCGGACGCTTCGCTCTTCTTGACGAGGGCCTTGAACTGATCGTTGACATCGCGCCGGATGTTGCGGATCGAGACGCGGCCTTCTTCCGACTTCTTGTTCAGAATCTTGACAAACTCTTTGCGCCGCTCTTCGGTCAGCGGCGGGATGGTCAGCCGGACCGCAATGCCATCGTTCACGGGATTAATGTTCAGATCTGAATTCTTAATCGCTTTCTCAATCGCCGCCGTCATGGAACGGTCGTAGGGCGTGATCAAAAGCTGGCGCGAGTCGGGCACACTGATGGTCGCAAGCTGCGGCAGCGGGGTCGGTGTCCCGAAATACTCGACTGAGATGCCGTCCACCAGCGACGGCGTCGCGCGGCCCGTGCGGATGGTCGCGAAATCGTGCTGGGTTGCATCCACTGTCTTCTTCATCTTCTGCTCGGCATCTTTGGCGAGATCGGCTAAACTCATTTCTTGTGCTCCTAGAACGAAATTGTCAATACTAAACTGTTTGCAACTGAGAGGAAGCAGGTAGGACTTCATGCTGCCTTTGAGAACTCGCAAGAGCGGCTTCCTGCGCGGCAGTTCTCTTCGGAAACTTCAAAACACCGGCGAGTTCTGACTGAGACGGATCGGCAAAGACCGCATAATCACCGCAGTCAAAACGGATGTTAAAGATAGTGATTGAGTCACCAGTGAACGCTTCAAGTCCTGTTACCAATTCAGGAAAGCCATAAATTGGATAACCAATCTTCTTGATGTGTCGGGCGCGTTGTTGGTAGATTTGTCGTGCCGCTTGTATGTTTATTGGACCCGTCACATCAACGCCGGAATTGGCGGAAAATTCATTAAGCAACTGCTGTGCTAAAGAAAAGTGGCTGTTTCGTGCAAGCAGCGTCAGCAAGTCAGAAGGAACATTCATATCAAAGAACCTTTATCACTAAAGAATTCGTGACCAAACCACGAATAAATACTTCTGACTCTGCATAAACATCGGGTGACGCGACAATTTCCGTTTCGCTAAAGTCCTTTTGCAAGACGATCCCCCGTCCGTTCAAATCGCTCTCCAATGCTTTGTTCAAAGCTATCTGGTAGCTGGTAGTCCAGGAAGTATAGTTACTGTCGGTCAAGCCCTCATTATGCTGCGCTGGTGTCGCCGGACCGCCCCTCGGACGCGCAATACCTTGAAGGGCCTCTTGATAATAAATATGACCTTCCGCTACTCCGCGATAACATCTGGTCATAGTCGGTGCATCCCTGCTTTGCTGTTACTCGTTCGCTATCATTTACGCATCTTTGGAGACGAGCGTTCCAATGGACTCGCCTTCGGCGACGCGCTGGATGTTGCCGGGGACATTGATGTCGAAAACCACAATTGGGATGTTGTTTTCCATGCAGAACGCCATTGCGGTCAGGTCCATGACTTGCAGGCGGCGGTTGATTGCTTCGGCAAACGTGATCTTGTCGAACCGCACGGCGTCGGCATTAGTGCGTGGGTCTTTGTCGTAGACGCCGTCGGTGCCGTTCTTTGCCATGAGGATCGCCCCGGCCCGCACTTCAGTCGCTCGAAGCGCAGCGGCGGTGTCGGTGGTGAAGAACGGGTTGCCCGTGCCGCCCGCTAAGATGACGACCCGGCCTTTTTCCAAGTGGCGCAGGGCACGGCGGTTGATATACGGCTCGGCGACAGTCTGGATGGGCATGGCGGTTTGGACCCGCGTGTCAATGCCCTGACGCTCCAAAGAGTCCTGAAGCGCCAGTGCATTGACGACGGTTCCGAGCATTCCGATATGATCGGCGGTGACCCGTTTCATACCGGCCTTTTCAGCAAGCTGGCCGCGCATGATGTTGCCGCCGCCGATCACGACGGCAGTTTGGACGCCGCTAGTTTGCAGGCGGGCGACCTCGGCGGCAATGCTGGCGACGGCGGCGTAGTCAATGACCCCGTGGCTGCCGTCCCCGGCGAACGCTTCGCCGGAGAGCTTCAGCAGCACGCGGGGCCACTTGACCGAGTTCGCTTTGACCGAGTTCGTTTCGGCAGTTTCGGGCACGATTAAGATGCCTCGCCGATCTCGAAGCGCACGAACCGCTTGATTTCGGCCTTGCCTTTGATAAGCTGCGCGACGGTCTGCTTCGGCTCCCGGATGTAGGGCTGCTCCAAAAGCACGGCTTCTTTGTAGAATGTCCCGATGCCGCCTTCGATGACTCGCGCCATGATCTCCGCAGGCTTGCCAGCGTTCTTTGGGTCGGCGGTCGCGCGGGTCGTGACAATCTCGCGCTCTTCGGCAACTTTTTCAGCCGGCACCTGGTCTTTGCTCAGGTACTTCGGCTTGGCAGCGGCGATGTGCATGGCGACCTCGCGGGCCAGGGTCTTGATTTCCATGCCTTCGCCGGTCAGCTCGACCAGGACGCCGATCTGTCCGCCCATGTGAATGTAGGCGTCCACCGTGCCGTCTTCGGTCTGGTAGGCCGCAAAGCGCTTAAAGATGATGTTCTCGCGCATCTTGGCGAACACATCTTGAATGCGGAGCTTGGCCGGGCTACCCGAATCGGTGTGGGTCGCTTCCAAAAGCTCGTCTACCGTGGCCGCGCCGGGGTTCTCGATGGCATGCTTCGCCATATCGCGGGCCAGTGCCGAGAACTCTTCGTTGCGGGCGACAAAATCGGTTTCCGAGTTAATCTCGATCAAAACGCCCAGCTTGTTGTGCTCACGCACAAGCGCTTCGACAACGCCCTCAGCGCTCGTCCGGCCTTCTTTGACCGTGGCTTTGGCGTTCTTCTCGCGGAACGCTTTGATCGCCGCGTCCATGTCGCCGCCGGCTTCGGTCAGAAGCCGCTTCGCTTCCATCATGCCGGCCTGTGTTTTGTCCCGCAATTCCTTGACCATTGCGGCGGTAATTTCTGCCATAGTTGTTGTCCTTTGCAAATGTGCCTCGAAGAACCTCACCCCAGCCCTCTCCTTGAGAAAGGAGAGGGTGGCGAGGAACGAGCCGGGTGAGGTTCCTACTCTGTTCCCTGCGCGGTGGTCTGGCCGGTTTCTTCGGCGACTTCGTGCGCGATCTCCGCCGGGTTTGTCATCGCTTCGCCTCCGGGGGAGGCATTCTGGCGGGAAATGCCGCTCTGGTTGCCTTCCGAGGTCATGCCCGACGCACCGAGCGACGGGTCAAGCACGCCTGCCGGGACTTGTGCGCCGCCGGTGACACGCTTCTCCAGCGCTTCCCACTGGGCGGCGACCATGGCGGCATCGGACTCTTCGCCCATCTTCTGGGCACTCTCCTCAGTCTCGACCACGGTCGCATCCTGCCACTCGGACTGACGGATTTCGATGATCGCATCGGCGATCTTGTTTGAGATCAGCTTGATCGCGCGGATCGCGTCGTCGTTGCCGGGAATGACATAATCCACTTCGTCGGGATCGCAGTTCGTATCCACAATCGCGACAATCGGGATGCCGAGCTTGCGGGCTTCCTGAACGGCGATCTTCTCTTTTTTCAGGTCCACGATGAAGATGGCATCGGGCATGCCGTTCATGTCTTTCATGCCGCCAAGATAGTTTTCCAGACGATCCCGCTCTTCGCGAAGGTCGGCGGCTTCTTTCTTCGGCAGGGAGTCGAGAGTGCCCTCGGCATCGAGCCGGTCCAGCTCGCGCAGGCGGGCAATACGGGTCAGAATGGTCCGGTAATTGGTCAGCATGCCGCCGAGCCACCGGGAGTTGACATAATATGAGTGGGAGCGCTTGGCGGCTTCGGCAACCGCTTCCTGCGCCTGCTTTTTGGTGCCGACAAACAAAATCTTACCGTTGTTCGAAGCCACTTCCTGGATAAACGCATAGGCGTCATCGAACAGCTTTAAGGTCTGGTGCAGGTCAATGATGTAGATGCCGTTGCGCCCGCCGTAAATGTAGCGCTTCATCTTCGGGTTCCAGCGGCGCGTTTGGTGGCCGAAATGGACACCTGCTTCAAGCAGGTCTTTCATCGCGAGAATTGACAAATCGTAGCTCCTTCGTGTTGTGTGCGTCCCCGCCGATCAACCGCCTTTGCTCTCTGTTCTCGGCTGAGAATCAGGCACAAGCAAAGCGCGTCCCGGCGAGTGTAGATTGGGAATTTCCGCCCGCAAAGTATACCACAAAGGGGAAGGGAGATACAAGAGGCAGAACCTACCCCGGCACAAGTGCCGACCCTCCCGAAACGGGAAGGTAAAGAGTTTCAGAGAAGACGTAGGGGCACTGCTTGCTGCGCCTTCTTTATCTTGCTCTCCATTTTGCTCCCCACCTTCCCGTTTCGGGAGGGTCGGCACTTGTGCCGGGGTGGGTTCCTACAAAACGAAATGAAACATATAAAACAAACGCGGCTTCGGCTTGCCGTGCAACAGCGGAAACTCTAGGCCAAGTGAATTGCTTTCGTCCACCCGGAACGATGGCGCAACCGACAGGCCATGCAGGGTTAACTGGCCGTCTAAGGAGTACCGTGCGCCGGGGCCGACTGTCACGAGCTGGTCGGCAATCACCGGGCTGACACCCTCCCGGCCCCCGAACAGCAGGCCGAGCTTGATGGTCGGCGTGGGCAGCGACGACGGCGGCGTGAATGGCCTCGGGTCAAGGCCGAAGCGGGCGCGGACAAACTCGGTCCCGGCAGTCTCGATCTTCTTTTCCGCGAACACTGTGCCGTAATGTCCGGTGTTGATCCAGACAATCGGGGCACCCCCCAGTGCATTTGCGAGGTGTCGCGCCTGCTTGGGGTTGACGAATACGTCGAAGCGCCCGTTGAACAGCAGGGCGTTTTTCGGATCGAACCCCTGAAGCCAGTTGGTCGGCTCGATCGGGGCGTAATCGCGCTTGATCGAGTCGAACGTCACCCCGTGATACAATAAACTGGGACGCAGGCCATACGTAATAAAGCTGTCGTAGACCAAATCGGACACGTCCGCGCCGCCGACAATCGTGACCAGCACCCGCGCCCGCCGGTCCACGCCGGCAATCAGTGGAGCCAAAATGCCGCCGAGGCTGATGCCGGCAACGCCCATCCGCGATGGGTCAATATCCGGGCGCGTTTGCAGCCAGTCTAAAGCACGCCGGTTGTCGAGAACCGCCTGACGCACGGCGGCGACAGTCTGATGCGTGTCTCCCGACAGCAGCTCGACATCCGGGACACGGGGCAGGACACGCCGGTTGTAGCTGTAGGGCTGGACTACCAGAAACGCCGCAATGCCGGCGCGGGCGAGGGTCGCGCAGAGCACGAACTCGTTGGTGAGCTTGACCGGCAGCCACTCATGCTCCACCAGCATGACCGGATGCGGGCCGGGGGTCTTCGGCTGAAACAAAAACGCCGTCACGACATTGTTGACCGGGTAGGGTGTGACAACCGGGCTAGGGTAGGTGACACGGATGACCGAAATATCCCCGCCCACGGCTTTCATCGCCTCGGGGTCGGGCTTCTGGGTCACGGCAAACGGAGCGTGGGCATCGTAGTCGTAGAAGTGCGGGTCCACAGGCGCGGGCGACGGCGGCCCGGCAAACGCCGCCGCTTGCAGGGTGAGCAGCAGAAGCAGAAAGAGAAAAAAAGGAATGCAGGAGGGCGCGGCAAGCGGCGCCCCGACGGTTCGGGCGGGTGTTTTCCCCGGCATAGATACGAAATTGATAAGACACTCCCACGAAAAGCAGTACGTCAGTATACCTCCCCGCGTTGCGAATGTTTCCAAACAGGCTTGACAGGCATTGATTTTGAGTGCTATACTAACGGGTCATCTTTTCCGAAAATACCAATTAAGACACGATAATCTCAAGACTAGACATTCCAAGTTGAGGAGCGAATTGCAGCATGGCAAAAGTATGTGAAATCAGCGGGCGCAAAGCCCAGGCCGGGCGCTGGACCCGCCACCCCCACTCCGGCTCGTGGGCGCACCGCGCTCCGCAGAAGGCCCGCCGCTTCGAAGTGAACCTTCAGACGGTGACAATCCAGACGCCGAAGGGCAAGAAGAAGATCAAGGTCGCCGCCCGAATGATGGGTTCCCGCAACTTCCTGGCGATTGTCGCCGGTCAGAAGCCGCTCCCCGCGCATCTGCTGAAGTAGGACAGGCCTAAACGAAAAGCGGGCGCATGAACAACCAGTTCATGCGCCCGCTTTTTTGCGTTACTCCGAGTAAAACCGGCCACGGGCGATCAAATCGCGCTCTACCGACCAGGAGAGCACGGGGACGCCGGCTTCGCGGAGGCGGCGCAGGCGGTCGGCGACGGCCCAGGGAGACAGCTCCGTTTCGCGGCTGATGGCATCGCGCCCGAGCGCCCGCCACTGCGCCCAGAACAGCCACAGGCTATAAGCGTCCGACGGGTCGGGCTGACTGGCGATGAGCTGCTGCTGCACTTCGGCGGCTTCGGCTCCCTGGCAGATGGCAGCGACTCGGCGGGCAAGCTCAGAGGGTTCGCGCTCGGACGATTCGTTAAGATAGGATTGCATGGTAAGAGACTCACTTATTCGTTCAGTGAGTCTATTATAGGAAACTGCGGTGCGGGCAAGCAATCGCAAATCTACGGGTTTTGTGCCCGCGCGTCTTTTTAGGCAACGTCCAGGCGGTCGCCGTCAATCTTCAGCAGACGCTGGTCAGCGCTGCCTTTGTTGATGAGGAGCTGGAATACTTCGGCTTGGGCGGCAAGCTGGGCGACAATCGGGCCGGGCAGGACGACCGCGTTGCGCCCGGCATGGTCCCAGACTTTCATCGCTTCCTCGCTCGTGAAGCAGAGGAGGGCGTCGTCCTGGGTCAGAAGCTCAAGCTCCTGCGGCGTCTCGGGCGTGTCTTCCGGGGCACCGGTGTTTAGGACGATGCAGTCGGCGTCCTCGTCAATGTCGCCGGCAATCGGCACCCGGCTGAACTCTTCGAGAAATGCCTGGACAACCGCTGCCCGGTTCTCGGTGATGTCCGCGCCGTGCAAAGCCGCGAGGGCCACTTCGAGGCGCTGGTTGCCCCCTTCCGCCTGCTGCTGCATCTGGGCCATCATCTGCGCGGTCTGGGCCAGCGCCGCCATCTCCTCGGGTGTGATTTCGGCATGGACATCCGGGCCGTCCACGAACAAGCGGTGCTCGCTGCTTGCCAGAATGCCGCAAAGCTGCGCTCCCGACAAAAACATGCCATGTTCAAGCTGGGGCAGGGTCGCCCGCAGGATGCCGAGCTGAGTGAATGCCGGGACACCGCTGATGCCTTCAGGGTTCGTGGCGATAATGAGCTGAATATCGGCACCGGGTTCAATCGAGCCGTCAGGCATGGTCGCCACCGGGGTCATAGTCGGTACGGCCAGGGTGCTGTCCCGCAGGATGTTCAGAAAGCGGGTCCGGGCTTCGGCGGCTTCCTCATCGGTGAGGGCCATTTTCAGGCCGAGAATGGCGGATTCGAGATTGATATTGCGGAGCGGCTCGGCGGACGGGTCTTGTTGCATGGTTGGCTTTCTGCGCGAAATAATTTTACAGGATGGCGAGCGACTGAAGTCACTCGCTCAGGGTCGGTTTGGGCGGCGCGTTCTTGTTTTGCTTGCCGAGACGCTTGAGGCGGCCTAAGATGCCGTGCTGGGCTTCTTCCTGTACTTGCGCTTCGAGGGCAGCCCGCTCCGAGGCATCACGCTCCAAACGGGCCTGCGCGGCCCGCGCCTGGTACTCGGGGTTGTCAATGACGGCCCCGCACCAGTTGCACAGGGCGCTAGTCTTGGTCAGCAGGCGGCGCTTGCAGGTCGGGCAGACAGCGACCTCGGCACTTTCTACGGCTGTGTTCGCGTTTTCGCTCATGTAAGTTTCCAGAAGTCAGCAGACAAGAACAGAGGCTTGACGGGGCGTAAGGGAGCGCAGCTTGGTGACGATGCCCGGCAGCTTGCCTAAAACATAATCAATCTCAGCGTCGGTGGTGAACCGTGACACGCCGAAGCGCAGTGACCCATAGGCAAGCGGGTCTGGCAGGCCGAGGGCCGAGAGAACGTAGCTCGGCGACAATGATTCCGACGAGCAGGCCGACCCGGTGGACAGCGCGACTTCCGGCAGCGACGCCATCAGCGCATCGCCCTCGACACCCTCGAACGCGATATTGACATTATGCGGCAGCCGCTCGGTCGGGTGCCCGTTCAGGCGCGTCCCGCTGATTGTCCCCAGAATGCCATCAATAAGACGATCCCGGAGCGCCGTCAGCCGAGACTGCTCCTCTGCCAGTTCGTTTCGGCTAATTTCGCAGGCCGCGCCGAAGCCGACGATCCCCGGCACGTTCAGCGTGCCCGAGCGCATTCCCATTTCATGCCCGCCGCCGTCCATCTGCGAGGTCAGCTTGACACGCGGGGCGCGGCGGCGCACATAAAGCGCCCCGATTCCTTTGGGGCCGTGCATCTTGTGGGCGGTCAGCGACAGGAGGTCTACCGGCAGGCTTTGCACATCCACCGGCATCTTCCCGGCGCACTGCGTTCCGTCGGTATGGAACAGAACACCGCGTGCGCGGCAGAGCGCCCCAATCTCGGCCACCAGCTGAAGTGTCCCAATCTCATTGCTGCCCATCATGATCGAAACCAGCGTCGTATCGGGTGTCAGCGTGTCCGAAAGCGCCGCCAAGCTGATCTGCCCAAAGCCGTCTACGCCAAGATACGTCACCCGATGCCCGGCGTGTTCCAAATGCTTGGCCGTGTCCAGCACCGCTTTGTGCTCAGTAACGGCGGTGATCAGATGCCCGCCGCCGTTCGGCGCGAGCTTTTCCAGGACACCTTTCAGCGCCAGGTTGTTCGACTCGGTCGCGCCCGAAGTCCAGACAATCTCGCGCGGGTCGGCGTTCAGCAGTCCGGCGACCTGCCCCCGCGCTTTGGCGACCGCTTCCTCGGCGGCCCAGCCAAAGGCATGGGAGCGCGACGCCGCGTTGCCATACACTTCGGTTAAGTAGGGAAGCATAGCATCCACGACACGCGGGTCGGGCTTGGTCGTCGCATTGTTGTCTAAATAAATCGGGGACATAGGAACTCTCAGCCCATCGGCAGGCCAGCAGCAAAACGCCGTGTGGAAAAATCGGGGAGCGCCGACCACTCGGCGTCTTCCAGTTCGCTGCCGGGGACCGGCCTGATGCCGCCGACATCGGCTAAGGTAATCTCTTGCAGCAGCGCTTTGACCCGGCGCTCGATTTCGGCCAGCGGGTCACGAATTGTGCAATGGCTGAACTGCTTACAGGTGTCGCCTTGACCATTGGAGCAGGGCAGCAGCGCCAGTGGACCGTCAATCGCGGAAACGATCTCGGCGATGCTGATGGCGGCGGGGACACGCAGCAGGCGGTAGCCGCCGGTAGGACCGGGATGGGACGCGACAATGCCGCTTCGGGCAAGTGTTTGCAGCAGCTTCGCCAGAAGCTCGGCGGGAATCTCGTACTGCTCGGCGATTTCTTTAGTATTGACCAGCCGGACCGGCTCGGCAGCCTGGGTCGCGGCAAGGTGAGACAACGCGAGAAGCGCGTAGTCGGCGCGTTTAGACAGACTCAGCATTTCGTCACACTGCCCCTTTCTTGAAACTCATCTTTGATTTAATTATACCGAATTTTGGGGTGGACTGTCAACAAACATGGGGACTAAAACGGAGTGATCGGGACCGACGCGGCCTTGACCGCGCCCGGCGGCGGGGTGAATGTGAACGCGGCGGGCGGTTGGGGGGAAGCGGGCATAATCCGCGCGATGTCCTCGCGGTAGTTGAACTCGACACCGTCCTGCCGGCCCGTCAGCTCCAGCCGGACCAGGGCGCCGGTCTGGGTATTGACATAAAACTTATACGCCAGCGCCTGCTTGGTCAGTGTCAAGCTATAAACGTAATCGTCCGAGCCGCCGACCGATTTTGTCTGACGGGTGATCGTGACATCCATATCTTGCAGCGCGGCAATCACCTCGGCGCTGTTGGTCAGGGTGATGCTGTGCATCCCCTGCACCAGTGAGCGGCCTTCGCCGAGGTAAAACCCGCCGATGACCATTCCGAGGGTCGGCACGTCGCTATCGGTTTTCTCAAATGCCGCAAACGTGCTTGCCGAGTAGCGCTTGGAACCCGGCTGGTAGGTCCAGACCGTCGCGCCGTTAGAAATGACCGTCATCTTCTTCGGAGCGCCGCCTGCCGCATCATACTGGGTCAGCTCGGCGCGGAACCGGCCCGGACGACGTGCGGTGATCTGTAAATCCTCCCGGAAAACAACCGTCGCGCCCGGTTTAGTTCCAGACATCGAGATGGAGGACCGAGACTGAAGCGGCCCGGCGCTGTCCAGGAGAGTCAGCGCCTTTTTCAGCGGCAGCAGGTCCACTGTTGGTGTCGGGGCGGCAAGCGCGGGAGCGATGGCGGCAAACAGAACGAGGCAGGGCAGCGGAAGCAGTTTCGTCAGCAGCAAGGTTTCCTCCGTGGAGATTGAGATGGTCACAGTTAGGAGAGACCGGCTAGGCGCGTGAGTGTGCGGCTCAGAGTACGCGAAAAGAAGCCGACGGCGGGCACGGCGCGGTCGTAATCCATGCGGGTCGGGCCGACCACGCCGAGCGTGCCGCGCTTGCGGGTGCCGACATAATACGACGCCGACACGACGCTGCATTCGGTCATCGCCGGCACATGGTTCTCTGCGCCGATGACCACCGTGACATCGGCTCCAAGCAAGGCGCGGGAGAGCGTTTGAAACAACAGTGTGCCGCGCTGCAAAGTTTCCAAAACACACTCGATCTTGGCGACATCTTTGAACTCGGGCTGACGCAAAATCTCGCTGGCTCCTTCCAGGTAAATGCTGTCGTCCTCCGCTGCCGCCTGGGCCATCTGCCGTGCGGCGGCAATCAGTGTTTCGTACAGAGCACGCAGCGGCGGCGCAAGCTCGCCGGGCGCGGCGGACGGCGCGGCAGGAAGCGCGTCAATTGCCTGCCCGGCCAGAGCGGCGTTCAGCGCATTCGCGACAGCGGCGATGTCTGAGGCCGTCGCCGACGCCGCTTCGGGCGGGGCGGGGCACAGCAGCCGGTTTTCGACCTGTCCGGTGCTCAGAATCAAGACAAGAAGCAGGCGGTCATCGCCGGCTGGGGAAATAAAAATCTGGTTGATGTGCGTGTCGGCAGGCCGGGGCGGGGTCGCGACCGATGTATAGGAAGTCGTGCGCGTGAGCAGGGCGCAGGTACGGCGCAGCAGCCGCTCCATTTCGAGGGCCTGGTCTTCTTCGTCCAAGACGGGCAAGAGGGACGTATCCCCGAGGGGCAGCTCCATCAGGTGATCCACATAAAAGCGGTAGCCCCGGTCCGACGGGATTCGTCCGGCACTGGTGTGCGGCTGCCGTAGCAGGCCGAGGTCGGACAGCTCCGCCAGCTCGTTGCGGATGGTCGCGCTTTTAATGCCCCAGCGATGGCGCGACGCCAGCTCCTCGCTGCCGAGCGGCTTGACCGTTTCCACATAGTCGCGCACGACTGCGCTTAAAATCTTTTGCTTGCGCTCATCCAGTTCCATTTTGTATCACAATTATACCCTGTACCATCGGAGCGTGTCAAATGGAAGCAGGAGTTCGGGAGGCGGGCAGGGAACAAGCGCCCATGCGTTCCACCAAATCTGCCTTGACACCCACTCAGCGCCGCCACCGCATCGCCCTTCGGCTGGCCGCCGCACTGCTGCTCGTCGCTGGCCCGCTGACCTATGCCGATGTCCAGCGGGAGCGCGGCGCGATTGTCAGCGCCGCCGACGCTCCGGCGCGTCCGGTCGCCATTGTCTTCGGCGCGGCAGGGGACATTCTGGAGGACCGCGTCACCACCGGGGTCGCGCTGTACAAAGCCGGCAAAGTCTCGAAGCTGCTGATGACCGGAGACAACAGCCGCAATGGCTACAACAAGCCGGAAGCGATGCGCCGCCAGGCGATTGCCGAAGGCGTCCCGCCATCTGCCGTCGCCTGTGACTACGCCGGTTTCCGCACGTATGACAGCCTTTACCGCGCCCACGCCATCTTCGGCGTGTCGTCGGCTCTGCTCGTCACGCAGCGTTACCACCTGCCCCGTGCGCTCTTCCTCGCCCATCGCCTCGGCATCAATGACGCCGTCGGCGTAGACGCCGCCAAGCGCCGCTACATCGGCCAGTGGGGCTTTGACGTGCGGGAAATCACCGCCGTCGAAGTCGCCTGGTTCCAGGGAACAGTCACGCACCCGCGCCCGAAGTTTCTCGGCAAGCCCGAGCCGCTGTTCGCGGGGACAAACGAGGCCTAACATGGCTCTTGACCTGTCCACTCCCGCCGCCCGCCGCCATTTCTATATTCAGATGGCAAAGAAGCGTGTCCGCCCCGGCAGCGGCAGCGGCCCGGAAACGCTCTGGGCCAGAACCTGGAGACGCCCCGTGTTCGACCTCCGCACCATCACCGCCGTTCCCTTCGTCGTCATCGGCGGCGTCGCGACCCGGCTTTACGCCCCCGAGCGCGTCACCGATGACTTGGACGTGCTCATTGAGGCCAAACACGCGGGCAGGCTGTCGGCGGATTTGGAAAGAAATGGCTGTGCCAAGCGCCTCCCTGATGGAATGCCGCTTGATGTCACCGAGGAAAATGCGCCCTGGGCCGCAGAGGCAGTTGCAAACCCGGCATCCGCCCCAAATGGCCTGCCGGTGATTTCTCTGCCGTATCTGGTGCTGATGAAGATGCGGGCAAGTCACGGTATTGACATCGGTGATTTGACACGGGTTTTGGGAGCGGCGGACGATAACTCAGTCGCGGAAGTGAGCCGCGTCATCGCAACTCATCTCCCCGATGGGTTGGAAGATTTGGAGGGGCTAATCTACTTGGGGCGATTGGAGTATGGATGGGACAACTCAGCGCGGCCTTGATGCACAATTTGGGAACCACGCCATGAATGGCACGGCTACACGGCGCGGACGCCACAAAACACCGCTTCGCGGGGTTGGGAATAAACCCAGTCTGAGTGCCGCGAAGCGGTACTTTGTGGCCGCAGGCCCGGTAGCCGTGCCATTCATGGCATGGTTTCTGGCTGCGGGGCGAAGCGCCAAGTAGCCGCCTTCGCGGGTACAGGAAAGACTTGCTGATTGTTGTCCTGCTCTTTCTCCACGCAGGCGGTCAATAGGTGTCTGCGCCCCACAGCGTAGAACTTCAGTTCCACGCCTCTTCTCATAGCTCCCGCCGGTACTCATATGCCTGAATGAGCGTGGCTTGGTCGGCGTAGTCGAGGTCGCCGCCGACGGGCATTCCGTGGGCGATGCGGGTAACGCGGACGCCGAGAGGTTTTAAGAGGCCGGCGACATAGAGGGAGGTCGTGTCGCCCTCGACTGTGGGGTTCGTCGCCAGCACGATTTCTTCCACTTTTGGGTCGTCGGCGGAGACGCGCTGCTGCAAGTCTCGAATCTGGAGCTTGTCTGGACCGATCCCGTCCATCGGCGAAATGACGCCTTGCAGCACATGGTAGACGCCCTTGAACTCGCCGGTCTTCTCCATCGCAATGAGGTCACGTGGCTCGGCGACGACGCAGATCTTGGTGTGGTCCCGGCGGGTGTCCGCGCAGATGCCGCAGATGTCGCCTTCGGAGTAGTTGTGGCAGATTTGGCAGAACTTGATGCTGCTTTTGATGGTCACGAGGGCGTCGGCGAGTGCCCGCGCTTCTTCTTCCGGCAGGCGCATGACATGGAATGCCAGCCGCTGAGCGGTCTTCGGGCCGATGCCGGGCAGCTTTTCGAATTCGCCGACGAGACGGGCCAGAGGTTTGGGATAGTAAACAGCCATAGGGGTTACACAGAATAGGAAAGAGGGCGTGGGATTGAAATCCTGCGCTGTGGGGCGAAGCGCCCAGTGTCCACCTGCGTGGACGAAGAATAAGACGCCCGTTTTGTGTTTCCTTGTCCGCGCAGGCGGACACTGGGCGCTTCGCCCCACAGCGCAGGATTTCAATCCCACGCTTCTTGTTTTAAAACAGCCCCGCAAGCCCGGAGCCGCCGCTGCCCATACCGGCGGGCATGACGCTTTTGAGGCGCTGCTCGCGCATTGAGTTGGCCTTGTCCACGGCCTCGCGCACTGCCAGGGTCACGAGATCTTCCAGAGCCTCGACATCATTGGGGTCCACGACTTCTTTGGAGATTTTCACCGTCAAAATCTCCGCTTTGCCGGTCGCGGTCACGACGACCAGTCCGCCGCCGGACTGGCCCTCGACTCGCGCTTCGTCAAGCTCCGCTTCGACCCGCCCGGCATCCTCCATCGCCTTCTGCGCCTGCTTCATCAAATCGCCGAGACCGGCCGGCATTTTGCCAAAAGGGTTGTTCGCCATATCAGTTTCCTCTCGTCATTAAATCTTCATCGTCTAGCAATCGCCCGCCGAAGACGGCGATCACTTCGTCCACAAATGGGCTGGGCGCATCGGCTCGTGCCGCCGGGGCCATTTCACGCGGCTTAACCGGCGGCTCGGCAGCGCGGCTGACCCCGCCGCGCGTCGGAAGCGCCTGCCCGGCCATGATGCACTTGACTTTGTACGTGTCCGGCTCGACGCCAAGTGTGCGGTCAATGATCTCTTCGATCATCTTTCGCCCTTTTTCCTTGCTTTGCACCCGATCAAACGAGAACTGGTTGTCGAACTCCAAAATCACGAACTTGTCTTGCAACGCCACGGGCTTCGCGGCTTTGACATCCTGGACCCCTGCTGGGCTGCGGCTGCCGATGAGGTTCAGGACCTCCTGCCAGGACTTTTGCAGGCGCAGAAGTTCCGGCGGCGCGTCCGGGGCCGGAATGGGTTGAACCGGAACTGGGATCGGCGCTTCATAGGCGACCTGCTGGATTTGCAGTAGGTCGTCGGGCGTGGCGCTGTCATCCAGAAACGGCAGGGCATCTTCGAGGTCTTCGGCAGACACGACAATCGCGCTCGGCAGGGCGTCTAGGTCGTCGTCGCCGGGCATCGGCGCATACACGCCGTCGTCGTCCTCGTCGTCGAGGTCCGAAAGCTCGGCATCCGCCAGCGGCGGCGGCATCTCGTAAGGAACGGCGGCTTCCGGCACGGGAGGCGGAACCCACCCCGGCTCGTCCCTCACCGGCCCTCCCGAGACGGGCGGGCGAAGAGCTTCAGATAATGCCACAGCTCCTAGCTCTTCCCCTCTCCGCTGCGGGGAGGGTGGCGAGGAACGAGCCGGGAGGGGTTCTCCCCCAGAATTGGGTCCTCGCAGGAGCGGAGCGGACTGAAGGGCGGGGGGGGCCGACGGCAGGCGCATCAAGCGAAGCAGAGCCATCTCCAGAATCAAGCGGTGCTGGTTGGAGCGCTTGGTCTCCTGCTCCGCCGCCGTCAGCACTTCCAGCGCTTTGAGTAGGTCTGCGGGCGCGAAGCGGGCGACCTGATCGTGCAGGCTTTGGCTGTCGTCCAGATCGCCTGCCGAGGCTTGCACGGCCCCGACCCCGACAAACAGCATACCCCGAAACCGCTCGGCCAGGCTCTTCAAAAACTGCCGGACATCCTTGCCGCTCTCCAACACGCTCCCGGCCAGTCCGAATGCCCCGGCGGCATCGGAGTCGGCAATCAGCTCGACGACTTGGCGCAGGACATCCTCGTCCATCGTGCCCAAGACGACCGTGACATCTTTGACCGTGACATGACCGCGCTCATACGCTAGGACTTGTTCCAGCAGTGACAAAGAATCGCGGTACGAGCCGTCGGCGGCGCGGGCGATCTGTGTTACCGCTGCCGGGTCCGCGCCGACGCCCTCAGCTTTCAAGACTTCGGCAAGGCGTGACGAAATCTGTGCGACCGAGCCGCGCTTGAACTCGTAGACCTGGCAGCGGGACGCAATCGTGATCGGCAGCTTTTCCAGCTCTGTTGTCGCCAGCACGAAGACCACCCGGTCCGGCGGCTCTTCGAGCGTCTTCAGAAACGCATCCATCGCATCCCGCGAGAGTTGATGGGCCTCGTCAATGATATAAACCTTGTAGCGGCCTTCCATCGGCGGGAACTTGATGGACGCGACCAAATCCCGCACATCATCCACTTTGCCATGCGAGGCGGCGTCCATTTCGAGCACATCTACAAACGACGAGTTCGCGACCGACTTGCACGGTCCGCAGACCCCGCACGGTTCCGGGGTGGGGGTAGTATAATCGCCGTTCGGCCCGATACAGTTCAGGGCTTTTGCTAAAATACGCGCACAGGTCGTCTTCGCCGTCCCGCGTGTTCCCGTAAACAGGTAGCCGCTGGCGACCCGCCCGGCCCTAATCGCGTTCCGCAGGGTTGTCGTGACATGTTCCTGCCCCACCACGTCTTCAAACGTCTGAGGCCGGTATTTGCGGTACAAAGAGATATAGGCCATACTCCTTTAGTATACCCCAAGAGTCTGTGGAGAATGCTGCCGCGAAGTCCTCGCCGTAAATGACCTGCCGTTCACGGCGGGGACTCAATTGGCAGGGTCAAAAGATTTTTGTCCGCTTCTGCGCTTGGGCGTACACAATACCATGAAAGGAAGAAGCACATGGACGATGACCGGCAGCTCCTGAAGCGTTTCGTTGACGACAACTCGCAGGCCGCATTCGCCGCGCTCACGGCGCGGTATCTTTCCCTGGTCTACGCCACCTGCCGCCGCGAACTCGGGGACGACAGCGATCTCGCCGAAGATGTCACCCAAGCCGTCTTTCTGATACTCGCCCGCAAAGCGCCGAGCTTAAGACGCAATGTCGTCCTCTCCGGCTGGCTATTCCAGACCGCCCGGTTCGCGGCGAAGAACGCCCGCCTCCAGGAGACGCGCCGCCAAGCCGCCGAGCTGAAAGCTGTGGAGACTGTCATGGAGCAGCAGACAGAGATCGAAGACGCCGCCTGGACCGAAATCGAGCCGCTCCTCAATCAATCGCTGGCGGGCCTGCACGACGCCGAGCGTGAGTGTGTCCTGCTGCGCTTCTTCCAGGGCATGACCTTTGCCGAAGCCGGTGCTGCCCTCGGGCTGTCCGAAGAGGCCGCCCGCAAGCGCGTTACCCGGTCATTAGAAAAAATGCGTCAGTTCTTCGCCAAAAATGGCGTCATCGTGCCGGCCATCGCCCTGCCCGTTCTGCTTACTGCCCACGCCGCCAAAGCCGCGCCCGCCGCTTGCCATGCCAGTATTGCCAAACTTATTCCCAGTGTCCTCGCCGGACACACAACCGCAGCCCTCACCGGCTCACACGCTTACCAAATTTCACAAGGAGCAATGAAAGCCATGAAAATCGCACAAATCAAGGTCGCCGTTGGGATCACGACAGCCAGTCTCATCGGCTTCAGCTTTTACGCCGCTTCCCGCGCCGTGACAATGACATCGTCTCGTCCCGCCCCACTTCTGCTTTACGTCCCGAAACCCGGACACGTTCTTCAGCAAGTCCCCGGCAAGACTCTGACCGCCGCTCAAATCGCTGAACGCTGCCGCCAGACTTATGCCAACCTGAAAACCTATCAAGGAACATCAACAGTAAACGCGCATTCAATAATTGGTGGGACGCCCTATGACTTTCAGTCCTCGGCATCAGTACAGTTCGTTCGTCCCGGCAAAATTTCTGCACAAGGAACCGACACAAGCGGACACCCCTTTGGCTATGTCTCTGATGGTGTGACTACAGAGCAAACTTACCCCACTGTTGTGAATTGGGGTCATAGCTGGCAGAAGGTGAGCGGTGACGAGAAAACGAGCAGCACTGAGGCAGCCATCGCCGGTGCGACTGGGATTGCACAGTGGGCAGCAACAACCGTTCCGGCACTACTCATCGGCACAACCTGGGGAGTTGTTTTGCCGCTCAACTCCGGAGGCGTACTGGATCGCGAGGTGCGAGAAGATGCTGTTGAAGGTCAGAAATGCTATGTCTTAGCAGCCCACTCCGTAGAGACAGACAAAACTATGGCAACATCGTTATGGATTGATGAGAAGACATTTCTGGTGCGCCGCTATGTGTTCGAAGGAGATGGGACTAATCCAGCCGTAGTTATCGGCGGACGATCCATCCCGGCCACAACAATCAAGTCGCGCTCAGATCAGCGTTTTACGAACGAGCGGCTCAACCAACCCATCCCTGACAGCACGTTCGCGTTGCCGCCTGTGCAATAGCGGAACCTCACCCGGTCGCTCCGCGCCCACCCTCTCCTTTCTCAAGGAGAGGGTATCCTGCGGATTACTCCGTATACCGTTCCGGTTTGTTCCAATCGGAACGGAGTTCCGGGGTGAGGTTCATTTCAGGGCGAGACAGCGAAAAAGGCCGGGGATTGCTCCTCGGCCTTCCGTCACATTCTAGCCCGCTGCCCCAACAGGCTCGCGCTGAGGCTGTCCGCGTTCAGCTTCCTTGCTCTTAATAATCTCCTGCTCAATGATTTCTTGGATTGTGTAAAGCTGCTCAAATCCGGCTCGCATTCCCTGTTCCTCCGGGTGCGCCCGCATCCATTCACGCAAAACCTGCTTAGCGGCTTCAATCTCCGGCAGGCTGTCAGCGCTCAAACACTGTTGAGTGACCCGCTCACGGGCTAAATCAAGTGTACTGTTCATTGGGTTACCTTTTGTGTCAGGACGGCATTTGCCTGAGAGTAGGCGGCGACAAAGATCACGCGCTGCGGATGGTCGAGATAAAGGCCATGACGCACGACATGACTGGGACGCTCTCGAATTGGAAGCGAAAGCAGGTCATGGTAGAAATCAAACTCCTCGCTGAAGGGGTTGTCTACGTAAACTCGCAGAGTTTCCAGTGCTGCAATGTAGAGATTAAACTGATGCTCCCGTTCGTTGGGATAGAAAACAGACTCTTCTAACCCAACTCCAAGCCGCTGAAGAATCGTGGGTCGGTAAAGACGCTGTAGCTGCTCGACGACGCCTTCTTCCCACCCGCGAAAATTGCGAAAATCCGTGCTGCTATAGCCCGCCGAAAAACTGTGCAGAGCCTCGTGGATCAAAGTAGACCAGCGTTCGTCCTGCGCCGCCAGAGCCGAGTCAATTCGTATGTCGCAAATCGGCCTCTTTTGGCCCTTGAAATCGGCATTCGGCACAAGCTCGACGCGCCCGCTCCACCGGGACGGCAGGCCGGTGAGCTTGCCCAATTCGGTGACGACAGCTTCCAGTTCCCGCAGCAGTCTCTCTGCGTGCTCATCCATGATTTTCTCTCCTTGAAGCCGTTGATGAACTGCCACGGACGCACACGGGCCACGGCCCTTAGCGCTGCTGCGTTCCCACCCTGACGCGGTTCGGTTGTCGTCCGTTGCGCCGGGGCAGTCCACCATACGCAGTATACCCGGAAAAAAGCGAAGATGTTAAGAGCTTAGTGGAAGTCTTTTTCTCCCGCCCCAATCATGTCCTCGCGGGAGAGGGTGTAGGTCTTTGCCAGGTACCGCAGGCCGGGGATCGGCGAGATACTGCTCGGCAGGGGCGTTTTGCCGTCGCATGTCACCAAGTAGTTCGGGTCGGTGATGCCCTCGCCCTTCCAGCCGATGCGGTCCTGAACCTGGATCGGCGAGTCGTTCGGATTGTTCGGCATGAACCAGACCGTCAGCGTGTATTGCGGCGCTTTGAACGAGTACATATCCGGGTCCTTGCTCATATCGAACTTCCGGCCCTGGTCGCCGCCGATCTTGCCGCCGCGCACCGAGACTGCATCCTGCATGATGGTCACGCCGGGGTCCACCGCGCTGCTCAGGGTGTAGTTCTGGATTTCGGGCCGGACATACCCTTTGTCGGATAAATAAACTTCGACGCGGGCGCCGTCCACCGAGCCGAACGTGCGCTCGCCGGTCTCCAGCACAAACTTGGTGGCACCAATCACGTTGATCTTGCCCTTCAGGACGAACACTTTCGGGGCGACCCGGACCAGTTCCGGCTGGAAGGCCATATTGACCGGGACTTTCGAGTCAATCGGACGGTACTTCATGCGGCCCTGAAGCTCGGCAACCTGCTTTTCGGCGATCTGCAAGTCCTGCGCTTCGGCGTAGTCGCCGGCACCTTTTTTGGCGATAAGCTGATGGTGTACTTCGAGACACTGCTGCCACTGGGCGAGCGCACCGGGGATGTCCCCTTTGGCTTCGAGCGCGTGGGCGTAGCCGTGACCGACCGTCATGATGCCTTTGTCCACTTTGGCGAAGTTGTTCGGGTCGCTGAGGTCGGCGGACGCCGCCTTGACGACTTTCCAGCCGTCGGCAAAGGTGTTGGCGGACTGGTCGTAATCGGCGATCTTGCGGAAGTAATGCACGAATGCTTTGTCCGAATACATGTCCGGCTCGTCTGGGTTGTTGTTGATGCCTTCGGTAATCAGGGCCAGTGAGAGCGGGATGTAGCGCCGGTCGGAGCGCTCCTGCGAGTCGGTGAAATTGTAGTCCATGTGCCACGCGCCGGTTTCGTAGACGTCAATCTGGTGCGGGTCGAGCCAGGTGATGACGCGAATCAAGGGCATGATCGCGGCGTAGTCGCCGTTGTGGAAGAACTCATCGGTGCGGACCCAGAGCATCCCGGCGATGGCTTCCCGGAAGCCGGTGAACGCGCCGAGGGCAAACGCGATCGGCAGGTTCTGGCCGGCGTCGGAAACGGTCTTGGCCGGAGCGTAGTTTTTCTTGTACAGCGGGTCAATCTGCGACTGCAAACCGATGATCGGAATAAACAGCAGGGCGGCGATGACGAACAGCAGTGTTCGGCGTTGTTGGGTCTTCATTGTAGGATCAAACCTCCCGGCGATCGAAAATAGCGGTTCCTGCGACAAGCAGGAGCGCGGTATAAACAAGGGCATAGATTACTGTCAGCAAAATGTAGGCCGGCTCCTGGGTGACGGTGACGCCGGGATTGACAAAAGCATTCTGGATCGTATAATTGCCGAAGTTTGGCACCAGCAGATGCAGGAAATGCAGCGGGCCGGTGGACGGCAGCAGGCCGCTCCCGAGCAGCCAGACCCCGAACGTCAAAAAGAACGACACAACGGTCGGCAGGAACACCGAAAAGAACATCGCGACCGCACCGAGCAGAGTCATCTGAAAAAAGATCATCATCAGATTTTTGAGCAGCGCAAGGTCAGTCGGCAGGACCGGCTGACCATATTGGACGAGCTTGGCGGTCAAAATGGCAAGGAAGATCACGCCCATCAGCGTGATATTGGTCAGAACCGTCATCAGGCCGCCCAGAAATTTGCCTGTGAGGTATTGGTAACGCTGAACAGGCTTCGACAAAATGCTGTAGATGGTCCGGCGCTCGATCTCGGCGGGGATCAGCGTAATGTAGAGAATAATCGAGATAAAGACGCCCGCCAGCGAGATGACGCCGAGGCCCAAACTCTTCGTGACATTCAAGTCGCGGGTGGGGGTCAATGCGCCGAACGCCATGCCCATCAGCATAATCGCGAGGCCCCCGAACAGAAAGACAAGCAGAATCTTGCGGCGGATCGCCTCGCCGAAGGTGCTGGAGGCCAGCAGCCAGATGGTGTTCAAGACTTGACCTCCATCGCTTCCGCCGACGACGGCAGGGCAAAGTTCGTGCCGCTCTCGACCTCGCCCTGATGGACCACTTCGTAGAAGATGTCCTCCAAAGTGCGCCGCGTCTGGGTCATCGAGATGACGTCACCGCCCGCGCTCCGTACCCAGTCCAGCGCCAGATTCTTGCTCTCGACCGATGCGCCGGTGGTCAAAATCAGCGTCTCGCCGATCTGCTCGGATTTGGTCGTGATCTTGGCAAGCTCCGACTTCTGAGCGTCGGTGGATTTAACATGCTCGGCGACAATCTCGACACTGCCGCCGGCGATCAGGTCGTCTACGTGCCCCAAGCGCCGAATCTTGCCGCCGTGCAGGATTGAGACCCGGTCGCAGACAAGCTCGACATCGGACAGTTGGTGTGACGACAAGAAAATAGTTCGGCCTTCGCTCTTCAAATGCAGGATCAAATCGCGGATGTCCCGGTGCGCGACCGGGTCCAGCCCCGAGGTCGGCTCGTCGAAGAACAAAATCTTCGGGTCGTTGATCAGCGCCTGCGCGATGCCGACCCGCTGGAGCATTCCTTTGGAGAACGAGCGCAGGGTCTTTTTGCCGGTCTGGTTCAAGCCGACCAGCTCCAGCAGATAGTCCACGCGCTTCTGCTTCGACGCGCCGCTGAGGCCGAACAAGCTGCCATAGAAGCCGACCACTTCGCTTGCGGTCATGTGCTCGTAGAAGTAGGGCGACTCGGGCAGGTAGGAAATTTTTTCTTTGACATCAATATCACCCGCAGGCTTGCCTAAAACCAAGACTTCGCCGGAGGTCGGGAAGATCAGGCCGAGCAGGGTTTTGATGGTCGTCGTCTTGCCTGCGCCGTTCGGCCCGAGGAAGCCGAAGATCTCGCCTTCGTAAACGTCCAAACTGATGTTGTTGACGGCGGTGACTTTTTTGTACTGCTTGACGAGGTTCTTGATTTCGATGGCTTTGACGGAGCCGCCATTTGCGCCATTGCGGGCGGCGGGGGTCGAAGCGTTCAAAGCCGAAGTGTTCAAAGTAGTCGTGTCTTGTGCCATGGTATGTGACTGCGTTCCTTTACCGGACAATTTGGGATGGATTGATTTCTCTTGAAGATACGCAGGAGTCCGCCGCTTTTGTGCCGGCCCGGCCAGAAAAAATGCAAAAGAAAGGCGCGGCGGCGGTGCCTACATCGTAGTATACAACGCCCCGCGCCTGTCTGTCAAGAAAATTGCGCCGGCACAAAAAGAAACCGGTACTGGAAGTGCCGGCCTACGACGAAAGCAAGTTGAAGCAACTGAAGATTGGGAGCGCCTGCATGTCTTGCCCTTAAACCGCCTCGGTTTTCTTTCGTTGTAGGCCGACACTTCCAGTGCCGGTCTCCTCGCTTTACCGTGTAAACGCAATGTCGTCCAAATAAAACGTCACCGGCGCACCCGCCGCCGCCAGGCTCCAGCTAAAGCCCGTGACGATATGCGAGAGATTTTGGCCCGCCACCGGAACCGAATACTGCTTCCAGGCTTTCGTCAGCGTGACTTTGTCCAGCTTGCCCTTGCCGCTGTCGTGGATGGGCTTGTTCGCTCCAATCAGCCCATAGGCAAAGCTAACGACCTCGCCGCCTTTTGCGCCCTTTGCCCAGAAGGTCAGCTTCTTCGCACCCGAGAGGTTCAGGCCGCCGGCTTTGTCGCCCCAGTTGTTCGCGGGGTTCTGCCAGACGACCCCGCCCCATTGGTCTTTGGCGCTGTAAGTGACCTGAAGGCAGGTCTTGCCCGAATGCGGTCCGGCGGTGGAGGCTCCGTCCATCCTGACTGCCCCGGTATTGCCCATGTAGCCTGACGGCGTGAACGGCTCAGGGCGTCCGGCCTCGGAGTAGATGACCAGCGGCAGCGGGGCGGGTTTAGGCGGCGCGGCGAGGGCCACCATTCCGGCGAGCGAGAACGTCAGCGTGAGAAGGGCCGAAAGTAATTGGTGGGTGTTTGTTTTCATTGGATTTTCGTTCGGCAGTTGGCGGATTGCAGGAGCCACGGATTGAAATCCGAGGCTCGGAATTGCCCAGCGTCCAGGGGGCGCAAGACAGCACCCGTGCAAATTTGTAATGTGTCGCCTCGACACTGGTTTATCCAAGCCTCGGGTTTCCAACCCGTGGCTCCTGCAACCCGAGTATTTCGGGGGCCAATCTACTGATACTGCACGTCGTCGAGAAAGAACCGGACGGGCTTGCCGGGGGCGGCCAGAGTCCAGGCAAACCCGGTCTTGATCTGCGACAAATCCACGCCGGTCAAATCCAGCGTGTACTGCTTCCAGCCTTTGGTCAGCGTCACCGGCAGCTTGGCCGTGCCGCTGTCGGAGAACGGCTTGTCGCTGTTGATCAAACCAAATAGGAACGTGACACTCTCGCCTCCACTGTCGCCCCGCGCCCAGAAGGTCAATTTCTTCGCCCCCGAAAGGTTCAGGCCGCCGGGCTTGTCGCCCCAATCGTTTGCCGGGTCCTGCCAGACCACGCCGCCCCAGTTGTCGGAATTGGTGTAGTCCACTTGCAGGCACGTTTTACCCGCGTGCGGATTAGCCGCGCAGGCCGGGTCCATCTTGATCGCCGCCGTGCTGCCCATGTAGCCCGACGGGGTGAACGGCAGCGCCGCGCCGCCGTCCTCGGCATAAACGACCAGCGGCAGGACGGCTTTCTTGCCGGCCGCTGCCGCCGCCTTCACCGCCTTCAGCGGCACATTTGCCACCGCCGCGCCGCCGTGGGCATTGCGGACGTAGGCATAGAGGCGGTAGACCCCGTTGCCCGGCGGCAGCTTGACCACCGCGAACTTCGACGTGCCGGAGACAATCGCGTCCGGGTACGTCGGCGGGGCCGCTTCCGCGCCGCCGCCGGTCTTGTACAGCTCCGGGTCGGCTTCCAGCACCCAGTTGACCGTGAGCGGGTCGCCCGCCGGGTCCGACGCTTCCAGGGCCGCCCGGACCGTCGTGCCGGGCGCGGCCTGCCCGGTGCCGTCCACCGTCAGGCGCGAAATCTCCGGGCAGAGTGCCGCCGGGGCATGACCGGACCAGAGCGCCGAGAGCGTGTCCACCGCGCCGAGCTTTGCGCCGCCCGGCAGCAGCAGGCCGTACCAGGTGTCGGTCGCTTCGCGCTTGTTGCCCCAGGTGAACGCATAGGAGCCGACACACAGCGGCTGGCCGACGATGCCTTTGACGTAGGTGGCTTTGTAGCGGGCGGCCTTTTCGGTGGAGGTCAGCTCCGGCACGGCCCCCCAGGCGTTTTTGCCGCTTTCCCAGGTGCCGGGGGGGCCATACTCGGTGACAAGGTACGGCTTGGTCCCGCCGGCGGCCTTGTAGCGGTCGCCGATGGACGGCCCGCCGCCGTAGGTGTTGAGGCCGACGATGTCAATGTCCGGGCAGTGGGCGTTGATCTGCGCGACTTTGTCCCCGCCGATCTCGGCCACGACCGTCATGGTCGGGTGGTTCGGGTCAAGCGTGTGGCACATCTTGGCGATGTCCTCGATGGCGTTCCACATGGCCGCGTTGTCTTCGTTGCCATTGGTTTCCATTTCATTGCCGAACGCCCAGACCAGCAGGGCCGGAGCGCTGCGGTACTTCAGAATGGCTGACCGCGCCGCCTCTTTCTGCGCCGCGACCGCCGCCGCATTGCTGTAGTCGAAGCCGTGCTCTTTGTGGCCCAGCCAGACCCCGACCGTCACCGTCATGCCGAGCGCCTGCGCCTCGTCAAGCTGCCCCGCCGTGTCGGGGCCGACGCCCCACGTCCGCCACGAGTTGCCGCCCGCCGCTTTAAGCATCGTCTTCGACCCGTCCCCGCCCGCGCCTTTGACAAAGTACGGCTTGCCGCCTCGGAGCAGCTTATACCCCGCCGCTGTCATGGTCAGCGTGACCGCGCTCGGCGCGGCCTGCGCGGCCCGCACCGGCGCTTGGTGTGCCGCCGCCCATCCGAGCAGGGCCAGTGTCGCCGCGCCGGACGCCAGCCCTGTAGCGCGAGCATTCATTCGCCTATCCATCTTTATCTTTCCCTCAGCCCGGAACTCACGCCCCAGCTCTCTCGGCTGCTGCCGAGACAAACGAAACCCCACTCAGCAACAAGTCCTTACCCTCTCCTTTCAGAAGGAGAGGGTCGCCGCTTGCGGCGGGGTGAGGGTCGTAACCCGCCAGCAGCTACTGCTGCGTGACGTTGAATGTCGGATTTGTGCCTGAGATAGCGGCACTAAATCCTGGAGAACCGCCAAAGTGGCCGCTGCTGATCGTTGACTGCGCTCCGTAGATTGAGGAAGAGCGCACGAACTTTGAGTGTCCGTCAGTGAACGAGTAGTTTGCTCCGTCAACGTGACGTACCGAGGCATCTTTGCCCAGTGTGCCTCCGTTTGCATCCCCAAATGTACAGTTGGGATCATCTGCCACATCATTGATTGTGTATCGGCAGTAAAAACCGTTCGCGTAGGGATACCCATTGTTTGCGCTGTAAGCGTTGGCGTCCCCCCCGATGATCGTACTCGACGGCTGAACTACGGATGCAAGGGCGACACCGGCTGTGTTGTAGTTGTAACCAAGATAAGGAAAGCCAGACGGCGCTCCGACCAGAGCATTGTAGAAATAGCTTGTGTAAGCAGCCGCTGAATACGTTCCTTGCCCTGTCCAAAGCGGATCAGCAGTTTGCGGCTTGGAGTCATCTGGGCAGTGCAGAACCTGAATGCTCTTGATGTACGGCTGAACAGCATCGGCAAAGCCGACATTAGCACCGTTTCCAGTTCGTGTCGTACCATCCGGTTCAGTAAATGTTCCGACCCCGGTTCCAGCGGCACCACTGGTGGTGAAACATTGCAGCGGCGGAAATGTTTCGTCGCTGTCCTGGACATACTGAATCGTGGCGAGACCGATCTGCTTTTGGTTGGATAGGCAGGACGTGCGGCGGGCGTTTTCGCGGACTTTCTGGAAAACAGGAAAAAGAATAGCAGCGAGTATCGCGATAATCGCGATGACGACAAGCAGCTCGATGAGCGTGAAGCCGCGCTTGGCGCGGGAAATTGATGCAGGCATGGTACTTCTCCTTCGTAGACAGTCGAAAACGTGGGCGAGGAAGTCGGCGGTTAGACGGTGTTTCCTCGGCATAAGGTTACGGGCAGGCAAATCTCCTTTGGTTCGTGCGTTTCGGTGTAAAGCGTCTCGGCGGGCGAGTTCACCAGGGTCATCAGTAAGGTCAGCGCCTCGGCGGCGACCTTTTCCCAGGGACATTTCAGAGTGACCAGGTCCCAGGCGGGCACGTTGTCGAACTCGAAGCCGTCGAAGCCGGCCACTGCCAGATCTTCCGGTACCCGCAGGCCGCGCTCCCGGCAGGCTCGCAGCAGATGATAGGCCGAGCGGTCGTTCCAGCAGGAAACGGCGCACGGGCCGGGAAGGCTCCGCAGAAAGCCGACGGCTTCCCCCGCGCCGCCTTCCGGCATTTCCAGCACCAGGCAGTCTGTCGCCGGGACACCGTACCGAGCGGCTTCCGCAAGGAATGCATCCCGGCGGCGCTCCACCGAAGTCAGACTCTCGGTGGGTGCGATAAACACGAAGCGGCGCAGGCCGCGCTCCCAGAGATGAGCCATCAGGAGCCGCATCCCCCCGGCATCGTCGCAGGTCACCGCCGGCAGGTTTGGCAGGCGGTCCGCGACGGTCACGACCGGCAGGGGACACTGCCCCAGCATGGCGACCAGCGGGTCATCAGCGTTCGCATGCAGGATCAGGCCGTCAATGCGCCCGTCGCGCAGTGTGCCGAACATCGCCTCGGGGGAGCGGCCCCCGCGGGCGCTGTGCAGCAATAAGTCCAATCCCTGCTGCTCGCAGCCGCGCTGCAGCGACCCGATGATCGTTCCCAAAAAATCGTTTCGCGCATCGTAGTCGTGGTTCGTATACAGCCCGACAATCCCGGTCCGGCCCCGCCGAAGCGACTGAGCCACGGCGTTCGGCTGGTACCCAAGCCGCCGGGCAGTCTCCAGCACCCGCTGCCGCGTATCCGCCGCCACCCGGTGCCGCGGATCGCCGCTGAGGATGCGCGACACAGTCGGCTGAGAGAGCTGAAGCTCACGGGCAATACTTTTCGCGGTCACCGGCATTTTGGATCGCTACCCACAGTCTGCGTATTCGTATACGCAAAAACAATTATACGACAGAATGGCGTGAATGTCAATAGGCAAAAAATATATTTTTTTGGCCCGTCAGGCGCTCATACTCGCTCCCGGCGCGGCAGCACCGACTGCGTGATGTAAAGGGACACGACAGCGGCGGCGACCCCGCACCAGAACGGCGCGTGGTAGCCGAAGCGGTGCCAGAGCAGGCCGCCGCTCAGCGGAATAATCACCGCCGCAATATGGTTCATCGTCTGGCCCATCGCCAAACTCGCCGTCATCTCGCCCGCCCGGACAATCCGGCTCAGGTACGTCGTGATCCCGACCCCAAACGCAAACAAGACACTGTCCAGCACCCAAAGCGCTTCGAGTGCCCAGACATGCTGCACCAGGGCGTAACCGGCAAAGGTCAGCGCAATCGCGACGTAGTAAAACGACATCGCCCGACGCTCGCCGATGCGGTCTATCAAGCGTCCAACGGGAGCGGCAACCGCAAACGACGCCCCGGCGTTGATGAGCATCAGGAGCGCGATCTGCCCGACCGCAACGTGCCAGTGCTCAATCAGCGCAAACAAGGCAAAGGTCGTGAAGATCTGACGCCGGCAGCCTTCAAGAAACGTCAGGCCGTAAAATAGGCCGTACTCGCGCCGGAACAACAGGCGCGGGCGATTATGCGTAGTCGAGGCCCCCGACATCGGCAGCAGGCACAGCCCGCCCGCGAAGATGAACCCGGCAGCCAGGAAAAAGAACGCTGGGTAGCCGATGTGCCCGACCAGAAAATGCACCAAAAGCAGCGCGGCGGCCACGCCCCCCGAGCCAACCGCGCCCATACGCCCGAGATGCCGCCCGCCCTCCGCCCCCGATGCCAGCGCCAGCGGAATGGCGCTCGACGACGTAAACCACTGATGCATGAACACCGACCAGAAAACAGTCACCAGCACCAGTGGGGCGTAGGAATGCACGTAGCCCGTTGCCGCCACTCCCACCGCGCTGAGACAGAGGCACAGCGCAGCAATCCGCGACTCGGCGAACCGGGCGAACAGTGCCGCAATCGCCACCGCCAGCAGTCCGGGGATTTCGCGAGTGGTTTCAAGCGCCCCCATCTGCACCGCATGGATACCGAGCGTCTCGGTGATGAAGTTAATGAAGACCGCACCGTAGACCGCGAACCCGAAGCCGAACAAAAAGACGCCGGCAGAGAACAATCGCCAGTCCCGGTGCAGCATGGCAGGCGAATAGGTGATGGGAAGCGCGGCGGACGGGGTGGGGACTTGCGTGGATGACATGGCCCCCAGTATACCTAACCGCAGGCAGGTTTTCTGCCCACTGTTAGTTTCTGGGCAATTTTGCCGAAAACGCCGACTTGGCATGATTTATGCACTACACGACTCACATCAGGACGGAAATCGGCAGTGACGACTTACTTAAGGACCGGAGGAACGCGGCGTCGCGGCCCTCCACGACCGGCTTTTGGTACGCCCAAATTTTGGGCAATTCCCAGAAAGGCAGCTCGAATGGCTCTGATTCACACGCTCCGTACATCCGCACGCTGCGGACAGCCCCACTTCGTTCCCGGCAGCATGGCCTGCGCCGCTTCGGCCCGGCACCGGCTGCTCGTCCCGACAGCGTTTCCGCTGTCTGCTACCCTCAAGGTCGTCTCCGTGGCGCTCGGCTCTCCAGTTCAACGCCTTGCGCCCTCGGCCTAGACTCTTCATGGCCCCCGCTTCGGCTATCCGCCGGAGCGGGGCTTTTTGCCGCCTGCCCCGCAGGGCGATTGCATACGGGGTAAGCAGGGAAAGAAAGGGCGAACACAAGGTTCGCCCCTGCAAATTCTATTCTAGGAGACTGTGCAGCAAGTCCCCCCCCAGCCCCCAATAATGAGGGAGCCAGAGTGAGCATTTTCTCAGCTTCGGTTGACATCCATCCCTTCCAAGTGCTACTATTCAGGCATGACTGATTTGATTTTGACCGGCGGAATTGTCTACGACGGCCTCGGCGGGCCGGGGAGAAAAGCCGATGTCGCCGTCACCGGCGAGACGATTACGGAAGTCGGGGATTTGTCGGAGCGGACGGCGGCGCAGGTCGTGGACGTTTCGGGGCTGGCGGTCGCGCCGGGCTTTATTGACATCCACACGCACTCGGACTTCACGCTGCTCATCAACCGCCCGATGCGGAGCAGCGTCGCGCAGGGAGTCACTACCGAAGTAGTCGGCAACTGCGGCGTCTCTATCGGCCTGCTGGACACAAGCGATGTCTTCGCCCAGGAGCGCCGCTGGGCCGAGCGCGGCGGGACCAACCTGGACTGGAACCGGATGAGCGAGTTCCTGGGGCGCGTCGAAGACGGTGGTATCGCCTGCAATATCGCCGCGCTGGCCGGGCACGGCACGATCCGAAAGTCCGTGCTCGGCTTCGACGACCGCCCGCCGACCCCCGCCGAGCTGGCCCGGATGTCCGCGCGGCTGTCGTCGGCACTCGACGACGGCGCGATTGGCCTGTCTACCGGGCTGGAATACCTGCCCGGCGGCTACGCCAAACACGCCGAAGTCGCGGCGCTTGCTGCCATCGCCCGCGATGCCGGCGGGTTCTACGCCACCCACATCCGCAACGAGGGCGACACGCTGATCGAAAGCATTCAGGAAGCGCTGGCCGTCGCCGAAGCCACCGGCATCCCCCTCCAGTTGTCGCACCACAAATCCGAGGGCTTGGCTAACTGGGGCAAGCCGCAGACCACCCTGCCGATGATGGCCGCCGCCCGTGCGTCGGGGTTAGATGTGCTGACCGACCAGTACCCCTACACGGCATTTATGACCGGCCTCACGGTCATTCTGCTGCCCGAATGGGCTAAAGACGGCGACATCGCCGAGATGCTTCAGCGCCTGCGCGACCCCGAACCACGCGCCCGCATTTTGGCCGAAATCAACGCCCAGCCCTGGGACTGGGACACTGTGCAGGTCGGCATCGCCCGGAACCGCCGCGACACACAGGGCCTCTCCATGACTGAGCTTGGACGCCAAGCCGGCACGTCCCCCGCCGAGGCCGCGCTTGATCTACTTCTTGACGAAGAAGGCTTCGTCGCCGCCGTCCACTTCGCCATGTCTGAGGAAGATGTCGAGTATATCTTAAACGACCCGCACACGATGATCGGCTCCGACGGGGTCGCCAACGACCCTGCCAGCGAAATGGCCGAAGACAAGACCCACCCGCGCACCTACGGCACCTTTCCGCGCGTTTTCGCCCACTATGTCCGTGGCCGCGAAGTCCTATCGCTGTCTGAAGCCATCCGCCGCATGACCAGCCTGCCCGCGCAAAGACTCAAGCTTTCCGACCGGGGCACAATTAAAGTCGGTGCCAAAGCCGACATCACGGTCTTCAGTCCCCAAACCATCGAAGACTGCGCGACGTTTGCCGACCCGCACCAATTTCCGGCAGGCATCCACCATGTTCTCATCAATGGCCGCTTCGCCCAGCAAAACGGCGTCCAGACTGACGCGCTTTCGGGAAAGATTTTACGCCGGAGATGACTACAGTATGGAACCGAATGATTGCGGAGGAGACAGACAAAGAGCGGTGCAAGCGATTTTATCGCTGGGCTATGCAGGACTGCTTGAGAGAAATCCACGATGACTTCCCCTTGATGCGGCGCATTCAAAGCATCAATTCAATTGAATACATTAACTTATTGTCGTCATTGCCTGCTGAAGAGCGGGCAGAAATGGCAACGACCCTTGTCAGACGAATGCATCGCGCGGCGATTGTTCTGCTCGATGAGCCTTTTTCCGAGAAGGAACTTGGTCTTTTAGACCAGTTCTTCCGCTTTGGCCGCGCCGAGAGCAATGTACTTTGGCAAAAGCTTTATGGGTCTGCTCTTGCCAACAAGAAGGCCAGCAAACGCCGGGTCAGAGCGCAGATTGTGGAACAGTTGACGCCTATTCTCGGTGAGCCTATCAAATATCAATCTTCTGATCTTGCCTTCGTTACGCCGGTAGGAAATTGGTTTGTTGGGACACGAGTTGAAGTGAAGTCGCCTGCGAGCATATGTTATTGGCAGACGGTGATGGCGAACAAAGATGACTCTGTTGGCCCTTATACCGTCATCATTCAAAACAGCACGAATATCTGTGCATGGCTTGGAGCCAGCGCAGACAGCTTTAGTTGGTATGTCACAGATGAAGAAGAGATTGAAAATGCGGCCGAGACATTGGCCGTGTTATGCAGCCATTACTTGAAAAACATTCCTTCGATATTAGATGGCTTGGTTCCTGAAAGTACGCAATCCAGTAATTGGATTACGCAACTGACACTCCCAAACAACCTAGATGGTATCAAGTAACAGCTCAATGACGGGCGGCTGCGAGCTTCGCCTCAAATCGCGCCAGCCGAGCCTCAATTTCTTGTTCAGCATCTTTCCAAAACTGCTGCTCAGACTGCCGAGCAATTTCTGCTGCCTCTCGGTCGCGCTGATCGCTTTCCGCTAACTGCTGAATCAGCGTTGTCATCTTCTTGACTTGTTCCTGTAGCTGTTTAATTTCGCTGTCACACTGTTCGGCTTTTGCAAGCAGGGTTGTCAGGCTGATCATTGTCGAGTCTCCCTCGGCAGGGCATACTAAGTTGTCGGTAAGTCTGAAGGCGTGGAACTGAAGTTCTACGCATCCCCTCCTACTACGGCTTTTCGAGCAGGGCGAGCTTGAGCACCTGGTCGGCATGGGTGACCGGCTCGAACGTCATTTCGGTCTTGATGTTTTCCGGCAGGTCTTCCAGGTCTTTCTCGTTTTCGGCGGGCAGGAGAATGGTTCGAATGCCGGCTCTATGTGCGGCCAGCACTTTTTCTTTGAGGCCGCCGATGGGCAGGACACGCCCGCGCAGGGTGATCTCGCCGGTCATGGCGATGTCTTTGCGGACCGGGCGGCCTGTGAGCGCCGATGCCAGTGCGGTCGCAAGTGTGATGCCCGCCGAGGGGCCGTCTTTGGGCACCGCGCCTGCCGGGACATGGACATGGATCTCCAAGTGCTCGTTGAAGTCCGGGGCCAGGCCGAGCAGCGCGGCGCGGGAGCGGACATACGACATCGCCGCCTGCGCGGACTCTTTCATCACGTCGCCGAGCTGACCCGTCAGGATCAATCGCCCGTCTTTGCCGGGCATCGAGGACACTTCGATGGAGATGACATCGCCGCCGGCCTCGGTGTACACCAACCCCGTCGCCGCGCCGATCTCGTCGTCGTCTTCCATGACCCCGTAGTGATACTTGCGCTGCCCCAGCATCTCGGTCAGCACGGCGGGGCTGACCGTGACTTGCGTCGTTTCACCGAGCGCGACTTTGCGGGCAACCTTGCGGCAGAGTGATGCCAGCTCGCGCTCGAAGCCGCGCAGGCCGGCCTCGCGGGTGTGCTCGCGGATAATCTTACGCACCGTTTCTTCAGGAATGACGATGTGGGCATCCGTGAGTCCATGCTCTTTGACCTGCTTGGGGATCAGAAACGCTTCGGCGATCTGCACTTTTTCGTCCTCGGTGTAGCCCGAAAACGAGATGACTTCCATGCGGTCGCGCAGCGCGGGTGGGATGGGGTCCAGCAGATTGGCTGTGGTCAGGAACATGACTTCCGACAGGTCAAACGGCGCTTCCAGGTAATGGTCGGAAAACTCGCCGTTCTGCTCCGGGTCAAGCGCTTCGAGCAGCGCCGAGGACGGATCGCCCCGGAAGTCCGACCCCATCTTGTCAATCTCGTCCAAAACAAAGACCGGATTGCGTGTCCCCGCCTGTTTCAATCCCTGCAAAATGCGTCCTGGCATGGCCCCGATATAGGTCCGGCGATGCCCACGTATCTCGGCCTCATCGCGGACCCCGCCAAGCGAGATGCGGACGAATTTGCGGCCTAAAGCACGGGCAATGCTTTTGCCGAGACTGGTCTTGCCGACACCGGGCGGGCCAACAAAGCAGATAATCGGGCCTTTGAGTGTCCCCGCCAATTGGCGCACAGCCAAAAACTCTAAAATACGCTCTTTGACTTTCGGCAGGCCGTAGTGGTCTTCGTTCAGAATGTCTTCGGCAGCGCCGACGTCCAAAGTCTCTTCCGAGATGACTGACCAGGGCAGGGCCAGCAGCGTGTCCAAATAGCTCCGAATGACGACCCCTTCGGGCATCCCGAACGGCATCTTTTCCAGCCGCTCGATTTCCTTGTGTACTCGCTCATTCACTTCCGCCGGCAGCTTGGCGTCCAGCGCTTTGGTCCGGTAGTCATCCACCTCGCTCTGCCGCTCGTCCCGCTCGCCCAGCTCCTGCTGAATGGCCTTCATCTGCTCGCGCAGCAGAAACTCGCGCTGGGTCTCGCCCATTTCTTTCTCGACCCGCGTCCGAATGTTCCTCTGGATTTGCAGTATTTCAAACTCTTTGGTCAGAATCAAACTTAGCCGTTGCAGCCGCTCCTGCGGGTCGAGTATTTCTAATAGCTCCTGCTTGACTTCCACCCGCAGCGACGGCAGGTGCCAGGCGATATGGTCGGCCAGGCTGCCGGGGTCTTCAATGTTTAGGAGCGTCACAACCACTTCGGGCGGGATATTCTTGCCGGTGGAGGCGATCTGCTCGAACTGGCCCATGACCGAGCGCATCAGCGCCTCGGCTTCGAGCGGTGCAATCGGCGCCGGTGGCAGGCGCTCGATTTTGACCCCGAAGAACGGCTCAGTTTGCAGCCAGTCGGTCACGCGAACCCGCTCTTTGCCTTCGAGCATGACCCGCACGGTGCCGTCGGGGACTTTATGGATCTGGATAATCTCGGCGACAATGCCGATCTCATGCAGGTCCTCGGCATCCGGATCCTCGGTCGCGACCTGACGCTGGGCCATTAACAGGACATGCTCGCTCCCCGCCATCGCTTCATCGAGGGCGCGGACAGACTTCTCGCGCCCGACAAACAGTGGAAAGATGATGCCGGGAAAATGAACATTGTCGCGGATCGGCAGCAGCGGCAGCTCATTCGGGAACGGCGCGGGGGCGGGCGTCTCTGCCGCGCCGGAGCGCCGGGTGGGGGACTTCTTTGCGCGGGGCGCGGTGGACGGGGTACGGGCCATAAGAAAGTGAGTATACCTTAGTGAGAAAATAAATGGCAGGAATGAGTGCGGCAATCCAGGAGCGTGGGATTAAAATCCTACGCTGTGGGGCGAAGACGCCTAATGTCCACTTTCGTGGACAAAGAATAGGACCCTGATTGCGGTCTTGTTCCGTACCTGCGAAGGCGGTTACTTGGCGTTTCGCCCCACAGCGTAGGAATTTATTCCCACGCTTCTTGCCCTGCGGCGATCTCACCGAACAATGAAATTTTGCCCTTCCAGGCGCAATCTTTGGAACGCCGCCTCCTGCATATTGACTACCTGCCCGTCGGCCAGCAGAACATTTCGGTTCGGGCAGTTCAGCCACACAAAATAGGTTTGCCAGCGCTTCTGTGGGCGGCTGTCCCAGCAGATTGCATCTGTGCTGCTCGGCTTGCTCAAAAACCGGTAGTCGTAGCTGACTTCCGTGCCATTCACAAATCCCGAATCTGGGCAAACTAGAATCAATTGGCTGATGACAGTAGGATACAGCACCTTTAGAGTCGCTGGCATTTTTCCGGCGTGCTTTGCTCGATAGGCTAAAATATCTACCCCAACCTGATTTAAGTTCATTTTGCACATGGCGGAAGCGGCATTGTACTTCATGTAGCTGACGCTCTCACCGGGGAGGACGAACATGGCTAGCACTAATGCTGCAACAAACCATAAAACAATCTTCGTCGAAAGAGGTAAAGGCCGCGCCTGCATTTTCTTTTACCCTGCTGCTTAGGACGCCGCCCGCAGCTCCGGGGTCGTAATTAAGAGTGGGGAGATGTGCTGGCGGACCGTGTCGGCGGTGATGACGACTTTCTGGATGCTGCGGTCCGACGGCACTTCGTACATGATGTCCTGCATCACCTGCTCGATAATCGTCCGCAGGGCGCGGGCGCCCGTGGAGCGCTTGATGGCTTCGTCGGCGATGGCTTGGAGCGCATCGTCGGTGAATTGCAGCTCGACCCCGTCGAACTCGAAGAACTTGGCGTACTGCTTGATCAAAGCGTTCTTCGGCTCGGTGAGGATAGAGACAAGCGCTTCGTGGTCCAGCGAGCGCAAAGTTGTGACGACGGGTAAGCGCCCGATAAACTCGGGGATCAAGCCGTAGCGCAGCAGGTCTTCGGGCAGGACATGGGCGAGCATATCCCCGGCCCGGCGATCGCGCTTCGACGCGATGCTGGCCCGGAAGCCGAGCGACTTTTGGTTGAGGCGGCGCTCGATGGCGTCCTCGATGCCCTCAAATGCTCCGCCGCAGATGAACAGAATATTGGTCGTGTCAATCTGCACATATTCCTGCTGAGGGTGCTTGCGCCCGCCCTGCGGCGCGACATTGGCGATGGTGCCTTCGAGTATCTTTAGAAGCGCCTGCTGGACACCTTCCCCGGACACGTCGCGGGTGATGCTCGGGCTTTCGGACTTGCGGGTGATCTTGTCAATCTCGTCAATGTAGATGATGCCGCGCTGGGCGTTCTTGATGACGGTCTGGATATTCTCGCCGTTGTCGGCGGCTTGCAGCAGCTTCAGGAGAATGTTCTCGACATCCTCGCCGACGTAGCCCGCTTCCGTGAGCGAAGTCGCATCGGCGATGGCGAAGGGAACATTGAGAATCTTGGCGAGGGTTTGGGCGAGAAGCGTCTTGCCGCTGCCGGTCGGGCCAAGCAGCAAAATGTTCGATTTTTGCAGCTCGACCTCCGACGACGTAGAATTGATGCGCTTGAAGTGGTTGTAAACCGCGACCGACAGAGTCCGCTTGGCTTGCTCCTGGCCGACGACGTACTGGGACAGGATGCGGTAGATTTCTTTGGGCTTCGGCACGGCTCCGATGCTGCTGAAATCGTCCTCCCGCGACGTTTCATCGCGAATGAGTTCTTTGCAGAGGTCCACGCATTCCAGGCAGACGCCGCCGTGAACACCCAGAATCAGTTTCTTGACCTGCTCCCGGCCCTTGCCGCAGAGGAGGCACCGGCTGTCGTTGCGCTCATTCCCAATTCTCGCCATGTGTGTCCTTAAAAGCCGGGCACGCCCAAGAGTGCTACCGGCTGAGTACGTTGTCAATAATGCCGTATTCGACGCCTTCTTCGGACGTCATCCAGTAATCGCGGTCCATATCGCGGGAGACCTGCGAGAACTCGCGTCCGCTGTTGTCGGCGATGATCGAAGTCAGCCGCTCGACAAACGACATGTGCAGCCGCATGGAGATCTCCATGTCTTTGGGCGTGCCTTGGTAGGCCCCGCTGCCCTGATGGATCATAATCCGCGAGTTCGGCAGCGCCGCCCGCTTGCCCTTGGTGCCGCCCGAGAGCAGCACCGCGCCCATCGAGGCCGCCATGCCGACACAGGTGGTCGCGATGTCGGGCTTGATATGGCGCATTGTGTCGTAGATCGCCAGCCCGGCCATGACATCGCCGCCGGGCGAGTTGATATACACTTCGATGTCCTTGTCCGGGTCTTCCTTTTCCAGAAACAAGAACTGCGCGACTACAATGTTCGCCATCGCCGGATGGATCTGATCGCCGATAAAGACGATCCGGTCCTTCATCAAGCGGGACCACAGATCATATGCCCGCTCGCCGCGCGGGCTTTGCTCGATTACTGTCGGAATCCAGGTCATTCGGTGCCACCTTCTATTGTGTCGGCTGCTTCGTCGGCAGCGTCATCCAAGACTTCTGTGACCTCCGTGTCAGCTTCGGCAGTGTTCGCGGTGACGACCTTCTCTTCAATTATGGCCGATCCCCGCAGAAAGTCCAGGACTTTTTTCGCCTGCGCCCGGTTTTGCAGCGCTTCCATGCCGTTGTTGCTTTCCAGCATCGCCCGAACCGCCGCCGGGGACGTCCGCTCCTCCGCCGCCCGCTCGGCCAAAGCCGCTTCGACATCGGCCTGGGTCAGAAACAATTGCTCGGCATCGGCGACCTTTCCGAGCAGCAGACCGATCTCAATCCGCTTTTTGGCGGCTTCGGTGAACTCGGCGACAATCTGCTCACGGGTCTTGCCGACCTGCTGCAAGTAATCGTCAAGCGTGAGCTGCTGCCGCTCGATCTGCGCCATCAGCGCTTTGCTTTCATCTTCCACTTCGGCTTCGATCAGCACCGGCGGGTATTTGATGGTCGAGCCGGCGAGGATCAGGTCCACCAGCTTGCTGTCCGCCTCGCTGTCGCTGTTGGCGAGGAGCGATTTTTCCATGTCGGCCTTGAGCGCCTCCCGAAACTGGTCCACGGTCTCGAAACGACCGTTCGACAGCTTCAGCGCCAGCTCGTCGTCCAGCTCAGGAGTCTTCTTCTCGTGGATTTCGTTGATCAGCACCGTGAAGTCCGCTTCCTCGCCGGCAAGCTCGGTGTCCGGGTAGGTATCGGGATAAGTCAGCGTGAACGACTTTTCTTCTTCCTTGACCATGCCGATCAAGTTGTCGTCGAAACCCGGAATGTTGTCCGCGCCGATCTCGATCATGGTCGGACGCGCTTCCGCTGCTTCAGGCCGGATGTCTACCAGCGCCGACAGCTCCGCGACGACGAGATCGCCCATCTGCACCGGGCGCTCGACCACCGGATACTCGGCGGCCCGCTCGCGCATGCGCTGCATCTGCGTCTCGACATTTTCGTCGTTCAGCGCGTACTTGTTCTTTTCGACCGTCAGGCCCGTGTAAGTCCCGAGTTCCACCGACGGGCGCAGCGGCACGATGGCCTTGAAGATGAACGGCTTGCCCTCGAATTCAAGCTGGGTCAGCTCCAGCTTGGGCGGGGCGAACGGCTCGATACTTTCCTGCTCCAAAGCCGCCTGGTAGGCCGGCTCGACCAGGATTTCCGCCGTGCGCTGGCGAACATCGGCCTCGGGGATGCGCTGCTTGACAAAAGAAAGCGGCGCTTTGCCCTTGCGGAAGCCGGGGACACTGACATACTTCGAGTACTCGCGGTAAGCCTTGTCTACGGCCTGGACGACTTTGTCCGTTTCCACTTCAATCGTGAGGGTGACTTGACACGGGTCAAGCGGCTCTTGGGTCACCTGCATAGTTGGCGCTGCTCCTGTGGGCGTTTTCGCAAATTTAGTTCGAGATTGAGTTCAAGACGTGATGGGGAAAACGGGTATTTTGATGGACAGTAGTGTACCCGGACGTTCGCGTGATTGTCAACGAACACCGAGGCAATGCACTTGACGCCTTGCCCGGCGCTGGGTATCATATCAGCAAGTGCCGGGGTTTTACGTCCCGGCTCCGTTTCCTAGAAAGCCCGTACAATGCTTCCATTGAAAAAGACACTTTTCGCGTCCAAAACGGCTCAAATTGCCGCGCTGCTCGCGCCCGTGGCGGCACTGTCCATACTGGCGGGCGTGCTGACCGGCGGTACGCCGAGACCGATTGGTGTTCGGGCCGACGCTCCGGCAGCTAAAGTGACAACCGAGGCGGCGCACAAAGCGACCGTGTACGTGTTTTTGTCAACGCAGTGCATGGTCTCGAAAGTCTATGCGCCGCGTCTGAATACGCTTGCCAAAACCTACGGGTCCCGCGGCGTCTCGGTCGTCGGCGTCTTCTCGAACGTGCAGGAAGGACAGGCGGAAGTCACGGCGTTCGCCAAAAGCCACGCGTTCGCGTTCCCCATCGTGCGCGATGCCGACGCCTCGCTGGCCGCGAAGTACGGCGCGACTCTGACCCCGTCGGCGTTTGTCGTCAGCCCCACCGGCCAAGTCGTCTACTCGGGCCGCATTGACGACAGCGCGGATTCAACGCAGGTGCATCATAAAGATTTGCAAGCCGCGCTCGATGCCGTGCTGGCCGGCCGGCCTGTCGCCCATCCAAAGCTGGCGGCGTTCGGCTGCACTCTGCGCCGTCCGGCGGAGCACATCGCCTCGACGCAGATTACCTACGCCCGCGATGTCGCGCCGATTTTGGCCCGGAACTGCCAGACCTGCCACCGGGCCGGGCAGATCGGCCCGATGCCGCTGACGAACTACACGCAGGCCGCGGCCTGGCGCGGGGACATCAAAAAGTGGACTACCAGCCGCCAAATGCCGCCCTGGAAGGCCGATCCGAACTGCGGCGACTTTCAAGACAGCCGCCGGCTGTCCAACCACGATGTCGCCGTGCTGGCGAAATGGGCCGATGCCGGTGCGCCCGAAGGCAATCCCAAAGACCTGCCCGCGCCGCCGCACTTCCATGACGGCTGGCCGCTCGGGCAGCCGGACTTGGTCTTGCAGCCGAGCCGTCCGTACCATCTCGAAGCCGACGGCGCAGATGTTTACCGCTGCTACGTCATCCCAACCGATTTCGCGCGCGACCGCTACGTCTCCGCCGTAGACGTTCAGCCGGGCAACCGGACCGTCGTGCATCATGTCATTGCGTTTATTGACGGCTCAGGGGCATCTAAAAACTTAGACGGCCACGAGAAAGAGCCGGGATACACCAGCTTCGGGGGCGTTGGCTTCACCCCGACAGGCTCTCTCGGCGGCTGGGCACCGGGCATGACCGCCCATGCCCTTCCGAGCGGTGTTGCGACCGCCGTTCCCGCCGGAGCGCGGGTTGTCCTGCAAGTCCACTACCATAAAGACGGCAAGCCGGAGACCGACTTTTCGCGCATCGGCCTGTACTTCGCCAAGTCCGAAGTCCAGAAGACCCTGCACATCATCCCAATTATCCACGGCCTGGCGATCCCGGCAGGCGACCCGCACTACACCGTCTCAACCCTCGGGGTTCCGTCCCCGGTAGATTTCCACCTTCTGGCAGTCACTCCGCACATGCACCTGCTGGGCCGCAAAATGGCGCTCACGGCCATCAAGCCTGACGGCACGAAAGTGCCGCTCATCTCGGTCTCCGACTGGGACTTCAACTGGCAGTCCACCTACTTCTACAAAAAGCCGATTGCCTTCCCAAAGGGAACACGGGTGCAGATGACCGCGACTTACGACAACTCGGTCCATAATCCAAAGAACCCCAATTCGCCGCCGAAGCTGACCACCTGGGGCGAGCAGACCACCGATGAAATGTGCATCGCGTTCCTGCACTACACGCTCGACCGCGAGCATATGGCAGTCAAGGACCCGTCAGTGGCCTCGAAGGTGGCGGGGAGGTAGGAGACCTCACCCCAAAACTTCGTTTCGACCCTCTCCTTAAGAAAGGAGAGGGTAAGAGTAATCCAGCCGTCCGATGCCCCGTAGGGGCGCTGCTTGCTGCGCCCTCTTGTTCTTGCTGCGCCATCCTATCCCTGTCCAAATTCTCTCCAGCCTCTTTTTCTTCACCCTCTCCTTTCTTAAGGAGAGGGTCGAAACGAAGTTTCGGGGTGAGGTCTCCCTTCCAGCCGCCACACTGGCCCGCGCCCGCTCTGCCAAGCCAGAGTTCGCACATAGGGTGACAGCAGGATTTGCAGATCAGCGGCGGTCAAGTGGTGCTTGGCCGAAAGTGCGGCAAGGGTTTTGGCATTGTGCCAGGGGATAACTTCGTCGAGGGCATAGACGGCGTGGCCCGACGCCAGTGTGGTGTCAATTTCAGACTGAGCGAGCGAAAGCGCGGCGAGTTTATCGTCGCGCTTTTTTGTCAGCAAACCGTGCAGGGAAATCACGTCCCGGTCGGCGAAGTAGGGCAGAGCGACCTCGCACGGGCCGCCGTCGCCTGCACCTGCCACCAAGACCACATCCCCGAAACGTGTGTGCGCCCGGACATCGGCGGCGATACGCCGGAACGGGTCCGACGACGGCGACAAATGCGGCCCGATACTGACCGCGAAGTTCAGCGCGGCATAGACCGCAATCCAGATCCCAAGCAGCCAGTTCGCGATCCGTCCGCCCCGCCGCGCCCGGTAATGCGCCAGCGTCAGGGCAAGAAGCAGGCTGGTGGGAATTAAAACAGGCACCCAGAAGACGAAGTAGCCCGGCGACCAGACCGTGAAGAATGCGGCATACACAGCGACCCAGACGGCTAGGACAACGACCAAAGCGCGGCTATGCGAGCGCCAAAGCTGCGGCAGAGTCGCGAAAACGGCAAACGCTGCCGCAAGCCATCCCAGCACCGATAGGCAGTACAGACCGAGCGCCAGGGGCGGCAGGTGTCCGCCGAGCGTGAACGTACTGGCCCGGCTGCCCGGCTCGACAAACCCCGCATGACGAAGCGCATAGAAGTCGAGAACAAAATTGTGCAGGATATGGAAGTCCCACCACCAGCCAAGCTCCGTGTACGCGCTGCTCCACGCCCGAAACGCCATCAAAGAGTGCAGGTGCAGGACCAGGACGCCAACACCCAAACAGGGCAGGGCGGCGGTCAAACCCCAAGCGCCGAGGTAAGCCGCCGTCCGCTCCAGGCGCGTCGGTCCGGCGGCGGACAGCAGAACGCCGGCGAGGCCAACGACCACAAACAGCCCGGCGCTTTCGTGAAAAAGCACCGCGCCGCCCGCCAGAAGCCCAGTCAGCGCAGCACCCACCAGGGTCGGCGTCGCCATCACGCGGGTCAGCGCCGAGAATGCTGCCAGCATCAAAAAGACGCTCGGCATATTCACTCGCCCGTCGGAGGCGCAAATCCACCAGCCGAACGATCCCGCAAGCCCGAGCGCGGTCAGCAGCGGCAGGCCGTGCGAGCGCTGCAACAGCCGCCGCAGGGTGAGATAGTAGACCGACACGCCTGCCGCGCCGAGCACGGCATTCAAGCTTTGCAGAACGACTAATGAGCCGCCGGAGTAGCCGAAGATTTGAGCGGTCCGCCAGAGGGCATAGCCGAGGGCATTGAAAAGCAGGTGGTGAGGGTGGAATAGCCAGCGCGGGTCGCCGGTGCGTGGGTAAAGGTGCGCGATCTGGTTGGCATAGGAAACGGCGTCAAACGTGTTCGCCGCCGTGCGCGTCACCCAGTAAATGCCCAGTGTGCCGACAAACAGCAGCACGGCAGTGGGCCATGGGGAAGACAGCGTGGCCCGCAGCGTCCCGGCGCGGGTTCGCGGATGCGTCAATGCCGCCGTGTCAGTCGCCATCACTTGCGCCATCGCCTATCTTTCTGACCTAAAGTGCGTGAACGACCAGCGAGGCCGGGTACGCAGAGCCGTTCAAGAGCAGCGTTCGAATGCGGACAATCTGCGTCTCGCCCGGCTGGAGCCGGACGCGGGTCACTTCTTCCTCGGTCGGCGGCGGCACCGGCGGGAACTGGATCATCGGCTCGCTGCCGACTTGAAAGACCCCGGACGCCAGGCCCGCTTCCGGGGCGAATTGGACGCTGACCGTGCGCGGCATCGTGGTCGGGTTTGACAGGTGCAGCGTCACGAAATAACTCACCCCGTAGTTGCCCCAGAGCGTCTGCGTTCCCTCGGCGTTGCGGAGCGATTCGGCGTTGCCGAGCCGCAGATGCCCCCATTGCCCGCCGACCGCGTAGCTGCCATCGAGCGTGACGCGCGGTGCCCCGAAGACATACGGCGACGTTTCCCCGAGCGCCCGCTCGGCTAGGGGCGCGGCGGGGGCTGAGACCAGGCGCACATCCGCCTCCCCGGCCCGCGCCACCGCTTTTGCCAGGCTCAGGGGCGACGCCGCCAGGGTCTCGCGATCGTCGTCGGCGGTCACAGTTAGCGACAGCGCCCCGCTGACCCCGCCGATCTGCTGCACTTCCAGAATGCCGCTGGCAGTCAGCTTCGGTGCAAGCGTCTGCACAACCAGGGGAATACGCGAATGCGGCGGCACTTGCAGCACGATCCCGGTCCCACTATCGAGTGCCGACAAGAACGCCGCCCCGGCCTTCTGTCCAACCGCGACCGTATCCACTTCGGGCTGTGCGACCCCTTCGACGAGCGAAACCGGCAGCATTTTGTCCCCGCCGTTGACAACATCGGCATGGAAGATCAGCGCTTTGCCGCTGATGTTCTGATGGTGGTAATCCAGCCGGATCGGACGGCCCGGTGAGAGCGGCGCGGTGAAGAGGGTCTGCGGCTCACGCACCGACTCCGGGTTGTTGGAATAGTATAGCGCAGTCGCCGGCACGGCGGCCAGCGGGCGGTTGACGACTGTGACCAGTGGGGACGCGATCACCGGCAGCAAGTCGGTTCCGGCGACCCGAACCATCAGCCGCCGGGACAGTGCCGCGCCGGGCCGAAGCGACCCTGCCGCCTTCGGGGTTTGCAGCAGACGCACCTGCGCCCCTGGGGTCGCGTTCAGCGCCGACCGCAGGCCGAGGTAAATCGCATTCTGCACGAGCGCCGCCGGGGCCAGCGGACGGCCCGAGACCCGAACAGTCACACGCGGCTGAACAAACGCCGCGTACTTGCGGACTGCAATGTCAATGGGAAGAGTTGTGTCTCCCGACGCGACGCTGAGCTGCGCCGATCCCGGCCCGATCCCGCGCACGGTCAGAGTCCGCGCCGGCGCATTGTACACATAGGTCAGCACGCGGCTGTCGCCGCCGGTGACAGTGATGCTTGGCGAGGGGGCCGCGCCGCCGATAGCGAGGGTCCGGGCGCTCCCGAATGGCAGCACGAACTGGCGGATGGGGGTAGACAGCCCCGGCTCAGACAGCGTCCGTTTCAGGCCCGCCGTCCATGTTTGAACCAAGTGCCGTGCCGACTGACCTTGCGCGGCGGCTTCGGCGGGAGTCGCCGTCAGCAGCGGCAGGCCGCGGGCCTCGACTACCCACCCGGCGCGTCCGCGCGACACCGCCGCAATCTCGCCGGGCATAATTCCCGCCGAGACCAAGTAAGTCAGCCGCTCTTTGACCCCAAGCGCCCGCTGGGCCGGGTTCATGCCCCCGGCGCTTGACCGCAGGGTCGCCACCGGCTGGTCATTGACACTGACCTGGGCATAGACGCCATGCTTTCCGGCAAACGACTTCGCGCCGACCCGCGCCGGATACGGTGCGGCCAAAGCGGCGGCGCTGAAAAGTGCAAGGGCAAGGATAAGGGCGGAACGAGAGAAAAGCGAACGAAGCAAAAAAAGCGAACGAAATAAAAGTGGAAGAAACAAAAAACACTCCTCTAGGCACGCTGATTATGGCGGTTTCAGGCCTCAAAGTCAACCCAGCACTTTGGCCCGGACACCCGCAAAAATGCCGGGAACCTGTGGTAAGATAAGCTATTATGACTCAAACTCTGGAACCCGCCGCTCCCGAAGACAGTTCCGTGGGGACGCCGCCGCGTGCCGCCATTATCGGCGGCGGGCCGCTCGGCCTGGAGGCTGCGCTGTACGCATCCCGCCTCGGCCATGCTGTGCTGCTGTTCGAGCGCGAGCCGCAAATCGCCCCGGATGTCCGCGCTTGGGCGCACGTCACGATGTTTACGCCCTGGACCGAGAACCGCAGCTCGCTGGGTGTCCTGGCCCTGCACGAAGCCGCCGCCGCGAAAAACCGCCCCCTCGGCAAGCTGCCCGCCGGCGGCCTGCACCCGACCGGGGAGCGGTTTATCGAGCAGTACCTTCAGCCGCTGGCGTCGGCGCTCGGCAGTGCGGTCCATCTCGATACCCGCGTCGCCGCCCTGGGCCGCTCCTATATGTTCCCCGACGAGCACGCCGACCAGCCCGAGAAGCGCCGGGCGCGGCGGTTCCGCCTGGTCACCCGCAGCCCGCTGGAAGAGCGCGTCTTTGCGGCGGATTACATCATTGATGCGTCGGGCACCACCCACACCCCGCGCTGGGCCGGCGCGGGGGGCCTGCCCGCAATGGGCGAGATGGGCAGCTTCGGCCAGATCTTCCACCATGTCCCGGACGTTCTGGGCCGCGACCGTATCCGCTTTTTAGGCAAGCGTGTTCTGCTCATCGGCGACGGCAGCAGCGCCGCCACCACCGCCGCCGCGCTGTCCGAGATTGTGGCGCTTGATCCGGCCACGTCAGTTCTGTGGGTCTCCCCATCCCGCGCCGCGCTGCCGCTGACAGTCATTCCAAACGACCCACTGACCCGCCGGGACACGCTGCACAAAAAAGCCAACCTGCTGGTCGAAAGCCACGCGCCGGGGTTTGAGTACAGCCCGATTACCCAGATCGAGGCCCTGCAATACTCGCTGGCCCACTCCTACTTCCATGCCACACTGCAAGTGAACCACCAAACCCGGCGGATCATCATAGACACCGTCGTCTCCAACGTCGGCTCCCGCCGCGATGTGACGACCTATGACAAGTCTCTGCACCCCGCCGAACCCGATGTTTACACCCTTGGCGAGAAGATCCAACCCACCGGCGACTTCCTGCTGACGGCAGGCCGCACTCAAATCCGAGACATCTTCCGCGAGATTACCCGGCAGCCCGAGCTGGACCTCTACGCCGACGCCGAACTCAAGCTGAAGGCGATGCATTCGGCGGAGTAGGTGCATTCGGCGGAGCAGCGGCAGGCGTCTCGGTCTCTTGGACTGGCTCGGTCTCTTGGACTGGTTCCAGGACGACGCTTTGCCGTGCGATCTTGACCAAGTTCCTCAGCGCTTCGTTCACCGAATCGGAGTTCGGAAACGCCGCCGCTAAATCTGGCGACAGCACCACAATATGCGCCTTCTGCGGAAACAGATGAGCATACTTGCCCCGCTGACCGCCTGTGAAGTCGTAATGATCCCGCATTTCCGGCTCTCGTGCTTCCATTGTTTCCTTTTGCTCAGTATTCATAAAGTTTGTTCCCCTCGTACTTTCTTTTCTCGTCCGGGTTTGCTGTCCGTGCACTAACCAACCGAAGGCCGTTTTCCCTTTCGGTATAAATGACAACCAACAAACGGTGGCGATCTGAAAAACCCAAAATAATCAAACGTTCTTCAATCTCTGAGTGGTCTGGGTCAGGAATGGTAACCGAAAGGGGATCGCCAAAGACTGACATTGCTTCTTCAAACGTAACTCGATGCTTTATCGCGTTACTTCGAGCTTTTTCAAGGTCCCATTCAAAGCTGCCACTCCCGTCATAAGCGTCTGTCATTCTCCAGTGTAGCAGAAAGTCGAGACGAACTTGGCTTCAATTACTCACTTGTCTTGACGGATGCCCCCTGCTAACGGCGGGCCGCGCCCAAATCGGCTCGCTAAATTCGGGGCGGGGGCCTGTTGCAGACTTTCTACGCAGTCTCTAAGAACCACAATAGCTCAGCTACGAATATTGGGAGGAGGCGGCCACACGCCGGGTTGCTCTTTTCCATAGTCCGGTATAGTGATGCCCCGCTGCCGCAAATAGACGCGAAACCTTTCTTCCAGCCAGGCTTCGTCGTGGAATGGCGGTAGTCCGCCCGGCGCAAATGAGTTGACCACTGTCGCCAGCTCCTCCTGTTCGCTGCTGTCGGCGAATGTCACCATCAAAACCGCCCGGATTTGGTTGACTTTGGCGAGGCTTTGGTCCGCGCCGTGACAAAACTCCATCAGCAGCGTATCCAAACGCTGGTGCCGTTGCCGCTCCGGGCCTCTGCGCCGCCAAAGAACAAGCCGAATAATCGCCGCGCTGACACCGCCAAACAAAAGCGCCAATAGCCCAAAAAAGCACCCAAGCACCTCTAAGCCGCTCTGTTCCTGTCCCAATCGCTGCGCTCCTTTTTGGTTTTGCCCTTTTCTTAAGGGCAGGGACTGGCCCTGCCCCTACCGATTCAGAGTGAACTAGCGGCGGGGGCCGCCGGGGGGGCGCTGGCCGTCCTGATGCTGGTGGCCGGTGCGGGCGGTCTTGGCGCGGGCGGCGCGGGCCTCGGCTTTGGCATGCTTGCCTTGCACAGCCTCTTCGGGGCAGTAGATATGGCAGCCGGCATGCTTCATCACGACCGCGACGATGTCCGGGCTGGAGTTCGTGGCGGACGCAAGCAAACTGACAAACTTGGCGGGGTCAGCGTCGTTGCCGGCGAACATGCCGTAGTGCATCGGGATCACTTCGCGGGGGGCGATCTCGGCGGCGAGCTTCGCGGCTTGGGCGGCGTCCATATTGCCCCAGCGTCCGTTGATCGGCACCATCAAGACTTCCGGGCCGTATTCTTCGACGGCGGACGCCAGGCCGTCGTTGTACTCGGTGTCGCCGGTGATGTACACCGAGACCGTGTCGGCGCTGCTGCCGTCATTTTGAAATTCGAACACAAATCCGACACTGTCCTCGGAGTGCTGGGCGGCGACGACATGGACGGCAAAATTGGGGAAGTCCAGCGACTGACCAGGCATAGCGGTCGTGATCTGGCTCATCGGCACCCCAAGCTTCGTGAGGTGCCGACAGGCCGACGGCGGGCAGACAATGGGAGCATCCGGGTTCATCTGCGCGATAGCCGGGGCCGTGAGCGGGTCGAGGTGGTCCACATGGTCATGGGTCAAAAACAAGTAATCCAGGCGCACTTCTTTCGGGCGGACTGGGATGTCCACAAGGCGGGCCGCGCTGCCGTCGCCATTCGCGCTGTCCGACAGGTACGGGTCTACGACAATGACATCGCCGCCGTGGGCTTTCAGCGCAAAGCCTCCCTGGCCGAGCCACTGGATTGCTACCCGGCCCGGCTCCACTTTCGATTTGATCAAACGCTCCAAAATTACACCTCCAAGCGATAAGTCTGTGGATAGTATTGGCGTTCGCCCGTCGAAACTCCTGCCTGGCGAGGCAACCAATGAGAAACCGCCGTCTGGGTTGAGGGGGGGCAAAAATAAAGTTCTCCGCTCCCTGTCATTTGTGCTTGCTTGGCATGTATTATGCAGTGAGTTCAGTTTACGGCGTACCTCTGCAATCCTCGCCGCGTTCTACCCATGCCTCTCATCTTTAACTGCACAACAGGAGACTTCCATGCACACACCTTGCTCTATCAGTTTCGGACTGCCGATTGCGGCTATCTCAGCCCTTTGTCTCGCGGCTCACCCTGCCCAAGCCCAGACAACCTTGCCATTCAGCGGCGATTACGCCTCGGTACAAACAGGATTTACCCAAATCACTCCGACTACTGAGGAGGATATGTTGGCCTTCACCAGCACAAACGCCTCGTTTGGACTGAACAGCGGCGTTGCTGATTACTTTCTAACCGACGCATTTCCCGGAGCGGAACTGACCCCAAACACCGCCAGCACTTTTGACTTCACCGCGACCGACGGCTCAACGCTGTACGGCATCTTCACCAGCAACAGCGTCACGGTATCCGGGCAGACGCAGTTTTCCACATCCAGCCTAGAAGTGACCGGAGGAACCGGCATCTTCCAGGGAGCGGCCGGCAGCATCAGTGCGACCGGCCAGTCAACCCTCAATGGCGACTCTGCAACATTCCGTGCAATCGGTACAATAATTGTCCCTGCGGCCGTCCCTGAAGCCTCCGCAACTGTTTCGCTCGGCCTGCTGCTGTCGCTCGGCCTCGTCGGCACGGCAGTGGCAGCCCGAAAAAAGAAAGCGACTGCTTAAAATCTGATTTAAGGTACTTCTACGGTGCGGGTGACGGTGTTCACTCGCGCCGTTTATTGTTCTTGAAGTGCCGCAGACAGGGGCTTGACATTAGAGTCGATTTCCTGTAAGATAAGCCTGCTTGGTGCGGTTACTGTGGGCCGTATAATTGCAGCCGTCATAACTCGATTTACCATGTTTCGAGACTCCCGCTTAGAAAGAACATCATGTATTCTTCCGGTAAAATCCTCCCGCTGACACTTTTGGGCCTCTGCGCCCTCGGCCTCACCGCCGCCCGTCCCGTCGCCGCACAAAATCTCGTTTATACGCTCAGCGGCGTCACTTTTTTTGACGGCGCGGTCGCCACGGGCTATTTCAATTTCAATCCGACTACCAACTCCTTTGGGAATTTCGACATCACGACAACAAACGGCGTGACGGACTCGCTGACCGGTGCTCACTACACCGTGGCCTCGGGGCTGACTTCAAGCCCTCCCTTCGCGGCCTTCGGGACAGATTACGTGTTCACGGCGGATAGCACTACCGCCAACTTCCATTCCCTGGTACTTCGGACGCAAGCACAGTCTACTAGCCCCGCTACCTATGCTCTGACTACCGGGACCATCAGCCCTCCGACCTTCTTCCCCAGCGGGGAGTTTACGCCTGATGCACGCGTAATCGCAACCGGCTCCCTCATTGTCACCGACGCAAACCCGGTCCCCGAAGCCTCCACTACCATCTCCTTCGGTCTGCTGCTGATGCTCGGCCTCGGCGGCACGGTTGTCGCGGCCCGCAAGAAGAAAGCTACTGTCTAGCTTTTTTTCGTTTTGCTTCTATGGCGCAGGTGATCTCGCTTCACCTGCGCCGTTTGTCGTCTGCGCTCCCGTTGACAACCTTCCGCGCACGGTGCTACAATGATTGCACGATTTAGAAGGAAGTGCTTCTCAAATGACTATGACAAGTGCAGTGCGCGAATTTGCAAAAACGAACTCCCTCACGAACTCGACGGAGACCGTGCCGGACCAGTACGTCGCCGATGCCCAGGGGCGGTTTGGCGGCGAGTTTGGCGGACGGTTCGTGCCGGAAACGATTATTCCGGCGCTCGACGAGCTGACCGCCGCCTATGCGAAAGCCAAGGCCGACCCGACGTTCCAGACCGAGATTGATTACTACGCCAAAAACTATGTTGGGCGGGCGACCCCGCTCTTTTATGCCGAAAAGATGACCCGCGAGCTGGGCGGCGCGAAGATCTGGCTGAAGCGCGAAGATTTGGCCCACACCGGGGCGCATAAAATCAACAATGCCCTGGGTCAGATTCTGCTCGCCAAGCGTATGAACAAGCCGCGCATCATCGCCGAGACCGGCGCGGGGCAGCACGGGGTCGCGACGGCAACCGCCTGCGCTCTGTTCGGCTACGAGTGCATCGTCTACATGGGCGAGGAAGATGTCAAGCGTCAGGCGCTGAACGTCGTGCGGATGAAGCTTCTGGGCGCGGAGGTTCGCCCGGTGTCGTCGGGCACCAAGACGCTCAAAGACGCGCTGAACGAAGCGATGCGGGACTGGGTAACCAATGTCCACAACACGCATTATATTATCGGCACGGTCGCCGGGCCGCACCCGTATCCGACGATGGTCCGCGACTTCCAGAGCATCATCGGCATTGAAGCGCGGCAGCAGATCTTGGAAGAAACCGGCGGCCTGCCCGATGCCGTGCTGGCCTGCGTCGGGGGCGGCTCCAACGCCATGGGCATTTTCTACCCGTTTGTCCGCGACGAAGCCGTCCGGCTCATCGGCGTAGAGGCCGCAGGCGACGGTGTCCATACCAAGAAACACGCGGCGACTTTGACCGCCGGCACCAAAGGCGTCCTGCACGGCTCGTCGTCCTATGTGCTGCAAGACGACTACGGGCAGGTGGTTGAGACCCATTCGATCTCGGCGGGCCTGGACTACCCCGGAGTCGGCCCGGAACACGCCTTCTTCAAGGAAATCGGACGCGCTGAGTATGTCTCTATCACCGATGACGAAGCGCTGGATGCCTTCCAGTGGACTTCGCGCACCGAGGGCATCATCCCGGCACTCGAAACCGCCCATGCGTTTGCCTATCTGCGTAAAATGGCCCCGACCATGTCGAGCGAGCAGAATCTGATCGTCTGCCTGTCCGGGCGCGGCGACAAGGACGTGGACTCGGTTGCGGTCCGTCTGGGGCTGCTTTAACGATGCAGCGACTAGACAAAGCGTTTGCAGCGCCTAAAGCTCGGCACGAAGGGGCGCTTGTGACGTTTATCACGGCGGGGGACCCGTCGCCGGACACGACCCCGGCGCTGGTGGCGGCGCTGGCTGGGGCCGGCGCGGACATCGTCGAACTGGGCATTCCGTACTCCGACCCATTGGCCGACGGCCCGGTCATTCAGGCGTCGTCGCAGCGGGCGCTGGACAAAGGCGTGACCCCCGACACGGTTTTGCAGATGGTCCGGGACTGCCGCGCTTTGACCGACGTGCCGATTGTGCTGATGACTTCCTACAACCTGGCGCTCAAATACGGCCTCCCCCGCTTCGCGCAGGTCTTCGCTGATGCCGGGGCCGACGGCACGATTTTAACCGACTTGCCGCCCGAGGAAGCCGGGCCGTGGAAGGCAGCGTCGGAAGCCGCCGGCCTTGCGACGATCTTCTTGGTCGCCCCGACCTCGACTCCCAAGCGGATCGCGCTGATTGCCGAAAACACCACGGGCTTTGTCTACTGCGTGTCCCGCACGGGAGTCACCGGGGCACGGTCCGAGATGGACCCGGAGCTTGCCGCCCTGCTGGGGCGCATTCGAAGCGCGACCGACAAGCCGCTGTGCGTCGGGTTCGGCGTTTCCCGCCCGGAGCATGTTAAGCAGGTGCTGGAATGCGCTGACGGCGCGGTCATCGGCAGCGCCCTGGTGGCGTTTCTGCACACGCACCCGGACCCACATGGCGCAGAGCTGCGTGAGCTGGTTCAGTCATGGAAAGCTGCGACAAAGATTTAACCCACCCCGCTCGTTCCTATGCCTTCGGCATTACTTCGTATCTGCGACCCTCCCGAAGCGGGAAGGTGAGGAGCAAGATAGAGAGGGTACAGAGAAAGGGCGTAGCAAGCAGCGCCTCTACGGCCTTTCTGAAACTCTGTACCTTCCCGTTGTGGGAGGGTATGCCTGCGGCATTACTGCGTATCGGCACTTGTGCCGGGGTAGGTTCCTATGTACACCAAAGAGCAGTTCGGCAAAACCATTGACAACACGCTGCTGCGTCCGACTTCCACCCGCGCCGAGGTGGAGCAGCTTTGCGCCGAAAGCGCCGTGCGGCACCTGGCGGCGGTCTGCATCCTGCCCTGCTGGGTCGGGGGCGCCGCCCGTGCCCTGGCCGGCACGGATGTCAAAGTCTGCACCGTGGCGTCGTTTCCGCTCGGAGCCGGTACCCGCCTGGCGAAAGCCTACGAAGTCAAGAACGCAGTCGCCAACGGAGCGTCGGAGGTGGACGCGGTCATCAATCTGGCCCGCTTCAAATCCGGGGAATACGATGCTGTCCGGGAAGACCTGCGGGGCATGGTGGAGGCCGTTCAGGACGCCGCCCAACTCAAGATTATTATTGAGACTTGTTATTTGAGTTCTGAAGAAATCGAAATCGCCAGCAAGATGGTTCTCGAATCCGGGGCAGGCTTCGTGAAGACTTCCACCGGCACGGCAGGCGGGGGCGCGACCGCCGAAGACATCCGGCGCATCCGCCGCGCTGTCGGAGCCTCTTCGATTGGAATCAAAGCGTCGGGCGGCATCAAGACGGTTGAGGCAGCTCTGCAAATGCTCGATGCCGGCGCAAACCGTGTCGGGACTTCGTCCGGTGCGGCTCTTTACGACGCCTACGCTTTGCAGAACGGGTAGCCATGCCTGCATACACGACTGATGCCGTTGTTCTGCACCGCCGGCACTTCGGCGAGACGGACAACATCCTGACCCTCTATTCCCCCGGCCTCGGGCGGTTCTCCGCCATCGCCAAAGGGGCGCGGAAGGCTGTCTCACGCCTCTCCGGCGCGACTGAGGTGCTGACCTGCACCCGCTTCGGACTGGCCTCGGGCAAGTCTTTGGAGATTGTCACCCAAGTGGAAGTGCAAGAGTCGTTCTCCGCCCTCCGCAAAGATTTGGTTCGCCTCGCGCACGGCCTCTACCTCGCCGATTTAGTCGAGCACTCGGTCGAAGACCACGCCCCAAATCCCGTCCTTTATGACCTCTTGGTGAACAGCCTGCGTCAGACACAAACCCTGCCCGTTCCTGAGATTGCCGCCCGCTGGTTTGAAGTGCAGCTTCTCGGCGACCTGGGTTATGCCCCCGACTTAGTCCAATGCGCTATCTGCCGGACCCCCGTGCCCGGCGAGTTCGCCCGCGACGAAGTCTTTGCCCTGTCGGCGTCGCTCGGCGGCGCACTCTGCCCCCGCCACGCGCACCCGGAAGGGAATAGTGATCACAGCGGCCTCGGCATGGGCGCCTTGCGCCTCCTGCAAACCCTGGAAGCTGTCGGCCCCGCCGGCAGCGAGGCGCTGCCCGCCCTGCCGCCTGCCGGTCCCAAAAGCCTCGACCAAGTCCGCCTCGCTCTGCGCCGCTCCCTGCGTTTCCGCCTAGAGCGCGATTTAAAGAGCTTGGAGTTTCTGGACAGCCTCCGGCCTAACACTTAGCCACTGCTGAAGGAGTTGAACCGATGCCTAAATCCCCACGCACCTTCGCCACTGTTGTGTTCTGCGTTCTTGTGGCCGTCAGCATTGCCGCAGTTTTAGTCTTCTTTGTCGAGAGGGTAAATCGGAATAGAGAGGCTCAAGCACTCACCGACTCAAAGCTGCTCGGCCTCGCGACGCTCGAATACACCCAGGATCACAACAACCGTTATCCTGATGCGGGCCGCTGGGAACAAGAGTTAAAGCCTTACCTTGATCGCAATTTCAAACCAGGCTTCGGTGACATCGTCCACCCACCAGCACCGATTGGCGGTGCGTTGAGAAGGTTCTCTCTTAATCCTGCCGTGGCAGGCAAGACCGAGACGCAGATTTCTGGATTAAGAACGCCCTGGCTGTTTTACGAATCAGTCTCCACGCAGCCGTCTGCGACCGATGACTTAGACAACTGGCCCGACCCAAAGCGTGATGGCGGCACAAACTTCATCGTGGTCTACACAGAAGGCTACAGCTACCCGCGCCCGCCGGAGTGGAAGCAAGCCGTGCGGCAGCGTTTGCCGGGTTTGTGACTCAAGACGTGGGGAAGGGGTTGCGGGAGAAGCCGTCCTGATGCCAATAGGGGTAGGGGCGCGTGACTTTGCTGGCCGCGTCGAGCCGGGCGACCTGCGCGGCGGTAAGGTTCCAGCCGACCGCGCCGAGGTTTTGCTTGAGCTGCTCCTCATTGCGGGCACCGATGATGACGCTCGACACCGTGGGGCGCTGAAGCAACCAGTTCAGGGCCACCTGCGGCACGGTCTTCTCAACCTCGGCGGCGACGGCGTCAAGCGCATCCACTACACTGTACATATACTCGTCGGAGACCGGCGGGCCGGCGTCGGCGGTCGTGTGCAGGCGGCTCCCTTCCGGCAGGGGCTGGCCCCGGCGGATTTTGCCGGTCAAGCGGCCCCAGCCAAGCGGACTCCAGATCACCGCGCCGACGCCCTGGTCAATACCGAGTGGCATCAGCTCGGACTCGTAGTCTCGGCCAATCAGCGAGTAGTACGCCTGATGCGCCACGTACCGGGCCAGACCATACTTCTCGGACACGGCAAGCGACTTCATCAGGTGCCAGCCGGAGAAGTTCGAGCAGCCGACATAGCGGATCTTGCCGGCTTTGACCAAGTCATCCAGTGTCCCAAGCGTTTCCTCGACCGGCGTTTGGGCATCAAACGCATGGAGCTGGAATAAATCAATGTAATCTGTGCCGAGGCGGCGCAAGGAGGCTTCGACCGACTTGATCAAATGGAAGCGCGATGACCCGACATCGTTGGGGCCATCGCCCATCGTAAACGTTGCTTTGGTAGAGATCAGCACCGAGTCGCGGCGTCCGGCAATCGCTTTACCGAGTATCTCCTCGGCCAGTCCCCCGGAGTAGACATCGGCGCTGTCGAACATGGTCAGCCCGGCGTCCAGACACACATCCACCAGCCGCGTCGCTTCCTCCGTATCGCTGCTGCCCCATGCCTCGAAGAACTTGCCGCGCCCGCCGAAGGTCCCGGTGCCGAAAGAAAGGGCCGGGACTTTAAATCCCGACCGTCCAAGCTGATTATATTCCATGCTCCGCTATTCCAACTTTTCGCCTGCCGCGAAACAGTGCGGGCTACGCGGCAGACTTCTTTTTCGCCGCGACAACTGCGCCGCCCAGGCCCAGCATCAGCAGCAGGCCGAAGGAAACGGTGGTCGAAGCTTCGGGCACCGGCGCTCCCGCGCCGCTGATGACGATGCTTGAGACGGTGCCGCCGGCGGCTTCGCGTCCGCTGGTCGCGTTATCATCCTCGAAGAGGTGGATGCGGTTATCTGTGGCGTTGAATACTGCGATGCCGCCCATGTCAACAAACGAGAACTGCTCGACGCCGCCTACCGAGCCGGTGACAACCTGGGTCGCGCCGTTCCGGGTCAGGTTGACCGTCTGGGACTGATCGGCCCCAAAGACGTTTGTGCCGGGGATTCCTGTGACGTTGTAAAAGTCCAGCTTAGACTGGAATAGGTAGAGTCCGGTGTCGCTGCTCCTGTTGTTGAAATCTATCAGCTTTTTGTAAGTGTTGCCGGAGGACAGGTCGTTTAAGCTGAAGGTCAGGGTGATGGAGTAGTCGGACCCGTTCAGGGCATTGCCGAGCGATAGACCCTGGTTGGCGTTGAACGTGTAGCCGGTCGAGAGGATCGCGCCGCCGTCCGGGACGAGGCTCGGGCCGCCGTTCGCGTCGGCGAAAGAACCCGACGGTCCATTCAGCGTGTAAACGTGCGTTTGAGCCGACGCGGGCAGAAGCGCCGCGAGGCCGAGAACAGCAGAAAGCGCGAGGGTGCGGGACGCCGCAAAACGTGCCGAGAACAGTGTGTGCATAATTGGAGACCTCGTGGTAGGGAGATATTGGCACGATTGCCGCCGGCGAGGGGGTAAGGCGGGATCGCCGACAGGCATTATCACTGCATAAACCATGCCAAGCGAGCACAAGTCGCGGCAGGTGCGGAAATATATTTCCGCGCCGCGCTTTGGCAGGGCCAAGCTCCGACGCGGAAAGCCGCCGCTCAGGTCGTGCGCTTCTTTCTGCGGGCTGCTACAGTCCCGCCGGCTCCCAGCATTAGCAGCAAGCCGAGCGAGACGGTGGTGGAAGCTTCGGGCACCGGATTGGCTTCGGGCAGGGGGGCAAAATCGGCTTGGAACGCCAGGTCGTAGCTCGGGTTTACGAAATAGTCGCTTGATCCGCTGAGTGCGCTGTGATCGTTGCCGCTTTCCAGGGTGACCAAGCTGCCGTCGGTGTAAGTCGCCGGAGTGACCGCGCCAAACTGCGCCGCCGCCGACTGACTGCTTTGCAGCCCTGACGTGGTGAACAGCAGCACATACTGCCCACCTGCACTCAGAGTGATATTCGGTGTCGCCCTGTAGAGGACGCCGGCAAGGGGATCGGCAGCCGAGTTGGCGGCTATTGTAAATGGAGCCGACTGAAAGAGAGCCGGGCCGAGCACGCCGGCACCGTCCCAGGCATAGACCTCCGCATCGGCTTCGAGAGGCGCCCCGCCGAAGTTTTCGAGTACGAACGCAAAGCGGGTCAGGAGACTGTCCTGGGCGGGGGCGGTAATGGTCTGTCCAAATGTGGCGGTCGCCCCAGCCCCGAAGTTGCCGACGCTTGCGTTCATATCAGGCAGGGTGCTCACAGTCGAAGCGCCGAAGGCCGAAGCCTGAGCATAAGTGGGCATCGCCGCGAGGAGGCAAAGCGCGGTCAGAACCGGACGCAGCAGCAAAGGGGTTGTGGACACGAAAGAGGGTGTGGACACGTGTGTTTCCTTTCAATCGAAACGGAATAATGGCGACAGCAGCGATTGTACTATAGCACAAACCGAGCCGAGCAGGCACGCACGCGAAAATTTATTTTTGCGCCAAGTCCCATGCCCGGACGGCGCGAACGAACGCCTTGATCTTGGCATGGTCTTTGACCCCCGGCGTATCTTCCACGCCCGAGGCAACATCCACGGCGTAGGGGCGGACGGCGTCCAGCGCCGATTGGACATTCTCGGGAGTCAGGCCGCCGGCCAAAATCACGGGGCGGTCAGTGAGGGATTTGGCGCGGACCGCCAGCGACCAATCAAAGGTCTCGCCGGAGCCGCCAAGCGTGTCTTTATGGTAAGTGTCCAAAAGCACCGCGCCGACGGGGTCAGGGTACGCCGCGATCTCGGCAAGGCTGGGTTCACCCCGCATCCGAAAGGCTTTGATGCGCCATGCTGCGCCGCGCCGAAAGCGGCTTTTGTCGGTGGTGTCCTCATAGTGTTGAACATACTCAGCAAGATACTCCTCGGCATCTTCGGGCCGATGGGCGACCACGACGCGCTTGACAAACAGCGGCAGGGCGGCGGAAATCTCGTGGTAGACTTCCGACGGCACAAAGCGCGGCGAACCGGGCACCGCGATAAACCCCAGCGCATCCGCCCCGGCGTCCGCCGCCGCCATCGCATCCAGCCCATTCGAAATCCCGCAGATTTTAATCCGTGTCACACTTATCCCGCTTTCCCGCTGCCGCAATTGACGTGACCGATGAAACAGATAAAGTGCAGCGGAAGTTCCTGCCGTTGGGTACCCCAGTCCCTACGTCCCCACTCAAACCGCCATGCAGAGCCATGAGCAGAAAACTTTTCCTGTTGCCGCTTTCTTAACATCGGCTTAACAATCGCCGGTCATAATGCTTCTATCAACCACTTCCCATGCCGGAAGTTACTGCCCGCCATATCAGGAGAACCGCCATGACCCTGCTTTCTGCCGCTCTGCCTTTCTGCCGTAGCTTTTGGACAAAACCGCTTGCCTCGTTTGTCTTCCTCGCCGCCTCAGTTTTGCTGCCTTGCACTGCACATGCGCAGGGTTGGTACACCAGTCTTGTTCCCTGCGATCAGAACGGCGTACCCGTCAGCGGAGGCGACAGCAACGGAGACCCCTACCGCCAGCAGATGATTGACGGCGTCCTGACCGGCTCGGGTGCTAGCAGCCAATCTCTCCCTCCCAGTGTCACCGGCGGCTACGATACTATTCCCAGCGCCAGCCCCAACGATTGGCGTCAAGGCGGCACCTACAACTATTTCTGGAAAGACGACGACCCACCAAGCGTCTGGGCCGAAGCAGGGAGCCACTTGTACGCCCCAACTTCCGACAGTCCCCTTTACAACACAAGCAAAGGAACCTCGACCGTGCATTTCGCGCTGTCTGCTCATTACCTTTGGTCCGCCGGATGGGATAATGGAGACACTGGCGCTCCGCCGAACCTTGCGACCAAGCCTGCTCCCCCGGCCTCCGAACAGTTTCTGTTGCAAACTCAGCTTACGGCAACGGCTGCCGAAAGCTACTATGCCAACGGCTATCAGCCTGTTCCAGCTTCGGACTATCATGGTTTGTCTGCTTCTTCTTCCGTGCAAGACGATGTATTCAATGAATCGGTGGGCATTGTCTTCCCAGCGCAGCCAAGCCCCTTATCGGGTCAGCATCTCAGCCAGTCAGGTGGGGGGAAGCACATTGTGACGGCCAGCTTGCAAATGATTAACGGTAAGGCAGTTTACACGGTGACGCTGAGTGGCACCGGCAGTGCTTCGGCGGTGGGGGCGATTGGCAACATGGGCCTTGATGGACTTGCTGATGCCGAGGCGTATCTCAACGGCTATGTCACGCCGGATAACCGAACAGTCAGACTGCATCGTGATGGTGCCCATAACGAAACAGTAGACGTTGACGGGACAGTGCATGGGGATACGACTTACTCTTACATTGCTGGCAACACTGCCATCAATAATGCACAGTCTTTTTACCCCACTTTCACAGGCTTATGGTCCCCTAATCCACAATACATCGCTGATGGAACCGGCCCGCTCATAAATATCAGTTGGAAGTGGGCACTTCCTGGCGCGGCTCCACAATTCGTTGACACTTGGAACAGTCACGGCCTTAACACCGACATTGGAAGCCTCCGCAGTGCGGGACCTGACTCCAGTGGCAACCCGCAGTGGACCGGAACCAAAGACCCTGTTGAGCACATCAACGTATCCTACACAGCCACCGATTTGAGAGATCAAGCAACAGCATCCGCAAATTATGATCTACGAGTTCATGACCAATATGACAACTGGCGACGGGTGGACTCTCATGGAAGCCCGATGGATTTGCTGGCTGCCGGTGACATTGGAAGCCTAGATCAGATTGGGCAGAATACGGCGCAGCGAATGGATGTGCCTACAGTTTCAATTCAGGAAGCGGGCGTGGATTGGAACGCAGTTGGCATTGTAGGAGGGGGCGTCTTCTCGGGCACCAGTCTCCTCATTGCCGGAATTGGAGCATCATCCTTAGACCCACCTATTTGGCCAGTGACAATTATCGGCCTCGTCGGCTTGGGGATACAGACTGTAAGCAGCTTGCCACCTCCTCCACCTCCTGCTCCAGTCGCGCCGCCGGATCAGATCAATGCCAGTCTTCTGCAAACAGCGTACCAAAATTATGTGCATAATCAGACTGCTTACCCAGGTGAGGAAAACAACACCAATTTGGTTGACACAAATTTTGCCAACTCCCTAGCTTCCAACCCTGACTTCAGCGGATTTGACGGTGGCAACTATGGGACGGTTAGCATCACGGCGACTGTCTATGCGAAGATGCTAGACTACTACTTCTATGCAGATCAGTATGACAGAGGAGGTCTTGTCACGACCACAGCTTCAAGCACCCTGCATCGACCGGGCGGCCATGCTTGGCGCTACTTATGGAGCTATGCCGGCAGTGTGCCATTGCCGACCAATCCGAAATAGAGAGATGTACCCATGAAAAAAAAGCACGTCATTCTTGGACGTTTTCCTTTCAGTCTCGCCGGGTTGGGCTTCCTGGCTTTTCTGATTGCGCCACTCCCCGCGCTAAGCAAAAAGCCAATGTTTCCGACGCTTCCCTTGCCAGGTCCGCCTCCTCCGCTGCAAGACCACAAGTATTGGCAAGAGCAGGGGAAAGAGTTTGCGGCACTGACCAACGAAAAGTGGGCGTTTGAGCGATGGACCGGTAATGACGCACCGTATGCGGCAGCGCGAGCACGAGTCGAGCGAGAGGCAAACTCGGGATTGCCGCCACTGACTCTGGTAGCTCGTTACCAGTCGCGGGCAAAAGCAGAGCCGAACAATTCACTCGCGCAGTTCTCCTGGGCTTATGCAGTACGCTTTGCCGACAAGGTGTTGCCGGCTTCGAAGACGGTTTCAGACCTTCGCTTCGCGGCGGAACTGGGGCTTGCTGAGGCTCCTCAGCCGCGTACCTACAATTATGACCGTTTGCACTATCTCCTTCGGATTCAAGGAGGCGGCGGCGGAGGAAGCCATTTCCTGAAAAACCTAGCTTCCCGGCTTCTCGCAAAAGACCCACAAGACTTTCCGGTTCTCCTGTATCAATCCTTGATCTACACACAAAACCGGGACCCCGCAGATCGTCAGCACGGCTATACACTGATCCAGGGCATGATCAAAAAATACCCGAACAAGCCGGAAGTGTATGATGCTTTGGGCTGCTGGTATTACACAGAGTACCTTTTCGTGCACAACAAACCGGACTACGATCAGGCAATGGCCTATTATCAAAAGGCACTTAATATGTATCCGGCAAAGTCAGCCCGGAGGGATACTTTGCCAGGTGTCATGGCGTTTTTGACAAAGCGATACCACCAGATCAGCGGCAGCTAAAAGCAGCAAGAAAGGCTCCAGTCACACGAGTGATTGGAGCCTCATTCTTCGAGGCGCTTGTTCTAGCCCTTTATGTCGCGGCGGAGGGTGCGGCAGAGCTTTGTCATCAGGTTGACGGAGAATTCGTAGTCGTCGCTGTCTTTGGGTGCCGCCTCGGCAGTTTTGAGGCCGGCTTCGGCGTAGGGCAGGGCGGCGGCGGGGTTGTGCTCGGTGAAGGACAGCAGCATCGCCATTTCCCGATTGAGTTCCCAGACGTTCGGGTTCTGCTTAATCCCCTCGGCAAGAACTCTTTTGCCCTCGGCAAGATGGCCGGTCTTCGGCAGGATCGCGCCGCCCATCAGCTCATACGCTTGGACAAAATGCGGGTCCAGCGTGATAATGAGCTGAAGCATCGGCAGCAGGCTCTCGTTTTTGGACCAGTCGCCGCCTTGCGCCATGAACTGATGGTGATAGTGGTCTATGACTTTGTCCCAGATCAAGTTGGCGGCGGCAATCCGAAACTCGCCCCCGGCCTGCGCCAGCGCGGCATTGCGTCCGCCCGAGGCTTCGGAGACCAGGTAGCCCTCCCGAACGCCCGCCGGCTCGGAGACGGCCTCGAAAACGCCCGCCAGCGTGAACAAGCTCAAGCAGAGCAGGATGCCGGGCAGCGGTTTTCGGGGGCGTGATTTGTTTCGGGCCCGTGATTTGTCGGGTCTGCGTGTCATGCTCAGGCCGCCTTTCGGGTCGGTTCAGAATCGCTCTGGGAGCGCCCGTCGAGCTTCAGAAAGTCCGATTGAGCCGGCATCTCGACAACCATGCCGGGCGCGGGACGGCGGGCATGCCTTGCCAGCGGCAGCAGGCCAAGCAGGATAAAGCCGCCGCCGATGCCGGCAAGCTGCACCAGCTCCTCGCGGGCATACTTTGGGTCACCCCAATGCTCCAAAAGCTCGTCGCCGTCGCCGTCATCAAGGGTCAGCGTCTTGGCGGCGGTGCGGGAAACCGCCGGAGGCGCGGCGGAGGCGGCGCGGGGCGGGGCGAGCAGGGACACGCCGCCCAGGGTCAGGGCAATGCTTGGCAGGAGCAACCAGGGTGTCAAGTCTTTTTTCATAGTTAAAGCTCTTTGCGGGCGAAGGTCACGGACGACAGCGTGAGCAGTGCGGCGGTGTAGCAGATGCCGTAAGCCGCCGTCTGCCAGAGGTAAGCGTTCGGGACCGCCAGATGGTGCACCAGAGCGTCCTTGAAATTGAACGACTCCAAGTTCGGCAAAAGATGATACAGCGCTGTGATCATTGCCGTGTTGAAAGCATTCTGGTGATGGGCGGTCAGCGACGCATACAGCGGGAACTTCAAGTTGCCCAGCAGGCACAGCAGCACCGACAGGAACCAGGCCAGCGGCCAGGACGCCCAGGTCGAGAGCCACAAAGACATCGCGGCCAGAATAGCTGTTTCGAGAAACAAAAACGGCAAGACATAAAACAGCGCCGGGTCAACGTGCCCCATGTAGACAATTTGCAGAAATGTAAACGTCGCCGCCATCACGGCCATGCCAATCGCGACCGTGCCCATCGCCCCCGCATACTTGCCGCAGACGAACTGCCAGCGGGCGACGGGCTTTGCAATCACCGGGTAGACCGTCTTCGACTCCCGCTCGCCGGGAATGCCCGTGACCGTGATCGTAATCGCGACAATCGCGCTGACGAGGAACACCGAAAACAAGCACAGGTCGTTCAGCATCTTCATCTGGACATGCCGGTCGAACTTCGCCAGCGACGCCGACCCGAAGATCAAAAAGACGGCGAACAGCATCAGCACATGGAAGACCTGCTTGCGGGCGCCTTCCAGCATCGTGATCCGCCCGATAATGCCGATATTACGCAGGCTCTGCATACTCTTAACCCTCCACCAGACGCAAAAACGCATCTTCTAATGTCTCGCGCTGCGGGCTGACGGCCAGCAGCCGGGCACGGCGTGACTCCAGCAGCCCCATGACTTGGTAGACCGCCGAGGCCGGAACACGCAGCAGCGCTGTGCCGCCGGACTGCTCGACTCTCCCGCCCCAGTCTTCCACTTGGTGCGCCAGCACCTCGTCGCGCTCGGTTTGGGCGATCTGCACCCGAACTTCGTCGCTTTCGCGGGTGATTTCCGCCGGCGTCCCGCAGGCCACGAGCTTGCCATGTGCCATGACCCCGACCCGGTCGCAGACCGGTTCCATCTCGGACAGGAGATGCGATGACAAAAAGATCGTCTTGCCTTCGTTTTTCAGCGCTACCAAAAGCTCACGCAGCTCTTTCCGGCCGACGGGGTCCAGCCCGGACGACGGCTCATCCATAATGAGCAAGTCGGGGTCGCCGACCAGCGCCGAGGCCAGCCCGACCCGCTGGGTCATGCCTTTGGAGCACTTGGATAAAATCATGTGCCGGTTGTCCCACATCCCCACCTGGCGCAGGCAGCGCTCGGTCTGAGCCTTCGCGCGTTTCCCGCTAAGGCCCGACAGGCCGGCGTGGGCGCTTACTACCTCAATTGCCGACAGAAACTTCGGAAAATACGGCTGCTCGGGCAGGTAGCCGACCGCCTGCCGGGCGGACACTTCGCTCACCGGGTGGCCGAACAGCCACGCTTCGCCGGAAGTCGGCGGCAGAAAGCCGAGCAGCATCTTGATTGTCGTGGTCTTGCCCGCGCCGTTTGGCCCGAGAAAGCCGAACAAGCCGCCCGTCGGGACGTCCAGCGTCAAATTGTTGACTGCAATTCGCTTTTCTTTCAAGCGCGGCACGGGATACTCTTTGGTGAAGTTCTGGATTTGTATGGCGAATTGATCGGCTGCCGGCATAGCGCATTCCCCTTCGGTGGCGGTCTTCTCTGCCGGCATTATCGGTAAAAGCGCCGGCCTTTTGTAGGGCGCAACAATTTGTATGGTACAATAGACAGTATGAGTTTCCCGCCCGCCTACCGTGAAGTTTCTCCCGACGAAGCGCTGACCCAAATCGAACACGGCGCAAAGATGCGCCTCGTAGATGTCCGCCAGCCCGAAGAATATGTCCGCTACCATATCCCTGGTGCGGTCTTGATGCCGCTCGGCGAGCTTGCTGCCCGCTCCGCAGCTGAACTTGATCCCGCCGACCCTATCCTCTGCATTTGCGAGCATGGAGTCCGCAGCCGCCACGCCGCCGCGTTCCTCGCCGCCCAGGGCTACGCGCATGCCGCCACGATGACCGGCGGCATGGCCGAGTATCCCGGCCCCACTGAAGTCGGGTTCCCAGAAAGTGCTCTCTAAATGCCACAGACTTTGCGTGAGCTTGAAACAATTCGCACCTCCGAGGCCCTGGCCGACCTGTGCCGGTCACTGCATGCCGCCGGGCGGTTTGCGCTCGACACCGAATTTGTCGGCGAGCGGACTTACCTGCCGCGCCTGTGTTTTGTGCAGGTGGCAACCGAAGATTTCATTGCACTGGTGGACACACTGGCGTTCGCCAATCTCGACCCGCTGTGGGACCTCGTGGCCGACCCGAATATCCAGGTCGTGCTGCACGCAGCGCGGGAAGACCTGCGGCTGGCCTACTATGGCGGCCAGAAGCGCCTGCCGCAGAACATCTTCGACACGCAGGTCGCGGCGGGCTTTATCGGCCTGCCCGCCTACCCGCTGTCGTATGCCCGGCTGGCCGAGGCGCTGATGGGGGTGAAGCTCTCGAAGGCCGAGACCCGCTCCGAGTGGGACCGCCGGCCCCTGTCGCCGGCGCAGCTTGAGTACGCCCGCGACGATGTCCGGTACCTGCTGCCGATCACCGACAAAATCGTGCGGATGCTGGATAAACTCGGGCGCACGGCCTGGATGGACGAGGAGATGAGTCGGTTCTCGGACGCCAAGACCTACGAGACGGCCCCGGAAGACGCCTACCTGCGGCTCCGCACTGGGCGCGGTTTTTCGGCCCGGCCCACTGCCCTGCTGCGGGCGGTCGCGGCCTGGCGTGAGGAGGAAGCGGCGGCGCGGGACGTTCCCTCCCGGAGCCTGCTGCGCGATGAGGTCTTGATTGAGCTGGCGCTCCGCCCGCCGCGCCGCTTGACCGAGTTTCGCCGCCTGCGCGGCTTCCGGAGGCCGAGGAAGTGTCGTTCGGACCGCCGCTTTTGGACGCGCTGAACGCCGCCCGCGCCCTGCCGGAAGAGGCGCTGCCGGCGCCGCTGTCGAGCAGCGGGCCGGACGAGACCCCGCGTGAGCGGGCGCTCGGCGACGTGCTTTATGGCCTCGGCGAAGCGCTGTGCCTAGACCGCAACTTGGCCCCGGAGCTGGCGCTGACCAAAGCCGATGCCCTGACAGTTGCCCGCCGCCAATCCGGCGCGGCATTGTCCGCCGGCTGGCGGCGCGAGGCCGTCGGTGGGGAACTGGAACAAATTGCCGCCGGAACGTCGTCAGTACGCTTGCAAGTTATGCCCGATGCCCTTGCCGTGATTTTAGAAGAAACCCACTAATGGAAGATCCGACCACCGAAATTTATGCCCAAATCGGAAACGACGCTCCGTTTTATGCTCTGGTAGACGTGTTCTACGCCGGGGTCGAGGCCGACCCGGTCCTGCGCCCGCTGTACCCGGACGATTTGACCCAAGCCAAAGAGCATCTGGTCCTGTTTTTGATCCAGCGCTTCGGCGGGCACGCGCAGTATCAGGCGGAGCGGGGGCACCCACGCCTGCGAATGCGCCATGTCCCGTTCCAGATTGGGGTCGCCGAAAGCGACGCCTGGCTAAAGCACATGACCCATGCGACCGAGACCGTGCCGGAGTTTGCGCCGTTTCGGGAGATGATGCACCGCTACTTCGCTGACTCGGCGGCGTTTCTGATCAACCACCAGGAGGTGCCATCTCTCCAGGTCCAGTGAATTTGCCTGATTAGGCGTTTTGGTCCCGGCAAAAAATCCGGGTTCTAGCATATTGGCATAGTTTTTGCATTTCTTGTATGATATAATACTTTAGATATAATACTTTAGTTGAACTGGAACCAGACCTTTCCAAGAATTGAGCTGCTATGCGACATCTATCTCTTGTCTTATTTTCCGCGCTCCTGAGCGGCCTGCCGCTTTCCATCTTCGCCGCTCCGACGTCGCCGTCGGTCCCGGCGGACTCGTTTATCGCCCAGCACGTCGCTACCCCTGGTCAGCTCCATCAGCAGATCAGCCTGGACCCGGTCGTGCGCCGCCGACTCGCCCGGCATTTTCACACGTCCGCCCCAGCGGTCACCCGCTATATTCAAGACAACTTGGTCCTGACAAGGCTGAAAACTGCCCATCGCTACCGTGTGTACTGCGTCAGCCGCACCGGGCGGGAGTACATTGTCAATCAGCGTATGGCGGCAGGCACTCCGGTCTTCGTGCTGCGCTCCACCGGCCAGCCGGTTCTGAAGCTGGCCTGCGGCAATCCGATGGTCGCCGCCCTGCCGGCGGTCGCGACAAAAGTTGCCGCGTACCGCTCTCCTAAGCTGTCTCCTGACCCGGCGCTGGTTTCCGCGAAGCCGGCCCCGGCGCTTGAAACACATACTCCGGTGCTCGTCGCCCTGAATAACGCCCCCGGTGTCGTCGTGATGCCGACCACCAAAGTCGCCGGCTTCATCGGCCAGCTTCCAGTGGTGCGCGGTGGTGGCGGCAACCCGCTTGGCTTCCTCGCCGCCATTCCGGTCATTGCCGCCGTTACCGGCAGCCGTGGCGGTAACAACGGAACCCCCGGCACTGATACAATGGGAACTGGCACCGGTCAGACGACAGGCACCGGCACAAACGGCAACACAACGGGAACCACCGGCACGACTGGGACTGATACGCTGGGGACTACGGGAACCGGCACAAACGGCAACAACACGAACGGAAACACATCCGGTACGACCGGGTCTGAAACCGGAACGAACAATGGGACGGACACGCTCGGCACGACCGGCGGCACCAACACCGGTGATACCGGCGTCACCCCCGTGCCGGAACCAGGAACACCTGTCGCGTTCGCCGTCGGCGGCTTGGTGTTGGCGTTCCTGCTCACCGCATCCGCCCGTCGCCGCAAAGCAAGCCAGCGCGGATAATAAAGAGATGATAAAAAGCGAGGGCGAACACAAGGTTCGCGCCCTACGCCATTCGTCCTAACCCCGTAGGGGCGAACCTTGTGTTCGCCCTCTTTTCTTGTTCGCTTTTTGGCTCTACCCGAGTGACTTCCGGTAGGCCGTAATCAAGTTATGCGCCTGCCGAGTCGGCTCCGGCAGGCGGTAGCCGCGCACGCACATCAGTACAAGCCGGGTCGCGGCGTCTACACCAATTTTGTGGCCGGGTGAGACAAACAGCGGGTTTGTACCCGGCTTGGTCCTTACCACCGACCCAATCACTTCATCCGTCTTCTCGTCTGCTAATGGGGTTGCTTTGCCTGCTTCCTCAATCTGCGCGGCGTCGAAACTCCCAATCAGGCGTGTTTTCGCCACGCCGACGCTCGGGATGCCCAGCAGAACCCCTAAGTGACAGGCGATCCCAAACCGGCGCGGATGGGCCTGCCCCTGACCGTCGGTGAAGATCATATCCGGCACGGTTTGAAGCTGGGCAAAGGCTTCCAGCGCGATCGGGGACTCCCGAAATGACAGCAAGCCGGGGACATAGGGCATTTTTACCGCCGCTGTCGCATAACGCGCTTCGACGACTTCGAGCGCGGGAAATGACATCACGACGACTGCGGCATGGCCGGTGTTTTGCTCCACGCTGAACGAGAGATCCACACCGGCGATGGTTTTGATCTCCCGGAAGTCATCCGAGAACGTGTCCGACAGCGAGACTTGTCCGCGCAGTGCGCTTTGCTGCGCCCGCGCTTCATCCGGCGTCAGGTCCCACGAATGGGCAAGTGGTGAGCTGATTTGCATAACGGTGTTCGTTCCGCGCCGGGCCGGTTTCTAAACCCATTCACGCACAAGGTATAATGAGTGTCAAGGTATAATGAGTGTCATGGAAAGGCCCACGGGAACAGCGGACAATCGGGAGCGGTGGGACGTGTCTCTGCTCGGCCTGCTGCGCGTGAGCTGCGGTTCGCGGAGTGCCGACCATTTCCAAACGCGCCAGACTGCGCTTTTGCTGGCCTATCTTGCCGCCTTTCCGCGCCGTCACTCGCGGGACGAGATCGTGGACCTGCTCTGGCCCGATGCCGACCCGGACTCGGGCCGGGCACGGCTGTCCCAGGCGATCTGGCGGCTGCGCCAAACGCTGAACACCCTCGCCCCAGGTTCTCCCGATGCCGTCGAAATTCTCTTTGCCGACCGCAATACGGTCGGGATAGACTCGGCGTGCCTTTCTACCGATATTGCCCGCTTTCGGCGGCTAGTGCAGGAAAATGCCCTGGAAGAAGCCGTGGCAGCGTATGGCGACTCCGGCGGTTTTTTAGTCGGCTTTTACGACGATTGGGTGCTGGAAGAGCACGGACGGCTGCTGTCTGAGCTTCTGTCCACGCTGGACACACTGGCTGCGCAGTACGAGGCGGCGGGCGACTGGGCGCGTGCCCAGGCTGCCGCCGAGAGAGCGGTCGCCGCCGATCCGCTCCGGGAAGAGTCTCACGCCGCCCTAATCCGCATTCTGGCGGCCAGCGGGGCAGGGGCGGCGGCCCGGCGGCAGTACGGCACATTGGTTCGCCTGCTGGCGCGGGAGCTGGACGCGGAGCCGTCGGCTCCGACCCAGGCGCTGATGGCGCAGATCGCACAGACTGCCACCGCCAAAACTGCCACCGCCAAAATCGCGGCGCAGCCAACCCGTTCTATGACCGCTCCTGCCGTGCCGCTGCAAACCGCCGCCCTGCCGCTGCCGCTGACGACGTTCCACGGGCGTGAACTGCTGCAAAGGGAAGTGCAGGGGCTGCTCGCCGGCCCGACCGTGCGCCTAGTGACACTGCTCGGCACCGGCGGTATCGGCAAGACCCGCCTGGCGCTGGAAATCGCCCGCAAGGCCGCGCAAAGCGCAGGCACGAAAGGCGCTGAATATGGCGGCGCGGCATTTGTGTCGCTTGCGGAAGTGTCCGAGCCGCGCCTGATCGCCGAAGCGGTCGCCGCTGCGCTGACCCCGCTCCGGGACGCCCCCCCACTGGAGCGGATTTTGACGGCCTTCGCCGCCGGGCCGGACACTTTGCCGTTTCTGCTGGTGCTGGACAATGCCGAGCATCTGGCCGAGGCGGCCGGCGAAGTCGCGGCTTCGCTGCTGATGTCGGTGCCGCGTCTGCGGGTGCTGGCGACCTCGCAGCGCTGCCTCGGAGTCGGTGGCGAGCAGGAAATCCTGCTCGCCCCGCTGGAACTGCCGTCGGCAGGCCGTATGGGAGAAGACGCGCCGAGTGTCCGGCTTTTTTTGGACCGGGCGAAATCGGTGCGCCGCTCCTTCCCGACCGACTCGGAGACGCTGACCGATGTCGCCCGTATCTGCGAGCGCCTGGAGGGTCTGCCGCTGGCGATTGAGCTGTGCGCGGGCTGGGCGCAGACCTTGAGCGCCCATCAGATGCTGGAAATGCTGGACCGGCGTTTTGAGCTGCTGGTCAGTCGCCGCAACGACATCCCGGCCCGCCACCGGACCCTGCGGGCGGCGATGGAGTACAGCTACATTCAGCTCTCAAAGCCGATGCAGGACTTTTTGGTGTCCCTGTCGGTCTTCCGGGGCGGCTGGACCCTGGGCGCGGCGGCGGAAGTCTGCCTCGGCGGCGCGGTGCCGGAAACGCTTGCGATGCTGGCGCAGATGCGTGAGCGGTCGCTGATCTCCGCCGATGAAGCTCGGCCCGGCGACGGCATGCGCTACCGGATGCCCGAAAACCTGCGGGCCTTCGCGCTCGAACAGCGGACCCATGTGCAGGCATTGGCGCACGGCGCGGCCCACGCGGCGTACTTCGCCCGCTTTGTCCGTGAAACCGCCGCCCGGATGCACGGCGCGGAGGACGCGATCTGGACGGCCCGTTTCGGCGACGAAACCGAAAATATCCGCGCCGCGCTGGACTTCCTGATGACCGGGGGCGAAACGCCGGCGGCCTGGGAGATGACGGCAGCTGCCGCAAAAGCCTGGAACACGCACGGTCAGGCGCGGGAAGCGCAGGAGTGGACCCGGCGGGCGCTGGCCCTGATGCCCCCGCCCGGCGGCGAGGCCCCGTTGCGGGCGCGGCTGCTGACGGTTCGGGCCGACGCCCTGCGGGTCCTCAGCGAGTACCCGGAAGCCGCCGCCGCTGCGGAAGCGGGGCTGGCCCTTTGGCGGGCGCACGGCGACCTCGGCGGCATCACCGAATGCACCGACCTGCTCGGCATTGTCGCTATGCTCAGCGGCGACTTCGCCCGTGCCCAGGCGCTTTTAGGAGAAGCCCTGCCGCTGGCCCGACAGCTTGGCGACGACAGCGTCACCGCGCAGGTCCTGAACGATTTAGGGCGGGTCGCGATGGCGCAAAGCGACTGGCTGGAAGCGGAAACGCGCCTTGCTGAGGGCCTGTCCCTGCGACGGCGGCTTGGCGATGTCCGCCTGATTTCGTCCAGCCTCGGCAACCTCGGACTTGTCCACCGCTACCGGGGAAACCTGGCCGCCGCCCGCGTCTTTTTGGAAGAAGCTGTCGCAATTCAGGAGCAGCACGGCACTGTCTGGTTCAGCTCGCTCGACCTCAACCTCGCCACCGTCGAGCGCCTCGAAGGCCGCTATGCCGAGTCGGTGCGGCGGCTGGCAATCGCTTACGCCAATGCTCAGTCGCACGGGGAGCGCCGAGTGGTCGCCTGGTGCCTCAAAGAGACCGGACACCTGGCGGCCGCGCTCCGCGACCCGGCCTTTGCCCTGCGCCTGCTGGCCTGCGCCGAAGCGCTGCGCGTCGCGCTCGGCATTTCGTTTAAGCCGCTCGGCCCGGCGGACATCGCCCGCGACCGCGCCGCCGCTGAGGCCGCCCTCGGCCCCGCCGATGCCGCCGCCCACTGGGCCGTCGGTGAAAGCGCCGACCCGGATACACTGCTGTCTCACGCACACACGGCTCTTTCCGCCTGCACGCAAAAATAAATCAAGAATATTTTGTGTGAGAGAGTTGAGAGAGTTTTGAGAGACCAACCGGTTACACTCTCCTCAGTTCCTCCTCAACGTTGAGCCGGCACTTCTTATCCTTCTTCTTGACCACTGTCGCCATTGCTGCCGACATTCTGCTTCCGTTTGCTTCCGTCGCTCCATTAAAGGAAACATTGTTATGTCACAACCCATCTGTCCTCTTTCCCCACACCACACTGGTGCGCGTCGCGGCTTCACGCTGATTGAGCTTCTTGTGGTGATAGCCATTATCGCCATTCTCGCTGCTATTCTTTTCCCGGTTTTCCAGACAGTCCGCGAACGAGCGCGTGCCATCTCCTGCACGTCCAACCTGAAGCAGATCGGCCTGGCCTGGACTATGTACGCCCAGGACTACGACGGTGGGTATGGACCAGACACCATATATCCGTTTGCCCCTGCCAATTTCTCAATTAGACAAAGCTGGTCCAGTCAAATCACTGGTACTGGGCCAAACACGGTCGTCGATTCGACGAAGGGTAGATTGCAGCCTTACATGAAGTCCGCCGCTATCCAAACCTGCCCTGACTTGCCCCCTGTTGCCTTTGCTCAAAGCTACGGCGGAACGCCCACCGGCTACGGCAAAAATCGGTTGGTGAACGATGCTTTTGAAGTTGATATCCAATCACCCGCCGATACAATTCTTTTGGCGGACTCTATCAACCCCGCTCCCGGTGGTGCGCTGTTTCAGGCAGACTACGTCACTTACCCTAACAGTTACGGAAGCACCATCGAAAATCCTAAGACGCATTTTCGTCATCAGGAAAGGACGAATGTGCTTTGGTGCGACGCCCATGTGAAGTCTGTGACCCCGACATACGTGCCGGACGATGATAAAACCTCAAACAATGTTTCGGGAGCCGAGCTGAGAGCAGAGCACATCGGGTTCGTGGCGAAGGGGCCGCTCACCGGAAATCAGAGCATTGATGCTTACTACTATGAGCTGGACAAAACCGAACAGTAAGCTGGACAAAGCCGAACAATCGGATACCTGTCACTTTTAGGACATGGGCTTCAGAGCAAGAGCATTCATGCAACAAAGCCCCAACAATCTATTGCAAAACGCTCCCTAGTCCCTAACAATGGGGAATATGACGATGGAAATCACCTCTGACTCCCTCATTATTGGGGGCCGGGGGGCGTCTTGAGACAGATAGTCGGAGTAGTCTAGGCTGCCCCGTCAGCAAGAAAGTCAATGTCACCCGTGCAAAACCCGATCTTTATCTTCCTCGGCCTGGCGCTGCTGGCCGCTCCCGCAGTGCCCAGCTTGGCGCAAACCGCTGACCCGGCGGCCTCGGTCAGCCCGCTGGCGGCGGCGCAGACGATCCAGGTGCATGAAACGCAGCTTCGGGCAGGGGCCGACGGTGTCCTCGCGCCGGCTTACAGCGTAGACGTAAGAATTCAGCGGCCCGACAAAGTCAAAGTCGTCATCTTGTCCTCGGAGAGCGCCCAGGCAGACCAGTACGTGCAGGTCGGCACGGCTGAATATATTTAACCTAAGTTGCGTTTCTATGCTGTTGCGAGCATACTGTAAGCCAGCACGGTCAGAAAGACTTTTAGCTCGAAGCCTCGGGCCGTGACCGCATGAAGGGTCCGTCCGAACGCTGCCGCGATCTGGCTGAACACCGTCTCGATGCGCTTGCGCTCTTTGCGGGCAAGGTAGCTCACCCACGGAGCCAAAGGTAGCTCACCCACGGAGCCAGCGGTTCTTTGCTGTTTTTGCGCCGCTGGGCCACTAAATGCAAATCGGCGTCCTTAAGCAGCGCTTCTTCATGCTGGTCCAGATAGCCTGCGTCCGCGAAGATGCGGGCCTTTGGCGGCAGGTCCAGCGGCAGTCGCCGGAACGCCGCAATGTCTGCCTCGCTGCCCGGTGCGAGCATGACCTCGACGGGCAGGCCGCCCGTGGTCGTCACCAGATGCACCCGCAGGCCGTAGAAGAAGCGTTTCTTGCAGGCGATGTAGCCTCGAAACGCTTTGCCGTGCTGCTTTTGCGGGTACAAGCGGCTGCGGCAGATGCGAAAATTATCGCAGACGCTGGCGGGCATGCTGTCCACCGCGTACCACTGGCTTTCGTTGCCTTGCTTGTGAACGTCGGCCACAACCGCGAACAGGGATTGCCAGAGCGCTTCCGGGACTTCATGCAGACGGCGGTTCAAGCAGCCTTTGGAGAGCATGGGCCGGATGTAGCCGTGGTCCCGTAGGAACACGCGACTTTTCTCCTGGTTGCCGTTAAACAGGGCGGCGGCCACTAAAGCCACGGTCATGACCTGGGCCGTGGTCAGTTTAGCTTGCCGGGCATCTTTGTAGCCACGGGCCGAAAGAAAATCGTCGCACAGGCAGTAAATCGCGATGATTTGTCGAACAGAGGGATGCATGGTCGGTCTCCTGTGAAGTGTTGGGTGGTACTTTCACTTTACGGAAACCGGCCAGGCACCTAAACCTGCAAACGCAAAAAACCAGAAACGCAACTTAGGTTATATTTACGATGGGGCAAGCAAGACCTACCGGACCGGCTCGCTACCTGCCGACGGTAAATCGCAAAGTCAGTTACTTGGAATTGCGCTGACGCAGCTGCTCCTCGATGGCGGCAAGCTGCCCCCATCGCCGCCCGGCGGCCGGCGGATTTTCAGCGTCGGCGCGGTGAACGGCAGGCCGATGGCGCTCGTGACCGGCACGCAAGTCATTCCAAACCCAAACGACCCAACTCTGAAGATCGTGTCTCAGTTTTGGACCGACACCCAGACCCGCCTGCCACAGCGGCTTTTAGTCACGCTGACCCAAAAAGGGGTCGCCAAACCCGTTCAAGACATCACATTCAGCAGCTGGGTATTGGGCAAGCCAATCCCGCCCGCGCAGCTTGCCTGGGTCCCGCCCGCCGGGGCGAAACTCTTTGTCGAGCCGCAACTGCTGGTGGCGGGAACACCCGCGCCGGACTTCGCCGCACTGACGCCCGAAGGAAAGACCATGCACCTGTCGGACTACAAAGGTAAGGTCGTCGTGCTGGACTTCTGGGCGACCTGGTGCGGGCCATGCCAGCGCTCCATGCCGCACTTAGAGAAAGTGTACCAAGAAGTCAAAGACAAGAACGTTGCCGTGCTCGGCCTGTGCGTCTGGGACCAAAAGGCCGCCTACGACAAATGGGTGACGCAAAATATCGGAACCAAGTACAATTTCCCCGTCGCGTTCGACCCTGCCGGCCACGGCAAAGGCAGCATCGCAGGCGATCTGTACGGTGTTTCGGGCATCCCAACCCAGTATGTGATTGACAAAAACGGCAACGTCGCAGCCTCTGCTGTCGGCTACGACGAGGGCAGCATGGTTTTAGAAACAGCGCTTGGCAAGCTGGGCATTGTTCTCGCTGCCGCTTCGAAAACCACAGCGTCAAAATAACGGCTTTAATAATTGACCCGTTTGTATCCAGCAAAACCCGGTTCAAACGCCTACGGATGCGATCCTTAGGGCGGATGCCGAGACGTTTTGGACCGGCCCCGCCTGGATCATATACGCAAACGATAATGATGACATCATGAGCATGAACTCTCAGAATGTCACTGTTGATGGGCATAACGGCACCCGTTACTGGGACACGTTCCAGTATTTTGATGCTTCGTTTAACGTTTTCATCATCCCTAACGAGGGTTTGATACAGCCCTATATTCCGACAACTTGCTTTCGGCACCACGAGCGGTCGAACGTGCTTTGGTGCGATGGGCACGTCAAATCCATGCCTGCCGTTTACCCCCTCGTCCCCGACGCCAACGGCAATTCACCCGCTGCACTCAAAGGTGCTCACATAGGTTCCATTTTAAAGGGCCCGCTCACCGGCGTCGCGGCAAAAGACGACTGTTATTACGAGCTGACCAAACCCGCGAACTAGCCTATCGAAGCACACAGGAACGGTAATTTTATGACAAAGCAAACACGCTGCGCGTTCGGTTTAAGCCTGGCATTGCTGGCGCTTCCCGCACTGCCGGGGGCGGCACAGGCTCTGCAAGCTCAGCCGGCGCAGGCGTCGCCGCTGCTGGCGAATGCAAAGACGATCCAGTTTCAGGAAACACTGCGGCGGCGGGAACCCGGCAGCGCTCCGTTGCTGCCGAATCACATCGCAGTCAGCATCGAGCGGCCTAAAATCAAGATGGTGATCACGAGCGCCGCGAACTCCCGTGTGGACCAGTATGTTTACGACGGCAAGACGGAATACCAGTACGACGGCGGGAATAAGAACTACTCGGCGACCCCGCTGGCGCCCAGCGCGAAGTCACAAGCCCAAGTTCGCGGCATGGCGGCGATTGATTTGGTTTTGCTGAACGGGGTCGTGCCGGCGCCCGAAGCCGGTGTCACGCGGGTCGTCTCAGCCGACACAGTGAACGGCAAGGCGCTGACACTGATTACGGACACGCAGTCTGTCGCGCTGCCGAACAAGTCCGTCGTCAAAATTATCGGCAAAATCTGGAGCGATGCCGGAACGCGCCTGCCGGTGCGCTTGACCGCAACCGTCATCACAAAAGGCATCGCGACGGTCGCTGAGGATCTGTCGTTCAGCGGCTGGGTCTTCGACCAGCCGCTGACGCCGGACCAAATCGCGTGGGTTCCGCCCGCTGGGGCGAAGCTGTTTGATGCCAGCGGCAATGGCGGGCTGCTGGCGGTGGGGACTCCCGCACCGGACTTTTCCGCAGTGACGCCCGATGGAAAGACCGTGCATCTGTCGGATTACAAGGGTAAGGTCGTCGTACTGGACTTTTGGGCGACTTGGTGCGGCCCGTGCCAGCGCTCGATGCCAAAGCTGGAAAAAGTTTATCAGCAGGTCAAGGACAAAAACGTCGCCGTGCTCGGCCTGTGTGTCTGGGACCAAAAAGCCGCGTATGACAAATGGATAGCGGCCAATGCCGGGACCAAGTATCACTTTCCCCTTGCCTTCGACCCCGCCGGTCACGGCGCGGACAGTATCGCCTCGAAGCTTTACAATGTCTCCGGCATCCCGACCCAGTATGTGATTGACAAAAACGGCAAAGTCGCGGCAGCCTACACCGGCTACAGCGACAGCGACGTGCAGCTTGAAACGGCACTGATCGCCCAGGGCATCGCCGTCCCCCTTTCTAAAACGCCGGCGGCAAAGACGCCGGCAGTGCAGACACTCACGCCATGAAAATCACCTACAATCCGCAGCTTGACACTTTGAGGATACTGTTTCGCAGCGCACCGATCTCGGAAACCAGCCGCCAGAGCAGCGATGTCACGCTGGACTACGACCAGCATGGACGGCTGGTTGGGCTGGAGCTTGCGACGGCGTCCGAGTATGTCGCAAACCCCTATGACGTGTCGCTGGTCGCCGAAGACGCCCTGCTGGCCGAGGGGGCAAAATGAAAACCATTGGCCTGCTGGGCGGCATGAGCTGGGAGTCCACCGCCGTCTACTACCAGATGCTGAACGGCCTCATGCGTGAGCGCTGCGGCGGCCTGCACTCGGCCAAAGTTCTGCTGCACTCGTTCGACTTCGACGACATCGTTGCCATGCAGACCCGCGGGGACTGGGACACAGCCGCCGAGACGCTGTGCCGGGCCGCGCAGGGGCTGGAGAGGGCGGGGGCGGACGTGCTGGCGATCTGCACTAATACAATGCACAAGCTGGCTCCCGAAGTGCAGGCGGCAGTCTCGGTTCCCCTGCTGCATATCGCCGATGTCACCCGCGACGCCGTGCGGGCGGCGGGGCTGTCTACGGTAGGGCTTTTGGGGACACGCTACACGATGGAGCAGGAGTTTTTGCGCCGCCGCCTGAGCGCAGGGGGCGGTCCACGGGTGATCGCGCCGTGCGGCTCTGAAGTGGATGTCGTGCATGAGACTATCTTTGGGGAGCTGTGCATGGGCCGTGTCCGGCACACCTCGCGGGCCGCGCTGCTTGAAATCATAGACAGCTTGGAGGAGCGCGGTGCCGAGGGGATCATTCTCGGCTGCACGGAGCTGATGCTGCTGCTGCGTCAGTCGGACTGCGCCCTGCCGCTGTTCGACACGACTGCGCTCCATGTCCGCGCCCTTTTAGATTTTGCCCTCGGCGATTTGACTGCAATTTGACTGCAACTGGGTAAGTATCCGCCATGAACGTCTTCGCCAACTCCTGCCGCGCCGCACTTCTGGTCGCCGTGCTGCTCCCGTCAAGCCTTGCTGCCGACCCGTCGGTGCCGGCGGCACAAACCCCGCTTCGGGCGCTGATTGTCAGCGGCGGGTACGATGTCAAGCACAATCAGGCCGCTATCGAAAGCAATGTGCGCTACGTTTCCCGTCTGCTGCCGAAAACGACGGCGGCGCGGGTGCTCTACGCCGATGGACACCCAACATCCAAAAATGTGCTGTGCGAAGACGACCGGGGCAAAGAGTATTACCGGCGCCCTGAAATCGCCCGCATTGACGGTCCAAATACGCCCGCAGCGATCAAAGCCGAGTTTAAGGCGCTGGCCTCCGGCCCGGCGGCCCGCCCCGTGCTGGTCTATATCACCGGACACGGCAGCCCCGGCAAGGACAGTTACGACAACAACGACGCCGACCTTTGGAACGGCGGGCATTTCTCGGTGCAGGAGATGGCCGGTCAGATCAAGACCCTACCGCCGGCTACCCCCGTTACGCTCGTGATGGTCCAGTGCTTTTCCGGCAGCTTCGGTAATCTTTTGTTCGAGAACGGCGACCCGAAGGCGCCGCTGATCACCCGCGACCTGTGCGGCTTTTTCGCTGCCGTCCCATCACGCCCGGCGGCAGGCTGCACCGCCGAAGTGAACGAAGCCGATTACCATGACTTCACGGGCTACTTTTTCGCCGCTCTCAGCGGCACGTCCCGACTCGGGCAAAAAGTGGTCGGTGCGGACTACAACCACGACGGCCGGGTCGGCATGGATGAAGCGTATGCCTACACGCTGGGCCATGACATTTCGATTGACACGCCCGTTTGCACGTCCGACGTCTTCCTGCGCCGCTTCGTGCCCGTGCTCGGCGACGACTTCACCGAAGCGTCGTGGGCCGATCTTCAAGCCTGGGCGACCCCCGCGCAGCAAGCCGCGCTTTCGGACCTGTCCGCCGCTCTGCATCTGCACGGCGAGGACCGCCTGATGACCGCTTACGCTGTGTTCGGCAAAACGCCCGCTGGCACCGAAGCCCTACCCGGCGTTCAAACCATCCGCTTCGTGCGCCTTGCCAAGACAATCGTACTGGCTCACCGCCTGCTGACCTCCACTGATCCTGCCGCCGAGCCAACCAGATTACGCTACCGCAAATTGGTCGCCGCCGAGAGCCGCAGCTTCCTCTAGGCACAAAATCGCCCGCTCGGCTGTTTTCACAGCCGAGCGGGCGCTTTGCCGACGACTCACGCGGATTTTCGCTTTCGCACCGCCAAAAACGCGCCGCCAAGCCCCAGCAGCAGGCCGAGGCTGATTGTCGTGGAGGCTTCGGGAACAGCCGCCGGGGTGAAGCGCAGCACCTGTCCGCCACTCGCGCTTTCACTGGAAAAGTAGAGCGAGCCGTCTGTGCCGGAAATCAGGTTTGTGTAGGTCGCGCCGGGCGCGAGGTTCGTCAGGAGCGTCTTTGTGCCGGTGGCCGGGTCGAACTCGAACAACTGCCCCGGACTGGGCGGCCCGGCAAGGCCGTTCGTGGTATCGTCCAGGACGTACAGCTCGCCGTTGGGGCCGAATGCCATGCCGGTAATCGTCGTGAAGCCGGACGCGAACACGGACGGCTTCCCATCTGCGTCCAGGCTGAACACGCTCGCCTCCCCGGCAGGAAATGGATAGCCGGTGAACTCACCCACGTAGAGATTTCCTTTGGCGTCCTGGGCCAGCGCCGTCGGCACGGACTGGTAGAACGGCGGACCGGGGATGCCGGCCGGGGTCTTGCCGGGCGGGATAAAGCTGAGCAGCGATGGTGCGCCGCCCCCCGCCGGGGTTTTCAGCACGACATTCCCGCCGCCGTCGGACACGGCAAAGCCGCCGCCGGCCAGTGCCGCAAGGGCGTAAGGATTTGACTCCGGCATCTGCGCGGTTCCGTTGTTTTTTGCGTAGTCCGTAGTCTCGTAGGGCACCAAATCCGAAACCGGGCTGATGGCCGTGCTGCCGGGCGTGAGCTGAACGACTTGGCCGAGATACGCGGCGTTCGTGCTGGTCTGCCCAGCCGCGTTCAGCACATCGGTCACAAGCTGGGTGCGCTGGAACTCCTGGCCGCCGAAGCCGAACACGCCGTATAAGTTGCTGCCGACAAACGTGATGGCGGCAAGTCCAGAGGTCTCGCCGCCGCCGGCCGGGCCGAGCGACGGCAGGCCCGTGATGATCTGCGACTGAACACCGCCTTTCAGCTTGCTGACCGCGCCGGTGTCACCGAAATACACCTGACTGCCCGCGCCGTCCACAAAGCCGGGGCCGGAGCCGAGGCCGCCATTGCCGGTGCCGGCCTCGGCGACATAGAGGCCGCCGTCGGGGCCGAACGCGAGGCCGTAGGGGTTGTTGAGGTCGTGCATAACCACTTGAAGTGTCCCCTGGGCCTGCGCCGCTGGGGCCGAAAACAGCGCCGGTGTCAGCGCGAGGGCAAAGAGGGAAAAGCCGGTCTTGAAGGAAGGATACTTTGGAGAGTTCTGCATTGTGCAAGCCTTTCGTTAGCGAAGAGAAGGCCGGACTGACGCTCCTCCGGTCTGTGCCGAGCGTCCTGTATACTATGAGACGCTGGTACTATCACCAGGTGCATAAAGTATGCCAACTTGCAAAATCGCTACGCCAGCCGCTCCGAGGCCAGGGTGTCTAAGTCCAAGCCGTCCACTTTGCCTGCCTCCATGTGGTAAAAGCCGGCGCAGGCGATCATCGCCGCGTTGTCCGTGCATAGGCGCGGCGGCGGCACGGTGAGGCGCAGGCCCGCTTCGGCGCAGGCGTCCTGCATCGCAGATTGCAAACGCGAATTGGCGGCGACCCCGCCGGCAATCAGCACATGGCCGACCCCATGCGCTGCCGCCGCCCGCAGCGTCTTCGTGACCAGCACTTCCACAATCGCCTCCTGCACCGACGCCGCCCAGTCCGGCAGGGAAACGCCCGAGAGCGCCGGGTCTTTGTGAGCATTCAGCACGGCGGTCTTGAGGCCGCTGAACGAAAAGTTCAGCGAGTCCGGCCCAAGTTGGGCGCGGGGCAGGGGCACGGCTTTGGAATTGCCTTCGCGGGAGAGCTTATCAATCGAGACGCCGCCGGGGTAGGGCAGGCCGAGCAGTCGGGCGGTCTTGTCAAACGCTTCCCCGGCGGCATCGTCGCGGGTGCGGCCCAAAATCTGGTAGTCGCCATGGCCGCGCACTAAGAATATCTCGCTGTGTCCGCCTGATGCCACCAAACAGATGACGGGAAACGTGATATCCGGGTCTACCAGCCAGTTGGCGTAGATGTGTGCCTCGATATGATGCACCGCCAGCAGCGGGATGTGGAGCGCGTAGGCCAGCGTTTTGGCCGCTGAGACGCCCACCAGCAGCGCCCCTAAAAGTCCGGGCCGGTTGGCGACCGCAATGCCCCCAAGATCGCCAAAGCCGATGCCCGCTTGTGCCAGCGCCTCGGCGATAACGGCGTTGATCTGCGTGACATGCTGCCGCGAGGCCACTTCCGGCACGACCCCGCCGGTTTTCGCGTGCAGGTCAATCTGCGACGCGATGACATTGGAGCGCAGTTCGCGTCCGTCTCGCAACACTGCCGCCGACGTTTCATCGCACGATGTTTCGATTCCCAAAATATCTACTCTTGAAATATCTACTCTTGGTGTGTCCATAATGCTGATAATAGTACCCGGAAGACGCCTCGGCGTTGACACGGGGGGCGATTTACGGTATCATAAAATTAGTTTTTCTTAAGGACCCCCACATGGCAACACCCCGTCAAATCCGTGGCCGCATCCGCACGGCGAAGAATATCCAGCAGATTACCAAAGCCATGAAAATGGTCGCCGCCGCCCGCCTGCGCCGCGCCCAGGAAGCGGTCGGGGCCGCGCGGCCCTACGCCGAGAAGATCCGGGCGGTCATGCAGAGCCTCGGAGCCAGCGGCGGTGGCAGTCTCAAGCACCCATTGCTGCGCCGCACCGACGGCGAACCCGCGAGTATCGGCGTCATTCTTATCACCGGCGACCGCGGTCTTTGCGGCGCGTACAACTCGACGGTCATCCGTCGGGCTACCGATCTGATCAAGCCCTACGGTCCGTCCCGGACCAAGATTGTCTGCATCGGCAAAAAAGGCGCGACTTTCTTCAAGCGGCGCGGCTTCGACGTGGTCGCCGAGCACCCGGTCCCGGCAACAGGAATTAGCTTCACCGAGGCCCAGGCGCTGTCCCGCACCGGGCGCGAGTTGTTCGCGAACGAAGAGATTGACGCACTGTATCTGATCTACACCCAGTTTGTCTCGGCGCTCACCCAGCGCCCGCAAACTTTGACCATTTTGCCGATTGAGCCGCCCGCTGCTGACGACAATGCCGCTAATGGCGAGGCAAAGACGCAGGCCGCCGACTACATCTTCGAGCCTGACCCCGAGGTGATTCTGAGCAGCCTGCTCCCGCGCTACGTGGACACCCAGGTCTACCAGGCGATTGTCGAGAGCGTCGCGTCCGAGCACGGTGCCCGCATGACCTCGATGTCCAGCGCCACCGACAACGCCGGCAAGATGATTTCCCGCCTGACCCTGTCACTGAACCGCGCCCGGCAGGCGACGATCACCAAAGAGATCGCCGAAATCGTCGGCGGGGCCGAGGCGCTGAAGTAGAAAGAAGGCGTGGGAATAGAAGCGTGGAACTAAAGTTCTACGCTGTGTGGCGAAGCGCCTAGTAACCGCCTTCGCGGGTACAAGAAAAGACAATATCGTCATCCTGCTCTTCGTCCACGCAGGTGGACGGTAGGCGTCTGCGCCACACAGCGTAGAACTTTAGTCCCACGCACTTTGCTTGACACTCTCTGCTGTTTCGGCTATACTCAGCGCAGCAAAACGCACGATTTTCATTTAAGATTCACATTGCAAAGCTATTATTTTCAAGGGAGAACAGAAACAGACTATGGCTGTCGGTAAAATCGTACAAATCCAGGGACCGGTCGTGGACGCGCAGTTCGCGCCCGGTGAACTGCCGAATATTCTCAATGCGCTGACCATTGACGATCCCGCGCACGAGACCAGCCTGACGGTCGAAGTCTCGCAGCACCTCGGCAACGATGTCGTCCGCTGCATCGCGATGTCGTCCACCGATGGCCTGATGCGCGGCATGGATGTCAGCGATACCGGCGGCTCCATCACCGTTCCGGTCGGCAACGCCACGCTGGGCCGCGTCTTTAATTTGCTGGGCAGCCCGATTGACGAGCGCGGGCCGGTCCATGCCGAGCAGCGCTATCCGATCCACCGCCCCGCCCCATCGCTCGAAGACCAGTCGGCCAATATCGAGATTTTGGAAACCGGCATCAAAGTCATTGACCTGCTTTGCCCGTACCCGAAAGGCGGCAAGATTGGCCTCTTCGGCGGCGCAGGAGTCGGCAAGACTGTTACGATTCAGGAACTCATTCGAAACATCGCCGTCGAGTTCGGCGGCGTCTCGGTGTTCGCGGGCGTTGGCGAGCGCACCCGCGAGGGCAACGACCTGTGGCTCGAAATGAGCGAGACCGAGTTCAAGGACGCCGAGGGTAACACTGCCCATGTCATTGACAAGACCGCCATGGTCTTCGGCCAGATGAACGAGCCGCCGGGCGCACGCCTGCGGGTCGCGCTGTCGGGCCTGACCATGGCCGAGTATTTCCGCGATGAGCAGGGTCAGGACGTGCTGCTGTTCATTGACAACATCTTCCGTTTTGTCCAGGCCGGCTCCGAAGTCTCCGCGCTGCTCGGGCGTATGCCCAGCGCTGTCGGCTACCAGCCGACCCTGGCCTCGGAGATGGGAGCGCTTCAGGAGCGCATTACGTCCACCAAGAACGGCTCGGTTACGTCGGTTCAGGCCGTGTACGTCCCCGCCGATGATCCGACCGACCCGGCCCCGGCCACGACGTTTGCGTTCCTCGACGCCACCACCTACTTGGAGCGTTCGCTCGCCGCCATCGGCATCTTCCCCGCTGTGGACCCGCTTGTGTCCACGTCGCGCATTCTGGACCCGAACATCGTCGGCCAGGAGCACTACGACGTGGCGCGGGGCGTCCAGAACATCTTGCAGAAGTACAAAGAGCTTCAAGACATCATCGCGATCCTCGGCATTGATGAACTGTCCGACGAAGACAAACTGACGGTCGCCCGTGCCCGCAAGATCCGCAACTTCCTCGGTCAGCCGTTCGCGGTCGCCGAGCAGTTCACCGGCTTGCCCGGTCAGTATGTCCGCCGCGAGGAAACGGTCCGGTCGTTCAAGTCCATCCTCGACGGCGAGCATGACGACCTGCCCGAGCAGGCATTCCTGAACTGCGGCGCGATTGAGCAGGCGGTCGAAAAAGCGAAAGCGATGGGTGGGTAGGGAAGGACCTACCCCCGCTCGTTCCTCACGACCCCTCCCTAAGAAGGAAGGGTGAAAGACAGACACGGCGGGCTTCGTGCGTAATTCCTACCCTTCCTTCTTAGGGAGGGGTCGTGAGGAACGAGCGGGGGTAAGTTCGCATTATCCTTGAAACATTAAACTATGGCAGCAACGTACACCTTAGATGTGGTCACACCTGAGCGCATCATGCTCAGCGAAGAGGTGACTCAGACCATCGCGCCCGGCTCCGAAGGGCAGCTTGGTATTCTGGCGAACCATGCGCCGCTGATGTCGGAGCTTGCGCCCGGCGAAGTGCTGGCGACACTGGCTGATGGGCGGACGCTCTCGCACATTATTATTTCGGGGGGCTTCCTGGAAGTCGCGCCAGACGGCGGGCGCACGACCATTCTGGCCGACAGCGCCCAGCGGGCCGACGAGATTGATGTCAATAGCGCGGAGGAAGACCTGGCCGCCGCCCGGCAGATGCTGGCGGATGCCGGCGCTTCTCCCGATCAGCAGGCGGACGCCCGCCGGGCCGCAACACTGGCCGAAACTAAAATCCGGGTCGGACGCAGCGGTTAAGTTCGCTTTTTAACCTCCCTTCGAGGAAGAAAGATACGCTTTTGGCACTCGAAAAGACGGAAAACCAAACCGCGCTGAAAGTCTGGCGCGTCTTATTTGTTTCAGGACTGCTGGTTCTGGGCGGTATCCTCGGCTACCAAGCCGGCCTGCTGGTCGTTTCCTGGATCAGCAACCCGGCCAGCACCAACTCGTTCGTGGTCGCGTCGCGGGACAGTCTGGACAGCGGCAGCGGGCGCACAACGGCGCTGGCGGCGTTTACGCTGCTCGGCATCCTGCTGGCTCGGCTTGCCTCGACCCCGGCCTTCCGGCGGCTGGTGCAGGCCGGTGACCGCCTCAAAGAGATGCTGCCGAACGAGAAAGTCGCGACGTTCTCCGGCGTTTTGGTCGGCCTGCTGCTGACTATCATGCTCCGGTCAGCGTTTCCGATTATGGGCACCTGGATTACCATCGTCGTCGGCGGGACACTGGTTTACCTCGGCATCGTTGCGACTTGGAGCATGAAGGACGAGATGCGGATCTTCCTGCCCGGCGCGGCGGCTCTGCCCGCCGATGCCAAAGACACGCCGCCGGAGATGTGCAAGATTCTCGATACCAATGTCATCATTGACGGACGTGTCGCCGACATCTGCCGCACCGGGTTTATCGAAGGCCAAATTTATGTGCCGGGCTTCGTTTTAGACGAGCTTCAGCATATCGCGGATTCCGCCGATGGCCTAAAACGTGCTCGGGGCCGCCGTGGTCTGGATATTCTCAACCAGATGCGAACCGAGCTGGACATGAAGATCCGCACCTACGACAATGTAGACCCGAACGACCGTGATGAAGTGGATGCGAAGCTTGTCAAGCTGGCGAAAAAGCTCAACGGCAAGATTGTCACCAATGATTACAACCTCAACAAAGTCGCCGAGCTTCAGGGTGTCCCCGTGCTGAACATCAATGAGCTGGCGAACGCCGTCAAGCCGATTGTCCTGCCGGGCGAGGAGATGGTCGTCACCATCATCAAAGAAGGCAAAGAGCAAAATCAAGGCGTCGCGTATCTGGAAGACGGCACGATGATCGTGGTCGAGGGCGGACGTCGGCGCATCGGCGAGACCCTGCCGGTCGTCACCAGCAGTGTTCTCCAGACCGTCGCCGGCAAGATGATCTTTGCCAATATCCGGGGCAGCGAGGAAGCCGAGGAAGAAGACGGCTATGACCGCAACTTACGTGCTTATCCCCGCAGCGGGCCGCGCCGCAAGGTTCAGTAGCGCATCAGACGGCAGTGTGAGCGAGAACAAGGTCTTCGCGCCGCTCGGCGGTCGGCCAATCCTATACCATACGGCAGCGGCCTTCGATGCGCACCCCGGTATTGATGGCATTGTCGTGGTCGCTGGGCCAAGTGAAGTCGCCCGCTGCCGCGAGGCATTGACGGGTCTCGGCAAAGTGCTGGCGGTCGTTGCCGGCGGGCAGACCCGCCAGGAATCGGTCGCGATCGGCCTCTTCGCCCTCGGCGGCGACCCCGACGACCTCATCTTAGTCCATGACGCCGCCCGGCCCTTGGTCTCTGCCGCCGTCATCGCCCGCTGCCTCGCCGGCGCTCAGGAGCATGGCAGCGCCGTCGCCGCTTTGCCCGTTTCCGATACCCTCAAAGCCGCCGGGGACGACTTGGTCGTTCAGCGCACAGTAGACCGCGACGGTCTCTGGGCGATGCAGACCCCGCAAGCGTTTTCCCTCTCTACGCTCTTCGAAGCCCACGCCGCCGCCCGCCGCTATGGCTGGACGGGAACCGACGAAGCGGCATTGGTCGAGCAATTCAGCGACCAGCCCGTGCACTTGGTTCTGGGCGATCCGAGCAACCTCAAAGTGACCCGCCCCGAAGACCTGCCACTTGCCGAGGCGATTTTTCAATCTCGTCAGGGTGCCCCTATGACCACACGCATCGGCTTCGGCTACGATATTCACCCGCTCGTCGAAGGCCGGAAACTCATGCTCGGCGGAGTTGAGATCCCCAGTCCGCGCGGCTTGGACGGTCACTCCGACGCCGACGTTCTGCTCCATGCCCTGTGCGACGCTTTGCTCGGCGCGGCGGGCTTGCCCGACATCGGGCATCTGTTTCCAAACACCGACCCCGCCTACAAAGGCGCATCCAGCCTCGCACTGCTTGCCGAAGTCGTCCGCCGCCTGCGCACGGAGAACTGCGCCGTCGGCAATGTTGACATGACTTTGATTTCGGAAGCCCCCAAAATCGCCCCGTACATTGACCAAATGCGCTCTGTCATCGCCGCCGCTTTGGGTGTGCAGCCATCGCAAGTGGGTATAAAAGCAACTACCAACGAAGGCTTAGGATCGCTGGGACGCGGCGAAGGCATCGCCGCCCACGCCGTCGCATTGATTACCCAAACGAATGGCGTGTGATTGGAGTCGTTCATGCTGCACTTCTGTAAACTTTTTCCTTTGCTTCTTGTCATTATTGCAAGTGGGGTTGGCCCTTGTCGTGCAGTAAGGCACTTTGGTGTGCCCAACCTAGATAGTCTCTGCTACATCAGCACTGATACAGTCGAAGTGTCACTTGTGCGGCATTCAGGTGTGCGAGACTTTGCCAACGACACATTCACGGCAACCGTCATCAATACCTTAGGTGGTGATTACAAGTGCGGTGACAAGATTGAGCTGCCCTACAATCAGGTCATCCTGCCGCCCCAGCATTCTTGTTCGCACTGCATTTTGTTTATTTCTCGCAAAGATTTTCAGTTGGATTTAGAGAACGCGATGACCATCCCTCCCCAGGTCAACGAAGTATTGCCAATAGATGAGTTTGACCGTGTCCAGCGTTATTTTCAATGGATTAATCAGCAGAATACAGTCACGTCAAAGGGAGGAGATGCGGCAGAGCAAAGTTACCCTAAATTGGCCGATGAACGCCAAATTATTATATCAAGATGGGCCGTCGTCAATCAAATGCGGCCTTTGCTGTCTCATGCTCTTTGTCAGGAAGATGTTGTCATTCTTCTAAAACTCAACCGTCAGCGGCTACATTTGCGTAAAGCCACTCTAGGTCTGGACGACGTTATAGACGAACTCATCCAGGCGCGTTTGACAGATTTGCATAACCCGGCATCCCAACAATCCGCGAAGCTGGCTTCCGCTATCAGATTTGCTGGCGCTATACAGCATGTCATCTGTGGACATTGAGAACGTACTTTTGCTGCCTCTCATTGGCCGGAAACAAAGAAGAAAGTGTTGCTGCACGAAGCCATGTATCAAGCAGAGCGCTGCCCCGAACTCACGGGGACACAAAGAGCGCCGAATCGAAAGGGGATAGAAAACCATGTCCATTGCCGTAACTGTCAAAGGCAAGCATTTACAGGTCACTGACGGCCTGCGGGAACACGCGCAGCACCGGCTGCAAAAGCTGGAAACGTTTTTCCAGAACATCCGCGAAGTCATCGTTGTGGAAAGTGTCGAAGGCGGCCTGCACCGGGTCGAAGTCACGCTGCAAGGTGACGGTCTCACCCTGCGCGGCGAAGAGCGTACCAACGATATGTATGTCTCGCTCGACCGCGTCGTGGACAAACTCGAACAGCGCCTTCGCAAATTCAAGGCCAAGCATACGCACCTGCGGAACCATCAGCAGAGCCTGCGGAATGCGCTCACCAACAACGGCTCCGGGATGGATGGCATCCTGCCCGCGACCACCGAGGAGGATGTGGACGACAGCCCGCGCATTGTCCGCACCAAAGCCGTCACCATGAAGCCGATGGGCATTGACGACGCCGTCCAGATGCTCGAACTGACCGACCACGACTGGTACGTCTATTTGGATATGGACACGCATCTCACCCAAGTGGTTTACCGGCGCAACGACGGCAATTACGGTCTCGTCGTCCCGAAAATCTAGCGGGGTAAGAGTCCCCCGTCCCACTGCTGAGTACGGGGGACTGAGACCCAAAATCGTGCTGTTATGAAATCGCGCCGTTTGTGTTATAATGAAAGAGGAGTGAGGAGAGCCGTCGTGAACAACAGCAAACCAGCCGACGAACTATTAGGCAAGATCAAGCCCACGGGCGAAATGCCCGGTGTGGACGTGCCGGAGGACGTGCAGGAAGAAGCCCGCAGCATTGTTCGTGGGGCATTTCGCTTGTTCTCCGACCATAATCAGCGCCTCGCGGATAACTTGGCTGAGTTCAACCAGAAGCGCCGCGAAACTGCGGAAACCCTGGACCGGGGCGCTCGGCGCACGAGCGGGCGCATTGTCTAAAGCGGCAGCTCGTAAAACTTCCGACCTCCTGCCGGAGCCGCTGGCGCTGTATGACTTTCTGTACCGGGACGCCGGGCGGATGGCGTCCTACTACGCGCAGATCTTCAGCGGCCGCTTGTCGTCGCTGGAACAGACCGACTCGGAGCGCACCAGCGAAGACAAAGGCGCGAAGCTGAGTATCCACGTCGCGTCAGGTGATCTCAAGGCGACCCGCGAGACCTCGCGCACGGCGAAGCGCACGATTGATCCGCATGATGTCGTGACCACCGACGTGCTGGCATTTTTGCAGGAAAACAATCACATCGAACCGAGCGTTATTGACGCCGCGCACGGGGCGCTGGTCTTGACTCACGGCACACTTGTTTTTATTGACCGCTCGATGGCCGAGCTTGCCGTGCTGTCTTTTGATCTCATGATCACTGAAGAAGAGCGCAAGCCCAAAGCCAAGCAGGACAGCGCAAGCCTCCAAGGGATGCGTTTTATCCGTGAGTTCCTGCCGCAGCTTTCCATCCCCTCAGCATTCGTCATGCAGGGCAGCGACGGCATTCAGGTGGCGGGAACGATCAAAGAAGACGGCATGGAGGAGCCGATTGCCTCCTACTACTTCAAGCATGGCGCGGCGGGCCTCGCCGACGTTTACCTGATCGGCATCAAAGAAACCCCCTCGGAGGCGTTCACGCTCCCCAGCATCCAGCTCATTGGGGCCGGTCAGCAGGCCGCGCAGGCATTGACCGATATGCTTTTCCCGCCCGAAGCGATCCGTGTCACGCCCCTGGCCCTGTTTCGCAAGCTGTTCTAGCCAATGGGTCAATGTATGACTGACTTTGTCCTGCGCTCCGCCTCGCCCGCCGAGACTGAAGCGCTTGCTTCAATCCTGCACGATGCCGACGAGGACGATATGCGGATACGGGCGGCTCTTGGCGACAATGCGCTGCACTCTTACGCGGCCTACGAGAGCGGAGAGCTTGTTGGAGCTGCTGTCGTGCAGTGGGAAGGTGCCGGAGACAGTGGCAAGAGTGAGATCGTGCTGCTGGCTGTCATTTCGGCACGGCGGAGGCAGGGGGTCGGCAAGCGAGTTGTTGCGGCGCTGCTGGACGAAGCCCGGCGGCGCTCCGCTAAGGTTTTGCTGGTTGGTACGGGCAGCTACCCGGTAGATAACCTCGCATTCTACCAGAAATGCGGCTTTCGGATGAGCCATATCCGGCGCGACCACTTCGATTACGTTCAGCCGCCACTCATCGTGGACGGAGTGACACTGCGCGATATGGTTATGCTGGCGTATACAGTGTAATTTAGAAAGAACAAGACAATGGAAAAACGTGCTTATGGCGATACCGGCTGGAACCTCAGTGTTCTCGGCTTCGGCGGTATCCTCGTGATGGATGTCACGCCTGAAGAGGCCGCGCAGTCGGTCGGGGAGGCGATTGGTCGGGGCATCAACTATTTTGATGTCGCGCCCTCCTACGGCAACGCGCAGGAGCGGCTTGGGCCGGCGCTAAAGCCGTACCGGGACGGCGTGTTTCTTGCCTGCAAGACCGGGCGGCGGGATGCCAGGGGAGCGCGGGAGGAGCTGGAAAACTCGCTTTCGGTCATGCAGACCGACCATTTCGATCTGTACCAGCTTCATGCGATAACCACGGCGGAAGATGTCGAGGAAGCGTTCGGCCCAGGCGGCGCGATGGAGACATTGATCCAGGCCAAAGCCGACGGGCAAGTTCGCAATCTGGGCTTCAGCGCCCACAGTGTCGAAGCCGCCCTGTCGGCGATGGACAAGCACCCGTTCGACAGCATCCTATTTCCGTTTAACTATGTCACCTATGAGTACGGCAACTTCGGGCCGCAGGTGATGGAGGCCGCCCAAAAGCATGGCGTCGCCCGGCTGGCATTGAAAGGCATGGCGCGGGGACCCTGGAAAGACGGCGACCCGCGCCGAAGCGAGTACCCGAAAGCCTGGTACGAGCCGCTGGCAGACCGCACGGAAGCGGCATTAGCCCTGCGCTACACTCTGTCACTGCCGATCACGGCGGCGATCCCACCCGGCGATATGCCGCTGTTCCGTATGGCGATGGACATCGCCGATGCGTTCACGCCCCTGTCCGCCGCCGAGCGGGACACGGTCCGGGCGCAGGCTCGGGCTGAAACGCCGCTGTTCGAGATGGCCGCCGCATAGCTCGCTAATTTCTGGTGCGGTAGAGATGGCCTTTGGGCGTGACGACAGTGTCGTGACGCCGGGGGCCGTTTTTGCGGCGGGTCACCGAGTTCTGGCCGGTGACTTTGTGCGTGGAGACGCTCAGGTTCTGGCTGTTCTTGCGGGTGCCGTACTGCACGTCCTTCGCGCCTTTGCGGGTGGACTTGCTGATGTTCTCGCCGCCTTTTCGGAACGGGTACTGAATGGACTTGCCCAGCTTGTGCAGCGTGTTGCTGTCATGCGGCTCCGGCACCGCGCCCCGGTCTGGCGTCTGCGCCAGTGTTGGGCCGCTGAGACAAAGCAGCGCGGCGGCAGTCAAAAGAAGCTTGTTCATAGATTCTATTCTCCTAAAATCTCGTTCCCTAAAATAAGTTTGTCCAAAAGCGCCCGTGGCGGGTGCGGATGGGGCCAGGCGAATGCATGGCGGAACGCGGCATCTTGACAGGCCGCGAGCTGGGTGAAGTCAATCACGTCCTGAGTAAGCAGATTCTCAAACTCCCAGGGCAGGCGGACATTGTGCAGGCCGGCGTTGTCGGTGCAGATGACGATGTCTACCCCTGCTGCCTCGCAGCGCTCGAAGACGGTCCGAAGAGCGGTTAAATCCGACAGCGTACCGGTCTTGAGGTAAGTCGTCGGGCAGACTTCCAGGCATTGTCCCCGCGCCGCGACTTCCGGCAGCAGATCAGGGAACCGCAGCGCGATCTGGATGCCGTGCCCAATGCGTGACAGATACGGCAGCAGGGCCGGATGGCAGCCGTCGTCTGTCTCGTACAAATGGCCCGTCGTCTTCATTCCCGCTTCCCGCGCCCGGCGAAACAGGCCAACCCATTCGTCCATGCGCTCGGCGTAGTAGATATCCGGCCCGGCCAAATCTACGCCGCAGACGTACTGGGGCAGGCTGAGGGCCAGGTCCAGAATCGCCCGGTTGACTTCCAGCGGCAGGCGGGAGTGCATACACAAAATCTGGCGCATCAAAAGCGGGTAGCGCGGGTCATGGCCCGAGTCGCCGATTGTCAGCACCACGTCCTTCATCTGCCGAATACGGTCCGGCAAGCTTAGGGCCGGATCGGTGCGATAAAATGGCGTGTGGCGCAGCTCCAAGTAGCAGATACCCTCGAAGACATACGCGCCGCGCACGAGCTTGGAAACAAAGTAGGGCAGGGTGTCCAGCGTTTGAAACGGCTCAATCAGTGCATGAAGCTCTAGGTATTCAGCCAGCGATGCGCGGGGCTGGGTCACGTAAGCTTCAAAGCTCTCGTACTCGGGAAATTCGGCGGCGAGGGGATGGCCGCTGCGAACAAGGTAGCGCCAAAAGACGCGCGGGACGACCGCGCCGCCGAGGTGCCGGTGAAGCTCTGCATAAAGGGACATAGCAGAGTGTACCAGAACGGCAACAAAAACCGGCGTTTATACAGTATATCTTAGGATACACAAGCGAGAGACCGTCTCGCCGCTCCGGGAGGACAAAAGCAATGCAATACACCGCCGAGACCGAAACAATCAGCCGAAAACTCCAGCAGGGCCTTGCCGATTGGAACCCCAATCCACTGGTCCCGAAAGCGTTTCAGCAGCCAGTCCAGAGCGCGGCGCTGAACGCCGCCATCGCTGAAATCGCCCTGCTTGCCCGTGCGCCATTGGAGGAAGCCCTTCGATGCCAGCAGGAACAGATTATTCAGCTTCAGATTCTCGTCGGTAGGCTTGAGCTGGCGATCTTGAAGTAGACCGTGAACATTCGCCGACTCCCCGCGTCTTTGAAGCCACCACAGGCATGTTAGCGCTGACCTGCCTGCGGCTCAATCCAAATAACGCTCCTAAAGGGGAAACCGATATGTATACGCCGAAAATTCTGCTGCCCGCCGTGGCCGCCCTCACGCTCTGCGCCGTCCTGCCCGCTGCCGCCCAGACTTTGCCGCTTCCGCTTCCGCCCGCCGCCGGGGTTCAGCGCACTGGGCCGCACCGGGGTGGTGAGCGCCATCCTGAGCTGCGCCGCGCTTTGCGGACTCTGGAACGCACTGAGGCCGACTTGCGCCGCGCTAACCGTGACTTCGGCGGCCACCGAACCAAAGCCGCCAACCTCTGCCGGCAAGCTGAGTCGGAAATCCAGCTTGCACTTCAGTCAGACAGAGGGTAACGCTTAAAGCGCAAAGACGCCGGGTCAGCTTGGAGGCTAACCCGGCGTTTTTTCTTCAATACGCCCATCGTCGAAGCCAACAATCAAACGCTGACAGAGGCCGACAAAGAGGCCGACTTCCACCACGCCGACAATCGTTTTCAAGTGCCGCTCCAAATCGTCCGGGGCGGGCAGGGGAGCGCCGAATTCCAAGTCTAAAGTATACAAGCCATCGTCGCTGAGAAACGCTGTGCCGGGCGACGCCGAGCGGCGGGGGGCGGGGATGCCGAAGCGGTCCTCAATCCTTGCTTGTGTCCATTGCCAGGCATAGGGCACAATCGCGACCGGCAGGGGACGTGCGCCGAGCGCAGCTTTGACCTTGTGCTCGTCCACCACAATGATCTCGATGCGTGTCGCCACCGCCACGATCTTTTCCCGCACCAATGCCCCACCGGCTCCCTTAATCAAACGGAAGTCCGGGTCCACTTCATCGGCCCCATCAATGGTAATGTCGAAAGAGGAAACAGCATCAAAATCTGCGAACGGCAGGCCGTAGGATTGCCCAAGCAGCTCGGACGCGCGGGACGTGGCAATGCACCGCAGGGACAGCGCCTCGGCTTGGAAGCGGCGGCCCAGGGCATGGATAGCGTAGGCGGATGTGCTGCCGGTGCCGAGGCCGACGGTCATGCCGTCTTGAATGTAGGAAACGGCGCGTTCAGCGGCACTCTGCTTCGGGTTCATGCACGCACCTGTAGGAAAAGTATTGGGATTTGGGTTTGAGGAAAATTTGAAAATGCCGAGAAAGAGACTCGAACTCTTACAGGGTTGCCCCCACAACGACCTCAACGTTGCGCGTATACCATTTCGCCACCCCGGCATCTGAACACTATTATACAAACTTCGCGGGGGCTTTGTCAAGGCTTTGCCCGAGCCGCCGCAAATTTGTTAGGCTGGGCGCGTCAGAAGCACGTCAATCTCGGCCAGCTCTTCTGCGCTCAGATGCCAGTCCGCCGCCGCAGCGTTCGCCCGGATCTGCGCCGCCGAGGTCGCTCCGGCGATCACCGACGACACGGCGGGCTGACGAATCAGCCAGGAAAACGCCAGGTCCAAAATCGTGTGGCCCCGCGCCTCGGCGAACCCAATCAGCGACTCGACTGCGCTCAGGTTGTCGTCCGTGAGCAGCCCCGAGAACCCGCCGGCAGTGTCAATGCGTGTTCCTTGCGGCAGGGGATGGCCCTGGCGGTACTTGCCGGTCAGCAGGCCGCTCGCCAGCGGGAAGTAGGGCAGGAAGCCGATGCCCAGATGCTCGCACTCCGGCAGCACGTCGTCTTCCGCGCCGCGCTGGAGCAGGCTGTATTCGTTTTGGACACTCCGAAACCGCGCCCCGTCCCCTGCTGCCGCTTCGGCGTCCCGCAGCATATCCGCCGTGAAGTTGGAGCAGCCGATCTCACGCACTTTGCCCGCCGACACCAGCCCGTTCAGCGCCCCCAGCGTCTCGGCAACCGGCGTATCCCTATCGGGCGTGTGAATCTGATAAAGGTCAATGCAGTCGGTCTGAAGCCGCCGCAGGCTGTCTTCGACAGCTTTCCGAATGTAGGCAGGCTTCGCGCCGCCGTCTAAAACCCCGTCCAGACGGCTGCCGAACTTCGTTGCCAGCACCACCCGGTCCCGGCGGCCCTTCAGAATGCGCCCGAGGAACTCTTCGCTCCGAGTTTCGCCGTAGCGGTCCGCCGTGTCGAAGAAATTGACACCGGCTTCAAGGGCGGCGTCTACCACTTGGCGGGACGCCGCCTCGTCAATCTTCCAGCCGAAGTTGTTGCACCCGAGGCCGACAACCGATGCGTCGAGCGATCCGATTTTTCGTGTTTCCATTTTTTGTTTCCAATTTTTGTTTCCGTTGATGGGTCTACTGCTTGAACGCGGCCCGTATGACCGCTTCAGTTTCTTCGGGGTCGGTCGTGTAGACCCGGATTTCTTGAATTGAGCTGACTCCGCGCACTTTGACCAGCAGGCAGCCCGCGCAGTCTTCGGTGAACTTAATTGCCGGCGGGCCGTTGCGGAGTGTCTTGATCAGCCCGAGCGAGATTTTTGTGACGCAGGGAAGCCGCGCCGCGGCCTGCGTTGGCAGCAGGGCGGCGTCAATCACTGTCGTGTGGCTGGCGGTGTACTTGCCGCCGCTGAGATGGCCCGATGCCCTGCTACCCGCCATTGGTTTCTCCCAGTCCAGTCTGGTCCCGCCACTTGTCCCACGCAGCCCGCACGGTCGGGCCGGGGTCATTTTCATCAATCTGCGTTTTTTGGTACACGGCGACCTCGGAAATCGGGTCCAGTGCCGTGCCGTCGGAAGCCAAAGTCAGCAGCACAGCGCTGTCATCGCCGTCGGGCCGTGCTTTCGCCTCGAACCGCTTGTCATGGTCTTTGATGAACTCTGCAAAGTGCGCGACTTGTTCTTCGGTCATGGTGTTTGCTGTAGCCTTTCGGCTTAGGATACCCAAAATCGTGCTCTCGCCAGGCCATGTTGCCGACGCAGGCGAAATATGCTATGATAAAGCACTGGCGGCTCAAATCAGAGCCGCAATAACTCCCTGTGGAACATTCCGGGCTTACAGTCCGTTAAGAAGACAGATGAGAGCACGAGAGGTACCTGCTTTATGAAACGACGAGACTTTCTAAAAACCGGGCTGGCCGCCGCTGGGGCCGCCGCCCTAAGCGCCACCGCAGTTCGCTACGCCGATGCGGGCAGTAACGGAGCCGAGACCACCCATGCCGCACGCGCCGCCGCGCCGGGCGGCTGGTACACGCCGAACCGCGCCCCGCTGGCCCCCGCCGCGTTCCTGAAGCTGCCGCCCGGCAGCATCAAGCCGCACGGCTGGCTCAAAGAGCAGCTTGCCCTGCAAGTCAACGGCCTTTGCGGGCGCTACCCGGAGGTCTCCGACTACCTGAAGTACGAGGGCAACGGCTGGGTGACCCCGAATGTCAGCAGCGGCTGGGAAGAAGTCACCTACTGGCTGCGCGGCCTCGCCGACCTCGGCTATGTCACCGGCGATGCTCCGACCATTGCACTCGCGGAAAAATGGATCAAGGGCATGATTGCCTCGCAGCAGCCCGACGGCTGGTTTGGCCCGGCGAATGCCCGGACATCACTGGACGGCGACCCGGACTTCTGGCCCCATATGCCCGCGCTGTATGCAATTCGCTCCTACTACGAAGTTTCCGGCGACCCGAAGGTGCTGCCGTTTCTGACGCGCTTTTTCCAGCTCCAAAACACGCAGAAGCCGGAGATGTTCAGCAAAAGCTGGGCGGGTGTCCGCTGGGGCGACAACCTCGACAGCATCTACTGGCTGTACAACCGCACCGGGGACGCGTTTTTGATTGACCTGGCGCACAAAATCCACGCCAATTCCTACGACTGGACCGGCAGTGCGCCGAACCTGCACAACGTCAACTTCGCGCAGGGGTTCCGGGAGCCGGCGCAGTACGGCGTCATTGGACGCGACCCGAAATTCCTGGCAGCCACCGAGCGGCAGTACAACGGTGTCATGGCCGAGTTCGGGCAGATGGCCGGGGGCGGCTTTGCGGGCGACGAGAACGCCCGCCACGGCTACCGCGACCCGCGTCAGGGCTTCGAGACCTGCGGCATCGCCGAATATATGCTGTCGTTCCAAATCCTGACCCGGCAGGGCGGCGACCCGAAATGGATGGACCGTTGCGAGGAGCTGGCGTTCAATATGCTGCCGGCGTCCTATGACCCTCAGCAAAAGTCCATGCACTATATCACGTCCATGAACTGTGTCCAGATTGACAACACGCCCAAAGGCGCTGACTTCCAGAACGATTTCCCAATGCAGGCATTCATGCCCGGTGTCCACAACTACCGCTGCTGCCCGCACAACTACGGCATGGCCTGGCCGTATTACGCCGAGAATATGTGGCATGCCATTGCCGATAACGGCCTCGCGGCTAATTTGTATGCCGCTGCGGAGGTTACGGCCAAAGTCGGCGACGGCACCCCGGTCACGATCACGCAGGCGACCGAGTACCCGTTCGGCGACACCGTGAGCTTCACGCTGGCGTCGGCGAAAGCCGTCGCGTTCCCACTCTACCTGCGGATCCCGCACTGGTGCGAGGCCGCCACCGTGCGTGTTAACGGCAAGCCTGTAGCCGCACAATCTTCCCCAAACTCCTACCTTGTTGTCCGCCGCACCTGGAAAAACGGCGACCGGGTCTCACTGCACCTGCCGATGACGGTGAAAGTGCGGCAGTGGACCACCAATCAGAACGCCGTCTCCGTGGATCGCGGGCCGCTGACCTACTCGCTGCTCATCGGCGAGAAGTGGAACCGCTACGCCGGGACCGCGCAGTGGCCGCAGTACGCGGTCTATCCGCAATCCGCCTGGAACTATGGACTGGTGCTGGACGCTGCTCATCCCGCTCACTCGTTCGACGTCGTGCAGAAAGGCGGCCCGGTCGCCGCCAATCCGTTCACCCATGAAACCGCCCCCATCGAGCTGCGGGCGCGGGCGAAAAAGATTCCGAACTGGCAGACCGATGCCAAAAATGTCATCACACCGCTTCAGGCCAGCCCCGTCCGGTCGGCGGAAGCGACCGAGACGGTGATCCTGATCCCGATGGGTGCGGCTCGCCTGCGCTTGACCTCGTTCCCGGTCATCGGCGATGGTGCCGGCGCTCACGACTGGGTCGCTCCGGTCAAGCCCGCCATCGCCGCCTCGGCGTCCAACGAGCACGACGACATCGGCGCGATGAGCCTCACGTCCGACCCGGCCAAGTCATTCGACGCCGGCACGCCGCGCTTTACCTGGTGGGACCATAAAGGCACGGCGGAGTGGGCCGAGTATGACCTGGCGCATCCCAAGACAGTCTCGTCGGCCTCGGTCTACTGGTATGACGATACCGGCGGCGGTGAGTGCCGGGTCCCGAAGTCATGGCGCTTAACCTACAAAGACAGCGCGGGAAACTGGGTGCCGGTCACGGGAGCCTCGGCCTATGGGGTCGCCCCAGACAAGTACAACGCCGTCAAGTTCACGCCTGTGACCGCGTCGGCCTTTCGGATTGAAGCCCAGCTTCAAGACACCTTCTCCGGCGGCATCCTGCGCTGGCGGCTGACATAAACGACAAAGACTAGCCGGCTTTCACGGCGGAACGGCGAGGTTGACCGGTGGAACTCAGACTTATGCGCCCCTGTCCCCTTTTGCTTGCCGCGCTGCTGCTATGCGCCCTGTGCCTCCCCGCCGGCGCGGCAGTCCCGCCCGGACTGCGCCGCCCGCTTGTCGTCGGCCCAGCCCGCTTTACGGTCATCACCGAGAACTGCATCCGCCTGGAATACGCGCCGGGCGGGCAGTTTGTTGATGCGCCGTCGCTGTTTGCCGCCAAGCGCACCCCTCTATCCCAGGTCTCTCAGCTTCCGTCCGGCACGGGGTTTACGATTGACACCGGCGCGATTAAGCTGACGTATACGCCCGACGGCAAGCCTTTCTCGCTGAGCAACCTACGCGCCGACATCAAGCGCGGGGCGCAGACTGTCATTTGGACCCCCGGCGCACCGAACCCCGGCAACCTCGGCGGCACGGCCCGGACACTCGACGGTGCAGACGGGCCGGTAGATTTGGGGCAGGGTCTGCTCTCCCGTGACGGCTGGTTTCTCCTAGACGACTCGCAGACGCCGCTGCTGACACAAAACTGGGTAGCGGCGCGGCCTGACAACTCCGGCACCGATTGGTACCTGTTCGGCTACGGCGACGATTACCGGGCTGCGCTGAAATCGCTGGCGGTGGTCGGCGGTCCGGTACCGCTGCCCCGCAAGTACGCCCTCGGCGTCTGGTACTCCCGCTTCTGGCCCTACACGCAGGCCGATTACCACGCGCTTGTGCAGCAGTACACCGCTCACGATTTCCCCCTGGACATCATGGTGCTGGATATGGACTGGCACCGAGACGGCTGGACCGGCTGGTCCTGGAACCGCGCCCTGCTGCCGGAGGCCGAAGCGCTGCTGCCCTGGCTGCAAGGGCAAGACATTCATGTCACACTCAATCTGCACCCCGCCGACGGAGTCGGCCCGCAGGAAGACCAATATGCGGCGTTTATGCGTGATATGGGCGCGGACCCCAGTTCCAAGCAGACGGTGCCGTTCGACGCAGCCGATCCCAAGTATATGCACGCGCTGTTTTCGGATGTCTTCGCACCGCTCGAAAAGGACGGCGTTGACTTCTGGTGGCTCGACTGGCAGCAAGGTCAAAACACACGCTCGATCCCGAGTCTGACCAACCTGGCCTGGCTGAACACGCTGCTGTATGACCGCACGGCCCAAAGCGGGGAGCGCGGGCTGTCGTTCTCGCGCTGGGCGGGGTGGGGCGACCACCGGCATCCGATCCACTTTAGCGGCGATGCCAGCACAAGCTTCGCGATGCTGGCGTTCGAGGTGCCGTTTACGTCCACTGCGGGCAATGTCGGCTGCTTTTTTTGGTCGCACGACATTGGCGGCCACAACCGGGGCCGCAACGAGGAGTCCTACGCCCGCTGGGTACAGTTTGGCGCGACCAGCCCGGTCCTGCGCTCGCACTCGACCCGCGATGCGACCATGGACCGCCGCCCCTGGCTGTATCCGGCGTGGGCGACAAACTCGATGCGGGCATCGTTTCACCTGCGCTCCGCACTGTTTCCGTATCTTTACACTTGTGCTGCCCAGTCCTGCCGCGAGACGGTGCCGCTGGACCGTCCGCTGTACCTGGATTATCCGAAGGCCGAGCAAGCTTACCATAACGCTCAAGAATACCTGATTGGGGATAATCTGCTGGCCGCGCCGATTGTCGCGGCGGGCGCCGGGCCGGGCCGGGTGGGAATGCAGACGGTCTGGTTCCCGCCGGGGGTCTGGTACAATTATTTCACCGGGGAGAAGTACGCGGGCAGCACGAATGCCCTGGTTGCCGCCGACATCAATGAGTTTCCGCTGTACGCCAAAGGCGGGGTACCCATCCCCATGCAGCCCTACACGCCGCGCATGACGACCGCGCCGCTCACGACCCTGCGGCTCCGGTGCTACCCTGGCCCGGATGGCATGACGGGCCGCTCGACGCTTTACGAGGACGACGGCGTGACGACCGGCTATGAGCGCGGGCAGTCGGCGACAACACCCTTGACCTATACGCGCCGGGGAAACCAAATCACGGTCACAATCGGTGCGACCGCTGGGCGCTACACTGGGCAGCCGCTGTCTCGAACCATCGCGGTCGAGCTTCCCGGCACCGGGCAGGGCACGGCTACGGCCCGTTACGGCAAGCCGGGCGTCCTGGCCTACGATGCGGCGAAGTGTACCAACCGCATCACAGTTCCCACGTGTCCTATCAACCGGGTGACTGTCATCACGCTCAACGAAAAACCCGCAAACCTCGGCAAATTGCAGGCGCTGGCCCTTCAGCGGCGCATCAAAGCCGTTACGGGCAAATATACGCCGAGCGTCCAGGCTGCGCTGGCAGACCCGGCCCTCTCCCCCGCGCAGCAGGAAGCCCTGCTGGCGATTGCAGGCGTCGGCCTGGTCGCACACAATGAAAGCCCGACGCTGTACCATGGGCATCTCCAAAACCTGCTGTACCGGCCCGGCAGCGCTCCACTGCCCGTGGTGACGCCGACCCTGGACTGGCGCGGGCGGCTGGTCTCTCTGCCGGGGCACACGCCCGTTACTTTCGGCGGACACCAATATCTTCTGCCGCTCGCGGCGCAGACCGACGCCATTCTGACCCCGGACAATGTCGCCCGAACCGCCCACGTCACGGTCAGCGGCACGGAAGGCGGCTACAGCGCGGAAGGAGCCGTGGACGGTATCGCCGGGGGTTACCCGGACGACAAAGCCAACGAATGGTCGGCAGGAAGCAAAGTTGGGGCGTCGCTGACACTGACCTGGGACACGCCGCAGACGATTGACCACCTCGCGCTCTACGACCGGCCCAACACCAACGATCAGGTGACGGCGGGAACACTCACTTTCAGCGATGGGTCAACCGTGTCATTCGGTGCCCCGCCCGACGATAGCAAGACGCCGCTCGTGCTGCGCTTCCCGGCAAAAAAAATCACGGCGCTGACATGGACTGTCAGCGCCGTGAAACCCAGCACCGAAAATGCCGGTCTGTCTGAAATCGCCGTCTACGCAGCGAAGTAGGTGATCGAGGAGGCCGCGCTTAGGCGCGGCCTTTTTTCTTCAGCAATTGGTCGGCAATCACTCCAAGCAAAATCACCGCGCCGACCACCGCGAAGTTCAGCGAGCTGGGGATATTCAGCAGGTTGACCAGGTTTTGCAGCACCTGCAAAAGCGCCGCGCCGATCAAAATCCCGACAATCGAGCCTTCGCCGCCGCGCAGGCTGCACCCGCCCAGAACCGCCGCCGCGATGCCGTACAGCTCATACGACTGCCCGTGCGACGACGGCGAGACCGAGTTGGTGTAGAACGCGATGAGAATGGCCGCAAGACCCGCCAGTGCCCCGGAGATGACATACGCGCCGGCGATAATCCGCCGCGTGTTGACGCCCGAGTACCGGGCGGCTTCTTCGTTGCGCCCAACTGCGTATAAGTAGCGCCCATAAATAGACTTGTGCAGCACGACGCCCATAATCAGCGCCACAACCAAAAGCAGCACGAACGGCACCGGGACGCCGAGTACGCTGCCGGTCGCCAGAACCTGCAAAGTCTCAAAGCCTTTGGCGCTGCCGAAGCCCTCGGTGCCGTCGCCGGCGATGAACCGTGCGATGCCCCGGTAGAACAGCAAGCCGCACAGTGTCACGATAAACGGCTGCAAGCGCACGCGGGTAATCAAAAAGCCGTGGAACGCCCCGATCAGCGCCCCGCCTCCGAGTGTCGCCAGCACCGCCAGCGGCCAGGGCCACGGGTGCTTCGGGTCAGTTAGCATCAAAGAAAGCAGAACCCCAAACAGCGCAAACAGCGAGCCGACCGACAGGTCAATACCGCCGGTGATGATCACGATGCCCGCGCCGATGCTGAAGATGCCGTACAGGCCGATTAGCCGGGACGTGTTCTGAAGGTTATCAACGTGGAGAAACGTGCCGTGCGACATCACGCTGACAAAGGCGCAGAGGGCCAGCAGCAGCAGAAAAATGCCGAGTTCCTTGCGTCCATTCTCTAATTTGAAGGCTGCGCGCTGCGGGGGCGCATTATGCCCAATCTGCGGCACGGCCGGCTGTTCAATCATGTCTTCTTTCCTTTGTTGTCTTCTCACTTTATTGATGCGATGCTGTCTGTCCGACCGCAAGCTGCATCACGGCCTCTTCCGAGGCGTCGGCGCGGCCCAGTACACCCGAGACATGGCCCTCGTGCATGACCGCGATCCGGTCGCTGAGGCCGAGCACTTCCTCCATGTCACTTGAGATCATCAAGATGCAGACACCTTCTTTGGCGAGGCCGCGCATCAGGTCGTAGATCTCGGCCTTCGCGCCGACATCAATGCCGCGCGTCGGCTCGTCGAAGATCATCAGCTTCGGCTCCAAAGACAGCCACTTTGCCAGGACCACTTTCTGCTGATTGCCGCCCGAGAGGTTGCGGACCGGAAATTTCACCGACGGCGTTTTGACCCGTAGCGCCGCCGATGCTCTCTGCGCGGCGGCGGTCTCGCGGCCCGCCTGGATCAGTCCGCCCGGCGCATAGCGGCTCAGCGACGGCATCGTGATATTGTCCTGAATGGACATATCCACGATGACCCCCGAGCGCCGCCGGTCTTCCGGGGCCAAGTAGATGCCGTGCTTGATCGCATCCTGCGGCGAGCGCACCGAAAGCGTCTTGCCGTCCAAAGTGAGTGTTCCCGCCGAGGACGGGTCCACGCCGAAGATTGCCTGCGCGGCCTCGGAGCGGCCCGCGCCGACCAGCCCGGCCATGCCTAAAATCTCGCCGCGCCCAATATCGAACGATACTTCGCGCTCTGGGTAGCGGCGCGTCCGCAGGCCGCGCACCGAAAAGCGCATCGGCTTTGGAACACTTTCGAGCGGGGCCTGAAACTTGTCCAAATCGCGCCCGACCATCAGGCTCACCATGCGGTCGTGCGTGATCTCAGATTTCGCCAGACCCCCGGCATTGCGCCCGTCGCGCAGGCCGACCACGCGGTCGGCCATCTCGACCACTTCGCCCAAACGGTGCGAGATGTAGAGAATGGAGACGCCCTGCGCCCGCAGGTCTTTGACCACGCGAATCAGGCTCTGCGTCTCGGTCAGGGTCAGGCTTGATGTCGGCTCGTCCATGATCAGGATACGCGCCTGGAGCGACAGGGCTTTGGCGATCTCGACCATTTGCTGCTGGGCCAGCGACAGCGCCCCGAGCGGGGTGCGGCTGGAAATGTTCAAGCCCAACCGATCAAGATATGGCTGCGTTTCCCGCTGCATCCGCGCCTGGTCCAAAAGCCGCAGCGGCCCGCCGGTGGTCGGCTCGCGCCCGAGGAAGACGTTCCCGGCGACATCGAGATTGGTCAGGACATTCAGCTCTTGGTGGATAAACGCGATGCCTGCCCGCGCCGAATCTTTGACACTGGCAATCACGGTTGGGACACCGTTCACCAAGATTGTCCCTTCGTCGGGCTGATGGACGCCGCCGAGGGTCTTCATCAGCGTGGATTTGCCCGCACCGTTTTCCCCGATCAGCGCCAGCACCTCGCCGGGGTAGGCGACGAGGCTGACATCTTTGAGCGCCTGTACCCCGGCGAACCGCTTGCTGATCCCCGACATCTCCAGCGCCGGACCTGTTTTCGGCGCTGGATCTTCCACACGTTCCGCCGGCATTACGATCCTCCCATGAGCTTGGCCTGGTCGGCTTCGTACTGTGCGATGTTGTCCTTGTTGATAATCTGGGTGGGCACGACGCTCATCTTGCTGGCGGGCAGGCCGCTCTTGTCGCCTTTGGCAAGCTGGGCCAGGAGCATCACCGAGTCGTAGCCGAACTTGTAGGGCTGCTGAACGACAGTGCCGGCGATGGTGCCGTCCTTGATGCCCGTCATTGTGTCGGCTTCCTCATCGAACGCGATGATTTTGATTTTGCCCTGCTTATTCGCGCCTTTGACCGCGCTGTAGATCGCCGGGCCATTGTAGCTCCAAATGCCGACCATGCCGGCAAGATCGGGGTTGCTGACAATGGCGTCGGCGGCATTCTGCTTGGCCCGCGCATGGTCGGCGTCATCGGTGCGGATACTGGCAATCGTGATGTTGCTGCCCTTGAGCGCATCCTGAATGCCGCCGATCCGGTCTTTGGCGTTCTGAGCATCGCTTTTGCCGACAAAGATCATGATCTTGCCGCCCTGGGGGAGTGTCTGCTTGATCAGTCCGCCCGCCTGTACCCCGGCGGCGTGGTTGTCGGTACCGATGTAGCACAGACGGTTCGAGGCCGGGGCATCGCTGTCCGACGTGATCAGATTGGTCTTCGCGGCGACCCCATTGAGGTAGTCGGTCTCGTTGGGCGGGTCTACCGGACTGATGGCGATGCCCTTAACACCCTTCGCCAGAAGGTCATCCACATCCTGCTTCTGCGTAGCGGCGGTGCCGTCCGCCGGCTGGACAAACTGAACAGAAACATTGCCGAGCTTCTTTGCGGCGGCATCCACGCCCCGGTTGCAGATCTTCCAGTAATCCGACGGATTGTTGGTTACAAATGCGAGCTGTGTTTGGCCGCCGGCGGGCGGCGCGGCGCTTCCGGTCGTACCGGTGGATGACGTGCCGCTTGGGGCATCGTTGTGACAGCCCGCGAGCAGCAGCAGGGCGCAGGCTCCGAAGACGGCAGCCAGGGGGCGAAGGGAAGTGTTCATGATGCGAAAATGTCTCCTTTGACTCATGGGGGAGAGTAACGCTCTGGGGAAGGCGAGACGCTCTGAATGAGAATAAGTCAGATTGTACCACCTGACACGAAAAAATGCGACTGCCCGCAGGGGCAATCGCATTTAATTCTCGACCCAACAACAAATCCGGCAGTTCTACCGGGTTAGCCGCCCGGCTTCTCGGGCGGTGGGGGCGGGTTGAGCTTGACGGTCATGCCTTCGGCGAGGCTGTCGCTCGGGCTGGTCACGACTTGCTGCCCGGCTTTCAGGCCCGACGTTACCTCGATCACCTTGCCGAAATCGCGTCCGACCGTAATGGACTGGAAATGAACTTTGTGATTGCTGCCTACCACAAGCGCCTGCGTGTTCTGGGCATTGGTCACGAGCGCCGGTCCGGGGATCAAAACCGCGCCGGCAGGGTGGGGGACACGGATGGATGCCTGCGCGAACATACCGGGCCGCAGGGCACCGTCTTTGTTGCTAAGGCGCACTTCGGCCACCAATGTCCGCGACGCTGAGTCCAAAGCGCCCGCCGTCCGGGCGACAGTGCCTCGATAGACCCGCCCCGGCGTCTCGGAGACCGTGACTGACACCGGCTGACCGACCGCAACCAGCCCGAGATAAGACTGCGGCACGGAGATATAAAAGCGCAGGACATTGACCTGGGCAACCGAGAACAGGCTGGAGCTGGCGCTGCTAGAGGTCGCTCCGGGCGCGGATGCGTTGCCGCCGCCGCCCCCGGCGGCATTGCCCTGGGTGGTCGTGCCCGCCGCGCCGCTGCCAACACTCGCGCCGCCGCCCACCGGCCCGCCGCTTGTCGAGATCAGCGCCCCCGAGTCCACGTTGCGGGCCGTCACGATGCCGTCGAACGGTGCGGTGATGTTCTGGAAGCCCTGCAAGGCCGCGTTGCGGGCGACGTTCGCCGCCGCCGCGCGGGTATTCGCCGCCGACGCCGTCACCGCCGCCCGGTATGAACGGACATTCGCCGCCGCCGCCCCGACCTGCGCCCGGCTGGCCGCGATGCCGTCGGCGAACGCTTTGACATTGGAGCGGGCGGACAGCACGGCGGCCCGGAAGGCCGAAACGTTCGCAAGGCCCGCCCGGACCGCCGCTGCCAGCGAGGCCACATTGGCCTGATTGGTCTGGAACGACGCGACCGACTGGTCGGTGGTCTGCTGGTCAATCGCGCCTGCCGCCAGCAGGTTCTGGTAGCGCTGGGCGGTCACCCGCGCCAGGTTGAGATTCGCCTGGGCCTGAAGGAGCTGGGCGCTCTGCTGGGCCGACGCTTCCTGGGCCTGCGCTAAGGCCGCCTGCGCCCGCGCGAGGTCGGTCTTGGCCTGCTGATATGTTGCTTGCGCCCGCGATAAGTTGGCCTCGTTCTGCACCAAATTTGCTTGCTGCTGGTTCAAATTCGCCGCCGCCTGCACATCCGCCGCCTCGGCCTGCGCGAGCTGCGCCCGCGCCTGCGCCACCGACTGGTCCACGTCCGGGGTCGCGATTGTCGCCAGAAGCTGCCCTTTGCGGACCCGGTCGCCGATGTCCACAAATGTCTGTTTCAGGTAGCCCGACGCCCGCGCGGTCACCGCCGTCTGCTGGACCGCTTGAATACTCCCAGGCAAAGCCAGCGAGTCGAACGGCGGTGCGGCCTTGACAGGCACGGCGTTGACCGCCGGCACAGCATTCTTGTGCGCTTTGGCGTCGGCGTTCACCTGCGGCTGCTTATGCAGGCGCGGCAGAATGCCGATGAGAAATAAGATGCCGAAAACAATCAGCAAAATGAGTGCGATCTTCCAGACGCGGCCCTTCGCTTCGGGCTTCTTGTCTTCGGGCTTCTTGTCTTCAGCAGGCGATTCGGAGGTATAGGTTCGTGCACCGTGCCTGCTCTGTTCGTCTGAGGCGGGCGGCGGTGTTTGTTCAACGGCCATGATTGTCTGTGTTCCTGGAATTCTATCGGTGTAAGGCCGCAGAGAGCCTGCTTTTCTGTTTCTACCCCAATACGGTTGTTTTGACTTATTGTCGGGCACTGAAGTACCCGTCTGAAAGGCGCAGACGCCAAACGTCCTGCGGACGATAAAATTTGTCTCATCGGCAGCTTCTGCTCTTCCGTCCGCAGGACGGTCAGCCGAAGGCTTTCCAGACGGGTACTTCAGTGCCCGGATCACCTCCGGCATTCATCCTACCGCTTGCTGTCACTCTCTGGTGCCGCTCTGTGTGGCCGGTTCCACGGTCGAGATGACCGGGTGGTTGAGGTATTTTTGGGCGACACGCTGAACATCGGCGGCGGAAACGGCACTGACGCGGGCGTTGTAGTCGGTGTCGAGTTTGTAGCCGTCGGGGGCGGACAGCTCGGCGGCTCCTAAAAGCGAGGCGCGGTCTTCCAGGCGCTCGTGGCGCAGCGCATAGGAGCCGATCAAAAAGTGCTGGGCGCGGGCAAGCTCGGCGGGGGTAGGGGGAGTCGTTTGCAGGCTTTTAACCTCGGCAAGAATGCCGCTTTTGATTAACCCGACCGTCGGGACTTCTTTCTTCGTTGCCGGGTCGGTGCGGGTCGGAGCGCCGAAGACGTAGCCGGCCAATGCCGCCGCGCCGATGTGCGGGTCGTAGACCGAACCCAGATCGTAGGCCAGGCCCTGCCGCTCGCGAAGCTGGGTGAACAGCCGTCCCGACTTCATGCCCCCGAGCAGGGCGTTTGCGACCAGCAGCGGGAAGTAATCGGGGCCGGCCATCGGCGCGGCCCGGTAGCCGGCCACGACGCAGTTCTGGGTTAGGTCCGGCTGGAAGGTGCGAATAAGCGGCAAATCTATATCGAGCGGCGGCAGCGGGTCGTTCCCGAGCGGGGCGGCGGGGCCGGAGCGGGAGAAATCACCCAGGTCTCTGGCGACCTCCAATGCGGCCTCGTCCGGGGCGATATTGCCGACCACGACAACGACCATATTTTTCGGGACGTAGTACCGGGTGTAATAGCGCATCAAATCTGTGCGGGACAGGCGGCTGATGACGTCCGGATCACCGCCGTCCGGGCGGGCGTAGGACGTTCCCGCGTACAGCGACTTTTGCAGGTTGGCGTAGGCCGTGCCGAACTGGTCGGCATCGCGGCGGTCCAGACCGGTCAAGACCTGCTTGCGCGTGCTCTCCAATGCCGCCGGGTCGAAGTCCGCGGTTTGCAGGCTTTCGGACAGCAACAGCAGGGCGCTTTTGTACCTGTCTTTGACCGTCAGCGCCGAAATCTGGGTCCAGTCCGGGTGCCAGGCCGCCGCGACGCTGCCGCCGAGGGTGTTGATCGCCGTAGTCATGGTCTCCGGCGTGTTGTCCGCATTCGAGGTCAGCACCGACGCCGCAACAAAGCTGCCGATCCCCGCGGTCGCCGCCGTTTCCTGCCGGGCACCGGCCCGGATAAAGACATCAATCGCGATCAGCGGCGTACTCTCCTGCTTGCAGACAATCCGCAGGCCGTTCGGAAGCACGGTCTTGACCGGGGCGGCTGGGTCGGCGGCGGCAGCGTGCGGCAGCAGAAGCGCAAAGAGCGCGGCAGAAATAAAGAGGCGGTTAGGCACAAGCAGAGACTTTCTTAGCGGCGCGACGCCGTCACTGGGTCAGGAGTCGGCAGCAACGTGACCAGAGTGTAGGCCGACAGGTCGAAGTATTTGCGTGCGACCGCCTGCACTGACGCCGGGGTGACCGACTCGAAATGGCCGACATAATCGGTATCGTATTGGTAGGTGTCAATTTTGCTGTAAAAGCCGAGCGCGTTGGCCCGTCCGGTGCTGGTCTGGGTGTCGAACAAATAGGATGACAGCAGGGTATGCTTGGCGGCAGCGATCTCGGCGTCCGATACCGGCTGGTCGCGCAGTGCTTTGATCTCGGCAAGAATCGCTGTTTTGACCGTGTCATAGTCGCCGGGATCGAATTCGGCGCTGACACTCATCGTGCCGGGGTCGCGCTGCGTAAGGTAATTCGTGCTGATCGCCCGCGTCAGCTTTCGCCGCCGAGTCAAGTCCTGCTCCAAGCGGTTGTTGCCGCCCTGCCCCAAGAGGGTCATCAGAACGTCCATCGTCCAGGCATCGGGCTTGTCGCGCACCGACGGTGCCCGAAAGCCAATCTGCAAAAAGCCGTGCGCCGTCGCCGCCGTCAGATTTTGCTCCTGGATCCCCACTGGCGGGACCAGCGGCAGCGTTTTGTCCTCGGGAACCGCCCGGACCGGCCAGGTGCCGAACGTCTTCTGGGCCAGCGCGAAGCCCGCGTCGGGGGTCAGATGCCCGGCCAGCACCAGGGTGGTATTGCCCGGCGCGTAGTAGGTGTGATAGAAGTCCAAAATCGTCGTGCGCGGCATGGCCGAAACCGATTCGGCGGTGCCCAGCAGCGGGCGTCCATAAGGATATTTTGGAAACATCAGCGCGTCATAGGCCCGGCTGACCCGGCCCGTGGCTCTGCCGGCCTCGCGGGCCATCTCGCTCAGGATCACCGGCTTCTCGGCATCAATATCGCTTTGACGCATCTGCGCGTTCCGCAGGGCATCGGCCAGCACCGCCAGCGCGGCGGGGGTATCGGCGGACGCGACGGTGCCGTAGTAGTGCGCCCAGTCGTAGGAAGTCGCGGCGTTCAGCGAGCCGCCCAGGTCTTCAATCGCCGCGTCAATCTCGCCGGGCTTCTTCGTTGGTGTGCCTTTGAAGATTAAGTGCTCCATGAAATGCGCGACCCCATTGGTCGCCGCTGTCTCCCGGCGCGTCCCCGCCCCGACCCAGACATCCATTGTGACTAAATCGGCGGCCTCCGACGGCGCGACCAGCACCTGCATCCCATTCGGCAGCGTGTATTCGGTAACGGTCCCGAGGCCCACCCCAGTCGCCGTCGAAGTTGGCGCGGTGACGACCGGAGGCGCAGCTTGGGCCTGCGATGTGGGGGAAGCGAGAAAAACAAGCAGGGCCAGGCAGCAAAGAATAGGACAGTGTAAACGCAACAGGCAGGTTCCTTCCAAGCGGCATTTCTAAGCCGCCGCACAAGACGACTACGCCGATTGTACCGATTTGCGTTCCGGGAACTATCGCGCAAATAGTTTGTGTGCTGTGCTTGAGCCGCAAAATCAAAGTGGAATGTAGCGCACTTGGTCACAGAAATCTTCGTCTGTGGCCGCTTGAATGATATAGACAAGGTCGTTGATCGAGTCGGCACGGGGTGCAATTTTTCGCACCGCGACAACCCCTGGCATCGGTAGTCCTTCGCGCACCCGACGAAATGCGGAGGCATTCATCGTATTTACATCATGCGTGAGCACGACGCGGTTTTCCCTTGCCGCCCAGGCAAGAATCAGCGAGTCTTCAGTATGCATCAATTCAACGTCCTGGACGCGCTGCACATCCATACCGGGAAGCCGCCGCTGTACGCCGCGCAGGACATCGTTGTCGAAATCCTCGTCAGTCAGAAAGCGCATCAGGACCTGGTCTCCTTCGCCGCGTGGCGGGCTACCAGGCGTGCTCGGAACTCAGCGTTGGAAGGCTGGTTGGCTTCGATCTCTTTTCGTATCCTGTCGGCCTCTGCTTCGCGCCGCCTCAGGTAAGCATCCACCGCCTCGCGGTTATCTAAATAATACGCAATCACAGCGTAGACATCGCGCAGTTTAAGTGTTGTGAACGACTGAACAATACTTTCCGGCGTCGCGCCGGTGTTGTAAGCATAAACCACGCTGTCGAGCGAGACGCGCGTTCCCTGCACGCGGATTGCGCCCTGCTCCGTTTCATACAGGGGCGGCGGCGAGGCGACGTAGCTTTCGAGTAGTGCCATAGCATTCTCCTTTGAGATAATTATACTCGGTTTCGGGCTGAGTTCGCTTGAAGGGCGTTTGACAAAGCGCCGCCCGCCCGGTATACTAACGGAACTCTTTGGTATGGAGATGCACTGTGGCACAGTTAACTCACCCCGACAATTCAGCTAATAGCGAGATTTGGAAAAAGCGGCATACGGCGGCGCATGTCCTGGCGCAGGCCGTCCGGCAGATGTTCCCGGACGCCAAGCTCGCCATCGGCCCGCCGATCGAAGACGGCTTTTACTACGATTTCGATCTGCCGCGCTCGCTGACGCCCGCCGATCTCGCGGAGATCGAGTCGCGCATGAAGAAGATACGGAAGCTCGACTACCCCCTGACCCGCACCGAAAAGCCGCGCGACGAAGCGCTGGCGTTCGAAGAAGCGCGGGGGCAGGCTTACAAGGCCGAACTGATCCACGACCTGCCGGAGGGCGAGACGATCTCGTTTTATACCCAGCACGATTTCACCGACCTCTGCCGGGGTCCGCATGTTGAGAGCACCGGGCAGATCGGCGTCTTCAAGATTGATCGCCTGGCCGGAGCCTACTGGCGCGGCGACGAAAAGCGCCCGCAGCTCCAGCGCATCTACGGCGTTTTGTTCGACACGCAGGAAGAGCTTGACGCCTATTATGTGCGGCTGGAAGAAGCCAAGAAGCGCGACCATAGAGTCTTAGGCAAGCAGCTTGGCCTGTTCGCGTTCAGCGAGGACATTGGTCCCGGCATTCCGCTGTTCCTGCCCAAAGGCGAGATCATCCGGCACACGATGGAGACCTATGTCCGGGACCTCCAAACCAAGTACGGCTACGACCATGTCTGGACGGGGCATATCGCCAAAGAAGAGCTGTACCGCAAATCCGGGCATTTGGACAACTACGGCGACAAAGTGGCCGGCGGCATGTTCCCGCCGATGGTGGACCCTGGCGGCGAGCGCATCCGCCTCAAGCCGATGAACTGCCCGTCGCACATGACTCTGTTCAACACACAGATGCATTCGTACCGCGAACTGCCCCTGCGCTACGCTGAGTTTGCGACACTCTACCGCTACGAAAAAAGCGGCGAGCTGAACGGCCTGACCCGTGTGCGCTCGCTGACCCAGGACGACTGTCATATCTTCTGTACGCCCGAGCAGATCGAGTCCGAGTTCACACTGGCCCTGAAGCTGATTCGGGAAACGCTGCAAAGATACGGCTTCGATGATTACTACGTGCGTCTGTCTCTGCGCGACGACAACCCCGAAAGCAAGTTTGTCCGGGACGACGAAAAGTGGAACCTCGCGGAAGCCGCCCTGCGCTCGGCCCTCGACGCCAACCACGTGGACTACGTGGAAGCGTCCGGCGAAGCCGCGTTCTACGGCCCGAAAGCGGACTTCCTAACCCGCGACGTGCTTGGGCGCGAGTGGCAGATTTCGACTATCCAGGTGGACTTTATCCAGCCTGCCCGACTCGGCTGCTCGTATATCGGCGAGGACAGCCACCCGCACACGCCGGTGGTGCTGCACCGAGCGGTCACGGGTTCCACCGAGCGCTTCCTGGCAATTCTGATCGAGCAGTACGCCGGGGCGTTCCCGACCTGGCTGGCCCCCGTGCAGGCGGTCGTGCTGCCGATTGCCGACCGGCACCAGGAGTACGCGGCGTCGGTTAAAACCGCTCTGTCCGATGCCGGTTTCCGGGTGGACGCGGACACGCGCAACGAGAAAGTCGGTAAGAAGATCGCCGAGGCCGAGACGCAGAAAGTGCCCTATATGCTCGTGGTCGGTGACCGGGACGCCGCCGGCGGCACGGTCTCGGTCCGGCAGCGCGGCGGCACCGACCTCGGCGCGATAACGCTAGACGATTTCGTCAGCCGCCTGCGGGACGAGACCAAGAGCTAAAAACCAGCCAGCCGGAAAAAAGCCCTCGGCGCATCTGCGCCGAGGGCTTTTCTCTTGGATGTGCTGTTCAGCGTCGGCCTGGGTCGCCGTAGGGGTCTTCGGACGCGGGCCGGATGTTCTGGCCGGGATCACCGTAAGGGTCCTGCGACGCGGGCAGAATGTTTTGCTGTGCGCCGGCGTCGCCATTGGGGTCCTGGGAGGCGGGCAAAATGTCCTGGCCGGTGGCCTGGGCGTGCTGGCCGAAGAAGCCCTCGATTTGGCCTAACAGGCCGCTTGCGTCGTAGCCGTTTCCCTGCTGCTGCTGCTGGCCCGCATGGTTCGAGATTGCGTTTCGGACTTGGTCCAGCAAAAAATTCAGTGCCATAATCGTCTCCATTTCTGCCTGATTTGTGTTTGCCTAATTTTGGGCAAGGCTTGGATCATACTGCATTGCTGACTGAGATGCCTGGCCGGCGGGGACCGGCGGGGCAGGCTGGCCCTGATACTGCTGGTAGTCCGGGGCATACTGCTGAAGCTCGCTTTGGGGAACCTGCACAGGCTGATTGGGGACCGTCAGCCAGGTGACTTTCTGCGGGTTCTGCGGGTCGCGGTAATACACGCCGCCATTGGAGGAGCGGTAAAGCTGCGGCTGCGCTCCGTTCCCCTGCGCTCCGGCCTGTGCCTGCTTCGCCGCTTGGTGCTTCTTGTACAGGTAATACAGCAGGGCCGCACCGGCGACTAAAATCACTTTGTTGCGTGTGCTCATGCCCTGCTTGGCGGCAGGATTCGCGGACATCGTTGACGCACGCGGCGCTGTCATGGTACTGGACATGGGCGGAGCGCCATTGCCGACAGAAGACGGCGGCGGGGCGTCGGCTTTGGAGCCACACCCGGAGAGGCCGACAGCAATCGGGCCGCAGAGAAGAAGGATCAGCGCCCAGGCCAGAAGGCGGGGTGAGCGATGTGTTTGCAGTGCTTGGATCATAGTGTTCCTTTCGTCGCTGAATACCGAGTATCGGGTATTGAATGCTGAGTGTCAAAGGGGCTTAATCAGCCGAACGCGGCTGATGCAGAAATACAGAAATTGACCGTCGCGATTGAGGCAAAGCCACTGACTGTCATACGCTGTCAATGTGCCGGTATCGCTGACCTCGGTTTCGCCGCGCACCGAGTAGACTTGCACGAGTTTACCCACGAGGCCGCTTAAAATATCATTCACAATTTTCTCCCTTCACCGCGATTTACAGCAGCGCCGTCTCTGTGAGCAAAGCACCTGTGTCATAGCCGTTATCTGCCGGTAAATCCGGCTGCTGAGTCGCAAGGACGGCCAGCTTATCGCAGCGCTCGTTTTCCGGGTGCCCGGCGTGTCCTTTGACCCAGACGAATTCGACTTGGTGTTGGGCGCAGAGATCAAGCAACTGGCCCCACAAGTCTGGATTGATCGCTTTTTCCTTTTTGTTGCGCTGCCACCCGTTGGCTCGCCACCGCGCTGCCCATCCCTGAACAATGCCTTGAACGACATACTGCGAGTCGGTGTACAGTGTGACCTGGCAGGGAAAACGAAGCATTTGCAGCCCCGCAATCGCCGCCCGAAGCTCCATGCGATTGTTGGTCGTTTGGCGAAAACCGGCCGATGCTTCCCGCCGCTTTTCGCCATGAGACAAAATGACGCCATAGCCGCCGGGACCGGGATTGCCCGAGCAAGCGCCATCCGTGTAAATTGCAACCTGCTTTAATTCGCTCATTTTGATCTATTTGTCAGTTCTTGGCCCAGAACATTTCGCCGGGCTTTTCGGTGATGACCGACGCTTTCAAGGTCTCCATCGCTTTGTAGAGGCCCTCGCGGGTGGACATCAGGCTGTCTTCGTGCTCAATGGAAAGCACGTCGTCGTAGCCGATCATGCGGAGGTTCGAGATGAAGTCACGCCACCAGGTCAGCGCGTGGCCGTAGCCGACGGCCCGGAAGGTCCACGACCGGCCCAGCACGTCGCCGTAGGACTTGGTATCGAGCGTGCCGTTGATGCTGGCGTTGTAGGGGTCAATCCGCGTGTCTTTGGCGTGGACATGAAAGACCGCGCCGGCTTTGCCCAGCTCGCGGACTGCGGCAATCGGGTCAATGCCCTGCCACCAGAAGTGGGACGGGTCGAAGTTTGCGCCGATCTGCGGCCCGGCGGCATCGCGCAGGCGCAGCAGTGTTTCGGGATTGTAGACAAGAAAGCCCGGATGGGCTTCGATGGCGAACTTGACGCCGTGGTCTTTCAAGAACTTGTTCTGGCGACGCCAGTGCGGGATGGCGACTTTCTTCCACTGGTAATCCAAGATGTCCCGGAACTCGTCGGGCCAGGCGCAGGTGACCCAGTTCGGGTACTTGGCGCGGGAGTTGTCGCCGGGGCAGCCCGAGAAGCCGTTGACCACTTCCAGTTCCAGCGCTTCGGCCAGCAGGACCGCGTTGGTGAACGCTTTCTGGTGGTCGTCGGCGATGGCTTTGTCCGGGTGCAGTGGGTTGCCGTGGACCGAGAGCGAGTCGAGGGTCAGGCCCCGGCTCTCAATCGCATGGCGCAGGTTCTTCCGTGCGCCGGCGTCTTTGATGAGCGTCTCGACCCCGCCGAAATCGTCCAAGTGGCGTGAGCCGGGGTATGCCCCTGCGCCAAGCTCCACCGCCTGAATGCCGGCCTCGGCAATCAAATCGAGCGCTTCTTCCAGCGGCTTGTCGTGGAACAGCGCCGTAAAAATACCGATCTTCATTAAGAAAAGCTCTCCTCGTGAGGTAATGGAAGGGCTGTTCGGCACCGCACCGCACTTTTCCTGCTTGAAGTCGGCTTTGGACTTACAGCAGTGTAAAGCTGCCTGGCAGAAGGTCGGCAATGGTCTCGGTGACTGCAAGGCCAGAGGTAATGGTGGAAATAACGACGACGGGGCTGCTGGCGCGGGAGAACTCGGCGATGATCTGGCGGCAGGCCCCGCAGGGCCTGGCGATTGCCGTGGCGGAAGTCACGACGGCGACAGCGACAATATCCATGTGTCCGGCGGCGACCGCCTGGAAAATCGCGACCCGCTCGGCGCAGACGGTCAGGCCAAACGAGGCATTCTCGATATTGCAGCCTTTGTAGACCGTGCCGTCATCAACCAGCACTGCTGCGCCGACGGCAAAGTTCGAGTAGGGGGCATAGGCCATCGCCTGGGCTTCCCGCGCCGCCGCGACTAATTCTTGATAGAGCTGATCCATTTCAACCTTTGTGCTGGAGCCAAAGCAAGAACTCAATGTTGCCGTCGCTGCCGGTAATCGGGCTGACCATGCGGCCCGCTTCGGCGAGGCCCAGTGCCGAGGCGGCATTTGACACGCGCTCCAAAGCTTCGGCGCGGGATTTCGGGTCGCGCACGATGCCTCCTTTGCCGAGGTGGGCCGCGCCGACCTCGAACTGCGGCTTGACCAGGCAGACTAAATTGCCGCCGGGTGCAAGCAGTGGCGACAGCGCGGGCAGCACCAGGGAGAGCGAGATAAACGACAGGTCGGCGACAACTACGCCAAAGAGGTGCGGGAAGTCGGCGGTCGTCAGGGACCGGGCGTTCACCCCTTCGCGGGACTGTACACGCGGGTCCGCCGCGATCTCAGGGGCCATCTGCCCGTGGCCGACATCTATGGCAATCACCGACCCGGCCCTGCGCCGCAGCAGGCACTCGGTAAAACCGCCGGTGGATGCCCCGGCATCGAGGGCGTCGGCCCCGGAAACGTCTATCCCAAACTCTGCCAGCGCCGCTTCCAGCTTCAGCGCCCCGCGCGAGACAAAGCGCGGGCCGGTGTCGTGCCGGGCCAGCACTGCGCTGTCTGGGGTCTCGAACCGCGCTTTGAGGCCGCGCTGTCCGTCTACCGAAATCAGGTCGGCGTCCAGCAGCGCCGCTGCTTCGGTCCGGCTGCGGCAGATGCCGCGCTCGACCAGTGCTTTGTCAAGACGCATCTTGGCCTAAAGACGCCAGATGCGCCGTGTCGTTCTGGAAGATCATCTCGGCGGGCTTGGCAGGGTCGGTGACAAGGAGCCGGGTGATGCCGCAGTTGTCCGACCAGGGCGGCTCCGGGCCGATCTTAGCGACGCGCAGGAACGCTTCGGTCAAGCGTCCGACCGTCTCAGCATGGGAAACAATCAGCAGGCGGTCGTCCGTGCCGCCGTGGAGAGCCAGCAGGGCATCGCGCACCCGGCAAGCACGGGCGTACATGATGGCATCATCTTCGGGCGACTGCGGCCACCAGGACGCACTGCACGGGAAGGTCTCGCCGAAGAATGCGAATGGAAATTGGGCGGTGATCTCGTCGGGGGACAGGCCAGGGAAGTTCTTGTAGCCGGGCCAATGGGCGGAAAAATACTCGCAGATGTCGGCGTAGACCTCGGCCTTGAGGCCGGATTGGGCGCAGAACGGCGCGATGGTCTGGAGCGTCCGGCGCAGCGGCGACACATACGCCTGGGTCAGCCCGGCTCGGCTGAGTGTTTGGGCGGTGCGCTCGGCCTGCCGGCAGCCGAGGGGGGTCAGGGCGCTGTCGAGATGTTCGGTCAGCCCGGCATTGGCTTCAGACTGACCGTGACGAACCAGAGTGATTTGCATAACGGGCGATAGTATACCCGCTTCAAGCCCAAATTCGAGCGTCAGTGCGGCAGGTCGCTGACGACCAGGTCTTCCAGGCCGGTGCGGTTCGTAATCAAAATCTTGCGCCCAAGAAAGTCAATCAAGCCCTGGCGCTTGAAGTCGTTCAAGATCAGCGTCGTGGTTTCGCGGGTGCTGCCGATGACATTGGCAAGCTCCTGATGAGTCATCCGGCCCCGCAGCGTCTGACCGGCTCGGCCCGTGCGCCCGCCGTTCTCGTACAAGCGCAGCAGCAGCTTTGCCAGCCGCTTGGGCACTTCCAGGAACACGAGATCGGCGACCGAGTTCTCAGCGATGCTGCGCCGTGCGCCGACCAGGCGGAGCAGCTCGCGGGTCGCCGGCAGTGACGACTCCAGGGCCGCCCGCATATCGGCCTGCCGGAAGACAGCCACCAGCGAGTCTTCCAGGGTTTCGGCGACCAGCTCGTAAGCGTCCCCGCCGCCGAGCAGCCCCGTCTCGCCGAACACCGCGCCGTCGTCGAGCAGGTACAGGGTCAGCTCCCGGCCCCGCTCGGAAACGCGGGCGATCTTGACCCGCCCGGTGCAGAGCAGATAGACGTAGTCACCGGGCTGGTCGGCGAAGTGAACGATCTGGCGGCGGCGGTACTGGCGCTGCTCGGCGAGCCGCTCCAATCGCTTCTGGGTCTCCTCCGGCAAGGCCGCAAGCATCGGCACCTGCTGAAAATAAGAAAGTAGTGCGTTCAAAAGTTATCCCGGTCCCCTTCTAACTGCGTTCTGCCATACACTTAGTAGTATACCGACATTACGCTCCAATGCTTCCGCCATAATTGCCTGGTTTTCGGCTTTCCCCAAAAGACCCGTATATTTCCGGTGCAATCTATCATATCCGACAAATGAAGCGTAATCGGAAATTCCAGTTTACAGGGGGGTTACAATCTCAACTGGAACAGTGGTCTTATTGCAGGAGTCGTGCCAGGGGGAGGGAAGGACGGAAAAACCCGTGTTTTCTCTGGGAAACGTCAGAGGAGAGCCAGCTAGGGGCGGGGGGCACGGCGCGACAGGGGAGGGCCGAGGACTTCCTGGAGGATAATGGCCCGGACAAGGTCGTCGGTGCCGCCGAAGAGTGTATTGGCTGTGCCTGCCGGGGCGGGGGGGGCCGACGAAAGCGAGACGCCGAGAGCTTCCGGCTCAGATGCCACCATCTCCCGCTCCTGTCGTTCGAAGTCGCGCGTGTCCGTTTCGGCGAACACTGCCGGCCCGCCCGCCAACGGCTGACGCGGCATCGGGCGCGGCGACATTGGGGGACGCGGCGCAGACTGTATCCGCCCCTGCCCCGGTACCCCAGCAAACGGCGGCCTCTGCGGCAGAGCCTGCGGCTGCTGGAGATTGGGCGGCTGCTGGAAGTTTGGCGGAGCTTGGGGGCGCGGCGGCGGGGTGGGGGTCCCGCCGGTCTGGCGCAGCACCCACTTGAAGCCCCGGTAGAGCGCGACCAGCACAAAAATAATCGCCCCGATATATTCCATTGCTACTCGTTCTCTGCGTTCAGTAAATCCGCCAGGACCCCCCCCGCCCCCAATAATGGGGGAGTCAGAGTCAGAATAGGGCGGCTCTTCTCCTGTTCCCCCAGTATTGGGGGCTAGGGGGTCTTTACACCACCGGCCCCGTGGAGCTGCCTGCGCCGCCGTTTTCATCAGCCCCGCCGGTGGCCCGGCTGATGCCGCTCCGCATCGCGGTGTCGGCCTGCAAGTTGCGGAGGTTGTAATACTCCATCGCGCCCATGTTGCCGCCGCTGAGGGCCTGGGCCAGCGCCAGCGGGACCTGGGCCTGGGCCTCGACCACTTTGGCCTGCATCTCCTGCGTATACGCCTTCATTTCCTGCTCGCGGGCCACGGCCATCGAGCGGCGCTCCTCGGCTTTCGCCTGGGCGACTTTCTTGTCCGCCTCGGCCTGGTCAGCCTGCAAACGGGCACCGATGTTCTGGCCGACTACCACGTCAGCGATGTCAATGGACAGGATCTCAAACGCCGTGCCGGCATCGAGACCTTTGGCGAGAACGGTCTTGGAAATGGCATCGGGCTTTTCCATCACTTCCAGATGGGTCGCCGCCGAGCCGATGGTCGTGACGATCCCTTCGCCGACCCGCGCCAGCACCGTCTGCTCGCCCGCGCCGCCGACAAACTGCGCGATGTTCGCCCGGACCGTCACCCGTGCGAATGCCTTCATCTCGACACCGTTTTTGGCGACCCCGGCAACGTTGGGCGTTTCAATGACTTTGGGATTGACCGACATCTGCACGGCTTCGAGGACGTTTCGGCCTGCCAGATCAATCGCGGCAGCCCGCTCGAACGGCAGGGGGATCTGGGCGCGGTGGGCGGAAATCAGCGCCTGCACGACCCGGTCCACATTGCCGCCCGCGAGGTAATGCGTCTCAAGCTGGTTGAGGTTGACGTTGACGCCCGCTTTGACGGCGGCGATCAGCGGCAGGATCACCCGGTCCTGCGGCACACGCCGCAGGCGCATTCCAATCAGCGAGCCGGGATTGACCCCGCTGACCCCGGCGGAGATCGCGGTGATCATCAGCCCGAGGGGCACATACCGCAGGACAAGGGAGAGAATGACGATGACCAGGACAACGGCCACGACAAAACCGATCAGTGGGTTCATATTTGTTCCTCGATATAATTATTATAGCATATATACTGGGCAAGCAGGGAGTTTTAGCCGAGTGTAGCAACCAAACGGGGTGTGAAGTGAAGGCGGTCGGCGGCGACGCAGAGGGTCCGCAGGCCGAACCAGGACTCCGGGGGCACGGAGTCGCGTCCATTCAGATGCAGGTGGCCGTACAAAACCGTCTTGACGCCGTGCGCTTTGAGAATGGGCACAAAGGCTTCGAGCGGGGGATAGTGGATCAGTGCGATCTTCTGGGGGCAATGGGCGATGGCCTCCAAGCGCCGCGCGAGGCGGGACACTTCGCGGGCGATGATCTTATCGGATTGCGCCCGCTCGGCATCCGTGCTGCCGTCCGGGGGCAGGAACCAGCCGCGTGTGCCGGCGATGCCGATCTGACCATCTTTGGTGATATAGGGCATGTCGTGGAGGCCGGGGAAATCTAACGCCCGGTCGGAGTCCCACCAGTAATCGTGGTTGCCTTTGCAGAGGACTTTGATGCCCGGCAGGGCTGCCAGCCATTTCAGGTCAACCTCGGCATCGGCCCGCTTGGTTGCCCATGACAGGTCGCCCGGCATCAGCAGCAGGTCGCCGGGTTCAACGATGGCCCGGCAGGCCGCCAGTATTTTTGCCGGATGATTGTGCCAGTGCGTCCCAAAAATATCCATCGGCTTCGGTTTCGCCCCCGACAGATGCGTGTCCGCCAGCCCCCAGATTCGTCGCATACTTGAGAGTATACCAGAACACCCACCCCGGAACTTCGTTCCGACCCTCCCGCAACGGGAAGGTGAGGAGTTTCGGAGCAGAGAACATGAGAGCGCGGCAAGCTGTGCCCCTACGCACTGTGTTCTTGACTCCTCACCTTCCCGTTGCGGGAGGGTCGGAACGAAGTTCCGGGGTAGGTTCTATCTCCTGCTGCGGCCTCGGCTTGACAAGCCGCCTGTTCGGGCCGTATACTGGACTCCTATGGCCTCAACGATTATTAAGCCGCCGAGCGGCCCTGTTCGTCCCGTCGCTGACGATGGCGGCGGTGCGAAACCGTCCGGCATCGCCCGCGCTGCCGGAGCGGTCATGGCGGCGACTCTGCTGTCGCGGGTGCTCGGGCAGGTGCGGGACATCGTGATTGCCCATCAGCTTGGGGCCGGGGTGCAGGCCGACGCCTACACCGCCGCGTTTAAAATCCCCGACCTGTTCATGTATCTGCTGGCTGGTGGCGCACTGGCCTCAATATTTGTTCCCGTTTTCAAAGAGCACCTACAGCTTGGCAAGACCAAAACTGCCTGGCAGATCTTTTCGGTGGTCGCCACCGTCACCGCCCTGGTCGCCGGGGTGTTCGTCCTCGTCGCCGAGATTTGGACCCCGGAGTTTGTCCGCCTGCTGAACCCCGGCTACGATGAATCTACCGTGGCCCTGACCGTGCCGCTGACGCGCATTGTGCTGCCGGCACAGATCTTTTTCATGCTCGGCGGACTGCTAATGGGCACGCTGAACGCCCGCGGGCAATTTCTATTGCCCGCGCTTGCCCCAAGCATTTACAATTTAGGCATCATCTTTGGGGCCGCCGTGCTGTATCCGCTTGGCCTCGGCCCGGCGGGACTGATGTGGGGGGCGCTTGGCGGGGCGTTTGTCGGCAACTTCGCCCTGCAAGTCGTGCTGGTGTCCCGGATGGGCGGGCGGTACAAGCCGAGCCTTGCGGTCTTGCATCCCGGCGCGATCAAAGTTTGGAAGATGATGCTGCCGATCCTGCTCGGCGTCTCGCTGCCCAACGTGGACCAGATCATCAACAGTTATTTTGCGTCGGAGCTGACGCACGGCTCGCAGGCGGCGCTGCAATATGCCGTGCGGCTGATGCTGATCCCCATCGGCATCTTCGCGCAGGCGATGGGCATTGCGATCCTGCCGACCATGGCCGGGCAAGCCGCCGAGGGCAAGCGCAAAGAGTTCCGGGCAACGCTGTCGTCGGCCCTGCGAACAATTCTCTTTGTAACCGTGCCGGCATCCGCCCTGCTCTGCCTGCTGGCCGCGCCGGCGATTACCCTGCTGCTGCAAAGCGGGCAGTTTACCGCCCACGACACGGTGGTGACCGCGACCGCCCTGCGGTTCTACTCGCTCGGCATCTTTGCATGGTCGGCCCAGGCGATTCTCACGCGCGGCTTTTATGCCCTGCAAGACACGCGCACCCCGGTCATCTCGGGCACGGTGATGACCGTGGTCTTTATCGGCATGAACTGGCTGGTCGTGCATCAAACGTCCTGGGGCGTCGCCGGCCTCGCGGGGGCGACAAGTGTTGCGGCGACTCTGCACATGGCGGTGATGGGCGTGCTGCTGCGCCGCCGTCTGGGCGGCCTCCAGGACGGCCCGCTGCTGGTAAGTATCTTAAAAACAATGGCGGCAACCGCCGCCCTCTGCGCTGCGGTCTGGGTGATGCGGGCGTTTGTGCTGACGTTCCTGCCGCCCGACGGCCCCGTCAAGCTGACTGCGCTTCTGCGGCTGTCTCTCGCCGGCGGTGCGGGCCTCGCGGCATTCGTGCTGGCGGCGCGGCTGCTGCAGGCGGCGGAGCTGAAGTCCACGCTGGGCCTGTTCCGACGGCGCGGGTAGGGGTGATTTCATGGATATTTTCGAGAAGTTCAATTCCAAGTTCGGCAAGTGGTATGAGGGCCTGTTTGGCGAGGGCGGCGGCGAGCTGCGCCCGAAAGATGTCCTGCGGAAGCTGACGGCGGCAATGGAGGACAACCGGAAAGAGGGCCTCGACGGCAGGCTCTATGTCCCCAATAAATACGTTTTAGAACTGGCTGTCGGCGACCCGGACGAGCGCGATTACCTGCTGTCGTTCCTCGACGAAGAGGAGCTGGTCGGGGTGCTGCAAAAGTTCATGGCCCAGCACGGCTACCACACGCGCGGCCCGCTCGATTTCACGATTGCCGAAGTGCCTGAAGCCGACCGTGAGACGCGGGCCGAAAAGCTGCGGGTCAAAGTGCGTTACGAGAAGCCCGCTCCCGGCACAGCGCCTGCCCCGCCCATGCTCATGGAAGACGACCTGCCGACGGTCTCCGCCGCAATTCCTGAAGAAGACGAGCCGGGGACAATTCCAGCCGTCGCCTGGGCGGCGCTGGGCGTAATCCAGCCCGATGGGCACAAGAGTCATTTCAGCCTGACCAAGCCGACTGTGCAGATCGGACGCTCCCGTTCTGCCGGCAACGATTTGGTGTTGGACAGCGACGGCATGGCTTCCAAAAACCATGCGCGGCTAGAGCGCGAGCGCGACGGACAGTGGACGCTGTATGATTTGGGCAGCACCAACGGCGTCAAAGTCGGCGGCGCACGGATAGACGGCAACCGCACTTTGGCCGACGGCGACGAGATCGTCATCGGCGAGACCCGCCTGCGTTTCCAAACTGCCGAGACGCCCTCCGCCCCGTCCTCCCCATCCTCTGCGCCGCCCCGCCGCGCCCGTCTGATCGGCCCGGACGGCGAAGCATACGTGCTGGCGTCTGAAACGCTGATTGGCCGGGCCGTCACCTCAGACATCGTGCTGACCGACCCGACCGTCGCCACCAAGCACGCCCGCATCGTCGCGCCGGACGCCGCGACGTACTTTTTGGAAGACCTCGGCGGCGCAGGCGAAACCCGTGTCAATGACCGCGTCCTCTTTCCCGGCCAGCGCCAAGCACTGACCAACGGAGATACCCTCACCTTCGGCACCGCCCAACTGCGCTTCGTCGCCGGAACCGCCCCATAATGATTGTTTTGGGCCTCCTCCATTACGTCTTCCTCGCCGCTCTTGTCTTGCTTTTGGTGTATGTCCTCGCGCTGGTCAAGCGGCATAGTGACTGAGGCAGAACCCCGAACGTCTGTCCGGTTTTCGGGTATACTATGCCTACCATGGCAGTTTCTCCTACGCTCGAAGAAAAATTGAAATCGCTTCCGACTTCGCCCGGCTGCTATCTCTATAAAGACGCAGCGGGCGAAATTATCTATGTCGGCAAGGCGATCAATCTCCGCAACCGGGTCCGCTCCTATTTCCAGAAGAGCGCGAACCACACGGCGAAGACGCGCAAATTGGTCTCGCGCATCGTAGATTTAGATATTGTCGTCGTGGACAGCGAGCTGGAAGCACTTGTTTTAGAGTGCAACCTTATCAAGCAGCACCGGCCCCATTACAATGTCCGGCTGCGCGACGACAAGCATTACCCCTACTTGGTGCTGACCATGAGTGAGCCGTTCCCACGGCTATTGGTCACGCGCAAGGTCAAAACCGACGGCTCCAAGTATTTCGGGCCGTTCACCAACTCCCGCGCCGTTTGGGACAGCCTGCGGCTCATCTACCGTTTGTTTCCCCTGGTCACCTGCCGCAAGTCGTGGGACAATACCCCGGTGCAGCGCCCCTGTCTCTACCATCAGATGGGCCGCTGCCCCCACGCCCCCTGTGCGGGGCTGGCCGACAAGGACGAGTACCGGCGCATGGTGGACGATGTCGCGCTGTTTCTCGACGGCAAGCAGGACAAGCTCGTCAAGCAGATGAAGGCCGAGATGGAAGCCGCCGCCGAGGACTTGCAGTTTGAGAAAGCCGCCCGCCTGCGCGACCAGATTCAGGGAGTGGAAGTACTGATCGAGCGCCAGAAAGTCGTGTCCACCAATCAGACTGACCAGGACATTGTCGCGCTGGTCAACGACCAGGGCAAGTCGGCAGTCCAGATGTTCTTCATCCGCAACGGCAAACTCATCGGACAGGAGCACTTTCTGCTCGATGGACTGGACGCCGACGAGGGCATCGCCGACGCGACCGCCGAGTTTGTCAAGCAATACTACCAGGAAGCGGCCTACGTACCGTCGGAGATAGTCCTGCCCGCGCATGTCGAAGAAACTGTGATCATCGAACAATGGTTAAGACAGAAGAAGGGCACGAAAGTCACGCTCACGGTGCCCGAGCGCGGCGAGAAAAAGCAGCTTCTCGATATGGCCTCCACCAACGCCAAGCTGGCCCTGGACCAGATGCAGGCGACGGCGTCCGCCGAGCATGACCGGACCCTGGGGGCGCTTTTGGAGCTTCAGGATGCCCTCGGGCTGGATTCGCCCCCGGAGCGCATCGAAGCGTTCGACATCTCGACTATCCAGGGCAGTTTCTCGGTCGGCGGCATGGTGGTTTTTCAGGACGGCAAGCCCTTGAAGTCCGATTACCGAAGGTTCAAAATCCAAAAGCCAACTAACACCGGCGAGCCGAACGACTTTGCGATGATGCGCGAAGTCCTGACCCGGAGACTCAAAGAAGCGCAGTCCGGCAACGCCAAGTTCTCGACTTTGCCTGATTTGATGCTGATTGATGGCGGCAAGGGCCAGCTCTCGGTCGCCGTCTCGGTCGCCGCCGAGCTTGGGATCGAGCTGAACATGATCGGCCTCGCCAAGCAGTTTGAGCTGGTCTATGTGCCCGGCAAGTCCGACCCGATTGTCCTGCCCCGCAACTCCCAGGCCCTGTTTCTCTTGCAGCGGGTCCGCGACGAAGTCCACCGCTACTCCGTCACCTACCACCGGACGCTGCGGGGCAAAAACGCCACGCTGTCGGTGCTGGACACCATCCCCGGCATCGGGCAAGTCAGACGGCGCGAGCTGCTGCGCTTCTTCGGCAGCGTCGAAAAACTCAAGCACGCGAGTGTTGAGCAGATCGCCAACGCCCCCGCGATGAACCGCAAGCTGGCGACCACGATCCACAAGATGCTGCACGGCGCTGAGGTATAATCTTCTCCAGGAGGCAGGACTATGACCATCCAACTGAAACCGGCGATTGAAGCCCGCTTGTCGGAGCGGGCGGCGCGGGAGAAGCAGAACGCAGACGTGATGGCGAATGCACTGCTGGCGGAAGCATTGCTGAGGGAAGACGCCGAAAAGGAAGAATCGTTGGAGAAAGCACTGCTGGCGGCGGGCGTCATTAAGCGTATTGCGCCACCGCGCGATCCTACGACTGCCGACCGCCCTCTCATTGAAGTGCCGGGGAAGCCCGTTTCCGAGACACTTCTAGAGGAACGCCGCTGAATGAGCGTAGTCTTCACCGATAGCAGCGCTGTTATCAAGCGCTATGTCCGCGAAGTCGGCTCGCAATGGGTGAAAAATATCTTCACTGCGCTGCCTGCTAACCAAGCGTACATTGCCGGTATCACGAAGGTTGAAGTCGTCTCTGCAATTACGCGTCGTGGACGCAGCAATGCCCGCTCCGAGCGAATCGCTTCGTCGGCTTGTGCATTGTTTTTGACAGATTATGTGGCGGATTATCAGATTGTGGAAGTGTCCGCGCTTCTTCTGGATCAGGCCGTTCAGCTTGCACGGCGTCACAGCCTGCGGGGGTACAATGCTGTCCAACTGGCTGCCGGCCTACAAGTCAATCAATTTTGCCTGACGCTGGGCCTGCCGCCAGTAATCTTTGTTTCCGCCGACTACGACCTGAACGCGGCTGCCCTCGCCGAAGGAATAACTGTAGATGATCCGAACGCACATCCTTGAAACGCAACTTTTCCGCTCGTCATGTGTCTTAAAATGCAGGAAACATAACTTATGAGAAAATACAGCAGCGTAGCAGTCAAAATTATTTTGGCGGTTCTGCTCTCACTGCTTGTCGTATCGCCGACTCTGGCGCGGGGCAGCTTTGGGGGTGGGGGAGGCGGGCGCTCGTTCGGCGGGGGAGGCAGCAGCTTTGGCGGCGGGCGCTCATCCGGGGGCGGGTCGTTTGGCGGGGGCAGCCGGTCTTATGGCGGGTCGTTTGGACGCTCGGGCAGCTTCGGCGGGTCGTCGCGGGGCTTTGGCGGGTCGGCGTCGCGGGTGTCGAGCTTTCAGTCACGGACACCGGTCTCGACGCGCTCGGTGAACTACGGCGGGCGGTATGGGTCGGCGCGGTACTACGGCGGGATGTCTGACTACTCTTACGGCTGGATGCATCCGATGTGGTATATGTACACGCCGTTTTATCCGGGCTTTTACTTCTCGCCGCCGATCTACTCGGGCGGCAGCTATTATCCCGGCGGGTTCAGCTTTCTCAAGTTTCTGCTCGGCATCGTCTTGATTTTGGCGATTGTTTACTTGGTCGTAGCCATCTGGAAGAAAGCGACGGCGCGGGCGGTCTAGATAGATCTCTTCCCGTCTACAAAATGATCCGAAAGATTTCTTCGGTGAGGCGGGCGGGGTTGTGGCGGACGATGTCGGTCTGGGAGATTAAATTGACGGCGACCGGAGTGTAGCCGAGCGAGCGGATGACGTCTACGTCGGGCGTGACGAAGCGCTGGCCGTACTTTTCGTAGCGCTCTAAAGTTTCTGCGCTCGGGGCTTCTTTGTTCAGCAGCACATAATCAAAAAGGCGCTTGCCGGGGGCGTGTTTGGCGATGGCCTGCAAATGGTCGGAGGCGGTGAAGTTGTCGGTCTCGCCGGGCTGAGTCATCACGTTGCAGACGTAAATCTTGACCGCGCGGCTTTTGTCTACGGCATCGGCGATGCCGTCTACCAGGAAGTTCGGCACGATACTGGTGAAGACGCTGCCTGGACCCAAGATAATCGCGTCGGCGAGGCGGATGGCTTCCAGAGCCTCGGTCAGCGGGCGCGTGTTTTCAGGCCGCAGGTACATTCGTTTGATGGGCAAATGGTGATGAGCGATCTCGGTCTCGCCCTCGATAATCGTGCCGTCCTCCATTTCGCCGAGCAGCGTGACGTTCTGGGTCGTAGAGGGGTACACTTTGCCGCGAATGGCGAGGACTTTGGAAGTCGCCGCGATCGCCTGCTCGTAATTGCCCTTGTAAATCTCGGTCATCGCGGCAATGAACAAGTTGCCGAATGAATGGCCTGCCAGGCCCTCGTGGTCTTCGTCGAAGCGGAACTGAAAGAGACTGGCGAGGGTCGGCTCGGAGTCGGAGAGTGCGACGAGGCAGTTCCGAATGTCGCCCGGCGGCAGGACGCCCATCTGCTGGGACAAGCGGCCGGAAGAGCCGCCGTTGTCGGTGACGGTGACGATAGCGACGATATTGGAAGTCCGCTCTTTCAGGCCCCGCAGCATCGTAGACAGCCCGGTGCCGCCGCCGATGACGACGATTCTATGGCCTTGCGCCAAACTGCGCCGCTGGAAGATGCGGTCCGCCAAATCCTCCCGCGCTTCCGGCGCGACCGTGCTGAGGACCGAGCGGTTGAACTGGAAATAGGAGACGAAGACCAGCAGCAGGCCGAGCGTGATCAGAGTAAAGCCCATCGGCAGGTAGACTTTCGGGTCGCTGGCGTCGAGACTGGTCTTGGCAAAGGTCCAGACCATCATCTCGTCGAGGCTTTCCAGATAGTCGCTCCACCCGACATTGACGGCCAGCGCGATGCCGGCGACAACCAGCAGCAGGCCGAGCAGGGTCAGCAGCATCCAGCGCTTGACCCGCATCCCCGGATACAGCCACTTGGCCCATGACAGCAGGCGCTTCATTACTTGTTCACGTCCCGGTGCTGAACCAAAACGCGGTAGCCGAGGCCGCTGAGGTGTGCTCCGAGCTTCTCCGAGACGACCACCGAGCGGTGCCGGCCCCCGGTGCAGCCGATGGCGACCGTGAGATAGGCTTTGCCCTCGGCGACATAGCGCGGGACACTCCAATCCATTAAATCGTAGAGCTTAGTCAAAAAGAGGCCGCTGTCCGGGTCGCGCATCACGAACTCTTCAATAACCTGGTTGCGCCCATCGTAGGGACGCAGGTCGTCTACATAGTGCGGGTTGACAAGAAAGCGAACATCGAACACCAAGTCAGCGTCGAGCGGCAGACCATACTTGAAGCCGAACGAGTTCACGGTGACAATCAGGCCCTGGTTTTTGTCCGGCACGGGCGAGAACTCAGTCAAGAGCAAATTGCGAAGCTCGGAGGCACTCATATCGCTGGTGTCCACGACTTTGTCTGCGTTCTCTTTGATATTTTCCAGCAGCGCCCGCTCGGCCACGACGCTTCCCAAGATGCCATGCTGTTCTTCAAAGAGTGGGTGCCGCCGCCGGGTCTCTTTGAACCGCTGTACCAGCACGGCGTCAGACGCATCCAGAAACAGCACGGTTGGCTTGACGCCTGCGTCGTGGACCAGCTTCAGCGCCGGGTCGAGGCCCATCAAAAACGACCCCGAGCGGGCATCAATCACCACGGCCAGGCGTTGGCCCGGCGGCTGCTCGCCCGCCATCAAGCACTTTTCGACTAGCTCCGGCAGCAGGACCGGTGGCAGGTTGTCTACCACCGTGTAAGCCATGTCCTCAAAGACTTTGGCCGCCGATGCCTTCCCTGCGCCCGACATTCCCGTCACAATCACAAGCTGCATCATAATCACAGGCTGCATCAGCGTTTGCGCTCCCGTTTCGAGGTCAAAACATTGTTTAAGAGGCCGCCAATCAGACCCATGACCAGGGAGCCAAAGAGCGCTCCCTGCCAGCCGGTGACATGGAACTTGCCCGGCATGACCTGCCCCGCCAGCCAGAACAACCCCGCATTGATCACAAAGGCGAACAGCCCAAATGTTAGGCAGGTCAGCGGCAAAGCGACCGCCTTGAGAACGGGCCGCAGGACAGCGTTCGCGATGCCGAGCGCCAGCATCGTCGCCAGCAGCCCTTCGATGCCCGCGAGGCCAGGTGCGATGTAGAACCGCAGGTGCAGGTCAGGGTAACGCGCATCCAGCAGATTAGCTGCTAAGACAGTCAGGTACAGGGCAACGGCGCTCAGGACCCAGCGCAGCAAAAGCATCATAAATTGAGTCCTATGCTCGTCTTCCTATGCCAGCGGCTCCAAACGTGCCTTCGTGCCGGAAGCCATCGCGTTCAGCCACGCACCGCTTGGGTCCACCAGCGGCAGCCACCAGGACGATGGGCGAAGCTGCGTGTGCTCCAAGCTTTCCACGGTCAGGTAGGCATCGTGGACCAACTCCAAACGTGCCATTTGGGCATCGCGGACGATCTCGGCAATCCGGGCGCGGGCGGCGGATGCTTCCGAGCCACGCTCCAGACGCCGCCGCTGCCGGCGGAATTCGCCGAGCATCGTGCGGGTGGCGGCAATCCGCTCGCGGAGTTCTTCAATCGGTTCAGCAAATGCCCTGTCCCGGACGGAAAGCTGCCGGTCAAGCTGCGTTTGGGCGTCGGGCAGCTTGACGAGAAGCGGCTGAACGGCGTGCCGCCAGTCCTCGCCTGAGCGCCGCTCTAAATCCAATCGCTCGGTCTGCCAGGCGCGGATCTCTTCCCGGTGCGCTTCCATACGGTCCCGCAGAATCTCGCTCTGCCCGGCAATCCGGGCGAGTGTGTCCTGAAGCTGATCGTACTCGGAGCGCAGGTCGCACCAGCAGCGGTCGCCCTGGTCTTCCAAATATGTCAGCAGCCGGCGTGGGCTGGACAGCGCACGAGTTTCGCGCAAAACGCGCCGGCAGGATTCGGAAACTTCGCGCCAGCGGGCGGCAAGTGCAGGGGCCGTAATGGTTTCCACACCGAAAGTCGCGGCCAGATATGGCGGCAGGCGAAAGACAACCGTGCCCGGAACCGACGCCAGGGCATCCCAGGTGGGGTACTCCAAGCGCACAATTGGGTGGAGGGACTGCGGCAAGCCGTGGGCGGCGAGGTCGGCGTTCATAGCCTGGGTCGCGCTGGTATAGGCCGATGCCGTTTCATGGAAGACGACCAAATGCTCGGTGGCGATCATGTCCGCCAGCGTGATTGCTTTGCCGACCAGGACTGCGCCGAGGCCAAACTCGCGCTCGGTGACTTCGGCAAGCTGCTGAAGCGACTCGATACGCTGCGGGGTCGGAATAAACGTCTCGGTCGGGGTCGTCTCGACAATCAAGGCCGCAGGAGCGACCCGAATCGTGCCGCGTCCGACACCGGGAATGACCAAGTCAAACGGGATTGCGCCGGGGCCGAACGACTCCAGCGGGTACATCCCGAGGCCGCCGACCGATTTGTTGTACGCCGCCCGTGCAATCAGCCGCGTTTCGCGCTTCAGGAACAATTCGACCAGCCCGAAGCGCGGCAGGGAATACGTATGGGAGTTGAACTCAAAAAGCGTGGTGGAAGCAGTCGCGGTAAAATTGGCCGGAGCCGCGCCAAGCAGCAGTGTGTAAAAGCGTGGCAGAAGCGTTTGGTACAGGTCGGACAGGCGGCAGGAGTACGAACACGTCTCCAAAAACTCCAAGACCCAGCCGCGCACGGTCTCGGAGACGCTCATCGCAGCGGCGCGGCTTTCGGCGCTTTCGAGACACGCTAGGCTTTCGGCGAAGGCCCATTCAATCTGCTCCAAAAGCGCGTCTTTGATGTCCCGAATCGGAATGTCGTGGGCGATGACGCTGCCCGACGCCGTGTAGACAATGCCGCGCCAGCCCCAGGCGGCGGTTTTGTCCGCATAGAGCGCGTTCTTGCCGCCGGTGTAGCCTTTGCCGAGCCAGTCGAACGGGACTCCGGCTTTCAGAAACATCGCGCGGGTCGGGACACTCTCGCTGCCGAACAGCGCGGACATCTCGCCCGCCGCGCTCCACAGGTCGCGCGTTTGCCCATCGTTGTGGGGCATGGCGACAAACTTGTGCTCATCGTTGACATGGGCCGACGTTTTGGCGAAGTAGTCCGTATCATGGACCCCGGCAATCAAGGGTGCGCCGGGCAGAAGCGTGTCCAAAAGCCGCCGCCAGACGGCTTTGGTCGGCTCGTCCCAGAACACAGTTTGCCCGAGCGCCAGAAACGGCACGCCGGGAAACTGTTCCCCAATCGTTTGCAGCACGTCCCGAACGGATGGGTCGGCGGAAAGAGAGCCGGCGGAAATCTCGGTCGAAGGCATAAAAACTCCCCAAACTATATGCGACACCGAGAGTATACCCAACTGCGGGCGTTTCGGCGCTTATCTGGACACTCCTTCACTCATCGGCGGCTTGCCTTGCGACTCGGCTTTCGGGTATGCTATCGCCATTATTTTCAAGGAAGCAAATCACACCTATGGTTGATATTCTGCCGTTTCGCGGCATCCGCTATGACGTCGCCGTCGCCGGAGCGCCGCTGGACAAACTCGTCGCGCCGCCGTATGATGTCATCTCGCCCGCCGAGCAGGACGCGCTGTATGCCGCGCATCCGGCTAATGTCGTGCGCTTGATCTTAGGCCGCGAGGACGACAAGTACACGCAGGCGGCATCGCTTTTTCGCGAATGGCTGGCATTGGGGACGCTGCGGGCCGACGAGACGCCGTCGCTGTATGTTTACCGCCAAAGCTTCGCCGACCCCGTGAGTGGGCAGCCGATGCCGGAGCGCATCGGCCTGATCTGTTTGCTGAAACTCGAAGACTATGCTTCCGGGAAAGTCCTGCCGCACGAAAAGACGCTGACGGGGCCGAAGGCCGACCGCCTGGACCTCCTGCGAGCGACCGAAGCGCAGTTCGAGTCCATCTACGGCCTGTTCAGTGACCCGGACAATTCGGTCCGCAGCTTTCTGGAAGAGTATGACGACCGGGAAACGGTTATCGAGCGCGTGGACGCCGTGATTGGGTCATCGCACAAGATTGAGCGATTGGCCGATGCCGACGGTCAGGCAGTCATTCAGAGCCTAATGGCCGACAAGGCTGTCTTCATCGCCGACGGCCACCACCGCTACGAAACGTCTTTGGCTTACCGGCGCGAGTTCCGGGCCGCGCACCCTGAGATTGCAGAAGACGCTCCATCTGCCGCCGACTATATTTTGATGACCCTGACGGCCTTCGAGGACGAAGGATTGCTGGTGCTGCCGACGCACCGCCTGGTCAAGAACATCCCCGCAGAGACACTGGCCGCGTTTCCGGCGGCGCTTACCAGGAGCTTCGCGCTGTCTTCAAGCAGCCCCGATACGATTGAGGCCACAATCGCCGAACACGCCGCCGCAGGCCGAACAGCATTTGGGCTAATCTTGCCGCCAGGCATGGTGCAGATTGCCACGCTGATTACAGAACCGATTGGAACGAGCGCTGCCGAGCGGCTGCCGGTCTCTATTCTTGGCACCCAAATCTTAAATGACCGCCTCGGGATTGACTCGGCCAAAGTCGCTTCGGGCGGGTTTGTGTCGTACACGCGCGACATCGCCGAAGCGCTTGGGGCCGTTGAGTCGGGCGCGGCGCAGCTCGCGTTTCTGCTCGGACGGCCTACAGTGAGCGAGATCCGGGACGTGTCTCTGGCGGGCGATGTCATGCCGCAGAAGTCCACGTTCTTTTTCCCAAAGCTTCTGTCGGGATTAGTCCTGCGCGACCTGCGGCTGGACCAGGAAATGCTGAATACCCCGGCGGAGATGCTGCCGTGAGCCGACGCCATTTTGGCCTCGCCGCCGCGCTTCTTGCGGCGGCATTCCCCGGCGCATGGGCCGCCGCGCCCAAGCCGCCTGTGCCCAAGCCTGCCGCGCCCAAGCCTGCCGCGCCGCTGCTGCCGCCGTCCTTTTACAATGCTCCGCACTTCCCGCGGGATGCCCGGCCATTTGAGCGGCTCTTGGCAAAAAATCGGTACGCACGGGACCGAAGCCTGCCGTTCAACAAGATGCTGCGCGGCGACACCCGCCGCCCGCAGATCGCGCTGACCTTCGACGATGGCCCGCACCCGGCGTACACGCTCCGGCTGCTGAATATCCTGCGCCGGACCCACACGCCGGCGACGTTCTTCGTGGTCGGCGAGCAGGTGGAGAAGTATTCGGGAGTGGTCCGCCTGGAAGTCGCGGAAGGGCACGAAGTCGCAAACCACACTTACGACCACCTCAACCTGACACTGATTCCACCGGAGATTGTCGCGTATGAAGTGACTCGGTGCAGCACGGCTATTCAGGGCGCGACCGGAGCGCCGCCCCGCTTTTTCCGCCCGCCCGGCGGCGAGTACAACGGCGGCGTCCTGCGCGAAGTCGCAAAAAACGGCGGTATCCTGACGCTGTGGACCGACGACCCCGGTGACTTCGCCAAACCGTCCGCCGCCGTCATCAAGCAGCGCACCCTAGCCCACCTTGAGAATGGCGCAGTGATTCTGCTTCACGACGGCATCCCCGAGACCGTATCGGCCCTCCCGGCGATTATCGCTGAGGCACGCCGGCGCGGTTACCGGTTTGTCACAATCAGCCGCCTGGCCCATGCACAATAAAAGGTGTGCCGGGGGTACAAAGATTTCTATGAACTTTCTGAATTGCCCGGCGTCAGTTGCCGTGAGCCGGTGCAGGAGACCATGCAGGACAGCGCTTGGGCGCGTCTTTCACACAATCTTCATCTTGCCCGACTACACTGAAATTGACAAACGCCAATAGGAGATCCCATGAAGTTAGCCACCACTCAAACCCGCACCACGCGCCGCGCCATGCGCGGCTTTACCTTGATCGAGTTGCTCGTCGTGATCGCGATTATCGCCATCCTCGCAGCGATACTTTTTCCCGTCTTTCAGAAAGTCCGTGAGAACGCCCGCCGGGCATCGTGCCAGTCCAACATGAAGCAGCTTGGCCTTGCGTTTATCCAATACACGCAGGACACCGACGAGCAGATGCCGAGTGGTCGGTTTATTCCCGGCTACGACACCGCCGCGACCAACACCGCCAGCGGCGCAGGCTGGGCCGGACAGTTGTACCAGTATGTCAAAGCCACCGGCGTCTACAAATGCCCCGATGACAGCACCGGGGTCGGCGCGGTCGTGAACGGCTACACGCCGCAGCCGGTGTCGTATGCGTTCAACCAGAACCTGCGCGGCGGCGGCTCGGGTGGGGCGCTGTCCGCCCAGCAGGCACCGGCCAGCACCGTACTGCTCGCCGAGGTGCAGAACTGCACATCTCTTTATTCGTCGAGCGCCGATGAAGGCTACAGCGTCGGGGCAGCCGCCGGCAGCCTGTCTCCGGCGGCGGACGGTTTGGACGTTCTGAACATGACCAGCGCCACAGTCCCCGCCGACTTCTCCGCTAAAAGCGATGGCAGCGCGAACGGACTGAAATACGCCACCGGCCCGATGGGCGGGGTCACGCCGACCAATCAAACGACGGACTTCACCGGCCCGACCGGTATCCATACCGACGGCGCAAACTTCCTCGCCGCCGACGGTCATGTGAAGTGGTTTCGCGCCGCCGCCGTCTCCCCCGGCACGTCTGCGGGCACCGCGACCGACCCGCAAGGCTTCAGCAACGGCGGCAAAAGCGCCGCTGGAACCGGCAATCTCGGCAGCTACGCGCTGACGTTCAGCCCGACGTAGGGAGACCTCACCCCGCTCGTCCCTCGCGACCCTCTCCTTCCGAAAGGAGAGGGTGAGGATAATTGAGGACAATTCAGGTGCCCGATGGCCCGTCGGGGTGCCGCTTGCCGCGCCCTCTTGACTCCACCCTTTCCCCATGCTACAATCAGCGCAACTATGGACGTGCTGAAACAATGCCTTGTGGTCGGCGCGGGCGGCTTTCTGGGAGCTGCCGCCCGGTTCCTGGTCGGCACGGCGATTGCCGGGCGCTATGGCACGCAGTTTCCCTGGGCGACTTTTATTGTCAACGTTTCCGGGTCGTTCGTGCTGGGACTGATGGCGACCCTGATTGCCGGGCAGGTGCTCGCACCCAACTGGCGCTTGTTCGTGTCGGTCGGGTTTATCGGCGCGTACACGACCTTCTCGACGCTTGAATACGAGACTGCCGCGCTGGGCTTCTCCGGAGCAGCCCTCGGCAATGTCCTGGGAAGTGTCGCCGCCGGCTACGCCGCCGTGCAGCTTGGGATCAAGCTGGGCCAATGGGCGCATATATGATTGGGCGCACAGATGACCGAACAACTGCCGAGCCTGACCAGTATCATCGGCAGTGTCCTCGCGCCGGTCGGGCTGATCTCGACCACGGCAATTTTGCTTTCGGGGTACACCGGCAAGTACAGCAGTATGTCCGACCAGATGCGGCGGTTAACCGCCGAGTACCGCGCTCCGGCGACTGTGCCCGAGCGGCGGGGGAGTGTCAAGCGGCAGATCGGCCTGTACCACAAGCGGATCACGGCGATGTGGGCGGCCAGCGCCCTTTTGTCGCTGGCCCTGCTGGCATTCCTCGCGACCGTGGTCACGGTCATGCTGTCGGTGCGGTCTATGCGTCTCGGCAGTATCGGCCTGGGGGCGCTGCTGGTTGGGCTGACACTGGTCGCCTGCGCGGTTGGGCTGGAGCTGTATGAGATCGGCTTGGCCCGGCTGACGGCGGCTGGAGAGCTTGCGGACATCTTCGCCGACGCAGACCTGCCGGATGGCACGGAGCAGCGTGTCGACTAAGTAGCGTGTCGCTTGGGGGTGGTTCTGGGTATCTTCGAGGAAAAATACGCTGCAAATTTTACTTTGCGTAACGGAGGCGAAACATGGCGATTAAGACTGGAAAAGAACTGGCGGGACTGGCGGTGGTGACACTGACCGGCGGGGAAAAGCTGGGGCGCGTGAGCGACCTCGTCTTCGACCCGGCAGGCGGACGAATCACTGGGTTCTTTGTGGACCGGGGCGGGATGTTTACCAAACCGAAGTTCCTACCGGCGGGCGATGTGCACGGCCTCGGCGATGACGCGCTCACGGTGGCGTCGGAATCGGTCCTGCTTGACGGCCCCTCGGCCTTGACGGGAGAATTGGCCGCCAAGACAATAGAGAACCTGCCGGTGCTGAACCCCGCCGGGGCGGTTCACGGCAAGATCGCCGATGTCGCCGTGGACACCGTGGCCCTCACGGTGCCCTACCTGCTGCTTAGCGGAAGCCTCATCGGCAATGTCCTGCACGGCAAGCCGCAGCTGCCGATTAGCGATGTGCAGACGGTCGGTGCAGACAGCGTCATCGTGTCGAGCAGCTATGATCCCACCGCTTAAGCTCTTTCCCGTGAAAATTTTTCTCGGCCTGGCCGGCCTCCTTGCGGCCTGCGGCTGCGGGAACCCGGTGCAGGAAACGGCGGCGCACAAGATCGCCGACGCCCTGCCGGCGGCCCTGGGGCCGGCGGCGCGTTACGACGTGCAGGTGGACGGCGACCCGCTGGCGCTTTCGCGGGGCCGTGCCCGCGCCGTGCATTTACAGGGGCGGGATGTGCGGCTCTCGCCGTCGCTGACCCTCGACACACTGGACGCTGATGTGCGTGATGTGTCGTTTGACGCCAAAACCCGCCGCCTGAGCCATGTCGGCGGCACGGCGTTTCGAGCGACTCTTAGCCAGGCCAATCTGGACCGCTATTTAGCGTCGTCTAAGCCGCGCCTGCCGGGGCTGGTAATCTCGCTGCTGCCGGATCAGGTCGCTGCCCAAATACCCGTCTCGTTTCTCGGTGTCCGCAGCGTTGCCGCGCTGTCGGGCACGCTGTCCCCCAATCCTGCCGACCCGCAAAAGCTGGACTTCCGCACACGCGGCGCACAGGTCGGGTCCCTCCCGCTGCCGGCGGGCCTGGTAAATCTTGCTGTGAGTGCATTGAACCCGGTGGTAGACCTGTCGGGCCTTCAAGCGCCGCTGACAGTCAGCGAGGCGCACGTCGTCGGCAGCCGTTTGACGCTGTCCGGTACGGCAGATCTCACTGGTTTAGTTCCGCGTTAATTGGGAATAATCTCTACACCTACTAAGGAGGAAACGCGCAGATGGGAAACCTACTTTACATTATCGGTGCCGTTCTTGTCGCCCTGTGGCTGATCGGACTTGTGGCGCATATCGGCGGCGGGCTGATTCACATCATCCTGGTTGTTGCTGTGATCGTGTTCGTGTTCCAGTTCCTGACAGGCCGCCGCTCGGTCTGAGAAAATAAACCGAAAAGAGCCTGCCGGGAAAGTTCCGGCAGGCTTTTTGTTGCCCGCTTATAAAATCTCCGCCAGTCACAAAATCTTCGCCAGCACTACGAGCGCCTTTGGGCCAAGCGCGTAAGCGTCGGGGAACTCGTAACGGTTGCCGTCCACATCGGTCATCATTACCCGCCCCGTGCCAAGCGTGAATGAGCTGTCTTTCAAATTGCGGACTAAAAACTTTCGCGGCCCCTTGTCGGTCTCGACATCCCAGTTGACAATTCCAAACGCCTCGGCGACCGAGTTCACCCGCGTCACCGACGGTGTAAAGTAGCGCCGGGACAGCTCCTCGTCAATGATGCCCCGCGAGCTATCGTCCAGGCCGTCGAGCGTTTCCAGCATCCCAATATCTTTGTCGTTGCCGTCCCGCAGCCCGATATAGCGGTCGGGGTCGGACAGCGGGAACGCGCGGCTAATTCGCACCTCGCGCCACGAGCGGTCGTCAATCGTCGCCCGCACGGTTGTGTCTTCGGGATTGGTTCGGAATAGCTGCACGGTCGGTGGGTCGAGCACACGCACGGCAAACGGGTTTTCTTCGATCATAAGATTGTCTCGCTAACACTTTAATACATCTCAGCTAAAACAGCCCGGTAATTCGGCCCGATGCGTCTACGTCAATGTCCAATGCGGCCGGGCGCTTCGGCAGACCGGGCATGGTGAGAATATCGCCGGCGAGGGCGACGACGAAGCCCGCACCGGCAGAGACCGTGAGGGCGCGAACCCGAACCCGAAAACCGGTCGGCGCACCGAGCTTGGTTTTGTCGTCGGACAGCGAGTTCTGCGTTTTGGCAATGCACACCGGCAGCCCGCCAAAGCCGTGGGCGTCGAGCCAGGCGATCTGCTTTTCCGCGTCGGCGCTGATTTCGACGCCGTCCGCGCCGTAGACTTTGGTCACGATAGCATTCAATTTGTCGGCAATCGGCAGCGCGGCGTCGTAGATTGGCCTGAACGTGCCAGGGGTTTCCAGGGCATCTAAAACCGCCGACCCCAGTGCGCGTCCGCCTTCGCCGCCTTCGCCCCAGACATTGTTCACGGCGACACGCCATCCTTGCGACTGACAGTGGGCGACCACGGCCTCCACTTCAGCAGGCGTGTCCGACGCAAACATATTTACGGTCACGACTACGGGAACGCCGATTTGACCGACATTCGCCGCATGGCGGTCTAAGTTCGGCAGGCCGCGCCGAACCGCCGCGACATCTTCCCGGTTGAGCTGGGTTTTGGACACCCCGCCGTGCATCTTGAGCGCCCGAACTGTGGCAATCAGGACAACAGCGTCGGGGGACAGCGCGGGGCGTCGCGGGGCGGCGACAATGTCGCAGAACTTCTCGAACCCTAAATCAGAGCCGAAGCCGGCCTCGGTCACGACATACTCGCCCAGCCGCAGGGCCAGCTTTGTGCCCAGCACCGACGAGCACCCATGTGCGATGTTGCCGAACGGGCCACCATGCACGAACGCGGGGGTGCCTTCGAGTGTCTGGACCAAGTTCGGCTTGATCGCGTCCCGCAGCAGCGCCGCCATCGCGCCCTGTGCCCCCAAATCCGACGCCGTAATCGGCTGCCCCTTGACGGTCTGCCCGACCACGATCCGCCCGAGCCGCTCTTTCAGCTCGGCCAGAGACTCGGACAAGCACAAGATCGCCATGACTTCCGAGGCCACGGTAATTTGGAAGCCCGATTCGCGCGGGTAGCCGTTCGCCTTGCCGCCTAAGCCCACCACGACCTCGCGCAGCGCCCGATCGTTCACGTCCAAACACCGCTTGTGCGCGATTGTCCGCACGTCAATTCCGAGCGCATTGCCCGAATAGATATGGTTATCGGTCATCGCCGCCAGCAGGTTGTTCGCCGCCCCGAGCGCGTGCATATCCCCGGTGAAGTGCAGATTGATGTCCTCCATCGGCAGGACTTGGGCATAACCGCCGCCCGCCGCTCCCCCCTTCATCCCGAAGACGGGGCCGAGCGACGGCTCCCGGATGGCGGCGATGGCCCGCTTGCCGAGCCGGCACAGACCTTCCGCCAGCCCGATAGTTACGGTGGTCTTGCCCTCACCCGCCGGGGTCGGCGTGATCGCCGTCACCAAAATCAGCTTGCCGCGCGGGGTGTTCGGCTCCGTCAGCAGGCGCTCCAATGCCGGGAGGCTGATCTTGGCCTTGTCGCGCCCGTACAGCTCCAAGTCATCGGGAGAGAGGCCTAAGTCCGCCGCGACATCTACCACCGGGCGGGGCATAACTGAATGGGCGATCTCTAAATCCGTCGGCATAATACTTGCTTTCTTTTAGGGACGAGGACGTGAACGTCCTCGCTACAAGGCGCTCGGAAGCGCCGCGCATCCAGGGGACGCAAGATAGGAAAAGCTGAGTGGACGGCATTTGCGTCCCCTGGACGCACGGGCGCCGCCCTTCCCGCGAGGGAATCCACTCCCTCGTTTGCTCCATATCTTACTATCTTGTCTTGTTTGGATAAATCTCAATTTGCGACCCTTCGGCCAGCACCACCGAGTCGGGATCGCGCCCCAACAAAAACGCCCACTGCGGCCCATAAACGTGGGCGAACTCCACGCCGACCGTGTAGTCTTCGATTGGGTACACGCGCCAGTGCGGATGCCAGACCCGGAAGCCCGTAGTTTTGCCCCCGAAGCGCTGACGGTTAAAGCCCGCTTCCTGCTCTTTTACCCAGGTCTCGAAGCTGTCACCCGCCGGCTGCGCCGCCGCCCCCCGCGCCGTCACCGCGACCATTTGCGCCCGGCCATCCACAACAAAATCATGCCGCACCCGGCGCACCTCGCCTACCTGCGAGACGCGGCTCACAATCGGCACCGCCGAGTAAGGTTCGTTGTACAAGAGCTTCGCCAGGCCGCAGACCACCGGACTTGGGGCCAGCTCCCGCACAAACACGACCCCGCGCTGCCCATTCTGCGTCACATAAATTCGCAGGTTGAACTCAGGAAAGTCGCACAGCGACTTGGGGTAGGGGACACTCCACCCCAGCACCCGCGCCTGCTTGAAATCAAACGCGACCAGGCTGCACCACGCGCTGCCGTTCCAGCGGTCCAGTTCCAGCCCCGGCGAGAGGTACGGCAGCAGCACGTCATCGGGCACGGCATACGACATCAAGATCAAATCCGACCAAACCGCCGTCAAAAATGGAGTCATGGATTAACAACGCTGACTATGGCCTGTACCACCCGCTTGAAAGTCTCTGATTGCATCACACCGATGCGCCGTTCTACGACATCCCCGGATGCGCCGAAAAGATACAAAGGCCGAAGGTAGCTCTGGGCGTCAAGCTTTCCCAAAACAATGTCAGACGGCTCCAGCGCAATACTTTGCGGGTCGCTGGTGTTCTGGGTGGAAATCATGCAGACCAGATAATCCGTACCGCCGAGATACGGCAGTTCCGCGACTACTAAACAAGGACGAGGCTTGGCACTGCTGGCATCGGAGAATGGGAACGGAAGAACCACGATGTCGCCGCGCTTAAACCGTGCCATGTTCTCGGTCCTCCAGATATTTCCAGGCGGCGTCCTCTTCCGGCGTGTTCCAGATGCGGCTCAAAACAGGCTCAGCAGCCAGCATTGTCAAGCGGCCCAACGACTCTTCCGAAGCAGTTTCCAATAGGTCCTCTTGCTGTGCAGCGTGAGCGATCAATGAGGGCAAATAGTCTTCCAAAGAAATGCCTCTGGCCTCTGCTTTGGCTTTCACCATTCGTTCGACTTCCGGTGTCAGCTCTACCACAACAGTCATAATTATCCTCAAGTTCTAAAACTCAATCAAACCGCCGTCAAAAATGGGGTCATACTGCCAAGTTTCTAAAGGTCTTCCAGATGCTTCCAGGCTGCGTCCTCTTCCGGTGTGTCCCAAATGCGGCTGAACGTCGCCAGGCTCCCGGCAATTGTCATTTCTGACGCGCTTGGGTCATCATCTTGCGGCTGTTCGTCCCCTTCAAGTTCTGGTTCACTCATCTGTCACCTCTGTCAAATCTGCTCTCGCCGCGTTCGCAATTACACTCTGGCATCGCGCCTGAAAGTCTCTCTGCGATATGCGTGTCAATGGTGCCACTGTATCCCAATTTGTTGGCCTGCTACTTTTGCCTTGTGTAACACCTGTCAGCGGCGTAAATCGCTGGTTACGAGGAATATGCTCTTCATCGAGTTTAGCAACGATATTGCGGATTTTCAGGCTACTTCAGCTTCATCGTACAAAGCGGCATAAGCGCAGAGAATGATCTCGTTTTCTGTGAAGTAATTTTTACGCATCAAAATCCTCTCCTCGTAGTGTTGCATTCTCAGACCATGCCATGAATGGCACGGCTAGACGGCGCGGACGCCACAAAGCCCCGCTTCGCGAGGCTAGGGTACGAGCAAAATCCGAGTTCCGCGAAGCGGTACTTCGCGCCGTCTAGCCGTGCGTTTTAACGCATGGTATCTCATTCTCCCACAATCGGCAGGCCAAAGGCGCGGAGCCATTCCTGGAGTTTGGCGACGCGGGCGGGCTGCTCGGTGGGGATGACGATGGGGCGGCCACGGGTGTCTATCACCAAACCGACTACGCCGCCTTCGACCGTGATGGTGCGGGACTTGCCTTTGCCGCTGCCGACATCGAAGCCTTTGGCGGGGGCAATGGTCGCTTCGTCAGTCTCGCCGTCGCTCATTGGGAGGACGCGGATTTGGCCGAAGGGGACGATTTCGGTTTTACCACTCTTGAACGAGACGGTCAGGCACGGCTCGCCGTCTTTTGCGGTGCCGATGGGGGCAATCGAATCGCCGAGCTTGATCAAGCAGTCGCGCTCGAATACCTGAGTCGCAGCTTCGGGCAGGATCGTGGACAGGACGCCAAGCTGCGGCATCATAAAGATCGAGTCCACGGCCAGCATGGTGACGCCTTCGGGCAGGTAGGCATCGAGCATCATCAGTGCCGACTGGGCGCGGTGGGGGGCATGGGAGAGCACCCCGCCGGAGCCGACAATCATATTGAGCTGGAGCATCTCGACCAGCGTCTTGCCGGTGGCCTTGTCCAGCTCCATGCCCGATTGGGTCTGGCCGCCCTTCAGGCCCCGCGCCAGCGACTTGTGGTGGTCGAACGCCAGCCGGAGCGCCTCGCGGGCGACGGCCTGCTCGATTTGCAGGTCTTTCAATGTCTGCGGGATCGTCGTCGGACGGATCATTTTGTTGCGTAATTGGTTGCGGAGATAGGCGTCGTCGGCCTCAAACGGTATCCAGCGGGCGATATTCGGCAGGCCCGCTTCGGTCAGCACATTGCAGATGGAATAGGACATCCCGAGATTCGCCGAGACGGTGCGGACAAAGTTGCCGTTGAAGACCGAAAAGACATCGGTGGTGGCCCCGCCGATGTCCACGCCCAAGACGTTGATGCGGCGCTCGGCGGCGATAGTCTCCATAATCTTGCCGACGGCGTTGGGCGTAGACATGATACCCGACGAGGTCCAGGTCATCAGCTTGGCGTACCCCGGCGCCTGCTGCATGACATGCTCCAAAAAGAGGTCGTGAATGGCCTCGCGGGCCGGTCCCAGGTTCTCGCGGTCCAGGGTCGGACGTAAATTAGCGACTTCGCGCAGGTCTACGGTGTCCGCGATGATTTCTTCCACAGCTTTATGCGCCTCGACATTGCCGGCGTAGATGACCGGCAGCTTCAGGCCGATGCCAAGTCTTGGTTTGGGGTCGGCGGAGCGCAGCATTTCCGCCATCTCGGTCAGGTGCGTCACGGTGCCGCCGTCGGTGCCGCCGGACATCAAAATCATATCGGGCCGCAGGGCGCGTATCCGCTCCACTTTCTGATACTCTTTGCGCCCATCGTCTACCGCAATCACATCCATGATAATCGCGCCCGCGCCTAAAGCGGCCCGCTGGGCCGACTCGGCGCTCATGGACTTGACCACGCCCGCGACGGTCATCTGTAGCCCCCCGCCTGCCGATGATGTGCTGAGATACAAATCCACGCCGCGCCCGTCCGGCCGGGTGGGGGTGATAATTTTCCCGTGCTCATCCAAGATGGTCCGCCCAGACAATTCTTCAATTTCCCGCGCGGCATTGGACACTCCCACGGTAACATCATCAAACGGCGCTTCCACCGTGGTCGGCGCTTCCCCCCGCGTCGTCAGCCGGTACTCGCCGCCGACAAGCTCAATCAAAATGCACTTCGTCGTCGTGCTGCCGCAGTCAGTCGCGAGAATGGTCTGGATGGGTGCGTTTTCAGGCATCAGGGTTCCTATCGTTCTTCTAATTTTAGCTCGGGTTTGGTGTTTTCCCATTCATAAGGCAAAGGAGGGTGCATCGTTAAGCCACTCAATGCCTGCTTCAGCATGTCCGCGTTTGCTACCAGAAGACGACTGCCACCGTTGCCTCCTCTCCCGTCCGGGTCTAAGATACGGTCTATCGCAGCTTCGATTTTGCCTTCTTTGATTATCTCGGCGACACGCATCATTACGTATTCGTCCATGATGTCTTGGTGAATGCTGACTCCACTTGCTATGTTTTCACCATTGACGAGATGATCAGGATTAAGAATAGGTTCTCCCTCTGCGGTTTCGTCAATTTCGTGCCACCCGGCTACATCCCAGCCATCGTAGCCATCTTTAGCCCAAAGATGCAGGCCGCTTTCATCGTCCCACAAATAGTAATCGCCGCGCATATATGCCATTGCTGTGCGAGCCTTTCGCGATACCCTGCCCTGAACGGCAGGGCTTTAAAAGTGCAATCTCCCGCCTGCGCGGGCGAAGATAAACGAGAAGAGAATCCATCTGTTGCCCACGCCCCTCCGGACCTGCCCTCCGGGTAGCCAGTGCTGACCAGTGCAGAGGCGGGGAGTTGCCCTTTGAAGCACGAGGGTTCAGCCCCGTGGAACAGTAACGCTTCGCATCAAACATTGCGCGTGATCTCAGGGCGGGGTGCCCGCAGGTAACGGTAGGGCAGCAGCGCACCCAGCGGCACCGCTTCAACACCGTTCTCTGTCCGCAAAACCACTTGGATGCCGGGGCAGTAATCGGCCAGCACCTCCCGGCAGCGTCCGCAGGGCGCAATCACGCCGCGCTCCCGGTCGGCCACGGCCACAATCGCCAGCGGCTTCGCCCCGCCGCCGTCGGACGCCAGCCGGGCCAGCGCGACAATTTCCGCGCACGGCCCGCCGGTGAAGTGGTACAGGTTCATGCCGCTGTAAATCTGGCTGTCATCGGCATAAATGGCCGCCGCGACCGTATGGTTGTCGCCGTCGCCGCTCCGCGCGAGCATCTCCGAGGCCGAACGTATCATCTCCTCGATGATATGCTGGTCAGGAAAGGCATCCTCGCCGCGTGGAATGGTCAAGTTCGTTTTTTCCATTGTTTGGGGTCGCGGCTCGCATGGAAACACGCCAGAACAATAACCTGATCATTCTGGACGAAATAAATGACGCTGTGGGGAAAGCGGCGCAGCAGGGCACGGCGCACCTGTTTATGGACAATGGCATACGACGCCGGATTGCGCTGAATATACGAAAGGCTGGCATCCAAATCTCGCATGAACTCCGAACCCAGCCCTTCTGCTTCGGGCCGGATAACCAGCTCAGCCAGCGGCTCGTCTTCCGCGCTCATTTGCTGCCCTGAACCCTCTGCCGGACTTCGGCCCACGACGCGCCTGCCGCCGGGTCCTGCCGGTAGGCTTCCAGCCGCCGGTCAAGCTCCTGCGTCTGCGCTTCGGACAGCGCCACGCCTTCCGGGTGTTCGGCTAAAGAAGCAGTGCTCATTTTCCAATTCTCCTTGCAGTAGAATACCCTTTTTCTTGGGGCAAGTCAAAAACCTGCTCACGCAGGATGCAGCGTCAGCACGGTTACTTCCGGGGGGCAGCAGAGGCGCATCTGCGGACCCATCATGCCGACGCCGCGCGTGGTGTAAACGGGGTGATGCGCGGCCTGCTGCAAGCCCTCGGGGTACTGGCGGCCAAAGATTGGGCAGTAGAGGGGCGGCAGGCCGGGCAGGCGGATCTGACCGGCGTGGGAGTGGCCCGAAAGCTGCAAGCAGAAACCGGGCGGCGCGATGTCGGCGAAGTCGGGTTCATGCACCAGCAAAATCTTGACGGCGCCGGGCGGGACGCCACGCAGAGCTTCAGCCGGGTTCTGAGCTGCGGCGCAGAGCGATTCCAAACCGACAATCCAGACGCCGGGCGTCCCCGGCAGCGGAACGGAGCGGTTGCGGAGTGTCGTGAAGCCATTGCCCTCAAGCGCGGTGGCGACATTTGCCTGGTGACCGTCCGCGTAGTCGTGGTTGCCCAATATGGCGTAAACCCCGCGTGGGGTATGGCGCAGCGGCTCCAAAGCCGCCGCGGCTGCCGGCATCCAGTCGCCGCTGGCCTCGCCGCTGGTGATATAGTCACCGGTCAGGAACACGGCATCGGGTTTCTCCGCCAGCAGCAAGAGCACGGCGTGGTCGGCGCGGGCGACCGCCCGCTCGTCCTGACAGTGCAGATCGCTAATCTGCCCGATCTTTAGTCCGGCGGCGGCTTGGGGCCAGCCTTTTAACCGAATGTCACGACGGGTCACGACTGGGTGGGCCGGCTCGACCGCGTAGGCATACGTTGGGGTACCGGCCCCGACCAGCGCGGCCCCGGCAGCGGCTTTGAGGAACCGACGACGGCCCGGCGACTGCGGGCGTCCTGCGCGTTTGGAACGAAATATCAAATCGTCATCTCCCGGCGGCGCAGCAGCGCGAACACGAGGCAGGAAGTCATCACAATCCCCGCGCACCAGTACGGGGCGGTTGCCCCGACATTCTTGTACAAATAGCCGGCGGTCGCCGGACCGGTCGCTCGGGCCAGGCTGTCGAACGACGCCGACAGGCCCAGCGCCGCGCCCTGCGCGGTCGCCCGCTTCGAGATCAGTGCCCGCAGCGACGGTGCGTTCAGGCCACTGCCAATGGAGATCGGCACCATCGGCCCAATCAAAAGAATGGACAGCAGGGGAGCCAGCGGAAAGCACAAAAAGCCGAGCGCCATCAGGCCGATGCCGACGACCACCAGCCGCGCCTCGCCGTACTTCTTGACCAGTGGACGAATAAACCCACCCTGAATGATCACAATCAGCGCTCCGATGTACGCGAACACGCCGCCCGCTGCCGCCAGGGATTGCCGGTCGGTCAGTCCCCGTTCGAGGTGCTGCTTTAAGTACACGGTAAACGTGCCTTCCAGGTTCCCGAAGGCAAAAGTCACGGCGAAGGTGAGTAGGTAGAGAAAGCCGATGGGACCGCGCACTGCCGACAGCATCGTACCGAGACGAGCACTGAGGCCCGCCGGTGCTTGGGCCGACGCCTCGATGGCTCTAGGCGGCTCCGGCAGGTAACGTGCGATGTAGGCAAGATTGACAAGCGCAAGGGCCGCCGAAAAGTACAGCGGCGCGGCCAGCCCAAGCTGCCCGAGCAGGCCGCCGAGCGCCGGTCCGAGAATGAAGCCAACCCCGAACGCCGCCCCGAGATACCCCAACCCCATCGCCCGCAAGTTCGGCGGCGTGATGTCGGCGGCGTATGCCTGGGCGACCGACAGGGATGCCGATGAGAAGATACCGGCGAGTATGCGGGCCGCGAACTGCCCGGCCATCGAGTGCTCGGACAGCCCAAACAGCGTGTAAAAGACGGCGTCGCCGATGAGTGACCCGATTAAAATCGGCTTGCGCCCGATTTTATCCGACAGCGCCCCCCAGAAGGGCGCAAACAAAAACTGCATCAGGGCGTAACTCGCCCCGAGCCAGCCGCCGATCTCGCCGATGCGCGGGGCGTTGGGATCTGCGAGGTGCAGCCCGCGCTGAACATAATCGGGGATCAAAGGAATAATAATGCTGAAGCCGAGCACATCAATCATCACTGCCAGCGCCAGCAGGGCCAGGGTGATGTGCATCTTTCGGTCTTCGGGGCTAAGAGCTTTCTTCTCGGGTTTGCTTTGGGATTTGGGCATGGAAAGATCGGATTTTCGTCGAAGTCTCATCCTAGTATACCCCAGGCGGTGGGGGGCAGAAAAAATAATTTCCTTTGGCGACTAAATCGGCAGGAATCCGGCAGGCAGGCGGGGAACGCCTACCTGCCTGACTTGTTCTTTTGCCCATTCTTTTTCGTGATTTGACAGGAGCGTATCTTCGATGGCTTTTCCTGAAACTGACCCAACCCGTCCTACTCCCACCAATTCCGATGCGGTGGCCCCTGCCTCGCCGCGCCCGTCCTGGGAGGCGGCCCGGCCTGCCGCCGCTCCGCGACCTGCCGCCCTGCCGCCGCGTCCGGCCCCGACCGTAGCCCCGGCACCTGACCCCGCGCCTTACTACCGCTCACCGCCTCCGGCCCCCGCCCGCCAAGCGCCGGTTTATCAGGCTCCGGCGTACCAAGCGCCGCTCGACAGCGACGTGAAATATGACCTGGCCGGCAATCCAATCCCCGGCACGGGTTCGGCATCCGCCGCGCTGCCGGGGCGCATCGTGTACTCCGGCGGCGAAGCGACCGGCTCCTGGCCGCCCGCGCCCGCCTCGCCCTACGGCGGCTGGCAGAGCGCCGTTGGGGATGGCACCGACCGGGTCGCCAAGCTGCGCTGGAACTGGGGGGCGTTTTTGATCCCGTTTTGGTGGTCTATCTTCAACGGGCAGCGGGGATTGGCTTCGGTAATCACGCTGGCGAACGTAACGAGCCGTTTTCTGCCTGCGCCGTTTGACTGGGCAGGCAGCGTCGTCTCGCTCGGTATTTCGATTTACCTGGGCTGCATGGGGCACCGGCTGGCTTGGAGCAGCGACCGGCTTGGCGGGGACTACGACAATTTTGTTCGGACACAGCGAGCCTGGATGATTTGGGGCTTCGCGCTTTTAGGCGTGACCGTCGGTGCCGTGGTCTTCTTCGCTTTGATGGTCCCTGGCTTCCTCGCCGCCCTCGGCGGGGCACACCCGGTTCATCACCATCACCACTATGGCAGCTACGGGAGCGGCAGCTATGGAAGTGGAAGCAGCAGCAACGGCGACGGAAGCTATTCCGCACCGACAAACTAAGACGATGGAGCTGAACCTAGCGAAAGAGGCCGATCATGTCACCGACCGAAACCATGCCGCCGGAGCCGGACGAAGCCGAGACTCGGTACGATCTGGCGGGGAACCCCCTGCCGCTGTTGCCCCGTGCCGCCGCGCCCGCTCCGCCGCCGGGAATTCATTATGCCGCCGCACCGACCGATGCGCCATCGTTCGCGCCTCCACCCGGCACTGTTCAGCCGATATTCACGCCCCCGCCCCCCGGCGGCTTTACACCCCCACCGGGCGCGTACTCCGCGCCGCCCGGCTCTGCCTACACGCCCGCCGCAAAGTCGGCGTCAGGACCGGGCCTGTACTTTGGCCTCGGCGGGGGGCTGATTCTGCTGCTCGGGCTGATCTTCGGCCTCGGGGCACTCAAGGCCAAGCCCGTGCTGGCCCCGGCATCCTACAAGACCTACACCGCGATTGACAACTCATTCACCTGCGACCAGCCCGCCGGATGGACCCTGCATGAGACCGGCGCGACCAACGGCAACCTGGCGACGGCGACGTTCGAAGACGGCAAAGCGCGGGTCCGGGTCATCTCCGATGCCACCGGGTCGCTCATCAGCGACACGATGGGCGCGAGCAATGCCAACCTGCCGCCGGAGCAGCAGGTGGCCCCGGTCGAGAAGCTGCACAAGATGGACCAGAAGCAGCTTGCAGACAGCCTGGAGGGCTACGACGAGAAAGCCATGCAGACGTTCACCTCGGCCCTGGGGGAGGCCCGCGTGTCCGAATGGACGGCAGCGGGGGACCGGCATGGTTACCGGGCCACCATGCTCGGACGCGAGCGCGAGTTCACGGTGATCTGCTTCTGCGCCGAGCGCGATTGGAAGACGCTGAAGCCGGCGTTCCAACGCATGATCCAGAGTATCAAGCCCGGCCCGCCATCGTAGCCCTTACTCCCTTTGATTGAGTACCCTTTACGAAGGGCGAACACAAGGCTCGCGCCCTACGGTTGGTCCGCGACCCTCCGAACCCCGTTGCGGCCTGCCACCCTCCGAACCCCCGTAGGGGCGAACCTTGTGTTCGCCCTCCTTGTCCTTCTCCTTTCTTTCCTCCACTTTTCTTTCCTCCACTTTTCTTTCCTCCACTTTTCATTGTCCTCTCATTCTGGATAAGATAGACTATCCCTGAAGACTGAGGCATGAATGAAACTCTTGGTTGTCGAAGATGAAGCGCCGGCGGCGGCTTACCTGCGGCGCGGCCTGACCGAAGAAGGCTTTGCGGTGGATGTCGCCGCCGACGGCGCGGAAGCCCGCGACGCCGTGGAGGTCTACGAATACGACGCCATTCTGCTCGATGTGATGCTGCCCGGCACGGATGGCTTTGCCCTCTGCCGAGAGTGGCGGGCGGCGGGCATTGCCACACCGATTCTATTTCTTACTGCCCGCGACGATATTCCCGACCGTGTGCAGGGGCTGGACCTCGGCGGTGACGACTACTTAGTCAAGCCGTATGCGTTTGAAGAGCTGCTGGCCCGCATCCGGGTCCTGCTCCGGCGCGGCGCGGCGGGCGCAGCGACGATCCAGGTCCATGACCTGATGATGGATACAGCCCAGAAGCGGGTGACGCGCCGGGGTGAGGCCGTGCCGCTGACGGCTCGTGAGTATCAGCTTTTGGAGTATCTCGTTCATCATGCCGGGGAAGTAGTCACGCGCACCGCCCTCTGGGAGCACGTCTGGGAAAGCGGCATGGAGCCGGACTCGAATGTCGTGGACGTGTACGTCCGTTACCTCCGCAACAAGCTCGGGCGCGACCGGGACATTATCGAAACCGTGCGCGGCATGGGCTATATCGTGCGCGTTTCAAAAGAAGAAAATCACAAAGAAAGCAGCTATGCCAAAGAGTAAGCCGCGCCCTACCTTCCGGCGGCGCTTGATGACCGCCGCGACGCTGCTGTCGCTTGGGGTCCTGGCGCTGACCGAGGCTGGGGTCTTCCTCGGGACCCAGCAGGCGCTTCGGGCCGGGACCGACAATGCCCTGCTCGGCATCGCCCGCACCGAGATCGCCGCTCCTGCCGCCGGTCGGACTGCGCTTTCCCTGCCGTCCGGCTCGGGCTACGAAAAGTTCGCGCAGATCGAGAACGCCGAGGATAAGATTGTCGCGCGGACGCCGAACCTGATAGCCGGGCCGCCGCTTGCACAGATGCCCATGCCGGAGAGCCGCGCCCGCGCCGGACAGATCGTCTTTGCCGATGTCCCTTTGGGAGATAACTCCCTGCGCTGCGTTTACTACCCGTTCCGAGACGACGCTGGGCATCCGCTGCTGGCGATTGTCGGCGTCTCGCGGCAGCCGATACGGCGGACTTTAGAGGCACTGGCATGGCTGCTGAGCCTTTCTCTGCTGGTAGGGGCCGGAGCGGCGGCGACCGGGGCGGCCCGCCTGGCGGAGCGCCTGACATTGCCGCTGCGGGAGATCGCTTTGGCAGCCCATGCCGTGGAAGAGTCGCGCCTCGACACGCGCATTCCAGAGTTCTCGCCGGACGCCGAAATCTCGGATGTCACGGCGGTCTTAAACGAAATGCTGGCGCGTCTTGAAACCGCCTTTGCCGCGCAGCGAGCACTCACAGAAAGCCAGAGCCGCTTTGTCGCCGATGCGTCCCATGAGCTTCGCACCCCGCTGTCCAACCTGCGTGGGACCGTGGAAGTGACCCTGCGCCGCCCGCGCACGGCGGAAGAGTACCGCGAGACGCTGGGGGTGTCGCTGACGGAAATCGAGCGCCTGTCGCGTATCGTCGCCGACCTTTTGACACTCTCGCGGGCCGATGCCGGGCAGTTCCGCTTGAACCGAAGTGTCTGCGACCTCTCTCAAATCGCCGCCCAGGCTGTGGCCGCATGTGCCGCCCGCGCTGACGAAGCCGGTGTCGCACTGCATCTTGATTCCGCCGCCGCGCTGCCGGTTTCGGGAGACGGTGACCGTCTGCGGGAAGTCGCCGACAACCTGCTCGACAACTCGCTGCGTCATGCGCCCGCCGGCAGCCAAATCAGCGTGACGACCCGGCAGGAGGGCGCGTCCGCCTGTTTAACCGTTCAAGATGCGGGGAAAGGACTAGCGGAAGAAGAGCAGTCCCGGATTTTCGACCGCTTCTATCGCGCTGACCCGTCGCGGGCACGGCAGTCCGGGGGCATGGGACTGGGGCTGGCGATTGCAAAGGCCATTGCCGAGGCCCACTCAGGCAGCATCACAGTACAAAGCGAGCCGGGCGCAGGGGCGGCATTTACGCTCCGGGTTCCGGCGGCGTCCGAGGAAGCTTCTCATCTTCCTCTCATGGTTTAGAAGCGTATAATAGCCCAATGATTTTCTCAGGATACTGCCGAATACCTGCTGCACTCTTGCTTCCCGCGCTCTGCATGTCCCTTGCCGGGGGGAACAAGCCGGCGGCGGCGCAGATGGCTCCCGGCAATCCGGCTGCTGCGCCGACCACGAACACGCCGAATGCCGCGCCGGCCTCACCGGCCATGCCGTCGGAGCCGGCCCCGTCTTACGCGCCCTCCAATACGACCCCAAACAGCATGGGCGCTGCCGGGGGCGTCACGACTCCCTCTCCCATTTTCAACGGCAGCGGCCCAGTCTCGCCGCAGGTGCCCATTGCCGGATCACCGGTGACGTTTGTCTCCCCGACCGCGCCCAATGCGTTTGGGCAGCCCCTGCCCGCCGCCGCGCCCGACTCGCTGCTGCCGGTGACACCGGGGGCTGCGCCGCTCGTGCTCACGCCGGATAGCGCGGCAATCTATGCCGTGCGCCGCAGCCTCGGGAGCCTTGCAGCCCTGCGGGATGTGCTGGCGGCCCGCGCCGGGGTGCGCTCGGCGGCGGCGCTGTCGCCGCCGGTATTTACCATCGGCCCGGCTTTCCAGACCGGCGGCACGACTGACGGCCTGCTGTTCGAGCAGCCGCTGGAGCTGAACGGCACACGCGGCGCACGCACACAGGTCGCCCGCGCACAGCTTCGCTTGGTCCAGGCACAGGCACTGATTTCGCTGCAAACACTGGTTTATACAGCCCGGACAGACTTCTACACACTGGCCCGCGCTCAGGAGCAGCTTCGAGTGGCGCGTCAGCTCCGTATCGTGACGGAGCAGTTCGATGCACTGGCCCGCAAGCAGGTAGAGCTGGGGGCGCGTCCGGGGATCGAAGCTCGGCAGACCGCAATCGAGGCGGCACGGGCGCGTGTCGCCGAGTCGCAGGCGGCAGGGGAGGAGCAGGCGGCACGGGCGCTGCTGAACGCTTATCTCGGGCGGGCATCGCTAGACCCGATTGAGGCATCGCTGCCGACCGAAGCAACCCTTCGCGCCGCCGGCCCGGACCTTGCCGCCGCTCAGAAGCAGGCATTGGCGGCGCGAGGCGAGATTGTCGCCGCTGAGGCCAGCCGGGACCTGCCCTCGGCGCGGGCGTCGCTGGCACGGGCGCAGGGGCGGCCTGATTTGGCCCCGGAGTTTCGGATCAGCCAGATCACGCCAAAATACATGGACGCCGGCCTCGGCGTCGTCATCACCGTGCCGCTGGACTACGGCACTCGGCGCGAGCTGATTAAGCAGGAAGACATCAGCGCCGAGGCCGGGTCGGCGCGTGTGATTGGAACGCAGGCGCAGGTGCGGGCCGAAGCCGTGCAGTCGGCATCCCGACTGGTTTCCACGCGAGCGGCGCTGGCGGAGTACGACGCCGGAATTGTCGGGGACGCCCGCGCTGTCCTCGATTCGACCCAGGCGGGGTTTGCCGCCGGGGCGCTCTCGGTAATAGAAGTGCTGAACGCCGAGCGGACCTTCCGCCTGGTCACCAATGAACGTTTGGGTGCGCTCGCCCAGGCCAATCAGGCATCGGCGGACTTTGACCGGGCCGTCGGAGCGGTCCCGCCCGCGCTGCTGTCCGCGCTGACCCAAGCCTTGACGGCAAATGACATCAAAACTGTGACGCGAACGGAAGCACAATAGAAAGAAACGGTCTCTCCATGAGTATGAGCTTTCGCGGAAAAATGCGGGATGGGCGGCGTCATGCCGTCGTTGGGGCAGTGCGCGGGGAGCACGTCCTTGTCTCTTGGTGGCGGCACCTGCGGCGGAGCGGCAAAATCTTCGTTTGGCGCACCGTCCCGCGCTGGGTTTGGATCGCGTCGCTTGCGCTTGGTGTCGGCACGGTGGGCTTTTTTCTCGGACATGGCAAGCCCGGCGCCGGCAAATCCGGCAGCAGCCAGTCGTCGAGCGGCGGCGGTTCGTCAAGCGGCAAGCAGTCCGCGCAGGCGCAGCCTCCCGCCCCGGCGGCTCCCGCCTCAAACGCCCCGCCGACGGTTTCGCTGGACCCGCAGCAGCTTCAGTATGCCAGCCTGAAAATGGGAACGGCGATGCGGACGACTTTGCCCGCGCCGCTGATGGCGCTCGGCAGCGTCGCGCCGAACATCAACGGCACGGCGCAGGTCTCGCCGCGCCTGGCGGGGAAAGTCCTGCGCGTCCTAGTGAATGTCGGCCAGACTGTGCAGGCCGGGCAGACAGTCGCGATTGTTTCCAGTCCCGAGTTGTTTAATTACCAGGCGCTCTACCAAGACGCGCTGCTGCGGCAAGCCTCGACCCGGCTGATTTATAACCGTCAGCTTCAGCTTTCTCGCTTGGGCTATTACGGGCGCCCTGCGCTCGAAATCGCCCGCGTCAACGCCGCTCAGGTGCAGGGTGAGATCACCAGCGACCAAGCCCTTGTCGTGAGCGCCCAGGCCGCTGTCGCGCAGGCCCAGGCGTCGGTCAATCTTACGCAGAAGCGCTATACTCGCGCCCAGCTTTTGTATCAGTCCCAGCTTTTGTCGCGTCAGGACTTGCAGCAGTCCCAGGCCGATGCTCAGGCGGCGACGGCGGCACTTTTGAACACCCAAGCCGCGCAGGCGGCCTCCGTAGACCGTCTGCGGAATGCCCGCAACCGGGGTTCCATCACGCAGACCGCGCTGGCCCGGCAGTCTCAGCTTTATCGCAGCGGTGCGGTAAGCGGGGAACAGATTGACCCGGCCCGGAACGCTTACCTGCTGGCGTCGCACGAAGTGGAAGCGACATCGGCCCAGCTTCGGCTGCTTGGAGCGCCATTAGTGGATGAGTCTGCCCCGACCGGCGGCCTGCTGCCGGTGCGTGCGCCGATCACGGGCACGGTCAGCGCCCGCATGGCCTCGGCGGGGGAACCTGTCACGACCGACAAGCCGATGCTGACTCTGACCAACCTCAAAATCGTCATTGTCCAGCTTAACGTCTACCAGGAAGACATCGCGCATCTGCGGCCCGGCCTGCCGGTCACCGTGGTGTCCAACACGGCCCCCGGACGCAATTATCGGGGCGTGATTTCGGTCCTCGGCACGGCGGTTGACCCGAACACACGGACAATCCCGGTTTACTGCGCCATACGGAACACCAATATCGAGCTACGCCCTGGCGTCTACATTGCCGGTAAGATCTATGGCGCAGCCCGCGCCGGCGTGATTGCCGTTCCGACCGACGCCGTGCAGATCTCGGACAAGGGTCACGTCGTCTTTACGCCCGGCGACAAGCCCGGCGTCTATGTCGCCCAGCCGGTGCAGGTCGGCCCGACAGTCGGCGGTCTGACCCAGATCAAGCAGGGCCTCTCCAGCGGCCAGCCGATTGTGACCACCAATGCGTTCATCTTGAAGTCGCAAATGATTAAAGATACGCTGAATTAGGAGACCTCACCCCGAAACTCCGTTTCGACCCTCTCCTTAAGCAAGGAGAGGGTAAGATTAGGAAGTTTTCGGACCCGTAGAGGCGCTGCTTGCCGCGCCCTCTGCGTCTGTTTTTTCCTACTTCTTTTTCCTAACCCTCTCCTTGCTTAAGGAGAGGGTCGAAACGGAGTTTCGGGGTGAGGTTTTATTGGGGTGAGGTGCCCCGCTAGAGATTAGAGAATTACTATGATTGATGCGATTGTCGGGTTTGCCATCAAGCAGCGGGTGGCGGTGATAGTTTTGACCCTGTTCCTGCTCGGCTTCGGCGGCTGGCAAGCCTCCAAGCTGCCGATTGATGCCGAGCCGGACGTGACCAACACGCAGGTCATTGTCAGCGCCCTCGACCCCGCGCTCGGGCCGGAAGAGCTGGAAACGCGCGTGACGTTTCCCCTGGAGCAGGCCCTGGCCGGGATGCCGCATTTGGATCACACCGAAAGCATCTCGCAGTACGGCTTGTCCCAGGTCCGGTGCTATTACGACGAAAGCATTGACCTCTACGAGGCCCGGCGCAATGTCACCGAGCGGCTGCAAAATGTCCAGGGCCAGCTTCCCGCCGGGGTCAGCGCCGTGATGATGCCGGATACCACCGGCCTCGGCGAGATCATGCATATTCGGATCGCCGGCGGGCCGATGACCCTAATGGAGCGGCGCACGTATGCCGACTGGGTCATGCGCCCGCAGCTTTTGCAGGTGCCGGGCATCGCCGACGTGAATGTGCTGGGCGGCAAGATCAGGCAGTGGCAGGTGGTCGCCGACCCGCAGAAGCTGGCGGCGCGGGGCCTGTCGGTCACCGACCTCGATACGGCGCTTGCGGCGAACAACGCCAATATCGGTGGATCGTTTTTGAACCAGGGTCCGGTCGAGCGGATCGTGCGCGGGGTCGGCTTTCTGCAAAGCTTGGACGATGTCCGAAAAGTCGTGGTCGGCTCCCAGAACGGCATTCCCATTACGCTGGCGGATGTCGCCGCGGTGCAGGAAGGGGCCGCGCCCAATCAAGGCTCGGCGACCTCCGATGGGCAGGGAGAGACGGTGATTGTCCTGCCACTGCTCCGGGTTGGGGCCGATACGACCACGGCGATGAGCGGCGTCAAAGCGAAGCTGGCATCGCTCTCAAAGGGCCTGCCGCCGGGGGCGCATTTTGACCAGGAGTTCGACCGGACGGCTCTCACGAAGAATACGCTGGACACGGTCATTCACAACCTCACCGAGGGCGGCATCTTGGTGATCGTCATCTTATTTCTGTTCCTGCTCCAGCTCCGGGCGGGCCTCATTGTCAGCGCGATTATTCCGCTTTCGATGATGATCGCCATTATCGGGATGAGCTTGTTCCATATTTCGGCGAACCTGATGAGCCTCGGCGCAATTGACTTCGGTATGGTCGTAGACGGCGCGGTCATCATTGTCGAAAACTCCGTGCGCCGCCTCGCGCCGAAAGGCGAAGGAAAGGAAAGCGAAGACAAAGAGGGCGAAGACAAGGGAGGCAAAGAGCTTTCGGATGATGACCGGCATGAAGTGATTCGCAAAGCCGCGGGCGAGGTGCTGACGCCGAGTGTCTGGGGCATCACGATTATTCTCGCGACTTACCTGCCGGTGCTGACCCTGACTTCGATTGAAGGCAAGCTGTTTAAGCCGATGGCGCTGACCGTTATGTTTGCGCTGACCGGGTCGCTGCTGCTGTCGCTGACACTGGTTCCTGCGCTGTGCGCGTTCTTCCTCAAAGGCGGCAAGCAGCCGAAGAACAAGCCGCTGGAATGGCTGACTGACCGCTACTCCAACGGCCTGGACCGGGCGATCAAGTTCCGCTGGGTGACGGTTGGTTTGGCCGTGCTGTTTGTCGCCTTTTCATTCTACTCGGCTACCAAACTCGGCTCCGAGTTCGTGCCGACCCTGGAAGAGAACAACCTAGACATCTCGGTCTTCTACGACCCAAGCAGCTCGGTCCCGCAGATGATTGATCGCTCGACACTGGCCGAAAACGTGCTGATGCAGAAGTTCCCGCATGAAATCGCCCATGTCTTGACCCGGATTGGTCGGCCCTATGTGCCGACCGATGCCATGCTCCAGTCACAGGCGGATATTATGATCCAGCTTAAAGATCGGAGCGAGTGGACGGATGCCAAGGACCAGAAGGAGCTGACGGCAAAGATCACGGCAGTCGTGGATGACCTGCCCGGCTTCTCCACTAACTACACGCAGCCGATCCAAAGCCGGATGTTCGAGATGATCTACGGCCAGGGCCAGACTTCCGACTTCGGCGTCAAGGTCTTCGGCCCGGATTTAAATGTCATCCGCCAGCAGACCGATAAGATCTCGGCGCTGCTGCAAACGCTCCCGAATGCCCAGGACGTTGCGGTGCAGAAGACGACCGGCCTGCCTCAGCTTACGCTGACAATCAACCGGCAGGCAGCGGCCCGCTACGGCATCTCTGTTGCGGACATCAACAGCGTCATTGATTCGGCTATCGGCACGCGGACGGCCACGATGGTGGTAGACGGCAACCAGCAGGTGGAAGTGACCGTGCGGCTGAACTCTTCGGCCCGGCAGACCCCAAACGAGATTCGGCGGGTACTGGTCTCCGGCCCGCATGGCCTGCAAATCCCGCTGTCCGAGCTGGCAAGTATTCAGGACATGGACGGCCCGGTGCAGATCAGCCGCGAAGACGAGAAGCGTCGTATTATCGTCACAGCGAATGTCGGCGGCAGCAATCTCGGCGGATTCGTGCAGAACGCCAAGCAGAAGATTTCATCGCAGATCCACCTGCCGCCCGGCTACACGCTGGCTTACGGCGGGCAGTATGAGAGCCTGCAATCGGGCCGCTCCAAGCTGATGCTGGTCGTGCCTATCGCCCTGGTCGCCATTCTCGCGCTGCTGCTGATCGTCTTCGGGCGAATGCGTCAGGCGCTGATGATCTTCACGGGTATTCCGCTGGCGATCAGCGGCGGCATTCTGGCCCTGCACCTGCGTCACCTGCCGTTCTCGATGACCGGCGCAGTCGGCTTCATCGCTCTTGGCGGCATCGCGCTCCTAAACGGCATCGTCATGCTGTCGTTTATCAATGACCTGCGGCGCGAGGGCAAGAGCGTCAAAGATGCCGTCGAGGAGGGAGGCCGGGAGCGGCTGCGCCCGGTTCTGATGACCGGCACCGTCGCCACCATCGGCTTTATCCCGATGGCCCTGTCCACGGGATTGGGCGCGGAAGTGCAGCGTCCACTGGCAACCGTTGTGATCGGCGGCTTGATTACGTCCACTCTGCTGACACTGTTCGTTCTGCCGACCCTCTATTCCTGGTTCGAGCATGACGATGACGGCGGCAAACGCAAGCCGCGTCCGCGTCACCGCGCCCGCAGCCGCCGCAAGAATGACGGCGGCGGGAACGGTACGAATGGCAGCAACGGAAACGGAAACTACCATGTGCCGCTGCCCGAGGACCACGAGCTTGTGCCTGTGGACCACCGCGAACTGGTCACCCGCGCCGTTCCCGACGCTTCTGGGTAAGAGGCTGCGGGAAACAAAGGGAACACGGGGCTGAACCCCCGTGCTTTGAAGGGCAATTCCCCACCTGCGCGGGCAGAAGAGACTCACGAAGTGAGCGCCCGCGAAGGCGGGAGCTTGCTTTTTGAAGCACGGGGGTTCAGCCCCGTGTTCCCTGCGTATTGTCTCCTGCATCCCTTCGCTTGACAAAACCCGGCAAGCCTTCTACAATAGGGGCATGAACACACGCCGCTCTTCTTTCCACGCCGCGCTGCCGGCACTGGCCCTCGGGCTGGTGCTGGCGGCAGGCGCATATGCCCAGATGCCGCCGCCCCCGCCGCCGATTGGCCCAAACGCGCCGCCGAATCAGCCCCTACCGTCTCTGCCGCCTGATGTCCGGGTTCTGCCGCCTGGGGGCGGTCCCGTACCGCAGACTGCGTTTCAGCCCGCCACCACCACAATCTTTGTGGATGCCGCCGCGAAGCGCCACGACATTAGCCCACTGATTTACGGCATTACGTCGGCGACGCCTACGCAGCTTGCGGCGCTCAATGTCCCGCTGTTCGCCCAAACACGCGGCGCAGGCCTGACAGACTTCTCGGCTGTGCGGGCTGGTCTGCCCACCCGCATCTTCAGCGCCGACGCTTCCCCCGACACGCAGCTTCTCCGCAACCGGGTCACGCGCCTGCTGTGGGACCCCCGTTACGGCAACCCGTCCGGCCCCGGCGTCAAAGTCGGCGGAAGCGCCGCGCTGATCCCGCGCCTGAAAGCGAGACTCAGCGCCTACCCACACGGCACGAAAGCGGGCCTCGTCAATTATAATTGGGGCGCGGAAAACGCAATGGGCGGGGCGACCGCACAGGCGGACGTTCTGGGGATTTACGGGCGCGAGGGCCTCGACATAGCTACGCGCACTGCGCCGGACGCTTCGACGCCGGTCTTCGGCGCAATGCAGATGTACCGAAACTATGACGGCAAAAAGTCGGCCTTTGGCAGCATCAGCGTCTCGGACAGTGTGCCTGACCCCGACACGCTCTCATCGTTTGCCGCAGTCCGCCGCTCCGACGGGGCGCTGACAATCATGGTCATCAACAAGTCCCAAGCCGGTCCGGCATCGGTCCTGCTGAATTTGTCGCACTTCGCAGGCGCAAACACAGCGCAGGTCTGGCAGCTTGCGGGAACGAATAAAATCACGCCGCAGCCGAGCATGGCGATCACCACCGGCCACATCTCGGCGATTGTGCCCGCCCAAAGCGTCACGCTGTTTGTGGTGAATGCGGGGTAGGAGACCTCACCCCGGCACAAGTGCCGACCCTCTCCTTCCGAAAGGAGAGGATTAGAAATAAGAGCGGGGAAAGAGGGCGCGGCAAGAATAAGAGGGCGCGGCAAGAATAAGAGGGTGCGGCAAGCAGCGCCCCTACGGGTCATCGGGCGTCTGGATCGTCTTCACCCTCTCCTTCCGAAAGGAGAGGGTCGGCACTTGTGCCGGGGTGAGGTCTTCTTACAGCCCCATTTCAGCCTTCACCTCACCGAACATCTTGACGGCGAATGCTAAATCTTCGTGAGAATGGGCCGCCGAGATTTGGGTGCGGATACGCGCCTTGCCCTGCGGCACGACCGGATACGAGAAGCCGACAACATAGACACCCTTCGCCAGCAGCGCTTCTGAGACGCGGCCTGCGAGGGCGGCGTCGCCGAGCATGATCGGCACAATCGGGTGCTCGCCGGGCAGCAGCGTGTAGCCGAGGGCCGTCATGCCGTCGCGGAAGAAGCGCGTGTTGGCTTCCAGCTTATCGCGCAGCTCGGTGGACTCCGAGAGCATTTCCAGCACGGCCAGCGATGCGGCGGCAATCGGCGGGGCAAGGGTATTAGAAAACAGGTAGGGCCGGGAGCGCTGACGCAGCAGCGACACCACTTCCTTGCGCCCGGCTGTGTAACCGCCGCTCGCCCCGCCGAGGGCCTTGCCAAGCGTACCCGTCAAAATATCCACGCGGCCCATGACATTGCGAAACTCGTGGGTGCCGCGCCCGGTTTTGCCGAGAAAGCCCGTAGCGTGGCAGTCGTCCATCATTACCAGGGCATCGTAGCGCTCGGCCAAATCGCAGATGCTCCCCAAATCGGCAATCGTGCCGTCCATTGAGAACACACCGTCGGTGGCGATTAGCCGGGTCCGCGCCCCGGCGGCTTCCTGCAATCGCGCTTCGAGTTCCGCCATATCGTTGTGGGCGTAGCGCAGCCGCTGGGCTTTGCACAAGCGTATGCCGTCAATAATGCTGGCGTGGTTCAGGGCGTCCGAAATGACCGCGTCTTCCGGTCCCAGCAGCGTCTCGAACAGGCCGCCGTTGGCATCGAAGCAGCTTCCGTAAAGGATCGTGTCCTCGGTGCCGAGGAAGTCACTCAACTTGGCTTCAAGCTGCTTGTGAACGCCCTGGGTGCCGCAGATAAAGCGCACCGATGCCATCCCAAAGCCCCATTCGTCGAGCGCCGCCCGCGCCGCTGCCAGCACTTTGGGGTGCTCGGCTAGGCCGAGATAATTGTTGGCACAGAGATTCAGCACCTCCGGCCCGGCTCCGACCCGGATATGGCTGTCCTGCGGCGTCATAATCACCCGCTCGTTCTTGAACAGCCCGGCAGCCTCGATCCCGCCGAGTTCGTCCGTCAATCGCTCTTTAATCGCTCCGTACATGAGTTGCCTTTCAATCGTTTGCGCGGGACTGAAGTCCTACGCTGTGTGGCGCGGACGCCGAGTAGCCGCCTTCGCGGGTACAAGAGAAGACTATGTCGTCATCTTACTCCTTGTCCACGAAGGTGGACACTCGGCGTCCGCGCCACACAGCGTAGGACTTCAGTCCCACGCTTCCTCTCCGCCCGTTTTCCTATTACTGTTCCCAGTCCAAAATTACTTTGCCCGATTGGCCCGAACTCATCACTTCGAAGCCCTGCTCCCAGTCGGCGACGGGGAAGCGGTGGGTGATGACCGGGCTGATGTCGAGGCCGCTTTGGAGCATGACGCTCATCTTGTACCAGGTCTCGTACATCTCGCGGCCATAGATGCCTTTGAGTGTCAGCATACTAAAGACCACTTTGTTCCAGTCCACATCAATCGGGCCGTTCGGGATGCCGAGCATGGCGATCTTGCCGCCGTGGCAGAGGGCACCGATCATGCTTTGCAATGCCGAGGGATTGCCGGACATTTCAAGGCCGACATCAAAGCCCTCCTGCATTCCAAGCTCAGTTTGGACATCGCTGAGACTGCCGTGCTGGACGTTCAGCGCGACGGTCGCGCCCATTCGGTGGGCCAGTTCTAAGCGGTACTCGTTGACATCGGTGACGACCACGAACCGTGCGCCGGCGTGGCGGGCGACAGCGGCGGCCATGATACCGATGGGACCGGCTCCGGTGATTAAGACATCTTCGCCGAGAATGGGAAATGACAGTGCGGTGTGAACAGCGTTGCCGAACGGGTCGAAGATTGCGGCAACATCCAAATCCATGCCGGGCCGGTGGTGCCAGACATTGGTCATCGGCAGCGCGATAAACTCGGCAAACGCGCCGGGGCGATTGACGCCTACTCCCAATGTGTTCTTGCACAGATGCCGGCGACCTGCCAGGCAGTTGCGGCAGCGGCCGCAGACGACGTGGCCTTCGCCGCTGACAATCTCGCCGGGGAAGAAGTCGGTGACGTTCGCGCCGACCTCGACAATCTCGCCGACAAACTCGTGGCCGATTGTCAAGGGCACGGGGATGGTCTTCTGTGCCCAGGCATCCCAGTGGTAGATATGCAGGTCGGTCCCGCAGATGCCGGTACGCTTGACTTTGACCAGCACGTCGTTTATGCCAATGGTGGGAATAGAAACGTCTTCAAGCCACAGTCCCGGCTCGGCCTTCGATTTTACTAACGCTTTCATAGCTACTTTCCTGGCTCTAAAGAACCGTCACTGAGCATTGCCAGGAACGCATTGTCACCTGGTGTCAGCGGCAAGTCTACGCGGCCCCGGCGGCGGCTGGACTCGTAGGCGGCAAAGATGATCTCGGTGGACGCGAGTGCGTACTTCGATGACAATAACGGGATACGGCCCGTGCCGAGCGCGTCTACCAAATCGGCGATGCCCCGGCTCACCGCATCCCAGTTGTGAAGGTCGTCCGGCTGCTCGATTGTCTGCCACCCGCCCGTCTCGGCGTTCATCAGGCGCAGATGTGGAGCATCCCAGCGCACTTCCATCATGCCGTCGGTGCCAAGGAGGCGGTGCGCGGCGGGTTCGTGCGAGTGCTCGCCGGTGGTCAGGAATGCCCGGACGCCGTCCTGAAATTGCAGCTCGCAAAGGCCCTGGCTTTCCATCGCGACCCCGAAGATCGTGTGGTCTTTGCGGTTGTCTATCTGGGCCATGACCCACGATGCGGGTGATTCGTTCTGATAGTAGAAAAACAGATTGAGCCAGTGAGTTCCCCAGTCGTAGAGGTCGCTGCAATTTGCGTGGAGCTGCAAGAGCGTTCCAATCGCCCCATCATTCAGCAGCTTTTTGGCCTCTTGGAACGGCCCGAGAAAACGCCGCTGATGGTTGAATGTAAGCTGAACGCCGCGCTCGTCGCAGGTCTGCGCCATCGCTTTGGCATCGCCCCAGGTGGTCGCCATCGGCTTCTCGCAGTGGATCGCTTTGATCCCTGCCGCCTGGGCAGCATCAAGGACAATCGGCGCGTGCTGATGCGGCCAGGTGCAGACGACGACGATGTCCAGATTCTCCGACGCCAGCATCGCATGGTAATCGGTATAGGACCTCGCTAGGCCGTGCTTTGCCGCAAACGCCCCGCCGAGGTCGGCGTCAAGGTCCGCGCACGCGGCCACGGTGCAGCGGCCCGTGGATAAAAACCCGTCGGCATGGCGATAAGCCAGCCCAAACCCTGTTGCGCCCGCAGTGCCTTCGGGCCGGCCCGTGCCGATAAATCCGATCCGGTAAGTCTCTGTCATCCTAGTCTCCAGTCTGCCCGATTAGGGCACAATCAGCGCTTTGACCACTTGCCGCGACTCGACCGCCGCCAATGCGTCTCCGGCCTCGTCCAGACCATATCGCGCCGAGATGATGTCAGTCCAATGGAAGCGGTCCCCAAAGTGGGCCAGGGCCTCCATCGCGCGGTAAACATGGCTGAAGTCCACGCCCCAGCAGCCCTGCATCGTCAAGTGCCGCCTGTTGATGTCGGTGTGCGGGTTGATCTCGGCGGGGCCGTTGTCCGAATACTGCCCGACCACGATGTACCGTCCGCCGTCGCGGGCCAATTTGCAGCCCATCGGCACGGCGGCGGGGCTGCCGCTCGCTTCAATCACGACATCCGCGCCGCGCCCGCTCGTCGCCCGATGCACCGCGCCGAGAACATCGTCCCCGAGCGCAATCAGTGTGTCCGCGCCCATGCGCCGCGCGGCCTCCAAACGATGCGAGACGGCGTCAACCACTCCCACCCACGCCGCGCCCGACGCCGCCGCGAGGGCGCAGGCGCTCAGGCCGACCGGGCCGGCCCCCTGCACGACGACGCGGTCTCCTAATTTGATCTGTGCCAAATCAACGGCGTGAAGGGCGGTCGGCAAGCCGCAGCCGCCGGCAATCCAAAGCTCCGGACTGACGCTTGGCAGGAGCTTGACAATCTTGACGCCCGGCTTCAGATAGATCTTTTCGCTCCAGCCGCCGAGCAAGCCGTCGTCTGCGCCATACGTGATACCGTAGACCCGTCGGTGCGGGCAGCGCGTGCTTTGCTTTGCGACCAGGCAGTACCAGCAGTTATAGCACGTCCCGTGGACATCGAGAAATGTCACGGCTTCACCCGGCACCACTCGGTCGCCGTTAATATCTGTGACCGGCCCGTTTGTTTCCAAAACCTCGCCGACTGAGATATGACCGGGAATGAGCGGGTAGGGCACTCCGGCAAGCCGCCCATGCCACAGATGCACATCGGTCCCGCAGACCTCCGACGCCAGCGTTCTGAGCAGCACGGCTCCCGGCTCCAAGCTCGGCTCGGCGTAGGAACGCACCTCAATCGGCGCGTTCGGCGCAGGCATCACAGCAGCTTTGATCATAAGTTGTCTCCGTAGACTTCGCGCAGGCCGGTGTCAATCCCGCGAAACGACAGGCCAAGCGCGGCGTCGGCATTGACCCCGTGGGACGCGTTATCGAACACGCTGAACGCGATCAGACCGCGTGTCAGCGGCGGTTTCGGCAGGCGCTCCAAAACGCCCGCTGCGACAGCGTTTATCAGGCCAAGCGGCAGGTGTACGACCGGGCGACGCGACCCCAGCGCGGCCATCAGCGAGTCCACAATCGCATTTGTGCTGAGCGTGTTCGGCCCGCAGGCGTCCAGAAGCGCATTCGCAGCACGGGGATTTTCTGATGCCTCGGCAATCGCCCGCGCCAAATCGTCCACATGGATCGGCGCGGACAGGGCGCGTCCATCGCCGAGGACCGGCACGACCGGGCCGCTTTTGACCATCTGAGCAAGGCGCGAGAAGTAGTGATCGCCGGGGCCATAGACAATCGAGGCCCGCAAAACCGTCCACGGAATGCCGCTCTCCGACACGTACTTCTCGGCGTTGAGCTTGGCGTCAATACCGGGATGCTGCCCGGCCAGACTCTCCTGCACCGCCGCGCCGCTGAGATAAACAATGCGCCTCGGCTGCCCGTGCGCTTTGAGGGCTTCGACGACATTGCGCGTTCCCTCGGCATCCACTTCCTGAAACGTACCGTGGGTGGCGGGCCGCTCAATCGGAAAGCCGGGAAACTGATGTGCGATTACGGCGGCTTCGACGCCTGCCACTGCCGGGGCGAGACTCGCCGGCTCACGCACATCGCCGCGCACAACGGGGAAGCCTTCGTAAATGCCCTCGCGGGTGCTGGAAAGCAGCACGGGGTCATGGCCTCGCGCCCGCAGAGATTTGGCTGCCGCGAGGCCGATAAACCCGGTGCCGCCGGTGATGAGGATGTGCATAGATGTTTGCCTAGAGAGGAGACCTCACCCCGGCACTCCGTGCCGACCCTCTCCTTCCGAAAGGAGAGGGTAAGATATAGAGCAGTCACAGAGGGCGCGGCGAGAGCAAAAGGGCACGGCAAGCAGCGCCCCTATGGTCCTCTCCGAATTCCATTGCCCGAACTCTTTTCACCCTCTCCTTTCGGAAGGAGAGGGTCGGCACGGAGTGCCGGGGTGAGGTCTCTCTACTCCAAATCCTCCAGCGCTCCTTGAAGCGCGGGGACAAGCTGCTTTTTGCGGGAGACGATACTGCCCAGCTCAAACTCGCTAGGTCCCTGACGCGCAAACGGCAGTCCGGCGCGGATGGCAAGGTCGCCTCGGCAGAGCAGGCGGCTCTGAATGGTCACGACATCGGTGACCATCAAACAGATCAGCGCCAAATTTTCTTTCTCGACCCGCGCTTCCAGCGCCGCCAGCAAATCGGCCTTGCGCTCGGGCAGCTCCTGAAAGCCCGTCACTTCCACCTGCGCGACGCTGACGGCCTTGCCGGCCATCTCGTAGGATTTACGGTCGGAGTCCACGATGTCGTCGGCGGAGCGGTCCACCATGCCCGGCGACGACTGGATCAGATGCTTGCCGTAGTCGGCGATGTCCGTGCTGCTCAGGCCCGCCAGCCAGTCGGCGGCGTCCCGGTCGCGCCCGGTCGTGGTCGGTGAGCGGAAAACTAACGTGTCGGACAAAATGCCCGAGAGTAGCAGGCCGGCGATCTCGGCGGGCGGCTGGGCATTGCGGCGGCGACAGGCTTCGGCGACCAGGGTGCTGGTGCTGCCGACCGGCTCGACAACAAAGGGAATCGGCAGCGCCGTGGACGCATTGCCCAAGCGGTGATGGTCTAAAACTCCAACAATCTCGGCCTCATCGGCCCCGGTCACGGCCTGCGCGAGTTCGTTGTGGTCCACGAGAATTAGCTTGGCGCGGGGCGGCTCCAGCAGCGACTGCCGGTTGGTCGTGCCGAAGTACTTGCCTTCATCGGTGACGACCAAAAACTCCTCGCCGCCGCCCCGCAGCAACGCGTTCCGGCGGTCCCGGATGCGGTCGGAGGCGGGCAGCTTCGGCAGGTCCTCGACAAACGTCCGGCAGTTCTGGTCGGCAGCCCGGATGTCGCCCGATGCGATCTGGGCATAGGCCCGCGCCAGCGCCAGCGGGGTCAGCCCGCCAAGCAGCTTGCCGCCGTCCTCGGCCACCGGCACGAGCCGCTCGCCCTGGGCCAGCCGGGCCATCGGCTCGGCGAGGGTGTCCCACGGGTGGACTGGGATTTGCGGCTCGGCGACATGGGCAAACGTCGGCGCGGCGCTCGACAGGACGCGCGGGGGCCGAACCCCGAAGTAGCCGAGAGCGAACGCTGCCTGCGGCCCGACCTGCCCGGCGCGGGCCGAGACGACGGCTTCATCACTGGTGTTCGTGAGGCACCAGGCGTAGCCGAGCGCCGATGCAATGGCGTCCATATCCGGGCGCTGGTGTCCGATAATGTAGGTCAGGTCTGAGCGCCACGGGTCGTGCCGCTCGCGGGGGGTCTGCATGGGAAGAGTTCCTCAACGTTCTAAGAGGCAATTATACCCGGTTCGTCGTGGTTCAGGAACAAGAAAAAGCCCGGCAGGTGCCGGGCGTGTACGGGGATAGGGGTTAGTGTGCTACTGCGGGAGTACGGGGGAAATGCGAAGGATCAGGCCCCTGCCGATCCTGAGCTGCTCGTAGACGGATTTCTTTGACCTTTGGGTCCATTGTAGAGTCGCTTTGGATTTGCTGAATTTGTTGCTGCGGCGGCAGTGCTGGTGCGGAAACAGCAGGTGCCTTGGCTTGGTCACTGTGACCGCAGCCAGTAAGTGCGAAGGCACTGAGCGAGGAAACCAATAAAAAGAAGAAGATAGGAAGTTTCATAAACTATTCTGTGGAAGCGCTCTGTTTGCGGCTGCTTCGACCTGGAAGCAGCCGCATTATGGTTTGTGTGTGTCGTTCAGTCTTTAGGAGCAGGGGGGCAGAGAAGCGGCAAAACCGCCACCATCTGGCTCCGCTCCACCGACCGATTTGCCGCCCCAGCGGAAGCCCCAATAGTTCCACTCGTCGCTCCGACCCTGATCGCTGCCGCCGGGGAAAATACTGTCAAAGCGATACCATTTGGCGTGACCATCATCAAACATGACTACGGAGCCATCAGTATGCCTTCCTTTCGCGGACCCGTTCCCATGCGCGGCCCAGAAAGAAGCGTAAGGCCACTCACTGTTGATTGGCGGCCAGTCAATGGCAAGCACTGCCTGGCTTGGTGAACAAATGTCTGGGGAGTCCTGCGACCGAATCGGGACTTGTCCATAGAACGATGGGCTAAACTTGTAATCCATTGGCGGATATACATCACTGTAGTATTTGGCATCACCAACAGTAGAAGCCGGGAGGCCAATAGTCGCTGGATCGGTCATATAGTCACCGCTGCCGTTATCATGCTGCTGGGCTTGAAGAGAACCCATCGAAGCGCCGGAGTCAGGGCATTTGAAGATCGCAAAGCTCTTGACGAACGGCTGAAGCCGGGCTGCCATGATATAGGATTCGTAAGGGTCCCCGAAGTTGTTGGAGGCCGGCAACTGATTGTCACTGTCCTGACAATACTGAATGACGCCCAAACCAATTTGCTTTAAGTTTGAAGTGCAACTTGTCCGGCGGGCATTCTCCCGGACTTTCTGAAAGACGGGGAATAAAATCGCGGCGAGTATGGCGATAATGGCGATCACGACGAGCAGTTCAATCAATGTGAAGCCGCTCTGGCTTCGGGTCCTTCGGTTCATAATTTCTCTCCTTTGGCAGTTGCCCCAACCGGTTGGGGCGTTTTTGGTATTATAACAAGACTTCGCAATCTTGTCAAGCAATTTTTTTGATAATCGCAATTATTTCTTGACAGCAGCCCTGCTGCCGCGTTATAATCGTTGTGTTCCCCAACCGTTTGGGGAAGAAAGCCGTGTGCCCTTTATGCCCGAACCCGTCACTCCACAACTTAAAGAAACCGTACCCAAAGAAACTGTCAGTGCCAAATTGGAAGATGTCGCGGCACGGGTCGGCATCTCCCGCTCGGAGGTGTCGCGGGTGCTCAACGGACGAATTCGGGCCGGGCGGGGAGTTGGCGAAGACACGCGGCGGCGCATCCTCGAAGCCGCGCAGGAGATGAACTACCGGCCCCACCGGGCCGCGCAAAACCTCGCACGAGGCTGGACCGATACGGCGGCGCTGATGCTGCTGCCAATCCCGCCGCCCGGCCAAAATCTTCACGCCCCCGATTACGATCTGCCGCCGCACTACCACGCGATCATCGGGGCGCTGACGCACACGTTCGGCTTGTACGGCCTCAGCCTGCTGCTGATCCCCTGGGGCGGCAGCCCGGAAACTCCGGTCGAGGCGCTCGACCGGATCGCCCGGTCTCGCCTCTGCGACGGGTTGGTCCTGACCGATATGCAGGTCGGCGACCCGCGCCTCGCGGTGCTCCGTGCCGCCGGCCTGCCGTTTATCGTGCGCGGCTCGACCCCCGAAGATGGGATTGCGGCGGTCGGGGCGGACAACTTCCACGTTTCCTACGACGCCATGCAATACCTCGTGCGTCTTGGTCATCGCAAGATTTTATTCTACAACATTGACCCGAACCTGATGGCGGGGAAGCGCCGGCACGAAGGGTTCCGCCAGGCGCAGGCCGACTTCGGCCTGCCCGAGACGGCGTCCTACTGCGACACGGCTGACCATGAAAACGGCATCTACCTGGACCTCACCCGACGACTGGCGCAAGGCGAGATCCCGACAGCGGTGTTCGCCAAAGATGAAATCGGGGCGCTCGGGGCGATCCAGGCGCTGGAAGAGTTCGGGCTGTCCGTTCCGAAAGACGTCAGTGTGATGACCTGCCTCAATGCCCGCTTCATGCGGCGCGTTGCCCCGCACCTGACTGTGATGAATGTCCGGCAGGAGGAAGTGGCCTCCGAAGCCGCGCACCTGCTGTCCCGGATGCTGCGCGGCGAGTGTGTCGAGCCGAAACAAGTGTTTCTGGCCCCGATTTTAGAAGAGCGCGGCAGCACCGCCCCGCCGCCCGGCGTTTAGGCCGAGGAGAGCTACCATGCCAATTCCGATCCCGGTAACCGTGCAGCAGATCACCTACCATGGCTGGACCGATGCCCTGCGGCTGTCCAACGGCGTCGTCGAAGCCATCGTCGTGCCGCAGATCGGGCGCATCATGCGCTTCCAGTTTGTGGGCCGGCCTGAGACAGACCCGCTGTACGAGGACACCTACTGGGCCGGGCGCAGCGGGTCGGAAGCGGACCTTGAAACCTGGGCAAACTTCGGCGGTGACAAGCTGTGGCCGTCGCCGCAGTCCACCTGGCCCGGCGGTCCCTGGCCCCCGGACAAAGCGTTCGACGGCAACCCGTTTTACGCCCAAGCTGTTCCGAGCGGCGTCCGGCTGACAAGCCCGCCAAGCTCTGCGTTTGCCGCCCGCGCCGCCCGCACGATCACGATGCGCCCCGGCGAGGCCCGGCTCTATTTCGAGCAAAGTTTAATCAAAGACACGCACGCCCCGAAGCCGTTCCCGATCGGCGTCTGGACCATCACGCAGGTGCGCGGCGACGGCACCGTGACAATCCCGGCGCGGCCACGGCCCGGTCAGCCGTCGGGATTTTTATCGCTGTCGGACAAAGGGGTGACCGAAGCCGCGCCGTTTTATACATTCACCGGTGGGACCGTGCGTGTGACACGCGACCCGAAGCAGTCGCACAAAATCAGTGTCTCGCCGAGCGCCGGCATCCTCTCGCTGCGCTACGGCGCGGGCCTGACATTCTCCGAGCACTGGACCCCGCCGCCCGCCGGCGCGTCTTACGCCCCGAATGAGCAGCCGGCGGAGGTGTATGCCGCGTCGGGGACGCCCGGCTACTTCGAGCTGGAAATCCTCGGCCCCCTGTCCTCGCTCGGGGCCGGTCAAAGCGCATCGCTGCCCGTCTACTGGCAGCTTGAGCGCTGACGACAAAAAGCCCGCCGTCTCCAAGACGGCGGGCTTTGTGTTTGTGTATGGAGGTTAGCGGGTTCGAACCGCTGACCTTCTCAATGCCATTGAGACGCGCTACCAACTGCGCCAAACCCCCAACGAACGATATTATACACGCTGGGCTGGAAAAAATCAAGCCCTGCTTCGTCGGTTTGTCCCTTTTTTATTCGCCATCCGTGCCGTAAGCGTCGTTGACGATCTTGGCAATCGTTTTTTCGGGCTTGCCGCCGACGTAGAACCACAGTAAATACGCCAAATGGCCCAGGGTCCAGACCGCCAGCAGAGGCCAGTAGACCCCAAACGGCGGGAAATGTGCGGCAAGCTCAGGCAAAAGCTGGTAGGCCCGGTAAGCCGCGAACAGATACAGCGTGATGCCACCGAACGTGAATGAAATGGTGGATGCCCCGATGAACGTGTAGGGCCGGCCTAAATCTATCGCCACAAACTTCGGTGCGGGGGTCCGGTAGATGTAGGCGTCTTCCATTTTGTGCGCGACCAGCAGCTCCGCGCCCATAACCCGATTTATTTTCTTTTCCAATGCCGTGGCATAGATACGCGCAAACAAGTTGTACGTCAGCAAATACGCGCAGAAGAAGCCGGCGTAGACGATAAAGAACGGCAGCACCAAAATCGCCGTCCGGAACGGCGGGTAGAGGCTCAGAGCGATATTTGCCAGGGTCAGCACCGTGAAGAGGTGCGTCGCCTGGAAGAACTGGACGTAGTAGCCGTAGTGCATCCCGCGCATCCGCTCAAGCTGGGCTTGAAGGACGCGCAGGTGCGCTTCGGGCACGGTTTCGGTTATTGGAGATGCCATCGGCTACTTCAGGCTCACTAAGAACGCGTACAGCGGGGCGCTCTTCGAGGTTGGCATATGATAGACCGGCATCGGCTTGTTGACATGGCCGCCGTCCTCGGTGACTCCCGTGTTCATCACGCGCTCAAATGTCGCCAGCTTGTACTGCTTCAAGATGCCGTTGGAGCGGATACTCGGCGAAAAGCCCTTTTTGCCGGCGTAGGTTGCGCCGTGGCAGGAGTTGCAGCCGTTATTCTCGGCGATGCCCTTGCCTTCGGCGATGACTGAGGCATTGCCGACCGTTGGCTTCTTGATTGTGTGGACGGGGGCAGCCGGGCTGCTCTGCGTGGCAGCAAAAACGGCGCAGACACCGAGCGCGGTGCTCAGCGCCGCCGTGAGGTTCGTGTTCATCAGCAATTGGTTTCTTTCTCTTGATCGGCTTTGTTTAGCTCGGTCTCGCTTGTAACTTCCAGGCCCTGCCCGCGCAGCCAGGCCAGCGCGTTTTGGACACGGGCCTCGTCGCCGGACAGGCCCAGCACCAGCCAGCCGCCGGTTTTCGGGTCAATATCGGCCCGCAGCAGGTTGGGGGACAGGTCGTAGTCGGTGACTAAATGCGTGACTATCGGGGCGCTGATTTGTTCCAGCGGGAAATGGATGCGATATGTCTTTTCAGGGTGCGTTTCGGTTGCCATAGTTTTTACGTTCGCCAAGCGGCCCAAAGTTTCCTGCTTCGGCGCTATTCCGGCGCTCTACTCTGAGCGCACCACGGGCGTCGGATGCCCGCCGGCTTTGGCGGACTCCCAGGCGGCTTCGGTCAGCTCGATAGTCCGCAGGCCGTTGATGGGGGCGGCGGCGACTTCCTCGGTGCCGAGCACGGCCCGGACAAAGTTTGTGTCTACGTCGGAGCCTTCCGGCATCTGCGCGGCTTCGGGTTCAAATGTCTTGCCGTCCGTGCCCTGCACCCGGAACGTGCCGTCGTTGCGGACATAGAACGTGCCGTGGTCGCACCAAAACGTGATGTCCTCGTACCAACCCGCCGCGTCGCCGATCACCGAGATATTGCCCTGGGCACCGTTAGTAAACTTGATCGAAAGAGCGCTGTTGATGTCTACAGGCGTGCCTCGGTTGTCCATAAACGCCGCGACTTCCTGGGGAGCGAGGCCAGACGCCCAAAGCACAATGTCTAGTAGATGCGAGCCGCTGTCGTTGATCTGACCGCCGCCGGAGAGCGCCGGGTCCTGACGCCACGACCCGGCCGTGCCCTTCGCCCAGCCCTGCTGCTGCAAGGCCGTGATGAACTGCACCGACCCGAACTCGCCCGACGCGATTTTTTCTTTGATGTACCGGAAATGCGGCAGCGAATGGCGCTGGTAGCCGAGTGCGACCACTTTGCCGGTTTCCTTGATCTTCGCCAGCAGTGCATGGGCCTCGGTGATTTTGTTGACCATCGGCTTCTCGAGAAGCACGTGGCAGCCGGCATCGAGGCTATCCATCGCCATCGGGAAATGCAGCGTGTGCGGGGTCGCAATCAGCACCGCGTCGGGCTTTGTTCCTGCCAGCATCTCTTTGTAGTCGGCATAGGTCTTGACACCCGCCACGGCCTCGCCGTGCCGCTTCTGGGTCCGCTCCAGGCTTTGTGGGTTGTTGTCCACAAACGCCGTCATCTCGACCTCGGGCATTGTCAAAAGCTTTGCGATATGCCCCTGCGCCATGCCGCCCGTGCCGATTACCGCCATTTTCAGTGTGTCCGTCATACTGTGTCCTCACTTCTGCGTTGTGATGGGGACGCTTTCGCCGCGCCCGGCGCGAATTCCTGCCGCCGTTTCCGAAAGCATTCTCGGAATATACTCCGGCAGCCGCGTTGCCGCCTCTGAAACGACACGGACGAGCCGGTCAAAGTTCGCGCCTTCGAACCCATCCTGCCGCGCCCGGCGGCAGGTATTGGACAGCCCGGTCGCAACGCCTTCGTCCGCGATATACTCCCGCAGGTACTGGGAACTCCCGAAGCGTGTCAGCACGGCAGGGAGCCGGGGCAGAGCACGGTCCGTCACTGCCTCAGTCCACCGCGTCGTCTCGGCGAAATCGGCGGCATTAAACGCGCCGTAAAAGCGGTCGGCCAGCGCCGGGTCTTCGCGCAGGAGAAGGGCATCCAGCACAAGCTCAGTCAACACATGGGCGACGAAAAACTTCCGAACTCGGATGCCGTCGAACGCCGTTTCCGCCAGCATCCGCCCGACCTCCGCCGACGCCTCGCCGAACGCTGCCGTTTTGTGAAATGCCGTGTCGGACGCTAAGTGCGCCGACACGCCCGCCCGCAACGCCGCTTCAAAGCCCGTCCCCGCCATGAGCTGCGTCGAACGAAACCGCACCCGATGTTCGGCTAGCGGCAGCAGGTCAGGCAACGCCGTCCCGACTGCATAGGCCGGTGATGGCTCCATTGGAGTCAAGAAGCGCGTCGCAAGGACAAAATGCGCGAGGAAGTTCACCCGAACAAGTCCATTGTCATCTGGGTTGGATCCGGGCGCTTGGCGGCGGGGACAGGCTTCGGGAAGAGCGTGTCGAACTGGGCTTCGCCGACGGCTTCTCTCAGCCTTCCGGCGAATTTGTAGAGCTTCTGGGCGTAGTAGTCGGTGTCCTCGTCTTTTTCGTAGTCCTGCACTAGGCCGAGCGATTTGTCGCGCTTTTGGTAGAGCGAGACGAACTCGCCCTGACGGATGCCTGCGCCTTTGATGGCATCGGCGGCGCGTTTGCGCATTTCCGACGACAGCAGCTTGTCGGTGACACGCTCGCGCTTGGCGAGTAAGTCTATCGGCATTTGTCCCGCTTCGATTTTGTCAATCAAATCTTTGTAAAGATGCGATAATTGGGCCGGGTTTTCGTCCAAAAGTAGGTTGACGGCGTCAGTCAAAAAGACGCGGCCGTAGCGCTCGTCGGCACGGGAGCGGAGCGATGAGCCTTTGAAAATTTTGTGCCCGTTCGGCTCGACTAGCACATAGTTTTTCATCTTCAGCGACAGCATTGCGGCATAGGAGCCGTCGTGCGCCAGGCGGATGCCGGGCGGGAGCGTCGTCCCGATTTTCTCGACATAGGCCAGCTCGTCGGCCTCGGTCTGGACATTGGCAGGCGGCTTGAAATAGACGCCGTCGGTGTCTATCTCAATAACGTGTGCGCCTTCGGTTTCCAGCTCGGCAGCAATCTGCTTGACAATCGTTTGCCCGGCCTCGGTCACTTTGCGGGCGGCGTCGTAGTCGTTGAAGTAGAACGGCCCGCCGACATACCCGTAGAATGAGTTGATGATGGTTTTGAACGAGTTTTGCAGGCCGTCCCAGTACGCATAATCGCGCGTGTCTTTGGGGGTCGTCTTGAGCTTGCCTTTGGCTTCCAGCCGCCGCAGGGTCAAATCCGACAGCAGGGGCAAAAAGATGCCGAGCGTGTCCGAAGCCGGCGCGATGCGCTGGGTCAGCATCAAGCTCGGGTACAAGCTCTCGACATCGGCTTTGACAATAGGCTTCACAACCCCCGTCACGCGCACTTCGGTGTAGCCGCCGGGGTAAGGCTGGGGTGCTCTTTGCTTGGCGACGGCTTTTCCCTGGCGCAGATACTCGCGCAGCAAAATGGCGTTGATCTTCTCGCCGTTGCCGGTCACGGCAACGTTCTGATACGAGTCCGGCACCATCTGGGTTTGGTAGAACTCGGTCGGAGCCACCAGTGCCGCCAGAGCGCCCGTCTCCTCCACGTCCTGTGCGGCATAAGTCTTGACCCGCTCCGGGTCCTTTTCAAAGATCTCGACAATCTCGGCCCGGTCCAGGTAAACCCGGTCCGGCGGAGCGATGCCGTAGGTTTGGGCGCACTCTTTCAGGCCATACGACGACACCTGCCCGCGTGACCAGTCAAAGCGCTGCACCTGAAACAATGTGTCCAAGATATGCCGCCCGTAGAGATACGACGGTGTGAACTGCCGGGAATTCGTCCCAATGGCGCAGTTGCGGGGCGCCCCGACCACCACCGGGGACCCGAACCGGCCCAGGGTCGGCGCGATCCCGTGCGCTCCCATCCGGGCAATGAGGTACGGCAGGTCGAACGAGTAAAAGTTGTGGCCCTCCACGACATCCGGGTCCCGCGCCTCGACTACCGAAAGAAGCTGCCGCAGAATATCGGCTTCCGGCCCAATCAGCACGTCCGAAAAGCCCCGGTTGTCCGAGACGCTGATCATAAACACTGCCGCGCCGGGCAGAGCGGGGTCAAGCGAAGTCGTCTCGATGTCCACTTGCAGCCGTTTCAAGTCGTCGAATGCCATGCCCTTGAACAGCGTGTAGCCGCTGGCGACCATGAACTGTTTGATTGCGCTGCCGTACTGACAGACCCCCGCGTGCTCGTCCCGCAGTGTCCGCTTGGCCTCTTGGTAGGACCGCCACCCCGACGGGAACCGAACAAGCCAGTTGTACCCGTCGCCATCCAAAGCGGTCGTCTCCGCCCCCGGAAAATGCCGCTCTTTATCGGTCGCCAGCCACGGCACAAACGGGACACTTCGTGTCGTGATAATTTCCCCGTCACGGATAAACAGCGTGGCTTCTTTGTCCGCCGTTTCCACCGCAACAATCCGCTCCGTCGGGTCCGTCCCAAACAGCACTTCGTCTAAACGTCCATCACTCATATCCCTATTGTACCCGACCCGCCGCTGTCCTAACGAAGCAGACCGTGACCGATAGTGTGCTACAATCGACAGGAAAGGTTGGCCTATGTACGGAATGAATAGAGGCAAGCTGTGCCTGCTGCCGCACGACCCGGCTTGGAAAGACGACTTCCTGGCCGAGAAACATCGGATTGAAGCTCTTTTACAAGACAGCTCGGTGCAGATTGAGCATGTGGGAAGCACTTCGATCCCGACCGTCCATGCAAAACCGATCCTCGACCTCTCCATTCTATGCGGCAAGCGCGGCGTTGAACCCGTCGCCGGAGCACTGACGGCGCTCGGGTACACCTATCGCGGCCTGTCCGCAGATCGGACCGGGCATTACTACGCCGTCCGTGAGCAAAACAATGTTCGTTTCTGCCAGGCACACATCTACCTTAAGCCGATCAGCGATTGGCATTCTTACCTCATCTTTCGCGACGTTCTCCGCGAACATCCTGATCTGGCGCGGGAATACGACGATTACAAGCTGGGCCTTGCAGAAGTCGTCACCGACAAGTCAGAGTACGCGAGTATCAAAACACAGTGGATTGACACCTTTATTCTCAAAGTTTATGCCATAGTGGGTATTTCGGCTCTGCCTCGCGGACCAAAATAATAATATCACGGCAGCGAATGTGGTAGAATGACAGCATCGCGCGGAAGGAGAGATTATGGAAGACAACCAGCCAAAAAGTGCATCATCCAGCCAGGCCGACGCAACAGAAGCCAAGCAAACAGAAGACGGATGGATCATTCGCCGCCCCAAGCGCATGAAAGTGACGGCAGAAGAGTCACTGCGCCGCACGGAAGAATTCATTGAAACGAAAGGGGAACGCTTCATTGCCTCTTTCCGAAAAAGCAAGAGTTGAAGTCTATATTCCTGACCTGCCGCTTACCTCCTATGACCGCTTGCTGGAGACGCTGGAGGCAGAGTTCACCTATATCTTCGGGGGATGCACATTGCAGCGCAGGTTGGAGGGCAACTATCTTGCGCGAACAGGCGAGCCGGTCCCGGATAGAGTCAACTTGATTTACACAGACACGCCCTACTCGTTTTCGCAAAACCTCTCGCTGTTGTCTGATTTTGCAGATGAACTGCGAGCCAAAGCCGAGGAAATGCTAGACGAAGAAGCGATTTTAGTCGCTGTGTTTCCTGTGTATCACTCCGAGCCGTAGATTCAGGCGACTGGGAGGGCAGGGGATGGGGCGATGCGGCGGTGGGCGACCGGCTCATCGCTGACGATGACGCCGTCTTTGAAGCGGAGAATCCGCTTGCAGTGTTCGGCGATGTCTTCCTCGTGGGTCACCAGCACGACCGTCTTGCCCTCGTTATTCAATCCCTGGAAGATCGCCATGATCTCCTCGCCGGTGCGGCTGTCCAAAGCGCCGGTCGGCTCGTCGCCGAAGAGGATCGGCGGGTCGTTGACAATCGCGCGGGCGATGGCGACGCGTTGCTGCTGACCACCGGAAAGCTGCGACGGCGTGTGGTCCATGCGGTCCGCAAGGCCAACCCGGACCAGAGCGCGTTTGGCCTGCGCTTCGCGCTCCCGTACCCCAGAATAAATCAGCGGCAGCTCGACATTTCGCAGCGCGGAAGTCCGGGCCAGCAGATTGAACTGCTGAAAGACAAACCCTAACGTGCAGTTCCGTATCTCCGCCAGCGTGTTTTCTTCCAAGTTGGCAACTTCGTAGCCGTCCAAAGCATACGACCCCGAAGTCGGCTGGTCCAGGCAGCCGATGATGTTCATCAGTGTAGACTTCCCCGACCCCGAAGGCCCCATAATCGCCACCATTTCCCCGGCCCCAATATGCAGTGTGATTCCCTTTAAGACCGTCAGCGCCATGCTGCCGGTTTGGTAAGTCTTCGTGATGTCTGTCAGCGTGATCATAGGTGCCTATTTATTCGCCTGTCTCTTCGCCTGTCTACTCATAGCGTAGCGCTTCAATCGGGGACAGACGCGACGCTTTTTGGGCCGGGTAGAAGCCGAAGAAGATGCCGACGGCGGCGGCGAAGCCGAACGCCAGCAAAATCGGCGGCAGCGTGAGAATCGGGGTGTAGTCGGCGCTGAGCCGGCCCAAAAGCAGTGCGCCCCCAATGCCGAGCGCGACGCCGATGACGCCGCCGAGCAGGGACAGCACGACGCTTTCAATCAGAAACTGCCACAGAATATCCCGCCGTTTTGCCCCAATCGCCTTGCGGACACCAATCTCGCGGGTGCGCTCCGTCACCGACACCAGCATGATGTTCATAATGCCGATGCCCCCCACCAGCAGCGAGACACCGGCAATGGACGCCAGCAAAAACGTAAAGGTGCGGGTGGTCTGCTCCGCGACGGCGGCAATCTCCGCCTGGTTGTTGATTGTGATGTCGTCAGGCTCCTCCGGCTTGCGGTGGTGCAGCTGCCGCATCAAAGCCGCGATCTGTGTCGAAGCCTCTTCCATTTTGCCAGCATCCACTGCCTGAATGTCCGCAGTGGCGACCCGGCCATGCCACCACCACCGGCCCAGCTTGTCCTGGAAAGTGCTGAGGGGAAGAAACACCTGAGCATCGGCGTTCTGCGATCCGACCTGGCCTTTGCGGGCCATGACACCCACCACGCGGTAGGAACCCGAATTGATATGAATGCGCTGGTTCAGCGGGGACTTGCCCTTGAAGAAGTCAGTGGCGACTTTTGATCCCAAAATGCAGACGGGCGAACGGGCACGGATGTCCCGCGCCGTAAAAGACCGGCCATCGGCAATGGCGAAGTTGCGGATGTCGGCATAGTCCGCCCCGATCCCAATGACCGATGTGTTGGTATTGGTCCCGCCGCCCTTGACCTGTGCCGGCGTGATGTCCTCGCCGGACAAGGCGGCGACGGCAGGGCATTTCTTGCGGATCGCTTCCAGGTTGTCGAACGTGATGTTGCGGGATGACCCTGCGCCGCCGAAGACGCCGCCGCTTTTGGTTTGGCCCGACTGGATAATCAAGACGTTCGTCCCGAGCGCCTGAATCTGGCTCAGCGTTTTCTGACGCGCCCCTTGCCCAACGGCGATCATTGTAATCACTGCGCTGACACCGATGATAATGCCGAGCATGGTCAGCATGGCCCGGAGCTTGTTGGCGGCCAGCCCTTGTAAGGCGATGCGGACGCACTCGCCGAGGTTGAGCGCCGGGGTCCGGTTCTGCTGGAACCGATGCGGCGCATCGGGCCGACCCGGCGGCGGCAGGGCTGCCGGACGCGGAATCTCGGGCTTCTGGAGGAGTGTGCTCATAGCGTTGTCTTGTGCTGCTTTCTAATGACTGCCGTCCTAATGACTGTCGCCGCTCGGTGCGCCTGCGCCGCCCGATGCGGGCGGGATCACGCCAAGAATGACGACGTCCCCAACCCGCAGCCCGCTTTTGATCTCTGTCTTGTCGCTGCCGACGACACCGACATCAACAGTGCGAACCTCGGCTTTGTTGTCTTTGGTAAGAACACGCACCGTATTCCCGCCGGTCCGGCCCTCTTTGACGGCATCGCTGGGGACCACGAGGACGCCGTGAACATCGCGCAGGATAAACTGGCAGGTGGCGTTCATGCCCGGCTTGATCGCCGCGTCGGGATTTTCAATTTCCACCCGAACATGCACAGTGGTGACGTCCCGGTCATTGATCGCCTGCGGGTCAATGCGGACAACCCGGCCTTTGGGCTTGGCACCCGGCACGGCATCCAGGGCAATCTTGACCTTCTGTCCCAGGCTGATCTTGCCGATGTCCGACTCATCTACGCTGACATCAATAAAAAGGTGGCTGACATCGCCGATCTGCACGATTTTGGTGCCATCCGAGGACAAGGACTGACCGCTTGAAATGATTGTGCCTTCTTCAATGTATTTCTGAAGAACAACGCCTTTGCGGGGGGAGTAGATCGTGGCGTCGTGGAGCTGGATCAGACGGTTGTTGACCTCCGCCTGCGCTTTGGAGACGGCGGCCTGTGCTGCCTGAATATCGGACAGGCGAATGCTGCCCTGCATCAAGCCGGCCTGTGCATTCTGGACGCCGATCTTTGCCTGGAGCAGGGACGCACGGGACGCGGCCACGTCCTGCTGCCGTGTTCCGATTTCATAGCGGTTGGTCTGCGCGGCGATCAGTGCGCTTTTGGCCTGGCTGACCCGTGCGGCATCTCCTGCGAGGGAAGCCTTTTGGTCGGCATCAATCGTTTGCAGCCTTTGGCGGGCTTCGGCCAGCGTGGCGCGAGCGACATCGCGAGCTGCCAGGGCAGTGTCAACAGACTGCAAGGCGACAAATCCCTTCTGCGACAGGGATTTCTGACGGTTGTAGGCAGCCTCTGCGGCGGCGGCATTGGCACGCGCCTGGGCGTAAACCGACTGCGCTGTGGCGCTTGCCTGGGGGTTGCCGGCAGTCCGGCGCTGCTCGTACTGCTGCTGGGCGGAAGCAAGGCTTGCCTGAGCCTGGGCAATGGCGCTGTCCGTCAGCGCCGGCTGGACCTGCGCCAGTCGCTGCGCCTGGGTCAGCTTGGCCTGCGCCGAGTTCAGGCCCTGCTGTGCGCCGGAGACGGTGAGGGCATCCTGCATTCCGAGCATTCGGGCCTGCTGCTGAGACTGGGACAGGCGGGCGCGGGCCGTCAGCAGGTCGGCAGACGCCTGATTGTAGGCTGAGAGGGTATCCGAGGGATCAATCCGCGCAATCAGGGTCCCCGGTTTGACGCGGGTTCCGACATCCACGGCGAGTTTGATCAGGCGTCCGCCGGCGCGGGACTTCAAATCCACCATTGTCAGCGGCTGGACCACGCCGCTGGCCTCGACGGTGTCGGTGACGTCACCATCCGCAGCGGTGTCGGTTCGGTAATGCACCTGCCCGGCCGCGTTTGCGCTCTGAACCTGCCGATAGGCAAGAGTGCCGGCCAGTCCGAGAACAAGAGCAGCCGGAAAGAGGATTTTTGTACGTTGGTTCATTATTCTCATTTTACCCCTTACCGGCGGGATTCAAGACAACGCTAATTACAATGCAATGCCGCCGGCCGAAGCCGTGGTAGAATAAAGACAAAGGGCGGTCTTCTAAACAGTGCTGTCGCCCGCACGCGGACAGACAAGGTTATATCCACCGGGAGAAAGAATGGAAATATCAATCAAGCCTATCATCGCGGAAGACGAAGTCCGGCGGCGTGGAGAATGGCGGTTTGCGGCGTCAATGGGAGGCAGCGCCGTCGGACAGGCCAGGGAGGAGGCAGATCGCCTTGCTTTGGTCATTGAACATATAGACTATGCCGAAGGCAGTCGCTGGGAGCAGGAAGTGGCCGGCCTACCCGCCGGAATGCTGCTTTCGCTTCAGTGCAGGGCGCAGACTTCGGGGCCGTGTCTGAGAAGCATCGGGGAGAACAGCTTCTATCCAGGGGCACAGATGAGGCTGGAAGCGCTGGCAGCCGAGGAGCACTCCGAGAGCAGTGTTCTGGCGGCTGCGGAACACGTTTTCTACCCGCCCCTGGCGGCAGACCTCACAATGCCCGAAGAAAGCAGCATGGAGGGAACACTGCTTCTGGTGGTTCCCGAAGGGGTGGGCGCCATCCGCCTGAGTGTCGGACTCTCGGGGCAAGGGAGCGTCTCCTTCTCCGGCATGAAGCTCACCGCCGAACCGGTAAGCGCGGAAAAGATGAACAATTGCTTGGTGGACGCGATGAAAGCCGACGGTCACGCCCAGTCGCCCGCAGTAGAGTGGGCCTTCCGCGCGGTGCCGCGTCACTTCTTCCTCCCCAGCCGCAACTGGGGCGAAGTTTACCGGGATGACGCGATTCCAACACACTTCGCGGAGGGGACAGAGAGACCCATCTCCTCGTCAAGCCAGCCGACGATGATGGCGATCATGCTGGAACAACTGCAAACACTGCCGGGAATGCGGATACTGGAGATCGGGACTGGGACCGGTTACAACGCTGCGCTGCTGGCACATCTCATCGGGGATCCAAGCAATGTCTGGACGGTAGACGTGACTGAGGAGTTTTGCGGCGAGGCGCGGGAGCACCTGCGGGCGGCAGGGGTTAGAGGGATTCATGTGATTTGCGCCGATGGATGGAGCGGCTGGCCCGACGCTGCGCCCTATGACCGGGTTATTGTCACTGCCAGCGCCCATGACATCGCCCCTGCCTGGGTGTCACAGCTGCGAGACGGCGGACTGCTGGTAGTCCCGTGGGGCGCATCGAACACCCAGCAGCGCTCGATTGCGTTCCGCCGGGACGGTGAGCGTCTGGTCATGGAAGCGATCCACTTCTGCGGCTTCATGCCGATGCGCGGGGTGCATGAGCAGTCGGGGGTGCGCGAACAGGCGGGAACGCCGGGCGTGGTGGACTGGAAGAGCTGGCTGTTCCCCGGACAGCCAGAAGGAGACCCGGTAAGTTTGATTGGGTATCCCCTCGGCACCGCTCCCGCGCCCGGTCCGGGCGAGCATCTTATCCAGCGCCGGTGGTTCGAGTACATCGCCTGCTGGTCAAGCGGCAGCAAATCTCAGCGGCAGTGAGTGTGAGAGAAACGAAAGCGAACACTGAACAGATGAAGGCCGAGCCGGCTTTGGCGGGGCTTATTTTTGTTTCTCTGCTCTTGGCTTGACAATTTTTGCGCGAATAGTGTAGAATGATTTCGGTTTTAGCACTCAGGACGTGCGAGTGCTAACGCGAGACTTTACAAAACCACAACGAACTGTGACGAGGAGGCAATTTCATTATGGCAGTCAACTTCCGGCCCCTATCGGACAAAGTGCTGGTCAAGCCCAGCGAAGCCGAAACCCAGACCAGCGGCGGCATCTACATTCCCGACTCGGCCAAGCAGAAGCCGCAGGAAGGCGAAGTCATCGCCGTCGGCCCCGGTCGGGTCCTCGATGACGGCACCCGCTCGGCGATGGCCGTTGCGGTCGGCGAGACCGTCATCTATTCCAAGTACGGCGGCACCGAGCTGAAGCTGGACGGCCTGGATTATATGATTCTGGACGAAGACCAGATTTACGCCGTCAAAGGCTAATTCGACAACGAGGAGAATTCACATATTATGGCCGCAAAAACATTGCTGTTTGACGAAGAAGCACGACGCGCCCTGGAGCGCGGCGCAAACGCCGTCGCAAACGCCGTCAAAGTGACATTAGGGCCGAAGGGCCGCAACGTCGTCTTAGACAAAAAATGGGGCAGCCCGACAATCACCAAAGACGGTGTCACGGTCGCCAAAGAAATTGAGCTGGACGATCCCTATGAGAACATGGGCGCACAGCTTGTCCGCGAAGTGGCGTCGAAGACAAATGACGTTGCCGGCGACGGCACCACGACTGCGACCGTGCTGGCCCAGGCCATTGTCAACGAGGGCCTGCGCTACGTCGCCGCCGGCGGCAACCCCATCGCCCTGCGGCGCGGCATCGAGCTTGCCGTTGAAGCGGCGGTGGCCGAGCTGAAGTCGCGCAAGATTGACATCACCGACAAAGCGTCTATTGCTCAGGTCGCCTCCATCTCCGGCAACGATCCCGAGATCGGCGCCATGATCGCCGAGGCTTTGGACAAAGTCGGCAAAGACGGCGTCATCACGGTCGAAGAGTCGAAAGGCACCGACACAACCCTCGAAGTCGTCGAAGGCTTGCAGTTCGACAAGGGCTTTATCTCCCCCTACTTCGTCACCGACCAGGAGCGCCAGGAAGCGACCCTGGAAAGCCCGCTGATCCTACTGAACGAGAAGAAGATCTCATCGGCGCAGGACCTTCTGCCCCTGCTTGAGAAAGTCTCTCAGTCCCGTCAGCCCCTGCTGATTATCGCCGAGGATGTGGACGGCGAAGCGCTTGCCACTTTGGTCGTCAACAAGCTGCGCGGCACCCTGAACGTCGTCGCCGTCAAGGCCCCCGGCTTCGGTGACCGCCGCAAAGCCATGATGGAAGACATCGCGATCCTGACCGGCGGACGCTTCCTGACCGAAGACCTCGGCCTTCAGCTTAAGAACGTCGAGCTGACGGATTTGGGCACGGCCAAGAAAATCGTCATCACCAAAGAGGACACGGTGCTTGTTGAGGGCGGCGGCACCACCGACGGCGTCAAGGGCCGGATCGAGCAGATCCGCCGCCAAATCGAAAACACCGACAGCTCCTACGACAAAGAGAAGCTGCAAGAGCGGCTTGCCAAGCTGGCCGGCGGCGTCGCCGTCATCCAGGTCGGCGCGGCTACCGAGACGGCGCTCAAAGAAAAGAAGCACCGATTCGAAGACGCCCTGTCGGCCACCCGTGCGGCGGTCGAAGAAGGCATCGTTGCCGGCGGCGGCGCGACCCTGATCTCCATCATCCCGGTGCTGGACAAGCTGAACTTGACCGGCGACGAGAAAGTCGGCGTCAACATCGTCCGCCGCGCTCTTGAAGAGCCGCTGCGCCAGATCGCCGCAAACGCCGGCCTCGAAGGCTCGGTCGTCGTGCAGATGGTCAAAACGCTTCCCCAGGGTCACGGCCTGAACGCCTTGACCGAAGAGTACGTAGACCTCGTCGCCGCCGGCATCGTAGACCCGGTCAAAGTGACCCGGTCGGCGTTGCAGAACGCTTCGTCCATCGCCGGCATGATCCTGTCCACCAACTCGCTGATTGTCGAAAAGAAGGAAAAGTCAGGCCGCGGCAACGCCAGTGCCGCCCACGATGACGACGATTACTAAATCTTCATCGGACACAAAGAAAGGGGCGCGGCGTAAGCCGCGCCCCTTTTGTTGTTTTATCACGGCAGCATTCGGATTTTCTTCATCGTCAAGTAGAGGTGCCTCCCCGGCTTGTTAAGCGTCTGAAAGCCGTACTTTTCGTAAAACGCCTGCGCCGCGTCATCCAGAGCATCTACCACGACGGCGGCAGCGGCAATGATGTCGGCATGACGGCGGGCGACACTCAGGGCATGAAGCAGTAAGTCACGGCCTAACCCCTCGCCCTGCCGAGACTGATCAACAGCCAGACGGGCCAGCAAGATCGCCGGGATCGGGTAGAGAGGCAGTCTTGCGCTTTCAGGATACTCGTCAAAATCAATCGTTGCAGAGGAAAGCGTGTAATAACCCCAGATGCGGTTCTGGCCCTCATCCACCAAAACGTGAGTGCGCCCAATATCTTTGTCTTGGTTCTGCCGCGCAGAGCGTTGAAGATATTGATTAAGACTGGGAACACCGCAGTCAAAGCTTTGGCGGTCATGGGTCTTTGTCAGCGCTTGAAACTGAAGCAAGGCAAACCTCCGTGTCCGCTTTTTTAGGAGCCGTACTGCGCGTTGAACCGATGCGCCGCCTGAACCAGCGCTTTGTTTGGCCCTTCCTCAGAAGCCAGTGCCGACAAAAACCGATCCCGGTCGGCGTTGCCAAGCGTGATGCGGCGATGCTTTTCCAAAACTGCCTGTGCCTCATTGACAAGTGCTGCGCTGGCGAAATCCGTCGTTGAAACGCCAAGCGCCTCGGCAGCCTGTTCAATAATGCGCTTGACATCGGGGCGCACACGCAAATCTAGGCGCGTCGTTTTTCGGGTTTCAGGCTGAGACGCTGTTAACATAGCTTATCCTCCAAAAGTTGCTGACCGTTGCATTGTACCACCTGTGCGGCAGATAACCGCACATTTCTGACTTATTGATTGCAAAGAAAGGGGCGCGGCATAAGCCGCGCCCCTTTTATCATTTTAATTCTACAAACCGGCACTTTCAGTGCCGGTTTGTTGTGCTTATCATTCTTTCCACAGAGCAGCACTCAGCGCACTGTCTCGGAGTGCATCCCGCGACGCGACCAGCTTTTGATGCAACACTTCGTTCCCTGCTGCTTCGGCTTCCTGCGCCGCCGCGTCCAGCGTTTCCACAGTCTGAGCAATCTGCGTGATTAAGTCGCGTTGGGCTTTGGTCTGCCGTGTCTTCTTCCGTGCCTGCACGAACAAATCCGTCGCCAAGTTTGTGGTCATCGCCATTTTGCTTTTGGCAATCGCTATCTCAATCTGTGCTTGTCTTTCCTGCGCTTTTAATGCCAATGCCTCTGCGATCATGGCGCGGATGCGCTGTTCTTCCCGACGCATTGCGACTTTGACATTCTCTGTCGTCTCGGTCGCCGTTGCCAAGGAGGCTTGCACCCCAATCAGGGTTTGCTGGTATTTGTCGCGCTCAGCGAGGATGCTCCTGACGGCTTCCGCGTCTTCGGCCACCTCACTGCGCTCAGTCAGCCGTGCGGCCATTTTTTCAGTTTGGTCGGCGAGTGCTTGCAAGTTGTTCTTCTGCGTAATGATTTCAACCGCCCGCGCTCGGTTCTTGGCTTGAGCTTCGCGCATCTGATCCTGGGCTTGCTGCAAGAGGAACTCGGCATCGCGGATTGGCTTCTTTTCGCGCTTAAAGAGCAGCGGGAAGACGCAGAAGAAGCCGAGCAAGACGCCGACGAGAGATTGGAAGGAGCGTGGTGTCATATTCTAGTATAACTTAAGAGGGGAAGAACTTCAATACTGATTTGACTGATTTGGCGGCTTGGGGGACAGTATCAAGGCATAGACGAAAAAAAGTTGGGGAAAATCGGAGCTGGTTGACGCAGGGGCTGGAAAAATGTGGACTCAGCGGGTATACTAGAAGCGCAAAACCAAACGGGGGTCGGTGTCCGAGTGGTTAAAGGAGGCGGTCTGTAAAATCGTCGGCGCAAGCCTACACAAGTTCGAAACTTGTCCGGCCCATCGAAAGGTCCCGGTTCTGTTCATATCACTGAACAGAACCGGGGCTTTTTTGTCTTTTCTGAATTTTGTCTTTTCTTAATGCTCTCTTAACATGCGGCGGCTACAATGGGTTCGCACGACGCTTGCTTTGGACCATTTTTGGAAGGATATATCTCCGCAATGAAACTCATATCTTATGCGGCCCTCGCCGCCGCCCTGGCCGCGCTGGCCGGGCCGGCGACCGCGCAGGGCCTGATCGGCATCACGCAGGGGGCCGGCGCGTCGCTGTATGCGATTAACCCAGCCACCGGCGCAGTCTCCGTGCTGGGAAACGGCCTGCCCGCCGATATTTCCGCGCTGACCTACACCAGCGGCTCGCTGCTGGCCGGAACCATCACCGGCGCATTCTATTCGATCAATCCCCAAACCGGCGCGGCAGCACTGCTCGGCGACGCCGGCAATGCCGGCCCGCTCTACGGCCTCGCGTCCTTCGGCGGCTCGCTGTACGGCCTGCAAGGCGACGCTTCTCAGCCCGGCGCGGAGAACCTTTACAAAATCAGCCTCGGCGCGTCGGTCTCCGAGACCCTAATCGGGCAGGTCAACGACGCCAATCTCCTGGCCGGGCGCGGCTTGACCGTCTTCAGCAATGCACTGGTCACCGCCGACTCCGGGCTTGGCGCGGGCGGCTACCTCTTCGCCCTGGACCCGACTACCGGGCTGGAAACGTCCCTCGACACCACCAATGGCATGTCGCCCGGCCTGAGCTTGAACGGGATCGGCAGCCTAGCCGCCGTCAACGGTACGCTGTTTGCGGTCAACAATGACCCGTCGGCCCCCGACTTCGCACTGTACTCCGTGGATCCAGGTACGGCGACGACAAGCGGGCGCATCAGCCTCGGCGCACTCCGCTTCGGCGCGATTGCCGCCGTGCCCGCCGCCGTGCCGGAGCAGAGCACGGCGCTCGGCTTCGCGCTCGGCCTCGGCGTCCTCTTCGCCGCCGGCCTCTCGGCAGCGAAGCGCAAAAAACGGTCCCCGTCCGCAGCACTGACGATCCTGCCGCTGCTCATCGTGGCTGCTGGGCTGGGCACCAGCCCGGCGTCGGCCCAGGCCACCGACCCGTTGACTTATCCCCCGACCACCGTGCCGACAGTCCTGCCGCCGCCGCCGGGCAACCCGGACCTTGCGACTGCCGCCGCCCAGCTTGTCACCGGCAAGCGGCTCGTCTCGCCGCCGCTCGGCACCCAGACCAATGTCGCCAGCCTGCCGTTCAACATGATCGCCAGCCCCGACGGCAAGTACGCGGTCAGCACCGACACCGGCTTTCGTGAGTTTTTGATCGCCCTGCGGACTGCCGACGGCACGGAATCGTCGAGCCTGGCGTTCAACGGCAAGAACCCCAGCACAAATGCCCAGGAAGGGCTGTTCTACGGCCTCGTCTTTAGCCCGACCGTCGCCGCCGACGGCTCCTACACGCTGTATGCCGCCCAGGGCAACGAAAATACCATTGCGGTCGTGACCCTGAGCCGCACCGGGATTCTTTCCGACACCGGCAAGCGGTTCCACGGCGCGACCCCCTCCAGCTCGCTGAACGGCCCGCTCGGGATCACGCCGGTGGATACGCCGTCGGGCCTCGCGCTCGATGCCCGCGGCTTCCTGTATGTCACCAACAACGACCCGGCCCTGCCGACCCTGCCGGCCAGCGTCTCGGTCTACGATACCAGCACGCAGCCGGTCCCGACCGAAGTGGGACGCTACACGTTTCCGTTCGCCCAGTTCGGCCCGAGCAACTACCCGCTGTCCATCGCCGCGCTGCCGACCGGCCAGAAAATCTTTGTCGCCAGCGAGCGCGACAGCCAGGTTTATGTCCTGAGCGCGAACGTCCCCGGCTTTGCGACCCCCGTCAGCCCGCAGCTTGTCGGGGCGATCCCGACCGGCTCCCATCCCGCCGGCCTGACCTTCAGCAAAGACTACACGAAGCTTTATGTCGCAAACTCCCAGAGCGACACGGTTTCCGTCGTGAACACCGCTACCAATGCGGTTACGGCGACAATCCTGCTGCGCCCGGAAGGCGCACGCGGGCTGCCCGGCGCGACCCCGAACAACCTGGCCCTCTCGCCCGACGGCAAGACCCTCTACGCGACCCTGGCCGACATGAACGCCGTCGCAGTTGTGGATACGGGCCGGAGCCGCCTGCTCGGCTACCTCCCAGTCGGCTGGTACCCCACCGCCGCCGTCGTCTCGCCCGACAACCAGCGCCTCCTGGTCGCGAACGCCAAAGGCCACTACACGCGCTACCCGAACCCGAACTATGGCACGGCCCTCGCCAATTCCAACAGCATCTCGACCTATGACGAGAACATGATCGAAGGTGATGTTCAGACCCTGCCCATCCCGACCGCGGCCATGCTGGCCGCAGACACGCAGCTCACCATCGCCGCGAACCGGATCACACCGCTGACCGACAACCCGGCGGCTAACCCGCTGGCGGCCATCGGACTGCAAGCCGGCAAGATCAAGCATGTTCTGTATATCGTCAAAGAGAACCGCACCTACGACCAGATCTTAGGGGACCTGCGGAGCGGCCCCGAGGACGCAAACGGCAACGGCACCGGCGCCCCGCTCGGCAACGGCAGCCCGGCGCTGGCGTTCGGCGCGGCGATTACGCCGAACCTGCACTCCCTGGCCCGCCGCTTTGTGCTGCTCGACAACTACTATGAGGGCGGCGAGGTCAGCGAAGACGGCTGGAACTGGTCCACGCAGGGCATGGCGAACGGCTTCACGCAGAAGAACGTGCCGTATAACTACAGCGGCCGTCAGAACTTCACGCAGACCGACTTCCAGGGCCAGAACAACGGCTACCCGGTGGGCGGCTTCCCGGCGACCGACGTGGACGGCAAAGTCAACTCGGCGCTTTTCCCCACCGGCGCTCCTGCGATCCCCGATGCCGCTCAGACCCCCGGCGGCTACATCTGGGACAACGTCAAGAAAGGCGGACTGTCCTACCGCAATTTTGGCGTGGACCTGTCCACCGGCGCTCCCGGCCTGATTCCCGACAACTACCCGACCCATACCAACCTGCACCCGGAAGGGCATGACCTCGCCGGTATCAGCGACTACGACTTCCGCCGCTTCGACCCCGACTACCCGGACAGCGAAGCGCCCTACTACTACACCTACGGTGCGTTTCCGGCCCTGCCCGCACCCGGCGCTCCGTATTCGGCCCCGACCGGCACGAGCGACGCTCTGTTCAACGAAACGCAGTTCGGCAAGTACCAAGCCCCGAGCCGCTTTTCCGAGTTTAAGCGCGAGTTCGACCAGATGACCGCCGGCAACACCACCGACAAGGGAGTGCCGAGCTTCATGATCATGACCCTGATGTCTGACCATACCCAGGGCAGCCGGGTCGGCGGGGCAAGCAACCCGCGCATCCATACGCCTAAGTCCATGATCGCCGATGACGACTACGGGGTGGGGCAGACCATTGACCTGATCAGCCGCAGCCCGGCCTGGAACAGCACGGCGATCTTCATCATCGAGGACGACTCCCAGGACGGCCCCGACCATGTGGACTGCCACCGCTCGATCTGCTACGTTGTCAGCCCGTGGATCAAGCAGAGCAGCGTAGACCACCGCTTCTACAACACCGACAGTGTTCTCAAAACCATCGAGCTGCTGCTCGGCCTGCCGGCAATGAGCCAGTACGATGCCGTCGCCGACCCGATCCTCGACTTCGACGCCGCGCCCAACAACAGCGCCCCCTACACGGCCCTGCTGCCCGCCAAAAGCATCATCAGCGAGCTGAACGCGCCGCTGCCGGCGATGAGCCGCGGAAGTCTTCAGTACCGGATGGCGGTCCAGGCAGGCAAGCTGAACTTCCGTCAGCCCGATGCCGCCCCGGCGGGGCTGCTGAACCAGATGATTTGGAAAAGCATCAAAGGCTGGGACAGTCCCGTGCCGGCCCCGGTCCACGGCCTCCTCCCGCCGCCTGCGCCTAAAGCGTCCGCCGACCGTGACTAGCGCACGCAAAAACGCCCTGGCTTCTCAGGAAGCCAGGGCGTTTTTGTGTTTCATCTGTTTTGTGTTTCATCTGTGGGCGTCAGCGGCGGCGGGCCAGCAGCAGGCAGATGTCGTCGTGCAGTCGGCCACTTGCAAACTCCCGCGCCCCTTCCAGAACCGCCGCGCCGATGCCCGCCAGCGAGCCGTTCGGCAAGGCACCGGCGGCGAGGCGGGCCATGCCGTCGTTGCCGAGAAACTCCCGTCCGCGCCGCGCCTCCGTGACGCCGTCGGTGGCGATCAGCAGCAGGTCGTCAGCATCAAGTACCATGCTTCTTGCCGTATAAGCCGCCTTCGGCACGATCCCAAGTGGCGTGCCGCTGACGGCGATCTCCTCAAAGCTGCCGTCGGGCCGGAGCAGAATCGGCGGCTCGGCCCCGGCAGCGGCAATCCGCACGGCCCCGGTGGCAGTCTCGATGACGGCCAGGGTCATCACGACGAAATACTCCCGGTCTTCGGCACCCAACTCCAGCGCTTCCATCGCCTGCGACTCGCAGAGGAAGCCATTCAGGCGGCTGAGGGCCGAGGCGGCATCGGAATGCTCGCGCAGGTAGGCCCGCAGCGTGTACTTGATCTCCGCCGTCCGGCTGGCAGCTTCCAGCCCTTTGCCGGAAACGTCGCCGACCACCAGAGCCAGCCGTCCGCCGTCGAGCGCGAAGACATCAAAGTAGTCACCCCCTACCAGTGCTTCGTCCCAGGCCGGGCGGTACAGTGTCTCGACCTCCAAGCCGACCAGAATGCTGGCGGGCGGTTTGTTCAGCAGCGAGCGCTGGAGCGATTCGGCGATCTTGTGCTCGCGCTCGTAGAGGGCGGCCAGCTCTTCCTGCTGCCGGCGGCGCTCGGTGATCTCAACCACGACGACGCCCACTCCGAGGCGCTGCCCGGCGGCATCGTTCACCGGATAGTAGCTGCTGAGCCAGAAGCGGTCGGTGTCCGGCAGCGCGGGCGTCCGGCCCCGCACCTCAATCCCGACTTGTGCTTCCCCAGTTTCCAGCACCGGGCGCAGGCTCTGCGACACCACCGCTTCTAGGCCCGGCAGGACCTCGGGGACCGTCTTCCCGAGCATCTCCGCCGCCGAGAGGCCGTTGATCTCCGCCAGCGTGTCATTGATGCGCCGGTAGCGCAGGTCGCGGTCGAAAAACGCGAAGCCGATAGGCGCGGAGTCCAGCAGCGTGTCCAGCAGGGCGACCGTTTCCTGAAGCTCAAACTCCACGGCCCGCCGGTCGGCGTCGCGGCTCTGCCGGGCAGTGACATCGGTTTGAACGCCGACAAAGTGTGTCGTCCGGCCTTGACCGTCCTTGACCGGCGACAGCGCGACCTCGTTCCAGAACTCAGTGCCGTCCTTGCGATAATTTTGGATTACGACCTGACAGGAACGCCGGCTGCGGATCGCCTCCCGGAGAACCTGCACCGCACCAGGATCGCTGCCGGGTCCATGCAGAAAGCGGCAGTTGCGGCCCAGCACCTCTTCTTCCGAGTAGCCGGACAAGGTGAGGAACGCCGGGTTGGCGTAGACAATCGGGTAATCGGGAAGGAAGGCGTCGGCAATGATGATGCCATTGGGTGCTGCCGAGATGGCATTGTTGCGAACCCGCAGCGCTTCAAGCATACTCTGTTTTTCGCGCTGTATTTGCCGGTACCGCAGGGCGGCGCGGACCGAACGGGCGGCAAGATCGGGGGACAGGACGGCTTTTGGGACATAATCCGCCGCGCCGGCCTGCATCAAGGCCATCATTGCGCTTTCGTCACGCTGACCCGTCAGGACAATCACCGGGGTGGTGTCGCCCCGGTCGCGCAGCTCGGTCAAAATCTCCAGCCCACTGCCGTCGGGAAGCAGGTAGTCGAGAAAGATGCAGGAAAACTCCTCGCGGGCCAGTGCCTCGCGGGCTTCAGCCAGATTTTCGGCTTCCACCAGGTCCCCTGCAATCGTGTCATACTTCAGCGCGTCCCGGCCGAGGGCGCGGCGCAACGCCTCGCGGTCCAGCGGTTCGTCGTCAACAACAAGGATTCGGAGGCGGTCAGGCACGTTGGGGTATTCTCTTTAGGCATCATGCCAGGTTATGACCTCATAATTGTACCACGGATCGCACAATTTCACGCTTCTTTGGCAGTTTTCTACGCCGCCGGGACGTAGCGCGGGTCGGCGGCCCGCAGGGTCAGGAGCCAGGCTAGGCCGGCCAAAGCCGCCGACAGCCAGAAGACGACCCCGTAGCCGCCGCCGTGGTCGGCCAGCAGGCCGCCGAGGAGGGGTGCGGCGGCGCGGGGCAGGGCAGTGACGGCGTTGTACAGCGCCGTGTACAACGGTATCTCGGCGGCTGATTTCGCGTACTCCATGACAATGTTGTTGCCGGCAATCCCGCCGGCCGCCAGCGCCAGGGCCAGCGCAACAAACACGCCGTAGAATAGCAGCGGGGTCGGTGCAAGCAGCGCCAGCGCCGAGGCCGCCACGGCAAACCCGCAGGCCGCCAGCAGCACCTCTTTGTTGCCGCGCCGGTCCGCCCATGCTCCGAGCGCCAGGCTCCCGAACGATGACGCCAGCACCAGCGACGCCGTGTAGCCCGCGACACTGCCGCTGCCGGCATGCAGGTGACGCTGGGCGTACAGCACGTAAAACGGCACGGCCAGCGCCGCGAGGGTCAGCGCGACCTGCCCGTACAAAAACCGCCGGAAAGGGGCGTTGGTCCGCCAGACATACGCGCAGTCCCGGCGGTAATGCCCGGTGTGCGGGTCGCCCTCGGTGCGCGGCGCGGCCAGCGGCTCGCGGACGACCCCAAATGGCAGGCAGCTTACGGTCATCAGCACGAACCCGATCAAAAATCCTGCCGCGTAGCCGTTTGGGAAGCCCCCGTCCGGCCCCGACAGCAGGCGGCGCAGCAGGCCGTCCATGCCGAGGCCGAGCACCCCCGCGACCCCGCCGGCGTACCCGAACAAGCGTCCGCGCCAGGCGGCGGGAATGCATTTGCCGACCACGACCCAGTAAGCGGGCTGATTGACCCCCATCGCCCCGGCATGGAGCGCGATTGCCCCAAAAGTTGCCGCCAGCAGCCAGCCGGGGTGCGAGCGTCCCCACAGCAGGGTCAGGGGCACAAGCGAAAGCAGGGCCAGCCGCTCAATCAGGGCAACAACCAGCAGAAAGCCGCGCACACGCGGCAGGCGTCCGATATACCCCATGGTCAGCAGTCCCGGCAGAAACACCAGCAGGTTATACACGGCTGGCAGGCAGCCGATGAGCGTATTTCCCGCCCCGAGGTGCCGCAGAAAGACCGGCAGCAACGTGGTCTGCGAAAACAGCGCCGCCCCCAGCGGCCACCCAACCGCATCAGTCAGGCAGCAGCCAAAGTTCCACCGCTTGTCAGCTCGTGAGAGTATATCTGGGATAATGTTGGAAGAAGTCAATGAAAGCTTCGTCGGGAAGAGTGCGCGACTAGGCAGCAATACTCAGACGTGCGTTGGATGGGGCGTTGATTGAATTGACTTCCGGCCAAAGCTGCTTGCTTCTGGGTCGCAACATCAAGTCAAGCAAGTCATCTTGCTCAGTTTCAGAGGCATTCCGCACTGTCACGTCCACTGCTTGCAAGTCAAAATGATATTCCATGTCCTCGCTTCGGAAGCTAGAATGCTTTTTCATGTGCTGTTGCCGTGCCTGCACAAAGAGCGACTGATTTTTCTGAATGTTGCTATCTGACGGGAAAAGCCGTCGCGCTTCGTCAAAATAGTGTTGGGCAAGATCAGTTTCGCCATGCGCCTGAGTTTCGGCAATCGCCATAAACTCGTAGGCTTGCCCCTGAACCAGAGGACCGCCAATTTGGATTGCCGACGTACACATCGCGGTGCAGTTATCGTATTCTCCTTCTTGGAGAAAGGCGCGTGCAAGAACAAGGTAAGGGAGTGGATCAGATGCTTCTAAATCGACTGTGCGTCGAAAATCAAAAAGTGCTTTTTGCTCGTCGTCTTCGAGCATTAACCGCCCACGGAGAAGAAACGGTGCCGAAGCGGTTGGTGTCAGAATACAAGCCTCTGAATAATTCGCCATGGCCTGAGATTTGCGATTTAAAAGCTCGGCGATTTCTCCCAAAAGTGTAAACCCAAATCCAACCAAGATACGGTGAGAGCCTGTTGGCGACAACGAATGGGTAATTTCCGCAATTTGCCGCCTAAGCATGCCGAAAGCTACACGATCTTCTGGTGAGAGTTTTTTGGAGATATGCAGCAAAATTCCTGCCGCCAAGAAAAACGCCTTATAATTACCATTGAAATCTTGCACAATCATTTTCGCAAGGAGTTTTGCCTGCTCCAAATCCCTCAAAGACCAAAAACACCCCATAAGAGTAGCTTTGTATTCAATAGGCTCAGAATTCAGCCCTATCGCGTGGCGCAAGAAAGTCACTGCGACGTGGTAAAGTCTCAGATGTTGATAAGCTTGCCCCCGAAAATAAGCGAGAACATCAAACGGCAATTTATTTTGTTGCTTACGTAGCAATGCGAGTATTGCTTCTGGGTCACTCTGAATGTTCTGAAGACCCTCTGCCAATTTGTGCTGATATTGGTCCTGCGTAAGATCGCTTGGCTCGAAAACTTCTTGATCGCAAAGCATTTCCAGATCACCGGAAAGACCTCGCAACCATTCATTTGCTTCCCAGCTTAATTGCCTGAGCGGAATGTCTAGGGCGTCGCGAAGCGCATCTGCCCGATCCTCGTCATCTCCACAGATAGCAATCTGTAGGTCAATAAGTAGGGAGATGGCCTCATGAAATTCCGAATTGTCTGCAAATGGGACAGTCATCGCGGTGATCTTCGTCTACTTTCCATGATCCTGGGTAGCGGCGAGCGCGGCTTGATATTCTTTCAGCGGCATCTTTCGGCTGGGCGCGACCAGGCCATGACCTGGACGATCCTCTGTTTTGAACCGCAGTTCCAAATCTTCACTTATTGAAGCGGGTTCGTAAGCACCTTGACCCATCGCCCAAACCTGATGCGAGTCTTTCCCTTTGGCACCGCGTGCCCACTGGGGATATAGGTTATGAAGTCGCCGGGGCAGGATGTTCAGGTAGGATGTCCTCATGCAGCCTCCCACCGACAACCCCGCTTTTTCCGGCTCAACATCGGCATCTGGCTCTGTCTCATCTTGCCCCAAATCACTTTCCCTCGCGCCCAGCATACAACTGGCATTTCCGATCTCCGGCTTGTTGTTGAGCGGCCTCATCACGCGGTAAATGCGGGGCATAAATCGGCTCACTCCTTATTTGGTTCTCCGTACAGTATACCCTAAGAAGTCTGGCTGAGGAGGCGGCACAAAAAAGCCGTGTGGCCGGTGCCGGTCCGCGCTAACACGACGATGATTTCTTCGGGGCCGCGCAGTGTCAGCATCTTTCGCAGGGCGTCGGGTTCGAGTGGAAAGCCGCGCTTTTTGATAATCACCCGCCCGATGTTCCGAGCGGTCAGGGAGTCTTGGAGGCGCTTTTTGCTGTAAGTAAATTGGTCTAAGACTTCGTAAGCATCGGCGAACGGTGTCGGCAGGAGCGTATCGCCGAGCAGGTAGGCGATCTGCGGGTCTACGGGGGAGGCTCCAAGCTGTGCAGCCAGCGTGCCGACTAAGTGTGCCCGGATCACCGCCGGGTCTGGCTCGTAAAGAAAGCGCGTGCCCGTCGGCGCGGTCCAGTCGCCGCGCACGTCGGCGGTTCCGGTGAGGGTCAGCGGCCCCGTCTCGGTCACCAGTGTCGCAGACAAGGCGCGGCCCGATTGGGCGCTGCCGAGCCAGAGCAATGCTTCTCGGCACTCGCCACCCTCAGAAAGAAACTCAAGTTCCGCCCCAAACTGCCCGGACAGCGCGTGGTCAATCGCCGGGGACAGCTTGACGCCGACCGCGCTTACGCCTGAGTCTGCGAGTGTGTGCAGCCAGGACAGCGGCGGCTTGTACTCCTCGGGGTCTGAGACGCGGCGGCGATCCTGCCGCCGGGCCGGGTCGAGCCAGGCGGCGTCGGTCTCCAAAACGACTTGGGTGAAGTCGTCGGGGCGGACGGTTACAAACGTGTCCAGGTCCCAAACGCGGGCGTTCTCGGCGGCAAACAGCGCCCGGACTGGGTCGGATTCATAGAGCGTCACCCGCAGGCCGGCGCGGGCGAACGCCAGGCTGTCGCCGCCAATACCGCCGCCGAGGTCGGAGACACTCCTCGCACCGGACGCCGCCAATCGGACGGCATGGTAATCGGCGACGCCCCGCCCCGAGGCTTGTTCCAATGCCTCGCGGACAAAGCACATCTTGGCGGCAAGCGGTCCGAACTTGACCGCGCCGCGCACCCGTAAATCGGACATCTCCCAAGCCGCGACAGCGAGTTCGGGCAGAGCCGTCCGGCGCAGGCGGGTCAGGGCAGTCAGCGTGTCGGCCCGGTCCGAGCGAAGCGCGTCTGCTTCGGTCAGCAGAGCGCGGCCTGAATAGGCCAGCAAAAATTGGGCGGTCTCAAAGTCCAAAGTCACGCAGGGGATTGTACCCGGCGCGTCGAACAGTGCGCCATGTCTTTCTCTCAATCCATTTTCGAGCCGCAGCGAGATTGGGACGCGGTATATGCAAAATCCGCGTCATATCATTTCGGCGAGGAGCCGAGCCAGATCGCTCAGACCGCCCTGCGATATTTTCGAGCAATGGGCGGTCAGCCTGAAGATGCCGTTGCGCTGGACCTCGGCAGTGGGGAGGGACGAGACACGGCCTTTCTGGCTGCGTCCGGTCTGCGCGTAGTCGCGCGGGACGTTTCCCCCGCCGGACTGCAAAAGACACTGGCGCTGCTGGACCGCCGCGCGGTTTCAGTGGAGCGAGTGGACTTGGCATTGAGTGACGTGCGGGACTTCGAGTATCCCCCCGAAGCCTATGACCTGACCCTGGCCGCGAATGTCTACCAGTTCCTGCCCCCCGGCGAAGTTCCCGGTCATCTCGGGCGGCTTCAAGCGGCGACCAAGCCCGGCGGCATCTGCGCCGTCGGCGTCTTCAGTCCAGCGATGACCGCGTGGGGCGTCACGCTGGATGGTTTCTTCGCGGCGACCGCCGATGAGCTGCTGACATATTTCCCGAACGACGCCTGGCGGCTGCTGGACCGGACGGAATACTGGACTTATCGCCCAGCCACGGACTCCATGCCGTCGTTTTCCTCTGTCGTGGCCCAGAAGCGCCGGAAACAAGAGAAGCGAGACAACGCATGACTCCGGCCGCACACCACCTCTATCTCGTCGCCCCTGGCGCATCGCCCGCCGAGGTTCGCCGGTTCTACGCCGATGCGCTTGGCCTGCCGGAAGCCGAGAAGCCGGACAGTCTCGCCGAGACCCCTGTGCTCTGGTTCACGGCCGGCGCATTTGTGCTCCATATCGGCTACCCGGAGACCGGCACGGTCGGCGACGGTCATACGGCACTGGCGGCGGAAGATGTTGCCGCCGCTCGCGCCCATGTCTTGGGTATGGGCTATGCCGTGGACGACAGCGTCATCCCGATGGGCTACCCGCGCTTCTACGTCCGGGACCCGTGGGGCAATCAGTTCGAGGTCCTGCCCGCAAACTCACCGTAAACCCGTACATTTGTGGTAAAATCGGGAGGTAGGAGAGTGCATGTTTGGCTTGAGCCTATTTTGCGGGTTGGTCTCGGCGCTGCCCGGCGGGCACGGCGGGGCCGAGCGGAGCGATACTGACTTGATTGCGGCGGCGCAGCGCGGGGATGTCCAGGCGTTCGGCGCACTGCACACGCGCTACTACACGCGCATCTATCGCCTGGCGTACCTGAAGACCAGCAACGCGCAGGACGCCGAAGACGTGGCCTCGGAAACGTTTGTCCGCGCCCTGGCGAATTTGAGCCGGCTGCGGCTCTCGGACGGCGAAGCGTCGCTGTATCCCTGGCTTCATAAAATCGCGCTGAATCTCATCGTGGATGGTCACCGGCGGCGTCCGCCGTCGGGCGTGGTCTCGCTCGACGCTCCGGCGATTGCCGGCATCCGCGCCCTGCTGGAGTCGTCGCTGCCGGGCACGGGGCCGACCCCGCACGAGGTCGCAGAGCGCCATGAAGTGCAGGCGCTGGTCCGTGCGGCGATCGCCGCCCTGCCGGAAGACCAGGGCGACGTTTTGGTGTACCGTTTTCTGGGCGAGCTGTCCCTGCGCGAGATCGCGCCATTGCTGGGCCGATCGGAGGCGGCGGCCAAGTCGCTGCTGCACCGGGCTGTGGTGGCCGTGCGCCAGGAAATCGAGCGCCGCGTGGATGCTGTCGAGCGGCTGGAGCTGACCCGCGGCACGAAAACTGCCGCTCCGGCGGAGGAGACGCTCCATGCCCGACGATCTTGACCCGCTAGACCCTGAGCTGCGCGGCACGGCCCATCTGGTGCAGTCCGCGCTCCACGCCCCGCCGCCGCCGGTGGACGCCGAGGCCGAGTCGCGGCGTCAGCTCGAAGCCCTGATGTCGGAAGCGTCCCTGTCGCCCAAAGCGCTGCGCGAGGCCGTCCGCGAGCAGCCCCGCCGCCCCTGGTGGCGGAAGCTTTGGGGCGGGCGGTGACACCCGGTTGTCTACGAGATAGTGGACGCGCTGTAAGGAAATTAACCTATGCCTCTAGTTGCCGGAGTGGTCTTCAAGCCGCTCGGAAAAATCACGCTCTGCGATCCGAACAGTCTCACGTTCGAGATGGACGACGCTGTCATTGCCGAGGGCGAAAGTGGGCCGGAGTTTGGGTTTGTTAAGACCCCCCTGCGGGCGGCATCGGACGAAGACGCCCCCGCACCCCTGCGGCGCATCCTGCGGGTCGCCACGCCCGACGACTGGCAGCGGCGGGAGCGCACGGAGCGGCGTCAGGCGGAAGCGTACAAAGTCTGCAAGGAAAAGATTGGCCGGCTCGGCCTGGTCATGAAGCTGATTGAGGCTGAATGGGCTTTCGACGGCACCCAGGTGACGTTCCACTTCACCGCCGAGGGCCGGGTGGACTTTCGGGAGCTGGTGCGCGAGATCGCCGCCGTGCTGCACACCCGCGTCATCATGCACCAGGTCGGAGCCAGAGACCATGCCCGGATCTTTCCCGGCATCGGGCCATGCGGGCGTCCCACCTGCTGCTCGACATTCCTGCGCGAGTTCCAGCCGGTCTCGATGAAGATGGTCAAGAACCAGAACCTGGTGCTCAATCCGGCCAAGTTCTCCGGCCTGTGCGGCAAGCTGATGTGCTGCCTGCGCTACGAGCAGGACGACGACACCGAGGGCCGGCCCAAGATGCCGTCGGCGGGCATGGTCGTGATGACTCCGCTCGGACGGGCGAAAGTCGAGGAAGTCAACGCGATCCAGCAGATCGTCACCGTGCAGCTCGAATCCCAGCAGTTTGTCGAGGTACGCGTCAAAGATGTCAGCGAAGTCGAAGGCTGCGTGAACCATGCCGAAGGCGGCTGCGACGACTGCAAAGCCTCGGGCGCACTGTCCGACTGCGCCGTGCCGACCCGCGACACGCCCCCCGGCGCGACTTCGCTGCCCGTCTTCTGATTTTTCATTACCCGTATTCTGACGGGTTTCTTCGGCAAAAACGCATAAATTCCCGCCGAAACCGGGTATTCTCACCCACAGAGACGATCTGAAGCAGAGACGATCTGAAGCAGAGACGATCTGAAGCAGAGACGATTTAAAGGACACCGCGTTATGACCCCTATGCCAGGCACGTCCGAACCCGCCGTCGAGCGCCGCCGCTTGCAGGCCCGCGCCCGCCGTCTCACACAGCGGGCGCTGACACTGGCCGGCGCGGGCAACCTCGCCGAAGCGATCCGGTGTCAGGACGAAGTCACGGCGCTCCGGCCCGAGGACGCCGCCGCGTTTTTCCGGCTCGGCATGCTTTGCCGCGAGGCCCGGCGCACCGAGCAGGCCGTTCAGGCCCTGCGCCGCTCGACCCACCTCAGCCCCGGACAGCGTGACCCGCAGGAAGCCCTGACCGAGACATTGGTGGAAGCAAGCCGCTACGACGAAGCGATTTTAGAGGCTCGCGCCCTGCTGAAGATCGTCCCCCGCAGCCTGTTCGCCCGCGATGTCCTCAGCGTGTCCTACTTGCAGACCGGCAAGATCGCCCGCGCCTTGCAGGTGACCGGCGAGATGGTCTGGCTGGACCCCCTGAACCCCGGTCACCATTTCCGGCGTGGCTTATTGTTCCAGCAGCAAGGGAACCTCAAAGCCGCGGTCGGCGAGTACAGCCGCGCCCTGGAAATGTCCCACCCCGAAAGCGAGACCTACGGGGACGCCGAAGAAGCGCTGGAAATTCTCGACGACGAGCAGACCCGGCAGATTCTACTTTTGGCGTCCGAAGACTGGTTCTTTCTCTTGAAGCTGCGCCGCGATCCCACCGAAGCTGCCGGCGAGCGCGGCTTTTGCCTCAGTGAAGAAGGTCAGGCCCGTTTGCAGTTCATGCTGCCACACGAATTCCCCGAATGGACCGATGACCGCCCTGTGCCGACCAACTGGGGCGCACAGGGCCGCTACCATTAGTGCCGTTTCGCCGACGCCGGGCCGGACACTGATTATTGGCGTCTTGAATATCACGCCCGACTCGTTTTCCGACGGCGGCTTGTACAATAGTCTCGACGCTGCCGTGCGGCAGGCGCATCAAATGGCCGAAGACGGCGCCCATATTTTGGACATCGGCGGGGAAAGCACCCGCCCGGCGACCTTCGGCGACCACTCTCCTCTGCCTGCCGCCGACGAACTGGCCCGCATCCTGCCGGTCATCACACGCCTTGCCGCCGAGCTGCCCCAAATCCCTATTTCCGTTGACACCTACAAAGCCGAAGTCGCGCGGGCGGCGCTCGATGCGGGGGCATCGCTGGTCAACGACATCAGCGGCCTGTCCTACGACCCGCAAATGGCATCTCTCGTCGCCGGGCGCGGCGTCCCGGTCATCGTGATGCACCTGCTCGGCAAGCCCCGCGATATTCCCCTCCATCCCGTCTACACCGATGTCGTCGCCGAGATCAAAGCGTTCTTCGAGCGTCAAATCGCCTACGCCGTATCGTCGGGTCTGAGGCGCGACCAGATCTGGCTCGACCCCGGTATCGGTTTCGGCAAGACCACCGCACATAACTTAGAAATCCTGCGCCGCTTGTCCGAGTTTCAGTCCTTCGACCTGCCCGTCGTCGTTGGCGCGTCCCGCAAGCGCTTCCTCGGCAAAATCCTCGGCGCCGACGACCCTGCCGACCGTAAAGAAGGTACCGCTGCCACGGTTGCCCTGAGCATCGCCGCCGGAGCCGCCGCCGTCCGCGTCCACGATGTCAAAGAAATGGCCTGCGTCGCCAAAGTCACCGACGCCATCCTGCATGGGTGGAGCGAAGACTAGAGCCTGTTATGCACTTTGCAGGAGTTTCGCGGCTTTCGCGAGCATCAGCACGGCAAAAACGACGTAATGCAGCCCTGCCAGCGTTTCCGGTAGCCGCTCATAGTCTCGGGCCAGCCGTCGAAACCGGGCCGCCCACGCAAACGAGCGCTCCACGACCCAGCGGTGCGGCAACAGCACAAAGCCCTTTTTGGCTTCGGGAAGTTTGACCACTTCCAGCCGAATGCCCTGCGCGGCTGCCGCCTCGACCGGGTCCGGCCCGGTGTAACCCTGGTCCACATAGGCGAGTGTGACGCTCTGCTCGGTGGCTTCTTGCACCTGCGCCACCAGTTCGGCGACCTGGGCGCGTTCCTGTTCATTAGCGGGCGTGACGTGCAGGGCCAGCAGATGGCCCAGAGTGTCTACGGCGATATGAACCTTACTGCCTTTCTTGCGTTTCGCTCCGTCGTAGCCGGCCCGCGCCCCGCTTTCAGGCGTAGACTGTAGAGTGCGCCCATCGAAAATCGCTGCCGTCGGCTGTGGGCCACGGTTTTGCGCGACGCGCAGCATCTCACGCAGGTCGTGCACCATCGCGATGAAGCACTCGGCTTTGATCCAGCGTATACTTTGCTGGTAGACCGTATGCCAGGGCGGCAGATCGTTTGGGATCATGCGCCATGGAGCACCTGTCCGCGCCATCCACCGGAGGCCGTTGAAGACTTCGCGCAACGGATGGTCACGCTGCGGAGCCTCTGATGGTCACGCTGCGGAGCCTCTTCGGTCATCAAAGTTAAGTACGGAGCAACGAAGGCCCATTCGTCATCAGAAACATCGCTTGGATAGGCTTTGCGGCAAGAACATTCGCTCATGCCCAAAGTCTACCTCAAAGTGCATAACAGGCTCTAGGAACCCGGCACTGGAAGTGCTGGTCTACGATAATCACAAAGTCACTCCGTGACTGAGACTTCTTCAGTCGCGGAGCGACTTTCACTCAAAAGTAGACCGGCACTTCCAGTGCCGGTTATCTTAGCAGGCCGCACACAAAAAAGCGTCGGGCAATCGCCCAGCGCTTCTTTGTGCTCTGGTTGACTCACTCGGTTTCTAGGTGGGCCGAGGCGGCCACGTATCAGCCTCTTCCTGCGGTTCTTGTATCATCTCCTGAGCAAGCTGACGAGTGTGTGCGGAGCGCAGGAACATTCCTGTCGCTCCTCCGGCGACTGCCCCTGGAAGAATGAACAAAAACGCTGTGGAAACTCCCACTGTCATTATGTCAATGGGCCAGGGATAGAATGACCTGTGCTGTGAGAAGACCGACGGCAGAAAATGATGAACAACACTGGGTCCGCCGCCAAGCACGAAGCCGGCGGCGAGACCCAGCAGTCCCCCAATCACCGAGTCGCGACCAATGATAGCCGCACTCACCAGGCGTAGTCTTCCGGGGCAGTTTTGTGGCCGGGGAAGATTTCGTCCAGGGCTTTCAGCGTGTCGTCGGAGAGCTTGATCTCCAGCGCCCGCAGGGAGCCGTCGAGCTGCTCCATCGTGCGCGGGCCGATGATCGGGGCGGTGACGACGGGGTTGTTGAGAAGCCACGCCAAAGCGACGTCGGCGGGCTTTTCGCCGATGTCTTTGCACAGCCCTTCCCACTTTTCGAGCTTCGGGCGGTCGGCTTCAATGTCGCGTCCGGCGCGTCGGCCTGTCGCTTCTTTTTGCAGAATGCCACCCAGCAGGCCGCCGGCCAGTGGGGACCAGGGGATCAGCCCGAGGCCGTACTTCTCGCAGGCGGGGATGACTTCGAGTTCGGGCATCCGCACATTGAGGTTGTAGTGGGACTGCTCGGAGACAAGCCCCAGGAAATGCCGATGCTTGGCAATCTCCGACGCCTGGGCAATATGCCAGCCGGCGAAGTTCGACGAGCCGAAGTAGAGCACCTTGCCTTGCTGCACCAGAACCTCGAATGCCTGGTAGATCTCTTCCCAGGGCGTTTCGCGGTCAATATGGTGCATCTGGTAGAGGTCAATGTAATCAGTTTTCAACCGTTGGAGGCTGTCGTCGCAGGCTCTGCGGATGTGCAGCGCGGACAGGCGGTTGGTATTCGGCCAGTCTTTGTTGGCTTCGGTGCTCATGCCGCCGAACACTTTGGTCGCAATGACCGCTTTCTCGCGCCGTCCGCCGCCCTGCGCGAAGTAGCGGCCCATAATCTGCTCGGTGATGCCCTCGCCCGACTTCCAGCCGTAGACATCGGCGGTGTCCCAGAAGTTGATGCCAAGCTCCAGGGCACGGTCCATAATCGCGTAGCTGTCTTCTTCGGTGGTCTGCGGGCCGAAGTTCATGGTGCCCAAACACAGGCGGCTGACCTTGAGGCCGGACCGTCCTAAACTCGTATATTCCATCGTGTGTCTCTCCCATCACTAACTTGGTCTGGTATAGTTCCCCGCGGATGAGCCGGAGTCCTTCCCAGAATTCGGGAACGAAACAAAAATGGCGGCGTTGGAATAAGTATGATGGAAACCAAGATGTTTGCGGTGCAGGGCATGGTATGCGATGCCTGCGCGGGCCATGTGACGCGGGCGCTGACAGCGCTCGGCGGCGTAGAGTCGGTAAATGTTGACCTCGCCAAAGCTGAGGCGACAGTAACTTTCGATCCGGCGACGGTCGGCTTCGCGCAGATGCAGGCCGCTGTCGAGGACGAAGGCTACGAGGCACGAGACTAAGAGCGTGGGACTGAAGTCCTGTGCTGTGGGGCGAAGCGCCTACCGTCCACCTGCGTGGACGAAAATTATTTTTGCCCACGGGTCTTGTTCTTTGTCCGCGAAGGCGGGCACTTGGCGTCCGCGCCCACAGCGCAGGACTTTAGTCCCACGGCAGAGTTTTGACTGACAAAATGACCAAACCAATGGAAACCTGTACGCTGGACCTGACCGGGATGCACTGCGCGTCCTGTGTCGGGCGGGTCGAGCGCTTCCTTAAAAAAGTGCCCGGTGTCGAAGACGCAGCGGTCAACCTGGCGACCAATCGGGCGTTTGTTGCATTTGATGCCGCCCAGGCGACGCCTGCCGCGCTGATTGCCGCGGTCGAGAAAGCCGGCTACGGCGCGGCTCCGGCGACCGCCAGTGCCCCGAAAGACGAGGCAGGCGGGCGTGACCCGGCCCTTTGGAACCTTGTCGGCGCGGCGGCTTTGACCCTGCCGGTCCTAGCCGTCTCGATGGCCGGTATGGGCATGGGGCATCTGCTCTGGCTGCTCTGGCTCTTTGCGGGGCTGACGGCGGCGGTCGTGTTCGGTTTCGGGCGGTCGTTTTTCGTCGGCGCGTGGAGCGCCCTGACGCATGGCGGCGCGGCGACCATGGACACCCTGGTCGCGCTCGGGGCAGGGGCGGCGTTCGGCAGCAGCCTCGCCGAGCTGATTTTCGCCCGGCACCCGTCGGTCTATTTCGAGACGGCAGCGACCATCGTGACGCTGATCCTCCTCGGGCGCTGGCTCGAAGCGGGCGCGAAGCGGCGGGCATCGGACGCTGTCCGCTCCCTGCTGTCCCTGGCGCCGAAGACGGCCCGGCTGGTTTCGGAGACGGGTGAGGAGCGCAATATTCTCATCGAACTGCTCAAGCCGGGCAGCCGGGTCCGGGTCCGGCCCGGCGAGAAAGTCGCTGTGGACGGCGTCGTGGTCGGCGGCGCATCGGCGGTGGACGAGTCGCTGCTCACGGGCGAGAGCCTGCCGGTGGAGAAGACGCTTGGGGACAGCGTCATTGGCGGCACGGTCAACGGCAGCGGGACGCTTGTGTTCGAGGCAACTGCCGTGGGACCGGACACGACCCTGGCGCAGATGGCCCGGCTGGTGGAGGAAGCGGCGGGCAGCAAAGCGCCGGTGCAGCGGCTCGCCGACCGGGTGGCGGCGGTGTTTGTCCCCGCCGTGCTTGGGATTGCGCTTCTCACGTTCTTCGTATGGCTGCTTGCACTTCATGCCGGGGCTGCTGGGGCGCTGGCCCCCGCCATCGCCGTGCTGGTCATCGCCTGCCCATGCGCTCTGGGTCTTGCCACCCCGACCGCGATTATGGTCGGAGCCGGGCGCGGCGCAGCGCTCGGCATTTTGATCAAGAACGGCGAGGCTTTGGAGCGGGCGCATAAGATCACGGAAGTGGTGCTGGACAAGACCGGCACAGTGACGCTCGGCAAGCCGGTTCTGACTGACGTGGTCCTGCACGGCAGTCTGGACCGAGCTGGCCTGCTGCGGCAAGCGGCGGCGGCGGAGCTTGGGTCCGAGCACCCGCTGGCGGCGGCAATTGTCGCCGGTGCCGAGGGCAGTCTGCTTCCTGCTGAAGCGTTCGAGAACACGCCGGGTCTCGGCATCCGGGCGACGGTAGGCGGGCAGGACATACGTGTCGGCGTCCCGGCGCTTTTGGAGGGCGCAGGCATCACGCTGACCGCCGGGGCACTGACCGATATGGCCCGGCTGGAAGCCGACGGCAAGACCGCCGTGCTGGTGGCCGTGAACGGGGAAGAAGTGGGAATACTCGCCGTCGCCGATACCCTGCGCCCCGGCGCAAAAGAGGCCGTAGCCCGGCTGCAAGAAATGGGGGTGCGTGTGACACTTCTCACGGGGGACAGCGCACGGGTCGCTGAAGCGGTCGCTGGACGGCTCGGCATTACCGAGGTCAAAGCGGGGGTGCGCCCCGACGGCAAGGCTGAGGCGATCCATCAGCTGCAGGGGGGCGGCGAGGTGTCGGTTGCGATGGTCGGGGATGGGGTCAACGACGCTCCCGCGCTGGCATCGGCGGACCTCGGCATCGCGATGGGCCGGGCGGCGGATGTCGCGCTTGAAGCCGCCGATATCACCCTGCTGCGCTCCGATCTCAGCTCCATTGCCGATGCCCTGCTGCTGTCCCGGCGGACAATGAAGACGATCCGCCAGAATCTGTTCTGGGCATTCATCTTCAATGCCATCGGCATCCCACTCGCCGCTTTCGGGCTGCTGAACCCGATACTGGCCGCTCTGGCGATGGCGTTTTCCAGTGTCTCCGTCGTCACCAACTCCCTGCGTCTGAAAACCGCGCGGCTTTAGGAGGTTAGATAAAGACTCCTACGGAGCCGGCCACACATTCTTGAGCGTCCAGCGTGTTTGTCCGGGAGCGCTGGTCGGGGGCAGGAGCGACTGCACGGTCTGCACCTCGGTCGCCGATACCAACTCGCGCCCGGCAGCCTGCTCGGCGGGCTGGAACGACGGTCCGGCGGCTCCGCTGACGAGTGCCCGGAGTGCGGCGGCGTCGGGGACGATATTTTGCGTCGGCACTGGGGGCGTCGTGCGCTCGGGCGCCTGGGGCGTCGTGCGATTGGGGACCGGGCGCAGCCGCCCGTCTTGCCCGCGCCGATAAGCGGGGGCTGCTGGATAAGCGGGAGCTGTTGTCTGTGGGGGCACGGTCGGGGCGGGCATCTTTGGGGCTGCCGCTGGGGCGGTGACGTAATGGAATGTCTGCATGGTATATTGCCCGTGGTCGCCGGACAGGATGCGTCCGAGCATTTGCGTCCCGCCCTTTGTGGTGACGAAGAGAATATCGCGCTTGCCCTTCAAGCCGTCCAGTGCCGCCGCCGCTCCCGCTAGGGGGGCCGGCATCGGGGGGACTGCCGGGTCGGCGAAAAGTGGCGTTGTCAGAAAGAGCAATGCCGCAGCGGCGGCAATTCGTAATTTTGTCATACGGATCTCCTTTGGCTTAGACAAACTTCAGGTCTTCGTAACGCTTGCCGAGCACGGCCTCGCTGTTGGTGCCGAGCCAGCGGTCCAGCACCGTCGCGTAGACAGCCCGGAAATCGGTGGTATACTTGAGATCCCCAGCATCGAGACGGGATAAACTTGGGTACTCGCCGTAGAGGCCGCCTTTGACCGGCTTGCCGAGCAAAAACATCTCCGAGGCCGTGCCGTGGTCGGTGCCGCCGTTGGCATTCTCGTGCACCCGCCGCCCGAACTCGGAGAATGCCAGGGTCAGGACATGGTCCCCGGCCCCGAGCTGCTCCAAATCGGTCTGGAACGCCAGCAGGGTCCCAGAAACGTCCGACCAGAGCTGGTCATGGCGGCGGATCTGCTGCGTGTGCGTGTCGAAGCCGCCGGTTGAGATATAGTACACGCGGGTTCCCAAATTGGCCGCGATAAGCTGCGCGATCTCCTGCATTCCCTTTCCAAACGCCGATTTCGGGTACACGACGCTTGAATGATACGCCGAAATCCCTGCCGCGATTTTGTCCGCGCTGTCGTAGGTCTCGGCGGCAGTCTGCTGGAACAGCTTGCCGTAAGACGTGTTCGAGTCGGCCATCTGCACCGATTTCAGCGCGGCGGTGCGGGCCTGCCCATCAGCCGTGTTTGGGAAAACGACCCCGAAGTTCGCCAGGCCTTGAATGCTCGGCACGGCGGCGTGGGCATTGGTAAACGCTTCGCTGGCCTCGCTGCCGATATTGATGCCCGTCAGCGGCGAAGTCCGTCCGCTGCGAATGGCATCCAAATAACGCCCGACCCAGCCTTCGGTGCCCAGCTTTTCCGGCTCGGCGGTCTGCCAGATCTCCATCGAGCGGAAGTGGCTGTGGTTCGGGTTCGGGTAGCCCGCGCCCTGCACAATCGCCAGCCGGCCCCGGTCGTAGAGGGTCTTCATGCCGGCCATCACCGGGCTGAGGCCGACCGTGTCGGTCAAGTGCAGCACTTTGTCAGCATGATGGGCCAGCACGGGCCGGGCGCTTCGGTAAACCGAGTCCGTGTACGGCACGACGGTATTCAGGCCGTCGTTGCCGCCGGTCAATTGGATGACGACCAGCGACCGGCCTGCCGCCGCGCCGCTCTTGGCAAGGGCGTTGTCGGCGACCGAGTCGGCCCAGACCATCTTGGCGAGCCAGGGCGGCACGGCCAGCCCGACGGCAACGGTCGTAGCACTCTTCTTGATGAAATCGCGGCGTGTGACAGACATAATCTTTTCCTCTCGGCGGCAAATAGTCAGCAAACTTGATATTCGGGCGTTGCCATAATCATCGGAATCACGGCGCGGAGGCGGCCTTCCAGGCCGCCGGGGTCATAGGGGCGCAGGCGATTGTAGCCGCCGCGGGCGCGGCGTCCGCGCCGAAACTGCCCCGGCACGAACTGAGCATTCTGCACCGTCGGGGCTGGACTCGGCAGATCGTGGCTCGGCAGATCTAGACCATTGACGAAGCTGACAAGCGTCTGCCGGGTCGCCGGGGACAGCGGCAGCGGGCCGAGGGTTTCAATCAGCAAATCCACCCAGCCCGCGGGTGTCAGTGCGTTCTTTTGCAGAAAGTCGGTCACTGACGCCGCCGAGCCGCCAAACATCTGGCGCGATCCCGAAAGCGTGTTGGCGAACCCGATCCGGGCCAGCAGGGTGGACGTGTTGATCCAGGCCGGGCCGCCGTCCCAGCCCTTCACGGTCGGCGGGGCGAGCAGGTCCTGGCCCATCGAGCGCATGGCATTGGGGAGCTGGGCAAGAGTCGCAAGCTTACGGCCTGCCGCCTGCGGCGGCGTCACCGCAGGAGTGGTCGGCGCGACCGGCAGTGTGGAGGCCGGTGCGCCCGGCATGGTCGTCGCCGCCGGCCTGTAGGCCATTTCGTTGGCGGGCGTGATGTCCGACAGCGCCACTTCGACAGCCTGAGTCAAACCCAGCATTTTGACGCCGCCGACGACATACTGCACGGGGCTTTTAATGACGGCGAAACGCGCTTTCTCGGAGTAAAACGCCTGCGAGTGCAGGATTTTACGCATCACGGCCCGGATGTCGTAGCCGCTCAAAAAATAGGTCTGTGTCAGGGCGCTTAAAACGTTCGGCTCGGGATTAGGGTAGGCAAAGAACTCCCAAAGCTGCGTGCAGAGGCGCTTCGCCGTGCCGGGGTGGGCGACCAGAATATCTACAATATCGTCGCCGTTCCAGTTGCCGGTCTTGCCCAAAAACGTTTTCGGGTCATCGTCATGCTGGTTTGCGTTAAAGTAAAACTCGCCCCGGCGCAGGTTCCAGCCGGAGAATGCCCGCGCCGCCGCCTTGACATCGTCTTCGGTATAGTTGCCGATGCCGCAGGTGTACAGCTCCATCAGCTCCCGCCCGTAGTTCTCGTTCGGGTGAGTTTTGTAGTTCTGGCTGCCATTTAAGTACCGCAGCATCTCCGGGTCACGCGAAACGGCGAGTGTCAGCGTCCGAAAATTGCCGAGGGCATGGGTCCGAAAGAGCTGGTTCTGCCGGTACAGATAATCGCCCTGCATCCCGCCATCTTTGGACGTAAAGTGCCCATGCCAGAACAGCACCATTTTTTCCTGCAAGGCGCGGGGCGAGGTCAGCATTCGGTGAACCCACCACATCCTGACCGCCGACGCCGGTGTGCCGCCGTTTTTGGTTTCCGGCAGGAGCGCTGCCAGGCGGCTCAGGGTCTGCGCGTCGCTCACATTCTCCGGCACTGTTTCCGGGTGCAGCAGCGTGTCGGTTGCCGCATTGATTCCCGCCGCCGCCGCTTTGATGGCCGCCGGGTCCGCGCCGAAGCCCGCTCGCCGCAGCAGATGGGCCGCATCTAAATAGGTTTGGTCGTCCATGTGCCTGCTGACGCAGCGGGGCAGGGGAAAGTTCAGAATCGGTCTGGTATAATCCTCCAATGTTTTTCCTAATGCTTTTCTGTTCTCGATACGCCCCCAAATCCTGGCTGGCACTTGCTGCTGCCTTGACTATCCTCAGCTTGACTGTCCTTGGCCTGCTGCCGGGAGCAGCGCACTCCCGCGCCTTGCCGGACCGTGCCTGTTCGCCGGCGCGGCTGCAGCAAAAATTGGCCCGAATCGCATCAGCGACACACGGACCGGTCGGAGCCGCCGTTCTTGTCGTGGAGGGCGGCCCGCGCGTCTCTCTTCGCGGCGAGCAGCGGTTCCCAATGCAGAGTGTCTACAAGCTGCCGATCGCCATGGCAGTGCTGCATCAAGTGGATTTGGGCCGATTGAGCCTGACTCAGCCAGTCAAAATCAGCCCAGGCGACCTTGTGCCGCCGTCGCGGGGCAGCCCAATCCGGGACAGGTTCCCGCATGGCACGACAATGATGGTCTCCGGCCTTCTGGACGCTATGATGAGTGTCAGCGACGGCACGGCCTCGGATGTCCTGCTGCGCCTGGCCGGCGGCCCGCAAGGGGTCACGGCGTATCTGCATGGGCTGGGTCTGCGGAACATTGTTGTCGCGACGACCGAAGCGGAGATGGCTCAAAACGAGCAAGCTCAGTACCGGAACTGGGCGACGCCGAATGGGCTGGCGTCTTTGCTAAACGCTTTGCAGTCGGGCCGGGGGCTGTCGGTGTCCAGCCACCGGCATCTTCTCGGCCTGATGACCGCCAGCACGACCGGGCTGGGCCGAATCAAAGGTCTGCTGCCTGCCGGAACGGTGGTCGCGCACAAGACCGGGTCGTCGGGAACCGTCGGCGGCGTGACACGGGCGACCAACGACATCGGCCTGGTCACACTGCCGGATGGGCGGCATTTGGTGGTCGTCGTCTTGGTCTCGGACACACGGGCAAGCAGCAAAGTCCAGGAAGCAGTGATCGCCGGAATCGCGCGGGCGGCGTGGGACTGCCGAACAGGGTTAGAACGCGGCTTGTGAGGTATAATTACACTATGGAAACCTTAACAATGACACCGGGGAAGATATCGCAGGCGACGCCGGCAGGAATCAGCTTCGGGCAGGAAACCGATCTGTCTTTGCGGGTCCGGCAGATTGACCCGAAGCTTGATTTGGAAGCCGAGATTTTGCGCCTCAAAGCCGAGCGCAATGCGGTCATTCTGGCGCACTACTACCAGGACGGCGACATTCAGGACCTCGCCGACCATGTCGGCGACAGTCTCGCGCTGGCTCAGGCGGCGGCGGCGACTGACGCCGATGTGATCGTGTTCTGCGGTGTGCATTTCATGGCCGAGACCGCGAAAATCTTGAACCCGGGCAAGCTGGTCTTGCTTCCCGATCTCGATGCCGGCTGCTCGCTGGCCGACCGCTGCCCGATTGACGAGTATTCCGCGTGGCTCGCGCGGTACCCCGGCCACACGGTCATCAATTATATCAACTCATCGGCGGCCGTGAAAGCTGTCTCAGACATTATCGTTACCTCTTCCAATGCTGTCGCGATTGTCGAGCAATTGCCCAAAGACGAAAAGATCGTCTTCGGTCCCGACCGGCATTTAGGCAAATGGGTCGAAAAGCAGACCGGGCGCGAGATGGTGCTCTGGCCCGGCTTCTGCATTGTCCACGAGCAGTTCAGCGCCCGAAAGCTGGCAACCCTGCGGGCTTCCTACCCCGACGCTTCGCTCATCGCTCATCCCGAGTGCGAGGAAGCGGTCTTAGACCAGGCTGATTTTATCGGCTCGACCCTGGCACTGCTGAAGTACGTGCAGACCCACACCGAGCAGAAGCAGTTCATTGTCGCCACTGAAGTCGGTATCCTGCACCAGATGAAGCAGTCTCGCCCGGACGCCGAATTCCTGTGCTCTCCGCCGAACTCCGGCTGCGACTGCGCCTCGTGCCCGTATATGCGCCTGAACACCCTCGAAAAGCTGTACCTCTGCCTGCGCGATAGCCGCCCCGAGATTACGATGCCCGAAGACATCCGCACCCGCGCCCTGCGCCCGGTGCAGCGAATGCTCGACATGAGCAAGGGCCTCTCGCCGGTTCAGCAAAAAGGGGACTAGAGGAGAAGTGAGGAACGTGGAACTGAAGTTCTACGCTGTGTGGCGCAGACGCCCAGTGACCGCCTGCGCGGGCACGGAAAAGGCCGCAGTCATTGTCTTGCTTTGCTCTTTGTCCACGCAGGTGGACATTAGGCGTCCGCGCCACACAGCGTAGAACTTCAGTTCCACGCTCTTGTCATCTCTAATCTACTATGACCACAACCATTCACGGGCCGCTGCTCGGCGAAGCGCTTGAAACGCCGGTGACGACGCTTCTGAAGCCCCTGCTCGGGGCGCATATGCCGACTGCCGGGGGGCATCATAACGCCATCACCGACGGCGTCGCGATTGGCTGCCGGGCCGTGCAGATCTTCACGGCCAGCCCGCGCCAGTGGCGGGCACCGGCGATCAAGCCCGAGATGGCGGAAAAGTTCAGGGTAGTCGTCGCCGCAAGCGGTCTGACCAAGACGGTCGCGCACGATTCGTATCTCATCAACCTGGCCGCCGAGCCGGGCAGCGATGTATTGGAGAAGTCGCGGGCAGCGTTTCGGGGTGAGATCGAGCGGGCGGAAGCGCTCGGCGTGGGCTTCCTGGTCAGCCATCCCGGCGCACACGGCGGGGCGGGGGAGGATGTCGGCATCGCCCGGCTGATTGAGAGTTTGGACAGCGTTCACGCTGAGACGCCGGGCGCAAAAGTCCGCACGGCGTTAGAGACGACGGCGGGGCAGGGCACCTATCTCGGCGGCAAGTTCGAGCACCTGGCCCACATCATTCAGGGGGTCCAGAACCCAGAGCGGCTTGCGGTCTGCCTTGACACCTGCCACGTCTTCGCCGCGGGCTATGACATTCGCACTCCCGAGACCTATGCCGAGACGATGCGGCTCTTCGATGAGATTATCGGCCTGGAATGGCTGCAAGTTATCCACGCCAATGACTCGCAGAAGGCGTTCGGCTCTCATGCCGACCGCCACGCGCACATCGGCGAGGGCGAGATTGGACTCGAAGCCTTCCGCCTGCTGGTCAATGACCCACGTATCTTTGGCTTGCCGGTAATTGTCGAGACGCCCGAAAGCGACACGATGCACGAAGTCAACATCAAGCGCCTGCATGATTTGGTTGAAGGCTAACTTTATGAGCATCTAAAGAGGCGGAACCTATGAGCATCTCCGGCTGGCTCAAATCTCGCCGCAAGCGCGGCGCTATCAGAAGATACATCACCCATCTAGGGCCGCTGCTGGCTTCCACTTATGGCAAATTCGACCATTATCTGCCGGAGCGGGTCCGCAAGGCGATCCAGGAAAACGGCTTCTCCGCAGACGAGGCCGCTTATGCCCTTGCCATATTCTGCACACCTAAGCAGTTCGCGGCAGACCAAAAAGCGCGAGGCGAAACGGCCCAGTATTGGCCGCTTCGTGTTGAGATTACGGCCTATGATTTCCGCCGTGGCTATGATACATCCAATCCTATCTCGGGCGACGGTGGCCTCACTTGCGCCGACAATCACGCGGCAGGTGCCGGGTGAGCACCCCCGCAACTTTTCTCACCGCCTGCGTGTCACAGCACATGAAACCAACTGATTGGAGGCTTGAATGAACAGTTCCCCTGACCCAACTGGAACCGGCTTTATGGTCGGCATTTTTCTTGTGTACGGTTTTATTATCTTGCTGAGTCTCGCATCGCTGGTCTTCTGGATAATCGAGATCATTGATGTCGCCCGGCGGCAGTTCCCGGAGCCGAACACGAAGACGATTTGGCTCCTGGTCGTCGTGCTGGGGCATGGCCTCGGGGCGCTCGTCTATTACTTTGCCGGCAAGCCGCTCGGCTGGCTGCCGGGAGAAACGCCGCGCTACGCCAGCTACCCGCCGCAGAATTATCCGCCCCCGCCGCCGGGCCAGTGGCCCCCGCCGCCGAGTGCCTAACGGCACACTTGGGCAGGAATCACGCACTTTGTGTCGTAAGAGATAAGCGTGACTTCACAAAATCCACAGCCGCAGGCCGTGCCGCCGGGGCTGACACGGCTCGAAATCCAGCGTGGGCTGCGGCTCTCCACCCTCGAAGGCTGCGTCGCCACCGTGCACGGCCAGCTCACTTCGGGCGCATTCCAAACCGGCTTTGCCCTGTTTCTCGGGTGCAGCGCATTCTGGCTCGGGGTCCTCGGCGGCATTCCGGCGTTTGCCGGACTGATCCAGCTCGTCTCCTCGTTTCTGGCCCAGCGCTACGGTCACCGCAAGGCGCTGATCGCCTGGTTCGCCACAGTCGGGCGCCTGCTCTGGGTGCCGATGCTGCTCATCCCCTTTCTGCTGCCGCGCCCTATCTGGGTCGGGGCATTTCTCCTGCTCACCCTGCTGTCCGCGCTCTGCATGAATGTCGCCGCGCCGCTGTGGACCGCCTGGATCACCGATGTCGTGCCTGAAGGTAGCCGGGGGCGGTATTTCGGGCAGCGCAATATGTACGCTGGCTGGGTTGGCCTCGCCGTGCCGATTGTCGGCGGTTACTTTCTCGATGCCGCCGCCAAGCGGCATCTGGCAAGTGTCCCCACCGCGTTCGGGATTTTGTTTTTGTTTGCCAGCGTCTTTGCCCTCGGCTCATTCGGGCTGATTTTGCGAAGCCCTGACGTGCCGGAAGAGGCGGTGATCGCCAAAGGAAAGGTGCGGGAAAGTGCGCTGGCCTATTACAAAGCGCCGTTCGCTGACCCGAACTTCCGGCGCGTGATGGCCTATCTCGCCGTGATGGTAATTGGGCAGTCGGTCGCGGCGCAGTTCTTCACGGTCTATCAGCTTCAGTATTTGCACCTGAACTACACGGCGTTCCAGCTTCTCACGGCGACCGCGACCCTGGCGGCGCTCGCAAGCATGCCGCTGTGGGGCTACTTGGCGGACAAGTACGGCAACAAGCCGGTGTCGGTGATCAGCGGAATACTCGTGCTGGTGCCGCCGCTTTTGTGGATACTCGCTGCGCCCGACGGTATCCCCGGCCTCTGGGCCTACGACAGTGTCGGCGATTTTCACTTGTCAGTCACTAAGCTGGTGATTGTCCTGCTGAATCTCTTTTCGGGCTTCGGCTGGGCGGGAGTGGGACTGACGCAGTTCAACTTGATGATCGGGGCGTCGCCGCCGGAGCGGCGGACCGTCTATGTCAGCGCGATTTCGGCGGTCTCGGGGCTGGCGGGCGGCCTCGCCCCGCTGGCGGGCGGGGCGCTGATGGTGGCGTTCGGACACTTGACCTTCCCGGCGCACGGCTACGTTCGAAACAATTACCACCTGCTGTTTTTAATCGCATCCCTGGCCCGTGGGGCGGCGCTGCTGCTGGTGCGCGGGGTCGAGGAAGCTGGCAGTCGGCAGACGGGCTATGTGCTTCGGCAGCTTAAAGCGTCCAAGCCTATCGGCTCGTTTGCGGGAATCCAGAAGCTCTCGAAGAGCGGCAGCTCGTCGGCGCGGGTGCAGGCCGCCGAGCGGCTCGGCCGTCTGAAGACTCCGCTGGCAGTGGAGGAATTAGTCAAAGCTTTGGATGATGTCGCCCTGCCGGTGCGTGAGCAGGCGGCACTGGCTTTAGGAGAAATCCGGGACCCACGCGCCACTCTGCCGCTCGTTGGAAAGCTGACTGACCCCGCTTCAGGCATCAGCGGCACGGCGGCGACGGCGCTGGGCAAAATCGGGGACCGCGCCGCCCTGCCGGCGCTGGCCGCCGCCGCGCAGCTCGGGCCGCCGCCCCGGCGCCTGGCCGCGATGGAAGCGCTGGGCCGCCTGTCCGGCCCCACAATCACAGAGATTTTGTCTGTGCTGCTGGCTGACCCGGACCAGACAATCCGCATGGCGGCGATCCGCGCCCTGGCCGAGCGGGAGGACCCCGAAAGCCTGCCGGGCCTGCTGGCGCAGCTTGAGCGCGAACAGGAACCTGCCAACTTAGCTGTGCTGGCCGACGCGCTTGGGCGTCTCGGGGACCCTGACGCGGCCCTGCCCTTGCTATCTGCGTTGGACCGGACCACGTCGCTGACCGTGCGCCGCGAGATACTGAATGCTGTCGGGAGTCTTGGCGGCGGGCGGGATGCGTTCTATTCATACCTCGCGCTGGATTCGTATGCGCGGGATGAGACGGTGGGCAAGATTTTGATCAACCTGAGCCGGCGGTACCGGGCGCGGGCCGCAGGCAAAAAAGAGGCCGACGCCGCCCGTATCTCGGTGTACGCCAAGCAGGCGCTGGCCGCGTACACATCAAGCCAAAGCGCGGTCTGCATTGGGCGGCTGACTCGTTTGGCCCGGCTCCTGCCCCCGATGCCGGGCATTCCGGCACTGTCCATCCTGGAAGCGCTGGACAGGTCGGCAAACCCGCCCGAATGGGAAGAAGTCCTGCTGGCAGTCTTTCTAGTCCGGCGGCTGGCGGGGTGAAACGGCTTAGAAAGACCTCACCCCGAAACTTCGTTTCGACCCTCTCCTTGCTTAAGGAGAGGGTAGGAATAATTGGTCGGGAGCCAGAGGGCGCAGCCAAACAAGCGGGCGCGGCAAGCAGCGCCCCTACGGGTCAAAGAACTTCCTAATCTTACCCTCTCCTTAAGCAAGGAGAGGGTCGAAACGAAGTTTCGGGGTGAGGTCTGTTTCGGGCCGCTGATAGTGCTTTTGTCACCGCAGCGGGTCGAATGGGCTGATGGTGACGGTGCGAGGCTTGCCGACAGCAGATTGGACTTCAAGAGTACGGTGCGGGACGGTGACATCCGAGAACAGGGCGCGAGCGCGGGTCAAACCGACCGAGGCGGCGGGCTTGCCGTCAATCGCCAGCACTTCGTCGAAGGTGCTCAGGCCCGATTTTAGGGCAGGAGCGCCAGGGAGGATGTCGGCGACTGCAAGGTGTGCGCGGCCTGCCTTGTCTTTAGCTTCCAGAAGGCTGAGGCCGTAAGTGCGGGTCTCGAACGCAGCTTTCGCGCCGGGGGCAGGAGCCATAAAGACCCGGCTGTGCGGGTAGTCGAACGTGACGACGAACCGGGATAAGAGGCGGGAGCCGAGCGAGCCGGCATTGACTACCGATGCCCCGCCTTTGGTGTCCAAAGAAAAATCGGCAGGGATATTGGTGAATGTCAGGCCGGCAATCGTGAACGAGCCAACACGGGTTCGGCGGGAGCGGGACACGCCGCCGATGCCGCCGCCGACACTGATGGCCCCGCGCGGGTACTTCTTGTCCAGCCCGTTCGCCGCGACATACGGCCCGTAGAGACGCACGGCGGCGTCGGCGTCGCCGGTGTCGAGCAGGAACGAGCGGGGGGGCAGCCCATCGAGATGCGCCTGAATTGTTGGTAGGTTGCTATCCAAAGTCAGCGGCAGCGGCGGGCCGTCGGATGCTGCCGGCTGGAAAGAGTCCGCGCGAATAAATGTCAGCTTTTTATGCGGGTAGTCAATACGCACAACAAAATGGGACAGAAGATCGTAACCGATGAAACCTGCTAAGGGTTTAGCAAAGTAAGCGTTAAGCTGCTCCGGCAGGTCAATCGCGATAGCGGCGACACTGGTGAGCTTTACCGCACCGGGCACTTCGAGGGTTTGAATGAGCACCGGGTGCTGATCCGCCGAGCCGCCGTAGCCGCGCACCTCTAAGAAACCGCTGCTTTTGAGACCAAGCGCGTCCGCCGCCGATTGGGCCAGGGCGATCCCCCCTGCGCCGCTGTCGAGAAAGACCCGCTCCGGGGTGCCGTTCAGCTTCACTTCCAGCCCGATCTCGCCGTCGTCCATGTCAAACGGCACGGTGGCTGAGGTTGCGTCTGCGTTTACAAAGCCGAAGTTGCCGCCGCCGGCGGGCTTGGCAAAGAGGCTAGGCGTCACCGGCACGTTGTTTTCAATTGTTTTGACGTTCCCGACAATGTCGTAGCGGGCCGTGCCGTTGGTCGTGACCGTATGGAACGGAAATGGAGTGCCGTCCACGAGACGGTAATCGGAATAGGTCGTCGTCACCTGTACATCGTCGTCGGCGTGCTGCTCTTTGACGATCATAAACGTTGTGGGGTTGATGAAGATCGTGCTTTTCTTGCCGCCTTCGGGATAAGCGTCCACGATGTAGCTGCCGGTGCCCGCCTCCCGTGCGGCGCGTAAACTCAGCTTGCCGGGCAGTCGTCCGGGCAGAATGTAGGAGTTTGTGTCGAAGAACAACTGCACCCGCAGGTCCTTCAGCTCCTCCCCGGCGAGGTCGCGGACATTGCCATTGGTGTCGCGCTGCCAGGCCGTTTTGCCGTCGTAGCCCTGGACGTTGTCCAAAATCCCCAGCTTGTCTTCCTCGTATTCTTTGTCCGGCGCGGCATAAAGCGTCGTGATCGTGCCGGTGATGCCGCCGGTCTTGACTTCCGACACGATGCGGGTGTTGCGGATGGCCGCAAGCGCCGCCGCGCCGCCGAGGGCGGTCAGGTGCTTTTGCAGCAGTGCCTCCGTGGTCAGCGCCGCGTTGGTGGCCGCAGCAAATGTCAGGCGCGGGGCATCTCCAAAGTACACAGCAGGCGTTGGCGTAACGAGGGGCCTAGGAGGGCGCGGGGTCAAATACAGGCGATTGCGGGAGTAGTCGAACGTCACGCCGAAATGGCGCAGGAAGATGTTGCCGATACCGCCGGCCAGCGACGAGAGCTGGGCGATACCCGGCCCCGTCATTGTGGATAGGGCCAGGCCAGTCACCGACGCCGTCCCGACCCGCAGGCGGTGGTTCGCCGACAGCGTTTCGGTGATCTTGCCGCCGACCCCGACACTTTCGCGGGTCGAGGCCGCCGGATCATTCGCGCGGGGCAGGAGGCCGTTCGCGGCGGCATACTGCGAGTAGAGGTGCGCCGCGCCCGAGTCGCCGGTGTCTATCAAAAACCGTCCTAGGGTGCGTTCGTCCACCGACGCCTGCACGGTCGGCATCCGGTTTTCCAGCTTGATTGGGACAGCCACAGCGCCTGCCGGAGCCGTGAACGCCGACGGATCGGACAGAGTCAGCGTCTTAGCCTCGTAGTCAATCCCAACGGCCAGGCGCGAAAACAGCTCGTAGCCGACTGCGCCGTCCACGTGTCCGCGCTCGGCCAGCAGACGGGTCAGGGCCGGGTCTTTAATCACATGGACCGTGACATGGGACAGGCGCACGGCGTCGCCGATGTCGAGGGTCGTATCCGCCGCGAGGCCCGTGGCGGTCGCGCCGCCGTAGCCGAGCGCCGGCAGGCTGCCCTGCGTCGTCAGGCCCGCGGCGGTCGCCGCGCCCTCGGTCACAAACGCCGTGCCGGAGCCGCTGTCGAGCAGAAAGCGCAGCGTGTGCCCGCGAATGGTCACCGGCAGAATAATCTCGTCGCCAGCAGCATCAAACGTCAGCGTCGCCGCGACACGCGGGCCGGGGGCGAGAAACGCCCAGTCTTTGGCGGCGGTCGGGGGCAGAAAGAACGCCGCCGTGACCGCGGGCATCCGCGTCACCGACTTCAGCGTCGCCGTCACAACCAGCGGCAGGCCGGCATACTGGATTTCCAGCTTACTTGGGATCTGTGTGCCGTCGCGGACCGTGTAGCCGAGCACGGAGACCGTCCCCGTGAGGCCGCCTTTGTGCGCGACCGTCTTCCGCACCAGATACGTTTTCGGGTCCAGGTAGATGGTTTGTAGCGACCCATCTTTGGGCTTGACATCCAGCACAAAGCAGCCGGTTTCGGGGTCTGGCTTGGCCCGAAGCGCCACCGCCGTCTTGGCCGGGTTCTTCAGCGGGTTGAACTTCTCTAAAGAAAATCCGGTGTCGGCGGTGCGCTCGGACAGCTCTTCGCCGCTGAGTATCCGTACCGTGCCGGTGCCGTCCTGTTCCCAGGTCGTTTTGCCGTCGGTGCCGCTCGTCATGTTGATCGGCCCGAGCTTCATCTCGGTCCGGCTGCGCCGGGGCGGGGCCTCGTAAGTCGCCATCGTCCCGGTCAGCCCGCCCGCGGACACGTCGTAGACAACCGCATGGGCGGTCGTGTCCCGCAGCGCGGCAGGCGTCGCCGCCGCGCTGCGGTGGCGCAAAAGAACCTGCGCCAGTGTCGGCATCGGTCCCGCCACGGCAGGGCGCAGAAAGAGTGGGAGCAGGCACAGGGCGCACAAAAGCGGGCGCAGTAAATTGGTTGATTTCACGCGCTTAGTGTACCGCTTTCTGCGCTGGTTTCGCACTGCCCGCCGCCGGTTTCTCCGATTCGACTGCCGCGACAAGCAGCGCCAGCGGCGCAGCCCCCTGCGTCACTTCGTCATGGGCAAAGTCCAAGACAAAGCCGTCGCCGAGCGGGGTTTTCAGATCAGCCTGTAGCTGCCGGGCCAGCGCCGCCGTGTCGCCGTCGTTTTCGACCGCTTCCCGCCGCACCACGAGTCGGCCCTGCGTCCGGGCAATCCGAACAATCTTGTCTTCCGGGATGTAGTTGCCGTCCGGGTTCACCTCGCGCAGGGGCGGCGCGTCCTGCCTTGGGTCATCCCAGCTTGAAAGCCAGTGGCTGCTGAATGCCTCTTGCTCCATCAGTACGGGAAGCGGCTGGCCGCTCAGGCGCACGGCGGCGGCGCGAAGCGGCCCGAGCAGGTCCCGGTCGGCCTGCGTCCCCGCCGTGTCCCAGCGCTCCGCCAATAATTTGTCAATGGCCGCGTCGTCGAACAGCGGCAGATGGGTTCGGATCATAGCTTGCGAGCTGTCACCATCGCTGATGTCCCACGGGTCGGCATGGGCCGAGCGCAGGAATGCCAGGCGCATCCCCGGCGTGTAGCCGAGGCCGCCGTTCGGGCCGGCATCCTTCCAGACAAACCCCGCGAGGCCGGGCCGGGCCGCAAGGCTCGACACAAGTGCGGTCAGCGCCGCGTGTACTGCCGGCGCGGTCGGACTGACCAGCACAGGCGGCACCACAAATGGAACGGGTTTGCCGGTGCTGTAGTCGTAGTCTGTCGTTGGATTGACCTTCCGCATCTGCAAGGCCGCGTCGCGTGTGCTGAGGCCGTCAATAGTCAAGTCTTGCACGGCTTCCGGCGGCGCGTCACCCCACGCCAGCAGGCTCAGGTCGGCGTAGACCGCGATGCCTGTTCCCGAGGTTCGGACTAGTGCCTCGGTCATTATATCCGTGCCGTGGGCCTCGCCTGCCCCGACATGGCTGACGCCGCCGGAAAACACATCCAGCCAGAGCTGGTTGAGGCCGAGCGCCTGCATGGACGCGATCAGTGCATCCACTTCTTTTGCCGTGCGCGGGTGTGCCAGCACGGCCCGGACACGGCCCGAATGCAGCGCAGCGGACAGTAGCGGCGGGGGCGGCAGCTTGGCAAGCGCCTTCGCCGTATCCGCTGCGATTGTCGTTTGAGACGTCTGCATCGAAGCATCTTCACCAGGGTAGTAAAGCAGTGCGAGTGGCGATTCAGACAGGTCTATCGGTACGCTTTGCGACGGCACCAAGAGCTGCCATCGGTAGTAAATCTTCAAGTCCACTTTGCTGGTCAGGTCTACCTCGCGCCCGCGTTCCCCCTGCGAATCATCGCGCTGTTTCTCGGCGTAGTCAGCTGCGGCCTCGCGCAGCCAGGCTTGATGTGCCGGGGCAAGTGAGGCAATTGGTATCGGACTGCCGAAGCTCTCGGGCACACCTGGCATACTTGTGTCATCTCTGAGCGCCGCCATTTCTTCCGGCGACACCGCCAGCGGATCACCGAGCGCGGGCAGCTTGCGGGCGGTCGCGGCCCGGCGGGCCAGCATCGTCGCGCCGGCCTGGTCCTGTAAAATGCTGCTGGCATGAGCGGCGGCATCTTCCCAGAGCGACAAGCGGCTGCGGCGGACTCCAACCCCGACAAGGTCATCGGTCAGCACATACGCGGGACCGACTTTGCGTAACGTGCCGGTGACGCACACGCAGAGTGCTCGCAGCAGATCAGATGCCGGGGCTGCCGCCGCCCCCTGCACCGTCAGTGTTCGGGCTGCATAGCGCGGATCGGAGTAGAGTTCCAGCCCCGTCTTTTGCCCGAGGCGCGTTACCAAGCCGCCGACAGTTGTGAGGCCCGCGAGTGACACCGGCGCTTGCAGAGCTTGCCGGTCATAGTCCAAATCCGACAGCTTGAGCGTGTTCGGCACGTCGGCTTTGAGCGCGACGCCATTCTCCACCGGAGAAGGCAGCGTCTTCGGACGCCAGGGACGCAGGCGACGGGCGGCGTCGGGCCGGTCCAGCGTGTGGAAGATCGGCTTGCCTGCTTTGTCATGCAGGTAGAACTTTGCTGTCTGGCCGAGGCGAATGCGTGTGGCATCAATTTGGTTCGTGACATCCACCACGTCCGTTCGTTTTTCATCGGGCAGGCTGCGAACGGCAGGGTCTGATGAGCCGATCCAAAGGTGCCCATGATTAAAGAGCGCACGAAAAAGCCCACGCTGCGTGTCATCGGAAAGGTCCTGGAGGCCGAGGCCATGCTCGGAGGTCAGCGCCGACCACTGCGCGTCGTCGAGGCTCGCTGCCAGCATCTTTTGCACTGTGTAAGAACTCATGTCCAGCGCAAGGTTCGGCGCGTCAGGCTGCGTGTTGAGCAGGGTCATCGCGGACGGCGCAACAGCCGTGATTGTACCGAAAGTGACTATTTGGTCGCCGAACGCGGCAGCAATGTCCGAGATGCCAGCGCCGGCGTCGGGCGGGGCGGCATTATCCGGCAGCGCGACTTGCTCGGCGGAGACCGTGAGCCGCAGGCCATCTGCCGGCGGCGCGGCTTTGGCGAGGGCTGCCGCCAGGGTCATCTTGGGCGGTGCGGCGGTCGGCGGCTTGGGGGCTTGTGCCCAGGTAGGCAGGGTCAGCAGGGCAAGAAGACAGATCGCGGCAGGCAAAACACGCATGGAATACGCTCCGGTCAATAAGTTCTGCCCATTGCGACACGCGGCGCAGGAAAAGGTTGCAGGTCCACCGAAGCATCCAGCACTTCCAGTGCCGGCCTCTCTAAAATGCCGACAGAAATTCGAAACTCGACCGTAGGCAATCGAACGGGTCACGGCGGCGTTCGTCCTGCTCGACCGCGTACCATTCCACGCCCGCCGCGGCGCAGGCGGGGAGCAGGTGCGGCCAGTCCAGATTGCCCTCGCCGACTGGGGCCATGACGGCTTCGCTTCCGATCATCTCTTTGTCCTTGATATGAATTACTGGGACACGGCCTCGGCAGCGCTCGATGAGCCGCTCCGGGTTCAGGCCGGCGTGGGCGGCCCAGTAGACATCAATCTCCAAGTGGAAGTCTGGCCCACCATAGTCAATCAGTGTGTCGTAGAAGGTAGCGGCGCTTTGGCCCACACGCTCAAACTCGAAGGCATGGTTATGGTAGCCGAAGCGAATGCCCGCCGCTTTGAGTGCAGCAATGGTCGGCGCAGCATCGCGGACGAACGCCGCATAGCCGTCCGCGCCAAGCGCTGAGTATGTGCCGGACAGACCGCCGATGGCAGCGTAATCGCAGCCGAGCGTTTGGTGGAAGTCAATCTCGCGCTCGGTATCGCTGTGCAGGCCGTCCCAGGACCGATGAGTCGCGATGCACCTCAGCCCCAGGTCGTCAAGCATCCGCCGGGCGTCCGATGCCGACACTTCAGGCGTCTCGCCGGACATGGCGGCGACAGCAGAAATCTGCACGGCTTCGTAGCCGAGGGCGCGTATCTTCCGAAGCGTTTCAGCAAAGTCGGCGGCGGTCTTGGTAAAATCGCGCACGGTGTAAAGCTGCGCGGCAAGCGGAATTGTGAGGTTCATAGGGTTGTCTTTTCCGTAGGGCGTGGAACTTTGCTTCCGGCGTCGGCATTTTATGGGTGAGGCACCACACATGGCACTGACACTTTCGGTACTCGATCTTTCGCCGGTTTCATCCGGCAGCACGGCGGCGCGGTCGCTCCAAGATACTCTGGACTTGGCCCGGTTGACCGATACGCTCGGCTATCACCGGTTCTGGCTGGCGGAGCATCACAACATGCCGGGCATTGCCGGATCGTCGCCGGTACTGCTGATCGGGCAGGTCGCCCGCGAGACGCAGCATCTGCGGGTGGGGTCCGGCGGGATCATGCTGCCGAACCATGCGCCGCTGCAAGTCGCCGAGTCGTTCCAAACGCTGGAAGCGCTGTTTCCCGGACGCATTGACCTCGGCATCGGACGAGCGCCGGGCAGCGACCCACGCACGGCTCTCGCCCTGCGCCGGACTTCGGCAGGGGGCGATGACCTGCCGGCATTACTTGCCGAGCTGTTCGGGTTCGCCGGAGGCGGCTTTCCGGCGGGCCATCCGTACCAATCGGTGTCCGCCGCCCCGATGGGCGTTCCCCTGCCGCCGGTCTGGCTGCTCGGGTCGAGTGACTACAGCGCCCGCGTCGCGGCGGCCCTGGGCCTCGGCTTCGTCTTCGCGCACCATATTAACCCCTACGGCGCGGCGGAGGCGATGGCGCTGTACCACAGCCGCTTCACGCCGTCGGAGCGCCACAAAGAGCCGGCAGCGATTGTGACAGCCTCGGTGCTCTGCGCGGACACCGATGCCGAGGCGGACCGGCTGGCAAAATCGTTTGATCTCGCCTGGCTGCGCCTCTCCGCCGGGCGTCCGTCACCGTTCCCAAGTGTCGAGGAGGCCGAAGCGTACCCGTACACCTCGGCAGAACGCGCACAAATCCAGGCCACGCGGGACCGGTTGATTGCCGGCAGCCCGCAAACAGTCCGGGCCAAGCTGTGCCGTCTATCAAGCCTGGCTCAGACCGATGAAGTGATGGTAACGACGTTTGTGCACGACCCCGCCGCCCGGCGGCGCTCCTACACGCTGCTGGCGGAAGCGTTTGGGCTGAATACTCACTAATGACAGCATATACTAGAGCCGGGGGTCTACCGGCTCGCTTTCGAGGGCGAGTACGCCGAAGACGCATTCATGGACCCGCCGCAGCGGCTCATGGCGCACGAAGCGCTCCAGCGCCTCGATGCCGAGGGCAAACTCACGCAGGGCCAGTGACCGCTTGCCGGCGAGGCCGCGCGATCGCAGGCGCTCCAGGTTCTCGGGTGCGGTGTACTCCGGGCCGTAGATGATGCGTAAATACTCCCGGCCCCGGCACTTCACCGCCGGCTGGGCCAGGCCGCGCCCGCCGCGCGTAATGAAGTCGAGCGGCTTGACCACTATGCCCTCGCCGCCCCGGCCTGTCAGCTCTTCCCACCAAGCTACCCCTGCCGCCACACTATCCGTGTCGGTGACTTCGACCGCCCGGTGCGGAGTCGCCAGAAGCAGGCCATTGTCGTCGGCGGCGCAGAGACGCGCCAGCGTTCCCATGTGCCATTGGTGGTCCTTGTCCGTGTGGGCCGCGCCCTCCGACGCCAGCAGATGAAACGGGGCCAGCTTCAAATCCGCCAAACTGTGGACCGGCCAGCAGTAGCGCCGGTAAGCATCCACAAACTGCCCCGTCATCTCCGACCGTGCCCGGTACTTTTCGAGCAGGGGTGCGATGCCCTCGGTATGGGGCGCGGCTTGTTCGAGCGCCGTGACGGCGGCGGGCAGCGCTGCCGAGGCCGCCGCACCGACAGCGGCATACTGCGACTTCAACAGCTCCTGGGCTTTGGCGGACCACGGCATCAGCTCGCAGTCTAAACAGACCCAGTCGGTGCCGAGTTCGTCCCAAAGGCCGCTGCGGTCCAGCGCGTTTCGGATGACGCCCAAGAACTGCGCTTCTAAAGCTAAGTCGTCGAAGAAGCGGCGTCCGGTGCGCGTGACGCAGACCCCGGCGTCACCGCTGTCCACGCCAAAACGCCGGCGGGCGGCATCGGCGTCCCGGCAGACGATCACCACGGCCCGTGACCCCATGTGCTTCTGCTCGCAGAGGACGGTCGGCACTCCTTGAGCGCGGTAATAAGCGAACGCTTCGGCGGGATGCTCCAAAAGCCCCGGCTCGCGGGTGGTTTCCGATGGCGACATGGTTGGCGGCAGGTAAATCAGCCACTTCGGGTCGGCGGCAAACCGGCTCATCACTTCCAGCGCGGCAATCGCATTTTCCTCGCGAATTGTCACATTCGAGTGCAGGCGCGTCCCAATAATCCGCTTGCCGAGCACGTCTTCAATATCTAAAGCATCATCGCTGACCTGCTGCGCGGACAGTGCCGGGGCGGCGGCTTCAGCGGGCAGGAACGGCCGGGCCGGCTCGGCATAAGTGGCAAGCGCGGGCGCTGAGACCAACTCCCGCTCCGGCCAGCGCAGGGCGGAGAGGCTGCCGCCGAAGACGCACCCCGTATCAATGTTCAGCGTTTGGTTCAGCCATTCGGGACCTGGGATCGGCGTATGCCCGTAGACGACCGCTGCCAGGCCCCGGTACTCCTCCGCCCACGGGTAGCGCACCGGCAGGCCGAACTCATCGGTCTCCCCGGTCGTCTCGCCGAACAAGGCGAACTCGCGGACTTTGCCCGAGCCGCGTCCGGCCATCTCGGCCTTCATGCCGGCATGGGCGATGACCAATTTCCCGTCGTCCAAAACATAGTGGCTGACTAGACTGTCCAAGAACACGCGCACACGGTCCAAAAACTCCGGCGGCTCGCCCGCAAGCTGTTCCAGCGTTTCAGCGAGGCCATGCGTAATTTGAACGTCCTTGCCGCGCAGCTTTCGCAGCAGCTTGATGTCGTGATTGCCGGGGACGCACAGCGCCGTGCCGGCCTCCACCATGCCCATGACCAATTTGAGCACATCGGGCGTCTTTGGCCCCCGATCCACCAAATCGCCGAGAAAGATCGCTTTGCGGCCCACAGGCGGCGTGACCGCGTGGCTTTCCACTCCGTACCCGAGCTTGGTCAGTAGCACTGTCAGCTCGTCGAAGCAGCCGTGAATGTCACCGATGATGTCGAACGGCCCAAGCTCATGCTTTTTGTCGTTGTACAGCGGCTCCCGCGTCACCGCCGCCGCCGCGACTTCCCCCTCAGAGCGCAGCACGAAGACGTGCCGGAAGCCCTCCCGCTCTAGGCTTCGCAGCGACGACCGCAGGCTCTTGATATGGTTTCGGACCACGTGCGGCCCAAAGTCCCGGTCAGGCCGCGAAGCGTTCCGCTCCAAACAAACCCGCTCCGGCAGATCCAGCACAATCGCCACCGGCAGGCAGTGAAACTCGCGGGCTAGGGCCAGCAGCGGCTTCCGCGCTTCCGGCTGAACATTGGTCGCATCCACCACGGTCAGCCGTCCGGCGGCCAGCCGCTTCGACGCGACAAAGTGCAGCACCTCAAACGCTTCTTTGGTCGCCGCTTGATCGTTTTCATTGTCGGAGACCAGCCCCCGGCAGAAGTCCGACGACAGCGTTTCGGTGGGTTTAAAGTGCGCCCGCGCAAACGACGATTTACCGGAGCCGGACGCGCCAATCAGCACGACCAGCGAAAGGTCGGGAATTTTGATGTTCATATTTTGCTGTCATTGTTCTTTTAAATCAAGGACCATGCCATTCATGGCATGGTCTTCATGGCATGGTTTCTTTCTACCTCTCGAAGATCGCCATCTGGCTGGGGGCACCGACTTCGGGGTCTTCAGGACCGAGCGGCAGATAGCGCACGGTGTAGCCGAAGCGCTCGCACTGGCGGCTGCCCCAATCGGTGAACTCGGCGCGAGACCACTCGAAGCGGTGGTCGCCGTGGCGGAACTTGCCGGCGGGGAGCGACTCGAACTTCGGGTTGTACTCGGCATTGGGCGTGGTGATGATCACGGTTTTAGGTCGGGCGAAACCAAAGACGCTGCGCTCAAAGGCCGACAGGCGCGGCGGGTCGAGGTGCTCGATCACCTCGACCACGGCAGCGGCGTCGTAGCCCTCCAAACGCTTGTCGCGGTAGATGAGTGAGCCGTGGATGAGAGAAACGCGCCCCTGCTGGGCCGGCGGCAGGCGGTCGAGCTTCAGCTTGTCCTGAGCAATTTCGAGTGAGCGGTAAGAGACATCCATGCCTAAAATCTGCGTGAACTGGCGGTCGGCGAGGAGCAGACTCAGCAGGCGGCCTTCGCCGCAGCCGAGGTCCAGCACCCGCTGAACGCCGACGGCTTTGAGTGCCGCCAGTACCGCCCCGAGGCGCTGCGTGTGCAGGCTCATCGGCTTTTCGATAATCTCTTCCGCGGCATCGTGCAGGGCCTCAGCATCGTCCATCTCGGGCGACTCGGCGGATGTGAGCTGCGCCAAAGCATCGTTGACCAGTGAACGGCGCTGCTTCAGGTAGCCTCGGACGATGGTTTCTTTCTCGGGGTGCGCGTGCAGCCAGCCTTCGCCCTTTTGGACCAGCTTCTCGACTTCGGCGTCGCCGATGAAGTAGTGCTTGCCGGTGTCGAGGGCCGGCACGAGCACGTAGAGATGGGTCAAGAGTTCGGCCAGGCGCTTAGTCGCGGTGAGCGTCACCGAGAAATACAGACTCTGGCCCCAATCGGGGAACGACGTGTCGAGCGGGTAGGGAGTCACTTCGACCGCGTAGCCCAGCGGCTCGAACAGGCGGCGGATCAAACCTTCGCCGCCTCGGCTCGGCAGAACGTCGAGGCAGGCTTTCAGCGGCAGCAAGCGGTCGGCGGCCTCGGGCTTGTCTTTGCACCGGCCCCCGAGGGCGCTGCCGAGCACCTGCGCGATGGCGACCGACAGGAATGACGATGCCACATAGGGCCGGTCATTGACATACGACGCCAGGGTCCGCCCGCCGCTGCCCCGTGCCGATTGGGAGCGGACCAGCGCCACGGGGTCAACATCGAGCAGCAGCGCCGCTGTGCAGCGCTCGGCGGTCGCCTCGGGGTAGAAGACGTGCGCCGCGCCGAACGAGAGGTCAAACGACTGCGCCCTGCTGGGGTTTTTGTGTAGCAGAAAGCCGAGGTCGGTTGCCGGGGCGTCTTCCGGGGCGGTTTGTGTTGTCGTGAGTGTCAAAAGCATGTAATAAGTCTCTGTACTGAGTGTACTCGAAGCGGCAGGCCGGCGTCAACCGAACGGCAGTGCGAAAAAAATTGTTGACACTCGGCAAGACCTGTGTTACAATAGACGCAAAATAGCCCAAATTTCCCCCGTCTAACTCGCAGCACGCTTTACGAGTTCCTACGCTTTCGTTTCCAGAAAAGGATGTGGTCATGTACGCTGTCCTGTCTCCGCGCCGACCCTTCGGCCTGCTCACGCTTGCCCTTTCCCTGCTGCTGTCTGCGCTTGCACCCCAAACCGCTCACGCTCAGGCAAACGTACTGACCCAGCACAATGACAACGGGCGGACCGGGCAAAACTTGGGCGAAACGGTCCTGACGACGGCGAATGTCAACCCCAGCAGCTTCGGCAAGCTGTTCACGCGGGCCGTGGACGGCGAGATTTACGCCCAGCCGCTCTACGTCTCCGGCGTCGCCGTGCCCGGCAAAGGCGTACACAATGTCGTCTATGCCGCCACCATGAACAACACGGTCTACGCCTACGATGCCGACGACCCGGCGCAAACCGCGCCGCTTTGGTCGGTCAGCCTCGGCCCAGCCGTGCCTGCGTCCGATGTCCAGTGCTGCTGCACCGACATCTCGGTCCGGGTCGGCATTCTCAGCACCCCGGTGATTGACCCGGCCACGCAGACCATTTACCTGGTGTCCCGCAATAAAAACGCCGACGGCACGTACCATCAGTGGCTGAACGCGCTCGACATCACGAGCGGCGCGACTAAGATCAATCCGGTCGAGATCAAGGCCACTTATAAAGGGCTGACCTTCGACCCGAAGATTCACAACCAGCGCCCGGCGCTGACCCTGGCGAACGGCAATATCTACATCGCCTGGGCCTCGCACAACGACTGCGGGCCGTACCACGGCTGGCTGATCAGCTACTCGGCGGCAACTTTCGCTCAGACCGGCGTGTACGTGAATACGCCTCGCGGCAATCAGGGCGGCATCTGGATGTCCGGGCAGGGCCTGACCGTGGATGCCGCCGGTAACCTCTATCTTTCCAGCGGCAACGGGACCTGGAGCGCCGACGGCGCACAGACCGGTAACAGCTTTGTCAAGCTCGATGGGGCGCTGAACCAAAAAGACTGGTTCACACCGTTCAACTCCGACACCCTCAACGCCGGCGATCAGGACCTCGGCTCCTCCGGTCTGCTCGGCATCCCCGGCACGACACTCATCGTCGGCGGCAGCAAGCAGGGCGTTCTGTACCTGGTTGACACCAACAACATGACCCATTTCCATGCCGGCGCAGACAGGGTCCAGCAGGAATTCCAGGCCGTGTTCGGCAGCGGCAGCAGCCATGTCCACGGCAGTCCCATCTATTACAACAGCCCGGTCAACGGTCCAACAGTCTTTTTGTGGGGCGAGAACGATTTCCTGCGGGCATACCAGTTTGACGCCGTCCACGGCCTCTTCAATACGGCGGCGGTTCACAAAAGCGCGATGACCGCGCCGATGACCAATGCCAACGGCGCGATGCCGGGCGGCTTCCTGTCGCTGTCCTCCAACAATGGGCAGGCAGGCACCGGCATCGTCTGGGCGGCGACCCCCTACAACGGCAACGCCAACAATGCAGTCGTGCGCGGCGTCGTTCATGCTTTCGACGAAGCCACGCTTCAGGAGCTTTGGAGCGACAAGCAGGTCGCGGCGCGGGACGACATCGGCAGCTTCGCCAAGTTCGTCTCGCCCACGGTTGCCGGCGGCAAAGTCTACATGGCGAGCTTCGGCGCGTCCGGCTCTCCCGCGGGGTCGGGCCAGCTTGTCGTCTACGGCCTGCTGCCGTCCGGCTTCTCGCTTGGTGCGTCCCCGGCCAGCCTCGGCGCGGCGTCGGGCACGAGCACCGCCACGACCGTGACCATCACGCCCGCCGGCGGCTTCACCGGCCGCGTCACTCTCGCCGCGACCGGCTTGCCGGCCGGAGTCACCGCCGCCTTCAGCCCCAACCCGACCACGAGCGTCAGCACTGTCACTTTCACCGCCAGCGCAAACGCCGCGCCGGGCACCCGCACGGTTACGCTGATGGGCGTCTCCGGCGGTCAAGTCAAAATGACAACGCTGACCCTGACGATCTCCCCCGCCGCCTCCGGCACCTCGGTTGCGCTCGCGCCGGCGGCGGATACTTACGCTCAGTCGGGCGCTGCCGCTGGACAGAACTTCGGCAAGTCGCCGCAGCTTGTCGTCAAGATCAATCCCCCGGACTTGACACGCATCGCCTACCTCAAGTTCGACCTTGCTGGCGCGGCCAGCAAGATCACCAAAGCCGTCCTGCGTGTCTACGGCGGACGCGAGGGCGGCAAATCGTCGGCAAATATCTCCGTGTCCGGCGCTGCCGACACGACTTGGACTGAGACCGGTCTGACTTGGAACAACAAGCCGGCGCTTGGCGCGAAGATGGGCGCGACCCCCGTGACATCAGCCCAGAAGTATTACTTGTGGGACGTGACCTCTTACCTGCAAGCGCAGAAAGCCGCCGGGGCGGCTTCGGTGACTCTGGCGCTGACGATGGACACACTGCCCGCCGACGGCTTCCGCAGCAACTTCAATTCGCGGGAAGCAGGCAGCAGCCCGCCCCAGCTTGCCCTGACACTTGCGCCGGGACCGAGCTTCGGCGCGGGCTTCGGCGGCGCGGGCGGCTTGCAGCTCAACGGCAGCACTCAGATCAGCGGCAATGCCCTGCGGCTGACCGACGGCGGCGGGAACGAAGCCGCCAGCGCGTTCTTTACGACGCCGGTCAATGTCCAGTCGTTCCACACGAGCTTCACATTCCAGAGCACCGGCGCCGCGGCGGACGGCATGACGTTCTGTATTCAGGGCGTCGGCCCAACCGCGCTGGGCACGGGCGGCGGCGGCCTCGGCTACGGCCTAGACCCCAATGCCGCCACGGGCGCGAGCATCGGAAAGAGCGCGGCGATTAAGTTCGACCTCTTCCAGAACACGACCGAGGGAAACAATTCGACCGGCCTGTTCACCAATGGCGCAGCGCCCGCCGTGCCGTCGGTGGATTTGACCGGCACGGGGATTGACCTGCACAGCGGCGATATCATCACCGTCACGGCGGCGTACAACGGTACCACGCTGACAGTCAGAGAAGCCGACGCTGCGACCGGCGCGGCGGCGACACAGTCGTATGCCGTGAACCTGCCCGCCCTGGTCGGCGGCCCCATCGGATATGTCGGCTTCACCGGGGGCACCGGCGGCCTGACCGCCACGCAGGACATTCTCACTTGGACCTACGGGCCATAAAAAACCCACGGGCCATCAAAACACGCGGGGAGCACCTATGACGACCACTCGGGGCCGAACATTTGCTCAGGCGCTTCTGTGCCTCGGCGCACTGCCCGGCTCTCTTTTCCCGGCCCATGCCCGCGCAGAGCCGCCGGAGCCGCACTTTACGATCTCCGATCTCGGACCGCTGCCGCACATCTCCGACGACATCGCGCCGGGCCTCGGCGTGGACGGCTCGATATCCGCCTGGGCGGCAACGCCCAGCGGCGGTTTTGTCGGCACGTACCGCCGCAGCCCGGCCTCGCCGCCCGTCATGATCGGGCAGCCGGCGGCGAACTGCTTCGCCTCGGATGCCGCGCCGGGCGTCGTCGTCGGCCTCGCTAAAGACCCAAGCGACCTGCGCCTGAGCAAAGCGTTTCTCTGGAAGTCCGGCAAAGTCACGCTTCTGCCGACTCTCGGCGGGGCCAATGCTTCGGCCTGCGCTGTCAATGCCGCAGGTGAGGTCGCCGGCATCGCCGACCGCAAAAACGGCCTGCACCATGCCTGTGTTTGGCGGGGGGGAAAAGCAGGCGATCTTGGAACACTGCCGGGCGGCGATTACAGCGCGGCCACCGGCCTGAATGCCTCGGGCGAGGTTGTCGGGGTCTCGAACGGGGCTGCCAATGGCCGGAGCCGGGCGGTTGTCTGGCACAAGGGCCACATCACGCCGCTTGGGCTGCTGCCGGACGGCAGCGTGAGTGCTGCCCGCGCCGTCAACATGCGCGGAGACGCCGCTGGCTGGGCGGACTCCTACGGCGGCGTCATCCATGCAGTGGTCTGGCGCCGCAGCGTCCCGACCGACATGGGCAGTCTCGGCGACGATCCGAGTGCGGCGTGGAGCCTCAACGATGCTGGGCAGGTCGTCGGCGCGGCGGCGGTCAGCGCCGGCAAGCTCCATGCGTTTCTTTGGCAGCGGGGCCGGATGACCGACTTGAATACCCTCATTCCGGCGCACTCAGGCTGGCTGCTGCAAACGGCTTACCGTATCAGCCGCCAGGGCTGGATCCTCGGCGTCGGGCGGCACGGCAGCGAAGCGCGTTTGTTTCTGCTTCGGCCTCTCGCGTCAGTGAACCAAACGTCAACCCAGAAAGCAGTCTTCCATGCCCATTAGCGCCTGTCTCCGCCTCTGCCTCTCGGTCCTGCTGCTGGCGATTTTCGGTGTCCCCGGTCTCAGCGCTCCAACCGCCGGGCTGACCGTCGCGGCGGGGGAGGGGACCGTGCTCGACGGGCCGCAGTCCGCTCATTTCGACTTCGGCACCCGCCTCGACACGGACACTGCTCCGCTGACGCACGTCTTCATGCTGCGGAACGAGGCCGCGTCGCCGCTGACGATCAAGCGCCTGCAATCGTCCTGCGGATGCACGACGGCAGCGCTGGACGGCGCACTGCCGGTTACGGTTCTGCCAGGCCGGACTGTCCCCATCCGTGTCGCAATCTCGCTGCGCCGCCTGCTTTCCGGCGAGACTCATAAATCCGTTTGGGTCTACACGCAGGGGGCAGGTGACGCCGTGGTCCAGCTTGAAATGCGCGGGGTCGTGCATGCGGATGAGGCCGGAGCCGGCGCGGCCCTGACTGCGGCGCTTGCGCCGGGCGCGGGCGACCCGGCTCCGGCCCTCAGCGGCATGGATGCGTCGGGTCGCGCGTTCACGCTTGCCGCCAAGCCTGAGCACCCGGTCGCCCTTTTGTTCTTCTGCGGCTGCCCCTGGTGCGCCGAAGCGGCCCGCGCCTGGGGACGCCTCCAGCGCAGCGGGGCGCTTCCGCCCGGCACGCAGACCGTCGTGATCTTCGACGGCGACGCTGCCGCCGCACGTAAGTTTGCGGCGGCAAATGCGCTGGACCAACGCCGGACGACCCTGCTGCCCGACCCCGACACGCGCCTGACCGAAGACGTTTACAAAGTCACGTCCTGCCCCCGCGTCTTCGCCCTCGACCCCGCGGGAGTAATCTTGTACACAAACAGCCACGCCGACGACCAGCCGCGCCTTGCGCCGGCCAAAACCCTGACACGCCGGATGCAAATCGCCTTCCGCCGCTCCCGCACTTAGATGCCTGGGCGTAGGCTTTACGTCCAGGCGTTCCTGGAAGGGGCGGTGATTCGTCAGGCCCGCCAGACCGTCCGTGGTCGCAAGGTCTTCGAGCCTTGCGTTTGCGCTCCCTAACTGCAAGCTGGCGTGTTCGAGCTGGTTCTTCTGGAGTTCGAGCATGAGGGCGCGGCGGTGCAGCCGTAGAGCCTGTTTTACTTATGCGGCTGCCATCCAGCCCGGAAGCGGCTCGCTGGAATCTTTTTCGAGCACGACCGTTGTCCCGCCTGGACCTGTCAGCAGAAACAAACGATCCCCGGTCTCAAGCATCATTTTCATTCCGTGCCCAAGCGTGGCCTTCGTGCTGAACCCGCGGAACAGCGTGGCTTTCGGCAGGTTCTCCGTGTCAATGCCGCTGCCGTGATCCTCGACCCGTACCTGAACGACGCCGCCGGGACCAAGCGAAACCTGTCCGGTTCCGCCGCCCGCATGGACAACGGCGTTCATGCCTGCTTCCGACGCCGCCGTGATCAGGTCGTGTTCCCCCTCGCTTATCAGGCCCGCCGCTTGCGCTGCTTCCTGAGTTCGCTGACGCAGTGCCCGCAGGCCCTCGGCTTGGGTCAGGGGGATGGGTTCGCCGAAGGGCGTCAGCGGCGGGGGCAGCTCCTCGGGCGTGCTGCACAAATGCAGCCGTCCTTCGGTCACACTTGCCAGCACGTCCCGCAGGAACTGCCGCTGCTGGGCGGCGGACGCCGCCTGCGCCGCTTCCATCTCCCTGCGCTCCGTAACATCCGTGTGGATGCCGACCCATTCACGGATCGTGCCGTCGTCCTCTAAAACGGGAACGGCGCGAATGGCAAACACGCGGAAGGCCCCGTCATGGCGGCGCAGACGGTGCTCAAAGACAAACACCGTCCGCGAGGCGACCGACCGGCTCCAGGCGTCAATGGTCGGCTGGGCATCTGCGGGATGCACGGCCCGCGCCCAGCCAAAGCCCTGATATTCCTTCTCGCTCTGCCCCGTGTAGCTGCCCCATGCGGCGTTTGAGCCGTCCATCTTGCCTTCCGGGGTGTTGGTCCAGACAATCTCGCCCATGGCCGCGACTAAGCTGCGGTAACGCTCCTCGCTGCGCCGAAGTTCTTCCTGGGCGCACTTGCGGTCGGTGATGTCGCGGTAGAACAGGTTGATGCCTGCCTCGGAAGGATAAGCATCAATCTCCAGCCAAACATCGTAGGGACCCGCAGCATAGTGATTTTGGAAGTGGGCCTCGACCCGCCGGTCCATGACACGGCGCAGCTGACGCTCCACCTCAGTTCCGACCGTGGCAGGCCATTCTTCCCAATGGTTTTTGCCCTGGAACTGCTCCGGCGGCTTTTGGTTGATTTCGCAGGCGCGGCGGTTGACGTACAGAATACGCCATTCGCGGTCCAGCGCGATGAAGGCATCGGCGACATTCGCTAAAACGTCATCGGCATGCAGGTGAAGGGCGTCGGATGACCGGCGAACGGGCAGCAGCGCAGCGTCTGCGTCCTGAGAGGCGGCAGGCACGGCCAAATCGAGAGACGGATCAGGAACCATCATTTCTCTTTCTTTCAAAGGATGAATTATGGTGCGGAAGTCATTGCGCTAGTATAGCTGATATTGGCGATAGGAGGCAAGACATTGAGGCGAAGACGTTTGGGGACAAAGAAATTGGGGACAAAGAAAAAAGAACCCCATTTTTGTAGGGTTCCCAAGTGGTTCTCTGCCCGAAGGCAGAACAGTCGCAAGTTTTCGTGTAAGCGGGGATGACGAGACTTGAACTCGCGGCCTCTGCCGTGACAGGGCAGCGCTCTAACCAATTGAGCTACACCCCCAAGTCGGAGGCGCTTTCACATGAGATACTATACCCGGCGCAAGCAGGGTTGTCAAGTGGGCGGCGAAAATTTTTCCTGCCCATCACCCTGAGCGTTAAGCTGACCGAGTGCCCGCTGCGCTGCGCCTTCGACCGGAGAGGACAGCGGCGCGGAAATGACGCCGGCAGGCGCGAAGCGGCACAGCGAGCGGGCAAAGACATCGGTGAGTGCATTTCCTGCGTTCCAGAGGCCGCCAACCTGCACGACCGGGAACGGCACCTGGGCGTTCGCGAATAGGCGCTGCGTCACGCCGTAGGTCAGATGCGCGAGAGCACCGCCCGCCCGCATCAAAAGGCTGCGGGCAGCTTCGTCACTGTCGTCCGCCGCCGCCTCGGTGACGACCCGTGATAAGCCGGCGATCTGAAACCGGTTCACACTGCCGCCGTAGACGCCGGGCACAATCTCCGAGATCGCTGCTAAATTCAGCGCTTCCAGGACACGCCCCGTCAGCGTGGTCTGCGGCCCGGTGCCGTCGGCTGCGGCCAGAACGGCGGCCAGCGCCCCGCGCCCGACCCCATAGCCGCTGCCGCCGTCATCAATCAAATAGCCATACGCGCCGGTGCGGTGCGTCTCCCCCAAAGCATTTTCGCCGAACGCCGCCGAGCCGGTGCCGGCGATCACGATCACGCCGGGATCGCCCCCAGTCGCGCCCCACAGGGCAATCGCGTAATCCGGCTCTACGGTGACGGCTGCGTTAGGGAAGGCGACTTCAAGGCTGCGGAGAAACTGAGCACGGCGGTCCGCAAGCGACACGCCGGCAACACCCGCGCAGACCGACCTCACCTCGGCGCGGCTGCCACCCGCCTCGGCAAGTGCGCTGTCAGCGGCAAGGAGTGCCGCCCCAAGCGCCTCGGCAGGCGGCACGGCGGAGAGGCTGCACGGCCCCGCCGCCCCGTGGCCGACGGGGTTCCCGGCTGAATCCAGCAGTTGGGCGCGGCACTGTGTCCCGCCGCCGTCCAGGCCGAGTGCATACGCAGTCATGGAACCAGCCCTGACAGGTGGCTGGTGTCATTGAGGCACACCACGCGCCCATCGGCGATGCCCCGGAAACTGAGAATCGTCAGGGAGGCATTGTCCGACTGCAAACGCTGGAGCGTAGACAGCGGCGCTTGCAGGGCGGCGAGAACCAGCGTGCGAGACGACCCGCCGTGTCCGACCACCAGCACTGCGTCATTGGGGTCGGGGTGAGCGTCGAGAATTCGGCACAGGACACCGCGCATTCGGTCGTAGACCTGCGAGTACGTTTCGCCGCCCGGAATGGCGGCGTCGAGTTCATGCTCCACATGGTAGCGGTGCCAGAGATCGGCGTAGTCTCGCTCCAGGTCGGCCTGCGTCAGCCCTTCCCAGTCGCCGAAGCCCTTTTCGCGCAGTTCAGTGAGACGGTTGACTTCCAGACCGTGCGTTTTAGCTGTCGGTCCAGCAGTATCGGCGGCGCGTCCTGAATTGCTGGAATAAATCGCCGTGAGCGGCGTGTCGCGCAGACGCTCGGCCAGCGCCGCTGCCTGTGCCTGCCCCCGCGCATTCAGCGGAATGTCGGTCCAGCCCTGCACGCGTCCGACAACGTTCCATTCCGTCTCGCCGTGGCGTACCAGCAGTATCTTGGTCATAGAAAATCCAACTAACGCACTAATGCGCCGGGCGGGACGGCGTCCGGGTCGGCGGGGTGAAGCAGAATCGCGTGGCCTTCGGCGTCGGTAGCGGCCATGAGCATGCCCTGGGACTCGAAGCCGCGCAGCTTGCGCGGGGCGAGATTGGCGACCACGACGATTTTGCGGCCCACCAATGTCTCAGGCGCATAGGACTCGGCGATGCCGGCGAGTATCTGCCGGGGCGCTTCTTCGCCGATGTCCACTGTGAGGCGCAGCAGCTTGGTCGCGCCTTCGACCCGGTCGGCGGTTTTGATCTCGCCGATCTTAAGCTGCACTTTGGCGAAGTCTTCAATCGTGATCGTGTTTGTCTTCGGCTGTTCCGGCTCCCCCAGAATTGGGGGCGGGGGGGGCGTGTCTTCCATCTTCGGCTGTTTCTCTTTCTTCGGTGTCTGTATCTTATTCGTCTCTGTCTTTTTCACATCCACGCGCGGGAAGATCGGCACGGCTTCCTCGGTCCGGGTCCCGGCGGGCAGGCCCCCCCAGCGCGTTTCGGCATCCCAGTCCACGAGCGGCGCGGTGCCGAGGCCGAGCTGGCTTCGGATGACGCCGGCGACATGAGGCAGGAATGGGGTCAAATAGACGCTGACGATGCGGGTCGTTTCCAGCGCGGCATACAGCGCATCGGCGACGCCCTCGGTGTCCCCGGCTTTGTGCCGCTTCCAGGGGGCCGTGGTGTCTATCTCGCCGTTGCCAGCTTCAATGAGCTTCCAGATTGCCTCTAATGCACCGCTTGGGTCGAGCGCAGTCATCGCCCGCTCGATATCCTGCGTGGTTTCGCGGGAGAGTGACGCTAGCACACCGTCAGCGGTTCGTTCGGCACTGCCGCTCGGGACAACGCCGCCTTCATATTGCGCCAGCATTTTCAGGGTTCGATTTAGCAAATTTCCCAGTTTGTTGCACAAATCGGGGTTGTAGCGCTTCTCGATTAAATTGTCCACGGAAAACTCGGCGTCGGACGTGAACGAAATGTCGCGCAGTAAGTAATAGCGCAGGGCGTCTTTGGCGACCTCCTCGTCCGCCCCGCTCCGGTCCACCACCTGTGTGACGACTTCTTGGGGTGTCGGGATATTGCCCTTCGATTTCGAGCCTTTCTCGCCGCCGATTAGCCACCAGCCATGACCGAGCACGGTTTTGGGCAGCGGCAGGCCGAGACCCATCAGCATGGCAGGCCACAGGGTCGCATGGAACCGCGTGTAAATCTCTTTGCCGACCAAATGCACGTCGGCGGGCCAAATTGTGTCCCAGGCGGCGTTGTCCGGCCAGCCTGTCGCGGTGAGGTAATTGATGACGGCATCGAACCAGACATAAATCACCTGGGAGTCGTCGCCGGGGACGGGAATACCCCAGCCGGTATTACGGCGCGAGATCACTACGTCCCGCAGGCCGCCCTTGATGAACGCTAAAACTTCATTGCGGCGCGTGTCCGGCTGCAAGAACTCGGTGTGCGCTTCGATGTGCGCCAATAGTCTGTCGCTGTACGCCGACAGCTTGAAGTAATAGTTGTCCTCGGTGACACGCTCGACCACGGCTCCATTTTCTTTGGCCCGCCCATTCTCGACCTCCGAGTCCAAGAAAAACGTCTCATCGCTGACCGAGTACCAGCCCTCGTACTTGCCGGGATAAATGTCGCCCTGTGCTTGCAGACGCTTGAAAACTTCGGTGACAACTGCGGCGTGGCGCGGCTCGGTGGTACGAATAAAGTCATTGTTCGAGATATGCAGGTACTCCCAGCAGTCCCGGTAGCGCTGCGAGACGGCGTCGGCGAACCGGGCCGTGTCCATACCTTCTTTGGCCGCCGCTGCCGCGACTTTAGGTGCATTCTCGTCGGTGCCGGTCAGGAAGAACGTCTTCTCGCCGTGCAGGCGGTGGAACCGGGCCAGTGCATCGCAGAGGACCGTCGTGGTCGCCGAGCCGACATGGGGAACGCCGTTGACATAGTAGATGGGTGTGGTGATGTAAAAAGTTTTGTCCAAGTTGTTGTCCGTAGAGTCCAAATCAGCCGTGAGTGTACCCGATTTTTAGGCCACAAAAAAAGCCCGGCGCGTGAAGCGCCGAGCTTTGCCTAGACAATTGATTACATATCTTTCATCAAACGCGCGGCGATTTCCTTCATTTCGTCCATGTTGAAGCTTGGAATGCCGCTGGCGGGAGCCGGCGGCAGGTCGGCCATTGGGTGGCCCGGAATGGTGCCTTCGCGCACTTCGAGCGGCTGGCCGTCCTCGGGATGGGTGCCGTTGAAGACCGCTTCGATGTGCTTATAGTCGTCCGTGCTGAAACGATACAGTGAGCGGTGCAGGCCCTTCTCGATGAACTCGCGGCACTCGGGAATTTTGTCCGTGCGGATGTCCGGAATCGGCAGCATCTTGGGTACGTCCACGCCGGTGATTTTGGACAGCGCGACGGCGTAGGCGATCTGATGGACGCCGCCGCGGCAGAGCAGGTAGCCGCAGAGCCGCCGGGTCACGGGATGGCTCGAAGTCTCATAGACCCGCAGCTTGCCCATGCGTGCGCCGCTCTCGAGGAAGAAGTTATGCAGCAAGTCCAGAACCAGGTTGCCGGAATTGAAGACATAGTCGCCTGACCAGGGCGCCCCCTGGGCGTTCGTCACCAGGGCGCTGTTGCCGTTGTTGATAAATTGATGGCGGATGCCGCCAGCGTTATTCAGTTTTTCCAGCGGAGCGTCGGAGGGCTGGGCATTGTCCGGCTCACCGCCGTTTTGCAGCAGGCTGATAGCAGTCGAGACCAGCTCGACATGGCCGAATTCTTCTGCCGTGATACTTGCAACCAGGTCATAGAACGGAATGATGCTGTCGCGTCCACGCATCGAGAATGACTGGTGCATATAATTGTTCAGCGTGGACATCTCGCCAAAGCGTCCGCCCATCAGTTCCTGCAAGGATGCCGCCGCAGCCGGGTCCGGCTCCGTATTCGCCGGCAAATCCATCTGCAGCTGGTTAATGCGTGTAAACATCGGTGTCTCTTCTCTAATGCCGGGAAGTTGTCGGCACAGGCACTTATACCCGGAAGGTCCCTGCCGGAAACGGTGTTTTTATGGAGTAACCGTCAGAATTGGAGCCGCTTTGCGGACGTATGTTGGCGTGCCGGTACCAACCGTAGTCGGGTAGGTGACATCCACGAATGAGCCGGTGATTTTGAGCTGTTTGCCTACGTCAGACCCGCTGACAATGAGCTGGTTGCGGGCTGGGCCGGTGCCGAATTTTGAGGTACAGGTGGAGTTGGTGGCTGCAACGAGGCAGCTATAGCTGGAGGGCTGATTTGTAGCCCCGCCTGAATCCAGCGTGACATCTTGTGTGCCACCGTCGGAGTATTTCGCCTTGAGCGAGAAAGTGATGGTGCCCCCGGAGGTAATCTGAGTTAGTGTGGCGCCTTGGAAAGTCACAGCTGCGACATGGTTGTAGGCTTCCACCGGGGTCAGCAGGCCGAGCGGCAGGATATGGGCGGCCAGCACGACCGCGAGGCTGCCGGAGAGGGCGAACTGACCGGCGCGGCGCACCGGGTCGGGGATCTGTGCGGAAGCTAGTATCGCCTCCTCTGGCCGGAGCGCGGCGAGGCCCATCCCGAGAACCGCCCAGAAGAAGAACGAGACTTCCGGGAACTGCCAGGACGGGCTTGCCAGGGCATCCACGCTTTGCCCGGCTGCGGCGCTGAGCGCGGCCAGCAGCAAGGCGCTTTGGCCGCTGAGGCGGTGGCGGCGGCTGTTCCGCAGCCGGCGCACTCCGGCGGCGAAAAACGCTGCCAGGGCCGCCAGGTACAGGCCGAGGCCGGGCAGCCCCATCTCGGCGGCGGTCTGGGCATAAAAGCTATGCGCTTCGCTTGAAAGCGACGGATGTGCGGCGGGCGAGAGCGGGCCGCCAACATGGGTCCAGCGCCACTGCTCGCCTGGGTAGCGCCCGGCACCGACCCCCAGCAGGGGATGGGCGGCGATCATGCGCCCCGTGCCACGCCAAAGCGCCCCGCGCTCCTGCCAGCTTCCATCCGATGACAGCGCGGTCAAAGTGGCCGCGCGTGCCGACAGCGAGACCTGCTGCTCGGGTGGCCCGTTCAGCGCCCACAGGCCCGCAAGGCCGGCCAGCAGCAGCAAAACGGGAACCAAAACCACGCGCCAGCGCTGCGGACGGGAATCCGGACGACTCAGCCACAGCCCGCCGAAGACGAGGGCCGCCGCGCCCAGGCCAATCCAGGCAGACCGGGTCTCGCTCAGGATCAGGCAAAGTGTCCCCAGCGCCAGCGCCGCCAGCGCACCCGTGCGCCAGAGCGCAGACTTGGACGTTACGGCGAGGGCGGCGCAGAAGGGAAGCAGGAGCAGCAGAGCGCTGCCGTAGAGCTGGTGGTCACGGTAGGGGCCGACCAGGCCGCTGTGGGAGATGGTTTCGCCGCTTAATACCCCGGCCAGCGCCATTGCCCCGGCCAAAGTGACGAGGAACTGCCCCGCACTCTTCATCCGGCGCATCAGCCAGGCCAAAGTCAGCGCAAGGCCGATGCCGGTGGCCCAGCGCAGGCTCTCGGTCCCGGCAGCCTGCGCCCAGGGAGTGCCGAGGCTGCGGCCCGCCGAAAGCAGGGTCCAGAGCAACAAAGCGGCAAGCCAGGCTTGCGGCAGGCGGGCGGCGGCGAGAAATGCCTGGGAGAGTGTGTGAGTAGGTGTGTGGGCAAAAATTCGTTGTTTCATATGGCTCCCTCCGTGGATGCGTGTCAGCAATTATGCGGTTACGAGATGAGTATGTCCAAAAGCAGGCGGACTTGTCAAGCTTTTTGTGCCTGTCGGCAAAGAAATTACCGCCACTCTGTGATCTGCACGCTCACGGCGGCAGCACGAGTCTTGGGAGAACACAAGGCGGCGGTTTCGCCCTCCCAGTCATAGCCCCAGTCAAAGATTTCGGACAGTGCAGCGTTGCCGCTGCCGGGGTGGCAGACAATCTCCGTCAGGCCGGGCCGTGCGTTCTGCATATAGGCTGCGAGGGTGGGGGCGGTCAGATGACCCGAGACCGCCATGCCGGAAAAGTGGTCCGAAGTCCGCAGGCCGTAGGCCCTGATGTATTGCCGGGACAGACGCGCCATGACGGCCAGCGCGGCGGCCTGTACGCGACGCGCTTTCGGAATCGCCGCGAGCGCCGGACTATCAATCGGCAGGCGCACGGCTCCGATGCCGTTCCGGGCGGCAAAGCGGCACGCAACGCGCATGACGCCCGGCAGCGCGTGGAGGTGCTGATGGGAGTCAATATGGCTGATGGGAAGGTGACGCACAGCGTCGAACTGACGCGACAGCAGCGCTTCTATCCGTGACGGCGGCACTTGGCCGGACGCATACGCCGCCAGGAACGCCCCAAGCGTCGGCGGCAGGCTGGGAACTCCCACCAGCGTAAAATGCAGTCCCAAGTCGAGCTTAGGCAGCGATTCAATGCGCCCTAAAGCGTCGCCGAAGGCCGCTCCCAGCGGCATCAGACTCGCCGAAGTGACCAGTCCATCCCGGTGCGCCGCTTCAATGCCGGCGTTGATTGCCGGGTGCAGGCCGAAATCGTCGGCATGGATAATGACCCGCCGTGTCAGCACAAGCGGCGTCACGGATGCGCCGCCGGCTTGCGGGCCGGACGCTTTTTTGCCGCCCGCCGGTAGTCCGCCATCTCGTGCAAAATCTTCACGACGACCGACCCCGACGCCAGTGTCGAGACCCCCGCCGTCCGCTCGTAATAGCGCAGGGGCAGCTCGGCAATCCGAAACCCGGCGTCGTGAGTCTCGATTAGCAGCTCGGCGTCAATAAACGACCCCTCGGATTGCAGCGTAATCTGCTCCAAAATACTTCGGCGGAACAGCTTGAACGCGAAATTGACATCCCGCACACTGAGGCCGAACAGCACACGGATCAATCGGTTGTAAACCCAGGACATGATCTCTCGCTTCGGCCCCTCAGCCCGGCCCTGACGATTGCCGATCACCATGTCAGCATTGCGCGTGAGAGGAATCGCCAGCAGCGCATCGTCCATCAAAATCGGCAAATCGCTGTCAATGTACAGCACCCAGTCTTTGGTTGCCGCCCTAAAGCCCGTCCGCAGGGACCCGCCCAGCTTGCGGTTCTTTGCATGGTGAATAACTTTGACCTCAGGATGGGCCAGAGCCAGCGTGTCCGCCAAAGCCCCGCAGCCGTCGGTGGACGCATCATCCACCACGACAATTTCCAAATTGTCCGTGATGAGCCGCCCGACCCGCAGCGCCTCCGAAACACACGTCTCGATGTTGCCGATCTCGTTGTACATCGGAAACACAAACGACAGCCCCGGCAGCCGCGCCGTCCCGTCCTCTGAGGTTTTCGTGTCTGCCATACTCTTATCCTTGACTCTGCTAGATCGCATTTGATATACGGCGAAGCTGCATCTTTGCCTCGCGATGTCCTTGATCGGCGGCTCTTGTCAGCCAGTACCGTGCCCATCTTGAAGAAACCTTGACGCCGTCACCGTCCAGATAAGACAGCCCCAGATTGAACTGCGCCTTTCTGTCCCCTTGACGCGCCGCCGCTCGATACCAACGCACCGCACTCCCGTAGTCCTCTTCAGCGCCGACGCCTTCGTGGTAACACCAGCCCAAATCCCTCTGGGAGCCAGAATCACCTAGCTTGGCGGATTTCAGCAGCCAAAACAGCATTTTATCGTAGTCCTGCGGAAGCCCGTCACCCTTACGGTAGGTAAAGGCGAGGTTGTACATCGCAACAGTGTGACCCTGTTCAGCGGCTTTCTCGTACCATTCCAGCGCAGTTCCGAGGCTTGTTTCTACGCCATACCCGTACTCGTAGCAAGTGCCGAAGTGGAACATGGCCCGCGCATGGCCTGTGTGCGCGGCCTGCTCCCAGAGCTTGAACACTTCGGCCCAATTGGTTGGGCGCGGACGGCTGCGTCCGAAGGCCAGGCGGTAACCGAGCCGAAACGCTGCTCTCCCGTCGCCTTGTTCCGCCTGCCGCTTGAGATATGCCGTCGTTTCCATGTTCCTTCGTCCCCTGGACGTTCGGCGAAGCCTCCAAGACGGGTTCTTCAGTGCCCGGACTCTGTAGCTCTGATCAGCACCGTCTGGGCACCCTGCCGGAGCACGTCATAGTGCGTGACGCCGTATTTCGACTTCAATTCGTCCAGCACTTTGGGCCGGAGCGCATAGACGACGCCGGGGTGCGTCTTGAGGTCAAGCGCGGCAGCCGGGTGGTCGTCGGTGTAGACGACGGGCCAATCACAATAGTACCGCAGGCTCGGGTGCTTTAATCCCAGAGCATGAATGACCCCGTCCGGCGGTGTGGTCAGGGACGCTAAAATCGCCGTCTGGCGCTCCGAGATGTCCGGCTCCCGAACCCGCCAAGTCGGCGAGCACCAGAGAATGAGCAGGAACAGCGCGGTTCCAATGCCGGGAACAAGCCAGGCCCGTCTGTGGCGGTGTCCAAAGAACAACCCGGCTGCCGCCGTGCCCAGCACAAGTGCCCAGAGGGTCAGCGTCTGCGGCGCGACTCCGTACTTCGGGCCAAACTTTGAGAGGGCGACAATCAGCGCGATGTTCAGCCCAGCATAAAGCCATAGAGGGGAGAAACGCGCCGAAGTTTCAGTTTGTTTCGCCAGCCAGACGCCGACCAGCACGGCGGCAGCGGGGTAGAGCGGGAAGATGTACGTTACCAATTTGCTTTGGGAGGCTGAAAAGAAGACGAAGACCAGTGCGAACCAGAGGCCGAGAAAGAGCGTGGGGTTGTCGGCGGCTTTGTCGGCGAAGGCGGCGCGGCCAGTGCGCCAGGCGGAGATCAATGCGCCGGGCAGGGCCAGCGACCAGGGAAAAAAACCGCCGAGCAGCACCGGCAGAAAGAACCACAGTGGGCTGGTCTCTTTGTGCTCTGCCGACAGGTAGCGCGTGACATTGTTCGCTTCCAGGAAGCCCTGAATGAAGAGCTGACCGTGGAGATGGACCATCAGCAGGAACCAGGGCAGGCCGACGGCTAGGCACAGCGTGAAGCCGGCCCAGAGGGCGGGGGACAGCAGGCGCTTGGCCTGCCGGGTCAGCAAGAGGTAGGCAATCACTTGGACGCCGACTAAAACGAGCGCAACCGGGCCTTTGGCGAGCATTCCGAGGCCGGTCATCAGCCCGGCCAGGACCATCCAGCGGCCTTGATTGGTCTGAAGCCAAGCGTAAAGGCCGTACAGCGCCAGCGAGAGGCAGACCACCAGCGTCATATCGGTAACGGCGGCGCGGGCCAGTGTGAAGAACTGCAAACAGGTCGCCAGCACAAACCCGGCCCAGAGTGCGGTCTTGGGAATGTCAGGGTAGGCGCGGCGAGCCAGCGCATAGATCGCGCCGATAAGGCCGACCGACAGCGCCGCCGACGGCAAGCGGGCGGCAAACTCGGAGACACCGAAGACGCGCATCGAGAGTGCCGTGAGCCAGTAGAAGAGCGGCGGCTTGTCGAACCAGAGCTGCCCGCCGTAGCGCGGCGAGAGCCAATTTGCGAGGCTTGCGTGGGCCATCTCTTTGCCGACCTGCCCGTAGACCGGCTCATCTACGTCAATGAGCGGCAGGCTGCCGAGGGACCAGAACGCGAGGGTCGCAGTGCCCAGCAGCAGGGCGAGGAGCCAGAGCCGCTGACGCAGCGCCGACGCGGGGGCTAGGGTTGTTGATGACGGTTGGATGGATGCGGCCTCGGTGATCACTACAAAATCGCCTGCATTTCGATGCAGTCTTCCCAGAGGCCGTTCCGAAAGCCGACTTCGCGCTGAACGCCAATCGTCTCAAACCCGCATTTGCGGCACATAGCGATGGACGGGGCATTTCCCGCCCAGATGCGGGCGAGAACGACATGGTGCCCGATGCGTTTGGCTTCGGTGAGCAGCGCCCGCATCAGCGAGGTGCCGAGGCCCCGGCCCTGCGCGTCGGGAGCCAAATACAGCGAAGATTCGGCAGTGTGGGCGTAGACCGGCGTGTCGTACCAAAGCGAAAGCGAGGCGTAGCCGAGGAGCGCATCGTCCGCGCTTGCGGCAACAAGCACCGGGTAGCGCGGGTCCGCATGCGCCGCCCACCAGGCCCGGCGCTCATCCAGCATGAGAGGCTGAAGGTGCCCGGTGAACGCCGTGCCGGACACGGCGGCGTTGTAGATCGCGGTCAGCGCCGGCAGGTCGTTTTCAGCGGCGGGCCGGATCATCCAGCTGCCGAAGTTTGATATGTCAGAATTTGATGCCATTGCCCTGCGTGATAATCAAAAATACTTCCCAGAAGACGACCAGCAGGTACACGAGGCAGCCGACCGTGACAATGATCCGCGATATCCGAATGTTTTTGATCGAGTACCCTTCGCAGGCTAAAACCACAACCGTGACCAGACCGAACTTGTAGAACGCGAAGCCTCTTTGCCCGTAATGGAGCCAGATCCAGTTCGCTGGGCCATTGGCTTCGACCCCGCCCAGCTTGAAAATGTAACCAGTCAGAAACAAATCGAACATATTCAGCAGCAGGAACCCGAGATACTCCTGCGCCAGCAAAACGTCCTTCTTGAAGAACACGGCAACCTACTCCTTGCAATCCCCTAAATACGATCTTTTAAATACGGTTTTTATTTCGCGGACAGCATTTCGCGGGCATGCTGCACCACGGCGTCGGAGCGGCGGCTGCCGCCGAGCATCCGGGCGATCTCGTCCACGCGGCCCTCCGAGTCGAGCGGCGCGACGGAGACGGTCGTTCGCCCGTCCGCGACGTGCTTTTCAATGAAAAAATGCGTCGCCGAGCGCGACGCGATCTGCGGCAGGTGCGTGATGCAGAGTATCTGTGCGTCCTTTGCCAGCGCTTCCAGCTTGTCCCCAATGGTCTGCGCGGTGCGCCCGCCGACCCCGACATCAATCTCGTCGAAAATCATGGTTGGGATCGTGCCTGACTTCGCCAGCACGGACTTCATCGCCAGCATGATACGCGACATCTCGCCGCCCGACGCGATCTTTGCCAGCGGACGCAGCGGCTCGCCGGGGTTCGGCGACAGCAAGAACTCAATCTTGTCCGCGCCCTTCGCCGTAATCGCCTGCGGCTCAATCGAAACTTCGAACTTTGTGGCGGACATTCCGAGATCGGTCAGCTCACGGGTGATCCCGGCGGCAAACTTCACCGCCGCCTTGCGCCGGGTCGCGGAGAGCTTCGCCGCCGCCGCCGCCAGCTTGCTTTCCGTATTCGCGATATTTGCCGTCAATTCCTCCTCGCGGGCCTCGGAGTTCTCTAGGTCGTCGAGCTTTGCGGTCAGCTCGGCTCCGTAAGCGATCATCTCGGCCACCGTCTCGCCGTACTTACGCTTGAGTGTTCGCAGCAAGTCTAAGCGCGTCTCGATCTCTTCGAGGCGTTCCGGGTTGAACTCGACCGTCTCCTGATACACGCGCAGACCCCGCGCGGCATCCTCGGCGTAGACGACTGCATTTTGCAGCGTCTCAAGGAGCGGGGCCAAGTTCTCGTCCAAATCCGCCGCGTGCTCGACCGCCGACAGCGCCGCGTTCAAGGCATCCAGCGCCCCCCCACTGCCGCGCTCGGCCCCGGAGAGTGTGTCGTAGGCATCGGTCGCCGCTGCACTCAGCTTTTCGCTGCTCGCCAGCCGGGTGCGGTCTGCGACCAGCTCGTCTTCTTCGCCCGGCGTCAGGTTCGCTCCAACAATCTCCTCCTGCTGAAAACGATAGAGATCAAGCATCCGAGCGCGTTCCCGTGCATCCGTCCGCAGCTTTTCCCGCTCCCGCTTCAGGGCGTTGGCTTCGGCAGACAGCGCGGCGACCCCTTGGCGTTGTGCCAGCGCCTCTTTGCCGCCCCAGTTGTCGAGAATATCAACATGGTGATCGGCGGACAGCAGCGATTGATGCTCATGCTGCCCGTGGACATCCACCAAGCCCTCGGCAATTTCTTTCAGTACAGCCACGGGCATGAGACGTCCGTTGATCCGGCACGACGATTTGCCGCCGCTTTTTGCCAGCTCGCGGGCGACAAACAGCGTGTCGCGGTCTTCGCCCCCATCTTCATCATCCAGCCCGGCCTCGGCCAGCTTTTGCCGCATTTCGGCAGGCGCGTTCGTCAGGTCGAACACCGCCTCCACCGTCGCTTTGCCCGCGCCGGTGCGGACCAAATCGTGTCCGGCCCGTTCGCCCAAAGCAAGTCCGAGGGCATCAATAATAATAGACTTGCCCGCCCCGGTTTCCCCGGTCAGAATATTCAGCCCTGCGCCGAACGACAGGTCCAGGTGGTCAATCAGCGCAAAATTCGTGACATGGAGTTCAACTAACATGGATTTAGAAAACAAACGTCAATAATTACAAGGGCGTGAACGCCCTCGCTGAGGGGCGAAGACGCCAAGCCGCCGCCTGCGCGGCGGAAGATTTCCGACAAATCGCATCTTGCCCCGCGCCCTCCGGGTCTGCCAGTGCAGCAGGCGGGTCATTAGCGTCCGCGCTCCCCAGCGAGAGCGTTCATGCCCTCGTTCCCGCATTTGTTATTCAACGCCCGTCTAATACAGCGTTTCGCCCCAGTGGAGCTTGTTTTGCAGCTTGTCATAAAAGTCTGCGCCGCCGACAGACAAAAAGCGGGCGGGGTGGGGGGCGCAGCGGATATGGACCTCGTCGCCGGTCTGCAAGGGGAAGCCGATCTGTCCGTCAATCGTGACCCGGACGGTGTCATGGGGGTCGCGCTCGACGACGACCATGATCTCTTCGTCCGGGGGCACCAGAAGGGCGCGGGCGGTGAGCGTGTGCGGGCAGATTGGAACTACCAACAGCGTTTGCAGGCGCGGGTGGACCAGCGGGCCGCCCGCCGAGAGCGAGTAAGCGGTGGAGCCGGTGGGCGTCGCGACAATGATGCCGTCGGCAGCGTAAGTGGTGACATACTTGCCGCCGATGGAAGTCCGCAGGTGCAGTACCCGCGACAGCGGGCCGTTTGCGGCCACAACTTCGTTGAGCGCGAGGCCGGAGTCTTGCAGAATCCCGTCCCGGTGGGTCTCGCACCAGAGCATCATGCGGTCTTCCTCGGTGTAGTGGCCGTCAAGGAGGGCGTCGAGTGCCGGGGCAAGGTCCTCGGGGGCAACGGCAGTCAGGAAGCCGAAGCGGCCCACATGGACCGGCAGCATGGGGGTGCCGCGCGGGGCGCACATCCGGGCCGTGGCGAGGATGGTGCCGTCGCCGCCGAGCACGAGCACGGCATCGGATTCGGCGACGGCGTCATCGGGCATTCCCCGCCCATCGAGGCCGAGCGATTCGGCAACCCGCGTTTGCAGGTTCAGGGTCAGCCCGCGCGAGCGCAGGTAAGTGTCGGCAGCGGCAGCGACTTCCAGCGCCGCCGGCTTGCCGGCATTCGCCATGATGCCAAGCGTTTTAATGCCGCGTGTGTTGGTTCGAGAGGGGTTCATTCAGTCTCACGTCTATTTTGCTTTGCGTCTATTTTGCCTTGAAGCGGTCCAAATTTTGGCGGGCCTCGGCAAGCTGCGGGTTCAGCGCCAATGCCTTCTTGTACGACACGATTGCTGATGGCTTCTTACCCAAAAGCTCGTACAGGACACCCAAATTGTTTTGGATCTGGGCGCTGCTGGGATTCAGCGCGGCAGCGGATTTGAACGCGGCCAGCGCCTTTGGGTACTGCTTCAGGTTTTTGTAGGCGACCCCGCGCTGGTTCTGGATGGCGGCGTCGGTGGGACGCGCCTGCGCGGCAAGGTTGTACTGAGCTAAGGCGCTGATATACTGGCGCTGGGTCATGTACGAGTCGGCCAGCGCAACCCGCGTGTCGGTGTCGTCGGGGCTGAGAGACAGCGCCTGGAGCCGGGCGGCATTGGCATTGGCGTAGTCTTTGCGCCGGGCGTAGGCGTCGCCGAGGCGGCTGTAGTACGGCGCGGCGGCGGCATTCTGCGGCAGCTTCGGCGCTCCGGCGGACAGCAGAGAGACCGCTTCGGCAGTGTTGCCCATATCGGCGAGCAGGGAGCCGAGTGCGGTCTGGATCTGGACATTACTGGGGTCTTTCGCTAATGCGCTTCGGTAAGAGGTCTCGGCGTCTGTGTTCAGGCCCGCCTGCTGCTGCAAGACGCCTTTGTTGTAGAGCGGCACGGCGTTCTGCGGCTGCAACGTCGCCGCCGTATCGAACTCTTTAATCGCTGTCGGGCGGTCGCCTTTGGCGGCGTAGCACTCACCGAGCGCGAAGTAGGCATCGTACTCTGCCGCCGGGTCGAGCTTCGGGTCGGCGTTTGGGCCGACCGCTTTGGTCAAATCTGCGATGGCGTCGTCGTAGCGGCCCGCTTTGGCCAGCAGCTCACCGGCATTGAGCGCCGCCGCCGCGTCTTTCGGGTTGAGATCGGACGCTTTCTGCAATGCCTCGGCGGCCTCGGCGGTGCGTCCGGCCTTTTGCAGAAAGAAGCCATAGTTTTTGTAGACGGCGGGATCGGTGGAGCCGCTCGATGTCAGCTCGCTGAACTGTGCCAGCGATTCGTCGGTGTGCCCGGCCTGCCCAAGCACGGTGGCGAGATTGAACTTGACTCGCGCCGGGTCCGGGCCGCCGGGGACGGGATGAGCCAGGATAAAGCGGTACTGCTCCGCCGCCAGGTCGTACTGATCGGTCTGGCGAAGGGCGTTGCCGAGATTATTGCGAGCATCGAGATTGGCCGGGGCGAGCCGAACCGTCGTTTGCAGCTCGGGGATCGCCGCCGCTGGGTTCGACTGGGTCAGATACAGGTAGCCGAGCAGGTTGTGGACCGACGAGTCACTGGCATATTGCGGCGTCTTGGCGAGTGCCTGAAGCTCGGCGATGGTATCGGTCGTCTTCTGCGGATCATGGGTGCGAGTGGCGCTGTTGAAATTGTTGATGGCTTGATTGTACTGGGTTTCCGCTTGGGTCAGCGGCACCGGCTTTGTACTGGAAGGCTTTGGCGCGGCGAATGCCGGTGAGCAGGCAGCGAGCAGAAAGGCATAAAGCATCGCAGCAGAGCGGCGTTCTTTCAATGGGAAGGTGGTCGGAAAGGGGAACATGATGGCGTTGTCTCCAAGAGTGCGTGAATGTCTGTTATTATAGCACAAACCGTGCCAAATAAAAGTACCAGGCTGCCTTGCTTTAAATTTGTCAGCGTGGTTCGCTTGACATTTGCAGTTTACCAGGAGTATACTGACAGCATTGCAGGTAAAATTGCAGGCAGACGGAACAGAGGCGTTCCTGTGCGGCCTTTCCCAAACGCTTTCGAGTAAGGCCGTGTGGAAAGCCGTTTCAGGGGCGTTTTTTTGTGTCACTGCCCAAAGAGATTTCGCTATTCTTGCTGACGAATAAAGGAGACAGACGCTTTTCATGGCTAAAACAGCGCAGGACGTATTGACGATGATCAAGGACAACGACGTCAAGTTTGTTGACGTCAAGTTTATTGACGTGCCCGGCACCTGGCAGCATTTCACGCTGCCCGCGCACCGCTTTGAAGAAGAAGTGTTCACGGTCGGGCTGCCGTTCGACGGCTCCTCCGTGCGCGGCTTCCAGACCATTGACGAGTCCGATATGCTTTTGGTCCCCGACGCCGACACGGCGGTCATGGACCCGTTCACCGAAAACCCGACCCTTTCGATTATCGCCGATGTCGAGGACCCGATTACCCGCGAAAAGTACCCCCGTGACCCGCGCAATATTGCCAAGAAGGCCGAAGCCTACCTCCAGTCCACCGGCATCGCTGATGTGGCGTACTTCGGCCCGGAAGCCGAGTTTTACGTCTTCAACGACATCCGCTACGGCCAGTCGGCAAACTCAGGGTTTTACGCAATTGATTCTGACGAAGCGGCCTGGAACTCGGGCCGTGACGAAAAGCCCAATCTCGGCTATAAGATGCGAACCAAAGAAGGCTACTTCCCGGTGCCGCCGTCGGACACGCTTTCCGACCTGCGCTCCGAGATGGTCCTGACCCTGCTCGAAGCCGGCATCGAAGTGGATGTCCATCACCATGAAGTCGGCAACGCCGGCCAGTGCGAGATCGGCATCAAGTTCGATTCTTTGGTCTCAATGGCTGACAAGCTTTTGATGCACAAGTACATTGTCAAGAATACCGCCGCCCAGAACGGCTACACGGCGACGTTTATGCCGAAGCCGATCTTCCAGGACAACGGCTCTGGTATGCACTGCTCGGTCTCGATGTGGAAGGGCGATACCAATATCTTCTACGACGAGAAGGGCTACGGCGGCCTGTCCGAGACGGCAGTCTACTACATCGGCGGCATCCTCAAGCATGCCAATGCTTTGCTGGCGTTCGGCGCGGCTTCTACCAACTCCTACAAGCGCCTGGTACCCGGCTACGAAGCCCCGATCAACCTGGTCTACTCGGCCCGCAACCGCTCCGCCGCCGTGCGAATTCCAATTGCCGGCTCGCCGAAGTCCAAGCGCGTCGAGTTCCGCGCCCCGGACCCGACCGCGAACCCCTACCTGCTGTTTGCGGCGATGGCGATGGCCGGGATTGACGGCATCCAGAACAAGATCATGCCGCCCGCCCCCGTGGACAAAGACATTTACGAGCTGGCCCCAGAAGAGAAAAAAGGCATTGCGCAAACCCCGGGAACGCTGGCAGAGTCTTTAGATGCTCTGGAAGCCGATCATGAGTTCCTGCTCAAAGGCGACGTCTTCACACAGTCACTGATCGAGACCTACATTGACTACAAGCGTGTCCGCGAAGTGGAAGGCGTGGCGCTTCGGCCCCATCCCTACGAGTTCTTCCTGTACTACGATGCTTAAGCATTGACCCCGTCCGCCTGCTCCGGCCCGCTTGCACTGCCTCTTGGGAGGCAGCCGCAGGCGGGCTTTTTGTTTGTTCTCAGGTACTATGCTTCCATGCCTGACATTTCGCATCTTTCCCTGCCGCTGCTTTTGCTGGTCTTTGCTGCCGCCGCGGGGGCGGTTTGGGTCGCAGGCATTTTCCTGTCGAACATGACCGATATTCTCGACACGCGTCTCGGCCTCGGGGAGGCGCTCGGTGGACTGATACTGCTTGCGGTGACGACCAATCTGCCGGAGATCGCGATTGTCATTACGGCTTCGCTGCGCCATGACATCGGGGTTGCGATTGGGAATATACTGGGCGGCATCGCGCTGCAAACCGTTGTGCTGGTCGCGCTGGACATCAGCGTGCCCGGCAAGCGGCCTTTGACCTGGCAGGCAGCGTCGCTGGTGCTGGTTTTGGAAGGCGTTTTAGTCTCCGCCGTGCTGGTCGTCACGATGATGGGCACGCAGCTTCCGAAGACGCTGATTGCGTTTCGGGTGACGCCCGAGGATTTGGCCCTGACCGGGTTGTGGCTGGCCGGGCTGTGGCTGCTGAAACGCGCTCAAACCGACCTTCCCTGGCAGAGCAAAGGAGACGCGCCCGGCGGTGAGGAGACCGGCGCAATGAAGGCGCGGAAGGCGGCGGCGGCGAAAAAGAGTGACGGGCAAAGTACAGCGAAAGTCGCCGGCATCTTCGGGCTGGCCGCGCTGGCGACTCTCGCGGCGGGCGTCGCGCTGGAGCAGAGCAGCAGCGGCATCGCACAGCACCTGCACATGACTGGGGTGCTGTTTGGGGCGACAATCCTGGCAGCGGCGACTTCGCTTCCGGAGTTGTCGACAGGGATTGCGTCCATCCGAACCGGCGGCTACAGTCTGGCGATCTCAGACATCTTCGGCGGCAATGCCTTTCTGCCGGTGCTGTTTTTACTGGCAACCGTTCTTTCAGGAGAAGCGGTGCTGCCGCAGGCGCAGCGCACCGATATTTATCTGGCGGGCCTGGGCGTTCTGCTGACAACCGTATATCTCTACGGCCTCATCTTCCGCCCAAGCCGCCTGTTTCTTCGAATGGGCATCGACTCTCTGCTCGTGCTGACTTTGTATGCGCTCGGCATTGCCGGTTTGTTCACCGTGTCTAATGCCCGTTAGCCGGCTCTCTGGAAGTGAACTTGCGTCTGGGCCGGGTCTGGTGCATCAATCTGAATTGCTGCGACCGTGCCGTCGGCGTCGCGGGCGACGCTCATCTGAGTTGGGCCGGGGACCGTGTGCGAGATGGCATCGGCGGCATTCTGCCCGGCGATAATTGTGATACTGCCCGCGTCGCTGCCTTTGGTGTTAAGCTGAACGCCGAGGAGCGGCAGGTCAGTGATGACCGGCGCATCGGTCATGCCGTTGCCACTGACGGTGACGCTGACCGTGCTCGATTCGTGCTGTCGGCTGAGTTCGTCCAAAAACGTGCTCCACTCTTCCATTGGAAGCTGCTGTGTGTCCATTGGTTGTCTCCTAAGTTCTGCTGACGTAATGACTAGCTCTAAGCACTATACCCAGAAGGCTTGCTTGACACTCTGCTTCGATTTACGGTAAACTTTCGGAACTATGCCCACTGCCGCGTTTACCAATTTAGGCTGCAAGGTCAACCAATACGAGACCGAGCGGCTGGCGGAGAGCTTCGAGGCGCTCGGCTTCACGCTGACCGATTTCAAGTCGCCCGCCGATGTCTACGTCATCAACACTTGCTCGGTCACCGCCGATGCCGACCGCAAATCCCGTCAGGTCGCCCGCCGTGCCGCCCGTCAGAAAGACGGCGCGAAGGTGGTCTTGACCGGCTGCTTCGCCCAAATGGCTCTCGATACCGGCGAAGCGGTAGACGGCGCGGCGCTTTTGGTCCCGAACTCCGAGAAGATGCGGACGGCGGCGCACACGCTGGCCGCGTTCCCCGATCTGATCCAATACTCGTCGTCCCCAGCGTCGGCGGACCACTCGCCGGCGGTCTTCCCCGAGTCCGCGCCGGGCGGCCTGATTTCTTTGGAGTCGCTGGGGAGCCGGCCCGCCCACCGCACGCGGGCGACGCTGAAAATCCAGGACGGCTGCACGTACTTCTGTGGCTTCTGCTCCATCCCTTACACCCGCAATGTCATGGCAAGCCGCCCGTTCGCCGACGTGCTGGCCGAAGCGCGTCAGATGGCGGCGGCGGGGGCCAAAGAGGTGGTCGTCACCGGCGTCTGTGTCGGCGCTTACGGCCCCGAAACCGGCAGCGGCGGGCCGGTCCTCACCGATGTTCTCTCGCAAGTCGCGGACATCCCCGGCATCGCGCGTGTGCGCCTGTCGTCGGTGCAGCCGGTCGAGATCCCCGATGAACTCATTGCCGCGATGACCGTCCATCCGAGCATTGCGCCGCACCTGCATCTGTCCCTGCAAAGCGGCGACGACACCATTCTGAAGGCCATGAACCGGCCTTATGACACGGCGTTTTTCGCGGAGATTGTGGACAAATTACGCGCGGTCATGCCGCGCATCGGCCTGACGACAGACCTCATTGTCGGCTACCCCGGCGAGACCCGCGCACTGTTCGAGAACACGCTGGCATTCGCCCGCAAAATGCAGTTTGCCCGCACTCATGTCTTCCGCTACTCGCCCCGGCAGCGCACTGCCGCCGAACTGCTTAAAGACGACGTGCCCTACGACGAAAAGGAGCGCCGGCACCGGGAACTCACGGCGGTCTGCGTCGCGTCGCAGGAAGCGTTCGCCGCCGGAGACTTGGGCCGGACCGTAGATGTACTGGTGGAAGCCAAAGGTGCACAAGACGGCTGGCTGTCGGGCTACACCGGGAACTATGTCCGGGTGCAGTTTGCGGCTCCCGCCACACTGCGCGGGCAGATTGTCCCCGTCACGCTGACCGATGTGTTAGCCGGCGGCGATGCGTTCGGCACTTTGGAGAAAAGCTGATGCCTGAGACACTTTTCGCCAAAATCATTCGCCGCGAAATCCCCGCCGACATCGTCTACGAGGACGATGCCGTGCTGGCATTCCGCGACGTTTCGCCCCAAGCGCCCACGCACATTTTGGTCGTGCCTAAGCGTCCCCTCGCCAATCTGCTGGATGCCGGCCCGGATGACACGCTGCTTTTGGGGCAGCTCATGCAGGCCGCCGTTCACGTCGCCCGCATCCTCGGACTGGGCGAGACCGGGTTCCGGGTGGTGGTCAACTGTGGTCCCGACGCCGGGCAATCGGTGGACCATCTGCATCTGCATTTGCTCGGCGGTCGCCCGCTGGCCTGGCCGCCGGGCTAGGGGAAGACGCGGACGTAAACTTCCGCGCTGAGAGGTACGCAGACGTACCGCCCGTCCAGGGGACGGCAAGCTTTGCTTGACATAAATCTTCCGTCCCCTGGACTGCACTGGTCAGCACTGGCTACCCGGAGGGCAGACCTGGAAGGCGAGCGGTGCTTCCGAGCGCCTTCCACCCTAATAAAACCCTAGCGAGGGAGTTCACTCCCCTGTCCTCATATCGCCATGCGGCCTAAAACCCCGCCATCCGTGCTCGCCGCGCCCGCTGCTGCACATATAGCTCTTGATAAATCGCGAACTTGGCATCGTGGTATGCTGCCGCGCTCGGGTCCGGCTCGACGACCGATGCCGAACGGCACATGGCTGTCATCGCGTCGGGAATGCTTGGGTAAGCACCTGCCGCGACCGCCCCGAGAAGCGCTGCGCCGAGCAGGACCGCCTCGGGTTCCTCGGGCAGCATGATGTCCGCGCCGGTGATGTCCGCGTGCTGCTGCACCCAAAGCGGGTTCTTTGTGCCGCCCCCGACTGCGTACAGCCGCGTGATGGCATACCCCGATTCATTGAGTGCCTCGACAATCGCCCGCGTTCCGTAGGCGATGCTCTGCACCGTAGCGAGATAAAGCAGCGCCAGCGATGCCAGCGAAGTGTCTAGACTGAGGCCGTCTACAATGCCCCGCGCCCGTGGGTCGGCGAGCGGCGAGCGGTTGCCAAGGTGCCCGTCGAAGACGTGCAGGTTACGGGTCAGAAGGGCGGGGGACGACAAGCCCGCATCAGCAGCCAGCCGGGTGACTTCGCTGTTGATAACTTCGTAGACGCTTTGCCCGGACTCTTCGGCCCGCAGCATGAGTTCCTCCGATGCCGCGTGATTTGCCAGCGTCCAGTCCAGCAAGGCCCCGGTCGCCGACTGTCCGCCCTCGGTCAGCCACAGGCCGGGCACCATCGCGCCCCAGTAGGGACCCCAGACGCCGGGAATGAAGCGCGGCTCCGGCGAGACCGCCATGTGGCAGCTCGATGTCCCGCCGATCAGCGCCAGCGCCCCGTTCCAGTCCCCACCCGTCGCGCCAAGTACGCCTAGCCCTCCGGCGTGGGCATCAATGATGCCGACCCCGACGGTCGTTCCGGTCGTCAGCCCCAGATGCGCGGCGGCCTCGGCTGTCAGCGGTCCAATCGGCTCGCCCATCGGGCGGATGTCGGTGCCGACCCGCCCGCCGTCCAGCAAATCGCCGAGGCCGACCGCGCCCAGAAAGTCCGTGTCCCAGCGGCCCTCTTTGCCGAGATAGGCCCATTTGCAGACATTCGTGCAGAGCGACCGGACATCGCGGCCCGTACACTGATAAGTCAGAAAGTCGGCGAGATCCAGAAACTTCCCGGCGTTCTGCCAAGTCGAAGGCAGGTGCGTCTTGAGCCAGCGCAGCTTCGGAACCTCCATCTCCGGCGACAGTCCGCCGCCGACATATTTCAGGACATCATAGCCGCCGTCGTTAATCTCCTCAGTTTCTTTCAATGCCCGGTGATCCATCCAGACCATGACGTTTCGGGCCGAGTCCCCGTCCTCCGACACCGAAAGCGCCTGGTTGTCTTTATCCAGCACGACCAGTGAACACGTCGCATCTACGCCCAGCCCAATCACCGACGCCGGTGCGATGCCGCTTTCCCTGACGACCTGCCGGACTACGCTTCCCACCGCGCTCCAGATGTCATCCGACGACTGCTCCGCCCAATCGGCCTTCGGCTGCCACAGCCGAATGGGTGCGGACGCCATCGCCCACCGCCGTCCGGCGAGGTCGAACAGCCCTGCCCGAGCGCTCCCGGTCCCGACATCAATACCAATAACATAGCGTTGGTTCATAGAGGAGAGTTCGGCGCAGTGCGGGGGATTTCCTGCGAACCCACCCCGGCACAAGTGCCGACCCTCCCGAGACGGGAAGGTGAGGAGGTTAGGTCGGTCATCCAGAAGCGGTGTGGTTTGCTTCTGAAACTCTTGACCCTCCTGCTTCGGGAGGGTCGGCACTTGTGCCGGGGTGGGTCACTTCGCAAACGCCTTCACATGGCCGTCAAAAAATAATACGACATGGGAGCAGGGCAGATCCATTGTTGCCTGTATAGTTTGTGCTGGTTCGTCAATAGAAGCCATCGAGACATTCGCTGCCCCGTGATAGACCCAGCGGGCACTGCCGACACTGAATACATCGCGCGTCTTGAGGTACGGATAGATCGCGTCCTCAATGCCTGCCGTCGGTGGGTAATGCTCGTCGTAATCCTGCGAGTATTGGATCAATGCCAGCCCAATCTGCTTAAGGTTTGATACGGCGAGGTCGCGCTCGTCTTCGCAGGACAGTTTGACACCGATGGCAAGTTTCTCGTGCGGCATTGCGCCTGATGCTTCGGCCAAATCAGTGACGTAAACATCGCCATTGGCAGCGAAGGCGACCTGCTTGCCGGTCGGGGACCAGATTGCCTGCGGATCGCCACCGCCCGTGTACTCCATTTCATGTGGCCGCGGCATCAGGCCAGCAGCGGCGACCCCAAGCGGTGTTTTGCCGAACGGCGTCCGGCGTATCCAGATCAAATAAGAGCTTAGGTAACTGTCGCTGCCCTTCGCGTCCGACTGCGTTGGGTTCTGCGTGTCCAGCGACAGGTCCGGGTACTGCTTGGAGACAGCGGGCGGATTGGGCTTCGTCTCCACCGATTGCAAGCTGATCTGTCCCGTGATGACATCAAGCTGCTTTCTGTCCGTCCCCTCCCAGAACTTTAGGTGCGATGCGTCGCTCCAAGAGTCGACGCTGGCCTTCGGCGGCACGGAGAGAGGCTTGAACGTGTCCCGCTCCGGGTCGTACAGCAGGTACGCATTATAGTTCCGCCGCACCGTGCCGTCGGGCCTCAGTGTATGGGCCTCCTGACGGAATGCCAGCCAGCGGCCATCGGGGGACGGGTAGCAGTCGGCAGAGCCGGTGAGGTCTGCGCTTTGCTGCTCGGGCGGCAGGGCAGCCTGCGGCTGGATAACGCGGGTAGTTGGTGGGCTGACGCTGATGTCCCAGCGTAGGAATTCAGTGACTGCCGTGCCCGGCTGGTTCGGGTCGGGGGCGAACTTTTTCAGCAGCAGGTACTTGCCGCTGACGCTCCAGCCAATCAAGGAGAGGGCCGTGGTTCGGTCCTCAGTCGGCGCAGCGAGCGTCATCTGGCTCAGCTCATGGCCGGTGCGCGTGTCCACGGTCTTGACGAAATACGTGGTCCTGTCGCCTTCGATGCTTGAGCCGCTGTAGGCGATCTCGATGCCGAGCGGGTCATACACAAACTCCGTGACGTGGGCGTTCAGCGTCAGGGGGCGCATCGGCTTGACCTGGACAAACTCACCGCGATGGGTGTACAGAATATCCGGGCGCAGGCGGGTCGGCGGGGGCGTGTCGGCAGAGACGGGCCGAGCGAGAGTCGGGAGCAGCAGGCACAAAAGAGCAAGTAAGAGCGGACGCATTGTGGTTCTCCTCGAAAAACGGTGTTCAAAAAGAATAACGCGGCGCGAAGCGGTTTCGGTTCGGCGCACGGACAAAAAAAGCCGGAGCCGCTTTGGGGGCGGCTCCGGCTTGCTGAATACGCTTACTTCGCGGCGGGCTTCAGCGCAGTCCGCGCCAAGAGCGCGTACAAGCCGCCGATGACCGGGCGGGCGGTGAAGCCGGTAGCCTGGCCGCTTCCGACATCATACCAATCCGTGAATGGGCTGCGCGAGCTTGATGTGTCGGCGAAATTGTAGATGCCGTCCACGATCTGCTGGCGCAGCGCCGGATCGTCGGTGGACGCCGCCGTCCACAGCTCCCAGTCCGCTTTGGTGTACGTGTGGCGTGGGTCGAGTATGACACCGAACGGGGTCATCTGCGTCTTGTAGAACGCCGCTTCATCCCGCAGCACCGACTGCGGAATGAGGTTCAAGCCCAGCAGCTTGTCGGGGAACGCATTGTACTTCAGGCTCCAAGCCTCACTTGGATTGAGAACGTTGCCGGCAAACATCGCCGGGTTGCCGTGTCCCGAGAGGTCGGCGCTGACGTTCCCGGTGCCCTCGTCGAAGGCCCAATGCCCGGCGGTCGCCGGGCCGTCTCCTTGCAGCGCGGCCTGGATGTCCGACGCCGACAGGGCCGATTGGTACAAGCGGACATCATCAATATCGCCGCTGACAAAGTCCGTGTGACCGTTGAACAGCCCGCATCCGATCTGTGTCGGCCCGCTTGCTCGGAACGCGCCGGTGTAGGGGGTCGTCTGCTGCAAGACGCCGTTGACATACAGCGACAGTGTCTGTGCGGCGGCGTTATACACGCCGGCAAGATGGTACCAGGCGCCAATTGCCGGCGCGTCAAGGGCCGACGCCACGGCGGGGCCGCCGGAATTGGTGCTGTCCGCCGGCAGGGCGCTCAGGGAGAACTTGCCGGTGTCGCCCCGAAGCTGCAAAAAGAAGCCGCTGACCGAAGCGCCGTCAATGCTGAGGACGGTCTGATAACCGTTCGTGTTCGCGAGCCGCACCCAGGCCGCCGCCGTATAACTCTTGGTCGTGTCCACCACCGGCACGGACACCTCGGCACGGGCGCCTCCGCTCACGCTGAGGGCATAAGGGCCGACTCTCCCCGTGGTCCAGGCCGCCCCGCGCGGCGTATCCGGTTCAATATATTGCAGCATCAGGTGCGGCCCGGTCGGCGATTGCGCCAGCGCTGCCCATTGACCGATCATTGTTTTGGCTGACGCGCCGTAGCGGGCGCTGTCCGCCGTGTTTCCGGCGAACCCGGCGATCTGGCCCATTGCGCCGACCCCCAGAATGCCTTTCAGCGCCAGGTTGACCGAGTGCGCGATGGAGCCGGTGAAGTCGTCGGTCTGATTCTGATACTCCGGGTCAAGCGCGTTTGGAGACACGCCGCCGTCGGGCACGGTCAGCAGGTAATCAGCCCACTGCTTCAGAATTTTGTAGTGCAGCTTGGCATACGCCGCCGCGTCGGCTTTCGGAGCGTAGCGCATATAAGCAGCGGCCATGATCAGCATATTCGCCGACTCTTCGACCGGCATATTCTCGCCGCCGCCATCGTTGTGGCCGTCGGCGTTGGGGTACGACGCCCCCAAATCATGCTCGGCGAACGGCTGCGGCCAGAGGCCGGACTCGGCGTATTCGAGCAGCGGGTCGAGCTGCATCTTCAGCAGACGCGGCTGCGTATACAAAAAGACTGGAAACGATGGATACATCACGTCCACGGTGCAGACATTGCCGCTGCTGCTGATTTCCTTCATGAACATCCAGGGTTTCGCCGCCGTGCCGACCATTTGTGTCGCGCCGAACGCCTGGCGCAGAGAGAGGGCGCACAGGGCGGCATAGTTCGCCCCGCCCGCCGCAGTTGCCTCGGCGGTAATTTTCTTGTCGAGGACCCCAGCCCGGAACTGAGCCGAGTAAGCATCGTCTCCGGCAAACAGCAGCAGATGCTGCCAGTCCGGCCAGTACGACCGCCACAGCGGCGGCACCGGCTGGCCCTGATAGCTGACCGCCGGCTCACGGACGTTGCCGAGCACCAGGGTCAGCGGCTTGGTCGGCGTGCTGCGGACGGTGCCGAGGTCGAAATCGAACGCAAAGACCGGCCAGCGGTCGTTGATCGCCCGTGGCTGGTCGGCGTCCATCGCCCCGGTCAGGACGCCGGTGCGGAGCATCGTGCCGCGCACGTCGGCGTCCGGCCCCGACTGCGTTGTAAGGCCGGGCCGGTTGACCGCTGCCCACACCGCCCGGCCCCAGGTCGCCGACTCGCCGGCTTCCTGGAGCACACGCGGGTAGGCGGGCGTCACCGAGAACGCAGTCAGCGCCGCGCTTTTGCTGCCGGCCGTGAGCGTGGTGCGGTCCCAGAGGATCGGGGCGGACGTATCCCCGCTGGCCCATTCCCCGGAGATGTCGAAGTAGAGAGAAACCGTGTGGGCCTTGCCGTCCGTGCTCTGCGCCGAGGCGAATACGTACCCGAGCGGCTCCGACAGCCGCCGCAGATCGTTCGGCTCTACCGGCGACAGGAAGTTCAGGGAGACGGTAACGCCGCCGCCGAGCAGCGCGTAATGCGACTGGGTCGGAGTGACATCCGACGATACCTGCCGCATTGGGGTCAGGCCCCCGCCGGGAGCGCCGAGGAAAACATAAGATTTGCCGTCAATACGGGCAATCCCGGTGATCGCGCGGATGCCGCTGGTCCAAAACGCCGGCCAGGTGCCGGGGAGGCTGTCGGCGGGCTGCCAGGTGCTGAGGTAGGGGTCGCGGACAATCAGCGGCGTTGCCGGGGGCCGGATCGGAGACTGCGCCTGTGCGGCATGGAGCGGCAGCGCTGCAAGAGCCGCAAGGGCAAGCACGGATTTGAGTGCGGTGGGTCGAATAGAAATCATTGGGCGTCCTTCAAGCCTTTGTATTGGGAAGAAAAGCGTGTGTTGCTATATTATAACACGGAAACAGCGTAGAAACAGATTATTCATTCGCGTCGGCGGCGCAGAAATATCGCCGCCCCGAGCGCCAGCACGAGCAGCAGCGCGGGCAGGAGGAGGAGGCGGCGGGCGACGGGGTCGGAAACGATCAGCGGGGGCGGGTCCTGGCCGGGGTTCAGCGCCGGAGCGTCGGCGGGCAGCAGGACGCACACCGCGGCCGGGACAATCTCGACCGTGATTTCGTGGGTGCGCCCGCCATCCTCGCCGTCGAACTGCACCGGCTGCTCGCGGCGCGGGCGCAGGGTCACTTTTCTGACCTGATGCACTTCCAAGGCGGCGTCCCGGTGGGCGCGGCCCAGCAGGGCGCTCCAAGCCAGGTGCGCCCAGTGCGCTAGGGTGGCGGCTTTGACGATCCCGACATCGAGCAGGCCGTCGCTCGGGGACGCATCCGGCAGCACGGCCAGGCCGCCGGTGATCTTGCCCATGTTCGCCAGCAGCACCGTCTTCGCACGCCGCCGGATCGGCGGCTTGTCGTCGAGATAAATGTCAATATGCGCACGGCGGCGCGGCAGGTTCTTGATGGCTGCCCGGAAGTACGCCCACTTGCCGAGCTTGTCTTTTGCCTCCCGGTCGGTGTCCGCAATCATCTGCGCGTCCATGCCCATGCCGCCCATGATCGCAAAGTAACGGCCCTCGCTCGTCTTCGCCAGGTCCAGTTGGTACGGCTTCCCCGAAAGCGCGACATGGACGGCATCGGGGACAGTGACCGGGATGCCCAGGTTGATGGAAAGCAGGTTGCCGGTGCCGGCGGGCAGGACGGCGATGGGAACCGATGTGCCGACAAGCGCCGACATCGCTTCCATGATCGTGCCGTCGCCCCCGGAGACCGCCAGCAAGTCCGCGCCGTCCCGGACTGCCCTTTCCGCCAGCACCTTTGCGCCTTCTTCCCGGCTGGTCGCGATAAACTGACACCCGTAGCCGTCGGCGGCCAGCGCATCGGAAATCAGCTTTTTGCGCTCTTCCGGGTCGCTCTGACCGGAAACGGGGTTGAAGATGACGAAAACGGATTTCGCCGGCGCCGGTTTCGCCGGCTCGGCAGAGTTCGCTTCGATGAAATCGGCTTCGGAGAGAACGGTTTCGGATGATACAGTTTGAGTGGACATAGCACCATAATACCCCGACTCAGTGCCTAACTCAGTGCCTATCGGGGTGCGGGCCGCAAGGTCACTGACTGCTTGAGGATCCGCATTTCGCGCTTCAAGCGGCTGAACTCAAGCTGGGTCATCACCAGGCGGCTGAGCGAGCGCAGGGCGTCAGTCTGCTCCGGGGTCAGGCTGCGCGGGACGTAATCTACGACGCAGAGAGTGCCGAGGGCGTAGCCGTCGGACGTCAGCAGCGGCACGCCGGCATAAAAGCGGATAAACGGGTCGCCGGTGACCAGCACGTTGCGGGAAAAGCGGGCGTCGAGATGCGTATCGGGGACAACCAGCAGGTCGGTGCCGACCAGCGCGTGGGCGCAGAACGACACTTCGCGCGACGTCTCGCAGGAGTTGAAGCCGGTCTTTGCCAGGAACCACTGCCGGTTGCTGTCAATCAGGCTGACCATCGAGACCGGGGTTTGGCAGATAAACGACGCCAGCCGGGCGATGTCGTCGAAAACCGAGCTTTGCAGCAGGCCGAATGCGCCGTAGCGGCGCAGCGCTTCCAGCCGCTCCGGCTCGTCGTCGGGCACTGGGTAGGGAAGCTGATTATATGGGAGATCGTCAGCAGTCATGGGGCATATCCTATCAAATCGCCGGCCTGTGAAATCTACGGGTGCCGGCCTCTGTGTGTCATAGTGCATAATCCATGCCAAGCGGCCGAAAGGGGCAAAACGAGCGTTTAATTCTGCGCCGCGCTGTGCTATAGTACAGTCATGCACTACATTTCTGAAAACATTCCGCGTGACGTCAACGGCAAGCTCTGGGCGGCGCTGATCGCCCCCCGACCCCTCGCGCTGATCTCGACCCAAAACGCACTTGGCGTGCCGAATATCGCGCCGTATAATTCCTATGCTGGACTGGCGACCTATCCGCCGATGCTCGGCGTGTCGTTTTCGAGGCGCGACGGCAAAGACAAGCACACCTTAGAGAATATCAAAGCGACGCAGGTATTCGTCATCAACCTTGTGCCGCGTTACCTCGCCGAGATTATGAACCAATCGGCGGAAGGGACGGCCATTGAAGACGATTTTGCGCGTCTGGGCCTGACGGCGCTCAGATCCGAGAGCGTGGGCTGCCCGCGTATCGTGGAATGCCCGGCAAGTATCGAGTGCCGCGTGACTGACATCTTCGCCCTGCCGCCGAGCAAGTGCGAGCTGGTCGCAGCGCAGATTGTGGGCGTTTACCTGCGCGACGAGTTCGTCACCGAAAGCGGCGGCTTCGACCCGATGGCGGCGGACCTGCTGGCAAGTGTCGGTGCCGAAGATTATCTGTCGCTGAACGGCGAGACTCTGCACCTGCCGAAGACGTGGGGGTAGGGGAAGATGCCCCGGTATTTAGCCTCACCCCGGATGTCCCGCCATGAATGGCAGGTCTGGACGCGCAGACGCGAACCACCCTGCGGGTGGAAGAACAAGCCACGCGCCGGTGGCATTTCCGCACACCTTGCGGCTGGCGTCTGCGCGTCCAGACCTGCCATTCATGGCGGGGCTTCTTTCTTCTCGAAACTGACTTCTCCATGAACCTTTCCAGCCCCGCCGCCGTCTCCGCCCTGCTCAAGCGTCATAATCTGCACCCGCGTAAGCGGTTCGGGCAGAACTTCCTCGTGGACGGCAACACGCTGGCGAAAATCGTCAAGGCCGGAGGACTGGTGCCCGGCGGGGCGGCGCTGGAAATCGGCGCGGGGCTGGGCGTCCTGACGGCGGCTCTTGCCGAAGCGGTCACTGAGACCGGGCGGGTCGTCTCGGTGGAAGTGGACACCGATCTGCTGCCGGCGCTGGCGGAAACTGTGGGCGAGCTGCCGCAAGTCAGCATCGTCACGGCGGATGCGATGGCGCTGGACTGGCCGGCGTTCCTCGACGAGCGCTTCCCCGGCGTTGTGCCTGCCGTGGTCGCAAACATTCCGTACAATATCACGTCGCCGCTGCTGACGACGCTTTTAGAGCAGCATGAGCGGTTCTCGGTGATTGTCCTGCTGGTGCAGAAGGAAGTCGCCGCGCGTTTGTCCGCCAAAGCCGGAACCCCCGATTACGGGTCTCTGAGCGTCTTCGTCCGCTACCATGCCGACGCCGAAACGGTCGGCCTCGTCTCGCGCCGCGTCTTCTTCCCGCCTCCCGACGTAGATAGCGCCATCGTGCGCCTGGTCCCCCACGCCGCGCCGCCAGTGGAAGTCCCGAGCGAGGCGAAGCTCTTCGCCGTAGTCCGGGCGGCGTTCGGTCAGCGCCGCAAGGCGCTGCTCAATGCCCTCAGCGGCGACCCGGCCCTCGGCTGGGACCGAGAACACGCCGCAGCGGCGCTGGCGGCGGCAGGCATTGACGGCGGGCGGCGGGGCGAAACACTCACCCTGGAAGAGTTCGCCCGTTTGTCGCAGTAGCCGTGGCCTGCTCTTTGTTATTCTTCCTCTTTGTCACTCTTCGCCGTCTTCTTCTAATCCCAGCCGGCGCTCATCTAAATCCAATGCCTGCTGAACGCGCTGCAAAACTTCATCGCTAATCGTGCCGTCATCACGCAGGCCGATGACGGTTTCCCGCTCGGCTTCCACCATTTCGCGGCGCACCCGGCGCAGGGTTGACGCCCACTCTTCGCGCCCCGCGTCCTTGCCGCCGTCGGCACGGGCCGCATAACGGGCAGTCATACGGCCAAAGTGCCCTCGCAGGTCTGTCAGCAAGTCGTCCGGCAAATTCTCGGCTTCGGCTATCTCATCCAGGCGGGCCAGGCCCGCTTCACCCGCCTGCCGCCGCGCTTCGGCTTCCTCGTGCGCCGCTTCGCCGTCACCGGTGAGGCCGAGCTTCCCAATCAGCCAGGGGAGCGATAGCCCCTGCACCACCAGCGTGACTAAAATCACGGCGAACGTCAAAAAAACCAGCAGGTCGCGCTGCGGAAACGGGGCCGCGCCGGAAATTGTCAAGGGCAGGGCCAGGGCCGCCGCCAGCGAAATGCCGCCGCGCATTCCCGTCCAGGCCGTCATCGTCACCTGCTGCCAGGGCAGGTCCAGCACACGCTCTCCCTGTCGCGGGCCGACTAAGCGGGGCAGGTAGGCCGCCCCGAAGACATACACCAGGCGCACCGCGATGACCGTGAGGCAGACCAGCGCCGTATGCAGCACCAGTTGGGGCAGATGATTTGCCGCGACTCGAGCCAGAAGGGACCGAAGCTGCAATCCGACCAAAATAAACAGCGTGCTGTTCAGGAGAAAATCAACCATTCCCCAAACCGCGCCCGCTTGCAGACGGGTGGACGCCGACATAAACCGCGCGGACTGCCGGCCCAAAGACAGGCCCAGCGCCACGACCGCCAGCACCCCGGACACGCCGAGCGCTTCCGCCGGCAGGTAGGCGGCAAAGGGCGACAGCAGGGAAATCGCGTTTCCCGTGTTCGGGTCAGGATGCAAGCGCCGCCGCACCGCGCCGATGACCCAGCCGAGCGCCAGGCCGATCCCGATCCCGCCGAGGCTTGACCAAAGAAACTCGCCCCCAGCGTGAACCGCCGAGAACTGCCCGGAAACGGCGGCGGCGACCGCCAGCTTGTAGGCGACCAGGGAAGCGCCGTCATTGATTAGGCTTTCGCCGGTCAGCACCGTCAGGATGGCACGCGGCACTTGGAGCCGCTGCACGATGGCGGCGGCGGCCACCGGGTCAGTCGGAGCGACAATCGCCCCGAGCGCCCAGGCCGCCGCCCAGGGCAAGCCGGGAACGACTGTGTGCGCGACCCAGGCGGCGGCGGCGGCCGTTGCCAGCACCAGGCCGATTGCCAGCAGCAGAATGGGCTGGCGCAGCCGCACAAAATCGCGCCAGGAGGAAGTGGTTGCCTGCGCGTAAACGAGCGGCGGCAGGAACACGAGCAGCACCAGGTTTGGCGGCAGTGTCAGACGCGGCAGGTGCGGAATAAACCCCAGCGCCAGCCCCCCCATCACGAGCGCGATCGGCGAGGGGATTTGCAGCCGCTTCGCCAGCAGCACCAGTGCGATGACGGCAGCCAGCAGTCCCGCGAGGATTTCAATCTTCTCCAATTCAGGGCACCAGGACAATCTTGCCGGCGGCGCCCGGCTCCATGATCGCTTTGTGTGCTGCTGGGGCATCGGCCAGCGAAAACTCGCGGGCGATGATCGGGGCAAGGGTGCCGTTGCTAAACCCCGCGCCAAGAGCGGCATGGAGCCGAACCGTCTCGATTTCGGTCGCGTTCATCAGGAATACGCCAAGAATAGCGGCGTTGCGCTGCATCGAGAGGCGCGGGTTGATCTCTACCGGCCCCCGGCTGCCAATGACCACGACGCGCCCATTTTGCGCGATGGTTTCCAAGTCTTTGCCGAGATTGACGTTCGCCAGCATCTCCAAGATCACATCGGGGCCTCTGCCCTGGGTCACTGATTTGATCTCGTCCAAGTAGTTTTCCTGCGTGTGGTCAAAGACGTGTGACGCGCCTGCCTCCATCACTGCTTCCCGGCCTCTTGCACTGCCCGCCGTTCCCAAAACAGTCATCCCGGCGGCGCAGGCGATCTGTACGGCGGCAAGACCCACCCCGCCGCTGGCGCCGTGCACCAGCACGGTCTCGCCCGGCTGCCCATGCGCCCGGAAGTGCAGGCCGTAGCAGGCAGTGTAGTAGGGGACATGGATCGCCGCACCCTGGGCGAATGTCAGCCTGTCCGGCAGCGGACATACCTGGGCGGGGAGGCACAACACTCTTTCGGCATACGTCCCGGTAATCGTGCCGGTGGTATAGACACGGTCTCTAGCCTGAACCCCGGCGACACCCTCGCCGACCGCCTCCACGGTCCCAGCCGCGTCCGATCCCGGCGTGTAGGGCAGGGGCCGCTGCCCATAGCCGCCGGTGTGCATGTAGTAGTCTACTGGGTTGACCCCAATCGCTTTCAGCTTCACTACGACTTGCCCCGGTCCGGGGTGCAGGTCAGGGACTTCTTCGAGATGCAGCACTTCCGGGCCGCCAAAGCTGTGTACGCGAATTGCCTGCATCTTGTCTAGACCTCCATTTCATCAATGTAGCACCAGCGCCAGTCCTCGCCCGGCTGGAACGACTGCATAATCGCGTGCTGGGTCTGCGCGAAGTGCTTGGTCGCATGCTTGTTCTTCGACGAATCGCAGCAGCCGATATGGCCGCACTCTAAACACTCGCGAAGATGAACCCAATCGTCGCCGAGCGCTAAACATTCCTCGCAGCCGTCCGGCGTGCGGGGCGTGACGTCCTGAATCTGACCGAGATGCGTACAAACTGTCGCCATGAGTTTAGTCTCCTTCTGCTCGTTGTCTTTGGGCATTGTACCCCGCATGGGCGGGTTGGGACTGCCGCGTGACGGAGGCGGCAGGATGGGGCAGGCGCAGCGAGCGCTGTGACATAAAACTAAAAGCAAAGAGACGGGAGTTCACTCTCCGCGGAACCTTGCCCGCGCCGCGCCTGTTTTCGTGCCATGAACACACCGCGTATTGAACCCGCGCCGGGTCAGGAATCCGTGTGGGACTATCCCCGCCCGCCGCGCCTGGAAGACACCGACGCCCATCTCCAAATTGTCTTCGGAGGTGTCGTGATTGCCGACACGCGCCGGGCGAAGCGGGTGCTGGAAACCAGCCATCCGCCGGTCTATTACCTGCCGCCGGAGGACGTGCGCTTGGAGTATTTCACGCCCGCCCCCGGCGCGTCCTACTGCGAGTGGAAGGGCGCGGCGAGCTACTACACACTCAGCGCCGGCGGCAAGACCGCCGAGTCGGCGGCATGGTACTACCCGGACCCGACCTCGGCGTTTGAATCGCTCCGCAACTACATCGCCGTCTACCCAGGCCGCATGGACTCCTGCACCGTCAACGGCGAAATCGTCACGCCCCAGCCCGGCGGCTTCTACGGCGGCTGGATCACGGCCAGCATCACCGGCCCGTTCAAAGGCGGCCCCGGCACAACGGGCTGGTAATTGCCTAACTCAGCAGCTTAAAGACTGTATAGAAAGACTACCCTGCCCTGAACGGCAGGGCTTCAAAAAGGCAAGCCCCCGCCTTCGCGGGCGAAGACTTGCACTGACAGGCGGGTCTTCTGCCCGCGAAGGCGGGGAATTGCCCTTTGAAGCACGGGGGTTTAGCCCCGTGAAAATCGTTTCGTATAGTCTCTAAGCCGCCTCAACCCGCGCCAGAAACTCGTCCACGACTTCCAAGTACCGCTCGGTCTCCTCGGCGTGGGGCATATGCGAGCTTTCCTCGAAGAGCACCCACTCCGCGCCGGGGATGCCGCGCTGGACAGTCTCCGCGATCAGCGGCGTCGCTTCGTCGTGGCGGCCTGAAAGCACCAAAGCCGGCACGGAAATCTCTCCGAGGCGCGGCGTGATGTCCCAGGACTTGAGCTTTCCGACCACAAAGAACTCGCTCGGGCCGTTCATCGTATGGTACACTTCCGGGTCGGCATCAATCTGGTCGAACGACCGCTTGACATACTCCGGCAGCGGGTCAATGCGGCAGACATGGCGGCTGTAGAAAACATTGACGGCGTCTGCATACTCCGCCAAGTCGGTTGTCCCGGCGGCCTCGTGCCGCGTCAGCGCCACCTGCACATCTGCCGGCAGTTCTTCCCGAAGCCGATTGGCCTCTGATACCCACTGCGTCATGCTGGCCGGCGAATTGGCGACAACGAGGCTCTTCAGACCGCCGGGCTTCGTCAGCGCGTACTGCATTCCAAGCATCCCGCCCCACGACTGCCCGAGAATATGCAGGTTTTCTAAACCCAGGGCATCTCGCACCGCGCCGACTTCCTCGACAAACAGCGGCACGTCCCACAGCGCCGGGTCATGCGGATGGTCCGACAGTCCGCACCCAAGCTGATCATAAAAAATCACCTGCCGCCCGGTCGCCGCCAGCGCCCCAATCGGCTCCAAGTAGTCATGCGCCGCCCCCGGCCCGCCGTGCAGCACCAAGACCGGAAACCTGCCAACCCCAGTGCGCTCCCCGACCACACGGTACCAATCGGTAAACCCCCGAAAGCCAGCCGGCCTTCTTTGACTGGTATGTTCTCTGTATGTATAAGCACAAGTAAGACTCCCGACAATCGCTTATTCTGCGCTTTGCGAAATATCGATTCATATAATGCTGTCACCAGCCGGTAGGCTTGCCCTAGCCTTTGAGTTTGTTCTTTTCTTCCTCGCGGCGCTTTCTTTCTCGCTCGTCTCGTTCTTGTTGCTCTTTCTTCTGTCGCTCAATTTGCTCACGGTGAGCATTATCACGCTTTTGCTGTTCTACTTGTGCGTGCGTTCGATCAGAAAAGCTGTCGAGATTATTAGGCAAAATTATAACTCCTTTCGATTCGTTACAGCGATATGAAAAATTTGTTCCTCTGCTGGATCAGGCTTTGCTCCTTTTCTCCTCTTCGCGCCGCTTTCTCTCCCTTTCGTCCCGTTCCTGTTGCTCCCTCTTTTGTTGCTCAATCTGCTCACGATGAGAATTGTCTCGTCTCGCCTGTTGCGTTTGGTCTGTCATTCCGTGCGTTTCGTTGGAAAAGTCGTCAGAGTCGCTTGCCAATTTTTTGTTACCGCCTTATATTATGATACGCCGATGTGTATAGTGGTCCCATTTGTCAAGACAGTCAATCGGCCTTTTTTAAGGTGGATTATGTCTCCTTGCTATCCTTGATTTTCTGTGTTAATCGGTCAGACTGGGCGTGGACCGCCGCAGGCGTCAAATATCCAAGCGCTTGATGCGGGCGCTCTTGGTTGTAGAACGAAAGGTACGACGTAAGGCTCATCCGCGCCTCTTTTGGCGTCTCATAATCGGCCAGATATACTTCTTCGTACTTCACCGTGCGCCACAAGCGCTCCGTGAAAATGTTGTCCACATAGCGCCCGCGCCCGTCCATCGAGACCTGCGCTCCTGCCGCAAGAACGCGGCCTGTGTATCGCTCGCTCGTGAAGTGGCTGCCCTGGTCGCTGTTGATAATCTGAGGCACGGCCCGCCCAAGCGCTGCGTCGGCGCAGGATAAAACAAAGGACATCTCCAGTGTTTCGGACAGCTCCCACGCCACAATCAGGCGCGAGAACCAGTCTAAGAATGCGACCAGGTACAAGAAGCCGCCGCGCAAGCGAATATAAGTGATGTCTACGCCCCACACCTGGTCGGGCCGCTCGATGCGTAGATCACGCAGTAGATACGGGTACACCCGATGGTCTGCACGACTGGGCCGAGACAGGTTCGGCTTCGGGTACAGGGTAGCCAGCCCCATTTCTTCGCGGTAACGGCGGATGGTATGCCGCCCAACCGCAAGGCCGTCCTCGGCCAGCAGATGCACTAGCTTGCGCGACCCCAGGCAGGGGCGCTTCGTGTACCACTCGTCGAGGCGGTGCTTGATGCACACCTCTTGCTCCCGCACAGGCCGCGCCTCGTAGTACAAGCGGCTGCGGGACACGGACAACAAATCTGCTTGCCGATGCAGTGGCAGAACGCGGCTGTCCTCGCGTTCTGGATGTCTTTCGATCAGTGCCAGGCGCTCGTCAGGCGTCAGGTTCGAGGCCAGATTTTTTTTTCAGCCAGTTCACCTGCGTTGTGAGGCGACCGATCTGTTCGTAAAGTTGAGCGACTTTTTGCTCCTGGGCTTCCAGGGCGTGCGCTTGCGTGTCTTTGCGCTCGAAGACAACGGGAAGTTCTGCGACGGCTTCCTGCTTCCACTTGGTTACCAGGTTCGGATGAAGCTGGTGATCGGAAGCGATTTGGGCAACAGTCTTGGTTTCTTTCAGGGCTTCGAGGACGATCTGGGCCTTGAAAGCAGCCGTATAGTGTTTTCTCATGGGCGGTGGTTTCCACCTTATTTTAGCCCATTTTGCTGTCCTAATTTATGGGACCATTATATACTTCAAGCACTTATCGATTGTAAAAGCAGCAATCCATCCCACTAGTAGGCTAACCTGGTAGAATGGATAAGTCTGAGGAGGCTTATCCGATGTCCGCGAAAAAATATCATGTTTCTCTCACCGAAGCCGAGCGTGACGACCTTCTGCGCCTGAGCAAGTCCCAGCGCCACTCTGAACGTGAACGCAAACGTGCCCGTATCCTGCTGCTCGCCGATGAAGCCAAAGAAGGCGGGGCGGACAAAGATGCCGACATCGCCCAGCAAGTTAAGGTCGCGCCGCTCACCGTCAACCGCACTCGTCAGCGCTTCACCGAGCGCGGCTTGCACCAAAGTCTGGCTCACAAAGAGCAGGAAACGCGCAAGCCCCGCATCTTGGACGGAGAGGCCGAGGCTTTTTTAGTCGCAACGACCTGTAGTACGCCGCCTGAAGGCCACAAACGCTGGAGCCTGCGCCTGTTGAAAGACGCGCTGATTGAGCAGCAGATCGTAGACGCCATCGGCAAAGAAACAGTGCGTCAGACGCTAAAAAAAATGAACTCAAGCCGTGGCTGAAGAAATGCTGGTGCATCCCGCCCAAGCAAAACGCCGAGTTTGTCTTCCGCATGGAGGACGTGCTGGACGTGTACCACAGGCCGCTCGATGAGAAGCGTCCGCTGGTCTGCCTGGACGAAGCCAGCAAGCAGCTTTTGTCTGATGCGCGGCCTGCGCTTCCCGTAGCGGTAGGACAGCCTGCCCGCCAGGACTGCGAATATGTGCGAAACGGAACCGCCAGTTTGTTCATGGTTTACGAGCCGTTGGCTGGCAAGCGCCACGTTCATGTAACCGACCAGCGCACTTGTCTGGACTTTGCCCGCGTGATCCTGCATCTGGTGGATGTGCTCCACCCTGACGCGGAAAAGATCGTTTTGGTCATGGACAATCTGAACACGCACACACCCGCGAGTTTGTACCGTGCTTTTGTGCCTGCGGAAGCCAAGCGGTTGGCGGACAAACTGGAAGTACACTACACGCCCAAGCACGGCTCGTGGCTGAACATGGCCGAAATCGAGTTGTCCGTGCTGGCGCGGCAGTGCTTGTCTGAGCGCATGAACGACAAAGAAAACCTGCAAAAGCAGGCCGCGGCTTGGCAAGCAAGGCGCAACGTGAGTGCCGTTAAGATTGATTGGCGGTTCACGACCGACGACGCCCGCATCAAGTTGAAAAAGCTCTACCCAACTATTCTACCAGGTTAGCCTACTAGTCCAAAAAGACGTAAATGTCATAAGTCCGCATAAGAGCGATATTGTTGTTTGAGCAAGTTTCATAGGAAGTCTCCTGTCGGTGATTATGGCGCAACCGCTACCGTAGTGTTGGAATTGCCTTTTGAAACTGTGTAGTACCACGGGCTGGTGCCGCTTAATCTTGAGAATGACCTCAAGATTGTGCCTGTGGCATCTGTGCCAGGAACGGTAACATTAGTCTCGCCTGTTGCCGTGTCGTCAAACTGGAAGACCTGTGTTGCAGATAATGTCCCTGCAAAATAGGGCTGTACAGGTGTGAAGTAATGCTGCACGTCTCTACCATTTGCCAAATCAGTCATTGCTAGTCCTTTTGCACCTGAACCGGGATATGGAACCCCATTAGGTAAAGGATTTGCCCAGGAGAAGGGAGCTGGCACGGTGAATGGATTAGGTCCCGGATAGGTGACAAGTTCGTGCAAGAAACACATATTCAAATCCGATATACTGCCAGATGTAGATGACCAGCCATAGAGAAACTCCAGTTCGCCAGCTTTGATACCGTGTGTTGGGGCTGGCCCCGGTGTTACGCCAGTAATATGCCAATTGTACGGCTGCGCGTGGATGCTGACGCTGTAGCCTTCGAAGGAGCAGTTGACGTTCATAGTTCCGGTACTGCCGTCGTGTGGAAAGCTTGCCGTTGCATGGGCCGTGAAGGTGCGGTTGAGCGTGATGACGCCGCCCGCCACATCTTTCTTGAACCAGTGCGCGGGCGGCACTGTTCCTGCCGGAGCATTGGCGCTTCTCATATATGCACCATTTTTGACCCCTCTTTCGAATGTGTCCACCAAAGGATCAGCCGGGCTGCTGAGGCCGTCGTTAGCGTCGCCAGATCCCGTGTGGATGACGCCATAGGGCGAGTAAGAGGCTGAATAAGTGCAGCCGGAGCTTTCAATCAACCAGAGCGAGGGAGGCGCGGGATCAGAGGGGAGGGATGTGTCAGGCACCCAGGTGATGGTAATAGTGGCCTTGATACTGACATCTCCAGTCGCGGCTGCGTCTGCATTGGCACTGCCTCCGAAGCCTCCACCCCCAAAGCTGGGAATTGTGTAAGAAGTTCCGGGCGAGGCGCTAGGCGGGACCCAGTTCGCGTGGGCCGTGAAGGGACCGCCGTACATTGGGGAGTACAAGTCAGAGTAGCTGCTGTCAGAAGTGCCGCTGCCGGTGCAGGAGAACTTCCAGGTTCCGGCATGAGCAGGAGCGGCGGCAAGCATCATCGTGAGGCAGGCAAGACTAGAGGCCGGGGCTGATTGGGCCAGCAAGCGTGGGAGGCCAGCAAGCGTGGGAGGCCAGCAAGCGTGGGAGGCCAGCAAGCGTGGGAGGCCGGGGGGTGGGTTCAGGTCTGAAAAGGGATGTCATGGACGTTCTTTCCTTTCCGGTCGCGAGGCTTCAACTTCGGCTGTTGCACAATAGTAACACATCCCACAAATTTTGTCAAGTGAATTGCAAACGTATTTTTGAGACGAAGGGCAGGGGCAAGCCCTGCCCCTAAAAAAGCAGGTTATATTTTGACGAGCGATGGACGGAACCAAGCATGGGTTGCGGCGGGCATCGGGTGCGAGGCCGCCGCCCGGCCCCGAATGCCGCCGAGCGTCAGCGTGTACAGCGTTCCCGGCTGAAGCGGGGTCGTGGTGAGCGTCACGGCCCTGCCGCCCGGCCTCGCGGCAGCCCGCAGCACCCGCGCCCCGTTGTCTAAAACATAATTCCCCGCCGATGCCGCTGTGGCCTTGCTCACAGGTGCGCTGAACTCCAGGGTCACCCGGCTCTGCGCTCCATGCACCGAGGTGACCGCCGGCACGGCATCCCCGAGCAGGCCGTAAACCGCAAGCTGGTTCGAGAACGTGGACAGGTACACGCGCCCATTGACCACTGTGGGAGCGCAGAACTTGGCGAACATCCCGCCATCGTCTCGGGCCGGGCGCATCTTCGAGTTCCACAGCTCATGCGATAAGTCCGACGCATCATACGCCCGCAAAATCCCCGGCACCGTTTCCCAGTTCGCGTTGGCATCGTAGGGCGCCGACGACCAGACAATCCCGGTGCCCGCCTTGCTCCCGTCTGCCGAGACCGACAGAAACGCGCCGGGCATCCCGTCGGGCACCGGCACGGCGCTTTGCGATGCCGGGACCGGGTTCAGCTTGCCGCCCTGGAGGCGAAACGCCATCAGGTGCGCGAACTCCGGCCAGATATAGACCTGCGGGCCGCGCGGGCCGTTCCAGTAGACGGCGGACCCGTGACAGTTGCCGCGTGTGATTTGGAAGCTCTGCACGATCTGGCTGTCCGAGGTGTTCTGGTAGTGCCCCATCTTGCCGGTCTGGGTCAAATACAGCCAGCCGTTCTTGCCGCCGCCGAGCAGCAGGTCGGTATTGGGGATCAGCAGCGGCCCGGACGCTCCGGTGTCCTGGTCGTTCTCGCTGAGCGCGGCTTGGTCGTAGGGCGTAAAGTAGTCGGCGACTGTCAGCGTCCCTAGCTTTGGGATTAGCCGCATGATGCTGTTGCCGTAGTCCGCGCCGCCGTGGTCGGCGCTGAACGTCCCGTTGCCGGCCATTGCATAAATACTGCCCGTCGGGTCACATGCCATGCCCATGCCCGCCTGCCAGATCGCGCCTTCATCGCCGTTTGGCGTGAGGTTGAAAACGCACGTCTGCGCTAGGGTTTTGGAATCATAGCCCAAAATCCAGCCGTGGAACGGCGGGCTGTCTGCGTGAGAGCCGAATGCCAGATAGACCGTGCCGCCCGCCAGCAGCAGAGCCGGGCGCTGGAGCTGCTTGACGGGATCAAACGCCACCTGACCGTTCGCGCTTGCCATGCCGGTGCCGGGGACGCTGGCTTTGACCTCGACCGGGCTGCCGGGTTTTTCGGCTCCGGTCGTGATGTCGAGCGCATGGAGCCGCTGGACATACGTGCCCCTCTCTTTGGTCTTGGCTTCGACAAAAATCGTATTGGTCGCCGGCTCAACTACTGGGGTGCTGGTGATGCCGATCTCGATCCGCATATCGGTCCACTTGGTCGTGTAGACTTCGGCGGCGGGCACCGACGGCCCGAGATTGACTTTCCACAACGGCGCTTTGGCTTTGGGGTCGTCGGCATCGAGCGCATACACGCTGTTGTGCGCGGTCGCCAAATAGACGACGTTATGGATACCCTGGTTTGGGACGCGCACATTCGGCACGTACAGTGGCTGGGCGTACAAATAGCCGTCTACAAAACGTGTCCAGAGCTTGCCGAATGTCTTCGGCGTCACCGTGGACGTATTCAGCAGCGTTTCGCGCAGGTTGTCTCCCGTGCGGGCATTGTCGTTGTGCTGGGTCAGCACCGCCGGCGGGGCGGTTTGGGCATGAGCTGTACCAGTGCCGAGAGCGGCGAGGCCGAGGGCAAGTCCCGCAAAGAATACGTGTCGTGTCATATTGCGTGGTGCTTCTAAGTTGTTGGTCGTGAACTGCCTGGAAACGGATGCGCGGCACCGGCGGCGCTGCCGGGCATTCCATCAAACTGCGCGAAGGGCGCGTCTATATTCTGCGTCAAAGCTTCTTCACGTCTCCTGGATGAACCACTGTGATGCCCAGCGGAATGTAGCGCTCAAAATCCTTAACATTAAAGGTCAGGATATGGGTCAGCCCATGCGCCAGCATCGCGGCCACGAGGCGCGTGTCGTGAACTTTTATTCCGGTCACACCGAAAGCCAAAACAACCTCCCGCCACTTCCGGTAGACTTCCGCGTTATCGTACTTCATGGGGAAGTCAAACTCAAGCTGCCGGACCTTGCGATCCGCCTCCTCGACATCCCAGCCGAAGCCTCCGCGCTGCTTGTCTAGCGGAGCGGTCACAACGCGCCAAAACTCATTCATGGTCTGCGGCACAAGGTAAATATCATCCTCCTCTAAAATTGTCTTCACTGCTTGTGTCGCCGATGGGTACATGATGTGACCCGGCTCACTGCTTCGCAGCCAGACATTCGAGTCGGCAAGCCAGTCAATCATTCATCGTTCTCCATACACTGTGCCTCGACTGACAGCTTCGTTTGAAAGCAATGGAGTGTTGTGTCCGTTGCTTTCAGCCCACTGCTGAAATCGTTCAATCCGGGCCTGCCGTGCGGCGGCTGTTTCTTGGCGCTTCATCTTGGCTTCGGCAAGAGCTTCCCGAAGCAAGTCCTCGTGAAGCTGCTCCGGAGCGATCCCGCGCTCACTGGCGACACTTCGCAGGCTTACTTCAATCTCCGGGTTTAGTGTCAACGTCATTGAATACACTCCTTTTCGGCGGCGCATTTATACCTCAGCTAGTATCTCTTTGCGGCGGTCGTCGAACTCCGCCTGCGTGATGATCTCGTCGGCCAAAAGCTCTTTTAAATCCCCAAGCCGCTCCCGCACCGTCCGCGCCCCCGCAGGCGGCGGAGCGGCGATGACGGCGGGCGTCTGGCTGGCGGTCGGTGCAATCACCGCCGGCAGGGCCGAAGTCTCGGGGCCAGATGACGGGGCGGATTGTGCGCCGCCGTAGTTGATCTCTTCCAGATAACCAGACAGCACGAAATAATACGCATTGTAGAACGCCGGGGGCCAGGACGATTTCTGGACGCCCGCGTGAGCCACCAAACGGTCGCCAAGGGTCTTTGCGCCCAAATCGCGCTCCCGTTCCTCAATCGCGGCGGAAATCTGCGCCTGCATCCGGCGGTCGTCGCAGAGGCGCTGCACGATGTCGCGGGCTTCCATTGGCGGGCGGTCCGGGCTGCCGGCCTCGGTCTTGAACCCGGCGATTGGAGTCTCGACCGTGTTGAACCCGCCCAGCGCATCGGACTTCGGCATCCCAAAACGATCCACATAGCTTGCGACAAACTTCAGTGCGGTGCGCGTGCCGACACTCGTGTAGCGCGACTCGCGCTCTTCGGAAATCACACCCGATGCCCACCCGATGACGAAGTTCCGCCAGGCCGCCTTTTGGTCCTCGGCGGACGGCGGGGAGATCCGCACCCAGTCGGTCACATCGGTGCGTGTGTGGATCGGGTTCGCCGCCGCGCCCTGCGACTTCACTTGATCGTAGGCATAGCGGTAGGAATCCATGCCCTGAAGCAGCCGCAGCGGGAACGCCGCCCGCTCGTGCAGGAACAGCACCTGATCGGGTTCGTTGGAGTTTGTGATCTGCTGGTCTTTGATGTTCTGCACCGACTCGGTCAGCATCGAGCCGAACCGCTGCTCGCTTTCCGAGCGCGGCGCGGAGCCGTGCAGGACGCCGACAATCGTCTGCTCCTTGTTCATGTTGTGCGTATAGTTCGGCGCGTTCTCCTGGAGGTGCAGAAAGGGCCGGGACAATGAAACCACACGGCGCAAAGTCTGCACGGTTCTATCAGAGTCCAGTCCGTACTTGGCATAGAACTTATCGAGAACGCTTTCCTCGGCGACCGGCTGAAAGACCGCGCGGGCATGGTCGAAGATGACATCGCTCAGGCGGACCAATTCGCCGTCGCGGATGCCCCAGATGTCGCCGCGCGTGCCAAGCGTTTCGAGTATGTCGGCGACCAAGTTGTTGACGGTTGTAGAAGCCGGGTCTTGGGCGTTGCCGACATAAAACGCATAGCGCTCGTCAATATCGCCTCCGACATAACGGTCAATGCCGGTGTTCGGGTCGGTCTCGCGTCGTCCGGGGTTGAACAGCACTTCGCCGTTGACATCTACGGGTTCTTGAACTGCATGGCGCTCGGCACGCTCGAACTTCGTTCGCAGGGCCTCCATGCGCTCGATATAGCGGTCCATCTCGGCCCGCAGTGCGCCGACGGTCTCGATCATCCGGGCATAAAACGCCGACGCCGCGCCGGCGGCTTTGAAGTCTAACGCCTCGGCGTCGAAGCGCCGGGCGGCAGCGAGGTACAGGTCCTTCTGCTCATCAATTTCTTTTCGCTTCGCCCCGGCGATGAGGCCGAGCACAAAGTCCCCCGACAGGCGGTTGACCGCCGTGAGGGCGTCGTCGCGCTGCTTGGCGATCAGAAACGCGCTGCCTTTCAGGTCGTCCTGCTGCTTTTCAATCTGCGTTTGATACGTCCGAAATCGGTCCAGCATCGTGTCCAAAGCTGCCGCCGCGACCGTATGCCGGTGGTTCGGGTCGTTCACCCGCGCCGAGACCCACTCGCGCAGCGCTTTGTCTTTCGCCCGGATTGTCGCGCCCAAATTCTGCTGGATTTGATAGACCGACTCACCGAGGTTCGTTCGGCGCTTAGCGAGTAAATCCGGGTTTGGATCGGTATCCGCGACTTTGGCTTCCGACTCCTTCTGCCGGGTGGTCAGGTACTGCACGACGCTGCCATGGCCCGGATATGCCGACGCATACTGCCGGTCTACAGCTTGCCAGTAGGCGAGGGCCGAGTCGCGCAGGGTCTCCCCGGTCTCGGAGTTGCCGAGAAGCACCTGCCGCTGAACGGCCTCGGGGGTCATGCCGAGCCGGCCTAATTCTTGGTCGGTAAACGCCCCGACATTGACCGTCCGCTCCAGCGGCGTGGTCCAGCGCCGGACAATATCCCCAGCCAAACGGTTCGCGCACGCCGCCATCACTTTGTCCTTCGGAAATTGAATGGCGGCTAGCCCGAAGCCAAGATAGTTCTGCGGGCAGCCGAGGCCGTCCGACGTAATCAAAAACTGGTCGAAGTTGTTGCGGTTGGACTTCTTCTGCCGCTGGAACTCCGAGGTGAGGTCTAAGAAAATCGAATGTCCGATCATCTCCACCAAATCCTTGACCGAGTCAAGCTGGGCCGCCGGCGACGACGTATCGGCCAAATATGTATACCGAAATGGCGGGTCGGCCTCCTCCATCGGCGGAATATCGGCCTGATATTGGGCGGTAAACGTCGTGGTCGGGTCCGTGTAATGGTTCAGCTCCAGCAGCGCCGCGTAAGCGTTGGGCCGGTTATCAACCGCGACGGCTTCCGAGTTCGGTGGGATCGAGAACATACCGACGGTTTCAAGCATCCGCTGGTTCTTGAACTTGTTTTTGACCGTGTAAGCCAAATCTAAGAACATGCCCGACCCGGTGCCGCCGAGCAGGGACCCGACCACATAGACCGTGATGCCTTCGCCGACTTGCAGCCCGTTCCGAATGGCGGTCTCTTTCGACGAGTCTTTGGTGATTTGCAGCATCTGCTCTTCGAGCCGCCGGGCGATCTGGTTGTAGTTCCAGAAATAGGCCAGCCGCCCCCTTGCTCTAACGGCCCCCGCGCCCTGGTCAATATCACCGGTCAGGACACGCGGGTCCAGCCAGTTTCGCAGATGCGGATGCTCGCGCAGGTTCTTTCGCAGCGAGTCCACGCCATGCACCGACGTATGAATCTTGTCGGCGTTGTCGAGATTGACTTCGTCGTCATAGTCCGGGTTCTTGCCGAAGATCGCCTGATCGGTGTCGAGCAAGAGAAACGACACAATCGGCAGCTTATCCAGGCTGCCGTACTTGTCCACAAGCCGCTTGCGAATATCGAGCATGATCCCATGCCCGGTCCCGCCGACCCCGACAATCAGCGACCGCGAGACCCCCCGCAGCCGCCCCTCGTCCCCCTGCGGCCCCGAAGTCGAAGCCGCCGTGCCGTTCGTCACTGTCCCATTTGCTGTTGTTTGTGTGCTATCTGCCATCGTAAATTAACAGTCCTTTTGGAAAACTCTTTGAAGTCAAAGATGATCATTCAGTGCAGAAACTAACTCGTCCTGAGCTGCCGCAACATGACTGGCCTCGGTGGCTAAGTGAGTAATCTGATCGAATACATCTGCTAACCCCTGAGAGGCATTACCACGCATAAGATAAGAAGCTGTAAGCCGTGTGCCTAAGCTGTCCATTTGCTGGGATATTTCGCCTCGTAGTGCCTTGTTGCGTCGCCTGAAAATTGTGATTTGATCAATCGTGTTTGCTTGATGTATAAGTGATGCCGAACGACGTTTGATGCTTGCGGCAATAACGGCGTCAGTTTCGGCTGCGGCTCCCAACAAAAGCTTGTCTGCCTGTTTTCTGAGCGTTATAGTATCGCTTGAAGGGTCCGCTGTAGGGTGTTCGTGTTCTTCCGGTTGAACGTCATCTATAGCATTGCCCAAAGCGTACAATGACTTGCGAATATTTCGTAATAAATCCTCGTTGCTCTGCTGAGGTATCTTTACTACCGCATCGGCGAGACCAAACAGCGTCTGTTTCAACTCATCGTTTGCATCTTTTTGAAGATTAATGATTTCTCTGCCTGATAGTTTATCATGCAAGCGGCTGAAAACTTGGCGAGGTACTATTAGGTTTCCGTAAAGCAGCCCGACAACAAAAACGATAGCACCAGAAAAGGCGATAATCTCTGCTGCAAATGGTCTCGATTGAAACCACATATAACCTGCATCTGAACAAATCAAAATAAATATCAAAATTGTCAGGATGACAATTATTTGTTGCCACAGTAGACATAGGTTAAGAGCTGGCCCAGCATATCTCGCGATCTCTTTGCTTATATTCGATCCGCCAATCCAAATAGAGGCCAAATAATCAAGTTCTTGATGTGTTTCTGGCTGAACCGTTTGCCACAAACCATAACGTCTTGCGCGGCGTGACAGGATTTGCTGATAAGCGCCGATTCCTAAATCCTCTGGAAAAACGTTCATATTCGTGAAACCTATCGGACAAACAGAATCGAGCACAAGTTGAGCGGCACAACCGGGTCAAACTCATGGTGATCCGATGTTACCAAAATCCCGTTTTCTTGCTGTGCCAATGCCAGCGCGAAACAATCTGCCAAAGACAATTTGCCGGGATTGACTTTGAGTTCGCCGACGTTCTGCCAAAATGCTGTGTCCAAGTCGGTCCGCAGCACAAGGCCACTTGTCAGCAGGGCCGCGATGTCCTGCCGCGCCGTGGCGACATCTGTTCGGCGGACGGCGTCGTAGTAGACTTCGCAAAGATTGACAGCATGGATATAGCAGAGGTTGTTCGGGTCTGCCAGCAGTTGAGCCACAAGTGTATTTCCCGCTTCCCCTGTCAACAATGCGATTACGGCGCAGGCATCTATAATGTAAATGATCATGGCTTGTCACGCCAGAAGCGCTCTTCACGAGCTTTTTCTTCTTCTTTAGATGCGGCAAATTCTTCGCTCCCGCCGGGTAAGCCTGCGTATTTTCCGTTGAGGCGACTTAAGATCGCCATGCGCTGCTGCCGAACAGCTTCCGGGTCCTGCGCCGCCGAGCGCGGCAGGGCTTGTTCTAAAATGATTTGCAGGTAGTTCTCGACCGCGATGCCCCGCGCCTGTGCCTCGGCTTTCGCGGCGGCTTCAACGGGCGGTTTCAATTCTAAAGTGACAGTCATACCGGCTCCTTCTATGCCGTCTTGCGGCGGCTTAAGATGACCACCAAGAAAGCACCGACAGCGATGAGTTCTATGACGCCGCCGAGCATCTTGGTCGGGAAGTCCTGCGCGTTGTACAAAAACAGGTACCAGGCCAGGCCGCAGAAGGCCAGAATGCCAATCAAAAGCGCGACGCGGGCGGCGGCGCTTGGGTCGCTCTGCTTGTTGGCGGCGCGGGCGATCATATACACGAGGAACGGCAGAAAGAACAGGGCGATGACCAGGCCGACGGCCAGCACGATGTACTTGACGACGGGGTTCGGCGACTCGAACGACAGCTCGCCGCTGCCCGCCGGGTAGCGGGCGACCCCGCCGGTCGCTGACGTGACCTCGAAGTGGTACTGGTACGCTCCGCTCTGCTGCGGGCTGAAGCTCCAAGACAAGTCTTCCCCGGCCACTGGGTCCCCGGCGGGGGTCAGCGCCTTGATTTTGTCCGCCCCGCCGGGCGTGTCCACAATCATCTGCGCGGCTTGCGGCTGGTCGCCCTCGGACTGCTTATAGTTCAAGTGGAACACATAAGAATGGCCCGGCACCACCGAAGTCGGAAGCTCGGTGGACGGGGTCAAAGTCGGCGGCGCAGCGAAAGCGCTGAGGCAAAGCATCAGCAGCAGAGTGACAGTAAATGCAGTGCGAATTGTCGAAAATCTTTGGAACACGCGGCCTCCTCGGCGGGAACGGGATGGAGAGGGAAGTTCTTTAGGAACTTCTACGGTTTCTCCTCACTGATTGTGACACATAACGGAAAAAAAGGTTGCAACGGTTCGCGAGTCGTAATTAGGAACCCCTCCCGCTATGCCTCCGACATTACTTCGTATCTGTCCCTCGCTCCCTCCCCGAAGCGGAGAGGGGAAGAGGTCGGAGAAGAGCAAGTCAGGAACATGCCCGCTGCTGTCTGGAACTCACGCTCTGGAACTCTTCACCCTCTCCGCTTCGGGGAGGGAGCGAGGGACAGATACGAAGTAATGTCGGAGGCATAGCGGGAGGGGTTCTTCGGTCTCCTAAAACACCGGCCCGCGTGGGTCCAGAACCGAAACGCGGTGCTCGCGCTCCGGGTCGGTCGCCGTCGCCGGAACCGAGACCCGGAGGTCGTCGCCAATTCGCAGCGGCGCGGGCGCTTGCAGCTTCAGGCCATTGTGGAACAGGGTGGGGGCGACGACGCCGCCCTCGGCACTTGGCGTGGGCACGAGCGCCAACCCGCCGCGCTCGGCTTTCACAAATGCGGCGGGGGCGGAGACCCCCGCCAATGGGAAAATATCCGAAGTGCCCGAGGCCAGGCCCGGCGACCCGCCGAGAGCCAGCGACGCGCCGGGGATCAAGCGGTAATCGCGCGGCAGGTCTTTCGCGCCCAGGCGCAGTCGCACGGGCACGGCGCGGCGGGCCAGGAGCAGCCAGAGCAAGAAGCCGAAAAGCAGCAGGGCGAGCAGGCCGCCGAGGAGCCAGGGCGTCTGGGAACCGCGCCCGGCGGGGCCGGAATTGGTTTGCACGGTCTGCGTTTCGGTGGTTGTTCCGCCGCCGTCGGCATCGCCCTGACCGGGGCCGACCGGGAGGCGCTCGATGGGGCGACCATCGGCGGCGATCCCGACCCCGACCCCGTACTGATGCAGGCAGCCCGAACGACTCAGCTTCGCCAGCAGGCGCTCGTAGTCGCGGTTCTCGGCGCTATCGGGGTAGACGGTCAGGCCCTTCAGCGTGTAGTAGTCTCGGTACTTCGGATAGTTCGGGTCGGACAAGTCAGGCCGGTCGTTGAACGAATCGGTCAGCAGCACGATGACTGCCGGGCACAGACGCTCCCGCGCAATCAGCTTCAGCGCTTCGTGGTGCGGCCAGCGGATATCGGTGCCGTGGCCCGGCGCGGGCGCGGTCGGCAATTGGTCAATCAGCGCTGCGGCATCGGTGGGGCGGGCCAGGGTCGTGTCGAAGACGGTCTTGTAGCCGGTGCCGAACGGAAGCAGTATGACCCGGTCGCCGGGAGAGCAGCCCGCACGAAGCAGCGTGGCCGACGCCGCCCGCTCTTCCGCGAATACGCCGCCGTGCTTGGTGCTTTCGGTGACATCGAAGACAAACACGACGGTCTTGTGCTTCAGCGGCTTGATCTGCGCCGCAATCGCCTCGGGCGACGGGCCGGACTGAGACCAAGCCGGGGCCGTCAGACAGAGCGCGAAAAACAGGGCGGCGAGAAATACTTTCATAGAACCCTCGTGAGAAGATACGCGAAGCCGAAGACTGCGAGGAAGACCGGAACGCAGCCTGACTTGCCGAGGCCGCCCGGCAGGGCATCCTCCGGGCCGCGCACGACCCGCACGCGCACGTCGCAGCCCATGTCCCGAAAGACCGGCTTCGGGCCGGCCTGCGTGTCCGCGGCAACGCTGGTCGTGAATGTCACTTTGCCGACATAATCGCCGCCGGCCAGGCTTTTGGCGTCGAGCGCAAAGCCCAGAAAACGGGTCTCGCCCGGCTCAATCCAGATCGCCCGCAGGTCGCCGGGATAGGTCAGCCACTTCGGGCGCGTGTGAATGCGCTCTACACGCAGGCGGACCGGGCCGATATTCTGCACCCCAACATGGACCACGCCGGTCTGCCCGACCCGGACCCGGCCAGGGTCTGGCTCCTGCACACAGGCAATGCCCGGCAGCTCGCCGCTATGCGGCGCTTCGGGGTGAGGCAGACGCTCGGCCAGCGGCACCTCGGCGTTTTCTGCGGTCTCCGGCTCGGCGGCCCCTGCCGCCTGCACCAGCACCGGCAGCGCGACTGTCTGCGTCGCCCAGTCGCTTCCCGAAGCCGGGCGCAGAGCCGTCGAGCCGTCGCTTGACCGAACCGTCAAAGCGGCGCTGTACGCGCCCGGAGTCAGCCGGGCCGCGCTCAGGGTCCAGAGCAGGTCGCCGCCAGTGCCGGGTTCGAGGTTGACCGGCGTGAAGCCATTGGGCAAATTGAGCCAGATGGCATCAGAGGTCACCGATTCGAGATGCAGCGGGCAGTCGCCCTCGTTGTCTAAAGAAAGCGTCACGCTTGTGCCGCCGCCCGGAGTCACAATCGCCGTCGGCGGCGAGACCGCGCAGACTAACCTCGACCCCCGCCGGGTGCGCGTCGCCGCATCGGTCTCCATCTCGGCGGCATTAAAGCCGAGCAGCCCGGCCATCCGGGCGATGGCGTCCAATTTGTACCGCAACTCATCGGCGGACTGCGTCGTCTCCTCGGTCTCGGCCAAATTGCGGAGCAGGCGCATCCGCGCCGCCGTGCCCGCTTCGTCGTCGGCGGGCCGGACCGGCAGGAAGTCTCGGTACAGGCGGCACAAGCCGGCAAAGTCCCGGCGCGGCACCAGCGCTTCGGGCGGACGCGGGGCGGCGAAATCAGACAGCAGAGCATATTCGGGGTGGGCGTCCCCCACCAGCACATTTTCCGGCGAGACCGCGCCGTGGGTCAGCCCGGCAGCATGGGCGTAGTCGAGGGCGTCCAGCAGCGGCAGCAGCCGGGCATGAAGGCGGTCGAAGGCCCGCAGCGAGACATCAGACAAAGCCGTCCGCAGGCTGCCGCCCGGCACCCAGTCCCGCACGACATAGAATCCGTCGCCGTCGCGCAGCCAGCGCCGGGTCGGCACGATGCGCGGGTGGGTCAGGGCCAGCGCCTGCGTCGCCCGCGTTTTCGCCGCGTCCCCGGCCAGACGCTTCACCAGCACCCGCCGCCCGCCGCCCGCTTCCCGCGCGGTCCACGCCGCCACGCCGGCTGTCCCAGTGGATACTGAAACCACGTCCTCAAATTGTGCCAGCACCCGCTCCATAGATAGCAGTAGTATACCTCATGCCCATGCTTAACCCGGCGGGCGCGTGGGTGAAAGTTGGAGTGCGTGGGTACAAAGTGCCCGGAGGCTTTTGCCATGATTGTTCAAGACGTAATGACCGCATATCCCGAAGCGCTTGGGCCGCAGGACACGATCCAGAAGGCCGCAAAGCTGATGCGCGACCATGACTACGGCATTATTCCGATCCTCGACGGCATGGACGCCCTGGTCGGGGTCGTCACCGACCGGGACATCGTCGTCCAGGCGGTCGCGTCGGGCCACGGCCCGGATACCCCAATCAAAGAGTGCATGTCGGTCCAGCCGGACACCGTCGCCAAAGACCTGCCGATTGAGCTGGCCCTGCACCTAATGAACACGCGCCAGATTCGCCGCCTGCCGGTCGTCGAGAACGGGCGGCTCATCGGGATGCTCTCGCTGAGCGACATCGCCAAAAGCGCGGTGCCCGAAGGCGAGAAAGCAAAGATTCTGGAAAGCGTCTCGGCGGGCGGGGCAGACATCCGTCCCGGCGCAGACCTGCCGGAAGCTTAAAAGTCAAAAAGAAAGCACCTATGCCGCAGACACCTCATACCGAAAAGCATTTCACGTCCACGGAAATTGTCCGCGACATCGTCATCGGCATGTCCGATGGCCTGACGGTCCCCTTTGCCCTGGCGGCGGGCCTGACCGGCGTTGTTTCGTCGTCGCATGTAATCGTGACTGCGGGCCTCTCGGAAGTGGCTGCCGGCTCGATTGCGATGGGCCTCGGCGGCTATTTGGCCGCTCGCGGGGATGCCGAGCATTACGCCAGCGAGCGGCAGCGGGAACAGCGCGAAGTCCAAACCGTGCCCGACGTAGAAGCGAAGGAAGTCGCGGACGTTTTTGCGGCCTACGGCCTGACCGCCGAAGAAAGCGCCCCTATTGTCGCCGCGCTGCAAAAAAAGCCGGAGGCGTATATTGATTTCATGATGCGCTTCGAGCTGGGTATGGAGCAGCCGGACCCAAAGCGTGCCCTGACAAGTGCGCTGACCATCGCCGGGGCCTATATTGTCGGCGGGCTGATCCCGCTCAGTCCCTACTTCTTCTTTCCTGAGACAAGCAAAGCGCTCCTGTGGTCCGTGTTCGTGACATTAATAGCGCTGGCCGTGTTCGGCTACGGCAAGGGCCGCGCGACGGGGTCCTCTGCATTCAAAAGCGCCGGGCAAACGGTCCTCATCGGGGGACTCGCTGCCGGGGCGGCGTTTTTGATGGCAAAAGCGTTTGCCGGAAAATCCGCTTGACAAACCCCGTGCCTCCCCGGTAAACTCGCCCTATGATCGCCGCTAAGACTGTTGCTGAAATCACTGCCGGGCTGCGCGGCGGCCTGGTCGTCTCCTGCCAGGCCCAACCCGGCGAGCCGCTGTTTGGGGCGGACATCATGGCCCGTTTGGCGGTCGCCGCCGCGGCGGGCGGGGCAGTCGGCATCCGGGCCAACAGCCCTGCCGACATCGCCGCTATTCGCGCCGTGACAACGCTTCCGATTGTCGGTTTATCTAAAGTGGACGTGCCTGGCTCCGACATCTATATCACGCCCACACTCGCTGATGCTATTGCGGTCGGCGAGGCCGGGGCCGATGTCGTCGCCATTGACGCTACCGCCCGCCCGCACCCCGAGGGCAGTTTGACGTCATTTATCCGGCGCATCAAAGAAGCGACGGGCAAAGCCGTTCTGGCCGACATTTCCACCTACGATGAAGCGTTAGCAGCGCAAGACGCCGGGGCGGATTTCGTGTCTACGACGATGTCCGGGTACACGCCGTACAGCCCGCAATCGGATGCTCCCGATTTAGAGCTAGTCCGGCGTCTTGCTCCCATTCTCCCCGTTCCCCTGTTCGCCGAAGGCCGGATCGCGACCCCTGAGCAAGCCCGCGCCGCGCTGGATGCCGGAGCCTGGGCGGTCGTGGTCGGCGGCGCAATCACGCGGCCTCAGCAGATTACCGAGCGCTTTCTCCGGGCCATTCACGCGCTATGACCCTCTTTTTAGGAGTAGACATCGGCGGCACCAAGATCGCCGCCGGCCTGGTCACAGAGGCCGGCGAAGTCCTGCGGCGATCGCGCCGCCCGACCCCATTGACCGGCGGCACGGCGATTTTAGAGGCTGCCCTGAGCCTTGCTGCTGAGTTCCACGACGCGCCGGTTGCCGCCATCGGTATCGGCACCGGCGGACAGGTCAACGCCGACACGGGCGTCATCGTTTCAGCCACCAATCTGCTGCCCGGCTGGGCCGGCACGGCTGTCAAAGCCGCGTTCGAGTCGGCGTTCGCCGTGCCCTGCGCCGTAGACAACGATGTCAACGCCCTGGCGGCTGCTGAAAGCCGCTTCGGGGCTGGACGCAGCCTGAAGGCTGTCGTGTACCTCGCGCTCGGCACGGGAGTCGGCGGGGCGCTGCTGCTGAATGGACGTCTGCACCACGGGGCGCACTGGACCGGCGCGGAGTTCGGGCATCTCTGGCTGATTGCCGATGAGGCCGCGCCGCGCCGGACTTTGGAAGAGTACGCGAGCGGTCCGGGCCTGGTGCAGACCTACCGCGAGATGAGCGGCTTCGCGGGCGGCATCACTGGGGAGGAAGTCGCGGCACTTGCCGTGCTTGACCCGAACGGCCCTGCCGCCCGCGCCGTCACCCGCACCGGCGAGTCTCTCGGCTACGGCCTGATCAGCCTCGCCAATATCTTAGACCCGGACCTGATCGTTGTCGGCGGCGGGCTGGCTGCGCTCGGCGACAGTCTGCTTGCCCCCGCTCGGTGCATTCTGGCCCGGTTTGCGCTGCCCGGCCCAGCTCAGTGCCCGGTCGTGCCCGCCGCACTCGGCCCGGACGCCTCGCTTGTTGGTGCGGCGTCGCTGGCGATGCCGGGGAAACCCGGTGTTTTGTATGAGCGAATTGTATGAAGTCCGGGCACCGAGGTACCCGTCTTGGAGGCGCGGACGCCAGCCGTCCTGCGGACGGAAGACCGACCCGATTGCTTTTCCTGCTCCTCCGTCCCCTGGACGGCTGGCGTCCGCGCCTCCGAGACGGGCATTTCCAATGCCCGGACTTCGGCGCTTAACTTGATGCGTATCCGATGACCAATAAACTTCTCATCATTGCTCTGCTGCCCTTAGACGAGCGGCCCGTCAACACGCGCTATCCGCACATGCTCGGGGCGATCGGCGGCGCGGAGGTCCTGCTGCCGCCGACCGAAATACGCGGCTTGCAGCGGACGCCTGCCGATGTCTCGGCAGTGGCGGACTGGCTGCGGGAGGCGGCGGGACGGGCGGACGCGGCAATCGTGTCCTGCGAGTATCTGGGCTTCGGCAATCTCATCGCATCGCGCATCTCGGATGACAGCGCGGCGGACGCGCTGGCGCGTCTGCGGCTGCTGGCGGAGATCAATACGCGCTGCCCGGTTCATGCGTTCTCGCTGGTGACCCGCGTGTCCAACGCCGACGATGCCGTGGAGGAACCCGCGTACTGGGCAGAGTGGGGGACCACATTTTACCGCTATGCCCGATTGGCCCATCAGGCCGAGCGCGGGGAATTGGCAGACTTGAGCGAGCTGTCCGCGCTGGAACAACTGCTGCCCGAAGGTCTTAAAGCCGACTGGCTGACGCGGCGACTGCGGAACCACACGGTCAACCTCGGACTCCTGGATATGGCGGCGCGGGGGCAAATCGAGTCGCTGCGGCTCACCTCCGACGATACCAGCCCCCTCGGGCTGCCGTCGCGGGAGCGGGCGTGGCTTGCGGGCTGGCCCGGTCTCGTCGGCCCGGCCCTCTCGGAGCGGGTGCAGATGCACCCCGGCGCGGATGAAGTCGGCTCGGCCCTGCTGGCAGAGCTGCTGATGGAGCGCAATCAGCAGACGCCGCGCGTGTGGGTCGTCTACAGCCATCCCGGCGGCGAAGAGTTGATTGCACCCTACGAAGATCGGCCCGTGCGCGAAACGGTCGAAGGCCAGATTCGGGCCTGCGGCGGCACTCTCGCCGAAAGCGTCTTGGACTGCGATTTGGTGCTGGGCGTCGCAACCCCGGTACCGGGCCGCAACGCCTGGCAGCCGGCATTTCTGGACGAAGACCAGACGACGCGCACGGCAGGCTATGCGGCGTTTGTCGCCGCGCTGGCCGAAGCGTCGGCGCTGGGTGTGCCCGTCGCGCTGGCCGATGTCGCGTATCCAAACGGCGCGGACCCATTGCTGGTGGGGCTTCTGTTTTCCCAAGCCGCCCTCCGTTTGGGCTTGCTGGCGGCTTATGGGGCGTGGAACACCGCGGGGAACACGCTCGGCGTCGTGGTCGCGCAGGCATTCTGTGCGTCGCTCATTGGCGATGACCCGGCGCGGATACTGGCACAAAAACGGTTTCTGGCGCATCGGTTTTTGGAAGACTGGGCCTATCAGGCCGCTGTGCGCCGGGAGGCGCGGCAGGAAGCCGAACGGCTTTGGGGCCGCCCCGAGCCAAGCCCGGACAGTTCCGAAGAGCAGGCGCAGCTTTGCGCGTTTATCGAGGCGCGATTAGCCGCGCATCTGGAAACGCTGCAAGGGCACGGCGTCGGTGCCGGTTTGCAGGTTGCGCCGGGCAGTGTGCGTTTGCCCTGGCGGCGGACATTTGAAGTAGATTTTGCGTTACAGAAAGTGATATTACAGAAAGCGAGCGAAGTATGAACCGTCGGCCTGAACTTGGAAAACGCTGCTTTTCCAGCCCCGTGATCGAGGATATCGTGGAAGAAGTCAGCGCGAAGATCGCAGACCCGAAGCTTGCGGCGCTCTTCGGCAACTGTTTTCCCAACACGCTCGACACGACCGTGACCGTCGGAACCGACAGCGCGGGGCGGCCCGATACGTTTGTCATCACCGGCGATATTGACGCGATGTGGCTGCGGGACTCGACCAATCAGGTCTGGCCGTACCTGCCGTATGTGACCCAAGACCCGGCGCTGAATACGCTGATTCAAGGCGTCATCGTCCGCCAAGTCGCCTGCGTGCTGGCCGACCCTTATGCCAATGCCTTCAACCGGACCCCGCATCAAAGCGAGTGGGTTTCCGACCACACGGCCATGACCGACGACCTGCATGAGCGCAAGTATGAGCTGGACAGCCTCTGCGCGGTGCTCCGGCTGGCCTCGGGGTATTACGAAGTCAGCCGGGACACGTCGTGCTTCGATGCCCGCTGGCACGACGCCATGCGCCTCATTATCGCGACTATCAAATCCGAGCAGGCGGGGTCGGATGAGCCGCAGGTCTACCGCTTCCAGCGGATGTCCCCGCGCCCGACCGAGACACTGGCCGGGAACGGCTACGGGCAGCCCGCCGCCCGCTGCGGCCTGAGCAAATCTCCCTTCCGTCCGTCCGACGACGCCGCCCTGCTGCCGTTTCTGGTGCCCGCGAACGCGATGGCGGTCGCTTGCCTGAAGAGACTTGCCGCGCTCTGGACCGCTCTCGGTCACCCCGAAGATGCCGCCGGGGCCTCGGCGCTGGCAGCCGAGATTGATGCGGCAATCCGCGCCCACGCAGTTGTGACGCACCCGCAGTTCGGCGAGATCTTCGCCTACGAAGTGGATGGCTTCGGCTCGCACTACCTCATGGATGATGGCAACGTCCCAAGCCTGCTGTCTTTGCCCTACTTAGGCTACTGCCGGGCCGATGACCCGGTCTATGTCAACACCCGCGCGTTTGTTCTCAGCCCCGCCAATCCGTACTATGCGTCGGGAGCGGCAGGAAGCGGAGTCGGCAGCCCGCACACCGGCCTGGGCACGATCTGGCCGATGTCCCTGATGATGCAGGGGCTGACAAGCAGCTCAGACACCGAGGTTCGCGCCTGCCTCCAAACTCTGCGCGACACCGATGCCGGCACCGGCTTCATGCACGAATCGTTCTGGAAGGACGATGCCGCAGACTACTCGCGCCCCTGGTTTGCCTGGGCGAACACGCTGTTCGGCGAGCTGATCCTACGCGTGAGTTCCCAGTTCCCCGGTCTGCTGGAAGACAAGCTCTAAGCCGCGCCCGACTTGACCCGCGCAATCTCGTCCGACGCTTCTGCCGCCGCTGCGTCAATTTCTTCCGTGACCAGGCGCGACGCTTCCTCCGAAGCGCCCGGCGCTTCCAAAGTCTCTTCCAGGCGGCTCTCGAAGGTCGCCAGAACCTCATGCGGGTCCACCGTCCGGGTCAGCGCCTCCGCTTCCAAATCTACGCGGTTATGAACACTTGGCAAGTCGCGGCGCAGCTCTTCCAGGAGGTCAATAATCTTCGCTGTCCGCTGCTCGGTTAGCAGGCTCATCTGAAGCTCCAACTGCTCGCGCCGTTCGGCCAGCTTTCCCTGCCGGTTCTGCGTAATGAGAATTACCGAAGTCATCAAAAGCGCCCCGAGGCCGATGGCCCCCTGCATCCAGAAGAACGGCGGGTCGTCGCGGGTCGGCAGGTGCAGCAGCGGCGCGGCGGAGTTCAGACCCATCCACAGTGCCACCCCGACTAGAATGCCGTAAAAGAACTGCGGACGCCCGAGCCAGGCCGTGAGCGACTCGACCGTCCGCTGATGCGTGTCCACCTGCTGCTCGGCGAACGCATGGAGCGCCACCACAGCGTCAATATTTTGGTTGATCGGGTCAGGAACAGAAGGGGCGGCATCGCTGCGCCCACGTCTCAGTCTCATCGGCACCTGCTTTCGGGATTTGTTTTATGGTCGGCATCCTCAGTCTGACGCCGCCCGCGCCTGATGATGGGAGCGTTTAGCCGCCTGCGCCGCGACAAGACCACTGAAGTAAAAAAGACGCCGCGAAGCAGAGCGGTCAGGCTTCGCTTTGAGGCGTCTTATGTTCGGCACGATACTGCCTAGTTGGTGATGTAATCCAAATACCTTGACAGCGTTCTGAGCGGCAAAGCGTGTTTCCGGCCTGATGCCTTGATCGGCGGCATGGACTTCCAGAGGTGAGGCGTCTTTTCCCAGATTAGGTTTCCACTGTTATCCAGAACGACAATTCCCTGGACGTATTTCGCGTTTTCCTCGCCCGCAAACTTGACGCCGACCACCGCCCCATCGTCAGCGGGGTAGCTCCAAATGCTGTTGACATTTTGCAGCGGCGCACCCAATGTTTCCAGCACATGCTGCTGGCTGCACCTCGGCGTTAGCGTTTCCGCTTCCCCAACGCGGACCAGATGACCCGGCGTATTTCGGGTGTCACTGCCGCTGACCGCGCTTTCGGTCGCGCCACGGCTCCCCGGCTTGACGCCGTGGCGTGCGAACGAGAAGGCGGTCAGCAGTGCGGCAGCTACAAAAACGCCGACGGCGGCCAGGACTGCCCTGGAGACCGTTTTTCTCTTGCGCCGCGCCAGAGGCGGCATGAAGTGTGTTTCCGGCAGAGGTGGGAGAAGCTGCGTCTGATCCGTCGGCGGCGTGAACTGGGTACGGAACGCATGGCCGCAATTTTCGCAGGCGGTGGCATAGATCCGTGTGGGCTGCTTGCACGACGGGCAGGTCTTCTGCGACGGTGTCATCTATGGTCTCCTGAAAAGCATCGGAATTCTTTGTTGATGGAATGCTGGGAATAAAATGGCGTATTGTCACAAAATAGTTTCAAGACAAAATGGTTTCAAGGAGGGGGTATCACTTTGTTCGGCGGTTGAATCTCGCTCTGGGACATCGAAGAAGAATGGGCAGTAAGGGATTCGAACCCCTGACCCCTTCCGTGTGAAGGAAGTGCTCTACCACTGAGCCAACTGCCCGCGTCTTTGTCTACGAAGCATTATACCGTGCCCGCGCAAGATTTGCAAGTGGGGGGGCAGGAGTTTTTTGTGGACACCGGAACTTTTCCACGCCCGCATTCGCTCCTAGAAAGCGCCAGTCGAACGACTGGCTCCCAAAGGAAATCCCATGAAAAACACAAAATTGACACTCGTTCTGCCGGTCGCTGCTGCGCTTTTGACCTCGGCGCTGGCACCGGTCTCGGCGGGCATTCTGCACAAGCATCCGGCCCTGGCCGGCGCGGCGGCGGGCCTTGCCGCCCACCACATGGCGAAAAAGGGTGCGGCAGGACGCGCCGCGCACGGCCAGAAGCCGAACCTCGCCGAGCGGCATCCGGTCCTGTCCGGCTTGGCGGCAGGCGGCGCAGCGCATCATATGCTGAAGAAGTAGGCACCGAAAAGAAGTAAGCACCCAGAAAAGCCGCAGGCGACAGTGTCGCCTGCGGCTTTTAGCTTTTGTAAATCCGCAGTAGATTAGCGCCCGCCGCGCGTGGTCAGCGCCACGTCAACATTACCTTTGATGGCGTTCGAGTAGGGGCAGACCTGATGGGCATCGGCGACCAGCGCCTCGGCGTCGGCCTGCCTCAGATTGGGGATCTCGACGGCCAGTGCCGCCGACAGCGAAAAGCTGCCGTGATCGTTTGGACCGATCCCGATGTGCGCGGTGACACTTACCTCGCCGGTGTCAATTTTGCGCTGCTTGGCGATGTAATCCAGCGCACTGCCGAAGCAGGCGGCGTAGCCGGCGGCGAACATCTGCTCCGGGTTGGTGCCGACCGCGCCGGTTCCGCCCATCGCTTTCGGGACCGCAAGGTCTACGGCCAGGACGCTGTCGTCGGTTTCAGCATGGCCGGTCCGGCCCCCAGTGGCGGTGGCAACGGCGGTGTACAAAGTCTGCATAAGTGAGCTCCTGAGTAGGGAATGTGACGCTATAACCAGTGGAACGGCGCGGCGGTTCCAGGCAGATGGGAACAAAGCGCGGGCAGTCTGCGTCTTTAAAGTACGCCGCCTGGAACTGGCCGAAGGGTTTAGTTTCCGCCTTCAGCGGATACGAAGAAGATAACGCAGCTTCAAAAGCACCGATATAACACCCCTGCGGCAGCGTAGGATCAAGGAAACACCATAATGAAAACCACACTCGGACGAACACTGACCAGCGCGGCCCTCGGCGGCCTGCTGCTGGCTGCGCCGCTCGCAAGTATCGCCCCGGCCTTCGCGCAGACCAGTATCCAAATGCCGAAGCGGCAAATCGCCGCCGGCACTGATGTCAAAGTCAAGCTGCTCCGCGACATCAGCTCTAACAGCGCCCAGACCGGCGACCATGTCAAAGTGCAGGTAGCCGATGACGACAAAAGCGGTCTTCCAAGCGGCACCGTCCTAAACGGCGTCATCACCTCGGTGACGCCCGCCACCCCAAAGAACGCCGGCGTCCTCTATGTCCGGTTCGGCACTGGCGGCTCGTCGTATAATTTTGCCACTGCCCAGTTTTCCGGCAAGAAAGCCAGTGGCGACAAGTCTAATTACGCGACCATTGGTGCAGGCGCAGGCGCACTGCTCGGCTATGTCCGAAAGCGCAAGCTCGGCGACGCCCTCGGCGGCGCGGCGCTCGGCGGCCTCGGCGGCTATGCGGCAAACGCTGCCCAGAAGCATGGCGCGAGCGATATTGACCTGAAAAGCGGCTCGGAAGTGACGATCAAGACGAGCCGAACGCTGACCCTGCAAACGCAGATCCTGAACAACTACTAAGCGCATGCACCGCATGAAAAAGCCCCCGGTCAATTTGACCGGGGGCTTTTTGCGCTGTCAGGCGGGAGCGCCGCCGCTCAGAAGCAGGTGCTGGCCGCTGACAAAGCTCGACAAGCCGCTCGCGAGATACTCGGCGGCGTTGGCTGCATCCTCGGTCGTGCCCATCCGCTGCATCGGGCGGAACGACTTGAAGAAGTCAACGGTCTCCGGCTTGACTTCGGTGTGAACGCCCGCGCCCTCAGTTGCCGACGGCAAGAGGGAGTTGACGGTGACGCCCCGCGCCCCGATCTCTTTTGCCAGCACTTCGACCAGCATCTGCGGCGCGATCTTGCTGCCGCTGTAAAGTCCGCGCCCAGCAAATGCGAACGCTGTGGTGCTGGACCCGATATAGATGATACGCCCATTGTCGGCAATGTGTTTGGCCGCGCTTTGAAGCGTAAAGAATGCGCCTTTTGCGTTGACCGCGAACACCCGGTCGAAATCCTCCTCGGTGAAGTCGAGGATGGGCTGGCCGACCAGCTCGATGCCCGCATTCGCCACGACAATGTCGAGGCGTCCGAACTTTTCCAAAGAGGCTGTGAACAGGCGCTCGATGTCGGCGACTTTGGAGACGTCCGCCTGCACTGCAATCGCCGTGCCGCCCGATTCCTCGATTTCAGCGACGGTTTCTTTGGCGGCGTCTGCGCCCGATGAATAGTTGACGACGACGCTTGCGCCGAGCGCCCCGTAGCGCTCGGCAATCGCTTTTCCGATGCCGCGCCCGCCCCCTGTGATGAGGGCAACTTTGTTTCTAAGATCGGTCATGGACTGCGCCCCTCTTGGCTGGTTAAGTTATTGACTAGATGGACTGGCCGCCCGAGACCTCGATGCGCTGGGCGTTGACCCAGCGGTTGTCTTCAGACAGCAAGGAGGCGATCATCGGGCCGATGTCATCCGGTACGCCGGGGCGGCCCAGCGCGGTCGCTTCCGACACCATCTTGTTCACGGCTGGATTGTCGCGCACCGTGCCGCCGCTGAAGTCCGTCTGGATCGCGCCCGGCGCGACGGTGTTGACGGCAATCCGGCGCGGCCCAAGCTCTTTGGCCATGTATTTGGTCAGCACCTCGATTGCGCCTTTCAGGGACGCATACGGGCCGCTCTCCGGGATGCAGATGCGGGTCAGGCCGGTCGAGACGTTCACGATCCGCCCGCCGTCATTGATGAGCGGCAGCAGCTTCTGGGTCAGGAAGAAGACGCCTTTGAAGTTGACGTTGTACAGTTGGTCCAGCTCTTCTTCGGTCGTCTTCTCGATGCTGTTGTGGTGCGAGATGCCGGCATTGTTGACGAGATAATCGAAGTGGTCCGCGCCCATTCCGTCCAGCGCCTTCTGCACTTCCGACACAAACGCATCAAAAGTGCTGACGTTTCCCGTGTTGAGCTGCAAGGCGACTGCCTTGACGCCCATTTCGTCGGCGTCGGCCACGACTTTGTCGGCTTCTGTTTGGTTCGAGTTGTACGTGAAGATCGAGCGGACGCCGCGCTTTGCAAGGCTGAGCACGGTGTTCCGTCCGAGTCCCCGGCTTCCGCCGGTGACAATTGCAATCTTCTTCTCTGAAGCTATAGACGATTCGGTTGACATTATTTTCTCCTGGGTAGGTATTGACAGCAGAATAGTACCCGTCGTGACCTGCACGAATGAATGCCGAAACTCACCTGTTTCTTGCCTATTCCTGCTCGCTTACAGAAACCAAACTCACCATGTCCAGCCCACTTGCCGCCGCCGTTCAGTGTTATACCGACGCGCAAAGCACACCTAGCCCATATCTGACGGCGATTCCCGGACTGATCCTGCTGCGCTCCGATCACCCAAAACAGCCAAGCCATCTGCTGCACAAGCCGGCGCTCTGCATCGTCGTGCAGGGAGCCAAGTGGGCTATTTTTGGGGATACACGGATTGACTACCGGGCCGGGCAGGCGCTGGTGGTGAGCGTGGAGATGCCGGCATTCGGCGCAGTGGCCGAAGCGAGCGTGGACGAGCCGTACCTCGGGGTGATTATCGAGTTCGACCTGGGGCTGATGCGGGAAGTGGCCGAGACCCTGGACATTCTGCCGAGCGCGGGCGGTATCGGCCTGGGCGTCACTGTGACAAACTTCGACGGCCCGCTGGCAGACTGTGCGCTGCGGATGGTCCGGCTGCTCGAAACGCCGGCGGCGATCCCGGCGCTGTACCCCGCAATCATGCGCGAGGTCTGCTACTGGCTCCTATCGGGACCGCAGGGCGGCGAAGTCGCCCGGATGACTACGGGCAAAAGCCACACGCGCTCCGTCCTCCATGCCATCCACGCCCTGCGCGACCGTTTCGCGGAGCCGGTGCGTATCGAGGAGCTGGCCTCAGCGGCGCACCTCAGCCCATCGGCCTTCCACCGCCAGTTCAAGTCCGTCACATCCCTGACCCCGCTTCAGTACCAGAAGCAGCTTCGCCTGCTTGAAGCCCGGCGGCTTCTGGTCGCCGAGGAGGCCAATGTCGAGACCGCCGCGTCTCAGGTCGGCTACGAAAGTCCATCGCAGTTCAGCCGCGAATATGCACGGATGTTCGGGCTGCCCCCGCGCCGGGACATCGTCGCGCTGCGGCATTAGGGAGGCGGCATTAAGAGCGCCGCTGCGGCTCGGTCCAGGCAAAGATGGGCGTCGGGATGGGTCTGCACCCAGGAAGCCGGCACCGCTGCGCCGACCGGCCCGTGCCAGCAAGCCCACGCCGGAGCGGCCTTGCCTGTGCCGCTCGCCATCACCACCAGCCGCCGTGCCTCCAAGATCGTCCCGACTCCCATCGAGACCGCCTCATAGGGGACCCTGGAGAGATCGCCGAAGCCCGGCGCAGCGTCCTCGCGCGTCTCCGCCGCCAGTGTCACCCGCCGTGTCCGCGTGTCCCGCCCGCTAGGCGGCTCGTTAAAGCCGATATGCCCAGTGCGCCCCAGCCCGAGGAGCTGCAAGTCAATCCCGCCAGTGTCCGTAATCTTCGCTTCATAGTCCAAGCAGTCGGCCAAAATCTGCGCGTCGGAGCGCGGGCCGCCGTTAGGGACAAACCACCGGGTGCAGTTGACGTGCCTAAACAAGTGCTCGTGCATAAACGCATGATACGAGTGCGGGGACTGCGCGGTCATCGGGTAATACTCGTCGAGGTTGAAGCAGGTGACACCCGCAAAGTCTAGCTGACCCTGCCGATAACGCTGCACCAGCAGGTCATAGACACCGACCGGGGTCGAGCCGGTCGCCAGGCCGAGCACGGCGTTCGGCTTCCGGTGCAGCAGCGCTGTGATCTGGTCCGCGACCAGCGCACAGAGGCTTGGGTAATCGGCAGCAATCGTCAGGGTGCCGGCCTTGACCGGTGTGTCAAGCGCGGCAAGCGTCTCGGGCATAAATAGGCTGCTTTCTTGTCACTGGCAGTTCAGTAAATTGCCTGCTCCGTCTCGGCGTCGAACAGGTGCGTCTTGTCCATGTCAAAGATGACATCGAGCGCCTGCCCATCGCGGGCCGATGTTTCAGCGTCAATCGTCGCTACCAATGAGTGTACCCCAGCAGTCAAGTACAGTGTCACGATGTCGCCCATCGGCTCCGAGACATCCACCGTCGTGCGGACCGTGCTGCCCGAGTGTGCGGTCGCCGGGCCAGGCAGATTCTTGCCGAAGATGTCGGTGGGACGGACCCCGAAGATCACACGCTTGCCGGTGTATGCGGCAAGCGCGGCGTTTTGGCTTGCCGGCGCAGCCACTTGGAATGTCCCGCAGTCTATGAGAAAACCGTCCTCCGACTTCTGAAGCGTCGCCGGCAGGAAGTTCATCGAAGGTGTCCCGATAAAGCCCGCCACGAAAACATTGGCCGGGCGGGCGTAGACCGCCATCGGCGTGTCGCACTGCTGCAAGACCCCGTCCTTCATCACGGCCATCCTATCACCCATCGTCATCGCTTCCACCTGGTCGTGGGTGACGTAGATGGTCGTGACGCCCAGCCGCCGGTGCAGCTTAATCAGCTCGGCGCGGGTCTGCACCCGCAGCTTGGCATCGAGGTTCGAGAGCGGCTCGTCCATCAAAAAGACCTGCGGCTCGCGGACAATCGCCCGGCCCAGCGCCACACGCTGCCGCTGCCCGCCCGACAGCGCTTTCGGCTTGCGCGAGAGGTAGTCGGTGATGCCGAGCAGTCCGGCGGCGTCTTTGATGCGCCGGTCAATATCGGCTTTGGGAACGTTTCGCAGTTTTAGGCCGAACGCCATATTGTCATAAACGCTCATATGCGGGTAAAGCGCGTAGTTCTGGAAAACCATCGCGATGTCCCGGTCTTTGGGCGAGACGCTGTTGACGATTTTCTGCCCAATCTTAATGGTGCCGTCGGTGATTTCCTCCAGCCCGGCAACCATCCGCATCGTGGTGGTCTTGCCGCAGCCGGACGGCCCAACCAGCACCATAAACTCTGAGTCTTTGATGTCTAGGTTGAGGTTGTCCACGGCAGTGACGCTGCCGGGGTACCGCTTGAAGACGTTCTGAAGTGTCACCTGAGCCATTTTAATTCTTGCCCCCGGTCGTCGCGACGCCCTGAATAAAGGTCTTCTGGGCGAAAAAGAACAGAACGATCACCGGCAGCACAAAGATAGTGGACGCGGCCATAAGCTGTGCCCACTCCGAGCCGTGGACACTGAGAAACTGCTGCAAGCCGTAAGCCAGCGTGTACTTGCTCGGGTCGCTGACATAGAGCAGCGGCCCGAAAAAGTCGTTCCACGTCCCCAAAAATTGAAATAGGGCGCAGGTCACGAGCGCGGGCTTCGACAGCGGCAGCATGATCTGCCAGAAGATGCGCCACTCGCTCGCGCCGTCAATCCGGGCCGCTTCCGCCAGGTCCCCCGGCAGGTTGCGGTAAAACTGGGTCAGCAGAAAGATATAAAACGGGACGCCGAAAAATGTCGGCACAATCAGCGGCAGGTAGGTACCGTACCAGTGCAGCGCCCGGAACAGCGCAAACACCGGCACCATCGTCACTTGCTGCGGCAGGGCCATGGTCGAGATCATCATCAAGAACAAGACGTTTTTGCCCTTGAATTCCAGCCGTCCGAAGCCATAAGCGACCACGGCGCTGGAAAAGACCGCGCCGACCACCGTGAACACGCACAGCCGGAGCGTATTTTTCAGATAGGTCACAAACGGAATGGCTTCAGTCGCGGCGGCGTAATTGTGCCAGCGGATTGGGTGCGGCACAAAGGTCGCGAGCGACAGCCCGGCGGCGCTGAAGATCTGCGTGTCGGGCTTCAGCGACGTGCTGACCATCCAGACAAACGGCAGCAGGGCGGGGAGACACAGCAAGACCAGCGCGAGATGCGCCAGCATCCGCTGCGCCGGGGTCATCTCCGTGAGCCGGGTACGGCGGCCTGTCCGCAGAAGGCCGCTCCAAGCGCGGAGCGGCTCCTGGGCGAGCATCGCTTCAGTCGGTTTTTCAGTGATCATTGCCCGGTACTACTCCTCATAACCTAATTCCCGGCGCTGCTTTTGCTGCCGGCCGACTTCCGATTGCAGCAGGCGGAGTGTCTTCGCGGGCGAAAGCGTCCCACGTTCGGCCAGGTCATCATCAGCGGCGATGCGGTCCTGAAGGTACACCGCGTCCGGCACCGGCGGCAGCGTGACAATGTTCGGACTGGCCGCCAGCGTCACAAATGTCTGGTACTGCGGGAACCGGCGCAGGTAGGCTTGGTAAGTTGGTGACGCCGCCATTTGCGGCGAGTTCGGCAGCCAGCCGAAGGACACGTTGAACGCGGCGGCCCGCGCCGGGTCGTTCAGCCCCGACCAGAACTTGATGAACTCCCAAGCTCCTGCGGCGTGCTTCGCGCCCACCGGAATGGTCAGGTAACTGGCTGCGGAGTAGCTCGCCTGCGGGATACCGCCCGATGCCGCCGGGGGCAGGAGTGCCACTCGGTAGTCCAGGTCCGGCGCGTACTCGGCCATCTGCTTGACCCGCCATTCGCCGTCCAGCACAATCGCCTGCTGGTCGGTGATGAACGGCCAGCTTGCGCCCTGCTGCGAACCCAGGCCGGCGGTAAAGCGCTGCACTTTGTCGAAGCCGATCTGCTGATGGGTCTGCGTAATAAAGGTCAGCGCGGCCAAATTCGGCGGTGTGTCGAGCCGCACCTGCCCGGTCGCCGGGTCGTAGAGGCTGCCGCCGAACGCCGGCAGGTAGTTGGTCCAAAGCGCCGGCAGGAAACCGAGCCGTGTCAAGCGGCCCGAAGCGTCCGTCCGGTTCAGCTTGGTTCCGGTTGCGACAAGCTCCTCAAGCGTCGCCGGGAACCGGTCGGGGTCGAGTCCGGCCTTGCGCCACTCCTGCGGCTTGTAGTAGCAGGCGTAGACATCGAAGTTGACCACCAGGCCGTACAGATGCCCTTTGTACCAGCCGTTCTTGTGCATTGCCGGAAACGTATCGTGCAGGAAGTAGCGGCGCTCCGCTGGGGTCATGCGCGTGTCCAGCGGTCGCAGGCTGCCGGCTTGCGCCCAAGCGCTGATTGCCGGGGTCCACTGGGCCATGACATCGGGCGGGTCGCCCCCGGCGGTTGCCAGCAGAAACTTCTGGTCGCCTTCCGGCGGCGTCGGCACTTGCAGCGGAATAACTTCGTACTTGTCCTGGCTCCGGTTGAACTCATCCACCACATGGGTCATCACCGGACGCCACTGGGCCGCCCACATGTGCCAGTAGTAAACGGGAATACGCCGATGGCCGGCAGGAACCGCTGCCTGAACCCGCGGCGGCGGACTCGGCGTAAATGTCCAGGCCAGCAGCAGCAGCGCAGCCGCCGCGCTCACGGCCCATAAGACTGCTGATTTACGCTCCATAACTATCCTCCATAATGCACCCATCTTCTCTGTGTCGCGAACAGCCCGCCCGTGACCGCCATCACGACCACGAACAGCACCCAGCCCATCGCGCTGGCGTAGCCCATGTTCAGGTAACGCCACGCCTGCTCGAAGACATAGAGCGCGTAAAAATGTGTCGAATCTTCCGGCCCGCCCTGGGTCATAATATACGCCTGCGTAAAGTATTGAAAGACGCCGATGACGCCCATGATGAGATTGAAAAAGATGACCGGCGACAAAATCGGCAGCGTAATGTGCCGGAGCTGCTGCCACGACGACGCCCCATCAATCACGGCGGCTTCGTAAAGGTATGCCGGAATGTCTTTGAGGCCCGCCAGATAAATTACCATGCTGCCGCCCACTCCCCAGAGCGACAGCAGCACCAGACTCCAGAGCGCCCAGTGCGTGTCTTGCAGCCAGTTTGGACCCGGCAGGTGCGCGGCATGCAGCAGACGGTTGATCAGGCCGATCTCCGGGTTTAGCAGCCACAAAAAGACGACCGAGCTGGCGACGGTCGGCACGATGGACGGCAGAAAAAAGATCGTGCGGTAAACGCCCATACCGCGCAGCTTGAGGTTCAGCAGCAGCGCCAATCCGACCCCAGCGGCGATGCCGAGCGGCACGGAGAGCGCGGCGAACTGAAAGGTCACCCCGAGGCTCTTCCAAAAGAGTGGGTCGGCGCTGAACAGATGCTTGTAATTGGCCCCGCCCACCCAGACCGGCGGCTGGACAATGTTGTAGCGCGTCAGCGACAGGTATAGGCTGTCCAGCAGCGGGTACGCCGTGAACGCTAGAAACCCGAGCAGCCAGGGCGCGATAAACGCATAGCCCGTCAGACTTTTTTTGAGGGTCATAATCCTAATGCTTTAAACTAATCAACTCGCCGGTCCAGTACGCGCCTTCGGGTAGGGTGTCCCAGGGGTTCGGCAAATCATCGGGCGTGACATACATCCAGCCGGCGTGGCGCTGTTTGCCGAGCCGAACGGCATTCTGCATCGCGGCGGCATCGGGCGCAGCGTAGACTAAATGCCAGAACCGCGCCGCCGGGTAGCGGGCGACCCACGCCGGATCGGCGGCGCGTTTGACATAAGCTTTGTAGTCGCTCTCGAACGTCACTACGACATCGGCGGTCTTCATGTAGCCCTCGGTCACGGGTGTGCCGGGGTTGACAATCACCAGCGCTTTGGGCGCTCCTGCCCGCGCCGCCGCCTTACACTTCACGTAATACGGCAGCATTGCATCGGTGTTCGTGACCTCGTCGAAGAAGATGCCGTTGACCCCATACCAGCGCCGAAACAGCGCGATCTCCGACTGCACTTCGCTCAGAGGGCGCTTGCCGTAGCTGGTGTGGATGTAGCCGAGTACAGCGACGCCCCGCGCCTGGGTCGCTTTGACCTGCTGGGCGTAATCCGCCCGGACGGCAGCGCCGGGGCCGCTGCCGGGGTTGATGATCGCGACCCCGACGCCGGGTGCTCCGGCTCCGAGCTTGGTCCAGAGTTCGCCGGGTCCAAAGTAGGAAGGGATCGCCATGCGCTGCGTCTGCGCCCCCACCGGTCCGGCGGCGAGTGCGAGAAAGAGACTGAGTAAGAGTGCGTGTTTCGTGTGCATTGTTGTCCTTTGTGAATGGGCACCGGCACTGGAAGTGCTGGTCTACTAAAAGCGCAAAGTCCCTTCGGGACTGAAGAGTCCTAAACCGCTTCGGTTTTCACTCAAAAGTAGACCGGCACTTCCGGTGCCGGTGCCCCTAACCATGCCGGTTATCCTGCCTCGACGGCCACCGGCTCGCCGCATTCCGCCGACCGGTACGCCGCCAGGGCGACGGCGAGCGCCGCCAGGCCGTCTTCCCCGGTCGCCAAATCCGGCGCGGTTTCTCCTGCCGCCAGGCGCAGGAAGTCTGCTACCAGCCCGCTGTCGGTATCGCTGCCCCAGCCTGCCCAAGCGACCCGCCCGGCGGCGTCATTGTAGTGGACCAGGTTCTGCGCGAACATGTCCAGATCTAAGACCCCGCCGGAGCCGACCACTTGCAGTGTCACGTCGCCCCAGGTCGGAAACGTCTTCGGGCGCGACCAGCTTGTGTCGAGGGTCGCGAACACGCCGCCGTCGTAGGTGATGGTCAGGAAGCCCGTATCTTCCCAGGTCTCATGGTAGAAGCCGTTCGCTGTTTCGGCATAGACTTCCGACGCTTCCCGGCCCAGCAATAAATGGTTCAGGTCGGCGACATGGACCGTGTGGTCCAGCACCGCCGCGCCGCCGGAGAGCGCTTTGTCTACAAACCAGCCGCCCGGCATCAAGCCGTGGTTAGTGCCGCGTATCGCCAGAACGTCGCCGATTGCACCGCCCAACACCTGCTGGCGCAGCCGCCGAAACGCCGGCGAGTAGCGGCAGGGAAACGCGGTCGCCAGATTGACCCCGGCTGACGCGCAGGCGGCGAGCATTGCGCGGGCGTCTTCAATCGTTGTCGCCAGCGGCTTCTCGCAGAGAATGGCCCGAACGCCCGCCGACGCGGCCTGCTCGACTAAGCGCCGGTGGTAGACGTTCTCGCTCGTGACGATGACGCCGTCTAAGCGCTGGTCTAAGAGCGCGGATTCGGAGCCGTAGTAAGTCGTGCCGAACCGTGCGGCCATCGCGCGGCCCCGCGCTTCGTCCGGGTCGGCGATGCCAACAAACTCCGCGCCGGGGTGAGCGGCCAGGGCCTCAGCATAGGCCAATGCGTGCATATGCGCGAATGAAAACAGCCCAATTTTGAGGGTCCCGTTATTTCTCATCATAGCATCACCACTTTTCCAGTTTCGATGGACTCGAGCGCCGCCAGAGCAATGCGCGTCGCCTCACGGGCGTCTGTAAGCGTCACCGGCGGCGGTTTGCCCGCCTCCAGCGCTTCGACAAATGCGGCGATTTCCAGGTAATACGGGTCTTCGCCATCCGCCATTGGGCTTTCAGGCACGGCGACCCCGCCGCCGGAGCCGTTTAATCGCAGGGAGGCTGTGAGCGGGGCGCTGCGGGCCGAATCGTGCTCGATCATGCCGGCGTCGCCGGCAATCTCCAAAGTCGTGCGGAAGCCGCCGGGATGTGCCCACGATCCCGTCACATGACCGAGTGCCCCGGACTCAAACCGCAAGGTGACGAGTGCATAGTCTAGAACGCCGTCGTACTTGGCCTGTCCGTAGAGACCTTTGGCGAAGACGCGGGAGACCGGGCCGAAGGTCCAGCGCAGCCAGTCGAAGTCGTGCAGGATCATGTCCAGTACCAGCCCGCCGCTTTGGGCCGGGTCGCCGTACCAGTTGAAGCGGCCCGAAATATCCGGGAAGCCCGCCATTCGTGCGGTGCGGATGGTCGCCGGCTTGCCGACCCCGCCGAAGTCCACGAGCTTCTTGGCGACGGCGTACTCGGGGAACCAGCGCAGGACATGACCGGACATGGCCGGAACACCCGTCCGCTCGACAGCCTCAATCATGGCATCACAGTCCGCAAGGCTTCGGGCCATCGGCTTTTCGACAAAGATGGCCTTCCCGGCGGCGGCGGCCCGCTCGACATATTCCCGGTGATAGGGGGTCGGGGTGCAGATGTCAACAATATCCGGCTTGCTTTGAGACAGCAGCGTATCCCAGTCGCCATAAGCCGGCCCGACTGCCGCCGCCGCGCCGGGGCGCGGGTCCAGCACCCCCACCATCTCGGCCCCCGGCACGGCGTTCCAGTGGCGGGCGTGGACGCCGCCCATGGTCCCCGCACCGATCAATGCCACGCGATAAGTCATTCGTTAGTCCTCTTTTGCTCTGAGATTAGTCCCAGCGATAATACCCGCGTTTCCTGCCCCGCGAGAGAGACGCGGGTGGAATTGGTTCGGTTCAGCGGGGCCGACAGCACCGTTTGCCCGCTGACGATGTCGCGGACGACCAGCCGGGCCGATGCCGGGTGCGTGCCGGGAAAGAAGCGGGCCGTGTCAATCTGGATCGTCATCTCGGCGGGCGCGTTTCCTGAGTTCAGCACAGACAAATAATTGGTGCCGTAGCGCTCCAGCCAGACGCTTGGAACCGTGGAGCGGGCGTAGGTCACCGGCTCCCAGCCGGCGGCGGACAGCCGCTGCACCAGCGGGCGGTTGTACAGTGCTGGGTTCTCCCAGTACGGATGGTCGGCGGCGTTGCGTAGACATTCAGCGAGCCGACCGGCTTGCTTGGGGTGAGTGCCCGTGGCAAACGGCGCAGTCTGACCCCACAGATGGCTGCCGTCGGCATCGTTGATATCCACATAGACGGCGTAGTCGTTGTCTGCGACCCCGTCCACATCCTCCGCGCGGCTCCAGCCGGAGACCAAAAGCGGCTAAAGCAATCAGGGTTTGACATACCCCGCGGACACGGGTACACTCCGAAAGCTGCCCATCTTTTATTTCTATCTTCTTTTTTATTTCTATCTTCTTTTTTGCCGTTGGTGTTATGAACATTGTCGAATTCGCCAAAACTCTCAACCTTAGTATCGGAACCGTGTCCCGTGCGCTGAACGACCGGGCCGAAGTCAGTCCCAAGACCCGGCAAATGGTGTTGGAGAAAGCCGAAGAACTCGGCTTTGTCCGCAACTCCAATGCCCGGCGGCTGGTGACGGGCCGCAATTTTCTGATCCGTATCGAGTGTCCCTATATCACTCATATCCTTTCGGACAATTATCTCGTCGAGCTGGCGCGGGGCGTCGAAGAGGTTGCCGGAAACCACGGCTACGACCTTCTGCTGCATCTCGGCGCCCGCCGCCCCGAGATTGCGAATTCGCAGGATGTAGACGGTCTGGTGATTGTCGCCGGGGTGAAAACCACGGCGGACGACCTCCGCAGTCTGACCCAGAACGGGCGGACGCCGTCGGTCGTGATCGCGTCTGACGCGCCACTGGAATTCCCTGCGGCATCGTATGTCTGCCTGGACACACACCCCGGTGTGTGCGACGCTCTGCGCCTGCTGGCATCGCTCGGCCACACGCGGGTCGGCTATATCGGCAGCGGCCCGCCCGGCTACCGCTTGCGGGGTGCATTTCCGGCGCTGATGGCCGAAGCGGGACTTTCGTGGGACCCGGCGCTGGCCCGCGAGGCCGGCACGACTCCCGAAGAAGGCCGCCGTGCGGCACGGGAGCTGCTGACCCTGCCTGCACCGCCGACTGCGATCTTCGCCCGCACCGATGTCCTGGCAAGCGGCGTCGTGCAGGCCGTCACGTCGCTTGGGCTGTCGGTTCCCGGCGACGTGTCGGTGATCGGTCACGACAATATCGAAGCCGCCGCTTTGGTCAACCCACCGCTGACCACGGTGGCGCTGAACATTCCCGACATCGCCGCCCACGCCGTCCGTGCCCTGCTGGCGATGATTACCGACAAGGCCGCCCCGACTGTCACGACACTCGGAACGCATTTGGTCGTCCGCCAGTCCTGCGGTCCGGCACGGCCTTAAACCGCCCGCGCCGTCTCCCGCGTCTCCGCCCATTCGCCGTAGACTTCGGCGCTTGGCCACTCAATCGCCTGGAACTGATGGGTCAGCGCCGACTCTTTGGCCTTCAGACACATCAGCGCATTTGTGAGGCCCTGATCGAGCGGCGAGACCGACTCGGCTTCGCCGCGCATCACCGCAATGAAATTGGTTGCCAGAAGCTCGTCGCCGCCGCCGTGACCGCCGTCGGCCTCGAACTCGTGCGTTTCCACCTTCGGCGTGTGGTGCATGAACACCCGCAGTTTTTCCGGGTACCAGTCAAACTCAATCGTGCCCTTGTAGCCAATCAGGGTTGCGCCGCGCTTTGCGGCCTGGTTGCGGACATAAAAGTTCTGGCTGTAAACCGCGTGCATGCCCGAGGTGTACTCGATCAGTGCGCTGCCCGAGTCCTCGTTGCCGGTGTCCACCGCGAACGCGCACTGCTCTTTGGCGGGCTGGTCGAGCGGCAGGGGCAGGGGACGCTGCAAGTAGTAGGGGCTTTCCGGGCAGACTTTGCGCTCGGCGCAGTCCATGCAGCGCAGCCCGGCGGGGTGGCTGCCCTGGAAGACGCGCTTCGATGTCATCGCGCTGATTGTCCGGGGCCGATTGTCGCCAAGCAAATAATTGATATAGTCGAAATCGTGGGTCGCTTTTTGCAGGAACATCCCTTGAGTCTCGGTCTCGTCCCGGTACCAGGTCTGGTAGTAGACGTTGCCGTAAGGGACATTGCACCATGCCTGGACATGCTCGACCGTGCCGATCTGGCCCGAGTCAATAATCTGCCGGGCCAGTCGGACGATCCGGGACAGGCGCAGCGGGAAGGACACCACGACGCGCGGCGAGTTGCCGCTTGATGTCCCCGCGGCCCGCAGAGCCATTAGGTCAGCCAGCGTCGTGGCGACCGGCTTTTCGAGGAACAGCGCGAGGCCGCACTCCAGGACCTTGACCCCCATTGCGGCGTGGAGGCTGCACCGGGTGCCGATGACGACCCCGTCCAGCGCTTCGCTTTCCAGCATTTCGTCGGCGGTGCGGTAGAAGCGCGGCATCTCGGCCTCGTACTCGGCAGCCCGAAGCTCGGACTGGATTGCGTCGCTCTTCGGGTCGGCAATCGCTGCGAGGCGGACATCGGTGTCCTGGCGGCACATCAGCTGCACCATGTGGCGGGCGCGTTCGCCGTAGCCGATGACGCCTAAACGGATGGGAGAAGACATTGCATTCGTTCCTGTTCTTGAAATCAATTTCGTCCTAAAATTCAAACTCGCCCCAAGATGGCGTCCATCGCTCGCGATGTGTTCGCGATCCGCACTTCGGGGAAGTGCTTGTAAACGGGAATCATTTCGGCGGCGACCGGGCCGTCGTAGCCGATCTCGGCCAGCGCCGCCGTCACTGCGGGCCAGTCTACATCGCCTTCCAATAAATCCACAAAGCCTTCGACGGTGCCGACCGCCCGCCGGAAATCTTTAAAGTGGACCCCGACCACGCGCGGCCCGAGTATCCGCAGCCACTGCTCGGGGTAGCCGAACGGCAGGACATTTGCGACATCCACATACGCGCCGATGGCCGGACTGTCGAATTGATCCACATACCGGGCCATCTCGGTCGGCGACAGCAGGAACTTGTTCCAGACATTCTCGATCCCAAGACGCACCCCGGCATCCCGCGCCGCCGGCAGGGCTGCGGCCAGCCCAGCAGTCGAGCGCTCCCAAACGGCATCGTAGGCGTTCACCGGCCCGCCGGGCAAAAAGAAAACGTCCACCGCGCCGGGAATGGTCAGCAGCGTCCGCGCCCCGAGCCATCCGGTGATCTGGATCATCTGCGTCAGCGCCGCCGCCGCCCGTGCTCGGTCATCGGCGGAATCGCTGCTGAGGGCATAGCTCCAGTACAGGCCGGACGCGGCGCTTGCGACCTTGACCCCGACTTTCGCCGCATGGGCCAAAATCTCGCGGCAACGCGCTTCGGTCGTGTCCAAGCCGAGTGCCCCATTCTCGCCGATGCACAGCTCAATGGCCTCGAAGCCGTGGGCGCGGGCGGTTTCCAGAGCGCTTTCCACCGGCAGCGTCCCGTCGAGGCCGCCCGGCAGAGACCAGTAATTGAGTGATTTGAGCAGCATGATAATTCCTACATGATAATTTCTAATGGCTTGTCTGGGCGCCGATCCGTCCCTGGCAACGCATCACTTACCGCCTTGTCGGCTACAGTTTTGTCAGCACTGCCCATCCCCGAATGACGGGCAGGCTGTCGGCAAACTTCACAGCAGGATGTTTTGTCATCGGGTCCACGACCCCGAGACCCAGCGAGTACGGGCCAGAACCGGCTGGAACCGCTATCTCTGCGGTCAGTGTAAAATGACCGGGAAGCCAGCGGCGAATGTCAGCATTCGTCGGCACCTCGGCGACGACCTGATGGGCGGCGTTCATCAGGACAAGATGAATGGGCCAGGGATAGTAGAAGGGAGCCACTCCCTCGTTTTCTCCGTGAATCGTGAGGCTCAAGCGGCGCTTATGGTTCTGGATCGGCTGAAGCGAGTAATGTAAGTCTCGCAATGCGAATTGGTAGCCCATACGCCGCACCATCGCTTGACTGTTGGCGAGAAACACGGAAGAACTGTTCGGGGCCAGTGCCGGGTTGTAGGGACCAATCCAGCTCATATGCGCTTCATTGATGGCTGTCATGGTCACAGGATAATCCCGGCCCATCCACCGGTCGGCGGCTCCCGGCTCCATCTCGCCTCCAATCACTGCGACCTTCCAGTTTTCCGTCCGCCCGGATTGCCGCATTTTCGGCAGAAATTTCCAGTCCTCCGGTCCCAGCGTATCGGCGGGGATGAGGTCGTCGTGGTAACCAAGCCACGGCTGCTGCCCCAAAACATCGCCCGCGTAACGCCCCATGAGTATCTTGTCTGGAAAGGCATGATGGTAGGCGCTGACAATCCGCTGCTGCGTGGAGGCATTGGCGAACCAGTCGGTGTGCGGATACGTGTGCCACTCCCCCCAAAATCCAAGTGTTCCCAGGGTCACAAAGGCAACGCGCGGGTCTTTGTCGTATCGCTTTCCAAGAGCCGCAATCAAGCGCTCCAGGCCGGCAACCAGCCGGGGATCATCGTAATCGGGGGATTTGCCCCCTCCGTAATCGGTGTAAGAACGAGTCTTCAGACCCGCTGAAAGCAGCCAATCCGGGATGCCCGAAGGCTTAGAGGGGTAATCCACGTACACACGAAAGATGACGTGCCTGCCGCGTGCCAGTGGAGTGTTCCAAACCTTGTTTTCCCAATCACTGAACTTGTACTCACCTTCACGCGGCTCAAGCTCTTTCCAGGACGCATTTTGATAAACGAGCGAGTAGGGCTGATGAATGGCTCCCGAATTGATGTATGTGCACCATCCCTTCAAGGGATTATCCAGCGGGCCGGGTGCGGACTGAAAGTGAACGACATGCTCGGCGGCCCGCTTCCCCGGCGGCGGGATTTGGGCCAAGCTCGAAGCGGTCTGTCCGGCAAGTAGGAACACTGTGCCTAGCAGCAAAAACGTTTTCCAGCAGCTAATTTTCATTCGATGACTTTCCCTCAAACACAAACTCTGGCATATTAGCGCTGGCTGTACAGCCGAGGATTGCCCCATCGGGCAATCCCCGGCTGTTTGCAGAAAGAACACTCCTGGCTACAAGCTGAACGTCGCTGCGATGGTGTTGTCGCCGCAGCCTGTGCCGACGGCCATCGGAATGCCATCGCGCCCCGCAGCAGCGGTGGTGTTGCAGTCAGTTTCAACAGGATTGTTCGTTCCCGCAAAGACCGCACTTGGGCGGAACCATTTGGCATGATCATCGGCCATGAGGTAATTCGCCCCATCCGTGTGACGACCAGTCGGTGCAGCAAAGCGGGGATAGGCGGCGGCGGTGTTGCCCCGAAGGTAGCCGGTCGACATCTTCAAAGTCAGTGGGGCCGAGAAAGCTCCGGCACCATTGACGACGTAGGCATCGTTTCCAGTACTGATGCCGTAGCCCGCAGGGGAGTATCCGTCGCTGGGAGGCAGGCTGTCTGTAGAGACATCCCAGCCATCTCCTGCGCCAAAGTGGTTGCCCTGGACCTCAAACAGTAAAACCGTTTTGGCAGGAGAAGTATACTTGGCAATGCTGTAGCTGTCTGAACCACCGCCGGCTACGTTACTGGGAATAGTATTGTTACTGTTATAGCCATAGGAAGCGCGGGCCTGTCCGTCAGCCTCGTCCGGGCAGAGGAATACCTGCTTGCTTTTGACATAGGTGTAGATCTGACCAGCCCAGCCATTACCGCCAGGGCTGTAGGAGCTGACTCCATTCACGTTTTTCTCGTCGCTGTCCTGATTGTACTGGGTGAAGGCGAGGCCCATCTGCTTCATGTTGGACAGGCAGGACGTGCGGCGGGCGTTTTCGCGGACTTTCTGGAACACCGGAAATAAGATAGCTGCAAGGATCGCGATGATCGCGATAACCACGAGCAGTTCGATGAGTGTGAAGCCGGAGCTTCGAGTAGTGCGTTGCATGTTCGGTCCCCTTTAGGATGATGTGCGAGAAAACGGTGATGGTTAAGTCGAAAACTTAGGTCAAAAACACGGAAGACGCATGAGGTGGCTGCCCGGCAAACAAAGTTGCAGAAAGAGAGCCGGGCGAAGAAAAGGCAGCGCTGCAACTTTTCGAGGCACTTCCCGTAAAGCTTTACGGGAACGCGTCTCTAGTATAAATCAACTCCGGCGATTTGTCAAGGGTTTTTGTATGCCGGTGAAAAATTTATTTTTCGGCGCTCAAAACGGCCAGTAGAACACCGTTTGCTGGCGGGCGCTGGCATCGGCGACGTAAGGCGAAAAGCCGGCGGCGCGGCTCTTGGCGTATACGGCCCGCGCCTGCCAGAGATTCGCGCCGCTGCCGACATAATCTTCGGTGCCGATCCAAAACCGACGCTCGCCGGGGCGCAGTCCAAGCGCCTGCCACTGTGTCAGCTCGGCTTGTGCCTGCCGGTCGGGGTGCGGCGCGAACACCTCCTCATGCGCCACCCCGTCGAGCAGGGTGGGGAACGCGATTCCGCCGGTGACGCCAAGCCGGGTGACATCCCCTGTGGCATTTTGCATGACGATCAGCAGCCGTGGGTACTTTTCGCGCAGGCGGCGCACCAAATCCAGCCCGCCCTGACGGCAGGCGGGCGAGCAGGGGCCGTTGGTGTCATCCGCCCGGTGCTCGACCAGCTCCAGATTGTCCAGGTAAAAGCCGTCGGCTCCCTGCGCGACCAAACGCGGGGCGACGTAGTCTAAAATCAAGCGCTGGTAGTCGGCATTGCCGAGGTCCATCCAGGTCTCGTCCGGGTAGCCGCCATACGGCCCGAGATGTGCGGCGGAGTTACTCTGGCCCGATACGAACCCCGCCGGGACACGGCTCCAATAGGTCCGCCCTGACTCCATCGAGCCGAGATTGAGGTAACTGAGGACGCGGTTCCGCCCGCCCGCTTTGAGGCGGATGACCTGCGCCCGCGTGAAGTTCCCATGCCCGTCGCCGGGGTCCAAATCCACGTTGATGATCCGAAATGTCCGGGCGACCTTGCCGAGGTCGCCCATGCGGGCCGCCGGACCGTAGTCGGACACCCAGGGTCCGGGCACCGGAAACCCACGCTGCGCGACTGCCGGGAGGGGCAGCACCGCAAGCGCCGCCAAAAGTGGCAGGAGAAGTGCCGAAGAGAGTGGCTTCATGAAGTTTGTTCCGCGTGGCTGGTGAGGAGCGACCGGCACTGAAAGTGCCGATCACTCTGGCTTTGTCTAATTATGGTTCGCGAGGTAGTTCACTTCTGACGTGAAATACGGCGGCAGGCCGCCCCAAACATTGCTGCTGAGATCACGACTGGTCGTGTAGAAAAACTTGTAACCGTGGGCGATGGACTGATCAATCGCGCCGTTCAAGTCCACTGAGTTTGTGTGGATCAGCGCCGCCTGCGGGTACACCGATGCGCCGGGCTGCAAGGCCAGATTCGCCCAGTTGTTTGCCGGCGAATTTGCGGCGACCGCATACGTATTCTCGAAGCTGCAATTCACGTTCACCAAGCCGGCGTACTTGACCTGGTTGGAGTAAAACTGCCCGCCTGGATTGCCGATCAGCTTCAAGTTGGGGTAATGCGCGTGGATCCATTTGGTGAGCTGGCTATAGTAGCCGCCCGCCGGGTTGACCTGGACACCGCCGTTAATGGTGCCGTCGCCAGGGGCGAAAGAGCGGTCGGTGGGAGCGTTCGCCAGGCCGTTGGGGTAGGTTGCTTTGGTATCGCTCGGCCCGGCGATCTCGTAGCGCGGGTAGAACTCGTCAATCCAGATACCGTTCAAGTTGCCGTAGCCGTTGACCCAGCGCGTGACATCCCGCTCGACATCGGCCAGCGGGCGGAACGTGATGCTGGTCGGCGTGGTCATTGTGTGGATGTAGCCGAAGATCTCGCCGTTGTTGGCGACAATCGGGTCCCAGAGAGTTCGGGCTGTTGCCCAGTCCGTTGCCGTCGTGAACGGCCCGCTGGCCGGACCGGTGACCACGACGAAGTAGTCGTTGTAGACACTGCTGGTGCCGGCGGTGAAGTTGGCCGCGCCTTCTTTGAGGATGTTCCAATCGGTCTTATCGGTGAGGGGTAGGTACGCGGGGATAACAAGGCCGTCGGCCCGCGCCGCCCCGCCCAGGGCCAGCGCGGCAAGCCCGACCGTCAGCAGAGTCTTAACCGTTGTCTTAAGCGTCAATTTCAGCGTCATCGTGGTTTCTCCATTTAAGGCGTGATGAGTTTCCGTAAAGCTTTACGGAATGATCCACTATAACATGGTTTCTCCCCACTGTCAAGCGATTTAGACCAAAAGCAACACTTATTTATTTCTGCCTTATTTATTCTTGCCCCGCCCAGTCGCCGCTCGCAGCCGCGCCCGCGACACGACGACCTCGGCCTTCGCTGATGCGGCAGCCCCCTCCGCCCGGACCAGAGCCGCGAGGGAATCCAGGCGCTCGGCGAGGGTGGACTTGCCGGCGTTGTAGCGCAAGTCGGCAAGGGTGTAGCCCGAGCGGGCGGCGATGACCCCGGCAGACGCCGCCGGGACCGATGCCGCCGCGGTCTGCGCGGCAAGCCAGGCAGAGGCCGTTTCCGCGTCCACCGACTGCCCCGTTAGCTCGGCATCGGCCTGTGCCCGCACGGCCCGCGCTTTCGCTGCGTCTACATCGGCCCGGCGCTGCCCGCCGTCGTAGAGCGGCAGGCTGGCGGTCAGGCCCAGTGTGAAGCCCGCCCGCTTCAGGTCGCGCCCGAGTGAAGCGTCGCCCATCGCCACGCCGTAGACCTGCGGCGCGTAAGCGCCCTCGGCGCTCCGCACGGCGGCCTGCGCCGCCTGTACTTGGGCGGCGGCGGCGGCAATCTCCGGGCGCTGCCGAGCCTCGGCCAGAGCAGCACCGAGGCTCGGCGGCAGGGCCGCGGGGGCGGCCGCTAGGCCGTCGAGCGTGTCGGTCAGTGTCAGAGGCTCCATCTGGGAAAGATGGAGCACAGACCGCAGCGTGACTACGGCCTGCGCCTGCGCGTTCTCCGCTGCCAGCGTTGCCTGCTGCGCTTCTGCCAGCGCGGCCTGCTCCCGCAGCAGGTCCACCGGGGCCAGCCGGCCCGTGCGGACTTTCTCTTCAGTGACCCGCACCTGCTCCGCTTCGGCGGTCTGCTTCGCCGTGGCCGCCGCCGCCAGGGCATCCCCCAAAGCGGCATTGGCATACGCCGCCGTGACCTCGGCGGCGACCGAAAGCCGCGCCCCCGCCACTCCCGCTGCTGCCGCCGCCGCCAAGCTTCGGGCGGACGCCGTGCGTCCGGCAAGGCTGCCCCCGGTGAACAGCGGCAGCATGACCATCAGGTTCTGGTCGGCAAAGGGGCCGGCCGGGATACGGATGACATTGCGCGGGTCAACGCCGGGCGATGTAGAAAACGTGTTCGACGAGTCGCCGACTGCGGCGTAAGTCGTCGTGGACACGCTCGGCTTCTGCAACGCTGATGCTGAGTGTGCTCCTGCCGCCGCCGCGCTAAGATCCGCCTGCCGCTGCCGCAGGGACACGTTGCTGACCGATGCCAGCGCCAGGGCGTCCCGAAGCGACAGGCGGCGCACGGCGGATGGGCTTGGGGCCGGAGCGTCGGCGGCACGAGCGCTTCCGCCCGCCGAAACGGCAAAGACAAGCAGCAGGCCCAGGGCCGCCGGGACCGCCCGGCGCGTGACCCGCCGGCTCAGATCGTCCACGAGCGCGTGCATGACCGGGATGACCAGCAGAGACAGCAGGGTGCCGGCAACGAGGCCCGCGACAAGCACCGTGCCGAGGGGCTGGTACGCATCCATGCCGGTGCGCGGGGCCAGCGCCACCGGCAGCATCGTGATTATCGTGATCAGCGCTGTCATCAAAATCGGGCGCAGCCGGTCGCGGCAGGCGAGGGCGATGGCGGCGTCGCGGGGCATTTCCAGGTGTTCCCGGCGTCGGCGCTGGATCTGGTCAATCATCAAAATCGCCGTCGTAATGTCCATGCCTGTGAGAATAATCACCGCCATGATCGAGACGCTCGAAAACGCCTGGTGCGCCAGAAACAGCCCGAAGAAGACTCCCGAAAGTTCCAGGGGAATAGACAGGACCATCTGCAAGGGAGCCAGCGGCCCGCCGAACTGGGCGACCAGGACTAAAAAGATGAGCAGCACGGCAATCTCGAGACCGCGCAGGAGGCGGGAGAATGAGTCCATCATCTGGGTCATATCCCCGCGCATTTCCAGCGAGTAGCCCGGCGGGAAGTTCAGGGTCGCCGACGCTTTGGTAATGATACTCATCGCCAAATCCATCGAAGGCGGCCCGCCGGGGCGATAATAGGCCAGCACCGACACCGTGCGCTTCAGGCCGTCGTGCTGGATGACGGTCGGCGCAAGCTGCGGCGTCGCCGTGGCCAGCGTTTTGAGCGGCACCTGAACCGGGTTCCCCGAACTGTCTTTGCCGGCAATCGGCATCTGCATCAAGTCATAGACCGTGCGGCGCTCCTCCTGCTGGTAGCGGATATTGATCGTGTCCTGGCGGACATTCGGCAGACGATAGAACTCATCGGTCAGCGCCCCGCCCATTGCATAGTATGCCTGGTCGGCGACCTCAGACGGGGTCAGCCCGACTTGGGCGGCCCGGCGCGGGTCTACGCTCAGCGTGTACGACGGTTTCTCGACCGCCCACGATGTTGAGACTTGCGTGGCTCCCGGAGTCTGCCGGGCGACATCGGCAACCTGACCGGCGAGTTTAGACAGAACATTGAGATCGGTGCCCGAAACCAGGATGGTCACCGGGGCTTCCGAAGACGCCATGACGTCCGCGCCCATCTCCTTGATCTGAAGACGTCGGATATTTGGAATGGTCTTCAACGCCTCGGCCTGCACGGCGTCAATCACCTGCCAGACCGTCCGGCGGCGACGGTCTTTGTCCGACAGCGTAATCATCATCGTTGCCGAGTTGACCTGGCTCATCGCGTAGCCGGTGAAGTAGGTTCCGCCCGGCTCCGCGCCGATCTCGGTGGACACCTTCTCAATCTCAGGCCGGCGCAGGAGAAGCTTCTCTACAGATGTCGTCGCGGCCTCGGTCTGGGCATAGCTTGCGCCCGGCTGCATCTCTAGGACGCCGTAAGCCTGACCGACATCGGCCAGCGGCATCATTTCGGAGCCGATAAAATTGTAAAAGCCGAAGCCGACCACGACCGTGCAGGCGGCGGCAGCGATTACCGAGAACTTGTTGCGGAGCAAAACGCGGACAAGGCCCTGGTAGCGGTCATCGAGCCGGTCCAGTCCCCGCACCAGCCGATTGGGCCGCTCGGCGGCTGCGTGCGGCCTCATCAGCTTAGACGCCAGCAGGGCGGTCAGGGTCAGTGACACCAGAAACGACGCGATCAGGCCGAAGATGATGGGATAGACCAGGCCGACAAACATCAGCTGCGTGATGCCGCCGCAAAACACCAGTGGCAGCAGGGCCAGAACCAGCATGATGGTACTCGCCGCCACGGCCAGGCGCACCTCGGTGATGCCGTCCACGGTGGCCGTTTTGGCGTCCTTGCCCATCTTCAGGTGCCGCTCGACGGCATGAATATCAATCACTGAATCGTCCACGAGACGTCCAATAGAAATCAAAAGCCCGATCAGCGTAGACGAATTCAGGCTGAAGCCGAACGGAACCATGAGGAGGATCGCCATTGCCATCGAGACGGGGATTGTAATCAGCGAGATCATCGTCGCCCGCCCGCTGCCGAGGAACAGCAGCACGACCAGGCCGCACAGGCCCACTGCCAGAAGCAGCTCTTCGCCGGTGTTGTGGAACAAAATGTTCACGAAATGCGCGTTGTCGTAGGCGACTTTAAAGTGCAGCCCCGGATGGTCAGCTTCAAGCCGGCTCATCTGCGATTGCACGGCGGCGATCACCGGCGGCGAGCCGGCGGCGGGGTTTTGGATGATCGCCATCTCGACCGCGCTGTTATTCAGGCCCTCGATCTGCTGCGCCTGCCCATCCACAAAATGGTAGCCGCTGCGCTGCTCGCGGGCGTCGTCGGTGACACTGGCCACGTCCTTGAGATAAACGATCTGGCTGTTCTTTGCGCCTAACGGATAGTTCTGGACCGTCTGCGCGTTCTGCGCCAAATCCGCCACGCGAATAATGCTCTCGTTTGGGCCGCTTGTGAGCACCCCGGCGGGTTTGGCGACACTGTTCTTGTTGATCGCATCTCGCACGTCCAAAATCGAGTAGCCGTAGGCGGCGAGCTTATCGCGGTTGACCACGACCCGGAGCTGACGCTTCAGGCCGCCGTAGACTTCGACATTCTGGACATCCGGCACGGATTTCAGTGCTGCGACCCCGGCATTCTCAGCAAACGAGCGCAGGGCCGTCGGTGTCCAGCCCTTATCGGCGTCGCCGGTGACACTGACCGACAGGACGGGGATATTAAGCGGGTCAATCGGCAGCACCCACGACGGCTTCAGGTTGGCCCCTGTCTGCGGCAGGTCGGCCTGAGCGGCGTTCATCACCGACTGAACATCGGTCTGGGCCTTCTTCATGTCCGTGCCGTAAGGGAATTCCAAAGACACAATCGAAAGGCCGTCCTGGGACGTGGAGCGAATATACCGTGCGCCGCGAATATCAGTCATGCGCTCTTCGATGGGCTTAGAGATGTACGTTTCCATCTCCTGCGCCGACAGGCCCGGCTGCATGGTGACAATTCCAATCAATGGGCTTTCAACATAGGGCATCATCCGCCGGGGCATGACCCCGCCGAAGACGACCCACAGGGCCAGCAGCACGACCGCCGAAAAGAACGAGACGACCATCCAGGGATGCTCGATGCTCCACGCCGAGACGTTGAAGCCCGAACGGCGCGGCGGCACCCCGCCGCCATTCCCGTTGACGGCCCGGCCCGGATGGTCTGGTTTGTTCGGTTTATTGAGTGTTTGCATTACATTCTTGTTTCCATTACATCTTCATGCCTGGCATCATGTCTGCCGACGGCTTTGGAGCAGTTGGTGGGACCGGGACAAGTTTGCCGCCGTCCATCGGGTCCACGAAATTATGCTTCTTGGCATCCGCCGCCGAGTAGGTCATACCGCATTTCTCGCAGCGGTAGACCGTCGCGCCGCCTGCTGCTGCTGCCGCCGTCGGCAGGGCTTTGGGACCGTCCGCGCCCCACGCCGCCGCGACCACCGCAGCGCCGTCGGTCAGGCCCGCCTGCCCGCGTGTCACTACCTGCGCCCCAGCGCTGAGGCCACTGGCCGATACCTCGGTCCATGTGCCGTCGCTGGCCCCAGCCTGCACCGGCACGGAATGCGCCGTCATCCCCGATGTGGATGGTTGCGGGCTGCTCACGGGAACCAATTTGCCTCCGTCCATCGGGTCCTTGTAACTGTTCTTTTTGGCGTCTGCTGCCGAATAGCGCATATGGCAGGTCGTGCACTCATACACCTGCGCCGCTGCCGCACCACCGACGGCGGTCCAGACCACGGACTGACCGCCTGCCGTCACCACAGCGGACGCCGGCACGAGCAGCGTGTCGGTCGCCCGACGATCGGTGATCTTCATGGTCACGAACGCGCCCGGCAGCAGGCGGTGGCCGGGGTTCGGCACAATCGCTTCGACAATCGCTGTGCGGGTCTGGGCATTGGCCGACGGAAAGACCGCTGACACGCGGGCAGCGATGGTCCGGCCGCCCGGCACCGTAATCTGCACTGGTGAGCCGACCCGAATTCCCGCCAAGTCTTCGGCAGCGACACTGGCCTGGACACGCACCCGGTTTATCTCGGCGACCCGGAGAAGCACCATGCCCGGCTGAACCAGTGTCCCCGGCGCGACCGGGCGGGCGGTCACGACACCGTCAAACGGCGCGGCGATCCGGCTGTACCCCTGCTGCACGGCGGAGACCGACGCGGCGGCGTCGGCGGCGGACGCCCCCGCTTCCGCCTGCGCCGCCTGCCCCGAAGCGACTGCGCTGTCCGCTGCCGCGGCCTGCTGCCCGGCCTGCGCCGCTGTCACCTGACGCCGGGCGACCTGCACTTTCGCCGCCGCCGCCTGCGCCTGAGCACGGGCCTGAGTCACTCTCGCCGATGCCTGGCGCACGGCGGCAAGCGCCGCCGCTGATTGCGCCTGCTCGTTCTGGTACTCCTGCTGCGACACGGCGCCGGCCTCGGCAAGCTGTTTTTCCCGGACAATCTCGGTCCGCCAGTAGTCGGCATTGGCCTGGGCGGTCAGGGTCCCTGCCTGCGCGTCGGCAATGGCCGCTTCGCTTGCCTGGGCCGTAGACCGGGCATCCGCGACGCCCTGCTCGGCGGCGGCGGTCGCTGCCGCCGCCTGATCCACCATGGCCCGGCTCCGCAGGCGGCGTGTGGTCTGCGCGACTGCCGCGCCGAGATGGGCCGACCGCGCTTCCAGCCGGGCTTGGTCTGTCTTCGCTCCGACTTCCGCGCTGTCCAGGCGGGCGACGATCTCGCCGGCCCGGACCGTATCGCCAGGATAGACCGGCAGGGATACAAGCGTTCCGACGATGCGCGGGCTGATGTCCTGCTCGTTGAGGGCGGCCACAGTGCCGGTATAAGTCACGGCGGAGGCCAGCGACCCGAACCGCGCCGCCGCCAGGGCCACCGGGGCCGCGCCGGTCGGCGGGCGCATCTGGGACATATCCATCGCCTGCGCGGTGAGCACATCGAGCTGCCCCGGCGTGTGGTAGCGGTGGACGGCCCAGACCGTTCCGAAAGAGACGGCGACAACGGCAGCGAGGCCGATCCCGTTCTTGATCCAGTTATTCATAGTTATGCGTCTCAATCAAAAGGAGTGGGCGGACGTGCGAAGACGCCGCAATAAAGTCCCGACACGCGGGGCGTCAGGCGCTCAAGTGGAGAAAAAGCAGTGGAGATTAAGCGGTGGGAGGCGCACGCAAGCCATGGGCATGAGTAAGGGCTTGCGCCGGCAGAACAGTGTCAGCGGCGCGGAGGACAGGCGCAGGCGAGGAGGCAATCAAGAACGATGCCATCGCTGCCTGGGGCGGCGCAAGCGCGGGATTTGCGGTCAGAAACCAGCGGGCGCGGGCCACGCCGGGCGCTTTAGCGTTCACCGGGAACAAGTGGATCGTAACCAGGCAGCGGCGGCCCAAAAAGTGCTGAGAGGCACCGTGCGGCATGGGGGAAGCAGACGGCGGCATCGAGCAGCCACGCATCGAGCGGCAGCAGGCCATCAGCTTGGCGCTGACCTGCTTCTCGGTCAGCCCGGCGGCTACCTCGACCCGCGCACACGGCGCGGCAGATGGGGCCACGCCGACGCAGCGCATCTGCGCCTCAGCGCGTCCCGGCACCGGCAGCACGGACAGGCCGAAGAGCAGCAGGGCCAGGACCAGTCCCACAAAATTGTAGCCGCGAGGTCGCATGATAAACGCAGTATACCCGGAACTTGCCGCAGAAGTTTCGTGAAACCTTCGATTGACAATAAAACATTTTTTCGCCATAATAGCCCCATGAATGACCCGATCCGACGCACCCGGCCCGAGCGCACCGGCGTCCGCGCCCCGCTCGGCGAGCTGGAGCTTTCCGTCATGCGCCATACCTGGGAATGCGGCCTCGGCGGCTGCCTCGGAGCCGACGTTCAGCAGGCGCTGAACCGGGAGCGACCCGTCGCCCTGACGACGATCCTGACGACCCTGGAGCGCCTGCGGGACAAAGGCATCGTGCGGCGGGAGCGTGAAGGTAAAGCCTACCGTTACTGGCCGTTGCTTAGCGAACAGCAGCTTCAGGAGCGGATCGTGGTCGGCGTGCTGGACCGCCTGATTTCCCAGTTCCCCCAAGCGGTCGCGTCGTACTTCGCGCAGCTTGGGCCGGCCGGCACCGAAGCGGACCGGGCAAAGCTGGCCGACCTAGCCCGGCAGGTTGAAACCCTCGCCGCACGGACCGCGCCGGAAACGGAGGACGGCGATGGTCATTAACCCTGCTTTGATCCTAGTGAGCGCTCTGTTTTTTCTTGCCCTCGTCTCCGCGTTCTACCTCCTTGCCTGGGGCGCCGCCCAAGCTGCCCTGCATTGGGGGCGCGGACGCTTTTCTCACGCAGCCAGCAAGCGGCTTCTTTTGCTTGGACTCACGCTGCCACCCATTTTGGCCCTGATCCCAACATTGGGGGGCGCGACCCTCCACCACAGCCATCTCTCGCCACTGGCGGAGCACCACAGCCCGGTCTGCCGCCAGATATTCGCGCAGATATTCTCGGCTGAGACCCTCCCCGGCACGGCGGCAAGCATCACTGAGATCGCCGGGAAGATCACCAATGGCGCGGCCTGGCTGCTTCTCGGCGTCGGCATCTTTTCCTGCCTGCGCCTGGTGCGGGCGACGGCAACGCTGGAAGCGGGCCTCAGTCCCCATCTTCAAGCCCCTTCGGCGGCGCTGGCGGCGTCACTGAGCCGCGTCGGACAGTCTCTGCCGCGCCTGCCTGCCGAGCGCTTTTATGAGTGCGCGGTGCCAGCAGCATACTCCTGTGTTTTGGGCCTGCGCCGCGTCCGGTGTGTCCTGTCGCGGGAGTTTGTCGCCGGCGCGACCGCCGATGAGCTGGACGCCGTCGTCGCCCATGAGGCCAGCCACCTGATTGCCCGCGACGCGGCGGCGGCGCTGGCGGTGGGGGCATTGAACTGTCTGTTTTTTCCAGTGCGCCCGGTGCGCCTTCTGGCACGCCGCTGGCACGAGGAAGCGGAGCTTGCCTGCGACGATGCCGCAGTCGCCGCGACTGGGCAGCCCCTCGCGCTCGCCGCCGCTATCCTTCGCGCTGTCGGTGCGCCGGTTTTGCCCGGCGGCACGGCCCGTTCTCTGCCGACCGTCGCGATGCCTTTTGCGGACCATTCCGCCGCTTCCATCCCGGTGCGGGTGGAGCGATTGATCGCCCACGCGCAGGCCGCGACCCTGCCCGCTGCGCCGGAGACGCCCCGGCAGGTGTGGGCGGGCTGGCTGGCGACCCTCGGCTTTGCCGGGCTGGGCCTGCTGGTCTTGCTGTCGCCGGAAATGCTCTGCTACGCCCATTGCAGTTTGGAAGCGGTCTCGCGCCTGCTGCCCTGACATTGCCAACAGATCAAAAGCGGGAACCTTTCCCGAAATACTTTCGTTCTATCGTTGATAGAAGTTTGATTAAGAAAGTTGGAGCCAGCCCATGAAGACATTGACACTCACGCTTGCCGCCCTCGCAGCACTGGCGAACACCGCTTTTGCGGCCCCGGCCAAACCGGCCCCGACCGCACCGAAGACGGCTTTAATTTGCCCCGTCAGCGGCGAGAAGATCGCGTCCGCCGCCAAAGCCTATTCCCATGAGACCTACAAAGGCAAGACTTACTACTTCTGCTGCCCGATGTGCCAGCCGACGTTCGACAAGAACCCCGACAAAGTGATCGCCGGCGCCGCAAAGGGCAAATACCAGCCGATGTAATCTGACGCCCGGCAAAAAGGAACACAAAACTATGAAGAACTTCATTCTCGCAGCGAGCCTCGCCCTCTCTGTTCTCCCCCTGGCCGCCGGGGCTGCTCCGGCGCACCACGCCGCGAAAGCGCCCGCCAAGACGGCAGCGACCATGTATCAGTGCCAGAAGTGCCATATGAGCGTCTCGGCAGCGGTCGCCAAGAAAGACGGCTACAAAGACCCGATGGACGGCGGCAAACTGGTCCCCGTGCCGGCGGCACCGGCAAAACCCGCCCCAATGCCCGGCATGAAGATATAGAAGCGTATTTGCACCTGTGAGAGCCGCCTATGAAACGATCCAAAATTTCTGCCGTGATTGCGCTTGCTGCCGCAGCACTGTCGCCGGCCTTTGCCCAGACCATGCCGGGAATGACGATGCCGCCCGCAAGCAAAGGTGCAGCCAAAAAGCAGCCTATGACCGACTCGCCCATCGCTATGCCCGGCATGAAGCCGGGTAGGAATATGATGGACAGTATGCGCTCGACAACCGACCTGTCCGATCCGATGAGTCAGGAAGGGTCGGGGACATCCTGGCTGCCGGCGTCCTCACCCATGTACGGCTATGCGGAGAAGCACGGCGGCAACACGGCAATGCTGCACGGGGCAATCGCGCCGCGCTACGTCAATGTCGGCTCTAAGCGCGGTGACCGGCGTTTTGACGCCCCAAGCTGGTTCATGGGCATGATCAGCCATCCGCTCGATACCCACTCTCAAATTGGGGTGCGGGCGATGGTCAGCCTGGACCCGATTATCGAGGGCGGCAACGGCTACCCCGACCTGTACGCGACGGGCGAGACCTGGCACGGTCAGCCCCTGCATGACCGGCAGCACCCGCATGAGCTGGTTAGCGAGCTGTCCGCTGCTTACTCACGCCTGCTCGGCGGCGGCAACTCGGCGTACCTCTATGTCGCCGACCCTGGCGAGCCGGCGCTCGGGCCGCCCGCGTTCATGCACCGGGTCATCGGCTATGACTATATGCCCGCGCCGATCGGCCACCACTGGGAGGATGCGACGCACATTGTCTTCGGCGTGGCGACGGTCGGCGTCAATCTGGGCAGCAGGTTCAAGATTGAGGGCAGCAAGTTCACCGGGCGCGACCCAAATGAAGACCGCTACAACTTCGACAAGCCGCGCTTCGACTCCCAGAGCGCCCGCTTGTCTTACAACCCGGATGCGAACAATGCGTTTCAGGTCTCGCAGGGCTTCATTTACAGCCCCGACGGAAGCAACGTCAACCAGCATCGCACAACGGCTTCCTGGCTATACAACAAGTCCGTCGGCAAAGACGCGAACTTTTCATCGTCGCTGATCTTCGGGCAGAACGTCGAAACACAGGGGTACGGCAAGACGAATGCGTATTTGGCCGAGGCGGACTATCAGCGCGACGCGAACACGTTCTTTGCCCGCTTCGAGAACGTCCAGAAAACTGGCAAAGACCTGGTGCTGGCGGACAATTTGCAGTTCAACAAATACGATCTCGGCGTTTACACCGCGGGCTACATCCGGGACCTGACGCACGGCAAGGGCATTGACACAGGTGTCGGCGCGGCGGTGACGGCGGACACCAACCCGTCGTCTCTCAACTCTTACTATGGCTCCGGGACCCATGTTGGCTTCGAGCTGTTCTTTCGCTTCCGGCCCTCGCGGATGGGCGGCGGGGACGGCTCGGTCGGGTACAGTGGTTCCGTCAATATGCGCGGCATGGGAACTATGTCCGGCATGACCGGCATGAACATGGGGCAAAAATGACATTCTGGCTTTTCCGCAGTCTCTACGAATCGGCGGCGATGTTTTGGGAAGTGCTCTGGGCACTGGTGCTCGGCTTCGGCCTGTCCGCCGTCCTGCAAGTGTTTGTCAGCAAAGAACAGATGTCCCGCGAGTTTGGCCGGACTAATCTGCGCTCCGTGGCGCTGGCGACGGTTCTGGGCGGGGCGTCGTCATCCTGCTCCTATGCCGCCGTTGCTGCTGCCCGAGCCGCGTTCAAAAAAGGTGCAGGCCTGGTGCCGACGCTGGCGTTTATGTTCGCGTCCACGAACCTTGTGTTTGAGCTGGGGATCGTGCTCTGGCTGCTGATGGGCTGGCGGTTCGTGCTGGCTGAGTTTGTCGGCGCCTTCCTGCTGATCGGGATCATGTGGCCGCTGGTGCGGCTGGCACTGCCGAAGGGATTGGAAGAGGAAGCCCGAGCGCATGAAGAAGCCGGCGAACACGCAGGCCATGACCACGGGGCGATGGACATGGACGGCGGCAGCAAGCTGAAGGCAGTCGCCGATGCGTTTGCGATGGACTGGAGCATGATATGGCGGGAGATGGCAATTGGGTTTGTGATTGCCGGCCTGCTGGCTGTGCTGGTTCCAAATCACGCCTGGCAATCGGTGTTCCTGACCCATAACGGGTCGCCTGCGCTGCGCCTGATCGAGAACGCCATTGTCGGTCCGCTGATCGCCGTGGCTTCGTTCGTCTGCTCCATCGGCAATGTCCCCCTGGCATCTATCCTCTGGTCAGGCGGCATCAGCTTTGGCGGCGTGATTTCGTTTATTTATGCGGACTTGATCATCGTGCCGCTCATTATTTTGTACGGCAAATACTACGGGCGTCGGGCCGCAATTTACATTACGCTGGTGCTGTTCGTGTCCATGGTGGTCGCGGGCCTGCTCGTAGATGGTTTGTTTGCGGCATTCCACTTGATCCCGACTGGTCCGCGGCCTGCCAGCGCGATCTCCCACGCGCAGTTTGCCTGGAATTACACAACCTGGCTAGACATCGCTGCGCTGACTGCTGCGGGTTTCCTTGCATTTGTTCATTCGCATCAAAAAGCGGCTGAAGACCACACTGCTCACCGCGACCATTCCCAGTAAAAGCTTCACCCCAATAAAATCCCCACTCGCGAGGCCGACGTGCTGCGCCCCAGCCAGCCGGCTGTCCACGGCGAGGCATTCCTGCGCTTCGCCGCCTGGTTCAGCGTCGCTCCTGCGGTGCGTTTATTTCCCGCGGTGTGTCTACTTCCTGCAAAGCAGCCGCGTGGTGGGAGCGAAACTCGTTCGCCAGACGCAGGATGCGAGCGATCCGGGGGCCGCGCAGCCCGTAGGACCGTGCGGCGCCATCCCTCGTGGCTTTCACGACGCCTGCCCGGCTCAGAATTGCCAGATGCTGCGAAGTATTCGGCTGTAGCAGCCCAAGCGCCTCGGCAATCTCATTGACAGTGTGTTCCTGCTGCGTCAGCAGTTCGACAATCCGCAGTCGTGTGGGATGCGCCAGCGCCGTGAACAGTGACACCGCGAAGTCTATGGTCGGCTCGTCCAGCTTCAATCCTATCTCTTCTTTCAATCCTGTCTCTTCTTTCAGCGTCGGTGCCGGTCTGTGTGGAGAATGCCGCGCGATTTTCTTCAGAGATATTCTACCTTCAAGTTTAATTATATCAGCATATTGGAATATAGGCATGGGAAATGATTTTTGATACCCCGCCAATCGCCCAATACCGCTTAACCAAGGAGGCATGGCAACGGAACTCATTCGGTCTGGCTTTTTGGATGGAGGGCTGCGATGCCGCCGGTTTGGCTGACAACACTCGCGCAAATATCGCTGATCGTTGGGTTGGTGTGTGCTCTCGGCATCGCCGCTGACATTCTTGCCGGGCATCCGCAGAAAATGGCCGTGATGAATGTTACCTGGCCGATCACAGCCCTCTATTTGGGTCCGTTCGCACTCTGGGCGTACTACACCTTCGGGCGGGCGGAGAAACAGGATACCGACATGCCGGAGCAGCCATTCTGGCAGTCTGTGTTTGTCGGCGTCACCCATTGCGGCGGCGGCTGCACGGTCGGAGATGTGCTCGCCGAGTGGGGCGTCTTCTGGCTGGGGTGGACAATCGCAGGCGCGGCACTGTGGCCCGCGTACATCGCGGATTTTCTGCTGGCCTATCTGTTCGGCATTGCCTTTCAGTATTTTGCGATTGTGCCGATGCGCCATCTCTCAGCGGGTGAAGGACTGAAAGCTGCCGTCAAGGCGGATACACTCTCGCTCATCGCCTACGAAGTGGGAATGTTCGCCTGGATGGGAGCTGTGTACTTTGCCCTGTTTCACCCGCATCTCAGGCCGACGATGCCGGCATACTGGTTTATGATGCAGATCGCCATGATCGTCGGCTTTGCCACGGCTTATCCGATGAACTGGTGGCTTATCAAAAAAGGCATCAAAGAGGCGATGTGATACAAGCAGGCACTTTAGCTGCAAACGACCAGAGAAAACATTGAGTCTGTCTTAAAAGGAGAATTTTATGAAACTGCAATCTGTCCAAAGCGGCTTGGCCGCGACGTTGGTTCTCGGGGTGAGCGTATTTGCCGCCCCCGCTGCTTTTGCCCAGCACAAGCACCACAGCAACACGTTCAGCAAGATCGGGCATGCCATTGAGTACAGCGTCCGCAAAGACGGCAAGAACGTGAGCAAAGTGACTCACCGCGCCATCGGGCATAACTCCGTCGTTCGCCGGAACCATGGCCGGCATCACTACAACCGTGTCCTCACCTCGAAAGGCCACCTCCGTCCGGTTCACCATACATAAAGAGATCCGGCGAACAATGATTTGCCGTAAAAAAAGGCAAAAAAGGAAACGCAAATGAGAACCAGGAACATGAGAGCAAGAAAATGGCTGCTGCCCGCACTTGGGCTGGCGCTGCTGGCGGGAGGGGTGGGGGCGCAGGCGGCTTCCACGGCGAACGCCGTGTTTATCGGCGGAACCACGATCATGCGGGTGCGTGTCGCCGCCGCCGGCTACTCGGCCGAGCAGCGTGCCTCCGCGATCCAGGAGCGGCTGAACCGGATCCTCGCGCAGGGGCCGATCCTGCCGTCAGACATCACCGTCAGCCCGCTCGGCGCGGAAGCCGTGGTGCGTGTCAAGGATCGCTTACTGTTCACGGCGGATATGGCGACGGCCCGTTACAACCAGGCCACACCACTTGCGCTGGCAAACCAGTGGGCGGACCATCTGCGTGCGGTGCTTCCGGGGCTGACCCAAGCAAAATAAGATGGAGTGCCGGAAGCGATAAGGAGCCGAACACTCGCGCATGAAACCGTTCCTGTCTAACTTTTGGGAAACGCTGCGCGGCAGTTACTGGTTTGTGCCGTCACTGATGACCGCGGCGGCGATTGTGTTATCCTATGCGTTTCTGGCACTGGACCGGCGTCTGAACTTTTCCTCGCTGGCGGGTTACGCCTGGATTTATGCCGGCGGTGCATCGGGCGCACGCTCTGTACTGTCTACCGTTGCCTCGTCGGTCATTACCGTGGCGGGAACGACGTTCTCCATCACGATTGCGACGCTGAGCTTGACGTCGTCGCAGTTCGGCCCGCGCCTTCTGCGCGGCTTCCTGCGCGACACGGGCAACCAGATCGTGCTTGGAACGTTTATCGGCACATTTGTGTATTGCCTGCTGGTTTTGCGGACTATCCGGGGCGAGCAGCAGGATGTGTTCGTGCCGAACTTTTCGGTCACCATGGGCGTCTTTTTGGCGCTGGCGAGCGTCGGCGTGCTGATCTACTTTATCAACCATGTGTCGGCCTCTATTCAAGCCTCAGAGGTGATCGCGTCTGTCTCAAAGGAGCTGAATCAGGCGATTGACCGGCTGTACCCGGCCACGCTGGGAAAGGGCAGCGGCGAGCAGACGCCGAGCGAGCGGGACGCATCCACGCTGCCGTCCGTGCCGGCTGCTGCGGGGCGCAGCGGCTACGTTCAAAGTATGGATGAAGGCCGTCTGATGGCCCTGGCGCAAGCGGCGGGCGGCTTTTTGGAAATCGTGCATCGCCCCGGCGCTTTTGCCACCGAAGGAACGCCGCTGGCGCGTCTGCACGCCGCCCCGCCGCTGCCGAAGGACTGGTGCGAAACGCTGAACAAAGCCTTTACGCTGGGACCGAACCGGACCATGACAGCGGACGCCAGGTTCGGTATGGACCAATTAGTCGAAGTGGCCTCGCGGGCCTTATCGCCGGGCATCAACGACCCGTTTACGGCGATGAGCTGCCTTGACCGCGTGGGCGAAGCGCTGTCCCGGCTGGCATCTCGCCCGGTCCCGTCGTCCTGCCGCTACGATGACGACCGCGTCCTGCGGATAATCGCCCGTCCGCTGCTGTTTGCAGAGATGGTCAACTCGGCGTTCGACCCGATCCGGCAGTATGGGAGCAGCAATTTGGCGGTAACTCTGCACCTGCTGGCCGTTTTGGAAGTAGTCGCCGCACACGCAAGCGGGGCGGAAAACCGAGAAGCGCTGCGCCGACAGGCCCGCCTAGTTCACGACGGGCGCAGCGCCCTGTCGCAGCCGGCAGATCGTGAGGCCGTCTCGGTGCGTTATGCCCGCACGATGGACAGCTTGAGTGGCCCGGAGCCGGGTGAAAAACAAGTGAATGAAAAAACAAGTGAGTGAAAAGCAGGCACCGGTTTAGGCCGCCATGACCTGTGCAGACATCGCAGAAAGAAAGAGCATCTCTTATGAACAAGACAACGAAAACGCAATTCGGCCTGTGGGCCATCGTATCACTGCTTGCCGTCAGCCTTTGTGCGCCGCTGTCGGTCCTCGCCGACAGTGTGCAGAAGCGCAAGAATAATTACCGCAATCTGGGCATCGGCTCTGCTGTTCTCGGCGGGGCCGGGCTGCTCAAAGGCAACAAAACCCTCGGCGTACTGGGTGCGGCGGGCGCGGCGTATTCGGCAAGCCGCTACGAAAAGGCGCGGCATCGGCAAAGCCAAACGACCCACAAGCGCGATGTCCGCCATCACCGTCAGGTCGGCAATTTCACCCGCAACGGGCGCAAGTATTATGAGTATCACGGCCATGAGTACTACAAAAACTTAAGCGACGGCAGCCGGCACTATGTCCGCTGATGACAGGGTCAGGAGCTTCGGCCCGCAGTTCTGGTTTTAGGATGTAGAAAATGATGTTGATTAGAAATAAAAAGGCAGCACTCGCGGTTGTCCTGGGCGGCGTTGTCCCGGCGGCGTCGCTGCTGATTGCCGGCTGTGGGCAGCTCGCGCCGCGCGGCTCCGATGTCGGCGCTTCTCAGGCGAACGCGTCGGCGGGGTCTGCCGCCGTTAATGCGGCCCTTGCCCCGCCTGTCGCTGCCGGCGCTTCCTCCGGCGGCGCCGGCACGAATTTCGTGCGTGCCACCGCCGCCAAAGTCGAGCCGTCGGTTGTGACAGTCCACACGCTGGCCGCCATTCAGCGGCAGCCGATGAACCTGCAAGAAATGATGCTTGGGCGCGGGGGAACGGAAGTGCGCCGAGGCGCAGGGTCTGGCGTCATCATCAGCGCCGACGGCTACATCCTGACCAACAACCATGTCGTCGCCGGCGCACAGCGCGTCACCGTACTGGTCGGTGACACCGGCTACGAAGCCCATGTGATCGGCGCGGATGCTCTGACAGACATTGCCGTTGTAAAAGTCACCCCACCCGCCGGGGCCACGCTGCCGGTCGCCAATCTCGGCGATTCGGATACTGTCCATGTCGGCGACTGGGCCGTCGCTGTCGGTGACCCGCTGGACATCGGCTCTACGGTCACGTTCGGCATTATTTCTGCGATCGGGCAGCGCGGGCCGCACCTGCAAGGCGACACGGCAAATACCGTGCTGCAAACGGATGCCGCCATTAACCCCGGCAACTCCGGGGGCGCTCTCGCCAACAGTGACGGGCAGGTGATCGGCATCAATGAAGCTATTGCCTCGCCGACTGGGTCGTTCATCGGCATCGGCTTCGCCATTCCGATCAATGCCGCCCGTCAGGTGGCCCAGCAGCTTATCGCGCATGGACGAGTCATTCGGCCCTATCTGGGCATCAGCTACATTCCCGTAAAATCTGTGCCGCCGCAGGCCCGCGCTCAGGCCGGGATTGACCCATCACTGACCAGCGGTGTCGTGGTTGCCCAAGTGGCGTCCGGTACGCCCTCCGCCGGCAAGCTTCAGCCCCGCGACGTCATTGTCAGCGCCGACGGAAAGCCGCTGGAAGACAAGGACTCGCTGAACAAGATTATCGGCAGTCACCAAATCGGCGACACGCTGACCCTGCAAGTGCAGCGCGGCAGGGAGACGGTCACCGTGCCGATCACGCTGCGCGAGCGTCCCGCCGCGTTCGGCGCTCCGCCGCCGGGAACCGAACCATAACAATAGCGGGTAAAACAAGTTATCCGTCCTCCAGGATGCGACGTTTTCAATTCCAACAAGCTATCCCATTAGAAAAACTACTATGAACCAAACAAGACCCCTCAACAACGACGCGAACGTGAACACGGACACTTTTGTCATGGAGGGCAAGTGTCCCTTCGGCGGCGACCGGATCGGTGGGGTGCTCGGGACGCCGCCGACGCTTGCAAACTGGTACCCCAATCGTTTGAAGGTCGAACTCCTTCATCAAAATGGCCCGAAGGCCGACCCATTGGGCGAGGAGTTCGATTACAAGGCTGAGTTTGAGAAACTCGACTTTGAAGCCCTCAAGCACGACATCAAAACCTTCCTGACGACGTCGGTGGCGTGGTGGCCGTCGGATTACGGCAACTACGGCCCGCAGATGGTCCGCATGGCGTGGCATGCCGCAGGAACGTACCGGATCGCCGATGGCCGCGGCGGTGCGGGTGAAGCCTTGCAGCGGTTTGCACCGATCAATAGCTGGTGGGACAACGGCAACACAGACAAGTCGCGCCGCCTCCTATGGCCGATCAAGCAGAAGTACGGAGCGGGGCTTTCCTGGGGCGATCTGATGGTCCTGACCGGCAACTGCGCCCTTGAAATCATGGGATTTCCGACGTATGGCTTTGGCGGCGGGCGTCGCGATTCCTGGGAAGCGGACAATCTTACGTACTGGGGGCCTGAGGTCTGGGACCCATCGGACGTCAAATCATTCGACAGCATGGTGACGCGAGATAAGCGCTGGCGCGGCAAGAACGGCGATGCGGATTACGATCTGGAAAACCCCCTTGCGGCGTCGCACCAGGCATTGATTTACGTCAACCCGGAAGGGCCTTACGCGAACGGCGATCCGCTCGGCTCCGCACGCGATATTCGCGTCACGTTCTCGCGCATGGCGATGAACAACGAAGAGACCGTCGCGCTGATCGCCGGGGGGCATGCCTTCGGCAAGAGCCACGGCATGGTCAGTGCCTCCCAGATCGGCCCGCCGCCCGAGATCGCACCGATTGAAGCGATGGGCCTCGGCTGGCACAATCCAGAAGGGACCGGCTACGGTCAGTACACGATGACCAACGGGATCGAGGGGAGCTGGACGCCGGACCCCACGAAATGGGATAACAGCTACCTCGAAAACCTGTTCAAGTTCGACTGGGTGCAGACCAAAAGCCCCGCAGGCGCGTTGCAGTGGACACCCTCCGCTGTGGATGCCCCCAAGACCCCGGATGCACACATCGAGGGTCAGATGAACAACCTGATGATGATGACGACCGACATTGCCCTGAAGGAAGACCCGGAATATCGTAAGGTCTGCGAGAAGTTCCTCAATGATTTCGATGCGTTCACCCTCGCTTTTTCCAAGGCGTGGTACAAGCTGACGCATCGCGATATGGGGCCGAAGGAGCGTTATCTCGGACCGGAAGTGACGATTGAGAACGACCTGCTCTGGCAGGACCCGATTCCGGCGCGAAGCTATGACCTGGTTGATGAAAACGACATCGCTTTGCTTAAGCAGGCCATCATGGCGACAGGGCACTCCGTCTCTGATCTCACCTTTACCGCGTTCTCGGCAGCGGCGACGTATCGCGGCAGCGACAAGCGTGGCGGTGCCAACGGCGGTCGCCTTGCGCTCGCGCCGCAGATGGGCTGGACAGTCAACCAGCGCACCGTGCCTGTCGCCGAGTCACTGCGAAAAGTTGCCGCGGATTTCAATGGCAAGAATAGCGCCAAACAGGTCTCCCTCGCGGACCTCATCGTGCTCGGAGGGTGCGCTGCCGTGGAGAAGGCTCTGGCGGACGCTGGTCACAGCGCCGCTGTGCCCTACACGCCCGGCCGCGTTGACACGACACAGGAGCTGACCGACGAAGAGATGTTCACGTGGCTCAAGCCAGTCGCCGATGGCTTCCGCAACTATGTCGCTGAGGACTTCCAAGAGGTCTCGCTTGGCGTCTCGCCGGAGGAGCTGTTCCTCGACAAGGCCAGTCTGCTTGGGCTGAGTGCCCCTGAGTGGGTAACACTGGTCGGCGGGCTGCGCGTTCTCGGAGCGAACTACGATGGGTCGAAGCACGGCGTGTTCACCGACCGGATCGGCGTTCTCTCAAACGATTACTTCAAACACATCACGAGCATGGACTATGAGTGGCGCAAAGCCGATGAGGAGGGAATGACCTTCACCGTCAATGTGCGCGATACCGGCGAGACTAAGTTCACCGCGACGCGGTGTGATCTCATCTTCGGATCGAATTCGCAGCTCCGCTCGGTCGCCGAGATCTATGCAAGCAGCGACGGCGAGCGACGCTTTGCCAAAGAATTCGCGAAGGTATGGGACAAGGTGATGATGCTTGATCGCTACGACGTAAGAAAGTAGGGATCACTCCGCAGGCAGGTATGACCAGGCGACAGGAAATGGCCGCTCAGGATTAGGGTCCTGAGCGGCCATTGCTTGTGAGAACTCTCCCGGCTCAAGCGGGTCAGACAGCGAGCCATCGCGGTGGCAAGGCAGTGAGATTGACGAGAATTAGTTGCGAAATTGCGAAATTGCGAATATTAGGTATTATTGGAGCATCAGACACGCTGATCATAAAGCGAAATTAATTCACAGCGAAATCAGTTTATCATGCCAAACGCGCTCCGCCAATTCAAGGCTGCCATCTTTCAGGCCCTTGCCCACCCGACACGCATTGCTGTTCTGGAACTGCTCCGAGATCAAGAGCTGGCTGTTTCGGTCATCCTTGAGCGCCTCGAACTGGAACCTGCCAATGCTTCCCAGCATTTTGCCGTTCTGCGCGCCAAGCACATCATCACCCGCCGCAAGCAGGGGAGCCAGGTCTTCTACTCCGTGCGTGACCCGCTTATCATTGAGGTACTGGACATTATGCGTAAATACTTCCAGGTGCATTTGCAGGAATCGGTGGCATTGCTGAAGGAGACGGAAATCATCGTCCCTGAAGAGGCTATTCCTATCGGCGCGGGAGAGACCGCTGGGGTAACAAGCTAATGAGAGTGACCTCTGAGAGCGCCCGCGACCGCTGGACGCCTAAAAGCCTCCTTTGCCTTCGGGACTACACCGCGCAGAAGTTCATCGCCGACCTTGTTGCGGGCTTGACGGTGGGCCTTGTCGCACTGCCGCTTGCGATGGCCTTTGGGATCGCCAGCGGTGTTCCCCCGCAGGCGGGAATTTATACGGCAGTGGTCGCGGGCTTCCTTATCTCTGCCCTCGGCGGCTCCCGCGTCCAGATCGGCGGGCCGACAGGCGCGTTCGTGGTGATTGTTGCGGGCATCATCGCAAAGTTCGGCGTCTCGGGCCTTCTCATGGTGACACTCATGGCAGGCGTCCTGCTGGTGCTGATGGGCATCACGGGCCTCGGCACGGCAGTCAAGTTCATCCCCCGCCCTGTGACCATCGGCTTCACCAACGGCATCGCTCTCTTGATTGCCTCCACCCAGATCAAGGACTTTCTCGGGCTGACCACGCCCGCTGTGCCCAGCGAGTTTTTAGGACGCATGAAGGTCCTGCTGGCGCACGTCGGCACGGCGGACTGGGCCACGGTCGCTGTCGCCGCGTCCTCACTGGCTGTGATCCTTCTGCTGCCCCGTTTCACCAAGCGTATCCCCGGCTCCATCGTGGCCCTGCTTCTGGGAACCGGCGTCACGGTGCTGCTGCATCTGCACGTCGCCACGATCGGCACCAAGTTCGGCGGCATCCCCACGGGCCTGCCGCCGTTTGCGATCCCGCACTTTCGCGCGGATTTAATCCTGCCGCTGCTGCCCTCGGCCTTGACGGTGGCCCTGCTTGCAGCAGTGGAGAGCCTGCTGTCGGCGGTGGTGGCGGACGGCATGAGCGGCGACAAACACAACTCCAATGTCGAGCTGATCGCGCAGGGGATCGCAAACCTCGCCTGCCCGCTGTTCGGCGGCATCCCGGCGACGGGGGCCATCGCCCGGACCGCAACCAATATCCGTGCCGGCGCAAAGACGCCTGTCTCAGGGATGGTTCATGCACTTGTCCTGCTGCTGATCTTGGTAGTGGCCGCGCCGCTGGCCCGCTTCATCCCGCTGGCGACATTGGCGGCGGTGCTGTTTGTGGTCGCCTACAACATGGGCGAATGGCGGGAGATCGGCACGATCCTGCGGCTCTCCAAAGCCGACATCGCTGTGTGGCTGGTCACCTTTGCGCTCACGGTCCTGGCCGACCTGACGGTCGCTGTGGAGGTCGGCATTGTTCTGGCTGCGCTGCTCTACATCCACCGCGTCTCGCAGACAACCACCGTGTCTACCGTGACGGACGAGTATATTGAGAGCGGGCGGGCGCATATTCTCCAGGACAAGCCTGTGCCGTCCTACGTCTCTATCCTCCGCATTCATGGGCCGTTCCTGTTCGGCACCACGGACAAGCTGGCCGAGGAGACCGCCGACCTTGCTGGTCTGGGTCAGGTCGTCATTCTTCGGCTGCGGAACATGACGGCTATTGACGCCACGGGGCTGCACGCCCTGGAAGGTCTGGCGGGGCGGCTGCGAGCCTCGGGGCGCACCCTGCTGCTGTGCGGGGCACGCGACCAGCCCGCTAAGCTGCTGGAACAGTCCTCGTTCGTGGAGCACTTCGGGCGTGAGAATATCCTGCCGCATGTGGACGCTGCCCTGGTCCGCGCCCAGGAGGTCGCCGAGAGCTTCGGCGGGGTAGGTCAAGAAGTCGCCAGGGAGTATAAAGAGCGAACACCTCTGTAGAAACCCATATAGACACCTATTAACTATTGGTGCTAGTTTGTGATCGGGTTCATCAGGTCGTTAGAACCGCGTTTAGAATAGCCATCGGCTCGTTCATCTTGTGGTTACCACACCCAAGAAAGACGAAGCCTGTGATAAACTCTAGAGATGACCACTCTAGAGTTTATCACAGAATTGTTCGTTCGCGTTGATGACGCTATGAAAGAAGTCCAAAAACATCCTCAAGCCTGCCTCTACCCTAGCGAAACCGTCACGCTGGGCCTGCTGTTCGCCCTTAAAGGCACCAGCGGCAGAGCCTTCTATCGCTGGGCCGAGCGGAACTTGACGGCCTTCTTTCCACGCTTGCCTGAGCGCACCCGTTTGTTCCGCCTGCTGGTGGCCCATCAGGACTGGACGCAGCGCTTCTTGGCCCAGCCGACCATCCTGGGCGTGATTGACAGTTACGGCATCGAACTGCTGCATCCCGTACGCGAGCGAGCCAAGCCTGCGCGGGTTCGCATCGCCACCAAAGGCAAGTCCAACTACCGCTGGATAAAGGCAAGTCCAACTACCGCTGGATCATGGGGGCCAAAGTCGGCGTTGTCCTCAACCAGTTTGGTCTGGTCGTCGATTTTGCCGTGTCTGCCGCGAACGTCGGCGACACGGCTTTCCGCCCGCTGATCGAGAAGTTCGACGGGCAGATGCTGATCCTCAGCGACAAAGGTTTTCATGCCCAGCAGGGCGACCCTGAGAACCTCAAGATTTGTGCCAAAGGCTGCTGGAACGACCGTATGGTAGTGGAAACCTTCTTTTCGATGCTGACGGCTCATTGCCAGTTTAAGAAAATGAAGCAGCGGGCCTGGGCCTACTTGAAGGCAAGGTTGGCCTGCACAATGGCGCTGTTCAATGTACTCGTCCAGTGGAATGGACTTACGCCAGATAAAAACGGCTTTGTGCCGCTCAGTCTTACCGCGTTCAGCCTTTGAAGGCGCACAAAACTAGCACCAGTAGTTATTAGATCAGGCTGGCCGTTCTGCTTACGAATGGCTTCTATCTTTTCAACGGGGATCGGCGTCAGAGCAGGCCGTTGACCCGTAAGACTTACCTCGGAGACGCCATCATGCACAATGTCGGCGACGTGAATGTATCCGTCTTTGATCTGGCCGATGATGAGATGCCCCGGCATCACCGGTATTTCCCGCAATGGCCCGTTTTCTTGCGCGGCTCCGCTTCTTTTCATGTGGCCTGGTTCCTCGTCAGCTCTTCATTCTTCAGCTTCTTAAAATGGCAGTGACAACTGCTCCGGCTCATCCTCGCCCTCAAAATCGTAGAAGGAAGGGGGCGGGACGCACTGCCGCCCCATCTCGGCGCAGAGATAGTTCCAGACGGCATACCAGAGCAGTTCATCACGGTTCATGCAGTCGTGGTTGCCGTGCGTAAAACCGTAATGCAGCTCAACGTCCTGATGCTTCTGGTACAGCCGGGAGCGCATAAGGCGACACTCTTCTTTCCCCGGCAGCCCGCTGAGTTCTGCCTGCACGGCCCACCGCGCCAGGTCACGGAAATCATCGAGGGGCGGCATTCCCAGCCCGTCTGATCCGCCGCCGAAGCCGTCTACCATCTCCTGCCAGGAAAAGCCATAACGTATCCAAGCATCTATGGCAGCCTTTGACAAGTCCCGGAACATGAGCCGTCTGGTTTGGTCGTCTGCTGCTTCCATGCAGCTCCTGAACCCGTGGCCGCTGGTAAACAAGGCTCCTATGGTAAACCGGGCAACTAGAGCGTGTTTGTTCCGCTGAGGATGTCTTGGTACAGAATGCCGCTAACGGCGTGAGAAGGGGCGTGTTGGCCCGTCTGGGGGTTGCAGGCACGGTCACAGCGGGCGCAGTAGTAAAGCTGGTCCCAGTGGCTCATCACGTCTTGCCAGCGCTGTACCAGAACGGCAGTGTTGGCTTTGTTCTCTCTGACGGATTTGAGAGCGGAAGGGATGGCAGCCAGAGGGATAATGGTAAAAAGAGACGCTGTGATGATGTACGAGGGCAGAGAAATGACGGGAGCCGGGTTGCCGGCAAGCATCCACGCGCCGACAAGCCAGACCAAGAAAGCGACGAACGTCCCCCCGATAAAGATGTTCTCTGCCTTCGTCTGAAACCGGTGTGGCTTCATGGGTGGTGCAAGTGCTTGGGCGAGACCTGTTCCTCCGGCGGAGGCGGCATGACTGGTGCTGACGGTGGTAAAGCTCTGACCGTTTGACGTGCGCCCGTAGCCGACGCCGACTGCTGTGGCTTCGGCGGACCAGACGCCGCCTCGGTAGAGGCCGCTGACTTTCTGGATAGCAGAATTGCCGCAGGCAGTACACGCCAAAGTCTTGGGCGCGGCATACTGCGTCGGGATCGAACGTGCCGCCGGAGCGACTGCCGTTGCGGTCTGCGCCGTCTGCATCTGGGCGCACCGAGGGCAGGCTTTCTCGAAAGGGCTAAGAGCATATTGGCAGCGGGGACAGTCCATTGAGTCTCCTCGACAGCAGCTTCTCTACGAACACGGGCAAATAATCGTAAGGATTATCTTGTGAATTGTGCTGTCTTAGATCATTCTAACATAGGTGCTGCCTTAAAATCAAGGTAGTGTTTCGTCTTAGAACAAATAAAGAAGACAAGCGGTCCAAGAACGTCATTTCAAGCAGAATGCGGGAAGCTCGTCGCCGGTTTGAGCCGCGCATGACACAAGCTGATTTATCCACGACTTTGCAAGAAATGGGCGTTGCGATTGACCGGGCTGGGATCAGCAAAATTGAAACAGGAGAGCGGGTCGTGCTAGATTTCGAGTTGAAGGCGATTGGCGAAGCGTTATCGGTAAAAATCGGGTGGTTGCTAGACGAGATAGATACTTGACCTATATTATCGAATTAAAGTTCATATCTCGTAATCTGATTCACGCTGTGTATTCTATTCCATGTGCATGGTCATTCAATTTAGAAGCGACATTTTCACTTACGAGAAGCGGATCTGTGAGGAGTGGGTTCATTAGCAGTGAAGCAAGCACGAGCGGTAAGCCCAGTGCTTGCTCCAAAACCACTAACCTTAATTTTTGCCGCCTTCGATTCGTGCATACAGATCGTGCAATTTGAGGAGGCAAGCTAGTATGCTGTGCGGGAACGAGGATACCACTTAGCTGATAGAAATGGTAAAACTACGTAGATCCAATGCCCATATCCACTAACATGGGATCAAGCCGACTATGCAAGTATGGAAAGCTTCTCTCGACAGCCGTGGCATCATAGTCGATGGCATAAAGAAGTGGGAGGATCAGGGGTTGCGTGTAAAGAAACTCTGAAGACAGATGTTTCCTAATTGTGTTGCCAAGCTGTGGCCTATCTGCAATGAACTGTTGCACTTTATCTGGAGTCGCGTTGGTAAATATGGCTTTCATCCGCTCGTAAATAAAGGTGCAAGTCTTCATATCACGCTGCGAATCAACATTCACTGTCTCCTTATATAGCCGCTCGAAGGCGGACAACTGCTGTTCAAAGTTAGCTTCCATTTTGCTTATTTCCACGTCAGCTTTCTTGAACTCTTCGTCAGTTGTCTCAATAAATGCCACGCATTTCGCCATCAAGCGATACAATTCTGGCGATGCCGTGATCTGTGGCTTGTATACGGTGTCATGGGACATTTCGCTAAAAGCATGTTGCATCAGCGTCCGAATCTGAACTTCACACGGAGTTTCTGCTGGAATTATTATACCTGAGAAACGCAAACATTTGTTTGCCTTGACTATAAAGTGTACAGACTGATAGGCGAATATCGTCGGGTTGTCTCTCTTTTCTTTCTCAAAATCCCGGCTTTGCTCATAGCTCCAGTCTAACCCGTCACGCACAATATCACTGATAAGGTCAATATCTTTGAGAAGCAAAACAACAAACCGCGTTCCAACCTTATCTGTGATCTCTGTGTAGGGGTCTGCCCATTTGTATCCCCTGTAAAACGCTTTCGCGATGAACGAATCAACATTTTTTACACGCGGAGCCGGATCGGTTTTCAGAAAATTAGTCACTTTGCTACCGTCGCCTAGATATTGCCCAATCTTGTCTATCACATAGCCCTTGACGTACATACCCCATGCTTCAAGCACAAGTTCATCTTCAAGATAACGTGTTCTGTAGTCGCTCTCAGACATTGCTCGGCTTTACTACGCCTTTAATTCTGATCACTGTAGTTTCGGGGTCGTCTGCTGACTGTTCAATTGTGATATACTTGTTGTCAAAAGCCTGGGTGGGTGCCCACAAGCGGATGTGATGTCCGAGGTCAAAACGGCTTTCTTTCAGTTCCGCTTTCAGGAAATCAATGTCTTTTACAATACCAGACGAGGGCACCTTACCTCCCATGTACGTTTCAAGCGAAGATACAGCCCGCTCTGGGACAAAGCGTTCTGCCAACTCTGCCACTGTGATAACTTCCTCATTTGATTTCATATAACTCTCTAATCCACTCATGAAGATCACTGTCTCTTCTGTCGTAAGATCTGTCGCTTGAACCCACTTTAAAGCTTCCTTGTAAAAAGTTCTCGTCTCGATCTTCGTGGATTTCGGTATTTTGCAACCCAGAAAACCTTGATGAAAATACTTGGCCGCACTCTCCGGTCTGGACGGCGTGAACTTATGATCGAACACCTGAATTGCAAAATCTCCACTGTCCCTAAATTCTATCTCCTCATCCTTGACTCCTTGATTCTCTTGAAGGAGACCGATTTTGAACAACTTCTTGTCGTCTGTCAAGAAAAGCTCATTAAGATACTGGATTTTGATTCCCTGAAGTTTGCCGTCCCGGCTAAAGCCTTCCGACTTCTCTGCTTTTAATACTCCAACAAATCGTTTTCCCTGAGCACCGATGACTCCATCAAAGACAACAACGAACCCACCAGGGGCATTCGTTGAGCCTTGTGCTTTATCAAGGCTCACAGCTAACTCATACGACAAACCCACAAATTGTTCGTCTTCAAGGTCGAGCAATTTAGCACAAAGCTGAATGTGCTTTCCTCACCATCCTTATCTATTTCCAGTTCAACGCTCTTGGTTTTGCGCCCCATGACTTTGACGATGTTTTTCTCCATAACCAGCTTTTCATTTCCTGGAAGCTGTTCTAGTCCTAGTCCCCTCATGGGCGTTTTGCGACCGGCAAGTGGATCACTCCCGAAAATTTCGTGCAGTATCAATCGCTTGATTGTAAGTTCGGAGGTATCTATTGGCATATGGTTCTCGATGAAAATCTATTTTTGTGTGCTAGATGTTTAATCAGAAAAAAGTGATGAGGCTTTGTCGGACTTGAGCCGGTATAGCGTCCACTTTCGGACGACGAAGGGTGGATCGGGCGCTTCTTCAGCTAGAGTGTCAAGGGTCGGACGAATTGTATCCATGAAAGCCATAGCATTGTCGTCGGTCGCCATAAGAAATACCGCCCCTTGCTCCATCTTGCGCCTGACGGTGCTATATTGCGCTCCTGCGTGCTGGAACTTCTCGGCACGTTGACTATACGACAAAAACGTCTGAAGTGCCACAACAATCGGCACAACAATTCCGATGGCTTCAGTTGAAACGCCATAAAAATCGTGGTGAACAACCGCGTCTGAACGATATGCTTCTGTTCCTGTAATCGCAGTGAGAATGATAAGCGGCACTCCAATCACAAAATGCCAGAACCGGAACCACTTGGCAGCATTGAATGACGACATTTGCGACTCACGAGCGCGGCGGTGCCAGTTTGTCAAAACACGCCTTGCCTCAGTGACGATTTTGACTTTATCATCAGTTGACTAAACTGTTTCTTGTGACATATCAAATCTGTTCCGGCGGTTTGCTAGACGATCCCAGCCACTTTTTTGCGGCTTTTAGAACATTCCGCCGCCTGTTGCGGCATTTTTTGTGTGGTTCACCAGATCGCGGAACATTGTCCGGTCCTGCTGACGCCACCAGGCCATGTCCTGACGCCCGATGCTGCTGTCGTTGACCAGGAAGATGTACTGCCAGTCTTCCCCCGTGGCTTCGCGCAGGATGTCGGCGTAGCGCTCGGCGCGGGACTGTTTGGCCCGGTCGCGCTCCCGGATGCTGCCCATGCTCTCGATAATGTAGAGGCTGCCGTCAGTCAGCCGTACCAAGAAGTCTGGGTAGTAGTAGGGCATCCGGCCCTCAAAGCTATACTGGATGCGGAACCCGACGCCGCTCTGGTCGTTCCACAGCCAAGAAGCTACGTCGTCGGCCTCATCCAGCATCTGGGCGAACTTTAGCTCATCGCCGCTGTCGAAGCAGCAGAGTGTGTGAACGGACTTGGCCGGGTTTTGCATCACGTTCTGCGTGGGCGATGCTTCGTACTCAGTGAGGTCTTTGGCGTACTTAGTGCTGACCTGCACGTCGGGAGTTTCTTTGCCGGAACGGGCTTGGCCGATGATCTTGGCGACGTTCTGGATCACCTGCTGCTTGACAGGGCCGCGCCGGATGTTGTCAATCACAATCTGGCGCGTTTCTTCGTCGGCGTCGGCTGCCGCCTCTAAACTTAGCGGGATGCCGCGCAGATCGAAGGTGCAGCGTTCGAGGAACGCCTTGACGATCCCTTTGATCGCCGGCGTATAGCTGCCGGTCATACGAAGCTCGGCACGGATGGCCTCCGAGTAGGCAGAGATCACGGCATCTACTGAAGCGTAGCCGGTCGCCTGTACTGTGTATTTGAGCGGGGCTTCGGCGATCATGTCCGCGCCTGCCGCGCCCTCATGCTTGATGATGCCCTCGATTTCTTTGAGGTCCTGCACATAGGGAAACTTGTGGGGCAGGGGCGGCATCTGGCCGCGCCCGATCTTTTCGATCCAGTCGTCACTCATGTCGTAGGGTTCGCCGACGATGACCGAGATCGGCAAGTCGCGCTTTTCCCGCTCTTCTTCCGGCTCGACCATCTTCACGAGAACGCGCGTTGGGTCGGGGCGCTTGCCGTCTTCGGGTTCGTCTTCGATGATGTCGGCGATGTCCTTGATGATGCGCTCGAACGATGGATGCCGGATAACGTATAAGCCTTCGGCCCGGCCCTGATCGCGCCGTTCTCCCTCGGCAGTCCAGGTGGGTGGGTACATCCGGCGCAGGCCGCGCCCCAAAAGCTGCTCGGTAAGCTGGCGGCTGTCGCAGGGACGCAAAGGAACGATGACTTTGACGTTTCGCACGTCCCAGCCTTCTTTGAGCATCATCACCGAGACAATGGCGGTGTAGGGGCTGTCGCTGCGGTCCACGTGGTTGATGTCGTCTCGTATCTTCTGCCATTCCTTCTCGTTTGTGGCTTCCTTGCGCCCGATGTGGATTTCGATGACTTTGCCGGCAAACAGGCACTCGCTGGTCTCGGCGTCGGGAAACTCTTCCAGCCGAGTCGCGATCTGTGCGGCCTCCGTCTTGTTGCTGCACACAATGAACAACAGGGCTTTGCGGGCGATGCCGGAGAAGTCCAGCGCAGCTTGCTCTTTCTTCCACTCGGCAATGCCGGCCTGAATAAGCTGCGTGTATTTGTCAAAGGCGTTCGTGGCGGAGTCGTCTACCAGCGGGATCGGCTCGTCGTGGCCGTCTTTGTACTGCAGAGCAATCTTGCCCATGAACGGCTGCTTGACGATGCCTTCTTTGATGGCCTGCTGCAAGGGGTAGTCATAGACGGTATGCTTGAACCACTGCCGGGTCGTCTCCTCAAACAGTGTTGCGCTCAGGTCAATTTGCAGCGACAGTCCTTGCCGCTTCTGCACTCCCATCAGCACCCGGTTCCAAGCAATGCCTTCTTTAGCGTCTTCATCTTTGAGTGCTGCCGCCGATGCCTTGCCATAATGCACGGCTTCGTCGTGGACATGATGCGCTTCGTCGTTGAAGACCAGCACCGGCGACTGGACCGACTGCATGAAGTCCAAGAGGCGCGGCGTTCCCGTGTCCAGCTTGGTGGGCAGTCCGCCGGTGCCTACGTTAAACAGGTCGAACATCGGATCATCTTCGGGAAGCGGCTCGGCGTCTTTCTTGCCGCCGTCGCTGCCGTCGGTGAAGAACTTCTGAATGTTGGCGACAATCAGGTAGCCTTCAGACGGCTGCCACTCGGCGGGGATGTTGCCCGGCGTGACCACTTGCAGGCTGAACTCATTGCGAAGCTCCGGCGGCAGGAGGGGATCGGCGTCAAAGATTGCCCCGCCCAAAAAGTCGGCCAGCAGCCGTTCCAGAACAATCAGGTTCGGTGCGAGAAGAAGCTGCGTGTTGCCGAAGCCCAGAGCGTTGTCGCCGTCGCCCATTTGCCAATGCAGATGCGCTCAGACCATCAGTAGGCTCATCACTTTGGTCTTGCCGGAGCCGGTCGCCATTTGCAGGCCGATCTTGGCCCAGGGCGCTTTCTGCGCGGCTCGCTGCTGCCCGGCGAGTTCCGCATACTGCTCAGTGCGCCGCAGTTTCTCCACTTCATACAAGTAGATGGTCGTCTCGACGGCTCGGCGCTGATGTGGATGCCAAAGAAAGAAGCTCTTGCCGTCTGCCATCGGGTGCGGCCCGCCAAACCAGTACGACAGCAGGCGGCGCGAGAGGTCGGACACGCCGGGGTAGCCGGACTGCACCCAGCCGTCTACTTTGGCTTGCAGGGGCGTGATGATCTCTTTCTGCGGGTTGATGTCGAGTGCTGTTTGATCCGCGCCCTTGTTCCGTGCTGCTGTTCGTGCCATAATTGTCTTTCCGATAGGGTATCTTGAAGAAGTAAATGACGGAAGGGCTTCGGCCCGGCATCTTCTAATTCCTGTGATTATACAAATGATGTTTTTGCGAACTAACGCCAGCCCGTCTTCATTTTTTGTGGCAACGCCAACAATATTTAAACGGAACTTCGAAGCTACCTCAAACATTTAGTTGCAGGTAGCTTCACGTTTACTCACAACATCGTACCTTAACATTACCTTAAAGGAAATGTTTAAGGTTTCTTTCAGGTTGATGGTGTTGTTCCGAATTGAACCCAATAAACAGAGTCCGTTATAATCCAAGTCGCTGTCGGATCAAACTTTGCCTTGCCCTTTTCAGTAATTAAGCCAGCAGCCTCTAATTGGGTGAGATACCTACGAGCAGTGGGCGTGGAAACACCAAGAAGATTTGTGACTTCCCTCGTCGGTATTTGTTTACGTTCGTGAAATGTAGACAACAGACGTGTGAGAGCCATAGGACCAATCAACCGCCGCAGATAAGCTAGACGCGCCGTTACAACTTCTTCTTCCGCGAGACTAGCTCCCCCGATTTGCTTATAAAGTGTCACACTGACTCCAGCAGGCATAACTTCGTAAACAGGGGGCCGTAGGCCGACTTGCTCCATCTCCTGAAACATACGTTCAACGCCTTCGTTCATCTCACGAACGTAGTCCGTCAATTCGGCTAAAACGCGAGCAATATGTGGATTGCGAGAGAAGCGGGACTTGCGGATATTCTGGACGCGCACAAGCTCAGGCAAGCGTCCGGGACTTTCCACTTCTAAACGGTCTGTGAACTGCTTGACTCGGATACCTTCTCCCTGCTGGCTGTACGAACGATGTGTAACAGCGTTGACGATAGCTTCCAGCCAAGCAAACTCCGGCAGCGAGGGAAGCGTTTGGAACCGTCCATTGGGGCCGAGACGAATCACTTTGACTTCTTCTGTCAGCAGCGCCTTAGCCTGTTCAATTAGCTGTGGGATCGTGCCTTCCAGCCGCACGTCTTTCAAGAGGTTTGAGCGAATGCCGGTCTCGGCGATTGCCCCGTCATAGCGCAGGTAGCGTACATACGACCAGATCGGCGGGATGTCGCCAAACAAAAGCCATCCTGCTTGTGTCACGCCCTTTTTGTATTCCGAGTTAAGGTACAAGCCTCGACTTTGCAAAATCCGGTCTTCACTCGTTCCGCCGACACGATTTACATACTCGGCGATGGCCTTCCTGTCCAGATCACTGCGTCCTAAGTCTGTAACCACCGTTCCATCAAAAACAGCCTCCCCTTTATCAAAGGCCAGTTCACGGGCCTCCGCTCCTTTAATTTCGCGGTTCATGTCTCCAATCCGCAGCCAGCATTGTTCTTTTTGGTTGCGGTGGATTCTCTCGCTGGCCTCAATGTCAAGCAGAAGAAGACGGTCGGGCTGCCCCTGCTTGTTAATGCACTCAACATAGCTGTCCAAGAAACGAACTGGTGGAATGGTGTATTGAACTGCTGCTTGCAGCAACGTGTTCAGGTGCTTGATGTCACTGTCGATGCCCTCAATCTCGCCGCGGTGGATGCCGACCACAATGCGGCCCCCATCTGCATTGGCGAAGCCAATCATGTCTGCTGCCAGATCATGATCTCTGATGCGAAAGCTCTTACGGTCAAACCACTGGTCTTCCCGCTTCGTTCGCAAGGTTTCTACTGGCGGTATTTCATCGAAGAGGGCGAGTGCCTGCTGCATGGTTGTTCCTCAGACTGTGACCCGGATGACTTTGAGGCCGTCGTTGCCGAAGATGTCGGTGACTTTGACGGCGATGCGCTTGTCGCCGCCCTGGGCGTAGGTGTGTGCGGCCTGGGGGGCGATCTCGCGGCTCTTGCGGGTGCGGAAGGTCTGCCAGTCGTTCTTGAACGTCTGCCCGTCGTAGTCCCAGTCTACGGCCCAGTAATCTACCAGCGCCTTCCAATCCGTGATGCGGTTCTTGATCTCGGCGCGTTTCACCGGGTCCTGCGTACTCAAACAATCGTCCAAGTCCACGGTCAGCCGGGTCAGCTTAACCGTCACGCCGCCACCGGACGCTTCGGCGCGGACTTCAATGTCAGGCGGGGAGAAGAAGTGGATGTCGGGCGCGGCGTCGAGCTTCGCGTCTTTGCGCTGCTTGCGCTTCAATCGCTCGCGCACGGCTTCAATGGCGACCTGCGGGATGATCTTGGCCTGCACGGAGACGCCGTACTTCGCTTCGATCTCGCCTTTGTTGAAGTCAATGTCTACGTCGGCGGAAAGAACGTCTACGGAATGAACATCGCTTGCCGCTGCTTCCTTGACGATGCACTCTAGCTGGGACTCGACCACCGGGGCGTTCATCGGGCCGACATGAACCCACCGCGCCCCTTTACGCCCGTGCAGGTAAGTGAACCCCTCGACGGGTGCGCCGCCGTAGACTTCGACCATCGCGTCGCGGTAGAGCTTGGCGGAGGGGCTTTTGGCGTACTTGTCCTGCCATTCGCCCTGCCGGGCATAGAAGCCGACATTCTCCACAGCGAACGGGCGGGCGTTGGCTTCAATGAGCCGCTTGCGGGTGAGGTGGATGGCGAACTTGCCGTTGTCAATGGCAATCCAGCGGCGTGGGGCCGCTTTGCCTTCGGCGTCCTTCATGGTCTCGGCGGCAACGGCGGTTGTGCCGGAGCCGGAGAAGCAGTCCAGCACCAGATCACCAGGATTCGAAGAAGCGCCGATAATACGTTGCAGTAATGCGAGGGGCTTCTGAGTTGGATATGGTGTCCGCTCAGATGACTGCCCTTGCACAAGTGATACGTCTGTCCAAACTTCTTGAAGTCTCGCTCCGGGCATCTCGTCAAGATACTGCTTTAACCTGATACGCCCCGTTTTGTCAGCAGGCAGGTACAAACGCCCTTGCTTATCAAGCTCTGCCATTTTAGTTGCTGAGACAGACCAACCGTTTTCGTGCGGCTTGTATCCCTTGTAATCGTATGTCAAGTTTGGTCTAGGGTGAGGGCTACGCAGGTCTCTGAGAGAATACTGTCTTCCATCCGAGTCCACATTTCTATAAGCACCTGCTATATGCTCATCCGAATACTCAGCGTATTGAACATTGAACGTTGCTTGATCGGTCACGCCGTAGATCACAATATAGTCCGCATTTTTCCCAAATCTACCGGGATCATTATGGGCGCTAATTCTTTGCCATGTTATTTCGTTACGGAAGTTCTCGTAGCCGAAAATCTCGTCCATCAGAACTTTCAGATAATGCCCCGCGTGCCAGTCGCAGTGAACGTAAATGCTGCCGGTGGGGGCAAGCAACCGTTTGAGCAGTTCCAGCCGGTCGCGCATCATGGACAGGTACGAATCCAGCCCATCTTTCCAGGTGTCCTTGTACGCAATCTCCTCAATCAGCGTCGGCAGCTTCTCGTCACTCAGCCCGTTCTCGATCTCCACGTTGATCTTGAAATCCGACTGCACCGCAAATGGCGGGTCAATGTAGATGAGGTCTACCTTGCCTTCCAGCGGCGCATGAGGCCCGCCGCCGTGCAGCAGCGAAGTCAGCGCGACCAGGTTATCATTAGTCCAGATCAAGCGGCTTTCCGGCACGGCTTCATGGGCCATGTCTAAGCCGCCCTGCGTGTGGCTTTGCCCCTGTTTGTCGGCCTTGACTTCGCTGTAAAACGGGCGGATAATCTCGACGGTCTGGGTGGGAAGCGGCTCGGCGGCTTTGCGCTTGTCGCGGTCGTTCCAGATGAGCCGGGGCTGCTTCGGCGTTGCGTAATAGGAGGTGGGGGAAGATGGGTCAGGCATACACACAGTATACCCGGCGGGCGAAGGGGAACGAAAAAAGAAAATAATTCTCAAACGCGAAATGAAAATCATCGTTTTAAGATGTTAAATACGATTTTTACACGCATTTGCCTTTGCCTACTGAATGTCGTATCGTTTTAACACGAGAGTCACGGTTTTTACACATTTTGGGCTAAAATAGAGTTGTAGTAATCGTTTTAGCACAGACATCACGATTTTTACAGAGGAGCAACTGATGGAACGTATTTCTTCTCAATCACACAGCCCTATTGGACAAATTGCCCTGCATCGTAGGCTGAAGATGGATCAGCCCTTGCCAAGCGTACAGAGTTTTGTTGTCGCAGGCGGCAGACGCACTCATGAGAAAGAAGGAAGAACGGAGGAGTATTACCCTCCGCAATACCGAACTGCGGAGACACTCATTGGACATCTAAAGTTTGCATTGAAGCATGAGCCGCTGCAACTGGGCATTATTGTCGAAACACTGAAACAGATCGGCGCATCCGATCTGGAAGCCTGGGTCCGTCGTGAGCCGACAGGGAAGTACAGCCGCCAAGCCTGGTTCTTTTACGAAACATTGTTGGAAGAAACTCTGAACTTGGCAGACACGCAAGCGGGGAGCTATGTTGATGCCCTCGACGAGAAGCGTCATTATGGCGCGTCCGGGCGCAATTCTCCCCGTCACCGTGTTCGCAACAACCTGTTTGGAACTGCCGCCTTTTGCCCAACGCTCAGGCGGACGCCACGCTTGGAAGCGATGCGGGCTGCAAACTGGGATGCACAAGCCGTCGCCTTGACGCAGCAGTACGACCCCGAAACGCTCGCACGGGCTGTAAGTTACTTGTATACCAAGGAGACACGCTCCTCATTTGCTTTAGAAGGAGAAACCCCTAGCCCGAAGCGCGAGGAGCGCTTTTGGCATTCCCTGCACCAAGTAGCGGCGTTTCGCCCGGACAAAAGCCACCTCGTCGAACTCCAAAATAGTATTGTTGATCCGCGCTATGCGGAGGATGACTGGCGGGTCATCCAAAACTTCGTCGGGGAAACGATGCACGGCTATGAAGAACGTCTTCATTTTATTTGCCCGCGTCCACAGGACGTTCCCACGCTCATGCAAGGATGGATGCAGATGACGGAGCATCTTCTTTCCAGTGACCTGGATGCGGTACTCACAGCAGCAGTCAGTGCATTTGCTTTTGTGTTCATTCACCCTTTCGGGGATGGCAACGGGCGTATCCACCGCTTCTTACTCCATTCCACGCTCGCACGTCGTAGGTATAGCCCGCCTGGTATTATTCTGCCGGTGAGCGCGGCGATTCTGCGTCAGAAACATCTCTACGATCAGGCGTTGGAAGCGTTCTCTAAGCCCATTCTCACAAATATACAGTGGGTGCCGACTCAGGACGGCGGCATAAAAGTGACGAACGAAACAGTATCCCTTTATCGCTATTTTGATGCAACACCACAAGCAGAATTTTTGTATGACCGCGTCGCCGAAACGATCCAAGAAGACTTTAAAAAAGAGCTGGACTTCCTCAGCATCTACGATGCTTGTTTGTCTGCCGTTCGCGATGTCGTGGATATGCCTGACCGCGATGCCTCTTTGTTAGTACGCCTATGCTTGCAACGTGGAGGAACCCTGTCGAAAGCAAAACGGTCTCGATTTAAAGAGCTGACTGATGATGAAGTGGCTAGAATCGAAGCGGCAATTCAGACACTACGAGAGACAATACCGGACGGGCCTGTTGTTGGGGCAGCTTAAGTGCCTCCTAGAGCCTAAGACCGCATAACAGAAGAACCTAGATGCTACTAAGTCAGCGGCTCGGCGGTACGGCGCTTGTCGCAGTCGTCCCAGATAAGCCGGGGCCGCTTGGGCGTGGCGAAGTAGGGGGTGGATTGGTCAGTCAAAAGTCGTACCTCAGCGAAAGCATATTCTGTATGTTACTTCGCCAAACGGTAACAACATTCCTGCTTGCAGCAAGGCTTCTGAGACTCTGCGTTAGTGCTACAACTACTCCTGTAAAACAACAAAAAAGACTCTGCCGAAAGGCATAAGTCTTTTTTGTTGGGCTATCATCTATATCAAGGGGCAGTTTTTTACTATTCTGCCGCCGGCGTCGGGACGTTTATGGCTACTTCCTGATATATGGCTAAAGGCCGTACACGGACTTCAACGCGCTTATTTGTTTCGTGCAGAGCATCTTCCATATCGGATATGTGGCTTATCACTATGCGAATAGCTTCTTTCATTCCACGGTTGCCGCCCTCGTCCTCTTGCGTTGAACTCGAAGGGTCCAACGAGCTGTGCTGATCAGGCAGATGAGTAATCTCACCAACCATTGTCCAGTTTCTGGCGAGAGCGCCCTTATAAAGTTGACGCAAGTATTCAGGTTGAAGTCTCAGCAACTTTCTGTCAAGGATACCGCGAAACACAACACCCTCGGCACCTTTACTTGGTACGATTGTTACTTCGAAGCTCTCCGGGCTAAAATAGTTTAGGATTTTCGCGACACCCGTTGTTTGCTCTTCAATATCTAAACCTTGTTCGGCAAGTAACATTTTCTTGACCGAGTCACGATCAGAGAGTATTGCAATTTGATTTTTCGTTTGAGTTATTTGAATGTTGAGCTTCGTTTTTTCATTGCCCGTTAGGGTTTTCGCTTGTTGCTCCAGATTGGCAACTAGCTTTTTTTGATCTATGATTTCTTGTTGGATTAACGCGATTCTCGGAACGTAGGCAACTTCAGCGGTGATGTCTGTGAGGTTCAGGGTAGCGTGAATCAGATGCTGATAATCATTGAGTTCAGCTTTGCCTTCTACCTTGATTAAAAATGCCTCACTGAAGGCATCTTGCCAATTGTCCGCTGTAACGCCTTCCGGCTTCAGAATAGCTCCGCTTAGACTCTCTTCTAACTTATTATACAAATAATCGTGAAGAATTATGCTTGAAGTCTCCTGAACCGTTTCGGTTGCGACTTCCTCGCTGGATTTTCTCGTTCCGAACCGTCCCCCCTGCACATCGCGGTTTGCGCCTTCGCTCGTCCATAATTTGTATATTTGGTCTGCTACTCCCTCATTGATCTGAGAATAAAGGGAGTAGAGCCTTTCCACATCAATATAAATGAAATCGCGAATTAGTTTTGTTGTATTGGGCACTTCTAATTTTTCCTTAATGCTTTGTCAACACGCTTCTTTCGTTCAAGAAACTGATTTTGCTTTTCTTCGAATCGCTCGTCAAGCAGCCGATCCTGTTTTCGGAAGAAAGCTAGGGCAACGGAGAAAATAACAGCCAATCCCGCACCAGCACCAAAAAAGCTCAATCCATATACCAATGCTTCAAAGAGTTGTGTATTTGCGTTCATATTTTGGTCTCTGGTTTGCGGCGGATATTGATAAATATCTCAGCACCGAGCGAAGAAAAGAAGAATATCCCTGTCAACATCCAGGCGACGAAGAGAAAGTGCGGCAAAAAGTTCTTATTGTTTGTGCTGAGAGTATCTACCGCGAGATAAACACCAAAAAGGGCACACGCAATTGCCATACCTACCATCAGTAAGTTATGCCAAATAGTCAATGATTCCTTCAACTCTTTTTGTTTCACTTCGGTTTCATCAAGCACATCGCTTGCTTTCTCAACATCATCTGCGCTACTCAAATTGACCATTGCCGCTAGAAACATCAATTCTGGAATGTTTTTTGGTGACGTGAAAACGCTTTGATCAGCCGCCCAACGCACGAGTAGTTCAGCCATAAGTGGTATCGCACCGATTAGAACACTCTGAACAAACCATTTAATCAGTTTACGCGTCACTCTGCCTGCCCTTTGCGCGGTCTTCCTTTAGGCTTCCCCCCGTTTGGCCTCGTCCGCTGTTTGTAGGCTTCCAGGTCGATGCGGCTGATGAGCTTGCGGCCATACAAGGCGATGAATGGCAGGCGGCTTTCCTGAAACGCATTGTGGACTGTGCCGACGTGAACACCTAGCTCCTGCGCGGCCTCTCGTGCGGTCAGAAGAACTTCGTTTTCCATACCGTTATGATACCCGCTAAAGCACGAAACGAGAAACACTAAGTCTCATAAAGTACTTGTGTGTTAGTGCTTTTTTTGGTATACTAAGAACGGAAGATCAACAATGAAACGGCAGAGTAACCAGACGAAACGCTACGCCATTTACGCTCGGTGTTCCTCCAATGACCAGGCGCACAAACGCAGGAAAGTTTGCCCTCGGACCTCGCGGCAGTCAACAAGCGCATGAGAGAGATCGACAAACAGCTTGGCAATCTGGCGCAGGCCGTCGCACTTGGGGGCGGTCAACTGCGGCCCCTGCTGCAAAAAATGGACACGCTGGAAACAAGTCGGCTTCCGCTGGAACGCAAGCAGCGTGAGCTAGAAGAAGCCATAGAAGTCAGCCGGCGCAACCGGCCCAACGCAGATCGCATCTGCCGGGAGTGGTCGCGCGTGACGGAGCTTTGGGAAGGGGCGAACGACGAAGAGCGGGAAGAGCTGATGCAGGCGATGGTGATCCGGGTAGAGATGGACGAAAAAGAAGAAGGAACCTGCGAAGTGGCTTTGATGCCGCAGGTTCCTTCTGATTGGTTGGGATTAACTTCCCGGATGGGAGCGGGAACAGGAAATACCTACACATTGAACCCGCGAAGCTATGGCGTTCCTGTCTTTGTGCCGACCGGCGGCAAGTGCCGGATCAAGACGCCGCGCCCTGAGCGTCAAACGAAGCTGAAAGCGGCGGCGTGACAACAGCTTTCCTACCTGCCATAATAGGCAGGTAGGATTAGGAAGCAGAAGCTATGGAACACGAAACGAAATCAGCGCCGGAAGAAGCTGAGAGTACCCTGATCGCCGACGTTGACGGTACAGCTTGTTCGCGCTTTAATTGGGTAGACGCTGACGGCACGGTGTACCCGTTTTTGTCGCTTCCCTCGGAACTGAAAGCCAAGAGGCTAAACCGACACAAGCAAGACCCGGCAAGCCCCGCCGCCATTGAACAGGTTGCAACGCGCTTCCAAGCAAGAAGCAATTCAGATACCGAAATGGAAGCCTTGCTACGCTTGCTGATTTATAAGCATTACGACGACAGCAAGAAATCAAGCGCCGCGAAGATACGCGAAACAAGCCTAACATTCTTGACGGCCTTCTGCCGACGCCGAACACGCTTGTATACAAGTGTTCGCGCCGGGCTGGAAGTGCAATACAAGGGCTTAATGGAAGGCGTCAATCATAAGCGGGGTTTCTTGCTGGAAATCCGGCGCGAAGTTGCAATACAGATTGACGGCGTGAATAGCACAGAGGAACTAGAAAACCTGCCTAAAGCTGTTCATAAACCGATTGCACGGCAGGCCCGGCGTTGCTTGCGTGAATACACGAACGAGAAGCGCCTGAGCCTTCCAGACAGCGACATGAACGCCCTTGATGTATTACTTTTTGACAATCCTAATGACAACGTAGAGGCATTCGTCAACCGGGAAGCAGAACTATCAGAGTTCAAGGCGCTGTTAGACACGGGCAAACTCAGAGGGCAGAACCGCGAACTTGCCTTGATCCTATGCAAGCACCCCGACTTAGCAGGATACGGCGGCAACGTGGAAATTGCCCGAATGCTTGGCTGGAACCCCGCTCATGTTCGGCAGATCAAGCGCCGCTTGAAGATCGCCGCCAATAGTTAGCGCCTCAAAAAACTCCTGAACAATTTCCAATTTGTTCACACTTCGGCCTTTCCGACTGCATACACCGCAGAACACTCGGAAAGGCCGAACTCATGTCCCAAGCACATACTTTCGTTGCTATCTACGCGGGCGATACGATTTCCTCAGCAAAGATCGTTGCCGCTTCTTCTGACCCCGATCTCGTTAAACAAGTCGCCGCCGTCCTGCTCAAAGACAAACATTCGTCTGTCGGCGCGGCGTCGCCTGATCCAGTGTCAAGCGCAATGGACAGCGGGCGGCGGCAGGCGCTTACAATCATTGCAGGCGGCAAGGCTGAATAATGCGCCGCAAAGCCCTTATATTGACGCCTGTACCCGCGTCTGTATGCTTTGAGCAAGCCGCCGACAGGTTCCAGCAAGCAACGCTGATCCTTCAACAGATCGCGGCGCGTGTAGACGCCGCCGATCAAGCCCAAGCCGAAGAAGCTGCCGCGCAGGAAGGGGCGCGAAAAGCTGATACGACTTCGGGAGGCATGACACAAAAAAGCCCCTAAGCCGTTGACGCGGCAGGGGCTAGGAGTAGAACTTTGCAATATCAGTATAACAACCCTTCCCGCGCTTGTCAAATTGTTTCACCGTTACCTACGTTCTGGATTATCAAGGGCCGGTTCTATGGTCGGCGGATTGATAGCCTGCCGCCGTGGTATATCGCCACTGCTCTTAAATGGCGCTTCTTGCGGCCTGGCCTTCGCGCCGCGCTGTTAGCTGTCTCAGGCTTCCGCGCCCTTGCAGGCGATCAGCAGGAGGGCTTGTAATGCGTCCAAACACGCAGAAGAAAGCTAATCCCGCGCCGCCTGAGAACATAGACGCAGAACAAAGTACGCTCGGTTCTATGCTGATTGAACCGCAAGCGATAGAAACAGCCGCCGCGCTTCTTTCAGCAAGCGACTTCACGCGGCCCGACCATATTGCGCTGTTCAACGCTATCAAAGCCCTGCATGAGCGCGGCGAACCGGCAGACTTAATCACGGTTCCGGCAGAACTCAAAGCGGGCGGCGGGCTGGAAGTCGGCGTTGAATATCTCATGTCGCTGTTTGACAAAGTACCAACAGCGGCAAGCGTCGGCTATTATGCGAAGATCGTTAAAGAGAAGGCAACTCAGCGCCGGTTATGGGAACTGTTCCAGCGGCTTACCGGCGACGCCCAAAGCCCCGACGCCGATCTAAACAAGTTGCTGGAACAAGCGCAACGCGGCCTTGATCGGATCACAAAGCGGGCAGGCGACGCCGTTACCGCCGCAGTAAAAAAGCCCGTTCCCCTTACGGATCGCATTACAGATATGGCGGATATTGGCCCGCCGCCGTCTGACTTGCCGCTCTTATGGTGGGTTCTGACACGCGGCATGATCCACTGGCTTTCAGCGCCGCCCGGCTTAGGTAAATCAACTGTTGCTTACAATGTCGTAACCGCTCTTGCAGAAGGTCAAGCCTTGTGGGGCTTTCCTGTCAATCAACCGGTCAAGACGCTTTACGTTGACCTTGAAAGCGGCGACTATGTTCTAGCGGCGAAGCTGGAACGTCTTTATCAGGGATCGCCGCGAGTTCGCGGCGGCTTGCTGTTTCTCAAAGATATTCGCCTGCCGGAAGAAATCGCTGATCTTGTTCGGTTCTGCCAAGCCCAAGCTGTTGACCTTGTGGTATTTGACACGGCGGCGCGAACCTTCCGGCTGGAAAACGAAAACGATAATAGCGAAGTCGGGCGAACAATTACGCCCATCCTTGACGCAATCAAGAGCGCCGGGATCGCGTCTTTCGTGATCGGACATACCAGCAAGTCGGGAACCGGCGCAAGGGGCGCGTCTGCTAACGAGGGCAATGTTGACGTTACCCTGTCGCTGGAACTGCACAGAGGGAAGATCAGCGACAAAGACGCGCTTGTTTCGCTGTCGGTTCGCAAGCATAAGCTACTTGGCTTCCCCGATCCTCTGATACTGGAACGGATCGGCGAAGATCAATTCCGCGCTGTTGACGCGGCGACAATCCCGCAAGCCGAACCTACCCCGACAGCAAGCGCCCGTTGTGCCGCCGACGTGCTGGCGCTTCTGGAAGCCCGGCAGGACGGCCCGACGCGGTACGGCGAGATCGTTACCGCTATGAAGAATAAAGGCCATGCAGAGGCAACAGCGAAGCGGGTTATCAGCGACTTGCAAGCACAGGAAGACATAGCCAAAACAGACGCCGGATACACCTTAGTTGACCCGTTCGCCGACTAAGTATCACTGCGTTAGTATCACTTGATACCATGATACCGACACTGATACTTAGGCTGAAAAGAACTCGTTAGTATCAAGTATCACGGTATCAAGCCCCTGTATACGGCTGATACTGATACTTGATACCGCCCATTATCGCCGCAATCAAGCCGCGAAAAGCGCCCGGCAACGAACCGGCGCGATCACTCAGACAGGAAGGCGCAAGTAATGGCAGATAAGCAAGCAGACGACGGCAAGCGTTCCGCGCAAAACGTGGAGATGAACAAGCTACTTCGCGGCAAGCTGAATAGGAAGCCGGCGGAAAACAAAGAAGGCGCGACCATGAACGACATGATCCGCGCCGCGCTGAAAGGCAGCGAAGAAGGCGGGAACACCGCAGAGGATAAAGAATAACATGGCAAAGCAAGCAAACAATCAGACGCCGGAACCGAACGCGCTGGAACAAGCAGAGTATGAACTAAGCACCCTGCAAGCCGAACGCGCAAACATTCCCGCTGCACTTAATCAGGCCGTGGAAGACGGCGACACACGCGAGATTATCCGCCTGCGTCAGCGATCCGCCGAACTCAAAGACTTGATCCCGACGCAAACCCTTCGCGTCTATCAGCTTCAAGAGCAGGCATACCAGAAGCGAAGCAAAGACGCCGAAGCCGAAGCCGTTGAACTCGCATTCCAAGCGGAAGCGGCGGCAGAACAGGCGCGGACGGCAAACAAAGAAGCAAACCGGCTTATGGGCGAACTCAGCAACCTGCAAGCCATAGCGCGGGAATATCGGCAGTACGCTTCGCAGATCGCCGGTCAGCGTTCTCAGCTTCTTCGGCAGATGCAAGGGCAGGAAGTTGACCGCGCCCTGCGTATCCCGTTGCAAAATCCTATGTTCGGCTGATTGGAAGGTGAAGTAATGCCCCGCGTCTGTACCGTCTGCACACATGAGAACCGGGCCGAAATAGATACGGCCCTTGTCGCTGGAACGCCATTGCGCGACATAGCGATACAAAACGAAGTCGGCAAAGATGCGCTTATGCGCCATAAGGCCGAACACCTGCCCGCGTCTCTTGTGCAGGCGGCGGGCGCGGAAGAAGTCAAGAACGCGCTTAACGTCTTAGACCAACTTCGGGCGATCAATGAGACGACGCGGGCGATCCTCACCGACGCCCGCAAAGCCAAAGACGGCGAACTAGCACTAAAGGCGATTGATCGTATCCAGCGACAAATAGAACTGCAAGCCAAACTGCTAGGGGATATTGACGACAGGCCGCAAGTCAATGTCTTAGTCATGCCCGAATGGATCACGGTTCGGGCCGTCCTGATCGCCGCGCTTGGGCCGTTTCCAGAAGCACGGGCGGCTGTCGCGTCGCGCCTGCTGGAACTGGAAACAGGAAGGGAAACAGCATTATGATTGCTTCCATGCCGCCGCCGTCGCCGCTAATCCTGCCCGGCACACTGTCTTTTGACCTAGCGACGGCGCTTGATCCGGTTCGCCTTGCCGAACGCGCCGGCCTGATCCCCGACGAATGGCAGGCAAAGGTACTCAGATCGGACGCCCGGCGCATACTCCTCAACTGTTCGCGGCAGAGCGGCAAGTCAACGGTTTCAGCGACGCTTGCAGTTCATACCGCCGTCTATGAGCCGCGTTCCCTTGTGCTTCTGCTGTCGCCGTCTCTGCGTCAATCGCAAGAGTTGTTTAAGAAGTGCGTTGCAATATACCGCGACGCTGGGCGGATCGTTGCCGCCGATCAGGAAAGCGCCCTGTTCCTCACGCTTGACAATGGAAGCCGGATCGTAAGCCTGCCGGGAAAAGAAGGCACGGTACGCGGTTACAGCGGGGCGCGGCTGATTATCATTGACGAAGCAAGCCGCGTTCCCGACGAACTGTATATGTCCCTGCGTCCTATGCTTGCCGTCTCAGGCGGGCGTCTCGCGGCGCTGTCAACTCCCTTCGGTACGCGGGGCTGGTGGTACGACGCATGGCGATCAAGCGGCGCTTGGGATCGGTACGAAGTTCCAGCGACGCTCTGCCCACGTATCTCAGCCGAGTTCTTAGCTGAGGAACAGCAGAACATGGGCGAATGGTGGTTCCGGCAGGAATACGGCTGTGAGTTCCTAGACGCTCAAAGCGCGGCGTTCCGGCGCGAAGACATAGACAATGCTTTTGATAAGGAGATTGACACTTGGAAACTGCTGTAATTATCGGCTGTGACATAGGGCAGAAGGCCGATCCGACTGCTATTGTCGTGATGGAAGCACAGAAGGCGATACGCGAACCGGGCGGTTGGGTACTACCGAAGGGCGAACGTGTCAGCGACGGCAGGGATATACGCTTTGCGCCGGGCAAAAGCGAGATCGTGTATGTCGCTCGTGATCTAAAGCGCCTGCCGCTCGGAACGCCCTACCCGGAAGTCGCTCGGAAGATCGCCGGGCTTGTGCTGGCTTTGCAGGAACGCAAGATATGGAAGCCGCGCCTTCTCGTTGACGCTACGGGCGTCGGCCTGCCCGTTGTTGATCTTCTGCGTGAAGCCCTTCGCGGCAAGCCGTGTACCCTAGTTCCCTGCACGTTCACGCACGGCGACAAATACACGCGGAACCGGACAATCAAAGGCGAGACGGCAAGCGTCGGCAAAGCGCACCTTGTCAGCCGCCTGCAAGCCCTCTTGCAGACAGGCCGCTTGAAACTGCCCGTATTGCCTGAAAGCGAAGCCTTAGCGCGTGAACTCATGGACTATGAGATCAGAGTTGACACGAACGCGAACGATCAATACGGCGCGTTCAAGGTAGGAACGCATGACGACTTAGTAACCGCGCTTGGGCTTGCCGTGCTTGACGACCCGTTTGCAGAAGCGGCGCGGCGGGCGGCGGGCAGTTGCGATTATTAGTATGGTACACTGATCACAGAGGTAACAAACATGGCACAACATATACCGGAAACCACCGTGAGTATCTTCTTGCACTACTTACAAACAGCAAACTCAATGCCCAAAAACGATGTTCGCAAGTTCGGGCGTATCCCATGCGTAGGGGAACACGTTGCGCTTGACGAAGAAAGCGGTCTGTACCGCGTTGTTTACGTTGAACATTGCGCTTTCCCCGACGACAACCCCGCTTCTGACATTGCGGAAGTCTGGGCGATATACGCGGGCAATGTGTCGGAAGTAAGAACGCGGGAGATCACGGATATACGGACATGATAAAAGCAATTATACGCGGCGAACTTCTGACACTGGATCAAGGCGAATGGCTAGGCGCTTCCCCCGGCCTGCTGGAAAAGCTGGAAGCGGCAACAGAAGACGGCAGGCAGGTACCCGGCGGTTCCGATCCAGCGCCGGAACTTACTATCGCTGAGTTTGTCGTCAACAGTTTGGGCGGGCGGATCACGGCGTATGTTCCAGACGACGAAGCCGACGATCCGAACTTGCCGCCGGTTATCTATTCCAGCGCCCCGTAAACACCGCTAGGGCTTGCGTACAGCCGCGCCGGGCGTCGGCGCGGGCAATGAAGCAGAGCGGCCTTTTCCCTCTGTCAGCGGGCAAAAACGAAGGCTGTTTTTCGTTTACGGCGGCGGTAAGCCGCTGTCGCCGCAAAACGGCGCTAAAAGATTGTCAAAAAACATTGAGAATAAAGCAGGAAAAGAAGTCAAAGGCGGCGAATAGTGCATTATGAATAAACCCGATATGACAGTTGCGGAAGTCGCCGCAGAACTTGGGCTTGCTGTCAATACAGTTCGGCGCTTGCTCAATGCAGGCGAAATGCCCGGCTATCGCGCTAATCTCAAATCATGGCGCGTGACACGGCAACAGCTTGACGACTTCAAGCAATCCGGCGGCGTCAAGCGACAGGGACGCCCACGCAAGACAGAAGGGGAAAACTAATGGCGAATATCAAGAAGATCAGCGGCCCGCTTCGCGTTGCCGTCTATGGGCGCGTTTCCAGCGACGAACAAGCCGACGCAGAGTTTGGCAGTACCGAAGCCCAGGAAGCCGCCTGCCGCCGCTTCCTAGACCAAAACGGGTACATCTTCGCCGGGTTCTATTCCGACGAAGCACGAACCGGCACAAGCCTAAAGCGGCCCGGCTTCAAGCGTATGCTTACCGACGCCCAAGAGAAGCGTTTTGACGCCGTTGCGATTACATTTATGAGCCGGCTAGGGCGCGGCAAAGCCTTTACCATTGCCGAATACGAGTTGCAACAGGTTCGCGTTCAAGTGCTGACTGTCAAAGAGACGTTCGCCGACGACTTTAACGGGCAGATGGCGAAGGGCGTCAAGATATTCACCGAAGGGCTGTACCCTCAGTTCATCAGCCAAGCGACAAAAGCCAAACAAGAAGAAATGGTACGCAAGGGCTATCATACCGGCGGCGTCGTGCCGTTCGGCTATGTCTCTGTGATCGCCGAAGACGGCTTACGGTTTCGGGGCGAAGGCAAGAACCCGCCTAAGCGCCTGATCGCCGATCCAGTGAACGCGCCCCTAGTTGCGAAGGCATACGCGCTGTTTCTTGAAACAAGTTCTTTCACCCGCGTACAGGACTATCTTAATGCTGTCACAGAACGGCAGTGGGGATTGAATACAACGATTTCATTGCTTCAACGCGAGACTTATACCGGCGTCCTGCTGTTCGGGCAATGGCGCAATGAACAAGCGTTCCCGCCTGTCGTGGATCGGCAGACTTGGGAAGCCGTTCAATCGCTGATCGCTTCACGGCCCCGCGCCCCGCGTAAAGATCGGGAAAAAGAAACCGTCGCCTTCTATCTTCGCGGCCTTGTGCATTGCGGCTGTTGCGGCGGGCGGCTGACACCTGCCGGGCATCATGGATCAAAGTCATTCGTCAAGTATTACGAGTGCCTATCTAACACGCGCCGCCTGAAACCCTGCTCTGTCAAGCGAGTAAACGCGGATAGCCTGCATCAAGTCGTGCTGGAAGAAATACGGCGCGGCGCGGATCATCCGACGCGAACCGCCGAACTGATCCGCGAAGCCGTCAAGCAGGTTCCGACGGCTGAGAAGTCAGACGACCAGCTTACCGCCATTGCCCGCCGCCTGCGTGACACAGATAAGAGGATCAAGAACCTTATGAGTGTTATGGAAGCGGGCGGGGCAGGGGTACGAAGCCTTATCAGCCGCTTGCAGGAGTTGGAAGAAGATCGGGCGCGGCTTCTGGAAGAACAGCGGCGGCTTGAAGCTGAGAAGGCGGAAACGCGGCTTGATCGGCCCGACGCCGGGCAGGTTCAAGCGTTGTGGGGAAGGTTCTTACAGCTTTGGGAGAAAGCGACAGACGAAGAACGAACTAAGCTCATGCCGCTGATTGTGGAACGGGTTGTAATGACAGAAAAAGAGCGCGGTATCTGTGATTTGTTGTTTTCAGCAGATACCGCGCCTTCTCGGAACGCCCTTACATCTAAAGATGTGTTAGTTAATTCCATGAATAGAGCGGGGGTGGGACTTGAACCCACGACCTTCGGGTTATGAGCCCGACGAGCTACCGGACTGCTCCACCCCGCGTCGTTACGAAGAATAGTATACCTGCGGCGGGAGCCTTTGTCAAGGGGGAACGGACAAAAATTGTCAGGGGATGGAAAGCAGGGTCTGATGAACCTGACCGCCGGCAGCGTACAGTACCACCAGGGCAGTGCCCGAAGCGGCTGGCAAAGCGGGAGCAGCTATTGCCAGCTCGTACTCCGACCGGCTTGCGACCGGGCGGCGGCCCACTTTCTGGATGACTGCGCCGAGCAGCGGCAAGCCACCGGTCTCGCCGGCACGCTCCGCCGGGCTGCCGGAGGCGACCCCCGTGATTACGACCCCGCGCGTGGACGGCGACAGGCCAAGCGTCACCCGGTCGGATGCAGTCATGCTGCGGACAGAGAGGCCCAGCGATGCCGGCGCTCTCCCCACGCGGGCGGGGCGTGCGATGCCGGCGGGCAGGGTGGGGGACGTGCCCAAAGTCACCGATGCTATGCCGGGTCGGTTGTCGCGGACATAGCCGACCCGTATGGCCGCACCGGGCCGGGCCGCGCTGATCGCTTCGCGCAGGCTGACCTCGCCGGAGATCGCCCGTCCCCCGAAGGTGGTCACGATGTCGCCCGCTTCAAGTCCCGCGCGGCCTGCCGGACTGTCCACTTTAACATCCCGCACCAGCGCCCCGGTCTTCTCTCCATACTCGGCTTGCAGCGCCGGAGTCAAATCTTCCGGGGCGATCCCGAGGTAGCCGCGCGTGACGTGGCCCGACTGAATGAGCGCATTCATCACGCGCTGCGCGATGTCACTGGGAATGGCGAAGCCGACGCCCGCGCTGCCCTCGACCGGCGACTCGATGGCGACGTTGATGCCCATCACCTTGCCGTCCATATTGAAGAGCGGCCCGCCGGAGTTGCCGGGGTTGATCGCGGCGTCAGTTTGGATCAAATCGGGATAATAGCGCGACGACGACTCGGCCCCGATGCTTTGATGCCGCCCGACCGCGCTGATGATGCCAATCGTTACTGTGTTCTGCAAATCAAACGGGCTGCCGACCGCGATGGCCCACTGACCGGGCCGCACCCCGGCGTCATCGGCAAACCCGGCGGTCGGCAGCGGAGTCGGGCCGGGATCAATCTTGACCACGGCCAGATCGCTGCTGAAGTCGGGAAAAACTTTGCCGGAGAACTCGCGCCCGTCCGCTAGGGTCACGGTCACGACCCCGCCGCTCGCGCCCTCGACCACATGGTCGTTGGTCAGAATATAACCGTCGGCGCGGACAATTACCCCGGACCCGGTCGCCCGCAGGCGGCGCGGCGACGCGCCGGGCCGGGCGGGCTGCCCGGAGCCGCTGCCATCCTCACTCGGGCGGACACGCTCGGACTTGATGTTCACGACGGTCGGCTCGACGGTCTGCGCGATATTGGTGAACGCTTCCTGCATCTGCAACAGCGCCGATTTCTGCGACGGTGTGGTCGGCGGCGGAAGACTGCCCGGCGAGGTCGGCGCTGCCGACGCTCCGGCCGAAACCAGCACCAATCCTGCCAGCAGAAGCGTCGGGATTTGTCTCATAACAGTCTCACACGGAAATGGCGTTTTGGAAGCGAAGCTTAGAAACGAAGCTTGGGAAAGCGGTCAGCGGGTATGAAACGTTGCAAAGCGGGCGCTGCCGAAAGAAACGTCTGACGGGCGCGTCGGTGCAGCGAAGCCGGGCGAAAAGGAGGCCGCCTGCCAGGATGTCTGCAACGGTGCGGATTGCACTCCGACGAGCACCGGGTCGCCTGCCGGCGCGAAAGTCGCCGGTTCCAGGCTGTGCAGCCCTGCCGGGATGCCGGAAAGGAGCGCATCGGAGGACCCCGGCGCATCGAACCGGGACTCCAGCAGCGATGCCGACGACCGGGCGGCCTTTCCGGCATCGGGCGCAAATGGCGCGACTACCGACAGCACGGTGAAGCAAGACAAAGCCAGCGCGGTCGCCAGCCGCCGTCCTCGCTGCGGCTTCACCGGCGGGGTCAGGAGCAGAACGTGCCATCTGAGCGTATCGGGTTCCGGCTGTTCTAAGCGCCGGCGAACAGCTTCCGAGAATCCCTGCGAAGGACGCGGCTCGCCGAGGCCGCGCAGCAGCATCTTTACCTGCCGCAGCGACTGCCGCTCACGCTCGCACGATGCGCAGGCGGCGAGGTGGTCCTGAAGCGTCCGAATTTCCCGTTCGGAAAGCCGTGCATCGAGATAGGGAGAGATTAGCTGTCTTGCATGATGGCAGTTCAAGTCGCAAACGCCTCCGAAAAATAGCCCCTAAAGGATAACGTCAAATATGGGCCGCTTCAAACGCGGCGATCTTACCGCGAAGCAGCTTTCGGCCCCGGTGCAGGCGCGAACGCACAGTCCCGAGCGAACAGTGCATCGCCGCGCTGACCTCTTCGTAGGACATGCCCTCGATGTCCGCAAGAATGACCGTCATGCGGAAATCGGTCGGCAGCGAGTTCAGCGCCCGCTGAATATGCTCGTCCAGCTCATGCGCCATGACCATCCGCTCGGGGTTCGCGCCGAGGTCAGGAATTTCCAGATAAATATCGCCGCTGCCGACATCAAGCGGCTGGTCGAGCGACTGCATATGGGCCTTCGGACGCCGCCGCAGATCGTCCACAAACAGGTTGGACATAATCTTGTACAGCCAGTTGTCGAACGGCCAATCGCGCCGGTAGTTGCCGAAAAATCGAAACGCCCGGACAAACGCTTCCTGGGCCAAATCTTCGGCGTCGGCATGGTTGCCGGTCATGCGGTAAGCGATGTTGTACGCCTGTTTATGGTAGCGCTCGACCAGGCGGTCGAACTCGGCCCGCTTGCCGATTTCTTGTCCAAGCTGCCCTGTGAGGCTTGTCTGCCCTGTAAGGGCGGCGTCTGCTTCTGCCATGGTCTGCGTCCTTTTCTTGCTCTACGCCGTTCGCCGGGTCAATGTTCCCGTGCGGCGGCCTTGTTCGCGAAAAACTGGTACATTTGCTGTTGGAGGGTTCTCCCCCAATGATTATAATAGCATGGAAAGATGAAATTAAAATGAACACCGAAGAAACAGCAGGCACGGATTGGACAATGGTGGAGGGAAATATATTGCTTCTGGCGCGTGAGCTGGAATGGGCGGAAGCCTACGCCGAGAACTTTCCGCGCTGCTCGATGGGCCGGCTCTATCTGGATTTCCTGCGCTGGGAGCTGATCCGCGCATACGGCGAGCAGTAAAGAGCATGCGACCTGCGATTCGATAAGACAAAAGAGGCGGCCTGTAGGCCGCCTCTTTTTCGTGGTCCAAGCGCGTTTGCTTAGGAAGTTACTTAGGAAGCGGCTTCGTCTTTGGCGACCCGGTACTCGGTGTTGAAGAACGTTCCGAGCGACAGGAAGGTCGGTGCCCACAGGCCGATGAAGATGCCTGTGTCTTTCTTGCCGGTGGCGTACATATAGATCGCCGTGATGATGGACACGATACTTGCGCCGTAAATTAAGCCCTGGACGTCCTTATTCATTGTGAGTGGCCCCATTTCTAGTTCGCCTGTTTGAAACACAGGCGTTACAAGCAGTATACCCCAACCAAGCCTGGTTGACAAACCTGTCGCCGGACGGCTATAATTCTTTCGTCTCCGTTCACGATCAAATTCACTTATTAGCTAAACCCATGGACAGTCACAGTCCCGAACTTAATTTGAGTCTCTCACTTTATGAGCCAGTCCGCGCCGCGCGACCATCGCAGCGCCGGGACGACCCAGCCTTTGGCGTCGCCCCTGCCGGCCTCCCCTACGCCCCCGACGGGACCGCTTGCGGCCCCGCGGCGGCGGCCCCTTTGGCTTGTCCTCCTTTCGGTGCTCGGTCCTGGAGTGATCGCGGCGGCGGCGGGTAATGACGCCGGCGGGATTGCGACTTACTCGCAGGCGGGGGCGAAGTATGGCCTCTCGCTGATGTGGAGCATCGCGGTGGTCACGGTCGGTCTGATTGTCGTGCAGGAAATGTGCGCCCGGATGGGCGCGGTCACCGGCAAAGGACTGGCCGCGCTGATCCGCGAGAACTTTGGCGTCAAAGTGACTGCGTTTGCGATGCTGGTGCTCCTGATCGCCAATTTCGCCACGACTGTGTCGGAGTTTGCGGGCATTGCAGCGGTCGGCGAGCTGTTTCATATCCCACGTTACTATACAATTCCGCTGGCAATCATTTTGGTCTGGCTGCTGGTCTCGCGGGGATCGTATCAAAAAGTCGAGCGGATACTTCTCATCGCGTCGCTGGTCTTCGTGACTTATATTGTCACAGCGCTCAAGATCGGGGTTCCCTGGGCGGAGGTGGGCCGGAACACGTTTCTGCCGCCGCTTCGGCATCTGCCCTGGGGTGACAGTGGCCTGATTTTGATGGTCGTGTCGCTCATCGGCACGACGATCGCGCCGTATATGCAGTTTTATCAGCAGTCGGCGGTCCGTGACAAGGGCATCCAGATGCGCGACTATGGCCTGACCCGCTGGGACACGATCATCGGCTGCATTCTGTCCAATGTCGTCGCAGCGTTCATCGTTGTCGCCTGTTACGGCGCTCTGTACCTGCACCATGCCCGCACTATCGCCAGCGCCGCCGATGCCGCCGAAGCGCTGGCCCCGCTGGCCGGAAAATTTGTTGCCTACGGCCTATTCGCGTTTGGCCTGCTAAACGCCTCGCTGATGGCGGCGGTGATCGTGCCACTGTCCACAGCATATGCCGTGACCGAGTCGCTCGGCTGGGAGTCGGGGCTGGGGCGGCGCATCCGCGAGCTGCCGCTCTTCTACGGCACCTACGGCGCGATGATTCTCGGCGGCGGCCTGGTTATTCTGTTTTCAAGCGCCAATTTGATCAGCATTATTATCCAAGCGCAGGTGGTGAACTGCGCCCTGCTGCCGCTGGAGCTGATCTTGATGCTGATCCTTATCAATCGCCGCCGCGTGATGGGCCGCTACCGAAACCGGCTTCTGGACAACATCATCGCTTGGGCCACCACGGTGGTCGCCGGGGGCCTGGCCCTGTACTATTTTGCGCAGCAGATCTGGTCGCTGCTGCACTCGGCATAACCCCAAACCAAGTTTAGGAACCGTTCTCATGGCGTATAAGATACTTGTTGTTGATGACGAGCCGACTATCGTGCGGCTGATGGAGTTTATTCTCGCCCGGCAGGGACACGCAATGATCGTGGCAACCAATGGCGAGGATGCGCTGGAAAAAATCCGCACACAGAAGCCCGATCTCGTTCTTCTCGACATTATGATGCCGCGCATTGACGGCTACGCAGTCGCGCAGACGGTCCGGGCCGATCCCTCGACGGCATCGCTCCCGATCATCATGCTGTCCGCCAAAGCGCAGGAAGAGGACATCCGCAAGGGCCTCGAAGTCGGCGTGGACGAGTACATCACCAAGCCGTTCGCCCCCGACCATCTGGTCCAGGTCGTCGCCGAGTATTTGCAGCGCATCAAAACAGAACCGAGCCAACCAGAACCGAGTTAATAGGATTTATGCAAGAAGTCGTTCCCGGAGTGGCCTGCCTGCCGCTCTCTGTCGAAAACGTGTACTTTGTCGGCTCGCCAGACCAGCCCTGGGCGCTGGTAGACACCGGCGTTCCCGGCATGGCCGGGCGAATAATTTCTGCTGCCGCCGGGCGCTACGGTGCGCAGTCCCGCCCGGAGTGCATTTTGCTGACCCATGGCCACACCGACCATGCCGGTTCGGCAGGGGCACTGGCCGAAGCGTGGAACGTGCCGATTTACGTTCACCCATTGGAGATGTCATACCTCACTGGGAAGTCCTCGTACCCGCCGAAGGACCCGACCGTCGGCGGGGCAATGGCTCTGCTCTCGCGGGTCTTCCCGATGAATATTACCGACCTGACCGGCCTGCTTCAGCCCTTTCCTGATGGCGGCGTAGTACCGGGCCTGCCGGACTGGAAGTGGCACTTTACGCCAGGCCACTCGCCGGGTCATGTGTCGTTCTTCCGGCCCGCCGACGCCCTGCTGCTGGCCGGGGATGCGTTCACTACCGTCAACTTGGACTCGTTTGCGGACATCTTAACCAAGAAGCCCATGATCTCCCTGCCCCCGACGCCGTTCACCTGCGACTGGGACGCCGCCCGGAAATCGGTCGCGGAACTTGCCGCACTCAATCCGCAGGCGGTCGGCTGCGGGCATGGCCGTCCGATGAACGGCCTGAACCTGCCGGGCGACCTGCACCGCTTCTCGGCAGCATTTGCGCCTCCCACGCATGGCCGCTATGTGAGCCGCCCGGCGCAGACTGATTTGAGCGGTATCGTGTCCGTTCCTCCCCCAGCCCCTGACCTGTTCCCGGTCCAGGCTGCTGCTGTAGCGACTGTCGCCGCCGGTGCGTATGCACTGGCGAAAAAGTAGGACCCCTCCCGCTCGTTCCTCGCTCCCTCCCCTATTAGGGAAGGGAAATACAGAATAAGCAAGAGCAGAGGGCGCGGCAAGCAACGCCCCTACACGGCAATCCTAAACTCTCTAGCCCTTCCCTAATAGGGGAGGGAGCGAGGAACGAGCGGGAGGGGTTCCTATTCCAGACGCACCCCATCCCCCGCCACCGCCGCACCCAGTATATATGCCGTTTCCCCGGCGGCGTTCAGACGCGCCTGTGTATCATCCGCTGCTTCCGGCGAGACAATCAGCACAAAGCCGATGCCCATGTTGAAGACCCGGAACATCTCGGCTTCGCTGATCTTCCCGGCGGACTGAATGAGACCAAAGAGCGGCGGCACAGCCCAGGCGCTCCGGTCAATCCGCACCCCGACCCCCGCCGGCAGGACACGCGGGATATTGTCGGTGCCGCCGCCGGTGATATGCGCCATGGCTTTAATGGGAGTGGGGGATTGACCCAGCAGCGGCAGCACGGAGGGCGCATAGCACCGATGCGGCCAGAGCAGGGCGTCGGCCAGCATGACGCCGTCAAGCTCCGGCACCGGGGCATCTAATGCCATCCCGGCGTCTTCCAGCAGCGCTTGCCGGGCCAGCGAGTAGCCGTTTGTGTGCAGGCCGTCCGACGCCAGCCCAATCAGCACATCGCCGGGACGCACCCCCGCGCCGTCCACGACCTTTTCCCGCTCGACAATCCCGACAATGCAGCCGGCCAAATCGTACTCGCCCTCGGCATACAGGCCCGGCATCTCCGCCGTCTCGCCGCCGATGAGGGCGCAGCCCGCCGCTAGGCAGCCGTCCGCCAGCCCGCGCACGACCTCGGCGGCGACTTCCGGCGCGAGCCGTCCGGTGCCGAAGTAGTCGAGAAAGAACAGGGGCCGTGCGCCCTGGACCAGAATATCATTGACACAGTGCGACACCAAATCGCGCCCAATCGTGCCGTGCCGCCCGGTCGCAAACGCGATTTTCAGCTTCGTGCCGACCCCGTCAATCGAGGATACCAGCACTGGGTCTCTGAGCGTGCCGAGCGCCGACAGGGCGAACATCCCCCCGAAGCTGCCGGTTTCGGTCAGCACTCCCGGCGTCCGCGTCGCCTTGATAGACGCCTTCATGCGCCCGACCGCGTCGTTCGCCGCATCAATATCTACCCCGGCCCGCGCATACGCGCTCTGTGCATCACTCATAGAGAGAGTATACCACCTACCCCCGCTCGTTCCTCGCGACCCCTCCCGCAACGGGAAGGGTTAAGATGTGACCAATATGTGAAGTGGCACCTCTGCCTCTTACTCCCTGATTCTTACTCCTCACCCTTCCCGTTGCGGGAGGGGTCGCGAGGAACGAGCGGGGGTAGGTACTTTCCAATCTCCTTCAGTGCCCACCCCGTCTCTTCCAAGACCTGCCGGTTGGTGAACCGCAGCGTCGTCAGCCCCAGACCCGCGAAAACCCGGTCGCGCTCGGCATCATACGCCGGGTCATGCACGGGGCCGTCCACCTCAACGACCAGCGCCGCCGCGTGGCAGTAGAAGTCGGCGATAAACCCCTTGATGTTCTGCTGCCGCCGGAAATGGACCCCGAGCGCCCCGCCGCGCAGGCAGTCCCACAGTGCGGCCTCGGCCTCGTTCAGGCTCCGGCGCATCTTCCGCGCCAGCAGCCTCTTTTCTTCCGTGACATGCTGCCCCATGACCAGGCGCTGCGGCTTGTGTTCATCCATGATACCGGCTCCTGCACCTACCCCGGTTCGTCCCTCACCACCCCTCCCGCAACGGGAAGGGTAGGAGTGAAACACGAAGGGCAGGGACTAAAACTTTTCACCTTCCCGTTGCGGGAGGGTCGGCACTTGTGCCGGGGTAGGTAAAAAAACCGCCTGCGACCTTTTTGGTCGCAGGCGGTTTCAAGTGAGAAGCCGAGACTAGTTGCAGGCCGGGTGGGGGCCGTTCTGGTCGGTTGCCCAGAGGCAGATGTCGCCGACAACTTTCTCCCAGCGGATTGCTTTGGCATGGCCGTCAGCAAACTGGACATTGATCAGTTCGGTATGACGGGCTTTGATGTCGCCTTCCGCCTGAGTGACGGATGGCAGGGTCGACGCATAGCTGTACTTGGAATTGCCAATGTTCTGCCAGTAGGATTCGTACTGGTTGGTGTTGCCGCCAGACTGAGCCGCAAGGAACGCCTTGTCGCTGGTCCCGCCCTGCGAACCGTCGTTGGCGTTCTGAAGCAGGCCGGTCTGATTAAGAACGTCGGGGCAGACGCCGTAGTAGGTCGCGTCGGTGATCATGATCGTGCTGGCAGGCCGCTGAACCGAGTTCAGGGACACAACATACGGTGTACCCTGCGCTGTGTTGTAAGCGCCGGCGGGACTGAGCCACGCATCGTTGTGGCCGTAGCTGTTTTCGCCGCCGTAGCCGGGGCCGTCGCAGCCCTTCCCGCCGCCAGTGCCACAAACGGTGCCAGTGGAGTCGTAGCCAGCAAAAGCATTGGGAGCATCGGGGCACTTGAAGACATCGTAGCTCTTGATGTAGGGCATCAATTCGCTGATCCAGAAGGTCTTGTAGAAGCTGGAAGCCGTTCCATAGGTTCCATTGGGGACCGGACCCCCATTGGCGGCGAGCAACGGATTGCAAGCAGCGGCTTTCGCGGGATCGCAGTTGTAGCGATGTGGATAGTAAGCCTCGTCGTAATCCTGCGTGTACTGAATAGACGCCAGGCCGAGCTGCTTGAGGTTGGACAGGCAGGCGGTGCGGCGAGCGTTCTCGCGAACCTTCTGGAAGACGGGGAACAGGATCGCGGCGAGAATCGCGATAATGGCGATAACGACGAGCAGTTCGATCAAAGTGAAGCCTTTTTGCTTCGACGGCGTGGCGGGTACTGTGGTGTGCAGCATCGTTCGGTACTCCTGTGGCTAAAAAATATGGCGAACCATAACGGATAGGAAACCTGCCCCATTGCAGGTGTTCGGTTTCTTGCAGGAATAGTATACAGCACATTTTAGGAAGTTATGTTAAGAGAACATTAAGAAACAATTTATTTTTGGATGTATTTTATATAAACCTACCCCCGCTCGTTCCTCGCGACCCCTCCCGCAACGGGAAGGGTGAAGAAGTAGAATTAAGAAGTGACCAATACTTGAAGTGGTCAGCATATCAAGCGATTGGAGTGAACCCTCCTACTCTTCACCCTTCCCGTTGCGGGAGGGGTCGCGAGGAACGAGCGGGGGTAGGTCTGTCAGCGCCGCAGTCAAAGCCTCCGTCAAAGCGGACACCGCCTGAGAACGGGGCAGGGCGGCATAGGCTTTGGGATCGAGCGGCTGGCCGTAGACAACCTCGACAGGATGCGGGGAGAAGCGCGGGCGCAGCTTGCCATAGGGCACGACGCCGTCGGTGTGCTGCAGGCCGACCGGGACAATCGGTGCGCCCGTGCGAATGGACAGCAGGGCCGCGCCGGGCTGGACTTTCTGCAAGTGTCCGGTCTCGGACAGGCGGCCTTCCGGGAAGACCACCACCGGCTGCCCCGCTTTCAGCAGGGTCTCGATATGGCGCAGGGCCGCCCGGTCCGCGCTGTCCCGCTTGATCGGAAAGCCCTGAAAGTGCGCGAAGAACCAGCCTAAAATTGGAATGGCGAACAGCTCGCTTTTGCCGACAAACCAGCACCGGCGCGGGGTCGAGACGAAGATCGCCACCGGGTCGCAGTCGCTCCGGTGGTTCGGGCAGAGCAGCACCCCGCCCGACACCGGCACATTCGCCTCGCCGCGCGATTGCAGTCGGCCCAGCACACGCATGAGCAGGCGCAAGAGCACAAAAACGAGAGGGTACAGGAGGAAGTAGGTCATAAGAACCTACCCCCGCTCGTGCCTCGCGACCCCTCCCTAAGAAGGAAGGGTGAAAGTTTTGGGACAAAGAGCATGAGCCTGTTGCCTGGTAGCATTTTTCTCTCCTCACCCTTCCTTCTTAGGGAGGGGTCGCGAGGCACGAGCGGGGGTAGGTTCCCGTTCCCGCGCTGCGATCTCGGCAGCGGCTTTCGGCTCCCGCAGCCCTGACAGCACTGCCAGTGACAACAGAAGGCAAACGGCGCAGACAGCGAAGATGACCCGGTAGCCGCTGTGGTTGATCAATGTCCCGGTCAAAGCCACCGCGCCGGGGCCGGCCAGCGACGCCGCCGCAGTTTGCAGACCGACATAAAAGCCGATCTCTTTCACCGGAACCAGCCGGGTCAGCAGCGGGTACGCCGACGCATTCTGCGCCCCGATCCCGAGGCCCGCCAGCGCCAGAACCACCGCCACCGACGGCAGTGTCGAGACCCGCAGTGCGATCCCGGCGGCGACGGCAATCAGGGCGAGGCTGAGCATCAGAACGCGCTTTGGGCCGGCCCAGTTCACCAGGGGGCCGAGAAATAAACTCCCGAGGCCGGTCATCACCAGGAGCACAATCGGCATGGCCTCGGCGGTCGCCTCCGGGCAGTGCGTCACCCGCTTGATGAACAGCGTCAGGAATGGCGTGACGCACCCGACCCCAGCGCCGTAGAGCAAAAACATCGCCATGTAGACCCGCGCCTGCCCCAGTGTCCGCAGGCCGCCGAGCGCCAGCCTAATATCGTCCCAGTGCCCGCGCCTCGTCTCCGGCAGCGGAGTCACCGCCGGTTCCCGCGTCAGAGCACAGGTTAAAAGCGTTGTGCCGAGCATCAGCACGGCAAGAACTCCAAAGCGCACGGTCTGCGGCAGGGGCAGAAATAGCGGGGCCAGCAGAAACGCCACCTGTCCGAGCGCCCCGACAAAGAACCAAAAGCCGGTGATCCACCCGCGCTGCTTCGGGGTCGTGATGTCCGCCAATAGCGCCTGGTACGGGTCAATCGCCACATTGAATGTCAGCGTAAACAAGAACACGCAAGCGATAATCCCCGCCAGCCGCACCGGCGCCGGCAGCAGTGCTGCCACCGGGGCCAGCAAGAGAAACAGCGACGACAGCAGGATCGAGACCCGCATAAAGGGCCGCCGCCGCCCGCCCGGCCCCGCCAGCCGGTCGCTCATCGAGCCGACCAGTGGCTGAATAAAGACCCCTTCAAACGAGTGCGACCCGCCCATCAAGCCCAGCAGCACCGCGTTGTGCGTGTACCCGCTCAGCCAGCCGGGAATGACAAAGTTGTTGAACGCATAAAACGCCCCGTACCCGAGGTTTGCCAGGCTGTATCCCAGCACCCCGCCCAGCGGCAGCGGCCTTGTGACAAGCGAGGCTGTCGGCTCTTCGTGTTGGATCATACGTATCAGCCCTGCTCTTTTTCCAGCAGCTTGCCGTACTTTTCGGCGACGACGCGGCGCTTGACTTTCAGGGTCGGGGTCAGCTCGCCGCCATCCTGCGTGAACGCATGGTCGAGCAGCGCCAGCCGCTTGATCTTCTCGAAGTCGGCCAGCTCTTTGGTCAGCTTGTCCATCTCGCTCTTGAGATATTTCTTTGCGGCAGGATCGGCGGTTAATTGCTCGTTTTTCTTGGCCTCGTGTCCTTGCTCTTTGGCCCAGGCTTTAAGCAGGTCGAAGTTTGGGACAACCAGCGCCCCGATTGTCCCGGCGTTGTCGCCTAAGAGGACCACTTCGGCGATCAGCGGGGAGCGCTTCAGTAAATTCTCAATCGGCTGCGGGGCGACTTTTTTGCCGTTTGCCAGCACGATAATATCTTTTTTGCGGTCGGTGATTTTGAGATAACCGTCGGCGTCAATCTCGCCGATGTCGCCGGTGCGGAACCAGCCGTCATCGTCCATCACTTCGGCGGTGGCGTCGGGGTTGTTCCAGTAGCCGCGCATGACCGTCGGCCCTTTGACGAGTATCTCATCATCTTCGGCAGTTTTGATTTCGACACCTGCCAGACGCGGCCCGACCGTGCCGATCTTAACTCGTCCGCGCGGGTTTGCCGCAGCGGCGGCAGTGGTCTCGGTCAGGCCCCAGCCCTCCAAAATCGGGATGCCGATGGCAAGAAAGAACGTCGCCGTGGCTGGGCTGAGGGGCGCCCCGCCGCTGACTAGGAACTTGACTTTACTCCCAAAACGAGCACGGATTTTAGAGAGTATCAGCGCGTCGTAGAACGTAAACAACCCAAACAAAAGCGGGCTGACGATTTTGCCGGCATTGCGCCTTTTGGCGACAATGCCGCCGATCTCAAGCGCTCTCAAGGTCAGGTTTTTGCGCCGCTGCGGCAGCTTCGCGACCCCGTCGGCCACCCGCTCCTGGATGCTCTCGAAGACGCGCGGCACACACTGCATAATAGTCGGATGCAGCGCGGCCATGTTGTCGAGTAACTTGAAGATGCTGTCGTTGTAGATCGTCTGCGCCCCCTGCGTCAGCGCCAGATAGTAAGTCACGCGCTCAAACACATGAGACAGGGGCAGAAACGACAAAAAAATGTCGTTCGGGGGTGTGAACTGCGGAAACTTGGCGTTTGCCCCATCCAAAGCCGCCGCCATGTTGCCGTGGGTCAGCATCGCGCCTTTGGGATTGCCGGTCGTGCCCGACGTGTACACGAGGCTCATCAGGTCGCTTGCTTGGACTGCGTCCCGCCGCGCTTCATACGTTTCGCCGAGCGAAGCCGCTGTGCCGCGCTCAATCAGCGCCGAGAGTGTCAAGACGCCGTCGGTGTCCGTGCTGTCTTCCAGCGTGACCATCACCGACAGCTCAGGCGCACCGGCGCGAACCGACTGCACTTTGGCGAGCTGCTTGGCGTCGGACACGACCACGGCTTTCGCGCCGCTGTCGGCGAGAATGTGCGCGACCTGCGACGCCGGCAGGGTGGGGTAGACAGGGACCGTGACTGCGCCGGCGGCGAGGATCGCAAGGTCCGCGATAACCCACTCGGGCCGGTTCTCCGACAGCAGGGCCACCCGGTCGCCGCGCTCCACTCCTGCCGCCCGCAGGCCGAGCGAGACCGCCTTGACCGAAGCTGCGACTTGGGCGTAAGTCAGCATCGCCCATTCTTTGCTCCCGCCCGGCTTGTGCCCAAGCGCCGCCCGCTCCGGGTAGCGCCGTGCGGCCTCGGCAAAGCGCGTGTTAATCGTATCGTTGGTCATGCGGTTAGCATAGCAAAACAGCGGGGTTTTGTCAAGACACAGACGGCAGCTCTCTTGGGCTTGACACCGCCCCTCTTTGCGTGACATAATACCAAACATGGCGGCTTAAAGGGCATTCCGGACGAAGTCTTAAAGGAGACGGTTCAGGAACGGTGTCCGAGTTGGTCGAAGGAGCACGATTGGAAATCGTGTAATGGGGACCTCTCCATTCGTGGGTTCGAATCCCACCCGTTCCGCCATTTTGCCGTGTCGGCAGTTTTGCCTGTCGGGAGTTCCAGAAAGGCCGCCATGCCCATCCCTGCCGTCGTTACCCCTGCTCTCATCACTCAGTTGTCCGCCGTTGCCACCAAGCGGCTCGGCGGCAACCTGCGCCTACTGGCCCTCTACGGCTCCGCTGCCGACCGTCCCTCGGAAGCGCACGACCTAGATTTCTTTCTCGTCGTAGACGCCGTCGAAAACTGCGTTACCCATGCTACCCGCGGCTGCCGCGACATCTTTCCACAAGTCCAGTTTTTCGTGCTGTCCGCCGACGAATACGCAGTCCTGCCCGGCTTCTTCCGCTTCCAATTCGCGTTCGCCCGGTGCCTGGCCGGCGACTTGGCCCTGCCGGAGCCGACCCGCGAAGACGCTATTGACTCGATCACCCACGGCTACACCGACACGCTCCGCACCATCCGGCAACAGTTCAAGCGGCGCGACTGGGCCATCGGCGACGACTGGGCGCGTCAGGTCTGGTGGAACTTAAAGAGCTTTAAGTACGCAACGCTTGACCTCTGCTGGCTGCTGCGACGGGAGCGGCCCACCGACACCGGACGGGCCGCGCTGATTCTCGAAGCCGAGGGTCTGTCCGCCGCCGCCCGCGCCCTGACCGAATGGCCGGCGGAGCTGGAAATCCTGGCGACCCGCCTGAAGCGCGACCCGATCTCCTGGGTGCTGCACTGGGAGCCGCGCATCGCCGCCGCCTATGCCGAGATCCGGCCCTACCTGCGCGGGAAATAATCTGCCAAACCGCCTATCCAAATCGCCCATTATGCCCAAACCGATCCGCCTATTTTCGCCCCTTGCCCGGTGCCCGCGCTGGCTGCGGGCCGCCCTGCTGACACTCGCCCTGCCGCCGTGTGCGCTGGGCCTGTTCTGCCTCACGACCGCGTACAAAATCTATGCCAGTAACCAGGCCGAAAAGCAGCTCCTCGCTGTGCCTGCGCCGTCCGCCGGGCAGCGGCTCCTGGTATTCGCGCCGCATCCTGACGACGAAACGCTTGGCGCGGCGGGGCTGATGCATCAGGCGCGGGGGCGGGGCGACGATGTCCGAGTCGTCATTCTCACCAATGGCGACGGCTTTCGGATCAGCGCCGCGCAGGAGTTCCATGAGCTGACCGTGCCGCCCGCCGATTTTGTCCGCTACGGTTACCTGCGCCAGGCCGAGGCCCGCACCGCCCTCGGCGTTTTGGGCATCCCCGCCGACCATGTCCACTTTCTCGGCTACCCCGACCGCGGCCTGATGCCGATGTGGACTTCCAACTGGTCCGCAAGCGCCCCGACGACTTCTGCCTACACCCACCTGGACCACTCGCCGTACACCGATGCTGAAACCCCCCGCGCCCCGTACTGCGGCGCGGCCCTGCTCGCTGACATCAAGCGCCAGATGATCGCCGATCAGCCCACCGACATTTATGTGACCCACCCGAACGACGATCACCCCGACCATGCCGCTGCCAGCGTCTTTGTCCGCACCGCGCTGGAGCAGCTTCGGGCGTCCGGCCAGCCCTGGGCGCAAACTGCCCGTCTGCACTATTATTTGGTCCATCGGGGCGACTGGCCGACCCCGCAGGGCTTGCATGAGGACGCCGCCCTGCTGCCGCCGGGACCGATGGCGGAGCTTGACACGCATTGGGCGGCCCTGCCGCTGGCCCGCTACGACACGCAGAAAAAGTACGCCGCGATCAAGCGCTACCGCAGCCAGGTCGAGATGTCCAGCCGGTTCCTGTTTTCGTTCGCCCGCGCCAACGAGCTGTTCGGCACGCTCGGCCCGGACAATTCGGCCCCAAGCCTCGCCGTCGTTCCCGACGGTCATATCCACGTAGACGGCAATGTTCAGGACTGGGCCGGGCTAACTCCCATCGCGCTCGACCCCGCTGGAGACAGTGTCATGCGGGCGTTCCAGTCGTCGGGCGACATCGTGCGCCTCTTCGCCTGCCGGGACCGCCGCTTCGTCTATGTCCGCATGGACATGGGCCGGGCGCTGTCCCCGCAGGTCACTTATACCATTACCCTGCGCCCGATCGCCCTGCATCCGATCACGGCAAGCGCCGCCCAGCCCGCCGCCTGCGCCTTGACCGTGACCCCCGGCCCCGCCGGCCATGCGCTGCCCCTGCCGGGAATCCCCGGCGGCTCCTGCGCCTGGCGCGGCTCACTGCTCGAAGCCGCCCTGCCGCTGTCCTCGGTCGGCCTCAGCCCCACGGCTCCCGGTGAAACTCTCTACGTGATGGGCCAGACCCGCTTCGCCAATATGGAGATAGACCGCACCGGCTTCCACGCCGTCAGCATCGCCCCAAGCCAGCCCTCCAAGACGGCGCGGCGCTAACGCAGCAGGACACTCTTCGCCACACTCCCCGCGCTGTCCCGGACACGCACGGTCAGCGGCCCGAGGGCCGGCGAGACGAACAGGCTGAACGGGTGCCCGGTCCGGTGAACCCCGCCCCGGCCCATGATTTCCAGTGCCGGCGACAAGCTGTACGTCGAAATCGCCGCACTGAGACTTCCCACATAGCCCGCCGGCAGGCGGCTTCCAATCACCGAGTACCGGTACGGCGGCGTGTCCCCGAAGTGCGCAAGGAAGTAGGGATCGGCAATCGCCGCCCGGAACGCCGCAAGCGCCGGGGAGCCGTCCGGCAGGGAATAATCGTTGAGCCGCCGCCCCGCCCGCGCTGTTTGGAGGTTATTGCGCGTGTACCAGCAGAACATCTTCAGCCGGGGAAACCGTATTTTGATCGCATCCAAAAGATCAAAGATCCGGGCCGACGCGAACTCGTCGGCATCCCGCCCTTCCGCCCGGCTGCGGCGGGACACTCCGCACTCAGTCAAGCACAGCGGCTTCCGAGCGGCATATTTTGTGTAGAACGGCGCAATAAACGACGCCGGACCATCGGCAGACGCCGGGCGACTGAGATTGTCGTCATAGAAGCGCACCAGATACAAGCTGATGCCCACCCAGTCCACAACGTCGTCGCCCGGATAATACTTGTCTAGATTGTACGTCGGCACTGCCCCCGGTGCCCAGACCAGCGCGACATTTGACCCATACCGATTGACCACGGCGTGGACCAAACGAAACGCTTTTCGGTAGGCTAATGGGTCCTGGCCCCAGGGCGTCCAGTTGCCGTTCATCTCCCCGCCGAATCGCAAGAATACCGGGCACCCGCACCCCGCCGCGTCCCTCGCCCAAGTGTTCAAGTACGCATCATCACGCACGGCATAAATATCGCGCGGCTCCCAGGCTATCTGAATAGCCCGTCCTGCCCGTGCCTGCCGCCACGCCCATTCCGCTGGAAACGGTGCCCCGTAGGGGCTATAATCGTAGCAGACTGCCAGCGGCTTGCCGACCCGCTGCCCGAACCGGTCGGCGTCGTCCCGGTCGGCGTAGTTGTCCAGTGCGCCTAAGTAGCACCCGGCGACGGGTTCCAGCTTCGCCAATCTCTGCTGCCCGGTGTGAACTGGCACCGTCACTGCCAGCGCGACATCAGTCCGAATCCGCGCCGCCCGACGCCGCTGAATTTCCGCCGCCTGCGGGTCGCCGGTTCGCGCCCGGATGACTGCCTCCTGCTCGTAGGCTCTTGCCGCCGCCTCAAACTGCCGCGCCCGCTCGTGCGCCTCTCCGTAAGCGCGGGCCTCAGCGGCAGTTCTGAAATGGGGGACGACGGTTTGGGCGTGGAGGGGCAGGGTGAGGTGGAGCAGGAGGAGCAAAACAGTGGACACGGGGCTGAACCCCCGTGCTTCGAAGTGCAAGCCCCCGCCTTCGCGGGCGAGGATATTAGCGCCCAATCTTATGCCCGCGAAGGCGGGGAATTGCCCTTTTGAAGCACGGGGGTTCAGCCCCGTGTCCACTGTCTTACTCATGCCGCATCTGCTCCGCCATCTTCCCCGCATCCGACACCGGCGCAAAGCAGACCGTCCCGACACACACCGTCGCATACGCCCGGCCTTCTTTATCCGTCGGCAGCCTGCGCTTCCCGGCCTCATCCGGCGTCAGCGATTCCACTGTCTTGGCAGGCGCGACAAAGCCCCACGCCGCCCGCTGCAATTCCCGCGTATGCGCGTCGTTCAGATCGCCGACAATCGTAATATGCAGCCCCGGCGCGTTGACAGCCTCCACGGCCCGCGCATACGACGCCGAGAAATAGCCGTAATCGGCGTACTTGTCCGCGAACAGCTCCAAAGCCCGCTCGGCGGCCTGCCGGAAACGTGGTGGGTCACTAAAGTTCATGCCGGAAAGCCGAATGAAAGCCAATGCAGCGTTTGCATTTTCCGAGATTTCCTTCTTGGGCCGTGCGAGATCGCCGATGGCGTTTGAGTCCGGTGCCAGATCGAAAAAGCCGCCTTCGGCTTTGTCTTCCAGAAAGTCCAGGACAAACTCGGCAGCTTCGTAAGCCTCAATATTATAGACAACATTTCCCGTTGCTTCGTGGAGATCAAGCGCAGCATTGATAAAGTCCACTTGATCGCTCAGCATCCCTGCGCCGCCTTGTGCCTGGCCTCCCGAATAAAAGTGGTGCAAAGTTGTGTACTGAAGTAGGCTGCCGTCTTCACTGCCAGCAAGAAGTCGGAGCAGGTATGAATCTTTTCCAGCATCCATCCTCTCCAAAAAGCGATCTGTCTCAATAGCTGCGTCCAAAACCTCCGCCTCGCCCGTGATCTTATACCGGGCGACCAAGGCAGAGACCATCAGCGCGTTCCAGTTAGTGTAGACGGTGCGGTCAATGAACGGGGTCGGAAGTGTGGCGCGGACATCTAGAGGCTGGCCGTAGTAGGCTTCTTCGGCGTCGGCGTCCTGACTGCCGGCGAATGCGCCGGTCTCGGGGTCGCGCATTTCGGTTAGGAGCCAGTTTTGCGCAGACTTGACGACATCCAAATAATACGCATCGCCGAGGACTTCATACGCCAGGCAGTAAACCGATGTCAGCTTGGCGTTGTCTTCGAGCATCTTCTCGAAGTGGGGGACACTCCAATCGCGGGTGGTGCTGTAGCGGAAGAAGCCGCCGGCGAATTGGTCGTACATGCCGCCGTCGGCCATGCCGTGCAGGGTCTTTTCGGCGATCTCGCGGAGCGCGGGGTCCTGAGTGCGGGCGTACTCTTCTAAAACGAGCCGCAGGGCGTCGGGATGGGGGAACTTTGGCTGATGCCCAAAACCGCCGTGGATGGGGTCGAACTGCCCGGCGATGGATTTCAGGACGTTCGCGGTCGTGTCGGGGTCCAGCTCCGACGCCACCAGCGCCTCGGAGTTTGCCCGCTGCTCGCGCATCTCGGCGGTTTGCGCGGCGATTTCGCCTTTGTGATTGGCGTACATCTCGGCCATATAGCCCAGCAGGCCGACCATGCGCTTAGGGTCCACATACGTCTCGCCGTAAAGCGTGTCGCCGTCCGGGGTTAAAAACGCCGTGGTCGGCCAGCCGCCCATGTTATAGCGGGCGTTGATGTCAGGCCGCCGGTCATTGTCCACTTTGATTGGGATGAAGTTTTGCCGAATACGCGCCGACACTTCGGGGTCGCTGTACGTCCCAGTATGAACGGGGTCGCCGGGGATGCCGGTGTCCATGACATGGCACCAGTGGCACCAAACCGCACCGATGTCCAGCAGCACCGGCTTGTCCGATGCCTTCGCCTCGGCAAACGCTTCCTCGCCCCACTCGCGCCAGGGGATTTGTGTGTGATCGCTCATAGGCAAAGTGTACCCCGAAATCACCCTGCACTAGAAGTCGCAGAAATCTCTGGTGCCGGTCATCTCGGCCCAGCGGGCAGACAGAAGGCGGGCATAGAGCAGCGGCGGCAGGCCGTAAGCGCCGAGCGCAAAGCCGTCATTGACCTCCACCAGCAGAGTCCGGCCCCGGTCATCCACACCAAAATCCAGAGCGCAGCCGTGCGGCTTGTCGGTCCAGGCTCGAACCGCCGACTCAACAACGCTCGGGTCAAAATGGCCCCGCCAGTCACCTTTGTGGGGCCGGACATCAAGGATGTTGTCGTAGCGCACGAAGCAGCGCCATTCCCGGACAAAGCGCACGGGCTGAGAGCACCAGACCGCTGTGTCGCCCGACAAGTCGCCGCAGCCCATCAGGTCGCTGGTGCGCCGGATCAGTACGCCGGTGAACTTCTTGGAGTCGTCCGACGGCTTGACAAACACCGGCCATGTTTCCGGCCTTGAGGCAATGGTGTCCATTGTCGAGGTCCAGAGTGTCCGGCCTAAAAGCCCGCGCAGGGCCTCCGGGTAAGTCGGCACTGATGGCGGCGTGACCCCGAGATGCACCAGCGCCTACCGGGTCTCGTCCACGAAGTCCACGACTACATCTTCGCGGCTCATCCGTGGCAGTACGTCGCCGATTTCCTGGTAGCCGACCATCTCCCAGCCCATTTCCTTAAAGCCCTGCGCGGCGACCGCGAAATTGACTGAGAGATATTCGCCTTGAGTGTCTCGATGCAGAAAAACGCGCATGAATTTATCCTTCTCTATGTTCCCCGTCGGTTTTCTCTTGACAAACCCGGCGAGCGCCCAGTATAATTGTACCTGTCCTGCCGAAGTAGCTCAGTTGGCCAGAGCGGCTGTTTTGTAAACAGCGGGTCACGGGTTCGAATCCTGTCTTCGGCTGTCTAGTTTTACGTAATCCCAAGCAATCATTTTTGCTTGGGATTTTCTGTTGCAAACACGCCCATTTTCTGCTTCGGTGCAGCGGATGTTTCCCTTTCACTCTCGGGATACCTTTTTCCGATGCCGTTCAGCGTGCCGGAATCTGGGCGCGTGTGTTTCCGCACGATGCCCAGCAGAAAGGCTTGTGCCAAACAAACCGACTCGCCTGACCGTCGCCGGCGGCAGCACCCGCAGCATTGCCTTGAATGCCGCTCTTCTGGCAGCAGATGCGGGCGAACCCATTCGTATGCGAAACTGGAAAAGACCCTGACCGATGCAGAAGCCACTGGATGGGTGCCCCCGGATATGGCAGTTGAGACAGGCACCGACAAAAGGGCTTGTCAGCCGGGCTAAACGGGCCGGCTGCCTGCCACGCAGGCCCGCCGCCGGCAATAAATAGGGCAATTCCGACTTGAACCGCGCATTGTAACCGTCTGTTTATCGCAGAGCCTTCCGGGGTGCATAATCCCCCGTCAAACTAGGTAAACTAGGGGCATGAGCTTGGCTGACAGTGAGCACTTTATTCCTCACTTAGTTTTTCCCGCGAGAATGCCCCGCTGTACCACCCCACTGTACCCGCCGGACACTGCCGCCTATGCTCCTTCGCTCGCCGTGTGAGCACACCGACGCCTGAGACTACGCTTTGGGATAGGTAAAGTCTTTGTGCATTCCCTGATTCGTAGCCGCAAGCGCGGCTGCACTTATCGCCTCCTTTGAAAGGCAGGTTCTTCCATGCTTCCACGTTCACGTCGCCTTGCGCCCATGCTGGCGCTTGCCGGCGCAGTCGGTGCCCTCTTCTGCGCCAGCGCCGCCCATGCCCAGCTTCAGGTCGTCGTTGCGCCGACCACCACGTTCACCGGGTCGTCGTTTCACTACACTTACAGCGTCACCAACTTCACTGCTGATGACATTTTTGTCGTCAACCTGAACGGCCTGCCGCTTGTGCCAGGCGCACTCTCAAACTTTTCCGCGCCGAGCGGCTACACAATTACCAGCCCTTATGATTCTGGGGTCGGTATCGAGTCTTTTTTGGCCGACACCAGCTTTGCACCGGGAACCACTGTTTCGGGGTTTTCGTTTGACAGCGCCTTTGCCCCGTCCACCGTGGCATTTGACACCGTCAGTAGCGGGACTGCCGCCTACACCGGAACGATACTCGGACCCGCCGGCGCTCCGGTACCGGAAGCCAGCACCTCGTTTACTCTGGGAGCCGGGCTTCTTGCGCTGACCTTCTTTGCCGTGCGGCGTCGCCGCGCGACAGCTACTCAATCTTAACGCTCCTTAGAAACAAGAGAACACACAATGAATTTCAAGACTCTTTTCTGTGCGGCAGCCGCACTCGGCGCACTGAGCGCATTCGGCGGTAACGCGGCTCATGCGTCCAGCCACAGCGACGCGCCGCTGATTAAGCTCGACCCGCAGGCGAACCTGACCGATGTCTATGCCTTCGTGCGCGGCAAGTCTCTTGTCGTCGAAGTCAGCGTTCGGCCCTTCTCCGAACCCGGCGACGGCGTCACCTATGATTCGTTCTCGGATGACGCCCGTTACGAGATCCATATTGCAAACCCGATCACCGGCGCGGAAGTCCAGCGCTACGATTTCAAGTTCTCGCCGGTCAGCTCCCAGAACGGCTCCTATAAGAACCTCGACACGATCCTGCGCTATGGGCGCGGCGCGAACATCAACGGCGGCCCCGATGCCGGCGCGATCAAAGATGTCGGCGATGCACACCAGAACTTTGTCCAGACATACAGCATCACCAAAACAGTCTCGGCGAACGGTCAGTCCACCTCTGCCCAGCTTAACCCAGCCGGCATGACTTTGCTGGTGCCGCCGTACAACACCGGCCTGCGAACCACACCCGCCTACAACGATCCAAATACCGGCAAGGCAGTCAGCGGTGCAGCCACCCGCGCCGGGCTGGACACCTACACCCGCGAAACGACCTATGACCTGCCCGCCGTGTCCGGCATCGCCGGCTCGACGACAGTCTTTGCCGGCTCCCGCGAAGACGGCTTCTATGCCGACACGCCGGGCATCTTCGACTTCCTGGACCCGCGCATCCTGAGCAACAAATCGAACAAAGGACTCGGTCAGGACGGCACCGGCGTAGACGGCTTCAAGGGCTACAACGTGCTGCATTACGGGATCGTGATCCCGCTGAGTGACCTGCCTTCGTTCGCCTACCAGGGTGCGTTCACCAGCGGCGGCACCAATTCCGGCGTCGGCGTCTATGCCTCCGTCTCGCGCCCCCGTGTCACGCTCCGCGCCACCACCGGCGACAATGTCAGCTCCGGCCCCTATATCCAGGTCAACCGCGAAGCCAACCCGCTCTTCAACGAAGTGCTGGTCGCGATCCGGGACAAAGATAACTACAACCGGGACCTGCCGACAAGCGACGCGGCCAAGTACAAGACCTATGCCCTGAACCCGGAAGTCGGCGCTTTGATTAACGCAGTCTACGGCACGAAGTTTGTGACGACAGGCCGGACAGACCTCGCCGCCGTCTATATTCCCGATGTCATTCGGGTAGACACGACGACAGGTTCCGCCAATATCTCCGGTGAAAGCAAGTTCAATCGCCTCGGCTTCATCGGCGGCGACACACTGGTTGCATCTAATGGCGCGTCGGTTCCCGGCGGCTGGCCGAATGGACGGCGCTTTGGTGACGACGTAGTGGACATCGCACTCACGGCGGTTGCCAGCGGGCCGGATTACAAGACAGTCACTCTGCTGGGAGACAACGTAGACCACAATGACCAGGTCTATAATATGACCTTCCCGTATGCCGGCACGCCGAACGCCGGCACACGCAACTCCAAGGACTCCGGTCCGAACATCGGCGGGTAGTTCGCACTGACAGGATAAGGATGAGGACGTGAACGTCCTCGCTGGAAGGTGTTCGGAAACACCACCTGTCCAAAGGACAGGATACAGATTAGGACAGCAAGCTTCGCTCGACCTAAATCTTCCGTCCCCTGGACGGGTGGTAATTCTGATTACCTTCCAGCGAGGGAGTTCACTCCCTCGCCACTTCCATTACAAAACACAGCCCATGAAGAACGCACTTTTTCCAAAATCATTTTTGCTTTTCTCCCTTGTTCTGGCCGCCGCCGGCTGCGCCACGCACCGCGCCGCGCAAAACAGCGCCGTGCCGCCAAACGCTGCCGCACCGGCCCTGCCGACCGCTGACGCGACGCTTGCCGCCATTCCCGCCATGCCTGCCCGCACCGCTGCCGACCACGGCATCGCCAAATGGACCGGCCTGATCCGCAAAACTCCAAGCGACGACAAGCTCTGGGTCCGGCTCGGCGACACCCTCATGCAGAAGCCGCGCGAGACCGCCGACCCGCGCTACTATGAGTGCGCCGAGCAGACCTACCGTCAGGCGCTGGCCCGCAACCCGAACTCCGCCGATGCCATGACCGGCCTGGCCTGGGTGGCAAGCGACCGTAACCAATTTGGTCCAAGCGCGGATTGGGCCAACAAAGCCGTGGCGCTAAACCCGCAGGACAATACCGCGTATGGCCTATTGGGCGACGCCGACGCGGCGACGGGCCATTACGACGATGCCTACGCGCATTACCAGAAGATGCTGGACATCCGGCCCGATGTCGCCTCCTACAGCCGGGGCGCACGCCTGCTGTACCTCGACGGCAACTCGCGCAAAGCCATGTGGCTGATGATCAAAGCCGTCAAGACCGGCAGCCCCTACGCTGAAAACACCGCCTGGTGCCGTACCCAGCTTGCCGAGATGCTGTTTAATCAAGGCGCACTGCTGCCCGCCGAGCAGACCCTAGCCGATGTTCTCAAAACTACGCCGAACAATGCTGAAGCGCTGGCGGTCATGGGCCAATTTAAGGCGGCCCGCCGGGACTACCCCGCCGCCATTGCTGCCTACAGAAAATCGGTCGCCGCCGCCCCAAGCTTTTCAGCGCTGACCGCGCTTGGCGACCTGTACCAGTTGACCGGGGACAATGCCGCCGCCGAGCAGCAATACGCGCAAGTGGAAGCGCTGCACAAGAAAAACGCCGACGCGGGCGTAGACGACCATATGCAGATGGCGCAGTTCTACGCCGACCACGACCGGAACCTGCCGGAAGCACTTAAGCTGGCTGAACAAAGTAAAGACAGCCTCAATGTCAACGACGCGGACACGCTGGCTTGGTGCCTCTACAAAAATGGGCAGGCGGATCTGGCAAAGACCGCCATTCAAACAGCGCTCGTCCGGCATACGCCCGAAGCTGGGATGCTGTTCCATGCCGGTATGATTTACGCCAAAGTCGGCGACCGAGTCGCGGCGGGCAAGTACCTGGCCCATGCCCTGAGCCTCAACCCATACTTCAGCCTGCGCGACGCAAAAACCGCCGCCGAGACGATGAAGCAGCTCGGCTCGCAGCCGCCCCGCGCCGTCGCAAAGGTATCGGTGAATTGACGCGCATCCTCACGGTCGCTGTTCTCGTCCTCTGCCTTGCGGCGGGGGGCTGCACGATGCGACGTCATAGCCTTCCGCTCCAAGCGGCAGTTCCGACGGCGGCTTCGGTAGCTCCGCTGCCCGCCGCCGCGCCTGCCGATGACGAGAAAACGAAGCTGGACCGGGCCGTCACGAAGTACACGCTTGCCGCCGCGAAGACGCCCAAAGTAACCGCCCGCTGGACCGACCTCGGCGATGCGCTGATGCAGAAAGCCCGCGAAACGGCAGATTTAAGCTACTACGACCACGCCGAGACCGTTTACAAAAAAGCGCTGGCGCTGAACCCCAAAGATGTCCCGGCGCTGGTCGGCATGGCCTGGGTCACCTCCGACCGCCACGAGTTCGAGCAAAGTAAAGCCTGGGCTGGCAAAGCGCTGGCGTCGGACCCGCGCAGCAACGATGCCTACGGCCTGCTCGGCGACGCCGACCAGGAGCTTGGAGACTACGCCGCCGCCTACGCACACTACCAGGCCATGCTGAACATCCGGCCTGATTTGGCCTCCTATAGCCGGGGCGGGCATCTGCTCTGGCTGACCGGGGACTTCCGCAAGGGAGCCGGGCTGATGGTCCGGGCGATTGACGCCGGGGGACCCTATGCCGAAAGCACCGGCTGGTGCCGGGCACAGCTTGGACTAATGCTCTATAGCGAGGGCCGTCAGGCCGCCGCCGAGCAGACCCTGCGGGATGCACTGACGACCACGCCCAATAATTACCGTGTCCTGATGGCTCTGGGGCGTGTCCGGGCCGGGCGGCGCGACTACGCCGGCGCGATTGACTGCTACCAAAAAGCCGTCGCGGTCGTGCCGCAGCTTGAGGCCGTCGCCGCGCTCGGCGATCTGTACACCCTCACCGGGCGCACCGCCGAAGCGCAGGAACAGTACACGTTAGCGGAAAAGATTGACCAAATTCAGAAAGCTGGGGGAATGCGCGGCGGCTGGCAAATGTCCTTGTTCCGGGCAAATCATGACCGTGATCTGCCGGAAGCGCTGCGGGATGCGCGAGAAGAATACAAGACGCGCCGAAATGTCTACGCCGCCGACGCGCTGGCCTGGTGCCTGTACAAAAACGGCCGCGATGACGAGGCGGCGGCGATGAGCCGCGCCGCCTTGCGCGTACATACCCCGGAAGCCGAGTTTCTGTTCCATGCCGGCATGATCGCGCTCAAGCAAAACAATAGGACGCTGGCCCAGACAGATTTGCAGCAAGCCCTGACGCTCAATCCGAATTTCAGCCCGATTGACGCTCCGATCGCACAAGCGACTCTTCAGGAGCCTGCCAGTCCGGCAGGAAAACGAACATGACCTGCTCGAACCGATTACGGCTGCCGCGTTGGAGCCATGCCGCCGGGTGCAGTTGCTCCATAAATGGCACGGCTAATCAGCCTTCGGCTAAGAAGCACCGCTCCGCTGCACTGGGAGCTTTTAGCCGCGTGTTTCAACGCATGGCCTTCCACAGCATCATCTGGCTCCTTATCGTCTGGCTCCTTCTGGCTTTGACGGCTTCATCCGCTCAGGCGCACCCGATGGGGAACTTCGCGATCTGTCATTACGCCCGGCTGCAAGCGGAGCCAAGCGCCGTGCGTGTCCGCTACGTCATTGACATGGCGGAAATCCCAACACTGACTGAAGCCGAGACGCTGAAGCGCGGGCAGGCCGAATATCTCGCTGCGCGGGCTACGGAGCTTGCATCGGGTGTGATTCTGACGGTCAACGGCAAGCCTGCCGCCCTGACGCTTCTTGATAGCCATCTGCGCCTGTCGCCCGGCGCGGGCGGTTTGGGAACGCTGAAAGTCACTCTGGACTGGCTGGCTCCGTCTCCCGCTGGGACGCGCACCGTCACCTGGGAAGACAACAACTACCCCTCCCGGACCGGCTGGAAGGAGATCGTTGCCACTGGCGGCGCCGGCGTCGTCCTGCAAAACTCTTCGGTGCCCAGCGTGGACCGCAGCCGGGAACTCAGCGTCTATCCGCGCGACATTATCCCGCCGCAGGACACGGACGCGCACTTCACCGCACTCCCTGGGGTGGGGGCGGCTCCTACTGCCCAGGCCGCCGCCCCGTCAGCACCGCGTGATGCGACGCCGCGCGATGCTTTCACGCAGGCCATCGCCCGCCGTGATCTGACGCCCGGCGTGATGCTGCTCGGCCTGCTGATTGCTTTCGTTTTCGGCTCGCTCCACGCGCTTTCGCCAGGCCACGGCAAAACGATGGTGGCGGCTTACCTGGTCGGATCACGTGGCACGGCACGGCACGCGGTCCTTCTGGGGCTGATCGTGACAATTACGCACACGCTCGGCGTCTTCGCGCTGGGCCTGGTAACACTGTTCGCCTCGCGGTACATCGTGCCGGAGAAGCTGTACCCAGTCCTCAGCATCGTCAGCGGCCTCGCTGTTTTTGGCGTCGGTGCCTGGCTGCTCGTTTCCCGCCTGCGGGGCGTCCCCACCGGACACGACCATTCGCATACGCATGACCACCATACGCACGGTCCCGACGAGATACACCTGCACGAGGCCGAGCATACCCATACACATGACGAGGGGCATACCCATTCCCACGGCTTTGGAAGCCACACGCATGCTGTGCCGGAAGGCCCTCTGACAATGCGCTCTTTGCTGGCGCTCGGAATTTCCGGCGGCATTGTGCCGTGTCCCTCCGCACTCGTCGTGCTGCTCTCGGCGGTTGCGCTCCACCGAATTGCCTACGGCATGGTTTTGATCACGGCGTTCAGTGTCGGCCTCGCTGCGGTGCTAATTGTCATCGGCCTGATGGTCGTGTCCACGCGGCACTGGTTTGAGCGCTTTCCCGCCGGCGAGGGACTGCTGCGGCGTCTGCCGGTCGCAAGCGCCGCCGCGATCACACTGATCGGCATCATGCTCATTATCCGCGCTGTGACCCAGGGCGTCTAACCCATGCTCACTGCGGAGGTTTGGCTTGGTCACAAAAAATGCTTCCTTCTTAAGTAAGAAGGAAGCAGAAGAGAGGCGCCGAGCAGAATCGAACTGCTGCATAAAGGTTTTGCAGACCTCTCCCTTACCACTTGGGCACGGCGCCAGGCTGAGAATTAACACGGACACGAAAAGAAATGGAGCGGGAGACGAGATTCGAACTCGCGACAACTTGCTTGGGAAGCAAGTGCTCTACCACTGAACTACTCCCGCAACAGTTTCATTATAGCCGGGGCACGGGCGTTTGTCAAGCGTTCGGCGGGGGGTGTGGCGCAGAAACTTTGCTCGGCCCGGAAACCAGGCAGGGAAATCGCCCCGCGCTGTCGAACTTACTCCCAGTTTCAAGTTTCCGCTAGGAGTATCCGACGTGCAGCGTGCCAAACGATTATCACTCATCCCCCCGTATTTGTTCGGGGAGATTGCCAAATTAAAAGCCCAGGCCATCGCCGAAGGCCGGGACCTGATTGACCTCGGCATCGGCGACCCCGACCAGCCGACTCCGCCTGAGATTATTGATCACCTCGCTGCCTTCGCTCACGACCCGACCACCCACCGCTACGACGAGTCCAACATGGGCCGCGCCGAGTTCCTGCAAGACGTCGCCACCTGGTTCCAAAATCGGTTCGGCGTCCAGCTTGACCCGACTTCTGAAATCTTAGAGCTGATCGGCAGTAAAGAGGGCCTGGCCCATGCGGCGTGGGCGTTTATTGACCCCGGCGATGTCGCCCTTGTCCCTGACCCCGCCTACACGGTCGTCAAGGTCAACACGCTGCTCGCCGGCGGCACTCCTTATGAGTTCCCCCTGCTGGCCGAGAACGGCTTCCTGCCCGACTTCACCGCCATCCCCGGCGACGTAGTCAAGAAGGCCAAGATCATCTACCTGAACTACCCGAACAACCCCACCGGGGCCATCGCGACCAAAGAGTTCTTCCAGGACGCCGTCAACTTCGCCCGTGAGACCGACACGCTGATTTTGCACGACTGCGCCTATTCCGAAGCCGGCTTCGAAGGCTACAAAGCCCCCAGCATCATGGAAATCGAAGGGGCCAAAGAGGTCGCCATTGAAACCCACTCGCTCTCCAAGACCTTCAACATGACCGGCTGGCGCATCGGCTTCGCTGTCGGCAGCCCCGATGCCCTCCGCGCCCTCAATACCATTAAAGGCAATGTGGACTCCAAGCAGTTCGCCGCCGTCGCCCTCACTGCCGGCTGGGCGCTCAACCACGCCTCGAATGACGCCGCCATGGCCCTTCTTCAGAAGCGCCGCGACGTTCTCGTGGACGGCCTGAACCGCCTCGGCTGGAGCTTGGAGAAGCCCAAAGCCACGTTCTACATCTGGGCACCGGTCCCGCCCGGTTATACGTCCGCGACCTTTTCCCGCGAGCTGCTCGAAAAAGCCGATGTCCTCGCCATCCCCGGCCTCGGCTACGGCCCGCATGGCGACGGCTACATCCGCATGTCCCTCACCGTCAGCGGCGACCAAAACGGCGAAAAGCTCGAAGAAGCCGTCCGCCGCATCGAAAAAAACGTTGAGCTTGACTGGGGCACCCCCAACACCGCCGCGCTTTTAGGCGACTCGTCCGGCTAGACCATCACCCACCATTAGGAGACCACATCACATGACACACCCAACGACAACCCAGACGGCTTTGGCTCTCATTGACACGCAGATCGCCGGGCGCTCCGTGCTGACCCATCCATTCTACAAGGCCTGGCAGCGCGGCGAGCTGACCCAGGCCGCCCTCGCTGACTACGCCGGGCAGTATTACCACCATGTCGCCGCGTTCCCGCAGTACCTCTCGGCCCTGCACGCCCACACCGCCGACCCCAACACCCGCCGGGCAGTCCTGCAAAACCTCGTGGACGAAGAGGCCGGCAGCCCGAACCACCCCGAGCTGTGGCTTCATTTCGCCGCAGGCATCGGCGCGGACCCCGCCGCTGTCATGGCCACCCCCGCCGAGCCGGAGACCGCCCGCCTTGTCGAGACCTTCCGCTGCCTCTGCGCCCAGGGTTCCGTCGCTGCCGGACTGGCCGCGCTCTACAGCTACGAAAGCCAGATCCCCGAAGTCGCCGGCACCAAGATCGAGGGGCTTCAGGCCCACTACGGCATCCACGACGAAGCGACTTTGGCCTACTTCCGCATCCACCAGGAAGCCGATGTCGAGCACGCTGCCGTCGAGCGCCGCCTGCTGACCCAGCACCTGAGCGACCCCGACGCCGCCGATGCCGCCGACGCCTCCTGCCTCGCCCTCGACGCCATCTGGAACCTCCTCACCGGTGTCTGCACCCGCCACGCCATCGCCTGCTGATGGGGGTGGGTTGGACAAAAAGACCGGGCAATAAATTACCCGTCTCCGAGGCGCGGACGCCAACCGTCCTGCGGACGGAAGATTAATACGTCTGCGTTGTCTGTTCCTTTGTCCCCTGGACGATCAGCCGAAGGCTTCGGAGACGGGCAATTCATTGCCCGGTAACTGACCTAGATGCTGCTATGAAATTTGAAGCCGTGTTTTTGGACCGGGATGGGGTGCTGAACCCGCATATTCCGGGCGGCTACCTGCTGTCGGCAGGTAATGTCACGCTGCTGCCCGGCGTGGCGGCGGCAGTCCGGCGGCTGAATGACGCTGGGTTATTTGTCATTGTCATCTCCAATCAGCAGGGGGTCGGCAAGGGTCTGATGACGCGGGCCGATTTGGACGCGATTGAGCGGCGCATGGGGGAGCTGTTGAGGGCCGAAGCGGGGGCACATCTGGACCGCTGCTATTACAGCACGGGGCTTGCCGCTGAGAACTCGCCGCGCCGTAAACCCAATCCGGGAATGCTGCTGGAAGCCGCCGGAGACTTTGGGCTGACGCTGGCCCGCACGGTCTTTGCCGGGGACTCGGCGACCGACATTCAGGCGGGACACGCCGCGGGGGTGGGGCAGACCGCACTGCTGCTGTCCGGGGGCATTCGCGGCTACGCGGTTGGGGACTGGGACCCCGCCCCCGATTTGGTGTTTCCCGACCTGGGGGCACTCGCAGACTGGGCTTTGGAGCAGTCGAAATGATACAGGCAAGTGCGCCGGGGCGCTGCGGGCTGGTGGGCAACCCGACCGATATGTACGGCGGCTCGGTGCTGTCGCTGTCTACGACCGAGCGAGCGCAGGCTACGCTCACCGAGGCCCGGCAGATGACGCTCACCGTGTCCGGGCAGTCGCAGATGCTGGCGTCTGTTGACGATTTGGCGCTGCACGGCGACTATTTGGATGTCGCCCGCGCGGTGCTGTCGGCGCTCGAAGTGGACCCGGCGACCGCCGCACCGTTTCACTTATCGGCGACGACTACCATCCCGATGCAGGCGGGGCTGGCAGGGTCTACAGCGATTTTGGCCTGTCTCACGGGCTGCCTGCTGGCCCATCTTGGCCTGAAATTGAACCCCTACGAGACGGCGGAATTGGTGCGGAAGATCGAGTACGATGTGCTGGGCGTCGTCTGCGGCTTCCAGGATGCGTACATGACCGTCTTCGGCGGCCTCCATTTTCTGGACTTTGCCGGGCGAAACAGCGCGGAGACTCTGGAAGCGGACACCCCTTTCGGCACGGTTGAGTCGCTGGCGTTGTATGTCAAGGGTCTGCCGTTTGTGCTCGCTCATACCGGGGTCCGGCACCATTCGGGAACTGTGCACACCTCGCCCCGCGAGCGCTGGCTTGCGGGGGACAGAGCGGTCATTGACGGCTACGCCGAGATCGCGATGCTGGCGCGGGCCGCCAAGCGAGCGCTGCTCGGCGGCGACTGGGCCACGCTGGCCTCGGCAATGACCCGGAACCATGAGATCGTGCGGGAACTGGGCGGCAGCGGCGACGCCAACGAAGCGCTCATTGCCGCCGCGCTGTCCGGCGGGGCGCTCGGGGCAAAGCTCGCCGGGGCCGGCGGCGGCGGCACGATCCTCGCGCTGACACTCGACCCCGAGCGCACGATTGCGGCGCTGAAGTCCGCCGGAGCCGAGGCGATTTTGCTGCCAGTACCAATGCCGGGGCTGATGGTGGAGATGGTCAGCTAAGAACCCACCCCGCGACAAGTCGCGACCCTCCCGAAGCGGGATGGTGAGGAGACAGAAAGAGGAACATCGGGCGCTAGGCGGCATTGTTCCGCTCCTGAAGCTCTTTACCCTCACGCTTCGGGAGGGTCGCGACTTGTCGCGGGGTGGGTTCGGGTATAATTCCCTTATGGAACTCCAATTGACTCGGCGCGGGCGGCGGCTGCGTGGTTCGCCCGCCCTGCGCGGCATGGTGCGCGAAACGACGCTGGCTGTGACCGATCTAATTGACCCGCTGTTTGTGGTCCCCGGCGCGGGCCGAACCCGCACCCCCATCGGCTCGATGCCGGGGGTCGAGCAGCTTACCGTAGACGCCCTGCGGGACGAAGCCGAGAAGATCGCAAAACTTGGCCTGCCGGCGGTGCTGCTGTTCGGGCTGCCCGAGACCAAAGACGAGGCCGCGACCGGGGCGTGGATTGATACAGGGATTGTGCAGACGGCGGTGCGGGCACTGAAAGCCGACAACCCCAATCTGCTGGTCTTTACCGATGTTTGTTTATGTGAATATATGTCCCACGGCCACTGCGGCATTGTCGAGGGCACGCGCATCTTAAACGACCCGTCGCTGGATTTACTCGCCCGGACTGCTGTGTCCCACGCCGCCGCCGGGGCGGACGTTGTCGCACCGTCGGATATGATGGACGGGCGGGTGGGGGCCATTCGGTCGGCATTGGATGCCCAGGGCTTCTCCGAGACGCCCCTGCTGTCGTATGCCGCCAAGTACGCTTCGGCGTTCTACGGCCCGTTCCGTGAGGCCGCCGACAGCGCCCCGCAGTTTGGCGACCGGCGTACCTATCAGATGGACCCGGCCAACCGCCGTGAAGCGCTGAAAGAAGTGGAGCAGGACATCGCCGAGGGCGCGGACATGGTCATGGTCAAGCCGGCGCTCTCTTACCTCGACATCATCCGTGAAGTCCGGGACTTGACCCACCTGCCGGTGGCGGCGTACAATGTGTCGGGCGAGTACGCGATGGTCAAAGCCGCCGTTGCAAACGGCTGGCTTGACGAGCGGGCGACGGCGCTTGAAATCCTGCTGTCCATCAAACGTGCCGGGGCCGATTTGATCTTGACCTACCACGCCAAAGATGCCGCCCGGTGGCTGCGTGAAAACTAATCACAGTGTCCCAACATTGATTGCCTACGCCCTGGCGCTGTATGCGTTCGCCTACACGCTTTATTGGGGCGCGGCGTGGCTGGTCGGCGGCCCGCATGAGTTCCGCAATCTGTGGGCGAAAGCCTTGCTGCTGCCGGCCATCGCCGCCGCCGCCTACTATTTCAACAAAACCAACACACCACGAGGAAACTGACTTATGGCCGAAGAGACCACACTGACCAAGACCCAAACTCCCGAAGCCAGGCCGCTGCTGCTGGCATTTCTGACCGAAGAAGGCTATGTCCCGCAGACCGACAACGCTGGCGCGATCGCGTTCAAGCGCGAAGGCCGGGTCATGCTCAGCTTTCCGACCCCCGACGACCCGACTTACTTCAACTTATACTGCTACATGAACTACGGGGATTTGATCACCGACCGCCCGAAAGCGCTGGCGGCAGCGAACGAAGTCAACCGCTCGCTGAAAGCCATCAAAATCGCGCTCTTGGACGACAACGATCCAAACCAGGTCTCGTTCGGCATCGAAAGCCTGATGTCCGACCCCGCCGGCTTCCGCCCGATCTTCGACCGCGCCTGCGCCGTCATTGCCGTCAGCATTGACCAGTTCTCGTCCAAGCTCTCCTCCGCCCGCCCCTTCCGCCCGGAAACGCCGGGGTGAGAACCTCACCCCGCTGCTCCGCAGCGACCCTCTCCTTAAGCAAGGAGAGGGTCGGAATAATTCAGAGAAGGACTCACGCGACGCAGCCACTTTTCTTGTTGTCTTCTCTTACCCCCTCCTTGCTTAAGGAGAGGGTCGCTGCGGAGCAGCGGGGTGAGGTTTCTACGACTTTGGCAGCGTGAATGAAAACACGCTGCCTTTGTTGTATTCGCTTTCGACCGCCACGGTGCCGCCGTGGTTCTCGACAATGTGCTTGACGATGCTGAGGCCGAGGCCGGTGCCGCCTGAGGCGCGGCTTCGGGCTTTGTCGGCGCGGTAGAAGCGCTCGAAGAGGCGCGGGATGTCATGGGACAAAATGCCGATGCCGGTGTCGGCAACGGCAATGGTCAGGGCCTCGGGGGTCTCGGCGGCGCTTAGAGTAACAACCCCGCCGCGCGGGGTGTAGGCGATGGCGTTGTCCAGCAAGTTGACCAGGACCTGGGCCATCTCGTCGCGGTCGGCGTGGATTATCAGCGGCGCACGAATTGTATTTACCAGGCTGACATCGGCCTTTTCGGCCTGCGACGCCAGCCGCGTGGAGACTTCAACGACCAGGGGCGCGAGATCAACGGGGTTCTTTTCGATCCCCAGCGCTTCCACCCGCGAGAGGTCCAGCAGGTCGGCGGAGAGGCGGACCAGCCGGTCGGACTCACGGATAATTGTCTGGAGAAAGCGCGGCGCGACCTCGGGGTCGTCCAGCGCCCCGTCGAGCAGTGTCTCGGCCATCGCTTTGATCGAAGTCAGAGGGGTGCGAAGCTCGTGGGAGACATTGGCGACAAAGTCCCGGCGCACCCGTTCAAGTCGCCGCAGTTCGGTCTGGTCACGCAGGACCAGCAGGTATTCGTTGGGGCCGACCGGAATAATACGGGCATACAGCGCCCGCGGCGGCTGGCTGAGGGTGACTTCGCGCTCGACGCGTGCCTGCCGCCGGATCGCGGTGCGGTACAGGTCGTCTAATTCGGCGCTGAGGGTATGTGCCAGCAGGGTGCCGGTGCCGGAAATGCCGAACAGGGCTTCCGCGACCGAGTTGGACTGCCGGATTTGCCCGTCGGCATCGGCCAGCAGCACAGCGTCCTCGGTAGTCTCGAGAAGCGCCTGCCAGCGGGCGGGGTCAAGCGATTCTTCCGGTCCTTCGGCAAAGCCGTCCGGGCCGTCTTTGTCTTCGTCCTCTTTGGCCCGGCGCGGCCAGGGAAATAAGCTCACTGAACTCGCTCCTATAAGAATTAGCCTTTAAACTTATAGCCGACCCCGCGCACGGTAAGCAGCATCTCGGGTTTGGCGGGGATATGCTCCAGCTTCTCGCGCAGCCACCGGATATGTACATCTACCGTGCGGTCGTCCACATAGCAGTCCTCGCCCCAGACCCGTGACAGCAGGGTCTGGCGGTCGAAGACGCGGCCTCGGTTTGAGATCAGCAGCTTCAGCAGATCGAACTCCTTGCGGGAGAGGGCGACGGCGCTGCCGTTCTTCACCACCTCGCGCCGGTCGGTGCGGATCTCCATGTTCTCGATTTGCAGGGAAGCGTTCTTCTCGGGTTCGGCGGCGGGTTCAGTGGGGGTGGGCGGGGTGGTGCGGCGGAGGAGGGAATGGACACGGGCCATTAGCTCGCGCATTGAGAACGGCTTGACGACGTAATCGTCGGCACCGGCATCGAAGCCGCGCAGACAGTCGGCCTCCGCCGCGCGGGCAGTGAGCAGCAGTACCGGCAGGGCGGCATTGTGGCGGTGCAGGCGGCGGCAAAGATCGAGGCCATTGCCTGACGGCAGCATCACATCGAGTATGACAAGGTCGGGATTTCCCGACAAAAAGCGGCTGATGCACTCGTCGGCGTCGCCGGCAGTCTCGACCGTCAGCCCTTCTTTTTTGAGGTTGTAGGAAATTGCGTCAACAATCGGCTCTTCGTCGTCCACTACCAGGATTTTCGTCATGCACATCTCCCTTTGCCTCACTTTTTGAGGCTTTCTATTTTAGGTCGTCGCTGCCGGGCCGCCATCAATTTCAGTGCCAGTATACCCAGATATTTCCGGCTTGTCTAGCGGCATTCCGGCCCGCTTGACAGACTGAAATTATTATGTTACACTATTACAAAAAAGCAGGTTTTCGTAGAACTCATGGACAAGCAGACAAAAGAAGCCCTGAAGCTGATGCAGGCGGAGATGCGCCACCTCCAAACTCAGCTCGCCGGCAGCAAGCAGGCCACCGACAGCCATTCCAGCTCGCACCCAGAGATCGTACCAGACGACGCGCCCGCCTCCGGCAAAACGAAAACCGATGGTGGCGTCACCTACAGCATCCACCGCCCGGTGCTCGGCCCCGGCGATACGGTGTTCAAGACCGGTCCCGTCTCTGTTTCCAGTGCCCAGATTCTGAAGACCCCCGACGAAGCCGCCGCAGCCCTGGGCTACGCCCTGTCGTCGCCGCAGAAAGTCGGCCTGCTCCGCGCTCTGCTCGGCCACCCATCGGAGAGCGCCGCCGCCCTCGGCACGGCGGCCTCCCTCAGCACCGGCAGCCTGTACCATCACCTGCGCGATCTGATGCACGCAGGCTTAATCGCACAGGAGGGCCGGAACCGTTATCAGATTACGCCTCGAGGCCAGCGTGTCCTGCTGCTGCTGCTGGCGCTGGCAGCGGAGTGACCTACCCCGGCACAAGTGCCGACCCTCCCGAAACGGGAAGGTGAAGAGCAAGATAGAGAGTAAGATAAAGAGGGCGCAGCTAGCAGCGCCCCTACGGCCTCTCCGAAACTCTGTACCTTCCCGTTTCGGGAGGGTCGGCACTTGTGCCGGGGTAGGTTCCTAGAAAGACAAACCAAATGCCAAATACCTACACACTCACCCATGAATATCTCGCCGAAGACCTGCCGGTTCTTTCCGTCGCCCGTGTGGACCCTGCCACAAATGCCCCGCTTATAATTGTCCTGCACCCGCTCGGGAGCCGCAAGGAAAAGATGCTGGCGGGCCTGTATGCGCTCGCGTCGGCGGGCTGCCGGGCGGTCGCATTCGACATGCCCCTGCATGGGGAGCGGCCCGGCGCGGACATGCGGGAAACCCGGCTTCAAGCCGACTTTTTCGGCACGTCGTCGCTGATGATCGAAGGCGCGGCCCGCGACGTGTCCCGCCTCTTGGATGCTCTTGGGGCTGAACGCGCCGCCGTTCACGGCGTTTCGCTCGGCGGCTATGCGGCCTTCGCTGCGCTGCTGTCCGAGCCTCGTCTGGTGGCCGGGTCGGTCGCCCTCGGCAGCCCCGATTGGGCCGGCCCGCTGCGGGCGTTCGGCCTGGGACCCGGCAATCCGCTCTACGACCGCGCCGCGTCGTCCAGCCCCCTTGCCCGCCTGCCTGCCGTCCTGCCCCCGCGCCCGCTGTTGATGCAGCACGGCACGCTCGACGAAACTGTCTCTGTAGACGGCGTGATTGCGTTGGAGAAAGCCCTGCGCCCGCTCTATGCGCCGACGCCCGAGCGCCTGCATTTGGAGCTTTATCCCGGCCTCGGCCATGTTTACACCGACGGCATGGAGCGCCGGGCGGTGGAATGGGTGCGGCGGTTTATGGGAGAATAGAGGACCATGACATAAATGTCACGGCTATTGGGCGCAGACGCTACAAAACACCCGCTTCGCGGGGTTAGGATAATCTTCTCTGAGTCCCGCGAAGCGGTACTTCGTGGCGTCCGCGTCCAATAGCCGTGCGTTTCAACGCATGGTATCGTCAGAGAAGAACGCGATGAATGACGAACAAAAACCGCAGCCCCAGCCTGTTTGGTGCATTCGGGCTAATATCGTTAAAGAGCGTCCTTACGGGCCGGGCGGTCTTGAAACCCGGCACGGCACAAAGCATTTTGCACCGGGCGCGAAGGTCTATTGTGTCCTGATATTTTGGGACGGCCCGCTCACCAGTGTTGACGTTGTCGGCCACCATCGCGGTTCCCATCGGTATGTACGGATGATGGTGCAGCACGAGTGGCTGACAGACTTGAAAGCAGAGCTGGTTTACAGCCCTTACATTATCAGTCAGCTATCGGAAGCAGTAGCAGATCGTCCCAAAATCGAGGAGGCAATCGCACATTTGAAAAGTCTAGCCCCAAAACCGCGTTCAATGCACGCGCATGAGGAAGAAGAGGACGTAGTAGTAGGCGAGGGGGGCGGAGAAGAGCATGGAGTCGATGCGGTCTAGGATGCCGCCGTGGCCGGGAAGCACGGTGCCGAAGTCTTTGACGCCGAGATCGCGCTTCAGGGCTGACTCGCAGAGGTCACCGACCTGACCGGCGATGGCGCAGAGGGCGGCCAGGCCAAGTGCGTGGACCATCGGCAGGTGCAGCCAGTGGCCTAAAGCCGCGCCGGTGACAAGCGATGTCAGGACGCCGCCGATGGAGCCTTCCCAGGTCTTGCCGGGGCTGACATTCGGGGCCAGCTTATGCCGCCCAAAGGCTTTGCCGACGAACAATGCCCCGGTGTCGGACATCCAGGTGCAGGCGGAAACGAAGATGACCAGCCACTCGCCGGGGGTCGTGTGCGCGATGGGCGGGATCAGCAGGGGAATGTTTTCGCCGGAAAACCGGATCATGCCCGGCTGCATCCCGTGCAGCAGTGTCAGATACGAAAACAGCCAGCCGACATAGACCGCGCCGAGCAGCGTCGTCCCGATAGTCACAATCGGCTTCGGGCGGCGCTTGCCAAGCTCCGTCAGGAGGGTTGTGATGACCAGCAGCAGCAGCAGGGCGGGCAGGTAAGGCGCGAACTTCTGGCCGTTCTGGAACCAGGCCGCGAGTTGGAAGGCGACACAGGCGAGGATGCCGAGGAACTCGCTCGGCTGTCCGCCCTGCTTCCTGACCGCGTTGTACAGCTCCTTTGTGCCGATCAAAGACAACAGGGCAATGCTGAGGGCAAAGGGCAGGCCGCCGTAGGCAAAGTTGACGGTGATGTAGAAGGCCGCTGCCAGCAGGCCGACGACAATGCGGGTCAGCATCGAGCGCTCACTGAGAAAGTGCGTGCGGGACGGGGCATTAGGCTCCAAAACGGGTCTCGGCGTAGGTGTAATCATCAAGTGTATCGGTGTCGTAGGCCAGTGCCGGGTCGGCGTTATCTATAATTTGGACGGAGCCTCCCAGCAGATGCTCGGCGCGTTCGGTCAGAGTAGATAGCGTCAATGTGCGAGTTGCAAGCTGCCAGGCAATCTTCGGGCCGACGATCCGTGCCAGCCGCCAGGGCGACTTGCGGGCGGCAAACAGTGTGTCGAAGAGCGCAGCCCGGCGGGTCAGCAGGTCCGGGCGGACGCCGAACAGTCCGGCCAGCGTGATCGGCCCGGTCTCGGTCAATGTTGTAAACTCCGACGGCGGGGCGTCCGGGAACGCCGATAAATAACTCTCCGCATGAACTAAGCCGACCGTCAAATCGGCGTCGGCGCGGCAGGCATCGGCGAAGTCCCGAACGGCGCTTACAGTCAAAAGCGGCAGGTCGGACGCGCACAGCAAGGTGGGCTGGCTTGGGTCGGCATGGCGCAGGCCGAGGCGCATATTCTCCGGGCCGCTGCCGCCCACCGGCAGCCAGAGGTCCGCGCCGGCGACAATTTTGGCAACGACTTCGGGCGCGACGCAGATGATCCGGGCGTCTGGGACAGCCGCTCGGAGCGTGTCCAGAACGTGCGCTAAAAGCGGTGTTCTGTTCGGACCGAGCGGGGCCAGGGCACGGTACGGGCTGCCGATCTGCGCGGCAAACGCCCCCTCAATCACGCCTCCGGCGGGGACAACGATGTCGGTCACGATGGAACCAGAAACGGCAGTGCGCCGGGCAGCAGCGTGATTGTCGCGGGCGTCATGCCGGAAACTTCGCCATCAATCAGCAATGGTTGGGGCGGGTCGGCGTCCACGACAATAGAGCTGGCCCGCGCCATTGAGACTGCCGGGCAGCGCAGGTGCCGGCCCGAAAAAATCTGTGTGAGATTGTACAGCAGTGTCGGTTTTGACACTTCGGCGACGAGGCAAACGTCCAAGCTGCCGTCGTCTACAGTTGCGCCGGGGGCGATTTTCATGCCCCCGCCGGTCGTCTCGGCATTGGCGAATGAGACGAACATCGCGGACAATCGCCGGGGCGGGGCGTCGCCGAGTGTCAGCGTCAGCAGAAATGGCCGGAAGCTCCAAAGCGTCAGAATCGCCCCCCAGACATAAGCCAGCGGGCCGGACAAAAAGCGAATGCCGGAGTTGACCGTCTGCGCGGTCCGGGCATCGTAGCCGGTGCCTGCCAGCACCAGAAAATGGCGCGGCCCGTTCGTGCCGAATCCGTCAATGACGCCGACATCAACGTGCTTGACCACGCCCGAAGTCAGCGCGGCGCAGGCGACTTCCAGGTTGCCGTGCAGGCCGAGCGCCCGGCCAAAATCGTTGCCGGTGCCGTAGGGGATCAGGCCGACCGTGACGCCGCGCCCGAGAACGCCGTTCATCACTTCATGCAGGGTGCCGTCGCCGCCGACCGCAACCACCAGCCGCGCCCCAGCGTCCGCCGCCGCCCGCGCCAACATCTCGGCATCGCCGCTTTTCTCCGTGAACTGCCACGCCCAGCCGTCCGCCGCCGTTCCCAGCAACCGCTTGATTTCCGGCACCTGCCGCCCGGCCATGCCGCGCCCGGCGGTCGGGTTGACAATCAGCACGACCTCGGCAGTAGACGGTTCAGCAGAGAGAGTCATAGCAGTATTATATCATAATCGCCCCTGGGATACAAGCCGTGTCTTGCACTTCGGCACGGGCAACGGGTAGACTTGCGCGAGCGTCCCCGGCGAGGCCGAAGTATTCACCCGTTTGGGTTACGTGGATGTCCAGTTCCTCGCCCCGCGTATTCAGGCCGAGACGTTGATGCTGACAGGGATGATGGACACGGTCTGTCCGCCCTCCACGCAGTTCGCAGCCTACAACAAAATCACCGCGCCGAAAGACGTGCTGGTCTACCCGGACTTCGGCTACGAAGACCCGCCCGGTGCCGCCGACCTGTTCTTTGAGTTTCTAGCGGGCCTGTAGGGGCCTCACCCCGAAACCTCACCCCGCTGCTCCGCAGCGACCCTCTCCTTGCTTAAGGAGAGGGTGGGGGGAAATACAGACGTGGGGGGGTGCGGCAAGGATAAGAGGGCGCGGCAAGCGGCGCCCCTACGGTCCGCTGAATTTCCTATTCCTACCCTCTCCTTGCTTAAGAAGAGGGTCGCTGCGGAGCAGCGGGGTGAGGTCCTCCTAAAACCCCGGCTCGGACTGCGCCATCAGGTCACACATTTGGCTTGCGACTTCCTCGAAGTCCTGCGGAGTTAGCGCCAGGCGGGACAGCGCCTCGGGCTGAAGCAGGTAGGCCAGGCCGTCCAGCCCGAGGCCGATGCCGAGAGTCATGCAGATCGCATCGGCGACATGCACCAGGCAAGGCAGGGGGGAATCAGTCGGGGCGTCAAGCGGCGCATGATGGTACCGCACGGCGGCAACCAGCGACGCCGGCAGGTTCCAGCGCTCCAGCAGATACGCGCCCGCCTCGGCATGGTCGAAGCTGAAGATGGTTCGCTCGGCATCGGCATAAGTGACTTCGCCGGACGCGGCTTTGATCAGCACCTGAATGAACTGGTCCCGCAGATAAGTGTTCATCACCACTTTGCCGATGTCGTGCAGCAGGCCGGCGACAAACGCTTCCTCCGTGCCACGGTATTTCGTGCGCTTCGCCAGCGCCTGCGCCGCTGCCGCGCAGGCCAGCGAATGCCGCAGCAGTGCGCCGCGCGGCAGGGCATAGCCGCTGACTTCGTGCTCCAGCATCTCCTGGCAGCCGGTCGCCATGACCAGGTTGCGGGTCGTCCGCATCCCGAGGATCGTCACGGCATCGGAGACCGTCGCGATCCGCCGACTGGAGCCGTAAAACGCGGAGTTTGCCAGCTTCAGCACGCGGGCTGCCAGCGCCTGGTCCGACACCAGCGCTCTGGCGACCTCTGCCGTACCGGCCTTCGGGTCGTCGGTAAGCTGCATCACCCGCACGACCGCCGCCGGCAGGGCCGGCAGGCCGCGCACCTGACGCACCAGTGCGTCCAGCCGGTCTTTGGCTTGAGCTTCAGTGTCCATATGCGCCTGCTCCTTCCAAGATCGGCGTGGACACGCTGGACCGGGAGAACGCCGGCGCGGCGGGGGCCGGACGCCGCCCGAGCGAGACCAGCAGACGCTCCGGCAGGCCCACCGGGCGCACCCAAACGTCGCCGGTGCCCGCTTCCAGCGTCACTGTTCGCCCGCCGTGCCCGCCGGTCAGACCGGCGCACAGGGGGATGCCCGCCCGCCGCAGCTCTTCTTGAAGCGCCTGGACATTGCGCTGCCCGATTTCCAAACGAGATAGCGAGTCGCCCGCGCCGGGATTGACCGGCGTGAAAATCTGTGCGCCGCCGACCAGCGCTGCCCGCACACGTGCCGTCTGGCCTCCATGCCGGGTCATCTCCGCCAGCGCATGCACCAGGGCCGTATCCGCGCATTTCCCCGGCAGCGCCGTAATCGGCGCTCGGCCCGATGCTGGCGGCAATGTCTGCGGCAGCACGACATGCACCAGCACCGCGATCTGCGCCGCCGTTTCGTACAGGCACAGCCCGACACATGCGCCCAGCCCGCAGGCTTGCAGCCGCGCTCCCGCCGTCAGACCGGCAGCAGTTTCCCCCATTTCCACTGTTGTGACGCTCGCCATAATCGCAAAATGCCTCTTGGTGAGATTATGGCGATTGGAGCGGGTGTCTCTAGTGCGATGCGTCCAGTAGAAGTGCCGTGATTTCCGTGCCGACCGGGAAAACCGCCGTCTCAGCCGGCAGCACGAGCAGAGCGTTGGCCTGTACCAGCGAGCGCAGCATCCCCGACCCCTGCGCCCCAGTCGTTTGAGCTGTGTATCCGCCGCTCGCCCTGGTCACGACCCCGCGCTGATACGACTGCCGACCCGGCGTGTGGCTGACTTCTTCTGTCAAACGCGCCGAAATCGTGGGCCGGGTTTGATCGGATCGGCCCGCGAGCTTCCGCAGCGTTGGCCGGACAAACAGCTCAAACGTCACCATCGAGGAGGCCGGGTTGCCGGGTAGGCCGAAAAAGAGGGTGCTGCCCCAGGACCCGAACGCCAGCGGCTTGCCGGGCCGGATCGCAACCCGCCAGAAGTCCACCGTACCGCGCTCCGCGAAGACCGCTTTGACGTAATCAAAGTCACCGACCGAGACCCCCCCACTGGTAATCAAAACGTCCGCCCCGGCACACGCATCAAACGCCGCCCGCAGCGCGTCGGGTGTATCCCGCGCATGAAGCCGATGGCTGACGACCCCGCCGGCGTCCTCCACCTGCGCCGCCAGGGCGTAGGCATTGGAGTTGTAGATCTGCCCGCGTTTGAGTTCCGTACCCGGCTCGACCAGCTCGTCGCCGGTGCTGATAATCGCGACGCGCGGCCTCGGGTGCGCGAGAACTGCGGCCCGTCCGACCGTCGCCGCCATGCCGATCTCGGCAGGCCGCAGGCGCGAGCCTTGAGGGACAACCACCGTGCCGCGCCGGACTTCTTCCCCCATCGGGCGTATGTGCTGCCCCAACTCGGCAGGCTCCAAGAACGCGACGCCGCCTTGCCGCGCTTCCGTGTCTTCCACGGGGACCACGGTGTCCGCGCCGTCAGGAAGGGGCGCTCCGGTCATAATCCGCAGCGCCGTACCCGGCGAGAGCCGAGGAATGTCCAGTGCGCCGGCGGCGATCTCCCCGGACACCGGCAGCACGGTTCCTAAATCCACAAGGTCAGCGGCGCGGACTGCGAACCCATCCATGCTGCTGTTATCGAACGGCGGCAGGTCGTGGGGGGTTGTCAGGTCCTCTGCCAAAATCAAGCCGAGTGCGTCGGCAAGCAATGTTGGGAGTGGGGCAAGCGTCTTGGCTCGCCCAAGGATTTGGTCGAGGGCTTCTTCGTAGGTAAGCATAAGCGGAAACCGAAGTTCTACGTGTCCATGCTCCTCGCGCCTACTGCTTTGGCCCCGCCGCTTTGATCTCAGCGGAGACCTGCGGGAAACGGGCGAAGTTCTCGCGGAAGCGAGCGGCCAGTGCCGACGCGGCAGCGGTGTAGTCGTCAGGATTGGCCCAGGTGGAGCGCGGCTGAAGCAGGTCATCAGGGACGCCGGCAATGTGCATTGGGATATGCAGGCCGAACACCGGGTCGGTGACAGTCGGCGTGTCGCGCAGATCACCGCGCAGAGCGGCGGACACCAGAGCGCGTGTCTGGTCCAGCGCAATCCGGCGACCGACCCCATAAGGTCCGCCGATCCAGCCGGTGTTGACCAGATAGCAGTCGGCAGCGTGCTCGTCGAGTTTGCGGCCCAGCATCTCGGCGTACTCGGCCGGCGGCAGGGGCCAGAACGGGGCACCGAAGCAGGCGGAGAAGTTTGGCTCGGGCGTCGTCACGCCTCGCTCGGTGCCGGCCAGCTTCGCCGTGTAGCCGCTCAGGAAGTGGTACAGGGTCTGCGCCCGCGTCAGCCGCGCCACCGGCGGCAGGACCCCGAACGCATCGGCAGTCAGAAACAAAATCGTCTTCGGGTGCCCGCCGACACCGGGCACAAGCGCGTTCGGGATCGCCGTGATGGGATACGCCGCCCGCGTATTCTCGGTCCGCGAGATGTCGTCATAGTCGGCAGTGCGCGTTTTTGCATCCAGCACAACATTCTCTAAAACCGTACCGAAGCGGATCGCGTCCCAAATCTCCGGCTCTCCGGTTTGACTGAGCTTGACACACTTGGCGTAGCATCCCCCCTCGAAGTTGAAGACGCCGCCGTCCGCCCAGCCGTGCTCGTCATCCCCGATCAGCCGCCGCTCCGGGTCGGCGGAGAGCGTCGTCTTGCCCGTCCCCGACAATCCAAAGAAGAGCGCGGTCGCCCCGTCGGACCCGACATTTGCCGAGCAGTGCATCGGAAAAATGCCCGCCAGCGGCAGCAGGTAGTTCAGTGTCGTAAAAACGCTTTTCTTGATCTCGCCTGCGTACTGTGTCCCGCAGATCAGCCCCATTCGCCGGGTCAAATCCAAAGCAATCGCCGTCTCCGAGCGCACCCCGTCCCGCGCCGGGTCGGCCTGAAAGTCGGGCAAATCCAAAAGCGTAAACTGCGGCGTGAACTCAGCGAGTTCGAGTGGGGTGGGGCGGATAAAGAGCTGATGCGCGAACTGTGAGTGCCAGGCATACTGCGTGATGATCCGGATCGCCAGACGCGAACCCCTGTCCGCCCCGGCGTAGCCGTCAAAGACAAACAGCTCCCGCCCTGCCGCAAACTCCGTCATCTTTTGGAGCAGCCCGTCGAACTTTTCGGGTGGCAGCGGCTGATTGGTCTTGCCCCAATCCACCCGCGTATGGGTCTCGGCATCGTCTACCAGAAACTTGTCTTTCGGCGACCGCCCCGTATACTGCCCCGTCACCGCCGTCAGCGCCCCAACATCAGAAAGCCGCGCCTCCCCGCGCCGCAGCGCCTCCTCGGTCAGTTCTGCTACCGACAGGTTGGCGTAAAAGCGCGTATTGTTTTCCGTAAGCAGGGCAGTGATGTTCGGCAGTTGGGACATAGTTGTTATGATTGTTTGAAAGGTCGAAACCCCTGCCGCATAGTGCTGATGCGCTTGCCGGTTTCATCGAAGTAGGCTGTCCAAAGGTCAAGGCCAGGTTCGGACCAGCTTCGATGCGGCATGATATTGTGCCAGACTGCGCTGAGGGCGTGAACCACCTCTTCCCCGGACCATATACCACTGGCCGTGTGGTACCGGATATAAATCAAGCCGGGGACGCTGAGGTCAACCTGCGTCGTCGCAGTTATCGGCTCAGAAAGCATATAATACTGCGCTGTCTTGCGAAACGCGGGGTCGTCGCTTGTGGCTGTCAGATGCAGCGTCTCAGTCGAAACGGTTTCAATTCTGTGGTGCATCTCGTCGGAGATTTCCACGCTACCGACATCCCTGGTCACTTTCAGCGCCAGCGCTGTTCCAGCGGGAAGCCAGGATGACGCAATGCCGCTGACGGGGCTGCCTGGCGAGCGGCCATAACGAATGCCGTCGTTGGAGGGATTTGGACCCGACCAAACGAGATGCGTTCCGCTGTAGATCGTCGTCTGGCCGTGCTCGGTATCCTTTTCGACACGAATACTGCCGTGATCTGATGTCCACCCGAAGAACGGCTCTCGGTGATGGTGAACAGGAAAGACCGGCAGCGTGGAATTATCTGCTGGAGCGGTCCCAAGCTCTTTCCCTGCCGCATTGAGCAGCCGGACCTGACCGGGCCGGTCAAAATCCAATGTCAGGCTTGGCTGTGTCTCACGCGACCAAACGACTTCGCCTGCATTGTCTTTAAGCTCTTCCGCGCTGCTCGTCGTCACAAAGGTGAACTGCCGGGGCTTGGTGCTCAACAACCCTGACCAAAGAATTTTGCCAGTGGTATGGGTAAGCAGAAAGCCCTGCGGCGGCTGGGTGACGACAAGGCGGCCGTTTCGCTCCTCGAACTTGACCGGCGAAGTATATACAAGCGAACTTAAACCTAAAACCGGCGGAAGAACCTGTATGCCGTTTGCCTTGACCGGCACGGAAATATCAGGGGTATAGGTAATCTGCCCACCGGCATCTGCGGCTGCCGGCAGCGACGCCGTGCCGATCAGCACCAAGGGGCCAGCAAAAGCGAGGAAGCGTCTCACGGACATCGCAGTACCTCCGAGAAAAAGCAGGCTATTCACTCACCATGAGGCGGCGGAGCTGGCTGAGGGCGCGGTTTTGCAGGCGGGAAACGTGCATCTGGGAGATGTTGAGCTGCTTGGCGACTTCGGCCTGAGACATATCTTTAAAGAAGCGGTGGATGATGATTGCCCGCTCGCGCGGGTCGAGCGCTTCCAGGGCATAATCTAAGTCGCCGAAGGCTTCGAGGCTCAGAAGCGACTCATCCTCCGCGCCGACAAACTCGGCCAAAGACAGCGGGGCGCTGTCGGAGTCGTGCATCATCTTCGAGTCGAGCGAGACCGTGTCGTAGGCGTTCCCAAGCTCAATCGCTTCCAGCGTCTCTTCTTCGGTCGCCCCGATGCGCTGCGCGACCTCCTGAATAGTCGGCGGGCGGCCCAGCTTGCTGCTCAGGGCTTCCTGGGCTTTCGACGCGGTTTGATTTAACTCTTGCAGGCGGCGCGGGACTTTCAGACTCCAGGCTTTGTCCCGGAAGTAGCGGCGGATCTCGCCGACAATGGTGGGCGTCGCATAGGTGGAAAACTTGGTGCCGCGCCCGGAGTCGAAGCGGTCAATGGCGTTGATGAGGCCGATGGTGCCCACCTGAATGAGATCTTCCAGCGGCTCGCCGCGGTTGACGAACTTGCCGGCGAGATAACGCACCAGGTTTTGGTGCATGACCACGAGCCGGTCGCGCATCTGCGTGTCGCGGGAGCGGGCGTAGCGGGCGAATAGGGTCTCGGCGTCGTCCTGTGTCCAATCCGTCGCCTTTTTATGTGTCATGAGGGTCATTCTTGTCCCAATACTTCTAACGCTCAGGCGCGTATTTGGTCAGGCGAACGCTCGTACCCGTTGGGGTCGCCTCGATTGTGACTTCGTCTACCAAGATCTCCATCAGCAGCGCCCCGAGGCCCGCTTGATCCACGCCAGCTTCCTCAAGCAGACGCGCTTCTTCGGTCGGTGCGGCGGTGTCGGCCTGCGCGACGTTGTCGGTGATCTCAATCGTCAGCGCCACCGTGTCCATCGTGCTGATCACCTGGATGGTCGCCGGCTTTGTCCCGGCCCGCTCGACCGCATGGGTGCAGGCTTCGCCGACTGCAAGCCGCACGTCTTCCACTTCATCGTAGGAGAACGGCATTCGGTTGGCGATCCCCAGCACGGCCAGGCGCACAATCCCGACATATTCGGCCCGGCAGGGGATGACAAGCTGGACCGTGTCGGTCCCAGTCTCGGAGATTGTCACAAAGTCACCCCTTCTTTGGCGGCGGCTTCTTCTTCGGTGGCATAGATGTCGAAGATTTTATTTAGGCCGGTGATCTCGAAGATGCGCTGAATACGCATTCCCGGCCCAACCAGGGCCAGGTTGCCATCGGCTTCGCGCAGGCGCTTGAGGCCGCCGATTAAAACGCCCAGGCCGGTCGAGTCGAGGTACTCGACTTTCGAGAGGTTAAGAATTACGTGCTTGACGCCGCGCTCGGCGATCTGGACCAGGTCCTGCTTGAGCTGCGGCGACGTATACACATCTACCTCGCCTTCGATATCCAAAACACAGGTGGTTTCGCTGGGAGTGCGGCTGGTCATCGTGAGGTTCAAATCATCGTCTCCTTTTAGTTAAGGCTGCTTGGGGCTTCGGCGCTGCCGACGGGAGGCTCAGTCCTGGACAGCTCCGCCAGGATCGTTTCTGCGCGGCGCTTTAAATCGTCCACGGTTTCGCTAATTTCTTCGTGTGCCGGGGCCGGAGCGCGGCGCAGGGCAAGCGCTCCGATGAGCACCCCCGCCAGCGCCCCGCCGACCCCGGCCCAGGCAAGCACCGCCGCGGTCGAGTTTGGATTTGGATTGGGCATATCAAATGGTTATATCAGAAACGCTTTTGAATGGTCCCGCCGCCGAGCACAGTGTCGCCGCTGAGGTCGTACATGACAAGCGACTGACCGGGCGTGACCGCCCGGAGCGGGGTGTCAAACCGGACGACAATTTCTTCGGCATTCGCGCCGCTTTGTACCACGGCAGGCACAGGGTCCATATTATAGCGTATTTTCACCAGGACAGGGCGGGATTCCTGCACCCCGGCCCAGCCGACCCAATTTAAATCATCGGCGACTAATCCGTCCGCCAGCAAGTCTTCATTGCCGCCGACGGTGATCGTGTTTGTGTCGGCATTGATGTCCACGACATACAGCGGAATCGGGGAGCCGACATTGAGCCGCTTGCGCTGCCCGATGGTGTAAAATGCGATGCCGTCATGTGCCCCGCGCCGCCGCCCGCTGGTGTCCACGATGTCGCCTGCCTGCACCGTTTCCGGCGCACGCTCAGCGAGAAAATCGGTGTACGAGCCGCCCTGCACAAAGCAGATCTCCTGCGAGTCGGGCTTGTTGCTTACGGCCAGGCCCAGCTCCCGCGCGATTTCCCGCGTCTCGGCCTTGTTGGTCACGACCCCGAGCGGCATCATCGTGTGCGCCAGCTCCTCCTGCGTGAACCGATATAGCGCGTAAGTCTGGTCCTTGTCGCCGTCCAGAGCACGGCGCAAAGTCCAGCGGCGCGTGTCCTCGTCGAACTCGGTGCGAGCGTAGTGCCCCGTCGCCAAAAACTCCGCGCCCAGCCCCCGTGCTTTTGCCATCAGAGCATCGAACTTGACATAGCGGTTGCAGTTGACACAGGGGTTCGGGGTCCGCCCGCGCTTGTACTCGGCCACGAAGTTGTCAATGACTTTTTCCGCAAAGAACTCTTTGAAGTTTAGGACATAATGCGGGATGCCGAGCTTGGCGGCGACGCGCCGGGCGTCCTCGACCGCCCCGAGCGAACAGCAGCCCGCGCCTTTGGTCTCGGTCGCGCTCTCCTGCCAGATCTGCATCGTGATCCCGAGGACATCGTAGCCCTGACGCAGCAAGAGGCCCGCCGCCACCGACGAATCCACGCCGCCGCTCATTGCTACCACTACTGTTTGCTTCGCTGCCATGCTCTTCACCTAACTAAAAGACGCTTGCTGTGCATCGCTTCTGGATGCTTGGCGATAAAATACTTCCAGCTTTCCGCGACCGAGACGACAACTTCTTCGGTGTCTCCGCCGAACAGACTGCTCCATCGAGTCTTGGCCTGCGCTACTTTCTCTCTCGCGTACTCCTCAAACTCGGTCAAAGTATTACACGAAAACTCAACCCCAGGCGCAAGCCCGGTAATCTGAAAGCAGAATTTGCCGGTGAGCTGCGTAATGATGTCAAGAAAGGCGCGTGTCGCAGCGTCGGGCTGACAAATCGCATAACGGATGCTTAAATACGACACTAGGGCATCATGGCCGAGATCGCGTTTAAGCATGGCTTCAATACTCTTTGCCTCATCGCTGAGCACGTAAGTTATCTGGTGCGGCAGTGCCGCTTTGCCGCTTGCTGAGAACCCTCGACTCAGCAACTCGCACTCCGCCGAAGAAACCGAAAGCGGCTGGGTGGGTCGCAGGAGTACGCCAAAGTCTTCCAGTCCCATAAGTTGTGTCCTTTTTAGTTGCCCCACGGCTGGGTCGGCAGCGGGATTGGGAGCCGCGTGATGGCTTCTTCCGGCACCGGATTGTTTCCCATCAAGCCGCCGAGAATGCGATGCTGACCGGAAGCAACAGCGTTGTTTTCTCCGACGACAATATACTCGTCGTCGTCCATCTCATCTGGAATTTTCCACCCAAAGCCAAGCTCCTGAGCTTTCGCTGCCCACGCTTCCACGATGTCCCAGTTCACCGGCCTCTGCCCCTCCGCCGGATAGTACCCTGCATCCTCCGCTCGCCGGACGGCTTCTTCCCTGAAACTCATGGGCGGATTGTCATCCTGCCAAACGCGCCAGCGCTTTGGCGTAAATCTTGGTGCCTCGAATGAGGCTCTCGACCGTTAGGCACTCGTCTTTTTCGTGCGCCCCACCGTCGGTGGGGTCATGGTCCGGGAACTCCATGCCGAATGCGACCCCTTTGGCCATGGAGCGGGCATAGGTCCCGCCGCCCATCGTCCGCGGCGGGGCCTGGTCTCCGGTCTCGGCGCGGTAAACTTCCAGCAGGGTCGCCACCAGCGGGTCGTCCTGCGGGACGTGCAGCGGCGGCTGGTCGGTGAGCGTCGCTAAATCCCAGCCGCTTCCGGCGATCCCGGAGTTCAAACACTCCCGAAGGGTATCGGAGTTCCACGTCACCGGATACCGAATGTTGAATGTCAGCGACGCTTTGCCGTCCGTAATCTCGGCAACCCCTAAATTGCAGGTGAGCGGCCCGGCGACCTCGTCCGCCCCAGCAATCCCGAGCGATGCGCCTTTGGTGTCGGCGGCCCACTGTTGTATCTGCTGAATGATTTCTACCTGGTCTTCCTGATGGTCCAAAAGCAGCAGGGCGTCGCAGAGCACCGCCACGGCATTGACCCCGTTCTCGGGGGTGCTGCCGTGGGCCGAGATGCCTTTGGCGGTCACGCGCAGTCGCTTTCCGCTGCCCGCACCGCCGTCAATCTCCTCGGTCGTCACCCCGACCACCGCGTTCAGCCGAGCGACTATCGCCGCCCAGGGCTGCGGGCCGTCGTTCAGGACCGCGACCGCCGTGTCCGGCACCATGTTGGGCCGCTCGCCGCCGACCAGCGACTCTAAATGGATGCGCTCGCCCTCCGGCGGCGCAGGCCGGGTCAAAACCGCGTTTGCAATGCCTTTTTCGGCATACACCAGGGGGAACATGGCGTCGGGCGTGAACCCAGTTGCCGGCATCTCTTCCTGGCTGAAATAGTGCTTGACACACTCGAAGCCGCTTTCCTCGTTCGCGCCGAGAATCAGCCGGACCCGGTGTGTCAGCGGGAGACCGCATTCTTTGAGCGCCAGAATCGCCCAAAGCCCGGCCATCGCCGGGCCTTTGTCGTCGCTTGCGCCCCGCGCATAAATCTTGCCGTTTGCGATTTCCGCGCCAAACGGTGGGTGCGACCAGCCGGTTCCGGGCGGCACAACGTCCACATGCGCCAGCACGCCGACAATCGGGGCATCGCCAGTGACTCCCGGCGCAGTCCATTCGGCATGCGCCGCGTAGCCGTCCAGGTTTTTCGTCGTCAGCCCAAACTCCGCACCGACTTCCAGCGCGGTGTCTAAAGCCTTGCGGGTTTCGACGCCGAACGGGGCACCGGGCATCGCCGCGCCCTCGACGCTCGGAATACGCAAAAGCGTCTGCGTCGTCTCGACAATCTCGCTTCGGCGGCTGTCAATCCAGGCGTCAAGCTGTCCGTCAATCTCGCTAAAATCGTTCACGCGGTTCTGTCCAATCATGGGAAAGATATTCGGTAGATTATCCACAAAAAGCGTGCCTACGTCAATGCAATACTCAGCGCAGAACAACGACCACCGCTTCGGGCGGACGCAGCAGGCGCAGCGGTACTGCTGACCCCTCAATGCCCCGACTGACAATCAGCGTGCGTCCATTTATCGTCCGCCGCCCGGCCCAGGTGACCGCGCTGCCCGGCGGCAGGTGGGGATGAATCCAGCGGTGCAGGGGCCGGCTGAGCCAGTCCAGCAGCATGATCTGCCCGCCATGCGTGTGCCCGCAGAGCACCGCGAGCGGCTTTCGTCCGGGCAGGTAGACGGCATCCGGGTTGTGCGCCAGCAGCAGCCTCGGCGTCTCGGGCGCGACGCCGTCGAACTCCGCGTACCAATTCATCCCTGCCGCCGCGCCTTCGTACTGTGCGGGTGATTGATAGCGCTCGGGACTATAATACACCGCTGACTCCTGCAAATCGTCCAGCCCGACCACCAACAGCCGCTGCCCGCGTACCGTCAGCGCCGCCGCCTCGCTTTGCAGGACCCGAACACCAAAGCTTTCCAAAAACGCCGAGACCGGCCCGAAGTCCCCGCCGAAGCTCGTGTAATCGTGATTGCCCGGCACCGCAAAAATCGGCACCTCAAACTCCGCCAGCGCGGTCAAGCTCGGCCCAAGCCGCGCCAGATACTCCGGGTGGGTATCCACATAATCGCCGCCCAGCAAAATCAAATCGAACGGCGCGGCGTCATGTGCCCTTTGCAGCAGCTCCATCTTCGCCCGCAGGCTCTCCGCCCGGCTGAACCGCCCCAGATGCCAATCCGTCAGCAGCAGCACCCGAACCGTCGTCCCCAGCGGCCTCTCCGGGTCGGCGACCTCGTGCTCCGTGATCGAAAGCCGGCATGGCTCCACCCACCAGCAGTACGCTGCCAGTGCGGCAGACAGACCCAGCGCCCAGAGCCAGAGACGTTTCATCGGGTCCAGCCCAAGCGCAGGTGCCACGAGGCCAGGAGCCACGGGTTGAAACCCGAGGCTTGGAAGTGCCCAGTGTCCAGGGGACACAATACAGATATGGTCCGCTGTCTTTGTCTTGTGTCGTCGCGACACTGGTTTATCCGAGCCTCGGGTTTCAACCCGTGGCTCTTATGTCCGTGGCCGCTTTGCCCGTGGACCCTACTCCTCTTCCTCATCGTTGTTCTCCTCTGCCAATATCGCTTGTGCTCGGCGCTCCGCCATTCGCGCTTTGATTACGGCCTCGAAGCCATTGCCGGTCGGCTCGTAGTAGGGCTGGGTTTGGACGCCTTCGGGCAGGTAGGCCTGCGCCACATAGCCGCCGGGGTAGGTGTGGGGGTCTAAGTACGGCTCATCGCCCTTTGACGCCCGCCCGGTGCCGCTGCGGCTGTCGCGGAGGTACTTTGGGACGGGATTGGCCCGCTCGGTCTCGACATCCGCCAATGCCCGCTTTAGGCCATTGTACGACGATTTGGACTTGGGCGCGGCGGCGAGGTAGGTGACGGCCTGGGCCAAGTTGAGCTGGGCTTCGGGCAGGCCGACATACTCGACCGCATGGGCGGCGGCGTTGGCAATTAACAATCCCATCGGGTCGGCGTTGCCGACATCTTCGGACGCCAAAATCACCAGCCGCCGGGCGATGAAGCGGGCATCTTCGCCGGCGGACAGCATCCGGGCCAGGTAGTACAGGCCGGCATCGGGGTCGGAGCCGCGAATGGACTTGATAAACGCGGAGATCGTGTCGTAGTGCGTGTCGCCGGTCTTGTCGTAGGTGATCGCCCGCTGCTGCAAGGCTTCCTCGGCGATGGCCTGGGTGACCCGCCGCACGGCATCGGCGCGGCGCGACTCGGGCCGGGTCGTGGTCGCCGCCAGCTCCAAAGCGTTCAAGGCCGTCCGGGCATCGCCGTTTGCCTTGTCAATCAGATGGGCGCGGGCGTCGGGTTCCAGCACCACTTTGAGCGTCCCCAGCCCACGTTCACCATCCGTGACAGCCCGGTCCAGAAGATCGCCAAGCTGGTCATTAGACAGCGACTCGAACGTGAACACGCGGGCGCGGGAGAGCAGGGGAGCGTTGACCTCGAAATAGGGGTTCTCAGTGGTCGCGCCGATTAGCACGACGGTGCCGTTCTCGACATGGGGCAGCAGGGCATCCTGCTGAGTTTTATTGAAGCGGTGGATTTCGTCAATAAACAGCACGGTCTTCTTGCCGTACATCCGCCGCCGCAGGGCCGCCGCTTCGATCACTTTCCGCAGGTCGGGAATGCCCTGCGTGACTGCCGAAAAGTTCTCGAAATGCGCCTGTGTCCGGTGCGCGACAATCCCCGCCAGCGTGCTTTTGCCGACACCGGGCGGCCCAAAGAAGATCACCGATGTCAGTGCGTCTTCTTCAATCGCCCGCCGCAGCAGGCTTTCCGGCCCGAGGATCCGCGCCTGCCCGACAAACTCTTCCAGCGTCTGCGGCCGCATCCGGGCCGCCAGCGGCGTATTCGGCGCAGCGGAAATAGGAACCGGCGCATCATCAAACAAATCCATACAGCTATTGTAGCACAACGGCTGATGCTTCAATGAGCGGGAGTTTTAATAATGCCGCTTGCTCCGCCGCGAAACGGTCAGCCTCGCCCGAGCGGTTAAACGTGCCCAGTTGAAACCACCAATTTGGTCTTGGACCCCGTGCCGGCTTCCAAAGCAGCCGGACTTGATAAATCGAGTTCATTTGGCGGCAGTAGACAGCAATGCCGGCGATGTCTTCGTCCAGCAACCCGCTCTCGATTGTCGGCGAATGAGGCCAGCCGCGAGTTTGGCGGTAGGTACGCCGATCTGAATCAATAGAAAGATCGTTAGGGCCGGAAGCGTAGAAGAACATCAGGCCAAACGGAATTCCAGCGACACACTCGTACAAGCCCAAAAACAACAGGTCTGTCGAAGACATTGGCCTTGCCTGACCAAGACCGACAAAAAGAATTGGAGGAGCCGCAACGAACAGCACCGCGAAAAGCGCCATCAGTGCCCGGCCCGTCACCGAGGCGCGAAACACCAATCTGTTTGTGCTGCTTCCATTCATGGTCATTCTGCTCTACTGCCGAGTTAGAATTAGCGCGGTGGAGAGCGCGAACAGTGGCTTCTCAAATCTCTTGCCGTTGCCGTGCAATACCACCAGAAACGTCTCGCCGGGAAATTCGATTTTAGAGCCGACTAATTCGGGGAAGTTGGCCGGGGCGGACGCACTCGGCACGACGCCGAGCAGGTACAGCGGCTTTTCCGGGAAGTGTTTGACTTGTTTTCGAACTAAGTAAGCGCGGTGGACTTCGTGCATCTTTCCGAGTTCGTCGCGCAGCTTCGCCAGCTTCTCGGGCGGCAGGCCATGATAGAGGAACTTGTCGTCGGGTGAGATCTCCGCACGCTCTTCCTGCGCCGCTTCCCACTGCCGGGCGTGGATGCGCCCGCGCTCGCGGTAGGGGGCGGCTTCGCGGAGCCGGCCCGCGCCGCGCAGGTACCAGGAGATCGCGTCGCAGCCGGGACCGACCGCTTCCGGGTCCGCTGCCATGGCCCGGTTCAGGTAGGGCAGGCCGCGAGCATCCTTGCGGTCGAGAAGCAGCTTGCCGTAGATAAAGTTCGCCGGGATGTGGTCGGGCTTGACCCGCAGATATTCTTCTACCAAAGGCAAGGCTTCGTCCTCGCCGCAGAGGTCGGCGATGAGCGCCGTGCGCTCCCAGGCTTCGTCAAGCGAGACCGTGCCGTCCACGACTTTCAGTTCGAGGGCGTCCAGACGGTCTTGATCTTTGCGGGCCTTTTGGTGGGTCTTGACCCAGGCGTCGGCGATATTTGTCCGCCACTCGGCTTCGATGGTAGTTGCGACATGAGCAACCAGGGGGCCGAGGAGAGCGTCGGCGGCTGTCTCGGTCACGGGAGCGGGCAAGGGCAGGGGCGGCTTCGGCAGGTCGAGCGGCCCGCCGGGCACGGTGCGGAAGCCGAGCGCCGCCAGCCGCTCGCTCAGGCTCGGGTGGGTATCCAGAAGATCGGAGCGCTCTTCGAGGGCGTCCTCGTACCATTGCACTTCGCGCGGCGCAGGTTCACGGAAGCTTTCTTGAAGCCGGGAATAGAGGCCGTTCGGCAGGCTCCGCTCGGTCTTGGCCCCTTCCATCAGCTTGCTCCAGTGCTGCTGGAAGGCGTTTGCTTTAACATCGACGCTGATGAGTGTCTGCGCGGCGGTTTCCGCCCCGGACACCTGCGCGGCGCAGCGGTCGGCCTCATATTCGTTGCCGCGCCGCAGCACAAACGAGTATGCCGCGAAGTAGGGGGAGTACCACTGAAAGAACGGCAGAAACAGCGACACGCCGCCGTGACGCTCGGCGATCAGTGTGCGGAGCATCTGACGCCAGGTATTTTGGACCCGGTAAATCCAGCCGCTGAAGCGGTTGTGGTTGCGCGACAGGTGCCCAATCTCATGCGCCAGCACGGCCCGGTACTGCGCCGGGGACAGCGCCTCCATCAGCGGCAGGCCAAGCATCAAATAACTGACATAGCCGCCGAACAAACCAAGACGCGGGTGCTGATAGACTGAAGCGTTGTACTCATCGGTGATCAGCACATGGGAAAACGCCGGAGCTTGCAGCGCCCCGCAGACCTCGTCGAGCGCCGCAAACAGCTTGGGGGCCTGGACCCGGTGTACGGGAAACCCTTCCGGCTCCGCGAAATGCACCTGGAACGACCGAAAGACCGTGCCGATCAGCGCGAACAGGCCGATGCCGAGGGGGATCAAAACTTTGATCGCGCCGAGCGCTCCCGCCCCCGCGCCGCCGTGTGTTCCGGTGTAAACCAGGAGGCCAATCCCGGCGGCGATGACGCCGCCAATCAGCGCCAGCAGCAGCAGCACGACGCCGAAAATATACACGTAGCCCAGAGCGGCCAGCGCCCCGACATGAAGCTGATACGCTTTCGGCGCGTCTTTGGCATAGCGCTCCAGCCGCCGTACTAGTGTCTCGAATTTGGCGTCGGTCATCATTGCGTGTCGTGCCCCCGGCGGATAGTTCGCGCTTTGCCGACAAAATCCCTGCCTGCCACCGGCGCAGGAGCGCGGAATTGGGTATATTTCCGCTATGGACACAGAGCTTTCGCTGTTTGACGATGACGTGCCGAAACAAGCCACGTCGCTGCCGCCCCTGCCGCCTTCCTGGCTCGCCGCGCTTTCGGGCGAATTTGAAAAGCCGTATTGGGCGAAACTGCAAGCATTCGTCGAAAGTGAGCGGGCGCAGGGGGACGTGTACCCGCCGGAAGAGAATGTCTATTCGGCGTTCCGATTGACGCCCCTCGAAGAGACGCGCGTGTTTTTGCTGGGACAGGACCCCTACCACAACACCGGGCAGGCGCATGGGCTGTGCTTCTCGGTCCGCCCCGGCGTTGAGACGCCGCCGTCGCTGGCGAATATGTACCGGGAGCTGCGCGACGATCTTGGCAGCAAAGTCCCGAACAACGGCTACTTGGTGCCGTGGGCCGAGCAGGGGGTACTGATGCTCAATGCCGTGCTGACAGTTCGGGCACACGAAGCAAATTCGCACAAAAATAAAGGCTGGGAGACATTCACCGATGCCGCCATCAAAGCGGTCAACGCGCAGCCGAACCCGGTCGTGTTCGTGCTGTGGGGCGGCTACGCCCAGAAAAAGCTGCCGCTGATTGACAACTCGCGCCACACGGTCATCCAATCGGTGCATCCGTCGCCGCTGTCCGCCCGCAACGGCTTCTTCGGCAGCCGTCCGTTCTCCAAAATCAATGCCGCGCTCACGTCCTACGGCACGCCCGAGATTGACTGGCATATCCCAAACCTCTAAACGTCCCGCCACGGGTAGAAGTTGTACACCAAGCCGCGCCATTCGCCGTGGCTTTCAAAGAACGCATGGACCTCTTTGTCTGTGACAGACCGGCCTAGTTCCTGAGCCAAAGCCGCGCGGGCGACTGAGTCCGCGTTGACATGGGCCGGTTTGCCGAGATACAGCAGCAGGCAGGCCGCGCCGTAAGGGCCGATGCCCGGCAAAGACAGCAGCCGCGCCCGCAGCTCGGCGGTGGTCAGGGTTTCCGTTTGCCAGGCTTCCAGGTCCAAATCGCCGCTTGCAGCCGCCGACGCGATGGCGTGGACATACGCATTCCGGTAGCCCATCTTAGCGCGGGCCGCGAAGTCTTCTTGTGACACCGCAGCGATCTGGGCGGGTGCCGGGAACGCCCGGCCCTCGGCGCCGAACTCGGCGACAAGCCGGGCCGACATCGCGATGGTCTGTGCCCAGGTCGTGTTGGTCGTAGCGATTACTTTGACGACATCCTCGAACAGTGTTGAGCCGCGCAGCATCCGGCCCCGGTGATTGTCGGCGAGTGGCGCGAGCAGCGGCACGGTGCGGCAGTAGGCATGAAAGTCGCCAAGAGGCAGGTCGAGCTGGAGCATTCGCCGCACACGCCCCCCAATCTCCGCCTCCGCAACTTCTTCCAGCCCTTCTCCCGACACTTCCACCCGGACACTGTTTTCCGCGCCGCGCAGCCGAAGCTGGATGACTCCCGTAGGGAGCACTTCTGCCCGTTCCAGCGTCTGCGCCGCTTCATCCCAAACAAACGGGGCCAGCCGCCGCCAGCCATGGGCCGAGACCGTTTCTTGAAATGAAAAGTCCGCCGGTGCCGGCAGATCAAAGCGCAGTATTTGCATTGTCATGCGTTTATTATAGCCGCTCCGGCAAGATCGCCTGAAGCGCTGGCGCAAAAAGTATTGCAAAACTCTTCTGCCGTGTGCTATACTCTTTCCTGAACTGCCCACGTAGCTCAGTGGTAGAGCACTTCTTTGGTAAAGAAGAGGTCAAGGGTCCGATTCCCTTCGTGGGCTTCCTTTTGTGAGTAATCGGCGAAATTACTCACAAAAGCAGCACTTTCTTTGTAGCGTCCCACCGCCCTCTTACCCAAATAAGAGGGCAAAATGAAAAAAAACACCACTTTCTTTGACTAAATCGGCTCCCGCCGATGACCTGTCCTGCCTACCTGCGGCGCAGCTTCCCGCGCTTGTGGAGAGCTGGCTGCTCGACGGTGAGATCCGCCAGCTTTCACCGCAGACGCTTTTTTTCGCCGCCTGAGACGCTTTTTTTCGCCGCCTGTTGCTCGACAAGCTCCAGTGGTTCCTGCGCGAGAAGTCCTACGCCTCTTGCGGCAAGCAGGAGCTGCAGGCGTTCCTCGCCTACGTCGCCAGTGGGAATGTCCCCGACGGCGGGCGCTGGGGCAATCCCCAGCAGATCCGCGCTGTTCGCCCTTTCACCACGAAAACGTATCATGGGCATCTTCGCACCTTCTTCCGCTGGCTGATTGACGACGGCCACCTCACGGCGTCGCCGATGGAGGCGATTACTTCGCCTGCCGCACGCGCCGATCAAATCCAGCCCTTCACCGAGAAGCAGGCCGAGGCGCTGCTGTCTGCCGCAAAGCGGACTCTCCACCCCAAGCGCGACGAGGCCATTCTCTCTTTTCTCCTGGATACCGGCGTCCGCGCGTCCGAGCTATGCGGCCTGCGGCTCTGCGATCTCGACGCCGCCGGGCGCACCTGCATTGTGCAGGGCTACGGGCGGCGGCTCGGGCTGACGCTTGCGCCCCACAAGCTGCGGCACTCGGCGATCACTGCCGCTTTAGAAGCCGGGGCGGACGGGCGGGAAGTGCAGGGACTTTCGCGCCATGCCAAGCTCGAAACGCTCATGCGCTACGATGATAGCCGGACGGACAAGCAGGGGAAGGCAAGCCAGCTACTCAGCGGTCTGATTTAGTGGGTTTCTCACTACGACTGGAAGATAGCCCCATTATTATCAAGAATTCTTCTTCTCTGTTTGACATAATCATCGCCATTTAGGCCAATGACTTCGATAGTATATTGCGCTTGAAGTGTTAATGCCTTTAATGTCCCATCATGCAGCAGTTTGTAATGAAGATACCAGTCATCTTCGCAGAGGTCTACAAAGCCGATGCCTACAGATACTTCCTCTGGAGAGGGCCAGTTGTCACCTTTAGCCGATCTGCCGTTACAAATATGGCAACACCAACGGAGGTTGTAAAAATCGTGTTCAAGGTCCTTAAACTCTGGCTTGCTTTTTGGCTTGAAGTGGTCTAATTCATAGTTCTTGGAGCCGTGCGGCCAGTCGCTATCATTTACGCCGCAATATGCACAGTAGCCCTTGAAATCTTCACGTACTTCTGGTCTATATACATGGTAATCCTTTCGCCCTTTCTGAGGAGCCGGTTGTCGGCGAGGAAATGTTGCCAAGATGCCAGATTCCTCGCCTACTGACCTTTTGTAAGGAACGAACGAGAACGTGTTCTGTTTTTAGTTCGCTGTGATTGAAGCAGATCATATTCATTCTGCTCTTCCACAGTTAAACCAACTAACATCTTCTGAGACAGAAGATTAGCAAACAGGTTAGATGTACGCCGTTCTTCTCGCTCCTCTACTAATTCTGACTTTGCAGCCTCCCAATCTTTGGGATCATATCTATCAAAGAAAAATGGTAGATGCCTTCTCTGAACACCGTCAAACTGCTGTAACATCTCAGATTCCAAATCTGATGGGAGGGCATAAGCTTCCAAGACGGCTACATCAATTTTGACAAGAGCACGTCGGCCTCTCTCTGCCAGATTGCCGGTCCAGGGTAAAGATTCGCTCAAGTATCTCCACCTCATATCCTTGTAGGAGTTGACTAGGGAAGTGATTTCCTCTGCTTGAGCACTAGTGAATGACGGTATAGGGATTCGCTCCAAGACATTGATATCGTTGTCACGACCACGAGAGTGATGATATAAAAAAGCATTTGCCACCGGTCCATTAAGAACGGCCCCCAGCAGCTCTACCGAGATTGTTGGAACATGGTTCGCGCGTGGCCAAACTGCAAGATGCTGCTGCGAAGCATAAAGTCCCTCCGTGTCCACGAGGGCAAGCATTCGCCAGATATCACTACTTATTCGCGCAGCATTCACCAATACCTTTGGCTGATCCCATGTGAGACGTAGCGCATTCATATGCCTCCGATCAGGGCGTATATCAAGATATAAAGTTCGAGTTGCGACATAATCCTCAATGGCATCCGATACTTTATGAACCCCAGGAGCAAATCCTTCCTGATAGATTTCCGAAACTGCACTAGATGTAGAAGTTTGGTCCCCATCCAACTTCGCCCAGCGCAGTCCACGATGTGTTTCTGCTACGTTTCCAAGCTCCTCGAAATCTGCAAGATGTTTCCAAACATCAACGACTGCGCGTTGATAAAGGATTGGTGCGCCGTCTTGTCCGACAGGAAGCGATTTTTTCTCCTCATAGTAAGTTGGCTTGCCATTAAGAGAAAAGGTGGCGCGATAATCCTCGCTAGAGACTGCTGACCAGAAATATCGTTTCTGAGCATCCAATTGATGTGCAGCAATTAGCGCGGTCGGTTGCGTAGCCTTGCCGAACACATTGTCGGGCATAGCAGTCATACTTACTGTTGAATATGTGTCTACCAGGCTTTGCCTCAGAGCTTTGTAGGCTTTGCCATCCACGAAAGAAAGTGGCATGACAAACCCAAGAAGCTTTGGCGGATGTAGCAAGACACGTCGCAAAGCTTCAGCGGCTTGGTTAGAGTGCGCGTCAGCAGGCCGTGTGCCAGCAGGAAAAGCTTCATGGGGCGGATTACTCAGAACGATGCTTGCCTGCTGGAGATAATTATCAAAGTGTGCGGACTTGAAGGCGTTCGCCTCTATAATCTGCCAGTGGTTGTCTTCAGGGTAATCACCTAGGATCAAACTATATCTAGCGATTTCAAGAGCAAACGGTGAGATTTCAAGTCCAAAGAGTCTGTTTACTAGATACTGATGAACATCTGCGGGTGTTCGGCCCACCGGTAGTAGTTCGCGCAATCGACGCATGGCGGCTAGTAGAAATGGAGCATTGCCACAGAACGGCTCGAAAACAACGCGTTCTTCTTCGGGAATACGATCAATCGGCAGTTGACGCAACAAATAGCTTGCCACCTGTGGAGGCGTTGAGTGGATTCCATGTCGACGTCGTAAATCACGGTCAACAAGCGTATTTTCGTAAACGAAAGCTAATGTCTCAGGCGACAGGTTGCGCAAATCGATGCCATCACAAAGAGAATTCCAGACATGGTTCTGCACGACGGTATCATGCAGTGAAGGCCCTGTATCGCCGCTGTCGTGATATTTTTTCTCAATGATCGTCAGAACATCAGCAACATCAGTGTTTTGAGTGAGCCTTGGGAGATCTCCCCTATCGCTAAGGAGACGGGCAGCTAAGAGGCGGAAGAGAAGACGAGCATACTCCGAGAATTGTCGTTCGAAAGTAGTTTCTCCGTCCCGGTCATTAAGGATTTTCCGACTTTGAGTTGAGATGTTTTGAATTTGGTGAGAGAGCTTGCGCTGTAGCTCACTCTCCAGAGTAGGCAACAAACCCAAATCAAGAAAATCAAGCTGAGATATGCCTTGTTGAAAAACAGCAGTCCTTGCCTGTCGAAATGCTTCTGGGTTCCATTCTTTCTTATTGTCGAAAAAATAAGCGGGAAGACGATCTATTTGGATGTGCAGAGACAAATCAAGAGGAGCTGGCAGGCCATCGCTTGTCATACGCCATCGAGATATTTGCTCGTTCTGAAGGTCATAAGCAAAAAGAAGCGGAGCACCTAGTGCTCGTAGCCGCACAAGGCGTTCTGGAGTTACATGATCCTCAACTGAGACTGCGATATTACAAGTGCGTAGTGAAGGAACAGCATTACCAAAAGCAGCTAGATCAACCGTCTGCCGCTGGCCAGCATCCAAGAAATTGCTGTAGCCATAAGCCTGTTGTATCTGATCTGAGGAATAGCCAATTTCGCGCAACCCCTCGTTGAAAGCCTTTATTATTGCCGATTTTTTCGGTTTGTCTGTCGAAGTCATGTTTTTATCTGCTCAACGCTTATACAATCAAATTACTTGACACGAGCGGCCTGTTTTTGCTCTTCCTCCGTAATATCATCCAGTGCGATTAGCGGTATGACTGTTTGCCCTGGCGGAATCCCTTCTACAAGAACAGGTCCCTGCATTGGCATCCGGCAGAGAGTGTACAGCCTTTTCCCTACTTGGACTGGATGTGGAACACTTAGCACTACATCATTGACCAAAGCTTCTTCAATGACAGGCACTAGCTTACGAATGTCTTGCGTTTTGATCTTGGCGGCTCTTAAACGACAAAGCAAACGACCTCGTTCAATAACCTCTGGCGAATATAGTCGACTGCTGCCCGTGCCCATATGATCGTTTATTGATGGTAGCAAGCCGGCTACAGCCCATTCCACTATTTGGCGAGGAGGGACATTCAACTTGGCCGCGACCTGTTTTGTTTGCAACGGAGTTTCCATTATGGTCTATTATACACGCTTTCTTGAATTATAATGCAAAATTGACCTTGTACGAGACTATAATACACATATTGATTGTGGATTGACCTTGACATTCATCGTGCTGAACAAGTATCATTTCTTCATCACCAACTGCAACCGCGAATAACACCACTTTCTTTTACAAAAAACAGGGGCGTTGAGGCCAACACATCGAGAGTAAAACGGGCTATTTTAAAGTAAAAAGCACCGCTTCTTTGGTAAAGAAGAGGTCAAGGGTCCGATTCCCTTCGTGGGCTTTCTGAGTTTTTCGCCCTGCTCGTCTCATTTTGGAGACTGGTAGGGCTTTTTGCTGCCATGTTTCTCGGTCGCAAAGACTGCCCGTGTGGGTGCCGAAAACGGGTACCATAGCTCTACCAAAGGAGCTAAATTCCATGAGCACTATTCTTGACGAAGTTCTGGCAGCCAATGCCGCCTACGCCGGAAGTTTCGGCCCCAAAGCCGAGCTTGCGCTGCCGCCTGCTCGCGGCTTTGCCATCCTGACCTGCATGGATGCGCGTCTGGACCCTGCCCACTATGCCGGCCTGTCCGAAGGCGATGCCCACGTCATCCGCAACGCCGGGGGGCGAGCGAGCGACGATGCTATCCGCTCCCTGGTCATTTCCTACAAGCTGCTTGGCACCAAAGAGTGGTTCATTATCCATCACACCGACTGCGGCATGGAATACTTCGATGACAAAGTGATGCGCGGCCTGCTCGCGCAAAGCCTGGAAACCGCGTCCCTCAGCCCGATCGGCTTCACCGATGTCGGCGTCGGCCCTGGCTCTTCGGCAGGTGATTATATTGCCTGGCTCCCAATTTCCAATCAGACCGGAGCCGTGACCGACGATGTCCGCCAGGTCCGCTCCCACCCGCTCGTGCCGAAGTCCATCCCAATCTACGGCTACATTTACGATGTCAAAACCGGCAAGCTGATCGAAGTCCCCGAAGCGACCGAGGCGGGGAAAGCCAGGTGAAAATCGCCGGCAGTGGCGGCGGTAGTTCCTGTCCCTCTGCCCGTGATTGGAACGAACAATTCCGAGATTGCGTTATAGAAGTGTGGAGGAAAACACGGTGAATAACTTTTCGCGAAACCCAAATCAGCCTTATAACCCCTACGCTACGGGGCAGTCGGTGTCGGCGGCAAATGCGCTCTTGCAGCGCGTCTCTTACCTGCTCTGCACGGCGCTTTTGGTGACCGCCGGGGCGGCGTACTGGGCGGCGTCGGCGCATCTCAGCCCGGCGCTGTTTCTGCCGCTGATGCTCGGAACCTTCGGCTGCGTCATCGGCCTGTCGTTTGCCCGGAATAACCCAAGCCTGAGCCTGGTGCTGCTGTATGGCCTGAGCGTCATGGAAGGTCTGTTGATGGGGCCGCTGCTCGGCATGATTGCACGCGGCTACCCTTACGGCGCGGCGGTGATCGGCGAAGCGGCAGTGCTGTCGGCAGTAATTGTGGCGGGCCTCGGCACCTATGTCTGGGTCTCCGGCAAGGACTTCGGCGCGATTGGAAAGTATTTGATTTTCGCGCTGATCGGCCTGATCGTTGTCGGTTTAATCGGTTACTTCGTGCAGTTCAGCCCTGGCCTGAGCCTGGCGTATGCGGTTGTTGGAGCGCTGATCTTTGCGGGCTTCACGCTGTACGACTTCTCGAATATCAAGTTCCGCTACGGTCCCAACGACTATGTTCTGGCGACTGTCGGCCTGTACCTGGACTTCCTGAACCTGTTCTGGTTCCTGGTGCAGATATTGCTGTCCCTGAGCGGCGGCGGGTCATCGCGGCGCAGCTAACGGCGTCTTTCCAGCCCGGCCAATCGTGGCCGGGCTTTTTTATGCGTTTCAGTTCGGCAGGAACCTCTCGCGTCTCTGGCGAACTAACCCCTATGAACACTGAGAGCAGAATACTGGTCGCACTGGACACGGACACGGCGCAAAAGGCGCTGGACCTGGCCGGGCAAGTGGTGGGCGAAGTCGCCGGGTACAAAGTTGGCCTGGAGCTGATTAACGCCGCAGGCTTCGGTCTGCTGGACGACCTCAAAGCGCAGGCCGGGCCGGACACGAAGATTTTCTACGACTGCAAGTTCCACGACATCCCAAACACCGTCCGGGGCGCGGTGCGGGCGGCGGCAGGACGCGGGATATGGATGCTGAATGTCCATGCGTCGGGCGGCAAAGCGATGATGGCGGCAGCAGTGCAGGGCGCGGCGGAAGGGGCAGCCGCGGCGGGCGTCGCTCGCCCGCTGGTCATTGCCGTCTCGGTCTTGACAAGCATCAGCCAGGAAGCGCTGCGAGATGAACTGGGCGTGTCCCGGCCATTGACGGAACAAGTTGTCGCCCTGGCGCGTCTCGCACAGGACGCCGGCTGCGACGGCCTAGTCGCCTCGCCGCACGAGATCGGCGCAATTCGAGCTGCCTGCGGGCCGGACTTCCTGCTGGTCATTCCGGGGGTTCGTCCGGCGGGTGCAGACTTGGGCGACCAGAAGCGGGTGATGACGCCGGGGGAAGCGGTGCAGGCGGGCGCAGATTATATTGTTGTCGGTCGGCCGATCACCGCGGCGCCCGATCCGCGCGAAGCTGCGGCGGCAATCAATCAAGAGACCAATAACCGTGAAGCAATCTAGTTTTTGGGGTATTTGTGCTGCGTTTGTGCTGCTTCCACTTGGTGGCGTGTGCGCGGCGGACCCGGCGGCCTCTGTGCCCGTCGCCGGGCAGCATGTTGTCCTCGCCGGCACAGTTAAGCGTGTCGAGGCCGCCGCGCAGGCCGCATTGTTCACGGGCGACAATGGGCACGATTACCTGCTGGATTTGTCGGCGGCGAAGGTGGTCCTGCCGCCGGGAGCGGCGCTGAAGCCGGGAGCGCGGGGCGCGGTGACGGGCCTGGGCAACAGCGACGGCAGCATCGCCGTCAGCCGCTTTCAGCTTCTTGCGCCCGCTGTCCCTGCGCCAATCCCGACTGCCGCCGAGCCGCTGGATTACACTGTGCGCGGGACTGCCGAAGCAGTTGACCTGGCGCTGGGAGCGTTTACCCTGCGGGTCAGAACCCGCACACGCACGGTTTACGTGACCCCCGACACGGACACGCACGGGCTGCTGCCTGCCGCCAAAGGATTTCCAGTCTCGCCCGGTCAGCGCGTCACCGTCGGCGGCTCGCTTCAGCCAAATGGGACGGTATTGGCGGCAGTGCTGACCGACCGGACCGATCTGGATTACCGCTCATTGCCGGACGCTCCGAACCGTATTTTGTTTGGCCCAGTGTCGTCCGCACCGAATAAGCTGCGGAGCCGGGACTTCAAAGTCGGGGCGGCGAGCGGCACCGAAACGTCGGTCCGGGTGCCGCGCGGCATCCCCATCCGCCGCACGGGCCGGCAGATTTCCGTGTTCGACCTCAGCCGCCGGGACACCGTGCGCCTCACGGGCCGCCTGTCCGGTGCCGACTTCCGCGCCGCCCGGATTGATGTCCTCGCCCCGCCGCCGGACACCGAACCGGAAAGCCCTACGCCGAAGCGGCCAGGGCTGTAGAACCCTACAAAACCTCCACAACTGGCGGCAGCAAAATAGACTGCGGGTTAGTCGCAGCAGCAATCGCCGGAACATCGTTGAGAAAGTGGTAGCAGACCCCGAACTCCATTGGTTCTGCCACCTCGTCTGCAAGGGTTACTGTGATGCAAATTGTCCTACGGATTGAGATTTCCAGCTTCTGCCAGGAGGTCGGCATTTTTGTAACCACGACAGCGATTGCTTTACTACCATTAACCATGTGAAACCAAAGCTGTCGTGGAAACTCTTGTTTTGTAACTGTCCCAACGTAATCCATTCGGGGGGCACTGCTATCCCCCTGCGAAACATAATTTTGCTCGACTTCCCATCGGATAAGACCATCTTCCGATGAAGGTGCCAACCATCTCAAAGATGCCCCCCAGTAATTTGTTTGACCATAAATGCCATTGATGCCCGTATCAAAGATGGTTGTTGTAGAATCTCGTCTAAACTCGCCCTCCGGCATTAGGCCCAAAAAAATTCTTTCGCCTGGAGCAGGCTGTTCCAAGCGATAGTTCAGTATCACCCAGGATTTACACGCTGTGATTTCAGTCCCGACGACAGTTTTGCAGCCATCGGCATAAACTCCCTCAGTCGTACACCATGCGGAAAGTGGCCCGCCCCCGATATCCTCGTGAGTCACCTCAAAAGGCATATCCTCTGCTTGGGCTATCGTCCGCAAGCCGCGCTTGTAATTCGCGTCCTCTGGATCAGGACGCCTAATACCTGTGTCATGCTCGATCCCGGCGGGTAGCTCTGCCAAGTGCCCAATGCCATCATAGACGACCTCACTTATGCTGCCCATTCGCCCAAGCGTTGTGCTGAAGCGCTCCTGCCGACTCACGAGTTTTCCATCGGCTTGCTGGGTGAGATAAAGCGGGTCCGGCACTTCGATCTGGGGACCGTCCGCCGTCAGGAGCAGTTTCACATCCCCTTGAAGCGGGGCAAGTGAGACCGCAAAGTCTATGCGGCATTGCCCGTCATCGCGGCGTATGACTTGCACTGGAACTGCCGCGCCCTGCTCGGTCGCTAGGCTTAACGCTTCAAGGTTGATGTGCTTTGGCAGAGACACATACGCCGTCAGCGGGTACAGAAAACGCCGAATGCCGGCGGTTTCGCGGACGCGGAGGCGGGCTAAGACTGCGCTCATTTTGACGGTGTCTCCTGAAGCTTCTGTTCCGCAAGCTTTTTCTCAAAGATTTCGGCGATGCGGTCTACCGTGAACTGGGTCGCGCCCTGGCTGCCCTCGAAGACCGAATACGCGGCGCGGCCCATCGCGTCGCGGGCGTCGGCGTCGAGCAGAAGATGCACGAAGACTTCGGTGAGCTGGGACTTTTGGGCGTCCTTGTCGGTCTCGTCGGCGGAAATCTGGGCGATGCCGCCGCGTTCAATGAAGTCATCGATGATTTGGGGGAAGTTCAGCATCGAAGGCCCGACGACAATGGGTTTGGCGTAGAGTGCGGGTTCCATAATAGACTGGCCGCCGTGGGGGATGAGTGTCCCGCCGACAAACGCAACGGTGGCGAAGCCGTAGGCGGTGCCAAGCTCGCCAAGCGTATCCAGCACCAGCACAGCAGCGGAGGGGTCGCCCGGCGTTGGGTCCGAGCGGCGCTTCGTCGTGAAACCCGCACTGGCGGCAAGCGACGCGACGGCGGTGAAGCGCTCCGGGTGGCGTGGGACTAAAAGCAGGCGGGTCGTTTCAAGGCCCGGCGTCAGGCGAATGCGGCGCAGGACTTCCAGCAGGGTCGCTTCTTCGTCGGGGTGGGTGCTGCCGGCGACAAGGAGCGGGGCATCGGTATTTGTCAAAGCGAGAGCCGCATCAAGGGCTTTTCGCTGGGCGTCGGTGACATCTTTTTCGGCCAGCTGGTTGCGGTCGTACTTGATGCTGCCGCTGACGACCAGCTTGCTCGGCGGCGCACCCATGCGTTGCAGACGATTGGCGTCCTCGCGGGCTTTCATCAGCAGCAGGCTGTAATTTTGGAAGACCGGACCCATCAGCGGCTGCACCCGTCTGTAGTAGGCAAACGACTCGGCGGAAATGCGCCCGTTGACCATGACAATCGGAATGCCGCGCTTTTTGGCTTCATGCAGGACATTCGGCCAGATCTCGGTCTCGATGGTAATTAAGAGGCTTGGCTGGATTGTATCTAAAACTTTGTTCGCAATAAACGCGAGGTCAATCGGGAAGTAGAACGAGTTGCCGACGCCATACTTGGCAAACCGCTCCGTCGCGATGGCCTGTCCGGTCTTCGTGATTGTACTGAACACAAGCCGCGCTTCGGGGAACTGGGTGCTTAGAAGGTGCGCCAGCGGCTGGACGCTGAGTGTTTCGCCGACTGAGCACGAGTGAATCCAAATGGTCGGGCGACCGTCGGATCTCAGCGTGTCCGGCAGTCTGCCGAGCCGCTGACGCAGTGCGGGCAGGTACTTCTGGTGCTTCCAGGCGCGGTACAGGAAGTAGGGGAGCATGACCAGCACCCAGGAACCGAAAAGCAGGCTGTAGAGGGAATACATAGGCGGTTGTTAAGAGAAAAGACTCCCCCCAGCCCCCAATAATGGGGGAGCCAGATTAGGAGATAGGAGCGGGGCTTGCCCCCGCCCTTCTTTGTCCATATTGCTCCCCCATTATTGGGGGCTGGGGGGCGTCCTACGCGCTGTTCGCCGTCTCAAACATGGCGATGACACGGGCAAGATCGGCTTCAGTGTCAACGCCCACCGTGTCATGCGGCGTTTCGGCGACATAAATCGGGATGCCGTTTTGCAGAAAGCGCAGTTGGTCCAAGCTCTCGGTTAGCTCCAGGGACGACTGCGGCAGGCGGTGGTAGGTCTCCAAAGCCGCACGGGTGTAGGCGTACAGGCCGATATGCTTGAAATGCTGCGCTTGTCCCAGCCCCGAGCGATCGTAGGGCACGGGATAGCGCGAGAAGTAGAGCGCATTGGCGTTGTCCGCCGTGACCACTTTCACGTTGTTCGGGTCAGCGGCCTCGGCGGCGGAAATCGCGACTTTTAGCGTCGTGACCAACGCCCCGCTGCCGTCCAGGAACGGTTGAAGCATCAATTCCAGGTGATCGGGTCGCAGGGTCGGCTCGTCGCCCTGAATGTTGACGTAAATGTCGGCATCGGTCCGGGTCAGGACTTCATGCACCCGGTCGGTGCCCGACGGATGCTCGCGGGTGCGAAAGACCGGAATGCCCGCGCCTTCGCACGACGCGGCAATCTCCGGGCTGTCCGTCGCGACTGCCAGCTCGGTCAGCAAGGGGGATTGCTTGGCATTGAGATAAACCCAGTGGATCATCGGACGCCCGGCGATCTCCCGCAGGGCCTTCCCCGGCAGGCGTGATGAGTTAAACCGGGCGGGAATGACGCCCATGATTTTCGGGGTGCTGGTCATAGTATGCCGCTATTTCTGAAAGAGAGCAGTCAGCACAGCAAGTGCGGCTTCCAGCTTCTCAGAACTCATCTCGCCTGCTTTGCGGGTGATTCGGTTCTCCCCGGTAGTGTACAGGTAAGCCGGGCGTAAGTAGCTTCTCTTGACGAGCGCCCCGCCCTGCACATCAGCCACATCCAGCGCAATCAGGTTTGAGTCAGGCGCGTTCTGTGTGCTGATGACGCAGACGACATAATCTATGCGGTTAGCGAAAGGCACAGTGGCGAGGACCAGCGCCGGGCGCGGCTTTTCGCCCGGCGCACCGGAAAACGGGAACGGGACAACGACAATATCCCCCCGCTTATACTTACTCATGGGCAGATAAATGTTTCCAGGCGTCGTCCTCTTCCGGGGAACTCCAAAGGTCGAATATCGGCCCCGCCATAGCCGCGTCTGTCGTGAGGTCGGTGAGCACGTGTTCTGCGGGCTGAGTGCCGGAAAACTGCGCCAGCGCTTGCCGGAGCAAATCCTCGTGCAGCTCCGCAGGGTCGAGGCCACGTTCTTCCGCCGCAACAAGGAGGCGCGTCTCGGTCTCGCCCGTCAATGTCAATGTCATCGCAGGACTCCTAAACTTTATACAGATGCGAGGAGCGGTCGGTGTGGCGCAGGGACTCGCCGATGCTGCCCAGCACCTGGCCGTTGATGGGGGCGGCGATGACGATACCCAGAGCATCTCGGTGCAGACGCTCTAAACCGTTCTCACGCAGGTAACCCGATTTGCCGGCGATGGCGATGGCGTCGGTGGTCATCTGCAAGGCGTTCTCGGACAAAAACAGCTTGGCGGTCATGGTCGCGGCCTCGACTGGCGGGCGGACGTCATCGGGCAGTGATGCCATCTGGGCCAGGGCGTAGACATGGGTCCGCATGACGCTCAAGTTCGCGGCAAGCTGGGAAACGCGCACCCGGACACTCTCGTACTTCTCAAACGAATTGTTCGCTTTGACGATGTCTACCAAGCGCCCGAACGTCCCGAGGGCAATGCCGGTGGCAACAATCCCCGAGTGCAGGCCGCTCTGCATATCGAAGTTGATGATCGGACCGATGCTGCCCGGTGTCCCGACCCGCTCGGCATCGGGCACTTCGGCATGGTCTAAACCCACGACGCCCGAATGCGTGCCCTGCAAACCCATCGAGTCCATCGGCTCGCCGAGGCGCAGGCCGGGGTTGTCGGCGGGGACTAGGAAGAAGCCTTTGCCCTCGGTCGTGTCGGTCATGACCATGTAGACGCCCGCGTGGCCTGCGCCAGTGCAGAACGCTTTCTGGCCGTTCAGGTGCCACACGCCGTCTTCGCAGTAGGCTTTGGTGTTGAGAACGCTTTTGTCCGCGCCGACGCCGCTTTCGGACCAGGCTGATGCGCCGAGGGTTTCGCAGGCGATCATCGGCAAGTAGCGCCGCTTCTGGTACTCCGTGCCGGCCTTGTTGATCCGGTTCGCGGTCAGCGTGTGCAGGAGCAGCACGAACGCCGTCGCCGGGGCGATGCGGGCGATTTGCTCAACGGCGTAGGTGACGTTCAGCGTGTCCAGGCCCAGCCCGCCGTACTCGGTCGGGATCTTCATGCCAAGCAGGCCGTTGTCGGCCAGCGTGCGGATGTTTTTCTCAGGAAACTCGCCTTCATGGGCGCGGGCTTCCTCGGTATGCACGATCAGCTCGCCATTTAAGAGCCGCTGCACCGTGTCCCCAATTTTAATCCCCGCGTACAGCTCGCGCGGGTCCTGATCCCAGGTAAGAACCATAATTTGATGGCCCCTTTCTGCGCTCAGTATAGCCGATTTAGGGAAACCCTGTCAATTCTCCGGTCTTGTCATACACAATAGTTGTGAGTAATTATCAATGTTTTGCCGATAACAGAGTATGTTTAACGAGGCAAGAGGCTATAAACTGCTGAACACGGTGGTAATAATCTGGCTTGCCTTTGCGGGGTTCGGTTTTTCTCGGCTGTGGTCACTGGACAACCACGCTGGGACTGCCAGCCATCCCCCAGTGGTGTGGCGGCCTCAGCCCGCGCTTGCCCTGGACCCCGCCCGTCCGACCCTGGTGCTGCTGCTGCACCCGCAGTGTCCGTGCAGCCGGGCCAGTGTCAGCGAGCTGAACCATCTCGCGGCGCTCTGCCCGAACCGCGCGAAGATTGTCGTGCTGTTTCTGCGGCCCGCCGGCTACTCGGCCTCCTGGACCCGGACCGGACTCTGGCGGCAGACGGCAGCTATTCCCGGCGTTTCCGTGTCGGCGGACAATGGCGGGGAAGCGGCGCGTCGCTTCGGCGCGGCGACGTCCGGGGAGACACTGCTCTATGCGCCGGATGGGCACCTTCTGTTCCATGGTGGCCTGACCGGGGCACGGGGCCACGAAGGCGACAACGCCGGACTATCCGCAGTCGTGGCCCTGCTCAACGGTCAGCGGAGTGTTCGTGCTTCGGCGCCCGTCTACGGCTGCCCACTCGGGCGCGGCTGCTCCCAAACAGTAGAACAAGGAAATTTATGACGCCCGCGCCCCCTTCACTCCAGACGGTCGAGGTGCAAGAGCAAGCCCGCAGCATCTTCGATTCCCAGTGCCAAACCCTTTATCGCCGGACCGACCGCCTGTTTGCCCTGCTCATGACTTTGCAATGGGCTGGCGCGGTGCTGGCCGCCTCCCTGCTCTCGCCGCGCACCTGGGCCGGAACTGAGAGCGCGGTCCATCCACATCTTTGGGCGGCACTCTTTCTAGGCGGCCTTATCAGCTCGCTGCCGGTCTTTCTGGCGCTGGCCCGCCCTGGCCTGCCGTTGACGCGGCAGGTGATCGCCGTGTCGCAGTTACTCATGTCCGCCCTACTGGTTCATATCAGTGGCGGGCAGGAAACCACCCACTTTCATATCTTTGGCTCACTGGCATTTCTGGCGTTCTACCGGGACTGGCGGGTCATTGCCACCGCGACTGCCGTGACAGCGGCGGACCACCTGGTGCGCGGCGCACTCTGGCCGGAGTCGATCTACGGCCTGGCAGAAGCCTCACCCTGGCTGACCGCCCAGCACGTTGGGTGGGTGGCGTTTGAGGATCTGTTCCTTGTGATCTCCTGCCGCCAGAGCCTCGCTGAGATGCGCCAGATCAGCCTGCGCCAAGCCCAGCTTGAAGTCGCGGAAGGAATTCTGCTGCAAGCGCACACCGCCCTGGAAGCGCAGGTCGAGGAGCGCACGGCGGACCTGGCAAATGCACTGACCGAACATCAAAATGTCCTGGAAACGGTGCCGGATGTACTGTTCCGGCTCGACTTGAGCGGGAACCTCGTGCAGTGGAATCGGAAAATGGAGACTGTCACCGGCCTGCCCGCGGACATGCTGCAAGACCGGCCTGCGCTGGAGTTTTTCGGCACGGATGATCGCCAAAACATCGCGTCGGCCATCCGGCAGGCATTCGAAACCGGCTACGTGGAAGTGGAAGGGAGCCTGCTCACCACCGCCGGCCGGCTCGTGCCGCATCAATTCAGCGCTGTGCCGATCCGCGATCCGATGGGCCGTCCGACCGGGATTACCGGCATGGGCCGGGACATTACCGAGCGGCGGCGCATGGAAAACGCGCTGCGGGAAAGCGAGGTGCGTTACCGGGGACTGGTCGAACACTCCCCGGAAGCCGTCGTCGTCTATGTCCAGAGTCGCTTCGTGTACGCGAATGTTGCGGCCGTGACGCTGTTTGCTGCCGCCTCGGTCGAAGACCTGATTGGGCGGTCAGTCCTGGACGTCGTTCATCCCGACTTTCACGCGCTGGCGCGAGAGCGGGCAGCCCGCAGCCAGCTTCTCGGCAAGCCCAGCCCGCTTACCCAGCAGAAATATATGCGCCTCGATGGGACGATAATTGACGTGGAATCGGTCAGCACAGGGATTGTTTACGAGGGGCAGCCAGCCGGGCAGGTGCTGATCCGGGACATTACCGAGCGCAAGCGTGCCGAGGAAAGCATCCTGGCCCTGAATGCCGAGCTGCTGCGCTCTTACGACGCGACTATCGAGGGCTGGTCCCGCGCCCTGGACCTGCGTGACCATGAGACCGAAGGCCACTCCCGCCGCGTCACCGAAATGACGCTCCGGCTGGCCCACGCCGTCGGCCTGCCCCAGGAAGCGCTGCTGCACATCAAGCGTGGGGCACTGCTGCATGACATCGGCAAGATGGGCGTCCCTGACCGCATTCTCCTGAAGCCCGGCCCGCTCGACGACGCCGAATGGGAAATCATGCGCCGTCACCCGGCGCTTGCCTACGAGATGCTTTCGCCGACAGAGTTTCTGGTGCCGGCGCTTGCCATTCCATACTGCCACCATGAGCAGTGGGACGGCAGCGGCTACCCGCGCGGGTTGGCAGGAGAAGACATTCCGCTGGCGGCACGTCTGTTCGCGCTGGTAGATGTGTGGGACGCGCTGACGTCCGACCGCCCATACCGCCGGGCGTGGGACAAAGAGCGTGTGGCAGACCACCTGCACGGCCTCGCGGGCACCCACTTCGACCCGGCGTTGGTGCCCATTTTCCTGCACTTGATGGAACCCGCGCCGGACTTGGGAGCCGCCGCCTGCGGGCCATCTCCTTATGGACGGGCGGCCTGAGTGCTCCCGGTGGCCTGCGCGAACCCCGCCGCCTTGAGGCCGCCCGCAAGCACGGGGTCGGGCCGCAGCAGGCGCCAGACCATTCCCGTCTTTGCGTTCTCAATCGCCAGCAGCATCATGCCGAGGTCAATCCCGATCACGTCGGTGTCATACCAGTTTTTGTCCACGTTGAACGCATTGGAAAAGCCGTACCGGCCCCAAAGCTGCGTGCGATGCTTGGTCCAAAGCGCGTTCAATGCGTCCTGGGAATCGCTCGGCACGAAGATCACCCCGGCCAGCATCGCCGTCGGCGCGACCGTGCCATCGTCATGCCCCGCCGCCGGCCAGTTTGCGCCGTAGCCAACCGGCGGGGGCTGGTCGCAGGCGGTGATTCCCCAGAACCCCTCGGCATAGGTCCTGCGCCCGTCCGGATTGCGCCGGCAGTACGCCCGGTCCGCCCGGTGCGCGTTGGCCCACGCCGCTGCCCAGTCGCGTCCCTGCCGGTCGTGGCGGCCCGACACATCGAAGTAGCCGGGTGCCATCTGGGCCATGAACAGCGGTTCCGCCCCGCCGAACACCGGGTAGGTTTCCAGCGTCGCCGGCTGTATCTGCCAGGCGTCCCACGCCGCCGAAGCCAGGCCCGCCGGGCGCGATCCAAGCGCCAGCCAGTAGAGATGCGCCGCTTCGCTGTAGCCTTGCCAGCGGTTGTTGATCCATCCGGTCTCCGGCTTGTAGCCCATCGAAAGCGTTTTGTCGCCCGGTGCTTTGCCGTCCGCCGCCTGCATCCAGCGCCAGTCCGCCCGCGCCGTCAGATCATCGGAAAGCCGCCGGACTTCCGTGCCCGGCCAGTACGCCCCCGCCGTCCGCGCCCCCAGCAGCAGCAGAGCGGTGTCAATAGACGACACCTCGCTCTTCCACTCCCGTGCGCCGGTGGAGTTGGTCAGGAAGTGGTAGTAGAAGCCGTGGGTGCTTTCGAGCTTGTTATGCACAAACCGCAGGGTCAGAAGCGCCCGCGCATACGCGGCGTCTTTGGAGACCCAGCCGTGCGAGACCCCTACCGGCAGCGCGGCCAGCGCATACCCGGTCGCGGCGGTGGACGCCACTGTGTATGTGTCCGGCTTGCCCCCCAGGTTAACAGCCCGGTCTTTGGTCAGCCCCGTTACGGGGTCGCTTTCGTTCCAAAAGAAGTCAAACGCCCGGTGCTGCACCGTTTCCAGCGACGGCGGGGGCGGGGCAAGAGAGGGGAGAGGGGCGGCAAGAACCGAAGCCGCCAGCAAAAAGCCGGCGGCTGCTCCCATCAGAGTCATGAGTGGTGATTTCATTTAGTTGCCGTCAGGGTAGTTGTTCAACTGGTCCTGCATTGTGGTCACCCACGGGATGTCTGCACCAGGAGCAGGAGCATGAACTTCCTTGTAGTTGTAGCGCCAATCGTTGATGCCATCATGCTCAATGAAAGTGTCATGCAGCCGGCGATACTTCACATGGCCGTCCATATAGATGATGTTGCCAGCTTTTTTGTCATGCCCGCTGTTCATGGTCGAAGAGCCAGGAAAGGCATCAGCGTCAGTCGCCGCAACCGGCTCTTCGTAACCCAAGTAGGTTCCGACATCCGGGTAAATGAAACTGGTTTCAACGATGATCAGCGACCCGGAAGGCTGGTCCACTCCGGCAAGGAGCTGCGGATAAGAAGCGCCGTGCCCAAACCTACCGGAGAGAAATGCGTCCGGCAGGTACATGGCGTACCCTGCGGCGAAGATGCCTTTGACGGTGTTTGCCTGGCCGTCTGGCTGATCCAATTTCTGCGCCGAAGGGTTGTCCGGGCACTTGAAGACATCTTTGCTTTTGATGTAGGGATAAATCGAGTCCTTCCAGCTTCGCTTATGGTTATCTACCGGGTCACGGTCGGCATAACGCTCCGGGAGATATTCGTCGCTGTCCTGCGTGTACTGCATCAGGCCGAGGCCGATCTGCTTTTCGTTGGAAGCGCACGCGGTCCGACGTGCGTTCTCGCGCACCTTTGCAAAAACGGGGAATAAAATCGCAGCGAGTATTGCGATAATCGCAATGACGACAAGCAGCTCTATCAGCGTAAAGCCGCGCTTTCGAGATGTGGACATGGTACTTCTCCTCTAAATTTCCGTAACGACAACGTAACCGAACAAAAACGTAGCCAAACAAAACTTTGCCAAACGCGGCGTCAGCCGCCGGGCGGTGCCGCCGCAGTCGAATCGCGGACACTTAAAGTCGGCGCGAAAACAATCGCTCGCTCGGGGACCGGCTCACAGCGAATCAGCGCGGCCAGGGTTTCAACGCCCCGTGCGGCCATCGCATAGACCGGCTGCCGAACCGAGGTTAGGCGCGGCGACGTGTGCTCGCACATCTCGGTGCCGTCGAACCCGACCACGGACACGTCCTCGGGAACACGCTGCCCAAGCTGCTCCGACAGGACGCGCACGGCGCGGACAGCGACATCGTCGCTCCAGGCGAAAATCGCCGTGGGGGCCTCGGGCCGGGTCATCATCGCGGCGAACGGCGCAAAGTCGTCGCCGGCGTAACCGATGCCGCATTCCCATTCTGAGCGCGGCGCGACCCCGTGAGCACACAGCGCATCCCGGTACCCATGCAGGCGCTCCGAAGCCGCCGCCGAATGAGGCGAGCCGAACAGATGCCCGATCCGGCGATGTCCAAGCGCCCAAAGATGATCCACGGCAAGACGTGCGCCGGCGGCATTGTCGCAGTCCACGAAGCAGGTTTGCAAAGATGCCGAGCTGCTGAAGATCTGCACGAACGGCAGCCCGCGCCCTTGAAGGCGCTCGGCCAGCGGATCGTCCCGGTCGCGCAGCAGCAGTGCTCCGTCCGCCCGCCCATCGGTCAGCGCGGCGGCGTCCTGCTCCACTTCGCCGTGTCCTTTGGTGTGCAGCATGAGGTCAAAGCCGAGCGCTGTGGCTGCATCGGTCGCCCCGTGCATCAGCTCATTGACAAACCCGGACCAGCCGGAAAACACCGACGGAAACTGCATCACCAGGGTCAGCGTGTCGGTCCGGCGCCGGGCCAGGCCACGGGCCAGCGCATTCGGGTGGTAGCCCAGGTCCTGCGCCGCCGCCAGCACCCGCTTGCGCGTCTCGTCGCTGATACGCACCCCGGCCTCGCGCCCGCTCAGCACATACGACACGGCGGTCTTGCTGACCCCGCCCCGGAGCGCCACGTCTTTGATTGTCACCGCATTTTTGCTCATGTCAGTCTTTTGGTGAACCGGTTCATCATACTACATGGTTATTATCGCACACAAACCAATCTTTGTCAAGCTTTTTATTTTCGCTTTTTTCGGCCCGCGACTCCGGGTATAATCACCGTCAAGATTATGCCCCAACCCCTCCGTATCATGCACTTTGGCGATGTCCATTTCGGCGTCGAGAACTATGGCCGCTTCGACCCCGCCACCGGCCTGCCGTCCCGGCTGATTGACTTCCGCAACGCCCTGCTGGAAGCGATTGAGATCGCTCTGGACGCTGGGGTGGAGCTGGCGGTCTTCGCGGGTGACGCCTACAAGACTCGCGACCCGAACCAGACCCATCAGCGCGAGTTCGCGTCGTGCCTGGCAAAGCTGACGGCGGCAGGCGTTCCCGTGGTACTCCTGGCAGGGAACCACGATATTCCGAACACCAAAGGCCGGGCCAATGCGATTGAGATCTTCGGGGCGCTGTCGGGGGAGATGCTGACCGTCTTCGACACGCCGGGCCTCAAAGTGGTTCCAACCAAGCGCGGCAGCCAAGTCCAGATCGTCGGGATGCCGTACTTGATCAAGAGCCTGGTACTGTCGCGGGAAGAAAACAAAGACAAAGGCGTTCAGGAGACGACGCAGCTTATCGTGGACCGTTACACGTCGGCAATTGCAATGCTGGCCGCCCAATGCGACCCAACCCTGCCGACTATTTTGATGGGCCACTTTTCAGTCACCAATGCCAAGCTGAGCGCCAACCAAGTGGGGTACCTGACCAACGAACCCGAAGTGCCTCTGTCCGCGCTGACGATCGAGCCGTTCGACTACGTCGCTTTGGGCCACATTCACCGCTACCAGGACCTGAACAAAGGCAAGCAGCCCCCAGTCGTCTACTGCGGCTCGGTCGAGCGGATTGACTTCGGCGAGCGCTCCGAAGACAAAGGCTTTGCGCTGGTAGACCTGCTCAAAGGCGAAACCGAGGTCAAGCACGTCGCGGTCAAGACCCGCCCGTTTGTCGAGATCGAGGTCAATGCCACCGACGCCGGCGACGACCCGACGGGCGCCATCCTCGCCGCTATCCGCAAAGAAAAAATTGACGGTGCGATTGTCAAAGTCTCCTACAAGATCAACTCCGAGCAGTCGGCAGGGGTCCGCGACGCCGACATCCGGGCCGCCCTCGGCGCAGCGTTTTTGACCGTCTCGCTGCATAAAGAGATTGTCCGGGACACCGACGCCGTCCGCTCCAAGCTGCTCACCGAAGCCCTCAGCCCGCTCGAAGCGCTGGCCCTCTACTGCGGCACCCGCGACACCCTGCGCCCCCGCAAAGATGAGCTGGTCGCCCGTGCCGAGCCGCTCCTGCGCGAGCTGGAAGCCGAAGAAGCGCTGAAATAAGCCAGGAGCCGGCACTGGAAGCGGCGTTTCATCGCCTGTGCCTCTACCGGGTATAATCCTCCCATGCCCGCGTCTCCTAAAAATCCTGCGTCCCCCAAAAAGCCTGCGCCGCCGAAGAAGCCGCGCAAGCCGGAATTTTCACCGACCCGTCTGCGCTCGTTTTTGTCCTGCCCGATGATGTACCGGCTCGATTACGTGGACAGAGTCGGCAAGTTCTACCACCGCGCCCGCGCCGGGTTCACGTTCGGCTCGACCCTGCATCAAGCCCTGCAAACCTTCCATGAAGACGGCGGCACGGCGGCAGTCTCGGCCCCGGAGCTTGTCGCCAAGATGGAAACCGTCTGGCAGTCGCAGGGCTACGACAGCGCGGCGCATGAAGCGGCGCACAAGCTCGAAGCCGTGCGGATTTTAGAGACGTACCACGCGGCGTCGGAAGCACGCGCCGAAGCAACGCGCCCGTTTCTGATTGAAAAGATGCTGAAATGGGACATGGGGCCGTTTGTGCTGACGGGCCGGATTGACCGGATTGACGAGCACCTCTCCGACGGCGCTTTGGAGATCGTAGACTACAAATCGGGCCGAATGGGTGTCACCGAAGCCGATGTCAAAGACGCGCTCGCGATGTCCGTCTATCAGCTTCTCGCCAAGCGCACCAACCCCGACCGCCGGGTCTACGCCACCATCCACGCCCTGCGCGGCGGGGTCACGGCGTCGGCATCGTACACCGACGATGAGCTGTTGACCCTGGAAGAAGACCTGCGCGGCATCGGCATCACCATTTTGGAGAAAGACTTTGAGGCCGTCCGCCCTGTCCCATTGCCCGATACCTGCCCGTGGTGCGACTTTCTGCCCCTCTGCACCCGCGCCTGGAAGCGCGAAGGCCGCGACTACGCCGCCGAGTTGGCTTTAAATACTCCCGAATAGTCTTTGTCCATTCCCCGCAAAACCGTGTTACAATACAGGGAGCAATCACCAAGTTCACCGCCCTTGCCTGCTTCCAACGTTTTGCGGAGGACCCCATGCCCAGCCCCTGTTACTACCACCCCGCCATCACCGCCGGCGGCGTCTGCATACAGTGCGGCATCCCCGCCTGCCCGGACTGTTTAGAGCCGGTCGGCGGGCGACTCGCCTGCCGCCGGTGCAGCCCGGCGCTCAAAGAGCGGCAGTCTGCCCTGCCTGCGCAGCCGCCGGTCGCGCCTGTCTACAATCCTAATCATTACAATCCCAATGCCGGCCTGAGCTATGCGTCCAGCCCCGCCGACTACGTGGATACGACCCCGCGCGAAAAGCTGTCCGCCGCGATGCTGCTCAAAGGGATTGCCATCGCCGCCGTAGTGGGAGTCCTTGGGGCCATCGGCGTCGAAAAAGTCCTGTTCTACAGCCATCACGGCTTTGCGTTTTTGTACCTGATGCTCGGCTTTGGGGTTGGGATTGCGCTTCGGTCCTGCACGAGCCGGGGCGGGGTGGGGATCGCAGCAACTGCCGCCGTAGTGATGGCGCTCTGCCTGGTGGTCAGTCACCTTGTCTACGTCCAAGACATCCTCACCGAAGCGCGTGCGTCCGGCAATGCCGACCCCGGCGTCACCTTCGCCGATGCGTTCCCCTTCGCGATGGCCCGCCTGACCGGCATTCACTGGCTGCTGGTCGTCGCAAGCATCGGCTCCAGCGCCAGCACCGCCTACCGGGAATGACCGAGGGCTTTTGATGAAGATACGTGGAACTAAAAAGACGTGGGATTGAAATCCTCGTCTGTGGGCGCAGACGCCAAGTAACCGCCTTCGCGGGTACAAGAAAAGACAGCAATTATGGTCCCGTCCCTTGTCCGCGCAGGCGGACATTAGGCGTCTGCGCCTCACAGCGTAGAACTTTAGTTCCACGCCCTCTTGCCTACGATTTACGGAACTTGGGACGCTCGGGGCGGCCTGCGGACGGGCGGCCCATCGCGGGCGGGGCCAGCTCGACTTTGACTTTGCGGCCCCGGATGGTCGCGCGGCGCAGGACGGCGACGACGTTTTGGGCTTCGGGGGCGGGGACTTCCACAAACGCGGTGCGGTCGAGGATGTCTATCGCACCGATGGAGCGGCCCGTGAGGCCCGCTTCATTTGAGATCGCGCCGACCAAGTCGCCGGGGCGGAGGCCGTCCTGACGGCCCAGGCCGATGAACAGGCGGGCCATGCCGACTTCCGGCTGCTCGGACGCCGCGTTCAGCTCTTCCTCGGCGTCGGCAGGGCCGGAGTGCTGGCTGGCCCAGAGCATTTGCAGGGCGGCGGCAGCAATTTCGGCGGGGTCGTACTCTTCGGACAGCGCTTCCACGGCGGCGAGGTGGCCGTCGAAATTTCGTGCCGTCAGAGTTTCGCGCAGGGACTCCTGAAACAGGTCCCGGCGGCGGGCGGCGATATCGGCGGCGGTCGGAATACGGGCCGGCTTGATGACCGCGCCGGTCATCTGCTCGATGGCCCGGAGCTGACGCCGCTCGCGGCCCTCTACTAATGTGATGGCGTCCCCGGTGCGTCCGGCCCGGCCCGTGCGCCCGATGCGGTGGATATACTGCTCGACATCCCACGGAATATCGTAGTTGATGACGTGCGTCACCGTGTCAATATCCAGACCCCGCGCCGCGACATCGGTGGCAATCAAGAGGTCGGCGAGGCCCTCGCGGAAACGGCGCATGACCCGGTCCCGGTCGGGCTGACCCAAATCGCCGTGCAGGGCCTCGGCGCTGTAGCCGCGCAGGCGCAGGGCGTCGGCAAGGTCATTGGTCTCCTGCCGGGTGCGGCAGAAGACAATAGTAGGGCCGGGCGTTTCCATGTCCAGCACACGGGCCAGGGCTTCGAGCTTGCGGCCCGGCGCGACTTCGTAGTAAGTTTGGTTCGTCGCGGCGACCGTGCGCCGCTTGGCGTCAATCGCAATATGCACGGGGTCTTTGAGAAACCGCTGGGCAAGCGCGGCGATGCGCGGCGGCATCGTGGCCGAGAAGAACGCAAGCTGACGCTGCTCGGGCAGCTCGGCGAGAATCGTCTCCATGTCTTCGAGAAAGCCTAAAGCCAGCATCTCGTCGGCCTCATCCAGAACGCACGTCTTCACGGCGTCCACAACAAGTGTTCCGCGCCGGAGGTGGTCCAAGACTCGTCCGGGCGTGCCGACGACAATGTGTGCGCCGTCGCGCAGGGCGCGGAACTGACGATCTAAGGGCTGCCCGCCGTACACAGGAACAACGCGCAGGCCGGTGTGCTTGGCAAGCGCGAGAATGCCGCCGGCGACCTGAATGGCAAGCTCGCGGGTCGGCTCCAAAATCAGTGCCTGCACGGCAGGATTAGCCGCGTCGCAGTTTTCGATAATCGGCAGGGCAAACGCCGCCGTCTTGCCGGTGCCCGTTTGAGCCTGTCCGATGATGTCTCGGCCTGACAGAAGCACAGGGATCGAGCGGGCCTGGATCGGGGTCGGAGCTTCGAACCCGAGGGCGTTGATCGCCCGCATCACCGGCTCGCTCAGGGCAAGGTCGGCAAACAGCGGCAGGTCTGCGGGCGTTTCGGGTTCGGCGTGGGCGGCGTCCATTTTGGGCGCGGGCGCAGCTTTCGGCGGCTTCGCGGGATATGTTTTCTTAGCGGCCGGCTTGCCGGGAACGAATGGCTTGGAAAATGGCTTGGAAGCGGCGGGCTTCGGCGCGGCGGGTTTGTATGGTTTAGGCATGGGTTTTGACCTCGGAAAGAGTGTACCCGGTATGCACAACCCCCGACAGGCGAATGTCGCGGGAGGACGCACCGACATCGAGCGCATACGCGCCGGGATCGGTCCGCCAGCCGTGCTTGCGGCTGTTCCAATAGGCAAAAGCGTTCGGGCCGAGCGGGAGCGTCACGCTCTTCTTCTGGCCCGGCCCCAGCGAGACGCGGGCGAACGCTTTCAGCTCGCGCCGGGGCCGGTCTATCTGGGGATGGAGTGGCCGGACATAGAGCTGCACGACCTCGTCTCCAGAGCGTTTACCGGTGTTCTGCACCGTCACGGTGACCGTCAGCGGCAGACTTGGCTTGGGCGACTTCGGCAGGGTGAGATGGCTGAACGCAAATGTCGTGTACGACAGGCCGTAGCCGAATGGAAACAGCGGCGGGATTTTTTCTTTGTCGAAATGTCGGTAGCCGACATACGGACCCTCTAAATAGCGCACAAAGCCGTGCGCTCCGGGGTAGTTGCCCCAATCGGAGTAATCGGAGCGCCCGTATGCCCAGGTCCCCGTCAAATGGCCCGATGGGTTCACCGCGCCGAAGATAACATCGGCGGCGGCCCGGCCCGCTTCCTGGCCGGAGTACCATGTTTCCAATAACCCCGCAACGTGCGGCAGCCATTTGTCTATCAGCAGCGGCGTCCCGCAGTTCAGCACGACCAGGGTGCGCGGGTTGGCGGCGGCGACCGCCGCGATCAGCTTTTCCTGGTCACCCGGCAGGTGCAGGTCCGGCGGGTCCAGCTCCTCGCCCTCGTAGTTGTTGTCTGTGCCGACTACGACCACGGCGATCTCAGCGGCTTTCGCCAGCTTGACCGCCTCGGCGATGCTTTCCGGCGTGCTCGCCGCCGTGCGCGGACAGCCGGGCGCGTAGCTTATTTTGACACTGCTGCCGGCGGCGGTCTTGATCCCGTCGAGAACACTAATCTGATAGAACGGGTGAACGTCCGCGCTCCACCGCCCGCCAAGCTGCGTGTCCTGGGCGTTCGGACCGAGGACGGCGATGGATTTGATCTTGGCACGGTTCAGCGGCAGAAAGCTGTTTTTGTTTTTCAGAAGCGTGATGCCTTCTGATGCTGCCCGCCGGGCAAGCGCCTGATGCGCGGGGCTGTTGACGGCGGCGGGGTCAAGCGCGGCGGGCGGGTCGAGCTGCCCGGTGCGGACTTCGAGGCGCAGGACCCGGCGCACGGCCTCGTCCACCTGCGCTGTCGTGATCTGATTGCTTGCCAGAGCAGCGGTGAACGCGGCGGGGTTGTAGAAGTCCGGCTGGGGCATCTCGACATCGGTGCCGGCGTTCAGGCAGTCGGCGGTCGAATGGACCGAACCCCAGTCGGAGACGGCCAGGCCATCCCAGCCCCACTGCGTCCGCAAAAGATCGGTCATCAGCGGTACGCTGGCCGCGCAGAACGGTCCGTTGATCCGCCCGAGCGCCGGCATCAGCGCCCAGACTTTTGCTTGCATCGTGGCTGCCTCGAACGCCGGCAGGTAGATTTCGTGCAGGGTGCGCTCATCCACGTTGACATTGATGTCGTGCCGGCCTGTCTCCTGGTCGTTGCCGACAAAGTGCTTGATGCAGGCGGCGACTTTTTGGCTCTGCATTCCCTCGATATAAGCCGTCGCCATCTGGGCGCTGACATAGGGGTCCTCGCTGAAGTTCTCGAAGTAGCGCCCGCCCTGCGGCGACCGCTGGACATTGACGCAGGGGCCGTAGACGATCTGCCGGTTCCTGGCCCGCGCTTCCGACCCGATGGCCGCGCCGATCTGCTTGACTAAGGCCGGGTCCCAGGTGGACGCCATGACCACTTCCATCGGGAAGAATGTCGCCGGGCCGTCGCGCAGCCCCTGCGGGGCGTCAATCGTCCGCAGCGCCGGGACCCCGAGCCGGGGGATTGCCGGCAGGTTCAGCTTCAGCGGGTCGCCGTAACCGATCAGTGCCAGCAGGCTAAACTTCTCGGGCTGCGTCAGCCGCCCAAGCAGGTCCGAGACCCGCGCCTCGGTCGGCGCGTGCGGGTCGGCATAGACCGCGCCGGGCACAAAACCGCTCGCCGCCACGGCAGGCGTGTCGGCCCGTCCCTGTCCTGAAGCGAGAGAAAGAACAAGAATGCAAAATAACGCGAGCTTCACCGGCATAGGGCCTCCAAAGTGGAAAGAACAAAAGCGTTGACAAACAGGGGCGGCGCTTGGTATAATAGGTCGTCGTCAGGGAAGCCTCGGGTCAGACGGGGTTGTAGCTCAGGGGATAGAGCGAGGGACTCCTAAGCCTTAGGCCGCTGGTTCGATTCCAGTCAACCCCATCCCTTCCGACGCCGATCACTGAAATAGCGGAACACTGGAGAGGTCGCATAGTTGGTCTAGTGCGCCCGCCTCGAAAGCGGGTGAGGGTCAAACCTCCGTGAGTTCGAATCTCACCCTCTCCGTTCCATCCAAAGCGATAGTTTCAAGAACGCCCTGCCGACTTACGGCAGGGCGTTTTTTGCTGTGCCACGGCCTACTCAGCGGCGCAGCCGGGCGTACCAATCGGGCCGAAATGACGCCGGGCGGGCGGTGTAAGTCTCGCCCGACGGCAGGGCGACGGCGCTGAGTGGCCCACCCATGCTGCACCCGGTGTCCACACCAATATACTGCTTTGTCCGGGCAAACATGACCTTGGGGAACGGCGTGTGCCCGCGCACGACGGTCTGCTTCCACCAGGGCTGGCTTTCGCCCTTGACCTTGCCCCAGCGCAGAGCGCCCGTGGACTGCATGGTCAGCGGTAGGGCCAAATCCCAGCCGGCATGGGTGAAGATGTAGTCGTCGGTAATATAAAACGGCAGTGTCCAGGCCTCCGCCTGGGCGTACAGCCGCAAATGCGAAAGCGGCAGTGAGCTTGGGTCGCCGGGAGCCAGCGCATAGCCGCGCTTGGCATAGGAGTCCAGCGTCGTCTGCGGGGACAGGCCCGCAAATGTGCTGATTTCGCCGTCTTCCAAAAACAGCAGCAGCGCTTCCTCGTGGTTGCCCTGAATAAACACTTTGCGGCAGCGGTCAAATCCCAGAACCTGCTCGGCGCAGTCGTAGGGGTCCGGCCCGCGGTTGATGATGTCGCCGAGAAAGATGACCAGGTCAGAGGGCTGCACCGGCAGCTTGGCAAGCAGCTCGCGCAGTGCGCCGTTTTCGCCATGCACATCACCGACGGCATAGATCACGAGGGCTGGCCCACATACGGCAAGGCGAAGTCGCGCATTTGGTCCAGGGACTCCCATTCATCGCCGGGGCTGTCGTAAATCAGAATGTGCGGGCCGGTGAACTTCGCGGCGACGCAGAGGTCGAGGCAGCGCTTAAAATCCTCGGTGTCCATCTGTCCGGGCGTCGGAAAATGCGCTTTCGCGTGGGTGCAAACGGCCAAATCCGCAATGAGCGGCAGGTCGTTGTGCTTGCGGTCCGACGGCCAGTTGCCGAAATCGAGCTTCAAGCCGACCCGCCCGTCCAGCCGCTCCAAAAGTGTCCGCACGGCAGGGGGACTGTCCAAAAGCCGGTGCCAGTTCTCGGTGACGACCGCAATGTCGTAGTCGTCGGCGGCCCGCAGAATGCTCCGAAACCCCGCTTCGCTCAGATGCAGCGCCGACTCACTCGGCTCGGCAGAGCCGCCGATGACCCGGACCCGCTTTGCGCCGCACTCGGCGGCGACTTCAATCCACTCCGCGATCATCGCCAGCGCCTTTTTGCGCTCGGTCGGGTCCGGGTGCGTGATGTCGCCTTCATCAATCAAGAGCGTGTAGAACTCGACCCCGGCGGCGTCCAGCGCCGCCCGGAACTTCGCAAGATACTCGCCGTCGGTCGTGGGCAGGTGAAAATGGCACACTTCCAGCTTGCCGAGGCCATGCGCTTCCACCTGCGCCGGAATGTCCAGCAGCGGCGTTCCGGCAATGATGCTTTTGTTCAGGCTCCAAGTGGAGACGCCGAGGCGTGGATGAAGTGTGTTTGGCATGGAATTGAAGTGTTGAAAATAAGAACCTCACCCGGCTCGTTCCTCGCCACCCTCTCCTTAAGAAAGGAGAGGGTTGGGAAAAAACGCAGAGGTACAATCTCAGACTGTGGACTCTTTCAGAACTTTCTTTACCCTCTCCTTTCTTGAGGAGAGGGTGGCGAGGAACGAGCCGGGTGAGGTTCTTATTTCCCGCTTTCGGCGAACTCGCGCACCGAGGTGAGCTGGCCGGCGGAGCCTAAAAAGCCGGAGCGGCTGACGATGAACTTGGCGTACTCGGCGATGAAAACTTTGCCGGGGGAGCGCAGGTCGAAGTCTTCGGGCTTGCTCTCGAAGAACTCGCGGTGGACACGGGTCCACACTAAGCGTCCGTCGGTGTCAATGTTGACCTTGCAGACGCCGAGCTTCGCTGCCGGCAGGTACTGGTCGGCATCCACGCCCTTTGCGCCTTCCTTGAGCTTGCCGCCGGCAGCGTTGATCCGGGCGACTTCATCCTGCGGCACGGAAGAAGAACCGTGCATGACCAGCGGGAAGCCGGGAAGCTGGGCCTGAATGGCGGCGATGCGCTCAAAGTGCAGGCCCTGACCGCCGCTGAACTTGTACGCGCCGTGGGAGGTGCCGATGGCGCAGGCCAGCGAGTCGCAGCCGCTCTGCGCGACAAACTCTTTGGCTTCGACCGGGTCGGTCAGAAGCGCGTTTTTTTCGTCCACGGCAATATCTTCCTCGACACCGCCAAGCATACCTAGCTCGGCTTCGACACTGACGCCTTTAGCGTGGGCGGCAGTGACAACGCGCTTGGTGATGGCGACATTCTCATCGAACGGATCGTGCGACGCATCAATCATGACACTGGAATAAAAGCCACTGTCAATGCATTCCATGCAGGTCTTTTCGTCGCCGTGGTCGAGATGAACCGCAAAGACCGCCTCGGGGAAGATCTGGTCGCAGGCCCGGATAACCGCTTCGAGCATCCGCTTGTCGGTGTAGCCGCGTGCGCCTTTGGAAATCTGGATAATGAACGGTGACTGGGAGTCGATGCTGCCCCGGAACAGGCCCATCGCCTGCTCGGCGTTGTTGATGTTGTAGGCCCCGACGGCGTACTTGCCGTAGGCGTGCTCAAACAGGGTTTTGGTGGTGACGATCATAGCGGCGTCTTGACTCCTCGCGTAAATTCGTGTGGTGATATATCGGCCCGATTATACCCGACCCGGATGGAAAAAGGATATTGCCCCGGCGTCGTCGAATAAACGACCGCCTGGCAGCGCCGCCGCGTTTATCCCCAAGTCACGAGATCGGAACCCGCCCTGCTATGTTTGCTTTCCTCCCACCTGCTCTTCGGCGGCGATTTCCCCTGGCCGCTCTGCTGCTGCTGACTGCGCTTGGGGCCGTCTGCGCCGCCCACGCCCAGGCCCCGGCGCTTGCCGTTTCCACTTCCGTCGCCGGACCGCCGTTTGCGACCGAGGACGCGGCGCGGGCCGCCGAGCACGGCTCCTGGCTGGAACGCGGGCGCTCACTGCTCGGCCTGTTCGCCTTTGCGCTGATCGCCTATGCGGTGGGGCAGGTGCGGAGCCGGGGGCAGAAGACGCCGATGCGTCTGGTGCTGTGGGGCTTCGGCATTCAGTTTCTCTTTGCGTTTTTGGTGCTGGATACCGGCCCCGGCAAGCGGGGCTTTGCGTATGCCAGCGCGGCGATCCGAAACCTGCTTGACTTTTCCCAGCAGGGCGGCAGGTTCGTTTTCGGCGATTTAGCGATGGGCAACAATATCCCAGTCGGGATGCCGCTTGGCAGCCCGACGATGGGACCGATTCTGACCCCGACCGCCTATGCTCACGTCGGGGGCTACTTTGCGTTCTATGTCCTGCCGACCATTGTCTTCTTCTGCGCCCTGACCGCGCTGTTTTACTACTCGGGGGTCATGCAAAAAATTATTCAGGGCATCGCCTGGGTGATGCAGCGCTCGATGGGAACGTCCGGGGCCGAGACCCTGGCGGCGGCGACAAACATCTTTGTCGGACAGACCGAAGCGCCCCTGATGGTCAAGCCGTTCCTCGCCAAAGCCACCAATTCAGAGCTGATGGCGATTATGACGGCGGGGTTTGCCAATATCGCGTCGGGCGTCCTGGCGGCCTACGCCGCCATGCTGAGCGGGTTCTTTCCCGATGCCGCCGGGCACCTGCTGGCTGCATCTTTGTTGTCTGCGCCGTCGTCTCTCGTGGTCGCCAAGCTGATCTTTCCCGAAACCAAAGCGCCCGAGACGGCGGGGACTGTCAAGATCACCGTGGACAAAACCGATGTCAATGCGATTGATGCGCTGACGCGCGGCGCCCTGGAAGGGCTGACCCTGGCACTCAATGTCGGGGCCGTTCTGATCGTTTTCATCGCCGTCATCGCTCTGCTCAATGCGCTTCTCGGCTGGGCCGGGCACTTTTTCGGCTATCCCAGTTTGTCGTTCCAGCAGATCTTGGGGTGGATCGCGACGCCGTTCGCCTGGCTTACGGGGATGCCCTGGCACGACGCGCAGCAGGTCGGGCCGCTGCTCGGGATCAAAACCGCTGTCAATGAGTTCGTCGCCTACTTGCAGATGTCGCAGACGCTTGGCACAAACCCGCACTTCATCGCGCCGCGCTCGGCGGTGATTGCGATCTATGCGCTGTGCGGCTTCGCGAACTTTTCCAGCGTTGCTATTCAGGTCGGCGGCATCAGCGGCATGGTGCCGCACCGGCGCTCGGATCTGTCCCGGCTGGGCCTCCTCGCGATGTTCGGCGGGGCGCTCTCATCGCTCATGGCCGCCTGCGTCGTGGGTATTCTCTTGTGATATTTGTAACAGGAATTACAGCGAGAAAAAAAGTTCCCGCAGGGGGTCCAAAACACGTGTAAAACGCACGCAAACGTGCTATCATAGCGTACCCCGCAACGACGCGAATTTTCTGCCCCGGATGTCAACGATGCCATTGGGACGTTTCTGGAGCACTATGTTCCATTACTCACCTTGAAAGGCCGATCCATGTCTCCTCACTCTCTTTTCTCCCGCGCCGCTTTGCCGGTCGCGCTGCTCGCTTTTGCCGGGCTGACCACTTCTGCCTCGGCACAGACCGTCCAGGACGGCGGTTTTGAGTCTGCCGATTCCGGTGCCGCCAACTCGACCAAGTATTTTGGCACTGGTACCGGCTTCGACTCTAATTGGACTGTGCTCGGCGAAGTCGGCATTGACAATCAAAATTCTTATGTCTTTGACGGCAGCAAGAGCCTTTACCTGAACTCTGGGAGCGGTACCGACAGCATCACCCAGAACATTGCAACCGATCCCACTCAGTTTTACACGCTCTCGTTCTTCGCCAACGACGACGTGTCCGGCGACATCTTGAACGTCACCTTCGGCGGCACCGCGCTGGCACCCATCACCGTCACCGCGAACGGTTACAACGGCCCGGCTCCCGGCAACAACGGACTATTCACACAGTACACGTTTTCGGGTCTGACCACGGCGTCTGCGTTTAGTGCACTCTCGTTCAGCTCGGTCGGCAGCCTCAGCAGCGGTGTGCTTGAGATTGACAACATCACCGTCAACTCCAGTCCTGTGCCGGAAACCTCAACCTCAGCCTCGCTCGGAATGCTGCTGATGCTTGGCCTCGGCGCTGTGCTGATCGCCAAAAAGAAGCCCGCTTCTGCCGCCGTTTAGTCCTTCGATCATTATCAGTGAAAGAGAAAATTATGCAGAAAATTTGGATGGCTCTGGGCACTGCCGCCGCGCTGGCCTCGCCCCTGATCTCGGTTCACGCTGCAAGCCAGAAAGGCTTGGTCTCGACGGCAAATGTGGCTCCACATGGCACGTCAAGCCTCAGCTTCGCCCCACGGTCATTTGTGCCGCAGGCGATCACCCCGCCGGTAGACGATCTCCGGTTTACATTCGGGCCGGCGGGTATGGACCCGAGCGATGACCCGACGAACGCTCAGATTACCGGAGCGCCGGAAGCCCGCACGTCGTTTCTGGCCTCGGTCACCGGCAGCACATTTGGATTTGACGGCCTCAGCCACTACGACCAGCGTTTTGCCGGAACCGGCGTCTATGCCGGGACACAGTTCAGCGAAGAGCCGCCGGACCAGGCCATGGCCGTCGGAAACGGCTTTGTCGTCGAAGCGGTCAACAATGCGATTGCGGTTTACAAAACAGATGGAACGCTTGTCTCGGCGGCGACTCCAATGGTGCAGTTTTTAGGATTGCAGCCGACCTTCAATCGCGGTACGCAGGTTTATGGGTCGGTCTCGCTGAGTGACCCGCGTGCTTACTACGATCCGACCTCGAAGCGGTTTTTTATCGAAGAATGGGGAACGGTGGTTGATCCCACAACCGGCGCGAATACCGGCGCTTCGGCGATTTATGTGGCGGTCAGCCAAACGTCCGACCCCACGGGCGGCTACTCGCTGTACACGTTCGACACCACGTTTGACCCGAGTATCGGCACTACTTTCATTGACCCGGCCACGGGCAAAACGGTCCCAGCCAATATCCTGCCCGACTATGTTCAAATCGGAGCCGATGCCAACGGCTTCTACATGAGCATCAACCAGTTCGCGTCTCTGGGTACGGGATACTTTTTGGGGCCACGTATCCTAGCGGTCTCAAAGTCTGCGCTTGTCGCCGGGGGGCCGACGCCGATTGTCTCGTTCAGCGGTGGTGACCTCTCCAGCAGTGACGCCGGTTTCACGGTTCAGCCCGCGAAGACCCCCGCTGGCGGTGCTTATGCATCGGTCGCAGGCGGTACTGAGTACTTCCTGTCGTCCATCTTCTCCAACACAGCAGTTCGTCAGCTCGGTATTTGGGCGATTACGAACACAGCGTCGCTGAAAACGAAGACCCCCAGCCTCACCCTGACCGACACGCTGATTGCCAGCCTGCCATATACCCGGCCGACCTCGGCGATCCAAAAAACTGGTCCCATTCCCTATGGTGCGTCCGTCGGCAGCCCGGAAAACCGGCTTTCCAGCGGCGACACGCGCATGACCAGTGTCACGTATGTACAGGGACATCTGTACTCGGCTCTTGAGACCAGTTTTGCCGGAGCACCCGCCAACATCAATTCCGGCTTTACCTATTTCAGCGTTACGCCCAGCCTGGACCCGACTGGCAGTGTCACGGGAACCGTCAACCGCCAGGGATACGTGCGAGTAGCAGGCGAGACGGTGTCCTATCCGACACTGGGCATCAACAGTACCGGCGGTGCGGTGATTACCTGTTCGTTGATTGGCCCGGATTTCTACCCGAGTGCCGCCTTTGTTCCGCTGGACTCGCATCTGAAGGCCATGCCGCTGACGATTTCCAGCCTCGGCGCAGCGCCGTCTGACGGCTTCACCGGCTACGGCAACACTGACCAAAACGGTAATCCGGTGCAGGGCATCGCACGCTGGGGCGACTATTCCGAAGCGCAGGCAGACGAGAATGGCGACATCTGGATGGCGCAGGAAATGGTTTCCAGCAGCTCCGCGACCCGGCGCAGTGTGCTGGCGAACTATGGAACGCACATCACGAAAGTGGTCCCGACCAGCTCCTTCAGCTATAAGTAGGTCGCCGGCCTTTCAGGCAGGCGCCTGGCTAAACCCCAGCGCGGAGGATGACAGAAATGCCTTCTTCCGCGCTTTTGCTGGGAAATCGCTGGTACAAATACCTGCTCTTCAAAGGAAGTCGCCGCCGGCCTTCCCTTTTTTGGCAAAAGATGATATGATAGTGACAGTTCGCATGGCAGCAATTCTCGTTTAAGCTCTTTCCGCCGTGTGCTTCCTGAATTGCTGTTGACGATCCTGCAAGCAGTACCCGGAGCGTCCGGCTCCGACCTTACCGAAAGGCGAAATTTTTATGTCCAACCCTTCTCGTCATGGCCTGCCGCTGGCGCTTCTGGCCTGTCTCGGCACCGGAGCGGCGGCGCAGTCGCCGCTTCCCATCTACGCGCCAGGGCATCATCGCCTGATTCGTATGACGCCCCCTTCCACCCCGACCCCGGCGCTGACATTTGGGCGCAGCCTCGTCACCGCGCCGCGCTTTGGCAGCGCCGACCTCTTCAGCCCGCTTGCGCCGCGCACCGCAGGCGAAGAACTTACCCCCGACGCGGTGACTGGCCTCATCGCGACCTTTGACCCGTGGACTTCCAATGGTCCCGGCCCTCTCCTGAACGGCGGCGGCGCGTTCGGCAGCCCGTTTGGGCAAAACACGTCCGGGCGCGTCGCCGGCATTGCCGCCGACCCCACAGACCCGAACATCTACTATGTGGCGTCCGCAGGCGGCGGCGTCTGGAAGACCACCAATGGCGGGCAGACTTACAAAGCCTTGACCGACTTCCTCGGCGATACGGCCATGGGCAGCATCGTTGTCGCGCCGTCGAACCACAATGTCGTCTATGCCGGAACGGGCGAAGCGAACTTCTCAGGCGATTCGCGCTACGGCATCGGCCTGCTGCGCTCCACCGACGGCGGCGCTAGCTGGTCGGTCATCCCCGGCCCGCCATCAGGCAACAGCCCGAAAGGCGTCTTCTACCGCAAAGCAATCTCGCGGATTGTCGTGGACCCTACCAACTCGAATGTTGTCTACCTCAGCACGGCCTTTGCCGGACTGAACGGCAATGGCTTCCCGGACGGCGGCGTCTGGAAAACGACGGACGGCGGCGTGAACTGGGTAAATACCACCTCCAACAAGGTGAATAACAACGCCATCTACACCGATGTCGTGATGAACATTCACAATTCGAGCGTCCTTTATACGACGGTCGGCTTCTATGCACGAAACAACGGCGTCCCTTACGACGGCAACGGGGTCTTCAAGACCACCGATGGCGGGCAGAACTGGGTGCGTTTGACGGGTGGCCTGCCGCAGGCGTCCGCCGGGGACCTAGTCGGCGGGCAGACGACGCTTGCACTCTATTCTTCCAATGACGGCAATTCCGACACGCTGTACGTTTCCATTCCTAATGTAGACACAGGCGGTTTGCTGGGTCTCTACAAATCCACAAACAGCGGCGCGAGCTTCGCCAAGCTCACGGCTCCCAATTATTTGGGCGGGCAGGCGTTCTATGACAACGCCGTCGTCGTCAGCCCAAACGATCCGAACGTGTTCTTCGCCGCCGGTCAGGTCAACTACGCTGCCGTCGCGGGGTTCGGCACAGTCTCGACGACCAACTACAACGATCTGCGCTGCTTGGTTGGAACGACAGACGGCGGGGCGACTTTCCATGATTATTCGCTGGGAATCAACTTCGGCGGGCCGCATACCGACACCCACGCGCTGATATTTACGCCGGACGGCAAGCTGCTCGACGGCAACGACGGCGGGGTTTGGCGGCTGGAGAACCCGCTGGTTGCCAACCCAGCGCCGCCGACCAACTCGTCGGACGCTTCCAATTCCAATATCCGGTGGAGCAATATCAACGGCAACCTGAACACGCTTCAGTTCACAGGCATTGCCCTCAATCCCAGCGATGCCGCAATCGCCTATGGGGGCGCACAGGACAATGGAACGAGCAAGCTGGCAAACGGGGTCTGGAACCAGATCATCGGCGGTGACGGCGGCTTCACCCGCGTAGATCCGGCCAACCCACAGACGGTCTATCAAGAGTTCTACGGCATCTCGCTGGACCGCTCCGACGACGGCGGGCAGACGTTCGTTTTTAACAGGACTAACGGCATCAATCCGAATGACCCCAACCCGGACTTCAATCCTGTCGGCATCTTGGACGATGGCAGCGGCACGGACGCGAAAGCGTTCTATGTTCCCTACAAGCTCGACCCGCTGAACCCGTCCCATGTCATCTATGGGACAAACCATATCTACCTCTCGACCAACCGGGCCGACAACTTCACGGCCATCGGTATCCCCGGCGCGTCGGGAAACGGCTTCGCACCGTCGCTGGCTTCCAACTCCGGCGCGTATGTGAATGCGCTAGGCGTTGCCGGGCCGACCATCTATGCAGAGATCAACCGCCAGGTCTTTGCAACATTCGACAACGGCGCACACTGGGCTGACCGCAGCATTCCGGCGACGCTCGGCAAAAACTCCCTGACTGACATCCATGTCAACCCCGCCAATCCATTAGACGTTTATGCGACTAAAGGGGCATTCGACGACTCTTCGGTCGGCAAAGTCTTCCGCTCGACGAACGGCGGCTTGAACTGGGCGAACATCAGCAGTAATCTGCCTGATGAGCCGTTCAACTCGGTGCGGCTCGACCGCAAATCCGGCACGCTCTATGTCGCCGGGGACGACGGCGTGTATTCCAGCACGAACTACGGCGGCTCCTGGTCGCGTATTTCCGGCAGCCTCCCGAATGTGCAGGTGACGGAGCTTGACCTGAGCAATACGACGGGCCTTTTAGGGGCGGGAACGCACGGGCGCGGCCTCTGGACAACGCCGCTTTCGACGGTGATCGCCAAGCCGAACCTCCGGGTCATCCCGACACTCACGCGCACCCCGGCGGGCGTGACTGCAACACTGACCGTCTCGAACTTCGGCAACTCGGCCCTGCCGGTCGGTGTCGGTAACGCGGACGCGCTGAACGCAGCACTGACCGTCATGCTGAACGGACAGGTCGGCACCCCGGTCGCCGTCGGCCCGGTCCCCGCCTACGGCAGCGCCCCGAGCGTTACCGTGTCGTTCACCAATGTCCCGGCGGGGTACACGCTGCTGCGCTATACCGGAACATACACCGGCGGCGGTTTCGCCGGCTCCCAGCGCATCAGCGTGCCATAACAGAGATCAACAAAAAAGAGATCAACAAAAAAGAGATCAACAAAAAGGCAGGGATGAGAATTCTCACCCCTGCAGCTGCCTACACCCAGTTTGCTCTCAAGGAGATAAGATGCTGCATTCACTTTTCACACTTCGATTGACCGCCGGCGCATTCTGCGCGGCTGTCAGCCTGCTGCTTGCCCCGGCGGCAGACGCTCAGACGCAGTTTACCATCGCGTTCGCGCCCCAAACGCAGGTTTTGACGCCCGGCATGACTGAAACCTTCAGCGCAACGATAACTAACAGCACTACCGCCGATCTTTACATCAATCAGTCCGAGTTCGGCTCGTTTCCGTCGGGGCTGATCTTCGATGACGCGCTGTTCTACAACACGTTCGGCGGGACACTTCTCGGTGCAGGCAAGACAACTGCGCTGACAAGTTTGTTCACGGTCACTGATGTCAATGCTGCGCCGGGAACCTATATCCAAAACCCGTACACTGTCGCCGGTGGAACCACGGCCAATGCCACTGACCGATACGGAAACTCTACATTTGATGTTGTGGTGTCGAACAGCAGCGCCCCGGTCCCCGAGGCTTCCACCTCGCTGCTGCTTGGACTGCTGCTTGCCGCCGGTGCGCTGGCATTTACGGCGCAGCGCCGCCGACGCACTGCTGCTCTTTAGTCCGCAGTCGAAAAACCGCTTCGCCGGATCGGGTGTTCCGATCCGGTCTTTTTTGCTGTTTCCCTGTTGGCACTCGCTTGACAGGAGTGCCAATTCCGAAGTATACTCTTCGGCGTCAGACAAAAACAAACGAGGCACCCACTGAAGGAGGTCACATCCATGTTGAAACCATTAGGCGATCGGATCGTCATCAAAGCGCTGGAAGCTGAGACGCAGAGCAGCGGCGGCATTATCCTGCCGGAAACCGCTCAGGAAAAGCCCCAGTCGGGCGAAGTCATCGCGGTCGGACCGGGCAAAATGCTCGATAACGGCAAGATGAGCAGCGTTGACGTCCAGATCGGCGACAAAATTGTTTATGCGAAATATCGCGGCACCGAGATCAAAGTCGGCGGCGAAGACGTGATCATTCTGACATCTAACGATGTCATGGGTATTTTGAACTAGCGCACAAATCGCAGGAGATTGTACAGACTATGGCAGCAAAAGAATTATTGTTTGACGAGCAGGCCCGCCGCGCCCTGGAGCGCGGGGTCAATACGCTGGCCGATGCGGTCAAAGTGACCCTGGGACCACGGGGCCGCTACGTCGTTTTGGAGAAGAAGTTCGGTTCCCCCTCTTTGGTGGACGACGGCGTCACCATCGCCAAAGAGATCGAAGTCGAAGACAAGTTTGAAAACATGGGCGCACAGCTTGTCCGCGAAGTCGCGTCGAAGACCAATGATGTCGCCGGCGACGGCACCACGACCGCGACCGTGCTGGCCCAGGCGATTGTCCGCGAAGGCTTGAAGAATGTCGCCGCCGGCTCGAACCCGCTGGCGGTCAAGCGCGGCATTGACAAGGCGGTTGAAGCCGCCGTCGCCGAGATCAAAAACCTCGCCGTGCAGGTACAGGGCAAAGAGTCCATCACGCAGGTCGCGACAAACTCGGCGAAAATCGCCCTCATCGGCGAGCTGATCGCCGACGCGATGGACAAAGTCGGCAAAGACGGCGTCATCACCGTCGAAGAGTCCAAAGGCACCCAGACCACGCTGGAGCTGGTCGAAGGCATGCAGTTCGACAAGGGCTACATCTCCCCGTATTTCGTCACTGACACTGAGCGCCTTGAAGCAGTGCTGGACGATCCCTACATCCTGATCTTTGAGAAGAAGATCTCCAATATTCAGGACATGCTGCCGGTGCTGGAAAGCGTCGTCCGCTCGGGCCGCCCGCTGCTGATTATCGCTGAAGATGTGGACGGCGAAGCGCTTGCGACCCTGGTTGTCAACAAGCTGCGCGGAACGTTCAACGTCGTCGCGGTCAAGGCCCCCGGCTTCGGGGACCGCCGCAAAGCGATGCTCGAAGACATCGCTGTGCTGACCGATGGCCGCTTCATCACCGAAGACCTGGGCATCCAGCTTAAGAACGTGGACGAGACCTATCTTGGCTCCGCCAAGCGCGTGACCGTCACCAAAGACGACACGACGATTGTCGAGGGCAAGGGCACCGGGGCGTCCATCCAGGGCCGGGTCGCGCAGATCAAGGCCCAGATTGACAAATCTGATTCCGACTACGACAAAGAGAAGCTGCAAGAGCGGCTGGCAAAGCTCTCCGGCGGCGTCGCCGTCATTCAGGTCGGCGCGGCCACCGAGACCGAGCTGAAAGAGAAGAAGCACCGGATCGAAGACGCGCTGTCTGCTACCCGTGCGGCGGTCGAAGAAGGCATCGTCCCCGGCGGTGGCACCACGCTGATCAAGATCATCAGCGCCCTGGACAACCTGCACCTCGAAGGCGACGAGCAGGTCGGCGTCAACATCATCCGGCGTGCGCTGGAAGAGCCGGCCCGGCAGATCGCAAACAACGCGGGCGTCGAAGGCTCGGTCATCGTCGAGAAGATCAAGAACACCGGCCTTGGCTACAACGCCGCCACCGGCGAGTTCGGCGACCTAGTCGCGCAGGGCATCGTGGACCCGGCGAAAGTCACCCGCTCGGCCTTGCAGAACGCGGCGTCCATCGCCGGCCTGATCCTCTCCACCGAAGCGCTCGTCGCCGAGCGCCCCGAAAAGGCATCTTCGATGCCCGCCGGCGGCGGAGGCGGCATGGGTGGCGGAATGCCGGGCATGGGCGGCATGGGCGGCTTCTAGTCCGTCACGTTCTGTCCATTGCAGCACAACAAGAAACCGCCGCAGGCCATTGGCCTGCGGCGGTTTTGTGTTTGTTTAAGGTACACTTTACTGTATCTCAGTCTGTGGAGGTTTATTTGATGGCAGCATTCACTCCGTTTGACCATGATGAAGACATAGGCATAAAAGACATTGTCACAGTCTGCTCCGATGCCTCTAATAATGAAACTGCTCTGCATGAAATTAACGAATGGGCGAAGCTGCATGGCTACGAACGAAGCGGCGAGTACACATTAAATGTCCGCCGTAATCTCAGCGGTCATCAGTATTTCTACTCTGTATGCTACCACCTGGGGTCAAGTGAGCTGAATACCCAAAGTTCCAGGCCAGGGTTACGCCGCTCTTCAGAGGTAGTAATACGTGAAGAGACTGTTGATCTAGGAGACCGCCTTTACGAACAGGTTGTTCGTCCACAGGTTGACGAACAAGACACGGGCCGTTATGTCACGATTGATGTCCGAAGTGGAGCCTACGCCATTGGCGAAGATCATCTCACTACGGCTGAGAAAGTTTTGTCTCAGCGTCCAGAAGCTATTCTTTACACTCGGCGAATAGGTTTTCCTGCGGTGACCAGCATGACGGGAAGGTTCAGGCCGGTTACCAAATGACCTTTGAGTACCAAGTCATTACCGGTGAAGTCACCCCGGAACTGGAAGCAAGGATCGAAGTTAGATTGCGCGGTGCGGATAAGGCGGAACTGGATTTAGAAGTTATTATTGACACCGGCTTCGATGGGTGTCTTACATTGCCTCTACCGATTATTACAGAGTTAGGGTGGGATTTTCTGGATACCATCGGTGTTCGTCTCGGGAATGAAGTTTATGGGAGTGCAGATACTTACCTTGGCACCATTCGGTGGAACGGTGAGTGGCGGCTAATTATTGTTCAGGTGCAAGACTCCGATGAAACTTCGCTTGCGGGTATGGCTTTAATTAAAGGTAGTACACTCACCGTCGAAGCCTGGAGTAGGGGCACCGTGACTATTGAACACGCAGATTATGAGTAAGTCGCCGGGCAGGGTAAAGCCACCGGCGGTTTTGTCTTGTTAAGAGATATTAGTTAGCAGGGTGATGTTATGCAAAAATCCATTGGGCATCCAAAACTGATTATTGTCTGCGGCTTGCCGGGATCGGGCAAAACAACCCACGCGATTGCGCGAGAGCAAGAACTTGGGGCAATTCGTCTCAACCCGGACGAATGGCTGCTGGCGCTTTCTCTCAGTCTACACGACGAAGACAAACGTGCACAAATTGAAGCGCTGCAATGGATGCAGGCGCAACGCTTGCTGGCATTGGGGCAAACCGTCGTTATCGAATGGGGAACGTGGGGCAAATCGGAACGCGACACACTGCGGCTTGGTGCGAGAGCATTAGGCGCTGCCGTTGAGCTACACTACTTGTCTACGCCGATAGAAGTGCTGTTCGAGCGGGTTCAGCAGCGCGGCATGGAGGACCCGCCGCTCACTCGCGAGGATTTAGCACGAAGCACCGCGATTTTCCAAGTGCCGACAATTGAAGAAGCGGGACTGTTTGACGCTCACAGAGAAATCAAGCCTGCGGAGGACTCGCCCACGCCCCCTGCACCACATCTTGACCAATACCGCCGGGCAATAAAGCGCATCTTTGAGGAATATGCCGCTATTCCGTATTCACATGGGGAATTGACTTGTGAGGCTATTTTTGACGAAAAGCACGACCGGTATCTGTTAGTGACGTCAGGGTGGGATAAAGATAAATACATCTATTTTACACTGGCGCATATTGATGTCTCGAACGGCAAGCTGTGGATACGCTGGGACCGGACGGAAGAGGGGATTGCGACGGAGCTTGTCGCGCTCGGCGTCCCGAAAGAAGACATCGTGCTGGGCTTTAAGTCTGAGCTGATGCGCCGGGATACCGAGTTTGCGGTGGCGTAGGCGCTGTATGCTACAATGCCGCAGGGGGATGAAAAACGCATGGCCTACGCACAACTTTTAGACAAGCCGCAGCACGTAAATCTCGGCGACTACGACCCGGACGACACCGGCAAAGCGAAAAAAAGTGATGCGGATAAAGAATTACTGAAGCTGGGCGAGACGCTCGCTGGGCAGCAGGAGCTGCTGTATGCGGCGCAGACCCACAGCGTTTTGATTGTTTTGCAGGGCCTGGATACGTCGGGCAAGGACGGCACGATTTCGCACGTCATGTCCCATGTCAACCCGCAAGGCTGCGCGGTCGCGTCGTTCAAAGTGCCGACGCCCGAGGAGGCCGGGCACGATTTTCTCTGGCGCATCCATAAGCAGACACCCGCCAAAGGCGGCATCACGATCTTCAACCGCTCGCACTACGAAGACGTTCTCGTGACCCGTGTCCACAAGCTCGTCACTGCGGGCGAAATCACGCGCCGTTATGCGCTGATCAATGATTTCGAGCAGCTTCTGTCGGATGAGAACACGATTGTCTTAAAATTCTTCCTGCACATCACCAAAGACGAGCAGAAAGAGCGGCTGCTGGCCCGCGAAGCCGACCCGTCCAAAGCCTGGAAGCTGTCTGCCGGCGACTGGCACGAGCGCGAATTCTGGGACGATTACACGGGTGCCTACGAAGCCGCCCTCGGCGCGACTGCCGCCAAAACCGCGCCGTGGTACGTTGTGCCCGCCAACCACAAATGGTTCCGCAACCTTGCCATTGCCGAGACGCTGACCAAGACGCTGCGGCCCTATGAAAGCGGATGGCAGGACGCACTGAAGAAGACCGGCGATCAGCGGAAAGCCGAGCTTGCCGAAATGCGGGCGAAGTAAAATTCTCACCCGCTCGGTCCTATGAACCCAGCCATTCGGCAAGAGTTGCGGCCGGCAGGCCGAACAAGTCCGAGATCTCCGGCAGGAAAAACTTGCCGCCCGCCGCGTTCAAGCCTTTGGCGAGGCTGGGGTCGTCCCGCAGCGCTTGCTTAATGCCTTTATCTGCCAGCGCCAGCAGGTACGGGAACGTCGCGTTGGTCAGGCCGTAGGTGGAAGTCGCCGGCACCGCGCCGGGGATATTGGCGACTCCGTAATGAATCACGTCGTCTACGGTGAAGACCGGCACGGCATGGGTCGTTGGATGCATCGTCTCAATGCACCCGCCCTGGTCCACGGCCACATCCACAATGACCGAACCAGGTTTCATGCGCTTCAAATCAGCTTGGGACACCAAAATCGGAGCGCGGGCACCTTTGATGAGGACCGCGCCGATGACCACGTCGGCGGTCGGCAGAATCTCGCGAATGTGGAGCGCATTCGAAAAATACGTCGTCGCGTTGGCCGGCAGTACATCGTCCAAATAACGCAGGCGCTCCAGATTCACATCCATGATCGTCACTGTCGCGCCCATACCCGCCGCGATCTTGGCGGCGTTGATGCCGACCACACCGCCGCCCAAAATCACCACGTGGGCCGCCGGAACGCCCGGAATGCCGCCGAGCAGGATGCCGCGCCCGCCTTGCGGCTTTTCCAGGTACTTGGCCGCCTCCTGCATCGCCATCTTGCCGGCGATCTCGGACATCGGGGTCAGGAGCGGCAGCGTATGGTCGGGGGCTTCCACCGTCTCATAGGCAATACACGTCGAGCCGCACTTTTGCACGGCTTCGGAGAGCGCCCGCGACGCCGCAAAGTGGAAGTACGTGAACAGCGTCTGTTCGGGCCGCATATGTGCGATTTCGTCCGGCTGCGGCTCTTTCACCTTGCAGACGATCTCCGCCCGCTCCCATACTTCCGCCGCCGTGCCGACCATCGTTGCTCCTGCCGCGACGTAGGTCTCGTCCAGTAGACTGGTCCCAACCCCCGCGCCGGTTTCCACAAACACCGTATGCCCGGCCTTTGTCAGCGTCTCGACGCCCGATGGCACCACGGCGACCCGGTTCTCATTGTTCTTAATCTCTTTTACAACCCCGATATTCATTCTTGCTCTTTCCCTTGTTCCCATTCAATCAGCGTATAAATATCCGAAAGCGCCAGATTCGTCTCCACCGACGGCAGATATACGCTGTTTCCCAGACCCGCCGTTTCCCGAAACTCCCAATGGTCGTTTTTCAGGCTGAAATGCAGCACACGCGGCTCGCCTACCGACACCAGCACATAACCGGCTAGCGTCGGGATCGTCCGGTAAAGATACGGCGTTCGAGGCTCATAGTCGGTGGTCTCTCTTTCGGAGTATACCACCCTAACTGAGTGTCTCACTTCAGGGGTGCAGTCCACCGGGGCTTTTTTTGTCTGCGTCGGGTATACTAAACGGAAAAGTTTAGGAGAACGCCGACTTGGAACAGACAATTACGCTGGGGGGAAACAAAAAGGCGCGGCGCGTCTACGGCTTCGATGAGGTTTCTTTGGTTCCCTCGGCGCTGTCCGTGGACCCGCGTGACGTGGACACGTCCTGGACTCTCGGGCAGCACAAGTTCGCCATTCCGATTGTCGCGTCGGCGATGGACGCCGCCGTGAACCCGAAAATGGCCGCCGAGATGACCCGTCTCGGCGGCTTCGCTGTCTTGAACGGCGAAGGCTTGCAAACCCGCTACGACGATGCCGAAGCCATTTTGTCTGAGATCGCCGAAACCCCCGCCGAGCAGATCATCGAAAAAATGCAAAAGCTGTACACGGCCCCTGTCCGCGACGATCTTATCGCGAGGCGTATTCAGGAAATCAAGTCTTTGGGCGGGTTTGCCGCCATTTCCGCCATCCCGCCGACCGCCCCGCGCATCGCTGCCGCCGCGATTGAAGCCGGCGCGGATTTGTTTGTCGTGGCCTCCCAAGTGGCGACCGCCCGGCACTACTCCACCCATTCCGAGACCGTAGATTTGGCGAAGTTCTGCCGCGACTCTCCAGTCCCCGTGATGGTCGGCAACTGCGTCTCGTTCCAGGCGGCCACAGAGCTGATGGAAGCCGGAGCCTCGGCCCTCTTGATCGGCGTCGGCCCCGGTGCGATCTGCACTACTCGCTCGGTGCTCGGCGTGGGTGTTCCCCAAGTGACCGCCGTCGCCGACTGTGCCGCCGCCCGCGAGGCGTTCCAGTCTCGTACTGGCCGTTACGTTCCTATTCTCGCCGACGGCGGCATCAAGAACGGCGGCGATTTGGCAAAAGCCATCGCCGCCGGAGCCGACGCCGTCATGCTCGGCTCAAGCATTGCCGCGTCGTCCGAAGCCCCCGCGCCCGGCTACTCGTGGGGCATGGCAATGGCAAACGCCGACCTGCCCCGAGGCACCCGCATCCGCGTCTCGATCATGGGCACCCTGCGCGAGATCCTGCTCGGCCCCGCCCACAAAGACGACGGCACCATGAACCTCGTCGGCGCGTTAAGATTGTCCATGGCAACCTGCGGTGCACGCACGCTCGCCGAAATGCGTCTCGCCGAAATGGTCGTCGCCCCACAGATTCTCACCGAAGGCAAGTCCCAGCAGCGCACCCAGGGCGTCGGCCAGGGCCGATAGAAACAAGGAATATAATGATCATTCTGAAACCAGAAACCGAAGCCCTTTTGCGCGAGCGTGCTGAACGCGACGGTGAGGATATTAATGTTTTTGCCGATGCCCTTGTTGCCGCTGCTTTGGAATGGGAAGCGCGTGAGGAGATAGAAGCAGCAGAAAGCCTGCGCCGTTCTCTGGCCGACAGCGATGCCGGAAGAGTGCGTTTGTTCTCTGAAGTCGCCGCCGAGTGGCGAACGAAATATAATTTGCCCACTCATCTTTCCCAGGAAGAACTCTTTGCCGGTGAAACAACAGGCAATCTTTGAACTTTATCGTGGAAACGAGCGATACCGCTCAGGCGGAAATTGATGCCGCTTTTTTGCGCCTTACTGCCTACGATCCCGATTTCGCGGGCCGCTGGCTGGAAGGGTTGACGGAGGCCATCGAAGCGTTGGAAACACTGCCTCGTCGGCATGAGAAAATTTCGTTGAAGGGACAAGAAGGGCGCGAAACGCGGCGAATGCTGTACCGGAATGGAAGAACGGCATACCGTATCGTCTTTATGCTGCTTGATAACGACGATGACGGCGAGGAAGAAACGGTGCGGGTCTTGCAGGTGCGGTCAGGTGCCCAATTTCGCGGATAGGCAACTCCTGTGAACAGCAAACATTCTGCTGCTATAAGCGAAAAAGAAATCGTTGAAATCGCTGCGCGTTATCTAAAAGACAAGCATCCCGGCGGGGCAACATTGGAAGCTTTAACACAAGGTGTTCGGCACGAACAAGACTGGTGGTATGTTCCCGTGCGCCCCTCATTTGAGCCGTCTCGCCAGTACGAGTATTATGAGGCTCTCGCCGATGTTGAAGGGGCTTTAGAAGACGAAGAGAACTTGACTGTTCTGTTCCTGCTGACCGCACCGCAGGAATAAGCCCAGCAACAGAGATAGGTAAGTGTGCGATGGCCGTTGTGGTCGGTGAAAGTGAAGCCTGGGCCTCGGTAAAAGCATCGCTTCGAGAAAAGCGGCTGGAAGTTTTCACCCCGGCGGACTTAGCGCCCACGTTGCACAAACTGCGGTGGCGCTACGAGCAGGGGCTTGATCCTCTTTATCAAGCGTTTGATCAAAGGCTTTTGCGCGATGAGTCCGCTTTAGCGGCGGCGCAGGCTGGCTTGGCGTCAGAAATCGCCCGGCAGACTCAGCCTTTGTTGGAAGAAGCACGTCGGATTGAAAAAGCCTTAGAAGATAACCGCGCTTGTTCCTGGTTTCGGCGGCTCACAGTTTTGCTTCTTCCGACGCTTCGGCTCATGCTTCGCAAAAGAGCGGTGTACGCAAGCAAAGACAGGATGATCGCGGCGTTGCACACTGATTTATTGTTGCGCCGAGAAAAGCAGGAGCGCAACCGGCAGAACCGGACACAGATTGTCGCGGACCGTCACCAGCAGTATACACACCAGGCGACCTTCGTTGAGGCAGTGCTGAACTCGCCGGAACTCGCCGGCGCTCAGGCGGAGCTTGACGTTCTCGCGTGTCTGCAAGAATTGCCGGACAGTTATCATGTTCTCTGTAACCTGAACTTGAGAGCGCACCGAAGCATTCGATTTGCCGGTGAGTATTTGCAGTCGGCGCAGATTGATTATCTGGTTGCTGGGCCAACCGGCGTTTTTGTCTTGGAAGTGAAACGCTGGAGTCGGCAGTTTATCGTACAGCATAAATACTTTGATCCTTACCAGCAAGTCGGCCGGGCCTCTTATCTTTGCTATGATCTGCTGCGGACTTACGGTGTAAAAACCCGCGTTCAAAGCATTTTGGTCAACTGCGGGGCTATCCCACCGCCTGAAGGCGAAGATTACCATGTTCAAGTGGTAACGCCGCCGGAGTTGCTCGGTAGCCTCGTCAGGTATCGGGGCCGAACTTTTGACGCGGCGGCAGTCAATCAGGCAGTTGCGATGCTGAAGTCATTTAGCCATTAGGAGAATTATGATGCGTAAATTTGCGAAAACGAACTCGTTCCAAGTGAAACTCTTGCGGGGTGCGTTATGTCTTTGACCCCGCAGCATCAGGATCAGCCGGTTTTGACCACCTACGGGCCGCATGGGGCCTCGGTCAGCGGCGACGGCATGACGCCGCCGGAGCTTGTCATTGTACTGGACTTCGGGGCGCAGTACACCCAGCTTATCGCCCGGCGTATTCGGGAGTGCCATGTCTACTGCGAAATCCTGCCCTACGACACGCCGTTGGACAAGATTAAGGAACGGGGCGCGGTCGGGCTGATCCTCTCCGGCGGGCCGTCGTCGGTCTATGAAGAGAGTGCGCCGCAGATTGACAAGGCGGTTTATGAGCTTGGCCTGCCTATCTTGGGCATTTGCTACGGGATGCAGACGATGGCGCACGACCTCGGGGGCCGCGTGTCGGCGGCGACGATGAAAGAGTTCGGCAAAACGCAGCTCGACGTGCTCGACCCGACCGTGCTGTTCGAGGGCTTGAACCCGACCCTGGTCTGCTGGATGAGCCACGGCGATACCGTTGAAGCCCCCCCGCCGGGCTTCACCGTCGCGGCGTCCACCGAAAGCTGCCCGGTCGCGGCGATGTACGATGCCGCGCGGCGCTTTTATGCCGTGCAATTCCACCCGGAAGTCGTGCATACACCCTGGGGCACCGAGGTCATTCGCGGCTTTGTCGAGAAAGTCTGCGGCACTCACGGCCTCTGGGAGATGGGCAGCTTTGTCGAGCAGCAGGTCGCGCTCATTCGGGAGCAAGTCGGCACCAGTCAGGTCGTCTGCGGCCTCAGTGGGGGAATTGATAGCTGCACCGTGGCCGCGCTCGTGCATAAAGCCGTCGGAGAACAGCTTGTCTGCATCTTCGTCAATCACGGCCTGCTGCGAAAAGGCGAAGCCGAAGATGTCCAGCGCAAGTTTGCCGCCGCGTTCCATATCAACCTCATCACGGTAGATGCCGAAGAGCGCTTTTTGACGCGGCTGGCAGGGGTCACCGATCCCGAGCGCAAGAGGCTGATTATTGGCGAGGAGTTCGTGCGCGTCTTTGAGGAAGAAGCCAACAAGCTCACCGACGCCGCGTTCCTGGCCCAGGGCACACTGTACCCGGACGTGATTGAATCGGGCACGGGCAAGGCCGCGAAGATCAAGACCCACCACAATGTCGGCCTGCCCGAAGACATGAACTTTAAATTGGTCGAGCCGCTGCGCTTTTTGTTCAAAGATGAAGTCCGCGCCGTCGCCGAGGAGCTGGGTCTGCCGACCGACATGGTCTGGCGTCAGCCCTTTCCCGGCCCCGGCCTTGCCATTCGGATCACCGGCGAAGTCACCAAAGACCGCCTCGATTTGCTGCGCTCTGCCGACTGGATCATCATCGACGAGATCAAGCGGGCGGGCCTCTACCGCAAAGTCTGGCAGTCCTTCGCCGTGCTGATCCCAACAAAGAGCGTCGGCGTCATGGGCGACCAGCGCACCTATGCGTATCCCATCGTGATTAGGGCTGTGACGAGCGAGGACGCCATGACCGCCGACTGGGCACGTCTGCCCTACGAAGTCCTGGACCGGATCTCCAGCCGCATCGTCAACGAGGTCCCCGGCGTCAACCGCGTGGTTCTCGACATCACCAGCAAACCGCCCGCGACGATTGAGTGGGAGTAACCTTCAATGAGAATTATGCCGGAGGCGATTGCTGATATCTTGAAAGTGCCGCTGAATACCACACAATTTCGGCGTTTTCGCGGATCAAACGCGGTATTGGTAGGTACTGGCCTATTCTTGGAGGTGCTGTTTCTTCCTGTCTTTGCTTACTCACTTTGCGGTGCCTTGCTGAGTCCAGGCTTTTGGTGGTGGCTGAACGCATTTTTGTCTTTCTGGCTTGTTGTGTTTCTCGGTTTGGCAACAGTTCCAGCGTGGCAGTTGGCATCACTCCAGGCTAAAATTCTAAAGCAGAACGAGCCTGCCATAGTCGCCGACCACCATGGTATCCAGGATAATGCCTCTAATTATGCACTTGGATTTATTCCCTGGGCTGAGATTGAGGCAATCGTTTCGACAAGCCGCTACGCCCCGGAAACACGCCGAACATTCCTCGGTGTTGCCGTCGTGCTGAAGAACAAAGAGATGCTGCTGCGGAAAAAGCCCAAGCTGGTCGCAATGTGGATGGTGCCTGACGACGAGATCATGAAGAAGCGGCAGGTCTTCATTCCGCAAGGCCGAATTGCCATGCCGGTGGAAGACGTGGTTGAACAGATCAACAATTTTCGTGCGAGGATAACACAATGACAATTACACTTGACTTCCCGCCGACTATGTCGGCGCGGATTGAAGAAGAAGCAGAGAAATGGGAGCAGCCGGTAGAGGAGTATGTGAAGCTGCTAGTTGCCCAAGCCATGCCTAAGCCGAGGAACGGGGCGGAAATGGTCGCACTGCTGCAAGAAGACGGCATTATCGGCATGTGGGCGGATCGAGAGGACATGAAAGACAGCACGGCATGGGTGCAGCAGCAACGGGATAAGGCAACGGAACAGGCAAAAGAAAAGATGCAGGGACTCAAATAACCTATGCGTATATTAGACACGGATGTTGCGGTGGATGCGATTCGGGGCTTCCCTGCCGCAATTCGATGGCTGGCGTCACTGCCGGAAGAGCCGGGCCTGGCCGGGATTGTCATGATGGAACTGGTGCGGGGCTGCGGCAATAAAGCAGAGCTTTGGCGCATTCAGAAAATGATGGCCCGCTATGTGCTCCACTGGCCTTCTCCCGTGGACTGCCAGCTTGCGCTGGCCCACCAGTCGCAGTTTCATTTTAGCCACAGCCTCGGCCTGGAAGACGCGCTCATTGCTGCGACTGCGCTGGGGCAGGGGGCAACGCTTTGCACGTTCAATGTCAAGCATTTCCGGGCCGTGCCGGGGCTGGTCACAGAACAGCCGTATTCACGCACTTAACTTTCGACGACGAAGGGCAATTATTTTATGGCCGCAGAGAGTTTAGACAAGATTGTAGCGCTGTGTAAGCGGCGCGGTTTTATATTTCCCAGCTCCGAAATCTACGGGGGCCTGCAAGGGATGTTCGACTACGGCCCGCTTGGCGTGGAACTCAAGAACAACTTGAAGCGGCTCTGGTGGAGGCACAATGTCTATGAGCGCGACGATATGGAAGGCATCGAGACGGCTCTTTTGACGAACCGCTATGTGCTGCGCTATTCGGGGCATGAAAAAGGGTTTGCCGACCCGCTAATTGACAACCGGACGACCAAGAAGCGCTACCGCTTTGACCACCTCTTGCGGGACCAGACGCCGCAAGTGCGTCAAGCGCTGGCGGAGCAGTTCGCGGTCGCCGAAGGCAGCGAGGACTATGAGGCGCTGGCGCTGGCATTGCTGGAAGAGCCGGCGCGGGCTGAGGCGGCGCTGAAAGCCGCGAAGGTGATTGACCCCGAAGACGGGAAACCCGGAGACTGGACCGAGCCGCGAGCGTTCAACTTAATGTTTAAGACGCAAGTCGGGCCGGTCGCCGACAGCGAATCGTTTGCCTATTTACGCCCGGAGACAGCCCAGGGAATGTTCGTCAACTTCAAGAACGTCTTGACTTCGACGAACCGCAAGCTGCCGTTTGGGATCGCCCAGCAGGGCAAGTCGTTTCGCAACGAGATCACGCCCCGGAACTTCCTCTTTCGGGTGCGCGAGCTGGAACAAATGGAGATTGAGTATTTTGTCCTGCCCGGCGAGGACGAGGCCGTCCATGAAGCGTGGATTCAGGACCACCTTAATTGGTGGGTAGAAAAAGTCGGCCTGAAGCGCGAGAACCTGGCGCTGTTTGAGCATACCAAGCTCGCGCACTATTCCAAGCGCACGGTAGATATTCTGTACAAGTACCCGACACTCGGCTTTGACGAGCTGGAAGGGATTGCCAACCGTACCGACTGGGATTTGGGGTCGCACTCCAAAGAGCAGGCGTCGCTCGGCCTGTCTCCGAACACCGCTGAAAAAGCGATGAAGAACGAACACTCTACCGAGAAGCTGACCTACTTCGACCAGCCGAATAATCGGCATGTCGTCCCGTTCGTCGTCGAGCCTGCCGCCGGCGTGGACCGGGGCGTCCTGGCCGCGCTGTGCGAAGCCTACGACGAGGAAACGCTGGAAAACGGCGAGGTGCGGATTGTCCTGCGCCTGCCGCCCGCGCTCGCCCCCATCAAAGTCGCCGTGCTGCCGCTTGCCAAGAACAAGCCGGAGATTGTCGCCAAAAGCAAAGAAATCAAGCGAATGATCCAGGCGTCGGGTGATGTGCGCTCGGTTTACGACGACACCGCCGGGATCGGCAAGCTGTACCGCCGTCAGGACGAAGCCGGCACCCCGCTGTGCGTCACCGTAGACTACGACACGCTCGGCCAGTCCCGCGACGGCGGCACCGACCTGATTGACACGGTCACAGTCCGGCACCGGGACACCATGCAGCAGGAGCGCGTCGCTATCGCCGATCTGCTTGCCTACATCCAAGCACACATTCGCTGAGAGAAGGCACCGAACAATGGAAACAACCTTGGAAGAGCGCGTCAGCGCACTGGAAGCGCAAATCGCACAATTAACCAACAAAAAACCGAAGGCTTTGCCCTGGTGGCAGCTACGTCATGGTGCGTTCCAGAACGACGAGATGTACGACGAAGCAATGCGTCTCGGCGAAGAGTACCGGCGCTCCCAGCCGACGGCCGCCGAAGAGATTGAGGCATTGGAAAAAGCAGGTGTTTATGTATCCTTACCTGATGGACACTAACCATGTTTCCTTGATAGACCGTGCCGGGCCGGAAAGCACAAGAATTCTTGCCCGCATTGCCGCGCTGCCGCCGGACAGCGTCGCCGTTACTCTCATCAGCTACGAAGAACAGGTGCGCGGCTGGATGGCGGGGATCGCCCAAATCCGAAGCGTTGACCGCCAGCGTGATGCTTACACGCGCCTTGACCAAATGCGCGAGTATTATTGCCTAACCCCAGTGGTGCCGTTCGATGACGAAGCGGTGGCCCAGTTCCAAAGTCTGTGGCTGCGGCGGCTACGCGTCGGCACGATGGACCTCAAAATTGCGGCGACGGCCCTCGCCTGTCAGGCTGTTTTGGTAACGCGCAACATTAAAGACTTCAGCCAGGTGCCCGGCCTCGCTTTGGAGGATTGGAGTGCCACCTAACCCGCCGGTCCCCACCGCCGACATCCGCGCCGTCATGGACACGCTGGCGGCGACGTATCACGGACGCGGCGCGATTGAGCTGGGCGACCCGTTCCAGGTGCTTGTCGCCACTGTCATCTCGCAGCGCACCCGCGAAGAGCAGACCACGGTTGTCTCGGCGCGGGTCTTTGCCCGCTACCCGGATGCCGTTGCGCTGGCCTCCGCTGATGAGCCTGCGCTGTACGATCTGCTCGACGGCAGCGAGTACCGTGAAGAAAAAGCCCCGCGCCTGATCGCCTTGGCCGCCATTCTCGTCGAGAAACACGGCGGGCAAGTCCCCGACAGCATAGACGCGCTTTTGACCCTGCCCGGCGTCGGGCGCAAGACTGCTAACTGTGTGCTCATTTACGCCTTCAGCAAAGCCGCTCTCTGCGTTGATACGCATATGCACCGCATCACAAACCGTCTCGGCTGGGTGACGACCAAGACGCCGGACGCGACCGAAAAAGCGTTGGAGAAGATCATGCCCGAAGACCTCTGGGCCGGCTCCAACCGCCTGTTCCTGCAACATGGTCGGGCGATCTGCCTTCCGTCTGTTCCCATCTGCTCCCGCTGCCCTGTGCAGGCGTGGTGCGCCCACGGCCAGGACGACACAACGTAAGACCCAATCAACGCCACTGATTTCGTTGGCTTCATAGCCCCGCGAAGCAACACATAGGTCGCGTAGAAGAGCATTTTTAATGCCACGTCTATGCCAAAAGTTATTGACATTTCGGTACAGAATGGTCATAATGTTCCGGGCGGTGCAAAACAGAACATGGCTAGACCGAAAGAGTTTAATGAAGCAAAGGCTTTAAAGGCCGCGCAAGAACTGTTCTGGGAACAGGGCTACCAAGCCTCTTCCCTGACACAACTGACAGAGCGGATGGGCATTCAGCGTACAAGTCTGTATGGAACCTTTGGCGACAAAAAGCAACTGTTCCTCGCTGCTCTGGATCAATATCGAAATCAGGCAATCCGTGATCTGAGTGCCGCGCTGCAAGGAGAAGCCTCTCCCCGTGGGGCCATTGAAGGCGTACTGCGTCACCATATTACCTCCGCCTGCGCCGGTAACGCCCAGAAGGGATGTTTCTGCGTCAATGAGATGGTGGAACTTGCGCCCCATGATGCGGAAGTCGCCAAACGTCTGAAAGAGCATAATCGCCTCGTAGAACAAATGCTTTTTGAGACGATTGAGCGCGGCAAGCGGCAAGGAGAGATGCCAAGCCTGGCTGACAGCCGGGCGGCGGCTCGGTTCTTGACAAACACTCTGATTGGCCTCCAAGTGGCGCTGCGGACAAACCCGGAAGTGTCCTTCATCAAAGACGCCGTGGAAATGACGTCAAGGCTTCTGGACTAGGAAATCACGCAATAAAGAGTGGCCCTCACCGGCCATTTTCGTTTGCGGCGATTACGCACTGAACGGTGCAGAACTCAACAGGAGGAACGAATGGACTCGAAACTCACAGGCAAAACGGAACTGGTCACAGGCAGCAGCGGGGGTATCGGCGAAGGCATAGCCAGCCTGCTGGCGCAGGAGGGTGTAAACGTCACAAGCATTCTATGACCCGACAACAAATCCGTTCCAGCAATGGAGCAAGCAATCCAAACAGAGGAAGAGGCAACAATATAATGAGCAAAATCATACGGTTTTATGAAACGGGCGGGCCGGAAGTGCTGCGTGTGGAAGAGGCTCCACTCGTTGAACCAGAAACCGGAGAGGTTCGGCTGGCTGTGGAAGCATTCGGCCTGAACCGCGCTGATGTGATGTTCCGCAGCGGGCATGGTATGGAACAACCCGAATTGCCCTCGCGCCTCGGCGGCGAGGCGGCGGGAGTGGTAGAGGCGGTCGGGGCAGGTGTCAGCGACTTTCATCTGGGAGACCGCGTAGCCGTTCCCCCTAGTCACAGCATGGGAAAGTACGGCACCTATGGCGAGACCGCGATTGTCCCCGCATCCAGCCTTATCCGATACCCGGAAAATCTTTCCCCGGTAGATGCGGCGGCGGCATTCGTGCAGTACCTCACCGCCTACTTTGCGTTCGTGGATGTTGCCAACGTGCAGGCGGGTCAACACGTCCTCATCACGGCGGCATCGAGCAGCACCGGGGTCGCCGCCATTGAGTTCACTCACCTTCTGGGGGCAACGGCGATAGCCACGACCCGGACGCAGGCAAAAAAACAGGCCCTTCTAAACGCCGGAGCCGACCATGTGATTGTCACGCAGGAAGAAAGCCTAGTAGGCTAACCTGGTAGAATGGATAAGTCTGAGGAGGCTTATCCGATGTCCGCGAAAAAATATCATGTTTCTCTCACCGAAGCCGAGCGTGACGACCTTCTGCGCCTGAGCAAGTCCCAGCGCCACTCTGAACGTGAACGCAAACGTGCCCGTATCCTGCTGCTCGCCGATGAAGCCAAAGAAGGCGGGGCGGACAAAGATGCCGACATCGCCCAGCAAGTTAAGGTCGCGCCGCTCACCGTCAACCGCACTCGTCAGCGCTTCACCGAGCGCGGCTTGCACCAAAGTCTGGCTCACAAAGAGCAGGAAACGCGCAAGCCCCGCATCTTGGACGGAGAGGCCGAGGCTTTTTTAGTCGCAACGACCTGTAGTACGCCGCCTGAAGGCCACAAACGCTGGAGCCTGCGCCTGTTGAAAGACGCGCTGATTGAGCAGCAGATCGTAGACGCCATCGGCAAAGAAACAGTGCGTCAGACGCTAAAAAAAATGAACTCAAGCCGTGGCTGAAGAAATGCTGGTGCATCCCGCCCAAGCAAAACGCCGAGTTTGTCTTCCGCATGGAGGACGTGCTGGACGTGTACCACAGGCCGCTCGATGAGAAGCGTCCGCTGGTCTGCCTGGACGAAGCCAGCAAGCAGCTTTTGTCTGATGCGCGGCCTGCGCTTCCCGTAGCGGTAGGACAGCCTGCCCGCCAGGACTGCGAATATGTGCGAAACGGAACCGCCAGTTTGTTCATGGTTTACGAGCCGTTGGCTGGCAAGCGCCACGTTCATGTAACCGACCAGCGCACTTGTCTGGACTTTGCCCGCGTGATCCTGCATCTGGTGGATGTGCTCCACCCTGACGCGGAAAAGATCGTTTTGGTCATGGACAATCTGAACACGCACACACCCGCGAGTTTGTACCGTGCTTTTGTGCCTGCGGAAGCCAAGCGGTTGGCGGACAAACTGGAAGTACACTACACGCCCAAGCACGGCTCGTGGCTGAACATGGCCGAAATCGAGTTGTCCGTGCTGGCGCGGCAGTGCTTGTCTGAGCGCATGAACGACAAAGAAAACCTGCAAAAGCAGGCCGCGGCTTGGCAAGCAAGGCGCAACGTGAGTGCCGTTAAGATTGATTGGCGGTTCACGACCGACGACGCCCGCATCAAGTTGAAAAAGCTCTACCCAACTATTCTACCAGGTTAGCCTACTAGCTGCGCGTGTAATAGAGATCACCGGCGGCAAGGGGGCCGACTTCATCTATGATGCGGTGGCTGGGGACACGCTTCCGGCGCTGGCGGAGTCCGTCGCCTGGGGGGGTCAAATCCTGTTGTACGGGGCACTCAACAGCGCCCCGACGCCCTACCCGCTGGGGACGGCGTTCGCCCGCAACCTGACACTGCGAACCCACATAATCTACACATACATAGGCAACTCGGCACTAGGCATTCCCAGAAATGAGGGGGCTTATGAGCGGGGATTGCGGTTCGTCTGTGATGCACTCGCAGCCGGGCGACTCAAACCAGTCATCGCTAAGACTTTCCCGCTGGAAGCCATTGTAGAGGCGCATCGCTACATGGAGTCGAACGAACAACTTGGGAAGATCGTCGTCACGAACAAGGGAGAAGAGTAATCTGCCAGGCGGTAATTTCTCTAGACCGCGCCCCGTGATGCTGCTTTTATTTGCTTCACGGGGCGCGGCTCCACCTCGCCCCAAGTAGTCACCTTGGGGCCGCCGGTATTTTTCGGAACATCAGGATGCAGAGCCTCAATTCGGTGAAACAACCCGGCGTTGCGGTCAAGGAAATCGCGGAACGTTGAAAAGTTTGGGTAGCCCAACGTGCGGGCTATGTCGCGCCGTTTTAGGTGCTGGCGTAGCGATGAAAACGCTTCATGGGTGTAGCTGGGGTCATCGCCGGCTCGCTGCAAGGCGGCCTTCGCCAGCTTTTCCATTGACATTTGGAGGTAGTGACCCGGATGACACGCAGGAACACGCTCTCGGTTTTGCTGGAGAAGCAGCTCAAAGACTTGAAAATCGCTCTTGGCTTGCGCTAGAAATGCTTCACTCTTGGTCATCGAACCGCACTTGATGAACACCTTCAAGTGTCCATCCTGCCGGCAGCGGCAGAAGGCCGCTGAGGACGTTGGCCCAATCCTGCGCGGAAAGCAAAGCGACACTGCTTGGAAATGGGAAATCCGCAGAGCGTCCAAACTGAACAGGCCGCACCGCATTTGCCGTCGGAAACTGGCTGCTGACTTCAACCAACCTCACCATCATGCCCTCTGGGTCAGAGAATGAATAGGCAGCAAAGCTGCTGTCTGCACGGTCCCGATGCCACCTTGCCAGAAGCGCAACGGCGTCTGCGTAAGAGCGTGGGACTGTTTCTAAGTCAATCACGATGACGTTCTCCTTAAAACGTATTGTACCTTGTCTGCGTCTGACCCCAGCATCCTTCAGAAGACTGGAACAGTGCTTAAGCTACAAGACCTGGTCTACGAGTATGACCTCACAGATATTAATGGAAGGCAAACCGGGGAAATGTGGTAGCGCAAATAGGCTCCACCGACTGAGGCTTGGCCTGCGTGGATGTCGTGGCTTGGTGCAAGGGGCGGTGGTATGATAGAAGTAATGCACACCGGGCGATTGGTTATCCGGCGTTTTTCCGCGGCGGATTTGGCGAACCTGATGGCCTATCAGACCCGCCCGGAGACGCTGCAATATGAGCCGGTGGAGCCGATGACCGAGGAGCGGGCAGTAGATTATCTTGCCAAACAGGCCGACCCGGAACATCCGGCTTGCGGGCCGGCTGGCGGTTGGCTCTCGTTTGCCGTGCAGCATAACGGCGATGCCAGAGTCATCGGCGAAGTCGGGATTTTCTTCGAGCCGGAGCCGAAAAGCGAGGGTGCGATTGGCTGGATGTTCCACCCGGATTTCTGCGGAAGAGGGTATGCAACCGAAGCGGCCCAAGCCCTGCTGCGCTACGCGTTCGAGACGCGCCGCCTGCACCGGCTGACATCCGGGTGCGACACGCAAAACACGGCGTCCTGGCGACTGATGGAGCGGCTCGGAATGCGGCGCGAGGGCCATTTCCTGCAAAGCCGTCGTCTGCGCGGCGAGTGGCGGGATGGCTACAGCTATGCCCTGCTGCGCGACGAGTGGCTTAACCGGCAGACAGAAGCGCCGTCCGCCGGTCTATCTCCTGAATGAAAGCGTCTTTACCATCCATGTAGGCTTCAATATCATTGGGGTGCTCTGCCGCCAGTCGCCGCTTCAAGATGCTGTATTCCTGCGCCGTGTCAGGACGGGCAATCATGTAGTCGCGGAACGCTAAATGCCGGGCAATCTGCGGGGAGCCGGCTTCGAACGCATGGATTTGATGCGTCCTATCGCCTTCTGAGTTATCCCGGCGATAAAAGCGGCGTCCAGGAATGCCGTACTCGCCGCGTGCCTCGTAGCCCAGGGCCTCCATCTCAGACTGCTTCTCGTCGAGCGCGTCAACGCTTCGAACGACAAGCAGCAAATCCAGCACGGGCTTTGCGTAGATACCGGGGATCGCCGTGCTGCCCATGTGGTGCATAATCACAGCGATATCGCTCCCAAGTGTTCCGGTAATTTGCGCGGCCTCGCGCTCAAACTCCTGCCGCCAATTTGGATTATGAGGTACCATCTGGATACGCATCTGATCGCCTGCCTTACATAAAGGAAAATTTTTATGGAAACCGAAACTCGCCCGCCCCTGCCGCCGTTTACCGAGGAAACGGCACGGCTGAAAGTCCGTGCCGCCGAAGACGGCTGGAACAGCCGCAATCCTGACAAAGTCGCGCTGGCTTACACCGCAGGCAGCCGCTGGCGTAACCGGGCGGAGTTTCCGGTAGGAAGGGCGCAGATTGCCGAGTTTCTGACCCGCAAGTGGGCCAAAGAACTGGACTATCGCTTGATCAAAGAGCTGTGGGCCTTCGGCGGCGCTCGCATCGCCGTCCGCTTCGCCTACGAATGGCGCGACGCCGACGGGCAGTGGTTTCGGTCCTACGGCAACGAGAACTGGGAGTTCGACGCCAATGGCCTCATGGCGGTCCGTCATGCCAGCATTAACGACCTGCCGATTGCCGAGTCGGGCCGCAAGTTCCACTGGCCGCTCGGACGGCGCCCCGACGACCACCCGAGCCTGAGCGATTTGGGCCTGTGAGGTCAGAGAACCTTGCGGAACAGCTTGCTGGTCTTGGCGTGTTCGTAGCCGATGCGCTGGTAAAACTCGTGCGCGTCCGTGCGGTGCAGCCCGGAGCGCAGTCGCACTTCGGCGTAGCCGTGCGTATTGGCCCACGCTTCGGCTTCGGCCATGAGGGCGCGTCCGACGCCCTGGCGCCGCACTGCTTCGTCCACGACTAAGCCGCCGATCTCAACAAATGGGACCGGAGACTCAAGCAGGTGAACACCGTAGACATGCACCCAGCCGGCCACACCGCCGCCGGCACTGCCGGCGACAAAGAAGCCGTGCTCAGGACTGCGCGAAATCAGTGCAAGCCGCTCGGCCACCGTTTCGGGCGAGATAGGGTAGCCAAGCTGCGCGGAGAGGGCGGCAACAGCCGGAGCGTCAGCGGTCGTCATTGGGCGCAGGAGCATGACAGTAGTGTACCCGGCAAATAGTGAGAGGCGGCAGCTATGAGTCTCCTTGCCGTGCTCGGTGTGCTGTTTTTGGCTGCGCTGCTGGCGGCGGCCGCATCGTCCTCGGCGGCCTGATTGTTTTGCTTCGGCACCTGTTCTGGACTTGTTCTGCTTAGGCTTAATCTGCAACAGCGACCAATAAGCAGACATCGTCGCGGATACCGGTCTTGGCGGCGGCGTCAACGCCGGCAATCAGGCTCAGGGTCAAACTCTCCGCGGCTTCCGCCCCGCTCTGCGGCCCCAGACCGGAGATCGGGGCGCGGAAAAGTGCGGTGACGCCTTCAATGCCCAGCATTGCTCGGCGTGTTTCGCCTACTTCTGTCAGGCCGTCCGTGAAGATCGCCAGCGCATCGCCGGAAGTAAGCATAGCAGTCGCCTCCGCAAAGCTCGCATTGGCAAAGGCACCCAAAACCGGGCCAGTCGCCCCCAGTTCCTCCATAGATACGGCGGTATCAGTCGCGGTGCGCCGGATCAAGGCCGGCTCCTGGCCGCAGTTTACATAAGTCAGACGCCGGGCGGCACTGTCATAAATACCGACAAACAGCGTGGAGAACCCGGTCAGGAGTTCCCAGGTCACCAAGACGGTATTGAGGCGCGTGACCGCTGCCGAAGGGGATGCTTCCGTATAAAGAAAGGCCCGCAGCATATTCCGCACGGTAGCGACCTGTGAGGCTGCCGCCAGCCCTTTGCCGACTAAGTCGCCGACTACCAGCGCGGTGCGCCCGCCTCCCAGCGCAAAACCATCGTAAAAGTCGCCGCCGACGCCCTCACTCAGCTGCAAGGCCGGCTCGAAAAACCGCGCCAGAGCCAGGCCCGGCACAGACAAAGGCAGCGCCGGCTGAAGCGCCTCTTGAAGCTGCCCGGCAATCAGGCTTTCCCGCTCGCTGGCTCTTGCGGCCTCTACGGTCGCCTCTTCGGCTATCTTACGTGCTTGCACCAGCTCCGACTCAAAGTGCATCCGCTGACGGATCGGCAGCAGTACGCAGTCCGTCACGGGACCGGCCTCAGTGCTGCGCTGCGCGGCATTGAGGAGCATCGGAATGGACTCGCCTGTCTGCGAGCGCAGGGAAAGATAGATTTCTTCGGCATTGCCGTGAAGCATAAGCTGCGGGGCAAGATGGGTTTGGTAAAAGACCCAGCCGCCGGCCGCGAGGATTGTGCTGAACGGTCGCCCGTCCAGCATGCTTGGACCGTACCCGAGAAGCGCACACAAATTTTCGTTCGCCGCAAGGATCGTGCCGCTGCCATTTAAGGAGATGAAACTGCCGGGAGCGCTGTCAAAAAAATTATCCATGACTTACTGCGAAAGCGCTGAGGAAAGATAATCTTTGATTGCCTGGACTGTCGCGTGGGGGTGGCTCATGTGTGGGCAGTGTCCCGTTGCTTCGATCATCGTCAGGACACTGCCGGGAAGGTGACGATGCAGGAAATCGCTGACCGACAGCGGTACAATGGCATCGTCGGTGCATTGCAGGATCAGCGAAGGAAGGGTTGCCGATGCCAGGTCGGTGCGGTTATCGGAAAAAAACGTGGCCTCGGCAAAGCGCCGCATGATCTTCGGGTCATTCGCACAGAAGCTTTGCTCCATCTCGGCGGTGAGTCCTGGCTGCTCCGGGTCCTGGATCATGGCCGGCGCGAGAAAGCTTGCCCAGCCGAGATCGTTTTTGTCCATTAAATCCAGCAGCCCTTCCACCTCCGACCGCTCAAAGCCGCCAAAGTAATCGGGCGGATCGTTAAGATAGCAGGGCGAGGGGGAAACCATGACTAAATCACTGAAATGCGACGGTTCTTGCAGCGATGCCAGCAGACCGATCATGCCGCTGACCGAGTGGCCGACAAAAACGGCCTCGGTCAGCTCCAATGCCGCGCAGATGTCCAGCACATCCTGCGCGTAGCCGTGCAGACTGCTGTAGCGGTCGGCGCTGTACGCGGCTCGATCAGATTTGCCGGCCCCAACGTAATCAAACAAAACCAAGCGGTAGTCATCGGCAAAGGCCGGGATGACAAATCGCCACATATTTTGGTCGCAGCCGAAGCCGTGCGCGAAAAGCAGGGTTTTCGGCCCTTGTCCAAGTATTGTTACATTGTTGCGCTTGAGAATGTCATTTAACATTATCTTTTTATAATACCAACTAGTGTGATTATAACACGAAAACGCAGGAATCTCGGTCAAAAACAAGGAACTAAGGGAAAAAGGAACCTAAAGTATGGCCCCGTCCGAACTCGCCGGGAAACCGGCCCCGCGCTCGCTGCTGATTGACGTCCCCGCGCTCGTCTCCGCCTACTATACGCAGGCCCCGAACCCCAACGACCCGGCGGAAAGTGTCTCGTTCGGCACGTCCGGGCACCGGGGATCGTCGCTGAAAAACACATTCAATGAAAACCACGTTCTGGCGATCTGTCAGGCCATTGCCGAAGTGCGGCGGGTTGAAGGCACGACCGGGCCGCTGTTTCTCGGCAAGGACACGCATGCGCTGTCCGAGCCTGCTCACCGAACCGCGCTGGAAGTCTTCGCTGCGAACGGTGTCGAGGTGCGCTCTCAGGCGGGTGGGGGAGACGCCCCGACCCCGGCGGTGTCGTTTGCGATCCTGGCGCACAACCGCGCCGAAGCGTCGGGACGAGCCGACGGCGTTGTGATCACGCCGTCGCATAATCCGCCCGGTGACGGCGGCTTCAAGTACAACCCCCCCACTGGCGGTCCCGCCGATACCAGCCTGACTAAGCGCATTCAGGACCGAGCCAACGCGCTTCTCAGGGACGGCCTGAAGGGGGTTCAGCGTGTGTCCTATGAAAAAGCCCTCGCTGCCGACACGACGCAGGCTTATGACTTCGCGGCGCCCTATGTCGCGGCGCTTGGTGAGATTATTGACATGCAGGCCATTGCTGACGCCAAACTGAAAATCGGTGCGGACCCAATGGGCGGGGCGTCGCTTGCTTACTGGCAGCCGATTGCCGAAGTCTACAATTTGGACATTGACATCGTGACGCCTTACGTGGACCCAACATTCGGCTTTATGTGCGTGGACAAGGACGGCAAGATTCGCATGGACTGCTCCTCGCTGTGTGCAATGGCCTCGCTGATTAGCCTGAAAGATAAGTATGACATCGCGTTCGGCAACGACCCCGACGCCGACCGGCATGGCATTGTCACGCCCAGTGCTGGCTTAATGAACCCGAACCACTATTTGGCCGTCGCGATCAACTACCTCTTCCAGAACCGGCCTGGCTGGAACCCGAGCGCTGCTGTCGGCAAGACATTGGTATCGAGCGCGATGATTGACCGCGTCACGGCCTCTTTGGGCCGGACCCTTGCCGAAGTCCCCGTCGGCTTCAAATGGTTCGTGGACGGCCTGCTGTCCGGCACTTACGGCTTCGGCGGCGAGGAAAGCGCCGGGGCATCGTTTTTGCGCCAGGACGGCACAGCCTGGACCACCGACAAAGACGGCATTATTTTGAACCTGCTGGCCGCGGAGATTACCGCCAAGACGGGCCGCGACCCTGGACAACACTACAAAGATTTGGAAGCGAAGTTCGGCAGTCCGCTGTACGAGCGCATGGACGCGCCCGCAAGCGCCGTTCAGCAGAAAACGCTGTCCAACCTATCCCCCGAGCAAGTCACGGCGGGGGAATTGGCCGGCGACCCCGTCACCGCGAAGCTGACCCGCGCCCCCGGCAACAACGCCCCCATCGGTGGCCTGAAAGTCACCACCCAAAACGGCTGGTTCGCTGCCCGGCCTTCCGGCACCGAGCCGGTCTACAAAATCTACGCCGAGAGCTTCGTGGATGCCGCTCACTTGAAGCGCATTCAGGAAGAAGCCCAGGCGATAGTCGGCGCGGCGTTCGGGAGTTAGTCAGAGAAGGGGCGTGGGACTAAAGTCCTACGCTGTGGGGCGAGGACGCCTAATGTCCGCCTTCGCGGACAAGGAACAAAGCGCGGACAAGGAACAAAGCGCGGACAAGGAGCCGAATATGCCCGCAGTCCTATTCCTCGTCCACGCAGGTGGACGGTAGGCGTCCTCGCCCCACAGCGTAGGACTCTAGTCCCACGCCCCTTACACTTGACTTCCCCGCGCCTATCGGCAATAATCCCCTTATGAAACCGTTCAATTCGCCCTACACCCACGGCTTTATCCGGGCCTGCGTCTGCGTGCCGTTTCTGCGCGTCGCCGACCCTGCCTATAACGTGCAGCAGACGCTGGGGCTGGCCCAAAAGGCGTCGGAGATGGGCGCGGCGGTGGCGCTGTTCCCGGAGCTTGGCCTCTCTGCTTACTCCAACGAAGACTTGTTTCATCAAGACGCCCTTTTGGAAGCGTCTTTGGAAGCACTCGGGCAGGTCGTAGAGACAAGCCGCGACTTGACCCCGCTGCTGCTAGTCGGCGTCCCACTGCGTTTTGGGGGGCAGCTTTTCAACTGCGCGGCGGCAGTGTATCGGGGACGGGTGCTGGGGCTGACGCCTAAAAGCTATCTGCCAAACTACCGCGAGTTCTACGAAAAGCGGCAGTTCACGTCAGGGCGCGACGCAGTCAGCACCGAGGTGACGGTGCTGGGCCAGCGTGTCCCATTCGGCAGCGATTTGATCTACACGGCATCCAATGTCCCGAACTTTGTCCTGCACACCGAGATTTGCGAGGATGTCTGGACCCCCATCCCGCCGAGCACTTACGGAGCGCTTGCAGGTGCAACCGTGCTTGCCAATCTGTCCGCCAGCAATATCACTATCAGCAAGGCTGAGTACCGGCGCGAGCTATGCGCCACCCAGTCGGGCCGCTGCGTGGCCGCGTATCTGTACTCGGCGGCAGGGCCGGGCGAGTCTACGACAGATTTGGCCTGGGACGGTCACGCGCTGATTTACGAGAACAACGAAAAGCTGGCCGAGGCCGAGCGGTTCGCAGCGGACGAGCAGATTATCACCGCTGATTTGGATTTGGAGCGTCTGGTCCAGGAGCGGATGCGGCTGACCTCGTTCAGCGATACGATTGGGGATCACTTGGGCAAAGTCCGGGCGATGCGCCGGGTGGAGTTTGAGTTTCAGGTACCGGAACCCACCCCGGCGCAAGCGCCGACCCTCGTTGCTCCGCAAAACCTTCGGGCGAAACGGGAAGGTGAAGAGATTGAGGCCATTGATGCTGGGTCTCCTCTCCCTGATTTCGCCGACTATTTTGCATCTCCTCGTCCTCCCGTTCCGGGAGGACCCCTGCGAAGCAGGGAGGTGGGTTCTTATCTTCTCCGCCCCCTGGAGCGCTTCCCCTATGTCCCGAGCGACCCCGTCAAGCGCGACGAGCGCTGCTACGAAGCCTACAATATCCAGGTGCATGGTCTGATGAAGCGCCTTGCCAGCACGGGGATTAAAAACGTCATCATCGGCGTCTCCGGCGGCCTCGACTCGACCCATGCCCTGATTGTCGCCGCCCGGACCATGGACCGGCTTGGGCTGCCCCGAAAAAACATCCTCGGCTACACCATGCCCGGCTTTGCCACCAGCAGCGGCACCCGCACCAATGCGCTCGGCCTGATGGAAGCGCTCGGCATCTCATCTCATGAGATAGACATCAAGCCGTCCTGCCTACAAATGCTCCAAGACATCGGCCATCCCTTCGTAAACGGCGAGCCGGTCTATGACATTACGTTCGAGAATGTCCAGGCCGGTGAGCGGACGTCGCACCTATTTAGGCTCGCTAACTTCAACAATGGCCTCGTCCTCGGCACCGGCGACCTGAGCGAAATGGCCCTGGGGTGGGCGACTTACGGGGTCGGCGACCAGATGTCGCACTACAATGTCAACGCCTCGGTGCCGAAGACCCTCATCCAGTACCTCCTGTGCTGGGTCATCGCGACAAATCAGTTCGACCCCTTAACCTCTGCGCTTGTCCAGGCCATCGTAGACACCGAAATCTCGCCCGAGCTAGTGCCCCACGCCGCCGGGGACAACGACCAGTCGCCGTTCCAGAGCACCCAGGACAAAATCGGCCCCTACGAGCTGCAAGACTTCCACATTTACTACACCACCCGCTACGGCTTCCGCCCCTCCAAAGTCGCCTATTTAGCCTCGCAGGCTTGGGGCGACAAGGCAACGGGCACCTGGCCCGACCCGTTCCCCGACGACAAAAAGAACGCCTACGACCTGCCGACCATCAAAAAATGGCTCGGCCTGTTCCTGTACCGCTTCTTCCAAACCAGTCAGTTCAAGCGCTCCGCCATGCCCAACGGCCCCAAAGTAGGCTCCGGCGGCTCCCTCTCCCCCCGCGGCGACTGGCGAGCACCGAGCGACTCCGAAGCGACCGTCTGGCTAGAAGAGCTAAAGAAGAACGTGCCGGACCTTTAAGGCATAATGCCACAATTTGATTGACAACAGAGTCTAATTCTGCTATTATGTCAAGTACGCTCATTCTAACGTTTACAAAAACATGCGTTCGCACCTCACTCAAATTATCTGGATTATGCGGTCCCAATTATGAGGGTTCTTTAGATGCCTATTCCAATAATTAGTCTTTTCTCTGGTTGCGGCAGCTTCGATCTCGGATTTATGCAAGCTGGTTTCCAAGTTGATTTAGCTCTTGATATTGACCCCGCCGCAGTTGCAAGTTACAATTTCAATCATGGCAAAGGAATAGCGCAGGAGGCTGATCTTTCTGCCCCCGATACAGCAACTCGCATTCTCGAAATTCTGGAAGCACGAAAACTGCCGGAGCCACCGCGTGGTATTATTGGAGGCTCTCCTTGCCAAAGCTTTTCTAAGGGGAACGTCCATGTCAAGATTGAAGATATACGCCACACCCTCCCTCGAAGCTACGCTACTATTCTCAAAGAACTAAATCATCGGTATCAGTTGGATTTTTTCGTTTTCGAGAATGTACATGGGATTACCTACGAGAAGCATCAACAAAACTTTGCGGACTTCAAAGAACTGTTTGAAGATGCTGGCTTTCACCTGTTTGAAGGTTTGCTTGATGCGATAGATTTTCAAGTGCCCCAAAATAGACCGCGCGTGTTTATAGTTGGACTTAACAAAGAAAAGTATCCCGATACTGCTTTTGATTTCCCTGCGGCTGCCACCACAAAACGGACAACGATTGACAGCGTGATAGACAACTTACCCTTGCCACAATTTTTCAGCCGAAAGCTGGACTGTATGCAGTTCCCTCATCATCCTAATCACTGGACGATGAAGCCCAAGTCGCCCAAGTTTCACAACGGCTTTCTCAAAGAGGGCCAAAATATGGGCCGCTCTTTTCGCGTCTTATCGTGGAAGCGGCCAAGTTGGACGGTTGCCTACGGGAACCGCGAGATTCATATTCATCCTACTGGGACTAGGCGCCTTAGCGTCTACGAAGCCATGCGAATCCAGGGACTTCCACATTCTTATCGGTTGCTTGGCAACCTCAGTGATCAAATTCGTCAAGTTTCAGATGCCGTTCCGCCACAACTAGGGGAAGCGCTCGCAATATCTATACGAAACTTGTTACAGCCAGGAGGTAACTAACCTGATGAAATCCAATACCAAAGAACTGGCTGACGACATCCGCTCACATCTACACGACGGCCAAGTCGTTGATGCGGTGCTTGAGACGGATGAGCGCGTACTCGCCCGTATCTCTGATGGCATCTATCGCCAACCGGCTTCCGCACTCCGCGAGCTAGTATCCAATGCCTACGATGCAGACGCTACGCGCGTTATCATTCAGACTGATGCTCCGCGTTTTTCTGAAATACGTGTTCGAGACAATGGCAATGGTATGAGTGTTGAAGCCCTAGCAACTGTGATCCATCAAATTGGTGGTAGCAGCAAACGAACTTATGCCGGGGCGACGCTTGGAGTTACAAACGAAGCCGATCCAACACTTACACCAAGTGGCCGCAAACTCATAGGTAAAATTGGTATTGGTCTGTTCTCTGTGGCCCAACTGACGCGACAATTCCAAATCATAACTAAGCGCCGAGGTGATGACTTCCGCCTCGTCGCTGATGTTACCCTGCACACCTTTTCCGACGAGCAAATTGCGATTGTTGATCAGGAAAATGATGTGTTCAGAACAGGAACTGCCAAAATTAGGGTTGTTCCTGCCGTTGACATGGAGGCTCACGGTACTGAGATTATTATACACAACTTAATCCCGCGCATTCGTGATGAGATGCGAAGCCGAGGTATGTGGGAGCTTGTGGCTGGCGACGGAGACGAAAATACTAAGCCCGTCGAACCACCTGCATATCATGTCGGTCGTGTGGACCCTAAGACTGGTGAAACTCTTAGTCATTTAGCTAAGTTGCCTTGGATGGACGAAGATACACCAAAAACGCGCTTCAGGAAGCTTGTTAATGCCGTTTTAGAGCCGTCAAATGTGAACAGGCGATTAGACCAAATTTTTGATACCTATTTGCATATGCTTTGGACATTAAGCTTAGCAGTTCCACTCGATTATGTTGACAAACACCCTTTTGATACCGTTGGCGAAGACAATATTGAAGTTTACCAAATATCAAACTTGGTAAGAGGTCAAGTCACCCAGGTTGCTTTAGAAGCCACTGAGACACTTCGCTCAAAGCTTGAATTAGTTGCACCAATCAGAGGTTCAACGGACGAGTTTGAAGTATTTGTTGATGGTGTAGCACTCGCTAGACCTCAGCCATATTTAAGAATGCCCAAAACTTCTCAGGCTTTGCCGTTCCCTCTGCTTTTTGCGGGTAAATATAAAACTGATTTCGCAGAGTTTCCGCATGAGCAAAGTGGAGGCTCACTTGAGTTTGAAGCTTACTTGATGTGGACACACAAGGTTGTGCCGATTGACAACCAAGGAATACTAGTAGGCTAACCTGGTAGAATGGATAAGTCTGAGGAGGCTTATCCGATGTCCGCGAAAAAATATCATGTTTCTCTCACCGAAGCCGAGCGTGACGACCTTCTGCGCCTGAGCAAGTCCCAGCGCCACTCTGAACGTGAACGCAAACGTGCCCGTATCCTGCTGCTCGCCGATGAAGCCAAAGAAGGCGGGGCGGACAAAGATGCCGACATCGCCCAGCAAGTTAAGGTCGCGCCGCTCACCGTCAACCGCACTCGTCAGCGCTTCACCGAGCGCGGCTTGCACCAAAGTCTGGCTCACAAAGAGCAGGAAACGCGCAAGCCCCGCATCTTGGACGGAGAGGCCGAGGCTTTTTTAGTCGCAACGACCTGTAGTACGCCGCCTGAAGGCCACAAACGCTGGAGCCTGCGCCTGTTGAAAGACGCGCTGATTGAGCAGCAGATCGTAGACGCCATCGGCAAAGAAACAGTGCGTCAGACGCTAAAAAAAATGAACTCAAGCCGTGGCTGAAGAAATGCTGGTGCATCCCGCCCAAGCAAAACGCCGAGTTTGTCTTCCGCATGGAGGACGTGCTGGACGTGTACCACAGGCCGCTCGATGAGAAGCGTCCGCTGGTCTGCCTGGACGAAGCCAGCAAGCAGCTTTTGTCTGATGCGCGGCCTGCGCTTCCCGTAGCGGTAGGACAGCCTGCCCGCCAGGACTGCGAATATGTGCGAAACGGAACCGCCAGTTTGTTCATGGTTTACGAGCCGTTGGCTGGCAAGCGCCACGTTCATGTAACCGACCAGCGCACTTGTCTGGACTTTGCCCGCGTGATCCTGCATCTGGTGGATGTGCTCCACCCTGACGCGGAAAAGATCGTTTTGGTCATGGACAATCTGAACACGCACACACCCGCGAGTTTGTACCGTGCTTTTGTGCCTGCGGAAGCCAAGCGGTTGGCGGACAAACTGGAAGTACACTACACGCCCAAGCACGGCTCGTGGCTGAACATGGCCGAAATCGAGTTGTCCGTGCTGGCGCGGCAGTGCTTGTCTGAGCGCATGAACGACAAAGAAAACCTGCAAAAGCAGGCCGCGGCTTGGCAAGCAAGGCGCAACGTGAGTGCCGTTAAGATTGATTGGCGGTTCACGACCGACGACGCCCGCGTGAAATTGAAAAAGCTCTACCCAACTATTCTACCAGGTTAGCCTACTAGTCCGCATCTATGATTCTAGTGGAACATCTTTTGATCCAATTTTTATGAAATACCAGGTTGCTGAGAACACCCGATTGAAACAAATAACTGCGGAGGTTTTTGTTCAACGTGGGTTAGAGTCAGCGCTCAATATTGATCGCGAGTCTTTCAATGAGGCACACCCACATTATCAGGTCATAGTCAAATGGGTTCATTCTGCCCTCCGGCAGTTGATTAATAGGCAGAAGGAGATTGCTAAGACTTATCGAGATAAGAATGCTGTTCAGCGAGAGGAAATATCGCTCATTGCTGTGGAACAAATTGGACGGCAACTTGTAGAGCGGGCTTCTAGCAAGTATAGTGGTGGTGTCCGACTAGACTTTGCAGAGCACAGCGAAGATACGGCAGATCTCTTTGTTGCTGATAATGTTTGTGTGCTAGTACTGGATCGGGAAGGTGAAGGGCTTGACGGAAAAAGGCAAGGATCTAACGTCAGGCGCAAATCAAAAATCTTCGATGAACAAAGGAAATACATTATGCGCCTTCTTGACAGCTATCGCTTGCTAGAAGTGCTGACCAACGAAGAAATTGAGGCGCTCTTTGACGACCTCACAACAATTCTGGAGCAAGAGGCGTAAAATTGCCGCAAGATGACACAACACAAGATGATCTAACTGCCAACGTAATACCAAAGAACATCCAATATGAGCAGCTTCCACCAAAAGAATTCAAACCGTGGCATCGTCCAAGGAAGCAATGGATTCGAGAGCAGCAATGGAAACAAGAAGTTTCAGAACCGATCAACGGTCTTCCCCTAGCCGACAGGCCCTTTACCTATTTAAGCCTGCCAGGAGACGACTTGCTCGATGTTCGCGTCATATATGATGCTTGTCACCTGAAAAATGTAAGGTTAACCTAAGTTGCGTTTCTATGCTGTTGCGAGCATACTGTAAGCCAGCACGGTCAGAAAGACTTTTAGCTCGAAGCCTCGGGCCGTGACCGCATGAAGGGTCCGTCCGAACGCTGCCGCGATCTGGCTGAACACCGTCTCGATGCGCTTGCGCTCTTTGCGGGCAAGGTAGCTCACCCACGGAGCCAAAGGTAGCTCACCCACGGAGCCAGCGGTTCTTTGCTGTTTTTGCGCCGCTGGGCCACTAAATGCAAATCGGCGTCCTTAAGCAGCGCTTCTTCATGCTGGTCCAGATAGCCTGCGTCCGCGAAGATGCGGGCCTTTGGCGGCAGGTCCAGCGGCAGTCGCCGGAACGCCGCAATGTCTGCCTCGCTGCCCGGTGCGAGCATGACCTCGACGGGCAGGCCGCCCGTGGTCGTCACCAGATGCACCCGCAGGCCGTAGAAGAAGCGTTTCTTGCAGGCGATGTAGCCTCGAAACGCTTTGCCGTGCTGCTTTTGCGGGTACAAGCGGCTGCGGCAGATGCGAAAATTATCGCAGACGCTGGCGGGCATGCTGTCCACCGCGTACCACTGGCTTTCGTTGCCTTGCTTGTGAACGTCGGCCACAACCGCGAACAGGGATTGCCAGAGCGCTTCCGGGACTTCATGCAGACGGCGGTTCAAGCAGCCTTTGGAGAGCATGGGCCGGATGTAGCCGTGGTCCCGTAGGAACACGCGACTTTTCTCCTGGTTGCCGTTAAACAGGGCGGCGGCCACTAAAGCCACGGTCATGACCTGGGCCGTGGTCAGTTTAGCTTGCCGGGCATCTTTGTAGCCACGGGCCGAAAGAAAATCGTCGCACAGGCAGTAAATCGCGATGATTTGTCGAACAGAGGGATGCATGGTCGGTCTCCTGTGAAGTGTTGGGTGGTACTTTCACTTTACGGAAACCGGCCAGGCACCTAAACCTGCAAACGCAAAAAACCAGAAACGCAACTTAGGTTAAGGTTAAGGTTTCTTGGGTTCAACAGCCTTGGAAGCGACCAAGCTGCACAGACTGAGCTTTCCATTTCGCTGTCGGAAGTGACTAGTTTGCCGCTAGTTGACGGTACTTCTACGATTGTTCTCGATAAACTAGAAAGCATCGCTAACAAAGAAAGCATAGGATACAGCCGCGTCCGTCAGTTTGGCACTATTGATGCTGTAAATATTGACCTCTGCGACTCTATTGCAGCACCTAGCCACTGGAGAAAAGGACAAAAAGGCGGTGACACTTATTTCGATACTCTACTTGTATTACTTCAACACCAAGTTCTTAACCGAACTGCACCCTGGCTCCTGTTTTTGACAAGTAGATGCAATGCTGTTAGCGTGGGAACTGAGTACGACGAGAAGCTTCATGGCTGCATCAAAGACAATCTGAACAACCAAGAGTTTTGCATCGTAATGGCTGACATACTCGGCCTTGCCATTTTTGATGAAGCTGCGTTAGCAACTTTCCAGACAGAAACAACATTTCCATCCTTCATGCAAATGTTTTGTATTGGGTTTGGTAAATGGCTCCTGCAACTAATGGCTACAGCCGGTCCGCCATCAGCGGTCACTATGCTCTCAAGCTATTACTACCAAGTGGCAAATCCAGGCGATATGATATCAGTCGCGTTTCGCTTTGAACCCATAATCCAACTGCCTCGTGATCGTGCTGGGCTGACACGAATAAGCAGTTCAACCGCCCAAGAACCCGCTGTTAACGAGGTCGATTTGGCGATAAAAATAGTTGAACAAACACGGAGGCTGACTGATGTGGATCAACTTCTAAATGCCAACCCCGAAACTATGGAACAAATGATCGTCAGTACTGTGACGCTACTAAGCAATGCCCGCTATCCTGTCGAGACATACAGGGATTGGGTTGCTCCGAAAACAACTATCCGCTGACATGGACGAATTTTTATCCTCATCTTCTGCGCTTGCTCTTGTGTCTTCTACCCCCGCATCGTCTCCGGGTCCACGCCCATGCTGCGGCAGAAGGCGCGGTAGGCGTCGGGGGCAATCTCCGAGGGCTTGATTTCGCTGCGGCCACCCCAGAAGACGTTGGTGTAACTGACCGGGATGCCTAGGCCCTCCAAGTGCGCGTCCATCGCGGCTTTGTGGGCCAAGAGCACCGATTTGTCCAGGCCGTGGGCGACGCCCATGATGTTGACGTCCCGAAACTCCGGGCCGCCTTCGCGCCAGTAAGCATGGGTCATAATGTGGAACCGGCCAATCTCGCGGCCTGCTTCAAGCTCGCGGCCTTCCGGCACGGCCCAGTGAAAGAGCGCGTTGTAGCGGGTGACCCGCTGGTCGCCGGACGACGGCTTGACATGCTCTAGGAATGTCGAGAAGCGCCCGATGACGCCCCGGTCGTGGAGGGACTGGGCGACAGCAAGAAACGTATCGAGGTCAACGCCGGCTTCGGAGGCGCGGGCGTCCCAGAGGTCACGGACAATCTTGTGCGGCTCGAACTCGCGCTTCAGGGCAGTCAAGACCTGCCAGTCCAGATCGCTGAGCGTAACGAGATTGGTGTCCAGAACATCGGCGGGGACAGGGGCGAGGCTGCCGATGGGAATGCCCTTGCGGCGAATATGACCGACCCCGAGGGCGAACAGGCGCTTCGCGGGCATCAGGCGGTAATGGTCCGCGCCGATCTTCTGGGCCAGAAAGTCGGCGTGTTTTGTGATCGAGTAGCCCTGCGGGACTTTGAGCGTCGTCCACAGCCGGTACTGCGAGCCGGGCGTCGCGGCGTCGGCGGAGCGGATCACGACATGGCCCGAAAACGGGTCTTCGTCAAACAAAAAGCTGAACGCAGCATCAAGCTTATCGGCGGGCACCTGCCAGGCAACCAAAGACCCCTGCGCCAGATTCGTCGCCATAAGCGTTTGGCGCACCCGCCGGATGGTGCCGGCCCGCAGCATGGCGGCGATGCGCTCCAGGACGACGGACACGGAAACGCCGGACCTGTCTGCAATCTCGCCGAACGGATCTCGTGTAAAGCCCTGAATGGTGTCTTCGGAGACGGCCAGAATTGCGGCGTTGACAGGGTCGTCAATCTCCGTCGGGAGGACTGCCGAGGGCGGCGCGTCAAGTGTAATGCTCATACGCCTATTGTACCCGAAACGCTGTAGGGTACAATGGCACTATGGATACATCCGCGCTGCTCCCGACACAGTTTCGCGAATATCAGGAAGCGCTCGAAGCCGAGACGCTTTCGCCCTACGCCGTGCAGGCCGCGCACACGCGCGGGCGGGCCATCGCCGAGGAACCCGACCCCGTCCGTACCGAGTTTCAGCGGGACCGGGACCGGGTCCTGCACTCGAAAGCGTTCCGGCGATTGAAGCATAAAACGCAGGTCTTTATTGACCCGGAAGAGGACCACTACCGCACCCGTCTCACGCATACACTCGAAGTCGCCCAGATCGCACGGACGCTCGCCCGCGCCCTGCGGCTCAATGAAGACCTGACCGAAGCGATCACGCTGGCGCATGATTTGGGCCACACACCGTTCGGGCACGGCGGGGAAGAGGCCCTCGGCGAAGTCCTGCGCGAGTATGTTCCCGGCGCAGAGTTTAAGCATTACGATCAGAGCCTGCGGATCGTGGATGTCTTGGAGAAGCAGGGGCGGGGCCTGAACCTTACCTGGGAAGTGCGTGATGGCATTCTGGGCCACTCTAAAGGCAGCAAAGATTTAGGCCCGAAAGATTTAGGTCTTGTCGAAGGCGTCAATCTGCCGTCGAGCCTCGAAGGGATGTGCGTTCGGATCGCCGACAGAATTGCCTATATCAACCACGATATTGACGACAGTATCCGCGCCGGGGTGCTGACGCTGGCCGACCTGCCGCAAGACACGCTCGATGTCCTCGGGCGCTCACATTCGGGGCGCATCGGCACGATGGTCAGGAACGTTTTGGACAGCAGTGTCGGGCGGGACGAAGTCCGCATGACGGGCGCAGTTTTGGATGCCACCAACGCTCTCAAAGATTTCATGTACGCCCATGTCTACACCATGGACACGCGCGGCAATGTCGAGCTGCACAAAGCCCAGTTCATGCTCAAAGAGCTGTTTCGGCTGTATATGGGATCCTCACAAATGCTCCTGCCGATGGACGACCTCGGCCCCGCCGAGTTCGACGGCGAGACGACCGAAGCCCGCGCCCGGCGCGTCACCGACTTCATCGCCGGTATGACCGACCGCTACGCGACCATGAAGTTCAAGCAGCATTTCTTCCCCGCCGCCTGGAACGCCGCCGAATAAATGCAGGAAAACGACGCTTGGGCGTCGAAACAGCCTCTTATCTTCATCTTATCTTTATCTTCATCTGTCCGCCTGACCGGCAGCTATTCATAAGGGGATTTATGCAGGCCGTCCTTACACACGCACGTACCCCCGAACATTCGCAGACCCCCGACAAGGGACCGCACCATCTCGCGCAGACCGTTCTGCGTGCCCTGTCTGTGTCCGCATTGGAGCCGCCGGAAGAGTGGCGGCTCGCGTTCTTCCTCGACGCCTTGTACCAGGCCAGCTTCCGCACCGAGTCGGGACGCCCTTTGACTGGGCGGGTGGTTTGGCTGGGCACAGAGCCTGTCGCCGCTGCCATTCCCGGCAGCCTCCGGCTGGCGCTGCCAGTGCCGCTGAACGCCTCCACCCTGGCCGCGCTGCTGGCCGGCACCGAGCCGCCTGCCGCGCTGCTGGTTTCGAGCGGCGGCACACAGCCGCTGCTCATTCACGGCATACTCGCTCAGGACACAAAGAGCGGCCCGGCACTGCTCCGCGCCGAGATACTCGCACCCGCCCACCTGAAAGTGGATGTCGGGCTGGACTCCCCCCTGGAGCTGCGGCGGAACCGGCTGCATCTTTCGGCCCAGAAAGTGTTCGAGTGCGGTCCCGTGCGCGAGCGTCTCACGGCGCTGCTGAAGAACGTCTTCCCGGCGGTTCAGAGTCGTCTGCCGGTCGAAGTCGCTGCCTCGCCGCTTCTGTCCGCCGGCTCGTTCCCCCTGCCCGGCGGAAAAGTCCTGCTCAATGAGCAGGACTGGCCGGAGACCCTGGCACAGTTTTGGACTCAGGCGCTCCTCTGCCTGCTCAGGGAGGTAGCCGCGACGCGGCGGAGCGGCGGAATAGTCTTGACGGCGCGGCGGGGCCAGGATGCCGGGATCAATCTGCTGCGAGACGGCTGGCTGCCGCCGCCGCATGAGGCCGCCTTCACCGAGCTTTGCCGGCTGCTCGAAGACCGGGCCGCTGCGGCGATGACGACCCAGGTGCAGGCGGTCCAGTCACTTTCGGCACGAGCAGCGCTCGGAGACATCCCACTCGACGATCTGATGCTCCGCGAGCCGGCCCAGGCGCTGGATTCGCCGGGTGACGACCCCGAAATCGCCCGTGCCACGCGGTTTCTGGCGGGACTGTCCCGCGTGGATGGCCTGCTGCGCCTTGACCCCGCCCTTAACCTCCTCAGCTTCGGCGGCGAGCCGGCAGCGGGTCATCTCCCGGAGAGGGTCTACCTGGCTGGCGACGAAATGGCCGCAGACGCCGCCCTCACCGCGATCTCCTCCCGCAGCTTCGGCCCGCGCAATCAAGCCCTCCTGCGCCTCTGCCACCGGGACCCGCAGACGGTCTGCTTCGCATTCACGCAGGACGGTGACCTCCGCGCGATGCTCTGGCACGAGGAAAAACTGATTGTCTGGAACAGTGTCCATCTGCCCCGGCACTAATTCCGGGTGGAGATTAATTTCGGGTGGGGAACTCCGGGGCTGCAAGTGCGGTTGTAGCGGCAGAGGACGACGACGTGTTCCAGCATCTGCGCGAAGACATCAAAACTATTCTGCTCAAAGACCCTGCCGCCCGCTCGCTGGCAGAGGTGCTGACTTACGCCGGGTTCTGGGCGCTGTTCCATCACCGGATCGCACACAGCCTTTACAAGCGCGGCTGGTTTTATCCCGCCCGAGTCGTCTCCCAATGGAGCCGGTTTCTCACGAATATCGAAATTCATCCCGGCGCGACCATCGGGCGGCGCTTCTTTATTGACCACGGCGCAGGGGTCGTCATTGGCGAAACCGCGATTGTCGGCGACGACGTTCTGATGTACCATCAAGTGACGCTTGGGGGGACATCGCTCGAAAAAACCAAGCGCCACCCGACCGTCGGCAATAATGTCCTCTTGGGAATGGGTGCGAAAGTGCTCGGCAACATCACGGTCGGCGACGGCGCACGGATCGGCGCAAACGCTGTGGTCACGCGCGATGTTCCCCCGAACACAAGTGTTGTGGGCGTCCCCGGACGCATTTTAGTCCAGGACGGCCAGCACATCTCCGAGCGCTCGACCAAGCAGGTCATGGACCAGGCGCTCGGCAACGCCGACCCGATGGGCGAGATCATCCGCCGTGCGCTCAAAGAAATCGAAGACATCAAGTGCCGGGTCGAAGCGGTCGAGGAAGACCAGCACCCGGACCGCATTCTCCGCGCTTTGGACACTGTCTGGGACAAAATTCCTGAAAAACCGCTTTTGGAACAGTTCGACGAGATGTGCGCCGAGCACTGGCAGCCATGCCCCGACGAAAACACGTCCGGCGGCGGAATCTAGCCTGATGCGCCGTCCCAGAGCTTTGCCGCCCGGCGGCACCATCGGCATCGTCAATCCCTCCAGCCCCGTTGAAACCGATTTACTCGACTCCGGCATCGCTGCGCTTGAAAGGCGCGGCTTCCGCGTCGCTGTTGCCCCGCATGTCCGAGACTGCGACGGACACCATGCCGGCTCGCCCAAATCCCGTGCCCTAGACCTGATGGCGCTCTACGCCGACCCGGCGATTGATGCCGTTTGGTGCGCTCGCGGCGGCTCGTCGTCCCTGCGCCTCTGGCCCTACCTGGACTGGGATTATCTAGCAAGCCTGCCGCCTAAGATGGTGATCGGCTACTCCGACACGACCTCGCTGCTCACTCCCTTCAGCCAGCGCGTCGGCACGGTCGCCCTGCATGGGCCGCTGGTGTTCGAGCTGGCTACACTTGCCCCCAATCTGCTCGACTGGCAGCTCAAGCTGCTGCAAGACCCATGCCCCGCCGGCATCGTGCCGGGCACGGCGTCGGAGACCCTTATTCCCGGCATCGCTGAAGGGCCGCTCTGCGGCGGCTGCCTGTCGCTGGTCGCCGCGACGCTCGGGACCCCCTATCAGATTGACACCACGGGCAAGCTGCTGCTTGTTGAAGACATCGGCGAGGACCCCCATCGAATTGAGCGATTTCTGGCCCAATTCGCCGAAGCCGGACTGCTCCACACTGCCGCCGGGTTTATCATCGGTGAGGCCACCGACGCCGACGAGACGCGCACCCTGCCGATGCGTCAAATCTGGTCCGATCTGCTTGCGCCCTACGGCCTCCCCGCCGTGCTCGGCTTCCCCTTCGGCCATGTCCCCGACAACTATGCCCTGCCGCTCGGCATCCGCGCCCGCCTCGACGCCGACGCCAAAACCCTGACCCTGCTCGAAGCGGCGGTGGAATAAAAGCAGAGCTGAAATCGGGTAAACTGCTATTATGCTTCTTATGGACGGCATCACAATTTTGGATCGGATGGCCTCTGCCGTGGATAAAGTCCGTGACCGTTTGCTGCGAGCGACTGCGGCGCTGGAAAGCGCTGAAGTTCTCTATGCCGTCGTCGGTGGTAATGCCGTTGCGGCTTGGGTCGCCCGCGTGGATGAAGCTGCTGTTCGCAATACGCAGGATGTAGATATTCTTGTGCGCCGCTCCGATTTTACGGCAGTGCAGAATGCGCTTGGAGCAGCAGGGTTTTCCTACCGCCACGTCGGCGGCATGGATCTCTTTCTCGACGGCCTCAACGCAAAGGCGCGGAACGCGGTTCACATTGTGTTTGCCGGAGAAAAAGTCCGCCCTGCTGAAGCCGTGGCAAACCCGGACGCTGACCAATCGGTGTTTCTCTCCCCCTATCGCGTTCTTGCACTGGAAGCGCTCGTCCAAATCAAGCTGACGGCGTTTCGCATCAAAGACAAAATGCACCTGATTGACCTGCTCGATGTCGGCTTGGTTGACCAGAGCTGGACGGCGCGTTACCCGCCGGAGCTTGCGGGCCGTCTGCAAGCGCTCATTGACGACCCGGACGGTTAGCAGGAATGGACCCGGCAAGAACGGAGCAGGCGGAAACCGTGTGATTTTCGCGCCCCGTTGTGGAATACACTAGTGCTAATGATTGGGCGTGACGCGAAACTTAACCCGCACTTTCGGTTCCTATGCGGGCTGCTGGCCCTGTTTTGGGCGGGGATGGTCCTGCTCGGCGTCGTGCGCCTGGCAAGCGCTGAGACTGTCCTGTCCGGTGCTGCACGGCCCAGCGTTTCGCGGCCCGCCGCCTCAGTTGTCCGCCGCTGCCCGATGTGCGGGGCGGCACCCGGCAGGAAGTGCCACTGCTGCTCTGCCGCCGGACCCCGTGCGGCCTGCCGGTGCTCATACCACCCGCAGATGCCGTCAAATACCGCCGCCGTGCTGCTCTGGTCTCCGCTCGTCGTGCCACCTGCGGCATCAGCCCTGACGCCGCCGGTCATTTACTTCTACCGTTACCCGCTCCTCTGCCGCCGTCCTACCGCCACGTATGGCGCTCCCCAGCCGCGTCCCCCTGCCTTCCTGTGACTGCTTAAACCGAACATTCAATCACAGGAGAAATTTCATGAAACGCCACCGAAAAATCAGCGGCTTTACGCTGATTGAGCTTCTTGTCGTCATCGCCATTATCTCGATTCTCGCGGCGATACTCTTTCCCGTCTTTCAGAAAGTGCGTGAGAACGCCCGGCGTACTTCCTGCCTGTCCAATCTCAAGCAGATCGGTCTGGCACTGACCCAGTATGTTCAGGACACCGACGAAAAGTACCCGCAGGAGCATCCGGCGACCTCCAATCCAGCAGTGGACGATGATATGGGCCAGCTTGAGGGGGTCGGCGACGATTACGGCTCACCGTTCGAGAAGATCATGCCCTATGTCGCGTCGGCCGGCCCGAGCGGCAATGCCAGCCTGAACCAGCAGTTGTTTGTCTGCCCCGACGATCCCGACCCGCACGGCGCAGCTCTCGGCGTCGCCTGCACGTCCACCGCGCCGTCGCCCGGCATCACGTCGTACTTGGTCAACGCCTATTTCCTATTCGGCGCAACGCTCGCGCAGGTTCAGGAACCGTCCTCAACTATCTATTTGACCGAGCGCGACAGGCAGTTCTGCGACGTGCATATCCATCCCTGGCTCGGCGAAATCTACTCTGGCCCGGTCCCCGCCGCTGCCGCCGCCTGCGTCCCGAACCCCAACAGCCTTTACGCCCCCGCCAGTGAGCGCCATACCGAAGGCGCAAACTATGGCTTTGCCGACGGTCACGCCAAATGGGAGCGCTACGGCGTCACTGTCCAGCCCACCGCCGACCAGCCCTGCTTTGGACAGTATCAGGCATTTTGACTCGGTTCGTTCAGGCGCAGTTCGTCCGGCTTGACTTCTTTTCGGCCCTTCGGCTACAATGACCGCATAGCCGAAGGGCCGAACGCCATTTAGAATTGACACACGCCCATGACCACGCCGCCCCAGCAAAGAATGCTGTCCGCGCGGGCGCTGAATGCCGCCCCGTCGCCGACCCTCGCGATCACCGCCAAAGCCAATGCCCTCAAAGCGCAAGGCAAGGACATTGTCTCGTTCGGCGCCGGTGAACCCGACTTCGACACGCCGCAGAACGTCAAGGACGCCGCCGTCGCCGCGCTCGCCAGAGGGGACACCAAATACACACCGTCAAGCGGCACCGTGGCGCTCAAAGACGCCATCGCCGCGAAGCTGAAGCGGGACAATGGCCTGACCTACTCGCGCAATGAAATCATCGTCTCCTGCGGCGCAAAGCATTCCATCTACAATCTGATGCAGGCGCTGATCGGCCCCGGCGACGAAGTCGTCGTTCCCGCGCCGTACTGGGTGTCCTACCCTGAGCAGGTAAAGCTCGCGGGCGGCACCCCCATCATTGTCACTGCCGACGAGTCTACCGGGTTTCTCAGCACCGCCGCGCAGATCGAAGCCGTGCTGACGCCGAAGACAAAAATGGTCGTTGTCAACTCGCCGTCGAACCCGACCGGGGCGGTTTACACACCGTCCATGCTGCGGGACATTGCCGAGCTGTGCGCCGGGCGCGGCATCTATTTGATGTCCGACGAGATCTACGAGAAGATTCTGTACACGGGCAATGAGTTCGTTTCCCCGGCGTCGTTCAGTGATGAAATCAAAAAGTACACGATCACGATCAACGGCTTCTCGAAGGCGCACTCGATGACCGGCTGGCGGCTCGGCTACGCCGCCGCTGATCTGGATATTGTCGCTGCCATGTCCAAAATCCAGGACCAGAGCACGTCGAACCCGACCTCGATCACGCAGGCTGCCGGGGTCGAGGCCCTAAACGGCCCGCAGGACGCGGTCGAAACCATGCGTCAGGCGTTCCAAGAGCGCCGCGACTGGGTCGTGCCTGCCCTCCGCGCTATTCCCGGCGTCACCTGCACGAATCCCGGCGGCGCGTTTTATGTCTTTCCGAACGTTTCCGCGCTGTACGGCAAAAATTGGACCCCGGACGGCGATGCCCCGCGCACCATCGGCGGCTCGGACGATTTCGCGGCCTATTTACTGGAAAAGTGGGAAGTCGCGGTCATTCCCGGCTCCGGCTTCGGGGCCGACGCCAACATCCGCCTGTCGTATGCGACTTCGATGGCGAACATCCAAAAAGGCGTCGCCCGCATCGCCGAAGCAGTCGCCGCGCTGGAATAGGCGAGAGGAAAAGCGTGGGACTAAAGTCCTACGCTGTGGGGCGAAGCGCCCACCGTCCACCTCCGTGGACGAAGAGCAGTCTGTTCCGCTCCTTGTCCGCGGAGGCGGACACTTGGCGTCTGCGCCCACAGCGTAGAACTTCAGTTCCACGCCTCATGCGCCCACGCTCCGAAAACCAATGACTGACACGCTTTCCAACCCTGATAGCCCGCCTATCCAAGACCTGCCCATCCGGGACAAGGCCGCGCTGAAACAAGCGCTGACCCATAAATCGCTCGTGCCTGACCACACTTTGGACAGCAACGAGCGCTTGGAGTTTCTTGGCGACTCGGTGCTGGGGCTGGTTGTCGTCGAATATCTCTACAACCAGTTCCCCAAACGCGGGGAAGGGGAGCTGGCGCAGGCCAAAGCCCTGATTGTCTGCAAAGATGCCCTCGCCGCCGCCGCCCGGCGCCTCGACCTGACCTCGCAGATGCGGCTCGGGCGCACCGAGGAGCAGATGGGCGGGCGCAACCGGGCGTCCATCATCGCCGATGCGTTTGAGGCGATTGTGGCCGTCATCTACCGCGAAAGCGGCTACGATGCCGCTCGCGACTTTATCCTGACCGCTCTTGCCCCGGAAATTGCGTCGGTCCAGGCCGAGCGGGACTGGCGCGACCCGAAGACCGTCTTGCAGGAGCTGCGTCAGGCCGCGCATCTGCCATCTCCCGTTTATACCGTCACCGCCGAGAAGGGCCGCCAGCATGACCGGACCTTCACGCTCGACGTTCTCTTGGACGGCAAAGTGGTCGGCAGCGGCAGCGGCAAGACCAAAAAAGAAGCCCAGCAGGCGGCGGCGGAAGCGGCCCTAAAGACATTATGAGAGCGTGTTTATGAACCAAACAGCAGAAATCGGCATCTTCGGCGGCAGTGGCTTCTATGACTTCGCCGAGGGCGAGGTTGAAGAAATTACAGTAGACACGCCCTACGGCCCGCCAAGCGACAAACTGGCTCTGATGACGGTCGCGGGCCGACGGGTCGCGTTCCTGCCCCGGCACGGCAAAGGTCACACGTTGCCGCCCCACCGTATTCCGTACCGGGCCAACTTGTGGGCGCTGAAACAGCTCGGCGTCACGCGGGTGCTGGCCCCGAGCGCAGTCGGCTCGCTGCAAGCCAAAATCGCGCCGGGCGATATTGTCGTCAACGACCAGTTCGTAGACCGCACCCACAGCCGCGCCGACACGTTCTTTGATGGCCCCGAAATCGTCCACGTCTCGTCCGCCGACCCGTACTGCCCGCAGCTACGTCAGTTCGCCATTGACGCCGCCAAGCAGAACAGCGTGCCGGTCCATGAATCAGGCACCGTCGTTGTGATTCAAGGCCCGCGCTTTTCCAGCAAGGCCGAAAGCCATTGGTTTACGCAGATGGGCTGGGACATCGTTTCCATGACCCAGTACCCGGAAGCCATTCTCGCCCGTGAGCTGGAACTCTGCTACGCCACCCTGTCCCTGGTCACCGATTACGACGCCGGCTTGGTGGTGGACACGGCGGCGGTTCAGGTCCATGACGTTCTTGCCATCTTGAAACAAAACACGGCGAACGTCAAGCGCGTTCTGAAAACCATGCTGGCCGCTTTGCCCGACGGGCGCGGCTGCGGCTGCGCCGAAGCCCTGAAATACGCCCGAATGTAACCTTATTCCCTCCCTGGAGACTGATATGAAAGCGCTTCTTCTCGCCGCCGGACGCGGCACCCGTCTCGGCCCGCTCACGGCCCACCAGCCCAAGCCCATGATCCCCATCGGGGGCGTCCCGATGATCGAGCGGATTATGACTTCCATCGCTGCCCAGACCCCCATCCGCGAGTTTGTCCTGATCACCGGCTACAAAGCCGACATCTTGGAAGGCTACCTCGGCGACGGGAGTAAATGGGGCTGGAACGTCGAGTACGTCCCGCAGGAAACGCCGCGTGGGGTGGGGGACGCCGTCAACACCGCCGCACCCGCGCTTTCGGATGCCCCGTTCCTGATGACCTACGGCGACATCATGCTGGACCCCGTCAATTACGGCCATTTCGCCGCCGAGTACGCCGCGTCGGGCACGTCCGAAATCAAAGCCTACGTCGGCCTGAACTGGGTGGACGACCCCTGGGCCGGCGCGGCAGTTTACCTCGACGGAAACAACATTATCCAGCGCATCCAGGAGAAGCCCCCCAAAGGCACCGCGACGACCCACTGGAACAACGCCGGCCTCTTCATCTTCGACCCGCTCATCTTCCAGTACACGTCAAAAATCGTCCCCTCGGCACGCGGCGAATACGAGCTGCCCGACGCCATCACCGCACTCATCAACGACGGCCATCCCACTAAAGGCATCGCCCTCGAAGGCAAATGGCGCGATGTCGGCACCCCCGAAGATTACGCCGCCATCAACGCTGAGTATGAGGCATGAGTTTCCTTTGGGATATCCTCAAAGCTCGGGCCAACCTGAAAAAACATCGGGTATCCTTTGAGGAGGCGCAAAGTGTTTTCCGGGACCCTTTAGCAGTCAACTTCGATGATCTCCGGCACTCGGACCAGGAACAGCGCGAGATCATCATCGGCTACTCGAATCAAAACCGCCTCCTATTCGTGTGTTTTGTGGAAGCCATGAATGATATTCGGCTGATCAGCGCACGGGAAGCGACACGTCAGGAACGCAAAAATTATGAAGACAACACCTCTTTCTGAAGTCTCCCAAGACCAGCCTTTGTCGGATGAATTGGTCGAGGAGCTAATGGCAGACGATATGCTGCCGGAGTACGACTTCGACTACAGCAAGGCTCGCCCTAACCGCTTCGCCGCCCGCCTGGCGGAAACGCGGATGGTTACGCTTGCCCCTGACATCGCCGCCGCGTTCCCCACCGAGCAGGCCGTCAACGACGCTCTGCGGCGGCTGCTTGAAGATGGCAGTGATCACGGGGGATAAAATGCCCAGTTACGCTTCCTTACAGTACCATGACATTCCCTGCCCGAGCTGCGGCGCGGCGCTGAAATGTGTTTTCGAGCCAAAGCCGTGCTATATTACGTTCCAATGGGGCTACTGCATCGGAACCACTGCATATTCCACCAAAGTTTACCAAGTCGGCGACGAGATTTACTGGCGACCGTGCCGCGACGGGATTGTGCGGGGCGAAACCAGTTTTGACGGCGGGCAGAATGGCTTCAATGTCGGCGACTTGGCCCTTGCGAATGTCATTGTACTGGATGTTGGAGTCGGTCATTTCCCCCAGTGGTGTTCAGTATGCGGGCAGGCGATTGGTGGCGCGGCCCTGCACATCGAAAACAATGTCATCAAATCCGCGTGGGCATTTCTGCACGGGCAGATTACCCCAGATATTCCGGCAGTCTACTACACTCAGCGCGACGGTGAGATGGTGGATTTGCCGGCATCCGAAGCCGCCCCCTGGCAAGCGATCAAGGTTTATGTGAAGCAGGACGACGGCACTTGGAAGCCGATGCGGGAGTGGGAGTTTGGTGGACCAAGCTATTTTGATACCGAAAACGCCGGCTGACCTCCTGCGTGTCTTTGCCGACCCGGCCAAGCTGAAGCTGCTGGCGGCGATCTGCGATGAAGCCCTGCCGCTGCATACCCTGGCGCGGGCGGCGGGGCTGACGGAGACCGAGACGATGGCGCAGGTCGCGGTGCTCAAATCTGCTGGGCTGTTGGCGGAGACGTTCGCCGCCGATGGCTTCCGGTGGCAGTATCAGCCCGCCCCACTGTTTGCCGCTCTGGCGGCGCTGAGAGAGAGTGCGAAGCCGCCGGACTTGGGCGAAGAGTGGACGGCGGACGAAGCCAAAGTTTTGGGTGACTTCTTTGTCCAGGGCCGATTAAAGACGATCCCGGCGCAGCGGAAGAAGCGTGAGATTGTGCTGCGGTACCTCGCGGCGCAGTTTGATCTCGAAAGAACCTATACCGAGCAGGAAGTCAGCTTTCTGCTGCTGAACTACCATGAGGACTACGCCAGCCTGCGGCGCGAGATGGTGGACACCGGGCTGATGCGTCGGGAGAGCGGCATTTACCAGCGGCTTCCGGCGGGAAAGAAGACAGATGATACTGATTGACAACGCGGTCACGGCGTACACGCGGCAGTTTGGGAGCGCTCCCACGGCGGCGGCGCTGGCGCCGGGGCGGGTCGAGATCATGGGCAACCACACCGACTACAACGGCGGCTTCGTGCTGCCCGCCGCACTCGACAAAGCGACGATCATGGCCGGGGCGGCGACCGGTGACGGCACGGTCACGCTCCACGCCGCCGACTTCCGGCGGACGGCGTCGTTCGATCTCCATGCGCTCCGGCCGGACCCGCAGAATTCGTGGGCAAGCTATGTGCTGGGGGTCATCGCGCAGTTGCAGCAGCTTGGGGTGCCGATGAGCGGCTTCCGGGCGGTGATCCACAGCGATGTCCCCGGCGGCGCGGGATTGTCGTCCTCGGCAGCGCTGGAGGTGGCGGCGGCGCTCTTTTTGAAGCAGTTGTTTCCGTTTGATCTCGGCCCGATGGATATTGCCCGGCTCTGCCAAAAGGCCGAAAACGAGTTTGTCGGTGTCCCCTGCGGCATTCTCGATCAGTTCGCCTCAGTGTTCGGCATTCAGGACGGCTTGCTGTTTTTGGACTGCCTCACTTTGGAGCACAGCTTGGTCAAGATGGGCCGCGACGACATCGCGCTGGTCATCTGCGACTCGAATGTCAAGCACGCCCACGCCGGGGGTGATTATCCGACCCGCCGGGCCGAGTGCATGGCGGCGGCGGCGCACTTCGGGCATCAGCTTCTGCGCCAGGTCTCTTGGAATGAGTTCGAGGCCGGCAAGCACGCGCTTCCCGAAAACCAGCGGAAGCGGGCGGAGCATATCCTGGGCGAAGACAAGCGTGTTCTCGCGATGCGCGATGCTGCAAAGATCGGCGACACCGACGCGATGGGCCGGCTGCTGGCCGAAGGGCAGGCATCGTGCCGGGATTTGTTTGAGAACACGTCCCCCGAAATTGACTTTCTGGCCGACCGGGCGGCGCTGCTCCCCGGCTGCATCGGCGCGAAGATGACCGGCGGCGGCTGGGGCGGCTGCACGATCAACCTGGTCTATGCCGACGCCGTGCCTGACTTCTGCACGGCACTGGCGGCGGACTACAAACAACAGACCGGACGCACGGCCTCGGTCTACGCCTGCCGGGCCGCGCAGGGCGCACACGCCGTATCGCTTTAATTTGCAGTCGGGTTTTAGGAGAGAACAGATGACATTTACGACACGTACCGGGGGCTTCCCCATCGGGTTTCGGCGCGGTGGGGGCTGGCAGCGCGACCTGCCGGCCTTGATTAGCTGGGCCAACGCCCAGGGCTTCGGGGCGATTGACTTATCCCGCACCCCCGCCGATATTCAGACCGTCACCGCCGCCGGCCTCAAGGTCGGCTCAATGGACATGCTGGAATGGGGCGGCCTCATCTCCGCCGACCCCGGTAAACGCGCCGACACGGTCGCCAAGAACAGCGCGTATATCGCCGAGTGCGGCCCGCAAAACTTCTTCGCCGTGATGATCCCCGCCGACCCCAAGCTGCCGCGCCCGGAGAACTTCGGCTACATGGTCGAAGCCCTGAACGCCCTGTCGCCCGCGCTTGAAGCCGCCGGGGGCCGCCTGGTCATCGAAGGCTGGCCGGGCGCGGGATCGCTGGTCTGTACGCCCGAGACGTTCCGCGCGACCTTCCGCGAGTGCCCGTCGCCGGGCATCGGCATCAACTACGACCCTTCGCACCTGGTCCGCATGGGCATTGATCCGATCCGCTTCTTGAAAGAGTTCGTCTCCCGTGTCGGTCATGTCCACGGCAAGGACACTTTGATACTCGCTGACGAACTCTACGAGTACGGCCATGAGCTGCCCGCGCTGACCAAACAAGACCCGTTCTGCGGGTCGTCCGCCTGGCGCTATACCATCCCCGGTCACGGCGGCACGCCCTGGACTGAAGTGTGCCAAATCCTCACCGAGTCGGGCTACACCGGCGCGGTCTCCATCGAGCTGGAAGATGCTGATTACCACGGCAGCGACGCCTTAGAGCAGCGCGGCCTGCTGGACGCCGCCAAGTTCCTCTCGACGTGCTGACGTCAGCGCTGCGAAATAAATCGCCACGGATTTCAATCCGTGGCCCGGACGTTCACAGTGTCGCAACGAAACGGAATTTCGGACCTGATTGGCATTTGCGTCCCCTGGACGCTGTGCTTTTCCGAGCCTCGGATTTCAATCCGTGGCGGTGCCGTCTCGCAAAATTAGAAAGCAAACTATGTCACAGAAACCTACCGCCGTCATTACTGGGGCAAGCAGCGGGATTGGGGCGGCGACGGCGCAGCACCTGGCCGCTGCCGGCTATGAGTTAATTTTAGGCGCACGGCGGATGGACAAGCTGCAAGCGGTCGTGGAGCCGCTGGGGGCGAAGGCATTGACACTGGATGTCACCGATGCCGAAAGCGTGGACGCATTCTGCGCCCAAGTGCCCCGCGTCAATCTGCTGGTCAACAATGCCGGCGGAGCGGTCGGGGTCGAGACGGTCGCCGAGGCGATTGACGAGAAATGGGAAACCATGTACGACTCGAACGTGCTGGGAACCATGCGGATGGTGCGCGGCCTGCTGCCGAAGCTGGAAGCCTCAGGGAACGGGCATATCGTCAATATCGGCAGCATTGCAGGCATCGAAGTCTACCCCGGCGGCGGCGGGTACACCGCCGCCAAGCATGCGGTCAAAGCCGTCACCGAGACCCTGCGGCTGGAGCTTCTCGGCAAGCCCATCCGGGTCACCGAGATCGCGCCGGGGCTGGTCGAGACCGAGTTCAGCCTAGTACGTTTCGGCGGCGACGCTGAGCGGGCGAAGAAGCCGTATCTCGGCATGACGCCACTGTCCGCCGATGACATTGCCGACGCGATTGTCTGGGCCGTCACCCGGCCCGCGCACGTCAACATTGACACGCTGGTCATTCGCCCGCTGGACCAGGCGACGGCGACACTGATCCACCGGAAACAGTAGGACAAGCGTATGCCGACACTGACAATCCATGCGGGCGAGACGCTCGGGACGATCTCGCCGTATCTGCACGGGCACTTTGCCGAGCATCTGGGCCGCTGCTGCTACGACGGCCTCTGGGTCGGGCTTGACTCGGTTATCCCAAACATTGGCGGCTTCGGACCGATGTTGTCGAAGCGCTCAGAGCCGTCGGTGTGCCGCAGCTTCGGTGGCCGGGCGGCTGCTTTGCCGACTCGTACCACTGGCGCGACGGCATCGGCCCTGCCGAGAGCCGTCCGCGCACTTGGGCCGAAAGCTGCGGCGAGAATGTGGTGGAAACCAACGCGCTCGGTACCCACGAGTTTATCGCGCTGTGCAAGCTGATTGGGGCCGACCCCTATCTGGCAGGCAATGTCGGTTCGGGGTCGGTCTCGGAACTGGCAGGCTGGGTGGAATACTGCAACGTCACCGCCGATACGACACTTTCGCGGGAGCGGGCGGCGAATGGGCACCCCGAGGCGATGAATGTCAGGTTCTGGGGTGTCGGCAACGAAAACTGGGGCTGCGGCGGCAACTATGATGCCGAAAGCTATGCCAAAGAATACAAGCGCTACGCAACGTTCCTGAAGATGGCCGACAGCTCGATTGAGCTGGTCGCCTGCGGTCTGAACGACCGGGCGTGGAACCTGAAAGTCGTCGAAACGCTTCGGAACAATTTGGACTTGATGGACCATCTTTCGGTGCATCAGTACTGGACCCACGGCCCGGCGCTCGGCTTCACGGGCGAAGACTACTACCGCGCGTTCGGCGCGGCGATGACTGTGGAAGACGACATCAAGTTTACGTCCGAAATCTTGGAGTTCTTCTGTGCCGGACGCCGCAAAGTTGGAATTGCGTTCGACGAATGGGGCATCTGGCACCCGGAAGCCCGGCCACCGACAAAGTTTGAGGCCCCGAGCACGGTGCGCGACGCGGTGGTCGGCGCGGGCGTTTTGGACATCTTCCATAAATGGTGCCGCTATGTCTCGACGGCCAACATCGCGCAGATTGTCAATGTCCTGCAAGCGTTGATCCAAACGTCGGGCAGCCAAATGTGGCTGACACCGACCTATCACCTGTTCCATTTGTACGCCCCGCATCGGGGGGCGTCGGCCCTCCGCGCCGAATTTGAGTCAATGGAAACACACGGCACTCTGCCCCTGCTGTCCGCGTCGGCGTCGTTAAAAGACGGTCAGCTTATCGTCAGCCTGAGCAGCCGGCACAAAGAGGATGCCTCGGAAGTGACGCTGTCCCTGCGCGGCCTCTCCGTGCGCGGCGGCACGGTTCGCACGCTTTCCGGCACCCCGGACGCCCACAACTCCGCTGATAACCCGGACGCTGTCGGTGTCACCGAGGGGACGCTGGACGCGCAGGGCGACAGCCTCACGCTGACACTGCCGGCTTGCTCGGTGCAGACACTCACGCTCGATCTCGCCTAGTCCTATGCTTTGTTACTACGTCACCGGTCACGGGTTCGGCCATGCGATCCGCACGACGCAAATCCTCAAGGCGCTGCCGCCGAGCCTGCCACTAATCATCAAGACGACCGCTCCCGAGCGGCTGTTTCGCGAGGAGCTGCCGGGGCGCGAGTTCGAATACATTCAGGCCGAGTATGACTGCGGCTGCCTCCAAAGCGACAGTGTCACGGTGCTGAAGCGCGAGACGCTGACCCGCTACGGCGAGATTGCCCGGCGCAATCACGCGTATCTCGCCGAGGAAGCCGCGTTTCTGACTGCGCGGGGCGTCCGGTGCGTCGCCTCCGATATTCCGGCGTTTCCGCTGCTTGCCGCCCGCGAGGCGGGTATCCCAAGCGTCGCGGTCGGCAACTTCACCTGGCACGACATCTACGCCGAGTACGCCGAGACGCCCGAAGACAATGCGCTGCTGGCGCAAATGGCGCTGGAATACGCCGCGGCGACCGTGGCGCTCATCACGCCATTGCATCTGCCGACGATGCCCCGCCTGTTCCCGAGTGCTGAATACGTCCCGCTGATTGCCCGTTGGGGTAAGCCAATTCGGGACACGCTGACGGCGGCGCTGGGCATCCCCACTGAGAAGCATCTTGGCCTGCTGTATCTCGGCGGCTGGGGACTTGAGCTTGGTTGGGCAGCGCTGGAAATGCACACCGACTGGGTATTCCTGCTGGACCGGCCCCTGCCGAAGCCGATTGCCAACGCCCGCGCTTTCGACCCGAGCGCTTGGCGCTACGCCGATGTCGCGGCATCGGTGGACGCTGTCATCTCCAAAGCCGGTTACGGGACCGTCACCGAGTGCATCGCAAACTCTGTTCCCTTGATCTACCTGCCCCGCCACGGCTTCGCCGAGCACAACGCGCTGGTTTTGGGTATGAGGCAATGGGGCGGCGGGATCGAACTCTCGGAAGCCGCATTTCATGCCGGCGACTGGGGGGATGCCCTCAATGCAGCCCAAAACGCCCGCCCGGACCCTGCCGTGTTTGCCGCGAATGGGGCAGAAGTAATCGCACAGAAACTGATGGAGTACGTACAATGAGCCAAAACACCAATGCACAGCCGAAGATCGTCATGTACACCCGGCCCGGCTGCACGGATGCCGCGCGAGCCGCCGCTATTATGAAAGAGCGCAGCCTGATCTGGGACGAAGTGGACATTGACGCTGACGAAGACGCCAATGCTCAGGTGATTGCCTGGACGGGCCGCGCCGTAACCCCAACCCTCTGGATCGGCGACATCATGCTGACCGAGCCGGACGCCGCCGAGATTGACGACGCACTTGCCCGCGCCTCCTAGTCCCAAAAGCCTGGTCCCCAAAGCCTAGTTCCAGAGAGGCTGAATATGCTATACTAGCCCGTGTTGGAAACAGTATTGGGGGGACTAGCGGACCGCATCGCTCTGGTCGGACCGACGGCGTCGGGCAAGACCGCCGCGAGCATTCTGCTGGCCCAAAGGCTGAATGCCGAGATCGTCTCGGCGGACTCGATGCAGGTCTACCGCCGGATGGACATCGGCACGGCGAAGCCCACCACAGGTGAGCAGGCGTCGGCAAGGTTCCATGCAATTGACACTGCTGACCCCGACGCCGAATGGACCCTGGCCGACTACCAGAACTTAGGGGAGGCCGCCTGCGCGGATATTGGAGCACGGGGCAAGACGCCGCTCGTCTGCGGCGGAACCGGGCTGTATGTCCGGGCGCTGACCACGCGGCTAGACATCCCCGCCGTGCCGCCGAACGAGGAACTGCGGGCGCGGTGGCGTGAATTTGCCGAAACGAACGGCAACCCCGCGCTGCTCGCCGAGGTCGCCAAAGTAGACCCCGAGACCGCCGCGCGGCTCCACGTCAACGACATCGGGCGGCAGGTCCGCGCCCTAGAAGTCTACGCGGCGCTCGGGCGAACACTCACGGCCCTGCACGCGGAGAATCGGGCCAACACTGCCGCTGAGAGTCCGCGCTTGTTTGGCCTGCGCTTCAACGACCGCGAACTTTTGCACCAGCGCATTGACGCCCGCGTAGACACGATGCTCGAAAGCGGCCTGCAAGCCGAAGTGCAAAGCCTGCTGGACTCGGGCTATGCGCGGACGCTGAGGCCGATGCAGTCGCTCGGCTACCGGCACCTGACTGCGTTCCTCGCGGGCGAGACCGACCGGAACACAGCGGTCGAGACGCTGAAACAAGACACGCGGCGGTTCGCCAAGCGCCAAATGATCTGGTTCCGTGCCGACCCGCGCGTAGTCTGGCTCGATGCCGACGGCAAAGATGCCGAACGGCTTGCGGACGAAATTCACGAACTCTTACAAAAGGCAGCCCATTCTTCATGAACAAACCCTCGCTCAATCTACAAGATATGTTTCTGAACCAGGTCCGCAAAGAGAACGTCGGTGTGATGATTTATCTCATCGGCGGCGTTCAGCTTCGGGGCAATGTCCGGGGCTTCGACTCGTTCACGATCTTGCTCGACAGCCCCGGCAAGCCGGTCCAGCTTGTCTACAAACACGCCGTCACCAGCATTGTCCCAATGCGCCCCATCCAGAACCTTTACGCTGAGTCCCTGCGTGAAGCGGAGCAGTCGGCGCTGCCAAGCCCGACCGCCGTGCCGGTCGTCCCCGCGTCCGGCGCACACCCGGACGCTGCCGTGACGATCCAAACTCCGACCCCGGCTCCCGCCTCGGAGACGCCCGAAGCGGCGGCAGTCGAGTCAATTTCTTAATTTTTCTAGGAACACACGATGCACTTCACCAAGATGCATGGGATCGGCAACGATTTCGTCATGGTCAACTGCCTGGGCGCGGATGGCCCGGCGCTGCTGGCGGAAGCCGAGCGGCGAGCGGTCTTCCTTTGCGACCGCAAATTCGGGGTCGGTGGCGACGGCGTGATTGCTGTTCTGCCGGGTCGGACCGCCCCGTTTCAGATGCGGATGTTTAACCCCGACGGCTCCGAAGCGGAGATGTGCGGCAACGGTATTCGCTGCTTCGCTAAGTTCCTCTATGACCGCGACCTGACCGATCAGCGCTCGGAAATCGCTGTTGAGACCGGCGCCGGCCAACTGATGCTGCAAGTGACTCCGGGACCCGACGGCAAGGCCGCCACAGTCCGGGTGGATATGGGCGAGCCGGTGCTGAAACCGTCGCAAATCCCAACGCTTCTGGCGGAAGGCGATGGCCCGGTGGTCGGCGTCCCACTTGACTTGGGCGATCAAACACTCTCTGTCACGGCGGTTTCAATGGGAAACCCCCATGCCGTCGTGTTCGTGGACGATGTCAAAGCGTACCCGATTGAGCAGGTCGGTCCGAAAGTCGAAAGCCACCCGGCGTTCCCGCGCCGGGTCAACACGGAGTTCGTGCAAGTCGTCTCCCGTGCCGAGACCATCTTCCGGGTCTGGGAGCGCGGGGCGGCGGAAACGCTGGCCTGCGGCACCGGTGCCTGCGCGTCGGTTGTCGCGGGCGTTCTGAACGACAAGACCGACCGCCGGGTGCTGGTGCATTTGCCCGGCGGTGACCTTGACATCGAGTGGTCCGCCGCCGACAGCCATGTCTACATGACCGGCGCGGCCACAGAAGTCTTTGCGGGCGAGATTTAGAAAGAATAGATTGCGTAAAGTCATTTGACCGCTCGGCAAAAAGTGTGTTACAATGCCCTATGATGCGAGCAGTAGACATCATTCGGAAAAAGCGGCAGGGCAGGGCACATAGCCCGGCGGAAATCAGCTTCCTTATCCAGAATTACGTGCTGGGCGCGATCCCCGATTATCAGATGAGTGCGTGGCTGATGGCGGTCGTCTGGCGCGGCCTGTCCGAAGAGGAAACGTTCGCGCTGACCACGGCGATGGTGGCGTCGGGCGACACCCTCGACCTCTCCTCTCTGTCCGGTCCCTGCGTGGACAAGCACAGCACAGGCGGTGTTGGGGACAAGACGACCCTCGCCGTGGTGCCGATCCTGGCGGCGGCAGGGGTACAGGTGCCGAAGATGTCCGGGCGCGGCCTCGGACACACCGGCGGCACCCTGGACAAGCTGGAGTCGCTCGGCGGCACTCGCACCCAAATGACCGAAGCCGCCATTCTCGCCCAGGTCTCGGCGGTGGGGGCCTGCATTTGCGCCCAGACCAGCCGCATTGTCCCCGCCGACCGCCTGCTGTATGCCCTGCGCGACGCCACCGATACGGTCGAGTCGCTGCCGCTGATTGCGGCCAGCATCATGAGCAAAAAAATCGCGGCGGGCTGCTCGTCCATCGTATTGGATGTCAAAGTCGGCGGCGGGGCGTTCATGAAGACCGAAGCGGACGCGCGGGCGCTGGCGGCACTGATGATCAAGATCGGCGCGGCGCACGGACGCCGGACGGTCGCGGTGCTGTCCGACATGAGTATCCCGCTCGGCTACACGGTCGGCAACCGCGTGGAAGTGCGCGAAGTGGTCAGCCTCCTGCAAAACAACGCCTGGACCGAGCCGCGCCTGAAAACCGTTGTCTGCACCCTCGCTGCCGCCGGCTTCGTGCTGGCAGGGCGGGCATCCACACTCGATGAAGGCAAGGCACTTTCGGGCGAGCAGATCGCGTCAGGTGCGGCCTACAAAAAGCTTTGCGAGATCGTGTCGGCGCAAGGCGGTGACCCCGAGTACCTGGCCCATGCATCCAAGCCGCCGACCGCAAAGGTCAAGCGGGACATCCGAGCGGACAGCTCGGGGTATGTGCGCCGGATCAACGCCGAGAGTATCGGCCTGTGCGCTATGCAGCTCGGCGCGGGCCGGGCGGCGAAAGACGACGGGATTGATCCGACCGCGGGCGTCGTGCTGCGGGAGACGGTCGGCTGCGCGGTGACTGAAGGCAATGTCATCGCGACCCTGCACACGGGCAGCGAGATTGCGGCGCGGGAAGTCAGCCCGCAGGTCTTGGCGGCATTTGAGATCGGCCCGGAGCCGCCGACGCTGCCGGATGTCATCCATGAGATCATCGGCCTTGACTCCTGATGCCGCTTTGGAACAGCGGACGCTTCTGCTGATGCTCCAAGCCGAGTTCCATCGGCTGAACGCCGCGCACTTCGGTGGTCATTTCGCGCTCCCGGAAATCGTGCTATCCACCCGCAAGACCTTCGGCGGCTACTACCAGCCGTCGCGGCACCGGATCGTCCTGAGCTGGCAGGCATACTGCGAGCACGGCCTGCCGGAGACTCTCAACACGTTCCGGCACGAAGTCGCCCATATCGTACACCCCAACCATCGCAAAGAGTTCTGGTCGGTCGCCGCCGCGCTTGGCGTCACCCAGCGTCATGCCAAGCCGCCGCTCCGGCCTGCCAAGTCTGCGGGACGCCGCTACGTCTATGCCTGCCCGGCCTGCGGGCGGCAGATCACGCGCCGCCGCCGTTTGCGGGCGTCGTCGTGCGCCTCCTGCGACCGCCGCTACAACCCGCGCTTCGCACTTCAGCTAATCGCCTCAACAAACTGTCATTCTGGCGAGGTTTCTCCCAGTTCCCTACCGGGGTAAACTCTTTCCAAGCCGCCGTTTCGGCGGCTCAAGGAGTAACCCCATGCAAACACGTAATACCTCGCGCCTTGCCGCCGTCACCGCCGGTGCGGTCCTGACCGCGCTTCTCGCGGCGGGCTGCCATGACGACACCCCGCCGACCGTCGTGACGACGCCCACGCCGTCCGGCACGACCACCGTGGTTCCCGGCGGGACACCCGCGTCTGTCCCCGCGCCGGGGACGACCGCCACAACCATTCCCGACACGAAAGTCAACACAAACGCTGGGCCGGGCGGCTCGACCGGCACCGACAAGGCGCTGGCGGACCAGATCAACACGGCGATTGTCCATAACAAGCAGATGACCGGCTCGCGGGTCGAAGTCGTCGCCACTGTCGGCATCGTGACTCTGAACGGTCAAGTGCAGAACCAGCAGCAAAAAGCCCTGGCCCAGTCCACCGCCGCCCAGGTGCCGGGCGTCTCTGCCGACAGCATCAAGAACAAGCTGATTATCGTTACGACCGGCGGCCCAAAGCCGAAGCCGATGGTCGTCACCAAAACCAAGACCGTGGTCGTTCACGATCAGGCCCCGACCCCAGTGGCCCCGCCCGCTGATGCTGCGGCTCCGACCGACCCGTCGGCCCCAGCGACGGTGGACCAGAACAGCACCCCGCCCGCGCCTCCGGCAACCGGCGGCACGACTGGGCAGTAAGAAGAGAAGTCAAGAATAGGAAAAGAAGTCAAGAACCGGCACTGGAAGTGCCGGTCTACTATGAAAGAAAGTCACTCCGTGACTGAAGACTAGCAAGCGCGGGCGTCGCTGAGTCTTCAACCGCTTCGGTTTTCACTCAACAGTAGACCGGCACTTCCAGTGCCGGTTTCTAGTCACCGCCGAGCATTGAAAATCACCTTCGTACCGTCACGCTCCAGGCTGAACGGCAGCTCTTTCATGTCGGCCAGCACCTCGCGGACCGCCGATTGGCGGTCCGGGGGGCAGTAGAGCAGCAAAAAGCCGCCGCCGCCCGCGCCGGCGATCTTGCCGCCGACGGCCCCGGCATCGAGCGCTGCCTCGTAGCGACCGTCAATCTCCGGGCTGCTGATCCGGCCCGCCATTCTTTTTTTCCATTCCCAGCCGGTCTGCATCAAACGCCCGACCTTGTTCATGTTGCCCTCGGTCAGCGCGGCTTCGACCTCGGCGACCTGGCCCTTCATCCGGTCGAGCGAGACGCGCTGGTCTTCGATGTTGGCCTTCTGCTCGGTGAGAATCGTATCCGCCTGCCGGGTGATGCCCGTGTAGAACAGCATCAATGCCTCGCCGAACCGCCGCCGCTTTTCCTCGGTCAGCTCCACGGTACGCACTGTAACCGCCTCGTCGGCGTGGAAGTCGAACCGCCGCAGGCTGCCGTAGGCGGCGATATACTGGTCCTGCTTGCCGATGGGCTTGCCGAGAATGTCAATCTCGATCTGGCACGCCTGCCGGGCCAGCGTCTCGGCCGTCACGAGAATGCCCTGGTAGGCATACATCGCGTGGAGCAGGCCGACCGTGACCGTGCTCGATGACCCGAGGCCGCTGCCTTCCGACGGAATATCCGCCATCGTCGCGATCTCGACCCCGCCGCTGATGCCCGTGAGCAGCATACACTCGCGTACCAGCTCATGCTCGATCTGCTCCACGCGGTCCACCATCTCAGTGCGTGTGTAGCCGACCCGGATCTTGCCGTCGAAGCGCTCTTTGATGACAACATAGATGTACTTGTCAATCGCCGACGACACGACCGCGCCGCCGTCCTTTTCGTAGTAGCCCTGAAAGTCGGTGCCGCCGCCGGCAAACGAAATCCGCAGCGGTGTCTGCGTGATGATCATAGCGTGTTTGGTTCCTCGGAAATGGGCATGAGCGGAATCTGGTAATCGGGGCCGACAATCGCGTCACGAACCCGTGCGCTCGGTTCGATGAACGCTCCGGGCAGCAGAATGCTGTTTGCGACAGTGCTCCGATCACCGATAGCAGCGCCATCGCTGATGATGTTGCGCCCGGCAAACGAGACGCCCTCACCGATCTTCGCCGACGGTGCGAGCCAGAGATTGGGATTGTCGAAGCGTAAACCCGTCCTACCAGCCAGCGCGTCGAAGTTCGCCTGGCGGTAGGCATCGGGGGTGCCGGTGTCCTGCAAGTAGCCGCCGAGAAGTGTGCCGTGAAGCAGTAGGTCTTGAGCCAGCAGGGCCGGGAAGATGTCGCGTCCGAAGTCGCTGGAAACGCCGTCCGGGAGGTGCGCGAAGACCGCCGGGTCGAGCACGTAGACCCCGGCGTTTGCCAGGTCGCTGAAGACTTCGGCGGCGGGCGGCTTTTCGACAAAGCGCGTGATGCGTCCGTCTTTTTTCCCATCAGTGTCCAAGCCGACAATGCCCGCCGCAGTCGGGGTGGGGTGATGGAACAGTCCCAATGTTCCAAGTCCTGAGTGCCTTTGGTGAAACACCATCAAGCGGCGCAAGTCGGCATGGATGAGGTTGTCCCCGTAAATGACAAAGAACGGCGCATCCCCGAGCACAGCCTCGGCGGCTTTGGTCCCCCCCGATGTCCCGCGCAGTGTGTCTTCGTAAAAGTAGTGCAGGATAACCCCGGCAAACGATGTGCCGAAATAACCGGGGATGCTCTGGGGCCGGTGGTAAAGATTAATTGCCGCCTCGGTGATGCCCTCACCTGCAAGCCAGCGGAGTGTATGCTCCAGAAGCGGCGTCCCGACAATCGGGACCATCGGCTTTGGCAGGGTTTGGGTCAGCGGGCGAAGGCGTGTCCCTTCTCCGGCGGCCAAAATCATTGCTTTCAAAATCTTCGTGCTTTCATTTGCTATTGTAGCACAGCATTTGACAACCCGCGCTTTCGCCGCCATAATGCGCTTATGGAAATCACTGAAAAGAAAGCAATACACACTGAGGCCGGGCCGCTGCAAGGTGCGCCGTATACGCCCGCCGTCCGCGTCGGCCCGTTCATCTACATCTCCGGGCAGCTGCCGCTCGACCCTGCGACCAGCCGGATTGTCGAGGGCGACTTTGAGATGCAGGTGCGCCAATGCCTGCGGAACCTAGCGGCAATCCTGAAGCAGGAGGGATTAGGGCTGGACAGCATCGTCAAAACGACGGTCTTTTTGAAAGACCTGAATAATTTCGCGGTTCTCAACACTGCCTATGGCCCCTACTTCACCGGCGTCAAGCCTGCACGCTCGACTATCGAGGTCGCCCGCCTGCCTCTTGACGTGATGGTCGAGATCGAAGCCATCGCCGTGGCGCCCGACGCCTAAAAAAACGCCTCCTAAAAACGAAAACGCCTCCGAGTATATCTCGGAGGCGTTTTTCGGTTCGCTGAGGCTGTTAGACCTGAGTATCCTTTTTGGAAGGACGGCCGCGGCGGCGCGGGACTGCTGGAGTCGCGGTTGGGTCGGGTGCGGGAGCGGCGCTGCGGAGGGCTGCCGCCCGCTGGCCGCGCATCTCGCCGCCACGACGGCCGATTTCGGCATAGAACTCTGTGCCGCGCTCACGCTTGACGGTCTCGCCGCCCTTGCGTCCAATGCTCTGGTAGAACGATGCACCGTAGCGGCTCTTCACCGTTTCGCCGCCTTTGCGTCCGGCTTCACGGGCAAGCTCGGGGTTTGCGGCGAAGCCGCCTTCTTTGTCGTGGTCGTGGGAGCCGCGATGCGCCTCCGCGATCTTCTTTGCTCCTTCGGAGCCTGCGGTCGGTCCTGGTTTTGCCATTTTGTTGATCCTTTCAGAGACTGCTTACTTCTTAAGGGAGTGCTGCGAGAACGATACGATCTGCATTTAAGTCGTTCAGGACGCTTAAATAGTTGGGTGGATATTGTCCTGCTCCGCCTGCGCGGTCAGTTCTTCTTTGGAGTCGTGCGCGGCCTTCTTACCTGCGTCAACGGCCTCCGAAATGCGTGATTTCTGGTCTTCGGCAACGGCCTTGCCTTTGTCTACAATGTCCTGAGCGCCTTCTTTGATGTCGGCGGCGGTGTCGGCGGCTTTCGCCGACAGGTCGGCAGCCGTGGCTTTCACGGTCTCCACCGTTTCGGCAGTCTTGGCTTTGACCTTCTCAGTGACTTCCGTGGTCTTGGCTTTCACTGTGTCCGCGACTTCGTTGGCCTTCGCTTTGGCGCTGTCAGCAGTGTCACTCGCCGTGTCCGAAATCTCTGCGGCTTTCGCTTTTGCGGTGTCCGACAGGTCGGCAGCCGTTGTCTTGGCCGTGTCCGATAGGTCGGCGGCTTTGGCCTTCGCGAGATCCGAATACTCATCAGTCTTCTGCTTGATCAAACCGCGCGTCTCGTCGCCTCCCTGCGGCGCATAAAGCAGCGCTAGAAGTGCCCCGAGGGCGCTGCCAAGCAGCAGGCCCGAGAGAAAACCTCCGCCTCTGGGTTTGGTGTCGTCAGAGACGCCTACCACGATCACTTCCTCCGCGCCGGTTCTTTCCCGCAAATCTTTTGCGGCCGCTTTCATCTCCGCGTCTGTCTTTCGGTCTGCCATAAATGATGCTCTTTCCCAATCCGGCCCCTCGTGAGGTTTTTCGCCGTCATGCTTCTCTTGTCTCTTATTTCTCTCGCCGTCTTACTTTGTGTCATACTGCTTGGCGCGAACTTCGAGTTCCACCACCTGCGCTTCACTGGGTGTCCGCGGCTTGGTGTAAACCGAGACGCCTTTGGAGATGCCGGTGATCAGGCTGCTGATATTGATCAGCGGGCCGATCACCGCGCTCTGCACGACGCCGGCGGTCTTCTCGACCCGGCCCGAAACGTCGTCCGTGAGCGCTTCTCCTTTGACCAGCAGGACATCAGCCCGCTGACCGACAGTGTTGGTCACACGCTGCACAGTCTCGATGGCATCGGTGGTCTTCGCAATCACCGGGTCCAGTTTGTTGGTCACGCCATCAAGCAGCGAGACCATTTTGCTGAGGGCGAACGCGATTGCGCCAAGCAGTCCGACTGTTATTATTGAAAACAGGCCGCCGAAGATCAGCAGCGAGATTTCCGCCCATGTCTCTAGATGCATCTTTTTTTCCGTCTCTCCGTCTCTTGCGCGTGTCGTCATGCAAGGTTGCTTGGGTATACCCCGACCCCGACACCGCTTAAACGGGCGATCCCTAAACGGAAAGCCGTGCTCTTACTTCCGGCAGTGCCAGCAGCGCCGCCAGCGCCCGCGCCCGGTGACTGATTTGGCTTTTTTCCGTATCCGTCAATTCCGCGACAGTGCGCCCAAGCTCCGATACCCAAAAGAGCGGGTCGTACCCAAAGCCGCTTGACCCCGATGGCGCTTCGGCAATCACGCCATCGCATATCCCCTCGGCCTCGACGCTTGCGCCGTTAGGCATCGCCAGCGAAACCACGCACACATACCGTGCCGTGCGCTTATCTCTCGGCACGTCCGCCATCGCAAAAAGCAGCTTCGCGTTCCGGTCGGCATCGGTCGCGCCGATGCCTGCCCACCGGGCCGAATGCAGGCCGGGCCGACCGTCCAAAGCATCCACGCACAGCCCCGAATCATCCGCCAGCGCGAGAAGTCCCGTCGCCCGCGCCAGTGTGAACGCTTTCAGCCGGGCATTCTCCGCAAACGTCGCTCCCGTCTCGTCCACTTCCGGCAGCGGCTCCGGCCAGTCGGCAGGCATCAGCAATTCCAGACTCATCCCCAGGCCCGATTGTTCCAGCAGAGACTTGAACTCGGCGATCTTACCCGGATTGGTCGTCGCCAGCATAAGTTTAGGCATAAGATTGATGCCCCGCCCTGAAGGGCAGGTCTGAACGCGAAGACGCGAGACGCCCTGCGGGCGGGAGAGTTCGGACGCCATTGGTGAATGGTGTTTTCGGTCGCAGACCGACTGGCCGAAGGCCCATAGACCTGCCCTTCAGGGCGGGGCTGCCGAAACGATTTTCATTGCTGCGGCCCGTCACAAAAGCCCGTCCAGAACTTCGCGCTGCTTCGTGAGCATCTGCCGGATGCCGCCGTGGGCCAAATCCAGCAGGCGGTTCAGGCGGTCGCGGTCGAAGGGAGCGCCTTCGGCGGTGCCCTGGACTTCGATAAACTTGCCGGTATCGGTCATCACGACGTTCATGTCTACCGATGCCGATGAGTCTTCCTCGTAGGCCAGGTCCAGGCGCTCTTCGCCTTTGACGACTCCGACCGAGACGGCAGCGACCCATTCGGTGAACGGCAGGGTCTTGATCTGGCCTTTGGAGCGCATCCACGAAAGCGCCTCGACCAACGCCACAAATGCACCGGAAATCGCTGCCGTGCGCGTGCCGCCGTCGGCCTGCAAGACGTCGCAGTCCAGCGTGATGGTCCGCTCGCCCAGCGCGTCCATCTCGACCACCGAGCGCAGGGAGCGGCCTACCAGGCGCTGGATTTCAACCGTCCGCCCGCTCGGCTTGCCGGTGTCTCGCGACGAGCGGGTATGGGTCGCGCGGGGCAGCATTGAGTATTCGGCGGTCAGCCAGCCCGTGCCTTTGCCCTTCAGAAACGGCGGCACTTTGTCTTCGACACTCGCCGTGCAGAGCACTTTGGTTTGGCCGACTTCGACCAGGCACGAGCCTTCGGCGTAGCGGGCATAGGAGCGGGTCAGGGTGATTGGGCGGTACTCGCCGAGGGCGCGGCCATCTTCGCGGGGCATAGAAAACCTCTTGGGTAAAGAACTGTGCGGGCAGTATACCCGCTAAAGGGCAAGCGGGGCAACAAAATCAATCGGTGTGCCGAGCAGCCGGGACGCAAAGCGGCGGAACTCTTCGGGGTCCCCGGTCGCGGCGAAATGCACCGCACTAGGCGCTGTGCTTTGGTCGGCGAGAGACGGCAGGAGAGTCAACGCGGCTTGAACAGCAGCGGCGGACGGGTCTACAAAGACGGGCAGGAACGCCGGGTCGCCGAACTCGGCGGCGGCGGAGTGCAGGGCACCGAGCAGAAACGGAAAATGGGTACAGCCAAGAATAATGGTCTGCGCCCCGGCAGCATACAGCGGACGCAGATATTCGAATGCAGCAGCGTGGGCATCGCTCGTGTCCGCCTGACCCATTTCCACCAAAGGCACGAACTTCGGACAGCCGATTTCGACGACTTCGCGGGCTAGGTCGAGTGCATGGACCGCGCCGGTAAACGCTCGGCTGTGCGCCGTGGCGTTAGTCGCCAGGACACCGATGGCCCCGGCGGGGCCGGAGACTGCCGCGCTCGCACCGGGCGCAACTGTGCCGACAATCGGCAGTTGCGGGTAGCGCTGCCGGGCGGCATCGAGGCCGGCCACGGTGGATGTGCCGCTTGCCATGAGGACAATCTCAGCCCCGGCGCTGACTAATTGGTCGGTCAGGCGCAGGGCGAGATCGCGCACCACTTCAATCGGCTTGTCGCCATAGGGGACGTTTAAAGTATCGGCGAGATACAGCACGGAAGCGTGGGGCAGCTGACGCCGGATCTCGCGCAGGACGGATAAGCCGCCCAGCCCGGAGTCAAAGACGCCGATGCGGGCATGCGGCAAACAGGTGGGAAGCGTCACTGGCCGCTGCCCTCGGCGGGCTTGTCAGCCGTGCTCTCAGCCGGTTTTTCAGCGGGACGGATGACGTCCATCGGGCCATCGGTGGTGAACTCGCCGAACGATGTCACGGGCTTGCCTTTGACTTCAATCTGAAACTTCGCGATCTCTGGGAACTGGCCCAGGGTCATCGCGAGAGCGTTCAGCCCGGCGCTTTGGGCGTCCTCGCCGCCGGTGTCGCTGACCGGGCTTTGCGAGAAGTCCACCGTCGCCGTGCCGGAGTCTATCGAGATGCCACGCAGGGCGGTTCCCGCGACGAGCGGCGAGTGCGCCGAGTTCAGCAGGGCGACGACCGCGTCCTTAGCGGGTTCTTTCGAGGGAGTTCCGGGGATGACGCGGGGCAGGAGCAGGTCTTTGTCCCCGGTGGCTTTAGGGTTGATGACATACGCGACGACTTTGCCGGGCGGGGCGGGTGGGGCCGTGACCTCGGGCGGAGCAGCGGCTGATGACGGCTTGCCACCGCCGGCGTTCGGGTCATGGCAGCCGGACAGGGCGGCGCCGAGCATCGCAGCCAGGGTGAGCAAAGCAATTCGCTTCAACTTAACGCGGACTCCTCATGTCGTCCGCCGTGCTGTCATTGGGACGGGCGGGGGCGGTTTGGGCTGAACGCAGCATCCGCACCTGATCGGCGATGAAGTCGCGCAGGCCGGCGGTGATCCCCTCAGCGATCCGCTGCTGCCCGGCATCATCCCGGAGCTTTGCTAAATCCCGGTCGCTGTTCATGTAACCCGTTTCGACCAAGACCGCCGGCATGTAGCTGCCCCGGAGCACAGCAAACCCCGTGCGGAACCGAATGGTGTCTGACTTGACGCCGTTGTACGAGAGGCCCGATGCTTCGCTGACCCGACGCCCGATGTCGGCGGCCATCAGGCGGCAGACAGGACTTTGCGCGTGGAAGTAAACCGTCGTGCCCGAAAGCGTGTTGCGGCCTAGCACACTCGAATCGGCATGGATCGAGATGAAGTAGTCGGCATGATGGCTGTTGGCAACCTGCGGGCGGGACTCAAGCGCCGGAAAGCTGTCGTCGGTGCGGGTCATAATCACCTTGGCCCCGTTTTGGGTCAGCAGCGTTTGCAGCCGGCGCCCAATCGCAAGCGTGATGTTCTTTTCGTAGACGTCCGGCGAGAGCTGCGCGGGCGCTCCGCTGTCCCGTCCGCCGTGGCCGGGGTCAATGACGATGACCTTGCCCGCAAGCGACGCATTGGTCGGCACCGACGGCGTATAGACTTCTACCGGGGTACCCGGCGACGCAGCGACCGGAGGTGTAGACGACTCGGTCGTGATGACATTAATCACATATGTCATACCACCACCGTCTTCTTTGCGGCTGTCCACCGAAAAGCCGACCATACGCGACAAATCCAGCACCACCCGCCCGAACTTTGTCTGCGGGGTCAAGAGCCGTCCGACCCGAATGGCTTTTACAACCGGGTTGTCCACCGACTGGGCCATTTTAACGTCCCGGTTTGCCGCCGCACCGGCCAGATCAAATGCCAGCCGGTTCGGGTTGTTCAGCGTCTCAGTCTGGTACTTGGCGGGCCTATCTGTTGTGATCGCGACTTGGGTTAAAGCCGGACTGACCACTTTATAGTCTACGCGAGTGATCGTCACCGCCTCGGCGTTCGTCGGCAGGTGCGGGGCAGGGGGCGTGACGGTCGAACGCTCGGGCAGCGGCGCAGGCTCCGTGGGTATGCCTGACGACGCGGTTTGGCCTGAGCCGTTCCCGGTCAGCGCGACCTGGACCCGGTCAGTCTCGATGCCGCTGAGGACCTGGAACCCGGCGGCGTTCTTCATGTCTACCGTGATCCGCACGGTCTGCGGATTGATCTGCCCGCTGCGGATCTGCGTGATATTCCCGCCGGTCGTCGGCACGCTTGCCGGGGCCGACGCTAAACTCAGGCCGAACAAGTCCACGTACAGCCGCTCCGGCTCCCCAATCCGCCGGACACTGTAATACACCGGGTAGGACGTGTAAATCGTCAGCGCATTGGCATTCTGCCGGACCATTTGCAGCCGCGCTCGGACTGTCAGGGTCGCGGTTGTCGACTGCCAGTCGGTCAAGCCGCCGAGAGCCAGCGCGACTTTCTGGAACGGCACGCAGTACCGCCCGCCGGTGGACTGATAGGCGGTCGTCACCGACCGTCCATTGGTGCCCGTCACCGTCACCGTGCCATCGGGGTTCGGCGCATACTTCGCCCCCATCAGCACCACGGCATCCACCGGGGCCATGACCTGCCCGTCGGTGCCGACATACGGCTTCACCTGAAACGGCACAATCCGCCCGCCGATGAGAATAGTGGCAGGCGTCGGCGCGGCAAGCAGCGGAAGCGCGGACAGCAGCAGCGCGAAGGCCGAAACCGGCAGTGTCGCGCACGGAAAACGTAAGCAAAATAACTTCATAAGCGATGTCTCCTGTACAAGTGAATGTCAATCCGTACAAGCCTTGCAGACATCATAACACAGGTTCGACTCAGCCGTCAAGGCGATTGGAAGAATAAATCCCGCCCCGGATTGAAATTTGGGGCTTGGGAAGCGCCAGCAGTACCTCCCATTGAGCAAAAAGCGCATATTCTACATTGTTGACGTCCAGCTTGCGTCGGCGTTCGTCAGCGCTGCTTATTTTGGTGGGACGTGTCGTGCTCATGGAGTATACTACCATAACGTGCCGGCAAATCGCCAAACAAAAAACCGCCCTGCTCGGGGGAGCAGGGCGGTTTCTTTGACATGGTGGAGGCGGAGGGATTTGAACCCTCGTGTCGAGTAGCGAATACTCAGGCTTCTACAGGCATAGCCGGTTGTTTGAATTTCGCGCCGGGGCCGCCAATCGGCAGGCTGCCCGTGGTGCTAGTGCTTCTTTGGTTCCCGCGTGCGCCGAGGCGCAGCTCGCACGCAGTAGCCCGCATAATTGACGTCCGAACTTCCACTGGCGGGCGAGACGGAAAGGGACGGGACGCCCGTAGGCGCCGCTTTAACTGGTTAGATTAGCCCTTGCGGGAAAAACTAAGCAGCCAGCGCGTAGGAACGCGCTGTGTTGAACGAAGTATTCTTCGCGTTTGTTTTTTTGCCGCTTTTAACGAGGCCAGCGGCGCCTCGACCTGCGACCTAAGCGATCAATCTCCCGATCGAAACCAATCGCCCCCATGTACACCAATTATAACCGATTTTGAGACAAATCTGTTCCCACAAACAAAAAAGCCTTTCGATTTGTGAAATCGAAAGGCTTTTTTGTATCAAGCAGAGCGGGAGACCAGGCTCGAACTGGCGACATTCTCGTTGGCAACAAGCATTGCTCCCCCTGCCGCTTGCGCGGCACTTCTACTCTAAAATGGCTATCTGATAACTACCCCAATAGTGGATAACGAAAATGTTGTCCGTACTCTAATATACCCCAGAAAATAAGAAACGTCAAGACCCATATTAGTATTGCTTTGTCTACTAATTCTGTAAAAGTAGACATTTGTGCGCTAGACAAGATAGGGTAACATAAAATAGCCATTTAATATCAATAAATGGCTATATACAAAGTTTAATGTTATTAACAGGTTAGACTTTGCAGTAAATTAAGAGAGGTCTATTTAATATAATGGTTACAGTTCGATCAAAACGAGTTCAGCGTTCACAGTTCAACTCTGTGCCGCAAGCTCTGAAAGATTTAAGTCAATGGGTTTGCTGGAAGTATGAGCAACGAGACGGAAAGCCCACTAAACCGCCCTACAATGCCCTTACAGGCCGTCATGCAAGCTCAACAGACAGATTGACGTGGTGTTCATTTCAAGAGGCAGAAACAGCCTTTAGAAGCGGAAAGTATGAAGGTATTGGTTTCGTTTTTGCTTCTTCTGACGACTTCGCTGGAATTGATATAGACGATTGTGTAGACCCTGCAACGGGTGAGATCAATTCTTATGCACAGGGGATAATCAACGAGCATTCTACATATTGCGAAATCTCTCCATCTGGTACAGGAGTTAAAGGATTTCTGAAAACCCGCTTACAACTGAACAGCAAACGAAAAAAGCTAAACGGCATCGAGATAGAGCTTTATTGTAGTGATCGGTATTTTACTGTGACAGGTAAGCATCTGCCCGATACTCCTGCCTCAGTCAACGATTGCACGGAAGCATTTAAGCGACTGCATCAAACTTTATCGCAATCACAAGATACAAACAAAGCTGCTCACTCGCAAGGCTGGCAAGACCGCAAAACCGACCCAATTCCCGATGAAGAAATAAAAAGAAGGTTGTTCAGCGAGAAAGAACGCGGTGCAGAATGGGAAGCTCTATACGAGAGTGGAACAAGCTCAAAGGCTACATCTGATAGTCAGCTAGACTTTTCCCTGATTAAGAAGCTGGCTTTTTATGCTGGAAAAGATGGTCATACGCAGGTTGAACGGTTAGCTGAAAGCTCTGCGCTTTATAGACCCAAATGGAATACAAAGCGAAATGGTATTACTTGGCTGAGGAACAGCATCATCAAGGCTTGTGACAGCTTAGAAGAAGCAACGAGTTCATCAAAAACCGCCTTGAATACTATGAACGTCTTGAACTCCTTGAACGTCTTGGATTACGTTGTTGATCTTGATACAGTAGTGTCTACACCCGTTAAATGGCTATGGGAAGGTTGGATACCTGCCGGTAAACTCTCCCTGCTGAGTGGCGATCCGGGTTTGGGGAAAACAACCTTAGCTATTGATATAGCCGCCCGTTTGTCTGTAGGTAGGCCAATGCCTCATAGCTCAGTCCGAACAGAACCCGGTACTACGTTAATACTTACAGCAGAAGATGACATAGCCGATACGATCAAGCCCCGAATATGTGCTGCTCAGGGAAACCCTTCTAAGATCAAAGCGTTGCTGTCTGTGCCTAGCAAGCATGGCGAGAACGTATATACACGATTGCCTAGCTTACCCGAAGACATTGAAGCTCTGAGAACCATCATAAAAGAGCATGATGTAAAACTTGTAATTATTGACCCTATGATGGCTTACTTGTCAAGTCGTATTGATGCTCATAAAGATCAAGACATACGCCGGTTAGTGTAAACTTGTTTCTGTAAAAGTAGATGGCTTCTGCTCAAAAGTAGTAGGCCAGGGAGTATTCTTGAAGTTACCACACTTTAAGGACGACAACCCATGACCTACCAGAACGAGTTTACTCTGTCCGAGGCACTTTTAGAACAACTTTCCGCCAGCGGCTTGGACGCTTTGCCGACGCTTTTTCAAGTCCTCTTGAACGCTGCCATGCAAATCGAGCGCCAAAAGCACCTGGGCGCGGCCCCGCATGAGCGTACTGAAGAACGCACAGGCCACGCCAACGGCTACAAAGACAAAACGCTCAACACCCGCCTGGGCCAGATCACCGTCGCCGTTCCCCAAGTACGGGAAGGTGGCTTTTATCCACAGTCGTTGGAGCGCGGCACCCGCTCCGAGCGAGCCTTGAAGCTGGCGTTGGCCGAAATGTATGTGCAGGGCGTCTCCACCCGCAAAGTGGCCGCCATCACCGAGCAGCTTTGCGGCTTTGCCGTTTCATCTACCCAGGTCAGCCAGGCGGCAAAAGAACTAGACCAAACGCTGGAAGCCTGGCGGCAGCGGCCTTTAGCCGCTTGCCCGTATGTCTACCTCGATGCCCGTTACGAGCGGGTGCGCCAAGCAGGACTGGTGCAGAAAGCCGCTGTTTTAGTAGCTGTCGGCGTGGACGAGGCGGGAAAACGCTCGGTGCTGGGCGTGTCCGTGGCGCTGTCCGAACACGAAGTCCACTGGCGCTCCTTCCTGCAAAGCCTAGTGGCTCGCGGCCTGTGCGGGGTGCGCCTGGTCATCAGCGACGCCCATGAAGGACTGAAAGCCGCCCGTTTAGCCGTGTTCGGGGGCGTACCGTGGCAGCGGTGCCAGTTCCACTTGCAGCAGAACGCCTCGGCGTATGTGCCCAAGCAGGACATGAAAGCCTCGGTTGCCGCAGACATCCGCGCCGTCTTCAACGCCCAGGACAGGACTGAGGCGGACGCGCTCCTGAAGCGGACGGTGCAAAAATATGAGGCCACGGCTCCGAAACTTGCGGCGTGGCTGGAAGAGAGCCTGCCCGAGGGTCTGGCGGTCTTTGCCTTTCCTGAGCCGCATCGCCGCCTGCTGCGGACCACTAACGGCGTTGAGCGCGTGAACCGGGAGATCAAGCGGCGCACCCAGGTGGCGAGCATCTTTCCCAACGAGGCGTCGTGCCTGCGGCTGGTGAGCGCTCTGCTGATGGAGACCAGCGACGATTGGCAGACGGGAAAAGCCTACCTGACATTCACACATTAACCGAACAATAACCGAACAATCAAGATGCTCCCAGCTTTTACAGAAAAAACTTGACACTATCCCGCCACTCCAACTTATAATATCGTTGATGTTAAAGGCGATGTTTCCCGCGTTATAATCAACCGTATATCTTCCCGGCCCGTCTCTCTTTGCCAACATCAACGCCACGGCTTGCGCTGATGCAGTTGCTTGTTTATGCGAACTGTGATGTTTCGCAGACGCAGAAGCGGGTTGAGAGAAGTTGAGGCAAGCAATAACCCCTGTAGCTATTGCACAAACAATTTTAAGATCAAAGCGCATTTTTGTTTCCTTCATTAAATGTTAATGCCTATATTAAGCACATTGCGGTCATGGCGTTTACTATGATGGTGTGCAGAAGTCGGTTCACAGTCCCCAGCAATACGCTTTACAGCATCTACTAAAACAACTGCGGCTAAACGCTGGCTTACGACAATCGGACTTAGCCGAACGTCTCACGGTGCAGAGAACATTCATTAGCCGGGTTGAAAGCGGTGAAGTCATGCTTGATCTGCTTCAAGTCCGGCAATACTGCTCTGCTCTTGGTATCAGCTTTCCAAAGTTTGTATCTTCGCTGGAAGAAGCCTTAGAAGATATTCCCGTGTTGGAAAGCCGATAAGTTCCTACAACTATTACAGCGAGTATACCTGCTTCAACTTATTTTCTACCTCCATTTAGAAAATCTGCCGGTGAGAACATCCGGTGCTGTTTCTCAACGTCGGCTTGTGCAAGAGCTACATACCTTTGCGTCATTTTAAGTTCTGTATGTCCAAGAAGCTGTTGCAAAGAGAAGACGTTACCACCGTTGCGTAAGAACGTCACGGCGAATGTATGGCGCATTGTATGAGGGGAACAGCGTGTAGCCTCAATCTTTGCGGCTTCACCCATCCGCATATAGAATTGAAGCAAACTGTTCGGCCTGAATGAGTGATCCCGTTCGGTGAGGAATACGAAATCTTCCTCTTCCCGTCCTTTTTCTTGAATGTAGTTCCACAGAGCTTTACCCGTTGCTTTTCCGAAGTAGACAGCCCTATGCTTATCCCCTTTGCCCCTTACCCAAGCTCGCTTACCTACAATGTCTAAATCTTTATAGCGTAGCTCACAGATTTCAGAAGCCCTAACCCCTGTGTCCAACATGAAGAGCAGTATTGACGTATCTCGTAAGGGGTACTTGCTTCTCTTAGCAGCGTTCAGCAAGGTTGTTACCTGCTGCTCTGAAAACGGCCTGATTTGATCGCTACGGAAGACAGGAGGCTTGACCGAAGACATAGGATTAGCTTTTGTATATCCTTCTTCAATCATCCAATTAAAGAAGCATCGGACGTTGTTATGAACGTCCCAGATTGAACGAGGCCGTAGAGGTTGCGTTAAACGGGCTATTCCCCAACGCCCTCCCGGTTCCTTGTGGCTGTTCGTGAGATAAGCTAGGTAGTTCCTGAGTTCAAGCGTTGAGCATTCGCTGTAACCTTTATGCTCAAAGAACCATAAAAGTTTTTTGATCGCGTCTTGACGGGTTGCAACTGTTCTTGGGCTGAGTTGGCGAAGCTGGCAATCTAGTACCCAACCTTCCCCATATCGCTTGATGTCAGAGACGGCTAAAGCATCTGCCGGTTTTCGGGAACGAGAATGTGAGTTCAACAAAAAAGCCCTCCAATTTGTGAATTGGAGAGCTATCAGAATGATGAAAAACCATGTTTTCCATCTAAGACACGTTAGACTAGAAGCGGGAGACCAGGCTCGAACTGGCGACATTCTCGTTGGCAACGAGACATTCTACCACTGAATTACTCCCGCGTTCGTGTGAGTGGGTGGAAGCGGCTGACGAAGAGTATTCTACACCACGCCGCCCCCGTTTGTCAAGACCTCCGCCCCCAAACCGAAAAAAATTATGCCCTCCATCGGATTCGAACCGACACTGTATGCGGCCTAAACGCATTCTCTCTACCAATTGGAGTAAGAAGGCACAGCAGTGTTAGTATATCCAAGCGGCGGCTTTGTTGTCAAGCGGGCCGGGTATAATAAGGCGAAACTCAGTGTTAGGAGGAATCGGCGTACTGCCCGGTGAATGGGCACCGCAGGGCCTCCTGACATAGATTTCACAAGACACTCAAGGAGCACGATTTTCTCTCATGGCCGAACAAGACGAACCGATGCGTATCAAGATAACTAATGACGACTCGCTGGAAGCCGCCGATGCCGTGCCCGGCGTCGCCGACGACTTAGACGATAATCAGTGGGGCCGGCAGCCGATTGACCTGGACGCTCCGGTTGCCCCCTCATCGGCAAAAAATGCCGAAACGAACCCGCCGATTGACGCCGATTTCACTGATGCTGGCCCGGCGGTGAACTCCAAAGAACTCGATGACCTGCGGGCGCGGGCGGCGCTCGCCGACGACAACCAGGCCAACTATATGCGGGCACTGGCCGATTTGCAGAACTTCCGGCGGCGCTCCGACGACGCCCAAAAACAGCGGAACCGCGATGCCAACGAGCGCCTCATCAAAGAGCTGCTGCCGGTCCTCGATGATTTCGACCTCGCGCTCGATGCCGCCCGCAAGACCGAAAGCTATGAACAGCTTATCGGCGGGGTCAGCGCCGTCGCCCGCAAGTTCCTCCTGACGCTGGGCAAAGAAGGAGTCGAGCCGATACCGGCGGTCGGCGAGCCGTTTAACGCCGAGGTTCACGAAGCCGTGATGCTCGACGAAGAAAGCGACCTGCCCGACGAAACTGTCTCCGCGGAGCTTCGCAAAGGCTACACCCTCCACGACCGCGTCATCCGCCCCTCGCTGGTCAAGGTCGCCAAGAAGGGGTAGGCATCTGGACCTGGCACTGAAATTGCCGGATCCAATTTAGAGACAATGAGCGTGGCATGAACAGACTGCGGCTGCGGCCACTTGGCGTGGGCGATATTTTTGATGAGGGCTTCGACCTGTACAAGCGGAACTTTGTGCCGCTGCTGCTGGCGACTGCCGCCGCCGTGGTGCCGCTTGACATCGGGCTGGCATTTCTGACCCCGCGCTTCCTGCCCGCCGTGTTCAGCTTGCTTGATCTGACCACCAATTCGTCCGACGCGTTCTGGGTGTGGCTGGTCACAAACCTCGTCAAGATACTCTGCTACCTGCCCTTGTATATTGTCGCGGTTGGGCCGGCGGTGATTGCGGCGTCGGCACGGTATCTAGGCGGCGCGATGCCGGTGGAAGCGGCGTTTCGGCAGAGCCTGCGGCGGACGCCTGCGGCCCTGCTGGCGACTCTGCTGTCGGGTTTGCTGCTGGCACTCGGCATGGCGTTCTGTGGGGTGCTGTGGCTGGTGGCCGCGACGCAGCTCTTGTTTCTGCTGCAAGCGCTGCTGCTTGAAGGACTTGGGCCGGCCAAAGCGATGCGGCGCTCGGGAGCGCTGGGCAGCGGCTACTCGGCCCGCGTATTCGGTTGCCTGCTGCTGCTGGGGGTGGTCCTGTTCGTCGTGAGCCTCGGCCTGCGCCTGCCGCTGGCCTTTTTAGTGGACGGCGTCCTGAATCTTGCGCCGGGAGCGTCCAATCTGTATAGCAGCGGGGTGGGTACCGCTCAGCAGCAGGTGGTTTCGCTGATCAGCACCGGCCTCGCGCATCTGCTTTTGATCCCGTTCATTGTCTGCGTCGTGACCGTCATGTACTACGACCTGCGAATCCGAAAAGAAGGCGTGGATATTGAGCTGCTGGCTCAGGATCTGAGCTACCCGCCGCTGTCCGCGCTTGGGCCGTACCTGCCGCCGGTGCCGGTCTTCGGGCCGGGCCGTCCGGGAATGCCGCCGCCGCGGCAGATGAAGGGGACGCCGCCGAAATGAGCCGTCTCCTGATCACTTTGCTTCTCCTTTGCTGCGCGGCAGGGCGTCTTGGGGCGGCGACACCGCAAGAGTACGACCGGGCGCTGGCGGCGGTACAGGCGGCGATTACTCGCCAGACGGAAGCGCTTGATGCTGATGTCGTCGCGTCGGGGCCGTCGCCGTCGCTCGTCGCCCAGTCGGCGCTTGGGCCGATCCATGCGGTCGGGCTGCCGGGCGGGGTGCCGACCCTGGTGAACACGGCCCCGCTGGTCGCCGCTGCCGGAGCCGCCGAGGCGCTCCGAGACCCGGAAGCGAAAAGCAATGCACTGGATTCGCTGGACAGCCAGATCGGTACACTGCGTTCGGCTCTGGCAAAATCCCCGGCGACGCTTGCGCCTGCCGATGCCAAAGCGTCGGCACGGGCGGTATTGGCCGGGCCGGAGTTCGCCTCGGACCCGCCCCCGCCGCCTTCCATTGCCGACAAGCTGGCGGCCTGGCTTGACAAGCTGTTCCAGCGGCGAAATCCGGCTCCGACTCCGAACGTGCCGAATGCCAACCCTGCGGTCATTCAGGGCATTTTGATTGTCATCGCCGTCGGGGCGTTCGCGGTACTGGTCGCCGTGCTGGTGCAGGCCATCGGACGGCGGGAAGCGCGGGCGAAACCGCTGGCTTTGGACGCGGAAGAAGCGGTGCTGGTGGAAGCGCGGGACAACAACAGCCTGCTGGCGCTGGCCGAGCAGTCCGCGCACTCCGGCGACTACCGCCGGGCCTTTCGTTTGGTCTATCTCGCCTCGCTGGTTGCACTTGACACCAACGGTGTCCTGCGCTTCGACCGCTCCAAGACGAACTGGGAGTACCTGCGGGCACTGCGGGCGTCGGGCCGGGGCGATGTCTACACCGCGCTGACCCCGCTGACCCGCGAGTTCGACCAGGTGTGGTACGGCTTCGCGCCCGCAGATCGCGCCCAGTATGCCCGTGCGCTGGCCCAGTATGAGGCGCTCCAAGCTGCGCCGGCGCAGGCTGCGACAAGCCAGACTAACCCGGCAGGAGTACCCGCCAAGTAATGCGCTCTTCCCGCGACCTTATTGCTGTTCTGCTGCTTCTCGCGCTGTTTATCACCGGCGGCCTGCTGCTTGGCGGGCGCGGGGCAGGCGCGGTGCGCGTTCCCGGACCCGAGGAGACGCCGAACCCGTCTTACACCAACGACCGGGCTTCGGGGACACGCGGGGCGTTTGTTTGGACCCAGAAGCTCGGCTACGAGCCGGTTCCGTGGCGTCAGGGCTGGAGCCGCTTGTCCTCCAAAGAAGACGGCATCCTCCTGGTGATTGACCCCGACATTAAGCAGCCGTTCGTGTCCCTGACCCGATCAAGCGATGGGGGCGGGGAGCAGACCCAGCTTTCGGCGACGGATGCGGCCCGCCTGCGCCGCTGGCTGTCATCGGGGCACACGGCCATTTTGCTGTCGTCGCGCCTTGCCAGCGGCTCCGGCGGGCACGGGCCGGTGTCCGAGGATGACCAGACCTTTGCCGATGCACTGGATTTGATTGTTGACTCGGCCTCGCCAGACACGCGGCGTACCGAATTTGCGCCGCTCCAGCCGGTCTCGGACACATCAGGAATGCTCAGTCTGCACTCCGAATCGGACTCACGGATTAAGCGGACACAGCCCGACGGCTTGGCGCTTTTTGGGGACACCGCCGGGCCGCTCGCACTGGAAATCCCGGTCGGAAAGGGCCGGCTGGTTGCGGTCGCCGACGGTGCGGTGTGGACGAACAGCCAGTTGCCGCGCTCGGAGAATGCTGTCTTTCTCGCCAACCTCCTGGCGCACTACGGGACTCCCGGCGGGCGGGTGCTGTTCGACGAGTACCACCACGGGGATGCGTCCGGCGCAAACGGCACGGTTTGGGAAAACTTAGGTCGGCCCTTGCAGCTTGCCTTGATCCAGCTCCTCCTTGCGGCTCTGGGCCTCTTAGTGCTGCTGTCGGTGCGGTTCGGCCCGCCGGTGCCGGTGGTCCGGGACATCGCCCGGTCATCCGCTGACTACGTGGCATCGCTTGCCAGCCTCTATCGCCGGGCGGGGGCCGCGCAGACCGCGCTGGAAACGCTGTACCGGCAGTTCCTGCGTGATATTTGCGGGCGGCTGGCCCTGCCGCCGGACGTAGATTTGGAACGCCTCGCCGCTGTCGCGTCGCGGCGGGGCCAGATAAACAAAGAGCGTCTGCGCCGCCTGCTTGCGACCTGCGAGCTGCGCCTTGATTCGGGAAAGGTCTCGGACGCCGAGCTGCTGGATTTGACCTGGCAGATGGAGAGTATCAGAAAGGAAATCGGCATTGCCTGACGAAGTTATTGGAAACGTGCAGGAACCTACCCCGTCACAAGTGACGACCCTCCCGAAGCGGGAAGGTGAGGAGTTCTCGGAAAAGAACGCCGCCCCAGCGCCGTCGTGGGAACCGCCCTCGGTGAACTTCTTCACGCCGCCGCCGGTGGAGACGCCCTCGACGCCGTCCTATCAAACCGCCGGCGGGGAAGTGCAGCGCGTGGCGCTGGCAATCACGACTGAAGTGCACAAAGCCGTGGTCGGGCAGGACGAGACCATCGAGAATGCTCTGGCCGGGCTATTCGCCGACGGCCATGTGCTGCTGGAAGGGGTGCCGGGCACCGCCAAGACCCTGCTCGTGCGAGCGCTGGCTGCCGCCATCTCCGGTGAGTTCAAGCGCATCCAGTTCACCCCAGACCTCATGCCGTCGGACATTACCGGCACGCGCATCTTCGACCAAGCCGCGATGGAGTTCGTCTTCAAGCCCGGTCCCCTATTTACGGGGCTGCTGCTGGCCGACGAGATCAACCGGACCCCGCCGAAGACGCAGGCCGCGCTGCTCGAAGCGATGCAGGAGCACCGGGTTACGGTGGACGGCGAGACGCACGACCTGCCGTCGGTCTTTATGGTCTTCGCGACCCAGAACCCGATTGAGTTTGAGGGCACTTATCCGCTGCCAGAAGCCCAATTAGATCGCTTCCTGCTGAAGCTTTTGATCGCTTATCCACCGCTCGAAGCCGAGCAGGCGATTTTGCGCCGGGTCCATGACGGCTTTGATGCCAACGATCTGGTCACCGCCGGGGTGAAGCCCGCCGCCGACATGGAAACGATCATGCGCTGCCGGGCGCTGATCAAGAAAGTGCGCGTCGAGGAGGAGATGTTCCAATACATCACCAAGCTGGTCGCCGCGACCCGCGATCACCGGCAGCTCATTCTCGGGGCCAGTCCCCGCGCCTCCATTGCTCTCTTAGGCGTCGGCAAGGCGCTGGCCGCCATGCGCGGGCGCGACTTTCTTATTCCCGACGACATCAAAGCGATTGCCCCCGCGACCCTGCGGCACCGCCTGCTGCTCCGGCCTGAAGCCGAGATTGAAGGCGTCAGCGCCGACCGCGTCATCGAGAATATTTTAGATGGGCTTGAGGTGCCGCGTTAAACTCTCATGCCCACCTACCACGTCTCACATATGACGCGCTACGAATACGACGCCCCGCTCGACGGCGAGTGCTTCATGGAGGCCCGCCTGCGCCCGCTTTCCGTGCCGGGCGAGCAGACCTGCCGCACGTATGCGATCACGACCAACCCATCCGCGGTGATGTTCGGCTACGACCAGCTTCATCAGATGGGTTGGGTCAACCACTTCATCGTGCGCGGCGAGCCGTTCTCGCTGCTGGCCATCCGGGCCGAGTCCACTGTAGAGGTGCAGCGTGAGAACCCATTCGAGGGCCTCAATTTGATCGCCGAAGACTGGCCCGCGCTGGCAGATAGACCGCTCTACGAAGAATACGCCGAGTATCTGGCCCCGACCCCGCTGGTGCCGCTGTTCGGTGACTGGCCCGGTCCCGAGCCGCTGCCGAGCGTTCTTAGCTACGGGCAGGCGCTGTCGCAGGAGATCTACGCGGCATTTGACTACGTGCCTGGCTCGACCGACCTTCTGACGCCGCTCGCCGAGTTCACGGCGCAGAAGCGCGGGGTCTGCCAGGATTACGCGCATTTGATGCTCTCCGCCGCCCGCTCGCGGGGCGTCCCCGCTCGCTATGTCAGCGGCTACATCTACGCCGGCGCGGATGACGGCACCCACGGTGCAGGCGCATCCCATGCCTGGGTCGAGCTGTTCCTGCCCCAGTCTTCTGATTGGAAGAAGTCGGGCATCTGGACCGGCTTCGACCCGACCAACAACGTGCTGACCGCCGGTAACCACATCAAAATCGCCGTAGGCCGCGACTACGCCGATGTCCCGCCGACCAAGGGGCTGCTCCGGGCTGCTGTCGGCGCGTTCCTACCCACCGAAACGGCCCTGATTGTGGAAGTAGATGTGATACGGGTTGGGGAGTAAAATGTTTCGCTGTGAGCATCGCCGCTCAGGACGATACTCCAAGCCCACCGGGAAGCACACCTGCCGAACGATTTTCGGGCGGCAAAAGCGAGATTGGATTGACAACGTTGGCTTTTTGCGATCCGCTGCCATCCAGAGGCGATGGGAAGGGCGTGATATGATTCATCCTGCCTATGGTCGCTGGGTGAAACATCGCGTCGCAGTCGGCTTCTCCAAACGCCAGGGCAATCCCAAAGTTTGGAAGCTGCGCGAGTTGAGGCCGAGAAGATGGTGGAAGATTAAAACGAGGCGCAAGCGCTTTAAGTTCACGTTGAGCAATGCGTTGGCAGCGTCCTGAAGGGTCTGGCAGCTGAGGAACACATGGAGGGAACCGTAGGTATGCAGGACACAACACTACAAACTCGGCAGGAACTTGTTGCCATTGTAGATATTCTGAGCAACCTGACAGGATTGTCCTCACGCTGGAATGGCGAGGTAGAGCTGTCGCAAGACCCCAGTGCATTGGGACGTAAACCATTTACCTGCCGGATCGTTATCAACAGAAGCCTCGTAAACTTACCTGTCCGCTGGCGCACACTGATTCACGAAGCGTTGCACTCATTTTCAGCCGGGTATAATCGGGACGATTATCAATCTTTGCGGGGATGGGAAGAAGGCGTCGTAGAACAACTCCAAAGGTTGCTTCGACCCTCGGTTCTAACGCAGCTTTCAATCGTTGCCGATGCGACAATTTTTCAGGATGCCGAGGAAGATTATCCATTCAACGAATACATTCAAGTCTTAGAACAACTGCGGATAGCCTTGGGACCTCAGCCCATCCAAGACTTTTATCTTACGCTGTTGGCAACGGAAATCAAAAACCGACCCGGACTGATTCTGAACAAACGTATACAACTTCGGCAGGACAAGCGGTATGCTTTCATCAGGCTTTTTTCGCGTGCCAATTCTGTTCTGAAGGAAAGACTGCTATGAAATATGCAAACATAGAAGAACGAACCCGAATCATGAAGCAAGCGCTCCGTGCCACGACTTTCGCTGAAATCGCGTTGGCGACGGAAGAAATGAATTCGTGGGTAGAAGCGCACCCCGATGATTGGGGCATTCGGGATGCTTATGAGGTCTTGGAAAATATGCAGGAGATCGCCGAGTTTCAGCAGCAGGAAGAGCGCAGCCGCCGGACTCCTGCTGAGATGGTGGCTTAGTTCAAGATCGCTTTCGCGGCGGCGGACGGCATCCGCTCGACAATGTGGACTTCGCGGCCTACGACTTGGGTAAACTCGGCGAGGGTCATGTCGTCGAGGAAGATGTCCCGGTCGGGGTCGCGCAGCATGATGGACGGCAGGACGACCCGCTCGCCGAGGGCGTCGCCCATATCGTGGAGCGCTCTGGCGATGTCATGGCCGGTCAAAAGACCCGCAATGCTGATGTTGCCCTCGAAGAACGTGTTGTGCACAGCGCAGACATTGACAGTGAGGTTCTCCACGCGGTTAAATGTATCGGCAAGAGTATTCAGAAACGGGGCGGCAAGCTCACCGGTAACCATCGTGGCCGTGCGCGGCTCGGGCAGGCGGGCGGGCAGCTTGCGGGCAACTTTCTTGACATCGTCCTGGAACAGCCGGACCATGCCGACGCCGTCTTCGAGCTGGGGAAAGCCCTCGTACTGCCGGGCCGCCGGGACTTCCAGCCCCGCAGCTAAGTAAAACTCGTCGCTCAGAAAGACGAAGTTCGTGCCGAGGTGCTTACGGAACTCGGCTCGCCAAACGTCGGCAGCCTCGACAACCGATCGGGAAAACTCAGGGCTGCACGTTGTCAGCGCAGCGAGCCTATCACGGAACTGTGTCAGGCCGACGGGGACGACCGCGACTGACAGGACGCCGCCGTAGGTGCCGCGTGCCTCCGGGTGCAGCGCCGCCAGCTCACGCACCGTGCGCTCCAGTTGCTCGCCATCGTTGTAGCCGGGACAGAGCACGACCTGACCGTGGATTTGGATTTTGGCGTCGGCCAGCATTTGCAGGCGGGGCAGGATCGGCTCCGGCCCTTTGCGCCCGAGCATCCGCCCGCGCACCTCGGGATCGGAAGCGTGGACCGAGACGAACAGCGGGGACAGTTTCTGGTCAATGACCCGCTGGAACTCGGCTTCGCCCATGTTGGTCAGGGTCAAATAGTTGCCGTGCAGGAACGACAATCGGTAATCGTCGTCTTTGATGTACAGCGAGGGCCGCAGACCTTTGGGCTGCTGGTACAAAAAGCAGAAGACGCACTTGTTTTTGCAAATATGCACACGGTCGAACAGGTCGTCGCCGAATTCGATGCCGAGATCTTCGTCGTAGCCTTTGGCGATCTCAAAGTGCAGCGGCTCGGCGTCCCCCCGGAGCATATCGAGCGTAACACTCTCGCCCGCCGACAGAAACGCGAAGTCTACGATGTCCAAAACGGGCTGGCCGTTGACGTGCGTGATCGTGTCGCCCAGCTTGATGCCGGCCAGCATCGCCGGGCTGTCCGGCTCCAGGGCCAGTACCTTCGCCCGCTCGGCCTTCGCTTTAGGCGTGACGACTTTTTCATCCGCCATCGGCAGCGACAGCAGCTTTGGAGAAACGGAGCTTTCGGAATTCATTGCCATAGAACTTCAGTATACCCGAAATGGGTCTGCAACTTTTTGGAGCCTCGCGGGTCACAATGACAATAGGGAAACTGACGACCGATGACGAGTGAGCGCCGCTCGCCCTGGACCCCGCTGACGGCCCTGCCGCGCCTCGATCCTGACCTTGCCCTGGTGCGTCAGTTCCGGGCGACCGCAAGCCCGGCGGTGTTCGAGATTTTGTTTCGCAAGTACCAAGTGACAGTCTTCAGCTTCGTCTCGCGCATGGTCGGCGGGGAGGATGCCTACGACTTGACCCAGGAAGTCTTTGTCCGGGCGCTACGGTCTTTGGGGTCGTTCAAAGGCGACTGCAAGTTTCGGACCTGGCTGCTGACCATCGCCCGCAATGTCTGTCTCAATGCCCTGCGTGAGCGCAAGACCCGGCTGGGTGTCGAGGCGGGATCACTCGACGACGAGCCGAACACGCCGGGGTATATCCCGGAGCCGTCCGATCCGAATGCCGACATCGGGCGCATTGTCGAAAGCCGAGAATTGCAGCGGATTGTAGACGTGGTGCTGGCATCACTCACTGACGAGCAGAGGCTTTTGATTACCCTCTGCGATTTGCAGGGACTGTCGTATGAAGAGATCGAGCAGGTCACCGAGATGAGCAGGGTCAATGTCAAATCCAAGCTGCACCGGGCGCGGCTGGCATTCAAAGCGAAGTTCGCACCGTATCTCGCCGAAATCAGCCCGGAGTTAGTGCGTGACACGCCGCAGGGGAGCGGCACAAAATGATCCGAGGTATAAAATGATCCGAGACACGAAATGACCCGAGAAATGACCCGTGACGAGGCCCGTCTGCTGTTTTCCGACTACCTGGAAGACGCGCTGGAACCCGAGGACCGGGACGCTCTGCAAGCGTTTCTGACCGCCCATCCAGACGCCGCCGCTGAGCTGATTACGCTTGAGCGTACTCTGTCTCTTCTGCATCGCCTGCCGGGGCGCGAGCCGTCGCTCGATCTCTGGCCCGCGCTGCTGCCGGAGGTCGAGGCGTTCCGCGCTGAGCGCCGCCTCGGCCTGCCCGAGCGCCTGCGCCTGCACTGGGCCGTCTTTGCGGCGTCGGTCAGCGAAGGAATTGTTCTCTGGACCCACACGCTGACCCACCGTGTCCATCACCGTTTGGGCGCGGACCTGCACACAGAACCCGAAAGGCGAACCCGGCGATGACCACTGAAACTTTGGCCGAAACTGCTTTGTACGCCGACCAGCTCTGCGGCCACCTGCGCGGCATGGTCTATCGCCTGCGCCGCCTGCCCGCCGGTAAATATGACTGGAGCTTTGCGCCGTCCGCCCCGACCCCGCGGATTCTCGCGACCCATGCCTGGCAGTGGCTGGTCTGTGACCGGCAGCACATCGAGGAACCCGACGCCCGAAAACATCCGCTTGTCCCCGAGTCGCCTGCTGACTTCCACGCGCTCTGCGATGTTCTCGCCGCCGAGACAGACCGCTGGGAGGCGCTCATTCTCGCGCTGACACCCGAACAGCTCAATGCCCCCCGCTCACAGTTCAACGGTTACCCGATGACGGTTCGAGACTTCCTCGGTCACATGCTGCAAAACTGCATCTACAAGCACGGCCAGTTTGCCACGCTGTACTTCGCTCTCGGCCTCGACGGAGATGCGCCCTACGATGCCCCGTGGCCGAACCCAATTTACGCGACGCTGCACGAGGGCCGCCCCGATGTGTAGCCGCGCCGCCTTTCTGCCGCTCCTTGTCTTCCTCTTTGCCCTCTGCGTTCCCGCACACGCCGCGCCGCCGTCGGTGAAAGTGATCGCCGTCCACGGCACGGTCTGGCCCGGCACAGCGGCGTTTGTCAAAGACCAGCTTGACGCCGCCTACAAAGCGGGCGACGCCGGGGTCATCTTCGACCTTGACACGACCGGCGGCTCCGAAGCCGCCGCCGCTGAGATCAAGCAGACGATTTTGAGCCACTCGGCGGCGTACCCGATTGCTGCCTATGTTCACGACCATGCGCTTGGGCCGGGCAGCCTGATTGCCCTAAGCTGCAAGACGCTGGCGTTCGCGCCCGGCGGGACCCTCGGCGGGGCGGGAGGCGGCGCGAAATCCGACTTCCAGGCGGCAGCGTCGGCGACAGGCCGGAACCCGGCGATTGCCGCCGCGTTTGTTGCCGCCGACAGCGACCTGCCCGCGCTCGGGGTCAAAGCCGGCGACTCGCTCACGCTCACCGCAACGCAGGCGTCGGGGGCCGGCTACGCCGACCTCGTGACGCCTCTGCCGACGGCCATTCTCGCGAAGATGGGGCCGGGCCTTGCGGGCGCACGGCTCGTGCCGGTCGAGCTGTCCGCCTGGGAGAGTATCGCGCTGTGGGTCACGCAGCCCTGGGCGACCGCGATTATTCTGGCGCTGGGCTTCGCGCTGATTCTCGCCGAAATCTTGACTCTGCATTCCTGGGGCGTCGCCGGCATCCTCGGCGGCGTGTTCGTCGCCGTCATCTTTGCCGCGTATATCGCAGTCGGCGCGGCGACCTGGGTGGGTCTCCTGCTGTTTCTGGGCGGCGCGGCCCTGCTGCTGCTGGAAACCCATGTTCTGCCCGGCCACGGCTGGCCGGCGGTGACCGGACTCATTTTGATCTTCGCCGGCCTGTTTTTCGCCCTCGGCGGCACGGGCGGCGGGGCGCTGTACCCGGCAGCGATTTCGCTGGTGATGACCGTTGCCATTCTCGCCGCGTTTTTTGTCTACCTGCCGCGCTCGGGGGTCTGGAAGCGTCTCGGCCAGCCCCTGCGCCAGACAGCGGCGGGGGGCTACGTCTCCGGCGACGATTACACGTCTTACCTGGGTCAGTATGGCACCGCCGTGACTTTGCTCCGCCCATCCGGGACAGCAGAGTTTGACGATGTGCGGTTATCGGTCGTCAGCGAAGGCGAATTCATCCCGCCGGGAACACGGGTGCAGGTCGTCATGGTCCAGGGCAGCCGCGTCGTGGTGCGCGGGCCGGAGGGATGACCGGCACTTCTGGTGCCGGTCATTCTCTCTACAACGCCGCTGTCACCGCCGCCGCCAGCGTGGTGGTCGGACGTCCAATCAGCGTGTGCAGATCGCCCGAAGCGTCGTTCAGCGCTCCATTCGCCGCGCAAGCCTCCGCATCTACTAAATACTCTGCCATGAACGCGGGCAGGCCGAAGCCGACCAGGGCGTTTTGGTAGCCGTCCGGCGGCAGATTAGTGTAAGCCACAGATTTGCCGGTCTGCTTCGTGACTTCCGCCGCCATCTCTACCATCGTGTACGGGAAGTCCCCTGCCAGCTCATAGATTTTGTTTTCTTGGCCCGGTTGAGTCAGCACGGCGACTGCCGCCGCCGCGTAGTCCGCGATGGCGGCCGAGGCAAACCGCCCGTCCCCAGCACAGCCCATTATCGCGCCATGCTGGACCGCAGGCCCCAGCATCATGGTCTGGTTTTCAAAGTACCAGCCGTTGCGAAGAAACACAAACGGCAGGCCGGAGTTTCGGATAGTCTGCTCCGTTTCCTTATGTGCTGCCGCCAGCTTCAGCGGCGACGTGTCCGCACGCAGCTCGCTCGTGTATGCCAGCAGCTTGACGTTCGCTGCTTTGGCGGCATCAATGACGTTTTGGTGCTGACGCACCCGGTCCGCGCCCAGGTCATTGCCCGAAATCAGCAGGACTTTGTCGGCCCCAGCCAGTGCCGCCGCCCACGTTTCCGGCTTATCGTAGTCGGCTTCCCGCACCTGAACACCGAGCGCCGCTAAATCGGCGGCCTTGTCGGGGTTCCGCACGGCGGCGACAATCTCAGACGCCGGCATCTTCTCCAGCAGTCCCGCGACAACAAAACGCCCCAGTTTCCCGGTGGCCCCAGTCACAGCAATCATAACTCTCTCCCATTCTTTGTTGGTTCTGACCAAGAAGTAGGTTCCTTCTCGTAACCATATGGTACACTGTGGGGAGAAATCCGTCAAGACGGCACTTTTTGATTAGTTGGTTACACGCAAGTAACCGAGGGAATGGCGAACGATGCGAACTGTGGGTGAAGGCTGCCCGATGCGGGATATTCTGGACCGGGTGGGGGACAAATGGAGTGTCCTGGTCGTCCTCATGCTCGGCGACGGCACACTGCGTTTCAGCGAGCTGCGCCGGGCGATTGACGGCATTTCCCAGCGGATGCTGACACAGACTCTGCGCCAGCTTGAGCGTGACGGTCTCGTAGAGCGCACGGTCTACCCATCGGTGCCAGTGCGCGTCGAGTACGAATTAACTGCCCTCGGCTGCACGTTGATTGCGCCGCTTTCCGCCCTGGCAAGCTGGGCGGAGAACAGCCGCATCGCGGTTTTAGAGGCCCGCGCCGCCTACGACTGCCGCAATCAAACTGCCGGCGTTACCGAAGAGCACTAGCGTCCCAAACCAGAACCCGCCGCCCGCAGCGGCTGACCAGCGTCTTGCCGTCCGCCGAGAATGCGAGGCCACCCGGCAATGCCCAGCTTGGAGTCGTCGTGCCGGGCGGAATCAAGGGCCGGAACAGCTCACGACCTGTCTGCGCGTCTAGAACAATTAAGCGACTGTTCGTACTCGCCAGCACGACATACTTGCCGTTTGGCGAAACCACTACGGAATTTATTCCAGAGTCCAAGTCTGAGTTCGCCCCATTCATACACCGCTCCCGTGTCCACAAAACTTTGCCAGTTTGGATATCAACGCGCCGCACGACCGAGCCATCATACCCGTTCATTGGGCCAGTGCCACTCGTCATCACAAGCCATTGGCCGCTACGTGCGATGTCGAATGCGCGGATCCGCGTGAAGGGAAAATCTTTTGTTTCTTTGCCCGTGTCGGTGCGCCAGAGATGCAGCCGCGTTGTGGAGTAAGTATACTGTTCGTCGTTCGCAAAATCCCCAGTCTGGATTTCCATGTGCGTTTTCGGGTCTAGGCTGATGTCGCCAACAGTGCCGTACCACTTGCCATCGGGTGTGAACGCAGTTTGTCCATCTTCTGCGATGCGTTTTGACGTTCGGCAAATTAACATACCGCTTGCTGCGTCATAAACGCCGTCTTCGCATCCGACAAACCGTCCGTCGGGGGAAAACGTCAGCGGCAAATCTCCTGGAGCAGACCAAAGCCTCTGACCTGTGCGCCAATCCCACACAACCATCCGAGACGGGCTGGCGTCAGCAACACTGATATTCTGGCGCGTATACCCGCACGCAAGGACATGCCTACCGTCCGGCGAGGCGGAAGTGCCGGAAGATCGCCAGTAAAACGCCGGTAACCGGCGAATAAGCTGCCCGTTGGCTGCATCCCACACAAAAACATCCGCCGGTTTGTTTCCCAACGTATGAAGTGCATCTTGGGTCGGATCATCACCAGTGAAAATCGTTCGTGCGTCTGGCGTAATCGCAACCGACATCATGTTCCCTGGCTGGGTAATCGTCAGGCGCGGCCAGCGCATTTGACGGATGAGCACAGCGCGGGCAACGACTGCCGCCAGCAGCAGGCAGAGCGTCAGCCCGGCAGTCCAGCCGAGAACACGGCGAAGGCGGTGCTTTTTCACTGGGGGCGGCGAAATGGGTGGAGCAGTCATAGCAATCTCCTCATTGGACCGGCATTAAGCCGCCGCGCCGCGCTTCCAGGCCGGGCGCTTTGCCTCATAGGCCGTGATGTCCGGCTCATGCTGAAGCGTCAGTCCAATGTCGTCAAGGCCGTTCAGGAGGCAGTGGCGGCGGAACGGGTCCACATCGAACGCCGCCGTGAAGCCGTCGGCGTCGGTGACTGTCTGCGTCTCCAAGTCCACCGTCATCGTGTAGCCCGGCGTTTTGGCCCGCGTGAGAAGCATCGCGATCGTCTCTTCCGGCAGCGTCAGCGGCAGCATTCCGTTCTTGAAGCAGTTGTTGTAAAAGATGTCGGCATATGACGGGGCCAAAATCGCCTTGAACCCATAATCTGCCAGTGCCCAGGGCGCGTGCTCCCGCGACGACCCGCAGCCGAAGTTCTTTCCCGTAATCAAAATCGAAGCCCCCGCGTACTGCGGCTGGTTCAGCTCGAACTCCGGGTTCGGCGTCTTGCCATCAGCCTCGTAGCGCCAGTCGAAGAACAGAAACTGCCCAAAGCCCGTCCGCTCGATACGCTTCAGGAACTGCTTTGGGATAATCTGGTCCGTATCCGCGTTCACCCGGTCCAAAGGGGCCGCAAGCCCCGATAGTTTCGTAAATGGTTCCATCAAGTTACTCCTGAAAGATTTATTCCTGAAAAATGGTGTCTATGTCGGCGGTCAGGCCGCTGAAGACTGCCGATGCTGCTGTCATGCCGCTTGTAAATACGCGGCTGCCGCCGTCGGCAAGCATTAACGCTTCAACTGTCTGCACGTCCGGGCGCACGACCCAAACCTCTTGCACCCCTACCGACTGGTAATCACTGAGCTTTGCCGCGAGCACTGAAGCCGTGTCGGACGCGGAGACAATTTCGACAACAAGTTCCGGCGCAGGTGCTAACGGGTCGTAAACATCCGAGGGTGCGTCCTGCGCCAGCCGCTCATTGCTGATAAAGAGCAGGTCAGGCTGGCGGCATTTCAGCGGCTGGTACGTGATTTCGACATCACAAGGTGCAATAATCGTCTGTCCTGATTGGCTGACGCGCTGGAAACGGCGGAAAGCTTCCGCGATGTTAAGCGCAATGATTTGATGTCTTCGTGTTGGACTTGGCACAAGATTGTCTCCATACAATCGGTAGACCTTCCAGCCGTCTAGAATGTCGTAGCGGGCCATCTCCTCCGGCCCGCTGATATACTCCTCATAAGTCATCGGGCGTGTAATGCCCGGTATGTCTACTTTCGGCTCTGCAACTGCCATTCGCAGCCTCCATTAGTTTCTAGCGCCAAAACGAATATACGTTTCGCACTCGTCCCGAAATAGCCCTTCGAAGCTGTCTGAAATCCATTCGACACCAGGGTTCCAAGATGAGTGTCTGCCCCCGGCCCACTCGCCTTTATCGCTAACTGTGCCGGGATCGAGCAGCCAGGTAGACCCCTCCCCCCAAGAGGAAACTGCAAGTGAACGCTTTACTTGCGTGCCGCCCTCGTAAGCATATTCGCGCATATCCACACGCGGATCACTGCCAAACTCGGCCTCGATGACAACAGCGTTTTCATAAATACCCGGTTCAGCCTCGGAGACCCAAAAAACCTTTTCCACGGGCGGCACTGCGTAAATAAAGCTGCCGACGGTGCGCCAGCCGTTTGACACGGCGTAAAAGGCGCGAAACGACGGCGGCAGTTTGACGCCGAGACGCTTTTCCGCTTGTCGAATGGCACTGCTGGAAGCACTGTCACAGCCGAGCCAGCCGCTGCGGATCGCTTCTTCGGGCAGGATTGGTCCGCTGTCCTCACCGACATCAATAATCCGTCGGCTGCATTCTTGTAGGTAAGCTTTCCACTCCAATGGCCCCATCATAACGTTTCCTTTAGTTCCTCGACCACTCTCGGATGTCTACAAGGTGTCCGGCAATGGCGGCGGCGGCGGCCATTTGGGGGCTGACGAGGTGCGTTCGGCCGCCCTTGCCCTGGCGGCCTTCGAAGTTTCGGTTGGACGTGCTGGCGCAGCGCTCGCCGGGCTGCAAGATGTCCGGGTTCATGCCGAGGCACATCGAGCAGCCGGCCTCGCGCCAGTCAAAGCCGGCGTCTTTGAAGATGATGTCCAGGCCCTCGGCTTCGGCCTGAACCTTCACCTGTGCCGAGCCGGGAACAACCAATGCCCGCAGGCCGGGGCTGACTTTTTGGCCCTTTAGAATGGCGGCGGCGGCACGTAAGTCTTCAATGCGGCCATTGGTGCAGGAGCCGATAAAGACTGTGTCCAGCGGCACGTCTTGGAGCGAGACGTTTGCCGTGAGGCCCATGTACTCCAAGGCTCGCTCGGCGGCTCGGCGGTCGGCGGGGTCGGTGCAGGCGTCGGGGGAGGGGACCGCCGACGTGATGGGAACGACCATGCCGGGCGACGTTCCCCAGGAAACGTGCGGGGCGATTTCGGCGGCGTCGAGTTCCACCAGCGTGTCGTAGGCTGCGCCGTCATCGGTCGGAAGCTGACGCCATCCGGTGACGGCCTCGTCCCAGTCTGCGCCCATCGGCGAGAACGGCTTGCCCTGGATATACGCAAACGTTTTGTCGTCGGGCGCAATCATGCCGGCCCGTGCGCCCGCTTCAATAGACATATTGCAGACGGTCATGCGCCCTTCCATCGAGAGCGCCCGGATGGCTTCCCCGGTGTACTCGACCGCGTAGCCCGTCGCACCGTCGGTGCCGATCTTGCCAATGATCGCCAGGATAATGTCTTTCGCCGTGACCCCATGCCCAAGCTGTCCGTTGACCCGGATTTCCATTGTCTTGGGCTTCGACTGCGGCAGGCACTGGGTCGCGAGAATATGCTCGACTTCCGAGGTCCCGATGCCGAAGGCCAGCGCCCCGAACGCGCCGTGGGTGGACGTATGGCTGTCCCCGCAGCAGATAGTCATGCCGGGTTGAGTTAATCCAAGCTCCGGCCCGATCACATGGACAATGCCCTGACGCTTCGAGTGGATGTCGTAGAGCGTGACCCCAAACTCGGCGCAGTTCTTAGACAGCGCCGCCATCTGCGTCTGCGAGATTTGGTCCACAATCGGCAGCAATCGGCTGGTGGTCGGCACGTTATGGTCCATCGTTGCAACCGTCAGATCGGGCCGCCGGACGGTGCGCCCAGTCAGCCGCAATCCTTCGAACGCCTGCGGGGAGGTCACTTCATGGACCAGATGCAGATCCACGTACAGCAGCGCCGGCTGCCCGGCTTCTTCGCGGACGACATGGGCATCCCAGATTTTCTCGAACATTGTCTTTGGCATGGAATTCTCCTCGGTTGTCTACAATTATACCTTTTCCGCCCGCAGCAGTACGCGCAGCCAGGTAAATACGGTTTCGCCGTCGGCAGCGGCAATCTGAAACGCCTGCCGGGCGCTTTCGGGGGCGTCGGCAAACGATTGACGGACGGCGGCGGCCTGCTCCGGGGTGCAGCCGGCTTTGTGGGTCCAATCGGACAGTGGGATCGTGATGCCGCCGCCGTCCGTGCGGCACTCCGTTACCGTTAGCCCGGCGGTTTCGGTCATCTGCTGCCACTCGGACGGTGGGTAGTTTCGCACGTGAGACGGATCGCGCAGGGCCTCCACGGTGTTCTGCCAGTCCGCCGCTTCGGATGCGCCATCCGGCACAGTCGTGTCCACCAAAACAAATCGCCCGCCCGGCACTAGGACGCGGGCCGCCTCAGAAAGAAACTCCGGCACGCTCAAAAAGTGGTGCGGCGCAATCCGGCAGCAAACGATGTCAAACGAGCTGTCGCCGAACGGCAGCGCTTCGGCAGCGCCTTCCTGAAAGGCAGCATTGGTGATGCCGCGCTCAAAGGCATACGCTTCGGCTTGCCGGAGCATTCCAGGCGAAACATCCAGTCCGATGACAGAAGCGACGTAGGGGGCAAAGGCCAGCGCGGTGAAGCCGGTCCCCGTAGCGACATCGAGAATGCGGTCGGTCAGCGTGGGCTGGGCGGCGGCCAGCATGACGCCTAGTGTTTCCTCGCTCCAGGTGTTCCATTGGGCATTGTACTCGGTCGCTTGGGCATTGAACTGATCTTTTGCGGTTCGTGTTGGGTTGGTGGTCTCCATAGGCTGATTATGCGCTATAATCTTCTGTGTGTCCAATATATCTTTGGCGCAAGATTGAGAGGCCACGCATATGGAACTACGGCATTTGCGCTACTTTGTCACCGTCGCAGAGGAGCTGCATTTCGGACGGGCTGCCGCCCGGCTGTTTATTGCCCAGCCGCCGCTCTCGCAGCAAATTCAGCAGCTTGAGCGTGAACTTGGCGTATCTCTCTTTGCCCGGACCAGCCGCCGGGTGCAGCTTACGGCGGCGGGGGAAGCGTTTCTGACTGAAGCGCGGCAGATTTTGCGTGGGGTCGAACACGCCGCCGGCGCGGCGCAGCGGGCGGCGGTGGGCGAGACTGGGCGGCTCGCCATCGGCTTTGCGGCGTCGGCGACCTATGACCTGCTGCCCGCCGTGCTCCGCGATTTCCGGGCGCTGTACCCGGAAGTCGCGCTGTCCTTATCGGAGCTAAACGCCGCCGAGCAGACCGGGGCCCTGTCCGGGCACACCATTGACATCGGCTTTGTCCGCCCCTCTGTCCCGCACCCGGACCTTGCCGTCGGCGCGGTCCTGCGCGAAGCGTTTCTGATTGCCCTGCCCGAGACGCACCCGCTGGCGGCCCAAAGCGTGCTGCCGCTTTCGGCGCTGGCTGCCGAGCTGTTCATTTCGTTCCCCGAAGTGCCGAAGCCGAGCTACGCCGACACTGTCCGGCTTGCCTGCGAGAGCGCAGGGTTTACGCCCCGCGTGGTGCAGGAAGTGCGGGAAATGCAGACGGCGCTCAGTTTAGTGGCAGCAGGCTTCGGCGTTGCGCTCCTGCCCGAGAGTGTCCGGCACCTGCGCCGCGACGGCGTCGTCTACCGGCCTCTGGTAGAGCCGGCCCCGCGCACGGAGCTTGCGGTGGTCTCCCGTGCCGATAACCTGTCGCCGACACAGCAAAATCTCCTAGCAGTTGTCCAGCAGCAAGTCAACCAGCGGGAACATAAGTAGGAACCGGCACGGATTAGGGAACCGGCACTTCCAGTGCCAGTCACTCTGGCGCCTCTGCACACGGCTGTCTGCACATCGCCCGATTGACACGCCGCTCGGCCTGTGCCATACTTGACCCATGATTTCTGTGCGCGAGCTTTCTTCTCCCGACGATCACCTGCTTTGGAACGAGTTTGCCGGGCGCGTGCCCGAAGGGGATGTCTTGCAGTCCTGGGAATGGGGCGGGGTCAAAAGCCCCGACTGGGTCCCCCTGCGCTTCGGGGTTTTCAGCGATGAAACCCTGGTGGGCGGCGCGGCCATTCTCCGGCGCAAGCTGCCTCTGATCGGTCCTTTTTACTACGCCCCGCGTGGCCCGCTGCTGGCTGATTGGTCCGACGAAGCCGTGCTCTCGGCGCTGCTGGCCGCTGTCAAAAAACGTGCTTCTGCCGACGGCGCGGCGTTTCTGAAAATCGACCCGGCAGTTCCGATTGAGCGCATGGGCGCTGCGGCTTTGCTGGCCCGGCACGGATTCGCGCCGCCCGCGTCTGCCGACGTGCAGGGGTTCGGCGGCACACAGCCGCGCTGCGTCATGCAACTTGATTTAGCGGGCCGGACCGAAGCTGATCTATTGGCGGCGTTCAAGCCGCAAGCACGGCGCAACATCAAGCTGTCAGTGGAGAAGCATGGCGTTGAAGTCGTCAGCGAGCTGACCCGTGACGACTTGGTCGTCTTCAACGATCTTATGAAAACGACTGGGGAACGGGACGGCTTCCGGCCCCGCCCGCTGTCTTACTTCCAAACTCTCTGGGACAATTTGGTGCCCGCCGGGCAGGCAAAGCTGTTTTTGACCCGCTACGAGGGCCAGACACTCTCCGGGGCGCTCTGCTTCGCTATCGGTGACAAAGCCTGGTATGTTTACGGGGCGTCGTCGAATGAGCAGCGGAATGTCATGCCGAACTACGCGATGCAGTGGGCGATGATCCGCTGGGCGCGGGAGATTGACTGCATCTGGTACGATTTTCGCGGGGTCAGCCCGCGCCGCCGGACCGAAGGCGAGGCGGCAGCAGACCTGGAAAAAGAGGACCACTTACAGGGCCTCAATCGGTTCAAAGAGGGCTTCGGCACACGCTATGTCGAGTATATCGGTGAGTTCGATCTGGTGTACAACAAGCCTGCCTACTGGCTTTACACGCAGGGCAAGCCTGCCGCGCAGAAGCTGGTCCGCAAGATCAAGCGCCGCTGACGCCCCTGCAATGTTGCGGGGGATGTGCCGATAGTATAGGCAGGAATACCCAATGGGAAAACGAGGGCGTAATCATTTACGAGGGCGTAAACGCCCTCGCTGGGGGGCGAAGCGCCAAGCCGCCGCCTGCGCGGCTGAAGAGTCCAAACAAATCCTAATCTTGCCCCGCGCAGGCGGGTCTTTGGCGTCTGCGCCCCCCAGCGAGGGCGTTTACGCCCTCGTAAATAATCACGCCCTCGTAAATAATCACGCCCTCGTAAATAATTACGCCCTCGCTTTCTCATTCGCTCTGTCGCTCGGTCTGCTCTTGGCGTCTCTCGCTCCGGCACACGCCGAGAAGAACTTGACCCGCCCATCGGGGACGACCCATTACCGGGCAATGGTGCGGCAGCTCAACAGCTTGCTCACCTACGACCGCGCTCACGATAAGCGGATGACGCTATCAAGCCTCGGCAAGTCCGTCAAGGGACGCACACTATGGATGGTGACGCTCGGCAGCGGCCCGAAGCGCGTCTTTTATCTGTGCCGCCAGCACGGTCACGAGCCGGCGTCTACTGAAGGAGCGCTGGCGTTTCTCAATCAGCTCGTGCAGGCTAAAGACGACACGCCGAGCGCGGGCTACTTGAAGGCCGTCACTGTTTACGTCGTGCCGATGGCGAACCCGGACGGTTCCGAAGTGTTCCGGCGGCACAATGCCCATGACGCCGACCTGAACCGGGACTGGATCAAGCGCACGCAGCCGGAAACGCGAGCCTTGTACAAAGAGATCACAAAGCTGCATCCCGATTTGATGACTGACCAGCACGAGCTGTACCCGGATGACACGCGCCCAGACTTTACCGAAGTCGTAGGCACCGGCAGCGGGGCCTCCCAGAGCGTGATCGCGACCTGCCGAGATGCCCAAGCCGTCATCGCAGGCGCGATGACCGCCGAGGGCTTCCTAATCGTGAGTCACACGGTCACGGATACGCACCCGGCGCGGCTGACCCACCGGTTTGCCAGCATCGTTTTGAGCATCCCGACCGTCCTGTTTGAGACCAATCGGATCAACCGCTCGGTTGCCAAACGCGCCGACGCCCAGGAGACGTTCATGCTGACGATGCTGCGCTGCGCCGCCGGGGACCGGGATGCGCTGCAAGCCGAAGCCGCCCATGCGTCAGCCTCCGATCGGCCCGCGCCGCCAAAGGAAACCGAGTGAGTCAACTTCCACCCGATGCCTGGATTGCCGTCAGCCGCGCTGCCCTGAAGCACAACTTCGAGGCCGTGCGAACTCTTGTCGGGCCGAATGTGCAGACGATCTGCGTGGTCAAAGCCAACGCCTTCGGACATGGGGCTGGGGAGACGGCACGGGTATTCCAAAACGCCGGGGCGGACTTTTTCGCCGTCACGACCCCCGACGAAGCCCTTGAGCTGCGCGGCGCGGGCATCATCGGCCGCGTTCTCGTGTTCCTGCCGCCGCTTCCTGATCAAATAGACGCTCTGCTGCAAGCAAATTGCGACCTGACCGTCTGCGATAGTGTAAGTGTCACGGATATTGCGGAGGCCGCCGGGCGTCTTGGTGTTACCGCCAACGTGCAGCTCAAAGTGGACACGGGTATGGGCCGGCTCGGCACTTTGCCGCACGAAGCGCTGATGGCTGCTCGCCAAATTGCCGGAAGCGTCACTCTGCACTTTGCGGGGATTTATACGCACTTTGCGCGGGCACTCGAAAGTGACGACGCGGCGACACGCCGCCAATTCGCCGTCTTTCAGAGTGTGCTGGACGACTTAAAGCAAGCGAAGCTTGACCCCGGCCTGCGGCACTGCGCGAACTCGGCGGCGCTGGTGCGCTTTCCTGAAATGCGCCTTGATGCTGTCCGGCCCGGCACGATCTTGTACGGGCAGTACCCGTCAGCGGCGGTACCGCGCTTGCTGAAGCTCGAAGAGACCTGGCGGATGCTGGCACGCATTGTTTCCGTGCGCCAAGTCCCGGCGGGCACCACCGTCGGCTATGGCGGCGAATATCGGACCCGGCGGGCGTCAACACTTGCCGTCCTGCCAGTCGGCTACGCCGACGGCTTCACAACTGCGCCGCTCAGCGCCAATCGGGGCCTGCGCGGCCTGCGCCAGTTTCTGCGGCCCGCGCCGGTGACGGTCACCGTGCGCGGGCAGCGCGTCTCGGTGGTTGGGCGAGTCTCGATGCAGATATGCACGCTCGATGTTACGGACGCCCCCGGCGTCTGCGCGGGCGACATTGTCACGGTTCCAATGCGCCGCCTGCTGGCAAGCGCCCGCCTGCCGCGCCTCTTCTGCGAGCATTTTGAATGAGCGAGTTGTTCAAAACAAGGCGGAAGCGTCGGCGAGAGGAGCGCAGGAATGAAGAGCGTGGGACTGAAGTCCTGCGCTGTGGGGCGCAGACGCCCAATCTCCACCTGCGTGGAGAAAGAGCCGATTATTCGGCGTGTCTTGTTCTTTGTCCGCGAAGGCGGACATTTGGCGTCTGCGCCCCACAGCGTAGGACTTCAGTCCCACGCTCTTTAATCCCACGCGCTTCATTTCTGCGCCTTCAAATCCTATGGCATCTCTTGCTGCTGCTCACTGCCGCTCCCGCTCTGTCCGCCGTCCCCATGCACATCACAACTTACGCCGAGATGACGGCGCAGCTTCGGGCCGACGCCGCCAAATCCCCATGGGTGCGGGTCGCAACGCTCGGCAAATCAGCAGGCGGGACACGCGACCTCTGGCTGGTGCGGCTGGCGGACCCCGCCGCTGACCCCGAAAAGACGACCCGGCTGATGGTCCTCTGCCGGCAGCACGGCGACGAGCCGGCGTCCACCGAAGCCGTTCTGCGGCTCATTCACCGTGCAGCGTCCGGCGGCGACCCCAGCCTGCGGGCGGCGCTGGCACATGAAACGCTGTACTTGGTCCCGATGGTCAATCCCGACGGCGCTGGGGCGAACACGCGGGCGAACCATAACGGCACGGACTTGAACCGAGACTGGGGCGTGTTCAGTCAGCCGGAAACGCGGGCGGTGTCGGAGGCCGTCCAGCAAATCCGCCCGGCATTGATTGTTGACGCGCACAACTGGGATGGCAGCGATGAGTACGATGCCGACTGCATCGAAATCCCGCGCGAGATGCAGTCGGCGAAGGGCCGGGCGTCCCACGCTATGCAGCAGCTCGCCGTGCGGGATTTGGCGGCGTCCGGGTATGCCGTCCATTCGACCGCCTGGGGCGCGGACACCGACCCGCATCTGGCCCATCGCTGGTTCCAAAACCGAGGCATCACGAGCCTCTTGGTGGAAACTCATTATGGTCCGGTGTCGGACCGGGCCGACTTCGAGCGGCGCGAAGGGATGTACACCGCGCTGATCCACTGCCTTGCCAAGCGCAACCCCGCGCCGTGGACGGCGCAGGCAAGCCGCGCTTCGGAAGAAGCATCGCTGTTCCCGCCTCCGCTTGCCACGCACACCGGGCGCATCGCCGCCCGCCCGCCTCACTCCGCCCGCTGGCTGTGGGCGCTGGCGCTCTACGGCCTCGCGCTCTGGGGCATGACTCTCCGGCGGCCTGAAACCGCCGCCAGGGAGCTTGCCGGGGTGCGCCCGGCTCCGCGCTATTCCTACTCACGGAAACGAGACAAAACCGAGACGATCTCCTGCTCCGGCCAGCGAAAGGCCGTCAGCCTCCCGCCCCGGTAAGTGCCTGTGGCGGTCAGTGGATTGAGTGTACCCGGAGGCGAGGGAGCGAGTGACTAAAGGCACTCGCTGGAAGGTACGCGGACGTACCGCCTGTCCAGGGGACAGTAAGAATAATATCCAACGAAATTGGTCTGCTGTCCCCTGGACAGGTGGTCATTCCGATGACCTTGCAGCGCGGACGTTTACGTCCTCGTCGCTTGCCCCTTGACAAACACTCACGCGCCTGCTATACTCATTTCAGCCATGTCCTTTAATTCCGTCCTGCGAGGCGGGGAAGGCCGCGTCTCTCCTGGTCACGCACTTGACTGACCGCCTGTACGCCTCCTTCCTCTGCCTGTTCTGCACTTTTTCCGCTGCACTCCGAGGCGAACTATGTCCGCTCCCAACGAACCGAATACCGCGACAATTCTGGACGCCGACGAAATGCGGCGGGCTTGGACACGCATCGCCCACGAAGTCCTCGAAAAGAACCGGGGCGTCTCGGACCTCGTCATTGTCGGCATCCTCCGCAAAGGCGCACCGCTTGCCCGGCGACTGGCCGATGCCATCGAGCGCATCGAAGGCCGTCCCGTCCCGCACGGCGTTTTGGACATTTCCCTCTACCGTGATGACTTTCGGACCTATCAGCCCCATGTCGGCACGACCCAAATCCCCTTCGACATCGAAGGCAAGCGGCTGATTTTGGTGGATGATGTGGCGTTTACGGGCCGCACCGTTCGTGCTGCTCTGGCCGCCCTGGTGGATTTGGGCCGGCCCGCCGTCACGCAGCTTGCCGTGCTGATTGACCGGGGCCACCGCGAGCTGCCCATCCGGCCCGACTATGTCGGCAAGAACCTGCCGACGGGAAAGCGCGAGTTCGTCAAAGTGTTTCTTTATGAACTCGACGGCGAAGACAAAGTGGTCATTCAGAAAGCTGCTCCCGACAAAGCAGACACGGAGGCAAGCGCGTGAGGCGAAAAGACCTGCTGGATTTACAGAGCCTCACGGCAGATGAGATTGTTTATCTGCTCGACACCGCGCAGTCGTTCCGGGAGATTGTCACGCGCCCGGTTAAAAAAGTCCCGACCCTGCGCGGAAAATCGGTCGCAACGCTGTTCTTCGAGCCGAGCACCCGCACCCGAACGTCATTTGAAGCCGCAGCGAAGATCATGTCCGCCGACACGTACAGCCTGACGGGAACCACAAGCAGTGCGACCAAAGGCGAGTCGCTGAAAGACACGATGCTGACCCTCGATGCGATGGGCATTGATGCGTTCGTCATCCGCCACTCCCACAGCGGCGCGGCGCATTTGGCAGCGTCGTATGTCCCGACCAAGCCGGTCATCAATGCCGGCGACGGCACCCATGAGCACCCGACACAGGGGCTTTTGGATTTACTGACAATTCGCCAAGTCAAGGGCCGCGTGGACGGCCTGAACGTCGCGATTGTCGGAGATATTCTGCATTCCCGCGTGGCTCGGTCGAACATCTGGGGTCTGGCGGCTCTCGGCGCGAATATTCGCCTGGTCGCTCCGCCGACCCTGCTGCCCGCCGATGCCCACCGGCTGCCCGTGACAGTTTATACAAATCTCGAAGCGGGTCTGGAAGGCGCGGACGTGGTCAACATTTTGCGTATTCAGCTTGAGCGTCAGGACTCGGCGTTCTTTCCATCGGTGCGCGAGTACGCCCGCCTCTTCGGAGTCAGCCATGCGAAGCTGAGTTCTGCCGCGCCGGACGTGACCGTGCTCCATCCCGGCCCGATGAACCGAGGCGTTGAGATCGCGTCTGCCCTGGCCGACGACCCGGAAATTGCCGTGATTACCGAGCAGGTCACCAACGGCGTCGCGGTCCGTATGGCTGCCCTGTTCTGGCTGATGTCTTTTTCGGGCTAAAGGAGTTTCTGCGTGAGTCTTAACCGTGTCCTGCGCTACCTGGGCGGCCTCGCCATCGCGACAATTCTGCTGGCGATTATTCTGCCGCTGGCCGGCGTGCCGCCGTCGAAGTTCCTGCCGCCGAGCGTCGCTTACGGCAATGCCACCGGCAGCGCCTATGGACGGGTCACGAAAAAAGACGTGCAGCCGACCGGCAACCCGTTCAAAGTCGGCGACCATGTGTTTCTGGTGAATTATCAGTTTTACGCCCCCGACCCGCCGCCGCGCGGCGCGGTCAAGCCCGGCCCGGCGCAACTGCGTCAGGCCCAAATCCGCGTGGACGAAAGCGTTTGGGGCGACATGGACAAGCCGAAGTCCAACGGCATCCAGCCGGGCCAGCCCGTTGTCGTCAAATACGAGAAGACCTACCCGGACATCAACGGCATCGTCAAGCCCGACCTCGGGCGCGGCTGCGGTCCCGGCAGCAATATCCTGAGCGGCTGGATTTTGTTTCTCGTTCTAGATTTGGCGCTAGGCTACTTGATTATGATGGTTGTGCTAGAGCGCTTCGGCAAGCAGGAGAATATCTAGCTTATGATGACACTGCTCAAAAATGGCCGCGTGGTTGACCCGGCCAATAATCGCAATGAAGTCTGCGACGTGCTCCTTGGCGCAGACGGCACGATTGCCGCAGTCGGCGTCAACTTGGACACTGCCGGCGCGGATGTTGTGGACTGCACAAGCTATGTCGTTGCACCGGGTTTGATTGATATGCACGTTCACCTGCGTGTTCCCGGCCAGGAATACAAAGAAGATGTCGCGTCGGGCACGGCGGCGGCGGCGAACGGCGGCTTCACCGCGATTGCCTGCCAGCCGAACACCGTTCCGCCGATTGACACCGCCCAGAGCGTCCGGGACATCCACCGGCTCGCTGAGAATGCCTCAGCGCGGGTCTACGTTGTCGCGGCGGTCTCGAAAGCGCTGCAAAACACGGAGCTGTCCGAGATGGCGGACCTCAAAGACGCCGGCATTGTCGGCATCGGCGACGACGCCTACCCGGTGCAGAGCAGCCGTTTTCTAAGACGCGCGATGGAATACTGCGCGATGCTCGGCCTGCCCTATGTCGCCCACTGCGAGGACAAAGACCTCACCGCCGACGGCGTGATGCACGAAGGGTATGTCTCGACCGTGCTGGGCCTCAAAGGAATCCCCCGCGAGGCCGAGAACATCGGCACTGCCCGGAACATCATGCTGGCATCGGCCACCGGCTGCCGCCTGCATATTCTGCACGTCAGCACTAAAGAAAGCGTCGAGATCATCCGCCACGCCAAGTCTTTGGGTGCCCCGGTGACCGCCGAGACCTGCCCGCAGTATGTCGCCCTGACCGACGAAGCCTGTTACGGCTACAACACCAACGCCAAAATGTCGCCGTCCCTCCGCACCGCCGCCGACCAAGCTGCTGTGATTGAAGGGCTAAAAGACGGCACGCTCGACGCCATCGCGACCGACCACGCGCCCCATGCGCCGCACGAGAAAGAGCAGGAGTTCGCGCTGGCCCCGTTTGGAATGCTTGGCCTGGAGACTTCGCTCGGATTGGTGATGACGCATTTGGTCAAGCCCGGCCACCTCACGCTCAGTCAGATGGTCGAAAAGATGTCCGTCGCCCCTGCGCGAATTATGAACGTCCCCGGCGGCACACTGACTGTCGGCGCTCCCGCCGACATCACGGTCTTTGATCCCGACGCCGAATGGACCGTGGATGTGACCAAGTTCAAGTCCAAGTCCCGCAACTCGGTTCTGGGCGGCGTGACGCTGACCGGCAAAGCCGTGACGACTTTTGTTGGGGGGCGGCGGACAGTTTTGTAAAAGAGCCACGGGTTAAAACCCGAGGCTGAAAAAAACACCGTCCAGGGGACGGAAGATCGGCGAATTCAGGTTTTCTTGTGTCGCCGCGACACTGTTTTGTCCAAGCCTCGGAATTCATTCCGTGGCTCTTAGACCGCTAAACCAATATGGAAACCGAAACGTCGCTGCAAGCGTTGATCGCCAAATACCAGCGGTCGCATTGGGAGTTCGCAGAACTGGACCTGAGCGACCTTAACCAGCAGCGCTCAGATGGCGATACTCTGCTTCATCTTGTCACGTTTGTGGGGAGCTTAGACGAGGTAGAGCTTCTAGCCGCATCCGGCGCACGGGTGAATGCCGCTGGAGATATGGGCCTCACAGCATTGCATCTTGCAGCGATGAAGGGCCATCTCAAAATGGCGCAAAAACTGCTTGACCTCGGTGCGAACCCGAGCATAAAGAACGAGTGGGGTCAGACGGCGGAAGTTGTCGCTTTGAACGGCGGGCACACAGATCTGGCGAAACTTCTGCGTCACAACAAATACCGTCACATGAAGCCCAATAAATAACTACCCATGACACACGCACATCTCGTCCTGGCGGACGGCACAATTTATTCGGGCACGGCGTTCGGCGCGTCGGGGACTTCCATTGGCGAGGTCGTGTTCAATACGGGCATGACCGGCTACCAGGAAATCCTCACGGACCCAAGCTATGCCGGGCAGCTGGTCGCGCTGACCTATCCGATCATCGGCAACTATGGGGTCAACCCGGACGATTTCGAGTCGAAGCGTGTCCAGGTGTCGGGCTTTATCGTCAAAGAACTGGCCTCGACTCCGTCCAACTGGCGCTCGACCGGGACGCTCGACGACTTCCTCAAAACGCACGGCGTCGTCGGCATCGCGGGCCTAGACACGCGGGCGCTGACCCAGAAGCTGCGCTCGGTGGGCGTGATGATGGGCGCGATTTCATCGGAAGCGACGCCCGAGGAACTGATCCATAGATTAGCGGAGTCGGCGGGCTATGCCGAGGTCAACTACATGGCCCAGGTGACGACCGACGCACCCTATGTCTGGCCGTCGGCGTTAGAGCATACGCAGTACAAAATCGCGCTGCTCGACTGCGGGGTCAAATTCAACATACTACGCTCGCTGGCGTCGCTTGGGGCAGAGACGACGGTGTATCCGGCGACGACGTCTGCCGCGGCAATCCTTGCGACCAACCCGGACGGCATCTTTTTATCCCCCGGCCCCGGCGACCCGGCCCTGCTCGGCGACATTGTAAACACCGTGCGGGTGCTGGCTCATGCCAGGCCGACGATGGGCATTTGTTTAGGCAACCAGCTTATCGGCTGCGCGTTCGGTGGGCATACGTTCAAGCTGCCGTTCGGGCACCGGGGATCGAACCATCCGGTGAAAGACCTGGAGTCAGGCCGGGTGGTGATCACGTCTCAGAACCACGGCTATGCGCTGGCGGCGGATGGTTTCACCGACCCCGACATCGAGGTCTGGCAGATCAACTTAAACGACGGCACAGTGGAGGGTTTGCGGCACAAAACGCTGCCGATCTTTACGATCCAGTACCACCCGGAAGCGTCCCCCGGCCCCGCCGACAGCCGGGGCTACTTCGCACGGTTCTTGCAGATGATTGATGAGCACCGCCCAGAAAATGAGCATCGGTAACCCGCGCCTATGGGCGCAGGTTGGCCTGCTCATCGTGTGTGCTGTTGTCCGCCTGGCGTGGCTGTCGTCCGACCCGCCGCCCTGGCTCTCGTGGAGCACGGGACTGTACACCGACGAAGGTTTTTACACGCTGGATGCCCGGCATGAGGTGCTGTTTGGAACGTGGGCACCGGGAAACTTCCACGACCGCCTCCTGTCGCCCCTGCTGAGTTTGCTGCAGCAGGCCATGTTCACGGTCTTCGGTTCAAGCCTGCTCACCGCCCGACTGCTGAGTGTGGCTTTCGGCCTCGTGACAGTCCTGCTGTTCTGGCTGGCCCTGCGGCGGGCCTATGATGCCCGCACTGCCGATTTTGGTGCGCTGCTGCTCGGCCTTGCGCCACCGTTCGCGCTGTATAACCGCCTGGCGCTGCAAGAGACGCCGACGGTTTTCTGGCTGGTGCTGGGATTCTTGTTTTGGACGCAGGGAAGGGGACTCTTCGCAGGCGCGGCGCTGGGCCTCGCGTGTGTCTTCAAGGGCCTGGCAGTGATTGCGCTGCCGGTGCTGTGGACTGCCGGAGTCCCCCCCACCCCCAATAATGGGGGAGCAAGAGAAGTGCCGAGAGCGGCTTTCTTGTCTGCTCTGACTCCCCCATTATTGGGGGCCGGGGGGATTCTGCTCTTGTACCTCGCGCTCTGGTATGCCCCGCATCATGCCGAGCTGTCGCGTATGGCGACGTTTTATAGAGTATATCAAGTGCAGCCGCACTCGCTGGTCAGCCTCTGGCTGAACATCCAGCGTGGACTCATCGGGGGCGAGCGCGGGGTCGTGCCTTACCTGCTGGCCCTAGCTTCGGTGCCGTGCGGGCTGGCGATCTGTCAGTGCCTGAAGTGGCGCGAGTGGACGCCCTCGGACCGCTACCTAGCCGTGTGGCTTGCCTGCGGCCTCGGGTTCTGCCTGCTGTCGTCGTATGCGCCGAGCCGGTACTATGTGCTGTTCCTGCCGCCGCTGATGGGCCTGGCGGCACGAGGCGTGGCCGGGTGTAGGCGGCCCGTGCAGGCGGCGGCTGTCAGTCTGTTCCTGCTGACTAGCAGCGTTTGGTACGGGCTGGCGTATGCTGAACGTAGTGAAGCTCGTCTGGCTGCAAGCCGGGAGATGGCGCGTCTGCTGCCGCCGGGCAGCGTCGTGATCGGCGAGTTCGCCCCGGCGCTCTGCCAAGACACCTCTCTCGAGGCCGCCCCGGTGCAGCCGGGCTTGTCCAACGACGACCATCCGGTCGAGCGATTGGGTGCCGCGGCGATTGTGGTCACGCGGACGCCCTACTGGACAACGTGGTGGACGGCCCGTTATCCGGGCGCCTTGACGCCGTCGCACAAGCTCGCGACATGGACGCTCGGCGGCTCGCGGCATTACGTCGTGGATGTCTATGCCGTCAAACTGACTGGAAGATAAGCGGCTTATGGCAAAAACTCTGTTTCGGTACCTGCTGGCGGCGATAGTGGTGGCGTCGGGCGTCATGCACTTCGTCGCGCCGGACAAATTCGAAAAGATCGTGCCGGACTGGCTGCCTGCGCCCCGTACTTTGGTGCTGGTCAGCGGCTTCTTCGAGATCGCCGGTGGGCTGGGGCTGCTGGTGAAGCAGACGCGGTCGCTGGCGGCGTGGGGGCTGGCCGCGCTGTTCGCGGCTGTCTTTCCGGCAAATGTCCACATGGCCCTGCATAAGATTTACACCGACAACCTCTGGGTGCTCTGGGGCCGCCTGCCGTTTCAGGGCGTTTTGATCGCCTGGGCGGTTTGGCTGACGCGGCCCGACCCCAAAGAAGAGACGACAGAAACCGACGCGCCATGACACTTGACGAGCTGTATTCCTACTGGGACGATTCGCATCAAGAGCTTGTCGAGGCGGTCGAGGGGTTGAAAGAGTGGCAGCTTGAGTCCGTGCCGGGGCCGGGCGGGCGGTCCCTGCACGAAATTTTACTGGGCTTCCTGCGGGCCGAGCGCTACTGGGTCGGGCATCTGGTCGCGGGCTTCCCGGAGTACCGCCCGCAGGCGCATGAGTTCCCCGACGGCCCATCGCTTGCCGAAGCGCTCAAAGCCAACCGCGCTGTGTCTGCCCAAGTCCTGGCCCCCTTCGGCGTGGATGGATTACGGGCCGTGCGGACAGTCCCCGGCGACCCAGCGACCAACCGCTACGAGACCAACCGGCCTGTCGGCTGGCTTTTCTGGCAGGTTTTGGAACAAGAACTCGTCTGCCGGGGCCAGATTTTGCAGCGCTTAGAGGACGAGAAGGCGCGGGGATAAAAGATTACACGGAGAGGGTACCCTGCCCTGAACGGCAGGGCTTCAAAAAGGCAAGCTCCCGCCGTCGCGGGCGAAGAAACAAACTTGTCTCCTGCCCGCGCAGGCGGGGAATTGCCCTTTGAAGCACGGGCGTTCAGCCCCGTGGAGCAGTTTCTATACAGTTTCGAGTCACAAGATGGATGAAGTTGTCATCGTCGAGTATAACCCAAACTGGCCTCAGCATTACGCCGAAGAAGCGGGGCGCATTAAAGATGCCGGCGGCCCGGCACTGGTCGCCATTGAACACGTCGGCAGCACGGCTATTCCTGGCCTTGCCGCCAAGTCTGTTCTTGACATACTTGTCGGTGTGACAACGCTTGACGCTGGCTGGGCCGCTGTCCCCGCGTTCGAAGCGCTCGGCTATGAGTGCCGGGGCGAGAATGGCATCCCAGGCCGCCTGTTCTTCCGCAAAGGCTTGGTACAATACAAGCGAACACACCATCTGCACCTCATGGAAACGAGCCATGAGCAGTGGGGTTCAATGCTGACGTTCCGAGATTACCTGCGGACACACCCGGAAACGGCGCGGCAATATGAACAGCTCAAGCGCGATCTCGCCGTGCGATTCTCCGACAACCGAGCTGCTTACACCAACAGCAAAGCGGACTTTGTCCAGGGAATAATTCAGAAAGTATTAGCCAATGCGGCTCACTAATGCACAGCCGGGCGAGGTCGTTCTGACCGACTACGATCCGTCGTGGCCGAAACTTTTTCTGCAAGAAGCCGACGCCTTGCGCTCGGCCTTCGGCGCGTCTTTGGTGTCGCTGGAACATATCGGCAGTACATCCGTGCCGGGATTGTCTGCCAAACCGATCATAGACATTCAGGCCATCGTGCGGACACTCGCCGAAGCATCCGCCGCGCCCGCGCTGGCTGAGATCGGCTGGACACAGGGCAGCTTTGACTTGGACCCCGAGCATCGGCTGTACTTCAAAAAGAATACCGCCGAAGGGATACGCACACACCAGCTTCATGTTTATGAACCGAATCTTCCGGCGGCGGCGGAGCATATTCTGTTTCGGGATTACTTGCGGGCACACCCCGACGAAGCCAGCCGTTACTTGGACTTAAAGCGGCGGCTGGCGCGAACCCATCAGCATGATCGCATCGCCTACAGCGCCGCCAAAGACGAGTATGTTGCGGCGGTGCTGACAAAGGCGCGGGGGTAGGGCGAATGGACGAGATCGCATTAACGGACTATGATCCAGACTGGCCCGCGCTGTTTGACGCAGAAGCCACACGGGTGCGAACAGCACTGGGGGACAGTGTCACGGCTATCGAGCACTTCGGCAGCACGGCGGTTCCAGGACTGTCTGCGAAGCCAGTCATTGACCTGCTGGTCGGCGTCCGCTCGGCAGCCGAAGCGCAGGAACGAGCCGTGCCGGCTTTGGAGGCTTTGGGCTATGCATTCTGGTACGGCAACCCGAACCCCGACCACTTGTTTTTTGTCAAGGGCCTGCCGCCAAACGGACCGCGCACGCACCATGTCCATATCGCTGAGCCGTGGGCATCCGATGACCCGCGCCTCGTGTTTCGGGACATTCTCCGGGCCGACCCGGAAGAAGCGCGGCGCTATGCCAAGCTGAAGCGCGACTTAGCAGCGCGGTTCCCCGGCGACCGTGAAGCCTACACAAACGGCAAAACGGAATATATCTGTGGCGTTATGCAAAAAGCACGTCATTCAGGGTAACAACAAGAGCCACCATGCCTAAAAATACCACTATCAAAAAAGTTCTTGTCATCGGCAGTGGGCCGATTGTGATCGGGCAGGCCGCCGAGTTTGACTATGCCGGGACGCAGGCGTGTCAGTCGCTCCGAGAAGAAGGCGTCTCGGTCGTGCTGGTCAACTCGAACCCCGCGACGATTATGACCGACCCGGAGACCGCTGATGCCGTCTATATCGAGCCGCTGAATGTCGAGTTTGTCGAGCGCATCATCGCCAAAGAGCGTCCCGATGGCCTGCTGCCGACTTTAGGTGGGCAGACGGGTCTTAATCTGGCGACGGAGCTGGCTGAAGCAGGCGTTCTGGAGAGATACAATGTCGCGCTGTTGGGAACGCCGCTGTCGGCGATCCAAAAGGCCGAGGATCGGGAGATCTTCCGGGCGCTGATGCACGAGATCGGCGAGCCGGTGCCGGAATCGTGGATCATCGAGGACGACGACGCGCTGGAAGAACTCTCGCGCAACGAAGGTGCCCCCTGGCCGCTGATTGTCCGGCCCGCCTACACGCTGGGCGGGACAGGCGGCGGGATCGCGTATACCCCGGAGCAGCTCAACGAAATCGGGCGGCGCGGGCTGAAATTGTCCCCCCGGCACCAGATCATGGTCGAGCGCTATCTGGCCGGCTGGAAAGAGATCGAGTACGAGGTCATGCGCGACTCGGCGGACACGTGCATCACAGTCTGCAACATGGAAAACTTCGACCCGATGGGTATGCACACCGGCGATAGCATTGTCGTTGCGCCGTCGCAGACACTCTCCGATAAAGAGTATCAGATGCTGCGCTCGGCGGCGCTCAAAATTATTCGGGCGCTGGGCATCGAAGGCGGCTGCAACGTGCAAATGTCACTCGACCCGAACTCGTTTGCCTATTATATTATCGAAGTCAACCCGCGTGTTTCCCGGTCGTCGGCGCTTGCCAGCAAAGCCACCGGCTACCCGATTGCCCGCGTCGCCGCGAAAATCGCGGTCGGGCTGCATCTCGACGAAATCCCCAATGCCGTGACGCAGAAGACACTGGCCTGCTTCGAGCCGGCATTAGATTACATCGTCGTCAAAATCCCGCGCTGGCCGTTCGACAAGTTCACCGCCGCCGACCGGCGCATCACGACGCAGATGAAGGCGACGGGGGAAGTGATGGCGATCAGCCGCAGCTTCGAGGCGGGCCTCCTGAAAGCCATTCGGAGCCTGGAAATCGGACAGATCGGCCTGCGCCCCAAGAACGCTGATCGGCTTTCCGAGATGGACATCGAGAACGGCCTCGCCCACGCCACCGATCAGCGCCTGTTTTTGATTGCCGAAGCCTTTCATCGGGGCATGCTGGTCCGCGAAGTCGCCGACCTCTCGGGCGTGGACCCGTGGTTTCTGGTCAAGATCCAAAAACTGGTTCAGTTCGAGGAGCATTTCCGGGCACACTGGCCGAGTCGTCCTTCGGGCCCGCTCCCCGGCGACGCCCGCGTCCTGCTCTCCGAGGCCAAGACCCTCGGCTTCGCCGACCGGCACCTGGCGTCCCTGCTTGCCGTGCCCGAGTCCCAGGTGCGCGGCTGGGTCAAAGAAATTGGTCTCAAGCCCGCCTACAAGATGGTGGACACCTGCGCCGCCGAGTTTGAGGCCGCGACCCCGTACTTTTATTCAACTTACGAGGAGGGGAGCGAGTAGGAGGACCTCACCCCGGTACTGCGTACCGGGGTGAGGTCTCCTACGCCGCTCGTGCATATTCCTCTGAATTTTTCCCCGCCGCTTCTTCCTCTTCAAGCGGCGCAGGCAGGTGATGGGCGTGGGAGACGCGGTTCCGGCCATCGCCTTTGGCGTGGCACAGGGCGCGGTCGGCCGAGGCGAGAAGCGCGGCGACACTGAACGTGCTCGGCGTCAGCGTCGCGAGACCGACCGAGGTGGTGAGTGGCCGCTGGAAGCCGTCCGCCGCCGCGACCGCCGCGCGCAGGCGCTCCCCTAAGACCACTGCGCCCATCATGTCCGTTTCCGGCAAAATTAGCGCGAATGCCTTGCCGCCGTAGCGGGCGGGAATATCGCCGGTGCGCCCGGCGTCTTGCAGCAGGCCCGCAATCCGCCTCAGCGCCTGGTCCCCCTCCAAATGACCGTACCGGTCGTTGTACGACTTGAACTGATCCACATCGAGCAGCAGCAGGGACAAGGGCTGGCCGTGGCGCGAGGCGCGGCCCATCTCCCGGTCAAGCCGCTCGTGGAACGCCCGGTGGTTTTGCAGCCCCGTCAGGGCATCTATCGTTGACAAATTCTCTAAAGTCTCGCGCATCCGGGCGACCTGCCGGTCGGCCTGCCCGAGCGCGTCGTCCTGCTCGCGCTTTTTTTCTTCCAAGTCGGCAAGGTCAGAGAGTGTTTTGCCAACCATCCCCGCGCCGGGCCGGGCGATGAGGGCGAACACTCCGAGCAGCAGGAGTGTCAGGCCGCAGAAGCCCGCTTGAAGCCCGCGCAGGTGCATTAAGTGGGCGGCGGCGGCCAGGCTGTCCTCCTGGAGAGCTTTGTCTGTGGCGGCGGCATAAGACCTCTGGTGCGATAGCAGCATGGTCAGCTCTGGGGACACGTCTATCTCCTGGCGACTCGTGTCCGGCGGCAGGGCCGCCAGCAGAGTTGCGGCGGCACCCAGCATAACAGCTTTGTCCGGGCCGTCTGCTGCGCCATCAGGCAACTGCTTCCAGGCTTCCGCCGTGTCCCGCAGGTCCGCTTCCCAGGCTGTGCGGGCCGCGGGCGTTTTCGCGGCTTGGACCGCAAGTGCGCCGACCACGACGCGCTGGGCCAGCGCCCCCTGCCGCGCCGTCTGCACGAGCGCTGCCGTGTCTGCCGCAGGCGCGTTCAGCGCAGCCTGCATCGTCACTGTGCTTGCAATCAGCAGCATCGCCAGCAGGCGGAGGGCACATCTGTGCCAGCGGACAAGCTGCACCATGCCCGACCTGCTCTGGGGCAGGGTAATGCGGCTGCGGGTGGTGTTCGGGACATCATGGCGGGCGGCATGGGCGGCATCGAGCATTCTGGAGTTCCTTGTGGGCTTGGATATGCCTCCATTGTCGGTATTCCTGCCGGGCCGGTTCCCTGTCCACAATACCGGAAGGACATTTGGGACTTCGCCGCGAATAGATTGGCAATGACAGACACAAATACCTCTCACCCACTGGTCGCCGTAATCCCACTAGTCGCCGTAATTATGGGCAGCAAATCCGACTGGGAAACGATGCGCCACGCGAGCGACATTTTGACTCAGTTCGACATCGCCCACGAGTGCAAGATCGTCTCGGCCCATCGCACGCCCGACCTTCTCGCCGAGTTCGCCCGCGACGCTGAGGGGCGCGGCCTCGAAGTCATTATCGCCGGGGCCGGCGGGGCCGCACACCTGCCCGGCATGGTCGCCGCTCAGACCCTCGTGCCCGTGCTCGGCGTCCCCGTCCAAAGCCATGCCCTCAGCGGTCAGGACTCGCTTTTGTCCATCGTCCAGATGCCGGCGGGCATTCCCGTTGGCACCCTCGCCATCGGCAAAGCCGGTGCCACCAACGCCGCCCTGCTCGCGGTTGCTATACTCGCGAATACGCGCCCCAACCTTCGGGAAAAGCTGCGCCAGTTCCGGGCCGACCAGACGGCCCGCGTTTTGGGGGACATCCTCGAATGAGCCGTATCAAGAAGCCCAAGCGCTTGCATCCGGGCGATACCGTCGCCGTCCTGTCGCCTTCATGGGGTGGCCCGAGTATTTATCCCGATGTCTTTGATCTTGGCTTGTCCAATCTGCGTGAGCTGTTGGGAGTCACTGCCCGGGAGTATCCGACAACCCGCATGGCAGTAGATGAGCTGCATGATAGCCCGCGCCGCCGGGCCGAGGACTTAAACGCAGCGTTTACCGACCCTGAAGTTCGTGCGATTGTCGCCAGCATCGGCGGCGATGATTGTGTGCGCCTGCTGCCGTACTTGGATACGCAGATAATCAAAGACAACCCCAAAGTTTTGATGGGCTACTCGGATACGACAATTCTGCTGACCTACGCGAACCAACTGGGGCTTGTGACTTTCAACGGCCCGAGCATTATGGCGGGGTTCGCGCAGGCCAAAACGCTGCCGCCCGCATTCAGCCAGCACGTCCGCCAACTGCTAATGGAGCCAGCCGACAGTTACGAATACGAGGCTTACCCGGAGCGTGTCGTCAAGTCTCAGCGCTGGGAGACGCCCGGCTACGCCGCCGAACTGGAATACGCGCCAAGCAGCGGCTGGCGCTGGCTGCAAGGCGCGGGCGTCGCTCGCGGGCAGTTGTTCGGCGGCTGCATCGAAGTCTTGGAGTTCCTGAAAAGCACCCGGTGGTGGCCGGAGCGTGGATTCTGGACGGGCAAAATCTTGTTCTTTGAGACCTCAGACGAGAAGCCGACGCCAAGCCAAGTCAAATATATGCTCCGCAACTATGGAATGCAGGGCATCTTCGACCAAATCGCCGGGCTGCTGTTTGCGCGTCCTGAAGGGTACACATTGGAAGAACGCGAGACGCTACATGAGACCATTCTCGGCGTCGTGGCCGGAGAGTTCGGGCGAAGCGATCTGCCGATTGTGGCGGAAATGGACTTCGGGCACGAAGCCCCGCAGTTTATTCTGCCGCTCGGAATTAACGCTGAACTCGACTGCGCCCGCCGGACATTCCGGCTTACGGAGGCTTGCGTTTTATGAACCAACCTACTCTGAACCAACCAATCCTGCCGGGCGCAACGCTTGGCGTTCTCGGCAGCGGGCAACTTGGGCGGATGTTCGCGCTGTCGGCCCTGAGCTTGGGCTACAAAGTGCGGACCTTCTCGCCGGACACGGACACGCCGGCGGGGCAGGTGGCGGATGAAGTCGCGGCGTCTTACAGTGATCTCGATGCCGTCCGGGGCTTTGCCCGCTCGGTAGACGTCGTGACATTCGAGTTCGAAAACGTGCCGACGGAGACTGCCGCTGCGGCGTCTGAGTTTGCCCCGGTCCACCCAAGTGGCGGCGTCCTGCACATCGCGCAGAACCGAAAGCGCGAAAAGGAGTTTCTAGCGGCGCACGGTTTCCCCTGCGCCCCATTTCGCCTGGTCACGAGCCGCGCTGAATTGTACGACGCGCTGGCAGAGGTCGGTCGCCCGGCTATCCTGAAAACCGCCGGGTTCGGCTACGACGGCAAGGGGCAGGTGGTGGTGGGGTCGGCGGAGAATGTCGAGGCCGCCTGGGAGGCCCTCGGCGGCGCGGAGTGCGTTTTAGAGGGATATGTCTATTTCGAGCGCGAAGTCTCGGTCGTCGCGACGCGAGGTGTGGGCGGCGGCTTTGCCGACTTTGGGGTAATTGAGAACACGCACCGGGGCGGCATCTTGGATTTTTCCGTTAGCCCGTCGCCGGGCGTTTCGCCGCAGACTGCCGCCGAAGCGGTCGCGATTACGCGGGCGATCTGCGCGGCGCTGGATGTTGTCGGCGTTCTGTGCGTCGAGTTCTTCGTCCTGCCGAATGGGAGCTTACTGGTCAACGAAATGGCCCCGCGCCCACACAACTCGGGTCACCTGACGATTGAAGGCTTTGCGACAAGTCAGTTCGAGCAGCAGGTCCGGGCGATCTGCGGCCTGCCGCTGGGTTCTACGGCGCGTCTGCGCCCGGCGGCGATGGCAAACCTGCTCGGCGACCTGTGGGCTGATGGAACGCCGAACTGGCCCGCCGCGCTGGCGTTCCCGAATGTCGCGCTGCACCTCTACGGCAAAGCGGAGGCGCGTCCGAGCCGCAAGATGGGCCATTTGACTGCGCTGGCGGACACCCCCGAGGCCGCGCTTGCTCTGGTGAAAGCGGCGCGGGCGGCGCTTCGGTGATTGGCGGAAGATAAGATTCGTGCGTCAATATACGACGGCATGAATGCCGTCGCTGGGGAGCGCGGACGCTGAGGTCCCGCCTTCGCGGGACAGGACATCCGCCTCTTCTGCCACGAAGGTGGCAGCTTGGCGCTTCGCCTCCCAGCGAGGACATTGATGTCATCGTGATTTGTGACCTGTGTCCTTGTGATTTGTGAGGCAAATCGAAATACAAATGGCAACCAATTTACAAAAAACGGCCCTCGTCACCGGCGCGTCACGCGGCATTGGCCGTGCGATTGCCGTTCGGCTGGCGACAGATGGCTTTCGGGTTGCTGTGCATTACAATGCCAATCGCACGGCGGCAGATGAAACACTGTCGCTGATGCCCGGCGGCGGTCATGTTTCGCTGCCTGCCGATCTGACTGACCCGAACGCCGCCGAGACGCTGGCACTGGCCGCGCTGAACGCTCTCGGCGGGCGCGTAGATGTGCTGATTCACAACGCCGGCATTTACGAGCCGACGCCAATTTTGACGAGCCGCAATCTCGGGGTCTGGCGGGAGGCCATGCAGCGGCAGATGCAGGTCAATTTCTGGGCGGGTGCGGACCTTGCGTATTCGCTGGCCCCAGCGATGGCCGAGGCCGGGTGGGGGCGAATCATCCAAATCGCCTCGCGGGCCGGACACCGGGGCGAAGCGGGCCATGCGGGCTACGCGGCCTCGAAAGCCGCCCAGATCAATTTCGTCAAATCCCTGGCGATGGAGCTTGCCCCGGCGGGCGTTGGCTGCTTCGGCATCGCCCCCGGCTGGACCGAGACCGACATGGCCGCGTCGGCGCTTTCGGAGCGCGGCGACGCCATCCGCGCTGAAATCCCGCTGGGCCGGGTCGCACTGCCCGCCGACATCGCCGCGCTGGTCGGCTTTTTAATCACCGAAGCCGCCGACTACCTGTCCGGTAACATCATAGACGCCAACGGCGCATCATATTTACGCTGAAAACAAGGAGAAACACGCATGGCACATATTAATGGGCGCAAGGCGCTGATTGTTTGGGGCGGGTGGGACGGCCATCAGCCGCAGCAGGTGGCGGAGATTTTTGCGCGTGAATTGAAGGGCAGAGGCTTTGCGGTCGAGATGTCGGATACGCTCGATGCCTTCACCGACGGCGATAAGCTGAAGCAGTTGTCGCTGATTGTCCCGGTCTGGACAATGGGCACGATTACCGGCGAGCAGCTCAGCCCGGTCTTGGAGGCGGTCAAAAGCGGGGTGGGGATCGCGGGCTGCCACGGCGGCATGGGCGACTCGTTCCGCATGGAAACCGAGTACCAGTTCATGACCGGCGGGCAGTGGGTCTCGCATCCGGGCAACGATGGGGTCGAGTACACGGTTCGCATCACCGACCCGAGCCATTTTATCACGGCGGGGTCGCCTGCCGAGTTTGCGGTCAAATCGGAGCAGTATTACCTGCATACCGACCCAGCGAACAAAGTCCTGGCGGTGACCCACTTTCCAGTCGCTGACGGCCCGCACGTCAAAAACGGCGAGTTCGATATGCCGGTCATCTGGACCAAGTATTACGGTTTGGGCCGGGTCGCCTACAACGCCCTCGGGCACCATGCCGACATCGTCGCGCAGGCCGAAATCCTGCCGCTGATGGTGCGCTGCCTCCTCTGGGCCGCGCAGGCCGAAGACGCGGCGTAAGCCAATAGAAAAGTCCGATCTTCCAGACCGGGCGGCAAAGGTATCCTGCCATGATCCTTGATTCGTCGCCGAAAGCACGGCTTGCCCGCGCCATTTTATCGCTGGAAGGTCTCTCCGTCGCCGTTCTCTTTTTGCTCTTATCGGTGCCCAATGTTGGAACGGTGCGGGCCGGCACACCGCCGGTGCGTCAGCGGCAGCTTCTCGACGCCGGCTGGCGGTTTCGGCAGGACGCGCCAATTGTCCTGGCCCATGCCGCCACCGTCACCGGCTGGCGGTGGGGCAGCCCAATCGTAGGACAGGCGGCGGTCAGCCCGGACGTTTCCGGTCCCGCCGGGTCTGAGGCCGCTGTGGGCAAAGACGTGTTCGCGGGCCGGAATGGCATGGCTTGGTTCCAGGCGACCCTGCCTTCGCTTGTCGGGCCGAACCGGGTGCTGCATTTTGCGAGCGTGGACGACAACGCCGTCGTCTCCTTGAACGGCGTCAATCTGCTCCGTCATGAAGGCTGGAATGAGGCGTTTGACGTGCCGCTGGACTCCGCCTGGAAGGTGGGCGGGCCGAACGTGGTCTCGCTGCTCGTAGAGAATACCGGCGGCGGGGGCGGCCTGATGGGCGCGGTGACGCTTGGGAACGCGCCGCCGAGCAGCGGCTTTGGCGTTGACCCGATTAACCTCACCTATGATGACCACGCCTGGCGGGTCGTGCATCTGCCGCATGATTACGTGGTCGAAGGCACGTTCGACCCAAGCGGTGACGCCAGCCATGCCGCGCTGCCGACGCCCCGTGCCTGGTACCGGAAGACATTCACCGTGCCGAAATCCGACACCGGCAAAAGCGTCTGGATTGACTTCGACGGCGTGTACCGGGATGCGAAAGTCTACCTGAACGGGCAGCTTTTGGGTGAGCATCCCGGCGGCTACGACAGCTTTCGTTATGAGATTGGCCGGCAGGCTAGGTTCGGCGGCGTCAACGTGCTGGCAGTGTCGGTCAACCCGGCGCACCACGAAGGCTGGTGGTACGAAGGCGGCGGCATCTACCGCCATGTCTGGCTCAATGTCGCCGCCCCGGTGCATATCGCGCCGTGGGGCGTGTTTGTATCAACCAAAATGCCGGAACCGAGCGCTAATGGCAGTGCCTCGCCTGCAACAGTCACAGTCAAGACAACAATAATTTGGCCGAGCCGTCCGCCAACAGGAGGTTATCGAAGAGTTTCGCGGGTGTTGTCTCCTGACGGCAAGCTTGTGGCACAAAATCGGTGGCAGTTTGTTAATGTCGACGGTTATCAGTCTGGGCCAAAGGAAGTATCGGAGCAGATGGTAGTTACACACCCGCTGCTCTGGTCTCCGAAAACGCCAGGGCTGTATAAGCTGCACTCGGAAATCCTGCAAAACGGCAAAGTCATAGATACCCAAGACACTCCGTTCGGCATTCGGACGATTCGCTTTGATGCCCAAAAAGGTTTCTTTCTAAATGGCAAGCCTGTCAAGATCAAGGGAACGTGCAACCATCAGGACTTTGCGGGCGTCGGGATTGGAATGCCCGATAGCCTCTTGTACTGGCGTATCAAAAAGCTCAAGGCAATGGGCAGCAATGCGTACCGAACGGCGCACAACCCGCCCGCTGCCGAACTTTTAGACGCCTGCGACAAGCTCGGAATGCTGGTCATGGACGAAAACCGCCATTTAGGCGACACTGAGGAGGCGAAAGCATCGCTGACGACCCCGCATTCGGACCTGAGCGAATTGAAGTCAATGGTGCAGCGAGACCGCAACCATCCGAGCGTCATCCTGTGGTCCCTGTGCAACGAGGAAGGCATTCAGGGCAGTCCGCAGGGGCGTGACATCTTCACGGCGATGATGAAAGTCGTCAATGCCAACGACGGCACCCGGCCCATCTCGTGCGCGATGAACGGTGGGTATGGGTCGGCGGATGGTATCACGTCGGTGGAGGATTTACAGGGAATCAATTACAACATTGCGGCTTATGATGGCTTCCATACCAGCCATCCCAAGATGCCGCTTTACGGCAGCGAGACTTCCAGCGAAGTCGGTACGCGCGGCGTTTATGGCCCGGACACGTTCAAGATTGACGGTATCAGCTACTTGGGCAACCAAGCGCTGGGACATATCAGCGCCTATGATCTGCATGCCCCGCCGTGGGCGCAGACAGCGGAAGCGGCCTGGGGGGCGATTGCCGACCGGCCCTTTGTCGCGGGCGGCTTTGTCTGGACCGGCTTCGACTACAAAGGCGAGCCGACGCCGTTTGGCTGGCCGGACATCAGCTCAAACTTCGGAGCGATGGATACCTGCGGGTTTCCAAAAGACACCTATTACTATTACCAGTCGGTTTGGGGCGATAAACCGATGGTGCACGTCTTCCCGCACTGGAACTGGGTGGGGCAGGAAGGCAGGCCGATTGATGTCTGGGTCTACAGCAGCGCCGATGCTGTTGAGCTGCTGCTGAACGGCAAATCACTCGGCGAAAAGCCCATGCCGCGAAACGGCCATGCTCACTGGCTCGTGCCGTATGCGCCGGGCCGGCTGGAAGCGCGGGGCTACAAAACGCAAGGCACTGTTCGGGATCAACTGGAAGTCGCGTCCGACACGGTGGAGACCACCGGGCTACCTGCCGCGCTGAAGCTGACGACGGAACGGACGATGCTGGCCGCCGACGGCGAGGATATAACGATGGTGGAAGTGGATGTGGTGGATGCCGCCGGGCGGGTGGTGCCGACGGCGGATAACCTGGTGACGTTTCAAGCCTCCGGCGCGGGGCATCTCGCTGGAGTGGGGAACGGTGACCCGAGCTGCCACGAGCCGGACCAATTTCAATTCGGTCAAGTGCCGAGGCGCTCGGCATTCGGCGGCAAGTGCCTGGCGATTGTCGGGGCGGGCGAGACGCCCGGACCCATCACGCTGACGGCCGGCTCGCCAAGTCTGCGCGGCGCAGCGCTCACGCTGAGAGTTACGGCTGAGGGTTACGACGGCAGGCACAGCGTCCCGGCGTCCATGACCCGGTTGCGGCCGTGGAACTTGGCGGCATACAGCGCCCGGTCGGCGGCGTCTACCAGCGCCGCGCCGTCGGCGCAGGTTATCGAAAGAGTCGAAACCCCGAAGCTGGCGGTCACCGGGCGAAAGCTCCATTCGGCGGCTTCCAGCGCCAGGCGGCAGCGCTCCGCCGCCCTTACTGCGCCGTCCGCGTCGGTCTGCGGCAGCACGACGATAAACTCCTCGCCGCCATACCGGGCGACAAAATCGCAGTCGCGGGTCGTTTGCTCCAAAGTGTGGGCGACCTGACGCAGCACGGCGTCGCCCGCCGGGTGGCCGAACGTGTCGTTGAACTGCTTGAAATGGTCCACGTCAAGCAGGATCAAAGACAGCGGTGTCCGATGGCGTTCTGCACTCTCGATATCGCTTTGCAGCCGCTCCTGGAACGCCCGATGGTTTTTCAGGCCGGTGAGGCCGTCGGTCGTTGCCAGGTCGCATAGCTCACGGTTGGCCTGTTCGAGTTCCTGCTTTTGGAACTCCAAAATGACGGCGTAGTCGCGGATCTGCTGCTCGACCCGCTTGCGCTCGGTCAGGTCGTGCCAGACCGACAGCATTGCCGGACTGCCATCGAGCGTCACCGGCGTCAGGATAATCTGCGTGGGGAACTCTTCGCCGTCCAGGCGCGTGTGAATCCACTCGAACTGGTGGCTGCCGTTTTTGTATGCCTGTGCTTCCATCTCCACGCCCTTTTCCGACGACCGGCGGCCATCAGCCTGATATTCCGGGGAAAGCTGCCTGGGGTGGATGGCAGCCAGCTCCGCTTTACTGCCGCAGCGCAGGATTTCCAGCGCGGCCTGATTGCAGTCTGCGATGCCGCCGGCGCCGACCAAAAAGTGCGCTTCCGGCGAATACTCGAACAGCACCCGGAAGCGCTGTTCCACGAGAATCCGCTCGGTGATGTCCATCATTGTGCCGACAAAGCGAAGCAGAGTGCCCTGCTCGTCCAGCACCGGCTCGCCGATGATGTGAACCCAGCGAACCTCGCCGCTTTTGCGGACAATCCGCATATCCGTGGTGAAGGGCTGTCGGTCCGCCAGTGACCGGCCGACCAGCGCCGTATGCGCTTCGACATCGTCGGGATGGTAGCGCGTCAGCACCTCGGCATGCGGCGGCGGCGAAAGGGCCGGGTCCAGCTCGAACAGCGCGTACATTTGTTCCGAGAAGACCAACGCATGCGTCTGCGCGTCCAGCTCCCAGCTTCCGATGTGCGCGACCCGCTGGGCTTCCGCCAGACGCGCCTCGCTACGCCGGACAGCTTCTTCCGCCCGGCGCTGTTCGGTGACATCGCGCCCGATCGCCGCCGCGCCGATCACCTCGCCGAGTGGGCTGCGGATCGGCGAAAAAGTCAGGACTGTGTCGCTTGCGGTGCCGTCTGCCTGGCGGAAGTGCAGCTCCCAGTTTTTTTGCGCCTCGCCGCGCTGGAGCGCCCGGATGACGCCGGCGATATGCCCGCGCTGCTCCGGCGGGGCCAGCAGCGAAGCCGGCTGACCGATGATCTCGCTTTCGTGGTAGCCGTACAGACGCTCGGCTCCGGCGTTCCAGCTTACCAGGGTGCCGTCGAGTGTCAGTCCAAGCACGGCGTCCTGCGACGACTCGATAATCGCCGCAAGACGTGCATTTTCTGCTTCCGTCCGCCACCGCTCGGTGATGTCCATTACCATGCCGAAAAGGCGAATGATCCGGCCTGATTCATCGCGTGCCGCCTGGCCCCTGACATGGCCCCAGCGCATCACCCCTTCTGCGGGCAGGATGCGTATCTCAAACTCGTAAGGCAGCCCGTCGTCAAGGGCCTGCATGACGGCTGCATCGTGCGCGGCGTTGTCGTCTGGATGGTAATGCTTCATCATGGCGGCGTAATCCGGCTCGCTTTGCGCCGGATCAAAACCGAGAATCCGGAACATCTCCGCAGACCAGGTGATTTTGCCGGTGTCAACATCGTATTCCCAGCTTCCGATCTGTGCGACCCGCTGGGCTTCCGCCAGACGCGATTCGCTGCGGCGCACCTCTTCCTGGGCAGCCTCGCGCTCGGCCATATCCTGTGCCTGCTCGGCGACCCGCCGGGTCAGCTCGATCTGGGATGCCGCCTGACGGGCAAGGATTTGCAGCCCGCAGATCTGGTCTTCGGTCAAAGAGCGCGGAACGCGGTCAATGACGCACAGCGAGCCGAGGGCATATCCCTCGGGAGTGATCAGCGGCGCTCCGGCATAAAAGCGAATATTCGGCTCGCCGGTGACCAGCGGGTTCTGGGCAAAGCGCTCGTCGGCGGCGGCATCGGGGACAATCATTACTTCCGTTTGGAGGATCGTATGGCTGCAAAATGCCGCGCCGCGCGGTGTGCCCCGAAGGTCAATTCCAAGAATTGATTTGAACCACTGACACTCGGCGTCCACGAGCGACACGCCGGCGATCGGAACCCCGCAGATTTGGGCCGCCAGACGTGCCAATCCGTCGAACGCCTCTTCCGGCAGGGTGCCCAGAATGTGTGCCTGATGCAGCGCCTTGAGACGCTCGGCCTCATTAGCCGGGTACTCGGTTTTGTCTGTCGGAGCCGCCATAAGCCGATTATTCCACAAGACACGTCGTAAAACTAGTGAAATTATCGGCAGATGGCTTTGGTGACAAGAGGGAAGAAAAGAAGGGCAGCGAAGAAAAGAAGGGCGAACACAAGGTTCGCCCCTACGGGGATGGAAACGCAGCCTAGCGCTGCTCGATGGCGGCAGGCTTGGACTGGATGGCTTTCAATCGGGCGGCGTCGAACTTCAGGCGGCGATCATAAGTGTAGATGCCGTTCAGCTCCGGCGTGATATCCGTGAGCTGCGTGTAGCAGTAGCCGAACATCAATGGGTTGTCCAGCAGCGTGTCGCAGACTGCCTGGAAGCGCAGGTAAAAGTCTTCCAGGGAAGTCGGAGCGCCGCCGTAGCCCCAGGTGTCGCCGGCCCCGGCACGGTCCAGCACCCATTTGAAGCCGCCGAACTCGCTGACCCAGTACGGCTGGCCTTCATACGGTACGGACTGGCGTGTGCCTTCGTTGATGAAGACTTTGCCCTCGGCCATCTTCGCGTGACGTTTCTGGAAATTGGCGAAGCCCACGGCCCAGTCCGTCTCCCAGATGTAGTCGTGCGAGTCGTAGATGTCCTGGCCTCGGACCCGGTGGGAGTAGCCCGACGTGTCCAGCACCGGGCGGGTGAGGTCCATCGCTTTTGTCGCCAGGTACATCCCGTGCGTGACATCGTCGAGCACCTGAATCCGGTCGGTGAGGGGCTGGTCGGTCTCGTTCAGCGGACACCAGCCGATAATGCTCGGGTGCGAGTAGTCCCGCTCCAGCGCTTCCAGCCACTGCGTGATATAAGTCACGCCCGGCTGCTGGGCGTCGCCTTGCGGCCCGAAATGGTTGCAGCCCCAGTTGCCGAACTCGCCCCAGACCAAATAACCGAGCCGGTCGGCATGGTACAAAAAGCGCTCCTCGAAGACTTTCTGGTGCAGCCGCGCTCCGTTGAACCCGACCTCTAAAGATCGCTGAATGTCCGCGACCAGATCGGCATCGGTCGGCGCGGTCATGATGCCGGTCGGGTAGTAGCCCTGGTCGAGCACCGTTCGCTGGAAGATCGCTTCGCCGTTGATCTTGATTGCGAGACCGTCAATCGCGACGCTCCGCAGGCCGGCATAGCTTGCGGCGCTGTCAGCCACGCCGCCGCCTTCGTCAAGAAGTGCGATGTCTAGGTCGTAAAGAAATGGATCGGCGATGGACCAAAGATGCTTTCGGCCCTCGGGGATCGCCAGGGTCAAGCGCGGCGCAAGGTCAAGGTGGGCGGCGACCGACGCCGTACAGACTTCGCCCGCGCTGTCTTTGAGCGTCGCTGTCAGCGTGTATCCAGGCTTGTTTTGCGTCAGCGGCAATTCCAGATGGAACGCGCTATTTGCCGTGTCAGGCGTGATGCGCGGGCGCTTCAAAGAGATTACAGGCACCGGCTCCATCCAGACCGTCTGCCAGATGCCGGTCGTGCGCGTGTACCAGCAGCCGTGGGACTCGTAGCGTGTGGACTGCTTGCCCCGTGCCTGCGGGCCGCGCCAGTCGTCCCGCGCCCGCAGCGTCACCAGGAATGTGTCCCCGCCGGTGACATCTTTGAGTGTCACCGAGAACGGCGTGAAGCCGCCCCGGTGCCGCATGACTTCCGTGCCGTTGACCCAGACCGTCGAGTCGTAATCTACGGCCCCAAAGTGCAGCAGAATGTGGCGGCCCTTCCAGTCCTCGGGCACGGTGATTTCTTTTTTGTACCAGACTGCCAGCATAAAGTCGGTGTGACCGATACCGGACAGCTCCGATTCGGGGCAGAACGGCACCGTGATCTTGCCCGAGAGAGGGCGGGTCACAAGGCCGCGCTCTAGGCCGCTGTCACCGCCGTCAATCTCAAACTGCCACTCGCCGTTCAAACACTGCCAATCGGGCCGGACAAACTGCGGTCGGGGATACTCAGGGCGCGGGATAGTCATAACTATTTTCCTTTGAATGACGCGATAATTCGTCTATAATACACGTAAACTCTTTTTATGTCCATCAGCAGTTTCAACATTGACCTTCGCGAAACCCACCTCAAAGAAGTAGGCGGGCGAGACACGTACACGATTGGTGCGGGCACCCGCGAGTGGCTTGTCCCTGCCGCGCTGTGCCCGGCGCTCGGCTCCCACGGCATCGGCCTGGCGGGCATCACCGAAGCGGACGGCGACTTCGCGTTTGTCCGGCCCGCACCGCCCTGGGGGCAAATTCTCGCCTGCACGGGCGGCGGCGGGTGGGTGTGGCTGGGCGACGCCTGGGTGGCCTGCGAGGCCGGGTCGGTGTATATCACTCCGCCGGGCGTCTTCCATGCCTACCGCGCCGAAGGTGCGGGGCAGGCGTGGTCGCTGTGCTGGGTACAGATGAACGGTTCCCGCCTGCTCACGGGTGACCGCCCGGCGCTGCTGCCGGGCGATGCCGGCCCGCTGGCGGCGGCGATTGCGGGCCTGCACCGGGAAGTGATGTCGGCGACCGACCCGGCCCTGCTGCCGCCCTGGGCGTTTCTGGTGTCGTCGTATGCCGAGCGCCTCGTGCGCCCGGTGGGGGGCGACCCGCGCCTGCGCCGCCTGTGGGAGGCTGTCGGGGCCGACCTCGCCGCTCCGTGGACGGTGGACACGCTGGCCCGCCGGATGGGGGTCAGCCCCGAGCACCTGCGCCGCCTGTGCCAGTCGCACCTCCGCACCGCCCCGATGCACCATGTCGCCGCCCTGCGGATGCGCCGCGCCGCGTCCCTGCTGGCGTCCGAGTCGTACACCGTCGAAGCCGTCGCCCGCCTGGTCGGCTACGACAACCCGTACACGTTCAGCACGGCATTCAAGCGCCAAATGGGCCTGCCCCCCTCCGAATACCGGCAGGGAAAACCCCGTGCGGCGTCGAACAACCTTTTATGAACTCTCTGCGTCCAGTGCTCGCTCTCACGGTTTGGCTTTCTCTCTGCCTGGGGCCGACATCTGCCGGGGCGGATGCGCCCAAATCCGCCGTGTCGTTCTCGCCTAAAGTCATAGACTTCGGGCAAATTCCATCGAGCGAGCATCCAACACAACTTCTCACCATCAAATTCGACCGCCGCGTCTTCCCGTCCGACCATCTGCCGTCTTTGCGGGCTGACGCGACCAGCGATCTGAAGCTGACGCTCTTTTCGCGGGTTGACGATCCAAAAACAATCACGATCATCGACCGTGTAACGTTCTTAGGCTACAATATCAGATCGCGTTTCCACCTGAATTTGACTCTGTACCGAAACTCTATTGTGTCAAACGAAGAACTCCCGACAGTTGCCGTAGAAGATAACGGGGTCACCGTTAAAGGTGAAGTCGTGCAAGGTCTGGACACGAACGTTCCAGCGCTAGACTTTGGCCACGTCGCACCGGGCAAAGGGGCGACAAAAGAGTTTGATGTCGGCGTTTTCGGGCCTAATCTGGTGTCGCGCGGAGAATTCACGCGCAGAAGCAAAGCGCGAAAACCGGGCTTGGAGGAGATGTCCGTGACTAGCTCGTCTCCCTATGTCACTGCGGTTTCCCATCGTGAAATGGGATTGAACGGGTCGTCATGGGTGACATGGCAGATTGTCCTTAGCCCCAAAACACCGGCCAATTTTGGGCCGGCGGAGCTTGTGTTCCACACGGTAAACGGCTACTCGCTGACCGTGCCTGTCTACGCCGATATACGAAGTCTCCCCGTATCGGAACCTCAGTCTGCCGCCAAGCATTAGGAAAGGCGTTTTGGCAAATACTGTATGTTGCAGATATTACACTTAGCAGGTAGAATAGATGTCAAGGAGGATATGTTATGCCACACGCTACAGTGGAAGCTCTCGAACTGACACATCAGGAAAGGCGGCAGGCACGCGAAGCGGCAGACGCGCTTTCCGAGGGGACGCTGAAAGTCTCGCAACTCCCGGAAGCGGCGCGTCACTTGCTCTCGCATATCCTTGTTGAACTCGCGGAAGGTCATACTCTCTCAGTCATTCAATCCGAGACGAACCTGACTACGAGCGAGGCGGCAAGATTTCTCAATGTTTCCCGTCCCTATTTCTCTCGCCTGCTCGACGAAGGCAAGCTGCCGTTCCACGCTGTTGGAACGCACAAGCGAGTCCGCCTTCAAGATTTGACGGCGTACCGTGAGCGCCAGGACGAAGACTCGTATGCCGCCCTCGCCGAACTCCAGGCCCAGGCGCAGGAACTGAAAATGGGTTACTGAGTTGGAAGAAGTGTTGGTTATCTACGATGCCTGCGTTCTGTACCCCGCGCCTCTGCGCGACACGCTGATGTCGCTTGCCGTGACGCGCTTATTTCGGGCGCATTGGACCGACGAAATCCACGACGAATGGACAAAAAACCTGCTGCAAGACCGGCCAGACATTTTGCCGGAACAGCTCGCCCGGACACGGAGCGTTATGGATAAGGCCGTTCCCGATGCTTTGGTGAGCGGCTACGAGAGACTTGTCCAAACACTGAAGCTGCCTGATCCGAACGACCGGCATATTCTGGCGGCGGCGATCTACGCAAGCGCAGGTCGGATCATCACGCTCAATCTCAAAGATTTTCCGCGCCGTGTTCTGCTGAAATATCAGATCGAAGCATGGCATCCCGATGCCTTTATCGCTGAGTTGCTGGAACACTATCCGCTCCCAGCCGTCGCCGCCCTCAGTCGGCAGCGCAAGCGGTTGGCACGACCCGCACAGTCCAAAGAAGAATTTTTCGCCACGCTGGCCCCACAGGGTCTGCACAAAACCGTCGAGATTCTGCGGTCACGCAGCGACTTTTGACTAGATACCGGCAGGGAAAACCCCGCACGGCGTCGAATCGATCAGCATGAACTTTCTGCGTTCGCTGCTTGCTTCGACGGCTTTGCTTTTGCTCTGCCTGGGACCGACATCTGCCGGGGCGGATGCGCCAAAGCCTGCCGTGTCGTTCTCACCCGCCGTCGTTGATTTCGGCGCAGTGCCTTCGAGCGCCCCCTGTTCGCAGCTCGTGACCGTCACCTTTGACCGGCACCTTTGACCGGCACGTCTTTTCGCCCGAGCATCTGCCGGCCCTGCGCCCGAACCGGTCCGCCTACGCTGTAAGCGTCGCTTTGTTCGCCCGGTTTGCTCAGGCGGACACAATCCGTGTCGTGTACCGGGTGACGGTAGATGCCTACTTCTGCATCGGCCCATTCCGCGAGGGCTTGGTTTTGGTAAAAGACGAGGAAAAGCTTACTTTCGACCTCGACCCGCACAATGCTGAAAAAGCAGACGTTGTCGTGACCGGGCAAAGCGTGCAGGGGCTGACTGCGCCGGAGCAGCTCAGCTTCGGCAGCATCGAAGTCGGCCAAAGCAAGACAAAGTCGCTGGACATTGGCTTCTACGCCCCACCGTTTCTTCATGTGAGCCGAAATGCAGAGAAACCGAGCAAAGACTTGTCTCCACACGGTTCTCGACACGGCTCTGCCCTTGTCGGCACCACCGTCACCTGCGCCTCCTCGGACGTAAGCGTGTCCAGCCCAATCGAGATAGGCTTGAACGGTTCGGTTTGGCAAACTTGGGCTGTCACATTTAAGGCACATCTGCCCCTGGGGAGGCAGACGGCAGAGATTCAGTTTCAGACAAAAGATGGTTACTGCGCGATGGTGCAAGCCGTCGCTGAAATCGTGCCTCGAAGCAAGCCGGAACCGCACACGCGGACAAAGCGTTAAAAAACCAATGGACATACCACAGATACAATATGAGGCGCTAGTTTTGGCGGCGCTGACGGAAGACATCGGGCCGGGGGACATCACGACGATGCTCTGCGTCCCGGCGGGCACAACGGCGACGGCGACGGTGCTGGCGAAGCAAGCGGGGACAATCGCCGGGCTGGCGATTGCCGAGGTGGCGTTCAAGCTGCTGGACCCGAACGCCCGCTGGGAAGCGCTGGTGCTGGACGGGGCGCGGGTGGGAGCGGGACGGACGCCGCTGGCGATTGTTACCGGAGATGCCCGTGCGCTGCTGACGGCGGAGCGGGTGGCGCTGAACTTCATGCAGCGGCTGTCGGGGGTGGCGGCGCTGACGTCGCGCTATGTGGATTTAGTCGCGGGCACGAAGGCGCGGATCGTGGACACGCGCAAGACGACGCCGGGGCTGCGGGCATTGGAAAAGTATGCGGTCCGGGCGGGCGGCGGGTTCAACCATAGGCTCGGGCTGTATGACTGCGTTTTGATTAAAGACAACCATATCAAAGCGGCAGGGGGTATCGGGAACGCCGTGGCGGGAGCCAAAGCGCATATCCCGCACACGATGAAGATCGAAGTGGAAGCCGCAACGCTCGGCATGGTGGACGAGGCATTGGTGGCGGGCGCGGATATTATTCTCTTGGACAACATGGACACCGAGACGATGCGCCGGGCGGTATCGGTTATTGGCGGCCGGGCGATTGCGGAAGCGTCGGGCAATCTGACTGAGTCGCGAATCGCCGAAGTCGCGGCGACGGGCGTGGATATTCTGAGCATCGGGGCGCTGACCCACTCCGCCCCGGCCCTCGACATCTCGCTGGAATTCGCGGAATGACGACGTTCGGCTCGCCGCGAATACATCTGGCGTCGTGCGGGTCCACAAACGATGAAGCGCGGCGCTGGGCGATGAACCCGGAGGCGCCTGCGCCGTCGGGAGCGCTGGTCACTGCTGACTTCCAGACACGCGGGCGCGGGCAGCGCGGGCATCAGTGGTCGGCGGACGCCGGGCAGAGCGCCCTGATGTCGTATGTCTACCGCCTGCCGCCGGGGATTGAAGCCGGCCTGCTGGGGCTGATGACGGCCCTTGCGGCCGCGACGGCACTGCGAGACTTCGGCGTCTCCCCCCAAATCAAATGGCCGAATGATGTCCTCATAGACGGCGGCAAAGTGTGCGGCATCTTGGTGGAAGTCGCGGCAGACGTTGCGATTCTCGGCGTCGGGATCAATGTCAGTCAAACACAGTTCGAGGGCGCAGCAGAGTTCGCTTACCCGCCGACCTCACTGCGGCGAGCGACCGGGCAGGAGCATTCGGTCAGCGATGTGGCAAACACCGTAGCGCAGTGGCTGACACACTGGGAAGCTGTTCTGCGCCGGGACCGGAGCGAGATTCTGGAGGGTGTCCGCGCACGGCTGGCGAAGGGGGCCGCAGTGCGGCGGGGGGACGTTTCGGCGACGCTGATTGGCCTTACGGACAATGGGGAAGCGGTGGTCCGGCTGCCGGGGGGAACTTTTGCCGAGTGGGCTACGGTAAATTGAACCCGGATAGTGTATAATAACAAAATGACCGAGACGAAACATGACTGAGACAAAACAAGGAACGAATCTATGCTGAAATCGCGCTGGCTGAGCACGTTTACCATCATCGGCGCGATTTTGATTGTGCTGGGCATCGTCGGCCTTGTTGTCGGGCCGCGCTTTGTGTACGATCCCGGTCAGCCGGTCACGGGCAAAGAAGCCTGGTGCTATCTCGGCATCGGCTTTCTGATGGTGATGAATGGCCTGATGACCCCGCCCGCCGAAGAAAAGCAGCCGCAGAAGCCGGGCGCATCGGGGCCGGGGATACCACGCCGGGCCGTCCCGACACCCGCCCGGCCCTCTGCGTCCAACACATCGGCCTCCAACGGCACGGGCCGGCCCGCCGATGTTCCCATCGCCGCCGACAAAAATGAATAATTACGAATCACAACGAGGTTGAACGCACACTATGCCAACGGAAGCAATACGATGCAGCGACTGCGGAGCCGTCTTTAAAGGCGTCCCGTCATGGCTGCGCGGCGCAAAAGTCAAATTTACCTGTACCAACTGCCCCAAGCGGCCCTCGCGCCTGGCCCGCTTCGAGCCGGCCGTCGTGTCCGCGTCGGCAATGACCGCCGACGCCGACCTAGAGGCCGGGGAGATCGAAGACCTGGACGAAGACGCCGAGATGGATATGGGGGATGATATGGACGACCCCAAAGACGAAAAAGAGGCGTGATCAGACGGAGAAGACTGGACAAAGAAAAGCCCCACCGGGTCCCGGTGGGGCTTTTTTGTGCGGGGACCTCACCCCGCTCGTCCCTCGCGACCCTCTCCTTAAGCAAGGAGAGGGTAAAAGCAGGAAGTCAGGAAAGGACGGGTTTCGTAAGCGTCCCCTCGGTCTATTTCCTACCCTCTCCTTGCTTAAGGAGAGGGTCGCGAGGGACGAGCAGGGTGAGGTCTCTTAATCCAGCGCTTCCCGCTCCCGTTCGGTTCGCTCTCCTTCAGTCCGATTACCCTCAGTCCGATTACCCTCAAGCGGCGTCACCCGGTCCGTGCCGCCGTAGGCCAGGGCCTCGGCGGGGATCTGGCGGTGCCAGATGACCCGGCCCAGCCAGTTCGAGAAGTTGTCGAACAGGAAGTAGGCGCAGGGCACGATGATCAGTGTCAGCACCAGCGAGAGGATAATGCCGCCGGTGACCGCGACCCCGAGCGACTGGCGGAAGCCTGCGCCGCGTCCCAGGGCCAAAGCCGTCGGCAGCGTCGAGACAATAATCGTGAACGTCGTCATCAAGATAGGCCGCAAACGAATCGGGGCAGCCTCCAAAATCGCGTCAAGCCGCTTGTAGCCGCGCCCGCGCAACGTATTTGTGTAGTCCACCAAAAGAATGGCGTTCTTGTTGACGATCGCGTTCAAATACACGATGCCGATCATGGCGATCAGGTTCAGCGGCTCTTGGGCAATAGTCAGCGCGATAATCGCCCCAGCCCATGCCTGCGGCAGCGACAGCATGATCGAGAGCGGATAGATCATGTTGTTGAACAGCGCCGCCATCAGCATATAGGTCAGGATAATCCCCAAGAAGAACGCCAGTCCCAGATAGCCGATCTCCCGGCCAATCGTCTGCGACTCGCCGCCGAGCGAGTAGGTCACTTGCCCCAGGTTCATGGTTTTCAGCTTGGTATCAATCTGAGCGCCGACCGTGCCGGGCTGGAAGCCGGGGCGCAGGTAAGCACTCACCGCGATCTTGCGCTGGCGGTTCAGGCGGTCAATCTTAACCGGGCCGGAGCCGACCGTGACGCTTGCGACATCGCCGAGATGGACCGGATTGCCGTTTTGGTAGCCGACAATCACCTGCGAAATCGTCTGCGGGTTTGAGCGGTCGGCATCGTCAAGCTGGATTCGGATGTAATACTGCTGACCGTCGGCAGGATCACGGTACTGAGTCTGCTGGTTGCCGGCGACCGAGTCGGCGAGGGCGCTCGCCACCTGCTGCAAGCTGAGGCCGAACTCCGGCGCTTTGGTCCGGTCGAGCCGCACCTCCACTTCCGGCTGGCTGTTCTTGAACGAGTTGTCCACATTGTAGGTGCCGGGGGTTTCGGTGACGAGTTTCTGCACCTGATTGGTCGCCGCCTGGAGCTGGTTGAAATCCGGGCCGGTCAGGTTCACTTCCAGGGGCGGAGCGCCGCCGCCGAAGCCGCTGACGTTGGAGGGCAGGATGCGTGCGCCGACAATGTTTTTTGTCATCTTGCCGACTTCCGCCGCCACGTCCACATCGGCCCGCCTCCGCAGGTGCTCATGCTTCCAGAACTGCGCCCGGTCCAGAATGCTTTCCCGGTCGTACAGGGTCATGTCTACGTGCCCGTACTGCGTGCCGGTGGCGTTCTGCCCCGGTCCGGCGTCGCCGACCGTGGTGGAGATGAACTTCGTATCATTTTTGAGATCGGGTGTGCTCTCGATGACGTTTTGGATCTGGCTCGTGATCCGCTCGGTAAAGCCAAGCGATGACCCCGCCGGGGCCTGCACTAAAATAGACACCTGGTTCTGGTCCTGGTCCGGCGCAAACCGGAATCCGAGCTTCGACCCGAGGGTCATGAAGATGACCACCAAGAACAAATTGCCGACCAACAGCATCAGCACCGGCCCGCGCAGCCACCACTTCCAGAAGCCGAACCAGACCCGTGAGCCGACGGCCTGGCTTTGGGTCTTGGGCGCATAAGCGTAGGTCAGGACCCGGCGCAGGATGCCCCGATAAAAGTTCTCGAAGCGCAGAAAGTTTCGGTCAAAGGCCCCGGCGAAGCCGTGGTCGTACTCGTTCTTCTCACCCTTCTTGTACCAGCGGGCTGCCAGCATCGGCGTCAGCGTGAACGAAACGAATAGCGAGAACAGCGTCGCGAACGCGACCGTGATGCCGAACGACCGGAAGAACTCGCCGATGACCCCGCCCATGAAGCCAATGGGCAGGAAAACGACCAAGTCCACGCAGGTCAGCGTAATCGCGGCGTAGCCGATCTCGGAGCGTCCGTTGATCGCCGCCACCTGCGGCTCCTCGCCCATCGCAAGATGACGGTTGATATTCTCGAGAACGACAATCGAGTCGTCTACCAGAATGCCGACCGCCAGCGACAGGCCGAGCAGCGACAGCGTGTTTAGCGTAAAGCCGAGCGCGTACATTGGGATAAACGTCGCAATCATCGAGGTCGGGATCGCAATCGCGACAATGATCGTGCCCCGAATGTTGTGCAGGAAAATAAAGACGATCAAGATCGCCAGCAGCGCTCCGAGCGCCAGGGACACGACGACATCGCTGAGGTTGGAGTTGACGTTCTCCGACTGGTCGGTCGAGATAGTGAACGCGATGTCCGGCGGCAGAATCTTTTCAAGCTTTTTAAGCTGCGCTTTGACCCCCGCAACTGCCGCCAGCGTGTTGCCGTCGGTGGTTTTGAGTACATCAATGCCGATGGACGGTTTCCCGTTCAAAAAAGCGTCCTGAGTTTGCTCCGAGTTGGTGTCCAGCACGGTCGCGATGTCGCCGAGCGCGATTACCTGATTGGTCGTGCCTGCCGTGGCCGCCGGAGTGGTTCCGGCTGCCGCGCCGCCCCCCGCAGCGACCGTACTGCCGCCGGTCGCCGCCGGCGCGAAGTTCAGCTTGAGTTTGCGGATCTCGTCCACGCTGGCAAACTCGCCGATCAAGCGCACGTTGTAATACTGGCTGCCCGACTGGATAAAGCCGCTGGCGACATTGACATTAGCATTACCGATGGCCTGGGCAAGCTGCGAGATCGTGATGCCGTAGGCCGCCAGCCGGCTGGCCGGGACCGAGACGCGGATCTCGCGCAGTGCGCCCTGAGCTACGCTGACCGTGCCGACATCGGTAGCCTGCTCCAAAGCGGGCTGGACAATGTTGGTCGCGAGTGACTGCAACTCCCGCTGCGGGCGGCGGCTGCTCTGCATCGCGATGTGCATGACCGGCTGCCCGCTGGTGTCGGCTTTGAGCACGGCAGGGGAGTCCGACGCTGGGGGCAGGTTCTTACGGATCGCGTCCACTTTCTGGATCACGTCGGCATCGGCGGTATCCAAATTGGTGCCGAAGAAGAACTGGATCGAGACGACGGATACCCCCTGCTGGGAATAGGAGTCAATTTCCTGGACACCGCTCACGCCGCTGATGGCGTCCTCGATCGGTTTGGTGACCAGGGTTTCCATCTCCTGCGGGTTAGTGCCGGCGTAGGTCGTCCGCACGGTGACGCGCGGAAAGTCCACTTTGGGATTCAGCTCAGCGGGCAGCTTGGAGTAGGCGAAGATGCCCAGCACGAGAAACGCGGAAATCATCATCAAGATGACGACGGGGCGGGAAATCGCAAGGCGTGTCAGTCCCATAAAAACCTCGGTATTTCTAACAAATTGGGTCGAAAGGTGCGTGGGACTGAAGTCCTACGCTGTGGGGCGCAGACGCCTAGTCTCCACCTGCGTGGAGAAAGATTTTGAATCGTCCCGTGCCCGCAAAGGCGGTCACTTGGCGTCTGCGCCCCACAGCGTAGGACTTCAGTCCCACGCCTTCTTGTGATGTTTCACTGGGCTGCCAGTCCTGCGCCGACGCTGTCGGCCTTGCTGATGATCTTGACCGGCTGGCCCGGCTGAAGCTGGCCCTGGCCGACCGTCACGAGCGTGTCGCCGGGGGTCAGTCCCGAGGTCACCTCAGCCGAGCTGGCGGTGATGATGCCGAGGCCGACTTTGCGGGCGACAGCTTTGCTGCCGGGGCCGACGATGTAGACCTGCTGCGGGGGCAGGGCGGTGCCGCCGGTTGCGGTGCCGACGCTGGAAACGCCCTCAGCGTCGGTCTGCACCGGCACCAGGGCGCTGACCGGCACGACAATGACTCCGCGCTTGACATTTGCCAGCAGTGTACCGCGTGCAAACATTCCCGGACGAAGAGCGCTCGTTGGGTTCGGCACCGCGACCCGGAGCGTGAACTGCCGGCTGCCGCTGCTGGCCGCCGGGTAAACGGCCTTTACGACTCCATTAAACGAGCGCCCCGGCAGGGCATCCACCTGGACTTCGACCGGGTTACCGACACTTATCTGGGAGAAGTCGGTTTCGGAAATGGTCGGCTCGTAGTAGACTGTCTTGACGTTCACGATCCGCATCAAGTTGCTGCCCGGCGAGGCGACTTGGCCCGGCTCGACCGTGCGGGCGGCAATGATGCCGTCTATCGGTGAGCGGATCGCCGTGTAGCTGACCTGCTGCTGATCGAACGCCAGGGTCGCCTGCTGCTGCTTGACCGCAGATTTGGCCTGCTGCAAAGCCGCCTGAGCAGCGGTGATGTCGTCCTTGCGAACTTGCACCGTTTGCTGGTTCGCAATCGCCGTCTGCAAATTGGCCTGCTGCTGCTGAAGCTGGGCCAGCGCCGCCGCGATGTCTTCCTGCTGGCTGCCCTGGACCGTCAGCGACAGCGACTGCTGGGCGTTGGCGTAAGTCTGCTGCTGGACGGTGTAGTTGGTCCGGGCGGTGTCGAGATCGGCTTTGGCAATCGCGCCCTGCTTGAACAAGCTCGTGTTGCGGTCCAGAATAATTTTCGCGTTGTCCAAGTTCGCTTTCGCCAGAAGTACCGAGCTTTTGCCTTGCAGCACCTGCTGCGGGCGCGAGCCGCCTTTGATCTTCTGGTAGTTCTGGTTCGCGCTTGCCACTTGGGCGCGGGCCTGGGCGACTGCCTGCTTGGCGGTCTGGATCGCCAGCGTATAGTTGGTCGTAGCCTGCGAGACTTTGGCGATGTTGGAGCTGACGTTCGCTTGGGCCTGGCTGACATTCGCCTGGGCGGCCCGGACATTGGCCTTGAGATCGGTAGCGTCCTGCTGGACAATGACCTGTCCGGCCCGGACGGTCTGGCCTTCGCGGTAATTGACGGCAGTGACCCGCCCGCTGACCCGAGCCGAGAGCTGCACGTCCTGCAAGGCTGCAATACTGCCGGTGACAAGCACAGTCGAGGCGATGGTGCCGCGCTTGACCGGCAGGACTTCCACCGGCAGCGGGGCGTTCGGCCCGGCTCCGCCCTTTTTGCCCGCGCCGGCGTCGGCGCCCTTCTTCGCGCCGCATCCGGCGAGGGCAGTGACAAACAAAACTCCGGCAAGTGCCGCTGCGGCACGGTTGATCTTCATACGAGCGTTTTTCCCCAAATCCATTTTTCCCCAAATCAATGGTCAGCGTCCGCCGATGGCGCGGGTAAGCTGGGCGAGAGAAGTCTGGTAGTCGAACTGGGCGTTCAGCAGGTTCGAGCGGGCCTGGGCAAGCTGCGCCTGGGCATTGACGACGTCTAAAATCGTCCCGATCCCGTTTTGGTAGCGGACATTCGACAATCGGTAGGCTTCTGCCGCTTGCTGTGCGCCGAGGCCCGCAGATGCCGCGCGGGTCTGGGCATCGGCGATGTTCGAAAGTGCCTGACGCACTTCCACCGTGACATTTTGCTGGAGCTGGCCGCGAGTCACCTCCTGCGAGCGCAGGTCCGACTGCGCTTCCTTGACCTTCGCCCGCGTCGTGCCGCCGTCGTAGAGGGGAATACCCAAAACCGCCGACAAGCTGACCGTGCTGTGAGATCCGAATGTGACGTACCCGTTGTAGTTACCACTTCCGACGAGGCTCAGCGACGGCAGCAGGCCGACGGAGGCCAGCTTGACCAGGCGCTGGGCGATGAGCACGTTGTTGTTCGCCTGGAACAGCTCGGGACGCCTCGCGAACGCCGTCTGCGTGAGCTGGGTCTTATCGAATGTCTGATTAAGCGGTGGCAGGGCTGGGACTTGCAGCGCGATCGGTGTGTCGGCGTTGATGCCCAGCAAATTATTTAAATTGACTACTGCCAGGTTCAGCGTGTTCTGCGCCGAAGAAAGCACCTGCTGGGCGTTGGAGAGCGTCGTCTGAGCCGTCAGCAGATCGAACTCGGCGGCAGCGCCCGCCGTGACCCGCGCCTGGGTCACGCGGACGCTTTCTTGGTCGGCAGCAACCTGCTGCTGATCAACCCTGACCTGTTCCTGGTCGCGCAGGACATTGAAGAACTGGTCCTTGACCGACAGCGCGGTCTCGTTCTGCACCCGGTCCAAGTCCGTGGCATAAAAGTCGCGGGTCAGGCGCTCGACATCCTGCGCCGCCGGGACCAGCTTGAAGAGGTCTATGCCCTGCGTCACGCTCACTCGGGCGCTGTAGTTGTTGTTGTGTCCGCCGACACCATTATTGAGCGACCCATTGCCGGGCAGCGCTCCGGTGCCGGTGCCGGTACCGGTATCCGTGGTCGTCGCACGCGGCGTCAGCACCCCTTTTGTGCCCTGAGTCGCCGCCGAGTAACGCTGCATCACCGGCGGCAGGTCGCTTTGCGCGGCGCTGTTCTGGCGGGTCAGCGCGGTCGGCCCGGTCGTGCCGAATGTCCCGGTGCCGCTTGTGCCCGTCCCCGTCGTACCTGTTCCCGTCCCGGTCCCTGTGGTCCCCGTACCGCTGCTGGTGCCGCCGCCGCTGAGTGTCGTATTAGTTGGAGTGCTGTTTGTGCTGGTTGCCCCAGTAGAAGTCGTGGTGTTGGTCGTGGTCGCGCCGGTGGAAGTCGAGCCGGCCCCAGTGGCCGTGCCGCCGCCGCCGCTGCTGACCACCCCAATCGCGTTGCCGCCGCCGGTATCGGTGATAATCGGGATGACCCCGCCGCCCGGCAGGGTACCGGTCGCGTTGCTGCCGCCGGCTGCCGTGCCAAACGCCTTGTTCCCCGAGTAGGTGTCAACAATATCCACGCGGATATTCGGCAGGCCGCCGGCGTTGGCTTCGTAAATAAGCTGCTGCGCTTTGATAAGTTTCTGGCGAGCCAGCAGCACCGAAGAATTGTTGTTCAGCGCAATTGCCAGAACCTGGTCGAGTGTCAGTGTCCGCACCGGCGCAGCCGGCGGCGTCTGCGCCGTCACCGGCAGGGCTGAGAAAGCAAGGAAGCCGGCGGTCCCGACGAAGAGCCGTTCCAAAAAGCGTGATCTCGAAAAGCGTGATCTCAAAGAGCATCATCCTCCGTCTTGGACTGGGGCACGGCGCTGTGGCCCGAAGCGATTTCCTGTTCCATTTCCTGCAAATCCGACAAAATGGCGGTCATGAACTCGCGCATCGCTTCGATTTTGATCAGCATCAGCCCGCGCTCATGCGGGGCGCCCATGATGAGAATTTTGTCGCCGGTCTCGATATTGTAGCGCTTGCGGGCCTCGATGGGAATGACAATCTGCCCGCGCTCGCCGACCGTTGCCGCACCGTAAAAGTTATCTTTCAGCGAGAATTTCTTGTCATCCGGCTTGTTCATAGGATAGTATCTCCGCGGAAAATGAAAACGCTATGAAAATAAGTGTGTTGGGGTACGCAAATCATGCGAATCATACATAACACACAAAAACGAGCCTATTCCAGCCCCGCTTCCGCCCACTCCACGGCCCGTGTCAGCGCCCGCATCTTGGCGAGAGTCTCCCGATACTCGTACTCGGGGACCGAGTCGGCGACGACGCCGCCCGATGCCTGAGCGTAAATCGTGCTGCCCAGCACCAGCGCCGTGCGGAGAGTCAGCGCCAAGTCCATCGCGCCGCTGAACGAGAAGTAGCCGACCCCGCCGGCATACGGGCCGCGCCGGGTCGGCTCTAAGGACTCGATAATCTCCATCGTGCGGACTTTGGGTGCTCCCGTCGCGGTGCCGTGCGGGAACGCTGCCCGGAGGGCGTCGAATTGGTCCAAGCCCTCGCGCAGCGTCCCCGAAACCTCCGAGACGATGTGCATGACGTGCGAATACTTTTCGATCACCATCAGCTCGTCCACCGAAACCGTGCCGTACTCGGCGACGCGCCCGACATCGTTGCGGGCCAAATCCACCAGCATGATATGCTCGGCGCGTTCTTTCTGGTCGGCCAGCAGGTCCTGTGCGATAGCGTCGTCTTCGGCAGGGGTCGCGCCGCGCCCGTGCCGTGAGCCAGCAATCGGGCGGACCGTGATTTTGCGGTCCTTCTCGCCGACCAGAAGTTCCGGGGACGCCCCCACCAGCTTGGTCTCGCCGAAGTTCAGGTAGAACATATATGGCGATGGATTGATCGAGCGCAGGGCGCGGTAGACATCGAACGGGTCGGCGTAGAGCGTCTTTGAGAGCCGCTGCCCGATCTGCACCTGGAAGGTGTCCCCTGCCGCGATATGCTCTTTGGCGGTCAGCACGGCGGCCTTGTAGTCGGCCTCGGTGCGGTTGGAGACGAATTGATGGCTTGCCCCCATTTCTGGGGGAGCAGGAGGGGCGGGCAGGGTGAACGGCTCCCGCAGCTTCGCCAGCAGGGCGTTGACTTTTGCTGCCGCCGCATCGTAAGCCGCGCCGGGGTCTGCGCCAGAGGCGATGCGGGCGTTGCAGAGTGCCAGCACTTTGTGCTTGGCATTGTCAAAGACCAGAATCGTGTCGGTAAATAGGAAGATGCAATCATCTACGCCGAGGTCATCTGTCGCCAGCGACGGCAGCTTTTCGAGAAAGCGCACGATGTCGTAGCCCATCATCCCGACCGCGCCGCCGACAAACGGCGGCAGCTCCGGCGACGGCACATAGGTGTAGCGCCCGAGCAGCTCTTTCAGAACATGCAGCGGGTCCCGCTGCCCGGCGGTCAGCGTGAGGGTCTCCGTCTGTCCGCCCTCGGTGATTGTCCCCGTGCCGTCTTTCGAGCGAAAGATCAGAAATGGGTCGGTGCCGAGGAACGAGTAACGCGCCAGCCGCTCGCCGCCTTCGACACTTTCCAAAAGAAACGAGTTTGGCTGGTCGCCTGCGATCTTGCGGTACGCCGACACCGGCGTCTCCATGTCCGCCAGCACTTCGCGCCAGACGGGGATCAGATTGCCATGTGTCGCTTTTTCGAGAAACTCAGTGCGCGTCGGCGCGGTCATCGGGTGTGTCATAGTTGCCGTCAAGTATACCCCGAACAATTTGCCATATCTCGTTGTGGACGATTTCTGGGGAACGGGATGAGTCCAGCACACGCCAGCGGCTTGGCTCGGCTGCGGCCAGGGCGAGGAACCCGGCCCGGATGCGCCGGTGGAACGGCAGCGCTTCTTCCTCCATGACGCTGCGCTCTTTTTGCCGGGCCAGACCAATCGCCGGGTCCAAATCAAGAAGCAGGGTCAGGTTGGGAACCAGCCCGCCGGTGGCGTAGTCGTTGAGGCGGACAATCTCGGCTAAGTCTAAGCCGCGCCCATAGCCCTGATAGGCCAAGCTTGAATCGGCAAATCGGTCGCACAGCACGATGCCGCCGCTTTCCAGGTGAGGCCGGATGACCTGTCCGATATGCTGGGCACGGTCCGCGACCATAATCAAAAGCTCGGCACGCGGCTCGACATAAACCCCTTGCGGCGGGTGCAGGGCCAGCCGCCTCAGCTCCGCGCCGAGCGGGCCGTCGCCCGGCTCACGGGTCGTCAGCACATCCTGACGGCCCCCTTCGCGCAGCCGGGCCGCAAGCCGCGCAATCTGCGTGGTCTTGCCCGCGCCCTCGACCCCTTCAAACGAGACAAGCATTAGGGCCTGCTGATGCGAACCCGGCGGTTCGGCTCCTGACCGATACTCTCAGAGGCCATTTTGTAGTTCTCGGCGATCTGGTGCTGCAAGCGGCGCAGGAACGAGTTCTGCGGCGCAAGCTCCAGCGAATTCAAGCCGCCGGAATTGTCGTTCATGATCTCCTCAATCGCTTCCTCGGCATGAGAGATCGCGATGTCCTCTTCGGAAATCTCCTGCGGCATCTTGAAAATCTCGCGCAGGACGCTTTCAATCTGGATATACGTGTTGCTCTTGATCACATACGTCGGCAGGTTGCGCGTGATGCCCTCCTGAAGCTTCGCCGGCTCTTTCCGATAATTGGCCTTTAAGGCGATAATCACGTCGCTATCTTTGACGTCTTTGGAGATAAACGCCGAGACGCGCAGGGTGCGAATGGCCCGCTCCAGACGGCTGCGGCTGACCCCATAAGGGAAGACGCGCAAGGTCGTCGGAAGCGGCTTGCCATTAGACAATGTCGGCGGGCCGCCATTGGCGGTCTGCGCCTCGCCGGATGCGGTCGGCGGGGCGATCCGGGACGGCGCTTCGGGGACGCTCGGGCGCGACGCATCGGGCCGCGCCGGGGCGGCCTCGGCAGTGTAGGACGCGCCGCTGCCGAAGTTGCCGCGCCCGCGCGTGCCGTCGTCGAACAGTGACGCGGTCCGGTCGCGGTCCGGCGGGCGGGGTGCTTCCAGATCGGACTTCTGGATGATCTCGACCTGGCCCGATGCATTGCGGACACGGATTTCCGGGCGGGGCTGACCGCCCCGGAGCATCCGGTCCACGGTGCGCGTGACATCGTGATGGATCGCCAGCTTGTCCACTTCCATGATCTCGATAATGACTTCAAAGGTCGGCGGGGCCTTGCGCTCCAGGACCGTCTTTTGTGTGCCGCGCTTTTTCGCTTCTTCGTCGGAAAGCGTCACTGCCTGAATACCGCCGATAAGGTCCGACAGGGTCGGGTTCATCAGCAGATTTTCCAGCGAGTTGCCGTGGGCCGTGCCGACAAGCTGAACGCCGCGCTCGGCGATGGTCCGGGCGGCGAATGCTTCCTGCTCGACCCCGATTTCGTCAATCACGACGACTTCCGGCATATGGTTCTCGACCGCCTCGATCATCACTGCGTGCTGCAAGTCAGGTTCAATTACCTGCATCCGCCGGGCGCGTCCGATGGCCGGGTGGGGGATATCGCCGTCGCCGGCGATCTCGTTGGACGTGTCCACGATAATGACGCGCTTCTTGAACTCGTCGGACAGGACCCGCGCGACTTCGCGCAGCTTGGTCGTCTTGCCGCGTCCGGGCCGGCCCAGCATCAGAATAGACTTGCCGGACTCGACGATGTCCCGGATAATATCAATCGTGCCGTAAACCGCCCGCCCAATACGGCAGGTCAGGCCGACAACCTTGCCCTGGCGGTTTCGGATAGCGGAGATGCGGTGCAGGGTACGCTCGATGCCGGCCCGGTTGTCTTTGCCGAACATCCCGACTCGCGCCGTGACATACTCGATGTCCTCAGCGCTGACCGCAATGCCTTCTTGCAGCCACAGCGCGGTGCCGTCGGCGAACCGCGCTTCGGCATCACGCCCGAGGTCCATGACAATCTCGATGAGGCCCGCCGAGTGGTCATCGGCCTCAAGCGCGGCCCGGAGCGGCGGCGGCAGGATGTCGAGAAGCTGCGAAAGATTGTCGGTGACGCGCATCTGGTTGGCGGACAGCGGCGATGTTTCAGTGCCGGGATTTGAGTTGTCTTCGTCATCGGCGGCCAAGCGGTCACGCAGGTCGGCCAGGGCGTCTTCACGGGGGTCAGAAAGGGTCATAATTGGGTGTGTGCTGTTTTCCGTTGGATTTTCAGTCAAAGTGTTATTCAAATGTTGAGAGGGGCAATTCTCACCGGTGGGAACCGGCGGCGTTTTGGAACACGTAAGCGCAAGGAACTCCCACAAGAGATGATACCCAAAACACGCCGGAATTCCATCAAAAACGCCGATTGACGGCGGCAAGCGTGAATGGTATAATAAAGGATAAGAATCTGTTCTGTCGGTCGTCTTTGTCTTGTTGGTCGCTCGAAAGGAAAGAACACGTTGAAGCTGAACCCCGTCGGCGCTGCCGGCGCTTTGCTGGTCGGCGTACTGACCGTCGGCGCGTTCGCCGTCGGCACCCATTTTGTCCCGGCCCAGCCCGCCGGCCACAACCTTTACCGGCCTCATGCCGCGCTTCCGCCGAGCGCCCCAGTCGTTCTGGCCTCGGAAAAAGTCGCGCAGGCCCAGACCGGGCAGGAGTCGGACGGCCCGGACGCCCGCATGGCGGGCGACCATGACTCACCGTCGCTTGCCACGGCGGATTTTCCGCTGGAAACCAGCCCCGGCGCGACATTTATGCAGGTCTACGGGCTGCTGAAGCGAAACTTCGTGGACCCGCTGCCGACCGACATGCAGATGGCGCACGGCGCGGCGACCGCTATGCTCACGTCTTTGCAGGACCCCGACTCGCGCTTTCTGGAAGCCCCCGAAGTCGCCGCGCTGAACGGTCAAGCCGGCGGCAAGTATTTGGGCATCGGCGCGGCGCTTGCCGTGCGCCGCCAGCCCCACGCCAGAAAAGGTGATGTCCCCGCCTTCACCGAGTACCGCCTGGTACTGGTCGCGCCCCTGCCGGGCAGCCCTGCCGAAAAAGCCGGTCTGCTGGCCGGCGATGCGATTACTTCCGTCGGCGGCCAGTGGGTCTACAACGATGCCGACATCTACAATCAGACTAGGGCGCTTAAAGCAGTGCAGGACGACCCCGCCGTCTTCAACAAGATGCTGGCCGTGCTGCAAAAAAAGATTGACAAGTCGCTGTCCCTCGGCGAAGCGCAGACGAAATTGAACGACACCGCCGCCAAGCCCCTGACCCTCACAGTCGCCCGCACCGGACTGCCAAAGCCGCTGGCGGTGACTTTGGATTCATCCGCGCCGACCGTCGTGTCTCCGATTACCGCTCGCAGCCTGCCCGGCGGCATCGGCTACATCAAAATCGCGGCGTTTACGACCGGGGCCGACAAAGACTTCGCATCGGCGCTGGCGGGCTTCGGCAATGCCCCGAAAGGACTGGTGCTGGACCTGCGGAACTCGCCCGGCGGGATGCTGGAAGTCGGCGCAGCGATTGCCGCCAAGCTGCCGGTGGCGTCTGCTTTAGGCTTCGTCGTGACCAAAGGCAAGCGGACAGCGCCGATTACGATCACGCCATCTGCGCCCATTGCCTGCCCGGTGGTCGTGCTGATCAACGGCGGCACGGCGAACACTGCCGAATTGTTGGCGTCGGCCCTGCAAAGCCGGGGCGCAAAGCTGGTCGGCAGCACGACGTTCGGCGATGCCGGCGACGTCAAGCTGATCACGCTCCCGGACGGCTCCGGCTTCACCATGACAGTCGGCAAGCTGCTGACCGCGGGCCGCGTGAGCTTCGGCGGCAGTGGCATCAAGCCCGACATTGTCCTGCCGAGCACCGCCGGCGACGAGCCGATCTCCCGCGCCGTCGGTGTCCTTACCGGGCAGGTCGCCCGCGTCCCGGCAAGCGCAGGGTAGATTTATGGCTGGGCCACTGAACACGAGAAGCCGCCGATTTTGGTGGGGAGTACGCTGCAAATACTGGGATGTGAGGCGCGGCCTGCTCAACTGGAGCTTTGATCAGTTTGACTCTGTCCGCCATAGATTTGTGGCGGAACAGCGGCCGGCAGAGCCGCCCGAGCCGGACACTATAGTTTTGGCGCTCGCGGACAGCGTAGACTATATGACAACACTTGCCGGTGGCCCCTACCGCCGCTTCTCACTGCGGCAGGGGCGCTGCGTTTTAGCAACATTAGTTGAGTACGGCGCTGACTGGCCGTGGCGATATTGTCACTGCACATTTACCAAAGCATTTGAGGCTGTGCGGCCTGAGTTCGACGATTTCTACCAAGCTGCGCTGGTGATGGGCACACCGGCAGGTGGGAAAGCGTGGTGTGCGGCGCGGCAACGGGTGCGTCGTCTCGGATTGAAGTTAGTTCCGCTCGAAGTGCCTAAGTGGAAGGGGCCATCCCCGACACTGCTTTACATTGATGGAGAAAAGGCACGGTTTCGAGAATCCAACTCGTGGAATATGACTTCCTGGCCCTGGTGAGCGCCCAATGCTCAAGACACTTAGCTTACGAATAGGAAAATTTTATGCGAATTGGACGAATACTCGGACGGACCGCCGGCACTGCCGCGCTGCTTGGCGTCGCGTTTGTCGGCGGCGTCAGCTACGGTGACCTGCGGACGGTCCACAATATGGACACGCTGCGGACCGCCGCCGAGCTGCTGCCGTCGCGGCTGTCGAGCGCTCTAGTCACGGCGGCGCACGGGCAGGCGTCAGCGGTGACGCCCTACGATACCTATGCCGATGTGCTGGCGACCCTTCAAGCGGGTTACTACGGCAAGAACATTGACAGCACGCAGATGACGTACAACGCCATCCGGGGCATGATGGGTGCGACCAAAGACCGCTACACGCGCTTTCTGGACCCCAAAGGCTACAAAGCCATGCAGGAGGAGAACAACGACGAGTTTGTCGGCATCGGGGCACTCCTCGGCACCAATCCCGCCAAGCAGATCTATGTCGTCAAGCCCCTGCCGAAGTCCCCGGCGATCCGGGGCGGCGTCATGGCCGGCGACATCATCCTGAAAGTCAACAACACGCCGACCCTGAAGCTGCTCGACACCGAGGTTGTGAAGCTGATTCGTGGTCCGGTAGATACGCCCGTCACGCTGGTCATGCAGCGGCGCGGGGCCGCGCATCCGGTGATTATCCGCCTGGTCCGCGCCCCGGTGCAGCAGGAAGTCGTGCAGTATATGATGGTGGACCCGGTGAACAAAATCGGCTACATCTCGCTGTCGTCATTCAACCAGGAAAGCGACATTCAGATCGGGCGGGCGCTGAACGTCTTGCAGGCTCAGGGCATGAAGGGCCTGGTGTTCGACCTGCGCGAGAATGGCGGCGGCCTGCTCGACATCGCCCGCGAAGTCGCCTCCCGCTTCATTCCCGACGGCCCCGTGTACTGGCTGCGCGACCGGACCGAAAACGCCGACCAATTAGAGCCGACCAATGTGGACACCGCCCAGCACCGGGCGAACCTGCATTACCCGCTGGCCGTGCTGGTCAACGGCGACAGCGCCAGCGCCTCGGAAGTGGTGTCCGGCGCGATTAAGGACACCGGCGCGGGCATACTTGTCGGTGAGAAGACCTTCGGCAAAGGGATCGTCCAGACCATACAAGGGCTAAATGACGGCTCGGCGGTGCTGATTACGACCCAGCACTACTACACGGCGCACAAAAACGACATCCATCACAAAGGAATCGAGCCGAATGTCCATGTGGTTATCCCAGACGCTAATTTAAAGAAAGATGTCGCATTCCGCCGCGCTCATCCCGATGCCATCTGCGATGTGGTCAACGACACCCAGCTTCAAGCGGCGGTCAGCCAGGTCAAGCAGAAGATGCAGGTCGCCAGCGCCCGGCCCTGGTAGCCAAAATCCTTTCGGGAAAAACGTATGCCCAGCGCTTCTTCGACGCCTGACCAACTGCCGCCGCCGTCTGACACCCTCGCGCGTCAGCTTCGCGTCTTCAAAGGGCTGGCGCTGCTCCTGGCCGCCGCGCTGGCTGTCGGCGCGGCGGCGTTTCTTTATGTTCGCCATCAGGGGCAGCCCGTGACCATCCTGCTGGCCGGTCGCCCGGTCGGCACGGTCCGCAATGCTGCCGCCGCCAATGCCCTCCTCCAAGCGGCGGAAGAGGCGAAGCTCGGGGAAGCGTTCGCCGGCGAAACGCCGATCCGCACCCAGAAAGTCTCGCTGCAACGCGCCCTGCCGGACACGCCGCAGGACCCGGACGCGGTCGTTCAAAGCAAGCTGGAAAAGCTGCTGACACTGCGTGTTCCGGCGTTCGTGATCCTTGTCAACCATCGCCCGAGCCTGGCGTTCGCCACCCCAGAGGCTGCCACCGACACGCTGCGTGTGGTCAAAGACCACTGGGAAAAGATGCCGCCCGACGGGGCCGTTTTGGACTCGGCCCAGATCACGCAGACAGTGTCGGTTGAGAAGCGCACCGTAGACACGAGCCTGCTGCGCTCCGACCCCGCCGCCGCTGCGTCCTACTACTGGACCCCGCCGCCGAGCCGCACGTATACGGTCCATTCCGGCGACCTCGGTTCGCGCATCGCCCAGCGGTTCCACCTGTCGCTGTCGGACTTCATCCGGGCCAACCCAAACAAGAACCTGAACCGCCTGAAACCCGGCGACACGGTCAATGTCGAGAAGCTACCGCTGCTGCTTACTGTCCGGGTCCGCAAGACACTGGAAGCGACAGAGAAAGTCCACCCGAGCGCCCCGGCCTCAGTCGCCGGCTCACAGCGCGTGACCTATTTGGTGACCTATTTGAACGGTCAGGAGGTCCGGCGCGATGCTCAGAACGTCGAGATCATCGAGAAGCCGAAGACGGCGATGGAGCTGTGAGACCCTAACTGAAACGAGGGAGTGAACTCCCTCGCTGGAAGGTCATCGGAATGACCACCTGTCCAGGGGACAGAATACGGAGCAATCTGGCTCTTCCGTCCCCTGGACGGGCGGCGGTTCCGAACGCCTGTCTGCGCGGACGTTCACGTCCGCGTCCACTCTGTCTGAACTATGAAACTCATTATCGCCATCGCCCACGAGCGCGACAAGCACAAGCTCGGCGACGCGCTGCTGCAAAACGGGCTGACCTTTACAAAGCTCGGCAGCACCGGCGGTTTTCTACGTCAGGGCAATGTCACCGTGCTGATCGGGGTCGAGGACGACGACACGGCGCGGGTGATGGACATCATCAAAAGTGCCTGCCGGTCGTCGGAAGAGTTCGTCAACCTGCCGGCGCAGGCCGCCCCCGGTGCATTAGCTCTCGGCGCGTTTTCGCCGCATCCCATCCGGGTCGAAGCCGGCGGTGCCGTCGCCTTCGTGCTGAACGTAGACAGCTTCGAGCGATTTTAACACCTATGCTGCAAGATATTCTCGGACAGCCGTATGCCGTGCGCGTGCTGGAAAACGCCTATGAAACCGACCGCCTGGCCGGGTCGTACCTTTTTGTCGGCCCCGATGGGGTGGGGAAGGCGACCGCGGCGCGGCAGTTCGCCAAGATGCTCTGCGGGGCGTCGGCGGACACCGACCCTGCCGCCCGCGCGATTGACGCCGGCAAATCCCCCGATGTCCGCACCTTGAACCCGCCGCCGTCGCGGATCACCAGCATCGCGCAGGTCTGGCCCCGGCCCGGCCACAAAGAGCACCCGGCGGAGAACGCCCTGCTGCGTGATTTACAGTTCGAGCCGATGGCCGGGCCGAAGCGGGTGTTTATCCTGCATGATGCCGAGAGCCTCGGGCGGGGCGGGGCGGATGCCGGGAACAGCCTCTTAAAGACCCTGGAAGAGCCGCCGGCCTACGCGCATTTCATCCTCACGGCGGCGTCTACCGGCGGCGTCATGCCGACTATCGTGTCCCGCTGCCAGGTGGTTCATTTTGGCCTGCTGCCTGCTGGGACGATTGAGCAGACTTTGCAGACGCGCTTTGGCGTCGCCCCGGCGTCGGCCCATTTCCTCGCGGCCTACTCCGAGGGACGCCTGGGCCGCGCCGTCGCCCTGGCCCGGTCGCCGTCGCTGCTGGCGGGCCGGGAAGCGCTGCTGGACCTGGCGTATGACTTGCTCACCGCGCCGCCGATCAAAAGTTTCAAGCTCGGGGAGGAGTTTCGGAAGCTGGCCCCGAAGCTCAAAGCCACCGAGGACGACGAGGCCGCCGAGCCGGGCGAGGAAAAAGCCGGGCGGGAGCCGCTCGGACGCGCGTTGGACCTGCTGGCAACCTACTTCCGGGACGTGCTGACGCTCGGGGTGATGGGGGCGGCGAACGCGGCCCTGGTCAACACCGACCGTCATGAGCAGATTGTCGCATTGGCAGGCCGGCACACACCGGAGCGGATGGAGTCGGCGCTCGGCCTGCTGCTGGATGTCCGTCAGGTGATCGAGCGCAATGCAAACAGCCAGCTTGCGCTGGAGGTTCTGTTTACGGGCCTGACGATGGGGTAGTCCCCGCCGTGGATGCCCCGCCGTGAACGGCAGGTCTGGAGGCGAAGCGCCAACCGCACGGTGTGCGAAAGAACAAACCGGATGCCGACGGCATTTCCGCACACCGTGCGGCTCGCGTCCGCGCGTCCAGCCCTGCCGTTCACGGCGGGGCATCCACGGCGGGGCATCCACGGCGGGGCTACTCCGAAGCATCGCTTCAGCGCCGAATCACCGCGCCGCCCCCCGACGCGACTTTCCCCAATTCCTCCGATGCCGCGGCCCGCACTTCTAAGTCCGGGGCATGGGTCGCGAGATCCGCCAGGGCCGCTTTAGCCGACAAACACTCCAAAGGCCGCTTGACGCTGACATAGGGCAGCCGCAAAGTCTCGCCCATCCGCCGCACGGCAGGAATGCGCTCGACCGCCGCGCCGTGCCGGGCACGGTCTTCCAGCAGCGGCAGGTTTTCGGCTCCGAGAGGGATTTGGGAGACTGGTATGGATGGAGAAGCGTGGACTTTTGCCGTTTCCGCCGGCTTGTCGGCGGCGAAATACTTGACGGCGTAAAACGCCGGGGTGAGGAAAAGCACCATTGTCAGGGCAAAAGTCCCGCGCATCAGCCATTTCCAGAACGGCGGCAGGGTTGGTTTCGGCATAACAGTTAAAACCGGAGCAGGATTTGGAATGTCAAGCGGTGCCGGATGCCCGCGCTGCTGTCGCGGGGGACATCGCGCAGATATTGGTAGAGCGTGCGGAAGGTCAAGTTCGCGCTCGGGGCGTAGGTCAGGCCGACTGCTTCCTGGGACGCACTGCTGTTGCCGCGCGGGTAGACGAACAGGGAGCGGGCCGCAGTGATGCTTAGGCGTTCGGTTAAGCTGTAGTTGCCTTCGGCGTAATAACCCAAAACGCGCTGGTCGCCGTCGGCCCCGGTCACGACCTCGCCGCGGGCGACCGTGCGCCGGAAGCCGTAGGACGCATCCCCTGCCAGGCGGCTTTTGGAGACGAAGCCGCCTCGGTCGGCCCGCACCCGGCCCGACGGCGGCAGCTCAACGCCGAACGGGCTTGCGGCCGTGATGTCGGTGATCGGCAGTCGGCCTTGAAGTAGCGAGCCCCCGACATTCACCACCCCGTTGCGGGTTGTGAAGGTCCGGCCCAAGCGAAATGTCACGACCCGGTTCGGGTTGGCATACAGATGGTTCGGCCCGGTGCCGGTAGTCAGGGCTAGGTCGTAATTCAAAAATCCGTAGGCCCGGCCTGAGAGCGCCACGCCGAAATCGGTTCGCACCCCGAGCGACTGCGCGTACAGCGGCTGCAAAATGACCAAATGGGGGTCGTAAACCGCCAGCAGGCCAAACGGCAGTTGGAACTGTCCGACTTTCAAGTACGCGGTCGAATCGAAATCGTTTTCGACCGGCAGGCGGTAGATAAAGTACGCTTCGCCGATCTGGACATCGTCGGGATGCGGCTGGTCCGGCGGGCTTTCTGCGAGAAGCTGGATGTAGAGATTGCCGCGCGTTTTGCCGCCGCTGCCGACTGGGCGCTGCAAGTCAAGCTCGGCGGTGTTGACCCAGACCCCGCCGCGCCGCCCGGTGTTCGCGGTTCGGGTGCGGACATCGAGTGCGCCGCTGATGAGAAAGCCCTGGCCCAGCGGGATCGGGTTCGGCAGCGGCACTTCCGGCGGCGGCTGATCGGTCGGCGACGGCAGCTGCCCATTGTCAGGGAAAGTGATCGTCGGAGCGGCGGGCTTGGCAGGTACGGACTTGGCAGGCGCAGGCTGAGTAAGCTGGGGCAGCGCAGCCTGGCCGTGCGCCGAGAGCGGCGACAGCAGGGCACACAGGATTAAGAGCGAGCAGCAACGAAAAAAACGCATAGGTGGACGGTCTCTTGACAGCATGGGGTCTTTGTGACACAATAACAGAGAGCACTTTGGGGGCTGATGTTTCACAAATTTTCCAGACGCGCCGAACTGAGACAACTTATGGACTCCGCACCCGACACGCCCCATCAACTTGGCTTGAACGAACAACTTGGCTTGAACGAACAACTTGGCTTGAACGAAAACCAGCGCGACGGGTTCCTGCTGGCCCTGCATGAAGCCGCCGGGGCCATCGCCCGCCAGACCGACCCGCGTGTCACCCTGCGCGTGATCGCCGAAAAGGCCCGTGCGCTCACGTCGGCTGAAAGCGCCGCCGTTTCCCTACTCAATCCCGCCCGCACCCTGCTTGACTTCGCCACCGTCGCCGGTGCGGACGCCGCCGAGATCGTCGGCCAAACCGTGCGCGTCGAAGATGCTCTGGCCGGACGCACTGCGCTCACCGGGGAGCCGTACCTGCGGCACCATCCCGACGCCGCCGCCGATCCCACCAATTCCGCTGACCCGAGTGTCGCGGTCGGTGTCGGGGTCCGCTCGGCCCTGGTCGTGCCGATCTATTTGGAAGGCCGTCCGGCGGGCGCACTGACCCTGCTGAACCGCGTGGGCGGGGAGGCGTTCGGCGGCGACGACTTGCTTCTCGCACAGACCCTGGCAAGCCTTGCGGCCCAGGCGCTGCAAACCGACGCCCTGAAGCGGCTGGCGGCGCAAAAGCAAAAAGAGCGTGATATTCTGTTCCGGGCGGCCCAGACGACGTCATCGTCGCTGAATGTCCAGGAAGTGCTCGGCTCGATTCTTTCCACTGTGGTCGGCAGCATGGAGCTGACCGCCGGAGCGGTCTTTCTGCTCAGCGACGAGCGGACCCGGCTGTATATCGGCGCGTCTCTTGGGCTGTCTGCCGACGACCAGGACCGGCAGCTTCCTGCCGAGGGCACAGGGCTTGCCGCCCGCGCTCTGGCCTCCGGCCAGCCGCTGCGGGTGGATGATGTGGATGCCGCGGGCGACGACCCGCCGCTGCCGGGGGTGCGCTCTCTGCTGCTTGCGCCGATGGTCGCCCGCTCGGTCCCCGAGGGCCTCATCGCTGTCGGCTCCCGCCAGCCGGGCGCGTACAGCGACCCCGATGCGTCTCTGCTGTCTGCGGTCGCCAGCCAGGCCGCCGCCGCACTCGAAAACGCCTGGCTTTACGAGGACGCCACCCGGCGGGCGCAGGAAGCCGCCGCGCTGTATGAGCTGTCCCAGTCGGTCGGGGCGACCCTGAACCTCAGCCGGGTGATCCAGTTTGTCGCCGACAGTGTTCTTCGGCTTCTGCACGTTGACAAGTTCGCGCTGTTTCTAGCCGACCCGGTGACCAGGACGCTTGAAATCAAAGCGAGCCGCAACCTGCGGCCCGAAACCGCGCTGGCGATGAAGCCGCGCCTCGGAGAAGGCATCGCCGGGTGGGTACACGAGTTCGAGACCCCGACCGCTGTGCAGGACGTTTCCGCCGATCACCGGAACCGCTCCTGCCCGATTGACGGCGAAGGCGTCAAATCGCTGGTCAGCGTCCCCTTGCAGTCCGGGGACGAAGTGATTGGGGTGCTCCATGCCATGAGCAGCCGCCGGCGCTTGTTCACGGTCGGCGAGATGGAGCTGCTGTACACAATTGCCAACCAAGTGGGGTCAGCCATCGCCAATGCCCGGATGTACGAGGATGCCCGGCAGAACTCGGAAGAAATCCGCAAAGGGGTCCGCCGCATCGCCCGCGCCCTCGGGTCGTCGCTCGACGGGCGGCAGATGGCCCAGACCATCGCCGATTTGGCGCTTGAGATGACCGGAGCGGACCGGGGCCTGCTGTTCGCACTCGATTCGTCAGGCAACCTGGCCGCACAAGCCGCCGCGTCTTTTAAGTCCCCGCTCGCTGCTTTGCCGACGGTTTCTTTGGCGGACGGCGGGCGCGGCCCGGAAACCGCCACGGCGTTTGTGGCCCGGCGCGGGCGCTCGCTGACCATTGAGGACTTTGCCAAAGATACGCGCTTTGTCCTGCCGGCGTTCGCGTCCCGCGAGCGTGTCACCGGCTACTTAGGCGTCCCGCTGAAGCTCGGCAAAGAAGTGGTCGGGGTGCTGGAAGTCTACACGCGCGAGCCGCGCCGGTTCACCGCCGACGAGGTCCGCCTGCTGATCACGTTTGCCAGCCAGGCCAGTGTCGGCCTGCAAAACACGCTGCTGGTAGAGCAAGCCAGCCGGCGGCTTGACGACCTGCGGGCGCTCGGCGCACTCGGCGAGCTGCTGGCCCGGTCCGCGCTGCCGGAGACGCTGTTCCCGGAGACGCTGCGCCTGCTCTGCGCCGCCGCCGAGGCTGAGGCGGGCGTCTTCCGGCGCTTTGGCGACCCCAGTGAGTCGTCGGTGTACTGCGCCCCCCATACCCCGTCCGAAGACGCCGAAACGCCGCCGGAGACTTTGGAGACGCTGCTGCGGGACTTGGCCGGGCAGGTCGAGTCCGCCCGCGACTTCGGTTTGGTGCCGGACGACCATGCCGTGCCGGCGCTGGTGCTGCCGGTGCCTGATCTGCCGGATGTCGCGCCGCGCGGCGTTCTCATCCTCATCCGCGCCCCGCGTCGCCGGGCGTTCAACAGCCATGAGCGGCGGCTGGCGACCACGGCGGTCAACCTGCTCGCCGTGCGGGTTCCGTAGCCGGCAATCTCAGTGTATTCCCAGGTATAATCAGCAAAACTATGGCCGACGACATCCCACCCCCCCCTGAAATCTCGCCCGGCGCTCCGCGTCCTACCGGACGCCCGGTGTATGAGTCTTCCCTGCTGCCGACCCGCAAGCGGCGGCGGTTTTCGCCCTGGCTGGTCGCGCCCGGCCTGCTTCTGCTGCTCGGGGCCGTGTTCTATTTTTTGGTGTTCGGCCCCAAGCCGCGCCGCTTTGTCCCGACCGCCGGGGAGGTCGTATTCGCGTCCGATCAGAACTCGCCCGGCGTCACGCACCTCTACGCCCTGAAGACCGACGGCTCGGAAACGAACCCGCACCCAATCACAAGTGGGGTGGGCGCGGACTCGTCGCCGGCGTGGACCGCCGACGGCAACCAGATCGCGTTTCTGTCCAATCGCAGCGGTGGGCCGAACCAGCTCTGGATCATGGACGCCGACGGCAAAACGCCCGTCCAGCTTACGCGCACGGCTGGGGCAAAGGCCGAGCCGGTGTTCGCGCCCGGCAGCAACTCCCTGCTGGGCTTTCTCTCAGGGGCATCGCTTGCAGTCATGGACGCCGGCCACGGCGACCCGGCCCTGCTCCTGCCCGCCCCGGCGACCAGCGCCCACCCGAACGCCGCCGACCCGAGCCAATCGTCCGACGCGGCAGCGGCCACAGTCGTCGCGTTTGCGTGGAGGCCGGAGGCCAAAACGGGCGACACCGCACCGGGCCTGGCCGCCGTGCTGGAAACTGCCGGGGTGCAGTCCCTCGCCATGCTGCCGACCCTGTCGTCCGCGCCGCGCCTCACGCAAAACGATCTGCCCAACGGCCCGCCGCTGGCCGCCGCCGACCGGCTTTCGCCGGCCTGGGCGCCCGATGCCTCTCGAATCGCGATGGGAATGCTCCATGTCCAGGGCCTGCCGCATGGACAGCGCGTGTCCGGGCTGATCGAGTTCGACGGCGATGGCAATGTCAAACGGCCGCTGATCCCGCCGATTCGGGACCCGGCGGTCGGGCCGCAGAACCCGGTGTTCTCGCCCGACGGCACGCAGATTGTCTTTGAAATCTGGCGTCAGACCGACCTCGCCAGTCGGACTGTGCTGGGACTGTTTATCGTGGATTCTGATGGCACCGGCACGCCGCACATTTTGGCAAAGGGCGACGCCGAAAGCGCCCGGTTCTCGCCCGACGGCCGGCAGGTCTTCTTTCTTTCCCGCCGGGCCGGAGGCAGCCATGATCTTTACAGAGTCAATGCCGACGGCACCGGTGCGGCGCGGCTGTCCGACGGTCATGCCGACATCACGGGCTTCGCCCTCTCCCCGCAGGCCGCCGCGCCCCGATAAAGTTGATGAAATGTGCTTCCCTGTATGGTATACTGGGAAACAGAAAGAATGTCGCCTAAGGGTGTGTAGACAGAGGAGCGGCGCTCGGCCCGTGACCCACGCAGATGAACCATTTTGCCGGCCTGCCCTGGCGCATCGCGGCCTTTGCCGGCCTGCTGGTCGGCGCAATCAGCTTCAGCACTGGAGCGGGTCCCTGGACCTGCCTGCTGCGGGTCAGCATCGCCTTTGGCGTGTTCGGAGCCGCCGGGCTTGCGCTGAACCTGCTCCTGCAAGCCGACCCGCCGCCGGCGTCGGGCCGGCACTCTGACCGAACGGTTTCCGAAGACGCGCCGCCGGAAGCCGGCCCGGACGACCCGCCCGCCAGCACCAAGTAAACCTTTATGCCAACTCCGACCAATATGCCGGACCTCTGGAACCGCTTCAAAAAGCGCAATGACCAGAAGGCCCGCGACCAGATCATCAACCACTACGCTTATCTTGTCAAGATCACGGCCGGGCGTGTCGTGACCAACCTGCCGCCGAACCTAGAGCGGGACGATCTGGTCAGCGCCGGGGTGATGGGCCTGATTAAAGCCGTGGACCAGTTCGATACGGCCCGGCAGGTCAAGTTCGAGACCTACGCCATCGCCCTCGTTCGCGGCGCGATTTTGGAGATGCTGCGCGAGGAAGACTGGGTGCCCCGCTCGGTCCGCGACAACGCGAAAGTGCTGGAACGAACTTACTACAAGCTCGAAGTTGCCCTGGGACGCCCTGCCACCGAGGAAGAAGTCGCGGCGGACATGGGCATCTCCGAGGCCGACCTGCTGAAGCTTTTGGTCAATACCAGCCGCTCCAACGTGCTGTCCCTCGACGATATGCTGCTCGGCGGCGGGTCGTCCGACGGTGAGCGCCTGCACCTTACCGACGTTTTGCAGGACGAGAACGCCAATGTCCTCGCCGATGTCGAAACGGCGGCGATGAAGACAACGCTGACCGCTGGCATTGACCGCCTGCCTGACCGCGAGCGCCTGGTTATCTCCCTCTACTACTACGAGGGCCTGACATTCAAAGAGATCGGCAAAGTCCTCACCGTCTCCGAATCCCGTGTCTACCAACTCCACACCCAGGCCGTCATCCGCCTGCGCGGCTACCTCCAGCGCGACACGCCCCTGTTCACCGCTGGGTAGCCAAAGATGTTCCCGAACATGCTACTATAGCGTGTGATCTTTGAGATAGACAATGAACAGTGCTCGAATTGCCCTCTGCATCCGACGAAATGAAGACGACGACTTGGAGCTGCGAAAAGCGTATCCCGTTTTGCCTGCGGCTCCCAATGAGAACGGATTTTTGCGGGTCGTGGACGAGTCCGGCGAGGATTATCTCTACCCTTCGGACTATCTCATCGTCTTGGAAGTCTCCCGCGACGCCGAAGAAGCTTTGCTGAAGGCGGCCTAATCTCGGTATGCTCCCTAGCTGCTTGCAGCACGACCCGCCGCTGTTCACGGCGGGGTAGCAAAAAGACAGCTAACTTTAACAATCGCGAGTTTGTCAAATATGGGAAGAAGCTATGCAAAAGACTTACACTGATTATATCAATGCGGCTCTTGACATACTTGACCAAAGTTTACCTGAGTACGTCGTGACGCGGCTTCAAGTTCGCTATGGCAATGAGTGGTTTTCCTATGTCCCGCGAGATGTCCACTACAAAGGTGAAGAAATTTGCTGGGACACTCAGGCAATTTTGAAGACAATGACAAACAACTGGAGTGATGCTTTTCATTCAGAACTGAACCATGAAGGCCGAAACTTCGTTAGTGAGTTAAGGGAATGGCGTAATCAAGTTGCTCATCGTTCACCGCAAAGTCCCATTGACTATGACGCTGCTTACCGGGCCGTAGACACAGTTTGGCGATTGTTGCGCCTTATTCCTTTGCCACAAGCCCAAGATGTTCGCCTAATCAGAGATGAACTACAGGGGCAAAATGTTATTGTTGCGATTCCCCAAGCGAAGGAGCTTAAAACTGTCCAACAAAAACAAAATCCTGCTGATGCAAATCCTTTTTTGGCCGCTAACCAAGGTGAAGCCAATGTTGCTTACAATTATAAGCGCTTTTGCTTTAAGGCCAGCAAGATTGAGCCGCTTCAAGACGATCAGACATTTCGAGTAGTTACGCCGAACGGGTCCTTTCAGATGACAAAGGCAGAGTTTTACAGGGCGTTTCCAAAAGTGGTTATATCGAGAAGTTACACCGAGAGTGGGCTTTATCATTATCCATCAGTACCAAAAAGCGCGTTGCCATACGAAGTGACTGAATGAGGAAAAAATCATGCGAAGGACTCCGGTCTCATCATCTAACCTTGCCTCTGTCGGATACGATGAATACGAACATATCTTGGAGGTCGAGTTTTTGAGCGGCTCTGTCTATCATTACTACAACGTACCAGAGCAAGTGTACCGCGGCTTGATGAGCGCAAGCTCGCATGGAACCTATTTTGGCGAATACGTCCGAACAAGCTATCAGTACAAGCAAGTTCTTTAGGCACATTCGATCTTTTTTACGAGGTACAACTGGGCACTGGGGAACCAACAATGACTATTACGCTTGCGCCCGAAATTGAAAATCGCTTGCTTGAACACGCGGAACGTCTGGGTGAAGATGCGAACCGCTTGGCGGAAGAATTGATTGCTGAAGGGTTGGCTGACAGCTACCTCATGGATGACCCGGATGACTTGACGGCGGAGCAAATCGCCGAAATTCGCGCCGGCATCGCGCGTGGCTTGGAAGCGTCTGCCGCAGGGCGCGTTAAATCGACGGCACAAGCCTTCGCCGAAGCGCGGCAGAGACATGGTTTTCCGGCGAGCTGGGCGAGCAGCGCAGATAGCGCAGTTTAGACATTGTACAAAAATACGGACTCCCCCCGGCCCCCAATAATGGGGGAGTAAGAAATGGGGGAGTAAGAGCAGAAAGCGAGTGCTCGGTTTCCTCGTCGGTCCGGTTCCCCCATTATTGGGGGCCGGGGGGAGTCCGTATTTCTGTACAGTGTCTAAGTAAAATGTCTGAGCAGGTCGCAGGCGGACTGTAGTATTGCGTTTGGCACGGCGCAAAAGGCCCCTCCACCTAAACTCGGTAGCGATACTGCAAATTTGGCCCATTCGTCCAGCCCGGCCCAGGACGCTGCGCTTCTCGGCGCGGAAACCGGTGGTTCAAATCCCCGATGGGCTATCAGAACCTACCCCCGCTCGTTCCTCGCGACCCCTCCCGAAACGGGAAGGGTAAAGAAAAAGCTAGGAGCCAGATGGCAGCCCGCGTTCTTTGCCCTAAAGTCTTACCCTTCCCGCCTCGGGAGGGGTCGCGAGGAACGAGCGGGGGTAGGTTTTTGTTGACGAAACCCCGGCAAGTGCGTTATAATCAATACAGTTCGGACTTGTTCTGACAAAGCGGAGGCGAAAGGCAAAAATGCGCCGAACGAAAATTGTCTGTACCATCGGACCGGCGACGCGCTCCCCGGAAAACCTGCGGCACTTGGTGCTGGCCGGGATGAATGTCGCACGGCTAAACTTTTCGCACGGCACCCATGCCCAGCATGCGGAGGTAGTGACGAGCCTGCGCGAGATCGCGGCGGATTTGAATGTGCCATTGGCGCTGCTGCAAGATTTGTCAGGGCCGAAAGTGCGGGTCGGAAATGTCGCGGGTGATGGGGTCGTCCTGCGGCCCGGCGCGGAGATTGTGCTGACAATGGACGACGTGCCCGGCAACGAGCACGAGATCAACCTGCCGGTGCCGGAGATTTTCGAGGCCGTGACGGCAGGGACGCATCTGATGCTCGATGATGGGCTTTTAGAGCTTCGGGTCAAATCCAAGCGCTCCGGGGTGCTGATCTGCGACGTGGTCGTCGGCGGGCTGTTGACCTCGCACAAAGGGGTCAACGTCCCCGGTGTCTCGTTGCCGATTGCCGCCGTCACCGACAAAGACTTAGAGGACCTCAAGTTCGGCATCGCGCAGAAAGTGGACTATGTCGCGGCATCGTTCGTGAAAACGTCCGACGACATCGCGGTCCTGCGCGGAGTCTGCGAGGCGGCTCGCGCCAAGATTCCAATTATCGCCAAAATCGAGAAGCACGAGGCGATCCGAAACATTGACTCGATTATGGAAGCGGTGGACGGCATCATGGTGGCCCGTGGAGACTTAGGCGTCGAAGTGCCGATTGACGAAGGCCCGATTATCCAGAAGATGCTGATCCACAAGTCCAATCGGGCGGGTAAGCCGGTCATCACGGCGACCCAGATGCTGGATTCGATGATCCGCAACCCGCGCCCGACCCGCGCCGAAGTGTCCGATGTCGCGAACGCCATCTTCGACGGCACCGATGCGGTCATGCTGTCGGGCGAGACGGCGATGGGCGCGTACCCGTTCGAGACGGTGCGTATGATGGCGAAAATTGCCACTCACACCGAATCTTCGATGGACTACGCGAAGATTTTAGACGAAAAAATGCGCTTCGATACCGGCCAGTCCATCACCGGAGCCATCGGGCAGGCGACCTGTGACATCGCGCACGATTTAAGCTGCGCGGCGATTTTAACGGCGTCAGCCACCGGGCGCACCGCGCGGGTGGTGTCCCGGTACCGGCCCCGTGCGCCGATTATTTGCGCGACCAGCCGGGCCGAGACGTACCAAAGACTCGCGCTCGTCTGGGGCGTCGAGCCGGTGATGGTGGAGATCGCCGGCGACTCCGACGGCATGATGCAGGCGTGTATTGACGCCGCCAGCCAGACGGGCATGGTCAAAAACGACGATGTCGTCGTGCTCACCGGCGGGGTTCCCGTCGGGCGGCCCGGCTCGACAAACTTCATTAAAATCCACCGGATCGGCCAGCCTCTGCGTCCGGAATGAGCAGAGGCCAGTAGAGACTCCTATGACCGATGAAACGACTGCCCGCAAAACGCCGCGCCGCAAAACACGCGCCAAGCGCCCGCGCCGAATTTTAGGAATGTGGGCGCGGCTCACGCTGTTCGCCGGCGTCATTGCCGTGTCTGTGTTCCTCGCCGTCTGCCTGGTCCTCAAAGCCGTCAAGCCGTATCAGGAAGCCGGGCGGCAGCGTGCCCAGCTTGCCGAGACGCTGCGCCAAAGCGAGGCGCTCTCCGCGCAGAACACACAGCTTGAGCGCCGAATTGCTTACCTCAGAACCTCGGACGGTGTGGCCTCCGAAGCCCGCCGCATGGGCTACCTGCGCCCCGGCGAGTACCCGATTGTCGTGGAGGGCTTGCCCGGCCACGAAGGGCGGAGCGAGACCCAGCCGGAAACGGCGGCGTTCGCCCCGTCCGCGCCCGTTCCCAGCCCGCTGCGCCGCTTTTGGCGGCACCTGTCGGGCCATTGATACCTACGAGAGACCTCACCCCGAAACTACGTTTCGACCCTCTCCTTAAACAATGAGAGGGTAGGAAAAGGCTAAGAAGACAGAACGCACCCACTTCTTTCCCAAACTGTCTTCACCCTCTCCTTGCTTAGGGAGAGGGTCGAAACGTAGTTTCGGGGTGAGGTCCCTCTTGAAAGAGAATTACAACCAATGGCAAAAGAAATCATTGTCAACGTGGACCACCGGGAAACCCGGATTGCCGTCCTCGTGGACAAACAACTGACCGAGCTGCATGTCGAGCGCGAACAGCGCGTTGTCGGCAATTTGTACAAAGCAAAAGTGGACAATGTCCTGCCCGGCATGGACGCCGCATTCGTCGAGATTGGCCTGGAGCGCAATGCGTTTTTGTACGTCGCAGACATCCTGCCGGAAGAAGACGAGGATGGCGCTCCCCGCCGCAATCGCCGGGACCTGCACATCACCGATCTAGTCAAGCGCGGCGACCAGATTTTGGTGCAGGTGGTCAAGGGGCCACGGAGCACCAAAGGCTCCCGCGTGTCGTCGCGCGTCTCCCTGCCCGGACGCTTTTTGGTGCTCATGCCTGACGCCAACAATCTCGGCGTCTCACGCAAGATCGAAGAGGGCAAGGAGAGGGACCGCTTAAAGAAAATCGTCCAGAAGTTCCGGCAGCCGGGCACAGGCGTCATTGTCCGCACCGAGTCCGAGGGCCGCTCCGCCGCCGAGCTTCGCCTGGACTACTTGATGCTGCTGGAAACTTGGAACGCGATTCAGGCCAAAGCCAAAACGACCCCCGCGCCGGCCTTGATCCATCAGGACATGGGCCTGGTCCTGAAGATCCTGCGCGATGCCTTCGGCTCCGATGTCAGCCGCCTCGTGATTGACTCGCCTACCGACTATGCCGGGGCGCATGAGATCATCGCCCGCCTCTCGCCCGATTTACAAGACCGAATTGAGCTGTACGACGGTGACAAGCCGATCTTCGAGCAGTTCAAGATTGAGGCCGATGTCGAGCGGCTTTTGCAGCGCAAGGTTCCGCTGCCGTCGGGCGGCTCACTGATTATTGACCAGACCGAGGCGCTGGTCTCGATTGACGTCAACTCCGGCAAGTTTACGGGGAGTGTCGGCCTCTCCGACACGATTCTGAAAACCAATCTCGAAGCCACCGAAGAGATTGCCCGTCAATTACGCCTGCGTGATCTCGGCGGCATGATTGTCCTCGACTTCATTGATATGGACAGCGCCCGCGACAAAAAAGCGGTCATGGATGCGTTTGTCAAAGCCCTGAAAGACGACCGCTCGCGCACCAAAATCTCCTCAATTTCGGCGCTCGGCCTCATCGAGATGACCCGCAAGCGCACGGGCGAGACGGTGGACACGGCGATGACCGAGATCTGCCCGTACTGCCATGGCCTCGGGCGGGTGGACTCCGCCGAGACGGTCTCGCTGGAAGTCGAGCGCGAGCTGCGAAAGCTGGCGGCGACCACGCCCGCCGAAGCGTTTGTCGTCAGCGCCCACCCGGATGTCTGCGCTCATCTGGTCGGCGCACAGGGCGAGGACATCGAAGAATTGGAGCGTCAGCTTCACCGCTCGATTTATGTCCGCGCGGTCCCAAGCTGGCACCATGTCGAGAAGTTCGATATTGACTCCGGCGGCCTGTCGAAGTTCGAGTCGCCGCTCGCCCCGCCCCGCCGGGGCGTGGTTGTGGATGTTCAGGTGGGCCGCGACGACCCGCATTCCGACCGCGCCCCCTGGGCCACCGGCCATCTCCTGCCGCAGCGGGCATACCAAATCGAGCTGACCAATGGCGCTCGGTACCAGGGTCAGACCGTCAAAGTCCGCCTCTCCGATGTCCGCCGCTCCGTCGCCATCGGCGACGTTCTGGTCAGTGGCAATGGCAAAAGCGCGGGCGGCAATGGAAACAACGGCGGCGGCAATCGGGAGCGGGCAGGAGTATAGGAGTGTGGAAAGAAGGAGCGTGGGAATAAATTCCTGCGCTGTGGGGCGCAAACGCTAAGTAGCCGCCTGCGCGGGCATGAGACCCATGCTGACATCTTCGCCCGCGCAGGCGGGAGCTTGCACTTTGAAGCACGGGGGTTTAGCCCCGTGAAACCGTAACCCCATTTATGAGTGTTGTTCTGCCCACTGTATTCGAGGAAATTGCTCAGGACTCAAAGTTCCTGTTGCGAGTTAAACGCCGCGCAGCAAAGAACTTCAAATGGACCCGTGCGATCTGCCTGGAAAACGTGCTGTTCATGGCTTACTGGCTTTATATCTTCAACAGAATCGAAGAGGCACTAGCGGTTTCCCGGTTCTTGAGCCAAGCCCAATTTGACGGTAATTTTGACCATTGGCTTTGGATACAAAGCAGTCTTATACTACAGTCACGCATCCTAAAGACACAAGGATTGGGACAGGAGGCGAATGATTGCCTAAATCGAGTTCGTTCTGTTGGAGATAATACTTATCGTTTTGACGGAATGGTGTTACGTCTCCACGAACGGGATGTCAATGATGCCTTAGACTTAGCAACTCGGGTCTCAGATCGTCTCGGTAAATCAAGTGAGATAGTCGGGCGAATAATGGCCGTTATGGAATTGTTCTTCCTGATTGAGATAAACTCGTCGCCATCTTTGCCGGTCGCGGTACTCGAAGAAAAACTTGTCACTCATTTAGAGTGCTTAAAGCAGCTTGCTGAGAAATAGCAGGTTGAATACCTTGACAAACGGCCTTGCGCTGTGTCATACTCTTACCCGTTGTCACACGACAAATGCTTTGAATTCTATTACAAGTTCGCAACCGCGAAAGGATACGCTCTCTCATGTACGCTATTGTCAGGTCCGGCGGCAAACAGTACCGGGTCGAAGAAAACAACATTCTCACAGTGGATAAGTTCGAGGCGGAAGCCGGCACTACCATGACCCTGGGCGAAGTGCTCTTTCTGGGCGGCGATACCCCGCAGTGGGGCCGCCCGACTGTCGAAGGCGCGTCCGTCACCGTCACGGTGCTTGAGCAAACCAAAGGCAAGAAGATCAATGCCTTTACGTTCAAGCCCAAAAAGAACATTCACAAGCACTGGGGCCACCGCCAGCAGCTTACTAAAGTGCGCGTCGAGACTATCTCCGCTGGTTAGTTTTTCAAGAAAGAGACCGAAATGGCACACAAAAAAGGGGTCGGCTCGACCCGTAACGGACGCGACAGCAACCCGAAGATGCTGGGCGTCAAAGAGTACGCCGGCGAGCATGTCAAGGCCGGACACATTCTGATCCGTCAGCGCGGCACGCAGTTCGATCCCGGCACCAATGTCGGCATGGGCCGCGACCACACGCTGTACTCGCTCATCGAAGGCTATGTCAAGTTCGAGGGCAAGAGCAAGGAAACCCGCCGCATCAGCGTCTATCCTACCGCTCCGGCCCCCGCACCGACCGGCCTCCAGCTTGCCGATTAGCGTTAAGAATTCAGATCAGCCCGCTTCCACCCACGAAGCGGGCTTTTTCTTTGTGCAAGTTGGAGCACCATGCAGCATCTCATTGACGGAATTACGCACATTATCGCGACGCTCGGCTACCCCGGCGTGCTTCTCCTGATGGCGCTCGAATCGGCCTGTATTCCGGTGCCGAGCGAGGCGATTATGCCGTTTGCCGGGGCGCAGATTACCGCGCCGACGGGGACATTCCACCCGAATATCTGGGTCCTGACCATTATCGGAGCGCTGGGCAATTTGATCGGCTCCATCGCAGCATATTGGGTCGGGCACAGCGGCGGGCGGGCGTTTCTGGACAAGTACGGCAAGTTTGTCCTGATCCGCAAGCGCGATATTGACAAGTCCGATGCGTTCTTTCAGAAGTACGGCGACTGGACGGTCTTTTTCGGACGCTGGCTGCCGATTGTGCGGACCTTTATCTCGCTGCCGGCGGGGATTGCCCGGATGAACTTCCCCAAGTTCTGCGCGTTCACGTTTGTCGGAGCACTGCCGTTCTGCTACCTTCTGGCGTGGGCGGGGACAAAGCTTGGGCTGCACTGGGACCAGGTGCATACCTGGCTGCAAAAAGCGGATGTTGCCGTCACAGCCGTGCTGGTCGTGCTGTTTGCGCTCTGGCTGTGGCATCACCTGCGGCCCGACCCGGACGAAGCCGCCGAGGCAAAATCTGTATGAGCGAGTGGAATCTGCTGTGGAGCGACGAGTTCGACGGCCCGGCGGGAGCGTCGCCCGACCCGGCGTTCTGGAATATCGAAATCGGCAACCGAGAAGCAAGCGGCTGGGGAAACCGTGAGCTGCAATACTACACCCAGTCCCCGGAGAATGTCTGTTTAGACGGGCTGGGCCATCTCATCGTTCAGGCACGGGAGGTGCCCGAAGACGAGCGCGGCGCTCTGCCGTGCTGGAACGGTAAAGATTGCCGGTACACATCGGCACGTCTCAACACACGGGGCAAAGTTGAGTTTACTTACGGCAAAGCCGAGGCGCGGCTGACACTGCCGAGCGGCGTGGGTCTCTGGCCGGCATTCTGGAGCCTCGCGGAAGGGCCGTGGCCGCAGAGCGGCGAGATTGACATCATGGAGTGGATCGGGCGCACCCCCGATACGCTGTATGCGACCGTGCACGGCCCCGGCTACTCAGGCGCGGCCGGGCCGCAGGGCAAGCGCCCGCTGGACCCATCGCCGGCGCACACCTACGGGCTGATCAAGCGTCCCGATGAGCTGATCTGGCAGCTTGACGGTGAAGACTACCACCGCTTGACCCCGGCGGACCTGCCGGTCGGGACCAAGTGGGTCTTCGAGCGTCCGTTCCACCTGCTGCTGAACTTCGCGGTCGGCGGCGACTGGCCGGGACCGCCCGCCGATGACATCCAATTCCCCCAGACGCTGACAGCAGACTACGTGCGCCTCTGGCACGAACTCTGAACGCACTCCTGGAACAAATCTCTACGCGGCATCGTAAATAAAAGCAGACAATACATGGTGTAAAATACATGGTATAATAGAGGCAGACTAAGTTCAGCGTAGAACGCCGGTTCGGGCCATCGCGCCCGCCGCCGGACACTCGGAGCGGACAATGCGCGTCTGTCTTATCTTCCCCCACCTACCTTCATAGGACAGTCCGGCAGTACATTCCGAGGCAAGACCCGCATTAGACACAGGCAGACAGGATTCGAGAGCGCAGCCTCGGTGATTTCGTAGACACCCTACGAGCGCCGAGGCTGTGCCTGTTTTGAAGTAACTACGTATTGAAGCAACTACGTATCGAATCACGAAAGGACACAGTATGAGCAACTGGGACATTCTGAAACAAGCGGAAGAGCATCGCAATCTTGCCGACAAGCTGCACTGGGAAGGCACGTTCAAAGACTATCTGGATATAGTCGCCCAAAACCCGCGCGTCTCCGACCTTTCCCACGCCCGGATGTTCGACATGATTGTCGCGGGCGGTGTGGAAGACCCCGGCGAGGGACAGCCGAAGACTTACAAGTTCTTTGAGGGCGAGTTGTTCGGCATGGAGCGCACCATTCAGCATTTGGTCGAAGAATACTTCGCCCCGGCGGCACGTCGTCTGGACATCCGCAAGCGGATTTTAATGCTGGTCGGCCCGGTCGGCGGCGGCAAGTCCACGCTTTCGACGCTGCTGAAGAAGGGCCTGGAAAAATACTCGCGCACCGAAGAAGGCGCGGTCTACGCCATCAAAGGCTCGCCGATGCACGAGGAGCCGCTGCATCTGATCCCCGAAGACCTGCGTCCGGCGTTCAAAGAGCAGTTTGGCATTCATATCGAAGGCGACCTGGACCCCGTAGACGCCTACCGATTGAAACACGAATGGGGCGGGCGTATTGACGATGTCCCGGTCGAGCGCATTACGCTGTCCGAGCGGGAGCGGCGCGGCATCGGCACATTCAAGCCTGCCGACCCGAAATCGCAGGACGTGGCCGAACTGACCGGTTCGGTCAACATCCAGGCGCTCACCGAGTATGGCCTGGAGTCCGACCCCCGCGCCTACAACTTCGACGGTGAATTAAATATCGCGAACCGGGGCGTAATCGAGTTCATCGAGATGCTCAAAGCCGAAAAGCGCTTCTTGTACGAGCTGAACACGGTTGCCGGCGAGCAGACGATCAAAGCGTCCCGCTTCGCCCTCATCTACGCCGATTTAGTCGTGCTGGCGCACACCAACGAATACGAGTACAACTCGTACTTCGGCAACAAAGAAAACGAGGCGATGATTGACCGCATCTTTGTCGTTCGTGTTCCCTATAACCTGCGCCTGACCGAAGAAATCAAAATCTACGAGAAGCTGATCGGCCAGTCCCAGTTACAAGATGAGCGCATGGATTTGACCGCCGTGCATATCGCGCCGCATACGCTCCGCACGGCCTCGATGTTTGCGCTGCTGACCCGCCTGAAGCCGTCGAAGAAGTCGGGGCTGTCGCTGATGACCAAGCTGAAACTCTACGACGGCGAAAAGCAGGTCGGAGACTGGGACCAGAAGCATATTCGGGAATTGCAGGAGGAGTTCATGGACGAAGGCATGAGCGGCGTCTCCCCGCGCTTTGTCATCAACCGCATCTCGGCGGCGCTCGTGAAGGGCGGCAAAGGCTACGTCACGCCCATTGATGTCCTGCGCGGTATGCGCGATGGGCTTCAAGAGTACACGAGCAGCGAGGAAGAACACCGGCGCCTCTTAGGGTTCATTGACGAGACGCGCAAAGACTACGATGAGCTGGCGAAAAAAGAAGTCCAGCGGGCGTTTGTGTACTCTTACGAAGAGTCCGCCACGACGCTTTTGGACAACTACCTGGACAATGTAGATGCGTTTTGCAATCGCACGAAAGTCAAGGACCCGATTACAAGCGACGATGTCGAACCCGACGAGCGGCTCATGCGCTCGATTGAAGAGCAGATCGGCGTTTCCGAGAACGCCAAGCGCGAGTTCCGCGAAGGCATCATGCGCTCGGTTGCCTCAGTGTCAAGACGGGGCGGCAGCTTTGGTGTCGGCACCGACGAGCGCCTGAAAGAAGCCTTAGAGAAAAAGCTGTTCTCGGACCTCAAAGACATCGTCAAGATTACGACCAGCACCAAGACCCCGAACCAGGAGCAGTTACGCCGCATCAACGATGTCGTGGACCGGTTGGTGAAAGACCAGGGCTACACCGAGCAATCCGCCAACGAACTCTTGAAGTACGTCGGGACGCTGCTCAATCGGTAAGATGGGAACCCGGCACTTCCAGTGCCGGGTTCCAAGCAGTTTTGGGAAATGATGCCATGACCCTGGAAGAAGCTATTGCTCTTGTCTTGCGCGAAGGCATGATGACAGAGCCTGTCCCCGAAGATGTGGTGCCGACTATTCTTCACGAAGGACATCTTCCGGCCCCTGAGCGGATCACAAGCCTTGCTGAAGCCATTGATATTGTGCATGAGTCTATTGAGAATGACACTGTCATCAATCGAAAGATGGCAGGTGCCTTGTGGATCATCGGGGTGGAAACGAACAGCGCCGCCTTTGATAAAGAGTGGGCGGTCAGCGAACAGGACGCTCTGATCTCGCTCTTGAATGCGGTTGAAAGCGCCCTTGTCGGCTTCTGGCCGGTCGGACATCCGAGAGATAAAGCGCAGAGAAACGAACTGGAACGTGAGGAGCAAGCATGAGCATTACACTTTCGCCGCCGCGAAGATCGGCGGAGCAAAAGGACACGCAGCATTGGACAGTGGAGGAGTTCTACCAAGCTTATGACACTGGAAAACTAGATAACTCGAAGCGCTGGGAGATTCTCCAGGGAAGGATTGTGGAAAAGATGACACCGGGTCCACGCCATTCTTTTCTGGCAGATGCGATTGCCCATATGCTGCGTACTGCTCTAGAACCGCCGCTGCTTGTCCGGGAAGAAAAATCAGTTCGCCTGGCATTTGATACTGAGCTTGTTCCCGACATTTCCGTTGTTGGGGGGGCGCGAGACGATTACCGGGAGCGGCACCCGACTGCCGCCGACACGGCGCTTGTCGTAGAAGTCGCCGACTCGTCCGTCGTCAAAGATCTCGGCGAAAAGGCAGAGGCTTATGCACAGGCGGGTTTGACAGACTACTGGGTCGCGCTGGTGAATGAAGACATGGTTGTCGTCCATCGGGAGCCGTCGGCGAACGGCTATGGAGAAGTGACGCGGCTGACAGGCACTGATACGGTTTCGCTGCTGGCCGTGCCAGGCGCGACTTGGACCGTCAATGAACTATTAGGGAGCGAGGAAGCCCCGAAGGAGAATTAACTGGAAAACGCACTTTTTCATATTCCGTGGCATGAGGTTCTCATCCCCAAGATTTCGTGGCTGGAGAAAATCGTTCGGCCTATTTTGGTTTCTGTGGCCCTGCTGCTGGCATTTCGATTCCTCTCTAAGCGGGACTTGACGCAAAACACGACGTTTGACCTGCTGATCGTGCTGCTGCTCTCCAACATCGTGCAGAATGCACTTATCGGCGATGACAACTCGGTACTGGGGGCACTGACGGGCGCGGCGACCCTGCTGCTGTTCAGCACGGGGCTCAACCGGCTGACGGCAAAGAACATCAAAGCGCGGCGGATATTGGAAGGCCAGCCGATTTTACTAGTGCATAATGGGCGGACGCTTGACGACAACCTGGACAAATATGCCGTCTCCCGCGCTGACCTGAATGCTGGGCTGCGCGGGCAGAACATGATCACGATTGAAGATGTGCGCTATGCGTTTTTAGAGCTGGACGGCACGATCAGTGTCATTCGCACATCCGAGCAGTCAGGAACGCCGAACTGTATGCCGCCCGAGATGGCAGAGAAATATCGCGACTAATTTTATGCCAAATCAAACACAATCTCCCCCGCCGGCCTCAGCGGGCTTTTCCGCGATCCGCATTGCGACTGTCGCCGGCATTCCGATTCGTCTGCACTTTACGTTTCTGCTGTTCCTGCTCTGGGTCGGCCTGGCCGGGCCGCATGGGGCGGGCGGCCTGAGCGTCCTATATGTGCTGGCTGTGTTCACCTGCGTCGTGCTGCACGAGCTGGGGCATAGCGTGGTCGCCCTGCGCTACGGTATCCCCGTGGCGGACATCACGCTGTACCCCATCGGCGGCGTGGCCCGGATCGAGAAGCGGCCCACGGCCAAGCAGGAGCTTGGGATTGCGGTCGCTGGTCCTGCCGTCAATGTTGTCATCGCACTGATTCTTTGGGCAGTGCTTGCGGCGATGCACGCTAATCTGACAGTCGCGGCGCTGTCGGGGACATCGCAGTCGGTGCCGGTGTTCCTCGCCAAAGTCCTGGTCGCTAACATCTGGCTGGTGCTGTTTAATCTCATTCCGGCGTTCCCGATGGACGGCGGGCGGGTGCTGCGGGCGATTCTCGCCATGAATATGCCGCCGGAGCGGGCAACGGCAATTGCAGCCGGCATTGGGCAGTCCATCGCCATTGCCGCCGGCATCTGGGCAATCTACACTCAGCAATGGCTCCTAATGTTCGTGGCGTTTTTCATCTATTTGGGCGCGGGCCAGGAGGCGTTCGCGTACCGGCAGGCGGCGCTCGGCGAGGGCATCCCGGTGGAGAACGCTATGATGACCGACGTGCGGACATTGTCGGTCGGCAGTACGCTGAAAGAAGCCGCCGACCTGCTGCTGGACACGTCCCAGCAGGATTTCCCGGTGCTGTATGGGGATCAGGTGCAGGGGCTTCTGACCCGTGACGGCCTCCTGCGTGGCTTGGCCGAACAAGGGCCGTCGGGGTATGTCGCCGGCGCGATGTTCCGGCAGTTCGCGACCGTGGGACCCGCCGACGATTTGGGCGAGACCCTACCGATCTTGCAGTCCGTCGCCGGGCCGCTGCTGGTCATGGACCCGAACGAAGAAGGCCGCCTCCTCGGCATGATTACTGCCGAGAATGTCCAAGAGTATTTTGCCGTCAAACAGATCGTCGCCGCCCGCAGTGCGGCAAGTCAGAACAACGGAAGAGTGTAATCATGGCTGAACCACTGTATTCTCTCTCAAACGATTCCTGGGATCTGCACCGGCGGGCGGACCGGGACCGAGCGCGTCACAACGACAAGATTAAAGAGGTCATCAAGCAAAATCTCGGCGACATCATCTCGCAGCAGGACATCATCACCGCCGACCGGGGCAAGATCGTCAAAGTCCCCGTGCGGGGCCTCGAACTGCCGCGCATTCGGTTCGACCCGCACGACCGCGAGCGGGTGGGGCAGGGCGCGGGCGGCACCAAGCCCGGCGACATTCTGGGGCGTGCGCCGTCGGACAAAGACGGGCAGGGCGTCGGCAAGCAGGCCGGTCAGGACCCCGGCGTGGACTACTACGAGGCCGAGTTCACGCTCGACGAGCTGGCGCAGATGGTCTTCGAGGACTTGTCCCTGCCCAATTTGGAGGACAAAGGCGCAAAGCAGATCCCCGCCGAGCAGATGGAGTTCAACACGATCACCCGGCGCGGGATTGCGTCTAATCTGGACCGCAAGCGGACCCTGCTCGAAGCCTACCGCCGCAACTCGCGGCTCGGCAACGACAACAAATGGGAAGTGCGCCCGGAAGACAAGCGGTTCAAGAACTACGAGATCGTCACCGAGCCGCAGCGGAACGCGGTCGTGTTCGCCATGCGCGACGTGTCCGGGTCCATGGGCGAGTTCGAGGCCTACATCTGCCGCTCGTTCTACTTCTGGATGACTCAGTTCTTGAAAACCAAATACACCAACACCGAAATTGTCTTTATTACGTGTCACACAGAAGCTAAAGAAGTCACCGAAAACCAGTTCTTCAGTCTCGGCGACAGCGGCGGAACCCGGATGAGCAGCGCGTACAAGCTGGCACTAGACATCATCGGCAAGCGCTACAACCCACGCGAGTGGAATATCTATCCGTTCCTCTTCAGCGACGGCTACAACTGGGGCGACGCCGAGTGCGTGGATTTGGTCAAAAAGATGCGTGACCTCTGCAACCTCATCGGCTACGGCGAGATCGGCGGCGACGGCTGGCAGTCATCCTTCGGCTTTGCCCCACTTGGGCAAGCGTATGAAGAAGCCTTCGGCAGCGACAGCCGCGTCGTTTTGGTCAAAATCAACGACAAGGAAGATGTCTGGCCCGCACTGAAAAAGTTCTTCGCCAAAGGCCCGGTCGGAACCGCCGCGCATTGAGCATTCTCCGTGTCGGAAGATGGATGAGCCGCGCCGAGTATGATGCGACAGTGCAGACCGGCAGGTTACAGCCGACCCTTCGGGGCGAGGATATGAAGCATATCACATCGCCGCCCCTCGCCCGAGAGTTTTCGGCTGCGCTGAAGGGCAGTGTTTTTGCTGAATTCGACATGATCGATGCTTATACCTCGCCCGGCGGAAGGGTCGGCTGGCTGATTGTTTACGGAGCAAACAGTTTTCTGGGACAAGTCGCTCTCAGACGTGGTCAGGCAAATGTGGAATTGCCTCATGTTGCCAACATCAGCATCACTGCGACCAAATGAAGGAGAAGGAATTGGATGACTTAGAAATGATTTCAGGCTTTCGGCACTGGCTGGAAGACAACGAATCGCGTCTGTCGCGTGAGGGTATCCAGATAGAGATCTTAGGACAAACGCCTTATGTGCCAAGCAGTATCCATGTCACTCTCAAGATGGAGCGGTATGAGGGGCACGTTCAGCTTTGGGAAGACGGTCAGAGTGAGTTTTATTTCCTCGATTGGAAGGCTGCTGACCGTGACTTAGATTATCAGCCTGAAGTTGTTCATCATGATTTCTCGGACAAGTCCCAGATGTATGCTGCGCTGGAACAGCTTGTGGGCCGGCTGTCTCTGGTCATGGCATGAATGATGGGACCACTGATGACCGAGAGGCTTAAAATTGCGCTGGTCGGCGCGGGCGGGTGGGGGCGGCAGCATGCCCGGATTTTCGCGGAGCGGCCCGATGTCGAGTTCTGCGCGGTAGCGGGGCGGACGGCAGCGCGGACCGAGGCGCGGGCGCGGGAGTATGGAGTGCGGGCGTATACAAGCCTCGGCGATATGCTGGAACGGGAGCGGCCCGATTTGGTAAGTGTCTGCCTGCCCAACGAAGGGCATTTTGCGCCGACACTGGAAGTGATTCAGGCCGGGTTCCCGCTCTTGGTAGAAAAGCCTCTGGTGTTTGATTTGGCGGAGGCCGATACGCTGCTGGCGGAGGCGTCGGCCCGAAACCTGTTCTTCGCGATCAACTTCAACCATCGGTACGCAAAGCCCGTGCAGATGGCTAAAGAAGCCATTGACTCCGGGCGGCTCGGCGCTCTGACGTTTGCGACCTGGCGGTTCGGCGGCGAAGGCGGCGCGGGGCACCCGTTCGGCAATCTGATTGAAACGCAGTGCCACGGCTTCGATCTGCTGGAATATCTCTGCGGACCCATTCAAGCCGTCATGGCGGAGATGTCCGATACCGCGACGCCGGGCAGTTTTGGGGACATGGCGATCTCGCTCAAGTTCGAGAGCGGCGCGGTCGGCAGCCTGATCGGTTCGTATTCATCGTCGTATGCCTATGAAAACACGCAGCGGGTCGAAGTCAATGGTACGCTGGGGCGCGTTCTGATAGACGATACCGTGCGCCGGTACTCGTTCCAAAAGAGCGGCAGCGAGACCGCGGAAGTCTGGTCGGCGGGCTACTTCAATGACCGGGACCGGGAATTTCACCGGACATTCGACGCCTACATGGACGCGCTGCTGACGGCGTTTCGAGCCGGGCAGCCGCCGCCGGTCCCGGCAGACGCAGGCCGCCGGGCATTGCAGCTTGCACAGGCCGCGATTGAGTCATTTCAGACCGGCATACGGGTTACGGTTTAGGAATACACATGGCATACAACAATTTCACGCTCGATACGCTCATCCAGCAGTTTGGCTTGTATGTGACAACGCAGGCTGATATGTTTGCCGGCATTGAGGCAATCCCCGCAAGTGCGCGTCTTGTGGAGACGCTTGCAGAGACTATACCGCTTGCTCTGGCTGTCAGCACAGAAAAAGCAAAGTCGGAGCTGATCATCTCGCCGGTTTTAGTGGAAGCGCGTCGACAGTTCGCGGGGCGTATCTCCCTGTTCTCAGGCGTGGACTTCACAGTAGACCCTGAAGCGGGACTCGGCGGCATCTGCGACTTTTTGTTCAGTCTGTCGCCACTTCAGCTTGTTGTGCAGGCACCGGTGGTAGCGGTCGTGGAAGCCAAAAACGACAATCTGAAATCAGGGCTAGGACAATGCTTTGCCGAAATGCTGGCGGCACAGCGCTTCAATGCTCGGCGGGGGCTAGACATCCCTAATCTGTACGGGGTCGTCACTACCGGCGGTCTTTGGAAGTTCCTGCGCCTCTCCGGTTCCAATGCCGTCGTTGATGAAACTGAGTACAGCATTAAGCAGCTTGAGATGATTCTTGGCATTCTCGTATTTATGGTACATGAGGGATTGGAGCAGCAGGTAAGGCAACAGCAAGGGGGAGCGTTATGAGCCTGTCACCGGCGGAAACTGTGGAGCTGAACCACTGGCTGGAGATTATTTGGGACCAGGCCAAAGAGTTTGGGCTGGACCCGTATCCAACCCATTTTGAGGTCGCGCCGCAGCACGTCATCTATGAGCTGGGGGCTTACGGCCTGCCGGCTCGGTTCTCGCACTGGACCTTTGGGCGGGACTACCACCGGCAGAAGACGTCCTATGAGTACGGGATGTCGAAGATCTACGAGATCGTTTTCAACACCGACCCGTGCCAGGCGTTTCTGGTCGAGGACAACTCGATGCTCTCGCATAAGTTTGTCGCGGCCCATGTGCTCGGGCACTGCCACTTCTTCAAGCATAACACGTACTTCGCCCATACCAACCGGCGCATGGTCGAGCAGATGCGGCTCCATGCCGACCGCATCCGGGGCTACGAGCAGGAGTTTGGCTGGCGGGAAGTGGAGGACTTTCTCGACATTGTGATGACGATTGAGGAGCATTTCGACCCGACCGCGCCGAAGCTGAAGCGCAAGACGCCTGAGCAGCATGAGGAAGACCGTCTTCACGCCGGGCGGCCCTCAGAGACCGATTACGACGACATCTGGAACGTCTCGGGTTACGCCCCCCGGACGCGCCCGCCCGGACGCAAGTTCCCCGAGGAACCCGAAAAGGACCTGCTGCGCTTTTTGATCGAGTACGGCGCGAAGCTGACCGACTGGCAGCGGGACATCTTGCAGATTATCCATGACGAGATGCTGTACTTCCTGCCCCAGATGCGGACAAAGATCATGAACGAGGGGTTTGCGTCTTACTGGCACGAGAAGATTTTGGAGTCTTTGGACCTCACAAGCGAGGAGCACTGGGAGTTTCGTAGATTACACTCGTCGGTCCTGTCGCCGTCGGGGTCCAAGATGCAGATCAATCCGTACTATGTCGGCTTTCAGATCTTGAAAGATATTGAGCGGCGCTGGGACGGCAAGATCGAAGTCGGCGACGAAGAAGAAACCGACTGGATGGGCCGGCCCATCGCGCGTCCATCGGGGGAGGGCCGGGCCAAGATTTTCCAGGTCTGCGAGGAAGACAACGACGTGACGTTTTTGCGTAAGTATCTGACCGAGCCACTAGTGAAGAAGCTGGACTTGTACACATATAAACTCCAAGAAGTGGACGGCGAGGAGATGTGGGTGGTCCAGGACACCGACTGGCGCAAGGTCCGGGACAGCATTGTGGACTCGATGACCAACTTCGGCCAGCCAATCTTGACCGTGGACGACGGCGACTACAAGCGCCGGGGCGAGCTGTATTTGAAGCACGCCTACGACGGCAAAGCATTGGACCCCGAGTACACGGAGCGTGTCCTCCGAAACATCCAAAAGCTCTGGTCCCGCCCGGTGCATCTCGAAACGGTCAAAGACGACAAGCCGCTCTTGTATTCGTGTGATAACGAAGGCGCAGTGGCGATTGGGGGGGTGTGAACCCACCCCGCTCGTTCCTCGCGACCCTCCCGAAGCGGGAAGGTAAAAAGTTTCAGAAACAATATACGCTCTCGCTCGCTATCCTAGCTCCTCACCCTCCCGCTTCGGGAGGGTCGCGAGGAACGAGCGGGGTGGGTTCCGGGTAAACTCTCTCCATGACCAATGGCGTAACTATTCGAGAAGCCGCGCCTGCCGACGCCGCCGGGATCGCGCGGGTGCATATCGAAAGCTGGCGCACCACCTACCCCGGCATCATGCCGCAGGAGCATCTGGACGACCTCTCGGTCGCCGAGCGCACCCAAACCTGGCAGGACATCCTCTCTCGCCCAAACACCGACGGGAGCTGCACGTTTGTGGCCGAAGCCGAAGGCGGCGAGATTGTCGGCTTTGTCCACGGCGGCCCGGAGCGCAGCGGCGACCCGGAGTACCACGCCGAAATCCAGACGATTTATCTGCTCCAATCTATGCAGGGCTTGGGCTTGGGCCGTCGCCTGCTGACCACCGCCGCTCGGCGCTTGTCCGAGAATGGCTTCCCGACACTGATGCTCTGGACTCATGTGCGGAACCCCGCCCGCAGCTTTTACGAGAGGCTGGGCGGCGCGGCGGTCCGGTGGACGCAGCGAACGATTCGAGGCATAGTCTACGACGATGTCGGCTACGGCTGGGACGAGGCCGCACTTCTGCGTCTGTTCGACAAAGAGGACTGACCATGACCATTCGCGAAGCGACTTTGGCTGACGCTGCCGGCATTGCGCGGGTGCAGATTGAAAGTATTCAAGCGGCTTACATCGGCCTCGCCCCACAGGAGCATCTGGACGCTCTCTCTATTGCCGAAGAGGAGAAAGTTTGTCAAGGCATGCTTTCCCGCGCAAAAGAAGATGGCACTTCTACGCTGGTTGCGGAAACTGAGCGCGGGATAGTCGGCTTTATCAGCTTCGGCCAAGAGGGCGGCGACGCCTCAGAACATGCCGCCAAAATTCACAAGCTGTTCCTGCTTCCTGCCCAGCAGGGCCGTGGTCTTGGGCGGCGGCTAATGACACTCGCAGCGCGGCGTCTGCATGATGCCGGCTATTCCACACTTTTTCTTTGGACCTACGCTCATGGTCCCGCCCGTGGTTTCTACGAGGCGCTTGGCGGCGGCGTCACCCGCACCCGTAAGAACATAATTCACGGCAACGAGTACGACGATGTCGGCTACGGCTGGAACGCCGCCGCACTTGACCGGCTGGTAAATCAATGAACAAAGCAAGTGTCGTGAGAAGACAGATATGATCACTATCATCAATCAAAAAGTTGCCGGGTTTGAGCCTCGCTGGGCAGACTTTCGCGGCTACTCGCTGCTGTTTGACAACCCCGGCGATAGCCTCACGCCCTCGGGCGCACTGCTTGACCTAAACAGTCAAGTTGACACCGATCCTGAGCTTGGATTCTATCAGGCGCTGAACAACTCAATTGCGGCTATTGGGCGAGATATGCTTATCCGCTTTTATCTGTTCTGCCCTCTGCCGCCGCCGTCTTACCATGTGACGGTGTGGGATGGCGGTAATGACGCGAACGTCGCCGATGTCGCTCCTACTTACCGTTTTGTGCTTGAGGATCAACTGAGAGGGCTGCCGTTGTCTCTGCCGCAGAAAAACGCATTGACCGATGTTGTCCTGGCCTCCCCATTGGCTAGTCTCAACAGTGAAATCGTCTTCCGTTTTGACCGACTGATCAAATGGGGTAACAGTGTTCTTGTCGCCCATTTACTGCCTGCCGAGGGTTTCGAGGCACAGTTTCAGCAGATTGTGGAATACCGGAGTGAACTGTCGGCGGCGTTTGGGGTACTTACTGGCCTTCCCACTTCAAAACGATACACCCCACATGTCTCACTAGGCTACTTTGCCAATCAAGAAGCCGCGCAGTCGGCGACTCCCTGCATTGATGGTTGGTCAACAGTCATCCGGGAACATCTTTCTGAGCTGCATCTCAGCTTCCGCACGGTCGGCCTATACGGATTTACTAATATGGCACACTTCTTCAAGGTGAACACCTAACAATGATTACGCAAATACATAAAACGTCAATAGAGATTGTGCAGGGCAGTGTGATTGAGCAGGATGTGGACGTGGTGGTGAACGCTGCGAATACGGCGCTGCGGGGTGGGGGCGGGATTGATGGGGTCATCCACAAAGTCGCGGGGAAGCCGCTGATGGCGGAGTTGATCCGGGTCGCGCCGAATGGGACCAAAACAGGGTCGGCGGTGCTGACCAAAGGCTTTGGGCTGAAGCAGCCCTATATTCTGCACACGCCGGGGCCGGTCTGGAAGGGTGGGGGCGCAAATGAAGCCGTCAAGCTGGCGTCGTGCTATCGTTCGTGTCTGGAAAAGGCGGACGAGAAGGGGCTGACAAGCATCGCGTTCTGCTCAATCTCGACGGGGATTTACGGATACCCCATCAATGACGCCGCGCCGCTGGCGCTGCAAACGGCGGTAAACTATTTGGAAACGCACCCGGAGACGACTTTGCGGCGGGTGGTGTTTGCGCTGTATCAAGAGCCGGAATATCGGGCATTCTTGAAAGCTTGGGAGGCGATGGCAGCGAGTTAGTGGCTTACGTTGAAGCGATTTCCTCGCCGATGCCGAGGGCTTTGAGGTCGCTGCGGGAGCGGTCGTCGGACGACACCAGCGCCCGCATTTGGGCGGCGACTTCGGCTTCGGTCAGGCTCTGGCGGGCCATGGCATCGCGGACGAATGAGACGCGGTCGCGGGCCATGAGAAGGTCCAGGCTGGAAATCTCCAAAATGTCGGCGAGTGCGCCGAGGGCCGGGACTGTTTGGGCGATGTCGCTCTCGGCCCGTGCCCGCAAAAGTGTCTGGGCGTATTCCAGCTCGCGCATAGCCTGGTCCAGGGGCGCAACCATGACCCGAAATTCGTTGACTTTTTCCGCCAGCTCCCCACTGAGTTCTGCCGCCATAGGTGTCTGCCCTCTCTTGATTGCCGCTATTATACCCGCCTCTGTCGTGAAGTAGGTTGACAAATGCACGGCGTCAAGTGTAAGATAGATTATGCCAAGTCCCGCCGCGACCACTTCCCTCGCCTCGCTTCCTCCCGTTGCCCTGCCGGCGTTCGAAGGGCCGCTCGATCTGCTGCTGCATCTCATTCGGGAACACCGGGTGGACATCGCCGACATCCCGATCCTCCAGATCACCGATCAGTATTTGGCGTACCTGCGGGCGATGGAAGCGATGAACCTGAATGTCGCCGGCGAGTTTCTTTTGATGGCGGCGACGCTGCTGGAAATCAAGAGCCGGATGCTGCTGCCGAAGCCGCCCCGCGCCGAGGACGCCGAGGAAGGCGAAGACCCACGGTTGGAACTCGTGCGCCGCTTGGAAGACTACCAGCGTTATAAGCTCTTTATTGAGACGCTGGCCGGGTGGGAGGATGACCGCCGCGCACTGTTCTTTCGCGGGGCGGGCGACTATGGCGGCGAGTATGTCCTGCCGGTCGGCTTTGGGGATTTGAAGCCGTCGGCGCTGCTCAAAGCGCTGCACCGGCTGCTGGCCGAGGCCGGCGACGATGGGGGCCAAGCAGTCACGAGTGTCCGCCGCCAGAAGATGACTTTGAGACTCGCAATGGCGTCGCTGCGGCACAAAGTCGAGCGCGGCGGCCCGGACGGCGTACTTTTGGAGGACTGCTTCGAGCCGCCCTATGTGCGCCTGGAAATCGTCATGCTGTTTCTCGCGCTTTTGGAGCTGCTCCGCAATCGCCGGGTCCGGGCGGTCCAGGAAGTGCATTTGGGCCAGATCGTCCTCTTCGCACACACGGCAGACGCCGATGTCTGAACCGATTGTCGAACTCAGCGAAACTGATCTGCCGCCTCTCTTAGAAGCCTACTTGTTCGTCGCGACCGAGCCGGTGTCGCCCGCCGAGATTGCCCGCATTCTGCATTTAGACGCCGCTGCGATTGAGGAAGCGCTCGAAGATATGACCAGCGCGTATGCCCGGCGGATCAACTCCGGCCTGCATATCGTGCGGATCGCCGGTGGCTACCAGATGGCGACCCGGCCCGCGCTGTCGCCGGGTGTCGCGCGGCTGCTGGCAATGCCGAACGCTAAAGCGCGATTGTCCAAGCCCGCCCTGGAAACGCTGGCGATTGTCGCCTATCAGCAGCCGGTGACCCAGGCCGAGATTGAGGCCGTGCGTGGGGTCAGCGCCGACGGCGTTCTGAAGACGCTCGGCGAGCGCAATCTTGTCGCAGAGACAGGCCGCAAGGAAGTCGCGGGCCGCCCGATTTTGTACGGCACGACGCCGGACTTTCTGCATTACTTCGGCCTGCACACGCTCGAAGACCTGCCGCCGCTCGAAGACATCCTACTTGATGATGCCGACAGCGAAATGGCCGCCACGCACGACGCTTTGCAGGCGGTGGGCTTGGACTGATTGCGCGGGTCGCCACGGCATGAAAGCACGGGCCGAGGAGCCACGGGTTGGAAACCCGAGGCTTGGAAGTGCCCAGTGTCGCAGCGACACAAGACAAAACCGTGCTAATGTCCATGTCGCGTCCCCTGGACGCTGTGAACTTAACAGCCTCGGAATTTATTCCGTGGCAAACCCGAACTATTATGCTCAACCGCACGACAATTTTCGCTGCCTTCCTCCTTTTTCTGACCCTGCCCGCGCCTGCCCAAACACTGCCTACCTCTCCGCCGCCTATCTTTCCGCCGCCTGCTGTCACGCCCGTACCCGCTGTCGCTTTGCCGCTGACACCGGTTGTCCGCAGCCGTTACGCTATCTTAGTGGATGCCGTGACCGGGAAAGTGCTCTGGCAGCGCAACTCGGAGACGCCGCGGCCGATTGCCTCGACGACCAAGATGCTGACGGCGATCTTGCTGCTGGAACGTGGGCACCTCGACGACATTGTCACAGCCCCAAACGGGGTGCAGTACCTGCCGGACAGCTCGCTGCATTTGAAGCCGGGCGAGAAGCTGACCCTGCGTGATTTGCTGTATGCGCTGCTGCTGCGCTCGGCGAACGACACGGCGGTGACCGGAGCGGTGTACCTCAGCGGCAGCGTTCCGGCGTTCGCTAAAGAGATGAACGCGAAAGCCAAAGAGATTGGGGCGACCCACTCGCACTTTGTCACGCCGAACGGCCTGCCCGCACCGGGGCACTACTCGACCGCCGGGGATTTGGCCCTGATTGCCGCTTATGCTGCAAACAACCTGCCGCAGTTCAACGCGATTGTCAGGACGCCGCTGTACAAAGTGCATCGGTCCAAAAACCAGCGCGATGTGTGGGTCAAAAATACGGCGACGACCTATCTGAAGACGTTTCCGGGAGCGGACGGCATCAAAACCGGGTATATTCATGCGGCGGGGCACTGCTTTGTTGGCTCGGCGACTCGCGGGGGCTGGCGGCTGATCGCCGTCGCCCTTAACAGCGGCACCTGCCGCGAAGATGTCGAGTCGCTTCTGAGTTATGGTTTTACCCAGTTCGCCCCGGTGCCGGTGCTGAAACAGGGCGACCCGGTCGGCACGGTAGACATCCCGAGCGCGTCGGAGCCGGTCAAAGTAAGCTGTGCCGACCCGGTATTCGTCGTTGAATCAAAGCACCGCCCGCCGCTGGAGACGGTGATCAAAATCACGCCCCTGCCGCTGCTGCCGCAGGCACCGATTACGGCGGGGACACGGCTTGGGACAGTGTCGGTGCTGGCCGGCGGCAAAGTGCAGGCGATGGCGGCAGTGGTTGCGTCGGAAAATGTCTCGGTTCGCCCGGCGCTGGCAATGCTGCGAACAACCAAAGCTGTCGGCGGAACGCTGGGGAAATGGGCCGGTGCGGCGCTGGCCGCACTGCTACTAGGGGGAATGATTTACTATGGAAGAGCGGCTGCAAAAAGTGCTCGCGTCCGCCGGGATCGGCTCGCGGCGGGCATGCGAAGCGTGGATCGCTCAGGGCCGGGTACGGGTTAACGGTCAAATCGTGACCGAACTCGGCACGAAAGTGGATGCTGAGGCCGACAAGATTTTGTTTGACAGCCGGCCCGTGCGCCAGCCGGCCAAGCGCTACTATCTGGCGATGAACAAGCCGAAGGGGATTATCTCATCGCGCTCCGATCCGCACGGTCACGCTGGGCAGATGGTCACGGATTTGGTGGACATCGGCGGCAAGCCGATGCTGCGGCCTGTCGGGCGTCTCGACGCCGACAGTGAAGGCTTAATTTTTCTGACCGACGACGGCGATTTTCTGTTCAAATTAACGCACCCGCGCTACCATATTCCGAAGACGTACCGCGTGTCTGTCCAGGGTGTTCCCAGCGAAGATGCCCTGAAGCGCCTGCGCCGGGGGATCATGCTCGACGATGGCATGACCCGTCCTGCCGAGAATGTCCGGCTGGTGCGCGGCAAGTCGAACCCCGACGGCACCGGGCAGGGCGAAGTGGAGCTGACCATCTACGAAGGCCGCAACCGGCAGGTGCGCCGCATGATGGCCGCGCTCGGCCACACGGTCACAAAGCTCGTGCGTGTCAAGATCGGCAGCGTCCGCCTGACCGGCCTGCCTGCCGGCGCCTGGCGTCACCTGACCCCCGGCGAGGTCGCCTTGCTGACCCAAGACGTGCCCGTGTCCGAGCCGCAAATGACCGAAGCCCAATCTAACATCAAATCTAATATCAAATCAAACATCAAAGAGGAGAATACACAATGGCCCGTACCGCAACTTTCGACACCACCAAAGGTGTCATCGTCGCCCAGCTCGCTGAGGACGACGCGCCCATCACCACCGCAAACTTCATCGAGCTTGCCCGAAAAGGCTTCTACAACGGCCTGACATTTCACCGCTACGAGCCGGGATTTGTCATTCAGGGGGGAGACCCGGACGGCAGCGGCATGGGCGGCTCCGGGAAGAACATCAAGGGCGAATTTAAGAAGAACGGCGTCCCAAACTCGCTGCTGCACGACACGGCGGGCATTCTCTCTATGGCTCGCTCCAACGACATGAACAGCGCGTCGTCGCAGTTCTATTTTACGCTCGGCGCCGCACCGCACCTCGACGGCAGCTACGCCGCGTTCGGCAAAGTGACCTCGGGCATAGACGCGATGATGGCTCTGAGGAAGGGTGACAAAATGAACTCGGTGACGATCAGCGAGGGTTAGGAACGAGGAAAACCGGCACTTTCAGTGCCGGTTTTCCCGTGTGCAATTCTTAGGGAACTTTTGACCGACCATGAACGCTTACGAAAGAAGACAGGGCTGCCGGCCCGACGCGACATGAGGCCGACGGACACTGCACTCTCCGAGGATGACGTAGATCTGTTCGCTCGGCTGCTGGCCGCGCATCAGGACAAGCTGTACCGGGTCGCCTACCGCATGGCCGGGCACCACGAAGACGCGCAGGACTTGCTCCAGGATGCGCTTTTGGAAGCCTATCGGTCATTTAAAAAGTTTCAGCGTGGCAGCTACTTCGACAAGTGGCTGTACCGCATTATGACCAACACGTTTATTGACCGGCAGCGCCACAAAAAGCGGGTTGGGACAATCGAATCGCTTGACGCGCCCCTGCCGGGTGAAAGCGAGGGCAGTGGAGCCGGGCGGGACATCCCCGATTGGTCCGACGAGCCGTCGCGGCGGGTCCTGCATGACAAGTTTGAGGAGCCGGTACAGAAGGCATTGGACACTCTGCCGCCGGAGTTCCGCATGGTGCTGATTTTGTCTGATGTCGAGGAGTTCTCCTACGAGGAAATCTCCGAGATGATGGAATCGCCCATCGGCACGGTCCGCTCGCGCCTGCATCGCGCCCGGACGATGATGCGCCAAAAACTGACGAAGACCTAAGAATTATGACAGGGACCATGAGCGACACTCACATAACGCACCCGCATGGGGAGCAGCTCTCCGCCTATATTGACAGCATGCTGGATGTCGCCCGAATGCGCGGTATCGGCGAGCACCTGCGCGGCTGCAACTCCTGCCGCCGGGCCGAGGCAGACCTGCGCCGGACAAAGTCTGAGCTGCACGGCCTGCCGGCCCCGACCCCACCCGACGCGGCGTTCTGGGCATCGGCGTACCGCACTTTGCGTGTGGACGACCGCAAGCAGGCCGCCGCGAAGCGCCCCTTCTGGGCCGGATGGCGCGGTCCCGAGCAGGCCGCGCACCGGCGCTGGGCAGGCGGGCTTGCCGCCGTCGCGGTCGCGGTCGGCGTGTTCGCCGCCCGGCCCGCTGTACCCGTCACGCGCCCCGTCACGCCGCCGGCCTACACCGCGCCGGCCCCGCAAGTTTCCCCGGATGTTTCCCCGGACGTTTCATCGCTGGCAGAGCTGCACACTGACTCGGTCTCGCGCCTGCCGCTGGCCGACCCCGACCGGCAGAAGATGATTGCCGCCGATGCCCGTCAATTCGATGCCCGTCAATCCGACACTCAGCAGTCCGGGTCTGTTCTGAGCGCATCGGAGGCGGCAGGCTACGCCGATGCGTCCTACTAGCGCTGCCTGGGCTGCTCTTGGAACTGCACTGGGCCTGCTTACGATTTTTGCGCCGGTCTTGGGCCGCCCGAGGCCGGCATCTAAATCCCCAATTAGGCCGAAGCGTGCTGTCGCCGCCGTGCCGACCGCCGAGGCGCTGTTTGTCAAAGTGCTGCGCTCCGACGATCTTTTTTCCTACAAAGGCCGGCAGATCACGACCTACTGGCGCACCGGGCGGACCCTGGAGACAGTCGTCTCCCACCGACCTATAGACGACCGGCGCATTCAGTTCCTGAACCCGGAGCCGGAGCGCGGGCGGCTGCTGGTAGGAGACGATGAGCAGCAGTGGGAGTATTCCCCCCGCCAGAGAGTCCTGCGGCACCGGCGGCTCTCACTGGGTGCATTCGATGATGACGACTTGCTGAGCTACACACTGCTTCGGGCAAACTACCTGCTGGAGGTAAACCCTCAGCCGCGCACGACGGCGGAGCGCCGGACCTCTCTGGTCACGGTCAAGCGGCCGATGGGCGGGACTCTCGCCCGGCGGTTTTGGATTGACAGCGGCAGCGGCCTTATCCTCAAGCGTGAGATCTACAATGAGGCCGGTAAGCTGGCGGTGACTGCGGCGTTCACCGACATCACTTATCACCCGGCCTTTGCCGCCGACACGTTCACTCTGGCCCAACTGGCAAAGACCGTGCGTACCGTCGAGCTGCCGTCGGCGGAAGCTGCGGTGCCCCTGGCCTCGGTCCATGCCCAGTTGTCCGGGCAGGTATTCGCCCCGGTGTCCCTTGCCGGATACCGCCTGGTCGGCGCGACCGCCACGAAGATCGCTGGCCGCCCGGTCCTGCACCTGCGCTATTCCGACGGCCTCAACCTCGTCTCGCTGTTCGAGCAGCGGCGCACCCAGCCGTCGCGCCCAACCCAGGTTCCCGCCGCCATGCGCGTTTCCCGCATCGGCGGGACACCTATCCATGTCTCCCACCGTGCCTCGCTGACCACGCTGAACTGGGATACCCCGACCCTGAACACCACGCTTATGGGCGAGCAGAGCCTGCTCACTCTCCGCGCCCTCGCCCAAGCCGCCCTTCAGAGCCGCTGATCCCGGCACGGGAACTTTTGGCGGCACTGGGACGCTTCCGGCGGGCAGGAGGAAGATTATGTCACGCTTTTTCGCATCTTTCGGCATCGCCGCCGTTCTTTTCGGTTCCCTGATGGCCGCAGCCCCAATGGCGCAGGCCAAAGGGCATGACAGCAATACGCTGCACAAGCTCGGCAACGCTATCCAGTACCCCATCCGCAAGGCGTCGGAAAATACCAGCATTGCCGCGCACCGCACGGTCGGTGCGAAATCTGTGGTGCATCGCCGCAATGGCAACAAGACCTACCGGGCCGTCGTGACCCGCACTGGACGTGTTCGCCGCCTGCACCGGGTGGGACACCGCCGCTGATCTTGGCCCGCCCGGAGGCTTCGCGCCTCCGGGCGTTTCTGTATTTTTGGAGAAGACTATGACTGATGAAGAGCTGGGGGCGCTGCTGCTGAAAAAGGCCCGCGCCGAAAACCGCATCGTGACTCTGAACGCCGAAATCAAGAGCGCGTCGGCGCTGCTTCTGAAGCTGGCGGACACGCTGGCGAGCAATCCCGGAGACATCCAGTTCAAGAACCTGCCCGGCGAGGTCGGCCAGTGGCCCGAGCGAGTAGGGCGGCGCACAGAGTTTGAGTGGGCGCAGGTGGACACCGGCATTGTCGCCAAACGCCTGATTGATTTGTTTACTGCCCAGGCAGAGATTGACGACGCCGACAAAAACATCGCAGCCAGCGGCTCGCTGTGAGCGAATGGCTTAGGACTGAGCGAATGGCTTAGGACTGAGCGAATGGCTCTGAGACAAGGGAGCAAGGGCGAACACAAGGTTCGCGCCCTACACCATCCTTGCCGTTTCTTTTCCGAAACCCGTAGGGGCGAACCTTGTGTTCGCCCTTAATTCTGTGTTCGCCCTGCCTGCCCTTTGTAGGTTGCATATTTTGGCGTCTTATGTTACACTGCACCCGGACTTCACGCTTCCCCGGCGCTTTTGCCGTTTTGCTTGTTCCCCAAATCACCCCGAAAAGAGCCATCGCCCGACCCATGCGCTGTTTTTGCCTGCTTCTGCCGCTGATGCTCATCAGCGGCCCCGTACTCGCGCAGGCTGCCGCCGGGCCAGCCGCACCGGCCAGTGCGCCCCCAGCCAGCCCAATCCCATCAAAACCGGTGCCACAGGTCGTGCCGACGCCGCCGGCGCAGGGGGTGTCGCAGGCCGCAATTCCCGAAGGGGAGGGCGCGGCAATTGCGCCGCCGAGCGACCCGGCGGTCTGGGCACGGCAGACCTTCACGGTCGCGCCCTGCGCCGCGCCGCCGATTGTTGACGGCACACTCGGCGACGCCTGCTGGAAGACGGCGACCCACGCCACCGGCTTTTTTCGCTACGGCGGCGGGCGGCCCTTTCCGGCGGTCCAGCAGACCGAAGCGTGGATTTGTGCGGACAAAACCCGACTGTACTTTGCGTTTCGGTGCCTCGACGATCACCCGGAGCGGATCAAGGCAGGCGAGATCAAGCGCAACGGCAATGTCGGTCAGGACGATTTTGTCGGTCTGGATGTAGACAGCCAGAACAGCCGCCGGGGGTTCTCGACATTTATTGTCACGGCGCGGGGGACGCAGTCGGAGACGCTGGAAGGCGGCACCGCCGGGAATATCACCTGGGCGGGCGACTGGAAATCCGCTGTGCGACGGACCAAAACCGGCTGGACCTGCGAAATGGCGATCCCCTTTGCCCTGCTGCGCTATCCACGCGGGGCGCGGGCGTTCGGCATGGTGCTGTACCGGCAGATCGCCCGCGAGACCAGTCTGGAAGGCTGGCCGTATATGCCCCCGGCGGGCGTGGACAACGCCACCGAGCCGCAGTACCTGGATGAGTTTACCGGGTTCGCGCCGCCGTTCTACACGCCGCGCCCGACCTTCCTGCCGTATACGCTCTTCACGGGCGGGGCCGGCAATGCCGCGCGGGCGGGGCTGGACATCAAGTACCCGCTGTCTACAACCCTCACCGGGGTCGGGACGGCCTACCCGGACTTTCAGACCATCGAGCAGGATGTCACCACTATCAACTTCTCGTACACCGAGAAATTTCTCAGCGATCAGCGCCCGTTCTTTGCCGAGGGTGCGGGCTTTCTACCGCCGAGCGATCTGTTCTACTCGCGCCGAGTGGGGGCCGTGGACCAGGGCATCAAAGTGGCCGGCAAGCAGGGTGCGGCGACAATCGGCCTGCTGGGCAGCCACACGGCGGGGCCAAACGCCCAGGACAGCCTGGCGCTGAACTTGGCCCAGGATATTGGCCTCTACAGCCAGGCGGGGATCGCGCTGACCAGCGACCATGTGCCGGGCCAGCCGGGCAACACTGTCAGCCGGCTCTACGGCTCCTACGGCCTCCGGCGGGGGCCGACCCGCTACACGCTCACAGGGTTTCACACGCAGTCCGCGACCCAGAATAGCCCAATGCAGAATAATCCCTCGGGCGGCAATGATCAGCTTGAAGTGTATACCAGCGTGCCGTTTGGCAAGCCGAGCTTCGACGCTGCCTACTCCGACATTGGGGCGAACTTTTTTAGCGGCCTCGGCTTCGTGCCCGAAACCGACCTGCGCGGCGGCTATGCCAGCGTCAACCAGTACAACCAATTTGACCGAGGGACTTTGGAGCGGTACAACGTGAATGTCAGCGCCAGCGCCTACCAGCATCACACCGGCGGGTTCTTTCACAACGACCTGAACGCCAGCCTCTACGGCCAGAACCGGGTCGGGTACGGGCTGTCGGTCGGTGCGGACCAGTCGCAGCGCGAACAGTTCCATGACCACACGGGCAACATCGCGCTGTCCTGGAACCGGAAGACTCTGTACCAGCGGGGCAGCCTCGGGGACGTCTTCGGGCGGCAGGCGGGACAGCCTTACAACTTTCTCACGCTCAGTCAGGGTGTTTTTGTGGCCCAGCCTTTTTCGCTTCAGCTCAATCTTAGCCGCCTAAAGCTTGGGAGCGTATCGTCCACGCAGACGATTCTGACCGGCACCTACCGGCTAAACGCGGTGCAGACCATCAGCGGGCGCGTGGTCAGCCAGGGCGGTGCGGACCAGGGCGCGGGCCTCGGCACGAACATTTACTTCTCGTTCAGCCAGCAGGTCCGCGCCGGCACCGACGTTTTCGTGCTGTTCGGCGACCCCAACTCACCCAAGACACGCGGCAAGTTCACGCTGAAGCTCGTGCATCCGTTCTAAAACCATTCAAATCGGGTACAATGACAATGCAGATCAAAGTACCAATGTCGCCGCTTCTGACGACTGCCTCTGTTGTCCGCCCGGACTAACACTTTTGCTAAACTCCACGTAACCGGGTACGCGAGAAAGGCCACGTGCCTTGTGTCGTCCTACCTTGCGCCTTTTGGCCTGCGCCGTCCTGTCGCTCACGTCTCTTCAACCTATGTTTCGCTGACGAGCCATCTTGGCATACACAGCGGCGATCAATCGTTTCTGCTCGTGCGCGAGCGTCCTAGCCCGATCTCTGCCGGGGAGCATTTGGCCCTGCACGGGGTCTTTGAGCTGTCCGACGTTTCGGTGCATGAGCGCCTACAGCGGACCCTGCGGCCCCTGGCATCGGGGTCGGGTCCGCTGACCCTGGACCTGCGCGGGGTCTGCGCCCTCGATGAAGCGTTTCTGCTGCGCCTGCTTAAAACGCAGCGAGAGCTTGCGCCGCGCCGCGCCGTGTCATTCCAGATTGCCGAAGGCGGCCCGGTCCTGCCGCTGATCAAGCGCCTGGGCCTGGAAGCGGCGTTCGGCCTGGAACCGGCCCGGCCACTGCCGAAACCTTCCCTTGCGGCCCTGCCGCCGATGACCCCCACAAGGAGACCGCAATGGGCGATAAACGAAAGCCACTGAAGAAGAAAAAGGAAACCGATAAGCCGACGTCTCTGACCCCGGCCCCTGCCGCGCCTCCGAAAAAAAATAGAGCGGAAGAAGTGCCGGGGGCGTGAAACCCCCGGCACCTATAAATCGCGCCGCTGGAACAAAACCAATCCCAAGACGAAAAAGAACGCGGCGTAAAGCAGAATATATGCCAGGTCGCCGCGTGAGGTCGCCGCTACGGCGACGGCCTGGGTCGGATCGGCCTGGGCGACAATCAGGCTCAGGTCAAGACCCGCGCTGCCCGGCGGGGCCGCGCCGATGATGCCCGTCGCGTCCAGCCCCCGTGTAATCCAGTGGTTCATGCGTCCGAGCGGCACGATGTACCCGGCGATCTTGCTCAGCGTGTCCAGAAGCGGCACATCCAGCCGGGTCGGCAGGGACAAGTTGTGAAGTAGGTCCTCGGCCAGCGCGACGCCTGCCGCAATAAGCGCCAGGCTCGATGACAGCGCGTAGGTCGCAAATGTCGAGAAGCACAGGGTTAGTGTCGTGAACAGCAAAGGGAAAAGGCCCGCCGCCGCGATACCACCCCATATCTGCGGGTGGTAGGTCCCCGTCTGCTTCCAGATGCCCCAGACCAGCAGGATGCCCCAGGCAGCGACACACACCGCCAGCAGAAAGACGATCCCAAGCCATTTGCCGATATAAATGGCGGCACGCGGGATCGGCTTCGGCACGATCACCGCCAGTACCCCCCGGTCTACCTCCGCCGTGACCGCCCCGGCGGATAGCGCGACTGCCAGCACCGCCCCGAAAAACTTGATGGTTCCGCACCCAAGCCAGGCAAAGATGCGCCCGGTATTGTTCCGTGCTGAGACCATGTCCAGGCCCACCAATAGCCCTGGCTTGATATGCAGCGGCAGGAAAGCGAACCCGATATACAGCGCCGAGATAATCAGGCCCGCCAGGAAAATGCGCCGCCGCACCGCTTCCCGCACCGTCAGCCCCGCCAGTGTCCAGATACCGTTAAACAAATTCCTATGCCTCAATTACAAGAAAACGAGGGCGTAAACGCCCTCGCTCAAAGGTGTTCGGAAACACCGCCCATCCAGGGGACAGCAGACTTCGTCTGTTCTACCGAGCGCCTTTAGTCACTCGTTCTGTTTCTATGCCTCGACCACGCGAATAAATAAATCCTCCAGCGATTCGCGCTTGGGGATCAACGACAGCAGCCGTCCGGCGTGCCCGACCACCGCCGCCGCCAGCTCGGGAACAACGGCTTCGTCCGGGATGCCGACACGAATCTCCTCGCCGTCCACGGTGACGGTTCGGCTCAGGCTTTCGAGAGCGCGAATGAGGGCAGGGGAGATATTCTGCACCCGCATCTCGACCGTCGCCGGCGCGGCGAGAAGCTCATCCATCGCGCCGACCCGGACAACCACGCCCTTCTTCAAGATGGCGACCTGGTCGCAGGTCATCTCAATCTCGCCCAGCAGGTGCGAGTTGAGGAGAACTGTTTTGCCCGCTGCTTTCAGCGCTGCGACAATCTCGCGCACCTCACGCCGCCCCAGTGGGTCAAGCGCCGAGGTCGGCTCATCCAAAATGACCATCTCGGGGTCGTTTAAGATGGCCTGTGCCAGCCCGGCCCGCTGCTGCATCCCCTTCGAGAACTCACTCAGCTTGCTTTTGCGCCGGTCGTACAAATTGACCATCGCCAGCACTTCCGGGATGCGCTTGCGCCGCGCTTTCGGCCCCATGCCGTAGAGCCGCCCGTGCAGGTCCAGAAACTCCTCGGCAGTCAGAAACTCATGGAACTGAAACTTCTCCGGCAGGAACCCGAGCTTCGTCCGCGCATCCAAATCCCCGATTGGCTTGCCCAGCAGCGACGCTTTCCCGGAAGTCGGCGCGATATTGCCGAGCAGCATGTTGATCGTCGTCGTCTTGCCCGCCCCGTTCGGCCCGAGGAAGCCGAAGACCTGCCCGCGCGGCACGGAAAACGACAGGTCTGAGACCGCGACAAACCCGCCGCGCCCGAGTGACCCGCCGTATTCTTTCCGCAAATGCGCCGTTTCGATCGCTGCCGTTGTGTCTATTGCCGATGTCAAGAACCCACCTCCTTGCTCCATTCGTTCCTCATTTCGCAGGGGTCCTCGTTGCTCCGCAAAACCTTCGGGCGCAGCGGGAGGACAAAGAGTTTTTGCCGAACGCCCTATTCTTGCTCTTGCCCCTCCCGCTTCGGGAGGGGAGGCCGAGGAACGAGGCGGGGTGGGTTCCTTTCTCTGAGAAACCCGGCGATCATCACGAATCCCTGCGCGGCCATGATGCTGGTCACGAAATAAAACACCAACTCTTCCAGCGGCAGCGGCCCGGCATAAATCCCCAGCACCCGCTTGGGGTCAACGCTCCAAATGCCGTGGCCGAGGGCGAACGCATCACATGCCCCGAGATACGCCGTTGCCAGTGTCACCGACACGATCAAAAGCCGCCGCCAGCGCCACAGCTCACGCCAGCCCACTGCCCACTGCACGGCAACGACCGGCAGCGCCCAGGCCATCTCATAAATCAGATACGTCCAGGCCATCACAGTTCGTTACCGCCCGCACTTGGCCGCAGCCGCCGCGACAGCACCGCGACTAAAAGACAAATCAAAATTCCCTGCGCGAAGTAAAACGCATACTCTTCCCAGGGCAGATAAAACACAAAATGGCTCGGCGGCGCAAAGTGCGGGTCAAATGTCCACAGCTTAATTCGCGCCGCATGGTTGTCCCAGGGCGACGTGTAAAGGAACGCCAGCCCACAGACCGCCGCGCAGGCAATACTCAGCCGCCCCAGCCACTTGCCCCGTAGCGCAATCGCCAGCCCAATAATCGGCACACACAAAAACACCAGCAAAAACAGCGCGTAGGTCACTGCACCACTTCCAGCATATTGCCATTCGCCAGCCGATAAGCGAAAAAATGGCGGTCATAGGTGAACACCCGTGTCAAAGACAGCGCTTCCGCCGCCGCGACAACCGACGCATCGGCCATGTCCATCGGCGCATCTCTGTAGTGTGCCATCAATTCACGCATTCGGGTCCACTCGCTGCTGCTCGGAACGTGAAGCTGAAGCAAACCATCCTCGATCCAGCCCCAAAGTTCTTCCTGCGCGGCATAGCCGATAGACTGGTACAAGAGATACATTGTTTCCGTGAGGCAAGGCCAAGTTGTCAGCAGCGGCTTTTTTGGCAGCGTGGAAAGTGCCTGCCGCGCTTGAACATGAAGCTTATCGTCTGTGTCGAACAGAGCGACAAGCGGCCCGGTGTCTGTCAAAGTCACGTCTGCGGTCATTCCGCGCTGCTTTCTGCTCATAAGCGCCCCTGCCGACGCTTCTCGGCCATTCCTTCTGCGAACTTACGCCCGGTATCCTGAGACCATTCACCGTCCCCGCCGCTTCCAAATAAGCCTATCCGGCCCTCAAACAGATCATACGCAGACCCCTCCGAAGCATCATTTCCAGCTTCTTCCGGCTCGGCATCGGCGACTGCGATGAGATATTCGGGCAGGCTCTGCCCCGCCCGTTCGGCTTTCTTGCGAAGCCGCGTCTCGACTTCCGGTTCCAATTCCAGCATCAGTGTCATTTCATCGCCTCTTTCACAAATCCTTCCACGCTTCGTCTTCTTCCGGCCTCAGCCAGCCTTTCGACAATGCCGACTCACTCAGAAGGTAAGGTTCCATTGGGTCTATTTCGATACCACAAACTTCGCCTGCGTCGTCATAGTCCAAAACGATGCCCGGCGAGACTTCTTGCGCCTCTACGCTCGGCTTGTCGCTCAGGTCAATGTAAAGCGAGTCTGTGTCGGGGTAATAATGAAGGTCCATCTTGGTTAAACTCAGAAAGCTGCAAATCAAAGCCCTTGACTACCTTGCTTTTCGGCTAGCAACTGCCACGCTGTTTCGATGCGGTTAAAAGTCTTCCCCATTAAGTCAATCTCGTGTAAAAAATTCTTTGGTCGAAAATTTTGAGTGCCTTGCCACTCTATCCCTGGGCCGTCTATTGGGTAGCGATTGAGGATACTTGGTATGTAGGAACCGCCATTAAGAAGCTTGGTATCGGTATCTTCAAGAAACCCAAGATATTCAGCCTCGAAGAGCAAGTCCCAAGTTAGCTCCGGTTCTGGAAATAGCTGATCGTAAATTCTCTTGAACCCAACAAGTTCATGGTGTTTCTTAACTTGCGATGAGTCCCGCAACAGAATCATTCCCTTCAAGAACAATTCAACCGCATGAGTAGCCAAGAACATCGTAACGGAAGCAAAAGGCCAGGTTGAAGTTGGCGATGATTTTGTCATGCCTTCACATATAACACGGCTTGTCTGCAAATACGCCTTGGCGTAAGCAATAAAACGGTCAGACTCAGTTTGAATCGAAAACTCTTTGCTTGAAATTCCACCGATTAACAAAACAGGTTTCTCCTACTCTAAAACGCTTTATGCAAAAGCAATGCCACCCACTGAAACAAGAGAGTTGAATACTTCGATACCAGGATTGTACTCATTCCCAAAGCCAACAATAGCACTACGCAACCCCCTCCACTTGGCGTTTGCGCGGGACGTTTCTCCTGTCCTTCATTTCGAAAATCACCCGGCCCGAAGACCTGCCGCTGGGCTGGCGCGAGACGTGTCTCCTGTTTTTGCTTTAATTGGGTTTGTTTATTTTGCGCGTCTTTAGTGTCCTGTGCCTTGCGGTTCTGCTCCGCTCGAAACCGATTTCGTTCGTACAGGGCTTCCAATGCCTCTTCTTGTCTGGCTAGTTGCTCTTGGCTGTATTTCTGCTTTTCGGGGTTACCTCTGCTCTCTGGCTCTTTTAGTATACGCCTTAAATTCGTTCTGCTGCGCTCGGTATCTTCTGAGTTTAACCGAGTACGTTCGGCCTCCACACGAAGGCGCTCTGCTTCTATGGCATTTAGGTCTATTACAGGATACGGAATTGTTGTCTTGACTGGAAGCCACGTTTGTCCTTCAGCGGGTTTCTGCTGGCATTGCTCTCCTGTCTGTTCAACACGCAGCCCTTCTTCTCCGAGGCGTTTTTCTTTAAGGCGTTTCTCCTCTTCAGCTACGGCCAGAAAATGTTCAGTCTCTAAACGTAGACGTTCAGCCTCTGCAATAGTGCGCTGTTCTTGGGCGGCAGCCTGTTTCTGCTTGAAAAGTTCTTGTTGAGCCTCCCAATCTATCTGATTAGAGAAGCGACCTCCTCCAACGCACACAATCAGCATTGGTGTATTGCCAATTGAGACTATATCTCCAAGACTTCTGCTCGAACTAAGGTTATTGCCCAGCTTGGAGCTGATTTTTGCGACGGTCAGCGTCTCAATTGTGCGAAATTGCTTCTTCTCATAGTTTGTAGCATACTCTAAGCACCCCGAAGCATTAAAATTCAACCAGTCGCAACTATCAGAAACTACAGCACACATATAATAGTTCATGTCCTTGCTGCAAAGCGCGTAAGTCTGAATGACTTCTAACTCCCGGCGCAATATTGGCCCCCACATGGGAGTTTTAAGTGGTGCAGAAGGCAATACTCGCGCGACTTCTGCTCTAGTGAAGGCATAACGAGTGTTGAGAAGATTTTCTTCTTGTTGCCAAATTACCTCTCTTCTCTCTGTTTCACATTTTTGCTCTTGCTGGAGCCTTTCTTTTTGAAATCGCTCTGCTGACTTCTGGATTGCTTCGTTTTGTTTCACAAGATATTCACACCAGGCAATCTCAAGTTTCTGGCAGTAAGCCAGTGCAAAAACCTTCCAGGCTTCAGCCAAAAAGTCATTGACTTGTTCCTTGATTTGAGCGTGAGCTTGTTCGCGTAAGTCGCCAGCATTAGGCAAATGAGAGCCTAAAATTAGCTCGTAGTTTGTGTGCTCGTGCCTGAGCTTGTCTAACCACTTTCTTCTCAATATGTGCTCGATAAGTTGCCCCGATGTTGTAGGTGATCCAGTTCGATATTGATGGTCTGACACAAGGTCATGCAGCCTTGAACTTCCAATGTGAAGTTGTATCTTGACTTCACCAATCCCACCGCTGATGAAAATCACCTTCTCGGCATCTATAGATTCCGCATACTCTGCTCGCTTATCTTGTTCCATGCATGAACCCTAATTACAGTTAAATCTGACGGGAAATTCACTGCCCAATTATGCAATTACTGCCCCAAATCCCCCTGCTGGGAGCCGGCGAAGAAGGCTTCTACGTTTTCGGGGCGTAGAAGTATCTCGCGGGGTTTGACGCCGTCTTGGGAGCCGACGATTTGGCGGGCTTCCATTGTCTCGACGAGGCGGGCGGCGCGGGTGTAGCCGATCTTGAACTTGCGCTGCAAACTCGATGTGGAGCACTGGCCCTGCATGACGAGCCACCGAACGCACGGTTCGAACAACTCGTCGGAGGTGCCGTCGTCTTCGCCGTCGGCCCCGTAGCCGCCGCCGCTGGACTCGGACGGGATCATGGTGTAGACGGCTTCCTCTTGGTTACGCAGGTATTTGACCAGCTCTTCGGTCTCGCGCTCGCCGATGTAGCAGCCCTGGACCCGGACGGGCTTGGCGGCGTCAATCGGCATATACAGCATGTCGCCGCGCCCGATCAATCTATCAGCGCCGGGCATGTCAATGATCGTCCGGCTGTCAATCTGCGTGGCGACGGCGAACGCAATGCGGCTGGAAATGTTCGCTTTGATCGTGCCGGTGATGACATCCACCGATGGGCGCTGGGTGGCGATGACCAGGTGAATGCCGGTGGCGCGGGCTAATTGGGCAATACGGCAGATGCTTGTCTCGACTTCGGGACCCTGCTGCATCATCAGGTCTGCTAACTCATCTACGACTACGACAATAAACGGCAGGCGCTCGTCGGGCGGGACACGGGAATTGAAGCCGTCAATGTTGCGGGTGCCGATCCGGGCGAAGCGGTCGTAGCGCTCCTCCATTTCTTTGAGGACGCTGCGGAAGATGCCTGCCGCCTGCTTGACGTCTTTGATGACCGGCGACAGCAGGTGCGGGATGCCGTCGTACAGCGACAGCTCGACACGCTTTGGGTCAATCATCACAAACTTGACTTCACGCGGGGTCGCCCGGTACAAAATCGAGCTGATGATGACGTTGAGACACACGCTCTTGCCGCTGTTGGTGCTGCCGCCGACCAAGAGGTGCGGCATCCGTGTCAAGTCGGCGTACTTGTACTCACCGGACACGTCCTTGCCGAGTGCAAATGTCAGCTTGGACGGCGCGTTCATAAACTCGTTGGTCGCTAAACACTCCCGCAGGGAGACCATCTGCGTCACATCGTTCGGGACCTCGATGCCGATGGCCGCCTTGCCGGGAATGGGTGCTTCGACCCGGACATCAATCGCGGCCAGCGACATCGCGAGGTTATCGGCCAGCGCCACAATTTTGCGGACTAAAATGCCCGGCTCCAATTGGACCTCGTAGCGCGTGACGGTCGGCCCCATCGCGACTTGGGCGACATTCGCCCCGATCTTGAAGTCGTTCAGGGTCTGCATCAAAACGGCCTGCTTTTCGCGGATCGCCGATTCGTGCTGCACCGGCTTCGGCGGAGACTCGTTCAAAAGCTCCAGCGGCGGCAGGACATACTCGTGCTTGGTGCCGTCGTCGCCGAGCGAGTCCGGAATGACCAGCGGCCCCGCCGAAACTTTGGGCTTCTCAGGTGTTACGACCGGAATTGCTACAGGCAGGGCAGGCGCAGACGCCGCAGGCGAGGTGGGAGGAACGGCAGGCAGCGAAACACGCGGGATGGTCGGCAGGTCATCGGAACCCACCTCCTTGCTTCGTAACAAGTTACTTCGCAGGGTTCCTCCCGAAACGGGAGGACGCAGAGTTCGAGAAGCCGCCCCCGCTTCTGAAAACTCTTCACTTTCCCGTTTCGCCCGAAGGTTTTGCGGAGCAACGAGGGTCGCCGTTTGCGGCGGGGTGGGTTCCTTCCGAGCCTCGATCACCTTTCGCGCTTCCGCCCGCTGGGCGTCTCGCTTCTGCCGGAAGGCGTCGGCGCTTTGACGCGCCGCTTTGGCGCTTTCGGTGACCGGACCGGTCACGCGCCGACCGCCGGCCACAGCGTGGTCGAACAAATGCAGCAGGCGCATATCCGTGGCCCAAACGACGGCCCCAACTGTGAACAGCAGCAAAAAGATATGGGTCGAAACATCGCCAATAAGCGCCCGCAGGCCGCCCGACACCGCCGCGCCAAGCCAGCCGCCTTCGGTGATGTCGGTCCACTCGGAGGCGCGGGTCGTGTGGCCTAAGTGCCACCAGGAGATGCCGACCAGAAACAGCAGGGCCACGCCGCCCGCGAAGTTCGCCCGCGTGTGCTGGTGCTTCCCGCGAATCAGCATGATGCCGATCGCAGTCAAAAGCGCCGGAAAGACCCACGCTCCGATGCCGACCACGGCCCGCAGGCCGGACACGAGCAGGTCCCCGAGCAGCCCGGCCTGTCCCCGGTGCGACAGAATGAGGCTGACGCCCAAAATTAGGCCAAGCGCGACCAGCGCTAGTCCCCAAATATCATGGGCAAAGCGATCGTTGCTGCGCGGCGGGCGCGGCGCTTTGGACCCCGACGGCCCGCGCGGCGCCGGCGGTCGCGGCTGACGCGCCGCCGGTCGCTCCGGCGCAGGTTTTTCAGGTGAGGATTTCACGGCCATACAAACAGTCTCCCTAAGCTCCGACGCATTATTATAACCGATTAGCGAACAAATGTGTGCGAAACTCCTGCGAAGCGGCGCTTTCGGGTATCATAGGCGCGTGATGCCGACCCGTACCGTTTCGCCGTTCTTGTCTCCGTTTTTGATTGCCCTGGCCGCGATGCTCTGGGGCAGTGATATATTGCTGCGCCCGAATGCCCTTAGTGCAGGCTGGTCCCCGGCCTGGGTCGTGCTGGGGGAACATCTGGCTCTGAGCCTGATTTTCCTGCCGGTGCTCTGGCGGGAGCGGCGGACATTCGCTGCGCTGAACCGGCCTCAGTGGACGGCGCTGCTGTTTGTGGCATGGGGCGGCTCGGCGCTTGCGACCTGGCTGTACACGAAAGCGTTTACGCTGGACTTTTCGCAGGCGCTGACCGTGGTGCTGCTGCAAAAGACGCAGCCGGTGGTCGCGATTTTGCTGGCAGGCTGGCTGCTTCGGGAGCGACGCGCCCCGGCGTTCTGGGTCTGGTGCGCCGCCGCGTTCGCCGGCGCGTACCTCTTGATCGGCTTCCAAAAGCTGCCGTCGCTGTCGGACATTCACGCCGAGCAAGCGCTTCTCGCGCTGGGGGCATCGGCGCTGTGGGGCGCGGCGACTGTCGCGGGCCGCTCGCTGTCGGCGGCACTGTCGCCGGGCGGATTGGCCGGGGCACGGTTTGCTCTGGCGGTCCCGCCGCTGCTCCTGCTGACGCTGGTGCCGACTGGGACACCGTTCGCGCCGACCCATTCGGTCCAGTATGCCGCGCTTTTTCTGCTGCTGATTGTCCTGCTGCCGGACCTGCTTGGCATGGTGCTTTACTACGCCGGCCTGCGCGGCACTTCGGCGTCGGCGGCGACCCTGGCCGAATTGTGCTACCCGCTGACCGCGCTGGCGATTGGCATCTTTGTCCAGCACACCCCTCTCGGGTTGGGGCAGGGAGTCGGCCTCGTGCTGCTGATCGCCGCCGTCTTCGGTCTCAGCCGCCGGCCCGGCGTCGCCGCGCCGAGACTCGCGCCTGTAATCGGCGCTCGGCGGGGTATCATAGAAGAAAGCTGATCGAAAAAAGCTAAATACTGAGGCTTACGAGGAGACAGACAATGGCGACTGAATATAGTTTCGATGCGGTCTCGAAAGCGGACCCCCAGGAAGTCAAGAATGCAATCGGGCAGGCGCAGCGCGAGATCGAGACCCGCTTCGATTTCCGCGGCAGCATCAGCGAGATCGCGCATGATGGCAAAGAAAAGATTACGCTGACGTCCGACGACGAGGCCCGCTTGACCGCGCTGACTGACGTTTTGCAGTCCAAGATGATCAAGCGCGGCGTGGATGTCAAGTTTCTTGATTACGGCAAGCTGGAACAAGCCTCGAAAGGCACTCTCCGGCAGGTGGTGACGGTCAAAAGCGGCCTGCCGACCGAGACCGCGAAGAAGATCACCAAGCTGATCAAAGACAAGGGCCTGAAAGTGACGACCCAAATTCAAGACGAGCAGGTGCGGGTGACCGGCAAAAACAAGGACGATTTGCAGGAAGCGATGACCGTCATCAAAGCCGCCGATCTCGATGCCCCAATCCAGTTCACGAATTATCGCTAAAGGCCCCTATTAGGATTATCTGTTGGACCCGTTCAAAATCATCGGTGGCGTGCTGGTCGCGCTTGGTTTTATTTTCCGCGCGATCAGCCTGGCCTACTTCAAGCAGCGGGCGAAGTTTCTGCCCGAGTCGCCCAAAGAACGCCGCCGGTTCGAAGCTCGCAAGCAGCGAGCATTGGTCATTGATGCCTTGTTTATCGTGATGGGCTTCTACCTGCTGCTGACACACTGATTCAATTCACAAAAACGGAGACTAAAATGCAAAGCAACCCCTTCTGTTTTGCTGTTAAAGCGCTTGTTCTGCTGTCCGTTCTCATCACCCCGGCGGTCGTCCTCGCCGATCCGCCGCTACCTGGACTGTCTCCTTTTCAAGGGAGGCCACTGGTGCTTCCAAAAGACAACTCGGGTGGTTTTCGTTCATGGCCCGCTCCGGTGCAAGAGCCGCAGGCTTTGTTTCCCCCCAACACTCAAATGACGCATATGCCAAAGACATACCTTGTGTTTGGTCTGAAAAGCGATGGTCGGGGTCAACTGCTTCTGACGAATCGAGATGGCTCCACAGCATTGACATTGCCCGTGCCGCAGATTACGCACACGCACTCCCCCAAGCTCAATGCGGCGAAAGTAGTCCGCCCATCACATCCAAGCACCAGGAAACCTGCTCCTCGCTAATGACCAGCGGCGGCACGAATTCGAGCACCCGCCCGTCACCGGCGGGCAGTAAAATTAACCCGGAGCGCAACGCCGCCGGGACAAGCGCAAGAGCCAAGCTTGGCGAGGCCATCTCAATCCCAAGCATCAGGCCGCGCCCGCGCACGTCGGCGATTTTGTCTGGGTACAGGGCTTGGAGTCGGCGCAAGCCGTCCGTAAAGACTGCGCCGATTTGAACGGCACGTTCGGGCAGACGCTCATCTTCCAGGACTGATAGGGCGGCAAGCCCCGCTGCGCAGGCCAAGGGGTTGCCGAGAAAGGTGCTCGTGTGCAGCGCCTCACCCGTAGACTCGCCCCAAACCGACATCAGTTCCATTGAAGCCACGCAGGCGGAAATCGGCAGGCCGCCGCCCATCGCTTTGCCGACGCAGAGAATATCAGGGGTGACGTGTTCATGCTGGCAGGCGAACCAGTGCCCCGTCCGGCCCCAACCCGTAAAGATTTCGTCCAAAATCAGCAGTGTGTTTGTTTTCGTGCAGAGATCGCGCAGTCCGGGCAGCCAGCCGGGTGGGGGGACGACGATGCCGCCGCGTCCTTGTATGGGTTCGGCCAAAATCGCGCCGGGCTGATGCGTCTTTAGGTGCGCTTCGATAACTTCCAATGGGCAGCCGTAAGGCAAATGCTTGGTAAAGCCGCCCATCTGGGACAAAAACGGGGCGCGGAAGTCGGCGCGGGCGGTGACGTCGAGCGCCCCGTAAGTCAGGCCGTGGTAGCCGTTCTCGAACGCCAGCACACCGGGGCGGCCCGTGGCGAGCACGGCGGTCTTCAGGGCAGCTTCGACCGCGTCGCCGCCGTTCTGCCCCAAGATGAGCTGGGCGTTTGGGATGGGCACGAGGGACGCGACACGCTCGCAGAAGCGGACTTTGACCGCCGACGGGTGGACATCCCCCATGCCGTGGGTCAGCTTTTCAACTTGAGCATGAATGGCGGCGATGACGCGGGGGTGGCTGTGGCCGACCGAGGCGACGCCGAACGCCGAGGTGACGTCGAGAAAGCGATTGCCGTCAACGTCGGTCACCAAACACCCCTGTGCGGTGTCCCAGAAGACCGGGAAGTCATCGGCTAAGTACGTGACGTTTGGACTTTCGACCCGCCGCAGGTCGGCGGCCAGCGCCTGTGAGTGCGGGCCGGGCACTTCGGAGACGATCTTCGGAAGCAGCTCACTGTTCACGCGGATTTGGCTCACGCGGATTTGTCGGTTTCCACTTGCAGCCTGATTTCGCGCAGGACATTTGCGACTTTCTCGCACTCGACATCATCGCCGGAGAAGACAATCGAGCGGCCTTTGGTGCGGACTTCGTTGGCGAAGGCCTCGGCCTTTTCCTGTGTGCAGCCGATGGCTTTTTGGAGCTGCTCTTCCACCTGATCGAACGTATGGCATTCGCAGTTGTAGAGAATAACGATATAGGGGCCATTCGTGCCGGGCGGGGTGCGCTGCTCGTCGGGCGCGTCCCAGGTCTCCTCGGCGGGACGGGTTTTGGGCCGGACACCGGGCATCAGGTCAATTCCTCTTGGCATGGGGGCGTGTTCCTGTCTAAAGGGTATGCTTTATTATACCCATTGGCGCGTGTCAATCCTTATGCCAAAAGCCATCCGCGCCCAATATCTCATAGGGGCGGAAATTGGCCTTGTAGCGCATCGAGGGGCAGCCGGCGACATAGAAGCCGAAGTACGCCCAGCGCTTCCCGAGCCGCCGGGCCAGCGCGATGGTGTGCAGCATCGCGAATGTCCCGAGGCCGCGTGATTTGCTGTCTGGGTCATGGAAGTGGTACACGCCGGAGACGATGTTCGGCGTAATGTCCGCGATGACGACGGCTCGCAGTGCGCCCGCCTCCCAGACCGAGACTTCGATGCACGGCAGCGGGTTCTGGACAAACTGAAACTTGTAGCTGTTTGCCGTGCGCTCGGTGTCCGGCCAGCCCTTCTGCGCCGACTGTGCGGCCTGATAACGCCGGTATAAGTCGAGACGTGCGGCGTCCGCGCTCGGCGGGGCATAACGCACTTCCAGGTCGGCATTTTTGCGCCATGTCCGCTGCTGACTGCGATTGGGAATGAATTCAGCGGCGGGGATGCGAAGAGGGCGGCACTCGGCGCAGTCCCGGCAGATGGGGCGAAAGAGCATTGGGCCGAACTTGCGCCAGCCGGCGTCCATCAGCCGCTCGTAGTCTTCTGGAGCGATTTGGGAGACTCGGACATACTCCTGCATCGCGTCGCGTCCTGGCAAATATTGGCAGGGTTCGGGGCCGGAAACGAAATGGTCCAAAATCACCATTCAGAACTCATTGGCATTTAGCCCTCGGCGAGACGTGCTTCGTAGTCGCGGAGCATCGCCTGATAGGGGGGCAGGGTCAGGTCGTTTGCCCACATGATGATCGCATTCTCGCCGTTGTCGCTGTAGTAGCTCTTGCGAACCGCGACATCTTCAAATCCGTACTTGACATACAAATTGTGCGCGACCGTGTTGCGCTCCCGCACTTCCAGCGTCGCCCGCTCCGAGCCGCGCTTGATGCCTTCGCGGATCAAGTCAATCAGCAGCCGCTCGCCGATTTTGCGGCCGCGCACCGCCGGGTCCACGGCAATCGTGGTCATGTGCAGCTCATCCATGATCACCCACATCCCGCAATACCCGGCAATCGTGCCGTCGGGCTGAACTGCCACCGTGTAATAGGCGTTCGAGTTGCCGACCTCGGTGACATAGGCACTCGAACTCCACGGCAGGGTATAGCAGCGCCGCTCCAGCCGCGAGACGTACTCAATGTCGTCCAGGCGCATTGGGCGAATGGTGACGGCGGTTCGGCGCAAAATCTCAGGTTCGGTCTGCGTCATCTCGATCATGGCACAACTTCTAACGACTTGTCTGGACTGACTGTGTTCGGGCCTTCGACCCAGTGGTCACCGCCCTCGAAAAACTCACGCTTCCAAATCGGCACCGTTTCTTTGAGCGTGTCCATCAGCCAGCGGCAGGCGTCAAACGCCTCGCCCCGGTGGGCCGAGGCCACGGCGACTCCAACGCTGCACTCGCCAATTTCGAGGCGTCCGAGCCGGTGCTGCACCGCGCATTTGACACCCCAGCGCGTCTCGGCTTCAGCCATCAGCGCCCGAAGCTGCTTCTCCGCCAGCGGCGCGTAGCCCTCGTACTCCAGATACAGAACACGCCGCCCGCGGGCATTGTCCCGCACGTTGCCCGCGAACGTCACCACTGCGCCGAAATCGTCCGCTTCTACCGCCCGGCTCAAAGCCAAGATGTCAACAATGCCCTCCGTCAGCAGCGGCGGCACTTCGGGGACCCCCCCGCTCATCGGCGGCATCCAGGCCACTTCGTCGCCGTCATGCAGCACTGTGGAGGCTTCGGCAAACTCGGCATTGACCGCCACCCGCGCCTGCGCCAGGAGCCGGTCAAACCCGGAACTCCGCATTGCCAGCATACCCGCTGCTTCTTCGACAGTGGCCTCAACGGGAAGCTCCATTGCCAGCTCATGGCTCCCTGCCACGTCCGACAAATGTGCGAAAAACAGCATCCGTACAGTGATCATAGCGTTATGATACCCGAGGAACAAAGGAAGCGTGGGAATAAATTCCTGCGCTGTGGGGCGCAGACGCCCAATGACCGCCTTCGCGGGCATAAGATAAATGTCAATTTTTGCTGGACCATCGCTTGACCACTTGTAAGGAACGTTGCATTCCAGGCCATAAAATAATTTTGTAGCGATCTTCTCCGTCAAGGCCATAATTTCTCAAAGTGTCGAGGCCAGCATAAAGCAATTTTACTTGATACCAGCCCGGCTCGACAGTCAGCCATGCTGTAACTGGGCCTGTGCCGCCTTGAATTGATATCCGGCCTGTCAGCGAATTGATACTACACTCGACTATATGGTCCCAGTCATCTAAATTTTCGTCAGGCTCGGCAGCATGAATTTCAACGCGCACTGGCACGGTCATTGCACGGACTGGACACATAACAAATGTGCTCTCTGAGACGGCTGCCATATCCGCCAGTTCTTTCTCGTTCCATTCAGGGCTAAATTCGTCGCCATGCTCATCCGCAAGGTAGACACAGTTGTAATCTGCGAATATGCTCAGATCAGCCTGCTCCATGGTGTTCAGCCTTTTGAAAGATTACCTACAATATGTATCGGCTGAGGTCTTCGTCTTTGACGATGTCATCGAGCTTTTCGCGGACATAGGCGGCGTCAATGCGCTTGTACTTATCGGCAAGGTCCGGAGCTTCGAACGAGAGGTCGTCCAAGAGCCGCTCCATGATCGTGTGCAAGCGTCTTGCCCCGATATTCTCCATCGAGGCGTTGACATCGGCGGCGATCCGGGCCAGCTCGGTGATGGAGTCGTCGGCAAACTCGATTATGACCCCTTCGGTGGCGAGCAGGGCGACGTACTGCTTAATCAGCGCGTTGCGCGGCTCGGTCAAGATGCGCTTGAAGTCGTCTTGAGTTAGGCTTTCGAGTTCAACTCTAATGGGCAGACGGCCCTGAAGCTCGGGGATCAAATCCGACGGCTTGGAGAGGTGGAACGCGCCGGCGGCGATGAACAGCACGAAGTCAGTCTTGACCGGGCCGTACTTTGTCTGGACCGTGCTGCCCTCGATGATCGGCAGAATATCGCGCTGGACCCCCTCACGGGAAACGTCCGGCCCGGAGCCGCCGCCGCTGCCCCCGCCGCGCCCGGCGATCTTGTCCATTTCGTCCACAAAGATAATGCCGCTCTGCTCGGCACGGGAAACCGCCTCGCGGGTCAGCGCGTCCTGGTCTATCAGCGCCCGCGCTTCCTCGCCGGCATAGTGCGCCCGCGCTTCTTTAATGGTCAGCGTCCGTTTGCGGCGCTTCTTCGGCATCATCGAGCCGAACAAGCCCTGCATATCCATGCCCATTTCGTCCATGCCGCCGCCCGACGGCGACAGCACCTGCATAAACGGAGCCGGACCGCTTTCCTCGATCTCGATTTCGATGGTGTCGCCGTCTTTAACACCCGAGGCGATTTGGGAGCGCAGGCGCTCACGGACACGGGTTTCCTGCTCGCGACGCCGCGTGGCGGTCTCACTTGTCTCCGAGTCCTCTTCAGTCGGCGGCTCGGGGCTGACAGTGGGTGGGGTCGGGGATGCGCCGGGCGTGAAGAACTGGGTCAGGGCTTCCAAAGAGAATTCGCCGCCCTCGCCCGACGGCATCTTCACGCGGGCGGGCTTTTTTTCCCGGCGCGGCTGCAAAACATCCAGCACCCGGTCAATCGCCCGCTCTTCCGCCTGCTCTTTGACCTCATCCATCTTTTCGCGCTCGACAATGCGGAGCGAGGCTTGCACCAAATCGCGCACCATCGAGTCCACGTCGCGCCCGACATAGCCGACCTCAGTGAACTTGGTCGCTTCCACCTTGACAAACGGCGCATGGGCAAGAGTTGCCAGCCGCCGGGCGATTTCGGTCTTGCCGACCCCGGTCGGCCCAATCATCAGAATGTTCTTCGGGATAACCTCATCCCGCAGGTCATCGGCCAGCCGCCGCCGCCGGTAACGGTTGCGGAGGGCGATAGCGACGGCCCGCTTGGCGGCCTTCTGCCCGACAATATACTTATCCAATTCCGCGACAATCTGGCGCGGCGTCATATCTTCCATCATATTTTCCATCGTTTCATCCATAATTGCGAGTATACCCAGTCAAGCCGAAGTTAAGTTTACCGGCCGCTTTTGTCCAGTGTTTGTGCCAGGGCGTCCGCGCCGTAGAGTGTCAGCAGTGTACCGGAAGCCTGCGCCATCTTGGCCGGAGTGAGACTCGCCGGAACAATGGTCGCCAGGTTTTGCAGATTGCCGCCGCCGTGCGGGACCAGGCCCGCTAGGCTCTCGCGGGCGGCGGCAGGAGTGTCTGGGGGCGCATTTTGCAGCAGGGCGCGGGCCGTGGCAACCAGCAGTGGGCGGGGGGCAGCCCCCGCGGCGGTCCGGCGCAGGTCGGCGGTGTAGGCCCCGGTGTCGGCGGACCAGGGCGCGGCTTTGCCGCCGGTGACTTTCAGCCACAGCGTCAGCGATGTCTGCTGCCTGTCCGCCGCCGCTTTCAGGCTTTGGATCTCGACCAGTTCCGCCAGCACTGCCGCCGTGTCCGGCTCGGTCTTCGTCATCTTTTTGGCATCGCCTACGTAGACCAGCGGCGCATTTAGCGCCGCCGCCGATGACGACGCCCAAGCACGAAGCGTTTCGGGCGCACCCATCCGGGTCAGCAGTGCCGACACTGCTGCATAGGACGCGGCCTCGGCATGGCGCAGCTTCGGCACGTCACTGCTGAGATGGGCAACTTCAGCCCCGGCGACTTGCGGGTCGGTGACCCCTTTGAGCCGCTTGACTGACTGCGTGTAGGCCACGGCACGCTCATCCGCCGTGCGGAGCGCATACCCCAGACTGAACGCCTGCGCCTGCGTCCGCGTGACGCCCGGCATCAGCGGCACGTCTTTGGCATGGGTAGGTGCGGCGGTGAGCAGCAGGGATAGAAGCAGGAAGAGAAGCAGAGAAGGAGCCGAACTCGGCCAGCGATGAGTGTTCACAATGCGCTCCAATTCAATTCTACTTTGCGAATACGACGCTTGACACCGTGCGTGCACCTTCGTTGGTCAGCGTGAAGCGGCCCTGCAAGTCGCCGCGCACGAGCGATTCGACAATCTGCAAACCGAGCGAGTCGGTCTTTTTGATGTCGAAGCCGTCGGGAAGAGGTGTGCCGTCGTTTGAGACTTCCAGCGCGATTGTCTTGGCATCCTCGGTCAGCGTGATGCGAATGTCGCCATCGTCCATGCCTTCGCCGAAGCCGTGCTCGACGGCGTTCTGGACCAGCTCGTTTAAGATCAGCGCGACCGAAGTGGCCTGCGCTGAGGGCAAAAGTATATCAACGCCTTCGATCTTCATGGCGATATGCTTACCCGGCGCGACAATGCCCTGCTGGGTGGCCTGAATAATCTGCACAGCGACTTTTTTGACACTGATAATGTCTAAGTCTTCTCGGGCCAAAAGCTCATGCACCGAGGCAATCGCGAGAATGCGGTTCAGCGACTCAGTCAGGACCTGCTCGACGCTGCGCTGGCCGACATAGTGCATCTGCAAACGGAGAAGCGACGCCACCTGCTGCAAGTTGTTTTTGACCCGGTGGTGCATCTCCTGAATAATTGCCGACTTGACCATCAGCTTTGCGTGCTCAATCGCAATCGCCGCATGGTTGCCGAGGGCCGACAGCACCGAGATTTCCTCGTCGCTGAAGTGGTGCGGTTTTTCGGTGTAGCAGTTCAGGACACCGATTTTTTTGTTTTTGACCAGCAATGGGATCGCGGCCAGCGATGACAGCCCTTCGCGCCGGGCCATCTCCGGCGTCTCGTAGTCGGTGGAGTGCTTCAGGTCGTAGACCGTGATTGCCCGGCCCTCAGCCAGCGCCCGTCCGGCGACACTTTCGCCGATTTTAAGGTTCGGCTTTTTGGCGTATTCCCGGCTCTTGCTTTGCGTGGCTTTCAGGACAAGCTCCTGCTTGTCTTCGTCCAAAAGCATCAGCGAACAGATTTTAAACGACATCGTATCGGCGGTGGCGGCGACAATGAGCTGCAAGATCTCTTCCAGATACAAGTCGCTCGTGATCGTCTTGCTGACTTCGGACAGGGTCGAGAGCTGCGAGGCCCGCTTTTCCAGCTTGCGGTACTGCCGCGAGTTTTCGACCGCCCCCGAAATCTGCGACGCGATGGACTGCAAGAGCCGGACCTGCGTCTGCGTGTACTGATGGTCCCCGACCGTGCGGACATTGATCACGCCGAGCACTTCGCCTCGGTAGATCAGCGGCACGGAGAGCATCGAGCGGTACTTGTCTTCAGACAGCTCGGGGACGAACTTGAAGCGCGAGTCTTGGTGGGCGTCGTGCCCGAGCGCGACCGCTTCCTTGTGCAGCGCCACCCAGCCGGTGATGCCTTCGCCCACTTTGAGGCGCAGCTTGCCGATCACTTCCCCGGAGCCGTCGGTGACCGCGCGCAGAACAAGCGTGTCGTGAGCGTCGTTGAACAAGTACACTTGCGACGAGTCCGTGCCGGTGACCTGGACCGCGACTCCGGCGACCGCTTTGAGCATCTCTTCCAAATCGAACAGCGATCCCATCGCCTCGCCGATGCGCTTCAGGGCCTCTCCTTCGGCGTTGCGGTCGTCATGCGCCCGCTCCATCTTTTCGATCTTGGCGACTGCTGCCGTCAGCTCCGCGGTCCGTGCGCCGAGGGCAGAGTGCAGGCGCGTGGTCTGCGTTTCCTGGTGCCGCAAAGCGCGGGCATGGCTTTTCATAAACAGAGCGCGGCGCGAGTAGCCAATGCGCGGCGGGACTTCGGTCGGTTTGTGGCTGTGTTTCATGGGATATTTTGTTTCATAGGATATTTTCTAGGAACCGGCGCAGGGCAGGAAAAACGGTCGTTTCGAGCGGCGAAAAATACTCGGCGTGTCCGGCATGAGTGACTGTGAGGCGCGTCACCGGCCCCCGGCACCGTGCCGTCAGCGTGTCGGACATTGCGTAAGGAATCAGCTTGTCCGCCCGGCTATGAACCAACAGCACCGGGCAGGTGATTTTGGACATCTTGGTGTCGCTGGCAAACGGGTATCGTAAAATCAGTCGCAGAAGCCAGGCCGGGTAAATCGGGTACTTTTGATGCCCCATGTCCGCCATGCTCGTGTAGGCGGCGAACAAGGCCAACCCCGCGACCGGCGGCTTGTCGGCAATCCCACGGGCCGCCAAGTCTACTGCAACACCCGACCCGAGCGAGTAGCCAGCTACCACAATTCGCTTCTGGTCAATGTCCGGCTGCCCGCGCAGGAATCGGTACGCGGCGCGGGCGGTCTGGAAGCAGCCGGTCTCGGACGCGGTGCCGCTGCTTTGCCCGAACCCGGCATAATCGGGCATGAGCACGTTGGCGTCTAGCCGGCGAAGCGATTGGAACAGGCCCCGCTCCGGCGCGATGGAGCTGCCTTTCCCGGTAAAGAACAGCAGCGTCGGACGCCGCGCCGCGTCTTTATCCGGCCTGCCGTCCGCCCGCAGCGCCCGGCCGTAGTAGGCGACAATCTTGTCCCCGGAGTCCGTCCGAAATTGAACCGTCTGCGCCCCACGCGGCGGCTGGGTGCCGACCGCCGCCGTCCGGGCGCGGGAAGCGGCGGCATTGAACACAAGCTGCCGCTGGAAGACGCCCAGCCCAATCAGCGGCAGAAAATAAAGAATTGCCGCAAGCAGCAAAAGCCGCCGAACGGCTTTGGGGACGCTCCGGCGGCTTCGTTTGGCTTCTGCGATGTTTGTCTCAGACATTGTGGGCGATGATGATCGCTTCGGCGATCTCGCGCATGGATTTCCGGGTGTTCATGCTCTGGACCTGGATGCGGCGGAACGCTTCCTGCTCCTTGAGGCCATACTGGTCCATCAAAATGCCCTTCGCCCGGTCTACGGCCTTGCGCGTGTCCAGCTTGTTTTCGAGGTCCGTGACTTCGTTCTCAAGCTCGACAAACTCTTCGTAGCGCGAGATCGCAATCTCCATTGCGGGCAGCAAATCGGCTTCCTTGAACGGCTTGACCAAGTAGGCAAACACGCCGGCGTCTTTGGCCCGGTCTACCAAGTCCTTCTGGGAATACGCCGTCAGCAGCAGCACCGGGGCGATGCTTTCGGTTGTCACCACTTTCGCCGCCTCGATGCCGTCCATTTCCGGCATCTTAATATCGAGAATAATAATGTCCGGCTTCAGCTCCCGCGCGATTTCCACGGCCTTTGCGCCGTCGCCCGCCTCGCCGACGACCTGATGGCCCATATTTTCCAGGGTCTTCCGCAGGTCCAGCCGAATAATCGGCTCATCGTCCGCAATCACGATCCGCAGTGATTCCATAGTCATTCCCGTCCTTTTCTCGGCGATTGGTGTTTCCGCAGGCGCTGTCCGCCAAAGGCCGCGTCGCTTTTGCGTGTCCCGCTCGTGCGCGTTATCTGCTATAATAGTTTAATTTCTGATTCATCATAGCAAATTTCCCGTCAAAAAGCAAGGGCGAACGCTTGCGGGTTCTCGCCTCTCGGTGAGCAGGGCCACACCACAACGCGATGTCAACAACAAAGCTGAACAATTCTCCACACGGTTTAGAACCGGGCAATAAATTACCCGTCTGGAAGGCTTCGCCGACCGTCCTACGGATGGGGGACAATCTTTCGTCCGCAGGACGATCAGCCGCAAGCTTCAGAGACGGGTACCTCGGTGCCCGGCTTTTGTTCCTCGTCTTCATGCTTGCCATCCTCGCGGCTCCGACCGCATACGCCCAAGCGCCGCCGCGTTACACCGTGACTGATCTCGGGTCTTTGGGCGGGCAGGAGTGCGCGGCGACCGGGCTGAACAATAAAGGGCAGGTGGTCGGGGGGGCGGACACGGCGCGGCACGGCAAGGGGCCGGAGTTCATCACAAACGTTTTTGTCTGGCAGAATGGGCGCATGAAGGCCGTGCCTGGATTAGACGGCAGCCATGCGTTTGTGGTGGCGGTCAATGACGCTGGGTTGATGGCGGGGGCGTACAGCCCGGACCCGCTCAAAGCTAAGTTCGCGGCGGCACTGTTTGCGCCGAGCGGCAAAGTGACGAAGCTGGGTGGCTTTCCGGCGCTGGCTCTCGGCTACTCGCTGTCGCAGGCCGAGGCGGTGAACGCGAGGGGGCAGGCGGTCGGCATCTCGAACAATTCGGCGTTTCTGTGGACGGCGGGCCGTCTGAAGCGGCTCCCGCCCCCGGCGGGCTTCACCGCGGCGGATGCGAGCGGGATCAACATATCGGGCGCGGCGGCGGGCAAGGCCAGCCGAACCCGTGCAGGAAAGACCGTCACCCATGCCGTGCTCTGGAGCGCGTCGGGGGCAGCGAAAGATTTAGGTGTCCTGCCGGGCTACGCGGACAGTATTGCGCGGGCCATCAACGCGAAGTCGCAGGTCGCGGGCTGGGTGGGAGTGTCGGGCGGAACGCCGGGGCGGGGCTTGACGTTTCATTACCAGGCGTTCCTGTGGCAAATCGGAAAAATGCGCGGGCTGGGATCAATCCCGCGCCTGCATGATAGCAAGGCATCGGCCTTAAACGACGCCGGGCAGGTAGTCGGCAATGCGTACTATCGAACTGACGAGGCCGCGCTTCTGTGGCAGAATGGCCGCGTGTATGAGTTGAACAAATTGGTTCCGGCCCGCTCCGGCTGGAAGCTGCAAAACGCGCTGGCGATCAATAACCGGGGCTGGATTGTCGGCAACGGCATTCACAACGGCATCCGGCGCGGGTTTCTTCTGACGCCGCAAAAATAGGAGAGCACTTGGAAAAGTTCGCGTTTATTATTCATCCGTTTGACGTGCGCCGGGATGTCGCCAAGAAGGGCGGAATTTATTCTGCCGCCAAGTACCTGCCGGAGCCGGCGGTGGAGTGGGGCATCCAGTTCAAGTCGCCGATGGTGATGTCCCATATCACTGGGATCAAATCATTGACTGGAGCTGAGGCGGAAGGCTGGTTTATCGGCTGCCCGTTGACCCCGAAGCAGCTTCTCACCCTGCCGACGGAGTTTGTCTATAAGCGTTTGATCCAGTGCGGCAAGCTGGCGGAGTCGCTCGGCGCGGGGATTATCGGCCTGGGGGCGTTTACATCGGTGGTCGGCGACGGCGGCGTCACCGTGGCACAGAACCTGGATATTGCTGTGACGACTGGGAATTCGTATACCGTGGCAACTGCCGTGGAAGGCGGCCTCGATGCCGCGAGGCGCATGGGCATTTCTATCGAAAACGCTAAAGTCGCGGTAGTCGGGGCGACCGGGTCTATCGGGCGCACTTGTGCGCTGATGCTGGCCCCAAAGTGCGCCGAGATTGCGCTCATCGGGCGCGACCTGACCCGGCTTGAAGCTGTGGCCCGTGAGCTGCCCGGCGCGTGCGTCCGGCTCCACGACGATGTCCATCTCGGCCTGCGCGACGCCGATTTAGTTGTCACCGTCACCAGCGCCCGTGATGCCGTGATCGAACCCGAAGATCTGAAGCCTGGCTGCGTGGTCTGCGACGTTGCCCGGCCCCGCGACGTGTCCGTTCGGGTCGCCAAAGAGCGCGACGACGTGCTGGTGATTGAGGGCGGTGTCGTGGCCGTGCCGGGCGACGCCGCCGATTTCCATTTCACGTTCGGCTTCCCGCCGAAGACCGCCTATGCCTGTATGTCCGAAACGATGATGCTGGCCTTAGAAGGCCGCTACGAGTCGTTCACGCTCGGCAAGGAAGTGTCGGTGGATCAGGCCGTTGAAACTCAGCGCTTGGCCGAAAAGCACGGCTTCCGACTGGCCGGTTACCGCTCATTCGAGAAAGCCGTCACCGAGCAGACTATCACCGACACCCGCCGCCGGGCGGCAGCGAAGCGAAAATAGCCGAAGGCCATGTTATCCCGCCATGTTATCCCGCCATGAATGGCAGGTCTGGACGCGAGGACGCGAAACGCCCTGCGGGCGGGAGATCGCGACGAGAGTCTGCTCTTTCGGTTGCAGACCGCTCGGCGTCTGTGCCTCCAGACCTGCCATTCATGGCGGGGACACATGGCGGACTGCATGGCGGGACGGGAACCTAAACTATGCCGCGCACAAAACTTCTATTCGCCATTCTGCTGGTCGTCGCCGCATTTGGCACCTTGTTTGCCAGTGTCCGCCGGGCGGGCATCGCCGATGCCGCGCCGGGCCTCATCGCCGCCGCCAAAGCCAAGCCCGCGCCGCCGTTCACAATCAAAAACGCCGCCACCGGCAGGCCGTTCGTACTGACCGAGGCTGCCAAGTCCGGCCCGCTGGTGTTAGATTTCTGGGCGACCTGGTGCGGCCCCTGCCGCGCCGAGCTGCCCCACCTCGAAACTCTGTCCAAAAAGTATCAGGGCCGGGTTGCGTTCTACGGCGTCAATTCCAGCGACTCCCCGCGTGTCGCCGCCGCGTATGCCCGTGAGAACGATCTCACCTTTCCGATGCTCGACGATGCCGACCACCACGTTGCGTTCCAGTACAGCGCCGACTCCATTCCCCTGCTCATCGTTATTGACACCCGCGGCAAAGTCCGCGCCGTCACCGAAGGCTACTCCGAAAATGTCGAAGCCGAGCTGTCTAAGACACTAGACACTCTGCTGGCGGAAGAAAAGAAGGGGTAAGTGGGTTTCCGCCGCCGCCGCTTCGGGTAAACCCGTAAGCATAAAGACGGAGGATTAACTATGTCTCAAGATACGACGACTAAGCATGCTTTCGAGCATACCGACAAGATGCGAAAAGAAGCGCGGGCGGAAGCAATTGAGGAAGACGCGCTGAACGAAGCGGCGCTGCACGGCGACAGCCACACCGGGCAGAACGGCATGATGAAGCCCGATGATGAGCTGATTGAAGGCACGGAAATCAAGGCGCTGTACACCATGCTGCCCGAGTGGCACAAGGACGAGCTGCGGCGCTTGTTCGTGGTCGCGCCCGGCACCCGGCTGAAGCAGGGAGATGTGTATCTTGACCTGCGGACCCCTGACCGGGGCGAGCTGATCGCGCACGGCGAAGAAGAAGTCCATGAGGAGCTGCTGGTGCCGAAGAAGGCAGTGGACTACGAAATCTGGAACAAGCTGAAAATTTAACATTCCCTTAACATAAATGCCGGGGAAATGGTCCTATAATAGAGCTGTGACGGGCAGGCGGCGGGTTTTCCGCACCTCTTCCCGCACAGCTCTGTTTTGTTTAACCACAGGAGGTTAGCATGATGACCACCCCCGCCGTCCGTTTCGCTGCCCGCGTTTCCCTGCTCGGCGCTGCCGCGCTCACCCTGCTTGCGCCGGTCGCCGCCCAGACAAACCCAAACATTTCCGCGTCGGTGCCTATCAAGCATGTCCTGCTGATCAGCGTGGATGGTATGCACGCGCTTGATTTGCGGAACTATGTCACCGCCCACAAGAACTCGGCCCTCGCCGCCCTCGTCGGCGCGGGCGTCACCTACCCGAATGCATCCACCACCCGGCCCTCGGACTCGTTCCCCGGCCTCTTGGCCCAGCTTACCGGCGGGACGCCCAAAAGCACCGGCGTCTATTACGACGTTTCCTACAACCGCGTCCTGCTGCCCCCCGGCAGCGACAAGCCCGGCACGGCGGTCGTCTACAACGAATCGATTGACAAGGACCCGTCCCTGCTCAGCGGCGGCGGGGGCATCAATGAGGCCCTGCTGCCGCGTAACCCCGGCACACTGGCACCGGTCTTCCCGCATTCCTACCTGCGCGTCAACACCGTCTTCGAGGCCATCCACACGGCGGACCCGAGCCTGCGGACGGCTTGGGCGGACAAGCACCGCGCCTACGACCTCGTCAACGGGCCGTCAGGCACCGGCGTGGATGACCTGTTCACCCCGGAAATCAACGCCGCCACCGGTGTTGTCGGCGGCGTCATCGTGGACAAGGCCACCGCGCCCGCCGGCGCGGGCTTGCAGGATTCGACGTTTCGGCTCGTCAACACCGAAGCCTACGATGCTTCCAAAGTGGCGGCGATCTTAAACGAGATCGGCGGCAAAGACAGCAGCGGCTTGAACGCCGCCGCCGTGCCGGCGCTGTTCGGCATGAACTTCCAGGCCGTCTCGGTCGGCCAGAAGCTGACGGTCGAGCCGGCCCAGCTCGCGCTGAACGACCCCGACCCGCTCATCGGCAAGCCGGGCGGCTACACAAACCCCGACGGCAGCCCGAACACGGTCTACGGCCAGCCCGGCCCGCTGCTCGGCAATGCCCTGGACTTTGTGGATGCCTCGCTTGGCCGCATAGTCGCCGCGCTGAAAGCGAATGGCCTGTATTCGTCCACGGCGATCATCGTCAGCGCCAAGCACGGTCAGTCGCCGATTGAGCTTTCGACCCTCCGCAAGATCAAAAACAATCCCGTCAGCAACCCGCCGGTCACCGATCCGGGCGTGACGCTCGGCGACCTCGCGCTCGGCGCGGGCACCGACCAGGCCAGCGCCGAAGGCGAGACCCAAGACGATGTCGCACTGATCTGGCTCCAGGACCAGAGCAAGACGGCTTCGGATGTCGCCAAGCTCAGCACCCCGGCGGTGCGTCAGGCCGACGGCATCGGCTCGGTGCTGTCCGGTGCGGCCATCCGGCGCATCTACGGCGACCCGCTCACCGACCCGCGTGTCCCGGACCTTGTGGTCGTCACTCAGCCCGGCGTCATCTACTCGGGCAGCGCCCGCAAGGTTTCCGAGCATGGCGGGTTCAGCGCCGACGATACCAATGTCCTGCTGCTGGTGGAAAGCCCGAATACCGGGGCGGCAGCGGTGAATACCGCCGTGCAGACCACGCAGATCGCGCCGACCATCCTGCACCTGCTGGGCCTCGACTCCGGGACGCCCGCGCAGTCCAAGCTGCAAGCGGTCCGGGCGGAGAACACGCCGGTCCTGCCCGGCCTGGGCCTATAATTGACGCTGCCTTTCGGCACGCACTCGCCTTTTGGCGAAGAATGGACACAAGACGATGACATCAACCAAGCTTCTTGCCAAGCATTTTGCCGGCGCACTGGCCTTGTCCGGCGTTCTGCTGGCCGCGCCTCATGCCGCCCATGCTCAGGCCGGGGCGGTCACCGGCGGCTATTTCACTGCCCCCGACGCCAACAAAGACCACATCACGCTGTCGGTGAGCAACTTTTCGGCGATTGACTTCACCGACCTGACCCTGACCGCGCTGCTGCCCGCCGACAGCTTCAATTCCGCGGTTTCCGACAGCTACAACTTCGGCTCGGTGCCCGCCAGCGGCTCACTGGACCTTGACCTTTCGGTCCTGCCGGACTTCGGCGCTGACCCGGCGCACACCTTCCCCGGCATCGCGCCGCTGACCTTCACCGTCACCGCCAAGCAGGGCGGGACGCTGCTGACGAGCACGTTCAGCCAGTCCAGCAACGCTTCCGGCGGCTACGTCCAGTTCGAGGGGATTGGGGAAGGGACAAGTGACCCGTACTTAGCGGTCGCACCGACCCGCATCGGCCTGCTCGCGCCGGTGCCGGAAGCATCCACGCTCGTCAGCGCCGGCCTGTTCCTGCTGGCGCTCGGCGGCCTGACACTCCGCGCCCGCCTCCGCGCTTAACCCGGTGGCGGCGTGGCAGCCCCGGCGTCCGGGGCATAACGCGCCGCCATCTTCCGGGCGGACTCGGCGACAGCGGCGCGGAGGGGCAGGGGTTCTAAGACCTCGGCCTGAGCGCCGAACGACAGCACCCAGTAGAGCATTTCTTCGTAGCCGTTTACCGTGACGCGGAAGATCAGGCTGCCGTCTGGCTGCTTCTCGATGCGCTGACTGGCATGCCAGTGGCTGTTGGCGATCCAGCTTGCCACTTCGGCGTCGAACCGCACGACCACTTCGGTCGGCTCGCCGCCGGCCTGCAATTGCCAGCCTTTCGCCAGCCACTCGGCGAGGTCAAAGTCAGCGGGGTAGTGGAACCGCTCGTCTTCCCGAACGCGCATCCATTTGATGCGGTCCAATCCGAAGGTCCGAATGCCTGAGCGCAGATGGCAGTAGCCAACTAGGTACCACGCCCCGATTTTGTAAGTCAGGCCATACGGGTCCACACGCCGCTTGGTCGGCTCCGGGCGGGTGCGCGACAAGTAGGTGATGTCAACGGGATGGTGCCTGATGATCGCCGATTCTAAGCTGACGTAAATCTCGGCAGAGAAGTCCCGGACGACCGGCAGGCCGACCGAGACGCGCTCCCCAGCCTTTTTCATCTCAGCGGAGATGCGCCGGGGCAGCACCAGGTCAATCTTCTTCAGCGCCGAGGTCAGCGCCCCCTTGTAGACCGCGCCGGCCTGCGATGCGAAGCTGGTCCCGGCCAGTCTCAGCGCCAGGGCCTCGGGGGTCGTAAACGATGTTGGCAGGAACTTCATCTCAGATAGACCGAACTTGCCGTCTTTGCGCTTGACCTGCCCCCATTGCCGCAGCACGGCAATGTCGCGCTCGATGGTCGCCCGCGAGACATCGAACTTCTGCTCCAACGCGGCGGCATCCCATTGGAACGGCTCTCGGTCGAGAAGCTGCAAAATCTGGATCAGCCGCGAAAATTGTTCTTCAAGTGTCATTTATTGATTGCTGATTGGTATCACGCGGGCAAGTAATGATACTTGTAACGAGGACGTAAACGTCCTCGCTCGAAGGTAATCAGAATTACCGCCTGTCCAGGGGACAGAGTACAAGAGAAGCTGATCCTATCTTATTCTTCTGTCCCCTGGACAGGTGGCGCTTCGCCTTCCAGCGAGTGACTTTAGTCATTCGCCGCCTCCGGTTAAATCTCGGAAAGCAGCAGGGCTTCGCCGCTCGGCGAGATGGTGTAGCGGACTTTGCGGACCGTATTTTCCGGGTCCCAGTCTTCCATACGGTCGTTGGTGATGAGCGCCGCGCCGAGAGACTTCGCGACCCGCAGCAAAACTTCGTCCGCGACCGTGCCGGCGTCTACAAATGTCAGCTCCTCCCGGTCACGCATTGCCCGCAGAGCCGTCTTATCGTCAATGAAGTACGGGAGGTTGGCATCGGCGTAAAGAACCACTGGAAAGATGCCTTTGGCCCAGAGCGTGCGGCGCAGGGCCAGCAGGTGCCGCAGGCGTGGCTTGCCGTGTGCCAGCGATTCTTGATCGAACCAGGCGACATTGCTGCCGTCCACCACCGCCGCGCCGCGCGGGGCACGCCGTAGCGGCAGCAGCCGGGCGGGGGCGTCCGACGCCGCCGATTCCAAGGCCGCCCAGACCCGCGCCGACTGCTCGGGGGGCAGCGCCGCCAGCGCGGCACGGGCGGCGTCCACCAGCGCCACCTGCGCCCGGTCTACGGCGTCGGTGAGTGTGCGGGCGGTGATGGAGCGGCCCAGTTTGAGCACCTTGCCGAGCGGCAGCGGGTCGTCCGGGCCGAGTGCGCCGGGCGGCGGCATCAGCGTTGGCCCGAGCGCCGTCTTGGCGCTGACATAGGCCAAGAGCCAATCGTAGGCGTCGGGGCTTGCGCTTTGCAGACGCCCGAGCATCAGCCGCAGCGCCGAGACCGCCGCGCTGTCGTTTGGCGGCAGGGCCATGAGCAAAGCACGTATCTCAGGCTCTGCCGACCCCGGCGACGAGACCAGTCGGAACAGTGTCAGGACGGTTTCAGACGCCGCGGGGAAGTCTGTCCGCCGGACCTGCAAGGCCAGGAGGCGGCGGGCGAAGCCGAGCGCAAGGCGCGGCTCGCGCAAGCCCTCGGCAGCCCGCAGCGCGATTTCCAGCGCGTCTGTGTCCTCGGCATCGGCCTTCAGCACATCCTCAGCGAGCGTTTGCGCTGCCGTCCATTTGCCCTTGTCGAGCTGGTGCTGCACGGCGAGCAGCCAGGGTGATTCGCTCGGCTTTGACGCTCCGCCTGAGAGTGTCCCGGCGGTGCGCGGGCGCGGGGTGGGGGCGGAAACTTTGTCCTCGTTCAGCGCTTTGACCAGATGGGCCTCGGTCTGACGCGCTCTGGCGGTCTGACGCTCCAGACGCGCAATCCGCTCGGTTTGCGACTTGGCGAGGCGCACCGCGGCATCGCGCTCGGCTTCCAGCTCGACCCGCGCTTTGACGGCGGCGTCGCGCTCCGAGACCGCCGCCGCAAGCTCCTGCCGGGCGGCGTCCCGCTCGCGCCGGCGGGTGTCGCGCTCGGCCCGCAGAGCGGGCAGGGGATCGGGTGGGGGCGGGAGAGTTTCCGGCGGCCTGGGTTGGGCCGGCGGCAGGCCGGCTTTCGGCTGGGTGTCGGCCAGTTCGCGCAGCTTGTCAGCAATTTGGGCGTCTTTCGCGGCGGACTGGGCGAGCCGGGAGCGAACCAGCGGGTTGCTGAACGCTTTGGCATCGGCCCGGAAGCCGAGAAATGCGCGTCCGACAACCGCGCCGAACTTCGGTTCTTTCAGCAGGGCCAGCACTGCGCCGGGCTTGACCCGGCTGAGCCAAACTTCAGCCTCGGCGACTGTCGGCAGAAGTTCGGTCGGCAGGTCAGGCTCGGTCGGCAGTGCGTCATCCGGCTCTGCGGACATATTACGCGGCTCCCGCTAGAACCGGAAGCGGGCGCGAGACAGGCCGGCGGCGCTCACTGTCGGTGACAAGCTGGCCGCAGGCGGCGGCGATCTGCCGGCCCCGCTCCTTGCGCTGAGTCACGACCACCCCGGCATCTTCCAGGACCCGCCGGAAGGCCAGAATGCGCCCGACATCAGGCTTTTCAAACGGCTCGGCCACGGAAGTCGGGTTGTAGGGAATGACGTTCACCGCCGCCGATGTTCCCTTCAGCAGCGCGGCCAGCTCGCGGGCGTGTGCCGGCTCGTCGTTGACGCCCTTCAGCAAGACATATTCAAACGTCAAGCGGCGGCCTGTGTGCTCAGCATAGCGCCGGCACGATGCCATCAAACGCTCTAGGGGGTACGTTTTGTTGACCGGCACCAGCCGTGTTCGCAGAACATCGTTCGGCGCATGAAGCGAGACAGCGAGTGTCAGCTGCAAGTTTTCGTCGGCCAGCTTGTCAATGTTCGGGACGATGCCGACCGTAGACAGTGTAATATGACGCATTGCGATCCCGCACTCGGCGTTCAGTATGCGTATGGCCTTCAGCGTCGCATCGTAGTTCAGCAGCGGCTCGCCCATACCCATGAGGACGATGTGCGTAATGCGCCGCGCCGACAGCGATTGCAGCAGCAGAAATTGGGAGACGATCTCGGCAGTCGTGAGGTTGCGGGTCAGTCCCTGGGTGCCCGTCGCGCAGAACGCGCAGGCCATCGGGCAGCCGGCCTGGGTAGACAGACAGACCGAGACGCGGCGCGTGTCGGGCAGCAGGACACACTCAATCGGGTGCCCCCCGTCGGTGAGCTTCGCCAGGGCCTTCAGTGTGCCGTCCCGCGTGTCGGTTTGCGACTGCACGAGTTGGAGAGGCGGCCCGGCATAGGTTTCTTCCAGCCTCTGCCGCACATCTTTAGGCAGGTCGGTCATGGCGGCGAAATCTGCCGCAAAGCCGCCTCCTGTTTCCGGCAGGAGTCGCCGGTACAGCCACTCCGCCACCTGCGACCCCCGGTACGCCGGGAAGCCGTGCGCCTCGGTGAGCCGCGCCCGGATTTCGTCGGTGGTCTGCCCAAGCAGCGTCTGCTGTTTAGTTTCGATTTCTTCTAACACGCTTTTAGTATACCCGATATAGGCGCGGCATTCGATGAGATGAGGTGAAGAAGCGGCAGGCAGCCGCCGATAATAGGGTCAGTGGGTCAACGTAGGATAAACGGATGAGTGAATCGGTTCTTGAGATATTGGCGGAAGGGGAAAGCACATCGCGCGGCTTCCGGCGGTTTGCGCTGAGTTTCAAGGTCGGTGTTCGCCTGAGTGCTGACCTGTCGGCGGGAGCTACTCCGGCTACGGCTGTCAACGCCAGCATCAGCGGGCTTTGCTTTTCGTCGCCGGTCGAGTTCCCGGTAGGCACTCTCATCGAAGTCGAAGTGGAACTTGATCATCATGGTTACAAAGTTCCGGCGGTTGTCCGCCGCTGCCTGCCGACCAAGCGCCTGGGCCGGGTCTTTTACGAGTGCGGAATCCAGTACCTGAAGTCCGACGCCACGCTGCGGTTCCTGCCGGTCATGGCAAAGCATCTGCTGCCTCGCGCCCTGGAAACGTGACGATTTAACCGTGACGGTTCACACGATTTTCATTTTTGCGGCTTATACTCCCCGGTATGAAACGCAATCCACCCTCTGCCGCCCCGCATCGCGGCTTCACTTTGATTGAGCTGCTCGTCGTCATCGCCATTATCGCGATCCTCGCCGCAATACTTTTCCCTGTCTTCCAGAAAGTCCGCGAGAACGCCCGCCGGACTTCCTGTCTATCCAATGAAAAACAGCTTGGACTGGCATTCACCCAATATACGCAGGACTACGACGAGCGATACCCGTCGGGCGTTATTGCCGGAACAGGAGTTGGCTTGAAGAGCTACGGCCAGGGATGGGGCGGCCAGTTGTACACCTACGTGAGAAGCGTCGGGGTTTATAAATGCCCTGACGACAGCACCGGCGTTCAGGCCAACGGCGGAAACACCGCCAGCCCGGTTTCGTATGCGTTCAATGCCAATGCCACCCGCACGGCGCTTTCTCAGTACAATGCACCGGCTTCCACGGTTTTGCTCTGCGAGACGTTCGGCGCCCCCGTCCGTGTGGACCAATCCGATGAAGGTTTGTACTCCGGCACGTCTTATGATCTTTCTCCGGCGACCGACGGTTTGCCGGACCCTTCGAGTTCTGCCGGCGTTCTGTGCGATCAGATTGCCTGCGGCCCCCGCGCCGGCTTTACCGGGGGCACCGATTTACAGCTTGCGACCGGCGTGATGCCGGCGGGTCCCAATGGCACACTGGACCCGGCGACCTACAGCACGGTGACTCCCTCGCCATATACCAGCGGCGCAGTCGGCATCCATACTGGCGGCTCAAACTTTCTGCTGGCCGACGGCCACGTCAAGTACCTGCGCCCGAGCCAGGTGTCCTCCGGGCACAACGGCACACCCGGCCAGGATCAGGGAACCGCCAGCGCGAATGCGTCGGGAGACTACACTAAGTACAAGGCAGCCGCCACCGACACGCTGTTTGTTGATCCCGACCGCACGGCGGCGGTCGCGGCGACGTTCAGCGTGAATTAAGCAAAAAGCGACCGGCACTGGAAGTGCCGGCCTACTGGTGAATGAAAGTCCCTGCGGGACTAAATGCCGGCGACGGCGAGCTTCTCTTCAGTGTCGGAGACACTTTCACTCAAGAGTAGGCCGGCACTTCCAGTGCCGGTCGCTTTTTATGCTTCCTCTTCTGCCGGGAACGGGCGCAGGGTCAGCTTCGTCTGGTGCCTGGCGACCCGCGAAATCTCCGGGGCGCTGCCCTGGAAATAATGCTTTTGCCAGCCGCGCTTCGCGGCGTCGGACTGCGGATCGGGCAGAGCATCGTTGAACTCGTTGCGGTCCACGAGCCAGCGGTCATAGCGGCGCTTTGTGTCCGGGTCGGCATCAATCGGCAGCGACAGCGGGTGGAACCCTTCGAGTTCACCGCGTTTTTGCGGGACTACCATGCAGATCGGCTCCCCGATCTCGAACCCTACCGGCCAATGCGGGCGGGTCAGCTTCCAGTTCATCGTGAACGTCGCCACCGACCAGTCCGTTTCGATCACCCCTTCCAAAGCCTGAACACCGTCTTTCGGCAGGTTCGACGGCCCCCGCGCCAGCAGGTTCCAGTCAGGTGGGGTACGGAACAGGTACGGCAGGGTCCAGGTCAGGATGCCGTAGCCAAAGTGACTGGACATCGGCTCCGCACCGTCGCCGTCAAGCGTCGTGATCTGCATATCTTCCGGCAGATTGCCGCCGTTCCAGACCGCCTCGAACTTGTGCGAGTTCAGGATAAACCAGCCCGACTGAGCGGCAATCAGCATCGGCAGGCAGCGGTTCGCAAAATGCAGATGGGTCGCCGCCATCCATTCCCGGTAGGCGGGCGCGGGCACCAGCGGCATCTCCATCCAGGGCGCGACATTGTAGGCGATCACGCGCCGGGGCGCAGCCGCCCGGCGCTTGACCCAGTGTTTCGGTTCGGTCATCATTCGTTCGGTCATCGGCGGATTTCTAACGTATTCCCAGTAGAAGCTCAAACACAAGCTGGTCAAGCTTCTCATACGGCAGCGGCGACGCGGCCAGAGCATCAGCGTCGAACTTCTGCTCTTTGAGCGCCTGGGCATTGGCGGGACTGAACCTGCCGTCCAAAATCGGGTCGAGCGCTTTGTCCTGGACCGTAAGCTGCGAGACAATCGCCTGAATTTCGGGGTCGGCGTTGAACTGCACCGCTTTTTCTTTCAAAATCAAGTAGGTCCGCATGCATCCCTTCGCGAACTCCCACACGTCGTCGGGATCGCTCGTGCGGAGCGGGTGGGCATCAAAATGCTTTGGACCATCGTAGCCGTAGTCTTCCAGCAGCTTGACCAAAAAGAAGTTCTGCTTGTAGTCTTCCTGGCCGAACCGGAAATCCTGGTCGTAGCGGCCCGGCTTCTGGCCGTTCAGGTCAATGTGGAACAGTTTGCCAGCTTCCAATGCCTGCGCGACCGCGTGGTAGAATGACAGGCCGGCCATCGTTTCGTGCGCGAACTCCGGGTTGACCCCGACCATCTCCGGGTGCGCGAGCGTCGCGATAAAGCCGAGCATCGCGCCTGTGGTCGGCAGGAACAGGTCGCCGCGCGGCTCGTTGGGCTTGGCTTCCAGCGCAAACTTGAAATTGTAGCCTTGAGAAATCGAATACTCAACCAGGAAGTCTAAAGCGTCTCGGAAGCGCTTGGTCGCCGTCACCGGGTCTTTCGACGCATCTACTTCGACGCCTTCGCGGCCCCCCCAGAAAACGTAAACCTCTGCCCCTAGCTCGGCGCCGAGGTCCATCGAGGCCATTGCTTTTTGCCGCGCAAACGCCCGCACTTTCGGGTCGTTCGACGTAAACGCGCCGTCTTTGAACACCGGATGGCTGAACAAGTTGGTCGTTGCCATCGGCACCACGACCCCGCTCTCGCTGAGCGCGACTTTGAATTCCTTGACGAGGGTGTCGCGCTCGGAGGCCGACGCGCCGAACGGCACCAAATCGTTGTCATGCAGGTTGACCCCGTAAGCGCCGAGTGCGCCAAGCGTTCGGACCCGCTCGGGCGGGGAAACGGGAACGCGGACCGGGCCGCCGAAGGGGTCCGCGCCGGGGTTGCCGACAGTCCAAAGCCCGAACGTGAACTTGTCCGATTTCTGCGGCGTGTAGCCTGGCATACTCTTATCTCCTTCGATTTTCCGAAAATCAAGCGTCTGCCGGACCGTTCGCGTTCTCCGCCGCTTTTTCCTGCGCGATTTTGCTGTGTCTTGTCATACAGACAAACTCTAGGGAAACTGCTTGCTTCTGCCACAATCTAGAGCGTATCCAGCAAACCCAACCTCGCAAGAAAGCCCTGTCATGCCCCATACCACCGGAAAACGCTCTGTCTGTTTCAGCTCGCCTGGAAAAGAGGCCGAAGAATGCGCCCGCTGCCGGTTTGCCCGCACCCACGTCCCGCACAACGCATCCTCGCCAGAGGCACAGACCTACCTGCTGCTCGGCGCTCCCAATGGCAACGCCCGGCAGGCGCTAATCAATGCTCTGGAAGCGGCAAATACTCCCTACCGCGCCTGGGGGCAGGTGCTGGCCGTGCCGACTCTGCGGGAGCGGGTGACCGGGCTGACCGCGCTGTTTCTACGCTCGCTGCCGGCGGCAGCGGCGGCGGATGTCAAAGGGACCTTCTTTTCCGGTGATCTCACCGACCCCGCTCAAGCCCTGGCGGCGTTTCTCCGGGCCGAGCCGCTGGCCGCGCTGGCCGAGCGGGCGCAGTACGACTGGGTGCGCGATGCCCTTGACGACAACTGGCTGTTCAGTGTCTTTCACCCGATTGTCGAGGCCGAGACCGGCGCGGTGTTCGCCTACGAAGCCCTGATCCGGGCGCGGCACCCGCAGTCGGGAGAGACCATCGGCGCAGGACCGCTGATTGACGCTTCGCTGAAGCTCAACTTGGAGCATGTCTTCGATCAGCGGGCACGTCAAACCGCGATCCGTCAGGCGGCGGCGCTTGCCATCCCAAAGATGCGCCTATTCATCAACTTCATGCCGAACACGATCTACGACCTGGAAGTCTGCCTGCGAACGACGATGGAGGCCGTGCAGGAGTGCGGCATGAGCCTGTCCGACTTAGTGTTTGAGGTGGTGGAAACCGAGCGCATCCCAGACATGAAGCGGCTCCACACGATTTTGGACTATTACCGCTCGCGGGGTGCGGGCACGGCGGTGGACGACATGGGGGCAGGTTTTTCCAGCTTGGAGTACCTGACGGCCTTGCGGCCCGATTATGTCAAGCTGGACCGGGACCTCGTGGTCCGGGCCGAAACTCAGGCATCAGCCAAGCAGAGCCTGGACATCATTGTCGCGCAGGCCGCCAATCTCGGCATCAGGGTGATCGCCGAAGGCATCGAAACCGAAGGCCAGATGCAGATGTGCCTGTCTTCGGGCGTAGACTTCCTACAGGGATACCTCTTCGGGATGCCCGCCAACCCGCCGCAGGCTGTCCGCCCCCGCCTGCGCCTCTGCGCCGCGGCTTAGAGACTGTATAAAAACGAACACAGAGGCCCCCTGGCCCCCAATAATGGGGGAGTATGAGTAAGGCACGCCCCTTCCGGTCCCCCCATTATTGGGGGCTAGGGGGCCTCTGTGTTCGTTTTTATACAGTCTCTTAACTGCGTTTCCGAAGAAACGGACGCTCGAAGGCCAGATGGAACAGATAACACAGGCCGAGGGTCGGGGGCAAAGCCAGGGCCAGCGCGTAGAAGTGCGTCAGCGGCTGCCGGAACTGCGGGAAATAGACCGAAAACAGTGTGTTGACGACCAGCAGGCAGGGCAGATGCACCAGGTAAATTGAGTACGCGAACTTGCCCACGGTCGTCAAGGGCCGCCAGGACAGCCAGGGCGCTCCGCCGGGCGCCCAGCTTCCCAGCAGCAGCGCCGCCGCAATCCCGATTCCCGCCACCGTGTCGGTCACCGGCAGCCAGGCCCCGAAATCCGCCCCGCTCCGCGCCGTTACCGGATGGGCGTGAACCAGTGCAGCGACCCCGGCCAGGCACAGAAAAACCATCAGCCCGCACCGCTGCCGGTTGCCCAAGCGGCTCCGCTCCCCGGACAGCGCCCCGGCGCAGAGGCCCAGGGCGAACACTCCCAGGTACCAGGGACACGCCAGCGCCATTTCTGGGTGAAAGCGCTGTAGCAGCACGGTCGCCGCCCCGCCCAAAAGGCCCGCTGCCAGCAGGACGCCGCGCTTGCCCCAGCGCCACAGAACCCAGAGCAGCAGTGGGAACAGCAGATAAATCCGCGCTTCCACCGCAATGCTCCACAGCGGGCCGTTGAAGATATTTCCCGCCGGCTTGAGATCCTGCATCAGAAGCAGGTTGGTCCAAAGCGCCGAAACATCTACTCGCAGCGGCATTCCGCGCAGGGCCTGCCGCCCGAGGAGCGCCCCGACACTCAGCGCCAGCGCCGCATAGTACGGCGGCAGGAGCCGCCACGCCCGCCGCCCGTAAAAGCCCCAAGCCCCGCCCCGCAGCTCGCCGTCCCGTACCACCGGCAGCATCAGGCAAAAGCCCGACAGTACGATAAAGATGTCCACCGCAAAGTGGCTGTACAGTGTCCAGTTCGTCAGCCGCCCGAGCCAGGTGTCCCGTGCGTGCAGCCCGCACGGAATGATCCACAGATGCGACAAGACAACCCAAAGCGCCGCAAGCGCCCGGATCCCGTCGAGGTAGTCCCGGTGCGCGGGCGCAGCCACAGTCCGGTCCCGGCGCAGGCCGGTCGGGATTGGCTGATGGGATGACAATGGAGGGGCTTGGAGCAACAATGGGGTCTTTTCTCGCAAAGTGACGCGGACTTAAACATCCGCGCAGACAAGTCATCGGAATGACCACCTGTCCAGGGGACATAGGATCAGGAGAGGAGGGTAAGTTTCGCTTGACCTCTATCTTCTGTCCCCTAGACAGGCGGCGCTTCCGAGCGCCTTCCAGCGAGTGAGTTGAGCCACTCGTTTTGTTGATTATTTTCTAAATCTCGCCGGGGCGTACTTCGCCGTTTTCGCGCCCGTCGGCCCGCAGGCGCAGACTGCCGAACCAGATCTGCGCGACGGCTGCGGGCTTGCGGCAGGCGGTGGAGATGGTCAGGGTGCGCCGCCCGAAGTCAATCCGCTCGATGCGCCCAATGCCGAGCAGCGCCCCGCCGCCGGAGACCAGGCCCACCAACAGGCCTGCAAACTTTTGCGCGGGCGTTACCGTTACGGCGCGGACCCCGAAGTAGCTTTCAATCGCCGCCAGGCCCGAAGCGTTCCAGCCGTCGCCGTTCACGATGACGCTCAGTGTGCCGCCGGTGCGCTCGGCGTGAAGCGCCGGACGGCCCAGCGACTGAGAGATAAACTGAAGCAGGTGATGCGCCTGCGCTTCGCCCGTGCCGAGTGCGGTTCCGAGGAGCGTCACCATGTCCAGCGAAAAGTTCTGGGACTCCGCGCTGTCCAGGGCCGCCAGAAAGCGGGCGGCCCGGCGGGTTGCCCGCGCCGTCGGCGACTTGCGCTGCACAGCGGCGCTTGCGGGAACACGCCATACCTCCGGGAAGTCCATGCGAGTGAAGGAAGCCAGCAATTGATCCATCTCGGGGTCGGCTTGGGTGCTGCGGGACAGGGCAATTACCACCGACGGCAGCAGCAGCTCGCAAAGGCGGCGCTTGATCTGCCGGGCCGACGCGCCCGCGACAAATCCGTCGGTGTCTACCAGCACCAAATCGGGTTTCTTTTTTTTCGCCGCCCGCGCTGCTTGGGTCGCCCCGACGCAGAGGTCCAGGCCGTGCCGGACCGGCGAGGTTGCGCCGACAAAGTAGCCCGCTTGAACCGGCAGGTCGCGCAAAGACCGGAACTCCGCGCCGGGCGCGGCCCAGGCGGCCCCAATCGTGCCCGGCGGTCCGATCTCGCTTTGCCCGAGGTCGCAGTCTACTACGGCCACGGATTTGCCAGCCCCGCACAGCGCGAGAGCGGCGTCGCGGACAAACGTGGACTTGCCGCAATCCGCCGCACCGAGCAGCAGCACGGTTGCGCCTGCCGGCAGCACTGTCAGCTTGGGCAATAGGTCCGCCGGGCCGGTCGGCTCAGGAAAAATAATCTCGGGCATAAAGTAATTTCAGGTTTTACCCGATAATCGAAAAAAGCACGCCCCAAGACCGATGAAAGACGTGTGAAAACGACGAAAAACGAGTACACTAAGGGCAGCGCGGCAATGACGCCGCGCGACCGACACTTAGAGTCTTTTGTTTCGCGACGAGGAGGTCGTATGAAACCAACGCTTTTGGTTCCGCCCGCACAGGCGGAAGCCCTGTACGATACGCTGCAAAGCGCCCCGGCGGACAGCCGCCGCACCGCCGGTCAGGACTGGCCGCAGTCTTGGCGCGATGATGACGGCGCAGACGAGCCGTTTCCCGTCCGGCCCCCAGCGCACCTGCCGGTCAGGCCGGCGGCGCGGCGCAGAGCGCCCAGCATTGCCCAAGCTCAGTGAACAACTCCCGATGGAAGTCCTGCGACGCTTCCCACAGGCAGCGGTACCAGGCTTCCAGCGCGGCAACACTTCCGGCATCCGACAGGGCGACGTTCAGCTCGGTCGGGTGCGCTTCGCCGCCCAGGGTCAGGTTGCTCGACCCGACCACCGCCACGCCGCCTCGCCCCGCCGGGTACCCGATCAGCGCGACTTTTGCGTGAATACGCCCATCGGTGTATAGACGCACTTTGAGGCTGCCCCGCACGACGCATTCGGCGAGGGTCAGCAGCAGGGCAGACATCTCCGGGGTCCGGTCCAGCGCCGCCAGCGTTTCGCGCAGGTTCAGCGCAGTTTCCGCTGTTGCCCGGTCATGCGTATCCCGCAGGGTCGCCGCGACATCTTCCGACGCCCGCACCCACGTTTCCCCGCCCCGCTGCCGCGCGGCAGCTTCCTCGCGCACCTGCTCGTCGGTCAGCCGGTTGACCACGTTGCCGATCAAAATCTCCAGCGATTCGAGCCGGGCAATCTGCGCCGTCAGCGGCACCAGGCCGTCGAGGAATAGGTAGCCGACCGCCAGCCGTGCGCTGTTCGCCCCGTCATCGAGCAAATCCCGCACCCGCAGGGCCAGCCGCGGCTCCCGGTTATTGATAATCTCTGTCTTGATAATCTCCGTCGTGATGTCCACAATAGGCCAAGTATACCAAAAGCCAGACGAGATTGCAAGAACGCCGAACGCCAAAAAATCGCCGCCTGCCCGCCAAAGTGCGCTGAAAGCCTCCAAAGTGTGGTATAAAAGAAAGGTTTTGCCCAAACGCCCAATCCAAGACCAAAGATAATTTCTCAAAGACAATTCGAGGAGATCACCATGAACACCCAAGCAGAGACGCTTACACCCGACGCCGCGCAGTCCGCCGCCCCATCCGCCGACTTCATCACCGCCATTTCCCGCTTTCTCGACACCAACCCCGATGACCTGCTTGTCGAGCTAGGCTACTATTCCACCGACGACACCGACAGCCGTGCCGAGTAAGACGCGAATTAAGCACATCAAAAACCGCCCGCCGCTCTGTTTGGGGTGGCGGGCAGTTTCGTCGTCAAACACGAGACTTCAGCAGGCTAATAATGCCTTTCGCTCGTGGTTGCCAGGCATCATCTGGTCGCGCAATTTGCAGATAGCGTTGATACCACAAGATCGCATCTTGCGCGTCCTGCTTGCTTTTGTGGTCGATCCAGTAAGCGAAATAGATGCCGGCCTTGGTGGTGTAAACATCAGGCTTTTTGGGATATTTCTCGATTAGATGGGTTGAGTATGCGAGAGCAGCCTCTTTTTCGCTTGCCGACATAGATTGAGGGAAGCAGTTAGTGAAGCAATATTCAACATCGAAATCGTTTGGGTTCCGAGCCAAAAGCCTCTTTCCTACCTCCATCAACTCAGGATGACTCCCAAGCGATGCTTCGGTTAAAAAGCGAATCCGTGCATAGTAATAGCTATGCGGAGATGCGATTTCATCAAATGCTCCCCGGCCCGGTAATGGTGTAAATGGCAGATGGGGACGCACTGCGTATGACCTGTAACGAGCATAAGCCCAGCGGAACAAGGCAAAAGGACTTTGCTCGTTCTTGTGCCATCGCTGTTCCAAGTTGGACAGATAAGGCACCGTCAAATCGCCGTTCAAAAAGTCCTTGTTAATGCCATCCCGGATAGCAATGTATGGCCGTTCATCGCCGTTCCACTTTTCTGTCATCCAAGACGTATCAGGCAAAAGCCGCTGTTCCCGTAAGGGTGCTTGTGTTGTTGCCGGTCTCATATACACGGCGCTCCCAGCTAAGATCAACACAACTGATGCACAAAAGAGTGCGAATCTCATTTAGATGCCTCCTGGTGGGGGCGTTTTCCTAAAACCTTGAAGTCGCCCATTGCTTACGATTTAGCTTGCAGTAAAGCTATGGTTGACTTTGCCTCTTTTCTCCACTCGTAGTTTGCGGGAGCAAGCCGTAGGTATTCTTGATACCATTTGATTGCGTCCCGCGCGTCTTGGTCATTGCGATGATCTATCCAGTAAGAAAAGTAAACTCCTCCCTTGACTGAATAAACACTGGGCTTGGCAGGGTATTTCTTTATTAATTGGTCTGCGTAAGCCAAAGCGGCTGTTTTATCTTCCGGCGATAATGACGCGCCAAAACAGTTTGCATAAGCGTACTCTACATCAAAATCGTTGAGGTCTTTTTCAAGGAGCCGCTTCCCGATAGGCATCAACTCACGATAACTACCAATATCCATTTTTGTTAGAAAACGGATTCGTGTGTATTGATAGCTGTGAGGAGCAGGAGCTTGTTTGAAAAAATTGTCAGGGAGAAAGGTGTCTAAAAGCAGTGGTGGATGCAGGCTCCTGGCTCGGTGATGCGCGTAGGCATATCGGAAGGCTCGGAGTGGATCGGCTTCATTTTTTTCCCAGGATCCTTTCAGGTCGAAGAGATAACTTGAAGTTACTCTGCCGTGCGAGAAGTCATCATCTAGGATTTTACGTGCAGCTGTGTAGGATTTATCGTTGCCGCTCCAGTCTGCTGTTCCCCAGGACGTATCGACAGGTATGCGCCTCACGTTCGGCAAGGACTGTGCAGTCAGAGACTGTGGAAAGGAGGCTGCGCCGAACAGTAGCACTATCGTGTAGCCCCAAAGCATTGCGGCGTTTCTTATTTGCATGATTAAAACCTGACCGTTATTTAGTAGTAAAAGTAGCTAGGTTAGCCGCCGGGAGGAGCTAAAACTATTTTCGCAAAACTCCCGGCAGATTTGACTTCGCCCAGAAAATGGTTGAAGCCTTCTTTTCCCTGTCCTGAATAGCCTTTTTGGTCATACAGGTCGTATGTCCAAGTTTCTTCTCGATAGCGAACTTCCAGCATTGGCAGCATTTGATACTTAGACATCAGTGCGGGATCACGCGGAGTCGGCAACCCTTCGGACAACGGCTCGTTCCAGCAGTCGTTAAAGCTTGCACCAGGGGAAGTCGTCACTGGCTGAACCTGAGAAGCCGCCACACCCACTGCTGCAACAAAGGCAGACCAGGCGGGGGTAGTAAACGAGCCTGGCGATGGTGTTCCATTTGCGGCAACGCCAAATATGGCTGACGAAGCTACAGGGAAGAAATCTTTGTAGCTTGAATAGCCAAAAGTCCCTATAGCGGTGCCGTTGACATAACCGAGGGAAGGTGCAGGGTCCGTTTTAAGTTCCGCAGATTGCCAAAAAGGCGCTCCTGTTGCAGAAAGCGTGGCCTTTTCTTTGGGGTAATGCCAGCGCACAGTAAACGTGTTTGCTCCAGTTACTCCCCCGGTGTCAGTTACATCCACGCGCACGATGCTCTGCTTATTGAGAGCTGTGTCGGTAGCCGACAGTGGAAATTGTACGGAAAGCTGTGTGTGGGATGTATTGCCGACAGCAGACAGAGTACCAGGCCCCGCCAAACTCCACGAGAAAACAGGACTAGTGAAGCCATTCGCCTGGCCGATCAAGCCGGGACTGGCACTCCAATTGGCTGTTGGGGCGCCGGGCTGGGTCAGCGGCGGGGATACTGCGGAGTCAGTGCTAATAGAACCATCCGTGTTACGCAAGTTAGGCCATTGATCGGTTAAGTGTGTCGCATCTACTTTTCCTCGAAAGTAGGAAGTTTCGATGTCCGAAGAAGTGATTATTACTTCCCGGTTGTCTTGCCTGACGCCGCCTGCGACTAGCCCATAAGCAGCGCCGTATGCTTGCCCGTTCGTCACCGTGCCAAACCCATAGTTCGGGTCCGAAGGCGAATAACTCACCGTGCCATACGGCACGTTGTTGTCCAACTGCATATGCGTCTGACCGTTCAAATAAACTGTCGCGATTCCCGTCATCGGGTCTACCGCCGCTCGCACCAAATGATACCCTGTCACAAAGTTTGTGCCGGTAGACGCCCCGCCGTCTGTTTGAGAATAAGACGCCGACTCGTTGAACGGCGCCCCGTCGGTCGCTGTGGCAGAAGCGACAAGATGCCCGGTGTGCGGCCCTGCCAGAGCATAGCTTTCAGTGCCCCACGCCTGCACATCAGTCCGCAGCAGCAGATTGATATGGTCTGGCATCGGCGTCGTGGGCGTCGCGGAGCCGTAGCCGGACCAGCTTACTTTGTAGTAGGCGACAAGCTGCCCGGACAAGTCTGCGGCAATCGTCCCGTTGGCAAACAGGGTAGTCGTCGTATTGTAAGGGTGGTACCACCAGTTGTTGGAGCTGAACAAATTAGCCGCGCTAGCGGACACGGACCCACTGCCGTAGGAGCCGATGCCGGTGGGAACGGCGAGGTTGCTGAAGGTCTTGTTGTCGCTGACTGCGCCGGGAAGCAGGGGATAAGTGGAGGTATAGGAGCCGCTTTCGGTGCCGCCCATAGTGTAGAAGCCGTTTCTATAGGGAGCATAGGGCAGGTCCACACCGAGCCTGTCGCAAGGAGAGGCTGACCATCCCGGCGGCAGTCCCTGGGCGCGGGTGAGAGCGGGAGTGAGCAGCAAAACGCCGAGGCACAAAAGCGCGACGGCTTGACTCAGCGGAAACTTAGGCAACAGCGGGAAGCGACAGAAGCGGGAAGCGACAGAAGCGGGAAGCGACAGAAGCGGGAAGCGACAGAAGCGGGAAGCGACAACATGGGCGTATCTCCTCGGTTCGCGGTCTGCACGTCGCCTCTCGAACTGCTGGCGTTGGTTGCGTTAAGAACAGTATAAACGACGGCGTGTGGTTTGTCAAGAGGCCAGGCAAAAAAGTTTTCGCTGTTCCAATATTCCCTAGCCCGGTCCGGTGACGAGTTTGTCGGACAGGGTTTTGCGGGACTTGATGCGCCAGCCTTGCGGGGTCTCGGTCCAGAGGTCGTGGACCCAAAGGTCGTCGGTGTAGTGGCCCTTGAACTTCATAAACGCGACGCGCTTTTCGCCTGCGCCCTGCGAATGCAGCTTCATTTCGGCCTCGACGCCGCCGGGGACTGTCTGGAAGCCGCTGAGGGTGTAGCGGCTCTGCATCGTCTTCATCTGCTTGAGCTGACCTTCGTACTGCTTGCGGGTCTGCTCTTTGGTGAACGTCTTCCCGTTTTCGTCCACGACTTTATAGTCGGGCGTGAAGAAGGTCATAAACGTATCAAGGTCGTGACGTGCAAACGCCGCGTTGATCTGGGCGTAGGCCGATTGGATCGCCGCCTGCGCGGCGGGGGCAGCCGGAGCGGCCTGGGCACGGGGGCCGAGCGGCAGCAGCAGGGCAGCGGTGAGTGTGATTACAGAAATGGGCCGGGCAAGTGTCATGGGGTTCTCCTGCCGAATGGGACGACATTCGGCAGGGGTATAGTTCCCGAAAAATAGTTCCCGAAAACTTGATCTCTCACCCATAGCCCTCTACCCCCGGTATTGGCGCAGCAGCCCGGCGGCTTCGGCGGCTTGGGCTGGGTCGCCGCTGTGGACAGCGCTTCGCCACTGCTGCCGTGCGCCTGCGTGGTCTCCGGCCAGGTACAGGGTCGTGCCGAGGCTGACATGGGCCGCGCCGTAGCGCGGGTTCAAGGCCAGCGCCCGGCGATACTCCCGCACGGCGTCGGCGTGACGGCCCCGGTCGTCAAGCGCGGCCCCGAGAAAGAAGTGCGCCTCCGGGTTGGCCGGACTGCTGACAACCGCCTGCCGCAGAGCCGCTTCCGCGCCCGCCAAATCGCCCCGGTTGTACAGCACACGCCCGCGCTGAATCGCCGTGAGGATGGGTACCGTCGTTGTCGGCTTCGGCTTCTGCTCGGCCATGACTTTCGCGAGGTACACGCGGGCCAGCGCGAGGTCAGGCTGGAGCTTCAGCGCGGCCCGGAACGATTCTGCCGCTTCGGCGGGCCGGCCCAGGGCATCGAGCGCGAGGCCCCGGTTATACCGGGCCAGTGCAAGGCCGGGCTGCCGGCGCAGGGCTTCGTCATACTCGGCCAGAGCGCCCGCGTGGTTTCCCTGCACATCCAGCACGTTCCCGAGGGCATTGTGGGCGTCGGCGTCCTTCGGGTCGAGCGCGATGGCCTGCGTATACTCGGCGGCGGCGGCGGCATGGTCCCCACCGTCGTCGAGCGCGTTGCCGAGCGAGTAGTGAGCGCGGCTGTCGCCGGGACGCAGGCGGATCGTCTGCCGGAACTCGTCGGCGGCCTCCGTGTGCTGGCCTTGCGCCTGCAAGTAGCGTCCCCGCATGAAATGCGCTGCCGGGAAATCGGGACGCTGGGCAATCGCCGCTGCAAGCTGCGCGATGGCGTCGTCGGTTTGCCCCGCGGCGTTCAGCGCCAGGGCCAGGTTGTAGCGGGCATCCGGGCTGTCCGGCTCCAGCCGCACCGACTCCCCAAACTGCGCCGCTGCTTCGGCATAACGTCCGCGTCCTTCCAGAACAATCCCCAGCGCGTTATGGGCATCGGCGGACTCCGGGCTGAGGCGAACGGCCTCCCGCAGGTCCGTCTCAGCCGTGTCAAGCTGCCCATTCTTGTACGCGGCGATTCCTGCCTGAAGTATCGGCAGGGCCGCCGGCGCGGCTGATGCGGGAAGCGTGAGCAAGGACAAGGTGAGAATGGCGGCGGCAGAAGCAAGGGGACTGGGCATAGAGGAGCCTTTCGAATTTCTCACCGGCACTTCCAGTGCCGGTGTCTGTATGCTCGTGATTTTACCGCAATTCGCGCCGAAACTTTGCACAATAATTGTATAATAAACGGTATGACCGACGAAGACAAATGGCAGGCGGAAGGACGGCGGGTGCTTGCCGAGGCCGCGCGGGCGCTGGACCGGCTGGCGGCAACGCTTGACGGCGCGGCGTGGGCGGGCGCGGTACGGATTATTCTGCATACGCGGGGGCGGGTGGTCGTGACCGGCATGGGCAAAAGCGGCAACGTCGGGGTCAAGCTGGCGGCGACCTTATCGTCCACCGGCACCCCCGCGCAGTTTCTGCACCCGGCGGAAGGGGTCCACGGCGATCTCGGAATGCTGCAAGCAGGCGACTCGGTCCTTGTGCTGTCGTACAGCGGCGAGACCGACGAGCTGCTGGCGATCCTGCCGGCCCTCGGGCCGCTTGGGCTGCCGCTGATCGCCGTCACCGGCAACCCGAACTCGACCCTGGGCCGGGCTGCCCAAGTGGCTCTCGACGCTTCGGTGGAGCGTGAAGCCTGCCCGATGAAACTTGCCCCGACCACCAGCACAACGGCGATGATTACGCTTGGCGATGCGCTGGCCGTCTCGGTGATGGCGGCCCGGAACTTTACCCCCGAGCAGTATTCGCGCCTGCATCCGGCGGGCACCCTGGGCCGGCGGCTGACCCTGCGGGTCGCCGATGTCATGCGGACCGGCGGTGCCGTGGCAATTGCGCCGGGCGACCGCACGGTCCTGGACACTATGTTCGCGATCACGCAGGCCGGTGCCGGCGCGGCAATCATTGTGGATGCGAATGGCAAGGTCGCGGGCCTCTTGACCGATGGCGACATCCGGCGGCACCTGCTCGGCGACCATGCGCTCCTGTCCCGCCCGGCATCCGAGGCCATGACTCCAAACCCCGGCGTCGTCACCCCCGACCTGCTAGCGACCGAGGGCCTGCGCCGCTTGGACCGTTTCCACCCGCGCCCCGGTCAGAAAGCCGGCGACGCTCCTGTGGTAGACCCCGAAGGCCATCCCGTGGGCATGCTGACCTTGAAAGACCTCGTGAAAGCGGGGATTACCTAACTGTTGCTGAATATCAAGCTGATTATTTTAGACGTAGATGGGACCCTGACCGACGGCACCATCGGCTACAGCGACGACGGGGCGCAGACCAAGCGGTTCCACGTCGCCGATGGCCTCGGCATTGTCATGGCGCAGGCGGCCGGGATCAAAATCGCCGTTGTCTCCGGGCGGGCGAACCGGGCGGTCGGAACCCGCATGGCCGAGCTGAAGGTCACAGATGTGGTGCTTGGCTGCGGCGACAAGGCGGCAGCCGTCAGCGCCCTGCTCGCTCAGTACGAACTCAGCCCCGATGAAGCTGCGTTTGTCGGGGATGACCTCAACGACCTGCCGGCATTTGGGGCGGTCGGGGTCAAAATCGCCGTCGCCGATGCGGCGGAGATTGTCAAATCGGTTGCTGACTGGGTGACGCCGCGCCCCGGAGGCCGGGGGGCCGTGCGCGATGCGATTGACGAGATTTTGCGCCGTCAGGGCCGCCTCGAAGAAGCCGCCCGCACGTTTTTGGAGAACGCCCGGCAGGCGGCAGGGCCAATCCGGCAATGACGACGCTGACGCTGCTGCACACGAACGATTTTCACAACCACCTGAGCGCAGCTTCGGCGGCGTCCATCAAAACCCGTAAAGCCGCACTCGAAAATGTCCTGCTGCTCGACTCGGGCGACGCCATCTCGGCAGGCAATCTCGGGGTCCGGCCCGGCGGCGAGCCGATCCTGACGCTGATGTCCGAAACCGGCTACGATGCGATGACGCTCGGCAACCGCGAATTCCATGTCGCCGATGCACTTTTGAGATTGAAGATCGGCAAAGCGGACTTCCCGGTGCTCTGCGCCAATCTGCGCTGGCGCGACGACCACGGCGCGGCCCTGCCGACCGTGCCGTCGTGGACGACAACCCTGCCCAGCGGCCTGCGCGTCGCCGTCTTCGGCCTGACCGTGCCAATGGTGACTGAGCGCATGACCGCCCGCTTAGTCAGCGCGTTCGTCTTTGATGACCCGGTCGCCGCCGCCCACGCACAGATCGCGTCGCTTCGTCCAAACGCGGACGTTCTCATTGCGCTGACCCACATCGGCCTGCGCGAAGACGAGCGATTAGCCGCCGCCTGCCCGGAACTCGATGTGATCCTCGGCGGCCACAGTCACAACAAGCTGCCCGAGCCAAAGGTTGTAAACGGCGTCCCCATCATGCAGGCGGGCTGGTTCGGGCACTTTCTCGGCGAAACGTCGCTTACATGGAACGTGCTCGGAGAGAAACCAACCGTCACCGGGCGTCTGGTAGATTTGCGCCAAGTTTAATGCAGTACGAAGCGACTTTACCCATGAACCAGTCTGAAGTGAGAGCAGCGCTTAAAAAAACGTATCTAATTGACTTTCCAGATGAGCTTTTTGCGTTCTGGGACTTTGTGCAAGGCATTGACAAAAAAACGCTTTGGGATCCAATCGGGATAAGTTTGACCGGGCCGTTCAAGCTGTTATTGAGTGGCGACGATGCAAAGTCCCCGCTCGGCCTGCATTTAGACAGCCGGTATTACGAAGACCCGCCGGAGTTTGTCACGATTTGGGAGGGCGACAACGACGGCCTGCATTGGGGGTACTGGTTTGACGACCCGGATAATTCGAGTTACTGCATTGCCAGCTACTACAGCCGAGATGCCTTCGAGCTGTCTGTCGGTGGACACTCTCTCTTTGCAGCTTTCCGGCTCCTTCTGGAACGCGGCTACGACAGTACACTGGAAAATATGGAGACCGACCCTGATACGGAACAGCACAAAGCAGCATACGAAGCCGACTTAGAGGCTTATGCTATGGTGCGTCTACGGCTCGCAGACTACGCGCTGAAAGACCGAACTGAGACCGGCGACGAGTACCTCGAAAAGTACGAGGATATGGATTGTGACCGTGACATGACGGCTGAGACGGTCGAGGGCATGGGGATTATCGTTCCGCCAAGCTCGTTCCGCCCGCTGAGTGTCAGCGGGGATGAACTACTCGGACTCATTCTCGACGAAAAAGATCTCACGCCGCTGATCCGAGAGGCGGAACTAAGCTTGGCTGAAGAATATGCGGGAACTGCGTTACAACTAGGGAAAAATATGTGGATTGGCAGCCCCGCGCAGAACCAGGAAGCCTACCGACTTCTAACAAGCGCGTACCAAGCATTGGGCAGGCCGACGCTGGCAAAATGGACTAGCAGGATTGCATCGGTTCGGGTGACATAACGGAGAAGCAAAATGAACCAGCAGAATGACGACAACGAGCCGGTGGGGCATCCGCTGCATGATAACCCGTGGTTCAAGAAGATGAAGGCGCTGAACGATAAGATGGACGCGGGGGAGATCACGCAGGCGGAGTTCGAGCGCAAGCACCGAGGGCTGATGGTGGAGCTTCAGAGCGCCGCCAATAAAGAGCGCGAGAAGATTAAGTCGTGGGCGATTTCCAGCAAGAAAGTCCGCGACGAGGCTGAGTACGCGCGGCTCTGCGCCCATTACCACGACGCTTACGGGGACTCGTTCCACCATTTTCTCACGTCTATTCACGCCGGGGCGTCCTTTCTGACCCTCAACGAGAAAATGCTTGACGATGCACGCCTTCTGGAACTGCGCTTCGGCGGCAAGATCATGTCCCCCGAGCAGGTCATGGCGGAAGCCGAGCGCGAGGAGCGGGAAAAGCAGGAGTCGGAAAAAGAGGCGTCTGCGGAAAAAGAGGAAGAATAAGCGGGCAGGCGGAACAAGAGGGGATACAAAAATCGTCGAAATCATGCACAATATAAAGACAAGCACAATAGAAAGCATGATGGTCGGGTATGAACGCAGAAATGGGCAAGGGGGCCGAAGCGAAGGGGCGGGGAACAGCGCTTTTGACGAAAGTGTTATCCCAATATGGAAAGATGACGCGCCCGAATATGCCTGATCAAAAGTCAACTGAAGAGTCCCCAATCGAAGATATTTTGCGCCGGGCCAAAGTGTACCATCCGGCGACCGACGAAGCGCTGCTGCGGCGGGCCTATGCCTACGCCGAAACAAAGCACGAAGGGCAGGCCCGCCGCTCCGGGGAGCCGTATATCACGCATCCGGTGGCGGTGACGATCATTCTCACCGAGCTGGAGATGGACGACGCGACGCTGGCCGCCGGCCTGCTGCATGACGTGGTGGAAGACTGCGGCGTCTCCCGCGACGAGATCGCCGCGGAGTTTGGTGATGAGATTGCCGACTTGGTTGACGGTGTCACCAAGCTGAAGCTCGCTGACTTCGAGGCGCGAAACGAGATCGAGCCGGGGGCACGGATAGACACACCTGCCGAACCCACGGTCTCGGACGCCGAGGCGCTTGCCCGCAAGAAGCGGCATGGCGAGACCACCAAAAGCGCAGCGAACCTGCGTAAGATTTTGTTGGCGATGGCGAAAGACTTGCGGGTCATGGTCATCAAACTCGCTGATAGACTCCATAACATGCGGACTCTCGGGGCGATGCCGGAGCACCGGCAGAAGAAGGTGGCACAGGAGACCCTGCAAATCTTCGCGCCACTGGCTCACCGTTTGGGTATCTGGCAGATCAAGTGGCAGCTTGAAGACCTGGCGTTCAAATACACCAACCCTGAAGCTTATACCGAGCTGAAGCAGAAGCTCGATAAGACGCGGGCGCAGCGGGAAAAGGACATTGCACAAGCGGTTGACGCGCTCAAAACGCGGCTCGGCGACGAGGGAATCCACGCCGAGTTCCAGGGCCGGCCCAAGCACCTGTACTCCATCTACAACAAGATGCAGAAGCAGACGCTGGATCTCGGCGAGATTTATGATTTGATTGCCCTGCGCGTCATTGTCCCCACGGTCGCCGACTGCTACCATGCGCTCGGCATTGTCCATCAAGTCTGGATGCCGCTGCCGGGGCGCTTCGATGACTACATTGCCAAAACGAAGTCCAACGGCTACCAGTCCCTGCACACCAAAGTCCAGGGGCCGAACGGCGAGCCGCTCGAAATTCAAATTCGCACCACCGAGATGCACCGCACCGCCGACTTTGGCATTGCCGCCCACTGGCAGTATAAAGAGGGTGGGGGCGGCAAAAGCAAGGGCGCGAACGCCGACAAGCGCTTCGACAGCAAGCTGACTCTCCTGCGTCAGCAGCTCTTCGACTGGCAGTACGACGCCAAAGAACCCGGCGAGTTCCTGCGCTCGGTAGTCGGCGACCTCTTCACCGACCAAGTATTCGTCTTCACGCCCAAAGGCGACGTGCTTGACTTCCCCCTCGGCGCGACCCCGGTAGATGCCGCCTATCGTATTCACTCGGCGCTCGGCCAGCACCTATCAGGGGCGAAAGTCAACGGCAAGATCGTTCCCCTGACCTACCATTTCAAGAACGGCGATATTGTCGAGATTTTGACCCGCCCGAACGCCAACCCCTCGCTGGACTGGCTGGCATCGGCCAAGACGAGCCACGCCCGGACCAAGATCAAAGCCTACTTCCGCAAGCTGCGCTACGCATCGAACATCGCCCGAGGCCGCGAGCTGCTGCAAAAAGAGCTGGAACGTCTGCACCTTGACATCAAAGCCCTGATGGCTCCCGAGGTGCTGGGCAAAATCGGGGAGCAGATGAACCACCCCGGCGTGGAAGACCTGCTGGCGGCGGTCGGCTACGGCGATGCCGCCATTGGCTCGGTGGTCACCCGGATGCGGGCGCTTGTTCAAGAAACGCCGCACGACGAAGGCACGCGGACATTTGACCGCCGCTCCGGCAACACAAGCAAGCTGCAAGTCGGCGGCGATTTGGAAGATGTCGCGATTGTCCGGGCCAAGTGCTGCCAGCCCGTCCCCGGCGACGAAGTCTCGGGCTACATGACACGCGGCAAGGGCATCGCCCTGCACCGCCACGGTTGCGCCAATGTCGCCCATTACTTGCAGACCGAACCCGAGCGCGTGATCGAGATTGACTGGAAGCCGAGCGACCCGACACAACGCTACTCCACCGACATCAAGATTGAACTCGTAGACCGCTTGGGGCTTCTGGAAGACATCGGCAAGCTGTTTTCAGAAGCTAAGACGTTCATCCAGGCCATTCGCACCCGGTCCCACCCGAACCACACTGCCGTCATGCAGATTAGCTTTGATGCTGCCGACACTGACCATATCGCCGCCATGATCGTCCGCCTCCAGCGCCTCACCGATGTCATGGACATCCACCGCTTAGGCGCAAACGAAGACCCGGTAGACTAGGAGATTCCCATGGCAACTTCTACCCAGTTATCGCCCGCCGAGATCGCCCAGCGCGGCGAAGCGCTCTACGATCAATCACTCAAATCATTGGTCGAGCCAAAGCACTTTGGTAAGTACCTTGTCGTAGACATCGAAACCGGCGACTACGAGATCGGAACCGATTACATTCAGCCGACTGAGAAGCTTCTCGCCAAGCGCCCGGACGCCCCGCTGTACGCCCTGCGGATTGGCTACCGTGCTGTTGGACGCATCGGCGGGCGGTATACCGCCGCCCGGAGATAAGGGTTCATTTTGATCATAGGACAAGTGACGCCCGACCGTGAAGCGATAATTTTCGTGGAGGTACGCGGCAGTGTACCCTCGCCAGAAAACTTTTCATCGGTTCTTGATACGGGCTTCACCGAATATCTCACGCTGTCGCCCGACACGATTTCTCGTCTCGGCTTGCAGCGTGCCCATACGGCGCAAGTCGTCTTGGGAGATGGAAGCGAAGTCCAGGTTCCCGTCTACCGAGCCGAAGTTCTTTGGCATGGACAATGGCGCATTATCTATGTCCACGAAACCGAGGGTGGGGCGCTTGTCGGAATGTCGCTGCTCTACGGCAGTATGCTGAAAATCCGAGTCGTAGATGGCGGTGAAGTGATGATTGAACCGATATGACCGACCAAGTCAACGACAAATTGATGGCCAAAATCGTGCGCCGCATCGTCGCGACCGCATTGCGGGAGGGCAGAGTGCTTTATGAAGACAACCGATGACCCAGTTAAAGATTGAATATGCAACCATGATTTCAAGCATTGACATAACCTTTTGCGAAAATCAAAACCCATCGGCTACTTTATCTACGCTTCGAACAGCAGGCTGGCAATTTGAAGATGATGAGATACACTACGAGGTGTACGCTGATGTAAACGATGCTGGCCTTAACAAAAGCATGAAGCCTTTGTCAGAGTTAGGTATTGTTGAGAATTTATTTGATGACGCCTTGAAATGTGGTAACAAGGCTTCGGTTCAACTGTCTTGGCCTGATCTCGTTTATGTACATTGCACATTTTTCTCGCCGACTGAACTCCAAATCTTGTTCTTTGTCGGCCCAGCTTTGCAGGAGAATTGTGGCCGCTTTACCGATTTCAGCAGGCTTCTCTTACGCATTGCATGTCCTTTGCATGAGGCGGGATACAGCATTTTCGACTTGGTTTGTACAGACCACTTTGATTAGCTTATAAGTTGACGATTTGTGGTAAAATACATTGTGCCTTTATTCACAATGTCGCAGCTCAGAGCGCTGAGGCGGGTTGTTAGAATGGAAACTTTATGAGCAGACGAATGACGGAGATCGCGGCGGCGAATGCCGGGCTGACGAATATCTACGAAAAGGTAATGAGCGGGGAGCGGCTGTCCGAAGGCGACGGCTTGCAGCTCTATGGGGCGGCTGACCTGAACGCCGTCGGCGCACTGGCGAACATCGTGCGCGAGCGGTTGAGCGGGGACAAGACGTTTTACGTTCGCAACCAGCATATCAACTACACCAATGTCTGCAACAAGGGCTGCAAGTTCTGCGCGTTCTACGCCCAGAAGGGCGGCCCGGACCCGTACACGATGAGCATTGCCGATGTCCAGGCGAAGCTCAGAATGCACCTCGATGTTCCAATTAAAGAAGTCCACATGGTCGCGGGCATCAACCCAAAGCTGCCCTACCAGTATTACTTGGATTTGCTGCGGGCCGTCAAGCAGGTCCGGCCCGGCGTCCATATCAAGGCATTTACGTGTGTTGAGATCGCCGAAATCCAGCGGCAGGCGAACAAGCCGCTGCCGGAAGTCTTCGCCGAGCTGAGGGAGGCGGGTCTCGATTCGCTGCCGGGCGGCGGGATCGAAATCCTCTCGGACCGGGTGCATATGGCCCTGTTTGATCGTAAATTAGATGGCGATCAGTGGATGGAGATTTCCAAAGCCGCTGCCGAAGCTGGGCTGTTGCAATATGCGACGATGCTTTATGGGCACATCGAGACGATCCCCGAGCGGGTCGAGCATCTGGTCAAGATGCGCGAGTTGCAGGACGAAACGAACCATTTTGTGACGTTCACGCCGCTGTCGTTCCACCCGGAAGGCACCCAGCTCTCGCACCTGCCGCATCCGACCGGTGACGGCGACCTGCGGAACATCGCGATCTCGCGGCTGATGCTGGACAATTTCGCGCACATCAAGACGTTCTGGATTATGAACACGCCGCAGGTCTCTCAATTAGCCCAGTGGTACGGCGCGGACGATCTCGACGGCACGATCCACGAGTACGAGATTACGTATAAAGACGGCGAGCAGGGCAACAAGCAGCAGGTGCTGACCCGGCCTCAGCTCGTGAACTTGATTATCGAAGCGGGCCGTGTTCCCGTCGAGCGCGATAGTTTCTACAACGAAGTGGCGCAAAACGACGAATTGGATGACCCGGTCCGGCATGACGACGCACCGCAGGCCGCGCCGACCCATGCGCCGATCCCGCTGGCGATGGCGAATTAGGAAGAAGGCAAACAATGGCAATTTTAGAGCGAGAGTTAGGACAAGATTTGGCCGCGCCGGCCGTGGCCGGCGGCATTGACGATATCGCGGACAAAGTGTACGCAGGCGTGCGGATCACGGGCGATGACGCCCTGCGGCTGTTGAACCACACCAACATTGTCGAGTTAGGACAGCTCGCGGACTTTGCGCGGCAGCAGAAGCACCCCGATAACATTGTTTCCTATATTGTCGGGCGCAATATCAACTATACCAATGTCTGCTACGTGCGCTGCTCCTTCTGCAACTTTTACCGAATTCCCGGCGCGGAGGGCGGCTATGTGCTGCCGCGCGAGACGATCATGGCGAAGATTCAGGAGATGGTGGATGCCGGCGGCATTGAGATTTTGATGCAGGGCGGCCTGAACCCGAAACTGAAGATCGATTGGTACGAGGACTTGTTTCGGGCGATTATGGAGCGTTTCCCGAACGTCATTCTCCATGCCCTGTCGCCCGCCGAGATCATCTACATCAAGAAGCTGAACAAGCTGACGATGGAAGAGACCCTTACGCGATTGAAAGCCGCCGGCCTGCACTCGGTCCCCGGCGGCGGTGCGGAAGTCCTGACCGACCGGGTACGTCAGTGGATTGCCCCGTACAAAGATACGGCGGACGAATGGCTGGACTGTATGCGGGTCGCGCACAAGGTAGGTCTGCGGTCGTCGGCGACCATGATGTACGGCTCGGTGGACACGCTCGAAGACCGCGTCGAGCACCTTCAAAAGCTGCGCGATTTGCAGGACGAGTCGCTGGCGCTGTCGCCGACCGCGTTCACCGCATTTATCGCATGGAACTACCAGCCCGACGGCACGGAGCTAGGCGGCACCCGCGCCTCGGCGTTTGATTATATGCGGACCATCGCCGTCTCGCGCATCTTCCTCGACAACTTCCCGAACATCCAAGCCTCGTGGGTGACCCAGGGGCCGCGCATCGGTCAGCTCTCGCTCCGCTACGGCGTCAACGACTTCGGCTCGACCATGATGGAGGAGAACGTCGTCTCCACCGCCGGCTGCGTTTTCACCGTACCGCTGGAAGAAATCGAGCGTTTGATTACGGACGCCGGCTACGAAGCGCACCAGCGCAATACGCGCTATGAACTGCTGAACTAGAGATAATGAAGCCCGGCATAGATTAGGAACCGGCACTGGAAGTGCCGGTCTACTGTTGAATGAAAACCGAAGCGGTTCAAGACAAAGAACGCGGGTATTTTCCAATCTTTAGTCCCGCAGGGACTTTCACGCAAAAGTAGACCGGCACTTCCAGTGCCGGGATTTTGCCGTATAGACCCTGCGTGGGCGGCAGCAAAAAGCCGCCGCGCTTCTCCCCAAAGAGAAGGCGCGGCGGCAGATAGGAGTGCTCCGTCGCCGGCTTACTCGGCGGCGACTTTTTTCTTGAGCACCGGCAGGCCCGTCCCGGAGTTCTCGGAAACCTCGTAGCCTTCCGGCAGAGTCTCTTCGGGACGAGATTTCTCGTCCCTCTTGTTCGGGTCCTTGGCGAAATGATACAAGCGTGTTTTGCCGTTGGCGGCGGAAACACTGTAAAGATAGTACTCGGTCCCATTCTTCTTACTTTTAGCGCAGAAGGCCATGTGTGTGTCCTCTCTTGTTCCTCAGTATTTACTCTGTATTTACTGTAGAACTATCCTCGCCCGCAGTGTTCGGCGTCCCCTGCCGGTATTCCTTCTTTTGACAGAGAGTTTTTTACCTTACCAGCCGGGCGTAGTGCCCGGCATCATCTTTTTCCACGGCAGACGGTCTAAAATGGCGTCGAAGCGCAAATCGCCGCTGAGGAGCCGCCCGGCAATGCGTGTGCCGTTCGGGCGCTTGACCCCCATTTGGTAGCAAACACCAGGAAACCGATAGAAGAATTTGGCGACTGTGAGCGCAGCATCATGGCTTGCGCCGAACTCCGCGCCAAGCGTCGCCGTCCAATGAGCAGACTGCCCGGCGGCCAGCGTTTTGCCGGCCAGTGCCCCCGAGCGGCAGGCATACGAAATGCCGTCGCCGAACAGTGGATTGACCAGCCCGGCAGCGTCCCCCGCCAGCAGCACCCGCCCGTTCCAGGCATCCACCGGCTCCGCGCCGTTCCAGATCGGCAGCGGGTGCCCGTGAAACTCGATTTGCGCCGGGTCGGCGGGCACCCCGAGGGCGTCCAAGTAGCGGGTAATCCAGCGGGTCAGCGCGGCTTTGCTGGCCTCGCCGCGTCCTTCGGCCGTGCGCCGCCCGAACATTCCCGCGCCGACCGACAGGTGCCCGGCTTTGGGGAACACCCAGGCATAGCCCTGCTTGACGGCATATTCCAAGTGCCCGATCTCAGGCGTCAGCGTTTCGTGCCCGCGCCCCCACTCGTGCGGGATTTCGGCTTCTAGGGCAATCGCCAGGGTCCGCTCCCGCCGCAGGCCCGCCGCACGGGCGACCATCCCATTCGCGCCGTCGGCCCCGACTACCGCCGCCGCCGTGTAGACTTCCCCGTCTGCCATCGCCACCCGCACCCGTGTTTCGCCCTCGGGTTCCACGGACTTCACGCTTGCGCCGTCGCGGACATCGCACCCTGCCGCCGCCGCCCGCTGGGTCAGGGCGTGATCAAATACTGACCGCTGGACCATCCACAGGCTCATCGGCTTCTCGGCGGGGTCCGGGTTCAGCGCAGCGACATGGGCATCGCCGAAGTTCCATGTATGCCGCAGGTGGGTCACGGTCGCTTCGACAAACGCTTCGGGGACTAAGTGGGGCAGCTCGCTTCCGACCGACAGCGGCAGCCCGCCGCCGCAGGTCTTGTAACGCGGCAGGGTCTTCTTTTCCAGCAGCAGCGTCCTCAGCCCCGCCGCCGCCGCTTCATACGCCGCGCAGGCCCCGGCAGGCCCTGCGCCGCAGACAATGACATCATACGTCGTGTTCATAGTGTAGAGTATAGCACACGTTGACTTGCCGCACGAATTTGGCTATACTGAAATTCTATTTTCGCTTCATCGAGGAACCCGACTTTGACCCAAAAACTGCGGATTGGTCTGCCCAAAGGCAGCCTGCAAGACGCCACCTTCGCCCTGTTCAAGAAAGCCGGCTGGGACTTCCGCGTCTCCACCCGCTCCTACCAGCCGGTCGTAGACGACGACGATTTGGAGCCGGTCCTGTTGCGTGCTCAGGAAATCCCGCGCTACGTCGCGATGGGCGTTTTGGACGTCGGCCTGACCGGCCACGACAACGTGGTCGAGTCCGAGGCCGATGTCTACGAAGTTGCCGAGCTAATTTATTCCAAAGCCACGTCCCGCCCCTACCGCTGGGTACTGGCCGTCCCGAACGCCTCGCCGATTGCCGGCCCCAAAGACTTAGAGGGCAAGCGCATCGCCACGGAATTGGTCAGCGTCACCAAGCGCTACCTAGAAAAGCACGGCGTCACCGCCCAAGTCGAGTTTAGCTGGGGCGCCACGGAAGTCAAAGTTCCCGATTTGGTAGACGCCATCGTCGAAGGCACCGAAACCGGCAGCACCCTCGCCGCCCATGGCCTCAAGATCGTAGACACGCTGCTCGAAAGTACCACGCGCCTCATCGCCAACCACACGTCTTGGGAGGACGACTGGAAGCGCACCAAGATGGAGAACATCCAGCTTCTCTTGCAGGGTGCTTTAGACGCCGACAGCTTGGTCGGCCTCAAAATGAACGTCGCCAAACAGAACCTAGACGCCGTCACCGCCCTGCTGTCGTCCCTGCGGAAACCGACCGTCTCCCCGCTCGACGAAGACGGCTGGGTGGCATTAGAGACGATCATTCCCGAAAAGACCGTCCGCCACATCCTGCCCGAGCTGCGCCGCGCCGGCGCACAGGGCCTAGTCGAGTACCCGCTGAACAAAGTGATTTACTGATGAAAACGATAAATACTGAGTTTGATTGGAGCCAATTTTCGATTGGCTTTTGGCACCCCTTTGGGCCACATGGCGGCGAAACACCGAAGCAAATTTTGGCGCGAAAGGCTGAAGAGATCAATAATAACGGCTGGACGCTTTGGTCGTTTGACAGTAGGCGTACTGACCCTGAAGCGTCTTTGCTTCGCTGGACGAATGCCATTGCAACAACGATGCCGGGGAAGGTCTTTGCGTTTTGTTCCAACGGAAAATCTGATAAGGACGATGTAGAACAGAACGACGAACCAATCAGCGAGAAATCGGATGCGGCAAGTTATAGGTATCCTGGCTCTAACAACTGGTCACCGGTTCCTGCTTCAATTGAAATACCGCATCATTTTGGTTCAAAGGATTATGCGCTCGCATTCAAGGTAAATCAGATACATATTGTACACCGTCCAGCAGAGCAACCCCATATTCCGGTCGAGTGGCAAGAAAAGTCGGGCCTATGGCGCAGCGACAGGCTTGCGGGAGGATTTTATTATCCTACTCATGGTCAACCTTTGTTGCGGTTGACATCAGAAAGTCAAGCCAAACTGCGTCCAGTAAGGGCTGTGCTGGAACTCGAAGCACCATATGTAGCAGCCATCAGGAAGTAAGAGTGTTCGCTGAGAAAGAAGCACCCGATAGTGATCTTTACGCCCAAGCACGCGCCGCAATGGCGGTGGAACGCTTTGAGGCGGCGGCAGCATTGTTCCAGCAGGACATCAACATTCAGCCGCACTTCAAGTCGCTGGAACTGCTAGGCGAATGCCTCATCGCGCTCGGCAGGCCGCAGAAAGCGATTGTGCCGCTGGCGGCGGCCACGGCGCTGAACAACGGTGTCCGTGCGCCGGCTCTGCTGGCAGAAGTCTTCTGGAACTTGGATCAAAAAACAGATGCCAGGCGGTTATCCGAAGTCGCATTGATGCGGGACCCGAGCAACAAGAAAGCAAAAGCCGTTCAGGAGAAACTAGACAATGACACTGACACTTAGCCCGGAAGTCGAGAAAGCATTGATGGCGGCGGCGCTGCGGCAGGGAACGACGCCGGAGCAGATTGTGACAGAGATGGTGCAGGAAAAGCTGGTTCAGCCACAGGGGCAGGAAACCCCCGAAGAGCGCAGGGTGCGGATCTATGCGCTGATGGGCAGCATGGCGCATCTTGGGCCGAGCCATATTGCTGAAGATCATGCGGAAGAAGTTGCGTGGGAAGAGTGACGTGAGCGCAAATGAACATTCAAGTCGTGGATGCAAACGCGATTTCGGCTCTGCTGCACGGGGAAGCAGGCCAAGAGGTCGTGGCAGCGCAGTTGGTGGACCCAAACAATCGGTGCCTTATGCACGCGGTCAACCTTTGCGAAGTCTATTATGATGCACTGCGCGATGGCGGCGCAAGCGCGGGGGATGAAGCTGTCCACAAGACTTTTGCCGCAGGTGTTGAAATCCGCGAAGACATGAACGAGTCTTTCTGGAAACTGATTGGTCAACTCAAAGTCAGCCCCGGCAAGGTGTCGCTGGCGGACTGTTTTGCACTGGCTCTGGCAATCCGGGCCGGTGGAATACTGGTCGCTGCGGCTCATCACGAGATGGACAGGATTGTCCCGCTGGGCCTCTGCCCGATTTTGTTTATTCGTTAAGTGTACTGTGAAAAAGGTGTAGTGAGAGATGGCAATAGTCCAGGTTTTAGATGAGAATACGGCAAACCAGATCGCGGCGGGCGAGGTGGTGGAACGGCCTGCCGCCGCCGTCAAAGAGCTGGTGGAAAATGCGCTGGATGCCGGGGCGCGGCAGATTTTGGTGGAGCTGGACGAGGGCGGCAAATACTTAATTCGGGTGACCGATGACGGCAGTGGGATGAGCCGGGAGGACGCGGTGCTCTCGCTTCAGCGTCATGCGACGTCCAAGATACGGTCGGCGGACGACTTGTTTCAGATCACGACCATGGGGTTCCGGGGCGAAGCGCTGCCGTCCATCGCGTCGGTCTCGCAGATGAGTGTCACGACGAAAGCGAGCGGCGATGACGAGGCTGCCGGGGTGCATATCAAATGCGCGGGCGGGATTTTGGAGGAAGTCTCCGAAGTGGGGGCGCGTTCGGGGACGAGTATTACGGTCGAGAACCTCTTCTACAATGTCCCGGCCCGGCTGAAGTTTTTGAAGTCGTCGTCTACGGAGCTGAACCACATTGTCGAGCTGATGCAGCGGCTGGCGCTGGCCCGGCCTGATGTGGCGTTTCGGCTGCTCCACGGCGGTGGGGAAGTGTTTGCGTCAGGCGGAAGCGGCGCGGCGATGGACGCCTGCGTCCATGTTTTCGGGCGCGAGACCGCACGGCACCTAGTCCCATTGAACTACGAAGCGTCGGGCCTGCGTGTCACGGGCTATATCGGAACGCCTGCCGCGCTGAAATCGAGTCGGTCGTCCCAGCATACGTTTGTGAATAAGCGCTTCGTGCGAAACAAAGCCGTGACGCGGGCGCTCGACGAAGCGTACAAAGCGGTCCAAACGCTGCACGGTTCGCGCTACCCGGCGGCGGTGGTGATGATTGACATCAGCCCATCGCAGGTAGATGTGAACGTCTCGCCGACCAAGACCGAGGTGCGGTTCACGAGCGAGGGCGACGTGTACTCGGCGGTCTACAAGGCCGTGCAGGAAGCGCTGATGGCCGGCGGCCTGGTGCCGACCCTAACGCAGAAGATGGCTCCGCCTACGGCTCTGCCGACTGCTCGTGAGCCGGAGCATCCGTCGCTGCTGTCGGTGCCGGGGCGTCCGGCGGGAAATACGCGGCAGGAGCCGCGCGATATGACGGCGTTCCGGGACGCCTACAAAGACCGCGCCCAAAACGGCTTCGACGATGACCCGTTCGAGGGCGGCTATAGCCCCCCCGCTCCTGCCACCATCCCTGCTGCACCCCCAGAATTGGGGGCGGGGGGGGACTCTGCGACCGGTGCAGACTACCGCAAGCTGGACTCCCTGCGGGTGCTGGCGCAGACGCGCAATATGTATATTCTGGCTCAGACCGACGATGCGCTGGTGCTGATTGACCAGCACATCGCCCATGAGCGTGTTTTGTACGAGCAGCTTCTGGCGGGGGCGGAAGGCGCGGGCGGAGGGGTACCGACCCAGCGGCTGATGCTGCCGTTTACGCTCGAACTCAGCCGCCGGGAGACGCTGGTCATCGAAAAGCGATTGGATGACCTGCGGCGGGCGGGCTTTGACCTGGAGCCGTTCGGCGGCGACTCGTTCGTGGTCCGCTCAGTGCCGGCTTCGGTCGCGCAAAAGCACCTCAAAGCGTCGGGCGGCCCTGAGCAAGTCCTGCGGGAGATCGTGGATGAGCTGGTCGAAAAGACCGTCTCGCGGCGGCTGCTGCAGCCCGCTGAGGAAGTCTTAATTACAGCGTCCTGCAAGATGGCGGTCAAAGCCGGCGACCCGCTCTCGTTCGACGAGATGAACGCGCTTGTCGCCGACCTGCTGAAGTCCGAAAACCCGTACACCTGCCCGCATGGCCGCCCGATCATCATTGAGCTGCCGAACGGGGACTTAGACAGAAAGTTTGGGCGCTAACCCGTGCCGAGCGGCAAAACGCACGATAAAATCACGGTGGCGACGGCGATGGCCTCGGTGCCGCTGTGGTGGTGGGAGTCGGCGACGCGGGACATCGCAGGGTTCACGATTGGCCTGGCGGCGTATCTGTTCTCCGGATTCTGGCTGTCCGACGACCTGGACACGTACTCGCTGTGCTACAAGCGCTGGGGCATTTTCCGCTGGCTCTGGTGGCCGTACCAAAGGTGCGTGCCGCACCGGTCATGGGTCTCGCACGGCATCGGCTTTGGCCCGCTCTTCCGTGTCGCCTACTTTTTAGTCATGCTCTGGGCCGTGCTGCGCGGCGGCCTGTGGCTGCTGGAGCGTGCTGGGGTGCCCGTAGACCGCGATGCCGTCCTCGGCGGCTTCTGGGGCCTGACCACCGACTGGACCCACGCGCACCCGTCGTGGGCGATGTGCGCCCTGGTCGGCCTGGTGCTCGGCGGCCTGGCCCACTCGGTCGCCGACGCCGTCGTGAGCTGGGCCAAGCGCGTCTGGTGACTGCCAGCATTGAGAGACTGTCTGGAAACTGCCCCACGGGGCTGAACCCCCGTGCTTTGAAGGGCAATTCCCCGCCTTCGCGGGCAGAAAAGACTGACGAAGTGAGCGCCCGTGAGTTACTTCTTCGCCCGCGAAGGCGGGAGGTTGCACTTCAAAGCCCTGCCGTTCAGGGCAGGGATACCTACTACACAGCCTCTAGGTTTCGTCGGCACGGCTTCCGGCAATAGACAGCTATGCCCGATTACCAAAAAGACTCCCACTGCTCGTACTGCGGCACTGCGTTTCCGACCAACGCCCCCTGGCCCCACAGGTGCATTCACTGTCGGTACACGACGTACCGAAACCCGCTGCCGGTGTCGGTTGTGCTGCTGCCCATGGGCGACGGCCTGCTGCTCGTGCGCCGGATAAAGGAGCCGGCGGCGGGACGCTGGGGACTGCCGGGCGGCTTTATCGAGGTCGGCGAAAGCTGGCAGGAGGCGGGGGCGCGGGAAGTGTTCGAGGAGACCGGGTTCACGGTGGACCCCGCCGGCATCACGCTGTTCGATACCCGGAGCGCCCCGGATGGGACACTGCTGGTCTTCGGCCTGGCCGCGTCCCTGCCGCCGGAAACACTGACCACGTTCCGGGCCTCCGCCGAGACCTCCGAAGCGGCCCTCATGCGCGGCCCGACCGAGCTGGCATTTTCGACCCACACCGAGACCGCCGCCCGCTACTGGGCCGAGACCAATGGGAAAGAGACCAAATTATGACCAAGCCCACCCTCGACGACAAAGGTGTCGTGCTGACCTGCGCTCACTGCGAGCGCCGCAACCGCGTCCCCTATGCCCGCCTGCCCGAGACCGGCACCTGCGGGGCGTGTCAATCCGCCCTGCCCCCAGTCACGACGCCGCTGGACATCCCGAGCGACGCCATCTTCTCGGCCTTGATTGCCGCCGCGCCCCTGCCGGTCGTGGTGGACTTCTGGGCACCCTGGTGCGGCCCGTGCCGTCAGGTTGCGCCGGAACTCGAAAAACTGGCGGCGTCCCATGCTGGGGCATGGCTGGTGGTCAAGATCAACACCGAGAGCTTGCCGGGCCTCGGCGCACAGTTCGGCATCCGCTCCATCCCAACCATGGCCGTCTTCACGCACGGCAAGGAAGCCGCCCGAACGTCCGGCGCTCGCCCCGCCGCCGCCATCGAAAGCTGGGTCAAGGCGCATCTGTAAGTGCACATCAGAGGCCGCTCGTTGCCCGGCGGATGTTGCCGCGTACGTCCGCAAGCGGCTTACTCATCAGGTTTGTCCCGACGCCGCTTTCTAGCTTTCAGCCAACCCCATAGAAAAACACCAAAAGGCATCAATCCCGAAACGGGTCCTAAAATGAAGGCATCAACCCAAGCAATCGGATGATGATTAAAGTGATGTCTCAAAAAATAAAGGCCCGTAAACGCGGAAATGTCACCGAAAGCTACAAGCGGCACCACCCAAAAAGGAATGTCCGCCATGGGACGAAACAACCCCAGCGGCTTTGGGGGTAGCGGAGGTGATGAAGTGGGAGTAGGGGGCCAAATACTGTCGTCTTTTGGATCGCTCTCACTATTTTTGTTATTTGTCTCTATCACTTCTGAATGCCTACTTACTTGCGTCGCAAGTGCCTCCCCTAGCTGCAAAAGCTAGGGGAGGCACTTTGTTCAGTCGGACTATTTAGGCGTTGGTCCCACAGGGTAATGTGGTTGTCCGGTGTATGGCTGACCTTCCTTTTTGCCATTGTTATAATCTTGATAAGTTGATACGCTCGTTTGCTTGTCGCCTTGCCACCCGATGCCCTTCTTAGGTCTGGTTTTTGATTCGGCTTCATCACTAGCCGCTGCGGCCAAACCTTCAAACGCACCACTGCCTATACTAACAAGGCCAGGTACTATGATACTCGCAGCACCATAGGCTTCAATCCCCAAACCGATTGCCGCGTAAATCCCCGTTCCTATCGCAACTTCTGGTGCCAAAAATGCGAGTAGCATTGTCCCTAAAACCAAACCAAGTGCCAAACCGATAGAGGTCCATATAACCTCTTTAGCACTGTGCCCGCTGGGGTCGGTACAGTTGACGGGGTCGCCATCGCAGTAGGCATAGGGCGACTGAGACAAGTCCGTGTCCCGCGTCAAGAACCCGCCTACCGCCGGGTCGTAGTACCGCGCCCCCACTTTTTGGAGCGAATACGAACCCGGCAGACCCGCAGGCGCAACCCCGTCCTGACGGTACCCGCTGCCCGCTCCATACGAGTACGCACTCGCCGTGCCCCCCGTCACCGACCCGATCCCAAACGCCGTCGGCGCATTGGCGCTCGTGATGCTCTGGCTGCTGTTCGTGCTCTGGCGCACGTTGCCGCGCCCGTCGGAGAGTGGGTACTCCCCGTTGCAACGCACTAGCCCGTTGCCCCACACGTACTGCGCCAAGAGCGTCCCGCTCCCCGTCTTCTCCTCCAATATCTGCTCGCCGTCGAAGTAGTAGCCCGTCTGCACTCCGTTCACGCTCTTGTTCACCTGACGACCAATCGCGTCGTAACCGAAGGCTTCCGTCGTGCCCGGCTTGGTCAGGCTCACAAGCTGGTCGTCGAAGTCATACCCAAACGTCGTCACCTGCCCGCCGATGGTCTCCGAGGTGCGGTCGCCGTTGGCATTGTACCCGAACCCATAGGTGCTGCCGGCGATGGTCTTGACCTCATCATCGGCGTCATACGTGAACGGGCTGGAATTGCCATCGTAGTAAAGTGTTCGGTTGCCCGCCCCGTCCACGGTGTAGCTGGTGCTGTAGGGGCTGCTGCCGGTGCGGCTCTCGCTGGTCAAATGCCCCTGCCCGTCGTAGACGTAGGTACTTTGGGTCGGGCCGGGCATCGTGTCGGTATTGGTGCTGGTGCCTTCGTTAATGCCCGTGATCTGGTGGTCGGCGTTGTAGGCGTAGCCGTAGGACGAGAACACGACACTGCCGCCGTTCCAGTTGTAGTAGTTGTGCAGCGTGCTGTCCGGGTTATAGTACTGGTCGGTGCGGGTGCCGTTGGGGTTGTACAGGTGGCTCTGGTTGCCGTTCTGGTCGTAGGTATAGGACGTGGTGCCGGCGCTGTCGCCGACGGAGGCCAGCTCGTTGCGGGCGGTGTAGGTGTAGGAGATGACGCGCCCGTCGTAGTCGGTGACGGAGGACAGCAGCCCTTTTTGCCCGGCGGCGTCGTAGGAGTGGCTGTAGTGGCGGATGCCGCTGAAGGCTTCGGTAAGCAGGCGGTTATCGGCGTCGTAGGCGCGGGTGAACGACGCGGCAGAGTTGGCGAAGGAGACGAGGTTGCTGTTAGCGTCGAGGACGTAGCGGTTGGTCGAGTTGTCGGGGTAAGTCGTGGTGACAAGGCGCTCCCAGGGGTCGGGGGTATAGGTGGTGGTGCGGCCCATAGCGTCAATGCGGCTGGTTTGGAAGCCGAGGGCGTCATAGGTCCACCGGGTTACGCTGCCGAGGGGCGTGGTGGTGGAAGCGAGGTAGCCGTTGGCGTCGTAGGTGTAGGCCGTATGGTGACTGTTGGGATCGTATTTGTCCGAAACGAGGCCATACGCGCCGATGGTGAGCTTGGTCGTTGCCAGGACAGTTCCAGAGGCGTTCTTCTGCTGTACCTGTGTCGGATTGTCGTAGGCATCATAGGTCACCGCGATGCTCCGCCCGGAGGGTGCCTGCGCGGTGAGCATCCGGTTGTGGACGTTATAGGTCATCGTAGACGCGCTGTTGCCAGGCGGGGTGCTGGTCAGCAGGTTGCCCATACCGTCGTAGCTGGCGTACCAGTAGTAGCCGCGCCGATCCTGCTTCCGTGTCATGTTATTGGCTGTGTCGTAGGTGTAGTATTCGCTGTAATTCAGCGCATCAGTCGTTGCGGCAAGCTGTCCAGCGGCGTTATAAGTGTGCGTAGCCGTATGGCCATTGGGATCAGTCGCGGTCGTCGTATTTGTGCCATAACTGAAGCTGGTCTGGTTCCCGATGGCATCCTTCTCCCAAGCAAGCGTGTTGTCAGCGTTGTAAGAAAAGGTAGAAGTGTAGCCGCGCAAGTCCTGGAGGCTCGCGACATTGTGGTTGCCGTCATAGCCGAGGTTGACAGTGTATGTTCCACCATTATAAACCGGCCAAGAGATGTGTGCCAAGTTTCCGCTACTGTCGTAGCTTATTGTCCAGTGCCGGTTGAGCGGATCAAACACTGATGTCAGTCGGTTGCTGGTGTATTCAAGGTATATCTGACGCCCCGTTGAATCAGTGATGGCCTGAACGAGGTTCGTCCCTGATACATAGTTAAGATTGAGATAGTTTCCATTTTCATCAACGACGTAAGCTAACTGGAAATAGCCTGTACCAACACCCGGCGAGAACCTGAACACTGTTTGATTTTTTGCGGTTAGAACATACACATTTTGATTGCCTGTATTGTATCCGTACAGTACATCATGGATGCCAGCCGGGGCTGTGTAAGTTCCATTCACGTTTTTCATGAAGGTGCAAACGCTTCCATTGCCCCAGTAGACTGTCGCATTTCCGCTGGCGTCAACCTTGAGGGCAGAGTCGTAGCTGTGCAGCCACTTGGAGCCAAGTTCACCGGTACGGCTGCTTTGGCTGTTGTGGGTCAGCGTTAAAGACACTGGCAGTCCGCCTCGTCGCGTCCAAGACACAATGGGAATTGTGGTTGTCTTGTTGCCGGTGTAGGTCGAGACGCCGCCCACGGAACCGATCCAGGGGTAGGACGCGCCTGGAGTCGCGGCAGGATTAGTGAATGTACTACTACCCCCGCCGCCGGTATTCCCACCGCCGTCACCTTTGATAATAACGGCTCCCAAGATGTTTGACATTTCTTTCATCGAAAGCAGGCGCATAGACCCGCGTGGCAGCGGCGGGCGGTCAACCGCCGCGTGAACCGTGGAGGCCAGGATCAAAGACCAGGTAAAGCAAAGCGTCGTCACAAAAGACATGAGGCGCAGCGGCACGATGAGTTTGCGAGTGTTCACAGGTGTTCTTCTTTCTCAGAGTTGACCCCGAGAAGAAAGAAGGGTACAATACCTGTAACCTTCTCCTTCCCAGGAGTGGGATCGGGCCGCCTGTTCCTTGTCTCCGCCAAGAGTTTGCAAGGAACGGGCGGTTTTTTTTGCTATCTAGCTTTTTGTCTGCTGCCGCGAAAGGGTCAGCAGAATGCCGCTGGTGCGGCCTAGAAACTCGTTCGTCGAGATTGTCTCCTCTCGGGATTTGTTGGGATCACGGATGACGGCTTGCCCGTCCGACACGGACAGCAAATCCACATAATGGTTGCTGTCATACCAGGCGACAGCCGGAAGCTGTACTTGCGCGAGGGCCGGCCGGTCCACTTGAATGCCTTTGGCCAACAATCCCACTGCTGATGCCGCTCGGCTCAGCCCCGCCATCGTCGTGCCTTTAGGCGTCGTCCCCGCCTTCTGCCGCAACGTATCCAGGCTGGTATGGACGCCGAATTGCGGACAAAGCAGCAGCAGGGCACGCGGCCCGCAGTCGGCCTGAGCGGCACTCAGCGGGGCATGGGCAGGAAGGTTTGCGGGGGAAGAGGCCGGAGGGTCATCAATGGTGACACGCGGGTCTATCGCATGGCGGCAGATGGCCTGCTGATGCAGCAGAAAAGCGCGGTCCGCAGAACTGCGGGCATATTGCGGCTTGCCTAAAAGCGCGTTGATGCTTGCAAGCGCCGCTGAGAAGTCACGGCTGCTAAACTGCTCCACGGCTTTTTTATAAACCGAGTCCTGCTGGACCGTGAAAGCAGTTACGGGGGAGAGGGGGCAGTACCAATCGCCGCCGGTTTGGAGTGACATCCGGCCACTGAAATTAACGCGGCAACCGCAAGGCAGCGAAGCAAAGGCATCAAGACAGACATAGAGCACTCTCCCAGATACGATAGCCAAACAGGCGCGAGAATTGGGGCGTCGGTTTCGCCTTACGGCGAGCGGCTACGAAGGGCGTCTTTGCTTGCTCGGTAACAAGGCTATTATATGGCATTTTACACGAAAAGTCAAGCGTATTTACGAGATCTAAACTTTTCTTAACAAAAGTATTTGCAAGGCGTCTCATGCGGCGCAAAAAGGTACAATCAAAGAAGGCACAGACGGAGAGGAACACGGGGTTTGGCAGTATCCATGCGGGGTGGGGGAGCAGGGCGAAACGGGGCGGGCAAGGAAAAGGACGGGAAAGATGAAAAGAAGCCGATCAAGCCGGATACGCTGCGGCGGGTGATGAGCACGTTCCAGCCCTACCATAAGCAGGTCGCTGGAATTGCCGTCACGGTGCTCAGCGCGGCGGCGCTTGGGCTGCTGCCGCCGTTTTTCTTGCAGGTGATCATCAACAAAGGGCTTTTGGGGCGGGACATGACGCTGGTCACCCGTGATACCGCCCTGACCCTGGCGGCGACCCTGGTGTCTACGGCGCTGACCCTCTACTACGGCTACCTGAGCGTTCTGGTCGGGCAGCGCATCATGCGCGACCTGCGGAACCGGCTGTACGCCCACTTGCAGGGCATGGCGCTGCGGTTCTTTGCGGACACCCGCACCGGCGAGATCCAGTCCCGGCTGGCGAACGATGTCGGTGGGGTCCAGTCGGTGCTGTCCGATACCGCCGCGACGGTGCTGTCGAACACGACCATTGTACTGTCCACTCTCGTGGCGATGATCTATTTAGACTGGCGGCTGACCCTGCTGTCGGTGGGCATTCTGCCGCTGTTCGCCTGGGTCGGCAAATGGGTGGGGGAATGGGGGCAGGGCATCCGCACCGAGGTTCAGACTCGGCTGGCCGACATGAACGCGACGATGCAAGAGACGCTGTCGGTGTCCGGGGTGCTGCTCGCCAAGACCAGCGGGCGGGCGAGCCTGTCACGGGCGAAGTTCGCCGGCGAGAACGAGGCCCTGACCGATGCCCAGACCAAGCAGGCCATGGTCTTCCGAGTTTTCTTCAACCTGATCGGCGTATCGTTCTCAGTGACCCCGGTGCTGGTCTACTGGCTGGCGGCCAATCTCGTGGTCACGCACCGTGATACCCATTTGTCGCTCGGCACGATTGTGGCCTTCACCGTGCTGCAAGCCCGGCTGTTCTTTCCGCTCACAGGCCTCCTCAGCGTCCAGGTGGATGTCACCAGCGCCCTCGCACTCTTCGACCGCATCTTCGAGTATCTGGACCTGAAACAAGAGATCGTGGATGCCCCTGATGCCGTCGCCCTATCACCCGCACAGATGCGCGGCTCCGTGGCGTTTGACGCCGTCACGTTCCGCTACGACGAGGCCCAAACTGCGCCGACCCTGGACACCATCACGTTCGAGGCCGAGCCGGGCCAATTAATTGCTTTGGTCGGACACAGCGGCTCGGGCAAGACGACCCTGACCTCGCTGATTCCCAGGCTGTACGACGCCGACGCCGGGCGGGTTCTGATTGACGGGCTGAACGTCAAGCAGATCAAGCTTGAATCGCTCGGGCAGGCCATCGGGGTCGTCACCCAGGAAACGTATCTCGTCCATGACACCCTGAAAGCAAACCTGCGCTACGGCAACCCGGACGCCTCCGACGCCGAGCTGATCGCTGCCGCCCGCGCCGCCGCCATCCACGACCATATCGCGTCGCTCCCGGCGGGCTACGACACCGTGGTCGGCGAGCGCGGCTACAAGCTTTCCGGCGGCGAAAAGCAGCGGGTCGCCATCGCCCGTGCTATTTTGAAGAATCCCCGCATTCTCATTCTCGACGAAGCGACCTCGGCGCTGGATACTCAGTCCGAGCGGCTGATCCAATCCGCTCTGGTGCCGCTGATGGCCGGGCGGACAACCTTTGCCATCGCCCATCGCCTCTCCACGATTCTCGCTGCCGACCTGATTTTGGTGCTGGAGAAGGGCCGGATTGTCGAGCGCGGCACCCACGCCGATCTTTTAGCGGCCAATGGCGCTTATGCCGCCCTTTATGCCGCACAGTTTGAAGCCGCACAGTTTGAAGAAGCGGCGGCTGACGCGCCTCTTTCTTTGGTCTAGCTCCCCCAATTTTTCCCATATCCGAACGCCTTCTTTGCTTGACGCGAAAAATTGCGCTTTGTATAATAGACTCGGATCAAGCGCAAAATGTATGCTGCATGACACAAATAAGTGTGGCCCAGACTACTCCTAGGTCATGCTCTTCCTTTGATTGTCCTGCCGTTGACACACCGCCGCCCAAGCTCCCCATAAAAAATCCCACTTAATTTTAGAAACCACTCAGCAATTTGCCGAACAAAACCACTGCCTTTCCTCCACTTCACCCGGCCCATCGCCGGCTGCGGCTTTCCCGTCGTGTCTTTGATAAGGACACCGCTCAAAGTCCTGCGTTTTTAACAGTTATCCTGCCTTCGAGCTTTCCGAAAATGATAGTGCCCACAAACCGTTTGTGAGGCTCAACAACGTCTCGACATAGCCACGAACTTGTCAGCGCCCAGCGCTGCTCATATAATCAACAGAGAGAATAACTATGAAATTGCCGATCCTCTCCGTTCTTGCCGCGCTTTCCTGCGCCTTTGCCGCTCACACATCCACCGCCGCGTCTTCGCCGGTGGTCACCAAAACCGCAGTGCCGGTTCAAGCGCCCATGCTCGGCATCGCCTCCGCCGCGCAGACCATCTACGCCGGAGCACTCCAAAATAACTGGCAGTTCTGGGGCTGGGCCGACATGAGCCGCAGCAACCCGCCGGCGGCTCTTTCGTCTGGCGCACTGAAAGTGGATGCCGCCGCCTGGTCGGCGGTCTACCTGCACCACGCGCCGATGCAGACGACGCCGTCGCTTATGTTCAGCTTCAGCATTCACGGCGGCACAGTCGGCGGACAGCGCCTGGTAGTCAAAGCCCTCCGAAACGGTGTTCCGCAGGCCGCGTACCCACTGCCGATGCTGCGGGCCAACACTTGGCAGCGCTACCAGATTCCACTCGCGAAGCTGCGGGTCGGCTCGGTGTCTGACCTCGATGGTTTCTGGATCCAGAATGCGACCGGCGGCACGCTGCCGTCGTTCTATGTGGACCGCGCCGCTGTCGGCCCCACCGGCACCCTGCCACCCGCGCCGCCTGCCGCCCCGATGGGCCTGACCGCTGAAGGCGAATGGGAGCCGAACTGCACCGAATGCGGCGGCATGGCGATGGCGGATGCCGCCCTGCACTGGCAGGCCGTCTCCGGCGCTTCCGTCTATACCGTCTACCGAGACGGCGTCAAAGTCGGCAGCCCGGCCGGCCCGGACTGGACCGACATGAGCGTCGTGAGCGGACACACCTACACTTACACCGTCACGGCGTCCGGCCCCGGCGGCGAAAGCGCCGCCTCGGCGTCCGTTTCGGCCACCGCGCCGTTTCCCCCCGCCGGTGCGGAGATGCTCACCGCCCCGGTCAATCTGGCTGTTGCCGGAATCTGGACCGGAGCGCCTACCGACACCCTCACCTGGTCGCCGGTGCCCGGCGCGGCGTCGTATAATGTCTACCAGTACAGCACACTGATTGGAAAGAACGTCTCGGGCACGACCTATACCGTCCCAACCGCCGCCTGGTGGACCGGTATGACTTACACGGTCACCGCCGTGGACCCCATGGGTATGGAAAGCCTGCCGTCGGCAGTCGCCGAAGCGCAGGGCGGGCTGGACCCGACGCAGTCGCCGGTTTGGAGTCCGGACGCGCCCGTCACGCCGCTGAACCTCACGGCGACCCCGGAGTGGAACGCCGGCAGGCCGCGCGTCCGTCTGACCTGGCGCGGTGCCGGTGCCGACTTCACGTATACTGTCTACCGGGACGGGCAGCCGCTGACTGCCGGTGTCTGGGGACTTAGCTCGTTTGATACCGATGTCAAGTCCGGCGAAACCCATACCTACCGTGTCAGTGGAAACAACGTCGTCTGGACCCGCAGCTTCGAGAGCGCCGCAAGCACTCCAGTGACAGCGACCGCGCTGTCCGGCCTGTCCTCCGCCCTCAAAGGCACGGTCACAGTGACCGATGTCATTCCCAACGACGACGGCGCGACCATTGCGTTCGCCGCCGTGCCCGGCGCGGTGGACTACCGTGTCTACGATGTGCTGAAGCCGAATACCGTCAAGTACAGCGGCGGCAGTCTCAGCGTCGAAATGAACGGCCTGAACCCCGCCGGGGCGACCCTAGTGGTCGAGGCTGTGGACAAGCTGGGACCGTTCCAGACGATGGATGGCATGGCCGGACCGGGCGCGATGCAGATGGACGGGATGCACTCGGCGATCAACGGGCAGGGTGACCCGTCGAACGTGCCGAACGTGCTGGCGGTGTCCGCGCCGACCCCGGTGTCCTGCACGCCGTTTGCGCTGACCGGAGAGCAGGCGTTCTTTGACACTTTCCGCGTGGAGAAGTCGCTGGTCGCCCTGCCGTGCCCCGCGCCGATCCCCGGCGAAAGCGGCAACATCTACGGGTATCCCAGCACCTACTCGGAGCAGGGTAACGATAAATGGGTAATCCGCAACTACGACGGCGACCTGGAAAACACCCGCGTGTTCTTTATGGGCAGCCATTTCATGGAAACGCTGTATGACGGCGGCACGGCGCATGTCACCCCAGTCATGCACAACAATAATGCCTCCCTCGTGATGATGCCGAAGGCAACCGCCGACATCTCCGGCGGCAAAGTGCTCCATGTCACCTTTGAGGTGGATGCACACATGGAAGGCCGCCGCTGGTGCGACGTGCTTATCGGCGCGGCGGGCGACACGCTGACTGACCCCGGCAAATTCGCTGACTTCGACGGTCGCAAGCCGACCGCCAGCGGACGCTTGTTCCGCTGGGAGGTCCGTGACCAGGTTCACTCGCTGGCCGTCTTCCCCGGCATTCAGCCGGACGCCAAATCCGATGCCGTGTATCTGACGCATCAGGACAACGGAGTCGGCCCAGACAGCTTCGGCATCTGCGCTCGCTCCGGGCCGTGGTGCGACGTGCCGTGGAACGGCACGGCGGGGGATTTGGACAAGCGGCACACATTCGACTTGTACCTGTCAAAAAACCGCGCGGTCATCATGGAGTCGGGCCGAGTCGTCAAAGACGCGGCGTTCCCAAGCGGAGTCGGGCTGCCATTCGATCAGTGCCAGGTGTACTTCGTGCATCAGCTTTATCACACCGGCAATGACCGGCCCGAGCTGGTCAACGAGAAGCCTGAAGAATGCTACTGGTCTAACTACCGCCCGTTTTCCGACGAGCGGCACTGGGACAATATGGGTTTCGAGGTGCTGAATTCCTTTCCCGCACTTCCCTGAACTAAAAAACGCCGAAAAAAAAGCCCGGACTGAAAATCCGGGCTTTTTCTTCCGCCCCGGAGCCGTCGTGCCGATTTCGTGCGCTGATCGTCACAGATTGAGCCGTAATCAAGTATACTAGCCGTGCCATGACAATTTCAACTCAACGGACGCATGATTACCTGACCGAAATGGCGGCGCTGCTCTCGGCGCTGCCGGAAGACGATATTTCCGCCGCCATCGAGCTGTTCTGGGACAATTACACGCAGAGCCGTCGCGTGGTGTTTTGCGGCAACGGCGGCTCGGCGGCGACCGCCAGCCACCTGCCCGCCGATTTCCAGAAGAATATGTTTCTGCACGGCGGACGGCCCTGGGAATGCCTGTCGCTGGGAGACTCCGTGCCGCTCCTAACCGCCTGGAGCAACGACACTGCGTATGCGCAAGTGTTCGCGGGGCAGGTGCGGACGTGGCTGCGGCCCGGTGACCTGCTGGTGGCGATCAGCGGCAGCGGCAGCTCGCCGAATATCCTGGCCGCCGTCGAAGCGGCGCATGACATCGGCGCGGTTTCGCTCGGCTGGAGCGGCTTCGACGGCGGACGGCTGGCGCAAGTCGCCCAGCACACAATTGTCGTGCCCAAGCACAATATGCAGATGGTCGAAGACGCGCATTTGATTATCGGGCATCTGATCTACACCGCTCTTCTGGGCCGGGTGACAGCCGCCGGTGAGGAACTCTAAAAACGAATGATGAAACTCGGCTTTGCACTGGAATACTCGCTGGGCCATACAACCCACGCACAGAACTTAAAGCGGGTGCTGACGGCCCGCCCGGATATCGCGCCGACCTATGTGGACCTGCCCTACGACGGCATGACTGGAGCATGGACACGCCTGCCCGGCGTGCGCTCCAACTGGTCCCTGCGGGCCTCGCTCGGGGCCTGGCTCGGCCTGCGCTCCTCGGCGCGGCATCTCGACGGTGTCCTTTATCATACGCAGGTGACATCGCTGCTGGCCGCCGGCTTGATGCGGCAGACGCCGTCGGTGGTTTCTCTGGACGCCACGCCGCTCCAATACGACGCGCTGGGGGAGTTCTACGGCCATGCGACGAGCGCAAATGCCCGCGTGGAAGCCCTCAAAAAACGCCTGAACCGGCGGGCGTTCGGCGCGGCCCGGCACCTGGTCGCCTGGTCACGGTGGGCGAAAGACTCGCTGGTGGCTGACTATGGAGTCGCGCCGGAGAAAGTCTCGGTCATCCCGCCGGGGATTGACACCGCACTTTGGCGGCGCGAGCGGCCGGCACGGACGCCGGGGCCGGTCCGCCTGCTGTTTGTCGGCGGCGATTTCGCCCGCAAAGGCGGCGATACCCTGCTCGAAGCATTCGAGCGCCTGCCCGCCGGAACGGCGCATCTGACCCTGGCAACAAAAACTCCCCATGCCGGGAACAACCTGCCGAATGTAACGGTCCGGCATGATGTTACGCCAAACTCCGAGGCGCTGCTGAAGCTTTATGCCGAAGCCGACCTGTTCGTCTTCCCGACCCGCGGCGACTGCCTCCCGCTGGCAGTCATGGAAGCGCTGACGTCCGGCCTGCCGGTCGTCACCACCAATGTCGGAGCGCTGCCGGAAGCGGTTACCCACGGCGAGACCGGCTGGGTGGTCCCGCCGGACAACGTGCCCGCGCTGACCGAGGCGCTCGGGACGCTGGCCGGTGACCCCGCCCTCCGCGCCCGGCTGTCCGCCGCCGCTGCTGCCGTCGGCGTGTCGCGCTTCGATGCTGCGACCAACTACGGACGCTTGATCGCAGCCGTCTCGGGGGTGAGCGCGTGAAAAAAGTCCTGCTGCTCATTCCGAGCGTGCTGAAAACCGAGGTAGACGCCGAGGTCGCCGCCGGGACGCATCCGACGATGGACTATTATGCGCTGGCAGCGGCGCTCCGGGACAAACACGGCCTGGTCGTAGAACTGCTGGATTACGCCGCCGCCGAGGCCGCCGGAAGCGTCGGGGCGCGGCTGGCCCGCCGTGGGGGCGGCCTCGATGCCGCGCTGGCCTGGATGGCGTTTGAGCGCCGCCGTGAGTACGGCGCGATCTTTTCAAATGGCGAGAATGTCGGCATTCCGCTGGCGCTGCTGCTCGGGCGCACCGCGCCGGGACCGCGCCATGTGGTTATCGGACACCGGCTGTCCACCGGCAAAAAGCAGCTTTTCTTTACGAAGCTCCGCGCCCAGCGGCGCATGGACACGATCTTTGTCTATGCTCAGGCGCAGGCCGACTGGGCGACCCAGCGGCTGGGGATTGCCCCGGAGAAAATCGTGCTGATCCCGTTCCACGCCGATGCCAAGTTTTATCGCCCGCTGCCCGACGCCGTCGTCAGCCCCAATCAAATCTGCTCGGCGGGGTTGGAATGGCGCGATTATCCGACACTGATTGACGCTGTCGGGGCAATGCCTGAGCTGTCGGTGAAGCTGGCGGCGGCGTCCCCGTGGTCCAAGCATGAGGACCAGACGACGGGCCGGACCCTGCCGCCGAATGTGGATGCCCGCCGGTATTCGTATTACGCTCTGCGCGATCTGTATGCGTCGTCGAGCTTTGTCGTGGTGCCGATCAAGGAAACCGATTTCCAGGCCGGGGTGACGACGATCCTGGAAGCGATGGCGATGGGCAAGGCCGTGATCGCCACCCGGACGACCGGCCAGACGGACGTGATCGCCGGCGGCGAGAATGGCCTTTCGGTCGCTCCGGGAGACATCGCCGGCTGGCGGGACGCGATTACCCGCCTGCACGGCGACCCTGCCCTGCGGGAGCAGCTTGGAGCCAATGCTCGGCGGTGGGTGGAAGAGAACGCGACCCTGGACCTTTGGGCCGCCCGAATCGCCGCTGCGCTGACCGAATAGGCCGCCTGCTACTCTGCGAATTAGTTTCTGAAAAATAATTCTAAATAAATGTCGCGATTCTGGCGTATTGGCATAGAATTTGCTGTATAGTAAAATGGAAATGCCGCAGCCTGCCCGTTACACTGCATTTTCGACCTCAAGGCACATGACCCATGATGAAATCTTTCACTGCGCGTATTCTGGCCGCCGCACTCGTCCTTTCGCTGGCAGCGAATGCGCTGCTGTACTTTCGCTACTCGACCGCCCGCCCGCTGGTCACTGTCGGCAGCGACGTGATCACGAAGAAGCAGTTCCAGGACCAGATGGAGCATGACGGGGGTCAGGCCGTGCTGACCAAGCTCGTGTTCACGGCGTTAGTGTCTCAGGCGGCAGCCCGCGCCGGGGTCACACCGTCGCGGGCTGATATTGAAGGACGCCTTGCGGCGATCCAGCGGCAGGCGCCGCAGGCGCTGACGCCCTATGCCGGGGACCCGGTCAAGATGGCCCAGTTCCGGCAGGACCTCTCCACCGGCATGGCGCTGGAAAACCTGCGGATCCATGATGTCGCCCTCTCGCCTGACCAGATTTCCGGCTACTACGCCCGCAACCAAGCGCAGTTTGCATTGCCCCAGCAGGTCAGCATGAGCACGGTCGTCACCGAGAATGCCGTGGACGCCGGAACCGCCGCCGATCTGCTGCGCCAGAACGACCCACCGGATGTGATCGGTCGCCAGCGGGGCCTGCATGTGGTCGGGGTCGGCGGGTACCACCCGGACCTGTCGGCGCTGCCGCCCGCGCTGAAGCAGAAGACGAGCGCCTGGGCGCAGCATACCCATTTGGGCGAAGTAAAAACGTTCCCGGCCGGCAAGCTGTTTCTGACCTTTCAGGTCACCAAGCTGAACCCGGCGGTCGTGCCGCCGCTCAGTGCCGTGCGCGGCGAAGTCGAGCGGGCCGCCCGGCTTGAGCTTGCGCCCTCGCAGCAGGAAGAGATGGCGCGGCTGTACCAGAGCGCCAAGCCGTCGTTCAACTCCGATAAGTATGCGGCCTATTTCACGACCGTCGCCCAGTATCCCGTCAAGGCGGCTCCCGCCGGCGGCAGCGGCGCGAAGAAAACGGCCAGCACAAGTTCTCGCACTCATTCATAACTCACACTCATTCATAACTCACACTCATTCGTAAATGGCAAGGGGGTGAAAAAACACGAAACTTCACTGCATCACTCACAGCACTACCTCTTCAAACAAAGGATTCGGCACACACATGAAACTTAACAGCACACTTCTCGCCACCGCCGGCCTGCTGGCCGTCTCTGCGGGAGCCGCGATGGCACAGACATCGACGGTTCTGGCTAGCTCGACTGGAATCACTATTCCTAACGTCTCCTACACCAACCCAGCTAGCTTTACCGGCTCTGACCCACGCAGCACCTACACTGATCGCGTCACTGCCACGCTCCTCCCGAGCACCCCGTTCACTCTGAATGCTGGAACCGCCGGGTCTTTTGACTCGGTGCTGAAAATCCAAAACTTCGTCTCGGGTGGCTCTTTCTCATACGGCGCTCCGGGCGCGATCGTCCTTTCGGGTACGTTCGCCACCTCGACGCTCCAGTTGACCGGCGTTGACACATTCGCCTTCGTTGCAAACAATGTTGTCTTCACTGGCGGCAGCAATCTGCACGGCTTCTCGACGGGAGCGCTTCAGCTCGAAGCGATCAATGCATCGCCAACCAGTGGCACATCACTCATTGGCGCGAATGGATTTAACCCGTTCACCGCGACTGATGGCGTCACGATCAAAGGCGTACAGGCGGTTCCTGAGCCGGCCACGACGGTTCCGTTCGTTCTGGGCGGCCTCGGCCTCCTGACACTGATCGTCCGCAAGACCCGCCGCGCTTCCCGCGCCGCTGTCTAAGCGTGCTTTCGGCAAGATAATCGCTAACTGCGGTACGTGAGCGGCGGCGTTGTTTTTAACAGCCCGCCGCTCTCTTTTTAAATTTTCTTTCCACAGCATTTGCGAAAGCCGGTATTTGTGCCGTCGCCCATTTGGCAGGCCCTGCCGAACATAATAGCAGCAGACACTGCTATTTCTTTTTGGGTTTCTTTCATTATGGCTGTCGCTTCTGCAAAAATCGAGATGGCCCGAAGCCTGATCTCCTGGCGCCTGGCATTGCCGCTGGCGGTGTCCGCACTGCTGCTCGGCATTCTCGCCTGGCCGGTGCTGCGCTTCTGGGCGTATGAGTACACCAAGCCCGAGTCGTACTACGGCCATGCGGTGCTGATCCCGCTGATCGTCGGCCTGATGCTCTGGCACCGGCGCACTGCCCTGGCGGCGGCGCTGGAAAAGCAGTCCAAGCAGCCGGTCTGGGTGGCGCTCGGACTGGTGGGAGCGGGACTGGCTCTGCTGGTGTTCGCGCTGAAAATCCAGGCGGAAGCGCTGGAGTCGACCGGCCTGCTGCTGACACTCACCGCCGGGGCGTGGCTGGTGGCCGGCACGGCGGCGGCCCGCACGGCGGCGTTCCCGCTGGCGTTCCTGTGGCTCCTGGCCCCGCTGCCCGGCCCGGTGCTCAACGAAGCGACTCAGCGGGCGCAGATGCTTTCTACCGTGCTGGCCGATAAGCTGCTGCATTTGATGATGTTCAGCACGACACTGACCGGCAACATCATACAAATGGAGAACTACTCGCTGTTTGTGGACGTGCCCTGCTCGGGCTTCAAGCTGCTGCTGGCGCTTTTGACCTTCAGCGCGGCGTTTGCGTACCTGGTGGACGGCCCTCCGGCCCGGCGGCTGGTGCTGTTCCTGTTCAGCCTGCCGCTGTCTCTTTTAGTCAACGGTGTCCGAATTGCGCTGATCGGCGTGGTCGGCGAGTGCATCGGCGCACCGGCGGCGCATATCTTTCACGACTACAGCGGGCTGATGACGCTGGTGCTGGGATTCATGGCCCTGTTCGGGCTGGCGAAAGGACTGGGATGCCGCACATTTGCCGGATGGCCGCTCTTTTAGCCGTGATGATCGGCGTGGCCCTGACTGTCGCCTTCGTCTGGAAGCCCGCCCCGCCCACGCCGTTCGCCGGGCTGGCCGGGCGAGACATCCCCCAGGCCGTCGGCGGCTGCATCGCCGGAGCCGATGACCTGGTGCCGCCGGAAGTCCAGGCGGCCCTGGCATCTGCAACCCTGACCTCACGGACCTACCGCCCGGCGAATGAGACGGGTGCGGGTGGCGATTCGTTCAACTTCCTGCTGATTGGAGGGACTGACCGAAGCGCCCTGCACGACCCGCGCTCGTGCCTGATCGGGGCGGGAATGCAGGTGCAGGACGACCACCTGGAGCGTCTGCCGGGAACCGACATTGAGGCCCGCGCCTGCCGGTCGGTCGGCGGTGCAAGCGGCGACAAAAACGCCGGGTTCGATATTATCTATCTTTATTTGGTCAACGGTCGAGTGGTCAATCAGGCGACCCAGATTCGGGCCGCCATGCTGTGGAGCGCCGTTCTCGGGCAGCGCGGCACACCGGTTTATTTTTTGCGCTTCACGCGCCCCCTTTTTTCCGATCCGCGCCGGGATGCAGCGGGTCATGCAGCGATGCTGCACTTCGCCACGGAAATGTGGACAGCGCTTCAGCCTCGGCTGCGGCCCGCCCTTCGGCCTATCAAAGGATACGCACTTGTTTACCAAAATCAATGTCGCCGGCGTCGACTTTCATAACGTCGTCATGGAAGAAGCAGTCACCTTCATTGTGCAGATGGCCCAGAAGACCGAGCGTCCCCGCTACGTCTGCACCGGGAACCTGGACCACCTCGTCACTCTGGAGCGCGATGCAGAGTTTCGGGAAATCTACCGCAATTCCGACCTGACCCTGGCCGACGGGAAGCCGGTCGTGCTGCTGTCGCGCGTCTCCGCCCGGCTGTCCGGCGGCGAGGCGCTGCGGGCGCGGGTGACCGGCAGCGACTTGTTCTGGGAGCTGGCCCGCGCCTCGGCGGCGACCGGCCTGCGCTTGTTCTTCCTCGGCGGCGCGGAAGGCGCGGCGGACGCGGCCAAAGCGGCAGTCTTAAGACGCTACCCCTCGGCGGTCATCTGCGGCACGTACTGCCCGCCAAAGGCTGTGTTCGGCACCGACGCCGAGCAGGCCCGGATTCGTCAGCGTGTGCAGGAGTCGGACGCCGATATTCTTTTTGTCGGGTTTGGCGCTCCCAAGCAGGAAAAATGGATCGCGGCGAATAAAGACTTACTAAGCGTCCCTGTCTCGGTCGGAGTCGGCGGCTCGTTCGAGATGGCTTCCGGAATGGTCCAGCGTGCGCCGGCCTGGGCGCAGGAGGCCGGCCTCGAATGGATGTACCGGTTCCTTCAAGAGCCGACTCGTCTATGGGAGCGCTATTTCGTGCGCGACCTGCCGTTCTTTGCGCGGCTTGTCTGCCGTATCATCATGCAGCGCCGTCCCAGTGCCGCCGTCAGCACGGCGTCGCTGCCCGGAACCAAAACAATTTAGTGCGCCCCGGCAGGCTTGCCTGCGGAGCGCATCTCCGTGAAAGCAGGCACGCTCATTTCGACTCCGCAAGCTCAAACTCCACCAGCGCCCGACGATTTTTCCGAGAGCCGGCCTGCGCCGGTGTTTCCGGGAATCACGCTGCGATCCCAGCCGCTCAGCCGCGGCCCGCTGGCCGTGGTCTACCGCGGCTGGGACCGGACCCACCGCTGCTGGGTCGCCGTCAAAGTGCAGCGGAGCACCGACGATCCCGTGGCCGCCAGCCGGTTCGGGCGCGAAGCGGCGGTGATGCTGCGCCTGCGTCACCCAAGCGTCGTTTCGCTGTACGCCGCCTACGACCCCGACCCGGCCACAGGCCGCCCGGCGGCGCTGGTGCTTGAATATGTGTCCGGTCCGACCCTCGCATCGCTCGTCGCCGAAGGCGGACACCTGCCGCTGGAGCGGGCCGTTCGCATCATCGAGGAGATTGCCGCCGCGCTGGACTGTGTCCACGGCGCGGGCATCATCCACCGCGACGTTAAGCCTTCGAATATCCTCCTGCCCCGGCGCGGCTCTGCCCGTCTGTCCGATTTCGGTGTGGCCCGCATCTTGGATGCCGCCCGTCTCGACGACGACGCGCCGCTGACAGTCATGGGCGATATTCTCGGAACTATCGAGTATGCCAGCCCGGAGCAGGTGCATGGCAAGGGTTTGGTGGACGCACGCAGCGACGTGTACTCCCTCGCCGCTGTTTCGTACTTTGCCCTCACGGGCACCCCGCCGTTCCGCGCCGCCGACAGCAGCACTCAGGCCCAGCTTTCGGTCATGCACCGCCAGGTCTTCTCTGCTCCGCCGCCCCTGCGCCTGCACCGGTCCGACCTGCCCCCCGCCGTGGAAGACGCCGTCCTGCGTGGCCTTGCCAAAGCCCCAGAGGACCGCTATGACTCCGCTGGCCAACTCGCCGCCGCCCTCCGCTCGGCAGTCCTGAGCGCCTCCGCCGCGCCCCAGACAGCAGCAGCGGACGAGAGCGCCCGCCGAACCGGTGCATTGGCCGGCGCTCTTGCCAGCGCCGTACTGCTGCTGGCCGGCTTTGGGGCGTGGACATTGACCCGGCACGCTGCCGTGCCTGCCGAGGCCGTCCAGTCCGTCCTTCCTGCGCCGCGCACTGCGTCCAGCGTTCCCGTTGTCCAGGCGCATCCCACGGCATCCAGTGTTCCCATCGTTCAGCCGCCCCAGACGGCAGGTGTCCCCGCGCCAAAGCCTGCCGCCCTGCCAAAGCCTGCCGCCCTGCCGCTTGTGGCCGCGAAAGCGCCTGCCGTTAAGCCGCCGGTGCAGACCGCCCGAATGGCTCAGGCCGCTGTCAAGCCGCATCCGCATCCGTTGGCGCGGGCTGCATCCATTCTCGTGCCCCATAAAATTGTGCGTCCGGCACCGCGCCGGGTCATCGCAGCGAAGACGCCGAAGAAACACCTGCCGGCCCTTGCGCCCATTGCCCGGACGTCTGCCGCGCCTCCTGCCCGCGCCATCCCGTCCTTGATGCTGCCGACATCCACAGCCACCGCTGTGCCGACGGCCTGGTACACCGTTTCCGGCTGGGCTGCCGTCCCAGACGAAGCCGCGGCAGGCAAAATGCTGCCTGTTCGTGCGGCGGCAGTCTGGATCAAAGTGGACGACAAGCCGCTCCCGGCGCTGGCGCTCGGGCAGTGGGCGGCGCTGCCCGCCGGAAGGCACTTGGTCACGTTTCAGCCGGCGGACGGTATGGGAGTCGGCCCGAAGACCTGGGCGATTGATCTGTCCCCGGCGGCTCATCTGAGCCAGCAGATTCCACTGCCCCCTGCGCCCCTGCCGCTCATCCCGCCGCATCTGCGAAACCCGTGATTGACTGCACCATCTCCCTATGTTTTCGCGTATAATAACGTCAGGGAGAAACACTTATGGCAGCGACACTTTCCGGCGGACCGACTTCTGAGCCATTGGCCGGGCCGGGCGCGATTTCGGACGCTCTGGCGCAGATCATGTCGCGCCTGCGGCTGGCCCGCTGGGTGCGCCATGCGTCGCGCGGCGCACTCGCCGGGACCGTGCCTGCGCTGATCTCCATAGTTTTAGCCCACTTCGATCTGCTCCCCGACTGGCTGCCGCTGGAAGCTACCATCCCTATGCCGATCCTCTTCGGCGTTCTCGCGGGCACCGTGACGACGTTCTTGCGCCCGATCTCGCAGATGGACGCCGCCCGGCTGGCCGAGGCGCGTCTCGGGCTGAAAGAGCGGCTGTCGTCGGCGCTCGAATTCGAGCGCTCCCCGCAAAGCGCCGACCCGGAAGCGGCGGTCCTGCGTCGGCTCCAGCTCGCGGACGCATCGGTGCATGCCCGTAGCCTCAAAGCCGCTGAAGCGGTCCCGGTGCGCTTTCCCTGGGAGGCCAAAGCCTTTGTTGGTGCATTAGCGCTGATTGCCGGGGCTTTGATTGTCCCGCGTCTGCCGGTCTTCGTGCCGCCTGGCGTCAAGATCGAGCGCCAGATTGTCCAGAAGACCGGCGACAAGCTGGAGCAGACCGCGAAGCTCATTCAAAAGCAGGCCGACCTGCACAACTTGACCGGCACCAAGCGCACCGCTGCCCAGATTCAGCATCTCGGGCAGCGCATGGCGGCGGGGCACATGGATAAAAAGCAGGCCATGGTTCAGATGTCCAAGCTGACCCAGCAGATGCGTCAGGAGCTGCAAAAGACCGCGTCGGCCAATTCCAGCGCCGGAGCTGGTGGCAAAAGCATGACCGACGCAGGCCGTCAGCTCGCCCAAGCGATGGCTGCCGGTCAGGCAGGGTCCCAGACCGGCGGCAAGCAGGCCGGGGCGGGCCAGAAGAACGGCGCAGGCGGCGCGAAAAGCGGCCAGAAGGCAAGTCAGAACGCCGGCGCGGGGTCGAGAACCGGCGGTTCAAACAAGTTCAACGGCTTCAATGTCCCGACGTCAGGGGGCAAGTCGGCGGCAGGCCAAAAGAACAGCTCGTCGTCGTCCCAAACGCCGACCACGCCCGAAATGCAGAAGGCCGCGCAGGCGATGCAGCAGAACGACAGCCAGGCGTTAAGCCAGCAGCTTCGTCAAATGGCGGACAAAATCCAGTCGGGGAAAATGTCGCCGTCTGAGCAGCAGCAGGCCGCCGCCGATGTCCAAAAACTCTCCGATGCCCTCAAAAACACGCCGATGACCGAGACCCAGCAGCACGCCGAGGCCGCCGCCGATGCCTTGAAGCGCGGCGACAAGCAAGGCGCCGCGTCAGAGATGCGGAAAGCCGCTCAGTCCGCCGAGAAAGAAGCGTCGCAGCAGGCCGACCAGCAGGCCCAGTCGGACGCCGCCCAAGGAGTCGAAAGCGCCGAAAGCCAGATGGCCGGCGCAAACAGCCCCGGCGACATTCAGGACGACAGCGGCCAGCCCGGTCAGGGTCAGGACAAAGGGCAAGGAAAGGGGCAGGGGAGCGGCCAGGGTCAAGGGCAGGGCGACGGCTTCGGCAACGGTCAGGGCCTCGCCAGCGGGCAGGGCAAGCACGGCAGCGGCAAAGGCAACGGCGGCTCGGGGGGAGGCGGCATGGCCGGCGGCAAGGCGGGAGACAGCGGCAACGGCAGCAGCCCGCTGAAGCACCTCGGCAAAGCCGGGAACGCCCAGAACCCTAAAGGCGTCAAGCTGTATTTCGGCAAGCCCGAGAACTCCGGCCCGAGCAAGACCGGCCCGACCCGCAAAGTCGGCGCGAACCCAAACGCTGTCCCCGGCCAGACTCCTAGCCAGGTGCCGTACTACGACTACGTCGCCCCCGCCGCCAAAAGCGCTGAGTCCGCAATGGACAAAGAAGACATCCCGCCCGCCTACCGCAGCGATGTCCGCCGCTACTTCAACTCGCTCAACCCGCCGGCTGGCAAACGATAACCGGAGACACCCGCTATGCCCGAGGAAGCCAAAGAGCGTCCACTTGCTCACTCTGATTTCGAGAAGACGGCTATTGAGCTGTTTCCCTATGCGACTATGTCCCCGGAAGAATACGCCGGGCGCAATGGATCAGGCTGGGATATGTTTTCGTTTGACAATTATCGGTTTCAAAACGCCGCTCTCGACGCCTGGATACAACGGTTCGGCCAGATATTGTTCACGCCTGGTTCGGTAGAACAATACCAAGTCCAGTATCTCACTCCCGAAGAGGTTGCTGAACAGAAAAAGAGGACTGAAGAAAATGAAGCCATGCCGTGAACGACGTGGCTCTTCGGCGCGGACACTGTAAACTGCCGCCTATACACTGGCAGGCCCGAAGGATGCGGCAACGGAAGGGAGGCCGAAAATGCTTTTGACAAAACGGCTGAAAGACCTTGCGACAGCCGCGTTCTTTAGCAATGACCGGCTGAGTGAAATGACCCTGGAAGAACGCGCCGAAGCCGCACGGGAATACGAAAATTTGGCACGTCATATGGTAGGCACCCGGCTGGAACTTGCTCGGCGGTACAATTTGGAACGGGCGAAGTTTCTGCGGGAGGAGGTAGGCCGCATTGCCGACACCGCGCCCAAGTTTGCCGAAGAAATCGGGTTTTCGGAATCCCGCGATTACTGAGAGGAAATTGTTATGTTTCAATTCAACGAAGACGAGCGGGTTGCGCTGACGGAAGATCATCCGATACTTGAACTCAAAGCGGGGGATATTGGTACGATTTGGACGCGGTACGATACCGAGCCGCCGGCGTATGATGTCACGTTTCGCGCACCCGACGGCCGAGACTTTGATATGGTCGTGAATGAAGACGAAATCGCAGCCGTATCGGTCTCGCGTGAACTCGCCGCTTCCCAGCGTTACGTCACTCCGGCAGCAAGGCGGCTTTGGCGGCGGCTTTGACTTTTGGAGAAGGGTCTTTGGCGGCAAGGGTTTTCAAAAGGGCCTGGGAGGCGGCGTCGGGCGGCAGGGCGTCCAGCACGGCGAGGCGGACGGCTTCGCGGTCAGATAACGCCAGCTTGTGCAGGAGGTCGTAGGCTTCGGGGGCGCGGACGGTGGCGAGGGCGAGCACGACGGCTTTCAGGGTGTCGCCGGAGAAGTCGGGGATGACGCGGGCGAGCAGGGACGCGGCTTCTTGGCTTTGGGTCTGGGCGATCATCAGAGCGGCGAAGGCGGCCAGGCGGCGGTCAGAGTGCTTCAAGTAGGGTTCCAAGACTTCGAGCGCGTAGGGGTCTTCGAGTTCAACCAAAGCCGTCATGCACTCCTGCAAGACTTCGGGTTCCTCGTTTTCGGGGTGCGCGAGTTTCAGCGTCAGCGGCAGGCGGGCCTGAATGTTCCCGGAGAGCGACAGGGCGCGGGCGGCGGCTTTGCGCGGCTCCATCTTGATTTTCGGATCGATTGGAGCGCGGGCAAAGGCAAAGCCGCTGCGGTCAAAAAGCAGAAGCGCGATGTCGCGGACGCACTCAGGGTCGCGGACTTGGGCCAGTGCGAGGGCGCAGTTGCCGCGCAGAAAGGCGGCGGTGTCGAAGGGTACCCCGCCGACCGGCTCGATTTGGGTGAGCTTGATGCCGAGGCGGAGCATCTCTGATGCCGGGCGATACTCCAGGCGGCCCAGTGCAAACGCGATATTGGCCCGGATATGGCAGCCGGGGTCAAGCTTGATGCCGTCAGCGCAGAGCGCCCCAAACGTCTCGGTCATTTGCAGGGCCGCATGGTCATCGGCCCCGCTGCCAAGCTGTTCGGCGGCCAGGGCAGCGACGTAGGGCGACTTGTCACCGAGCGCTTCGAGCAGGAGAGCCTGCCGCTCGGGTGGGTCCAGGCGAGCGATGCGGCCCACGGCTCCAATGCGGTCTTGGGTCTGTTTGGAGTGTAGCTGTTTGCGGAGTTGTTCGGCGTCCATAGGCGTATACGGCGAGGCAGGAAGAAAAGCAGGAAGAAAGGAGGGCGCGGCAAGCGGCGCCCCTACGGGGTCATTGGCGGGGGAGCGCGGCGGTCTGCGATTTCCAGGCGGCGATCAATCTGTCTTCGTAGTCGTCCGCGTCGCTGTCTTTGAGCTTGCCGTTTTCTTCGAGCCACGCCAGGGTGCGCCGGGTTCCCTCACGGAAATTGATCGTCTGACCGGCGTAGTTCGTATCGCGCTTGAGCTTGGAGTTGTCGAAGATCGAGGGCCAGCTGAGAATATCGTAGGTGCTGCCGGACAAGCTCGGCGCGGCCTCGCGGAGCGTGTCGGTAGGAATATGCACGGGCATAAACGTCCCGCCGCAGACTTCGGCGACCTGCTCGTGGTACGTGTTCCAGGTGAACCACTCGTCGGCGGTGATATTGTAGGCTTCCCCGAGGCAGCGCGTGTTGCCCATCGCGGCGATAAAGCCCCGCGCGACATCGTCTACATGGCAGGCGGCCCAGAGTGAGTTGCCGTCGCCCTGCACGATGACCGGCTTTTGTTTGCGGAGGCGGTCTATGAACGTGTCGCCCGGCCCGACCGAGCGGATAATCCCGCCGCCTTCGCCGTAGGAGTGTGACGGGCGCATGATTGTCAGCGGAAAGCCGCCGTCTTCAAATGCCTGAAGCAGCAGCATCTCGCAGATGATCTTGTTTTTGCCGTACTGCCCGAGGCTGTGGTACGGCTCGGTCTCGGTGGTCGGGAGCTGGCTGACGGGTCCTGAGTAAACACACACAGTCGAGCAGTGAACGAACTGTCCGCAGCGGCCTCCAAATGCTCGGATCGCCGAAGCGCTGTCGTCCGGGTCGAATGCCACCATATCCACGACAACGTCGTAAGTCTTGTCCGCGAACGCCGACTCAAACGCCGCATAGTCCTTGCGGTCGCCGTGGATAACGTGAGCGCCATCCGGCAGGCGGCTCTCCGACTTGCCCCGGTTGAACAGTGTCACTTCCTGGCCTGCTTCCAGGAGCTGCCGGGCAATTGCTGTCGAGATCAGCCCAGTCCCGCCGATAAACAAAACGTGCATCGTAAACACCCTCCGAAAAACGAGTTCTGCGGAGAGTGTACCCGAAGCGCCGGGAGTTCTATACCCCCAGCGTTCACGTCCCCGGCTGCCGTCCTCGCTCGCTCGCTTCACTCAGGCGGCGGCCCCAAGCCGTGATCTGTCGCAGGCCCGCTTCCAGAACGCGCAGAGCGGCAAAACGCCGGCTCCACAAAAAGCGCAGCAGCAGCAGTGCCGCAATCAGCCCTGGCAGCCAGAGCGGCAGATAGACCAGCAGATACGCCCCGGCAGTCGCGCCGCGCCCGAGCAGCCGCTCCAAATGGGTACGGGCGAGCAGCAGCCCATTGCCGAAGCCATGCGCGAGGGTCGGGGGCGGCTCGGCGGCGGCAGGCAGGGACCCCGGCTCGAATAACTCCACCCGGACCGTGTTGACCTGCGTCCCCCGCTCCAGGTCCGCCCGCCGCTGCGCGAGCAAACTTTCGTCTACGCTCGCCCGGAACAGGCGCTCCTGGACATACAACAGGTCGCCGCCGCGCAGGCGGCGGCCCGACGACAAAATGCCGCCGAGCCGCACTTCATGCTGCTGCAAGCGCACGATGCGCCGGGCCAGTTCTTCATACTCCGAAGCGTGGTCGGTTGTCGCAACGCTCTCCCCGTACAGCTTTCCCAGTCCCGATACCGCGCCAAGCAGGGCCGGCAGACGAGCGGCAGGCAGACGAAATGCCAGCCAGCCGTGCTTGCGGCCTTTGCCGTCCACCAAAGTTCGGGCCGCCAAAAGCTCTGCGCCCTGGGAAGCCGCCGCGCCGAGCGCCGCCCGCCGGGCATCGTCGAACGCCGCCACTTTGACGACAATATTGCCGCCCCGCACCGGCATTTCGGGACCGGCAATGGCCGAGGGTTGAGAGGCCGGAGCTTGTCCCCGAGCGGGGAGAGTCCCCGCGAGCAAAGCGAGCAGGGCGAGTATCCAGCGAGAGTTGTTCATGGTGAGTCTCCGTTTTGACTATCAGTGTAATCTAATGTTAGCATAGACTACGAAAATAGTCAATAGGCGGCACTTAAAAGTCGGTAGATTGCGACAGCTCGCGCCAGCGGTCCACTTCGGCCTGCACCGCTGCCAGCTTTCCGGTCACGACCTCGACGGCGTCGGTGCCGACAGGGAACCGGACCGGCGGCTCGGGGTCATTTGCCAGCCGGACCAGCGCCGCGCCGAGCTTTGCCGGGTCACCGGCCTGCTTGCCGTTCCGGTCGTCGTAAAACGCTTTGGCCGCTGCCGACGCTTCGGCGTAATCGCCCACTTCGATGCTGCCGTACTGCACGGATGTGTCTTCGAGAAAATCGGTGCGGAAGAAGCCCGGCTCAACGACGGTGGACCGAATGCCGAACGCCGCCAGCTCGGCGCTGAGGGACTCCGAGAAGCCTTCGATCGCGAACTTGGACGCGGCATAGGCCGAGTACCGGTCGCCGCCCCGGAAGCCGCCGACGGAGGAAAGATTGAAGATGTGTCCGCTCCGCTGACGGCGCATCGCCGGCAGGACCGCCAGCGTCACGGTCATCAGGCCGAAGACATTGGTCTCGAACTGCCGCCGCATGGCGTCCATGCCGACTTCCTCAAACGCCCCTAATTGCCCGTACCCGGCGTTGTTCACCAGCACGTCAATGCGCCCAAAATGGGCCAGCGCCGCTGAAACTGCCGCGTCGGCGGCTTCGGCGCTCGTGACATCCAGCGCCACCGGCAGCATGTTTGGCCCTGCCGCGCCGAGTGCAGCGGTGATTGTGTCCGGGTTTCGTGCTCCGGCCACGACGGCGTCCCCGGCGTCCAGCGCCGCGCGGGCAATTGCCAGCCCGAGGCCGCGATTGGCCCCGGTAATCAGCCATATTTTGTGTGTGTCTGTCATTGATTTACTCCTCTTGTTCTTTTTACTTTTCAATTTCTATGCTGTGGGTGGTTTCCGACTGCGCTTCGAGCGCCGCCAGGCGGCCCGTCAGTGCTTGATGGACCCGGTCGTAGGCGCTGCTGCCGAGTAGCAGGCGCAGCGGGGCAGGGGTGACTTCCACGCAGTCAATCATCGCCTGCGCGGTCTTTCCGGCATCGCCGGTGATTTTGAACGCTCCCGAAGCAATGGCGCGGCGGATCTCGCCCGACGGCGTGTTTTCATAGGCATCCATCGGCGGCGGGCTGATAATGCCCCCACTGAAGCTGGTCTTGGTCGGGCCAGGCTCGACAAGCGTGAACTCGATCCCAAACGGCGCGACTTCCTGTTTGACGGCTTCGACAAAGCCCTCGATGCCCCATTTGGTCGTGTGATAGAGGCTAAAGTTCGGGTAAGCGATTTGACCGCCCTCCGACGACACCTGCAAAATCCGCCCGCCGCCTTGTTCCCGCAGATGTGGCAGCGCGGCTCGAATGACTTGAATCGAGCCAATGAGATTGGTATTGATCTGCTGGATAATCTGCTCGTCCGTGACTTCTTCCCCGGCCCCGAACAGCGCATAGCCCGCGTTGCTGACCACCACGTCAATGCGGCCTAGCGCCTCAAACGCTTCATTGACCACTTGCTTAACTGCCACCGTATCAGAGACATCGAGTGCGGCCGGGTAAAACTTGCCGCCGTGCTGCGCTTTCAACTCGTCGAGCGCTTCCAGCTTCCGGGCCGTGCCGGCGACCCGGTCGCCCCGTGCCAGAAGCTGCTCCGCCATTGTCCGGCCAAGCCCAGTGCTGACTCCGGTGATAAACCATGTCTTCTGTGTCACTATAAACTCCTTGCTGTTTTGCGCTGTCAATAATTATGCCCGCTGCCGGCAAAACTCAGTAGTCCGATACTCGGTGATTCTTGCCCGATCCTCCGAGGCTGATGCCGACACTGTCTGCCGGCAGGGTAAACTAAGCAGGAGAGGAAAATGTTTTGATGCGACAAAAAAATGGACTGCGGGACAGCCCGCCGTCGGAGCTTGCCGTCTTAGTCGAGCGTCTGACTCGGCGGGATGGGACATTTCCGACCGCGTGGGCACCGCTCAATTTGTACCGCTCTTCCGTCCCTTCCGAGCCGATCCACTGGGTCTACAAGCCGAGCCTCTGCCTGATCGCGCAAAGCAGCAAGCAGGTGATACTGGGAGAGAGTGTCTACACTTACGACACGTCGCGCTTTCTTCTAGTTGCTGTGGACCTGCCGGTGACCAGTCAGGTGCGCGAGGCGACGCCCGACGCGCCGTACCTCAGCCTGTCCCTCGACATTGACCCACAGGAAGTCAGTGCGCTCATGACCGAGTCGGGCCTGCTGGAAAACGCAAGCCCAATGCGCGGCAGCCTGGAACGGGGGATTGTGGTCGGGGACTTGGACACGCCGCTGACCGATGCCGCCGTGCGTCTGCTGCGGCTGCTGGACACGCCGGCGCACGTTCCCATGCTGGCCCCGCTGCTTCAGCGCGAAATTTTGTACCGGCTGCTGGCCGGCGAGCAGGGTGCGGCTCTGCGGCGGATCGCATTTGCCGGCGACTCGATGGCAGGCATTGCCCAGGCGCTGCGCTGGCTCAAGGACCATTTCGCCGCGCCGCTGAAGGTGGAGACGCTGGCCCGCGAGGTCCACCTCAGCCCGTCGGCGTTTTATGAGCACTTTAAAGCCGTGACCGCGATGACCCCGCTCCAGTACCAAAAGCGCCTGCGGCTTCAGGAAGCCCGGCGGCTGATGCTCGGCGACGCCGCAGATGCCGGCACGGCGGGTTTTCAGGTCGGCTACGAAAGCGCGTCCCAATTCAGCCGCGAATACCACCGCCAATTCGGGGACTCGCCGCGCCGTGACATTGCCCGTCTGCGGCAGACGGCCGGGTGACTCAAAAAAGAATCGCCGGACTCTGAAATTTTCCTTGACAATCTACATTTGGGGTGTTATACTAGAAATCCGCACAAGATATAGGATAAAATTTCTTTATGAAGTGCCCATACTGCGGCCATGACGACGATGCCGTGCTGGACTCGCGTCCGATGCGCGAAGGGGAAGCGATCAAGCGTCGCCGTGAATGCAAGCACTGCGAGCGGCGCTTCACCACGTTTGAAACCATCGAGGAAATGCAGCTCACGGTGGTCAAGAAGCCCGACCGGGACGGCCATCAGCGCCGCCAGCCATTTGACCGGAACAAGCTGCTGCGCTCGCTGCGGGTCGCCTGCCAGAAGCGGCCCATCTCTGAAGAAAGCCTGCAAACCGTCGCCGACGACATCGAGCGCACCCTGGCGAACCGCCTGGACAAAGAAGTGCCGTCGTCAGAGATCGGCGAGATGGTCATGGACAATCTAGGTCGCCTGGACCAGGTCGCTTATGTCCGCTTCGCCTCGGTCTACCGCCAATTTGAAGATGCCACCCAATTCCGCGACATCGTCAATTTGCTGAAGAAGCAGAGCGGGCGCGGGCGCAAAGAGTAGAAAAGACAGACAGAGGCCACGGAATGAATTCCGAGGCTAGGACAAACCAGTGTCGCGGCGACACAAGACTAAGAGACCACGCCACTATCCATATTGTGTCCCCTGGACACTGGGCACTTCCGAGCCTCGGGTTTCCAACCCGTGGCAATTTATTCCGTGGCTCCTTGAGCCGCATATTATTACGAACACCTAGAAGAGGAAACGATTATGGCCGAGAAAAACGGCGGCAAGAAAAACGGAACGGGAACGACTTTGGACTTGATGAGCGAGGATGACGCGCCCGCGCCGCGTCCGGCGCGAAAAGCCGCCGCTCCGGCGGCTGCCCCTGAGCCGGCTCCCGTCGCAATCGCCGAGACCGGCGGGGCGCTGTTCGGCGGCGATGATGTGGATTTGGACGCCCGGCACCCCGCTGATGTCCCGGTCGGCGGCTTCCCTGCGCCGTCCCAAATCGCGCAAGTGACCGAAACTGATCCATTTGCCGAGGAAGACCCATTCGAGGATAGCGTCATGGCCCGGATGCTGGCCGATGAGCCGGCCCCGCTCGCAAGCCCTCTCCGTGCTGCCCGCGAAGACCTGAATGTCGCGCCTGAGCCGGCTCAAGTCGCTGGGCCGGACCTGGAAGCGTTTGCTGACCCTGTCGCTGTGCCCGAAGTCGAGCAGGTCGTAGACTTCCCGCAAGAAATCGCACCCGCCCAAGAAATCGAACCCATAGAAGAAGTGGAGATACCTATGCCCGCCGCCATCGCTGAAGCCCCAGAAGCCATCCCAGAAGTCAAAGCCGAACCGAAACCCAGTGCCAAAATTGCCAAAACGAACGCGCCGGGGCTGACCTTTATCCGCCGCTACACCCAGGCCGGTCAGGACGTTTGGAGCACCACCGAGTGGGAGCTTCGCAACGCCAGCATTGTCGGCAGCGACGGCACGGTCGTCTTTGAGCAGAAGGGCGTCGAGATACCCAAAGCCTGGTCTCAGCTTGCCACCAACGTCGTCGTCTCCAAATACTTCCGGGGCCAGATTGGCACACTGGAGCGCGAATACTCGGTCAAGCAGCTTATTGGCCGGGTCGCCGACAAGATTTTAGAATGGGCCAAGCGCGGCTCCTACTTCGCGGCTGAGGCCGACGCCGAAGTCTTCCACGACGAGCTGCGCTATATTCTCCTGCATCAGCTCGCCGCGTTCAACAGCCCGGTCTGGTTCAACTTAGGCTGGGCCGGGCGGCGTCAAGCCGTCAGTGCGTGTTATATCACGGAAGTAGACGACTCGATGGAGTCGATCTTAGATTTGTACAAGACCGAAGGCATGCTTTTCAAAGACGGGTCGGGTTCGGGCCATAATTTGTCGCCCCTGCGGTCGTCCAAAGAGCCGCTGTCAGCGGGCGGGCGCTCCTCCGGCCCGATTGCGTTTATGAAGGGTCTCGATGCGTCGGCGGGCAGCATCAAGTCGGGCGGCTCGACCCGCCGGGCCGCGAAGATGGTCATCTTGAACGCCGACCACCCGGACATCATGGAGTTTATCAACTGCAAGAAGGACGCTGAGATGAAGGCCCATGCGCTCATTGACGCCGGCTACTCCGGCGCGTTCAACGTCGCCGGCGGCGCGTATGATACCGTGCCGTTCCAGAACGCCAACCACAGCGTCCGCGTCACCGACGAGTTCATGGAAGCGGTCGAAGCCGACGGCCCCTGGGAGACCAAGTTCCGCACCGACGGCAAGACCGCCGAGACTCTGCGGGCGCGGGACCTCCTGCACGCCATCGCCGAAGGCACCTGGGTCTGCGGCGACCCCGGCATGCAGTACGACACCACCGCCAACGACTGGCATACCTGCGCCAACACGGATAGAATTCATGCCTCTAATCCCTGCAGCGAATTTTTTTTCCTGAACTCGACCGCGTGTAACCTGTCGTCGCTGAACTTGATGAAGTTCCGGGATGCGCGGAGCGGGGCGTTCGATACCGAGTCGTTTGAGCACGCGGTCAAAATTATGATCACGGCGCAGGAGATTGTCGTCGGGTTCGCGCACTATCCGACCGAGAAGATCGAGGAGCGGTCACACAAGTTCCGGCCTTTGGGTTTGGGCTATGCCAATCTCGGCGCACTGCTGATGGCCGCTGGCCTGCCGTATGACAGCGATGCGGGCCGGGCGTATGCCGGGGCCGTGACTGCGCTGATGACGGGCCGGGCCTACCATCAGTCGGCGACCGTCGCCCGTGACTGCGGCGGGCCGTTCGCCGGCTTTGCCGAGAACCGCGTCCCGATGCTGCGGGTCATGGGCAAGCACCGGGCCGCCGTGGACGAGATCAACGGCAGCTTAATCCCAACATCTCTGCTGGACGCCGCCCGAACGTCGTGGGACGATGCCCTGGCGGAAGGGGAGGCGTCGGGTTATCGAAATGCCCAAGCCACAGTTTTGGCTCCGACCGGGTGTTTAGTGGCCGGCTCGCTGGTCATCACTGACCGGGGCGTTGTGCGTCTCAACCGTTTAGGCGATGTCAACGGAGCGCAGTGGCAGGATGTCAAGTTCGACGTTCTGACCGACACGGGAAGCCAGAGCGCGACCAAGTTCTATGTCAACGGCCCGGATCAAACCCGGCGCATCGAAACGGGCTGCGGCTACGCCATTCAAGGGACGCCGAAGCACCGCGTGAAAGTGGTTGATGCTCAGACGGGGCAGTGGGACTGGAAGCGGTTCGGCGAGATTGCCGCCGGCGACGTTGTTGCACTCTCGCTCGGGCAGATGCTTGGCGAGCCGCAGACCGTCACCCTGCCGCCGCTCGGCGAGGAATACTGGACGGGCGATTACACGACCCGCGTTCCCCGAACCATGACCCCGGAGCTTGCTGAAATTGTCGGCTACTTCATGGGCGATGGCTCGATGCACACCAAAGGCCCGCGCTTCTGCATCGCAAACACCGACCCGGATGTCGGCGAGCGGGTCAAAACGCTTGTCAAATCGCTGTTCAACCTGGACGCGCATTTGACTCCGCAGCAGGGCTACTGCGAAGTGGCGGTGCATTCGGTGCCGCTTGCGCTCTGGTGGGATGCCTGCGGTTTCAGCAAGCTCTCGCCCGGCCTCGGGCATTCCGGCAAGGGCTACCTGCCGCGCATTCCCGACGCGGTGCTGGCAGCCAACGACCCGGCTGTCTACGGCGCGTTCCTGCGGGGCCTCTACGAAGCGGACGGCACGGTCACCGGCGGCATTCCCTGCTGGTCTACCGTGCATCGCCCGTTCTCGGAGGAAGTCAAAACGCTGCTGCTGGCCCTTGGCATTCCGACATCCACGAAGCAGGACACGACCGGCTGGAGTCAGGCTCCGCTTTGGGTGCTGCGCCTCCGCAATACGTCCTATGCGCCGCGCTTCACGGAGGCTGTCGGCTTTATGAGTTCGCGCAAAGCCGCCCTGGTCAGCCTCAGCGACGGAGCGCAGACGGCCCGGCATGATTATGTGTATCTTGCGCCGGAAGTCATCACCGAGCTGGTCCCGACCAACAGCACACTGCACAACGCTGTCATGCTGTCCCAAAAGCGGCACAACGGGGCGATTACCCGCCGCGCCGCCGAGTCGCTGCTGGCGGCGACCCGCGACGAGCGCGTGGCGCAAGCCCTGCGCTTCTTCTACGATGTCGTCACGGCAAACGAGGATGGCGGCGAGCAGCTCACTTACGACCTGTCGGTCCCGGCAAACGTCACTTATATCGCCCAGGGCTTCGTTTCGCATAACACTATCGGCTTTTTGATGGACTGCGATACGACGGGGATTGAACCCGACATCGCGATTGTCAAGTACAAGTCGCTGGTCGGCGGCGGCATGATGAAGATTGTCAACCAGACCGTCCCCGAGGCGCTCGACCGGCTCGGCTACACCGAGGCGCAGGCTGAAGGCATCATCAAGTTCATTGATGAGCACGACACCATCGAAGGAGCGCCGGACCTGAAGCCCGAGCACCTGGCGATCTTCGACTGTGCGTTCCGCCCGATGAACGGCACCCGCTCGATCCATTACCGAGGCCATCTCAAGATGATGGCCGCCGCCCAGCCGTTTATCTCCGGCGCGATCTCGAAGACCGTCAATGTGCCGAACGATGCGACGCCGGAGGACATCGCCTCGACCTACTCCGAAGCCTGGAAGCTCGGCGTCAAAGCTGTCGCGATCTACCGCGACGGCTCCAAGCGCACCCAGCCGCTGAACACGCACAGCGAAAAGACCGCCGAAGCGAACAAAGCCGCCGCTGCCGAAGCGGTCGCCCCAGCCGAAGCCGTCCCGGCGGCGCTTGCCGTGCCGAAGGCAGTCCGGCGGCGTCTGCCCGACGAGCGTGATGGCGTGACCCACAAGTTCAGCATCGGCGGTCACGAGGGCTACCTCACGGTCGGCCTGTACCCGGACACGCGCCAGCCCGGCGAGATCTTCATTCGAATGTCCAAAGAAGGTTCGTCCATTTCGGGTCTGATGGACAGTTTCGCGACTGCGATCTCGCTGGCCTTGCAGTACGGCGTTCCGCTCTCGACCCTGGTGGATAAGTTCATCCACTCGCGCTTTGAGCCGTCGGGCTTCACCGGCAACAAAGAGATCCCGATGGCGAAATCGGTCATGGACTACATCTTCCGGTACCTCGCCTTGCGCTTCCTGCAAAAAGAAGACCGCCACAATGTCGGGCTGATCGCCGACCAGGAAGACGCCTACGCCGCGCCCAAGCTGACGACCCCAACCCACGACTCCAAAAGCGGGACGTTAAGCAGCAACGGCAATGGGAACGGCAAAACCAACGGCAATGGCAACGGCAGCGGTCAAAGTGACCTCTTCCACCTCGCCGAGACCAACACGGCCACCCTCGCCGACCATGAGCACGAAATCTACCGTGCCCAGTCCGATGCCCCCCCGTGCCCCGAATGCGGTACCATCACCATCCGCAGCGGCGCTTGTTATAAATGCCTTTCGTGCGGAACCTCGCTAGGCTGTTCGTAAACGATTTAAGGGCGCAGGCTAAATAGCCTGCGCCCTTGAAGTCTATTCACTTCCGGAGGATTGAATGCCTGAAATTGAGCGAAAAAAATGCTTCGTTGCTGCTCCGATAGGCACTCGGGGTAGTGATACTTTCTTACGTACCGAAGATGTACAAGATTTCATCGTTGGCCCAGCAATCGAACAATGCGGTTGTGAGATGCCACCTATACGAGCCGACCAAATATCTGAGCCAGGGCGAATCACAAAACAAATCATAGACCATCTAATCAATGATGCCTTGGTGGTTGTAGACCTTACAGACCGCAATCCTAATGTATTCTATGAATTGGCGATACGACATGCGGTGAGAAAACCGATTGTGCAAATAATCCATAAATCGCAGACAATTCCCTTTGACGTAAGCGTCCAAAGAACGATCTTTTACGATCATCAAAATTTGCGCGAGGTTCCGCGAACAATCAAAGAGATTGTTGGCCAAATAAAAGCCGCCGAACACAATCCTGGTAATGTTGATACGCCCTTGTCAGACGCTATATTTCAGCAATCTTTGCTAGAAAGCAGTGATCCAATACAGAAGAGCAACGCTGAGATTTTGGCAATTCTTTATGAGATTCGGTCCAGCACATCAAGCTGGCCAAAGAATTTTAGCTCAGTCATGAGACGAAACACATTATTCACAGATGATAGCGATGTGTTTGAATACGAATTCGAAGATGACGGAAAAGAAACTGCTACAGCTAGTTCGGAAGGCTATCCAGCACTCTTCGCTTCGGGAGACAGAGTCGAACACAGCGCTTTTGGACAAGGAACCGTTGTCCGGATTGAGGAGAAAGGACATATCATACAAGTAGCATTTCCAATACCTATAGGCATAAAAAGGTTGGACTTAAAATTTGCAAAGTTAGTCAAGGTATGACGTCGATGCCAGATGCACTCAAAGCCGTGAAACCGTAGTAGGGTGCCCCCCGCTCAAACGCCCCGGACGCTCCGGGCTGCTTGCTTCCACTCATCCTTGTGTCTAGTCTTTGTTTTACTCAGATCGAATGGCCTACGGATGCTGCTTCCCGCGTTGCTACTCTTTGGTCTCGTCCCTCTGCGAAATCTAGTTTGTGCGACAGGACTTCAAACGTGTCCACAATCCCAGCGTCCTGGGGATAAGTGCGCGTCCATTGCTGCAATTCCAGCGTGGCTTGACGAATTTCAGTGGGCGTGTCCGCGCTAAGTGCCTGCTCGATAATACGTTCGCGCTCTGCGTTGTTCCAGTTCATAAGGACTTTCCTTTCGTTCTCAAACGGGCGCTTGCGGCAGAAAAGACGGAAAGGAAGCGCCGCCGGTCTGTGCCCAAAAGGCCGCTGCTGAGGCGGTAAACAAAGGCGGCTCGGTCTCGAATGGGCGTTGCCAGCAAATCCACGTAAAACTGTGTCCGCTGCTCTTCCATAATGCTCAGGCTGCGCCGTAAATCTTCCAGTGCGTCAATGTAACGATTGTAAACGTGGTCCGCTTCGACCTCGTGAAAAGCCTCCGCTGCCACTTGAATACCGATACGAGCGAGAACTTCCGGGCGGAGCAGCCGCTGCGTCTGCTCGACGACACCTTCTTCCCAGCCAATCAGCGCGTTGTAGTCCGGCGAACTATACCCGGCTGATTGCGAGTGCAGGAGTTCGTGGATCAATGTGCGCCAGCGAATATCCTGAGTGACAAGTTTTGCCTGAACGACAATGCCGCACGAAAACAATTTCTTTCCGCGAAACCATTCTTCAACTCCGAGTGTCACCTGCCCATTCCAGCGGGAGGACAGCCCGGTCAGAGTAGTGAGGATTGGTGCAAGCTGTTCCAATTCCTCGTAAACCTGCCTCACATCCCCGTTGGGGCGGTTTGATTGTTCTTGATTTGCTTCCATGCTGAGTTCAGTATACCTGAACTGTACTAAATCCCTCTGCCGTGCCCGAGTGTGGTATACTAAGCGCACATTATGCGGGGCGGGGGAGAGACTATTTTGGCAGATTGGAAGCGGACGGTGTCGTGCGGGGACGTGTCGGAGGCGATGATTGGGCAGACGGTGACGCTGAACGGGTGGGTCAATAAGAACCGGGACCAGGGCGGGATCGCGTTTCTGGACCTGCGGGACCGGAGCGGGCTGGTCCAAGTCGCCGTGGACGGCGGCCCTGCGCCCGACGCACTGGCGGTCGCCGAAAAGGTGCGCTCGGAATACTGCCTGAGTGTCACGGGCCTTGTCCGCCGCCGGCCTGCCGGGAGCGAGAACGACAATCTGCCGAATGGGACCGTGGAAGTGGCGGCGTCGGCGATTGAAATCCTCAACGCCGCTAAAACGCCGCCGTTTCCGATTGCCGAGGAAAAAGACAGCTCCATCAACGAGATGCTGCGGCTCAAATATCGGTATCTCGACCTGCGCCGCCCGGCGATGCTGGAAAAGATGCGCCTGCGCCATGAGGCAATCAAGCTTATTCGCGAATTTATGTATGGGCGCGGGTTTTTGGAAATCGAGACGCCTATTCTCACCAAGTCCTCCCCGGAAGGGGCGCGGGATTATTTGGTGCCCTACCGCCTCGAACCGGGCCTCTTTTACGCCCTGCCCCAGGCCCCCCAGCAGTTCAAACAGCTTCTGATGGTCGGCGGCATCGAGCGATATTTCCAGATTGCCAAGTGTTTCCGCGATGAGTCTCAGCGGGCCGACCGGCAGCCGGAGTTCACCCAGCTCGATTTAGAGATGTCGTTTGTCGAGCAGGACGATGTGCTCGAAGTGGTCGAGTCGCTGTACTCCGAGATTATCCCCAAAATCTCGCCCAAATCGGTTGTCACGCCGTTTACGCGGCTGACTTACGACGAAAGCATGGCCCGCTACGGCACGGACAAGCCCGACCTGCGCTACGGGCTGGAACTCAAAGACGCCGCGCCGCTGCTGCAAAACACGCAGTTTTCGGTCTTCCAGTCCACGCTTGCCGCAGGCAACCAAGTGAAGCTGCTGCGCTACCCGTCGGGCGGCAGTTTATCGCGCAAAGAGATTGATGATCTCACCATGCTCGTGAAAGAGACGGGAGCCAAAGGGCTGGCCTATCTCTTGGTCACGGAAGAAGGCGTCAAATCGCCGATTGCCAAGTTTCTGACCGAAGAAGAGATTTCGGGCTTGGTGACGCTTGCCGAGGCCGTGCCGGGCGACTTGATCGGCTTTATCGCCGACACGCCGGAGATTGTCGCTAAAGCGTTAGACCTGCTGCGCCGCGAGATTGCCAAGCGACAAAAGCTTGCCGATCCGAACGTCCTGCACTTTGCCTGGGTCACCGACTTTCCGGTGTTCGAGTGGGACGATGACTCGAAGACGTGGACCTTCGCCCACAACCCGTTCGCCATGCCCCACGCCGAGCATTTAGACATCTTGGAGTCCGAACCCGCGAAGTGCCGCGCCTACACCTACGACCTTGTCTGCAACGGCTCCGAGGGGGCCTCGGGGTCTATCCGTATCCACAAGCGCGATATTCAAGAGCGCATTTTCCGAATGCTCGGCAAGACGGACGAGCAAATCCAGGACCAGTTTGGACATATGCTGGAAGCCTTCGACTTCGGCGCACCGCCGCACGGCGGCATGGCCCCCGGCATTGACCGGCTGATCATGTACCTGACCGACGATGACAATGTCCGCGAAGTGATTGCCTTCCCCAAAAGTGGCGGCGGCTTCGACCCGATGATGGACGCCCCTTCGGAAGTGGAAGACAAACAGCTCCGCGAACTGGGCATTACGATCAAGCGTCCGCCGAAGAAAGAGTCGGGGTAGGTGAAAGAGTCGGGGTAGGAGCAGGTAGACATGGCACGGTCGGCACTGACGGAAGCGCTGGTGGATATTCCGGCGCTGGCGGCGCGGACAGATTCGGGGACGTTTGAGCGGGGCCGTGCCTATTACATGCAGGCCCGCGCCCGTCTGAAACGGGTCGAGCGCGAGGGGGCGGATGCCGAAGTGCGCGGCTCGGAGGTCTATCAAGTCAGCTTCTGGACCGAGGGCGGGCGGCTGGCGGCAATCTGCGACTGCCCGGTTGCGGGTACGGACCCGGATACTGTCTGCAAGCATATCGTCGCCGCCGCGATGACCCTGAAAAGCTACCTGCACCACAACCCACCGCAGACCTGGGAAAGTGTGCTGACGTTGGCGGTCAAAGCCACGTCGCGCTCGTCATTCGCATCGATGCCGAAGCAGGCCCTGTTCTTCAGCCTTCAGCAGCGCCGCTCCGAGTGGCTGCTCTTTCCCCACAGCCTGCCCCTCTCCCACTTTTCGGAACGGATGCTTGGCGAGCCAGCCGAATTAGGCAAAATCATTAAGACCGGCAAGCTCTCCAAGCAGGCGAAGCCAATCAAGTCGCAGCTCGATCCCCGGCGCTTTATGAGTGCGTTCGGCGGCGGCGCGGATATTCTCAAAATGATCGCGGCGTCCGGGTCGGGGTCGTACTCATACTACTACGAGAAGTCGTTCGAGCCGAAAAGCCTGCTGCCGCTCCTGGCCGGCGGCTTTGTCTTTCGCGGGCGCGAGAACGACCCGCTGCAATTCCCTTTATGGGTCGCCACCGAGCCGGGCCGGGCGGAAGTGGAGCTGGCTCAAAGCGCCGACGGCATGGTGCTGAACACGTTTGTGACGCTTGGTGACGACCGCTTTGCGCTCACGCCGGAAAAGACGGCGCTGATTAACGCCGAGCCGCTCTGGCTGCTGTCTGGAAACATGCTGTACACCGTGGAAGACGGCGCAGGACTGGTCAAAGTCCTGCTGGATCATCCCGACCTGACCATTCCCGAAGGCGAGACCCCGGCGTTCTTCGACACGTTTCTGCTGCCGCTGGCGGAGAAAGTCACGGTCACCGGCGAGGGGGTTGCCACCGAAGAAGTCCCCGCCGCCGACCCCGTGCCGCGCCTGTATCTCAGCGAGGCCGCGGGGACACTGGCGGTCTCCCTGCGCTTCGGCTACGGCGACCTGGAAGTGGACTGGGAGCGCGGGGCCGGGGAAGCGATGCTGATCCGCCGGCCCGGCACCCTGACCCTGGTGCGCCTGACCCGCCGGTCCGACGCTGAAGCGCTCTGGGCGGAGACGCTGGGGTCGCACGGCCTGAAGCGCGGCGGCGAGCCGGGGCAGTTCGCGCTGCGGGCAAAAACCGACGCCGTGGACTTTCTGCTGACCTACGTGCCGAAGCTGACGGCGGCGGGCTGCGAGATCTACGGCGAGGCCGAGCTGGCATCGGCGAAGGTGAACCGGAACCCGCCGACTATCTCGTTCCGGGTGTCGTCGGAAATTGACTGGTTCGACGTGTCGGCGACGGTGCAGTTTGGGGACACCGAGATTACGCTGAAAGAGGTCCGAAAAGCCGTCCGCCAGCGCCGGCGGTATGTGAAGCTGGCCGACGGCTCTATCGGCGAGATACCCGCCGAGTGGCTGGAAAAGTACCGCTACCTGTTCTCGATGGCCGATGAAACGGAAGATGGCCTGCGGCTGTCCGGGGCGCAGATCACCCTGCTGGACCAGCTTCTCTTAGAGGGCGACGCGCTGGAGGCCGACGCCGAATTTCAGCGCCGCCGAGAACACCTGCGCGGCTTTGAGCGGATCGAGCCGGTCCTCCTGCCTACGGGATTACGGGGGGAGCTGCGTCCGTACCAGAAATCGGGCGTGGACTGGCTGCATTTCCTGCACGACTACGGCTTCGGCGGCTGCCTGGCCGACGATATGGGCACCGGCAAAACGTTCACGACGCTGGCGTTCCTGCAATCGCTGTCCGAGAGCCATCACGCCACCGCCGCGACGCTTTTGGTGCTGCCGCGCTCGCTGATATTTAACTGGGAGCGTGAGGCCGCGAAGTTCACGCCGAGCCTGCGCCTCCTGAACCATGCTCATGCCACCCGCGCCAAAGATTTAGCGTTGTTCGACGAGTACGATTTAGTCCTGACCACCTACGGCACCCTGCTCCGGGACATCGAGATGCTGCGACAGCACAAGTTCCATTATGTGATCTTGGACGAAGCCCAGGCCATCAAGAACCCGGTCTCCCAGAGCGCCAAAGCCGTGCGGCTCCTGAACTCCGACCACCGGCTGTCGCTGACGGGCACTCCCGTCGAGAACTCGACGATCGAACTCTGGTCGCAGTTCGCTTTCTTGAACCCCGGTCTGCTCGGGAACTTCGAGCATTTCCGCACCGAGTTTGCCGGAGCCATCGAGAAGAACCAGGACGAAGTCGCCGCCGCGTTCCTGCGAAAGCTGGTCCACCCCTTCATTCTGCGCCGGACCAAAGACCAGGTCGCGCCCGAGCTGCCGCCGCGCACCGAGGAGATCCTGACGGTCGAGATGGAGCCGGGCCAAAAGAAGCTGTACGAGAAGACCCGCGACTTCTACCGCGACCAGATTTTGGGTGTCGTTGAAAAAGAGGGCCTGAACGACGCTCGTATGAAGATTTTAGAGGGCCTGCTGCGCCTGCGCCAGATCGCCAACCACCCGAAGCTCGTCGAGCCGGGCAGCCGCGCCGCCTCCGGCAAGTTCGAGCGGCTTTTGGAAACCCTGGAAACCCTGCAAGCCGAGGGCCACAAGGCGCTGGTCTTTTCTCAGTTTGTTTCGATGCTCACACTGGTTCGGGAGGCGCTGGACGCCCGCAAGATCCCGTATGCGTATTTGGACGGCCAGACCCAGAACCGGCAGGGCCGCGTAGACTCGTTCCAGAACGACCCCAACCTGCCCTTCTTCTTAATTAGTTTGAGAGCAGGCGGCGTCGGCCTCAACCTCACCGCAGCCGATTATGTCATCCACATTGACCCCTGGTGGAACCCCGCCGTCGAGATGCAGGCGACCGACCGCACCCATCGCATTGGTCAGACCCGCCCGGTATTTGTCTACAAGCTGATTACCCGCGACACGGTCGAAGAAAAGATTTTGCTGCTGCAAGAGCGCAAGCGGGCATTGGTCAGCCAGCTCATCTCCACTGAGACCAGCTTCTTCAAGTCCCTCACCAAACAGGACATCGAGCTGCTGTTCGAGTGACGAGGTCATAGGAGCAAAGACGGCGGCGTAAGGTAGAATAAAGGTTACAGAGCAAGTAGGCTGGGACGAACAAGGAGGTGCAGGATGATGACATGGCGGCAGATGAGCGAAGACAGCCTGTTGGCGGCTGAGGCATTATTGCAGGAAGGCCGCTACCGAAGCTGTATTAGCCGAGCCTACTACGCCTCGTACTGCGCGGCGACCCATGAGATCGTGCAGAAGCTCAAGACCTTCTCATACGGTCGCAGCAACCCTTCCCATGAGTTGTTACCCGCTTACGTTCAAAACAATTTGACGATCTCGCGAACGAAAAAAGATGCGGTGGACACTTATGTCCGCCTCCTGCGCCTTTACCGAGAAGACGCGGACTATCGGCCACAAGTCACAGTAGATGAACTGACTGCGCGAGACTGCGTTCGTGCGGCCGCAGAAGTCCAGCAGCAGCTTTGGGGGGTGGATAAATGAACGAAACTTTAACAAGCACACCGGAGCAAGTCGTGAGCGCCGTCCGTAAATATATTCAGGATAAGCACCCCGGCGGCGCAATCCTGGAAGTCGTCCCCCAGGGTGTCAGGCAGGAGCGGGAATGGTGGTATGTTCAAGTTCGTCCCAACATTCAGCCGGCAAAGCGTTTCGAGTATTACGAAGCGCTGGCGACGGTTGAGCAGGAAGTGCAAAAATTTGAACACCTCACCGTTCTGCTCGTGCCGACCGTCCCGGAAACAGATACGGCCCCTGCCTGACAAGGAGCAGAGATGCTTGACTTGAACCATCCGATGACAAAGCACCGCTTTGCGGCGGCAGCGGTGGGTGACCGGCTGCTGGGGCTGGCAAAATACATGACGCTGACTTCCACCGAACAGCGATACGAGCTTTGGGCGCAGTGTCAGGAGCCGCTGGACAGATTACGCCGGCTCAATGACGCGCACTTTGGCGCATCGGAGTTTATCGCAGCGGCCATCGGCGAGCTGGCGCGGGCACTTGACAATCTGGCCCAGATGAGCACGAACCCGCCGACTGGAACGGCCTATGCGATTGTCTCCTGTCCGGCCTGCGGCAGCCACTTGGTACACCATCATGCGGCATATATGCCGGAGCCGGAGCAGCGCTGGTCGGTTTATTGCAGCCCCTGCCTAGACGGCATCGGGCCAGCACGCCAAAAGCTGGACTGGATGGACGGCTTCGGCACTTGGGCGATTTGAGAATCAAACCGTTCGGACCACAATATCGCGCTCGGCGAGATAGGCTTTGATCTCGGCAATGGTGTGGGTGCCGTAGTGGACGATGCTGGAAACCAGCGCGGCCTGTGCGCCGCCGGCGGTGATGGCCTGATAGATGTGCTCCAAGTTGCCCGCGCCGCCGCTGGCGATGACCGGGATGCCGACGAGCTGCGTGACAGCGTGGGTTAGGGCAGTATCGTAGCCGCCGAGTGTGCCATCGGCGTCCATGGACGTCAGCATGATCTCGCCGGCCCCCCGGTCCTCCATCTCCCGTACCCAGTCCAGGGCATCAATGCCGGTCGGCGTGCGCCCGCCGTGGATATGGACTTCCCAGCCCGAGTGTGTTTTGCCGGTCTTTTTCGGGTCCACGGCGACCACGACGCACTGCGCTCCGAAGTCTTTGGCGCATTCGGTAATCAGCTCGGGCGTGGTCACGGCGGCGGTGTTGATGCTCGCTTTGTCCGCACCGGTCTTTAAAATGCGCCGGAAGTCGTCCACGGTTTTGATGCCGCCGCCGACGCAGAACGGGATAAAGACTTCTTCGGCGACCCGACGGGCGTACTCGAACATCAAGTCGCGCTTCTCGTGCGACGCCGTGATGTCCAAAAAGACCAGCTCATCGGCCCCCTGGGCGTCGTAAAGTGCGGCCCGCTCGACTGGGTCACCGGCATCGCGGAGGTTCTGGAAGTGGGTGCCCTTGACGACGCGCCCGTTCTGGACATCGAGGCAGGGAATAATTCGGGTGGCAAGCATGGGAGTATTGTACCTCACCCCGCTGCTCCGCAGCGACCCTCTCCTTAAGCAAGGAGAGGGTAAGAGCAGTTGAGGAGAGGGCAAGACCCGCAAATCGCCTTTTTCCCTTGTCGTCTCTTCTTCCCACCTTCTCCTTGCTTAAGGAGAGGGTCGCTGCGGAGCAGCGGGGTGAGGTCCTTGACAAATCGCCATTTCTTTTGTATGATAAACCGTCTCCCGATTAAACCTGCCCTTATGAAATTTCCCCTGATCGTGACATTCTTACTGCTGCTGCTTTTGCGCCTCGCCGGGCCGCTCCATGCCCAATCTGCGCCGCTGATTCTTCGGGTCGGCGGGGCAGGGGGCTTTAAGCTGCCGGACAAGAATGCCACTGACCCGAACTCGCGGGCGAACCGGGCAATTGTCGAAGCATTTGAGAAGTCGCATCCGGGCATTCGCCTCCAAAGCGCTCAGGGCTTGCAAATCGGCGGGCCGGGCGCGGAGTCCAATCTGCTGCTGGCGTTTGCGGGCGGCACGGCCCCGGACGTGGTCTATGTCAACTTCCGGTCGTCGGCGTCCTACATTCAGCAAGGGTTTCTCATCCCGCTCGACGATTATCTGAAAAACGATCCCGCTGTGATGGCACATATTCAGCCGACCCTGCTGCCGATTTTGAAAGACGCCGGGCATGGGCATATCTACTCGCTGCCGTTTCTCGCCGCCGTGCAGGCCCTCTACTACCGCAAAGATATATTCCAGGCGGCGGGCCTGGACCCAGACAAGCCGCCGCGTAACTGGGACGAGTTCTACGCCGACGCGCAGGCGCTGACCGACCAGCCGCACGGGGTCTGGGGCTTCGAGTTCGGCACCGACTCAGACGCCTCAGCTTACTGGTGGATCAACTTTTTGTGGCAGGCCGGCGGCGAGGTCATTCGGCGCGACGCCAAAGGGCGGTGGCAGGCGGCGTTCAACACGCCTGCTGGGGCGACTGCACTGGAGTTTTACGGCAAGCTGATGACCGCGCCCTGGACCGGCAAGGACGGCAAACACTATGTCGGTGTGGCGACACACAGCAGCACGCTCGGCGAGGACCGGGCGGCAGGCAAAGTCGCGATGTGGTTCCAGTACCAGAGCAATATCATCGCGAACCAGGCCGATGCCACGCAGATCAACCCGAGCGTCGTGGGCATCGCGCCGATGCCCAAAGGCCCGACGGGGATCACGGCGAATGAGGCCAATGCTTACATGTGGGGTATCTCGTCGCAGATCAAGGACCCGAAGGTGCGAGATGCCGCCTGGCAGTTCGCGGCCTTCATGGCGAGCGACGAGGCCGACCGGATACGCACGGCCGCCTATGTCGAGGCGGGGCTTGGCAGCACGGTCAACCCGGTCGCACTGCAAAAATACGGCTACGCCGATTACACGTCGCCGCAGTCCAAAGTCTGGCTCCAGACCAACAAAACGCTGTTTTCCAGCGGGCACCCCGAGCCGTATGGCGAGAACATGAGCCAGATTTACAATCTGCTGGGCGTCCCACTCGGAGAAATCGAGCAAAACCCCCACGCCGACCCGGCTGTCCTCCTGAACCGGGCAGCAGCGGCGGTGGACGCCAAGCTAACCGGGTATGTCCCTCCTGCCGTCCTGCGGACGCGGCGGCTGGGCGCGTGGAGCGTCTTTGCCGTGCTGCTGCTGGGATTCGCGGCCTACGGCGCGTGGTCGGCGGCGCTCTGGCAGCGCGGGCGTGTGGCGGCGCGGGTAGCCCGCGTCCATTCCACCAAAGCGTCCGGGCCGGGCATGAGCGTTCATCTGCTGATTTGGCTGCTGATGCTGCCGGCGCTGGCGACGATTCTGATTTGGAAATACTACCCACTCGGGCGCGGGCTGGTCATGGCGTTCCAGAACTACCATATCCTTGGCGGGGCGACGTATGTGGGCCTCGACAACTTTATCGAGCTGTTCACGGCGGAGACGTTCTGGCGGGCAACGCTCAATTCGTTTTTGTACACGGCAATCAGTCTGACCTTGGGCTTTTTCCTGCCGCTGGCCGTGGCGGTCGGTTTGACTGAGGTGCCGCGCGGGAAAGTCTTTTTTCGAACACTCTTTTACCTGCCGGCGATCACGGCGAGTATCGCGATCACGTTTATGTGGAAGTGGTTCGAGGACGGCACCCCGGCTGGGCTATTCAACTCGCTGATTCAGGGGGGCGCGGGGCTGGTCGGCCTGCACTCCGACCCGGTGAAATGGCTGGATAACCCGAAGATCGCCCTGGTCTCGGTCATCCTGCCGAGCCTCTGGGCGGGGGCCGGGCCGGGCAGCCTGATCTACCAGGCGGCGCTCCGAAGTATCCCGGAAGAGATGTACGAAGCGGCAGATCTCGACGGCGCGGGGGTCTGGACCAAGTTCTGGCGGGTGACCCTGCCGACCCTGAAGCCGCTGCTGATTATCAATCTGGTCGGCGCGGTCATTGGGACATTCCAGGCGACCGATAATATCTTAGTTATGACCGCCGGCGGGCCACTGTACGCGACTCAGACTTTGGGGCTGGAAATCTGGTACAACGCCTTTTTGTTCCTGAAGTTCGGCTACGCCACGGCGGCGGCATGGGTGATGGGGGCGCTGCTGGTCGGGTTTACGCTGTATCAGCTTCGGGTGATGAAGAATCTGCGGTACTCGGCGGCTCGCGGCACATAATACTTACTCCGTAGTATTTATTTTCACGAATACAGCAAATTTATAAGTATGGTTGGCATGATTTGTGCAAGTTGTTACTGTGTACCCTACAGAAAGCAGTGCGATGTACGCAGCAAGCAAAGTACGCAGTAAGCATGGATGAGTAATCAAAGTTTAGTCAACGCCGCCGAAGGCGCGGAGGCAGGGTGGGAAGCCAGGACCATCGCGCTGGATGTCGGCGGCGGCCTGTATGCGCTGCGCGATCAAATCATGCGTGAGGTCGGCCCCGAGTTTACGGCGGACATCTTTTACCGGGCCGGCTCCGCCGGGGCCGGGGCGCTGATGGCCGCGATCACGCGCCAGTATGCCGACGCCGACGCGCCGGAGCGGCTGGCCGCGGCGCTGGCCCGGCTGTCCGCCGCCGGCTATGGCCGTTTTTCTTTGGAGAGTGGGCGCGGCGGTGAGGAAGTCCGTATCCGGGTCGAGGGCAGCCCGGAAGGAGAGCTGCTGCGCGACCGGGCGGGCTGGAGCGGCTATGCCTGCGACTACCTTCGCGGCTTGCTGCGCGGGGTGGTCGAGAGCCTGCCGCCGTCTATCGAGTACCCGACCGGGATGCTGGAATGCGCCGAAATGAGCTGCCTGGCGAACGGAGACCCGGACTGCCGCTTTCTTGTTGCGACCGCCGACTATCTGGCAGCCAGCGGCTATCGCAAAAGCGACCTCAGCCACAGCTCGGTGCGCGAAACATTGCTCCGGCTGAACCGTCAGCTCGAAGACGTTCTCGAAGCCGCCAAGCGCGATGCTCTGACTGGACTGTTCAACCGTGCCCACTTCGAGTCGGTCCTGCGGGGCAAGATCGAAAATGCCAAGCGGCGGACCGATACGCTGGCCGTAGCGATGATTGACCTGGATGGTTTCAAGCAAGTCAACGACGGCATGGGGCACGCGATGGGGGATTTGGCGCTGCGTCAGGTGGGCCGCCTGCTCGGGGCGCAGGCGCGGGACACCGACGTTGTCGCCCGTTATGGCGGCGACGAGTTCGCCTGGCTGATGCCGGGGACATCTATGGAAGCCGCGGTGGCGGTAGCAGACCGGATTCGGCGGCTGGTTCAGGAAATGCGCCGTGAGCTGAACCTGCCGATCAGCCTGTCGGTCGGGATCGCCTCGTGCCCGGAAGACGCGGCAAATATCAGCGACTTAATTGACTTTGCCGATGTCGCTATGTACCAGGCCAAAGGAGCGGGCGGCGATCAGGTGTGCCGCTTCCTCGCCGCCGAAGACGCAAGCCGCGTGCCGCAGCAGCGGCGCCGGGTTCCCCCGCCGCCCGCCGCACGGGAACCGTCCACCGCCCAAGACAGCTCAGCAGACGATTTAGCCGACGATGAGCTGCCCCGGCTCGATCTCGGCGATTAAGACAGTCCAGCGCCGACTAAAAGCCGTCGGGCGGCCGCAAGGTCGTCCGGCTTGTCAATGTCCGTGCCGATCTCGGCATAAGACGAGCAGACCCCGACCGCCCGGCCTCCCAAAAGGTCGCTGACCGCATTTTCCAGTATTCGCACGGACAGCAGACGGGGCAGGGCAAGCTGTGCGCCGAGGAGCCGGGCGAGCAGGCCGTAGCCGAGAAGAGACGCCATTTTGGCGGGGCTTTTTCGGGCACCGTAAGCTTCGGTGATGCGTGTTTGGTTGTCCCGCAGGAACTTTGGATTGACGAGCATCACATTTCCCAGTGTGAAACGGCCCTCGGCGGTCCTGATCGCCGTCCGCTTCAATTCGGGGTACTTGGCGGTGCAGGCCGACAGCGGTACGTAGGAGCAGCAGAGGTCTGCGCCAATCGCTGTCGCCCGCGAAAGAAAGTCTTCCAGGGCGGCGGGCGTCACGAACGGAATGTCCGACGTGCAGATCAAGACGCGCGTCGAGTCGCCGGCGGCGCTGAGGCCCGCCAGCACGTTTTCCAGCAGCGTTTCTTGACCCGGAACGACTTTGTATCCATCGCTCCCCGGCACGTCCCCGACCACCAAGATGCGCCCGACCGACGGTGTCTGCGCCAGCGCCGTGACAACATAATCCAGCATCGTGCGCGGTCCGATTTGGGTCAGCGCCCGGTTTTCGGTGCCGGTCGCCGCCGCCATTTCCGGGCTGTTCCGCCCGCCCGCCAGTACCACCACGTCTATCGTCATATACTCTCAGTCGCTCCCATTGTTTCCGTGACCCAGACTGTGCCGATACCTGCTGTCCGCACCGCCTCTGCAATGCGCTCGGCTTCGGCCGGCGAGGATGCCCGCAAAAAGAGGGCCGCGCCGCTGCCGCAAAGCAGCGGCGTGAAACTTTTTCCGTCCCCGGCTGTCTTTAAGAGCAGGGCATACGCCGCCGCGATCTCGGGATACGCGCCCAGCGTCACACTCTCGAAATCATTGTGCAGGGTTCTGTCGCCGTTCAGCCAGCGCCCGGTTGCCTGTCCATGCGGGCGATTTGGCAGCGCATCGAGCGCGGCATAGGCGGCGGGAGTGGATACGCCAGCCTGCGGCTTGACCACGACCAGCGGCCACGCGGGCGATAGCGGCGGCAGGGGCATGATCTTCTCGCCCAGCCCTTCCGCCAGCGCCGTGCCGCAGGTTAAGAAGAACGGCACATCAGCCCCGAGCGCCGCGCCGATTTCGGACAATCGTGCGGAGGACAGCCCGAGGCCAAACAAACGGTTTACCAGCGTCAGCGTGGCGGCGGCATCGCTGCTGCCGCCGCCGAGGCCGGCCTGCGACGGGATGCACTTGTGCAGATGGATGTGCAGGCCGCTCCGCCCGCCCGGCAGGGTGCCCCGCGCCGCGGCGATCTTTTGCAGCCGGACGGCGGCTTTGTGGACGATGTTCGACTCGTCCGTGGGAACTCCGGCGGCCTCCTCGCCGGTGACTTCGAGTGTGACACCCGGCGTTTCCGGGGCGAGTGTCACCGACAGCGTATCGTGCAGGCCGATTGTCTGCATCACCGAGCGGACCTCGTGGTAGCCGTCGGCGTGGCGTTCTCCAACATCGAGCGTGAGATTGATTTTCGCGTGCGCTTTTGCCGTCAGAGTACTCATAATTTGGCCGCGGCCGAAAGCGATTGCGTGAGCGCCGCCGCGAAGTCGCGGGCGGTCGCTTCGTGGAAGCGCGGCAGGAGGCCGAGGGCTTCGCCGAGCCGTGCTGGGCCGTGCTTGTCGTCGAATGTCAGCGCCTGTCCGATCAAGTAGCGCATCCCAGGCTCGTCCCGCCGGGCGAGCCAAATTTTGCTTGGGCCGACTCTTTTGTACAGCGCCAGCGGCGGGGCGATCAGCAGGCGGTCGAAGTTCGCCGCGCCGCTGAAATCGCCCCAGAGCGCCGACACCTCCGCCGGGCCGTTCGGGTCCCGCTGAAGCCAGCGCATCAGCAGCCGCTCACCGAGGTAACCGTTCGCCCAGTATTCCGGGGCATCGTAGCCGCCGATTGCCGGGAGGGCAAGATGGGAATACTCGTGGAGTATCTCGCGCATCCATTCCACCGAGGAGCGCGGCGTTTCCAAGTTATAGAAGTACAGATTGCTGCGCCACTGCTCGCCGCCATTTTGACCGCCCGCGCAAAGCCAGACATCAAAAGGGGCCGCGCCGTTGGCTGCTTCCCGCCCGGTTCGCGACACCAGGGTCCGGTGCGCCAGTGCCAGCAGCCGTCCGATCCGGCCGGCTTGCGGTGCCTCCGAGGCCGATGGGTAATGCACGGTGCAGAAAAGTGTGAGCGACTTCGCGCCCGGCCTGTAGACGTAGGTAACTTTGGCGAACTTCCAATCATGCTGCGGCTCGGCGGCGGGGGTTGGCAGGTAGGCTTTGGGAACAACCACGGTGCCGAGGCCGTAAGGAAGAAGGGCCGTGTCCACGGGCAGGTCCGGCAGCCAGTCGGGGTCCATCTCCGGCGGCAGCCCCGCGCTGACCACGCTTTCCAGTGCCGCCGTCGCCGATTTCGATTGGGGATCATGGCGGTGTGCGGCGACCAGCAGCCCGAGCGCCGGATCGGCGCAAATTGGGCGAAGTAAACAAAGCAGGGTGATTGTCAGGAAAAGAACGGCGAACGAGCGAGCCATAGCGCCATTATGACATATTCGGGTTCGAGAAGGCCAGTACAAGTTATGAAAAAGACAAAAATCGGCATCACTGCACTGCTCGGCTTGGGACTGTGCCTGTCGGCATCCGCTGATACGGACTCGGTTGTGACCATTTCGCCGCCCCCCGCGCTGACCGCGGCGGACCAGAAGCAGATGGCGAATGAAACCAAGCAGGGCACTGACGCCGAAACAGAAATCGCCAAGTCGGTGAAGCTGGTCAAAGACAAGGCCGAAAACGACCGTGTCAACACAATCGGGCAGCGCTTGGCCGCTGTAGTCAACACCACGCAGATTCCGGCGGGTTATGGCAACGCCCGCGTGTATCCGTTTGCCTGGCACTTCCATATCATCGAAGACAAAGCAGTCAATGCCTTCTCTCTGCCCGGCGGGCAGGTGTATTTGAACAGCGGGCTGATGAAGACCGTCCGCTCCGACGATGAGCTGGCAGGGGTCATGAGCCATGAGATGACTCACAGCGCCCATCACCACATCCAGGCCCTGTCGCATGAGCAGAGCAAGATGTCCACGGCGATGATGGCCGGCTTGCTTGCTGCGCTGCTCGCCCATGTGCCGTCGCGGGACATCGGCAACCTGGCGGCGGGGGCATCGTACACGCAGCTCGGGATTATGAACACCAAGTATAGTCAGGCGGCGGAACGCGATGCCGACCACGGCGGCACACTTTTAATGGCAAAAGCGGGTTTCAATCCGGTTGGCATGATGACATTCATGCAGCGGCTTGGGGACTTCGAGGGCGGCAGCCCGCAGCTCCAGAGGGGTATCTTGCAGGACCACCCGGAAGCCGCCGACCGCGTCTCCGCCATCAGCGCCGAGCTTGCCCTGATGAACATTCCCGTTACGGTCGGTGCGATCCGCGAAGTCACTGCCGCGCCGCATGCGTCCGCGCACCTAGACCCGGCGGGCGGCATTGACATTGTCTATGCCAACCGCACCCTGCCGACTTTGTCCGACCCGGACGGCGACCGTATTCCGGCGATTGTCAGCAGGTTCAACCGCTCGCTTGACCAGGGTTTGCAGCTTTACCAAGTCGCAGTCAGCGGCAACCAGGTCTTGCTGTCCGACCGCCCGCTCATCACGATTGAGGCGGCGGATGTGCGCCTGCATCCCGGCGAGACCCCGGAAACACTGGCGAAAGCCGCGACCAATGCCCTGCGAAGCGGCATCTATTCGCAGACTTTTCCGACCAGCAAGCTGTAAAAGACGCAACTTATTTTCCCGAAACACTTGACAGGCCCGAAATCACGCGGGTATTATTGCCCCCGTTACCGAGATTAGGAAACGAAATACCCGAAAGGAGCAGCCGAGTACCATGTTAGTCCACAATTTGACGATTGAAACATCAAAAACCAGCCCGAACCCGCAGTTCGACCGTTCGGACCGCCTGACGCTTACTGGCACCCTGTCCGTTTGCGTCCAGTATCCCGCTGCTTCCTTTGCCGGAGGTCTCGTCTCCTAACACTCACCCTGTTTTGCCCTGTGAGTTGAAGACGTCCCGCAAAGGCCCCAAGCCTGAGCGGAGGGCGTCTTTTTCTTTTTTGCTTTGCGCGACAGGAGACAAACGCTGTGAACTACGACCATTTAGAATTGAAAAACTTTGACACCGAAGACAATGCTCCACCCCCGCTTTGTCTGGTGCATTATTTCGGAGCTGACCCGCCGGACCCGGACCCCAAGCCGCCGGGTTTGCGGCTTATCGGACGGGTCGCCGAGCAGCACGGCAATTTAATCATCCTGGAGTTCGCCCCGCCGCCGGAGTCGGCGCAGACGGAAACAGCACAGGCGAAGTGGCAGAAAGCAAGGCAGTCGGAGCGGATGCAGTCGCGACAGAACTGCGAACTCTTTTTGCTACTGTTGCTGCTCTGCATTCTGGGATGCCTGCTGGCATCCCGATTTTAGGCCCCCCTGGCTCCTACTATTGGGAGTTGGCGGGCCGTGAAAATTGTGAGTCGCTCGGGCCGAAGCGTGTGGGTTATCCTCCAACCCTGGACTTGGCAGTGCTGGAACACTGCGCCGGCCTAAGCTGCCGGTCCCGCTCCCACCGCACATTTGCCTGAGCGGCAAGAATGAATGGCGTGGGAATGAATTCCTACAATGAATTCCTACGCTGTGGGGCGCAGACGCCAAATGACCGCCTGCGCGGGCACGGAGAAGAGAGAAATCACAATCCTATTCCTCGTCCACGAAAGTAGACGGTCGGCGCTTCGCCCCACAGCGTAGGATTTTAATCCCATGCTTCTCCATCCCCATGCCTCTGCTTTCTAGTGCATGTATTCTTCGGTGAACGTCTTGCGGACAAAGGGGTGGCTCGTGTTCAGCTCAAGCACCGGGATTTCGTTGCCGCTGTACTGGTCCACAAACGTGTTACTCAGCAGGACGCCCCGGTCGAGGGCTTCGTCAATCAGTTTGTGGATTTCCGACAGCTCGCGCACGCGCCAGCGGTCGGAGTGGGGCGGGGCGGCCTGCGGCGGCAGGTCCGCTGGGTCCCAATGGCCTTTGTTGTACAGGAACTTCGCCAGCAGACGCCGGGCGATGTAGTCGCGGGAGCTGTTGTCAATGTCGTTCGCCGTCAGCACGATGTCGGCAAAATCCGGGCGCAGGTCGGAAGGAATGTCATCCGGCTCCGCAAGCACGGCGGCGATGTGCGCGGGTGGGGGCGGGGGCCGCATGACCTGCGCGTCATCCTCCGCCAGCCAGACACGGTTGACCGCGCCCTGCTTTTCAATCGTCACCAGTCCCGCCGCCGACATCTCCGCCAGCAGATCTTTGATGCCGTCCAGCCCATGCTTTTCCGGGCTAAAGCGCGGGGCGCGGTCACGCATCCGCAGGGCGAGCCAGTGAACGAGGGGTGGATAATTGCTTTCGCCTTCGGTGTCGCGCTGCTCATGGATCAGGCGCATCAACACTGCCTGGGCTTCCGCTACAGTCATCTCCGGCAGGATTGGCTCCGGGGCAGCGATTGGCACGGGCTTGGACTGCTCGGCGAGAGAAACCGTCGGTTCCTTCGGCGGCGGCACACTGGAAATCGGCGGAGCCGCTGGCTGCTGCGATGCCTCCACACGGTCAATGTCCTCGTCGTAAAAGATGATTTCGTCCACGACGCCGGCCAGGCGGGTGGACGTGCTGCCGGAAACACCGATCATTACCACTTTCGCGCCCCGGCGGCGCAGGGCGGCGGCGATGTGCAGAAAGTCCGCGTCCCCGGCCACCAGCACGAAGGTCTGAATATGCGGCTCCGTGAACGAGACTTCCAGGCAGTCCAGGCTCATCCGCACATCCACGCTGTTTTTGATCCGCTCCTGCCCGAACGGGCTGCGCCGGGTCGGCACATAGACCGGCTCGATGCCTGCCTGATACAAGTTCATCTGGTCCCAGGAGCGGCGGTGGTAGTAGTCCTGCCAGTCGGCATAAGCGCGGAGAACCGTGGGCCGGCCATAACGCTCCTGGACCGCCGACATCAGCGCGGCGATGTTCGGCAGGCGACTCGCTTCGTAAAGACTATATTTGAAGTTTTCCCAGTCAATGAACAGTGCGACGCTTCCCGAAGCGGGGGGAGGGGGAGGCAGCGGAGACGAAGGGGGCATAGGAGAATGTCTTTAGGAAAAAAGCAGGCGGCGTTCGCCGCCTGCTGAAACGGAGCAGCTACCAGCCTCGGCTCGCCATCAGCTCTTCGCGCGGCAGGGTGCTGATATTGATGCCGACCATCGGCTCGCCAATGTCGCGGGAGACTTCGGCCAAAATCTCCGGGTTGTCGTAATGCGTATTGGCATCCACAATCGCCTTCGCCCGGCGCTTCGGGTCGCCGGACTTGAAGATGCCCGATCCGACAAAGACCGTCTCGGCCCCGATCTGGCGCATCAGCGCAGCATCAGCGGGGGTAGCGATGCCGCCGGCGCTGAAATTCGGCACCGGCAGCTTGCCGGTGCGGTGGACTTCCAGGATCAGCTCGTAGGGTGCGCCCATGTTTTTGGCCTCGGTCATCAGCTCCTCAAGAGGCAGAATCTGAATGCGGCGGATGTCGCGCAGCAGTGTCCGCATATGGCGGACGGCCTCAACAACATTGCCCGAGCCGGCCTCGCCTTTGGTACGGATCAGGGCCGCGCCTTCGCCGATCCGGCGCAGGGCCTCGCCAAGATCGCGGCAGCCGCAGACGAACGGCACCTTGAAGTCGTGCTTGTCGATATGGAACATATCGTCGGCGGGGGTCAGCACTTCGGACTCGTCAATAAAGTCCACGCCAAGCGCCTGCAAGATCTGCGCTTCGGCGAAGTGTCCGATCCGCGCTTTCGCCATAACCGGGATTGTCACCACGTCCATGATCTCTTTGATCATCTTCGGGTCGGACATCCGGGCAACTCCCCCCTGGCGACGAATGTCTGCCGGGACACGCTCCAGGGCCATCACCGCGACCGCACCCGCTTCTTCGGCGATGATCGCCTGCTCGGGGTTGATGACGTCCATGATGACGCCGCCCTTCAGCATCTCGGCCAGACCCACTTTGGTCTGCCATGTTGACTTCTGCGCCGTCAATCTCTGCTCTTCCACCATGTCTGTAGCCGTCCTTCTAAAAACGCGCACTCGAAATAGAAAAATAAGTATACCCGAAATTAGCCGCTCTTGGCAAGATTTTTTCAGCAAGCTACAGCACAGACGGGTCTGCGCCGATAAAGCCGCGCTGGGTTTCGAGATACTCCGGTCCCTCGATCCGCTCGCAGTGTGCCTGCGCCTGCTGCAGGCGGGCAGTGACTTTGCGGCGCAGGGCGGGGGTGACCTGGCCCGGGTCGTCCAGAAATTCGCGCAGGGTGCGAAGATGGCGCTTCCAGAGCCGCAGATCCAGAGTCTGCTGCGCTTGCAGACGCTCCCGGTACCAGTCACTCTTCAGGAGCGCGTCCGGCGTGAACAGAGCCCGGACTTCCGGGTCGGCCGCCGCTCGGCCCTCATAGCTTCCGGTGTGCATGATATGCAGCAATGCTTTCAGCGGGAGACAGGCGAGGGCGATACTGCCGTCCTCGAAATAGTTGGCGGCGATCTTTTGCTGGGTTGTGACGATGTTGTCGATGCCGTCCACGAACGATGCCATGTCCTGCCTTTCCGGGCGCAGCATCTCGGGCGTGAATACATCGTTTGGATTGTCAAAGACGATGCCGAAGAACGTGCGGACAAAATCGGCGGTGATCCGGTACCCAAGCCGGCTGGCAGCGACCGTTTTGCCGTCGTACTCGAAATCGTCTAACTTCTCCAAATAACTGTGCGCGATCAGGTACGATGGGTCACGCTCGGCGACCTCCATCCGGGACCAGATTTCGGGGATCAGCAGGCTGACATCGTGGTCCACCCGGAAGCTTGGCCCGACAAAGCCTGCGGCGGTCGAGAACGCCTCCGCGCCCGTGAGAATATGCGACACGAGCGCGTTGTTCAGGTCAATAATCGGCAGCAGCGCGTTGAAAGGGCCTTTGGTCAGCGCCCCCTCAGACCCGGTGCCGGTGGTAGACGGCGATTTCCCGGTCAGTGAGCTGATCAGCTCCATGAACAGCTCGGGTGTTTCCTGGTAATGGATCGGGTTGCAGACCGCAAGCGACCGAATCCCCGGCTCCGGCGGATTCAGGCGTCGTCCGGGCAGCACGGCATTGACGGGCGTTGGGACCGATTGGCCGAGCGGAATCTGGCGGTACAGCCGCATTCCTATTTCAGACAGGTAGCTCGGCTTTTCGTCTATTAAATCGGCCCGGACTTGCAGGTAGCGCGGGTTTTTGGTCGGCTTGCCGTCCACAATGCGTGGGTGAGCCGACGACACAAAGTAGCCGGGCGTCTCGGCGGCCCGGCGGATCACTTCCTGCATCGGTTCAGTCCACTCGCTCAATGTAATCGCCGACGCCAGCAGCTTTTGTGCATCCGCCTGGGTCAGCGGCGCATAGTTTGAGAAAAAGTTGTTGTCTCGTGCAAAATGGGCCTCGGTCAGCGTGTCGTAGCCCCGATGAATGGCCTCGTCAGGCCGCTGGAACAAGCGCCGCTCGGTATTCTCGACCACTTTATAGCTGGCAGGGCCGGCGTACTTGGGGTTGACACCGGGCAAGTCGTCCGCCGGGACAACCATCGAGACGGTGATGTCGTCTTCCTCTTGCAGCTTGTCCGCGGGCACGAAATCGTTGCGAAGGGAGAAGATGCGCCAGTTGCCGTCCTCGGTAAACCCGACACGGGCATAATGCGCGACCAGCTTTTCGCCCTTGAACCGAAGCTCGTTGCCGGGACGGCCATTGACCACGTCCACACTGAACGACTCGCGCCAGTTGTTTCCCATCTCGGGCTGATAGAAGCGCTTGACCAGATAGGCCAGCTCACGAATCGGGTGGGGGATAGACTCCAGCCAGGCGTTGTACCCATCGGTGTAGAGCGTATTCGACGGCGTCAGCAGCTTGATGACCGAGCCGAGCGAGCGCTCGGGGCTGAGAATCGGGCGGCTCCCTTCGGCAGCGCGACGCTGAAACCGATCCGAATAGTCATGGGTCAGCAGCGCTTCGACGGCGTCCATGTCGTGCGCGAAGTCCGCGACAAAGAATGGGGCGTGCATGATTGAGTCCGAGATGGACTTCGAGATCTCCGACTTGCCGCCGCCCGACACTGTGGACGGCTTATGGCACAAGGTGCCCTCGGCGGTCGTGCCGATGAGCCGCCACTGCCCTGAGCCGGCCTCTTTTTCCAGCCGTACTTTGTAGCCTGCCGGGACAATGTAGGTGACTGCCGGATCGAGCGGCAGCGTGTGCCGGCCGCTGAGATTGCGCCAAGTAACGGTCTGCGTGTTCAAGTTGATCTCGACATTTTCGGGGACATAGTAGAGCGACGGGTACGCTTTGTCAACCGCATAGCCTTCGCTTTGAACATCAATTCGGTCGCCAAGCTGCTGCTTGACCCCTTCAAACGTGTGCGCGGTCTTCGGCAGATGCACGGCGACGCTGAACACTTTGCCGAGGTCATACTGCGGGTGGACCAGCGCCCCGCCGGCGTGCTCTTCTTCCACCAGCCCCATCAAATTGGCGGCGTAGTTGATCTGTGTCTTGATCTCTTTTTTGCAGTAGCCGTAGTAATTGTCCGCGATGACCGTGACCATGACCCCCGACAAATCCCGTGCGGTGACTTTGAACGCATCGCCGTCGTTGTAGCATTCGTCCGGCGAGACCCAGCACATCCGGTCGCGCTTCTGCCGGTCGGTGGCGTCGTCGAAGTGCGGCAGGCCAAGCGCTTTCTTGGAGAGAGTAATCAGATGCGGCGCGAGAATCACATAGCCGGTGTGCCCGGTCCAGCCTTCGGGGTCCATCCCGGCGTCGTTTTCCGGCAAGTGTGGGTCGCCGGCGATGCCGAAAATACGCTCCAAAAAGTCGAGATTGCTGACCAGATTGCCCGGCACCAAATACCGAAGCTCCATCGTCTTGCGCGTTGTCACCTCCGGCACATCCGGCACGACCGCCGCGCGGACCAGCAGCGAGACAAATGTTTCCACGGGCCGCGCACCGTGCGCGGTGAACGGCAGGGTCAGCAGCGAGCGCGGGGGCGCAAGCGCGGCGCGGAGCAGGCCGGCGTAGGCGATCTTCGGCACCGCGACCTTGTCCGATGGCACGGGAGCGCCGCCTTCGGCGATATGGAAGACGCCTTGAGTGGTGCGCCGGTCGCTTTTCGGGTTGTGCAGCACGCCCTGCCCGTGGCCTAAACGATACGAGCTGACAATATCGGACTCAAAGAAGTCGCCTTTTTCGGGAAGGGACAGCTCGCGGGCCATGCCGGGCCGGTCCAGCACAAAGCTCTCGCCGAGGCCCGGCAGGGTAATCGGCGTGTCAAGCGCGAGGTCCGCCAAATAGCCGTCCAAGAACGCCTGTGCCCGCTTGTCGCTCGGACACTGCTGCCTGAACGACAGCCGGACCCGCTCTTTGAGGTGCGCGACGACTTCATGAGGGATAGTCAAACGCCCGATCAGATCGTCCGAAACCGCGTCGTCGCCGGCGACCATCAGCTTCAGCTTGATATAATCAACGAGTTCTTGATTGATCGGTGTTGTGTTGGTTGGTGTCATAAGTGTTCCAAAGAAATGCCCCGGAAGGAACCTCACCTATCAGTGAGATACTTTCCGGGGCAGCATTGCCTCAGCGAAAAAACGAATTCAACGACGAATAAGAACAGAGCTTGGCGGGCGCTCGGACTCCAGCGCGGACAGCCGCTGCTGCAACTGCTGAATGGTCTTTTCGGATGCCATCGCCGATTCGTAAGCCGTGTTTTGTGCGTCTTGCAGCCGCAACCGCAGGACCTCGATCTCGGACAGCTTTCGGTCCCGCCAAGAAGCTCGCGAGAACATCCGGGCGACGCCCCAAGCGGCCCCGCCCAGCCCGAGCAGCAGCAGGACAACCAGCGCGATGCCGATGACGCCGACCAGCAGCAGAAACTCAGCCAGCGAAACGAGAAGATGTTCCATGAGAGTCGGCTCCCCGAGAAAATGGCACCAAGAGTGCCCAACAAAAACCTCACCCAAGCCCTCTCCTTAAGCAAGGAGAGGGAGCCAGATTTAAGACAAAGAATGCGTTTCTCCTAACCCTCTCCTTTGCTAAGGAGAGGGTGGCAACTTGTTGCCGGGTGAGGTTCCTCGTCTGGGGGTCTTATGAGCGCCTCTGAGGCGAAGAAAAGCTCATGGCAGTGTCGTCTCGCCCATCAAGTAGCGGTCGCACTCGCGGGCCGCGCCCCGGCCCTCGTTGAAGGCCCAGACCACGAGGCTCTGGCCGCGCCGGGCATCACCCGCCGCGAAAACGCCGGGGATCGAAGTCGCATACTCGCCGTACTCCGCCTGCACATTGGAGCGATCGTCGCAGGCAACCCCAAGCTGCTTGAGCAGCGCGTCTTCCGGCCCGAGAAAGCCCATCGCCAGCAGGACCAGTTGTGCAGGGCTGATTTTTTCGGTGCCGGGGACTTCCACCGGCACGAAGCGCCCATTCTCGTCATGCTGCCAGTCAATCTCGACTGTGTGAACCTCTTTGACATGCCCATCGGCGTCGCCGACAAACTTCTTCGCAGTCGTGCAGTAAACGCGCGGGTCGGAGCCGAAGACTGCCAGCGCTTCTTCCTGCCCGTAGTCCAGCCGGTAGACTTTCGGCCACTGCGGCCACGGGTTATTCGCAGCGCGGGTCATCGGCGGCTTCGGCAGGATTTCTAATTGAACCAGCGAGTGGCAGCCGTGGCGCATCGAAGTCCCGACACAGTCCGTGCCGGTGTCGCCGCCGCCGATGACGACCACATCTTTGCCTTCTGCCGAGATGAAGTTCTTGTTTGGCTCGCCGTCAAGCACATTTTGGGTATTGGCCGTCAGGAAGTCCATCGCAAAGTGGATGCCGTGCAGGTCGCCGCCTTCGATCTCCGACAGGCCGCGCGGCTTGGTCGCGCCGGTCGCCAGCACGACGGCATCGAACTCTTTCAAGAGCAGGTCGGCGGCGTAGTCCTTGCCGACTTCGGTATTGGTTAAAAACGCAATCCCTTCCGATTCCATCAGCTTGACCCGGCGATCTACCAGCTCCTTGCCGAGCTTCATGTTCGGGATACCGTAGGTCAGCAGGCCACCGACACGGTCGCCGCGCTCGAAGACCGTGACGAGATGCCCCGCTTTGTTGAGCTGGGCGGCGGCGCACAAGCCCGCCGGCCCGGAGCCGATCACCGCGACCCGCTTGCCGGTGCGCTTTGCGGGCGGCTCGGCGACTACCCAGCCCTCTTCGAAGCCTTTGTCAATAATCGCGCACTCGATATTTTTGATTGTCACCGCCGGGCCGCTGATGCCGAGGACGCAGGCTCCTTCGCAGGGCGCGGGGCAGACCCGGCCCGTGAACTCCGGGAAGTTGTTGGTCTTATGCAGCCGGTCCAGCGCCTCGCGCCATAGTCCCCGGTAAACCAAGTCGTTCCATTCGGGAATCAGGTTGTTGATCGGGCAGCCCGACGCCATGCCGTTCAGGGTGGTGCCGGTGTGGCAGAACGGAATGCCGCAGTCCATGCACCGTGCGCCCTGCTCGCGCAGCTTATGCTCGGCGAGATGCAGGTGGAACTCTTTCCAGTCCTTGATTCGCTCGGTGGCCGTGCGGTCGAGCGGCAGCTCGCGCAGGTATTCGATAAAGCCGGTTGGTTTTCCCATGTGTGGTTGTTTCTAAAGATAGGCACCGGCACTGGAAGTGCCGGTCTACTGTCGCATCAAAGTCGCTCCGCGACTGAAGACTCTGGAGTCGCGGAGCGACTTTCATTCCAAAGTAGACCGGCACTTCCAGTGCCGGTTCCAAATGCTTGTTTCAGTACGCTTACCCGCCTCCGGCCCGCGTCGTGTCTTTCGCGTTCGACTCGAATGCCGCAAGCAAGGCTTCCTCGCCGCTCAGACCCGACGCTTCGACGCGGGCGATGGCGTCCTGCATCCGCTTGAAGTCGTGCGGGATGACTTTGATGAACTTGGGCACGGTCTCTTCCCAGCCGTTCAGCAGACGCGCCCCGTGGTCGCTGCCCGTATATTCGACATAATGCCGAATCATCTGCCGGACTTCTTCGGCCTCGGCGATGTCGGCCAGCTTTTCAAGGCCCACCATCTGCTTGTTACAGCGGGTCGCGAAGTCCCCCGCTTCGTCTAATACGTAGGCGATGCCGCCGGACATTCCCGCCGCGAAGTTGCGGCCCGTCGGGCCGAGCACGACGACCCGGCCTCCCGTCATGTACTCGCAGCCGTGGTCGCCGACCGAGCCGACCACCGCAGTCGCGCCGGAGTTTCGGACCGCAAACCGCTCGCCCGCCCCGCCCCGAATATAGACTTCCCCGGCAGTCGCGCCGTAAAGCGCCGTGTTGCCGATGATGATGTTTTCGTGGGCGAGAAAGCCCGAGCCGAACGGCGGGGTAATCACGATCTTGCCCCCCGACAGGCCCTTGCCAAGATAATCGTTGGCGTCACCGTTCAAAAGAAGCGTCATGCCGGCCGGCAGAAACGCGCCGAACGACTGACCCGCCGAGCCTTCGAAGGTCAGCTTGATCGTGTCTTCCGGCAAGCCTGCCGCTCCGTAGCGGCGGGTCAGCTCGCTGCCGACAATCGTGCCGACCACGCGGTTGACATTGCGGATCGGGACCGTCGCCCGGACCGGCTCGCCGCGCTCCAAAGCAGGGCGGCAGATTTCCAGAAGCTGCGTGTTGTCGAGCGCAGTTGTCAGCCCATGGTCCTGCTCTATCTGCTTGTAGCGGCCCACTTCGGGGCCGACATCGGGCGAATAGAACAAATTCGAGAAGTCCAGCCCGCGCGTCTTCCAGTGCTCAATCGCCTGGCTCGCTTCCAGCCGGTCGGTGTGGCCGACCATCTCGGTCAGCTTGCGGAAGCCAAGCTGGGCCATGATCTCGCGAACCTCCTCGGCGACAAACCGCATGAAGTTGACCGCGTGAGCCGGGTCACCGGTGAAGTTCTTGCGAAGCTCCGGGTCCTGGCTGGCGATACCAACCGGACAGGTGTTCAGGTGGCAGACCCGCATCATAATGCAGCCGAGCGACACCAGCGGCGCAGTCGCAAAACCGAACTCTTCCGCGCCGAGCAGCGCAGCAATGACCACGTCCCGGCCCGTCTTAAGCTGCCCGTCGGTCTCGACTGTGATGCGCGAGCGCAGGTTGTTCAGGACCAGCGTTTGGTGCGCCTCGGCCAGCCCCAGTTCCCAGGGCAGACCCGCATGCTTGATCGAAGTCTGCGGGGAAGCCCCCGTGCCGCCGTCGTAGCCGGAGATTAGCACCAAGTCGGCTTTGGCTTTGGCGACCCCTGCCGCGATTGTTCCGACCCCGACTTCGGCGACCAGCTTGACCGAGATACGCGCTTTGGTGTTGGCGTTCTTTAAATCATGGATCAGCTCGGCCAGGTCTTCAATCGAGTAGATGTCATGGTGCGGCGGCGGCGAGATCAGGCCGACGCCGGGGGTCGAGAACCGGACTTTGGCGATCCACGGATACACCTTAGAACCCGGCAGCTGACCGCCCTCGCCGGGCTTCGCGCCCTGAGCCATCTTGATTTGCAGCTCCTGGGCATTGACCAAATAATGCGACGTCACGCCGAACCGGCCCGATGCCACTTGCTTAATCGCGGAGTTCCGCGAGTCGCCGTTGGCATCCGGGATAAACCGCGCCGGGTCCTCGCCGCCTTCGCCGGTGTTGGACTTGCCGCCGATCCGGTTCATCGCAATCGCCAGGGCTTCATGCGCCTCGGCGCTGATCGAGCCGTAGGACATTGCCCCGGTCTTGAAGCGCTTGACAATCTCGGTCCAGGGTTCCACTTCGTCCAGCGGAATGGGGGCCGGCGCAAACTTCAACCCGAGCAGGCCGCGCAGGGTCGCTTTCTTTTCAAGCTGCTCGTTCACCAAGTTGGAATAATCTTTGAACGCCTTTTTGTCGTTGTTCCGCACCGCCTGCTGCAATTTGTGGATTGTTTGCGGGCTGAACAAGTGGTACTCGCCGTCCGAGCGCCACTGATACTGACCCCCGACATCCAGCGTCTTCGAGTGGGAGCCGCGCTCCGGGAATGCCTGAGCGTGGCGGATCGTCGCCTCGCGGGCGATGACATCCATGCCGACCCCGCCGATGCGCGATGCCGTCCGGGTGAAGTAGCGGTCCACAACCGAGTGATGCAGGCCGACCGCCTCAAACTGCTGCGCTCCGCAGTAGCTTTCAATGGTCGAGATGCCCATCTTGGACATGACCTTGACAATGCCCTTGACGACCGCTTTGCCGTAGTTCTTTTTGGCGTCATACGGCGTGATGTCCCGCAGCAGATGCTCGCGGATGGCGTCATCAATCGTTTCGAGCGCGAGGTATGGGTTGATCGCGGCCACGCCATAGCCGACCAAGAGCGCGAAGTGATGCACTTCGCGCGGTTCGCCTGACTCCAAAACCAGCCCGATGCGTGTGCGCGTCCCCTGACGAATCAGATGGTGATGCAGGCCGGATGTCGCAAGCAGGGCCGGGATTGGGGCCATGTCGGCGTCAATGCTTCGGTCGGATAGCACCAGGATGTTCTTGCCCTCGGCAATCGCCTGGTCTGCCCCGGCAAACAGCGCGTCCATCGCGGCGACCAAGCCTTCAGGTCCGTCCGACGCTCGGAACACAATCGGCAGAGTCACGGTCTCGAAGCCGGGACGATTGATCTGCTTCAGCTTTGCCAGGTCCTCGTTGGTCAGGATCGGCGACTCCAGCGCGATCAAGTTGCAGTTGGCCGGACCAGGCTGAAGCATATTGCGCTCGGTGCCGATGGTCATGGCGCTCGACGTCACGATTTCTTCCCGGATGCAGTCAATCGGCGGGTTTGTCACCTGCGCAAACAACTGCTGGAAGTAATTGAACAGGGACTGCGGGTGGTCCGACAGCACCGCCATCGGCGTGTCGCTGCCCATCGAGCCGGTCGCTTCCATGCCGAGCCGGGCCATAGGGGCCATGAGTATCCGCAGGTCCTCGAATGTGTAACCGAACGCAAGCTGACGCTGCACGACAGTTTCATGCGTCGTGGTCGGCACATCGGTCGGGGTCGGCAGGTCGGCGATTTTGATCAGGTTCTCGTCGAGCCACTGCTTGTAGGGGTTCTCGCGGGCGATACTGTCTTTGATCTCGTCGTCGGAGATAATGCGCCCCTGCGCGGTGTCCACCAGGAACATCCGGCCCGGCTGCAAGCGGCCTTTGGAGACGATGCGCTCCGGGGCGATGTCCAGCACGCCCACCTCGGATGCCATGATGACTAGGTCGTCTTTGGTCACATAGTAACGCGACGGGCGCAGGCCGTTTCGGTCCAGAACCGCGCCGATTTGGGTGCCGTCGGTAAATGCGATAGACGCCGGGCCATCCCAGGGTTCCATCAGGCAGCTATGGTACTGGTAGAACGCCTTTTTGTCCGCGCTCATGCCTTCGTTGCCGATCCAGGGTTCGGGGATCATCATCATCACGGCATGGGGCATCGAGCGGCCGCTCAGGGTCAGAAACTCCAGGCAGTTGTCAAACATCGCCGAGTCGCTGCCTTCGCCGTTGATAATCGGCAGCATCTTTGGCAGGTCATCGCCGAACAGCGCCGACGCGAACTGCTTTTGCCGTGCCCGCATCCAGTTGACATTGCCCCGCAGCGTGTTGATCTCGCCATTGTGGGCGATCATGCGGTACGGGTGCGCCCGCTCCCAGCTTGGAAACGTATTCGTGCTGAAGCGCGAGTGAACCAGCGCTAGGGCGCTGTCCATTTCGGGGTCTAAAAGATCGGGGTAGAACTCGTCCACCTGCTCCGGCATCAGCATTCCCTTGTAGACAAGAGTGCGGGCCGAGAGGCTGGGAACATAAAACTTTTCATTGCCGCCGACCCCGGCATCGCGCAGGGCATGAGAGGTCCGCTTGCGGATGACGCACAGCTTGCGCTCAAAATGCTGGCCATCAGTGATGTCCGCGCCGCGTCCGACAAAGAACTGCCGAATCACCGGCTGGGCGGCAATCGCCGTTTCGCCCAGTGTGCGGCTGTCGGTCGGCACGTCGCGCCAGCCTAAAAACGTCTGGCCTTCCTCGGCCACCATTGCTTCAAGCTGCTCCTCGCACTGAGTCCGCTGGATCGGGTTTTGGGGCAGAAAAACGCTGCCGACCGCATAAAGGCCGGCGTCCGGCAAGGCAATCCCGAGCTTCGCCGCTTCCCGCAGAAAGAACAAGTGGGGGACCTGAATCAAGATACCCGCGCCGTCGCCGGAGTTTGCGTCCGCGCCGCACGCGCCCCGGTGGGCGAGGTTACGCAGGATGGTCAGCGCCTGCGAGACAATCTCATGGGACTTTTTGCCTTTGATATTGACGACAAATCCTGCGCCGCAGGCATCATGCTCGAAATCGGGGTCATACAGCCCCTGTTTAGGGGGCAGGCCAATCGGTTTCATTGCGGGAGCGGTTCCTCTTCTAAGTGACGGATTCGGGGTCTCAGCCTGATTGGCTCAAAGCCCGAATTGGGAGAGGATTGTAGCACAATGCAAGCCCTCCCGTCAATCGTTTTGGCGGCGCATTTTTCGGCGTCGTTGTTCGCCCGATTTATAGAGAGAATATGGGTAGAATACACGCATGTTCGCCCTGATTGACCTGCCGCTTTTAGATACCTTCGCCCGCCCGCTGCGCGACCTGCGGATTTCGGTGACCGACCGCTGCAATTTCCGCTGCACCTATTGTATGCCGAAGGAGATTTTCGGGCGTGATTTTGCCTTCCTGCCCTCCAAAGAGCTTCTTTCTTTCGAGGAAATTACGCGCCTCGCCCAAATCGCCGTCAGCCTCGGCGTCGAAAAAATCCGCCTGACCGGCGGCGAGCCGCTGCTCCGCCGTGACATCGAGACGCTCGTCGGTCAGCTTGCCCGAATTGATGGCCTGCGGGACCTGACCTTGACCACCAACGGGGCACTGCTTGTCAAAAAAGCCGCCGCGCTCAAATCTGCGGGTCTGGGCCGAGTCACCGTGAGCCTCGACTCACTCGATGACGCGGTTTTCCAAGCGATGAACGACGTTGCGTTCCCTGTTGGGCGCGTGCTCGACGGCATCGCGGCGGCGTCGGAAGTCGGCCTCGGCCCGGTCAAGATCAACATGGTCGTCAAGCGCGGCGTCAACGAAGACAGCATCGTCCCCATGGCGCGACGCTTCCACGGCACGAACTGCATCCTGCGCTTCATCGAATTCATGGATGTCGGCGCGACCAACGGCTGGCAGCTCCAAGACGTTGTTCCGGCCTCTGAGATCGTCTCGCGCATCAGCGCCGAGCTGCCTCTGGAGCCAATCCCGCCGAACTACCCCGGCGAAGTTGCGAGGCGCTTTCGCTACGCCGACGGTGGCGGCGAAATCGGCGTGATCACATCCGTGACCCAGCCCTTCTGCGGCGACTGCTCCCGCGCCCGCCTGTCTGCCGAAGGCAAGCTCTACACCTGCCTCTTCGGGTCGGACGGCTTCGACTTCCGCGCCCTGCTGCGCGGCGGCGCATCTGACCGCGAGATTGCCAATGCCCTGCGCGGCGTCTGGTCGAAGCGCAGCGACCGCTACTCCGAAATCCGCACGGAAGAAACCGCCCACCGCCCCAAAGTCGAGATGTCGCATATCGGGGGCTAAGAAAGGCGTGTAACCATGAGTGTTGGCTTGGCTTCCGTGGTCGGCTTTCTGCTTGGAGGTGGGTTTGGGGTTGTTCTTTACTGTGTGGTCTTCATTTTTACGGATGCAATAGGCGCTGCCTCAAAGGCTTGGGACATCGAGGAAAGCTACATCTTCGTCTCTACGACTTTCATCTGTGCAGTAGCAGGCTGTGGCCTCGCAGTCTGGCTCGCTCAAGTGTACGAAAGAAGATCAACCGCCGCGGTGCAGCTTGTACCGTCGGTTTCCGAAGTTGGGACGGATGTATGGCCGCCAGCTCCGAGGGAATGAAATTACCCTGCCCTGAACGGCATGGCTTTAAAAGTGCAAGCTCCCGCCTGCGCGGGCGAAGAACGGATACATATTCTGCCCGCGCAGGCGGGGATTTGCACTTCAAAGCACGGGGGTTCAGCCCCGTGAAATCCGTTATCTATGTTAGCCACCGATAACAACCAAGCACATCTGCGCCATCTGCCTAAAGTCCAAACGCTGCTGGAAAGCCAGCACGCGCAGGCGCTCTTAGCCGACACGCCGCGCTCCGTAGTCGTGAATGCCGTTCGGGTGGAGGTGGGTGCGCTCCGGCAACGTGTCCTCGCGGGCGATGCGACGCCGCCGTTTTTGGATGCCGACATCTTTGCGGCTGTTTCGGCGCGTTTGCAAGCCCAAGACCTGCGGCGATTGCAGCGGGTCGTGAACGCCACAGGAATTGTCATTCACACGAATATGGGACGTGCGCCGATGGCGGACGCGGCGGTTGAGGCCGTGGTGGCGGTCGCCGGAAACTATTCCAATCTGGAACTCGATCTCGCGACAGGGAAGCGCGGCGGGCGCGGCGGGCAGATCGAAGAATTATTGCAGGCGCTGACCGGGGCGGAAGCAGCAGTGATTGTCAACAACAACGCGGCGGCTGTGCTGCTGGCGCTGTCGGCGGTGGCATCGGGCGGGGAAGTGGTCATCTCGCGGGGCGAGCTGGTCGAGATTGGCGGCGGCTTCCGGGTGCCCGACGTGATTGTGCAATGCGGTGGGACACTGGTGGAAGTCGGAACGACCAACAAGACCCGCTTGAGCGACTATGCCTCGGCAGTGACGGCAGACACCAAAGTCTTGCTGAAAGTCCATGCGTCCAACTATAAAATCATTGGGTTCACGTCCGAGACATCGGTCTCGGAGCTGGCCGCACTCGGCAGGGAGCGTGGGCTGCTGACAATGGTGGATCTCGGCAGCGGGGCATTGGTGGACTTATCCCGCTACGGCCTGCCGCCGGAGCCGACTGCCGCCGAGATGCTGAAAGCCGGCGCAGACGTCGTCATGGTCAGTGGGGACAAGCTGCTCGGCGGGCCGCAATGCGGGATTATTCTCGGCAAGTCGGAGCCTATTCACCGCATGGCGGCGCACCCGCTGTTCCGGGCGCTGCGGGCCGACAAGATGACCCTGGCGGCGCTGGAAGCCACCCTGCGGGTCTATTTAGATGAGGACCGATTGACCGAAACAGTGCCGGTGCTGGGGATGCTGGCGCAGACTAAAGAAATGCTGACCAAGCGGGCGCGGCGTCTGCGGAATGCCCTCGCGAAGCTGCCGGGGGTCACGGCGAAGCTCGCCGATGGGGTGGGGTACACCGGCGGCGGGGCATTGCCGATGGTCCCGCTGCCGACGACCCTGGTTCAGCTCACCGCCGAGGGGATCAGTGCCGAGCGCCTCGCCGCCGCCCTGCGCCGGGCCGACCCGCCGGTGGTGGGAATGCTGGCGGACGGCGCTCTTGCCCTCGATGTGCGGACCGTGCGCGACGACGAGTTTGCGCTGATTGTCCAGGCAGTGAAGAGCGCTCTATGAACCATCTCACCGTTGGCGTCGCCGGGCATATTGACCACGGCAAAACTGCGCTGGTGCGGGCGCTGACCGGCACCGAGACCGACCGGCTTAAAGAAGAGCAGGAGCGCGGCATAACCATCGTGCTCGGCTTCGCGCACTTGACCCTGCCGAGCGGCAAGATTGACTTTGTAGATGTGCCCGGTCACGAGAAGTTCGTCAAGACGATGATCGCCGGTGCGACCGGCATTGACACGGCCCTGCTGGTGATCGCCGCCAACGAGCGCGTCAAGCCGCAGACGGTGGAGCATGTCGCGCTGATGGGTTTGTTGGGCGTCAAGCGTGGGATTGTCGCCGTCACGAAAAGCGATCTCGTCGCCGATCCCGCTGCAAGGGAGCATGTTTTGGATGACCTGCGCGGGTTTCTGGCAGGGACGTTTCTCGCCGATGCGCCATTGCTGTTCGTCTCAGCACAAATGGGCGAGGGCATCGCCGCGCTGCAAGACGCCCTGACAAAGCAGCTTGACACGGCGATTGCTCCCGCAGCGCAGTCTCGCTTTTCTCTGCCGGTGGACCGCGTCTTTACGCTGACCGGGCAGGGGACCGTCGTCACAGGAACGCTGCGCTCGGGTCCGATCCGCACCGGGCAGACCGTCGAAATCCTGCCCGGCGGGCGTCTGGCCGAAGTGCGCGGTTTGCAGGTGCATGGGCAGCCTATCGCAATCGCTCATCCCGGCGGACGCACAGCGGTCAACCTGCGCGGGATCAAGAAAGAGGACATCGCGCACGGCGACACGCTGGCGACGCCCGGCACCCTGCGCCCGACGCGCATTCTCGATGCCGACCTGACCCTGCTGGCGTCCGCCGCCAAGCCGCTGAGGCGCGGCCAATCAGTGACGCTGCACTACGGAGCCGCCGAAGTCCCCGCCCGCGTTTATCCGCTCGGTATCGCCGAAATCGCGCCTGGTGAGCGAGCGTTTGTGCAGATGCGCCTCACCGAAGATGCCGTGCTGGCATGCGGCGAGCCGTTTGTCGTCCGCCAGCCATCGCCTGCTGAAACGCTCGGCGGCGGGCGTATTACCGACCCGTACCCGCAAAAGCATACGCAGGCCGACGCCGCCCTCCTGCGCCATATCGAGACTCTGGCCTCGGGCAGTCCTGCCGAGCGCCTTCTCGCCAAGCTGTCCGAAGCCGGCCCGGCAGGCCGCGACCCGGCGCAGCTTTTGGCGGATTTGGGCCTGCCCGCCGAAGCGCTCTCGCCCGCGCTGCCGATTGCCGTTTGCTCGCCGTTGCTTGTTCTCGACCAGGCTGTCTTCGACGTGCTGACAACCCAAATCGCCGACGCCGTGACGCAGTTCCACGCCAAGCACCCGACCCGGCGCGGGCTGCCGTCAGAAGAGCTGCGCCGCAGCCTGCCACCGGCGCTCAAACCCGCCGCTTATACCGCCCTGCTCCGCGCCCTGTCCGGCACCATCGAGACAGTAGACGGCCTCGTGCGGACGCCCGGCTACTCGCCCGAAGCCGCACTCTCTTCGATTGAGCGGGAGATCGCCCGCGAAATCGAGAGCCAGTTCCGAGAAGGCGGCCTGAAGCCGCCCGAACTCGATGCCGTCCTGAAACGCGATCGCCGCCGCAAGACGCTCTACTATTATTTAGTCGAGTCTGGGGCACTGATCCCCACCACTGACCGGACCAGCAACCGCACGGTCGTGTTCCATCGAACAGCGATAGACGCGCTGGGGCCGCTTCTACAAGCGGCTTTGACCGAAAGCGACGGCGGCGGCCTGCGCGTCTCGGAACTCAACCAAGTTCTCGGTACCACCCGTAAGTTCTCCGTGCCGCTTTTAGAATACCTTGACAGCCTCGGCCTCACCCGCCGCGATGGCGACCTGCGCTTTTGGAAGGAAGACTCTTTCCCGTAGACCGAACCAAAACCCGTCTTGCCTGCGTTTAACCACAAAATGAACCGCAGGAGGTATCCTATGCACAGCAAACGTCGGACACGGACCACGGCAGGCTTCACACTGATTGAATTGCTCGTTGCCCTGGCGATCCTCGCCATTATCGCCGCGATCTTGTTTCCGGTCTTCGCCGGAGTGCGCGAACGAGGCCGCCGAACGACCTGCCAGAGCAACTTAAAGCAGATTGCCCTCGCAATGCAGCAGTATGTGCAGGACAACAATGGAACTTACCCGCCCAATAGCGATTGGGGGTACGCGCCCTACTCGTATTTGAAAAACATCGCGGTATTTCGCTGCTCGGATCACCCACCAGACGTTGTCTTTGACCAGTTCACTACGGAGCCACCGATTGTCTCCGCAAATCAGCTTAAGATATTTGAGGGAGCCACTTCTCCTACGGATTACTCGTACAACTCCATGCGGCTGTACGTATTTCAACACGCCTCAATGCATGGAACACAAGAAATGGTGCTTGCCACCCCTTCTACAATTTGGCTGAATGTAGATGCTGCCTTCGTCTCACCAGAAGGTGAATATAGTTATGGCCGATTCGCAACTCGTACCTCCTGCGGGCGCAAGTTCGGCGGAAGCACAATTCACTCTGGCGCGGGCAATTACTCTTATGTAGATGGTCATGTGAAGTGGCTGACGCCGGAAGAGGCAGGCGAAATCGAATGCGCGAACGGGCCTCTGCCTGCGCCGTTCAAGGATTGACTGAGGCACCCTGGTCTGGAAGACCGGGTCTTTAAAAAGCATAATGTCCGCTTCGCGGACGCCGAATACGTCCCGGAGGGACATCCTGCACTGTTAAAGCCCCGGTCTTCCAGACCGGGCCAGGGTAGCTTGACCGAAACCAACTGGAAAGGAGGTGATGACACTGATGACTGATTTAGGAGTCGCGAAGCGACTGACGGAGATGGTTTCGGGCGCGGGTTGAGCGGCAAAACTTGGTCCGGGGGACCTAAATGCTGCGGTCAAAGACCTGTTCTCGAATGTTGCGCGTGACCCGAACGTTCTCGTGGGCTTCGGCACGCTCGATGACGCCGGGGTGTATCGCCTGAACGCGCAAACCGCGCTGGTGCAGACGGTGGATTTTATCACGCCGGTTGTAGACGACCCGTTCGCTTTCGGCGAAATCGCGGTCGCCAACGCGCTTTCGGACGTCTACGCCATGGGCGGGGTCCCGGTCACTGCGCTAAATGTCACCTGCTTCCCGTCGGGCACCGACCCGACGCTGCTGAACGCCATTTTGCGGGGCGGCCTCGCCCAGTGTCAGGCCGCAGGTGTTGCGCTCTTAGGGGGCCACACGGTGGACGACCCGATGATCAAGTTTGGGCTGTCGGTCACGGGCACCGTGGACCCAAACGCGATTTGGACCAATGCTGGGGCGCAAATCGGCGACGCGCTGATACTCACCAAACCGCTCGGCATCGGGGTCATCACCACCGGCATCAAGCAGCAAAGGGCGAGCGCGGCGGCAGTGGAAGCGGCTCTGACTTCCATGCGGACCCTGAACCGGGCAGCGCGGGATGCAGCGGCGGAAGTCGGGCCGAATGCCTGCACCGATGTCACGGGCTTTGGCCTGACGGGCCATCTGTACCAAATGCTGCGGGCATCGGGCCGGACAGCACATATCTACGCCAATCAAGTCCCGCTGCTGACCGGAGCTTTGGACCTGGCACGGGCAGGTGTCGGGCCGGGCGGGACGGAGCGCAACAAAAACTACTTTGGCGGCTTTGTATCGCTTGCGCCGGGTGTCGAAGCGGCTTTAATTGAACTGCTGTTCGACCCCCAGACCTCCGGGGGTTTGCTGCTGTCGGTCGCCGTGGATAAACGAGAAGCGATGCTGGCCGCGCTGACCGCGCACGGCGTCCGGGCGTCGGTCATCGGCGAGGTGACGGGGCCGTCGGCGGGGCGCGTCGAGGTATTCTAGCGTGGAGGCGTTCGGGGTCTGGTGGCCCCCCTGGTCTTCAAAACCAGTGTCCCGCATTACGCGGGGGGTGGGTTCGATTCCCATCCGCTTCCGCCACTTTCATCCAAACACTATGTTCTCATCGGCAGCGACTAAAACAAGAACCGTCACGCGCCTGCGCGGCGGGCAATGGGCCGAGATTGACGACATGCTTGTCATCGAGGAGCCGCTGGAAATCCGCCTCGGTTCCGAGCGGTTCACCGTCACGATGCGAACCCCCGGCGATGACTTTGCCCTGACGCGCGGCCTCTTGCTGACCGAAGGCGTGATCGAGTCGAATGCAGACATCGGCCAGATCCGCTACTGCGACGAAGGCGAAGCCGCCGACACTGACCTCCCGAACATTGTTACGGTGCACCTGAACAAACAGCCTGCGGCGGGCCGCCTCTGGCAGCGGACTCTTATGGCGGGCACAAGCTGCGGCCTTTGCGGCAAAGCGGCCTTGGACGCCGTCGCCATGCAGACCGACCCGCTGCCCCCGCCGACCACCAGCCTCCTCACCCCTGATATTCTGCTCGAACTGCCGCACACGCTGCGCCGCCGTCAGGAAGCGTTCCAAAGCACCGGCGGCCTGCACGCCGTCGGCCTGTTCACCGCGTCCGGCGACTGCCTCTGCGTTTATGAAGACATCGGACGCCACAATGCCACCGACAAAGCCATCGGCCACGGCGTCAAGCAAGGCTGGCTGCCCTGGGCCAACCCTGAGCCTCTGATTTTGCTAGTCAGCGGCCGTGCCTCGTTTGAGATCACCCAAAAAGCGCTGATGGCCCGCATCCCCGTCGTCTGCTCCGTCTCCGCCGCGTCTTCTCTCGCCGCAGACTTGGCAGAGCTAAACAATCAAACACTGGTCGGATTTCTGCGCGATACCGGCATGACTGTTTATACTGGCGGGGGGCGAGTGGTTTAAATTTTTCAGCGGGCCGAACCGAAACCATGCGCCTTACCGTTATAAGGCAGTATCATACGTTGGGGGTACTGCATGGATATCAAGAGTAAGCATCGGATTGGATTTACGTTGATTGAATTGCTGATCGTAATCGCCATTGTCGGGGTCATTGCGGCAATTTTAATTCCGGCATTTTTGTCAGCACGGGAGCGCGGCCGGCGAACCGTTTGTCAAAGCAACTTGAGGCAGATGACGCTGGCAATCCAGCAGTATGTTCAAGACAATGGCACTTACCCGGTATACACGACATCAAACAATCATATTAACCCAGATGGTACAGGTGGACCTGATGAATGGCAGCATTTGATCTTTCCTTACATAAGAACGCGGCAGGTGTTCTACTGTCCTTCTTTGCCTGCGGACGCGCCAATGATCGCGGACCCGATCGCGAAGGATTTTGAGGAAGTAGGATATGTTTAACCTAAGTTGCGTTTCTGGTTTTTTGCGTTTGCAGGTTTAGGTGCCTGGCCGGTTTCCGTAAAGTGAAAGTACCACCCAACACTTCACAGGAGACCGACCATGCATCCCTCTGTTCGACAAATCATCGCGATTTACTGCCTGTGCGACGATTTTCTTTCGGCCCGTGGCTACAAAGATGCCCGGCAAGCTAAACTGACCACGGCCCAGGTCATGACCGTGGCTTTAGTGGCCGCCGCCCTGTTTAACGGCAACCAGGAGAAAAGTCGCGTGTTCCTACGGGACCACGGCTACATCCGGCCCATGCTCTCCAAAGGCTGCTTGAACCGCCGTCTGCATGAAGTCCCGGAAGCGCTCTGGCAATCCCTGTTCGCGGTTGTGGCCGACGTTCACAAGCAAGGCAACGAAAGCCAGTGGTACGCGGTGGACAGCATGCCCGCCAGCGTCTGCGATAATTTTCGCATCTGCCGCAGCCGCTTGTACCCGCAAAAGCAGCACGGCAAAGCGTTTCGAGGCTACATCGCCTGCAAGAAACGCTTCTTCTACGGCCTGCGGGTGCATCTGGTGACGACCACGGGCGGCCTGCCCGTCGAGGTCATGCTCGCACCGGGCAGCGAGGCAGACATTGCGGCGTTCCGGCGACTGCCGCTGGACCTGCCGCCAAAGGCCCGCATCTTCGCGGACGCAGGCTATCTGGACCAGCATGAAGAAGCGCTGCTTAAGGACGCCGATTTGCATTTAGTGGCCCAGCGGCGCAAAAACAGCAAAGAACCGCTGGCTCCGTGGGTGAGCTACCTTTGGCTCCGTGGGTGAGCTACCTTGCCCGCAAAGAGCGCAAGCGCATCGAGACGGTGTTCAGCCAGATCGCGGCAGCGTTCGGACGGACCCTTCATGCGGTCACGGCCCGAGGCTTCGAGCTAAAAGTCTTTCTGACCGTGCTGGCTTACAGTATGCTCGCAACAGCATAGAAACGCAACTTAGGTTATGTTTACAATCTTGGTCTCCTCAACCGGATTCATAAAGGGGTTCTTCGGGGCGTCAAGGAGGAAGAAATCCGAAAGCCTACTATTTCGCCGGTTTTAAATGATCAATGCTGGGCCACTGAAAACGGCGTCGCGCATTCTGAGCGCGACGTTCCGGTCTCCTGCGGGCAGACCTTCGGTGTCAGCACACTGCATGAGGGCGGGGCTAATTATTCGTTTGTGGACGGACACGTCAAATGGTACTCGGCGGAGGCGATGGGGGAGCTTTATTGCGCCAACTGGCCGCCGCCTAAATATGTGGAGTAGACGAACGCTCGTTTGCCAGTGCGGCCATTGCCGCGTAGTAGCCGCACATGCCGTGGACGCCGCCGCCGGGAGGCGTGGACGACGAGCAAAGGTAGAGGCCGGGCACGGGTGTGGACCACGGTGTCCAGCGGGGGAGGGGACGGGTGAAGAGCTGCGCCCAGTCCTGAACACCGCCGTTGATGTCGCCGCCGATGTAGTTGGCGGAGTAGCGCTCCAGCGCCGCCGGGTCCATGGCGTTTTTGGCGAGAATGCGGTCTTTGAACCCCGGCGCGAAGCGCTCGATTTGAGACTCGATACGCTCCGTCATATCCACGGTGCTGCCGTTGGGGACATGACAGTAGCCCCAGACCGTGTGCTTGCCCTTGGGGGCGCGGGTCGGGTCAAACAGACTTTGCTGGGCCAGCAGGATGTACGGCTTGTCGCAAATCTCGCCATTGGCGGCGGCGTGTTCCGAGGCAGTCAGCTCGGCGCGGGTGCCGCCGAGGTGAACCGTTCCCGCTTTGGCGACTTCGGGCGACTTCCAGGGGATCGGACCGTCGAGCGCCCAGTCAATCTTGAACGCGCCCATGCCGTAGCGGTAGCGACTGAGCTGCTCTTTGTAACCCGTCGGCAGCGTGTCCCCAGCAATACGCAAAAGCTGGCGCGGCGTGATGTCTCCGAACACCAGCTTCGATGGCGGCAGCTCGGCCAGGGTCTTGACTTCATGGCCGGTCTCGACTTCCCCGCCAAGCGACTTCAAATGCGACACTAAAGCGTCGGCAATGCCCTGCGAGCCGCCGCGCGGGAACGGCCAGCCGACCGCGTGGCCGGCCAGCCCGAGGGCCATGCCGAATGCACCGCTCGGGGACTGCGTGAGCGGCAGCATCGAGTGGGCCGCCATGCCCGAAAAGAATCCTTTGGCGCGTCCGCTCGTGAACGAAAGCTCGGTCAGTGCTTGGGACGACAGCATCGCTTTGAGGCCGAAGCGGGCCAGGCCGAACGGATAGCGGGCGAGTCTCAGCGGCTCGCGCAGTGTCACCGAAAGCTCATCCCAGTCCGGCACCAGCGGGGCCATCAGCTTGCGATAGTTGGCGGCATCCTTGCCGAGCGTCGCCGCCGTCGCTTCCACTGATTGATACAAGAGCGCCGGCGGGCTGTCATCGAAGGGGTGTGCCAGCGCCGCTTCCGGGTGAACCCATTCGAGGCCGTATTTCTCCAAGCCCAGTGTCTGGAAGAACGGCGAGCCGTACCCGAGAGGGTGAATGGCCGAGCCGACATCATGCTGGTAGCCCGGCAGGGTCAATTCTTTGGTCCGGCACCCGCCGCCGGGCGTATCGGCGGCCTCGACGACCAGCACTGAGCGGCCCTCTTGGGCCACTTTAATTGCCGCCGCCAATCCGTTCGGCCCCGCGCCGATCACCACGGCGTCATATTTGGTGTTCTTGCTCAAAATAAGTTCAGTTCTAATTACGGTACCGGCAGACGCCGCTCAAACTTCAGCATCTCGTTTTGCAAACGTAGCGCCATCATCTCGCGTTCTTTGGCTTCGTCGTTCTTGTTGCCGCGAACTTCATAAACGAGCTGCTGTAGAGCTGCCGTAAGAACCTTGAGATCTTTTTGCAGGTCCGTGATGTCGTCTGTGTTTTTCTTGGTGTTCTCACGCAGAAGCAAAAGTTCCTTGAGAGCATTGGCAATGTCACGAAACATTCAGTTCCACCTTAAACATTCAGTTCCACCTTCAGCCGGTCCAATATCTCGCGCGTCTCCAAACGTAACCGAGCCGTTTCAACTTGACTTTTGTTTGTTTCTTCCGCAATCTGTCTTATCTCAGCAAATGTGCGAGCAATTTCCGCCTTGTAATAAGCCGTATTGTAAGTAACTTTGCTTGTGGTCTTCTCATTTCCTAGCATTTTATCCATATCATTTTCCTCTCATCAGCATTGTAGCATATTTGGGGTGTCTGCATCAGGCGCGTTCTACTTCTCGACGGCTTCACGAACGCTGACGGCCTCGGGAAACGTGACCCTGTCGTACACTTCTGTCAGCAAGAGCGTGACGCCTAAAACAGTGATTGACCCGTCTAGCCCTTCGGCAAATGTGAACTTCCAGGTGTCATCGTCCTGCCGGATATACTGCTCGACCTGCGGCGTGTCCTGCGAAACCAAGATGTACTCTTGCAGCGAATCAAGCCGCCGGTAACGCGCCCATTTTTCGCCCCGGTCGTAACGCTCGGTGGACGGTGACAGCACCTCAAAAATCACCGACGGATTGATCACGCTGTTTTTGTCGAAGGGGTTGATGTGCAGCTCCCCGCAGACGATGGTAACGTCCGGGTAAGTCTCAACATCAATCGGCATGATGCCGACACGCAGGTCGCTGTTGGAGACGCGGCACGGCTGACCGCGCAGCAAGCTACGCATCTCACCGCCAATGTTGCTGGCAATGAAGCTGTGGTTGGGGCTGCCACCGGACATCGCGTAAATCCGGCCTGCAATAAACTCGCTCTTGTAGTCCGCCGCGTCCTCCAGCGCAGCATACTGCTCCATCGTACAATACGGTAAAGGTTGTGCTGACATGTCGATATGATGCCTCTCTATTCGTTATCGGCTTGTTCTCTTAGCGTCTCAGCTACTGGAAACGTAATCCTATCATAAACCTCAGCGAGGGGCAGCAGGACGCCGAGTATTGTCACCGCCGCGTCTAAGCCCTCAACTGCCATGTAGCTCCACAGGCCGCTTTCCTGCCGGATATACTGCTCGACTTGGGGCGTGTCCTGCGACACCAGAAGATATTCTTCAAGCGAGTCCAGCCGCCGGTAACGCGCCCACTTTTCGCCCCGGTCATAGGCTTCTGTGGATGGAGACAGCACTTCAAAGATCACCGCAGGATTGATTATGCTGTTTTTGTCGAAGGGATTGATACGCGGCTCGCCGCAGACAACCGTAACGTCCGGGTAGGTCTCCACATCCAGCGGCATGATTGCAACACGCAAGTCGCTGTTATAAACCTGACACGGCCCGCGTTTAAAGAGGTTTCCAGCTTCACGAGTGATATTAGCGGCAATCGCGCTGTGCTTCGGAGTGCCGCCAGACATGGCGTAAATGCGCCCAGCGATGAACTCGCTTTTGTACGCCGCGTCTTCTTCCAGCGCAGCGTACTGTTCCATCGTATAATATGGTAAAGGTTGTGCGCTCATTGAAATGCCTCCATTAAAATTCTCAAATACTCTTGCACAGAAGCAAATTGTATCCGGCGGTCTGCGTAACTTTCGTGGCTCATAACGACCAACTGAGGAGCAATAATCTTGCCTTCAGCAACGGCATAGCCGACGAAGTCTCCATTCGGTACGCTGGCAAAGAACAAAAAATTTGCTAACCCCGCAAAAGCCGTTTCCAAACCATCGTCTTGCGCCCGAAGTTCTTGATTTTCATGCTGAATTTCTGTTACTGTCCAAACGACTTGCATCTCACCGTCTTCTTCACCTATGCTATCGAAGAAAGAAGGATGAACCGCCACGCCGTCCACTTCCAGCAGCAAATCTCGTAATTCCAGTGGCAGAGTAACTTGCAGTGATTGTTCGAGGCGTAAGACAGCCTCTTTTGACGCGGGTTCACCGAAGAAGCAGGGCAATCCAAAACTCTCGAAAAACTCGCGCCACATAATTTCTACATTCGAGGACGACCGCCGGAATTCCTGCGTGATTGGCGGTGTGAAAACGGGGGTAGAACAGGGAACAAGAAACTCATTCTCCACGTATTTCACACTTCCATCACTTAGAGGTAAGACCCTTATGTTCAACCTGCCCTTGTTCTCCAAGAGCGGCAAGCCGGACGCGAAAAAGCGCGAGGCGCAGCCGTTTAGCCGTCAAACGCTGACGAAGAATGCCCGGATTGATGGCGCGACCGTGACCGAAAGTGTCTGCCCCTACTGCGCCGTCGGGTGCGGCCAGCAGATCTACACTAAGGGCGGCCAGATTATTGATATCGAGGGCAACCCGCACTCGCCCATCAACGAAGGTACGCTCTGCCCAAAAGGCGCGAATGTTTTCCAATTGGCGCGTAACCCCAATCGCGTGAAGAAGGTCCTCTACCGCGCCCCGTATGCGACCGAGTGGGAAGAAAAGCCGCTCGACTGGGCGATGGAGCGGATCGCGCAGAAAGTGTTCGATGCCCGCGAGCGCGGCTGGACCGAGAAGGACGACGACGGGCGAACGATCAGCGCGGTCCGCAATATCGGCACCCTCGGCGGAGCGACGCTCGACAACGAAGAAAATTACCTCATCAAAAAGCTCTTCACCGCCGGCCTCGGCGTCCTCTCAGTTGAGAACCAAGCCCGCATTTGACATTCTGCTTCCGTGCCCGGTCTGGGCGCGACATTCGGCCGCGGCGCGGCCACTTCCTATCAGCAGGATCTTCAAAACAGCGACGCGATTCTCATTATGGGTTCCAACATGGCTGAGGCGCACCCGGTCGGCTTCCGCTGGCCGATGAAGGCCAAAGCGAACGGCGCAAAGCTCATCCATGTGGACCCGCGCTACACGCGCACGTCGGCAATGGCCGACCAGCACGTCCAGATTCGGGCCGGCTCGGATATCGCGTTTTTAGGCGCACTGGTGAACTACGTTCTCACCCATGAACGCTGGTTCAAAGAATATGTGCTCGCCTACTCGAACGCCTCGACAATTGTAGACCCGCAGTTCCAGGACACTGAAGCGCTCGACGGCTTATTCAGCGGCTACGATGCCGAGACGCGCTCCTACGACCCATCTGTAGGCCACTGGAGCTACAAGCAGCCGGAAGATAGCGAGGGTGAGGAAGGCAGCGGCGACACGCAGGGCAAGATGGCCGCGAACTCTCACGGCCTGCACGGGCACGGCATCGAAGGCGGGGCCAGCACTCACAGTTCGCCGCGAGCCAATTCAACCACGGACAAGGCTGGCTATATTCAGCGCGACGAAACGCTGCAAGACCCAAACTGTGTCATGCAGCTTCTGCGTCGTCACTATGAGCGCTACACGCCGCAAATGGCGGCGGACATCTGCGGCTGTACGCCTGAGCAGGTTATCCAAGTCGCGGAAACCCTGTGTGACAACTCAGGACGGGAGCGCACCAGCGCCATCTGCTACGCGGTCGGCTGGACCATGCACACGACGGGCGTACAGATTATCCGCACGGCGAGTATTCTCCAGACTCTGCTCGGCAACATGGGCCGGCCCGGCGGCAGCATCATGGCCCTGCGCGGTCACGCCAGCATTCAAGGGTCTACGGACATTCCAACGCTCTATGACCTCCTGCCGGGTTACCTGCCCCAGCCGACCGCCGACCCGACCCATGACACGCTGGCCGACTACGTCAAGTATGAAGGTCTGCCCACGGGATACTGGGTGCATTTCAAGGAGTTTATGGTCAGCCTGCTCAAAGCCTACTACGGCGACGCGGCGACGAAAGACAACGACTTCCGCTACAACTGGCTGCCACGGCTGGACGATGATTACTCGATGATCCTGGCGTTTCAGCGCATGGCGAAAGGTGATTTTGATGGCTACTTCCTGTTCGGACAAAACCCGGCGGCAGGCTCGGTCAACGCCAAAGTTGTCCGCGAGGGCCTGCGTAATTTGAAGTGGCTGGTGGTCGCCGACTGGTTCGAGACCGAAAGCGCCGTCTTCTGGAAGAACGACCCGACCGGGCCGCCCGCTACTGACATCGGCACCGAAGTCTTTTTCCTTCCGGCAGCGTCGTCTCCCGAGAAAGAAGGGACGCTGACAAACACGCAGCGGCTGATCCAGTGGCACGACAAAGCGATTGACCCGCCGGGCGACTGCCGCTCCGATCTGTGGTTCCTCTACAATTTAGGCAAGCGGCTCAAAGCGCTGTACGCCGGCTCGACAGACCCAAAAGATCTGCCAATTCAGCACCTGACCTGGGACTACGACCAGGACGAGCCGGAACGACTGCCCGATGGTACGCTCAGCAGAATTGTCGGTGAACCTGATGCGCTGAAAGTCTTGCAGGAAATCAACGGCTGCCACGTCAACGAGATTGACCCGAAGACCGGCAAGCCCAAGCTGCTGTCGGGCTATTCCGAGTGCAAGGATGACGGCACGACCGCCTGCGGCGGCTGGATTTACTCGGGGGTCACGCCGGCGCCGGAGGTCAACCGTGCCCGCGACCGGGTCCGCACCCCGGACAATCCGCTCGACCCGAATTGGGGCTACGCCTGGCCGAGCAACCGGCGCGTCCTGTATAACCGGGCGTCGGCTGACCCCGAAGGCAACCCGTGGTCCGAGCGCAAAAAGCTGATCTACTGGGACAAAGATGCCAAAAAATGGATGGGTAACGATGTCCCCGACTTTGAAGTAGGCAAAGACCCGTCGTACCGCGCACTCAAAGACGCGGTCGGCATGGAAGCAATCGGCGGCGACCAGCCGTTTATCATGCACCCGGACGGCTTGGCCTGGCTGTTCGCGCCGGGCGGCACCAAAGACGCCCCGCTGCCGACCCATTACGAGCCGGTCGAGTCGCCGGTTCGGAACCTGCTTTATTCTAAGACGCAGGACAACCCGACAACGCGCTACTTCGAAGGCCTGGCGGGCAACAAACTGGCCCGCTACCCGGAAAACGATTTCCCGGTGGTCGGCTGCACGTTCCGCCTGACCGAGCATTACCTGAGCGGCCCGATGTCCCGGTTCAATTCGTGGCTCAACGAGCTGATGCCGGCCATGTTCATTGAAATCAGCCCGGAGCTTGCCGCCGCGCACGGCATCGAGCACGGCGGCTGGATGATCTGCGAGTCGGCGCGGGCTGCAATCGAGGCGCGGGCCATGGTCACGAAGCGCATCAAGCCGATGACCATTGACGGCAAAACGATCCACCAAGTCGGTGTCCCGTTCCAATGGGGCTTTGCCGGGGAAGTGGTCGGCAGCAGTGCCAACGACTTGACTTCACTCGTGGCCGACCCGAATGTCTCGATGCACGAGGCCAAAGTCTTCGCCTGCCGGGTCCGGGCCGGACGCCTGCCCGACCAGCCGAAGACGCCGACCAAGCCCGAGCACCGCTGGGCCAGCCGCGAGCCGGTTCCAAACACCGCCGCCGGCGCACAGCCTGAGGGCCATTTGGAGAAGTCATTGCGAAAGGACGGACCGGAGAAGTAAGAACCTACCCCCGCTCGTTCCTCACGACCCCTCCCTAAGAAGGAAGGGTAGGAATTACGCATGAAGCCTTCCGTATCTGTCTCTCACCCTTCCTTCTTAGGGAGGGGTCGTGAGGAACGAGCGGGGGTAGGTTCGCATTATCCTTGAAAGCAAAACCATGATCCAGTTAAATATGCTTCGCGCGGAGGCGACGGCCAGCCTCAAAAATGCGTTCCCGCCCCAGCGCACCGAAGTCCCCGACGCCGGCCCAGATGGGCAAGGGCAGATGGGCTTCTTCACCGACACCAGCCTGTGCATCGGCTGCAAAGCCTGCGAAGTGGCCTGCAAGCAGTGGAACCAGTTGCCGTCGGACGGCTACAACTTTTCGGCGAAGTCCTATGACAATACCGAGCATCTTTCGGCGACCACCTGGCGGCACGTGGCGTTCCAGGAGCAAATCGGCGAGACCAGCAGCCGCTGGCTGATGATGAGCGATGTCTGCAAGCACTGCGTGGATGCCCCGTGCGTCCAGTCCTGCCCGACCGGATCGCTGATTTACAATGAATACGGCAACGTCTATGTCCAGGCCGACATCTGCAACGGCTGCGGGTACTGCGTCTCGGCCTGCCCGTTCGGGGTCATCGCCCGGAGCGCCGAAGACGGGCACGCGCACAAATGCACACTCTGCTACGACCGGCAAACGGTCGGCGAGACGCCCGCCTGTGCGAAGTCCTGCCCGACGGCGTCTATCCAGTTCGGCCCGGTTGATGAGCTGCGCGAGCATGCCCGCGAGCGGGTAGAAACACTCCGCGCCCAGGGCAACACGTCGGCATTTCTCTACGGGGCCGATGAAGAGTCGCTGCCGGGCTACGGCACGCTGAACTCGTTCTTTCTGCTCGAAGACCACCCAAACCGCTACAACCTGCCGGAAGCCCCGCCTCAGCCGCTGCACCAGCAGGGCAAGCGCTACGCGGCGAGCCTGCTGACGGGCCTCGCGCTCACGGCCCTGGCGGGTCTGCTGCTGTCGAAGGGGGCGACCAATGCCTGATTTTGATGTCATGGGGGCAAGCGGAACGACCAGTGGCACCGAGACACGCGGACGCTGGGACAGCGCCCACGGAATCGCGCCCGATAAAAAAGCGTTCGACACGCTGCCGGACAAGCTCACCGACTTCACGCCGAAGCAGAAACCTTTCACCGAGGGCTTTTCCGAAAGCGGCACGAACCGCAAGAAAAGCACCGTGGATAAAGACAACGGCGACGCGGCGTACTATGACATCAGCCTCTTGCAGTCGCCGGTCTGGACCAAAGAAGTCGGCATCTATTTCTTTCTCGGCGGGCTGTCGTCGAGCGCCTATAGCATCGCCCGGCTGTCGGACCGCTTCGGACGCGGCAGCCTGCGGCCTGTCACGCAGTATGGAACACTCATCGCGGCGTTGGCCGCGCTGCCCTGCGCTCCGCTTCTGATCTGGGATTTGGGTGACCGGACGCGCTTCCACCATATGCTGCGTATTTGGAAGCCGAAGTCGCCGATGAACCTCGGAAGCTGGACTCTGACAATCTACACACTCATGGGCGGGATTGCTGCCCTGCGCGAGTTTCTGCGTACCCTGCGGAAAGACGCGCCGCTGACCGGCGGCGCCAAAGCTTTGGACGAAACGGCGGGGGTGATCGCTGACACTGCCGGCATCCCGCTCGGCCTGCTGCTGGCGGGCTATACCGGCATTCTGCTGTCCACGACTTCGACGCCGCTTTGGAGCCGCAACACCTGGATTGGGACCCTGTTCAGCGCCTCTGCGGTCGGCTCCGGCGCAAGTGCGGTTAAGCTGGCTTTGGAAATAACCGGCAAATCCGAACACGCCGCCCATGCGCTCGGAAAAGTCGAGACGCTGGCACATTTGACCGAAGCAGTCGCCCACGCGGGCTTTTTGTCCGCTGCCGGGCCGCTGGCGAAACCCGTCACCGAGGGTAAGTACAAAAACGCTTATCTCGGCGGCGCGGTCGGCCTCGGAATCGTGCTGCCGGAGATTTTAAGCCGCCTGCCGGGGACGCCGAAGCAGAAGCGGGCGCTGTCCATTGCCGCCGGAGTGGCCGGACTTGTCGGCGGATACATCCTGCGGACAGTCTTTGTCGCTGCGGGCAAGCCATCCGCCGATGACCCGGATTTGGCGCGTCTTGCCACTGGCCCAAGAAATTGACTAGGAAAGGAGGCCGCGCATGAAAGTCCGCTGGAACCGTGACAGCATCCGTTTGAGAATTACGCCGTCGGAGTTTGCGGCAATCACTGCCGGAGAAGCCGTACATGAGGGCATTGCGTTCCCCGGAATGCAGTTTTGGAACATCACGCTGTGCCCGAGCGACGCCGAAACGACTCTCTTTGCCGACGCGCACGGCGTCTATTTCTCGCTCTCGGCAGCCGACCGGGCAAAGCTCGCCGACCCGGAAGCCGAAGGGGTCTACTTCGAGATGACCGAGCCGACTATCCTGCGCTACTACATCGAGAAGGATTTCCCGTGTGTCCACAAGCCCGCCCCGGAGACCGGGGAAGGCGCATCGGAAACATTCACGCCGCCGCCTGGCTTCGAGGCCCGCAAGCTGGCCCCCACCGAGATCAACGGGGACTAGCCGCCGTCAAGACAATCCCGGTGCGGTTGGCGGCTGCCTCGGTGACAATTCTCACATTCGACGGGCTGAGGCCATTTTCGTCGAAGATGACCAGGTCATTGTTGCCGGGCCGCAAAAGAGGCTCCGGCAGGTAGACGCCGTCTACCGGGGACTTCTCGGGGTAGCGGCCCAAATTGACGCCGTTGAGCCAGACGAAGCCTGCCGAGAGGGTAGTGGTCGCGACGCGCAGAATTGGGTGGGGGCCGCTCTCGCCCGGCGGGGTCACTGTAAATCTCGTGTGGTAGAACGTCGGAACGCCGTCAGTCTTGACGGCTCCGAGCGGCTTCCAGCGCGGCGATGTGAACGCGGCATAGGACACGCCGCCGCGCATCTTCCAGCCCGTCACCAATGGGCCGTCTTCCAGCCCGGAGTCCAGCCGGACTTCTCCGGTCAAACCTCCCGGCCCGCCGGTGTTTTGCACCGCGACCGCCAGCACATTCGGCCCACCTTCATGCCAGGCAGCGTCAAGCGGCACCGTCATGTCGGCGTTCAGCCCAACACTTGGGGCGATCAGCTTCCCATTCAAATAGACGATACCGACATCGTCAATGCTGTGAAAGAACAGGTTCCGGTGCGGACCGGGAACGTCCGGCAGTGCCGTTCGGAACCAGACCCAGCCGAGCCGCCCGTCCCCGAAGACATCGGTGGACGTTGTCGCGTCCGACCAGCCTGGCCCGGACGTATCCAGCCCCGGCGCGGCCTGCTTGGCGGCGTCACCGGGGGCGGCATCATCGGCCTGCCAGCGGAAGGCATTCAAGTCCTGACGCTTGGCGTCGTGCCGGGTCAGGGTCACCGGCCCGGTGATGCCTTTCCATTTGGCGTCCGCCCCGTCCATTGGCCCGTAGTAGTTGAACAGCTTGTCCCGACCATAGTGCGCGGTCAGGAACGCCACGGAGTTCGGTCCGGCTTTCAGCATTACTGGAAAGGCGCGGGGGGACGACCGCAGATCGGCGCTTGCCGCGTGAGTGCCGTTGACAAAGCAGCTTGCCCAATCGTTGCCGCTGCTGAGATTGAGCTGATAAGTTCCAGCGGCGGGGGCCGAGACGGTCGTGCGGTACCAGGCATAGGCGCTGATGTCGCCGTCCGCGCCCATCGGCAGTGGGGTGGCGCTGGATTTCCAAAGCTTGTCATTGTAGGCAGGCTGAACGAACGGCACCGAGGCATCGGCCCGCCAGGGACCAAGTGCCGGCGGCCGGGCCGAAGCGATGCTTTGACCCGGCACAACGACTGGGATTAGCGTTTGGGGCGCTTTGCGGGCATCGGCAGGATACAGCAGCATCGGCAGGGGCCGCGCGGGCGGTGTCGGCCCGGTGCGCTCGGTGACAAGCTGCACGGTGCCGTTCGGCATTTTCTGGACCTCCCCGACATAGTCCGGGCCGCAGGCAATCGAGCCGTCTTCTAAAAACCAGGTCCGGTCGGCCATTGCCAAGCTCATCGTCAGGACACGCACCTTCCGGGTGCCTGTCCCGACCATACTGACACGCGGCGCAGCGCTCGGCACGGTCGTTTGGAGCACACTTTCGCCGCCGCCGCCGGCGAAACGAAAATGCAGCTCAACGGGTTCACCCGGATTGCCGTAGGCAATCAGCGTGTTCTGGGACCCGTGCCGGACCGCGCCGAGCAGCCGGGCTGCGGCAAGCGATAAAGTGACGCCCGGCGCGAGCGCGTAGTTCCGCAGCACCGGCACCATCTCGCCGGGGGCCAGCATGATCGGCCCGGCGGACGGATACCGTGCGCCGCCGAGTGTAATTTGTGTCCTGACCGGGGCATTTTCCGGGCGGTTGTACAAAAATACGGCTTCGCCGGCCCGGCCCTTGCGGTGGGTGACTTGCAGGCTGCCGCCGTCGGTGGCCGTTGCCCCGTCGCCGCCTTCGCGAGAAACCGAGTCCGCCAGCAGGTTTTGGAAGCTGGTCGCGAACTGCGCGGCTTTCTTGCAGTAAGCGTAGGAGACGCGCAGGTCGCCGGCCTGCCCGATGGGAGCGCCGAAGTCGTAGGAAGCAGCCTGGGCATCGTTGTTCCAGGTGCCGAAATCGGTGCCGCCGACCATTGTGTAATGGGTGTAGCCCGCGCCGCCGTAGGCGATGATCTTCCAGGTGGCCCGCTCCAGCTTTTTGGCCCGCTCGGGGTCCACGCCGTAGACGCCGTACCAGCCCGTCCAAAACTCCGTGCTGTACCAGGGCGAGGTGCGCGTTGCGGTGTCCAGCGGGCTATCTCCGGCGGGGTCGTCGTTGTGGTTCAAGCCGCTGAAAAAGAGCGGCACTTCCAGGCCCATCGCCCGCATTTTGGCGTAGTACCAGCGGTAGTAGGGGTTCGGCAGGTCGGTTCCGGCCCCAAGTCCGCCGCCGAGCGTATGCTCGTTTTCAAGCTGGATCATCAAGATCGGCCCACCGTGATTGATCTGGTTGGCGGCGAGTATCGGAACCAGCTTATTAAAGTAGGGCGTGACGGCTTTGTAGAATGGTCGGTTGTCGGTCATCGGCAGCAGGCCGGGGTGGTTGAACCGGAGCCAGACCGGCAGGCCGCCGGTGTCCCATTCGGCATTGACATACGGCCCCATGCGGACAATGGCGTATAGCCCCAGCGAATGCACGAGTTTTAGGTAGGCGTCTAAATCCTTCTCGCCACTGAAATCAAATCTGCCTTCGGTCGACTCATGGTAGTTCCAGAACGCATAGGTCTGCACGGTGTTGTAGCCCGCCCGCTTGATCCGCAGCAGCCGGTCACGCCACAGCGCACGGGGGGTGCGGGGGTATTGCAGCTCCCCGGCGACAAGGAATGTCCGCTTGCCGCGCACGAGGAACCCGCGCCCGTCGAAGGCGATATACGGCTTCGCGGCGGGCAGCGCTGGGAAGATGCCGTCGTTAGTACCCGGCCAGCCGCCGGCATGGCTGGGGGTGGGGGCAAGGCCGAGCAGCAAAAGCGCAAGGAGGCTGGCAGCGAGCACAGGGAGATGTTTCATGGGAGTATTAAAAAAGAGAAAATAAGAGAGAAAAAGACGCGGGGGCTTACCCCCGCGTCTTTTTAGTGAGTGCGTCTTTACTCGTCGAAGTAGACGGCTTTGCCGGTGGACGCCGATTCGTAGATGGCTTCCAAAATCTCGGAGACGACCAGCGCCTGCTCGGGCAGGACGACCGGGGCGGTATCGTTGCGGACGGCGGCGATCCAGGCTTTGGCTTCCTCGTAGGCGGGGTCGTTGGACTTGCCTTCGTAGAATGCGACGCCGTTGGCTGAGGTCTGAATGTTATTCAGGTACAGTGTCGAGCGCTCCTCGCCGTTGATCCGCAGGCCGCCCTTGAAGTCCGCGCCGGCTTTGGTGCCGGCCAGGACACACTGCGCTTCGGCGGTCTCGACAAGGTTGATCGCCCAGGCGGCTTCGAGCGCGATGGTCGCGCCGTTCTGCATAGTGATGAAGCCGAATGCCGAGTCTTCGACCGTGAACTTCTCGGGGTCCCAGGGTCCCCAGGCGTTTGCGGCGTTTTTGGTGCCGGACAGCTTGTGGAAGACGCTGCCCATGACCGACTTTGGCTTGTAGTTGTCCATCATCCAGAGCGACAGGTCGAGCGAGTGGGTGCCGATGTCAATCAGCGGCCCGCCCCCTTGCTTGTCGCCGTCGAGGAAGACGCCCCAAGTGGGAACAGCCCGGCGGCGGATCGCCAGCGCTTTGGCGTAGTAGATCTCGCCCAGATCGCCATTCGCGCAGACCGACTTCAGGTACTTGCTTTCGGCGGTATGCCGGGTCTGGTAGCCGATGGTCAGCTTTTTGCCGGACTTCCGGGCGGCTTCGAGCATCCGGCGGGCGTCGGCAGCCTTCTTCGCCATGGGCTTTTCGCACATGACATGCTTGCCGGCTTCAAGCGCCGCAATCGTAATGACGGCGTGCGAGTCGTTCGGGGTCAGGACATGAACGACATCAATTTTGGGGTCCGACAGCAGCTCCAAATAATCTACATAGACCTTGGCGTCCGCCGTGCCGTATTTCGCGGCGGCCTGCCGCGCTTTTTCCTGGTCAATGTCGCAGAATGCGACCATTTCGACGCCGGCGACTCTGGCCAGCGACGGCATATGCTTGCCGTTGGCAATGCCGCCCGTTCCGATGATTCCGACTTGGATTGTTTGTTCCACGAGATTGAACCGCCTCCTAATGTTTATCTTCGGCTCTAGTTTCACGACCGGGCGCGGAATGTCCTGCACGATTGCAAAAAAAATCCAGGGATTCGCCGCTTGTCATCGCCCGCCCGCCTGGGGTACAATTCCGAATTGGCATCGGGCGGGGAGGACAGAGGCGGATGAAGCGGTACAAAACGGCGGTGACGGATTACGAAGGGATGCAAGGCGTTCTGGACACGCACTCGGAGCAGGGCTGGGAGCTGTTTCTGCTCACGCCCGACACCTGGCGGCGCTCGCTGTCCGAGAACAGCGACCTGGAGCAGTCGCCTTTTGAGGAGCTTGACACGCAAAATCGGGGCACCCGCGAGTATTCGGCATCCTACTACCTGCTCGTCTTCCAGTGCGACGAAGGCCGCGACACGGTGGAAAGCTACGCCTCCGCCGAGCAGCCGCTCCCCTATAGCGCCGCCCTGCCGGCGTTCGACGAGTAGATAATCTCAATCAGCGCTTGAACGCGGGCCGAGACCGGCGTTTTCGGCCAGACCGCCCACACCTCGGCATACAGTGGGGCGTCGGTCTCCACGGTGATACTATGCAGACCCGCGACTTGAAAGCGCTCCGGGTGCATCGGGGACAGCAGGAGGCCCGCCCCGCTCAGCACCAGCGCGATACAGTTCTGCCCCGGTTCCCGTTCCCGTAGGTTTGGCGTCAGACCCGCCGCTGCATAGGCCGCGTGGAGGCGGTCGTGATAGTCTGGGCATTCCGGCCTCGGATGCACGATCAGTGTCTCGCGGCTGATGTCTTCCAGCGACACTGCGGAGCGTGATGCGAGCGGGTGCCTATCCGGCACAATCAGCGACAGCGTCTCTCGGTGCAGCCGCCGGCTTTCGAGTCCAGGCATCGGCGCATCGGCGAATGCTAGATCTATCCGCCCCCGCGTGAACATATCCGGCGGAACCGCCCCGGCCCACTGCACGAGGTCAATGCGGACATCGTGGTCCCGCTCCCGGAGCAGCGCCAGCAGTGGAGGCAGCACTGTTTGCAGCGCCAGCGGCGTATAGGCAAGCCGCAGGCTGCCACGCTCCCGGTCTATGGCCGCCGCCGTCGCTTCCAGCGCCTCCTCCATCCGGGCCAGTACCGCCCGCGCTTCGGCGACGAACACTCCCCCCGCTGCCGTTAGCGAGACCCGCCGGGTCGTCCGCGCAAACAGCTTCGCGCCGACAGCGTGTTCCACAGCGATAATTAAGCGTGTCAGCGGCGGCTGTGACATCGTCAGGCGCATCGCGGCCCGCCCGAAGTTCAGCTCCTCCGCCAGCGCCACCACGGCCCGCAGGTGACCAAGCTCGATCTCGTTTATGTTCATAGCGTATCAATCGAGGCGAAAATCGAAAAAATCTTTCTGTCCTTCGCGGTGTTATAATACCAGAACAGCAGCAATTACGCCGCTTTCCACGGAGATAAACACTGATGTCAACAATTTATGATGCCGTCGTAGTCGGCGGCAGCTTTGCCGGCCTGTCCGCCGCCATGCAGCTTGCCCGCGCTCGCCGGACCGTGCTGATGCTCGATACCGGCCAGCCCCGGAACCGCTTCGCCACGGCGTCGCACGGTTTTCTTGGGCTGGACGGGCGCTCGCCCCAAGTGATTATGGAGATTGGCCGGGCGCAGCTCCTCGCGTACCCGAACTTCGAGTTTCGGCAGGCAGAGGCGACAGGCGCGGCGGCAGAAGACGGCGCGTTTACGGTCAGCCTCGCGGGCGGCAGCGTCGTCCGGGCCGAGCGCCTGATCCTTGCGACCGGCCTCACCGATCACCTGCCCGACGTGCCGGGCATGGTGGAGCTTTGGGGGAAGGGAGTCAATCAGTGTCCGTACTGCCACGGCTACGAAGTCGGGGGCCGACGGCTCGCCGTGTTCGGGATCGGCCCGACATCGGTGCATCATACGATGGTCGTAGCGGGCTGGAGCGACGATACGACCCTGCTGACCCACGGCGGGGACTGGCTGACGCCCGAGCACCGCGCAGCGCTCGCGGCCCGGAACATCAAGATTGACGAAACCCCGCTTCGGCGTCTCATTCCTGACGGCCCAGACCTTAAAGCCGTCGAGTTTACCGATGGCCGAGTTGTCCCCTACGGCGCGATGTTCACCGGCACCCGCTGGTCATTTGCCAGCCCGCTTGGCGAGATGCTGGGCTGCGAGACCGAAGACACGCCCTTCGGGCCGATTTTGAAGGTAGACGCGCGAAAAGAAACCACCATTTCCGGCATCTACGCCGCCGGGGACATCTCCAATCCCGCCCCGAACGCAACACTCGCCTCCGCGTCGGGCTTGACGGCCGGCGTCTCCGCGCACCAATCCCTGCTGGGGCTGACCTTCCCGCTGCCGCCCGCAAAATAGACACGAAAACGCCCCGCTCCTGAAGAAGAGCGGGGCGTTTTGTTGGCTGATGGACAGTACAAGATTCGAACTTGTGACCCCTTCGATGTCAACGAAGTGCGCTACCACTGCGCCAACTGTCCATTTTAGCTATCAATGAGCGGTAATAACCGTCATATCTTCGTCTCTCTGGGCGTGGTATGTTCGGAAACGAAGTGGGCACATTATACCGGCGTTTCCGTGCCGTGTCAAGAGCAGTCGCATAATCTTTTGACTGCTGGCATCTGGTCCGCCGCTCGGGTTCCCTTTTCCCCCCAAGCCTGGGTATACTGCCCGCAAGTTTGTCCTACGATTAGAAACACAGCGCATTGAAACTTCTGACAGCCAGCCCGATTGACTACATTATTATCGCCGCCTACTTTCTTGTCGTTCTCGGCATCGGCGCGTTGGTCAGCCGGAAGATGAAAAGCAGCGAAGACTTTTTCGAGTCGGGCCGGTCTCTGCCGGCTTGGATCGCCGGGCTGGCCCTGATGTCCGCCAACTTGGGGGCGTTCGAGCTGCTCGGCTTTTCCGGGCAGGCCGCCGAGTATGGCCTGATGGCCTGCCACTTTTACTGGCTCGGCGCGATCCCCGGCATGCTCTTTCTCGGCGTCGTGATGATGCCGTTCTATTACAATTCCAAGATACGCTCGGTGCCCGAGTACCTGCAAAAGCGCTACAACGAGCCGACACGCGCGGTCAATGCCCTGACATTCGCCGTGAGCACACTGATCTTCTCGGGCGTCTCGATGTACAGCATGGGCCTGATCTTCCATGATTTGCTCGGCTGGAACATCAATGTCACGATCTGGCTGGCGGCGGGGATCGTGCTGGCCTACACGCTTCTGGGGGGCCTGACCTCGTCTATCTACAACGAAGTCCTGCAATTCTTTCTGATTCTGGCTGGGCTGGCCCCGCTGGCCTGGATCGGGCTGCACGCGGTCGGCGGCGCTCATGCCCTGCTCGCACACCTGCCGCCCCCTGACCGGCATGTCTGGGCGGGCACCGGCCATGCGGCGACGAACCCAATGCACGTCGCCTGGCCGGCGCTGGTGATGGGCCTCGGCGTGATCCTCGGCCCCGGCTACTGGTGTACCGACTTTCTGATCATCCAGCGGGCGCTGGCAGCCAAAGATGTCAACGCCGCCCAGCGGGCGCCGCTGATCGCCGCGTTCCCGAAAGCCCTGTTTCCGCTCTTGACGGTCCTGCCGGGCCTTATCGCGGTTGTAGTCATCCCCCATTTGGGTGAGAAAAACAACATTGCACTTGGCTATAACAATGCCCTGCCGCTGTTGATGGGCAAGTTCTACGGGCCGGGTCTGCTCGGGCTGGGGCTGACCGCGATGATGGCGTCGTTTATGTCCGGCATGGCGGGCAACACGACGGCGTTTAACACGGTTTTCACGTATGATTTGTACCAGGCATATTTTGTCAAAGACAAAGACGATAAGCACTATCTGAATGTCGGACGGGCGGCGACTGTCTTTGGTATCTTCGCTTCCATCGGCGCGGCCTATCTCGTTTCCAAGGCGCCCTCGATCATGGACTTCGCGCAGGCGGTGTTTGGGTTCGTGAACGCCCCTCTGCTCGGAACATTTTTGCTTGGGATGTTCTGGAAAAAGACGACGCCCTGGGGGGCGTTTTACGGATTGCTTCTCGGCACGGCTGCCGCCGCCGTCCACTTCATCCTGACCGATCACAATATCCTGCACTACGACACGCCGCAGGCGGGCAACTTCACGCGGGCGATTGTCGCGTTCTTCGTGGGAGCCGCCTCTACTCTCCTGATTAGTTTATTCACCACGCCCCGGCCCGTGGAAGAACTGAAAGGCTACGTCTATTCGGAGACGCCGCGCCCCGAACCCGACGCCCACCGGCCCTGGTACGAGCGTCCTGTCGTGCTGGCCGCCGTCGTGATCGTGTTCGTTGTGATATTGAATGTGCTGACCTGGTAGAGAGGTCTTGGAGTGCCGCCTAAGCGGAGATCGTCCGAGCTTCTTCCCTCAGCCGCTCCGCATCTTTCTTGGGGGGTACGCCGAACAGGCTTTTGTATTCCCGGCTGAAGTGCGCCGGATCGTCATAGCCCACGCAGAAACCGGCCTCCGCGGCATCAAGCGCCTCATAAAGCATCAGTCGGCGGGCTTCTTGCAGCCGCATCCGCTTCTGAAATTGCAGCGGACTCAGGCCGATGACCGCCTTGAAATGGGAATGGAAGCTGGAAATGCTCATCCCTAATTCTTTCGCAACATCTTCAACCCGCAGGGGCTGAGCGAGACTTGCCCGCAGCTTTTCGGCGGCTCGTGCGATGTAATGGCTGTCGCTGCCCTGGCCTGCCATGCGGCGAAGCTGGCTGCCCCGCTCCCCGAGGAGCAGGCGGTAAATCATCTCCCGTGTAATGAGCGGCGCGAGAACTTTTGCTTCAGCCGGAGCATCGAGGAGCCTGACGAGCCGCACTACGGCATCCAGCAGGCCCGTGTCAAGCGGGCCGGTGTTCAGAGCCTTCACCTGAGTAGCCTCCGGGAGCGAGGAGAGCGCGGCCTCGGCGGCGACCGAACGTACCAGGGCCATGTCAAGTTCCAGATGAAGGCTGAGGTACGGCTGCTCCTTGCTCGCTTCCAGCACCCAGCTCACGACGGGCACCTCGACCGTAATGAGAAGATAATGGGCAGGGTCATGGCGGTAGCGGTCACTGCCCACAAGTACCTCCTTGCTGCCCTGCGCGACCATGCAAAGGGCAGGACCATGCAAGCCATGAACCGACACCAGTGGCGAGGAATTGCGCTGCAAGTGCAGCCCCGGTAGGGGGTTTGCTGCCCCGTCCTCACGCATGGTTTTTGCGATACAGTCTACAAGCTCTTCTTTGCTGGCCTGCACCCTTTGCTCCTCGCGTTTTTCCATTTTTTGGTTCATTTAGAGAATTATACAATATATTTCCAGGATTATTCAACGAAACACGCCTACCCATGCATTATAATTAAACCAAAGAACCGGACAGGATCAGGAGATCGTGATGAAAATCCGCAGTCTCATATTATTGAGACTCGGTGTTTCAAGTCAAGCGATATGTGGAGACTCTGTAGCACGAATCGAAAAAGAGCGTTCTGTTTTTTATTGTAAGCGACAAACACAACAAGGAGACGATCATGAAATCAATACTGATGGTGCTTACGGGCGCCAAGACCTGGACCATGAAGGATGGCACAGCGCACCCGACGGGGTTCTGGGCCGAGGAGTTTATCGAGCCGCACAAGGTTTTCACGGACGCGGGGCTGAAAGTCACCCTTGCAACCCCCGGCGGCGTCACGCCCGTCGTGGATGCTCTCAGCCTCTCGCTCGGCATGAACAACAATGACGCAGACAATGTTGCCGGTCAGCAAGCATACCTCAAGCAGGCGGAGGCGGTGCTGGCCGCGTCGGTGAAACTCGAAGACGTGCAGGCCGGCTCCTACGATGCGGTGTTCGTCCCCGGCGGACACGGGCCGATGCAGGACCTGGCGGTGCATCCGACCTTCGGCGAGTTCCTTGCCGCGATGCTGGATGACCCCAGCAAAGTCGTCGGTGCCGTTTGTCATGGCCCGGCCAGTTTCCTGCCCGCGCACCGCGCCGACGGAAGCTGGCTGTTCAAAGGCCGTGCGCTGACCGGGTTCAGCAACGAAGAAGAAACACTGGCGACGTTTGCCGGCAACGCACCCTGGCTCCTGGAAGACCGGCTGCGCCTGGCTGGGTCCAGGTATGAAGCCGGCACGGCGTGGGGCGTCAATGTCGTCGTAGACGGCAACCTCATCACGGGACAGAACCCGGCCTCCGCCGAAGCGTCGGCCAACGCCGTGCTGAAGCAGCTCGGCAGCCTGGCCTGAGAGACTTTGCAAAGAGTCCCCCCAATAATGGGGCTGGGGGGACTCTTATGGGCCTTTTACTCAGCTTCTTAAGCCGAAACATACTGATAGTGTACGCGGCTGATGCAATTGGAGGGCAAGATGAAGAATGTTTTGATTACGGGTGCAGCCACCGGCCTGGGACACGGGACGGCGATGCAGCTTGCGGAGAAAGGGTTCGATGTCATTGCCGCTGTCGAGATTTACGCGCAGGTCCAGCCTCTCAAGCGCGAAGCGGCGGCGCGAGGTCTCAGCCTCCAGGTGGAGAAGCTGGACGTGACGGTGGACGGAGATCGCAAAAAGGCCCTGTCGTGGGGTGTGGAAATTCTAGTGAACAACGCCGGTGTCCTCGAAGGCGGATCGGTTTTGGACGTTCCCGGCTCCAATATGCGCCATGAATTTGAGGTCAACGTCATCGGGCCGCTGCTGCTGACGCAAGGAATCGCAAAGCAGATGGTTAAGCGGGGCGAAGGGCGGATTATCTGGGTCTCCTCGCGGGAGGGCATCAATGTCAACCCCTTCACCGGAATCTACTCTGCCTCGAAGCACGCCGTTGAAGCCATTGCCGAGACGATGAGCGCGGAGCTTCAGGAGTTTGGAATTGAAGTCGCCACAATCAACCCCGGCCCGTTCCTGACAGGCTTCAATGATCGCGGCTTTCAGACCTGGGAAGGCTGGGAGGATAACCCCGCCGAGCGCCTGTTCGATTACTCGAAGCTGGCGTTCCCGAGAGCGCAGTACGACCCGGAAATCATGATCAAAACGATGACCGCCGTGGTCGCGGGCGAGATTGACAGCTACCGTAACCTCGAACCCAAGTCTATGCTTGAAGAGACCAAGAAGAATATCGAAGCACCCTGGACGAAGAAGACGCGGGAAGGTTTGGGTACTCGGCCTGCCAATCTTCAGAAGTGCTACGAAATGCAGCCTGAGACACCTGTGTCCGAGTGAACGTGAACCATTGCTTTGACCGCTGCGGGGAGGCTCTCGGGACCGAGTTGCTGCCAAAACTTGACACCGTCTTTCGGGGCGTGGTATACTACGACGTTCCCAACTGCTCCTGACAGGGGTGGGGAAAGAATTAAATTTCAATGCGGGGGGGGTGGAATAGGTTGACCCAGATCCAGGTTCGGCCCAACGAGTCACTTGACAGTGCTTTGAAGCGCTTCAAGAAGCAGCTTCAGCAAACCGGCATCCTAAAAGAAGCGCGGGAGCATGAGCACTACGAAAAGCCAAGCGACAAAAACCGCAAGGCCAAAGCAGCCGCAATTCGCAAGATGAAGCGCAATGAAGAAAAAGAAGGCATGAATAAGTAGCCTTTCCCGGCGCTCCCCTCGCGACAGGCGGGAGGGGGCGCCTTTCCCCTATTGGTAGAAACTTGGCGCTGCGCTCCTGTCCTCGGAACTTTCTTCCGTTCTTCGGAGTTCGCTTCCGGCAGCTCCTCATGCCCTATGGCACGTGACCCTTCTGCCCTAACTTCATCATTTTCCAAGTCGCTCGGACGCCTGCCGCGCCGCCGCAAGCCGCGCGGCGCTTCGGGACGCCGCGACCTCCCCTTTTGGCGTTTGCAGCCGCTGCGTGACCGGCTGGCCGGCCTCGATTTCCTCCGTGTCCTGCTCCTGCTCGGCACCGTCCTTGCGCTGTCCGCCCTGCTTTCCCTGCACCTGCTGCCGGACAAAGTCGCGCTGCGAACCGGCGAAGTCAGCGGTCAGGACATCCGGGCGCTCCGCACCGTGCGCTTTCTCGATGACGGCGCGACGGACGCTCTGCGCTCGGCGGCAGCGGCCCGCGTCGAGCCGGTCTACTCGTCCGCCCATGCGGCGTCGGAGGCCGATGAAACCATCTCCGACGCTTACCAGCATTTGCGCCGCGACCAAGTTGCCGGCACCGATCCCGCCCGCGCTGCATCGGACCTGCGCCGCGAAGTCGGCGTTGTCGTCCTGCCCGCCGCTCTGACACCCCTTCTCAGCCCCCGCGCCGGTGCGTACCACCTGGACCAGGCCGAGCGGCTCACCCATCAGGCCGTGCATGATGCGATGGACCGGGAGATCCGCGACGACCGCCCCGGCGACCTCGCCGAAGCGCGAATCGTCGCCGTGTCCAGGCTGTCGGCCTCTATGCTGCCCCGCACCCATATCCCCGCCGCCCTCGCCATTGCCCGTGCCGTGGTCCAGCCAAACCGACTGCTCGACAAGAACAAGACTGCCGGGGCTAGGGCAAGCGCCGAGCGCCTGGTCGCCCCGGTCTACAGCCAGATATTTGCCGGAGACATCGTCGTGCGGAGCGGCCAGATTGTTACCCCCGCCACGATTGCGAAGCTGCGGGCGCTCGGCCTGCAAAACCCGCGCCTCGACCCGGTGATGGCTGCAAGCGTTACCGGCTTGGTGCTGTTCATGGTCGGCCTGGTCTGCGCCTGGCTGGCCCGCGACTACCCGCGCGTGTATGCGTCCACCAAGACCCTGCTGCTCCTGTCACTCCTGGTCGGGCTGGGCATTCTCGGTCTCCGTTTGGGAAGCGCTGTGCTTGGGGTGCGGCTGTCCGCGTCGCAGTTCGGCTATGTCGGGATGCTCTGGGTCGCGGCCACGGGAATGCTGATTGCAGCCCTGATCAAGCCGCGTGTTGCGCTGCTGGTCACCGCGCTGCTGGCGGCGCAGTCGGGCGTGATCCTCGGCAACGATCTGCGCTTTTCGGTGCTGACTTTGCTGTCCACATGGGTCGCCATTTATGCCGTCTCCGACCTGCGGAGCCGCACCGATGTTCTGCGGGCCGGCGGCATTTTGTGCGCGGCCAACGTCGCGATGAGCCTGCTGGTCGGCCAGCTCCAGGGAGATGTGCGGGCGGACATCGGTCAGTCCGTGATCTGGGCGTTCTTTTCCGGTCTCCTCGCCGTCGCATTGTTTGGGGTCAGCACGGCGCTGTTCGAGCGGCTGTTCGGCATCACGACGCCGCTTGGCCTCCTGGAGCTGTCCGACCCGAACCGCCCTTTGCTGAGGCGCTTCTGCGAGGCCGCACCTGGCACCTACACTCACTCTATTCTGGTCGGAAATCTGGCTGTCAGCGCCGCCGAAGCCATCGGCGCGGATGCGCTTCTGTGCCGTGTGGGGGCGCTGTACCATGATTTGGGCAAGATGCAGCGGGCGCAGTTCTTTGTCGAGAACCAGGCCGGCGGCGACAACGCCCACGAGCGCCTGAACCCGTCCCTGTCGGCGTTAGTCGTGACCGCCCATGTGCGCGACGGGTTGGAGATGGCCGACCGGGAAAAGCTGCCGCCCGTCATCAAATCATTCATCACTGAGCATCACGGCACGAGTTTGATCCGCTACTTCTACCATCAGCAGTGCGCCGGGGACGACTGCGAGGCCGCGCCGGTTTTGGAGCAGCAGTTCCGCTACGGCGGTCCGAAGCCGCAGAGCCGCGAAACCGCCATCCTGATGCTGGCTGACAGTGTCGAAGCGGCGTCGCGGACTTTGGAGCGTCCGACGCTGAGCCGCATCGAAGATCTCATCACAAAAATCATTGACGGCCACCTCGGCGATGGTCAGCTCGACGAATGCGATTTGACTCAGCGCGACCTGCGTGGTATCCGCGAAGCGTTCGCCAAATTGTTGTCGGGAATGCTGCACTCGCGCATTGACTACCCCGAGATGCTTAAAGAACCCGTGAAGAAGCCCGCCGACCTCTCCCTGCCGACACCACCTGCCAATGCCACTCTTGATTCACTGCCGGACCGCTTTGCCGCCGCCGCTGACCGCCCCAGCGATCTTGACCGCCCCGCTGGCGGCTCTCTTGCGGCATGAGGGCATCACAAACGACCCGGAAATCAGCGTCGTCTTTTGCGATGACCCGTACATCCAGGCGCTGAACGCCCAGTACCGGGGCAAAGACAAGCCCACCGATGTGCTGTCATTCGCCCAGGAAGACCCGGAGATTTTAGGCGACGTCGTCCTCTCCGTCCCGACCGCCGACCGCCAAGCCAAAGCCGCCGGCTGGCCTTTAGAACACGAGATCGCCCTGCTCGGTGTTCATGGCCTCCTGCACCTGCTCGGCTACGACGACGAAACGGAAGCGGGCGCGTGGGAGATGCAGTACCGCACCGAAGCAGCTTTGAGCGAGGCTGGGATTGCCGTTCCCAAGCGCGGTCAGCACCCGTTTTTCGTGGAGGAAGTTAAAGAACCATGACATGAATGTCACGGCCAAACGGCAAAGTCGCCACGAAGTACCGCTTCGCGGGACTCAGACCAGGGGTGTTCTCTCATCCTAACCCCGCGCCTTCCAGGTAGCCAGTGCTGACCAGTGCAGAAGCGGTGTTTTGTGGCGTCTGCGCCGTCTACCCCAATAAAGCCCTAGCCGTGCGTTTCAACGCATTGTGTTCGTATCAGGTACAAATATGCCTTCCGTCGAAATCGTCTGCATTGGTCAGCCAGAGCCGATTGTTTTTGAGAATATGCCATTTCGGATTGACGCAGAAAACCGGCTAGTCTCGCAGCGCACCCCGTCGCCTCTGTTCCAAACCGACTTTGATTTATTGACAGGCTGTATCTACCATTTAATCAAGCAGTCGAGAGGCGCTTGTACTGCGGTTGAATTGCTCGACGCTTGGTGGGAGGAATTGCGCTTCAAGCCGGAGTATGTGCCAAACATCCAGCAGATATTGAGCGAGCTGCTGACTGCTTCCCCGGAAGGAAAAGTGCTGTTTACAAGCGACTACCAATTCGGCCCGAACACCAAACGGTACAAGCGGCCTTTAACGCTTGGCAATTTTTGGGCGCTCCACGCAGAGGGTAAATTGCGGGCCAACGCCCTTTATCCACTCACGCGGGACAAAATCACTTAGCGAAGTTCGCTGATCAATCTATGCGCCAAGTACCGAGGCCGAAAAACCATCTTGATTCGTTCCGCTATGCTGTGGAAGGCATTGTTCATACCTTCCGCACGCAGAAACACATGCGGTTCCACTTCTTCACGGTCGTGCTGGTACTGCTTATCGGGCTGCTGCTGCGGCTGTCACGGGTGGAAATGGCCGTGCTGTTTATTGTCGTATCGGGCGTTTTGGTTACCGAAATGCTCAACACGGCGATTGAAAGTGTCGTGGACATGATCACGCAGGCATATCACCCGCTGGCGAAGCTCGCCAAAGACATTGCGGCGGGGGCGGTGCTGATTGCCAGCATCACGGCGGCGGTTGTCGGCGGGATCTTGTTTTTTGGCTCTAACAAGATTGCCCAGTTACACCTGGACATCAAGCGTGACCCGCTGCCGGTGACGGTGATCCTCACGGTCGTGGTGCTGGTGCTGATTATCGTTTTGATCTCGAAGGTGCTGGGGCAGAAGGGATCTATTCTTTCGGGCGGGATTGTCAGCGGCCATGCGGCGGTGTCGTTTTTTCTGGCCTCGACGCTGATCTACCGGGCGATGGACTACTTCACCGGCATACTGGCGCTGCTGCTGGCGTTTCTCGTGGCTCAAAGCCGGGTAGAGGGGAAGATACACACGCTTCAGGAAGTAATCATCGGCGGCCTGCTCGGGATTTTGTTCACCTGCGGCATCTATTTCGTGCATATCTTTCCAGTTCACTGACCCCTATCTACCGACCATGCAGCCATCCCATCTTTACGCCCTGTTTGCCCTGTTTCTACTGACCCTCCTCAATGCGTTTTTTACGCTGGCGGAGATCGCGCTGAATACTGTCCGCAATGCGCGGCTGCAAGACTTGATCGAAGAAGGCGGAACGGATGCCGGGGCGGCAGGCAGCGCCCAGCAGCTCCTGCGGCAGCCGACACGGGTGGTCGCGACGGTGCAGGTCGGCATCACACTGGCGTCTTTTGGGGTTGCCGCTATCGCCGCCGCCGTGCTGGCTCCCGCCTGGGCGGGCGTCATCCCGCCGGGCCTGACTCGCGCCCCGGTGCGCTTTATGACGGTCGCGCTGACTTTGGTGGCCGCGCTGTTCACCATCGTCATCGGCGAGATTATTCCGCGCTCGGTCGCGCTGAAGCGGCCCGACGAAACGGCGCTTTTGATCGCCCGTCCGCTGCGCTTTTTTATTGTTGCGCTTGCCCCGCTGGCGACATTCGCGCTTGGGATGTCTTCCCTGCTAGTCCGGCCCTTCGGCCTGACCGCGACTTTCGCCGCGCCGATGATTACCGAAGAAGAATTGCGGGCGATGCTTGAGGCAAGCGCCCAGTCCGGGGCAATTGAGGAAGACGAAAAAGAGATTATTCGTAACGTTATCTCGTTCGGCGATACCGATGTCCGGCAGGTGATGACCCCGCGCATTGATGTGAAGGCGATTGACGCCGGGGCGGGTCTGCCCGCGCTGCTCGCGCTGATTGTCGAGAGCGGCCACTCGCGCATTCCCGTCTATGAGAGCAGCGTGGACAGCGTCGTCGGCATCGTCCATGCCAAAGATTTGCTGCCGGCCCTGTCGCGCGGCGAGCGGGATTTAGACCTGCGCCCGCTGATGCGTACCCCCTTGGTGGTGCCGGAAAACCGGCGCATTGACGACCTGCTCGACGAATTTCGCCGTTCCAGCGTCCAAATGGCGATTATTCAGGATGAGTACGGCGGCACGGCGGGCCTCGTCACGGTCGAAGATTTGCTGGAAGAGCTGGTCGGGGAAATCCAGGACGAATACGACCAGGAAAACGCCCAGTTCCAGACGCTTGGGCCGAACATCTACCGTGTGGACGCCCGCATGGCGATTGACGACCTGAACGATTTATTAGACCTGGACCTGCCGCACGAGGATTTTGACACCATTGGCGGCTTCGTCTTCGGTCAGTTTGGCCGTCAGCCCGAAGCCGGCGAGTCGGTCGCCTACGAGAACTTGGAGCTGCGGGTCGAGAAGACCGATGGCCGCCGGGTAGACGAGATCACGCTTACGGTGCTGCCCGACGGAATAGGAACGGATGAGGATGAGCGCGGCGCGGGAGCCTCTCATCTGACACCTCTCAAGCCGACATCTGCTTGAGGCGCTGAGTGCGGCGCCATTCGCGCTGCATGCTCTGGGTCAGAGTCAGTTTGGCCCGCTTGACATCGTGCAGGCTGCGCGATAGGTCGCGGTGCAGGGCGCAGGCCGCTTTGACCGCCTCAAGCTCGGTGGTCTTGACATAAACTTTGCGGACCCGGCTGCCTTCACGCCAGATGCGGTAATGGTAAGGGCCATGCGGCTTTCCATTCTGGCAGCGGCAGCCGGCTTTTCCGCAGCGAATAAACTGCGGGCAGACTTCTCCTTCCAGCGGCTCAATCTCAGTCGAATCAATCTCGGGTAAGTCAGTGTCGGTGTGTGAGTTCAATACAGCACCCTCACGGCAAGTATGCCAGCTTTCTAATTTTCCCCATTGTACCCCGTGCCGGCCACACCATAACTTTTTTTGGGCTGCAACTTTTTCCGCCGTTCTGTGTCATAGTTTTCAAGAGGAACCTACCGTGAAACAATCGCCGCTGCTTTTTTTGATGACCGGGGCGGCCCTGGCGCTTTCCGGCTGCTCCCATAACAGCCCGCCGGTGGCAATGGCCCCGCCGACCAACCCCGTGACGATCTCTCAGCCGCAAAACCCAATGGCCGGGCAGGACCCAAACAGTCAAATGGCGGGGCAAAACGGTGCGTATAACTGGACCGAGGTGCCGGCCAATCAGCAGGTGCCGATTACACGGGCCGTCTTCGACCAGGGCGGCTACCAGCTTTATTCTTCGCAGGGCACGATTGTCGTGCCGTTCGCAAACCAGAATATGTATGTGATGAAGTTCGGCCAGTCTCAGACCGGACAAATGTACTTCGTCAACAGCGGCGCATTCCCGACTCTCTTTATCCCGCCGGGCGCGGGCCTGCAAAACGCCGCACAGCAAGGGGCGACCTGGTATCCGTTCCCGCAGAACTACAACTATACCAGCCCGGTGTATGTCGGCCTTGCCCCGAGCTGGTCGGCATTCTCAGGCATGGGCTGGTATCCGGGCATGTCCTATTACGGCGGTTACTACGGCTACAGCCCGTACAGCATCGTCGGGCCGATGATCGGCCTGCACTTTCTGATTGGCGGCTCGCCGTATTACGGCTGGAACTCGTACCACAGCTACTACAATAGCCACCCCGGCTACGCCCCGATGCGCGTGGTCAACCGCACGGTCTACAACCAGGCCGCGCGGTCATCGAGCTTCGGCTCAGGCCGTTCGTTCGGCAGCCGCACGTCGGGCAGCGGCAGCTCCGGCAGCTTTGGGCGGCGCTCCTTCGGCTCCTCTGGGACGACATTCGGCGGCGGTCGCTCTTCCTTCGGCGGCGGCCGTCCGGCGTCCGGCAGCAGCGGCTCGTTTGGACGCGGCCCGTCAAGCTTCGGCGGCTCGTTCGGCGCGGGACGCCGCTCGCTCCCCACGGCATCGCCCACGCCATCTTCCAGTGGCGGCTCCTTCGGCAGCCGGCCCGCGTTCGGGGGAGGCGGATCGTTTGGAGGCGGTTCCAGCAGCCCACGCCCGTCATTCGGCGGTGGGTCTTTCGGGGGCGGGGGACGGTCCTCGTTCGGCGGGGGCAGCTTCGGCGGCGGCGGTCGGTCTTTTGGCGGCGGCGGACGGCGTCGCTGACTTTCGGCATTACGGTTCATTTTTGAGGAGACCACACCATGAACGATATGATCTTTCAGACCGGCGGCGATTGGGAAAACACGACCCTCTACAATAACGGCGTCGAAGTGCCGGCGGCGCAGCTTTTTGTCGAGCTTCGCGCCGGCCGCGACGAATATGACAACCCGGTGCAGGGCGGCATCTATGACGGCACCGATTTCACCGCCATTGTCCGCACCCAGGATAACCCAGAAACTGCGCTCGACATCCTGCCCGGCAAGCTGACCCTGACCTTTCCCGGTCACCAGATTGTGCTGGAAAACTATCACCCGATGGTCGCGCTTGACTCCACCCGCGTCTGGTACAATGGTCAGGACATCACGAACCGCGTCGTGGATGTTTATGTAGATGTCAACGCCCAGGACGACCTCGTCAAAGCGTTCGTCACGGTCTATAAGCCGCACTTTATTTCGACCGACGAAGTGATTACGTATACGATTGTGGCGTAGGGACCTCACCCCGCTGCTCCGCAGCGACCCTCTCCTTAAGCAAGGAGAGGGTAGGAATAATTCGGAGAAGGACCCGGATGGGGCCGATACCTAGCTGTCTTCTCTTCACCCTCTCCTTGCTTAAGGAGAGGGTCGCTGCGGAGCAGCGGGGTGAGGTCGCATTCAAAGGAGACATTTATCTATGTTCGGCAGCACCAACGGCAGCAGCGCCGCGCCCGCCCCCTCTAACCTGCCCGCCGCGTCGGAAGTCGCGAAGCTCGGCAGCAGCCTGACCCAGATCGTCGTCAGCGGCCCGTCGTCCGGCGACCTCTTCGTTTTTCTCAACGGCCAGCCTATCCCGACCGGCCAGGTCGAAAGCCTCACCGTCGAGATCATTGCGCCCGACCAAAACGGCCAGAACGGCTCCGTCGCCGCCGTGCTGTCCCAATACAAGACCGGCTTCACGGGGAGCCGCGATCAAACCAGCGTTTCGCTGTTCCCCGGCACGGTCGAGCTGATTGCGCGGGGCCGCCGCATCGTCGTTTCGTGCGAGCAGGACGGCAGCTTCGACGGCCTCTGGCTCGGCCTCGGCCTGCGTCCTGACGGCACGTCCAGCGAGCTTTCGGGAGTCCAATCCCTGCGCCTCGCCGTCGCACAGGGCCTGGTAGACGCCAAGCTGATATGGAGCGAGACCAACGCCACCGAAGACCTCCTGCCGGAGGGGTAGGCGGAAGTGGTACAATTATGACAAAGTCGCTGAACCGCTTGGACAAACAGCATGAATGCACTTATTGATTGGCTGTCGAACATTTATATCGGACACCCGCTGTTTCAGGCTATTGTGTTCTATATTGGTCATGCTCTACAAGTCGGCTTTTTGCTGTTGATGCTCTGGGGTTGTCTGTTTCTCGGCTTTGTCGCTAAACATCGCCGATATTCCATCCCACCGCACTCTTTGAGCGATAAATGCTGGAAGGCGACTTGGTTGCTGCAAGCCGTCGTTCTTCTCGTTTTAGCTCACGGCGTTTACAAGGACAAGTACCATATGGCGACGGGCGAAATCATTTTCTCCTTTTCGCCTTACGTTTTGATGATTGCCTCGTTTATTTTGGCAGGACGCTACTACCAGACGACAGGCAAATCTTTACAAGAAGCTGAAAGAGATAATCACGGCAAACGCAACATCGGCATAGGCCGCGCCTCAGACAACCGCAGAATATGAAGCCGAGTTCGAGATGCTGATTCAGGAGTTAGAAGCGGCTGCGTTTGTTCCCTGGTCTGAAGACCAGGGCTTCTGAAGGGCGATTGTCTGCCTTCGCAGGCAGACAATCGCTTTACCGAAGACCCGGATTTCCAATCCGGGTTGAACCGATCAGTTTACGATATGCCATTTTTGCCAAAACGAACCCTACTCTCGCTGCTATTTCTGCTCTGCCTTACGGGCATGGCCCGCGCCGACACGACTGTCAAGCGGCTTGCGCCGGGGGTGACGCTGACGCAGGAGATTGACCAGAAGACGCCGCTGATTATCAATGTCGTGTCGGTGGACCTCGACACGCCGGGAGTAAAGCTTGGAGTCGGCATCGGGCAGGACAAGGTCAGTGCCCCGGACCCGACCCACGGACGGGAAGATGTCTCGCGGCTGGCCCGGCGCTACGGGGCGGTCGCAGCGATCAATGCCGACTACTTTCCGTACACGGGCGATCCGCTGGGGGTCGGGATTCGGGACGGCGAGCTGTTCTCGGAGCCGTTCCTGGGGATTCGCGGCAGCGGGCCGCGTGTGACATTGGGCGTCACCCCCGACGGGCGCGGGGTCCTGTTCGATACGCTCGGTTTTCTCGGCGACTTGCAGGCTGCCGACGGGGCGCGGGCGTATCTGGGAGGCATCAACCGCTCGACGGCGGCGAACGAAATTGTCGTCTATAGCCCTGTCTATGGGTCGGTGACCTCGAACAAACTTGGCGGCGCGGAAGCGGTGCTGTCAGGGGTCAACCTCCCTGTCCGAGCCAACAAGCTGATGACCGGGCGGGTCGAGCGGGTCGAGGCCGTGCGCGGCGCGACCGAGACGATCCCCGAAGGCGGCCTGGTGATCTCAGGCGGGCCGGGCACCGGGGCGGATTTTTTGGCTCGTCATCTGCATCCGGGGGATCCGGTGAGCTTCGTTCTGGCGGTCGCGCCGGTGGGGCAGACGCTGTCGGCGCTGCAAGTGGCGTCGCTGCCGCGCACGACAAGCGATCTGCCGTCGCGGGCGGGCCTTGCGGTCAGCCGGTCGGCGTATGTCTGGGCGGCGGTGCCGTCGGCGGTCGGCGGCGGGCCACGATTGCTGACCGATGGGCAAACCACGATTGACTGGGCCGCCGAGGGCTTCGAGGCGGGCTTTGCGGACAGCTTGAACCCGCGCACGGCGGTCGGCACGACCCGCGACGGACGGCATCTTTTGCTGGTCACGGTGGACGGGCGGCAGGCGTTCTCGAAAGGCGTCTCGCTGGCAAGCCTCGCACTCATTTTGAAGCGCTATGGGGCATGGAACGCGATCAACCTAGACGGCGGCGGCTCGACGACCCTGGCGGCGGACGGGCTGACCGTGAGCAGTCCTGGAGGCGACGGAGCGGAGCGCCCGGTGGCGGATATGCTTTTGGTGTACAGCGACCGGCCCTACCAACCTCCCGCGCCGCTGCTGCCGACCCCGACCGCCGAGGCCGATACACCCATGGCCCAGATCGTGCTGCCGAAAGTGCCGATTCGGGTCGGCACTGCCGTTTCGCTACGGCTGTCGGTCGGTTCGCGCCAACTGTCCGGCTCCGCACCGGGCATCGTCTGGTCGGGACCGGCAACGGGCGGCATCGGCTTTGTCAACCAGAAGGGCTATTTAATTACGGCTGCGCCCGGCACCGGCACCGTGTCCGCACTGTATGGGGGGCACCTGCTGACGGCAAGCGTCACCGTTCTCGGCAAGACCGCGCCGGTGTCGGTTTATACGCTTTCGGCTAGGCTTGCGCCGGACCCGTTTGGACTGCACAACCGAAACCAGCTTGTGGTGCGCGTTTTGGACCAAAACGGCAAGCCGCACCCGTTTGCTGCCGCCAAGATCATTGTCACGGACGGAGTCGCCGACAGCGCCGCCGTGCAGACCGACCGCGACGGCACGGCGACGGTCGGCATCACTTGGAACAACGATGCGGGCGGCAGCGTCCAAATTATAGCGTCCGACAAGGCGCTGATACCGATCTCTCTGAAACGATTATGACCAACGAACCAAATACTCTCTTCGAACCAACACTTGTAACACTCAAAGATGTCCGCCATGACGGGCGGGTCCGCACCTACATCACCCGTGCCAATGAGCAGATGCAGGCTATCGGCTACACCGAGCACGGGCACCGCCACGCCGGCATCGTCTCGACGATCGCCCGCACGATTTTGACCCAGCTCGCGCACCCGGAGCGGGAAGGGGAGCTGGCGGCGATTGCCGGCTATACCCACGACATGGGCTGCGTCATCAACCGCATCGGCCATGTCGAGGCCGGGGCGCTGATGGCCTACACGATCCTGACCGACATGAAGATGGCCCCCGGCGAGATCGCCACGGTCATCGGGGCCATCGGCAACCACGAGGAGCCGAACGGCCTGCCGATCTCCCCGGTCTCCGCCGCCGTGATCATCGCCGACAAGTCCGATGTCCACTTTTCGCGTGTCCAGGAGAAAGACCCGGTCAAATGGGACATCCACGACCGGGTCAACTCTGCTGTCCAAAAGTCGTACCTGCACGTCCACGCCGAGCACAAGATGATCACGCTGGAACTTGAGATTGATACCACCCATGCCAGCGTCACCGAATACTTCGAGATTTTTGTCCTAAGAATGGTCCTCTGCCGCCGCGCCGCCGATTTCTTAGGCTGCAAGTTCCACTTAAAGATCAACGGCGTCAACCTGTAAGCAGTGAGGCATGGTAAGCAATGGAAACTGAACTGCTCAAAGCACATCCCCTGTTTCTCGGTAACATGGCGAACTCTACGGTAGATGACGACGACAAGCATTGGGTTGGCGGGGATGGTGGACCGCTCATTGTTCTTCAAACCAGCGTTATCCCGCAGTGGCAGGGAGCAATGGGTTCCGAGGACGATCTGAGCGATGACAGGGAGGAACTCGTTGATGTAAGCGCCGAAGACGCGCACTTGTACGCGCCGGGCGAGGTGGCCTATGAGACGGACTCCGATGCTGCGTTCCTCTGCGGAGAGTATCTCACCCAGCGTTATGGACGCGATATGCTAGTGCTGGAGGACAGCAGTTGGAGCGGGCGATTCTTCCTCTTCGGATTAGGGGAGATTGGAATTGTACAGGTTCAGTGCCTGACAAATAATCTTCCCAAACTCATTCAGGAGACATTACGGACAGAGCCAGACCAAACTGGACCATTCCAAATGCAGGACGAAGGCTTGCGGCTTATGGTCGGAGCGGATACGAGTGAGGACGCTTGCGGGTACGGTTTTTCAGAGGTGCTGCTGATGCCGGGTAGCAAACAATGGAAGCGGTATGAGACTGAGTGGGGCTGGCTATTCGTCATAGAATAAATAAGCCCCGGCCAAACGGTCGGGGCTGTTTTGTTTATATCTCGTTGGCTTCTTCGCCCTTTACTGTGTCTTCGGTGACATTTTCGCTGATTTCGGTCTTGTCGTGGTCGGTTTCGCTGTGGCTGGTGCTTGTCGTTTCGGTGCCGCCGGGAATATCGTGCGTCTCAGTTTTTGTGTCGTCCATTTTGGTCTCTCCTCAAGTCGTGCTGAAGAGTTTTGCCCCGGTGAGCGCCGCGGCTAAACTTAGGACCTAAACTTCGCCGGCGATTTCCTGCAAGACCATGGCCGCGCCGCCGAGTACGCCGGCGTTGTCGCCAAGCTCGGCGGGGACAATCGCGCAGGTGCGGGACATCGAGCGGATGGCGCAGGCAGTCGCCGTGCGCCGGATCGGCTCTAAAATGATCTCGCCGGCCTGCGCGATACCGCCGCCGACCACGATCATCTGCGTGTTGAACAAATTAATGAGATTGGCGACGCAGATGCCCAAGTAGTAGCCCGTCTCCTCGTAGACTTCCAGCGCGACGGCGTCGCCCTTCTGGGCTTCCTCAGCGATAAGGGCGGGCGTGAGCGCGAAGCGGTCGTAGTCCACTCGTGCGCCGAGGGTCGTCGGACGGCCCGACTGGATCTTGCGGGCGGCCCGCTCGATAATGCCGTCGCGCTGCGCTTCGCCTTCCACGGTGCCGAACGCTGTGTTGCCGCCGCGCCCGCCGGGGTTAATAATCATGTGACCGATCTCGCCCGCGCCTCCGTCCGCACCGTCAATCAGCTTGCCGTCCACGATAATGCCGCCGCCAATCCCGGTGCCGAGCGTCACCATGATCATATGGCGCACCGACCGGCCCGCGCCGAAGCGGAACTCGCCGAGGGCGGCGAGATTGGCATCGTTGCCGATCCGCACCGGGACCCCAAGCAGGGTCTCGACCAGATGGGCGATAGGGACACCCTTCCATTGGTCCTTGAAGTTCGGTGCCCACATGACCATACCTTCACCCGCCTTGACATGACCGGGCACGGCGATCCCGACTCCTAAAACCTGGGCTTTATCTATGCCCGCCGCCGTCAGCGCATCTGAAACCGCCTGGACAATCTGCCCGGCGGTCTGCGCGACCCCTTCCAACGCGTGCGACGGCAGGTTCCGGCCCCGCGCCACGACTTGTTCGGTGTCCCGGCTTAGTACCGCCGCCCGGACATTGGTCCCGCCCAAATCCACGCCGACCACATAGGGCTTATCAATCTGTTCCAAATCATGTCTCCTCGCATCAATTCTCTCGCACTAAATCTCTGGCTTTGAGTATAGCGGACTCGGCCCAAGTTGTCAAGATTGCCGGCGAGGCAGCCAAACGGTTACGAAGCGGGCGATTGTGCTATAATCAAAATTATGAGCAACGAAACCGCCGACTACTTGACGATGCCTGCGCCGCCAACCGATGAGGAGTGGGCAAAAATACAGCCGCTTATAGACCAGGCCATCGCCGATGGAAACCCCTGGGCTGCCGGTGCAGGTATTTCCCGTAAAGATGCTGCTTTTGAGGAATGGATTGAGATCACGTGTGAGAACCGGCGTAAAGCCGATGCGGAGCCAAACTGTTGAGCGTCAAGTAAACTTTTGGAACCAAAACTATGAGTAAGCAAACAGCCAAAAAAATAAATGATGACTTTAAACCCGAAAACATGACGTTGGAACAACTTATGGCGAAATTAAAAGAAGAAAACCATCCCTGGCTCCCAGCTATCGGCATCTTTGAAGATGACGCCGTTTTTGAGGGATGGCAGCAAGCCATTCAAGACTACCGCCGCAGTGTGGATGAAGACCCTCAAGCGTTATGAGCCTACAAATTCTGGATACCGTTACGCTATCGTTGCTGGAACGAAAAGACTTGAACGTGCTACGCCGCTTCGTGGCAGTCCCTCCTTTGGAACTGGCAGTCACAGTTATCAATGTCGAGGAGCAACTGACCGGCTGGCAGCTTTATCTACGTCATGCTCGAACTGATAAAGAGCTTGCTGCTGCTTACGCAAAATTGGCTGCTTCCGTCCGGGTGCTGTCAGGAATGCAAATACTCGATTTCTCCGAAGCCGCTATTGCCCGCTACAATACGCTTTTGGCGATGAAGCTGAATGTCGGGAAGATGGATCTGCGGATTGCGGCGATTGCCCTGGAAGCAGGCGCGATAGTCATTACGCGCAACCTGCGCGACTTCGAGCGTGTACCGGGGCTGACAAGCGAAAACTGGGCGGATTAGGCAGCAGATTTTAGAAAAGAACACTATGGCAGATATACGGCAGCTACTCAAGGAACGCATTCTGATCCTCGACGGTGCAATGGGCACGATGATTCAGCAGCATAAGTTTGAGGAGAGCGATTACCGGGGGGAGCGATTTTTAGATCACCCACTGGACTTGAAGAACAACAATGAAGCGCTGATGCTCGTCCGGCCCGAGGTCATCGAAGACATCCACCGGGCATATCTCGCCGCCGGGGCAGACATCATCGAGACTAACACGTTCAATGCCTGCTCGGTCTCGATGGCCGACTTCGGTATGGAAGACCTGGTGGTCGAGATGAACACGGCGGCGGCGCAGATCGCCCGGCGGGCCGCCGATGCCTATTCAACCCCCAACAAGCCGCGCTTCGTCGCGGGCGCTCTCGGCCCGCAGACACGCTCGGCGACAGTCATGGTGGACTCCAATCACCCGGAAAAGCGCTCGGTTGATTTCGACACGCTGCGGGACGCCTATTACGAGCAGGCGGCGGCGCTTCTGAACGCCGGGGTGGATTTACTGCTGTGCGAGACGACGTTTGACACCCTGAACCTGAAAGCTGCGCTGTTTGCGATTGAGCAGTTGTTTGATGACGCGGGCCGGAGTGTTCCCGTGATGGCGTCGCTGACGATCACCGATTTGGCCGGCGGCAACTTGTCCGGGCAGAATGTCGCTTCAATGTGGAACTCGATCTCCCATGTGCCGCTGCTTTCGGTTGGCCTGAACTGTGCGCTTGGGCCGGCGGAGATGCGGCCATTTATCGAAGAGCTGTCATCCATTGCGCCGGTCTTTGTCAGCGCCTACCCCAATGCCGGCCTGCCGGACCCGATGCTTGAAACCGGCTTTCCCGAGACGCCGGAGTCGCTTGCGCCCCAGCTTCTGGAGTGGGCCGAGAACGGCTGGCTGAACATCGTCGGCGGCTGCTGCGGCACGACCGATACCCATATCCGCCTGATCGCCGAAGCGGTCGCGGGCCTGCCGCCGCGCGTCGTGCCGGAAGTCCCCAAAGCCACGCGCCTCAATGGAACGCAGATGTTCCCCTGGCGACCCGAAGTCCGGTTCGTCAATGTCGGCGAGCGGTCCAATGTCACGGGGTCGCCGAAGTTCAAGAAGCTGATTTTGGAAGGCAACTACGAGGCTGCGCTTTCCATCGCGCAGCAGCAGGTGGACAACGGGGCACAAATCATTGACATCAACATGGACGAGGCGATGCTCGACGGCGAAGCGGCGATGACCCGCTTCCTGAATCTGATTCAGGGCGAGCCGAACATCAACCCGGTTCCAATCATGGTGGACAGCTCCAAGTGGTCGGTGATTGAAGCGGGCCTGAAGTGCCTGCCGGGCAAGGGCATCGTCAACTCCATCAGCCTGAAAGAAGGCGAAGAAGCGTTCGTCGAGAAAGCGCGGCTGATCCGCCGCTACGGGGCTGCCGTAGTCGTGATGGCGTTTGATGAGACAGGGCAGGCGGACTCGAAAGACCGGAAAGTAGAGATCTGTACCCGTGCGTACAATATACTCACGCAGGAAGTCGGGTTCCCACCGGAAGATATTATCTTTGACCCCAACATCCTCACGATTGCCACGGGGATTGAAGAGCACAACAACTACGCCGTGGACTTTATCGAGGCGACGCGGACCATCAAAGCAACCCTGCCGGGCTGCCATGTCTCGGGCGGCGTGAGCAACCTCTCGTTCTCGTTCCGGGGCAACAATGTCGTGCGCGAGGCGATGCACACGGCGTTTCTGTACCACGCGATTCAAGCCGGGATGGACATGGGCATTGTCAATGCCGGGCAGCTTGGGGTCTATGCCGAAATCCCCGCCGACCTGCTGGAACTGGCGGAAGATGCACTGTTCAATCGCCGTGCCGATGCTACCGATAGATTATTAGCGTATGCCGATACCGTGAAGGGCGCGGTTGTTAGCGAGAAGACCGAGGAAGCCTGGCGCTCCGAGCCGGTCGAATCGCGGCTGTCCCATGCGCTGATCAAAGGCATCACCGATTACATCGAAGCGGACACCGAGGAAGCGCGTCAAAAGTACCCAAAGCCGCTGGAAGTCATTGAAGGGCCGCTGATGACCGGCATGAACGTGGTCGGCGACCTGTTCGGCGCGGGCAAGATGTTCCTGCCCCAAGTCGTCAAAAGCGCCCGCGTGATGAAGCGGGCCGTTGCCGTCCTGCTGCCGTATATGGAGGCCGAAAAGAAAGCGTCCGGCGACACGCGGGCGCAGGGCAAAGTCCTGATGGCGACGGTCAAGGGCGACGTGCATGACATCGGCAAGAACATTGTCGGCGTCGTGCTCGGCTGCAACAACTACGAGATTATTGACATGGGCGTCATGGTCTCCGCCGACAAAATACTCGCCAAAGCCAGAGAACTGAACGTGGACGTGATCGGCCTCAGCGGCCTCATCACGCCCTCTTTGGATGAGATGACTTACGTCGCCCGCGAGATGGAGCGTCAGGGCTTCACCGTGCCGCTTCTCATTGGCGGCGCAACCACGAGCCGGGTCCACACGGCGGTTAAGATCGCGCCGTTCTATAAGCATCCGGTCATCCATGTTTTGGATGCGTCACGCGCCGTCGGCGTCGTCTCCAATCTTATCTCCGATGACCTCAAAGATGCCTACGTCGCCGAGATCGAGCGCGAGCAGAACGCCGCGCGGGAGCAGCACGCGGGCAAGCGCAGTGAAAAGAAGACACTGGCGATTGACGCCGCCCGCGCTAACAAAACGCCGATAGTCTGGCGGGCTGATGACATTGCCAAGCCGTCGCTCACCGGCGTCCGGCTCGTGTCCAATCTGCCCTTGTCCGAGCTGGTGCCGTTTATTGACTGGTCGCCGTTCTTCCGGGCCTGGGAGCTGCACGGACACTACCCGGAAATCTTCGACGACGCCATCGTCGGCGACAGTGCCCGCAAGCTCTACGACGAAGCGCAACTGCTGCTGTCTCAGCTTGTGTCCGACAAATCCATTCGTGCCAACGGCGTTTATGGCTTTTTCCCCGCCAACTCCGTCGGGGATGACATCGAGCTGTACACCGACGACACGCGCACGGAAGTCTTAGGCATCATCCATACGCTCCGGCAGCAGGGCGAGAAGTCGGAAGGCCACGCCAACAAAGCGCTGTCGGACTTTGTCGCGCCCAAAGACTCAGGGCTGGCCGATTACTTGGGCGGCTTCGCCGTCACCGCGGGGCTGGGCGTCGAAGAGCTGTCGCAGAAATACAAAGACGACTTGGATGACTACAACGCCATCATGGTCAGCGCCCTCGCCGATAGACTTGCCGAAGCGTTCGCCGAGTACCTGCACAAGAAAGCAAGAGAAGACAGCGGCTACGGCAACTGCGAAAACCTGACGCCCGAAGACCTCATCAAAGAGCGCTACCGGGGCATCCGCCCTGCGCCGGGTTATCCCGCCTGCCCGGACCACACCGAAAAGCGCACACTGTTCAATCTGCTTGGGGCTGAGAAAGCCGCCGGCATCCATCTGACCGAGAGCATGGCGATGACCCCGGCGGCATCGGTGTCGGGTTTCTATTTCTCGCACCCCGAAGCCAAGTATTTCTCGGTCGGCAAAATCGAGCGCGACCAAGTGGAAGACTACGCCTGCCGCAAAGAGATGGACTTGACCGAAGCCGAGCGCTGGCTTGCCCCGGTGCTAAACTACGACCCGGAATAGGAGAGTAAGATGGCTCAGACAATGACCGTTCGGCCTGCTGCGGCAGCACAAGCCTCGCCAAAAATCAGCTACGAAGACTTCTTAGTCCAATACGATGGTGTTCGTGCCGAATGGGTGGACGGAGAGGTGGAACTAAAAATGTCTGTTTCAGACGACCACCAGCGCATCGGCAATTTTCTGATACGACTCATCAGTGAATTTATTGAATCAACCGACGCGGGCCGGCTCTTTCAATCGGAGTTCCAAATGAAACTCGTCCGCGAGAGGCGCGGGCGTGAACCCGATTTGTTTTTCGTCGCAAAGTCCCGGCTTGATCGTTTACAGCACAATCTCTTTGACGGTCCCGGCGACTTAGTGATTGAGATTATCAGCCCGGAAAGTGTTGAACGAGACACTGTCGACAAGTTTGAGGAATACCAAAGCGGCGGCGTTCCTGAATACTGGCTGATTGACCCGCCAAATCGGCAGGTGACTTCTCTACAGCGCGACGCACATGGCCTTTTTCAAAGAGTTGCGCCCAATCCTGACGGCGTTTATTATTCGACGGGTCTACCCGGTTTCTGGGTGCGCGAGGAATGGTTCTGGCAGTCACCCGCGCCTTCAATGTCTGCGATGCGGAAAGCGCTTGGGCTGCCGTAGTTGGATGTTCTGATAGGATGTGGGAGGATAAAGGCATGGATGGACTCACGGGGCTGAACCCCCGTGCTTCGAAGGGCAATTCCCCGCCTTCGCGGGCAGAAGACCAGAAGTATTGTCATCTTCGCCCGCGAAGGCGGGAGTTTGCCCTTCGAAGCACGGGGGGTTCAGCCCCGTGAGTCCGCTGCCATAAAATTTCTCAGCCCCGCGAGGCGGCGGGTTCCCGGCGTCCGCGCCCAACAGCCGTGTGCTTCAATACGTGATTCCTTCACGAATTATGATAGAACCCATTTTACGAGATGTTTGTTACCATGACGGGCGCGGTCCGACGCTCACGGCGGTGCGTTATGCGTCTGAGGGTAAGCGTATTCGGGCAGTCGAATACGATAACCCTGATGCTGGCCGGGGCGAAACAAAGCACTTGCTGTTCGTCAAGCCGCAGGTTTATCTGTGGACACCTGAAGAAGTTTATCGGAACCGTTCAGCGGAGGATTATTGGGCAATGTTCCGGCCCGCCGCCGTCATTTCTTTGGGCAAGTCGCCGTGGTTTTTGTCATTCAGTCAGCAGCATCTCGCTCGGTGCAGTCACTTTCAGATTATGTTTTATGATGATTATCTTGATATTATTTGCGAAGACATAGTACACAAGCAGGGATCTTACCAACCTGATTGCTGATGTTGTTTTTGTCCACGCGCCCATTGACAAACAAGGGTGCTTGTGACATAATTCACAAGTAGCGTGGATGGGGGAACCTGCCGGGCGCATCCCCTGTTTTTAGTGTGTGTTTCTTAGAGAGGAAACAAGATGCTTCCGATTCCGGCAACGCCGACACCGCATATTTCCGATTACCTGCCACTGCTAGTCCTGCTGTTTGTTGCCGTCGCCCTCGCGGGCGCTCTGGTCGGACTGTCATGGATACTTGGGCCGAAGAAGCCGTCGGCGGCAAAGCTCGCGCCGTATGAGTGCGGCGTCACGCCGGTTGGCTCGGCGCGGGAGCGGTTCCCGGTCAAGTTTTACCTCATCGCGATGCTCTTCATCGTGTTTGATATTGAGACGGTCTTTCTCTACCCCTGGGCAGTGACCTTCACGAAATGGGGCTACCACTCGGTTTTGCAGCGGTTCAGTCTGTACGAAATGGTCAGCTTCATCGTGATCCTGTTTGTTGGGTATATTTATGTTTGGAAAAAAGGTGCGTTCGAATGGGAGTAGAGCAAAATCTTGGCGTTTTGACGGTGCCATTAAACAAAGTGGTCAACTGGGCGCGTCGCAACTCGGTCTGGCCGGCTACGTTTGGGCTGGCCTGCTGCGCCATCGAGATGATGGGCAGCACGAATTCGCGCTATGACCTGGCCCGGTTCGGCTCGGAAGCGTTTCGGGCGTCCCCCCGGCAGGCCGACCTGATGATTGTCGCAGGTCGTGTCTCGAAGAAGATGGGGCCGGTGTTGCGTCAGATCTACGACCAGATGCCGGAGCCGAAGTGGGTCATTGCGATGGGCGACTGTGCCTCCTGCGGCGGTGTGTTTAATAACTACGCGATTTTGCAGGGCGTGGACCAGATCGTGCCCGTAGATATTTACGTGCCGGGCTGCCCGCCAAACCCAGACGCGCTGATTTATGCAATCAACCAGCTTCAGAAAAAGATTGACCGCGAGCATTTCAGCGACCGCCGTTAGAAGATAGGTGACACGATGGATTACGATGTCCGATTAGGATTGACGCCGACTGACTTACAGCTCCGGGAAATTCAGACGAAGCGGCCTGACGAATGGGTGGACCTGAACCCGGACGACTGCGTCGAGCTGCGGCTGATGCAGGAGCAGTTCCCCGGCTCGGTCGTTCAGACCCGGCTGTTTCGTGGCGAAAAAACGATTGTTATCAACAAGGCCAATGTTGTCGGCATCTGCAAGATGCTCCGCGATGCCCGCGAGACAAACTACAATTATCTGTCGGACATCACCTGCTTTGACCGCCTCGACATCATGGATGAAGATGACGAAGCCGAGATGCGCTTTGAAGTCATCTACAATTTGTACTCGATGGGCACATTTCAGCGGCTGCGCCTGAAAGCGCAGGTCAGCGAAGATGACGCGACTATTGATACGGTCGAAGGGGTATGGCCGAACGCCAATTGGAATGAGCGCGAAGTGTACGATATGTTCGGCATTTCGTTCAACAACCACTCCGATCTGCGCCGTATTCTGATGCCCGATGACTGGGTGGGGCATCCGCTGCGAAAAGACTTCCCGCTTGGCGGCGAAGAAATCGAATTTACACACAATGTCCGGGGCCAGTAGACCCAAAGCTAGTAGAAAGCAAAAAGACTATGGCACTGATTGAGCGCGACTTACTAGATAAAACCGAGACTGAGAAGCCGCTGATGATGCAGCGACTTGGGGCCGGGATTGATGCCGAGCGGGTGCAGACCGACGACGGCGATTTGATGATCGTCAACATGGGTCCGCAGCATCCGTCTACGCACGGCGTTTTGCGCCTCGTGGTCGAGCTGAACGGTGAGAATGTCATGAAGGCGACGCCGCACATCGGCTACCTCCATACAGGTCTCGAGAAGACCATGGAGAACATGACGTATTACAAAGCCCTGACCATCACCGACCGGGAAGATTATTTGTCCAACTTGATGAATAATCTGGCCTATTCAATGGCGGTCGAGAAGCTGATTGACTGCGAAATCCCACCCCGCGCCCAGCGCCTGCGCCTCATTCTGAACGAGCTGGAGCGGATCGCGTCGCACCTCTTATGGCTCGGCACACACGCGCTCGACATCGGCGCGATGACCCTGTTCTTCTACACCTGGCGCGAGCGTGACCAGATTTTGGACATGAAGGAAATGATGTCCGGCGTCCGTATGATGACCTCGTGGATCTGCCCCGGCGGCCTGCGCGGCGATATGCCGGAAGGCTGGTTCCACAAAGTCAACCGCTTTGTCGCCGACTTCCCGCGCCGCTTGGACGAGTACAACCGGCTGATTGCCAAGAACCCAATCTTTATCGAGCGCCTCAGCGGCGTCGGCGTGATTTCCGCCGAAGATGCCGTGGCGTGGGGCCTCAGCGGTCCGACCCTGCGCGGCTCGGGCGTCGCCTGGGACATCCGCAAGGCGAACCCGTACACGGGCTACGAGCAGTTTGAGTTCGATGTGCCCACGGGCACCAAAGGCGACGTGTACGACCGCTTCCTCTGCCGCATGGAAGAGATGAAGCAGTCCCAGCGCATCTTGGTTCAGGCCCTGAAAGACGTTCCGGGCGGCCCGGTGATGACCTCGGACCGCAAGATCGCCCCACCGCCGCGTGCCGAGCTGGATACGTCCATGGAGTCGCTGATCCACCACTTCAAGCTGTTCACCGAAGGGTATCATCCACCAGTCGGCGAGTCGTATGCGTGTGTTGAAAGCGCCCGCGGCGAAAAGGGCTATTATATCTACAGCGACGGCTCCAACAAGCCCGCCCGCGTCAAGATCAAAGGGCCATCGTTCAACAACCTCCAGGCCCTGCCGAAGATGGCCGAAGGTCGCATGATTGCAGACGTTGTGGCAATCATCGGCTCGATTGACATTGTTTTGGGGGACATTGACCGCTAATATGTTTACCGAAGAAGCACTCCAAAAGCTCGACGCAATTGTCAAGAAGTATCCGACGAAGAAAGCTGCCCTCCTGCCTGCGCTCTGGCTGGCGCAGGAGGAGAACGAAGGCTGGGTGCCCCGCGAAGCCATGCGAGAGATCGCCGACATTCTGGAACTGGCCTCTGCTGAAGTGGAAGGCGTCGCGACCTTCTACACGATGTACAACAAGGCCCCGGTCGGCAAGTACCACCTGGAGGTCTGCCACAACATCGTCTGCATGGCGGTCGGCGCGGATGCATTAATTGACCATATCGGCGAAAAGCTTGGCATTGACAAAGGCGCGACCACTGCTGACCGCAAGTTTACGCTCAATGGTGCAGAGTGCTTGGGGGCCTGCGCCAACGCTCCCTGCATGATGGTCGGCGCGACCTACTATGAGGACTTAAATTTCGAGAAGACCGACAAGATCTTGGATGAGTTAGCAAGCAAGTAGCTTTTGCGTAAAGTTGTACAACAGAGTCATGGAAGATTCAATGATAACTTTTACAGAAGCGCGAATGTTGGTTAGGCGGTGGGGCAAAGGAACACAGCCTAGCCGGGAAGCGAACATAAGACACCATGTTCGCAAACGCGGCAACGGCAATTTGTGGTGGTATCTTAGGAAAGCGTACAACTTTAACAAAAATGGAGCAGCTTCCAGGCCGCTTCCAGACAATCGCACTCATTATGAGCGCAAAAGCGGCGAGTTTCTAATTGAACACAATGGCTATATCGTCACCTACGGCTTCAACCGTCACTAAAGCACTGCTAAATCGGGATGAGTACCTGCCGGTTGAGGCGCAAGCGTTGCGGCGGTGTATTGCTGAACTTTACGAAGAATGCTTTGATTTGTACAAGCAGGCATCTCGCGAGGGCCAGCACCGAAAGCATGACGTCGCTTCCGACACCGATATTTGGGATTTGATCGGAATGTATCCCGACGATATATGTGGATATGCAAATTATTCTCCGTTGCGTGTTCCTATCTCTTATCCGCCGGAAGCTGTCCGCGACCTAAAACGGTACGCTTTGTTCGAGTTGCCTGGCGTTTTGGATTGGCTCTTAAAAGATGGGGTGAACCGGCCAAAAATGCGTCATTACCTAGAAACGATAGATTATCTTCGCCTTCAGGTTTTGGATTACATACAAAGGTTTGATCACTTGACGGTTGATCAAAAGTCGTTCTCAAACGCCAACCAAGAATGTATAACTATTTAAGCGCAACTTTGCAAAAAGCTATTTTGTTATGCTCAATCAGTACTGCTCTATTGCTTCTCGGTATCGGTCATCTGTTTGCGGACGGCGTTGGGCGCGGAAGTGTGAAGGATGATGTTGTCCCTCCGATTTCTACAGATAACTTGGCTCAGAAGTGGGTTGGCAAGCATTTAGTGTTCTTAGAGATATTGAGAGCATATGATGACCAGGAGTATACTGATTTTCACGTAATCAGGCCACTGGGAGTAGAACGGGATAGAAGCATTGAAACAGGGGCTGGCAATCCGGTCTACCTGCAATTTGCAGGCAAAACAGTCACTATAACTAAGGCCATTGCCTGTGAGAAAGACCCAGGTTCAGCTTTTCAAGAGTATTCATTTTTTTGTACGAGGCCACCAGCAGAACAAACATTGAGGCTAAAACTAAATATGGCCTGCTACATCATCTTGCTCTTGAAGACTGGCTAGGCATTGCAAGGAAAAAGTGGCTTAACAAAACTATTTACGCCAAAAATACGCATTTGTGTCAATACGATGCTGTGCAAGGTAAAGAAACTACTGTGGACATACCTTGCGGCAAACCCCTTGTTGTGACTGATGTTATGTGGGGCATGAACGCCGACGACCCTATTTGGATTGTGGTCAAGGCAGATAAAGGTAGACGAGGCTATTACCAAATATTCGAAGGAAACAGCGCGTTTAACACTGACGTTCTTTCCCTAACTGGAATGCCTGATGCCGATACAAAGTTTTTTCCTGTTGACCCTACGACATTACGAGGATGGGGACCATCCGTCTTGGACAATATAACAGAGCATCATGTGACAGTCAGAATGACTGAAGAACAGGTCGTTTTAGCTTTAGGCTATCCAAAGAAAACAAACAAATACACAGACTTAGAAGGCACAGTTGAGCAGTGGGTTTATCCAGGTGAGTTTGTTTACCTGCATTCTGGTAACGTAACCGACATACAAGAGCTATAATTAGAAGGCCGCTAAAAACAATGGCAACTGAACAAGTGAAGTTTTTGACGAAGTACCGCGATGTGCCGGGCTATGACACGATGGATGTCTACCTGGCGCACGAGGGCTACAACGCCGCGCGGAAGGCGCTGACGATGGATCAAGAAGCGATCATCAACGAGATCAAGCTGTCCGGCCTGCGCGGACGGGGCGGCGCAGGCTTCCCGACATTTATCAAGTGGAATGGCATTCCGAAAAACTGGGACGCGCCGCATTACCTGGTCATCAATGCCGACGAGGGTGAGCCGGGTACGGCCAAAGACCGTGACCTGATGGATCATATGCCGCACATGCTGGTGGAGGGCTGCATTATTGCGGCCTATGCCATTCGC